>CAWBTA010000001.1:0-148094 GCA_963791625.1 uncultured Acidimicrobiales bacterium
GGGTAGCACGAACTCGGAAAGCTAGAAAGCGGCCAACGAGTGGATGTTCGTGGCCGACATTGTGTGTGTTTCTTTACATACCCCGGTCAAGGTCTCTTCACACTCCCCAAGTAGCGAGCTTCCGGGCCGACACAACGGCGGACGATCCGCCCACCGGGGCGATCGGGTACGACGGAGTTGATCACCGATGAGACACTGTTCGGCCGAGCGCTGCTTGCGGCGGCCACCGCTTGTGCCGGCTGGTGGCTATCGCCCCGGCCCCGCCACCGCGATGGCGGTCGATGACCCGCCCGAAGTTGTGGTCGAGGTCGACGAGACCAGCCGCTTGATCGGTAGCAGGCGAGTTCACCTACACGCTCAAGGACCGGCCGAGGTCACGGAGTTCAGCCACCGGTACCCGGTGGGAATGACAGCGCCGCGCAAGTCGTGGCTGAGAGTAACTCGACCTGTGGTAACGGCCCGCACACTCGCCCTCGACCCTGACGGTCAACCAGGACATGTCGGGCTGGTCGGTCTCCGCAGCTCCGAAGTGTGAACTCACCATGCGGGTGTTGGCTCGTGTAGCGGGCAAGTTCGACGCCGTCGGCGGGATCACATCGGAAGGATTCACGCTCGGCGGCTACGGCGGAGACAAGGGGTATGCATCGGTGGCTACTACGGGCGTGACGAACCTGGTGGTTCCGTCGGTCATCTACGTGGGTGATCCCTCTAAACCGGGCATGACCATGACGGCAACCTCGGCGAACATCACCACTGGTGATGACGTCACGCTTACCTACAACGTCGACGGACATGCGTTCGGTATTGCCCATACGAACATGACGGTCAACCCATGCGCTGCCCACCGGCGTCGGCACGGTTCGCTCCGGGTCGAATACCTGTGGCGGTTCGCTGACGGCGACGGGTACGGCCGTGGCGCTCACCGGCGTTGCCTTCCCGGGCACCGAGACCGCGACCGCACGAACGTGTACCTTCAGCGTGATCCTCAAGACGGCCAAGGCCGGTAACTACACCCTCGGAAGCGGTGTTACGACGTCCCTTGCACGGTGTCGTACCGACCCCGGTCGTTGTCGCCGACCCGGCCGGCTTCGTCGCCGTCAACCCGGCTCGACTGCGTGACACTCGTGCGGCGCGAAGGTCGGTGCCGGATCGGTGACCGAGGTGCAGGTCGCGGGCGTGAGTGGCGTTCCCGCCACCGCCACCGACGCCGTGCTCAACGTGATTGCGATGACCCGGCCGCCGCTGGTTTCATCACGGTGTACCGGCGGCAGCCCGATCCCACAGACCTCGAACGTAACTTCATGCCCGGCCAGACCAGGTCGAACCGCGTGTCGGTGAAATTCGGTACCGGCGGCAAGGCGTGTGTTACGGCAGCCGTTCGACGCACGTGATCGTTGACCTCAACGGTTCGTTCGCTCCGAGGTAGATCACTCCCTCATCTCCCTCGGACCGTGGACGGAGCCCCACCCACTTCGTGGGTCGGGCTCCGTCGCGTCTGCTTGTCCAACTCGGGTCGCACGGTGCAACGGCCAGGCTGTATGAAGGAACCCTTACCTATTTAGCGTCAAGAACGAACGCTTGGCGTCGACTTTCCCTCTGAGATTCTGGAGGGAAACACCGATGAAGTTCGACACTTGGGCAACGGCACGACGGCGACCGCACAATTCTGCCGAGGCGTTACTCAGTCAGCGTGGCGGCTCGCCGCCGTCAGCGCGCTCGCGGCACCGGGCGTTGTGACTGTCACGGTTGCCGCAGCGCCGGCGCACGCTGCGGGGTCACCGTCGATCTACGCGACGTTGGGGACAAAACGATTCGATCCGGGCGTTCAACGACTCTCACCGTTTGGTTGGACAACACCTCCGGTACGAGTGCAGCAGCTGGCCTCGGCTTCCGTCTGAACCTTCCGTCAGCGATCACGATCAATGCTCAGCCTTTCGGCTTGGATGGGTGCACGGCGTACGACAAACCCCTCACGTCGAGTTCCTCTATCTCGACACGTTCAGCTCGCCCTCGGTTTGGTCTTTGGTTGTGAACCCGACAAGTCCGGGTCGCGAGACTTCCGGCTTTCCCCTTCCGGCTGGACAGAAATGCCGTGTCCAGGTGGAACTCACGGCGTCGGCTTTGAACCCTTCGTGCGACTCGAATCCGGCGTCTCACACGATTACCAGTTCGGACTTGGTAGAACTCACCACGCACGTGCCAAACGTCGTCGACGACACAACTCCGCAATGCCTTATCGTGACCACGGCCGGTCCTCCTGATTTGAGATTCACGAGTCCGCTCGTTGCAACGAACGACACCACGCCGACGATTTCGGGTGCGGGGGCTGTCTCGGGCAACACCGTCGCCGTGAAGGGTCCCGGAGACGCGACGTTTTGCACGACCGTTGCGACCGGTGCCACGTGGTCATGCACGCCGACGACCGCGTTCGCCGTCGGGAATGTGGAGATCTCGGCGACGCAGAGCGACGGCACGTTGGCGTCGTTTCCGGTGACCAATCGGTTCGCCATCGATGCGACGCCACCGGGAGCCCCGTCGGTTGACAATCCGGCCTCGGGTGCGCTCGTGGCGAGTTCACCCAGCATCATCTGGGGATCCGGTGAAGAAGGGGCCAAGGTGACGGTGACCGATGCCGGGGGAAACACGATCTGCAACGGAGAACAGGTCAACGAAGGCACTTCGTACTGCAACCCAACCATCAGCCTCCCGGCCGGACTTGTGGTCCTCGCCGTGACCCAGGCCGACGTGGCCGGCAATGTGTCACCCTCGGTGACGCACGCGTTCGCCATCGGCGCGACGCGGCCGGCACCAATTGTGGCCGCTCCGCCAGCGAACGGGTTCGCACGGTCCACGACGCCGACGATCTCCGGATACGGACTCACCGGCGCGACCGTGACCGTGAAGGACGCGTCGACTGCGACCCTCTGCACCGCCACAGTTGTGGCCGGCGCATGGTCGTGCGCGCCATCGACCCCACTTTCGCAAGGCGTCGTGACCGTGACGGCCACGCAGACCGTGTCGGGAACGGTGTCGCCGGCTGCGACACGTTCGTTCACCGTCGACACGACGACGCCGGCTGCCCCGGTTGTTACCGCGCCCGCTGAAGGGTCGACCACGAACACCACCACTCCGGCGATCTCCGGCACCGGTGAGTCGAACGCCACGGTGACGGTCAAGGATGCCGCCAACGCGACGGTTTGCACGGCGACGGTGCCAGACGGCAGCACAACGTGGTCGTGCACGCCGAGCGCGGCGTTCGCGGTCGGCGCAGTCACATTGTCGACAACTCAGGCTGACCGTGCCGGCAACACATCGACCACGGACACACAGTCGTTCACCGTTGCCGATGCGCCGGCTGCCCCCGTGATCAGCGCCCCGGCAGCGGGATCGGCGACGTCGGACACCACGCCGACGATCTCGGGTACCGGTGCCACCGGCAATACCGTCACGGTGAAGAGGCCATCGGCCGACGACCCCACCATCTGCACCGCGACCGTCGTCGCCGGCGCATGGTCGTGCACGCCCGCGCAGCCTTTCTCCGATGGGTCCGTGACGCTGACCGCCACGCAAACCGACACTTCGAACAACTCCTCGGACGCCACGACGAGGCAGTTCAGCGTTGACACCGGAGCGCCAGCGCCGCCGGCATTCACAAGCCCGATCAATGGTTCCGCGTTTAACAGCCGCACGCTCCCGTCAATTTTGGGCACCGGTGAAGCGGCGAGCACCGTCACGGTGAAACTCCCGGACGGCGCAACGGTGTGCACCGCCCTTGTCACCTCGGAGGGCTCCTGGGGGTGCGACCCAACACCACAACTGGAGGGACCGATCACGTGGGAGGCCACCGCCACAGACCCGGCCGGCAACACGTCCGCGAGTTCGCAAGTCGCCTTGACCCTTGACGACACGGCGCCTGCCGAGGGTGTCGTCACTACCCCGGCCGAGGGTTCGACGACGAACGACGCAACCCCAACCATCCGTGGGACGGGGGCTGAAGCCGGCGCTACCGTCCAGGTGTTTTACGACCGGAACAGACCTGCGTGCGAGACGGTCGTGACGACAGCTCCCGACTGGTCGTGCACGCCGTCCGCGCCTATTGCGGAAGGCCCGCGGAGGTTCTACGCCTGGCAGTTTGACCGTGCGGGCAATTTTTCCAACGCCGGACTCGTCAAGTTCAGCATCGACCTGACCGCTCCCGGCGCCCTGGTGATCACGACCCCTGGAAGCGGTGACGCCCTGACCGACAACACACCGACGATCACCGGCTCGGGCGGAGAAGCCGGCGCAACCGTCACGGTGGCGACATCGACCGGCGCGCCCGTGTGCACCACCACCGTCGGACCGGAGGGTGCCTGGATTTGCACGCCTTTGGTAGCCCTCCCGGAGGGCGCGGTCACCTTGGTGGCCACGCAAACTGACGGTGTCGGCAACACGTCGGCCGCCACGAACCTCGACGTTTTCATCGATTCGCTCCCCCCGACTGCCCCAGTGGTCTCGTCGCCCGCAGATCGAGCAAAGCTGCGGGTCTCGCCGTCGACCATCAGTGGCACCGGCGAGTCGGGCTCAATCGTCACGGTGAAGAACGGGAGCGGTGCCACGATCTGCTCGGCCGAGGTGTCGGCCGCCGGCACATGGTCGTGCACACCGCAAACCGCGCTGTCCGACGGCTCGATGTCGCTCACGGCGACGCAACGAGACGCAGCCGGTCACGACTCCCCGTCCACCACGTTGACCTTCACCGTCGACACCACCGCGCCGGCATCGCCGACAGCCGAGTCGACCCAGGACGGATCCGCGTCACCGACGCTCTCCGGCACCGGCGAGCCCGACGCCACCATCAACGTGTCTGGCGCCAACGGCGAAGCAATCTGCGCTGCGCAAGTGTCGGCATCGGGAACCTGGTCATGCAAACCGTCGGCGGCCTTGCCGATCGGGTCGCAGCAACTCTCGGTCACCCAGACCGACGGCGCAGGAAACCGCTCCACGACATCGGTCGTACTGAACGTCACCGTTGTGGCGGCCAACGCCAAGATCATCGGCCGCGTGTTCCGCGACCTTTACCGCGATGGCGTCGCCGATCCGGACGAGCCCGACATCTCCAACGTCGAGGTTCGTCTGTGGACGCCCGGCCCGGACGGTGTTCTCGGCACCGGCGACGACGTTCACATCCAGACGGCGACCACTCACAGCCCGTACGTCTTCGAGGGGCTTCGTGACGGTACCTACCGTGTCGAGATCGTGAAGGCGACATTGCCGTTCGGCGCTTCAGCGACGACGAACACAACACAGGACATCACGATTGCCAACCAGGTCGACCAGACAACGACACAGCAGTTCGGCTTCCACTTTAGCGCCAAGAGTCTGCCGGTGACTGGCGTCGACTCTGAAGCAATCCTTCGGTGGGCACTCCTCGCGGTCCTGCTCGGTGGAGCACTCGTCCTGATCACCCGCCGTCGCCGGTCACCCGTGAGCCGCTGACTCGGGTCAGGATCGCGTCATGCGAGATCAGGCGAGCCGTGTGCCTGCTTCCTCTTGGGCAGTGCTGACGCGGGGGCTCTTGGCTGCGTACGCGTTGAGGAAGTGGGCGATCAGCCAACCGAGCGCGGCCGAAGCCATGCCCGCAAACCCGACCAACCGCAACGTCGTGTTCGTCCAGCTGGCGATCACCGCACCCGACGTGCCCGTGATGAGCGGCATCGATATCTCGACGTTGCGGAAGGTCGAGCGGATGACGTGCGTAAGTGGCGGCAGGTTGTCTTGAGACTTCGCGATGCTGATCAACTCGGGAACGAGGAAGAGAACGACGAACGCCGACGCGCCGCGGTGAAGTCGCGGACGACGATGCTGTAGGTGACCCAGGTGATCGTCGTCGTCCACCACATGACGATCCACCACGGGTTCCAACCGGAATCTTCAAGGATCATCGGATTCATCGTGAGGTCACCTTAGGCACATGAGGTGCAGCGAACGTCCGGGACCTTCTCACCGGCGAGCAGGCGGGTGAACCAGTCCACGAAGCGCACGCCGTTGACCGACTGCGTGTAGAACTCGGGCCTCGCCAGGATCGTGTGGGTCGTGCCGGGGGCGAGGTAGTCGGCGATGTTCACACCGGTGGCTTCGACCTTGGCGCCGTTATCGGTAATCAACTTGTCGAGCTAGTCACTGCCGACACCGGCGACCGCCGAGAACGAGGCCTGCACGCTGTCGAACGCGTGATCATGACGTGCCATCACGACCTTGGGCGCGTGCGCCCCGGCGTAGGCGAAGGCATCGGGGATGCCCCACTGCTCGGGTGTGAGATTGGCTGTCTCCGGCCAAGTTGGTCGGGCGTCGAAAGGCACCCCAGAGGTTGCCGATGAAGGTATTGACGGTGGGCCGTGACGGGTACACGCCAGAACCGTCGGCCAACGCCGTGATGCTCGCGGTCGGGTAACGGTCGGCGGCTAGGCCGCCAAAGAGCGGTGAGGGCACGCCGCCTGCCGACGATCCGTCACGAGAATCTCGGTGGCCTTCGGAAAGCGTCGCACCATCTCTTCGAACCCGAAGCGGGCGTTCACCATGCCGTTTTGCTCGACGACGAGACCATTGCCGTAGTCGTGTGTGCTGTTGCCAAGGTGGACATCGCCCGTGCAGTACGGCACGTACACGAACGACCAGTCGGCCACCGGGTTGTCAGCGTGTGAAAGGTTGAACAGACCGACGTAGCGGGAAGGGTCGTCGTCAGCGGTAACGGTGCGGTCGTACGTGCTCGACGTGGAGAAGTTGCACATCTCGGCGCTGAAGCACGCACCTCCTCCCTGGAAGTACAGGACGACCTTCTCGGGGTTCGCTTCACGGACCCAGAGGTTCCAGTCGCTGCCGTCGGCGCACATGCACGTTTCGTCACCCTCCACGCGCTGCCAGGTGCGCGTGGCCGCCTGAGCTGTCGTGGCGACAGTCGTCGCCGTCGTCGTGGTGGTCGTTGTGATCTCGGCTGCGACGGTCGTGGTCCCTGCGATCGCGACGGTCGTGGCTGGCGCCGCCGTCGTCTGACTGGTTTCGTTGCTGCTACTCGCGCAACCGGCGGCAAGAAGTGCAACCGCAACGGTCAGTGACGTTCGAATCCCCCTGTGGCCAGTATTGCCGCTCGGCCACCGGGACAAGTCCTCACGAGCCCACCGGGGCAACCGGGGTCAGGCCGGCATTGGTCGCAGCCTCGGCTTGGCGAGCGTCGTAGGTGTAGATCTCGGTTGCGCCCACTTCGAGAGCGGCAGCCAGGTGGAGCGCGTCGAGCGATCGGAGATGCCGACCAGGGAGATTGCCCGCTCTGATGAAGGTGGCGTCATCGGCGCTGATGATGTCGATCTTTGTGAGCTCGGCTTCGATGTCCGTCGCGTCGATGCCGAGGCGAAGACCGGCGCGGCGAAGCTCCGTCTCAAGCAGGATGGACGACACGATTCGGTGGCCGGCCTTGCGGGCGTTTTCGATGTCGGCCTGAAGCGCAGGCGTCTCTGGTTCAGCGACGAAGAGCTTCAGGTATGCCGAGGTGTCGATGTAGCGGATCATCGATCATCGCGGAGATCGGCGAGTACCTCGGCAGTCGTCAGCGTGTCGTGCCTGAGGGGCGCAGCCGGACCGAGAGCAGCGATGTTCGTAGCCCGGCGGATTCGACCTGCGGCGACCAGCCGATCGATGGCCGTCGTTGTCGGCGGCACGAGAATTGCCGTCAACTCCCCGTGGTTCGTGACACCGATGGACTCGCCACGCCGTACGCGTTCGAGAACCTGCCCACTGTTATTGCGAAGGTCGCGGTGGGAGATGGTGTCCATGAAAGGAGTGTAGCACCCGTAGCACAATCGTGGTCTCGAGGTGTGGGTGTCAAAAACCCTGTCGTGCCTGGTCAGGCCGCTTGGTGGTATTCGTGAACGAGTCCGTTGCATCGTGTTGTTACGGTGACTGGCGCTCTCGTGCGGAACGGTAGAACCACGGCTGGTTGTGGTGGCTGTTGGCCAAGGGAGCGGTGTGGCCGGTGCTCGTTGTAGTGCGCGACATACTCCTCGATGAGTCGTCGTAGCTGCGGTTCGTTCCAGATGATCGCACGCAGCGGCTGCCTGCGATCGGAGGAACGCTGTCCACGAAACCGTCGATCGAGTTGGCGCCGGTGCGATCTTCGCCGCGTGGAGAACGTTCCAGACGTTCGTCGCAGCGATCGGGTGACCGAGACGGCAGAGCTCCCCGGTGATTCGCCGGTATCCCCAGGTTGGGTTGTCTCTGGCCATCCGCACGATGAGTCGACGGATCTCGCTTGCTGTCGAGGGTCGGCCCGGTGGCCGGTTGGGTTGGTTCCAATGTCGGGCGATCAGCCGTCGATGCCAGCGAAGCAGGGTGTCTGGGGTGACGAGCCAGTCCGCACTTCGGGCTTTGGGTAGGGCTCGAGCGAGCGCAGCAAGGAACCATCGGTCGCGTTCGCGGACGTTCGAGACTTTCGTGCTTCGTTGCAGGACCATGACTTGATGGCGCAGCGCGACGATCTCGACATCTTTCTTGCGGCCGGACCAGACGGCGAGCGTTGCGAGGCCGACCAGGAGTCGGTAGAGGTGGCGGAACACACCGTCGAGTCTGTCGCGAAGTACCAGGTCAGCGTGCACGGCCGAGTAGATGACACCCACACTAACCGTCCAACGGCCAATCGCTCTATTTGTAGTTGATATCGCTTGGTTATGAAGCGATACTGGTGGGGTGAGAGTTGCTGCGCCACCGTTGTTGCCGTTGTTCAGGTCGCGTCTTCAGGGTGAGGTGCTTGCCTTGCTGCTCGCCGACGCAAGCCGACGTTGGACGATCGATGAACTCGCCGACCGTACTCGGCACCCTTATCAGACGGTGGCCACCGAGGTTCGCCGGTGGCAAGAAGCGGGGATGCTCGATGTCACGATCGTGGGTCGAACGAAGCTGTTCGCGGTGAACTCAGCGAACCCGTATGTTCGACCGTTGAGCGAGTTGGTGTTGATGGCGTTCGGTCCGCCGCTTGTGATCGCCGAAGAGTTCGGCCAGGTGGCCCGTGTGGAACGGGTCTTTATTTACGGTTCGTGGGCGGCGCGTTTCGAAGGTGAGCCTGGTCCAACACCGAACGACATCGATGTTCTCGTTGTCGGCACACCTGAGCGCGATGATGTCTATGACGCTGCTGCACGGTCGCAGCAGCGGCTGGGTCGTGAGGTGAATGTGACGCAACGAACCGGCGCGCAGTGGGCTGCCGCCGACGATGGATTCACTCAGCACGTTCGCGCCTCACCGATTGTCGAACTGCCGTATCCTCAAAGTCGTGCCGAGATGGAACAAAGGAAGTGAAGTAATCGAGCGTCTGCTCGACGCGCGCCAACTGCAACGGGTACCTGCCGACTCGGCAACGGTTGACGCACTGCTCGCGTCGGCGCGTCGTCACGTCGGTTCCGCGTCGAGGTCTGCTGGCGATGATCCCGAGGGTGCGTTCTCGCTCGCGTACGACGCGGCGAGAAAAACCGCGACAGCGCTGCTGGCGCACCAGGGCCTACGCCCGACAACGGTCGGTGGCCACATCGTCGTGGTCGAGGCAGTCAACGCCCAGTTCCCCGCGGTTCCCGGCCTCAAGTCGATCGACCGGCTCCGCCGCAGACGCAACCAAGCCGAGTATCCCGAACCCGCAAGCTATGACCCCGTAACGACCGACGAAGCCAACGATGCCGCCGCAGTGGCCGGCGAATGCCTCGAAACCGCCGAGCGCCTCATCGGCGCACCGCAACTCGGCATCTTCTGACCACCGGAACGGCCAACCCGAGCGGAAACCCGAAGAGGTTCTAACTCGCCCCCTCGTCGTGCCCAAGCGGTGGCCCCGACGATCGAACCTCTGCAAATGACAACGAATGACAAATCACCCTCGCTGCTTGTCATTGAAATGTCATTGGAAATCGTGCGTACTGGTGCATATCAGAGCAGATGAACGCTGATAATAGACTAGCGATTATGCATCTGAACTGGGACAACGTCCCACGGAAACAGATCAATACAAACTAAGATCTTCGATCTCATAACCCGAAGGTCACAGGTTCAAATCCTGTCCCCGCCACCAAAGTAACACCTGGTCAGAAGCCCTTTCCGAGAAAATTCGGGGAGGGCTTCTCCCGTCTCTTACCGGTTTGTCATCAATTTGGCATGGCGATCCGACCCAGAATTTTCGAGGGGTCGAATTCTTGTCATCAGGCTGTGGTGGCTGCATTTGAGCCGCTATCAACGGTGCATGGTCAGAACTTGGCCTTGAGCCGACCGGACTTACGTTTGGTTGGTGCGATGTCGTCGCTGACCGGGTACGGGGCTGTGCCATCGGAGCCAAAGAGCGCTGAGTCGAGTAAGGGTGACGGCGGCGGCGATGCCGAGGAGGAGTACGGAGGGGTGAAGGGTGGTGTGTGTGCCCGCGACGTAGAACGCGCCGCCTATTGCCGACACGATGAGATATAGCTCGGATCGATAGAGCAGCCCGGGCGGGTCACCGGCGAGCACGTCGCGTAAAACGCTGCCCGCACCCACGGTCACTGCTCCGAGTAGCACTGCCGCAAGCTCGGTGACACCGGCATTGAGCGCTCGGCTGGTGCCGAGCACGGTGAACAGGCCGAGCCCGATGGCGTCGAGTGTGTCGATGATTCGGCCGGGCATGATCGAGCCAAACGCCATGACAGTGACCGCGGCGATAAGACATGTCGGGAGCAGCCTGGCGTCGTGGAGGGCGAGTACCGGTCGCCCAATGAGTACGTCACGGGCGATGCCACCGGCCAGACCGTTGATGACCGCCAGGGCGGCGAGACCGACGATGTCCATACCGTGGCGTCGGGCAAGATCAGCGCCGCTGTAGGCGAATGCCCCCACGGCAACCACCTCGATCACACTCTGCAACGTTCCGCTCACGCAGCACATTCTGAACCAAACACGCTCAGGTCAGAGCATTCTGACGCCAGCGCAGTTCGAGGTGATTGCTGTGCATCGGGGGCTTCCACCCTGCAGCGACGTCGCTGACGCCGAGTTTGCCGTGCTACATGATTGTGCTGGCGCCACCGTCGACGACTAGGTCGGTGCCGGTTACCCAGGCGGATTCGTCGGACGCCAGGTAGAGGCCCGCGTAGGCGACGGCGATCGGATCTCCAGGCTTGCCCGTGATGGTGCGTTCGACGATCGAAGCGACTGGAGCGTTGGTGCCCAGCGCTTCATACATCGCCAAAATCGGTGGTGTCCCCATGACGCCGGGGCTCACTGAGTTGACCCGGATGCCGACGGCGATGCCCTCGGCCGCGAGCTGACGGGTTAAGGCCATGACTGCGCCCTTGGCAGCGGCGTGAGCTGCCTGCGGCAGGCTTCGAACACCGGCAAGCCCCGCTCCGGAGCCGACATTGACAATCGCCCCGCGCGAAGCGGCGAGATGGGGCCAGGCAATCTGTGAAGCTATCCAGACAAGATGGAGTTCGTTGTCGATAGTGAACTGGTAGTCCTCATCGCTCTGCTGGGCGAACGGGGCGAACCTCGGCATGCTGGCGTTGTTGTAGAGCACGTCGATACGTCCGTAGGTTTGCGCCGCCTCGGAGATCCACGCCTCGACGTCGGTACGTTGGGTCAGGTCGATGGGTGCGGTGGAGTCGATGATTCCGCCCTCGGCTTCGACGAGGCGCACGGTCTCGGCCGCACCCTCGGGGTCCAGGTCGCAGCCGACAACGGTCGCGCCCTCTTGCGCGAAGAGTTGTGCCGTTACCCGGCCCATGCCACTGCCGATCCCGGTCAGCAGCACGATCTTTCCATCGAGTCGACCGGCCATCGTCACGTTCCTCCGTCGTTGGTCCCAGGACACCGCTTATCCCAGCAGAGAGCGGGCGGTCGGCGGGTGCTGATCGCCCCAATCGTGCACGGAGTGCACAACTCTGTGCGGAACCTGCCCAGTCGGCAGGGATCGTCGTCGTTCAAGCATGCGCGGGTGTAAAACCGGAACCATGACCGACATCGCCCGACCGGTTCCACCAGGCCTCACCGAGGCCGACCTCGACCGTGCTCTCGCGGCGCTCGTCGCAGCGATCGGCGACGACAAGGTCGCCATTGACCGCGGGACCCTGGCCGACTTTGAGGACCCGTTCCAGTTCGCCGGCACCGCCACCAACCTTGCGTCCGGCGTCGTCAGCCCGACGACCGTGGAGGAGGTGCAGGCGATCGTGGGGATCGCGAACGAACATCGCCTACCGCTCTGGCCGATTGGTCGCGGCAAGAACAATGGCTACGGCGGCGCGGCACCACAACTGCGAGGCGCGCTCGATGCTCGACTTCCGGAACATGAACCAGGTCCTAGAGATCAACGAAGAGCTCGGCTATGCCATCGTTGAGCCCGGGGTGAGTTGGTTCGACCTGCATGACGCGATCAAGGCCGGCGGCCACGATCTGGTCGCCTCGATCGTGGACATCGGGTGGGGTGGGGTCGTGTCGAACACGATTGAGCACGGTCTCACGTACATGCCGTACAGCCTGGACCAGGCGTCGCACTGCGGTTTCGAAGTGGTACTGCCGAACGGGGACCTCCTTCGCACCGGCTCAGGAGCGATGGATGGCAACCCAACGTGGCCGCTCTACAAGCGCGGTCTCGGCCCGACGTCGACCGAAATGTTCATGCAGTCGAACTTCGGGATCGTGACAAAGATGGGCTATTGGTTGATGCCGAAGCCAGAGGTGTACATGCCGCTGTGGCTGCAACTCTGGGACGAGACGCAGATGCCCGCCGTGGTTGACGCGCTGCGCGAACTGATGCTGGCCGGCACCATCGATATGCGTCCACAGTTCTCGAACACGCTCATCATGGCCTCGATGATGACCACCCGGGCGGAGTGGTACGACGGTCCGGGTTCAATGCCGGAAGAGATCATCGAAAAGATCGCCAGGGAAATGGGTATCGGCCGCTGGATGATGCGATTTGCGCTCTACGGCGACGAACCGGTCGTCGACCACAACTTCGCCAAGCTCAAGCAGCGGTTCGAGTCGATCCCGACGGTCGGGGTGTTCGGTCAGAAGTATGGCGCGAGCGAGTGGGAAGACCTGCCCAACCCGCACGAGCGGGTGCAGATCGGCGTGCCGTGCCTCGACCTCTACAAAATGGCCGGATGGACCGGTGGCGACGAGGGCGGGCACGTGGACTTCTCGCCGGTCATCCCGTTGACTGCTCAGCACGCCCGGGCCGCTCAAGAGCTGTTTTCGGGAATGTGTCACGAGGCCGGATACGACTACCTCGGCGGCATGCTGCCGATCAACGCGGCGGGCCACGACGTTCATCAATGTCATTCCCTTCGACACCAAGAATGAGGCGCAGGTGCACGGTGCGTACGAGCATGCCAAGCGGATGGTCTCGGCCGCCGGCAAGCTCGGTTATGGCGAGTACCGCGCCCACCTGTCGTTCATGGACCTCGCCGCCGACCAGTTCGGCTTCAACGACCATGCGCAGCGTCGATTCAACGAATCGATCAAAGACACGCTCGACCCCAACGGCATCATCGCTCCCGGTAAGTCGGGAATCTGGGGCACACGCATGCGTCAGGCAGGTTTCCCTCAGCAGTAATCGGGCGGTAGCGAGCGACGGTCAGCGCCCTCGGCGAAGATCGCTGGGGGAGCACCCGTAGGTCTGGCGAAACGCGCGGCTGAAGCTTGCGGCGTCTCGATAACCCCAGCGCGACGCGATGGCGGCGACCGTGTCGTCGCTTGGCCGGTGAAGATCGGCCAGTCGCGCGTTCCATACGCTGCTTGCGGATCCAGGCCGACACGCCCGACCCGTCCTCGGCGAACAGCTTGTGTACGTAGCGAGTGGAGTAAAAGTGGGCGCGCGCTATCTGCTCGGGTCCGAGCCCTGGGTCGTGCAGGCGGTCAAGCGCAAAGCGGCGCATCTGGGCGAGTAGAGCGTCGCCGCGCATCGTCGGGGTTCGACCTCGCTCGCTGCCGCCGTGGAGAGCGCGCAGGGTAGCGACGAGCATCTCGCAGAGTCCCTCCGCTTCCTGTCCGGTGATGGGGGAGCTTTCGACGGTGCGCGCGAGTTCTGCGAGGAACGGTGCACCGAGCCGGGCCACGCACCCGGTGCTGTGACCGACCCGAGTAGCGGTCTGTCGAATGATGTCGTTGCCTTGCGCACCAAGCAGCCACTTCGGGAAGCTGAAAATCGCCAGGTCGAGGCCGTCGTACGCCTCGAAGGTTGACGGCCGCGACGTGTCGTGAATCGCCAGGTCGCCAGGGCCAAGTACGCAGGATCGATCATCCTGTTCGATGCGGCACGACCCATTGCGAAGCAGATACAACAGGATGCTGTCAGGGTCACCCCGGGCGACCATCCGGGCCGTTCGTCTGGCGGTGTGTGGCGCTCCGGTGATGGAGCACACGGCGACCGGTCCGACGCGGCCGCCGGTCAGCTGCGCGTCGAACGGGATCGGACCGTTGGGATCGAGGCTCACCGGGAAGAAGTGCTCGGCGATGCCCGCTGCCCAGTACTCCAGCCGGTCGATCGGGGCGACAGCCCGAGTATCGAGCAAGGTCGTCATCGGGGTGGGAATCCCTCAGTGCGACTTGCTGGCCTTGGCACGCGCTGCCTTGTCGGCCATCTTCATCAGCACGGGATTGCCCGTTGCCCACGCAGCGACGTTCTGGCGAGGTGTGGACCGCGTCGCACCAGGGTCTTCGCGTCCCATTTCGGGGTTCTTGTGGCATGCCACGGGGATGTTGAGGACGAGTCGACGCAGGCACGAGTTGGCGTGATCGCACCACACGATCTCTGACGAGCGGTTCTCGATCACCTTGCGGGCATAGTCGGGGTCGGCAAGCAGCTGGCGGGCGAGCATCGTGGCGTCGGCGTGGCCAGCGGTGATGGCGTCGGCTGCCTGGCGTGGGTCGGGCGTGCTTGACAGAAACAGCCGCACGTTGTCGCCGACCGCGGCGCGGAACGCCTGCGGTTCACCGTGGGCCAGCATGTTCCCCGACTCTGACGGGACGTTGTCTCGCATGGATTCATAGTTGCCGTCGGTGAGTGCGATGAAGTCGACACCGGCCGAGACGATGTGGGCGGCAACCTCGGCGAAGCCATGGGGATCTTGACCGCCGGGCATGTGATCGTTGACGCTCATCCGGATACCGACGGGGAAGTCGTCGCCGACCTCGGCGCGGACCGCGGCAACGGCGTCACGCAATGCTCGGGCCCGGTTCTGTGCGGAGCCTCCGTATTCGTCGGTCCGTTTGTTCGCGAGCGGTGAGAGGAACGAGGAGTAGAAGTAGCACATATGTGCGCCGATTTCGATACCGTCGAACCCGGCGGCCTTCGCCCGTCTGGCCGAGGAGACCACGGCGTCTTCGACGGCCTTGATCGCGGCGGCGTCCGCCTCATGCGGGGGTGGCGTGACGCGACCGCCAGGGATGTAGAAGTTGTCGGGCAGCCCGCCGGAGCCGAAGTCGACCGGCGTCGCACTCGCGGCGGAGATCCAGTTTCCGTTACGTGGAATCCCCATCCGACCGAAGCTCGGGAACAGCTGCGCGAACACCGGCGCGCCGGCGGCGTGCACCGCGTCAACCAGTCGGGCGAGGTCACCGATGAACTCGTCTTTGTCGAATCGAAGATTGGGAGCAAAGGGCGACTCGTTCCACGCCTGCTCGCTCGCCACCGAACCACCGACGATGACCAACCCGACGCCACCCTTGGCTCGTCGGGCGAGGAACGCGATGGTCTGCTCGCTCGGGCGCCCATCTTCCGTCGGGCGCAGTACGGCCATCGGGCCGAGGACAATGCGATTCTTGATCTGCAGTTTGTTGATGAAGAACGAAGAGGCCAAGACCTCTGCGCTCGTGCTCGATGTAGTCATCGGTCTCCTTCGGAATGGCGATGTGGGTGAAGTTGTGCTGTCGTTCACGGCACGAGGCCGTGGGCGGTGTCTCGGTTCGAACGATCAGACAGGGTGGCGGCCGACGAAGAATGCCTCGTCGGGATCTGCGGTCGGGGTGAGTCCGGCTAGGACCAGGCCCCGCCGAAGTGTTGCGATGTCGCGGTCGTAGACGCGGCTGGTTGGGTGGCGGATCGGGCCGCCGTTGTAACCCATCAGCCAGCCCTCGGCCTTCCACATCATTCGGTTGATGTTGCCGTTCGAGAAGTTGGGGACGCTGGAGAATGCCTTGCGGGCCGGGTCGAGTTGGTGGAACATCGCCGTTGCCTCGTCGAACTTGCCGTCTTGGATCATGGTGTGGACCCGAGGGAGGACGTCACCGAAGTAGGCGCCGTAGTTCGTGCCGCAGTACGGGATGGGGATGAGTTGTGCCAGTGGGATGTACTCGTGCTCCATCGGGCAGGAGATCACGACCTCGCGATGAAACGCCCGGTGGACCTCGATGAGGCCCATGATGTTCGGGTTCCCTCCTTCGGCCTTGATGGCGGCGATGTTCGGGCAGTCATCGAGTAGTCGGCGGAGGAGCGGCACCGGCAGGTCGGCCGGGTGTAACCGTGAGAATCCCCAACTCGGGATGGGGAACAGCATCACGGCGAGGTTCGTTGCGTCGCAGACGGCCTTGGTGTAGTCGTAGATGTCGTCGAGCGAGTTCGGGTGGAAGTAGGGCGGGTAGCCGAGCAGCACCAGTTCGGCCCCGGCCCCCTCGGCCCGTCGGACTGCGTCGATGTTTTCCTCAAGGCTGTTGAACACCGCATGGTGGATGACGTGCAGCCGCCCTGCGGCCTGGTCCACCATCCATGCCACCGACTGCTCGTATTCCTCGATACTGAGAACAACCTCCGACACGGCCAAGGTGCCGGCGAAGCCGTGCGCGAGGCACATGTCGATGTCGTGGCGGATTGCGCGTTCGTTGAGCCGCTTGAAATCGTTGGTGACCGTGGGAATCACCACGTTGGCGACGCCGACGAGATGCTCTCGGGCCCAGTCGCGGGCTTCGCTCTTGGTATAGGTGGCCATGGGTTAGTCCTTTGTCTCAAACGAGATCGGGAGTCCGGTCGCAAGTCCGGCGGCAAGGGCGTTGGTCAGGAGCAGTTCGGCGACGACGATGTCTTGTAAGCCGCTTCCGACCGACTTGAACATCGGGTTGCGGGCCTGGGCGAGCCGGTCGTCGCACACCCCGGCGAGTAGATCGCTGAGGCTCACTGCTTTGTGCCCGAACTCGATACCGGCTGCGCTGGCGGCGATCATGTCGCCGGTGCCTTTGAGCACCTCGTCGAGTACGTCGCACACGATCAGGTCACTTCGTTCCACGACCGACACATCGATCTCGCGCTGCTGGGGGATGGTGGACCCGATCGACACGACGGCTGCGCCGGGCGCGATCCAGTCGCCGTACAGGATCGGCAACTCGCCGTTGGAGCGTGCCGCTGCGAGCACGATGTCGGCACCCTCCACGGCCGCGGGCGCGTTGTCGCAGGCCTTTGCCGGTACCCCAAGTTCGATTGCGATCGACTCCGCAAACGCGGCACGACGCGCTGGTGTCGGGCTGAAGACCGTGACGCTGGCAATATCGCGAACGGCAGCGAACGCCCGGGTGTGCATGGTGGCCTCAAACCCACTGCCGAGTACGGCGAGGCGCAGCGGGCGACGCGGCGCGAGGTGATCAAGCGCGAGGGCCGAGGTTGCCGCAGTGCGCAAACCGGTGATCACGTTGCCGTCGAGGAAACCAGCGATCGAGCCGGTCTCACGGTCGAACAGCACAATCACATACTCGACGATCGGCGGAACGGTAGTACCCGGGCTTCCCATGATCTTGGCACCGAAGTACCGGCCACCCGACGGCATCGCAGGCAGCACCCGCAGCCACGCCGCGCCTTCCTTGGCGATCGATCGTGGCGGGACAGCGCTTGGTGGGCTCTGTATGCGGTACGCGGTGCGCAACGTATCGACGGCTTCATGCCATCCGAAGACGGCGCGCGCCGCGTCGGCCGACACGAAGACGGGAGCGACGTCACCCATGGGTTCCTCCGATTGATTGCAAGACGTGCCGTCTCATTTATGGCCTCTGGATGCGCCGAGAAGGCCGTAGAGGTAGTCGAGGTGCGAGTCGACGAACGCATCGTCGAGGGGTGCGTGGCCGAGCAGTAGGCGCATATAGACCGGGGCGTACATAAGGTCGGCGAGCACCTCGATGTCGCTGGGTGCCGTAAGTAAACCGTCGCTGCGCCACTGGTGAAGCACTTCACGCACGACGGCTCGTCGGCCGTAATGGAAACGTTCGCGGAACGCCCGCAGCACGGCCGGATCGGTCTGCCCTTCGGCAATGATCTGAGCCACGATCCGCCCCGACCATCCGGCGTATTCCCGCACCAGGGCCGCGAAATGCAGTGAAAGCGCTTCTGCGGGCGGACAATCGCGAGGCATCGGGGTCAGCACGATGTGACGCTCAACGAACGCGTCGATCACGACGAGCGCCTTGGAGTCCCACCAGCGGTAGATCGTGGCCTTGCCGACACCCGCCTCGCGTGCGATGGCCTCGATGGTGAGCGATTGCACCGATTCCTGTCGCAGGAGTCGGATCGTGGCCACCAAGATGTTGTGCCGCGTCGTTTCGCTGCGCGGACGGCCCACGGTGCCCCGTGGGGGGCGAGTGGTCGTGCCGGTAGCAGTCATGGTGCCCCCTTCGGCCGGTCCCAAGTTCGGTGACTTGAACTCTAGACAATAGAAGACGCTGCGTATAGATTTTCATTGGGGGACAACAAGAGGGGGCTACCGTGACCGGTGATTCACAGCAGGCGGACGTATCGATGTGCCCGCCGGGCATTCCGGCAACCGACCTCGACATCTGGGCAGATGAGGTGCTCGCCGATCCGTATCCGGCGTATCAGCAGTTGCGCGACCTCGGCCCGGTTGTCTGGCTGAACAAGTACGGCATGGCCGCCTTCCCCCGGTTCGCCGAAGTTCGCTCGGCGCTTGCTCGTTGGCAGGACTACACGTCGACGCACGGGGTCAGCGCATCGGCCATAGCCAATGGTGCGATCCCTCCGAACATCATCTCCACCGACCCCCCGGAACACGACGGGTTTCGAGCAACCATCGCCAGCCAGTTGTCGGTCGCATCGTTGTCGTCAGAGGCCGATGCGATCGTCGCGACGGCGCGGGGCATCGTCGACTCGATCGCCTCGGGCGAGCCGTTCGATGGGGTCGCCGATGTGGCCCGTCCGTACAGCCTCAACGTGGTCGGCGATCTCGTCGGCATCCCCGAGGAGGAACGCGGAGCATTTCCTCACCTCGCCGAGTTGGCCTTCAACACGATGGGCGCAACCAACCAGCGAACCGGGCAGGGGATGCAGGCGTTCGGCGAGATCGTCGAACGGTGCATGCGACTCGCTGGGTCGGGGTCGCTGTGCCCGGGACGCCGGGGCGCCGAACTGGTCGAAAAGGGCGAGCCGCTGATGCTCATCTCGTACACCTGGCCCGGAGTCGACACCACGGTCAACGCCGTGGCCTCGGCGCTCTATCTGTTCGCTAAACATCCGGATCAATGGGACCTGCTGCGCAGCAACCGAGACCTGATCCCGAGCGCGTTTGCCGAAGTGCTCCGGTTGCATGCTCCCGTGCATCACTTCACCAGAGTTGCGACCTCCGATCAGGATGTGGATGGCGTCATCGTTCCCGCAGGGACACGAGTTTTGATGATGTACGGAAGCGCTAACCGCGACGAACGCCACTATCCCGATCCGGACCGCTTCGACATCACGCGTAACCCGGTGGATCAACTGTCGTTCGGGCGTGGCATTCACCTGTGTGTGGGCCACAACCTGGCGAAGATGGAAGGCCAAACGTTGCTCGCCGAACTGGCCGAACGGGTCACTCGGTTCGAGTTCACCGGCGAGCCGGAATGGGCGCTCAACAACACGCTCCACGGCCTCGCCCACCTTCCCGTCCGGGCGATTGCCGGATGACGTTCGCGCTCGGCACGTTCTCCGGAGCAGACGGCGTTCGGTTCGTCGGCATCGTCCGTGACGAGCGCGTGGTGCGATTCGATGGTGTGGAGTCCGTGCTTACGTTGCTGCAGGAATGGGATACCGGTCTGGCCGCTTTGCGTCATGCGGCTGATGTCGCACCCTTCGACGGCGGCGTGCCGATGAACGAACTCCACGTGCACCCGCCCGTCGATCTGCCCAGGCAGCTGTTCTTCACCGGGGCGAATTATCGCAAGCATGTGGTTGATCTGACCATTGACCAGGGGGTCGGTCCTGCCGGGTTGGCGGGCGATGAGTTGCGCCGTTGGGCCGAGCAGATGATGGACGAGCGCGCCGCCAACGGCGTGCCGTACTCATTCCTGAAGGCACCGTCGTCGATCATTGGTGCATTCGATGACATCGTGTTGCCACCTACGACGGAGAAGCCCGACTGGGAACTCGAACTTGGCGTGATCATCGGGCGGGGCGGCCGAAACATTGCCCGGTCCGACGCGATGTCGCACGTGGCCGGGTACGCCATCGTGAACGACGTTTCAGCCCGTGACCTCATTCCGCGCACCGACTACGCCATGCTCGGCACCGATTGGTTGCGCGGAAAGTCGCAGCCGACCTTCTGCCCCTTTGGGCCGTTACTGGTGCCGGCAGAGTTCGTCGCCGATCCGCACGACTTGCGGCTGCTGCTGACGCTGAACGGTCAACCGATGCAGGACGAATCAACTGCCGACATGCTGTTCGACATTGCGCGGCAGATCGAATACGTCTCGACGTATGCCGATCTGTGGCCGGGGGACCTGATCTCGACCGGGTCGCCCGCTGGGAACGGTACCCACTATGGCCGGTTCCTGCGCGACGGCGACATTGTCGAGGCGACCATCACGGGCCTCGGCACCCAGCGCAACCGATGCGTCGCAGCGAGATGAGCGATGCAATGCGGCTCGTTCAGAACATCTTCCTGCCGAACGCGGC
This sequence comes from uncultured Acidimicrobiales bacterium, assembly GCA_963791625.1. GTDB lineage: Bacteria > Actinomycetota > Acidimicrobiia > Acidimicrobiales > Ilumatobacteraceae > JANMCE01. The sequence goes on from CAWBTA010000001.1 coordinate 20,894, forward strand.
GATGATTGCCGCAGAAGCTACCGGCGCGTTCTCGGCGCGCAGGGTCGACATTCAAACGAATTTCACCCGCTCGTCGCTTGACCAGCGTGCAGCGCTGCTCGACGGCAGCGCGGATGTTGCTGTTACAGCGCTCGACAACCTGTTCGACTGGAACCGATCGGACGATGCTCGTTTCCTTGCGGTCGCCCAGATCGAACGAACGACCTCGCTGCCGCTGTATCTCGCGGCGAGCCTCGGTTCGTTGACCGATCTCGCACTGCTTGAACGCCCTCGGCTTGTTGTCGATTCGCCGTCGAGTGGTTTCGGCATCGCCCTTGTCGCTGCCGTCGAAGGTCTTGGCATCAGTCGCGAGCGACTCGAGATCGTCGCCGCTGGCGGCGTGAACGAACGTCTCGCCGCCCTGGCCGCAGGTGACGGCGACGTAGCGCTCCTTGCACCATTCGTTGCCGCTGCCGCCGCCGATGCCGGCCTGCGCGGCGCTGGAGCGTTGGAAGATCTGTACCCGGCCTATCCGGGTCTGGTTGTCGTGATGCTCGAACGCCCCGCGCCTGACGTGGCCCGAGCGGTGCGGGCGTATCTCGCGGCGCTGACCGACGGCCGGGACTGGCTCAACGACGACCCGCACGCCGGCGTGGCTGCGCTGATGGCAACGGGTCTACCCGAACCTGCTGCGCGTGCGCAGCTGGCGTTGTGCGGCTCCGGTCCGCTCACCGTCTCACGCGACGGCTTTGCGCTGCTCCGCGACCTCCGGACCGGCCAAGGCCTGCTGCCAGCCCGCAACAGTGACTATGACGACTTCGTCACCGATCAATATCTTCAGGAGGACTGACATGCCCATCGGTGCGGTTGAAAGCGTGGTGTACGGCACGGACGATATCGGCGCCGCAGTAGCGTTCTACGAGGAGTTCGGTCTGCCGCTTGTATCGCGCAGCGAAACCGAGGCGACCTTCCGGTTGGACGAAGGGTCGCGGGTCGTCATCCGTCTCAGCGACGACCCGTCACTTCCCGCCCCGCACTTCGAGGGCAACGGCGTGCGCGAGACGATCTTCGGCATCGCCTCGCGTGAGGAACTCGATGAGCTCGCGGCCTCGCTCGTCACCGACCGAGAGGTCACCCGTGATGGCGACGGCACGATCCACTTCACGTCCGATTGCGGGATCCCGCTTGGTGTGCGGGTCTGGCAGCGCGCGCCCGTCGTCTACGCCCCCGACCCGGTCAATGCCGCCGACAACGTCAAGCGATTCAACCAGCATCGACGCTGGCGGGTGCGAGCCCGGCCCAAGACCATCAATCATGTCGTGTGGCGTGTCAGGAACTTTGAGGAGTCGTGGGTGTTCTTCCGTGACCGCCTCGGGTTCACCATGAGCGACTACCAGATCGACGCCGGCATCTTCGGCCGAGCGCCCGCGACCACGCAGCATCACAGCGTCTACTTCCAGCAGTTTGATGTGCTTGGCCCCCCGCCGTACCGAACCGGTTTCGACCACGTGTGTTACGGCGTGGAGGACGTCGATGAGCTGTTCGCAGGTTGGAACTACATGGCCCGGCGCGGTTGGGCCAACCCCTTCGGCGGACCCGGACGGCATCGCATCTCATCTGCGATGTTCTGCTACCTGTTCGCGCCCTGCGGTGGGATGGCCGAGTACGGGGCCGACACCGATTACGTCGATGCCAGCTGGGTGCCGCGTCGATGGGAGCGTTCGTTCGGCGGGTTCATGTGGACCAGCCAGATCCTTCCGTTTCTGCCCGAAGAAGTCGAGTGGAACGTGTCGTTTGATGCCAGCAATCTGCCCGACGGCAGCGTTCCAACCAGGACCGGCGAACGGTTCCGCCCAGCGCCACCACCCGCCGCCGACCGAGGAGGTCACTGATGCGTGCGGTTGTCATCGGAGGCGGCATCGCCGGGCTTTCGGCTGCGACTGGCCTGGCCCGACAAGGGGCCGAGGTCGATGTGGTCGAGGTTGGGTCCCCGCAGGAAAGCACCGGGGCCGGCATCTCGTTGCTCGGGAACGCGTTGCGAGCGCTTGACGAGTTGCAGTTGGCCGACCCTTGCCTGGAGGCCGGGTATGGCTTCGACACGATCGACATCGTCGACGGCGAAGGCAACATCTTGATGAGCGACCGACCGCCCCGAACCTTCCGGCCCGATCGGCCGGCGTCGTGCGGCATCCTTCGCTCGAAGCTGTACAACGTGCTCGCCAACGGCGCGACAGCCGGCGGTGCGCGTTTGCACTACGAGACGACGGTTACCTCGATGGTGCAGGAGAGCGGCGGTGTCGACGTCACGCTTTCCAATGGCCAGGAAATTCGGGCTGATCTCGTTATCGCCGCGGACGGTACGTACTCGTCGACCCGTGCCTCAGTTTTCGGTGACGGTTTGGTGCCTGAGTACGCCGGTCAAGGCGCGTGGCGGATCACGTTTCCCCGGCCCGCCGAGCTGCAGGGCCTGGTCCTCATGCGTAACCGCGCCGGCCAAGCCGGTGGGGCGATCCCGTTGTCGGAGACCTCGTGCTACGTGTTCATTCTGGAGAACACCCCAGAGCGCGTTCGCATGAGCGACGACCAGCTACCAGAGCTTATGGCCGAACGGCTCGCCGGGTTTAACGCTCCCCTGATGGCCGCCGCCGCGGCCTCGTTGGGCGACGCGTCGGTGACCTATCGCCCGTTTGACATCTTGCTCGTGGCGAACCCGTGGCATCGCGGCCGCGTTGTGCTCATCGGCGACGCAGCGCACTCGCTTACGCCGCAGATGACATCGGGAGGCGGTCTCGCCCTCGAAGACTCGGTCGTGTTGTCACGCCTCATTGGTACCGGTCGTCCGATCCCGGATGTGCTCGATGAGTTCAGCGCGGCTCGGTATCCGCGGGTGAAGCAGGTTTACGACGCGTCACTGCAGATCTGCCAATGGGAACAACTCGCGGAATACGACCGATCGTTGATGCAACAACTGATGGGCCAGACCCACGCCTTTCTCGCCGGAGCGTTCTGACATGCAGCAAAAGGTCACCTTCCCCTCCGATGGCCTCACGCTCACTGGCGTCGTGCACATTCCGGACGATCTCGCCGACGGCGAACGCCGGCCGGCAATCATGGTGCTGCACGGCTTCGGTGGTAGCAAGGACGGCCCGACGCATGTCGGCGAGGCCGGTTTGTACGAGTCGTTCGGCTACGTCGCCTTCCGATTCGATATGCGCGGCTGCGGCGAGAGCGGCGGGACGCGCGGGCACGTGCTCTGTCACGACCAAGTCGTCGACACGCAGTCGGCACTCACCTGGCTCGCCGCGCAACCCTACGTCGACCCCGCCGCGATCGCCGTGAGCGGTCAAAGCTTCGGTGGCGCGGTCGCGCTCTATACCGGAGGCATCGACGAGCGCGTCGCGGCAGTGATCTCGGTCGGCGGTTGGGGCAACGGGGCCCGCAAACTCGAAGGCCAACACCCCGGCCCGGGCGAGTGGCAGCGCTACTTGGACATGCTGGAACGCGGCCGAACACTTCGTGCCGAAACAGGCGAGACCCTGATGGTGAAACGATGGGACATCGTGCCCGTGCCCGAACACCTACGCCCACTACTACCGGCCGACCGCATCATGGACTTCCCGGTCGATACCGCCCAAAGCATCTTCGACTTCAGCCCCGATGACGTCATCGGGGCCATCGCCCCTCGCCCGCTGCTGATCTACCACGGTGCCAACGACAGCGTGACGCCAACCTCGGAGGCGTTGGAGATTTTCCGGCGAGCGAACGGCGTGCCCGAGTTGGCGATCCTTGCCGGCGACCACTTCCCGTTTGCCGAACCCGAACCACTGCTCGACGGCCTGATGCACGAGTGGCTCACGCGCAACCTGCCGATCCGTCGGTTGGCCTCGGCCCGCGGGCGAACCCGGCGCATTGTGACCGGAACGAACACCGACGGGCGTTCGTACTTTGTGGAAGACGGCATCGCCCCGCACCATTTCCAGTCCGAGCACGCACCGAATGTCGCGGAGGTCATGTGGGCAACAGACGCGATGCCGGCCGTTGTGAACGGCCACGACCCGGCCACGGCCGACAAGTTCTTTACCGCCGCCCCCGCCCCGAATGGCACGATCCTGCGCATCGTCGACTTCCCGCCCGACACCGAGTACGACGCCGAGGCCATGGCCCATTTCCTTGCCACCATCGTTCCCGAAGGCGAACATCAGCCGGCCGCCGCCCGCCACTTCTTCTTCCACACCACACACACACTCGACTACGCCATCGTTCTCGACGGCGAGATCTGGGCGCTCATGGACGAAGGCGAAACCCTGATGCGCCAAGGCGACGTCTTGATCCAACGCGCCACCAGCCACTCATGGTCCAACCGCACCACCCGCGACTGCAAAATGGCATTCGTCCTCATCGACGGCACGACGGCCTGACGCTGTAGGTGCCGGCAGCCTCATCCGGCGCTTGTCAAGCGGAATGTCGCGACGAGACCACGCTCCGCCCGATCGTTCCTGGCGAGCGCACCTCACCCCGGCCAATGACGACGAGGTCGAGGGCAAGATGTGGAACAACACGTCAGCCGAGCCGGAGCGGAGGAACGCCGTATGGCCGACTCCGGTCCACCGGCCGTGGTCCCCGCCGCCACCGACGATGAAACCGGAGTCGCACTCCTACGCGGCTGGTGTTGCTATGAAGGCGCTACGATGACTGGGTTGCCACCGGGCTGAGCCATCACGAACCAGTTATCGTTGATGTCGATGAGCGGCCGACGGCATCGGCTGGTGTCTAGGCGTCGAGGAGCACGTGGCGATCGTTGAAGATCGCGGTGAGCTGCAGTTCGCCGCCGAGCTGGGCGATGATCGAACGGAGCAGTTCGATGGACAGGCCGATCTCGCCGGACTCGATCTGCGAAACGGCAGACTGGGATTTACCGATCAGCGCCGCTAGTTCTGCTTGCGTGAGCCCGAGTGCTTGGCGAAGCTCGCTGAGCTGGTACTCGGCTTGCTCGCGAAGCGCGGCGGCTTTGGTGTCGGCGATGCGCTTGGCGCGGACCGGGTCCTTCTTGGCCTGGTCGCGCAGTGCGCTGAACTTCTTGGTGGCGGGCATCAGTTCAGTCCTTCCTTTTCGAGTTGCGTGAGGTGCTGGTCGTAGAGGTTGTCGGCGATCGGGATGTACAGGTCATACCAGGCGTTCCACTTCGGTGATCCGGTGTCGATGTCACCCTTGTGTCCACCGACAAGGAGGATCGCGGTGCGTCGAGGATCGAACGCGAACAGAAGACGGATCGATCGTTCGGCGCGGAGTTCTTTCATGTTCGGATGACGCGATTGGTGGATGTTGTCGACCGCGGGCCTGCCAAGCCCGGGGCCATGTTCCTCAAGCAGCTCGACCCGACCGATGATGGCGTCCTGGTCCTCCTCGGAGAGGTCTTCGTACCAGTCGCCGAACTGATCGGTGTACTCGACCTCCCACACGTTCATCAGTATAACTGATATCAGTTACACTAATCAACCCTGTTGTGCCCGCCTCGACCCGAGCCTGCATGCAACGTTCGAGGCTGCCACGCATCGTGAGCCGTGAGAACCTGTGTTCCGGGGTGAATACACTCACCTCATGGGGTTCGCAGCGCAGAATCGCAAGTACCAAATATGTACCAGCACAGCGGTAAACAACGGGGAGTAGAGGGGAACAACGGGGAGTTGAACATCGCCGCTGGCCAGGTAAAATGGGCATCTACCAGGAGTTTCTCCGAGCAGCGGATTCGACCTCATAACCCGAAGGTCACAGGTTCAAATCCTGTCCCCGCCACCAATGTGATGTCGCGAGACATCGGCAAGGCCCGAACCCTTATTGGGGTTCGGGTTTCTTGCTTTTTGGTTGTCCGTAGGGTCCGCATGGGCGTGGCGATCATGGCGAGCAATGATCTGTCGCTCTCGGTGAGCACCGGCTTGGTGGTGCGGCCGAGGACGGCGAGTTGGTGGCGCAGCACGATGATCTCCAGATCCTTGGATCGACCTGAGCGGACGGTGAGCGAAGCAAGACCGGCGAGCAGCCGGTAGAAGAGTCGAAACACGATCTGATTCTGTGCCGGACAGGCCTTCCGGGACGCACGACCGAGCAATTCGGCACCCACAGGATGCTGTTGCGAGTTCGTCCTTGGGAGGAGCCCGGCAGAGGTGTCGTCGTACCAAGCGAGGATGGTCCGTCGGTGCCCGGGGGTGACGAGACCTGCGTCGTACGCGATGATCGTCGCCTGGGTACGGTCGCGCTCGGCGAGCTTCATGAAGACGCGTCCGACGTGTGTCTTCACCGTTGCTTCCGCCACGAAAATTGACGCAAGTGCTCTACGGTGTCGGTACGAGTTCGTTAGTGAGCGCCGGAAGTTGATAAGCGTACCGACCGCAAGGTCGGCGTCTGCGCAAACGCCGAGTTCGCACCCGACCACGAACGAGTCGGGCGCTGGCGCAGCACCGCAGCCGCAGTCAGCCGTGCACGTAGGTGGACATCAGCGGGCCAGCCTGCTCGGCGCCCAGCATGAACCGGCCCACCCTGTCGAGTTCGGCGCCCAGCGTGGGCACCAGCAGACCGTCGCGCACCGCTCGCCCGGCGGCACCGGCCCGCGATTCGCAGCCCAGTTTTTCCAATACATGGTCCACGTGGGTGGTGACGGTGCGGATGCTGACGCCCAGGTCATGGGCGATGCGGCGATTGCTGTCGCCCAACGCGATGTGGGTGAGAACCGTGATTTCGCGCGAGGTCAGGTGAGCGGGAAGGCTGACCGGGGCAGCTACCAGTTCGGCCGCCGGACCCTGCTCGGTGGTCGTGGTGGTCAGATGCATGCGGTACCACTGGGTGTCGTCGGTAGCCAAGAAGCGCATCGAGGCGACCCCCGATCGCAGGAAGGCTCCGGCCAGGCGGCGCAGTTCCTTTGGATCGACCGGCAAGCGGGTTGTCGATTGCACGATGGCTCCGCTGGGATCGAAGAGCACAGTGGACCCGCGGTGGTGCGTTGGCCCGCCGAGGTGGGCGTCCACCATGTCGCTGAGGTGCGGCGAAAGCTCGGCCACCAGCCACCGATCGTCACTGTCGAAGTGGTGGCGGCGGGCTGAACTGGCATGCAACATGCCCGAGTAGCGTCCGTCGGGGGATGTCAGCGCGGCGGACAATCCGTCGTCGAAACCGGCAGGGCCGAGGACTTCTTGAAAATGCCAACTTTGGCGAAAGTCGACGTGCGTGTCGTCGCCATCGATGCTGAGCGGACGCTGCTCCGAGCGGACAAGGCCAAACAGTTCGGCATCCATCATGCCGACGCATAAATGGTTGGACACGGTGCCGCTGTAGCCGTGCGAGATCAGCGAAACATGTTCGTGATGGGTGCGGTCCCAGCCAACGAGCTGCACAGCATCGGCCCGCAAGGACACCGCTAGCGCCTGTACCAGTTCGTCGAACGACTGGGCGGTTGGGGCGCGACCGATGATGTCAGTGAGCGATGCAGAGGTTGTTCGATCAGAGGTCATGCGTCCTCCCGTGGGCAAATGATACTTCAGGTAGCTCGACCCCATTGTCTACGCAAATCGACGTATTGAGGTACGCCGCCGGGGCGCTTCACGATGGGGAGAACATATTGAAGGGGAGCAATGTCTACAAAAATCAACCGTCGAACCCTTGGGGTATTTGGTCTCCTCGCCGCGATGGCGCTCGTCGCCGGCGCCTGTGGCAGCAGCGGTGCCGCCAAGGAATCGACCAACACCTCCGCGGCGGCGGCCACACCCACCAGCAACCCTATCTTGATCGGTATGCCGTTGAACCAGAGCGGCCCAGTCGGCGTCGCCGATCACAAGGACTTCCAGAACGGCGCCACGATGGCCGTGGAAGAGATCAATGCTGCTGGCGGTGTGAAGGGCCGTCCGCTGAAGTTGGAGATTGTCGACCAGGACATCTTGTCGCCCGAGGGCATTACCGCCGGCTTCCAGGCGCTTGCCGACAAGAAAGTCAACGCGATTATCTCGCCCTTCGTCATCATTCCTCCGCCGGGTATGGAAGCCGCAGCTGCGTATGGTGCCCCTTATCTGAACGGCAACACGTCGATCGACGGGTTGAACCTGGTGAAGAGCAATCCCGCCAAGTACGGCAACATCTTCTCGCTCGATGGGCCAGAGACCTTCTACGGCACTGGCCTCATCAAGTATCTCGAGCAGCTCAAGACAGCGGGCTGGGCACCAACGAACAACAAGATTCACATCATCCAGGGCGAGATCAACTACACCAAGGTCATTTCGGAAGCCACGCAGCAGGGGATTAAGGACTCCGGTGGAGCCTGGGAATTGGCCAAGGTCAGCGAAATCCAATCCGGTATCCAAGACTGGGCGCCGGTCATTCAAGACATCAAGGACACCGGTGCTGGCTTCGTGATGGTGGACCACTGGGTGGCCGCCGAACTGGCCGCCTTTGCCCAGCAGTACTCGGCCAGCCCCATGAAGAACTCGCTGGTCTACCTGCAATACGGTCCGTCACAGCCCGAGTTCCTCGACCTGTCGAAGGGCGCAGCCGAGGGTCTGATCTGGGGCACAGTCTATGGCGTGTACGCCGACAAGCAGGGCCAAGCCTTCCGCAAGGCCTACACGGCGAAGTACCCAGGAACCATGGGCGTCGTGTACACGGGCGGCGGCTACGACGCCGTGCACATTCTGGCCAAGGCATGGGCAACAGCTGACCCCGGCGATCACAAGGCTTCATCGGCCGCGATCCGCGCACTGACCTACCGAGGCGTGAACGGGTTCTACCAGTTCAACAACGCCAACCAGGCCCCACTTTTGTACCCCGAGGAGACCAGCAAAATCGACGAGGCTCAAGCACACCTGATCTTCCAGGTGCAAAATGGCAAGCACGTCATCATCTTGCCCGACGCCGTTGCAGAGGCGAAGTTCAAGCCGACGCCGTGGATGAAGTAGGCGCCGGGTCGTCCGACGCCGAAGTGCTCGAATGTCGCGACGTGTCGTTGCGTTTCGGGCCCGTGTCTGTGCTGAACGGTGTCAGCCTTCAGGTTCGCCCGGGCGAGGTCATCGGAGTTGCTGGACCCAACGGGGCCGGTAAAACGAGCTTGCTCGAAGTGCTGGCCGGCCGCTACCGACCCTACGAAGGGTCGGTGCGGCTGGGCGGTGCCGATGTCACCGACATTGCCGTGCATCATCGGGCCCGGCAGGGCATCGGGCGGCTTTATCAGCGCCCGGTCGTGCCAACGAACCTGACCGTTCGCCAGGCGTTCGAAAGTGCTCGGCGGGCCTACCGTCCTCGGCCCACGGCGCACCAGCTGGATTGGGCCCGCGATCTGGTGGGTCTGCACGTCAGTGACGATCAGATGTGCGGAACGCTGGAAACGCTCGACCGGCGGCGTTTGTTGCTGGCCTGCGTGTTGGTTCGTCGACCGCGGGTGTTGCTGCTCGACGAGCCGGCATCGGGCCTTACTAGCTCCGAAATCGACGAACTCGAACTTTTGATTCGGCGGGTCAGCATGGAACACGGCATCGCCGCAATCGTGATTGAACACCGTCTCGAACTGCTGGCGGCGGTTGCAACACGGGTTTTGGTTCTGCACCTTGGGACGGTCATCGCCCATGCAACGCCCGACGAGGTCTTCGACGATCCCGCGGTGCGAGCGGTTTACTTCGATCATGTCGCGGCCGAGGTTGGCGTGCATGACAGCTGAACCAGTTCTACAGCTGAAGGGATTCTCCGCTGGCTATGGCCCCTTGCGGGTTTTGCACGATGTTGACTTCACGGTGAACGAAGCCGAGCGAATCGGCATCGTTGGGTTGAACGGCCACGGCAAGTCCACGCTGCTCAACGGCATCGCCGGACTCACCGGTTGGCAATCGGGCAGCGTGTTGCTTCGCGGGCGCGAAATCGGCGGCCAACGCAGCCAAGGACCCGGCCGCTACACGCACAAGATCGTGCGCCGTGGCTTGGCCATCGTTCCCCAGGGAGACGCCATCTTCCCCGGCTTATCCGTTCGTCAGAACCTGGATTCAGGTGCCCGCACCCGAGCTTCATGGCGCGATCGGGCCAACGGCCGCGATCGCATCGTGTCTCTGTTTCCGAACCTGGCCGAGTTGATGGAGCGGCCGGTCGGCGTGCTGTCCGGAGGCGAACGGCGCATGGTGTCGGTTGGCCGCGCCCTGATGACCGAAGCCGATGTGTATCTGATCGACGAGCCCTCAATCGGACTGGCTCCGGGTATCGCCCGAAACCTGGTGCAGCGGCTACTCGACGTCGAGGTTGGTCGCGGGGCAATGATAATCGCCGAGCAGAACATGGCCCTTTTAGAGGGGCGGGTCGACCGCACGCTCGGCATGTACGCGGGCGAACTCAAGGGTGGGACCGATGTGCTCTTTGGCCTGCCAGCGGTCACACGGTAGGGACGAGACGCGGTATGGACTTGACCCTCGTCTTTTCAGCGCTCGCCCTCGCTGCGATGTATGGCCTAATGGCCATCGGCACGTCGCTCACCTGGTCGAGTCTGGGAATGCTGAACCTCGCCGGAGCATTTACGTTCGCCGGTGCCGGTTACGGCGCCTTTCGCGTCTCGGAATCGATCAGTGACAACCCGGCGGTCGTGCTGATCGGCGGGCTAGTGTCGGGTGCGATCATCGGGGTGGTCGTCGCATTGCTTGCGTTCGTGCCCATTCACGACAAACCGAGCTTTGCTCAGAGATCGCTGATCGTCACCCTGGCCATCAACCTGACTGGTACACAGCTCCTGCTGGCCTGGTACGGGCCCAAAGCCAAGAGCTTGCCACCCATCTTCGGCCGACAGCCGCTGAACATTCTGGGTGCAACTATCGGCCGCGACCGAGCGGGTGCCGTGGTCGTAGCGGTGGTGGTGTTGGCAGCAGTCGTGCTCTGGGCCGGTCACTCGCGACGAGGCCTGCAAATGCTGGCGATGATGCAAGACCCGCAGGGTGCGGCCATGGTGGGTGTCAGCGTGCGAGCGACGGCAATCGGGGTGCTGGCGCTCAGCGGTGCCCTCGTCGGATTGTCAGCGGTGTTGCTGTCCCAGACGTTCTTCGTGGCACCCACCGCTGGATTTCAGCCGTTCGTTCGCGGTCTGGTGATCGCCTTGCTCGGTGGACTCGGCTCGATTCGCGGGGCGATGGCAGCGGCGCTGGCGGTGGGCATCGCCGAGGCGTTGACAGCTCGACATCTCGGTGGGCAATACGTGCTGATCGTCATCTATTTGCTCGTCATCGTGGTTCTCACGGTCCGGCCTCGTGGACTGGGAGGGCTGCTCGATGAAACTCGCGAATGAAGCTGCGCAGCGAACGATCGGCCGACGCCGCCTCGTCCCACGCTGGCCGGTATCCGAGGGCGTTCGTACCCGCACGCGGTACCCGTTCACAAAAAAACGTGTCCTGCATCTAGACGGACGGGCTAACCCCAAGACGCTGCAGCACGAGTTGGCCATGACCGACAAGCGCCCAGCGTTGTGGGTGGTGGGCCTCATGGCGATCGCGGTCGTTCCGCAATTGTCGGGCAGCACCCGGTTCCTTACGGTCGTGACCACGTTTGCGATTTTGCCTCGGTGAATCTGATGTGGTCGCTTGTTATCGACACGGCTGGGTTGCTGTCGCTCGCCACACTGGCCGTGGTCGGCGCTGGTGCCTACATTGCATCGTGGCTTTCTATCGATCATGGATTGCCCTGGTGGCTGTTCATGCTGGTGGGCGGACTCACCGGACTGGCGATGGGCTTCGTGCTGGCGCTGCCAGCCCGCCGGATGGATGGCATGTACTTTGCCCTGCTCACCATGGGTGTGGCAGAACTGTGCCGGGTCTATGTGCAGCAATCGGAAACGTTCGGTCGTAAGGCTGGCGGAGCGCTGTTCGGCGCAGACTCGTTTATACCCGCGAATTGGGCGGGCAGGCTCGCTGGGGCACGACTCGGAGCGATCACTGCCGTCGTGTTGCTGTTAGCGGCCTTGGCCGTGTACCGAGCGGTCGGCGGTGAACGCCTGGGTCTGTTGCTGGCGACCGCTCGCGACGACGAAGCATTCGCCGAGGCCATCGGCATCGACTACTTCCGCGCCCGCCTCGAGGTGTTCCTGATCTCGTCGGCCGCGCTCGGTGTTATCGGTGGGGTCTATGCCTCGGTGAACCGCGGCGCGGGGCCGAGCCTGTTCAGCCTTGACCAGATGTTGCTGCTGTTGGCGATGATCGTGATCGGCGGCGCTGGGCGCGCCGAGGGTGCGGTTGTCGGTACCCTCATCGTGACCTTTCTCGACGATTGGTTTGTCGGCTGGGGAGCCAAGCGCATCGTCCTGATCGGCGCGTTAATGCTGGCCTTGGCGTTGTTCAGCCGAGGTGGACTCTTCGGAATCAAGTCACAGTTCCGCGACTTCAGGGAGCGGACACGAAGCGAACGGCGCGCTCGACGCTCCGAGAAGAGAGGACTCGTGCTCCCGGAAGAAGCAATCGATATCCGCGACAAGGACCTGATTGTCTGGCGTCGCTTCGACAAGCGGACACGTGACCACCTGATCACCTTGGTGTCGCCCGAACTGATTGAAGAACATCGCCGCCAGCCGCTCGGGCAACACTCGGCCGACCTGGAACGGATTTTGCTCTACTTCCGTAAGGGGCCACTCGCGGACAAGTACGCCGTGTTCGCCAAGGTCCCGTTTGCCGAGTACCAGGTCGTGGCCATCTCTGGTCGGGTGGGCGTTCCCCCGCGACTGGTCGACGATCAGAGTTATCCGACAGTCGAAGAGGCATATCACGCGGTGTTCCTACGCCGAATCAACGACCTGCTGAGTTCCTGAGGTGACGCAATGGCACGAGTGAGAATTAGCGGCTACACGAACCGTATGAGCGTCGGACCTGGCGAGAGCATCGACTTTATGCTCTCCGTCGAGAACGCCTCCGAAGCACAGCTCGACCTGGTGCGGCTCGTCCATGGCGATGAACACCCCGATGGCCCCGGATTTGTCGAAGAGGAAACAGCAAGCGCGCTGTCGGGCACGTATCCCGTGAAGCGTCAGTTTTCGCCGGTTGGTGCCTATGCCGAAGTCGCCGACGCCAGTGGGCTGCTGAACGGACACAAGCCGTTCACCATGTATGCATTCATCCACCCCACGACCCTGCATCACGGGCGACAGGTCGTGCTCGGAGCCTGGTCGGTTCGCGAATCGGTCGGTTATGCATTGGGTATCGACGCCCGTGGCCACCTAGCGTTTTGGACCGGCGATGGCCACGACGTCGACGAGGTCGCGTCCGACACCGAACTTGTCGATCGGCGCTGGTATTTCGTTGCGGTGTCGCACGACCCCGAAAGCGGTCAGACTCTGCTCGCCTACCGTGATGTCACCAACTCTTTCAATGGCCTCACCGGCCCCGCCACGCCGTTCTCGGCCGGATCTGCGGTGAGCCAGAAGTTGCGGGTGCGCGCCGGTGCGCCCGTCAGCCCCTTTCGATGGGCTGCGGCGACCGATCAGGCTCCGTCGCGTGGCACGTTCGCAGCCCAGTTGTTCAACGGCAAGATCGACCGCTGCGGTGTGTTGGGCACGGCCATCGACGCCGCTGGCCTCGATAAACTGCAACTCGCCGGCGGTGCGCTGCGGGATGATTCCGTCGCTGCGTGGGACACCACGGCGGGGTACGGCCCCGATGGCATTGGCAACACCATCGTCGACCTAGGCCCCAATGGGCTGCATGCAGTCGGCGTCAACAAGCCGGTTCGGGCGATGACAGGGTGGAACTGGAGTGGCCACTACCAGGACTTTCGCGGCGCCCCAACCGAATACGGGGGCGTGGCGTTTCACGACGATGCGATCACCGATTCACAATGGCAGCCAACCGTGTCGTTTGCCGTTCCCTCGGGGCTTCGCAGCGGGGTCTATGCGGCTCGGGTTCGGGCGGGTGGTCGCCACGATCACATCCCGTTCATCATCCGTCCGGCAAGTCCAACGGCGTCCATCGCGTTCGTGATCCCCACGTTCAGCTACCTGGCCTATGCCAACGAGGCCTTAACGTTCGCAGTCCCGGTGGGTCAAGCCATCGGCGGACACCCGGCGGTGATCGACCAGGACCTTGTGGACCTGTTCGAACTCGGCGAGTTCGGCAAGTCGACCTACGAACTGCACTCCGACGGCGAAGGCGTCTGCTACACGTCCGGTCTGCGGCCCATCATGAACTACCGGCCGTGTCACCGCTCGGCGACCATTGGTTCCACCTGGCAGTTCGGGCGTGACTTGTCGCTGATCGCATGGCTCGACGCCAAGGGCTTCAGGTATGACGTGATCACCGACCACGATGTCCATGCCGGTGGGGCAGATGCGCTGTCGGGCTACAAGGCCGTACTGACCGGCTCGCACCCCGAGTATCACACCGAGCGAACCCTCGATGCGTTCGAGGGTTTCGTCACCTCGGGCGGCCGGCTGATGTACATGGGAGGCAACGGCTTCTACTGGGTTGTGTCGTTCAGCGACGACGACTCGAACGTGATGGAAGTGCGCAAAGGCGAGGCCGGCATGCGCGCCTGGCAGACCCGTCCGGGCGAGCAGCACCACGCCACGTCGGGTGAACGCGGTGGGCTGTGGCGCCTGCGCGGCCGCCCTCCGCAGAAGCTCACAGGGGTGGGTTTCACCACCCAGGGCTTCGACGAATGCACATTCTACGAGCGGATGCCCGACAGCTTCCACAAGTCGGTGGCCTGGATCTTCGACGGCGTTCCCGATGGGGTCATTGGCGACTTTGGGCTGGCCCACGGGGGTGCCGCGGGCCTGGAAACCGAGCGGTACGACCTGACCCTGGGCACGCCGCCGCACACAATGTTGCTGGCCTCGTCGGCACCGTTCAGTGACAACTACGCCTTCGTTCACGAAGACATCTTGTTCAACCACGCCGGTTTGGCGGGAAGTCAGGAGTACCGGGTCCGTGCCGACATGACCTACTTCACCGCGCCCAACGGTGGTGCCGTGTTCAGCACCGGATCTATTGCTTGGATGAGTTCGTTGCCGTGCTTTGGCTTCGACAACAACGTGTCCACCCTGACCGGCAACGTGCTGCGGGCCTTCGCCAGCGCCGACGATCTGCCGGGCGGCCAGTGGGTCGAAGACGAGAAGTTGTGGCGCTAACTCTCTGAGGGTGAGCCGCCCGATCGAGATGTGTGACCAGGAAAAGAACGCGCCACCGAGGCAGCCGAAGTCGATCCCGCCAAGCCTGAGTCGGAAACACGTTGGAGATAGGTGTTCGTTCCCCGAACGGGGAATCGGGCTCCGAACATCCACGATGCCCGGTGAGAGCCGCATGATCATCGTGGTTGCCATCAACGAACCAAAGCTGAACTCCATGTTGCGCGAGGACCGCGTCGACATCGTCAACGAAGTGCCCGCCTCCGGTGATGAAAGGGAAGTACCCGATTTGTGCCACCTCTGCCTCTGACCCCTTTACTTCTGTGAGGCAGCAACTGGTTACACCCCTCCCCATTTGTCAGGTTCAACTCTCCATACCCCTCCCCTTCTGTGTGGTGCATCAGCTAGGGTGGTCACGTGAGAGATGACGAACTGCGGCATCATCTGAACAGCTCGAACCCTTGGTGGCTGGCAGCAGCCCGCAAGACGTCGCCCACAGCCTGGACGTCTTCGCACCGACTCCTCAAGGCACGGGCTCAGAGCGATCTCGGCTACCGGCCAGACGTCCTCGCCGACATCGCCGACGGCCCCATCACCGACCGACTCGTGGTACTCACCGGTCCGCGTCGTGTCGGTAAGTCGGTCGCTCTGCTCGACGTCGCTGCGGCGCTTTGTGCACGTGACGACATCGACGCCCGCCAGGTCATCCACATCCCATGCGACGAGTTCCGACCTACCGACCTGCGCAGGGCGCTGACGTTGGGCCGGGAGATGACCAAGGTCGTCGATCGTTCTGATGCCTGTCGGCGCGTCTGGCTGCTCGATGAGGTGACCGCCGTCGACGGGTGGACTGCCACTCTGAAGTCAGCGCGAGACGGAACGTTCTTCGGTGATGACACAGTCGTGGTCACCGGAAGTCGATGGTCCGATGCCGCCGACATCGAAGGCCATCTCCTCGCCGGCCGAGCCGGCACCGTCCCAGGCCGCCGTCTGCGCCACCTGTTCCCGATGAGATTCCGCGACTTCCTCGCCGCGACCCGACCCGAGCTGGTACGTCCCGAAGCACCGCTCCCGTCAGAGCTCCAATCCCCCGGGGTCGCGGCCGCGCTCGACGAGATCGCCTTCGACGTCGATGCCTACGACCTCGCCTGGCAGGACTACCTGACCGTCGGTGGATTCCCGCGGGCGGTCTTCGAACACGTCACCGACGGAGCGGTGAGCGACGCTTACCTGCGAGATCTCGCCGGTTGGCTTCGACGCGACCTGCATGACGACGGTCCACCTGATTCATTGCCGTTGCTCCTCGACACCATCGCGTCGCGATCGACCAGCCCGCTCAATGTTGCGGCCACGTCGCAGGACCTCGGTTACAGCGCCGATGTCTTCCGTCGACGACTCACACGCCTCGTATCGAGTTTCGCCGCGATCTGGTGCCCGCAACGCAACGACAAAGGCCGAACGGTTCCTGGTTCGCAAAGCAAGCTCTACCTCGCGGACCCGATCCTCGCCTGGCTCCCGAACCGTCTGCGATCCGGGTGCCCGGAACCGGCATTCACCACCCTCACCGAAAGCGCGCTCGCCTCGGCCCTCGCTCGTCGAATCGACGACATCCAAGAGGGCCGCTGGACCGTGAACGACACCATCGGCTACTCACGCACGGCGTCCTCCAACGAAATCGACTTTGCGCCGGTGGTCGTTCCGACCCCAGCCGGCATGGCCGCGACAACACCGATCGAAAGCAAGTGGGTGGGAACCGGCTGGAGGTCTGAGGCCCGCGTGATCGAGGCGAAACACGGCACCGGCATCATCGCCACCAAGAGCATCCTCGATCTCGAACACCCCGCCTGGGCCGTCCCAGCTCCGCTCGTGGCGCTCCTCCTCGGATGACGGAGCAAACCCGAAGATCAACGTGACGCAAGGAGTGCGGTGTGTCTGGGTCAGGCGAATCCGTGACGTGGTCCGGTGGCGAGGTGGCGTAGCCAGGCGAGCACCATCAGCCGTCCGGTTGGAGTGAGTTCGATCTGTCGGTTCTTCCAGTCGTCGTTCTCGATGGTCATTCCGAGCAGGTTCAGGCGTCGAATCCCGGTTGCGAACGCGTAGTTGACTTGCTGTTCGCCGACAGGTTCGGTCGGTCGACCCTTTGGGCCGGTCTTCCATCCGAACTCGGCTAACGCTTGTGCCGCGTCGGTGACGATCAGCTTTTGGCTAACCGGTCCGTTCGCCGCGACGACGATGATCATGCATGCTTCGAATGCGGCCTCTTCGAAGTCGCCGCCTCCTGGAAGGTGCTCCACAATCCGCCGCCATGTCTGTTGTGGTTTCGAGCGTGATTCAATCCCTGCCACCGTCGGCATCAACCGGGTGCCTTCGCGCTGGGCGAGCCGGGTCTTCTTGGTGAGGGTGTGGAGTTCGTGGAGTTGCCACACATCGGTCTCTGTACGAGGCGTCCCACGGAACGTCCACCAGCCGCGCTCGGTCGCGGTGCGTTGCACGAACTTCTGACCAAGGAAACCTTTCTGCGTGAGATCGATCCCACCCGCGCACAGTTCGTCACAGAACCACAGCACGGGTTCCAACACTTCGACCACGTCTGCGGTACGGCGGCGGGAGCGAGGAGCTGATTCGCGATGCGAGACCGCAGAGCGGTCAGTGCCGGTGAACGGCGAGTGTCACCGACCCACGACGAAAGCCGTTCCGTGATGATCGACGTCAACCAGCTTTGAGCCATTTCGGTCGGATGATCGCTATCGAGCACCTCATCTACGACGGCCTTCAGGTCGTACCAGACGAACCGCTCCACGCCAGCCAACGACACTGCAGCGGGATCATCAACGTCTTCGTCGCCAACGATCCACCCGAGCGCGTGGCGGGCATCGTCGGCAGCTTCGGAATCATTGGCGGCGAGCGCTTGAAGCGCGGCAGAAATCGAACCCGGCACGCCCACACCGTACGCGCTGCAATGGAGCTATCACGCACCCTGTTCTCGGGCGGGCCGACGGTGTGTTGTCACGAATCCAGCAGCGCGGCCCCACACTGATCGGTAACAATCATTGCCATGCCGACAGCGACGATCGACGAAGTACCGGGCCCGCCGGCGCTCGAGTCGCGGTTGTTGGTTGCTGGTGACACGCATGGGAACGGCTGGTGGTTGCGCACCCTTGCCGACCTTGCCGTGAAGCTTGGCTGCAGTGGTGTGGTGCAGCTGGGCGATTTCGGGTTCTGGCCCGACCAGCGGGTTCTCCGCGCCACCGGTTACCCGACGCTCGATAAACGGTGGCTTGATGAGCTCGCCGATATCTACCGGACCGCCGGGGTGTGGATGCGAGTGATCGATGGCAACCATGACGCGCATCCGCTCGTACGCGATCTGTATGCCGCGAACGACAATGGTGTCCGTCCGATACGTGACGGTGTGCTTGATTGGGCCGATCGCGGCGCGGTCTGGTTGTGGCATGGCGTCCGGTTCGGGGCACTCGGCGGCGCCGTGTCGATCGACCGATCCGTGCGAGTCGAGAACGAGTCATGGTGGCCGACCGAACGATCACCGACCACGAAGTCGACACACTGTTAGCACACGCGCCCGATGGTCTTGATGTCCTGCTCGCACACGTTGCCCGATGCCGGCATCACCGGCACCATCGACCGGCACGCCGTGCGGGTAGGTAAACCCGGCTTCATCGACCCCGGCGCCCTCACCGCCGACGTCGTCGCCGCGCTCCACCGGCGTGGCATCCGGGTCGCGATGCTCACCGGCGACAACACCGCCACCGCGACAGCCCTCGCCGCGCAGGCCGGGATCGACGACGTCCGAGCGGAACTGCTGCCCGCCGACAAGACACGCGCCGTCGAACAACTCGCAACCCACGGCGGTGTCGCGATGGTCGGCGACGGAATCAACGACGCCCCCGCACTCGCCAGCGCACAGGTCGGCATCGCGATGGGCGCCGCCGGCAGCGACATCGCCATCGAAGCCGCCGACATCGCGATCATGGGCGACCAGCTCACCCATCTGCCCGACGTCCTCGACCACGCCGTTCGAACCCGCCGCATCATGGTCCAGAACCTCCTGCTGTCCGGACTGATCATCACTGTGCTCATACCAGTCGCCGCGCTCGGCTGGCTCGGACTCGGCACCGTCGTCGCCACCCACGAACTCGCCGAGATCCTCGTCATCGCCAACGGCCTCCACGCCCGCCGCAGCCTCCACACTCACGCCATGCTCCGCTGCGCGTGGCGACAACGGGACCACCGTGAGATCGTCGGTCAGCTCATCCGGCTCATCGTCGCCGGCCCGGGCTCGCTCACCGGTCGCTACCCGCCCGGCAACACCGGCCGCACCACCATGGCCCTCACCGAACACGGCCCCATCCCCACCGACCTCACCGACCTCCTGCCCTGACAGTCTCGTGCGCTCGCCAGCCGCGGTCCCCGCTCGTCGACGCAGGTAAGGCGGCGGTCAAGTCATGATTGCGCGTCGTGCACAAGAATCGCGATGTGTACCCGGTTCGTGACCGCAAGCTTGGTGAGAAGACGCGACACGTGCGCTTTGACGGTTGCCTCGCTCATGAAGAGGGATGCGGCAATCTCGGCGTTGGATGCACCGGCCCCCACCGCGGTCGCGACCTCCCGCTCCCGGTCGGTAAGCGATGTCAGGCGCTGGGCAGCGGTGCGACGGCGATCTGTCGTTTCGTCGTTGCCGAGGTGCGAGAGAAGGGTGCGGGTGACCGACGGTGAGAGCATCGCTTCTCCCGCAGCCACGAGGCGCACTGCGTTGACGATCTCCGTGGGTGCGGTGTCCTTCAACAGGAAGCCGTCGGCGCCGGCCCGAAGCGCGCTCATGACATGCTCGTCGGCCTGGAATGTGGTCAGGACGATCACGTGCGGTGGAGTCGTCAGACGGCGCAGAGCCGACGTGGCGGCAATGCCGTCCATCCCGGGCATACGGATGTCCATCAGGACGACATCGGGTCGATGGGCCTGCACGGCCGCAACGGCGTCGGCGCCGTCGGCAGCCTCACCCACCACCTCCAGATCCTCTGACGACGACAGGATCATTCGGAGCCCGGCACGCACCAACGCGTCGTCGTCGACCAACAGCACCCGGACGTTCACCACGGCAGGTCGGCCTCGACGACGAAGTCGCCGGAAGCGTCCCGTCCGTGCAGCAGGACGCCATTGGCCAGGGTCACTCGCTCCTGCAGACCAAGGAGGCCGGTGCCGGAACCGGGCAGCGCCGGGCGGTCGTGGGCGCCCACTGCGGCTGGGTTACGAACGCTGACGTGCAGGCCGCGGTTTGGCGCTCCCGCCACGCGAACCTGGGCCTGGGTGCCGCGAGCGTGCTTACTGATGTTGGTCAGCGCTTCCTGCACGATGCGATAGGCGTCACGACCCAACGGGCCGGGTGCGGCAGCTTCACCGTCCACTTGCATCTCGAAGTCGACCTTCGCTCCCGATCGGCGAGTCTCCTCCACCAAGCGTGGAATGTCAGCCAACGTCGGTTGCGGCACCATCGACGGCCGCTCCTGCCCCGGCTCCTCGCGTAGCACGCCGATCACGTCCCGCAGCTCCTCCAGCGCTTGGTGGGCCGTCGAACGCAACAGCGCTGCGCTCTCGCGCACCTGTTCGGGAGGCAGGTCGCGCGCGACCTCAAGCGCCCCGGCGTGCAGCGCCACCAGGGAGATGCGGTGGGCGAGCACGTCGTGCATCTCCCGCGCGATGCGGGTCCGCTCGGCTAGGCGGGCTCGTTCGGCGCGGACGAGCTGATCGGCCTCGGCCCGTTGGGCACGGTCGCGCAGGGTGGAGAGGAGCTGACGACGGGCGCGGACGAACATGCCCCACGCGGTTGCGGCGGCGGCAGTCGCCATCGAAGGCAACATCACCGACCAGGTGTTGTTCCGCCCGAGCCAGATCGAGCACACCACTGCGGACGGAACGGAAAGAACGGCGACGACCAAGGCGGGCCGAACATGGCGATGCACGGCTAGTGAGAACAGTGCGAACAGCCCGGCCACCGTGCCAAATGTCGAGAATGCCCCCAACAGCACGCACACCAGCGCCACACCGAACGGCCAGCGCCGCCGCCACCAGAGAGAGATGCAGCACAACGCTCCGAACGCGGCGTCGATGACCACCCGCCCCGACGTCATCCGATAGTCATCGACGGACACGCTCAACATGAACGCCCCGACAGCGGCGGCGACAACGAAGGCACCGGCGTCGATGGTCCAGTCGCGCGCAGTCCTCGTCCGCTCAGTGTCGGGCTCGGCCGGATCGCCGGGTGCCGGCATCGCCGTGGGAGCGGTCAGGGCCCACCATCTGCGTAGCCAGGACATAGTTGGAGCATACGACTCAGGGCGCCCGTGCAACATCGACGAAAGTCGACATTGCGACCAACGAAAGGCGAAAGTCGAACGCGAACGGACATCCCTTTGGCCATCGGATCGTGGCCCTCCGCCCGATGCGGCGGCACGCCGGCCGGTTCACGCTGGACACATGTTCACGACAACCGCTGCCGGCAACCTCCAGGACACGCTCGAGGAATTGCTGAGATCGGGCTCGACATCGAACCCCGCGCTCAACCGACTGCTCGACGACTACACCACGTACCACGCGACGCTCGTGGCCGTAGGTGGCTGCTTCCTGCTGGCACTGCTGCTGTTCACCGGCTTCTGCTGGAGGCAGTACCGGAGATCGCAGGTCAATGGTGCTGGTACCCGCACGTTCGAGGGCAGAACCTACGCGCGCCTCGGCGTCTTGAGCGTTGTGGTCAGCGCTCTCCTGGCCGTGGTGGTGGCCGCGAATCTCAGCAGCGCTCTCGACGCTCGCCACGGCTTCTCGGGCGTCGTCACCTCGCTTGGCTCGCCGCCGGCGAGCAGCAGTCGAGCCGAACTGCAACTCGAATTCTCCACATGGTTGCAGTCGGGCGACGCCGCCACGCCGTCACCAATCGCGGATCGGATCAACGATCGCCTCGCCTGGCAGCAACCGAAGGCGATCATCACCGGTGTGCTGCTCCTGCTCATCGCTGTATTCAGTGGCCGCGTATGGCGCGCTCTGCTGCGGGTGTCGCGAGTGTCTACCCGCCCGTGGGCTGGGCGGGACCGGGCAAGGCTGGCCGTGGCGATCGGCTCTGTGCCCGTCTGCATGTTGCTGATGCTCATGGTCATCGGCAACACCCAGGCATCGGTCGCCCCACTGACCATGACGATGCTCTTCGGCTAACGAGACGTTGTTGGTCACCAGCAAATGGCCCGCCGAGCGGAGGTAGGTACGCCAGTCAGATCGTTTCGACTCTGATTCGCGTGTGTATCGCGTCAGCGATCGACACGATGTGTGTTGGATTCGAGGTTATGACCGCGTCGCGTCGACGGACAGCTCCTTCGACGACGGCCACGTCCACGATGTCGTCATGGCCGGCCTTGCCGGCGATGACACCGACATCACGAGCTTGCCGATACGACAGTTCCTCGATCTCGCACAGTGCAAGTAGTCCAGCAAGGTTCGCTTGTCGACTCCCGCCTCGCCACGCTTCAGCTACGACCGCGGACGGTACTGTGACCGTGGCTTCCTCAGCGAGAAGGCCCGCGTGGAGCGCCCACATCTTTCCGATCGTTGCGATCGGCTGCCATGAGGGCGCCGGTGTCGTAGGTGACACCATTCACGATGCCCGTCGCCGCGCCGAACTGCTTCGGCCGAGAATTGCTCGGGCCCGAGCGAGTCCATCAGCCAGCTCGGTCGCGGTTAGCTGGCCGTTATCGCGCTCCCACTCTGCAATGCCCCGACGCCCGGCATCGAGACGCAGCCGGTGAGCAGCGGTGTCCGCGATCCAGGCACTCACCGTTGTACCTTCGGCGGTCGCTGCCGCGTCGATTGCTTCGGCGAGATCAGGCGGGAGAGAGATCGATCGCTTCTGTCGAACAGCCATGACCCGAATGGTAGTACATATGGTAGGACAGGTCGACGGATCGACCTCGCGTTCAACCTGTTTCGCGCACCGAAGTTCCCGACGAGGGTGCACGAGTTTGCTCAACGGAACGGTGTGGGCGCCCGTGCAACATCGACGAAAGTCGACATTGCAACCAACGAAAGGCGAAAGTCGGAAGCGGCCGGACATCCCTTCGGACATCGGATCGTGGCCCTCTGCCCGATGCGTCGGCGCGGCGGGCGGTTCAGGCTGGACACCATGATCACGACAACCGCTCTCACCAAGAGCTACAAACACGTGCCGGTCGTGCGCGACGTCTCGTTGCGCTGCGAACCCGGGACCATTACCGGTTTCCTCGGGGCCAACGGCGCCGGCAAATCCACCACACTGAAGATGATGGTCGGGCTGGTGCGACCCGATCGCGGCACGGCGACCATCGACGGCCGACCGTTCGTCGAGCTACCGAACCCGACGCGCGTGGTCGGAACGCTGCTCGACGCGTCGGCGATGCATCCCGGGCGCAGCGGCCGCTCGACCCTCACCATCGCGGCGCGCCTTGCAGGCGTTCACCCGCGGCGGGTCGAGAGCCTGTTGAACCTCGTCGGGCTCACTGATGCGGCGGAGAAGCGAGTCGGGGCCTACTCCCTTGGCATGCGCCAACGCCTCGGCATCGCGCAGGCCCTCATCGGCGAACCGGGGGCGCTGATCCTCGATGAACCGGCGAACGGGCTCGATCCCGAGGGCATCGCCTGGATGCGAACGCTCCTGCGCGACTTCGCCGACCATGGCGGCACGGTGCTGTTGTCCAGTCACCTGCTCCACGAGATCCAGGCCACCGCCGATCATCTCGTCGTCATCTCCGACGGTGCCGTGGTAGCCGCCGGTCGGCTGGACGATCTGCTTGCCAGCTCCACCATCCTCGTGCGCAGCCCCGACCCCGCTGCACTTGCAGCGGCGCTCCAAGCGGCGCGGATCAACTACGTCGCCGGGCCGGGAGATGCGCTCACCGTGGACGTCTCCGGAGGTCGGGTCACGACCGAGGTGCTGGCGGGCGTCGCTAGCGACCACCAGGTGCTGCTCACCGAGTTGCGTCAGTCCGACACCAACGGGCTGGAACAACTGTTCTTCTCTCTCACCGCCGCCAAGGCGACTCAGGCCCAGGAGGCTGCAGCATGACCACGTCACTCTCACCCCGAACCCTCGCCCCCCAGGGCCATGGCGTCGACGCGGCGCCGTCGGCGCCAGGACCGATCCCGTTCTCACGGCTCGTCCGAGTCGAATGGACCAAGGCCACCGACACCCGCGCCGCCCGCTGGCTCCTCGCGCTCGTCGCCTTGTCGACCGCAGGGATCATGCTGGCGCCGATCCTGGCCCCGAAGAGGTTCGATCAGACCTACACGGGCTACCTCGAGGTCGCCTCCATCGGGCTGGTGATCCTGTTGCCTGTGGTGGCGATCCTGATGTTCACCGGCGAGTGGAGCCAACGCAGCGTCATGACCACCTTCACCCAGGAACCCCGACGCATTCGAGTCCTGAACGCCAAGTTGGTGGCGTCGCTGATGTTGGGTAGCGGCGCTGCGGTCTTCGGCGGAGTGGTCACCGCAGCCGGCATCGGGCTGGCGGCGGCCTCCGGCCGGACCCTGGAGGCGAACCTGAGCTTCGGCACCATCGCCGGCTACCTGCTCTACCTGTTACTCAACGTCCTCGGCGGCGTCGCGATCGGCGCGCTGTTGCAGAGCTCGGCGACGGCAATCGCCGCCTACTTCGCCCTCAACGCCGCTGTCGCGCTGCTCGGCTCCATATCGACACTGGTCGCTCACTGGGTCGACACGGCAACAATCTGGAACTGGGTGCTCAGGAACAGCTGGGGCGGTCACG
This sequence comes from uncultured Acidimicrobiales bacterium, assembly GCA_963791625.1. Taxonomy (GTDB): domain Bacteria; phylum Actinomycetota; class Acidimicrobiia; order Acidimicrobiales; family Ilumatobacteraceae; genus JANMCE01. The sequence goes on from CAWBTA010000001.1 coordinate 45,784, forward strand.
TGCCGCAGATCTTGGTCTCGGTCCTCCTCTGGGTGCTGATCCCGCTCGCCGCCGGCGCCGTCCGGACAACACGTCGCGACATCGGCTAGTTAGTTCGTCCCAAACCCCCACCCCCTCCAACCCGTTTACAGAAAGAAAGACTCATGAATCATCACCATCGCGACCGACTCGTCGCCACCTTCCGCGCCCTCGCAGCCGTCGTTTCTGCCGGGCTCCTTGCTGCCGGGTGCGCATCGGAGCAACCATCCACTAGCTCGACGACGACTAGTCGACGAAATCGACGACCTCGACATCGACGACCTCGACATCGACGACCTCGACATCGACGACCTCGACATCGACGAGCTCGATACCGTCGCTCACCTACGCGGCGCCGGGCAGCCACGCGGTCGGCTATCGCGTCTTCACCACCACCGGCGCACAGGAGCAAACCCTGACGGTACGAGCGTGGTACCCCGCTGTTCGTACCACCGCCGAGCCCAGGCCGATCGACTACACCGCGCCCAACAAGTTCGGCGAACAAATCACGCCCGGCAAGGAAATCACCGCAGTCGGCGCAGCCCTTGCGAACGGCCGACCCGAACAGACCGGTGGGCCGTACCCGCTTGTGGTCTTCTCCCATGGCTTCTCGCTGAGCCCGATCGTTTACAGCACGCTGGTGGAGCACTACGCATCGCAGGGCTATGTCGTGCTCGCTCCCGAACACAACGAGGGCTTCGACGGATCACTCACCGGATTCTGGAGCGAGTTGATCGACAGGCCTGTCGACGTCCGTCGAACCATCGACTATGCCGAACAACTCACCAAATCCGGAGAACCGCTGGCTGGAATGATCGACCTCGACCACGTCGCCGTTGTGGGCCACTCCTACGGCGGGTACACCGCACTCGCAGCCGCCGGCGCGCGGTTCGACTTCGCCGCCTACAAGACCCGCTGCGCGGCACTGACGTCAGATGATCCGCTCAACTTCTTCTGCGCTCCCATCCCCTACGAGTCGGACATGGCCATGCGAGCCGGACTTGACGAGGTCCCGTCTGGTCTATGGCCGTCCTTCGGAGACCCTCGAGTCAAGGCCGCCATCTCGCTGGCCGGCGACGCGTACCCCTTCGATCAGCAAGGCCTTGCCGAACTCAAGGTTCCCATCATGGCCATGGGCGGAACGATCGACGACGGCACTCCCTACACGTGGGGCGCAAAACTCACCTACGACTCTGCGGGCAGCAAGAACAAGACACTCGTCACCTTTCCCGGCGCAGGCCACATGCTCTTCGTCGACCCGTGCGAGAACCTTCCGTGGGTCGAGAACTCCGTCTACCGCAACGCGATCTGCATCGACGCCGTCTGGGACACACGGCCTCTTGACATCGTCACGCACTACACCACCGCGTTCCTCCGCGAAACACTCAGCGCCGACCCCAAAGCCCGGGCCACCCTCGCCCGCCAGCAGCCCCACCTCGACAACGTCGAGTACAACACAACGAATCAGCTCTGACATGCGATCAGCCACGAGAACGACGCGACGCGATCGCGACTTGTCCGCGATCGAACGTCACTGGGCCCCCGACTACCGTCAACAGAGCGCCTTGACCGCCGACAGAACCGGCGGGTTCTCCGGACCCACCCGAGCTACCGCGGGTACGCCTCACCGTGACGGTGGAGGCCCTTGTCGCTGACGGCCTACCCGATGCCAGCAATTCCCACCTCCGCCTCGTGCTCAAAGGGCTACCCGAGGACACAAGGGCAGCGATCCGGGTCAATGATCAGTCACTGACCTCGCAGCGCATCAATGGTGAACTCGTGCTCGATCTGCCCGCCGGTTCGGACCTCACCGATGCCACGCTCGAGATTGTGCAACCCAACGGCACAATCACTCGGATCACGTCCGCCGACCATTTCAGCGACGGCAAGCTCACCGTGGACGCCAAGTTCGACGTCGCTCCGAATGGTGGCACCGGCTCCACCAGGGTCAGGGCGTTCGGCACCGGGTTCGTGCCCGGTTCCCCGATCGAAATCAGTCTCCACTCGGACCCGATTCGACTCGCCACGATCAAGGCTGGGCCGGACGGCTCGTTCGACGAGAACGTCACGTTACCGTCAGCCGTCGAACCCGGCGAGCACCGTGTGCTGCTCACAGGAAAGTCGGCGGACGGGCCGATCAGCGGCTCCTGGCACTTCGCGGTCAACCAGCACGGAGCTGTCGAACGCGTGGGAGATCCCCCGGTCGAGGCCGCAGTTGCCGGAGCGGGTCTACAAGCCGGCGCAATCGAGGCAGCCGCGCTCGCGGGTGTTACGGAAGTAGGGGCGCCAGACGTGGCCACCACGCCAAGCACTCAGCAAAACGCCGCGGGAGCATCAGCGCCAATCGACGGCGACACCGGACTCGCAATCTTCACGCCGGCTGACAAACCAAAAGAGGCGGTCAAGACCGCGGTCGAGACATTCGCCCTGCTCAGCCTCCTTGGTTCAGGAGGCAGCCTGCTCGCTGCCGGTTTCGCGGCAATGCCCATGGGTGCTCCCGCGGGTGGTGGTAACAGCGCTGGCGGATCGTCCGACAGTGCTGGCGGTGCGGGCAACAAGGGCAAGCGGGGCAAGGGCAAGGTCACCGCGGGGAAAGCCTCGAAGCTCGGTGCCGGTGCCGATGGGACCGCGTGGGGCGACCGATCACGCACCTGGCGCTGGCCACTCACGACGCTCGTCGATCGGCTCGGCGTCCGCGCGCCCAAATGGTTGTACCCCGTCTCACCGCTCGCGGCCCGTGTGGTGGCGGATGGTTCGACACTACGGGCGATCGCTGGGTCGGGCTCCCTGGTCGCTCCGGTAGTGGGTGCGCTGCTCGGCGTTGTGGCAGCCGCCAACAGCGGTGGCCATGCCGTCGCTCCGACGGTTGGTATCGTGATCGCAATCGCCCTGCTCGGCATCGTTGACGCCTTCAGTGGATTCGTGGCAACAGTGGTATTCGCACTCGCGGTTACGGCAGCGGGCGGGTTGCACTCAGCAGATTCGGTACGATCATTGCTGGGTCTCGGCTCGATCTGGATGGCGGCACCGCTGATCGCTGGCGGGGCGCGATCCTTCCGCCGTCATCCCGCCACGAACGCTATCGAACGGTGGCAAGCCATCGGCGAGGTCGTGATGGGGTCGCTTCTGTCTACGTGGTCGATCCATGCCGTGGTCTCGTCGCTGCCCGCGCTGAGCGGGCTTGACATGCCTATCGCTCGTCGCGCCGACTTGGTGGCCAGTGTTGTACTCGTTGGCCTGGTCTGTCGTTACTCGATCGAGCGCGGCGCTATGCGTCTGTTTCCTGAGCGACTAGCGCTTGTGACGTTCGAGCCAAAGGGGTGGCCGAGCAAGCGTCAGCAGTTGATCTCGGCCCTGGTAAAAGGCGCGTTGTTCGTGTTCGTCATCTTGCCGTATGTCGGTCTGCGTTGGCAGTTGTGGGCGATCGCCACACTCACGATGGGCCCATCGCTGTTCGGCGTCTTCAAGCACGGGTTCCCCAACTCGGCGAGGCTGCATCGCGTCATGCCTCGAGGTGTGCCCAACACGCTGCTGATGATGACGGTTGGAGCCGCGATCGCATCCGCTCTTGCGGCACGGATTGCCGACCCCACTCGCTTGCTGGTGACCTCAGTCGTCGTTCTTGCACTCCCCGGCTTCGCACTTTCGATCCTCGGTCTGTTTGGGCGCGATGGCGCGAGCCCGCAGGGCGGTTGGGCCACGCAGGTCGTCGGCGCATGGGTTGCCTTCGTTGCCATACTCAAGATTCGCGGGATCCTCGGAGCCTCACCGTGGCTCCCGATCGTGCTGGTCGCGCCGACGGCGGCCTGGTGGTTCGTATCGACGCACCGCAACGCACGTGCCACAGAATTGGCAAATCCGAAGGTCGCCTCGGAGGCAAACGAGATGGTGGTCGATGCGGCGGACGCGGCGTTCCACCGCAAGACCGAGTCGACATCTACCGGAACGCGCTCCGACTGATCGGCGCTCATGACGGTGTCGTTGCGATGGGTGCCCGATGTCGGACTCGCGACAGTCATCGTCGCTTCGACTGGTGCAGCCATGCAAGACCCGATGATGTGGCGCCGGGCTGGGGGCCGAGGCGGGGTCGGTATTCGCAACCGAGCCAGCCGTCCCAGCCGCAGTCGGCCGTTACGTCGTCGATCAGGTCGAACAGATACTTGTAGTTGAGTTCGCCGGTGTCTGGCTCGTATCGCTCCGGCACTCCAGCGATCTGGATGTGCCCGACACGGCCGGTCGGCAAGTACTGGCGAATCTTCATGGCCACGTCGCCCTCGACGATTTGCAGGTGGTACAGGTCCATCTGAACCTTCAGATTGTGCTTGCCAAGCTCTTGGAGGATCGCGTGTGCAACGTCTTGACGGTTCAGGTAGAAGCCCGGCATGTCGCGGGTGTTGATCGGTTCGATCAGCACGTCGCGGCCGTCCTGCGCAGCCTTCTCGGCGGCCCAGGCCAGGTTGGAGAGGTAGGTCTCGCGGGCGTACCCGGGATCGGCGTGAGGCGGTGCGATCCCGGCCATCACGTGCACACGTGGGCATCCGAGCACGGACGCGTAGTTGAGGGCCTGCTCGAACCCGGCACGGAACTCGTCCCTGCGTTCGGGTAGACAGGCGAGGCCTCGTTCGCCCGCGGCCCAGTGGCCAGCTGGTGCGTTGAAGAGCACCTGTTCGAGCTCGTTTGCCTGCAACAAATCGGCGAGTTGCGTGGCAGGGTAGTCGTAGGGGAAGAGGTATTCGACGGCCGTGAAACCGTCGGCCGCGGCGGCGGCGAAACGGTCAAGAAACGCGACCTCGTTGTACAACATGGTCAGGTTGGCAGCGAAGCGTGGCAATGTTGACTCCTGGAATGGGACGGTGTGTCGTGCGGTGACTCAGGCTGTGGGTGCCGGAAACGATTCTGTGGTGCGACTACGACGGATCCTCTGAGGCGCTTCGAGCGGCGTACCCACAGAGCGACCCATGTGATGGATCCGCTACTTCGACTCCCTCGGAGAATAAGCGACCACGCAGTCGCTCTCTCAGTACTCGTACGACTGGCTCGAGCATGATCCGAGTTGCGGCGCACGAGCAGAGTTGTCGGAGGCTGGAATCGACGGATACCTTCGGACCGGCGGAATGCAGAAGAGATCGAACCTACGCCGTAAACCAGCCGGCCAGATCAGCTACGAGATGGGTCCCCGACTTCGTGTAGAGGTCCACCGCCCGACCGTTCGTGCGGGCAATGGTCAGGTTCGCAATCGTTTGGCCGGTTCGCTCAAGGTTCAGCGTGGAGGCGATTGGGAGCGGCAAGCCAGCAGGAAAGGCCGTCACAAATCCACTGGCAGTGGCCCCAGTAGCAGTCAGGTTCAAGACGACCGCAGAACTCGATCGGGGCGGCACGACTGCGGTGCCGGCCACGAACAACCGAGCGCTCGTGTTCGGCGCGACGGGCCCCGGCTCAAGCCGAGTATCCAGGAGTCGCTGCGGCCGGACCGGGACAAAGAGTCCCGAGGCAGCCGGTGCCGCGGACGGGTCAGTAAACCAACCCACGACGTCGGCGATCAGGTCGGACCCCGGGCCGTTGAACAGACTGATCCGCCCTCCCGCGCCGAGCCTGACGATAGCCAAGTTCGCCCGCGTGGAGCCGGTGCCATCCAGGTTGAGATTCGACACAATCGGTGTCGGCCCTCCGGTCGGCCAGGCGGTGATGAAGCCACCGGCGAGGGAGTTGGTTGCGGTGAGATTCACGACCACAGCGGAGACTCCGCTCGCCGGAATCCCACCGACTCCGGTGATGTTGACGTCGATTGATTGCCCTGCGGCCACCCGCCCGAGGTGACCGTTTCCGTCCCGCGTATCGAGCAGACGCAACGGAGTTGGCGCCGCTACGAATCGTCCATTCGTTGCTGATGTCGCTGGCACAAAGTAGCCAGCGACATCAGCGATGAGGTCGGCAGCTGCAAAGGTGTACATCGACACGCGGCCACCTATGCCCAGCTTCACGATCACCAAGTTGGGTGCGGCCTGACCCACGCGTTCGTAGTTGAGGTTCGATGAGTTTGGTTGACTCTGACCTGTCGGCCAGACCGTGACAAACCCCCCACCGCCTACGTTGGCCGCCGTCACATTGAGGACAACTGCGGTCGCTCCGACCGGAAGGACTCCTCCGTGACCAGCGACGACAACGTCGATCACTCCACCGGCAGCTACCTTTCCGGCCGGGGCACCTAGCCCATCTCGCGTATCCAGTATTCGCGCGGGAGCAACCGGTTCGAAGCGACTCGTTTCCACCACCGCTGGCTCTGCCTGGCTTCCCGCGACAGTGTCGATAGCAAGAAGCTCGGCCTGCGATTTGGCGTTGTCGTAGGTGTAGACAAGCAGGCCGCCAGTGGTTTGCCCAGACCTCCCATCCGGGACACGACGCCGCCCGAGGCCGAGTATCGGGTGATGACGTTGCTGTCGTCCGAAGCGACGGCGGTGGAACCATCGGGGTACACGGCCCAAGAACATCCCTGTGATGACGGCGGGGTCGATATCGCCACCACGCCACCCGAGCCAAACGAGGTATCGATATCGCCGGCCGACGTGACCGCCACCATGGCGCAGCCACCTGCAACGACACCGGTCGGTGACACCGGGGCGAATCGGCGAACAAGGAGCAGGATCCGGCCGTCCGCCAGAAGCTTGCCCTGGTCGACGGCATAGGCATCGGGCAATACCGAGAGCAGGTCCGGACCCCAGGCGCTATCGGTCGTTGATTGGCCTCGTGATGTCAGCGAGATGTAGGCACCGCGCAACGGAGCGGTACCCGCATTGCGCATCGGAAGAGATGTCCAGCCGACGGCATCGCCTTCAGGGCGAACAATGATCGTGCGCATGAACTCATTCGTTGCCGACCTGATGTAGCCACCGCTGCCGAAGCCGGTGTCGAGCGAGCCGTCCTCGTTCAGCTGGTACCAGACTTGAGAGCCGCCGAGGCTCCCATTGACCAACAACCGCCCGCGAGAGGTTTCGACAAAGGCCCCCGCGTCGGGCAGGAACGGCATGCCCGGTTGCTGGCTGGAGCTGCCTGACACGTAGCCGCCGCGCCCGAACGACGTGTCGATGTCACCATTCGGCAGCAGCCGTTCAAGTTGGGACGCTGGCGGTACGTCCATGACAAGTCGGCCGTCGGCGAGGGGCACCATCCGGAAGCTTGCTGTGGTCACCAACCGCCCACCGACGCCGAACGAGGGATCAAGGGCACCGTCGAGAGCGGAGGCAGGGACCGCAGCCACAAACGGCAGCATCGTCAACGCCGCGATCAGGGCAACGCGGAACCTCGGAACCTTATGCATCCGGGCAGGGTAGTGCTCCCTGCTCTGCACCGGGTCCGAACCCGCCAGACGGCACCTGGTGCCAGTCACCGGGGAATGCGTGTGGTCTCGACCCCGAACAGTGTCGCCGTCACGCGACCGTCAGGCGACGTCACCTCGATATCGCAGACGACCGCGTAGTTGGTGGCTCGCACGCCGCTGACGCGAATAGTGTGCTGCTCACCGGTGGGCGGGGCGAACCAGCGCACCTGCGAAATGGCCGTTGGCAGTGACGGTGCATCGAGCAGATGCTCCGTCCACAACAGTGCCGCTTGAAGCGCTCCGTCGAGAAGCGCCGGGTCGGTTACCCATGGTTCGGCGGGCCAGTCGTGGCGCAGCACGCCCTTGGCGCTCGCCGTGAGCCCTGCAGAGGACACGGATTCGATGGCATCGATCACCTGGAACGAAGGCCCGTGGAACAGCACGCCGCCGTAGACGTCACTCAGGATCGAGGGGTTCGGTTGCGCCGTTTCAGCCAGACGCGATCCGGCCATTGGCCGCTCCGCGGTAAGTCGGCCGCGGGCGCGATATCGAAGCAGCCCGGTTGCTGCGTCGGTGAGCTCGAGCTCAACGTCGGTGTCGCCCGAAACGGTGCCGAGGTCGGTGACCGTCACGACAACATCGAGCCCGGCACCGTCGGCGAACCCATCGATGACGAGACCCTTCAGCACTCGTAGATCGGACAGTTCAGCAATGTGCAGGTCGGGGCGGTGGGCGGCCGCCGCCCGAGCGAACCATTCCATCGCGTAGACGACGGGCACGACGGGCACGCCGCCGACGGAGTGGTCAACGAGATGTGGGTGCGTACTGTTATCGACCCGGAACGTCATCTGTGACGAGCCAAGCGCTGGCAGCTCAGGCGTGTTGGGCACAATGCGCATACCCATGTTCACGACCTCGTAGATACGCAATCCGTCACACCAGAGCGAGCCGGTGCCGATTGCGTACGGCCCGCGCTCGTCCACACCGGCGGCGGTTATCTCCATCACCGTGGTAATCGTCTTGTTGGCTGGCGTCACCTGCCCACGGTAGGTCCAGCTCGTTGGGGTGCCGAGCATGATCGGTTCGAAATGACCACCGTTCACACCGCGGCCCAGGTCGGTATCGAGCAGGTAGAATTGCAACAACTGCAGCAGTGCCTCCACGCCGAGCGAACCGGGCTGCACCGGGTCTTGGAAGAAGTGAGCCTTGAAGAACCACTCGGACACGTCGACGTGTTTCTCGCCGCGCACGATGCCGAGCCCGGCCGCCCCATCGCCGACGAGGTGGGTAGCGCGGTCCAGCATCAACAGCGTGGGTTCGGCGAGTCGCGGACTACCGGCGCAGAATCGTTCGGGCCGTTCGGTGAGGTCGACAAGCGGCCCGCCTGGGCGAGTGAGCGTGTCGCGTTGGTCGTCGGTGATGGCGAGCCCCACCTGGTTCACGAATGCCTCGGGCGGAAAGAACCCGAACACGGTTGTCATCGTGAATACCTCGCGATCGCCGAGCGAGCACACGACATCGAAACCCTCAATGATCATCCCGCCGGCGCGCGACAACTTCGTGAGCCTCACCCTCGTTCGCAACGTGCCGGAAGTACGCGTGAGTTCGCTCGTGAGCGTGCCGGTGCCGTCGAGGTTGCGGAACAGTACGTCGCGGTCGAACTGTGTGGCTGACCCGACGGCCGACGCCACCCAGCCGCACGGCTGTAACGCGGCTTCGAGCAGCACCGCGAACGGCATGGTCTCAGCACCGTTCGCGTCGAAGTACCAAGCGTCGTCTGGGATGTCGTACTCGCACGTCATCTCCATGCCGGCTTTGCACTCGTTCAGGTCGCCGTTGATACGGGTCACCCGGCTGATGAAGTGGTACGGCTCGCCGGGTAGCCGTGGCGATCGCCGCGTGCCGTCGAACACCTGATACATCGATCCGAACGCGTCCGATGGTCGACCCCAAGCCGTCGAGATCATCGCCTTCCAATCGAAGGCGAATCCGCGCCCATCGGTCGCTACCTCGACGGGCTCGTTGCTTGTTCGCTGCACAAGCGCAGGCATTGAGGTGAGCGGCCAGTCGGGAACGAGTTCCACCCCGATGCGATGTGCGTGGAACGCGGCCCGCCCGTCAACGAAACCAATGACGTCGGCAATGACCGTCGGGTGCGGCCCGTCCCACACCTCTTCCACATGTAGCTCGTACGCGACGCGTTGTGTACGCGGGTTGATCTCGCCGCGGCACTTCAGCTCGATCGGCAGCTCGGGCAGCGGTTGGAAGCGCCACCCGTCGCGGCGCGTCGTGTGCCCGAGCGCGGCCAGGTAGAACGACAGCGCCTCGATGCATGCCTCGACCATGAAGTTGCCCGGCATGCATGGGTCGTTCTTGAAGTGACCCTTGAAGAACCAGGCATCATCGGCAACCGCCCACTCGGCAGCGCAAGAAGCCGCGACCCCACGGCCCGCCCGATGGGTCGAACGCAGTGACTTCGTCGAAGAACAACTGCGCGCCGCTCTGGATCTTTGGCGTGCGCGTGTGCGTTTCGGTCCACTCGAACCCGGGGCCGAAGCAATCAAGAACGCGGCCTTCGCTAAAGGCGACCACGTCGCGGTTGCAGAACACCGTCTTCGTGCCCACGATCGCCGGCGGGTCGACGCGTGCACCGCTCTGGAGAGCGCCGCGACCGATCTCGGGCGTCCACAAGATGCCAAGCGCGTCGTCGAGTTCCTGTCGGCTGAAGAAGCCGGCCTGTGCGTCGCGAACGGTGAGCCGGGGCACACCCTTGACGGCGCAGTCGTATTCGAAGAAGAACAGCCGAACGTCCCCGTGCTGCGCGTGGCCGGTGATCCGGATCTCGTATCGCAACGTGTCGCCGGCCGATGGCAGGTCGCCGTGATAGGTCAAGGTGCAGCCGAGTAGCCGATACACGCGCTCGCCCTTGTTGAGCAGGTCGATACCCATGTAGCTGATGAGCATGAGGTCGGCCTGCCCCGACTCGATCATGAACCCGGCCGGCATGTAGCCGTCGTTCAGATACCAGGAGTCGGTTGCGACATCGGTTTCGGTCCAGATGGTTCCTGTACCGAGCGCGCCTGGTTCTGCCTGTAGGTCGGTGACCCGGTCGGCGAGCAGGAGCGGAGGCTCGGGCATACGACACTGCAACTTGTACTGGTCTTGCGCAGCAAACGTCGGACCGAAGAGGTCCGAGATGCGGCCCGACGAGTGGATCTCAAGCTGCGCCTTGTCCCAAAGCTGCCGCGCCGCCGGTTCCACATGGCTCTCGGGCGTCTCAGCCTCACCGGTGAGGCTGACGAGCCCGAGAAAGGGCATGACATGGCGGTTCTGGAGGAATCGCTCGTGCATGGCGGCCTGCTGAGCGACGAATCGCTGGTGCATGGCGGCCATGGCCGCGACCTCCTGCTGCAGCACGTCAACAACCGTGAACGCCACAGGGACAGTAACGGTCGCCAGCGCTGCGGCGCGGACTGGTCGCCGGTCGAACACCGACGGCAGAGCCGGTGCGGGCTCCATCATCTGGAATGGTTGCGATTGCCGCTGCGGGAGCGCGGGTAGAACAGGCGCCGGAGGGTGAGCGGCGAACGACAAGACGGGGCCGTCGTGGGCCAAGGCCACGGGTTCGTGTCGGTTGACACGATCCGTGAGGGCAGCGTGGTCGACAGAGACACCGGCAGCAATCAGTGCAGCGACCGCCTCGAAGATTTGGTCGATATCGTCGCCGCGTCGGTCGAGCTGCACGGCCAGCACATCGCGGTCGGCCAAGATCTCGCGAATGAAGTTCGTGCACGCACCAACCGGGCCGTGCTCAACGAAGATGCGCACGCCGTCGGCATACGCCGCCTCAATTGTTGCCGGGAAGTTCACGGTCGATTCGGCCTGCGCGGTGATTGCCGCTGCGCAGGCCGCGGTCGAGACCTCGTACGCGCCGTTCGTGCCGTTGGAATAGAACCGTACGCCGTCAACGGCTGTGACGTGACGCGTGTGCACGCGGAGCCACTGCTCGTGGAACGCGGTGCAGACTTCCGGAACGTGACAGGCAAGGTTGTAGCCCACGACTCGGCATCGTTGGCGGCCGAGTGTGTCAACAATGCGTTCACACGCGGACGCGTCACCGCTGATGACGACATCGCGCGATGTGTTGATGAGCATCAGGTGCACTCGATCTTCATCGACGATTGCGGCGCGAACCTGATCAAGTGGCGCGAGTACGTTCCACACTGCCCATTCGGCGTGCCGTACCTCCCACGCTCGAGCGACTGCGGTAAACGAAACGCCGAGTTCTCGATCCATCATGTGTGTCGCTGCGATCTCGTGGCGCATTGTTTCCATGTCGCGCCACACGCCGAACGCGAACAACGAGTTCGTCTCGCCCGACGAGTAGCCGATCACGGCCTGCGGCTGAAGCTTGAGCACGTCGAGGGTGAGGCAGGCATGGGCCTGGCTGAGCAACGACGTTCCCCAGAGATAGTCGCTCGCGTTTGGCTCGTGGCCTTCGGCGAAAATCCAGGCCGCAACCTCGCCAAGGCCAAAGTTGGTCGAAAGGGCGTCGATCGTTTCGGGCATGGCGCGCAAAAGCTGGGCACCCATACCGCCGTAAGCGGCGCCGCCACCGGTGAACACGAACGCCATCTCACCGGCGAGAGGGGCGTCGCGGAAATGCACGCCGCGTCCGGCGGGGTGACCAAACTCGATGTGGCGTAACGCCTTGGCTCTCCGTTCGGCGAGCTGTCGTGGGTGTGACGCCACGATCACCAGACGTACCGGGCCGTCGTGGTTCGTCTCCCGCCCGGCTGCGACATCGGCGGAAAGTTCGGCAGTTGTGGCGGCCGAGAAGATATGCAGCTGCGGGGCTGAGCCGCGGCTCGGTGCAGGGTGACCTGTTGCCTCTGCGAGAAGCACCGATCGTGGCGCCACACCATCCATGCCGTGTGTCTCGACCCTGATGGTGCGCGGCCCGGCTCCGTCGGGCAGCCCCGTTCCGGCTTCGGGGTTCGAAGCCACGATCGGCACATCGCCAAGCGTGACGCGATGATGCAGCGCCACGACCGCGGCCGCGACGTGGACGAGTCCCGATGCGGCATGGGCGTGGCCGAAGAGATGACCCACACCGGTCGCGTCAGTCCCGACGCCGAAGTTCAGGTCGGCCCGCCCATCGGCGCGGTCGCCGGTCACGACTGCGTACACGGTGTCACCGTCGCGCTCGGCGTCGTCGAGGCGTTTGAGCACAAGCACGACTGCAGCATCGCCGGGTCGTCGGGTATCACGCAGTGCGTCGCATGCCGCGCGATGCACCGGGTCGCACGACATGTCCACGGCGCCGACGAGGGCGGCATCGATGTCCCCGGCACGAAGGGCCCGCACCGCGACGGAGAGGGCGTCGAGCCCGCTGTGCTCCTCTGAGCTCACGGTGAAGCTCGGGCCCGAAATGTCGTACTGGCTGTTCAGCCGATTGGCGACCAGGTTCGGCATGGTGCCCAAGACACCGGCTGCATCAAGTGGCGCGCATATCGCATCCCGAGCTGCTGCGGTCCACTCGGCACCGGCACCACGCTCCTTGGCCACGGTCGCGAGGCGCCAACGCACACCGAACCGTGCAGCCTGCGGGTCGGTTCCCATACCCACGTACACGCCTGTTGTAGCGCCGGGAAGCGGGCCCACCGCAACGAGCGCTTCATCGGCCACCTGCAAAATCGCAAGTTGTTGACGGAGCGCGGCATCGAGATCCTTCGGAGGAAAGCGTTGCGAGGCGAGTCGAAGCGCGATGTCAGGCATGGGCCCGTTGCCGAACTCATCGAGGCACGAGGTGTTGCCGATAATGGCATCGGTGAACGCCCGGCGTCCCACAGCCGATGCCGCCGTCACGCCGATTCCGACAATGCCGATGGCGATGGGAATCGACGGCGCGACTGTCGAGTGCGCCTGCTCGACGAGCGACGCGGCCGAAGACGGTTCCTCGATGATGAGGTGCGCGTTGTTGCCACCGAAGCCAAACGCGGAAACGCCCGCGCGTAACACGCCATCGGATGTTGTCGAGCGGTCCCATGCCTCAGCCGCATGAAGCACGCGAAACGGTGAGCCAGCGAGTGCGTCAAGCGTGGTCTCGGCGTGCAGCGACGGTGGCCGTGTTTGGTGGCGCATCGCCTCGATCACCTTTATCAGACCTGCGACACCAGCGGCGGTGATGAGGTGGCCGGTGTTCGACTTCAAGGATCCGATCGGTAGATCGACGCAGTCTGCGTACACCGATGCGGTAGAACGCACTTCGGTTGCGTCGCCCACCTGAGTGCCCGTCGCATGACACTCAAGCAGCGAGATGTCGGTGGGCTGCAGACCCGCCAGATCGAGAGCCTCGGCAATCGCGATGGCCTGTCCACGTTCGGAGGGGACGAGCATGCCCCGACCGCGACCGTCGTTCGACAGACCGACACCGCGGATGATGCCGTGGATCGTGTCGCCATCGCGCACCGCATCGTCGAGCCGGCGCAAGGCGACGAATGCACAACCCTCGGCTGGCACCAGGCCATCGGCGTCCGGGTGAAACGGACGCGACCGGCCACTGCGGCTGAGTGCCTGCAGCGCGGTGAAGCCGAAGTGGATGAACAGGTCGTCGGCGCAGTTGACCGCACCGGCGAGCATCAGGTCGGCGGTGCCGTCGTGCAAGCGGTCGCAGGCAAGCTTGATTGCGTAGAGGCTGCTGGCACACGCGGCGTCGATCGCGAATGCGCCGCCACCGAGTGCGAGTGCCCGCTCGAGCAGAAGCGCCGGCAGCCCCGACGTGAACCGATTGCGCGCATCCGCCTCGGCACTATGGGACTGGCCCGGCGCGAGGGTTACGGCTTGGGCGAAGGCGGCCATGCCGGCGGATGGGAATGAGAGGTTGCCGAAGATCGCGCCGTAGCGGGCGGCGTTGGTTTCGGCATAGCCGGCGTCGCGGAGCGCGGCACGGGCGGTGTGCAATGTCCAGTGGAACACGGAGTCGAGGGCGGCCAGTTCGTCGGCCGGCACACCGAATCCAGTGGGGTCGAAGACCGTGTCGAAGTCGCGCACATACCCGCCACGATCGGACCAGCTGCGATCAGTACTGTCGCCGGCACCCTGGCCCGGCGCGCACAAGGCGTCAGCGGGGGACAACCCCCACCGATCGGCGGGCACGCGGGTGATCAGATCGGTGCCGGCCGCGACGGCTTCCCACAGTGCCTCGGGTGACAACGCGCCAGGAAGCACGCACGCTCGACCGACGATTGCGATTGGCGCGAAACGGCTCACCTCACACGCTGACGCGGGCAACAACGCCGTCGCCCAGTACAACGTCAACCTGGTCTCGTCGCGGTGTAGACAGCTCGGCTACGAACATGCGGGCCCCGGCCTCCAGGTCGATGAGCGAAACGCCGATGGCGTCGAAATGCGCCTGCAGGGACGGGCCGACCATGCCACCCGCCCACGGACCCCAGCCGATCGATTTCACGACACAGTTCGGACGACGAAAACCTTCGTTTATCGCGACCTTGTTGAGGACTTCATTCGCCATCGCGTAGTCGGCCTGACCGACGTTTCCGGTGCGAGCCGCGACCGATGAGAACACGCACAACAATCGCAGCGCGTCGGCACTTGAGGAAGACAGCAAGTTCCGCAGGCCCACAACCTTGGTGTCGAACACCGTGTCGAACTGAGCGGTGGTTTTGTCGACGATGAGCTTGTCGGCCAACACACCCGCCCCGTGGATCACGCCGGTGATGGCGCCGCACTCGCGGCGCACAATGGCGAAAGCATCGGCGACCGAACCGGCGTCGGAAATGTCGACACGGAGGTAGCGGGCCCGACCACCGGCGTGTTCAACCGCCGCGAGTGTGGACCGTATTTCGCGGTTGGTGGCGATGCGTGCGGCAGCTGCGCTGAGTTCGGCGGGCGTCAGGGTGTGCCCCCGTGACGTCGCCTCAGCAAGCAGTGATCGCTTCAACGACGCATCGTCGAGCGCGGAGCGATGGGCTTCGGGCTCGTCAACCAGTTGGGAGCGGCCGAGAAGCACGAAGGTAGCGTTGGAGGCACGGGCAAGTTCGATAACGCACGACGCAGTCACGCCGCGGCCACCGCCCGAAACCACGATCACGTCATCAGCACCGACCGACAGTGAACCAGGCTCAACGTCGACGGGAACGCTGCGTAAGGTGACGCGCTCGCCGACGGCCTTCAGGCCGACTTCGAGCTCTATTCCACCGTGCAGCAACTCGTCAGCAATGACGTCGGCGATAGCCGCGCTGCCGCGCCCGCCGCGTTCGATATCGATCGCTTTCACACTGGCGCGGGGCCACTCGCGCGCCGCGGTACGAGCGAGCGCCGTAGGCCCACTCGCCCACGCCTGGGCCGGATCGCTACCGGCGGAACCGAACGTCCCGCCGAGCGCGCTGACGGTTACGAACAGCCCACCCGCGGCTGCCTTGGCCGATGCAAAACCGTCACGATTCACGGCGACCCCTTCGTCCACGTTGGCCAGGTCACGGAGGCCTCCGAGGAAAATCACCCCCGAGTAGCCACTGTGCGGAACCGCAGCTTCAACCGCAGCGTCAATGCCGGAGGCGATGAGGCGGGCCACGAGCGCTGGGGCCACGCCGTGGCCATCGTCAGTAACGGCAATCGGGCCGTCGCGAAGCCCACTCATGAGCGAATCGGTGGATGGCGCCGGCGTGGCTTCGAGCACATAACGGCCGAGCGACGCATTCGGCGCGGTACCGAGCGCGGGAACGGACGCGAGGGGCGCTGGGGGAGCGAAGCCGGCCACCTCGTTCGGCGTGGATTGCATGAGGTAGTCGACGATTTGGCCGAGGGTGTTGAGTTTGGCCATGACGGTGATGTCGACTTCGGGGAGGTCGGGGATTGCGGTGTTGATGGCGCTGAGGATTTCGACGCGTTTGATGCTGTCGATGCCGAGGTCGGATTCGAGTTCCATTGTGAGGGTGAGCATGCTGGCCGGGTAGCCGGTGCGTTCGGCAACGACGTTAAGCAGCGCGATAGTCAATGACTCCGTCGACGGCGTCGACGTGACGCTTGCAGCAGAAGTGACCGCTGCAGGCGGGGCAGAAGCGACCGGTGCGGCTGAGGCGGGCGTGTTCAACTCGCTCGTGAGGTAGTCGACGATCTGGCCGAGGGTGTTGAGTTTGGCCATGACGGTGATGTCGACTTCGGGGAGGTCGGGGATTGCGGTGTTGATGGCGCTGAGGATTTCGACGCGTTTGATGCTGTCGATGCCGAGGTCGGATTCGAGTTCCATTGTGAGGGTGAGCATGCTGGCCGGGTAGCCGGTGCGTTCGGCAACGACGTCAAGTAGCGCGGCGGTCAAAGCGTCTGCCGAAGGTGCCGACGTGACGCTTGCAGCAGAAGTGACCGCCGCGGGCGGGGCAGAAGCGACCGGCTCCCGGTATGGCCGCGGTGCTGGCGCCATGACCTGCGGCGCGATGACGGGCATCGGTGGCGCTGCCATCGGCGCGGGAATGGGCGCCGGCGCGAGTGCGTGCGGTGCGGTCACAACGATGGCCGGTGCGGCTGATTGCACGACAGGCGAGGTTGGACCCGAGATGCCCGCCAGTTGCCCGAGTACCGCGATACTGCGATGCGCTGCGTCGAGGAATGCGCTGTGGGCCTGAGCCATCGAGTTCAGGTATGCCGTATGGGCTTCGGCTGTTTGCTGTTGGATGGCCTGATAGGCGGCGAGCACACCGGGGGCGGCCGCCGGGGCGGCCATGGGAACGGCCGGGGATACCGTCGGTATCGGGGCCGCAACCGCGGACGCCGCGATCGGCGCGGGCGCGGCCGTGCGCGCTGGCGCGGCGTTCGGACCGACCAAGTCGGCCAAGTCCTTGGGGGGGTACGGGCTGTCGTAGTTGGAGCCGTCGATCATGAGTGTCAATGCCGGTTTCGTGATGTCGAGTGGGTTCGTGAGATCTGCATAGTCGTTGCCGAGCGCGCCGAGATTCATGCCGGCTCCGGCCGCGGCCAGTTGCGCAATGCCGTCGAGGAACGCTGCGAGGCTGTCGGGGTTCTTCTTGTCGAGCCGAATAGCTCGGTGCTCTCGGCCTTTCAGGATGTGACCTATGAGCGCGGTGAGTGTCGCTGCCGGCCCGACCTCCACAAACGTACGTGCCCCCTGGTCGTACATCGCCTCGATCATCTCAACGAAGCGAACCGGGTTCGCGAGTTGGCGGCCGAGCTGGGCGCGTATGGCCGCAGGTTCGATCGGGTACGCGGCCGCCGTTTCGTTGGCGTACACGGGCACCGTTGGCGAACTAAACGCGATGCCGCTGAGGAACGCTGCGAATGCGTCGCTCGCACCACTGACGATGGGGGAGTGGAAGGCCGTTGCGACAGGCAATCGTTTGCACGCAAACCCGTAGGCGCCGAGCGCGGCTTCCATCTGTGCGATGGCGTCGGTGCCACCCGACAGCACAACCTGGGTTGGGCTGTTGTGGTTCGCTACGACGACGTCGATGCCTGATTGCTCCACCATCGCGCGCACCTGATCGATGGCACCCGAGACCGCAGTCATCGAGCCAGGCGTCTGTGCGGCTTCAGCCATCAGTTCGCCGCGGCGTTGCGCAATGCTGATCATGTCGGTTGCCGAGAGCACACCGGCCGCGTGCAGGGCAGTGACTTCGCCAAAGCTGTGGCCGCCGACATGCGCCGCCTCCAGCCCGATCTGTTGCAGCACCGCCAGCATGCTGAGGCTCGTTGCTCCGATCGCCGGCTGTGCCCACTGGGTGGCGGTGAGCATGGCCTCGTTCGCGTCCTGCGCGCCGGAGTTGAATGAGGTGATCGGGAAAACGGTGTGGCGAAGCGAGGTATCGCTGCGGCTTGACGCATCCGAGCCATCGGAAACGTCGGAGGCGAGATCCCATGCGGCCATCGCTTCACCGAAGTTTGTGGCCAGCGCAGCGCCCATGAACAGGTGCTGACTTCCTTGGCCGGGAAACACAAACGCGACGTCGCCAACGAGCGGACCGACGCCGTAGTGCAAACCGGTTGGCGTCGAAAAGGCCACGGCGGGCTCGCGTTCGATGCGTTCTATGGCTTTCGCCAACAGATCGCAAAGTGCCGCTTCGTCCGTGGCTACAACCGCCAAGCGTGAGGGTTCGGTGGCACGGTATGCACGCTGACTCGTTTGTGCGAGCCAGGCGAGGTAGCCGGGGGTGTCGCCGACATCGAGGTGGTGCCGGGCTTCGGCCACGACAGCCGCGCCATCGGCTCCGGTGAGCACCACGAGTTCGGCGTCATTGGTGCGCAGGCGCGGTGCCCGTCGTGCCGTGCCGATGTATTCCGAGAGTGCGATGTGGAAGTTCGATCCGCCGAATCCGAACGAGCTCACCGACCCGCGACGCTCATGGTTCGCGCTGCGAACCCAGGGCCGCGTTTTCGTATTCAGGTGAAACGGCGAATGTTCGAGATTGAGGTTGGGATTGGGTCGGTCGATCTTCGCAGTTTGCGGCAGGACTTTGTGATGCAGCGCCATCACGACCTTGAACAGGCCTGCCGCGCCCGCGGCTGCTTTCGTGTGCCCAATCTGGCTTTTGACGGAACCGAGTGCGCACCACTGACGGTCGGCGCGGCCCGTGGCATTGAACGCGAGTTCAAGCCCACCGAACTCGGCCGCGTCACCCGCTACCGTGCCTGTGCCGTGGGCCTCGATGAGTTCGACGGTGTCGGGGCCGTACCCTGCTTTCGCATAGGCGTCATCGAGCGCCCGGGCTTGGCCCGACGAGACGGGCGCGTACACGCTTTTCGAGCGACCGTCGGAACTGGAACCCACACCGTTGATGACGCAGTAGATGTTGTTGCCATCGCGCTCGGCATCTTCCAGCCGTCGCAGCGCCACCATGCCCAGACCTTCACCCAGCATCGTGCCGTCGGCGCGGTCCGAGAACGGGCGAATGTCTTCCGTCTTGGAGAGCGCCGGCGTTTTCGAGAAGCACATGTACATGAAGATGTCGTTCATGGTGTCGACGCCACCGGCAATCACCAGGTCACTGTCACCGAGATACAACTCGTTGACGCCCATCGAGATTGCCGCGAACGACGAGGCGCACGCGGCGTCGGTCACGCAGTTCGTGCCGCCAAGGTTCAGCCGATTCGCGATGCGTCCGGCCACAACGTTGCCGAGAAGGCCGGGGAAGGAACTCTCGGTCCACTCAGGATGCAGACGCAGGATTTCGTCGCATGCGGCCAGCGCCACATCTTCGGCGATACCGGCACGCCGCATACCTTGCAGCCACATCGGTCGACTCATCCGGCTCGCCATCGCGCCGAACAGTTCCTGACCTGACGTCACCCCGAGAATGACCGACGCCCGTGAACGATCAAGCTCGACGAACTGACCGCGGGTGGCATCGTCGAGCACACGCTGGGCCACGATGAGGGCGAGTAGCTGAGCGGTGTCCGTGGAAGGCACCACGCTTGGCGGCACACCGAACCCCATCGCATCGAACGCGATGGGTTCGAGGAATCCGCCGCGTCGGCCGTACGTCCGGTCGGGCGCCGTGATGTCGGCATCGTAGTGATCGTCGATTAACCAATGGCTCGGCGGGACATCGGTAATGCGGTCGGTGCCGGCCAGAATATCGGTCCAAAAGCCGGTTGAGTCGACCGAACCGGGAAAGAGTGCCGACACGCCGACCACAGCAATTGGTGTCCGTACAACGTCGGGTGATCGAGTCATTGCGTTGTCCTCATTGCCGTGAGCGCCGCCGATAACGAACGCCCGGCGAGCCGATACAGCGTATGCCCTTCAGCCCTGATTTATTGCAGCGGCCTGGGGCGGTAGTCGAACGCCTCCGGGGGCACAGGCACGCCGTAGGTGCGTAGCTGATGCGCCCGGGTGAGCACCGCTGCGCCTTCCATGAGGTTCTTCGCGACCTGCGAGGCCGTTCGGTTGGCTGGTTCCGCCAGAAATGAACCGGCAGCCCAGGCGTTGAACGCACCCATGGCCGGACCGCACCAGATTTGGTAGTCCATCTGTCGATCGACATCGCCGTCGATCGACCATCGGCTCGACAGCCCGAGATAGGTGCGGAATGTGAGCGCCATCTTGTGGCGTGGGTCGGCGTCAGCCCGCGTCACCTGTGCAGCGTCGCGGCCATTCCAGAACTCGCGAGTCGAGGCCCAGCACTCGGCCACCGTCATGCCAAGGATGCGCGTTTCAAGCTCGTGAAGGTCGTTGGCTGGGATCGCGTCGAGCGACGGGTACAGCTTGTAGAGCTCGCCGAGTTTCTTTGCCCGTGGCGCGAACATCGTGCCGCGCTTGAGTACTTGCAGTTCGACGCCCAATTCGAACATGTCGGCGGCTGGCGCCATGGTGACGTCGGCAATATCGGCCATGGCCAGCATTCGTTTGCCTTCGTTGGAAAGCCCCGACTCGACGCACGCTTGATTGATTGAACCGGTCAAGACGTACGAGGCGCCCAATGCGAAGGCTGAAGCGACCGCTTGCGGTGTGCCGATACCGCCGGCGGCGCCAAGCCTGATCGGTCGAGTGTACCCATGCGTCGTCATTGCTTCATCGCGTACGGCTTGGATTGCGCTGAACAGCGGAGCGAGGGGCCGGTTGTCGGTGTGGCCACCACTATCGCTTTCGATGGTGTAGTCCTCGGCTACCGGGAGGGACGCGGCGAGTTGCGCTTCATCCGCCGTCAGTAGGCCGTCGACCACGAGTCGATCGAGCAGCGCAGTCGGAGCCGGGTTCATGAAATGGCGTGCTACTTCGGGCCGGGAGATCTTTGCGAATACCATGTTCGGTCGTTGCACCGCGCCGTTCGCATCGACGTAGATGCCGCTGTAGGCGTAGCGAACGATCGGCGCGGTAAGCGACATGAACGCGGCGGCGGATACCTTGCGCACACCTCGCTTCAGATACAGGTCGGCAACGGCGGCTTCGAGAGCGGGTTCGTGCGGCGAATGAATGAGGTTGAAACCGAACGGCGCACCGGTACCGCCGAGCGCGGCCACGACTTCGTCGATCGCCGCGCTCACGCGGTCGAGACCTAGGCCGGCCGCGCCGAAGAAGCCGAGGAAGCCGTTGTTGGCCATCTCGATGACGAGGCGTGTGGTCGCAATGCCATTGGCCATGTCGCCCGTGGCGTACGGGAAGCGAGTGCCGTGCACCTCGTTGAAGCTTCGATCACCGAGCCACTCGGGGAAGAGAGCCGGAAGGACTGCAATGACGGGCCATGAATCGGTCGTGTCAGTCGCGACGAGCGAGCCGCCCGTCGCTACGCCGTAACGCCCGGTGGCTGGGTCAATAACGACGAACGCGCTCTCGCGAATGAGATGCGTCGCTGCGATCAGGTCGTGATCGGCGAACGACGGCGTGGTCGTGCCGCGCCATCCGGCAACGATCGGGCTGGCGTCAGTGCTCATAGAGGAACAAGTACGCTACCTGCCACCGGTCGCCGTCGCGTCAGCAGGCCCAAGCTTGGTGAGGGGCCACGACCTGAGACCATGCGTGCCCTGAACGAAACCGGTGTCGAGGTGGTTGGCGCCGCGGGTCAAGAATCGCTCAGCTCATGAACAAGTTCGCCTGGCCTTGCTAAAGCAGTGGCGGGAGGTTGGCGATACAAGAGACATGGAGAAGCAACCGAGCCGTGTTTCGGCGAACGAGGAACTCGACAGCGGTCGCCGAAGGCACCGCCGCACGGCGCTCGGCGTGGGCGCAGCAGCCGTCTTGATTCTCGCCGGCGGTGTCTACGCCGCGGCTGCGACGTCTAGCTCGGGGACCGGAATCTCGACTCCGATGCCGAAGTTGCTCACGGCCGCCCGGGAGCTGGCGGTGTTCCATGCGGTCGAGGCGGGCAACGCGCCACAACAGTTCTCGTTCAACAACTCCTACGTATGGGGCAACCTGGGCATCGGACCCGGATCGGTCACCAATTTTTCGGGTGGCTCCAGTCTTATCGGCGACTGCGCCGAGCAGCCGCCCGCGTCCGACCCGACCAAGGGCTGCGGGGACCTGGAAGAACACAACACATGGACTCGCACTGCCGGCACGTACGCCAGTACCGTCAGCGACCTTCAACCAGTCGTTGCCGATGTTCGCGCCACCATTGACGCGGTTCGTTCGCTGGCGGCAACCGAGGTGATCGCTGGCGACCTCACGGCAGGCCAAACGGTGACTTCGGCTGGCTGCGGTTCGGTGAATGTGATCCGCGTTTCCGGCGAAGCGGCCGGCGGCATCACGATCTCTGGCTGTGCCACCGACTATTTCGTTTTTGACGTTGCCGGGCAGTACATCGGAACCGGCGGTCAGACCGTGCTGTCGGGCGTGCCAGCTTCGAGCGTGCTGTGGGTCTTTGGAGGACGTTTACAGAACTCTGGCAGCAACGGAATTCAGGGCACTGCCCTGTTCGATCAGCCGGCGGCGAACGATGCAGCCGACAACATGAAGAGCTTCGACGGCGCCCTCTATGTCCTGAACGGGAAGCTGAGCTTGGTGTCCGGTGGCAGGGTCCGCTGGAATCCATTCACGGTGTTCGACTACGGCGATGCGCCCGAAAGCTACGGCACCGTTTACAGCCCCACGTCGGGAGCGGCGCGACACAAACTGGTTTCTGACGGGCCTTCGATTGGTCAGAGCCCCGCTTCTGAAACCGACGGTCCTCGCGGGAGTACCGGTACGACCGACCTTGACGACGGGGTCATCCTCCAGCCGACCTACACGACGGGCCAGCCGGGCTCGATCGACGTCATGACAAACAATCCATCGACTCGGTCCGCGACGTTGAACTGCTGGATGGATCTGGACGGCAACGGCACATTCGATGCCATGGAGTGGCAGTCAGCACCCGTGGCTGCCGGCACGCTGAACGGCAGCACCCACTTCGCCTTTGGAAGTATCGCGGTCCCTGCTGGTGCCACGACCTACGTTCGCTGCCGTGTCAGCACTGACGCCGCCGCAATCAGCCAACCGGTGACCCCAGTGCCAACCGGTGCGCCCTCGCCCGCGAGTGGCGATCCGTACTTCCCGTATGACAAGTCGAGCTATGAAGAAAATGATCGGTGGCCTGACGGCGAGGTCGAGGACTACCCCCTAACGATCTCGCCACCGATCGTCGCCACGACAACCACGACCACGCCAACCACGACAACGACCGTCCCGCCGACCACGACAACGACTGTGCCGCCGACCACGACAACGACCGTGCCGCCGACCTCCACAACGACTGTCTCCGCAGGGCCGTCCCCGATACGCCTCACGTAGTTCAGCAAGGCTGCCGTGGCGTCGATCGGAAGGGTCCGTGACCGGTATGTGCCGGACGCATTCCCACCCAACACGGCCAAGCAGGTGCTGGTCGGGGGCCAGACCGCGTTCAACAAAGACTTCTTCGACCTTGCAGACCGGTACCGGCCCATCGTGTTCGCGTTCGTGCTCGGCATGTCGTTCCTGCTGCTGACCATCGTGTTCCGATCGATCGTCGTGCCGATCAAGGCGATCATCATGAACCTGCTGTCCGTTGCAGTGGCTACCGGACCTTCACGTGGAAGGGGCCGAGCCGACGAACATCCGTGGCCTCGAATCGCTGGAGCCAAATGCGCCGAAGCCGGAGCGCGAACGCCAGAAGACCTGATCACTGGGGCACATCATGCAAGGAACAGACGAAACCTTGCGGAAGTGTTGACTATGGCATGCCGCGCCACTTCTAGCATGCGTCGATGGGTGAGGGCAGGAGAACCGCAGAGCTGAACGTCGCCAGCTCTCCGGTCCGGCACCAATGCTCAAGCGGGCTCGACGTCCGCGGCGGCTGCGGCGTTTCGAATCTGCAGACCATGAGCGCCGGTGACCTCATCGACGGCTGCCGCCGCGGCGACGAACGCTGCTGGGCCGAGATGGTTGCGCGCTACGAACCCCTGGTCTTCAACATCGCCCGCCGAAATGGCCTCGCACCCTCCGACGCCGCCGACGTCACCCAGTTCACCTTCGCCAAGCTGCTGCAGGAGATTGATGTACTCCGCGACGTCAACCGACTGGCGGCGTGGCTCGGCATCGTGACCAGGCGGGAGGCATGGCGGGTGGGTCAGAAGTGCCGGAACGAAGCGAACCGCGAGCTGACACCTCCCGATGGGATCGATGAATCGTCGACCGAGCTCATCGCCCACTGGCAGACCCGCGAGGCAATCGCATCGGCGCTCCAAGAAATCGGATCTCCCTGCCGCGAGGTCATGTACTGGCTCTTCCTCGACCCAGAAGCCCCGTCGCATGCCCAGATCGCCGAACGCCTCGGTCGAGCGACAGGCGGCGTCGGCCCGCTCCGAATGCGCTGCCTCGAAAAGCTCCGGCCACTCTTGAGCGACTACTTCCATGACCAGTGAGCCCAACCCGGCAGGATCGGGCGACACGCCCCCGATCGGCGACCTCGAGAAGTGGCTCGATGCTCGTGCCACGCTGGGCCTCGAACAGGCCCCCTCGTCGCTGCGAATGCGGCTGCTATCGATGTTTCGGCCGGTTCCATCGCCGGCCGTCCTCAACGAGATGTTCGACGCCATCGCCGAGCTCCTCGTCGACAGTCGCGACGAACTGGCCGGCTCGGCCGTGCGCGGGGCCGTTGCGGCTCGCAAGTACCAGTTGGTGTTCGAGATGGATATTGCTGAGCTCGTGTTGTACGTCGAACCCCAGGCGAGCGGGCGGGTGCTTGTGCATGGCCAAGTGTTCCCGCTCGGCGACGCGGTCGCCGAAGGTCCCGTCCACGTCGCAGTCCACGACTCCCCGGAGCCGGCGATCACCACCGACGAGTTCGGCCGTTTCACGCTTGCCATGCCCATCGAGGGCACGTTGGTGGTCACCGTCGGTGGAAGTCGCATCCGTGTTCCGCTGCCGCGGGACGACACCTATGACGACTGAAGCCGGTATCGTCAATCCACCGTGCTCAGTGAGCCGAATCGATCCCGCGAACGTTATGCCCTTGGCAGACATCGAAGCGGCGCTCGAGGCCAACGAGTCCACGACCCACGCTGATCCCGCCGCTGCAATCACCGTGGCGTCCCGCTGCGCGGCATCGGCCCGTCATCACTCGGCTCCGGCGCTCATGGCACGGGCGCAATACCAGTGGGCCCGCGCGGCGGTGGCGACGGGAGCGGTCGCCGACGCGCTCTCGCTCATCGAGCAGGCCCACGACGCCTACGTCGAGGCAGGTATGGCCGTGGCCGCGTTGCGCACGAGGCTCGGCCACATGCACGCGCTCGACGAACTCGGTCGGCACGCCGAGTCGGCCGGCGTCGCCGAGGCAGCGTTGCACCGTCTTGATTCGCTCGATGTCACCGAGCGCCACACCGAGCCCGCTCAATGGCTGCAGGCGGCGCTGCTGGAGAACCTCGGGGTGGCCTACGGCTTGAGCGGCCAGCATGAGTCCGCCCTCCAGGCATACCGGCAGGCCGAAGGTGTCTACACCTCGCTCGACCTGGACGATGATCGTGCACACGCCCGGGCGAACCAAGGGGTAGAACTCGTCGAGATCGGGGAGATCGAACGCGGCCTGACCCTGCTCGAGGAATCGGCCGCTACGTTCGAAGCCGCCGGTGACTTGGTCTGGTTGGGCACGGCACTTACCCACATCGCCGAGGCGAAGGTCGCCGGGGGCGATGCCCTGGCCGCCTTCGCGTCACTGCACCGATCCAGGCGCAGCCTTGCCGAGGTCGGCGCGAGGCCGGAAGCCGCCCGCGCTGCAGCCGCGCTCGCCGAAGTGTCCCTTGCCCTATCACTCTCCGACGAAGCGGCGGCATTTGCAGCCGAGGCAGCGCACGAGTTCCGAGCGCTTGGGCTGCCGCACGACGTGGCTCGGTCGCTGCGCTGGAGCGGACTCGCTGCCGCCAACCTCGGACGGCAGGGCGAGGCGATAGGTCATCTCATCGAGGCCGGTGCGCTGTTCGCCGATGTTGGTGCGAACGCCAGCGCTGCTGAGGCCGTGCTGGCTGCAGCCGGGTTGCTGCGCCAGCAAGGAGCTGAGCCCCCAGCAAGTGCCCACATCGAACAGGCCCGCCGATGGCTGTCGACGGCGGAGCCGTCGATCCGGCGGACGTTGTCGCTTCTGCTGCTCGCCGATCTTTCCCCACCGCCGGAGCGAGACCGCTACCTGGCGCAGGCGTCGCAGGGGATCGACCAACTCCGAGTGCCCACGCTGCTTCGCCATCTCCACTTGCGCCTCGGCCGTGCGTGCCGCGAACGGGGGGACGACCACGCAGCCCAACATCACCTGCGGTTCGCCGTCGACCTCACCGACGACCTGCAGAGCCTGATTCCTGATCAGGCGCTACGCGCCGTCTTCCTTGACGGCAAGCGCGACACCATCGATGAGTACTGCGACTTCCTCCTGAGTCGACCGGTGCCGGAGTCGGTCGTCGCGTTCGAATTGCTCGATCGAGCCAGGGTCCGCACCCTCCGCGAGATGTCCGGCCGACCGGAGCAAGACCCGGCCGCCGACCGGGCCGACCCGGTGGTTCAGGACCTCGCTGCGGTGTACGGGGCGCTCATGTCCAACCGCGGCACCGTTGCGGAGCAGAACCGGCTGCTCGCCCGGGCACGTGAGCTGGAGCGCACGGCCACCATGGATCGACTCGCCAATCTGCCGGTGTCGAGCGCTGCAGATCGCGCCGCCACCAAGGGCTCGACGGCTGCCAGCGGACCTACTTCGCCGGTCGTTCTCTATGAGGTGCTCCGCGGTCGGGTACATGCGTTTGTCCAGGCCGCCGGGAACACCCATCACGTCCCGCTCCAGGTCGGGATCGAGGGCATCGCCGGCCTCATCGACGAACTCGATCGCCAGTGGGTGCAGTGCCGGCTTGGGCCGCGCTTCATCGACCGCCACCGCGACCGCCTGACGGCAACCTGCCGCGCGACGCTCGGAGAGCTCTACCGGCACTTGATCGCTCCGCTCGACGCTGTACTCGACCTCGCGACCGCGGGGGACCATATCGGTGTCGTTCCGAGCCACATCCTCCACCGCGTTCCGTTCCATGCGCTCCATGACGGTGAAGCGTTCCTGAACGACACACACACCGTCAGCGTCAGCCTCGGCGCCTCCATGGCGACGCCCCACCTGCAATCGGTTCGCCCCCACCGTGATCGAACCCTCGTGATCGGCGTGACGGACCCATCCATCCCCTACGCCCGCCGAGAGGCCGAGGCCGTCGGAGCCCTGCTCGGATCTGATCGGGTGCTCGTGGATGCTGACGCCACCGTGCGCCGGTTCCGTGAGGAGGCACCGGGGTCCAGCGTCGTGCATATGGCCTGCCACGGCCTGCACCGGGCCGAGAGCCCCCTGTTCTCTGCTTTGCGCCTCGGCGACGGCTGGATCAACGCTCACGACATCATGAGCCTCGACCTGCGCGGCGCCACCGTCGTGCTCTCCGCCTGCGAATCAGGTTGGCAGGCGAGCAACGGAGGCGAGGGTCTCGGCCTCGGTTGGGCGTTCCTGTCCGCGGGAGCGAGTGCCGTCGTGGTGAGCCTGTGGCCGGTGCAGGACGACGCCACCGCCGAAATGATGGCGGCCTTCTACGAAGCCCTGACCGACACTGATGCACCGTCGGCCCTTCGTGCCGCCCGACATCGGGTGGCCGAACGCTGGCCGCACCCCTACCACTGGGCACCCTTCGCCCATCTCGGACCGCTCGCCGGCGTTTCGACCGATCAACAGGAGTTCCACCGATGAAACGACGCCCTTCGCTCAAGGTCTGGATCGCCGTGGCCCTCGTTGCCGCAAGTGTCGCGTCGTCGCAGTTCGGCTCGGCCGCCGCCCCGAAGCCGACCGCTGTGGTTGCGACCCGTCAGATCGTCGTGAAGCTAGCCGAAGCTACGGGCGCCACCATCGGCATGATCGAGCGTGACTACGCGCTTGTGGTCGTGCGCGACGTGCTGGCGTCCCGCGGCATCTACCTGCTGGAGGACGCCCAGCCGGTGAAGAGCAAGGCCACCGCCAAGGCGTTGGCCGACGCAATGTCGAAGGACGACCGATTCGAATGGGCCGAGCCGAACATCGCCATCGACGCCTCAGATGACCGGTTCCACGCTTGGCCCGAGGGCTCGCCGGTATTCGCGGGGTTCGACCAGACAGCCTGGCAATCCCAGGCGATCGTGGAGCAGCTGGGTCTCGCTGCGGCGCACAAGCGGACCACCGGCAAGGACGTAAAGGTCGCAGTTCTTGACACCGGGATCGACGCGTTGCATCCAGCGTTCGATGGTTCCGTGCGGTCCCTATGGGACTTCGTCGACGACGACTCGGATAGCACCGATCGCAGCAACGGGGTGGACGACGACGGGGACGGATTCGTCGACGAGGCCTTCGGCCACGGCACGCACGTAGCGGGCATTGTGCATCTGATCGCTCCCGATGCCGAGATTCTCGACGCACGCGTGCTCGATGCCGATGGCCGGGGCAATATATTCGTCGTCGCCGAGGCCATCGCGGAGGCATCCGACGCCGGAGCCGACGTCATCAACCTCAGCTTCGGCACGGTCGACGACTCCGACTCGAAGCTCTTGGCCGACGCCGTGAAGGATGCCCAGCACAACGGTTTGATCGTGGTGGCCTCCGCGGGCAATCAGGGCTCGGCGGCCCGACACATGCCGGCCGACCTGAAGGACGTGCTGGCCGTCGGCGGGTTGACGCAGGACAACCGAATGGCAGCGTTCTCCAACGGCGGACCCAGCGTGCATCTCGCCGCGCCCGCCGTGTCCATCATCTCGCCTGTTCCCGGCGACGCCTACGCGAGCTGGAGTGGCACCTCGATGGCGGCCCCCATCGTGGCGGGCGAGGTCGCGCTGCTTCGCAGCATTGACCAGCGGGTGAAGTCGAACGTCATCCGCACCCTGGTGCTGTCGGCCACCAAAAAG
Source organism: uncultured Acidimicrobiales bacterium (assembly GCA_963791625.1). Classification (GTDB taxonomy): domain Bacteria; phylum Actinomycetota; class Acidimicrobiia; order Acidimicrobiales; family Ilumatobacteraceae; genus JANMCE01. The sequence continues at coordinate 74,979 of CAWBTA010000001.1, forward strand.
GTGAACCCGGGCCAGGGCCCGAAGACACCGAAGGTTACCGCGGAGGCGATCGACATAACCGCCGCCATCAGCCGCTTCCTCAAGTAGCTCCGACCGATAAGGGTCTGGTTTCGCTCAACATCCGATCAAGAACCCGGCATCCAGGATTTCCGGTCGTCACGGATCGCTCTAGTGCGATGAAGGTGCAATCAGGTGCCCTTCATCTCACGACGGAGTTCGGTACACAACATGACCCTTCGCAAGAATCGCAGATCGCGTGCACGACTGCTGGGAGTTCCGGTTGGGGCAATCCTGCTCGTCGGCGTCGCCAGTATCACCTCGGCGTCTCGGCATCATCAGGCGTTCAGCGCCACATCGTCGGGCTGCGCCCTCAACGCTTCCTTCGGGCGGATGTTTCCGAACCTTCCGTCGGCGTCGTTCGCCGAGACCGACCTGCGCAAATTGGCCGAGGCCTCGATCGAGACCTCCCACACCGACCAGCCAGACAAGAGCAAGCTGATTGATGAGATCGACCATCTGCCGGCTGGCTACACCTACACCGGCCAATTCATCGACCACGACATCGTGCTCGATCCCCGACCGAACGATCTGACCACGCCGGTTGATCCGTCGAAGCTGACGAACAGCCGCACCCCGCAACTCGATCTCGATTCGGTGTACGGCGCCGGTCCGGACGGTTCGCCGGCCATGTACGAGTCCGACAAGATGCATCTCCGCCTGGGCGAACACCTCGACGGTGCATCGGCGGACCCCGGTGCACGGGATCTGGTGCGCGACGGCGCCGGTCAGGCAATCATCGGTGATCCTCGCAACGATGAGAACCGCATTGTCGGAAGCCTGCACTCGATCTTCACCCGGTTCCACAACGTCGTGGTCGACCAGATCCGTTCCGAGTCGCCAAACCTCTCGAAGAGTGAGGTCTTCGCCAACGCCAAGCGGCAGGTGACCTGGCACTATCAGTGGGCGGTACTGACCGATTTCCTCCCGAACATCGTGGGCGACAAGACCGCCAAGGACGTGGCGACCCGGGCGAAGTCCGGCTGGAAGACGGACCTGCGCTTCTACAACTCGTGCTCGTCGTCGATGCCGGTGGAATTCGCAGCCGCCGCCTACCGCTTCGGCCATTCGATGGTGCGCGACAGCTACGACATCAACGACGACGTCCACAGCCTGCCGGTATTCACGTCGTCGTTCGATCCGAACGAAAGCCTGGTCGGCTTCCAGCCGTCGCCGAGCGACTTCGCCATTGATTGGAACCTCTTCTTCCCGCTGACAGGCAAGAAGGCACCCAAGAACGGCCCGCAGGTCCAGAACGCGTACAAGATCGACAACTCTCTCGTTCCGGCCCTGCGCCTGATTCCCGGGCCTGCCGCCGGCAGCGGACCGACGATCCTGTCGACCCGGAACCTCCTTCGTGGCATGCAGCTCGGACTGCCCACCGGCGAGGACGTGGCACGGGCCATGGGCGAGAAGCCGCTGGACAGCGACAAGATCCTGGTGGGTGCGGCGATCGGCAAGAAGGCTCCCGACCTGGGGCCGGTCGCCAATGTCTCCCCGGTGTTCGACGGGAGGACCCCGCTGTGGACCTACGTGTTGGCCGAGTCGGTCGCCAGCAGCTTCAAGCTCAGCAACGGCACCCGAGCCGATGACGCCAACCACCAGATGCGACTCGGTCCCGTCGGCGGGCGGATCGTCGCCGAGACGCTCGTCGGGCTGATGGCCGCGGACCCCGACTCCGTGCTGAACAATCCCGCCTTCACCCCGGATGCCCGCTATGGCGCCCACGACAACACGTTCCTCATCCAGGACATCGTGACCTCTGGTACCGAACTGTCGAACTGACCCGTCCGCACGGCAACGCTGCGCTGACTGCACTACCGAAAGAGACCCCCTTGGCACGAGTAACCCGACGACGATTCCTCGGCTCCGCAGCAGTGGGTACCGGGGTAGCCCTGCTGTTCAAAAACCTCATGACCGGCCACGCACCAGCAAAGGCAGCCGGCACTGCACCGGCTGTCCCGCTTCCCGCCGGCGACATACCCAGGTTCGCCACAAGGTTGCGAGTGCCAAAGACTGTTCGGGCCGTTGATGACCCCGAACTCGTCATCGCTCCCGGTCGGCAGCAGGTGCTGCCGACCGGCTTTCCGGCAACACCGATCTTCGGGGTGGGTGTCGCTGGTGAGCCGTCGACCTTCGGATGGCCCGGCCCGACGGTGGTGGCGGAGCAGAACCGATCGAACTTGATCACCTGGACGAATGGGCTCGTTGATGCAGACGGGCAGTTCGTCCCGCACCTCCTTCCGATCGATCCGACGATCCACTGGGCGAACCCGGCGGGCGGTGTGCTCGGGCGCGACCGCCGTCCGCCGTCGCCAGGAACTTCGGCCTACGTTGGTCCCGTGCCGACGGTCATGCACGTCCACGGCGCACACGTCGAGGCCGACAGCGACGGCTTCCCCGAGGCGTGGTTCCTGCCGGACGCAGCGAATATTCCCGACGGTTATGCACGAGTGGGAACCTGGTACGACAAGCTCCGCAAGGACGCCAAGAAGCGGACAAAGCACGACTGGGCTGCCGGGTCGTCCACGTACCAGTACCGCAACGATCAGTCGGCGACCACACTGTGGTATCACGATCATGCCTTAGGGCTCACGCGGGCCAATGTCTGGGCCGGCATGGCGGGGGCGTGGATCATCCGCGGTGGAAAGGGATCGATCGAGACCACCGACGCCCTTCCCAAGGGCGCCCACGAGCTGCCGCTGATCGTTCAGGACCGATCATTCCGAACCGACGGGACCCTCGCCTACCCGGACTCCCGGGCCGCGTTCGACGGCTACACCGGCCCGGTCACCGGCGACGGGTCGGCGAGCGACATCGCCCCGATCTGGAACCCGGAGGTGTTCGGCGACGTGATGTGCGTGAACGGTCGGGCATGGCCCACGCACCCGGCCGAGCCACGCCGCTATCGACTCCGCTTCGTGAATGGCTGCGACTCCCGCACCCTCGTGCTGCGCTTCGACAACGACCTCCCCATGTGGCAGATCGGCAACGAAGGCGGCTTCTTGCCTGCGCCGGTCCGCGTCAACCGACTCTTGATGATGCCGGGGCAACGCGCCGATGTGATTGTGGATTTTGTTCCGGTCGCTGGACAGAACGTCACCCTGCTGAATGACGGCCCGGACGAGCCCTTTGATGGCGACCTGGATTCGATCACACCCGCTGACCCGGAGACCACCGGTCAGGTCATGCGGTTCGAAGTCGCCGCGGCATGTACGTCGGGTGATGATCGTTCGACCGATCCTGCGTCGCTTCCGCTCCCCTCAATCGCACCCCTGCCTCGCGTCGATCGATCCCGCACGGTGATCCTCGCCGAGTACTCGTCCCAGAGGTTCAACGCCGATGGCACACCGCTCGACCCCGCCGATCCCACGAACGCCGCCGGGCCGATCTGTGTGCTCCTCGGCGTTCCCGATGCCTCGGGTAAACCGATCGGCCTCACTTGGGACGCGCCGCCCACCGAGATGATCCGCAAAGGGGACACCGAGGAATGGGTGATCCTCAACTACACCGCCGACGCCCACCCCATTCACCTGCACCAGACCCAGTTCGAGATTCTCGGCCGTGGGATAGACGGCACCGAGATGCCGGCACCCCACGAGGCCGGGCGAACCGACACGGTCATCGCAAGACCCGGCGAACGGACTCGGATCCGGGCGCGCTTCGATCTGGCCGGCCGGTTCGTCTGGCACTGCCACATCCTCGAACACGAGGACAACGAGATGATGCGTCCACTGGTGGTGGGCGACGAGAAGGATGTCCCCGCTGTCGTTCCCAGCCAGTCCGTGATCTGCGTCATCCCGGGAGTGGTCCCGTCGCCCACCGGCGGCCGCAAGCCAAAGCCACCCAAGAAGCCCAAGCCCACGCCCAAGACGCCCGAACCCACGCCGAAGACCAACCTGGTGCCGTAGGGCGAGTCGTGATGACTTGAAGCGCCCGTTGTTGGACTTACAGGGTAGGCAACGGTCTACGACCAACGTCCAATGGCAAGGTGGACCTTGCCTGCCGCACGCTGAGACGGTACATCACGATTCTCGCTCCTCGCATGAGGAGCGGACAGGGGCTCGACGTGACCGTTTCGAACGTGTCGGACAATCATTTCGACCGGACCGTGTCCATCGAAGAGCACGAGGGAAGTGCGGTTGTGGTGAAGCACTATCTCCATGCGGACGCCGTCTCGATCTTCGAGGGGATGACGGCATTGTGGGCCAGCCCGTTCGGTCGGCGTCACCATCACATGCCCGAGCCGCTCGCCGTCGTCGATGGTCGGCTGACGATGGCGTTCGTGGAGGGTGCCCCGCTCGGAACACGCGGTGATGTCGGTTCGGTGCCGCAGCGAATCGAGGGTCTGGCCGATCTGCTCGTCCGACTTCACCGGTCGGCGGTCGAGGTTCCCCGACAGCGCAGCGCGGGGAAGTTGGTGCGTTCGTTGCAACGTAAGCAACTGGAGTTGGCTCCGATGTTGCACGAGGGGTTCACCAATGCGATTGCACACGTCGCGGCCGCCCGACCGGACGGCGAGTTCCTCGTCGTGAGCCACGGCGACTTCTCGCCCCGCAACGTTCTCGACGGTGCCGAGAGCCTCGTGTTGATTGACTTCGACCGCTTGCAAATGGCAGGACCGGGCCGTGATGTCGGCTACCTGGCGGCGTGGTGCTGGGCAACGAATGCACAGCGCGGCGGCGTGGGGAGCTGGGCGCTCGGCGACGCGTTTGCATCTGCATACGCCCGGTGTGGCGGGCTCGCCATCAGCCCGACGGCAATGTCGTTTCATCGTGCGTGCGCCTTGTTGCGCATCGCCAGCAGTTGGACGGCGCTCGCCGACCAACCTTTGGTGGCATCGCGGATCATCGAGGAAGCCGTCAGCCAACTCGAGGTTGCGACCTCATAACCAAGACATCTGATGTCCAGATTGTCCAGCATGCACCCCAAGCCGCTTCCGTCGCGCTTGTTTACCTTCGGCCGGACGCAGGGGGCATGGTGCGCACTCGACGTGCAGCCGCAAATGTCCGTTTCCATGACGCCAACTCGACCTCGCCCACCCACCAGTTGGCTAACGCAGCGCCCGCGCCGATTGAATGGGATTTGGATCACTTCGCCGTGCTCTGGGCCCACTATGCGAAGTCTGGTCTAGCGGCCCTGCATAATGCTCGATGCGATCAATGAGAAAGGAAGAATGACATGAGAGTTCGAGTTGACCTCAACGTCTCACTGGATGGCTACGCCACGACCGAAGGGGGCACGCCGGAGAACCCATTTGGGGACGACTGGAACAAGCTCACCGCGGCGTATGTCGCCACTCGCACGTTTCGTGAACGGGTCCTCCACGACACCTCAGGTGAGGGCACGACCGGAGTCGATGACAAGTACGCGGCGGCATATTTCGAAGGTATCGGTGCCGAGATCATGGGTGCTGGCATGTTCGGCTTTCACTCCTTCCCAGACGACGCGGACTGGAACGGCTGGTGGGGTGACGAGCCGCCGTTTCGTTTTCCCGTGTTCGTGCTCACCCATCGAAGGCGCGAGTCGATCAACATGTCCGGCGGCACGACCTTTCACTTCGTTGACGTTGCTCCGCACGAGGTACTCGCGCAGGCGGCCGCGGCAGCTGGCGGGCGAGACGTGCGAGTCGGCGGAGGACCGAGCACGGCACGCGAGTTCCTGAAGGCGGGTCTCGTCGATCAGCTGCATGTGGCGATCGCACCCATCCTGCTGGGCCGCGGTGTCAACCTCTGGGACGATCTTCGTGGGTTCGAGGACGGCTGCGAAGTCGTGACCGAGACTGCCGAGAGCGGCACGATCCACGTGACGTTCAGTCGATGACCCACAATCCTCCGATGTGTGTCTGCGCGAGTTGTAGGCGGCGGGTCATTTCGCCGTCCGTTGCGGCCACGTCCAAGCCGTGCGGGCGATGGCCAGTAGCAGCACCACCGCGACTGCGCTTCCGGCGAGGTAGTACGCCCACGACTCGCCAACCATCGAGGTGAATTAGCCGCGCAACCAGCCCGGTCGCTGATCCGAACTGTCGGTGCGTGACAGCATTGTCGACGAGACCTACGCGGTCCGGCTCAGCCAGCGAGCGCTTGAAGCTGGGTGATCTCCGCCTGCTGCGCGGTGATCACGTTCGCGGCGAGTCTCAAGATGTCAGGATTCGATCCGGCGGTCTTCACGGTTTCGGCCATCGTGATCGCACCCCTATGGTGGGCGATCATCATCGTCGCCCACATCTTGTCGAATTCGGCGCCTTTCATCAGACCGAGACTCGTCATGTCTTTCGACGACATCATGCCGTCCATAGCGCCCATGTCGTGACCGGAAGTGTCCATGGCGACGGGCTTACCCCACGAGGTCAGTAGCGTCGTCATCTGCTTGATCTCAGGGTCTTGGTCGGCCTTGATCTTCGTGGCGATCGCTTTGATCGCTGCGCTTGCGGCAGCGTTCGGGTCGAGGGCCATGTCGGCCATCTCGATGGCCTGCTCGTGGTGCGGGATCATGCCCTGCGCGAACGTGACGTCACCGTCTTTGAACGTGACACTCTTCGCGGCCGCGGCCGCGGCAGTTGCTGGCGTACTGGTCGGCGTGGTCATGCTGCCATGCGAGGAACCGCACGCGGCGAGTGTGAGCGAAACGGTAAGCGCAGCAGCGCCGAGGAGAACAGGCTTCATTCGAGGGGATCCTTTCGACGACTACGACAAAGTGTAGTAGAAAGATGAGGATCCGGGTGTTCAGGCGTCCCAGATACCGAGTGCCTGCCCGGTGACGCGCCCAACGGTGCCGTCGACAAGCAGGTTGTTTGCGGTCTGAAAGGCGCGTACTGCGTCGGTGGTCGGCCCGTCGAACCGCCCGCTTGGTGCCTGTTGGAGCAGTCCTTTGGCAACGAGGGCCCGTTGGAGGCACGTGACCTCGTCGCCGGTGGCTCCGGTGGATAACGCCTGCCGGATCGTGCAGTTGGCACCCGTGACCGTTGTTGCCGGCGGGTTGGTGGTCGGTTCGGCCGGGGTGATGGCCGTGACGGCAGTCGTCGGGTTTGTTGGTTGTGTCGTCGCCGGCAGTCGCGCCGCTGTGGTGGACTCGTAGGCCGCTGTTGCTGGTGGCGACACGACCATTGCTGCGGTGACGGCCAGGATCAGTGTCCCAACGCCGAGTTCAGTGAGCATCGCCCGGCGGAGGTTGCCGGTCGTACGGGCGGTCACGTCCTTGGCTCGATGACCGAAGCGTTTCGCAACACGGGTCCGGTTGATGTTTGCGACCTTGAGCATCAACGCGACGAGACCGAGCTTGAGAACGAGGAGGCGTCCGTGCGCTACCGCGAACACGCGCCACGGGGCACCGACGAGCCGGAATGATTGCACGACACCGGTGACCGCGAGGATGGCCACACAACTAGCCGCAAGCTTCCCGAAACGCTGAATGATCTCGTTGCGTTCGCTCGGTTCGAGTTCGATGAGCGCGAACCCGGCGACGAGCGCGAGTCCGCCGAACCACGCTGTCGCGGCTGCGTAATGGGCGGTGTCGAGTGGGACGCCGAGGATCGGCCAGCGCATCGATTTCGAGTGACCACCGAACGCCCACGTCGTCATGGTTGCGAGAACGAGACCGGCGGTGAGCCGCCACCGGTGCAGTTCCGACTGTGGTCGAAAGGCAAAGAGGGCCCAGCCAACCACGACCGCGAGTAGGCACCGGGCGATAGAGGCCTTGCCAGCCACGGTGTGGAAGGCGCCCCCGACCCCACCAAACGATGACCAGATCGGCTTGCCTGTGATGTCCGACGCGATGATCAGCAATTGTGCGACGGCGCCCACGGTCACGATGGCCACGGCGTAGCGAACCGCCCGCCGTACCAAGTCGAGCTGCCATGCCCGGTCCCAGACCCACAAGACGGTCGCTACGGTTCCGCCCATCACGAACATGGCAACATAGGTCAGCACTCGAAGCAGCCAGCGCAAAACCGACGGCGTCGACCACGGCTCCCCAAACCCAGCCGCCGACACCGATTGTTCAACCGACGTGTCCGTCGTAGACGACTCGATGGTCGTCGAGGTCTCTACGGTCGCAGTCTGTTCGGTGGTCACCACTGTGGCCGTCACCGGCGGAAGAGCCGTGATGGTGATCGCGACGCGTCCCGTGACTGCGTGGCCGTCTGAACCGACGAGCCGCCACCGGAACGTGTACGCACCAGCAGCCATTTCCGGTAACGCCGCGATCACTTCGTTCTCGCCACGTGACCCACGCGACAGTCCACCGATCACCACCTTGGCACCGACGCTATCGATGAGATCGACCGAGGCGGTGTCCAACGGGACAGCGTTCGCGAACACCAGCGACAACTGCGCCGGAGCCGACATCAACTCCGCACCGTCGGCCGGCGTACTCGACTGCAACGAGTTGTGCGCCCACGCTGGCGACGCGAGGCCCACGCCCACGACTACAAGAACGAGGAACGCTGATAGGCGTGCGAGGAATCGTGGCATGAAGTAAGGGGGCAGACTGTCGGAAATGTCGCCCGATAGAACTACACGGTGTAGGACTATAGGCTGTGTTGGTTCGAGTGTGCCGTCATGCGGTTCGCTGAGAACATGAACCAAAGAGGCGCCCGTCGCAAACTGAGGAGGCATCATGACGAAACGACCCGACGGTGTGCTCGAGCATGACGTGCTGCGCGTGTTGTGGAACGCCACCGAGCCCTTGCTCCCGACGGCGGTCAAGGATTCTGTTCCTGGTGACCTCGCCTACACCAGCGTTGCCACGATCCTCACTCGTCTCCACACGAAAGGGCTCGTGGAACGGACCGCCGTCGGTCGCGCATTCGCGTATCGCGCCGTGGTTTCCGAGTCGCAACTAGCGGCCCGCAAGATGACGGACCTCCTGACGAGTACGACAGATCGTGACGCGGCCCTTGCCGGCCTCGTATCGAACCTAACCAACGCCGACCGCAAAGCACTCCGGGCCCTCCTCGGTCGGGCGACATGATGGGTGTCACCACCCTCTTCCTCCCACTTCTCGCCGCCGGGCTCGTTGTTCTTTTCGCGACCGGACTGCACAAACTCCTGCCACCCCGAGTCGCGGCCCGTGTCGTGTGTGCCTCACTGGTTGTCATGGCCGCCGCCGCGCTGCCATCGATCTGGATCATCGGGCTCAGCTACCTCGCCCACGCACCGATCGTCGGCCGTGGTTTCCGCTGGTGCGCGATGGCGTTCGGGCTCCACCGCGAAATCCCGGCGATCCTCGCCATCCCATCGCTTGCCCTCACCATCTTTGGCGTCGCTGCGGCGGTAAAGGTGCTGCGACGTGACCGTCAACTCCGTATCCACATCTCGGGACCCATCGAGTTCGTCGAATCCGACGAAGCGTTCGCCGCGACCATACCCGGCAAAGGCGGACAGGTCATCGTGTCCACCGGACTCTTGAACCTCGTCGACGACCGGGAACTCGGCATCGTCGTCGCGCACGAACAAGCACACGCCCGAAACCGCCACGACCGCTACTTGCTGTGCGCTCGACTCATCGGCGCTGCCCTGCCGTTCATGCGTCCAGTCACCCGACGGCTCCACTTCGTACTCGAACGATGGGCCGACGAAGTTGCCGCAGCATACTGCGGCGACCGTAACCTCGTCGCTCGCACCCTCGCCAAAGTCGCGCTCAATGAACCATCAGCTTCCGACCTGAACCTCGCCCCCCTCGGCTTCACCGGCCTCGGCGTTGTCGGCCGTGTCGAAGCCCTCCTCGCCCCAGCTCGACCGCTACCCGCTCGGCGCTACGTCGCCGGAATCTGGAGCGCCACGACAATGGCAGGCGTTCTGGCCGGCGTACAACTCCACCACCTCGCCGGTCTCATCGCCGCGCTCTGCCCGACCTGACCGCATACCGGAGACCCTCGGCGCTCATTTGTTCGGCCGACGCCGCGGCGACGAGCCGCGCATGTTCAAGATGATCGATTTGACGGTTCGCTCGGGGTTGACCGGGTACAGCTCAGGGTTGAATCAGGGTCTTGCCGGATAGCTCGCGAGGTGGCCGGTCGTTAGCGTGAGGTCATGGGGCCGAGAGCGAGTCAACGAGAGAACGCTGCGACCCTCGGTGTGTCGATGTGGTTGGTAGCTGGACTGTTCCTCGATGGTTGGGCGCATAACAACAGGCCGGCACTTGAGTCGTTCTTCACGCCATGGCATGCCGCCTTCTACTCAGGTTTCGCCGCGTGTGTCGTCTGGATCGGGCTCGTCGTGAAGCGCCGGCTCAGCGCTTCCCGCTCGTTCCGCGATGCCGTACCGGTTGGATACGGGGTGGCCGTCATCGGCCTCGTGGTGTTTGCTGTCGGTGGCGCAGGCGACCTGACGTGGCACACCATCTTCGGAATCGAGCAGGATTTCGACGCGCTGTTCTCGCCAACGCACTTGATGCTCTTCGTTGGGATCATGCTGATTGTGACGACCCCGGTCAGAGCAGCTCGGGCCACGCACTGGTCTGGGTCCGACGTATCCAAACGCCCGGTCGACCTGGTGCAGATCGCAGTCACCTTGGGAACCGGCCTCGTCCTGTTCTTCGTCCAGTATCTGTCACTCTTCAACGAATCGTTCGAGCAGCTCAGCCGTGCCCGGCTAGTGGCTGCGCCGCCCCCAGGCGTACCGGCGGAATTTCTCGAGGGAACGCTCGAGCGCGCGGTGCTTTTCGGAGCCATCGGGCTGATCGTTTCGGCGTCGGTTGTGTGCGCGCCGGTTGCGTGGCTTGTTCGGGAACGTGGACACCGGCCGGGCAGCGTGGTGTTTCACGTCGGTCTGCTCGCCGTGACCCTCAGCGCGGTCACGGGCTTCGAGGATCCCCAGCTCATACTCGGTGCGCTCGTCTCGGCGTCGGCTATCGACGCGTTTGCTTCAATCGCCACCGCCCGCATGTCTTTCAGAGTCGCCCGACACCTCGTCGCTGGGGCGGCACCGGCCTTGCTCCTCGGTGGTCATGCCGGTGCAATCGCGTTGACCGACGGCATCGGGCTGGAGGCAGAGATCTGGACCGGCACGATTGTGCTCGCCTCCCTGGCCGGCGTTGCCTTGAGCATCCTTGCTGAGCCGCCTCGAGTTCTCGATGACCATCCGCCTGAGCGCCCGAAGGCGTCGAAAGACATTTCGACTGGCGGCGGGCACCGACCTTTCGCCGGGCGCCGTCGCCGTTCTCTCAGCCTGCTGTCGTGACGGCTGCGTCGAGGCGGTAGCGGAGGTAGATGACGCCACTGCCGAATCGGTGCTCCTCGAAGGCGCCGCGTTCATCCTCGGTGTAGCCGTCGAGCGACATGTTCGACGCGTGGATCAGGCTCGCCATGAACTCTCCTCCAAACCTTCGACCCATCTCTACGAGACGACGTTGCGATCGGAACGCTGAGGTTACCGCGGCGGCCATCACCGCCCCTCCGCCAGCGTCTCACCGCGTTCAGGTCAGGTCGATCGATCGGGTCGCTGAACCGAATCATCAGCGTGTTCCTTGACACGAATATTCGTATATGCGAATATTATATGGTGGATACGCTGACGTTTGCTGCTCTTGCCGACCCGAATCGGTTGCGGATAGTCGAGATGCTCCGCGATGGTCCGGCGTCGGTGGGGGAGATCGCCGAGCGGCTACCTCTGCGACAACCGCAGGCATCGAAGCATTTGAAAACCCTCACCGAAGCGGGGCTGGTCGCGGTGCGCCCGGTGGCGCAGCGTCGGGTGTTCGAGCTTCGGCGCGAACCGTTCGAGCAGCTCGATCAGTGGCTCGCGCTGTTGCGTCCGACGTGGGAGGAACGACTCGATTCGATGGAGCGTTACTTGCGTGAGCTCCGCAAACCTGCAATCAACAGACCCCGAGAGGAACGCCATGACCAGTAGCCAACCAGTCAGCCACGACATCGTGATCAAACGGATCATCGATGCGCCGGTCGAGATGGTGTGGAAGATGTGGACCGAACCCGAGCATGTGATGGCGTGGTGGGGACCGCAGTACTACACGTCGCCGACCTGTCGGATCGACCTTCGGGTCGGCGGGTCGTACGTGTTCTGCATGCGTGCCCCAGCCGATCAGGGCGGTCAGGACTCCTACACCGCCGGTGTCTACCAGCGCATCGTCCCGCACGAGTTGTTGGAGTTCACCCAACAACTCTCGGACGCGGATGGTAATCCGCTCGCTGAAGCCGACATGCCGCCGGGGTTCCCGACCAGCCAGTTGCACTCGATCACGTTCACCCCGCGTCGCGACATGACCGAACTCACGATCGTTGAGCACGCCTGGCCGCTCGGTCACATGATGGTGTTCTCCTTCGCAGGGATGCATCAGTCACTGGACAAGCTCAGCGATGTGCTCGACGCCGCTCGATGACCACCGCCATGCCGGCAGCGCCTTCTTAGGCAGGCGCGGATTTACGCGTCAATGAAGATGCACTCGCCGGGGCATTCCTCGGCGGCTTCGAGCACGGCGTCCAACCGTGCGTCGCCGATTTCGCTGGCGCCACCCGACAGCAGGGGACTGCCGTTCGCATCGCGGACATAGGCGATGCCCCCGACCAGGGTGAACATCGAGGGACAAATTTCCTCGCAGAGACCATCGCCGGTGCAGAGGTCCTGATCGATCCAAACCTTCATGATGAGCTCCTTGTTTCGACCCCGGCCCCGTGGGCTGGTCGTTGCGTAATGTCATTTCGGTGGCGCTTGCCCCGATGACCTGATCCTGCGCTTGATTGCGTTACGTGACGGCCAGACGTCGGACAGCGGTAGGTAACCGTTTCTGCAAGATCCACTCTCGTGACCCAGAACCACTTGAATGTCGTCGCCCTCGACCACAGTCGTGGTGCATGTCCGGGCAGTGCGGCAGAATTCCTGTCGTGGTCGATAAGAGCGTCATCGGGGTGGAATGGTGAGTCGGCGCGGTCTGTTGCTCTGCCTCGCCGCGGCTGTGTTGTTCGGTGCTTCGACCCCAGCGGCATCTCGGCTGGTGCGAGACCTGAATCCGTTCACGCTCGCCGGTTTGTTGTATCTCGGGGCGGCTCTCGGAGTCTGCCCGATCGCGTGGCTTTCTCGGCCCGACGCGGGCGTAGTGCGTCGTGCGGGTCGCCGCCTCGGACTGGCGGTCGTGTGCGGTGGAGTGATCGGCCCGGTGCTGCTGGCTGTTGGGCTTCGTGATGTTCCAGCCTCGACTGCGTCGCTTCTGTTGAATCTCGAGTTGGTGTTCACCGCGTTGATCGCCGTTGTTGTGTTCAAGGAGCATCTTGGCCGCCGGTTGACAGTCGGCATCGCCCTGGTTGTTGCAGCTGGTGTGCTGCTGGGCTGGTCCTCGGATGTTGGGTGGCGCTGGGCGGCGCTACTGATCGGTGGGGCGTGTCTGTGTTGGGCGGTCGATAACAGCGTAACGGCGAAGCTCGATCAGATCGCTCCAGCGCAGATCACGTTTGTGAAAGGTGCGGTCGCTGGGTTCGTGAACGTGATGATTGGGCTTCTGGGGGGCGGCATGCTGACCCGGTGGCTGGTTGTCGCTGCGCTTGCGGTAGGCGCGCTGGGATACGGGGTCTCGATGACGTTGTGGATCGCTGGTGCCCGCGAATTGGGCGCAGCACGAGGGCAGTTGGTGTTTGCGGCTGCGCCGTTCGTCGGGGCCCTGGTGTCTTGGTTCGTCCACGCCCATGGACACCTGCCCGACGTGCACCATCGTCACGAGCACCGTGAATAGCCGCAAGAACACGCCGATCACGACGAGGACGAACGGCGGTCTGGGGAGTTGAGGATGCGGCGTCTACAGTTCACGCTGTGAGCAGCGACCCGGTGATCGGCGTGGTGATGGGATCCTCCAGCGATTGGGAGATCATGCGCGCCGCCACCGAGATTCTCGCCGAGTTCGACGTTTCGCACGAGGCGCGTGTCGTTTCGGCCCACCGCATGCCGGACGAGATGTTCGACTATGCCGAGACAGCGTCCGCTAGGGGCTTGCGCGCGATCATCGCCGGTGCAGGCGGCGCCGCGCACCTGCCCGGCATGCTTGCGGCCAAGACCACAGTGCCGGTGCTCGGCGTGCCGGTGCCGAGCAAGCACCTCGCTGGCGTCGACTCCCTGTATTCGATTGTGATGATGCCCAAAGGCGTTCCCGTGGCCACGTTCGCCATCGGGGCAGGCGGTGCGGCGAATGCGGCGCTGTTCGCGGTGGCGATGCTCGCGCATGGCGATGCTGCATTGGGCGCGAGGCTCGACGCCTATCGGTCCCGGCAGACCGAGGTCGCGCGCTCGATGAGCCAAGACTTGACGTGACGGGGTTCATCGCGCCCGGCGCGACCCTCGGGGTTATGGGCGGCGGCCAGCTCGGTCGTATGTTCGTTCATGCGGCGCAGCGCATGGGCTATTTCACCGCGGTGCTCGATCCCGATCCGCAAAGCCCGGCGGGCCGCGTGTCGCATCACCACATCTGCACCGACTACGGCGACGAGGCCGGCCTTACGCAGCTCGCGGAGCTCTCCGCAGCAATCACGACCGAGTTCGAGAATGTTCCGGCGCCGTCGCTCTTGTGGCTCGGGGACAGAACCTCGGTGGCGCCCGGCGCCGACGCGGTGGCCATCTGCCAGCACCGCGGTCGCGAGAAGGCCTTCTTTGAGAGCTGCGGCGTGCCGTGTGCGCCACATGCGCTGATCGAGTCGGCCGCGCAACTCGATGCAATAGATGCCGATCTGCTGCCCGGCATCTTGAAGACCGCGCAGCTCGGCTACGACGGGAAAGGGCAGACCACGGTGGCCACGCCGGCCGATCTCGCAGACGCGTTCGCCGCGCACGGCGGTGTGGCCTGTGTGCTCGAGAAGAAGCTCGCACTTGTGCATGAGATCAGCGTCATCGTCGCCCGCGGCGCCGACGGCTCGCACACCAGCCTTCCCGTGCAGCAGAACCTGCACCGCGGTGGCATCCTGGCCGTGACGCAGGTGCCCGCACCCGACGTGAGCGAAGCCACGCAACGCTGCGCCGTCGAGGCCGCTCTCGCACTCGCCGAGGCGATGCATTACGTCGGCGTGTTGTGCGTCGAGTTCTTCGTGCTTGAAGGCGGCACGCTCGTCGCAAACGAGATGGCGCCGCGGCCGCACAACTCTGGCCACCACAGCCTCGAGTCGTGCGGCCTGTCGCAGTTCGAGATGCAGCTGCGTGCGATGTGTGGCGCTCCGCTGCCCGCTTCGAGTCTGCGAGGCGCAGCGATCATGCTCAACCTCCTCGGCGACCTGTGGGTGCATGGCGAGCCCGATTGGCCGGGCGTTCTCGGGCTGCCAGGCGTGCACCTTCACCTCTACGGCAAACACGAGGCACGTCCCGGTCGAAAGATGGGGCACCTGACCGTGACCGCAGCGGGCATCGAGTCGGCCCGAGCGACAGCACGGATGGCGGCAGCCAAGCTCGGCCTCGAGACGCCCTGACACGATACGCCCCCGGGGTGTCATCTGAGCAGAGCGTCGGGTCACTGCAGCCGGGCGCGCCATGCCGATGGAGACATTCCTGTCCATCGGCGAAACGCTCGGCTGAAGCCTTCGGTTGAGTTGAATCCGACGTCGAATGCGACGGTGGAAATGGGCGCGCTTTGGTTGGAGAGAAGCGCGATGGCTCGGGTGCGTCGTTCATCGTCGACGAGTTCGGAGAAGGTGGTGCGGTGGTCGGCTAGGCGCTGTTGAAGGGTACGCGGGCTATACGAGAGACGTCCGGCCACGGCCTGCAGCGTGGGTGTTGTCCGGAGGTTTTCGCGGATAATCCGACGAACGTCGGCAACCCAGCCACCGTTCTCGTCGAGGGCGTGTTCGGCGTAGCCGATGAGCATCGACGCAATTGACGGGTCGGCCGACGCGAGCGGCGACGCAACCTGACCCGCGCTGAAGACAACCACGTCGTGTCCCGATGTTCGATGCCATTGTCGAGTCGGTCGCACCGACGCTTCCGTAACCTGATCGAGCAAGCGAGAAAGCAGCGTGAAGAACGCGTCTCGGGTGTCGCCATGTGCCGCGGTCGGCCCGGTGCCGCGTAGGTGGACCTTGTACTCGCCGTGACTGCTTTGGTCGAGCACAATCTCGTCGTCGCCCCAGAGTGGATGGAATCGGACGAGGGTCCGCAGAAGTTGCCCGACGTCGCGACAGTTGGCGAGGAGCGGCGGAATGACGCCGCCGACGAGCGCAAGATCGACCCACTGTCCGAACCGGTGACCGGGGTCGTCGATGCCTGCGGCTCGCATTGCGTTCCAACGGTCGGCGATCGAACTGTCGGGATCATGGTGGACAGCGACGCCGTGAAGCGCGGCGAAGCGGTCGATTACGTCCACCATGCGTCGGTTCGAGGTCATGTCTGCACATCCGGTCAACAATCCTGCATGCGAGGTAGGGCGGCCGCGGTCACGTTCAACGAAGGTGAGCCTATGAGTTCTTCGCCTGCCCCTGCCCCATTGGTCGCCTATGGCCTCTACCCACTCGTGGTTGGCGGTGCGACGATCGCGGCCGCACTGGTCGTGTCTCGAGGAGGGAACCGATCGGCGGTCATGCCCTTGATCTTGGTGAGCGCCATCGCGATCTGCATGATGGCGGAGTGGCGTTTCCCGCTTGACCGCCGCTGGTCAATGACGGCGCGCAGCCTCTGCCGCCGTGACTTTCCGTACATCGTGCTCGGACTCGTCGTCGAACGAGCGAGCGAAGTTGCCGTCGCCGCGATCGCGACTCGAACCGTTCCGGCCGGTGGCTTCGGGCCGATCGCGCGTCTTCCTTTGGCGGCACAGGTTGTTGCGGCGATCCTGGTGTTCGATCTCGCGTGGTACACCTACCACCGTGCCGCGCACCGCTCGGCGCGCCTGTGGCGGGTCCATGGTGCACACCACAGCCCGAGTCAGTTGTATGTGTTGATGCATGGTGTGTTTCACCCGTGCGACGAACTCGTCGTGCGGTTCGTCCTTGGGCTCGTTGTGTTTCGGTACGTCGGGTTCACACCGAACGCGAGTTTTGTCGCGCTGGTAATCATCGGATGCGTTGGAATCATCAGCCACACCAACGCCGACATCCGGATTTGGGCGTTCAATCATCTCCTCATCGGTCCCGAGACGCATCGCTATCACCACAGTGCCGAGGACAACGGCAACTACGGCACCGTCACTTCGGTCTGGGATCAGGCCTTCGGCACGTTCGTGTTCAACCCGGCACCGCCGGTACGACTTGGCCTGCATGATGCATCTGACTACCCCGACCCGCAACGGTTCCTCACCGTCCTTGCGTGGCCTCTCCGACACCGCGTCACCTGCCCGACTGAACCCGAGGGATGCCATGTGGCGACATCGCGCGGTTAGAAGCGGCCGCCGTCGACGATGAACTGCTGGGCGGTGCAGGCGGCGCCGTCGTCGGCGGAGAGGAAGAGCACCATTTGGGCGAACTCATCGGGCATGATGCGGCGCTTGATGGCTTGGTCTCTCATGGTGCCAGCTTCGCCTTCGGGGGTCCACCATTTCGTGAGCTGGCGTTCGGTCGGCACCCAGCCCGGCAGTACCGTGTTCACCCGCACACCATGGGGACCGAACGTACGGGCCATGGTACGGGTGATGCCTTCCACCGCGGCCTTTGCCATCGTGTAGCCGGGGAACATGTCTTCTTGCATCATGTAGCTGCTCGAGCCGATGTTCACCACCGAGCCCATGCCAGCGTCGATCATCTTTGGCGCAAGCGACTGGATGGCGAAGAAGTAGTGGCGAAGGTTGGTATTGATGCGGTTGTCGAAGTAGTCCGGCGTCATGTCGCGCCAGTCGTGGCGGTCGTCGCTCGCCGCGTTGTTCACCAGCACGCTAATGGTGCCGCCGAGGGCCGCGAGAGCGGACCTGCAAGCGGTTTGGAGAGCGGCGATGTCGAGTAGGTCGACCTCGAAAAAGAGCGGCGCGTGCTTCGCTCCCGCTGCGACACAGCGCTCGATGGTGGCCCGTGCATAGGGCACGTTCTTGTCGACGAATGCCACTCGACTTCCCTGCCGAGCGAACTGCTCAACGATGGCACTCCCGATACCGTCGGCGCCTCCGGTGATGAACACCGTGCGATCGATAAGGGATGGATACGAGGCGTAAGCGGTCACGGAGGTTCCTTCAGGCGAAGCCGTACAGCTCTGCCGGGTTGTCGACGAGGATCTGGCGACGGGTTGCCGCGTTGGGAATCCAGTCGATCAGGAGGCGACGGAGATCGCCTAATCCGGGTGGGTCGAGCTGTCCGGGATGAGGCCAGTTCGTCGCCCACAACAAGCGCTCGGGAGCACGACGAACAAGCTCGTGAACAACAGCGGTCACCGCCTCGTACTGGTGAGAGGCGTCGAGTTGCGTTTCGTACGGCGCAGATAGCTTCACCCAGCAGGTTCCGCTGTCGATCAGCCGCAGCAGCGTTTCGAAGTGCATGTCCTCAACGCCAACCGATGGCATGAAGCGGCCGATGTGGTCGACCACGATCGGCACCGGGAGAGCGAGCAGTTCGTCGGCTCGTTGGTCGAGGAATCGGCCGTTCGTCTGCAGCTGAATGTGCCAATCGAACGCGGCGATACGCTGCGCGACCACCGGCATCGCTTCCCAAGCAACCGCGCCTCCCGCAAGCATGAAGAACCGGGCGCCGCGTGTGCCGCGCCGAGTCAGCTGATCAAGTTCGGCATCGGTCACCTGGTCGTCCACGACTGCGACGAACCGTGCGGCATCGCCGAGTTGGGCGACGGCGTCGAGTTGGCACGAGTTGTCGAGGCCATATGTGGTCGGTTGCACCACCACGACGCGCTGCGCACCCAAGGTTTCCTGCACCTTGCGATAGTCGGCCACGGTCGCGTCGGGCGGGAGTATCTGTGCGGTTGGCGCCGCGGTGAAACGATGATCGTAGAAGTGCACGTGCGTATCGCACGATCCGACGGGAAACGTTTCGCTAGTCACGGTCCCACCACGCGCGAAGGCGCCGGGCGTGTTCGGCGTTGACGGCGCGTGGCGGCATCACCCCAGCCGTCATGGCCGCAATCTGCTCGACCGAGCTACGCGCCTGGGCGTCAGCGTTCTCCGGTGTCAGGCCACCAAGATGTGGTGTCGCCACAACCCCGGGGCGACGGGCGAGTTTCGATGAGGGACGTTGGTCGGGCGCTCGACCGACATCCATTGCGAACCCGCCGAGGTGACCGGAGTCGAGCGCGGCGCCAACAGCGTCCTCGTCCAGTAGCTCACCGCGCGAAACGTTTACCAGAAACGTGCCACGCTGCATCGCGCCGAGGGTCTCGGCGTTGATGAGATTTTCCGTTGTGGGAAGCGCCGGAGCAAGGGGGAACACAACGTCGGCTCGTCCGAGCACTTGGGCGAGAGCGATGTGCTCGAATCCATCAGAGGTGGCATCGGCGAACGGGTCGCACACCAGCACGTGCATTCCGATGCCGCGCAACACCTTGGCGAGATACGAACCGATCGCGCCGTAGCCGATAATGCCCGCGGTTCGACCCGCCATTTGGAAGCCCGCTCGTTGCGGCGGTTGACCGCCGGCCCGGTAGTCAATGGTGGACTCACTCACGTTGCGTGCGAGGTCGAGCATAAGGGCAAGGGCAAGCTCGGCGGTTGAGGCAACGAAACTTTTGTCAGCGTGGCCGACCAACACGCCCGAGGCCGATGCGGCCTGCACATCAACTGTGCTGATGTCGACAGCGCAACGCAGGAACGCGACCAACTCGGGTCGAGCGGCGAAGAGTGCCGCCTCGCCCGGCGTGGAGCGATGGGCGACGACCACATCGCACCCGGCAACGGCTTCGATGAGCTCGGGTGTTGTGAGGTCTCGCTGAAGTGGATTCAGCACCACCGACGCTACGGCCTCCAGTTCGGAAAGCGCTCGCCCGTAGTAGGCGTCCCGATCTTCCGGATTGTGAGTGAGGAACACGGTGAACATCCCGGCGACGGTAGCCGGTTACCTCACGTGCACCAGGTAGCAACTGGCCATGCGAACGCGATCCGCCGGTCTTGATCACTGAGGTCGCTCCTCCCGCCACTCGGCCGCCGGGCCGTGGAAATTCACCGTCTTCCAGATGGGTACTATCGCTGACGCAAAGCTCATTTCGTCAAACTATGGGGGCAGACCAATGGCCAAGACCGGCTTCGTCTATCACGAGCTCTACCAATGGCACGACACCGGCAACTACGCCGGGTTCATGCAGTATGGATTTCCGCTTCAACCGGGCATGCACTTCGAGCATCCCGAAACGAAACGGCGGTTCAAGAACCTGCTTGACGCCAGTGGGTACATCAAGCAGTTGTCGATCGTGGAGCCGCGGCACGCGACGCGCGCGGAGCTGCTGCGGTTCCACACCGCGGCGTACCTTGATTCGGTCAAGGAGATGAGCGACGGGCACGGTGGCGACGCCGGCGAGCTCACCCCGGTCGGACACGGAAGCTTCGAGATCGCCACGCTGTCCACCGGTGGCGTCATCGAGGGAACCGACGCCGTCATCGCTGGCGACCTCGACAATTGCTACGCCCTGGTTCGCCCGCCTGGCCACCACGCCGAAGCCGATCGAGGTCGCGGGTTCTGCATCTTCGGCAACATCGCCGTCGCCGTCCACCACTGCCTGGCGGTGCATGGCATGGACCGGATCGCCGTCGTCGACTGGGATGTCCACCACGGCAACGGCACCGAGACCGCGTTCTACAACGATCCCCGGGTCCTCACCGTTTCGCTTCACCAGGAGAATTGGTATCCGCCGGGCCGCGGGTTCCTCACCGACATCGGTGAAGGCGCTGGCGAGGGCTTCGCGATCAACGTCCCGCTGCCGCCTGGTTCGGGCGTAGGTGCCTACACGGCGGCTTTCGACCAGGTCGTGTTGCCGGCGCTGCGGCGGTTCGGGCCCCAAATCATTTTCGTGGCGTCGGGTTTCGATTCCAGCGCGTTCGATCCACTCGGGCGAATGATGATGACGTCGGCCGGCTACGCGCAGCTCACCCATTCACTCATGACGGTCGCGGCCGATCTCTGCGGTGGCAAAGTCGTTATGGCCCACGAGGGTGGCTACAGCCCTGAGTACGTGCCGCTGTGCGGACTGGCGGTGCTTGAGGCGATGAGCGGGATTTCCTCCGGAGTCGAGGACCCCTATCTCGGGTTTGCCGCCGGCATGGGACGACAGGACTTGCAGCCCGAACAGCAAGCGGTGCTCGATAACGTTCGCGCCATCCACCATCTGTGACCTGACTGATGGACTTCGATGAGAGTGCACGGACACGCGAGTTACGCGAACGGCTTGAGACGTTTATGGACGAGTATGTCTATCCCAACGAAGCCCGCTTTTTCAGGAGTCGATGGAGATGGGCCCTTGCGCGGTATGGCCCGTCATCGAGGAACTCAAGCCCGTCGCGCGCGAGGGCAGGCTTGTGGAATCTGTTCCTCCCCGAAAGCGAACATGGCGCCGGGCTGACAAACCTGGAGTACGCACCCTTGTGCGAGGTCATGGGCCGCTCGCACCTCGCGCCGGAGGTATTCAACTGCTCGGCGCCCGACACCGGCAACATGGAGGTGCTGGCCCGCTACGGCACACCCGAACAGCAGCAACGATGGCTCACACCGCTGCTCGCAGGCGAGATCCGCTCGGCGTTCGCCATGACCGAGCCCGCCGTCGCGTCGAGCGACGCCACGAACATCGCGAGCTCGATCGTGCGCGACGGTGACGAGTACGTCATCAACGGTCGCAAGTGGTACACAACAAACGCCACCGACCCGCGGTGCCAGATCATCATCTTCATGGGGAAGTCCGACCCGGACAATCCCGATAGGTACTGCCAGCAATCGATGATCCTGGTGCCGAAGGACACGCTGGGCGTCGAGGTGATCCGCCCGCTACCGGTGTTCAACTTCTATGGCATGCCCGACCGGGCGTCCGAAGTGCAGTTCACCGATGTTCGGGTGCCGGCCACCAACATGCTGCTCGGCGAGGGACGAGGCTTCGAGATCGCGCAGGGCCGTCTCGGTCCCGGCCGCATCCATCACTGCATGCGACTCATCGGCCTCGCCGAACGCGCCCTCGAGATGATGTGCCGACGCACGCAGCACCGAGTGGCGTTCGGGCGCCCAGTCGCTGAGCAAAGCGTGACCCTCGAACGCATCGCAGAGGCGCGCATCGCCATCGAGCAGACGCGCCTGCTCACACTGAAGACGGCGCACCTGGTCGATACCGTGGGTGGCAAGGCGGCCCGCGGCGAGATCGCCATGATCAAGATCGCCGCGCCCAACATGGCGTGCAAGGTCGTCGACTGGGCGATTCAGGCCTTCGGTGGCGCCGGGACCAGTAACGACTACGGGCTGGCGGCGATGTATGCCACCGCCCGGTTGCTTCGGCTGGCCGATGGTCCTGACGAAGTACATCGCAACCAGCTCGGCCGGCTCGAACTGCGCCGCTACGCCGGCCAGGACCCCATCGAGCCGCGCACGACGTTCTCCCCGACCTGGGCAGACTGACGACGATGTCGAATCTTTCCCTTGCCCGACCCCAACGGGTCGCTCATCGCTGGCTGCGGCCCGCCTCGGCTCCGAGGTGCGCCAAGGCCCGCGCCGCAGCGTTGGCGCCGCACATCCCGTGTGCGCCGGCGCCTGGTGGTGTGGACGCCGAGCACAGGTACACGCCCGGCACACCGGTAAAGTAGGGGTCGAGCGCAGCGCGTGGTCTGAACAGGAGTTGGGTGGGCGAGGCCGCGCCGCCGATGATGTCGCCGCCGATGTAGTTGGCGTTGTACACCGACATCTCGGTTGTCGTGCGAACCGCCGTGCCGACGATGCGCTCGCGGAACCCGGGTGCAAACCGCTCGATCTGAGCGATGATGGCGGCCGTGGCGTCACCGGTGTACCCGTGTGGCACGTGGGCGTATGTCCACAACGGGTTGACGTTGCCGACCGAGCGGCCTCGGTCGGTGAGATATTGCTGCCCGACCAGCACGAACGGCCGGTCGGGCATGTCGCCTCGATGCACGGCGAGTTCGCTGGCGACGATTTCGTCAAAGCCACCACCGAGGTGGACGGTGCCCGCTTGCCGAGCAACAGATGCCGTCCAGGGAACGTCGCCCTCGATGGCGAAGTCGATCTTGAACGCGCCCGGTCCGTGCCGGAAGCGGCGATACGCCCGAGCGACTCGTGATGGAAGACGGTCGCCCAGGATGTCAGCGGCGCTCGACGGCGAGATGTCAAGCATCAGCACATCATGCGGCGGGAGGTCCGTGACCGAGGTGACGCGCTGGCCGGTCTCGATCACCCCGCCATGCTGGCGGATGTCGGCGGCGAGGGCATCGGCAATGGCCTGCGAGCCGCCCTCGGCGATCACCCAACCCTCGGCATGGCCCGATACCACCAGCATCAGCCCGACCGCCGTCGTGAAGGGACGGTCGAGTCGATGGAAGGTGTGGGCGGCCACACCCGCCCATAACGCCTTTGCCTGCTCCGTCTTCCATAGTCGCCCGAACGCGGTGGCCGGCATCATCGCGCCAACGCCGAACCTGACGAACCCAAGCGGATGATGCGGCAGCCTTGCCAGTGGTTGGGCGGCATCGGCGATCAGGTTGTCGAACTGCGCGGCCATCGGCTCGAAGACCTGACGCCAACGACGGCCGTCAAGCCCTAACCCGTCAACGGTCCGATCGATCAATCGATAGAACGCGCTCGCCGACCCATCGTCGAGCGGGTGGGCGCAGTCGATTTCCGGCTGCAACCAGCGAAGACCGTGCTCAGCCAGATGTAGTTCTTTGAGGAACGGTGAGCCGGCCGCGATCGGGTGAAACGCCGAGCAGTGATCGTGCACCAGCCCGGGCACGATCATCTCTGAGCTTCGCGTGCCACCACCGATTGAATCGCTTGCCTCCAGCACGGTGACCTGCAGTCCGGCGCGTGCCAAACGGGCGGCGGCAGCGAGCCCGTTCGGCCCACTGCCGACGACGATCGCCGACGTCATCGCGTCACCGAGATGTGATCACGTTCGACCGCCGGTACCGGGGTGTGGAACCCCGGGTGCCACGTAACCCGGCTTGGTCCAGGTGACCGTGTGCGGAATGGGGCCGTTGGGCAGCCATGGCTGCTCGTTGTAGGCGTCGTCGTTGTGGTACCAGCCCTTTTCGACCGTGCCCAGCGCCGCGTCGATCACCCGGTACTGCACCTTCTTGGTGAAGGCGGGCTGCGACTCGGTGAACGCAATCACGACGTCGCCCGGCTCGTACTGGCAACGCTCCTGCATCCCCGCAATCAGCCGCTCGTCCAGACAGTGGCCGTCACCGAAGTTCCACCCAGTGAGGACATTGCTCACGAACTCACCTTCACGTTGAATCCGGTTATCCATCGATGGCACGTGGCGCATCAAGGCCGACATATGCATGCGGCCCATCGGATGCATCATTCGGAACGCGACCGCTTTCTGGACGAAGATCTCGGAGATCTCTCTGCCGAACAGCGGCTCGAGTTGGTCGATCTGGTTGTCGGCAGCCTTGACGATCTTTTCGTTGATCCGGTCCTCCATCGATTTGTCGCGGAACGAGAAACTGGCCGACGCCCAGTTGCCGGCGTACTGCTTCATCCCGACCAGGAACGACACGTACTGGGGTCGTAGCGCCCCAAGCACAATTGGGAAAAGTGCGACGCACACCACGACCACCAGCAGCGCGGGTTTCATGTCGCCCACGCCGTATCCGCTTCCGGCCCTGAAGTTGCCGAACAGGAACGCGACACAGAAGATGAAGAAGACGTTCCACTCGAGCGGCACCGCGATCGGGATCGTGGAGATGATGAACGAGTGCAGCATCCAGATCGACACGATGGCGATCCACGTCGCCCACGGCCACGGAGAGAAAAGCAACACGAGCGGCATGATCAGCTCGCAGGTGGTGCCCCCGACGTGGGCCAGCAGGTGCGTGATGCGCGACGGCCGAATGTCGTTGGGGTAGTCCTTCACGGTCCGCTTGCGGAACTTGTCAGAGGTCATCCAGGGCGTGTTCTGGACCATGATCGCCACGGTGCTGGAGAAGCCATGCTGCAACTTCGAAAACCCGGCACCCATCCAGATCACCACGATGAAGATCTTGGCGGCGATGATCATGTCGGTGAAGTTGCTGAACAATCCAAAGCACAGCATCGTCGGCACATACTGTTCGGAGCGTGCCGACAGGAACACGATCTTGTCGCGTAGACCCATCAGAATGATCAGGCCGCAGTAGGTGACCAGTGCCCATTGCGGCATAATTCCTGCACTGCCCTCCGGCATCCCGGCCACCGGATCCCCGGAGAGAAACAGCATCATCACGAGCCAGAACACGATGAGCTTGTAGAGGCCGGTGTCCCACGGCGTGCGCCGGCTGCCCTTCGTGAACGGGACATGGTTGGGATAGGGCGGGACACGCAGCGTGTCGTTCTGCCACCAGTAGAGGATGCCGCCGATCGGGGGGTCGAAATGAAACGCGAGCGGGCCACACGTGGCGGCCAGTCCCATGATCTCCAGCAAGATCGTCCAGATCATCAGCTTCTGGTACAGGATCGGCTGATCCCACCAACCAGCGATGTTGTTGAACTCGAGGCCCTTGGTGAAGGCGCCGCAGATGATCAACCCGAACAGCGCGTAGTAGAAGATCTTCCACACGTAGAACGTGATCGTCTGCTTCGGCGTGCCGAAGCCGTGTTCCACCCAGTGGAGTTGCAGGATTTTCATCCGCTCGAAGAACGGGATCGTGGCGAACTCATCGAGGTCGACCGGCGGGAGCTCTGCGGTGCGGTAGCCCATCTCAGTTACTTCCTTGCTCGCATGGCGCGGTCGCGCCGTTCTTGCTCTTTGTCGAAGTAGTACTCGTCATCTTCTGCCCTCCTGGTCGAGATGATCTTTCCGGTGAGACGAGCGAGGTCACGCTCTCGAACTCGGAGGCGTCGCCAAGCCTTGCGCTTGTTCTTTCGTCGGAGCCGTTCGATGTGGTCTTCTTCGGTTTCGGACGTGCCCCGAAGGTACAACTCCTCGATCTCGTCGAGGCGGGCGATCGCCTCGTCCGCGGGCAACTCGAGAAGAATCTGACCGCGAGCCATGAGGTACATCCGGTCGGCGTACTTCAGCGCCTTTCGGGCATGCTGCTCAACGATCAGTGCGCCTGTGCCTTGTGTGTTGGCAGAATTGCGGACCGCGCTGAGCAGTCGGTCGACGACCATCGGAGCCAGGCCGAGTGACAACTCGTCCGCGAGCAGGAGCGACGGCTTGCGGCTGAGTGCTCGGGCGAGGGCCACCATCTGCTGCTCACCGCCGGACAGCATCCCGCCGCGTACTGCCAAGCGGGGTTCAAGCTCGGGAAAAAGGGCCAACGCGTCTTCGACCGATCCGCCGCCGATGCGCAGGTTGTCGCGGGTCGACATCTTGGTGAAGACGAGTCGTTCCTCTGTGACCATGGCGATACCCCCACGGACCCGCTGGTACATGGGCGTGAACGTGGGCACGTTGTCGAACATGACGATGCCGTCGACCGGCGCCAGTTCGCCGGCGATGGTGAGCAGCGTCGTGCTCTTGCCGGCACCGTTGGGACCGAGCAGGCAGACGACCTCACCCGGATAGACCTTGAGTTGGACGCCCTGCACCACCGCTCGGCCCATGTACCCGGCCTTCAGCCGGCGCGTCTCGAGGAGCGGCCTCATGCGGCACCTCCGGCAACGGCGGCGCTGGTCGGACGAGCCGCCTTTACGATCGCCTCGTCTTCGGTCTCGGTGCCGAGGTAGGCGGCGATGACGGCTGGGTTGGCTCGGACCTCGTCCGGGGTACCCGAAGCGATGAGACGGCCGAAGTCGAGCACCATGACTTCGTCGCAGGTTTCCATTACGAAGTTCATGTCGTGCTCGACCACCAGCACCGCCATGCCCCAGTCGTCGGCGAGGCGGCGTACCACCCGTGCCAGCTCGATGCTTTCGGCCGAGCTGAGACCAGCGGCGGGCTCATCGAGGAGCAGCACGCTCGGATGCATTGCGACGGCGCGGGCAATCGCCAGCAGACGCCGCTTGCCGTAGGAAAGATCTCTGACGTCGCGGTGGAGATCCTGGTCGAGCTGGAACTCGATGACCGCCCTGACCACCTCGGGCGGGAACGGGGGATTGACGGGCCAAATCAGGTCACGCAAGAACGACCCGAAATCCTGTGGATCGGCGGCCACGCTCAGGTTCTCGAACACGGTCGAGTCCTCGAACAACTCAAGCGACTGAAACGACCGAGCGACGCCGCCGCGGGCGCGCCGTACCGGCGACTGTTTGGACTGAGATCGACATCGTCGAGCAACACCCGGCCCTCGGCCGAGGTGAAACCGCTCAGCGCATCAATCAGCGAGGTCTTGCCCGCCCCGTTCGGTCCGATAAGCCCGGTGATACGGCCGGGCGCGAGCCGATAAGTGACGTTGTCGACCGCAGTGACCGCTCCGTAGCGAACAGTGAGACCTTCCATGGCCAAGGTGCGCGGTTCGACGCGGGAGTGGTGCTCAGTCGTGAGGTCGGCGACGTCGGCGAGTTCGATCACGTAGGACCGGCCCCACTTTTTCGTCCTCTTGAGGAACCGAAAAATCTTGGCCCATTCCGCCGCGACGCCGTCCTGATAGTTGAGCACCGTCAGCAGGATTGCGACGCCGCTGATCAGTTGGATCCATCGCCCGACGTTGCCCCACGTCGCTTGGAGAAGTTCTTGGTTTACGCCGGCGGTGGCCATGGTGCCTCCGACGAACGCGCCGAGGAGCTGGCCCACCCCGCCCACCAGTGCCAGGCCGACGAAGGTCACTGACGTGAAGTTGGTGAACGACTGGTAGCTGATCGAAGTCGAACGGAACGCGAGGAGGATGCCGCCCAGCGCCGCGACAGCTGAGGCGAGCGAGAACGCGAACAGCTTGGTCACCATCACGTCGATACCGAGCGCGGCCGCAGCGCGTTCGTTCGTGCGCACGGCGATCATCCGGCGACCGCTTCGGCCCCGTCGTACGTTCGACACGACCCACACCGCCAGGATCGACATGGCGACGACGAAGATGCCGTAGCGCTGGGGATGTTCGATCGATCCGATGTCGTAGCCGAACAGGCTCGGGGTGTCGATCAGCGTGCCTCTCACGCCGCCGGTGTAATTCCGATTCCGGAACAGCATCAGCTCCATTGTGGTGCCCAGGCCGAGCGTGACGATCGCGAGGTTGATACCGCGCGTGCGCACCGCGGGCAGGCCGAACAGCACGCCAAGCGGAATAGCGGCAAGAACACCGACGACCAACGCGAGCAGGAACGGAATGTGAAACACGGCTGAGAGTCGTCCGGCGACATACGCGCCGAACCCCGCCATGGCGTATTGCCCGAGAGACAGCTGTCCTGCATAGCCGGTCAAAACAACGATGGAGAGAAGCACGATGCCGACGCCGAGCGAGACCGTAATCGCGTCGATCCATTTCGACGGCTTGGTCACGATCAGGAAAATCACGCCACCGAACCCGAAGAGCATCCAGTCCCACGAGATGCGACCCTTGCCGAGCGTCGGCATCTCGCGCAGGAAATAGTCGCGCAGCGGCAACGAACGCCCGCGGAAGACAAGAAAGACGATGATGACCAGGAACGGGAGCGATGGCCCGAGCCCTTGCTGGTGTGCGAACCGGCCGACGATGGTTTGGCCGACGCCGAGCGCTACGCCGGCAGCAGTGGCGATAGGGAACGATCGAAAGTCCGCGACCAAGGCGGCCGCCAGGGCTGCGAGCACGAGTTCGGTCATCGACGTGACCTGAAGTGTGATGATCGGGACGACGAGGATGCCCGCTATCGCGGCGATGGCCGAACCGAGAGCCCAGTTCAAGACCGCTATGCGGTTCGGCGAGACGCCAATCGTGGAGGCCTGGCGCTCACTCTCCGATACGGCCTCCGTGGCGAGGCCGAACTGGCTCGAGCGGTAGAGCAGCCACAGACCGAATGCCGATACAACCGCGATACCGAGCAGGATGAAGCGGTCGACCGTGGTGCCGACATTGCCCCACAGGATCACCCGGTTCGTCGGGAGCCAGCTCGCGACCTGGCGAGCATTCGATCCGTAGCGGATCACGACCCCGGCCTGGATGGTGACGAGCACGCCGAGCGTGGCGATCACACGGACGAGTGAACTGGCCCGGTGGAGTGGACGCATGATGACCCAGTGCGTCAGCACCCCAAGCAATGCCGACAGCGAGACACCGAAGAATGCAGCCATCAGGAATGGCATGTGGTGTTGGTACTGCAACTCCCACTGCAGGAAGACTCCGGCAATCGCTGTCGCGCCGAGCGAGAAGTTCAGGACGCCGGTGCCGCGGTAGATTGCGATGAGGCCTTGCGACGCGAAGGCATACAGCGCTCCCACGCCCAAGCCCAAAAGCGCGAATTTGATGACCTCGTTCATCATCCCCCTTGCAGATCGCGCCGTCACAAGACGACAGCGTCAACAAGACGTGACGTTAGCTCGCATGCGAGCACGCCCGCGCCATCGCAGCGGTTCGCCGGGAGCGGAGATCGAAAGCGCGAAGAAGCCTGTTGGCGCAGCGCTTGGCGCGTCGACACTCGGCGGTGTGCAAGAGTTGTCCGATCGGGCGCACCAGGGGGCCCACCAACATGAGTCTGGGGGATTCACGTGAGTACAACTACCAAAGCGTCGTCGAGTCGACGTGTCCGAAGAGTGACGGTCGCTGCGATGACAGCCATTGCGCTTGCTCTCGCCGCGTGCGGTAGCTCGACGAAGACGGCTGAGAGCTCGACGACCGCACCGGCTGCTGGGGCAGCGACAACGGCGGCTGGGGCGGCCACAACGGCCGCAGGCGCGGCCACGACGGCCGCAGCTGCTGCTCCGTCGGGTGATCCGATTCAGGTCATGACGGTGACCACGCTTAACGCCGCCGGACCGACATATAAGAACATCGCCAACACCGCGCAGGCGTATGAGAAGTACATCAACAAGCGTGGTGGTATCGCCGGTCACCCGCTGAAGGTCACGGTCTGCGACGAGCAGTTCGACCCAGCCGTTGCTGCTACCTGCGCCCGGCAAGCGGTCGACGGCAAGATGGTCTCGATCGTCGGGTCGTTCACCTATTTCGCCGAGAGCATCGTGCCCGTTATCGCCAAGTCGAACATCACCTGGTTCGGCGAGTGCTGTCCGATCACACCATCGGAGTTGACTGACCCGCACTCGTTCCCGGTCGGCAACCAGCCGATGTACGCCGTGGGTGCAGTCAAGCGAGCGGTCGAGGACGGCTGTAAGAACATCAACGCCGTCATCATCGACGGCGCGCAGGTCTTCGTCCCGCCGATGGAGAATGCGATCAAGGCACTCGGCAAGAGCTTCGGCGCCACAGTGATCCTGCCGCCAACCGCAAAGGACTACTCGTCGGAAGTGGCGCAAGCAACGAAGGGTGCCGATTGCGTGATCAGCATCATGTCGGAGACGCCGTTCATCACGTGGAATACCGCGTGGACGCAGTCGGGAACAACGGCTCGCCAGTATGGGCCGCAAGGCAATCTCAACGAGGTGTCGGCCAAGGGTAACGAAGCGTCGACCGATGGTGACATCGCAGCCGGCATGTACCCAGACATCTCGACCCCGCCGTGGGCCGAGTACCTCGTGGCGCTGAAAGAGGGCGGCTACAACCTGACCGAACTCGACTACAACAGCCTCGGCGGGATGGGCACCTGGGCCGCGTTCGTAGCCTTCCAGAAGATTGCGTCCGGTATCAGCGGCGCCATCACCGCGGACTCGTTCTACGCCGCAGCGCAAAAGACGTCCAATCTCGATCTCGGCGGCATGGTGCCGGTGCTCGACTTCACCAAGGAGTGGACCGACGGGCTGAAGGGCTACAACCGCCTCTTCAACCGCAGCGTGGTGTTCAGCAAGCTCGACAAGGGCAAGATCGTTCCTCTGACCACGAAGTTCGAAGACGTGGGCAACCTGGCCACTGGCAAAGCCTGATCACCTGACGGTTGGCCCGACCCGCGTCGCTTCGGCGGCGCGGGTCGGGCTTTCGCTCGTTTTGGCTCTGCGCTCGATTTCGACGCGTTACGAGACAGCTCGCCCGCTGTTGGCCCAGTACGTGGCCCGCACTGCCTTCTTGTCGGGTTTCCCGACGGGTGTGAGCGGCAGGGCTTCAACGTAATCGATCGACTTCGGCGATTGCTGAGCGCCCTTGGCGTCCTTCACGAGTTGCTGCAATTCGCGGGTCAGAGCGTCCGATGGTTCGGTCCCGGGCTTCAGCACAACAACCGCTTTGACTGCTTCGCCCCACTTCTCGTCGGGTACGCCGATCACCATCACCATGTTGACCGCCGGGTGGGTGGTGAGGACGTCTTCAACTTCGCGTGGGAACACGTTGAAGCCGCCGCTGATGACCATGTCCTTCGTGCGATCGACGATATACAAGAAGCCGTCGTCGTCGAAGCGGCCGACATCGCCGGTGTGCAGCCAGCCGCCCGACAGCGCCTCGGCCGTTTCATCGGCGAGGTCCTTGTACCCGTTCATCACGAGAGGGCCACGGGTGCAGATCTCGCCCGACTGGCCAGGGGCAACCGGCCGGTTGTCGGCATCGAGCAGGGCAATGTGCATCCACGGTACCGGGCGGCCGCACGACGCGAGGCGTTGCGGCTTGGTGAGATCGTGCTCACCCTTCTTCAGATGGGCGAGCACCATCGGCGCCTCGGTCTGGCCGAAGAACTGGAAGAAGATCGGACCCCAGTGCTCGATTGCCTGGGCAAGCTTGGCGGGACTCATCGGCGATGCCCCGTAGAAGATCGTCTCCATCGACGACATGTCGGCGGTGTCGTAACGAGGGTGGGCCTGCAGGGCATACAGCATCGCTGGCACCAGCATCGTCGCCGTGATGCGGTGCTCGGCGACGAGGTCGAAGAACCCGTCGGGCGTAAACGAGTCCATTACATAGAACGCTCCGCCCGACAGCAACACGGGTGCCACGAGCGACAACGCGGCGTGCGACAGCGGCGTGGCGATAGCGATACGCAGCGGATCGGGGAACTCCCATTCGGTCATCTGTATCCACGTCATCGCAGCCCATACCCGATGCGTCATCAGCACGCCCTTGGGTCGCCCGGTCGTGCCACCGGTGTACACGACGGTGCAGAGGTCTTCTGGGTGGACGTCGGGAGCGACGAGCGGCTCCGGCTCGAACCCGTCGGCCAACGCCAGGTAGTCGTCGCCCACCGAATTCGGGCCGAAGCCGAGAAGCGTGAGGTTCGGAAACTGCGCCTTCAGTTCACGTGCACGCTCGACAAAGTGGTCGGCATCGAAAACGAGGCATTCGATCTCGGCGTCGCCGACCGCGTACGCGTGGTCGTTCAGGGAGCCCATCGGGTGCAGCGGCGTGATCACGCATCCGTTGAGGAGCGAGGCGGTCAGGTTGGTGAGCACCTCGGGACGATTCTTCGACAACACGGCGAGGCGAGTTCCCTTCGCCACACCCCGAGCGCGTTGCGCCTGCAGCATCTGACTCGTGCGTCGCCGAACATCCGCGTACGTTGCGATCCGGCCGGCAAGATAGAGGCACGGCTCGTCGTCGTACGACTCGAGACTACGGACGACGAGGTGAGGAAACAGCGGTTGATCGTGCAGCGGCGACGTCATGCGCGTCAGCGTAGATCCCCTGCATCCGCTGACGATCCACGGATGCCGGAGCGAGGAACGTGGCTAGGCGCGGCATCGTCGCTAGCCAGCGTCACCGATTGTCTGAGCGAAGCGAGTCCGAGCGACGACGGAGCGAGGCATGTCTCAGACGAGGCGGCTGATCATGAAGGCGATGAGAAGCGCGGCCAGAAGCGTGACTGCAATCGCTGCGCGGCCGTCATTACGCACGCGGTCTGGCACATCGCGTTCGGGTTTCTGTTCCCTCTCCGGGGTAGGCGAACTCACCCTGTAAGCATGACAGAAACGCGAGCCCGCGCGTGCCGTCGCTGCGGGTCAGCCGCGGAGTTCGGCGACGCGTGCTTGCATCTTGTCGATCGCCATTGTCCAACCCTGACCACCGGGCGAGTCGGCAGGAACTCCGATGTGTGTCATCGTCATCTTCGTGCGGTCGCCGAGGTCGACCAGTTCGACCACGATAGAGGTCTCCATATGGGCGCCAGCGGGCATGCCCATCTGCTCGGCAGTCATCAGGTTGCCCTCAGCGTCGGCCATAGCCTCGGTGTAGACGAGGCGGGTCTTCGGATCGACCTCACGGTACTCGCCAACGAAGAACATCTGCATCAGGCCGCGTGGGGTGTCCATCTCCATCGCGATGTGTCGCCGGCCGCCGACTCGCACGTCCATGTCCGCCTTCGGGATTTTGGCACCCATGGGGCCGTACCAGTTGGCGAAATGCTCGGCTTCGGTCCACATCTCCCAGATCAGATCGATGGGTGCGTCGAAGGTGCGTTCGATTTGCACGTGTTTGGTGTCAGTCATCAGTCGTTCTCTTTCTCGTTCGGGGTGTTCTGCAGCGTTCGCATGTAGTGGTCCATGCGATCGAATCGGTCGTCCCAGATGTGGCGGTACTGCTCGGCCCAATCGGCGAGCCGGGCGAGTGGCGCGGCATCAATGGTGCAGGGACGGAACTGTGCTCGTCGGCCGCGTGTGATGAGCCCGGCGTGCTCGAGCACTTTGATGTGTTTGGAGATCGCAGGGAGGGTCAGGTCGAACGGCGCAGCCAGATCATTCACACTCGCTTCGCCTTCGGCGAGGCGAGCAAGGATCGCCCGCCGCGTCGAGTTCGCAAGCGCGGCGAATGTCTCGTCCAGTTGTGCATCGTCGAGCGTCGCCGTCGCTGTTGTCACCGGTTCGTTTCTCCGTACTTTCCAATGTCATTAATTAACTAATATGGAAACTAACACCACCTGGACGGAAGCGTCAACCCTGAGTTGGCGAGTTGGGAGTGGGGGCAGTTGTAGCGTTGGAGGCGTGACGTCTCTCCGCGAGTTCGTGTGCCGGCCTGAGCGCCCGCCGAGCTACGCGTGTTGTGACGACGACCTCGGCCACTGCTGAGCCACCGCTCGCTCGTCGGTCCCGTCACTTCTCACAATCGAGGTCGTTCATGTTTCGCGTCGCACGCGCTCATTCGCATTCCCTTTCACTCGTCGCTGCAGCAGCCTGCTGGGGCATAGCAGCTGTTACTAGCAAACGAGCGGTTGACGAGATCGATCCGCTCACACTCTTGCCGCTGGAACTTGCCGTCAGCGTCACCGTCCTAGCCGTCGCCACGCTGTTCGCGAAAGAACGCGTGGCCTGGTCGCCACGAATGCGAACACTGACCTTGCTCGGAGTCCTGAACCCAGGCCTGTCGTACGCGCTCAGCCTCGCCGGGCTCGCCCACGTCACGGCGTCGGTGTCGGTGCTGCTCTGGGCGATTGAGCCGATCCTCATCCTTGCGTTGGCATACGTCGTGTTGAGAGAGCGCATCGCGGTCAGCACCGCCGTCTGCGCAGCAACCGCACTGGTCGGCGTTGGGCTGGTCGTGTTCCAACCGGGCAATCGTGCCACCAGTCTCGGGGTCGTTCTCACGATCATCGGTGTCGGCGCGTGTGCGACGTACACCGTGATGTCATCGAAGTTCCTCGCTGACGCGTCAACGCTGAGCGTTGTCCTCGTCCAACAACTGGCGGCGTTCGGTTTGGCTGTCGTGCTGTTCGGCGGCTCGTTCGTGTTTGGACACCCGCACTCCGTTGCATCGGTATCGGCAACGGCGTGGGTGAGCGCCGTTGTGGCCGGTGTTCTGTATTACGGCCTTGCGTTCTGGTTTTACGTGACGGGTCTCAAAGGAGTCACGGCGGGGAACGCTGGTCCGTTCATCAATCTGGTGCCTGTCTTCGGGATCGCTACGGGCTACATCGCTCTCGACGAACGGCTCCTGGGTCGGCAGTGGATTGGGGCGGCGGTCATCGTTGGCGCGATCGTCGTGATGACGCTTCGACGACAGCGGTGAGGGATCAACCTCCGACTGACGCACGATCGTTCCACATTCCGAAACGCTGCCCCTTGACGGGCGCTAGCGACAGGTTGAGAATGCCAAGGCGCAGCGCCATTGGGGGCAAGCTGCAAACCAGAGATCGCGGAGGCGCCATGGGCGTGTTGAAGCGTGAAGATTGGTACGACCTCGCTCGCGAGACGAACTGGACGCCACGGTTCGTTTCCGAAAGTGAGCTGTTTCCTGAGGAACTCGCCGGGTCGATGGGTATTCCGGCTGAGGTCTGGGAAACGTGGGACGAGCCATACAAGGTGACCTTTACCGAGTACATGGAGACGCAACGCCAGAAAGACGCGGGCGCGTATTCGGTGAAGGCCGCCTTGTCGCGTAGCTCGTTCTTCGACTCGTCACCACCCGGATGGAAGAGCGTGTTGAAAGCCCACTACGGCGCGATCGCGCTGGGCGAGTATGCGGCGGCGACGGCCGAAGCGCGCATGGCGCGGTTTGCGCGAGCGCCCGGCAATCGCAACATGGCCACGTTCGGCATGCTCGACGAAATTCGTCACGGCCAGATCCAGTTGTGGTTCCCCCACGAACTGTGCATCAAGGATCGCCAGTTCGACTGGGCTCACAAGGCGTACCACACCAACGAGTGGGGAGCGATCGCAGCAAAGGCCGTGCTCGACGACATGATGATGGCGCGCTCCGCGACCGAAGTGGCGATCATGCTGACCTTTGCGTTCGAGACCGGCTTCACGAACCTGCAATTCCTCGCGCTTGCCGCCGACGCGGCTGAAGCGGGCGACCACACGTTCTCGACGCTCATCTCCAGCATCCAGACCGATGAGTCGCGTCATGCGCAACAAGGGGCGCCCACGTTGCGCATCCTGGTCGAGCAGGGCCACGTCGCCGAAGCGCAGCAGATGATCGATGCCACCTTCTGGCGTTCGTGGCGGTTGTTTTCGCTGCTCACGGGAATCTCGATGGACTACTACACGCCGCTGTCGCATCGGAAGCGCCCATTCAAGGATTTCGTGAAGGAGTGGATCGTCAATCAGTTCGAGCGGGCCATCACCGATCTCGGCCTGAAGCGTCCGTGGTATTGGGACAACTTCCTTCGCACCGTCGACACGTATCACCACGAATTTCACATGGGCATCTGGTACTGGCGTCCGACGGTCTGGTGGAATGTGCCCGCCGGAGTCACGCCCGACGAGCGAGATTGGCTCGAAGACAATTACCCCGGTTGGAACGACACCTACGGCCGGATGTGGGATGTGGTGGGCGCCAACATCATCGACGGCAAGATGGATCTCACTGGCCCGGCCACGCTGCCGCTCATCTGCAACATGTGCCAGATCCCGATTACGGGCATGCCGCATGGAAAGTGGTCGAGTGACCAAGGCCCACGCGACTACTTCCTCGATCATGGCGGTCGTCGATACCACTTCTGCTCGAACGAGTGCCGGTGGATCTTCACGCTCGAACCTGATCGTTATGCCGGTCACCTGACAGTCGTCGATCGATTCCTCGCCGGCAAGATCCAGCCGATGGACCTCATGGGAGCTTTGCAATACATGAGCCTTGCGCCGGGTGAGATGGGCGACGATGCCGACGGCTATACGTGGGGTGAGACATATCGCGATCATCCGCGTTATGGCCACGCGGCGCGTGGGGCGGTGGTGTGAAATGGCCCTGTTCCCGTTGGTCAGTAACTTCGAGAACGACTTCGTGATCCAACTGTTGCCGGTCGATACCGATGACACCATGGATCAGGTCGCCGAAAAGGCGGCGTTCCACTCGGTCGCCCGACGCATGTGGGGTTTGCCGGAAGGCACGGTGCTTCGGGTTCGTGAACAGGACGCCAAAGAGCCCCTTGCCCGTGACACGACCGTGTTGGCCAGCGGGCTCGGCCCGATGGCGTGCATCGTGGTGTATGCGGAATGACCTGGACGTCGCTCGGCTCCCTCGACGATCTCTGGGAGGGTGACATTCGCGGCGTGCAGGTCGACGGCCATGAGCTCATCGTGTTGCGACTCGATGGCGGTGAGCTGCGGGCGTACCAGGGCATCTGCCCGCATCAAGAACAGCGGCTCGACGAGGGCGAGTTCGACGGGGGCAAGATCATCTGCTTCGGCCACCTGTGGGAGTTCGACGCTGCGACCGGAACGGGAGTCAATCCGAGGGGTTGCACGTTGGCCCGTTACCCGATCGAAATTGTCGATGACGAGGTCCGAGTCTCGACGGCGGGCGTCGTGCCCCTCTATTCGTTCTAGAAAGGTTGACACATGAGTTCATCAACGATGGTCGGGCCGATCGTCCGCTGCGGCGACGTGGCCGACGCGGTCGCCGAAGCAGCAGTCATCGACAACCCGAGCCGGAATGTCACCGTCGAGGACCACACCGCGTACCTACGAGTGCAGTGCGCCGACGAGTGCGTCATACGGCGCGACACGATGCAGGAAACGCTGGGCCGACCGTTCGAGATGCGCGAACTCGAAGTGAATCTCGCATCGTTCGCCGGCCAGATCGAAACCACCACCGACCACGTCCGCTTCTTCGTTTCGGGAGTTCCGTCATGACCGACGCACCGCAGGTACTGCAACCGCTTCGCACCTGGAGCCACCTCGCCGGTAACAAACGCAAGCCAACCGAGTACGAGGCCGTGTCGGTCAATCTGCACTATCACACTGATACCCCTGAGGCGACGTGGGAACTCTCTCCCGAAGTCTTCATGAACAAGTGGTACCTGAAGCACCGCGATCAGAGCCCGCTGACCCATCCCGACTGGAATGCGTATCGCGATCCTGAGCAGGTGGTGTACCGCACGTACGTCGCGAGCCAGGACGACCGAGAGACGTACGTGATGGCGATGCTCGATGAGCACGATCGCCTCGGTCACGACGGCAAGCTTGACGCTGATTGGGTCAGCGCGCTGGCCCGCTGGTACACGCCGTCGCGCTACCCAGCCCATCTGCTGCAGATGGCGTCGGCGTACGTAGGTCAGATGGCGCCTGCCTCCACCATCACGACGCCGTTCTATTTCCAAACGGCCGACGAGATGCGCGTCGTACAGCACACTGCGTATCGCACCCGCGAACTCGCGAACCGGTTCACAACCAGTGGGTTCGCACGCGACGAACGGTCCACGTGGGAGACCGATTACATCTGGCAGGGCTTCCGGGAGCTGCTCGAACGCCTACTGGTCACCTGGGATTGGGCCGAAGCGTTCGTGGCCCTCAACCTCGTCGCCAAACCCGTGCACGACGCGGCCGTCCTCGGTCAGCTCGCGGCAGCGGCCGACGCCCACGGCGATCGAGTCCTGCGCTACCTGGCCGACAGTCATCTCGCCGACACCGAACGCTCACGAACCTGGACATCGGCGCTGGTCGCCATGGCGCTCGCGGAGCCCGGCAACACTGAAGTGATGCACGGTTGGCTCGCCGCGTGGCTTCCGCTGGCCGAGCGAGCGGCACACGCCTACCTCGACAGCCTGCCGGGAGTTTCCGGCTCTGCCGAAGCGGCAATGGCCTCGGTCACCGACTGGCACCGCAGCCTCGGCCTTGCGTGACTGAACGGCTGCTTCACCACGCTGCATGAAGCGACTGCAGCCTCAGTTGATTCCGTTACGGCTCGACTCCAAGCGCCCGGAGCCTTGCCTCGAAAGCGGCGGCGCGAGCCTTTGCTTCGTCCGCCTCGGCCTTCGCCTGAATCGCCTCTGAGCGCGCTGCTCGTTCGGCCGAGAGCAGCCGACCGTACAGCTCGGAGTCTTCCGAGAAAACATGCCCGTCTGGCGTGCGTACCTTGACCTCGCCGTCGACAATCTCGATAGTCAGACCACCGAGGGGCTCGATTGGTTTGCCCGTCCATGCAACGAACTCGGTCGTACCGGGTACCAGACGGCGTGCGGCACCGAGCGCGGGTTCGGTGCTCACGAGGTACACATCAACGCCGAGCGAGATGTATCTCGCGGCTTTCGCGCTCAAGCCGTCGAACGTGTCGGTCGGTGAAGGCACCTCAACGACGACGCCGGGAAACGGCGAGTCGGCGTCTGATTGGCGATAGGAACTCGACCCGGAATCGAGAGCGCCGGCGGGAAGTGTCATCAGATCGGGAGCGACCGCGTTTCCGCCATCGGGCGGGTACCAGTTCATGTCTCGGTATACGACCGTGCCGGGGCCCACGTAATGATTGGCGACCATACCTATGGCATCGATGATGCGTCGATGCTTCGGGTTCTCCGGCATCTTCAGCGTGTCTGGATCGATGTTGTCATCGACATCGAGGCAGTCAACGGTGGTTGGCATGAGCATAAGGCTACCTCCGGCCTTGATCGGTAGTGCTTCGAATGTTGTGGCACACACCCGACGGTACCGAGACGGTGTGACACAGTTGGCTGAGTGACAAACCCGACACCCGCAGCGTCCGCTCGTGAAAGGATTTGAGATATGTCCACCACCGACGGCGCGACGCATGCGCTCAGCGCCGAACAACTGGAGGTATTTCACCGTGACGGGGTGATTGTGTTGCCAGGCCGTTTCAGTGTTGACGAGGTCGAGCGGATCAACGCCACGCTGGCCACGCTGCTGGAGGAAGTGGTCCCTGAAAACATCCGGGAGAAGTCGAGCGGTGTCGTGCGAACCGCAATGGGTCTGCACAAGCGCCACGCCCTCTTCCTGGACCTCGTGAACGACCCACGGTTCCTGGTTCCGGCGCGCCAGGTGCTGGGCGAGGGTGCGATGTACGCCCAGCAGGTGAAGGTGAACGCGAAGGAAGCCTTCACCGGAGAACAATGGCAGTGGCACTACGACTTCGCGACCCACCATCATGAAGACGGCGTCCCCGAGCCGCTCGCGCTGAACCTCCACATCTTCCTGGACGACGTGACCGAGTTCAACGGGCCGCTCATGTTTGTCCGCGGTTCACACCAAGACGGACCGGCCGCGACATCGCTCGATACGATCACGACCAGCTTCCCGCTGTGGACCGTGGGCCCCGAGGTCGTGCGCCCGCTCGCCGAGCGTGGCGGCCTGGTGTGTCCGAAAGGACCCGCAGGCACCATGTTGATGTTCGGCGACGCTCTTGTGCACGCTTCTCCTCCCAACATGTCGCCGTGGGGGCGTCGGATCTTCTCGCTGATCGTCAACCCCGTGTCCAACCAGCAGCGCAACAACAAACGCCCTGATCACTTCCATCACCGCGACACCACGCCACTCGTCGAACGCACGTAAGCGCATCGGTGATGAACTGCTGACGGGTCCAGCAGAGCGCCGCTGTCTCGGCAACTCGCTATGGCATCGAGATGTTCCCCACGACGGTAGCCCTCGCTGAAGCACGGTAGCGTTTGGATACACCCATTCGGCATTCTCGAAATTTGGCAGTGCGACTATTGCTGAAGTCGGGCTTGGTTGGCGAGGAGGTCGACGAGGTCTTCGACGTGTTCGACGCAGTGAATGTTCAGGGCGGTAAGGCGAGGACGGGCGTCGACGGGGAGCGCTTCGCCGGTGTCTTGGTTGAGGATGCCGCCCATGAAGATGCCACCGTTCCAGCCGGTGCGGTGGCGCTCGGCCATGAGCCGCTCGCCGAGCTCGATGGCATTGCCGTTGTAGGTGGCGAGCACGATGGCGTCGGCGTCCTCGTCGAGAGCGGCGCGCATGACTCCGTCAATCGAGGTCGCCGCGCTGAGCAGGATGACCTCGGCGCCAAAGCGGGGCAGCGCCTTTGCGAGCGCGTCGCGCACGAGGTTGTGGACTTCGAGGACGGCAAGCACAACTCGCACACCGTCCAGCCTTGGGCTGTCCGCCCGGCCGACTCGGGAGGCGACGTCTCGGATCTGCGAGGCCTTCCACGGTTCCAACGTCGCGATCTCATCCGGGGCGACGAGATCGACGCGTTCCTCCAGGTCGGGCATTGTGGTTCGGCGCATGGCGAGCAGCACTTGGGCGGCGTCGGTGATGTCTACGCCGTCGGCCGCGAACACCTGCAAGGCTCGATCTCGGAAGGCGAGCCCGTAGTTGGCAACACGGGCGCCGACGGCTTCGAGCCGTTCCCAGTCGTACATGTTCGGGGCCTTGCGGACCTCGCGTTCGAGTTCGCGGGCGATGAGGTGGACCTCGATGATTTCGGCTGGGCTGGGGATCCGTTCGGCCTCGGTGAGGGGTACCGGGTTGATGGCGTGCCCGGTCGGGCGGCGAAGCTGCACGGCGATGTCACACATCAGCTGCGCCGTGGTCACCGCTAGGTTCCGGGCCCGATTGCCGGGTTGCTGATCGACGGTGTTGCCGTAGATCATGGAGCCGATCGAGTCCCGCCCACGTAGGTCGTCGAGCGCGAAATGGACGATGGCGCGGTGCTCCGGGTTACGAATGGTGTTGCCGTAGCACTGGGCCAGGCGGGCACCGATCAACGTCTCTACCGCGTACATCTCGATCGCCGCCCATCCGACGTACGACCCGAAGTGGGCGGCCTGCGTGCCGGTGCCGTCCTCCAGATTCGAGTGGGCCAGACCGCCCCGGTCCCGGATCGCGGCGATGGCGGCGAGCGCCCGGACAGTCGCTTCGGTCAACGCGACGTCGTCGAAACCTCCGATGATGTCATACGACGAGTATTGGCTGACGTTGCCGATGGTGGTGATGCCCGCGGTGAGCGCCCGGCACGTGTTTTGGAAGCCGGCGGGCAGGCCGATCATGTAGTCGCCGGTGTGGGGTTGAATGGGCACGGCCTGCGCCAACCGCTCCCACTGGTCGGCATCGATGCGGGGGCCGGTCTCCTTCGTGGTCAGGTGCCGTTCGGTCTCCGGTACCCCCATCGCCCGGTCGAAGGCCAGGCCGAACCGGTCGACGCTGTGCCCTTCGGCGGCAAGCGCATCGTGCACCGTGCGGAGCGCATCCTCGGTGGCCGCCCACGTCGAAAGCCCAACATGCATGTGGTACGTCAACCGACCTTCGTCGCGGCTCCGACGCTTGTAGGCGGCTTCGGACGGCGCACCTTTCGACCGCAAGAACGCGGTCACCGGAATCGTGGTCGGAGCGGCGGCACGGCCTTCGGCGATGAGTTGCGCGGCTGGTTTCATCGCTCAGCCATGGCGGGATGTGAAGTTGGTGTCGAGCAAGCGGACCTTGTTGATGGCATCGATACGGGCCTCGGCAATTCGGTCGGCAGCCTTGTAGTACGGGATGCCATCCCGCTCGGAAATGGCGAACACCTCAAGGGTACGGTCATACACGCGGCGCACATTTGCCCATGCCCGCTCGGGTTGGAACCCACCTTTGCGGAAGCGGTCGGTGTCAAAAATCGTGCCACCGGAGTTGGCGATGTAGTCCACTGCGTAGACGAAGCCCCGTGACTGCAACTCGTCGCCGTGGCGTTCCTCGGCCAGAATGTTGTTGGCCGAGCCCGCCACGATTTTCACCTTCAGCTGCTGCAGCGTGACGTCATTGATGACCGCACCGAGGGCGTAGGGGGCGAAGATGTCGGCAGCAACGGAGTAGATCTCATCCGGCGCGCAAGCGGCCACACCGAACTCGGCGACCGCGGCGGCGACCTTGTCGGCGTCAACGTCGGTGACGGTGACGCGGGCGCCTTCGTCGACCAGAAGTTTCAGCGCCTTCGAACCGCAGACACCCAGGCCCTGCAGTGCAACGGTCCGTCCGCGAAGACTTGTGTCGCCCCACACCTTCAGCGCGCAGGCTTTGGTGGCCAGCACCGAGCTGAGCGCGGTGGCAGGCGAGATATCGCCCGCGCCGCCGGCGTGGACCGGGAGGGTGACGACGTGGTTGGTTTCGCTGTAGAGGGTCTCCATATCGTCCAGCGTGGTGCCGACGTCTTCGCCGGTGATGTATTCGCCTCCGAGTTGGTCGATAAATCGACCCATCGCCCGCATCAGCGCCTCGGACTTGTCGGCCTTGGGGTCACCGATGATGACTGCTTTGCCGCCGCCCAAGTCCACGCCGGCCGCGGCGTACTTGTAGGTCATGCCACGGGCCAGTCGCATGGCGTCGAAGATGGCGTCCTGCTCGTTGGCGTAGGTCCACATTCGTAGGCCACCTGTGGCCGGTCCGAGCGCGGTGGAGTGAATGGCGATGACGGCGCGCAGGCCGGAGTCGGTGTCGTTGCACATCACCACCTTCTTGAATTTGTGCTGCTGCATGTAATCGAGAATGCGTGCGTCCATGGGTGCGTTCCTTTGATGATGGGGCGGAGTTAGGCCGCGGTGTAGCCGCCGTCGACCAGCAAGATGGCGCCGGTGACGTAGCTGGAGGCGTCGGATGCGAAGAACACGACCGGGCCGACCAGTTCTTCGGGGAGGCCACGGCGACCCATGGGCGTGAACTGCAGCACCTGGGATCGCTTCTCGGGACGTGAGTGCTCATCGGTGGCGCCGCTCATGATGTTCTCGAAATAGCCGGGCGAGAACGCGTTGACGCGGATACCGCGATCGGCCCACTCGACCGCCATTGTGCGGGTCATCTGGTTCACGCCACCCTTGGCTGCGGCGTACGCGGTGAGTCCCTTGATCCCGACGTCGCCGGCGATGGAGGAGTTGTTCACAATCGAGCCGCCGGTTCCCTGTCGCAGCATTTGGCGGGCGGCGAACTGGGAGCAGTTGAAGTAGCCCTTCAGGTTGATGTTGAGCACCTGATCCCAGGCGTCTTCGGCCACGTCTTCGGCTGGTTCGATGATGTCGATGCCAGCGTTGTTGACCAGCACGTCCAGGTGCCCGTAGGCCGCCACGGTGCGCTCGATGAGTTCGCTGCAGCTGTCCCGGTCGGCGGTATCTACCCGCAGCGCCATCGCGGTGCCACCGTTGTCGACGATCTCTTGGGCGGTTACTTCGGCTTCGGCCAACGTGCGCGAGCACACCACAACGGTCGCTCCGTGTTGGGCCACACCGAGGGCGATGGCCTTGCCAAGGCCCCGGCCGGAACCGGTGATGATGACGACCTTGCCGGTCAGATCGAAAAGCGTTGTCATGGGAACTCCTTGGGAACGGGTCGGGTTAGTGAGTTGGGGTAAGCGATCGGGCGAGATCGGCCAGTGCCTGGGCGGAGGCGGCGCGCCATGCGGTGATGTTGCGTTCCTTCACGTGGTCAAACCCACGGATCTGATTGGCGAGAGCCAACACCGAGACCACGGCGTCATAGGTGGCGTCAGT
Source organism: uncultured Acidimicrobiales bacterium (assembly GCA_963791625.1). Classification (GTDB taxonomy): domain Bacteria; phylum Actinomycetota; class Acidimicrobiia; order Acidimicrobiales; family Ilumatobacteraceae; genus JANMCE01. Next base: position 119,080 of record CAWBTA010000001.1, read on the forward strand.
CGGTGCGTCGTGCAGGGCTGCCAGCGTGGTGCGGATTTGGGTCCGGTAGTCGTCGGCCAGAGACCGCTCCAGGCGACGGTGGGCGGTGCGACCGAACGGGTCCAGTCGGGTGCCGCGCAATCGGCGGGCCGCGGCGAGGGTGCGAAACGCTGGCGTTGCGCTGCGGTTCAGGCCGATCTTTCGGTGGAGGCCGAAGCGCTCCAAGATCGGGGGTTCGAGCAGGAAGGTGCGGTCTGCACCGTCACCGAATTCGTCTCGGACCGACTGGGTGAACGTGTTGGCCAGGTGGAGTCGGGCCACTTCATATTCGTCCTTGTAGGCCATGAGATGGTGCAGTTCTCGGGCCACGGTCATGGTCAGTTCCGAGCGACCGGACGGCTCCTGTTTGGCCACGGCGACGACCTGGTCGAGGTACCCGGTGGCATAGGCGATCGATTGGTACCCGACGAGATTGGCCGCACAGAACCGAACCAGCTCTTGGGCGGTGACCGGGATGTCGGCTTCTATACGCCGGCGCAACGCAGCAGGAAGGGCCGCGGCCGGGTCGACGGGCGCTGGTGGATGACCGGCTGCGAGTGCGGCGACTTTCTCCGGGTTGATGACGTAGGCACGACCGACCCGGAAGGCGGCGAGGTTCTTGGCCACACCCGCTCCGTTCAGCTGGATCGCCTGCTCGATAGATGCCGCGTCGAAGGGCAGCAGCCCGTTCTGGCAGGCGACCCCGAGCATCAACACGTTGGCGGGCATGTGGTCATCGAACAACGCTTCGCTGATTGTTTCGGCGTCGAGATGGATAGCGGCGTCACTTCGAGTGGACGCTTCGATGCGGGCGAGCAGCGTGGTGTTGGACGGGCCGACAGCGGTGACCTTGCGAACCTGTGGACCGGTCGGAGCGACGGAGGTGTTGACCACTCGGTAGGTGCGAGCAGGATCGCAACGGGCGACGTTGACGTCCTGCGCCGCAGTCACCGGGTCGAAGGCGAGCAGCACATCGGCACCGCCCCTGCCGACCTGGTTGCCACCGACGATCGGGGTGGCCGAGACCCGCAGGTGGGAGACGACGCTGCCGCCTTTTTGGGCGAGGCCGGTCTGATCGAGGGCGGTGGAATACATGCCGGCCAGGCGTGCGGCGACGCCAAGAATCTGGTTCACGGTTACCACGCCGGTGCCGCCGACACCCGTCATGAGCAGGTCAACGGTGTCGCCGACTCGTGGCGTGGGTGTCGGGAGCGAGTCAAGACCGAGTGCCGAGAGGTCTCGGGCGGGGCGGCCGGTTTTGGTCCCCGGGGTGACCTTCACGAAGGCCGGGCAATGGCCGGTGGTGCAGGTTTCATCCATGTTGCAGCTGGCCTGATGGATGCGGGTTCTGCGGCCGAGGATGGTGTCCACCGGTTGCACCGACAGGCAGTTTGATTGCACGCCACAGTCGCCGCAACCTTCGCAGACCGCCTCGTTGATCATGATGCGATGCCTCGGTGTCTCGACCAGCCCCCGTTTGCGTTTGCGGCGCACGTCGGCCGCGCACGCCTGGTCGTAGACCATGACCGTGACGCCGGGGATGTCTCGCAGGAGTTCCTGCGCTTCGATCACGCGATCTCGATCCCAGGCTTCTACGCCGGTAGGCAGGTCCGGTCGGCGGGAATCCGGGTCGTCGCTCACCACCAGAACACGGGCGACGCCTTCGGCGAGCAGGAGCCGCACGATGGCATCCAGCGGCAAGTCGGCGTCATGGCGTTGGCCGCCGGTCATGGCGACGGCACCGTTGTAGAGCAGCTTGTAGGTGATGTTCGTGCCCGCGGTGACGGCCTGGCGCACGGCGAGTGAGCCGGAGTGCAAGAACGTGCCGTCACCCATGTTCTGGATGAGGTGCGGGGTTTCGGTGAACGGTGCGGCACCAACCCACTGGATACCTTCGGCACCCATCTGCACGATGTTGTCGGTGTGGCGCTCCATCCAGATGGCCATCGTGCTGCAGCCGACCGCGCCGTTCGCCAGCGATCCTTCGGGCACCACGGTTGAGCGGTTGTGCGGGCAACCCGAGCAGAAATACGGGGTGCGACTATCGGTAATGGCCAACGGAATCAACCTGCGTGTCGCGGCGGCTGCGGTCGGTTCGGGCTTGAGTCGCTCGGGCGAGATACGGGCCAAGAGTCGGGCCCGCAGCACCGCACGAATGCGTTCAACGTCGAGTTCGCCGTGGCCGGGGAGCAACGGCCTATTCGTTTCGTCGCGCTTGCCGACGATGCGGGGAGCGCCGGTGGTTCCGTAGAGCGCGTCCCGGAGGAAGAGTTCGATGAAGGCCCGCTTTTCTTCGATGACGACGATCTCGTCCAACCCACGGGCGAACCGGGTGATGATGCCGCGCTCCAACGGATGCATCGCCCCCAGTTGTAGTACCCGCACGCCGAGCGACGCGGCGGCCGCAAGGTCGAGGCCGAGTCCGGCGAGGGCGTCGAGCACGTCTCGGTAGGTCTTGCCGGCAGCCACGATGCCGATCCACGCGTCGGCCGGATCCGCGGTCAGTTGGTTCACGTTGTTGACGGCAAGGAATTGTTCGATGGCCACGGATCGGCACTCGTGAACTTGGCGTTCCTGCTCGATGCTGCCGGGGGCGATCAGCATCGGGTTCTGCGTTGGCGTCCATGACCGCCCGTCGATTTCGATCGGCGGTAGGTGCAGGTCCGGCGGTTCGACCAGGTTGACGGTGGAGAAGCCGTCGGCCACGTTGGTCACGATCTTCATGCCGACCCACGAACCGCTGTAACGGGACAGGGCGAAGCCGAGCAATCCGAGTGTGAGCACTTCTTGGACCGTGCCGGGAAACAGCACCGGCATCTGTGCGTCGAGCAGCGCGAACTCCGACGCCGAGGCGATGGTGGAGGACTTCGCACTCGGGTCGTCTCCGGCGATCGCGAGCACGCCGCCGTTCACGCCGACGCCCGCGATGTTGGCATGCCGGAACGCGTCGCCAGTGCGGTCCACGCCGGGGCCCTTGCCGTACCACATGCCTAAAACGCCGTCGTAGCGAGGGTTCGGGAACGTGTTCGCCAGTTGCGAGCCGTAGATCGCGGTGGCGGCCAGGTCCTCATTGATTCCGTTCAGGAACCGGACGTGGTGCTCGTCGAGCAGCGGGGTGATCTGCTGAAACGCTACGTCGAGTCCGCCGAGTGGTGACCCGCGGTAGCCGCTCACGAGGGTGGCGGTGCGAAGCCCGGCGGCCCGGTCTCGCCGATGCTGATCGAGCGGCAGCCGAACCAAGGCTTGGATGCCCGACATGACCACCTCGCCGCCCTGGGCGAGGTACTTGTCATCAAGCGAGACGTCGGCCATGGGGGTCAACCGTAACGAATCGGCCACAGCGTGCGATTTTGAATTCGGCCGTCATCTCCGCCTTCTGCGGCACGTGACACTGTCATCAAGTAGATCTGTAGCATTAGACACTGTGGATGACATCGACCGGCGCATTCTGCACGAACTGCAGTCCGACGGGAGACTGTCGAATATCGAGCTGGCCGACCGCGTCGGGCTCAGCCCGTCACCATGTTTGCAGCGGGTGAGGCGACTGGTGGAGCAAGGCGTGATCCGTCGATTCGCGGCCATCGTGGACGCGGAGAAGGTTGGCCGTGGCCTGAGCGTGACCATCTTTGCCGATCCGATCTCGAACGCTCCCGAGTCGGTGCAGCGGTTCGAAGCATTGGTGCTGGCCATGAAGGGCACGGTAGACGTGCGTCGCATGTTCGGTCGCCCCGACTACATCATCACCGTCGAAACCCGGGACCTCGCCAGCTACGAAGAGCTCTACCAAACCGACCTGGCCAAACTTCGCGAAATCGCCCACATCGAATCCCACATCCCCATGCGCGTCCTGCGCGATCGCACCAGCCCACCCGAACCCAACTAGTTTTGGTTTGCATCCATACGGGTCAACGACAAGTGTCAGTTCACATTCGCCAGCGTCGCTGGTGAGTTCAGACTGTACGTTTACCCAGATGAACCCAAACAGAATGGGCGGCTGCCTCGGCCGACGGGAGCGCAGCCAAGGCGATTGCTCAGCAGCCTCTTGACGGCGGTCGCTCAGGAGGGCGTTCGTGACGTGATGGCGCGGTGGACGAAGTCGAGCTTTTCCACGACGTTCGGGGAGAGCACGAAGGGGTAGAGGTCGGCTTGACCGATGGAGCGGGCCATGGCGTTGAGGGCGATGGTGAGGCCGAGCCAGCGTTGCACCATCGGCCCGATGGTGACGTGCTCGAGAGCAGACCACGCGGCGATACCAGCTGAGCGAGCGGGCTCATGAACGTCGAGTCCGATCCCGTTGGCAGTGGCCAGGCCTGCATCGATGTGGAGGTAGTGGGCGAACGTCTCGGCCCAGTCTTCCCACGGGTGCATGGTGGCGTACTCACTCACATGCGTAACAGACCAGTCGATGACGACAGCGTGCGCGTAGTGCTGCTCACGCGATGCTTCGTAGGAACGTTGTTCATCGCCGAACAACAACCGAAACGCTTCCAGGCGGCCGCCGTCCACAACCAGAAGTTGCCAGTAGTAGTGCCCGATCTCATGGCGCAGATGGCCGAGCACCGTGCGGTACGGCTCGCCCAATTGCTGCCGCACGAACTCCCGATGCACATCATCGGACTCGGAGAGGTCAAGGGTGATCACACCTGAGTCGTGCCCGGTGATCACGGTGCGACCGCGTGAGGACAACAGCTCGAAGGCGACACCGCGTACCGGGTCGACGGCTTGGCCAATGACAGGAAGGCCGAGTGACAGCAGCTGGTGCACAAGTCGACGCTTGGCTGCTTCTGCGTTGGCGAACGCTGCGAGCGAGTCGGTCTCGTTGTCGTTCGGTCGGACCGATGTGAGACGGCAGCTTGCACACAGCACCGCCGGGTCGTCGCACGACACCAACCAGTTGCACCGGGCGATCACCTGGTTCGCGCAGTGCCGGTAGCAACCGGGGAAACCGTCGGCCCGCTCGAGGCCGCTTGGCGTCACGCGAAGCGTGGCTAACTCACGAGCCTCGGGCAGGTAGCCGAGATCAGAACTGCAGCCGAGGCACGTCGAGTTGTCGAAGAACAACAGCTGCCCACACACCGAGCAGACAAACGGTTGCATCCGCGGACGATACCAGCGGTAACCGTGTAGTACCGGCGATGGCTCTCGCTCGCCCAACTCTTCATCGGCTGAGCGGCCGGCTACTCCTCGGTGGCTGAGGGGTAGCGGCGGAGATCGAGGGTGCCAGGGTATTCGTGGGGGATGCGGGCGGCGAGGTGGTCGAGGTGGGCGATGTCTATGGCGCCGGGCGTGTGGCCATGTTGGGAGAAACGGTTGTAGCGGCGGGCTTCGGCTTCGGCCGAGTTGACCGGGAAGGTGTCATAGGACCGGCCGCCGGGATGGGAGACCTCATAGGTGCAGCCGCCGAGTGATCGGGCACTCCACCGGTCGACGAGATCGAACACAAGCGTGCTTTGTGCATCGATGGTCGGGTGCAGGGCCGACCAGGGGGCCCACGCTTTGAATCGCACGCCAGCCACACCTGTACCGGGTGTGCTGGTGGTCCGGAGCGGTACGGGCACGCCGTTGCACGTGACGAAGTGTCGGGCGGGGTTGAAGCCGTTGACCATGATCTGCATGCGTTCGACCGAGGAATCGACGTAGCGGGCCGTGCCCCCGGCCGCGACCTCTTCGCCCAGCACATGCCAGGGTTCGATCGCACTGCGCAGTTCGAGCCGGACGTCATCGAGCGACACCTCGCCGATGAGCGGGAAACGAAACTCGAGGAACGGCTCGAGCCAGGCGATGTCGAAGTCGATGTCATGGCGACGCAGATCGGCAACCACGTCGTGGATGTCGGCGCGCACGTACCAGGGCAGCAGGAAGCGGTCGTAGAGATCGGTGCCCCAACGCACAAGCCGACCCGAATAAGGCCTGTCCCAGAAACGGGCGACCAGCGAGCGAACGAGCAGCGCTTGCACGAGGGCCATCTGCGGATGGGGCGGCATCTCAAAGGCTCGAAGCTCCAGGATGCCCAACCGTCCCCGTTCGCTATCGGGGCTGAAGAGCTTGTCGATGCAGAACTCGCTTCGATGGGTGTTACCGGTCAGGTCCACAAGCAGGTGGCGGAGCAGGCGGTCGACCAGCCACGGCGGCACGTCGGGGCCCTGTCGTTCCACTTCGGCGAAGGCAATCTCCAACTCGTACACGGTGTCGACTCGGCCTTCGTCGACCCGTGGCGCTTGGCTGGTCGGGCCGATGAACTGACCCGAGAACAGATACGACAACGAGGGATGGTGCTGCCAGAACGTGACCATGCTCTGCAATAGATCGGGTCGACGGAGCAACGGACTGTCGGCCGGATTCGCTCCGCCGAGGGTGACGTGGTTCCCTCCACCGGTGCCGGTATGGCTGCCGTCGAGCGAGAACTTCTCGGTGCCAAGTCGAGTGACACGGGCCTCCTCGTAGAGCGGTTCGAGCACGCTGCGCAGCTCTCGCCACGATGCACTCGGCTGCACATTCACCTCGATCACGCCGGGATCGGGCGTGACGATCAGCGTGGTCAGCCGTGGGTCACGCGGTAGCGAATAGCCCTCGATGACGACAGGTACCGCCAACTCGACGGCGACGGACTCGATGACGGCCAGCAGTTCGACGGCGTGTTCGGCGCGTTCGAGCGGCGGGAGAAAGACGCGGACATGGCCGTCGCGTACCTCGACCGACATGGCGGTGGGCGGGACGAGGTGACGTTCAACGACGGTCGCCGGTGAGCCGGGCAGGGTGCCGGGAGCGGGCAGATCTTCACGTTCTTCGAACGGTGAACGCTCGAAGTCCACGGCAGTTGGCGTCCAGGTGAGCGAGTCGAGGGGGAGTCGGAGGCCAGCCGGCGAGTCGCCAGAGATGAGATACAGGCGACCACGACGCAGGTTCCAGGTGGTGGTGCACCACCCATCACCCGCGGGCGATGGGTGCAGCGGCATCACGAACGCAACGGGCTCGGTGATCGGTCCGGCGAGCCGTTCGATCAAGCGGATTCGAACGTCGGGAGCGGCGACGTCGTCTTCGTCGGTTGCATCAGGGGTGGACGGTTCACCCGATGGCAGCCGGGCTTCACGCCAGGCCAGATCAACGGGGTCTTCGTGCGCGGCATGCACGTGGCCGGGCTTGATCCCGAAATGGGCGGCGATGCCGTGCGCGAACCGACGGGCGTGGTCAAGGCCCGAGGTGCCCGGTTTCGTGGGCGCCGCGAGAAGATCTCGGCGAGACCACAGCGGTTGGCCGTCGCCCCTCCACACGATGCCGATCTGCCACCGGGGGAGCGGCTCGCCCGGGTACCACTTGCCTTGGCCGTGCTGGATCAGCCCACCGGTGGCGAAGTGGTCGTGTATGCGCCCGGCGAGCTCCAAGGCCAGGCTGCGCTTGGCCGCGCCGTCGGCGGCGGTGTTCCACTCGGCGCCCTCCATGTCGTCGATCGACACGAAGGTCGGTTCGCCACCCATGGTCAACCGCACATCGCCCGCTTCCAACCGGCGATCCACCGCCTCGCCGAGTTCGTCGATGCGAGCCCACTGCTCGGGCGTGTACGGCAGCGTGACCCGCGGATCTTCTCGGATGCGGTGCACCACGTTGGCGAACCCGAACTCAACCTTGGTGAAGTCGGTGTTACCCGAGATCGGCGCGGCGGTGGACGGGTGCGGTGTGCACGCGAGTGGAATGTGGCCTTCGCCGGCGAACAGTCCCGATGTAGGGTCAAGCCCGATCCATCCGGCGCCCGGCACGTAGACCTCGGCCCAGGCGTGCAGATCGGTGAAATCGGCAGTGGGACCGTCGTCGCCGCTGAGCGAGGGCTGGTCGGACGTGAGCTGTACCAGGTAGCCGGAGGCAAACCGGGCCGCCAGTCCGAGGTGCCGCAATGCTTCGACCTGCAGCCAACCAGAGTCGCGGCAGGAGCCGATACCTCGCGTGAGGGTCTCTTCCGGAGACTGCACGCCGGGCTCCATGCGGATCGAGTACTCGATGTCGTTGTACAGGCGCTGATTCAACCCTACGAGAAAGTCCGCTATCGGCGTTGACGTGTCCGGCCGCCGCACCCCGGACAGCCACGCCTGCAACGTGGGCCCGATCGGCGCGGCGGGTCGAAGGTATGGATCGAGGTCGTGCGCCAACTGTGGTTCGTAGGTGAACGGGAAGGCCTTGGCCGACTCCTCCACAAAGAAATCGAACGGGTTGATGACCGTGAGGTCGGCAATCAGGTCGACGGTGACCTCGAGCAGCGCGGCCGGTTCGGGAAAAACGAGTCGGGCCATGAAGTTCCCGAATGGATCCTGCTGCCAGTTGATGAAGTGGTCACTCGGCTCGACACGAAGGCTGTACGCCAAGATCGGCGTGCGGCAATGTGGTGCGGGCCGCAGGCGCAGCACGTGCGGGTGGATCTGCACGGCACGGTCGAACCGATAGGTCGTGCGATGTTCGATACCGATATGGATGCCCATGCAGGCGCCTCAATCTGGGAGTTGGGTGACGTCGACGGAGACGTGGAGGACTTGGGTAGCCGGCGGGCCGAAGGTGACGCCGCGGACGGGAGCGACGTCCGCGTAGTCGCGCCCCCAGGCGGCGGTGACGTGGCGGTCGGGGGGTAGCAGGCCGTTGGTGGGGTCGGCGTCGACCCAACCGAAACCGGGGACATAGACCGAGCACCAGGCGTGCGATGCGTCGGCGCCGACCAGTTTGTCGACGCCGGGCGGAGGCGTGGTTTCCAGGTAACCGCTCACGTAGCGGGCGGGCAGTCCGATGGAACGCAGGCAGCCGATGGCGAGGTGCGCGAAGTCTTGGCAGACGCCTCGGCGGTTGGCCAGCACCGTGTCGAGCGGGGTGGAAACATCGGTGGCGTCCGCGTCGAAGGCGAAGTCGGCGAAGATCCGCTCGGTCAGGTTCCGCAGCCCGGCGATCACGCCCTGGCCGGGGCCGAACGACGGCCGTGCGTAGTCAGCGAGGGCGTTGGACGAGCTCACGAGCGGCGAGTCGTCGCGGCACCACTGGGCCAACTGTCCTTGTTCGCTCAGGTCGTTCGTGGTGAGGTCGGCGACGAGTTCCCACGCCATGTCGGCCGGTAGCACGGGCTTGGTGACGACGACATCGCTGAGTGCGCCGACCTGCAGCCACGTGTGGGGCTGTTCGATGGACAGGTAGGTGCACAGGTTGCCGAACACGTCGATCCACGTCAGCTGGTCGGCCGGTTGCGGCACGCTGGTCACGGTAGAGGCCTGCACTGTCTGGAACGGCGTGCCGCGGGGAACGAGGTGGGCGACCATGTGGCTGCCGGCCATCTCGGCGTCGTAGTCGTAGGTCGTCAGGTGCTTGACCTGATAGGTGGTCATCGGACCTCAGTGGAGACTTCGCGACCGACGGGACGAGGAGCGAACCAGGTCCGGCCGATGCCGCGGAGAAGGGCGGCAAGGAGGTCATCGACCTCGACCAGGGTGACTTCAAGCGAACTGTCGGGTCGCACGGCGGGTAGGCGATGGGCGAGCTTTTCGAGCAGACCTACCTCGTCGCTTTGGCCGTTACGGTCAGGCAAGCTGGCCAGGTCTTCGCGGATGCGGTCCACCTGGAAGGCAAGTGAGCGCGGGTTGCGGTCGTCGACCACGAGCAGGTCGAGAAGGGATTCGAGTTCGATGTCGGTGCGATACCGACGGCGGTAGGCCACCAGGCTCTCGGTGCTCGCCAGCACGAAGTCACCAACCGCACCGGCAACCACCATCGGCGGGGGAACGGAGAACGCCGCACGCAACGTCGTGACCAGCAGCCGCGATCGTTCCAAACGGCGGCCGAGGTCGAAGAATCGCCAACCGGGGCCGCGCACCACACTCTCCTGCATCAACCCGGCCATCGCGGCGAGCGCAGCAAGGGTCCGGTCCAGCAGGTCGACCAGCTCCACGCCGTTGACCTGGGTTGGCTGGGTAAGGCGGGAGCGTTCGCTCAACAACGCGTCCATGACGCGCCAGGTGCTGGTGGATAGAAATTCGCGCACGGTTGCCGCGTTCGATGCGAGGTGGCCGAGGGTGTCGGCGAGGCCGTCGGGCCGATCCGACAGCGCTTCGCGGGCCCGAGCAACGAGACCAACGCCATCGGGACCGAACGCGCCGTCCTCGGCCCACAACCCCGCGTCCCCGCCGACGACCGAGCGGGCACCGACCAGGAGCGTGAGGACGGAGATGACGCGCTGCGCCCAAGCTCCGCCGTCGAGATCGGCAAGCTCGGGATCGGCTCGAAAGGTTGAGAGCGCGACGTGCACGCAGCGGGCGACGTTTTCGGCGTGCTCGGCATTGCGGCCCAACCAGAAGAGGGCCTCCGCCGCCCGGACCGGCAAGGAGTCCCGCAGGTCGATTGGGTTGAGCGCGCCGACGGCTGAACCAGTGATGGTCCGGGCCGGCGCAGAGGAATCGCCGACAACCCAGACATCTTTCACCCCGCCGCGGGAGCGGGCAACGCCGCCCGGTAAGACCGCCACGCCGTGTGCGCTCTGGACGGCATGCAGCCGCATCACGTAGCTGTCGGCAACCAATTCGCCAGCCTGGAGCACCGCCGTGGTGGCCCGCTCGCCAGCCCCCGACGCACTGGCGAGCAGCAGTTCCTCACCGAGTAACACCTCGCAAAGGGCTGGCAGGAATCGGTGCAGGTGGGTGCCGCCGACCAGGCCGGACCCGACGGCGTTGGACAGCCCGAGGTGGCCTCGGCGGGCGGCCTGCACCAGCCCCGAGACACCGGTGGATGTCGGTGCAACGATCTCCAGTGGATCAAGAGCACCGTCGGGTACGGCGCGCAACAGCACCCCGATTGGCTCCATCCCGCCGATGGCCCGCAGATAGAGCGAACCGCCCTGCACGGTCAGGTCCGCGGCGTCGACCAGGTTGTAGCCAAGTTGGGTGGCCAGCAGTGCTTGCTCAGCATAATCACGATGCGCCGGCGATGGCGCGAGCAGTGCGACGCGTGGCGACGTCGCGCCGGGTACCAGTTCGGCCAGCGCGCTGCGCAGTGCATCGAACCACGGCCCGAGGGGTTGGACACGCAGGCGTCGATGTTCGACGCCGAACAGCCGGGTCAGTACCGACCGAAGCAGGAGCGCCCGTCCGGCGCCAACCGGGTTTTCGGTGTGATCCTCCAGGACGACGAACGTGCCCGACGCGTCTCGTGTGATGTCGACCGCATACCGGCTGAGGCGAGTGCCCGCGGCTGGCCAGCCGTGGGCCGCGGCGAGGTACTGCGAGTTGCCGAGTACCGCGTCGACGGGCAACAAGCCCCGGCTCACCAGTGACCGCTTGCCGTAGAGGTCGTCAGCCACGAGTTCCAGCAACCGAACCCGCTGGGCAATCCCCTTCTGCAACTGGTTCCAGTCGTCTGCACTGAACACGATGGGAACCGGATCAACCCGCCGCGCCCCGGATAACTCAAGGCCGGTGAACTCATCGACCGCGGGAACAGCGAATCCAGCGGCTGCCGCGAGCCGTTCGGCAGCGGCGCCCCGGCGGGTGAGTTCCGCGCTGCCGAGTTGCTCGAAGGCGTCCAGCAACGCCGGCCAGTGAGAGCGGGCTTGTCCGGTCGATTGCATCACCTCATCGAACCGCCCTGGGCGCGCTCGGCTCCCATACGCGGTGAACGACAACACCCCTCCAGCATGCCCCATGCCGATGCTCCGCTGTTATGCGACACGCTCCGTGACCCGAAAGTACTCCTCGGCAATGGCGCCGTGGATATCGCCGATGGCGTTCTGCAAGGCATCCGTCAGCAGGTGCAAGTGCCAGCCGCTGATGTCGTCCAACGCCAGGCTCGCGAGTCGCTCGGTAGCGATGTCACACGCACGGCTCACCTCCGCTCGGGCCGGCAGGACCGACATGCAGTGCGTGACCTCGCGGAGGCAGTGGGCGACCGATCGGGGGAACTCGCGGGACTGTAGGCAGAACCGGACGACCGAGTTGCTGTCGAGCGGTGATCGGGTGGCCCGGCGGTACATCTGCAGAGCGGAGAGGGACTGCAGCACGCCGACCCACTGGATGTCATCGAACGCGCCGTCACCGCCGATCAGACTTCCGGCTCGCACATCGAGCACGCGGGTCGTCATATCGGCCCGCTCGATGTTCCGGCCGAGGCGCAACATGCTGTACGCCGCGTCTCGGCTCATGGTTCCCGCCAGAATGCCAACGATGCGCTGCGATTCGCCGACGATGTGGCTCAGATATTTTGTACGGCTGGATCGAGGAACCGCTTCCCCGCAGCGGTCGCCAACCTGCAGGAACAGGTCGTTGATGGCCTGCCAAGCGGCTCGGGGCAGCACCTCGCGAGTGGTGCGCAAGTTTTCGCGGGCGGCGATAACGCTGGCCACGATGCTGCTCGGGTTCTCTCGGTCGCAAGAGAGGTAGTTGACGATCTCGGCCTCGCCTCCCACTCCCTTGCCGATCTCGGGATCGCCCAGGATGGCCAGGAGCGGGCTCCAGTCGAGCGCCACTGAATCGGGCATATCGATGATGACGTTGGTGTGTTGCAGCACGATACGGGCGGTGTCTTCAGCTCGCTCCAGATAGCGGGCGGCCCAGTAGAGGTTTTCGGCGACGCGGGAAAGCAGCACGCTATTGCTCCACGATCCAGGTGTCCTTGCTGCCGCCACCCTGCGAGGAGTTCACGATCAGCGAACCCTCCCGTAGCGCCACGCGAGTGAGGCCCCCGCGGGTCACGTAATGACCGGCACCGGACAGAATGAACGGCCTCAAGTCGAGATGCCTAGGGGCGAGCACGCCATCACAAAGGGTCGGTGCGACCGAGAGTGAAAGGATTGGTTGCGCCACCCAGTTCCGGGGATCGGCTTCGATGGCTGCGGCCGCGTTCGCCAGCTCTTCGTCGGTAGCTCGGTTGCCGATCATCAAGCCGTAGCCACCGCTTTCGTTGGCCGGTTTCACCACCAGGTCCCGCAGGTTGGCCAGCACGGTGCGACGCTCGTCCTCATAGAGACAGCGATAAGTCGGCACGTTGGCGATCTGCGGTTCCTCGCCGAGGTAGTAGCGGATCAGGTCCGGTACCCAGGCATACACGACCTTGTCGTCGGCCACCCCAGCGCCGGGGGCGTTGGCGATAGCCACCTCACCGGCTTTCCATGCTCGCATCAGGCCGGGTACACCGAGGGTTGAATCGGCTCGGAAGACCTCTGGGTCCAAGAAGGCGTCGTCGATCCGCCGGTAGATGACATCGACCCGTTCCAACCCGGCAATCGTGCGGACGTAAACCCGGTTGTCGTCGCCAACCGTCAGGTCTCGGCCTTCAACGAGTTCTACGCCCATGCGTTGGGCCAGGAAGCTGTGCTCGAAATAGGCGGAGTTGTAGATGCCCGGCGTGAGCACCACCACGTTCGGTTCGGTCACGTCGTCGGGGGCGAGCGAGCACAGCAGTTTGTACAGCTCCTCCACATACCCGTCGACCGGTTCGATACTTTGGCGCTGGAAGAGATCGGCGAAGACTCGCTTGGACACCAGTCGGTTCTCCAGCATGTAACTGACGCCGGACGGCACCCGCAGGTTGTCCTCGAGGACATACATGGTGCCGTCGCCATCGCGCACCAGGTCGCTGCCGCAGATGTGGGCCCACACACCGAACTTCGGGTGGATGCCCCGGCACTCTGACCGAAAATTCTTCGAGTCGGTCAGCAAATCGGCAGGAAACACGCCGTCGGCGATGACCTTCTGCTCGTTGTAGAGATCGTCGATAAACAGATTCAACGCCTTCAACCGCTGGGCCAGACCTCGTTCGATCTGGCGCCATTCGGCCGCGGCGATGATGCGGGGCACGATGTCGAACGGCCATGCCCGGTCGATGCCCTGGCCGTCGTCATACACGGTAAAGGTGATGCCCATGGCCTGCACCTCAAGATCGGCCAGACCTTGACGCATGACGAGGCCCTCGTCGCCCAGGTCGGTGAGCTGTTGCACGAGCGCCGCCGCAGCCGGACGGGCGACTGCCGCGTCGTCAAACAGCTCGTTCCAGGTTCTCGAACTCGTAGCCCGTTGAACCATGGTCATCCTTTCAGGGTACGACCGGACTGTATCGGGTGGTTCACGGGCCTGTTTCCACCGTGTGAACTCGGCGATGGCCCCGATGGAGCGACGGTCCTCGGCAGTGTCCTCACATCGGCCGGAGTGTTTCGCCCGCACCCTACCGACCAGTCACGCCTTCGCAAGTGCAGCCGAATGTACGCTGGTCTCGGCGATCGCATCGCAAGGAGAACGATCATGCCCGAAAAGAAGTCAGCCGTCGACGCTACGACCGAGAAGGTCAAAGGCCCGGCCTCGTACTTCCCTTCGATCGAGAAGACCTACGGTCGACCAATCGCCGAATGGAAGGCGCTGATCCGGTCCACTCCGCTCGTCAAACACATGGACATCGTCAACTGGCTCAAGACCGAACACAACATGGGACACGGCCACGCCAACGCCCTCGTCGCCCACACCCTGGCTGAGGACATGGGCCGCAAGTAAGTCTCTCGCCGTTGGCCACCCGACAGGGCTCCTGAGATGGCTTGGTACCGATCGTGGCGTCGTCGTGCTCGCCTACGGTCGCGACCTCGATGCAAGACGCCGGTAACCGTCACCGTTCCTGTGCATCGGCGACTTTTGACGCGGCGGTGACGTAAATGTGATCAAAGCCATGGCCCTCGAGGTCGGGAGTCTCGAAGCAGGTCAGTTCATTCACGATCATTCCGCCTTGGCTTAAGGCCGACGCGATGTCGTTCTCGTCCAGATTGGCACTCGGCAACCATCGCGTCCCGACGCTGTAGGCCCGGCAACCACCCAGGAAGGATCCAATGAATGATCCACCCAGGGCGATCAGCGTGGCCATGTGAGCAATCATGCTCCGGAATTCCTCCTTGCATGGAGTAGCCGAATCGGCGCAGTAGAAGCTCGTTACGACATCGAAGTGAGGCTGTTCGATCGAAGGCTCGCGAGGCATCTCCGAGTACAGGGGGCGCGGCGACCTGAGGTCGATGGCGGCGAGGTGCTTGACCCTCGCGCGAAGCAGACTCTCGCGCTTGTGAATTTCTGACCGGGTTGGCGTCGTACCTTCGGCGGCGAGGATGTCTCGGGTGAAGGGTGTCCAATCGTGGGCGTCGTCTCCCCCATCGAGCCAGAGTTGGATCTCTGCCAAATTCTCCGCAAGGTAGTCGCTCACCACAATTTCGTCGGCCTCTCGGCAGAGCGACAGCATGTGGTGGACGGTGGGACCCGACCCGACATCGAGCAATGATCGCCGGCCAGCGCGTCGGGGGTTTGTATCCGCACCGGCCAAATGGGCGGCGGCGGAAGTTGCAAGCCACGTGAGCAGTACCCTTTCATCCTGCATAACTGTGGAAAAGTACGACTGGTTGTACCTTCGCGCCGAGAATGCTGCCGGGTCGAACGCGGACAACGTCATGCGACGGGGGTACTCGCCGTTGGCTGTGGGGTAGCTACCCACCGGCCGACGTCGATGTGCTCGTTGTTGAGCGACAGGTACCGTTGCTTGAACCTGCGCCCGATCAGTATCGCCGCAACGACGGAACCGTTCAGGACCACGTGATGAACGGGATACAGAAGATGTGTCGCATCAATCGTCCCGACGGCGATGATCGCCACGACGCCTGCGACGCCATCAATGACCCAGGTGGATAGGGTCTCGCTTCCTGGCGCTTCCAACGACTTCGCCACAGTTAGCGCGACTGCCGCCAACTCGGCGACCCCGATCGCAGCAACAGCGACCATGGGCCGATTGGACAGGTGCCAGAGCACAAGTCCAGCAATGCTGATTCCCAAGGCCACGAAGTCCCACCGTGATGCTCCGCCCACGCCGCGTTTGATGGATGCGACAAAGACAGCGGAGAATCCGATTGCCGATCCTCCCGTGAGGAGGGCGCCAGAAATGGCTCCCGCAGCGGCCTGGGCGACACTGGCGCTCGTGGAAAGCATGGCAAAGACGAACCATGACATCCTCTGTGGGAGCGTCACACCACGCGAGACATCTCGAAGGTATGGGACGACGCTCATGAGGCTGAGGAGTCCCGAGAGGCCCCCGAAAAGATTCTGAACTGTGATGGACGGGATTGCGCTCATTTGACCGCTACGGCGATCCCGTCGGTCGTGCGGTCCGCGAAGTCCTGGAGGAAACAGACGAACCGGTAGACGTCGGCGAAGTTGCTGGCGATTCCGAGAGAGACTCGTATGGCGGACAGGACGCGGTCGTGCTGACGAAACAGGCCGTCGCGCAGCTCGTCGGGCCACACAGGCTGTTCGCGCCCGAACCACGCACCCATCTCGTCAGGCCCGAGGTGATTCGCCGCCTCGCCAGCACCCGGGTTGCAGAAGCATCCGGTGCGTAGCGAAATGTTGGCCCGGTTGGCCAACGCCTCGACGTGTTGCTCGCACACCACGCGCCCGTCGCGGTCGCGGACGACGAAGGCCACGGTGCCTCCGCGGTGGTCCGGGCCGACCGGTCCGTAGATGCCGACGACGGGCCGACCATTGCCATGGTGGAGCGATGCCATCGCTTCGAGCAGCCAGAGTGTGAGTGACGCGACCCGTTCGTGGAGCTTCGCGATTTCGAGCCCCTCGATCCGCCTCAAGCCAGCTGAAACGGCGGGCAGGCTGAGGTAGTCGACGGTGCCATCCTCAAAGCCGCCTTCGTCGGGTCGAAGGTAATGACCATCGCCAGATACCGACGCAACGGTCACGGTGCCGCCCGCGAACCAGGGCCGTGCCAGAGCGTGCATGCGATCGCGACGAATCAGCAGACAGCCGACACCTGTCGGATATCCAATGATCTTGTAGAACGAAGCGGCCACGAAGTCGGGGCGGACGCGTGACACGTCCAAGGGGTTCGTTGGTACGAACGCAGCGGCGTCGAGCAGTACGTCCCAACCGTGGGTGTGGGCCTCGTCGACAATGTCGAGCGGATGCTGCACCCCCGAGAAGTTCGACTGAGCCGGAAACGCCAGCAGGTTCGGCCTCGACGAGTCGGCGGCGGCCAGTGCGTCGGTCAGCGCCGAGCGATCGACCCGAAGTTCGGGGGCGACGACAGGAACGTAAGAGATGGCCGCGCCTTTCCGTCGGGCGAACTCGCGGATGCCATTCACGGAGTTGTGGTTGTCGGTGGTGAGTGCGAAGGCACCGCCCGGTTCGAATGGGTAGGCCTCGCCCACCAACTTCAACGCACCGCTCGCGTTGGCGGTAAAGACGCAGTAGTACTCGTCCGGCGGAGCACCGAAGAACTCGAGCACGGCGTCGCGAGCGTCGGCCACGAGGGCAGTTGCAGCCAGCGATGTGGGGTTGTTCGAGTGCGGGTTGCCGAAGACGCTTCGGCTGAGGAACCGTGCGTGAGCCTCGACCTGGCTTGTCGCATAAAGGCTGCCGCCGGAGTAGTCGAGATAGACGTGCCGCTCGGCCTCCAGCCGTCCGTACTCGCAGCGTCTCATCGCGGCGAAACTGCCATCGGGATCGAATCCGGGGAAACGCTTCGTGAAGGCCTGCTCCGCGACATCGAGCCCGACGGGCGGGGAGACGACCGACGGACGGTCGATGGACAGGAGTGCGTTCATTTGACCTCGATATCCACCGTCGACGCATTCCCGCGCTGAGTGCTCGGGAACAGAGTCGACTGATCGATATCGGCATGGATGTGGACTTTGATTCCGGCCGCCCCCTTCTTGCGCAGGTGCAGGCGAAATTCTGAGAACGTGAGGTCCGCTCCGGGCTCAAGATTTGCTAAGCCGGTCAGTTCGACCGGCGACACGAGCAAGGTCGGGGTCTGGGTGTCATCACCGCTGAAGACATCCTCGCCGAAGTCGGCGCGTGACGGATAGAGCGCGGAGCCGAAGCTCAGGAACTGGGCCACCGTCGGATCATCGATGGTCAGGTGGTACTGCACGTTGACAAGGCCGACGGTGCCCTTGTTCGTGAGCGTCACGTCGAAGGTTGCGTCGTCGTTCGGTTGCAGCACGCTCGAGTTCCCGGTGTGGGGTTTGGTCACTTCGACGGTGACGTTTTGCGTGATGTAATCGGCGACAGACGGCGGGATGTCGTTGAGGACGATGGTCATGATGATGCTCCTGGCGTGTTGGTGGTTGGATCGGAAGAACCGTGTCGGTCGGCTCGGCGCATCCCGTCGCGTAGGGCGACTGCCGCACCGATGGCGCTCACCAGGAACAGCACGCTCCCGGCAAGAAACGCAGTAATGGCACTGTTGTAGAGGCTTTCGGCGTAGAAGCCCAGGCAACCGACAACGAACAGCAACGCAGCTGCAACGTTCGCGATTGCCCGGATCAGGTCGCCCGTCCATCGGCTGCGGTGTTGCGCACTCAGTGGGCGGTTGGCCGCGGACGGGGTGGGTCTTGGCGGTGAGGAGAGCATGGAACCATCGTGACGAATGACGATGCATGTGACATCGGTAGTACCACGCAACTATGTGCGGCGCCGGAGCAGGTCTGGGTCGCCTACGCTCGCCCCATGACCCGACATGTGATCGGGCGGGAACCTGAGCTGGCGGCGATCGACGATATGGTCGCTCGTGTCGCTGGCGGCAAAGGCGGACTCATTTTCCTGCACGGTCCGCCGGGCATTGGCAAGTCGTGTCTGATCGACGCGCTCGCCGGCTCGGCTCACAAGCGCGACCTGACGGTCCGACATGCGACCGCCACCGCAACGCGCGGCGGTCAACCGTTCTCGCTCTTCACGGCGTTCGTACCGGAGGACGAACTGGACTCGGGCGATCCGGATGCCGAAGTCGTTCTGCGAGCGGTGGAGGCGATGAACAGCGGGTCTCCGTCAGTCCTCGTCATCGAGGACGCGCACTGGGCAGACCGGTACAGCGTGTCGGCACTCGGTGTGCTCGGCCGTCGTGCCGTCGATCTCGGACTGCTCTTGGCGGTGACTTCTCGCGACCTTCCGTCGCGAGGTGATCTTGCGGTTCTCCTTGATCTCGCTACCGCGCACGGGTACGACCTGCCGCTGCGCGAGCTCGACTCTGACGAGGTACTTGAACTCGCACACGCTCGGATCGGCCCGACGCTGGGCGTCGAGCTCATTCAGTTATGCGGGTCGGTAGGGGGCAATCCGTTTCTGGTCCATGAGCTGCTCGACGCGATCGAACACCAGGCGTTCCAGCTTCCACGTGACTGCGTTGCCGAATCCGGCGAACTCGACTTGCGTCGCCGCATGCGCGACGTCGCGGTCGCTTCCCTCCCGATGGGAACGGTGATCATCCCAGCGCTGGCCGCCGTGCCCGGTGGTGCCTCGGCCCGTGAACTCGCCGCAATCCTCGACGCTCCGTTCGGATCAATCGTCGATGCTCTGCTGGCCGGCATCGACGCCGGCACGCTGGTCGGGGGTCCCACCAACGTCAGCTTCAGGCACGACCTTGTACGCCAGGCGGTGCTGGCTACGACGTCGACCGGCGTCGAACATGACCTGATCCGCCGCGCCGTTGATGTGCTGGGAGCAGTAGGAGCCGACGCTGACCGCCAAGCGGCGTGCCTCCTTGAACTCGCGACATATTCGGACCCTGCCGATGCGCCCACGCTCGTAGCCGCGGGCCGCTCGCAATTGCACGACCGGCCCGACCTCGCTGCCGACCTCTACGCCGAAGCCGTCGCGTTGGGTCACCGAGCGGGACCAGTCGATGACACCGTCTTGTACGAGTTCGGATCGGCGCTTTTGAACAGCGGGCGGGCCGCCGAGGTCGAGCCGCTTCTCGACCGGCATTTCGAACCGTTTCATCTTGATGAGCCTCTCGCCCGCCAACGACTTCGTGGCAACGCCGCTCTGCTCGTCGGCAAGCTTGACGTCCTTGTCGATAACTATCAATCGCTGACCGTCGATGAGATCGAACGGCGCTACTCCAACACGGACAGCGAGGCAGTCGATGCCGTTGCCGAACTTGCCGTGTTGCGCGTCAACGCCGGCCGGCCCGCTGAGGCGCTCGAACTGCTGGCGTGGGTGGAGCGCTCGCCGTGTCCGACGCACGCACGTCTCGATATGACGATCAACGAGACACGGTCACTCCTCGCCTCGCTGGATGGGCGGTTCGATGATGCCGTTGCGCTGGCCGGCGCGGCGCTGCGCCACGCGCATTCCGACGTTGTACGTCCGGCCAACGAGGTGACGCCGCGCCTGATGCGTGCCATTGCGCTCGGGCATCTTGGTGACGACGAAGGCTCGCTGGCAGCCGTCAGAGCTCCTTTGAGCGGAGAGCGGCCGCGCTGGGCCGGTCCGATGTTCCAGGGTTTCGCCACCGCTGCGCTCTTTCGGCTCGGGCGCTGGGATGATGCACTCGCGGAAGCGGACGCGGCCATCGCAGGTGCCGCTGAGTGGGCCGTTGCCACGGGGTCGGCCTGGCCCCACGCCGTCGGCGCCATGGTAAGTGTCGCCCGCGGTGATCTGGGCGCGGCGCAGGAATGGATCGCGGCCGGCGAGCGCCCGGACGCAACGCGTGCCGTCGGACGCGAATGGTTGGCCCTGGCGGTCGTTCACCTGCTGGAAGCGCAGGGAAACAACGCGGCCGCCGCACAGGTGGCAGCCATGGCATCGGAGCGCATCCTCGACGCGCCGGCGCCGGGCCTGCTGCTCAATGCCGGTGCCGACCTCGTCCGCGTGTGCCTCGCTGACGGCAACACCGATCAAGCGGCGGTGATCGCGGACGCACTCGATGCGATGGCCGGCCGCAGCACGTCCGCCGTCGCGGCAGGCACGGCGCGATGGGCCGTCGGGCTTTGCCGCAACGACGCCGGGCTGGTGGCCGAGGGAGCCTCGATGCTCTCGGCAGTGAACCGAGGCCCGGAAGCGGCCCGAGCGTTCGCCGATGCGGCGCAGATTTCGGCTTCGATGTCGACCGACGGAGGCACAGATCACTACGCGGAGACAGCACTGGGCATGTTCGAAACGTTCGGTGCGCGGCACTGGGCCGACCGTCTGCGATCGACCCTGAGAGCTTCAGGGCACAAAATTCGGGCATCGCGCCCGACAAACCGACCAGCGCTCGGCTGGGACGGCCTCACCGATTCCGAGGCTCGCATTGTGCAGATGTTGGGAAACGGCCACACCAACGGCGAGATAGCCGGGCAGCTCGTCATCTCTCGTCGCACCGTCGAGTCGCACCTGGGCCGTGTGTACCAAAAGCTCGGGTTCACAAGCAGGGCGCAACTGGTAGCCGCCGCAGCCCGCCACGAACGTCCACGCGCGGAGTAGGGGTCCTACAGAGCCAGGCGGTACCCGCGTCGGGGAATGCTGGTGATGAGGTGAATCGATGGGCCGAGGCGCTTGCGGAGTCGGGCAACGGTGACCTCGACGACGTGCTCATCAGTGGCGGTGGATCCCCACACTGCGGTCAGAAGGTCGGCCTTACTGACCGCCGCTCCCTTTCGCCCGAGGAGCACCGCGAGAAGCGCAGCCTCTCGCTCCGGAACCTCGTTACTGACGCCGTTGATCAGCACCGACTGACCCTGGAGTACAAGCTCGTTCCCGTCGGCCAGTATTACCACCGACCGCGACGCGGCCAGCGCTTCGGCCAAGTCCCGAATCATGGGGCCGAGTCGGGCTTTCGCCGGGACCACGGGATCCTTGATCCCTTCCTCGAAGCCGACACCGGCGCATACGGGCCCAACGCAAACGGAGAGAACGCCGTCGTTCAACGCGGTCAGCACCTCGTTTCTGAGGTCAATCTCGTCGGCGATGCTGAGCAGGTTGCGAATCGCCGGTGCGCTGGTAAAGGTCACCGCTTGCACCCTGCGTCCGATGATCGCTTCGATCAGTCGGTGCGCCGGTTTGAGGTCGGTGGGAAGCTTCCAGGAGTACACGGGTACCTCTACCAGGACAGCTCCGGCTGCCTCCAGTGACGCCAGCAAAAGCGGTGCGTCCTCGCCATGGCGCTGAAAGGCAACGGTCTTTCCGGCAACGCCGTGTTCGATGACGAGCTCCACAACCTCGGCGAGCCGTTCGCTGGCAGCACGAGCTACGACCGGTAGCCCAGCCTGGTGCACGACAGCAGAAGCCTTCGGGCCGCGGGCGAAAATGGTGGTTTCGCTCAGCGCGCCCATGAGTGCCTCACCGAGGCCCCAACTTTCTGCGGCAGCAAACCAACTACGCATTCCGATGCCGGTGTTGGCGATGAGGAGGTCGGGTGGCGTCAGGATGATGCCATCGGTGGCTTCCTGGAGGGCATGCTCACTGTCGAGCGGCAGCGTCCGAATACAGGGTCCGTGCACCACGCGCGCCCCGCGTCGACGCAGCAGTTCGGCTTGCTCTTCCCACCGGCGATCCGCGGTGATGCCCACGGTGAACCCGTCAAGACTGGGGATGGGCATGTGCCCCAGTGTTGCTGATCGGTGTTTCGGCAGGGTTACGGGCTGATCACACCTTCTCGATTGCGACGGCGCATTGCTTGTAGTTGGGTTCGCGGGAGATGGGGTCAAACTCGTCGACGGTCAAGCGATTGGCGCACATATCGTCGAAGTGAAACGGGATGAAGACCTCGCCGACGCGTATCGTGGCGGTGACTCGTACCGGTATGCGCTCTATGGTGCCGCGCCGACTGGTGACCTTCACGGAGCTGCCCGACAACACTTTCAGGTGTTCGGCATCATCCGGGCTCATCTCGATCCAGCCGGTCGGAGCCATGCGGTCGAGGATCTTGACCCGTCCGGTCTTGGTTCGGGTGTGCCAGTGCTCGACAGTTCGTCCGGTGTTCAGCAGGTACGGAAACTTCCGACGCGGCATATCGGAGATTTCTCGCGGCGTGACTAGCGAGAGCTGCACGCGACCCGTCACCGTCGGCACCTTGCCGCTCGTGTACAAACGGGGCGTTCCGCTCGGGAGCACGTCGGCATCGTCCGGACATGGCCATTGCACCCCGCCAGCGGCATCGATCCGCTCATAGGTGATGCCGCTGTAGTCGCAGAGTCTGCCTTCTGAAACGCGAGCCCATTCGGTGAATGCATCCTCCGGTGTCGTCCAGTTCGGGTACAGCTCGTCCTTCATACCGAGCCGATCGGCCACGGTGAGAAAGATGTCGAAGTCACTCTTTGCCTCACCCGGTGGCTCAACGGCCTTGCGGACCCGGGACACCCGGCGCTCGCTGTTGGTGAAGGTGCCATCCTTCTCGCCCCAGATCGCCGCGGGGAGGACGATGTGGGCCAGGGCGGTCGTGGGTGTTTCGAATCCGTCTTGGACGACGAGCAGTTCGAGGCGGCTGAGCGCGTACTCAAGTTCTTCTCGGTTGGGGTATGAGACGACGGGGTTTGTCCCGATGATCCATAACCCTTTGATCCGGCCGCTGGCGATACCGCTGATGATGTCGGGGTAGGCCCGGCCGCGGGCAGAGGGCAGACGAGACTCGTTGATGTTCCAAAGTCGAGCCAGGTCGGCGCGGTCGTCGGGATTGTCGAAGGATCGGTAGCCGGGCATGGAAGCGGTGAAGCCCGTTTCCCTGGTACCCATTGCGTTGCACTGGCCGGTGATCGAGAACGGTGATGCGCCCGGCTTGCCCATATTGCCCGTGATGGCGGCCAGGGTCACGATAAGAGCCGACGTCTCAGCGCCCTGCACCGAATGATTGACACCCATGGTCCAGGCCAACGTGGCCGCGTTGGCGTTCCCTATGGCCCGAGCCGCCAGGTGGAGCGCCTCCACGGTGATGCCGCACTCGGTGGCGACCTTTGCGGGTGTGTAGCGCGCCGTGTGGGCGACCAGTTCATCGAACCCGTCGCAGTGCTCCCGCACATACGCCAGGTCCAGCAAGTCTTCGGTGATCAGAATGTGGATGATGCCGTTGAGCAAGGTGATGTCGGTGCGAGCCTTGATGGCCAAATGCTGATCGGCGATCATGGCCGTCTTGGTGACACGCGGGTCAATGACGATGACCGTTGCGCCCTTGTTCTCCAGCACTCGCGGCGCCAGGAGCGGGTGGTTGTCCGCGATGTTGGCTCCGAACAGCACGATGCAGTCGGCCTGCTCCAGGTCGGCGTAGGCACCCGGCGGGCCATCGGAGCCGAGCGTCATTTTATAGCCCGAGACCGCGCTGGCCATGCAGAGTGTGGTGTTGCCGTCATAATGGGCCAACCCAAGACCGAGGCGGGCCAGTTTGCCCAGGGCGTAGAACTCCTCAGTAACGAGTTGACCGGTGGAAATGATGGCCACTGACTCCGGGCCATGTTTCTTCAGCAGCTTGGTCATGCGCATGGTCAGCGCGTTCAGTGCGTGGTCCCAGCCGACCTCGTTGCCGTGCACCACTGGCGTCAGGAGCCGTCCGGGCGCGCTGAGCGTGAGATGCTCGGACTGACCTTTGGGGCACAGACGCCCTTCGTTCACCGGATGATCTGGGTCTCCCATGCCCGTCACGGCCTTGCCGTTCTTCACGCCCAACAGGATGCCGCAACCGACCGAGCAGTAGCCGCACGTCGTGCGAACCCACCGTTCCGGAACGTGATCGGCTTGCATCGGCCCGAATCGTTGGTCGGTGCCGTATTCGTATCGCTCACCGCCGTGGTCCAGTCCGAGCCAGGCGGGAAGTCGGGTGTTGATAGCCATTGGTCGCCTACCTTCCTGCGAAGAATCCGCCGGGGGTGGACAGGGGGACCACGGTCACAAAGAACAGATATCGACCAATCGCTTCCGTCGCGAGCACAACGGCCAGCGCCACCAACGCCGGTGCGACGAAGACCAGAACCCCGCCCAACACGGCGAGGCCGATGCGAGCCAGCAGCAGTCGCCGGAAGTGCTCGATCAGAAGCCGATAACTGCCGCGATACTCACGAGCCGAGTTCTCCTTCAACCGAAGGGTATTGATTGCCAAGACCAACAGCTGGCCGCCGATGCCGATGATGCTGAGAATTTGGAGGGAGTGGTCCGGGCCGGTGACCGTCATGGCCAGCAGCGGTCCGGTGGCGATACCCGACAACAAGAAGGCAGCGATCGTCAGTCTGGTATTCCAGGCCGGTCGGCCCGGCACGACGTAGAGGCGCCCGCTGGAATACACGCCAGCAACACCCGTGGCGAGGCCAAGCGCTGCGGTGATAGTTGTAGGTGCAACTACTGCTACAGAAGTTGTAAGTGCAAGTAACCCGAAGAACAGCACCTCGCGGCTGAGCCACGAACGCCTCAAGCCACGGAGCGCTTTCCAGGCCATGATCGGCCGACCGAGGTGAAGAAGTGACGCAGGCAGGGCGATGGCGGCGGCCAGGAACGCGACCACGGCTCCATGTCGTGCAACACCGGCGAACAGGCTGGCACCAATGGCGCCCATGGCGACTTGTGTCAGCAACGTCACCCATACGAGCGGCCAGTGGGGATGTTCGGGCCGCAGATCGTGATCGCTGCTGGCGAAGGTTTCCAACGGCAAGTTGCTGGGCAGGATGATGCGAGTGGTGGAGATGGTCAGTTCGGACGGCGGCATGTTGGGGCCATCTGCCTCGTGGTGATCGGCGCGCCAGGCGGCGACATCGACGATTTCGATACCGATTGCGTGGGTGGGGCAAGCGTCGACGCAGGCGCTCGTGCCGCCGGCTTCCAGTCGAGGCTGGCACATGTCGCACTTGGTGACGATGCGGCGATCGGGCTGGAACGCGGGCACCGAGTAGGGGCAGTTCCAGGTGCAGTACTGGCAACCAATGCAGTCGTCGGCGTGATGCTTCACGATGCCGTTGTCCAGCTTGGTGTAGGCGCCCGTCGGGCAGCCTTCGAGGCACGCCGGTTCCAGACAGTGGTTGCACGCCAACGACAGATGGAAGCGCTTCGTGGTGGGGAACGAGCCACCCTCCACCTCGCCGACCTTGCGCCAGCTCACCTCTGGCGGCAGGCCGTTTTGTTCGGCGCAGGCCACCTCACACGTGTGGCAGCCAATGCAGGTGCCCATATTGAAGCTGAAGCGATACTGCTGGCCCGCTTCAAGCGGGAGTCTGCCCGGCCCGGCCTCGGTGATGCCGTGCAGCTTGGGCGGCTTGGGCAGAAGCTGGACGGGCGTGTCGAAACAGTCCAAGCTGAGTGTCACACAGACACCTCGATGATGCCGTTGCGCTCACGCACGTCGTAGGTGGTGAGTGACACCGTCGGATCGTCAAAGCAGATGCCGGTGCTGAGCGAAAAGCTTTGCTTGTAGAGCGGCGACGACACCTTCAGCTCCCCGGACACGCTGCCGACGAGCCCGCGGGAGATCACCGGGGCACCCGAGAATGGGTCGACGTTGTCGAGTGCGAAAACCTCGTCGGTGTCGCCAATGCGGAAGATCGCGATCTGCTGGTCGCCCACCAGCACGCATCGGCCCTGGTCGGCGTGGAGCCGATCGGCCGTCATAACCGGCATCCAGGTGGCTGAGGCGGTGGTGGTGTCGACGGTTGCGGCGCCAGTGCTGTGCATGGGATCGACGGTACGCAGGCTGCGATGCGTGCGGGTTTCTCTCACAAGAACTCGCGGTTACATCAGCCTCACCACGTCACCTGTCACTCTGTGATCGCCGGGCTTCTCTTCAGTTGTCAAGGAGCTTCCGCAGGGAACGCGGCCGGTCAGGCCGCCATCGTGTCAGGTGGGGCGTTGGCGAGGATGGTGCCGTCGGGCAGGGTGAACACGACCTGCCGACCAGGTTTGAGCTCGCATTTCCAGCGTTCGGCGTGGAGGCGCGCGTGGTGGTGCGAGCAGAGCGGGATGAGGTTGTCGATGTTGGTGAGCCCGCCGTGTTCCCACCATTGGATATGGTGGAGCTTTGTTTGCCAGTACCGGACTTCACATCCGGGCACCGCACACCTGTCATGTACGGCTGCAAGCGCCCGTCTTTGCGCTCGGTTCGCTAGGCGAGCGTTGCGCCCAAGGTTCAGCTCTCCAGGCGCAGAGACGATGTCTCCGTTGCGGATGGTGACGTTGAAGATCCGTGCTCTCTTGGCGAGGATCCGGTCGAGGCTCGAGTCAGGCAGTTCCAAACCGGCAATGCCCCAGTTGATCGTGACATCCCGACCCGGCTGGTGATGCACGACCACGACCTCGGGCCCTCCACCTGCCGCAGCCACACCCGTACCGTTGAGTAGCGCGAGTAGCGCGTGGGCGCGGAGGAATTGCTGTCGTTCCAGCGGGTCAAGCGGACAATGCTCCGGGGTGAGGTCGTGAAACCGTGCTTGCGTTTCGCGAATGATCTGACTATGCAACCACTGAAACGTCTCCGGATCGAACTGCCCGGAGATCTTCCCCATCCCGCTCTCCGAGTCCATCCGCAGTGACAGGCGCACCGCCTTCTTCTGCCGGATAAGTCGTTGCTCAGCATCTTCGGCGCTCTCGAACTCGCGAGCCTTCGCAGCGACGTGTTTGCGGAACTCGTACTCCGTAGCCGTTTCCCCAAACAGCACCACCTCGGCGGCGTGCTCGAGGAGCTTGGCTCGGACCTCGGTGGTGGCGCGCCGGTAGATGGAGCCGAACGCGTCGACATGATCAGCCGACAGCCGACCGACCGCGAATGAGTCGGCCAATGGCTCGACCGCAGCGAGCAGGGCGGCGCGTTTCAGCACCCGATCCGCCTGCCCCAACGACACCTTCGCCGCCTGCGCGAACGAGACCTCAGCCGACGGGGAGACCACCGCCAGCTCAGCCAACGAACGCGTCTTGATACTCGCGAGAACCGCTTCCAACCGCGTTGCATCAGCGATCGTCGAGATCAACAATTCCGATGTGGGCGCAGGCGAGGGCAGGGTGATCACCCGCTCGAACAGTTCGATCAACTCCGCCGTCGCCATAGACAAAGCATACACCTGTTCGTAGAAAAAGCAAGCAGTGCTATAGATATTTCTGGACATTTCTCAGAACAGATCTCCCACGAGAAGCTCCACAATCAGCCCGAATCGAAGGGATGCTGGCAACCACCCCGCTGTGACGGTCGGATCGCCCAGCCCCGTTGGTGACCATGTAGGCGAGGATCGAATTGGCGACCGGGTTTGAACTCGCAGATCGACACCTGCAAATCACCCACCTGAGCCTCTTCGCAATTTCAAGTTAGAGGTCCAGACTCTTTGCCCTGAGACAGGCGAGACCAAGCGTTCCGCGATTGCCTCAAGCGTTCGATCGGATCAGCTTCGCTCACAACAGCCGTACCCCGACTCCCGGCGGAGCTGCCTAGCGATGTTGGCGGGTATCGTTGGACGGATAGCCACAGCCTGGATCGTAAGGGACGAATAGGGCACTTCTGAGGTTGTCCAGGTTGGTGAGCCCGCTCGGCACTTCCAAGGGACGCATCACGGCCGCTGGTAGCCTTTCGCCATGAACGCGGTGCCGTCGCAGCTGTACCTCTCCGTTGAGGAATGGGTTCGGTTCGAGGAGCAGCATCACGAGCTAAAGCATGAACTCATCGAGGGCGTCATGTACGCCATGGCGGGTGCGTCCAATAGGCACAACGATGTTTCCGCGTCGGTGTTGGCCTTGTTGTTCCAACCCGCTCGAGACCACGGCTGTAGGGCCGTAGCCTCCGATCAACGGCTGGTTCTTCGCGACCGAAACGGTTTCTACCCAGACGTAGCCGTTTTCTGTGAAGAGCCGGATGACGGGCAATATCGGCGGAACCCGTGCTTGCTCGTTGAGGTTGTTTCGCCCTCGAGTCGCCAACGCGACTACGAAACAAAGGCCATTGCCTACCTGCAGATTCCGACGCTGCTGGCCTATCTCATCGTCGATCCCTCGCGTGAGGTCGTTGAGGCACACCTGCGAGACGACGAATCGCAGCCCTGGCGATCGATCTCGTTACCGAGTGGCAGCTCACTTTCGCTGAACTGCCCGCCCGTTAGCATCGAGATCGCAGACCTGTTTCTCTGACCTCGATTCGGATCTTCCCTATGCGAGGTACTTAGTGAACCACGCGAGGGTCTCGGGCCAGGCGGCGGTGGCGGCCGCCTGGTTGTAACCGCCGCCGGTGTCATTGTTGAAGCCGTGGCCGGCGCCTTCGTGAATGTGTCATCAGCGGCTTGCGGTCAGGCATTCGGGGCCTCCCTCAGT
>CAWBTA010000002.1:0-30668 GCA_963791625.1 uncultured Acidimicrobiales bacterium
AGCGCTCACCTGACCGGGGATCTCGGGGAACGCTTGCTAGGAGCTTCTCGATGTCGTCCTCAGTCGTCATGCGTTGCTCGTCGTCGAGTCGTTCAGGAGGTAGCCGGCTCCGCGGGCGGTGAGCATGATCGGCCCGGATCGGATCGCGGTCGATCTTGCGTCGCAGGTTCTTCACATGGGGGTCACTTCAGCGGCTGTCGCCGACGAAGCTGCTTCCGTAGAGATGGAAAGCGATCTCTTCGCGACCTGAAGGCGCGGCCCGGGTCACTGGCGAGCAGGCCGAGAAGACTGCACTCGACCGGTGTCAGCCGAATCAAACGCCCATCGACGTCGATCGTGCGCTTCACGAGATCGAGTTCGATGTCACCGACCCGTCTTTGTGCGCTGTCCGTTCGTTGTTCGCTGTCCTTGCGGCGAATCAGCGCACCGATCCGCCGGACGACCTCGACCGCGACGAACGGTTTCGTCATGAAGTCATCCACCCCTGCGTCGAAGGCTTCGGCTCTGTCGGTCTGCTCGGTGAGTGCGGTGATCATCAGTACGGGAATGGCGCTGAACGTCCGCCACTGGGGGCAGATTGAAACCCGACAACCGTGGCAGCATGGCGTCGAGGGTAACGGCGACGTAGCGGCTGAGATCCGCCGTGATAGCTGTCTCGCCATCGTCGACGATGTCAACTGCGTAGCCCGCCGCATTTAAGTGCGCGGCGATCGCACCGGCGATGGATGGCACATCCTCGACAACAAGGACGCGAGCCGGGGAACTGGAGGCGACGACGGCTCCGTTGGGTAGCGATCGGAACTCGGAAAGCCTAGTAAGCGGCCAACGAGTGGATGTTCGTGGCCGACATTGTGTGTGTTTCTTTACATACCCCGGTCAAGGTCTCTTCACACTCCCCAAGTAGCGAGCTTCCGGGCCGACACAACGGCGGACGATCCGCCCACCGGGGGCGATCGAGTACGACGGAGTTGATCACCGATGAGAACACTGTTCGGCCGAGCGCTGCTTGCGGCGGCCACCGCTTGTGCCGGCTTGGTGGCTATCGCCCCAGCCCACGCCACCGCGATGGCGGTCGATGACCCGCCCGAAGTTGTGGTCGAGGTCGACGAGACCAGCCGTGTGATGGGTGAGCAGGTCAAGTTCACCTACACGCTCAAGAACCTCACCGAGGTGACGGAGTTCAGCCACCAGTACCCGGTGGGAATGACGAGCGCCGCGGAAGTCGTGGCTGAGAGTCAACTCGACCTGCGGTAACGAGCACGCACACTCGCCCTCGACCCTGACGGTGAACCAGAACATGTCGGGCTGGTCGGTCTCCGCAGCTCCGAAGTGTGAACTCACCATGCGGGTGTTGGCTCGTGTAGCGGGCAAGTTCGACGCCGTCGGCGGGATCACATCGGAAGGATTCACGCTCGGCGGCTACGGCGGAGACGAGGGGTATGCATCGGTGGCTACTACGGGCGTGACGAACCTGGTGGTTCCGTCGGTCATCTACGTGGGTGATCCCTCTAAACCGGGCATGACCATGACGGCAACCTCGGCGAACATCACCACTGGTGATGACGTCACGCTTACCTACAACGTCGACGGACATGCGTTCGGTATTGCCCATACGAACATGACGGTCAACCCATGCGCTGCCCACCGGCGTCGGCACGGTTCGCTCCGGGTCGAATACCTGTGGCGGTTCGCTGACGGCGACGGGTACGGCCGTGGCGCTCACCGGCGTTGCCTTCCCGGGCACCGAGACCGCGACCGCACGAACGTGTACCTTCAGCGTGATCCTCAAGACGGCCAAGGCCGGTAACTACACCCTCGGAAGCGGTGTTACGACGTCCCTTGCCAACGGTGTCGTACCGACCCCGGTCGTTGTCGCCGACCCGGCCGGCTTCGTCGCCGTCAACCCGGCTCGACTGCGTGACACTCGTGGCGGCGCGAAGGTCGGTGCCGGATCGGTGACCGAGGTGCAGGTCGTGGGCGTGAGTGGCGTTCCCGCCACCGCCACCGACGCCGTGCTCAACGTGATTGCTGATGACCCGGCCGCCGCTGGTTTCATCACGGTGTACCCGTGCGGCAGCCCGATCCCACAGACCTCGAACGTCAACTTCATGCCCGGCCAGACCAGGTCGAACGGCGTGTCGGTGAAACTCGGTACCGGCGGCAAGGCGTGTGTCTACAGCAGCCGTTCGACGCACGTGATCGTTGACCTCAACGGTTCGTTCGCTCCGAGGTAGATCACTCCCTCATCTCCCTCGGACCGTGGACGGAGCCCCACCCACTTCGTGGGTGGGGCTCCGTCGTGTCTGCTTGTCCAACTCGGGTCGCACGGTGCAACGGCCAGGCTGTATGAAGGAACCCTTACCTATTTAGCGTCAAGAACGAACGCTTGGCGTCGACTTTTCCCTCTGAGATTCTGGAGGGAAACACCGATGAAGTTCGACACTTGGGCAACGGCACGACGGGCGACCGCACAATTCTGCCGAGGCGTTACTCAGTCAGCGTGGCGGCTCGCCGCCGTCAGCGCGGCTCGCGGCACCGGGCGTTGTGACTGTCACGGTTGCCGCAGCGCCGGCGCACGCTGCGGGGTCACCGTCGATCTACGCGAACGTTGGGGACAAAAACGATTCGATCCGGGCGTTCAACGACTCTCACCGTTTGGTTGGACAACACCTCCGGTACGAGTGCAGCAGCTGGCCTCGGCTTCCGTCTGAACCTTCCGTCAGCGATCACGATCAATGCTCAGCCTTTCGGCTTGGATGGGTGCACGGCGTACGACAAACCCCTCACGTCGAGTTCCTACTATCTCGACACGTTCAGCTCGCCCTCGGTTTGGTCTTTGGTTGTGAACCCGACAAGTCCGGGTCGCGAGACTCCCGGCTTTTCCCTTCCGGCTGGACAGAAATGCCGTGTCCAGGTGGAACTCACGGCGTCGGCTTTGAACCCTTCGTGCGACTCGAATCCGGCGTCTCACACGATTACCAGTTCGGACTTGGTAGAACTCACCACGCACGTGCCAAACGTCGTCGACGACACAACTCCGCAATGCCTTATCGTGACCGCGGCCGGTCCTCCTGATTTGAGATTCACGAGTCCGCTCGTTGCAACGAACGACACCACGCCGACGATTTCGGGTGCGGGGGCTGTCTCGGGCAACACCGTCGCCGTGAAGGGTCCCGGAGACGCGACGTTCTGCACGACCGTTGCGACCGGTGCCACGTGGTCATGCACGCCGACGACCGTGTTCGCCGTCGGGAATGTGGAGATCTCGGCGACGCAGAGCGACGGCACGTTGGCGTCGTTTCCGGTGACCAATCGGTTCGCCATCGATGCGACGCCACCGGGAGCCCCGTCGGTTGACAATCCGGCCTCGGGTGCGCTCGTGGCGAGTTCACCCAGCATCATCTGGGGATCCGGTGAAGAAGGGGCCAAGGTGACGGTGACCGATGCCGGGGGAAACACGATCTGCAACGGAGAACAGGTCAACGAAGGCACTTGGTACTGCAACCCAACCATCAGCCTCCCGGCCGGACTTGTGGTCCTCACCGTGACCCAGGCCGACGTGGCCGGCAATGTGTCACCCTCGGTGACGCACGCGTTCGCCATCGGCGCGACGCGGCCGGCACCAATTGTGGCCGCTCCGCCAGCGAACGGGTTCGCACGGTCCACGACGCCGACGATCTCCGGATACGGACTCACCGGCGCGACCGTGACCGTGAAGGACGCGTCGACTGCGACCCTCTGCACCGCCACAGTTGTGGCCGGCGCATGGTCGTGCGCGCCATCGACCCCACTTTCGCAAGGCGTCGTGACCGTGACGGCCACGCAGACCGTGTCGGGAACGGTGTCGCCGGCTGCGACACGTTCGTTCACCGTCGACACGACGACGCCGGCTGCCCCGGTTGTTACCGCGCCCGCTGAAGGGTCGACCACGAACACCACCACTCCGGCGATCTCCGGCACCGGTGAGTCGAACGCCACGGTGACGGTCAAGGATGCCGCCAACGCGACGGTTTGCACGGCGACGGTGCCAGACGGCAGCACAACGTGGTCGTGCACGCCGAGCGCGGCGTTCGCGGTTGGCGCAGTCACATTGTCGACAACTCAGGCTGACCGTGCCGGCAACACATCGACCGTGGACACACAGTCGTTCACCGTTGCCGATGCGCCGGCTGCCCCCGTGATCAGCGCCCCGGCAGCGGGATCGGCGACGTCGGACACCACGCCGACGATCTCGGGTACCGGTGCCACCGGCAATACCGTCACGGTGAAGAGGCCATCGGCCGACGACCCCACCATCTGCACCGCGACCGTCGTCGCCGGCGCATGGTCGTGCACGCCCGCGCAGCCTTTCTCCGATGGGTCCGTGACGCTGACCGCCAC
Source organism: uncultured Acidimicrobiales bacterium (assembly GCA_963791625.1). GTDB lineage: Bacteria > Actinomycetota > Acidimicrobiia > Acidimicrobiales > Ilumatobacteraceae > JANMCE01. Next base: position 4,381 of record CAWBTA010000002.1, read on the forward strand.
GCAAACCGACACTTCGAACAACTCCTCGGACGCCACGACGAGGCAGTTCAGCGTTGACACCGGAGCGCCAGCGCCGCCGGCATTCACAAGCCCGATCAATGGTTCCGCGTTTAACAGCCGCACGCTCCCGTCAATTTTGGGCACCGGTGAAGCGGCGAGCACCGTCACGGTGAAACTCCCGGACGGCGCAACGGTGTGCACCGCCCTTGTCACCTCGGAGGGCTCCTGGGGGTGCGACCCAACACCACAACTGGAGGGACCGATCACGTGGGAGGCCACCGCCACAGACCCGGCCGGCAACACGTCCGCGAGTTCGCAAGTCGCCTTGACCCTTGACGACACGGCGCCTGCCGAGGGTGTCGTCACTACCCCGGCCGAGGGTTCGACGACGAACGACGCAACCCCAACCATCCGTGGGACGGGGGCTGAAGCCGGCGCTACCGTCCAGGTGTTTTACGACCGGAACAGACCTGCGTGCGAGACGGTCGTGACGACAGCTCCCGACTGGTCGTGCACGCCGTCCGCGCCGATTGCGGAAGGCCCGCGGAGGTTCTACGCCTGGCAGTTTGACCGTGCGGGCAACTTTTCCAACGCCGGACTCGTCAAGTTCAGCATCGACCTGACCGCTCCCGGCGCCCTGGTGATCACGACCCCTGGAAGCGGTGACGCCCTGACCGACAACACACCGACGATCACCGGCTCGGGCGGAGAAGCCGGCGCAACCGTCACGGTGGCGACATCGACCGGCGCGCCCGTGTGCACCACCACCGTCGGACCGGAGGGTGCCTGGATTTGCACGCCTTTGGTAGCCCTCCCGGAGGGCGCGGTCACCTTGGTGGCCACGCAAACTGACGGTGTCGGCAACACGTCGGCCGCCACGAACCTCGACGTTTTCATCGATTCGCTCCCCCCGACTGCCCCAGTGGTCTCGTCGCCCGCAGATCGAGCAAAGCTGCGGGTCTCGCCGTCGACCATCAGTGGCACCGGCGAGTCGGGCTCAATCGTCACGGTGAAGAACGGGAGCGGTGCCACGATCTGCTCGGCCGAGGTGTCGGCCGCCGGCACATGGTCGTGCACACCGCAAACCGCGCCGTCCGACGGCTCGATGTCGCTCACGGCGACGCAACGAGACGCAGCCGGTCACGACTCCCCGTCCACCACGTTGACCTTCACCGTCGACACCACCGCGCCGGCATCGCCGACAGCCGAGTCGACCCAGGACGGATCCGCGTCACCGACGCTCTCCGGCACCGGCGAGCCCGACGCCACCATCAACGTGTCTGGCGCCAACGGCGAAGCAATCTGCGCTGCGCAAGTGTCGGCATCGGGAACCTGGTCATGCAAACCGTCGGCGGCCTTGCCGATCGGGTCGCAGCAACTCTCGGTCACCCAGACCGACGGCGCAGGAAACCGCTCCACGACATCGGTCGTACTGAACGTCACCGTTGTGGCGGCCAACGCCAAGATCATCGGCCGCGTGTTCCGCGACCTTGACCGCGATGGCGTCGCCGATCCGGACGAGCCCGACATCTCCAACGTCGAGGTTCGTCTGTGGACGCCCGGCCCGGACGGTGTTCTCGGCACCGGCGACGACGTTCACATCCAGACGGCGACCACTCACAGCCCGTACGTCTTCGAGGGGCTTCGTGACGGTACCTACCGTGTCGAGATCGTGAAGGCGACATTGCCGTTCGGCGCTTCAGCGACGACGAACACAACACAGGACATCACGATTGCCAACCAGGTCGACCAGACAACGACACAGCAGTTCGGCTTCCACTTTAGCGCCAAGAGTCTGCCGGTGACTGGCGTCGACTCTGAAGCAATCCTTCGGTGGGCACTCCTCGCGGTCCTGCTCGGTGGAGCACTCGTCCTGATCACCCGCCGTCGCCGGTCACCCGTGAGCCGCTGACTCGGGTCAGGATCGCGTCATGCGAGATCAGGCGAGCCGCGTGCCTGCTTCCTCTTGGGCAGTGCTGACGCGGGGGCTCTTGGCTGCGTACGCGTTGAGGAAGTGGGCGATCAGCCAACCGAGCGCGGCTGAAGCCATGCCCGCAAACCCGACCAACCGCAACGTCGTGTTCGTCCAGCTGGCGATCACCGCACCCGACGCGCCCGTGATGAGCGGCATCGATATCTCGACGTTGCGGAAGGTCGAGCGGATGACGTGCGTAAGTGGCGGCAGGTTGTCTTGAGACTTCGCGATGCTGATCAACTCGGGAACGAGGAAGAGAACGACGAACGCCGACGCGCCGCGTGTGAAGTCGCGGACGACGATGCTGTAGGTGACCCAGGTGATCGTCGTCGTCCACCACATGACGATCAACCACGGGTTCCAACCGGAATCTTCAGGGATCATCGGATTCATCGTGAGGTCACCTTAGGCACATGAGGTGCAGCGAACGTCCGGGACCTTCTCACCGGCGAGCAGGCGGGTGAACCAGTCCACGAAGCGCACGCCGTTGACCGACTGCGTGTAGAACTCGGGCCTCGCCAGGATCGTGTGGGTCGTGCCGGGGGCGAGGTAGTCGGCGATGTTCACACCGGTGGCTTCGACCTTGGCGCCGTTATCGGTAATCAACTTGTCGAGCTAGTCACTGCCGACACCGGCGACCGCCGAGAACGAGGCCTGCACGCTGTCGAACGCGTGATCATGACGCGCCATCACGACCTTGGGCGCGTGCGCCCCGGCGTAGGCGAAGGCATCGGGGATGCCCCACTGCTCGGGTGTGAGATTGGCTGTCTCCGGCCAAGTTGGTCGGGCGTCGAAAGGCACCCCAGAGGTTGCCGATGAAGGTATTGACGGTGGGCCGTGACGGGTACACGCCAGAACCGTCGGCCAACGCCGTGATGCTCGCGGTCGGGTAACGGTCGGCGGCTAGGCCGCCAAAGAGCGGTGAGGGCACGCCGCCTGCCGACGATCCGTCACGAGAATCTCGGTGGCCTTCGGAAAGCGTCGCACCATCTCTTCGAACCCGAAGCGGGCGTTCACCATGCCGTTTTGCTCGACGACGAGACCATTGCCGTAGTCGTGTGTGCTGTTGCCAAGGTGGACATCGCCCGTGCAGTACGGCACGTACACGAACGACCAGTCGGCCACCGGGTTGTCAGCGTGTGAAAGGTTGAACAGACCGACGTAGCGGGAAGGGTCGTCGTCAGCGGTAACGGTGCGGTCGTACGTGCTCGACGTGGAGAAGTTGCACATCTCGGCGCTGAAGCACGCACCTCCTCCCTGGAAGTACAGGACGACCTTCTCGGGGTTCGCTTCACGGACCCAGAGGTTCCAGTCGCTGCCGTCGGCGCACATGCACGTTTCGTCACCCTCCACGCGCTGCCAGGTGCGCGTGGCCGCCTGAGCTGTCGTGGCGACAGTCGTCGCCGTCGTCGTGGTGGTCGTTGTGATCTCGGCTGCGACGGTCGTGGTCCCTGCGATCGCGACGGTCGTGGCTGGCGCCGCCGTCGTCTGACTGGTTTCGTTGCTGCTACTCGCGCAACCGGCGGCAAGAAGTGCAACCGCAACGGTCAGTGACGTTCGAATCCCCCTGTGGCCAGTATTGCCGCTCGGCCACCGGGACAAGTCCTCACGAGCCCACCGGGGCAACCGGGGTCAGGCCGGCATTGGTCGCAGCCTCGGCTTGGCGAGCGTCGTAGGTGTAGATCTCGGTTGCGCCCACTTCGAGAGCGGCAGCCAGGTGGAGCGCGTCGAGCGATCGGAGATGCCGACCAGGGAGATTGCCCGCTCTGATGAAGGTGGCGTCATCGGCGCTGATGATGTCGATCTTTGTGAGCTCGGCTTCGATGTCCGTCGCGTCGATGCCGAGGCGAAGACCGGCGCGGCGAAGCTCCGTCTCAAGCAGGATGGACGACACGATTCGGTGGCCGGCCTTGCGGGCGTTTTCGATGTCGGCCTGAAGCGCAGGCGTCTCTGGTTCAGCGACGAAGAGCTTCAGGTATGCCGAGGTGTCGATGTAGCGGATCATCGATCATCGCGGAGATCGGCGAGTACCTCGGCAGTCGTCAGCGTGTCGTGCCTGAGGGGCGCAGCCGGACCGAGAGCAGCGATGTTCGTAGCCCGGCGGATTCGACCTGCGGCGACCAGCCGATCGATGGCCGTCGTTGTCGGCGGCACGAGAATTGCCGTCAACTCCCCGTGGTTCGTGACACCGATGGACTCGCCACGCCGTACGCGTTCGAGAACCTGCCCACTGTTATTGCGAAGGTCGCGGTGGGAGATGGTGTCCATGAAAGGAGTGTAGCACCCGTAGCACAATCGTGGTCTCGAGGTGTGGGTGTCAAAAACCCTGTCGTGCCTGGTCAGGCCGCTTGGTGGTATTCGTGAACGAGTCCGTTGCATCGTGTTGTTACGGTGACTGGCGCTCTCGTGCGGAACGGTAGAACCACGGCTGGTTGTGGTGGCTGTTGGCCAAGGGAGCGGTGTGGCCGGTGCTCGTTGTAGTGCGCGACATACTCCTCGATGAGTCGTCGTAGCTGCGGTTCGTTCCAGATGATCGCACGCAGCGGCTGCCTGCGATCGGAGGAACGCTGTCCACGAAACCGTCGATCGAGTTGGCGCCGGTGCGATCTTCGCCGCGTGGAGAACGTTCCAGACGTTCGTCGCAGCGATCGGGTGACCGAGACGGCAGAGCTCCCCGGTGATTCGCCGGTATCCCCAGGTTGGGTTGTCTCTGGCCATCCGCACGATGAGTCGACGGATCTCGCTTGCTGTCGAGGGTCGGCCCGGTGGCCGGTTGGGTTGGTTCCAATGTCGGGCGATCAGCCGTCGATGCCAGCGAAGCAGGGTGTCTGGGGTGACGAGCCAGTCCGCACTTCGGGCTTTGGGTAGGGCTCGAGCGAGCGCAGCAAGGAACCATCGGTCGCGTTCGCGGACGTTCGAGACTTTCGTGCTTCGTTGCAGGACCATGACTTGATGGCGCAGCGCGACGATCTCGACATCTTTCTTGCGGCCGGACCAGACGGCGAGCGTTGCGAGGCCGACCAGGAGTCGGTAGAGGTGGCGGAACACACCGTCGAGTCTGTCGCGAAGTACCAGGTCAGCGTGCACGGCCGAGTAGATGACACCCACACTAACCGTCCAACGGCCAATCGCTCTATTTGTAGTTGATATCGCTTGGTTATGAAGCGATACTGGTGGGGTGAGAGTTGCTGCGCCACCGTTGTTGCCGTTGTTCAGGTCGCGTCTTCAGGGTGAGGTGCTTGCCTTGCTGCTCGCCGACGCAAGCCGACGTTGGACGATCGATGAACTCGCCGACCGTACTCGGCACCCTTATCAGACGGTGGCCACCGAGGTTCGCCGGTGGCAAGAAGCGGGGATGCTCGATGTCACGATCGTGGGTCGAACGAAGCTGTTCGCGGTGAACTCAGCGAACCCGTATGTTCGACCGTTGAGCGAGTTGGTGTTGATGGCGTTCGGTCCGCCGCTTGTGATCGCCGAAGAGTTCGGCCAGGTGGCCCGTGTGGAACGGGTCTTTATTTACGGTTCGTGGGCGGCGCGTTTCGAAGGTGAGCCTGGTCCAACACCGAACGACATCGATGTTCTCGTTGTCGGCACACCTGAGCGCGATGATGTCTATGACGCTGCTGCACGGTCGCAGCAGCGGCTGGGTCGTGAGGTGAATGTGACGCAACGAACCGGCGCGCAGTGGGCTGCCGCCGACGATGGATTCACTCAGCACGTTCGCGCCTCACCGATTGTCGAACTGCCGTATCCTCAAAGTCGTGCCGAGATGGAACAAAGGAAGTGAAGTAATCGAGCGTCTGCTCGACGCGCGCCAACTGCAACGGGTACCTGCCGACTCGGCAACGGTTGACGCACTGCTCGCGTCGGCGCGTCGTCACGTCGGTTCCGCGTCGAGGTCTGCTGGCGATGATCCCGAGGGTGCGTTCTCGCTCGCGTACGACGCGGCGAGAAAAACCGCGACAGCGCTGCTGGCGCACCAGGGCCTACGCCCGACAACGGTCGGTGGCCACATCGTCGTGGTCGAGGCAGTCAACGCCCAGTTCCCCGCGGTTCCCGGCCTCAAGTCGATCGACCGGCTCCGCCGCAGACGCAACCAAGCCGAGTATCCCGAACCCGCAAGCTATGACCCCGTAACGACCGACGAAGCCAACGATGCCGCCGCAGTGGCCGGCGAATGCCTCGAAACCGCCGAGCGCCTCATCGGCGCACCGCAACTCGGCATCTTCTGACCACCGGAACGGCCAACCCGAGCGGAAACCCGAAGAGGTTCTAACTCGCCCCCTCGTCGTGCCCAAGCGGTGGCCCCGACGATCGAACCTCTGCAAATGACAACGAATGACAAATCACCCTCGCTGCTTGTCATTGAAATGTCATTGGAAATCGTGCGTACTGGTGCATATCAGAGCAGATGAACGCTGATAATAGACTAGCGATTATGCATCTGAACTGGGACAACGTCCCACGGAAACAGATCAATACAAACTAAGATCTTCGATCTCATAACCCGAAGGTCACAGGTTCAAATCCTGTCCCCGCCACCAAAGAAAGCCCTGGTCACGATGCGAATCGGACCAGGGCTTCGTTGTTCCTCGGGCGCCCGTCTACCGGTGTCGTCTACCGACCCGATCGCCGGATGGCCGTCTGACAAGGGTTTTCGTGTTGGTGAGCCGGTAGATGTCTACCGGCGCTTGCGTCGTCGGGTGCCGGGCTTGTCGGATAGAGCATGTTGGCGAAGTCAGTCGCGGCCTGGCTCGACATGCCCGGGATCAAGTGCTGGTAGGTCGCCATCGTAAAACCGGGATTCGAGTGACCAAGCCGTTCGGACACGACTTTGATCGGTGTCCCAGCGGCGACGAGCAGGCTCGCGTGCGTATGGCGAAGATCGTGAAATCTGATCCTCGGTACGCCGGCGCGAACGATGTTGCGGTCGAATAGTTGGGTGACGGATTCGGGATGGATGGCGTCGCCGTCGGTGTTCGTGAAGATCGGATCGTTGAGCCCGGTGGGGCTCCCATCGCGTTCTTGCCGACGTTTCCATCGTGCAAGAACCTTTTCCGGTTGTGGCGTCAAGATCCACACATCGCCGCGATGTCTTGGTCTTGCACGGCACTTCCATCGATCGTCCACCGACGGCTTGGCGGGATCGGGCGATCGAGAGGCGGTGAGTCGCTCGCTGCCAGTCGCCCCAGCGGAGGCCGGCCAGTTCGCCGCGTCGCATCCCGGTCGTCGCTGCGAGATAGATCGCGGGTTGCAGCCGCAGGTGTGTGGTGGCGTCCAGGTAGGCCCGGAGTTGTTCAGCGGTCCAGGTTTCCGGTCCTTTGCGCGCTTGGGCTTGCGGGCGTGGTGGTCGGGCTTCGAGCGCGATGTTCGCGGGCACGTAGTGGCGGCGTTTCGCATCACCAAGGCAGGATCGCAGAACGACGTGGACGTCGTAGACGGTCTTCGGGGCAAGTGGTTCACCGTGCCGGTTGCCGCTCGTAAGGAGGTCGAGGTAAAGCCGGTCGAGGTGTTCGGCACGTAGCCGCCGGATCGGCACGTCGCCGAGGGTCGGGATGATGTAGTTGTCGACGATCCAGCTGTACCGTCGGAACGTTGTCGGTCTGAGTTGCGCTTTGCGGAACGGGAGCCATTGCTCGTTGAGGTACCGGCCGAGCGTGATCGGTGTGGCCTCTTCGGTGATCTCAACGGTGTCTTGTTCGTCGAGTGTCGCGGCGATGGCTTCGGCATCAGCGCGGCAGCGTCCGGCTGGGTGCCAGCGTCGCCGTTCTCTGCCGGTGAGTGGATCGGTCCCGTCGTACGCGACGACGTAGAAGCGGTTGTTTCGTTCGATGATGTAAGCCATAGCCGTCCTCATCGGCTGTGACCTGTTCGGAGCTAACCCGAAGATCACCGAGCGGTGGGGCACTAACCGAGGTACGGCCATCGTCGTGCGCACTCATAGGGTTTGGGAATGGGCGATCCAGCCGACATCACCGAAGACGAACTCGCACAGATCCGAGCCCGTGCAGAATCGGCAACGGCCGGACCCTGGGCGCCGTTTGTCGAGGGTCGCGACCATCTCGCTGGCGACGACTTCATTCGGACAGGCGGCATCGACGACGACTCGCCCGACATGTACGTCAGCGAGTACCTCGGGGCGATAAGCATCAAGGTTCCCGCCGCGGATCTCGACTTCATCGCCCATGCCCGTCAGGACATTCCGCGACTCGTCGCTGCGCTGGAGCAGCGCGAAATGAAGTTGATCGGGTACTGGAGGAACGACCAGCACCCCGAGTACCCGGATCCGAACGACTTCGTGTCCGACGCGGTGGTTGACGAGGACCGCGATCTGTTCGTGCACGCGTTGGAGAATGGAGCGACGGTCCGGTTCCTCATGGGCTATTCGACGTGCCGGATCTGCGGTGAGCAGAACGGCAATGGTGAGCTGACCGATGGCGAACATCAATGGCCAGAAGGCCTCGTGCACTACGTCACCGACCATAACGTGAGCCTCCCCCAGGAGGTCATCGATAGCGTGTGCCGTCGGTATGAGCAGTTGGAAATCGCTCGCACGAGTCTCGCGTGGTGGCTCGCCAGCACCGCGGAATCGTCGCTGGCGCACCCGGCGTGGCGATGGTTGCGCGAGTACGACGACCCCGATCACCTTGAACACCCCAGGGGTTTCGATCGTGATGCTGAGACCGATCGGGCTCATCGGCTCGTGAACAGGTTGAGCGCCGACTTCGGTTGGCGCTTGTCCACCGACGCGGGAACGTCCTCGGTCCAGGACGCGTCGTTCTTGGGTGACATCGAGATCCCGGCCCCAGCGACGCGATCGGGTGAACGCATCGTGATTCGTCTCAGCAACTTCGGCCAACTGGCCGTCGTTGCTCTCGAAGGATTCGGCGTCCACGACACCAGCGAGTTCTCGGTGCTCATCGATGACACCGATCGCCGCACGATCGAACGGGCCCTCGGAGACGAGGGTTACCGGCTGGTTCCCGAATCGATTCTGTGGCGCGACTACGACGGAACATCGGACGCTCTTCGAGCGGCGTACCCACAGACCAGACCCACCTGGTGGATCCGCTACTTCGACTACCTCTGAGAATCCGAGCGGTCGCTCGTTTGCCCTTCAGTAGTCGAATTCCGGGTCCCACGGTTTGGCACCGCGCATCGTCTCAGTCGTCTCGTTCGCGTCGAACGCCTCGGGGTTGTACGACCCGCCAAGCCATTCGAGTCGCTCAGCGTATTCAGGATGCTTCGGGTTGGCGAGGATGTCGAGCAGCTCGCTGTAACCCCATGGTCCACCGCAATCGTCCGGCGGACATGCCCGCTTGCCGGAAAGACATTGCGGATAATCGATGTCGGCGTGGGCTGGTTCGACCGCTTCGACGATGATGTCGTGGGACCAGCCGTCACCGAAGTCGTAGTCGAACCGCATCTTCGCTCCAACGTGCGGGAGGACCTTGTTGAGGCGGGCCTTGCGTTCGTCGACGGTTGGGCGTCGGAAGCTGCTGTCTTCACCGGGAAGCTCATAGGTGACGCCGTCTGCTTCGTAGGCGTGGAGGTGACCACCGAGCCAGCCGATCGCAGCTTCAAGCACGGCGGACAGTTCGTACAGCGTGAGTGTCGAGTCGACTTCGACACGCCGCCAGATCGGTGGACGGATCGATCGCAGTGTGATCTTCAGTCGGTGCACGGTTGCGGCCATGGTGAACCTCACGGTAGCTGCCGATCCATGGCGAGAGTTTGCTGCCCGGGTCTCGATGGCCGCTGAGGCGACCGAGCGCGGGTGGATTCGAATCCGGCGGCCCCTTCGGGGCGAGATGGGCAACAATCGTCGACATGAGTGTGCCGACGATCGATGAAGTGCCCGGCCCGCCGGCTCGAGACTCGCGGTTGCTCGTGGCCGGTGACACGCATGGCAACGGTTGGTGGTTGCGCACGCTTGCCGATCTGGCGGTGACGCTCGGTTGCGGCGGTGTGGTGCAGCTCGGCGATTTCGGGTTCTGGCCCGACCAACGAATCTTGCGGGCCACCGGTTACGCGACGGTCGACAACCGTTGGTTGGACGAACTCGCCGACATGTACCGCGCCGCTGGCTTGTGGTTGCGGGTGATCGACGGGAACCACGACGCGCACCCGCTGATCCGCAACGCCTACGCCGCGAAGGACAACGGCGTGCGGCCGTTGCGTGATGGTGTACTCGATTGGGCCGACCGTGGCGCCGTGTGGTCATGGCACGGAGTCCGGTTCGGCGCGCTCGGCGGCGCCGTATCGATCGATCGTGCCGCACGGGTCGAGAACGAGTCGTGGTGGCCAACCGAAACGATCACCGACGCTGATGTCGACACGTTGATCGAACGCGCCTCCGACGGGCTCGACGTGCTCCTCGCTCACGACGCACCGATCCTTCCGCCCGGCATCAGGCCGCTTGCCGACCCGATACTTCGCGCCGATTGCGCGGACTCGAACCAGCAGGTCGCTCGCGCCGTGCGCGCCACACGACCAAAGGTTTTGTTGCATGGTCACTATCACCGTCGCTATCGGGCGAGTTACCTCGAAACCGAGATCGAGGGAATCGCGTCCGACATCGAAGCACCCAACGGGGCGTTCGCGGTCCTCGACCTCGCCAGCCTTCGAGTCTCCTGATCGGTACCGAAACGGTTACCGCAGTGATATTGTTGGGTTGTGTCCTTGCCACCGTTCGACCCTGAAACGGGCTATCTGCCGCCGGGCGAGCATTTGGCGTCGTGGGTCGAGATCATCGAACGGTTCGGCTGGACACCCTGGCGACGTTCACTCCTCGACGGGTTGTCCGAGGCCGCAAGCTTTTTGGCCGTAGCTGGATGTCGCCGGATCTGGCTGAACGGCAGCTTCGTCACCGCCAAAGAGACACCTGGGGACTTCGATGTCGTCTGGGACGACACCGGCATCGACGAGTCCGTCCTCGACCCGATCTTCTTCGACCTCTCCGGCGGCCGTAAGGCTCAGAAGGCACGGTTCGGGGGAGAGTTGTTCCCGAACTGGGTGAACCTGTCCAGCGACTCGGTGTTCAGCGAGTTCTTCCAACAAGACCGAACCGGACGACGCAAAGGCATCGTCGTCTTCAATCCTGCCGAGGTGAATCCATGATCACGAACGACGTCCAGTACCGCAACACCAAGACCTGGCTCGCCAAGTTCGAGGACGCCGCAGCTAACCTCGCCGAACGACACCCGGCAGACAAGCGCACAAAGATGCAGCAACTGCAGATCGACGCCGCCCTCGCGCAGGCCGACGATCTCCGGATCGAGCTCAGCGACTACGAACAGCTCCGATCCGGCGAGCAGCGCACGTTCGAAGCAACCAGTCTGCGCGGTATCGCTGACCTGTTGATCAAAGCGCGAGTGGCTCGTGGTTGGACACAACGACGACTTGCTGACGAGCTAGGGATCGCCGAACAACAAGTCCAACGATACGAGTCGACCGGCTACTCGGCTGCGAGTCTCGCCCGCCTCGCCGATGTCGCCGATGCCCTCGGCGTTAGTGTCACCGAGACAGCGACACTCAACGATCCGGCCGCCGCGTAGACCACACTTGTCGGGATGATGGACGCCATCGCCGCTCGCGTTGCTGGTGGCGAGACCGTCGAGTTCCGACCGACCGGCAACTCGATGGTGCCGCCTATCCAGAGCCGCCAGACCGTTCGCGTCGAGCCGGTCGATCCTTCACAGGTCGAGGTCGGTGACATCGTGCTCGTGCGCGTGGCCGGTACCACCTATTTGCACCTCGTTTCGGCAGTAGATCACGACCGAGCCCGAGTCCAGATCAGCAACAACCGAGGCCGAGTAAACGGCTGGACCGGACACGCCCGCCTCTTCGGCATCTGCACCGTCGTCAACGACGTCGCGAGGCCCTGCGTTCAGGGCAAGACGCTCGTTCCCGAACCCGAGGTCAACGGCTGACGGCTGCCACTCACCGTGAATCCCGCGCACTCGTTGTCCGGGGCGATCGCACTGGCCTTGTCGGGTTCGAGCCTCAGGGCTTCATGTACCAATCATGTACCAGCACAACGGTAAACAGGAGGGAGTAGAGGGGAACGGCGGGGAGTTGAAAACCGTTCCGGCCCTGGTAAAATAGCCGGCAACCAGGGAGAACTCCGAGCAGGAGAATCGATCTCATAACCCGAAGGTCACAGGTTCAAATCCTGTCCCCGCCACCAAAAGGTCCTGGTCAGAGCAGGTTTTCTGACCAGGACCGTTTCGCGTTTGGGGTGTCTACCGGGTGTCTACCGTGGTCACGATTGCGGGCGGTGCGGCTTGGGCTCGGATGAGTTGAGCGAAGGTGTTCGCTGCGTCGCGTTGCATGCCGGGCAGGACATGTTGATAGACGGCCATAGTGAATGCCGGTGATGAGTGACTGAGGCGTTCGCTGACGACCTTCAGTGGGACTCCGTTCTTGAGCATCAATGTGGCGTGCGTGTGGCGCAGATCGTGTAACCGGATCCGCGGGAGGTCGGTCCGTGCCACGGTTCGTTCGAAGTGCTGCGAGAGAAGGTGCGGGTGAACAATCGTGCCGTTGGGCCGGGTGAAGAGATGGTGATCTGCTCGGGCCGATGTCGGGTTGGCGGCTCGCTGCTCGTCGCGCCATTGGGTGAGACGGCCGATGGTTTCGACATCAAGGTCGATGGCCCGCCGTGAGGTCGCAGTCTTTGTCGGCGTGATGTGGATCTGGTAGCCGGTGCATGTCACTGAGCGGCGGATCGAGAGGCTGCCAGCGGTGAAATCGAGGTCACGCCACCGGAGGCCGAGCGCTTCACTACGGCGCATTCCGGTCATAGCGATCAGCCGAAGCGCCATACCAAGCCGATGGCCATCGACACCGGCGAGGAACGTGTGGAGCTCGTTGTCGTTCCAACATTGTTGCTCGGGTGCGTTGCCATGGCACGGCGGCTTCATCAATCGGGCGACGTTGCGGCCGACGAGCCCGGCACGTTCGGCGTCACCGAGCGCGGCCCTCACGATCTGGTGAACGTTCAGCACGGTCTTGGGTGCGAGCGGTCGACCATCGACTCGGCCCGAAGTGAGCAGGTCCTGATATAGCCGTTGGAGATGGTTCACGGTGAGGTGTCGGAGCGGGACGCGCCCCAGGGTCGGGAGTAGATACCGATCGGCCATCTTGGTGTACCGGAAACTCGTTGTTGGGCGGAGACGGTGGGTTCGCTCAGGGAGCCAGCGGGTATGCATATATCGCGCCAAGGTGATGCCGCGCTGTGCCGTTGTGGTGGTTGCCGATGGCAAATTCCGGTCGAGATCGCCGGGAATGCGATGGAAGAAACGCGGAGTTCGTCTGCTCGTAGAAGTGATTCGCGATAGCACGAAGCGAGGAGTTCGGGCTCGCGGTGGGTGCCGCCTCGCCTGACCGGTCATGCAGCCGCCGAGTAGGCGGCAATGGTGAACTAAATCCGGTCCTGCCGCTCGGTGGATCGCTCCATCGACTCCGCCGCCGCCGAGCAATGATGAGTTCGCGGCGTTGACGATGGCATCGGTGTCTTGCTCGGTGATGTCGCCGATCACAAGTTGTAGTCGGACCGAGTTCATACGGGTGCGTCGGCCTTCGCGACGATGTCGTTTCGGAGCACGGTCTTCGTAACGCGGTCGACTGGGCGTCCCTCATGCATGAGGCTGTGTTCGATGATGGCGATGTCTGGTCGTCGCCACTCGACTTGCTGATCCGCCGCTGCGCTCATGCCTCTCAGTCTGACTCGTTGAACGCTGGAACCGCGTGGGAATTCGAAGTCGCCAGGAATGCTTCACAGGACTTCCGTGACACTTGGGCGCCGGTAGAGTTAGGGCGGGAGGCGAAATGCTCGTCGAGATTGACCCGAAAATCCGAGCCAACGTTGATCGCCTCGTCGCGAAGGTCGGTGAGGCCGAGTTCCGCCGCGCTGTAGCGGCGATGACTCGCTGGGATCTCAACCTCATGACGTTGGAGGACGTCGCCTGCCTCTACGCGCTGGCACGACAAGGCCGCGTCGGGCCACCCGAGGCCGGACCACGCGCCGCTGCGCTCCACGCCACGCTGCCAGGTCGCACCGACGACGACGCCGGGTTCAGCGATGCCAAAGGCCACAAAATCAGCCGCGAGGATTGGCTTCGCCGGCGCGCCGATCGGCTCGCTGGTCACACCTCGTCGTGACATTCGCGGACCCACCTTTCGACCTCGTCCGTATCGCCGAGGTGCTCGAACGGCACGGAGTCCTTTACGTCACCATCGGAGGTGCATGCGGGCTACTGCACGGGGCAAGCGAGTACCTCACGAAGGATGTCGACGTCATGGCCCGCTCCGACCAGGACAACCGTCGCCGCCTTGCCTCCGCGCTCACCGAACTCGGTGCTGTTGTAGATAGTGAGATCACTGCGGACGATCTTGTTGGGAACACCCAGTGGGACACCGACGCCGGTCCGATCGATGTGCTCATCACCGCGACCGGACCGAACGACACGATCTTCATGTACGCCGATATTCAGCCCGGCTCGATCGTATTCACCCTCGGGCGGGGTCAGACGATCACAGCTGCGTCGCTCGATGATGTGATCCGAATGAAGGAAGCGACGGACCGGTTCAAAGACCACCAGGCGCTGCCCGAGCTTCGCCGCCTGCGTGGCGATCAGCATCCCGACCGAGCGCGCGCCCACGATCCGTTCGCCGATTTCGACATCGAGTACGGCTCGGACAACTGAGCCGGCCAGCCCGCCTCTCGGCCGCTGTCCGCTCGCATACCGCAAGCGTCGATCGGCGCTCTGCGTTTTTGACGGTAGTCAGTCGTCGAACTCGGGGTCCCACGGTTCGGCATTGCGCATCGCTTCGGTGGTTTCGTCGGCATCGAATGCTTCCGGGTCGTAGGGGCCGCCAAGCCACTCGATCCGCTCCGCGTGTTCAGGATGCGCGTCATTGCTGATGACGTCGAGCAGTTCGCCATAGCCCCACGGGCCACCGCAGTCATCTGGTGGACACGCTCGTCGGCCGGTGAGACATCTCGGGTATTCGACATCTGCGTCGGCGGGAGCGATGGCTTCGACGACGATGTCGTGCGACCAGCCATCACCGAAGTCATAGTCGAACCGCATTTTCGCTCCCACCATCGGAACGACCTTGTTCAGGCGAGCTTTGCGTTCGTCGATTGTGTGTCGTCGTCCGAATCCGTAGTCCTCGCCGGGCAACTCATAGATCGTGCCGTCGGCCTCGTACGCATGGAGGTGGCCACCAAGCCAGCCCATAGTGGCCTCCAACACAGCGGACAGTTCGTACAGGCTGATGTGTGAGTCGACCTCGATCCGCCGCCAGATGGGAGGACGAATCGAACGTAGCGTGAGCTTCAGTCGGTGCACCGTCACAGTCCTACGGTAGTGGTCGATCCGGCCGGGTCACGCGGGCTCTCGCCGCGCAGTGATTAGCCTTCTTCAAGGCGGTCCACGCACTCCGACCCGCCGCTCGGGCGCGGGTACCCGGCCCGATCTCTCGACCGCCACTCACTGTGAAGCTGGCGAACTCGTGCGCGGGCGAAACGCATCTGACCCCTTCGGGTTCGACCCCGTTCTTTCCATGTACCAAATATGTACCAGCACAACGGTAAACATCGGGGAGTAGCGGTAAACAACGGGGAGTTGAAAACCGTTTCCCACCAGGTAAAATGGCCATCTACCAGGAGTTTCTCCGAGCAGGAGAATCGATCTCATAACCCGAAGGTCACAGGTTCAAATCCTGTCCCCGCAACCAGTCGATGTCGAGGGCCGGGTCATGCCATGACAACGCCGTGGCTGAGAGCTGGTTCGCAACATTGAAGACCGAGCTCATCTACCGGATCGCGGTCACCGGGAAGGCGTTCGCACGTCGCCGTGTGATCGCCTGGATCGACCGCTACAACCGCACCCGCCGGCACTCGCACTGCGGCTTGAAATCACCTGTCACCGGCAACGATCTGCGGTTTGCTCGTGGCGCATGGGCAGGACTCAGTTCGTGGGGTGAAACCGTCGATGGTGCCGCTGCTGGTCTCGATCAGACAGCAGTTGTGTAAGAGCGCGGCGAGTTTCTTGCGACCTCGTTGTACACGAGACTTCATACCCGAGGTCGACACCCCTGCGAGTTGCGCTGCGGCAGTGTGGGTTTGTCCGTCGAGGTCAACGAGCCGGACGGCGTCGCGATACGCGTCCGGTAACAACTGCAGGAGTGGACGGAGGCACCGCGCAAGTTCCTGGACCGCGGTGGCGGCCTCGTAGTCCGTCGGGTCGAGGTCAAGTGTGGCGGGCTCGTCGTCGATGAGGGCAAGCGGGGTCGCGCCAGGCTTCCGATAGTGGTCAACGATGGCGTTGCGGGCCGAGCGGTAGAGCCAGGCGTGGAGGTTCGTGATCGTTGCCGGGTCGGTGCGGTGTAGTCGTTCGAGTAGATCGTGGGCGATGTCCTCGGCGGTCTCACGGTTCGCGACGCGACGCTCGATGAACGCGACAAGTTCAGCGCGGGTCTCGATCCAAGGGCCTTCGGTGCGAGTGAGCACACGGTTCAGGCTATTGGCAGCCACAGCTCGACGGTTCCTGGATGGAACCGCAGCAGCTCGCCTTGTCCGCCGGTTCGCAACAGTCGGTCTGTTTCGTCAGGGCGCAACATGCTTCCTTGGCCTCGTCGCTCGCCACCTCGACGAGGTTCGCTTCACGGGTGTTCTTGGTCATCTTCATACTCCTTGGCGACCTTGGTTTCCTGTTCAGACGTAGCGACACGCCGAGGGACGCAAAGTCCCCGAATGGTGCATCCGTCGCCGCTGTCGTCCGTCTGAAGTGGCGACCAACCCCTTCCGACAAGGAGCCCAAATGACCACCAAGTCCACCGTGACCACGAGCCGAGTCCAGCTCGCCTTGAACGTGACTGACGTAAAGGCGGCAACCGCTTTCTACTCGAAGCTCTTCGGCGTCGAGCCGCACAAGCAGCGGGACGGGTACGCCAACTTCGCTATCGCGGACCCACCTCTCAAGCTTGTCCTCATTGAGAACTCCGACGCTGCTGGCGCACTCAACCACCTCGGAGTAGAAGTCGCCACCACCGACGAAGTCTCGGCGTTGAACAAGACGGTTCACGGAACTCGGTCTCGTTGCCCGCACCTCCAACCATGAGACGTGCTGCAACGCTGTCCAGGACAAGGTGTATGTCGCAGCGACTGACGTGCCGCTCGATCAGTGGGAGTTCTACGCCGTGATCGATGACAACCCGGACCCGGACATGGCCGACGACCGCGAGATTTGCTGTCCGAGTTCGACCGATGGCACCTCGGCCTGTTGCGGGAGCTGAACTATGACTCAGACAGCGCTGCTCTTGATGGGGGCGTCGATGCTCGGCGCGTTCGACGTCTTCTACTTCCACATCTTCCGACTCCGCCTCTACCGGCAACCGGGCAGCGTCTATGAGGAGCTGACGCACCTCCTGGGCTATGTGATGTTCGTCGCGATCGCTGCGGCGCTGCTCGCGGCGGACGACGCCGCCAAGGCACGGGGCGTCATCCTCGGACTCTTCGCTGCCAACCTGGCCGTGAGTGTTGCTGACCTCATTCTCGAACGCAGTTCGCGGGCCCCACTCGGCGGGCTCCCCTCGGTCGAGTACCTCCTACACGTCGTGGTCAGTTACGGCTTCGGCGCTGCGGCCGCCACCTTCTGGTGGACCACCCGTACGGGCACCGCCACCGTGCTCGCCGGTTCCGACCGGACGCGCATTGTCGGGTCGATCGTGTTCACCACAACCCTCCTCGCCGTCGAAGGCCTTCTCTTCACAAGAGCAACGGTGGCTCGTCGCAAAGCACCGCTTGCTTCACCACGAATGAGTCGAGCAGCAAGACGTTCGGTGTAGGGCGTGCACCTCGAGGCCGAGGTCGACGTGATCGGCCTACGTTCAACTGATCATTCACGACGTGCTCGGGCATATGGCCTTTCACCGAACTGGTGGCCGCATCCGACGCCAGTCGGACGACATCCGAGGGCGAGGTTCAATGGTCTGATGTGGCGATGACCAACGCCCCTGGCTGCGAAGAGCGTGCAGCAGTAGGTTCTTCTCATGAGGAACGTTCGACGGTCGTCCAAATCAATGCTGCTGCGCGTAGTCGGTGTCGTCGTGGCGCTTGTGTGTGCACCCCTTGTCTTCGCGTCATCGAGCGGCGCCGCCACAGTTGCGCCCGCTGCGCCGACGAACGCCGCGGCCCGACTGAGCACCGGAATCGTCGTGAGCTGGGTGGACAACTCGACCGACGAAACCAGTTTCGTCGTTGAGCGATCGATGCTGAACGGGCCTTTCGGGGTGATCGGAACGGTAGGCGCCAACGTCACATCGTTCGCTGACATGTCGTTCGGCATCACCAGCTACAGGTATCAGGTACGTGCACGCAACGATCGGGGATTCTCGGCGTATGCGACGTCGCTGCCGATCTCTATCGTGTCGACGAATTCGGCGATAGCGGTCAGCGCCACGGCGTCGCCGACGTCGGGAGTGGTGCCGCTGACCGTGACCTTCCAAGCAATAACCACCGCACCGACCATCAATTGGTTCTTCGGGGACGGCACCACCGCTACCGGGGCGACCGTGACTCACACGTACACCGAATTCGCGACCTACGCCGCGACCGTTCTCGTCCTGGCGCCGAGCACAGGAGGATTCGGCAACGACGCCGGAACGGCAGTGGCCCTTGTCGATGCTGCAGCGCCACTGCTCACCGCGCCGACCAATATGACGGCGTCGTCGGCGAAGCGCAGGGTCAGTCTCAGCTGGACGAACCCGGTCAGCGACGCAATCGAAATCCTTGTCTGGCGTTGCCCCACTCGAAAGTGCACCAACCCGATGATTGTGGCGTCGCTCGGAGCCTCCGAGACGTCGTTCATCGACAACTCGGTCAAGTCCGGAACGACCTACGACTACTGGCTCATTGTCAGAAACGCAGCAGGTATGACCGCTGGCTCGCTAGCGGTCTCGGTCAAGGTCCGTTGACGCCACATCAACGGGCATCAGCAGTAATCTGTTGACAGATGATCTGTGCACAGAGTACATTGAGTGTCTCCAACAGGAAGGCATCAATCATGTTCACGACCAACTATTCCGCCGACACCGAGGCTTCACCCGAGCAGGTCTGGTCCGCGCTTGAGGCGTTGCATTCGGGCACCCGGTTGAGCGAGCGCAGTGACACGTTCGAGTTGCACGGACCGTTCGCGCTCGGCACGGAACTGTCGGTCACGCCGCAGGGGCAGGGCACATTCCGTTCCACGATCGTCGAGTTCACCGAGAACCGCGTGTACGCCGACTGTACCGAGTACGAGGGCCTCACCCTGCTGTTCCGCCACACCCTGTCGCCGAAAGGTCGACGGCACCACCGTCACCCACGAACTGGTCATCGACGGCCCGGGCGTGAATGAGGTCGGCCCGACCGTCGGCGCCCAGATCAGCGAGGACTTTCCGGTCGCAATGGCCGACCTGCTGGCAGCCGCAGGCCGGTGACGCGTTTCGAGGCGGGACCCGGGGACAGTCCCGGGTTCCTGCTCTGGCACGTTACATTGCGCTGGCAGCGGCACCTCACGAGCGCTCTCAGTCCACTCGGTCTAACCCACACCCAGTTCGTGCTGCTCGCGTGCACGTGGTGGCTCAACGAGCAAGGCCTCCAGCCGAACCAGTTGACTGCGGCGACACAAGCCGGGACCGATGTGAAAATGGCGTCGGAGGTGTTTCGCAAACTCGAATCTCGAGGGCTCCTGGCGCGCCAGGCCGACCAGCACGACAGTCGCGCGAGAGCCCTCACGGTGACTCCCGAAGGGGCTGCGCTTGCCGCTCGGGCCATTGTGATTGTCGAGGCGGCAGACGAGGAGTTTTTCGCCGGTCAATCCGAGGCGCTCACGAAAGTGTTGCGACCCCTACTCGCCGCTGGGTCGAGCCGGTCGGGCCTGAGCCTGCACCTCAACGCTCGAACGTCGACCGCCGCGCCGTGATCGAACGCGGACTCGTTAACGACACCTTGGATGACGGGCCGTTGCCTGACGAGAATCGCCGGCGGTACGCCGCGGGTGTGAGACCGGTGTGTGCTTGGAAGAGCCGTCGGAATGTCGTCGGGTCTCGGTAGCCGACTTCGGAGGTCACGTGCTCGAGAGATGCCCCGGTTGTTTCCAGTAGTTGCTTGGCCCGCGCGAACGCGCAGGGTTTGCAGGTGCTGGAGGGGTGACGTGCCGGTTTCGATGTTGAACTTTCGCAGCAGTGTTCGCGAGCTCATGCCGAGCCCGGCGGCGAGGGTGTCGAGGTCGTAGGGTTCGTTCAAGTGGCGTGCCAGTGATGCGGTAACCCGGCTCGCGAGCGTCGAGTTGCGACCGAGTAGGACGCGCTCGTCGATGTAGGCGCGTTGCGAGGGTCGGGCTTCGCTCATCAACGTGAGTTTGCCGGTCACGGTGGCAGCATCGGCGGGCAGCATCGTGCGGACAAGGTGCATGGCCAGGTCGCCTGCCGCGCTGAACGCCGCCGCGGTCGTGACACCGTGGTCGTGCACGATGATGTCTCCGATGTCGACCATGGCGGCCGGGTACCGGCGTGCGAGAGCGTCGGCATAGGCCCATGCGGTCGTGCAGCGGCGCCCGTCGAGCAACCCTGCCTCGCCGACCAGGAAGGCGCCGACGCAAACGGCGGCGATCGGCTGATGTTTTGCGGCGGCGTCGCGGATGAATGCGACTTCTCGTCGTCGCTTGCGGAGCGTGGCGTCGATCTGGTCGTCAAAAGGGAGAAGTTCGAAACCGGGAACCAGCACCAAATCGGGTAGGGCCGTGGGCGGACGTGTGGTCAGGCGAGTGCCGTCCGCCGTGGCAATGGACCGGCGCCCGGCCGACGTGATCGTGACCTCAAGGAGGGAGCGGTTGCCGCCGAGGTGCAGATGGACGTAATTCGCGATGTTCAGCACGTCAACGATCGCAAAAACCTCAGACGCGTAGCAGCCATCGAAGGCGAGCACGTCGACACGCAGTGACCCGACCGCCTCGGGACCATCGGTGGACCTGGGCGAAGGAGCAGCCATATGGCGAGAATAGCCCCAATGAGGCGATCTCGCCTCTGGCGCCGGCGCTTGTTCGGGCGCACGATAGACCTCGTGACCGAAACCCGAACCCAACTGGCGAACCATCCGGACCGATCAGGAAAATCGCGCTCGGCCGTTGATGTGCTGCTGGAGCGCAACGAATCCCTCGCCCGGTCGACGCTCCGGCCGTGGCTCGATGTACTACCCGCGTTGCAGGCGATCGTGCTCACATGTTGCGATCATCGCGTTGACCCTTCGCATGTTCTCGGTCTCAAAAATGGGGAGGCAGTCGTGATCCGCAACGCGGGCGGCCGAGTGACGCCCGATGTGCTCGCATCGTTCGAGGTGCTTGCGGTCGTGGCGATGGTGGAGGCACTCGTGATCGAACCGGAGATGATCGTGATGCACCACACCGACTGCGGCATGTCCCGACTCGCTTCCCCGGCGGTGATCGATGTCGCCCGTCGCTATCTCGCCCATCCCGAGACCGAGCCAGGCGAGTTGTGGTTGGACGACCCGGTCCGCTCGGTTCTCTCCGACATTCAGCGGTTGCGGGCGTGGCCCGGTATCCCGCCAACGATGCCCATCACGGGCATCGTCTACGACGTCGTGACCGGCGTCGCTACGGCGGCAGGCACCATCTGATGCTCGAGGTGCCTGACTCGCGTGTCGCTGTCGCTGCTGTTGACTTGGCCACCGCCCACATGCCCAAGTGGCTGTTCGCCCATAGCTACCGA
The DNA here is from genome assembly GCA_963791625.1 of uncultured Acidimicrobiales bacterium. GTDB lineage: Bacteria > Actinomycetota > Acidimicrobiia > Acidimicrobiales > Ilumatobacteraceae > JANMCE01. The sequence goes on from CAWBTA010000002.1 coordinate 26,135, forward strand.
ACCTTTCATTTCGGCGTCGCACTCCTGGAGGCGGCGGGCAGTCGGCCGACGCCGAATTGCTGTTCGTTGGCTCGATCCTGCACGACATCGCGCTCGGAACCGATCTCGACCAACCGGACACACCATTCGAGGTGATCGGTGCACGGGTCGCCGAAGACTTCATGACCCGTTCGGGAGCAAGCCCTGAGCGATCGCGCGCAGTGGCCGACGCCATCAAGCTGCACCTTCTCCTCAGCACAGCCGACGACGAACGCCCCGAGGTCGCCGGCGTGCACCTCGGCGCCGCGCTCGACGTGATCGGCCTCCGCGCCGGCGACATCACTCAACACGTCCTCGCTGCCGTGCTCACTAACCAACCGCGAGGACCGTTCATCGGCGAACTCGTCCAGGTCATGGAAGCAGAGGCCCGCAAACCGAAATCGACAATCGCCGAACTCATCAGCCACTTCGGCTTCATCGAGATGATCAAAGCATGCCCGCTCGGCTGAACCGACCCGACGATCAATCGGCCGCTACTATCGTGATGGTGAGTTCGATGACCGCGACCATCTACGCGGTCGATCTGAGCCGCATGACCGAGTTCTATTCTCGGGTGCTTGGTCTCTCAATCGTCGAATCGCTCGACAACGACTTCGCGCGACTCGAATCGCATGACCACGCGATCGAGATTTCGATCGTCGCGATCCCACGCGAAATCGCCGACACCATCCACTTCGCCGAGCCTGTGTCACCACGCGACGACACTCCGATCAAGTTGAGTTTCGTCGTTGACGACCTCGACGCCTGCCGCTCCCATGCCCTGGCGCTCGGAGGTGCACTACGAACCGCCGATGAGGGATGGATCTGGCACGGCTTCATCCATTGCGACGGTCACGATCCCGAAGGCAACGTGTTCCAACTCCGGTCACCGGCCCCGGGGACAAAGACGGCTCCGATGCGGAACAACCCTTGAGCGGCTGCCACGCCAGACCGCGGAGTCTGCGGTGGTCGCGATGAGATGGAGCCCGATCACCGGGGTCTCACGACGGACACGCCCGATACGACACGCCCACGGCGGGCTCGCCCGGCTCGCCCCAATGACACTGGGCGGCGTCGAGCAATGGGTGCTCGTACGCGGCCAACCTGTTGCGCCGATCCTGCTGAAGATCCATGGCGGCCCTGGTCAAGCCGAGATACCGACGATCGACATGAACGCTCGACTCGAAGAACACTTCCTCGTGGTGGAGTGGGACCAACGAGGGGCAGGCAAATCAGCCGCAGCTATTGAGCCACGCTCGGCTATGACGTTGGAACAGATCGTGGCCGACACCATCGAACTCACCGAGCGCCTCATCGACGAGTTCGGAACCCGCACCGTCATCTTGCTCGGCCACTCCTGGGGCAGCCTCGTCGGCGTGCTCGCGGTCCATCGCCGCCCCGATCTGTATGCCGCGTTCGTGAGCACCGGCCAGATCACCGCCTTCGCCGACGGCCAGAAGGTCGCCTATGAGTTTGTGGTTGCCGAAGCGCACCGTCGCGGACACACATCGGCGGTATCAGCCCTGGCATCGATTGCGCCGCCCCCCTATGTCGGCGCCGAGGGCCTCAAGGCGTGGATGCAGTGCGTGCGCTGGCTCGGCGAGTTCGGTGCTTTGTGGCATCAACCCGACAAGTTCCGCCCGGTCCGCTGGATGATCAACTCGCCCGAGTACTCCTGGCAAGAAAAGCTGCGCTTCACCAACGCCGCCAATCGATCATTCGAACTGCTCTATGCCGACCTGGTGCTCGCCGACCTCAACAGCTCATGTCTCGAGTTGGCTGTGCCCGTGTTCATGGCCGTTGGCCGCTATGACCGGATCGCCCCACCCGAAGTTGCCGAGCGTTACTTCAACGCGCTGACCGCACCGCGCAAAGAATGGGTCTGGTTCGAGGAGTCGGGCCATTTCCCCCAGTGGGAACAGACCGACGAGTTCCACCAGCTCCTCATTCAAACGGTTCTGCCAACCGTCACCGCCCGATCCTGAACCGTCATTGACCATACTGTTCTAACTCTACTACTTGACATTCTCTAGTAACGGGCTTAGTCTGTGTCCATGCCCGCTGGACACGACCCTCAACTCCTCAAGGGCGTGCTGTCGTTGCTGCTGTTGCATTTGCTCGCCGAGCGTGAGTCGTACGGCTATGAGGTCGTCCAACGGCTCCACGAGATTGGCCTGACCGATGTGCTTGAAGGCACCGTGTACCCGGCGCTCGCTCGCCTCGAGCGAGAGAACCGCCTGACCTCGCGGCTGGTCGCGTCCAACTCTGGCCCGGCACGCAAGTACTACCGACCAACCCCGCTCGGGCGCGAGGCGCTCGCAATCGGCACTGCGAGCTGGCAATCCCTGGCTGAACTCGTCGGCGCGGTGCTCTCACAACCGCTGCCGGCACCCAGCACACCTCCAGCACCCACGAAAGGGACCCTGACATGACCCACTCGGTGAACCTCCTCGACCGGGCGCGTATCGAACGAGTGGTATGGGGCCTCGACCAACGGCTCTACGACCTCCCTCGCGCCTCGCGCATTGGCAAACGCCGCGAGCTACGCCAGAACCTGCTCGAAGCAGCCCACGACGTCGGCACCACCACGGCACTCAGACAACTGGGCAGCACCCGCCAACTCGCGGGCGAGTACCTCGTCTCCGAGTTCGGTACCGGACCGCGACCGTCCTGGATGGCTGCGGGCGTGTTCCTTGCCATCGGAACACTCTTCTTCTTCTCGCTGCTGACCGACGCGGCCTTGGCGTTCGGCGATGGCATCATCGCCGCCCAACCCAACGCCACCGGCACGTTTCATTGGAGCGGCATCAGCTACCTCCAAAGCCCGGTCACCTACACTGCCAGCAACGGCAAGATCGACAGCGTCGGAGGAGCGGCAACCCCACTGGCGTGGGCACTGTGGATTCTCGGCGCCATTCTCGTCGGTCGGCTCTGGCTGCTCCCCGCCACATGGCGGCGACGCCGCGCCACTGCACGCGCCGGGCTATGACCTGTCACCCGTCATTGCTGTGGCAGCAGGGCTCTAGATGACGAGCCGATCGACGCAATCACGCCACAGATCGACTCGGTGAACTACATGCCGACTTCGACTGCGTCTTCGTCAACTACTACCTCCACTGCCTCCACGTCGCTGCCAGTGGCGGCGTCGGTCGAGCTTCCCGGCACGCCGGCGGCCGAGCAGTTCCGGTGGGTGCTCAACGAATCGGTGAAAGCCGGACAACTCGGCACATGCCGAGCAGTCTTCAGTGACGTTCAGTAACCAGGTCCCCGTCGGCATCCTGCGGACCGAAATCAACGATGCAAGCGCCGGGCGAAATCGTTTCAGAGGTCCGCGTAGTGGGTCACGAGATCGAGGAACGACTCGTAGCGGGCGAGCCCGGGTACCCAGTTGGCGAAGAGCGACGCCGTCCACTCTTCGCTCGTGCCGGGGGCGGGGTGGATCAGCAGCACTCCGTCGTCTACGCCGCTCACCTGCCACGCCGTTGACAGGGCTTCGCCCAGTGTCGGGTCGTGTTCTGCGTATGCCGCGATCCAGTCGGAGTGCCCGTCGCTGAATGGTCGCACATCGCCAGCGGCGAGGACCTTGTCGATGAACCGGCTAACCCGATCGAAGCCATTGCTCGCGCGTAGAAACGCGGCGTACGAAAGCGGCAGCGGCTGACCGATGCGGGATTCAAGCGACGCGATCTCGGATTCGGTCGCCGGCGGACGACCCAGCCAGCCTGACTCGATGATCTCGTCGTCCAATCCAGCGGCGTAATCGCGATCGCTCAGCCACAGGAGCGAGATGCGTTCGAGTAGAACGGTCCAGCCGAAAGGGTCGATGGGCCGGGCGCCGCCAACAACGTTCTTCGCCTTCGCCTTCGCCTTCGGTGTCGGCTGAACACCGAGAAGCCGCAACGCCTTGCGTCCCATTCGCTTCACTGCTGGATCAGGATCAACGGCTAACGCATGTGCCGCTTCGAGTTCGACCGGTTCGAGTGTCGACCATCCGCCGAGAGCGGCTCCCGCCTCAACGCGAACCATTGGAGCTGGGTCGTTGACCGCATCGACTGTCGGACCCATTTCGCCGATCATCGCGAACCCGCGAACTGCCGCAGCCCGGATGCCGGCATCGCCAGAGGTGACAGCGCGTCTGTAGACACTGACGATCCTCGGGTCGTAACCGAAGCTGAGCGCGAGGTTCAACAGCGGCAAGATTGGATCGGGGCCCTCGGACGCGGCGAGTTGCTCGACCAGTTGCGCCTCCATCTGAGCCGGCACGGTGATTGACCGCAACACCGCAATCGCCTCCTTGCGAACCTCGCGGGCCGGGTCGAACCAGCCGCGTACGAGCTGGTTTGGGGCCGCGGCGGGTGCGTTTGCCAACGTTCGCGCCGCTGCGCATCGAACCGCCACGCTGTCGCTCCCGTCGGCCAGCACCGTGCATGCGGCGACCCAAGCGGAACCCAGCGGCCACTCCTCAGCGAGAAGCCGGCCGACAGCGACCGCTACCTCGATCCTTACCATCGCGTCG
>CAWBTA010000003.1:0-4225 GCA_963791625.1 uncultured Acidimicrobiales bacterium
TGCACCGCGCCTTTCGCCGTCGCCTCGACACCACCCCACTCGAACACCGACGCCACTTCACAATCGAAACCGCCGACAGCTAACCGACCGTGGATGAAGGGACCTGGCTGGCAGATCGACCGCGCGGGTAGAGCCGTCGGCAGAGTGCTGTGTCTACCGTGACGAAGTCGCATGCTGCGGTCGCCTGCGATGTCAGCAACGCCGTCCACGACTCTGTCGTGCGAGACGGTGACGGTGCGATCGCCGCTCGTGTCGTCGGTGTGATCGGGTCGAGAGACGTGCGACGAGTCGCCGGTGCCATCTGAGGAGTGTGTGTCAGGCGTGACCAGCCACCGATTGCGTCGAGTGCGTGGCAGCGCCTTGGCGATCGTGGCGAGCAAGAGCGGTCGCTGTCGGTGAGCACCGGTATGGCGGTGTGGCCGAGCACGCGTGTTGGTGACGCAGCACGACGTTCTCGAGTTCCTTGGAACGAGCGGAGCGAACGGTGAGCAGCTCGAACGAGGAGACGAAACGCCCACTGATTCTCCGTCAGACGCGGTCCCGGCACACGACCGAGCAATTCGGCCCCCACAGGGTGCTCGCCGAGAATACGGCGCGCTACCTGTGCCAGCCGGGCCCGATGGAACTCGAACTCGCCGGTCACCGATTCCTGCTCGTTCATGGTTGTTACCTTTCCTGCGTCTGGTGCGTCACCAAGATGACGCACCAGAGGGCGTCGAGGTAACACTCATCGAATCACCACAGGATCGAGGAACCTGACATGACCCCAACCATCACCCCGACCAGCACGCGCATCAGTACGCCGCCCAGCACCGCGCCGGGATCAGTGCGACCGTCCAGGCCGTCGGTTCGACGTGCTGTCACGGGCACCGTTGCGGCGCTCGCCGGCAACGCCTTGTTGTTCGCGATCGGATCGATCGGCGAACCGATCCGCGTCGTGACCGGCGCGGACGCCGCCCCGTCACTACTTCCCCTCGGCCATGTCGCCGCGACAACCATGATCGCGAGCGCGATCGGCACCGGGGCCCTGTGGCTGACCCGGTGGCGACGACTCAGCGACCGGACATGGGCGACGGCGCAGCGGCCGTCGCGGTCGTCTCTGCCGTCCCGCTGTGGTGCCTCCATATCGACGACGCATCCAAAGGTGCTGGTCACCGCGATGCACCTCTTCACCGGCACCTGCTGCGTGGCCGCCCACACCATCCGCACCGCCCGCACCATCCGCGCCTGACCGCCCAACCAATATCCACAACGGAGGCCGACATGCTCGCCCAGAAGACATACCCCACCGCGCTGATCGACGCCGGCCGAACGGCCATCCGCGGCGCGAATCACCGCCTACCGGGCGGTGGTCTCCACGGCACCCGCCGCCGCCCGCCGAGAATTCGAGATGCTGTACTGCCGCGACATCATTGTGCTCCTCGACAGTTGGTTCATGCACCGAACACGCGGTGTCGAGGGCAAAGACGGCAACCCCGCCAACGAAGTCCGGATGCTCGCCGCCGGCATCGTTCACGGCGACGGCGTGCTGGCCGCTGACAGCACGATCCGCTACCAGCCCGACACCTCGATCACCGGACTCGCAATCGGCGCTCCGATCGACCTGGCCATCGATCAGGTCGAACATCTCGCAGAGGCGTACTTCGACACGATCGCCGAACGCTCGGCGGGGACCGGAGAGATCGGGCCGATTCAAGACGTCTTCCGCGCCCTCGTCGAGGACACCGCACGGACCCGCCAGATCGCCGCCGACATCGCCGCGGCCGTGAACGATGGCCGCAATGTGCTCGTGCTCACCCAATGGACCGAGCACCGCGACGCACTCGCCGCCGATCTCACAACCCGGGGCCTCGAGCCGCTCGTGCTCAAGGGCGGTCTCGCCAAGAAGGTCAGAACCGCCGTCACCGACCAACTCGCCGCCGACCTGTCCCCGTCCGGGCAGCTGCTGATGGCGACCGGGTCGTATCTGGGCGAAGGCTTCGACGCACCCAGCCTCGACACCCTGTTCCTCGCGTTCCCGCTCGCGTTCAAAGGTCGAGTCGTGCAATACATCGGGCGCATTCTGCGCACCACCGACACCAAAACCCACATCGAAGTACACGACTACCTCGACCCCGGCCCTCTGTTCCGCAAGATGCACGCCAAACGCCTCACCACCTGCAAGACCCTCGGCTTCGACCCGCCACCACGCCGCTGAGGAGCGCGGGTGCCTTGGAATCAGGGTAATCCCGGCCATTTGCCGAAGGAGGGACGGTTCTGGGGCCCTCGCCAACCGATCTACCGGGTAGGAGGAATTGCGCAAGAGCGAAACCACGACCGCCGCACGTAACCGCGAGCGTTGTGACCATCGCTGACGAACGTCGCGTCGGACTGTTGGCCCGCGTAACGGTGGCCCATCGGGTTCGTCGCTATAGCAGGAGCAGCGCGAGGAGGGGTGCTGGGATGGCCCAGGTGGGGTGGTCGGTGTTGAGGATTGATTTGGTGGCGAGGATGCCGTTGCCGTATTTGGCTTCGATGGTGCGGGCGTCGGCGCGCCATTGATCGTCGACCCATTTGCCTTCGATCGCAACGGTGCGGGCCGCGCCCGCAGGGCTGCTGATCGGGACAGGGAGGAGATCGATTTCGTTGCCGGCTCCGGTGCGGGCGTAGCCGATGGTGTCGTTGACGACGAGGCGACCCTCGTCGATCCCGTCGATCGCCCGTGCGAGGTGCAGTGCGATGGTTGTTTCGGTGAGCATCGTCATGGCTGGCTCGCGGCATGCTGGGTGGAGTCGGCTTGGTAGCCAGCTGAGGATCGGGTCGGCGAGGTAGAGTTTTGGTTGGCTGCCGCGTACCGTTCGTCCGCGGTGGTCGCGTTGTGGGCACCAGACGGCACCGAAGTTGCGTACGAGCTTGGCGAGTCGCAGGGACAACGAGTCATAGGTGTAGCCGAGGTCTGCGGCAGCGCTGCGTTGGTTGAGCGGACTTGTCGAGCGGGTGGCGAGCCCGTCGAGGAGCAGTGGGATCGACTCCGGGGCTGCGTCGCGATCGACATCGCGTCGAAGCCACGCGGCGAGGTCTTGGAGGAAGCCGTCACTGACAGCGCCGATGCGGGTGTGTTCGAAGACTGCTCGGGGGAACCCGCCGCAAGTCAGGTAGTCCTGCCAAGCGAAGTCGTAGGCATCGACGTCGAAACGGAGCGCGTCAAGTATCGCTGCGACCGGTTGGGTTTGCAGTAACGCTGGATGGACAGCAGCGGGCCGAGCAAGTTCGGGCCGTGACGCGGCGAGGAACGACCGGAACGACATCGGCAGCAGATGGCGGACGCGGCGGGAGGTGGCGCGCCCGGCACGGCCAGCGAGCAGGTTGCCTTCGATGTCGTCGTTGGCTGACCAGCGGCTACCGGTGGCGACGACTGTGTCGCTACCGAATGCCGTTCCGTCGCGGGCTGACTTGAGAACTGCGGTCCATCCGTCGATCGAACTGACCTCGTCAAGCAGCCAGACCCTGGCGGCGGGTTGGGGGTGATCGATGACTCGTGTGAGTTCACGTCCAAGGCTGAGCGCCCGTCGCAGGTCACGGGTCGCGAACCCGTCGCAAGGGAGATGGATGATCTGGCGAGGATCGATGTCAGCTCTCGCGTACAGGGCGGCTACGACGTCGAGGAGAGCGACCGACTTGCCGACCCTGCGGGGCCCGGTAAGCACGACAAGCCGGTCATCGACCCGAGGATTCGTTGCTATGTCATCGAGGACTGGCGCTCGGTATCCGAGGTCGTGTTCGGCGCGGTCGACAAGCAACCTGTGAGCGCCGACCCAAGCGACCGGATCGGTGCCGAGTGACGCTGCACGCCACCACGGGTTGGCATCTGTCAGTACCCGGCGTAGATCGTCATCGCGGATTGGCTCTGATAGTAGCCTGCAAAAGGGTGGGGGTAGAGGATGTCATGTGCCTGCAGAAGGTGGGGGGTGTAGAGCAGGTGATGCCCGCAAAGACCGGGGGGTGTGGTCGATACTGGGCTAACCGGCCAAAGGAAAAACCCGACGAGATGTCAACGAGATGTCAACGGAACGGCAGCCAACAGGCGCCTACAAGGTTCTACAGGAGTCTTGACCGCGGTGCTACAAATAGGCTGTAAGCAGGCACGACAGTCTGCCAACGTCTACAGGAGCCGACCGTGACCATCCGGCTCATAACCCGAAGGTCACAGGTTCAAATCCTGTCCCCGCCACCAAAGAAAGCCCTG
>CAWBTA010000004.1:0-17763 GCA_963791625.1 uncultured Acidimicrobiales bacterium
CGCGCTCGACGTGATCGGCCTCCGCGCCGGCGACATCACTCAACACGTCCTCGCTGCCGTGCTCACTAACCAACCGCGAGGACCGCTCATCGGCGAACTCGTCCAGGCCATGGAAGCAGAGGCCCGCAAACCGAAATCGACAATCGCCGAACTCATCAGCCACTTCGGCTTCATCGAGATGATCAAAGCATGCCCGCTCGGCTGAACCGACCCGACGATCAATCGGCCGCTACTATCGTGATCGTGAGTTCGATGACGGCGACCATCTACGCGGTCAATCTGAGCCGCATGACCGAGTTCTATTCTCGGGTGCTCGGTCTCTCAATCGCCGAATCGCTCGACAACGACTTCGCGCGACTCGAATCGCATGCCCATGCGATCGAGATTTCGATCGTCGCGATTCCACGCGAGATCGCCGACACCATCGACTTCGCCGATCCTGTGTCACCACGCGACGACACTCCGATCAAGTTGAGCTTCGTCGTTGACAACCTCGACGCCTGCCGCGTCCATGCCCTGGCGCTCGGAGGTGCACTACGACCCGCCGATGAGGGATGGATCTGGCACGGCTTCATCCATTGCGACGGTCACGATCCCGAAGGCAACGTGTTCCAACTCCGGTCATCGGCCCCGGGGACAAAGACGGCTCCGATACGGAACAACCCTTGAGCGGCTGCCACGCCAGACCGCGGAGTCTGCGGTGGTCGCGATGAGATGGAGCCCGATCACCGGGGTATCGCGACATACACGCCCGATACGTCACGCCAAGGGCGGGATCGGCCGGCTCGCCCCAATGACGCTTGGCGGCGTCGAGCAATGGGTGCTCGTACGCGGCCAACCCGCTGCCCCAATCCTGCTGAAGATCCATGGCGGCCCTGGACAAGCCGAGATACCGACGATCGACATGAACGCTCGACTCGAAGAACACTTCCTCGTAGTGGAGTGGGACCAACGAGGGGCAGGCAAATCAGCCGCGGCTATCGAGCCACGCTCGGCTATGACGTTGGAACAGATCGTGGCCGACACCATCGAACTCACCGAGCGCCTCATCGACGAGTTCGGAACCCGCACCGTCATCTTGCTCGGCCACTCCTGGGGCAGCCTCGTCGGCGTGCTCGCGGTCCATCGCCGCCCCGATCTGTATGCCGCGTTCGTGAGCACCGGCCAGATCACCGCCTTCGCCGACGGCCAGAAGGTCGCCTATGAGTTTGTGGTTGCCGAAGCGCACCGTCGCGGACACACATCGGCGGTATCAGCCCTGGCATCGATTGCGCCGCCCCCCTATGTCGGCGCCGAGGGCCTCAAGGCGTGGATGCAGTGCGTGCGCTGGCTCGGCGAGTTCGGTGCTTTGTGGCATCAGCCCGACAAGTTCCGCCCGTTCCGCTGGATGATCAACTCGCCCGAGTACTCCTGGCAAGAAAAGCTGCGCTTCACCAACGCCGCCAATCGATCATTCGAACTGCTCTATGCCGACCTGGTGCTCGCCGAACTCAACAGCTCATGTCTCGGGTTGGCTGTGCCCGTGTTCATGGCCGTTGGCCGCTATGACCGGATCGCCCCACCCGAATTAGCCGAGCGTTACTTCAACGCGCTGACCGCACCACGCAAAGAATGGGTCTGGTTCGAGGAGTCGGGCCATTTCCCCCAGTGGGAACAAACCGACGAGTTCCACCAACTCCTCATTCAAACAGTTCTGCCAACCGTCACCACCCGCTCCTGATCGTCAGACGTCTACGCCTACTGTTCTAACCCTACTACTTGACATTCTTTGGTAGCGGGCTTAGTCTGTGTCCATGCCCGCTGGACACGACCCTCAACTCCTCAAGGGCGTGCTGTCGTTGCTGCTGTTGCATTTGCTGGCCGAGCGTGAGTCGTACGGCTATGAGGTCGTCCAACGGCTCCACGAGATTGGCCTGACCGATGTGCTTGAAGGCACCGTGTACCCGGCGCTCGCTCGCCTTGAGCGAGAGAACCGTCTGACCTCGCGGCTGGTCGCGTCCAACTCTGGCCCGGCACGCAAGTACTACCGACCAACCCCGCTCGGGCACGAGGCGCTCGCAATCGGCACTGCGAGCTGGCAATCCCTGGCTGAACTCGTCGGCGCGGTGCTCTCGCAACCGCTGCCGGCACCCAGCACACCTCCAGCACCCACGAAAGGGACGCTGACATGACCCACTCGGTGAACCTCCTCGACCGGGCGCGTATCGAACGAGTGGTATGGGGCCTCGACCAACGGCTCTACGACCTCCCTCGCGCCTCGCGCATTGGCAAACGCCGCGAGCTACGCCAGAACCTGCTCGAAGCAGCCCACGACGTCGGCACCACCACGGCACTCAGACAACTGGGCAGCACCCGCCAACTCGCGGGCGAGTACCTCGTCTCCGAGTTCGGTACCGGACCGCGACCGTCCTGGATGGCTGCGGGCGTGTTCCTTGCCATCGGAACACTCTTCTTCTTCTCGCTGCTGACCGACGCGGCCTTGGCCTTCGGCGATGGCATCATCGCCGCCCAACCCAACGCCACCGGCACGTTTCATTGGAGCGGCATCAGCTACCTCCAAAGCCCGGTCACCTACACCGCCACCAACGGCAAGATCGACAGCGTCGGAGGAGCGGCAACCCCACTGGCGTGGGCACTGTGGATCCTCGGCGCCATCCTCATCGGCCGGCTCTGGCTGCTCCCCGCCGCATGGCGGCGACGCCGCGCCACTGCACGCGCCGGACTATGACCTGCCACCCGTCATTGCTGTGGCCGTTTGCGGTGGCGATGCTTTTCGGGTGAAGCCGCACCCCAGCGGACGAGCCGGTCAACGGAAACACGCGTCCGAACGAATCGGTGATTGACACTTCGCTACATCTTCGTCAACTAGCACCTCCACCTCGCCGCCATCGTCGTCGGTCGAGCTTCCCGACACGCCTGCGGCCGAGAAGCTGCGGTGGGTGCTAACGAGTCGCTGAAAGCCGACGAATCGGCCTACATCAAACGGTTCACGGCGACGTTCATCAGCTAAGTCTCCGTCGAGTTCCTCCGGAGCCAAATCAACGACGCAGGCGTGAACGAGATCACCGAAGTACTGTTAATACTCACCGACATCGATCGAACTCCAGCACTGGTCCATCACTGGCCAAGTCGGCGAGGAATGACATTGGAGCTGCCCCGGTTTGACGGACACCACGTGTAAGGGTCGGAGAACCCTGGAAGCGAGTGTCAATCATGCCTACTGCGAAGAAGTCTGACGGGCCGTCGAGGCGGCCACGTCGTAAGTTCACGGATGAGTTCAAGGCCGAGGCCGTGCGGATGGTCGAGGAGTCTGGCGGTCAGATCGGCCGGATTGCCCGCGAGCTCAACATCTACGACTCGACGTTGGGGAACTGGGTTCAACAGGCCCGTGCCGTCGCGGCGGGTGCGCCGACCGTTGAGGAACGTGCTGAGGTCCGCGAGTTGCGCCGGGAGTTGGAGCGGGTGACTCGGGAACGGGACATTCTGGGAAAAGCAGTCGCCTACTTCTCGGCGTCACACCCGAAGAACGTGTGATCGCGGTGTACACGTTCATCGCCGAGGAGCAGGCCAACGAGACGTGCGACTGGTCGGTCGCGGAGATGTGCAGGGTGCTCGAGGTCGCCCGGTCCGGGTACTACGACTGGATCGACCGCCAGCCATCTGATCGCGAGATCTCCGACCGGCATCTGGCGTTCGAGATCGAGACGATCTGGGAGTGTTCGGGCCGCACGTACGGGGTCCCGCGGATGCACGCCTGGTTGCATCAGCAGGGCTTCAACCCGTCCCGGAAGCGGGTCGCCCGTCTGATGTGCCGGCTTGGGATCGAGGGCGAATCGGGCCGGGCCCGTGTGCGGACCACGGTCGTTGACCGAGGCGCCACCGCGGCATCGGATCTCGTCGGTCGGGACTTCAACCCGACGGCGCCAGACGTCGCGTGGTGCGGTGACATCACGTACTTGCGGACCGGTGAGGGCTGGTTGTTCCTGGCGACGGTGATCGATTTGTTCTCCCGCCGGGTGATCGGTTGGTCGATCGCGACTCATATGCGTACTGATCTTGTCGCTGACGCACTCCAAATGGCTGTCGCTGCGCGTGGTGGTAATGTCGCTGGTGTTGTGTTCCACAGCGATCGTGGGTCGCAATATACTTCGGCCCAGTACGCTCAGTTGTGCGCCGATAACGGTGTGCGGCAGTCAATGGGCGAGACCGGGATCTGCTTCGACAACGCGGTCGCCGAAGCGTTCTTCGCCACCCTGAAACGAGAGCTGTACTACCGCCAGCCGTGGCCCACTCGGGCCGAAGCCCGCCGTGCAGTGATCCGCTGGATCGAGACCTGGTTCAACCCCCGCCGGCTCCACAGCACCAACGGCTACCGCTCACCCGAACAGAAAGAGACCGACTGGTACCGTCAAGACCGCAACGCCGCATAAGCGGCTCTTCGGAAGTGAGCGGGGAGTAGAGGTTTGAGGAGGGTCCCGGGCGCGGCACAGGGGCCCTGCGAATCTGAGTGTTCTCTACGCATTCAGATCGAGGACCCCTGTGGAATCGGACGCTACTCGCATGTGCGAGTTGCTGGTTGGCCTTCCTGACGTCAACGTGCTCGGTGTCGACGACACCGGCGACCAGCTCATCGTGGCTATCGAGGTGAGAGGCCCGCGACCGGCTTGTCTGGGGTGCGGAGTGCCCGGGTGGGTGAAGGACCGCGACGAGGTCCTGCTGGTCGATCTGCCGGTGTTCGGTCGGCCGTCGCGCCTGTTGTGGCGCAAGCACCGCTGGAAGTGCATCACCGAGGCCTGCGCGATGAACACCTGGACCCTCGACGTTCCCGCCATTGCCGGCTCCCGGCTGGCGTTGACCGATCGGGCAGGGCGGTGGGTGACCCGCCAGGTCGGCTTCCATGGCCGCTCGGTGAGCGACGTCGCCGAGGAGCTCGACTGCGACTGGCACACGGTGAACAACGCTGTACAGGCCTATGGATCGGCGCTGGTCGAGGACCCGGCGCGCATCGGTGACGTCACCGCACTCGGCTTGGACGAGACCCTGTTCGTCCGTGAAGGCGAACGGCACCACAAGCACTGGGCCACGTCGGTCGTCGACGTCGGCTGCGGTGTGCTGCTCGACATGATCGAAGGACGCAACGCGCAACCTGCCATCGACTGGCTCACCGCGCGGCCCGAGCCCTGGCGTGAAGGGATCAAGTGGGCAACGTTGGACCTGTCCGGCCCGTACCGGTTGGTGTTCAACACCACGCTCCCGGGAGCGGTCCAGGTGGCTGATGTGTTCCACGTGATCAAGATCGTGAACACCGCGCTCGATGAGTGTCGTCGTCGGGTGCAGAACGAGACGCTCGGCCATCGTGGCCACAAGGACGACCCGCTCTATCGGTGTCGACGGCTGCTCACCCGAGCTGACGAACGCCTGGACGACGACGGCCGAACCAAGCTGCTCGGCCTGCTCGAGGCCGGCGACCCGCACGGCGAGGTCCGCATGGCCTGGCATGCCAAGGAAGTCGTCCGAGAGATCTACACCCACACCGACCCGCTCCTGGCAGCCGAGTTCGTGGAACGGCTCGGCCATGACCTGCAAGACGAGTCGTGCCCACCAGAGATCAACCGGGTCGGTCGGACCCTGCTGCGCTGGAAGGACCAGATCGTCGCCTGGCACACCGCACACGTGTCCAACGCCCCGACCGAAGCGATGAACAACCTTATCAAGCGCATCAAACGTGTCGGGTTCGGCTTCCGTAAGTTCACCTACTACCGCGTCAGAGCCTTGCTCTACGCCGGCAAGCCCAACTGGGACCTACTCGCCACCATCACTCCCCGCTGAGATCCGAAGAGCCGCATAAGCCCCCTGTCCGATCAACCGGGGCAACTCCACATCGCTGCCTCGACCGCGGCGGGTTGTGAGTTCAACTGCTCCGCAGCGTTACAGAACTCAGCGACGGGACCTAGTGGTCCGTCGCTGAATTAGCTTCGGAGACGATCGAGCGAAATGGCGGCGTCCAAGAGAATCGGATGAGTCGTCGCGATGCGGGGGTCGGTGTCTACTCACCGGTACTGGATCGACTGCGTCGCGAGGGAAGAGCGGCCACTCGGTAACGGGCGATAGTACGCGCGCTTAGCACTCTATCTTGTCGCGCAATCGAATCCAATGCGCGAACCGGTGCATGACTTGGGCCATGCTGCAGCGGGCGTTTCGCCGACGATCGCTGGTCGCACGGTGGCGATATGAGTGGCCCTCTGGTTGAAGCGTCGAGTTGCGCAACGTCCAGATCGCCGACGATCTCATATGCCTTGACACGAATATGACAGTTTCGTAGGCTTGGTCCATGGCAACCACGCGATCGGCACGAGACGTTCACCGTATGTTGGCGTATGTGTTCACCGCGGTGGTCCTGGCGAACGTCGTGTCAGCTGTTGTGGGCGGTCCGGACCGGGTGGGGTATCTGGCGCTGGCCCCGCTGATCTTGATGATGTTTACTGGTTGGTATCTGCTGTGGATGCCGCACTCCAGGTCTCGTCGACACCATCGTGCAGAGGATGGATCGGCGTGACGGTGTTGGCGGCGGTAAACGCGGCGACGTTCTCGGCGCTCGGCGAACCGAGCCGATTGCGGATCGTTGAGGCGTTGCGCGACGGGCCGCTTTCGGTCGGCGCGATCGTTGAGCGGCTCGCCATCGGTCAGCCGCAGGCGTCCAAGCATCTCCGGGTGCTGGGCGAGGCAGGGATTGTTCAGTTCGACGTTCGTCATCGTTACCGGATCTACCGGCTGAACTCTGAACCATTCGATTCCGTGGCCGGATGGTTGCACTCGTTCGAGCAGCTGTGGGTAGCACGCCTGGACTCCCTCGGCGCTTTCCTCGACACACTCGACCCCGAAAGGATCACCGATGGCGAAACCAACTGATGAGGCCGCTGTTCTCCGCATTGCGTCCCTCCCGGCGTTGGGTGACGTCGCGGAGCTCGTGCGCAGCGCGGTCTCCTGAAAGAACGGCAACGAGATCACGATGCAATTGTTCAAGAAGGCGAAGCAGCTCAACTTCGAACGCACGTACCCGGCGACCGTGGGCACCGTGTGGCGCGCATGGACCGAACCCGACTTGCTTCGCCGGTGGTGGGGCCCAGAGCACACCAGCGTCACCGACTGTGAGATCGACCTCCGCATCGGCGGCACCATTCACATCGTCATGGAAGCCGGCGAGGGAATGGGCAAGTACCGCGGTACCCGCTGGCCCATGGCCGGCACGTTCACCGCAATCAACACGCACACGCACCTCAGCTACGACGCACGATCGTGGACCGAAGGCGAAGAACCCGGGACCACCATCGACCACACCAACACCGTCACTCTCACCGACAACGGAACCACCACGACAGTGAAGCTCAACGTGGCAATCAACAAGATCGGACCGAAGGCGAAGATGGCAGCGTTCGGGATGAAATGGGGCTACAAGGCCAGCCTCGACAAGCTCGACACGCTCCTTGCCGGAACAACCCAATGATGATCACCAACATCGAGGAGTACTTTCAGCGCGGGTGCGGTCGCTGCGAGCGATTCGATACCCCCGACTGCTCGACCCGGCTCTGGAACGACGGGCTCGTACATCTTCGGCGGATCTGCAAGGACGTCGGCATGTCGGAACACGCCAAATGGGGACACCCGTGCTACATGCACTCCGGCCGCAACATCGTGATCGTGGGGGCTTTCCGAGACGACTTCCGATTGACGTTCTTTAACGCCGCATTGATGCGCGATCCGTATCGCGTCCTCGAGGGACAGGGTCCCAACAGCAAGCATCCGGACTGCTTCAGGTTCGATGACGCCCGACACGTCGCCGCTTCAGAGAAGGCCATCCGGGAGTACCTGGCCGAGGCCATCAGTTACGCCGTACAGGGTATTCGACTGCCGAAGCTCGAACACGAACTCGAGTTTCCGGATGAACTCGTCGAGGCACTCGAATCCGATCCCGAACTCGCCCAGGCGTTCGCGCTATTGACACCAGGCCGCCAGCGCAGCTACGTGTTCGCCCTCAACTCGGCCAAGACGTCCGCCACCAAAGTGGCCCGCATAAGCAAGTACCGAGACAAGATCCTCGCCGGCAAGGGCGCCCTCGACCGGTAACCGGGCGTGTCAGAGGATGTGCGCAACCGACTGAGCTCCGACACCCGACGTTCGGGCCGACAAGACATGATCCCCGCGCCTGTGTGCCCTTCGAATGAGGCCGGTTCGGGTAGCGGGAACTTCACCGTGAGGTGCCGTCTCAGATGCGAATAAGCGCTGCACCGGATGCAGTCGCGCCGTGCTAGTGCTGCTGCCGATAAGTACAGCGGTGTAACTTCTTTGGCGTAGCCCGTACGTGTGTTGCGGAGGTTGCCGTGTCTCGTCGGTCGCCGTTCGTGGTGAGGTTGTCGAGCGCGGATCGATCCGTGCTCGAGGAACGGGCGATGTCGAGATCGCTCCCTCATTCGCAGGTGGTACGCGCACGGATTGTTCTGTTCGCTGCGGACAATGCGCAGAACGTTGACATTGCCGGCCGTGTCGGGGTGTGCGTGGACGTGGTGTCGCGGTGGCGGAAACGGTTCTGCGAGGAAGGCATGTCGGGACTTGTCGACCGGCCCCGGTCGGGGCGACCGCGACGTTTCGGCCCGCACGTTGTCGCCCAGATCAAGGCGATGGCCTGCGAACCGCCCGAACAGCGGGCGGTTCCGTTGTCGCGGTGGAGCTCAGCGGAACTGTCCGACCAAGCAGTGCGGGAGGGACTGGTGTCGGCCATCTCGTCATCGACGGTGCGACGCTGGTTGCACGACGACGCCATCAAACCGTGGCGGTTCCGGTCGTGGATCTTCCGGCGAGATCCCGACTTCGCGGTCAAAGCGGCTCGGGTGTTGGACCTGTACGCGCGTGTGTGGAACGGCAAACGACTCGGCAAACACGACTACGTGATCTCCGCGGACGAGAAATCGCAACTGCAGGCCCTGCGCCGCCGTCACCCGAGCCGACCCGCCCGGCCCGGCCAGGTGGCACAAGTCGAGTTCGAGTACCGGCGGGGCGGAACGCTGGCCTACATGGCCGCGTACGATGTGCACCGAGCCCGTCTCGTGGGCAGTGTCGCAGAAAAGACCGGGATCGTGCCGTTCATGGAACTGGTGGCCAAGGTCATGACGACCGAGCCCTACGCCTCGGCTCGACGGGTGTATTGGGTCGTCGACAACGGGTCGTCGCACAACGGGCAGCGCTCTGTTGCGCGGATGGTCGAGGCATGGCCCACGTGCCGGCTGGTGCACCTGCCCATCCACGCATCGTGGCTCAACCAAATCGAGATCGTGTTCTCCATCATTCAACGCAAGGTCATCAAGCCTGCCGATTTTGCCGATCTCGACGCGCTCGCCGACCGTCTGACACGTTTCGAGAACCGCTACAACGAGACCGCCCGTCCGTTCGACTGGCGATTCAAGACCGCTGACCTTGCCGCCATGCTCGAACGCGTCACCGACCACGCACCTGCCACGACATCACTGGCTGCGTGAACGCAGCCGGGGCCGCCAAGATGGCGGTGTGACAGCCCCACCACCGTCGACCAAGGCAAGTATGACCAGCCGGCTCAACAGCCACGCCCACGCCCACTGGCCCGCCCTGCACGGCATCAACATCCGCTACCGAGCGAACTTCGCCTACATCGACGGCCGCTACCACGACGGCACCACCATCAAACTGTGCCGTCTGCGCTACGGCGGCTCCGCGCGCCTCTGGGGCTTCGCCATCTACCGAGCCAGCCACGACGACTACGAAGACTCCTACCTCCCCACCGGCACCCACGTCGGCACCGCCGAAGACGCACTCGACTGCGCCTGCAACCTCTACATCCTCAACGACCCCACGAATACACCGACGGACTAACGCGCGCGACCACTAGCTCGACTGGGTGTTGTTGCGCAGGCGACGCTTGCGGGCGTGGCGGCCGCGTTGAGCCGGTCGGCGAGGGCGTGCAGCTCAGCTCTGACCGCGTCGGAACTGATCAGCGTGAATGGAGCGGGTATCGACGCGAGTTGTGCGGCGTACCAGGCGGGTCGTCGGTGCTGCCCCGGAGCGTGCACGTGTGCTCGTCGAGCGGCGCAAGTCGACCGAGCGCCCGCGAGACGCAAGGGCCGATCCTGTCGAAGTTGGCGGCGATGTGTACTTCGACGTCGTGGGTCCATCCGTCGGCGAGATGGTCTTCGACCTCCCGAATCGGATCGAGACCACCGGGCGGCGCGACGGCGTCGTCGATCGGTTCGGCGCCACGATTCGGTCAACACGCAACACCCGGCGGGAGTCCGCGGTGGGTGACCAGCACAGCAGACACCACCGGCCATGGCGCACGACGACCACGGTCGCGCGTGCGGGTCGCCGAAGCCATCGCCGACGGAGGACTCGACCGAGCCAAGGGTCACCACTTCGACGGCTGGGGCACACCGAGTCTGCGGCGCATCCTCGTTGACATGATCGAGGAATACGCTCGCCACACCGGCCACGCCGACCTCATCCGCGAAGCCATCGACGGCCGAGTCGGAGAGGACCCCCGGCATGACCCAGCACGCAACCAAGAGCTTGAGCCGCCCGGGAGCGAACCACGGTTTGTGGCGCATCGCTATCGAGCTCCGGATGGCGGCATATGGGGAGGCCACCGCACGCGTAGTGGTGCTTCGAACGACCGGAATATGCCGGCTCTGAATCGAGTGTGCTCAACATCGTCTTCATTGGAAATCGACGAAGCACGGAAAGGAAACCAATCCGCGGTCGATCAAAGAATCTCTGGTGGGGTTCAGCCCTCGAAGCACCGGACCCTGTAGCTCTAGCGAGATTTTACTCGCCGCTGCTCGACTGGCCAGTTGTTCACCAGGAGCCCGATACCGCTGTGATTAAGCCGCCTCAGGAATCGGTCTACATGGTCTTTCAGCGCGCCGAAGACTACGTGCCGCCGGTCTGGCCACCCGCCCCAGGTCGGCAACGCACGATGATGCATCTCGACATTGAGGTCGACGACCTTGAGGCTTCGGTTGCGGACGCTGTCGCCTTGGGCGCCCGGCTCGCCGAGTTCCAATCTCGCGACAACATCCGAGTCCTGCTCGATCCAGCCGGTCATCCGTTCTGCCTTTGCTTAGACCGAGGAGACGAGCGAACGGCTGGACACCTCGGATCGTTGCGCTCGTCGAACTCCTCCAACCGTGCGCGCCCAGCCTCGTCGTAGATCTCAACCACGCAGCGGCGATAGCCATGGGCGACAGGCCCGACGCATGACACGGACCGTCGGCAACGACCGCGGGCTCCGGACCGAGGCCGAACGCGGGCGACACGGGACAAATGGGGCCACTCGTTGGATACTCCGACCGCACGGGAACTGGCGATCCGATGAAACCCTCGCCGCCCGAGTATCTCGGACCGATCAGCGGGCTACGCCGCTCCGATGTTCGCGTCCGTGTCGCATAAAGCGACCTCACGGCGAGACCTCAAGTGATACACCCTCGTGAGGTGGTCGCCGACTTTCCAGAGGGCTTCGCCCTTCTGGAGCATCGTCAGTTCGTTCGCTGCGCCGGCCGACATGCCGAGCAGCTCCTGTGCCTCAGTCGCCTGCGCTGGTGGGAGATGGAACAGGATCTGCGTTTGCGTGTCGGCGATGATGCCGGCGCCGATCTTGGCGGCGGCGGTGCCGTCGTCGGATTGGGCTCGGAGGTCTTCGAGGCGGTGCGCGACGGCGATGTTGCAGACGCCGTAGGTGCGGGACAGTTTCTGGCTGGCTTGGTAGTAGCGGGCGACTTGCGGGTTACCGAGCAACGCCCAGATCTCCTCGAGCACCTGGTACCTGCGTGGCACGGTCTCGGACTCCGGAACGGCAAGCAGCTGTTGCAGCCAAGCGGTGGCGGCGATCATGACAAGCGGCTGCGCGGTGGTGTTGTTCACGGCGCTGGTGTCGATCACGATCCCGCGCCCAGACCAGTCGATGCGTTCCGTCGACTGGCCATCGAACATCCCGGCCAGGTCGCGTTCGAGAAGTTTCTGGATTGCGTAACGGGCGTCGCGGATTTCGTCTGTGATCTTCTCGGCGCTTACTCCGGACCGGTCGACCATTGTCCCTGATGGGGTCGACAGGAGCGTGCAGACATCGGCGAGAGTGGGCTTGTCGTTCCATGAGGCGGTGAGTTCGTCGATCGCCCAGCCGACCGCTGCGTCTTCGACGGGCCGAAGCGGCCGGTCGAGCACTCCGGCGGTCAGCGCAGTGATCATGTGCATGCGCCTCGTCGCGAGTTGTTCGAGGGTCCCGTGCCGTGGGCCGGGGTCGAGTGGGTTCAGCCTCGTTGCGCCGCCGGGTTTCAAGGCCAAACGAGCGAGACCGAGCGCGTCGGCGAGTGGCCCGTATTCGCCCTTGGGATCTGCGATGGCGGCGAAGCGGGGTTGTCCGCCCGGTGAGGCGAGGATGCCGATCGACCGGTAGAGGAGCGTCTTGACGACAGTGCTCTTCCCGGAGCCGACAAGGCCGAGGATCAAGATGTTGGGTGAGGTGATGATCCGCCGGGCGTACAGCTCGAACGGGTCGTAGTGGAACGTTGCGCCGCCCGATTCGAGGTCGATGCCCATCATCACGCCACGCGCTCCGAGTCCGTCGTTGGCTTGGCACGGGTACAGCGAGGCGAGGTGCCTCGTGGTCGCTCGGTGGTGCGGCAACCGGAGTCCCGGGCGACGCAGCGTCACCCGCTCGCGCTGATCGTGTTCGGACCGAGTCTTCGTCATCGGCAGGTTCCGTTCGATGCGGCGATGCGGGTGATGAGGGCTCGGTGGTGTCCGTCGGCAGAGACGAGTTCGATGTCCTCGGCGGACACGATCGCGCGAAGCGACTCAGTGTGTTCGTCGAGGGCTTCGACTGAGGGTGCGGTGAGCACGATGAGTCGCTCGATGCGAACGTCGATCGCGGCGGCGGTTTGTGGTTGCTCGCCGGGTAGGCGAACGATCAGTACACGTAGGAACGTGCCGTTGCGGTTGCACCACGTGAACCCGTCACGAGCTTGGAGATTCGGGACCGATCTCAACGTGATGCTCCGACAACGGAACGGGCACAAGGAAGGACGGCAGCGAGCGCGTCGGCGTGGCGTCCGTGAAGCGGTCGAAGCTCGATCCCTGCGGCGGCCGCGATCTGAACGAGATCGGCGCACGACCGGTCGAGCTCGTCGATGTCGGGCGCGGTGACATTGACGATCGCCGTGAAGGCGAGTTCGGTGTACCCAGCCACGAGTTCCTCTTCGCGTTCCTTCACTGCTTGCGCCGCTCGCCGATGCCATGCACCGACGCGGTAGCCCTTCTCGTTGCGGTGCGCGACGTCGGCTTCGATCTTGGTGGCCTGCGCAGTGATGTGACGTTGTGACTTCGACCGGGGCACCGGTGTGAGGAACACCCCGATCGTGCGCACCGCGGTGGAGTGCAGCAGGAGTGGCCGGAGCCAGTCGCCGGGCACATCGAGTCGTGGCCATTCCGTCACCCAGAAGGCGCGGTGGTGCGAGGAGTCGACGGTGTAACTCGTCCAGGTCGTGTTCGTTGCGAGCGGGAGCGTGTTGTTGATCGATGTTGCTCCGGCGTCATTGCCGAGCGAGCGTTGGCGTCGTTCGATCGCGGAACGGCTCGTCGGGTCGAGGCGGAGACGCATGGCACGGGTCTGTTCGGTCGGGTCGAGGACCTTCGCCGTGAGCCCTGCGGAACCGAGACGTTGTTGGAGTTGGCGTGTCTCGGTGAGGAGCGCCTCGATGGTCGCGGCGCGTCGGTCTCGTTGGTGACGTTTCTGGATGGCAACGCGGTTGGTATGTGTACTGATGGTGAGCAAGACCTCGTGGCGGGTGGCGATCGGGCCGGCTTCAGCGAGGAGCCGTTCGTAGGAATCGAGCGCGTCGGGGATTGGTTGATCAGCCTTGTGAGCGTCGAGCCAGTCGCGTTGCTCCTCGATACCGGACGGCGCAGCCCACTCGCACCAGCGAACGGCGGTGATGACGGGCCGTTCGGTCACGAAGCCTTGGAGGACGTTGCCCCAGTTGGCGAGTTGGTAGTCCTGTTCGTCGGGCTCGAGGAGACCAAATTGTCGACCGGCGATGCGCAGTGTCGTGGCGTAAAGGCCGGCCTTGCGGTCGACGACCATCGCGACCGGTCCGGGAAGGTCGACGCCGTAGTCGCTGGGCTCGACGACGCTGATGGTCTGCTGCCAAAGGGTCGGTGTCTTCTTCGGGTTCTCCACGGGGCCGAGCAGGGGCAGGGACGGGTGATGAACTCGACTGCTGCGGCCGGTGATGGCGTGGTGGATGAGTGTCGGGATCTGAGCGAGGAGGGGTTCGCCGGTGAGCCGGGCGAGGCCGAGCCCGCCGATGCTCACGGCGATGGCAAGCCCGATCGGCACGGAGCCGACGACCATCACAACTGACCCGACGAGCGCGCCCGTGCCAGCAACGATGAGCTGGATGAGGGAGAGGCCGAGGAAGACGCCGGTCTTGTCGACCGGGGCGAGGCGATACAGCCGACGTTCCGTCGAGGCCGTGGTTTGCCGGCTCATCGGGACTCCTCACGGCCGGCGGCATCAGCAGCTGTTTCGTTGGTCCGCTGGTCGGCGCGGGGTGGCCGAGTCCTGGTGGGCGCAGTCGGCAGCTCGTTGTCAGGGCGTCTCGGTGTGGTCGGTGTCGCCTGTGCTGCTGAGGTCTGCCGAGCTGGCAGTCGCGTCGCGCCTGGGCTTGCTGTTGGGTTCCGTTGTGGTGCGCTGTTGCGGCCGGGTTGCGTGCTGGCCGAATCGGTCGGGGTCGGTGCCGAGTCGTCGTTCGGCGTTTTGTCGGGCTGTGCTGTTGCGCCGCTCGTCGCCGTTGTTGCCGATGACGATCCGGACTTGGGTCTCGGTGTCGGCCCGCTCGACGGCTTCGGGGCTGACGAGCCGCTTGGTGGTTCGCCCGAGTCGTCGGCATCCGAAGACGCACCTGACCTGCTGCTTCGGTTCTCCCACTTCGATCGGATCGAACCGGTCGCGGCTGACGTCGAACCTTTGATGCTGTCGCCGATCCGTGATGCGCCGTAGCCAGCGATCGCAGCTTTGGTACCGACGCCACGGGCGACGCCCTCACCGGAGACTGCGCCTTCCATGATCGGGATGACCCGCAGGAGTGCGAAGGGCATAAACGCTGCGAGGAGCAGGATCGCGGAGCCTTGGATCATCTCGACGTTGCCGCCGGTCTCGGCGGCGCCCCGCATGAGCGACGCTCCGGTTGCGAGGGTGACGGCGATGGCGAGCTTCGAGAAGATCAGAGCGACGGCGGTCTCGGTTGCTTTGCGCGCATAGGACCGTGTCGGACCCCACACGCGTGTCGCGAGTGCGAGTGGGGCGAACATGATGACGAGGTAGATAAGCGAGGAGCGGACGAACAGTTCGATGCACAAGAAGATCGCCGCGGCGATGTAGAGCACGGCGAATATGAAGACGAACAGTCCGCCCTTCACCAATCCTTCCTGCGAGTAGAGCGTCGTGACCGTTTCGTTGAGGGTGGTGGCGAACCCGTCGATCATTGGGTCGGAGAACGCGTCGATGATCGTGAGCAGCGTGTAGCAGAGGAACCCGAAGAACAGGGTGCCGACGACGACCATCGGTAGTTCGACGATCGTCGCTCGGATGCTCTGGCCGGCTTGGCCGGTGATGAGTCCGTGGATGATCCGGAATAGGTAGAACGCGGCGAGCAGCGATGCGGCGAGGCCGAGTACTGATGCTTGGATCGGTTCGGCGTTCTCGATCGCGCCGCCCGGCGTGATTGACGGCTTGATCGAGCCGAGCAACGTGACGAGGGCTTCGGTGACCTTCGCGACGGTGTCGGCGAGGAGCCCGGCGATGAACTCCATGATCTTGTCGAACACGGCCTCGGCGACTTCGACGACTGCGTTCTTCAGTGCGGTGACGAGATCGCCCGGGGTGGGGATGCTGATCGGCCCGATACCGATTTCGGCAAGGACGCCGGTCATGGGTTGATCTCCGTGTCGGTGAATCCGTCGAGGGTTGCTTCGAACGATGGGGCGTTGAACGAGGCGTTCGGGCGTGGGCTGAATCGTCCGGCCGGGTAGGGGCCGTCGATGAGTGATGACGAGTCGAGCCGCCACTGGTCGTCCTCGTTGACGATGTGGATCTCGACGGTGGCGTAGTCGTCGAGTGCTCCTTTGCCGGGGAACGACCACAGCCGAAGGAAGTACACATCGACCGTGCACACGGTCGGTGTGCAGTTGCGGGTGCGTGTTGCGATCGGCGCTATGCGGAGGGTGAGTCCTTCGAGGTCACCCTTTGCGAGCGTCTGTCGTTGGTGTTCCTCGGCGAGATCGCCGAGTCGTTTCCGTTCGCTCGCTGACGCGATCGATTCGGTAAGCGCGCGTGCCTTCGCTGGTGTGACGGGAGGGAAGAGTTCTTCGTCGAGGTCAAGGAACCGCAACGCCGCGTGCGTCGGGGACTCGGAGGTCAGTGGTCTGTCCGACGATGGTGGTTCGGGAAGCGTCGCTGACGGCGTGGTCGTGGCGGGGTGGTCACGACCCACGGGAGGGTCCGAGGGGATCGGTGGGTGGCGTCGTGTTCGACGGCGACACGGTCGACGGGGCGGTTCTGGTGAGGCGGTACGCACTGGTTGCGGCGATCTCGAGGACGATGGCGAGGGCGGCTGTGGTTGATCGGCGCACGGGTCAGGCACCGGCCGACTCGAACAGCTTGTTGACGATGGTGACGGCGAGCCCGGACAGCAGGGCACCGGTGATGCCGCCGAGGACCCAGTTCTTTCCGGAGATCGCGTGGCCGGCATTGCCCCACCTCGACCACGTCCACGACGCGGCGCCGAACAGGATCGAGCCGACCGAGAGGGCGAGGGCGAGGTACATGCCCCACGAGAGGAGGTTGCCGATGAGGTCGGCCCCGGGGAAGTCCTTGGCCGGGGTGACCGGGTCGACCTGGGCGAGCACGGACGAGTAGATGGCAGTGGCAGACATGTGGGCCTCCGGACAGGTTCGCTGTGATGTGTCCGGTTCCGTATCCGCCCGCCGTCGCTCCGATTCGGACTTCTTTGGGCGAGAAAGTCCGAAATCGTTCAGCCGATGGCGGATATGCAGAGCGTGGAATCACCCGACGAACTCACCGACGCCGATCTCGCCATCTGGCAGCCGTGGTCTGCTCGGCTCGTGGCCGTGATCGACGCCGTGCGCTCCGTGCTGGCGAGCAATGGCGACGATGCGGGGAAACGTGCGCAGGTTGCTGAGCTTGGAGCCGAGGCAAATGAGCTGTTGGGGCTGCTGGGCGCGCAACCGGTTTTGCCTGGCTCTTTCGGCCGAGCTGTCGATCTGCTCCGGTCGCCGGAAGGCGCCGAGCCGTTGCACATCGCCGAAGCGATCGACCGACTCACCTCGTTGGCGCACCTCGTCCGGCCGTGCTCGCCGACTCTGCCCGCTGCTCGACCCGGACGTGTGCGCCACCGGCCTCAGCGCGTTGCCGATCAGCCCGAACTACCCGGCCTCGAACCAATCACCCAAGGAGCGACACCATGAGCAGCACCCGACTCAGTCTCAACCGATGCATCCTCGCCGGCCGTGCCGTCGGCGACCCCGTCACCAAGCACGTGACCTCACGTCACGGCGAAACCACACTCACAACGTTCAGCATCCGCACGCCGAACGACACCTACGTCGGCTCCGTGATCATCGAAGTCCAGGCATGGTCACGAGTCGCCGCTGTCGCCCAGCACATCG
>CAWBTA010000005.1:0-347274 GCA_963791625.1 uncultured Acidimicrobiales bacterium
CGGGTGGTTTCCAACGCGAGGCGCAGTTCGCCGAGTTGCTCGTATGCCGAGGCAATCCGAGCCAACAAGGGCTGAGTCAACAGGCGGCGCCCACCGGCCCGACGACCTCGAGTGCGGCTTTCCGGTCCTGTACCGCCGAAGCGAAATCGCCGACAGACTCGTGCAACTTCGCCCGGCTCACGTACGGCTCCACGTACACGTGCGGCAGGCTCTGCTCAGCCAGATCCACGGCGATTGCCGAAAGCTTCGCCGCACCGGAAGGGTCCCCACGCAGACGCCGAAGGTCCGCTTCGATGGCCGCGAGCAGCATCTGCGACTGGCGGTCGTCGGCCGGGTCGTTCCGCCGCCGCTCGACGCAGATGCTCTCGATCTTGCCAGCAGCGCTTCCCTTTCCGCCTCTGCATGATTGCCGGAATCGCCTTCGATCATGTCCACGAGGGCAAAGGCAGAACACTGGTCGACACCTTGGCGAAGGTAGGAGGCAATCTCGATCGGGATGCCGTCGGTCGTCCCCTCGGCCTGGCCAATTGCCGTGCGGGCGCAGTCGAGGTGGTGCAGAGCCCGGGCGGCCCGATTCACGTCGAGTTCGAGCGATGCGAGGTTGGTCCGAACGACACGACGGTCAACGGATCGGCCGACGCCATCAGCACCGTCTCGAAGTCCGACCGGGCCGCGGGCGGGCTGCCGAGCGATTGGTTGACGAAACCGTGGGCGGAGATCGCGCTCACGTAGGGAAGTGGATCGCTGTCGCGTATCTCGCGAGCGATCACCATCGCGCCCCGATTCAACCAGGGCCGCGTCAGGAGAGCGTTGCTCGACGAGTTGGAAAGCGTGGAGCAGGATCGCCCGCACGATCAGCGCGGGATCGTTGGTGCGCCGCGCAAACATGACGCTCTGATGCGCAAACTCGATGGCGAGATCACGGTCGCTGTGTTCGAGTTGAAAGACGATCTCGCGTAGCGCTTCGGACCGTTCGGCGTCGGTGGCCGCGTCGACCCATGCGGCCCGAACTGCCGGGTCGATATGGCCCGGAATATCAGGCACGAGGCCCAGGAACTCTTCGAGGTCATCGTTGCCGATCATCGTGAGCTCAGCGTCGGGTCGTTGAGCAGGTACCCGCGCCGCGTTCGGTGAGGATTCGGTCAGGCCGCATCGGATCGTGTTCGATCTTGCGGCGAAGGTTCTTCACATGGACGTCGCACGAGCGACTGTCGCCGACGAACGTGCTTCCGTAGAGATGGAACGAGATCTCCTCGCGACTGAAGGTGCGCCCGGGCTCGCCGGCGAGGAGACCGAGCAGACTGCATTCCACCGGGGTTAGCCGCACGAGACGCCCGTCAACCTCGACGTTCCGTTTCACGAGGTCGAGTTCGAGATCTCCGACCCGACGTTGCGTACCGTCGGGTCGGTGGTCGGACATACTCCGCCGGACCAGCGCGCCGATCCGACGGATGAGTTCGGTGGCGGCTACGGGCTTCGTCATGAAGTCGTCGACGCCTGCTGCGAAGGCCTCGGCCTCATCGTTCGGATCTCGGAGCGCCGTGACCATCAGCACGGGAATGGAACTAGACGTTCGCCATCGCCGACACACCTCGAACCCGGACATCCGCGGAAGCATGGCATCGAGGGTGACGGCGGCGTATCGTCCGATATCGGTGCTGGCGGCGGTCGCACCGTCGTGGACGATGTCGACGTCGTATCCCGCATCGCTCAAATGCGACGCAATCGCCTCGGCAATAGTCGGCACGTCTTCGACGACAAGAATTCTAGCGGTGGCTCTGGTCGACACGAGTTCCCCACTGCACTCGATCAAGACTAGGACGATAGCAAGGCGTCGGATGGCGAACGTTTGCCTACCGACTCTGTGTGGTTTTCCTTACACGTCTCTTCTGTGCGCGTTTCTTTACAGATAGCACCGTGAAGGTCTCTTCATAGTCCGCAGAAGTTCCGCTCGTGATCCGACAGAACATTGACGATCCGCCCATTCCGGGTGGACGAGATCACACGGAGTTGATGACCGATGAGAACTTTGTTCGGCCGAGCGCTGCTGGCCGCGGCCACAGCCTGCGCCGGGCTGGCGGCTGTTGCCCCGGCCCCCGCACTAGCCATGCCCGTAGACCCACCCGAGGTCGTGGTGGCGGTCGACGAGACCAGCCGCGTCATGAACGAGAAGGTGAAGTTCACCTACACGCTGAAGAACCTGACGGAGGTGACCGAGTTCAGCCACCAGTATCCGGTGGGGATGACCGGCGCCGCCCAGGTAGTTGCCGAAACGACCTGTCCGGTCGCCGTGTTCCCAACGGCGGCAACCGCCACAGCCGGCAGCAAGGTGCGCGTGCTCTTCAACAGCGTCCCGTCGACTGACTGCAAGGTCGTCGTCAATGCCACCGCTTCCAAGCGCGGCTCGTTCGACCTGTCGGAGGGCTTCACATCTACGACACTTGGAACACGCGGCGAGTGGGTGTGTCCTGACCCTGGTCCCGGCCCCGGCCCCGGCCCCGGTGCCGGCGAGATTCTTGCGTGTGACGAACCGACGTTCGAGGGTGACTACGCGTATTCAGCGGAGGGCACCACGGTGATCGTTCACGACCCGGCGTTGCCCACGGTCACGACGACCGTTACCAGCGACCCCGAGAGTGCCACGAACATCACCTCCGACCTGCTCGGGAACGTGCAGCTGCTGACCTACACGGTCACCGGCGTTCCCTACGGCGTCGAGAACAACTACAGCTTTACCCACTCGCTCCCCGATGGCCTTGCGTTCCACACGCCGACCGACTCTGGCGGTCCCTTCATTTTGACACCCTGCTCCTACGACGACGACTACGCGATTGATGACGACGGCATGCTGTCGCTCAACGACGGGCGCCTCGACAACAACGACACCGACACGGCGAAGTCGTGCACGGTCAGCGTGTGGGTCAAGCCTGCCCAGGCCGGCCCGTTCAACTACGCGAGTGGGTTCGTCGTCGGCAAAGACGACGACGACCTCAACACGCTCGCTGGGGCTCCGGCCGCCCGCAACGTCTACATCGCCGACCCGACCATCCCGACCGTGACGCTGTCGCTCGACAAGAGCCGTGTCACCCTCGGCGACGACGTGATCTTCGACTACAAGGTCACCGGCATGCCGTATGGCACGGACCACGTCGACTTCAGCTTCGCCGACAGCTCGCTGTCGAACGTGAACCAGAACTACTTCTCATCGCAGGGTGTGGTGTCGAACACCTGCGGCGGCGTAGCGCAGGGCTACGGCGTCACGGGCGCAACGCTCAACGCAGTCACGACGGCGACCGCTCCGGAATGCCACCTCAAGGTGAAGTGGCGGGCGCTCGGTGCCGGCCACTTCGAGTTCGGCTCCGACATGATTCTGCTCGGCCTCACCAATGGCATCGACCCGGTTGTCGAGCTCGATGTCGACCCGACGGTCACCATGGAAGTCGACGAGGTCGACGTCGTCCGGGGTGACGATCTCACGGTCACCTACACGGTGGATGGCGGCAACGCCAAGGGCGACAACGACTGGTCGTGGAGCCATGAGTACCTCCCCGCCTTCGACTACGCCACGGTCGTCAGCAACTCGTGCTCGTCTAGCGACGGTCCTCCTGTTGGAGAGATCGTCATCGGTAACGCCGGCATCGACGAGGGCGTGGCGTCCGCCAATCTCAGCGGCGACACGACCGACCTCATGGACAACGACGGCTCCTGCACGTTCGTCGTGACCGTGCGCACCGGCACACCGGGTCATCACGACCTGGCTGCCGGTATCACGACCGAGGGTGTTACCAACCGGGTCACCGAGACCAGCATCTTCATCGCCGACCCGACCCTGCCGAGCTACACCATCAGCACCGACAAGTCGGTGATCGCCATCGGCGAGAAGGTGAATGTGACCTTCGACGTCACCGGCGTGGCCTACGGTACCCCGCACGACGAGTTCTTCATCGGGCTCTCCAATCCGCTGTTCTGGCGGGGCATGTTCGACGTGACGATGACCTCGAACACCTGCGGTGGCGTCCTCTACCTCAATGACCCAACCGTGCAGACGTACGACCACTCGCTGCCCGGTACCGAGGAGACAACCCCGATGACGTGCCGCGTGAACCTCGAGATGGTGGCCAATGGCGTCGGTATGCTCGACCTGGCCCGAGGAATAACCGGACTGAATGACCTGCCATACGTCGACACTGGGTGGAAGACCATCACCGTGCTCCCAACGCTGACCGCCTCGGTGGGCAGCACCTCGTACCGGGTAGGCGACGAATTCAACATCACGTACAAGGTTGCGGGCGGAACCTTCACCAACCCGAGCTCGCCGTGGGATCCGATGTCGTTCGTCGGTTCCTCAGCTCCGGGTGGCTACACCTACAGGCACGAGCTGCCGGCGAACCTCTCGTTCGAGTCAGTCGTGAACTCCAGCTGCGGCAACGAACACACACACACGGCTTCGACCTTGACGGTGAACCAGAACATGTCGGCCTGGTCGGTCTCGTCTGCTCCGAAGTGTGAACTCACCATGCGGGTGAAGGCGCTTACACCGGGCAAGTTCGATGCACTGCAGAGAATCACGATGAGCGGATTCACACTCGGTGCCTACCTCGAAGACGATGGGCACGCGGCCCCCACTGCCGGTCTCACCAACAGCGTGGTGCCTTCGGTCATCTACGTGGCCGACACCACCAAGCCGACCGTGACGATGACGGCAAGCTCGGCGAACATCACCACCGGTGATGACGTCACGCTCACCTATGCGGTCGCCGGGCTTCCGTTCGGTGCAGCGCACCCGAACAGTACGGTCAACCATGCGTTGCCGACCGGTATCGGAACGGTTCGCCCGGGGACCAACACCTGTGGCGGCTCGCTCTCGGCAACCGGTACGGCGGTAGCGCTCACGGGCGTTCCCTTCCCCGGGACCGAGACCTCTACGGCTCCGTCGTGCTCGTTCAGTGTGATCCTGAAGACGGCTAAGGCCGGCAACTACTCCGTTGGTTCCGGCGTCACCACGTCGATGACCACTGGCGTGGCGGCCACTCCGGTGGTCATTGCCGACCCGGCCGGTTTCGTCGCGGTCAACCCGGCTCGAGTGCTCGACACCCGCACCGGGCAGACCTCACCCACCGGCTCCAACCTTGCCGCTGCTCCGGTGACCGCCGGATCGGTGACCGAGGTGGTCATCGCCGGTGTCAGCGGTGTGCCGGCCACCGCAACCGACGTGGTGCTGAACGTGATTGCCGTCGATCCATCTGCGGCCGGCTACCTCACGGTGTACCCGTGCGGCAGCACCCGCCCGCAGACGTCCAACGTCAACTTCACGCCCGGCCAGACCCGTTCGAACGGCGTGTCGGTGAAGCTGGGTACCGGTGGCAAGGTGTGCATCTACAGCTCGGCGGCGACGCACCTCGTGGTCGACGTGAACGGTGCCCAGGTACCGCACGCCGGCGACGGCTTCGCCACGCTGGCCCCGACCCGTGCACTCGACACTCGGTCGGGTCAGCGGATCAACGCCAACGAGACCTACCGACTGGCCCTCGCCGGTCGGCACGGTGTGCCGGCGAACGCCAGCGCCGCAGTGCTCAACGTGACATCCACGGGAGCTCAGGCGACCGGCTACCTCACGGTGTTCCCGTGCGGAACCTCGATGCCGCTGGCATCGAGCCTCAACTTCACGGCTGGCAACGACATCGCCAACTCGGTCGTGTCGAAGATCGGCAGCACTGGTGAGGTGTGCATCTTCGCCTCGGCGCCGACGCACGTGATCGTCGATGCGAACGGTGCGTTCTCGCCGTCGGGTCAGAACCGCTCCTGGCAGTTCGACCCGAGCCGCCTCCTCGACACCCGTTCGTCGGTCAAGCCGGCGGCCGGTTCGGTGACCGAGGTGACGGTGGCCGGTCGCCAGGGCGTGCCCGCCAACGCAACGGCCGTGGTGCTGAACGTGACCGCCGTCGATCCCAATAGCGCCGGGTACATCACGGTGTTCCCCTGCGGCTCGACCATGCCGATCGTATCGAACCTGAACTATTCGTCAGGCCAAGTAGTCCCCAACGCGGCGACCGTCTCGGTGGGAGCGAACGGCAAGGTGTGCATCTTCACCACCAGCGCGGCCCATCTGGTCGTCGACCTGAACGGCTCGTTCGCGCCGAGGTAGATCACTCCCGCATCTCCTTCGGTAGACGACAGTGCCCCGCCCATTCGTGGGTGGGGCACTGTCGCGTCAAGCGAGATCAGACGAGTCGTGTGCCCGCCTTCCTGGTGGGCACGATCCAGACCGAGCAGGATGCTGAAAAACGCCGTGTGGGTGGCGGTCGGTGATGGCGTTCGGTGTGGCTGGCTACGAAAAAGAAACGACCCGACCCATGATGAGGGTTCGGGTTGAACTTCCACACCGGGGCACGCCACCTGCGATCGGGTTCAGGCGATTCGTCGAAGGGTTGCCGTCTCGGAGATTTCGATGCCGAGGGCGGCGGCGATGTCGGCGAGCCGGGCAAGGCTCGCAGAGCTGTAGCCGGTGGCTTCGTAGCGTTGCACCTGCTGCACCGCGACCCCGAGCGCGTCCGCAAGCCCGGCCTGGGTCCAACCTCGCGCTACTCGAGCTTTGATCAGGAGTTCGGCGATCCCGAGAAGTCCGTTTGCGGCGATAGTTTCCACGTCGCCGGCGCGGAGGCGCTCGTAGTCGACCAACTCCTCGCGCAGACTCTCGGCCTGCGATCGGACCGCAGCGATCTCGATCGCACGCAGCTTCGGGCGCGCCGCGGACGAGGCGGTGCCTTCAAGGTTTTCGATCGCTGCTTCGAACTGGGCGAGGATCGCTTTGGTGTTGCGGTACTGGAACTCGTTGGTGATCATGATTGCCTCCGGGAACTCAGATCGAGCGCGACGATGCCTTTATCGACGGCGTTGCGGTCTCGTTGGAAGAACGTCGCGAAGAACAGGCCGCTGTCACGCTCCAAGATGTTCGGGAACCATTCGCCGCCGAATCGTTCCTTCTGCAGACGGCGCCCAGCCGCCATGCCGAGCGGACCGAACACTGGGTCGAGCAGGTCGTCATCGACATCGGCGGGATCCCACACGGCATCAAAGTCGCCTGGGTCCTCCTTCGCGGTGACGAAACTTCCGTTCAACCAGACCCTCCGACACCCGGCGAAAGCGAGTAGATCGAGGGACTCGGCCAGCCCGTCAAGCAATCGGCGACGCCATGGTGTCCACCCGAATCGATCGACCACCTCGTCCCATGACGCCAGATGTTCACCAGGCGGCAGGAACCCACTCGCTGGATCGAACGCTGGAAGCACCGTGCAACAATATCATTGTAACCATGGGTTCGGTTCTTGAGGCTGCTGACGCTCGAGGGTCTCCGGCCCGACTTGCTGAAGAGAGGCAATGTGTTAGGACAAGAGCGGGACACATCCAAGGAAGGACGATGGCCGAGACGAAACACCGAATCTTCACGACGAGCGTCGCGAGCGTGTACCCGCACTACGTAGCGAAAGCTGAACGAAAGGGACGCACCCGAAACGAGGTCGACGAAATCCTGCGATGGCTCACCGGCTATGACCAGCAGACCCTGGAAGTGCACCTCGACCAACAGACAGACTTCGAGATGTTCTTCGCACACGCCCCCAACCCAACCCGGCGCGACATTCCATCACGGGCATGATCTGTGGTGTGCGGATCGAGGACATCACCGAACGAACAATGCGAGAAATCCGCTACACCGACAAGCTGATCGATGAACTCGCCAAAGGCAGACCGATGGCCAAGACCCTGCGCAGCAGCCCAGACGTTACGGTGAGCTGATGATGTTCTTCGGACCGTCGGTGTACGTGTTGCGGGTGTCGCTACGCGACGTGAAGCCCGAGGTCTGGCGTTCGGCTTGCGGTGCGATCGGAGACATCGCTACCGAAGTTCGCGCAGATCCTCGAACGTGTGATGGGTTGGGAGGGATACCACCTCCACATGTTCGACGTCGGCGGGGTGCTGTTCGGCGACCCAGACGAAGACGCCGACTATGTCATCAACGAACGCTCAGCTACCGTGCGCCACGTACTCCCCGGGTCGGGTCCGCTCTGAAATGGGACTACGACTTCGGTGACAGCTGGCAACACGATGTCGTGGTCGAAGCCATCGACGAACCGAAGGAAACCACCCGCTACCCCATCTGTGTCGACGGAGCCTGCGCTTGTCCACCAGAGGACTGCGGCGGCACCACCGGTTACAAGGACCTCGTAAAGATCTTGGCGAACCCGCGCCATCGCGAACACGACTCGATGGTCGAATGGGCTCCTGATGGTTTTGATCCCGCGGCGTTCGATCTGACCGCAGCGAACCGCCGCCTTCGAGCCCGATAGCAGTCGGTCGCCGCCGACTTTTGTCTGTCGACTACTGACTCCGACCAGCACGATCTACCGACCTCTCTCACGTCCTCGGTCACCCCAAACAATCAGGCGACACCGGACGGTGACCTGATCAGTGCGTTTCGATTCTGCTTGCATAGGCAGGCGGTCAAGGTTGCGGTTTACTCCGGACTGTTCTACCGATTCTTCTACCGAGTGTCGACCGTCGGCGCCGGTAGAACAAGGAGAACATCATGGATGGTTACATCGCGCGCAAGGGAAACCGGTGGTACGCCGTCATCTACCACGGGCTCGACCCCGTCACCGGACGCGAACAACGCACGTGGCACGCCGCTGGCACCGACCGCGCCGCGGCTGAACGGCTCGCCCGGAAACTTGCCACGGAAACCGTCGGACGCGATGACGGGAACCGCAGCCTCACCTTCGGTGCGTACCTGACCCAGCGTTGGCTTCCAGGCAAGAAGGTCGAGCTCGCATCCACGACGTTCGCCGGCTATCGGCGGCTCGTCGAACGGCACATCCTTCCAACGCTCGGCGGGGTGAAGATCCGGCGGCTTACCCCCGACCAGCTCGAGCAGCTGTACGCCGCCAAACTCGCCCCGACTGATGGCAGTCGACAGTTGTCCCGAAAGAGCGTGCTCGAGATCCACGTCGTTATCCGTAGCGCGCTCGGCGATGCCCTCCTCAAAGGAGTCGTACGACGCAACGTCGCTGCCATCGCGTCGAGGCCGACGATTCGCAACGTGCCACCGGTCGAGGCACGGGCGTGGGACGAGAACCAGTTACGCACGTTCCTGGGCACCGCGGTGCCTCATCGGTTGTATGCGGCGTTCCGGCTGTCAGCGGCCACCGGAATGCGACGAAGCGAAGTACTCGGCGTCAAATGGACCGACATCGACTGGGCACGAGCCACAATCTCCGTCGACCGAGGGCTGGTCTCAGTCGACTATGAACGGCAACTCACGCGCTGCAAAACCCGCAACTCACGCCGACTCGTCGAGCTCGACCCGACCACCCTGGCCATGCTCGCCGCATGGCGAGCATGGCAGCAAGCCGCATGTTTCGCTGCCGAGCCGAGCGAGTGGATGTTCCCAGCCGACGACGGCAGTCCAACTCACCCGCACGCGTTCTCTCAAGCGTTCGAGCGGATCGTTAACCGCGCGAGCCTGCCACCCACAAGGTTGCATGATCTCCGCCATACCCATGCCAGTCTGCTCTTCAAACACGGCATACCGCTCAAGGTCGTGAGCGAACGACTTGGGCACGCGAAAGCGTCATTCACGATGGACACCTACCAGCACATCATGCCCGGCATGCAAGCCGACGCCGCACGCACCTACGAACGAATAATGGAACCGGCCGGAGCGAAGCAAGGAGCGCCGATTTCTACCGGCCGGCGACGGTAGAAGCCCCGGTAGAAGAAGCCCGAAAACGGTAGAAGCCTGGCCAGAAAGTGCTTCTGGCCAGGCTTTTTGGTGGCGGGGACAGGATTTGAACCTGTGACCTTCGGGTTATGAGCCCGACGAGCTACCAGACTGCTCCACCCCGCGGCGGAGATCACATGGTACCCGGCCCTGGCCAATTCTCCAACCCGGTTTACGCGTTGGCAGTCGTGGATGGGTTGGAGGGCACCGTGGTGGGTGGAGCAGTCGTGGTGACGGTTACGGGCTTGCCAGTGGCGAGACGGGCCGCTTGCGCCGCCTTCTCGTAGGCCTGATCGATCTTTTGGCGATACTCGTCGAATGATGGCGGGGTCTTCTTCAGCGCAGCATCGGCCTCCGACCGAAGACGCGCTGGCCTCGGCGATCAAGTCTTCAACGCTGGCCGTTCCGCCGGTGCCCGCCGACGGCGCGACGGTTGTCGGGGTCGGTCCTGCTGCGTCGGTGCCGAGCGCTTTCGCCAGTGCCTCCTCAAGCGTCGCTCCACGGAATGTGACCTTGCCGACGGTGACCGTCATCGAGTCAAGCTTGGGTACGGTCGCGTTGCCCGTGGTGAGCAAGAACCACGGCCGAACCCACAGCATCGATTGTCCAACCGGGATCAGCTGCAGATCACCAAATAGCACTTTGGTCCCGGCCAGTTCGAGTGGCGTGAGGTAACTCGAGAATTGCTGATTGGCATCACTCGACACGAGATAGGGGCCGCTTGGCAATGGTTCCGAAAGTGAGTACACCCGTAGCGTTCCGTACGAGTCCGGCTCGCTCGAAGCAGTCATGAACCCGGTGAGTTGGCGGCGGGTATCTGCGTCACGGTTGTACGGCACGAAGGTTCGCAGCAGCACGAACTCCTCCTTCTCAGAGCCCGGTGGCGTCAGAAGCGAGTAGTACGAAGACACCCGCGGTTCCTTACTTGACCCTGGGCCGGCGCTCACCAAACCAGGCGCGGCGGCCGGCACTGTGGAAGTCGGCGCGCTTTTCTGTTCGGTGCCAGGCTCCTGGGCAACTTCCCAGGCACTGTTGCGCTGCAGGAAGCTCTCGGCGTCATCGATTCGGTAGCGCCCCCACATTTGGGTCTGCACCGAGAACAGGTCTTGTGGGTAGCGAAAGTGCGCGCTCAATGACGGTGTCACCGCCGACTTCGGCTGAAACAAGGTGGGGAAGATCTTCTGGTACGTCTGAACGAGCGGGTCCTGATCGTCTACGACGAACAACTTCACCGTGCCGTCATAGGCATCGACGGTGACCTTCACCGAGTTACGGACGTAGTTGAAATCAACCTTGCTGAGGCCCGACGCGCGGGGCAGTCCGGACGTGTCAACCGTCTGCCCGTACGGATACGCGTTGGTGGTGGTGTACGCGTCGAGTATCCAGATGATCCGACCGTCAACAACGGCCGCATACGGGTCACTGTCAAGCTGCAGGAACGGCGCCAGGGTCGACACCCTGTCGACAATGTCACGGTTGTAGATGATGCGAGATGCATCGGTGATGAGGTCTGAGCCGTACAGGTTCCATTCGGAGAACCGCAGTGCAAAAGCGGCTCGGCGAACACCAGAGTCAAGCGCTACGCCTCCGTTGCCCTCGTAGCTTGTCGTGCTCGGCGTCTTCGCAGGCGAAAGGTCGATCTCGCTCCGACCGGTGTTCACCACCGCGTATCCGGTCATTCGTTCGCCAACATAGATACCGGTGCGGGTTGGAGCACCGATGTTATCGATAAAGACGGGGCGGCCTTCGGTGTCAACCGCGTTCCCCGAGGCAGCAACGATGCCCGACCCGTGGGTATACGCAAGATGCGACGTCTCCCACGATGACGGGACGCCCTTGGGGTCAAGTCCGCGCACGCCAACAATGACGGGTTTGGTCTTGCCGTCGATCTTGTAGCGATCCACATCGAGCCCATCACCATTACCGTCACCGAACCGGTAGTACCCAAACACGCCTTCCCGGTTTTTGAACCCGTCATAGGCCGAGTTCGGGTCAAGAATGCGAGCGTTCGAAAGGTTCGTTGACGACTTCACCGACGCCGTAGGCAGCGCCGCAGCGAACGGTTCAACCTTGATCTGGTCAAGCCCGAGCGCGACGCGTGTCGCGGCGATGTTGCGCTCGATGTACTCCTTCTCACGCTTCGATTGCGCCGGGCTCACTTGAAACCGTTGGACGGCGGCGGGGTAGAGCTGCCCGGCCACGAACGCAACCAACGCCCACAGACCGACCGCGATAATCGGCAGCCGCCAACCGCGTTGGCGCACGTTCACGATGAGCAGCACTGCGGCAAGCACCGAGATGTACATCAGCAGCGTGATCGCTGGCAGGGACGCGTGCACGTCGGTGTAGCCCGGTCCACCAACCACCCCGCGGGGTGAGCCGTACAGGCGATAGCGATCGAACCAGTAGCCGAGCGCCTTGAGAAGGGCGAGCACCGAGAGAAGTATCGACAAGTGCAGCTTCACGTGAGAGGCCACCCGGCGACCAACGACCTGCAGGCGGATGCCACCGTTCATATAGTGCACCGCCGTGGTGACCAGCAGGCAGATGACCGCCGTCGCAAACATCCAGTCGAGCAGGAACGAGATGAACGGCAGTTGGAACACATAGAACCCGGCGTCCTTACCGAACAATGGATCCTTCACACCAAACGAGCTGCCGTGCTGAAACATCAACCATTGACGCCAGTTCGATGCCGCCGGTGCCCCCGCCAGGAACCCGAACAGCAAACCGAAAACCAGTCGCACCCAGCGACCGCGACTGGCCATGATCTCGCGGTAACGCATGATGACCTGCTCGCCCGGACCCAGATCGGTGAGCCGCGGCGCCAAGCGATCGGCGAAGAACGTGTTGGTGATCACTGCTATGGCAGCAAAGGCCGTGAAGACAAAACCGAGCACGATTTTGGTGGTCAGAATCGACGTGAAGACTGATCCGAAATGGAGTGACTGGAACCAGAGGAGATCCGTGAAGAACCCGGCGACGCCTCGGGCGGAAATGAACACGATGAAAAGCGTTCCCAGTACAACCATGATCGCCAGTCGTCCACGATGTCCCGCGGCTGCGCCGTGAGATCGACGACGAAGAGGCGGTAGATCAGAGGGTGGACGCACGCAGAGAAACTTAGCGAGATACCGGCGCAATAGCGCATCGGCATCCGGCGTAGGCCGGAACCGAGCGATGCCCGGTCGGGAACTCCTCGCCGGCCGGCACGGCACCGGCGAGCGCGTTGTCATCCCCTTCGGCGCAGGGACGAGCCGCCTCGTCCACGATCCAGCACACCGGTGTGCCCGGCATGAGCGCAGCAAAAGCCCCGCGCCCGTGCGCGGTAAGCACGAGATGCCCGACAAGGCCCTCGATACGCTGCACCTTCCACTCCCGATAGACAGCCCGCAACTGCGAGGCCGCTCCGTCGGCATCATCACCGGCCGATTCCAGGCTGCGTTCGAGGTGCGATCGCAACGGCTGAATCATCTCTCTGTCGACTTCAGCCAGAGTGTGACCGATGACGTCCTCGGCCGCGACGATGTCGGCCAGTTCGGGCGCGGACATCTCGCTAATCGATGTCGCTCCGGCCCGAGCGGCCTGTTGAAGATCGTCTCGCACCGCTTCCTGATAGCGAGCGGCGTACGCAGCCGCGGTACCGAAGAGTTCGTCGGCCGGCGGTGTCGTTTTTCGGCGGCGCAATTGATCGAGTGCTTCGCTCTGCTCATCCTGCAGCACCCGCTTGAGACGCTTGCTGACCGACGCCTCCAGCGGCATGAGCGCGGCGGCTCTCGTCTCCAAAACCTCCGCGGCCAGCGATTCGTCAATCCGAAGGGTGGCAACGGCCGTCGTTGCCACCGCAGTCTCGCGAGTGGCGCGCGGTGCTTCTTGGAGGTCGGCAACCTCGCTCACCCGACCGGCCCGGATGCGAGCGAAGATGTCGTCCGACGTCACCTTCTCAACAACGGCATCGTGTTGGTGGACGATGGCCGTCGGGCTCATGGACGACGCCCTCGGGTTCGTGGACGACGGCCTCAAGCTCTGGGGTCGGATCTTCCTCGGTGATCTCGCCGGCGAAGGCATTGTCGGGCTCGTTGCGATCAACGTCGATAGTTGCATCTGCAACAACAACACGCGGTGCCTCGGCTTCCACTTCACTGGCCGGGTCCAACTCTTCGGGGTGGGCCTCGTCGGGCGCGGGCGGGGTGATCTCACCGATGGCAAACCCCACCGACGGGGTGGCCACCGGTGCTGTCACCGTGGCCACAACGGGGAATGAACCCGAGATGCTGGTCAGATCCTCGACGGGATCCATATCGGGAATGTCGTCGGCCAGTTCGTTGCGAATCTCGCTGAGCGCTGCCTCAGCCGCCGAGAACGAAGCTCGCAGTCGAGCGCGCTGTAGGCGCAACACTTCGATCTGCTGGCGGGCGGCTTCGCGGCGTCGGGCCAGATCGGTCATCACCCGCTCGCGGTAGGCCCGGGCTTCGAGCACCATTTCGCGGCCCTGACTCTTGGCGGCGTCCATCTCTCGCTCGCTGCTCTCGGCCGCGTTCTTGCGGATGAGCGCGGCCTCCTCCTCGGCGGCGGTGCGCTGGCGGGCGGCGTCTTCAAGCCCGTCGGCACGATGCTTGGCGATCTCACGTTCGGCTTCGACGCGGGCGGCCTCAACTTCGCCTTCAACCCGTGCCCGCAGGCTGGCCGCCCCCTCGCGGGCCGTGGTCAGCACCCGGGCTGCTTCCTGGCCGAGGAGGTTCGACACCGTGGCCTCATCAAGCTCGGCCGGCATATGCGGCTTGGCCCTCAGCGATTCAAGCTCGACCAGCGCCGTGTCGAGTCGGGCGCGGGCGTCAGCCTCTGCCGTTTGTGCACGCGTCAGCGCAGCAGAAACCTCCTGCAGAAAGGATCGAACCTCGTTCGAGTCGTACCCTTTGCGGACTTGGGAGAAGGTGGCTGTAGCGACAGCAGCCGGAGACGACGAATCAGCCATGGCCCAAGGTTAGGTCTGGGTCACGGCTGAATCGCGGCACCTGGCTTTCCGAGGTCGTTCGCGTTACCGCCAAGGTCGGCCAATGCCTTCAACGCATCGTCCAACGTCTCGACACCGACGACCTTCAGCGAAGAGCCTTTGGCCTGATCTTCGG
This sequence comes from uncultured Acidimicrobiales bacterium, assembly GCA_963791625.1. Taxonomy (GTDB): domain Bacteria; phylum Actinomycetota; class Acidimicrobiia; order Acidimicrobiales; family Ilumatobacteraceae; genus JANMCE01. The sequence goes on from CAWBTA010000005.1 coordinate 14,905, forward strand.
CCTCTTTCATCTCCGATTTGGGCACCAGGAACACTTTGGCGCCGGACCGTTGCACGGCCACCGTCTTTTGGCGCAAGCCACCAATGGGCCCGACCGTGCCGTTCAATCCGATCTCGCCGGTCGCCGCCACTTTGACGCCTCCGGTGAGTTCGCCCGGCGTCAGTTCGTCGAGCAGCGCGAGCGTGAAGGCCAGCCCGGCTGACGGGCCACCGACGTCACCCGATTCGATTTGCACGCTGTGGGGAATATCGAACTTGATGGTGTCGGGCGGCGCGCTCTCGGGGAGGAACCCGATGATGGCCCGCTCCTCGCCCGTCGCCTTCATAAGCTCGATGGTGGCCGACCTGGCCTCGCCCTTGCGGGTGTACGCGACCTCGACCCTGTCGCCCGGCTTGCGGCCTCGAAGCACGTCAGCAAGATCGGCAACGGTCTGAGTGTCCGTTCCCGCAACGGACGTGATGATGTCGCTCTTTTCGAGAACGGCACCGGCCGACGTTGGTTTCGCGCACGTGTTTCCGTCGGCCCCGACCTCGGCGCAGGACAACTCCGCGATCACAACGCCTCCACCGGTGACCTTCACCGGGTACCCAAGACGACGCATTGCCACGTAGGACGCAAAGTCCTTCGAGTAGCGCATCAACTTGAGGTCTTCTTTGGCGCCTTCGGCCGACGACTTGGTGCCATATATCTGCTCATGGGTGTAGAGGTCGAGGTTCGGTTCTCGCTTGGCCATCTCCAGCGTGAGATCGTTCAGGCCCTGGAGTCCGATCGTGACGAAGAGAACATCACCCTTGTGCGCGTTGGCCTTCAGGTCTCCCACCCGCACGCTCCTGGTCGCCGAGGTGGCGTCGCCCGGTAAAAACGCCACGCAATCGCGAGACGGGTCTTTGGCCGTGCACTGCTCCGTCTTGCGGAGGAACTTCGTGACGAGCACCCCGGTCGGCACCAGCGAGGCCACCACGAGCACGACCGCGGGCACCAATCCTGCCCGACGGGTAGGTAGTGTCTTTGGTTGCGTGTCTACTTCGTCACTCACCCACTGGGCCGTCATCGTGGCTGCTATCTCAATTCTGTTGATCGTCGCCATCGACCATCGCAGACCAGTCAGGCGACGTCGGATTACGGAACGAGCGTACCTGCCCGGCCGCGCTCCCACCGTTCAGGAAGTGGTGCAACTGCCGGTACGCCGCTACAAGCGCACACCGATCTGGCAGCGGTTCGCCTCCCTGCTCGGCCTGGGTGCCATGGGCACGTTTCTTGGTCTGGCGCTGGCTGTGGCCGTGGGTCTCGGCATCATTGGCGTGTTCTGGTTACTGTCCGGCATTACGAAGTGATCTCCCGCCGCGACGTCATTATCGCAGGTCACACGGGCGATCTGGCCGCTATCCGCATAGGCCTCACGGAGTCCGATGCCGTCGTGCGAACCAGCGCGCTCGGTGCGCTGGCGCGAGCCGGTGCGCTGACGGCCGAAGAGCTCACCCGTGCCGCGAACGATCTCGACTATCGCGTCCGACGTCGTGCTGCGGAGCTTGCAGCCACCTACCCGAGCGTCGACCTGCTCACCTTCCTTCGCGACTCCGATCCGCTTGTTATCGAGATGGCCGCGTGGGCCTGCGGCGAGCGCGAGGAAACACCGACGGCGGTGCTTGATCAGCTGTGCGAACTCGTCACCACCCACGATGACGCCCTTGTACGGGAAGCGGCAGTCGCTGCCCTGGGCGCCGTCGGCGATGAGCGCGGGCTACCGGCCATCCTGGCGGCCGTCAGCGACAAACCGGCCATTCGCCGGCGCGCTGTTATTGCGCTGGCGCCGTTCGAAGGTCCGGATGTGGACGCCGCCTATGAACGCGCCCTGAAGGATCGTGATTGGCAGGTTCGCCAAGCCGCCGAAGATCTGGCCGATCCGTAACTCAGGCGTCCCAGTTGTCCCCAGCAAAGCGGTAGACGTTGGTCTCCCTCGCCTTGAAGCCAAGCTTTTGGTAGAGCCGGTTCGCCGCTTCTCGTGAGGGACGCGAGGTCAGGTCGAGCGTGCGGGCACCGCTGTCGAACGTGGCCTTGATAGCGGCCTTGTTCAGTTTCTCGCCCACGCCCTTGCCGCGGGCCGCTTCATCCACCACGACATCTTCGATCCAGGCCCGGAGCCCGGTGGGCAGGCGGAAGATGACGAGGGTCAGACTGCCCACGATGACGCCGCCATCCCGGGCGATGAAGACCGTGTCGTTCACGCAGATCTCGTCGAGCTGAACAAGGGTGAGCGGGGGCGCGGATGACGAGAGTTGCGGCAGGATGCGGTTCAATCCGTCCAGAACCTCCTGCGTGGCTCGGTCGGCTACCTCGATGGTCACGTCTGCAGACATCGTTGCAGGCTACGTCGCTGTCTCCGCACCCTGCCACGGGTCGTTCGGGCCGTTCTGGTGGGAAGCCCGTTAGGCTGACCGGATGGCTGATGTCGAGTTCTTCTTCGATCCCATCTGCCCGTTCGCGTGGGTGACCTCGCAATGGGTACGAGCGGTCGACGCACAGCGGGAATTGAACGTCGAGTGGCGCCCGATCGCCCTGACATTCCTGAACGAGGACACCGATGTGTACGAGCAGGACCCACCCAAGCGTGAAAGTCATCTGAGGGGCCTGCGCCTGCTGAGGGTGTGCATGGCCGCCAAAGCCGTGCAGGGTCCGCTCGCGGTCGGGCGCCTCTACCGGGCTTTCGGCACCACCATTCACAACGAGCGCCACGGCGAACGCCTCGACCTGCCTGACGGCCTCCGCCACATCCTCACCACGCTGAGCCTTCCCGCAAATCTCAGCGACGCGGTGGACGACGATTCCTTCGACAAGGAAATCCGGGAGTCCACCGATGAAGCAATCGACCGGGTCGGAAAGGGTGTGGGCACGCCCATCATCACCTTCCGAGGCGGCGCCAGCTTCTTCGGGCCGGTTATCTCTCACGCACCGAGCGGCGCAAAGGCAGTAGAGATGTGGGATGCCGTCGAATTGCTGGCCAACAACGCATCGTTCGCAGAGTTGAAGCGCACCAAGCGGCCGAGCTTGGACTTCAGCGGCGGACAACGCTGACCTGCACGCTGTCATGTCACACATCACGTGGAGCGAAGCAGCGAATCTGCACGAGCCGATGATCGTCGCGGCCTTTACCGGCTGGAACGACGCCGGTGACGCCGCATCGCTTGCCGTTCGGCATCTCATCGCGGTCACGGGCGCCAAGAAGATCGGCATCGTGGAACCCGACGAGTTCTACGACTTCCAGGCGTCACGACCTCAGGCCCGGTTCACCAACGGAACCAGGGTCATTGTGTGGCCGTCCATCGAGCTCTACGCCGCCAGCACACCCGCCGGTGATCTGCTCCTGCTCATCGGTGTCGAGCCGCAGCTGCGCTGGCAAACGTTCTGCCGCGAATTCACCGACCTCGCCGTCTCGCTGAAGTCCCCTCTTGCCATTACGTTCGGCGCGTTGCTGGCTGACGTGCCGCACACAAGACCGACCAACGTGATCGGCTCGTCGAGCGATGCCGCCTGTCTCGCGAAGTACCACCTCGGTCAACCGCTCTACGAAGGGCCAACCGGTATCGTCGGCGTGCTGAATACCGCGTTCAGCCAGTGTGGCGTCCCGGCTATTTCGTTGTGGGCGACCGTGCCGTCCTACGTCTCGAACACGGCGTCGCCAAAAGCAGCACTGGCGCTCCTGGCCCGGTTCAGTACCATCGCACCTCGCCCCCTGATGCTCGACGGTCTGCAACAAGCCAGCCGGGAGTACGAGCGTGACGTCACCTGCGCCGTCAACGAAGACGACGATCTGGTCGAGTATGTGCAGCGGCTTGAGCACTTGGCCGATCACGCCGAGCCAGAAGAACTTGAGCCCGAGGATCTGGCCGACGACAGCCCTGCGGCCGCCGAGGAGTTCGTCAGCGAAGTGGAAAAGTTCTTGCGTGACCAAAATGGCTGATCTCGTGCCCGCCTGCGTGTGGAAAGTCACGCCAGAGTTGCTCCTTGCGCTCGACAGTACTTTTGGCGAGCCCGTCGACTCCTATGTCAACGGCAGCCAGGTCTGGCTCCGTGATGACGGCCCGGGTGGTGCGACGTTGGAGTGGCGCCTACACCCGGTGGCGGGCTACGTGAAACCCCGAGGTATTGCCACCCATGAGCTGCTCGAGATGGTGGTGTTCGCCCTTCGCTCCGGCGACGAGCCGCCCGCTCCGCTGACATCGCTTTGGGATGGTCTGGAGGCCTTCCCCGGCTTCGGCGACGAGACCGAGCCAGCGCTCCTGTCGCGGGCCTGCACAACGGCGCTCGGCATCGCTCCCGACGTGTTCGGTGTGGTGGATCATCAGCGGATCGGCGATCAATGGGAAGCAAGCAACGGGAAGACTTCGGTTATCGCGGCGTTGTTCGAACAGCTTCAGGCCTGAGGATCGCCTCGCCAGATGGGCTGGCGCGGCAGATCGAAAAACGGCGGCGAGTCGTTGCCAGCCAGCGCTTCGGCCGCGGCCGGACCCCACCAGACCGAGCCGGGGGAAGGGTGCGGCAGGTCGTCGAGCGAGAACCAACCGACGTCGGCCGTCTCCAGCGGGTGAGCCTTGAGCGTGCCCCCGGTGGCCCGGGCGTGGAAAAGCAGCATGTACATCCCGAAGCGGGTGAAGCCCATGCGTTGACCATCGATCACACCGAGCAATCGCACCGGTTCACAGTGGATGCCCGTCTCCTCTTCCACTTCTTTGACGGCCACTTCCGACGGCGAGTAACCCACGTCAGCCCAGCCGGTCGGATAAAGCCAGATCAGTGAATCGGCTCGTTGCACCAGCAGGATCTTGCCGTCGTCGTTCGTGACGATGATACCGATGGCGACCTTCGGGGTGACGTAGCCGGGTACCCCCTCGCCGATCGATGCCATCCACTCGTGCACGAGGTCGTGGGGGGCCGACGACAACCCGGCGACATCGATGGTGTCGTGCGCGGCGGCCTTGATATCGGCGGCCACATGAAGCACCTCGTGGAACCGTTCCTGCTCGTACAAGCTCTGCGTGAAGCCGAGGCCGGTACGGGCAATGGCTGCCAGGGTCTCGCTCCAGCGAACGAGGTCCTGCCGTACATCACCGCGGTCGGGGGCGTCACTCATAGAACGAAAGGTAGTGCCCGCGCCGGGCCCGTGCGTGCTGGGCGCAGCAGGCTGATCAGATGCCTTGCACGATGCCGGTCGTGATCTCGACGAAGCGGGCCTTCACCACGATGCGGTACGTGATCGATGTCGGCGGGTGACAGGCAATAAGGGTGAGGGTCCGCTCGTTCGACTGCGGATTCAACGTGGCAAGGTCATCGGGAAAGACGATATCGGTGCCGATCACCACATACCGGTACGTCACGCCCTCGGCCGTTACGTACACGTCGTCACCCGGCTCAAGGGTATCGAGGTCGAGGAACGGGTGGGAGTAGCTGGTGCGATGTCCGAAGATAGTCATGTTGCCGAGCGACCCCGGTCCGGCGGTGCCCGGCCAGTGGCCCGGCCCCTGATTCACCGTGCCGAGATCAATGCCCTCGTACACGTAGTCGTTGAGGTCCATCTTTGGGATCGTGAGTTGCCCCGGTAGCTCGGGTGTGACGGCTTCGGGGTTCGCGACGGGACCGGTGACTGCCGCCCGTGGGTTACCGGTGAAGTACCCGGAGATGTCGGCAATCAGATGGCCGCCACCCGAGGTGTAGAAGGAAACGCCGCGGGTCGTGACCGTGGTGATCGTGTGGTTGGCGACCGTCTTGCCCGATCCGCCCACGTTCAAGGTGGACACATTCGGTAGCGGCCCGCTACCAGCCGCATAGGTGGTGACGAAGCCCGCCCCGCGGGAGTTGTCGAGGGTTGTGTTCATCACGATGGCCGACACGTTGGTCGGAACGGTTGAGTTCTTCGTGTACGAACGCTCGACCGTGAACCCGGGCGAGGGCCGCAGATGCGCACCGATGGGGTTGTCGGCACTTCGGGTATCGAGAAATCGGGTGGGCGTGACCGGCACGAAAAGGCCCTGATCGGTACTGGGGGAACCGGCACCGGTGAAGTAGCCGGCCACGTCCACGAGCAAGTGCCCGCCCGGGTAGGAGAACACGTCGATCCCTGCCGCCGTCACCGGAACAATCACCTGGTTGGCGACGGTCTGCCCGGGCGCAGTGGAGTTCACGTTGGATGTACCGGGCCTCGTCGCGCCAGCCGCGAAGACGGTGAGGTAACCACCTCCACCCGAATCGACCATGGTGACGTTGAGGACCGCCGCAGTCGCGTTGCCCGGCACACTGCCCTTGAAGCCCACGCGCGCCGTCTGGCCGGCCGACAACCTGCCCGTATCACGCGAGTCATAGACACGGATCGGGGCCACGGCCGCAAAACGGCCGACATCGGATGCACCAGACGGTTCGTAGTAGCCGAACACGTCGACGATGAGGTGCGTCTTGTGCGCCGTGTAGAACGAGACGCTCCCGTTCGCCCCCACTGGCACGGTGGCCAGGTTGGCCACGTCGGAACCGGGACCGCTGATGTTCAGGTTGGATGCGGTGGGGGTTGAGATCCCGGCGGGAAACGCGGTGACGAAGCCGGCCTCAGCAGCACCCGTGGCGGTGACGTTCAGCACGACCGCTACGGCGTTGGTCTTGACGCCCTTTTCGCCCAGTACGTGCAGCGTGACGATGCCGTTATCCCCGAGCGGCGTGCGGGTTCCCTCGTTGCGAGTGTCGAGCATGCGCTGCGGTGGGAGCGGCACAAAGCGGCTGGTGCCGTTCACCGCACCTGCAGATGAGGCCGTGACCGAAATAGTGCCGACGAGGCCGGTGAGCACCCCACAGAGGACTCCTAGGGTGATCGCGAAAGTTCGAAGCGTTCGTTGGGTAACTGCCAGCATCATGAAATCGCCTCAATCTCGCCCGCCGAAAATATCTGTTTACCGTCAAGCACTACGGACCCGACGTTACAATTGTTACGGTCCGGTGGCAACGCCAACTGAACATCAGCGGTCAATCACCATGGCTACCAGACCTACGCGCACGACATCGGCGGTGGCCGTGACGGTCAGGCGCGACGCCACTTCGACGGGTACGGCGGTGTCGATGAGATCGGCGTCGAACCCGAGGCTGGTCGTGTGGCCGGCTGCATCGACAGGCTGCCGCACGCCGTGCTGGCTGATCGTCGAGTTGAAGCCGTCGTCGGTGGGATACGCCTGATCACAAGGCCCAATCGTGGTGGGATTTACGGCGTCATAGACCCGCACGCCGTTCAGGCAGACCACATCGGCTTGCCCTCGATCGCCGTCAAAGGTCACGAAACCAACCTGTGCCGGTCGAGTCGCCGCGACCGGGCCGAGCGCTCCCAACTCAACGGTGGTGGACGGCCCACCGCCCATCACGCTGAGGCCGTCGAGCACCACGACGGACCGGACCGGTTCGGTGGCATGTTCGTAGATGACCACCAGCGCCCACCCAGCCGACTGATTCGAGCCGCTGACGCCGGCCAGGCCGCCGACGAGGCCGAACCCGTAGACACCGCTGCCCTGCTGACGGACAAGATCGGTGACATCGGCGCGGGCGTAGAAGTCGTTCGTTCCTACCGACTGGAGTGACGTGCGCACGAAGGCGGGGCCGGCATTGGGCGTCGACAACCACGCAACGGCCAAACCGTTGGGGGCCAAACTGCTGCCGTCCATTGACGCCGCTCCCCAGACGAGATACGCCTCCGAGACGGTGGCGCCACTGGCGAATTGCAGGGTCGCCGACGATGACGCCGTTGTTCCGGCGACCATTCCCGCGAGCGTATTCGTCGGCGTCAAGACCGCGCTGACGTTGTCACCACTGACCATCGCCGATGCACAGGCTGGGGCGGCCGAGTCGCAGGCCAGCAAGGTGTTGGCGGTCATGGCAAGGCCGCCATGCAGGGTGCGAGCCGTCAACGTGGCGAGACCCTTGGCTGCGATGGACGACGGGAACGGCAACTGTGCTGTGTCGGAGTTCGGGTCGGTATCCGTCGCGCCAATCGCCTCGTCATGCACCGCGAACTGCAGCGGCGTAGGGGCGAGGACCCCGGGCTTGCTTGACGGCGCAAGCGGTCGATCGGATTGCAGCACGACGTCTTCGCTGAGCGTGCCGCGCAGCGCAAACGAGGTGGATGACCCGCTGGGAATCACGGGCCCGTCACAGGTGAGGCCAGCGCTGATTCTGGCGCACGACCAGGCGGGTTCGAGCGACACGACGTCGGTGTATTCGGAGGGCACCACCACTCCGACCCGGGGGGCCAGGGCGGCGTGCGGCCCGGCGTTGCTGACCGTGACCGACACGAACGTCGCCCGGTTCGCGACGGGCGGGCCGACAAAGGCGGCCTGCACCCGCAATTCGATCGTGCGGGCCAGCGGTGTGGTCGTGGTGGTCGACGCCTCTTCGGTGGTGGTCGACGTCTCTTCGGTGGTCGTTGTCTCCGGCTCGGTCGTGCTGGTCGTTGCGACGGTGATCACAGGCGGTGCGACGGACGAGGTTGTGGGAATCGAAGTCGGGGTCGGCGCAACGGTGGTGGTCGCGGGGGCCGATGTGGTGGTTGGCGCCGAGGTGGTTGTGGGTGCTGCCGTCGCGCGGGGTGCGGTGGTGGAGGCGGTGACTTCGGCCGCGAGTACGACCGGTGACGCCGGCGGCTTGTGTCGGTTGTTGTTGACGGCCACGGAACCGACAACGGTGATGAGGGCGACCGCGAAGCCGACCCAGAGGGCCAGGGGCCGCCTCATTCGTGTCCGCCAGGTACGCATCGGAGCGGCAACTTATCGGTTTCCAGACCTGGCAAGGGTTGGAAGCCGTTAAGACTTGCTCGACTTCGCTTCAGCGCTTAGACCTGCTTGCCTTCGGCCCGGCGTCGTCGGAGAAACTCATGCGCTTTCCATGCACTCCAGGCGATGCCGTAATCCGGCAAAACCGGGTCGATGTCGGACCACGTGGCGGGAGACAAGTTGTAGATGTCCTCTGGAAAAGCTTCCACCGCGAACGGTTCGCGAACGACACCGGGAACACCGGCCGCGGAGAGAACCTGTGTCGGGTACCGGATGGCGGTCCGCAGGATCGCGAGCGGGTTGGATCGTTGTTGATCGAGATCGGTCTCCAGCAGCCGGCGCATGCGTACACCGACCTCTCTGCGTGCCTCCTCACCAGCGGCCGTTGCCTCAAGATCGAGATCATCACGAAAGCGCCGGACGTTGCGCACTACCCAGCCGGGCAGGACCCGGTCCACCGCTGCAGCCAATTCGGCACCGTAATCGACCGAGTCAGCCCCCATTCAGATTTCCCGATCGCAATCCGTCAAGGTCGACCGTGACATAGCGATACCCCACCGCATGCACCGCCGCCGTGACGCCGGCCTGCTGGTCGATAAGGCGAGACAGGTCGCTGAGCGGCACTTCGATGCGGGCGGTGTCGCCATAATGACGCACCCGCAGGTCGACGAACCCAAGCGCGTGCAGCGCCGCTTCGGCACGCTCCACCTGGGTGAGCAATGAGACCGATACCGGCGTACCGTACGGCAGGCGCGAGGCGAGGCAGGGCGCGGCCGGCTTGTCCCAGGTGCGCAGCCCGAGCTCGGCCGAGACACGACGCACATCGGCCTTGGTGAAGCCCGATTCCACCAGGGGAAATCGAGCCCCCCGCTGCGCGGCAGCTTGTTGGCCGGGGCGGTGATCACCTAGGTCGTCGACGTTCACGCCCAGCACGACCACCGACGTACCAGCGACGGCCAAAACTGGCTCCAGCGCATCCATCAGTGCCGATTTGCAGTGGAAACAGCGGTCGCGGTCGTTCAGACGATACGCCGCGTTTTCCATTTCGCTGGTCGCCACGGTCGAGAACCGCAGGCCCCATTCAGCGGCCAGGTCAGCGCAGTCCTGCGCCTCACGCCCGGCCAGCGACGGCGAAACTGCGGTCACGACATGGCAGTGATCGGACCCGAGGGTGTCGTTGGCAACAGCTGCAAGGAACGAGGAGTCGGCGCCGCCCGAGAACGCCACGACGACATCTTCGAGGTCACGCAGGATGGCTCGGAGATCGTCGAGTGAGGCGGTCACGCCGAGATGACCTCAAGGCGAATGCGTTTGTTGCCCTTGCCCTTGTTCTCGGTCTTCAACACGCGGATACGGCCGACCTCACCAGTGGAGCGAACGTGAGTTCCGCCGTCGGCCTGCCGGTCGAGCCCAACGATGTCAACGACGCGGATTTCTTTCACCGAATCAGGGATGAGGTTCGCCTTGGTGCGAATGAGATCCTGATCCTCGACGGCGGTCTCACGTGGTAGGAAGTGCACTTCGATGGCGCGGTTCGCAGCCAGCTCCTGGTTGACCAGTTCTTCGATGTTGGTGGTGAATCCTTCAGGCAAGGGGTCGAACTCGAAGTCCATGCGTGCCGACAGTTCCTGCATGTTGCCGCCGGTGACGGGCACCTTCCATTCGTTCCAGATCACGCCGCACAGCACGTGCAGCGCGGTGTGGGTGCGCATGAGTGCGTGACGCCGTTTCCACTCGATCGTTCCCGTGACGGTTTCTCCTAGGACGGGACGCGGGCCGCCCTCAACTTTGTGCCAGACGACGTCGCCTTCTTTGTTGACATCGACCACCGACAACCCGGCCAACCGACCGGTGTCATGCGGCTGGCCGCCACCCGTCGGATAGAACGCGGTGGCATCGAGCCGAATCTCGTCGCCGCGTAACTCAAGGACCGTACCGGAGAATCCGGTCAGGTAAGCGTCGCGTAGATACAACAACTCGGTGTGCACGGAGAGAATGATGGTCTGTCGGACCTACACTCACCAAGATGGATCGGCGAGTCGGCAATGGAATTTGGCTCGTGGCCGCGCTTGTCGCCGCCTCCTGCAGCAACGTCGAACCCCGGACAGGAACGACAACCACGCCCATTACCGTGCTCAAACCACGGGTCGCCGCCGGGGACCAGTTGCTGCGTGTTGGCGTGCTTTTGCCGACAACAGGGCCAGGGGCGGGGCTTTCGGCGCCACTTCTCAAGGCCATCGAACTGGCCAAAAACGAGATAAACCAGGCTGGCGGCGTCTTCAATCAACCGATCGATGTCATCCAGTTCGATGAGGGCGGTGATGTTGCCTCCGCTTCCGCTTCACTCGAACAACTTTTTGTCGAAGGTAGGGTGGACGCAGTCATCGGACCGGCCTCCTCGCGCGTTCGCGCTCGGGTTGCGGGACCGGCTCGCCGCCAATCAGATGCCGACCTGTTCGCCGCTCGCGACAGCCGACGCCCTGTCCGATGTCGCCGATGGCGGCTACTTCTTCCGCACCATTCCCAGTGACAGCCTCCAAGCAAAAGCCATGGCCTCGGTCATCGATCTCACAGGTGGGAAGACCACCTCCATCGTGTACCCGGACGACTCCTACGGCGCGGCTTTCAATCAAGGGCTGCGCAGCGATCTCGCCCGCCAGGGGGTCAGCGTGCTCAACTCGTTTCCGTACGATCCGACGGCCAAACTCTTCAAAGACGTGTCGGCTCGCGTCTTTGCCGGCACGCAGCCCGACTCGGTTGCCGTCATCGGTGCCGGTGAGCCGGGCGCCAAGGTTCTGGCTGCTCTACGTTCGAACGGTGACACCAAAACCAAAATGGTCGTGAACGACGGTCTGCGTGGCGTCGGCGCGTCACCGTCGCGACCGGACGCAAACCCGCGGTGGCTTGACGGCGTCGAGGGCGTGGCTCCTCTCTCGCATCCTGGTACCGATGCCTGGTTGAAGAGCTATGCGGCCAGTGCCGGCGGCGTGGCCGACACCTACGCGGCGTATGCCTACGACTGCGTCAACCTGATCGCGCTTGCGGCGTTGTCGATCGCGAGCGATGTCCCCTCCCGATTGGCCAGCGCCATACTCACCGTCAGCCGCGGCGGTGCCACGTGCAGCTCGTTCAAAGAGTGCGCTGCCGCAATCATGGAAAAACGGAACATCGACTTGGTCGGAGCATCGGGCTCCCTTGATCTCACCGACGCCGGCGACGTGAGCACCGGCCTTTTCGACAACTTCATGTTTGATGCCGACGGCAAGGACGTTCTCATGCCGCTGCCCGTTTCGCTGCGTTAGAGAGACGCGACCAGTTCCTCGATCGGCGTCACCATGCCGACGTAAAACGGTCCGAACTCGGCAAAGATGGACGAGGCCCGATCGAAACGCATCGTATACACGACTTCTTTCAGGTCGTCGGGGTACTGCCCGAACAAGGTCACGCCCCACTCATAGTCGTCAAGGCCGGCTGACCCCGAGATGAGTTGCACGATGCGACCGGCGAACTTTCGTCCGGAGGTGCCGTGCTCGTGCATGAGTTCCTTGCGTTCATCGAAGGGCAAGGTGAACCAGTTGGCACCGACCTCACGCTTCTTCGACATCGGGTAAAAGCAGAACGCCGGCTTGCCTTCTGGGGGCAGTACGGGTTCGAGGCGGGGCTTCAGCATTTCCATCGGCATGCCCGCGGCATACTCGCTGACCTCAGTCATGGACGCGTAGCTGTCCACCACCTCGTAGCCCGCATGCTGCACGGCCGTCTGCAGGCGGCGCAGCTCGCGCAGGTCGGGTCCGACGATCATGACGCACAGGTCGGCTTTGTGTCCGAGCATCGAGGCCGTGACCACCTGATGACCAGTACCCTGCGTTGCTTTGACAGCAGCCACCAACGCCTCACCATCGGCGAACGGCGTTGGTTTACAGAACAGGTGGAGCACGCCCCACCCAACCTTTGGCGTCACGGCTTCGCTGGTCATGCCGACCAGCCTACGCCGCTATCTGGGCGGCGGAGCAGGCGGCGGAGGCGGGGGCGGAACCGACCACGACGGCGGAGGCGGAGGTAAAAGCCCGACGGGCGGCAGCGGCGGGAGCGTGAGTAGCGCGTGCGGAAGCATGGCGTTATGCGCCTCCTGCGCCGTCTGATGGAACCGATGGAGCGCGTCCCGATTGATGGCATCGTGGTACCACGCACCGTCGAGCGTGACACCCATCGTGCCTTGTTCAATCGCCGTGATGTCGTCACCGGTGATCGTGCGCCGGCTCACCAGCGCGTGGGCGATCGCGAGGACGAACCACTCGTTGTCTTTCAGGAGGGCCACCGCTCGCTGGTACAGCACCTGCAAATACTGTTCGACTTTTTCGTCCGAGTCGTTCATGCGTTTCGGTCCGTGCCCGTCGAAACTGCCCGACCGGGAGGCAATGGTGTCGCCCATCCCCGCTCGGTTGAGCATGGCCGTCACCATCATGGTGGACGCGGCAAGATCGCCGCCGACACCCTGCGAATTGTCATTCCCGAAGAACAGGCGCTCGCCGGCCAGCGAAGCGACCGCGCAGATGACGTCGTGCTCCATCTCGGATTTCCACGAGAAGTCCCGCTCCTCGACGGGCACCCACGACACGAACCCGCCGACCGACCCACGCTTTTCGATGGTGGCGACGTCGATGGAGTCGCGTTTTCGCAGCCGGTACGTCGCCACCGCGTGGCACGCCTCGTGCACGGCTGTTTCGTACTGTTCGAGTTGCGTGGCCGCCGTGCCGTCGGGGACGCCGTGCATCTTGAAGACACGTGCCTCGATGATGTCGGACCAACTCACGAAGTCACGACCGCGCCGCATCGCCGCGATAAGCGCCTCATTCACGATGTCCTTTACCGCGGCACCAGAGAGGCGGGGTGACATGGTGGCCAGGCGTTCGATCTGATCGGGTGTGACCTCGTGACGCACCTTCTTGAGATATCCCTCGAAGGTCTTGATGCGACCCTCGAGCAGTGGATAGTTCACGTGGTACTTGCGATCGACGCGTCCCGGCCGTAAGAGCGCGGGGTCAAGGGAGTCGGGCATGTTGGTGGCCATGACGGTGAGAATGCGGTACTTCGGTGGTCGCTGCGGGGGCATGGTGAGAAACGTTCGCATCCAGCGCCAGATGCCGCTCTTGGGCTTCTTGAGCCCGGACATTTCGGCCAGCACGGCCTGGAGGCTGCCGTCCATCGAGCCACCCATACCCATGCCGCCGATGATGTTGAAACGTCCGCCACGCCGTGGTGATGACTGGTGAGCCTGCGAGGCGCCCGTCTCACCCAGCAGACGATGAGTGGCCGCGGAGGCATAGTGCAGTCCGTTACAGGGGTGTTCAGCCATGAAAAGGTCGTTCGACTTCTGACCATCCTCGACCGCGCCGCCGCGGTTGCCGAGGGTGTCGGCCTCGTCGAAGAACACAATGACCCCGCCGTAGCGGAGGGAAAGTTTACGCAGCTTCTTGTAGAGAGCCTTCACCTTCATCACGCCGACACCGACGAACATGGCCTTGAATGAGCCCGGATCGACGAAGACGAACGGCTTGGATGTCTCCCCGGCAACCGCCTCCGCGATCAGCGTCTTGCCAGTACCGGGAGGGCCATACAGCAAGATGCCGCCCGGCACATGACCACCGCGCTGTTCAATCTCCTCGGGCTTGTCGAGGAAGATGATGTTTTCGCGGATCTTTTCGAGCACCTTGTCCTGGCCCCACACATCGGAGAAGCGGGTCTTGATGTCTTCCGGCATGTAGGTCTCGACGCCGCCGCGCGACATGAACCAGAAGATGGCCACGAACTGCAACACGCCGATACCCATCACGAAGAACAGCTGAAAGAACCAGGGTTGCTGCGTGCCAAACGGGTTGTAGAAGAACCGCCGCGGCGCCTCGCTGACACCCTGCAGGAATGACACGCCCCACAGCGATGAAAATGCGCCGATCACCACCACGAACCAGAACGACCGCTTCACCATGCGAGCCAGACGGAAGCGCAGCCACGGATTGCGCTTGGACCAGAACCGGTCCCAGCCGCCCCAGACTTTCTCCACCCAGAACTGGTGGTACTTCCCGTTCTTTTCGCTGATGAAGTAGTGAATCTGGCGCACGATCTCAACCGCAGCGATGGCGAACACCCACCACTTCCCCTGGAACGTTTCCCGGATCGAGTCACTCCAGCCGATGATGGGGTTGCTGCTGTGCTTGAGCAGCGCACCAAACCCGACCCAGATACTCAGGAGCAGCAGCACTTTGATTCGGTCGTAGGCCAGCAACTTCCGGCGAGGCTTGGCCTCGGTGACTTTCACCGGTTCGTGAACGACGCCTACGTGATCGGGACGAACAGGGATCATGATCGGTTCACCGTCCAGGAATCGGCGACCGTATTGATCACCTGTCGATTATCGAGATAGCACTGCGCTGAGCAAAGGGTGCGAAGGATGTAGAACCGCTTGTTGGTCGGGTCTACCAGGGTGGCGGCGTCGACGGTGTGGTACTTCGACGGATCGTCTGCGTTCGGGACGTTCACCGCCATGCGTGTTCCCGTTACGCCCTTCGGAAAGGTGAGTCGAACCTCGGACTTGCCATCAAAGTCGACCACTTCCCACTTCGGCGGTGTGCCTGGGTCCTGCAACAACGGGTCGAAGCCGTCGAAGGCAATCGAGCGAACCTGGGAGAGCGACATCCGATCGTTGGTGCTGTCGCTGAGCGCCCACACCTGTACGTCGATGACCGGGTGCTCAGGCGAGTCACTCTTGAGGTTCTCGGTGGTGGACTCGGCAGCCGCGTCGTACGCGTAGTGCCAGACCCGCAGCGCGCCCTCTGGCAGAGATGTCGCCCGACCGTCTTTGTCGGTGTCGGTCAGCTTGTATTGCTTCCAGTCCTTTGGCACCTTGAGATACAGGTTCTCGGTGGAGTTCGACACGTAGCGATACTGCGACCCACCGCACGACGCCAACAGCATCGCCGCCGCGACAACAAACCCGATGGACTTCAGCCTCTTGGCTGGCATTCGTTTACCCACCATGTTGCCGCTCCCCGAACTCAACGACCTACCGCATCGTAACGGTTTCTGTGGAATACGGCGCAGGCATGACCGTTGGATCTGTTCCGACAGTGGAAATGATGGGAACAGGCCGTATCGTCCAACGCTTGTGACTGATATCGCCGCAACAAGTTTGCGTATTGATCTGCCCAGAGCCCAAGCCGCCGTACGAGAGCTCCTTATCGCCGTCGGCGAGAACCCCGATCGTGAAGGTCTCCAGGACACACCTCGCCGCGTGGCCGAAATGTGGACCGAACTTCTCGAAGGCATGAACGAAAATCCGGCTGAGCATCTTCGCCGTACCTTCGACATCGACCATGACGAGGTAGTGCTGGTGCGAGACATTCCCTTTTCGTCGATGTGCGAGCATCACCTGCTGCCGTTCCGCGGCGTCGCTCACATCGCATATCTTCCCGGAACGACCGGACGCTTCACCGGTCTGTCCAAACTGGCCCGACTGGTCGACGGATACGCGAAACGGCTCCAGGTGCAAGAGCAGCTGACCAGCCAGATCGCCACCGCATTGGAGACCGAACTCGGACCGGTCGGCGTTTTTGTGATGGTTGAATCCGAGCATTTCTGCATGGCTATCCGAGGCGTGAAAAAGCCCGGCACCATGACCGTCACCACCGCCGCCCGCGGCCTCTACCGGATAGACAAGTCAGCCCGAGCCGAAGTCGCCGCCCTCATCCGCCAGTAGCCCACCTCCCGATGGGTCAGCGCTACTCGGGTGAGTAGATGTTCATCCTGTCGCCGCGTGGAAAGCCCACCAGCGTGAGACCGGCCGAGCGGGCAGCCTCGACGGCCAGGGACGATGGTGCGCTGATCGAGATCATGGCGCTGAAACCGGCCGCCCACGCCTTTTGCACCAGCTCGAAGCTGGCGCGGCCCGAAACGTACAGCGCCAGAGACGATGCGGGCAGTTGGCCGTCGAGCAGCAGGCGACCCACCACCTTGTCGACCGCATTGTGACGTCCGATGTCTTCGCGCACGACCAGAACATTGCCCTCGTGATCGACCGCAGCCGCACCGTGCACCGCTCCGGTTGCCCCAAACAAGGTCTGCAGGGGCTGCACCTTCTCTGGGATGGCTGCGAGTGCTTCCACGTCGAATGCCGTCACGATGGTGAGCGGCGCAAGGCGGGCCGACAGATCGGTCAGCGAGTCTGTGCCACACAGTCCACATGAACTCGTGGTGGTCGAGAGCCGTTCCGTCGGAACCGGCGCCCGGCCACTCGTCTCGACCGTGACGACGTTGAAATAGGTTTCCATCGCTGGTCCGTCCGCGCAGTAGCGGACACCGATCACGGGCGCTCCCCCGAGCAATCCATCGCTATGGCAGAACCCGACGGCCAACTCGTAGTCGTGACCCGGCGTGCGCATTGTGGTGGTTACGCGATGTCCGTCGAGCCGGATCTCCATGGGCTCTTCGACCGCCAACTCATCGGGTACCCGCTTGGTTGCGCCTGCCGTCGAACGCCTTACCAGAACTGTTTGACTTCTCGCACGCGCCACTGCCATCCCACAACCTTGCCGGATCGCACGGCCCAATGCGAGGTTCGCTTCTGCCAATCGCCCGCGAGCCACCTGCGGTAGCCTGCCGGGGTGGCCGACCAAGAACGCTTTGTCGAGCAGGCGATGGAATATGCGCCTGCCCTTTACTCGGCCGCGATGCGCCTGACCTACAACTCAGCCGACGCCGAGGATTTGGTGCAGGAGACGTACCTCAAGGCCTACCGCAGCTTCCGCACCTTTGAGGAAGGCACCAACCTGCGGGCGTGGCTGTACCGCATCCTCACCAACACCTTCATAAACAACTATCGGTCGAAGCAGCGCCGCCCAGAGCAGGACGACATTGCCGATGTCGAGGACATGTATATGTACAAGAACCTCGGCTCGCTCGAGATCGCCCTCGCCGGCCGTTCGGCCGAGGACAACCTGCTTGAGCGCATCACCGATGACGAGGTCAAACAGGCCATGGCCGCCATCCCGGAAACCTTCCGTATCCCGGTCTATTTGGCCGACGTTGAGGAGTTTTCGTACAAAGAGATCGCCGATATGCTCGACGTGCCGATTGGCACAGTGATGTCCCGACTGCACCGGGGAAGAAAAGCGCTGCACAAGTTGTTGTTCGATTACGCGACTGAACATGGGCTGGTGCCCGCCGAACGAGAAACCGAGCCTGCCAACCATGGCTGACTGTGAAGACACCCTCCGAGAACTGCAGTTGTTCCTCGCCAAGGAGCTGTCGCCCCGTACCCAGACGGCCATCGCCTCGCACCTTGATGGCTGCACCAATTGCCTGCAAGCGTTCGATTTCCACGCTGAACTGAAGAGCGTGATCGCCCGAAAAGCCCGGGAACACACGATGCCCGAAGGCCTGATGGCCCGCATCCAGGCGTGCTTCACCTTGGAGCAAACCTCCCCTTTGAACAGCAGTCCCCGTTTGGGCGGCCGTCGCCGTTTTCGGGTTGATGCCGGACGCACTGGGCAACCTTCGTTCTTTCGTGCCTGTCTCGCTAGGCTGACGTCATGTACGGAGCTTTCCTCGGGTTACACACCAACGGCGCTTGGCACATCTGGCTGGGCCTCGTGCTGGTTCTCAGCGCGGTCGGTGCCGTGGCCGGCCTCATCGCCGGATACCTGAAGAAGGTCGTCCTCCCGCAATACCGCGGTCCGAAGAAGTAGCCACATGGCCAACAGCCCAGTCGATTGGGCGTTGGCAGAACGTGTCGCGGGCCGGTTCATCGCCCGTGAACCATGGTCCCAGTCGTACCACTACCGCTCGCTCGAACCCGACTTCGCGAGGCTCACCCCGCAGGCCGAGGCGTTGGTCACCGAGACCACCGGGCTGACATCAGCCAACGGCCTGGCGACCGCCACGGTCATCTCGCGTCCCGAATGGGTCAAGGCAAACCTGTCGTCGATGCAGCTGCTGCTTGCTCCGCTGTTGGCGAAAATGGAGGCCGAGTTCTCCGGTCGAAACGCTCGCGCCGCCGCGGCCGGGGCGGCCATCGCCGGAGCCGAGGTCGGCGCGATGCTCGGATGGATGTCGGGGCGTGTGCTGGGCCAGTACGACCTCATGGTGGGTGACACCGCTAGCGGGGATTGTGTGTACTACGTCGGACCCAACGTGCTCGCACTCGAGAAGCGGTTCGGGTTTCCACCGGCCGAATTCCGTTTGTGGTTGGCGTTGCACGAAGTGACGCACCGGGCGCAGTTCACCGGCGTGCCGTGGATGAAGGCGCACTTCCTCGGTTTAGTCCACGAGATCCTGAGTGCCGTCGAGCCCGATGCCGATACGTTGGTTGCGGCCATCAAGTCGGCGGTGCGACCCGGCGGCGACCGCAAGCAGATCATCACCGATGGCGGCATCATGGCTCTCCTTGCCAGCCCCGCGCAGCGCGCCACCATGGGTCGTATCGGCGGGTTGATGGCGCTGCTGGAAGGCCATGGTGATGTCACCATGAACCGAGCCGGGATCGGCCACGTACCGTCAGCCGAACGCTTTGACCGCGTCCTGAAGGAACGCCGCGGCAAGGGCTCACCGCTTGTGAAACTTGTCCAGAAACTGGCCGGCATCGAGGCGAAAATGAACCAGTACGAGCAAGGCGAAAGGTTCATCGCCGCCATCGAGGCCATCGGTGGTGATCGCGTCGTCGACCGTTGTTGGGAGAACCCCGATCATCTCCCCAGCCTGGAAGAAATCCGTCGGCCCGAACTGTGGCTTGATCGACTTGGCCTCACTGTCTCCGTCTGAGCTGACTGCCGCGCTTCTCGCCCGCTGCACGTTTCCGCCGTCTGGCACGGCGGTCACATGCGCAGTCTCCGGTGGGGCCGACAGCCTGGCTCTGTTGGTACTTGCGCGCGCTATGGGCTGTGTGGTCACCGCCGTGCACGTCGATCACGGACTGCGCCACGGGTCAGCCGAGGAGGCCTCTTTGGTAGCGACGACCGCGGCACGATTCGGGGCTGGCTTTCGATCAGAAACAGTCGTTGTCGCGCCGGGCCCGAACCTGGAAGCCCGAGCCCGCGATGCGCGCTTCGCCGTACTTCCCACTGGTGTGTTGACGGGCCACACCGCCGATGATCAGGCCGAGACGGTGCTCATCAATTTGTTGCGCGGGGCGGGAGTAGACGGCCTAGCCGGCATGAGCCCGAATGGGCATCCAATCCTGCGCTTGCGGCGCCAGGAGACCGTCGCGCTCTGCCAGGCGCACGAGCTCAAGGTCGTTCAGGATCCGAGCAACGACGATGCTCGATTCCTCCGCAATCGTATTCGTCACGACGTCCTTCCCTTACTGACCGCCATAGCCCAGCGTGACGTCGCGGCCGTCATCGCGCGCCAGGCGTCACTTCTTCGTGATGACGCGGATCTTCTCGACTCACTCGCATCCGAGATCGACCCAACGGACGCGAGGGCTCTGACAGCGGCACCGGTGGCACTGGCCCGGCGCTCGGTGCGCCGCTGGTTGGCCAACCCGATGCCCCCGTCTGCCGATGAAGTCGAGCGGGTGCTCGCCGTCGCACGGGGCGAGGTCATTGCGTGCGAGTTGGAAGGCGGCCGCCGCGTCGCTCGCACCGCCTGGGTACTCCGGGTGGAGATTCCCTAACCGCTCTGGGTAGCCGCCAACGGTCGAGCCACGCCCGACACGGGCTGAGCGCTCGAACCGCCAGAGAATTGCTTGTCCCCGCGGATTGAACTCGCAAGTCAACGAGGGGCGGGCACGTGTCGATGGTCAGGTTGTTCATGTCCCACTCGGG
Organism: uncultured Acidimicrobiales bacterium; assembly: GCA_963791625.1. Taxonomy (GTDB): domain Bacteria; phylum Actinomycetota; class Acidimicrobiia; order Acidimicrobiales; family Ilumatobacteraceae; genus JANMCE01. The sequence continues at coordinate 35,513 of CAWBTA010000005.1, forward strand.
GCGTCGGTCTGGGCGACAGCTATGTTCTCGGCGTGCGCCGAGCGCAGCTGTTGCTCGCACCCATACGGCGGTGTTGCGCCAGCCAACGCGTCGAAGAGGTAATCGAGAGCCCCATGCCCAGACGACTGCAGCCGGCAACGGTGCCGACTGCGGTGAAGGCTTCCCTGTCGCCCGAGTTCTCGGAGGAATTGGTCGACGTTAGCGAGGAGCGCGTTCTCGAAGTTGTTGCCCAGTGCAATTCGGAGACAGTCGCTGCCAAACTTGATTTGGAAGGTCTGCGGTTCGCCAAATGCCCGAACTCAGTGTCGACTACGCCGAGATCGGGCAGCATCGTACCCGCAACGTAAGGCTAGGTCGATCGAATGAGATCGGCAGCCAAACCACTGGCCAGCAAGGCGTCGCTTCTGGCCGGTCGTCGCACTCGCGCTGATTCGGCGAGAACACCCAAGGTCTCCTGGATGCCGCTAAGTGTCAGCCAGAACAGGTTAGCGGCGGTCGTCGGAGAGGCGAAAGAGAGCTCCATCTTTGGTTCAGGTCGGCTGTGGAAGGGAAAAGATGAGTTTGAGGATGCACTGCGTTTGATTCTCGTGCAGGAGTCCATTCACGAGGTGGCCCAACCGTTGGGTGATGCAGCCGCGGACGCTACAACCGCTGACCGGACGATCAGCGAGAAACAAGCGATGCTCACCGATCTCGTTCGAGTTGCGAGTGGGTCGTTCGTTGCGACGATCGCAAGTTCTCAAACGTTCCACATAGGAATGTCAGCAAGGTCTGGGATTGCCGCCACGCCGACCGAACGAGACCTTGCAGCAGCGGGACAGCCGAGTGCACTCCGGCGCATTGTCCGACGGGCTCGGTATGGCAGCGGCATTCAATCAAGACCATGCCGACGAGTCGATCAACATCAACGGAATCCGTTGGTCGCCGCTCGGCTACGCCGCTGCGATTCTCATCAATCAGTTCTTTCACCTTGATGGCGAGCAACCGATTCCTTCAGCAAGTACCAGGCCCAACTGAGCGGTTCCATTGGCGGGCATCTCCGGTCGGCCGCGCAATCGATGATCACGGACGTGCCGTCATGATGATGACCTTGCCGAATTGACGGGATGCCGGCGAGGTCGTGGCCGTCCGTGACACCGATTGTGCGGCGACGCCGACACCCCGAGCCGCTGAACCGATTGGGGCCGGGCGCAGATAGGCTCGAAGATGCGTCGGATTGTTCTGCCGCCCTTCACGGAATGCGGAACGATTGATGAGCACAATTGCGGCCGATGACCTCAGGGTCAGCACGTTTACCACTGAAGAGATGGCGGCATGTCGGCCGGCGGGACGTGATCTCCGGCGAGCGACGCGTCGGTTGCAGGGTAAGGCCGCCGTCATCGGTGCGCTCGGTGTCACGGGCTACGTCGGCCTTCTTCTCACCCACACGCTCTTACTGGCCATTCCGCTTGCTGTCGTCATGGTGCTCGCCGTCATCGCTACGGGCACCTGCATCATGCACGACGCAAACCACGGAGCGTTCAGTGATTCCAAGGTCATCAATCGTATCGTCGGCTACAGCTCCGACATCATGGGGGCGAGCTCATGGTTGTGGCGACAGAAGCACAACGGTTTGCACCATGCCAACACCAACGTGGTCGGCATCGACACCGACATCGAACAGATGCCCTTCGCCCGGCTCGCGCCCGGACAACCGTGGAAGGCGTGGCATCGCTATCAGCACATCTACATGTGGGGACTCTACGGATTCCTCACGGTCCAATGGGCGCTGTTCTCCGACCTCGCCAACGTCATCACCCGCAAGATCGGTAGCCAACCGCTGCGACGCCGACCCAAGTTCTGGGATCTCACGATGCTGCTGACCGGAAAGGCGTTGCACGCATCGTGGGCACTCATCGTGCCTATGTTCTTCCACCGATGGTGGGTGGTGGTTACGTTCTATCTGGCGTGCTCATGGACGGTTGGTTTCGCGCTCGCCGTCTTCTTCCAGGTCGCCCACTGCGTCGACAACACCTCCTTCGCCGTACCTGAGACGGCGCGGCGCGGTGACGACTTCGCTCTGCATCAATTGCGCACGACGGCGAACGTGCAGTGCGGAACGCCGGTCATCGGACCGATCACGGCGTGGCTGATGGGCGGCCTGCATCAACAGATCGAACATCACCTCGCGCCTGGTGTTCCCCACACCGCCTACGCTGCCATGGGTCGTCGCGTGCGCCAGTTGTGCGTCGATCGTGAGGTCACCTACGTCGAGCACACCAGCATGTGGGCCGCGCTTCGCTCGCATATGCGGTGGTTGCGCATCATGGGTCTTCGCCCGGCGGTTTCCGGGGATCATCTCTCGTAGAACCCATTTCCTCAGCTGGCTCTCAGCGGCCCTTCTTTACCGTCGTTCGTAGGTGATTCCCGAACGACTTCAGGAGGTTCCCGATGAGCAGAACGAAGCCCACCGTATCGCTGGGCGTTGCCGCCATGGTCGTCGCGGCTTGCGGCTCGACCACCACGGCAGCATCGACGTCCGCCACAACCAGGACCGGCCCTACCACGACTGTGACCGGGGCGACTGCCTCGGATTCGGCGTTCGGTCTCGACAAGAAGAGTCTGCAGGCGAAGCGGCTCAACGTGGAGAGCCTGGTGGCGACGTGCATGAAGAAGCAGGGTTTCGAGTACGTGCCGCTCGACCCCTCGGTCGTCTTGGTCAACAATGGCCGCTTCGTCGTCACCGGGTTGAGTGAGGACGACTTCCGACAGCAGTACGGCTACGGATGGACGACCACCTACGGCACCCCGCTCGGCACGAAAAGGGTCGCCAATCCGAACCCCAACGCCAAGATCCGAGACGCTCTCAGCCCGTCCGACCGAAAGGCCTACGACAAGGCCCTGAACGGGGGCAGCGAGGACGGCACCTTCGCCAACGCCATTGTGCAGGGGGACTTCGGCATGCTGGGCGGATGCAACAGATCAGCCGCAGCCGAGGCCTTCGGCGGTAATGACGCGCTCAACGTGGTGTCATCCACCCTGGAGGAAATTGACAAGCGGGTGTCCGCCGATCCACAGATGATCCAGGCCGAGAAGAAGTGGCGCGAGTGCCTGAACGCGGCAGGATTCAAGTTCTCGACGAGCGACCAGATCGATGAGCACCTGAAGTCGAGTCTGAAGGCAATCGTCGGCTCGAACCCCGAGAACACCACGTTCGACCGCAACGCGCTGGCCGCGTTGCAGCAGGAGGAGCTCCGCACCGCCGAGGCCGACTGGGCGTGCGAGGTGAAACACAAGTTGCCGGTAGAACCCAAGGTGATCGCGGCGGTGGAGAAGGCATACTTCGAGGCGAATCCCGGCCTGGCCTCCAAGCTTGCGCGGTGACAGCTGTGCGGCCGAGACGCCTCCTGGCGATCGTGGTGATGGTCGCCATGAGCAGCGGTGCGCTGGGCTGGATTGGCGCTTTGCGCATCAAGTCGCCTGCGCAGCTTGCTGCCCAGACTGCGCCGCCCGCCGCCTCGTTGATTACGGTGCCAGTCCAGAGGATGACCCTTTCGGCCGATGTCATCACCCGGGGAACGGTTCGGCATCGGGCACCGACCAAGGTGAACCTGGCCTCTTCGGCGTTGAAGCCCTCTACGAGCGGGTTGGTCACCCTGGCGCCGGAGAAGGGTGCCATGCTCGATGAGGGCAAGGTGGCAATGGCCGTGGGTGAACGGCCCGTCTTCGTGCTGCGGGGCGCGGTTCCAGCTTTTCGAGATCTGACACTGGGTACTGCGGGTGACGACGTTCGGCAGCTCGAAGATGGCCTGACGCGCCTCGGATTCGATCCGGGTCCGATCGACGGTTTGTACGATGCCGCCACCGCAATGGCAGTGACAGCCTGGTACGAGGAGTCGGGCTGGTCCGCATTCGGCCCGACCGAGCAGCAACACCAGGCTCTTGCGACTGCGAAAGAGGCCGCCACCAAAGCCCAACAGGCGCAGTACCAGGCTGCGCTCATTGCGTCCCAGACCCGGTCACAGTTGGAGGCCGACCGAAGCACGGCGGCGGGCGTGGAGGCCGCAGCGCAGACCAAAGCACCCAACGCCGACGCTGCGGCCGTCATCGCCCGTCGGACCATCGAAAGCACGACATCGACGGTCGAGCGAGACATAGCCGCCGCCAACGCGGAACTGGCCACCAAGACCGCAACGCTCCACACGGCCGAGGCCGCGAAGCTCGACGCGCAAGCCATGGTGAGGTCGCCGCCCACCGCTGCGACGCCGCCCGAACTTGCGGCGCTGCAGGCGGCGCTCGCCAAGGCGACCGAGGCCGTCACGGTGGCCGCGGCCGATGTTGCCGCCGCGCAGAGCAACCTGGCCGCCGTGAAGGTGAACAGTTCGGCTGCCACCAAACGAGCGGCCGACGAGGCCACGATGGCCGAACGCGACGCTGCCGCGGCGGCCGACGATCTGGCTCGCGCCCAGGCCGGCGCACAACGAGCCGCCAACCGAGCCGAGGCAGGTTCGCCCGAGCTCTCGCTCGTGACCCAGGCGGCCGCCAGTGCCGCTGCCGACGCAGCCGTGGCGATGGCCGACTACCAGTCTCTGATCGCCCGGACGGGTACCCAGATTCCGGCTGACGAGTTGTTGTTCCTCTCGGACCTCCCCCGCCGGGTCGACGACGTGAAGGTGAAAGGGGAGACCCCGCCACGACCGAGCTCATGACGGTGAGCGGCCTCGCCTTGTCTATAGACGCGGCGTTGTCATCCAACGACGCCAAGCTCGTGGCCAACGGAGCCAAGGTCAACATCGAAGAACCCGACCTCGGCATCACCGCCACGGGCATCGTCAGCGTCCGCTCCGAACAGCCCGGTACCAACGGCGTGGACCCCCAAAAATTCTACGTCGAGGTCACACCGGATAACGCGCCCGCGAGCCTCGTCGGCGCATCGGTCAAGCTCACGATCCCCGTAAAGTCGACGATGGGTGAGGTGCTCGTCATCCCTCTGAGTGCGCTGACGATCGGGGCATCGGGCACCTCGCGAGTCGAGATCGTCACCGGCGCCACCACGCGCTTCATCGACGTCGTCCCCGGGCTCGTCGCCCAAGGGCTGGTGGAGGTCACGGCCCCCGCCGGAGATCTGGCTATCGGTGACAACGCGGTCGTCGGTCGCGGCAATGAGCGGCCGGTGGTGCCTGCAGGCAAGCCGTCGAAGAACCCACCGGCGCCGGAAACGACCGGGGTTGACACTTCGACGAGTGCGCCGTCGTCGACGTCGGGTCCGTCCTCCAGCGGCGCGACGCTTCGGGCATGACGATGGCACTCATCGAATTGAAGGATGTCGGTCGTCGCTACGAGGTTGACCCGCCGTTCGACGCGCTTCGCAATGTGACGCTGACGATCGAGAAGGGGGACAGCGTGGCCATTGTGGGGCCGTCGGGATCGGGGAAATCCACCCTCCTGAACATCATTGGTTGTCTTGATCGACCGACCTCGGGCACCTACCGACTCGATGGTCTCGACACGGCACAAGTCGGTGATCGCATCCTGGCCTCACTGCGCGCACAGCAGATCGGTTTCGTTTTCCAGTCGTTCCACCTGCTCAGTTTTCGCAGCGCGGTCGACAACGTGATGCTGGCCGAGCTGTATCTCCGGCGCCCACGAGCCGGCCGCCGCGAGCGGGCCATGGCCGCCCTCGACCGGGTCGGTCTCGCGGCGCGCGGCAGAGTACCCGCCGACCGTTCTGTCGGGCGGCGAACGGCAACGGGTCGCGCTGGCCCGCGCGTTGGTGACCGCGCCGCCGCTGCTGTTGTGCGACGAGCCGACCGGCAACCTCGACTCGGCCAACACCGCGAGCGTGCTCGGCCTCATCGACGACCTCCGATCCGATGGGCTGACGGTTGTCATGATCACCCACGACCCTTCCGTGGCATCACACGCCGAACGAATGGTTCGCATCGTCGACGGTCAGCTGAACGAAGAGACGGCGCTCGCCACACGGGGTGAGTCGTGAGTCGCGTCGCGACAGGCAGAGTTGCGGTACTGCCCGGGTCCGGTGGATCAGGTCCGACCACCACGTTGCGGCCGACTCGCATAAGCCTGCGGGACCTTGCGGCCGAGTCGGTTGCGGCGTGTCTCGCCCGCCCGGCGAGAGCAGTATTGACCATCCTCGGGACCGTCCTCGGCATCGCGGCGTTGGTCGCAACGGTTGGCGTCTCCAAGACGGCCGGTGGCCAGATCGTGGCTCGGTTCGACGCGCTGGCCGCCACGGACGTGTCCGTGACCCCGCGCGCTGCGGCCACGGCAGTGGTGTCGCGAGCAATCCCGTGGGACGCAGCGACCCGCATTGAGCGGCTCGCCGGAGTGGTCGCAGCCGGCACATCGGCCGACGTTGACGTGAAAGGAGCGCTCATCCGCTCGGTACCGCTCAACGACCCGAGCGGCCAGTCGACCTTTCAGCTCCCGGTGAAGGCCGTGTCACCCGATCTGTTCGCAGCTGTCCGGGCCCGCTTGGCCAGCGGCCGCGTGTTCGATGACGGGCATTCGGCTCGCGCTGATCGTGTTGCGGTGCTCGGACCGGCCGCAGCTGAGCGGTTGAACCTGGCGAGCGTCAACCAGCAACCGGCGATCTTCATTGGTGAGCACCTGTACCTCATTGTCGGTGTGGTCTCAGACGTCGCTCGACAGGCCGACATGCTTGGCGCCGTCATGATTCCCGAGGGCACCGCTCGCCTCGAGTTCGGCCTCGTCGCGCCCGGTTCAGTGCAGATCGACACGGCGGTTGGCGCGGCACGTTTAATTGCGCATCAGGCGCCCATCGCGCTGAACCCCGACAACCCGGCGCTCTTCCGGGTCGCGCAACCACCCGACGCGCAAGCGTCCAGAAACGCCATCAAGAACGACCTGAACGCGCTCTTCATCATCCTCGGAGCGGTGTCGCTGCTGGTCGGCGCACTCGGGATTGCCAACGTGACGCTGGTGTCGGTGCTCGAACGGGTGGGCGAAATCGGTCTGCGGCGGGCGCTTGGTGCCGGGCGCAGACACATCGCCGCTCAGTTCCTCACCGAAAGCGCGCTCATGGGTCTGTTCGGTGGAATCCTTGGCGCCAGTCTCGGCACGGTCACAACCGTGATCGTCGCCGTGTCACGGAAGTGGACGGCGATTATCGATCCGACTCTTCCAGTGCTCGCCCCCCTGGTGGGCGCGTTCATTGGATTGCTGTCAGGTCTCTATCCCTCCTGGCGAGCCGCTCGGATGCAACCCGTCGAAGCGCTACGAGCCGGCACATGACCCGAGGATTCTCAGCATCTGCTCAGCATCGATTCCTTACCGTGAACACCATCGACATCGTCGACAACCGAACAGGAGAATCAACATGACGAACATGCGAAAGACCGCAGTGGAAGTGCAGGTCAGCGCCACAACGGGCAAGGTTGTAAGCGATCAGATCGAGGAGTAGGCAGCCAATACCCCGACTAACCTGCAGGCAGGAGACGTCGGAGGGGGCGAACCGTGAAGGTGCTCGTCGTTGAAGACGATGAATCCTTGGCTGAAGCCCTGCAGCGCGGGTTGGTCGATCAAGGTTTCGACGTCGACGTCGTTGGCGACGGGAACGTCGCCCTTGATCGCCCGCTCGACACCACCTATGACGTCATCGTGCTCGACCTTATGCTGCCCGGTCTCAACGGCTATAGGGTCATCTCCGAGCTTCGGGCTCGCGACGACTGGACGCCGATTCTTGTGCTCACGGCCAAACAGGGTGAGTTCGACCAGACCGAAGTGCTCGATTCCGGCGCCGATGATTTCTTGTCCAAACCGTTCTCGTTTCCGGTACTCGTCGCGCACGTGCGGGCTCTTGCTCGTCGCCGGAAGAACGGGGCCGCGCACCTTGTTGCGGGTGATCTCATCCTCGACACGAGGCAGCACCGTTGCTGGCGCGGGTCTACCGAGATCACGCTGACTCGACGCGAGTTCGTGCTGCTCGAAATGCTGATGCGACGCGTTGACGAGGCAATCCCGAAACAGGAGTTGCTCGACGAGGTGTGGGACTACGCGTTCAACGGAGACGCGAACATCGTTGAGGTCTACGTGGGCTACCTACGAGGCAAGATTGACCGACCGTTTTCGAAGGCCTCTTTGGAAACGGTTCGTGGGGTTGGCTATCGATTGCGAGGCGACGGTGACTGACAATGTGCGTCGCACTTCTATCCGGCTGCGGACGACGTTCATCGCCGTCACGATTGTCGCAGCCGCATTTGTCACGGGTGCTACTGCACTCGTGGTGGTTCTCCAGCGGCAACTGATTACCGAGATCGACACCGCCCTGCGTACGCGACTCGATGATCTTCAAACCACTTCGGCTGGCGGCATTCGTTTACCTGCCTCGCTCCCCGACACCGGCGACGAGGGCACGGTGGTACAGATCATCGGTGCCGACGGAGTCGTCATCACCCAGAGCGCCAACATCAAAGACCGCATACCGCTGATCGTGTCGAGTCCCGAAGGCATCACTCAGATCCGAACGGTAGAGCAGGCGCCCTTGGGTGATACCGCCGCCTATCGACTCGCCACCCGACGGGTGGTTTCCTCCGACCGCGACGTGGACCTAGTGGTGGGCGCTTCGCTCGATCCGACGCGGGAGAGTGTCCACACGCTTCGCCTTTCGTTGCTCCTCGGCATCCCTTTGCTGCTTCTCCTCGTGGGCGCGGTCACGTGGTTCGCGGCGGGCCGGGTGCTCGCGCCGGTCGAATCCATCCGGGCAACGGTGGCTGACATCTCGGCATCAGACCTGAGCAAGCGAGTGCCCGAACCGTCAGGTCGCGACGAGATCTCTCGACTGGCGCACACGATGAACCAGACGCTCGACCGATTACAAGCCGCCAGTGACAAGCAGCGGGCGTTCGTTAGTGACGCGTCGCACGAGTTCCGCACGCCACTGGCATCTCTGCAGGCGCAACTCGACGTGTTGTTGGCCAACTCGCAGCAGCTCGATCGACCGCACGTGGTGCGGCGCCTGCATGACGACGCCCGACGGCTCCAACATCTCGCCGACGATCTCCTGTTCCTCGCCGTCCACGACGACGGACAACGAGAGCCCGTTCGGGCGCTCGTCGATCTCGATGAGTTACTCATTCAGGCCGTGGAACCAATACGAACTCGCAATGTCGTGCGGGTGGATATCTCGAAGGTAGAAGGAGGCCGAGTCCTCGGCGATTCCAGCCAGTTGGCCCGACTCATTGTGAACCTCTTGGACAACGCTGAACAGCACGCCGTCGACCAGATCACGGTGGAGCTCCATACGATCGATGCCACCGTTGAACTCGTCATCGCGGATGACGGGCCGGGCATTCCCGTCATTGATCGCGAACGGATCTTTGAGCGCTTTACGCGGCTCGACGCTGCTCGACAACGACGTCACGGCGGCGCCGGACTTGGTCTCAGCATCGTGAAGTCGATTGCCGATGCTCACAACGCCACCATCACCGTGGCCGACTCAAACCACGGCGCCCGCATCGTGGTCACCCTGGCCGCCGCTGCCACCTGACGGCGTAATCATCGGTGTCAGAATGACCACATGAGCGAACCGGACGTCCTGCCCCGCTGGGATGTGAGCGATGTGTTTCCATCCCTGGACAGTCGCGAGTTTGTGGATGCAACGGAGTCGTTCGGGGCTGACATTGCTCGACTCGGCGCCCTCTACGACAGCCATCACGTCGGCGGCGACAACTTCGATCCGTCGGGTATCGACGAGGTCATCGCCGAGACGAACACCATCAACGAAATCGCACGAGTGCTGGGTGCCTACACGCTGTCTGTCGTATCGACGGACTCATTCGACCCGAACGGTCAGCGAGCCCAAAGCGAACTGCGAGGGCTGTCATCCGAACTCGCCCGACTCGGCGCGCGGTTCGCGGCCTGGGTTGGCGCATGCGGGGCTGACGCCATGATTGCATCGGGGCCGGTGGCGGCCGCACACGCCTGGCCGTTGCGACGCACCGAGGTACGGGCGACACATCAAATGAGCGCTGGCGAGGAGGACCTTTTCGCGGAAACATCAGCCACCGGAGGCCAGGCGTGGGCACAGCTCTTCAACGATGTCACCTCGCAACTCACGGCCGACGTGGAAGGTCGGGGCAGCATGCCAATGGCTGCGATACGAGGCCTGAACACGAACAGCGACCCCACCGTTCGAGCGGCAGGATACGCCGCTGAGATGAAGGCCTGGCCGACGGTTTCGGTCGCACTTGCTCACGCCATGAATGCGATCAAAGGTGAAGCGAACATTGTGAATCGGCGGCGCTCGTGGGCGAACCCGCTCGATGCGTCGCTCTTCGCCAACTCGGTCGATCGGCCGACATACGACGCAATGATGAGCGCTGTGCGAATAGCCCTTCCCGACCTGCGGCGATGGATGCGTTGCAAAGCCGAGTTGCACGGTTACATCGGCGGGCTGGAGTGGTCCGATCTCTTCGCTCCACTCCCGACCGCGCCAGCCGAGGTGTCCTGGAGCGACGGCTGCGATCAAGTGCGTGAGGCCTTTGCCTCGTACTCGCCGTCGCTTGCGGCACTGGCCGACCAGGCCATGTCAGATCAGTGGATCGATGCCGAACCACGAGCAGGCAAACGGGGTGGCGCCTTCTGTTCATCACTCAAGGGCGACCGCTCGATCGTGCATCTCAACTGGTCGGGTTCGGCCGACAGTGTGTCCACCCTGGCCCACGAATTGGGCCACGCCTATCACAACACACAGTTGGCATTTCGCACACCAATGCAACGAGCGCTGCCCATGGCGCTGGCAGAGACGGCCAGCATCTTTTGCGAGACGCTGCTGACTGAAGCCGGCCTCCGAGGGGCAACTCCCCTTCAACGCCTCAGCCTGTTGGACACCGACCTCATCGGCACCAACCAAGTCGTGGTGGACATCTTCTCTCGTGTGCTCTTTGAGACCGAAGTATTCGCACGACGCCAGAAGCGGTCGCTCACCAGCGACGAGATGTGTGAGCTGACGGCTCAATCCCAACATGAGGCCTACGGTGACGGGTTGGCGGAAGGGAGCAAACATCCGTACATGTGGGCCGTGAAGCCGCACTACTACAACGCGCATTTCTACAACTGGCCGTACACGTTCGGACTGCTGTTCGGCCTCGGCCTTCACACCGTGTATCAGCGTGACCCCGAGCGTTTCCGGTCGGGTTACGACGATCTGCTTTCGAACGTCGGCATGGCATCAGCAGTCGAGCTTGGACAACAGTTCGACATCGCTGTCGACGACGAAGCGTTTTGGCATGGCAGCCTCGATATCGTCCGCCGACGAATAGCTGAATACGAAACGCTTGCCACGAGCGCGAAGATGACGCCATGACCACGACGGAAATGTTCACCGATGAGGAGCTAACCGAACTCGCTCTCGCAGCTGACCCGGACACGCAGCCCGCAGATGACGCCGTGCCGTTCGACGAGCTGTATGGCGAACCTGGCCTGCATCTGCTGCCGTCGTGGTACATGCCGGCGCCCACCCGGCTGAACAACGGACGCCACCGCACCCTGAAGCGCATCGCCGTCGTGCTCATCATCATCGCCTTCCTCGTCATCAACGCGTATGGCCTCTGCAGCACGTACGGCAAAATCGAGATCGCCTAACCTGACGGCGTGAGCAACGTTCGCCTTGCAACCGCAGAGGATCGCACCAAGCTCGTGGCCACTGCGGTAGCGGCGTTTGCCAACGACCCTGCGTTGCGACACTTCTTTCCGGACCAGCGCTACGCACAGCAAGCGACGGCATTCTTCGGCTACCTGTTCGACAAACGAGTCGAACATGGCACCGTGTGGGTCACCGAACACTGTGAGGCGACTGCGATGTGGTCGCCTCCCGCCACCACTATCTCAGCGGATGATCACCACCGAGCCGCCGAGAGCTACGCCGCAATGGAGGCCGTGGTCGGTGACGACGCTGCGCAGCGTTTGACCGCGTACAACGACCAGGTGGATCAGCAACTTCCGGCTGACAACGCGTACTGGTACCTCGGCGTGCTTGCCACTCACCCGGACCACGGCGGGCGTGGCTACGGAGCAAAGGTCATGCGCTCAGGTCTGGACAATGCAACCGGCGCGGCCTTTCTCGAAACGACGAACCCGGCCAACGTTGGCTACTACGAACGCCTCGGCTGGACCGTCACCGCCTCCATCACGACGCACGCCCTTCCCATCTGGATTCTGCGCCACGACTGACCGAGCACCGACTAACTGTCAAGCTCGGGGCGGCTCTGCAGCCAGCTGCTGATCTTGTTGAGGGCATCGAGGTCTTCAACAGGCAGCTGCTTTGACAGGCCGTCGAGCACCTCGGTGAGCTGCTCGGGTCGATTTGCGCCGACGATGGGCGAGGTCACAAACGGGCGGCTTCGCGTCCAGGCAATGGCAGCTTGCGACGGCGTCATCCCGTTTCGTTCGGCCACCGAGACGAGTAACTCGATGGTGTCGAGATTTTGCTCAAGCCTGGCAGAGTTCTCCTCGGCGCGCACGCTATCCGGCAGTGCCTGGCCTCGACGATACTTGCCCGTGAGCATCCCTCCTGCGAGCGGGCTGTACGGCAGAACACCAACACCGTATTCCAAACAGACTGCGGCAAGGTCTCGTTCGAAGTTCGCCCGTACCTCTGGTAAGAGACTGAACTCTGGCTGGATGCTAACGATCGATTCGAAACCATTTTTGTCCGCGGTCCAAAGCGCTTGCATCAGCCGCCACGCACTGAAGTTCGAGACACCGATGTAACGCACGAGCCCCCGACGGACCAGATCGGTGAAGGCGGACAACGTCTCCTCAATCGGCACAAGCGGATCGAAGAAGTGGGCCTGGTACAGGTCGATGTGATCGGTGCCAAGGCGGCGCAGACTGTCCTCGCACGCCTGGAAAATCCATCGACGGGAGAGGCCTTCTCGTTGGCGAAACGTAGATCGCGTGTCAGAGAATTGGGTACCCATGGGTGCCCGAACCTTGGTTGCGACGACGAGGTCGTCCCGATTTCGGCGGCTGGTCATCCAACGGCCGATGATCTCCTCGGAAACACCACCGGCATTGGGCGGTCCGCCCATCGACTCGGACCACGCGCTGTAGCAGTCGGCGGTATCAATGAAATTGCCGCCCGCCGCGACGTAGGTGTCCATCACGGCCTGCGAGCCGGCCTCGTCAACCGACCAACCAAACTGCATCGTGCCGAGCCCGACAGCGAAGACCCGAAGGCCACTCCTGCCAACACCGACGTAGGGATCTGTGCGAAGAGGGGAAAAGCTCATGATGTTCCTTTCAAACCAAGTGCAGCGCGGTAGATATCCAGTTTGTGATCGATAACGCCGAGCGCAACATGGAGCTCGGCAACGGCCTGTTCAACCTTGCGGCGATGCTCTATCAGCAAGGCATACCGCTCCGGTTCGGTGTGAACGCCCTGTTCGCCAAGCGCGCAGTACTGCCGTAACTGTTCAATCGACATGCCGGAGAGTCGCAGGCAACGCAGCACTTCCACCCAGCCGACATCATCTTCTCGATAGCGGCGGTGCCCGTTATCGGCCCGTTGTACGCCGACGAGTAAGTTCTCTTTTTCGTAGTAGCGCAGCGTGTCGATAGTGACGCCGGTGCGCTCTGCCATCTCAGCAGGAGTCAGTGTTCGATCGACCGAAGTGTCCATACCGAAGAGTCAAACACCTGGAGCGCACACCAGGTCAAGGGCCTTCAATGTGACCGAGGTCAGCGGGGCATGTTGAGGTAGTTGTAGATCGTGATGCGGCTGACACCGAGGGCGTCGGCAACCTGGTCGACGGCGCGGCGCATGGTGAACGCGCCGCGCTCATCGAGCAGGCGAACGACGCGCTGCTTTTCCTCGCGACTCAACGACGTGAAGTCGGCACCGATCTCGGCGACGACACCTTCCACCAATCGGTCGATGGCACCGTGCAGCGGTGGGGTGCGCAGCGCACCCACGACCACGCCATCCCACACCAGCGGGATATCGCTGCCCGTCTGATGAGCGGTCGCCACAACCTCGCCGCCGAGGGCAGCTGCGACCGGCGCCATCGACGCAAGGAACTTTTCGACCTCGTTACTCACGTGGAGACCTGGAACGAGATTCGGGTGGCCCCGGCTGCGAAGGCGTCCAGCACGATCTTTTCCAAAGCAGCCGCGATCTGTCCGATGGAACCCTCGCCGACGTTCGAGAACGGACCCATGTCCACACCAAGACCGGCCGCGTTCGCGGCATCAATCGCTGCGGTCACATACGGACCCGGGTGACCCTCGATAAATGGTTCGACAGTAAAACCGAGGACAGCGGGTCGGGTTGGCATCACAAAACGATAGTGGTGTGACGGATACCCCTTGAACTTGTACGAAAAATCAACCCGATTCGGTCGCCCCCGCCGAGGGGGTTCACTACCTTCGAGGCAGTCATGGGAGTGCGACCTTCAACCTGTCTCGTCATACGGGCGGTGGGTCACGACCCTCGATCCGATCAGTTCCTCGCCGACGCCCACGCCCTTGGCATTTCGGGACTCACCGCGGTCACCTGCACGGATTTGGTGTTCTTCGACGGCACGTTGAGCGACAAATCGGTCCAGCAGGTCAGCCAACGTTTGCTGAGCGATCCGCTCCTGCGCACGGTGTCTCCCCACACCAAGGCTCGAGCTGGCGTGATCGTAGTGGAAACCACCCTGCTGCCGGGAGTGACAGACGCTCGGGCCGAAGCCATCGTGCGTGGCGCCAAGCTCGTGGGGCTGGGCGACATCGGCCAGGTCGCCACCGGCCGCCGGTTCGAGCTGACCGGCGTTCTGCGCGACGAAGATCTGCAACACCTTGTCTCTCGGCTGCTCGCCAATCCGGTCATCGAGAAGTCGGCCATCGGTGAGGTCACGCCAACTTTTGTCAACGGAGACTCCACCGGCCCAGCCGACGTCGTACCCGTCACGTCGTTGTCGTCCGACGAACTTCTCGCGCTTTCGTCGGAGCGAGGCATGGCGCTCGATGTGGTCGAGATGGCGGCCATCGCCAATCACTATCGCAAGCTTGATCGTGAGCCGACCGACGTCGAGTTGGAGATGATCGCCCAGACGTGGAGTGAGCACTGCAACCACAAGACGTTCCGCGCTCAGATCACGTTCACCGACGGCACCACAGCGGTGCCGTTACTGAAGCAGCTGCGAGCTGCCACCGATCAGATCAACGCGCCGTGGGTGCACTCGGCGTTCGTCGACAACGCCGGCATCATTGCGTTCGACGATCACTTCGATCTCGCCATCAAGGCCGAGACCCACAATCACCCCTCGGCCGTTGAGCCGTTCGGCGGCTCGAACACGGGCGTCGGTGGGGTGGTGCGCGACGTGCTCGGCGTCAGTGCCCGACCAATCGCTCTCACCGACATTCTGTGCTTCGGGCCAACCGATCTTCCTATTGATGATCTGCCAGCTGGCGTGCTGCACCCGCGGGTGATTCGGGCCGGTGTGATCGCCGGAGTGGCCGACTACGGAAACAAGCTCGGCGTGCCGACCGTGTCAGGCGCCATCGTGCACGATGAGGGCTACACCGCGAATCCGCTGGTGTTCTGCGGGTGCGTCGGTGTACTGCCCAGAGGGTCGAATCCCACCGAACCGCGCCCGGGTGATCGCATCGTGGTCATCGGTGGACGCACCGGTCGTGACGGGATTCGTGGCGCCACGTTCTCCTCCATGACCATGGACGCCACCACCGGTGACGTGGCCGGAGCCAGCGTGCAGATCGGCGACCCCATCGTGGAAAAGGGCCTCATCGACGTCATCCTCGCCGCTCGTGATGCCGGGTTGTACTCGGCCATTACCGACTGCGGTGCCGGCGGGTTGTCGTCCTCGGTCGGCGAGTTGGCATCCCGGCTCGGGGCTACCGTCGATCTCGATCTGGTACCTCGCAAGTACGCCGGGTTGGCGTCGTGGGAAGTGTGGTTGTCCGAAGCACAGGAGCGCATGGTGCTGGCCGTTCCCAACGTCGCCCCGTTGCAGGCCATCTGTGACCGCTACGAAGTCGAGCTAGCCGACATTGGTTCGTTCAGCGACGACCAGTTGCTCATCCTTCGTTCGGGCGGCGAGATCGTGGCCGAGATGGGCATGGGGTTCCTGCACGACGGTTGCCCCACTCGTCACCTGACTGCGGCGCTGCCGTCCACACCGCCGCCGACCCACGCATCGCGTACGGTCCCGGACATGGGGACGGTGTTGCTGGCGTTGCTGGCCCATCCTTCGTTGCGTTCAAATCAGGATGTCGTGTCGGGCTACGACCACGAAGTACTCGGCGGCACTGCAGTTCGCCCCTACGGCGGCGCGGTTGGCGATGGTCCGTGTGACGCCGCCGTCGTCATTCCCTACGGCACGTCGGGCTCCACCGCAATGGTGCTGGCCTGTGGTGTGAACGCCCGCTACGGCGCCCTCGACGCCTATCGCATGGCCCGGGCCTGTACCGATGAAGCCATGCGCAACATCGTGGCCGCGGGCGCCAACCCCGACCGGGTCGCGCTGCTCGACAACTTCTCGTGGGGTGATCCCCGTCGCCCCGAAACGCTCGGCACCCTTGCCTCGGCGGTCGCCGGATGCGTCGATGCTGCGCTCGCCCATCAGGCCCCGTTCGTGTCGGGCAAGGACTCGCTCAACAACGAGTACCTCACGTCGTCGGGCGAGCGTCGCTCCATTCCCCCGACACTGGTTATCACGGCGGTCGGGCGGGTCACCTCGCTCGATCATGTCGTCACCAGCGACCTCAAGGCAGCCGGCAACGTGGTCCTGCTCGTCGGTGTCACCCGCGATGAACTGCGCGGCAGCCACCTCGACGCGGTACTCGGCATCGACGGTCCCGGCGACGTGCCCGCACCCGATCCCGATGCGGCCGAGCGCTATCGAGCCATGCACCGTGCGATCACGTCCGGGCTCGTTCGCTCCTGCCACGACCTGTCCGAAGGCGGCCTCGCCGCCGCGGCCGCCGAGATGGTCATCGCCGGTCGACTCGGCCTGACCCTCACCGTCGATGGCGACCCGGTCATCAGCCTGTTCAGCGAGTCCACCGGCCGCTTCCTGGTGGAAGTCGCCTCGCACGACGTCGACGCGTTCGTCGCCGCGGTCCCAGGCAGCGCCGCTGTCGGAACCGTCGCCGCCGACCCGGTTCTCCACATCTCCTGTGGCTCGGTAGCAATCACGCTGCCCGTCACCGACTTGGTCCACGCCTGGGCCGGTCACGTCCCCGGGATTCAGCCATGACCCCGCCCATCTGTAGTCGCCAGCGGTTGTCCCACAACCTCAAGTGCCTACAAACGCATGCCAGCCCGACCAAGACCGTTCCCGGGTTCGACTTTTGTGATCCTGATGTCGCTATACAACATCAAAATCACAAACCCGTAGCCGCCGACGGGCCGAGCCTGACGCCGGGGCCAGCCGCCTCCGTCAAGAGCCGCCGTTGGCTGTTGGCCAGCACGGACCAGCACGGAGCAACGCGATGACGTCGGTGCCCGCAGTTGTCCTAGCCGCGCCCGGCACCAACCGCGACGTCGATGTCGCAGCAGCGCTTGAACTCGCGGGTGCCAGCGTCACGATCGTGCCCCTGGCCGAGGCCGACAACCAAGCGCTCAAACACGCTCGTCTGACCGTCGTGGCCGGCGGGTTCTCGTTCGCCGATGCCCTCGGGTCGGGTCGTCTGTTCGCACTCGAACTGGCCGAACGCCTCGGCGAATCATTGGGCGAGTTCGTTGCCGCCGGACGGCCGCTGCTCGGCATCTGCAACGGCTTCCAGACGCTCGTGCGGTCGGGCATCCTGCCCGGACCGTCAAGCCAGGCCGCTCTCGGACACAACGCGCAAGGCCGCTTCGAATGCCGCTGGGTGACGCTCGAAGCCGAGCCGAGCAGTGCCTGTATTTGGACGAAAGGCATTTCCGACGAACTGCTCTGCCCCATCGCCCACGGTGAGGGTCGCTTCCATGCGGAGCCCGAAACGTTGGCCAAACTGGCCGCCAACGGACAGATCGCGGTGCGGTATCGGCGCCCTGACCGCTCGGCCGCCGATGGCGCGTTCCCGTTCAATCCCAATGGTTCCGACGATGACATCGCCGGTATCTGTGACCCGACGGGCGTGGTTCTCGGACTTATGCCGCACCCCGAGGATCACGTGCTCAACCGTCAACATCCGCGATGGACTCGTGGCGAAACATCCGGGTCGTGCCTGTCCTTGTTCGCCAACGGTGTTCGCCACGCCAAGGAGCTGTAAATGAGCACCCCGCTCGCGCCATACGAGCGCTGTGATCTCCATCTGCCCGACCGCCGCGACGGCAAGGTTCGCACGTCGTTCCGCTTGTCTGGGGGAAAGCGTTTGTTCGTCACGACCGATCGCCTCTCGGCGTTCGATCGCATCATCGCCAGCGTCCCCTACAAGGGTCAGGTGCTGAACCAGCTGGCCGCATGGTGGTTCCAGACAACACGCGACATCGTGGCCAACCACGCCATCTCCATGCCCGACGAAAATGCGCTGATCGGCATTGAGGCGTCACCCTTGCCCGTTGAAGTAGTGGTGCGTGGTCGCATCACAGGCGTCACCTCCACGTCACTGTGGCGCCAGTATCACGAAGGCGCCCGACGCATCTACGGCCACACGCTGCCCGATGGTCTCGTGAAGAACCAGGCGCTGACCACCCCGCTCGTCACGCCCACAACCAAAGCCGAGCACGGTGGCCATGATGAGGCCATCACGTGCGACGAAGTCGTCAGCCGGGGCTTGGTGGCCCAACCGCTTTGGGAGCAGGTGCAAGACGTTGCCGTCGCGCTGTTCAACCGTGGCGTCGAGCAAGCGGCCAAAGCCGGAATCGTCTTGGCCGACACGAAGTATGAGTTCGGTCTCGGACCAGATGGCCAGCTGCTCTTGATCGATGAAGTACACACGCCTGATTCGTCTCGATTCTGGGTTGCCTCCACGCTCGACGAGCGACTCGCCGAGGGCCTCGAACCGGAGTCATTCGACAAAGAAGTTGTTCGTCGTTCGTTGGATGCCGTTGGGTTCCGCGGCGACGGCCCCGTGCCCGCTCTGTCACCTGAGATTTGGGCGCAGACCAGCGCCCGATACATTGACTGTTACGAGCGTCTCACCGGCCGCCCTTTCGTGCCCGGTTCGTACCCTGTCGGTCCCCGTCTTGCCGAGAATGTGAAGGGCCTGTCATGAGCGTCCAGCCCATTGAGTTTGCGACAAAACCGGTTGCCCACGCGACCGGTTTTGTCGCAAAGTCCGATCGAGTATGTCTCGCCGGCTCGTGAGAGTGATGCGCCGCATCATGAGTGCGGGCTGATCGGTATCAGTGCGCCCGGTGAGGAAGTTGCTCGACTCGCCTTCTTCGGTCTGTATGCACAGCAGCATCGTGGGCAGGAAGGCGCAGGCATCGCGGTAGCCGACGGCATCACCGCCGCGCTCTACAAGGATGTCGGCCTGGTCAGCCAGGTGTTCGATTCCGAATCCCTCGGCCACCTACACGGTGACCATGCCATTGGCCATGTGCGCTACTCCACCACTGGTTCCTCCACCGCTCGCAACTGTCAGCCGTTCCTGGTCGAGACGCAAAACGGGCCGCTCGCCATCGCCCACAACGGCAATCTGATCAACGCCGGCGACTTACGCACCGAGCTGTTGCAGCGCGGCTATCCACTGGCCGCGTCGAGTGACAGCGAGATCTTTCTGGTGATGCTCGCGGGCGCTCACGGGGCCACCTGGGAAGAGCGTCTCGAACGCACCATGACCGCATGGAAGGGCGCCTACTCGCTGGTGATCCTGGTAGAAGACCGCGTCATCGCCGTGCGTGACCCGTGGGGTTTTCGGCCGTTGTCGGTCGGCCGGCTGCCCGGCGGGAATTGGGCTGTGGCGTCGGAGACGTGCGCGCTGCGCACGCTTGGCTGCAGTGAAATCCAAGAGGTCGGCGCTGGTGAGATCGTGACCCTCAAGGGGAACGAGATGACTGGCCGTAAGCCGCTCTTCTCGGTTCCGAAGGAAGCTCGTTGCACGTTCGAGTTCGTGTACTTCAGCCGTCCCGATTCCACCTGGGATGACCGAAGCGTCCACATCGTTCGCCAACGCCTGGGCGAGGAACTCGCCCGGGAAGCACCGGCTCCCGCCGACATCGTGGTTGCCGTGCCCGACTCCTCGACGCCAGCCGGCATCGGGTACTCGCGTGAGAGCGGCATCCCGTTCAACGATGGCCTCATCAAGAATCGCTACATCGGCCGCACCTTCATCGAACCAACTGCCGCGTCTTGCGTCAGCAGGGTGTGGCCATGAAGTTCAACGCGCTGCCCGAAAACCTCAGGGGCAAGCACGTGGTGATGATCGATGACTCGATCGTCCGGGGCACCACCATGGGGCCACTGGTGCAACTGCTACGGGACGCCGGAGCAGCCAGCGTGCATGTACGCATTACGTGCCCGCCCATCGTGCATCCATGCCACATGGGTGTCGACATGGGAACCTACGACGAACTGATTTCTGCGCAGCTCGACGTCGACAAACTGCAGGCGCTCATCAAGGCCGACTCGCTCGCGTTCCTTGTCGCTCGACGGCATGATGCGCGCCATCGGTCGTACCGAGGGCTACTGCAACGCCTGCTTCACCGGTGACTACCCCATCGAGCTCGGCCCACGCGGCGGCAAGAGCGCTTTCGAGGGCGTGCTGCGATGAACATTCTTGTTGTCGGTTCGGGCGGGCGCGAGCACGCCATCGCATGGAAGGTCGCCCAGTCCCGCCTGTGTACCGGATTGTTCGTGGCACCGGGTAACGCGGGCACGCCCGGCACGCGGGTTCCGTTGCAGGCAACCGATGTCGACGGCATCGTTGCGTTCTGTCAGACCGAGTCGGTCGAGCTCGTCATCATCGGACCCGAGACCGCTCTTGAAGCCGGACTCGCCGACGCCCTCTCTGCCGCGGGCGTCAAGGCATTCGGGCCGACCAAGGCAGCGGCCAAGCTTGAATCGTCAAAGGCGTGGGCCCGGGCGTTCTGTGAGCGTCACGGCATCCTCGGCCCGCGCTCGGCGTCGTTCGATGATGCCGCTGCGGCCCAGGCCTGGGCTTCTGACTTCGGAGCACCCGTCGTGGTGAAGGCCGACGGTCTCGCCGCGGGTAAGGGCGTCATCCTTCCAACGACTCCGGCCGAGACCGTCGAGGCGATCACAACGCTCCTTGCTGCGCACGGTCGCATCGTGATCGAGGAACGACTGGTTGGCGAAGAGGTCTCGATCTTCGGTATCACCGATGGCCGCACTGTCTTCGCCCTGCCCTCCGCGCAGGATCACAAGCGGATCGGCGAAGGCGACAAGGGGCCGAACACCGGCGGCATGGGCGCCTACGCGCCGGCACCCGTCTGCCCGCCTGCGTTGACCGAGCAGATCCGCATCGACGTGTTGCAGCGGGCGGTCGATGGCATGGCCGCCGAAGGCATGCCGTTCGTCGGCGTGCTGTTCGCCGGCATCATGCTCACCGCGGAAGGCCCGCGAGTCATCGAGTTCAACGCCCGCTTCGGCGACCCCGAAACGCAGGCGCTCCTTCCCTTGATGGAGACCGACCTCGTCGAAGTGGCCCTCGCCTGCTGCGTGGGACGCTTGGCCGAAACACCCCTGCGGTTCAGCGATGATGTCGCCGTCACAGTCGTGCTCGCGGCGCCGGGCTACCCGGCTGGTCCCGTGACCGGAGCGGTTATCACCTTGAGCAACGAACTATCGGGCACGCCGGTGTTTCACGCCGGTACGGAGTGGGCACACGGCAGCCTGGTTACCGCCGGCGGTCGCGTGATGTCGGTGACCGGCATCGGCGCAACCGTCACCGAGGCCCGGGCCAATGCCTATTCCCGCGCCGCCAGCATTGACTTTCCGGGCAAGCAGATGCGACGCGACATTGCCTGGCGGGCCATTGCCCGTACCGCTGGCGGTTACGCCGAATCGGGTGTCGATATCGATGCCGGGCACGAGACCGTCGACCGCATGAAGGCCGCGGTGCAGGCCACCTACAACTCGGCGGTCGTAGCTGGCGTTGGCTCGTTTGGTGGCGTGCTCGATTTGGCCGAACTGAAGCGTTACGACCACCCGGTGCTGGTCGCGTCC
This sequence comes from uncultured Acidimicrobiales bacterium, assembly GCA_963791625.1. GTDB lineage: Bacteria > Actinomycetota > Acidimicrobiia > Acidimicrobiales > Ilumatobacteraceae > JANMCE01. The sequence continues at coordinate 57,595 of CAWBTA010000005.1, forward strand.
AACGACGGCGTCGGTACCAAGGTGATGGTCGGCGTGGCAGCCAACAACGTGGCCGGACTCGGCGCCGACCTGGTGAATCACTGCATCAACGACATCCTCGTGCAAAACGCCCGACCGATTGCGTTCCTCGACTACGTGGCCGCCGCCAAGCTCGAACCCGTGAAGATCGCTGCGGTCGTGTCATCCATGGCCGATGCGTGTGGCGCCGTCGGGTGCGTGTTGCTCGGTGGCGAGACAGCGGAGATGCCGGGCGTCTACCACGACGGTCATCTCGACGTGGCGGGCACCATCATTGGTCTGGCCGATCGCAACGCACTGCTCCCGCGTATCGATATTGTGCCCGGCGACGTGCTGATCGGCCTCGGTTCCAGCGGCCCCCACACGAATGGTTATTCGCTCCTGCGACGGGTGCTTGCCGGTATCCCGCTCGACGTCATCCCCGACGGCATGAGCGTGCCCCTCGGCGACGCGCTACTGGCCGTACACCGCAACTATCTGCCCGTGCTCGGAAAACCTGCTCGACAACCATCTACCGCTGGTGAAGGCCCTCGTCCACATCACCGGTGGCGGACTGCTCGACAACCCGCCGCGCATCCTTCCGGAAGGCACCGCGGCAAAAGTGAAGCTCGGCAGTTGGCCGGTGCCGCCACTGTTTCAACTGGTTCGGGATGCCAGCGGGCTCGATGCCGATGAGCTTCACCGCACGCTCAATATGGGCGTCGGTATGGTGCTGGTCGTTGCCGCTGCCGATGCCGCGGCGGTACAGGCCGAGATCAACGAGGAAAGCTGGATCATCGGCGAAATCATCGAAGGCAACCGCACCGTCACGCTGTACTGATGGCCGCCCGTATCGTTGTTCTCGCATCCGGTTCGGGCACCAATCTGCAGGCGATCATCGACGCAGGCGCAAACGGCACGCTCGCCGCCGAAGTTGTGGCGGTCGTGTCCGATCAGCCGGAGGCGTACGCGCTCGAACGGGCCCGAACCCATCACATCGCAGCGATCGCACTTCCCCGGCATGAGGCGGAGAAGCGGGCCGAGTATGACGTTCGGCTCCGAGCCGTCGTGGCCGAGCACATGCCCGATTGGATCGTTCTGGCCGGCTTTATGCGGCTGCTCTCCCCTACATTTCTCGACCACTTCGCGGGCCAGGTTGTGAACCTGCACCCGGCCCTGCCCGGCGACCTGCCCGGTGCACATGCCATCGAGCGAGCGTTCGCTCAGTACCTCATTGGCCTACGCACCGAGTCGGGCGTGATGGTGCACCTCGTTCCCGATGAAGGCGTCGACAACGGCCCGGTACTTGCAACAGCAACGATTCCGTTCGAGACCGATGACACCCTTGAGTCCTTCGCATCCCGCGTGCACGCGGCCGAACATCGGTTACTCGTGGACACGCTCATTACTCTCACCAAGGAGACCGCCCGATGACCAACGAGACGATCTTTGACCGCTTTCAGGCGCTGACGTTCGACGACGTCGTGGTCGTCCCCGGCTACAGCCAGGTGCTGCCCGCCGATGTCGATACATCAGCCATTTTTGCTGGCGACATCCGCCTGGCCGTGCCACTCATATCGGCCGCAATGGACAAGGTTACCGAGTCTGGTCTGGCCATCGCCATTGCTCGCCGAGGCGGCCTGGGCGTGATCCATCGCAACCTGTCCATCGAGGACCAGGCCAAGGAAGTGGACCGGGTGAAGCGATCACAGTCGGGCATGATCACCGACCCGGTCACCCTTCGCCCGAACGCCACCGTGGCCGACGCCGAAGCCGTGATGGCCGCGTTCCATATCTCCGGCGTGCCGATCACCGACGAGGCCGGGCACCTGGTTGGCATTCTCACCAACCGCGACACCCGCTTCATGGAACCCGACGAACTGCAGCGGCCCGTCACCGATTACATGACCTCGGAAGGTCTGATCACAGCATCGGCCGACACCACGTTGCAGGAAGCGAAGGCGATTCTTCGCAAACATCGCATCGAGAAGTTGCCGCTGGTGGATGCCGAAGGTCGACTCGTGGGACTCATCACGGTCAAGGACATCAACAAGCACACCGACAACCCGCACTCCACCCAAGACCTTCGTGGTCGCCTTCGCGTGGCGGCCGCGGTTGGTGTCGGCGCCGACCTCGAGGCACGCGTGCAGGCGTTGGTGAACGCCGCCGTCGATGCGATCGTGATCGACACCGCCCACGGTCACTCGGCGGGCGTGGTGGAGGCCATCCGCCGAATCAAAAGCGTCGCACCGGTTCTCGTTGTGGCGGGGAACGTAGTGACCGCAGAAGGGGTCGAAGCGCTTCATGCTGCCGGCGCGGATGCCGTAAAAGTGGGCGTGGGCGCGGGCTCGATCTGCACGACAAGAATCGTTGCCGGCGCCGGTATGCCGCAACTCTCGGCCGTGTACGAATCCTCGATTGCGGCCAGGCGTTTGGGTATCCCCCTCATCGCTGATGGCGGCACCCGGTTCTCTGGCGACGTGGTGAAAGCCATTGCCGCCGGAGCCCATACCGTGATGCTCGGCAGCCTTCTGGCCGGCACCGACGAAGCTCCGGGCGAGACCGAACTGTTCGAAGGGCGCCGCTACAAGTCATACCGTGGCATGGGCAGCCTGGCCGCCATGCAGGGCCACGGCGCCGATCGCTACGGCTCGGCCCAGGGCGCTGCCCGATCCAACAAGGCGGTGCCCGAAGGTATCGAGGGGCGCGTGCCGCACGCCGGAAGTGCCGCCGACGTCATCGATCAACTCGTCGGGGGCCTGCGTTCAGGCATGGGCTACGCGGGAGCCGCTAACCTCGCCGACCTTCGCGACAACAGTCGCTTCATGCGCGTGAGCACCGCCGGCCGCGACGAGAGTCACCCCCACGACGTGGAGATCACCCGCGAGGCCCCCAACTATCAGTGGGGCGGCCGCTAAACCGAGCCGAGTCTGCCCTTTCGAAGGTGGGGGAAGTGTTCGAAGATGAGGGATGCACCCGGCAACCGTTCCGACCATAGCCAAAGGCAAGAAAGCCAGCCGTCCCGGCGGCGCGGTGAAGGGCGAACCTTCTTCAGGATTCACACAGGTGGTGTCCACTTGTGGATGTGTCCACATTTTGGCATTGCTGCCAGTTCGTACCAACCAAAATGCGAGCACTCCACGACCGGATTGTTGCGCAGAGTCTGCTTGATGACCTCCTCGACGCGTTGAGCTGTGTGCACACGGGTGACACCGATATCAGGGAGTTGATTATCGTGTCGTTCGTTGAGCATCTTCCAGACCCGGGCGAGCCCAACGCAGCGATTCGGGAGCTGCTACCAGCCGCTCTTCAGCAAGCAGCACGGCAGGGTGTGGATCCACCTACCGAGCCGGAGAAATGGTCCGGCGTCTAGCGAGACCCTATTCCCGATGACCTTATTTCGCAGGATGTACTGACCGTATCTCACACGCTCGACTGACCGTTTCACATATGACATAGTGATCGTCTTGCGCGATGGGATCACGCCCAGGCTGTTTCTGGGACGAACTCGTCCGCCGGTAAGGAATCGTCCGACTCACCTTTGATGGAGTCGGACATGGAAGGCTTTACCTATGAGTGGTGCGCTTGATGCCCGACCGGCGGAACGTTACGAAAAGCCGTCACGGCTCCTCTATCTCTCCGAAGCCACGAGAGCGACGTCCGAATTTTGGCTCGCCGCGGCCGCGGCGCCGGTCGTCGCCACGCTGCCGAAGGGTGACGGCCACACGGTGCTCGTACTGCCCGGTTTCGGTGGATCGAACTCCTCCACCCTTGTGTTGCGGGGAGCCCTCGCAGCGGTCGGGTATGAAGCCAAAGGGTGGCGCGGCGGTCGCAACCTCGGCCCCTCCCCCGTCGTGGTCGACAGCCTCATGCGCACCGTTACCTCGCACGTGCGCCGGTCCGGAGGAAAGATCAGCATCATTGGGTGGAGTTTGGGCGGCATTTACGCCCGCCTCCTCGCCGAGCGCATGCCCGACGACATCCGGTTGATCATCACGCTCGGTACGCCATTTCGAGCAACGTCGCTTGACGACACGCATGCGGGCAGCTCCTACAAGCTGATGGGCCTGCTGAAGCGCAACCACCCGAATTCCCTCGACTACCCCACCGGCTACCGCGGCCCGGTGCCCGTGCCATCGACGTCGATTTTCAGCAAGACCGACGGCATCGTGCCGTGGCGATCATGCATCGATGAACGCGATTCAGGCCACGAGAATGTCGAGGTGTTCGGCAGTCATTGCGGGCTGGGTCATCACCCCGGCGCGCTGATGGTTATCGCCGACCGGCTTTCGCAGCCGTCGGACGCTTGGAAGCACTTCGAGCCTTCCGGGGCGGCGCGGGCGCTGACTCGGACATGGTCGACCTTGCCGCAGTGAGCAGCTCGGTCAGTGAGCGATCGAGGCCGTCGGTCAGTACCCACGGGTCGGGAATGAGTTCCCGGCACGTGACCAGCCCGAAATCGAGCCGGCCCAGGTAGCTCTGCACCGTGATGTTCATCCCTTGACCATCGACAATGGTGGACACCGGGTAGAAGTGCTGCAGCAGATTTCCCCCGAGATACAGCGGAACGTTCGGGCCGGGCACGTTCGAGATCACCACATTGAACGGCGGGTTCATACGATCAGCAACCCTGGCCCTGGTCACGATCCGCGACGCTCGGGCCAAGACTGCTGGCGGGGCGAAGTGGGCGAGATCGGTCAGCAGGTCGGCGGGCACTGCCTTCTGCATCTCCTTCACCGACTTCATGGAATGGTGGATGGCCATCAGCCGCTCTACCGGGTCGGCGATGTTGGTGTGTAACGAACACAACACCGACGCCACCCGGTTGGAGTAAAGGTCGGCGTCTGACTCGGTGCGGATGGACACCGGCACCATCGACACCAGCGGCTCCGTTGGAAGCTCGTTGCGTTGGAGCAGGTAGTCACGCAGCATGCCGGCACTGATAGCCATCACGACGTCGTTCAGGGTGACACCGTAGGCACGGCGCACGATCTTGGCGTCCTCGATGGGGAACGATCGGAACGCGAATCGGCGATGCGCGGTGATGCCCTTGTTGAATGACGTCTTCGGTGCGGGGCCGCTGGTGATGAGCGGGAATTGCTCGGGGCGAGCCGGCAGAAACTTGGCCAGCGCCTCACCGATGCCGGGGATTTGCGTGAGGCCCATGGCGGCCGGCATCCCGGCAAGGCCGGTCTTTTGGCGAATACCGGTGAGGCTGGAGAACAGCTGGCGCTGCATGCGAAAGGCACGAGCAGGGTTGCGCGACCAGTTCACCGCGGTGCGCACCATGAGCTCGCCGAACGACGGTTCGGATTCACCCTTCCAGACCGTCTCCGGCGGTTCGATGGCGCGTCCGGCTGGGTCGGTATCGAGCAGGGTGGTGAGCATTTCCACGCCCTGCACACCATCGATGGTTGCGTGATGAATCTTCTGCAGCAGAGCGACGCGATTGTCGGCGAGACCTTCGATCACCCACATTTCCCACAGCGGATGGGACCGGTCGAGCGGACGGGCGACGAGGCGGGCCACCAGTTCACCAAGCTGCTGATCGTTGCCGGGCGGTGCGACGGCGGTCTCGCGCACGTGGAAGTCGAGATCGAAATCGGCATCATCAACCCAGTACGGGTGATCGAGTCCGAACGGTACCGTTACGAGTTTGCGGCGCAGTACGGGTAGCAGGTGGAGCCGTTGTTCGATGGCCTTGATCAGCGACGTATAAAACTCACCCGGCGCCCGATTCTTGTCGACTTCATACACGGTGAGAGAGGCAACGTGTCCGAACTGCCGGGCCGTTTCGATACTGAGGAAGCTGGTGTCGAGTCCCGTCAGCTGGCGCATCAGCTCACAGTACCGCGGCATCTACTTCGCTGCGGCCGGGCGCTGCCAACGAATGACGTGATCGATCTCGCCGCTCTCGACGTCGTACACAAACCCGGCCACGACCTTGAGGGTGGTGAGGTACGGCTTGGATGCGAGCAGGTCGAGGTCTTCGCGAAGAGCGGCAGCGTGATCGTCGATGGGGAAGAACCCGAAGTCGGCGCCGGTACGTTTGCGCAATTCCTCATCGGAGACACCGGCAAGGCCGCACTTGGTGTGCTGCATGATAACAACCGTGTCGACCCCGAGAATGTGCGTGGAAAGGGCGAGGCTGCGCAGCATGTCCTCGGTAATGCGACCGCCGGCGTTGCGCAACACGTGCGCTTCACCGAGGTGCAGGCCGAGGGCGGCGAACACGTCGATGCGAGCATCCATGCACGTCACCACGGCGAGGTGACGACTGGGCTTGGCATCGGCCACACTCGCACGAGCAGCTGCGTATCCGTCATTGGCAGCGAGGAGCGACCCGATCTGTGACATGGGGTTCTGACTATCAGCTTCCGCGGCCATTTCTCAAACCTATGCGTTCCGGCTGTCACAAATCGTGGGGGCGATTCGTCGTACCGGATGAGAGAACAAAACGAGGAGGCTTTCGATGGAAGACATCATCGTCATTGGTGCCGGACTGGCCGGGCTGGCGGCCGGCGCAATGGCTGCAACAACAGGCCAGCGCGTGGTGGTCTTGGACGCCCACGGCGGCAACGGGCGAGCCCAAACGACCGAACGCGACGGATTCGTGTTCAACGGCGGACCTCGTGCTCTGTATCGCGGCGGCGGCGCTGAGCGCGTGTTGCATTCCCTCGGTATCCATCCGACTGGCGGGGCGCCATCCTCGGTCAGCTACGGCACTCGTGGCGGCGTGACGGATGTTCTGCCTTCGGGGCCGGGCAGCATGCTGCGGACCAAGCTCCTGGGACCAGGGGCCAAGCTGCAACTCGCAGGATTCATGGCAAAGCTGCCACGCATCGATACCACGACCCTGGCCGGCGTCACCATGGACGAGTGGCTCGCGGCGGCCCGTCTGCGGCCAGAGGTCGAGGCGCTGGCCCGCATGATCCTGAGGGTTTCGACGTACTGCGAACGCCCCGATGTGTTGTCGGCCGACGCCGGCGTGATGATGGTGCAACACAGTCTCGGGCTCGGCGTGATCTACCTCGATGATGGTTGGAAACAGCTGACCGATGCGCTGCGAGGGGTCATTGCCGAACACGGTGGCTCGATTCGCACGCACGCCGCGGTTCGCCAAGTTCGGTCAGCCGATCACACGGCCGAGGTCGAACTGATAGACGGAACGATGCTGCGGGCCAATGCGGCGATCGTGGCAGTGGGCGGGCCAACCGCCACCGCCGCACTCTTGGAATCGCCTCCACCGTCGTGGTCGTCGCTTGGCCCGGACGCGACAGCGGCCTGTCTCGAGCTGGGTCTGCGAACGCCGACGGAGAAGCGGCTCTACTTTGGCCTGGATGCACCGCTCTACTACTCGGTGCACTGCCCTCCGGCTCGAATCGCACCGCCCGGGCAAGCAGTGGCGCATGTGATGCGATACCTCGGTGCCAGCGACCCAACCGTTGAAGAGGCCCGCACCCAACTCGAGGCGCATGCTGCTGCCGCTGGTGTTGCCGCCGGCAACATCGTCACGCAGCGCTATCTTCATCGCATGGTCGCCTCGTACGCCATCCCGGTTGCCGCCAATGGCGGACTGCCCGGCCGTCCGGGCATTGCAGTGGACGGCAGCCCACATGTGTTCGTCGCGGGGGACTGGGTCGGTTCGGAAGGGATGCTGGCTGACGCGGTCTTCGCCAGCGCCGCGAGCGCCGTGCAAGCGGCACGACTGGTGTCGGTGTAGTGAATGCATCGGAGGTGTTCGAGCGCGAACGATCCCGGCTGCTCGGGTTGGCCTACCGCACACTGGGCACGTTCGCAGACGCCGAGGATGTGGTGCAAGAAGCTTGGTTGCGTTTGCAACGAACGGAATTGACCTCCCTCGACAACCCCGCAGCATGGCTGACCACCGTCACCACTCGGCTGGCCATCGACCGACTACGACAGCAACAACGCCTCCGGGAGGAGTACGTCGGCCCGTGGCTGCCCGAACCCATCGCCACCACTGAAGACCCCAGTCGCACGGTAGAGATGGCCGAAAGCCTGACGGCTGGGTTTCTTGTGCTCCTTGAGACGCTCGGTCCCAACGAACGCGCCGCGTTCTTACTGGTGGAAGTCTTCGGCGAGCCATACGCTCAAGTGGCAGCGATCTTGGACCGCTCCGAAGCCTCCTGTCGCCAGCTGGTGCATCGGGCGAGGGTCCGTATCGAGGCGGGTCGACCCCGGTTCAAAGCCGCTCCCGCCGAAGCCGAGCAGGTTGCCGCCGCGTTTGCCCAGGCAACCATGAGCGGCGATGTGGACGCACTGCTGGCCCTGATCTCCGATGAAATCCAACTCGTCTCCGACGGAGGCGCTTTGCAGCACGCTGCCCGACGACCCATTGTCCGACCCGATCAGGTTGCGCGCTTCCTGCTCAACGTTGTGCGTCGCCTTCCGGCTGGCGTGACGTTCGAAAGCTCGGTGCTGAATGGTGAGCCCTCACTGATCCTGTGGAACGAAGGGGCGCCGATGATGACGATGCAACTCGACATCGGCGCCAACCAAGTCCAGCGCATCCGTTTCGTCATCAACCGCGACAAACTCAGCCACCTCACCAGCCCCGTCGCCCTGCGCTAGCAAAGGGATGTCGCATTCTGATCGCAGAGTTAGCCGGTTCCTCCAGGCGGACGTACGCACACCGTGGTCTGAGCCGGACGAACCAAAACGCCACGCCAACCCGAGTTTCGTCCGAGGGTTATAGCCTCTTCGGCAGATGAAGAAAATCCTTCGGTCTCCTCGTGGGTTTGTTTTGTTGGCCGTGCTGGTGTTGGCAGTCAGCACGTTCTTTGCGACGCGCTCATCGGACAACGTGAACAAGCTCTCGCTCGGGGCTTTTGAGACCAAGCTGCATGATGGCGGCATCAAGACGGCCAAGCTCGGCGACCGGAATCACCAGGTCACCGGCACGCTGGTCGACGGCACGAAGTACAAGGCCAACTTCCCCGATCGCTACGCCGGAGAACTTACGACGAAGATCCTCGACGCCAAGGTGGCGTTTGAGACCGATCCGCAGCCCACATCGACCCTCACGGTGCTGCTCTACAACTTCTTGCCGACCATTCTCGTGCTCGGCGTGCTGGTGTGGTTCCTGATGAAGGGGCCGGGCGGCAAGGGAGTTATGCAGCTCGGCCGATCGAAAGCCAAACGCTTCGTCATCGGTGGCCCGACCGTGACGTTCGCCGATGTGGCCGGCATCGATGAGGCGGTCGAGGAGCTGACCGAGATCCGAGAGTTCCTGAAGGAGCCTGCCCGTTTCCAGGCGGTCGGCGCCCGCATCCCGCGTGGGGTGCTTCTGGCCGGCCCTCCCGGAACCGGCAAGACACTGCTCGCCCGGGCCGTGGCCGGTGAGTCGGGCGTGCCGTTCTTCTCCATCAGCGGATCAGACTTTGTGGAGATGTTCGTTGGCGTCGGCTCGGCGCGCGTCCGGGACCTCTTCACGCAAGCGAAAGCAGTTGCACCTGCAATTATCTTTGTTGACGAGATCGACGCGGTCGGTCGGCAGCGGGGTCAGGGTTTGGCCGGGGCCAACGACGAGCGCGAGCAGACCCTGAACCAACTCCTGGTCGAGATGGACGGCTTCGAAAACAACACCGGCGTCATCGTGATGGCAGGCACCAACCGGGTGGACATCCTGGACAAGGCGCTGCTCCGACCGGGCCGATTTGATCGCCAGATCACGCTCGACAAGCCCGACCTGCGCGGCCGCCTGGCCATTCTCAACGTGCACGCCAAGGGCAAGCCGTTCGCCAACGATATCGACCTGCAAACCATCGCCAAGCGCACCCCCGGCTTCACGGGCGCCGATCTTGCCAACGTGCTGAACGAGGCCGCCATCTTCACGGCTCGCCGCAGCGAAACGACGATCACCTCAGCCGACGTCGACTCGGCCATCGACCGAGTGCTGGCCGGGCCGGAGAAGAAGGGTCGCATTCTCAGCGACGATGAGAAGCGCATCACCGCATTTCATGAGGCCGGACACGCGCTTGTGGGCATCACCACCAAGAGCGGCGACCCGATCCACAAAGTTTCCATCGTGGCTCGGGGCCAGGCGCTCGGCGTCACGATTACGTTGCCCGAGGACGAACGATTTACCCAGCGGCGCAGCGAGCTGGAAGACCGACTGGCGATGATGTTCGGTGGGCTGTGCGCTGAGGTGCTGGTGTTCGGCGAACCGACCACCGGCGCGCAGAACGACATCGAGCAAGCCACCCGCATCGCCCGTCTGATGGTCACCCAGTTCGGCATGAGCGACAAAATCGGCCTGATCCAGATCGGCCAGATTGAACCAGAGTTCGGTGCACCTCAGGAACACAGCGAGGCCACGGCCCAAGCAGTCGATGCCGAGGTTCGGGTCCTGCTGGAACGGGCTCGCACGCGGGCCACGCAGATCCTCACTGACCGGCGCGACACCTTGAACGCCGTGGCCGAAACACTTATCGAGCGGGAGTCACTCACGGGCGACGACCTGCTGGCGATCTGCGGTCCTCGGTAGAAGCTCTACTCGCCCCAGTCCTCCTCCTCGGTCGGCGCAAGCGCGAGTTCGGTGGGGTCGAGGGTGGTGACTTCGAGTTCGGCGCCACAGTCGGCACAGCGCACCAACTCCTGAAGGAGCGGGGCCGTCTTGAATGTGATCGTCGCACCGCATTCCGGGCATTCGGCAGTGTTCACGGCCACCTCTCGATCGTTGCCTGGTGCAGCGGATGCTACTGGGCACCAAGCGCCCGGCTGCCCGCCTGAGGTATCGACGCGTCGCAGCCGCCAGACAACTTCCGCGCGGATCCGTCACGCGTGGCGCCGAAGGTCGGGTTGACCGTCAAGAAATTTCAAAAAGACCCTGAAAAGGGGCCGATTCCCGAAACGGTTCAGCTCCGCACCCGGTACGATGGTTCTGTTATGGCTCCACGAACTAAGGGCAAGTGGGCCCAGGGTATTCAGCCGAGAAACTTCAGCTGGATCATTAAAGACCAACTCGCCGTCTGCGAACGGCCGGGTGGGTACGGCAGCAACCACCGCCGGGTCCGACGCCAAGAAGAGATCATCTGGATTCGTGAGCAGGGCTTCGGCTGCATCGTGTCGCTCATCGCCGCGCCCCACAACCTCCACAACTACGAAGAGCTGGGTGTTCCCTACATCCACCGCCCGTTCAGCCAGACCGACGACGCCCTCGTGTCGCTCGGCCATCTCTACCCCGAGATGCACCAGATGCTGCGCAACGGCACCAAACTCATCGTGCACAGCGAAGAAGTTGGCGACAAGGTTGCCGGCGTGATGGGCGGCTACATCCGCTGGGCCAAGCTCGTCACCGACGAGCCAAAGTGCACCACCACGATCGAAACCATCCTGTCTCGCCAGCTCGATCCCTTCGGCCGCAGCCTCATCGGCATCGCCGCAGCCCTCCGCCCCGCCTGAACGCAGGCACTGTTACGCTTTCCACTGGTGACGCGGGTCACCATTGCGGAAGGGCGAAGTCATGACGGATCAGTTCGCTGCGGGTTGGTATCCCGACCCTGTCGGCACGCCTCGGTTGCGGTACTTCGACGGGCACGCATGGACGGAGCACTACACGGTTCTGACTCCAGCTGCGTGGCCACCGCCTCAAACGTCGAGCATGCCAGTCGAGCAACAAGCGCGCACGTGGTGGAAGCGAAAGCGCGTATTGATACCCGCGGCCGTAGTCGGCTTACTGGCGATCAATGCCGCGAACACGCCAAGGGCCAATCGGGTCGCGACGTCGCCGGCCACGACCATCGCCACCCAGGTGCTGGCAGCCCACGTGACCTCAACGGTTCCCGCGAGTTCTTTGACGATCGCAGCGATCCCAACAACAGCGGCCGCGCCTGCTTCCACGGTTGCCCTGCCGACGGCCGCGACAACGATTGCAACTACAACTCCGGCTGCAACCGAGCCGCCTCAAGTGCTCCCGATAGCGGCACCCATCGACACGGAGCCACCGGCCGCTGAGCCCGAAACAACTACTCCCCGCGGACGAAGGCCACTACCGCGCAAGCTCCATCCCTCTACTTCAAGAACTGTACCGAGGCGAGGGCCGCAGGTGTGACACCGCTACGCCAAGGCGATCCGGGCTATGCCGCTCACCTCGATAGAGACAACGACGGCATCGCCTGCGAGTAGTTGCTTAGACGAGGGACGCGGCGGGAAGGTCGAACCAGCGGAGGTGTTCGAAGTCTTCGGACAGGTCGAGTGGCGAACCATCCTCGAGGTGCCATCCGGGTGAGGCAGCAAACAACGCTCGGGCGGCTTCGAGATAGCCAACCAACGCCGACTCGGGTGCTCGCTCGCGATCGACCGGTGGGCGCACCATTTCACCAGTGGCAGCGTCGTAGGAGACTTGAGACAGACGCAGCGGCGGTTCGACCGCGCCGGCACGGTGCTTCCAAAGGCCGCTGGTCGGGTCGAAGTGGTACTCGGGCAACAGCTTCCAGCCATGGGTGGCCACCATGTCGACCGCGGCCACCAGGTACTCGAAGACGGCTTCGGAAATGAAGTAGTTGAAGCTCACCCTGGTCCAGCCGGGCTTGATGCCTTCGCAGCCGAGCGCGATCTCGTGCTCGAAGGCGTGCGATCGATCGAGGTCGATGCCCAGCAGGCGGTGACCGTAGGGCCCGGCGCATGAGCAGCCACCGCGGGACTGGATGCCGAAGAGGTCACTCAACAGTGCGACCACATAATTGTGATGGAGGTACTTGCCACCCGGACGACGAACGACGAACGACAGAATCGACAGACGATCGGCTGAGGTGTTGCCAAGGATCTGCATCGCCGGATTCGCCGACCACGCCTCAACTGCACGATGCCAGAACGACTCCTCGTGCTCGCGAATCGTGTCGACGCCGACGGCCTCTTTGAGTTGGAAGACCAGCCCGGCACGAATCGATTCGATGATGGCGGGCGTGCCACCTTCTTCGCGATGAACGACATCGTCGAGGTAGCGGTGCTCCTGCGGATTCACATAGGCAACGGTGCCACCACCGACCACGTCCGGAACCCGGTTTGTCAACAATTCCCGGCGCACCACGAGCACGCCCGGCGTGCCCGGGCCACCCACAAACTTGTGCGGGCTGATGAACGCCGCGTCCTTGTAGGCCAAAGGGTGATCGGCGCACGTGGGGTACATCTCGATGTCGACATACGGCCCGGCGGCGGCGAAATCCCAGAACGAAAGCGCTCCGTGGCGATGCAGCAGATCGGCGATGTCGCAGGTGTTGGAGATGATGCCGGTCACGTTCGAGGCAGCCGAAAAGGAACCGATCTTCAGCGGCCGAGAGGCATAACGCAGCAACTCCGCGTCGAGACGACAGAGATCGATATGACCGTCAGCATCCTCGGGAATCACGACGACATCGGCGATGGTTTCGCGCCACGGAATCTCGTTGGAGTGATGTTCAAACGGGCCAACGAAAACCACCGGCCGCTCGTCCGCTGGAATGTGTGACGACAGATGAAAACGATCATCAAGGTCTGCAGGGATGCGCAGGTTCATGATGCCGACCAGCTTGTTGATGGCACCGGTCGCGCCCGAACCGCAGAAGATCACGCACGTCTCGTCGTCTCCACCAACTGCCTCATGGATGATGCGACGGGCGTCCTCACGAAGGCGTGTGGTCTGCAAACCGGTACCAGAAGATTCGGTGTGGGTGTTGGCGTAGCGGGGAAGCACTTCCTCCCGAATGAAGTCCTCAAGAAACGAAAGCGACCGGCCGCTGGCCGTGTAATCCGCGTAGGTGATGCGATGCGGACCAAACGGCCCCGGCATGACCTGATCGTCGCCAATGACCGACTCGCGAATGCGTTGCAGCAGCGGGCTATCAGCGGGGACCATCATGTGAGGCTATGTCATGTCAGCGCGAATCAGGCTGCCCGTTCCCGAACTGAAATACCGCAAAAGCCGACCCGAATTGTCGGCTTCAGGGGTTACCTCAGATAGCCGGTGACGTCGACGATCAGGTCGGCAGGACTGGATGCAGCAACACAGAGTTGCCCGCCGCCGAGCGGTACCGTGGCCGAATTGGCGACCGTCTCACCACTGGCGTAGTTCACATTCGACACATTCGGTTGCGGCTGACCGCACGGCCATGCCGTCACGAAGCCTGCGCCATGCGGATCGGTGACTGTGATGTTGACCTGAGCAGCCGTCGCAGCCGTTGGCACCGCGGCGCGTCCGGTGACCTGGACCTTTTGCACGAAGCCGGCGGCCGGTTTGCTGCCGCGGGAATCGAGCAGCCGCGAGGGCGTCACTGACGACGGTCGGGCGCCAGCCTTCTCCGACCACACACCCGACAGATCAACGATGAGGTGCGACGCCGTCGAGGCATCCATACACACTTCGCCAGATGCCGAAACGCCAACCGTGACCGCGTTGGCGATCACGTCGCCATCGCTGAAGTTCAGCGACGATGTCAACGGGTGCAACACGTCGCACGGCCACACCGTGAGGTGTCCGGCCGCCGCGGGAGACACTGCGGTGATGTTCAGGGTTGCGGCTTTCGGAGACGACCCGGGAATCTTCACCCGCACGACCGAAGCTGCGTCCACCGGTGCACCGCCTCGGCTGTCGAACAGACGCTGCTGACCGGTCGCCACGAATCCGAGCGATCCACCGTTGCCCTGCCAGCCCATCACATCAATGATGAGGTCGAGGCCGGTCGTGGCTTGGAAGCACAACTTGCCACCGGTTCCGAGCTGCATCAGCGCGCCGTTGGCCACGGTCTGACCACCGGCATAGTTCAGGGTCGACGTGTCGGGAATCGTTTGGCCACAGGGCCACGCCCGCAGCCAACCGGCGCCTGCTGGGTTCGTCACCGTCATGTTCACCATGACCGCCGTCGCGTTGGCGGGTACGCCACCGCGACCAGCGATCGTCAGATAGTTCACGGTTCCGGGCGTGAACGTCGTGAGGGAAAGTGACTGGCGCGAATCAGCAAGGCGCTTCGGTTGGACCGCACCGAGGCCATCAAAACCGTTCGATGACTTACTCGGAGTATCAGACGGCGTGGCGGCAACAACCCCGCCGGTTCCGGCTGCGTTCGAAGCGGTGCCAGAGTAGTTCTCGGTCACCGAATCAGGCAGGGACGCCAATGCGCCCGTGCCGCCCCGACCGCAGCCGGGAAGTTCGCCGATGACCGGGAATGGGTTGATCGGCTTCTTGGCGTTCCACGCAGGATGCACCTCGAAATGCAGGTGGGCGACCGAGTACTGCGCATCACCGGTCTGCCCGACGTACGCGATGACCTGGCCGGCAGTGACTTTCTGACCTTGCACGAGTCCGTCGGCGTAGCGACTGATGTGGGCATGGAAGTAGTACGAACCGTCGGCCTGTTCCAAATAGAGCTGGTTGCCGCCGCGGGTCGAGGTACTGATGCGGGTAACGGTCCCGTCAACGACCGCGCGAATCGGCACACCAGATGCGGCAATGATGTCGACACCCTCGTGGTAAAGCTTTGCCCCCGTCGAGCTCGCGCCGCGATCAGCCATCCAACTGTCGATGTAGCTGCACGCGCCATCAACCGGGAACGAGGCCAGGTGCACCGCGGGCGCGGCCTCAGCCTGGTGACGTTGACTGCTCAGTCCACCCGCGAAGATCAATCCAAGGGTGCCCAAAATGGACGCGACATGCGTTCTCCGTACCGCCATAGGGAGTCAATCGGCCCATGGGCCGGCGAGTCGCGCGCCTTAACGATTGCTTACCGCCAAAAAGACGAACAAGAGGCGAGTGGATGAGAAGCAGAAGGAGCGCTGTGTTAACTGGCGACGACGCTGTCGATCAATGCGTGGCTGGAGTCAGCCAACGCTCGACCTGCGGCCGTGTCTCGATAGGGCGCCATCGCCTCGGCCGCAACGGTGGCGTATTCGCGCGCAATGGTGGCGGCGTGCGCAAGACCGCCGTTTGATCGCACGAGGGTGAGCGCCCGGGTCAGCCCCGTTGCGTCAACCGGCGCCGACAGCAAGGTGGACAGCTCGTCACTGATCGGTCCACCCTGGGTCATGGTGTGAATGACGGGCAGGGTGAAGACACCTTCGACAATGTCGTGACCGGCTGGCTTGCCCAACTCGGCTTCGGTCTTGGTGAGGTCGAGGATGTCGTCCACGATCTGGAACACCATGCCGTAGGCCTGACCGCACACCGTCAGCGCATCGATATGAGGACGGGGCAGACCAGCCACGATGCCGCCGATGCGAGCGGCCGCGGAGAAAAGCGAAGCGGTCTTTCCATCGATGGACGAGAGGTATTCGGCAACCGTGCGTTCGATCTTGTACTGCGTGGTCAGCTCGGCGATCTGGCCCTGCACGAGACGACCGATCGTATTACCCAGTAACCCGGCTACTTCGGCGCCGAGCGACGCGGCGATTTCAGAGGCCCGTGCCAACAAGAAATCTCCGGACAAAATGGCGCGATGGTTGCCCCATCGGGCATTTACTGAGGTCACACCGCGGCGCATCTCAGCTTCGTCCATCACATCGTCGTGATACAGCGAGCCGACCTGCACCAACTCCACTGAGGTGCCGCCCTCGATGACGTCATCAGATGCATGATCGTGCTGGGTCAACGCCGCGGCAACGGCCATAACCGGCCGTAAACGCTTGCCTCCGGCCACAATCAGGTGGCTTGCCAGTTCGGTCAGATAGGCATCCGTCGTAGACACGGCGCGTCGCAGCGAGGCCTCGATTCGGCCAAGGTCGGCATCCATGGATGGCAGGGCGAGCAAGGGGGAGGCCGGTGCCACGTCTGTACGTTACCTAGGAAGGGTCAAATCGGACGAAGTGAACATACGGAGAGCTGGTTCTCTTCACGGAAGGCAAACCATTTCTGCCTCACGCAAATCGCGACAGCCCGATACACTTCTCGCCACGTAGTTCGCCGCATTACCAAGGTCTCTCGAAGGCGGTTCTCCCTTGTTCGAACGTTTTACAGACCGAGCCCGACGGGTCGTTGTTTTGGCCCAGGAGGAAGCTCGGCTCCTCAACCACAATTACATCGGCACCGAGCACATCCTGCTCGGCCTCATCCATGAGGGTGAGGGCGTCGCCGCGAAGGCGCTCGAGTCGCTCGGCATCAGCCTTGAGGCCGTGCGCAGCCAGGTCGAAGAGATCATTGGCCAGGGCGGTTCGTCACCGTCGGGCCACATTCCCTTTACTCCGCGTGCCAAGAAGGTGCTCGAGCTGTCGCTTCGTGAAGCGCTGCAACTCGGCCACAACTACATCGGCACCGAGCACATTCTGCTCGGCCTCATTCGTGAGGGCGAAGGCGTGGCCGCCCAGGTGCTCGTGAAGTTGGGCGCCGATCTCAGTCAGGGTTCGCCAGCAGGTCATCCAGCTGCTCTCGGGCTACCAGGGGCCGCAGGCTTCCGGTTCTGCTCCCGGCAGCAAGGAAACGGCCAGCGCATCCACCGGTGCTGCCTCGGCCGCGTCCGATGCGGGTTCGCAGGGCAGCCTGGTGCTCGACCAGTTCGGTCGTAACCTCACGCAGCTCGCTCGCGAGAAGAAGCTCGACCCGGTTATCGGTCGGGCTCGTGAGCTTGAGCGCGTCATGCAGGTTCTCTCCCGCCGCACCAAGAACAACCCGGTGCTCATTGGTGAGCCGGGCGTTGGCAAGACCGCCATCGTCGAAGGTCTCGCGCAGCGCATCTGCACCAACGACGTGCCCGACACGTTGAAGAACAAGCAGCTCTACACCCTCGACCTCGGTGCGCTCGTCGCCGGGTCGCGTTACCGCGGTGATTTCGAAGAACGCTTGAAGAAGGTGCTCAAGGAGATCAAAACCCGCGGCGACATCATTCTGTTCATCGACGAGATCCACACCCTCGTCGGGGCTGGTGCGGCCGAAGGTGCCATCGACGCTGCTTCTATCCTCAAGCCGATGCTGGCTCGTGGCGAGCTGCAGACCATTGGCGCCACGACCACCGATGAGTACCGTAAGCACCTCGAAAAGGATGCTGCGCTCGAGCGTCGCTTCCAGCCGGTCAAGGTGGACGAGCCGTCCGTGGCTCACACCATTGAGATCCTGAAGGGCCTTCGTGACCGTTACGAGAGCCACCACCGGGTCACCATCACCGATCAAGCCCTGGTTGCCGCGGCCAATCTGGCCGATCGTTACATCGCCGATCGCCACCTGCCCGACAAGGCCATCGACCTCATCGATGAGGCTGGTTCCCGCCTGCGTATCAAGCGCATGCAGACCCCGCCCGACTTCAAAGAGCTCGAAAACAAGATCGCCGACGTCCAGCAGAAGAAGAAGGACGCGGTCGAGAACCAGCGCTTCGAAGAGGCCGGCAATCTCCGCGATCAAGAGAAGTCGTTGCTCGAAGAGAAGGCCACCAAAGAAGTCGAAATCAAAGCTTCCGGTGTCGACCTGTTCGATGAGGTGGATGAAGAAGCCATCGCCGAAGTGCTGTCATTGTGGACCGGCATCCCGGTCTACAAGCTCACCGAGGAAGAGACCCAGAAGCTCCTCCGTATGGAAGACGAGCTGCACAAGCGGGTCATTGGCCAGGAAGACGCCATTAAGGCGGTTTCGCAAGCGATCCGTCGTACCCGTGCGGGTCTGAAGGATCCGAAGCGTCCGTCGGGTTCGTTCATCTTTCTCGGCCCCACCGGTGTTGGTAAGACCGAGCTTTCCAAGACGCTCGCAGAGTTCCTGTTTGGTGACGATGATTCGCTCATTGCCCTCGACATGAGCGAGTACATGGAGAAGCACACCGTCAGCCGTCTGGTTGGTTCGCCCCCCGGGTACGTCGGCTACGAAGAGGGCGGGCAGCTCACCGAGGCCGTGCGCCGCAAGCCGTTCTCCGTCGTGCTGTTCGACGAGATCGAAAAGGCTCACCCCGACGTGTTCAACACGCTCCTCCAGATTCTGGAAGAGGGCCGTCTCACCGATAGCCAGGGTCGCTCGGTCGACTTCCGCAACACCGTGCTCATCATGACGTCCAACCTGGGTACCCAGGAGCTGCGCAAGGCCAACATCGGCTTCACCAAGATGGATGAGGCTGTCAGCTATGCCCGCATGAAGGACAAAGTGCATGAGGCACTCAAGACGCACTTCCGTCCAGAGTTCTTGAATCGCATCGACGACATCATCGTGTTCCACGAGTTGGCCAAGCAGGAGATCATCCAGATGGTCGATCTCATGACCCGCCGTCTCGAAGGTCAGCTGCAGGGTCAGGGCCTCGGCCTCGAACTCACCACCGCGGCGAAGGCGCACTTGGCCGACAAGGGCTACGACCCCACCATGGGCGCCCGCCCGTTGCGTCGTGCCATTCAGCACTTGGTGGAGGATCCGTTGTCGGAGCACATCCTCACGAAGTTCTTCCATTCCGGTCAGATCATCGTCGTTGATGTTGAGCCGGATCCGGAAAAGCCGGGTGACCAGAAGGTCACTTTCCGTGCTGTTGAGGCGCTGCTTCCGCCGCCCAGCCCGGACCTCGCACAGGCTGGACCTACCGAGTAGTCCTAAAGAACTAGGCATTTGTTACAGGCGCCCTTCCGGGCGCCTGTTTCATTTTTGCCCATTTTTGGGTGTTTCCTCGGCACCGACAAAAGAAATGTTTCATTTGTCAAGGTCATGTTACGGAAACGTTACGGAGTGTGTAGCATGATTGACATATGCGGTTTTCAGGACGTTTGGCCCTATCCCTTCTCGGCGCTCTGTGTGGTATTGGAGCTCTTGCCACCCTCGCTCCCCGACCGGCGGCGGCTGCCGTCGACACCTCGGCAGCAGAACAGCGCTTCCTCGATCTGCTCAACGGTGCACGCGGGGCCCAGGGCCGCGGCGGCCTGCAGGCCGACGCTGGCTTGGCCCGGGTTGCGTTGAACTGGTCGGGTCGCATGAGCAATGCGAACAACCTGTCGCACCGTCCCGATCTGGTCGCCGCGGTTGCCGGTGTCGAGCCGGGTTGGCAGGGCGCCGGCGAGAACGTCGGCTTCTCAACCGATCCGAACGCCAGCACTCAGGCCATCGTTGACAGCCTCCACAACAAGTTCATGAACTCGCCCGAGCACTTCGCCAACATCATGGGCGACTACAACCGGGTTGGCGTGGGCGTCGTGCAGGCAAACGGCAGCGTGTGGGTGACGGTGAACTTCTTGAAGGGTCCGTCTCTCTCGGCCGCGCCGAGCGAGCCACCGGCCCGAATGTGGGCCGCCTCCGGGTATCAGCCTCTCAATCCGGTCCGTCTCGTCGACACCCGCCAGACCGGAGCTGTCGCTGCCGGTGGCACTGTTTCCATCAACCCGGCCGGTGCCGCACCGCAAGCCGCCGGCGCAGAGGCGGTTGCGGTCAATGTCACCGTGACCGGAGCCAGTGGCTCTGGATATCTCACCGTGTACCCGTGCGGCACCTCGCTGCCGACCGCGTCGAACCTGAACTACGAAGCGGGCGAAACCCGCGCCGTTCTGGTGACGGTGGCGCTCGGTGGCGGATCGTTCTGTGTGTTCAGCCAAGCGAATGCCCACATCATCGTTGACATCCAGGGTGCCTACCGATCTGGTTCCGGCGCTCGCTACCAGCCGCAAAGCCCGAGCCGCCTGCTCGACACCCGCAGCGGCGGCCCGGTGACATCAGCCCGGATCAACCTTCCCGGTGGCAGCGCGGCCGCAGCTCTGAACGTCACCGCCCTGTCGGCTGGCGGAGGATTCGTCACGGTGTACCCGTGTGATGTCGGATTGCCGAACACGTCGAACGTCAATACCGCTGGCGGAACCCCCGTGGCCAACCTGGTGATCTCTCGCGTCGCCGGCAACGGCCAGATCTGTCTCTTCGCATCGTCGGCGATGCATCTCATCGTCGACCTGCAGGGCGTCTACGGAGGTGGCGGAGCGTTGACCGCAGCAGCCGAACCGCGCCGCGCTCTTGACACCCGCAACGGCACCGGTGGTCGTTCGATGAAGAGCAGCTCCGACCCCAACGACCCCATAGTGATCGACCTGCGCGGCAGCGGACGGGTGCCGGGCAACGCCCAAGGCGCGTTGCTGACGGCCACGGTGACCGGAACGACGGGTGCCGGATGGCTCACGGTCTACCCCTGTGACGCCGGCTTGCCGCAGGCGTCCAACCTGAACTTCGGTGGCGGTCAAACCGTGGCGAATTCGGTGCTGGCCAAACTCGACGGCAGTGGCCGCGTCTGTGTGGCTACCTCGGCCCGCGCCGACATCATCATCGACGTAGCCGGAGCGCTCGTTTCCTGACGAAGACTGGCGAGGCCGAGCGGCCATGCCAGAATCGAGCTGTGCGCAGCTTGACCCGATGTTGGATGATGATGGTTGCCTGTGCGCTGGTATGCGCCGGCTGTCGCCTCGACGTCAGCGTCACAGTGAAGGTTGTCCGTGACGGATCTGGTGTGGTCACCGTGCACGCCATCGCCGACAAGGATCTGATCGGTCGGGCCGGAAACGCCTTGATTGACCTTCGGCTCGATGACGCCACCAAGGCCGGCTGGGTGCTCGAAGGCCCGGCCGACACGGCCGAGGGCGGCCGACAACTCGCACTGTCGAAACCGTTTCGCACCCAGGCCGAAGCCGATCGTGTTCTGGCCGAGCTGTCCGGTCCGGCCGGCCCGTTGCACCAGCTCCACCTCGACCAGAAGCGTGCCTTCGCCAAAATCACCACCAAGCTCACCGGCGAAGTCGGCCTGGACGGCGGCACCGCCGGACTCGGCGACAGCGAACTCGTACAACTCCTCGGCGGACGCCAGGTGCTGGACGGCACTGTCGGCACCAACCTGACCGACCAGCTCGTGGTAACCGTCAAGCTCAATGGACCGGGGAAGCCGGTCGGTGCCGCGGAAGCCACCGGACCACTGGACGGTGCCACCCGCACCCCGATTGCCCTGCAGTCGGTCGAGCGCGACGACCTGGCCAGTCGGGCCCGCACCAAGGCCTATCTCGCGGTCACGCTCGCCATCGCCGTTGCCGCCCTGGTGTTCTACTTGATGAAGCGGCGCCGCCTCGCCGCCAAACGCCGCCAACTCGTCTGGCGTCGTTAGGAAGCATTCCTGCTCCCTTCACCCGGACTGTTGTCGACCAGCCCACTAGCGACCGAGCAGACGGCTTCGTCGATACTCGATCGCCTTTCGGAGGTCGTGTACACGACGTTGATCGAACGGCAGCTGATCGAGCGTCTCCATCCAAAGCGCCGACTTATCAATGATGTCGTCGATGGCTCGGTGGGCTGGCTTCTCGCGCAACCCGATCAGGCCCGCAAGATGCAGGAAGTCGGCTCGGCCGATTCGTTCGTCCAGCTTGCCGTTCAGCGACAGCGCCATGGTGTGATCGCGGTAAGGGTGCGAGCTCGGCATGTCATATGCGGGCGAGGCACGCCACTCGGAGCCGTGGCGTAACAGCGAGAAGTTCTTTGCGTGCGCATCGCCGTTGCAGGAGAGATAGGCAAAGATCAGCTGGCGGTAAAAGGCCAGAGCCGCCACCGGTGCGGCAGCGCAGAGTCGGACGAGACCACCGAACACGTCTTCCGTGGAGGCTCGATACTTGTCTGCGGGATAAAGACCGAGAACTTGGCACCCGTCCTCCTGGGCGTGCCGCACAACCGTGCCTCCTACAACGGTTCGATCGAAGCGGGTGACCAGAAGCCCCGATCGACCGTCACGATCGAACACAAGCTCGCTGTCGCATACCTCGAGCCCAGATAGTCGAGCGGCATCGGCAAAGAACGACTCGTTCTCGACAAGAAAGGGGAACTCGGGCGGATTCAGCTTCAGGATGTGAGTCGCCGTCGCCGCTTGCGATCCGGCTACGGGCACGGTGATCATGCGCGCCGATACTTTGTCCTGAATCCCAGCGAGACCGATGCGCTCCGGATCGACTCCGACCGAGCGTTCGAAAACCTCCGTGAAGTCGGCTTCGGACCAATCGATCGGTCCTTCGATCAGCACGCCGCGAGTGCTGGCGTGCGCGTCCGCTTTCGATGCTGCAGCCACAATCGACACGTCGCCGACGCAGTCGCCTCCGACTGCGACCAGCAAGCTGAAGTCGTCATCCGCCGAGGTCTTGATCGCCGCCCGCAACGCCGACAGCCGCCGACCTTCGGGCAGAAGCCCGGCGAAGAACGCCGGAACGGCACCCGCAGCGTGGGTGCGAACCGTTCCGACCCGCCGGGGCAAGGTGCTGGCGACGTCGGCCGAAGCAGTGGGGAGGTAGCTGAACTCAACACTGTCGACCGAGCGGCGCAGTGCGCCGACAAGTTCGTCGCCCTTGTAGACGTCGGCAACATCGATCGAACGCGGGTCGAGCACCGAGTCGGTCACGACACCCCGGCTACGTCGGACACCCCAGCCGGCACAACCGCCAAGCGGAGTCCGAGCACGCTCAAGACGTCGGTCACCTTGTCGAGCATCAGGGCGGGCTTGCCATGCTCGAGCGCGTGGACAAACCGAGTGGAACATCCTGCCAGCTGCGCGAGATCCTCCTGCCGCAGCCCGAGTTCTCGACGCCGGCGCTTGACGACCGATCCGAGTTCGTTCATATGCATGATCATGCAGAATACCTGCTTCTTGGCGGACTTCAAGCGGAAATAGACCGAATTCTGCACGTTTGTACATACGGATGCATGGTTGCCCCTCATTGCGACGATCTATGAGGCGGATCTGCATGATCATACCGATACCCAGCTCCAACCATCGCACACCCCTTGCGTAGTGTTTGCGGCATGGCCAAGGTTCGTACCGTCTACCGCTGCACCGAGTGTGGAGCGGCGACTCCGCAGTGGAACGGCAAGTGCGCTTCGTGCCTCTCGTGGAACACCTTGGTGGAGGAAGTGGAAGAGAGCCGGGCACTGGCCAGCTCCGTCGTAACGCTTGGTGCGGCCGATCGACCGGTCGCCATCACCACCGTGTCCACCCTCGAAAGCCAGCCACGCGCCACAGGTGTGTCCGAGCTTGACCGTGTACTGGGCGGTGGACTGGTGCCCGGGTCCGTCACACTGGTGGGAGGTGAGCCCGGCGTGGGCAAGTCCACCCTGCTGCTGCAGGTGCTGGCCAACCAGGCCAACACGTTCGGACCGGTGCTGTACGTGTCGGGTGAAGAAAGCAAGCAACAGGTACGTTCCCGCGCCGAGCGGCTCGACGCCCTTTCGCCCGCGTTGTTTCTCCAGAGCGAAGCGCGCTTGCCCTACATCCTCTCGGCCATCCAAGAGGTTCGACCATCGCTTCTCGTCGTCGACTCCATTCAGACCGTTGAGGACCCCGACATCGGCTCTGCACCGGGCTCGGTGGTACAGGTGCGCGAGTGCGCCCACCGGCTCGTGCGCGAAACGAAATCGGGCACCATGGCCACCGTGCTGGTCGGCCACGTCACCAAAGAGGGCGGGCTCGCCGGTCCACGCGTGCTTGAACATGTGGTCGACACCGTGTTGTCCTTCGAAGGTGACCGCCATCATGCACTCCGCATGTTGCGAGCCACCAAACACCGATTCGGTTCCACCAACGAACTCGGCCTGTTCGAAATGCGCGAGGAGGGACTCATCAGCGTGCCCGACCCGAGTGGGCTGTTTCTCGCTGATCGACGCGTCGGCGTGGTCGGAAGCACCGTCGTTCCCATCCTCGAAGGCCAGCGCCCGCTCCTGGTCGAGGTGCAGGCCCTGGTCGCCAGTTCAACCCTCACGCTGCCGCGGCGTTCGGTGCAAGGGCTCGACAGCGCCCGCCTGGCCATGCTGCTGGCCGTGCTGGAGAAGCGGGCGAACGTCGACCTGTCCAAGTTCGATGTCTACGTGTCAGCCGTCGGCGGTGTGCGCCTCAGTGAGCCAGGCAGCGATCTCGGCATCTGCATGGCGCTGGCGTCAGCCATGTTCAACACTCCAGTGGGCGAGCACATCACGGCGTGCGGCGAAGTGGGTCTGGGCGGCGAACTCCGTCAGGTTTCCCAAACTCCCCGCCGCCTGGCTGAGGCAGCTCGGCTCGGGTTCCGCCAGGCCATCGTTCCTAGCTCTGCGCCGAAAGAGGCAGCCAACATACAGATCATGCGGGCCGACACACTGGCCGACGCGCTGCGTTTGGCCGGACTGGTCAAACGCCACGATGCACCACGTCCGAAAGCGAATGCCGAAATGGGCCAGCACTCCTAGAATGGCTGCATGGCCAACCCCGCAATGCGAGCACTCCACCACGCGCTCGCACAGGTGGCCCCCGGCACACCATTACGGGAAGGGCTCGACCGCATCGTGAAAGCGCGCATGGGCGCGCTCGTGGTCGTCGGTGGCGGACCAAACGTGCTCGACATCTGCACCGGAGGATTTCTGCTCGACGCCGCCTTCAGCCCGCAACGACTGTCCGAGCTGGCCAAGATGGACGGCGCCATCATCCTTGCCAGTGACGCCAGCCGCATCGCTCGCGCCAACGTTCACCTGCTCCCCGACCCGGCTGTCTCCACCGTCGAAACCGGCACGCGCCACCGCACCGCCGAGCGCACTGCCAAGTCGCTGAACGTACCGGTGATCTCCGTGTCGGAAGATATGAGTGTCATCGCCGTGTACGTGGCCGGTCGAAAGCACGTGCTGGAAGACTCTCCCCGCCTGCTGAACAGGGCCAACCAGGCCCTGCAGACCCTTGAGCGCTACAAGGCCCGCCTTGACGATGCCGCCGCGTCGTTGTCGGCCCTCGAAGTCGAAAATCTCGTCCGCGTTCGTGACGTCGCCAACCTGTTGCAGCGCAGCGAAATGGTGCGTCGTATCGCAGACGAGATCGATACCTACACCGTCGAACTCGGCGCCGACGCCCGTCTCATCCGCATCCAGCTTGATGAACTCATGAGCGACGTCGAAGATGATCGGCACACGGTCATCGACGATTATCTCTGCAGCGGGTCGGATGACAACGCCTACGATGCCCTACGGCGCATGGCCGAGATTGATACCGACGACCTGATGGACCTTCGCAAGGTTGCCGTCGTGCTGGCCCTTCCCGAGGAAGAGGCTGTGCTCGACGCTCCCATTACGGCTCGTGGCTATCGCATGTTGCACCGATTGCCTGATCTTGATCCCGCGCTGGCTCGCCAGCTTGTGCATCGATTTGGTGACCTTCCGAGCATGCAGAACGCATCCACCAGCGACCTCGAAGAAGTGCAGGGCGTGGACGCCGCTCTGGCCGCCACCATCAAAGACGACCTCAATCATCTCACCGAGGCATCCATCCTCAGCCGCTACTCCTGAGTGCCTCGCACGTCGAAGGGAGCGAGCACCCAGTTCAGGGTCTCGTGGTCCTCAGCGATGAAGACCTGCGGTGGATCATCACGAACGACCGCACACGCTACGGAACGCGCCACTACGAGGTCCTCCGGGCCAGGTCCTGAGCCGTCCAGAAACCCGGTTGCGGGTTGTCCGTGAACCCGCCCTTCGCGTAGCGCTCGAGCCGTTCGAGGCTGTCCTGCGAAAGCATTTCGATCGCATCGAAGAACGCATCTGGCCCGGCAGCGCGGAGCGCCGTGTCTCCCTCGCTGGGCCGCTTCGGAAGGTGGCTGGTCAGGAAGACCAACGGCACCTCGCCGCGGGCACCCTTCAGCGCATATGCACGTCCGAGCGATTTCCACACAGTGTCGGTACGAAGCAGGCCACCTCGGTGGCTCGTGAACGCGCCCGACACATCGAAGAACCACGTTGCCCCGTCCATGTCGGTAGCGACGAAGTTCACCGTGACGCCGGACTTGGGTATGCGTCGATTGCGTTCTGCAATCGTGAACCCGGCCTCCTCGATGACCTGCTCGGCGAGCTTCTGCGCGGCCTTCCCTTCCTTCGTCGCTCGGCTCTGGACATCGGCGGCGTCATCGACGTCTATCGCTGGCGCCTCCACCGTGCGTCTCCGGCTGAGTTGAACCTCGGGGACACTCGGCGCCAGTGCTTCCTGGACACGGCGACGAGCGATCTCGACATAGCTGTCGTCGAGGTCGTAGCCGATGTAGCGCCGACCGAGGCGGGCGGCAGCGACGAGTGCCGACCCACTTCCCATGAAGGGGTCAAGCACGAGATCATCCTTGAACGTGTACAGACGGATGAGCTGCTCGGGCAACTCAACGGGGAACGGGGCGGGGTGACCGACACGGCGCGCACTTTCAGGTGGAATCGACCAGATGTCCAAGGTCATGGCCATGAAATCCTCGGTCATCAGCGTGCTCTCGTGCGGCAAGCCGTCTGCTGCGCGCTGCTTCACGGAGCGAGCACGGTCGAATCGGCCCTTGCTCGCCACGATGACCCGCTCACTGATATCGCGGAGCACTGGATTGGCAGCGCTTCGGAATGAGCCCCAGGCACATGAACCGCTGGCGCCCTCTCCCTTTTGCCAGATGAGTTCCCCTCGAAGAAGCAGCCCGAGGTCATGTTCGAGAATGCGGATCACATCGGCCGACAGGCTTCGATATGGCTTGCGGCCGAGGTTGGCTACATTCACCGCAATGCGGCCCCCGGGCTCGAGCTTGCGCACGGACTCGGCGAAGACATCGGTCAGCATCTCCAGGTACTCGAGGTAGGAAGCAGGTACACCCTCTCGCTCCAGCTCCTCCTCGTACTGCTTGCCAGCAAAGTAGGGCGGCGACGTGACCACGAGCGCTACCGATCCATCGGCGACGCGATCCATGTGTCGTGCATCGCCGTGAAGGAACGGCTCTTTTACCGGTATCGGCTTCGGGATGTCCTGGTCGTCCGAAAGCTCCGGTGCGCGAAATCGATCGTAGAACGGCGTTGAGTCGTGGCTTTCCCGGACGCTCACGCCGAAGTTTGACGTACTCGTCTTTCGTCGTTCCTTCATCTTCCCTCCTCACTTGACCCACCCGAGCGTAGCCGAAGCGTTCGCGACCGATCGAACAGACGCGCGCAGTTCACTCCGCCGCTGTGCCTCACCGATCGAGAGTTGCTGGGTGATAAAACTCGACACCTGAACGATGATGGCCGCCCGCTCGGTCACGAGCACCCCCCGCCCGGCCGGAAAGGCCACACCCGGCCGCAGCGTCGCCCGAACGCCCGTGACGGCGGTGACATCGCTCGGCCCGGTTGGTTGGAGCATGAGCTGGCGGCGAACCCGGCGCAGCTCGCCGATCCAACCCGGCTGATAACCGCCCGCCACCGCACGACTGTCGACCGTGGTGATCAGACGCACCCGGTCATCTCGCACAATCCTGTCGAGCAGTATCGCCAACTCAGGGTCGTCGAGTCGGTCAGCATCGTCGAGCACCAGCACCATCACCGGTTCACGGGTCTGCG
The DNA here is from genome assembly GCA_963791625.1 of uncultured Acidimicrobiales bacterium. Classification (GTDB taxonomy): domain Bacteria; phylum Actinomycetota; class Acidimicrobiia; order Acidimicrobiales; family Ilumatobacteraceae; genus JANMCE01. The sequence continues at coordinate 85,817 of CAWBTA010000005.1, forward strand.
GACCGGACAGGGCCGCCTGAAGATCATCCAAAAGGCGCTGGCGTTGCGCGTCGCTGCGCACCACACTGACGCCCGGAATGCCGTCCGTATCACTGGACAACATCGTCACGTTCGCCACCCCTGAGGCGGCCAGACCACGGGCCGCAGTTGCCGCCGCAGTTGTACGACCGGAACCGGGCGGGCCGGAGATGACGAGATCGCTCGAGGAAAGGTCGAGTTGAAGCACCGACCCGGTGAGGTCTTGCAACCCCAGCGCGATATGCCACGTTGCTGACCGATCGCCAACGTCGCACACGGTCGGCAACGAGGCGGGAGCGAACGCAGTCGACGGGTACGCATGGCGACAATGATCGACCCGTAGATCGATGGCGGCCGCTTGGAGAGTGGGATCTTCGCCTCCCGCCACCGCCACCTGCATGAGGTCGGCGCGCCCGAACACGGCACGGCCTGGCAAGGAGAGGTCAACCTGTTTGGCCACGGTGCTGAGCACGCCACAGTCCACCAGGGACTCGGCATCGGCCATGCGCAATACGACGCGTGCCGCCATCGAAGACGCCAGGGCGCTCGGGATAGCCATGCGACGATCCACCGTCATGATGGCATGAAGGCCGACGGCTCGGCCGTCGGTCACGACGCGCTGCAGCACCTGCACCCACCCGAACAGTTCGGGCGAGTCACACATCGCTTGGAAGCTCCCGTAACCGTCGATGAGCAACAAAATGCGCGGCGGAGATTCGCTCGGACGCACCTTGCGTAACGTCGTCAGCGAATCGACTTCAGAGTCGGCAAGGAGTATCCGTCGTCGTTCGATTTCCGTTTGCAGATAGCTCAGCAACCGGGTGACTGCTTCAAGATCGTCGGCCGAGGCAATCAGCCCGGTGTGCGGCAGCGCCTTCAATGGCGACAGACCGCGGCCGGCTGCGTCGAGGCCGAACACGACCACATCGTCAGGCGAACCCTGACTCACCATGTCGAGCGCCGCCGACCGAAGCATCGTTGTCTTTCCCGATCCGCCCATGCCGATCACGATCAGGCCGCCGGTCTCTTCTAGGTCGACAGTTGCCGGTTCCTGGGTCTGGTGTTCGGGTCGGTCGACCAGCCCGATGGTGACGACGCGACCAGGATCGGCATTCCGACGGAGAGTCGGTTCCGCCAGCATCACACGGTCGGGCAGCGGGTCGATCCAGGGTCGCCGCGGAAGCGGTCGGCCCGAATCGACATGCGCTTTGGTTGCCGCTGCAATAACTTCGTGTAGTTGCGTCAGTGCGTTCGCCGTCTCTCTTGGTCCAACGACGGGCACAGTCATCGAACCGTCAAAGCAGCGAACTTCGACGGCGCGCCGCTGCTCGGTTGCCGGTCGCATTGGCGCGCCACCCCATGCGGTTTGAAACGCCGTCAACTCGCGGCGACCGGTTCGAGCCATGGCGCGCCCGACGAGTGGCACCGGAATATCGGCCGCATCCGGAGAACCGAGGACGCTCACCGAGTCAGCCGGGTCGAGCATCCGCAACCCGAGCCGCAGATTGGTGTTGGCCAGAATGTTTTCGTTCACGGCTCCCGCCGGCCGCTGTGTGGCCAGCACAAGGTGAATACCGAGGCTGCGGCCGCGCTGGGCAATGTCGACGACACCAGCCACGAAGTCGGGCAACTCTTTGGCCAGCGTGGCGAACTCATCGACAATGATGACGAGACGAGGCGGCGCTTCCGACGGCGACACCCGCGTGAACTCGGAAAGGTCCTTGGCCCGACCTTCCATCAGTGTCATGCGTCGGTTCAGTTCGGCCTGCAGGCTGACAAGGGCTCGACGCGCCATACCAACGCCGAGGTTGGTGACTGAGCCGACGGTGTGGGGCAGCCCCGCGAAGTCGGCGCTGCTGGCCCCGCCCTTGTAGTCGACGAAGAGAAACGTGACTCGGTCGGGTGAGTAGTTCGCGGCGAGGGAGCAGACCATCGTCTGCAGGAGTTCGCTCTTGCCCGCACCTGACGTTCCCGCGATCAACGTGTGAGGACCCTGGCGAACGAGATCGATCGTGAACGGGCCGTTGGCACCCTGACCGATAGGTGCACACAATCCGTCCGGGTCAGACGCGGCCCACAGCGAAGCCACCACGTCTGCGCTCATCGTGTCAGTGCCAAGCGCTTCCATCAGCGAAACCGCTCGGGGAAGAGCCGCGGTAGCGGACGCAGCACTGGCGTCGCGCACGGGAGCCAGCGCCAGGGCTGCCCGCCGGGCCCCCTGCGGATTCGCCAATTCCACATCAACGGCGATAGCCGACCGGGTCGGGTCGGTGAACCAAACTCGGCTGCGCCCGGTTGCGACCACGTCGACAACGGCCGTGCACTGGCGCGGCACCCGATGGTCATGGTCACCGATCCACAGCACCGATGCGTCCGCGCTAACGAGCTGATCGAGCACCTGGGACACCAACGCGGCATCAAGGTCAAGCCGCTCATCGAGCACGATCAACAACCATGGCCCCTTGGTGGAGCCGATCGGAGCCTGGCGCCGACGAACCAACACCTCGATCAGCCGGGCCAGCCATCCTTCGGCCGCTTCGCGACTGTGAACAACATGGGCACCCGCAAGGGGCGACGACGATGCTCGGGTGTGCGGTGCCCATTTCAACCAATCGAGTGCGTCGAGACGTGAAGGCGCCAGCGCCGCTGCGATCACCACATCGTCGGGACTCTGCAGACACACTGCTTGCAGCAGGAAGGAGGCTGCCAGTCGCTCGACTGGGTCGCGCTCACCCCAAAGGGCCACGGCGCCCAAATCAGTGAGGGACAGCGTGACCGGGACGTCATGCACCATCTCGAAACCATCGAGCGCGGCAACGGCCTCGTCGTGAAGCGTGACATCACCGCGCTCATCGACGAGCACGGTCACCAGCGAAGGGAGCGAGCCAAGACCGACGCGGACGGTCAGTAGATCCGCAGCGCTACGGTCGCGTTCCCACAGGAATCGGGTGCGGTAGTGGGCGCGCCGGTGGAGTTCGGAGAGGTCGGGGGCGGCCTGACGGCGTTCGCGTTCTTCGGCCTCAACCGCGTTGCGCATACTGGCGACATAGGCGGCGGTAGCGGTGCGAAAGTCGGCTGATTGCTTGGTGAACGACCGGCGACCATGCCGCCGATCATCGAACCAGTTGTAGACCATCACGAGCGGGGCCAGGCCCGTGAGCAGCAGGAACTCGGGGCGATGACTGATCGCCGCCATCGCAACACCGGAGCCCAAGGGCAAGAGCAGCGTCGCAATGGTGAATCGCCTTTGCATGCTTTGCTTGGGCACCGGGCCGAGTTCGCCAAGGTCACGCACCGAGATGACCACTGGCCGATAGGGCGTGCGGTGGAACGGAACCTGCCCGAGAAGATCGCGGGCTGGCGCCAGAGCAGCCGAGATCGGCCGTACTGAGAATGTCGTTCCGCCGATCCGCACAACATCGGCGGCGGACAGCGACGTCGCCGATGTGATCGGTGCACCGTTCACCTCGATTCGCCCCTGCCCACCGGTCGTTGTGATTGCCACCTGCGCGTCGGCCTGAATCCGCAACAAGGCGTGCTCGGCGACCAGCGCCGGATCAACGATGATGATGCCATTCGTCGGTTCGGAGCCGAGCGTGAACAGGCCAGCGCCCAGCAATACGAACCGCCCGGCTTCCGGGCCACCCATAAGGTCGAGGCTGACCAGTGCGTGGCCAATGGCACGATCACGGCCATGTGGGCGGGTACCAGCGGCAACCAAGCTGATGTCGTCACCCGACAGCAATTCGGCTTGTTGCACCGTGATGCCGGGTTCGAGAAGCGTGCCGGTGCGGCGCAACCGCAGGGACACCGGATCGATCAGACCGGCGTGAGCGGCAAGCGCGTCGGTGAGATCCTCGATGCGATGGTCGGGCGCGAGTTCAACTCGGACGTCGGCCTGATGCGGACCGTTGTCCGTCCACGACATCGAGAGGAGCAGTTCCACCTGTCAGCTGACCCCGGCGGCGACGGCCAGCAGCTGCGATCGCATGCGGCTGACGCGAGGTGACGGATCACTTTCTCCACCGCACTCGTTGACGATGACGCGTTCGTAGGCGGCGTATTCGCTGCGCACGCCAGCGGTGTTCCCGAGCCGGTGGTGGGCCTGCATGCGCAGACAGACCAGTTCGTCGTGGCCGGGCAGAATGCGAAGGCCCGTCGCGGTCGCGGCGAACACGCCGTCGATGTCACCGGCGTCGAGGCAACGCTGAGCGAGTTCGGCCGTTGTTGACGTCGCCAGATGAGTGATGCCCGACGGCAGGGCATCCTCATCGGGCCACATGTAGTCGGTGCCGGCGTAGGGCTGATCGCGCAGCATCTCGACGGCCGGTCGCAGCACGTCGATGGCGGCGGATCCCCCGCAGCGGCGGGCCCACGCCAGGCGAGCCTCAACCAGCTCGACGTCCGTGAGCACCGAGTCGTGGAGCGGAATGCGATCACCCATGTTGCGAGCGATCCAGTCGTGACCATCGGTCGGAGGGAAGCTGCGGGCCAGACTGCGACGAGCATCGGACACGACGTTAGCGAAGGTGGCGTCTTGAACATTGACCTGCCAGAGCGCGGTCCGAGCGGCAACGCGGGCTGGATTCGTTCGATGCTGGGCGAGCCAGACAACGAGTTCAAGGGCCTTGGCTCGTTCGAACTCCACCTGTTCCTGGTTCCGAGACACCACATCGACCGGACCGAGAACTCGCACCAGAAAGTTCCAGTCGCGTTCGTCGTAAGGATCAAGCTCTGCCTCAACGACGGGGGCCGGAAGCACCTCAGGCGGGGAGCTGGCGTCGTCGAGCAGTGTGGCAACCCCGGCGAGGGTGACGGCGGTCAACGCCACAGGTGTCACAACGATATTGAAGGGCGTCAGCAGCCAGCCGGCGGCCGTGGCCGTGAGCGTCGTGGCGACACCCTCCATCGGCGCGGCAGCAATCACAACCACACCCGCCGCGGATGCAGCGGCGGCCAGCGCATCGTCGCCGTCGGTTGCGATGACGACGGCAACCTCCCAGGCTTCCTCCGGCTGTGTGGCGCGCAGCACAAATCCGGCCGCATCGGGTTCGGCCCGCCGACGTCCGTTGGTGAGGGCAAAGGCCTGCTGCACGGCCGAGGACACCTCGGTCACAACTTCCAGGTTCGTTGCATCAGCAAACGATTCGAGCGCCAGTCCGTGCACGAAAATCTGGCTGCGATCACCGAGCGAAGAGACCGCTAGGGAGGCCGTGAGTGCCCTCAAGATGTCATGGGTCTGGCTGCGATCACCGGCGACACAGAGGCCGCCGAGCGCTTCAAGGTTGAGGTAGAGGTCGGCGTTACCATCGGCGCGGGCGGTAGAGCCGATCATGGTGAGCGTCGGGCACGGCGACGGCATCGTCGCGCCAACAGAGGCGAGGTCGGCAGTGGGTACGGCGGCCGAAAGGCGGAGAGTCGTGTCAGCTTCGGTAGCGGTAAACGGTGCTGCGACGGCCACGAACGAGCGGTCGAGCATCAGCTCAATGTCGCCCGATGCGAGCACCAACACGGCCAACGGCTGCGGGATTTCAGGACGCCAGTGAATGTCGGCGGCACTATCGAACACGACTGACGCATTCGCCTTCCCGGCCGCGCCAACAGTTGCCGCAAGCGCTCGAAGGGCCATGTCGATTCTGGTGACGATCGCGGCATCAGCACCCAATCGGACCGCTTCGGCTGCGACGACAGAGTCGGGGTGGGGTGCGGGCAGCCGATGGTTGACGCCCATCGAACGGAGGCGACGGCGACGTCGCGTGGACAGCATGAGGGAGATACCCGTGGTGAGCAACGTTGCGCCGGCCAGCCCGGTAGCGGTGCGGGCGATGGTCCAATCCGCCGCGGCGTCCTCTGCGGACTCCGCGTCGACGTTTGCGGTTGCGATCGACGGAGCGGGCAACGCTGCGGGCGCCGTTGTCGTCGACGTCGGCGTCGGCGTCGCCTCTACGCCGGCCGCAACTCCTGAACCGATGCCCGCATCAGGGGCCGGGGCTTCGAGTTGGACGGTCGGCACGCCTGGAGGTGTGGCGATCGGGGTGGAGTCGGCAGCTGAGGCGAGCGATGCGTCGACGGTGGTGCCCGGCTCCGAAGAAGATGGGAGGTTCAGTTCCCAGCCCGGCATGATCATGTCGGGTTGATCGAAGGTGACCTCACCAAACTGGCGGCCCCTGTTGGCGTCGAAGATGTCATGCCACCTGCCCTCGTCACCAAGATGGGTGGCGGCCAGCCCCGACAGGTCATCACCGGGGGCAACGGTGACGGTCGTCGGGCTGGCCGCAGAACTTGTCGGTGCTGTAGTCACCGTGATTGGTGTGGCTGGCAACTGCAGTACCCAGCCTGGCCGGATGATTTCGGGTCGGATGAACGTGGTGCCGTCCACCATGGTGTGGTCACGATTGAGATCCCAGATCTCGCGCCAGCGCATGGCGTCACCGAGGTGTACTTCGGCCAGTCGATGCAAGCTGTCACGGGGCTCGACCACAACGGAGCCTTCGGCCACCGCAACAGGAGGAGTCGGCGTTGATTCGATGCGCGGTACCGTTGGTGAGGGTGCGGCTTGCACCAGCACCACCGGCTCGGAGCGAACGGGCAGCGGTGCGGCCGATGCCATCGTGGTGGCAGTTGAAGACATGCTCACCAACAGCGTGATACCCGCGACAAGACGGCTGGCAAAGAGTTGGAAAGGCGCAAGACTGCGACGAGGGCGAGGCGTTCGGCCCGACCGCAACGCGGCCAGTTCCGAAAGCAACGTCCAAGCCAGCGCCAGCCATGCCGCCCAACACACCACCAGCAGTGACTTGATCACGTGGGTGACCTGGAGTTCCTGCGTGAGCCCTTTGGTCAGTGCACCAACCGTCGGTACGGCGTGCGGCAGCGGCCAACCGCCAAGGCGGGCGAGGAGGAACGGGACGACGAACAGCAACGCCAAGGTGGTTGCGAGCGCGGTCAGACCACGAATCAGGTCACGGGGTGAGTGTTGCATCGTGGTCTACTCCTACGAGAAATCAGGGACGGAAATGCTCGGCCGGAGCCGAAGCAACGGCGTGAATGGGAAGCAATACACCGGGGATGATCGACGACATCGATCCGTCGATCGTGACCTGCACGCGATCGCCATCAACGCCGACTGACGTCGTCAGGTTGAGCTTGCCGAGCCCGTGGTTGGCGAGCTGGTCGTTGAGGAATTGGGTGTCTGCCCCGCCGCGTACGGCGGCCTGTGCCGCAGTGTCCTGCGCCGCAGAGATGACCGCTGAGCGTCGAGCGCCCCACAACGAAAGTTGGAAAACGACCGTGATGGCCAGGATCACCAGCGGAAACAGAACGGTGAACTCGAGTGTTGCGAATCCTCCGTCCCGCGCCTCGGGTTGATCGGCCGACGGCATGGTCATCCGCCGATTTTGCTGATGACGTCCGAAACCTTGGTGCTGATGAGTCCACCGGCAACAACAGCGATGCCGACGGCGAGAGCAGTCAGGACGACCTTCTCAACAGTGGTGAAACCGTCGTCGTTCACTTCGATTCCGCGACGCTCGGCGACCTCACGAAGTCGGGTGCTGACGATGGCCTGAATGATGAGCAGTTGGGTTTTCATAGTTGTTTCTCCTTGGACGGAAAGTGTGCGGGGGAAGGTTGGAATCGGAAGCGTCAGGACTTGAGCACGCTCATGAGCGCCGGGTAGCCGAGGAAGAGCACGAACGACATCACCAGAACCAGTAGCGGAAACACCATGCGTGTGGACGACTGCTCGGCGACGGCTTCTTCGGCCGATAGCGAGCGGTCTCGCAGCGTGCCCGCCTTGGCCACCAGGCTTTGACGAACGGAGGCTCCTTCGGTGCCCGAGAGCTGGGCCGAGCTGGCGAGCTCAATCAGTTCGTCAACGCCGTAGCGTTCGCCGAGATCACGCAACGCGGTCCAGGGGGTGATGGCGGTGAGCCGAGCCTGTGAAAGGACCCGACGGACTTCGAGGAACGGCCACGTGTCACCCGCATTGGCGGCGTGTTCAAGAGCGCCTGTTACGCCTTCGTTGGCGGCGAGCAACATGACAACAAGGTCGATATACGCGCCGAGGCTCTGGCGGAATTCCTTCCGTCGGCCGTTCGCGATTTCGCGTACCGATGTGTCGGGAATGAAAAAGCCGGCGAACCCGGCAATGAGCGACAACCAGGTGGGGATGATCAACGACACGTGCGTGCCGCCGAGGGCGAGTAAACCGACCATGACCGGCACGAACGTGGCGCCGAGCACGGCCCACAAGACCTTCATGCCGAGATGCACCTCGAGGCTGCGGCCGGTGACGGCAAGGTCCTTGGCGACACGGTCGAGACGAATCTTCTCAACGTCGACGCGGGGAAGAAGCAGACGACCGACGCGACCAGCGAAGGAATCATCTTCCTCGTCGATCACTTGGCGAGAGCGGCCCGGACGCTGCAGACGGGCTGCAGCAGCAGCGAGAGGCGTGTGCGCCGGGACCAGGCGAGACAGACCCAGCCAGAGCCCGCTGCCAACCATGAGACCAGAAACGAGAACCCAGAACATCAGCGACCCTCCGCCAGCGCGAGCACCCGGGGCACTGGTTCGAATCGACCGAGCTTGCTCAGCCATGAGATCGCCAGACCGGCCATGCCCAAAACGACGGCCAGCACGACCTGACCCGCAGCGGTCTTATATGGGGCGACGAAGGACCCCGAGAACAGCGCCAGCGCAGCAAAAAAGAGTCCGCTGAAGGCCACCAGCGAGCGAGCCTCGCTACGGGTCGAGGCGCGGCGGGCATCGATGCGGAGGCGCATGGCCACACGCTCTCGGGCCAACTTCGCCATGGCGCTGAGCAGCGAACCAACATCACGACCCGATCGGGTGGCGGCCAGCATGAGCACCGACGCAATGAGGTCGGCGGTAGCGTCGTTCATCTCGTCGGCCCAGTCGTGTAGGGCAGCTGTGAGGCGCTGATGCTGCACTCGACGAGCAAGCTTCTGGACCTCGGGGCGGATGGGAAGCGGTGCCACCTCGGCGGTTGAGCGAATGGTTTCCGTGATGCCTTGACCGGCCACCAATGTGTCGCGCAACATTTCCGCCCACGTGGCGAGCGCCTCGGTGCGTTCGATCTCAATCTGTGCTTGGCGACGGCCGTTGCGGGTCATGCCACCCACCACATACCCGGCCACCGCGCCACCCAGACCAGCAACCGGCCAACCGGTTGCGAGTCCAACCAGCGCGCCACTGGCAACACCGGCAGCCAGTCGCACGAAGCGACGGTCGTCCGGTATGGCGCCTGCGTTCTTGGTAACCGGCGCTTCGGCGAAGGCCGAGCGCGCTAGCAGTAGGCCGAAACCGACGAGGGATCCGCACAAGACAGCGATGAGCGTCACGACCACCACGCCTGATGCATCGATGCGTCGTACCCGAAACGGGCGAGCAACTCCTGGTGACGGGGCGAGAGACCGGCAGCCGGTTCCAGCCGGCCGGCAGGGCTCATGCCGAACACTTCCGACGAGGACACCCGACCGCTATCCGTCAGACCGGTGACCTCACGAATGGAGGAGACATAACGCTTCACCGGCCGGTCAGGAAATCGGTCGCCGGTCAGGAAGACCACGAAGTGCACGGCACCGGAGATCAGCTGGTGAGTTGCTTCTGCGGGCAGCCGTTCGGACGACTGGATGGCATAGGTGGCCATGCGGGAGAACGTCATCTCGCTGCTGTCGGCGTGAATGGTGCACATCGAGCCGTCATTGCCCTGGCTCATCGCGTTCAGCATGGGCACGACCTCTTCGCCCAGCACCTCACCCACGATGACGCGGGACGGGTTGAGGCGAAGGGTTGATTGCACGAGCGCCGAAACGGTGACTTCGCCTTCACCCTCTACGTTGGCCTGGCGGGAGTGCAGCGGCACCACGTTGGGGTGCTGCGGCGAGTTGTGCAGACCAAGTTCCAGCAGGTCCTTTTCCACCGTGACGAGGCGCTCGAACGAGGGGATCTCGTGGCACATCGCTCGCAGCATGGTGGTCTTCCCGGTGTTGGTTCCGCCCGACACCAAGATGGTTCGGCGGGCCCGAACTGCGGCAGCCAGGAAGTCGGCGACCTGCTGGGGCATGGCCCCGAAACGTACGAGATCCGACAGTTCGAGATCACTGAAGCGGTGGCGGCGGATCGACACAATGGGAACGGGGGCCATGCCGCGTTCAGTTCGACCGCCGAGTACCGCAGTGAGGCGACTGCCGTCGGGTAGTTGCAGGTAGAGGATGGGCTCGGTGGTGTCCCAACGACGCTCACCCAGACCGAGCCGACGGGCCGCGGCCTTGATGTTGTCGATGAACTCCACCTCGCTGGCGGCAACCGGCGGCACGGCAACGGTGCGGCCGTCGGCGTAGGTGACGAACACATTCTGATGCCCGTTGGCATCGATGGATTCGATCTCGGGGTCATCCACATACTGCTGCAGCCCAGCCAGGCCGAAGAGGCTGGCGAGCAATGCTTCGGTGAGGATGTCGGTTTCGCTGAGCGTGAGGCGCGGAAGGCCACCACGCATACGGTTGGCGTCGATATTGGGGATCTCATCGGAGACAAGGCGGACAGCCAACACGCGCTCGTCGGCCGATTCCATGCGCTGCCCACTCAGGCTCACGCGCTCGACTTCGTCGGGAAGACGACGCGATACAACATTGATCAGTCGGGAGAGATCGTTATCAACCAAAGTGCTCATGCCGGCACCAAACCCCGAACAAGTTCGGCCACGAGTTTGTCGGCGACGCTGGACGCTGACTTGGCCAGGTGCGAACGGCGCGCACTGCGGCTGGCGGCCGAGCGACCGGCGAGGTGACTCGCACCGTGCGGGTCTTCTGACAACACACCAATAACGGTCAGACCGAGGAACTGGCCGATCTCATCAGCCTGATACGGCGCATCCCCGACCACGACGGCAATGATCGGCATGCCGCGAGTGGCGAGCGTTTCCACAACTTGTTGCGCATGCAAGCATCGACCAACGGTCGCTTGAGCCGAACGGAGCTCCTGTCGGATGACGATGAGGACAAGATCGGCATGCAAGGTCAACGCGGGGATGGTTCGCACGTCGCAGCGGCCGGCATCGATGACGAGATTCACGTCGTGGCTGCCGCGTAACGGGGCGATGACAGCTCGGGTGAAGTCGTTCATGCCACCGGCGACTTCCAGCGAACGAAGTGGAGCGGGAAGCACGCGCAGACCGCCAGGCAGCGTGTGGGTGTGTTCCAGTAGGAGACCGACGGTTGGCCGCTGCAGCGAGGCGGCGGCAGTCAACAAGCTGGGGCTCGCTGCGAGATCGAAACGAGCGGCAATGTCGCCACCGGCCGGGTCAGCTTCAACCATGACGACCGGCACCGACGTAACGGGCCAACCACCAGCAAGTGCGAGAGCCGTGGTGGTGACGGCTGAACCCTTCGAACCGAGGCAAACGACGTTCACTTGGTCACCTCAGCAACCGGAGCCACGGCGATCACATTTACATCCGTAGACGGCGCGGCGGGTACGGGCTTGGCAGCGATCACTTCTGCGCCAGCGTCGTTGCCTGACGGAAGCACCAACAGGCGCACGTCTTTACCGGTAGCGATCGACTTGGCATCGGTTTGCTTGAGCTGAAACGTGATGCTCATCGTGCCGCTGGTGGTGGTGACCGCTTTGATGTCGGTGACCTTTGCGTCCACCATCGCCTCTCCAACGATGAGCCGGACCTTGTCTTCGTTGTGTAGCGCTCGTGGCACGGCAACATCGGGGAAGGCCAGGGCAACAAGGGCTTCGTCGGCCGGCAGCGGGCTGCCCGCACCTATCTGCTGCGGGGCAAGCAGCGCACCCTTGCTGAGGGCGACGCGGGTGACCTTGCCGTTCAGTAGAGGAAGATCTTTGGCCGGCACCACTTCAACGCCCGTGGCCGCGACCTCGGCGATGGCCACGTCCTTGTCGGTCAGCGGCTGTCCGGCCGGTACGTCACGAGCCACAACCAGTACCGGCACCTGCTGACCTCGCGCCCGGTACAGACCAAGGAACACCAAGCCGCCGCCGAGAATCAGCAGCACGGCGAGCCCGAGACGGGCCGGATTCTTCGGTCGTCCGCTTACTCCGGTGCGGGATGAGGCTCGTTCGGAGCGGGTCGGGGAGTTCATGGGAGCAACGTAGAGAAGCTCACTCACCGTGGGAAGGGGTGACGGGCTCTCTTGAGAAACACCCAATCAGCGCTTACCGACGCCCGTTCAGACCAGATCAAGTCCATATTTCCAACCTCTGGTCACTTTCTGCGCGTAGTCCCATCGGCCCGAGCGCACACGCTCACGATGTGGTGAGGTTGACGTACTGGCCTATCCTTGGCGGTATGAGTATTGCGCCGCCGGTCGTGAAGGCCGTTCAGTCCAATGATCCCTGCTGGTGCGGGAGTGGGCGCAAGTACAAGCGTTGCCATAAGCCCCTTGAGGGCCGGGTCTTGCCGGGCCAAGTGAGCCCGATGTTGACCGTCCCGGCGCACATCGAACGCCCGTCATATGCCGACACCGGCGTGCCAGCTCGTCGCAATGAGGGTCGGGTGAAATCGCCCGAGATCATCGAACGGATGCGCCGCACGTGCACCACGGCCGCCGAGATTTTGGCGCTGACCGGCGCCGCGTTGAAGGTTGGCATGACCACCGATGACGTTGATCGTTACTGCCATCAGCTCTACATCGATCGCAACTGCTACCCATCCACCTTGAACTACCACGACTACCCCAAGAGCCTGTGCACGTCAGTCAACGAAGTGATCTGCCACGGCATCCCCGATGACCGTCCGCTCCAAGACGGCGACATCGTCAACCTTGACATCACCGCCTTCCGCGAAGGTGTGCACGGTGACTGCAACGCCACGTTCCTCATCGGTGAGGTTGCACCCGAGTTCCAACAACTGGTGCGGGTCACCAAGGAATGTCTCATGAAGGGCATCGAGGCCGTACAACCCGGTCGCCCGATCTCGGACGTGGGCCGAGCCATCGAGCAGCACGCCAAGGCCCATCGCTACGGCGTCGTGCGCGCCTTTGTCGGGCACGGCATTGGTGAGGAGTTCCACTCTGACATTCAGGTGCCGCACTACTACGACCCGAAGGCATCCATGATCATGCTGCCGGGTATGACGTTCACCATCGAGCCGATGATCACCATGGGTACCTGGAAGCACGACTCGTGGGACGACGACTGGACTGCAGTCACCAGCGACGGCAAGCGCACCGCTCAGTTCGAACACACCCTCCTCGTCACCGACAACGGCGCCGAAATCCTCACCCTCTGGCCCTAATCGCCCTTCCCGCAATGTGCTACGGGTGCTACAGTAGCTTTGTGGAAACCATTTCGCATCGAGAATTCCGGAATAACAGTGGGCAGGTGCTGGAACGTGTTCGGCATGGCGAGACAATCGGCGTGACGAACCATGGCGAACTGGCCGCGCTGCTCGTACCGCCGAATCTCGCCAAAATCGACCAACTTGTCGCTTCGGGCCGGGTACGTCTCGCCCGTTCTGACGCGCCGCTCGGGTTCGACGTTCGTGTCACGAACGTGCTGTCGACGGCCGACGTCCTTGCCGATCTCCGTGGTGATCGTTGATTCGATACATCGACACGTCGGCGTATCTGAAGCTTCTCGTCGAGGAAGCGGAATCGGCGACGTTGAAGGCGCACCTTCAGGCTGCCCGTGCCGAAGGGCACCGTATTGTGTCGTCGATACTCATTGAGACTGAGTTGCGTCGGGCTGGGCATCGACTCGGGATAGCCGTTGTGGACATCGAGTCCGAACTGTCGAAACTCGACATCATCAGCATCGAGGACTCGACCTTCATCAGGGCTGGCAACTTCGCCGACCCGCTTCTTCGATCGCTCGACGCCCTGCATCTGGCGGCAGCCATCGAATGCGCCGCAACCGCCATCTACACCTACGACGCACGCCAAGCCGTCGCCGCGCAGAATGCCGGGATACCCGTGCTGGCTCCAGGAGCGGGGTACGCAGCACCGCCACGGGCGTAAAGTCGGCAAATGCGCATAGGGATCACGATGTTTCCGACGGACAAGGGCATGCAGCCAGTCGAGGTCGCGAGGGAGGCAGAGGCGCGGGGCTTTGATTCGCTCTGGTTTCCCGAGCATTCGCACATTCCGGCGTCCCGCCGCACGCCGTGGGGTGGCCGCATCGGTGCGCCCGACCTGCCGGAGGAATACTGGCGAACGCATGACCCGTTCCCCGCGCTGGCCGCTGCTGCTGCGGTAACGACCACGTTGAAGATCGGCACAGGAATCTGCCTGGTCGCCCAGCGCGACACGGTGTATCTGGCCAAGGAGGTCGCATCGCTCGACCTGTTGTCCAACGGACGTTTCCAGTTCGGCATCGGGTACGGCTGGAACCATGAGGAGATGGAGACCCACGGCGTCGACATCGCGCGGCGCCGCAAGGTGGTGCGCGAGAAGGTGCTGGCCTGCAAGGAGTTGTGGACCAAAGACGAAGCCGAGTTCCACGGTGATTACGTCAACTTCGAACCATCCTGGTCGTGGCCCAAGCCGGTCCAGAAACCCCACCCGCCTATCGTTGTCGGGGCGTCACCAACCGAGCTGCACTTTCGTCACATCATCGAGTACGGCGATGTGTGGATGCCCATCGAAGGGCGGTGGCCAATTGCAGACAAGTGGCATGAGCTCCGTGACATGGCATCCTCATCCGGCCGGGACCCCGCCACCCTCACTCTCGGCGTGTTCGGCGCCGCCCCCACCGTGGAGCGCATCTCCCAGCTGCGGGACGTCGGCGCCTCGAACGTCGCGCTCGTGTTGCCACCCCTCGACCGAGATGCAGCTCTGGCCACGCTCGACATCTACGCCCCACTCGTCGCCGAGTTCCACACGCAGTCGTAGAGACGCGTTGCAAGATCAGGCCAAGACGCTGGGCCGCTCGGTCGAGATCCGGGCGAGGTTGTGACCGGTTCGGATGTCGAAGAGATGCATGTGGGAAAGATCAAAGGTGAGTTCAAGCGGTTGCCAGAGATTGACGTTGCTTCCGTTCGCCATGAGGACGACCACCGTCGACGTGCGTCCACCATCGATTTCCACGTTGGCATCCGTTTGCGTAACAGCTGACGCGTCGAAGGTGGCGTAGACATGCAGCCGTTCGCCGACGCGCTCGATGTAAGTAACACTGACCGTCAGTGGGCCGCCGGGAGACTCGTGGAGTGTTTCGGGCCGCAGACCCAGTGCGACGGGCTGGCCGACGCGGTAACGAAGTCCGGGGAAGCGGGCCATTGCCGCATCGTCAAGCCCAATCGTTTGTGATCCGATGCAAAGACCGATCGCGTCCGGATCACCAGTGATGACCGCGAGTACGACATTCATCTGGGGTGAGCCGAGAAACTGGGCGACGAAGATATTGACCGGGTTGGCGTAGAGCTCCATTGGCGGACCGCACTGCAAGATGCGCCCGCTGCTGATCACTGCGACACGATCGGCCATCGTCATTGCTTCCACCTGATCGTGCGTGACATACAAGGTGGTCACTCCGAGACGACGCTGCACCGCCGTAATCACGGTGCGAGTTTCGGCACGGAGTTTTGCGTCAAGGTTGGACATTGGTTCGTCCATCAGCAGGAGTCGCGGCTCGCGAATAATGGCGCGACCAAGTGCGACCCGCTGCTGCTGGCCACCGGAAAGTCGGCCCGGATAGCGACCAAGTACATCGCTCAAGTTCAGCACCTCGGCGACTTCGCTCACGCGCTGCGCGATCGTGGCCTTGGGCACCTTGGCGAGCAACATCGGAAAGCCAATGTTCTCCGCAACCGTCATGTTGGGATAGAGCGCCGAGTTCTGAAAGGCCATGGCGATGTCACGGTCACGGGCGTCGACATCGTTCACGCGGATCCCGTCGATGAAGACGTCGCCACCAGTCACCGCCTCAAGCCCGGCCACCACCCGAAGCACCGTCGATTTGCCGCAGCCCGACGGGCCGACCAGCACGAAGAACTCACCCTCATGAAGAGCCAGATCAAGGTCAGGCACAGCGAGAAAACCGTCCGGGTAAACCTTTTTTATCCCTTTCAGTTGCATCGTGGCCATCGTTCGTCTGCCATCTCCCAGCCCCGACGCACCCTGCGCCAACACTGCCGGGTCAGGGCGATTCTCTACCCGCCGACGTCGGTGCGCAAGAGCATTGCGACCGGGTTGGAATCAGCGGGCGTCCGCCTTAGACACGGTCAAGCCACCAGCTGGTAACAGGCTCGTCCGGCACTTCGAAGGCCGCGTTCATGGCACGCGCAAACGCTGGCAGGTCTCCCGCTTGCAATGGCGCGATCGCGGCGTCCCACGACCGCGACGGCAGCGGCAGGGTACGAACTTGGGTAGCGCTCAACTTCAATGCAGACGAGCTGAGGCCGGCACCGAGATACGCGGTCGCAGCCCACGCCGATGTGCTCGGCGCCAGCAGGACGGCCAGCACCCGCCAGACATCAGACGGGTCGATGCGGCACGATGCTGATCACCGGGACGGATGGCAGCAGGTGGCCTTCCGGGTCGGCGATCGCCTCGATCACCTTGGTCTGCGTTGCCATCAACACCTTGGGCACCAGCCGGCTCGCCGCCCACGTTTGCAACTTCGGTGAGAGTGCTGCCAGGTCCACCCGAGGGGCGAGGTAGCGCTGCTTCGCGAACTTCGTCGGGCGTACGCCCCAGTGCGAACGCGCCACATCAATCAGGCCGCTCGTTAAGAGGGCCGGGCCCTCGACATCATCGCTCACGGCACCGACCAGGCCGTAGTACTGATCGCGGAAGTCAGCGGTAACCAGCGCAAGATCCGCGATCGTTCCGCTTGTGGTCGGCGACACGTGAGGGACGCCCGCAAGGTCGGCCACCAGGAACGACCACGACGAGCGAGCGGCCAGGTCGCCCGGCTCGTTGACGGGGGAAACCGGCTCGAACGACGGCCCGAACCAACGGCGGATGACACCCTGGCGATGCCCGCGCCGGAAGACGGCAACGATGGTGTGCACCGCTGCGTCAAACATCGGCTCACCGGCAACCCAAAGGTCGACCAAGGCGGCGTCCGCGGCCACGGCAGCGCGGATGGGACCTGCATCACGGGTGGCCAGGATCGATTGCGGCAGCACCAACGCCACGAATCCGCCGTCGGGCCTCGCGAGACGCAGCGCCAGGGACAAGAACAGCGCGGCGGTATCGGCATATGGCCCGCCGCCGTGAGCCGAACGGCCGCCGCGCGACGTGCGACGGGCCATCTGACCGAGGAAGGGCGGATTGCCGACCACCACATCGAAATGCGCCGCCCCCCAGTCGTGCTTGAGGGCATCGCCCTCCACGATCATGGCCGACGGCAAGGCCACCCGCGTTGCACTGACGGCGTCGGAATCGATATCGACACCGCGCAGGATGGCCCGCGGCCCCAGCTCCTCCCCAGCCGCGATGAGGAAACGGCCATCTCCACACGACGGGTCGAGCACACGCACGGGGCCGCTGACCCGAGGCGAAAGGACGCGATCGAGCACGAAGTCCACGAGTGCTGGCGGGGTGTACCAGGCGCCGAGGCGCCGTTGCGTTTCACGATCCATTTCGGTGCCATTGTTACCGCCCGCTACCGTCCTGGCATGGAGCGGTACATCGAGTTCAGCCGGGACGAGTGGAAAGACCTGCGCGCCGCCACGCCGCTGACCATCCGCGAGAAGGATCTCGAAGCCCTTCGCGGTATCAACAGCGAACTCGATCTGACCGAAGTTGCCGAGATCTACCTGCCCCTGACCCGTCTGTTGAACCTGTACGTCTCAGCGACGCAAAACCTGCACCGGGTGTCGGCAACGTTTCTTGGCACCATTGCGCCGAAGGTTCCTTACGTCATTGGTGTGGCCGGGTCGGTGGCCGTCGGGAAGAGCACGTTTGCCCGTGTGCTGCAGGCGTTGCTGTCGCGGTGGCCAGATCATCCGAAGGTCGATCTGGTGACCACCGACGGCTTCCTGCTGCCGAACTCTGTGTTGGAAGAGCGCGGCATTATGAACCGCAAGGGCTTTCCCGAAAGTTACGACGCTCGGCGCATCACCGAGTTCCTTCGCGATGTGAAGTCGGGTGTGGCCGAGGTAAACGCTCCGGTGTACAGCCACGTCGTCTACGACATTGTTGAGGGTGAGGAGATCACGGTTCGCCAGCCCGACATCTTGATCCTCGAAGGCATCAATGTGCTTCAGGTAGCACCAGGCAGCAGCGAATTCGTCAGTGACTACTTCGACTTCTCCATCTTCATCGACGCAGCTGAGGTCGATATCGAACGGTGGTACGTCAATCGATTCCTCCGGCTCCGCGACACCATCTTCCAGGACCCGAACTCGTTCTTCCGGCATTTTGCTGATCTGTCGAGGGATGAAGCCGTTGCGACTGCGAAAGGCATTTGGGCCGAGATCAATGGCAAGAACCTGGTGGAGAACATTTTGCCGACGCGCGAGCGTTCATCGCTCATCCTCCACATGGGCCCGAATCATCTGGTGACCGACGTCAGGCTCCGTAAGTTGTAGCCAGCCAGGCCGGCAGTTCGTCCAGACCGGCGAGCGTGGGCACGTCGCCGTCATGCTCGGCATGCTCATGGCTCCACCGATGTTGCGAAGGCACATGCACCGCACGCCCACCGATCGCCAGTACGGGCAGCACGTCGGACTTCACCGAATCGCCCACCATCACGAAACGGGCCGGTTCGACTTTCTGACGATGAAGAAAGCTGCGGTACGTCGAGGTGGTCTTGTCGCTGACAATTTCCACGTGATCGAAGTATTCGCCCAGACCGCTGCTCTGGAGCTTTCGTTGCTGATGCAACAAATCGCCCTTCGTCACCAACACCAGCGTGTGCTCCTCGGCCATCTGCCCAACCGCATCGAGAACACCGGGGAAGAGCTCAACCGGTGCTTCGAGCATGTCGTAGGCAAGGGTGACGATCCGATGCACTTCAATCGATGGGATGCGCCCGTCGGTCGAAACAATGGCGGTGTCGATCATGGAGATGGCGAAGCTCTTCGCGCCGAAACCCATGGTGGCCAGACGGCCAACTTCGTTTTCATGCAACACCCGCGCAAGGTCAGTATCGGACTCGAGCCATGGTGAGACGATCTCAAAAACCGCTCCGTCGCCTGCTGGAAGTACTTCTCGCAGTGCCACAGAGTGTCGTCGGCATCGAGACCGACAAGGTCAAACGGGATGTTGCTCACGGCGTCGCCCCAGCAGTCATTTCTTCGGTCACGGCCACATCTTCGCCCGACTCCGCTCGTGGCGACAACCATGTAGTGCCGGGTGTTACATTCACTCCTTGTGTCGCAACCAGCGACGTGATGGAGGAAACAGACATGAGTGAATACACCGACGACGTAGCCCGCTACACCGACAGCGTCGACGAAGACGCCGTCGCTGGCATCGTAAAGCACCTCGGTATCGCCCTTCGTTCGTCCAAGGACGCTGCCCTCGTGGCGTGCTCGGATGCGTCAGAGCGCGATCGCGTGCGGGACAGCTGGCTGAAGAAGAAGCTCGGCCTCCAAGACGACGCTGCGCTTGATGCCGACGTAATGGCCGTCTGCGCCCAGATGAAAGAAGACCGCGAGAAGAGCCGCGTCACCTTCTATTACCTGCTCGCCGACAAGCACGGCAAGCTCGCCGACCTGCACTGATCGTCGTAACCGAAACCGCTTTTTCGCTGATATCTTTTCCGCAAGGGTGCTATTAGGAAGCAAGCTTCAAGAAGTTCCCTCGCCGGCAGTTTTGTCGGAGGCTGACGAGCGCGTATCTCGCGACAGCCAAGAAGGGAAGTGAAACAGCATGGCAACAGGCACAGTGAAGTGGTTCAACGCCGAGAAGGGCTTCGGCTTTATCGCGCAGGACGGCGGGGGCGCCGATGTCTTTGTGCACCACAGTGCAATTCAGGCAACCGGCTACCGCAGCCTCAACGAAAACGACAAGGTCGAATTCGAGGTGACGCAGGGACCGAAGGGTCCGAACGCGGCAGACGTCCGCAAGATCTAGTCGACCTGGCATGAGGAGACCTGCCGCGAGGCGGGTCTCCTCTCGTCGTTTTGGCTGGACGCGTTCGATCAGGCGGTAACGAGGATACGAGCACCGGCGAAGGCGCCGACACCAACGGTGCGACCGTCCATGTCGACGGTGATTGTGCCGTCAGGCGATGACGCGGTGACCCGGCCGGAGCTGCCCGGCGTGAGCGTGGCTTCCTCCAGGAATTCAAGGAGGCCGGGCGAAAACTCGAGTTCCTCGGGGATGCGGGACACGGTGAACTGGCTGCCGACCGATAAGCCGTTGAGCGGGCGGGCGTCGGGGGCCTCGTAGAGCGAACCGGGGATGGGGTTGCCGTGCGGACATGTGGTGGGGTCGCCCAGCACCCGGATCAGAGCGGTTTCAACCGAGTCGGAGATGACGTGCTCCCACTTGCCCGCTTCCTGGTGGGCATCGGCCCACGAGAGCCCGAGCATGTCGGTGAGAAACCGCTCGGCAAGACGATGGCGGCGTACGACCTGTTCGGCCAGGGTGGTGCCGGCCACGGTGAGCTTGATGGACCCGCCCGCTACGTCGACGAGGCCATCAATTTCAAGGCGCCGGATCATTTCGGACACAGAGGGCCGGGACAGCTTGAGCCGCTCGGCGATGCGGGCCTGAATGACTTCCAGGTCGTCCTCGGCGAGTTCAAAGATGCACTCGCAGTACTCCTCAGCTGCCGGATGCCATTCAGCCATGGCAGTCATCCTACGACGTTCCACCAGAATCACGGCAGGCCGACGACACATCAACCGAGTGGCGCAACGGGGCGTCGGATTACTGTTCCACCATGACGCCCACAACGTTCGCCGACGTGCAGGCTGCCGCCGCGGGCCTGGCAGGGCGGGTCGTGCGAACCCCGACGGTTCGGTCCGAAACGTTGTCGGCCATCTGTGGGGCCGAGATCTGGCTGAAGTTCGAGAACCTCCAGTTCACGTCATCATTCAAGGACCGCGGTGCGTGCTGGCGGTTACTTCAGTTGTCCGCCGCCGAGCGAACCCGTGGCGTTATCGCGGTATCGGCCGGGAACCACGCCCAGGGTGTCGCCAATCACGCCCACCGCTTGGGGATTCCGGCCACGATCGTGATGCCTCGCTTCACGCCGAATGTGAAGGTCGCAGCAACCGAGGCCCTTGGAGCCACCGTCGTGCTCCACGGAGACGATCTTGCCGGGGCCATGGTCGAAGCCGAGCGCCGTCGGGTTGACGGTGACCTCGTGTTCATTCCGCCATTCGATGATCCCTGGGTGATTGCTGGTCAGGGAACGTGCGGCATTGAACTGTTTGAAGACGCGCCTGCACTGGACGTCGTTGTCGTGAGTGTCGGTGGTGGTGGCCTCATCTCGGGCATTTCTTTAGTTGCATCTGCAACTTCACCCGACACCCAGATCATCGGCGTGCAGACCGCTGGCTACCCGTCGATGGTGCGGGCACTGGCCAACGACCCAACGCCCGTGCCGGGCGGCTCTACGATCGCCGAGGGCATTGCGGTGGCCCGCGCCGGCGTCTTGACGACGCCGATCGTTCGCCAGTACGTGAGCGACGTCGTGACCGTCACCGAGGAACAGATCGAAGACGCGGTCAACCTGCTGCTGGACATCGAGAAGACTGTGAGCGAAGGGGCGGGTGCCGCTGGCCTCGCTGCCATCCTGGCCGACCCGGCGCGATTCGCCAGTAAGCGGGTAGCCATCATCGTGTGTGGCGGCAACATCGACCCGCGAGTGTTGGCCTCAATCATCATGCGCGGCCTGGTTCGGTCGGGCCGCCTGTCGCGGATGACCCTGGACCTCCCCGATCTTCCCGGCGCCCTCGCCAAGGTGGCAACGATTGTCGGCGACATGGGCGCCAACATCGTCGAGGTGGCCCACCAGCGGCTCTTCACCGACCTGTCCGTCAAGTCCACTGCGCTTGAGCTGGCGGTGGAGACCAGAGATCGGGAGCACGCCAACCAGCTCGCGGCTGCGTTGCGCCAGGCCGGCTACCCGGCGCGCCTCAACCCTGCGTCACACGTATCTCAACCCCGGTGAAGAGGCTGTTCGCCCCTACGTACAGGCGACGCGTCGTAGTAGTACTGCTCCATGAGGTTTCGAGCATGGGCGCTGGCTGCGTTTCTGACCGTGGCCGCGTGTGCCGGTCGAACCGCCGCGCCCCCGCCCCCGCTCTCGACGTCAAATACATCGACATCGACATCCACAGCCGTACTTCCATCGAGTACCGGTCCGACAACCGCGTCACCGAGCACCCCGCCGCCACCGACGGCCACCACGTCCACGACGTCCACAACAACCGTCGCGACTGCGACGACGACGTCAACTGAGCCACCGACGACCACGCCACCAATAACCGACGCGCCGACCACCACCCCGCTTGCCTCATCAACGACAACCGAGCCGACGACAGTCGCCCCGACCACGGTGCCGCAACCGTCCGCGCCGGTCATCGTGCGCAAAGGTGTGACGACGTCGAAGCGGGTGGCGTTCAGCTTCGACGCCGGATCTGACGCCGGTCACGCGGCAGAGATTCTCGACCGGCTCGCGGCAGAACACCTACGGGTCAGCTTCGGCGTCACCGGTGACTTCGCCGGCAAGAACCCCGACCTCGTTCGGCGCATGGCAAAAGAGGGCCATCACTTCATCAATCACTCCCAAAGCCATCCCTCCTTCACCGGCTTTTCAACATCGTCCAAACCGCTGACCGCCGCACAACGCCAAGCGGAACTCGCAGCCGCCGATGATGTGATCTCTGCACTCACCGGGGCGACAACCAAGCCGTGGTTCCGTCCGCCTTATGGCGACATCGACAACAGCGTGGCGCAGGACGTGGCCGCAGCCGGCTACCCGATGATCGCCATGTGGACGGTCGACTCACTCGGTTGGAAGTCGACTCCGGCCAGCCAGGTGGTCGAGCGATGTCTCCGTCGCGTCGAGCCAGGAGCTGTCTATCTGTTTCACGTTGGCTCGGCCTCGACCGACGCGGATGCGCTCGCCGACATCATCGCCGGCATCCGGTCTGCAGGGTACGAGATTGTGTCCGTCGCCGACATCATGAACTGACCGCGACCGGCATGTCGCTGGTGGCAGAGGCCGTAAAGGTAAGTGGACGGTTACGCGCCGGTTAGCTACCACCCAAGTTGGGCCGATGGTCGTAGTACCAAGGTCCACTTACGTTGCGCCCCTTATCGGGAGTCTTATGGAGATGTCCCCTCGAACCCGGAGCAGAACATGAAACGACAACTCGTCGCACTCGGCATAGCAGCGGGCGTCATCAGTCTGGTCGGACCGGCCTACGCCGCCATCCAGCGCGACGCCACTCGAACCAACATCCCCCGGGTCGTTGTCCCCACCTCGTCCACCTCGGCGGCGTCGAGCAGTTCGTCAAGCGCACCGAGTTCATCAAGTTCTTCGTCCACATCGGTTATAGCGGTCAACGCCGATGACGTCACTAAGGTCAGCGCGCCGACCACGGCCGGATCGGCACCGACTACGGCCGGGTCAACGACCCCCACGACCATCGATGACCGCCGCGACCACTGTCTGGAAGCCGAACATGTCAACGAACCGGCCTGCGTGGCCGTCGCCGGTGCCGTCACTCGACCTTCCACCTCAGCCGCCACGACCGCTACGACCGCAGGGGCCGGTTCACCATCCACCACCGCCGCCGAGGACGATGATGATGATGATGATCACTCCGGTCATGGCCGAGACGGCGATGACGATGACGATGACAACCCCGGCACGTCAGTAGCCCCGTCGCCCAGCACGTCCACGGTGACCTCGGCTTCCCCAACAGTCACCGCCATCGATGACAACAATGGCGACCGAAGTGGCCGCGGTAGCGGTAGCAACAGCGGTAGCAGCGGTAGCAATGACGACGGGGGCAAGAGCGGCAAGCAGGGCTAGCCCTTCCCCCGCACCAGGACGAGGAGCCGCCACCGACCGCCCACGGTGGCGGCTTCTCCGCGTCCGCACCCAGCCCCCAATCGCACCAGCATCACCCCCGGACCCGACGGCAGTTTCTACACTTCGATGGTGAGCAATGCCTTCCCGCCGCCCCCTCCACAAGACGGCCCAGAACCCTCGGGCACACGACCCGGTTTCGGCTCGGCACCTCCGCCTCTACCACCGCCACCGCCACCTCCCCCCGGCCCTCAAGGACGGTGGGGCTACGGGACGCCACCGCCACCACCACCTGTCGGCTACTACTACGGCGGTGGAGGTGCCGACGACCCGCTGGTATCCACCGACCTTTCAAGCTGGTTCTCGAAGGTGTTCGCCGGGATGCGGCGGAGCTGGAAGTCACTGCTGATCTATCGACTGATCGCACTCGTGCCGTCGATCGTCATCGCCATCGCCCTGAGCGGTTTCACCAACCAGATTGCCCAACCCTCACGCAACGTCCGATTGACTTTTGGCGGAGGAGCACTTGTTCTCACGCTCGTGTCATATCTGAGCAGCATCGTGATCTACGCCGTGTCCACGGCCGCTTCCGCCCACGTACTCGCTCATGACGCGGCCGCTGAGATCCAAGGCAGCTCGGCTCGGGTGAGCTGGCAGCAAGGACTGCACTTCGGCATCTCGCGAGTGTTGCCGATGATTGGCTGGTCAATCGCAACCGGACTCTTGGTCATCGTCGGATTTCTCTTCTGCCTGCTGCCGGGTATCTACCTCGGCGTTGTCTTCTTCGGAACGCTCACCGGTGTCGTCGCTTTCGAACGCCCATCGTCGGTCTTGAGCCGCTGCTTCGAACTCATGAAGGGCAACTGGTGGGACATGTTCGGGCGTGCCCTTCTTGTCGTCGTCGGGCTCCTCGTCGTTAGCTGCGGGATTGGCTTGCTCAGCGGAGGGTTCAGTATTGCCACCAGCGGATCAACCACCGGCAGCGTCGGTTCGACCATTGCGTCCAGCATCTTGAATATTCCGATCGCAATGTTCCTGTCGGTCGCTGCGATCGTCACCTATGCCGAACTTCGCCGGAAGCTCGAGCCCATCTCGTCGGCACAGCTAGCGGCGGAGTCAGCTGTCGCAAGCTGAGCGCCTCAGCGGTACTGGTCGAAAGTGCTGGTGCTGTGGGCCATGCCGTCCGGGGTGACTGCGAAGGCGCCGTAGCCGTCATGCTCGGCCAGCCAACGCACGCCGTCCATGCCCATCACGAAGACCGCCGTGGCGTACGCATCGGCCAGCGTCAGATCGGGCCCGACAATGGTGACGCTGGCCAAACTCGTTGCCGGCCGACCGCTTCGCGGGTCGATGACGTGCTCGCCCCGCTCGTACGTCGCTGACGTGGCGATCGCCAAAGGACCGGCACTCACAACGACCGTCGCCAGCTTGTCCGCGAGGTCGGGATGGCGGATACCAATGCGCCACGGTCGTCCCGGTGAGGGCTCGCCACGCACCACGACGTCACCACCGGCGTTGAGGCAGAAGTCGGTGGCACTCCACGATTCGAGAATGGTTGCCGCCCGTTCGATCGACCATCCTTTGACCAGACCGGACGGATCAAGATTCGTCCCGTTCGGCGCCGGCACACGAGTGATGTCGAAGGCCCCAGCCGTATCGACTCGCACCGTTTCGCAGAGATCGAGCACCTCGCGAATCTCGTCAGTCAACTCGTCCCGCGTGATCTCGCGTCGACCGAACTTGGTGATGGGGCTGGCGTCCTTGTACGGGCTGAACGTCGCGTCGACGTGGTGCAGCCAGTCGACCACTTCGGTGATGGCACCGGCCGGCACGTGAGGGTCGCGCACATCGATGGTGACGGCCATGCCCATCACCATTTCGACGTGGTGGAGCCCGACGGTCATGCCGTGACGGCTGCTGCTCCGCCGCGGGCCTGATCGATGGCCGACTGCAGCGACTGGGCGTAGCCCTCGCTGGTGTAGGTGGCGCCGGACACCCCGTCGATATTGGCGCTCTGGGCCGACAAAGCCTCCGACCGCAGGATCGGTGTGGCCCGGTTGTTGATTGAGATGCTCTTTTGCTTGTCGTTAGGCGAGACCAATGTGGAGACGTTGGTGATCTTGCCGTTGGCGATCGTGACCGCAACCTGCACCGGCCCCCAACGAGTATCAACGACGTCACCGTCAAACGTGCCTGCGGCCAACCCGGAGGCTGTCTTCGGGGCTACCGTTGCCGGCGCCGCGGTAGAAGGCGACGTGACTGGGGGATTGGCAGCCGTCGCCTTTGCAGTCGCGATCGGACTGGTAGCGGCGGCGGTCGGTGCAGCCGTGGCAACCGGCGTGGTCGGAATGGTTGGGCTGGCCGTCGCGATCTTGCCGGAGGCGCTGCCGTCAGTCAGGGCAAACAACGCGCTCAGAGCACCGGTGGCCGTGAGGCTGACGGCGAGAGCGGTAGCTCGACTGCCGCGTGCAGCGTGGTTTCGCTTCGCTCGCGCTGGCGGCGTTGTACGGCTGGTCGATTGCGCGGGCGGTGCGGGAGGCGCAAATCGAGGTGACGCGGGCAGCGGCGTGACGCCGCGCCGACCGGCGAGCCGGTCGAGTCGAGCTTGCACTAACGGGTCAATAGAGCCGCTGGTGTGGGTTGGTACCCGATCCTGTGGCGTTGTCATGTTGCACAGTCAAGCAATCGTTCCTAAGAACAAGGTGAGCACTCTGTGAGAACTCTGTAAGACCTGCCTCTGAGGCGGTTAGTGCCAGACCAGACCCAGGGTCAGACCAACGAGCGCCAGGTGGTAAGTAACCATGATCGCGACACGAGCCGATGCGAACGGTTTGGCGAACAGGTCATAGCCAAGCAGCGTGTCCGACGTCACGAAGAATGAAGCACCGACGATGGCCCAGGGACTGCCGGTGAGCGTCACCACCACAGCCATCGATGCGATCACGACGAGATACGCGGTGACCGCAAAACCGAGCGCGGCGGCACGCTGGCGGGCGCCCTTCAGGATCGCCGGGCCGAAGGAGCCAATGACTGCAGCAAGCGGGATCAACGCCAACCCCGCCAGCGCGATGTGGCCGTGAGGACGACGAAAGACGGCCACGCCGAACAAAAGGTGGCCGACGAGAAACGCCCCGAGTCCGCCGACGAAGTTGTCCACCACCGACATCAGCAGCACATCACCGATGAGACAGAAAACAAGACCGGCGACAACCATCCATCGAGCGCCCGGGTGCGAAGATTTCACGGTAATTGCAAGTGCAACAAGAAGCACCGTCGTCAGCGGCTTGGTAATGGTTTCGAGCGCGCTGTTCGGTCGCCAACGCGAGATCCAGTTCGCCATCGCCGCGAAACCGGCGCCGATCAGGAGGGCGACGGCGACCGCGGTCACAGGGGACGGCTTGTACCGACCAGCCCGGTGAGCATCTGCTCAATCGCAGGCGCGCACGGCGCATCCCCGCTCATCATTCGGCTCAGATAGGTGATAGAGACCTCGTCGGCGCGGATGGCGCCGCCGTCGGATTCGGGTGGCAGATCCAAGATGTCGCCCCAACTCATGGTGACGCTGTACGCGTCACGCAACCCGACAATCGGCTCAAGCTTGGCGTCAAAAAGGGCGCGGTTGGGAGAGACGCCGACGATAGTGCGACGCCAACCCTTGATCTGGTCGAGTGGCAGGTTGGGCACGTTCACGTTGATGAGCACCGGATCTGACGGAAGGTCGCTCAGCACCTCGGCAACCACCAGCGCGGCCACGGCACCAGCGCTCTCCCACCGTTGATCGAGCAACATCTGATCCCATGCTTGGCCCTCGATGCCGAACTCCCGAACCGCTTGACTAATGGCAATGCCGCTGACCCCACCCGATCGGGCTGTGAGCGCGGCGCCGACGGTTCCCGAGTGATAGATGGATCGGCCGACGTTGGCACCGGGATTGATACCGGCCACGATCAGGTCGAACGGCGGGCCGAACGCGCCGAGCCGACTGAGCAGCACGCACAACGCCGGCGGACCCGTCACCGACCACGACTCGGGCACGCCGTCGACCTCCACTTTGTGCACCTCGGGGCGGCTGATGTTGAGCGACCCGAACGCAGCCCCGTACCCCGAGTACTCGGTGTTGGGCGCCACGACGATCACGTCACCCAAGGGAACCAGCGATCGAGCCAGGACGTGTAGGCCAATGGAGTCGATGCCGTCGTCGTTGGTCACCAATATGCGCATGCCCACGACCGTACCGAACCAGGACCCGAATCGCTCGTTAATCCGCTTGATCACCCTTCTCGAGGCACGGTTTTAGGACCCTCAGGAGTCCTGGCAGACTATGGGCCATGATCAAGGCAAATATGACTACCGCCAAGTACGTTGCCGTCCACTTCACCCTGCCCAAGTCCGTGGGTGCCAACACAGCTGACATCCTCGGTGAATTCACACACTGGACCCCCGTTCCCATGCACAAGACCGACGACGGTGGCTTCCAGATTCACCTCGCGCTCGACCCAGGCCAGCAGTATCGGTTCCGCTACCGCCTCGACAATGAGCGTTGGGAAAACGACGCTCACTGCGACGGTTACGTGCCGAACGAATTCGGCACCGAGGACTCCGTCGTCGATCTCACCACAGTCTGATCACTTCATCGCCAACGCGTTCGGGGGACTGGCGACTCCCGAACGAAGGTTGAGCGGTGCCGATGTGAGAAAACACGCGTACCGACCATCGTCGGCACAGTCAGCGGCAAGTGGGTCGAGATTCCACATCTCGCCCAGCGGGAGACCGAGCATCGGCAGGAACCAGGTATGGGTGAACACTTCGTGCATGCGTTGGGGGTCATTTCGAATAGCGGCGCGTTGCTCGGGCGCAAGTAGCGAGCCGGGAGACATCACCTCCACCATCGGGTTGTCGGCGGCGACCGCCGCGATGTGCAGAGTCCCAGAGAAATTCGGCCATTTCGGCGCCGGGTCGAAGACCAGGAGTCGCCGGACGGGGATGAGCGGCGAAGGCCGCCCGCTGATCGCGGCGTGAGAGATTCGTACCAGCCTATCCAACCCGTTCGTAGCAGCAGGACGTCGCCTTCGTTGAATCTCGGCATGCTGGTCGGGCGAGCGTGGCGACCAGATCTTCGACCTCGATCGGATCCGGCGCGTCGTAGAGGAGCGGGCGACCGACCGATGCCGCGCCATCGACCAACATCGACCACAACCGCCCGACCAGCGATACCTCGGCGAGCCCAGTGGTGCACGCCGTGCGCATCACTGTCGAGGCCACCGTAGAAACCGTTGTCGTGGTTCCGCACGTGGCGGAAGCCGTCCCACTGCGATGAGGACTGCGTGTTCCAGTCGTGCAGCACATCGTCGACCCACAGGGCTCCCTCGGGTCCACGAATCTCATGTCGAAACGGCTGGCGGCCGAAGAGCGGCGGGCTGGGGAGTTCCATCTCCCAGTTGAGGGCAAACACCGCGCCGCGCGTTACGAGCTTGGCCGCCTCGGCGACGCGTTCGGGGGTTTGAAGGTTGAGGCAGCCGAAATAGTCGGGCGCCGGCCACACATCCCACGCGCAAGGATGGCCGTCGCGAAGTGGAAGGTCGGCGAAGCGCGGAAGTTCTGACATGTTCACAGCATGTCATCCGCCATCTACCCTCTTGGGATGGACATAGCTCGTGGACCCGGCCCTATCGACGGTGTGCGAGTGCTGGACTTCACCCGCGTGCTGTCGGGTCCGCACTGCACCCGAATGCTCGTCGACTTGGGGGCCCATGTCATCAAGGTAGAACCGCCAGAGGGAGATACGACCCGCTGGACGTTCCCAAAGGTGGCCTCCATCGCCACCTACTTCTCCCAGCAGAACTGCGGAAAGCAGAACATCAGTCTCGACCTGCGCCAACCAGAGGCGATTTCATTGCTGTTGCAACTGATCGATCAGATCGATGTTGTGGTCGAGAACTACCGACCCGATGTGATGGACCGGCTCGGTCTCGGGTGGGACGTGCTGCACGCGAGGAATCCGCGGCTGATCTACGCAGCCATATCCGGTTACGGCAGCACCGGAATGTGGGCGAACCGTCGGGCCTACGCACCAGCCATAGCCGCCGAGATGGGAACCCTGGGCCTGTCCACAGACGCCCATCACGGGCGGATCGCATCGGACCCGATCAGCCACCCCGACCTGTTCGCCGGACTCGAGTGCTTCGCCGGCATACTCGCCGCGCTCTACGCCCGAGAGCGGACTGGCCTGGGTCAACGGGTAGAGGTGTCGATGGCCGAAACGATGTTGTCGATCAACGAGCACGTCCATTGGATTCTGCAACGTGATCTCGACGGTGTGAGTGAGGAGAACTTCGTGCCGAGTTTCCGAACCGAGGACTACCCGGTTGTGACCGCAGCGACCGGCGAACGGGTGCTGATCGCCGGTCACCCGGCGTCCGAGGGAGTGTTCCAGGACTATTGCGACCTGATCGATCGCCCCGATCTCCGCGAGGACGAGCGGTTCGCCACCGTGGAGCTGCGCAAGACCAACCTGGCGGTGTTCATCGACATGATTGCCACATGGGCTGCTACCCATGATGTCGATCCGCTGGTATCGCTCGTGGATGCCCAGGGCTTCACGGTGGGCGTTGTCCGTTCCGTGACCGAGGGAGCGACGTCGGCCTGGGCGGTTGAACGGGGAGCGATTGTGGAGATTGACAACCGCGCCGGCGGCACCTTGCGCATCCCCAACTCCCCCATCCGGTTCTCCGACAGCGACGCCGGCGTCCGTGGCCAGGTCCGCTACCGAGGCGAAAACAACCGCACCGTCCTGCATGAGCTGCTCGGCCTTACCGATGTCACGCTGGATGATCTGGAAGCCCGGGGCGTCATCTCCAGTCGCTTGCCCAAGCCGACCTGACAGGATTGAGGAGTGCCGAAACCGCGTCCCGTGTCGACCGGATCGCGACGCGGCATTGTCCCCATGAAGGCAGTCCCCGGCAATCTGCCGACGAGTGACGACGGCTGGGCATACGAAGTGAAGTGGGACGGCTATCGCACCATTGCGTGGGTCGCCGGTGGCACCTTGATGCTGCAGAGTTCGAACCTGATCGACATCACCGCGAAGTGGCCGTCGCTCGGCAAGCTCGCCCAACACATCAATGCCGAAAGCGCAGTGCTCGATGGTGAGGTGGCGTGTTTTGACGAACATGGCCGCACCCGGTTCGAGTGGCTGCAGCAGGGAACCAAGCCGGTCACGTTCGTGATCTTCGACGTGCTCGGCGTTAACGGACACGAGACGATGGCGCTGCCCTACGAGCAGCGCCGGGAACTCCTGGCATCGCTAGTCGAGCCGGGCGGCCCGTGGTTGGTAGCCGACTATGTGACGGGTACCGGAAGGGGCGCAGAATTGGCCGAGTTGACCCGAGCCGCCGGCGCCGAGGGCATCGTGGCCAAGCGACTCGACTCGATCTATGTACCCGGCAAGCGGGCCACAACATGGCGCAAGATCAAACACCGTCATGAGCAAGAGTTCGTCATCGGCGGGTACACAACCGGCACGGGCGCTCGATCGACTTCGTTCGGTTCGCTTGCGCTCGGCTACTACGTCGGTGACGAGCTTCGGTTCGCCGGCACGGCGGGAAGCGGCCTCGATCAAGCAATGATCGACAAGCTCTTTCGGTGGATGAAATCGCACCCCGCACCATGTCCGTTCGTACCACCTCCGCCGCGAGAGGTGGTACGTGAATCCGCATGGTGCGAGCCACTCCTGGTTGCTCAGTGCGCGTTCACGGAGTGGACCGAGGAGGGTCTCATGCGCCATCCCGTCTTCCTCGGTCTTCGCGATGACAAGGATCCTCACCAGGTCACCAACCAGCCCTGACCTAGACGGGTGGGCGCCGAGCAGCCCACGGGCGGGTGAGTTCGAGCGAGCGACCGATACGCAACACCGTGTCGTCATGCCATCGACGGCCTACGATCTGCACGCCGATCGGGAGCCCGGTGGCGTGGGTTCCAGCGGGCACCGACAGCACCGGACACGGGGCGACCAGGTTGAACACGGCGGTCATATCCGGCGCGTGATAGCGGCCGTCGGACGGGCTGACGCGACGGATCTGATCGGCCTTGGCCGCCGGAAGAGGCGGCTCCGACATGGTCGGGCAGATCAGGGCTTCGTGGTTCGAGAGAACAGCCGCGATCTTGTGCCACACCTCGGTACGTTCGATATCGAGCCGCTTGAGTTGAACGGCGCTGAAGCTGTTGCCGAGATCGATGAGCCGGAGGACATCGGGGTCCATGCGGTCGGCGAATTCCTCGACGAAGTGGCCGTAGTAGGCAGCCATGAACACGCCCCACAGTTCGGTCCACATCACGTCAGCCCGCTTGGTGAGGCCCACCTCCACCTCTTCGACGATCGCACCGGCGTCGCGCCACGAGTCGGCAGCGGTTCGCACGGCCGATTCGATCTCGGGGTCAACCGCCCAACAACCGAGGTCGATACTGAGACCAAGTCGCATGCCTTTAACGTTGCCATCGAGGGGTTTCGACAGGTCGAGCGGTGTGGTGACGGATTGGATGTCGCTGTCGTTCGGACCTTGTGTGGAGGCCAAGAACAGGCGGGCGTCGTCCGTGGTACGAGCGAGCGGACCGTGGTGCGAGATGTTGTCGAACAGGCTCGGCAAAACGTCCATCGGGATGCGACCAAGCCCTGGCTTCAATCCCACTACGCCGCACCACGCGGCCGGGATGCGCACCGAGCCGCCCATGTCACTGCCCTCGGCCAACGGCACGCACCCAGTTGCGACGGCCGCTCCGCTGCCACCCGATGATCCGCCGGTAGTTCGCGTCAGGTCCCACGGGTTTCGGGTCGTACCCCACAGCGGGCTGTCGGTGATGAGCGCATGGGCGAACTCCGGCGACGTTGTCTTCCCGAGGATGATGGCGCCGGCCCGCTGCAGCGACGTAACCATTACCGCGTCGTGGTCAGACACCCAGTTCTCGTGCGTGTACGAGCCGAGCGTGGTGCGCCTCCCCCTCTGTGGCGTGGTGTCCTTGATCGCCACCGGCACGCCGTGGAGCAGACCGAGGTCGTCACCTTGCGCCACCGCTGCCTCGGCGGCGCGAGCCTCGGCCAGCGCACCTTCGGCGTATGACTCGGTGAAGCAGTTCAGAGCACCCTGCACCTGATCGACTCGGGCCAGGGCATTGGTCACGACCTCGACCGGTGACAGCTCCTTGGCCGCGATGCGCTTGGCCATCTCGGCCGCGGGCATGTAGGCAAGATCGAGATCAACCATGGGGCCGACCGTATCCTCTCGCTGCTACTCGCCGACGAGCCCGTCGATTGATTGGCGGATTAAGTCGGCGTGGCCGTTGTGCCGAGCAGTTTCCTCGATCATGTGAACGAGGATCCATCGCATGGAATACGGGACGCCCTCGCGTCGATCATTGACCGCCGAAAGCGCGTCGAGCGAGTCAACATCGGCGAGCGTCGCCTGGCTACGGGCGACGGCCGCTTGGTACAGCGCCAGCAGGTCGTTGGGCGAGTCGTGCTTCGCCGAGTGCATTTCCCAGTCACGGTCGTCATCAAACGGAGCACTGGCCCACGGCTCCACCTCTACGCCCACGAAGCGCTCCTGAAACCAGGAGTCCTCCACGAGGGCAAGGTGCTTGGTGAGGCCCGCCAGCGTGAGGTCCGATGGCGGCAGTGTTCGATTCATGTGTTCGTGGGTGAGTCCGGCGATCTTCGCCACGAAGGTAGCCCGGTGATAGTCGAGAAACGCCACCAAGGTTGTTCGCTCATCAGCCTGCAAGTCTGGATCGATGCGTTCCATACGCGCAGGCTACGCCGGTGGGCCGACTCGTAACGTGTTGGGCCGGTGGCGGGTCAGCGGCCGGTGTGCCCAAAGCCGCCACCTCGGCTTTCGCCTTCCAGTTCGGTCACGAGGATGATGCGGCATTCCTCCACCCGTTGGATCACGAGCTGGGCGATGCGATCCCCCCGGTGAATCTGGTACGGCTCGGTGGGGTCGGTGTTGACGAGTGGAACCTTGAGTTCGCCCCGATAGCCCGCGTCGATCAAGCCAGGGGCATTCAACACGGTCACACCATGCTTGGCCGCCAGCCCACTGCGGGGCTGAACGAAACCGGCATATCCGTACGGAATCGCCAGTGCAAAACCCGTTTTGACGACGGCGCGACCACCATTTGGAGCAAGCAACACATCCTCCCGGGCGAGCAGATCAAGGCCGGCATCACCCTGCCGGGCGTACGAGGGCGGCGGTAAATCGGGGTCCAGCAGGACGATGGGTAGATCAAGCACGATCACCAAGCGTAGAGCGGCGTAGCATCATCGCCATGTTGGCTTGGATGGACCTCGAAATGACCGGACTCAACCCGCAGCGAGATGTGATTGTTGAGATTGCAACACTCATCACCGACGACGATCTGAACATCATCGCCGAGGGCCCCGATCTGGTCATCCATCAACCCGACGATGTGCTCGCCATCATGGACAAGTTCGTCTTCGACATGCACACCCGATCGGGTCTCCTTCCCGCTATTCAGGCATCCACCGTCAGCCTCGAAGAAGCTGGTGCTGAGACCATGGCCTTTCTCAAGCAGTGGATACCCACCGAGCGCACCGTGCCGCTGTGCGGCAACTCCATCGGCACCGACCGCCGCTTCCTTGACGCCTACCTTCCCGACATCGAGAACTACCTGCACTATCGATCGGTTGACGTGTCGAGCGTGAAGGAACTCGTGCGACGCTGGTACCCAAGCGTTCGGGCGCAGCGCCCCAACAAGCAGGGCAGCCACCGCGCCCTCGACGACATCCAAGAGTCCATCAACGAACTCCGCTACTACCGCGAGAACATCTTCATTCCCAAGGTGTCCGTCACCGTCACCGTCACGGAAACTGCGCCGGCTTCTGCAGAGGAGAATCAGCCAGGATAGGCGCGTTCGGATTGCTGGACCGCTGGCAGGCCTACCAGGTCGGTGAACGACGAGAAGTCCACCAAGCGGTCACGGTGATCGCGCAGGGTGCCGTGTTGACGGAGAAGCGCAAACGAGTCCCGTAACGCCTGGACCGCGGAGAACAAGCCAGACACCGGTGAGACGATCAGCGAGAATCCGATCTGACCGAGTTCGGCCGGCGTGAGGAGCGGAGTCATGCCAGCCTCGACCATGTTGGCGACCAACGTGCAACCGGGCAATGCAGAGGCGATTTGTTCCATCTCGGCGATCGATTGTGGGGCTTCGATGAACAGCGCGTCCGCGCCGAAGTCGCGTGCCATGCGGGCGCGCTCGATGGCCTCATCCAGCCCGATCATGGCGCGAGCGTCGGTGCGAGCGGTAACGAAAAGCGACGTGCGATGGTCGATAGCCGCACGCAGTTTGGCCAGCCACTCCTCGCGGGGCACCACCTGTTTGCCCACCATGTGGCCACACTTCTTCGGGAAGACCTGATCCTCCAGGAACATGCCCGCCGCGCCTGCTTGTTCCCACAGTTGCACCGTGCGAATGGTGTTGATCGGATTGCCGTAGCCGGTGTCTGCATCCACCACGAGGGCGAGCCCGGGCACGGCCGCGTGAACTCGACGGGCGACGTCAACGACTTCAGTCTGGGTGAGCAACCCAACGTCGGGCATACCGAGATACGACCCGGCCACCGCGTAGCCCGACAAGAACGCAACCTCGAAACCAGCCTCGGCCGCAACGAGCGCGGAAAGCGGATCCCACACCCCAGGCATGAGCACCGGCTGCCCGGTTGCCAGTTGCGCACGGAGTACCTCAGAGCCGTTCATAAACCCAGTCTGCCCGATGACGGCTCCGCTACTTGCGGCTGGCCATGAGGGGCATGACTTTGGAGCCGAACTCGTCGGTGGCGACGGGGTAGTCATCGAAAACACACATGACACCCTTGACGCCGGGGATAAGTGCGATCTCGTCCAGCTTGGCGGCGCAGGTGGCGTGACTGCCGACGATGGCACCGATGTTGAGGTTGAAGGCACCCTGCATCTCGGTGATCTTCTCGGCCGTCGCTCCCGCGGTGTCGAGCGAGGCCTGACCGGTCATGAAGGCAATGGCACCGAGGTCGGCGCCGTCACGGTA
The DNA here is from genome assembly GCA_963791625.1 of uncultured Acidimicrobiales bacterium. Lineage (GTDB taxonomy): Bacteria > Actinomycetota > Acidimicrobiia > Acidimicrobiales > Ilumatobacteraceae > JANMCE01. The sequence continues at coordinate 121,844 of CAWBTA010000005.1, forward strand.
GCTCTGCCATTTGGCTTCGGCTTCGGCATCGGTTGCGCCCATCGTGATCTGCATGAGCACGTAGACGCCGACGTCACGTCCACTCTCTTCGGCCGCCGATACGAGGCGGCCGGCGTCCTTGCGAACGACATCGAGATCGCTGGTGCCGATGATGAACTGAAAGTCGCCGTACTCGGCACAGAACTTCATACCGCGGTCCGACTGACCGGCACACACGAGCGGCACACCGCCGTTCTTGGGTGGCGGTGACAGGCGGCAGTCATCCATCTGGAAGAACTCGCCCTTCAAGTCGCTGACGCCGGTGGACCACAGCGACTTCATGATCGTCACGTATTCCTCGGAATAGTCGTAGCGGCGTTCGTAGTACCAGTCACCGGGCCACACACCCATTTGCGAATACTCGATCTGGTTCCACCCCGACACAATGTTGATGCCGAACCGTCCGTCGGAGATGTCGTCGATGGTGGATGCCATGCGGGCGACCATGGCCGGGTTCATGGTCGGCAGCGCGACCGATGCGTACAGCTGGATCTTCGAGGTGACCGCGGCGAGGCCGGCCATCAGCGTGAAGCTTTCCAGGTTGTGATCCCAGAACTCGGTGGAGCCACCGAAACCGCGGAGCTTCACCATCGACAGAAGGAACTCGAACCCATGTTCCTCGGCCTTGGCCGCAACCTTGCGATTGAGGTCGAAGCTCGGCATGTACTGCGGCGCATTCTCCGACATCATCCAGCCGTTGTTGCCAATAGGAATGAAGATACCCAGATCCATGACAGCCCCCAAGCGTCGAGTGATTTGACGCATGGTAGCCACGTTGCGCAGACCTGTCGTCCCCGTGATCGTTAACATCGGACAATGCCGGATGTGACAGGGCCGTTCACGGGACGACTGGGATTCGGCCGATCATGCGCGCTCGTCGTCATCGACATGGTGCGGGCCTACACCGACCCGCAGTATCCGCTCTACATCGGATCGCACGCACCCGACGTGGTGGCTGCAGTTGTGAGGTTGGTCGAAGCGGCCCGCGCCGCGGAAATTCCCATCGTGTACACGGGCGTGCGCTATCAACCGGGTGGCGTCGATGGCGGCGTGTTCTTCCGCAAGGTGCCGCCGCTGGAACTGTTCGTCGGTGAATCCGATGCCGGATCGTTGGTGCCTGAACTGGCGCCGCTGCCGGGCGAGCCGTTGATACTGAAGCAGTACGCGTCGGCATTCTGGTCAACGCCGTTGTCATCGATGCTGCATGCGCTCGGCGTTGACACGGTGATCCTGGCCGGTGTCTCCACCAGTGGCTGCATCCGAGCATCCGCCACCGACGCGATGCAGCAGGGCTTCATTCCGGTGGTGGTGCGAGAAGCAGTGGGCGATCGCAACGTCGGACCCCACGAGGCCAACCTTTTCGACATCGCCGCCAAGATCGGCGATGTCGTGTCCCTTAATGAGGCAATCGCCCACCTTGGGAATGTCGGCTGAGCAACGGGTAACGTCGTTGACATGTCGGCGACCGTGCGGGAAGAGCAGCAGCAGGCCGTCGACGAGATCACCACCGTTGCCCCGGGCATCCTGAGATTGCAGCTGCCCATTCAGATGCCCGGCCTTGGTCACGTCAACTGCTACCTACTGGAAGACGATCGGGGTTTCGCCGTTGTCGATCCGGGCCTGCCCGGTGACGCGTCGTGGCAGGCATTGACGGCAGGTTTCAAGCGGGCCGGCGTCCCGCTCGCACGGGTCCACACCGTGGTGGTGACCCACTCACACCCCGACCATTTCGGCGGCGCGGGTCCACTGCGCGCCGAGACCGGAGCCGACATCGTCAGCCATCGGCTCTTCCGACTGATGTTCAGCCTCGATACGGGTGAACAGCACGCCGATACCAATCCCGAGCAACTGGCCGAAGACGATCCGTCAGGCAATCCGCTGTCAAAGACCGTGCGCTTCGGCGGTGAGACGCCATGGGGTTCCACCCCGTATCAACCCATGAGCGAAGAGGACCGGGCGAAATTTCTGGGTATGGGTCGGCGGATCGAACCGACGCCGACTGTCCGCCTTGATGAGGCCGATCACATCATGTTGGCCGGTCGCCGCTGGGTTGCCATCCACACCCCGGGCCACACCATTGACCACCTGTGTCTCTTCGATCCTGAGGAGGGTGTGCTGCTGTCGGGTGACCATGTGCTGCCGACAATCACACCGCACATCTCGGGCATGATCGAAGGGTCCGATCCGTTGGACGATTACTTCGGTTCGCTTCGCAAGGTCGCCGCGCTGACCGGGGTGAAGCACGTGTTGCCCGCCCATGGTCATCCTTTTGTGGAGTTATCGAAGCGATGCGACGGCATCATCGAGCACCACCGAGAGCGCCTCACCCGACTCTCCGATGCATCAGCCGAAATGGACCGCCCCGGCACCGTGAACGACTACATGAAGTTCCTCTTCCGCGAACGTTCGTGGGGCTCGATGGCCGAAAGCGAAACCTACGCTCACCTCGAGCACCTCCGCATCGCGGGCCAGGCAACATGCGAGCGTCGCGACGGTACGCTTGAGTACGAGGTGCAGCACCCGCTTCGTCCTATCGACGACTGAGCGAGTAAACACAGCGTCCTATGCCCGAAGGCCACACCGTCCACCGCAATGCTCGTGAACATCAGAAGTACTTCAAAGGGCAACTGGTTGAAGTGACGTCGCCCCAGGGGCGCTTCGCCGGTGCCGAGGATTTGCGTGGTGCTCGGCTGGAGAGTGTGGAGGCGGTCGGCAAGCACGAGTTCATTCGCTTCGACAACGATCTTCTCATCCACGTTCACCTCGGCCTCTTCGGCAAGTTCCGCGTCCACAACACGCCGGTAATCGAGCCGAAGGGCGCGGTGCGCATGCGCATCGTCGGCACCGACACGGTGCTTGATCTGAGCGGGCCAACTGCTTGCGACATCGGCACCGATGATCTGTACGACTCGATCGCGGCTCGCCTTGGACCCGACCCCTTGCGCAAGGACGCCGACGTACCGAAGTTCATGGCCCGTGTTGCAAAGTCGAAGAAATCGATCGGTCAGTTGTTGATGGATCAGGCTGTCATTGCCGGAGTCGGCAACGTGTATCGAGCGGAAGCCTTATTCGTGAACAACATCTGGCCCGAGCGCGCCGGCAACGATTTGTCAGACGATGAGCGAAGTGCCGTGTGGGCTACGACGGTGCGCATGTTGGAGGCCGGCGTGAAAGCTGGTCGCATCGTCACCATCGCCAAAGGCGACCCCGACCTACCAAAGAACGCACAAGCCGCCGACAAGCGGACATACGTGTACAAGCGGGACAACTGCCTGCGCTGCGGCACCGAAATTCGCCGCTGGGACATGGCCGGCCGCTGGTGCTACGCCTGCCCCACCTGCCAGACCTGACCGGCTTATCGCTTCGGCCAGAAGGCGGTTCGGGGCTAGCGTGCGCCGATGGAACCGTCTGATCTTGGAGCGTATCGATCCGTTTCGGCTGTAGCGGTATCAGCCGATGGCAGCCGGGTTGCGTACGTCGTTAGTGCGATCGACATGCCGGCGAACCGTTACCGCAGCAGCCTTTGGCTGGCCACGGCTGACGGTTCGTGCCCATCGCGACAGCTCACGTCAGGCCACTCCGACAAGAGCCCCACCTGGTCCCCTGACGGTCGATTCCTCGCCTTCGCCTCTGAGCGCGGCGCGACCGACACGAAGCACTCCCTGCACGTCTTACCCGTCGATGGACCGGGCGAAACCATCACCATCGGTACCTCGTCGGAGGAGTTCACATCCGTCTCCTGGTCACCCGATGGAACCAGGCTTGCGTACATTCAACGGGCACCCACCGCCGATGCGTTGATCAGTGATGAGAAAGCTCGACCGCCGCGCCGGATCACACGATTCTTCACCCGTCTCGACGGCGAGGGGTGGACGCACGATCGGCCAAACCACCTCTGGGTCGTGCCGGTTGACGGCTCGCTGGCGCCTCGCGATCTGACGCCCGGCGAGTATGAGTTCTCCTCGTTCGATTGGCTGCACCATGGCCAGGGCCTCGTGTGCGCCGGGGCGGCGCACGACGGATGGGATCGTGATCTCGAAACGCATCTGCACACGGTTACGCTCGACGGGACTCGCCGCCAACTCACCTCCGGGCCGATCCTCACTGATGCGCCATCCGTGTCACCCGATGGCCGACTTGTCGCGTTCGTTGGGCGCGATAACCCTTTGAGCGATCCGCACAACTGGCGCCTCGGGGTCCTCGATCTTGGTACCGGCGAACGTCAATGGCTCGAGACCGGCTTCGACCGCACGTGGAACCCTTACCCAAGTCCTGGCGCGCCGAAGTGGCTTGACGACAACTCGCTCCTTGGAGTCGTTGAGGATCGCGGCAACGCTCATCTGTACCGAGTGCCGACCAACGGCGGCCCGATCGCATCTGTGGTTGGCGGTGACCAGATCATCACGGCGTTCGACCATGCAAACGGGACCATCGCTCTGTCTGTGAGTCTTGCCGATCGACCGTCTGAGCTCGTTGTACAACGCGGCCCGACCGGCATTGCCACAACGGCGTCGGACGCGACGAGATCGTTCTGCGCCGTCGCCAAGCCCGTGACGCCCGAGCGCTTCACGGCGGGGGACCACGCCATTGATGTCTGGGTATTCCTGCCGCCGACCTACGAACCCGGCCGAGTCGCGGCGTATCCAATGCTGATCAACATCCACGGCGGCCCGTTCTCTCAGTACGGCAACCGATTCCTCGACGAAGCGCAGGTGCAAGCGACTGCAGGGTACGTGGTGGTGCTGTCGAATCCACGCGGCGGCTCAGGCCGCGACACCGCGTGGGGTCGTGCCATCGCTGGGCCGAAGTCCGCTGATCATCCCGGAACCGGCTGGGGTTCGGTTGACGCCGAAGACATCTTGACGGTGCTCGACGCTGTGCTTACTCGACACCCGGCCGTCGACCCGGCACGCGTCGGCGTGATCGGTGGGAGTTACGGCGGGTACCTGACGTCTTGGCTCGTTGCCCACTCCGACCGTTTCGCCGCCGCCTGTTCAGAGCGGTCGGTGAACAACATGCTGTCCCTCGAATGGACGAGCGACATCGCCACCGCGTTCCGCACCGAGCTCGGCGTCACCCATCTCGAGGACCCCGAGGAATACCTGCGCATGTCGCCGATTCGCTACGTGCGCAACATCCACACACCGCTACTGATCATGCATTCCGAAGATGACCTGCGCTGCCCCATCTCGCAAGCAGAGGAACTGTTCGTCGCGCTTCGCACGCTCGACCGTGACGTCGAGTTCGTCCGCTTCCCCGGTGAAGGTCACGAACTCAGTCGCTCCGGTTCACCCGTCCACCGGCGACAGCGCTTCGAGATCCAGCTCGAATTTTTCGGTCGCCACCTTGGGGTTCCGACTGGCCCGGTCGTCGCCTGATTCAGCCGAACAGACCGACTTCCGGCACGTCGGGGAGCACGGCCAGGTCCGGAAGCAGGGCCGCGACGTCGGCGTGAAAGCGGCGGGCAAGACCGGGTCCTTCGATGTTGTTGGGCGTATGAAAGAAGACGAACGGCTCGCGTCCTTCGCTCAGCCATTCGACAACTTTCGGGAGCCACTTTTCCCAGAACGGTGGGTTCTCGTCCGCCTCGTTCTGACCGATAAAACGCACGATCGGATGCGGGCCGGTGGCAACCGGTCGGACCGGTAGCTGCGGTTTGCGATGGAAGGCCTCTTCCTCCTCCTTGGTCATCACCGGACCAGCGAAGAACGAGCGACTGTCGAGAATGATCCAATCAGAATCGTGCCGACGCATCATGTCGAGTGCTCTGTTGCGGGCCTCACCGGGCTCGAAGAACGCGGGATGGCGAAGCTCGACGGACCATCGCCAATGACTCGACAGCGTGGACGCGAACTGGTCGAGCGCGTCGAGTGAGTCGGGGCCGAACGATGCGGGCAATTGGACGGAAACGGGACCAAGTCGTTCACCCAACGGTTCAAGCCGAGCCATAAATTCCTTGAGTTCGGTGCCGCTTCCGTTCAGTCGTTTTTGGTGGGTGATGGTCTGCGGCACTTTGAACAGGAAGCGAAAGTCCAGGGGTGATTGATCCACCCACTTCGCCACCGTAAGGTCACTCGGCAACGCGTAGAACGTCGTGTTTCCTTCGACGGCCGACAGCACGTTTGCATATGCGGCTAACTCAGACCCGACCTTCGTCGATGGCGGCATCCATCGCCCAACCCACGGCCGAAATGCCCACATCGGGCACCCCACTCGCAGAACCGACACACCACAACCGTATCCCCGAAAGGTCAAGGGGTTTCCACCGACATCGGCACCCAGCCAAGCGTGTCGTCAACATCCCGAGGCTCGAAACGCTGATTGGTGAGTCGAGCAGTTTGGATCCGATCAAGGCGAAAGATCCGACCGCCGTTGCGCAGTCGGCACCAACCGATCAGGAACCAGTCATCGTTGCCCTTGAAGAAGCCAACCGCCTCGACTGCTCGATCGGTCTCGGCACCCTGCTCGTCTCGGTAGGAAAGGTTCACAACCACCTGACGACGCACCGCTTCTTCCACTGTTCGACGGACACGATTCGTGCTCGTTGCCAGCCGCTTCGACGTTCGAAACCGAGCACGAACGTGATCCACATTGACTCGGGTGGTCGGTGACAAGCTGTCGAGTAGTCGCTTGGAAGCCGACACTGCGGCATCATGAAATGGCATCTCACCTGCGACAGCGACCGCCACCAGCAGCGCAGTGACCTCCGCAACGGACAGCGTGAAGACCGTGGTGCTCGGAGCATCCAGTCGATGGTGGCCGCCGCGCCGCCCATGATCGGCATAGAGCGGAACGCCAGCAGCGCGTAGCGCATCGAGGTCTCGCTCGATGGTGCGACGGGAGACGCCGAACTGAGCAGCGAGCCACGATGCACTTGCGGGCGCTGGTGCCCGACGGTTGATGGCCTCGGAAAGAGCGTAGAGCCGTTCAAGTCGCTGCATCGCACCACCTCAGCCGACACCCACGACGAAATCAACACATTCTTCGAATATCTGACATACAGCTGTCGCAGTCGATTCGTACGGTAGCGGTATGACAACCACGCTGGGATACACGATCTTCTATGTTGCCGACGTTCGGGCGACCGTTGCCTTCTTTCAGGCGGCGTTTGGGTTTGAACCAAAGTTCGTTACGGATGAGGGCGACTACGGGGAACTCGTCACCGGGGCAACCACACTGGCGTTCGCTGCAATCACGCTGGCAATGGACGGGCTGGGTGCCGCCGGTGGCTTCACGCCGTCGGACCCGAACCACCTGCCGCAGGGAGCCTCCATCACGCTGATCAGTGATGATCTGGACGCACTTTTCGCCCAAGCCGTCGCCGCTGGGGCCACTCGCTACGTTGACCCCGTCGTGAAGCCGTGGGGACAAACCGTTGCCTATGTGCGGGACGCCAACGGCATTCTCATCGAGCTAGCAACACCGGTCGACTGAGGTCACAGTACCGTGGTGGGGTCGCAGTTGGCGCCGCAGATGATGACGCCGACCCGCTCGCCCGCTGCGGGAACGTAAGCACCTGCGAGGATCGCCGCAAAGGACGCCGCGCCGCCCGGCTCAACCACGAGCCGAAGCCCTTGCCAGAGTGCCTGTTGCGCGGCTCGAATCGCATCGTCGGTCACCGTGACGGCCTGCACGCCGAGGGCCGAGCAGATCGCGAACGGCACCGCGCCGACTTGGCGGGCGCCCAGAGAATCGATGGCCATACCTTCCACCGGAACCGTCACCGGATGACCGGCAGCCAGCGCCGCAGCCATGCACTGAGATGTCTCCGGTTCAACGCTGACGACCTGCACACCGCCGGTGCCAAACCACGCTGCCGTGCCACTGGTCAGGCCCCCTCCCCCGGTTGAGGTGAGCACGGTGTCGAGGCCGCCCGACTGTTCTTCGAACTCCATGGCGCATGTGCCTGCGCCAGCCGCGGTGGCGAGATGGTCGAACGGATGCACCATCAACGCGCCCGTCTCCCGCGCCCGCTCGTTAGCGGCGGCTTGGGCCTCGTCGTAGATAGCGCCCCCGATCACTACCTCCGCACCCAGGGCTCGGATGCGGTCGGCCTTCAGTGCCGGGCTGGAGGCCGGGACGAAGATTTCGGCTCGATGTCCGAGCGTACGAGCTGCGTAGGCCAGTGCGGCCCCGTGGTTTCCACCGGACGCCGTGACAACGCCCGCGTCCGGAACTACCGAGCCGAGCAACCGATGCATCGCGCCGCGCGCCTTGAACGATCCGGTGTGCTGCAAGAGCTCAAGCTTCACGACAACCGGAACAGCAAGCCCGGGAACATCGCCGGGTTGGAGCGAAAGCACCGGCGTGCGCCGCACCCGATCGCCAATGAGCAGCGCGGCCGCCCGGACATCATCAGGCCCGACAGGTGACGTGGTCATGCGGGAAGTCTCCAAACCTTGCTGGACGCGAATGTTGTTGCATCGTCAACGAACCAGAGTGCGAAACCATCATCGTCATCCGTCGTGATCAGACCGGGAGCGTGTTGGGGTTCGATCCCCTGGCGGTATTCCATCTCGGCGCGCATGGGGTGGCGCACGTCTCGCCGAACGCGCAGCACTTCTTCGACTGCATTCCAGTAGGCGGCGTTGTTCATGTGCCCCATGACGTCGAAGTCAACGAAACGCACCTCGTACGGCACGCTACTTTCGGCGGGCGGGTCATCGTGCTGCAAGCGGGCGCGCACCGTTCGGCCCGCGGCAGCCTCACCGTAGGCAGCCGCGAAGTCCGGGGACAACACGGCAGGTCGCAGCGTCTCCAAGTCGAGATGCACCCAGAGTGCCGCAACCTCGATTCGTGCGCCCCGATCCCCCACGACCAACGTGCGGCGCTGTGCCCAGCGACTGCCGATGCCACCGCAAAATGTGGTCAGGGTGAGCATCTCGCCAAACGAAGCGGCCTGGTGCACCTCGACCGCAACCCGTCGCACCACCCAGTTCTGACCGTCAACAAGGACCTCGTTGGCGTCATCGTTGGCAATGTCCTGCAGCATGCGAGCCAACGCATCAAACCGCAACCGACCACCCGGACTGGCATCACCCAGACGAACCAGACGCTGCTGAGTGAACGTCCGCCCCGACACCGGTACCGGCACCATCACCTCATCGTCACCCACACCGCCCGACGGTAGTTCGTCACCGACCAACCCACTCATTGGTATCCCCATCTGTGGACAGTTTTGGCTAGAACTTGATATCCTTACTTCACGGAGGGTAGGTAAGGAATGAAGAGTGTCGCGACAGTAACCAGCAAAGGTCAAATCACTGTGCCCCTCGACGTCCGCACTCATCTGGGGCTTCGCGAGGGCGATCGAGTCGAGTTTCTGACCGAGAACGGGGTAACGGTGATGCGTCCGAGCCGGGGCGAAGAGAACCCGTTCGCCGCGTTCACCGGCATACTCGACACCTTCCCGGGCGGCGTTGAAGAGATCAACGCCTGGGTGAGCGACCTCCGTGACGACGAGCCAACCGGGTGAGAACCGCCGTCGATACCAATGTCTTTTCAGCACTGTGGTCAGCCGAGCCAACAGCCTCTACGATGGCATCCTCGCTTGGGGATTCGCGCAAACTAGGCGGCCTCGTCATTTGCGCCCCGGTCTACGCCGAATTGCTTGCCCACCCCAAGGTCGGTCAGAGCTTCGTTGATTCGTTTCTCGTCGAAACGGGAGTGGTCATCGAGTTCGCTCTCGATGAATCCGTATGGCAGCGAGCCGCGAAGGCGTTTGCCGCTCACGCCGAAAGGCGACGCTCGCAACACGGCGACCAGTCGAGGCGACTTTTGGTTGACTTCATCATCGGTGCCCACGCCACCGAAAAGGCTGACCGCCTCCTCACGTTGGACGCCAGTCGCTACCGAACCGATTTCCCGCAGCTCGTCCTGCTTCCGGACCCCGAGCGTTAATCATTTGACGCCTTGGGCGGATTCTGATTTCCTGTAGATCGCTTATGACACACGTGCCCGCCCTCTGCATTTCGGCCAATTCGGTCAATGCTGCGCGCCCGTGCGTATCCGTCGGTCGTTGGTACGGCTATGGATCCTTCTTTATGACCGCAGCAGCAGCAACTGCAACCAAGGCCATGAAGAAGCACACCACCGCATCACCCCGACGGGTTGTGAGCTTGGCGTAGTACACGCCAGAGCGACGCAAAGGCCGCCGGGGCACATGCCCTGAGCGGCCTTCTTTGTTTTTCCCTTAGTTCCACGAACACAACTACCGATAGGAGAAGACGGTGCTGGTTTTGAACAACATCGAGATGATTGAAGTCGATCCCACCAAGGCCCGTTGCGATGATGGCGCCGGAACGCTGGCACCACTGTTTTTCTCCGAAGACGTCTATGACATCGCACGCGCCAAGGCGATTTGTGCCAAGTGCACGCAGAGAGAGATCTGTTTGCAGATGGCGCTTTCGGTGCGAGAACCCTGGGGCGTGTGGGGTGGAGAGTTGATCTCCAACGGCCACATCGTCGCCAACAAGCGCAAAAGGGGCAGACCCCCGAAGTTTGCAAGAAATGACCTTCCGGTGGAAGAAGTTCCCCTTCCGCCTGGTTACACCTTGCAGTCCGCGTGAGTATGTCGGTGCTCTCCCCCCGGAGCACCGACCTCACGTCGGCAATTGGGTGTCCGGGTGACAGCCGCAACGTCGTCGTGATGTTGGCCGTGCGAACCCGGGCCGCTAGCCCAATCGCCCCCCGCCGCCGCTAGCCTTCTCCCATGTCCCGCCGTCTGCCGATCGTGCTTCTTTCGGTGGCGGCCATCATGGGAGCAGGGCTGGTGGCATACAAAGTGACCCACAAGGACGACACCGCCGTGCTCGACAACCCGGGTCAGCCAACCACGGGCAAACTACCGGTAGCACCGAAGCTGGACGGGAAGCCCTTGCCGAATCTCACGCTCCAGGATTTCAGCGGCGCAAAGAAGCAGCTCGCCGAACTCAAGGGTAAGCCTGCCGTGATCAACGTGTGGCAGGAGCAGTGCGTCCCCTGCAAAGACGAGATGCCTGCATTCGAGAAGGTGCACCAGGCCATGGGCAACCGCATTCGGTTCGTGGGGCTCAATCCTCAGGAAGAGGTCGAGGTCGCTCGCACGTTCGCCACGAAGGCTGGCATAACCTACGACCTGTGGCGGGACGAGTCGGGAGAGATATACAGCTCGCTAAAACTCACCTCGTTGCCCACCACACTGTTGGTGAACGCGCTAGGAAACATCGTGTGGTCGAAGTCCGGGCCACTCACCGGTGAACAACTCACCGCCAAAATCAACGAGATGTTTCCCGCATGAACTCCGGTAACTACGCGCTCGCTATGACGACCGGCATGGTTGTCACGCTCAACCCGTGCGGCTTCGCCATGCTGCCCGCGTACCTCGGGTCGTTCCTCGGTCGCAAGACGTCCGAGGATGAACAACGCAGCACACTGGCCGGGGTCTCCCGCGCTCTCAAGGTTTCCGTTGCGGTGTCGCTCGGATTCATGGTGATCTTCCTCATCCTGGGCACGCTCGTAAAACTCGGAGCCAAATGGATTAGATCAGGATCCGGCTGGCTCACGCTGGTGATCGGCGTCCTGCTCGTTGCTGTGGGGGTTGCCATGCTGTTCGGTCGTCGACTGCCGGTCTTCTCCCCCAAGCTGGAAAAGGGTGGAAAGGACGGGTCCTTCCAATCGATGTTCGTTTTCGGGGTGAGTTATGCCGTGGCATCTCTCGGATGCGCCATCTCACCTTTCATCGCGTACACACTCAGCTCAGCGAAGCGATCGGGAGTGGCGTCCGCAGCCATCAGTTTCCTGTTCTACGGTCTTGGCTTCGCGTTGATCATCACGGCGCTGACGGTGTCGCTGGCCTTGGCCCAAGGCTGGTTCCTCAAGAGTTTGCGCCGGGCCATGCAGTACATCGATCGTCTCTCTGCGGTGTTCATGCTCCTGGCCGGTCTCTATCTGGTCTGGTACGGCCGGGCTGATATTCGTGGGAAAGGCGGAACGTCGAGCCTCACCATATGGTCCGGCCAAGTCACGACCTGGATGCAAAACCAGGGTGCCTACCGGCTTGCCGGCATTCTTGGCGTCATCGTCATTGCCGCACTTGCGGCCGTTGCGTTTCGGAAGCGCACACCAACGGCATGAGTCGCTTTACCGAGCTGCTGGCGCACCCTGACACGGTTGAAGAGTGCGAGCTGCGTAGCACGTTCGGGTTCATGGCGTACCACGGCGGCAAGCTTGAGGCGATGACCGATGTCATCGCCCGCACCGCTGCCGAGCGAGCGGGTGCGAGTTACTACGGGCTCTTATTTCCCGACGACATCAAGCACCTGACCTCGACACACTTCGACCCCGACCGCTCTCCGACCATGGCCGCGTTTCTCAATCACGTGGATGTCGTCGTCACCATCCACGGCTATGGCCGGGTGAACTTTTGGACCACGTTGCTCCTCGGTGGCGCGCATCGCTCGCTGGCCGATCACGTCGGGGCGCACCTCGCCGCCGCACTTCCCGACTACGTCGTGATGACCGACCTCGACCAGATCCCTGAACAGCTCCGCGGTCTGCATCCGCGCAATCCGGTCAACCTCACCCGCGGCGGTGGCGTCCAAATCGAGCTACCCCCTCGGGTACGTGGCGCCGGCCCACTGTGGTCATCCTGGGAAGGCCCCGAGCCCGTCCCCCACACCGCATCTCTCATCGACGGACTCGTTGCGTCTGCAACGAACTGGATCAATCAGACCTCGTCGTAGACCCGTCAGAACTTCCTTGGCTGATCATGGTACCGAGAAAGGCAATCATGACGCGAGGCGTTCGATGGTCCAGGTTTCGCCGGTGCGGCGGTACCAGAGGCGGTCGTGGAGGCGGGCGGGGCGTCCTTGCCAGAACTCGATCTCGTCGGGCACGAGTCGATAGCCGCCCCAGGTGTCGGGGCGGGGCATGCTTTCCACACCGGCAAACCGTTCGGTCGTAGCCGCCACCATGGCTTCGAGTTCGCTGCGGCCCGCGATCACCCGTGACTGGGGCGACGAGGCGGATGCGATCTGAGACTCTTTTGGGCGGCTGTTCCAGTAGACATCAGAGGACTCGGGAGCCAGCAACTCGATGACACCGCGCACGCGCACTTGGCGGTGCAGGTCGAGCCAGCCGAACGTCATCGAGGCTTTCGGATTGTCGGCCATTTGCTTGGCTTTGGCCGATGCGTAGTTGGTAAAGAACTGGAAGCCGTATTCGTCGACGCCGCGCACCAGCACGTAGCGGGCATCGGGCTGGCCATCGGCGCCGCAGGTGGAGACAACGACCGCGTTCGGTTCGGTCAGCTGTGCGGCGACAGCGTCGTCGTACCAGCGCACCCACTGCTCGATGGGGTCACGGTCGACATCAGAAATTTCGAGGCCGACCGTCTCGTACTCCTTGCGGCGCTGGGCGATGTCATCACGCACGACGCACCACCGCCCACTCGCCCCAACCGGCCTCTGCCGTGATGGCTGTCCAGCGGCCGGGCATCGCGGCCAAAACGTCTTCGGTCGGCAAGTGAATAGGTGTGTCTTCTGCCAGCGAGTTCATCCACACGATGGCACCTTTCGGGGCGAGCACCCGGTCGAGTTCAGCAGGAAAGAGGAAGGCATTGACCAACACGATGGCATTCATCGAAGCCGCAGCAAAGGGCAAGGCGGCACCGTCGGCCAGCACCAGATCGGCTTTCACGTCGTGGAAGTGGTTCAGCATCTCCCCGGCGATGTCGAGGGCGATGACCTGTTCAAACTGCTCGACCAACACGCTCGTTCCGGCGCCGGTGCCCGCGCCGACTTCCAAACAACGCGGCCCGAACGTCCCGCCACGGGTCAGGGCGTCAACGAGTGGGACCATCTCACCGACCCCGGAGCGCTCATCCCACACGGGTGCCATCTCGTCGAAAAACTTGGCGACACCGGTTGCGACATCGGCATTCCAGTAGTCGGGTTCAAACGCGGCCCGCCTCGTGGTGATACGCATCGGGTGGGTGGGGCCGCCGACCGCGGGGCGATCGGGCGGCGACGCAATCACCCGAGGCAGCGTGGTGATCATGGTGCGGGGATGAACTTGTGTCCACGCATGTACGGCAGGAGCGCGTCGGGGATCTTGATCGAGCCGTCCGCCTGGCGACCGTGTTCCCAGAGCGCGGCTAAGACGCGGGGCACGGCAAGCGCCGAACCGTTGAGGGTGTGGGTGATCTCGGTTCCCTTGACACCAGTGGGGCGGTAACGGAGGTTGCCACGGCGGCCCTGGTAGTCACTGAACCAGCTGATGGACGACACTTCCAGCCAGCGGTCGCAACCGGGTGCGTAGACCTCGATGTCGAAGCTGCGATGGTGGCTCTGCCCCATGTCGCCGGTACAGATTTCGATGATGCGGTAGGGCAAGCCCAGAGCGGCGATCGTGCCTTCCGCGCAGCCGACCATCTCATCGAGCAATGCCGGCGCCTGCGTTGCAGTTGCATATGCAAGTATTTCGACCTTGTCGAACTCGTGACTGCGCAGCAGACCGCGGGTGTCCTTACCGGCTGAGCCGGCTTCACGACGGAAGCAGGTGCTGTGGGCCATGTAGCGGCGCGGCAGCGTGGATTCTTCCAGCAATTCGTCGCGGTTGATGGAGGTGAGCGGCACCTCGGCCGTTGGGATGCACCACAGGTCGTCACGCTCGATGGCAAAGGCGTCGTCGGCGAACTTCGGCAGCTGACCGGTGGCCGTCAGCGTTGCCGTGGTTACCAGTGAGGGCGGGCGGATTTCCTCGAACGAGTCCGCATTGCGATCAAGCGCGAGTTGGCAAAGCGCTCGGCTCATGGTGGCACCGAGACCGCGCAGCATGGTGAACATCGAGCCGGAGATCTTGGCAGCCCGCTCATTGTCGAGGATGCCCAGCGCAGCACCGATCTCCCAGTGGGGAACCTGCTGATAGTCCGCATAGTCCGACCGGGTGACCGAGCCAATGGGACCCTTCACTGTCGGGTTGTCCTGCTCGCCGGCACCGTCGGGTGCGAGATCGCTGGGGACGTTCGGGATCGACAACAGCAGCTCACGAACCGCGGCCTCAACCGTGTCGGCTTGGGCGGCGAGCTCGGTTTCACGCCGGCCCATGGCGCGGCTCTCGGCCTGCAGGGCCTCGGCGTCTGCGGTTTTACCGTCGCGTCGTAGGCCACCGACCTGCTTGGACAGCTCGTTGATCTGCTGGCGGGTGCCGTCGCGCTCATTGCCGAGAGCCCGTAGACGTTCGTCGAGCACGAGCACCTGATCGAGGTCGGCGAGGAGAGACGGATTGCCACGGCGGGCCATGGCGGCCTTGATCACGTCGGGTTCGGTACGCAAGCGGCGGAGATCGATCATGGTTCGACAACGCTAGCCGCGAAGGGCTTACCGGAAGGTCGTCGTTATGACCCGTCCATCACGATCCGCAGCCCCTTCGGTCAGCTCATCGACGACAAACGTCCGCTGCACCCACCGGTCGGTGCCGTCGTATCGAGCTGCAAAGGGGCTGCGGCCGTGGACCGCCACGTGGTTGTCGACGATCAGGAGATCGCCGGCCTCGAGCACCACGCCGAGGTGTGCTTGTTGTACGGCGTTGCGGAGCGCCTCGATGGCGGCCTGGGCGACCGGGTCGATACCGGCCATCAGATCGGCGTCGAAGGTGAACGTGGGACGCTCGGCCGTGCCGGTAAGTATTGGAGTAGCCGAACCGAACTCGCCGACAGCGTCGAGGCTGGCCAGGAACGACGCGTCCGGCCGGGTGCGGAACCGAGGCTGGCGAAGCACCGCGACGGTGTCGGTATCGAGCAAATCGAGCGCGGCCGACACCGAGCAGAGCAGCGTCGCTGCGTCGGGATCGCCTCGCAGGCAGAGCAGCAGCAGGTAGTGCGGTTTGTACGGGTGGAAGGCAGTCTCGGTGTGAAACGCAAGCGTGACGTTTGACGACGTTGATACCTGCTTGGCGGCCGATGCCTGCACCGGCACGATGTTCTGCACGATCTGGCCGCCGTGCTCCGGCGCATAACCAGCCGGCTCGCCGAGGGCCTTGGCGATGGTGAGCAGCGTGAACTCGCTGGTGCGGTCCTTGGTAGTGGGAGCACCAGGCGTGGGGGGTGTCGCCGGAACGACCCCGAGGGGCAGGCCGCGCACGACGAACGCACCGGAAAGGTCACCCTCGGTCAAGAAGGCGCTGAGCTTTTCTTTCAAAGCAAGTGGAAGGGATGCACCTGCGGCTGCGGCAGCAGTGACGAACGTCTCGTCAAGCGCCTGGGTCGAAGGAACGGGGAGCGTAAATGGGCCCACCTCGAGCGTGGTGGGCGCGTGGCGGGTGAGGATCATGTTTAAGGTTTACCAGTGAACCTTTTATGGTTCAACCACTAACCTTTTGCTCCAGCAGCGATGCGATGTCCCGGCGGGTTTGTTCGATATGTCGAGCCATGGCTGCTGCGGCCATGCCACCCTCGTGCCGGTCGCAGGCGTCAGCAATCTCCTGATGGTCCCGGGCGCTGGCGTCGCTGCGCCCGTCGAACCACAGTTCATCCACCGGGGAGAAGAGATCGCCCCGAGCCTGATCGACGGCGGCAGCCAGACGGGTGCTTCGTGAAGCCTTGGCCAACGCTTCGTGGAATGCGAGGTCGGCCGTTTGGTAGGCCCGGGGCGTCGTGGCTCGTTTCAGCGCCCGAATGGCTTTGTTCATAGCGGTCAGATCGGTCTTGGTGCAGCGCACCGCGGCGAGACGGGCGACCTCACACTCGACCGCTATGCGGTAGTCGACGATGTCGTCGAGCTCGCTGAGATCGCGCCGCATCTGATCCATCCACTGGTTGTAGGGCACGACCAACTCGGTGACGAACCGACCGCCGGTGGCACCCCTTCGAGCGACGATGTAACCGTCTTCCTCCAAGAGGGCGAGCGCCTCACGCACACGCAACCGCCCGACTCCGAGCTGTTCGGCCAGCAGCCGTTCGGGTGGCAACTGATCCCCTGGGCCAAGCTCGCCGCGGTGAATTCGTGCCCGCACGCCATCGGCGATGGCACGAGCGGTAGGACCGGAAGGAACAAGCGACGCCACGCCATCCAGTGTGCCACCGCCACACGCTGGGGTGAGGTCTGCGGTCGAAGCGGTCCGGTAGGCAGATCCTTGGCCGGAGATACGCCTGCTGCATGCCCTCAGTGTGGGCCCCTCCCCGACGCCGCGGCAAGGACACATCGCCCACCGTTCCCGCCACACGATTCCGAAACTCAGGCTAACCGGTTCACAGGAGCAATGATGTGCGACTAGAAGCTCCGGCGGTCGGGCTGAGTAGCGTGGCCGATCGTGGCTGCTGTTGAGGTACAAGACCTGGTGATGCGATACGGCGATGTAACGGCGGTCGAAGGCGTTTCGTTCACGGCTCAGTCCGGTCAGGTTACGGCCGTGCTCGGTCCGAACGGGGCGGGGAAGACGTCAACCATCGAAGCGTTGGAGGGGTACCGCCGGCCGACCAGTGGGAGCGTACGAGTCGCAGGGCTCGACCCGATCGCGCAGCACGACGAACTGGTGAACCGCATGGGCGTCATGCTTCAGGACGGCGGCATCTACCCCTCGATCCGGGCCGGCGAGGCGGTGGAGTTGTTCTGCGCCTACCACGGCAACGTCAACGCACCGACCGAACTCATCGAGCGAGTCGGTTTGGGCGACCGCCAGAAACGCACCTGGAAGCAGATGTCCGGCGGTGAACAGCAACGGCTGAAACTTGCGCTGGCCTTGGCCGGAAAACCCGAGGTCGTCTTTCTGGATGAGCCGACCGCCGGCGTGGACGCCGAGGGACGCATCGTCATCCGAAATGTCATTCGAACGCTGGCGGCCAAAGGCGTGGCGGTGGTTCTCACCACACACGAACTAGGCGAGGCGGAACGGCTCGCCGATCACGTCGTCATCCTGGACCGGGGCCGACGGGTGGCCGCTGGAACCCTTGCTGAGCTACGAGGCCAAGGCGGACCAGTAGAGATCCGTTTCGCCGCCGCCGCCGGGCTCGACGTTGGCTCGCTCGGCACCCATCTTGGTGCCACAGCCAGTGAACCGACGCCCGGCGAATATGTGGTCGACGCGGCACCCAGCCCCGACAATGTGGCCCGCCTCACCGGGTGGCTGGCGGAACGGAACCTGCCGCTCGCCGACCTGCGTGCCGGACGACAAAGCCTCGAAGATGTCTTTCTTCGCCTCACCGGGAACGGTGACGCATGAACGCCTTCACCGCCCAGGTGAAAGCCGAGACCCGCCTGCTTTTCCGCAACGGGGAGCAGTTGCTGCTCACACTCGGCATCCCGGTTGTGCTGCTCGTGTTCTTCTCCAGCGTCAGCATCGTCGACCTCGGAGCGGGCAAGCGAGTGCAGACGGTCGTCCCGGGCATTCTCGCCCTCGCCGTGATGTCTACGGCCATGGTCGGGTTAGGCATCGCCACCGGCTTCGAGCGCAAGTACGGCGTGCTCAAGCTGTTGGGAGCAACACCGCTTGGTCGTCCACGATTGCTGGCAGCCAAGGCCGCAACCATTGCGATCGTGGAAGTGGTGCAATTCGTTGTACTTGCAACTATTGGCTACGCACTCGGTTGGCGGCCGAGTTTGTCCATCGCTCTCGTGCTGGCCGCCGTGCTGCTCGGTACCGCGTGTTTCGCCGGCATCGGGCTCACGATGGCCGGACGACTGAAGGGTGAGGTCAACCTCGCCGCGGTGAACGGGCTCTATCTGTTGCTGTTGTTGTTCGGCGGGATGGTGGTGCCGCTCGACAAACTGCCCGGGCCGCTTCGAGCGGTCGGTCGTGTCCTGCCGTCCGGTGCGCTCAGCGAGGCAATGCGCCAAGCCGCTGGCGAACTGGCCCGCACGTCACGACCGTGGATCATCCTGGTCGTATGGGCGTCCGTCGCGTGCACCGCTGCGGCCCGCCTCTTCCGCTGGGAATAGCCTCAGCGAACCACTTCGGTCAATTCGGCGTGGACGACGAGGCGTTGCTCGGTGGAGCCGATCGGATGGCACGCGATCAGGTTCATGTTGGCGGTGCCGTTGTCGACTAGGCCAAGGACATCCTCGGGTGCCACCACCCGACTACCGGTCACGCGGTAGGTCCAACTGATGCCGTCGTCGCTGACCGTGATGGCATCCCCCGCACGCAGCTCGCCTATCCGCAGGAAAGGTGCGCCGTGGGACGTTCGATGCCCCAGGATGTTCATGGTGCCCAACTCTCCGGGCATCGATGACAAGGACCAGTGCATGGGGCTGATGTCGAGTGTGTCGTCACTGAGACCATCGCCGAGCGGAGCATCGACACCAATGGCGCCGATGACCACCCGGCCGCTTACCGCGGGCAGGACATTGTTGACGGGCTTCAGCACGACGGGTGCTGGCGCTCCGGTGAACCAACCACTCACATCGGCCAGAAGATGCATCGGTTGCGAGGTGTACAGACTCACCCCGCGGAACGAGACCGGCGTGATCACAT
Organism: uncultured Acidimicrobiales bacterium; assembly: GCA_963791625.1. Lineage (GTDB taxonomy): Bacteria > Actinomycetota > Acidimicrobiia > Acidimicrobiales > Ilumatobacteraceae > JANMCE01. The sequence continues at coordinate 141,332 of CAWBTA010000005.1, forward strand.
GGTTGGCGACCGTCTGGCGGCGGTAGCTGGCGTTGACGGTGGACGCCGTTGGCTTGGCCGAACCGGCAGCCCACACCGACACGAACCCGGGGCCCTCTGCGTCAACCAGGGTGGTCGTCATGACCACCGCAGAAGCCCGTGTCGCAAGGCCACCGGTGTAGAGAACGGGTACGTCGATCGTCCAGTCCTTGCGGGGCTTTAGTCGGTCCTCCACGGGGTTCAAAAGGCCGGCGGCGCGGGTATCGAGCAGGCGAGTGGGCGTGACGGGCACGAACAGGCCATCGCCAGAGGCGGGAGCGTCGTCGCCGGTGAAGTAGCCGTCGACATCAACGATGACATCCCCACCCGACTGACTGAACACATTGACGGCGCCCTCACGCATCGGCACGATCACCTGATTGGCCACCGTGTCGCCCGAGCTTGCGACGTTCAGGTTCGAGGTGTTCGGTCGCTCACCCCCCGCCGCCCAAACGGTGAAGAACCCCGCCGCCGGTGTGGTGGTGACCGTGAGGTTGAGCACGACGGCGGCAGCCGATCGCGGAACGACGGCCGTCAGGTCGACCATCCGACGGTCGCCCGCCATGAAAGGGGTGCGACTGCTTCGCGTGTCAAACGCGTGGGTTGGTGCCAGCGGCACTAGGCGGCCAGCGGTGGCCAGGGTCGCAGCCTGGTAGACGCCGAAGACATCAACGACAAGATCGGTGGAAACGGATGCGTAGACGGCGAAGCGGCCATCCCCATCAATGGGAACGGTGGCCAGGTTGGCAACAGTCTGGTCGGCCCGGCTGACGTTGAGGTTCGAACTCTGCGGACGATTGCGGTCGGCGGGATAGGCCGTCAGGAAGCCGGGTCCGTCGGGGTGCACGGCCGTCAGGTTCACGACCACGGCGGTAGCGCCGGTGGCCACGGACGGGTCCAGGGAGAAGACCATCGTCTTGTCAGCCGCAACTCGTTCGCCAGCAGAACGGGAATCAAACAGCCTGGTGGGGGCCAGCGGAACAAAGCGCGACGTTGCCGAAGCCGGCGCTGCCACCGCTGGCTGAGAGGGACTCAGGACACCACCGAGCGAGACAGAAAGAACAGCAAGTGCGGTTCCGAACGGACAGGTTTTGCGAGCGAATCGGCCGGGCTTGAGCACGACGCCCAGCCTTGCCGTGCGTCATCTTGATGGAATCTAGGAGGATTCAGCGGGTGGTGTTGGTTCCATAAGGAAAGGGTCTCGGCCAGCACCGACGGTGAGAAAATTAGCTCGAATGACTCTCGACTGCCGCTTCCGACTGCGAGAATGCGTCGGCCACCTCACCATACGTGAGTTGTTGGGAGGCGAGTGGCACGACGTCTTCCAGCTTGCGGAATGCATGGTCGCCTTCGGAGCTGGGCATGAAGCGCTTGAAAAACAACCGGGCGATCAGGACCCACAAGAAGGCCGAGCCACCGACCTTCATGATGACGCCCGCGGTTTGCTGATCATTGGCCACCGTCATACCGAAAGCCCGGATCGGATGGTCGTAGATCTTGTAGACGGCACGTTCGGCAAAGGTGAGCCATGCGGCTGGAACGGTCGGCACGACCGACATGGCGAACAGGTACAGCATTTGGGCACCGGGACCACGGCGGAACTCGGGGATAGGGCCGCACAGGGGCATCCACATCATCAGCGAGGTGAAGACCAGCACAAAATGCAAGAAGTAGTGCAGCACTCCGTTGGTGCTGGACAGGTTCACGATGTACGGAATGTGGGTCACCATGAGCCATCCGTTGAACGCCACACCGGCAACTACCGGGCTGCTCATCGTGCGGATGCTGCGGTGCACCTTGCCGTCGCCGATAAGCAGGCGAGCCATCCATGTAGGCGTTGCGAGGAGCATGAGCGGCGGCACGAAGTACGACATGGCCATGTGCTGCACCATGTGCACGCTGTAGAGGTACTGCTCGGCCAGGTCGTGAACGGGATAGTCGGACACGAGCCACAACAGGCCGAGACCGCCAATGAAACAGTTGCGCTGGCGAGTCGTGATGGTGGGCGTGCCAGCCGGCACCATCTTCGGGCCAATCACACGAACGGTGTAGATGTACGCCGCGGCCAGACCCGCAATGAGGAACCACACTTCGGGGTGCGCCCGAAAGTGCCAGATATCCGGGGAGGGGCTCAATTGTGCGGCCAGCATGACGCCGCCTTCCTTTAGCTCGACCAGAGCTGGAACGTGGTGAGCGCGGCTACGTACACCACGACGGCAAGAATCAGCCCGGACCAGAACAGGCGGCCGAACATCTTGTCGTCGAACCGGAGGTGCATGAAGAACAACACCACGGTCACGAACTTCACGATCATGATGACAATGAGCAGAACGGTCGGCAGCCACGGGGCGAACGATGGGTGGATATACGACAGGCCAACTTCGACCGCAGTCATGATGGCCAGATAGACGGCCACCATCACATACTTCTTGTCGGTCCAACTGTGCTCGCCGGCGTGAGCGTGGGCCTCGACGGCGTGCTCGTTGTGCGCTTCTACTGCTGCGGTCATGGCATCAACCTTAGGACGGGATCAGGTAGACGAGGGTGAAGATAACGATCCACACGATGTCGACGAAGTGCCAGTACAGACCAATCAGTTCCACCACTTCAGCCTTACGACCGGGGATCTTGCCGCGCAGCGTCATACCCACGATCGACAACAGCATGATGACACCGAGGCTGACGTGCACGCCGTGAAAGCCGGTGAGGGTGAAGAAGCTGGAGCCGAACAGGTTGGTGGTGAACCCGAGGCCCTTCAGGTAGAACGAGCGGAACTCGAACACCTGAGCGCCAACGAACAACGCTCCGAGAAACGCGGTAGTGCACAGCCAGATGCGCATGCGACGATCGTCGTTGCGTCCGGCCGCCGTTACCGCGAGCACCATGGTGAGCGAGCTCATCAGTAGCACGAACGACGACACCGAGGTGAACGGAATGTTGTAGAGCTCGTTCGGGTTCGGGCCTCGCTGCACCCGGCCGCGGTAGAGCATGTACGTGGAGATCAAACCACCGAACAGCAGGCAGTCGGAGCCAAGGAACAACCACATGGCCAGCTTGTTGTTGGACAAACCCGAGCTGCCGTGGGTGCCATGCTCGGCATGGCCGTCGTCGGCGTGCCCCTGATCGGCGTGATCGTCGCGGCCGTGGTCGGTCACGGTGTCGAGTACGTCAGACATGTAGGGCTACCTCGGTTGACGGGCCGGCGGGATTCTCGAAATCGCTGTCATCGGCGGTGGCCGGCTCGATGGCCCAGCCGTAGGCGGCCATCACGCAGATGGCACCGCCCGCAATGGCGAGGTACGTGCTGAAGATAACTCCAAGCGCAATGATGGGCAGCGAGACCGCCAACACGAGCGGCCAGTACGACGGCGACGGCATGTGGATGTGCTTGTCGGCGTGGGCGATCTGGTCGGCCAGAATCTCCTCACCCGTGGCAACCTTCACCATATTGCCGTTGGCATCCTCGGCGTACTTCCGGTGGAAGAACTCGTCCAGATGCGAAACGACCACAATGGAGTCGAAGTTGTGTTCCTTGGGCGGGCTGGTCGTCATCCACTCATAGGTACGGGCATCCCACGGATCGAGCGGCGCGGTTCGGGGCTTCTTGCCGGTGATGCCATTGGTCTTGACGACGTTCCAGAGGAAGGTCGCGACCGCAATGGCGATGATAAACGAGCCAATGGTTTCGACCAGGTTCCACGGACCAAAGCCGTAGCCGGCCTTGTAGGTATACATGCGGCGGGGCTGACCCTGAAGACCGACGATGTGCATGGGCCCGAAGGTGAAATTGGTGCCGATGACCATGAGCCAGAAGTTGATCTTGCCCAACTTCTCATCGAGCATGCGACCAAAGATCTTGGGCCACCAGTAGTAGAAACCGGAGAACAACCCGAACACCGCGCCACCGAAAAGCACGTAGTGGAAGTGGGCGATGATGTAATACGTGTCGGTCTGCTGCGTGTCGGACGGGGACACCGCGTGGGTGACACCCGATAGTCCGCCGATGGTGAACTCAACGATGAGGCCGATGGCGAACAGCATGGCGGTGGTGAAGCGCAGCGTGCCACCCCACAGCGTGCCGACCCAGTTGATGATCTTCACGCCGGTCGGCACCGCGATGAACATGGTGGTGAGTGAGAACACCATCACCGAGATCGGACCGAGGCCGGAGGCGAACATGTGGTGAGCCCACACGCCCCAGCCCATGAAGCCGATGGCTGCACCGGAGAACACCACGAACTTGTAACCGAACAGCGGCTTCTTCGCGAAGACCGGCAGCACTTCGGACACGATGCCGAAGCTGGGCAAGATGAGGATGTAGACCTCGGGGTGCCCGAAGAGCCAGAACAGGTGTTGCCAGAGCAGTGGGTCGGCACCGGCTTTCACGTCGAAGAACGTGGCCCCGAACCGACGTTGGAAGGTGAGGAGGAACAAAGCGACGGTGATGACCGGAATGGCGAACACCAGCAGGAACTGAACGACCAGGATCATCCAGGTGAACACCGGCATCATCATCATCTTCATGCCGGGCGCCCGCATGTTGAGGATGGTGACAATGAGGTTGATGGAACCGGTGAGGGAGGCGATACCGGTGATCTGGAGAGCGAGCGCCCAGAAGTCCATACCGTGGCTTGGCGAGAAGATGGGGCCGGTGTTGGGGGCGTAGGCGAACCAGCCACCGTCAGGCAATCCGCCGAGCAGCGGTGACAAATACAGGAAGATGCCACCGGACAGGAAGCACCAGAATCCGAAGGCATTCATGCGGGGGAATGCAACGTCTCGGGCACCAATCTGCAGTGGCACGAAGTAGTTGGCGAATGCGGCCGCCATCGGCATCACGAAGAGGAACACCATGGTTGTGCCGTGGGTGGTGAACAGCTCGTTGTAGAGCTGCGCGTTCACGAACTTGCCGTTGGGCTGTGCCAACTGAATGCGGATCAGGAGGGCCTCGATGCCACCCACAAGGAAGAAGAACATGGCGGCTGCGCCGTACATGATGCCGAGCTTCTTGTGGTCGACGGTGAAGAGCCAGCTCTTCCAGCCCTTGGTTTGCACCGGGCGATGGAAGTTGCCAGCGGCCTGCTTGGGCGACACGAAGGAGGCGGGCGCCAGTTCTCGGGGACGTTCAATGATTGCCATGGTTGCCGCTCCTACTTCAACGTCGTCAGGTAGGCGACCAGCTCATCAATCTGCGCCTCGGAGAGGTTGAGATTGGGCATGCCGCGGTAGAGCTTGTCTTTGTTCTGAATCGAGTACATCGGTTTCACGGCCGGTGCGTTGCGCAGCCAGGCCTCAAGATCGGCCCGGTTGAGGCAACCATCAGGTGTCCCGGTGGGAAGACCAGCGGTTTTCGGAGCCGTCTTGGCGTCGCACGCCTCGCTGCGCAGACTGAGGTCGAACATCCCGCCGGCGAACACTGAACGGCTCATGAGGTGGGTGAGGTTCGGAGCGGCGCCGGAGACGAGCTGCTCGTCGGCCTTCGAGTTCTGCGGTTCGCCCTTGTCATCAACAAGACCGCCCACCTGATGGCAGCGAGCGCACTGGCTGATAAAGGTGGCCTCACCCTTCGATTCGAGCGTTTCGGCTGTCGGCTTCACGGCGGGCTTGAGCTGGTTGGCAACCCAGGTGGCGAAATCGGCTTCGGAAAGAGCCACCACACGCTGACGCATGTTGGCGTGGGAGAGCCCGCAGAACTCGGTGCACTGACCCTCGTAAATGCCGGGCTCACTGGCTTCCATGTTCAGCGGTTGCACGCGGTTCGGAACGGCGTCACGCTTGCCGTTCAGCTTCGGGATCCAAAACGAGTGGATGACGTCTCGGGAGGTGACGCTGAGGCGCACCTTCTTACCGACGGGGATGACCAGTTCGGTGGCGGTGACGATGCCTTCCATGCCTGGCGACTTGTACTGGAACTCCCACCACCACTGCTGACCAATGACGGTGACTTCGAACGCAGTATCCTTCGGGCGGTTCGAGATGTCGAAGAGCGTGTTGACGGTTGGCACCGCAACAACAAGCAGGATGGCCGCGGACAGCGCTGTCAGGCTGATTTCGACCTTGGGGTTACCGTGGGACTGATGCGGAATCGAGTCGTGGCCCGGCCGCTCGCGGAACTTCCAGATGCAGTACACCACGGCGGCCATAACGATGAGACCAACCACACCGGCCACTATGAAGATCGGCTCCTGCAGGTTGTCGATGCTGCGGGCGTACTTTCCGCTGGGCTCCCAGGTGTCCTGTGGCGCGTTCGTGGCGCAGCCGGTGAGGGCGAGCACGAGCCCGCCAAGCACGACCGCTGCGCTCCGCCGGGATGTACGGGCAACGGATGAGATCTCGTTTTCCACATTTCTCACAGTAGTCATGGTGTGCGAATCAGCCGCAGTTGGGATGTGGGTCGTGCGTCTCATCGGACACCAAATGTTGCGTCAACGGTCTTGCCCGATTCGAGCTTCACCGTGATCTTGTAGGGCTTGTCGGGGGTGGATGCCTTTGGGATGTTGATGGTGAGCACCTTCGACTTCCCGTTGCCGATGAACTCGGTGGCGTACTCGGCTTCTGCTTCCTTCGCGTTGCCGTCTTTGTCGGTCACCACCTTCACGCTCTCCACTACGAGCTGCGCCTTCTCTCCGGTGTCATTGCGGAACATGAGGCTGGTGTTGAGCGCTCGGGGTACGAGCAGTTGATCCAACACCGCGTCGTCGTGGCGGAACTCGATGCCAGCTTCCGTGACGTTTACCGAGGCCAGCGTGTTGGCCTTGTTGGCCACCGCGTTGGTGGCCTTCTTCTCACCCTCGGGAATGTTCTCCTCCGCTTTGTGCTCGCCACGGCTGATACCCACGATGCTGAAGGCCACAATGGCGACCATGCCAACGGTGAGCACGCCCGCCAGCTTTTGGCGGCTGAACGAAGTACGACTGGCCAACCCGACGGCCACCAGCAAGATGATGGTGCCGACAACGGCGAACAGAATAATGGCGCCGGTCTCGTTGAGCGAAAGCATGATGCGGGAGAAGCCGAACATGATGGCGCCAATAATGAGTGCGCCGAGGGCCGGGAACTCGATGGGGTGGAGGAATCGACTGCGAACGGACGCGTTGTACGCCGGGTCGGCTGAGGCCTTATCGGCCCAACCGGCGATCATCCACTCGAAGCCCGATGCGAGCAGCACCACGAACCCGACACCGAAGATGCGCTTGTCGGTGACCAGGCCGAGCGCCATGAGGGTGATGGCGATACCGGCCACGACGGGCCACACGCTGCTTGACACATGCGCCACGGCCGCGGCGGTGGAGTCGGCCGGTGCTTCGGAGTCACGGAATGCAATCAGCAGACCACCGAGGAACCCGCAGGCGAGCATGGCTGACACCATGACGATGGACTGCATGGTGTCGAGACCGAAGATATAGGTGCCAGGTGACAGCAGCCGGATGACCAATTCGAGGCTGAGGATGCCGCCCAGGATGGCCGTGACTGCGAAGAAAAACTTTGAGCCGGTAGTAACCATCATCGCCCCTATTTGGTCACGTAAACGAAGAACCACACGCCGGCGAATGCCACGGTGAGGAAGTGCCAGTACAGCGCAACCGACGACACGCCTTCGGTCTCGGTGGCCGAGAAGCGACCGCCGAGCGAACGGAACGCGGTGACAGCGGCAATGCCGAGTCCGATGATGACGGCGAACATGAATGCGCCGGTGGTCGTGTAGAACAACACGTTGAACGCCTTGCCATCCGCAGAAACGATCGGCATCTTCATCTGGCTGTAGATGAAGGCCTGAGCGTTCATGACCGCCACGCCGAACAGACCGGTGATGGCCAGCGCAATCGAGGCGTCACGTCGGTTGCCACGACGCATGGCGTAAACCGCCCACTGCGCCGTGATGGACGCAAGCATCATGGTGATGAGCATGGTGTTGGACGGAATCTCGGGGATGCGGACTTTCTTCGGCACCCACGTAGCGGTAGTGCCTCCGGCCAGATGGCGGTACTTGGCGTACAGCGCCAATAACCCACCGAAGAACATCAGCCCGGCCGCGCACGCAAAAGCGGTGGCGACCAGTTGGCTGCGGGTTCGGGCGGGGGCAGGCGCCGCAGGGAGAGCGAGGGCCACTTACGCGTCCTTCCGGTCGTACAGGGGTTGTGCCGATGTGACGGTGAGTTGGTTGGTGCCCTCAACGGTCCATTCGAGCGATTGGCCTTCCCACGGGTCGATGCCGGTGGTGTCGCCCTTCGTGAAGCCGCGCAGGGCCAGGCCGATGGTGCCGAGCACCACCAGCGCCATCAGGCCGTAGCCGGCGGTTGCCAGAATGTTGAGGAACTGATGGGGCCCGCTGATTGAGAACGCCACTTCGTCGATGGGCTGATCGGAGAACGCTGCGATGCCTTCGGGGATACCGACCAGCGCCGCTGCAAGCAACCCGAGCAGCGCAAGAGGCGCCATCTTCTTGTCATCAATGCGGCGGCCCCACAGACGAGGACCCCAATAGGCCAGCGCACCGCAGCCGCCGAGCAGAACAGCGAACAGCATGGTGGAGGCCTGAGCCGCTGGGTAGATGGTGCTGTTGATGATGCGCAACCCGTCGGCCGACACGCCCTGCGGGTCCATCAGACCGAGGCGGCGGAACGGCATAAGCACACTCATCGCGGCGGCGAGCAGTCCGGCGACACCGGCGGCCAGAGCGAAGATAAGCGGTGCACCAAAGGTGGGTTTGCCGGACCGTACGGCCAGACCACTGAGACCGAGCACGAGCAGGAACGGGAGCACCGTGCTTAGGCTGACGAGAACCATCAGCGGGCGGTAGGTGGTGTTGGCATTGAAGCCGCGCTGCACGTCGGCGGCAAATGAGTTGAGGCCAGCAAACCCAATGGCGACCAACATGACGGCTCGCATTGGCTGGCGGACCCGAGCGAACGTGGGCACCACATCACCGATAAACCCGAGCAGGGGCAGCGCAAACAGCGTGACGCCCGGGTGGGTGAAGGCCCAGTCGATGTAGCTCATGAACTTGGTGGAATCACCGAAGGGCACCTGGCCGTAGCGGTGACTGACATAGAGGTCGACGAGGTTGGCAATCAGCACCGGCCAGCTCAACAGCATCACTGAGCAAGCGATGAGGTTGGCGAACGAAAACATCGGTACCCGGTCGAGGGTGAGGCCCGGCGCCCGCAGGGTGGTGACGGTAGCGACAACGCAGATCGACGCGATGAGAAGCCCAAGGATCACCACGACGAGGCCGGCGAGGAACAATTCGGCGTACCAGTTGCTACCGCCGCCGGGACCACCGTTGGCAAGAAACGCGCCCACGACCAACACCGAACCGCCAAGCCAGGTGACATAGGAGAGGGTGGCCGCCCTGGGGAAGGCAATGTTCGAGGCACCAACCTGAAGTGGCACGATGGCGATGGCCAGACCGAGCACGATAGGGGCAACGGCCAGGAACGCCAGACCGACGCGATACAACGTGGACATTTGATAGGTGGCGTCAATCGGTAAAAATGTGGCCGAAGAGTCGATTCGATCGGCGGCCAGCAGCACCGCTACGACCATGAGGCCCAGCCCGGCGACCAGACCGGAACCGGCAAAAAGGCGGCCGATACGGCGGTGGTCAACCGTTGTCGTCCAGTCGGTGACACGGGCGACGACATCGGCCGGGACCGCGCCATTTGAGGCCGGGGTGTCGAGATGAGCTTCGGTCATGGTCATGGGCAACCCCGCGCGCCGCCGACCGACAAGCCGGTCGAGCGAAACAAGTAGTGAATGTCGGTTAGGAGATTACCCATTCGATGGGCTCTAGCCCGAAATCAAGTTCTGGTCAGAGGGATTTTTATGGTGACGATGGCGCCGCCTTCGGGGCGGTTGGCGGCGGTGGCGACGCCTCCGTGGGCGGCGACGATGGTCTGGACCAACGCCAGGCCGAGGCCGATTTCGCCGCGGGTGTCGCCCCGACGGAACCGCTCAAACACGTGGGGCAACATTGCCTCATCGAATCCGGGGCCGTCATCCAGCACGCTCAGCACCCCGTCGCGACCGTCGATAGAGCTTTCCAGCGAGACGTTTTTTGACCGACGGACCGAGTTGCGCACCAGATTGTCGACGGCCTGACGCAGGAGAGACAGGTCGGCGTCCACCACCACGGCGGCGGTACCCGCAGCGGCGGTGACGTTCACGTCGTCGGCTCGGACGGACGACGCGACTTCCTCGGCAAGCAGATCGAGACGTAGGGGTGCCAGGCGAGGCATGGCCTGGCCGCTCTCCAACCGAGCGAGATCGAGTAACTCATTCACGCCGGCGCTCGCTCGTTCGGCGGCCGCGCGTATCTCGGCCATGGACCGCACATATTCCTCCGATGACCGCGGGCGGGCCAACGACTGACTGGCGGAGGCGAGAATGACCGACAGAGGGGTGCGCATTTCGTGGGCGGCGTCGGCCAGGAAGCCGCGACGTTCCATCAGCGCCTGGCGGGCCGGACGGATGACACGGCCGGCCAACCACCAGCCAACCGCCCCCGACGCAAGAATCCAGAGCAGGCCGAGCGTCCAGATGAACGAGTGATACTCGCTCTTCTTCCGGTTATACGAGGCAAGATCGACAATGGTGGCGAGGCCTTCGCTCTTCTTCGAAATGCGCGCCGCGCCGAGGTAGTCGATGCCACCCTGTCGGAACTTTTCCGTCGTGAACCCACCCTCGCGGTCACCGATAAGCAGCCGAAGGGGCGGTTGGACGTTGGTCTTGGAGTAAGCCGTAACTTCGCCGTCGGCACCGACCGTCCAGATGTTTCGATCGACCGGCTCGCGTTCGTTGTCGAACTCGACGAAGGCCTGCTCGATCCCATCGTGTGCTTCGTTGACCGCAGCGGAATCCCACTTCGCATCGTTGGCTCGCAACGCAGCTCGGCTCAGGGGAACGACGGCCAGCAGGCTCAAAAGCGCACACAACGCGGTGGCGAGCCATCGCAGGCGCCGGAGATTCATACGGCGATACGGTACCCCACGCCTCGGACGGTCTCGATCGGAGCCGGGTTGCTGGGCAGGTCGAGCTTGCGACGCAGGTTGGCGACATGCACATCGACCACGTTCGAGAGCCCGTCGTAGTTGGCGTCCCACACCGCTTCGAGCAGGTCCGAGCGGCGGACCACTTCACCGGGACGGACCATGAGTTCGTGAAGGAGGGAGAACTCGCGAGCGGTCATGGGAATGACGACGTTGCCGCGCCACACGGTATGGCTGGCAGGGTCGAGGCGGACATCACCGGCTTCCACCATCGGTGAGCGGGTGGACGTCGGCCGACGAAGCAGCGCTCGCACGCGAGCAGACAATTCGGGAGAATCAAACGGTTTGGTGAGGTAGTCGTCGGCCCCTGCATCAAGGCCGCCGACCTTGTCCGACAGCGAATCCCGCGCGGTCAGCAGCAGTACGCGGGTGTCGGCCTGTTGCTCGCGCAACCAGCGACAGACATCAAGGCCGCTGCCGTCGGGCAGGCCGATGTCGAGCACGACCAGCGCGTACGAATTGAGCTCCAACGATTCGATGGCGCTGGCAACGGTGCGTTCCCAGTCGACCGCGTGACCTTCCTCGACCAGTCCCCGTTGAATGACCGCGCCGAGGGCGGCATCATCTTCCACGAGGAGTAAGCGCATGAACCGCAATGATCCCACGCGGAACATGAAGTGAACATGAAGACGCCATTCACAGCAGCTTCATGAAGCGTGGCGCATAGTGCATCCATGGCAGACGAAAAGGCCCTCATTGCGCACCTGCTCCGGCGAACGGGTTTCGGACCGCATCCCGGGCAAGTGGATGAACTGAGCCCAGGCGGATATGCCGCGGCACTCGACAACGTGCTGACCGCGGCACCCCTCACGGTTGACCCGCCGACCCTCGGCACCAAGGACGACGAGGCGTTCCTGATCCGATGGTGGCTGGAGATCCTGACCCGACCCGACGCTGGGCTCCACGAAAAGATGGTGTGGTTCTGGCACGGCCATCTCACCTCCAGTGTCGACAAGGCCGAACCCATTGCGGTCGCTCGGCAACACCAGTTGCTCCGATCGCAGGCCTTCGGCAACGCTCGCCAGTTGCTGCAGGACATCACCATGGATGCCGCCATGCTCGGCTGGCTTGATGGCAAAACCTCTACCGCGGAGGCGCCGAACGAGAACTACGGACGCGAGCTCATGGAGTTGTTCGCGCTGGGTCGTGAGTTCAACGGCGCGCCGACCTACACCCCGGCCGACGTGCAGGCCGCGGCATATGCACTCTCGGGTTGGGAGGTGGACGACGACAACGCGGCAAAGGTGACGTTCAACACCGAACACGGCCCAACCAAGTCGGTCGACTTCTTGGGCAAGAGCGTTGCCAATGCCAAGGATGTGGTGAACGTGGTCTGCGATCACCCGGCATTCGCACCGCTCATTGCCGGCAAGCTCTACCAGTACTTCCACGGCGTCCGCCCCGAGGCGTCGCTATTGACCTCGCTGGCCGACACGTTCCGAAACGGCAACTTGGAGATAAAGCCTCTGGTCGGCGCCATCTTGCGCGACCCGAGCTTTGTGGAGCATCGGATGACCCGGCCGCGTTTCCCGATCGAGTGGGTGCTGGCCGCTCACGCCGTGCTCGGACCAACGAAGGACGACGACCTCATCGACACCTTGTCGACGCTCGGACAGGTGCCGTTCCAGCCACCCAACGTTGCCGGTTGGCCGCTGTCACCCCGTTGGCTTTCGGCCGGTGCAGCCATGACCAGGGCGTCGTACGCGCTGGATCGCTCGTCGGATACCGAAGTGACGGCCGACCCGGACCCGGTGGCCTGGATCCTGCGCCGGACCTCGCTCTTCGAGGTGTCAGACACCACCAAGAATGCGCTCGTCAAGGTCGCCGGCAAGATCGAAAGCAAGCGCGATCGAGCCTCCGCGCTGCATGCCCTGGCCCTGTCCAGCCCCGAATTCACCCTCGCCTGATCTCCTCCAAGGAACCATGATGACGCTCAATCGCCGAGATTTCCTGACGAGCACATTGGCCGCCGGCGTGCTGGCTGCCTGCTCGAGCACCAAGAAGAACGCTTCGCCCGCCACCTCATCGGCGAGCTCGTCAGCAAGTTCGTCGGCGACTACCGCAGGCTCCGACGGTGCTGCCTCCACGACCCCTTCCAGTCCCGACGCCACGCCAGAGTCAGCCGGAAAGGCGAAAAAGACGCCCAAGGCTGCGGACCTCGACAAGCGACGGCTGGTCATCATCGAGATGGACGGCGGCAACGACGGCCTGTCCACCCTCGTGCCCTACGGCATGACCGGCTACAAAGACGTGCGATCACGCATCGGCATCGATCCGAAAGAACTGCTCGCGCTGAACGATCAGATGGGCCTCATCAAGACCCTTGCGCCACTGCACCAGCGTGGACTTGCGGTGGTGCAAGGGATCGGCACGCCGAACCCTGACGGCTCGCATTTCGCCATGATGGATCGCTGGTGGACCGGCGATGTTCGCGGCGAAGGTAAGTTGACGACCGGGTTCCTTGGTCGCCTGGCCGATGCCATCGGTGATCCTTCTGCACGCGCGGTGGCGCTCTCTATCGGCAGCGGTAGCCACCCGGCGTTGCGATCGGAGAAGGCCGCAACGCTGTCAATCCCGAGGGCCGACATCGGCAATGCATTGGCTGGCGCTAAGGCTGATGACGTGACTCGCTACGCGTTCCAGCAGGCGCTGGCCGACATGGCCACCGAAGCCAATGGTGAACCCGTAGGACTGGCTATGGCACGGCATGGCAATCGGGACGCCGTGCGGTTCGCCAAGACCCTGCAGGAGCTTCCGGAGAACCAGAGCGAGGGCTACCCCGGCGGAACGCTCTCCGACGGTTTGCAGCTCGCGGCCCGCCTGCTGCACGCCGACCCGGCGATTCGCATTACCCATGTGCCGATGGGTGCCGACTTTGACACACACACCGACAACCCCGGCCGCCACCCCGGCCTCATGGAGAATCTGGCCAAAAGCATCGAGGCCTTCATGGCCGATCTTGAACGTCGCGGCATCGCCGACCAAGTGCTCATCGCCACCACGAGCGAGTTCGGTCGTACCGTCAAGGACAACGGATCGAACGGCCTCGACCACGGCACCGCCTCGTGCGCGTTGCTGCTCGGCCCGGTGAAGGCCGGCCTGCACGGTGACCACCCGTCGCTCACCAAACTCGACGGAGATGGACAGCTCATTGCGACGGTCGGCTTCGACCAGTACTACGCCACCATCGCGGAAACCTGGTTCGGCGTGCCCGCCAGCGACGTCCTACCCGGCAACGTCAAACCGCTCCCCGACCTCCTCCAGGTCTAATCGTTGGAGTTGGTCAGATGACCAACGCGTCGATGGCCATGGCCATGAACAACACGGTGACGTACGTGATGCTGAAGCCGAAGAGGCGCATTGCCTTCTTCTCGGTCGGGTCCTTCGACAGGTCCCAGCAGCCCCAGAGGAAGAACGCACCGAGCGCGATCGCCGAGATGCCGTAGATCAAACCGAGGTGTGCAACGGGCCAGAACACGAGTGAAGCCACGACGACGCCGACGGTGTACATCAGCATCTTGCGGGTGACCACGTCATAGGACTCGACGACGGGCAACATGGGCACATCGGCGGCCCGGTAGTCCTCGACGTAGCGGATGGCGAGCGCCCAGAAGTGCGGTGGCGTCCACAAGAACATGAGCACGAACAGCACGACTGGCGCCCAAGAGAGGTTGTTGGTGACGGCCGACCAGCCGATCAGCACGGGCGCGGCACCGGCTGCGCCGCCGATGACGATGTTCTGCTTGGAGGTGCGCTTGAGCCACAGTGTGTAGATGAAGATGTAGAACAATGCGGCGCCCAAGGCGAGGGCAGCCGAGAGCACGTTCACGAACACGGCCAGGATCAGGCAGGCGACGGCCTCCAACGAAATCGCAAACGTCAGCGCGGCGCGAGGTGTCACCAGGCCGGTAACCAACGGGCGGCCCTGCGTGCGCGGCATGAGCCGGTCGATGTCACGGTCCACGTACATGTTGACCGCATTGGCTCCGCCGGCCGACAACGTGCCTCCGACAAACGTGGCCAGCATCAGCTTCCAAGACGGCCAGCCGCGGTTGGCGACGACCATGGTGGGAATGGTGGAGATAAGCAGCAGTTCAATGATCCGCGGTTTGGTGAGCGCGACATACGCACCGAGTTTGGAGGTGGGTATCCGCTTGCCGCCGTGCGACGCGATGCCCCCGGGCGTTAGCCGTGACGGCACAAGAGGTCGAGCACCAACGGACATAACCTCCTTAGCGTACGGCCCGCAGCACCCGAAAGGCCATTGGAGCGCGGCGACAGCGGTCACGGCCGGACACGCTGCGCTTTCCCCTTTCGCTGCGCTCGGGAAGAATGGGTATTCGTGACCATGCGCCTCGCCACCACTGCGCCGCTGGAGTCGCCGGTTTTCGAGAGCGACACCGACGTACGGCCCGACCGGCCGTGGATCGTGCTGGTCTGGAACGACCCCATCAACCTGATGAGCTACGTCACCCTGGTGCTGCAGCGGGTCTTCGGCTATTCCCTGGAAAAGGCCACATCGCTCATGCTGGATGTCCATGAAAAGGGCCGTGCCGTCGTTTCCTCGGGTAACCGTGAGAAGGCCGAGCTCGATGTCTACCGCCTGCACGAACACGGCCTGTGGGCCACCATGCAACAGGACGATTGATGTTCCGCAAGCGCCGAGTGGAGCGGACTGATCCACATACCTATGCCCTACGCCTCAGCGCAGACGAGCGCGAAGCCATCAGCTACCTGGTGCCCCAACTGCGCCAACTGTTGGAACAAGCCGGTCCGAACGACCCTCGCCTGCGTCGCCTGTTCCCCACCACATATACCACCGACCCCGAAGCAGAGGCCGAGTACCAGCGGCTGATGCGAGACGATCTCATCAAGTCCCGCTTGTCCTCTTTGGAGATCGTGGAAACGAACATCCAGGCCACGTCGTTGTCCGAGGGTGACATGGTGCGATGGATGCAGGCCATCAATGACGCTCGCCTGGTCCTCGGCACCATCCTTGACGTCAGCGAGGACGACGACCGCTATGAACTCGACGAGGATGACCCGCAAGCTCAAGCCTTCAACCTGTTCCACTACCTCGGTGGCCTGCTCGACGACATCGTCACGGCGCTGAGTCCGTCGTAAATCCAGTTACCTGCCGGTGCACTCCGGCCGGTAGCCTTGAAGCGTCTTCCCATTGAGAGCGAAACGACTGGCACGTACGGCGGCGCTTGCTGCTAGGGTTAGCACGCTTCCAACAGGAACAGGCCCCCATCGTCTAGCGGCCTAGGACACCACCCTTTCAAGGTGGCGGCACGGGTTCGAATCCCGTTGGGGGTGCTCAGCAACGAGCGAATACGAAGCAAACACTGGTCCCGTGGTGCAGTTGGAGTGCACGCCGGCCTGTCAAGCCGGAGGCCGCGGGTTCAAGTCCCGTCGGGACCGCCAAATTTTTCCAGTGATCATGGTTCAGTAGCTCAGTCGGCAGAGCACACGCCTGAAAAGCGTGGGGTCCGGGGATCGACGCCCCGCTGAACCACCACACGCAAGACGAAACGCCTTCCCACCGGGGAGGCGTTTCGTCGTTTACGAGCCGAAGGGGAAACCTAAATCCTCGGCGGTGGCCAGCGAGACGAAGTTGATGCCCTCGGCTTCGGCTAGGGCTTTGGCGGTGCCGCCGCGGTCGACGAGAGCCAGGATCAAGATGGGCTCGGCACCGAACTCACGTACCGCTCGGGCTGCGTCGAGGGCGCTGGTACCACGGGTGGCGGTGTCCTCGGTGATCACGACTTTGTCGCCGGGTTGCAGGGCACCGGCTATGCGACCACCCATGCCGTGATCTTTTTCTTCCTTTCGGATGGAGAAGCTGCGAAGAAATCTTCCCCGCGTGGCTGCAACCGCAGCGATGCCGAACGCGAACAGGATCAGCACCCATGGTGAGACCACCAATGGCCGTTGCCTCCGTGGGGATCAACGCAAGGGCCGCTTCGGCGATTAGCAGCATCCCTTCACCACGACACGCTGTCTGCTTGGTGTCCAGAAACCACGTACTGCGCGCGCCCGACTTCAGAATGAAATCGCCCCGCTTCACCGAATGGGTGAGCAGATGTGTCAAGAATTCCTCCGATGGCATGCCAGCGACCGTACTGTGTCGGTGTGCAGTTGCGAATCTTTACCGAACCTCAACAGGGGGCTTCCTACGAAGACATTCTCGCTATGGCCCAGATGGCCGAGGCGCTCGGGTTCAACGGGTTCTTCCGCTCCGATCACTACCTGGCCATGGGACCTGGCTCGGGCCTACCGGGCCCGACCGATGCGTGGGTGACGCTGTCGGGGCTGGCCCGCGAAACCCGAACCATCAGGCTCGGCACGCTGGTCTCGTCGGCAACCTTCCGGCTACCCGGCCCGCTTGCCATCACCGTGGCACAGGTTGATCAGATGAGCGGTGGCCGCATCGAATTCGGACTGGGAGCAGGATGGTTCGAGGCCGAACACCTGGCCTATGCCATTCCGTTCCCGCCACTGGGCGAACGGTTTGATCGACTCCGCGAGCAGCTACAAATCATCACCGGGTTGTGGGAAACCGAGGTGGGCTCCAGCTTCGACTATGACGGAAAGCATTATCGCCTTGTCGGAGCGCCAGCCCTTCCGAAGCCTGTTCAGGAGCGGGTGCCCATCATCATTGGCGGTGGTGGCAAGCACCGAACGCCTCGTATGGCTGCCATGTTCGCCAATGAATACAACCTCGCCTTTCAACCCCTGATCCGATTTCGCGAGCAGCGAGATCGGGTACGGGCGGCATGCGACATCATCGGACGAGACCCCGATTCCGTCGTCTTTTCGGCAGCGCTAACGGTGTGCTGTGGCGAGCGCGTTGCTGACTTCAAACGCCGCGCCGCCGTATTGGGTCGCGAACCGGAGGAACTCAGGGAAAATGGAGCGGCTGGTCTTCCCCGTCAGGTTGCCGAAACGCTTCGCACGTGGGGAGAGGCGGGGGCCACCCGAATTTACCTCCAGATGATGGACATCCACGATCTCGACCAACTCCAGGTCATTGCGGAACAGGTTGCCCCGCTGCTGGCCTGATTGATAATTAATGGTTAAGCAGTCGGTTGCACAAACAGAAGCAGAGTCCGCGCACTATACTTGACGTCTATGACAGATACAGCCCCGAAAAAGCGTGGCCCCAAGGCCGTTACCGCCGAGCATAAAGCAGCAATGGCTATCGGTCGCAATGAGAGCCGGTCGGTACGCCTTTACCTCGAAGCGCTTACCGCTAATCGACCAAAGCGCGGCCGCAAGCGAACCGCCGAATCCATCGCCAAGCGCCTTACTACAATTGAAGAAGAGTTCGTCGCTGCCGACGCGTTAACCCGCGTGCATCTCGTTCAGGAGCGTCTTGACCTGAATGAAGAGTTGGCCGGCATGGGTGAAACGGTCGATGTTGCAACCCTTGAAGCCGACTTCGTCGCTTCCGCAAAGGCCTATAGCGAGCGTAAGGGCATTTCTCATGCCGCTTGGCGTGCCGTCGGGGTCGACCCCTCCGTCTTAGCCAAAGCCGGTATTCACCGCTGATGGATTTCGATGGTTTCTCCGTGGGGCGGGTGCCTTCGGAGAGACCACCGGACCCGGTCTCGGATCCCGTCTCAGCGAAGGTTCCTCACAGCTGCAACCGTACGGGATGCGCCGCGCACCGCCCGGTCAAGATCGAACGCGTCATCGAGAGACTCTTTTGACAAGGCGCTGGCGCGTGGATCGGCCTCGATCAGCACTCGGAAATCGGTGCGATCCGCCCACGCTCTGGTGGCATTCTCCTGCACGATGCGATACGCCTCGTCACGGGTGTAGCCATTGGAAATCAAGGCCAGCAGTACCGGCTGGCTAAACACCACGTTGTGACTCGAACCAATATTCTCGCGCATGCGTGCGGTGTCGACCTGCAGACCGGTTAACAAGTTCTTCAGACGTCTGAGCACGTAATAGGCCAACGTCGACGAATCCGGAACGACAACGCGCTCGACCGAACTGTGACTGATGTCGCGTTCATGCCAGAGCGCAACGTTCTCAAAACCGGCAAGCATGTTGCCGCGAAGTATCCGCGAGAGACCGGTTAGGGTCTCAGCGCTAATCGGATTTCGTTTGTGGGGCATGGCTGAAGAACCCTTCTGCCCGGGCCGAAATCCCTCCTGCACTTCACTGACCTCGGTCCGCTGCAAGTGGCGGAGATTGACTGCGACCAATTCGACCGTGGTGCCGATCGTTGCGCATGCATACAAATACGCGGCATGTCGATCCCGCGCAACGACCTGGGTAGCTGGCGTCGGCGTCAGTCCGAGCCGGGCGCAAACGAACGCCTCGATGCCAGGATCAATATTCGAATAGGTACCGACGGCACCCGACAGCTTGCCGACGGCGATACCGGCCCGGGCAGCCCGAAGGCGCTCACGATCACGTTCCACCTGGAGCGCCCACAACGCACACGTGGCGCCGAAGGTCGTCGGCTCGGCATGAATACCGTGGGTACGACCAATCATCACCGAGTTCTGGTGGGTGTCGGCCAGGCCCACCAGTACGGCAAGCAGATCGGTAGCAGCCTGATCGAGCAGCCCGGCTGCTTCATTCATAAGCGAGCACCATGCGGTGTCGACCACGTCAGTGGACGTGAGGCCGTAATGGATCCACGCCGCTTCCGGCCCTCCGATGGCGTTTTGTACCACGTCGACAAAGGCGGCCACGTCGTGATTGGTGATGAGTTCGCGTTCGGCCACGGCTGCAACGAACACATCGTCGATCTTCGGTGCTCGCGCTCGGCAGGCTTCAGCCGAACCGGCCGGCGCCACGCCGAGTTCTTCCCACGCTTCGACGACCAGGATTTCGATGTCGAGGTAGCGGGCGAACCGTGCGGTGTCGGCGAAAATCGCCACCATCTCTGGCGGCGAGTAACGCTCAATCACGGAAAGGTGACGATCTGCTCGCGTCCGGGGCCCACACCGACATACCGGATTGGTACTCCGACCGAACGCTCAAGCGCGGACAGGTAGCTGCGGGCCTTGGGCGGAAGGTCCTCGGGAGTGCGGCAGTGGGAAAGGTCTTCCTGCCAGCCAGGGAACACGTCGTAGACGGGGGTGGCAGCGGCAAGGCCATCGAGACGGTCGGGGTAGTGGGTCATGCGCTGGCCGTCACGCTCATAGCCGACGCAAAGCTTCACTGCGGCGAACGTGTCGAGCACATCGAGCTTGGTGATGGCCAGTTCGGTGAGGCTGTTCAGCCGAGCGGCGTGACGCAACATGACTGCGTCGAACCAGCCGGTACGACGACGGCGGCCAGTGGTGGTGCCGAACTCGCGCCCAATGTCCACCAACTTGTCGCCGTCTTCACCGAGGTCCTCGGTGGGGAAAGGTCCTGCGCCGACGCGGGTGCAATAGGCCTTGGCGATGCCGATGACCTTGGTGATGTCACGCGGCCCGATACCGGCGCCCGCGCAGGCACCGCCGGCTACGGGGTTCGATGACGTGACGTACGGATAGGTGCCCTGATCGAGATCAAGGAACGTGGCCTGCGCACCTTCGAAGAGGATGTCCTGACCGGCGTCGAGTGCGTCGTGGATGAGGCCGACGGTATCGGCGATGAAGGGCGTCACCCGGTCGGCGACCTCGCCGGCGTACAGCGCGACGATGGCGTCAATATCCAGAGCCTCGACGCCGAGGGCGACGAGCAGCTCGTTTTCGGCTTCACCTCTGGCCTTGAGCGTGGCCGCAAACGACGCGCGGTCGAGCATCTCCCCGGCGCGAATACCGACGCGACGGGCCTTATCGGCATAAGCCGGACCAATACCCTTCAGCGTGGTTCCGATCTTCGCGTCGCCACGCGCCAGCTCCGCGGCAGCGTCATGCGCGGAGTGCCACGGCAAAATGAGGTGGGCGCGGCTCGACAGTTTGATCTTGGAGCAGTCGACGCCCTTTTCGACAAGATTGTCGATCTCGCGCAGGAAGGTAATGGGGTCGACCACCACGCCATTTCCGATGACCGGCACGACCGATGGGTACAGCACCCCGGACGGAATGAGGTGCAGCGCAAACTTCACACCGTCAACCACGAGCGTGTGCCCGGCGTTATGGCCGCCCTGATAGCGCACTACCATCGCCACTTCGTGGGCGAGTTGATCGGTGATCTTGCCTTTGCCTTCATCACCCCACTGGGTTCCGACGACGACTGTTGCTGGCATAGAGGGCCTCCTCGGGGACGGCTTACCGAGGGATTCTAGATGGAACTCGAATGAAGAGAGCCAAACCGGCCCGTTAGTGTGGGAACACCTACGACATCGAAGGAGTCCCGATGCGAGGACAAGTTCTGAGTTGGTGTGTTGCCGTCAGCATCCTGGCGGGTTGCGGATCATCAAAGGCAGTGCTCACCGGGTCACCGCCAAACTCGACCGCGACGACCGGCGCACTGTCCGTCACAACGGTAGCCACGACGACCACAACCGCGGCCAGCGCTCCACCAAAATTGACCGGCGCCGCCGATAACGAATTCTGCCGCTATCTCGTCGACCTCGGGAAGAAGACCACGTTCGACGACCTTGACGTCCCCGTAGGCCAAAGCCCCGAGCAGCTGAAGCAGGCGACGAACGAGGCGCAAACGCTTTACAACGACATGGCCACGCGGGCTCCTGCCGAAATCAAGACCGACATGTCGGTACTCAGTGCGAGCTTCAATCGGCTGGCCGCGATCTACGCCGCAGTCGGTTACGACACCGTCAAGCTTCAACAGCAGATGTCCGACCCAGCCAGCGGGGTGGCCGTTGAATTCGGCAAACTCGGTACAACCGACGCAGCCGGAGCGGGTGAACGGGTGGACGCCTACGTTCAGAACGTATGCGGTCTGAAAGGCTGAGAAAACTCTCGCCAACGCCTATCGAAGAACGAAATCGTCGTGCTCGATGTCGACCGTAAGGGTGTCGCCATCGCCGATCTTTCCTTCGAGAATGGCCATAGCGGCCCGGTCGCCGATCTCGCGTTGAATGACGCGCTTGAGCGGGCGGGCACCGAAGGCTTCATCGAAACCGTCATGCGCCAGCTTGGCCTCCGCCGCAGGCGTGACCACCATGGTGATGCGGCGGTCGGCCAGGCGTTGGCGGATGGATTTCAGCTGAATGCCGACGATGCGGGTGAGGTCGGCTTCGGTCAGTGACCGGAATCGGATGATGTCATCGATGCGGTTCACGAACTCAGGCCGGAAGTGAGTGATCGGGTCGCCCGGCAGGTTTGAGGTCATGATCAGCACGCAGTTGGTGAAGTTCACCGTACGCCCCTGGCCGTCGGTTAGGCGGCCGTCATCCAGCACCTGCAGCAGCACGTTGAAGACATCGGGGTGGGCCTTTTCGATCTCGTCGAGCAGCACCACCGAGTAAGGGCGACGACGCACAGCTTCGGTGAGTTGGCCACCCTCG
The DNA here is from genome assembly GCA_963791625.1 of uncultured Acidimicrobiales bacterium. GTDB lineage: Bacteria > Actinomycetota > Acidimicrobiia > Acidimicrobiales > Ilumatobacteraceae > JANMCE01. Next base: position 163,826 of record CAWBTA010000005.1, read on the forward strand.
TCGTAACCGACGTAGCCGGGAGGCGCTCCGATGAGGCGGCTGACCGCGTGCTTTTCCATGTACTCGCTCATGTCGATACGGACCATGGCCCGCTGGTCGTCAAAGAGGTATTCGGCCAACGCCCGCGCCAACTCGGTCTTGCCGACGCCGGTGGGGCCGAGGAACATGAACGACCCGATCGGACGATTCGGATCAGCGAGTCCGGCACGACTACGGCGAATGGCGTTGGAAACGGCGATGACAGCTTCATCCTGCCCGACCACACGCTCGTGCAACATGCCTTCGAGCTGCACCAGCTTGGCCATCTCGCCTTCCATCAATCGACTTACGGGCACGCCGGTTGATTTTGAAACGACCTCAGCGATGTCCTCGGCATCGACTTCTTCTTTCAGCATTCGGCTGCCCTTTTGCAGGTCATCGAGATGCGCAGATGCCTCCGCAATCCGGCGGTCGAGTTCGGGAATCCGCCCGAATCGGATCTCGGCAGCCTTGGCCAAATCGTTCTCCCGCTCGACCTGGGTACCGAGGTGCTCCCGCTCCTCTTTCAACGTGCGGATCGCGGCGATCGCTTCCTTCTCCCCTTCCCAGCGCCCTTTCATCTCGGCCGAGGTGTCCTTCAGATCTCGCAGCTCCTCGTTGATGTCATCGAGCCGGTCCTTCGAGGCCTGGTCGGTCTCCTTGTCCAACGCGAGGTGCTCGATCTCAAGTTGCATGATGCGACGTTCAATAACGTCGATCTCAGTTGGCAGGGAATCGATCTCGATACGCAGACGCGACGCCGCTTCATCGATGAGATCGATGGCCTTGTCGGGCAGGAATCGGTTAGTGATGTAACGATTCGACAACACCGCAGCCGACACAAGGGCGGAGTCCTGAATACGGACGCCGTGATGCACCTCGTAACGTTCCTTCAGCCCGCGAAGAATGCCGATGGTGTCCTCCACGGAGGGTTCGCCGACGTACACCTGCTGGAAACGACGCTCGAGCGCAGAGTCCTTCTCGATGTACTTGCGATACTCGTCGAGCGTGGTGGCACCGATCATGCGCAACTCGCCGCGGGCCAGCATCGGCTTGATCATGTTGCCCGCGTCCATGGCCCCTTCAGCGGCGCCGGCGCCCACGATGGTGTGCAACTCGTCAACGAAGGTGATGACCTCGCCCTCCGCGTCAGTGATCTCTTTCAGCACGGCCTTCAGCCGTTCCTCGAACTCACCGCGGAACTTGGCGCCCGCGATCATCGAGCCGATATCGAGCGAAATAAGGCGCTTGTTCTTCAGACCCTCAGGCACGTCTCCGTCCGCGATGCGCTTGGCCAAACCTTCGACGATCGCGGTCTTACCGACGCCGGGTTCACCGATGAGCACCGGATTGTTTTTGGTTCGGCGAGACAGCACCTGGATGGTGCGGCGGATCTCCTCGTCGCGACCGATGACCGGGTCGATCTTGCCGTCACGGGCGCGCTGGGTCAGGTCCTGGCCGTACTTCTCAAGGGCCTGAAAACTCTCCTCGGGATTCTGCGAAGTGACGCGATGCGAACCGCGAACTTCGGACAACGCTTGCAGCAGTTCCTCTTTGCCAACGCCCAATCGATCGGGCATGGCGAGCAGCAGGTGTTCAACCGACAGGTAGCTGTCGTGCAGTTCCTTCTGCGCAGCCAGAGCAGCATCGAACATCGCGGTCGCTTCCCGGCCGAGTCGAGCCGATTCGCCACCGAAAGCCTGCGGCAATTTTTCGACGGCTTCGTCAGCACGGTTGCGCAACATGAGTGGTGCAAGCCCCAGCTTTTGTACCGTCGGCAGCACCACCGATCCATCCTGGCGAAGAAGGGCAGCAAGAATGTGATCGGGCGTGAGTTCGGGGTTGCTCTTCGCTCGCGCCTGCTCCTGCGCAGCGGCGACGGCCTCCTGCGTTTTCTGCGTCCACTTGTTCGGATTCAGTGTTGCCACAACTCTCCTTCAACCAACTCGACAGACCTGGCACATTCAAATTTTGCCTACGCCCGTACCTCGGGAAAGGGTCCAGGGTCAGGACGGCCGAGGACGAAAGACTCGCGCGTCAATCGCGGCGCAGGATGCTGGGGACCTGCCCGAAGACGGCGACGGATTGATGCAACGGGACGAGGTCGCGGCGCTGACGGCGGACGGCTTCGTCATCGGCGCGACGGGCATGTTCGCGAAGCGCGACCACCTCATCCTGGAGCGCGGCGACTCGTTCTTCGAGGGCGAGAATGCGGGTGACGCCGGCGATGTTCATGCCCTCTTCCATGAGTTCATGGATGCGACGCAGACGCTGCAGATCGGCGTTGGAGTAGCGCCTGTTTCCGCCAGATGTGCGGGCGGGTTCGAGCAGACCTTTGCGTTCGTAGATGCGAAGGGTCTGTGGATGCACGCCCGCCAGTTCGGCTGCGACGGAGATGACGTAGACGGCTCGGGCATCGGATCGGAGTTCCATTGGCTACACCTCCAGGTGAGCTCGGGGGGAGGACGAAGTGACGAGACGGAGCGCTTCAACAGCAGTGAGCTCTTCAGCGGTTGGCTTGGCGGGCACGATCACGTCGACGGTGACGATCAGATCTCCCGTTGCCTTGGCGGTGCTGATGCCCTTGCCTTTCACGCGGTGTTTGGATCCGGGCTGTGTGCCGGAACGAAGGCGCAGCTTCACGGTGCTGCCGTCGAGCGTCGGTATGTCGATATCGGCACCTGCGACAGCTTCGGGGTACGTGATGGGAATACGCAGCAAAAGGTTCACGCCGTCTCGACTGAACAGCGCGTGCGGTGTGACATGACATTCAACGAGCAGGTCGCCCGACGGGCCGCCATTGCGACCGGGGCCGCCACGGCCTTTCAGGCGAATGGTTGAACCGTCGGCCACGCCGGCAGGGATACGCACGGCGACTTCACGTGGTCGACGTTCGATGCCTTTGCCGCGACATGTCGGGCAGGGCGTGTCGATAACGACGCCCTTGCCCTGGCACACAACGCATGGCGACGAGAAGGAGAAGAACCCTTGGTTCTCATCGGTGACGCCGCGCCCGTTGCACACCCCGCACAGACGCGGCTGCGTGCCGGGCGCGGCGCCCGAACCGCTACAGGTCGTGCACGACGCGTCAGAGGTGAGATGCAGCGTGGTGGTGAGCCCGTGCGCGGCGTCAACGAACTCAAGCGTGAGGCTGGCCGTGAGATCTTCGCCGCGTTGCGGTCCGACCCCTCGGTTCCCGCCGGCCGCGCCACCGGGTCGGCGCTGACGGCCGAACAGACCGCCGAGCAGGTCGCCCATGCCGTCGGTGCCGACGTTGAAGTTGAAGCCACCCGGGCCGCCACCCGCGCCACCGCTACCCCCGGCGCCAAAGGGATTTCCCATCGGGCCGAGCCGGCGGACTTCGTCGTACTCCTTGCGCTTCGCGTCATCACCAAGCACGTCATAGGCAGCGGAGACATCCTTAAACTTCTCCTCGGCCTTGGCGTTGCCCGGGTTGGCGTCGGGATGCAGCTCGCGCGCGAGTTTGCGGTACGCCTTGGTGATCTCCTTGGCATCAGCCTTGTCAGAGACGCCCAGGGTCTTGTAGTAGTCCTTGTCGTACCACTCTCGCTGCGGAGCCACGATCTACCCCTTGACCTTCACCATGGCCGCGCGAAGCACGCGACCCTTCCAGCGATAACCGGTACGAAGCACTTCGGCCACGACGGGTTCACCGCCGTCACCTTCCTCGTGCACGACTGCGTCGGCGTCGGTCGGGTCAAAGGGCTTGCCGTCGAGGTCCATCACTTCGAGACCCTGCTTTTGCAGCACGCCGAGCAGCGCCGACCAGATCGGCTCAACACCGACCGTGCCATGGGAGAACGCGGCCTCGCATGCATCAAGGACGGGCAAGAGACTGTCTACGAGCCGGCCCGTGGAACGGTCCACTTCGTCAGCCTGCTGACCAGCCACGCGCTTGCGATAATTCTCGAAGTCGGCCTGCAGACGCAGGGCGATGTCCTTGAACTGGTCGCGCTCAGAGAGGAGATCGGCGATATCGGCCTCGACCGGGTCGGCGGCCGACGACGCGTCCATCGCGTCGTCAGCAACCAACTCGACGTCTTCAACATCGACGTTGTTCGGTTCTGTCACTTTTCCTCGTCCACGATTTCGGCGTCGACGATCTCGTCGTCAGACGGTGCCGATGACTGACCCGACGCCGACGTACCGGCCGCACCAGAATCACGCGCAGCAGCCTCATAGAGCTTTTGGCTGAAGCTCTGGCTGGCGGCCATGAGCTTGTCGGTAGCGTCCTTGATAGCTGCTTGATCGTTGCCATTGAGGGCAGCCTTCAGATCAGACAGCGGGGCCTCGACGGCAGCCTTTTCTTCCTCGGACACCTTGTCGCCCTGCTCCTTCAACACCTTCTCGGTCTGGTACACGAGGGAGTCTGCGTTGTTGCGAGTTTCGGCCTCTTCACGACGACGCTTGTCATCCTCGGCATGCGCTTCGGCATCTTTGACCATCTTGGCGATGTCATCCTTCGACAAGGTCGACTGACCGGTGATGGTGATGGACTGCTCTTTATTGGTGGCGCGGTCTTTAGCCGACACGTTCACGATGCCGTTGGCGTCGATGTCGAACGTGACCTCAATCTGGGGCACACCCCGGGGCGCGGGTGGCAAGTCAACCAGCTGGAACTTGCCGAGCGTCTTGTTGTAGTTGGCCATCTCGCGCTCACCCTGCAGCACGTGGATTTCCACTGACGGCTGCATGTCCTCCGCGGTGGTGAACACCTCAGTACGACGGGTGGGGATAGTGGTGTTGCGTTCGATGAGACGAGTCATCACGCCACCACGGGTCTCGATACCAAGAGCGAGCGGCGTGACGTCGAGAAGCAGTACGTCCTTCACGTCACCGCGCAAGACACCGGCCTGAACAGCTGCGCCAACGGCCACAACTTCGTCGGGGTTCACACTCTTGTTCGGCTCTTTGCCGGTGAGGCTCATAACGAGCTCCTGCACGGCGGGCATACGGGTAGAGCCACCGACGAGGATGACGTGGGCAAGAGCGCCCTTCGACACACCGGCGTCGGCAAGGGCTTTCTCGAAGGGGATCTTGCAACGCTCGATGAGGTCGGCGGTCATCTCCTGGAACTTGGCGCGGGTGAGCTGCTCGTCCATGTGGAGCGGACCCTGCGGAGTAGCGGTGATGAACGGCAGGTTGATCTGCGTTGACTGCACCTGCGAAAGCTCGATCTTGGCCTTCTCGGCCGCTTCCTTCAATCGCTGCACGGCCATCTTGTCGGCGGCCAGGTCGACACCGTGCGCAGCCTTGAACTGGGCGACCAGCCAGTCGATGATGCGCTGATCCCAGTCATCGCCACCGAGGTGGGTGTCACCGTTGGTGGACTTCACTTCGAACACGCCATCGCCGATTTCGAGCACCGACACGTCGAAGGTGCCGCCACCGAGGTCGAACACCAGAATGGTCTCATCATCGGTAGCCTTTTCGAGGCCATAGGCAAGGGCAGCAGCGGTGGGCTCGTTGATGATGCGGAGCACTTCGAGACCGGCGATCTGGCCAGCTTCCTTGGTGGCGGTGCGCTGAGCGTCGTCGAAGTAGGCGGGCACCGTGATAACCGCCTGGGTGACGGTCTCACCAAGGTAGGCCTCAGCGTCACGCTTGAGCTTCATGAGCGTGCGGGCGCTGATCTCCTGCGCGGTGTACTTCTTGCCATCAATCTCCTGGGACCAGTTGGTACCCATGTGACGTTTGATGGAGCGGAAGGTGCGATCACCGTTGGTGATGGCCTGACGCTTGGCCACTTCACCAACCAGCACTTCGCCGTTGCGAGCGAACGCAACGATGGACGGCGTGGTACGGCCACCTTCGGCATTGGGGATAACGACGGGCTCGCCGGCCTCAAGGACCGAAACGACGGAGTTGGTTGTACCGAGATCGATACCTACTGCTTTGGGCATGGGGGGCCTCCTGGCCAAGGGTTTGAGCGGTAAAGCGAGCGGTAGCTCGCAAGCGAAACAGATTGGGTATGCGGTTTGCTTCTGTTCAAAGGCTATGACGGCCTCCGGGTGTATGCAACGTGAACAACAGAAAAGTTGAGCGTATTCCACTCAAGGTAGGAATTCGTCTGGAGACGTTGCCGAAAGTTGAGAACTGCCATAAGTTTCCAGAGGACTCATAGCCAATCCCAGACGACGAGACCACGGAGGGCGGCAAGAAATGGCGTTGACACTCACCAAGGCGGTCTTTCTGGCCCTCCTCATCGTGCTGCTTGTCGGCATCCTTACCGCGGCGATTCGAGCAATTCTGAGCACCTGGAAGTTCATCGACGGCGAGGATCTCGCGGCCGGCATCGTGCTCACACTGGTGCTCCTGGTGCTCGACGTTGCTCTCTTGATCGCCGGCCTCATCCCGGCCGCGGTCATCGTGTTCGCCCTCATCCCGCTCGCCGTCGGGCTGTACTTCGAATCCGGCACTCTGAGCGGCGCCGACTTCGGCCATGTGGTCAAACGGGATCTTCGTCGTACGACGTGGGAGGGGCCGGGCCACTACCTCGTCGCCCGCCACCGGACCGAGGTCCGCAAGATCATGCTGGTCGCTCACGCCATCAACGTGCCCAAGCGGCCTGAGAAGGCCAACGAGAGCGACAAGGTTCCACCCGCAAAAGAGGAGTTCTGGGCTCTGTCGAGCGATCGCATTCGGATGAACGTCTCGCTGCTCTGTAAGTACCAGCTCGATCCGACCGAGCGGGACGACCCGGAGTTCCATCACAAGCTGTTCGTAATGGGGACACCGGAGGCGATTCGAGAACGAGTTCGACCACTCGTGGAGATGGCTCTGCACGACGTCATGGGTCGTTACAGTGCGATGGATGCTGCCACCTGGAATCGTGAGCCGGTTCGGGAAGCGTTGGAGGCTCGCCTGGCACCACTGTTTTCGAGCGTCGGCCTAGCGCTCAAAGTTGTCGTGCTGGGCGCAGTCGTGCCCGAAGACGAAGTTCGCCGCTCCGAACTGCACATGCGAGAACTGGAGGAGTTGGAGAAGTCGATGGGCAAGACCGGCCTCGCGGTGCATCGCATCGATGCGCTCGAGAAGGCCGGTGTCGTTGTGGTGCCTTCCGATCCGTCGGTCCTCCTCGCCGCCGGGGGCCGAGTCCCCCCACCACCGCCCTCTTCCTCGTAGCAGCGTGACGCGGATGACCGCGGTCTGCCAACATCGCGGCCATGCCTTCGACCCTTGTCATTGTCCGCCACGGTGAGAGCACCTGGAACCAAGAGAATCGCTTTACCGGCTGGCACGACGTTGCCCTGACCGCCGAGGGCGAAACCCAAGCCTCTGCTGCCGGCGTTTCGATGCGTGACGCTGGCTTGTTCTTCGATGTCGGACACACATCTCTGCAGACCCGCGCGGTCGTCACCGCCAACCTGGCCCTCGCTGCGCTGGGCCAGCCGTGGCTGCCGGTTCAGCGCTCATGGCGGTTGAACGAACGGCATTATGGAGCGCTTCAAGGACTGGATAAAAAGGAAACAACAGCCTTACACGGAGCCGAGCAAACAAATCTTTGGCGCCGCAGCTACGACGTCCCACCGCCCCCCGTCGACACGAATTCGCCAGAGCATCCCCGCCACGATCCGCGGTACCGACTGCTGGCGCCCGATGTCCTTCCCGCCTCTGAGTGTTTGCGCGACGTCGTTGCCCGTGTGCTTCCGTACTGGCACGACACCATCGTTCCCCAGCTCCGAGCCGGCTTAACGGTGCTGGTAGCAGCCCACGGCAACTCGCTGCGGGCACTTTGGAAGCACCTGGAAGGGGTCAGTGATGCCGACATTGCAGAACTGAACATTCCGACCGGATTTCCCAGGCGATACGTGTTTGATGACAACCTGACCGTGGTTGAGGCGGCGTATCTGGCCGATCCCGAGGTGGCCGCCAAAGCCGCAGCTGCCGTCGCCCAACAATCAAGATAACCTCAATAGTTTATAAAGAACGCGAAAGCGTGGACTTTCGGGAATCCATATGCCCCTTGTTCATGTACGGTCCTTTCTTTCGTTGACCGTCGAACAAGTGCAACCTCCAGACTGGAGGGTCAAAGGATTCATATGAGCCTGGCTGACCAGATCTCGGCGGCACGCACCAGCCCCGAATCGCTGCTGGTCATACCCTCCTCTCGTCGCGCCGTGCCGCCGCGTTTCAACCGGCTGCGTGCCCTCCTCATCGCGTTCGACACTGCTGCGCTGTTTGGTGCCTGGATCCTTGCCGCGCTCCTCCACTGGAGTCAACGTCCGCTCTGGGGAAACGTCCTCGTCGTCCTCGGCTCGGTGGCTTCCGGTTTGTGGCTTCTGAACGCCCACGACCTGTACTTGGCACGCATCTCCACTATTCGAACGGTGGAGCTTTCGCGGGTGAGCAGGTCGGTAGGGCTGATCGGCGTGGCCAATTATCTTGCCCGCAGTCTGATCGGTTACCGGTTCCAGCAACGCGACATCGTGGCCGGTATGGCGCTCACGATGGTGCTCATGTTTCTCGGCCGTGGTGCCTATCGCGCTTGGCTCACTGCCAGTCGACGAGATGGCCGCTTCCTGCGCGATGTACTCATTGTGGGCGCCGGACCCGAATCAGCCGACATTCTCGACGTGCTCGAAGATCACCCCGAGGCCGGCTACCGAGTTGTGGGCATCGTCGGTGATCGTGACGACGCCGTTTCTGCCGGGCTCGGTCATCTCTGGTGTGGCAGCCCCGAGGACACCCTTGACGTATTAGAGGGCCGCCGTGCCGGCGGCGTCATCATCTCCACCAGTTTGATCGAGAGCGAAGAACTGGGCGATCTCGTGCGCAGGTTGCAGGAGCGAAAAATACACATCCAACTTTCGAATGGAGTGAAAGGTACCGATTTCCGTCGGATGCGTGCCACACCCATTGCCTACGAGCCCTTCTATTACATCGAGTCATCGGTGCTGGCTCGCGGTCAGGATCTCGCCAAGCGAGCGCTCGACCTCGTGATGGCGACGTTCGGCATGATCCTGGCAGCGCCCTTGTTTGCGGTGGTCGGCCTCATCATAAAACTGCAGGACGGCGGGCCGGTCTTCTTCCGTCAGGTTCGCGTCGGGCAGGACGGCCACCACTTTCGCGTGCTGAAGTTCCGCACGATGGTCATCGACGCCGAGGCGCAACTGGCCGCCCTTGAAACCGCCAACGAACGAAACGGGCCGCTGTTCAAAATGGACCGTGACCCTCGCATCACCCGCATCGGACGTTTCCTGCGGAACTCAAGCCTCGACGAACTCCCCCAACTCGTCAACGTGTTGCGGGGCGAAATGAGCATGGTCGGACCGCGGCCTGCGCTCCCCGCGGAGGTCGCTAACTTCGATGACATCCTGCTGAACCGCACCAAGGTTCTCCCAGGCATTACCGGTCTGTGGCAGGTGGAAGCACGCGACAATCCGAACTTCTCCGCCTATCGACGGCTTGACCTCTTCTATGTCGACAACTGGTCGATTTCACTCGACCTCATCATCATGATGGCCACCATCGAACAGGTTGTCGCCAAGCTCGTCTTCTCATTGTTCCGGCGAGGCGACGTACGCGATTAGGATTCCCGCATGGCCAGCAAAAAAGCGTATCTCGATCACCTGCGGAATGTGCCGCTGTTCAGCAGCTGCTCCACGAAAGAACTTGAACGTATCGCCAAAGCCGCCGATGAAATTTCGGTACCCGAGGGTCATCTGCTGTGCGACCAAGGGCAAACCGGGCGCGAGGCGTTCATCATTCTTTCCGGGTCCGCGCTGGTGAAGCGCAACGGCAAGAAGATCACCATCGTCGGCCCCGGCGCCATGGTTGGCGAGCTCTCGCTGCTCGACCACGGCCCTCGCACCGCAACCGTGACGACCAACAGTGCAAGCACGCTGCTGGTGATCGACCAGCGTCATTTCGCCGCGGTACTGGCCGACGTGCCGACGCTGTCGCGCAAGTTGCTTGCTTCGCTCGCGGGTCGTATCCGTGACCTCGATCGGACCATGTTCGGCTGAATCGGTGTGTGCTCGTCCGGCCGAGTAGTTTTCGGCCTGCTATGAGTGCAGATTCCCATGCTCCTGCGGCTGCTCCGGCGGGCCCGCGCAAAATAAAGCCGTACCAACTCGTCGCCGGGTTTGGCGCCGCGTTCGGTCTCTTTACCGTGGTGTCGGGCATTGTCCCGTTACTCACCAAGTGGCACGACAAGTCGGAAGTGAGCCGCGAGCCGTTCGTCGGCATTCCCGGCCCCATCCAATTGATGTTCTACCTGGTCACTCCGGTGCTGCTCGTGTACACCGCGTTGCTCTTCGCTGACCGCATCCGCAACTGGGAGCGGGGCGGGCCCGACAACCGTCGCACCACTCCGCAAAACGCCAAGCGGCGCCTGGCTGACTTCCGCGCCGGCGTCTACATGAAGACGCTGCTGCGCGACCCGGCTGCCGGCGTCATGCATTCGCTGATGTACTTCGGCTTTCTCATCCTGCTCGCCGTCACCACGGTGTCCGAGATTGATCACCAGATGCCACCCGCAGGCAAGTTCCTGCACGGTGGTACCTATCAGGGCTTCGCGTTCATTGGCGACGTCGGCGGCACCATGTTCCTGGCCGGCATCGTGTGGGCCATGGTGCGTCGCTACATTCAGCGGCCCTACCGCATCCGCGTGAAGTCTCGCCCCGAGCACGCCATCGGGCTTGGTCTGTTCCTTGTGCTCGGCCTGTCGGGGTTCGGCGCCGAGATGTTCCGCATTGCCGAGCAGTGGCACAACGGCAAGGACATGAGCTTCGAGAAGTGGAGCTTCATCGGCTACCCACTGGCATCAGCAGTGAAGAACCTAAGCAGCCTTCGCGGCTGGCACCAGGGCTTCTGGGTGCTGCACGTGGTGTGTTTCTTTGCCTTCTTGATCATGTTGCCCATCACCATGTTGCGCCACATGATCACTTCGCCCATCAACATGTACCTCAAGGATCGTGAACGTCCGAAGGGCGCCATGAAGGCCATGCCGAACCTGACCGAAACCGAGCTCGAAACGTTCGGTGCGTCGGTGGTGGAAGACTTCACGTGGAAGCAGTTGATGGATACCGACGCATGCACCATGTGCGGTCGCTGCACCAGCGTGTGCCCGGCCAACGCGACGGGCAAGAAACTCGACCCGCGCGAAATCGTCCTCAAGACCGGCGCGGTCATGGCCGGCTCAGCGCAACACGCCCACGTGTCGTCGCCCATCAGCGGCTACGCCAAAGTGTCGTCCAGCTCGCTGTTCGAGCTCATCTCGGCCGAAGAAGTATGGGCCTGTACGTCGTGCCGGGCGTGCGATGAGATCTGCCCGGTCAACATCGAAATCCTCGACAAGATCCTCGACATGCGGCGCTATCTCACGCTGATGGAATCCGACTTCCCCGCCGAACTCGGTGGCGCGTTCCGCGGCATGGAGAACCAGGGCAACCCGTGGGGCATGAGCCAGGGCGAGCGCGCCGACTGGGCCAAAGACTTCCCCGACGTGCAGGTCGTCAGCCCGGGTGAGCCAATCACCACCGAGTACCTCTACTGGGTGGGTTGCGCCGGATCATTCGACGACAAGAACAAGAAGGTCAGCCAGGCCATGGCCAAGCTGATGAAGCGCGCCGGCGTCGACGTGGCCATCCTCGGACCCTCAGAAATGTGCACGGGTGATTCGGCCCGTCGCTCGGGCAACGAGTACCTGTTCCAGATGCTGGCTATGCCGAACATCGAGATGATGAACGGCATGGGCGTGCGCAAGATCATCACCCAGTGCCCACACTGCTTCAACACCATCAAGAACGAGTACCCGCAGTTCGGCGGCAACTACGAAGTGGTGCACCACAGCCAGTTCCTTGAGCACCTGATCGCCACCGGCAAGCTCGACGTCTCGACGGCGTCGCTCGAGGAGCGCATCGTCTATCACGACAGCTGCTACCTCGGACGTCACAACGACATCTACACCGCGCCCCGCAAGGTCATTGGTTCGTTGAAGGGCATCGACATCATCGAGATGCCCCGCAACGGCACCAAGGGCATGTGCTGCGGCGCTGGCGGTGCGCGCATGTGGATGGAAGAAAATGTCGGCACCAAGGTGAACGACGAGCGAGCGCTCGAAGCGATTTCCACCGGCGCCTCGCGCGTCGCCACGGCCTGCCCATTCTGTTACATCATGATGGACGACGGCGTGAAGGCGGCAGGCAAGGAGGAGCACGAGGTCAAGGTGGCCGACATCTCGCTCCACCTGCTCGAAGCCATTGAGCGGGGCGAGGCCATGGCGTCTTCACCCGAAGCGCCACTCGCAAGTCCGGTTGCCGGAGAGTGAAGGGCATCATCCTGGCCGGGGGTTCCGGTACGCGACTGCACCCGGTGACCCGATCGGTCTCCAAGCAGTTGCTGCCCGTGTACGACAAGCCGATGATCTACTACCCGCTGTCGGTGCTGATGCTGGCCGGCATCCGAGAGATTCTGATCATCTCCACGCCGCACGACCTTCCTCTGTTCGAGCGGCTGTTCGGAACCGGAGCCGACATTGGTGTGCAGTTCTCCTACGCCGAGCAGGCAGCGCCCAACGGCCTGGCCGAGGCGTTCATCATCGGCCGGGAGTTCATCGGTGCCGACGACGTGTGCCTGGTGCTGGGGGACAACATCTTCCACGGCGAGGGCCTGTCGAAGATCCTGCGGTCCGCGGCCCACGACATTGCCGACCACGGGGGCTGCCAGCTCTTCGGCTATACCGTCTCGGACCCCGAGCGGTACGGCGTCGCCGAGGTCGATCACGACATGCGCATCCTGTCCATTGAGGAAAAACCGTCGGCGCCCAAGAGCAACATGGCCGTCACCGGGCTGTACTTCTACGACAACACCGTTGTCGATATCGCTGCAAACTTGGAGCCGTCACGTCGAGGTGAGCTGGAGATCACCGATGTCAATCGCCACTACGTCGAGGCTGGCAAGGCGCATCTGCAAAAGCTTGGGCGCGGTATGGCCTGGCTCGATACCGGCACCCACGATTCGCTGCTGGAGGCCGCCACGTTCGTGCAGGTCTTGGAGCATCGCCAGGGCGTGCAGATCGCCTGTATCGAAGAGATCGCCTTCGAGAACCGCTGGATCACATCCGACCAGCTGTCGACCCTGGCCGAAGCCCTGGGTAAGTCCAGCTACGGCCAGTATCTCCGCCGCGTCGCGGCCGCAGTCTGACGGTATCGTCCTCTAGAGATACAGGTCTGCGACGCAGAAGGTGATGTTGGGGCAGTCAAGGGTGAGCTCGTCTTCGGCCCCATGCACGGTGTGTACCCAAAGGTCTCCAGCGCGCCGATGCCGTATGACGAAAGGCTCCTCCGGATCCGAACTCACCATCAGGTAGTTCTTCAACGTCGGAATACTTGAGTACTGACCCAGTTTCACCGTTCGATCGATCCCCTGCGTCGACGGCGATAGCACCTCCACGATGAGACAGGGACTGGTCTCGAATCGATCGTTCTCCCCGCTGCAGGTGACCATCACATCCGGGTAGAACACGCTGCCCGTGGTAACAACGAGAAGGGCCAAATCAGCCACGAACGCCTCGCACCCTTGGTGGCGCGCAGCCGCGTGGAGCAAGGCGTGAATGTTCGACGAGATCCGAGCGTGTGAGCGGGAGCCGCCGGTCATGGCGTAAACCACACCGCCAACGAACTCATGACGGAGTTCCTGGGTGTCTTGCCACCCCCAGTACTCCTCAAGCGTCATGTGGTACGGGTGCCCGTACATCTTCTCCAAAGCGCTCACGCCATTCATCCTACTGGCTTCGCCTCGTGCACTGAGGTGCACGGGGTCAGGCCCGATAGGTTGTAGGCGTGCTGCACGCGGTTTGGGATGACGGGCTGGTCATCTTCGGGTATCGAGGGCGAGTGCTCGACCGCAAGACGGTTGAATCTTTCGCGTCCACTCTCTTCATTGGGCTCGACGATCAGCAGTCGAACGTACTGGAACTGGCGGCTCCGGGCCGACGTGGGCCACTTGAAGTGCACTCACTCCGCATCGAAATTCACGACGCGACCGAGGCCTTTCTGCAGCGCGCCTGGGTGCCGTGGCGCAGCCTCAGCCCGTCGCTGGCGTGGTTCGCGGCGCGGCCCGGTTGAGTCAGGATGTGGCGCAGGCCGGTCTGGTGTTGCCGTCGCTCATGGTTGACACCGACGGACACGGTGTGGCGAGCTGGCAGCCCGTCATCAACGACCAGATCGGTGGTCGACTGGCCGACCTCACCCGCACGATGCCGACCGTCGTCGGTGCCCTTCGTCCGTCGCTCGAAGCCTGGCAGATCACCTCCATGGTCACCACCGCGTTCACCGACGACGCCGTTCGCCTCACGTTGGCCGAAACACCAGTCGCCGATCCTTCGCCCAACAGCCGCAGTGCCGACGATGTGGTGGCGCGCCGCTTCCTGGGAGCGCTGGCCTCGCGCGACTCTGGCGTCGGAGCGCGGTCGCCGGCGGAACATGCCGCGTTGCAGCATCTCGCCCAATCGGTGACCCGCTGGACATCGCCGGGAGTCGGACGGTCGGCTACAACCGACATTGCGGTCATGCTGCGCGTCGTCGAGCCGAATGATCTCGACATCCAGGAAGGCAACGAGCTGGCCGACCTCGATCCCGAGGAATTGCCGTGGCTGGTGGAGATGGTGCTGGCTCCACTCAGCGACCAGAGTCTGTTGATTCCTGCAGCCGATGTGCTGGCGGATTCGAACAAGGCCGCGTTGTTGAACCTCACCCCGGCCGAAGTCGGGCGCGCCATCAACTTGGCCAAGCGCAGGGTCGTGCGGGCCGCGCCGTCGTTGGCTGCAGCCTTGGCCGATGATCACGCGACAACCGCTGCACTGCCGCTGGCCGAGATCATCACGTTTCTGCGCGCCGATGCGTCACGCCTCGAACTGGCCAAGGTGCGGGTGCTGCTGCCGACCTGGTGGGCGAAGAAGCCGCGCACCAAGGTGAAGGGGGAGGCGAAACCAAGCGATGCGCCAGTCACATCCGGCGGGCTCGATGTGGCCTCCATCGTCACCGTCGACTGGCAGGTGGCGCTCGACGGCGAGACGCTCACGTCTTCGGAATTGACCCGTTTGGCGGAGGCGAAGCAGGAGCTTGTCTACATCCGCAACAAGTGGGTTCGCTTTGACCCCGACAGCATCGCCCAGGTGCTCACGGCGCTGACCCGGGTGAAACGCGAGCGGTCTACGTTAAGCGCTATTGAAGTCGTACAGATCGGCGCCGATGCCGACCTCGAAGTGTCAGGTGAAGGATGGGTCGAAGAGCTGCTGGCCGGTCTGCCCGACGACCGCATTACGCCCCTTCCCGAACCCGTTGGTTTCGTCGGGAATCTTCGGCCGTATCAGCAGCGCGGCCTTGGTTGGCTGGCATTCCTCCAGCGCATCGGTCTGGGCGGTTGCCTGGCCGACGACATGGGCCTTGGTAAGACGGCACAGCTCCTGGCCCTGCTCGCCCACGAGCGCCAAGGCGGCACGACGGTGTGGCCGACGCTCGTTGTCTGTCCGCTCTCGGTCGTGCGGAACTGGGAGACGGAATCCGCTCGATTCACACCCGGGTTGAAGGTGCTGGTCCTGCATGGTCCCGGTCGCCCGAAAGGTGATGAACTGGCGGCGGCCGTTCGCGGTCACGACCTCGTGGTCACCACGTACGCCACCGCCACACGCGATGCCGTGGCGCTCGCGGCGATTCGTTGGGATCGCCTCGTTGCCGACGAGGCGCAGAACGTGAAGAACCCGAGTACCACCGCCGCACGCGCGCTACGTCGGATTCCTGCCCGACAAAAGGTTGCCCTCACCGGCACCCCGGTGGAAAATCGGTTGTCCGAACTGTGGGCCGTGTGCGATCTGGTCAACCCGGGTCTGCTCGGCAACGCCACCAAGTTCCGTCAGCACTTCGCGGTGCCGATTGAGCGGAACCGTGACGTGGAGCGGACGGACGAATTGCGGGCGATGGTGCAGCCGTTCATGTTGCGTCGCTCAAAGGCTGACCGCTCGCTCGTGCCCGACCTGCCACCCAAGTTGGAACAAGTTGCGTATGCAACGTTGACGAGAGAGCAGGCAACGCTCTATCAGTCGGTCGTTGACGTGCTGCTCTCCACGCTCGATCATCTCGATGGCATTGACCGGCGTGGCGCGATCCTGGCGGCGATTACGCGGCTGAAGCAGATCTGCAATCACCCGGCTCACTACCTGGCCGATGGCAGCGTGCTGGCGGGGCGGAGCGGCAAGCTCGCTCGCTTCGACGAGTTGGTCGGCGACCTGCTCGACGCCGACGAGAAGATGCTGGTCTTCACGCAGTATCGGGAGATGGGTCTCATCCTCGCTCGACATCTTCGCGAGCACCTGAGGCTCGATGTGCCCTTCCTGCATGGCGGCGTGTCAAAGACGAAGCGCGACAAAATGGTCGACCAGTTCCAAGAGGGTGCCGGCGGGCCCATTCTGCTCGTGTCGCTGAAGGCGGGTGGCAGCGGTCTCAACCTCACTGCTGCCAGCCAGGTGGTGCACTACGACCGCTGGTGGAATCCGGCCGTCGAAAATCAGGCCAGTGATCGGGCTTGGCGCATCGGTCAGACGCGCACCGTGCTCGTGCACAAGATGGTGTGCCAGGGCACGGTGGAAGAACGCATCGATGCACTGATCGAAGGCAAGAAGGACCTGGCCGACCGTGTGGTCGGCTCCGGCGAAGGTTGGATCACCGAACTGACCACGTCGGAAATCCGAGATCTGCTGGTGCTGCGATGAGTGTTGGCCCGACCCTCGGTCACATTGGCCGTCTGCTCGCCGCCCTAGCTGACAGCGGGCGCCTGGTGCGTGGCCATGAGCTGGTGGAAGACGGTCGTGTGCGCGACCTCATCATTGCGGCCGAACGCATTGAAGCCGTTGTATGGGGTTCGCGCCACGACCCCTATGAGGTCATCATCCATGTGCCATCGGGTGGTGAGTTGCCGACGGATCCTCGCCAGCTCCGGTTTTCCTGCACCTGCCCCGACTGGGGCGACCCCTGCAAGCACGCTGTTGCCGTAGCGTTGTCGGCCGCCAACGAGTTGGATGGCAACCATCGACTGCTGAAGACGCTGCTGGGCGATGCCGCTATCGCGCCCGGCCAGGAAGACCCACTCGACGTAGCAGCCCGCGAGCGATCAGTTGTCGTTGCAACCACCGTCTCGCCGCCGCGTGAACGACCGACATGGGCGCAGGATCTCACGGAGGGAAGGCCGCCTACGACCGTTGAAGGTTGGCTCGGCGAGGACCCCGGTCGCCAACCCGCCGTCCCTCCCCTCGAGGAAGACCCGACGGAACTCTTCTTGTCGCTCGGCGCACTTCACGTAGGTGACGGTCCGGACCTGGCACCGTCACTCCAGCTGTTGATCTATCGCCTGACCGAGGGCTAACCCCGTGACGCGGCGACCGCGTCGAGATAGGCCTGACTCGCGGGCAGCTTCGGCGAGCCCGTGCCGCGCCAGTCGTACAACTCGGAGAAGAGCCACACATACTTGTCGGTACTCTTGCGGGCGGCAGTCAGAATGCTCTGCAGTTGCTCGGGCGTGTACGGGCCCTCTGAGCGCCTGATGTTGCCGTCCATGGTCTGACTCGCAACCAGAACGGTGGACTTGTACGTGGCTGCCGTGACTGCGCCGGAAGGGACCAGGGGCCCCTTGCTGTCGGCCAAGCCGGACTTCTGCCAGGCGTACGCCTTTTGAAAGTCCTGCGGTGTGCGCTGGTAGTAGCTCTCGCCACCGTCGATCAGCGTGGCCTTTGACCCTGCCACCGATTCGACCATCCCGACGAAGAACGGACCAGCCAGCTCGTTCGCCCACGCCACGTCGTTGCCACCCATGTTCGACTGCCGGTAGGACGCCTTGTCGGAAATGGCAGCGCCGCGCAGGGAGAAGATCACGCCGGTTGGCCAGGCTTCTTTGATTGCATCTGCAACTTGTTTACCGCGTGCTTGCGATTTCGCCTTGGCATCGTCGGGCAGTGACCATGGCCGAACCGGCGCCTTCGAGTAGTCGACCGGCGTCGGGATGGTGTCGTAGTCCCACGGATTCGGCCCCTTGCCGTAGTACTCGGTGTCGACCATGACGCCATCGAACATGCCCGTGGTCTGTGCCGCTTTGGCGTAGATGGCCAGGTTGGATGCGATGGTGGTCCACGCCGCGTCGTTCTTTACGTCGTAGGGGGAGGGCTTTCCGGCCTCGCCATCGTCGTAGATCCGGCAAAGCAGAAAGTTGTGCACCACCTTGGTCAACTTGGGCATCGCCGCCATATCTGCCTGCGCTGCGGCTTCATCGATGGGCTTCACGCTGCAAGGGTTGACGGCTGGCAAGATCGTGATTCCGTCAAAAGGAAGCGCATCGATCTTGGCCGCGTTCTTCGCCGTGACATCAACCTTGGCGGCGTCGAAGCCGTGCTCGATCAGGAGCGGTTTGACATTCGGTGGTGGCGTGACCGGCGACGGAGTTGCGGTCTTCTTTCCGCATCCGCTCAGCACCCCAACAATCAGCGCCACGACCACTCCTGCGTGCCACAATGTCCGACGCGAAGCTCGCCTAGGCGTCATTGTCTGTTCGGCACCCGCCGCCGGTTGCTCCGTCACGATGTGAACGTTAGACGGAATCATCATGTCGGCGGGAGCGCCGATCTTCGGTCTCTAGTGGAAGTTTTCGTGATAGCGGCTGGGAGTCGGGCCACGTTGGCCCTGGTACTTCGAGCCGGATGCGCCTGAGCCGTACGGTTTGTCGGCCGGTGTGGTCATGGTGAGGAAGCTGATCTGGCCCACCTTCATACCGGGGTACAGCGTGATGGGCAGATTGGCGACGTTCGCGAGCTCCAAGGTGACGTGACCGTCAAAACCGGCATCGATAAATCCGGCAGTGGAATGGATAAGCAGGCCCAACCGGCCCAAGCTGGACTTGCCTTCGATGCGGCCGACGAGATCGTCCGGGACGCCCACACGCTCAAGGGTGGCCCCGAGTACGAACTCGCCAGGGTGCAGGATGAAAACGCCGTCCTCGGCCACTTCGACTTCTTCGGTCAAGAAGCGCATGTCCTGCTTGAGGTCGATGATGCCGGCCGAATGGTTGCGAAAGATGCGGAAGAACCGGTCGAGCTTCACATCAACGGAAGACGGTTGAATGCACGACTCATCGAGTGGATCGAGCACGATGCGCCCGGCCGCCAACTGTTCACGAAGAGACCGATCAGACAGGATCACGAGCGAGACGTTAGTTATGTTTGGTCGACGGAATGCAATGCTCTGGGCTGGTCGCTCAGATCGGGCAGGATGATGACTGCCGCTTGTTCGGAGTTGGTTCGCAGAGGGGGATAGAACGTGAGTTCAGTGTGTGTCATCGGGAACCCGGCCGCGGGCGACGGGTCTGCTGAGGCCGTTGCCAATGCCGTGGTGGCGGCAGCCGTTGCTGCCTGCCATGATGTCACGCTGTCGCTGCCCGAATCTGAGGCCGGTACCAACGCTGCGCTTCGCAATGCACTGCAAACCGAGGTCGACCGGGTCATCGTTGTAGGCGGCGACGGCATTGTGCACCTCGCGGTCAACGCGCTGGCCACGACGGGCGTTGTGCTGGGCATCGTCCCCATCGGCACCGGTAACGATGCTGCTCGCGCGCTTGGCCTTCCCGCTTCGCCTGCTGCAGCAATTGAAGCGGCCCTGCAACCCGCGGTCGACGTGGATGCCATACAAACCGAGCACGGATGGGCGCTCACGGTTGCCACGGCAGGTTTCGGCGTAGCCGTGAACAAACGAGCAAACCGGCTGCGATGGCCACGGGGCGCTGCGCTCTACAAACGAGCCACGATCGAAGAGTTGCCGGGTCTGCGCCCTCTGCCTCTCACACTCATCGTCGACGGGGTTTCGCATGATGTCTCGGTGACGCTGATCGCGGTCGGCAACGGCGCCTACTTTGGCGGAAATATGAAGATCTGCCCCGCGGCCGATCCGTTCGACGGACTGCTCGACGTCACCGTCGTCGGCAAACTCGGCCGTGTTGAACTGCTGCGCTTCTTCCCCACCGTGTTCACGGGAACCCATCTCTCGCACCCGCAGGTAAGCACGTACCGGGGTCGTGTCATCGAACTGAGGGGCCCCGCCGAGTTCTGGGCCGACGGCGAACCGATGGGTCTACTGCCCGCCACCTTTAAGGCGATTCCGCGGGCCTTACGAATCGTGGGCGTGTCACGCTAACCTGCGTAGTTGTTGCAGTTCTGCGGGTGTAGTTCAGAGGCAGAACATCAGCTTCCCAAGCTGAGAACGCGGGTTCGATTCCCGTCACCCGCTCCATTGAATTCCCAGTTCAGAGTGGTACTGCGCTCTCCGAGTCGGCGCTCCGCAAATGCGTCGTCGTGCCAGTTCCGTGCCACATCCGTGCCATAACGGATACGATCGTCGCCATGGCGTCGCACCAGTTGGGGCAAGCGTGCGCAAGCTTCCGTCGGGGCGATTCCAGGCGCGCTACTGCATCGATCTACGTCTGGCACATCGGCGCCGGCGACGTTCCGCACGAAGACGCGAGGCCGACGCGTACCTCGCCTCGCGTGCGCGCCGATATCGACCGCGGCGTGTGGCTCGACCCGGGCGCCGGCAAGGTGACGGTCGCCGAGTACTCGTCGCGCTGGCTCGCGCGAGCGACCGCAGCTTCGGCCGCGCACCGTCGAGCTGTACGAGGGTCTGTTGCGCACTCACATCTCCCGGCGCTCGGCGCGACGCGAGATGAGCCAGCTCACGCCGGCCGCGAGTGCGTGAGTGGCGCGCGACGATGATCTGCGCGCGGGCAAGCCCGGCGCCTCGACGGTGGCGAAGTGCTACCGACTGCTACACGCAATCTTCGCTACCGCGGTGGAGGACGGCATCGTGCCGCGCAACCCGTGCATCATCAAGGGCGCGTCGACGAGCGGCCCGCCGAGCGCCC
The DNA here is from genome assembly GCA_963791625.1 of uncultured Acidimicrobiales bacterium. GTDB lineage: Bacteria > Actinomycetota > Acidimicrobiia > Acidimicrobiales > Ilumatobacteraceae > JANMCE01. The sequence goes on from CAWBTA010000005.1 coordinate 184,763, forward strand.
GGTCGCGTCGATAGCCCAGGTGTTCGAGATCGCCGACGCGATCGAGCCGCGAGTTCCGGGCGATGGTGATGCTCGGCACGTTCTGCGGCCTGCGCCTCGGCGAGATCCGCGCCCTCGGCGTGCGTCATGTCGATCTGCTGCATCGCACCGTTCGGGTGGAGGAGCAGATACCAGGAGCTCTCGAACGGCGAGCTCGTGCTCGGGCCGCCGAAGTCCGACGCCGGCGTGCGCACGGTCGCGATCCCGCCGGTGATCATGCCCGAGCTCGAGGCGCACCTCGCGTCGTTCGCGGCGTCGGGGCCGACGGCCTGCTGTTCAGCGACCACGAACGGCGCACCACTGCGTCGAGCGACGCTTCTACACGGCGTGGAGCCGAGCGATGAAGGCGGTCGGCATCACCGGGCTGCGCTTCCACGACCTCCGCCACACCGGCAACACCCTCGCGGCCATGACCGGCGCGAGCACGAAGGAACTGATGTCGCGGATGGGCCAGTCGTCGCCACGCGCGGCGCTGATCTACCAGCACGCAACACAGGACCGCGACGAAGCAATCGCCAACGGCCTGAGTTCGCTCATCGAAGCCCAACGCCCCGACCCCACGCCGCCGACCCCGGTCGTACCGATCAGGATTGGTCTGACTCACGGACAGCCTTAACTTGCGAGAGCGACCAGGGCCTCATCGACTTCGCTGCGATGTCGTGGATCGCAGGCGGCCCAACGTGCTTCGTCGGCGTCGAGATCGGCGATGAATTGGAACCGGGGTCGGACGCGGGCTTCCCAGCCGGGAATGTCGACGGGCCGGGTGAGGGCACGGAAGCGAGTCAGGGTGGAAGTCGCGTTCGTGACGTGGCCGCAGTGTGTCGGCCGGATCGAGCGGCTTGTCGCCGCGGTGATCATCGACAACATCTCCCCAGACCTTGAGGACCCACAGTCGACGGACGAGCGCCTCGTCGATGGATCGATTCGCAAACTGTTGCAAGTCGTACAGATCTCGGCCGAGTGACGTTCGTCGGTAGCGCGCTGTGTTTCTCGGCGCACGTCTTCCGGCTTCGGCGACAACGGGCACAAGCGGAAGCGCGAAACCGTAGTGACGGTGAATCGGTAGCGGAACAAACCGAGTAGCTCCGGCTCAAGAGCGATAGGCCGTCGAGCAAACTCGACACTTGCCGCGATCGTGGGCGAGCCCAAGGTCGGATGACTGATCTTCATGTCCCAGTGACGGCCATCGCCACGGCTTGGCTCAAGGCGATACTGAAACCCACCTTATCTGGTTGCCGTCGATGATGGCGCATACGGCGAGCACGACATCTTCATCAGGTGCCGCTAAGTCGAGGTCGGTTGAAAACCGCCCATCATTTCCGAGCCGGCACTTTCGCAAGCTCGTCCCGCCCTTGAACGTGAGGCTGCCGTCATCGAAGACGCCCGCTTCGACGAGCAGGTAGAGAAGATGGTCTTGCGCGACGTCGAGCAGCGCTGCGTCGTAGGCGTCGGCCCGGCCCATTCCGTGGCGGGCGATCAGCGGGCGCGTGAGCTCGGCCACCGCTACGCCTTCCCGATGACAGCTTGCAGCGGAGCAACCAGAGCGTCGATCAAGTTGTACTCGGCAACCCAAACCGGATCGGCGGTGTTGATTGCCGGATGAGCGAATGGGTTTTTCCGGCTTGGCCTTGTTCGAGCAACCCGTCTTTGAGCAGCGACATGCCCCGCTCGCGTTCACCACCAGCGTGGGAGCAAGTACGCGGCCCTGTTCGCCCACGCCGCCGTCGGTTGCCCATTGAGCAAGGCAGCCAGCCGGTCGTCATCGCAGTCATAAACGAGACGCGGGTGAGGTGAGCGACGAGATCGGCCCACGAAGCGAACGAGGACGGACGGATGGCGAGTTGAGCGACAAGAGCTTCGGGACCGAACGCAGGAAGGGCGCTCGCCCAGCGCAACAGATCTAGCTTGCGATCGATCAAGAACTTCGACGACGGAGCCAGCATTTTGTGCGACTTCGCAGCCGATTCAAATCGCACGATCGACACATACCGGCGAAGCCCGTCGGGTAGCCGCGTCGACGATGGAATCCAGACACTCACCGGTGAGCCGGGATCGCGATCGAGGTAACCGAGATGCCAAGCAGCCGTCGCGCCGCAGAGCATGAACCCGGAATCGGGATCACGAGCACGCCAAGCACGCAGACCAATGTACGGATCGAGGACCTCACCAACACCCGGTGGCACGAACGCCCACACGCCATGAAAGGGCAGCGTGACCAACCATCCGAGCCGACGCAACTCATGCACGGCCGAATCAACCGTCCGATCCATTCCCACCTCGACGAGCCGTTGCGCCAAGTCATCACGTGTCACGACAGTCGGCATGTCTCGCGACAGGCTCGGGCCACGAGCCCTGCCGCCCACGTCGGCACGTGTTGATCCGGCCCGGTGGGGCTTTCCAAGATGGCGACGGTTGAACTCATAGCGGATATTGTACCCCATTGGTAACTATTCCGCACTGAGTTCAACCAGTTCGGCCAACGGCGCTGGTACCCGGCCGCTCCCCAATCGGGGGAGAAGACCGGGACCATTTCCTTCCCCAGAGGGGTCGGCAGTGCGACAGTAGCCCTCAGCGGCCTCGAAGGAACCCGAATTTCGAGGTCCAACTCCGGAAAGGCCGGGGTTGAAAGTGCCAATTTGGTACTGTTTCTCGTCTGTTGGTGGCCAGCAAGAAAAACTGCCACTGGCAGCCACGGACGTGAACAAGGCCGTCACCGACGTGACCGGCGACGGGAGCGGCTTGCACTCGGATGCGGCCAGTCCCTGGACATGGGCAGGCCGAGCGGCCTGCGCTGTTATCTCACGCCGGCAGGGTCCGCAATCGGGCGGCTCGGATGCGACATATCGCCGGTTATCGGGCGGGCGGCTTCCGCTGAACCGTGCCTCGCAATCGCTCGACAGCCTGGCTCCGCAACGATGAAAGGTGATCAGTCCAGCACGGCCGTCGCCTCGACCTCGACGAGGATGTCGGGCTCCGCAAGAGAAGCGACGCCGATGAGCGTTGTCGGCTTCACCAGATCACGGCCAAGCCTCGTGGTGGCTCGTCGGATGCCTTCGCCGAGCGCCGCCCCCTTGTCCGGGCCCCAATCGACGATGTAGATCGTCAGCTTGGCCACATCATCGAACGATCCGCCGACCGCGGCCATGGCCCGATCGACGTTCATGTAAGCCTGCTCGACCTGAGCGGCGAGGTCGCCACCACCGACCGGGTTGCCATCGGCATCGCGGGCCACCTGGCCAGCGAGAAACACGATCTTCGATCCCTGCGCAATCGACAGCTGACGATAGGACGCAGGTTTGGGGAGCCCGTCTGGGTTCATCATCGCGACAGTCATGTGCATTCCCTCATCGAAGTCGGCACCCGCAACGAAGTATTGCCGGTGTGGGATGCCAGCCAACGTTCATCGGCGAGCCGCTGGATGGCCGGGCGGACGACGCTGAGGAGGCCCCGGGCTTTGAGGTGGCTCGTCGACCTCCAGGAGCCTGGCGAGGTCGCATCAGCGGCCGCAGCCGAAGACCCGGCGAGCCACACAGAGTCGGCAACGTCCAATCTCTGGCTGGCGATCTGCTGGGTACACGTCACACATTCCGGCCCTTACGCCGCACTTGGAGCGCGTGTCGTCGAGACGAGAAGGCCGCCGCAGCCGACGAGCCGTGTCCCGGTTCTGAGGACAGCCAGGACTGTGTGATATTCGTCACACACTGTCGTGCCGTTGTGTACCGCTGTGAACCGTGGCGTACAACCACGTACCACTGCGTACTGTCTGGTCCGACGGCCCCGGAAACCAGCGTGTTGTCGATTGAATGACCGGGTGTAAGTAGGTCGTCGTGAGCGCGTTGACGACACCGCTGATGACGATGCTTCGACGGTACTTACCGTCGAAGAGGCCGCCGACGTGCTGCGCATCGGCCGCTCGCTGGCGTACCAACTGGCGAACCAGTACCTGTCGTCTCGCGGCATGATCGGCATGCCGGCCTACCGCCTTGGCAACTGCATCCGTGTGCCGCGCTGGGCGCTGATCGAACTGGCGACGACTGGTCGCGTCGTGCGACTCGCCGAAGCCAACGTGCCGAAGGCGAGCCAGACGAATGCGGCGTGACCCGACCATCAGCAACGGGCGGTCCGTCACCGTATTGCCAGGCGCTGTGCACCTTCGTCGTGTCGTCGGGCCGACGGCGTGGGTCGTTCTCGAAACGCTCCTGCACGACGCCGAGCCGACGGGCAGCGATGAGTACGTTGCTCGCCGGTCGATCCGCGACCTGGCCGCGGAGATAGGGCTTGCGAAGGACACCGTCGCACGCGCCATCCGCGCACTGCGGGAGGTCGGGTTGATCAAGCACGCCCAATGTCGGACCGGCGCTGGCACGTTCGATCCCGGTCGCTACGCGATCAGCTTGCCGAACGATCGTCATCACCACGTCCGCCGTCATCACGCCGCGGTCGCGCACCGCGTCTCGTTCGACGCCGCGTGCAACTACCGCGGAACTCTCGCTCGCGTTCGAGGGCTGAGGGATCTTCTGATGAACGACGCGACTCAAACGATGAAAGCAAAGGACAGACAAGTGCCCGCGCGTTGGAGTGTGTCGTGATGTTGCGGGTCACGACGTTGTACGCCGGTACGGCCGCGACCACGGCGGCCTACTACACCGCGTATCTCACCGAAGGCCGACGGCGAGTTGCCGGGAAAGTGGATGGGTCGGCAGGCCGCAGCGTTCGGACTGAGTGACACGGTGAGCACCGAGCAGTTAGAGGCGTTACTTAGCGGCCGTGACCCAATCGGTGGGACACCGCTCGGCAACGTGCTGGTCGATCGCACGAGGGCCGATGGCACGGTCGTGCGCGCCGTCGCCGGTTTCGACGCGACGTTGTCGGCACCGAAGTCGTTGTCGGCGTGGTGGGCGCTTACCGGCGATGATCGGCTCGCCGAGTGTCACGACGTCGCGGTCGCGGCCGTGGTGCACCAGCTCGAACGTTTCGGCGCGACTACCCGCGTCAGGCACAGCGGCGGACGGCTGCACCCCGACACCCAAGGTTTGACGATCGCGGCGTTTCGCCAGTCGACCAGCCGGGCTGATGACCCGCAGCTGCACACGCACCTCGTGATTTCCAGCAAGGTGCAGACCGACGACGGCCGATGGCTCGCGCTCGACGCCCGCATGTTGAAGGGTCACCAACGCGCCTTCGGTGGGCTCTATCAGAGCGTGCTGCGCGCCGAACTCACGCACCGGTTCGGCGTAGTGTTCGGCGACATCGTGAACGGCCAGGCCGAGATCGCCGGTGTTCCGGAAGTGCTCATCGACCGATTCTCGAAACGGACCGCCGAGGTCGACCGTGCCGTTGTCGACAAGCTCGCCTTGTTCTGGAAACGAGAGGGGCGCGATCCAACATCGGTCGAACGAGCGGCGATCACTCGCGGCTGTGACCGAAGCGGAAGAAGAACTCGGCGAGGCGCGCCACGCGAGGTACCAAGCGAACATCGAGCTGGGTGGGTCGTAATGTACTCACAAGACGCGGAGCACGACGCCGACTCGGTGAAGCCGATCAGGGCGTCGGCACTGCCATCGCCAACGTCGATCGTGCCGAATGAAGCAGCAAAGCCGACTGCCAAAGCGCTCGCAGCCGCCGAGCAAGCTGCTGGGAAAGCAAACGATGCCATCCGACGACACGAGTACGCCGAGCGCTACGGCTACCCGGCCCGCCTCGACAGTGCGACGCGGATGGTCGAGACCCTCCACACCTGGCACGGCTGGGCCACCGGCCACGAAGTGACAACAGACCGAACAATCGACCTCGCCAACGAGCTAACGACTGCGTCGGGTCCGTGTATCGCCAGACTCGCCGAGCCGCTCGAATCTTGGCTCCGTGACCGCGGCACTCGAGTTCTGCTGTGAGCTGCGCGCAGCGCCACAGCGCCGACCTCGTGCGATCAACTTCGGAATCGATCTCTAAGCGGCGGACCCAGATCCAGCTTGCAGGGAAGGTGCTTCCGAGGGTTTACAGGCGTTCGATGGCACGTGCGACGCCAATCGGGCGCCACTGCCTGCGCTACTGCATGTCGTTAACGAAATGCTCTGAGATGAAAATACGCTATCCCGATCTGGCACTAGGAGGTCGAGATCCAGGGGAGTTGCCTGGACCATGGTGCTCTGAGTTCCTGCCTCTCAAAATCGGCCGTGTTTCTGCCAGTGAAACACATGTTCGATCATGTGTGAAACAATTCAAGCATCTATCGCATGTGACGCGCCATAGTCTGCTACACTGACTCACATGCAACAAGACATCGGCCTTTCGGTCGTTCAGGACCCGGCCGATCCCATGGTGCCGTTGGGTGGCCGAGCGAGGACCGCAACCCGGGCCCGGGCTCGATACGCCCTACCAACTGATCGCCTCAAGTTTCAAGCACAAGTTGATGCGCTACGCTCTTTGCAGCGCTGTCGAAGAACCGGCAGGAGCCGGTAAGTAGTGAGCAGCTTGCTGCCTACTTGAGGGTTGCGGTGAGTACCGCCGGCCTCAATAAACGTGTTCTTCGTTGAGTCAGGCCTTCTTGAGAAGTCGGCCAAGGGGCGCTACTTACCGACAGACGCTGTGATGGAGTTTCAGCGAAAGCATTCATTCGATCCGCAACAAGCTGGCGCTGTTCTCAAACCGGTACTGACCCAAACCTGGTACGCAGACGTCGTGCGCCAGCGTTTGCTGTTTGGCCCTGCTGACGTCGATGACCTAGTCAAGGTGCTGGCCGACGACGCTGGCGCCGATGCTTCATTCAAGTCACAGCTCGAATCCCTGATTGATTGGCTGGCACTAGCGGACGTGATAGCCGTCGCCGCCGATCGGCAAGTGCGGATCGTAGGCGACGAAGCCCGCGGTACCGTGTCGACTGAGACGACCCCTGCGGTGCCGCCAGTAGCACGGCTTCTAGCCAGTGACGATGCGGACGTGGCGGGTGCAAGCCCGATACCGAGGACCTCGCGCCGCTCGGGCGAGCAGCCTCCTGCCAACCATTCGTCTGAGCCCCCGGTCTTGAGCCTGGCTTTCGACCTTCGACTATCGGCATCGGATCTGGCCCGCCTCACAGCCGAACAAATCCGGCAGATATTCGAAGGGGTCGGCCAAATAGCCGCCATCCGAGCCACGCTCGGCGACTCCCTGAACCTCTCGCGAAATGCGAAAGGAGGTGATTTATATGGACAACTCCAACCAAAACGTACTGCCCCTGTTCAAGACAGGGATGCGCTGTTCCGGTAGGCGGCGTGTACGAGGACCAATTCGGAACGACCTCGTTTCACGACGCCCATCGGACGTTTCCCCCTTGTATCGGGCGGAAGGGCGAAGCAGCCCTTCGGCGCCTGATCAAGGCAGCCTGACGGTCAGTCAGATACGGGTGGCGCGGGCTGCAACCTGCGCCACCCACCCAGCATAGCGCTCTGCCGGGAGAACACCAGCGCCAGCGACGCCATCTCGCGGTAGCCGTTGCACAATCGGCCCGTGTCGAGGTTCGAAACGCCTACGGCTGTCGAGGTCCGGCGCTAGCTCGCTGTGGGCTGACTAAGGCGCCTTACGAGACTGTTGGTGGGCCTTTTTGCGGCAGTCGTTGGTTAGGACACTTTGTCCATCGAGGCAACTAAGTGGTCGGTGGAACCTGTAGAGGGTTCTCATTCCTGGAGCTTCTCGTTGAACCCGTCGGCGTCGTCGATGAGGACGCCTTCGAGCACCCGGTGGACCAGACCCGCAAAAGCCGACCTCGGCCAAACGATGCCTTTACCTCCGCCATCGTCACAGGATCGAGCGAAATCCACCCGAGTGCAACCTACGAACACCGTCCGCATGGTGGGATTTCCTCGCGCCTTCCTTGTCGAACGGGCAATGTTCCCGGCAAACGCCGAAATCAGTCTGCGATGTCAATGCCAATCTCGGCGATCAATAATGCTTCGAGCGGCAAACCTTGTGGCGATGAGCGAGACCGGGACGCCGGCGACATGTTCCGTCTCTTCGACAAACCTCATCGTCGCTGAGGTCAACTGATCGAACCGCCGAGCGCTTCGGTTGCTGGCGTCGATGTAATCGGCGAACGTCAACGCAATGTCTGTGAGCGAGTTGAGCTCGCTCGATCGGCGCTAGCAACGCCCAGTCAAACTCGGCGACGTGTTCTCGGCTTGCCGCTGACGGAGCCTTTCTCCATCTGTTCGAGCTCACCGCGATCGAGACCCGAACGGTCGGCGATCTCGCCAAAAGTGATCTGGGCAGACATCGGTCCCGACGTGCCATCTGTTCCATCTTGAACGCGGATCGGGTAGGTACGGAAGACGCCGATAACCTTCCGCACCCGTCGGTGGGCCGATGCCGGCTTCGGCGAGGCAACCCGACGATGTCGTGTCCCTTGAGGTGACATGGGGATACGGTCCGTGCAGGAGGCTTAGCGCTGTCCCCTGGGTTCCTTCCTGGAGGAGGATCTTCTGCCCGGCCCGATAGGCCTCGTCGAGAACCTCGCCGCTCGGGCGGAGGGGTACGGGGCGCAGTTCAGGCATGTCGGCAGCGCGCCTCATCGTAGGCAGTCGCCGAACCCCTCGATCCAGTTGGCCGCCTCGGTTCAAAATCCGTTTGTGCGGTCGTGGCACCAACGCCCTTTCCCGTTGATCCGATTCGGGCCACGATGCCCTGTTCCAGCTCCCGGTCCCAGGCTTCAATGATGATAGCGTTCGGGGTCGATGGCGAGCCGATCAGACTCGACGCTACTATCGGCGATTTCGCGAAGGAGAACATCCAGATCCAGCACGGCACCAGGACCAATCACAATCCTGGCGCGTTTGATTCGCCCGCGTGCCGGATGGAAGCGATCGATGTGTGAACCCCGACCCAGGGGCACTTTATGTCCGGCGTTAAGGCCCGCCGACCCGCACGAGAATGTCGTATTCAGGCGCGAGGAAGAACGCAATGTTTCCCTTGCCTTCGCTTCCCGTACTGACCTCCCACCAGTAGGTCGACGAGCTGCTCACAACCACGCGGCAACAACCCCACTCGTGCCGCACATCGCGTTACGATTGTCTGCCCGCGCTCCGAGCGGTACGTGTCGATTACTACGTCTGCCTCGGTACCAAGTTCCTAGTCACCTGACTCCGTCGGATCGGCTTGCACCTGGGTGTACGAGCCGAGCTCCGCAATGCCGCTCGCACCCCGCTGGTTCTCCACATACCGGTCGGCAAGAACGCCCACGGGTGGAGTGAGGTGGACATGAACTACGTCGTGGCCAAAGGCCTCGTGGATATGACGCAGTTGGTTGGGGATGCGGATCGAGTCGACCACGATTAAGCCATCAAAGACCGAGCCGCTCGGTGTTTCGCAGCAAGGGCATCCGCAACCCATCGGCCGTCGGTTCGCCGATCAAGGTCCTCACCGTACTGCTGTAGGGCTTGGCGCTCTTGCAGAAGAATCACATTATCGTTTCGTGCGTGAGCGTTCATAAAGCGAACGACGAGTGCTGACGTGATCAGCACCGAACTTCACGGCGAGTGCCTGTGCGAGTTCCGATTTGCCAGGACGCGACAGGCCCTGACAGGACAACTATGCGCGGCCTCTATGTCGACTCCCTCACTGTCGAGTTCGTCGGCTCACGGGCACCGCGGCAACGTGTAGACCGTCACACCCACGCCATGTCGGCATAGCTCTTCATCGACGACATCGGCGACAAGTTCCCGATACCCTTAACACTTGACCCGTTCCGATTCTCGGCATGTGTACGGTGGCATCCAGCCGCAAGGCCGCCCGACGAACCTCACGAAGACCGTCGCGGAAGCCCCCCTGGTACCGTATGATGCTGCCTCATCGCTCGCCCCGAATCCTTCTTGGGCGACGACGCTCGCCACGAAGACGCTCTCATCAGCACTCAGGATGTGCGCGTTTCCGAGTTGCAGATTCGTGGGCGATGCAATTGTCCAGTTGTGGAATGCGTCAGCGTTACGCGTTTGTACTGAGTTGACAGTTGACCCGCAAACCCTCTCTTGCCCCAGGCGCGCGCTCGATCATCGACGACGTGCACAATAAGTCGGGCGTGGCCGTCAGCGGGAGGCTCCGATGCGTTGCCAGTGACATACGCCAGGTGCGTGGAGTCGTCCGCGTTTCTGTTCAAAAGAGGATGTACGAGGGCGAGCACACGGGGATATCGGCGACCCGGATACGCCGGGGTGCCGACTGCCTGTACGTGGAATGCCCCAGGTTTTCCCCAAGATCATCAACGGACTTCGACGTGAAACCTAGCCGCCGTGCAGGAGGCGAGCGAGCGAGAGTCGATCTGTTCGCCACGCTCGACCGGCTCACTCCAGGTTCTTGAGGCCGTCGCATAGTGTCGAGCGTGGTAAGGCAGATGGTTCATCGACGCGATCCGAGACACGCGAGGTAGCGATGCACGCGACCTGATGTGTGGTCCCAGAAACCACGCGCCGCAGTATCGCCTCGGTCGAAACATCGAACTGCGCCCGCATCTGCATGATCACATCGATGTCGAGCGGCTCGGAATCGATGTCGTCGATTGGAAGGGCGATGTTCGGCATGAGAAGTTCCGAGGCAGCGATGTTGCAAAGCAGTTCGAGTTGCCAGTCGTCGCTGTCCTCATCGGGTACGGCTCCGAGCCCCGTCCGGTAGCGAACAGCCGACGCCGCGTCGGCAAAGAACGAGTGCGCTATCTCGTGCGCTATCGAGAACCGAAGGCGCCCTCGTGGCCGCCGAGGGTTGTACTCGATGGTTGAACCGCTGGACCCAGCCACTATTCGCGGGTCGGTGACCGTGTCAAGAGGTACGACGTCAAGTCCAAGCAGCCGAGCCAGCTGGAGCGGATCGAAGGGTGGCCCGGTCCAGCCGTCTGCTGCGGCTCGAAACACAGCGTCTCGTGCTCGGTCGACTATCGCAGCAATCGGATCCTTCCCCTGCGCGAACTCGCGAACAGATTCGTTGGTCCACTGATCGCCCATTCGCGCAAGCCTACGCATTGTGGTAGCTCAATCACTGCCAGGCGGGACGCCACCCATTGCATTATTCGGTTTGGTGGCACCCGAAGACCTGAATCGATTTGCCTGCGGACCGCAGCCTTCCGGTTACTGTCAGTCCATGGACGTCACCGATCTAGAGATGCTACATCCGCGACTGTTCCATATGGCAGACGCGAACAGTTGGGACGGGATACGGACACACGGCCTGTTGTCCACATCTCGCCGCCCGATCTCTTTGAGGTCGAGGAACCGCGGCGCAGCTCGATCGAATCCGATCGTCGACCGGAAGCTGTTCAGCTCAGCCACGCGAGACACGGTGTTGTGAAAATTCGGGACAACAAGCCGATGACAACTCCGGCGCTGGAGAAGTGTCTCCAAGACGGCATGACACCAACCGATTGGTATCGAAATCTCACCGGCGTTCTTTTCCGGCTGACGGCCGAGCGAGTCGAGACTCTTCTTGACGCACGCACAACCGCGGCCGCCCCCACCTCGTACTCACGCTCGACACGTCTTCGCTGCTCCAAGCCCACCTTCCTCGGATATCGCTTAGCCCGATCAACAGCGGTGCGACCCTGTACAAGCCTCCACCACGAGGAGCAGCGACGTTTCGCTCCGTCGCTGCCTATCCATGGGACGAGGACCGGCGGCGGCGTGCCGCCGAGGACGCTATTGTCGAACTGACAGTCGACGAGGGGGTCACGACATTATGCAATCTCATCGCTGCGCACTTGCGCAACCCGGACGGTTCGGTCGAGGACTTAGGATGAACACCCAACACGCTCGTCCGTACGATCGCCCAATGTTCGACGTGCCCGGCTCGTTCGTCGCGCCGCCGTCCATCGGCGCCGAAGTCCAACATCACGAATCCACGACCATCTGATGGCCGTTGCTCCGCGGACGGACGAGGTGGGGCTCCAGCAACTCGTGTTTGAGTTTCACGTCGCGTTCGGGCTCCCCCGAGCAGACCGACCAACGATTGACGTCCCCGATGACCTTGCTGCGCTGCGGAACGCTCTGCTCAAGGAAGAGAGTGCCGAGTTGATTACAGCTTGCGAGCAGCGGACCTAGTAGCGATTGCTGACGGAATTGCCGACGTTCTCTACGTTGTCTTCGGGACTGCAGTGACGTACGGATTGGATGCTACCAGCCTCGTTCGAGAGGTTCACCGGTCAAACATGTCCAAGCTTGGTCCTGACGGACTTCCTATACTCCGTGAAGACGGCAAGGTCATCAAGGGCCGAACTATTCTCGGCCAGACTTCAATTCGCTTCTGTTCGACACCTCGCACTAATTGTCAATCGCGGACCAGCCGAAACACCCGTTATCCCTGGTCACGAAAACACGGCAAGCCGAATTCCCAAGCCGGCGAACGCCGGTCCGTGTGCCCGCTCCCATTGTCTTCCCTGGCCAAAGGGAATTTTTGTGGGCCGCTGATGAGTCGCCCGATCATGGCCGTAGACGGGAACGGCTCGCAGTCGGCGCAGCTACGATGAAAGTGTGACAGTTGACCTTGACACGCTGCCTTCTCAGCTTGCCCGCACCATCCGGGCGGCACGTCTGCGCCGTGGCGTGATACTCCGAAACCGTGCAGCTCGACCGGGCCTGACCCGATCATAGCGAATGCGTGCCGGTCTAAGTTGGCCGGCCGACCCAACTGGTTACTTCTCGACAAGCTCACTCCACCCTGAAGCCCGAACAGTGCCCTAAAGGCGTAGACCTGATTACCTGAAGATCCCTGGCACTTTCCTGCTTCACGCCTGGCCAAACCGTTCTCTGTATTCGACCTCTCGAGCGGCGTTTCCAGTGTCGGCTGAGCGACCGAATAGCGCCAAGTACGCGAAGGGCCAAGGGCACCCTCCAGCAGTAGCGCAAGATTGCAGCGCAGCTTGTGAATGGCGACCGCCAGAATGAAGCCAAAGTCGATGTTCACGTCGTCGTAGCACATGAACTTGAAGAACGAGTGGACGGTGTTCAGCAGAAGAAGGGGCAGTACGGCTATTGCAGAACGGTCGCCGAGGTAGGCGAACGCTCCGACAGCACAGCTCAGGAGAACAAGCATCCACCGAATCATCTCGCTGCCCTCGACTCGCCGTGAGAGGAAGAAGCAACTGGCTGCCATGCCTAGGAGGCTGCTGAGCAATCGTCTTTGGCCGACGGGAATGGTGGCTGACGGTCGATTTGGTCGGTGGGGCAGTTCAGCCTGATCTTGTGCGGCTCGACGGTGGAAACGGTCGCGGCCTGATGACTCGCTGTCGAAGCGGTGGCCAGCGCTCGGTCGGGTGCCTCGTGAGCGTGCTGTGGGGTGGTTCAGGCCCGGTTCAGGCCGTGGCGATGATCCAACCGCCGTCGTGGGTGAGGCCGAGGTTGAGGAGTCGTTTCAGATTCACTGCGGCGCAGCGTTGCGACCACGCGATCCGGTTCTTGGTGATTCCTCGGTATCTCAAGCGTCGGTGGTTGTCTTTGACGAGCCATGCGATGGTCCGCTCTATCATCGGGCGATGCTGGCGATACACCGTGTCGAACCCGACCGTTCGGGCCTGGAGACGGGCGTCCGCGAGGAGTTGATGGTGTTCGTGCAGGCTGATCGAACGTCCGCCTTTCGCGGTGGTGCATGACTTGCGGAGCGGGCATGTGCGGCAGTGTTTCCCGAACGTCGCCGTCCTGGCCGGGCTGATCGTGACCGTGATGTTGGCCGGGCACGTGACCGTCCCCGAGGTCAGATCAATGTTGAAATCATCGAGAGTGAACCCGCCCTCAACGGCAGGTTGGAGCGGACGGGGCTTGATGACCGGAGCCATCTGCTTCTTCGCGAGGTGGTCGCGGAGTTCGCCTGAGGAATACGCGCTGTCACCGAGCACTTCGGTCCCGGCCGGTTCACCATCGAGCAGTCCGGGTGCGGCTTGGGTGTCGCCGTCGTTGCCGGGGCCGAGGTCGCAACCGGTGATCAGACCGGTGTCGGGTTCGGCTGCGACGTGAGCTTTATAACCGTCACGCTGCGAACGGCGGGTCTTGTGCGCATGGCGTGTCTCCGGGTCGACCGTGGAAATCGTGCGGTCTTTCGCAGTGCCACGACTGATCCGCCACCGGCCGGGCCGGTCACCCGGCTCCACATCCTGGCCGGCAACCAAAGCCAACAGGGCGACCGCGTCTTCCTGCACATCAGACAAAACGAGTCCGCCGTCTTGGAGATCCTCAACCGCGCCCAGCAACGTCAACGCGTCATCGACGAGTTCGGTAACGAGCCGTTCGCGGTCGACCGGATCGGCCCAATCACACGACGGACGGCCAGGCTCGAGATTGTGATGCCGCACCCGAACACCTGCGATTTCGGGGATCAGTTTGCGGACCTTTCGGATCTGCGCTGCGAGCATCGTGACCGTGTCTTGGCGGGCGACCGTGTCGTCTAACACCGTCGAATCAAGAGCGCGTCGATGCTTACCTTTCAACACGCCAGTCTCAGCGATCACCGCACGCACGGCGTCGAAAATGCGTTGCGGAGCCTCGGACTGGCGGAGCTTGTTGCGCCACAACACCAGCACTGTCGAGTGGAACGCCTCATCCATCAACGACAAACCCGTCGCCATCTTCCAACGGATATCGGTCTCCAAACGTCCGACCGCTTCACGGTCAGAGAGGCCTTCCAACGCCTGCAAGACCATCACGGACGCGATCACATCCGCCGGGACCGACGGGCGGCCGCGCTTCACGGGGAACAGATCAGCAAACATCTCATCCGGGAACAACCGGTGCCGATGCTCAGCCAACAACGCGTACACAGTGCCCGGTTTCAGGAGATGGCCACACACATCCTTCGCGTCGAAAAAGGCACGATCGGAAGTCGAAGATCCCTGCATCCCCCCATTCTTTTCGATCCACGCCAACTTCGCGAATCCGACGACCAAGCAGGATTGCTCAGCAGTCTCCTAGTTGAACTACGGCAAATTGGACATTGGCGGACGATCGCTGGCCGCCCAATTGTAGTGTTGTCGAGAAGAGCGTGGCTGAGACGAGAGCACAAGCGAAGATCAGCGGTATTGGCGAACCGATTGGCTGGACCGGTCTAAGAGTGCGTTCCTTTAGTCGGTCGAGAGGCGATTCCGAACCACGGCGGCCGACAACAGCTGCGGTGAGATAGGCAACGTGGGGTTTGGATGCTTTTGCTGCTTCGAAGGTCTCGAATGAATACCCCTCAAGAGTCCAAGTCATGCCGACAAAGAGGATGCCGAGCCAATAGCCAAAAGACGTGCCAGCGATGGTAGGAATCGTCCCGACGCCTCCGAGGTGCAAGCCTGTGCCCAAACGAAGACCGTATCCGATTCCAACCAAACCGAGCGTGACCCAAGTTAGACGATCGGTTGGTCGGCCCGCTGCGCCGACCTCGCGGCTGTATTCTCGGACTGACTCATAGGCGACCGTTGATGCAGCCACCACCGCCGCAGCGACGATAAGGGCCCCGCGGAGGTCGCCGTCCTTCAGCGCAATCCAGCTCACTGGGAGCGCCAGTACGCGCCAACATAGGGCGATCAGACCGGAGCGCACGGCCGCCGTACTCGGATTTAGTCTGCCGTGAGCCCGACTACTCGGGTGATGCTTGTCGTTCTCTGATTGCCTCAAGTCATTAATGGCGTAGCGGGCTTGGTAAAGCACGAACTCCAAGATCAGCGTAAAGAACGCGATTCTCCGGAAGCGAACATGGCCGTCGCTCAAAACAGACGCCAAGACGAACGCCAGAGCGTGAATGGGTGCCTTGCTCAGTACTTCCAGTGGACGGGGAAGCAAAATGTAGCGATAAAGGAGCCTGTCGGCTGCTGGGAATCCAGCGCGAGTTCGATTGAGTTCATTCGGAAGCCGCTTGACGAGGCGTTGCCACATTCGAAGACTTCGAATATATCCGGATCGATATGATAAGAATGACGGCCATCAAGCCATACAAGCCTCCTGCTGCGAGTCGTACTACGGGTTGTCGATCAGGTTGACGGCAAGCACACCGACTCCGATGGCGATGCTGGCAGCCGGGAGCCACTGCAGGTGGGAGAGCGCACGGTGCCGCACCGACAGCGATCTTCCGCTGCTTAATGGTTGCAGAATGTGTACCAGTCCGAGGTGTAACCGCATCGTCCGGAACATGGACGAGCGTGCGGATTTCCGAGGCCACTGATCGCAAGTATCGGCTACGCATCGTGGCAACAGTTCCCTGGACGAGGAGCACGGCCAAGACAAGGACGGGAAGGGTGGGAACGAATGCCATGACGTACGGCGAAATCGAGGAACAGTCAGTCTTTGTCGACCCAACCTTCAGCCAATCGAAGAGAGGATGCTTCGGGCTGCATACCTGTGTCAAGAGCGCTGCGATAACGGAGAGGACGGTAATGCCGACGCCCATTACCGCCGCATTCGAGGACAGAAAGTAGCGCTCGTCGTTCGCTGCCGACTCGTAATCTCGCAGAAGCAGGTCGAGACGCTCGCGATCGTCCGCCGAGGAACTCGCTTGTCCCATCACTGACACCGGCACCCCTGTCTGTCTGTTGAATTCGAACTATAGGCAACAAGCGGTGAGGCGACGACCGATATGAGTCAGATTACTCATGTTAACGGCAGGAAAGTTGCACCGATTCATATCTTTGTATCAACCGGTCCGGAAGAGTTGAGGTGAGCGTCACCGCAGGCTGCAACTGCCGGGGTGGCCAAGAAATTTGAGACTGGTTGTTGTCCATCGATGGAGTGTTGTCCCGAACGCTCGGACTGGAGATTCGTGGCGCTTTCGGCGATAGGGCCCCTCGCCACCGCCAGGCTCGTAAGCAGCGCCAGATCGCAGCGACCGCTTTCGTCAAGGGGCGATGGCCGAAGGGTGACGGCATTGGTGACGCGTCTGCTGGTGCAACATGATCGAGAGCCGTCAGGCCGACCCGCGTCGCCTTGCCTGTTGGCACAAGGCGGATGCGTCGGCGAGGTGGCTCGCGGTCCTGATTGGTCATGGCGGCTCCGTGTCCGACGGCCAGACTTGCTGTGGACCTAGTTCGGGTCGGGTGGGCGATGCCACCCATCCCTTTCACGCCACCGTCAAACCGACCGCATTCACGACTCAGTTCCACACCGAAGTGTCAAGCACCCAGCGGACCGCGGCCCAAAACGGTCAACCACGTACGGGAGCCTTAGTGTCAGGCATGTAACGGAAATGCACACAGAACTGCAACACATCAGCTGAAACGCCAGGGTACGTTCGCGTGCCATCTGCGTGCCACAACGGAGCGAGACGGGCCAATGTCGGGCGGACGGGGCAACACGAGGAAACATGGCTTGACCAGGCCAAACGCCCGTTTCGCCAGGTCACGAAAACGCGAAAAGGCAAATTCCCAAGCTGAGAACGCGGGTTCGATTCCCGTCACCCGCTCCGAAAACATCAGGTGGGACTTGGCTGCCGGACGTTGGATCCCGCTTGATGCATCTACTCGGCAGAACTCGGCACGAGTTTCGTGCCGAGTAGAACGGATGGGTACCGTCCGATGTTCGATCTGTGAACTCGATTCCAATAGTCCTAGGGGTTGCGATGGACCCAGGAGTGCCACTCCCACACCTCGTCCGCAACCGCAGCACGGCGGTAGTGCTCTTAAGCGGCCTCGACGGCTTTCGGGTTCAGCCTTGACGAGTGAAAATGTGCTCCCCGTTCGCGAGCGCCGAGTGATCTTTCGGGGAAGGGTCCACCCATGCGCGGCGGATTGCGATCAGCCGCACCGCGAAGGTCGCGAGCACGACGATCGATGCGCTCGCGGATGACCGGGGCAACGTGTGGACGGTGGCGTCGACGTGCTTCACTTGGGTTGAGTGCGAATCGTCAGTCTTGTTCCCTCGGTTACCGACACGTTGCTCGACTGGGGCGTGATTCCTGTGGCGTGCACTCGCTTCTGTGAACGCCCCGAACTTGTTCATGTCGGTGGCACGAAGGACCCCGACATCGCCGCCATCGTCGAGCTGCGACCAGATCTCGTTGTGGTTGACGAGGAGGAGAACCGTCGAGAGCACCACGCCGCGCTGGTGGCCGCCGGGATCGACGTGTTCGTGTTGCGGATCCGTTCACTCGGCGACGTTGGCGAGCAACTCCCGGCGCTGGCGGCACGGATCGAGATTGCCTGGTCGATGCCGATGCTCGCGTCGCCTCACCCACCATCGGCAACCGCGTTCGTACCGATCTGGAGACGGCCATGGATGGCTCTCGGCACCCCGACCTACGGGGCGTCTCTGCTTGAACAGCTCGGCATTTCCAACGTCTTCGCCGGGGCCGGGTCCTACCCCGAAACCACATTTGGAAGCAGTGACTGAACGATCGCCAACTCTGGTGATTGCACCGTCGGAGCCATACCCGTTCGGTGAACGGCACCGTGCGGAACTCGAAACCGTCGCGCCGACCACCTTCGTGGATGGCAAGGACCTGTTCTGGTGGGGTATCCGCACCGCTGGCGCCCTCAACAGACTTGCGTCGGCAATCGGCCACCGCACCGGGTAGGTCGCGACGTCGCCAGCGATCATCGGCTCATCTCTTCGACGACTAGGTTTCTCAAGATCTACAGGATCTGAAGCTCGCTGCGATCGCACAATCTGGACGGGGTAACTTCCGCCAGAGGTGAGCGACCGAATGAATCGAAGAAAGGTAAACAGTCATGAGTGACTATGCAGTCGTGGACCCAACAACCGGAGAGACGGTCGAGACCTATCCGACCATCACCAACGATGCGCTTGCTTCGGCCATCGCTCGGGCGGGCGAAATCCACCGCACCTGGTCGCGAACCACCTCCGTGGCAGACCGCGCCGCTCTCATATCTCGCGTTGCCGATCTGCACGTCGAACGCCAGGACACTCTCGCCGCGATCATCGCCCGAGAGATGGGCAAGCCACTCGGCGACGCCGCTGGCGAAGTCGCCTTCAGCGCCGCGATCTACCAGTTCTATGCGGACAACGCTGCTGAGTTTCTGGCCGACGAACCCATCACTCTGATGGGTGGCGAGGGGTCCGCGATCGTGCGTAAAAGCGCCCTCGGCGTGCTTCTCGGAATCATGCCGTGGAACTTCCCCTACTACCAGGTCGCTCGGTTCGCCGGCCCGAATCTCATCATCGGCAACCCGGTGCTGCTCAAGCACGCTCCGCAATGCCCCGAGTCGGCGGCTGCCATCGAGCAGATCTACCTCGACGCTGGCTTCCCACCCGGGGCCTACACCAACATCTACGCCACCAATGATCAGGTGGCCGACATCATCGCGAATCCGATCGTCCAGGGCGTCTCGCTGACCGGGTCGGAGCGGGCCGGTGCGGCCGTCGCCGAAATCGCCGGCCGCCACTTGAAGAAGGTCGTGCTCGAACTCGGCGGCTCCGATCCGTTCATTCTCCTGTCGACCGACGACCTCGACGCGGTGGTGGCGTCTGCGGTCGTCGCCCGGGTCGACAACTGTGGGCAAGCATGTAACGCCGCGAAGCGGTTCATCGTCATGAACGACCTCTACGACGAGTTCGTCGAGAAGTTCACTGCGGCGGTTCTGGCCACCAAGGTCGGCGATCCGACCGACCCCGACACCACCATCGGCCCGCTCTCATCGCTGGCGGCAGCCAAGCGTCTGGCCGCTCAGGTCGACGCTGCTGTGGCCGGCGGAGCGACCTTGGCATCGGCTGGCGAGCGATCGGGTGCGTTCTTCCCGCCTGGTGTGCTCACCAACGTTGGCCGCGGCAACCCCTCGTACAACGAGGAACTGTTCGGCCCCGTCGCCATGGTCCACAAGGTCAGCAGTGAGGCCGAAGCAATCGACGTGGCCAACGACACGCCGTTCGGCCTTGGCTCGTACCTGTTCACCACCGACCCGGAGCAGGCCGCCCGCGTCGCCGACGCCATCCAGGCCGGCATGGTGTACGTGAACATCGTCGGCGCCGACAGCCCCGAGCTGCCCTTCGGCGGCATCAAGCGTTCCGGCTCGGGCCGCGAGCTCGGCCGCTGGGGTGCCGACGAATTCGTCAACAAGAAACTGATCCGCACCGGCGCCTGACCCACCGACGGCCCGCACACCGATGACGATCGAAACGAATCGGTGGACATCATCACCAGCACACCCATCGGCATCGGCGGCGGCCCAAGCCGCGGGCGGAGCGACGACTAGCCGGGAATGATGCGGGCGGAGCGGAGTTCGGCGAAGACGTCTTCGAATGACTGTGCTGTGGGTTGGTAGTCGAGGAAGCCGAGCATTCGGCTCTTCGACATGTCGGCGAAGGTTTCCACTTGCCGGCCGAGGTCGGCATCGGTGTGCCACCACGACGCGAGATCCGACGCCTTGAACGGCGCCAGTCCGTGCTGGGCAACCAGTTTCGCCCACACCTCATCGGCGTGGCCCATGCGGCCCTCGAGCGGGTTCGGCTCACCGGGGTATTCCGCGGCCTCGACGCCGATTGCCTCGGCGACGCTCTTCCACATCTGACGCCACCTGAAGACGTCGCCGTTCACGGTGTTGAACGCCTGGTTCCGCGCCGCCGGAGCGGTCGCCGACCACAGAAGGTGCCGGCCCAGCAGTCGAGCATCGGTGATGTCGGTGACGCCGCCGTATTGCTGAGGGCTACCCGGGAAGACGAAGGGCTCGCCGGTTACTTTGCAGATCGAGCCGTAGACGGCCAAGGTCACGCCCATGTTCATGGCGTTGCCGAGCGCGTACCCGATGAGCGTGTGCGGGCGATGGACCGACCAGGTAAAGCCCTGCTCGTCGGCTGCGGCAAACAGAATGTCTTCCTGCTCGTAATAGAAGTTCTGAAACGGCAGCCGATCCTGTGACTCGCGGAACGGAGTTTCGGCCGGTGCGCTGGCATACGCCTCGAACGGGCCGAGGTAGTGCTTCAACCCTGTCACCAGTACAACGTGTTCGAGCGACTTTTTCCCGCGGAGCGCGGCGAGGGTGTTCGAGAGCATTCGGCCGTTGACATCGCAATTCTGGGCCTCGGTGTCCTGGCGGGACCAGGTACAGAAGAACGTGTGAGTGATATCGAAATCGGCGACGGCAGCCTGGACCGACGCGGGGTCGAGCACGTCGGCGTGGATGTGTTCGACGCCTTGCTGGGGGCGGTCGGATCGGCGGGAGAGCCCGATAACCCGCCACCCGTCGTCAACGAGAACCCGGGCCGTGTTGTACCCGGAGATGCCGGTCACGCCGACAACAAGTGCAGTTTTCTTCGTCATGGGTACCCTCGACAGACTGTTTAGTGGCAGTTAACATAGGTCGACCAGGCCAGTCGCCGCAACCGCCCATCGGAGGATCAACCTCGCCGACGCGATCGCACGAAGGGGTTGGGCATGAGTCGAGTCGGTAGTGAGATCTTGATTACGGATCGTTCGGGGCGCCTCAGTAGAATCAATACATCGCCAGGGTCGGCGTGACCGATGGAACGTTGGAAGGACACAGCATTATGGCGCGAGGCGCAGCGGCACCGGCAGCGCCGAGCATTCGGCACTCCGAGGCCAACACCAGCCTCGGAACGCGGCTGCGTGCGGCACGAATGAAGTCGGGTCTATCGCTCCGGGCCGTTGCGCGCGAACTCAGCGTGTCACCTTCTTTCGTCTCGCAAATCGAGAACGATCGATCACGCCCTTCGGTTGCGACGCTGTACTCGATCGCACAGCTGCTCGACGTCTCGCTCGATGAACTGTTTGTGTCTGAGCCGCCCACCATGGACGCCGTCTCACCTCCACCCACCATCGCTGCTGTTTCTCCTTCGAACGGCACGGCCGTACGCCGCTCCGACTTCGGCTCGCCATCGGACGCGTGGGAAGCCGACGCAACGTCGAGGCGCGCCTCTATTACCGCTCCGGGCGAGCGGCCCAGATTGGTCATGGATAGTGGCGTGGTGTGGGAACAGCTCGCATCAAGTGCTGGCCACGGCATTGACTTCATCGAAATCATCTATCCCCCCGGCAGCAGCTCTACGAGTGACAGCGCGATGCTGCGCCATGCTGGCTTCGAATGCGGATACCTCGTCGACGGAGAGCTCGAGATCACCGTCGGGTTTGAATCATTCACGATACGCCCCGGCGGAGCGATCGGTTTCGACTGTTCACAGCCACATCTACTGCGCAACCCGGGAACCGTGCCCGCCCGCGGAATCTGGTGTGTCATTCGCTGAGCATTCCCCCGTCTCGTTCGATCCGAGCCTGGTGTTCTGTATTGCTTGACACTTGCGGAACGCGGGTGCGATTGTTGCTGACCATTCCTGAGCGCCACGAGGTTCGTCCATGCAAGCACTGCAGTTTCTCCGTCCGGACGAGTTCGCCGTCTCCGATCTCGAGGTTCCGGTCATTGGTGACGACGAGGTACTTGTCGCCAGCCGCAGCGTCGGGGTCTGCCACTCCGATCTTGATCTGCTCTCCAACCGCTACATCATCCCCTTCACCTATCCGATCATCCCCGGCCATGAGTGGTCTGGCGAAGTGATGGCGGTCGGTCGCAAGGTGACGCAGTGGGCGCCTGGTGATCGAGTTGTCGGTGAGTGTGTGATCGGCGTCGAGCATTTCGGCTTCAGCATCAGTGGCGCGGCCGCTGAGTTCTTTCTCGCCAAGGACTCCTGGCTCCACCGCCTTCCCGACAACCTCAGCTGGACGCAGGGCGCGCTCGTCGAACCGTTCAGCTGCGGCTACTACGCCACGCTGCAGGCGGGCAACGTCGATGCCAGCGACCGCGTTGTCGTGATGGGCGCCGGTCCGATCGGTCTCGGTGTTGTTGCCTCGGCCGCGGCCAAAGGCGCCCACGTCACCATCATGGAGCCGACGGCTGCCCGCGGTGAACTGGCGAAGCAGCTCGGTGCCGAAGCGGTGGTCGACCCTATGGCAGCCGACGCGCTGGCCCAAGTGAACGAACACACCCACGGCGGTGCCACCGTGGTGTTTGATGCCACGGGCAAGCTCCCGGCCATGGCGGCGGCCCTTGAGGTAGCGGCGTTCCGTGCCCGCCTCGTGTACATCGGCATCAACGTCGGCGGTGTCGGCCCGGCAGCGCTCGGCCTTATCCAGTCGAAGGAGTTGGAGATCCGCGGAACGATCGGCTCGCCAGGCGTGTGGCCACGGACACTCGCGTTCTTGTCGCGAGCCAAGATCGACCTGTCGCCGATGGTGACCACGCGGTTCGCGCTCGCCAACGCTGACGACGCGATCAACACCGTGATGCGTGATCACGGCCAGGTCAAGGTACACATTACCTCCGACGCGCGGGCCTAGGCCGCCCTCATGCAGGCCGGAGTCCTCTACGGACCGCACGACCTACGCATCGAAAACGTCGCCGACCCGTCCTGCGGCGCAGGTGATGTCGTTATCGCAGTCGCCTACAACGGGCTCTGCGGCACCGACGCGAGCGAATACACCAAGGGACCCGGCATGGTGCCCCTTCATACCCGCCATCCCGGTAGCGGCCACGTCGGTCCCACCGTCCTCGGCCACGAGTTCATCGGAACAGTTGTCGAGGCCGGACGTGACGTTGCGTCGTGGAAAGGCCGTCGCGTTGCCTGCGGCGCCGGCGTTTCCTGCGGGTCGTGTGCGTGGTGCCGCGCCGGCCGCACGAATTTGTGCGCGCGTTACTACACCCTCGGACTCAGCACCCATGGCGGGCTGGCCCAATTCGTTGCTGCACCGGCTACGACATGCCGCATGATCGCCGACGGATGCGCCGATCTCGATGCCGCGCTTGCACAGCCGCTCGCTGTCGGCATCCACGCAGCAAAGCGGGCCGATGTGCGGCCCGGTCAGACGGTGGTGCTGCTCGGCGTCGGCGCGATCGGTTCGTTCATCGCTGCAGCACTCGTTGGTCACGACGGACCCATCATCGCCATCGATGTCGACGATGGTCGCCTCGATGTTGCCCGGCAGCTCGGCGCCACCACAACCCTTCGCATCGCTCCCGACGCATCACCGGCTGACGTGCGGGACCTCGTCCCACAGGGCGCTGAGGTGGTCTTCGAAACTGCCGGTGTGAACGGTGCCGCAGCGCGGGCGTTGGCCGTCGCCGGGCGTGGTGGCACGGTGATGCTCGTAGGGCTGAACCGGACACCTCAACCGCTCGAACTCGCCGATGTGGTGCTCCGTGAGGTCGACATCAAAACGACGGTCGCTCACGTGTGCGATAGCGACCTGCCCCGCGCGCTCGACCTGCTCGCTCAACGGCCACTGTCGGGTCTGCTGCTCGACCGGGTCGTGCCACTGTCCGACGTTGTTGCCGACGGTTTCGAGCGCCTCGCAAGCGGTGGCGCAACGGGCAAGATTCTCGTGGATCCGCGGCGTGGCTGACGTTGCGGTTCTCGGCGCCGGCCGCATGGGATCTGCAATGGTCCAACGCCTTGCCGAGGCCGGCCATCGGGTATCGGTCTGGAACCGCACTCGCTCTGGAGCCGACGCACTCGCCGCATCAATCGGCAGTAGCCAGGCGATCACTGGCCAAGTCGAGGTAGCGGACAGCACGGCTGACGCGGTTGCAACCGCCGACGTCGTACTCGTGATGCTCGCAAGCGGCGCGGTCACCGAGGCGGTTCTGTTGGCCGAAGACGTCATCGCCGCTATCCGAACGAACGCAGTGGTGTGCGACCTTGGTACGAGTGGCGTGACTACCGCACACAAGGTGAGCGCAGCGCTTGCCACGGCCGGAAAGCGTTTCGTCGACGCGCCGGTCTCGGGAAGCGTGCCGACCGTTGCGGCCGGACAGCTGCTCATCATGGCCAGCGGAGACCCTGGCGACATCGCCGAACTCACGCCGGTACTCAATGCGTTCGCAAAGCTGGTCGTGCGTGTTGGAGCCGCGGGAAGCGGACAGGCCATGAAGCTGGCCGTCAACCTCGTCGTTCATCAGCTGAATGCCGCCGTAAGCGAAGCGCTCGTGCTCGCGACCCGCGCCGGAATCGACGCCGGCGCGGCCTACGACGTGTTCCAGGCGAGCGTGATCGGCGCCCCGTTTGTTCAGTACAAACGAGCCGCCTTCCTGTCCGACAATGTTCCGGTGGCGATGAGTCTCGACCTCACCGCGAAGGATCTGGGCCTCATTGCAGGGTTGGCCGATTCGCTGGGTCTTCAGGCCGTTGCGACTCGTGCCGTGCGCAGCGAGGTGGAGGCGGCCTGCGACGCCGGCTTCGGCGCAAGAGACATGGCCGACCTGTTCCGATTTCTCGCCACCGAGACCGCTGGCCCGGCCTGACAGCTCGCCAAACAGGCTGGACAGGGTCGCACGGCCTGGTAATCACCACTGAACACTTTCTTGTCAGATCTCCCTTCGGTGTGTACAGTAATAGTTCACAGTCTGAGATTGCGTCGCTGGTCGGCGATGCGCACACTCGGGGTGCTCGGGGGAGCCATGCAGCAGGAGCAAACAGGGGATCGCCGGTCGCTGCTGGCACAGCGTCGCGGGTTGTCCCGTGGCCTCACCACAGCCCTGTTCGCCTGCCTGGCCCTCTTTCTGGCGAGTGCTCTGTTCGCCCGCACGAGTGTGAGCAAGGGTGCGCTGCTCGGCATGCTGCCGTTCGCAGCAATTCTGGGCGTCGTTGCCCTGGGCCAGACCCTCGTCGTGCAACAAGGGGGTATCGACCTTTCGATTCAGGGCGCGATGTCGCTTGGCATCGTGATCGTTACCCACGTCCCCGACCGCCACGACTCGAAGCTGCCCCTCGCTATCGCGATTGCCTTCGGCGTGGCGATCCTCGCCGGCCTCTTGAACGGCATCCTCATCGGGTGGCTCCGCCTGAATGCGATTGTGGCGACGCTTGCTACTAACGCGCTGCTCTACTCGGTGGTACTTGCCGTCTCAGGTGGCACGCCTCGTTTCACCACCGACCGCCTTGCGAAGCTCAGCGGCGGGCTTACTGTCGGCATTCCGAACACCGTCTTCTTCGCCGTGATTACTACGATCATCACCACGGTTGCCGTGAAATCTACGGTTGCCGGTCGGCGTTTCGAGGCGGTCGGGGCAAACTCGCTCGCTGCGCTCACATCGGGGCTCCGCCCGACGCGGCATCGTATCGGCGCCTACGTATGGGCGCAGGTCCTTTATTGCCTCGGCGCAATCATGTTCGCAGGGGTGGTCACACAGCCAACGGCCTTTCAAGGTGACGGCTACCTGCTGCCGTCGGTCGCTGCGGTCGTGCTGGGGGGAACTTCGCTCCTCGGTGGGCGTGGAAATCTCGTGGCCACGGTCGTTGCTGCGCTCTTCCTGAGTCAGCTCGAGCAGTTCGTTCTGGCCCTCGGCGTTGGCTTCGCTGTTCGCACACTCGTGCAAGCAGCGGCGCTCGCACTCGGTGTAGCGATCTACACCGTGAACTGGAAGAGCGTACGGGCGCGGTTCGCTGGCCGCGCATCGCAACCGGTGCTCAGCGCATGAAGCAGTCCAGAAATCGCATGTCCTCACATCGCAGTTCCTCAAAGACCCGAAAGGACCCAACCAACATGCAAGGCAAGAAAATCAAGCTTCTGGCTCTTACCGCCAGCGGCGTCCTCGTTATGGCCGCTTGCGGCAGCAGCAAAGCCAAGGTGACCGCCGCGGCCCCAACTACGGCGCCCGCGACCGCAACGACAGCCGCTGCTGCAGGCGCAACCACAGCTGCTCCAGCCGGCGGCACACCGTCGTGGTGCGGCTCGAAGCAGATCAAGCTCGGTTTCACCGACGGTTTCGGTGGCAACAGCTGGCGTCTCGTCACAACGGCGGCAGCAAGGGACGAAGCCTCAAAGTGCAAGAGCGTCACCAGCATCGACTACGCCGACGGCCAGGGCGACACCCAGAAGGCCATCTCCGACATCCAGGGCATGGTCGCCAAGGGTGTCAACGCACTCGTCGTCTTCCCGGATGCCGGTAAGGCAATCCTTCCGGCGCTCCAGAGTGCGTACAAGGCCAAGGTTGTCACGGTTCCCTACCGTGTTACCCCGGGCGGCACCGCTGGCACCGACTTCGACAAGTTCATCGACTCCGACTTCAAGGCGGCCGGCAAGATGTGGGGCGACTGGATCCTCAAGAACCTCCCCGCTGGTGGCAACGTCTTGATGCTCAGCGGCCCGGCCGGTAACAGCCAGGGTGTGCTCGAGGCCGAAGGTCTGGCCGAAACGCTCAAGGGTGGCAAGTACACCATGATTGGTGACCAGCCGTTCTCGGCCACCAACTGGGACCCGGCTGAGACGCAGAAGGTGCTCACCGCTGCCATCGCGAAGAACCCGAAGATCGACGTCATCGTTTCCGACTTCGGTCCGTCGCTCGTCGGCGCACTGCCCGAGTTCGAAAAGAGCGGTCGCTCCATCCCGGCGCTCGCCACCTCGGACGGCAACGCCCTCGCTTGCTTCTGGGTCGATCACAAGGACAAGAACCCCGACTTCAAGCTCATGACCATCTCGACGCAGAACGACCATGCCCGTCTGGCCATCCAGTGGGCTGTTGCCCTTGCTACCGGAGGAACCAAGCCGAAGGACGAGATCTACCCGAACAAGCTGTTCGAAGACTCTGTCACGAACACGCCGAGCCCGGTGACCTGCCGCAAGGACCTGTCGCCGTCGATCTACCTGTCGGCCGAGATGTCGGGCGACGAGCAGAACAAGCTCATCAAGTAACAGTTACCACCGCACGCAGGTCGGGATCGGAACATCCGGTCCCGACCTGCGGCACTTGTTTCCCGACCGACTTTGCTGAGGATTCCCGTTGACCGCTGACACCATCGTAGAAACAGGCCATCCGACGATGGTGCTCTCGGGCACCTCGAAGTCGTATGCCGGTGTCGCCGCTCTCACCAACGTCTCGCTCGAGATCCTGCCGGGTGAAGTTCACGCCCTCCTTGGTGAGAATGGGGCCGGTAAGTCAACGCTCATCAACGTGGCATCCGGAATCACGGTTCCCGACGCCGGAGCGATGTCCTTCGAAGGCGTCGCCATTCACGGTCTCACCCCGGTTCGTGCCGCTGCGCTCGGCATCGCCACCGTGCACCAGCATCCAGCCGTATTGCCTGATATGACGGTGGCCGAAAACATTCGCGTTGCGGTCCCGAGCCGGTTCCTCGGTAGTGATGTCACCGGCGCCATGCGCAACATGCTCGACGACGTCGGGTTCACCGCACACCTCGAAGACCGAGTCGATGCGCTCTCGGTCGCCCAGAAGCATCTGCTTGAACTGGCGAAGGCGCTGGTCGGAAAACCCCGCCTGCTCATCCTTGACGAGCCCACTGCGCCGCTCGGCGAAGAGTCCGTCGAGATGCTCTTCAATCGCGTCCGCTCCGTTACCAGCGGCGGCACTGCGGTCGTCTACATCACCCACCGCTTGGCCGAGGTCCGCGAGATCGCCGACCGGGTCACTGTCCTTCGTGACGGCCATTCCCTCGGCACGTTCAAGGTCGACGAGATCAGCGATGCCGAATTGCTCGCCCTCATCGTGGGCCGCAAGCTCGAGTCCACCTTTCCTCCGAAGGTCACCGCCGAACCGGGTCAACTGCCGGTTCTCGTCGTCGCCAACCTGAGCGGCCGCGGCTTTTCCGAAATCAGCATCGAGGCTGCCGTCGGCGAAATCGTGGGCGTTGCCGGGATCGTGGGCAATGGCCAGAGCGCGGTGCTGCGGGCTCTGACCGGCCACGAGGGTTTCACCGGAACCGTGCGAGTTGCCGACCGCACGCTCACCATGAAAGACCTCCGATCGGAGGCGGCGTACATGCCAGCCGATCGTCACGCCGAAGGACTCATGATGAGCCTGTCGGTTCGAGAGAACGCCGCCGTGAGCGCGTTGAACCGGCTACGACGTGGCCTGCTCTTGAGTCGGCGCCGGGAAGTCGAGCTCGTCTCGCTAGAATTGTCGTCGCTCGACGTGAAGGCGGCCTCGCTCGACTCTGTCGTATCGTCGCTGTCGGGCGGTAACCAGCAGAAGGTTGTTATGGCGCGTGCTCTCATGGCCGAGCCTGCGATGCTTGTGGCCGACGAACCGACCCAGGGCGTCGACGTCGGGGCCCGGGCCGAGATCTACCGCCTGTTGCGCGAGGTATCGGCCCGCGGCGTTCCCGTCGTCGTGGCCTCGTCGGATACGAAGGAGCTCGAGGGTTTGTGCGACCGCGTGCTCGTCATGTCCCGAGGCGAGACGGTGGCGGTGCTCGACGGTGAGCGTGTCACCGAAGAGAACATCCTGCACGCGGCCATGAACGCCGACGCCCACAAGAAGTCGCTGCTCGTTCAGGGCACGACCAAGGCTCAGCGATTCCTCAAAGGTGACTACTCGCCGGTAGCCATCCTGGCCCTCCTCATGGTGCTCCTCGCGATGTACCTGAGGATCCGAAACGATCGCTATCTCGCATCGTTCAACCTCTCCACCATGATGCTCGCTGGCGCTGCCCTCGGCTTCATCGCCCTCGGCCAGACCGTCGCCCTGCTCCTCGGAGGTATCGACCTGTCGGTCGGGCCGTTGGCAGGCTTTCTCGTTGTGGTGGGTTCGTTCTTCGTGAATGACCAGAAGTCGGTGGCGTTTTGGATAGTCGGCTTGCTGCTGATGCTGCTGGCCGCGAGTGCACTCGGTCTCGTCAACGGATCGCTCATCAGGTTCGGCAAGTTCACACCGGTCGCTGCCACGCTCACCACGTATATCGCTCTCCAGGGGCTCAGTTTCGTGCTGCGTGACAAGCCCGGCGGCAACATCGCTCCGTCATTCACCGACAAGATTCAGTCGTCCGTCGGGCCCTTCCCCATCGTGTTTCTCCTCTTCGTTGCCACCGCGGTTGCGTTGGAGTTTGGGTTGCGCCGCACCCAATGGGGTCATCGACTGCGGGCGGTTGGTTCGAACGAAGAGTCGGCTCGAAAGGTTGGCGTGAAGGTTTCGCGCACGATCCTGTCGGGCTATGTCCTCGTGTCGGTGCTCGTGTTCGTCGGCTCGGTGGTGCTGTTGCAGCAACTCGGAATCGGCGACGCCCGCCAGGGCATCGGCTTCACCCTCAGTGCAATCACCGCAGTCGTCCTCGGTGGAACGAGCCTGCTCGGCGGGCGCGGCACGTTCATCGGCACTCTGTTCGGTGTCGGTCTCTCGATTCAGGTCACTCGCGCCACCACGTTCCTGTCGCTCACCGATACGTGGACCCGCTTCTTCCAGGGCGCCCTGCTGGCCGTTGCAGCCCTCATCTACACGCTCCTGCGCAGCAGACGCTCAGCCGTGGCCTGAGCCCTGCTCACACCGGTCACCTTCTCGCTCACTCAATCGATCCATCATCATCTCAAGGAGGAAAACATGCGCGCTGCGCGGTTCTACGGACAGCACGACATCCGTATCGAAGAGGTTCCCGTTCCCATGATCCACGAGGCCGACGAGGTCTTGGTCGAAGTGCTGTGGTGCGGCATCTGCGGCACCGATCTGCACGAGTACATGGTCGGCCCGATCGTCACACCCGTCACTCCACACCGGCTCACGGGCGCGATGCTTCCCCAAACGCTCGGTCACGAGTTC
The DNA here is from genome assembly GCA_963791625.1 of uncultured Acidimicrobiales bacterium. Taxonomy (GTDB): domain Bacteria; phylum Actinomycetota; class Acidimicrobiia; order Acidimicrobiales; family Ilumatobacteraceae; genus JANMCE01. The sequence goes on from CAWBTA010000005.1 coordinate 215,217, forward strand.
TCGGCCCGGGTGGTCGAGATAGGCAAAGCGGTGACCGACATGAAAGTGGGCGACCGGGTCGCCATCATGCCCGCTATCGTGTGTACCCGTTGCGAATGGTGTCGTCGCGGCCTCGGGCATCTCTGCACCAAGTTCGCGTGCACCGGTCTCAGCGCGGAAACCGGTGGTCTGAGCCAGTACGCTGTCCTCAAGGACTATCAGCTCGCTGTTCTTCCTGACACCGTGAGCGATATCGAAGGCGCCGTTGTCGAACCCGCGTCGGTTGCTGCATACGGCGTCGACCGCACCGGCCTGAAAGGCGGCGACGTGGTGCTGGTCACCGGTGCCGGCCCGATCGGCATCCTCTCGGCCATGTATGCCAGTGCCATCGGCGCATCAACCGTCATCATCTCCGAACCCAATCCACACCGGGCCGCGCTGGCCCGTGCCATGGACATCGGCCCGGTCATCGACCCCACCAGCGGCGGGCTCGCGTCGCTTGTCGGCGACTTGACCGGCGGACTCGGCATCGACATCGGCGTTGAGTGCTCTGGCACCAGCCCGGGTCTAGCGGCGTGCATTTCTCACGCTCGACCGCGGGGCACTGTTGTGCAGACCGGGTTGCACACCAAGCCCGCCACGCTCGACGCGATGGCCCTCTCCGAACGTGACATCACCCTCGTTGGCAGCTGGTGCTACCTCATCACCGACTGGCCCCGCGTGATCCGGCTGATCGCCTCTGGCAAGTACCCGGTCGCCAAGGCAGTCACGACCAACATCGCACTGGCTGATGTGGTCACCAAGGGATTCGACGTGCTGGTCGACCCGATGGGTGACCAACTGAAGGTTCTGGTCCAGCCCGAATACGCAACCCGCTAGGAGCCATTCATGACACTCAAGAGCATCCATCACGTGGGTCTGATCGTGAAAGATCTTGACCGGTCGATCTACTTCTACCACGACATTTTGGGCCTCTCGTTCGCGAATGAGCCGACGCCATGGTTCGAAGGACCAGAGCTCGAAATCGGCGTCGGCGTACCCGGCGCGAAACTCCGTCAGGTCACCCTTTGGGTGGGCGAGAACTCCACGCTCGAACTGCTCGAGTACGCGAACCGTCCCGAACACAGCACGAAGCCGGTGCCGAACAACTACATGGGCGCGGCCCATGTGTGCTTCGAGGTCGACGACGTCTACGCGAAGAAGGCCGAACTGGAAGCCCACGGTGTGACGTTCTACTCCGATGTGAATGTTGTTGATGAAGGACCACTCGCCGGGTGGCGTTGGGTCTACTTCAGTGACCCCGACGGCCTCGCCCTCGAACTCAACCAGATCGCGTACTACCTGAAGGACGAGCGGGACCGGGCATCAGCCGAGTATCTGCGCACCCGCCCATCCCTCGCCGAGGTCGAAGCCCGGCTCAAGTAGTCCCGCGTCAGCCACCGTCTCACCGCAGCCTCCGGCTGCAATCCCCCGAACTGCCACGAACAAGGAGATCACATGGGTTCGCCCACGTACGGAACAATGAACGTCGATTGGGAAAATCGACTCAACATGGATCGACTCCGTGAGGAGCGTTTGGCGAAGCTGAAGGTCGAGCTCGACAAATCGAGCCTCGGCGCGCTCCTTACGTTCGATTTCCACAACATCCGGTACATGACATCGACGCACATCGGTACATGGGCCATGGACAAGATGATCCGCTTCGCGGTGCTGCCTCGTGGCGGTGCGCCCGTGCTGTGGGACTTCGGCTCGGCCGCTCGTCACCATCAGTTGCACACACCGTGGCTCGACAAGGCTCACGTGCATCTTCCCGAAAACGGGCGCGTTCATGATCACCACACCCGTCAGCACTACGGGGCGCGCGCCGGCATTTCTACCTTGCGTGGCGCAATCTCGCCGAACGCCGGCCGAGCGCACGACGTGGCAAAAAGGTCTATGACGTCCTCGCCGACTACGGGTTGATCGGCCAGCCGATCGGTGTCGACATCATCGAGCCTTCGGTGCTGTTCGCACTTCAGGACATGGGTATCCCGGTCGTTGATGGCCAGCAAGTGTTCCTCGAAGCGCGGCGCATCAAGACGATCGACGAGATCGGTCTGCTGACCCAGGCTGCGTCGATGGTCGACGCCGCGTACGAGCAGCTCTACCAATTCCTGCAGCCCGGCGTGAAGGAGAACGAGTGTGTCGGCCTCGTCAGCAAGGTGCTGTACGACCTTGGCTCCGAGCACGTCGAGGGCGTCAACGCCATCTCGGGCGAGCGGTGCTCACCGCACCCACACGTGTTTTCCGACCGGGTGATTCGCCCCGGCGACCCCGCCTTCTTCGATGTGTTGCACAGCTTCATGGGCTACCGCACCTGCTACTACCGCACGTTCGCGGTGGGCAGCGCCTCGCGAGCCCAACAAGAGGCCTACAAGATCTGCCGTAACTACATGGACCAAGCGATTGCACTCGTGAAGCCGGGCGCCACCACCGCCGACATCGTCAGTGTGTGGCCGACCGCACAAGAGTTCGGTTTCCCCGACGAAGAGGCGGCGTTCGCGCTGCAGTACGGCCATGGCGTCGGCCTCAGCATTTGGGAACGGCCGGTGTTCAGCAGGCTGACCTCGCTCGATCATCCCGAGACCCTGGAAGAGGGCATGGTGTTCGCGCTCGAGACGTACTGGCCGGCCTCCGACGGATGGGGCGCGGCACGCATCGAGGAAGAACTCATCGTCACCGCGACCGGTTGCGAAGTGATCACGAAGTTCCCGGCTGAAGACCTGCTCGTGGCCGGTCGCCGCTACTTCACGACAGGCGGAGAGCTGCCAAAGTTGCGCGACAGCCAATCGCATCGCAACACCGAGCCGTTCCTCTCCACCCAGAGCGGGCTGGTCCTCCCATGAGGGTTCCGCTCGCAGAGCACGCGTATGGCGCCCACCAAATGGTGATGGCGCCCACCGACCAGACTCAGCAGGACGGTGCCGATATCGCGCTCGATGTCCGCCTGGCGATGTACACAAGGCTCAACGACATCCGGCAGTTCGGCAAGCGCTCGTACGACCTGTTCATGAAGGGACTCGTCAAGGGCACCACGCACCTGTCGCTCGGTATGGAGGCGGTCGCCACCGGCTTCGGCACCGCCATGCGGCCCGATGACTACACGTTCGCGACCTATCGCGGTCATGCCCACACACTCGCCCGCGGCGTGCCAATGGGGCCGATCCTGGCCGAACTGCTCGGACGCCAAAACGGCCTGATGGGCGGCAAAGGCGGTTCGATGCACCTCACCAGTGTCGAGCACGGCGTGATGGGTTCGTACGCAATCATCGGCGCTCATCTGGCCATCGCGAACGGTGCCGCCTGGTCGGCCCAGCTTCGCGGCACCGAGCAGGTCGCGACGTGCTTCTTCGGCGACGGCACCACCAACATCGGGGCCTTCCACGAGGCGTTGAACTTCGCCGTGATCTACGGCTTGCCGACAGTCTTTGTGTGCGAGAACAACCACTACATGGAGTACACGCCGATTCGTGACATCACTGCGGTGCCCCGCCCTGCCGCGGATCGCGCCAGTGCCTACGGGCTCGAACCGATTGTCGTTGATGGTAACGACGCTGACGCCTGCTATCTGGCCGCCGTGACCGCCTATGACAAGGCTCGCTCTGGTGGTGGCCCGTCGCTGATCGAAGCGTCGACGTATCGCCATGGCGGCCATTCGCGTGCCGACCCGGGAACGTACCGGCCGGCCGAAGAGGTCGAGAGCTGGAAGGGCTACGACCCGATCGCGATCTACCACGGCCGCATGCTGCGGCTCGGTGTCCCCGAATCCAATCTTGCGGCCTTGCAAGTGGAAACGGCAGCGCGGGTTGACGCGGCAACGCAAGAGGCGATTGATGGTGCGCTGCCCGACCCGGCCAGCGCGTACACGGACGTATGGGCTGATGGAGGCTGGACATGGCGGAACTGACCTATAGAGATGCCGTGTCGCGCGGCATCGCCCAAGAGATGCGACGCGACGAGCGCGTTGTGCTGATGGGTGAAGACGTTGCCGGTTCGGGCGGTGTGTTCAAGACCACCGTGGGGCTGCTCGACGAGTTCGGACCTCGACGTGTCGTGGACACCCCGATCTCGGAGCAGGCGATCCTCGGCGCCATCATGGGCGCGGCCATGACGGGCATCCGACCGATCGCGGAGATCATGTTCTCCGACTTCTTCGCGGTGTGCTGGGACATGGTGGTCAACGAGATTGCCAAGACCCGTTACATGACCAATGGCCAGGTCACGTTGCCGCTCGTCATCAAGACCGGCAACGGCGGCGGCGTGCGCTTCGGCGCGCAGCACTCGCAGTCCATCGAGAACTGGGCGATGGCGGTGCCCGGCCTGAAAATCGTCACGCCGTCCACCGGTGCCGACGTCATCGGCCTCATGGCTGCGGCGGTGCGGTCGGACGACCCAGTGCTGTTCTTCGAGCACAAGGCGTTGTACTCGACGAAGTGGGAAATTCCCGATGGCGACATCGTCGACTCGCTCGGCACCGCTCGCATTCGGCGCCCGGGCAAAGATCTCACCATCGTCGCCCTCGGGCTGATGGTGCAGCGGGCATTGGCCGCTGCCGACACTCTTGCAGCGGTGGGTATCGACGCCGAGGTCATCGACGTTCGTTCGCTCGTGCCGCTCGACACGCAGACCATCCTCAGCTCGGTCGGCAAGACCGGTCACCTGTTCACGGTGGAGGAGAACCCGGAGCTGCTCGGCTGGGGAGCACAGATTGCAGCGCTTGCCGCGGACGAGTGCTTCTGGAGTCTCGACGGTCCCATCAAGCGCATCACCACACCCCACATTCCGCTACCCGCCGCTGACTCGTTGGAAGACCTCGTGTTGCCGTCGGCAGCGAGCATCGCTGCCACTATCGAAAAGACGATGCAGACCTAATGGACCTCGGTAACGGCCTCGGCCATCTCACCTATTCCACGCTTGTCCATCCGGGCGACACGTGGGATCTCATGAACGCCAGCGTCCGCGAGTTCTGTCCGGCGGTGAAGAAGGCCGTCAGTCCCGACAAACCGTTTGCTGTGTCGCTGCGGTTGTCAGGTCAGTCGGCGTCCCTGTTGGCCGGCGACGCGGCGGAACGTGCCTCGCTTCGCGCCTTCCTGCGCGACGAAGACATGTACGTCATGACCGTGAACGCGTTCCCCCACGGACCGTTCAAGGGTGGCATGGTGAAAGAGCAGGTCTACGAACCCGACTGGGCCTCGGAGACCCGAGTGGCCTACACCACCGACGTCGCCGAGGTACTTGCCGACATCGTGCCCGAAGGCGTCGAGCCGAGCATTCAAACGGCACCGCTCGCATTCAAGCCGAACGTCACGGGGGCTGCGTATGTCGCGTCGTTCACGCACAACGTATTGCGAGTGGTGGCGAACCTTGTCGACATCGAACGACGAACCGGCCGCCGGGTGAAGTTGGCCATCGAGCCCGAGCCCTACTGCTACCTCGCAACGACGGAAGAGACGGTCGCCTACTTCGGCGAGCACCTGTTCAGCTCTGCGGCGGCCGCCACGCTCGCGCGGCTCTCGGGCATGGCGCTGTCGCAGGCGCACGGCGCCCTTCGACGTCACCTCGGCGTCGTATTCGACATCTGCCACCAGGCCGTCGAGTTCGAAGACATTCCCCACTCGCTGGCGTCGCTTGCCGGCGCCGGCATCCCGGTCTTCAAGCTGCAGGAAGCAGCGGCGCTCTGGATTCCCGAGGTCAACGCAGACACCGTCGCAGCACTCGAGGGGTACGCCGACACGATCTACCTCACGCAGACCACACAGCTCCGTGACGGTGAGATCACCCGGTTCCTCAACATCCAAGATGCTGTTGCGTCGTGGCGCGCCAACCCGGGTGCCTGCCAATGGCGAACCCACTTCCATGTCCCGGTCTTCCTCGACGATCTCGGTCCGTTCCGCACCACGCGCTTCGCCATCGAAGATGCGCTCAGAGTCCACGCCGCAGAACCAGTGTCCGATCACTTGGAGATCGAGACCTACACCTGGGACGTGCTTCCCGACCATCTGAAGAATGCCGACATCACCACGTACGTAACCCGCGAACTCCAATGGGTTGAGCAAACCCTGCGCACCGCACGGGCCATGGCCTGACGCACCGATGATCGCTTGGCAGACGGCCACGAGTGACGGTTTGAACGCGCTGACAACCGTCTTCTAGCTGCCCGATTGGCGGCTCTTTACTTCGGCGCGGGCGACGACTTGGTGGTGCACCTCATCGGGTCCGTCTGCCAGCCGCAGGATGCGCTGGCTGTGCCACATTTGAGCCAGCGGGAACCACTGTGAAATCCAGCGGCACCGTGCATCTGGATGGCTTCGTTGATGATGTCGCAGCACTTCTCGGGCACCATTGCCTTCACCGCGCTCACCCACACGCGAGCCTCGGCGTTCCCTAAGGTGTCCATGGCCTTGGCCGCCCGAAGCACCATCAGCCGCATCGCTTCCACCTCGATACGGGCACGGGAGATGACTTCCATGTTCTTGCCGAGGTTGACCAGCTTCTTGCCGAAGCCCTCACGGCTGAGGCCACGGTCGACCATCATCTCGATGGCCCGCTCGGCCGCACCGATGGAGCGCATGCAGTGATGAATGCGGCCCGGCCCGAGCCGAAGCTGCGAGATCTCGAATCCACGGCCTTCGCCCAGCAGGATGTTGGCCTTCGGCACCCGAACATCGGTAAGGCGGATATGCATGTGGCCATGCGGTGCATCGTCCGATCCGAACACTTCCATGCCTTCGACGATCTCGACGCCGGGCGTATCGATCGGGATCAGGATCTGCGACTGCTGCTTGTAGGTGTCGGCATCCGGGTTCGAGCGCACCATAGTGATCATGATCTTGCAGCGCGGGTCGCCAGCGCCCGAGATATAGAACTTCTCGCCGTTGATGACCCATTCGTCGCCATCGAGCACGGCGGAGGTCTGGATCTGCTTGGCGTCCGAACTCATGACGCCAGGCTCGGTCATGGCGTAGGCCGACCGGATTTCGCCGCGCAACAGCGGTTCGAGCCACTGCGCTTTTTGCTCGGGGGTGCCGACCCGTTCGAGCACTTCCATGTTGCCGGTGTCGGGCGCCGAGCAGTTGAGGCATTCGGATGCCAGCCTGTTCTTGCCCAGTTCGTTGGCGATGTAGGCGTAGTCAAGGTTGCTCAGGCCGTGGCCGGTTTCGGCGTCGGCCAGGAAGAAGTTCCACAGGCCCAGTTCGCGGGCTTTGACTTTCGCGGTCTCCAGTAGTTCAAGCTGACCGGGCGCCCAACTCCACCGCTCCGCTCGGCCGTGGCCGAGGCGATGGAACTCCTCGGTAATCGGGTCGACCTCGTCCCGAATGAACGCCTTCACCGCCTCGTAGAGCGGTCGGACACCTTCGGACATCCGAAGGTCCAAGTCATCCATGCTGGCCATCTTCAGCGCGCCACCAACCATGAGAGCTCCTCCACGTTCAAAGAACACCGTTCGGACAGCCAGACATTCTGGTCTCGGTGTAAAGTAACTCTACGCCGGAGGGCCGTGGGGTTGGGCCTGTTCGTGCGATCAGAGCGCACCGCACCAAGATCGGACTCGATGTTCACCCACTACTACGCCGCTCGCCAGGAGCTCACGGCGCCGGGATCACGGTTTGCCATTGCCGATATCGAGCTGCGAGGCGTTCCCTGCAAGGTTTTCGCCTCCGCGCCTCCAAACATGCGGGCGATATGGGAATCAACCGTCGCATACGCCGACCGGACCTATCTGGTCTACGAGGACGAGCGTTACACCTACGCCGAGATTGATGCCCAGGTCCGCAGCCTGGCGCACCTCCTCTCGGTCACGCACCGGGTTGGGTCGGGCGACCGGGTCGCGATCGCCATGCGCAACTACCCCGAATGGGTGGTGGCGTATTGGGCCACGGTATGCGTCGGCGCGGCCGTCGTCGGAATGAACGCATGGTGGACGCCTACCGAGATGGAATACGGGCTGCTCGATTCGGCCCCGAAGGTGCTCATTGCCGATGACGAACGGATCGAACGCGTGCTCCACGTGCTCGACAACGTGCGAGCCAACCAGCCAATGCACATCATCTCGGTTCGATCCGAGCGGCCCCTTCCCCACGACGCCAGCCGTTGGACCGATGTGGTCCGTCCGTTCGAGGCACCCCCTACGTTGCCCGATGCCACCATCGACCCGGACGATGACGTGTGCATCTTCTACACGTCGGGCACCACCGGGTTCCCGAAGGGTGCCCAACTCACCCATCGCGGCTCGGTCCACAACGCCATGCACATGATCTTCATGGCCACCGCAGCAACCCTCGGAGCGGCCAAAGCCGCTGCAGCTGCAGGCAGCGTCGCCCCGGTAGCTCCACCCGCTGCCCCGTCGGTATCCATGGCGCCAACGCCGCTCTTCCATGTGACGGCCAACAACTGCAATCTGCATCCGACCACGGTCAACGGTGGCACGTTTGTGCTCACGTATAAGTGGGATCCTGGCCGAGCCCTCGAACTGATCGAACGAGAACGAGTCACCCTGTTTTCCGGCGTACCTACCATGAGCCGCGAGATGCTTATGCACCCGGACTGGGAGAAGCGGGACACCTCCTCACTGCAGAAAATGGGCGGCGGAGGCGCAGCCCTGCAACCTGACCTGGTCAGCAAGATCGACAAGGCCCTGGCCAACGGCGTTCCTTCAACCGGATACGGTCTGACCGAAACCAACGGCATCATCACGGCCAATACCGCCCACTACTTCGTGGCCAAACCTGGCTCTTGCGGTCCGATCGTGCCAACGCTGGACGCGAAACTGGTTGACGAAGAAGGCAACGACATTGCCCCGTCCCCCGCCGCGGTCGGTCAACTGTGCGTACGTGGAGCGGTGGTCATCAAGGGATATCTCAACCAACCCGAGGCCACCGCGGACGCCATTCGAGATGGCTGGTTCAACACCGGCGACATCGCTCGTATCGATGAGGACGGCTTCGTCTACATCGTCGATCGTGCCAAAGACATGGTGTTGCGCGGCGGCGAGAACATCTACTGCAGCGAAGTCGAAGTGGCCATCTACGAGCATGACGCCGTCGCCGAAGTTGCCGCCTTCGGCGTACCCGACGACCGCCTCGGCGAGGAGGTCGGCGCTGCCGTGGTGCTGCGCGACGGCGCCTCCCTCGCCGAGGACGAGTTGCGGATGTTCCTGGCTCAGAAGCTGGCCAAATACAAGGTGCCATCCAAGATTTGGTTCCTTGACCAGCCGCTCCCCCGCAATGCCAACGGGAAGTTCGTGAAACGCGACCTCCGCAAACAACTCCTCGGCGAGTAGCTGCGGCTATGACCCCAGGTGTCGGCGGAGGAAGGCTGCGGCGTACTCGCGGTCCGGATACCGGCTTGATCGGCGGATCGAAGTGAACTCCGGGCAGCACGAGCAGTTCCTTGTCCTGTCCCGTCAGTGTGTCGAAGAACAGCTCGCTACTCGCCCGGGAAAACAGCACGTCATCCGCGCTGGCCAGCAATTGCACGGGTCGATTCGCCGATCCGAGCCACGTTCGTGGCGAACGGGTCCCCACCGAGCTCGGGGCCTGCGGCTGTGCTCTGCTCGCCAGTGCGAATACCGATGACATGGAAGACAGCGCAATCGACGCGCGGATCGTCGGCCACGAACGTGACGCCGAGCAGCGCGCTCATCGAGACGGCCTCGAACCCGATCTTGCGGGCCGCCACCTGCGGAAGCGCGATCAGAACGTCGACCAACAGACGCCAATCTGCCGACATGGCGTCGGACTGGCCGGGTTTCGACAACTCGCCCCGCATACGCCCGAATCGCTCGGGACCGGGTTCCATCTCGGCCACAAACGATGGTTGGCGGTCGCCATGGAACGGACCGTCGAGAATGGCCACGGCATAGCCGTCTCGACGGGCATACTCGAAGGCCAGAAGAACATACCGTTCGGTGTGATGATCGGACGCCAAGTCGTGCCCCAGGATCAACGCCGGCATGCCCACGGGCGCGCCGAGCGGGGTCACGAGCGTGCCGCTGACGGTGCCGCGTGCACCAGCTAACTGAAATTCACGGCACTCGACGCCATCGAACAACACCGGCTCGCCGAGCGACAGCAGTCCGCCGGGGAGCGCTCCGTCGGGTTCCGTCATGCCGGAGCAGCCACCGCGCTGGGCCGATGCAGGCCCGGCGCGACATCCGAAGCAAACAGTTCGATGGAGCGGATGGTGTGCTCGGTGCTCAGCCCACCCCACGCGAACGAGCCCGTGAAATAGTTCGACCCGCTGACCTCGATGTCTCTGGCCAACGTGTCCAGTACCCGACCGGGCGAACCGACAACGAGGATGCCACGCTCACAATCGGCATCGAAACCGGACCGAATGCGGTCGACCATGTGGTCGCCGTTCTGATGCCACAGAGTGGTGAAGTTGTGCACGAACGAGGTGTAGGCGTCCCGCGCCAACTGGTCTGCTTCGCGGTCGGTCGGAGCGACGAAGACCTGTCGGCTGAGCCCGATCAGCGGATCGGTCACGTGGGGGTTGACCGGGTCGGCCGCGAGTCCGTCACGTCGAGTGGCGTGGTAGAGCTCGACGAGCGGTGCGAACTTGTCGGCGGTGGTGTTCGACAGAATGTTGAGCGAATTGCGCGCCGACCATTCCACCGTTCCCGGGGTTCCCGGTGCGTACCAAACGGGCGGATTCGGGCTTTGCAACGGCCGAACAACGGTTGGGATCTGGTCAAAGTCGTAGTACTCGCCGTGGTGATTGATCACCCCGGTTCGCAGAGCGCCCAAGAGCGCCTCAAAGCCTTCCTCCATCATCGGCTTGGCGACCTCGGGCGCTATGCCGAAGCCTTTCGCTTCCCACTTGGAGGCCCCTCGACCGATGCCGAACTGGAACCGTCCGCCGCTGAGGTGATCGAGCATGCAGATCTCCTCGGCGAGTCGCAGCGGGGCATACATCGGTAGCAGATACACGCTCGGGATGAGTTGAATGCGCTTGGTTCGCTGCGTGAGCGCGGCCAGAAAGACGCTGGGCGATGGGGCGCTGCCGAGCGGCGTCGAGTGATGCTCGGCGAGATGATACGCGGCGAACCCGGCATCTTCGGCCGCTGCGATGATGCGGAAACGATCCTCGTAGAGCTGCCCGATGGTGGTATCGGGGCGAGCGTCGATCCAGTCGAACATGCCCCACGACAGACGCGTCACGGGGTCGGCCTCCGGTCGACCTTGACGGGCGGGTCAGGCTGAGCCAACTCGGCCATGACCTCGGCGTCGGGCCGGGCCATGAGCTCTTCCACTTGTTCTTTCGTCATGTACGGGATCTGCGGTCGACTCCAATCGACGACGGGATTCACGATCGTTCCACCTTGGGAAGCGAACGCCGCCGGCCACTTCAGTCGCTCAAGCATGTCGGCGTCGATACCGACGAGGTCAACGACTTCCGGGTCAATCCAGGCACGCTCGTCGAGCGGCACCTCCGAAGTCGCCACCTCGAGCATCATGCCCTCCAGACCCGCGAAGTAGATCGACCGGCAGAATCCGTGATCGACGGGGCCAAAGACGTTGATGCCTCGACTTCGAATGCGGTCCCGCATGCCGAGGAGGTCGTCGTAGGTGGGCACGTTGAAGGCCAGGTGTTGCATCGCTCCTTCGATGTTGCGAGTGACCTCGCCTGCGGAGACCTTCGGACCTTGCACGAAGGCAATCGAACAGAAGTCGTTCAGTCTGACAAAGCCATGGAAGGTGCCCTCGATACCGTGCATCCAGTACAGGGCCTTGAGCTCTGCCCCGAGTACGTCGGTGAAAAACTCCAGCTGATCACGCATTCGGTTCGTTGAAATAGCGAGATGGTGGATGCCGTTCGGGGTGTCCACGGGTTAGCTGCCTTCCTGGGCAGCCAGGAGCGTGTCCATGCGACGGCGGACAGCGACGGCGGCCTTGTCCTGCGGCAGCAGGATTGGCTTGTTGTCCCAGAAGGGCTTGTCGCCCATCATCCGCTGCTGGCCTTCGAGCATCCATTTGTCTTCGGTACGAAAGACGTTGGAGAGCATGCCGTGCAATCCCTTGCTCAGCTCGTCATCGGCGAGCTTGCAGTTGCGCGACACGCTCCAGAAGTAGTGCGAACTGGTCTCGGTCGCGGGGGTGATCATCTGAACCGACTTGGTCGAGATGCCCTCGTTGCGAGGCTGTCCGGTCGGTTGCACCCCGACAGTGAGCGTGACGAAGGACGGCGCGTCCCACCGGAATGCGAACCACTGATCGACCTTGCCCGGCTTGTCGTAAAACTTCGAGAACGCCGGAACTAGTGAGGTGTCGGAAATCTCGATGTCGGCGAAAACTTGGTCTCCCTCGGCGCGCACGTCTGGCTTCGGCGCGAGCAGGTGGGCTTCGGTCTGGAATGCCGCATGGAGATGGGTCGCATGGGCGTCGTCCATGAGATTGTCGACGACGAGTTGGTAGTGCGCATCGATGGCGAGGTGTCCCCGGACGGTCGCACCGTGCTCGCCGCGAAGATCCATGATGTCGGGCGAGTCGACGACCGTATCGTCGTCACCGAACCACACCCAGATCACGCCGTCACGCTCGGACAGCGTGTAGCTCTTCGTGCGCATGTTCGGCGAACGAGTTCCGCTGGGCATTACCGCGCAGCCGCCGTCGGGGGCGAACTGGAGACCGTGGTAGCGGCATTTGAGGTTCTCACCAATGACGACCCCGTATTCCAGCGGGGCCATCCGGTGCGGACAGACCGAATTGAGGGCCGCGGCCTTGCCACTCTCGGTGCGGTAGAGAGCGATGTCCTCGCCGAGGATCTTGCGGCCGATCGGCTCGCCTTGGACCTCCTCGGACCAAGCTGCCATGTACCAGCGATTGCGTAAAAAGGCCAACAAACTCTCCTCTGCTGTCAGACAAACATCAAACCGTGCTGCGCGGGGTCACCCCCGTTTACTGCTGTAAGAAACCTGCGATGAACTCAACCGCCGTGGGCCGCTCATGGAAGAACAAGTGCCCGGCGCCCTCGAACGTCTGCAAGGTGGCGTTCGGGAGCAGCCGCACCCAAACGGCCGCATGAGCGACGGGGATCAACCGATCACCTTCGCCCCACAACACCAAGGTTTCGGCAGTGATGTTCGCCACGATCTCGGGGAGCGCGGCATCGGCCGGGCCGGGCGAGAAGCGGCCCATCGCCTGATGTTCCTTGCCTCGTGCGGCATCGAAGGCCGGGTCGGGGTCTGGCCCCGTGGGAATGCGCCCGACCCAAATGTTCTGGTCGTTGGTGAGTACTTGACGACGCTCGGCCGGCGTGGCCGCCATCATGTTGAACACGGGGTGCCCAGGCACGCTCATGCCGATGGGCGCGGCGAGCACCAGGCGGTCTACCCGCTGCGGATGCCGGGCCGCGAAGTTCGCTGCCCGCCACGCACCGAGCGAATGCCCACCGAGATGCACTCGATCGAGACCAAGCGCGTCGAGCACGGCGCCGAGATGGTCGGCAACAGTTTCGCGACTGGTGAGCGTCAGGTTCGGTTCGCTTCGGCCGTAACCCGGCAACAATGGCGCGTACACATGGAAGCGGTCGGCCAACGCGTCAAGGAAGTCGACGCCCTCAATGATGCCACCGCCGTGGAGGAACACCAGTGGCGTTCCCGTACCCGCTTCCAACACCTCTACAGGCAGCCCTTGTACTTCGACCAGTCGGCTCTTCAACGCCATCTCGAGTCCTCGGCCGTCCGTCAGTTCGTTCCGGAGCCGGCGAGAACGCCTGCGTTGTCACGCACCCGTTCGAACTCGCGCACGGCGGGGATGATCACGTTGATGAAACCGTCCAGCGTCCGTTCGGTTTCTTCGATGGTCATCGTGCCGAAGGGAAGCATGGCAACAAAGTGGTTGGCGTAACCTTCCCTCGCCCGTTCCAGGTAGTAGTCACGGACACGTTCGACATCGCCGCACACCACCATGCCGGCATCAACAGGGTCACGAAGTAACTGCGCCGCAGCCAAGTGGGTGTCCTCTGAGTCGGAAATGCCCGTCTGCAGATGTGGTGGCACGACCCCATGGGCCTGGAGCAACTGCTGCGCATAGCCAGTCCACACGCGACGCGCGGCGGCCTCCGCCTCTTCGTTCGTCAGGCCAATGATGACACCCTGGCACTGCGCAACCTTCGGTTCCACCACATGCGGGTTGTGATGACCGGGTTGCAGGCGGCTTGCTGCACGCAACTCGTCGTACATGCCACGCACCTCTGCCGTCATAGTGAACGGGGCAACGAAGTTGTGGCCACGACTGCCGGCCGCTCGCACGTTGCCCGCGGTCCACAGCGGCGGATGGGGCTTCTGCTTGAGGGCCCACGGGAGCTTGAGTTCAAGAAAGTTGTAGAACTTCGAGCCTTCGCTCGACATGATGCCGGTCTCCCACGCGCGCAGCAGCAGGGTGAGGATGTCGGCCGCCCGGTCGCTGCCCTCTGCCGGGTCGTGGCCGAACTGCAGATGTTCGAACGGGGTAATGCCCTTGCCGACGCCGATCTCGAGCCGGCCGTGTGACAGCACGTCGACCATGGCAAGGTCTTCGAACAGGCGCACCGGGTCATGCAACGGCAGACATACGACCGTCGGGATGAGTTTCATGTGCGTGGTTTCGCGGGCCAAGGCGGCGAGGAACACTGCAGCGGTCGGCGCGATCGACAGGCGATGACCATGATGTTCGGCGAGGTGAAACGCAGAAAAGCCACCAGCCTCGGCACGTTTCAGGAAAGCGAGCCGATGCTCGTAGATCTCTTCGGCAGGCGTGTCGCCCGATGCTTCGATGTGGTCGAAGATTCCGAATTCGATCGGCATAGAGATCGCTCCTGGTGCGGTCGGGCCACGTGTACACCGGTGGACCCGCTGCGGACCCGATCTTCCCCTTTGTGGCTGGCAAAAGTATATCTATTGCCATGACGACCGTCAACAAGATGTACCACAACGCTGCCCTTTGCGCCTAGCCCGCCAGACGGCGTGGTGCGATAGTGTGATGACGACCGTCACATCGCTGTGTCATGATCAATAGGGGACCGACAACAGGGGGAAACATGCCACGTTTGCTGCATATTCAGACCAGTCCGACCATGGGAATGTCGCTCACGCGCCGGCTCTCAACCACGTTTGTTGAGACGTGGGTGGCCAGTCATGGCAACGTCGAGGTCGACACGCTCGACCTCGTCACCGATCCTCTTCCGCACCTCGGGCCTGACCTGCTCGGCTCGTTCATGACGCCACCGGACCAGCGCACCGATGCCATGTCGGCCGCCGCCGCTGTGTCGGATCGCCTCATCGACCAGCTGAAGGCGGCTGACATCCTGGTGATCGGTTCGCCGATGATCAACTTCACGATCTGCTCACAACTCAAGTCATGGTTCGACCATGTGACCGTGCCGGGCAAGACGTTCGAGTCCTTGGCTCCGGGCCAGGCCCGAGGGATGCTCTTCGGCAAGCGGGCCTTCGTCATTGAGGCACGCGGCGGCGACTACTCCGAGGCGCCCGTGAACGCGTTCGATTACCAGGAGCCGGTCACTCGGATGCTGCTGCTATTCCTCGGCATCTGGGACATCTCGTTCATACGGGCAGAAGGTGTTCGCCAACGGACGGACCAGGCATCCGACATCGTCAGCGCGGCCGAGGCGATCATCGCCCAGCTCGCGGCCTGAAGAGGGGGAAGCAATGACTGCAACAGCGACGCTGTCGGACCGAGTCCGACCCCACCTCGACGCAATCGCATCGCGGGCCAACCAGACCGAAGACGCACGGTCGGTTCCCAGGGAGAACATCGAGATCACCACCGATGCGGGCTTCGTGCGAGCATTCGTGCCGAAGGAGCACGGCGGCGACGAACGCGATCTGTGGGACTTCCTCGACGGCGTACGAACCGTCTCCAAGGCATGCCCGTCCACCGGTTGGGTGACCGGTGTGATGAACGTCCATCAGATCGCCATGTGCCACTGGGACCCATCCATCCAGAAGGAAGTCTTCGCGACCGGCCCCGACACACTGATTTCGTCGTCGGGCACGCCGGCCATGAAGGCGAAGCTGGTCGACGGCGGCTTCGTCGTGTCGGGCCGTGGGCGTTGGTCCAGCGGTTGCCAGCACGCCGAATGGGTGATGGTCGGCGCGGGTGTGCCCGACCTCAGCGACGCGCAGTTCGCGAACCGGAATTATCGGCCGAATCTCTTCATGGCGCACAAGAGCCAGTTCACCATTGACGACACGTGGCGGTCGGTCAGCATGCGAGGTTCGGGGTCGAACGACTTGGTCTTCGACAACGTGTTCGTTCCACACATTCGGGCCGAAGAAGTGATCGCGATGAACTTCAACCGCAGCCGCGGTTCGGGAACGATCAACAACTGGGGCAGCCGCGTACCCTTCGCCCTCTCGTTCGCTTCGTTCTTCCCTGCGGTGGCCCTTGGCTGTGCCGACGGCATGATCGAGGAGTACACGAAACGCGTACGCGTACGCAAGCATGTGATGACCGGTGCGGCGGGGATACTCCACCCGGCCAGCCAGATGCGACTGGCCGAGTCGGTACACGAGCTCGAATCGCTCACGGCCTACTACCGGCAGGTCGCCGACACGATGCAGCGGTACGGCGAAAGTGGCGAGCCCTACACCGAGGCTCAGTTCAACGAGATGCAGCACGCGTTCCCGTTCATTACGAGCCGTGCCGTAGCCGTGGTGAACCGGCTCTGGGAAGGCGCCGGAGCGAGCGCGATCTTCGAATCAAACCCGATGCAGCGTTACTGGCGCGATGTGCAGGCATGTCGTCTGCATTTCGGTTCCGATTACGACAGCAACCGGATTCAATACGGGCGATACATACTCGGCCTGCCGCCGACGCCAGACCTTTAGCGTCGGTCGTTGGCCTCAGTTGCCGTTGTAGAGGCGCGACAAATCGATGAGTTCGACGTCGGACCGGTGTCGGGCAGCTCGGACGAGTTCGGCGGTGAAGCCGGAGCGGGCGAACAGGAGACGTTTCGGCGCGGCCAGAGTGCGGGCGCCTAGCTGGACGACCAGCCCATCGAGTCGCTGAAGCTGCGCCAAACCGACGACCTCGGTTCCGGCCTTGCACTCGCCAATCGCGCAAATCCGTTCTACGTCGTCTCGGTCTGGAGCGACCCCGACGACGTCAATCTGCGAACGGACCTTGCCTCGTACAAACGACGCCGGGGCTGCGGTGCGGATGTCACCGCCGACGGTGGCACTCGTTGCAAATGTCAGCATCCATTCCGCGGCCATCCATTCGAGATGTGGAGCGTAAATGCGGCGAGCGATCCGCGGCTGCGCGTCTTGCCATGCCTCGACGCCCCGGCCGCGCTCGATGCGCGCTCGTTCGGGGGCGATGAGGACGCGTTCGGTTCGCAGGATCGGCTCAATTGCCACAAACGTTGATGCTCGCCGATTCAACGGGTCTGGCCGTCGCTCAATGAGCGAGGCTGCCACAAGCGCTTCGATCGGAACGTGGAGAGCCGAATCTGGGCGGTCGAGTTCTGCCGCGATTTCGCTCCGACGACGGGCGCCGTCGGAAATAGCATTCAACACAGCCCAATAGAGCGACTTGTCTTCCAGCGAGTCATCCTCGGCAACGACCGACCGGCCTTCCCCGTAGAGAACCGATGCGGGTTCGAGAAGATGGCGTTGAACAAAGGCATCGATGTCGGCGTGGGGCAGAGGTCCGTCGGTAGTGAAACGTCGGTATGCAGGAGTTCCACCGATGAGCGAGTGCAGCCGGAACGCCGCCGATGGGTTCGCAGAGAGTCCCCAAAACGCGGCGCTCGTCCGATAGTCGAACGGGTTGACCTGGATCGTGCGATGCTGTCGACCTCGCAGGGGGGCGCTCGGGCCGAGCAGCCGGCGCATTTGAGCAAACGCCGAGCCGCACAGGATAAGCCGGAGGCTTCCGGCTGGGCGCTCGGTGAAAAGGCGCTGGAGCAGCGACGGCAGCTGGGGCGTTGAGCCAACGAGATAGCCGACTTCGTCCAAAACAATCACCCTGGGCTGGTCTTGTGCCGCAAGGTTCGCGAGATGGTCGACTGCGTGGCTCCACGATTCGAAGCCCAGGCCGGTGGTGCCGGCGAAACGGGCCCAAGCCTGGGAAAACTCGGCGAGATTCTGGCCGCTCGACTGCTGTGCCGCCTCGAAATAGAAACCACCGGTCGCCTCGGCCAAGTGGCGGACCAACATGGACTTTCCCTGGCGGCGCCGGCCCAGCATGATGGCCAAGCGATTCTCTGATCCACCCGAGCTCGCAAAGTCGGTCAGCTCTGCCCATTCGCGATCTCGAGCGAACAGTCCAACTGGCCGAGCAAACATGTAGATCAATCTACCATAGATAGACCTATGTTATGGGATCGTCTTGAGCGGAGTTAGGCGTCGCCGAGGTAGCTACTCGTGAGCAACTCTCGGTTGCTGGTGAGTTCCTCGGCGGTGCCATCAGCGACGAGTTCACCGTGCCGCAGAACGTAACCGCGATCACAAACACGTAGAGCGGCGGAAACATGTTGTTCGACGAGCAGCACGGCGAGCCCGGTTTCGGAAGCGATGCGGCGCACCATTGCCAGTAGCCGTTCCACGATGAGCGGAGCCAGACCCATGCTGAGTTCGTCGATCATGAGTGCGGTCGGTTGGGACATGAGCTTGCAGGCCAGCGCCAACATCTGCTGCTCGCCGCCGGATAGCAGGCCCGCCCGACGGTCAATGAGTTTGGTGAGTTCGGGAAAATATTGCAGCGCGTGGTCGCCGCCAGCGGCGCCTTTACGGCGATGCAACCGAAGGTTCTCCCCGACGGTCAGCTGGAAGATGATGCCCCGGTCGGCAGGCAGCAACGCCAGCCCCCGCCGGGCAATGCGGTGGACCGGGACGCCGATGGTGCTCTGGCCCGACACTTCAATCGAACCGCTGATCGCCGGCAGAACGCCGCCGATGGTGAGCAGTGTGGTGGTCTTGCCCGCGCCGTTCGAGCCGAGCAGCGCGACAACCTCACCCGACTCTACGTGCAGGTTGAGATTGCGAACGACGGGCAGACCGCTATACCCAGCCGTGAGGTCGTTGACCGAAATCGCGCGCATGACCGTCAGCTTTCCCCTGAGCCGAGATAGGCCTCGACGACACGCTGGTTGGCCCGAATCTCCGACGGTTTGCCTTGGGCGATGAGCCGGCCGAAGTCGAGCACGTAGACGTAATCACACACGTCCAGCACCAGACCCATGTCGTGGTCCACCAGGAGGACGCCGATGCCGCTCTGGGCAATTGCCGACAGTCGGTGACCGAGCGCCTGAGATTCGTCCGTGTCGAGTCCTGCTGCGGGTTCGTCCAGCATCAACACGCGCGGGTTGCTGGCCAGAGCCCGGCTGACGCCGACGAGTTTTTGGCGGCCGTACGGCAACGTGGTGGGATCCATCCCGCCCTGGTCCGCGAGGCCGAGCATCTCAAGTGGCCAACTGACATCGGTCTGATTCGCCCGTCCGGGCGCAACGATGTCCAGCAGCACCGAGCGTGCGTTGAGACGATCGCTGGTGACTCGCAGGTTTTCTGCCACGGTGAGGTCGGAGAACAGTTCGATCGACTGCCACGTGCGGCTCAGGCCTGCTTTTGCTCGCTGATGCGGTGACAGTTCGGTGATGTCTTGCCCAGCGAGATACAACGACCCGCCGAACGGCGTGAATCCACTGACCGCATCGATAAAGGTCGTCTTGCCCGCTCCGTTCGGGCCGATGAGACCGACGACTTGCCCGGCCCGTATTTCCAGTGAGATGTCTTCATTGGCAACCACGCCGCCATACCGGACGCTGATGCCGGTCGCACGCAGAGCGACGTGCTCCGATGCCGGTCGCGCAGCGAACGGGCTTGCGCTCGTCGGCGTGTCTCCTGTGGCCACCGACGTTTGGGCGTTGCTCACCGCTTCAGCGGGCGCTGGGTTGACGTCAGGCTCAGCGCCGCGCCGACGCTTCTTCTTCTTGCGAGTAGCGCCTGCGATGCCCTCCTGGTTGATAATCGCCGTCAGGATCAGGCTGAGTCCGCCGATGACGCCGTAGCTGTTGCCCAGGTCAAACAACCGATCCATCACGACGAAACCGAAGCCCAACGGGGCCAACGAGCCAGCCGTGATCGCCCCCTTCACCGACGTAATGCCGCCGAGGTAGGCGAAGGCCAGGAAGGCCAAGCCGATAGCGGCGGTGAAACTCTCCGGTGAGAGCTGTCCCCGGCTGTACCCAATGAGGGAGCCGCCGAGCCCGGCAAGAAACGACGACATCGCAAAGGCCAGCAGCTTGTTCCTCGCCACATCAACGCCAGCCGCTGCGGCCGCTCGTTCGTTGGAACGGATGGCCAGAAAGCGGCGGCCGGAGGCGCTTCGGGCCAGGTTGCCGACGGCGAGGGATGTGATCACCAAGATCACCAGCACGGTCATCCCGAACTGCCATCGGGCAACGTCTTGGCCCTTGCGGATCCCGAGGTCGAGACCGAACAACACTGGCTTGCTGATCAGGTTCCCGGAGGCGTTGGTGAACTCTGGGTTTCGGAAGACGAACCGCTCCAGCGCGATAGCCGCCGACAATGTGACGACTGCCAGGTTCGCGCCACGAATGCGCAGCGCGGGAATGCCAATCACGACGCCGAAGACCGCTGCGACCAAGCTCGACAGGAGCAGCGACAGCGGGAAGGGAACACCGAAGCTCATCGTGAGCTTCGACAACGCATAACCCCCGACGCCTGCGATAGCAGACTGGGCAAGAGAAATTTGGCCGACGAAACCAGTCAGGATCACAAACGACAACATGACGATGGCCATCACCAGGCTGGTGATCACACCGAATCGGTAGCTACCGGCCGTCAACAGAATCGCTGCCGCACCAATCACCGTCGCCAGCACCACGACCCGGCGCTTCGGCACGTGCCGCGGCACCGCTGGGAGCCGCGGCGCTTGGATGGAACCCCGTGTGGGCAGCCGGTCCCCCCACACAAACAGGCCAACGATGATGAACAGGAACGGAACGGCGTCGCTTAGGCCAGTGATCGCCCACTTCGGCCACCAGGGCTTGCCGGTCTGAAACGTAACCAGCGATTGGAACGAACCGAGCGCCAGCCCCGCCGCGGCGGTGATACCGATCGACCGGAGCCGCCCAATCAGCGCCGCGGCAAGAGCCGGGATGATGGCTAACGAATACGTACCGGAATTGAGCGGGGTCGCGGGCGACACCAGGATGCCGAGACCACCGGCGACCACGCTGGACAGAATCCAGGTGCTCGCCGCAAGGAGTTGCGGCGAGTAGCCGGCCAGCGACGTCGCTCGCTCGTTTTCGGCGGCCGCACTGGTTGCCAAACCCCAACGGGCCCACCGAAAGTACGAGGCCAGCACGATGGCGACACCGATAGCGCACACCGCGAGCCAGATCCGGTCCTGGGAGAATTGTGAGCCACCAAGCGAGATCCGCTTTTTGCTGAAGATCGGCTGGATGATCTTGTTGGCCGAGCCGAACTGCAGTGCGGCGAGTGCCTGCAAGAACAGCAGAATGCCCACTGAGGCCACGACCTTGGCCAAGACAGGCGCCGCGTGAAGAGGCCGGAACACGATGACGTGCGCCAGGAAGCCAAGCACCGCACACGTCAACACTCCGGCGAGAAACGCCGGGGCGAAACCAACCTTGTCCGCGAGCGAAATGCGATGCGGGATGATGGCCACGGGGAGCACGAGGTCCCCGGACGCCCGCAGTTCGGCGTAGACGTAGGCCCCCCACATGGCAATCGCACCGGTCGCGAAGTTGATCACGCCTGAACCGTGGTACGTCACCACGACACCCATGCCGATGGCGGCATAGAGGCAGCCAAAAGCGAGGCCGAGTACTGCGAAAGAGAGGTATTGAGCCATAGGCGGCAAACGCCGCGTGCCTAGATCCTTGCGGCTCCCAGCACGCGGCGTTGGCTCACTGTTCTATTTCGCCGTGGACTTCTTGTATGCGTCGAAGAAGTCCATGGCCACCTTGCGACCAAACGTGCCGTCCGCCTTCTTTTCAACCTGCCACACCGAGACATTGGCGCTGCAGTAGTTCGGTGCGTCCGGCCACGACTTGGCACCACAGTTGGTGTCGGGGCGGAACCATCCGGGGATGGTCACGTTCTCGGACAACGCCGCGTCCACGGACTTGGCGTTGATGTCGCCGGTGATGCGCTTCAGGACTGTGGCCAGTTCGGTCCAGGCACCGAAGGCAGCGATGGAGTTACCGCTGATGACCTTCTCCTGCCCGCCATCGACCATGAGCTTCCGGAAGTCCACGAGGCGCTTGCCGATGTCGGCTGAAGCACCGCCACCGGTGTCCGGCACGAGTTGTGTGAGGACGGTGTAGGTGCCTACCGCCTTGTCACCGAGTGCCTGGATGTAGTCGGTGCACGAACCGGCGATGATCGGGCCCTTGAAGTTCGCGGCGACAGCGGCAGTGACCATTGCGGTGCACCCGGGTTCGGCTTGGATGCCCCAGAACGCCTGCGCCCCACCGGCCTGAGCGGTCGCCACGATCGCCGCGTAGTCAGGAGCTTGGCCGTCGACCGTAATGCCTTGTACCTCGATGCCCATGGCCTTGGCCAGCGGCGGCACAGTCTTGGTGGCGAAGTTCGTAGCGGCCGGAGAGGCGTCATAGGCCAACGCGATCTTGGTCAGCTTCAGGTTCTGCGCCAGGGCGAGTGCGCCGACTGCGGTTGCCGCGTTGGCGCTGCTCATCACGTGGACGGACGCGGCCGTTTCCAGCGACGGACCCCAACCAACGGTGGTGAGCAGCGGGAGGCCTGCTTCTCCGTACACCGGTCGTGAGGCCTCAGCGGTGAAGTCCGCGCCCACGTAGGCGAACGCTACCTTTGCTTCGATCATCTTGTTTGCGCAGTTGATGGACGACTCAGGGCTCAGCGCTGTGCTGCAGGAGACGACCTCGAGCTTCGCTCCGTTGATGCCACCGGTGGCGTTGATGTTGTTGATGGCGACTTCGGCACCAGCCCGGAAATCGGGGAAGGGAACCGGGCCTTGGTCTTGGTTGACCAGACCAACCTTGATGGTCTGTCCTGCACGGCTGGCTCCGGCGGCGACCGTCGTAGCCGGAGCAGCGGTTGTTGCCGCCGCTGCTGTCGTTGCCGGAGCAGCCGTCGTGACAGCGGCTGCGGCAGTTGTCGCGGCCGGCGCGACTGTGGTCGCATCCGACGTGCTGGAACTGCTCGCACAGCCGGCGACCGCGAGTGAACCCGCGAGCACGACGGCTACGAACCTCCACGACACTGAAGACGTCGATTCTGGTCTCATCATGTGAATCCCCCTAGATGTTTGGATCTTGCGTTTGGTGATCATCCGCACAAGGACCGACGTTCAGTTCAGTTCCGACTCAAGCGTCGAGCGCTGCGCTCGGGTCGCTGGCTGCTACGTCCGGATCAAACCGTTTTGATGTTCCCCCACGGCGCCATCGCTCGCAGCGTAAGGCATTTGCCAGCCTGCCGTCAACAATATGTTGTCCATTGACGAGTGGCATCTTGCACCGGATCAGACGAGACCCACCGATGCGAAATGCTCTTTGGCTCGAAGGGCGAGGAACTCATGGGCTTCGATGAACAACTCTCTGGCTTGTTCGCCCAGCCAGCCGGGGGGTTGCAGCTCGGCAGGGAGCCCGGGGTCCCGGAACGGGAAGCGGCGATAGGCGTGCACGAGGCGGATCCGCTGCACGAAGGCTGCCGACGCATCCTCGGGATTGCACTTCCCCGACATGACGTTCAGGCGAACCTCGCGGATGAAGTTGGCATACTCCTCGTTGAGTTCCTCCAGAGCCCACGAGCGCTCCACGATCGATCGGTCGGCGGGGATACCGCTCGATTGCATGGTGAGGAGATCGATCTTGGCGTTCGGCAAAGCCGCCCCGAGATCGGCAACTCGGTTCAGCAGCGGAAACGGCGAAACCCAGGTCGCTGGCGCAAGACAGCCGAAACCCAGCCATGACAGGTCGCGCCGAAGCTGCTCCCGTGTCGGCCGGTCGGTCTCCGGCACGGAGTAGATGACCAGCGACCACGAACGGTCCCAGCTTGTCGGCTCGGTGCGAAAGATTCGCTGGCGACCCTCCTCTATCGTCCGTAGCGTTCGGGGGGTCAAGGTATAGATCGACTCACGGCCTTCGCGTCGCACGTCAAACCAGCCCTCGTCACGCATCCGCGGAATGAGCACGCGCATGTTCGGCCCGGCCACACCCATCTGCTCACCGAGTTGCACCAACGCCTTCAGCCGGAGGTCTTTACCGCCGATACGTCGCCAGTCGCCGAGAATATCGAATATCAGCGACCGCGCCGTGGATTGACTCATGGCAGCACTGTACCGAGCGCGCCACTGCCGCTCCCGGTTCGAGACAGATGGCTAGCGACTGTTCTCGCCACGGTCACCGAGCACCTTGTCGCCTCTGTGTCGGTCAGAAGATGGTCATCCCGCCGTCGATGATGATGTCGGCGCCATTGATGTAGCGGGCCTCGTCCGATGCGAGGAAGGCAGCCAGATTCGCCACATCGTCGGGCTCACCGACTCGGTCCACAAGGATCTGATCCAGAATCATCTCCTCGGCGTTCGGCACCTTGGAGAAGAAGTTCTTCTCGGTCTCGGGAGTGCGGATGCACCCTGGGCTGATGGTGACCGAGCGAATACCAAAGGGCTTTCCGTCGATAGCGACGGTTCGAGAGAACGCCACCACCGCCCCTTTGTGCGCGCAGTGTGCCGCCATGCCTGCATGCGGGGTGCCTTGCCACGCTGACGTGGAACCGGTGTGGAGGAACACACCGCCGCGCTCGGCGAGGTAGGGCCACGCGAATTTCGTGACGAAGAAGACCAAGTCCAGCTCGTTGCGGTTGTTGAACTGCCACATCTCCACGCTCATGTCCGGTAGCGGGGCGAACCGTGGCCCGGAGGCGTTGTTGAAGACAACATCGATCCGCCCATGAACGGCCGCCGACTCCTCCACCCAGGCCTTGGCAGCATCGGGATCGCTCAGGTCAACCGGTGCCATGCCGGTCATGGCGTACCCCGCCTGCTTGACCAGGGCGATCGTCTCGGCGTTGGTGTCTGCGTTCAGGTCGCACCCAATAACCAGGGCACCCTCCCGAGCAAACTTCAACGCGGACGCTCGCCCCATACCGCTCCCCGTGCCCGTGATAAGGGCAACCTTGCCCTCCAAGCGACCGCTCATCAGCATGAACCCCCAAGATGACAGCGGCATCGTGCGCCGCCTACACGCCGCAACGTACCACACCATGGAAACGGCATACGTCAGAAGTGTCGCAGGAGTTCGGCGGTTCCTGCTACCTTGAGAGTCGACGAAGGAGCTTGAGATGCACGATTTGGTGATCAAGGGTGGCACCGTCGTTGACGGAACCGGAGCGGCGAGACGCCAAGCCGACGTCGCGATCGACGGTTCGGTCATCGTGGCAGTTGGTGGCGACGTCGGGCGGGGCCACCGCACCATCGACGCGACCGGGCTCACCGTGACGCCCGGCTGGGTGGATATCCATACGCACTACGACGGTCAGATCACCTGGGACCCTGTGCTTGCTCCTTCGTCGACCAACGGCGTCACGTCCATCGTCGTGGGCAACTGTGGCGTCGGTTTCGCGCCAGCGCACCCCGACCGCCACGATTGGCTCATCAGCCTCCTTGAAGGTGTCGAGGACATTCCTGGCACGGCTCTGTCCGAAGGTATCAACTGGGAATGGACGTCATTTCCCGAGTTTCTTGATGCGCTAGACACCCGTCGATGGACGCTGGATGTCGGCACCCAAGTGCCCCACGCCGCGCTGCGAGCCTTTGTGATGGGCGACCGTGGCGCAGACCACACCACCCGTGCCTCCGAGGATGAAATTGCCGAAATGGCCGACCTCTGCGAAGCCGGGATACGGGCCGGTGCCCTGGGTTTCACCACGTCGCGAACAACGGCCCACAAGACGAGCCTGGGCCAGCAGATCGGCACGCTGACCGCAGCGACCAACGAAGTGCTTGGCATCGCGGGCGCCTTGCGCCGAGCCGGCGCCGGTGTGGTGCAATTGATCTCCGACGCCTACCTCTCAACCGACCTCGACCTCGTCGCCAGCGAAACAGCGTTGCTGGGACGGATCGCCACCGAGCTTGGTCGACCGCTCAGCTTCACCGTGCAGCAAGTCGACGAAGCACCCGGTCGCTATCGCGACCTTCTGGCCTCGATCGAGCAGTGGAACCTCCAAGGCGCACATGCCCGCGCCCAGGTCGCGGTGCGACCGATTGGCGTGCTTATCGGCATGACGGCGTCAGCGAACCCTTTGAATTTCTGTCGGAGCTTTCGGCCGCTCCGGAATCGGCCACTTGCCGAGAAAGTCGCTTTCGTCCGCAACGCTGAGAATCGGGCCCGCTTGTTGGAAGAACACGCGGGGCAACAACGGTCGGGCTTCCTGAAGATCGTGCACGGCGACTACAGCCGCATGTACCCATTGACCGATCCGCCGAACTACGAACCAACGCCCGAAGACAGCGTGGCCGGGTTAGCGGCAGCAGCAGGTCGAGATCCTCGCGAGATGCTGTTTGACCTGCTGCTCGACGATGACGGTCGCCGCCTGTTCTACATCCCGCTCATGAACTACGCCGCCGGCAACCTGGACGACGTACGCGACATGCTGACGTCCCCCAACGCCATCCTCGGGCTCTCCGACGCCGGGGCCCACTGCAACTCCATTTCAGACGGCTCGTTCCCGACGACTGCCATCACGCATTGGACCCGCGACCGCACGCGGGGCGAGAAGTTGCCGTTGGAAATGATGGTGCACCACCAAACCCAGCGAACCGCCACGCACGTCGGTTGGCTCGACCGTGGCGTGATCGCACCCGGTTACCTCGCCGACCTCAACGTCATCGACATGGACCGGCTGGCGTTGCGGCCGCCGCACATCGCGGCCGACCTTCCAGCCGGTGGCACCCGTCTCCTCCAGCACGCCGTCGGCTACGTCGCCACGATCAAACGCGGCGTGATCACCGTCGCCGAGGGCATCCCCACCGACGCGAGGCCGGGCCGTCTTATCCGGGGCTCCACCCGCGTGAGCGGTGCACGACGCTGACGCGTCGTCGCTGTACCGTGACACCCGCCAACGTCTGCGAACCAAAGGACGTCACGAGATGACGAGCAGCACCGAACCGACGGCACAGACTTACGTGAGCAACCTCTTCGGCGTGGCCGCCAAAGTGGTTGTGGTTACCGGAGGGGGCCGCGGCATCGGCGAAATGATCGCCGAAGGATTCGTGAAGGCTGGCGCGCGCGTCTACATCGCCTCGCGAGACGCGGAGGTGCTTGGCCGGACGGCCGAGCGCATTGGCGAGTTCGGGGAGTGCATCGCCATTCCCGCCGACCTCGGAACAGTCGAGGGCGTTCACGCGCTGGCCGCCGAAATCACCCGGCGCGAGCAGAAGGTTCATGTGCTCGTCAACAACGCGGGCACGGCCTGGGGCGAGTCGATCGACACTTATTCCGCCGAGGGGTTCGAACGAGTCCTCAGTGTGAATCTGAAGGGCGTCTTCGTGCTCACCCAACAACTGCTGCCGCTGCTGCGTGCCGCGGCATCCAGCGCCGACCCGGCCCGGGTCATAAACATCGGCTCGGTCAACGGCATCACCTCACCCCGAACAGGCGCGAATAACTGGGCGTACTCGGCGTCCAAAGCCGGGGTGCACATGCTCACCAAACACCTTGCACTCGACCTCGCCGCCGAGCACATCACCGTCAACGCCGTCGCCCCCGGCCCGTTCGAAACCAAGATGATGGCCCACGTCTACAACGACCCCGCCCGCCACGACGCGCTCGTGAAGCGGGTACCGCTGCATCGCTCCGGTGAACCCGACGACGCCGCAGGCACAGCCATCTTCCTGGCCTCACGCGCCGGCTCGTTCCTGACCGGCGTCGTGTTGCCCGTCTCTGGCGGCATCGAACTCTGAATGGATCTTCGGGTTCCTCAACGCGTGAAAACGCGGACAAGTCGGGCGGCCGAATTCGCCCATGAGCGCACAAGGGTCGGCACGGTGTTGATCGGAGGGACGGCGGGCGCGTCGGAAGGGTTGGCGGATGACCCGACGACCGCAACGAACATCACGTGGTGTCCGCCGGTGACGGTGGTGAGGTCGACATCTATCGACACGGCTCGCGGCATGCGGGCATCAAGCGCGACCGGAAGTTGATGAACGGGCGCGTTGTTCGTGAGCACCACATTCCAGCCGCCGGGGGTCGGATCGAGGTTGCCCCCGATGAGCCGCACCATCCAACCCGGGAGCGCGGACAGATCGGTGTTCTCAAGCGCTGCCCGCGACGCATTCGACTGCCAGAGCAACACGGCGTAGGCGTCGTTCGGGGCGAGCGGGCGGGTATCACGATGGTGCAACAGGACATCGACGGTGCAGGGTTCGCGGTACACCCGCCACAGGTTCGGCGGCGGGAGCACCGGTCGGACTGATTCGATCAGGTCGATCTCGGTGGCCGGCGCGGTCAAGGCCATGGGTGTCTGCCACGGTGCCCGGTAAACGGCCAACGGATCGGTGTTGACGGCGGTGACTGTGCCATTGGCGTCCAGGTGCGTGTCGCGAACGACGTTGTTCCACAGCGCCTGGTCGATGAAGGCACCCGCCGGTAGACCGCGGACGTTGCGGTGGAAGCGGACGAGGTCACCGAACTGATCGGACCACTGGCCCGTGGCGATGATGGAAGGGTAGAGCCAACGGAACGCCGTCTGGAACGTCCACAGCTCGTACGCGGGCGGGTCGGTGCGGGTGATCGTGCTGGCACCCTGACGCCAGCGGGGTGCGGCCGCCGGGTTGGCACGGGGCCGAACAACGATGTCGGGGCTCGACACGGCGTCGACCAGCGCGGCGCCGGGCGCACTGCGCGGGTTGCGCAGGTCGGTCGGGGTGATCCGCCGGTCGTCACGCTCGTGCACCCGCAGGTAGGTGCGCGTCGGCTCAAGCGGTGCCGAGAGATCGACCTCCCAGACCCCCCTGGATTGGGTGGCCGCGCGCAGCAATCGCGGTGTTGCGCCGACCGGGTTGATCCACAGCGTGAGATCCTGCACGCCGACAGGTGGTAGCCCGTTGACGAACGGCTGCCACGCCCACGTGTCGGGGTTGCCGCCCGCGGCCGGTGTGCGCACTCCGACCCACACACCGGTGACCGTACCGACGTACACATCGTTCGGGTTCGGCGTGTCGACGATGACGCAATAGGCCGGATCGAGCGGTCCGGGTATGACAGGGAAGCCGGGAGTGTCGAGTTGCTGCCGCAAGCCAGTGGCAACGAATGCGCCCCCGGTGAAGAGCCAACAGGTTTCGAGGAGCGGTACGACGCCGGCGGTCATCTCGCCGACGGTCGTCAGGTAGAAGTCGGTAGCCGAACCGGGCACCGGCGCGAGGTCGGTCAGCACCGTGACGCCGGCGGGGGGTGGGATCGCGACAGCGGTCCAGGAACTCGCTGGCGGCCCCGCGGCCGAGAACGTGTAGGTGACGATGCCGGTCTGGTAGAGCGCGTGCAGGACGGTGTTGGACGCGAACTTCACGGTGATGACCTGGCCGAGGCCGGGCACACCGAATCCGGGGTTCCCGTCGACGAACACACCGGCGCCGTTTGGTGCGTAGGTATCGGTGGCGACGGCCGGTCCCGGGAACGGCAGCGCCGTCCAGTTGATGGTGCCCTGCGTTCCGATGGTGTCGGAGATCCACACCCGGTTCGAGCCGACGGCGATGCGACCTCCGGCGCCGTTGGGTACGGCCGCGGCGCCGCTGTAGAACGCGCCCAAACCGGCCTCGTTCGCGGTGCTCCAGGTGCCACCGCGCGTCCGGGTGAACGGGTCGACGAACCGGCTGGCCGGAACGCCGCGCCACTGTCCGCTTGTTGCCTGGGACATCACCACATCACTACGCGTGGGATGGAACGCAACCCCGCCACCGTCGCTGAGCTGGATCGCCTCCCACACCGTGTCACCCGATCGCACATGCGCGCCGTTGTCCTGAACACCGATGGCGGCGAAATGGCTGGACGTCGGATGGGGAGCGACGAATCCGGCTTCGATCACCGCCATGCCATTGGCGCGGTGCTGGAAGGAGTTCACGCGGCCCGACTGGGTCGAGACGTAGACGCCGCCGTCGCAACCGACCCACGCCTGACGGTTCGGTGGGGCGGCACCGGTCAGTCGGATGACGTGCACATCGGCGTGCAGGTTGTTGCCGATGAGACCGGCCTGATCGGCGCCGGCGCCGCCGGGTGGATTGCCGACGGCCGAGACCGCCGCCGGTGGGGTGAGCGTGGGCTGCACCGCGGGCAGGACTGGCGGCGTGACGTCGAAGCAGTACAGCGATGCCGACCACTCGTTGTTTGGCGCCGGGCCGGGCACCACCGTGCTGCCGCCGAGGTAGACCCGGTCGACGCCGGCGATCGTGTCGGTGGCGATGGCCTGGTCGTAGTCGCGTTGGGACTGCCCGAGGGGCGGAAGCCACAGTGTCGCCGGGACATTCAGCGCGGTGACCGCCGGGGTTGCGATCGGCGTACTGAGCGGCGCCGTGACCTGCCACACGGTCGGTGCACCGGCGAGGTTCTCCCCAAGTGCGTAGAGGGCGCCGCTCGGCGCGACCGACAGGCTGACACGGCCGAGTGTCGCACCCGGACCGAGGCCCGGAACCCAGTTCCAGACGTAGGGGGCGGTGTTGAAGCCGTCGAGGTTGTCGATGAACGCGACGCCTTGAGAGTCGACGGCGACGAAAAGGCGGCCGTTCGCACCGAGCGCCAGCCAAACGGCGTCGGTGCATCGGGTGCCGACCGTTCCCGTGAAGGCGTCGAGTGTCGGCTTCGGCCGACCACGCGTACAGCCCAGCGGGCCGGATTCCGACGAACAGGCCCTGGTCGCTGCCGGCGACGACGACATCGCCAACGGCCCCGGCGGCCGCCGCGGTGGGGTGCCGGGCGAGCCGGAAGATGCCGCGGCCTTCCATTTGGGCGAGACCCGACGCGGCCTCCCACGGCGAGGCACCGACCGGCGCCGTGGCCGGGTTGGCGGCGGCGAACACTCCCATGCCGCCCCACTGCCCCTCGCCCGTGGGCGAGATGAACGGCACGATCTCGCCTGTACCGACCATCACGTGGTCGGCTCCGGCGTTGGCGCCGAACGTCACCAGCAGGCAACCGCACACGAGCGGGTTGAGGTTGCCGCCGGCCTGAGCGGTGCGGGGCGCATAGCCACCGATCGGGTCCCACGAGCCGCCACCGTCGCCGCTATACCAGACGCCGCCCTTTGCACTGGCGGCGTAGATCCGCTGCCCGGTTCCGTCGACGGCGAGGTCGACGACCCGCCCGACGACCCGCGGCCGCCCGACGGCCTGACCGTTGCGCACCACCGACGGGCCAATCGGCACCCAGCGCCGAACATCACCGACCGGCATCGCTCCCGCCAAGCCGGCGCGACGCCGCCGCGGTGCGGCCAGAGCAACCGGCGCTTCGAGTTCGCCGAGTTTGCGGGCCATGGCCTCGTTCAAATCATGCTCGCGGACATCGCCGCGACGGGTTCGTAGAAACTCGCCCCGCTCGAGCGCTCGGCCGCGCCGTGCCGCCTTGGCCCGCTGCCGGTCTTCGAACTTCATGTCGACATCTCCGGCGGTTCGACGGGTGTGACCCGTACCCAGCCCTCTTGGGCCTCGTGCGGGAGCGTGGGAAGGAATGCGGTCTGCGAGGCGGCCACGATCGGGTCGTCCCGCCAGGTAAGCGGACCCGTCCGACGAGTGAACGTCTGCGCGTCGCCGAGGGTGTGGACGAGCGGCAGGCGGATCTCGGTCGGGTCGACCAGCACGGGGCCGACGCGGACCGACGGCGACAGCTTGCGTAAGCCGGGTGTGATCCAGTCGTCGGCCAGCGCCAGCTCCTTGCGCGGGAGCAGCCCCGAGGTGAGGTGCACCTTTCCGGCCGGAAGCATCAGCAGCGTGAGCCGCAGGGTCTGACCTGGTCGCAGCCACAGCAGGTCGTCGTCGACGAGGTAAGGATGCAGGATCGGGGAGGTGGCATGTTCGTCGGGATGACCGTGGAGACCGAGGTATCCCTGGTGGCGTCCGGTGATCACGGCATGGTGGGCGACGACCTTGTCGACAACGCGGAAGCGGCGGTAGTCGTCGTCGACGAAGAACCCGAGCAGTGAATCGTCGGACCGATGCAGCTCGCCGAGCCGCACGGGGAACCGCTCTTCGTCGATAGCCCGGAACGCCGCTCGACGCGCGTCCGCACCTCCGCTGAATGTCACCAGTACCTCTGCGGTGTCGTCGGGAACATCGAGCCGCAGGGTGGCGCGCACGACCGCGATCGGACGCCCGGTCAAGGCCGACACGGACGCTGTGCCGAGGGTGGCATAGGTATCGACGGTCCACAGCGTTGTATCGACGGCGCGAAGTAGCGCGGTGAGCGGTGTCTCTCGACCGATGTCGCTGCCGGTCGACGTCGGTTTCTCGATTCGGGCATGCACGTCGGCGGCGACCAAGCCGGTGGAAAGATCGGCCACGATCCGCTCCGCCGGGCCGGTGCCCTCGAACGGGCCGGCATCGGGCGGGACCAGCCGACCGGGGGCCGGCTCCCAGGTGACGGCCCCACTGACGGGATCGTGACCGAGTTGGCCGAGGGGCTCGCCCGCGACCGTGAACACTTCGAGCGCTTCGTCGATGTGGTCGGGAAGCAGGAAGCCCGCCACCGGGTTCACGGCCAGTTCCGGGGCGAGTTGGTCGACGAACGCCTCGGGAGCGGCGGCCGGGTCGGCATCGGTCGGGTACGTGGGGTCGACGAGCCGGAAGAGCCAGCGGGCCCCGTGCTGCACGCGCGGCCGTAACTGCATGGCCGCTCCATCGACGGCGAGCGTGCTCGTCGTCAACGCGTCCTGCGGATCGATGTCGAGCACGCGACCGAACGCGTCGATGAGGCGGAGGGCGTCGAGACGAAGCACGCCGCCGAACAGCGGAATCGGAAGGTCGGCGGCGACCGGCAGGCCCGTCAACTGGTCGCGTGCGAGCACGCCGACGTAGGGGATGCCGAGCAGGTGCTCGACCACTCCGTCGAACGAGGCCGAGATCAGATCGATCGGGCCGAGCAGGTTGCCGAGCGACTCGAGCGTGGTCTGCTCGGTCGGTGGCAGTACGCCGCGACCGGCGTCGTCGCGGGCGACTTCGGCGTCGAGCCAGGCTCGGATGCCTTCGTGCAGCGCGGTGCTGGCACCCTGGCCTATCGGTGACCGGCCGGCGATCGTTCGAGTGATCGTCGGCGCCTGCTCGTCGGTCGGTTCGAGGTCGAGGCCGTCGAGCTTCCAGCCCACCATCCGATCGCTACCTTCCAGCGACACCTTCCACTCCAACCAGACCGGCACCCACGGTTGACGCCATGTAGTGATGGCCACCGGGCTCGGTGCTGTACCACCGATGAGCGAGTAGTCGACGAGCACTCCGGCGAGCTCATGATCGAAGCGCCCCGCGGGTCCGCCGATGTCCCCCCACTGCGGCCCAGCGGCCGACGCGCTCGGGCGCCGACGTCGGGACTGAAGGCCGACCGAGCGGGCGGGGAGATGGCTGGAGCCGTCGTAGGTGGCGGTCGTGCCGAAGCGGAGCATCATCTCGCCGGCGAAGCGGGTGCGGTAGGCCTCAAACACCTGAGGACCCTGACCGGCGGCACCGGCAGCGGCCAGCCAGTCGAGCGCGTACGGGTCGAGCACCACTGCTTCGCGCACGATGACGGCGGTCTCGTCGGGTACCGCTCCCGAGCCGATCGACGGCACGACCGCCGTACCCGACACCCCGCCGTCGATGTCGACCTGGCACTCTCCCACCACCCGACACCGGAGCCGTCCCGATGCATCGAACAGCCCGTCGCCGTGATGGCGATGGTCGGGGCGTGCCCCGCGGATGGCGACCATCGGCGGGCGGGGCCGGAACAGCCGCGGCGCCGGTTTGGTGACGGTGCGGCTGTCCGTCGCCGAGCGCGGGAGGGTCGCTTCAGCCGTGCGAGGTTGTTTGGCCGTTCGCTTCCCGGCGGTGAGCCCGAGCGTGCTGTGCCACTCGAAGGCCGTCGCCAGGCTCGCTGCTCGCATACTGCGGCCCTTGCGGCCTACGGCGGTAGGCCCCAACGCGACCGAGTCGTCGGCACGGAGTCGGTCGGCGCGCGCCAACGGCAACGGCGCACCGGCAAACGACCAGAAGCCGTCCCGATGTTCCTGTTCGGCGAGTTCATCAAGCCCGTCGGGCGTGCGGAATCGATCGAGCATGTTGCTGCTGAACGCCGCGGCCAACTGCTCAAGCCCGACCCGCGAGGCACCGGTGATGCCCAGCGACGGCGCGGCGAACGCAGCGACCACATCGTCGGTATCGACGCCAACCGCCAGCGTGCAGTCCGCTGTCGCGGGTCTTCCGTCGGCGTCGATCGAGCCGTCGATTGGCACGCCGAGTACAGCGCCATGGAGCAGGGACGCGTAGGTAGGTTGGTCTTGGCCGAACACCACGACCGACGCGTCGCGGACCGGTAGGTAGGCGGCTCCGGTGACAGCGCTCACCGACTGCCGTTCGCCGGCGGCAAGCACGACCGACGTTTCGACCATCGGCAGATCCGACAGCACCTTCGCTGCCCGAGCACGATCGGCGTCGACGGGCTGCTCACCTACAGCGGCCGCGTCCGACGACAGGGTCCAACCGAGCGACGCCAGGGTCGATTCGAGCGCGGTCGGTCCGAGTGCGGCGGCAAGGGGGTCGCCCGCAAGGTCGGTGTACCAGCCGGCCACGACATACACGGCGTGCTCGTTGTGGAATCCCTGGGGCGCGTTTTCGCGGAGCGCGTCAAGATCGTCGAGCGGGTCGTGGAACGCGAATCGTCCGGCACTGGCCTCGTATGACGCCGTCCAGGTGAGCGAGCCCCCGCGGGCCGCGTCGAGTGGTTCAAACAGATCGGCGCCGACGCCGGTGAACGTTCCCGAGAACGATGCGTAGGTCGCGGTACGGCCGGTGGGCGCGTCGATCACCCAGCCCGACACGACCGCCTGGCGCTGACCGTTGGGGAACAGCACCCGCACCACCGTCCAACGGTCGGGCAGCATCGGAAAGACCACATCGCCTGCATCGCCATCGCGTCCATTAAGCAGCGAGTCGGGCATCGCCCAGTGGAGATGCACCCCGGCCGGCCGCAGGGTGGACGCCGCGAACGGTTCAGGGTCACGACTGTCGCCGGTGAGCGCGACCGTTGGCTCGCCACCAGTGTCGGGTACGACGAAGGCCTGGACGTCGATCGGTACGAGGATCCGTGAACGTCGGGCCAGAACCGGGTCCCACGTCCCGATGGATTCGAGGTCAAGGCCGGCGCGGGTAAGGAGCGTCCAGCGCTCGGTCGTGAGCGCCCGGTCGACCACGCCGGGCTCGAACCTGATGTCAGTCACGGGTTCACCTCCTGGAACAACACTGTGGTGAGTTTTCGGTACGAGATCGTTGGTTTGAACACCGTCGGCATCGTCGGTCCTGGAGCTTTGTCGCCGAACACCTGACGAAACGGGAACCGGACGAGCTGCAACGCATACTCGGCCGAGTCGAGGGTGTCGCTGGCACCGGTATTCGGGAAATCGGCGAGGTCGCGTTCGAGTTGCTGGATGTCGACAACACCGGGCGCACCCCCCACCCGGAACGGCGCGTCGATCACGGCGTTGGGGATGTACTCGAAGCTGTCCTTGTCGCGCACCCGCAACGTGGCCGTAAGATCGCCGCCGTCCTCGCTGGCGTCGAAGCCGAACTGCACACCCTGTCGCGGCTCTTCGATGTGCACGGTGCGGGGAATCCCGTCGAACAGGCAGAGCAGTACCGCCGGTGCGAGTCGTTCGAGCCGAAGGAGCCGCATGCGTCGTGTGTCGTCGGGCGCAAAGTTGGCCTCGTCGTCGCGTTCGAGGCCGACGCTGAATGCATTGACGTGCAGAGCGGGCCAACCCGACACGGCCTGCGATCGCAGCAGGAAGCCGCTGATGGGGCCAGTCTCGCCATCGAGCCGAGGGTCGGTGGGCGTCCGCCGAAGGTTGCGCTCCTCTCGGTCGAGTTCGGCCCGGATGGCCGGGTAGGCGGCGGTGAGCTGCGTGCGGTCGTCGCTGTTCACGGTGCCGACACTGAGCGCGCCCTGCACGATCGCGTCGGTGTAGCGCCGGTCGACGTAGAAGAAGCGGATCGATTCCTCGGGGAGCAATTGGCTGTCGGCCACGAGGTAGGCGAAGGGCACGCCTTCGAGCAGGCGCAGTCGGGTGAGCCACGACCGCAGATCGGCGGGCATGCCGCCATCGTCATCGTCATCGAGCACGACGACATCGGCGATCGGTGTCGCCATGATGAGCGGCAGATCGGTGACGAACGACAGGGTGTCGGCTCTCATGACGGGTCCTTACGGTCGGCGATGAGTCGGTCGAGGGCATCTCGGCGGCGGCGCGCCTTGGTGATGGTGACGCGCGTCGTGCGGCCACGGCGGACGAGGTCGATCTGGTTCGAGAACGTATCTCGCACGAGGGTCAGCAGCGCGTCGTCGAGCCGCGCCGCGACGTGCTGATCGACGACGGTCGACTTCGGCGCAGCGGTGGCGACCGGTGTCGTCGCAAGGGTTTCGAGCACCGTTGTCGCCGGGCCTTTCAGGGTGCCGGCCCGGAGCCCGAAGCCCCGCTCGATGGTGCGCGAGATGTCACCGTCGAGCCCCTTGATGGCGCGCCCCGGCCTGACGAGCAGGCTCGGTGAGCCGACCACCAGCTCGGGCGAGCCCACGATGGCGTCGATGAGGGGCTTGAAGACCGAGGCACCCCCGATGGTGTATCCGGGATCGAGTTCGCCGAGCAGGCCGCCGAAGTGAGTGGCGTCGATGTGGGCGAACACGGTGCGCTGGACCGCGAGGCGGTACGCGTCCTGCCTCCATCGGAGGAGGGCCGCCGTCACGCTCGGACGGGCCAGGGCGAGCAGTCGCCCGATCTCGAACGCACCCGACAGCGACAGATCTTCGCGGCCGTCGGGCACCACGATGCGCAGTTGGTCGGCAGCATGGGCGAGCGCCAATCGTTCGGCGTCCGGGGCGGTCTGATCGGTGGTGGGGTGGGCGATGAACGGCCCGCGATACCAGCACCGCACGTCGTCACCGCGGCGGTTGCGGTGCGGCAGCCCGACGTGACCGGTCTCGACCAGTTCGAGCGGCGGTCGCCCGGCGGTCGGTGTCTCGTCGTCGGCGGCGGTGTCGGGCGCGGGCACGGTACCGAGCAGGCCGGAGTCGAGCCCTTCCATCAGAGTGCGAAACGTGGTGTCCCCGATGCTCGTGAAGCTCCAGTGCAGCAGTACCGGAAAGCGGTAGACGGGATCAAGAGCGTGGACGATGGCATTCCCGAAGCCCGACGCCATCGACGTGTATACGTCGGACGACGACACGCCCTTCACCGTCGACCAGCTGTTGACCGACGCCGTCGCCGTGCTCGACAGGTTGGACGTGGCCGAGTCGAGCACCCGTTGGGTGGCGGCGATCTGATAGCGGGGCTCGGCTAGCTCGGCATGGATTCCGAGTTCACCCACGCCGGCCACGTGCGATTCGAGCTGCATCGTGGCCCGGTCGTGATCGACCGCGGTCACGAACGCACGGTCGAGCACATGCGGGTAGAAGGTGGTGCGCCGCGACGGCGCTTCAGGGCGGAGGCGGTCGAACTGGCCTTCGAGGTTGACGAGGCATGCGAGGTACTTCACCGGCACTTCGCCGCCGGCCGCGTCGGTGCCAGGAAGGGGCAGCCGGTTCGAGATCACCACCGCGAGGAAGCCGTCGTCGTCACCCAGCATCAGTTCGGTGTCGTCGATGTCGACCTGTCGGGCGTGGGCCAGCAACCGCACGTCCTTCTGCGTCGGGAAGAGCGCGTCGATCTTCGATTTCGAGATCGACAGGTAGTTGCCCCTTTCGGCATCGGCGACGCCGAGCAGGGGCCGGTCCGGGCTGACGCATTCGCCGACTGGCTGATTCAGCTTGAGTTCGGCTTCGCCTTCAGCGATGAGGACGAGGGCGAGCCAGGGGACATCGGGCTGCCCGGTGACCAGTTCTCGTTCCCACGGGAGCGTGCGTCGTTTGATGACGATCTGGGGCAGCCGCATGCCGTAGCTGCCCTCGGAGTTCGCCGGTGGGTACGTGGACAGCACCTGGTCGGGAGGTAGGAAGTACCGCGGCGACCGGACACGCACATGGGTGTCGAGCGTGTCGACCGGGAGGTCACCACTGTCGTACGCGCCTGACGGTCCGGTTGTGGTCGACAACGTCTGCGTGGTCGAGAACCGGTAGTCGCCCGCGGTGAGCACCGGCGTGATGTTTGGATACAGCACGAACTTGCCGTCACCGACTGCCACGGGTCCTCCTCGACGTGCGAATGGGGCGTCGGTCGACGGCGGGGCGTGGCGGCCGGTAACCGGGTGGGTTGCGCCAGGCGATCGTGACGCGTTTGGCGTCGGCGGCGGGCGCCGCGAATCGGCCGGTCAAGGCGGCGATGCCGTCGGCGGCCACGGCCTCGACCACCGCTTTCGGCTCCAGCGTGCCACCCAGAACTCCGGCGGGTACCCAGGAGCCGCCGGCCCGCACGGTGACCGACATCGGTGCGCCAGCGGTGGGTGTAACCCGGTAGGCGAGCACCGCCGCCGAGCCGATGAGCGCGACGGCGGGCGGCTCGGGCCGGCCCCCTACCGACGCAACCGTGCCCCCCTGCAGGTCGAGGGCCACGTCGTCGATCCGAGTGGGGTCGGCGCCCGCCAGCACGAGCACGACTGTCGTGACCGGTTCGTGGAATCGGGTGGTAACGGACGCGGCGTCGCGCACGACGTCGGCCGCCCGCGCCCACCCGACGGGCGCGCCGGCCGTCGCACGCTCGACATCGAGCAGGCATCCGGCGGCCAGGGCCGAATTCGTGCCGACCGATGCCACCCGTGAGGTGGCGTGCCAACCGGCGAACCGGTCCGCTGCCACCGCTGCGGCGCCGGCCTGTACGGCGATCAGGCGGGTGTGCGGCGGCACCCTGAGCAGGCCACCTGGCGTGCACTCAACCGCACTCGGCGATCCGTCGGATCGCAGCATCACGACCATGGCCGGGCCATCGACGCCGAGCCGCGGGCGGCGCTCGGGATCAGTGTCGGCATCGGCATCACGTGCATCGAGCACCACGACATCGCCGGGCGCGACCGTTCGAGCGGTTCGACGCGCCTCGCCCGAGCCGAGGCCGGCGACCAGGCCCGAAAGTTCGGCGCCGTCGTATCCGGTGACATGGGCGCGGCGCGCGGGCGGTGCCTCGGTGAATGGAACCACGGGCGCGAGCAGCGTGCGACCCGGGGCCCCCGGAGGTGCGGACAACACCAGCTTGAGCGGCAGTTGGGCCGACAGGCGTTCGCGGACCGACTCGAGCGTCGGCGCTGGCCGACGGGGCGGGTCGGTGTCGCCCACGGTGGTGATCGGCGAACGGGCGGCCGACACGCTGCCACCGGTGAGATGGGCAAGCACGGTGGGTTCGCGCATGCCGGCGTACGTCACCGGTGGCTTCGGCGGCAACACACTTCCACGCGTGGATGCGGTGTTGGCCCGGGCCATACCGTCGGTCAACGTGCCGAACAGCGGCGGCGCGGCCCGTTCACCCACGAACGACGCTGCGGCCAACCGCGACCGAGCCCCGGTGGCCAGCACACCGGCCGGCAGCGAGGCCACCGCGACGGCGGGGCGGAACAATGTCGCCGAGGCGTGCGTGAGCGCTTCGGTCACGGTGGCCGGGTCGGTCACGTACCCGGCTCCGGTGGTGAGCATGGCGGTACGGCCGGTTGCGGTGGCTTGCAGGGGCAGCGGCTTCCAGCCGTTCTCGGTTCGGTAGTAGTCGATCTCGGGTCCGGTCTGCGGTGGGATGACGGCCTCGGCAACGAGTTTCAGCCCCTTGCCGGCCGAGACGACATCGCCGGCGGGCAACGCCGCGGTCGTTCCCCCCGCTGCGGTCGCTTCGCCCCACACGCCGAGCGGGAAGAAGTCGATGAGCACGGCCGACCCAGTGGCGGTCGGTTGGGCGGCCTCGATGTTCGCGGCGAGTATCGAGGCCTCGGCGAGCTTCGGAACCCATTGGCCGGTGGCCGCGTCGAGTTTGGTGAGCGAAACGTTCAGTTCCGATCGCAAACCTCCGGCGCGCATCGGCGCGAGCCCGAGCGAGATCGTCGCGCCGTCAGATCGCAGGGGGACAAGGTCCTTGATGCGGTCGATCGCGCCGCGCACGACCGTGGCCGGCACCGAGGTGACGAAGGTGATCTCGAACTCGGCGAACACCTCGAAGGGTCGCTCGGGTGTTCCGTCCGATGACGGGGCACCAATGGCGCCGTTCGTGGACGCCGGGAGCGTGCCGCGCCCGGTGATTGACGACAGTGCCCGCGCCTGCCCGCCGCCCGCGTCTTCGAGATATTTGGCGACGAACGCAGCCCACAGGAGGGTCTCGGGTTCGATGCGCCGTTCGCTGCCAAAACCGACGGTGAGCGTGCATGGCCCGACGCCGAACTTCGCCTCGCCCGAGAAGTCGGGGCCCCAGACCTTTACCTGCGCCCCCATCGAAACGCTGAAGCTGAAGGTACCGAGCCATGTCTTGATCTTCACGCCCGCCGATATCTCGACGTACACCTTCACCTCGAACCAGAACGGGTCGAAGTACACGATGCCGTGGGCGCCGAACGCCAGCCGCGCCCAGGCCCACCCAAAGTTGGCCGACACCTCCGCATCAGTGCCCGCCATCAGAGCTTCGCTCGTGAG
This sequence comes from uncultured Acidimicrobiales bacterium, assembly GCA_963791625.1. Taxonomy (GTDB): domain Bacteria; phylum Actinomycetota; class Acidimicrobiia; order Acidimicrobiales; family Ilumatobacteraceae; genus JANMCE01. The sequence goes on from CAWBTA010000005.1 coordinate 256,020, forward strand.
CGCAAAGTACGAGCCGCCCTTCAGCACGATGTCGTCGGTGACCTGCCATGTGATCCCGAGCCGTGGCACCACGGGGTAGCCGACCCGTTCGAAATCAGGGTGATAGCCGCCGAGGGTCAGCACGAACTGGCCGGCCAGCGCCCCCTTCCACCACACCGCGAACGCGAATCCCCCCGTGAGACGTACGTCCTCGTAAAGGAGCCAAGAGTTGTCGGTGAGCTGCCCCTGGATCGAGAACACTCCCTCGGTGGTGGAGAATCGGGCGAGCAGGCCGATCTCGATCGACACGAGCGCGGCCTCGGGCCGCGGGAGCGCCATGCGGGCCAGGCCGAACAGATTGATCTCGAGCCCGTTGCCGAACGCCACCGACACAACTGCCACGCCGTCGACGAGCGCAAACGACGTGAAGCTGATGCCGGCCGCGAACCAGAACGTGCCCGACTGGGGCGGGAAGTACGCGGACAGCTCACGCAGTTCGGCCATCGGGTCGGTGGGCGCGCTGGCGGCCGGATCGAGGGCCTGGATGAACGGGTAGTCGTTGAACGTCGACATGTCACTCGGTACCCGTAGCCCGCGGTTGATGCCGAGACCTCCACCGATGCCGGTGAGGAAGAACGCCGGCGGTCCGCCGATGGGGCCGTTGACGGCGCCGAACACGAAGAAAGACGGTGACCCGTCGGTGGTGGTGTAGCCACCGAACACCGACAACCCGTAGATGCCGAACCGGCCGAGGAGCATGCCGACGTAGGCGGCCTCACCCTCATAGGTCGTCTTCAGCAGCCCACCGGCGAGCGATACCCCCGAGAGGTCGGCCGACACCGCGAATCCGGCGACATCGACGGCCCACTGGTCGAGCCGGAACGGGTCGCCGCCGAGCCAGCTGAGCGACAACTGATCGACGCTCGCAGTAAGACCGAACAACGATACGCTGCCGTCGAACAACAGGGTGATCCGCGTGATGCGCCCATCGGCTTCGGCTGTGTCGAGCCCGACCCGTCCGACGTACAGGGGGCCGAGTTGGCGTTGCACGAGCACCCACCACGGCCCGGGCGGATCGGCGAGTCCCAACGAGACCGACATGGCCGCGTCGCCCGGATGCTTCTGCATGGCCAGAGACGGCGCGAGCACCGGTCGGTTGGCCTTGCCGGCCGATCCGGCGTCGCTCATGATCGAGTTCGCGACGGCGTTGGTTCCCCCACTTCCGGCCGGCGCGACGGCGAGTCCGTCGAGGCGGATGCGGGCGCCGCCACCGACACCGGCGTCACTCACCTCGCCGTAGAGGTGAAGGGCGATGGCGTCGAGGGTGATCCCGCCGAGATCGAGGAGCGGACCGCTCTGTTGCAGGACGCGCAGCCCAACCCCGGCCACCACGAAGCCCGGTGCGAACTCGAACCCGAAGCCCGCCACGTTGGGGTCGCCCGACAGGATGAGGACGGTGAGGCCGTCGGCGACGACATCGGGGTCGATCCACGAACCGTCCATCTCCAGATCGACGCGTAGGTCATTGTCGACGAGCGTGAGCCGCTTGCCCGGCGCCAGCGAGAGCCGCACCCCAACCTGTTCGCGGCTGCCCGTCAGTGGTACCGATGTCAGCCCGATCGTGGCGTCGCCGATAGTGAGCGCCAGCGGACTCGAGGCGAAGTTCCAGGCGAGCCGTTGCAGACGCCCGATCAACGCGTCGGCATCGAGGAGGTCGGTGAAGAACGCAGCGTCGACGGTGCGGCTGGCGGTGGTGTCGGTAAACACCACGCCCTGCAGGAGGTCGCCGGGTTCGACACCGGCGACCGGGGTGTCGAGCAGGTTCGACAGCGCCGGCATCGCCACCGACATGGCCAGCGTCGCAGCGATCGCCGACAACCGAAGAGCTACCGCAGCGGCATCGGTGTCGACGGTCTCACCCGTACCGGTCGAGGTCACAACGGCCACCGTGGGCGGGAGTGCGTCGAGACCCCAGCGGAACTGCACGGACTCGTCGTCGGACACCGCCAGCCCGAGCGCCGCCATGCGACCACTGGTGCCGAACGCCGGACCGACGGCGACGGCGAGGAGCGGGCGCAGTACCGCACCACCGAGGTCGAACTCGGCCGGACCGACCCGCACCGCCACTGACACGCCGTTGGCGTCGAGGCGCAACTCGTCGACGGCGAGTGGGCCGATCGACTCGAGCGTGGTCGCAGCGCGCAGACTGACCCAAGGCGTGGTGAGCGAGGTTCCAAACGACACGACGACGGCGGTGCCGATGGCGAGATCGACGCTCGTCGCGCCGGTGGTGACGGTGACGGCCGTACCGACACCGTCGAGGGCATCGCCCACGGCGGCGATCGCCGTGGCAGCGAGCTGCGGCAGGCGGTCGAGCAGACGTTGCGAGGGGTTGGTGGCGAACACGAGAAGCTTGGCGTCGTCGGCGAGATCGTTTGTGAGCAGGTCGAGGGCACCAGCGAGATCGAATACGGCCTGCCCGGCGCGTTTCACCAGATCGCTGCCGGCATCGGTGCGGTGATTCATCAGCGCGTCCATCACCGGTGGCAGCACCATCGTGGCCACACCGCCGACAACATCGCCGATCGACACCGGCCCCGGGTAAAGGCGCAGTGGCGCGGCCGAAGCACGGACCAGTTCGACGGTGAGATTCGGCGTCAGCGTCAGCCGCACGCCGCTCGCCCCGAGCAGCACCGTGGCGGTGAGTGCCGGTTGCGGCGACCCGCTCGACCCGATACATACACCACCGTCGAGTTCGAAGGTAACGGTCGAGGCGCTGGCCCCGGTGCCGACGGTGGCCGCGTGTGACGCGAGCACCGTCGCGCACAGCCGCCCGTCAGTGACGACGCGCTGCAGCGCCGCGCCCGAAACGAGTGGCCACACGTTCGCGTTCAGCGGGCCCGACGCGACGAGCGGTGCGAGCGCGTCGAGGAGGCCGGTCGCCGCACCGGTGAGGTCGGTGCGCCAGGCATCGAGGGCCCGGCGCAGCCACGCACCGGGCGCTGCAACCAGGCCGAATGGGAGCACGACGAAACGGGGCCCGTCGGCGGGTGGGGAAAGCAGGCCGACCGCGTCGAGCACAGCGTCGAGCTGACCGCTGGTTGCCCGTCGGCGCGCCGCTTCGGCGACCAGTTGCAGGCCGGCCGCCGGCACGAGTGTGGCCAGCAGGTCGGTCACCGTGTCGGTGCTGGCCGTGAACGGGAGCAGTGGGATCGATCGGGGTACAGCGCCGCCGGGCGCGGCCCAGTGCAGCGCGATAGATGAAGAGGTCGCGCCGACACCGCTCGACGCGTCGGCCACGAGCCGTAGGCCGCCGCGGTCGGCGTCGAGCGTGCCGAGCTCTACATGCATCAGGACCGACGCCGGTCCGGCCGTCAATGAGAGAGTCGCCGCTGGCAGACCCGTCGGTGCCGAGGTGGCGGAAACGGTGAGGGTTCCGGTTGCCAGATCGAACTCGGCGGAGGCGGTATCGGCCGAGAACGCCACCGAGCTGCCCGACCCGGTCGCGCCGGGCACGAGGGCACGCAGGGCCGACGCGAGGTCGTCGGTCGTCGCACGAGCCGCCGAGACCGTGAGCACCGGGTCATGAAGCAGCCGGTCGAGGACCTCGGGGTCGACACCGCCGTCGCGCACAAGGCCAAGCGCTGCAAGGGCATCGCCGAGAGCGGGAACGGCGGCGGTCACGCGTTGGACCGCGCCCGACACGAGCACGCGGACCTCGGGCACGGCGACGGTCGAGGTCACGCCATCGGCATCGGCCCGCACGATCCAGCGCTGGCGGAAGGCGTCGAATCCCTTGGCCTCGTGCAGCACGAGGCGGCACTCGACATCGGCCGGTTGGACGGGTCCATCGCCGAGGGGGACAGCCACCCGGGCCTGCATCCAGCGAAGTTCGAACTCGTCGCTCGCGGCACCCGGACCACCGACAAGCCATCCGTCGGTGATACCGAAGTGCACGTCGATGATGAGGCGTCGCCGGGTGCTCGCCGAAAGTCCGGTGACGGTGTCGGCCCGCCCGAGCGCGGCCAACTCGACGATCGCGCCCACCCCGACCAGGACGCCTCCGATGTCGAGGTCGGCGACCGGGAGTTGGACGCCGACATGGAGCGAGTCGTGCTCCGGTTCGACGGCGGTGGCCGCCTGCTCGGCGCGGTCAGCGATCGCTTCATCGACGAGCGAGGCGAGCCCGGCGACGAGCTGCTGTTCGGTCACAGACGCGAAGACCGCCGCCACGTTCAGGCCGGGCCGGATGGCCTCGGTGTCGGCCGGGGGAAGGCGGTCGGACGGTGTGCCGGGAGCGGCGTACGAGTTGGCGCGGGTGATCATTCGCCGCAGGCGATGACCCGACGTGCACTGCAACGCTTCGAGGTCTTCTGGCCACGCCGGGGCCGGCAATGACTCGACCGAGACGAGGAATCGCAACGTGTCGGTGCGCAGACCCTCGACCGCCACCGGCCCCCAGGGCGTGCCGACGGTGACGACATCGGAGACCGCGGCAATCGACGCGGCTGCCCGGATCGCAGCCGCACCCGCGGCGCCGTGGGCCACGATTGCGACGGGCGCGGTTCTCGTGGCCAAGAAGGCACCAAGGCGCGCCGCCTGCTCACCGATCGCACCTCGATCGGGGCGCAGCGTCGCAGCGTCGGTTGGTTCGGGCAGCCGAACGAACCACGCCCCGTCGCCGTCGGGAATCGTTGTCGAGGCCGGAACGGCACCCGCCAGGTCGACGGCCATGCCGACGGGCCGATCCGTCAGAATCGACGGTTCGCACCCGACGTACACGACGGCTCCAGGGATCGACGTGAAGACGTCGCCGAGCAGGTAGCCCTGATTGGCGAAGGCCGCGAGATCGTCGTAGCCGAAGCCGTCGAGCACAAGCGTCGTGACCCCGGTGGGCACGGTGGTGGGCAACCCGACGATGCCGTCGGTGCCGACCCAGCGCGCCACCAGCGCGGCCATCCCGTCGGCCAGCCCCGGCCGGGCCTGCAGCAGATCGGCGACATCGGGCAACACCTCGGCCGCCGCCACCAAGGCCGCAACGGCACCATCGATCGTGGGGTCGGCGGTGCCGCCGGCCGAGATCGTGCCGAGCTGTTCGCTGTAGGGCGGGCATCCTGGTTCGAGCCATGCAGCAACACCCGGCGCCTGGCGATGGGCGGCGATGGGCGCGAGGTACGGCACGTCGGCCGTTCCGTAGCCGTACAGCCGAGGCGTGGTGGTGGCGGCCAGCAGCCCGGCGACCGGGGCGAGCAGTCGGCGCAGCACGGCGCAGTCGAGCAGGGTGTCGGGCAGCCACGCCTGCACCGCGGCGACCGGATCGGCGAGCAGGCCGCCCAGCGCCAGTCGAGGCGCGCCACCTTCCCATCCGGCGAGGGTGACGAGGGCGTCCGCTCCAGGGAGCCCGACGTGACGAAGCAGCACCGCAAGGATGCGCTCGATAGCGAGCCAGTCGGGCGCGTCGAACACCAGCGTCCCGTCGACGCGGCGGGGCAGTGGCACGGGCAGCGTTCGCACCGCACCGGTGGCTGAAGTCGGGGCCACGACGATGGCCAGACCCTCGGCGTCGAGGTCGACAAGGAGTCCGAACGCGGCCGTCCACCCGGCTCGAACCTCAAGAGCGTCGGCACGGAACGTCAGCGGCCCGACCGCCAGCGCCAGTTCGCCGGCGTCCTGCCGCCGCAGGAGTACCGCGGCGTCGACCGTGTCGAGAAACGACACGGCGGGCGTCGCAAGATCGACCCGTAGCAGCACGGCCGACGCCGAGACGGCCAGGGAGTGATCGCCGAGCACGTCGAGTTCGTGGCCGACCTCGAATGCGACCGTGACGACCGAGCCGACCCGCGTGATGAGCAGGTCGATTCCGGCGGGGAGGTCGATCCGCCACGGATCGGTCGGCGTGCCCCCTCCCGGCACGGCGACCGCGGTGCCGGTGAGCAGTTCGGCCGCCGCCGCAACGACATCAGCCAGACCGCTCGCCGAAGCGACGAGATCGATCCAGTAGCCGCGGATCGCACCGAACGGGTCGGCCAGCACGGCGACCGGATCGAGCGCCGTCACACCGGCCGGCGGCGCGAGGCCGAGCAGCGCGGCCGCCAGCGAGCCAGCCGCGCCCAACCCGTCGAGCGCGGTGACGAGCGCATCGCCGACCACGTCACCGGCGGCGTCGAGCGCAGCATCGGGCGAGCTGAGATCGAGGATCGGATGGACCCGGCCGTTGAACGTGACGTCGTGCAGCGTGAGCGTGAATGCCGGCCGACGCGCCGCGTCGAGCACGACACCGGCACGCAAACTGCCGACCGATGGTGAGCCACCGAGAAGAGCGGCACCGCCGGCGTCGGCACCGAACACGGCCTCGACGCGCAGCGTGGGTACGGCGATGATCGAGCCGGTGCCGATGTCGAGTCGGAACAGTTCGGCCTCGGCATGCACCTGCGCGCCGACGCCGGTGGTGAAGCCGACATCGATCCACGGCGTGAGTTCGAGATGCCCTCCGGTGCCCATCGCCGTTCGCACCCCAACGCAGAACGTGAGCGGGCCGGCGTTGATGCAGACTGCGTCGTTGGCGGCGTCGACATCCGCGCCGATGAGGTCGGCCAGTTCACCGAGCCAGGCATCGTGGGCGTCGCCGTCGTTGATCACTGCGTCGAGCCACGACACGATTGCGTCGATGCCGCGGGTGGCCAGATCAGCGAGCGGGAACGCCGGGATGTCGGCGACCGTCCGCAGGCCGAGCAGCCCGGCCAGCGCGGTGAACGGACGCACGGCGGCGTCGTTCTCGTCGAGGGCGTCGGCCTGGGCCCGCACGACCGACAGCAGTAGATCGAGCAGGTCCGAACCGAGGTCATCGACCGAGTCGGCATCCAACCGGAACGTCGTCGGCTGCGTGGCGCCCGGCAGCAGCACGTCGCGCAGTTCGAGGTCGATGCCGAGCTCGTCGTCGGGGTGGGTCGGGATCATGGCGGTCAACGCCACGCCGCCGATCACGACGGCGTCGAACGTTGCGTCGATACTCACACCGATGCGGCCGCCGCGGTTCCCGAGCGCCGACCAGGCCGGGTTGCCGATCGGGGCCGGGCGTCCGGCGCGAGCCATGCGGAACACGGGGGCGTGGACCCGAGTCGTGACCTGCACCTCGCCCGGAGCGGTGGCGTGCTCGACACCGACGCCGACCAGTACGTGGTCGGTGGTGGTGTCGTCGATCACCGCCGAAACGGTGACGCGTCCCTCCACGAACAACGGCACCCAGACCGCGCCGTCGCGGGTCGAACGATCGGGGGCCCCGAGCAGCGCGTCGACGAATTCGACGAGCGCGTCACGTTGGTCGTCGATCGACACGACGGTGCGGAGCCCGCGTTCGTTGGCGGTGCTCCCACCGACTGGGTCGGAGAACCACGACGCGTTGACATTCCTATTCGCATCAAGCATGCCGAGCGCGGCGGCGAGATCGGCGAACGAGCCGAGGGCGTCGACGTCGAGACTCATACGTCGGCCCATCGGATCGTGTGTCGGTCCATGCTCCCCACCAGCAGCACGCCGGGAATCGACACGACCGACGCGGGTATCCGGGCTCGGCCGGCCTTGTCGTCACCGTGACGGGCCGCGACCTGCTGCGCGAGGTGGATCAGCGTCTCGTGCGAAAAGGCAACGAGAGCGTCCGACCAGATGGCCAGCACCAGTTCGCTGCCCGTCGGCCGGGCGCTCGTGGCCATCACCAGCCCGGCGGCTCGACGGCGCGACCCGACGGCGAATGTGACCCGCACGACATCGGGCGCCGGCAACTCGTCGCACCGAACCGGCACCACGACCGTGACGAGCCCGTCGCCACACTCGATCGTGACCTCGCCGGTCTCCACGAGCAGCTCCGACGCGCCGAGCTGCCACACGACCCGGGCACGACCAGCGGGAAGGTCGGCAACCAACCTGGCACTCTCGGGCGCGAGCCGGTGGAGTTCATCCTGCGGGACGCGTTCGATCTCCAACTCCCGAACGGACATCGCGGACCTCCCTGCCATGGGACACCCCTTCCCATCCGGCCCCCAGAGTGAGCCGGTAATCCAACCGATCTACCACCGTCAGCAAGTACAGATCAAGGACGTTCGCGCATTCAGCGTTCGAAATCGGCCGAATCCGCTCCATATCGCGCCAATAGTCATGTCATCTCGCGGAGGGTGGCGCATCCGGCGACTTCTTCCCCATGTCTTTCGTGTGCTTGATGCGCGTGTGAATGCCCAACGAGATGAAGATGAGCCAACCGCAGGATGTGTTTGTTGAGCCGACCGCGTATGCCTATGACGCTCGACCGACGGAGCGACACTGGGCGCGCAAAGCGCACGAACGACCTACGAGTTGGAACTCGCTCAGTCGTTCGCGCGCTTTACCCTGCTGCGATCAGGCCAGCCGTCGGCGGCGGCGGCCTGCGATGACCGCGACGATCCCGGAGCCCGAGAGCGCTGCTGCTGCCAGCATCATCCCGGCAAGCTGGGCGCCGGTGACGGGTAGGCCGATTGCGTTCTCGCCGAACTCCGTGACGATTACGGTCTCGCCCGAATGGACGGTCACCGAAACGTCGTCCGGGGTTGTTGACCTGTAGCCAAGGGGTTGCACTTCCTTGACGACGTAGTCGCCGATCGGAACGTTGGTGAACGTGAAGGCACCGTTTCCGTCGGTCGTGGTGGTGGCAATGATCGTGCCGTTCTTGTCGACAAGATTGATGACCGTGTTGGCGAGCGGCTTCTCACCGCTGTCATGAACACCGTTTCGGTTCTTGTCGATGAACACCCTGCCGGTGATCGTGCCTGGTGGCACAACGCCGGCGTCGATGTCGAGTCGATGCTGGCCAAGACCGAGTGTCACGATCGAGGTACGACCTGTGGTGCCGTCGAAGTCACTGTCGTCCTCGCCCCCGCCAAGCGTCTTCGTTGGGACGAAGCCGCCGGTGAGATTGACTTCGAGAATGTAGGAACCGGCCGGCAGATCGTCGAACAGGTAGAAGCCGGGACCCCCATCATCGGTTGCCGCGAAGGTCCGCAGGCTCGCACCTACGGTGCCGGTCGTCACCGTACTTGCGTAGAACGTACCGTCAGCGTCATACAGTTTGACGGTCACCCCGCCGATGCCGGGTTCGTCGGCGTCCTGGATGCCGTTGTCATTGAAATCTGTCCAGACCCGGTTGCCGATCGATCCGCCATACTCGGCGAACAGATAGCCGCTGGCGTCGAAAGCTGGTGGCAACACGACCGTGGTTATCGTGTCGTTGCACGGCGCCACCGTTGGTGTGGTGACGCAGGGTGTTCCACCAGCCGTGCCCGGCGTGTTCACGCCGTTCTCGTATCGCGCCGGCTGGATCTCGGTGATCGAGTAAGTGCCCTTCGGCAGGTTCGAGAACACGAACGTGCCGTCGGTGCCCGTTGTTTTCGTCGCTGTGACCGGCCGATCATTGACGTCGGTACCGGTCAAGGTGACCGTTACACCGGGCAGCCCCTTCTCGGGTGCGGTCTTGGTGGAGTCACGATTCGTGTCGGTGAAGACTGTGCCGGTGATCGAGGCTGTTGTGTCACCGAAGTTCGTCACAACATCGGACGCCGGAGCGACGCTTACCGAGACGTCATTCGGTGTCGATGACCCGTACGCCTGCGGCTGGGTTTCGCTCACCGTGTACGAACCGCCCACCACTTGCTCGATGAGGTAGTGACCGGCGGAATCGGTCGTTGCCGTCAACCCAGTCGGAGCGCCCAACGCGTCGAGGAGCTGCACCGGAACACCGGCAATACCCGTTTCGTCTGGGTCCTGCACGCCGTTCTTGTTGGCGTCGTGGAACACGACACCTGCCACCGTGGCGAGCGTGTCACCGAAGTTGTTTCCGGCTGCACCGGTCGGTGTGAGCGTCACCGCAATGGTGTTCGGCGTCGATGAGCCGTAGCCCACTGGCTGCACTTCACGCACGATGTACTCACCAGGCGGCAGATCGCTGAACGCGTAGCGGCCGGTACTGTCGGTCGCGGTCGTCGCGATGATTGCGCCAGTAACCGGATCGACCAGTTCGATCGTGACCGGGATCGGCAGCGGGTGATCGATGCCATCGATCCCTCCATCACGATTGACGTCCACGAAGACCATTCCACTGATCGGAGCGCCCTTCTCGGTGAACTGGTAGCCGGTACCGTCCTGACCGGCCGGAACCGCGATCGCGGTGACGCTGTCGGCGCCAAGTGTCCCTGCCAACGTTCCGGCAAACTTCCCGACGTAGTCGCCGTTGTCGGTGTAGCCGACGGGCTGTGACTCGGCCACCGAGTAGGTGCCGGCCGGAAGCCCCACGAAGGAGTAGCTTCCGTCGACGCCTGTCAGGGTGGTAACGGTCGTCGCGTCAGGCTTGGTGAGCGTCACCGTGATACCGCTGAGGGCAACGTCGGTGGAGTCGAACACACCGTCATTGTTGAGGTCCACATAGACGCTTCCCGACATCGTGGACAGCGTGTCACCAAAGTTCACACCGGTGGTACCGGTGAGGGCCAGGGTGACCGGGTGCGAGTTCGGTGTCGCCACTGACGAGCCATAACCCACTGGCTGCGTTTCCACAGCCGTGTAGTCACCAGCCGGCAGATTCGGGAAGCTGTATGCACCCGTCGTCGGATCAGACGTCGTGGTCGCAACCACCGTCACACCATCAGCAGCCAACAACGTGACCGTCGTCGACAGGCGAGCCGTCTCGGTTGCGTCAATCACACCATCACGATTCACGTCATAGAACACCGTGCCACTGATCGCCGCACCCAGTTCACCAAACGTGTAATCGATGCCATCCTGACCAACCGGCACCGCAATCGCCGTCACTGTGTCAGCACCAACCGTTCCCAAGAACGATCCGGCCTCATCGACACCATCGTTATACGCCGCAGGCTGCGTCTCGGTCACCACATACGTGCCGGCCAGCAGATCCGTGAAGCTGTACGAACCATCCGTCGCCGACGTCGTCGTAACCGTCGTGTTATCGGGCATCGTCAAGGTCACGGTGACCCCGCTGATGCCCGGCTCACCAACGTCGACAGCGCCGTTGTTGTTCTTGTCGTTGAACACCGTTCCCGACACCGTCGAGAGCGTGTCACCAAAGTTGATCCCGGTAGCGCCGGTAAGGCCAAGGGTGACCGGGTGCGAGTTTGGTGTCGCGACCGAGGAGCCATAACCCACTGGCTGCGTCTCCACCACCGTGTACGAACCGGCCGGAAGATTCGGGAAGCTATACGCACCCGTCGTCGGATCCGACGTCGTCGTCGCCACAACTGTCACACCATCAGCCGCCAACAGCGTGATCGTCGTGGACAACCGAGCCGTCTCAGTCGCGTCGATCGTGCCGTCACGATTCACGTCGTAGAACACCGTGCCGCTGATCGCTACACCGAGTTCACCAAACGTGTAATCGATGCCATCCTGACCAGCCGGAACCGCAATCGCGGTCACCGTGTCAGCACCAACCGTTCCCAGGAACGACCCGGCCGTATCCGTGCCGTCGTTGTAGGCAGCAGGCTGCGTCTCGGACACCACATAGGTGCCCGAAGGCAGATCCGTGAACGAATACGAACCATCCGTCGCCGTGGTCGTCGAGACCGTCGAGTTGTCAGGCATCGTCAACGTCACCGTCACACCACCGATACCCGGCTCACCGGAATCGACCGTGCCATCGTTGTTGAGATCGTTGAACACCGTTCCCGACACCGTCGACAACGTGTCACCGAAGTTCACGCCCGTCACACCAGTAAGCGGCAAGGTCACCGCATGACTGTTCGGTGTCGCCACCGAGGAGCCATAACCGACAGGCTCCGTCTCCACCACCGTGTACGAACCGGCAGGGAGATTCTGGAACGAGTACACACCGGTCGTCGGATCAGACGTCGTCGTCGCCACAACTGTCACACCATCCGCAGCCAACAGCGTGATCGTCGTCGACAGGCGAGCCGTCTCGGTTGCGTCAATCACACCATCACGATTCACGTCGTAGAACACCGTGCCCGAGATGCCCACACCGATTTCGGCGAAGGTGTAGCCCGGACCGTCTTGGCCTGCGGGCACGGTGATCGCTGTCACCGTGTCCTCGCCCACCGTTCCGGCGAATGTTCCGGCGGTATCAACACTGTCGTTATACGGAACCGGTTGTGTCTCGGTCACCACATAGGTGCCGGCCGGCAGATCCTTGAAGCTGTACGAACCATCCGTCGCCGTGGTCGTCGTGACGGTCGAGTCGTCAGGCTTCGTCAAGGTCACCGTGACCCCGCTGATGCCTGGCTCACCAACGTTGACAGCGCCGTTGTTGTTCTTGTCGTTGAACACTGTTCCCGACAGTGTCGAGAGGGTGTCACCAAAGTTCACACCTGTCACGCCAGCAACCGTCAACGTCACCGGATGACTGTTAGGAGTCGTCACCGAGGAGCCATAACCCACGGGCTGCGTCTCCACCACCGTGTAGTCATCAGCCGGCAGATTCGGGAAGCTGTACGCACCCGTCGTCGGATCAGACGTCGTGGTCGCAACTACCGTCACACCATCAGCAGCCAACAACGTGACCGTCGTCGACAGGCGAGCCGTCTCAGCGGCATCGATCATGCCGTCACGATTCACGTCGTAGAACACGGTGCCACTGATCGCCGCACCAAGCTCACCAAACGTATAGCCGGGACCATCCTGACCAGCCGGAACACTGATCGCGGTCACCGTGTCAGCACCCACCGTTCCCGCAAACGAACCGGCCTTATCCGTGCCGTCGTTGTACGCAGCGGGCTGCGTCTCCGTCACGCTGTACGAGCCCGACGGCAGATCCGTGAAGCTGTACGTCCCGTCCGTCGCCGTGGTCGTTGTGACCGTGGTGTTGTCAGGCTTCGTCAACGTCACCGTCACACCGCCAATACCCGGCTCACCCGAATCGACCGTGCCATTGTTGTTGAGGTCGTTGAACACCGTTCCCGACACCGTCGAGAGGGTGTCACCAAAGTTCACACCTGTCACGCCAGCAACCGTCAACGTCACCGGATGACTGTTAGGAGTCGTCACCGAGGAGCCATAACCCACGGGCTGCGTCTCCACCACCGTGTAGTCATCAGCCGGCAGATTCGGGAAGCTGTACGCACCCGTCGTCGGATCCGACGTCGTGGTCGCAACTACCGTCACACCATCAGCAGCCAACAACGTGACCGTCGTCGACAGGCGAGCCGTCTCGGTTGCGTCAATCACACCATCACGATTCACGTCATAGAACACCGTGCCGCTGATCGCCGCACCGCGCTCGCCGAAGTTGTACGTGGTGCCGTCCTGACCGGTCGGAACCGCAATCGCGGTCACCGTGTCGGCACCAAGTGTGCCGGCGAACGACCCGACGGTGTCGCCACCATCGTTGTACGCGGCCGGCTGCGTCTCGGTCACGCTGTACGTACCCTCCGGCAGATTGTTGAACGAGTACGTGCCATCAGTGGCGGTTGTCGCCGCCACGGTCGTGTTGTCAGGCTTCGTCAACGTCACCGTCACACCTCCGATACCGGGTTCAGCGGTGTCGAAGCTGCCGTTGTTGCTGAGGTCGTTGTAGATCTTGCCGGACAGGGTCGAGAGCGTGTCACCGAAATCGATCCCCGTGACGCCCGTGAGGGCTAAGGTGACCGGCTGGCTGTTCGGCGTCGCGGCCGACGAGCCATACCCGGATGGCTGCGTCTCCACGACCGTGTACGAACCGGTGCCCAGCCCTGTGAACGAGTACGCCCCGGTCGTCGGATCACTCGTGGTCGTAGCGACCACGTTGTTCGCACTGTCGAGCAGTGTGATCGTCGTCGACAGACGAGCGGTCTCAGCCGCGTCGATGACACCGTCTCGGTTGACGTCATACCAAACGGTGCCGGAGATCGCCACGCCGACTTCTCCGAAGTTGTAACCGCTTTCGGCCGAGTCGATGTCGAGAGTGATGGCCGACAGCACATCGTTTCCGAGGGTGCCGGCCGCCGAGCCGATGGTGTCGAGGCCATCGAGGTACGTGCCCGGTTGGGTCTCGGCAATCGTATACAGGCCGGCCGGTAGGTCGATGAAGGAGTATGAGCCGTCGGCGAGTGTGGTGGTGACAACGTGCACCACCGTGTTGTCGAGCGCCACACCGTCGAGGGTCACTGTCGCGCCGGCGATGCCGGGCTCGGTAGAGGCCTGCACGGCGTTGTTGTCACGGTCGACGTACACGACGCCGGCCAGGATGCTGGGCGAGTCGCCGAAGTCGGCGACGGCGGTGCCGTTGACCGGAACGGTGACGGCCACTCGGTCGGGCGTGGTGGAGCCGTACACGATGGGTGTGGCTTCATCGACGGTGTAGCCGCCGTTCGGCAGTCCTGCGAACGAGTAGTGGCCATTCACATCGGTGGTAGTCGTTGCGATCACGGTGCCAGCACTGTCGCGAAGGGTGATTGTGACGCCCTGGAGCTTTGATTCGGTTGCGCCGATGCTGTGGTCACGGTCGGCATCGAGATACACGGTGCCCGTGATTGATGCTCCAACTTCGCCGAACAGGTAGTTGATGCCATCGGTGGCCTCTGGCACGACGATCGTCGTGATGACGTCGTTGCCGGTCGTACCGCTCAACGAACCTTCCTTATCGGTGCCGTCGCCGTAGGTCGAGGGCTGTGCCTCGGTAAGGGTGTAGGTGCCGGAGAGGAGGTCGGCGAATGAGAACGTGCCATCGGTCGCAGAGGTCAACCTGACCACTGTGCCGGAAGCCGCACCGCTCGTGCCGGTGAGCGTCACCGTCACGTCGGCGATGCCGAGTTCGGTCGCAGCCTTCGTGCCGCTGTTGTCGGCGTCGGAGTACACCGTGCCGGCGAGTGTCGAGAGCGTGTCACCGAAGTTGATACCAGTCACACCGGCGGCGGGAACGGTGATGTTCACGCTGTCAGAGGTGGACGATCCGTAACCCGTCGGTTGCGTCTCACGCACTTCGTAGGAGCCGAGCGGCACGTTGACGAACACGTAGGAACCGTCGGGGTTCGTGGTGGTGGTGGCCACGAGGGTCGAGCCGTTCCAGAGTTCGACCGTCACGCCGCCGAGGCCCTTGTCGGTCGGGTCGATGGTGCTGTTGCGTTCACGGTCGAGGTACACCGTGCCTGCGACGATGATGGAGTGCTCACCGAAGTTGTAGTCGGTGGCGTTGGTTCCCCCCGTCAGCGCAATGGCGCTCACGGTGTCATTGGCGACCGTGCCGCCAGATGTTCCTGCGTCGTCGCCGGCGTCGGCAAAGCCGACCGGTTGCGTTTCGGTCACGACGTAGGTTCCGGCCTTCAGCTCAGGGAACGTGTAGGTGCCGTTGGCGCCCGTAAGCGTCGTCAGCGACAAGGAGGCGCCCGCTGCGTCGGTTCCCGTGAGCGTCACCGTGACACCCGGAACGCCGAGTTCACCTGTTGTGAAGTCGTCGTTGTTGTTCTGATCGATGTAGGCACGACCCGACAGCAAACCAAGCGTGTCACCGAAATCAACACCGGTCACGCCCGACGGCGGGACGGTGATGTTGAGCGTGTTCGGCGTTGATGAGCCGTAGCCGGTCGGTTGGGTTTCAACCACCGAGTAGTCGCCGGTCGGGATTCCCTCGAACAGGTAGCGGCCATTGGCGTCGGTGGTCGTGGTGGCGACCACGCCGCCGGTGCTGTTGAGCAGCGTGATGGTCTTGCCGGCCAGTCCGGGCTCACCGGGCTGGCTCGTGCCGCTCTGGTCCTTGTCGTACCAGACGGTGCCACGGATGGTCGTGCCGATCTCACCGAAGAGGTAACCGGTCGCCTCAGTGTCTGCGGGCAGCACCAAGTCGCTCACGATGTCCTTCGGGTCGTCTCGTAGCGCAGCGGCAGCGATCGATCCCATCGTGTCGTCGCCGTCGCTGTAACCGGTCGGTTGCAGTTCCTCGATGCGGTACGTGCCACCGAGGAGGCTGTCGAACGAGTAAGAGCCGTCGGCGGCAGTGGTGAGCGTGCGCACCACTGGCGTACCTCCGGCGTCGTTACCCGTGAGGGTGACCGACACCCCGGCGATGCCGGGCTCACCTGCGTCGCGGATGCCGTTCTTGTTGACGTCAACGAACACGGCGCCTGCGACGGACGACGAGGTCTCGCCGAAATTGACGCCCGCAAGGCCGCCGGTGGGAACCGTGACGGGTTGCGAGTTCGGCGTCGATGATCCGTAGCCGGCGGGCTGCGTCTCTTCGACGGTGTAGTTGTCGGCGGTGATGTTCGCGAACATGTACGAGCCGTCGGGCAATGTGGTGGTGGTCGCAACGATTGCGTCGCTCGAGTCCTTCAACGTGACGGTGATGCCGCCGAGGGTCGACTCGCCGGTGTTCTTCGTGCTGTCGCGATTGGCGTCGACGAACACGATGCCCGACACGAACGCCGGGACTTCACCGAAGTTGTAGGCGGTGGCGCCTTGGCCGGCGGCGAGCGCCACCGAACCGATCACGTCGTTGGTGACCGTGCCACCGGCGTTGCCAGCGGTGTCGAGGCCGTCACCGAAGGCCGACGGCTGGGTCTCGGTCACGGTGTAGGAACCAGCAAGCAAGTCGGGGAATGTGTAGGTACCGTCAGGGGCCGTCGCAATGACGACCGGAGTGATTGCGGACGCGCCGGTTGGCGTGCCCGTGAGCGTGACCGTGACGCTGCCGATGCCCACCTCGCCGGGGTTGGGTACGCCGTTCTGGTTGAGGTCGCGGTAAACCTTGCCCGAGAGTGAGCCGAAGGTCTCACCGAAGTCAACGCCGGTCAGACCGGTGGTCGGAAGCGTGACCGGACGAACGTTCGGCGTGGAGCTGCCGTACGGCAACGGCTGGGTCTCGGTCACGGTGTAGTTCCCGGCCAGCAGGTTGCCGAACGAGTAGGCCCCAGTGACCGGATCGGAGGTCGTGGTTGCAACGACCGCGCCAGTCGAATCGGTGAGCGTGAGCGTCACGCCGCCGATACCGGCGTCGCCGGCCCCGTCGATCGTGCCGTTGGCGTTGTGGTCGCCGAACACCGAGCCCGAGATCGACGTACGGCCTTCACCGAACAAGTTGCCGGTTGACGTGCTGCCGGCCGTCAGCGTGACCGCGAATGTGTCGGCAGCCGGAGCGGTTGCACCGCCCGTGCCCGGAAGTTCCTGGCCGTCCGCATAGGCGACGGGTTGCGTCTCGACAACGGTGTAGGCGCCGGTGGTCAGGCCGCCGAACGACCAGTTGCCGCTGCTGTCGGTCAGGGTCGTGGCGATCGTGGCCGCACCCTGCTTCAGTGTCACGGTCACGCTGGCGATGCCCGGCTCGCCGCTAGCGGCCTGGGTGTTCGAGTTGTCGAGGTCTTCGTACACCTTGCCCGAAACGGTTGCCCCGAGTTCGCCGAAGTTGTACCCGGCCAAACCGTTCGCGGGCATGGCGAAGATCTCGAAGGTGTCGTTAAGGGGCGCGGTGGCTCCGCCCGGTCCGACCTGTTCCGCCCCGTCACCGTAGGTAGCTGGCTGGGTCTCGACGACGCGGTACCGGGCGTAGCTCTGATCAGGCGACACGCCACTTGATGCGCCGGCGACGAGGGTGACGAGCCCCGAGAACGACCAGGCGCCGCTGGCGTTGGTGGTCGTCGTACCAGCACTGACCCAGGTCACCGAGGTGACCGATGTCGGGTAGTACCATCCGCCGTTAAAGTTGCAGAGCTTGCCGTAGGGTGCGCCGTAGTACGAACTGGTGTACCCCCCCGGGCAGACGATGACGTTGTTCTCGGCGTGTTGAAGCGTGAGGGTGGCGCCGGAGATGCCGGCCTCGCCAGCATCGCGGGTGCCACTGGCGTTGGCGTCGACGTACACGGTGCCCGACCAGATGGTGCCGCCCTCGCCGAAGTTGTTACCGGTCGAATCGGTCCCGGCCGCGAGCACGATCGCGGAGATGGTGTCGTTGACAGTGACATTGCCGCCCGAAGTTCCGGCGGTCTCAGCCTTGTCGGTGTAGCCCGACGGCTGCGTCTCGACGACCGTATAGGTGCCCGCCGCGAGTCCAGTAAACGAATAGGTGCCGTCGCTCGAGGTCACCGTGGTGGCGACCGTTGTTCCGGCGGAGTTCTTGAGCGTGACGGTGACGTTGCCCACGCCACCTTCGCCGGCCGTATAGGCGTTGTTCGCGTCGGTGTCGAGGTAAACGCGGCCGGCGATCGAGCTGGCCTTCTCGCCGAAGTTCTGGTCGGTCACGCTTCCGCCGGCCGGAACGTTGACCGACACCAGCGTGTTCGGTGTGGTGCTGCCGTAGGCCGCCGGTTGCGTTTCGACGATGTCGTAGCTTCCGGCAGGGACGTTCGCGAATGAGTAGGAGCCGTCGGCCGCAGTGGTCGTTGTGGCGATCGTGGAGCCGGTGGAGTGATCCTTCAACGTGATAGTGACCGTGGTGGCCGGGAGGGCCGCCTCGGCACCGTTCTTAGTGCCGTCGGCATTCGTATCGAGATAGACGGAGCCCGAAACGGTCGCGCCTCGCTCGCCGAAGTTGTACGCCGTCGCCGACGCCGAGCCGAGCGTCAGGGTGATGGCGTCATTGGCCACCGTGCCGCCCGCCGAACCGACCGTGTCGAGTCCGTCGCCATAAGCCGCAGGCTGCGTCTCGGTCACGGTGTAGGTGCCGGGCAGGAGGCCGAGGAAGGAATATGAGCCGTCGACCGCTGTCGTGGTGGTGAGCGACACTGCCGCACCGTTCGTGGTCGTGCCGGACAGTGCGACGGTCACGCCGCCGATACCGACTTCGGCTGCGCCCGACTTGGTTCCGTCGTTGTTCGCATCGAGGTAGACCGTTCCGCTGAGGCTGGTCTGCGTCTCGCCAAAGTTGTAGCCGGTCGCAGCCGTGCCGTTGGTCAGGGTGAGGCCAGAGACCAGGTCGGTCCCAGCGGCGCCCGCGGTACCACCAGCGGTTCCTGCGGTGTCGGTGCTATCGGCGAATGCGCCGGGCTGGACCTCTGACACCGAGTAGGTACCGCCGGGCAGGCCGGTGAAGCTGTACGTGCCGTCGGTCGCCGTGACGGCCGTTGCGCTCACGGGGCGGCCCGACGCGTCGGTGCCTGTGAGGTAGACGGTCACGCCGCCGATACCGGCGTCACCGGCAGTCAGGGCGCCACCCTTGTCGACGTCGTTGTAGACAGTTCCGCTGATAGAACCGAGCGTGTCGCCGAAGTTCTGGTTGCTGAGGCCGGTTGCCGGGACCGCTACCGAGCTGATCGCGTTCGGCGTAGAGGAGCCGTAGCCCGTCGGCTGGGTTTCCGTGATGGTGTACGAACCGACGGTGAGGCCGTCGAACCGATACGTGCCGTCGGAGGCGGTCGTCGTGGTGATGGTCGAACCGTCGGGCTTCGTGAGCGTCACGGTCACGCCAGGCAGGCCGATCTCGCCGGTGTCGATGGCACCGTTGCGGTTGGTGTCGGCCCAGACCGTACCGGTGAGGAAGGTGCTGGTGATGGGTGCCGACATGGCGAACATGTACGGGAAGTACTGATCGCCAGCAGTGGTGAACTTGAGCAGCACCTGCGTGTCACCCGGGTTCACAAGTCCGGCCGGAACGTTGATGCTCTTCGTGTCGAGACCGAACGTATTCGCGAAGGTCGGGTTGAGGGCACCCTGCACGGTCGACTGGTAGAAGTTGTTCGTGATCGCTGGTGTGGTGCGTGGGTCGGACATCGCAACGTTGTTGACGAGAAGCTGGTCACCCTGAATGGCCTGATCGCCTTCCAGTACGGCAACGCCGATCTTCGTGACGCCGGCAGCGATAGTGAAGCCGTTGAGGGTCGTGATGGTCGGAGCGTCCGCGGCGCCCTGGGCCACGAAGCCGTCGAACATCAGGACCTGGCGGATCTTCGGGGCGTACGTGGCGTTGGCCGACGGGTACGACCACACGACGCCGAGGGTGAAGCCGCCGGCGCAGTTGTAGCCGGTGGGCGTCCAGATGTTGGCGACGGTGAGATCGAGGTTCGTGTTGGTCGCCAAAGAGCCGAGCAGGCTGGTCACATCGCGGGACGCGGCGTAGTGGCGGCCGCCGACCGTACGGTTGAGATCTTGTGAGTATCGCTCTGGTGTGAGGCTGCCGAGCGATGTTCCATTGACGCTGGCCTTGATGGCGTGGGTACTCGGCTTGCCGCCGACGGCCGGGAGCACGGCCGGGAGCACGTTGCCAGAGTTGGGACGCGAGCCGTTGCATGCCGTGATCGGCTGCCCGTTGAGCTGGAGCGCTTCACCGGTGTTGCCACCCCACCACAGGCGGGCCTTCAGAATGGTGGCGCCCGGTGGCACCTTGTAGCGGATGGTGCCGGAGTTGAACGTCGACGGATCGCTGTCGACATCGTTGTAGCGCATGACGAATGAGTCGTTCGTATACAGCGTGGAGATTCCACTGTCGTTCGATGCCTGTCCGGCGAGACACACGGTGTCGCCGGCCGGGCAGGTCATCACCGTGTTACCGGCGAGGATGTAGTCGCCGTAGAGAGCCTGGTTGACGTCCGCCGTGAACGGCGTAACAACTGCGGCGGCTGCCGGCGCCGCGCTCAGCGCAAGGCCGCCGGTGCACACCGCCAGCACGGCGCCCAGCACCGCAAGGCGAGACACCAGCGCACGACCGAGGCGAACAACCGAGTAGTTCCGAGTTGAAGAAGACATTCTTGCTCCCGACCACATTCCGTGAGATTTCACGTAGCGGTGATCGGCACGCTTCGCCCCCTAACAAGATCAAGAGCGAAACTTTCTGAAATCTTGACAATCGAGTGGCTGACGATGACCTCCGGGCCGTGCTCACAGCGCGCGTCAACCCGACCCTCTCCAGATGCGCCAGATCGCGCCGATGTCGAGCGGGTTCCGACCGATCACCAGGGGCTTTGCCGCGCGCACAATCTGGTCGAACACGTTCGGCCCGGGATGGCCGACGAAGGTATGGCCGTCGATTCCTTCGTCGGTGGAAATCACCAGCACACCCATCGGCAACGGCGGCGGCCCAAGCAGCGGTGAACTCTGGCGCTCATGAACGATGATGCGAACCATCGGTGATCTTCATCCACTCACCGTACCGACCAGCGTTTGCAGCGCTCGGAGGCGCAGCAAAGCGCCGTCGGGCAGACTAGACACCATGGTCAGCCAGAAGTCGCAACCGGGGCGGCGCGAACAGAACAAGGCCGAGAAGTGGGATCGCATCATTGGCGCCGCGGCCAAGCTTTTCGCCGAGCGCGGTTACGAGGGAACCACGACGACCGAAGTTGCGCGCGCCGCTGGCATAGGGACCGGATCGCTGTTTCTGTACGTTCCCACAAAGGAGCACTTGCTGGTAGCCGTGTTTCGCGAGCAAGTCGACGCGGCCTGGCACCTCGCTGCCGCCGGTATCGATCCGTCGCAACCGTTCCAAAGTCAGATCGAGTACCTGCTCTTCAGCGTCATTGACTTCTGCGAACAGTCCCCGGAGCTTCTCAGCATGTATGTGAAAATCCTGCCGTTCATTGCTGGGCCACTGCGCTCCGAGGCGGGCGAGTCGTTGAAGACGCATCGTCGCTTGATGGAAGAGGTCATCAGTGCCGCCATCGCGAATCGCCTCCTGCGACGAGACGTACCGATAACGACACTCGCTGCAAACCTCGACGCGTTGTTCACCCATCATCTGCGACGCCGCGTTGCCGGCAGCACCACGGCGACTGAATGTCGCACCGAGTTCAGCGACTCGATCGAGCTCCAGTTGCGCGGCCTCGTTCCGAAACGGAGATAGCTGGCATGCCCGAATCCGTGCAGTCCCGTATGGAGTTCATCGATGTCGTCGCTTCACTCGACGGAGACCATGTCGGCACCATCGAGATCCAGCGACCGCCGAACAACTTCTTCGATACGGCGTTGATCGGCACTCTCGCCGACGCCTGCGAAGCGCTCGCAACCCGCGGTTGTCGGGCGGTTGTTCTGTGTGCTGCCGGACGACACTTCTGTGCCGGGGCCAACTTCGCATCGAAAGCAGAACCCGTCGGCCCGCATCTCTACGACATGGCCGTGCGGCTGTTCGCGCAGCCGTTACCCATGGTGGCAGCGGTGCAGGGCTCTGCGGTCGGCGGCGGCCTCGGTCTCGCGATGGCGGCCGACTTTCGGGTGGCGTCGTCGGAATCGCGTTTCACCGCGAACTTCTCACGCCTTGGTTTTCACCATGGTTTCGGTCTTTCCGTCACGCTGCCAAGGGTGGTCGGCCAGCAGGCAGCACACGAGTTGCTCTTCACCGGGCGTCGCATCGACGGAGCCGAAGCACATCGCATCGGTCTGTGCGATCGGCTCGTTTCGTCCGACGAGATTCGATCCACTGCAGATGCGCTCGCTCGTGAAATCGCCGGTGCCGCGCCCCTGGCCGTCCGTTCGATTCGCGCCACGATGCGACGAACACTGCTCGATGAGTTGCAGGCTGCACTCGATCACGAAAAGGCCGAGCAGGACCGCCTTCGCACGACGACAGATTTCCGTGAGGGCATCAAGGCCAGCAGCGAACGCCGCGAGCCGAACTTCGAGGGGCGCTAGCCAGTGATGTGCCTACGGTTCTCGGTGTGATTCACTTCCGTTATGAGTGGATTTCCCGAAAGTCTCCGTTCCCGCTGGGCCGCTGGTAATTCGACGATCGGTGCGTGGTTGACTTACCGGGAACCATTGCTGGCCGAGATCGCGGCGTTGGCCGGGTACGACTACGTGTGCATCGACTTGCAGCACGGCCTGATGGATCTCGATACGGCAACTGCGATGCTGGCCTCGACCGCTCGAACCGACACCGTGGCGATGGCTCGGGTGCCGTGGAACGAGCCGGGCGTCATCGGCCGAATGCTTGATGCCGGGGCGCTAGCGATCGTGATTCCCATGGTGAACAGCGCTCAGGAGGCCCGCCGAGCAGTGGAGTCGTGCCGCTATGCGCCGCTCGGGTCGCGATCATTCGGACCATCCCTGCCAAACAATCGCTATGGTCCCACGTACCCGGCGCGAGCCAACGACGAGGTCACGGTAATTCCTATGATCGAAACACGTGAGGCGCTCGCGAACCTTGACGAGATCGTCTCGGTGCCCGGTGTCGACGCGGTATACATCGGGCCGGCCGATCTTTCTATCGCATTGGGCCTGTCTCCGGGAATGGATCACGAGGACGCGATTTTCAACGACGCGTTGGTAGCGGTCGTTGACGCCTGTCGCCGTCACGGCGTGGTGCCCGGCGTGCACGCGAATCCGCAGATCGCGGCCAAGCGGTACGCGCAAGGTTTCCGAATGATCACCGTCGGATACGAGATCTTTGCGGCCCAGACTGCGCTGAAAAGCGATGGGAAGATCGCTCGAGCGGCCATCGCCGAGAGCTGATGGGGTTCAATCTCTACGACGTCATTGCTGCAGTCGCATCAGCATTCCCGGATCGCGAGACGATGGTGTTCGGGTCGCGCCGCCTCAATGCCGGCGAGTTGATCGGGCGGGCAAATCAGTTCGGCCACGCGCTGCTGGGTGCCGGGCTCACCGTCACGCGAGAGCGCTCCGCACTTGCCCGGCATGAGTCGGGTCAACCGCACGTGGCGATCTATTCACGAAACCGCCAGGAGCACATCGAGGCGCTGATCGGTTGTTTCGCTGCACGCGCTGTGCCATTGAATGTGAACTACCGATACCTGGCAAACGAGGTGCGATTCCTGTTCGATGACGCGTCGGTTGGCGCGGTCGTGTTCGCCTCTGAGTTTGCGCCGGTCATGGCCGACGTCGTCGCCCAGATGGCCTCGCGGCCCCGACTCCTCATGCAGATCCCCGACGAGTCAGGCCACCCGTTGCTTCCGGGCGCGCAATGGTTTGACGACTTGCTGGCCGGACAGCCGACGCACGCGCCCGACGTCGACCGGTCGCCGGACGATCTGTACGGCCTCTACACCGGCGGAACAACGGGTCTGCCAAAGCTGGTGCTCTGGCGGCAAGCCGACGCCTTTCCACCGTTGTTTGGAGGTCGGCGACCCGACAGTTCGGAGTGGGATTCAATCGCCGAGATCGTGGCCGCTTCCGGTGGCGGCATCCGCCACATGCCTGTTGCGCCGTTCATGCACGCAGCCGGTCAATGGCCAGCGGTACGCGCCCTGGTTGCCGGGAACACGCTCGTAGTTCCTCCCCTCGCCGCGACCTTCGACGCTCGCCAGTTTGTCGACATTGTGGAACGCGAGAACGTAGGACTCACCAACATCGTGGGCGACGCGTTCATCTGGCCGCTCGTTGCTGAGCTGCGCGATCGACCCCGCCCTTTGTCGTCGTTGAAACGGGTGGGTACCGGTGGTGCCGCGGCATCGCCGCGTGCTCGGCAAGCACTGCTCGAGGTGCTTCCTCAGATCGAAATCTACGAGACGGCTGGAGCATCGGAAACCGGTGCCCTGCTCGCACACGCCACAAGGACCGGCGGTCCGTACGTGAGTGGGTCGTTCACGTTGTTGCCACGAGCCTGCGTGCTCTCGGAGGATCGGTCAGCGGTGCTGACCGGCGGGTCCGATGAGGTCGGCTGGCTGGCGGCGACGCACCGAGTACCGCTCGGCTACCTCGGCGACGCGGCCAAGACCGCGGCGACGTTTCCGATCATCGACGGCGTCCGATTCACCATTCCCGGTGATCGAGTGCTGCTGCGCGCCGATGGTCTTGTTGACCTTCTCGGCCGAGACTCCGGCGTGATCAACACCGGTGGCGAAAAGGTCTTCGCCGAAGAGGTCGAACGTGCGATCCTCACCCACCCCGGCGTGCACGACACCGTCGTGTGCGGCCGGCAAAGTGAACGGTGGGGGGCCGAAGTAGTCGCCATCATCGCCGCCGATGACCACGTGACCGATGCCGAAATCGGTGACAACGTCCGCGCTCGCCTCGCCGCGTACAAGGTTCCGAAAGCGCTCATTCGGGTGCCGAGCGTGCAGCGCGGTCCGAACGGCAAGGTTGACATGACCTGGGCCCGTGGTCTCGTCGAAGCGCGCGTCGTGATCGATCCGTCGCGCTAGATTCGCGCCAAATGAACTGCTGTGCCCGACGTGGTCGTGGTCGTGCGAAAGATTGAGCCGCGGCGAGTTGGTTCGGCGTCGTTGCCCGCCGTTACGACGATGAGGTCGGCGCCGTTGAAGCACACGCTGGTGACGTGTTTGGCGGGCACGACGAGGACCGAATCGAGTGTTCCATCGGGGCGGAAACGTACGACACGTCCGGCTCCGTGATCGGCAACCCAGACCGCACCCGTCACGTCGATGGCGAGGCCGTCGGGTTGGCTTCGTTTCCCGAGTGGCCAATGGCGTCGGTTTCGAACCGACGCGCCGTCATTGATCAAGTCGTGCACCACGACGCATCCGGCCCGCGTGTCGGCGTGATACAAGGTCGAGCCGTCGGGTGAGATGGCCACGCCGTTGCATTGCTGCACCTCGCCGTAGAGCATCGTGGCTGAGCCGTCGAGATCAACTCGCCACATCTCACCCGGTATCGGCTCGGCGGTCGGATCGAGTGATCGATAGCGAACCGAGCCGACGTAAATGCGACCGGCATTGTCTGTGCCGAAGTCGTTGAAGCCCAGTGCACCGTCGACCGTGAGCACCACACGAGTCGTGCCGTTCCGGACGTGTTGGAGGTCTCGGCCACCGACCAGGAAACCTCCGTCGGCGTGCTCGGCGATGCCCCCGACGCCCCGGCGTTTCGGTATGACGGTCTCGACCAGACCGTCGCTACACAGGCGGTACACGCCGCCCTCGAGCACGTCACTGAAGACGAGCGTGCCATCACAAGCGATAGTGGGCCCTTCGATGAGTCCGTAGCCTGAAGCGAGCAGTTCCCAAGTCACGACGGCACGCTACGTCGGTTCGGAAAACTGAGTACGGTCGGCAACCATGGGAAGACTTGACGGCAAGGTAGCGCTCATCTCCGGAGGCGCCCGCGGCCAGGGTGCCGAAGAGGGAAGCCTGTTCGCAATTGAGGGTGCAACCGTCGTCCTGGCCGACATTCTCGACGACCTCGGCCATGCCACGGCCGCGTCAATCGACGGAGCCTCGTACATGCACCTCGACGTTCGTCGTGAGGACGATTGGGACGCGGTCGTGGCTTCGATCATCGAGCAACACGGCCGCCTCGACGTGATGGTGAACAACGCGGCCATCGACCTGGAGCGTTCGCTCGTGGAGACCTCGCTTGAGGAATGGAACCAGGTGCTTGCGGTGAACCAAACCGGCGTGTTCCTTGGCACTCGCACCGCAGCGCGGGCCATGATCGCTGCCGGCAACGGTGGCTCGATCATCAATATCTCTTCAGTGGCCGGACTTGAGGGTTTGAAACTGCACACCGCCTACGGGGCCACGAAATGGGCGCTACGGGGCATGACCCGAACCGCGGCACAGGAGTTGGGGAAGTTCGGTATTCGCGTCAACACGGTGCACCCGGGCATCATCGAGACCGAGTTCACGGCCGAGCTGAAGTCGTTCAAAGATCCCACCACCCGGGCGAAACTCGAACGTGGCATCGCGCTGCGGCGCTACGGCAACACGGAAGATGTCGCAAAGCTCGTGCTGTTTCTGGCGAGCGACGATGCGGGGTATTGCACGGGCCAGGAATATCTCGTTGATGGTGGCATCCACCGATGAGAACCATGCGGTGCCACCAGCTTGGGCCGGACCTCACGCTGCAACTCGATACGGTTGACGACGCGAAGCTTCGGCCCGGCCGGGTTGTCGTGGAGGTGCACGGCTGCGCAGTCAGCTTTCCCGACGTGCTGATGATGCAAGGCGCATACCAGCATCAGCCGCCCCTGCCCTTCGCTCCCGGCGCTGAATTGTCGGGCATTGTGCACGCGGTGGCCGATGATGTTGACGACTACGCCATCGGTGACCGAGTCATCGCAAACACCGGCTATGGCGCACTCGCGGAGATGGTCGCCGTGCCGGCATCACTTCTGGTGCGCGTGCCCGACAACATCGACCTCGTTGAGGCTTCGGCCTTCTTCTCGGCCTACGCCACGTCACACTGGGCACTGCACGCGCGCGGCAACCTGCAAGCGGGGGAGTCAGTGCTTGTGCTCGGCGCGGCCGGCGGCGTTGGATTGGCCGCAGTCGAGTTGGCAGCGCTTCACGGAGCACGCGTCATAGCTGCGGCAAGTACCGACGAGAAGCTCGCGATGTGTCGCCACTACGGCGCGACCGACGTGATCAACTACACGACAGAAAACGTGAAGGAACGAGCCAAGGAACTTACCGACGGCAAGGGCGTCGATGTCGTCTACGACGCCGTTGGCGGCGAGTACAGCGAGGCGGCGTTTCGTGCCATCGCATGGAACGGCCGATTCCTCGTCGTTGGCTTTGCGGCGGGCGGAGGCATACCGAAGCTTGCGCTCAACCTGCCGCTGCTGAAAGGTGCCTCGGTGGTGGGGGCACTGCTCGGCGGCGCACAACGAAACGACCCAGCGCGGTACCGAAACATGCTCGAGCAGTTGACGGCCATGTGGGCCGATGGTCGGCTGCATCCGCATGTGTCGCGCACCTATTCG
This sequence comes from uncultured Acidimicrobiales bacterium, assembly GCA_963791625.1. Taxonomy (GTDB): domain Bacteria; phylum Actinomycetota; class Acidimicrobiia; order Acidimicrobiales; family Ilumatobacteraceae; genus JANMCE01. The sequence continues at coordinate 283,495 of CAWBTA010000005.1, forward strand.
CTGGCCGATGCAGGTCAAGCTATTCGAGATGTTGCCGAGCGACGTGCCATCGGTCGCATCGTCGTAGATGTGCGACGTTGACCATGGCGCTCCCTCGGTCACTCCTGATCGCGAACCGCGGCGAGATCGCGATTCGCGTGGCGCGCACGGCTCGGCGGCTCGGCATTCGTACCGTAGCGATCCACCCCGACGATGATCGCACCTCGTTGCACACACGCGTTGCCGATCACGCCGTCATGCTCTCCGGGCGGGGTGCTGCGGCGTATCTCGACATTGATGCCGTTGTAGCCGCGGCCGTGGCCGAAGGCTGCGACGCTGTGCATCCGGGCTACGGGTTTCTGAGCGAGAGCGCCGCGTTTGCGACTGCGTGTTCGGCTGCCGGACTCACATTCGTCGGGCCGACCCCCGAACAGCTTTCGTTACTCGGCGACAAGGCCCGGGCACGAAAGGCAGCCGTCGCCGCGGGCCTTTCGGTGCTCCGAGGAACCGAAGGCCCTGTCGATGCGGACGGCGCCGTCGCGTTTCACCGCTCGCTCGTCGCCGATGGCAGCGACGGGGCCATCATGCTCAAGGCGGTGGCGGGTGGTGGCGGCCGTGGCATGCGAGTGGTGCGGGCCGAGGCCGACATTGCCGACGCGTTTTCCCGCTGCTCCTCCGAAGCCCTCGCCGCGTTTGGCGATGGACGTATCTACGTGGAGGAGCTGCTGCCGATTGCCCGCCATATCGAGGTGCAGATCGTCGGCGACGGCGCGTCGGTCATGCACCTGGGCGAGCGCGACTGCAGCGTGCAGCGTCGACACCAAAAGCTCATCGAAATCGCGCCAGCACCGAACCTCTCCGATGAACGCCGCGAGCGATTGCACGATGATGCCGTTCGGTTGGCGCAATCAGTGGGCTTCAAAAACATCGGGACCATCGAGTTCCTCCTCGACCCATCACCTGGCTCCAACCGGCACGCTTTCATCGAAGCGAACCCGCGCATTCAGGTGGAGCACACGGTTACCGAACAGGTGACCGGCATCGACGTGGTGGAGGTGCAGTTGCGCCTCGCAGGTGGCGCGTCGCTAGATGAGGTGCTCACGCACTGGGACGGCCGTGTTCGTGGGTGGGCTATTCAGGCGCGAGTGAACATGGAAGCAGTTGCGGCCAACGGTGACGTCACACCAGCCGTGGGCGACCTCACCGCGTACGACATAGCAAGCGGGCCGGGCATCCGTGTGGACGGCTACGGCTACACGGGCTACCCCACGAGCGCGTCGTACGACTCGCTCCTGGCCAAGGTGATTGCGCAGTCATCAGACGGTGATTTCGGTGACGCCGCACGCCGACTCGATGCGGCGCTGGCCGAGTGCCGAATAACCGGGGTGGAAACCAACATTGCACTGCTGCGGGACATCGTCACGTCGCCCGCATTCCTCAGCGGCGACCTCACGACCGGCCTCTTCGATCAGCTCGCCGCCCAAGGTGGCATCGGAATGAACCGCCACGTGGAACGGTACGCGATGAACGCCCCGGTCACGACAGCCAAAACGTCCACGAACAGTTCCGAGGATCTCGCTGTCGGCGACGTCGCCATCAACGCACCGATGACAGGAACCGTCGTGGCCTTCACCGTCGACACCGGAGCCATTGTGACGGCCGGGCAACTTGTCGCCGTGATCGAGGCGATGAAGATGGAGCACGAGGTGCGTGCGACGTCCCCTGCCATCGTGCGCCGCTTCTGTGTTCGTGTCGGCGACACGGTGCGTATCGACACGACACTCGTCATTGTCGAACCGACCGACAGCCATGATGACGCTACCCCACAAGCCGAAGACGTCGATCTCGATTCCGTACGAGCCGATCTGGCCCACATCATCGATCGCCATCGACGAGCGCACGACGAGGCGCGTCCCGATGCCGTAGCGAAACGCCATCGTCTCGGGTTGCGGACGGCTCGCGAGAACGTCGACGATCTGGTCGATGCCGGCACGTTTGTCGAGTACGGGCCACTCGCCATCGCGGCACAGCGTCGTCGACGCAGCGTTGAAGAACTCATCGACAAGAGCCCGGCCGACGGCATGGTGACCGGCGTCGGCAGCGTGAACGGCGCGTTGTTCGATGACCCGGCATTCGAGATGCGCCGTGCTGGCCTATGACTACACGGTCTTTGCCGGTACGCAGGGTCTGCGAAATCATGCCAAGACCGATCGCATGATTCATGTCGCCACCGAGGGACGGTTGCCGCTCATCTTGTTCGCCGAGGGTGGCGGCGGGCGCCCGGGCGAGGACGGCGGCGACTACGGCGAGACCTTCGCGAACTTCGCGAAGTTGAGCGGTCTGGTGCCAATGATTGGTATCGCGGCGGGCCGTTGCTACGCCGGCAACGCATCGCTACTTGGCTGCTGCGATGTGGTGATCGCGACGAAAGAGTCGAACATCGGTATGGGTGGGCCAGCCATGATCGAAGGCGGTGGTCTTGGTGTGTACCGTCCCGAAGACATCGGCCCGATCGAGGTGCAATCGGCGAATGGTGTCGTCGACATCGTGGTGGACAACGAGGCCGAGGCCGTGAAAGCCGCAAAGCAGTATCTGTCCTACTTCCAAGGTCGAGTGGCCACGTGGCAGGAACCCGATCAACGCGAGATGCGCCGTATCGTTCCGGAAAATCGTTTGCGGTCCTACGACGTGCGGCGCGTGATTGACACGCTCGCCGATGTCGGTACGGTGCTTGAACTTCGCCATGGTTTCGGTCATGGCATCATCACCTCGCTCATCCGCATCGAGGGACGGCCCGTTGGCGTCATGGCGAACAACCCGAACCATCTCGGTGGCGCCATCGACGCCGATGCCGCCGACAAAGCAGCACGGTTCATGCAGCTGTGCGACGCCTTCGACCTGCCCCTCGTGGCGTTCGTCGACACGCCCGGCATCATGGTGGGACCCGACGTTGAAGCCACCGCACTGGTGCGCCATTCCAGTCGCCTCTTTCTCACCGGAGCCAACATCACCGTGCCTACGTTCGGCGTGGTGTTGCGAAAGGCGTACGGCCTTGGTGGCATCGCCATGACCGGCGGTTCGTTCAAAGCAAACCTGTTCACCGTTTCATGGCCGACCGGCGAGTGGGGCCCGATGGGGTTGGAAGGGTCAGTGCACCTGGCGTACCGCAACGAGATGGCCGCCATCGAGGACCCGACCGAACGTCGACAGTTTTTCGATGAGCACGTGGCGAGGGCATACGAAGCGGGTCGGGCCGTGCGACTCGCTAACGCGTTCTCCATCGATGACGCGATCGACCCAGCCGACACCCGGTACTGGCTCGCGAACCTGCTGGCCTCACAGCGACCCCCTCCGGCCCGCACCGGTAAGAAACGACCCTTCATCGACGCCTGGTAGACTCGAGCACTGCTGCGAGATCCGGACAGTACGCTCACGAGGTGACCGATATCTCGTTGTGTGCAGTCGACTCACCGGCAGCTTGGCTGGCAGCCGATCTGGCGGCTGATAGGCAGTGGGAGCGGGCCTTCACGGAAGCTGAGATCGCCTCGCTGCACGACGCGTTCACCCACCTCTGCGGAGTGAACCCAAGCCTTGACCTGGCCGCCATGACGGCCGATGACTTTCCACTCGCCGCGCTTACACCGGAGTTCGCACGACTTCGTGAGGTGATCGTGGATGGTGTCGGCACGCAGGTGTACACCGGCTTCCCGGTTGAGCGTTACTCCGAGCACGAGCTCCGGGCGATTTGGTGGGGTTTCAACCTGCACGTCGGCACTGCGGTGTCGCAGAGTTGGCGGGGGGACCTGGTCGGCGATGTGCGTGACATCGGTACGGGTATCGCAGGGCGAGCCGGTCGGGGCTACACGTCCAATGACGAACTGAGTTTTCACTCGGACGTCTCCGACATGACGGGGCTCTTCTTTCTTCGACAGGGCCGCACCGGTGGCGTGTCGCGCCTGGGAAGTTCGGTGGCGGTGCACAACGAGCTCTTCCGACGACGCCCCGAACTTTTGGCCGTGCTGTACGAACCGTTCAGCACGAGTTGGCAGTCGAACGAGTTGCCGGGCGAACAGCCTTGGTACGACATGCCGATCTTCGCGCGAGCCGGAGACAACGTGTCGTGTTCGTTCATACGAACGAACGTCTTGTGGGCTTCGAAGAACTGCGGCGCGCCCCCGCTGACAGCTCGACAAATTGAGGCGGTCGAGTACCTGGAGAGCGTGGCGACCGAGGATCAGTTCTGGGTTGAACGTCGATTCGAACCAGGCACCATGTGGTTCTGCAGCAATCACACGGTGCTGCACATGCGCACGGCGTTCACCGATTTCGACGAACCGGATCGCAAGCGACATCTGTTGCGTATCTGGCTCAGCCTTCCCAACGGGCATGCCCTTTCGCCCACCTTCGCACCCTTCTTTGGTGACATTCGTGCTGGCGCGGTGCGTGGGGGATACAAGCCTCGGCCGAACCAGCGGGTCGAAGCACTCGACTAAGCAGAAGCCCAAACGTCACCAGTGGACGCTTTCAGCGGCCGCCGGAGCGCATTCGTTCCTTTGCGTCGGGCGGCATGCCGTGGGGAAGGGTGCGTTCGCGGAGTAGCGCCTCTCGGCGCGAGTGTTCGCCCCGATCGGCAATCAGCTTCTTGGCGATGCGGTTGGTGCCTGCCGAGTTGGCCACGATTTCCGCGGCGAGTGCGGCGACTGTGGCATCAAGGTCTTCGTCAGGTACGCAGCGGTCGACCAGTCCGATTCGCGCCGCCTCGGTGCCGTCGATTCGGCGACTCGTAAACATGAGCATCTTCGCCAATGATGGCCCAACACGCTCCGGCAGGCGCACCGACATGCCCCAGATGGGTGCGAGCCCCCACTGCCCGTGGGTGTCGCCGAGCTTCGTCGACTCCGCTGCGATCAGCAGATCGCAACCGAGGGCCAGTTCGAGTCCGCCCGTGAAGCAATGGCCATGCAATCGGGCGATGGTCGGTTGCGGAAGTACCTCAAGAGCGTCGATGGTTTCGGGTTCGTAGTGCCGGCTCGGCGCCCGCTCCTTTGCCGCGATTGAGCCGAGGTCGTGTCCGGCGCAGAACGACCGACCTGCACCGGTCAGCACCACGCATTTCACCGACTCGTCGGCTGCGATTGCATCGAGGTGCGTGCGAAGAGCCACGAACGTCGCTGGGTTGAGTGCGTTGAGCTTGTCGGGCCGGTTCAACGTCAAGGTCGCGACACTGTCGGCATCGGTTCTTACAACGAGTTCATCGGTCATGTGTTGGTCCTCTTGGTTTCGGGTTCAGGAGCGAGGGACGAGGTTCCACGGTTGGCCACGATAGGGGTCGGGTTCGCGTGGAAGGCCGAGTACGCGCTCGCCCACGATGTTGCGCTGGATCTCTGACGTACCGCCCTCGATCGAGTTCGCGCGCGTGCGAAGGAACTGCTCGACGAAGCTCCACGGTTCTGGGTCGTCGGTCGCCCAGCCTGCTGCAGCGGCGCCGAGCATGTCGATGGCCAGCACTTGGAGCGATTGGTTGGCGGTGGCCTTGGCGATCTTGAGGATCGAGCCCTCGGGACCGGCCCGTCCGGCAGCGGCGTTGGCCTTCGTGCGCAGGGCGTTCAGTTGGAGCAGGCGCTGTTTCGTCCACTCGATGGCGATGCGCTGCCGCCAGATGGCATCGCCCGTTACGCCGGTTGAGCGAGCAAGTTCAATGACTTGCTCGATTGTTTTCCCGCCCAGGATTTCGTCGGAGGCTTTGCGCTTCTTACGGGCTCCCGACAGGACAAACCGCTCGGCGCACAGCGTGGTCTGAGCGGCGGCCCACCCCTCCCCCACCGGGCTGATGCGATGCAGTTCCGGCACCCGTACGTCGCTGAGAAAGACCTCATTGAACTCAACCTGGCCAGCAATGTTCACCAGCGACCGAACCTCAACCCCGTCACTTCGTAGGTCGACACCGAAGTAGGTGATGCCCTTATTCTTTGGCTGGGTCGGGTCGGTACGAGCGAGCGTCATCGCGAACTCGGACTCGTGGCCGAACGTGGTCCACACCTTCTGGCCGTTCAGCACCCATTCATCGCCGTCACGCACCGCGCTCATGGCCAGCGACGCGAGATCGGAACCGGCACCGGGCTCGGAGAACAACTGACACCAACGTTCCTCGCCGGAAGCAATCGGGGGAAGAAACCGCTGCTTCGTTTCTTCGCTCGCCCATTCCAGAATGGTGGGAGCGGCCAGCACGAAACCCGAGCCGCGAGGAATACGACTGACCTCCCAGGTGTCGAGAAGCGCGGCCACCTGCTGCGCATCACCCAGGCTCATGCCGCGGCCACCGTACCGGTGGGCCCAGTGCGGGGCGATCCATCCGCCGTGGCCGAGGGCGCGAACCACGGCTGGATTATCGACCGACTTCTTCAGCGTGAGTACTCGCTGTTCGTCTCCGGCTCGAACCGCATCGCCCCATCCCGACGGGAGTCGAGCTTCGAGAAACCCGACGAGTTCGTCGAGCCAAGGAGATTGAGTCACGGCTCGCGGAGATTCGTGCGCACCGCTCGGAACGGTACGTCGATGTCGACGGCCGGTTCACGAGGGAGCCCGAGGGTGCGTTCGCCGATGATGTTGCGCTGGATCTCGTCGGTGCCACCGGCAATCGATTGGCCCGGCTGCGAGACGAGTATCTCGGCGATGTTGCCGTCGAAGCCAGCGTCGTCACCCGACAGCATGCCGTGCGCACCGGCAAGATGCCCGTGCAGCGCTGCGGCGCGTCGCGAGATTTCCGAACCCACCAGTTTGCCGATCGAACCTTCGGCCCCGGCCGGTTTCCCCGCCACCTTGGCGGCGCGGGCGCGCAGCGATGTCCACTTCGCGGTCATGGTGAGCGCGTACAGATCGGCGAGTCGCTGGCGGGTCACCGGGTCGTTGGATCGGCCGACACGTTGCGCGTGAGGAATCGCAAGGTCGGCCCGCCCGGCGCGCTGCGGATACCACTTGTAGGTGGCGAAGTAGTCGTTTGCTTCGTCACGAGCTTCTCGGTGGCAAAGACCAGTTCGCTCGCCCTCGGCCGCCGACATTCGCCGCGTACTCGGAAGAAATCGTTCCGACGCCAACGTGGTGCTGGCGGGTCTCCAACCTTCGCCAACCGATCCCACGATGTTGCCAGCGGGCACGCGGGCCTCGTTCAGGAAGACCTCGTTGAACGACGCATACCGGTTCATCGCCATAAGTGGGCGCACCTCGATACCGGGCTGACGCATGTCGACCAGAAGGTACGTGATGCCGCGATGTTTCGGAACGTCGAAGTTCGTTCGAGCGAGGAGCATGCCGAAGTTGGCTTTGTGGGCGCTGGTGTTCCAAACCTTCTGTCCGCTGATGACCCACTCGTCACCGTCGAGTTCGGCCTTGGTGGTCAGGCCGGCGAGGTCCGAGCCGCTTCCCGGTTCGCTGAACAGCTGGCACCAACGGTGCTCACCGGTTTGGGCCTGTCGCAAGAAGCGGGCCTTCACGTCATCGGAGCCGTGTTCAAGAATGGTCGCTCCGGCCAAGGTGACCCCCTGCCCGGGTGCTGCGCCAACGGCACCGAACCGGGCAAACTCGGCCTCTACTATGGCGGCGCGAGCAGGGCTGAGACCGCGGCCCCACCACTGCGTTGGCCACGTCGGGCAGCCCCATCCGGCATCAGCCAGAATGCCTCGCCATTCAAGCAGCGGTCGGTCGTCGTGCCAGTTCTCGTGCAGCCACTGACCGACCTCTTCGCGGAGCGCGTCAACTGCCATTGGTCACCACAGCTGCTGTGACGCGAGTCGGGCACCCTCCGCTAGCGCCTCCAGCTTGGCCCAGGCGATGTCGGGGTGGATACGCCCGCCCAAACCGCAATCGGTTGAGGCGATCACGTTGTCGCGGCCGACGATGTTGGCGAATCGCATGATCCGTTGGGCCACAAGCTCCGGGTGCTCCACCACGTTGGTGGCGTGGCTGACGATGCCAGGAATGATCACCTTGCCGTCGGGCAGTTTCACGTCGTTCCAGACGTTCCACTCGTGTTCGTGGCGAGCGTTCGCCGCTTCGAAGGTGTAGCCACCGGCATTGATCGCCAGCATCACTTCGACAATGTCTCGCATGGCGATATCCGTGGTGTGCGGGCCGTGCCAGCTCCCCCAGCACAGGTGGAATCGAATCCGCTCGGTCGGCAGTCCGCGTAGAGCATGGTTGAGCGCCTCTACGCTGTGCATGCTGTATCGCTGGTAGTCGGCAACCGATGGCTCGGGGTTGATCTGGTCCCAGCTCTCGGCGATGGAGGGGTCATCGATCTGAAGGATCAGCCCGGCATCGATGATGGCCTTGTATTCGTGGTGCATGGCTTCGGCGCAGGCCCACACAAATTCCTCGTCAGTCTTGTAGAACTCATTGGCGACGCGTGCCGCGCTGGCCGGGCCGACGGATGTCATGAAGCCGGTTGTCTCGCCAGCCGCGTCGAGCGCGGCCCGGAAGTTGGCGATATCGGATGCGATCGCGTCGTGGCCGGTATACGTGACGGGGCCAACGCAGCGGGGCCACCGGGCACCGCCACCGCCCGCCCCGACCCCCGACGTTGGGTCGCTGTACGCCGCGGCGAACCGCTGACGATCACGGCGATCGGCAAAGCTGGTGAGCTGTACATTGCCCGGGGTGGAGCGCACGGTCGGCATGTCGAACAACTTCGGGCCGTCGGGGTCGAGTCCGGCGAGCCGGTTGAACGAGTAGCTCCACCAGGCGCCGTAGTTCACCTTCTGACCCATGGCTTTGCCGAACTCGCCATCGCCCGGAACGGTGATGCCGACCGCCTTCTGCCGGCCGACCACGTCGATGACCGATTGGCGAAGGACGGCCTGGAACGCAGCCTCGTCGTCGGTCTCACCGACGAACCGTGCCCGGTTCGCCTCGATGAGGTCGTCGGGCCGCGGAAGACTGCCCGCGTGACTCGTAAGGATCTGGTTGCGGCTCATTCGGTTCCCCCGTATTCGACCCCACTGCCCCGGGGCGACAATTTCTGACTGTAGTCGGTTTTTTGTGGACTGCGTTCGTTGTGACGCCTAACGTAGTACCCAGCAGGGAGCGCGCCGACGCCGCTCCTGCCAAGGGGATGACTGATGGCAGCACGTAACGGCAAAGAGTTTCTTGAGGGCCTTCGTGACCGACCGCGATGGGTGTCGATTGACGGCCGCCTCATCACCGATGTCACGACCGACACCGCAACCAAGGGAGCGGCAACATCACTGGCCGAGGTGTTCGACCGCCAGCATGAGTTAGCCGCCGAATGCCTCATCCCCGACGACGAAACGGGCGAGTCGATCAACATCAGCCACATGCACGCTCGTTCGGTCGACGACCTGCGGCGTCGCGCTCGCGGCCTGACGCGCATCGCAGAACACACAGTCGGCTTGATGGGACGCACGCCCGACTATATGAACATGAAGTTCGCCAGCCTCGCGGCCACTCATGCCGACTGGGCCGGCGCGGAACAGACCAACACGCACGGCGAACAGAATCTCGTCGCGTTCCAAAGGCGGTTGCGGCGCGACGACATTTCGCTCACGCACACCATCATCCAGCCGAACATCGACAAACGCACCGACGGAGCCATCGTGGGCAACAAGGTGACTCTCCACAAGGTGGGAGAAACCGCAGACTCCATCATCGTGCGCGGCGCTCGTATCCTTGCCACGCTCGCCCCGTTCGCAGATGAACTCGCCGTGTACCCGGCGCTGCCGCTCCCCGACGGTGCCGAAGATTATGCGCTTTCGTTCTCGATCCCGATGGATATCCCCGGACTGAAGTTCCTCTGCCGGGACTCGGCAGCGATCGATACCAACCCGTTCGACCGGCCCCTATCGAGCCGGTTCGATGAGCAGGATGCGTTCGTGATCTTCGACGATGTGGAGATTCCTCGCGAGCTGCTCTTTCTCGACGGCGCTCCGGGAACGGTGAAGATCTACAACAGCGTCGGGAAGTCCGGCCTGCGAGACAACATGACCACCCAGACCACCATTCGGGCGCTCACGAAACTCGAGTTCGCGTACGGCCTCGCTACCCGCATGGCCGAGGCCATTGGCGACCACAGCCCGAGCACGCAAGAAATGCTCGGCGAAATCCTGAGCTTCATCGACGTTACGAAGAACGCCATCTTCACCTCGACTGAACAGGGCTACGACATCGGCACGGGCGTGTTCTTCCCGGCCGGTCGGCCCCTTACTCCGATGCGCTCGCTGCTTGCGGTGTGGTTCCCGCGGGTGAACGAAATCATCACCATGATTGGCAGCCATAACCTTCTGGCTGCGCCGAGTCTGGCGTTGCTCAACGACCCGGAGTCCCGTCCGCTTATCGATGAATTCCTGCACGGAGCCGACGGCGTCGACGCAGTAGAACGGGCCGCGCTGTTCCGGTTGGGATGGGAGTTTGTGGGCTCGCAACTCGGCGGCCGTAACGCGCTGTACGAGCGGTTCTACCTCACCTCCGCCGCACGTAACCGCCAGATTTCGCACATGGCCAATACCGACCGAAGCCGGCCGTATGCGCTGGTCGATGCCATCCTGGCAGCTGGTCGCGACGCGGCCGATGCAACGATCTGAGATTTGGACCACGATGGGCATTCCAAGAGCTGATGAGCTTGACCCTGCGTTACTGACCGAACTGCTGCGCTCAAGCGGCTATCTCGACGACATCGCGGCCGTGCGATCGGCAACGTTCGCTCCGCTCGGTGGAGCCGCTGGCATGATGAGCGAGGTTGTGCGAGGCACCCTTGCCTACGACGGCACCACGTCGGCACCGACGTCGGTCATCGTCAAGACAGCAACGTCCGATGAACATCGCCGATTCGTCGCCACCGCCGGAAAGCTCTACCAACGCGAGATTGCGTTCTATACCCACATTGCCCAGGAGGCGCCGGTGCGAGTGCCCCACTGCATCTACGCCGCCATCGACAACGAGACGAACGACTTCCTGCTCATCCTCGAAGATGTCGGTCGCCAGCGTTCGATCGATCAGGTGGCGGGTGCCGATGTGGCCGACGCGTTCGCTGCGATAAGGCTCATGGCGAAATGGCATGCCAAATGGTGGGGGCAAGACCTCAGCGAACTGTCGCAGCATTTCTTCGCGTGGAACGGAGAGTTCAACAAGGCCGCGTTCCCGATGGTCTTCGGAGGGAACTGGCCAGCCGCCAAAGAGCTCTACGGCGCGCGGCTTCCGGCCGACATCGTGGCGTTCGGCGACCGGTTCGTGGAGCGTAGCGGCGAGATACTCGACGGACTTATGGGTCCCGACACCCTGGTGCATTCCGATTTTCGAGCCGACAATCTGCTCTTCGACGGTGACACGCCGATGCTGCTCGACTTCCAAATGTTGTCGGTTGGTTGCGGCATGGTCGACTTCGGCTTCTTCATGAGCCAGTCACTTTCCACCGCCACACGTCAAGAGCACTTCGACGACCTACTCTCGGCCTACCTGAGCGAACTGCACGCCCACGGTGTCGATCTGTCCCGCGAGGTAGCGGTCGACAAGTATCGCCGCGTGCTCGGGTTCGGTCTCGCGTGGCCCGTCGGCCTCGCCGGCTCTTTCGCACAACTCGATGACCGTAGCCAAGCGTTGGCGCTCTCGATGCTCGACCGGTACGTGCAGGCCATGGTCGACGCCAACGCCGTGGCGGTCTACCAGTCCTAATGGGGATCGACCACTTCGCTTGAATCTTGGGTGAGGCTAGTTTCGAGCGGTTCCCGAGGCCGCACTTGCGCAGACGCGTGGCACCCATCGCGCAAACCGCCAACTAAGTTGGTAGTCGATAAGTTGATGAAGCCGGACGACATCTTCGTCGATTCGCCGACGCACTCGGCCGACACCACGGTGTTGCACTAGGCCCGCAGGCCGATGAGTTGCCCTATCTGCTGGATCACAGCCCCGAACTGGAGTCGGTTATTCAGCATGTCGTCGACGAGAGCCGCGATCGAAACGGTACCCGGATAGTGCTATCGGGCTCATCGCTGGCGATCATGGGCGGCCTACTCGACGGCGGGCGTCCACTGCGCGGTCGGGCCGACCTGCAACTTGTGGTGCAGCCGTTCGACTATCGCACCACCGCCGAGTACTGGAATGTGTCAGGTCCTGCCGTTGCATTCCGCGCCCACGCCGTCACAGGCGGGTCACCGGGCTACGGCGTCCTTGCGCCGCCGCTCCCGGCCAAGGTCGACGCGTTCGGCAAGCCACCGTGCAGGCCATCGGAGAAGCGAAGCTCACAGCCGACGCCGACGCCGTTCACCACCTCGACCGGTGCGCCGAACTCTTGGTGGCGCGCGGGAACGGTCGGCCCCAGCAGCTGATCGTCTTCTGCGAGACAGCCACTCCGGCGCTTCGCAAGGTCGCCAACCGACGTAGCGACGTTACGATTGTCGACCTCAAGCGCCTCTACAAAGGCGACTGACGCATCACATACTGGAACGGTCGTCACCCTGGCGAGCGGACCACGTCATTGCTCCATCCCACAGATCGTCACGGCCGAACTCGAATGACACGCCCGCCTCGGGTAGGCACAAAGCAACGTTGATTGATGCGTGTCACACGGAGGAACGTACGCATTCCTCCGTGTGACAACGGAGAGCTAAGGCCGCTCGCCGATCGCCGCAGCACAAACAAGGCTTCAGCGGGAGGCGGGGTCTTGGCGGTAGAAGTCGGCAAGGGCGCTATAGAGCGCAGGCTTGGCGGAGGCGAGGTTGCGAGGGGTGCAGAAAAACGTTTCGGTGGCGACCGCGAAGAACTCGGCCGGGTTCGACCACGCGTACGCACCCAAGACCTCGTCCGACGGGCGGTGTTCATGGTGTCCGTATTCGTCGGCCAAGAGTGTCGTCCAAGCGCTGAGGCGTGGTCCTCGCAGCGGTGGCGTGCCATCGGCGGGGCCGTCGCTCATGTCGATCTTGTGAGCGAACTCGTGGATGACGACGTTTTGGCCCGCCTCGGGGTGGCGACTTTCCTGCAACGCAACGTCCCAGGAAATCGCCAGGGGCCCGCGGTCGGGAAGGCTGATACCGTCGGTCCAGACCTTGTCGTCGCTGAACGTTCCGGCCGATGGGCCCGAACGCAGCCCGGTCGACAGGGCCGCAGACGGGCGCACGATGATCGAGTGCACGCGGTCGTAGGCGTCGAGGCCGACGGCAAGAATCGGCAACGCGGCATTGGCCGCAAGCGTGATGGTGATGTCTGGCCGAAGCGTGAACCCGTTCGCTGCCTCCCAATCCTTGACTCGAATGAGTTCGACAGTGAGGTCGGCCAGGCGTTCGCGCTCGGGTGCGCTCAATGGTCGGGCCAACGCAACGTTCTGGCCAATGATCGCGTCGAGCTGCTCTCGATCGATGTCCGGGGTGTGGGCGGATCGCCACCAGGGCATGTCGGTTCACTTTCTTGTCGCCCGTCGGGCTCACACTTCGAGGATAGGCTCCGAGCGCGCCGATATGAGATCGACCAAGCACCGGTCAATTTCCCGACTGCGAGAGGTGTCCCATGACGGGTCGGCGATGGTCAGCCCGCTTGCGCGATGCGCTGCTGAACAAATGTCACGAGGGCGCTCTCGGTGAGGCTGGTGCCTTGTTGCACTGCCGCGTCGAAGTGTTCTGCACCCAATGCCGCCCTTACCTGCTCGACTGCCTCCGGGAAGTCGTCGGGGTCACCCGGCGCGAACGGGCGCGCCGACGTGGCCCCGGAGGCGCTGAGCGCGCCGTAAAGAGTGGCGGCCGCGTCGTGATCGCCATATTTCATGAGGAGGTCGATTACGCGGCGAAGGGACAGTCGTAGGCTCACCCAGTCTCCGCCGCGGTACCAGGTGTCGATGACGACGCCGGAGCCGGCCAGGGCAGTTCGCAGGTCACCATTACGGGCTTCGAGCCACCAGACCTCCGTCTGCGCAAAGGCTTCCATCCACCGGTTGCCGACGCTCTGCGCGAGCTGAGCGGCAGTCCGTAGATGACGAAGACTCTCGCCGGGCTCAGACCCCTCCAATGCAAGTCCAAGCGCATAGGCGGCGCCGGCTAACGCAGTAGGTGAGCCGCTGGCAGTCGCCGGAGCCTGGGCTTCGCCCGCGAGGATGGCGCCGCGTACCGTTCGCCCCATGCTGGTTTCGGCCACGGAACGCATGTAGAGCGCGTGAGCGAGCCGTGCCGGTGTCCCTTCGCGCGCGCTGGCCACCATGTGGTCCATCCACTCCAAGGCTTCATCCGTCCGTCCGATGTAGAACAGCGTGTTGGCGAGGGCGCGTTCAGCCAGGCCGCTCGAGGAGTGCTCCTTCGTCTGAATGTCGATCACACGAAGACCGACATCGAGGCTGGCTTCGAGATCTCCACGGACAAAGTGGCCGTAACTCACAATCGCCATCACGAGTGGGTACCGATGGTGATCCGCAGCGCCGGGAAGTTCAAGGCAGCTCGTTGCCCATGAACTCAGCTCGTAGCGAATCCGACGAAATCCGAACTCTCTGAGTCCGGCCACGATTCGCAGGGCCGCATCGACATTGCCGAGACGCACGCTGCGACCGAAGGCAGCGCGGTAGTTGTCGAAATCCGCCTCGATCTGGTGCGACCACCGAGCCTCGTCCGGGCCCGTCATCCCGACACCAGCACACTCGGCCAGGTCAGCGAACCAGTCAAGATGAGCGTCATCGATACGGTTGGCGCTTTCGAACTCGTTGAGCTGCTCACGACCGTAGGTGCGGAGGGTTTCCAAGAGCCGATACCTGGTCGGCTCCTGACTGATCCGTTGGACCATCGACTTTTCGACAAGCGCCGAAAGCATTCCGACGATGTCGGGAGTCACGTGCGGTCCGTCAACAATCGCGGGGTCTGGCTCGGCGCATACCGCCTTCGCAGCGGCCAGATCGAAGCTCCCGGCGAAGACGGCGAGTCGAGCGAAGAGCACCTGTTCCTCGTGGTTCAATTGTCGGAACGACCACGCAACGGTGTCTCGCAGGGTTCGGTGGCGGCGATCGGCCAATCGCATGCTCGAACTAAGAACAACCGAGGGTGTGTCGAGGCGCTCAAGGATCGTCTCGGGTGACAGCGACCGGAACTGCGGGGCAACGAGCTCCAGCGCGAGCGGCAAGCCATCCAGGCGGCGGCATATCTCGTTCAGAACCTCTGCGTTGGCTGGCGTGATCACGAAGCCGGGGACGGCGGTGGCGACTCGATCGACAAGGAGGCGCACGGCCGGAGCACTCTCGATCGCGTCAAGGCTGATGTCGTCCGGTTCGACCGACGACAGTGGAGCGACGGCAAGAACTACCTCGCCGGGGAGCCCGAGTGCCTCGCGTGAGGTAGTGAGCATACGCACATCCGGACATTGCGCTCGGATGCGATCAAGGAAGGGAACCAGCGCATCGAGCAGATGCTCACAGTTATCGAAGACCAGGAGTTGCTCGCGCTCGGCGAGGGCGTCGAGCACCGCCCTTTCGATTGTGACGTGCTGGCGAGGTTGGACGTCAAGCGCCGTGGCCAACGCGTCGCTCAACAAATTCGGGTTGCTAACGGCCGCGAGTTCGATGAACACCACACCGTTGTGAAAGCCGAGGTCGGTGGCCGCCATTCGACGCGCCAGCCGGGTCTTGCCCACGCCACCTGGTCCGGACAACGTGACGAGCTGTGCCCGATCAAGGGCGGTCGCGATCCCTGTCAGATCGTGCTCTCGGCCAACGAGCGGCGTCGGATTGTCCATCACCAACGGATGCGATCGCCTCGAAATCTTCGGCTCGACGAGTCCGCTCAGTGTGTCGTCATCGGCCAGGATTCGACGCTCGGTCGCCTGGAATGACGCCGATGGTTCAAGGCCCATGTCCTCGCGAAGGAGGGCACGAAACTCATTGGCTCGACGAAGCGCCTCGCCCTGGCGGCCATCTCGGTAGAGGGCGATCATGAGTTGGCCGACGAAGCATTCGCGCAACGGATACGTGGCGGTCAGACGCTCCAGGTCCCCGATCAAGGACATGTCGCCACCCTTGGCAAGCCGGCTTTCGATCCAGGCTTCGTTTTGGGTCTGGCGCAACTCATCGAGGCGAACCGCTTCGGGTCGAATCCATTCGTGATCGGCCAAATCTCCAAACGCACGACCTCGCCACCACGACAGAGCGGCACCAAGAAGATCGGCAGCTGTCGCGGGGTCCGGCTCACTGGTGGCCTGTTTCGTCAGCCGATCAAAGTGATCAACATCGAGCCCTCCGTCAGCGATCGTGAGTCGATAGCCACCACCGGCCGCAACGATCTCACCGCCGGGCTCGAGCGCACGACGGACGCGAGAGAGGTGGCTCTGCAACGTTGCGACAGCTGCAGCCGGGGGCTCATCACCCCATAACGCGTCACACAAACGGTCGATCGAAACGACCTCACCGCGATGGGCTGCGAGAACACCTAGGACCAGCCGGGGCTTCGGCCCCAAGGTGGCGCGCTCAAGCCCTGGTCCCTCGACGACAACCGGTCCCAAGATCCTCACGAGGAGATCCATACAGCCATCATGCTCCTCCTGCTTGCAATGTGCTGCAAGGACGTTGCAACGCCGGTGCCAGCTGCATGCCACGAAGCCGCAAGGGGTTCGTTCGACGATGTCTTTGGCAACAACGCCAAACAACGAGAAAAGGACGAACAGCATGCCCTTCGTAAACGTCAAACTCATTAAGGGTGTCTTCACACCAGACCAGAAGCGCGAAATGATCACCAAGCTGACTGACACCATGGTCGGTATCGAGGGCGAATCGATGCGTCAGGTCACCTGGGTGGCCATCGAAGAAGTCGACAGCGGCGACTGGGGAATCGGAGGCCACAGCCTGACCACCCAGGACGTCAAAGACCTCCAAGCCGGCCGAGTCCACGCATCGTGAACGGAGAGAACTGACATGAACAAGATCCGCTACGTGCTTGGTTCGGTCGCGGTCGTTGCGTTCGCCGGAATGGCACTCTCGAACCCCGGTACTGCGACACCCGCTCCGACGCCGGCGCTCTCGGTGCCGGCCCACGATCATCACGAGCAGCACAGCAACAACATTGTCTACGGACCGGCGCCGGATGTCTTCCCGCCCGGCGCGGAGATGGCCGTGCTGCAAGGTGACCCAACGGTCGCCGGACAGATTTTCACCGTTCGATTGCGATTGCCGAACGGCTACATCATTCCTCCGCACTTTCATCCGACCGACGAAAGCGTCACCGTGATCAAAGGCACGTTCAAAGTGGGGATCGGCGATCACTTTGACAAGGAGGCATTCCTCCCGCCGCTGCAGCGAGGTGACTTCATCGTTGCTCCGGCGAATGCCAATCACTTCGCCCAGGCGAAGGGACGCACCGAGGTACAGGTCCACGCAATCGGGCCGTTTCAGATGACGTATGTGAACCCCGCCGACGATCCCCGCACCCCCAAGTAGAACCCGGATCAGCGCCCGTCGATCCAGGTTGCTGCCACGCCCTTCGTGGGCGTGGCAGCAGGTCCGCGTTTTGTCCCAAGCGACTTCGGGAGGAAGCGACCTCGCCCAGCACTGGGTTCGTGCTGTTGGGGTTGATCGTCGCGAATTCCAACTCGAGTGCTGTGTGGCGTTCTCTTGGTCAGAGAGGCCCGAGCGTCCAGCGGTCCATCGCGACGGGTTGCGTCCGGCAGGAGTGCATAAGGCCTGGACAACAGAGATTTCTTAACAAAGAAACTCGCTCGTGCATATAGCATTCCTATCCGTTCTTGGGTACAATTGTTCTATGTCGGCGGACACGATCACCCCCGAACTTGAGGCCATCAGTTCGGATCCGTCCGCCCGCGGGCTGCGAACCAATCTGGCTCTGCTCGATCGTTGTTTGGCGTCGATTGTTCGCGATCTGTCGGTATTCGATCAGAACGCGGGTTGGGGTATTGACGGGTACAAGTCGTTGAACAGTTGGCTGTGTCATGAGACCCGCCGCTCACAAGGTGACGCGTATCGGATGCTGCAATTGATGCGACAGCTGCGCTCGCTCCCGGTCACCGAGGAAGCGTTCGCCAACGGGATGCTCGCCGCGTCGCAGGTGTTAGCGATCACTGCGAATGTGAACGACAAGACAATCGACCTGTTCACCGACGCCGAGGCCGAAATGGTTCCGCTCCTCGCGGAGTGCAGCGTCGATCAGACCGGGCGGGTCATGAAGGAATGGGCCGCACGCGCAAAAGCTGCCGTCGACGCCGACAACGGGAGCGATCCGGAACCCGATAGCGATCATCTTCACTTCTCGGCGTTGATGGACGGACGTTTCAAGCTCGATGGGCAACTGTCGGGTGACGACGCGAAAGTGGTCGAAGAAGGCCTCACCTCATGCCTGCCCGACCTGGTTGAGGGTGAGCCGATACAGCCGTTCTCACAACGGCAAGCCGCGGCGTTGGTCGAGATGGCCCGCCGCGCGTTACAGAACGTCCCGAGCCCCGCCCGGCGTTCAGTCGAAATGACCGTACTCATCGACTTTCAGGACTACGTCAACGGCGGCATCGCCAAATACGCGGACGGCACCATGCTTGCGCCTGACCGGGTGAAGCGATTGTTGTGTGACGCGAACCTTACGTTCGTTGTGCAGGGCGAGAATCGTGAGCCGCTGTGGATGTCGAGAACCGTCAGGTCAGCCACCCCCGCCCAATGGCGGGCGCTGGTCGCACACGATCGGCACTGCGCGTTCCCGGGTTGCACTATGAAACCCATCTGGTGCGAAGCTCACCACATCCTCGAATTCGACCGAGACCACGGACCGACCGATATCGACAACATGGCCCTCCTCTGCGGCCAACATCACAAGACCGTCCACAAAACTGGATGGTCCGCAAAGATGGAACCCGGCCAACAACTCGCCATAACCACACCAGAAGGCCACGTCCTACGCGGCCCACCCCGCACACTCCAATAGGCCGCGCTGGCCAATCGAAACGCCGTAGGCAGGCCCAACCGGGCCTGCTTACCGCGCCCCGGTGAGTTGGACAGGAGCCGGATCCGGTCGACACACTGAACGACATGAGCGCCTTGGCCGGGTTGGATTCGAGTGGCCGGCGGATTCCGACGGTGATCGTGGCTCGCCATGTTCGGCCGGGACGCGAGGCCGAGTTCGCGGAGTGGATGGAGCACATGCAGGCAACGGTGGAACGGCAACCCGGCTTTCTTCACGCTGATTTCCAATCCCCCGACGACTTACATCCTGAGGAGTGGGTCGTGACGTTTCAGTTCAGCGACGGCCATTCGCTGAACGAGTGGATGGAGTCCGATGAACGACGGGCGCTGATGGCAGCGGGCGAGCCGCTCACGATCGGTGATCCACGCCAACAGATTCTGGCGGTTGATCGGCCTGTCGGCACCCGGCCCGTGACCGCCGTCATCTCGTCACGGGTCAAGGCCGGCCGTATGGATGACTACCGACGAGTACACGCTGACATTGGCGCAGTCATGCGTACGACCGAGGGATTCCTCCGCTCAGAACTGTTCGAGGCGGTAGTTGGACTCCAGACCGACACCGTGGTCGTGTTCTCGTTCGATAGCCGAGTCCATCTGGACGCCTGGCTCCAATCAGGCACCCGCCAAGCCCTGATTGCTCGATTCGATCCGCTGATCGAAGGTCCGCGCCATCTCAATGTCGTCGGCGGATTCGCGGGCTGGTTCACCACTGCCGACGCACAACCAGTCAAGCGCTGGAAACAGACGATCGCCGTCTTGTGCGGACTCTTCCCGACTGCGTTGGTGATAGCCATCGTCCGCGCTCGGGTCGCCCCTCACCTGCCGCTCCTTCCGGCCGTGTTCGCGGGCAACGTCATCGGCAGCATCGCCATGAGCTACGTGGTGATGCCCCGCGTCACCCGCGTCCTGTCGTCCTGGCTGGGCCGATAGCGGCACGCCGTGGGTCAACCCCGAGCGAGCCAGCGACGGGCACCTTCGACCGCGACCTTGATGGTGTTTTCGATGGCGACATCTTTCAGATCCATGCGAACCGATTCTCCGACGGTGCGTTGGGCGACAACAGCCAGGACGCAACCGGCGGCGATGCCGTAGACCGAGCACATCTTGAACAAGGTGCCCGCTTCCATTTCGTAGTTGAGGATGCCGAGGTGCTGATACTCCTCAGTAATCCCGTGCAGACGTCTGAGAAGGTGCGGGTTGGCCGATGACTCGGTGCGCTCCTGCCCCTCGAAGAAGGAATCGACCGAGGCCGTGATGCCAACGTGATGCCGTATGTTGAGCGCGTCGGCGGCTTGCGAAAGCACGACGGTGAGGAAGGGGTCGGCGGCGGCCGGAAACTCGGGCGGCGCAATATCGTCGGCTGAACCCTGACGAGTCAGGGCAGCCTGCGTGATGATGACGTCGCCGACCGGAACGTACGGCTGGATGGAGCCGGTGGTGCCGATACGCACAATGGTCTTCATGCCGAGCTGCGCCAACTCGTTCACGACAATGGTCGTCGATGGCCCGCCCATGCCCGAGGTGCAGCTCAGGACGGGCACTTCATCGAGCCAGCCGAGGTAGCTGGAGAGTCCGCGATGATCCGACAACTTTGTCGGGTTGGTCAGGTGGTGCTCGGC
Source organism: uncultured Acidimicrobiales bacterium (assembly GCA_963791625.1). Lineage (GTDB taxonomy): Bacteria > Actinomycetota > Acidimicrobiia > Acidimicrobiales > Ilumatobacteraceae > JANMCE01. The sequence goes on from CAWBTA010000005.1 coordinate 304,018, forward strand.
CACGGCTTTCGCCCGATCAGGATCACCCGAGAGGAACGCAAACATCGGTGCCGGACTCGGCAGATCCGAGGGGCCAAACCCGACGTGATACAACGCGTCATCTGTCATGCCGCAACGCTACCGGGACAACCAAGATCGGCGTCGCTGGCCGGTTCACGCCCGTTGCGCCACAACGAAGACACGCTTGAATGGGAAGGGCGTGCCCCACGCGCAAGCGGGGTAAGCGGACCGCAATCGTGGAGCGAGTTGGGCCAGGAACTCGGCTCGCGCTTCGTCGGTTTCGAGCGCAGCAAGGACCGGTCGCAGCGCTGTCCCCTTCACCCACTCGAGGACGGGATCGGCGCCTTGGAGGATATGAACGTACGTCGTTTCCCAGCCATCGACGTGCGAGCAGAGTGGGGCGAGTACATCGAGATATTCGGTGGCCGTGTGCGAGCCGTGGGTGCGATCGGGAAGTGCCTTGACGGCGGGAATGTCAAACCACGGCTCGCTGCGGTAAAGCGCACGAATTTCCTGATGGTGTGGGTCGTCGAGGTTGCCCGGCACCTGAAAGGCGAACCATCCACCGGGACGCACCATCGACAATAAGTCCGGCAGCATGGCCAGGTGGCCGGGGACCCACTGCAGCGTGGCATTGGAGACGACCACATCGACGGGCGCATCCGGTCGCCAACTCTGCACGGTGCCGCTTACGAACGACAACCGGTCACTGGTGAGACCCGCCGCAGAGGCAAGCATGTTGGCGTCATTGTCTACGCCGATCACCCGTGCGTTCGGCCACCGGTCGCACAACGTTGCGGTGAGGTGACCCGGCCCGCTCCCGAGGTCAACCACTGTCCCTACCGTCGCCGAATCGACCGCGATCCGGTCCACCAGCTCATGAAATGGCCGGCTGCGTTCATCGCTATACCGCTGATACTGCGTCGGATCCCAGGTCATGCCTCTAGTATACAAGTAAGATACAAGTATGCGATGCAACGCGAGCCTCCGCAGACCTCCGGTAGTGCCTGCATGCCTGCTATCATAATGTCATGGCGCAATTGACCATCCGAACCAACGACGATCTGCTTCGGCGCGTCCAAGCCACGGCGCTTGAGGCAGGGCGGTCGATGAACGACTACGTCACGTCCGTTCTCGATGCCGCTACCAATCCAGATCTTGCCGGCACCGAGGCCGCCCGACTACGCGAGCGTCTCGCAAGGGCTGGGCTTCTCGCCACGCCGGCCCGGCTTAGTGGCCGTCGGCCGTCCACGGAAGCCGTCGAGGCTGCGGGCCGACGCGCCGCAACCGGGCGCTCACTTTCGGATCACGTCAGTGACGGTCGGTGAGCGTCTTTGCCGACTCGTCCGCAATCGTGAAGCTCTACGTTCCCGAGGCCGACCATGAGCAGGTGCGGGCGATCAATGCTCCGCTCGTTGTCTCATCGTTGACTCGGGTCGAACTGCCGGCAGCGTTCTGGGGTAAACATCGCGCCGGCGAGATCGAGGCCGATGACGCGGCCTTGCTCACGAAGGCCTTCGAGTTCGACTATCACGGTGACGCAGACCACGACCCAACTTTCGCAGTTGTCCCCGTAACCGAGGCCGTACTGATCGACGCCGCCCGACAGGCCGCCCGTCACCGCCTCCGCGCCTACGACGCCGTACAACTCGCGTCGGCCATCGCGGCCCGCGCTGTTGACGCGTCGATCGACTCGATCGCCGTCTTCGACAAACTGCTCCGCGCCGGAGCCATCGCTGAAGGGTTCGCCATCATCGGCCCATGAGGGGCCTTCACCCGGTGAAGTCTGGCGTGACTGAGATCGAACTAGGCGGCAGCTCCAGCCGCGGTTGCCGCCGGGACTTCCACGAGACGTCCGGTCGAAACGTCGTAGATGTAGCCGTACACGGGAATGCCCTTTGGTACCAGCGGGTGATTGCGAATTCGCGTGACGTCGGACAGCACGCTGGCAGCCTGCTCGGAGATGGTCAGCCAGTCGATGTACGCACCCTCACTCGACCCGGGTCCGGTGCCGACGTCGTAGAAGCCTTCGGCACCGAGCGCCGCCGTCTCGAGGCTGTTCGCGAGCAGGCCTCGCATGACGTCATCGGTGAAGAACTCCATGCCGCAGTTGGTGTGGTGGATCACGAACCACTCGGCTGTACCAAGCAATTTGTAACTGATGACGAGCGAGCGAATAGCGTCGTCGCTGGCGCGTCCGCCGGCGTTTCGGATGACGTGCGCGTCGCCCTCCGCGAGCCCGGCGTACTTTGCCGGATCAAGCCGGGCGTCCATGCAGGTGAGAATGGCGAAGCGCCGGGCCGGTGGCATGCCCAACTCGGACTTGGCGCCGAAGTCGGCGGCGTACGCTTCGTTGGCAGCGAGAACTTCCGGAAGAACGGACATTGCGGCTCCTTGGACAGGGCTGGGCATCCCAGAGATGCTGAAGTCGGCAGGCTAACTCAGCGTTCGGCGAATGTCGACCAAGCTGATCGCCTTTATCGGCAATAACGGCCGACCAGCATGAAAACATGCGACGTGAGCGTTTGCCTGCGATCGCTCATGACCCTCTGAAGGGTGCCGATAGTTCGGAGTGACATCGGATGTTGGAGACAATGGCGCGACCAATACTTTTGGTCCTCGACGCCTCTTGCTCTCGGTGGTAACGCTCCTGCTCCTCGGATCGATCGCCACCAGCGCGGGCAGTTTCCTGGTGGGACGACGCTCGGTTCGCGCCGGCATCACGAACCACGAATTACCCCTCACTGGCGACAATATCTACTCCGAGATTCAGCGGGATCTGCTGCGTCCGGTGTCCATCTCAGATCAGATGGCGAACGACGCGTTCCTGCAAGACTGGGCGACAGGCGGGGAAACGGACCCCACCATTGTGGTGCGGTATCTCGCCCAGATCCAACAACGCTTCGGCGCGACCACCAGCTTCTTCATCTCCGAAAAGACGCACAACTACTACCACCCGAACGGGATCCTGAAGGTCATCTCCGAGACTGACGCTGCCGACGCCTGGTACTTCCGTGCTCAAAAGATGACCACGCCCTATGAGATCAATGTTGATGCGGACACGGCCGATCGTTCGGTCACAACCGTCTTTATCAACTACCGCGTCTTTGATGCCGCCGGAACCTTTCTTGGCATCACGGGCGTCGGATTGAAACTGGATGCGATCGGCAGTCTGATTGCCAGTTACGAGGATCGCTTCCAGCGACATATCTACTTCGTTGATCGAGCGGGAAACCTCGCTCTCAGGGGTACATCCGCTACGCAGGATACGAGCGCGCTCGCCAAGCGACCGGGCATGGAGGCCATTGCGAACGAGATCCTGGCCGGCAAAACCGAGCCACTCACGTTGTCATACGAACGAGCCGGGTCCCACGTGCTGGTCAATACTCGCTTCATCCCCGACTTCAACTGGTTCCTCGTGGTCGAACAGGACGAGTCGGCTTCGGTCCGGCCGCTCGAGCGGGTGTTCCTCATGAACTTGCTGGTCGGTGCACTGGTGGCGACGCTGGTCGGCATCGTGTTGATGTTCACCATCAATCGCTACCAACGTCGGCTCGTCATTGCGGCTACAACCGATCTGCTCACCGGAGCGCTCAATCGACGTAAAGGTGAGTCACTGCTGCGAGAGGCCGTCACCGAGGCCAATCGCACAAACAAGGTGATGTCGGTGCTGATGTTCGACGTGGATCACTTCAAGCAAGTCAACGACGGATTCGGCCATTTGGTCGGTGACGCCGTGCTCCGCAGCATTGCCGTAGAGGTGCGCTCTGCCACGCGAGGAACTGACTCTTTCGTGCGATGGGGCGGCGAAGAGTTCATTGTGGTCCTCCCGAACTGCAGGGGAGATCAGGCCGGCAAGATCGCCACTTCGATATGCGATCTCGTCGCGACACTGCACGTACGTCACGCAACGATGCCTGCAGTGACCGTAAGTATCGGCGTCGCTGAATCAGCGTCCCGCGACACCTGGGAAGCGCTCTTGACACGCGCCGACACTGCGCTCTACGCGGCGAAAGCCAACGGTCGAAATCGAGTCGAAGTGCACCAAACCGTCACGACGGTGCCCCTCGGTTCCTGACCGTCAGCCGAGCGTCAGCACTGGCTGCCGCTGCACACCGGCTTCGGAGCAGGAGCAGGTGCGGGTTTCGGGGCGGGCTGCGGCTTGGGTGCTGGGGCAGGTGCAGGAGCGGGCGGGTTTGTCGCCTTGGGACGCGGAGCCTGCGTCCGCTGCACGACCGGAGCTTCGGTGTCGGGCGGGGCTTCGGTGTCGGGAGGAGCCTCGACCGGTGCCTCCTCTTCGACGGGCGCGGCCTCCGTCGATGGCACCGCGACGGGTTCCGGTGCGGGCGGGGGCGTCGTTGTCGGTGCAGCCGTCGTGGCGGAAACAGCCGTGGTCGGCGCGATCGTGGAGGCTTCTGTAGCCGGAGGATCGGTCGCTTCAACGGCGACCGGTTCTGCCACGTCGGCGATCACTGCTGGTGATTCAACCTGCGGAGACGCCACCTTCGCCGACGCAGCAAGGCTGGCGATCCCGAGCAGGAAAGCAGACGTCGACAGTCCGGCAGCGACGATGCGACCTGCGTACGCCGGGTGAGACTTGCGGTTCCTTAACTGCGCGAGGCGTTCTTGTTGTTCCATATCCATGGTAAACCCACAACTTTCTGCCCGTAACCAAGACCCTACCGGTCAGGCCCGCCGAGTTACCGTCGGGCAACGTTCACCCCTTCATTACGACCTAACGGCATAAGAGGATGGTGAGCAGCGTGTCAGAATTCGGTAAGAACCGTTCAGCGAATGACGTTGCCGGCCTCGTTGCACACATGCGCCACATTGAGGCAGCCACTCACCCGACGAGCGAGTTCGGCGTCATCCCACGTGTTCATGAAATCTCCGTGGGCCGTGGTGCCGCCTGGCATGGTGTGCCCCGACATCGTGTCCGACGACAGCGTGACTCCGGGGCCCGATGCACTCCAGCGGAACCGGAATGACATCTCCGGCACCAGCACAGGGTGCGACATCGGGCAGTTCAAACCTTGGCCATAGAACATGTGGCTCTTGTGATTGACCGAGTCGAGATGCACACCGTCCCAACAGTTCGGGAACGTGAGCACCAGTTCCACATCGTCGGTGCCGCAATCGGGAATGGTCGCCATGCTGCTCGACGTGCCCATGCAGTGCCACTGCTCGATGTAATCGGGTTGAGCCGACATGGCCATGGCGTCACCCGCGATCATGCGCAGACCGTGTGGGAACGGCATCACTTTGGTCGGGTCGTACGGTCGCTTCACCTGGTAGTAGATGGTGATGTGCGTCGGATCGACCGGCACACCGTTCTTCAACAACGTCGGCACCCAGTAGGCAGAGTCATCGACGATCGGGCTGCAGGACGTGGCCTGGCCATCGAGGTTCTCCACCGTCGACAGATGGTTGGTGGTGACGTTGCCGAAGAAGTCGTGCGAGTGCCAGAAGTTTGCGTTACCCGGACCGACAATCGGGTCGTGCGAGGCTCGATGGGTGAGTGGGCAATGAGCGACAAACTCTCCAAGGCCACTCTGGAGATACGGGTCGAGGGAGGCCGGTGTCAACGCGGTCAGGCCTCGAGAGAACGACACAGCGTTCGTGATCTCGGCGGCGACGAAAGCTGCGGCCTTTGGCGCCGGGCCGCGGCCGCGGCCGAGCGCAGCGGCGGGCACGGTACCCAATCCGATCATGAGGGCCACGACGCCAAGCAACAGGTACCGCCGCTTGGGTTTGGACAACTGCATGCAACAACTATCGGCAGTCGTTCAACTTCCCTTGAGCCACTCTTCGTTAAGAACCCGCAGTCGGTCAGTTGGTGCCGAGATTGTGGAACGACTCGGTGAACAATCCGATCCGCTCGACCGGCGACTGCCAGTCGGCCGCGGGCGTTTGCACGACGCTCTGCAGTTGCATCACCGAGAGCTCGAGCTGTTGAACGCCCGACTGCAGCATCGGCAACTGGGTGCGACGAACGGTCGGGGAGACGCGTGCAGCAACGAGCAGTTGCGCGTCGAGGCGACACGCCGCCTGACGGACCGAGCCTGCGAACTCCTGCGACGGCAGCAGCACCATCCGACGCCGTCGGCGGGGCGGGACCAGCGAGGCCGCCATGCCGTCGACGCGACGAAGCCGTCGGTGCAGGCGCGCAGCCTGACTGGTGGACACCGCCCAACGCAACGGCACCCGAGGACCCTTCGCCAGGCGCACTCGCTTACGAAGAAGATGGACACCAACCACCACCGTGGCCGTGAACATAATCGCACCTACCCCCATCAAGGTCACCAGAAAAAGGAGCACCTCACGCATGCGCGAAGGCTATCGTCCCGTGGCCCGCAAGGGAACGCGACCGGGCGGTTCAGTCCTCCAGCACAACCGGCATGCCCGACTCCGCGCTTTCGTAGGATGCCAACACGAGGCGCACCGCCTCCAGGCCATCTTGCCCGGTGCATATGACCGGGCCGGTGCCGTCGATAGCGGCGAGGAAATTGGCGACGTGCTGTGAGTGAGACGGCAGGCCCTTGAGGTCGTACGTGGCGATGTCGAGATCAGCCCAAGTGGTGCCGGCTGACTCTCGAAAGCGATGCGTGAGTACGTTGGCGCCGACGCGGTTGTCACATTCGAGTGAGCCCTCGGTCCCGAAGATCCAAAACGCCTCCTGCCAACCCGTGCCGGTCCAGGCAACTTCGACCTGACCGAGTGCGCCTGACGCGAAACCGAGCGAGGAGATGGCGGTGTCTTCCACTTCGATGTCGAACTTGAGCGTGGCGATACGGGCGAACACGTCACGCACATCACCACCCAGGTAGCGGGCCAAGTCGAAGAGATGACAGCCGTTGTCGAGCAGCGTGCCGCCACCCGAGTGCGCTTTCGAACCGAACACGCCGCGAACCTCGGCCGCGCCGCCCCAGTCGTGGGCTTGGCGGAGTCGGGCATAGGTGACCTGGCCGATGCCGCCTGCGTCGATGATCTGCTTGGCCTTCGCGGCCGCCGCCCACGAGCGCATGTGATGGCCGACCTGGAACACGACCCCCGCCATGGCGCAGGCGTCGATCATCTCCTGCGCGTCGGCCAGGTTCATCGACACCGGCTTTTCGCACAGCACGTGCTTGCCGGCCTTGGCCGCGGCGACCGTGATGGGGTGATGCGAGGAGTTCGGCGTGCAGATCGACACCGCCTCCACGGCAGGGTCGGCCAGCAGATCCTCATAACGCTCATAGCCCGATACAACGTCCCAGGCGTTCTGGCGCTGCGCGAGCGTCGCCGGGTTGACGTCGGCAACCGCGACGATGTCTGCCCCCGCGAGTTTGTAGCCATCGACGTGGGCCTGCGCAATGCCACCCGACCCGATGATGCCTATCCGACGCGCCATCAGTTACCGACGCTCTCCGAGTTGGCCTTCGCCGCGGCGACCGCGCGGGCCGAGGCGCCGGGAACCCACTCAAGCGCTTCCACGTTCGGTGCGTCGTTGGTGGCGATGTTGACGGTGCGCGCTCCCCAACGGCAGGCGTTCGCAATGATGCGCACGATGTGTTCGTTGCGATAGGTGGCGTATTCCTCGTGGCCGGGGCGGAGGTACACGATCTGGCCATGGCCACGCTGCCATGTGGCACAACTGCGGAACACCTCACCACCCTGAAACCAACTGAGCATCAACAGCTTGTCAGGGGTAGGAACGTCGAAACGCTCGCCGTACATTTCCTCCATCTCCAACTCGAAGTACGGGGGAATACCAGCCATGACCGGGTGCGCCGGCTCAACAACCCACAGCCGTTCCTTCTCGTTGGCTTCACGCCATGTGAGTGAGCAGTTGGTGCCCATGAGGCGACGGAAAATCTTCGAGTAGTGACCGGAGTGCAGCACGATGAGACCCATACCGCTCAGCACCTGCTGGTGCACCTTGTCAACGATGGCGTCGTCGACCAGATGATGACCCATATGACCCCACCAGATCATCACGTCGGTGGACGCCAACACGTCATCGGTAAGTCCGTGCGACGGCTCGGCCAGGGTGGCGGTACGAATGGTAAAGGCGCCGACCCCGGCCAGTTCCTCGGCCAACGCGCCGTGGATTCCGGTGGGATAGACCTCGGCAATCGCCGGCTCCTTCAACTCGTGCAGGTACTCGTTCCAGATGGTGACGTTGATGTTGGCCATGGGAGCTCCTTCGGACCGCCGATCGCCGCCAGTACGGGCGGAAACCCGGTCAATGTTAGTGGTCTTCGCCTGGGCCGTCAGATGCGGTCAGGCCGAGAGTTGATTCGACCAACCGTCGGGGCGCGAGACCAGCGGGCCGATCGATTCGCCCTGGAGCAGGTCGAAGTCCATCTCGCGGAGCAGGGCCACCCACTCCGGATCGGCCACGCCTTTCGCCACGGTACGGCCACCGGCCAGACGGGCCGCTTGGATCACTTTGCTGGCGACATCACGTCCGCGTTGTGAACGTACGGCGGCCACAACCAGGAGATGGTTCACCTTCACCAGGTCGGGGTCGACGCTCACCAGAAAGCCAAGATTGGTTTCGCCCGCGCCAAAGTCATCGATCGACAACCCGATGCCCGCTTGCTGCAACACGGCCACGTTGCCCCGCAACGCAATCCAGTCAACGTCGGCGGCCGTCTCTGTTATCTCTAGAACGAGACCTTTGGGGTCGAGGTCTGCGGTCCGGAACTCCGTCAGGATCTGGTCGGCGAAACCACGTTCCTGAAGGCGACGAGATGCGACCGGCACCGTCACGAAAGGAGCCACGACAGTGGTCCAGGTGCGGAGCACAGGGAGGGCCTCAACCGCTCGGCGCATCATCTGCCGATCGAGCGACACTTGACACCCCGAGTCGGTGGCCAGCAGCTGAAGTCGTGCCGTCGACAGTACGCCGTGCCGGGGATGATGGGCCCATCGGACAACGGTCTCGAATCCGGCAATGACAAGGTCGCCCGACTGCACGATCGGCTGGAAGTGGGCGTCAATCTCGCCGCGAGAAAGGGCTGCTCGGAACTCACGACGCAAGCGTGTCTCGCGCAGCGTCGCCTGCCGCCCCGGCATGGTCATCAGCGTGCCGGAGAGCCACACCAGGCCCACCAGTTGCGCTGCTGCGATAACCGAAATGATGACAACCACCGTCGGAGTCGAGTTTGCTCCACGTAGGAACGTAACCAACAGCGCGTCGACCCCGAACACCGCCAGCATCACAATCGGGGTCACGATGGTGAGGGGACGATCGGACACCTCGTTCAGGGGTTGACCCAACCGGGTCATGCCCGACCGCAGTGACGATGACGCAATCAGACCGGCAGTGAGAGGCATATAGGAAAACGCTCGCAGCGGCGGATGCGGACCGAAGGCCACGAAGGCCACCACCTGTCCAACACCGAAGACGCAACAGGCGCTGACCAGCATGAGGTCGACGGTTCGACCCAACGCCCGCAACGGATGATGCAGGTAGATCCGTGACGCCAAGAGGGAACCAACCGACAGCACAACGATGCCGCGGATGACCAGGCCAAGGGTGCCGGTAGGAGGCGAGCCAGCGTGCAACCACTGCGTGCTCGCCAATGTGAGCACGGAACCGACCGCCGCAAGACGGGCCGGGCGAGACGTTGAAGGAAGGTGCAGTAGTGGCCGCAGGATCGTGACCCCCGCAAGTCCGAAGCAGACGAGCGCAAGGGTGCCGAAGGAGGCGTTCACCGCCGTCCACACAGCAGAGCGAGAGTCTTCCTCGATTCTCAGGTAGCCGACGAAGGCACCGATCTGCAGAAGGAGCGCCAGGTGAAACATCCGCCAGATCACAACGTCGTGCAGCGGCCGACGCCGCCGACCGACGGTGATGACGACCAATTGCAGCACAAGGAACGGCGGTCCGATCAGGCTGAGGACGCGGTGAGACAGGAAGTAGAACGCGATGCCTGCGAGTGAAAAGAAAAGGGCGACCAGCTGAGCCGTCGGCTCGGTCAACCACTGCTTCACCGTCCCAAGTGGGAGCGGCGAGCGCGACGTCATCGCGGCAGGCCGCGATCCGTACCGCCAACGGACACAATGGATTCAAGCGCCTGTGGTCGTCCGAACGCATAGCCCTGCAGCAGATCGAATCCGAGGTCATGCAACTCGGCGCCCCAGGCGTGCTCGGAGATGCCTTCAGCAACAACGCGGGCGCCGGCCGAGCGGGCTGCATCAGCCGCCATGCGCACGACGGCACGACCCCGTGCCGAAGTCATTGCTGCTTCCACGAGGGTACGGTCCAGCTTCACCAGATCCGGATCCAGGCTGACCAACAGACCGAAGTTGGCGTGACCGGCACCGAAGTCATCGATAGCCAGTCCGATGCCGGCATCCTGGAAGACCGTCACGTTGCGCATGATCTCGTCCCAGTCGGTGACGGCCGCGGTCTCGGTGAGCTCAATGATGAGGCCTTTGGGGTCGAGGTTGAGGTCGCGCAGCGTCGCAAGTACTCGATCGGCAAAGCCCGATTCCTGCATACGAGTGGGCTCGACGTTCACCGTCACAAACGGGTGATCGACGGCGCTCGTGGCGAGCAGCGTGGGCAGGGCCTCGACGGCGTGGCGAATCATCATGTGGTCAATAGACGCCAGAAACCCCTCATTCGACGCGACGGAAATAAAGTTGTGCGCCGATATCATGCCCAGGCTCGGGTGCGGCCAGCGGGCCAACGTCTCATAACCGGCAACTGCCAGATCTCCGGCTCGCAAAATCGGCTGAAAATGAGCCCTCAGCTCGCCGCGAGATACCGCAGTACGCAGTTGACGCCGCAAGCGACGATTGGGTCCGCTCCACCGTGTCGCAAGTCCGGTCCACATCGAACCGGACAACCATACGATCAAGATGAGCTGGAGCGCGACAACAACGGCCATCACGATGGCGAGGAGCGACACCGGCCACGGTCCCTGGGCGAGGCCCAACACCGCGGCGTCGATGACAAACAGCGCCAACGACACCACGGGCGACACGATGGTCAACGGCCGATCAGAGAACTCCGTTAGCGACTCCCCCACCCGCGTCATGGCCGGATGAAGCGCGGCAGCTGCGACCAACCCAGTCGCCATCAGTGTGGGCACAAACAACTGTGATGTGGAAACGAGACGGCCGTGCGAAAAGAAGTGCGGAACCTTTCCAACGCCATAGACGACGGCGGCGCCCAGCAACATGATCTCGGCATCCCGGCGATGAAAGTGAAGCGGTGCAACCGAAAGGGCCAGGGCGGCGACAAGGGCGACCGCTCCGAGACCGCAGGCCAACGCCAGAGCTATCCAGGGTTTGCCGTCGGGACGATTACCGAGTATCACCCACTCGGTAGCGACCAGCGTAAGGCCAAACCCGCCGAGACCCAGTTTGGCCGCCCTGGCTATTGACGGCACCGAAAAGAAGACCCGGAACGCCGACGCGGCGGCCCAACCGAAGAAGAGCAGACTGCCAAGAGTGAGGGCCACATTGATCGGTGGCCACCAGCGGACACCTGGGTCGATTCTGGACCGAATGAACGCGAAGCTCGCCGGAATCTGCAACACAATTCCTCGCCGGAATGAAACCCAGATCGGCATCGCCCGATCGGCGTGTCGGTGCATGCCCACGGTGATCACCAGCGCCTGCACGGCGAACAGGAATGGCGCCACAATGGCGCCGACCGCTACCGGCAGCCAGAGCATGACGGCCGCAACGCCCGCAAGGGTGACGCCGACCAGCCAACTGCGTTTGGTCAAGGAACTACCCACTATGGATACCGCATGCGCCCGCATAGCATCTCAATTCACCCAAATCCGTACAGTGCAGAAGGCCTCAGAAGCGTGAGGCCCTAACCCCGGGGAATCGTAGCGGGAGAAATCAACGGCCTGGGTAATTCACCAAACTGGAGACCTATGCGTCCCCGCCGGTGCCACAGTAGCTGGCGACGGAGTCAGCCTTTCCAAAGGCATAACCCTGCATGTAGTCGAAGCCGAGTTCTTCGAGCACGCTGGTCCACTCGGCGTTCGACACGCCCTCTGCCACAATTTCGGCGCCGGCCGAGCGCGCCGCAGCGACGGCATTGCGCACTACCGAGCGGCCGCGGTCGGAGTTGAGCGCGGCGACGATGAGGGTCTGATCAAGCTTGACCAGGTCGGGATCGAGCTCGACCAGCAGTCCGAAATTGGAATGTCCGGCCCCGAAGTCGTCGATCGCGAGGCCGATCCCGGCTGCCTTGAAGCAGGCGACGTTGGCCCGCAGTTCCTCCCAGTCGTCCACTGCGGAGCTCTCGGTGAGTTCGATGATGAGTCCGCGCGGATCGAGTTTGACGTCGGCAAGATCTACGAGCGTGCGAGCAGCAAAGCCAGGCTCCTGCATACGCCGCGGCTCGACGTTCACCGTGAGAAACGGTGTTCGTCCGGACGTGGTCGCGAAGAGAGCTGGTAGCGCCTCAGCCGCGCACCGGATCATCATCGAGTCAATCGACGCCAGAAACCCCTCACTCGATGCCAAAGAAATGAAGCGGGCGGCGGTCAGCATGCCGAGACGATCATGGGGCCAGCGAGCCAGTGTTTCGTAGCCGACGACGGCGTGATCGGTCACCGAGATGATCGGTTGGAAATGGGCTTCGAGTTCGCAGCGCGCGACCGCTCCGCGCAACTCCAGTTTGAGCTTTCGGTTGCGGAACTTTCCGAGTCGCCCGAGCATGCCGAGCAGCATCCCGGACAACCACACGATGACCACCAGCTGAATGGCGACGACCACGGCCATCACGAACACCAGCCGCGAGACTCCCCATGGTCCGCGGGCCACACCGACGAGAGCCGCGTCAGCGATGGAGATGGTGAGCAGCACCGCGGGCGACACATTCGTCAGGGGGCGATCGCTCAGCTGTACCAGCGGCTGCCCGACGCGGGCCATGTCGTCGCGTAGCGATGCAACCGCCAGCAACGACGTGGCGATGAGGGTATGCGCGAACACGTGGGAGGTCGGGACCACGCGTGAGGATCCGAACAATTCGATGGCCTGACCGAACCCGTAGACCCCGGCCGCACCGACAATCATGAGATCGGCGTGTCGACCCAGTTGGCGAAGGTCATCGGTCAGCATGGCCAAGGCGGCGATGAGCGCTGCGGTGCCGATAGAACATGCCACGGCCGCGGCCTCCCACGTGCGACCGGTGGGACGCTCGCCAAGAAAGGTCCACTGTGCCGATACCGATACCAGCACAAACCCGATCAGACCGACCTTGACCGGTCGGGCGGTGGCGGGAACATGCAGCAACGGTCGAAAACCTCGGGTACCGGCCCATCCGAAGCAGACGAGGATGGCGAGTAAAGCGGCCACGGTTGCGGTTTGCCATCCCTGGGACTGCCCGCCGAGGCGGTACTGCACGAATGACAGGCTGCGAGGCACCAACAGAATGGTGGCGATCTGCAGGGCCATCCACGTCACGCGGTCGCGATCAGGTCGACGCCGGATACCGACGGTCATGATGGCTGCGTGCAGCGCAAACAGGGCGGGGACCACAACCCTCAGCGTGCGGTCGGACAGCAGAAGCGTGAGCAGTGATGCAAGAGACAGCGCGGCAACCATGAGCCAGGGCCACCAACGACGAATGAGAGACGCAGCCGACGTCGGTCTACCCCTGCCCGCTGCTGCCATCGACTCCCGCATAGATCCCGTCCTAAACATCTGTCGAGTTCGTGCTGCCGCTGCTTGCGTCGGTTGACACTATCCGAGAAGATCGTGGAGGTGTTCGGGCAGGACGAAGCAACCCTTCGGTCACCGCGGCAGACGATGGTGCAACGGTCTGCGCGCGTGCCCGAGACGCGCCGAAGCGACCCTACGCATGCTCACCAGCTGAGCATGCGTGGGGCCGCTGTTGGCGTGGATCAGGTCGGACGGATGCTGTCGGCGCCGGCAGCAGTGATGGCTGCGACGTAGTCAGCGGTGCACTGCTCGCCAGCCGCAACCGTGTGGGCTGCGGAGGTGGCCAGCGTTGCGGTGAGCACACCGGTGCGATGGGCGACGGCATCGACACCGTCGAACTGCCACACCGTGGCCGAGGTACCGAGCGTGACCAGACCCGACGTGGTTCGCACTCGACCGGCAACATCGAATGAGGTGAACGGCGCCGAACCCGACGTGACGCTGTTGGTGCGGATGTCACCAGCGGCGATGGTGTAGTCGGTCTCGTACCAGAACCGACCAGAGGTGGCCATCGTTCCAACCGCCTGGGCGTAGCAGACACCGGTGTGCGTGATCGGATTGACCAGGCCGGCCGGGCAGTTGTTGGTGTCGGTCACGACGACACCCGCCGCATCAAGCGAGACGAAGTCGGCCGGGAAGTCACCGCCGTCGTCGTAGACCCCGTCGAACGTCCAGGTCATAGGCGTGCTGCGCAGTCGGAAGGGCACCGAGTACACGATGCTGTATCCGTCAACCGCAATCTCCGTGAAGGGGGGGTTGAAGCCGGCAGCGCTGATGGTGTTGCTGGTCATGTGGGCAGCCGAGACCGTTACCGCCGAGCGGTAAGCGAAGCGACCCTCGGTGGCGAGGGAGCCAACGGCACCTTCGTAGCAAACCGCAAGGACGGGCGCCACCGGCGGGCACTGCCCACCTTCGAGAAGCGCAAAGGTGGGATTCATGCCGCTTGGGATGTCCATCGTGGCACCAGTGACCGACAGGCCGGGGCGAGCCAGGACCTGGTAGATGGCTTCCTGATCGACAATCACCCGGGCCACGGTCTGCACAGAGCCGTCAGACCACGTGATGGACGCTGAGTCGGCCGAGATGGTGGCGGGGTCCAAGCCGGCCTGCGTTGCGACGAAGTGCCACACGTCGTTGTTGCACACCGGGTTCACGGTCGAGGCGCTGTAGGGCAGTACCACGATCGGGATGGTCGTGGTGGTCGTGGTCGGTGGCAGCGTGACCGTGGTCGGCGCAACCGTCGTCGTGGTGGTCGGTTCGACCGTCGTGGTCGGAGCCGTGACAAGCGAACCGGCAATCGTCGGTGACGTGGTTGTTGCCGCAGCTGTCGTCGCACCGGCGACAGTCGTGGTCGTGGTTGGGGGTGCCGTCGTGGTGGTCGACCACGGCGCGTCGTCGTCGAAGTACTCGCCGCCCTCAGGAAGCTCGGCGCAGCGCAAGGCGGTGCTGTACGCACCGGTCGAACCGGCGCTGGCCATCGCGTCGATGAACATGCTGCCGTTGATTCGAGAGCCAGCTGCGCTCACCGAGGCCTTCGGGGCCAGCAGCGTTCCTTCGAGTGTGAACCCGGAAAGGTTGATGGTGTTTGCGTTCGGGAAGTTCCACACCACATGGGTTCGGTACGCCCCGGCGATCGCGCTGGTCGAGGTTGCCGGGTAGGCGGTATAGGCCGCCCCGTCCCACAGTGCGCCGTCATTGCTTCCGCCGGCCGTGAAGGAGTTGCCGGTGACGTTGATGATGGCCATCGATCCGTTGGGGATGCGAAGCTGCGTCTTGCGGGTACTCGCAAGCTGGGCCGCGGTGAGGCTAAAGACGTTGACCTGAGCGTTCTGGCCTTCGAAACGCAGCGTCTTGTTGGCGGCAGTGGAGTCGGCTACGACAACAGCTGCCGTGGATGCCGACTGGGCCCACGCCGACGACGCATCGTCGGCCCAGCGCATATCAACCGGGATGGAAGGAGTGGCCTCGGTCCGCACTGAGCCGGCGGCGGTAAGGGAGCCGGTCAAGCGGCCGGCGACGGCGATACTGCCGTTCGGGGTAAAGCCGCTTGCAGAGGTGACGTTACCGTTGAAGGCGGCGTCGATCCGGTTGGGCACACTGGGCAGATCGAGGCCGGCCTGCCAGTTTGCTCCGGTCACATTGCCGCCAACACTGAGACGGCCACCGGACGTCATACCGGCAAGAGCGGCCGTACGACGAACCAACACGTTGTTGTCGGCGGCGGCGCCAAGGCTGCCCAGACGACAACTGGCCGGTGGAACGTACGGGCAACGGTTCGACGACGTGACGACGGTGTTGGTAACGGGGAGGGATTTGGTGAGCGGAGCAGCCGTTGTGCCGTGGCGGATGCCGAGATCGTCGGTGCCGGAGAACGACCACACGATGGGTGCACTGCCGAGGGGATAGACCTCGCTCCAGCGAGGGATGTTGGTGCCGGTGTCGATTGAGGTAAACGGTCGAGTTCCGCCGCCGCTGACCGAGCTGACGGTCACACGGAACGACGGCACCGTGTTGGCGAACTTGTAGCCGAACCGGCCCTGGGTAGCCAGGTCACCGATCTCGCCAACAACGCAGGAAGTGAGCACATGCGTCGAGGAGGAACCGAAGATGGAGGCCATGCAGGCATCGACGTCGGCGGTGTAGCCGGTGTACTCCTCCTGCCACTCGTAATGATCACCCATATGAAGGTGCACATTGAGATGAGGCGGTGAGCCGGGATGACGCTCGTACTCGCACTCGAACTCGGTAGCACCGTTCTTGATGTGAATGTGGGCATGCACGGTACCGTCGTCTTCGAGTTCGTACTCAAAGCTGCCAGCGCACGAGCTGCGCGGCGCGGCGGACAGGCGCAGCGAGCCGGCCCAGCGGCCGGGCACGGTGGCGGTCAACAGGTTGACGGTGGTGGTCAGGTTGGCGGCCAGGTAGTAGTGGGCGGTCGTGCCCGACACACCATCGAGCGGGATGTTGGTCTCCTGGCCGTTCGCAAACGCCACCCGAATGCTGCGGGCCGCTTGGTTCGCGTTGCTCACATCGGTCATGACGAAGTGCCACTCGTTCAGGCTGCTGCACGCATAGGCCGTGTTGTCTGATACCACCGCAATGCGGCTGGAGTTCGCCGAGGCCGCACCCGCTCCGATTACGGCGACGCACGCCGAGGCAGCCATCGCCCCAAGGCAGACGTATGCCACGATAGAAAAGAGCCAGGTCTTGCCGATTTTGCTTGAACGTCCCATAACGAGCCTCCGAGTAGCTGTGCGCGACCGATGCGGTCACAGAGTTAGTTCGGCTTGAGACGGCGGAAACCGGAGCCAAGAATTGCGCTAGTGCGTCAAGAGAAGTTCTCTTCGCTTGAGGCTGGGCCGATGGCGGGTGCCAACCTTCAAGACAACGACAACTTGCTGCTCCGCAGTCAGTTCAGGGGTGATGTCGCAACGGGGAAACGCACCAGGCATTGCCGCGGTCCCCGTACCTGTCCGGCCGCCCAGGTGACCGCGCCAGGATCCACCAGCTCGAACTCGGGAATGCGCTCCAGGAATGTCTGCAACGCCACACGAAGCTCGAGCCGCGCCAGGTTGGAGCCGGCACAGCGGTGGATCCCCGAACCGAACGCAACGTGACGGTTGTGTTCCCGTTCAAAATCGACCACGTCCGGATTGGGGAAATGGCGGGGATCGCGATTGGCCGCAGGGAAGGCCATCAACACCCGATCGCCCGCCTTCATGGGGCAGCCCTGAAACTCGATATCCCTGTCGACGATGCGGGCCATGGTGACCGGCGAGTAGGCCCGCAGAAGTTCCTCGATGGCCATGGGCCAGAGGGATGGTTGATTCCGCAACTGTTCGCGATGCTCGGGATGCTGGGCGAAATGCCAGAGCGCCGACCCGATTGATGACCAGGTGGTGTCGACGCCCGCAACCAGCATGAGGTTGCAGACGCCGATCACATAAGAGTCGGGTACCGGATCGCCATGATCGTCAACCGAGTTCACCAGCGTGGTGATGAGATCGTGTTCCCGAGGGTTGGCCCGACGGTCCTGTACCTGGGCGTGGAAGAACGGCAGGATCTTCATCCGCGCCTCTAGTCGACCTTTAGGGTTTTGCAGGTCGAGGGCACCCTGTACCCAACCGGTGAACTCATCGGCCATCTCCACCGGAACGCCGAGCATTGCCGAAATGACGCGGGCCGGGATCTGCTGCGCGTATCCCTCCGCTGCATCCGCGACACCCGTCTCGATGAAGCCATCTATCAGGCGGTTACAGAGCGACCGGGTGCCGTCTTCGAACTTGGCGACAGACTGCGGTGAGAACGTCGGCAGGATCAGACGGCGGTGCCAATGGTGATCGGGCGGATCCGAGGTGATGGGCGGCGCCGCTACCGCGCTGTAGGCGCCCTCGGCCGCGCCGGGGACGGGAGGCACCACGATGATCTGGCGAGACGTGAACACATCGTGCTCTTGCGCCATCGCCACCACATCGTCGTAACGAGTCGGTAGCCACGAACCGCCGTAGCGGTCGGTGTGCGCGATCGGACATGCACCCTCGCGAATCTCACTCATGATCGGATACGGGTCGACCATGAAGTCGTGGGCGAAGATGTCGTAGTCGCTCAGCCCAGTCCTCTACGGGTTGCGAGTCCGCCATGATCTTCCCCGTTCAGTCGTTGATCGTGATGGCGTGCTCGGGGCAGTTCCGCTGCGCCCGCCTGGCAAGATCGTGGAACTCGGTCGGTAGGTCACCGGTGATCAGCACCACGCCGTTGCCGATCTCATCACTGCCGAACACCTCGGGCGCAACGATGGCGCACGCCTGATGCCCCTGGCAAATATCGTCGTGAATCACAACCCGCATGCCGTACCCCCTGTGGCGACCTCGTTCGGAAGCTTACGACGGTCTACGCCGGCTTGGCACGGCGCCGACCGGACCGCTCGCTGATCCAGATTGCAAGCAGCACGAGTGCGCCGCCGACCGCGTCGCGAAGATGCAGCTTCTCGCCGACGACAAGCCAGGATGCAAGCACACCCAACAGCGGGGTGAGGTACATCGACACCGCGACGCGGCTGGACGGTTGACTGGCCAGCACCGAGCACAGCAACAGATACGCAATGGCCGAGCCAATGCCCAGGAAGATCACGGCGATGGCAGCTTTTGGTTGAATCGACGCACCGCGGATCATGCCGTCGCCGGCAACGTCGAACAGGCAGGCAGGGATCACGAAGGCCAGCGCACCGACCTGGGTAATGGCGGCGACGGCGAGGGGTTGCACACCCTGGCGGGCTTTGCGCACGAAGGCGGTATACACCGAGAAGGTGACGACCGTTCCGAACAGCAGGATCATCGGAAGGATCGGTGATGGTCCGGCGTGTTCGGTGAACACACCCGATGCCACGATCGCGCCGCAGAAACCAACGACCAGGGCGATGATGGATTTCGTGGTCGGTGTGTCGCCAACCAACACCACGCCAGCCAGCGCGACTCCGAGCGGCTCCAGGCCAACCACGATGGAGCCGATGGTGGCCGACCCCTTGTCAACGCCGGCGCCGAGGAACAACGCCATAAGCCCAATTCCGAGCGCGCCGATCACGAGCAATCGGCGGCGTTGGCCAATGGCCGTCGCGATCTGGCGTCGTCCGGCGAAGGACAGCACCGACGCGGCCACCACGAAACGGCCAAGATTGGTGGTGGCCGGCCCGAAACTGCGCGACGCGATTTTGTAGGCAGGCAGACTTCCCCCGAAGAACGCCACCATGGTCAACAGCGCGATCCGCACCCGCCACGTGGCTCGATCGGCCGCCACCGCAGGCGGGGCGACATGAGCGACCATGGGCAGATCGTAGCCCCGACCCGCCGGTCGGGTGGTGGGGTCAGTAGACGGACTTGCTGGTCGCGGGCTTGGCTGCACCTCGTGCCTGGGCCAGTTCGGCCGCCATCGCGCCCCGCATCGCAAGCAGGTCACCTGACACCGTCAGCATGCGAAAACCCTGCTCGAGTCGGCGCTCGGCCAACGCACCGCTGGAATGCATGCCAGGCACCACACCATGGCGACTGCACGCGGCGACGATCATGGCAAGGGCGTCATCGAACGTTGCCTGCCCATCATTGTTTCCCGGCGGCAGACCAAGGCTGAGCGAAAGGTCAGCCGGACCGACATAGATGGCATCCACGCCCGGTACGGCCAGAATCTCATCGAGGTGGTTGAGGGCTTCGACCGTTTCGATCATGGGGATGACCGCCGTGCGGCTGTTGGCCACGTTGGTGTGGTCGGGGATGCGAGGCATGACGAGCACTGGCCCGAAACTGCGCATGCCAAGTGGTGGGTAACGGCAGGCGGTGACGACGGCCTGGGCCTCGGCTGCGGAGTTGACCATCGGAACAATGACCCCTTCGGCTCCGGCGTCGAGCATCTTGCCGATAATGCCCGGTTCGTTCCACGGCACCCGCACGATAGGGGTGCCTCCGCCGAGCAGGACGGCTTGCATCATTGTCACCGTTACCTGATAATCGCTCACGCCGTGCTGGTTGTCGACGCAGACGTAATCAAAGCCGGAGCGCCCGGCCGCCTCGGCGCTGACGGTAGAGGGAATGGTCAGCCATGCCCCCAGGGTCGATTCGCCGGCAGTCCACATTTCTCGAAGGGTCATGATGTCGTTCTAACAGACCAATCAGGGTCGCGAAGAAGGCACCAATGTGGCCGCGTCGCCGCGCAGCACCGCCAACGCGTTCTCGATTCCCTGCTGGTACAGACGCCGCCGCCCAGCTCCGGTGGACGACGCGATGTGCGGGGTAACGATGACGGACGGATGGGAGAGCAGTGGGTGCCCCGCCGGCAGCGGCTCGGGCTCGGTGACATCAAGCGCAGCACCCGCAACATGACCGCTTTCAAGTGCGGCCAGGAGCGCAACTTGGTCCACCAGACTGCCCCGGGCACAGTTCACCAGAAAGGCACCGCGCTTCAAACGGCTGAGGTTTTCCGCGCCCATCAGATGATGGGTCTCCGGGAGCGCTGGCGCGTGGAGCGACACGACATCGGACACGGTGAGCAACTCGTCGAGGTCGACCATCGTCACACCGTCGATACCTGGCGCCGTCACGAGCGGATCGCTCGCGACGACCTGCATGCCCATCGCAAGGGCGGCGACCGCGACGCGTCGGGCGATGCGGCCGAGGCCGACAACTCCGAGCACCGCGCCGTCCAGCTCGAGACCAGCCGCTGGTCCGCCTGGGAGGCCTTGCACCGCCCTGGCCTGGTGGGCGGGCAGACCCTTGGTGATGGCCAGCAGCAAGGCCAGCGTGTGTTCGGCGGTGGACACGCTCGGCGCGTCCGGGGCGTAACACACCGCCACTCCGGCGGCGTTGGCCGCGGCAACATCGACGTTGTCGTAGCCGATTCCGGTACGCGAGATCACCCGCACCCGGGGCGCAAGCGCGAACGCGTCGGCGTTCCACGACCGGGTGGCTCCGGCGACGATGCCGTCGGCGCTGGCGAGATCGGCGTCATCGGGGCCGACCGCCACCGCCCGCCCGGCCATGAGATCGTGATACTCGGTCGGAAAGGGCCGATCGAAGAAGAGGCAAGGAAGGTCAGCGGCGGACACCCTGTGGACCTTAGCCCGATTGGCGCGGTGCCCTCACGGAGCATGGCGCAACCAAGCTCAGTGGTGGACGGACAGTGCTGAGTGGCATTTCTTAACTGATTCTTGATGTCATTGGGTTGGAGGATTTCGCCGAATGGAGTCTCATAGAGATGGTGATGAACGCGCGGGCTTTTTCCCAACGTCTGCAGGTGGTGGCTGGGCTCATCGGTGCTCTCACCGGTGTTGCCCTGGTGGTCCTGCTGCGCCCCGACGTCCGTTGGGGCAGCCTGGTGCTCTGGTACATCGCCGTATTGATCGCGACCCTCACGTGGCTTGGTACGTTCCGCCAGGTGTGGACCGAACGCACCACACAGTCCACCCTGCACGACATTTCCACCACCGCGTTCATGGCCACGGTCTGGGGGTCAGCCGTCTTTCTCCCGAGCCGCGCCAATCACATGGCAGTCCTTACGGTGCTGCTGTTCCTCACTGCTATCGCGTCGCTGAACGTGTTGCTGCACATCACCGACTACGCCCTGTTTTTGTCTGTTCATCTGCCGCTTGGTGTCTTAGCCCTCACCGGGGTGCTGCGCTCGCTCGGACCCAATCGGCTCGTGTTCGCCTGCACGCTCATCGGATTCTGGATCACGACGGTTGCGCTCCATCGGCATCTGCATCACTTCGTCGATCGCACCCTGCGAGCTGAGGCCGAATTGACCGAAACCCAGCGCCGCGCCCAGTCGATGAACCGAGCGCTGCTGGCCGCCAACGAGGATCTTCGCTACCAGGCCAGTCACGACCAACTCACCGGGCTTCCCAACCGCGGCACGCTCATGGAAACGCTTGAACGCCAGATCGCCGCCATTCGAGGCCCGCAGGCCGGGCTCGCGGTGCTCTACCTCGACATCGACCACTTCAAAGCCGTCAACGACGAGCACGGACATGATGCCGGCGACCGACTTTTAGGCCTCATCGCCCGGCGTCTCCAGGGTGGCATCCGCCCTGGAGATCTGGTCGCCCGGCTCGGCGGCGACGAAATGGCCTGTCTCCTACCCGGGGTCACCGAGGCCGAAGGCGTTACCCTCGCGCATCGCCTGCTACAGCGGGCCACCGACGCCGTGCATCTCGATCAGCGGGAAGTGTTCGTCGGCCTCAGTATCGGGTTGGCCTGGACGAACTCGGTGACGACCGACGCCGCCGACCTGCTGCGCCGAGCCGATCAAGCCTTGTACGAGGCGAAGAACGCCGGCCGGAACTGCATTTCCGTCGCGTCACCGGTGGTCGCCGAATAGTCCATCACCTGCCAGGTGTCCTACGTTTCAGTTGTGTTACATTTCGTTGCGAAGTTGTAACACAATCTGAGGGCACCCCGGCCTCTCAGACGCAGAGAGGCACGAATGACAAGGAAACGGCGGATATCAGGAGCGGCAGTGGTGGCGCTCTTGCTCCTCCCCCTCACGCTGCCCGCGTCGGCCAGCCCCGCCGATGATGCCAGGAGCCGGGCCGCGGCCATTGCCCGGCAACGTCAGCAGATCACCGTTGAAGCCGAGCGGGTAAACGAGCGTCGACTCGCCACCGTGCTCGAGATGGATCAGCTCAACCGGAACGCTGAGGAGTTGCAGGTGACACTGGCGGTGACCGACCAGTCCATGCAGAACCTTTCCGGCCAGGCCAAGGATGCCGCCATTCAGGCCTATGTCACCGGGGCCGACTCCGGCGGCATCGCGTCGATCGTGCAGGCCTCCAGCGCCAACGAAATCCCTGTCCGGGAGGGCTATACCGGCGCACTGCTCAGTTCAGCGCAGGATGTTGTCGATCAGATCCGTTCCGCTCGGCAAGACACGCAACAGGCCGGGCGTCAACTCAAGGCCCTCATCGACCAGAAGAGCAGCCTCCAAGCGTCGCTCGACGCCGATCAGGTCCGCCTCACCAAAGCCGAAGCACAACTGGCCGATCTGGCCAAGCGCACCGACGCCGAGATCGTGACGTTGGTGCAACAGGAGCAGGACCGTCTCGCCCAGGAAGCTGCCGACAGGGCTGCCGCCAAGGCGTTGATTGCCACCCCGCCCGCAGTCAAAGCCGTCAGCCCGGCCGCGATGGCGGTGAAGGCTGCCCCGGCGGCTGCACCCGCTGCCGGTGCGCGGGTTTCGTCGGCGCCCAAGCCGAACGCGCCGGCAACCAGTGCCGCCGCCACCAAGCCCACCACACCACCGACGAAGCCCACCACCAAACCAACGGCGAAACCGGCGGCCAAACCGGCGACCCCGGCTGCTGCACCCGTTGCGGCCGCGGCGGTGCCGGTGCCTGGAGCGAAGCCGAAAACGACCACCACACAGGCAGACCAACCAGCGCCCGACGGCGACGCTCAAACAACGGTTCCGGAGACGGCGCCGCCCACCACCCAAGCTCCTCGTCAGAACTACCCCGCCCCCACCGCCGGCGCGGCGACCGCGGTGGCCGAGGCGCTCCGTCAGTTGGGCAAGCCCTACGTGTTCGGCGCGGCCGGGCCGAGTTCGTTCGATTGTTCCGGACTCACGCAATGGGCGTGGGGCAAGGCCGGCGTGTCAATGGACCATTACACCGGCGCCCAGTGGAACGCCTTTCCTCACGTGCCGCTCGACCAGATTCAGCCCGGTGACCTCGTCTTCCTTCGCATCGATCTGGGCCACATGGGCATGTACATCGGCGGCGGCGAATTCATTCACGCACCTCGCACCGGCGACGTTGTCCGCATCGCCAAAATCTCCAGCGCCCGCATCGCCGGCGTCGTCCGGCCGGGCTAGCCTCGCAAGCCTCGTCGCGAGCGGTCGACCGGTTTGTCCTGTTCCGCCTTGCAGTGACTTTTCGTCTCGCATCGGGGTCTTCCGAGGATTCTGTTCATAGGCGGGTGATGACTTCGTGCAGTGCACCGGTAAGTCTGATGCAGTTGCAACACATAACCCGCCGCCGGCCGCGGGTCGGTGCAACGCGCTACGTACCGCTCGAACTGCCGACCTGGCAAAGGAGTGTGTGCGTGGATGCGGGGCGTTCATCGGAGGTGGACGGGTCGCCGACGCGGATGGTCCCGGGCGTGTTGATGTTTGCGTTGAGTGCGAACTTCCCGCCGAATCGAATCACCTCGGCGATGCGCTTCGTGTCGATCGTCACTACCGGCGACCCTACCTGCCGTCTCTGGACGTAGCGACAGGAGCTAGCGGGAAGACAGGGGTTTGGCGACGGCTACGGAGGATCAGCGTGGATAGTGCCGCGGCCAGGGCGGACGCTACGAGGATGGCGAGTTTGGCCTCGGCCCGGTCGGGGGGGTCAGTGAAGGCGAGTTCGGTGATGAAAAGTGAGACTGTGAAGCCGATACCCGACGCGGCCGCGACGCCGATGATGTGTCGGGGGGTTGCGCCTGCTGGGGTATCGGCGAAACCTGCCCTGATGGTGGTGCGCGTAGCGAGTATGACGCCGAGCGGTTTGCCTACGAGAAGGCCGAGCAGGACCCCCCATGCGATCCGGGAGCTCGCCGCATGGCGGAATCCTCCGGCGGAGAGCTTGATTCCACTGTTCGCGAGGGCGAAGAGCGGAACGATGAGGTGGCTGGTCCAGGGGTGCAGTACGTGTTGGAGCCATTCGACAACTGATACCGCTCCTCTCGCTATCTCCGTCGTGGTGTGTGCTGCCTGGGCGTTGGTTAGATCGTTCAGTTCGTCGGTATCGATGAACTCTGGTTGGAGGCGTGGGATCGAGGGTGCGAGAAGGCCCATGGTGACACCGGCGATCGTTGGGTGGATTCCGGCCTCGTGGAGGCTGAACCAGACCACGGACCCGATTGCCGCGTAGACCCAGGTCGTGTGTATGCCACTGACCCGCACCAGCACCGTCAGGGCGACCCCAACGAACGCTGCTGCGAGCCAGCCGGATGACACCCCCGTTGAGTAGACCGCGGCGATGATCACGATCGCTCCAATGTCATCGACAATCGCGAGGCCAAGCAGGAATGCGCGGATCGACGTTGGGATCCGGCCGCCCGCCACCGCGAGAACGCCGACCGCGAGTGCAATGTCGGTGGCCATGGGGATCGCCCATCCACGCGGGGCAGTCGTTCCGGCAACAGCGAGGTAGATGAGTGCTGGCGTGATCATGCCGCCCAACGCGGCGACGCCTGGGAGGACGGCGGCACGACGTGATGCGAGGTGTCCGTCGGTGAGTTCTCGCTTGATTTCGAGACCGACGACGAGAAAGAAGATCGTCATCAACCCGTCGTTCACCCAGTGCCGCAAGTCGAGTTCTAGCGCGTGACCCGCGATAGAGAACCCGGCACGGCTCGTCCACAACTGCTCGTACGACGACGACCACGGCGAGTTCGCCCAGACCAACGCAAGCACTGCGCCAGCAGCAAGCAGTACGGCCCCGGAAGTTTCGGCGGCCAGAAAGTCGCGCAATGGCGACAGCAAACGCACGGAGGCGCGGGAACGACGGATGGCGCGAATCATCAATTTCTCCTGAATCGCCGACCAGACTTCCCGGCACGCCTCGGTTGTAGGCGAGTAGTTTACCGCCACGAGCCCGGCTGGCTCTTCGAAATCGAAGCAATCGCTGGGAGGGGCTTCGCCGACCCGCATTCACTGGCTTTGAGCAATCAGCCCAGCACGGCGTCCACCAGGGGGCGAAGGTCAAGCGTGTCGAGGGCAGGTAGGTACACCGCGACGGCTTCGTGCTGGAGGCGGCGCCAGAGGTCACCTTCGAAGAAATGGTCGCCACTGCGGATCACGTAGTTGAGGATGAAGAAGCGGTACGACTCCTTCAGCAGCAGGATCTCGTTTTCAGTCAGCGGGAAGACTTGGTGATAGGCCCGCAGGAAACGGACGAACCTTGGTTCAAGCAGCGTGTGCGAGCTGTAGGTGAACACCGTGCGATCGCCGGTCTGGCTGCTCACCCGCGACAGGAAGTAGAAGTCGAGCATGCGGGTGTCGATGCGGAACCAGTCGTAATCCCATCGACTGAACAATCGGAAACGATCGTCATCGAATTCCACCGAAAAGTTGCCGAGGTTCCAGTCGAGCAGTACCGGGATCTTCGCCATGTCGTCATAGCCAAGTCGTTGCAGTTGCAACAAGAACTCATGCGTGTGCTGCTGCACGATCAAGCGCTGATCGTGGTCGAACTCGAACGACGCTGCGGTACGGGGGTCGGTGACCCGCTCCAAGAGATTTATGGCATCGGACTTGATCGAGGTTGATGTGCGGGGCATCTGTGGAGCGATGGTGGTGCAGGCCTGATGGAACGCGGCGATCTCCTGGGCGAAGTTGTCGACGTGAGCTTCGGACAGGATGCGGGGGAGCTGGCCGCGCTGCGAGACTTCCTCGTAGAAGACCGCCCACACGTCACCGTCGTAGTGCACAAAGGGCTGCCCGTCGACCGTGAGCACATCAGCCATGAGATGCTCGAAACGAGTACCTCGCAGCAACACGTTGCAGCGGTGAAGGCGGTCATGATCCTCGACGAACAAGAAATACGACCCGTACCAACTGAACTTGGCGATGACGGCTGACCCGTCGTCAAGCGCAACCCGGTAGACGTGGTTGGTCGACACGTGCGCGCTGACTTCTGTGACAGCAACGATCGAACGTTGGTCTCCGTAGTGACGCCAGGCGGCCCGCAGGGCTGCGTCGTGTTGCATGGCGTCAGGTTATTTCGACAATGCGCATCACGTCGGTGGCGTGATGCGTCTGATCGGGTGTACCCGCCAGCACCACCACGACGTCACCCGACTTTGCCAGCGACGCCCTGACCGACTTCTGCACTGCAAACCACACCATGTCATCGGTGTTGGGGTGCACGTCGACCTTCAGAGGAATCACGCCCCACGACAGGGTGAGAATGGCGATGGTGTGATCGTCGGGACTGGCGCCGATCAACTGAGCCGGTGGCCGATAGCGCGACATGGCCATCGCCGTCTTGCCGCTCCGGGTGCAGCAGATGATCGCCGCCGCATTGGTATCCTCTGCCGCCTGCCAACCGGCGTGCGTGACGGCATTGGTGATGCGCTCACCTCGGTCACTGACGTGCTCGCGCTGCGAGCGACCGAGGCGGTTCGCCCACTGCCGATAGCTCGCCTCCGACTCGGCGCGGTGGCAGATTTCCGACATGGTTCGCACCACCAGACTCGGGTCGTCGCCAATGGCGGTCTCCCCCGACAGCATCACCGCGTCGGTACCGTCGAACACCGCGTTGGCCACGTCGCTCACTTCGGCGCGGGTGGGTGCCGGTGAGGTGATCATGCTCTCCAACATTTGCGTGGCCGTGATGACCGGGATACCGGCCTGCACGCACTTGCGTATGATCCGCTT
Organism: uncultured Acidimicrobiales bacterium; assembly: GCA_963791625.1. Taxonomy (GTDB): domain Bacteria; phylum Actinomycetota; class Acidimicrobiia; order Acidimicrobiales; family Ilumatobacteraceae; genus JANMCE01. The sequence continues at coordinate 331,606 of CAWBTA010000005.1, forward strand.
TTGCAGATGCGGCACCTCTGACAATGGGCAGTCGATGCCGAGATCACCGCGGGCTACCATGACCGCGTCACTTTCAGCCAGGATCTCATCGAGCGCGACGACGGCATTGGCCGTTTCGATCTTGGCGATCAGGCGCGGCATGTGCCCGCCCTTCAACTCGTCGCGGACGCGGCGAAGATCGGCGCCGGCACGAACAAATGACACGGCGAGAAAGTCGACGCGTTCGTTGGCCATGATGACGGCGAGCTCCAGATCACGAGCCGTAGGAGTGTGAAGTCGCAGTCGTTCGGCCGGGATGTGGACACCGGGGCGACCCTGGGTAAGTCCACCCGACTCGACCTTTGCGATGGCAGAGCTGTCGTCCACGTTCTGGATCCGCAGCGTGATGGCACCATCGCCAAGCACCACCCGGTCACCGGCCGCCAAATCGCTGAGAAGCGTCTCGTAATCGACGGTTATCTCCGAGGCCGAGCTGGCTCCCTTGCCGGGCGTGAGATGCACGATCGACCCTTCGGGCAGCAACGTGCCGCCGTCGGGGAACTGCCCGGCGCGCACCTTCGGGCCGGGCAGGTCGGCGAGGATACCGATGGGCCGACCGAGCCGAAGCGCGGCGGCACGCACCGCGTGGAGGCGCGCGACGTGATCTTCGACCGGACCGTGGCTGAGGTTGATGCGGACCACATCGACCCCGGACGCCAACAGCGAGTCGAGGGCAGCTGGCTCGCTGCTCGCCGGCCCAAGCGTGGCGACGATCTTGGTGCGTCGAGCAACCGTCATACTGCGGCTTCGACCATGATCTCCACGAGTAGGTTCGATGATGCCAGCCGAGACTCAACGGTTGCCCGAGCGGGCGTGTGACCAGCCGGCACCCAGGCATCCCACGCCTCGTTCATCAACGGGAAATCGGCGATGTTGCTGAGCCAGATGTTGGCCTTCAGAATCTTGGACTTGTCGGACCCGGCCAGCGTCAGGACCCGGTCGATGGTGGCCAGAATCTGCTCGGTCTGGCCTTTCACGCCGGCGGTTGCGTCACCGGCGACAACGCCGGCCATGTAGACGGTGCCGTTGTGCACGACAGCCTGGGACATACGGGGACCGACTTCAATGCGCTCGATAGACATGGCCGATACCGTACCCGGCCGCGGGGCCGTCGTCCTCAGACTGCTAGCTGGCGAGCTCGGGGCGGTTCCGAAACAGGTCGAGGGCTTCGGGGTTGGCCAGGGCTTCTTTGTTTCGCACCTCGCGGCCGTTCACGATGTCGGCTACCGCCAGTTCGGTGATCTTGTTACTGCGGGTGCGCGGGATGTCTGATACGGCAACGATGCGAGCGGGCACGTGGCGGGGCGTGGTGTTGTCCCGGAGGCGTTTGCGGATGGCCGCTTCCAGTTCGGGGGTGAGCGTGGCGCCCTCGGCCATCTTTACGAACATCACGATGCGGGTGTCGTTGTCCCACTCCTGTCCGACGGCTATGGCTTCGATGATTTCGGGGAAGTTCTCCACCTCGCGGTAGATCTCGGCCGTGCCGATGCGTACCCCACCCGCATTGAGGGTGGCGTCGGATCGGCCGTACAGGATCATGCCACCGTCGTCGGTCCACGCCGCAAAATCACCTTGCGCCCACACACCAGGGAAGCGGTCAAAGTAGGCGTCGTGGAAGCGGGAGCCGTCGGGGTCGTTGAGGAACGACAGCGGTACGGACGGGAACGGCTTCGTGCAGACCAGTTCCCCCTTCGCGCCGGCACCGAGCGATTCACCGTTGATGCCGTAGACGTCCATGGCCATGCCGAGCGCCGGTCGTTGCAGCTCGCCGATGAAGACCGGCTTGGTGACATCACCGCCGACGAGGCATCCGCACAGGTCGGTCCCGCCCGACATCGACTGCAGGTGAACGTCCTTGGCCACTGCGTCGTAGACGTACTGGAACGAGTCGTCCGACAGTGGTGAACCGGTCGAACCCAACGTGCGAACCGAGCCGAGCTGATGGGTTTCGATGGGGCGCAACTCGGCCTTGCGACAGGCGTCGATCCATTTCGCCGAGACACCCATAAACGTGAACTCGTGACGCTGCGCCAGGTCGAACAGAGCGGCGGGGCCGGGGTAGAACGGGCTGCCGTCGAAAAGCACGATGGTCGCTTTGGCGGCCAGGTTTGAGGCCAGCCAGTTCCACATCATCCAGCCGCACGTCGTGAAATAGAAGACAACGTCGCCGGCACGAATGTCGCATTGCAACTGCTGTTCCTTGCGATGCATGAGCAGGATGCCACCCTGGCGGTGCTCGATGCATTTCGGCTTCCCGGTCGTGCCAGACGAGTAGAGAATGTAGAGCGGATGATCGAACGGCAGCCGCTCGAACTGCAGCTGTGCATTGCCGTGTGGCGCGACGGCGTCGGCCCACGTGACGGCCTTGTTGATGCCTGCGGTACTCGGGGTTTCGCTGAGGTTGCCGACCACGATCACTTCGCGCAGTGTGGGTAGCTGTTCAACGATCTCGGCTAACCGTTCCAAACATTCGAAGCGTTTGCCGTTGTAGAGGTAGCCGTCGGCGGCGACCAGCACGACCGGGTCCACCTGGCTGAACCGGTCGACGACACCCGCGGTACCAAAGTCCGATGAGGTGGACGTGAACACCGCACCGACCGAGGACGCGGCCAGCATGGTGATGATGGTCTCGGGCAGGTTCGGCATCCACGCCGCCACCCGCTCACCGGGCTGCACGCCCAGACGACGAAACTCGGCCGCAAGCGACGCCACGGCCCATCGCAGCTGTTCCCATGTGAGGCGGCGACGCAGGCCGTCCTCGCGCTCGAACAGGATGGCGATTTCCGAGTGATCGGCCGGACCGACCAGCAGATTCTCGGCGAAGTTCAGGCTGGCCTCGGGAAAGAACCGCGTGTCCAGAAACCCCTTGGCATCGATGACAGTCGTGCCCTTGTCCCCGATGATGCCGCACACATCCCACACGGTGTCCCAAAACTGCTCGGGCTCAGCCAGGCTCCACGCGTGCAGCTCATCGCTCTCGCCCAGCGCAAGGTCATACCGGGCGTTAACGCTGACCCGAAACGAGTCGAGCCCACTGGTGGCAATACGGTCGGGCGATGGTGTCCAAAGGGGCGTTGTCACACCGCGATGGTAGATGCTGCGCCGCCGCGGTCGAGGCGGTGCAACATACCGACAAAGAACGCCAACACATGGCCGATGGCGAAGGCGAAGACGAACGTGCCGACGCCGAGCCGTCCACCAAGCGCCCAGCCGAGGATCAGGACCGTCACCTCTATGGCGAGACGCACATGCGCGATTGGTCGATGAAAGCGCTTCCCAATGCTGGTCATGAGGCCGTCGCGCGGGCCAGGGCCCAGCTGCGTCGAGAGGTACAGCGCGCCGCCGATACCGACGCTCACGAGTCCGCCGGCCAACATGGCGCAGCGCCCAACAAAGTTGTGGACTGCGCCGACGTTTCGGTCGAGCAACTCCACCACACTCCCGATGATGATTGCATTTGCAACTGTCCCCAGACCGGGGCGTTGACGCAACGGAATCCACAGGAGGAGCACGACGGCCGAGACGATGACCGTGACAGTGCCGATGCCGATGTTGATGTGCTTGTCGATCCCGCCAGCGAACACCGACCAGGGCGAGTTTCCGAAACGACTCTCGATGAGCAGCCAGTCACCGAACCCGAACAGTGTGAGACCGGCAACCAGAATGGCCACAGGCTTGGGCTTGCTGGACCATAGGGTTGCCGAACTCCACGAAAAGACCGGCACCGCCTTCGCGACGCGTGATTCAGTGGAGATCGCCATAACCCACTCAGCCTGACAGACGACGCTGGACCCGCCAAACGGATTGCGGCTTCCAACCGGCCGCGATGGTGACACCGAACATCACCAGCCCAGCCGAATGGCGCCAGTGTCGGGTCGGGACCAACGCCTCTGCCGCGAGGGGTTAAGTCCGAGTTGGATTTCCTCTGTGGCAATATCTCGCGGCACAGAATCCGACAATGGTTCCATGCGCGCTAGGCGGTTTCACGGGTTGGCCGCGGTCGGAGTGGTTTTCGTTTGCGGCATCCTGGTCGCCTGCGGCGACGGGTCGCGTTCGGGCACGACCGACTCATCGGCCAACACGACGGCTTCATCGCCGACCACGTCGGTACCGACGACAGCGTTGGCCAACTTGACGACGTCGACCGGACCATCGTCGACTCCGACTCCGACTCCTACGACGGCGACCGCCACCAGCACGTCGATCATGTTCGGCCCGGCTGCACTGGCCCGGATCGCTGGCGAGTCAGGTCGCGTCACGGCATGGCGAGTTGGCGATGCCGTCGTTGTCGGCCCGGTGACCGCGACGCCCCAGACTCTGAACGGTGCCATTATCGAGCCGAGCGGTGCGGTCGTCCCGTTTCCTGCGGCAAGCGGGCCACCTGGCCAGGTCGTTCGCCTCGCCGACAAGGTCCTGACCATCTCGGCGTTCGGGGATAACAGGGCTAGCACCGTCGATCTGTACTCCCTAACCGAGCATCGCTGGTCAAAACCGGCCGTGCCGGTGAGAGTGGGCGAGTATCCGTACGCGTTCCCGGCGGGCGACGTGGTGATAATCGCGAGGCATGAGATCAATTCATCGGCAGAAGGCCCGGGTGCGGCTCGCCTGCGGCTGGTGCACGCGGATGGGTCCGTTACCGAAGGTGCCCTGCCAACCGATCCATGGGCGCTGCCGCAGGCCGGAGTGATGGTGGTGTGGACCGGCCGCGAGGTGGTGGTTTACGGCGCCGACTCCAGTGCCTTCTCGACCCACCTCGCACACCCGACGGCGTACGACCCGAAAACGAACACGTACCGCACGTTGTCGAACCCGCCATGGGCAGCGTGTGAACCTACCTGTGCGTGGATATCGCAGCATCAAGGTGGCGACCATCAGTTCGCGGTATGGACCGGCACCCGATCGCTGGTCTTCACCGCCATGAGCGGCTCCGAAACCACGGCCCTTCACGATCCGGTGCGAGACGCCTGGGAGCAGATACCGAACCCACCGATCCCGCTCAGTCAACCCTGGATCGAGGCCGCCCGCCGATTCGTCACCGTCTTCGCAACGAACGCCGGCCCGACGCATTCGAACGAGAGCGACGGCATGGCCGCAGCGCCGCGCGGCGTAGCGGCCGTGTTGGACCTCGAAACCCGCACCTGGTCGAGCGCACGCTTCGCCGAATCGGTTGCGGGGGCGGGCACGTCGTGGTCGCTGTGCCCGGTGCGTATCGACTCGGTGCTTGTCGTATCTACGTGCGCAGGCATGTCCGATCCGATCGTGCCGATGGCTCTCGATCCGGCAGCGGGTCGATGGAGCACGGCAACAGATCGGCAACAGGCCCAGGCGTTGATCGGACTCGGCCCCGTCAGCCTCGACCAGCTCGCCGTCGCCCTTCGACCGTGAGCGTGCTCGATCAGCGAGAGCCGGCGGCGAGGGCTGGCGATGCATCAGGTGGCGAGGCGTCGAAACCCTTGACGATGAGCCAGATGGCCAGGGTGATTTCCTGGGCCGCAAGGGGCAGCGTAGAGGAACCCGGCGGAGACGTGGAACAGGCTGAGCAACGGGACCGCAAGGTAGAACGGGGCGCCGACGAGCCCCCAGACGGACAGCCATCGGGGGATGAGTCGCGACTGGTAAGAGGTACGCGAACATCAGTGCGCCGAGCGAAAACACGATTGCTGTCATGTTGGTGGCGATCGACCCTTGGTCCTTCAGTTGGCGGGCGAGGGTGCCGAACTGTGCGGTATCGGGAGATCCGGCCTTCAGGTAGTCCCGGCTCAGGGCCACGAGCAGCAGCGTGGAGGTCGCGCCGACTATGTAGGCGACTGTTTCGAGCGCTCCTCGGAACACGACGTATCCCATTGCCAGCGCTTCGTTGTATCTCCTGAAGATGGGATACATGACGAACGGTATTGCGGCGAGCAAGAGACCCATCAAGAGGGCAAAGAGCGCACCGATCACCATCCTGTTCTGGTTCGCCGCGATCCGAGCGAGGTAATCGGGTTCTTTTAGGAGGTCTGACATGAAGAGGACGCTCAGAGCGCCGGCAACGTCTCCCGCGAGAACAGAACTCCCACCGCGACGGCGGACTTTCGGTACCGGGACATGCCGTTCGCGTCGTGAACGTCTGCTCGTCGATGCTTGATCGTTGTGTCATCTCTCGTCAGCATTTCCGTCACCTCTTGGGTCGGGCATTGCACGCAAAAGCTCCGGTGTTCCACCACGATGCCGCGACCGGCCATCGAATCCGCAGAGCCGAAGGTCACCACCCACCTGGTCTTTCGGACGTCACTACAGTTCGGCCCAGGCCCCTCGGGTCGAACCGTTAACTACGCGGCCCGGTTCGGGCGTCGCGTGCGTGTCATATGAGCGATCATGCCAACGAAGGCTGCTGTCCACGCGACCAATGCCACAGCAAGCGTTACCTTCGGAGCCCACCCGAGAGCCTGGAGTTTCACGACAGCGCGCATCTTGAATGTCGATGCGCCGTACATGCCGAGCGGGAACACCAACGCCCAGTACGAGGGGTGATAGCGCAGCGGGACCTTCCGCACGAGGTGGCGCCAGATGCCGATCGCGATCATGAGCGGGAACCAGAACGTGGCCGTGGCCCACGCGAGGGTCACGAGGCCCTCGATGAGAGGCGTCAGCCGGTCGACGCGTGGCGATACCGTGCGGGCGCCGAGGAGGTTCGAGCCGGCTAGCACGGTGATGGCTACTGCGCCGGCTGCGATCCATGCGGGCGGGTCGGCCTCGGCAGGTTCGAGTGGTTGAAACGTCCACCGCAGGAAGACCATGGTCATGACGATCAGGTAGAGAACGAGGCCCAGGCAGAAGGCGGCGATGCACACGAAGGCGAGGAAGTCGTTCGGGTCGTGACCGAGACGAAGTGCGCCGAGTACTGCGATCGACTCAGTGGACACGGTGAGCAGGAACCATGAGCCGTTGATACCGGCTCCGAGCGCGGGTTTGTCGTGGCGTAGTACGTCGGCGATGAGTGGCGAGTACACGAGCAGCGCGTAAAGCGGGAGGCTGCACCACCAAAGGACATCGGCGAGGGTCCACCAGCCGTGGATGAGTGCCGATGCACTTCCGAGCACGTTGGTACCGGCGACGATGGTGAGAAAGGCGAATCCCTTCGCGTGGCTGGTGAGATCAGCCGCAAGCAACCTTGTAAACGCGATGAGGCGGATGACGATGAGGACGACCAGCACCGCGTACGCTCCCGCCGCGACGACGTAAAGGCCATTTGCGAGCCAATCGATCTTCTGCTGCTTGGCCCCGATGGCGACAATGCCGGTTGCCATGACGAGTGCGAAGTAGCCAGGAAAGAGCCTCGCCACCGCCTTAAGTCTCTGCGGTTCGGATGAGGTGGCGGAAGCCGCGGTCATGGTCGCAGGTAGCGCAGAAAGGCCGCTGCAGCGGCGAAGAGGGCAACCGAGACACCGGCGGTTGCCCAGGCGAGTGACTCGGCATCGGTCTGAAACGCCTCGACCGCCACCGTGACGAGGAACACCTGGAAGGCAACGAGAATAATCACGTACAGCACAACTGCCGATGAGGTGCGTCGCCCGCGCTCGGATATCCTCACGTCTTCCTCCCGAGGGCCCAGATCATGCCATCGGGACGAACTTCGAGATCGATTCGACCGAGTGATCGCGTCGGCGGACCGGAGATGACCGCACCGGTACGCGCCTCGAAGTTGCCCTCGTGGCATGGGCAATGCCAGCGCTGCGCGTCGGCCTCGTAATAGACGACACACCCAAGGTGCGTGCACTTCTGGCTGAAAGCCACGATGTCGGTGTCGGCGAGACGGACGAGGATGGCCGGGTCACTATCGCCTGGGTAGCGGAACAGAAACGTGCCACCGACCTCAACAGAATTGAGTTCGGTAATCGCTCGTGGTTCGCCACTGTTGATGCTGCGCAACTGAGTCCATACGGCGATACCGACATTGGCCCCAGCCAACGTACCGGCCCCGAGGACGAGATACCGGGCGAACTCGCGGCGCGTGACTTCTTCTTCGGACAGCGCTTGGTAGGGGAAGTCGCGCCTCCATGGTGGGGCGACGGGGACGGGTTCGATGTCGTGGTTCATGCGATTACCTTCACGGGGTTGAGACCGAACGGGTCGTCGAGCCAGGTGGTCGTTGTGTCGGCGAGGATGTCTATAGGGCCACCGAGTACGTCGTCGATGACGGTGTAGACCTTGGTATGAACCTCTTGGCGGCCGAACATGAAGTCGCGAAAGAGCGACCCGCGTCGGGTGTCGTTGAACTCTTCGATTGTGCCGTACCAGAGGGCTTCGCTCGGGCACACCGACGCGCACATCGGTGCGAACCCTTCGGACGTGCGGTCGGTGCACATGTCGCACTTCATCATTTGGTCGAAGTCGGCGACGTACTTAGGGACACCGAACGGGCAGGCGAGTACGCAGTTGGAACAACCGATGCAGCGCGGCTTGAGCGCCGATTGCACGATGCCTTCTTCGGTTTGTTTGATGGCGTCCGCCGGACACACTTGTGCGCACGTCGGGTCCTCGCAGTGCATGCACACCATCGGCGCAGTCTGTGTGCTGCTGGCTCGGTCGACGCGTTCCAGATGGATCAGCGACTGGCCGCGATGTGTGCCGCATTCGGCGCAGGCTTGCACGCAGGCTTCACAGCCAATGCAGCGGCTCTGGTCGATCACGAACACCGGGTTGTCATCGATCCCGAAGTGTCCGGAGTTCACGGCCGATCCCCCTGCAGCGAGGTCGCGGCGTGGGTGGGTCGGTGTGTCCGCCGACGCGTTCGACGCGTACAGCGGCGACTTTGAACTCGGGCATCTTCGACAGCGGGTCCACGGCGCGGTTGGTGAGTTGGTTGGCGGCCTTGTGTCCAGGCCAGTGATAGGGGATGAACACGGTGTCGGGGCGTATGGTGGTGACCAGGTGGGCTGGCAGTGTGATCGCGCCGCGCCGCGAGGTGACCGTGACGAGATCGCCGTCAGCGATGCCAAGCGGATCAGCGAGCATCGGGTGCATCTCGCACAGCGGTTCCGGATACTGGGCAACCAGCGCAGCGATGCGCCGCGTTTGGGTTCCCGACAGGTACTGCGACACAACCCGCCCGGTGGTCAACAACACCGGGTACTCGCCGTCGACGACCTCGGCCGACAGCTTGTACGGCACCGGATGGAAGCGCGCCTTGCCATCGGGGTGAAAGAACTGACCGCCTTCGTACAGCCGTGGGGTTCCGGGATGACCGACGGCGGGAACAGGCCAGAACATTCCCATCTCGTCCTCGATGCGCTGCCACGTGGCGCCGGTGTAGTCGGCGGTGCCACCGGTGCTGGCGCGGCACAGTTCGTCGAAGATCTCCTCGGCGTTCGTGTACGGGAAGTACTCGCTCTTTCCCAGTCGCTTCGCTATGTCCAGCAGGATCTCCCAGTCGCGGTCGGGCCTCGCCAGGTGGTGTGACGGCGGCGTTGATCTTGATGATGCGTCCTTCGCCGCTCGTGGCTGTGCCCTCATCCTCTTCGTGCAGCGACCCGGGCAGAACGATGTCGGCATGGTGGGCCGATTCCGAGAGGAAGAAGTCGATGACGGTGTAGAACTCCAGCTTGTCCAGCGCCTCGCGCGTGAAGTTCACATCGGGTGCCGACACCGCTGGGTTGAAGCAGATCGACAGCAGCCCCTTGATCGTGCCGTTATGGATCGCTTCGATGATCTCCTGCGCCGGAAGTCCTTTGCCCGGTATGTCGGATTCGTTGCACGACCACACATTGGCGACAGCGGCACGATGCTCTGGGTTCGTGATATCACGGTTGCCAGGCAGCTGGTCACACTTGTGGCCGTGCTCGCGTCCGCCTTGGCCGTTGCCCTGGCCGGTAATGGTCGACACGCCGCAGCCGGGTTTGCCGAACTTGCCGGTCGCGAGCCCAAGGTTGATGGCGGCGAGCACGTTGTCCACACCTTTGGTGTGCTGCTCGATGCCTCGGGCGTGCAGCATCATCCCGGTCGCCGACGTACCCCATAGCTCGGCCGCCTCCTCGATGCGGGCCGCCGGCACGCCGGTGATATCAGCCGCCCATGCCGGTGTCATGTCGGCGACGGCTGCGGCTGCGTCATCGAAGTGCAGGGTGTGGGCGTCGATGAAGTCGTGGTCGAGCCAGTCTCGTTCGATCAGGCATGTGCAGTACGGCACCGAACAACGCCGAGTCGGTTCCGGGCCGTACCGGGAGAAACAGATCGGCCGTTCGGGCAAGCGGCACGACGCGAGGGTCCTGCACGATCAACTTTGCTCCACGATCGTGGGCCCGCCAGATGTAGCTGGTGGTGATCGGGAACGTCTCGGCGACGTTCGAGCCCGCGACCCACACCACGTCGGCAAGGGGGATGTCGCTCCACGGGTTCGGCGCCCGGTCCACACCCAGCGCCTTCTTGTTCCCGGTGCCGGCCGACACCATGCAGTAACGGCCGTTGTAATCGAGGTTGGCAGTGTGCAACGCGAGCCGGGCGAACTTGCCGACGAGGTAGCTCTTCTCGTTCGTCAGAGACACGCCGGAAAGTACGGCGAACGCATCGTCGCCGTACTTGTCCTGGATTCGTCGGATCTCCGACACGACCCGATCGAGCGCCTGATCCCACGACACCTTCCGAAACCCACCGGGCGCGGTTTCGTCACGTTCCATCGGGTGCAGCAGCCGATCGGGATGCCCGCCCTGCAGGTATCGCTTGACCCCCTTCGGGCAGAGCTTGCCTTCGTTGAACGGGAACTCGTACCACGGCTCGAACCCGACCACCGCGTTGTCATGCACCTTCAGCTTGATGCCGCACTGCTGTCCACAGAAGCAGCAGTGCGTGTTCACGACCTTGTCGATCTGGAGACCGGCATCCCAGCCGCCAGGCGGGGTTTCGTTGAGGTGCGGCCCATAGCGGGCGATGAGCTGCTCGTCGGTGATCGGTGGTCGTGCCATCAGCCGAACCCTCCACCCGCGCCGACTGGGCCAGGGTGACGTGGGCGCGCCGGCATCGAGGGCACGTGTCCTGATAGTGCCCACCGCCATCGATCGAGTAGTCGAAACCGACCTGGGGCAATACTTCTTTGAGGTCGGCAATCTGCTTCGCGCTGGCGAACGGTTCGCCACAGCGACGACAGGCCGCGGGTACGCCTTGGCTATTGGCCTGCTTGTAATAGGCGACTCCAAGGTTTCCCGGACGTTGGAAGATGTGGAACAGCTTCCCGAAGGGCAGGTACATCAACCCGAAGATCACGGTCAACGCGTGGATCGTGTTCAGCGCCGAATAGAAGCGGCCCTCAAGCCACACGCTCGACACCGTGAGGAACAACCCGCTCACGGACACGGCGAACAGACCAGCGAGCGCGAGGAAATCACCGGACCGTTCCGTCGCCAACGCGCCCGCATCGCGGAGCCGACGTCGCAAGAAGATGAACACTCCCGCGAGCACCAGGACTGCAGCGACATCGAGGGCATGGAAGATGAACCAGCCGACAACACTCTCAGCGTTGAAGCGAATCGTGCCGACCCGCGACACGTACACCTGGTAACGGTCGGCCTTCTGTTCGACGCTCTCGAAGTGCAGCAAACCAAGCGTAAGTGGGATGGTCACGAGCCCGGCAAGGATGCACCCCCAGAAAACAAGTTGATGAGCGAGCCATCGCGATCGCGATCGGCGACGAATGAACCCCTGTGTCAGCAGTTGAGTTGTGACCAGCGCTGGCAGCGCCACAACGTTGTGGGCCTTGCGTTGCCGGAATGCCTCCCAGCCGCGGCGGTTGAGCATCGCCGTAGGTGGCCGTCGCAACCAGACGGTGTAGCGGTAGGCCACGCCGAACACAGCGAAGATGATGCCGAAGAGATACCCGACCAACGCCGCGTCGAACCAGACCAGACGATCGCTTCCAATGAACGTCACCGCGACAACGACTGCAACGCCGGCAACACCCCACGCGACCCCTCGTCGATCCAAATGGTTCGGAGAGCGTCGCACGTTGAGGGTTACCACTCGATCATCCTCCTCGAAGCACATCGTGAGTTCACCGACACAGAGCACCCCATCCCCGCCAGACTCGCCAACGAAGCCGACTCAAGCTTTCAGATCACACATGGTGATGTTCATGGATTCGGTCGGCATCGGCTAGGGCCTAACGTCATCTTCAGTGTTGGTCCCCACAGTTCAGGCCCGAGCGAAGGCACGGTGTGCTGCCTGGCGATCGACACCGGAACCATGGCGCTTGCAATGTCCTCCTGGCGTGACGGCACCAATTCCAGCGGTCTTACCGGCCAGCAGTTGGCGAGCACGAACGTGGCCGAGCAGCACCTCCGCGACTCGCGATGACTTCTCCTCGATGATCCCGTTCAACAGGAAGCTTCCGACGGCGGAGCCCTTCATAGATCTCTACATAGCGAGACACAGCCTTCTGCAGCGTGAAGCGTTCGGCCTGGACGATCCCCAACGCGCGGCATCCTGTCGCGCAGGCCCTGGTCGCCACGCAGTCGTACGACAGCATCAGCCAGGGCGATCGGATCACTCGGCGCCACGAGCACTGCGGCGGTGCCGTTCGCTGTGAGCTGGCGATAGCCGGGCAGATCGCTGGCGATCACCGGAGTGCCGACGGCCATTGCTTCGAGGATCACAATGCCGAACGATTCGCCGAACAGCGACGGCACGCACACCACGGACGCGGCACGAAGGTGCTGGATCTTGTCGGCCTCGGAGATTCGTCCCAACCACTGGATGCGTGCGTCGGCGGCGAACCTTGCCTGGAGCCGCGCCCGATCGGGTCCGTCACCGGCTACGCGGAGGACGACATCGCCCGGAAGCCCGGCCATCGCCTGGAGCAGAACCTCGAGACCCTTTCGTGGATCGTGGCGGCCAACGAACAGGATATTCGGGGGCGCGGCCGCCACGGATGGTTCCGGGAACGCTGCTGCTCTGATGGACGCCTCGACGCCGTTGAACAGCACCTCGCATCTGCCGCCGAGATGCCGGCCCACCAGGTCCGAGGCCGATGGCGACACAGCCACTCGTGCATCGATTCGCCGTGCCAGCAGCTTCAGCGGCGGGCCGAACCAACGGTACGGGGTGCTGTCGCCGGCGGCATGGAACGTGCCGACGATGGGGGCTGAATGGGCGAGCAGTGCAGCGATGGTGATGCTGGGCGCCAACGGCTCGTGCAAGTGCAGGATGTCGTATCGGCCGGACGCGAGAACTCGTATCGTGCGAGCAGCTGCCGCGGGTGTCGGCGCCATTGGAGCCGACGACCCGTTCACACGGAACCGATAGCTTCGGCCGACACTGACGGCACCCGTTGGCGGCTCGCCATCACACGGCGCGATCACGTCTACCTCGTGACCGAGCAGCCGCACCTCACGCGCCAGACCAAGCACCTGGTGCTGCACGCCACCCGGAACCGAAAGACTGTAGGGGCAGACGGCGGCGATGCGCATTGCAGTTGAGCCTGCGGCTCCGTCAGGCGACCACGGCTCGGGCGCGTTCGCCCTCGCCGATACGGTTTGATTTCGCCGCGGCGAGCGTGCCGTGCCGTGCCAGTTCGTCCGGCGTCAAAGTCCGCCGCAGTGTGCCGAACAGCAGGTCGGCCAACGGCAGCAGGAAGTTCAGGTTGACGCCGAGGTCGACGTGATGCACGTAGTGATGACGGTCGAGGAATGGGTACCAGGGCTGTGCCTCGACGATACGGTGACTACCCGGGCGGTGGATCGTGTCGTGCACGACGATGAAGAGGTTCGAGACGACCGCGGACGACACCACGATGCCGGTGAGGAATGCACCGTTGCGTGTCACGAACCAGGCAGGCAGCCAGATCGCCACCACACCAATCGACATGTACCACCCGAAGTGAGCGAGCCTCACCCCGCCGTTCCGTAAACGTGACGTGTGCTCATGGGGCGTCCGAACACGTATCGATAACCGGCGTGGTGGCCCTCCGGTGATATAGCGCCAAGTCGGAAAGTACGCGAAGTGATGCGCTGTGTGCACCTTGAAGATGGCGTCGAGTGCTTTGATCACGGGCTGGTGATAGACGAAACGATGCACGAACCACTCCAACGGCGAGGCAATGATCGGCACGATTATGAAGCCCAGGACCGCGGCCGCGACTCTTGACAGAGCCCCGTCGCCGAGCGCCATCACCAACGCGACGGTGATCACCACAAACGCGCTCAGTCCGGTGGTTGCAAACGCAATACGAGCACCTTGAACTGGGCCGACCGGGTGTGCTTTGGCTCGTCCGATCGAGCCGGTCTCCCCGACCAACGTCTCCACTCGACGGGAGCCCTGAAACGCGCCATCAGTCATCATCAACCTCCATCCACTGACGATCTCCGACTCGCTGGCCTTGGCACAGGGAACAAGGTCCGCTCTGTACGGGGCTGCATGGCACTAACCGGGTTGCAAAGGGCAGCTCGCCTACTCGGTTGAGGCCAATCGCCCCTGCAAGCTCCATCGATGCGGTGGCACCGTTGAACGGGTGGACACCGACGTGACTGATACGCGAATCGCTCCCACCGACGATGAGTCTGCGTTGCGGGCGCGGCATAGAAACTTCGGGCATACCCGCAAGGCGAGATGGACAGCTCACCTCACGGGCGACCCCATCGACTGGTTGCTCGACGACGACACACCGTCGGTCCGTGCCGCGACACTGGAACGTTTGCTCGATCGGCCCCGCAATGACCCCGAAGTCGTCGTGGCACGGCGGCGCGCGATGAGCGTCGACCCGATCCGCTCGATGCTTGCAGCACAGCATCGCGACGGATGGTGGGAGAAGCCGGGAGCGGGGTACTCACCGAAGTACCGCAGCACGGTGTGGGAGCTGACGTTCTTGGATCAACTTGGCGCCGACCCGACCGATCCGCGCATCCAGCGAGCGTGTGACTACGTTCTCGCCCATAGCCAGGCGAACTCCGGTGGGTTCGGCTCGTCCGGTGCGAAGGACGACCGTCCGCCGCCGCCATCGAGAGTGATCCATTGCCTCAACGGAAACCTCCTTTGCGCTCTCATCGGCTTCGGTCGTCTCGACGATGCTCGCGTGCAAGCCTCGATCGACTGGGCGGCCGGCGCAATTGCCGGTGCGGGCATCGATCGCTACTACACGTCGGGGACGAGCGGCCCCGGTTTCGGTTGCGCGGCCAACGACAACAAGCCGTGCGCGTGGGGCGCGGTGAAGGAGTTGCGTGGCATCGTTCGAATCCCGCCACGACGACGCAGCACCGCTGTCCGCGCCGCGATCGACCAGGGTGTCGAGTTCCTCCTTTCACGCGATCCAGCAGTGGCTGACTATCCCATGCCCTCACAAGACACGAAGCCATCGAGCGCGTGGTTCAAGCTCGGCTTCCCCTCCGCCTATGTGACCGACGTCTTACAGACCCTTGAGGTGCTCGCCGCTCTCGGGCGCGTGAAGGACCCCCGTCTTGAACACGCGCTCAGCTGGGTCGAGAATCAGCAACATGGCGGCCAATGGTTGAACCGCTACGCCTACAACGCCAAGACCGTCGTCGACATCGAACGGCAGGGTCGACCCTCGAAGTGGGTGACCTTGCGCGCATGCGCCGTTCTCAAGGCCGCATACTCATAACGTCACCCGCCATCCATGCCGTTCGAGAGGGTGCGTCAGGCTGCGAT
>CAWBTA010000006.1:0-2170133 GCA_963791625.1 uncultured Acidimicrobiales bacterium
GGTCGCCCCCGATCACACCGGCAACACCGCGGTCGAGCGCATCACCAACGCCAGCGCGCCGGCCAACGAGATTGCGTTCAATCGGCCACTCGACGTTCGTCGGGTCATCGACGCCTTCCTCGATCCGGCCCATCCCACCGCCGGTTCCTATGCGTCGCATGTCGATGCCGACAAGGTGGTTGTGACCGGTCACTCCTTCGGCGGTTTCACCGCCATCGCCATGGCCACCGGGTTCACCAACGACCTTGGCACCACCCCCGTCGACAAGCGGGTTAAGGCCATCATTCCCATCGCCCCGGCGGCGTCAAAAGAGTTACTCCCGGATGCAACGCTCGCTTCCATCTCCGTGCCCATGATGGTGCTGGTCGGCACGAACGACAAGACCACGCCGGTTGACCCGAACGTCACGCGCCTGTGGAGCCTCTCCAAGAACGCGCCGGCATACGAGGTAGAACTGGTTGCCGGGCAGCATCAGACGTTTACCGACATCTGCGCCTATCAGACCTTTCTCCCCAAGCTCGCCAACGTTCCCGACGTGATCACCAAGACGATCGACTCCTTCGCTGCCGAAGGCTGCGCGCCGGGCGACATCGACGCCACCGCGCGCCGCAGAGCTCACCAACGGTTATGTCGTGCGCTTCCTCGATCAAGTACTCCGCAACGGGCCGACCCTGAGTGCCACGGCCAATCCGCAAGACGTCATCTTCGCTGCTCGTTGAGTGCAAAAGCCCAGGAATAGGGCTGGAAAGCGTTTGGAAAGGACAGGGCTGCACCATGGCGCCATGACTACCGCAACCCTGCATCAGAACCCCCTCGGTCTCAGCGCGACGGAGGAGCGGATTGCCGAACTCGTCGCGGCCGGTTCCAGCAATCGGGAGATCGCCGAATCCCTGTATCTGAGCCGCCATACGATCGAAGCGCACCTCACGCACATTTTCACCAAGCTGCGCCTGCGCTCCCGGGTCGATCTTGCGGTCCTGATGGTTCGCCGCGAACTGTCAGCGGTGTAACCGGTCTCAGCCCTTCCGAGGAGCGGGGCCGTACGCCGTCTCCATCGTGGTGAACGTCTCGCGATGAACGTCCTGTAGCAAGGCGATGAACCGTAACGCCTCGGCCGTCGGGCCCTCGGGCGCCGCGCCGCTCTTCGCCGCGAGGCGCTGTTGCACCGTTGACGTGTCGACCTTCAGCACGCTGTCCATCCAGTCGGTGATGGCGAAGATGATGTCCACGGTGTCGGTGATCTTGGACCCGCTTCGGAACTCGTACGGCCACCATGATTCGTTGGGGTCGGCGTCGCTCGATTCAAGTCCGAGCAGCTTCGCCACGGTAAAGGCGGCGGTCTTCGAGAGCTGCTTGATGGCTGCGGCCAGTAGTGAGCCGACGCTGAGGTGCTCGAGCTTGTCATACACCTTGCACGGCGGGTGGGTCTGGGTGAGGCCATCACGTTGGAGGAGCACGTTCACCGCTCGCCGCGCGGTTTCGTTGGCTAATTCCATTGATGCGAAATCGGTGATGCCTCGCACGAAGTCGCCGGCGATCACCAGGTTGGCGACCGATCCGGTCAGACCAGCGTGCGGACGGTACGCCCACGAGTCGGTCGTGTTGACCAACATGGGTTCGGTATTCACTCGAGTCCCCGCGGCCGCGTCCCACGCAATGCCCACGTCGATGGCGTAGGCAGGCTTGGCCGCGGGCAGTTCCGGGATCGCCTCACGCAATTGCCGCCACAACTCGGTGGTCAGCTCGGCGTCGTTGGAGGCGAGCGCAGACTTGCCGCCGGGCCCCGGAGCAGCGGTGAGCCAATCGGAAATGATGACCGTCAGAATGCCACCGTTGGGCGCGGCCCCGGCCTTCCACCATCGGCTGTCCTGCGAGAGGGCGGTAATCGCCCACGGTGACTCGACGAGCAGGTAGTGGCCCCTGATGAGCGGCCCGCTCAGTGAGCCGGGGGCGAGGTAGAACTGGATGCCGTTCATGTTGCCGTTCTTGACCCCGACTGTTTGAGCGAGTCGAGCCAATTCCGGCTCGGCTTGCAGCCCGGTGTCACTGGCGATGAGGGTCCGGGCACCGTCGAGGGATACGGCGAACACCACCGAATCGTTCGGGCCAACCGCGATCGTCTTCTGCCCCGGCGTGGTCGTCACCTTAAGGCTGGTGACGCGACGACCAGTGCCCGACGGAGTTGTTATCACCGCGTTGACTGTGCCGGTCTTGATGGCGACTTTCGTGGGAGTTGGGGTCCCGGGCACAGTGGAAGTTGGCGGGTTCTGAAGTTGTGCGGTCCACGGTTTGATCCATGCAGTAGATGTCGGGGCGTTCAGCGCGCGATCGGCGGGTCGGACCTTCGGCGGGTTCTCGAAGCGGTCGGGTTTTGCGATGTCGAAGAGCAGCTGAAGCAGAATGCCTGCTCCGGTTCGTGCCGACATCTCTTCGGCCCGCGTGGCCACGAAGCAGCGGGTCAAACCCTTTCCGAAGAACAGGCGGTAGTTGTTCGATCCGGCGCCGGCGCCGCAGTAGTTCCACCAAGATTGACTGTCCAGCTTTCGTGGCGCTGTGGTCCCTGTTGCCGGTCCCTGATTGGCAACGGTCTCATCGCCGACAATCAGCACCTGGTACAGCGTGAGCGCGGCGGCCATACGGATGTAATCGGTTACGGTCAGGTTGAGCGTTGCCGCTGCGTTGGGCGGCGCAACCGGTGCCGGACCGGGCGGGAGGCTGAGCAGGAGCGGGTTGTCGGGAGCGACGTTGTCGCGCTGGGGAGCCATGAGGGTTTGGGGCTGTCCCACCAGAGACTCGTAGACGGTGGAGCCGCCGTTCACGATGCGATCCATCGTGTGGGTCACGTGTCGGTAGAAGCCGGGGAAGAATCGGAAGCCGTGTTCAGCGGGCACCTTCTTGGTCGGCTGCGTCGTGAGCGGTACCGACCAGCTGCGCACCTTGCCGCCGCGCTCGGTCCGTGCTTCGTAGAGCGTCACCGTGTATCCACGCTCGCTGAGTTCGTGGGCGGCGGTGAGGCCGGCCACACCACCGCCGATTACAAAGACGTTTCCGGGCATGGGACGTGTTCGCTTCCTGGGTGGGTGGGCGGCGTTGTCAGTCGAGCAAGCGCCGACGCGCTTCTTGCGGCCAGGCCTGGCGCGGCCATAGCCAGATGGGTTTGGTGCGCCTTCTGAAGGAGTTCGATGGCGTCGGCCCGTCCGCAGGTAGCGGCTGCCAGCCCCAGGTAGAAGCCGATCGGCCCGTTCGTGGAAATATCGAACAGACCGGCGTGATGGCTTGCGAACGGGGTCAGCAGGCGGCCAACAATCTCGGCGGTCTCCGCGTCCTCGCACAGGTACGCCGCCTCCGCCACGAACGACATGGCCATGAGCCACGCGAGGTCATCGGGTACCGACGCGAAGTCGTTGCTACGAAGGCGCGCCAGGCTGGTTCGAGCCGCGTCGAGGTCGCCGGTCTCCGCGAGGATGAACGCGAGCGCACACTGCCAGCCCGGAACCTCACCGTATGCCTCGATCATGGGAGCCACCATCGGCAACGCCGCCGCCAGCATCCCCTGGTCTCGGAACCACGGAACCAACTGCGCGGCCAAGCTTTGATCGGCGTTGTCCTTCTCGATGCCCGCCCCGAGCGCGTGGGCCTCCTGCGCGAGCGCGATGCCCTCGTCGTAATGACCGCGCAGGATTGCCAACGTGGACTGCATGGTCACCACACGGAAGCGATGGCTGGGAATGCGAACGTCGCTGGCCAGCGCCACCAGGTCGGGCATCTCGGCATCAAGAAGTGCGAGGTCGCCGGATTCGAGCCAAGCACATGCTCTCCAGATGCGGGCGATCAGCTCATCCTCACGATTCTTGCTGTAGCGGGCCCGCTGAACCATCTCAACGGTGGTCGCCATTCGCTCGGTCAGACGGTGTGGGCGATGCTGCGCCCAAATGCGACCTTCGAGCGTGAGGGCGATGGTTGCGTTGTTGCCCAATGTGCGCGCGAGAGCCTCGCCTGCAGTGGTCAGCTGCTCGGCCCGATCGAACTCCCGAACGTGGTACGCCTCTTGCCCGGCTCGACCCAGAAGTCTCGCCCGCAAGCCCGACTCCTTCATGCCGACCAGACCGATCGCTTCGTCGAGCAGCACCATTGTTTCGCTGCTGGCGATGCCGTACGTCGAGCGGATGCCGCCGTGGATGAGCGCTGCCTGCCCGAACGCTCGATGATTGTCGTTCTTCCGCGCGATGTCGCAGCACGCGTGGGCTGCCTTGCGTCGGCCGTCGGCGTCGCCGAGACGGTGCCGGGCATTCGCTCGAAGGAGCCACAGTTCGCTCGTGTCCTGCTCGATACCACCCCACGAGATCGCTTCTTCGGCCCGATCGACGGCTGTCAAGACTTCCTCGAAGGCACCGTGCTGGAGGGCGAGGTTGGCAGCCTCGACACTCAGCGCCACCGCCCGCGAGGGATTTCCGGCCTCACCCGCCGCCCAGGCGTGGAACGCCGAGCGGGCCACGTCACCAACGGAATCAAACGCGTCGCTGAGTTCAAGACGCAGCTGCGATCCTCGGGTGGCGGAAAGCTTTCGGATGAGGTGTTCTCGGATGAGATCATGGCGCAGCCCGATGCGCAACCCGGCGTCATCGTGTCGCTCGGCGACCAGGCCGTTGCGGAGGCCGTGCGCCAGGAGCCCCCCGGATGTCGGGTCAACAGAGAGCTGCATCACGTCGATGAGTTGGTGCAAGATCCGCGGACTCAAGCCCGACGGCGCCAATGCGAGGAAGTCGAGCAGGATGCGATCGGTGGGGGAGAACGAATCGAGTCGGCTATCGAGCGAGTACGCCAGTCCGGCGGGTATTTCATGCAGGTTTGGTGCCCGCAGCAGTTCGGACGCCACGAAGGGATTGCCGCCGCACAGTCGGAAGAAACGGTCGGCCGTCTTGTCATCGAGCTGCCGTCCGTGTCGTGCGGCCAACTCGGTTGTCTGCGCGACCGAGAGCTCGGACAGTCGGATATGGTGCACGGGCCGATCGCGACCGAACGCGGCCAGTGCTTCGGTGACATGGGGTGCAAGTGGTTCGCTTCGCAGTGAAATGACCAGGGGTAGACGATGTCGAAGTCGGGTCGAGAGATAGGTGATCAGGGCTAGCGACGAGGCATCGGCCCATTGGGTGTCATCGAGAAACCAGGCGATCGCTGCCTCGCCGAGCTCGGCCTCAACGGTGTCGAGTACCTGACCGAACACCTGATCGCGATCAGCGAGCATGGTGGTGATCTCGATCTTGGTGGGGGAGTTGAGGACGAGCAGCGTCGCATCGATCAGCTGTCGGACCGGACGGAATGATGTCGAGGACTCGCCCTCATGAAAACGGGTCGGCGCGAAGTCGAGCGAGCTGGACGCGAGGAGCGCTTCACAAAAGCTCGTCTTCCCAACGCCTGGCTCTCCTTCCACAACAATGACGCTGTCGAGGTCGGTCATGGCCGCGATGGCCTGATGCAGTTCGTCGTCTCGACCAATCAGCTGAGGGGGCGCAGCTCGTCGGGGCACTCTTTCCTGAGTCACGAGGGTTCGGTAGAACCGCGCCGACTCCTCGGTGATGGTCGCCCCGAAGTCACGCTCCAAAGCACGCCGGAGATCAGCCATCACGCGCAGGGCCGCACTTGGCTCACCCGATGCCTCCAGGAGTTCGGCGGCCAAGCGGGCCAACGGCTCGTGTTCCGGGTGGTCGGCGAGCGTCGGAAGGCAGAGCCTGAGTGCCGCGTCGATCTGTCCCTGATCGCGTAAAGCCGCGGTGCACTGCATAGTAAGGCGAAGACGCGACAACTCGGCCAGGTGAATCTGGGAGAGTGCCGGCGCAGGATCGGGCAAGGAGGCAAACGGCGTTCCACGCCACAACGCCAGCGCGGATGACGTTGCGTCAAGGCGCGACGGATCGTTGGTGTCGGCGCCTGTACCATCGGCGACCCGTGCGAAGGATTGGATGTCGAGGTCTGTCGGCGAAACCGCGAGGCGATAACCGTCGGGTGTTCGGTCGATGGAGATCCGACCGTCGAACGGCTCAAGCGTGGTCCGCGCTCGCGACACGGTGACGAAGAGTCGGTTCTTGGAACCGGCTGGTTCCTGAGGCCATATCCACTCGCATAACTCGTCGTCCGACACGGCCTCGCCGGGTCGAATCGCAAGCGCCGTCATCAGCACACCCACCACAGGACGCATGATGAGGGGGAGTCCGGTCCGCGGATCGAGGAGCATCGTCGGGCCGAGAACTCGAAGGCACGGCCCGACACGGGCGTTGGTCGTAGCAGACATGGGAACGATGGGTACCGTTTCGTGGTTGTGCTGTACTCGCGCCCAAGCTTGACACATTCCAGAAGGACGCTGGGACGGAGTTCGTCGTTCATCGCCCAGGCGGTTGGTGGCGGACGCATCTATCCGTCAGACGGGTTGTGCGGCTGATGCGCGGCGACCGCTGCTACGAGCGCGTCGAAACCCTCTCGCATCGTGTCGCTCAGCTGCTGGAACGCCGTCGCAATCGTGGTGTTCAACACGGCCGATGCCTCGGCCGGACCGGTCGTGAGCGGACTGGTGCCGCTGCGCACTTCTCGCAGCAAGAGGTTCAACTGGTTGGCGACCACATGCATTTCCTGCATGGCGAGATCCTGCGGCGCCCGTCGGAGATCGAGTTGCTCGGCCACGTCTTCAAGAATGAACCTTTGGCCGAGGTTCCCGCATCATGGAAATCCCTACTTCCGCTCGTGTCAGCGGAATGCTGCTACCCCAGCATGCGGGCGATGTCGGTCACCACGGAAGCAGGCTCGGTCTTCGGCACCGAGACGATGCCCAGATGGGCACCGACCGCCGTGAAGGCGTCGGCATCTCTTCGCAGCGCGGTGTTGTCACCGTTGAAGCGCAGCAACGTGCTGCAGGTGATCTCGGCGACATCCCGCCCAATGGCGTCGCACGACCGCTGCAGGATCTCACGGCAACCCGCAAATTCGGCTGGCTCGCTGCCGGAATAGTTCCAGTGATGCGCGTACTTGGCAGCGAGCGGAAGGGTGCGCTTCTTGCCCTTTCCTCCGATGCAGATCGGCAGCGGTTTCTGCACGGGCTTGGGGTTATTCATCGCTTCGGTCAGGTGATAGTAGGTACCCGCAAACGTGGTGCGATCGTTCGTGAGCAGGCTCGACACGATGGCGAGGCCTTCCTCAAAGCGGTCGAAGCGCTCAGCCATGGTGCCGAGGTCGATACCAAACGCGTCGCACTCCTCCTCGTTCCAACCGGCGCCGATGCCCAGCTCCAGTCGACCGGCCGAGGTGATATCAAGCGTGGTTGCCATGTTGGCCAACAGGGCCGGATGCCGGTACACCATGCCCGACACGAGCACGCCGCCACGTAGCCGAGTGGTGGCCTGCAGCAATGCCGTGAGCGTGACCCACCCGTCCATGCAGTCCTCGGTGGAGTCGCCGAACAGGGGATAGAAGTGATCAAAGGTCCACCCCGACTCGAACACAGTCTCTTCGTCGGCTCGCTGCCAGGCCTCCAACAACCATGGCCACGTGGTCCGTTGCGGTGAAGTACTGAAAGCGAATCGCATATGACCAACGTAGCGAAGGTGTCGTCAGCCCAAGGCACGCGACGTTCCGCAGATGGAGTGACGAAGGTCACATTCGTTGACGTTGTGACGCGTGGAGGGTTCGTGCGATGTAAGGGGCAGAGAACTGCTCACCCCCAAATAAAGGAACTCATCATGAACGCACGAAAGCTCATCATCGGAAGCATCTCCATCACTGGTTGCCGTCATCGGGACCTCCACCATGGTGTTCGCCACCGTCGGTGTGATCGAGCATCGCAACGACACCCCGAAGCCGACTGTGGTCACCACGGTCGCTTCCGCCCCCAGTACCTCGGCCGTCACGATTGCCAGCACCACCGCAACCTCGATTGACGACAACGATGGCCAGCGACGACAGCACTGCCCCCGCCGCGACCACGTCGGTGACACGGTCCCGACGAGTGCCGCAACGGTGGAGGCGAACGAGGTCCGACACAGCGCCGATGACAGCGCCACCCACGATGCCAATGACGACAAGAACAAGGTCGACTCGGACGACTCGGCCACGCACGATGCCAACGACGACCATGGCAACGACAACGTGACCAGCACCACCGCCACGACCACGCCGTCCACTTCGACGGTCACGGTCGATGATCACAGCGGCAAAGCGGCAAGGGTGGCGGCCACGGCTGATCGTCCTCACCCCGATCGGTTGGGCCAGATCGACTTCGCCCGTAGACGGTCCGGCCCAACCGTGTTGGCTGTCTGTGTAACGATGACCACCGATGCGAGACGACGTGACGAACGAACTGTTGGATCGCATCAAACGAAAGGACCCGGCAGCATGGGAGCCGGTGTACCTCGAGATCTATCCCCGGCTGCGGGGATACGCCGCCAAGCGAGTCGGCCATGACCACGCCAGCGACATCGTGGCCGAAACCATGGCCAGGGCGGTCGGTTCGATCGAGCGCTTCGATCCGACTGGTGTCGGACTTTCGGCCTGGATCTTCGGAATCTGCCGCCACGTCATCGCCGACCGCTACCGATCTCTCGAACGTGAGAAAAGACAACCCGTTGCCCCGCTCGACATCAGCGACGACATCGGTGCAGTACTCGAAGGAAACGAAGAAGCCCAGGCCATGAAGCGGGCCTACCAGATGCTTTCCGACGATGATCGTGAGATCCTCGATCTGCGAGTAATTGGTGGCCTAACCGCTGAAGATGTCGGCGCTCTGCTTGATCGAAAACCTGGCGCAGTACGCATGGCCCAATCCCGAGCCCTCGAACGACTCAGACAACACTTCAAGGAGGTGTACCGATGACAACCAATGACGACAACCTCCAAGACGACAACCTGCTCGAAAGCCTCGGTCACCTCTTCGCCGCCGACACCCCGCAGCAACCCAGCCCGGCCGAGCTCGCCGCCTTCCGCAACCTGTTCGCCGCCGACGCTTCTGCCGTCATCGACCCGACCATCGTCATGAATACCGTTGACCCGACGGCCACCATCCAGCTCTCCGATGTCATCGATCCAACCATGCAGATGAATACCGTTGACGCCACGACGATGATGGCTCTGCCGACCTCGGTCGATGCGACGGCGCAGATGAATACCGTTGACGCCACGACGATGATGGAACGAACGGAACGGGTCGTCGTACCGTTTGCTCGGCCGTCGCGTCGACTCGGCCGTCGTCTGGCGATTGCCGGAGCCGTTGCGGTGATCGGGCTTACCGGCACGACGGCGCTCGCTGCGGCAGCCAACGAGGGCGTGCTGCCTCGCCCGGTTCGCATCGTGGCCCACGGTGTTGGGCTGCCGGTCGACTCGGTCGAACTCGCCGACGCAAAGCATGCCCTGTCAAAGTTGCGTAAGGCCGACGACGTAGCACTTCCGGGTGCCGTCGCTGGCGCGGATGATGCATTGGCCAAGCTCAATGATGATGATCGTCGTCGGCTCGGCCAGCCGGCCGCCCAAGAAGTGGATGACGCTCGCGGACGGGTAAACAACACCGGTAAAGGATCGACCAACTCCGGCAGCGGTTCGGGTGGTAACGCAGGCCAGGGTTCCGGATCCGGTGGCAATTCCGGCTCGGGCGGTGGATCCGACGACGCACCCACCACCGTGCCGACGAAGAACGGTGACAGCACCCCCGCAACGACGGCAGAGTCCAACTCCGGCAAAGGCGGTAGCGCTTCCACTACCGTGACGACCGTCGACGGCAACTCGGGCAAGGGCTCGGGCGGCGATTCGTCGACAACCACGATCGCATCCGGTAGCGGTAGCGGATCGGGTGGATCGGGATCGGGCAGCGGTAGCGATGGTGGCTCGACCACGACGGAAACGACCGCTGCATCGGATTCAGGTTCCGGTGGCGGAGGATCGGGAGGCGGCGGATCCGGCTCGGGAGGCGGTGGCAGCTCGTCGCCCACCACGTCGGCAACCACGCCGCCCGCATCGGCATCGCCCACCACGACCGAAAGCGGCAAAGGTGGCGGCAGCGGCGGCGGGTCCGGCAGCGGCGGCGGGTCCACCACCACCACGCGTCCGTAGCCTGACCGGCCCGTCTGGCAGTAAGCGGTGTTGATGTACGACATCACCTACCGTCAGAGGCGTTCGGCTCGGGCCTGAGCAGCCGCCGTGTCGACATGGTAACAATCTGATGGCGTTCCGGGTGGGCGCCACGAGGGGGTTGAGATGATGATTGAACTGGTGTGCGCGGGGCGGCTCTGCGTCGACCTGTACGCCGAGCAGGACGGTGCCGATCTCGATCGCTCCGATTCCTTCCGCCGCTACCTCGGCGGCAGCGCAGCCAACATCTGTTTCGGGGCATCGCGCCTCGGCGTGAAGACCGCGATGCTCGCTCGGGTCGGCGATGAGCAGAACGGTGTGTTCCTGCGACGAACCCTGCACGAAGCCGGAGTGGATACCTCGATGATGGTGGCCGACGCCACCCGCCTGACCCCGCTCGTCATGCTGGCCATTCGCCCGAGCGATGACTTCCCCCGCCTCTTCCACTATCACGACTCGGCGGACATGGCGACAGGGGTCGAAGACATCGATGAACGCATCATCTCGAATGCGAAAGCGGTGTTGATCACCGGCTCGTTCCTGGCCAACGACTCGGTTCGAGCGACGACCCATCGGCTCGTTGCCCTTGCCTGCGCCAACCAGACCAAGGTCGTACTCGACATTGATTACCGCCCGGTGCTGTGGGGCCTCGTCGGTTCCAACCAGGGTCAGCAGATGCTCGTCATGTCCAAGCCCGTCACCAATCGATTGCGCGAAGTGTTGCCATCGTGCGATCTCGTGGTGGGCACCCAGGAGGAGATTTGTATCGCGGGTGGATCCACCGATCTTGTTGAGGCGCTCCGCTCGATTCGCTCGGTCACTGCGGCTCCGATCGTCATGAAGGTGGGTGCCCGCGGCTGCCACATTCTGGAGGGGCCAATCCCCGCCGACCTGGGCGCTGCGCCCACCCCGGGCTTCCCCGTGGAGGTGGTCAATACCGTAGGGGCCGGCGACGGTTTCTTCGCCGGGTTCCTGTCGGCGTGGCTGCGTGACGAACCGCTGGAGGCCTGTGCCCGCATCGGCAACGCGGTCGGTGCCATCGTGGTGTCCCGACACGGCTGCAGCCCGGCGATGCCGACCGCCGCCGAATTGGCTGAGTTTCTGGGGCGAGACGAACACCCACGCCGTCCCGGGGACGACGTGCGTCTGCGCCAGCTTCACCGTCGTGGCAGCGATCCGAAAACGGTCGGCGACGTGCGGGTTCTCGCTATCGACCACCGCTGGCAGATGGAAGCTCTCGCTCGTGACGTCGGAGCTGATCATGCTCGAATCGCTTCGCTGAAAAGTCTTCTGTTCGATGCCTTCCAACAGGCCGCGCAGCAACGTGACGGACTTGGGATCCTGATCGATGATCGCTACGGACGTCCGTTGCTGGAGCGAGCAACCGGGCGTGGCTACTGGCTGGCCCGAGCACTTGATGTCCCACTGTCGCGGCCCACGGAGTTTACGAGCGGTCTTGATCTCGGGGTGACACTGCGGTCATGGCCAGCCGATCAGATCGCAAAGCTCATGGTGTACGCGCACCCCGATGATCCGACCGAACTCGCGGCGGTGCAATGGAGTCACGTTATGCAGTTGGCGCAAGCCGCTGTGTCGGCAGATCGGCGCTACCTCGTCGAGTTTCAGTCACCCGCCGGTGTCGAGCCAGGCCAGGACTATCTGCCCAGAATAATGGCCCTCGCCTACGAGCACGGCATCACGCCCGACTGGTGGAAGCTGCCACCGATTGATGATGCACACCAGTGGCATGCGGCGGCAGAAGTGATTCGCCAGCATGATGAGACCTGTCACGGCATGCTTGTGCTCGGCCAGACTGCAGCCCCCGATCAACTGGCTGCTGCGCTCGCCGCGGCAGCCAGCGAGCCGCTGGTCCGCGGTTTCGCCATCGGCCGGGCCATCTTTTCCTCCGCTGCCTCTCGCTGGCTGGCGAACGAGATCGACGACCGCGCAGTAGTCGACGATGTTGTTGCTCGCTATCTCTCTACTATCGACACGTGGGACGGACTTCGCCATGATCGCGATTGAAGAACTGTTCGATGCTCGTTCTACCGGCGACGTTGCCGTCTTGTGCAGCGCCAGCCCAGTCCAGACCGGCTGGCGCTACCTCACCTATGCCACATTGGCGGCCAAGGCTGGCGCGACCATCAGGCTTTCAACGCAGCTGTCAGAGATCGCGGTCGTGCCACTCAGCGGTGCGATGGATGTGGCGGTTGATGGTCAGATCCACGCGCTGTCACGCCGGGACGTGTTCCTCGACACCGGCTCGGTCGTCTACGCACCGCCGGGAACGACACTGCACATCGACGTGCGCACCGACGCCACGTTCGCCGTCGGTGGCGCCCCCGCCGACCCGGTTTACGCCGCTCGATACATTGCGCCGAGCGACGTGCGGGTGGAGATGCGGGGTGGGGGAGCGGCCCATCGCCAAGTAGGTCACCTGCTGTCGCCGCCGCTTGAGGCCCACCGACTCATCCTCTACGAGGTGCACGTACCGCGCGGTGCATGGTCGGGTTGGCCGCCCCACTGCCACGACGGTCACCTCGGGTCGCCCTATCTGGAGGAGACGTACTACTTCGAGTTGCAACCGACAAACGGGTTCGCGTTCCACCGGAACTTCCGCGAGGCAGACGGGCTCGACGACACCTTCGTGGCCAAGCATCAGAGCCTTGTGACGGTGCCTGCGGGTTTTCACACGACGGCCGCCTGCCCTGGCTCGCACATGTACTTCCTCAACTTCCTCGCGGGCGATATCGAGCACGGCCACCGTCGCCTGCCGCCATGCTTTGACGACCGCTACACCTGGATCGACGGTCACTGGGACGACGAGCCCCTGACGTTCCCCCAACCCGGTCCCGAGTAACCAGTGCGTGTTCTAAAATCAATGGAGGACCAATGGCAGAGTCATTCGAATATCGTGATCTTTCGGGGGCGGAGTTCTGGGGGGTCGACCTTCGCGGGGCGACGTTCCGCGACGTCGACCTGACCGACGCCAAGCTCACCAGAGTTTTTCTCGTCAACGTGGACATCGACGCGTTGGTCGACCGCGTCGTCATCAACGGCGTCGACATCACCGACTACGTGAACGAACGCGATCCCTGGTACCCCCTGCGAGCGCTGATCCGTGCGCCTGAGCCGGAGGGAATGCGTACTGCGTTGACCGCACTGGAGGATGTGTGGGCAGCGACCATCGCGCGGGCGAGCGAACTCCCCGATGCAAAACTGCATCAGTCGGTGAATGGTGAATGGTCGTTCGTCGAGACGTTGCGGCATCTGGTGTTTGCGATCGACAAGTGGTTCACCGTGCCTCTGGTCGGCGGGAGCTTCCATCCGATGGGGCTGCCGAATCGGGGCTCAGCGGACTTTCCGTGGCCCGGTCTCGATCGCCATGCCTCGCCGACATTTGCTGAGGCCGTCGAGGCTCGAGCGGAAAGGTTGACGCGTTTACGCGCCTACCTTGAGACCCTCGCGCCGGCTGATCTCACGAAGAGCGTCGAGATCCTGGAGAACGGTGCGAACCCGATTCAGGAGTGTGTCTTCACGGTGTTCGATGAAGAGTTCGCCCACAACCGCTATGCCAGCCGCGACTTGGCGTTGCTCGGCTAGCGGTGGAGGCTGTGGTACTCGCGGTTGGGAAGTTGGCCCGTCGCCATGGCCATGCGGTTGGTGAAGTTGTACATCGCCGCGACCTCAGCGACATCCCAGGTTTCTTCCAGCGTAAGGCCGAACGACAACAAATGATCAATGTCTTGCCGTGAGGTTTCCGTTGGCCGCACCGTGATCTTCTCGGCGTACTCGCAGATGGCGGTCTGACGATCGTCAAGACCGGCTCGGCGCCAGTCGAGCGTGATGCGGTCGGCGACTACCGGGTCACCCATGGCCTCGCGCAGCGCGGCCCCGTGGGCGACCAGGCAGTACAGACAGCCATTGGCCATCGATACGACTACGGCGATCATTTCGCGATCCGCGGCCGACAGATGCTCGCTCGGTACATGCAGTTGTTTGAAGTGTGAAAACCACGCCCGCATATGGTCGGGGCGGAAAGCCATGGCCTGAAACACGTTGGGAACGAAACCAAGGTTGGCCTGCGCCTTGGCGAACAGCTTGGCCAAATCCTCCGGCAGATCGGAGGTGTCGGGTACGGGATACCAGCTGATCTCGGTGTCGTCGTGCATGGGCCGAGGCTACACACCGCTACTTCGTGTAGTAACCGGCGACATCGACGAGCAGGTGAGTACCGGCGTAGGTGAACAGGTTCAGCGTGCCGTTGGCCCCGAGAGGAGTGGTGATCTGGTTCGGGCTGGTCTGGCCGACCTTGTCCAGGTTGAGGTTGCTGGCGTTGGGGATCTCGCCGCTGGGCCACGCCGTCACGTAGCCCGGTCCGCTTGCACCGGTGGCCGTCACGTTGGCGACGAGCGCGGATGCTCCCGACAGTGGAATGCTCGCATGCCCGGCAACCGCAAGGTTGACAGTGTCCTTGGGGGCGGGCTTGCCGCCAACGGTACCGACATGGTTGCGAGTGTCGAGTATGCGCTCCGGGCTGAGAGCCACGAACAAGCCTGACATACTGGCCTCGGCGGTGCTGTCGGTGAAGTAACCGGCCACGTCCACGATGAGATGCACACCGCTCGTTGTCTGCAGATTGATGGTGCCCGATGCACTGACGGGCAGGATGATCTGGTTCGGACGCGTCTGCCCCACCTGATCGAGGTTCACGTTGCTGGCGTTGGGCACCTCACCGCTCGGCCACGCCGTCACGAAGCCCGGCGAGTCGGCATCGGTGGCCGTCAGGTTGGCGACCACGGCCGAGACGCCGGTGAGCGGAATCCCTCCCTGCCCGTTGATCTGCACCATCACCGTGCCATCCGCAGGCACTTTGGACGTCGTGAGAATGCCAATGGCATTGCGGCTGTCAAGGACACGAGCGGGGTTGACCGGGACGAAACGGCCAGCCGTGCTCGATCCGTTGACCGGCTCGTAGTAGCCGGCGATATCGGCGACCAGGTCGGTGGTGGCGAAGGAGTTGAGCGACACCATGCCGCCATCACCAACGGTGACCGTGACGAGGTTGGCAACGGTGGAGCCCGACTCGAGGTTGAGGCTGCTGGCGTTGGGCATCACACCGCCGGTCGGCCAGGCGGTGACGAATCCGCCCTCGCCCTGGGCGTTGGTGCCCGTGAGGTTGAAGACCACCGCGCTGACGCCGGAGGACGGCACGCCGGCGCGACCTGTCATCTGCACGTTGATGGTCTGTCCGGGGGACAGCCTGGCCTGCGGGGCACCGTTGCCGTCACGGGTGTCAAGGATGCGTTGCGGCGGCAGCGGCACGAAACGGCCTACGCCACCATTGGTTGTGGTGATGGCTCCGAGCACCTGCGGGGGTGCGACGGTTCCGTCGAGTGTTGTCGCTCGGGCAGACGGTTGGAGCGACAGCGCAGCCCTACCCGTTGGCCGAACCGTGAGCGCGATAGTCGACCATGCGGTGGCCGCAAGTGTGGCTCGTACACAGGTCACAACCGTTCCGTTGCTTGTGCAGGCCCAGCCGTTCCCTGCGGCGCTGACGAAGTCGGAACCCGCCGGCACCGGGAGCGTGATCGTGGTCAGACCAAGGTCCGATGGTCCAGACGCTTGAGTGTTGACGGTGAACAGCGCGTCCTGACCCTGAATGACGGATGCAGGCGGCGTCGTTGTGACGACAATGCCGGACTGCGTCACGATGAGTGCCGCGGTGTCGACGGCATTGTTGGCCGAGTTGGTCTCGCCGGACGGTCCGGTCACGTTCGCGCTCATGGTGAGCAAGCCGGTGGCCGACGACGCGATCGCCAGCGTCAGCCTGATCGACACCTTGGCGCCGACCGGCAGCACGCCATAGTCACAGCTGATGGCGGTGCTGCCCGGCACGCATGCCCACGCCGGGGCAGCCAGGAGCGTCAGATCGGACATATCAGCTGACAGCGTGCGCAGCGGGTTGCCGATCTGGTTCGACGACACGTACGTCGTGTTGGCCGGCAGGACGTTGACGAGACGGAAGCTCGACGAGTCGCTCGGACCGTTGTTGGTGACGGTCATCGTGTAGGACACGTTGGTACCGGCGATCGGTGTGTTATCCCGAACCATGGTGAGCGAAAGGTCGCCGGCGGGTGTCACCGACGTGGCGTCAGTGGTGCTGTTGTTGGCGGTGTTGGCGTCAATGCTCGGCGTCGTGATGGTGGCGGCGCTGTTCACACTTCCGACGGGGAGCGACGGCGCGACGTGCACCTTGATCGGGAACGAAACCGTGCCGAGCGGCAGGATACCGGTGTCGGAGCAGGTCACGACCTGACCGGCCGCGCTGCAAGTAAAGGGCGCAGCGCCCGAGCCGGTCGGCACGAACGACATGCCGGCGGGGAGCGTGTTGGTCACCGTGACGGGGCCGCTGGCCGGAGCCGGACCGTTGTTGACAACGGTGGCGGTGTAGGTCATGTCGGTGCCGGGTGTGGCGGTACCGCTGTGGGTCAAGGTGACACCAAGGTCGGCCTTCGACAGGATCGGCAGCGCGTTGGCGGCCAAGGAGTTGTTGGCGCTGTTGGGGTCAGACGTGGTGGAAGTGAGGCTGCTGGCCGAGATCAGCTGTCCGGCGGCAGAGCCGCTGACGGCGATAGTGAAGGTGACGGCGAGCGATGCCGCGGAGGCGATCGGGTTGGCGTTGGTGCAGGTGACAACCTGTCCAGCCGGTACGCAGGTCCACCCGGCTCCGGCCGAACTGGCGAACGTCACGCCGGGGGCCAGGGTGATGGTCAACACGATGTTGCCAGCTGCCTGCGATGGACCGTTGTTCGTTGCCGTGAAGGTGACCGTGTTGTTCTGTCCGGTAATGATGGGTCCTGTGGTTGATGCGGTGAGGGCCAGGTCCGCGCTGGTCGTGAGAGCGACCGGCGACGGCGTGACGGTGTTGTTGGTCGAGGTCGGGTCTGCGGTGGTGGACGACAGCACGCCGGTCACGGAGACCGCAGCGGTCACGGTGGCGGCGATAGCGACCGGGAAGGTCACCGACTCGGTGGTGCCGACGGCAATTGGTCCAGCGAAAACACACGTCGCCGTGGCGGTGCCATTGCAGGTCCACCCGGTCATGCCGGGGTCGGAGGCGAGGGACACGCCGGTCGGCAGTGTAACGGCGACCGTGGCGTTGGCGGCGGGGGACGGTCCGTTGTTGATAGCCGAGGCGGTGAAGGTACCGGTGTTGGAACCGGCGACGAACACGCCGCCCGGAACCAACGTCAGGCCGAGATCAGCCGATGCGGTCAAGGTGCTGGTGTCAACCCTGGTGTTGTTAGTCGTGCTCGGGTCGGTGCTGGCCGAGGCCACGACGAACGTGGCGTCAATGTTGCCCAGCGTTGCAGTGGCGGCCACGGCGACATTGAGTACAAGTGGTGTGCTTGATGTGTTCCCGAGGCTGGCCGGGTTCGAGCACGAAACCGATGTGGTGCCCGTGCAGGTCCAGCCGGGTGTGGTTGTACCGGTGGAGGTCACGCCGGTCGGCAGGGTCACGGTGGCCGTGATGGGGCCAGCCGCGTCCGACGGTCCGGCGTTGCTCACGGTGACCGTGTAGGTCGACGCTGCTCCGGCGATGACAGTGGTCGGGTGGCTAACGGCAACCGACAGGTCGGCTTTGGCGCCCGTGGTTGCGGCCGAGGTGGTGAGAGTGTTCGGCGCGACCGGATCGGTCGTGGCCGACGTGAGCGTGGCGGTATGGGCCGCCAGCGTGGCGGCTCCGGCCGCCACGCTGGTCTCGATGACAAGCGGGGTGGTCGAGCCGGTGCTGATGGCTGCGGCATGGTCGCAGGTGACGACCTGGCTGGCCGCTGTGCAGGACCAGCCCGATGAGGTGGAGCGAACGAACGTCACACCGGCCGGCAATGTCTCCACCACTGTGGCGTTGGCGGCCTGCGACGGGCCGGCGTTGCGCACATCAAAGCTGTAGCTCAGCGGGCTACCGGCCACTGCGGCTTGCGGGTTGGTGCTGGTGAGGATCAGGTCCGCTTCGGCCACGATCGTGCCGGTCACCGTCGCACTGTTGTCGGTTGTGACTGGGTCGTTGGTGGTGTTGGCCGCCACGGAGGTGTCGGCCGAACCGGTTACCGCCGCCGGGGCGATGTCGACCGTGAGGTCGAGTGCGCTTGAGGTGTGGGCAACCAGCGTGGCGGGGTTGGTGCAGGTGACGACCTGGTCGGCGGCGTTGCAGGTCCAACCGGCGGTGGTCGACGCAGCCGTCAGTGATGTGTAGCTCATCCCCGTCGGCAGGGTCACGGTGACAGTGGTCGGTCCGGCTGCGTTGGACGGTCCGGCGTTGGCGACGGTGACCGCGTAGGTGGTCGAGGTGCCGGCCACAAGGCGGGTGCCGTGGGTGGCGGTTACCGACACGTCTGCGCTCGGCACGGCCGAGGCGACATCGGGTGTGGTGGTGTTATTGGTGAGCGTGGCGTCGTGGGTGACCGAGCTGACCGACGCACTATTGGACACCGCGCCGGTCACGCCGGACGCGACCGTCGCCGTGATGCTCACGGTTGTCCACGTGGTCGGAGCGAGGATGTCGGCGTAGTGGCAGGTGACAACTTGAGCGTCCGCGCTGCAGGACCAGGCCGGGTCGATGCTGGTCGAGCTGGCGAAGGTGAGCCCGGCGGGCAGGGTGTCGACGATGGTGGCGTCGAAGGCATCTCCCACACCGTTGTTGGTCACCGTGGCCGAGTAGGTGACGGTGGTGCCGGGAACAATCACACCGGTGTGCGAGCTGATGATCCACAGGTCGGCCTGCGTGGCGATGGTGAGCGGCAGCGCAGGTGACGCACCCGACACGTTGCCTGCTGTATCGGTGGCGGTGGTGGTGAACGTGTGGACGCCATCGGCCAGTGTCGCGGTGGTGAACGTCCAGGTGCCGTCGGCGGCGACGGTGGTGGTACCGAGCAGCGTGGCGCCGTCGTACGCACGCACGGTCGCGCCGGCCTCGGCCGAACCGGTGAGGGTCGGTGTGGTGACACCGGTCAAGAGGTCGGTGGCCGACGAGCCGTTGTTGGATGCCGCCGTGAGCGCTGCGACCGGCGGTGCCGACGGTGCGGTCGCGTCGATTGTAAGCGCGAGCGACTCTGAAAGCGCCGAGATATTGCCGGCCACATCGGTTGAGGTGGTGGTGAGGGGATGCACACCGGCGGCGAGGGTCGGGGTGACAAAGCTCCACATGCCGTTGGCGGCGACGATTGTCGTGCCGATGGACGCGCCATTGTCGTACACCGTGACGGTCGATCCGGCGGTACCGACGCCGGTGACGGTCGGCGTGGCGATGTTGGTGATGGCGTCGCCTGCCACACCGCTGTCGGAGGCGGGTGACAGCGCAGGCGCAGCATTAGCCGCCGGCACCGTCGTGTCGATGGTGAGGGAGAACGACGTAGATGCGGCCGAAACGTTGCCCGACGAATCGGTCGAGGTGGTGGTGAACGGATGCACGCCGTCGGTCAGCGTTGCGGTGGTAAAGCTCCACGAACCGTTGGCAGCCACGATCGCGGTACCGAGGAAGGTGCCGTCGTTGTAGACCCGGATGGTGGTGCCTGCTTCGCCCGTGCCGACGATCGTCGGGTTGGCGATGGCCGTCAGATGGTCGCCGACAATGCCGCTGTCCGAAGCGGCCGCAAGGGTGGCCGTCGGCGGCGGGGCGGGGGAGGTCGTGTCGATCGTGACCGTGGTCGGCGTGGCGGGGGCTGAGATGTTGCCGGCGGCGTCTATCGACGTGGTGGCGACGGTGTGCGGTCCGTCGGTGAGGCTGGATGACGTTACGCTCCAGGTGCCGTCGGCAGTAACCGTGGTGCTGCCGAGAAGGATGGCGCCTTCGTACAGCTTGATGGTGGAACCGACGTCACCGGTGCCGGTGAAGGTGGGTGTCGCGTCGTTGGTGCGGTTGTCGCCGAGGGCACCGCTATCCGATGCCGGAGCCAGGACACCCTGCGACGGCGCTGTCGGTGCGGCGGTATCGATCGTGATGCTGAGCGGATCGGAGAGGGACGAAATGTTCCCGGCCGCGTCGATGGATGTGGTCGTGAAGCTGACGGTTCCGTCGGCCAGTGTGGTGCTGGTGTAGGTCCATTCGCCCATGTTGTCGGCCACGACTGTTCCGGCCGAAACGCCGTTGCGGTAGATCGTGATAGTGGCGTTGGCCTCAGCGGTACCGGTGATAGTGGGGGTGTTGTCGCTCGTGATCTTGTCGCCCGTCACGCCGGTGTCGGATGCCGGATCGAGCACGGCCACGCCCGGTGCGACGGGTGCCGTGGCGTCGATCACCAGGCTGAGTGAGGTCGATGCGGTCGACGTGTTGCCTACCGCGTCGGTCGCACGAGCGGTGATGGCGTGGGTGCCGCTGGTCAGTGTGGGCGAGACGAGACTCCAGTGGCCGTCGGCGGCAACGGTCGTAGTGCCCAGGGATGTGGCGCCGTCATAAACCGTCACAGTCGATCCGGCTTCGGCGCTACCCGTCAGCGTTGGACTGGTAACGCTGGTGCGATTGTCACCCGTGACGCCACTGTCCGAGGCCGACGTCAGCGCGACGGTCGTTGGCGCCGCGGGTGCACCGGTGTCGATCGTGATGGCAAGGACGGCCGACGCGATCGACGTATTGCCCGCCGCGTCAGTCGCAGTGGCGGTGAATTGGTAGGTGCCGTTGGCGAGTGCGTCGCTGGTGTAGGTCCATGCACCCGACCCGTCGGCAACCACGGAACCGACCGAAGTGCCGCCGCGGGAGATCGAGGCGGTGGCTCCGGCTTCGGCCGTTCCGGTCAGCGTCGGGGTCGTTACGTTCGTGACGTTGTCACCTGCGGTGCCGCTGTCGGAAGTCGGGTCCAGGACGAGAGCGTCGGGGGCGGCAGGTGCAGCGGTATCGATCGTCAGCGTTGTGGTGGCAGAGATGGTCGACACGTTGCCGGCGGTGTCGGTTGCAGTGGAGGTAAAGGCGTAGCTACCGGCAACGAGTGTGACCGACGTGAAGCTCCAGTTGCCGGATGAATCGGAGCTGACCGTACCGACGAGCACGCCCGCCTGATACACCTTGACTGTTGCGCTGGCTTGCGAGGTGCCGATCAGCGTTGGCGAGGTCACGTTGGTGACGAGATCACCGCTGACGCCACTATCGGACAGCGTCGAAAGGGTCGCCGCGCTCGGTGCGGTAGGAGCTGCGGTGTCGATGTCGATCGCGATCTTCGCGGAACTGCCAGACACGTTGCCGGCTGCGTCGGTGGCGGTGAAGGCGAACTGGTGCAGACCGTCGGCGAGAGGTCCGGCAACGGTGAGTGTCCATGCGCCGGTGTTATCGGCAGTGACGGTGGCGAGCAGGGCGGCACCGTCGTAAACCGTCACCAGGGCGCCGGCTTCGGTGGTCCCGTGGATGATCGGCGCAGTGACCGAGGTGATGCTGTCCGTCAGCGATGCCGTGTTCGAGGCGGGGTCGAGCGTGGGTGCCGAGGCCGCTGGAGGTGCGACGGTGTCAATCACCAGGGCGAGTGAGGTCGATGCGGCCGATACGTTGGCGGCCGTATCGGTGGCCGTCGTTGTAATGGGATGGGTGCCGTCGGGCAGGGCGGTGGTCGGCGTGAACGCCCAGCTGCCAGCCGTGTCAGCGGTGGTGGTGCCAAGGAGTGTCGCACCGTCGTAGACGCGCACGACGGCACCGGCCTCGGTGGTGCCGATGATGGTGGGTGTGTCGAACTTGGTGATGGTGTCGGTCAGCAGGCCACTGTTGGACGAATCGTCCAGGCTGGGCGTGGTGGCGGTCGGAGACGAGGTGTCGACGGTGATCGACAGCGCCGAGGATGCAGCCGAGGTGTTGTTGGCCACGTCGGTTGCGGTGACCGTGACCGAGTGGGTTCCGCTGCTGAGTTCGGTGGTGGGCGTGAACGTCCAGCTGCCGGTTCCATCGGCCGTGGCGGTACCGAGCAGGGTGGCGCCGTCGTAGATCGTCACGGTCGAGTTCGCCGCGGCCGTACCCGTGAGGGTCGGGGTGTTGTCCGAGGTGATCGTGTCGGTCGTCGAGCCGGAGTTCGACGAGGGGTCGAGTGCGGGCGCGGCCGGTGCCCCGGGTGCCGCAGTGGTGATGGTCACCGACATCGCCGCTGATGCGGACGACACGTTGGCGGCGACATCGGTGGTGGTGAACGTGAACAGATGCACGCCGTCGGTCATGGTGGCCGACGGTGTGAACGTCCAGTTGCCGGTTCCATCGGCCGTGGTGGTGCCGAGAAGCGCGGCGCCGTCGTAGATCGTCACGGTCGAGTTCGCCTCGGCCGTACCCGTGATCGTCGGGGTGTTGTCGGCGGTGATGGTGTCAGTGGTGGAGCCCGTGTTGGATGACGGATCGAGTGTCGGCGCTACGGGAGTGCTCGGCGCGGCGTTGTCGATCACGACCGTCAGCGCGGGAGACAACGCGGACACGTTGCCGGCCGCGTCGGTGGCGGTGGTCGTGAAGACGTGGCTGCCATTGCTCACTGCGGCCGTCGGCTGGTACGACCAGAAGCCCGACGCATCAGCGGTAGTGGTCGCAACCAGCACACCGTTGTCGTAAACTTTGACGGTGGCACCGGCTTCGATTTCGGTGCCGCCGGCGATGATGACCGGACGGGTGTTGGAGGTGATGTTGTCGGTGGTTGAGCCGGTGTTGGACGACGCCTGCAGCAGGGGAGCGGTTGGCTGAATGTGGGCGGTGGTATCGATCGTGATGTCAAGGGTGCTCGAAGGAAGCGACGTGTTGGCGGCGACGTCAGTGGCGGTCGCCGTAAGCGAATGCGTACCGGTGGTCAGTGCGGTCGTGAGCGTGAGGGTCCACGTGCCGGTGCCGTCAGCGGTGATGATGCCCAGCAGGTTTGCGCCTTCGTACACGTTGACCGTGGCCCCCGCCTCGGCGGTTCCCGTGAGAGTGGGCAGAGTGGCCGAGGTGATGTTGTCGGTGTCCGACGCGCCGCTGTCGGACGTGGCGGTGAGGTCGATCGAGGGCACCGATGGCGCCGCAGTGTCGATGGTGATCGAAAGCGCGGACGACGCAGCCGACGTGTTGTCGAGTGCGTCGCGAGCCGTGACCATCAGGCTGTGCGTGCCAGCCGACAGCGCGGTCGACGGCGTGAACGTCCACGCTCCGCTGCCATTCGCGGTGGCCGTGCCGAGCAGCGTTGCTCCGTCGTAGACGCTGATGGTTGCGCCGGCCTCGGCGGTGCCGCTGATGGTGGGCGTCGTGATAGACGTGATTGTGTCGGTCGTTGAGCCGGAGTTCGAGGCGACGTTCAACGTCGGCGCCGACGGCACGGACGGAGCGGTGGTGTCGACCGTGACGTTGACCGTGGCCGACGTGGCGCTGTTGCCGGCGACGTCAGTGGCGACGGCACTGATCGAGCGGACACCATCGGCCAGGACTGCGGTAGGTGTCAGTGACCAGTTGCCGAGTGCATTCGCAGTGGCGGTCCCGATGGTGGTGGTGCCGTTCTTCACCACGACGGTCGCGTCGACCTCGGCCGTACCACTGATGGTCGGCTGGCTGTTGGCCGTCGAGCTGCCGCTGGCGGGTGTCGTCATGGCGACAGTGGTGGCCGTGTCGATAATGGTCGTGAGTGCTGCCGATTGACCGGAGATGTTTCCGGCCGCGTCGAGTGCCTCCGCGTTGAAGGCGTGGGGGCCCGCCGCAAGTGCCGTTCCGAGAGTGATGTTCCAGTTGCCTGAGCCATCGGCCGTGGTTGTGCCGACGACCGTGGTTCCTTCGTAGAGCTTCACGGTGGCGCCGGCCTCGGCGGTGCCCGAGAACGTTGGCGTGGTCACGTTGGTGAGATCGTCGTTCGATGACGTACCCGAGTCCGAGGCAGCGACCAGGTCGGGGGTCGACGGTGCTGTCGGAGCGGTGCTGTCGATCGTGATGGACAGTGCTGCAGACACTGCTGAGATGTTGCCGACCGCGTCCGTCGCGGTGGTCGTCAGCACATGGGTGCCGGTGGTGAATGTGGGGCTCGAGGTCCATGCGCCGACCGCGTCGGCCGTAACGGTCGAGATCAGCGTTGCACCGTCGTAAATCTTCACGGTCGAGTTGGGCTCAGCGGTGCCGGAGAGCACGGGTGTGGTGACCGAGGTGACGTTGTCGGTATTGGAGTCGCCGGTGTCCGAGGCAGCGGCCAGGTCTGGAGCAGACGGTGCCAGCGGTGCAACCGTGTCGATGGTGATGGCAGCGGACGCGGAAGCGGTGTTGCCGGCCAGATCGGTTGCGACCGCGTTGAGGGTCAGGCTGCCGTCCGTGAGGGCCGTCGTGGGTGTGAACGTCCAGGCGCCCGCTCCGTTCGCCACGACCGTGGTGAGCAGCACAGCGCCGCCGGAGATGGCGACCGATGATCCGGCTTCGGCGGTGCCCGAGATGATCGGAGTGCCCGTGGCCAGCGCGGAACCGGTGGCTGGTGTGGCGAGGGTGACAGTGGTGGCGGTATCGACGGTTACCGACAACGAGCCGGAGGACACCGAGGTTGCGCCGGATGCCGTTGCGGTGGCCGTGATGCTGTGCACGCCGGCCGACAGCGGACCAGCCACGGTGACCGACCAGTTCCCATTGCTATCGGCCGTGGTCGTGCCGATGAGGGCTGCCGCGTCGTAGAGAGCGATGGCGCCGAAGGCGACCGACGTGCCCGTGAAGACCGGCGTGGTGACGTTGGTGACGTTGTCGGCGTTCGACGTGCCCGAGTCGGATGCGGCACCGAGATCGGGTATGGACGGGGCGGCCGTGACGATGGGAGCGGCGATGGTGAGCGACACACCGGTCGAGGTTGTGGCGTTGCCCGCTGCGTCTGAGGCGATCGCCGTCAGTGTGCGCGATCCAACCGTGAGATTCGACGACGGTGTGAAGGTCCAGTCGCCGGTTCCGTTCGCTGTGGTGGTACCGATGGTCGTTGATCCGTCGCGTACGGCAATGGTGGCGTTCGCTTCTGCGGTGCCTGAGACGGTCGGTGCGAAGTTGGTGGTGGACGACCCGTCGAGCGGCGACGTAATGACGACAGCCGGACCAGTGGTGTCTACCGTGACCACCAACGCGGGCGATGCGGGCGAGACGTTGCCGACATTGTCGGTCGAGGTGGTCGTGAACGAGTGCGCACCTGAGGCGAGGGTGGCGGTGGTGAACGACCAGTTCCCGCTCGCGTTCGCGGTGACGGTTCCGATGAGCGCTGCACCGTCGTAGACCTTGACGATGGCGTTCGCTTCGGTGGTGCCCTGCAGGAGTGGCGACGTGACGTTGGTGAGGTCATCGGTCGATGACACGCCCGAGTCGGACGTGTCAGCCATGTCTGGTGCCGCCGAGGTGGGCGGTGCGGTGGTATCGATCGTGACTGACAGCGCTGCGCCGGCCGTGGATAGATTGCCGGCCACGTCGGTGGCGGTGGAGGTGATGCTGTGGGCTCCGGAACCGAGGGTCGTCGCGACGGTCAAGGTCCACGCGCCCGACGCGTCAGCCGCAGTTGTGCCCACAAGGGTCGCGCCGTCGTAGACCTTCACCGTGGCGAACGCCTCAGCGGTGCCAGCCAAGGTTGGAGTGGTAGAGGCGGTGATGTTGTCGACTGAGGACGTGCCCGAATCGCTGGCGGTGGCGAGGTCGGGAAGGCCGGGTGCTGTCGGTGCGGTGGTGTCGATCGTGATGTTCAGCGGACTCGATGGTGACGAGGTGTTCGGTCCAATTGTTGCCGTGACGGTGCTGGTGACGAGGCTCGTGAAAGAGCTGGTCAATGTGCTCGTGACGGCCGCTGTGTTGCCGCTGCCGCTCGCCGTGACGGTAATGACGTGAGGACCCGCGCTGAGCTGCCCAGTTGTGAAGGTCCAGTTTCGGTTTCCGGTGACGGTGCCGATGCTGACGCCGTTGTCGAAAATGGTGGTGGTGGAGCTCCTGCTCGATTGGGTGCCGGTGATGAGCATCGTGCTCGTGGTCGTGATGGTGTGGGTTCCGGAGTTGAGAACCGGGTTCGTGTAGCTCCACGAGCCAGCAGCGTCCGCGGTGGCGGTGCCCAGAACAGCGCCTCCGTCGTAGATCGTGACCAGTGCGTTCGGAACCGCGGTGCCGGTCGCTGCCGTCGGACTGGTGGTGGTGATGGTGTGGGTGCCGGTGTTCAGGATTGGTGTGGTGAAGCTCCAGGCACCCCCGGCATCGGCAGTCACGGTGCCGATGAGGGTGGTGTCGTCGTAGATCTTCACGATCGCGTTCGGAGCAGCCGTGCCCGTCACGACGGTCACCGTTGTTGTTGTCGTGATGGGGTGCGTGCCGGTGGCGAGTGTCGGGGTGGTGAACGTCCAGGCTCCAGCGCCGTCTGAGGTGGTGGTGCCCAGCAGCGTGGCGCCGTCGTAGATCGAGATCGTGCCATTGGCGAGAGCCGTGCCGGTCACGACCGGAGAGGTGTTGTACGTGATGTTGTCGGTGTTCGCCACACCGGTGTCCGACGCTGCCGCCATGTCGGGGAGAGTTGGGGTCGCGACCACAGTGGCGGTGATGGTGACCGTGTTGGTCGCCGACAAACCGGTGTTGCCGGCGACATCGATGGTTGACGCGCTGAAACTGTGGACCGCGACGGCGAGCGACGTCGCTGGCGTGAAGGACCAGTTGCCGAGGGCGTCGGCGGTAGCGGAACCAATGATGCTTGAACCGTCTCTGATCGACACCGACGCCAGAGGCTCCGCGGTGCCGCTGAACGTCGGAGTGTTGTTGCCGGTCGCGGCGCCGCTGGCCGGGCTAACGAGCACGACCGTTGCCACTGTGTCGATGGAGACGGAGAGCGCCGATGAAACCGGCGAGACGTTGCCGGCCGCGTCGGTGGCTGTCGAGGTGATGGCGTGGACGCCAGCCGCGAGGGCGGACGCCGTGAAGCTCCATACCCCCGAACCATCGGCGGTCACGGTGGTCAGCAGCGTCGCACCGTCGTAAACCTCCACCGTGGCATTGGCCTCGGCGACACCCGAGAAGACTGGTGTGGTGTTCTTGGTGACGTTGTCGGTCGAAGACGAACCGCTGTCGGAGGCGGCGGCCAGGTCGGGTGCGGTGGGCGTACCCGGAGCAACTGCGTCGATCGTCACGCTCAGGCTGAACGAGGAGCCCGAGAGGTTT
This sequence comes from uncultured Acidimicrobiales bacterium, assembly GCA_963791625.1. Lineage (GTDB taxonomy): Bacteria > Actinomycetota > Acidimicrobiia > Acidimicrobiales > Ilumatobacteraceae > JANMCE01. The sequence goes on from CAWBTA010000006.1 coordinate 27,221, forward strand.
GCGGCCGGATCGGTGTTTTGGACCGAGAACGAGTGCAGGCCACCCGACAGCGTCGGTGTCGTGTACGTCCAGTTGCCGCTCGCGTTCACGACGGCAGTGCCGACCAGCGCGGTGCCGTCGTAGATCGACACGGTACTGTTCGCTTCGGCCGAACCGGTCAGCGTCGGCGTCGTCACGTTGGTGAGTTCGTCGACGGTTGACACGCCAGAGTCCGAGCCGAGCGCAAGCGCTGGAGTGCCGGGCAGGATCGGAGCGGTGGTGTCGATCGTTACCGTTAAGGACGTTGAGTTGGCGGACAGGTTTCCGGCGGTGTCGGCAGACTTCGCTGTCAGCACGTGTGAACCAGGGGCCAACGTGGCGCTGACGACAGTCCAGTTGCCAAACGCATCCGCAGTCGTTGTCCCGACAAGGGCCGCGCCGTCATAGAGAGCGACGGTCGTGCCCGGCTCCGCGGTACCGTCGAACGTCGGTGTTCCGTTGGAAGTGAGATTGTCGCTTGATGAGGCACCGGTGTCGGTGCCCGCTGTCAGGTCGGGTACGCCTGGTGCAACGGGCGCGGAGGTGTCGATGGTGACGCTTAAGGCTGGCGATGCGCCCGACACGTTGCCGGCCGGATCGGTGGCAGTGAACGTGATGCTGTGCGTCCCGTTGGCGAGTGTCGGGCTGAGCGTCCAGTTACCCGAGGCATCCGCGTTGACGTTGCCGATAACCGTGGAGCCGTCGCGGATGGTGACCGTGGCATTGGGCTCCGTCGTGCCATGCAACACGGGGTTCGAGATGTTGGTGATGTTGTCGCCCGATGAACTGCCCGAGTCCGACGTTGTGGCGAGGTCAACCATGCCAGGCGTAACTGGCGCGGTGATGTCAATCACGAGAGGCAAGGGCGAGGATGGCGAGGAGTTGACGCTTCCAACGGTCGCGGTGGCGGTGATGTCGTGGCTACCGATGGTCAGCGTCGGCGTCAGTGTCCAGTTACCCGAAGCGTCGGCGGTGACGGTACCGATCAAGGTTTCTGCGTCGTAGACGTTCACTGTCGAGTTCGCGACCGCGGTGCCGGAGATCGTGGGCGTCAGGCTGCTTGTGAGGTTGTCGGTGGACGACGAGCCGGAGTCGGAGGTGTCCAACAGGTCGGGCAGCGACGGCGACGCAACGACTGCGATGGTGATGTTGACGGCACCCGCGGCTGCGGCGGTGTTGCCTGCGATGTCGACAACGCTTGCGTTGAAGGCGTGGCTGGCCACGCTGAAGGGTGTGGCGTTGGTGTAGCTCCAGTTGCCCAGCGCGTCGGCCACCACGGTACCGATCGTCGTGGTTCCATCCTTAACCGTGACGGTGGACCCTGGATCGGCCGTACCAGCCAGCGTCGGCAGGCTGTTCCCCGTGACGAGTCCGTCAACCGGTGAGGTGATGGCGACGGCCGCCGTCGTATCAATAGTGACGGCAAGTGCGCCCGACAGAAGTGAGGTGGTGCCGGCGGCATCGGTAGCGGTGGCCGAGATCTGATGCACGCCAGCGATGAGCGCAGTGCCGATTGTGGCGCTCCACGCGCCGGCTCCGTTGGCTGTCGTGGTTGCGAGGAGGGTGGTGCCGTCGTAGACCTCGACCACCGCGTTGGCCTCTGACGTACCGGTGAAAACCGGGGTCGTGATGTTGGTGATGTTGTCGCCGCTGGACGACCCACTGTCGGACCCGGCGGAAAGGTCGGGCGTGGTCGGCGCAACCGGTGCGGTCGTGTCGATCGTGACCGACAGCACTGGTGACAACGGCGATGGGTTGCCGGCCGGATCACTGGCTGTGGTCGTGAGGTTGTGCACCCCGGTGGTCATGGCCGGAGCAGTGAACGTCCAGGCACCCGTCGGACTCGCAAGGGTGGTGCCGAGAAGCGTCGTTCCGTCGTACACCGAAATGGTCGAACCCGCCACGGCGGTACCGGTGACGGTGGGAGCAATGACGTTGGTGATGGCATCGCTGGCCGATGAGCCCGAATCAGACGCGACCGCCAGGATCGCCACCGGTGGTGCGACGGGTGCGGTGGTATCGATGACGATGGCCAGAGCCGATGAGAAGCCCGACACATTACCGGCCAGGTCGGTGACCTTGGTCTTGTAAGTGTGCGTGCCGGTGGTCAATGCAGTGCCGAAGGTGTAGGTCCAGTTCCCGAGCGCGTCGGCCGTCGTTGAGCCGACGAACGTCGTGCCGTCCCAGATCGAAACGGTGGAGCCGGGCTCCGCTGACCCGACAATCGTGGGCGTCGTTGTGCGGGTGAGATCGTCGGTGCTCGAAGCGCCCGTGTCGGACGCCGCGGCGAGATCGGGGGTGGGCGTCGCCACCGGAGCCACCGTATCGATCACAAGGTTGAGCACCAGCGAGAGCGATGAAACGTTGCCGACGGCATCGGTAGCGGTAACGGTGATGGGGTGGGTGCCGGCCGCAAGGGTCAGAGTGGTAAAGCTCCACACGCCAGAGGCGTTGGCCGTGGCGATGCCGATCAGGGAACCGTTGTCGTACACCTTGACGGCCGAGTTGGCTTCGGCCGATCCCGTGAGGGTGGGTGTCACGAGCGAGGTGATGTTGTCGGTGGACGACGTACCGGTATCGCTGGCTGCCACCAGGTCGGGCAGTCCGGGCGCCACAGGGGCGGTCGGATCGATCGTCACACTGTTGGCGCTTGTAGTAAACGCGTTGCCGGCCGCGTCGGTGGCGGTGACGGTGAACGAGTGGACACCCGCACTCAGGGATGTGGTGGGTGTAACGGTCCACGTGCCGCCCACGCTGACGGTGGCGGTGCCGATGACCGTCGTACCGTCTTTGACTTGTACGGTCCCTCCGACTTCACCGGCGCCCGAGAACGTCGGCGCGCCCATGGCGGACGTTGCGCCCGCTGGGGCGGTCAGCGTGGCGTTCGTGCTGGTATCGACCACGACGTTCAGCGCAGGGGAGAACGCAGATGTGTTCGCTCCGACCGTGGCCTTCACCTTGATCGGATGCGTGCCAACCGTCAGCGTGAGAGGTGTCGTCCAGTTGCCCGATGCGTCGGCGGTGACGGTGGCAACAAGGGTCGCGTTGTCATAGACCGTGACAGTCGAGTTCGCCGTCGCGGTGCCGTTGACCGTGACCGTCGTGAGGTTGGTGGCGTTGTCAGTGTTCGACAATCCCGAGTCCGATGCTGCAGCGAGGTCGGGCAAACCGGGCACCGCCACCAACGGCGCGGTGATGTTGCGGTTACTCGATTGACTCGCGGTGCTTGACGTGTTGCCCGCCGGATCGACCGCCACCGCCGTGAACATCCGGGAGCCGGTTGCGAGCGGTGTTGTGGGTGTGAACGACCAGTTGCCCGACGCATCAGCCGTCGTTGTGCCGAAGATCGTGCCTGCATCGCGCAGGGTGATCACCGAGAACGGATCGGCGGTTCCGGCAAAGGTCGGCTGAAGGTTCAGCGACGGCGACACGATGTCCGGGAAGGTGATGGCCACCGACCGGTCAATGGTGACCACGGTCGCCGCAGCCAGGGGGGTGATGTTGCCGGCCAGGTCAGTGACCGTTGTCGTGAGGGAGTGAGTCCCGGTGGCCAATGCGGTTGCCGGAACGAGTGACCACGCTCCGGACGTGTTGGCTGTGGTGGTGCCGAGCAAGGTTCCACCGTCGTACACGTTGACGATGGCGCTCGGCTCGGTCGTGCCCACAATCGTGGGCGTGTTGACGTTCGTGAGGTTGTCGCTGTTCGATATGCCGGAGTCGGATGCGGCTGCGATGGTCGGCACGCTTGTCGCGGGCGCGGTGGTGTCCACCGTGACGGAGATGGTGCTGGAAGGAGGTGAGGCCACCCCGCTCCCGAAGGCCGCTGTCGCAGAAAATGAATGCGCGCCCTGGGTGAGAGGAGCCAACGGCGAGAAGCTGTACAGGCCGGTGGCACCAGCGACTGCGGTGCCCAGCAATGTGGTGCCGTCGTAGATCGAAATCGTTGCGCCCGGGTTGGCTGAACCGGTGAACACCGGCAAGGTGGCGCTGGTGATGTTGTCGCTATTGGAGATACCGGTGTCGGACCCTGGCACCAGGTCGGGGGTTAATGGCGTGGTGGCCGCGCCGATGATTCCGGCGGTGCTGCTACTTGTGCCAGGGGCAGTCAGCGTGTGCTGCACATAGTCCAGGTTGGCGATGTTCGTAATCGTCGAGCCCGGTCCGAAACCGGGATTGATCGTCACGCGGAACTTCACGACCGCTGCCGCGCCGATCGTGACGCTGCCGCCGGCGGTCGCGGTGGCGCCCGAACCAACTCGCGCGACTACGTATGGCGTCGTGGTTACCTTCGGGCACGTGACTGTGGCGGTGGCGGTGACCGGACAGATGTTGGCGACGTCGGTCCCGCTGGCTTCGGCAGCGTCGGTTTGGCCGACGGCGTCCACCTTGAGGCTGTTCGGTAGGTAGGTCACGCCGGGCGGGAGCATGTCGGTGAGTACGTTGGTATCGGCCGGGTCATTGCCCGTGTTGGTCATGTTGATCGTGTACTCGAGCGTGTCACCAACCTGGGGAGACGTTGGGTTGGTGAGATCGACCACCGATTTGAAGATGTTGTTCGAGTAGTCGGGAACGAACACGTCAATCGCAGTGGTGATGACTTGCGGGTAGTAGGTGTCGCCGATCGTTGCCAGGACCATCGTGAAGCTGTCGCTGGGTAGCGTCGAGTTCGGGAACCGGCCATCGGCGTTCACGATGTTCGCGTCGAAGCCGTACTGGTTCTGGAAGTTTGGGTTCTTGGTGGTGACGGGTGTTTGCACACCCGCTGCGTTCGTCTTCGAGATCGTGCTGGTGAAGAAGTCGGAGGTGGATGCCGTACCGTACGGATGGAGATTGTCGAACACGACGTTGGTGGGCGGGGTGCCGGTAGTGAAGTTGCCGAGCGTGACGTAGTCGCCGGTGTTGGTTGCGTCGCCCTCGTACGTCACCAGGCCGAGCTTGGTCTTCACGATGCCGGAGGGAGGCGTGCGAAAGCCGGTGAGCGGAACCGACGTTGAGCTGGTGGAGCCACCAGCCGTATCGGCCTGGTAGCCATCAAAGATCGTCAATTGTCGGGCTGGTGCTTTCGGGTCCGCGTAGGCCACAACCAGCGACCAGCCGCCGTAGGCCTGAGCGTTGAGTGAGGCGTTGAGGTTCGCGACCCAGTAGGTGCCGTTCACGGTACCGTTGGCGGTTTCGACAGCTTTCAGTTCGGTCGTCACGTCTCGGAAGGCGGCGTAGTCCTGGTCGGTGCCGCCCGCATCGATGTCGAGCTCACTGGCGGGGTTAGTGCCCCCCGAAACGGCAGTGACGGCCTTGTACGCTGTCACGGGTGTGCGGAACTGCACCGTGCCTTTGCTGGCGGCGCTGGCCGGTGCCGCAATGTTCGCGCCGGTGCCGCCGACGCGACCACCCCAGTACAGCCCGGCGTAGAGCACCGTGGCGTTGGCGGGGAGGTTGATATCGGCGGAACTCGAGTTGAACGTGGAGATCGTGCCGCCCGTCGAGGTGGGTTGCGCGCTGGTTCCGTCGGCGTCGACGAACACCATGGCCGCGCCGTCATTCCTGTCGTCGTTGAGGCCCGACGTGGTGGTGCCCGTCTGGTTCTTGTAACACGTGCTGGTGGTCACGGTCGATAGCGGCCAGGCACATGACAGCAGCGTGTTGGCTGCCATGGTGATGTCGCCGTTGTAGACCCCGTTGACCGAGCTACCTCCGGCGGCGCTTGCTCCACCGAACCGGGCGGCAAACGGGCGGGTGGCAGCTGACGCTGGAGGTGAGAAGGCCACAATCCCGACGACCATCATCGAAGCGGCGAGCCCCATGACAGCACCTACTGCTGCGCCCTTGTTGAAAAAGCGGCGCGCGCGGGAGGGTCCTACTTCTGCATTCACTCCCCATGAATCGGCCTTACCCAGTGGTTACTTAAGCGAACTGGGCAAATGTCACGCAAGAGCGAATCGTCCAACCTTGACGAAACCATCGGCCGTCACGCAACGTCCGTGAGCTTGCGTCGCGTCAGGACTTCCTCACGATGCCGCCCGCAATGGTGCCATGACCTGCTCGACGAAGCGGTGGACGGGTTCGGTGGACTGTGGATGGCCGAAGTCCATCACGAAGTGCTGCACACCGCGTTCGGCGTGGTGGGCGAGGGAGGCCAACAGCTTTTCGGCGTCCTCGTTGGTCTCGGGAAGCGGGTACTCGAGCGTGGTCGTGACCTCGATGTCAGCCGGGTCCCGCCCGGCCTTTTCGGCGGCGGCGTGCACGATACGGAGCCGCCGGTACCAGTCGTCGTCGGTTCCCCTCGGTGACCCGTTCCAGAGATCGGCCAGCCGGCCGACGAGGGGCAGACCGACCTTCTCGCCCGACGCGCCGATGCACACGCGAGGGATCGGGCTGGGAAGCGGAGGGGCCGAAGCGCCGGCGATGGTGAAGTGGTCGCCGGTGAACGACGGTTCGTCCTCGGTCCACATAAGTCGGCAGATCTTGATGGTTTCTTCGAGTTGCGCAAAACGCACCGAAGGCTTCGGGAAGTCGTAGCCGTACGACGCATACTCGTCTTCACGCCAGCCCGCGCCGATACCGAGAATGAACCGACCCCCCGACAACACTTGCAGCGTGGCGGCCATCTTCGCGGTCAGTGCAGGAGGGCGATAGCCGACGCCCAGAACGTGGTGGCAGAGATCGACGTTGGGGTGCCGGGCGGCTAACCAGGTGAGAGTCGTCCAAGCCTCCATGAATGGATCGGTCTTGGCGTCGAATCCGTAGAAGTGATCGGCGATCCACAACGAATCGAAGTGCGGTAGCGCGGTCGGCAGGATGTGCGTGTCCTGGTACACAACGATTGGCTTGTGGTCGCTCCAGCGGTTACCGATAACGGGTGAAAGCCAACCGAACTTCAGCGCACGAGCCATGCGGCCATCGTACCGAACGTCGCTCGCTCGCTACCGCTCGTATTCGCTCCTTCTCGCTCCGCTCGGCAATCCTGCAAGCCTGCTTAGATGTCACCGCGGTCTAGAGGTAGCCGGCGAGGCGGAAGGGCCACTCGGTGATGCCATGGGCCAATTTGCGGCCGGTGACTTCGGCGACCGCGAGTACCAGCCACGTCCAATCGTCGCCGCTGATCCACGGGTGTGGTTCCTCGGTAAGGGACTCGCCGTGAAGCAGGCGACCGACCGCCATCACGCTCCAGCCCGATGTGTTGTGCTTGTCAATCCCGTCGATTTCGAAGCTGACGATGCCGTCGGCCACTTCCATCACACTGCCGCGATGGGTGGCGATCATAATGGTGAGTTCGCGGTCCGGCCCGACCCCGAGGCGGTAGTTGACCGGGAACGCCTTGGGTACTCCGTCCACCAACACACACAACCGCCCAAGTGGCTCACGTTCAAGATGCCCGAGGCATTCCTCGACACTCATCCCCTCAAGATGCCCCAGCCCGCCCGCGGTCATGGCTAGCAGTATTGCCGAGTGAAGCGCGAAGGAGCGTCGTTCTTCATGGCTAGCAGCATTGCCGAGCGAAGCGAGAAGGAGCGCCAACGAGCGGTAGCGAGCAAGCGACGTTATTCATGGTGATGACGGTGTTCTTGGGCCAGCTTGGTGGCGAACACGGCCGCCTCGGTGCGCCGACTCATGCCGAGTTTCACCAGCAGGTTCGACACGTAGTTCTTCACCGTCTTTTCTGCAAGGTGCAGCTCGGCACCGATTTGGCGATTGGTGAGACTCTGCGCAATGAGGTCGAGGATGCGACGTTCCTGGTCGGTGAGATCCTTGAGTGGATCATCGTTCGACGGTTGTCGTAAACGGTCGAGCACCTGACGGGTGACGGCAGGGTCGAGCAGCGACTCGCCGCTTGCTATGCGACGCACCGCGCTGGCGAGTTCAATGCCGCGGACCTGCTTGAGCAGGTACCCCGAGGCCCCGGCCATGATGGCACCCATCAACGCTTCGTCGTCGCTGAACGAGGTGAGCATGAGGCAGCGCAAGTCGGGGAGGGTCGAGCGCATCTCGCGACACACCGAGATGCCGTCGCCGTCAGGAAGGCGCACGTCGAGAATGGCGACGTCGGGTTGGCAGGCGGGTATTCGGCCAATTGCCTGCTCGGCCGTTCCGGCTTCGCCCACCACCTCCATGTCCTCTTCGTTTTCCAGCAGCTCGCGCAAACCGCGCCGAACGATCTCATGGTCATCGAGCAGAAACACTTTTATCGTTCGCACCGTTTGCATCATAGAAAGAGTATTGAGAGTCCGGGTAGGACATCGGAAGGGTCTTTAGTCCTCAACGACTCTGTCTCCGGACCTATCCGGCCTGCTCATAGTGCTTATTCGGGTAGCTCGACCACAACCGGTCCGGGGCTGAGCTGGAGGAGTTGATCGGCCACGCTTGGTGTGAAAAACGTGCGCACTCCGTGGGGTGCGTGGGTGGCGAGCGCGGTAAGTGTGTGGGGTCCTGCATACAACCACTGCAAGAGGGCCTTGGCCGGATGACCGCCGTGCAGCACCTCCCACTCCACATCGATGCCCGAGCCGGTCAGTCGTTCAGCTTGGTGGCGTACCCAGCCCGATTCCAGGCCGGGTTCCGGACGGATGTCGGCATCAACCACCTGCACCAACCAGAGCGGCACGTGCAACGCCTTGGCCCAGCGAGCAGCCTCGGGAAGGATCTCGGTGGAGAACGCAGTCCCGTCAAGGGGGGCTACCACCTGTTCCACCGGACGGTCGAAGACGACGTTGGATCCAACGCCGATGATCGGCCGGCGCGTGTCACGTATGAGTTCGGCCGCGGTGGAGCCGAGCAGATCATCGGCAATGGAAAAGGTGGTGTCGGTGGGCACCATGGCACAGGCGTTGGGAAACGAATCGACAAACTCGGAGAGCTGTTGGGAGCGGTACGGATGCGATCGGCTGGTAAGGACAACGTCAGCGTCGGCATCGTACGATGCGGCCAGTTGCTGCAGCTCGGCCTTCGCATCGTTGGCCACCCGATACTCCCAGTCGAGCAGCAAACGTACGAGATGCAACTTCGCATCGGCGCGCTTGGCGAGCTGACTGGCTACCTGCACCAGTTGCTCGCCGGGACGGAAGCCGAACACGCCGAGGATCAGATGCTGGTAGGGCGCAGGGACAACGATCGGTGCGACGACGTCGTGTTTGACGGTCATGACTACCTCGTTTGTAGTGGTCAGGTGATGATGAGAGCGGTAACCATGCCGAACATGCCCTTGGTGCCTTCGGCGTGGGTCAGGATGTGACAATGCCAGGCCCACACCCCGGGTTCGGTCGGGGTGTAGAGCACGCTGTAGCGCTCGCCCGGTGCCACGTTAATGGTATCGCTGGGCATGGGTTGCGCGAGTGGCATGCCGTCCTTCGCGATGATCAATCCCGATGGCTGATGCAGGTGCATCGGGTGGGCCATCAGCCCTTCATTCATGTAGTGCACGAGCATCGACTGTCCCACCTTCAGCGCGACCGGTTCAGTGGCGGGGAACGACTTGCCGTTGAGGCTGAGGCCGATATTGCCGGCATCGTTCAACACCATGACGTATTCCTTGTCGATCTTGGTGACATTGGTCGATGCCGGGATCGGCATATCTCCAATCAGGAAGGCGCCGAACATGCCATTGGGCACCTGTACCTGGGCGTCCTGATGCGAGTGGTAGGTACCCACCGCTGCTTCCGTAGCGGTGAACTCGTAGGTGAACGTCGCGCCGGGCTTGATCACGTCCTGCGTGTAGGGAGGTACGCCGTCCATCGCGTTCGGCACCTTGATGCCGTGGAAATGGATTGCGGTCGACTCCTCAAGTTGGTTGTGGTGCACGATGCGTACCTTGTCGCCGACGTTCACCTTGATGGTTGGCGCCGGCACCACGCCGTTGTAGGTCCAAGCCTTCACGGTCTTGCCGGGCTCGGTCTCCCAGTCGACGATCTTGGCGGTGAGGTCGAACTCCTTGGTGCCATCGGGCATAACTTTGGGGTCGAGAAGGTCGCCACCGTGACCGGCGGTCTTGGCCGGAAAGCTCTTGGCGATCTTGGCCATGCTTGCGTCCATCTCATCGGGCGTCATGGCCACCTCGGCTGCACCCGATCCACCGAGCTTGGCGCCAACCGACACCATCAGCATGGCGGACATGCCGGCCGCGGCATGGCCCGGCACGTTGCAGCGGATTGCATAGTGGCCAGCTGGCACGTTCTTGAGCGACAACACGTCGGCCTGACCGGGAGCCAGTCGCTTCGTCTTGCCCTGTCCAACCACTTCGAAGTCATGTTCGGCTGTGCCACTGTTGGTGATCCTTAGAGCGATATCGCCGGGAGGAGCGGTGATCTCGGCCGGCGAGATGCTGAACTCCTTCAGCGTGACCTCAACGGCTGGCACCGACGCTGCTGCCACGCTCTTGCTATTGCGGTTGTTGGCCACCACGAAGACGGCAACCATCGAGGTGAAGATGGCGAACACAGAGAACACGAACGGCACGATGGGCCAGGTCTGCTCCGAGGGCGCGGTGCTCTTGCGGGCGGTGAGGGTGCTAGTGGGGGAGCTCATTGGTGACCGCCGTTTCCGCCATGTCTGCATGCTCGGGATGATCGTGAAGGATGTGATCTTTGATTTCGTTGTGATAGCTGAAGACCAGCTCGCAGAATGGGCACTGGTGCACCACCGGATGTGAACTCATAGATCCTTTTTCGCACGAAAGAGCGCCGCCGTAGAAGAGGCCAAGGTCACCGGATCGCTGCGTTGGGTAGGGACCTTCGGCCCTGGTCAGGCCGGGTGCGGTTTCGTCACCATGAATCAAACGCTGGTTGTCGTACGAGTGAGGCGGCGACACGGACGATTCGGAGTTGAGGTGACCCAGGCGCACAACCCTGCGACCGATGCCGATTGGTCGTGGCTGGAAACAGTTGCGGACGGCATTTGCGTCGTTAACGCGTCCGGCGTGGTCATCTTTGCCAATGCCCGTGTGGCCACCATGCTCGGTTACGAGGTGCACGAGTTGGTCGGCCACCCGGTGGAGATGCTTGTGTCGGAGGACCACCGTCATGGACACGAACGGGCGCGAATGGCCTTTGCTCGCCGGCCACAAACCCGTGAGATGGGTTCCGGTCTCGACATCTGCGGTCGACGAAAAGACGGATCGCTCGTCCCGCTTGACATCCAACTTCAGCCGGTTGGTCAAGGGATGTTGACCGTCGCCTCGATTCGCAATCGGAGCTCGCAACTGGACACCGAGCACCAACGTGATGACCTCCTCGACCGCGAACAGGATGCGCGGGCGTTGCTCGATCTCATCGTGCAACGCCTCTATGGCATCTCGCTCACGCTGCGGACCGTGTCGGCCGGCTCGCAGGAGGGCGGCGCCCGGCTTGATCGTTCCAGCGACCTCATCGATAAGACGATCGAGCTCATCCGCACAACCAGCCTCGAACCGGGGGCGCCGGATCACGTGCTCACCAGGGCGCAGGAGGAGTTTGTTCGCCGATTCCCCGCGTCGATCGACCGGTAGTCAATAGCTCACGCAAAGTGTCGCGTTGAGTTCCCGAGACTGACGTGCAAGAGTAATGAGGCAAGGCGTAATGCCGCATTCTCACGGGAGAGGGGATGGACAAAATCGACATCACCGCTTCGGCGATGTCGGCGGACCTCAGCGGCCTTACGGTCGAAGTTGGATTGCTCAACGATCAGGGTGTTCTGATTGCTGCGAACGAGGCATGGCAGCGTCTCGCGCTCGAAACGAACGGCGCGCTCTTCGCATGCGACGTCGGCGTCGCTGTCCTTGACGCGTGCGCGGTCGCCCGGGACCAGGAAACGGCAACGTTGATCGCGGCAGCCGTGCGCGCAGCACTGCGCGGCGATCGCACCATTGCACCCGTGACTGACGTTGCGGTGATCACGGCCGAGCAGGGGCGTTGGTGCGATGTTGTGGTCTCTCCTCGCTTCGATGAGGTCGGCATCGTGGCGGGCGTGATGATCATGGTGCTTCCCGCCACGGACCGAAAGCTGGCGGAGGCGGCCGCCGATCGAGCTCGCAATCGGGCCGATGCAGCGTTGGCCAACGCGCTCCGCCGGGTTGCGATCGCGGCGCGTGAATCATCCGAGGTGCACGTGGTGTACCAAGCTGTCGTCGATGCCGCCGGTGTTCTCGTCGATGCCGACTCCGCCGTGCTGAACTTCCTAGACGACTCCGGCGACACGGTTGTGACGGTTGCTGCGAGTGGCGTCAAGGCCCCCGGGTTTGTCGGGCATCGCATGCCGACGGCGAAATGTCTGTCGGGCGAAGTCATTGCGTCGGGTGAACCCGTTCTGATTGCTGATGCAGCAAGTGAGAAAGCCATATGGCAGCCAGCGGTAGTCCTTGGCCACATCGGGTCGACCGCTGTAGTGCCGGTGTCGAGCGATGGCGTGATCGTCGGCGTGCTTGCAGCCAATACCGACTACGGTAGTTGCGCGCTTGGGCCCCATGATCTGCAACTGCTTGGTCGTTTTGCCGATCAGGTCGCGCCGCTCCTCGACATAGCATTGCGTTTCCGAGCCGGTGAGCGTGTGCCGCCACCGGCACCCCGCCCGCTGACGGAGCGTCGTCGAACAAGGGCACCTCGACCGGTGAGCGACGACATCGAGGCATCGACCATGGTGGACGCCTCGCCCGACGGCATGATTCTTACCGATGGTGACGGCACGATGCTGCTAGTGAACGCTCAGATTGAAGCGATGTTCGGATACGACCGGCTCGAACTGATCGGCCGTCCCGTCGAGATTCTCCTGCCCGAGAACTCTCGCGATGTCCACGTCACGCATCGGGCGCGGTATCGACTGCATCCCACCGTTCGCACCATGGGCGGCGGCCTTGAATTACTTGGTCGCCGCAAGAACGGAACGAGCTTCCCGGTGGAGGTTTCGTTGAGTCCGGCGACCGATGTCGGGCCGCTTCGCGCCGTGGCGACGGTTCGTGACATCAGCGCACGCATCGCCGTGGAAGCGCAGGCCCAAGCGGTGTTGCACACTATGGACGCCACGCGCGATGCCGTGCTGATGTTCTCGCCCGACACGCTTCAGTTCACCTACGTCAATCAGGGGGCGATGCATCAGCTGGGGTTCTCCCGCGACGAACTCATGGGAATGACGCCGCTGCACGTGATGCCCGAGTATGACGAGCGACGCATGCGGGAAACGCTTGCTCCGTTGCTGGCCGAGGAGTTGCATACCTTGGTCTTTTCCACCTTCCACCGACGCAAAGATGGGCGCGACGTTCCCGTCGAAGTGGTGCTCGAGTATCCACCGGCCGCCGGGGCAAAGACGCCCCGCCATTTCGTGGCACTGGCCCGCGACATCACTGAACGGCTCGAAGCAGCGAAGGCGGTGGCCTCCAGCGAGGCGGCCTGGCGAGCGGCGTTCGATGACGCTCCAGTGGGCATGGCGATCGCGTCGTTGGCTGTTCCGGAATTACGAGCGATTACCAACGCGAACGAAGCGCTCTGCGCCATGCTCGGCTACTCCCGAGAGGAACTGCTCGCCAAGACCTTTGCCGAACTTACCCATCCCGACGACCGCGCCGACGATGATCAAGCGGCGCGTCAGATGCTGTCAGGCGAGCGACCGACATACACCACCGAGAAGCGCTACTTGCGCAAAGACGGCCGAGCCGTATGGGCTACCTTGCACTCGACCACACTGCTCGGTGACGACGGAACACCCGAACGCACGTTGGCTCACGTCGTTGACATCACCAACCGCAAGCAGGCCGAGGCCGCGGTCGATCGGGGTCGGCGCTGGTTGGTCGGACTCGGTGAGATTCGGTCGGGTTTGCTCGCTGCCGTGCCGTTGGAGGACACGCTCGATCTGATTTGCTGGCACGCCCGTAATCTGGTGGAGGCCGAAACGGCATTGATGTCACGGCCCGATCATCGTTCCGGCTTGATGCATCACATCGCAGCCGACAGCGCGGCCACCCGCGATTTGGTGCCCGAGACTTTTGTAATCGATGAACCTGTTCGGGCTGCGCTGAGCGGCAAGCCGTTCCTCTCGGACTCGCTCAGTTCCGATGCGCGCATACTGGAACGGAACCGCGCCTCATCCCCGGCCCGGATGGGTTCGGTGATGATCGTGCCCATTCGAGGCGACCACAGCATCGACTCATTGCTCTTTCTCAGCAGTCGTCGTGAGCATGCGTTCGACCAGGAAGCTGTTGCGGTGGTGGCCAGCTTCGCAGCCGAAGCCGCCACCGCCGTCCGGCTCAACGAAGCCCGCCAGCAACAGGCCCGATTGCGCGTGCTCGAGGAACGCGAACTGCTCGGCAAAGACCTTCACGACGTGGTCATTCAGCGTCTTTTCGCCGCCGGTATCGGCCTGCAGTCGGTGCAGAGTCTCATCCCTGATCCGAAGGCGGCCCTGCGGGTGGAAGGCACCATTGATCTGCTTGACCAGGCGATCGTGCAGCTCCGTTCGACCATCTTCCGTCTCAACATGCCGCTGCCGTTGGCCCTTGATCGTGAGATCCGAGACATCCTGGACACGGCCGCGCTGCAGCTCGGCTTCGCTCCCACGCTCACGTTGCTCGGCGACCCGGACTCGGTGCCCGGCGCGGTGGTAGAACAGCTGCTGCCGTCATTGACCGAAGCGCTCTCCAATGTGTTGCGCCACGCCCAGGCGAGCGCCGTCGACGTCTCGATCGTGATCGATGAGGGCGAACTTCGCTGCACCATCGCCGACAACGGCGTGGGGTTTGATCCAACCGCCGTCCGAGGCAACGGCCTCAACAACCTCGAGTCACGCGCAATGCGCGTCGGAGGAGCATCCACCATCACCACCCGCGATACCGGTGGCACCCTGGTCACCTGGACCGCCAAAATGTAGGAGTTAGAAGAACACTCGCGGGATTGTTTGAGCGAAGCGAGTCTGAACGCCGGGAGCGGTAGCGAGCAAGTGAGGCGTGTCGCGGTTAGACGAAGGAGGCGACGGGGGAGAGCAACCGATCGAGCAGGGCTGCCTCGTTCACTACGGCTGCGCCGACGTGGCGGTCGGCGGCGCCGTACACCATGTAGATGGTGCCGTCGTCACGACGATGGGCGCCCTGGACGAAGACCACGTTGTCGACATCGCCGATGCATTCCCACGGCAACTCCGGCTCGAGGAGCTCGTCATCGAGCATGGCGATGACGGCACCGGTCGTGGCATCGAGCAGAGCGACACGGGCGGTGTAGACACCGTCTTCGCGACGCTCGTGGAAGAACATCAGAAGGCCCGCAGGAGTGGCAACCAACGGAGCACCGGCTCCGACGCCGAGCGCACCTGGGCGGGGTCGGATGATGACGTGCTGATCGAGGGTAGCGACGTGGTTATCCCAGTAGTCGACATCGGCGTGCCACAGGTGGTTGAGGTCATCGAACACTGCGATCTGAATGTCGGGGTGCAGCCGGTGGATCATGGCGACGCGACCGTCGGCCAGGTTGAACACCACTGCGTCCTTGTTCTTCATGCCGTCGGGGCCGAGCAGTATGCCGCTTTCCTCGTTCACATGGAACCGACCGCTGCGGTAGTCGAGCACGTGGGCACCAATGCGCCACGGATGATCGCCGAGCGGTTCGGGTAGATTGGTGTACGTCATGATGAAGTGGCTGCCGGTATGGTCAGTGACCAGTTGCACCCGGGGGTCTTCGAAGCAGTCGACGCCCAACGTGCCGGCCTTGGCCAATACATAGGAAAACGAGTAGTCGACGCCATCGAGCGACTCGAATACCAAGACATCGGACACGTAGTCGAGGAACTTTGGCCCGACACCCTCATTGCGCCGGTAACCGGCGCGAATGGCGCGCGCGAAGAGGTGGTATTTGTCGTCGTGGTAAACGAGGCCTGCGTTAAAGATGGCCCCAAAGCCCTCTATCGCCCCCGCCTCCACGACCGGTTGGTCGCGGACCCGCTGGATCATGGCGATTACTCTACGGGATCTTTAACTCACTCCGCGACAGGGCGCGAAAATTGAGCCAATTGGCCCCAATTTCGTTACAGATTCGTTGCTCAGGTTGGTCTATGCGGTTTCAAAGGGCGTTGGCCTCGGGGGGAGATCGGCGGGGAAGGGGTGGGCGTGCAAATGGTCTAAAAGCACGGAAACGCTGGCCGTTGCGAGGCACATCGTGCTGTCGCTGGCGCCGTAGTACATGCGTAGGGTGTCGCCGTCGTCATCGAGCAGCCAGCCGCACGGAAACACCACGCCGGGCACGTCGCCGGCCAGTTCGTACGGTGCGCAGGGCCCGAACACCCATTCGTTGCCGCGTGCCAGCACGACACCGGGGTCGTCGCGGTCGAGAAGGGCCAAGCCGAGTCGGTAGATCTGCCCGGCGACCGTGGTTTTCACGCCGTGGTAGCAGATCAACCAGCCGTCGCGGGTCAAGAGCGGCGGGGGGCCGAGGCCGACCTTGTTGGCATCCCACCAGCCACCGCGTCGCGCGGGGACGATGACGCGCCCGTCGCCCCAATGGTTGAGGTCGGGGCTGTACGACAGCCAGATGTGGGCACCGAGTGACATCTGCGGAACGGGTCGGTGGAGCAATGCCCATCGCCCCCCGAACGTGGTGGGGAAAAGGGCGGCGTCTTTGTCTTCCGGAGGCATGAGCACGCCGCGCCGGTCGAAGGTGACGAAGTCCCGAGTGGACGCGAGGCAAACCAGCGGACCGCTCGTGGAATACCCGGTGTAGACAATGAAATACTCGTCGCCGACCTGGGTGATCCGCGGGTCTTCGATGCCCCAATGCTCCTCGGGTCGTTCGGACTGCGGCACCAAGCCTCGGCCACCGTCGATGTCCCACTTGTCCACACCGTTTTCACTGGTGGCCACGATGAGGCTCGACAGGCCGGTGCGATCTTCCACTCTTACGAGCAACACCGTCTTACCGTCGTACTCGGCAACACCCGCGTTGAACGCAGTGTTCACCATATTGGGGAAGTCTTTGGCGGTGAGGATCGGGTTGTCTTGGTGACGGGTAAAAGCTCGCGCGGGTCGACCATGATTCAGCGCCTAGTTCGGGTGGAAGCAAGGGTGGAGATACGGTCGGCATGCTGCATGACCGACACCAGTGCCAGGCTCGACTCGGCACCCTGGTTCGGGTTGACGCCGTCGGGATACAGGCCGTCGTAGCAGCCACCGGATGACTCATCGATCATGTACGTCTTGCCGTCGTTTTCACCGAGGAACCAGCGAACACACAGGTTCATCACGTCGAGCCAGTACGGGTCGGTGGTGGCCTCGTAGGCAGCGGCGGCGGCGTCGGCAAAGCTCGACACTTCGATGGGCTGTTGGTGGCCGCCCTGGGAGGTGTTATCGGTGGTCCAACCGGTGGACGGGCAGACCGAAAGGTGGCCACCCGGCGCGGTGCAACGATCCACCAACCAATGAAGCATGTCGAGACCACGCTGCAACGGTTTGTCCTCGTTGAGGACGAATCCGGACGAGATCAAGGCGTGTGGCAGCAGCGCATTGGCCCAGCTCAGATAGTTCTCGGGCCAGACCCAACCCTTGGGTGCCAACCAGTCGTTGTCGATGAGTTTGATGGCGTAACGAGCCAGACCTTCGGCACCGTCGTGATCTTCTATGGCCAGGATTTCGCTGGCACCAACCGCGCCGAACGCAGCCGACCGCAGGTGGTGCGGGCGGAAACCGGCGGCATCGGTGAAGATCTCGTTGGCGGCCCAGCGGATGTGCGCCTCGCGTGCGTGGACGGCGGTAATCCCGAGTGCCCAGAGGGCCCGACCGCACCCGTCGTCGAGGGATTCGCCTCGTCGGACATCCCACGTGCGGTCGTACTCCAACCGATTCAGGAACTGGCCGCCGCCACGGTAGGCGTGCCGGATGAACGCGAGGTAGCGGTCGGCCAGACCGGCGAGCTCAGGAAGGGCCTCGGCCCGGGTCACGACGATGAGCGCACGAGCGTTGTCGTCGGTGCAGTAGCCGTGCTCGCGCTTTGGCAGCGCGCCCATGGCATGTTCGAGCATCCCGACGTCGTCGGTAAACCGGAGCAGATGGTCGTAACGGGGTGGAGGCGGCCCACTGCCGGGAACCCATGTCACGCAGCCACCCGGGTCGCGGTGATCTGTGCGGCCAGTTCGAGGTACCGGTTGGCAACCGCGGGCCACGCCAGACTCGCAGCCTCGCGCCAGGCCTGGCGCTGCATGTTGGCGCGCAGCGACGGCGAGACCAGTATGCGGCGCAAGGCCGCCGTCATTTGCTCGGAGTCGCCGTGGCGAACCACCAGACCGAGGCCACTCTCCAGCATTTCGGTTGCGTGGGGGAACGCGGTGGCCACGATCGGCTTGCCGGACGCGACCGCTTCCACCAGCACGCCGGACGTAACCTGCTCACGCGAGTCGTAGGGGAGCAAGATGACATCAGCGCCGCGCACGATGCGCAAGAGACTTTCGGTGTCGCGGTACGAGTCGTCGAAGATCACCTGATCGCTCAGGCCGCGCTCGGCGGCAAGGTCGATAAGCGACTGGCGATACGACTCACCGACGCGGGCCTTGACGTTGGGGTGCGTCTCGCCGATCACGGCGTACACGGGCTTGGGCACCAGGTCCTGCAGACCGGCGAGGGCCTCGATGCCGTGCTCGATACCCTTGCCGTGGCCGAGGAGGCCCCAGGTGACGATGAGCGGGCTGTCGGTGATGCGCTCAGCCGGTCCGGAGAGGTTGAGCGTGGCGCCATGGGGGATGACCTGCACCACGCCTGGGTCGAGCGATGTGGTAGCGCACAGACGCTGCTTGCAGGCCCAACTCTGCACCACGACGACATCAGCCAGCTTGCCGATGGCCTCGACAATGCGGATGTGGTTGGGCAGCGGGTTCGCCACCGCGGTGTGCATCACCACGATGGACGGGATTTCGCAATCTTCGAGAAATTCGATGATGTCTTCGCCGTCTTCGCCGCCGAAGATGCCGAATTCATGCTGCACGACAACGGCGGAAAAGCTCCGCAGGCTCGCCAGCGCGTCTCGACGAGACGCCCGGTCGCCCCTGATCCACCGCGACACGATCTCGGCCCCGTTATTGGGGTGGGTTTCGACCTGGCCCGGCTCCATCACCCGCACAATGCCGACTGGACCGTTCGCGCGGAGTGCGTTTCCGAGGGATCGGGTGAAGGTAGCGATGCCGCACTGGGTGGGGGGGTACGTTCCGACAATGGCTATCGCCGGACTGTCGCTGGGGGAAGTCATGGAAAGACCGTAACGATGGGCCGAACGAACTCCTAGGGACCAAAGTCCTTTCCTCTGCGGTAGTTCGTTCGACCTACGTGACCGTCACAGCCGACCCATCACGCTGAGCGGTCAGTCGGCCCGTATATTGCAGATTGATGACGGGTTTTTGCATGGTCTTGCCGCTCTTTGTGCCATGCGGACCTTCTGTTCCCCGCATGCCGAATCTCAGGTGAGCTGAGACGAAAACTGAGCCTTTTCTAGATCAAATCTTTACCACTAGGGTGACCATCGGCGCCGACCAAGCGGTTGTGTGGGAGCGTCCATAACGGAACAGGGGTGTCACGTGGTGCAACGACGTCGAAGTGCCGTCATTGGGGTCGCCGCCAGTTTGCTGGTGTTGTCGTTGCCCGTTGCCAGTGCGTCCGCCGCTGACGACGGTGGATATGTCGAAGTCCCGAATTCAACCTACGTTTTGAACGTAGACGATGCGGACCTGGGTCGGTTCCCGGACGATCCGGTGCGGTTCGAATTGGCGCTTCGTCTGCGCAACGTCGATGCAGCCAAGGCCCTGGCGTACGCCGTGTCGGACCCTGCCAGCGATCACTACGGCGAGTTCCTCAGTCCGGGAGATTTCCGAGACTCATTTGCGCCCACGGACCAGTCGAGCCGCATCATCGTCGAGTGGCTGGGTGAAGCCGGTCTGACCATTACCTACAACCCGGCCAACCACCTGCTGATCACGGCGCAGGGAACCGTTGCGGCCGCGGATAAGGCGTTCAAGACCGAACTGCACCGCATCCAGGACAAAGACGGTGTGTTGTTCACTGCGCCGCTCAAGCCCCTGTTTGTGCCCACCAACGTCGATCCGATTGCGACCGGCTTCGTCGAAGGCATCAACAAAGCCGCTCGCCTGCTGCGACCCATGCATCAGGATCCGTCCGACGACGCGACACCCAAGCCCGACCCCCCGACCGAGAGTCATCCACCGGCACAGCTGGCACGACCGGTCGGAGCTCCACCACCAGACGCTTTCGTGAACGCACCGCCCTGCTCGGCCTACTGGGGGGAAAGGTCAGCGACCGCCGATATCCCGGCGGTGCCTGCCGACTTTGCGCCGGTTCCCTATGCGCCCTGCGGCTATGTCGCCTCACAGATGCAGGGTGCCTACGGGGTGTCCGATCTCATCAAGAAGGGCATCGACGGATCAGGTGTCACGGTGGCCGTTGTCGATGCCTACAACTCGCCACTCATCGAGCAGGACAGCAGCGCCTACTTCGCCCGGCACGGTCTGCCGGCGTGGGGAGCAACGCAGTTCAAGCAGGTGTTCCCGACGGGTGTGCGTCTCGGCTACAACGACACGTCCCCCGTCGGCAACCTGTGTGACGAGCAGGGCTGGTACGGCGAGGAAACGCTCGACGTTGAAGCCGTGCACAGCATGGCACCGGGTGCGAATGTCACCTACTTCGGTGCCGCCAGTTGCCTCGACTCCGACCTGCTCGGCACCCTGAATGACATTGTCGACAAGCATCAGGCCGACATCATCACCAACTCCTGGGGCGACAGTAGGGACTTCGTTGACCCGGTCCTGCGCGATGCGTACGAGGCGGTGTTCGTGGAAGCCGCGCTCGTCGGCATCGGTGTGTTCTTCTCGTCCGGCGACAACGGTGACGAACTGCTCAATAGCGGCGAGCGCACGGTCGACGCGCCGGCTTCCAGCCCGTGGGTCACGGCGGTAGGTGGCACGAGCATCGGTATTGGCAAGGACAATCAGTACCTCTTTGAGACCGGCTGGAGCACCGGCAGGTCCACGCTGACCGACGGCGCTTGGGATGTCGCCCCTCCGGGCGCATTCCTGTACGGCGCCGGTGGCGGTACCAGTCAGGTGTTCGCCCAACCCAAGTATCAGCAAGGTGTGGTGCCGACTGACATCGCCGACTACTTCAAGACCGGCAATCCCGGTCGTGCGGTACCGGATATTTCGGCGCTCGGCGACCCGCAGACGGGCATGTTGATCGGTATCACGCAAACGTCACCCGACGGTGACGTTCGCTTCGGCGAGTACCGCATTGGTGGCACCAGTCTGTCGTCGCCCATCATGGCCGGCATCCAGGCGTTGTCGGATCAGGCGGCCGGGCATTCGCACGGCTTTGCCAACCCGGCTATCTACCAGCTGAAGGCCAAGGCACTTCGCGACGTTGTGGACCCCTCTCAGATCCTCTCGGTTGCCCGGGTGAACTACAACAACAGCAACGACGACGCTGACGGTTTGACCACCTCGTTACGCACGTTCAACTTCGGCCAGACCATCGCCACTCGGTCGGGATACGACGACATCACCGGCGTTGGTTCCCCCCAGGGCCAGGGCTACGTGTACGGCCTTGGTCACCACATCGACGAGTAGACGCGCTACTTCATCGAGTCGAAGAGTTCGATGAAGAGTTCGAGGGAAACGTGAGGATGAAGCGTGGCGAACCGAGCCACCGTTTCTGACTCCCAGACGGTCGGGACGACAAACGCCGTCCCGGCCGTCGCCAATTTTCGGCTCCATTGCTGATAGTCGGTCGCCTGCCAGCCCGTGCGTCGCACCAGCAACACTGACAACTGCGGCTCCAGGATCAGCTCTAGATGCTCAGCGTGTTGTACGAGCTCAGCCGCCTGTTTTGTGACAGCAAGCGTGTGCTCGATGGCGTTGCGATAGGCCGCAACGCCATGCACGGCGAGGCTCATCCAAAGCGGCAGACCACGCGCCCTGCGAGTCAGGTGGAAGGCGAGATCACTTGGGTTGACCACGTCGTCGATCTGCAGCGCGTCGAGGTACGACGCGTGTTGACGGTGGGTGCGCTGCGCGTCGCTGCCGTCGCGGTACAACAGGGCGCAGCAGTCGAGCGGACCGAACAGCCACTTGTGGGGGTCGACCACGACCGAGTCGGCCTCGCCGAGGCCGGCGAACGTCTTCTTCATCGACGGTGCGATGGCGGCACCACCGCCGTATGCCGCGTCGACATGCAGCCACACGTCGTTGCTTTGGGCGACTGCGGCCAACCCGGCGAGGTCGTCGATGAGCCCGGCGTTGGTGGTGCCGGCCGTCGCCACGATGACGCACGCGCCGTCGAGTAGGTCGGCGTCCAGCGCAGCCGGGTGGAGGAGTTGGCCGGGCAGCAGCACCGGATCGATGTCGAGCAGACGCAACGCATTGCCGACACACGAATGCGTGCCTGCGCTCAGGATCGCCTTGGTGCCGCGGCGGCCAGTTCGGTGGCGGTAGCGATCGCGGGCGACGGCTAGGGCGGAGAGGTTGCCGGCCGATCCGCCGGACACGAAGCAGCCCACGGTCGATGCCGGCATCCCGAATTCCTGCGCCAGCCAGGCGAGTGTTTCGTTCTCCGCATGCACCGCACCCGCGGCCTCCTGCCATGACTCTGCACCCAGTGCGGACGCCGAGACGACCATGTCGAAGGCGGTGGCAACCGGAGTAGGCGCGATGGGGAGGTACGCCATGAATCGGGTGCTGTCGAGCGCGAGGTTGGCCGGCTTGATCTCATCGCGCCATACACGCCATGCCTGCTCGTGACCGAGGCCTTCCTCGGTGATGGCTTGGGTGCTGGTGACGGTGGCGGGCGTCGTACCGATGTCGGCGGGGCCGTCAAAGGCGCGGTCGACCGCCCACGAGACCCACTGGTGGGCAGCTGCTCTCAAGTCCTCGCTGGCGTCATGCATCTGTCGAGTGTGCCAGGAATGGGGCAGACTACGCGGGTGCCAAACCGCGATGGATTAGTTGAAGTAACGGTAGACCCGGCCGGCGTCGTCACGCCGTGCATCATCACGCCGAGCGCGTACGGCGGTGTGCACGAGGGTGGCAAGTGGATGGCCTTCCCCATGGAACATGTGCCGCGTGCCGCGATCGACAGCGAGACAGTTGTTGTCGCCTGGTTCGCCAAGAACGACTGGCGAGTCGGCGTCGGGGACACTCCCAACGACGCCCTCGCCAACCTGTCTGTTCCAGATGCAAAAGGCCGTGAAGGACGGCCGCGCCGCCATCCACCGCACCGAGTTCTAGGCGTCCATACCGGTTTTGACCAGTCACGATTTTCGCCGGAGTGGGTGGTGAGTTCAGGCTGTACGTTCACCCTGATGGACCCAAACCGACTTGTGCTGCCTCGGTCGAGGATGTGGGACCGGGGCCCCGACGAGCGCCAGCTCCGAGTTCTAAGCGGCGGCCGGGGGTGTGGGCGGTGCGAACGTGACGTCGATCGAGAGCGGCTCGACGCCACGTACGATCTGCAGCGTCACCACGTCGTCGGCGTGATCGAGGGCGGCGGCCAGTTCGTCAGCAGTGGTGACGGCCGTGCCCCCGACGGAAACGATCAGGTCACCTTGTTTGAGCCCGACGCGGGAAGCAACCGAGTCTTCGTTTACGCCGGTCAGCAGCACGCCATCGTGTTCGGGTAGCCCAACGTTTCGTCGCATGCGGGCGGCCACGTCGGCGGGGGCAATGGTGACACCGAGCCGCTTGCGTTCGATGTGCCTGCCGGTGAGTAGCTCGCTGATGCGGGCCCGAAGTTCGGCGGTCATCGACCGGGCGTAGGCGAACCCGTCGCCGACGCGGGCAGTTGTAATTGCAACTACCTTTCCGGTGGGGTCGACAAGCGGACCACCGGTGGCGCCCCGTCCGAGCGGTGCAGTGTGTTCGACTGCGTCGGTCACGGTGCGGCCACGAGGACCTCGGAAGGTTCGGCCTGCCGCCGACACCATGCCGAAGGTGGTGCGCAGGCCATGGCGGCCCCGACTTACGGCGAACACCGCGTCTCCGGCCGAGGGTGCCTCGGTGGCCCAGGTGAGTGGGGTGATTGAGCCGGTGTCGACGGCAAGCACGACGAGGTCGCCATCCATGTCGGATCCGTGCACCGTTGCCTGACTCGCCGATCCGTCGGCGAAGGTGACCAGGGTACTGCGGTCGCGGAGGTGATGAGCGTTGGTGAGGACGTGCCCGGGCGCCACGACGAAGCCGCTGCCCCGACCGTCGCGGCCCACGGTGACGGTGGCGGGGCCGACCGATTCGGCGACGAGGCGGGCGGCAGAGCTGAGTTCTTCGAGTACAGACATTTCGTGTGCTCCTAGTAACTAGTGTTTTGCAAGTAAGTGAAGAATACGCCGTATCCGGAGGAAAACAACCTGGATCGACCAGAATGTTGCAATGGAATTGGGTCCGCTGGCGCTTGGCCTTGCTCGTGTGGGTGATCGCTGGTCGCTACTCATTGTCGATGCGCTGCTCTCCGGGCCGCTGAAATACGGCGAACTCTCGACGGCCGTTGACGGCATTGCGCCCAACATTCTCGCCAGCCGTCTACGCCAGTTGGAACGGGATGGCCTGGTCTTTTCCCGGGTGTACTCCGAGCGGCCTGTACGCATGGCGTACGAGCTCACCGAAACCGGACGTGGTCTGGCCGGTGCCCTCTCGCTACTGGCCGACTGGGGCGCCCGCGCCAACGGACAGCCCACGGCGCAGTTCCACGACGCCTGCGGCGGAGAGGTGGAGCAGCGACTCTGGTGTCGCACATGCGAGCGAGTGCTGGACGACGGCGACATTCACCATTTCGACGAGGTCTAACCTGACGGCATGTGCCGGAACATCACACCGCTGCGTGGTCTCGAACCCGAGGCCACACCCACCGAGATCGAAGCCGCCGCGCTGCAGTACGTCCGCAAGGTCGGCAGCATCTCTGCGCCCTCGGCCAAAACGTCCGAGGCGATCGATCGAGCCGTCAAACTGATCGCAGCGGCAACGACCGAGTTGTTGGCGTCACTTCCTCCCCGCCAGCAACCGCCATCTGTTGTTCCGCCATTGCGGCGCCGGGCCGCGGTTACCTGAGCGAGTCGAGCGCTTGGGCGAGGTCGGCCCAGATGTCTTCGACGTGTTCGATGCCGACGCTCATACGGATGAGGCCGGGCGCGACATGTGCATCGCCCGCGTACTTCTGACGGCGCTCCATTGTCGTCTCCACGCCACCCAAACTGGTTGCCGCAACAACGAACTGCAGCCGATCGATGGCGGCGTCTGCTGCCGGAGCATCACCGTGCACGATGAAGCTCACCATCGCCCCGAAGTGACGCACGCTCGCCACTCTTGGATGGTCAGCCAGCCGCTCGGCCAGCACCGTGGCGTTCTCGATCGACCGCTCCAGGCGGATGGCCATCGTGCGCAATCCTCGTAGCGCCAGGTATGCCTCGAGGGCGCCGGGCGTCGCGCCAATCGAGACGCGGGCGCCGAACAATCGGTCCCGTATGTCCTCGTCGGCGGTGACGGCCAACCCGATGAGAAGATCGCTGTGACCGCCAATGAACTTCGTACCCGAGTGCATCACGACGGTTGCCCCGAGTTTGAGTGGCTGTTGCAGCAGGGGAGTGGCGAAGGTTGAATCGACCACGGTCGGGACGCTGCGCTGTCGGCACACGTCGAGAATGGTCGGCAGGTCGGGTTCGTCCAACGTGGGGTTGGCGGCCGATTCGAGCCAGACGAGGTCAGCTCCCTCGGCCGCCGTCAAGACCGCAGCGGTATCGGTGATGTCGACGAATCGCACCTCGAGTTGGCCTCTGCCGACCAGTTCGGCCACGAGTTGCCGGACGCCCTGATACGAGAAGGTTGGCAAGACGAGCACCTTCGGTGAGAAGACGTGCAGGATGGCCGACGCCACCGCCATACCCGACGCGAACGAAACCGCCCCGCCACCCTCCAACGCCCCGATGGCCTGCTCGAGCGCGGCCCACGTCTCGGTGCCGTGGGAGCGCACGTACTCGCCCCCACCCCGGAAGTTCGATGCCAGCACAATAGCCGGGTTCAACGTCGCCCCGTCACCCGCCGGCCGCCCGGCCGTCACTGCCACCGTCGATGCATGCAACCCTTCAAAGTCCATCTTGGGAACTTATCGGAGACTCACAGTCGTGCCCGGCTGCGGCCGATTCGCGCATAACGCCGTTCCATTCGCGCACAACGGAGAAAGTAGAGCGGTATCGCAAACCCATTCGGGCTTCTGCGCGAACCAGATGGAGGTAACGCGCGAACGGGTCTGCGGTAGGTTCGTCTGGTGACGTTCATGCGGGTGGTTTTGGCGCCGGACAAGTTCAAGGGGTGCCTGAGTGCGGCCGATGTTGCCGTGGCGTTGCGGGACGGCATGCTTGCGGTCCGACCCGACCTGGAGGTGGCGTGTCGGCCGATTGCCGACGGCGGCGAAGGCACGGTCGATGCTGTGGTCTCGGCCGGGTTCTCCAGAGTTTCTGACAGCGTGCGGGGCCCGACGGGTGAGATCGTGCTGGCGAGCTATGCCCGGCGTGATCGTGTTGCGGTGGTGGAGATGGCTGAAGCCTCCGGACTCGCTCGGCTCCCGGGCGGCCGCCATGCAGCGTTGACTGCATCAACCTACGGAACGGGCGAGCTGATCCGAGCCGCAGTCCGATCCGGGTGCGACGAGGTGATCGTCGGCCTGGGCGGAAGCGCAACAACTGATGGGGGAGCGGGTCTGCTTCGGGCGCTGGGGGTTCGCTTCTTGGACAGCGCAGGGGCCGAGCTGGCCGATGGCGGCGCCGCGCTCCATCACCTTCATCGCATCGATGCTTCCGGCCTCGATCCCGCGTTGCATAACATCTCATTGACGGTCGCCAGCGACGTTGCGGTACCGCTGTGCGGACCGACCGGTGCAGCCGCCATGTTCGGTCCCCAAAAGGGGGCGACGCCTGATGACGTTGTGGCGCTCGAAGCAGGGCTGCGCCGACTGGCCCACGTCATGGCTGCGCACCTTGGTGTTGATCACGCCGATCGAGCGGGGGCCGGTGCGGCAGGGGGAACCGGTTTCGCCCTGATGAGCATGCTCGGTGCTGACATTCGACCTGGTGTTGATGTCGTGCTTGACGCGGTCGGGTTCGACGATGTCGTCGCCGGTGCGCAGTTGGTGGTGACCGGCGAAGGCGCCGTGGACGAGCAGACACTCCAGGGCAAAGCGCCGATGGGCGTGCTGCGTCGAGCCCAAGCTGCCGGTGCGCTCGTCGCGCTGGTTGGTGGACGGATCGATGTGACCTTCGACGATCTTCACAGTGCCGGTTTCACCGAGGCGTGGTCGCTCAGTGAACTGGCCGAGATGCCGTCGGACTCCTTCGACCGCGCCGCCGAACTGCTCCGTCGCGTCGGCCAATCGATCGCCGCCCGCTTCAGCGAGTCGGCACCCATAACAAACGGGTGATATCGGAACCGACTCGCTCGCCGGGTCAGAGGCCGGGCAGGCCAGCGAGGCGGGCCAGGTCGGCCAGCTGCGCCGGCCCGACACCGCAGCATCCGCCCACGTACTCGGCACCAGCCGCGATCCACGCGGTGACGTCGGTAGCGCCTGGGTCGCCGAGCCAGACCTTCTTGTCGGCGTCCCAGCTCTGACCGCTGTTCGGGTAGGCGACCAGTGGCAGGTCGGTAACCCGGCGGATGCGCTCCAGCAACTCCGGCACGAAGTTCGGAGCCGTGCAGTTGACGCCGACGGCGCTCAGATCGCAAGCCGATAGCGCGGCCGCAACGGCGTCTTCGATGCGGTCGCCGCCAAACGTGTGCGAGGCGGATCGACAGGTGAACGTCATCCACGTTGGCAACCGTCGGACGGCTGATAGGGCGAGGCCCATCGCCACGGCTTCGGCCGCAGTCGGGATGGTTTCGCACGCCCACCAGTCAGGCTCGGTCTCGGCCAACAGACGTATGCGATCTCGGTGAAACACCACCAGCTCACCATTCGACAACGCGTAGTCGCCGCGGTATTCAGAGCCGTCGGCCAGCACTGCACCGTACGGACCTACCGACGCGGCGACCACAGCCGTTCGGCCACGGACCGCTTGCCGGGCCAGGCTTGTGGTGCTCTGCAATAGCGTTCGCGCTTCGTTGGTCGTCGCGCCGTTGCGAACGAAACCATCAACGCCGGCCTGATAACTCGACGTGATCAGCACCTCGGCGCCGGCGTCCAAAAATGCCGCATGAGCAGCCACGATGGCTCCTGGATTCTCGGACAGAAGTCGAGCCGTCCAGAGCGGATGGGTGAGGTCGCAACCCTGTTCCGTCAGTGCTGTGGACAGCCCGCCATCGATGATGACCGGCATCAGAGGAACAGGTCGCGGGAGGCTTCACGGATGACCGGTGCGATGGTGGCCGTGTCGTCCGGCGTCCACTCGAAGCCGCGCACCACGGCGACCGGTATGCGGGAAATGTTGCCTTTCACCAGTTCGGCCGCGCCGGCTAGCTCATCAGCAGTGCACAGCGCCTGGACTCGGAACTCATGGCCGTGCGGATCGTGCTGACCGATGTAGCTGGTGATTGGTTGCATGCCGGCGATGCCGATGGCGATGTCGGTCTGCCCCTCTCGCCACGGTCGTCCGAACGTGTCGGAAATGATGACGGCGATATCGAGACCGCGCTCGGCGAGCCCGGCCCGAATGGCACGAGCGCTGGCGTCGGAATCCACAGGTAGGACAAGGACCTGACCGTGAGCCCCTGAACTGGACTGGTCGACACCGCTGTTGGCGCAGACGAACCCGTGATGCGTTTCGGTCACCAGAATCGGGCCGACCTGTCGCACGATGCGCCGCGACTCCTGCAGCACGACCTCGGTGAGACGTGCATCCTTGTCCCACTTTTCCGACCAGCGCTGAGCGAACGCGGACGGCGTCACCGAGTCGAGCAGCACGATGCGTCCCTCCGCCTTCGACACGATCTTCGAACCCACCACGATCACATCACCGGAGGCGAGTGGCGTCCCCGCAGCGACCGCCGCATCGAAGATCGCGGTGGACAGATCCGTCCCCGGCGCAATTTCCGGCAACCCCACGATCCCAAACAGTTGCAAACCGGTCATCGTGATCCACCTCGAAAAGACACGTCAGCACGTTACCGGCAACGCCTACTTCTTTCGTGGTGTGACGCGGGCAGTGGGGGTGGCGGTGGTGGGGTCTTCCGGCCAGGGGTGGCGGGGATACTTACCGCGCATTTCGGCTCGAAGCGAGGGGTAGCCGGTGGACCAGAAGCTGGCCAGGTCGGAGGTGACCTGCAGCGGACGTCGTGCGGGGGACAGGAGGTGGATGACGAGCGGGATGCGTCCGCCTGCCAGCTGCGGGCTGTGCGACAGGCCGAACATCTCCTGCAGCTTCACGGCCATGGTCGGGACTTCGGCCGCGTAGTCGATAGCGATGCGGGAACCGGACGGCACCGTGAGATGGGTCGGTGCAAGCTCGTCGATCTCACGGGTCAGTGGCCAGGAGAGCAGCGACCGTACGGCGGAGTTCGTGTCGACTCGGGCCAGATCGGCGCGCTTGGTGCATCCGGTCAGAAGTGGTCCGAGCCAGGCGGAAAGGTTTTCGAGGAGTATCTGATCGGATACATCCGGCCAGGAATTACCGAGATGGCGGCGGCAGACCGTGACCCGTTCGCGCCATCGCTGCGTGTCGTCGGAAAGGTGAAGCAACGCGATGCCTTCGGCGCGGATGCCATCCAGCAGCGCAGCCGTTGCCAGCCTTGCCGACGGTGTGGCGCGGTGGTCTTCTTCCACAACCAGCGAGCCGAACCGGCGTTGACGACTCGCGACAACATCGCGGGTGCGACGGTCCCAGCGCACGTCGTCCTCCCACACCAACCGATCACCCAGAATCGTTTCAATATCAACCAAATCGATCGGCGCGACCATGCTGATGCGGGCGTCGGCGTTACCGACCACGACATCGAGCTCGGCGATCGCGAGGAATGTCTCACCACCGAGCGGGTCATGGGCATCGAGTGCGGCACCGCCTCCGCTCGCCAGCACGAAGCGGGTGCCGGTGGCACGGCGTCGGGCGATCCGGTCAGGGAACGCCAACCCGATCAATAGCCCGGCTGCGTCGGCATCGGCCGAACTTTGCGACAAAACCGGTCGTGACACAACCGGTTTTGTCGCAAAGTCATTGGCCAGCCGCGAGGCGAAGCGTTTCGCATCGGCAAGCACCCGATCACGGACGCCCCGGTCGGTGGAAGAGCTGGGGGAACGCAGCGCCGCGAGCCTTTCCCGCATATCGACCGGACGCGACGCGGGCGGCCCGGTGAAGATGTCACGCTCGCTCAGCAGTGCAGCCAGCGTCGCCGCCAGGGAGGCGTGACCCAGCTCAGTGCCGCGCACCAAAAGATGGCCAAGCCGCGGATGCAGACCCAGCCCGGACAAACGAGCGCCGTGGTCGGTGAGATGGCCGGCCGAATCGAGTGCCCCCAACGAGCCCAGCAACGCCGATGCCGCGGCCAGCCGCCCGGGTGGGGGAGGGTCGAGCCAGCGATCGTCGTCGAGCCCGCCCCATGCGGCCAAGTCGAGCGCGAGTGAGGTGAGGTCGGCCGTGACGATCTCAGGCGGATCGAAGGCGGGCAGGCCGCGGTGAGCCGACTCGTCCCACACCCGATAGCAGATGCCCGACTGCACCCGACCGGCTCGACCGCGCCGCTGCTCGGCGGACGCCTGTGACACCGGCTCGGTCACCAAACCACCGATGCCGCGTCGCGGATCGAAACGGGATCGACGCGCCAGTCCTCCGTCGACCACCGCGGTGACGTCGGGCAGGGTCACGCTGGTCTGGGCGATGGCAGTCGCCAGCACAACCCGCCGTCGCCCGGACGACGAGCGCAGCGCCGCATCTTGCGCGCCGGTGTCGAGCCCGCCGTGGAGATCGAGCACATCGGCATCGACCGAACCCAGTAGGCCACGCACGCGGTGGATCTCACCCACACCCGGCAGGAACACCAACACGTCGCCCGTCGCCTGGTCGCGTAACGCTCGCCCCACCGCGGCCACCACCGCCGCTTCCCACGATTGGCGGGCAGCCGGCGGACACCATACGGTCGTGACCGGGAAAGAGCGGCCCGACGACACGATGACCGGGGCGTCGCCCAACAACCGAGAGACGACGGCGGCATCGATCGTGGCCGACATCACGAGCAGACGCAGGTCTGGTCGTAGTAGCGCCCGGGTGTCCAGACAACAGGCCAGGCCGAGGTCGGCATCGAGCGAGCGTTCGTGGAACTCGTCAAAGATCACCGCGCTCACTCCTGCCAGTGAGGGGTCGGCGAGCACCATGCGCGTGAGGATTCCCTCCGTCACCACCTCGATACGGGTGGACGCAGACACCCGGCTATCCCCACGAGTGCGCACGCCGACCGTCTCCCCAACGCGCTGCCCCAACAACGACGCCATCCGGGCCGCCGCGGCCCGCGCTGCGAGGCGGCGGGGCTCCAGGACCAGCAATTTCCCGCTCAGCCACGGGGCCGAGAGCAGTTCGAGCGGAACCAGCGTGGTCTTGCCGGCTCCAGGAGGAGCGACCAAGACGGCGGCGCCCGGACCCGAAAGAGCCTTCTGAATTTGGTCAAAAGCCGCCGCAACCGGGAGAACCACGCCGACCACGTTACGTGCGACGAGTCTCAAGAACGGTTCCGGTTCCTCATCGCAGGGTGTGTTGCGACCGATAAATGACGCATCAAGAGCTACGAGAGAACCTGCGGGTGGTGATTGCTGTGTCTGGACAACCAATGAGCTTGCTGGGCGACGGCCCTTTGCATCAGGAGTTGGCGCGCCAGCTCGGCTTGGGCGTCACGTCCCGGCCCGATGCGTCTGGCACGCCGCTGGTGGTCGTGGCTGAACAAGCCTCGGACGTGCAGGCCATCGTGCGAGCGAAGGCGTGGTTGCCGATCGCAGCCATTATCGCCTGGCGCCTGCCCGAATCGGCCCTGTTGCGCCTGTTCGATCTGGAAACGCCGGTCTTCATCGGACTTCCGAATCCGGCTGCTTTCCACGAATTGGTGGCGAAGGGTGCAGATCGCGCATCTATGGCCGATGAACGACGTACGACCGCACGACTGGCAGCAATCGAAGCGGCACTGACCACTCGTGGTCGAGCAGATGAATCCCTTTTGGCCCCGGTTTCGGTAGGAGAAGAGCTCTAAATGGCGTTGCAATTGAAGAAGAAGTCGGGCGACGCCGAAGAAGCGAAGGCGCCCAAGACCCCGAAGCCGCCAAAGGCACCCAAGGAAGGCAAAGCCCCCAAGGAAGCCAAGGCGCCCAAGACACCCAAGCCTGGCAAGGAAGCCGGCAACGGTGGCGCCAAGAAAGGCCTGTCGTTGCCCAAGCTCGGCAAGGGCGCCAAGGCCGCCGGCCCCGCCGCTGTTGTTATGACCGAGTCGGGCGAACCGGCCGGCTATCAGATCCCCGTTGGCAAGCCGCGCAAGGGTCGCAGCTACGGCGTGGATCTCGACGGCAACGTTGTTCGTGTTGTCGAACTGCTCGACAACGACGTCATTTCCTACGGCACCTACCAGGGTGTTACCACCGACGATGCCTTCCGCAAGTTCTTGTCGACCCGCCCGAGTGGCGAGGTCAACGTGTCGTGGATGGGCACCAACATGCACGTCATGCGAGTTCCCGTTCCGGTGCTGCCGGACAGCGCCTTGCGCCTGGGAATTCTGGATGCCGTTGATGATTCGCTACCCATTACCAATGGGTCGGCTTCGATCGCAGCCCGCCTCTTCAAGAGTGCCAATGGCGTCACTATGGCGGCGGTTGCTGCGGTCGAGAAAGAGTCAACTGCCGCACTGTGGGAGATGGTCGGCAGCGCCGATGTCAGTGTGGTTCCGGCTCCGCTGTTGATGGTGCACGACGGTCTCTACCTCGGTGTGCGTTACAGCGATGCCAACCTGATGCTCGTGGCCGGTGGTGCCGTTGTGGCTGCCCGTCCGCTGGCCGTCGGTGGTCTCACCTCGATGTTCGAAAAGCTCGGCGGCGACCCATCACGGGCAGCCGAGCGTTTCGCCACCGTCGCCCGGGGTGGTACCCGGCTCGACCCGGACGCTGCTGCGGTCGTTGACACCTACTCGGCCACCATCGGCGACGAAGTACGCCGCACCGTTGACTTCTGGGCTCGTCAGGGCAACAACGTCCCGTCCGAAGTTTTCGTGCACGGCCCCGGCATCGTGCTGCCCAACCTGTCGGGCAAGCTGCTTGACGCCGCGTTGTTCGCCCGCCCCGTCGGCTTCCCCGACGTGTCGATGGAAACCATCGCCCGCACCGAACGCCCCACGGCCTACATGGCGTTGCTGGCCGCGAAAATGGAGCTCGGCACCCAGCCCGTCGGCGACCTCGTCGACCCCCGCTCCGCCGACCGCGCCCTCCGCAACAAAGAGAAGGCCAAGAAGTCGGCCCGGCTGTTCGGTGGCATCGCTGTCGCTGCGTGCGCAGTGCTCGCATTCACCGTTCCGTACGGCTTCGCCAAGACAAGGAATGTACTGGCCACCAACTCTCGAAACGCAGCGGAGAAGAAGGCGAAGGGCTTCGCCACAGAGCTCAAGCTCGAAGGCTGAGGTCGAGGCAGGAGTCAAGGCTTACAACAGCGCCGTCGCCAAGGAAATCGCATGGGAGAACCTTTACAAGGCCATGTATGAGAGCGCTCCAGCCGGACTGAACCCGACCTTTCAGAGCATGTCGCTCGGCCCAACGGCAAACGAGGTGACCGTGACATTCACTGCGACGATGGCGAACCCGGCCGACACGCCAGAGGCGAAAGGTGGGTTTGATCGCGCTATCGCAGCGTGGATCGATGAGCTCAAGGCCCGGGGGTCCACCCAACCTTGGCCCAGCACATTCGCGGTATCGAAAGCCGCAACTCCGGCGTGCCTGGGTCGGGCACCGAACCGGCTTCATCCGGCTCGGGTCAGATCAGCGGCAGTTTCACTGCGCCGATACCTCTGGATGAAACCAACCCGATCACAAAGGCCTACCTGGCGCTTCGTGAACTAACCGGGCCAGGAGCCACCTCAACCGCTACCGCCGCCGCGCTCAGGTCCTGCGGCAACCACGACCACCGTAAAGAAGTGAGTGATGAAGCAAACTCGTTCTACCCTCATGCTGATGGCTCTCGCCGTTGTCGTCGCGATCGGCCTGCCCTACTACCTGTCGAGCCAAAAAGCGTCGGCTCTCGACGTCAAGACCAAGGCCTCAAGGACGGAGGAGGCAGCGTTCAAGTCGAAGTCGGTGACGCGGAGAAAAGGTCCGCAAGGCCAAGGCTGAGTGGACGGCTCAGCAGGCGCTGCTTGCAGCCGCTATGCCGGCCGACCCCGATATCCAGGGGGCCATTCGAACCCTGCAGGGCTTGACTGACGGAGACGCCGCACCGGACCATGTTCGTTGGGTGAGTGCCTCTGTGACAAACCTGACGACAGCGACAGGCTGCTACGCCTGCGGTCACGACGACGGTGAAGCCCGGCGCCGCAGCCCCAAAGACGCACGGTCAAGCCGAGTGGCAGCGGCTGATGGTACGACCATCCCAACAGGAGGTTTCGATATCAGTCTCAGCGTCGAGGGTTCACGGGCCAAGGTCCTTGCCTTCGTCACCAAAATCCAGCAAAGGCCAGAAGTGCTTCCCCGCCTGTTTGCGGTGAAGTCGGTGAGTCTCTCCGTGGAAACGGCTGCGCCCTCAACTGGCGGCGCAGTGCGCATCGCTGCTGACCAGAAGGCCACCGCAAGTGTGAAGCTGAAAGTGATCACATTCGGAGTCGCCCCCGAGAAGGCCGCCGCCGATGCCGCTGCTGCAATAGCGAAGGTCCCCGCCGGGGCTGCCACTACGGTTCCTTCGGGAACCAGTGCGCGACGACGATCGCACCGAAGCCCTAGAGAACTAGGCGCCCTCCAATGAGCACCGCAATCGCTACCCTCGCCGACAAGCTGCTCGTCGGTCTCAAACAGGAGCCAGGCGTTGACCTCGCTTCGCTCGCTCGCGCCCTTCATGAGGCGCACGGACGCGGGGTCAATGCTGTCCGAGCAGCCGTGGCTGAAGGTGTCGGAATCGAGAGCCTCGAGCGTGTCGCCTGGTGGCATCAGGGCTACGACATTGCCGAAATAGACCCGAACAAGGTTGACCTGGCCCCGTTTGCTCGCCTCCCCGTTGGTGTTGCCAAGGCGCTGCGAGTTCTCCCGTTGGGCCAGGGGGCAACCGGTTTCCGGATTGCCATCGCGGATCCGGACAACCTTGCAGTCGTTGACGAACTTCGCAAACGTCTGGCGCCCGAGCCGGTCGAGATCGCCGTCGCTGACGC
Source organism: uncultured Acidimicrobiales bacterium (assembly GCA_963791625.1). Lineage (GTDB taxonomy): Bacteria > Actinomycetota > Acidimicrobiia > Acidimicrobiales > Ilumatobacteraceae > JANMCE01. The sequence goes on from CAWBTA010000006.1 coordinate 62,501, forward strand.
AGGGCTTATCGAGGCAGCTCTCTCGGCTATCGAGCACCGCGCCGTCAGCGCAGACTTCAAGGAAGACGACTTCGAAGATCAGTCGGCCGCTCAAAACGATGATGGCGGCGACAGTCTCATTGCACAGATGGTGAATAAGACCATCGAGATGGCCGTCTCCTACCGAGCCAGCGATATTCATATTGAACCCGCCGAGAATGAGGTCCGCGTTCGGATTCGCGTCGACGGCGTACTTACCGAAATCGCGCACTATCCCATCAGCGCGGGCCAGGGCATCATCAACAACCTCAAAGTCCGAGCCGGGCTCGATGTGGCAGAGCGGCGCGTGCCGCAAGACGGTCGCATCACGATCTCCGTTGCCGGTCGAGTGCTCGACCTCCGACTGGTGACACTGCCCAACGTGTGGCGGGCCGAAGGCGCAGTCATGCGTATTCTTGACCGCAGCCGAAGCGTGGTCAGCCTCGCGCAGCTTGGTTACTCCGAGCGCGTTCAGTCGACGTGGGAGCGACTTGCCGATTCGCCCTACGGAGCGTTGCTGGCGACAGGCCCGACCGGTTCGGGCAAGACGACCAGCCTCTATGCAACCCTCGCCAAAATCGCGACGCCCAAGGTCAAGGTCTGTACCGCTGAGGATCCGGTGGAATACCGGTTCCCGGGCATCACCCAGATGCAGGTGGATGTCCGCGCTGGGCGCACTTTTGCTACCGCTCTCAAGAGCTTTCTGCGAAGCGACCCCGACATCATCCTCGTCGGCGAAATTCGAGATCACAACACGGCGAACACCGCTATCGAGGCCGCTCTCACCGGTCACCTTCTGTTGGCGTCACTCCATGCCAACACCGCGGTTTCTGCGCCGACCCGTCTGATTGAAATGGGCATCGAGCCGTATCTCGTGGCGAGTGCCGTCCGCGGCGTGCTTTCCCAGCGACTCGCACGAAAGCTCTGTCCCCACTGCAAGGTCGCCACTCCAGCGTTGCCGGGTACGTTCGATCTGCTTGAAGTAGATCAGTACCCGGAACAGATCTTTCAGCCGGCCGAGAGGGGCTGTTCGCGCTGCAGCGGTACCGGCTATAGAGGGCGTCTCGCCATAGCCGAAGTTCTCGAAGTATCACCAGCGGTCGCGCACGGCATTGCGAGCGGTATGGACCTGCAGGAACTCCTGAAGCTCGCTCGCTCCGAAGGCATGGTCCCGATGTTTGAAGAAGGTCTGCAATACGTGATGCAGGGAGTTACGTCCCTGGCCGAACTCGCAAGGGTGATCAACTAATGGCGAATTACTCCTACCAAGCCGTGAGCCGATCGACCGGCTCTTCCACCAACGGAATCGTGAACGCCGAGGGTCTGGATGACGCTCGGGCACAGCTGAAGAGTCAAGGCCTCCTGGTCGTCAATATTCAGGAGGGCAGGTCAGCGGTCGGCGCCAAGGAACTCAAGATTGGTGGCGACAAGGTAAAGCTCAAGGACGTTGCTTGGGCCGCGCGCAACCTGGCCACTACGCAGACTGCCGGCTTGCCGATTCCGCGAGCACTGAAGATGCTCGGCAATCAGCGAGCGGCTGAGGGCATTGGCAAGACGCTCCTCCGCGTTCACGACGATGTGATCGGCGGGCGATCTCTGGCTGAGGCTTTCGGTCAGGAAGAAGCACTGCTCGGCAAGATGACGACGGCGATGGTTGCGGCTGGTGAGTCGAGTGGCAAGCTCCATGAGAGCCTCACCAAACTCGCAGATCTTGTGTGAGGCCCGCGTTCGGCTGAAGCGCAAGATCATGTCGGCGTTGACCTATCCCGCCGTCATGATGGTTCTCGTGGTCGGCATCTTCTTCACGATGTTGATCGTCGTCGTTCCGACGTTCAAGAACATCTACGACCAACTCGGCGGAACGCTTCCTGCCTTGACTTCGTTCATGATGGCCCTGTCCGACCTGCTTCGCAGCCATGTTCTTATGGATTCCCGTCGTCATTGTCGGTTCGGTCTTTGGTCTGAAGCGTCTGAAAAAGTCAAAGCAGTTTCGCCTCATCAAGGATCGCCTGCTCTTCAAGATGCCGATGTTCGGTAGCCTCTTTCTGTCATCGGCTGTTGCTCGTATGGCCACGACACTGTCGTCGTCCCTCGGGGCGGGAGTCCAGCTGCTTGACTCGCTGCAGCTTGCAGCGGAGGTAGCGGGAAACTCGATCTTCGAGGACGCCATTGGTGAGATCCGCGGTGACGTTCGTGACGGTAAGAGCCTCGGCAACGCTATGAGTCGTCAAACAATCGTCCCCGACATGTTCACCTCCCTTGTGATGATCGGCGAAGAGACCGGGGCGCTTGACACCCTGCTGTTCAAGTACGCCGAGATCCTCGAGGAGGAAGTGGAGACTCGCGTCGAGGGCATCACCAGCGTCATCGAGCCCATCATGATCATGGTGTTCGGCGGCCTCGTTGGCGTCATGGTCGTGTCGCTTTACCTGCCGCTCATCAACATCTTCAAGTTCCTGAAGTAGCTCATCCGGTGACCCGTCGACCAGGGGTCCAAGACGAGGGGTTCACCCTTCTCGAACTGGGTGTTGTCATCGTCATCATCGGCGTTCTGGCGACTCTGGCCCTTCCGTCCTTTCTAGGTGTTCGGTCGCGTGCGGACGATCTCGTCGCGCGAGACGCTCTTCGGCGAACTGCCGTCACGGCGCGGGTTCTGTATGAAGACGGTCAGACATTTGCGGTCGGTGAAGCGTCCTTGCGGGCAGCGGAGCCTGGCCTCTCCTACGTGAGGGTGACAGCCTGCCGTCAGTCCAACCAAGTGGGGGACCTGTGACTATGGTCTATTTCGGCGATGAGTCCGTGTTCGGTGCCGTGGCCCGTTCGAGAAGCGGACGTTGCTTTCTCACCGCCGTTGTCGGCGCAGGCCAACCCTTCGTCACACATGCGAGGCAGACGGAGTCGCCGGCGGAATGCACGTTGCCCGCTCGTCTGTAAGCCCGGATGCTCCCTGGACTCTCGTCTCGTAGCCTGGTAGAGCGCGCCTGCGCGCAGGCAATGGCGAACTAAGCATCCGTGAATCAGGCTCGGCGTTCAACCGCCTGCCTGACGGGTTCTGCGCTCGAACCGCTTAGCGAATCCAGCCCTCCCAAGGGCGTACGGGGGGCGGGAGCGGTTGGCCATCAGCTCGTGACTCTTCAACCCGCAGCGGTGACCCTGGTGGTTCTCCGCCGCAGCGATCGGATCCGTCGAGGAAGGCGACAGGAGGTCGGCGCTCGGTGGCCCGAAATCAAGCTGGTTGAACAGCACTTCAAGGCGCTCGTCGTTGTAGGGGACTTCGCTGACGCTGCCGTTTCCGAATGACTCCACCACGTCAGCTTGCTCCGGAATTCCCACTTCTGCACGCCATGGGTCAAACGAACCGCTCGATATGGGTGCCGTTGGCGGCTCGATCGCCGTGGCTGGCGTCCATGGCTGCCGTGAGGGCTCGTTCCAGTCGAGCGGATCACTCGTTGCGGTCGACGCGTTCCAGGTCAAATGGATCGTTCGCTCCGGCCTCGGCCGGTTCGCCCCAGCTTTGCGATGCTGCCAGAGCGGGAGTCTCGCCCTCCGGCACAGCTGATTCCCATTCCGAGAGCCAGTCAGGTTCGTACGTTGGTGAGCTGGGCTCCGTCGGCTGTGGTTCGGCGACGTGGGCCGGCGGGGCAGGCGACGATATGGAAGGCTGCGGTGCATAGGCCGCCTGCGGAGTCCAGGCATCAAAGGACAGCCCAGCCTCCTCGAACGGACTCGAATCAGGTCGAGACCTGCGGGTTGAGAGTTTCTGATGAGGAGGGGTCGTCGGACCATCCGGCCGGCTCGTGCCAACTCGGGCCAGCTTGCTCGTGAATCGGTTGGCTGGACGGCTTGGCGGGTGCAGCCGCCGAGGACGAGCCAGATGCCCGTTGGAGGAATTCGAAACGATCAAACGGGCTCATCGCACGAAACAGTTCCAGCAATTCCTGCTCCTCAGCGGAATGCGATGGCGTCCCGGCGAGTGCAGCTTGGAACTCGACCGGATGAGCGCCGGCGAGTTGGTCCTCGATCTGGATGTTGTGGCGGAGAGCGTCATCGAGCGCCGTGAGCGCGGCCGCTCGAAACTCTTCAACCGAGCGCTTGTCGTAAGCCTTGCCGCTCTTGAACTGATAGGTGGCGAGATCGTCGTACGCAGTCACATCTTCGAAGGTATGAGGCTTGTCCGTCGCGTTGTGCTGAATGAACGCCTTAAGCCCTGCGATCTGCGGCCGATTGAACCGGTACGGAATTGGTTGACCCGGAGCCGAGCACGTCTTGTCGCAGCCTTGACAGGAAAGTCCTTCAACTCCGGCGAGTGGTTCCGATCTAAGTAGGGCGCAGCCGGAACCTGCGCTTCACACCACCACTACAGGAGAACTCACCCCAATGTTGAACCTCAAGAAGCGCATTGCCGAAGCCCGTCAGAATGACGAAGGCTTCACCCTTATCGAACTGGCTGTCGTCATCCTCATCATCGGCATCCTGCTCGCCCTGGCCCTCCCGGCCTTCCTTGGCGTCCGCAAGAACGCTGCCGACAAGGCGGCTCAGTCCGCCGTTCGTGTGGCGCTGCTCAACGCTAAGTCGAACTTCAGCGACTGCCGGTAGCTACGAAGAATGCGGACCGGTGACACGCTCGGAGCCGCTGAACCGGGCGTTACCTACTTCGGACGCCGTGGCCTCAGCGGCAGCCCTGCTCCCGTCAGCGTCGACGGACTCCAAGACGGTTTCGATGCGATCGTCGACAATTCGGCCGCAGCGGCGACGTCAACAGGTCTTCCGGGCGGCGTCTTGTCCAAGGGCAGCGGCAAGTGCTACATGATTCAGGACAACACCGCTTCGGCCACCGCAGGCGGCGCAATCGCGCAGGGCACGACGCAGTGGTTTGCCCTCAACCTGACCGGCGGCTGCTCGCGCCCACCAGCTGCGCCAGACCCGGACACACTGGTTCACGCTGGTCCTCACCACCGAACTAGCACTTGCTGACCGACAATGCGCCTGGGACCTCGGTCCCGGCGCATTTCTTTTTCCGTCTCCGCGTTCGCTTCAGACAACCCGCCTCCTCCTCACGAATGGCCGCGATGTCCCGGCTGCAAGTTCGGGCTTCTGTCAACATCTCGGCCCGATTCCCCCAAGCACCCTCAATCTCCGTGCGTCAACGACCGATAGGTCCTCTGACGAGCACGATCGCATCGCGAGCCGTTCGCACATCCAACCTGTGAGGCACTCAACATGACCATGACCACCAGTCCGCAGACCGGCCAGCGCGGCGCCGATGCAGCGCTTGTCGACGCCGCACACGCGGCGGGAATTCCGGTCATCACCAAGCTTGATTCGCTCGACCCGACGGCTGTGCAGGCTGTCCCCTCCGATCTCGGCGTGGTCGGCGTTCGGTGGCACGATGGTTTCCTGATCGTGGCCTGGCCCGGCATTCCCACACCCGCCGAAGTGGCCCGTGTGCAGCAACGAGTAGGCACCCCCATCGTGCCCGCCGTAGCGCCCGGCATCCACGATGCTCTGGCTGCGATGGCACAAGCCAACGCCGTGAACCGTCCTCGTGTCGAGAAGATTCTCGACGTTGCTCTCAGCAAGAAAGCTTCCGACATCCATCTCGCGGTTGGCGTACCGCCGATGCTTCGCCTCGGTTCGGAACTCGCTCCGATTCCTGGGTTCCCGCCTATCACGCTCGACGAAATGCGGGCCATGTGTGAGTACGTCGCCGGCGACGTGCTCACGAATTTCAACGGCGACTACGACGGTGGCTGCAACTACGGCGGCTCCCGATTTCGTGTGAACCTCTCCATGCAACGCGGCACGCCGACCATCGTCATGCGCGCCATCCCGTTGCAGGTCCCCCGTTTCGAAACATTGAAGCTCCCGCCGGTCATTCAGACATTGGCTGACATCCCGAAGGGTCTCGTGCTCATCTGCGGCCCAACCGGTTCGGGTAAGTCGACGACACTCGCCTCCATCATCGACAAGATCAACCGCACAACCCCGTGCCACATCATCACCATTGAAGATCCGATCGAATACATGCACCCGAGCCGCCGCGCCATGGTGCGCCAGCGTGAGGTCGGCCACGACACCGAGAGCTTCGCTCGTGGCCTCAAGTCCGCCCTTCGTCAGGACCCCGACGTCGTGCTCGTCGGTGAAATGCGAGACCTCGAAACCATCTCGCTCGCCGCCACCGCCGCCGAAACCGGTCACCTCACCTTCGCCACCGTTCACGCCTCGTCAGCCAAATCGACGGTCGACCGCATCATCGACGTCTTCCCCGCCGGCCAGCAGGGCCAGATCCGGGCTCAGCTGGCCAACACGCTCCGCGCTGTTGTGTGCCAAAGCCGCTTCAGTCGTGCCGACGCCCCCGGGTCCTCGGTCGTCATTTGCGAAGTCATGATCGTGACCTCCGCGATCTCGAACATGATTCGTGAAGGCGAGATCCACCGCATCGACGGCGCCATCCAATCTGGCATCGAGAAGTACGGCATGCAGCCCTTCGACCTCGGCCTCGCTCGGGCCGTTGTCAACGGAACTCTCGCTATGGATACCGCGATGCAGAATGCCCACAGCGAGAGCGACATGCGTGAATACCTAAAGGTGGCCCAGCGTGAGCTCAACGCGTTCTAAGGTCGACCGCCGACGAGGGCTTCACGCTCGTTGAGCTGGTCATGGCCATTGTTGTTCTGTTCATCGCGATGGCGGCTGCCACGCAGATCATCGTGTCGATGGTGGCCGCAACGATCTCCAACCGACACGTCGACTTGGCGATGTCGGTGGCAACGCAGACGATGGAAAACAGCGTCGCCTACGACTGCGGCGGTCAGCTCCTTGACCCGACAGCCGCCACGACTGACTCAACCAAAGCTCGATGCAACGCAACGCGTTTTACCTCAAGCTTCAAAAGCGCTGTCTGGTCGACACGAACTCGACTCCACGACCGCAGCGAACGCAGCCGATAAGGCCAGCTGTGACGCCGCAGCGGCGGCACCGAACGATCCTTTCAACGGTATTGCCCCGAATGCGGCCAAGTTCCTCCCTGACTTCGACCAGTTGCAGGCCGACTTGGGATCGCGTCGATTCACCGTTCACAAGAGTGCGGCTTCCTTCAGTACGGCGGCTGATGGGTCGGCTGCAGCGGCAGGAACCCTGCCGGTGTGTACCACTGTTCGTCTCACCTGGAAGTTCGTCACGTCCGTTGGTGTCAACACCGTTGATGATGGAAGTAACAACGCGCTGAGGCTCCAGCGTGATGTGCACGTGCAGTGGTTCGAACCTCGTCAGAGCATGTCAGGTTTCGTGATCTCACCCAGGTGTCAGCGCTTCCACCGGACACAAAGGTCGCCGTCAACCAGGGCCGGATCTCCGTCGCCGCTGGCGTCGGTCGTTCGGCAAAGATCAAGATGCTCAACTCCGATCCCGAACGGTTTGTTACCTACGCAGCCGACGAAACCACAGGCCTCGTGATCTTTCCGTTCCTGCCGGACGGCCAGTTCGAGGTGTCGATCGGAGGGTCTCCGGCGGTAGTCGTCGTTACGCTCGGTGCTTCCGCACTTGGTCGCTCAGTATGTGTGCCCTCGACCGGCAGCCCCTCCAAGTTTCTCATGCTGCGGGGTGCAGCTGATGATGCGGATCAGGCAGCACCTCAATACCCGTCCGAAGGATGATGGTGGCTTCACGCTCATCGAGCTCGCAGTGTCGCTCGGCATTCTGTCGATCGTCATGACCTTGGCGTTCAGCATCCTGATCAGCACGATGAACATCTCGTCAGTGGTGAGTTGGCAGTCAACGTCAAACACCGAGCTGCGACAGTTGATCGACAGCGTCTTTGCCGACGTAGAAACGGCTCGCCCTGCATTTGGATGCGACCTCAACCACGACGGGCAAATCGAACGACCTAGGCTCAAGCGAGAAAGTGCTCACGTCCAACACGTGTCCTGATATCAACAACATCGTTGAGCGATCAGACGGGGTGCTCCTGGTCGCATCACCAGACCGCATTTGTTACAACACAAATCGGTTGTACTCTCGGCAAGCCGGCACGTTGGCCGGCTCCACCAACCCGCCGTACGCACCGGTTTGTCTTGCCGTCGTCGATCGAAGGCGGTCACGAATTGCGTCTCGAAACGTTCGCGCCGCCGAGTCGACACCGAGGACTGGAACGAACCGATCACGCTCGGTACGGGGTCGCCCGCCGGCGTTCGAGTCTTAGGGCGGGTAGACCCGAGTGCGGCAAGCCCGACTGGTGACGGCTACTTCGAGTACTACAAAGCCGGGGACGACGGGCCGAACGTTGCTCACCGGTAGCGAGACGGTGACAGTCGGTTCACCGCCGTCCAATCGACCAACGCACTGGAGGATGGTGACCGCCAAGCGGTGAACACGGTGGTTATGCGTGCACGAATCGCCTATGGGGCAACCGGTGCTCAAGCAAACCGAACCCGCGACATCGTGTACCGCGTCGCGTTGCGTGCGGCCCGCTATTCGAGCGAACGCTGCGCTACCGGCAACCTCGACGCTGGGACGGCCTGCATCATGACGACGAAACGAAGTGCCATGCCGAACTCCGCTTTGCGATATCGAAACGACGAAGGCTTTGCGATGGCTGTTGTCATTTCGGTCATCCTCGTCATGTTCATCATGCTCGCGGCCGTAACGCTTCCGCTGTCGGCCGATCTGTCATCCTCGATCCGTCTGGGCAAGGTCGCAGACGAGCGACAGTTGGCCGAAAGCGTGATGAACGAGCTGTTCAGCCAAGCCGCCAAGTCATCCGACCTCAACCTTGGCTTCCGCATGGTCGGACGGGTGAGAGTCCCGGCTCCTGCTCACCCCGCAGCGTGGACGATGCCGGCGATATGGCCGGTTGGGCGAAGTATGTGGCCGACAGCCGGCAGCTTTGAGGCGTGTGGTTCTATCACCGAGCTGTGCTTCTTCTATTCGCCCCAGCTGACGAGCGGGTCGCCCTTCGTCACTGTTGAGGTGACGACGCGGAGCGCTTGTCGGGCCGATGGATCAAATTGTGTGTTTCGCCGCTTTCAACAGAGCTGGCGTCGGCGTGGCTTCGTTGACTACGTGATCTTCACCGACATGGAAACGCTTCAACCAGAACTCTATGGAACTGGCGCCACCGACCCTCGTCGTGCGGCGACGGCCTGCGAGTGGTCAGTCCGGCGGTGTCACCGGATTTTCGACTCTACATGGGCGCGGCTCACTGCGGAACCGGTATCACCGACAACGGGCTGGTGCCCTCGACAGCTGGTCTAGCCGGCGCGGGCTCCACCCGCAACGGGTTAACTGACATCAGCCGACGGCAAACCAGGACGCCGTCTCGTCGCACGCCACGCGCTACCTCTGGCCCCATCGGGCTAGCAACGATCCGTTGCAATCCGCCGGACGAGACGAAGTCGGCGTTCCGTACCGTGCAGCCTACCGATCGTCGTCATGAGAACTGCTTCGATATCGCCTACACCGGGCGGGGCAGGTGACCTTGACAAGGTCGACCGGTCCGATTCACACGAACGACTATTGGTTCTGGTACTGCGGCAGCCCCCAGTTCAGTGACAAGGTGGAGGCGACAGGCGATCCCAACACGTAGCGCGACAGGCCTCGATCAGATCTTCAAGCGGTCAACGATGAGTGGTTGCCAGTCGGCGGGGGTGCCGAAGAACGTCTGGCGGTGCTACGACGTTGACCAACTATGTGCAAGGGCCGTTCCTCAAACTCCCGAGACAAGCTGGACAACTACGCCACGCTCAGCGGCACCGGAGAATACATTCACGCCCGACCGGTCGGAACACGGTGACAGTGAAGATTCTCTATGCTGGCGAACCGGAAGATGAAAGTCTCGACTCGATGGTTCGGACCCGTCGACTGTCGACCGAGCGATGTGCCGTCCCGAGGTGTGGTGCGTGTGACGTCCACGTGGTGTGTCGGGTACCCCGAATGTCCTGGAGATTCAGGGCGAGGGATCCGACGTCACGTTTGTTTCGGAGGACGACCTCACGGTGACAGGAGACATCACTCAGCCGACGGCTACGGGGGTAACGCTCGGGTTTGTGGCCGGTGGTTCCATAACGATCAACCAGACACCAAAAGTGACACCGCGGGTCGATGGACCGGTACGTGACGGGCGCGTTCCTCTCGCTCAAGCGGAATGTCGGTGAAGGAGTGGAACGATCGCTGCAGATGCGGCGTTGCAGCCATCCAACGCTTCATCTCACGGGTGCCATCATCGCCAAGTATCGACCTGTCTTCGGTACCTACGACAGGAACGGCGTGCTGCAGTCGGGTATGCGCAAGGACATCAGCTATCCGACCGACAGCCTGTCGGACCCGAGATACCGCCGACCCCGCCCTATTTTGTGCAGCCCGTGAACGCGGTGTGGGTGCGACTCGACTTCTCGGAGACGCCGCTTCTGGCGGCCACGCCAGGTTTGACCAAGGCGCCAACCAGCCCACCCGGGACGGCGGCGGTAGCAGGCTCGTGCCCGGCGACGTGGCCAACCGGCGATGCGGCCACGGGTTACGTGCCGTCCTGCCTGATCAATCCGTAACGCTCAAAGCCCCATCAGGCTGCGGTACCAGTGCCACATGTTGCCGCCCCAAAGGACGGCGATGAAGGCTCCTGCGATGAGGGAGGGACCGAAGGGCATCTTTACGCCTTTCATCTTTCCCTTCCGCAGGGCCAGGCCGATGCCCAGCAGCGAGCCGACCACGAAGCCGAGGAACAGCCCGACCGCAGCGCGGCCCGGCCCGTACCAGCCGGCGACGGCGCCGAGCACCAGCGCCAGTCGAACATCGCCCATGCCCATGCCGCGTCCACGCGTCAGTACGACCAGAGCGAACAGCAGCCCCGACGAAACCAACGCGCCCACCACAACCCACACCAGCCGCGACCACGACGACGACACCCCAGCCGCTACGAGCAACGCGGCGCCGACAAGACCGAGCAGCGGATACACCACCGCGTTCGGCAGGCGGAAGTGCTCGATATCAATGGCCGACAGCGCTACTCCGCCGGCAACAAACAGCAGCACTGCGGGCAGCTCGGGCGTCCAGCCAAGACGCCAGGCGGTCAGGCCGAACAGCGCTCCGGTGAGTGCCTCAATCAACGGGTAGCGGGCCGAGATCGGCAGCGAACAGTTGCGACACTTGGCCCGCAGCAACATCCACGACAAGATCGGGATATTGTCTTTAGGCCCAATTTGGTAGTCGCAGCGTGGGCAGGCCGACGGCGGATGAACGACCGATCGGCCCTCGGGAACCCGTCCGATAACGACGTTTAAGAACGAACCGATAAGGATTCCGAGGAGCGTTATGACGGCAACGAGGGGAAGCACGAGATGCATTCTGTTCTTTTCCTAGCGTTTCTGTTCAGAATCCCGCAGGACCGGCCGACAAGATTGGTAACGCCAAAGGGTTCGTGCTCTTTGGAGGCGTAGAGGAGAAGTACGTTGGGTAGGAAACGCTCGCACGATGACGTTGTACTCGAGGACACCCCGGCCGCGCCGGGTGGTCTTTTGAGCGCGGCGTACCGGTCGAACGAAGCCGCCAAAATGGACTCCAGCCGCCCCTCACCCGATCTGTCATCGCAAGCCAACGAGAGCGCCAGTCGCCTGTACAAACTCGTCGGCACCATTTTCCGCGCTTGCCGGCGTTGCCTTCCTGGTGCCCACGGCGATCGAGCTGTTCAATGGCGGCGGTCCGAACGGCCTCGGCGGCGTGCTTTTTCGACTGATCCCAGGTCCAGCCCTTGTGATCGGCGGTCTCGTGCTCTTCGAAAAGGGCCGTCTGATGGAGCCTCACCCGCGGCCCGACGATGAAGACCGACTGGTCGAGCCCGCGTACCGCGATCGGGGTCGAGCCACCGAGCAGCCGTACGCCGACCGCATTCTCGATCCGGCTCTCGCGGCCGAGCGCGAAGAAGCACTTCGCGCCCTCACCAATCCCGGAGGCACCGTGCCGCCCGAACCCGCCCGCCCGATCTACCACACGCCACCGCAGCCAGAGCCGGTTGCACCTCGACCGCCGCCCCCACGCATCGTTCCCCGACTGCCGCTGGGCGACAAGAGCCGCGACGACGGCAAGTCCTTCGTGGCCGCCGCCGCTCCCACGCCGCCGCCCCAGCCCGTAGCCGAGGCACCCACCGCATTCGTGCCGCCCGAGCCCCACGCCACGGCTTCGCCGACCGCGGCCGCAACACAATCGCCGGTGTCCGAACCGTCCCTCACCCCCGGTTCGGACCTGGCTCGTCAGGCCCGCGCCTCGGTCAGCGCCACCGACTCCACCGTTGTTGAGATCTACCGCAACTGGGTGCTCGCCCAGGCCCTCGGCGTCGAGTCGTTCCAGCCGCTCACCGTCAACGACCGCTACGACGAATGGTTCCTGCTCAGCGCCAGCGGCGTCGCCACACTGTTGGCCTGGACCCACGAAGACCACGGCGCCACCTACTCCGGTGACACCTGGGTCGATCAGATTCTGCCCACCCAGGGCATCGCCATCTCCGACCGCCAACTGGCGATCGATCTGCTCAAGGCCGCTGCGCTCCACGCCGGCGGTCTGCACACCACGCCGACGGAACGTCTCGTCGCCTATCACCCCTCCGAACTGGTCACGGCTATGGCCACCATCCACGTCGGACTGCTACGCCTCTACAGCGGGCTCGAAGGAACGAACCCCGCCAAGGTCCTGCGGGATCAACTCGGCGACAGCCCAACGCAATCCATCTCTCCATCCAGCGACGCGGGTCGCTGGCTACCCCCCGGGAGCTAATCATGGCCCACGCATCACTTGCCTACATCCTCGAGCGGTCCGAAACGCCAGCTCTGCTCGCCCACGAAGACGAGCTCGCCCTCGGCGTCATCGTTCAGGCCGGCTTCGCGGCCAAACTGCGTTTGGAGGATCGCACCTCCACCGATCGACGTGCCGACAAGAAGGCGTTCGAAGCGGGACGCCAAGCTCGTGACGAAATGGTCGTGCGCAACGTTCGCCTCGTGCAGAACGTCGCCCGACGCTATCGCCTTCGCAGCGGTGGCGACCCCGAAGATCTCTTCATGTACGGCGTGCTCGGCCTGTTCCGTGCCGCCGAACTGTTCGACCCCCGCAAGGGCCTGCGCTTTTCCACCTACGCCGTGTTGTGGATTCGCCAGTCGATCAACTCGGCCCTCGGTGATGTGGCCCACAGCCTGCACGTGCCGTACCCGCAGCAGTTGAAGGAAATCCGTCTCCGTTCCCTCGTCAGCGAGGAAGGCGCAACAGTTGCCGACGCGGCCAGCGAACTCGGCATGATGCCCCAGACGGCCGTGCAACTTCTCGCTGCGTGCGCCTCGGCCACATCGTTCGACCAGCCCGTCGGATTCGATAACGGCGGCCGCGTCTTCGGCGATGTCGTACCAGCCAAGGACGGCGCTCGCGGTTTCGAGCAGGTCGATGCCGGTCTCATTTCCGACGAGCTCGACGACACGCTCAACAACAGCTTCCGCTTCCTCGACGACCGCGAGAAGGCCGTGATGGCCTGCTTCCTCGCCGCCGAAGCCACCGAGCAACCCACGCTGGAAGAAGTGGCGGCCTCCACCGGCCTGCCCAGCACGCTCGTGCGTTCCAAGCGCCTCTCGGCCCGCTCCAAGCTCGGTCACCCCGCCGCCAACCTGCGTCAACAACTCGGGCGATAGTCCGAATTACCTACGCATAGTAGCCAAATTGTCACACTGCGTCCCTTGACGCAATCCAGAAAAGTCTGGAAAAGTCCTTAAGTCCCGTCGGGGGGCTGCCGATAAGAGATACCAGCGGGGTTTCTCTCTTTGGCAATGGAAGGACACGATCATGGCGGCAGCAGCAACCACGATGACCAAGCAGTCTCAACTCGACGCACCGGTCTGGAACCCGAACTGGGCGCAGAACGCCGCGTGTCGTGGCCTTGACCTCGACTTCTTCTTCGAGGATCTCCAAGCCAGTACCCGCAAGGGCGATCCCTACGCCAAGGCTCGCGAGATCTGTAACTCGTGTCCTGACGATGTCCGCCAGGCCTGCCTCGCCACCTCGATTGCCGAAGGCCTGCGCAGCGGCTTCTTCGGTGGCGCCATCCCGGCCCGCCGCATCGAGCTCCGCAAGCACGCCCAAACCGCCGGCGTCGACGTCGGCAGCGCCCAACACATCGCCGCCTTCCTCCACACCCGCTAAAGCCTCGGTCGCGCGAAACGCTGCATCCATTCGCGCATAACAGCTCCGAGGTCGCCTTGATCGGCCAGGAACGTGCCTTATCCGCGAACGGGACGGTTCGAATCGCGCGAATGCGGTCAGTCGGCGGGGGCGTTGGAGCCGGCGAGGATTTGGGTAAGTTCGGTGCCGGAGATTTCGTCACGGTCCAACAGCGCCTGAGCACTGCGACGCAGCGGGCCTCGGCGGGCCGATAACAGTACTCGCACCTTCTCCTTGCACTCCAGCAGCAACTTGTCGGCGGCCGCTCGGCTGGCCGGGTCGTTCAGAACCTTCTCCACAACGTTGCCGCCGAGCGCCGATTGCGATGCGTCGAGGCACAGCAGCGAGTCGCCCATGCCGAGCGAGCCGATCATCTGACACACCGTCGAGGTGGCTGACGCGAGATCGCTCGACGCGCCTGACGACATTTCGCCGGTCTCGAGTTCTTCGGCCACCATGCCGCCGAGCGCGATCTGAATGCGGGCCTCAAGGTCAGCGCGAGTGTGCATGTGCACTTCCTCGGCCGTGGTGTGCGTGGTGACGCCAAGCGCCGATGCCCGCTTCAGAATGGAAACGAGGCCAACATCGTGGCCGAGCAGGAGAGACACAATGCCGTGGCCCGACTCGTGTACGGCCACCCGCCAACGTTCGCCCGTCGTGTACTCACCGTCACGGGCGAGGCCGACCGAGGTAATCAACTGCGCAGACTTCACGTCCTGGATGCTCATCGTGCGGCTGCCGCGACGCAGCGCCGCGACCAGTCCTTCGTCAAGCAACTGCTCGATCTCCACCGGGCTGTAGCCGCTGGTCATTTGGGCGATCTCCTCCGGTGTGACGGAGATGTCGTGGCTCTTCTTGTTGAGATAAAAGCCGGCGATCTGGTTGCGTTCGCGGCGCACGGGAAGATCGAAGGTAATGGTGCGATCAAATCGTCCGGCGCGCAGCAGCGCCGGGTCGAGATCGGCAGCACGGTTGGTGGCCGCGATCAGGATGATGTTCGGCGCGACACGAGCGGGACGCTTGATCCGACGAGCCTCGGGCAGCCACGCGTTGACCCGCTCGAGACACCACGTCTGAAAGCGCACACCCGCAGTCGGCTCGTCGAAGCTCTGCATCTGCACGAGTAACTCGTTGACCACGCCGGACATGCCTTCGCCGCGACCCGACGTCACGCCCGAACGCGCCAGGCCAATGGCGTCAAACTCTTCGATGAAACCAATCGCGCCGCCCTCCTTGCGGGCGATCTTGCGCAGCGCCTTGAAGTACGAGCGGATCTTGCGGGCGGTTGCGCCGTAAAACATCGACTGGAAGGCGGTGGCAGACACGAACACGAACGGCACGCCGGCACTGCCGGCCATGGCCTTCGCAATGTAGGTCTTTCCGGTGCCAGGGGTGCCGGAGAAGAGCAGGCCGCGGCGGATGGTGCCGCCCATTTCACTGGTGAACGTGCGGTTGGCCAAGAAGAGGTTCAGCGAGCGAACGACTTCATCTTTCACCGAATCGGCGCCGACCACGTCGGAGAGACGAACGCCGATGTCTTCACTGCGAAACAGCGTGTGAGGACTACGACCGGCCGCAAGCATTGGGACGACGCCGCCCACACCGATCACCAGGATGAGTAGAAAGCTCGGCAGGATTGGGCTGTCGAGCGGGATGGTGGGAATAGACAACCGATAGGGGTGGCCCAAGTAGGCCCGCACCAACAGATACAACGCAATCGACAACAGCGCCCCGCTCATCCGCTTGAGCTTTCGTTGGCGGTAGGCCTCCCTCGCCGTGGCGACGTCGGAGTTCCCCTGGAGGATGGTGGCCGTTCCGATCGCAGACCGTAGATCTACGTTGGCTGGTGCTGAACTCATTCCGGCTTCGTCCCCTCGTGGCGTGGCTTCTCACGCACCGTAGTGAACAGCGGGGTTAAGGGGTTCTCAAACCTCAGGGAGTGGTCAGAATGCCGCGACTTGAGGGTTCCGGAACCAGTGCCTGCCGCACCCAGCGGCCGACAAACGACGCTACGGAGTCAATGGGTAGGTCGATCCGCCCAGAGCGGTGGGCGTGGCTGAAATGGGTCACGGTGCCGATCACGCCACTGGCCAAGAGCGCAGCGTCCTCCTCGGGGTCGATGAGGTGCAGTGCCTGGGCCTCCACCACCTGCGCCGCAACGTCTCGGGTGTGGACGTCGCGGCCCTCGTTCAGTAACCCGGCGACGATCCCTTCAACCCCGACGTTTTCCAGGAACGCGAAGAACGAGGCGTGGGAGGCCATGAATCGGACCGACGCCTCGGCGCCCTGGCAGATGCGGGTCAGCGGATCGGCGTTGGGGTCGATGGCGTCGGCCTGGGCTCGTCGCAACCGCAGGCGCATCGAACGCACCAACTCGGCAAACAGCGTTTCCTTGGTGGGGAAGTACCAGTAGAACAACCCCTTGGCCACACCTGCGGCATTACAGATATCGACGACTCTGGTTGCGCCGTAGCCGCGCTCGGTGAAAAGGGTCTGGGCGCAGTCGAGCAGTTGCTGTTTGCGCTCCTTGCCCTGATCGGTGAGCTGTCGGTCGGCGGTGTACATTTCGACCAGTCCAGCAGCCCCTTGACCCGTCGGTCAATCGCCGCGCCCTGCCACGGTGGCAGGATGGACCCATCTCGATCAAAAGGACCGTCATGCAGCTCATCCCCGGCGCCGACCCCTGGAGCCATCACGGCACGACCACGTCTGGCGCGCTCTGCCTGCACGGTTTCACGGGCCATCCCGGAGCCATGCGCGGTGTTGCCGAAGCGTTCGCCGCCGTTGGTTTCCACGTTGAGCTGCCCCGCCTTCCCGGCCATGGCACGACCGTCGAAAACATGATGACCACCGGTTGGTCCGACTGGACCGACGAGGTCGAATCGGCATTCGCCAAGCTGTCCGAACGGTGCGACAAAGTCGTGGTGGCCGGCTTGTCAATGGGCGGCTCGCTCTCGGTCTATCTCGCCACGAAGCATCCCGACATCGTCGGACTCGCCCTCGTGAATCCGTTGGTGCAACCGGCCGAGGATGAGCTCGTCGAAATGGCGCAGGGCGCGCTCGACGAAGGCATGTTGTCGATCCCCGGAATCGGTTCCGACATTGCTGACCCAGACTCCATCGAAACCTCCTACAACGACACGCCCATCGGGCCGTTCATCTCACTCACTGCCGGACTGCACGCCATGCAGAGCGACATCGGGTCCATCGCCATGCCCGTGCTCATCATGACCAGCACGCAGGATCACGTGGTTGACCCCGTCAACAGTGACTTCCTGGCCGCCACGGTGGCGGGCCCGGTGCAGCGCGTCATGCTTGAGCGCAGCTATCACGTTGCCACGCTCGACTACGACCGGGACGTGGTCTTCGAACACGCCGTCGCCTTTGGTCAAAAGGTATGCGCCTGATGCTGGCCTTCATCCCCAGTCCGCCCGACAACGCCATTCATCTCGGGCCGCTGCAGCTCCACGCGTACGGTCTGATGATCGCGCTCGGCGTCGTCGCTGCCGTGTGGCTGGCCGGCCGCCGTTTGGAAGCACGCGGCGTCGGCACGAAAGAAGACATGTCGGCCATCGCCATGTGGGCCGTGCCCGCTGGCATCGTGGGCGCTCGGCTTTACCACGTCATCACCGACTGGAAGAGCTTCGAAGGCGACTGGTTACGGGCCTTTAAGATCTGGGACGGTGGCCTCGGCATCTGGGGCGGGGTCGCCCTTGGCGTCATCGTCGGCCTGTGGGCGGCCCGCAAGCGCGGCGTCACCACGGCTGCCGCGCTGATGGCAGCGGCGCCGGCACTGCCACTGGCCCAGGCCATCGGCCGCGTCGGCAACTGGTGGAACCAGGAACTCTTCGGCCGACCATCCACCCTGCCGTGGGCGCTCAAGATCGATCCGAACTTTCGACCCGATCAGTACAAGGATTTCGCCACCTTCCACCCAGCGTTTCTCTATGAGGGTCTGTGGAACCTTGCCTTGTGCGCAGTGCTGTTGCGCATCGATCGCAAGCGTGATGTCGGTGCCGGAAAGTTGTTCGCCATCTACGTGGCCGGCTACACATTCATCCGCTTCTTCATCGAGCGGATGCGCGTCGACTTCGCCTCCCGAATCCTTGGCCTCCGTGTCAACGAATGGGTGTCGGGCATCGTGTTCCTTCTTGCCTTGGCGTACTTGCTCACGCACCGCCATCAGAAGTGGGTCGCGCCTGAGCCGACCGTCGTCGATTCCGAAGAAGACGGGCTACTTCCAGCGGAGGGGATTGAAGATGGTCTGCCCGCCGAGGAGGTTGAGACGCCCGACCTCGTGCTCAACGAGGGCGATCCGCTCGTCGACTGACCCGCGCACTTCGAACCACGGTTCGGGTCGCTTGTCCAGTTCAGTAATGAAGCGTTCGTGCATCCACTGGCGCACCTTGAGGCCGTCGCGGATGTTGTCTTTCACCCACGGGACATCGAGCCCGGCCAACACGTACAGCGCGTAGTGCCGCCGGGCTGCGATGGCTTCGACGGCGGGGGAGCGTTCGCCCTCGTAACGCTCGTGCCAGATAGCGGTGGCGAAGGCATCGGTGTCGCATACAAGGATCGGGCCGCTGTTGAGCGCAAGGTGATCTTCGAGTTGTTGCTGACGGTCGGCGATAACCACGAAGTCTTCGGTCGTCCAATGGTCGTTCGTTCCGTTTGCAACTTTTTCCTCCGTGTACTCCCGGCCGTACTCGGGCACCCACGTGGTGTTCCACCGCTTGGCCAGTGCCTGGGCCAACGTGGTCTTGCCAGTCGACTCCGAGCCGACCAGCACGATGCGATGACACAGTCCAGCCTTCGCTGGCGGGAGCAGCTTGTCCCAGTGCTTGACCGGGTCCTCGCGCAGCATGGTGGCGCTGATCGGCAGCGCAACCCGTTGGGGATCGACGCGCACGTGCCGGCTTCCGAGGATGTCGCACACCGGATCGGCCCAGTCCTCCGACGTGACGATGATGTCGGGCACGAAGCCGAGAATGCGCTTGATGTTCGCCGCCTGTCCGGCGCTGTCGTTGTCACCCCACGGGTCGTTAGCCACATGTACCCGGGCGGCCGGGAACGCCTGCTGTACCCACGCCGCCCGTACCTCGGCCGGAATGGCGTAGGCCGGTCGGTCGTTCACGAACACGTGCACCTTGTCAGCCAGCGAGAGGGCGTGGTCGATCAGCAGTGCATGACCGATGTGAGGCGGGAGAAATTTTCCGACGACTAAAGCGGTGGTCATGTGGCACGGCAGGCTATCGGTCAGAGACATCAGGCAAACGGATCGTTTCGCATTACGCTGCCTCGTGTGCTGCAAGGAACCAATCGCATCGTTGTGCTTCGCCTTGGCTGTGTCGTGCGCGACGCGCCCACGTCGGAATTCAACGCCGACACGCTGCTCGGCGCTCTTACCGGCCTGTCCGAACGCTGATGGCTACGCTCGCCAGTTTGCCGTCATGGACGGCCGCGCCGCCAGACGTGGCTGCGGCCACCGCCCAGACCAAACACGCCATCCGGGCGCGTTTGCTTGCCGCTGGTCGCTCGATCGACGATGTGTTCGCCGTGATGTCCGCACGCGTCCTCGCTCAGGTTGACGAGGTCGCAGCCGAGGTCGAAGCTGGACGAAACGCGTGGCCTATCGTGCACTACGCCGACATCGAGGCGGGCACCGTTCCGGCCGACACAGTCACGCTGCTGCGCAAGCGCGGGTGTGTGATCGTGCGCGGCCACTTCGAACGCCAGCAGGCGCTCGACTGGGATCAGGGAATCCAGGACTACGTGGAGGGCAACCAGTTCTTCGAGGACTATCGAGGCGCCGGTGACGACTTCTTTGCGAGCGTTGATTCGAAGCCGGAGATCTACCCGATCTACTGGTCGCCGGCCCAGATGGAGGCTCGTCAGAGTGACCGGATGGCGAAGGTGCAGGCGTTCCTGAACAGCTTTTGGACGAGCACGTCGAACGGCGTGCAGTGGTTCGATCCTGCTCGTGATTCGATGTACCCCGATCGGATCCGTCGGCGACCGCCGGGCACCACGTCGAACGGCCTACGGCCGCATATGGATTCGGGCACGCTCGACCTGTGGATGACTCGAGAGCATCAGCTGGCGTTCCATCATCTCTTCGAGGGGACCGTTGAAGCGTTCGATCCGTGGAGCGCCGAGTACCGTACGAGCGGGCCGCTGTTTGATGGAACCACCAAGACATCTGCGTTCCGCACGTTCCAGGGTTGGACCGCGCTGTGCGACATGGATCACGACCAGGGTGTGCTCCACTCGATTCCCATTGCGGACATCATGGGCTATCTCCTGCTGCGACCTCTCATGGCGGACGTGCCGGATGAAGACATGTGCGGCGTGCGTGTCGGCCGTGCCTTTCCTGGAAGCGCCCAGTGGCATGCGCCGCTCCAGCCGGCCCTTGCCGGTATCCCCGATGTCCGCGCCGGCGACTCGGCCTGGTGGCACACCGACCTGCTTCACGCCGTCGCTCCCGTGGTAGATCAGAAGGGCTGGGGCAACGTCATGTACATCCCCGCCGCACCATGGTGCCCGCGCAACGAGCGCTATGCCGAACTCGTCCGGGCCGCCTTCTTGGACGGTTCGAGCCCCGATGATTTCCCGCCCGAACACTACGAACGAAACTGGCCCGATCGCTTTCCGGCAGAGGCGCTGAACCGAACCGGTCGACGCGCTCTTGGGATGGATATCGCGTGACGCTTGACTGGATTGATCTTCCCTCCCATCGTCACTGGCTTTTGCATCAGGCCACCGATCTGCTTGCGTTCGGTCGGAATACCGGCCGCGCCGGTGGAGGGGCGGTGTGGCTCGATGACGACGGCCAACCCGATGCGACCCAGGGGCTACAAACCTGGATCACCGCTCGCATGGTGCACGTCTTCGGACTGGGTGCGCTTTGCGGCGTACCCGGAAGCGTGACGATCGCCGAAACCGCACTGGCCGGGCTGACCGGCCCGCTCCGCGACCCGGTTCACGGCGGCTGGTACCCGATGATCAAGGCCGACGGGCCGGCGAAGGGAAAGGCCTGCTACGACCACGTCTTCCTCCTCATTGCCGGTGCCACCGGAACCCATGCGGGCATCGATGGGGCTGCCGAACTGCTCGTCGAGGCCGAGGATCTCTTCCTGTCCCACTTCTGGGACGCCGCCACAGGCACCTGCTTCGACACGTGGGATTCGGCATTCGAAAACCTCGAGCCGTACCGCGGGATCAACTCGAACATGCACGCCGTGGAGGCGATGCTTTCCGTCGCGAGTCTTACGGGTGACCGCGTGTGGCTGGAGCGGGCCGAACGGATCTGCCACTTCGTGATCGCCAACGCCGAGCCGAACAAGTGGCGCATTCCCGAGCACTACGACGGCTCACTGAAGCCACTGCTCGACTACAACCACGATCGGCCCAACGACCAGTTCAAGCCCTACGGCGCAACGGTCGGCCACGCGTTCGAGTGGTCACGACTTTTCGTCCACCTCGCCAACTCGCCGCTCAGCACTGATCGCGCCACGCTCCTGAGCGCGGCGGTGCAGTTGTTCGACCGAGCAGTCGCCGACGGGTGGTCACCGGACGGCGCGCCGGGCTTTGTCTACACGACCGACTGGGACGGCCGGCCGGTCGTTCGTGACCGCCTCCACTGGGTACTCACCGAAGCCATCAACACCGCAGCGGTGCTCCACCGCCAGACCGGCGATCCCCGCTATGCCGCGTGGTACCGGCGCTGGTGGGACCACGCGGCCCGCTTCCATATCGAGCCAGACGGCTCGTGGCGGCACCAACTCGACCAGAACAACCAACCGGCCAGCAGCGTATGGACAGGCAAGCCCGACCTGTACCACGCCTTCCAGACGGCGCTGATCCCGACGCTGCCCTTGTGGCCCATGGTTGCCGCAAGCACCGCTGCCGTGGTTCATCCGCACTGAGACGACCCGCTTTTTCCCACAAGAGCTCCAGGCGGGAAGCCAACTAGGATGATCGACCGTGTCAGAACTCCTCTCCGCCGACGACGTGATCTACGTCGCCAAGCTTGCTCGGCTCAATCTCACCCCGGATGAAGTCGGGCTGTACACCACCCAACTCGCCGGCATGCTCGGCCATTTCAGCGATATCGAAAAGCTCGACCTCGATGGCGTCGAACCAATGGTCCACCCCATTCCGCTGGTCAACGTGTTGCGCGAAGACGTGATCGGCGCGTGTCTGGATCGTGATGAAGTGCTGGCCGCCGCGCCCGCCGCTGATCAGGGCCGCTTCCGGGTTCCGCCGATCATGGGAGAGGCACCGTGAACGCGGTAGAGA
Source organism: uncultured Acidimicrobiales bacterium (assembly GCA_963791625.1). Lineage (GTDB taxonomy): Bacteria > Actinomycetota > Acidimicrobiia > Acidimicrobiales > Ilumatobacteraceae > JANMCE01. Next base: position 85,001 of record CAWBTA010000006.1, read on the forward strand.
TCGCCGCCGCCGTCCAGTCCGGTACCCGCAGCGCCGTCAGCGTGGTGGATGAACACCTCGACGCCATCTCAGCTCGCGAGGGCGACATTCACGCCTTCAACCTCGTGCTGGCCGACCACGCCCGCGCCGCAGCTGCCGCCATCGACGCCCGCGTCGCGGCGGGGGAGCAGGTCGGCCCTCTCGCCGGCGTGCCGCTCGCAGTGAAGGACAACATGTGCACGCGGGGTATCCCCACCACGTGCTCGTCCAAGATCCTCGAAGGTTGGAAGCCGCCGTACACCGCTACTGCGGTCGAGCGGCTTGTTGCCGCCGGAGCGATCCCGATCGGCAAGACCAACCTCGATGAGTTCGCCATGGGGTCTTCCACCGAGAACTCAGCGTTCGGTCCCACCCGCAACCCGCACGACCTCAGCCGAGTACCGGGTGGTTCGTCGGGCGGATCGGCCGCGGCAGTCGCCGCCGGATTCGCGCCCGTCAGCATTGGTTCCGACACGGGCGGCTCCATCCGTCAGCCCGCGTCGTTGTGCGGTGTGGTTGGGGTGAAACCGACCTACGGCCTGGTGTCCCGCTACGGGCTGATCGCATTCGCATCGTCGCTCGACCAGATCGGCCCGTTCACCACCACCGTGCACGACTCGGCGCTGCTGCTCGAAGTGATGGGCGGCCACGATCATCGTGACTCCACCTCGCTGCCGTCAGCCATGCCGCCGATGACCGCCGTGCTCGGCCAGGGTGTGCAGGGCCTGCGCGTCGGGCGCATCACCAACCTGCCCGATGGCGCCGACCCCGACGTCACCGCTCGCATCGATGCCGCGTTCCTCGCCCTCGAAAAGGAAGGTGCCGTGCTGGTCGATGTGGAGATCCCGTCGTTCTCCTTCGCGCTCACGTCGTACTACCTGATTGCTCCCGCCGAGGCCAGCAGCAACCTGGCGAGATACGACGGCGTGCGCTACGGACTTCGGGTGGATGATGTCGACACCGCCCAGATGAATGCCTCCACTCGCTCGGTGGGTTTTGGTGCCGAAGTAAAGCGTCGCATCATGCTCGGCACATACGCCTTGTCGGCCGGGTACTACGACGCCTACTACGGCAAGGCATTGAAGGTGCGCCGGTTGATGGCCGACGACTTTGCCAGGGCCTACCGGCAGGCCGACGTGCTGCTCACGCCGGCGTCTCCCAGCGTTGCCTTCCCGTTCGGGTCGAAGACGGCTGATCCGCTATCGATGTACCTCTGCGACCTCTACACGATCCCATCAAACCTCTGCGGTCATCCGGGCATGAGCGTGCCCTTCGGCACCGGCGCCGATGGCCTGCCCGTCGGTGTGCAGATCCTGGCCCCCGCGCTCGGTGAATCCGAGATGTTCCGTACCGCCGCCGTCCTGGAAGCGAGCATGGCATGACCGACACCGCTATCGACACGACCAACTTCATCAACGGTTACGAACTGGTCGTCGGCCTTGAAGTGCACGCTGAGCTTGCCACCAAGACCAAGGTGTTCTGCTCGTGCCCCAACATGTTCGGTGACGAGCCGAACACCAACGTGTGCCCGGTCTGCCTCGGCCTGCCCGGCTCGCTGCCGGTGCTCAACCACCAGGTCGTTGAGCTCGCCATCCGTCTTGGTTTGGCCCTGAACTGCAGCGTTCACTCCAGCGTTTTTCATCGGAAGAACTACTTCTATCCCGACATGCCCAAGGACTATCAGGTCACGCAGTACGACCAGCCCATCGACCGCGAGGGCTACCTCGATCTACCCAGCGGTAAGCGCATCGGCATAGAGCGGGCCCACCTTGAGGAAGACACCGGCAAGTCCACCCACATCGGTGGTGGTGGCGGCCGTATCCACGGCAGCGAGTACTCGATGGTTGACTACAACCGCGCCGGCATCCCCCTTCTCGAGATTGTCGGCAAGCCCGACATCCGCACGTCGGAAGAGGCCAAGCAGTACATGGCCGAGCTCCAGGAAATCCTCATCGCCACCGGTGTCAGTGACGCCAAGATGGAAGAGGGTTCGATGCGCTGTGACGCCAACGTCAGCGTGCACAAGCCCGGCACCGACTTCGGTACCCGTTGCGAAATAAAGAACCTCAACTCACTCCGTTCGCTCGGGAAGGCCATCGAGTACGAAGCCCGGCGTCAGATCATCCTGATCGAAGATGGCGAACGCATTCGTCAGGAAACGCGTCACTGGTCCGACGTCGACAGCCGCACACACACACTGCGCGTAAAAGAAAACGCTGACGACTACCGCTACTTCCTCGAACCCGACCTGGTGCCGATCGTGCCGGGCGAAGTGTGGATCGACGCGGTGCGTCAGGCGTTGCCCGTGTTGCCCGCCGCCCGCAGACATAAAGTTGCAGATGCAATCAGTTCTACCATCACCGACGAGACCGTCATCGTTCTCGTCGAGCGTGGTTGGGATGCCCTGCTGTTCGACTGCATTGCGGCCGGCGCAGACCCGCAGCGTGCCGCCACGCACCTGCAGCACAACGTGCCGCCCGACGGCCCCACGCCCACGCCGGCCACACTCACCGCGCTGACGAAGCTTGAAGCCGACGGCAAGATCACCGCCACTCAGGCCAAGACGCTGATGGCCGACATCGTGGCCGCCGGGGGAGACGCCGATCCCTCAGCCCTGGCCAAATCCAGAGGTTTTGAGGCCATGGCATCGGGCGCCCTTGAAGGCGCCGTGGACGCCGCAATCGCCGCTCAGCCAGCCGCCTGGGCCAAGTACGTTTCCGGCGAGGACAAGGCCATGGGTGCCCTGGTCGGCGCGATCATGAAGACCACCAAAGGCCAAGCCGACGGCAAGGCCGTCACCGCCCTCCTCCAGCAGAAGCGGGCAGCAGCCCAGTAACGCGACAATGTGGTCAGGTGAAGTAGCCGGCGAGGTCGACGATGACGTGGCCTCTCGGCTCGACATACACCTGCAGCGCGTGGCTGGCGTCGAGGCGCACGATGGCGTGATTCGGCCTCGTCTGACCCACGCCATCGATATTCAATGACGACGTGGTCGGGCGATCTTGGCCGCCTGGCCACATCGTCGCGTAACCAGGCTTTCGCGCATCAGTGATCGTCAGTGTTGTTACTGCCGCGGAAGCAGTTGCAGGCGCAACTATCGTGGCGACGCAGCCGGTGCCTGGTCGGCCGGGAGCATCCCGACTGTCCAGCAACCGTAGTGGCACTGTGGCAACGAAAAGACCACTCCCCGACAGAGGGGCATCTGCCGTGGTGAAATAGCCGGCGATGTCAACGATGAGGTGCATCGGCGCGTCGTTGTAGAACCGAACAGTACCGTCGGCCGACACCGGCACGATCACCTGATTGGCGCGGGTGGAGCCGCGGTCAACGTTGAGGTTCGACGCGTTGGGCCGCACGCCATCGGCCCATGCCGTGACGAAACCGGCCGATGTCGCCGCCGTGCTTGTGAGATTGAGGACGACCGCGCTCACGCTTCCCGTCGGGAGGCCACCGCGCCCACCGATGTTGAGCGTTGTCGTGTGCCTTGCCGGCAGTGTCGGACCGGCGTCGCGAGTGTCGAGTAAGCGGGTGGGATCGAGCGCTTGGAGTCGCCCTGCCTGTGACGAGGTTGCCGGAAGATAGATACCGGCGACGTCGACGATGATGTGCGAGCTGACCGACGTGTAGAGCTGAATCGCTCCGGTGCTGTCGACCGCTGTCGTCACCAGATCGGCGGTGGTGGAGCCAACGTGATCGCTATTCAGGTTCGACGCTTGCGGGCGAGCCGCCCCGCCCGGCCAGACGGTCATGAAGCCAACGCCACGGGCGTCAACCATGGTGACGTTGAGTACCGCAGCGGTGAAACTGCCAGGGGTCAGGCCAAGCGCCGCCGCCATATCGAATCTGCGAACGGAATCGGCAGCGATAGCGCTTGCGGTATCGCGAGTGTCCAGCACCCGCCTCGGCTCAATTGGTTGATAGCGGGAGGTGTCACCGGGTTGCAACTGACCCGAGCGACCGACCTGATCGCCGTGACAGATAGCGTTCGACTGCGTAGGGGCGCCGATGGCGACATCGGCGAAGCTCGGCCGATACAACCTCGGCTGCAGTGCGACTCGGGCGAAGTCGTACTGGTTGTTCGACCACCCAACGATGATCCTGCCGTCAACGATCTTCGGAATTGCAGTGCCGTCGTAGGTCACCGCGTCGGCCGGGTTCGTGAGGGTTGGAACCTTCAGTCGCTGAGTGATCACCCAGGGTCCCTGCGCTTGAGGCGCTTCCAGGATCAGGAATTCGTCGCCGAAGAAGTCGTCTTCCTTCGCCGTTGCCAACCAACGATCGTCCTGATGCATCACCGTCATCCGGTGATCCCAGGTGCCTTCCGTCGAGATGCTCACCGCCTGACCCGCGTCACCCACCCACGCATTGCCGTTCCAATAGCTCGGCGCGTTGAAGACCTGATGCAGCGGAACACGAGCGACGTAATTCTCCCTGGTGCCTTTGGCGAACTGGAGGTTGTCGTCGTGACCGAACAGGTAGGTGTAACTCTCGTCGTTGGCGACGGAAAAACCGAAGCCCGGGTGCACACCCACGTTCGGCGCCGATCGCACATCGATGAGTTGGAGGGTGCGCCAGTCGTAGGTGGCGATAGCGATCGAAGCTGGTTGGAATGCGATCTCCCAACTCTCCGCGCCGGTTTGTTGCATGGCCGTGACGAACACGTGGAGGTAGTTGCCCTCCACATCTCCACCATGGAACCACCACCAGGTCTTCGCTGTTTCTCCCGAGGCCAAGAAGCTGGCCGGTTTCGGTGCCGAGGTGGGTGCCGCGGGCGTGGTCGTGGTGACACCAGGCGCAGGCGGCGGGGGATCGAGACCGGCGATGACTTCGAAGCACTGTTGCGACTGTCTCACTGCCACGTTGTGCACGAACGTCGAGTCAGCCGTGATACCGGCGGCCGGGTTCTTGGCGTTGATGAACGAATCGTTCAGGATCCACAGCACGGTGCCATCGGGGAGCGGATAGCTGTGCGGCGCGTCACCCGCCTGCCAATTCCCGAGCGCACGTCCAAATGCCTCGTTGTACGCCGCCGCCAGTGACGGACTTGCGCCCACGCATCTCGCCGCGCCACCCGTTTCATTTGCAACTACCGGTCTGCTAGTGGTGACTAGCGTCAGGGCCGACAGCAGACCGGCAAGGACCATCTCGCGACGCCTCATACGGATCAGAGGCTACGCGGTCTGGCCTGGTTCCCGATTCGCGGTCTCATCGTGGTGCCCGGCGGAGCCAGGACTCGCCGTAGCGGACGCGGCGCTGCAGTTGCTCGATGGTGGCCTGGCTGATCTTTTCGATGCCGGCCAGCCGGTTCATTTCGGCGTTGACCTTGGCGTGGCTCCACCCGGTCCGATCCACCAGCGCCCGCGCCAGATCGGCGTTCGCTTCCCGAAGCCGCTCCCGTTCCTCCCGTCGGCTCATGCCCGTGCCGACGACTGATCCGCCGCCGGGCAGCGGTACCGGGTCGAGGTCAATCAGAAAGTCGGGGTCATCAAGAAAGGCGGTATCCGGGTCCCGCGGATCGGGCTCATCGTCAAAGTCGGGACTATGCACGACCACCTCGGTTGCGACGGCCGAGATGACCGAGAAGAGCGACATCTGCTCCGCGTCGGGTGGAGCGGTGTCGAACTCGCTGGCCTCCTGCTCGAGCGCGAACTCGGTCAGCCCGTCGACATCTTCGTCCTTTCTGCGAAGTGAGTGTCGACGTTGATCGGCAATCTGAAACGCGTGTGTGCGCAGCCGCGGATCGTCGGGAATGTAGAAGTACGCCTTCTGACTCTTGCGGCCGGGGGTCCAGCGCACGAGGCGCCCGACCGCTTGACGGAAGAACAGTTCGGTGGATGTCGTCGTCGCAAAGACACCGACCCTCAGGCGGGGGATGTCGACCCCCTCCGACACCATGCGCACGGCAACCAACCACGGTGCAATGCCGTCGGCGAAGCGACTGATCCGGTGCGACGCGGTGGGGTCATCCGACGTCACCACCTCGGCTACCGTGCCGATGCGGTCGCGCAACAACTTGGCAATAGTGCGGGCGTGATCCTGGTCGGTGGCAATCACCAATCCACCCGCCTCGGGGTGATCGAGCCGGATCTTGCTGAGTCGCTTGTGCGCCTCGCCCAGCACCACCGGCAGCCATTCGCCCTCGCTGCTCAGCGCCGTGCGCAACCGCTCCGAGCTCCGTTGACGGTCGAGCGCGTCCTGAAAACTGGCGGCGTTCACCGTTCCGTCGGGAGCCGTCCACTCCATCATCCCGTCGATGCGCGGGAAGTACACCGGACGCACGACCGCGCCGTCACTCAATGCTTCGCCGTAGCCGTACTCGTAGTCGGGCCGGGCTTCATCGAGGACATAGTTGACGAACGGAATTGCGGCGGTGTCGCTGCGGAATGGCGTGCCGGAGATGGACAGGCGCCGCGCCGCCGTTTCGAACGCAGTCTGGATGGACGTGCCCCATGCCTTGTCGTCGCCGGCATGGTGCACCTCATCGAAGATCACAAAACCGTCCGCGGCCAGACCGCGCAGTACCTCGGCGCTGGAGGCCACCTGCTGGTAGGTGGTCACGATGCCGTGCACGTCGGCCGGCAGTCGAGCCATGGCCGGTGACCACTCCGAATCCAAGTGCAGTCCGAACCTTTCGGCCGCCAGCGCCCACTGCGTCTTCAAATCCGCGGTCGGCGCCACCACAATGACCCGGCACCGCCGCTCGGTGATCACCCACCGTGCCGCTGACAGAGCGAAGGTTGTTTTTCCAGCTCCTGGCGTTGCTACCGCCAAGAAGTCCGGTAATTCCGACGCCCGAAATTTCTCCAGCGCGGCCCGCTGCCAGGGTCGAAGACGGATCGCACGACTCATAACGCGACCATTGAGTCAACCACAGTTCGTCCGCCCGCGCCGACTGTTCGGCACCGAAAGACCCCCTACCCTCCAACTTCGTAAGGTTCGCCCTCCAACTCGGCCTGTTTCGCTCGCAGCCGGCGCTCTAGGTGTCGGGTTGGAGGGTGAAACGGTCGATGTTGGAGGGCCTTGACGCTGCCGAAGGGCATATCGCACAATGGGGTCCTTCCCCTTACGACGACTACATTCCGTAAGGCGGCTGTATGCGCTCTCACGAGCATCAGTTCGAGCGCGATCACGACCGTGGGTCGACGTACGACGCACTCGGCTTCCACTGGATCAGCGTCACGCCGAATCAGATCGAACATCAGCCAACCAAGGTTCGCAAAGCCTTGGATGGGGCCAGTCGCAGGGCTCACCCTCCAACGTGATGATGTTCACCCTCCAACTCGGCCTGTTTCGTTCGCAACGGACAGTCATTGGGCCGGGTTGGAGGGCGAATCGGTCGAGGTTGGAGGGTACGAGGTCGTGGCAGTCTCGGCGGCTCTTAGAATTCGGGGAGGAGTTGCCAGTTGGCGGGACGGTCGCCGACTCTGCGAGGGATGTCGATGATGCTGCGCCAGTGCGGGTAGCGGATGACGGCGAAGATGGTGGCCAGGATGCCGAATACGGCGGCAGCAGTCATCGACCATCGCAGCCCGATCACATCGCTCAGTCGTCCAAAGCACAAGATGGCTACTCCGTAACTGGTGCCGGTGATGGCTTGGAACATCGACATCACTCGACCACGCTGATCCGACGGAGCATCACGTTGGATGAGCGCCATCATGCTGGCGAACACGAGCGTGGCGCCGAACCCGAGGAAGGGAAGGACAAGCACGGCCGTCAAGGCCGTTGGTGAATGGGCGTAGATGAGGTACGACACCGACATGAGTGAGATGGCGCCGAGGATGGTGGCGTAGCGGTCGTACCGTCTGATCAGGAGACTGAGGCCTAGCGCTCCGCTCAGCGCGCCGACGCCCTGCGCGGAACTGAGGGTGCCAGCCAGACCGGTACCGCCGTGCAGTACACGCCGGGCGAAGATCGGCATCAAGGCAATGAACGGGGCGATGATGAAGTTGAACGTCACCATGGCCTGAATCGCGACCCAGCAACCAGGGGTCGCCCTGGTCGCCCGAAGTCCGACGAGCATCTGCGTTTTCACCGTCTCGCCGCCGTACCGGGCCGTTGGTGGGAACGCTCGACGCAGTGCCATCACGGCGATGGACATGCCGGCAAAGGTGAGCGCGTTGGCGATGATGGCGCCGGGTGCGCCGATCGAACGTTCGAGAAGCGTCCCCAGAATCGGGCCAAGAATGCGGCCGCTGTTCCATGAAGCGATGCTCAAACCGACCATTGCCTGCAGTTCTTCAGCCGGAACCAGGTCCGGCATCATGGCCTGGAATGCCGGGGCGCCGAACGCCCCGAAACTGCTCTGGAAGAAGATCACAGACGTGAGCGCGTAGGCGTTGGTGACGTGGCCGGCCAGCAGGACGGCGAGGATGGTGGTGGCCAACGCCTGGCCAGCGAGAGCGAAGCCGAACAACCGACGGCGGTCGAATCGGTCGGCCAGCAAGCCGCCGATGGGGGAGAACACACCCTGCGGTGTGAAGGTGGCCATCGCCACCAGCCCGGTCAATAACGCGCTGCCGGTGGTGCGGGCAATGAGGCTGCCGACAATCACCAACTGCACCCAGGTGCCGACGTCGGAGACGACTCCTGCGCCCCACACCATGGCGACCTCGGGGCGGCGTAAAGGCGCGAGAGGTCCAGAGGTCACGGCGGAAGACTATGACCAGCCGCACTCTCGGTGCACCATCCCGTCCGTTTTTCACGGGGCGTTCCGGTAGCGAGGTATTAACGTGCAGGCATGCCTGACAGCCCGGTCTCCATCAAGCCCCGCTCCCACGATGTCACCACAGGTGTGAAGAAGGCGGCGGCCCGCGCCATGCTGCGCGCCGTCGGTATGGGTGATGACGACTGGGCTCGATCTCAGATTGGCGTTGCGTCGAGCTGGAACGAAATCACGCCGTGCAACCTGTCGCTCCAGCGCCTGGCCAAGGCGGCGAAGGAAGGCGTGCACGCAGCCGGTGGATTTCCGCTGGAGTTCGGCACCATCAGCGTGTCCGATGGCATCTCGATGGGCCATGAAGGCATGCGTGGTTCGTTGGTAAGTCGTGAGGTGATCTGTGATTCGGTGGAGACCGTCATGTTTGCCGAACGCCTCGACGGTCTCGTCGCCTTGGCCGGCTGTGACAAGAGCCAGCCTGGCATGTTGATGGCGATTGCCCGGCTCAACCTGCCGGCGGTTTTTGTCTACGCAGGATCTACGTTGCCCGGCAACTACAACGGCAAGGTGCTCGACATCACCAGCGTGTTCGAAGCCATTGGCGCGGTTGGTGCGGGCACCATGTCCGAAGATGAACTCGGCCATATCGAGCGCAATGCGTGCCCGGGCGAGGGAGCGTGTGGTGGCATGTTCACGGCCAACACAATGTCGTCCATCGGTGAAGCCATCGGGATGTCTTTGCCCGGTTCCGCCAGCCCACCCAGCGTCGACCGTCGCCGTGACGACGATGCCAAACGGGCGGGCGAAGCAGTGGTCAACCTGCTCAAGCTCGGCATCACTCCTCGGGACATCATGACGAAGAAGGCGTTCGAAAATGCCATCGCGGTCACCAATGCGCTCGGCGGCTCCACCAACGCCGTGCTCCATCTGCTGGCCATTGCCAATGAGGCCGGCGTTGCGCTCGATCTCGATGACTTCAACCGCATCGCCGACAAGGTGCCCCACATCGCCGACATGAAGCCCGGCGGGAAGTTCCACATGACCGACCTCGATCGCATCGGCGGCGTTCCCGTTGTCATGAAGATCCTGCTTGATGCCGGATTGCTCCACGGTGACTGCATGACCGTCACCGGCAAGACCATGGCCGAGAACCTGGCCGACATCAACCCGCCGGCCGCGGACGGCGTGGTCGTGTATCCCATCGATCAGCCCATCCACGAAGAAGGTGGCCTCAACATTCTCACGGGGTCGCTCGCGCCAAAGGGGAGCGTGGTGAAGGTGGCCGGTCTTGAAAAGGATCAGCTCTACTTCGACGGCGTGGCCCGCGTGTTCAATGGTGAAGACGGCGCCATGGACGCCATCATGGCCGGCTCCATTCAGCCCGGCACCATCGTTGTCATCCGCTACGAGGGCCCCAAGGGCGGCCCCGGTATGCGTGAGATGTTGGCCATCACTGGCGCCATGAAGGGCGCCGGTCGCGGCCATGATTGCGCGCTCATTACCGACGGTCGGTTCAGCGGCGGTACGTGGGGTTTCTGCATTGGCCACGTTGCTCCCGAAGCCGTTGACGGTGGCCCCATCGCGTTCGTCAACGACGGTGATCGTATTGTGATCGATGTCCACAACAAGTCGTTGAACCTCATGGTCGACGATGCGGAACTGGCGAGCCGCAAGCAAGGCTGGACGCCGCAAGCGCCTCGGTACACCACCGGTGTCCTGGGCAAGTACGCAAAGCTGGTGCAGGGCGCCGAAACTGGCGCCATCACCAACACGTTGTAGCGGGGCGCCCACGAGACAGTGGGGGATTTTCCGGATATCGCATGCGGCGAGCGAGGCGCATACTGAGGGCATGTACCAACTCGTCATCCTCCTCGCCTCCGCTCGCACTCCTCTTCACGCCTTTTCGTCGCTGTCTGCTGATTGGCCCGATGGTGCTCGCCGCCGTCATCGGGGGATGGATGGCGAACGAGGCGCTTTGGAAGGCGACCGGTGGCCGCTACGGCGAGTGCACCGACATCTGCTTCGAGCCGCACATTCCGGGGACCGCCTCGGCGGCATTCGCTCCGCTCTGGACGCTGACGGTCGTCGTGATAACGGCGACTGTCATCTACCTGTCCTTCTTAGTCATCCGCGGTTCGATCAGGGCGAATGCTCGGCGACTGGCGCTGGGTGCGAACGCCATCGCAAGCTGAGGCGTTCTGATGGTTTGGTAACACGCTGTTCACACGGCGGCCCTCTTCGGGAAACAGGGTGTTTCTAAGTTGTGCGTCGAGCCCAACGGCGCGCTCGCTGAATATTCCCGTGGCGAAAGAGAGAGTGGGCCCTGTGGCCAATCATCCCCTGATCATGTCGGCGTTCGCGCTGGCCCTGTTGTTGCCGGCGATGTTTCGTCGGCATCTGCGCCGTCAATCACCAGACACCTATTTGCCGCAAAAGGCCCGGCGCGGCCGCATGGCCGTAGCCGGTCTCAGCGCACTGTTGGTGATCGGCGCAGTCGGTAGTGCGTCGTTCGCCAGCAATGGCGATGCCAACGGTGCCGACACCTCGATTGGTTCCGAGCAGGTCTTGCCGTCCGACACGAAGCCCGAAGACGCCGTGCCCACGTTGGCTGCCGCCATCGCCAAGGACCGCACCAGCATCAACATGACGTGGCTCATCGTCGGCGGCATCCTGGTGCTGTTCATGCAGGCCGGATTCGCGCTGGTCGAGACCGGTTTCACCCGGGCGAAAAACGCGGCCCACACGATGATGATGAACCTCGTGATCTTCGCGCTTGGTGTGGTCGGGTGGTTCGTGTGCGGCTATGCGCTGATGTTCGGAGCGACCGACCAATCGGCCATCTTGGGTCTCACCAAACTTGGTGACCCGGTGTCGATCGGCGGATGGAACGTCATCGCCAAGTCCGGCTTCTTTCTGACCGGCCGTGCCTACGACGTCGCCATTCTCGGCTTCTTCTTCTTCCAACTCGTCTTCATGGACGCAACCGCAACGATCCCCACCGGCGCCATGGCCGAGCGTTGGAAGTTCAGCGCATTCTGCGTGTGGGGCATCTTTGCCTCGGCCATCCTGTACCCGATCTTCGGCAACTGGGTGTGGGGTGGTGGCTTCCTCAGCCAACTCGGCTCGCAGGGTCCGAAATGGGGTCACGGTGCTGTCGACTTCGCCGGCTCGGGCGTGGTGCACGCCATGGGCGGAGTCGCTGCGTTCTGGGGTGCCAAAATCCTCGGCCCCCGCATTGGCAAGTTCGACAAGAACGGCAAGGCTCGCGCCATTCCTGGTCACCACCTGCCCATGGCGTTCCTCGGCACCTTCGTGTTGCTCGTTGGCTGGATGGGCTTCAACGGCGCGTCAACGTTCGGGGCGATGGATCTGCGCTTCACCATCGTGATCGTCAACACCATTCTTGCCTCGGCGTTCGGGTGTCTGTCGTGCATGTTCCTTATGTGGAAGAAGTTCGGTAAGCCCGACCCGTCCATGACTTGTAACGGTCTGCTCGCCGGGCTCGTGTCCATCACGGCTCCCTGTGGATTCGTGTCGCCGTGGGCTGCTGCGGTTATCGGAACCACCGCCGGTGTGATCGTGGTGTACGTGGTGCTCATTGTTGAAAACCGGTTCAAGGTCGACGACCCGGTCGGTGCCGTTGCCGTTCACGGTGCCAACGGCCTGTGGGGCGTAATGGCGGTTGGCCTCTTCGCCGACGGTCGCTACGGCGATGGTCTCAACGGTGTAACGGGCAAGGGCGTGAAGGGTCTGTTCTACGGCGATGCCGGCCAGCTGTTCGCCCAGATCACCTACGCCGTCGTGCTCGTGGTGTTCTGCAGCCTTATGACCATTGCCTTCTTCAAGATCCTCGACAAGACCATCGGTATGCGGGTTGATCCAGCGGACGAGGTCGGTGGCCTTGACCTGCCCGAAACCGGTGCCATGTCGTATCCCGACTTCCTCGAAGCGCAGGGTGATGTCTTCGTTCCGAGCAACGACAGCCTCGTTTCGGTTGGCGGATCATCCAACGGTATCGCCGCCAAGCTGCGTTCGGAGGTCGGCGCATGAAGCGGGTACAGGCAGTCATCCGCCCCGAGCGACTCGACGCAGTGCAGCATCGTTTGGCCGAAGCCGGTTTTGTCGGCGTGATGGTCTACGACGTACGCGGCCATGGCTCAGACGATCAAGCCACCGCCGGCGAATATCGCGGTGTTGCTTTCTCGATGAGCGTAAAGCACAAGCTGCTCGTCGACGTGCTGCTCGAAGACGACGAAGTGGCCGCTGCTGTTGCCGCCATTCAGTCCGGTGGCGCATCGGGCAAGCCCGGTGACGGTCTCATCTTCGTGGCCGATGTCGCCGGTATCTACCCGGTAGACCCTCGCAGTTAATGATGCGGTCAGGCCGGCGCCCTTGCGGCGTCGGCCCAGGCCTCTCCAAGGGTGGGGTGAGGGTGCACGGTCATCGCCAGGTCAGTGGCCGTCGCACCCATCTCGATGGCGAGGGCGATCTCGGCGGCGAGCTCGCTCGCTCCTAGCGATGCGATGTGGCCTCCGATGATTGCGCCCGTCTCGTCGGTCACCAACTCAGCCGAACCGAGAGGTGCGCCGCCGGCGAGTGCCCGTCCGTTCGAACGCATGGGCACCCGCCGTGATCGAGCGGCTATCCCGACGGCCTTGGCCGACTCCACCGTGTGACCAACCGATGCGATCTCTGGATCGCTGAAGACGACGGCGGGTATAGCCAGCGGTTGGAACGCAGCCTTCACGCCCAGGATAGTTGCAGCTGCAACTTCAGCCTCGGCTGTGGCCTTGTGGGCCAATGCCGGTCCGGCAGTGACATCTCCGATTGCCAGGATGTGCGGATTGCTGGTGCGTCTGGCCAAGTTCACGGCGATGAGTCCGGATGGTTCAACGGCCACCTGGGCATGCTCCAACCCGAGATCGGCAGTGTTCGGCCGACGCCCAACCGCGACCACAGTGACATCTCCCTCAGGGGATGCGAGCGTGGTGTTGAGCCGCACGTCAACCCCGAGTTCGGTGAGTCGCGTCCGCACCACCCGTGCCAGGTTGGCGGGCATGCCGGGCAAGATCTCGCCGGTGGCTTCCACGATGGTGACCACGGTACCGAGCTTGGCAAACGCCGTCCCCAATTCGATGCCGATGTATCCGCCGCCGACCACGGTCATGGTGGCCGGCAGATCCTTCAGCGCCAGCGCGCCGGTGGAGTCCAACACCCGCACCCCGTCGAAGGGCATGGAGGCCAACTCGATCGGTCGGGACCCGGTGGCAACGATGAGATGTTCGAACTCAACATGCTCCACGCCGTCGGCAGTTTCGATGGCCACCCGTCGCACATTCGAAAGGCGGGCCGAGCCGTGCACCACGCGCACCTTGGCCCGCGCCAACATGCCCGATACCCCGTCGGTCAACTGCGTCACCACGCCGTCGATCGCCGCACGGGTGACAGCCAGATCAACCGCAACCGAGGTGGTGATGCCCCACGCAGACCCGCCCCGAGCCTCGTGCGCGATCGTCCCCGCGTGGATGAGCGCCTTCGACGGAATGCAGCCGACGTTGAGGCACACGCCGCCGATGAAGTCCCGCTCGACGAGCACGACATCCTTGCCCCCTGCCGCGCACCGCAGCGCCGCGGTGTAGCCGCCGGGCCCGCCGCCGATGACTACCACGTCGGCCGCCGTGGCCACCTCACCGACGACCATTCAGTCCTCCAACAACATGCGGACCGGGTCGCTCAGCAAGCCGGCCACGAACATGAGGAAGCTGCCGAGCACGTCACCATCCACCAGCCGATGATCAGCCGAAACCACCAGTGGCAGCGTGGGCCGGGCGAGCACCTGACCGTCAACCACGAACGGACGCGCCTTGATCGCTCCCAGGCCGAGGATGCCCGCCTCTGGCGGGCGGATGATGGGTGACCCCCACGTGCCGCCGAAGCTGCCGTAATTGGTGATGGTGAACGTGCCGTCACGAAGCTCGGTCGGCTTCAAGGTGCGCTGCCGGGCCGCAGTGGTGAGCCGCTCGATCTCAGCCGCAATGGACCGCAACGAACGATGATCAGCGTCGGCGAGCACGGGCACCACCAAACCACCGTCGGTAGCGACCGCCAGCCCAATATTCACCTGCTGATGCAGCGTCATGGTCCCGGCCGTCATATCGATGGACGCGTTCATGGTGGGGAAGCGATGTAACGCAAGAGCTGCGGCCTTCACTGCGAAGGCCAGCGCCGTCAGTTTCGGACCGTTGGGCATCGCCGTTCGCAGCCGATCGCGAGCCGCCAGCAGTTCGGTGGCATCCATCTCGTCCATCGAAGAAATGTGCGGCACGTTTGACCAACTCTGCGCCATCACCTCGGCCGTGCGCTTCCGCAATCCGCGCAGCGCCTGGGTTCCGTACACGGTTGACCCTCCAACCTCGGCCGGTTCACCCTCCAACCTCCGGCTTACAGCAGCAATCGGCGTTGAGTTGGCCGAGGTTGGGGGGTAAAGAGGGCCGGGTTGGGGGGTGGAGGTGGACGCGGACCGCACATCGTCCACCGTGACCCGGCCTTCAGGGCCGGTGGGCGTTACCGAGGCGATGTCAACATCAAGTTCTACGGCGAGTTTGCGGGTGGCGGGGGACGCCTTCACCCGCCCGATGGCCTTTGGAGCAGATGCAGGTGGCGGCAACTCGCCCGCAAGTGCCGAGACGGCGGCCAGCGATTCGGCTTTCGGCGACGCGCCGACATCTGCGGTGGCCGATTCGATCTCGACCAGCAGGGACCCGACTTTCACTAGGTCGCCGGGCGCGCCGTGCAACGCCACGACACGTCCCGCGACGGGGGAGGGAAGGTCGACCACGCTCTTGTCGGTCTCCACCGAAACTAGCGGTTGGTAGGACTCCACCGTGTCACCAACAGCTACCAACCACGCCACAATCTCACCCTCTTCGAGCCCTTCACCGACATCGGTGAAGCGGAAGCCGTACGTCATGGCTGAGCATCCAGTGTGCGACGAAGGGTACGAGCGACACGATCGACATCAGGTACGAAACCGTCTTCCAGAAGACCGGTCGGGAACGGTGTGTCGTAGCCCGTTACGCGGGCAATGGGCGCCTCGAGGGAATAGAAGCACTCTTCCTGAATGGTGGCGATCACTTCGGCCGCAAAGCTGGATGTGAGTGGCGCCTCGTCCACGACGACGGCCCGACCACACTGATCGACGATGGCCGCAATCGCAGCCACGTCGAGCGGCACCAGGCACCTCAGGTCGAGCACCGCAATCGTGGCACCCGTCTCGGCGGCTACGAGTGCAGCGGCCTTACGGGCGACTTCTACTTGGGCCGACCAGGTGATGATGACCACGTCGTTGCCGGGGACCACCAGGTTGGCCACGCCGAGCGGCACGACGTGGTCGCCGTCGGGCACGTCGCCTTTGATCATGCGGTAGCCACGCAGTGGCTCGAGAAAGATCACGGGATCGGGGTCCCGAATCGAGGACGCCAACAGTCCGCGAGCGTCAGCTGCCGAGGCCGGACAGACGATCTTCAATCCGGGCACATTGGCCAACTGCGCCACGATGCTTTCCTGGTGCAGCTCGGGAGCGCGCACACCACCACCGAAGGGCATGCGGATGGTGATGGGCATGCCGTGTCGACCCTGGCTGCGTTGACGTAACCGGGCCACCTGCCCGGCGATCTGATGCCAGGCTTGCCACGCAAACGGGGAGAACTGAATTTCGGGAACCGGGATCATGCCTGCTGCCGCCAGGCCGACCGACGTGCCAACGATGACCGCCTCGGCAAGTGGGGTGTCGACGACACGATGAGCACCGAACTCGGCCTGCAAGCCATCGGTGGCACGGAAGACGCCACCGTTGAGACCGATGTCCTGACCGAGCATGATCATGCGTTCTTCACGGGCCATCTCGTTGTGCAACGTGGTGCGGATGGCTTCCACCATCGTCATGATGGTCACTGCTTGCGTCCTTCGTTGAAGGCGTGTCGTTGGTCGAGCAGGCGCTGTGGTGGGTTGGCGAACACGTGGTTGAAGAAGGCGTCGGGCATCGGATTATTGGTCTCGGCCGCAGCGAAGAGCCGGTCGAACGTTTCGTCCGCCCGTCGAAGCGCCTCGGTTGAGTCGGCCTCGCTCCACAATCCTGCATCCGTCAATCGAGCGGTAAAACGGGGAATCGGGTCGCGCTCGGCCCACTCACGCGCCTGATCCTCCGGCACGTACCGGGACGGATCATCGGCAGTCGTGTGGTAGCCCATGCGGAACGTGAAGGCCTCGATCAATGTTGGACCGTCACCGGCCATCGCCCGCGTGCGGGCCTCGGCCACCACGTCGTGTACGGCGATGACATCGTTGCCGTCGACGCGGATGCCGGGTATGCCGAAGGCCTTGGCCTTGTCGGCAAAGGTTGTGGCCGCGGTCTGTTTGGAGGTGGGCGTAGAGATGGCCCACTGGTTGTTCACCAGCATCATGATGAGCGGCGCCTTCAAGACGCCGGCGAAATTTCCGGCCTCGTAGAAGTCACCCTCGGATGACGAGCCGTCACCGAAAAAGACCGCTACTACGCCCTGCTCCTTGCGCAACTGCATGCCCCACGCCAGACCAAGTGCCTGCGGGATTTGCGCGGCCAACGAGATCTGCGCCGGGAACACGCGGACGTGCTCTGGGTACGAGCTGCCTTCGGGATGGCCTCGGTTGTAGAGGCAATGCGTTGCCAATACCTCTTCGCCGAATCGGGCGAGTGCCACCTGCTCGCGGTATTGCGGCACGATCCAATCGGTCGTGGGGTCGAGTGCGTGAGCAGCACCGACCACCGTTGCCTCCTGGCCGGTGATAGGGGCCGACGTTCCGGCGCGACCCTGGCGTTGCAACGCGAAAAATCGATCGGAGTTACGACGGGCCTGCACCATGTCGAACAGCATTTGGCGCAGGCGCTCGGGAGGCCACGACGACAGATCAACGGCACTGGATTCAACAACGGTCATATTGATCACCTCGGTGCCGGTTTAGCACTTTCAGGACGTGCGTGTGGCTCCCTACGATGGCGTCGCTCGACTCAGTTGCACACATTTCCGCCGAGTCCGCTAAGCTCGTACCCCGTGTCCACACAGCACATCAGCATTCTCGTAGTTCCCTAGGCGCACCGGCTTCCAGCCGAGTGCGCCGTTCCGACCTCCCCTACCGGGAGGTCGCTTCGTTTTTCGCCCCAAAACCAAACCACCAGTACCGACGCAAGGAGCCACTCATGGCGAGTGAACGCATCACCGGAGCCCAAGCCCTCATCCGAAGTTTGGAGCTTGAGAACGTAGAGGTCATCTTCGGTCTTCCCGGCGGATGCATTCTCCCGGCGTACGACCCGTTGCTCGAGTCGTCCATTCGTCACATCCTGGTCCGTCATGAGCAGGGTGCAGGCCACATGGCCGAGGGCTATGCCCACGTGTCGGGTCGCCCTGGTGTGGCAATGGTGACGAGCGGTCCGGCGGCCACCAACATGGTGACGCCGCTGTGCGATGCCTACATGGATTCCATTCCGATGGTGTGCATCACGGGCCAGGTGTCCACCACCGCTATCGGTACCGACGCCTTCCAGGAGTGCGACACCGTTGGCATCACGCGCTCGGTCACCAAGCACAACGAACTGCTCATGTCGGCCGATGACATCCCGCGGGCCGTGCGTGAGGCATTCCACATCGCCACCACAGGTCGACCCGGCCCGGTGCTGCTCGACGTGCCGAAGGACGTGCTGCAGAACACCATGGAGTGGTACTGGCCAGAGACGCTCGACCTGCCCGGCTACCAGCCTGTCATGCACGGTGACCCGGCCATGATCCGCAAGGCCGCCGAACTCATCATGGCCAGCGAGCGGCCCATCCTCTACATCGGCGGCGGTGTGCTCAAGGCCCGCGCCGCGGAGGCCGTCCGCGAGTTAGCCGAACTGATCGACGTGCACGTGGTCACCACGCTGATGGCCCGCGGTGCGTTCCCCGACAGCCATCCGCTGTGCCTCGGTATGCCCGGCATGCACGGTACCGCCACGGCCACCACATCGATGCAGAAGAGTGATCTGCTCATCAACCTCGGTGCCCGATTCGATGACCGCATCACCGGCAAGATCTCCGGCTTCGCTCCCGAGGCCAAGATCATCCACGTCGACATCGACCCGGCCGAGCAGGGCAAGGTTCGTCGCCCGGACGTGCCCATTGTTGGTGACTGCAAGCTCGTCATCGAAGAGCTGATCGTGGCGGTGCGCGAGCTGATGTCGAACGGGGTGAAGCAGGCCGACACCAGTGCGTGGAAGAGCCGCATTTCCGGTTGGCGTGAGCAGTTCCCGCTCATGTACGAGCCCCACGTTCCGGGCGCTGCGCTCAAGCCGCAGCAGTGCCTTGAAGCCATTCGTGACTCGGCCGATCCGGGCACCATCTTGGTGTCGGGCGTCGGTCAGCACCAGATGTGGTCAAGCCAGTTCTGGAAGTTCGAAGAGCCCTACACCTGGGTGAACTCCGGCGGCCTCGGTACCATGGGCTTCAGCATTCCGGCGGCCATGGGCGCCAAGGTTGCTCGCCCCGACAAGATGGTGTGGGCGATCGACGGCGACGGTTGCTTCCAGATGACCGCGCAGGAACTGGTCACAGCTTCCATTGACCGCATCAACATCAAGGTCGGCATCCTCAACAACTCCAACCTCGGCATGGTGCGCCAGTGGCAGAAGATGTTCTACGACGAGCGCTACAGCGAGACCTACCTTGGCGATACCGTGCCGAACTTCGTGAAGTGGGCAGAGGCCATGGGTTGCGTCGGCATTCGCGTCGACTCGCCGGAGGAAGTGCAGCCCGCCATCGACAAGGCGAACAGCATCAACGACCGCCCCGTCGTGGTGGACTTCCGCACCGACGCCGATGAGAACGTGTTCCCGATGGTGCCCGCGGGGTTCAGCAACGACGACCTCATGGTCCACCCGTCCCAAGAAGCCAACCGGTCGTTCCTTCGATGACGAGTTCTTCCATACCAACTTCACCCACGAACGGAACCCGAGCATGACCGAGAACATTGAGATCTACCGCACGGTTGAGGTGCCTGAGCATCACATCTTGTCGGTGCTGGTGGAGAACAAGGCCGGTGTCCTGGCTCGGGTCAGCAGCCTGTTCGCTCGCCGTGGCTACAACATCTTCTCGCTCGCCGTCGCGCCGAGTGAGAACGAGCGTTACAGCCGCATCACCATCGTGGCTGATGCAGAGTCGGCGCCGCTTGAGCAGATCACCAAGCAACTCTTCAAGCTCATCGACGTCGTAAAGATCACCCACCTCCACCCGAGCGACTCGGTCAGCCGTGAACTCTTGCTGGTTACCGTTTCGGCGAGCGCGGAAACGCGTGGCCAGATTACCGAACTGGTGACCATTTTCGAGGGCAAGATCGTGGCTGTCGGCACCGATGCGCTCACCATCAGCCTTGATGGTTCGCCGACCAAACTCGACGATTTTGAAGAGTTACTGCGCGGATATGGCATCGTTGAACTCCAACGAACCGGCCGAGTGGCACTTCCCAAGCTTGTCCGTGAACGCAACCGACCCACCCCAACCAGAGGAGAGGCACGCTGATGGCCGCCACCGTGTATTACGAAAAAGACGCTGATCGTTCGATCATCCTGGGTAAGAAGGTAGCCATAATCGGCTACGGCTCCCAGGGCCACGCCCATGCGTTGAACCTGAAAGAGTCCGGTGCGCAGGTTGTCATCGGCCTTCGTGAGGGCTCCAAGTCGAAGGCCAAAGCCGAGGCTGCCGGTCTGAAAGTCATGGGCATGGGCGAGGCCGCCAAGTGGGCCAACGTGATCATGATGACCGTCCCCGATACCGAGCAGAAGGCGATCTACGACGAGTTCATCCGCCCGAACTTGCGCAAGGGTAAGGCCCTCGCATTCGCGCACGGATTCAACATCCGTTTCAAGCGCATCCGTCCCCCCAAGACCGTCGACGTCATCATGATCGCCCCGAAGGGTCCGGGTCACCTCGTGCGTCGTACGTACACAGAGGGCGGCGGCGTGCCGGCGCTCATCGCCGTTGAGAACGACGCCAGTGGCCAGGCCCAGGCGCTGGCGCTCAGCTACGCGGATGCCATTGGCGGCGCTCGCGCCGGGGTCATCCTCACCACATTCACCGAAGAGACCGAGACCGACTTGTTCGGCGAGCAGGCCGTGCTTGTGCGGTGGCGTCACCGCGCTGGTGCAGGCTGGCTTCGAGACGCTGGTCGAGGCCGGCTATCAGCCCGAGATGGCCTACTTCGAGTGCCTGCACGAAGTGAAGCTCATTGTTGACCTCATGTACGAAGAGGGCATCGCCGGCATGCGCTACTCCATCTCTGACACCGCCGAGTACGGCGACGTCACCCGCGGCCCGCGCATCGTGACGCCGAAGACCAAGCTCGAGATGAAGAAGATTCTGAAGGAGATCACCTCGGGCAAGTTCGCCAAGGAATGGATCGCGGAGTCTGAGAGTGGTCGGGCCAATTTCAACGCGCTACGCAAAGCCGGCGCCGAGCACGCCATCGAAAAGACCGGTAAGGAACTGCGGGCCATGATGCCGTGGATTTCTGCCGGTAAGCAGAAGGTGTCGGACGCCTCCGGCGGCTGATTCTTACCAGCCTCAAAAAGCTAGCGGCCCGACTCACCCCGTTGAGTCGGGCCGCTTCTTTTTGAGAGAGAGAAGGAGTGCCGCTCCCGTCCCTCATCTCTGGGGCGTGACGATACGGGTCAATCGGACCACGTGCAAGAGCTTTCCTTAACAAATCTCAGAAACTTTCCAGAAGATCACGGCCCGTGACCCAAGTCACCATTTTGGGTGGTAAATCCCTACTTGTATGGTCGGGAATTGAGCCTTTAGGCTGCCGCCATGACCGATACGCAATGGGGCTTTGAGACTCGCCAAATTCACGCCGGTGCTGCACCCGACCCGGCAACGGGCGCGCGTGCCACGCCGATCTATCAAACAACGGCGTTCCAGTTCAACGACACGCAACATGCGGCCAACCTTTTTGCGTTGGCCGAATTCGGCAACATTTACACCCGCCTGATGAACCCGACCACGGGTGTCTTCGAGGCCCGGTTGGCGTCACTCGAAGGTGGTGTGGGCGCTCT
Source organism: uncultured Acidimicrobiales bacterium (assembly GCA_963791625.1). Lineage (GTDB taxonomy): Bacteria > Actinomycetota > Acidimicrobiia > Acidimicrobiales > Ilumatobacteraceae > JANMCE01. Next base: position 106,795 of record CAWBTA010000006.1, read on the forward strand.
GGCTACTGCATCGGGGCAGGCGGCCCAGGCAATGGCCATCATGAACCTGGCTGAGGTCGGGGATCACATTGTTTCATCGGCGTCGCTCTACGGCGGCACCTACAACCAGTTGCACTACACGATGCCGAAGATGGGTATTGAGGTCACGTTTGTCAACGACCCCGACGACCTGGCCGAGTGGGAAGCAGCTATCAAGCCGAACACCCGCGCCTTCTACGGCGAGGTGTTGCCGAACCCGCGCAACAACGTGATCGACATCGAAGGTATCGCTACCGTTGCACACAGGCACGGCATTCCGCTCATTGTTGACAACACGGTGCCGTCGCCGTACCTCTGCCAGCCGCTCAAGTGGGGCGCCGACATTGTTGTTCACTCTGCAACGAAATTTATCGGTGGCCACGGCACATCCATGGGTGGCATCATCGTCGATGGCGGCACGTTCGACTGGGGCGCCGGTCGCCACCCGATGTTCACCACGCCCGACCCCAGTTACCACGGTCTGCAGTACTGGCAGGCCCTCGGTAACCAGGCCTTCCACCTGAAGGCTCGCGTGCAGGGCATGCGCGACATGGGTCCGACCATCAGCCCGTTCAACTCGTTCACCATGATCCAGGGTCTTGAGACATTGTCGCTGCGTATGGAGCGTCACGTCTCAAACTCCGAGACCATTGCCGCCTATCTCGAAGGCCACGCCGATGTGTCGTGGGTGGCGTACGCGGGCCTGGCTTCAAGCCCGTGGAACGCCAACGCCAAGAAGTACATGCCAAAGGGCGCCGGCTCAATCATTGCGTTCGGACTGAAGGGTGGCCTGGAGGCCGGCAAGAAGTTCATCGAGGCCCTGCAGCTGCACAGCCACGTGGCCAACATCGGCGATGTGCGCAGCCTTGCCATCCACCCGGCTACTACTACCCATAGCCAGCTCACCGCCGAAGAGCAGCGTGCGGCAGGTGTACCACCGGAGCTGGTGCGCCTGTCTGTCGGTATCGAATCGGTTGCCGACATCATCGCCGACCTCGACCTCGGTTTCGCCGCCGCCAGCGCCTAAACGACGCAGGCTCTCACTGCACGCGGCCGGTGAAGCACCGGCTGCGTGGTTGAAAAATTAACCTTTTCGTGGCTCTCGGACTCGTGACAGGCGCGGTCCCGGGAGTAGTTGGGTTCAAGGGGGGGGCTTCTTCACGAGGAGACATATTTGGGTGATCCGTTTTCCCCAACTCGGGCAACGGTGGCTACGACGTTGAGCACGACGACTTGAACCTTGCCTGGGATCCGGCCAGCGGCGAGTTGTCGGGCGCCGAACATATCGACGCGTCGTGCTTCGGCATCCTTTCCATGTCCACTTGTGGACATGTCCACATTTTGGCATTGCTGCTCCTTCTGGAATATGTGAAGGTCGGGTTGTCTGGGTGGTGGACCCAGAGGACGGCGGCGGCGCTGTTCTTTTGAACGGAGTGTTCTAGGTCATGATGCATCGGCGGCGTCTTCTTGCTTTTGCCATTCTCCAGTCGGGTACTCGCGCAGCGCAGCGGCCGCGTCGTAAGCGACGATCGGCGAAGGTCGTCCTTTTGACTGCGCTGAGCCTCGTTGTGTCGGCGCTGGCGTTGGACATCGTGCAGCCGCGTGCCGTGAGCGCGCTTGTCGCGGCGAAGCCTTCGCCGGTGGCGCTGCCTGTTCCGGCTGCAGTGCCGGCGCCAGCTGCGGTGACACCTACGGAGTTCACTCCTGGTGTCGTGGGAACGTTGAACGCTGTCGCCGGCGCATCGAGTGTTGACGGGGTGTTGGCGACATCGACCGTGGTCGGCGCTGTCGATCTTTCGTCTAGTGGCACGACCACGCTGATTGTGCAGCCGGCATCGGTGCGACAGTTAGCGTCGGGCTCGGTTTCGACGCTGCAGGCGAGCGTGGCCGGAACCTGTGCAGTGGCGTCAAGTCGGCTAGGCACGTTTAGCTCGGCGGTGACGGCCGGGGCGTTGGGCACGATCGTTGCGTCGAGTTGTGGCCTGTTCAAGATCGCGCCCGGACCAACCGCGTTCGGACCGGCGTTACCGACAGGTGTCGCCCAGCATGTCGCGTCGGACGGAACAACCGTCGCGGTAGCGGTGTACAACTCGACGACGAACGCGACGACGTTGCTGATACTGATCAACAACGCTTGGACGACTGCGGCGAGCTTGACGGGCCGGGTTGTTGATCTGGCTCTGTCGACCGACTCGGTGTGGGCAGCATCATCAACAACGATCACACGCGTGCTGCGTTCGACGAACACGGCGTCGACGTTCGCGACGATGAGTGACCTCGGCGCGGTCACGTCGATAACAGTTGATGCGAGCGCAGTATGGACAGGTTCGGGCAACCGGATCGTCCGCATAGACATCGCCACGGGCGCCCGCCGTTTCGTGGCGGGAGTGTTGGAATCGGGACTCGTTGATGGCGTCGGGGTTGTCGGCCGACTGGCTGGCCCCACCGCGATGGCATGGGCTGGCGGCCGTCTCCTGTTTCTGAACGGCGGGAATCGGCTTCGCGCCGTCGACCCAGCGTTCGCACCAGTGCGCGCCCCGGACGCATCGTTCGATAAGGCGATCACGACCGATTTTCCCACGGTCACCACGATCGCGACTGGTGCAATGGGCGGCGTCGCAGCGACTGGCGGTTCTGTTGCCTTCACCAGTGCGAACGGTCTCGAGTTACTAAACACCACGACGCTGGCTCGCACTGTTCTCGTTCCAGCAGGCACGTTGTGCCAAGCGGTCTTCGGGACCCCGTATTACCTTGGATCGATTGCGACGGATGGTCAGTCCTTCTTCGTAGCGACATCGTGCGGTATCAAGCGTGTAAACGCAGTGTCGGGCTTGGTGTCCACGGTGACATCCGTGTCATACCCGTTTCTGGTGTTTAACGAGGATGGCTATCTGTATGCGACCAACAACCTGATCGTTCGGATCGACCCGGACTTGGGGTCGGTGACACCGGTTTCGGGTACCCCGGCCCCGCCGACCGGGTTGGTCGCGTCGGATCATGAGCAGCTCTGGACGGTCTCGGACGGCATCTACCGGTACGACAAAGCGGCGGGCACGAGCACCCGTGTCACGGCCCCGACTAACTACAACGGCCAGAAAGACCTGATTCGCTACACGTGGCTCACTCGTGCCGGAACAGCGCTGTTCGTGGTTCGAGGGAGTGGCGTTGCCCGTTTCGACACGGATCGTTCCGCGGTGACTGCTATTCGAGGTTTGGTGGGGAACGGTGTCCCCCGTGACACAGCATCGATCGGTCCGCCAAAAACGCCGGTGCCGACCGCGGTGTTCGGTGGTGACGTGACGTTCGTTGCCCCGAACGCGTTGGCGTCTGATGGGAAGGACCTGTGGGTCACTGACTCGAACGGTTTGCACCGGCTCCAGTCGGCGCTACCCCCGACAATGTCGGTGTTGCCGCAATATCAGGTTGATCTGAACCTGGTCGGCATGAACGCGCGAACCCTGTTGGTGACTCCGAACTCCTTTGCGTCCCACACCTGGAGCAACGGTCTTTTCGTTGGCGGCAAGCTCTACATGCGGGACTCGTCGTACAACACATCAAGCTACGACTCAGTCAACACCATCGACACCACAACAGGCCAGATGGCGGGTGCGTTCGGCGCGTACGTCAACATAGGTGGCGCTGGTGTTAGCTCGATGACCTCGGACGGACGGTCGATCTATTTCTCCCATTGGCAGGCGAGCGCCCAGGCTGGCGATTTTCGAAGAATCGAAAAGTTCACGCCCTCATCGGGAGCGCTCGCGCTTGTCTCGGAATTCGATAGCCAGGCCAATGCACTGAGCCCTGTCGTGTGGGCGTCGCCAAACCGGTTGATCGCCGTGGCCATGCCACCGCTCGCCGCAACAAATTGGGAACTCTGGTCCGTCGATCCAATGACCGGTGACCACGTCACGCTCTTTATCCCACCGGCTACTGAGGCGGTGCCGAACTTCAAGTCCGACGGGACATCGTTGTGGTGGGCGACCGGAACTGCAGTGAAGCGGATGCCGCTGACCGGAGGACCGATCGATACCTACCCGGTGACGATACCGACCAAGGTCGCCACCTCTGGTGACCTCAGGTTTTGGAACGGGTCGATCACGTCAATCGAAGGGGGAATCGAACTCGCGGGAAGCACAGTCGTGCTCGGTGTGTCCGGCGGATATGGGGTTTCACCAAACTCACCGACCAAGACCGGCTTGTCGCTCGCCAGCTTTAAAGGACCGGGGTTCCGCCAGTCAGATGGGACCGGGGCCTGGGTTGCGGTGGTGGCGGTGTGATGTTCTCATCAGACCTGCCCGGGGTCAAGGATGTTGGGGTCGTTGCCGGGTGCGGTAGCTGTCTCCTTCGATGATGAGTTCGTGGGCCGCGGAGGTGATCCTGTCGATGGCGGATTGGGCGAGGAGCGGGTCGGCCATCAACGTGATCCATTCGCTTGGGTCGCGGTTCGACGTGATGACCGTCGACGCGCGCCGGTGGCGCTCGACTACTAGCTCGTAAATGTCGGCGGTGTCGTTGGCGTCCATGGTGGAGAGCGCGAAGTCATCGAGTATGAGCAGGTCGACGCGTAAGAGTTTGCGGATCTCGGCGTCGTGACTGTTATCGAGCCGGCTGACGCGTAGCCGTTTGAGGAGGCGGTCGGTGCGTTCGAAATGAACGCTGCGCCGCCGCCGGATCGCGGTGTGTCCAAGTGCCGTGGCGACGAAAGTTTTGCCGACTCCGACGGGGCCCATGATGATCTGCGTTGTGGCCGCCCTCGATAAAGCGGAGGCTGACGAGCTCGTCGAGGAGCGCCCGGTCGTAGGTGACGGCGGTGGTGGGGTCCCATCGATCGAGTTGCATCGAGGGATCGAGCCCGGCGGCTTTGGCTCGCAGGGTTGCTGAGGTGGAGTCGCGGCGTGAGACCTCGTCGGACAAGATGGTGAGGAGGAACTCGGCGTGGCCGAGTTTGTTTGTCTTCGCGAGCGCGAGCCTGTCGGGGAGCGTCGCGATGACTTGTCCGAGTTTGAGGCGCCGCAACGTCGCAGTGAGATCGGGGTCGAGCGTCGGGTTCATGACCGCACCTCGTTCGGGTTGCGGCGGGCGGCGTAGCGGGTGTTATCGCGTGCGAAGCGGGCGGTCGCCAAGATGACGTTCGACGGTGCCGCCGGTTCACTCGCTCGTTCGGTTTCGAGGGCGCGTTCCAGCATCCGTTTGAGCACGTTCAGATCGACCGATTCTGCGTCGAGCAACCGGCGTGCCGCCGCGTCGACGCGCTGGTCGCCGTAGGTGCGGCAGAACCCGATCAGCTTGTAGACGCGTTCGCATCGTGGTCCAAGGCAACGGATGATCCAACACGTTCGCTGCCAACTCGCCGACGGCGGGGCCGTGAGCGGCGGCGTCACCGATGAGGCGTTGGATGTCACGCATCGCGTAGACGGTCACCTCGGATGGGAGATCGTCCGGGTCGGTCGATCTGCCCCCGGCAGCCTTGCGGGGATGGGTTTTGATGAGGACGCCGTGCTGGTAGAGCTTCACGAGCGCCCGGTCGGCGCGGGCATCGACGTGCTGACCGATCCTGCCGCCCGGCACCGAGTAAAGCGCCTTAGCGACCTGCACGTGATGATCCCGGGCGACTTTCACGGTCGTGTACACGGGTGTGTCGTAGACCTCGACCGGTGCCGGTAGCAGGACCGGTTGTTCGTGTTCTTCGAACACCACCAGCGGTTGCTGATGGGTGGTGCCATGCACCCGCATCCCGGCGCGTGTCCGGCACCATGACGTCGCAGCCTGTTGCGCGAGTTCAAGATCAGCGAACGTTTCACCGGCCCAGAACGAGCCCTGCACGAACTGCACCGTGCGTTCGACGCGACCCTTATCCTGAGGCGAGCGGACCCGCGCTGGGTCGATCAGAAACCCACGTGATTGCGCGTACTCAACAAAGGTCAGGTTGAACACCGGGTCGCACCCGTCGGCGGCCTTCACGACCGAGCTCATGTTGTCCGGCTTCTGTGCCCGGCCGGGTTATGTGCCCGTCGGCTGTTCGATGGCTTGTCAGCGGGGTGCTGACGGTCCGGCCGGACACATAACGCTGGCGTGGTCCGACAGCGTGGGGCTTCCAATTCGTTGTGAGAAAGGAAGTTGCCATGTTGGAACAGTTCTTCGTGAAGCCCCAGACGGTCGATCGGTTTCGGGCATCGTGGATCGGTGCCGAGATCGAGGCGCATGTCGTCTGGTTGGTCGAGCACGGCTACGGCGCCAAGACGGTGTGGCGTCGAGTCCCGATCGTGTACGCGTTCGGTGAACACGCCCGTGCGCATGGCGCGGTGTCGGTGGCCGATCTCCCGCGGTTCGTTGACGGGTTCGTCGACGTCCGGGTCGCGGCGCATCACCGCCGGAACAGTTCGGGACGGGCGATGGCGAAAGAGGTGCGGGGGCCGATCGAGCAGATGCTGTCGAACGGTTGCCCGGGTTCGTGCCGTCGGGCCGTTCGACGCGACCGTTCCCGCTCACCGATCAGGTGCCGGGTTTCGTTGAGTATCTCGTTGAGGAGCGCGGGCTCCGCCCGGCGTCGATCGATCAATACCGGCATCAACTCGACCGGTTCGATGGTTACCTGCAACGGGTCGGCGCGAGGGTCGCTGATTTGTCGCCGGCGTTGCTGTCGGCGTTCATGGTTGAACGCGCCGGTGTCGGATTGGCGAGAAGCACGGTCCGCGACGCCGCCGGGGTGTTGCGCGTGTTCGTCCGGTTCGCTCACCGAGCCGGGATCCTCGACAGCGATTTGAGCGCCGCGGTTGGTTGGCCGCAGGTCTATCGACTCTCGAACGTGCCACGCTCGATCTCATGGGATGACGTCAACCGTGTCCTGGCCACGGTCGATCGCCGCACCCCGGTCGGACGACGTGACTACGCCATCTTGCTGTTGTTGGTCACCTATGGGCTCCGAGGCCGCGAGGTCGCCGCGCTCGAACTGGATCACATCGATTGGAAACGTGGCCGATTGGCGGTCCCGGAACGTAAGGCCGGTCACTCGACCGCGTTCCCGTTGTCACAGGTGGTCGGCGAAGCGATCATCGATTATCTCCAGCACGGCCGACCCACCACCGATGATCGTCACGTGTTTTTCCGGGCGGTCGCACCACGCGAACCGATCGGTTCGGCGGCCGTGTCGGGCCTGGCCAGCCGCTACCTGCAACGTGCCGGGGTGAAGGTCCCGCGCCCAGGATCACACACGCTGCGCCACTCAGCGGTGCAACGCCTCGTCGACGCCAACTTCGATCTGAAGACGATCGGTGATTTCGTTGGGCATCGCTCACCACGCTCGACCGAGGTCTACGCAAAGGTCGCCGTCGAGGCTTTACGTGAGGTCGCGCTCGGCGACGGCGAAACGGTGCTGTCATGAGCGAAGACCTACAGACATGCATCGACAGGTTCCTTGCGCATCAGCGCGCGGTGGGACGTAAATATCGCAGCGAACATGTCACGCTGCGGCTCCTCGCACGCTTCGCCGCCGACCGGGAGATCGCCACGATCGGCGGATTGAATCCCGGGGTCCTCGACGATTTCTTCGCGTCACGGCCCCGGCCGCGGGCTCGGAGTTTCAACCAGTTGGTCGGGATCGTGTCGTGCTTCTTGGACTGGACCGTCGGTCAGCAACTCCTCGACCATTCGCCGCTGCGCACCCGCCGCCGGCGCGAGACCGCGCAACGCTTGCCGTTCATCTTCGACATCGCGGCTGCCCGCCGTGTGCTCGACGCCGCCGCGACACTGCCGGACAACCCGCGTGCCGTCGGGCGTGGCGCCGCCTATCACACGGTCTTCGCGTTGTGTTACGGCCTCGGCTTACGCGCCGGGGAGGTCTGCAACCTGCGAGTCCGGCACATCGACGTTGAGCGTCAGTTGATCGAGGTGCGCGGCGGCAAGTTCGGCAAAGACCGGCTCGTGCCGTTCGGGCCACGCATTGGTGGTCTGCTCGCCGCCCGTCTCGAACACGCCGGGACGGACCCTGAGACGCCGTTGTTCAGCTTCGATGGTCACCGCCCGATCCATCCCGGCACAGCCAGCCACGTCTTTCACGACCTCGTCGCCGACCTCGGCCTCGACGTCCCCGACGGTGTGGCAACCCCGCGGTTGCATTCGTTGCGGCACTCGTTCGCCGTCGGGTGTCTGACCCGCTGGTATCGCGACGGTGACGACCCGACCGCCCGGCTCTACCAGTTGTCGACGTTCATGGGACACGTCGATCCAGTCTCGACCGCCGTCTACCTGACGATCACAACCGACCTGCTCACCGAAGCAAACCGACGGTTCGAAACGTTCGCTCACTCGTCGATAACAGGGGTGGTGTGACATGACCGGCATCCCGCTCGGACCGACGATCCACTCGTTCTTCGCCGATCACCTGATCACCGTGAAAGGGCTCCGCCCGGCGTCGATTCGCAGCTACCGCGACACGATCCGACTGTTCCTTGTGTTCGCTGCTGCCGACCGGCACACCAAGATCACCAAGCTGACCGTCACCGACCTCGATTTCGATCTTGTCGTCAAGTTTCTCCGCCATCTCGAACACGACCGAGGCAACCACCCCCGGACACGGAACCAGCGTCTCGCCGTCATGCACACCCTGTTCGACTACATCGCCAGCCGCCACCCCGACATGCTCGCCGTCGGCCAGCGCGTCGCGGCGATCCCGATGAAACGGGCGGCGCCCGCCGAGACCCACTTCCTGGAACGCGACGAAATCGACGACCTGTTCAAACACCTTCCCACCAAGGGCCGATTCGCTCAACGAGACCGGGCGCTGATGCTCTTCCTCTACAACACCGGCGCCCGAGTCCAAGAAGTCGCCGATCTCCGGGTTAGCAACGTTGACCTGCGCGAACCATCGACCGTCCGGCTGCACGGCAAAGGCGACAAGTGGCGGACGTGCCCACTTTGGGCGCAGACCGCTGCATCGCTCACCGAGCTGATCAACGCTCCCAACCCGACGACCCCGGATCGGGCGGTGTTCGTCTCCGCAGCGGGTGAGCCGCTCACCCGGTTCGGGATCTACAAGATCGTTCGTCGCCACGCCGCTCGTCTCGACCAGCCACGACAGAACCGGACCGTCAGCCCGCACACGTTCCGGCACACCGCCGCGGTTCACCTCCTCGAAGCCGGTGTCGAGGTCAACGTGATCCGCGGTTGGCTCGGCCACGCCGACCTCTCCACCACCAACCGCTACGCCGAGATCAACACCCGCGCCAAGATCGAAGCGCTCCGCAACACCGAACCACCGGGTTCTTCGACGGAACCCCGCCGACGGCCCGTCTGGCAGACCGACGAAACCCTGCTCGACTGGCTCACCAACCTCTGAACCGTTATGTGTCCGGCCGGACCGTCAGCACCCCGCTGACAAGCCATCGAACAGCCGACGGGCACATAACCCGGCCGGGCACAGAAGCCGGAATATGTTCCGCGGAACATATTCAGGCACGAGGACAGCGGAACACCCCACCGAAGAATGCCCATGCTGCTTCGCACCCGGCGATCACGACATCGGTCGTCTGCCTGAAACGTCAACCACACGAAGCGAGTGCCGCGATACGACGGCGGTGAATACCAACGCCCACACCTTGCGCCGCTTCAACGTCGCCGGGTCGATCATGAGAACCGAGCTCACCGAAATCGATCTGTAACTCACGACCCGCCACGCCGTCCAGCGACCGGGACCGTCGAGCGTGGCGCCGGCGTGAAATGCTCCGCGACATAGCGATGCAACGTGCGTTCCGGCACCACGATCGATTCGCGTGCAAGCAGGTCATGCATCTTCACGACCGGCACACCACCAGTGACCCACCCGGCGAGCCGGTCATGCACACCAGCCACGACCGACCAGCTGTCGCCATGCCGGTCAGGACGATGCTGCCGCAACCCGGCCATCACCTTGGCCATGAACAACTCGTTCAACTGGCCCTCACCACCAGCACGATCAAGGCCAGCGTCGACCGCTACCTCGATAATCCTGGTCGACCGTTTTCCGGTTCGCTCGAACCAACGGCTCGATCACCCGATACCCGCAGCCCGAAAGCCACAGCCGACATATTTCCTTCGTTTCAATCATGGGAATCTCCCTGAACGCCACAGCGCACCGCCTTCCTGGTCCATAGACGACAAGGCGGTGACAATGACCGTCCACGGAACCCCCACCGCGGACCTACACGCTCCCAGACGGTCCTATCTACCTGGCGACACCCCGGTCCCATCTACCTGGCGAGAAACCCCCAAAATGGTCCCATCTAGTGCTCTGACCACATAGGTTCGCGCGTTATGCGGCGGCGGGTTTCGGGTGTCCCCATCGTCGTTGGGCTTCACTTCGGAGTTTGGCTCGGTGGCGTCGTTCGGCTTCCAGGATGGCCGGGTGTCGGGTGTGGGTGTTGCGCCAGGCGAGGTACTTGCGGATCGCTCGGGCGAGGGCTCGGTGGTCTTTGTGGTCGCTGTTCGCGATGACGAACTGGCGTAACGGCCCGAAGTGCGCCTCGATCGGGTTCGCCCATGACCCGTACGTCGGCGTGAAGACCAACTCGACGTTGTTTGCCGTGCACCATTGCCGGACACCGTGGTTCTTGTGGTGGTTCAGGTTGTCCAGGATCACGTGGATTGGTTCGCCGTCATCGATGCTTGCTCTGATTGCTTGCAATGCCCGTAACGTCGGGAGCGATCCTTTGCATGGCTCCAGGTTCCCGGTCAGTTGATCGGCACCGATCGAGTACCAGGCGAACAGTTGCCGTGATCCGTGGGGCTTGTGGTAGTTCGCTCGTAGTCGTTCAGGTCGGCCTTCGGGCGCCCATGCTGTTCCGCCGACCGGTTTGATCGTTAACGGCCCGAACTCATCGAACGCGAACGTACGATCCCGGGCGTGTTCGAGGAGCCATTCGATCCGCCCGAGTTTCTGTTCCTTCAACGGATCCGGTGATTCTTTCCACGTCTTGGTCCGTTGGAACGTGATGCCTTCAGCGATCAGTATCTGCCGCAACCGTTCACGACCGATCTTAACCTTTTGGCCCTTTTTCGTGGCCAGGAAGTCAGCGAGTTTTCGCAGCGACCAATGCGTGAACGGCTGCTTCAGCACCGTTGGTCGAGTCTTGGCCGTCTTGACGATCAACTCACGGTCAGTCGTCGTTATCAGGCGGGGCCGGCCACCCGCCCACTGAGGGTCCAACGATCGCATCCCCAAATCGTTGAACCGATGGATCATTTCACGCACCCGGTCCGGCGAAGTCTGCGCCAACCTCGCGATCGCAGAGACATCGTTACCGCCCGCCGACGCAAGCACGACCGTCGCTCGCCGCCACTTCACGATCGACCGATCCGACTTCCCTCCCCGCCGCACGATCTGCTGAAGCTGACGACCCTCAGCGTCGTTGAGGCGACGCACCTGCACACGTTTAGCCATCCACAAATCAAAACAGATCACGACCACCAAGTGGTGGACGCGACCCGACGAACCTATGTGGTCAGAGCACTAGCTGGCGGGCGACACGGCTACATCATGGCGTTCAACAAGACCACGTTCGCATCATCGATCGTCTCGGGTCACTACGACCGCGGGGGCTCGGATGATGGCTCCGATCCGACGTTCACCCAGATCGGCGGTCTGACGACGAACGGGAACGAGCTGTTCGTGGGTGACGGCATCCGTGTCCGCGGTTTGAGTTTGTCGAACCCGGCCTTCAAACCAACAGTAATGAGAGCGATGAAGGGTTCCGGCAAGGGTTCGAACTATGTCGCGGACCCGGTGAACTCGGCGACCGGGAACTTCATGCAGGAGGCGACCGACGTGACTACACCACCGGGTGTGTTGGGTATGAGCTGGGCGCGCACCTACAACTCGGTCGCGATGTCGACATCCGATATGGGCTGGGGTTGGACGCACAGTTTCGGCGACACGCTGCAACTGTCGGGAACGTCGCTCACGTTCACGGAGTCATCCGGTAGGCAGACCACGTTCACCAAGGACGTGAACGGCGTCTGGCAGCACCCAGCCGGAGCTGATGCGTCGGTGACGACTCAAGCGAACGGCGCGTTCACGTTCTCGTGGACTGACGGGAGCGTTTGGGATTTCGATCTGAACGGCAGGCTCGCGAAACTCGCATTCTGGAACGGTCAAACCGTCACGTTGCAGCGAGATGCTGCCGGGTTGTTGACGTTGGCGACCTCGTCAACCGGAGCAACGCTCACCCCGACGTACACGGCTGGCCGTTTGACGTCAGTCGCTACGAACGATGGCCGCACGATTAGCTTCACCTACGACACCGCGAAAAACCTCGCGACCGCTGTCTTGCCAGGCGCGGTGACCACGACCTACGCGAACGACCCGTCCGGGTTGTTGCTCTCGATCAAAGACCCCACCGGTGTCACGATCGCCGAGAACACCTACGACACCACCGGCCGGGTACGGACACAGAAAGCTCCGAGCGGCGCGCTGACGACGTTTACGTATTGGGCGAACTTGTCGACCACGGTGCATGACCCGGTCACGAACACCGACGTGAACTATCAGCATGACGTTGATGGTCGCGTGATTTCGGTTACGGACCCGTACAACAAGACCGTCAGCCGCAGTTACGACGGCCAGAATAACCTGCTCGGCGCGACGGACCGCAGCGGTATACAAACCTTGGCAACCTTCGATGCGAACTCGAATATTCTCACCACGGTCGACCCGGCGGTTGGTACCACGAGGTATACGTATGACGCTCAGAATCGTCCGTGGACGTCGACCGACCCAGCCGGTTTAGTAACCACATACACCTACACGGGCAATGATCGCATTCCGACCACGGTGAAAGATCCAGTCGGAAAGATTACGACGTACGTGATCACGAACGGGTTGGTGCAGTCCGTCCTTGACCCTGACGGAGTCAAGACCAGCTACACCTACAACGGCACCAAAGTCGCAACGGTAACGAACGGTGTCGGCGACATAACGAAGTACGGCTACGACGCGCAAGGCCGCCTCAACAAGACGACATACCCGTCCTTGAAGTACGAAACGATCGACTACGACGCGCAAGGTCGGGCGTGGCGACGCATCGCACCGGATGGTGGCATCACGATCGCGACCTTCGATACCGCAGGCAGGGTCAAGACAACTACTGACCCAACCGGCGCGCTAACGCAGTATGAGTACGACGTGGTCGGTCGGCTCGCCAAACTCACGGACCCGATTAATGCGATCACCACCTACGAGTACGACGGGAACGACCGGCTCACTACGACCACCCTGCCTGGCGGCGCAAAGACCATCACCACCTACGGTCCGCTCGGACGCGTGACGTCCACCAGCGACGCACAGGGCCGCAAGACGTACTACGGCTATGACGATGAAGGACGGCAAGCGACCGTCACCGCCCCTGACGGCGGCATAACCCGAATCGGCTACGACAGCAAAGGACGAAAGGCATCGTCAATAGACCCGCTCGGCAGAATGTCCACGATCGGCTATGACACGTACGGGCGGGTGGATTCCCAAACGGCACCAGGCGGTCTCACCACGTTTTACACGTACGACACGGCGGGCCGACTCTTCACCGTGACCGATCCTCGCGGTGGAGTCACGACCACGACCTATACCGCTGCAGGGCGAACGGCAACGAAGAAAGACGCAGCCAACCTTGTCACCACCCTCGGCTACGACCTTGCTGGCCGACTCGAAACCGTCACCGCCCCCGGCGCCCGCAAGACCACCTACGGCTACGACGTGGACGGGAACCGCAAAACCGTCAAAGATCCAGCCTTGCTGACCACTACGACAACGTTCGACAACGTCGGGAACCCGCTCACGATCACCGACCCGGCCGGAGTCGTCACGATCAACACGTGGAGCCTGCGAGGGGAACTACTCACCTCGAAAGTCGGGAATCAAGCCGCCACTGTTTATACCTACGACTTCGATGGGACGCTGAAGACAGCATCCGATGCAAACAACAACAAGACCTTGTTCGGGTACGACGCGCTCAAGCATCGGAACTCTCGCACTAACGCGATCGGCGGTATCGACCGATGGACGAGTGACAACACCGGTCGCACGCTCACGGAAACGGATCCGCTGTTACGACAGTCCATTAGAACATATGACTCGGTTGGACGCCCAGAAACGGTCACGGACCCGACAAACCGCAAGACCACAACCACCTACAACACCGACGGCACGCCTGCCACGCTGACCGTATTGAACGGAGCTGCGTATACCTACGGCTACGACGCTGCAGGGCGCATCGCATCGGTCAAAGACGCCTCACAAAACACCTGGACCTACGGCTATGACCCTGCCGGCGCTCTCGCGAGCTACACCACCCCCGCGGGACGCACCACCAGTTGGGGCTACGACAACGCAGGTCGCCGCACCTCGATCACCTACCCGGACGGCGCGACCTACAAATACACCTACGATCCGGCCGGACGTGTAGCGTCGATCACGCCGGGAGAGCTCTCCGCCGACAGCTTCGCCGGGGCCAACGGTACCGCACCCAACCCAGACCGGTGGACGGTATCGACCACCCCTAACGTGCTCTACGCCGACACCTTGGCGTGGGAGAACTGGTCGTTCTTCGCGACGCTGAATTTGGCCGCGGTTGCCCCCGCCCCGGTACGGTCCGGAACGAAATCGATCGCCGTTACCTATACGGCTGCGGGAGGTGGCGCCGCCTTCCGAACCGCATCACCGGTAGAAGCGAAGTCCGGCCAAGGTGTCTCGTTCTGGGCGTACGGCGGCACAGGCGGGAACACGATTCTCATCAACGTCAATCCGACCGACACTGCCGCCGCTCCCGGCTCGAAGACAGTGACCATACCGGCTGGCGTGTGGACCCAGGTCAACGCGAGTTGGGCCGAACTTGGCAATCCCGCGACGGTCGCAAAGATCAACCTGATCGGCGCGACCACCGCGATCCAACCCACCTATTGGATTGATGACCTGCAGATCGGGCCAGCCCCAACAGTGCTGTACGCCGACACGTTGGTATGGGAAAACTGGTCGTTCTCCACAACGTTGAACGTTGCGGCAGTGGCGCCGGCCCCGGTCCGCTCCGGACAAAATCGATCGCCGTCACCTACACAACCGCGACCGGTGGCGCGTCGTTCCGCAACGCAGCACCCATCACAGCGAATCCGGGCGGAGGACTCTCATTCTGGGCCTACGGCGGCACAGGCGGGAACGCGATCTTGATCAACGTCCAACCGACCGACAACGGGCCGGCACCCGGCTCCAAAACCGTCACCATTCCCGCCGGTGTCTGGACCCAGGTGAACGCCACCTGGGCCGAGCTCGGGAACCCTGCGACCGTCGCAAGAATAAACCTGATCGGCGCGACCGCTGCGGTCCAACCCACCTACTGGATTGATGATCTCATCCTGACAGGCACGATCGCACCTCCACCGGTCATCAACACGAACAAGCTCACCGTCGCTGGTCCGAACGCCCTGGCGAACCTAGACCTGACCAGCCGTGCTACTGCGACAGCCGATAGCGATGTGGTACTCACCTACGGCGCTAGTGATGTCACCGCCGCGAATAGAAGCGACCTCGTGATCGCCGCCCGCAAGACGGTGGGCGGGGAGTATCGGGTGACGCTCCCGTCAATCGGAGGAACTGCCACGGTCGCAAAGAAGGTCGCAGGCGTCGTCACGACTATCTCCACGTTTGCGATCCCTGGAACAGGGGCCCGAAAGGTTCGCCTCCACGTTCAGGGCACCAATGTGCGGACCCGTGTGTGGCAAGCCGCTGACGTCGAGCCGACAACATGGACCAACCAGGTCGTCGACACCACCGTCACGGGTGTGGGAGTAGTCGGGTTGAGCGTCAACCGAATCGCAGGGGTCAACACGATCACTGTTGATGACTGGTCCCAGACTGACCCCACTATCGCTCCACCAGCGATCGCGACCTACGGGTACAACGATGACGACCAGCTCACCACCGAGACATTGACCGGTGGCAATCGGACACGCGCCTACACCACCGGGCGACTCACCAACTTCACCGAGACCCTCCCGGGCGTATCGGTCAACACAACACTCACCTACGACACGACCGGTCGGATCGCCACCGAAGCCACCGGAGGCGTCACCGCAACCTACGGGTACGACTCCGCCGGCCAACTCTCCACGGTGACACCAAGCGCCGGGAACGCCACGACCTACACCTACGACAACCTCGGTCGACGCGCATCGTCCAAACTCGGTGCCGCCGCCGCAATCACATACGGATACGACGCAGCCAGCCAACTCGCCAGCGTTGGCGGGACCACCTACACCTATGACACCGCAGGCCGGCGCCTGACGGAAACGGCCAGTGGGAACAGCCTCACGTACACCTATGACCCCGCGGGACGTCTCGGAACACTCGGCCGCACCCAAGGCGCAACAACCACCCTCCAAACCCGCACCTACGACCCGGCCGGCATGCTGAGTGGAGTCAGCAACGTTACTGGCGGCGTGACCACGACGACCGGGTTCGATTGGGACCCGACCACTGGTGGTGTCGCACAGCTGTTGGATCTCTACACCCCGACCGGCGCGACCGACACTGTGTTCGGTGCAGGTGGAGCGACCAGTACCCGCCAAGGCAGCGTCTCAACAGCTATCGGCACGGACCTTTACGGCTCCGTCATCTCTGGAACACTCGCACAGTCCACGAGTTACAACGCGTATGGGGAACCGGCATCTGCCACCAGTTTCGAACCGAAACTCGGCTACCGCGGCGAACTCACCTTCGACACGCTTCTCTACCTACGGAACCGTAACGATCAACCATCCACCGGTCAGTTCACCAGCCGAGACCCCATCGACGGAACCCCCGGCACGACCGGGTTAGCGAACCCCTACCACTACGTCAACAACAGTCCGCTCATGTCGATCGATCCGTCGGGTCTGTTCGCGGTGGAGGACTCGATGTTTGAACAACTCCGCAAGGCGTTCGACGATCCTTCATGGGATCACGCTGGACCCAACGCCTACGGCACGGGAGTGCTCGGCACGTTCATGAACTGCCTTGACGATCACAACAGCACCGCGGCGTGTCTCAACGTGGTGGCTAACCCGTTGTACGGGACGGTCGCAAGCTTCGGGAACTGCCTTGATGGCGGTTCATCGGCCTACCTGTGCGCGAACCAGGGTTTCAACCCTGCGTACCAGCTCCTCGTGCACGGCGACCGCTGCATCACCGGTGAAACCGCCATCACCGGCGACACGAGCCGCGCCGCTGCCTGCGGCCTCGCTGTACTCGACACCGCCAACACCGTCGGAACCGCCGTCGGAGGCGCTAAGTTCGTAACTAATGCGACAGGCGCTCTCAATGCTCGAGGCATCACCCAAGCCGAACCTCTTGCAGCCACAGAAGCGGCACCGATCGCTATCGGGCCTGCCGGAAACCCAGGTGCGTTCAAGTCGGCGATCAATGTCACAACGAAAGGCACGAACCACACGCTCGCTCGCCATTTCCCGGGTGGTGCCAAAACGGCTGGCAAGAGCATCTTCAACTCGGGCGAGTCGATCTCCGATCTGGTGACTGCGGCTCAACGCGTTGCCCCAGCTACTCAGGCCAACACCAACCTGGTTCGAATCGTCGATGCCGGGCGAACCGTCGGAATCGACGTCGCGACCGGCCAGCCGACGTCCGTCTACACGGTCGTTACGACGTCGACCGGCAATCTTGTCACCATGCACCCAGGAGTCCCGTAGCCATGCCACTTACCGTAGAACTTTGGACTGAACTGACGAATCCGACCGTCGAGGAGCGGGTAGTAGGCGTCAAGCTCCCTCGCAACACAGCAACCGACGACCACTTCCATCTGCTGAAGTGGGTCGATCCTTGGGGCGACACGGTCTTCAACCGTGCGCAGTGCTCGGACCTAGTTGCAGAGCTGGCGCTTGCATGCGACCACTTTGACAAGGGCACATTCGCCGAGATGAAGGCCCTCGCCGAGGTGAAGGCGCTCGCTGAGCGGGCGGCAGCCGAGCCCCACTCGTATCTGGTATTCGTCGGGGACTGACGAAGAATGCCGAACCCATCCGGCCAACGATCGCGGGGTCGCACCGCTCTCAATATGATCGTGCTGGTGCTCGCTTCGCTGGTTGGCGGGGCGTTCGGTCGAGGTGCCCAGGTCGTAAATTCCGCGCCACACGGGTACGACCACTTTGGTGTCGCACGGGTAGACGCGCAATCGCCCGAAGTCGCCGAGACCACTCCGCTGCTGCTCAGCGGTACGCAGGAGGGGTCTGCCTCGCTTCCCGTTGAGGCTCGCCGTTCGTTTACGACTCCCGCCGCTCAAAGTAACGCCACAAACGCGGCACCGAGAGTCACGGAGTCGATGATTCGAGAGGCAATGGAGAACGCTCCACTTCAGACGCAACAGGGTGCCGTCTCGCTTCCGAAGGTTCAATCGGCAGTGGACAAGCTTGCGGCGGGCAGCTCTGCGCCCGCGATCAAGGTCGACGGCTCGATCATCGTCGATGGCAACCATAGGTACATCGCTGGGCAGATCATGGGCGAAACGCCACCGATACAGCCTTGGCCTGGAGGAAATCCCGGCCGAGTGATTCCTTGGTGGAAGCAGCTCATCGATCCGACCGATTGGGGTGGCTGAGATGCGCATCATCTGTCAAACCGGAGAGATTGTCGACTTCGCCGGCCCCCTCCAGGGCTCGCTGCTGAAGGGCCTGAATCTCCACCGGGCGATCCTCGAGCGTGCTTCGTTCGAACATGCCGTATTCGAGTCCTGCAATCTCCGGTCGGCGCTCTTTGCACTCTCGTCAGGGCCTGGCGCTCGGTTCGTTTCCTGCATGCTCGTCATGGCCGAGTTCCAAGCAGCTGATCTCACGGGTGCTCGGTTCGAGGGCGGCGACTTGTACAGCAGCGACTTTACGGGAGCGAATCTCGCAGGCGCGTCGGTCAATGGTGCCCGGCTGGCCCTGGCGTCGTTTAGAGGTGCCAGCCTCGATGGAGCCGACCTAACGCGAGCCGATCTAGCGGGCGTTTCGCTCGATGGAGCCATTTACACGCCTCAGACGCGGTGGCCGGACGGCTTCGACCCGACAACGTCGGGCGCTGTTCTTGTTGGTGACCAGGCTGAGGCGTTTCGGTTCCTTGAGATCGAACCGACAGGCAGCGATGACGGCTGAGGCTGGTCGTTGGTGGACAAGCTTGATCGACCGGTTCTCGATAGCTGTCCTGTGGCTGGCCCTCGGAGTGGGTGCGTTCACCACCCCTGGAATGGCGGCTCAAGCGTCTACGACGACAGCCAAGTCAGCGACATTCACCTACGACCTGCCCGTCATTGCGCGCGTTGCAGTCCATCAGTTCGGGGCCGTCGGCACTACCACCGCCCTTCGCAGCGGGGCGGAAGGATCTGTCTCCCGGCCGGTTGAGGGTCGTGGCACGTCTGCGACCTCCGTCGGCGATGTTGTTGCCACAGACACGGCAGGAGCGGCTGACGACCTCACTCGGGTGGGGCGCTGGATGAGTCCTGAGGAGCACGCTGCGATGGTTCGTACTGGTGAGGTACAGGTCGGCGGTGGCGGTACGACGTATGTGGCGAATCCTGCGAACGTAAACGCGTTTCCACCGAATCGGTTCCCGAGCAACTACGTCGAGTTCGATGTGCCGACAGGCAGCCTGCGACCGGGACAGTCCGGTTGGGCGCAGATACCGAGCCCCGACTCGGTCTGGGGGCGGCTCGCCGCGAAGCAGGGCGTGACGGTTCAAAGCCCGGTGTCGGCGTGCAACATCGTTCTCGTGGCGACGAGAACGGCATGTTGACGCTTTTGTACTTCCTCGGCGGGTGGGCTGACGCGTGGTCAGCCTCTGGGCGGACGGACGTGTCGCTGGAGTTTGTTCTCGGGCCGGAGGACCGTCCGAAGCGGGCGGCGTGGATAATTGCCGAGGGTCGCGCAGTGGCCGGGCAGCTGACGGTCTGGGATACCGGCGAGCTTGAGTGTGAGGCGGTCCGCATGGACTCTGGCGAGCAAGTGCTGCTTGAGAGCCTCGTCGTCGAGTCGCCTGAGGATCTCGGGTCTCAGATCCGGCGGTTGATTTCCGCGTGCGACGATCTGCTTCTCAACGCCCAGGATGAGTAGACGTGTTCCGTCGGCGCCTCGTTCTTCTTTTGTTGGTGCTGGTCGGTGTCGTTGGGCTTGGGTCAACGAGCACAGCCACGGCTACGACGACCTCTGGCGCAGCGACGAACATCTACGACGCTCGAACCAGCACGCGCGTTGACAACTGCGCGATTGGTATCGCGAGCGCGGCGACAACCCCGCTCGGCGATGCTCGGGAGAGGTCTGCCTCGCGCTCCGCTGGGGCGACACGTGCGTCTACGACCCCTGCTCTCTGTGTTGTTGCCACAAAGTCGATATCGA
Source organism: uncultured Acidimicrobiales bacterium (assembly GCA_963791625.1). GTDB lineage: Bacteria > Actinomycetota > Acidimicrobiia > Acidimicrobiales > Ilumatobacteraceae > JANMCE01. The sequence goes on from CAWBTA010000006.1 coordinate 127,189, forward strand.
CTCCTTACGGGGCGGCTGGGCAGGGGGCGGATGCGGCGTCGATTGCGGCCAGGTCACAGGTAGAGGGTGGCGCGACGATGTATCGGACGGGGACGCTCGGTAAGTCAGCTGGACCTGAGGGGCAGTTCCGGTCGTTGGAGCATCCGAGTACCCCGGGGTACGCGAGCCGTTACGGTCTGCCGGCCGACAAAGTGGCCAACGCTGACTTCATCGAGTCTGCGGTGCTTCGGCCTGGAGCCCCTTACATAACCCGAGCGGCGCCCGGAATCGGCGAGAACGTCGGCGGCGGTATCGAGGCCGTTATCAACCCCGGTGATGCCGTCATGTGCGCGTTCTCGTACCTCGGCGCGAAGGCGTGCTGATGTCCCGAGATCTGTACAACGACGGCTTTGAACTAGCGGAACAGCTTCGGTCTCTCACCTACATCGATTGGGCCGAGCGGGTCGAGGACGCAATCGAATCCGGCTCGACGGCAACTGAGATTCTGATGGCGTTGCGTTGGCACGCTGGCGAGGTAATGGCCGCTCTTCCAGATCTCCCGAACCCGACCCGGGACCTTGCGGCCGCAATCGTGCCCGGAATCAACGAGGCCATGAAATGACCTCGTTGATCATTCGGCTGCGACGGGTGGCGTTGCTTGTCGCGATGATCCTCGGAGTTGTCGGCTTTGCGCCTACGACGACCGCGAGCGCTGCAACCTTCGCCTACGACGTACCGACCGTGGCGCGCGCTCGACGTTCAACAGAACGTGGCCGCCGAGGTCGGTAAGACCCATCTCAGCGATGTGCAGGAGGAGTCTGCCTCGCCCACGGTTGAGGCTCAGGCTGCGCCTACGACCCCTGACGCGCGATGTGTTGCCACAAAACACAGGAGGGGCCCGATTCGGCGCGGGTGGCGACGGAGTCGTAACTGATCTCGTCGGCGGAAGCCCGAACGCTGTCGTCCTCGGCAAGTACCCGGCCTACGTCAACCAAGGCTGCAACCGGGGCGTGGGACCGGCGGCCAAGCACCAGCTCCTTACTCGACTGCCCTCGGGCCAGGTTCAGGGACAGGTCCTGGATATTTCCGTGGAACGAAACCAGCTCGACGTGTCCGTCCGGGTACTGCTCCAGGTTCACCTGCCATGGTAAGAAAGGGGTCCGGGCTGGATGGTGCCTGCCGCGTTGATCGATACCGTTCCGTCCGCGTTGAAAGTGTTCAGTGCGGTGCCGTTTGACCTGCACTGGGGGCGAGTTGGTCGACCACGTGGTCGACGCAGGCGGTGAGCGCCTCAACATCGGACGGGTCAACGGAGGGGAACATGCCGACCCGGATTTGGTTGCGGCCGAGTTTGCGGTAGCTGTCGGTGTCGACCACGCCGTTGGCGCGTAACGTGGCGCAGACGTCATCGGCCTTGACGCCGTCGAGGTCGATCGTTCCCACGACACCCGAGCGTTTGGTTGCATCTGCAACAAATGGAGTTGCATAGTGTGAGTTCTCAGCCCATGTGTACAAGATGTCCGAGCTGGTGCGGCTGCGCTCGACAGACCATGACAAACCTCCGTGGTGGTTCATCCATGCCACCTGCTGTTCGAAAAGGAAGAGCGTGGCGAGTGCAGGCGTGTTGTACGTCTGGTTGAGTCGGCTGTTGTCGAGCGCGACTTTCAAACTCATCGACGCCGGAATCCATCGGCCCGACGTTGCGAGGTGCTCAATGCGCTCGATGGCAGCGGGGGAGCATAAGGCCACCCACAACCCGCCATCGGAGGCAAAGCACTTCTGTGGAGCGAAGTAGTAGCAATCGACCTCACTTGGCGACCACGCCAGACCGCCGGCACCCGACGTTGCGTCAACCAGCACGAGCGCGTCGTCCTGGTTGGTGAGATCAGGTCGCTGGAGGCCCATCATCACGCCGGTCGAAGTCTCGTTGTGGGTGAGCGCGTAGACATCGACGCCAGCGACTCGCTCGGCATCGGGGTGGGTGCCGGGCGCCGTTTGGATCACGTCAGCATCCTCCAAGTGAGGCGCGGCCTGGGAAGCCTCGGCGAACTTGGAGGAGAACTCGCCGAACACCAGGTGTTGGCTCTTGCGTTCGATCAATCCGAATGTGGCGACGTCCCAGAACACCGTTGAGCCCCCGTTGCCCAGCACCACTTCCCACCCGTCGGGCAGGCTGAACAGGTGGTGGAGGCCGCTACGCAGCGAGCCGACGACATCCTTCACCGGCGCCTGCCGATGGCTGGTGCCCATCCATGTGGAGCCAGCCTCATGCAGGGCCGACATCGCTTCGGGTCGCACCTTCGAGGGGCCGCAGCCGAAACGTCCGTCGGCGGGCAAGAGGTGGGCGGGAATGCGAATTTCATTCGGAGCGACTGCAGGCATTGTGCAAGCATGTCAGTTCGTGAACCGCGCCTCCCAACGACTTGCTGCTATCGCCCCGTCCGCCACGCTGGCGGTTGACGCCAAAGCCAAGGCGCTCAAGGCCGCTGGCGAGAACGTGATCGGCTTCGGCGCCGGCGAACCGGATTTCCCGACTCCGCCCCATATTGTCGAGGCTGCCGTGGAGGCATGCCGCAACCCGCGCAACCACAAGTACACGCCGGCCGCCGGCCTGCCCGAATTGCGTGAGGGCATCGCGGTCAAGACCATGCGTGACTCCGGCGTGAGCGTGAACGCCTCCCAGATCCTGGTGACCAACGGCGGCAAGCATGCGATCTTTGTCGCGTTCTCAGCTCTGTGTGATCCGGGCGACGAGGTCATCTGTCCCGCCCCGTACTGGACCACCTACCCCGAGGCGATCGTGCTGGCCGGTGGTGTTCCGGTGGTGATCGATACCGACGAAGCCAGCGGCTTTCGGGTCACGGTCGAGCAACTTGAGGCTGCTCGCACGCCCCGCACCAAGGTGCTGCTGTTCGTATCGCCCGACAACCCATCGGGCGCTGTGTATCCTCCCGCAGAGGTCGAGGCCATTGGCCGCTGGGCGCTCGAGCACGGCATCTGGGTGCTGACCGACGAGATCTACGAGCACCTCACCTACGGCGAGCACAAGTTCGCTTCCATGCCCGCGCTGGTACCCGAACTGATGAACCAGTGCGTCATCGTGAACGGCGTTGCCAAGACCTATGCCATGACCGGCTGGCGCGTCGGCTGGATGATCGGCCCCAAAGACATCATGGAGGCCGCCAACAACTTCCAGAGCCACACCACGTCCAACATCTGCAACGTCGCCCAGATGGCCGCGCTCGCTGCTGTGTCGGGCGATCTGAGCGCTGTGTACGAGATGCGCGCTGCGTTCGAGCGGCGGGGAAAGCTCATGCACAAGATGCTGAACGCCATCCCCGGCATCTCATGTCTCGAACCCCAGGGCGCGTTCTACTGCTACCCGTCGTTTGAGGGCGTGCTCGGCCGTGAGATCCGGGGTAAGAAGTCAACATCCACGCTCGAGCTCGCTGACCTCATCCTGCAGGAAGCCAAGGTCGCGCTCGTCCCCGGCGAAGCCTTCGGCACGCCCGGCTACATGCGCCTCAGCTTCGCGTTGGGCGACGACGACTTGGGCGAAGGCGTTCGTCGCATCGCCGACCTGTTGGCGTGACGTTCGTCTCGCACTGATTTAACAATTGGTACAACGCCGCGGTTCAGGCCAACCTTGATGCCTATATGGCACGCATTCTGGTCACCGAAGAGATCGCCGAAGGCGGGCTCAACGTTCTCCGTAAGGCCGGACATCAGGTCGATGTACTGCTCGGGCTATCGGTTGATGATCTCCATCGAGAGGTGGCGACAGCCTCGGCGTTGATCATCCGCTCGGAAACCAAGGTGACGCCCGAGCTTCTGGGCCACGCGCCGATTCTGCAGGTCGTCGGACGCGCTGGCATCGGTCTCGACAACGTCGACGTACCCGCCGCCACCCGTCGTGGTGTCATGGTCGTGAATGCCCCGCAGTCCAACATCGTGTCGGCCGCGGAGCACACTATGGCTTTGCTACTAGCCCAGGCTCGCAACGTCCCCCAGGCCCACGCCGCGCTCAAAGCCGGGCGCTGGGAACGCTCTCGATGGGAGGGCGTCGAGCTGCTCGACCGCACACTCGGCATCGTCGGAGTTGGCCGCATCGGTGCGCTCGTCGCCCGTCGTGCCTTCGCTTTCGGGATGCGATTAGTGGCCTACGATCCGTTCGTCAGCGAAGAGCGCGCCCGTCAGATGAACGTTGAGTTGTTGCCTCTGGAAAAGGTGATGGCCGAATCCGACTTCCTCACCGTTCACCTCCCGAAAACGAAGGAAACCACCGGGCTCATCAACTCCGAAATGCTGAAGCTCGCCAAGCCGAGCCTGCGCATTATCAACGTGGCTCGTGGCGGCATCGTGCACGAAGGTGATCTGGCCGATGCCATCAAGGCCGGTGTCATCCAGGGGGCTGCGCTCGACGTTTTCTCCACCGAACCAATGACGGCATCGCCGCTGTTCGAGCTCGACTCGGTCGTGGTCACGCCGCACCTGGGTGCATCCACCCGGGAGGCGCAGGACAAGGCGGGCGACACCATTGCCGACATGGTGCAGCTGGCCTTGAATGGTGATTTCGTGCCCTTCGCTGTCAACATCGACGCGGCCGCTGCCGACGACATCATGAAGCCCTATCTGCCCCTCGCCGAGCGGGTCGGCCACCTTTTCGCGACCCTGTGTGACGGCGTTCCGTCCGCCATCGAGATCGTGGTCGAAGGCCAGTTGGCGGCTTATGACACCCGCATCCTGAAACTGGCGGCGTTGAAGGGTGTCTTCACTCCGCACAGCGACGATCAGGTCACCTTCGTGAACGCGCTGCAGATGGCCGAGGAGGCCGGTATCGAGGTGCGCGAGGTGAAGATCGAACACACCGTCGACTTCACGTCGCAGATCACGCTGCGCTGCGCTCAGCACTCCATCTCTGGCGCGATCTCCGGCGGACGTGAGCCGCACCGCATCGTGAATGTTGATGGCTACGGATGCGACCTTCCGCCCTCAGCGAACATGCTGGTCGTGCACAACGAGGACCACCCCGGCATGATCGGCCTGGTCGGTACCACGCTCGGCAATGCGGGTGTCAATATCGACAACATGGACGTTGGTCGCTCCGGAGATGCCGACAGCGCCCTCATGGTTCTCGCCATCAGCGGTGCTCCCGCCAACGGGGCACTCGACATCCTCCGCGCCGCACCCGGCATTCTCAGCGTGAAGGCGTTGCGCGGCAACTAAACCGGGCTACGGTGCCGCTCGGTCGGCACCCACGCCAACCCATGCACGGGGGAGTTACGCATGGCAGTCCAGCCGTTCGCGAAAGATGACGTTGCCATCAAGACCTACCGGTATCTTCGCATCGGCATGGTGGTGCTGGTCCTGTTGCTCGCCAGCTCGGTCATCATCGAGGCAGTGAAAGCGAAATGCCTCCAGCCGTCCATCAGCGCGTACTACTACACGCCGGTGCAGGCGATCTTTGTCGGCGGCCTTATGGCGATCGGCGTGTGCCTGGTCGTCATCAAAGGCAGCACCCCTGCGGAGGATCTCTGTCTCAATTTGGCAGGGATGCTCGCCCCGATTGTGGCAGTGGTGCCGACCTCGGACGAAGGCTCGACGTGTGCCGCGTCCACGCGGTTGGCTCTGCCGAGCGACTGGGTGACCGCCAGCTATCGCAACAACGTCGAGGCGCTGCTCATCGCCGGTTTCGCCGGACTTCTCATTGCTTTCGTCGTGGCCGGGGTCGTGGACAGGAGCGTGATGAAAACGATGCGACGCAGCGCGGAGCGGATCAAAGCTGGTCTGTGGACGGTGCTTGCGGTATTGGTGGTGGCGCTCATCCTGTTTCTGTTCTGGGACAGCTTTGGTACCAGGGCTCACGGATTCGCAGCGTTGTTGATGTTCGTCTTTCTGGCCGCTTCCAGCGCCATCAATTGGCGAGAGCTACGTGGCCAACCCGCCAAGCGGAAGTATGAGCGGATCTACGGCATCATTGCCGCGGCCATGATCGCGGTCGGCGTGATCGTGCTTCTCTTCCTTCGCAGCTGGAGTTACCACGTGCTCGTTCTGGAAGGTGCAGAGATTGTGCTGTTCGCCACGTTCTGGTTGAACCAAACGGCCGAGCAGTGGCAGCAGACAGTGCGGCCGGCTGCGGCCTCGAGACGGTGAGTCAGTCGAGGATGCTGATGGCGCCGGTCGGGCACAGTTCGGCCGCGCTCTCCACCTTCGATCGGAGCTCTTCGCCCGGCTCTTCCTGCAGAATGTAGAGGTAGCCATCGGCCCTGACCTCGAACACCTCGGGAGCCTCCTGGGTGCAGGCTCCGGTGGACGCGCAAACATCGAAATCGACCATGATCTTCATGCCCAAATGCTAGCGGCCCGCCCGACTGATGTCGGGCGGGCCGTTGGCCTTGCGGCTACTCGCTTGTGGCTACCGCTACCAGTTCTCGCTGTGCTCGGGAATGCTGCGATTGAGGCGACGTGCGTTGCGCCCCGGCCTTACCGCAGGTGGCCGCCCTCTTTGTCGGCTTCGGCCTCAAGGAGACGGCGCTCGGTATCGGCATCCTTGGCCGCCTGCTCCATGCGGTACTTCTCGGCTCCGGCCTCGTCGATGCGCTTTTGGAGATCGGCTTCCTCGGCGGCGACCTTCATGCGGTACTTCTCGGCGTCCACTTCATCGGCCACGCGCTTGTCGATCTCGGCCTGGGTGGCGGCGGCATCGGCCGCTGCCTTGTCGGCGGCGGCCTTCGCATCGGCTTCAGCCTGTGCCGCTGCAGCAGCAGCCGCAGCCGCAGCATCGGCGGCGGCCTTGGCGTCCGTTTCGGCCTTCGCGGCCGCAGCAGCCGCCTCGGCCTGCTGAGCAGCCTCAGAATTGGCTGCCGCCTCTGCGGCTTCTTCGTCGGTAAGAGGAAGGGTGATTTCCTGGCCGACGTTGATCATGTTGGCATTGGCGATGCCGTTGGCATCCGCGATCCACTGGTAAAGGTTCGCGTCGCCGTAGAAGGTGGCAGCGATACCTGAAAGGGTGTCACCGGACTGGACTGTGTAGGTAGATGGCCGTTCGCTCATAAGGACACCAACCCTATCCGTTCCGCAGGGACCCTTGTGACGTGCTGTGCCTGCTTGCACGATTGCCGAGCGACAGCGAGAACGAGTGCCAATGGAGAACGGCGAAGCCGGGCTCCCGTAGGCTCGAAGAGCCGCCATTGCGTAGCAAGCGGTAGCGACCAGCGAGGTAGCAGCAGGATTAGGCCCGTTCGATGGCGCGGAGGATGGCGCGGAAGGAGGCGGTGATGATGTTGTGGTGCATGCCCACGCCCCATCGGGTGCTGCCGTCTTCTCGCAGCGTTTCCACGTAGGCGACCGCGGTTGCGTCTGAACCCTGACCGGTGGCGTGTTCGGCGTAGTCGATCACGTCGACCTTCACGCCGAGGCCTTCCTTGACGGCGTCGACGAACGCTGCGATCGGTCCGTTGCCGGTACCGGTCACCGTGGTTGGCGATCCGTCCACCAACAGCTGTGCGGTGACCGAGGTGACTTCGTCTTGAGTGTGCAGCTCGTGCGTGTTGAGGAAGTAGCGCGGTGCTTCGGGCAGGTACTCGGTCTGGAAGGCGTCCCACATCATGATGGGGCTGATCTCGGTGCCTGAATCCTCGGTGATGTGTTGGATGGTCTTGGAGAACTCGATCTGCAGACGACGCGGCAGGTCGAAGCCGTGCTCGGTCTTCATCACGAACGCCACACCTCCCTTGCCAGACTGACTGTTCACCCGGATGACCGCCTCGTAGGAACGGCCGACATGCTTCGGATCGATCGGCAGGTACGGCACTTCCCACGTTGTGTAGTTCGTGCCCAGTGCGTCGAGGCCCTTCTTGATGGCGTCCTGGTGGCTGCCACTGAACGACGTGTACACCAGGTCACCGGCGTAGGCATGACGGGGGTGCACCGGCAGTCGGTTGCAGTACTCGGCCACGCGACGCAGTGCGTCGATGTCACTGATGTCGAGCTCGGGGTCGACGCCCTGTGCCATCAGGTTCAACGCCACATTCACCACGTCGAGGTTGCCGGTGCGCTCACCATTGCCGAACAGTGTGCCCTCCACGCGATCGGCGCCGGCCAGCATGCCTGCTTCCGCTGCGGCGACGCCTTGGCCGCGATCGTTGTGCGGATGCAGCGAGATCTGCACGGTGTCGCGGTTCTTGATGGTGCGACCAAACCACTCGATCACGTCGCCGTAGACCCACGGCTGATACATCTCAACGGTGGCCGGCAGGTTCAGGATGAGGGGCTTGGCAACAGTTGGTTGGATGACGTCCATGACGGCTTCGCAGATCTCGACCGCGTACTCGATCTCCGTGCCCGTGAAGCTCTCCGGGGAGTACTCGTAGCGAATGTTGCTGCCGATCAGTGTCGGCTCCAGGTCCTTGCACATCTGCGCGGCGGTGGTCGCAATCTCGGTGATGCCGACCTTATCCTGACGGAACACGACACGACGCTGCAGCTCGGATGTGGAGTTGTAGAAGTGCACGATGGCTCGGGGTACGCCCTGCAGACACTCATACGTGCGCTCGATCAGCTCCTGCCGACATTGCACCAGCACCTGAATCCACACGTCATCGGGGATCAGGTCTTCTTCGATGAGCAGGCGCACGAAGTCGAAGTCGGGCTGGCTGGCGGAGGGAAAACCGACCTCGATTTCCTTGAAGCCCATCTTCACCACGGTGTCGAACATGCGACGCTTGCGTTCGGGGTCCATCGGATCAATGAGGGCCTGGTTGCCGTCGCGCAGATCGACCGAACACCACAGTGGTGCTTTGGCGATGGTCTTGTTCACCCACGTGCGATCGGTAAGCACGAGCGGCTTGATGGGCACGTACTTCTCGAACGGCATTGTCTTCGGGTTCACGTTTTGCGGGGGCATGTCTTACTCCTGGGGATTGGCCGGAAAAACAAAGAACCTCCCGGCCAGTTGGCACGAGAGGTTAGGGCGAGCACCATATGTGGCGCTCGCTAGCAAAGAAGAAGGAGTCCGGCGGTGAAAGTCACTGCGTCCAATGTCGCACGGTTCCACGTGGCTGTCAACGCCATTCAGTATTCGACGGGTTCCAGGTACGTCTCGAAGCAGTCGACACTGACCGAACTGGTGGGGTCGGAGTCAGGACCCCACAGCTCCGTGCCGGTAAAGCGGACCGTGTAGCACCATTGTGGATGCTCGCCTGCAAACTCCGCGTTGGTGTCGGGAAACACGAAACCGCCGTGCACAAGCTCGATCTCGCCGATCTTGCCGCGGGCATAGCGGGGGAGGCGAGTATGGCCTGACGGGTTGATGTTCTTTGCACGCACCATCTGGCCGACCTCGAACATCGCAGGCGTGTGCACCTCGCGACTGCAGGGGGCGCCTGTACGAAGGCCTTCCACCATTTGGTCGACGGTGATTGCGGCCTTGCCCGGCGGCGGGAGGTGGATCATCTTCCCCGCAGCCAGTTCGTCCGCTCCGACGAGACCGTGTTTCACCAGCAAGTTCTCCAAACCGCGCAGCCAGATTTCGTAGTACGAACTGGCCAGGTAGACGGCGGGCGGGAGCGACTCGCGAGTGTGGCGTGATCGGTCGATGTTCCAACCACCAATGCGGCCGCTGGCCAGGTTGAGGGCTAGCACTCGGGCTTCCCATGGCTCGTGGAAGATCGGTTCGTCTGGTTCGGGCTGCACCGGGCCAAAGCCGTGCATGCCGCCCATATCGTGGACGCCGTTCACGGTCGCAACGCCAAGCCGGTGCCGATCATGGAATCACGCGTAACGAGCTTCGCGAGCTGTGCCTCACTCATGCCCTCGGTGCCCTCAGGTCGCATCGGTATAACGAGATACCGAATCTCGGCCGAAGAATCCCACACTCGAATCGAGGTAGTGGTCGGCAGTGAGACGCCGAAGTCTTCGAGCACCCCGCGTGGATCGCGCACGGCCTTTGCTCGATAGGCCGGCGACTTGTACCAGGTGGGTGGAAGCCCGAGCACCGTCCACGGGTAGCACGAACACAACGTGCAGACCACCATGTGATGCTGATCGGGCGTTGCTTCGACCGCTACGAGGTGCTCGCCCTGTCGGCCCTCGGCCCCGACCTCGGCAGCGGCTTTTGTTGCATCTGCAAGTAGTCGAGCTTTGTAGTCAGGGTCGACCCAGGCTTTGGCCACGACGGCCGCCCCAAGTTGCGGGCCGACCTCGTTTTCGTAGGTGTCGATGATCTTGTCGAGCGTTGCCGGGTCGACGTATCCCTTCTCGATCAGCAACGACTCCAATGCCTCAACCCGCAATGCAATCGGCAGCTCGGTCTGGCTCATGCGGACACCTTACCGCTGCACAGGCCGTGAATTCACAGGACGCTTCGGCGTCTACAGTTCCACGATGGACGTTCGAAACAGGCATGTGTTGGTGACTGGCGGATCCCGAGGAATTGGTGAGCAGCTCGCCCGCAAGTTCGCGGCAGCGGGTGCGAGGGTGACGGTTGTGGCCCGAAGCGCTGATGATCTCGCACGCGTTGCCAGAGACATCAATGGCAACGCCTTTCCGGCCGACCTGCTCAATACCGACGAGGTCGAAGGTCTCATTGCCCGCATCGAGGCAGAACTTGCCCCCATTGATGTGTTGGTCAACAACGCTGGCCTCGACACTGCCGATGCCTTCGCCAAGATCGACCCAGCGGTGATTCGCAATGTCGTGCGGCTGAACCTCGAGGCGCCGATGGTGCTTACCCGTCAAGTGCTACCGGGCATGATCAAGCGTGGTGGCGGCCACCTCGTGTACCTGAGTTCGCTCGCCGGAACGTCGGGCTTTCCGGGTCTCGCGACGTATTGCGGTACCAAGGCCGGACTCAACAACTTCGTGGCCACGTTGCGGCTCGAGCTCAGCGCATACCCGATCAAGACCACACTCGTCGCTCCCGGCCCCGTCGACACCGATATGTGGCAGAACCTTGAACACAGCGCCTACCAGGCCCAGACGTTGAAGCGACTCCGTAGGCTCCAACTCGTTCCTCTGACCAAGCCAGATCGCCTTGCGACCAGAGTGGTCAGCGCCGTTCAGAACGGTCGTCGCCATGTTCGCCATCCAGCGCGCCTGAGCACATCGTTCTGGTTGGGCGAAGCCCCCCGTCGCGTCACCGAAACCGTCCTGAAGGGAGTCGTGTTCAAGCACGACTGAAGACACTCCGCATGCCACAATCGACGTATGACTGATCGGTTGCGTTCTCGGTTTCCTGGTTTGAACAATGATTGGGCTCGGTTTGATGGACCGGCCGGTACGCAGATGGTTGATCTTTCGATACAGGGGATGGTCGGCTGGGCCGAGAGCGGTATGAACGCCAACACTCACGGTCCGTTCATGCAGGCCGACGCGTGCGATGCGTTACTTGATCGTGCGCGCGCAACGGTTGGGCAGTTGCTCGGCGCCGACCCGAACGGCGTTACCTTCGGGGCCAACATGACCACCATGACGATGGCGTTCACTCGCGCTATCGAGCAGACGCTGAAGCCGGGCGACCGCGTGGTCGGTACTCGGCTTGATCACGATGCCAACGTGGCGCCGTGGCGCATTGCGTGCGAACGCTCCGGAGCCGAGTACGTGCGAGTGGGTTTCGACCCCGCCACGGGCATCCTGGTGGCCGCTGACGTCATCGCCCAGATCGATGAACACACCAAGTGGGTCACATTGCCGGGCGCCTCGAACCTGATTGGCACCGTGCCCGACCACGCACCCATCATCGCTGCGGCCCACGACGCTGGTGCCCGCGTGTTCATCGACGCCGTGGCCCTCGCGCCGCACCGCCGTATCGACATCGCCTCTCTTGGCTGTGACGCGCTCGCCACCTCGCCGTACAAATGGTACGGGCCGCACGCAGGCGTGTTGTGGTGCGAACCGAACCTGCTCGACAGCCTGCCCATCGCCAAGGTGCGCCCCGCCGAAGATGCGGGCCCTCGCCGCTTCGAAACGGGTACCCCGAGCTTCGAGGGTATCGCTGCCACGGAGGGAGCGGCGCGTTTCTTGCTGGAAGAAGGCATGGATCGAGTGGCGGCCGAGGAGATGCAGGTCTTCGCTCGCTTGCTCGATGGGATGCACGCCAATCCGAAGGTGAAGATCTGGGGCTCGCCCACGACGGCGAACCGTGTCCCGACCCTGGCGTTCACGGTTGATGGGCATTCCTCTGATGACGTTGCCGCTCACCTCGCCAAGGATCACATTGCGGTCTGGGCCGGGCACAGCTACGCCGTCGAGGTCGTCGGTCAACTTGGCCTCGATAGCACAGGCGGCGTCGTGCGCGCCGGCGTCGTGCGGTACATCACGAATGACGACGTCGATCGACTTGTCAGGTCGATCGAACGACTCGTCGGCTAGGGCTGGGGCAGAGGGAGGTAGGGGACGTATCCCTGCAGATCGATGATGTAGTGCGTCTCGCCACCGGTGCAGATCACGTCGATCACGTTCTCGCCCCCGACCGGCACGAGCGAAGAGTTGGCGATGGTCTGCCCATCGGACATCCAGTTGACGTTGGAGGTCAGGACGGGGCGGTCGGGCGGTCCGTATGACTGCACGGTCAGAAAACCGGCCCCGACCGTCTGGGTAACGGTGAGGTTGATGAACGCCCCGGCCAACGAGACGCCATTGGGATCCTCACCGGAATAGCCAAGTCCGAGCGACAACCGTTCGCCTGATTTGATCTTCTTGGGTTGGCCACCACCGAAGGGATTACGGGAGTCATACATGCGAATGGGTGGATCGAGGAGAACCGTCGGGCCGGTTTTTATGGCAGGTTCGGCCGCGGCTGCCGACTTCGAAAACGTAAATGGTGAGAGGGCTGCCGCGGCACCGGCCAACGTAAGCATCCGGCGACGATTGAACTGAAACATGTCGGACCTCCTGGATCAAGCTCGCCCGGCCGGGCGACGCGAGGCAAGCGTGTCGAACATCGGCCCGAATTACAAGGGTTCACGCAAGCAATAGGGATCTCCGAACGGCACCGGCGCCAACCGAGCTTGTCTCAGAGAAGGGTTTGGGCAAGCAACCAGTTGTTCGCCAGCACTGCCGCGTTGTCGATGAAGTGTGTACCGTCGGGACGGAGTTCGACACCGTCCCGCTCGTGCAAACACCCGGTGGTAGGGCACGCCCAGGTGCCGAGTTCGGCCAAAAGAATCTGGCCGCCGGAACTCTGCGACACGGAACCGGCGACCGCGTTCTCGCAATCGACCTGCTTGTCGTTGATGGCGGCTCGGTCAGTGGCCTCGCCTCGGTAGTAGGCCTGGCTGACCAGGACCACCCGGCCGCCCTGGGATGACAGCGCCTCGGTCATTCTGACGAGGTTTGATCGATACCAATCATCAAATCCAGCCTCGCAGGGTCGGCTCCACACGCCAGGAGCAATCTCATTCTGATCGAGCAGCGACGCGCCAAAAATCACGAAGGTGACATCAGGTTTGAAGTCGGCTGCCAACGTTGGATAGGCAACGACGGCATCGACACATTCCTGATCGAAAACCAGTGGGACCGAGCCTGCATCGCTGCGCCTTTTCAGGGGTGCGTACGACGGCGGACATCCGGCGATGGCCTCATTGCGTGCGACGAGGTCGAGCGCCTCCTGATCCTTCACCAGCTGTTCGGCCAGATTCCAGCCAACCGAATCGCCCACCACAAGAACGCGAGTCGGGCGATCGCTGGGTCGCGTAATGATGGCCACCGTCGTTGTCGTGGATGCCGCTGTGGTGGACGATGTGCTGGACGTCGTGCTGGACGTCGTCGGGCCGGACGCTGCCAATGTCGTAGTGGTGGAGATCGCTGTCGTCGTTGTGGTGGTCGGTAGTGTCGAGGTGGGCGCCCCGGTCGATGAAGCGGCGGTCATGGCCACCACGCGCCTCGGTTGCGGTATCGGAAAGGCGATGATTGCAATGGCCGCACCCGCCAGACCCACCCCGAGAGCTGGCACGGTCGGCCGCCAATCGAATGCCGCCAGCCCCCGCCGGCGGATCGGCATTTCCACCACGCGATAGCTCACCTCGGCTACCACCAGGCTGACGATCACGCCGAGCACGATCCGAGGCGGCGGTTTGTGGGCGTGTCCGGCCACACCGAACCCCACCAGGATCGGCCAGTGCCAGAGGTAGATGCCGTAACTGCGACTGCCGAGCCACCGGAGCGGTCGGGCGGACAAATGACGAGCGAAGGGAGTGCTTCCGGTAACGACGCCAGCTATCAGAACTGTGCCTGCCAGGGTGCAGGCCAAGAGGCCACCCTGGTAGGTGACGAGCCGCGTCCCCTGCATTTGTGTCATCGCAACCAGCAAGCCGACCAGGCCGACGGGTGCGAGGGCGCGGAATGCCCGGAGCCATCTCGGCCGCCATTCGGCGAGCGACGCGATAGTTGCACCTGCAAGTAGTGCAGCCGCTCGGGTGTCGGTACCCATATACACCCGCGACGCGTCAAGTGTGCGCTGAAACAGCAGGAGCGACCATCCACCCGCAACGACTGTGGAGGCCAGCAAGACCAGTGTGGAGAGTCCTCGTCGCAGGCGGGCGATGACGAGCATGAAGAGCGGCCACACGAGATAGAACTGTTCCTCGATCGCGAGGCTCCAGAAGTGCTCGAGCAGAGAAGGCGGCCCGAACCGACTCCAGTAGCCTGCGCCGCCCCGTAGCCGCAGCCAGTTACTGGTGTACGTGAGGGCACCGACCATGTCCCATCGCCCGCCCGCCGGACCGAGCAGCCGGCCCCTGACCCGCTCGGCGATTGCTACGGCCACGATGACGGACAGGAGGGCCGGTAAGAGTCGACGGGCCCGACGGCCCCAGAACCGCTTGAGATCTATGCGGCCCTTTGCGGTGTATTCCACGAAGAGCAGCCGAGAAATCAGGTAGCCCGACAACACGAAGAAGAGGTCGACGCCGAGCCAGCCGCCTTTCAAGACGCCCACGTGAAAAGCCACGACTGCGGCCACGGCAAGCCCGCGCAACCCGTCGAGTGCGGGTACATGTTGAAGATGGGTGCCCTGCTCGCCGCCCGACATAGTGCCGAAGAGTTTGTCCGTTCCAGCGTTACGCCGCTAGTCAGTCGGTGATTTCACTATCTGAAATCAAGCCTCTTCCGATCTGATGTTCTTGGCTCGATAATGCACCCAGCACAAATGACGATTGGGGAATCGCAAATGGCCGATGATGTTCGTATTGAGCGCTACCGCATGATGGTGCGTATTCGCACTTTCGAGGGGGCGGTGCTTCGTGAGTATCACGCCGACAAGTTGCCGGCCTGGGACATTGGTGGTGGGCAGATACCGGGTGAAATGCATCTCTCGGCCGGCCAGGAGCCGGTGGCCGTTGGCATCTGCGAGCACCTGCGCACCGACGACGCCATCACGGGTCCGCACCGTCCCCATCATTTGGCTATCGCCCACGGCATCAATATCAATCGAATGATGGCAGAGATCTTCGGTCGCACAACCGGCCTGTGCCAGGGCAAGGGTGGTCACATGCACCTGTTCGACCCGGAGACACATTTCTCCTGCTCGGGCATTATCGCCGAGGGTTACCCGGTCTCGTGCGGACAGGGGCTTGCGTTCAAACGCGAAGGCAAGGGTCGCGTGTCGATCGCTGTTGCCGGTGAGGGTGCAGCCAACCAGGGTGCATTCCACGAGTCGCTGAACCTCGCCGCGGTGTGGAATCTACCTGTGGTCTTTGTGATTGAAGACAACGACTGGGCCATCTCGGTTCCCCGCTCGGCCTCCACATCAGTGGCGTCGAACGCAGATCGTGCCGCCGGTTACGGCATGCCCGGCGTGCGGGTGGAAGGCAACGACGTGGACGCCATCGGCGAGGTGGCTGCTGCGGCCATTGACCGAGCTCGCAATGGTGGTGGGCCAAGCTTGCTTGAGATTCACACCCTGCGTCTGTGGGGGCATTTCGAAGGCGACCCTCAGACGTACCGCGGTGATGAGTTGAATCACCTCGATGAGCGAGATCCGATTCCGCAGTACGCGGCGCGGTTGCAGGCGGCCGGCGTACTGAGCGATGCCGATGTTGCGTCCATCGCTGCCGCAGCCAGCGAGGAGATTGAAGCAGCTATCAGCTTCGCAAAGTCCAGTCCCCAGCCCGCTGGTGCAGACGCCCTCAACCACGTGTTCGCGTAAAGGAATAGCCATGACTACCACAGCTCCTTCTGTCCGTCGACTCTCCACTGCGAAGGCAATCTCCGAAGCCATCGGCCAAGAAATGGCGCGTGACCAGCGGGTCTTCGTGATGGGCGAAGACGTCGCTGCCTTCGGCGGTATCTTCGGCTCGACCGGCGGCCTGTTTGATGAGTTCGGTGCGGATCGTGTGATCGACACCCCCATCTCCGAGACGGCCTTTATCGGTGCCGGCATCGGTGCGGCGACCGAGGGATTGCGCCCGGTTGTGGAGCTGATGTTCATCGACTTCTTCGGCGTCTGCATGGACCAGATCTACAACCACATGGCCAAGATCCACTATGAGTCCGGCGGTGCGGTGAAGGTGCCGATGGTCCTCATGGCGTCGGTCGGCGGTGGCTACAGCGACGCAGCGCAGCACTCGCAGTGTCTGTGGGGAACGTTTGCCCATCTGCCCGGCATGAAAGTGGTTGCGCCCTCGAATCCTTACGACGCCAAGGGTCTCATGACAGCGGCGATTCGTGATGACAACCCGGTCATCTTCTTGTTCCACAAGGGGATCATGGGTCTGGTGTGGATGGCGAAGAATGCCCGCTCGATCGGCGAAGTTCCCGAAGAGGCCTACACCGTTCCCATTGGGAAGGCAGCGGTGGCCCGGGAAGGTACTGACCTCTCGATCGTCACCATTTCGCTCTCGGTGCACCACGCGCTTGATGCCGCCGAACAGCTGGCGGCCGACGACATCAGCGTCGAAGTGATCGACCTCCGCAGCCTGGTGCCACTCGACCGCGAAGCCGTGCTTGCAACGGTTCGCAAGACCGGTCGACTCCTGGTGGTGGATGAGGACTATCGGTCATTCGGCATGAGCGGCGAGATCGCGGCGATCATCGCCGAGACGGACCCGACCATGCTGAAGGCGCCGGTTGCCCGTTTGGCCGTGCCCGACGTACCGATTCCCTACGCTCGACCGCTGGAGCAGTTCGTACTGCCAACAACCGACAAGATCGTGGCGCAAGCACGTACGCTGATGGGGTGAGCGTGGACGTAACGTTTCCCATTGTGTCCGACAAGGACCCAACAGCCGGTGGGGTCGTTGGCACCTGGTTCGTGCTTGACGGCGAACCGGTCACCGAGGGTCAACTCATCGCCGAGGTACAGGTTGACAAGGTTTCGTCCGACCTTCACGCGCCGGCGACGGGTGCGCTGTGGCATGCCGTTTCCGAAGGGGAAGCAACGCAGCAGGGTGCCGTGATTGCCATCATCGAATAGTGCCATCGTTGGCCTGATTGCCAACCCCGCATCGGGTCACGACATGCGACGGCTCGTCTCCGGGGCATCGGTGTTCACCAACACTGAGAAAGTGCACGTCGTGAGACGACTCTTCAGTGGTTTCGGCGCGGTCGGGGTTGTCCGCGTGTTGGTGATGCCTGACAGTTCAGGGCTATCGCTCGGCATCTCCCGTGCCGTCGAGCAGCATCGGCCGCAGTTCACTGGGCCGTGGCCCGATGTCGATGTCCTTGAGTTCGAGCAACGTAACTCCGCAGAAGACTCGGTGATTGCGGCGAGGGAGATGGTGGCCCGCGGAGTCGGTGCGATCGTGGTTCTGGGCGGCGACGGCACGGCGCGTGCGGTGGCATCGGCGTGCGGTGATACACCGATTCTGGCGCTCTCCACCGGCACGAACAATGCGTTCGGAATCACCGTCGATGGAACCGTCGCTGGGCTTGCCACCGGGCTTGTGTCGACAGGTGCCTGTGCCGTGGCCGAGGTGTGTTATCGAGCGAAGAAGTTGATCGTGCGTCATGGTGGGCACACCGAGATTGCGTTAGTCGATATGGCCATCATCGATCAGGACAGGGTTGGTGCTCGGGCCGTGTGGGATCCGGGTTTGGTTCGCGAGCTGGCGGTCACGTTCGCCGAACCGCACGCCGTGGGCCTGTCGGCCATCGCCGGTGCGGTCAGCCCGTGCGGTCGTCGAGAACGGTCTGGCCGTCTCCTGCGGATGGGGGATGGGCGAACAGTGTTGGCTGCACTAGCACCTGGCCTGATGCGGTCGGTTCCCGTCGCCGAGCATGCGGCGTTACTGCCCGGGCAGCCCGTGGAGTTGTCGACGTCGCATGGGGTCATCGCCCTCGACGGTGAGCGCGAGATGGTGTTTCATGCCGATGGTCCGCGACCAACAGTCGAACTCTCTCTCGATGGCCCGCTCGTCATCGATGTCAAAGCCGCCATGGCCCTGGCAGCACAGCGCAATCTTCTTGTTCGCTGAGCCGCTACTCAGCCGACGCCAGCGCAATCCGATGTGCGTAATTACTCAATCGCTCGACGGCGCTCTCGATCGCAGCGTCGATCTGGCGGGCGTCGACGGCCACGCCAATGGCCGCTGGGCTGTTGCCGAGGAGCGTCGGTACTGCAAAGCATGCAATGCCCGGCGTGTATTCCTGTCGATCGATGGCGATTGACCCGCTCGTCACTGATGCCAATAGATCGGCCCGATCGACCATGGTGTGGCGAGTGAGCGCCGGCAGCGGATGTGAATGCACGAAGTCCCGTCGCGTCTGTTCATCAAGTGCCATCAAGATTGCCTTGCCAAGCGCCGTGGCGTGCACCGCATCCCGAATACCCACCCAAAGGTCGAGCCGACGGCACCCCGGAACATCGACTACCTCGGCAATATCCACCTCGCCGTCACGCCAGGTGGCGATGTACATCGTTGACGACAGCGAGGTCGCAGCTTCGTTCATCACCGCTCGGCTGCGGCGCAGTGCACCCGGGAGGCCGCTGGGCTGATGCATATGCATGGCTCTGTCCCCAACGGTCCACCGGCCGTCTGGAAGGTGCACAACGTAGCCCTCGTGGCCGAGCGTGCGCAGGAGGTGATACGTCGTGCCAAGGGCCAAGCCGAGACGGCGGGCAATCACCTTGGCCGCCAAAGGTTCGCTCGAGGACGCAACTTCTTCCAATACGTGCAGGGCGCGCTGGACCGAGTTGATCAATGTCGGCTGGCGAACCGCTTTTCGTGCTTTCTCCTCTAGTGACATCACAACCCCCGTTGCTCACACTGGAATGTACTTGGATGCGCGAACCGCCGTGACCGCCGGGCCAATTTGTGCTGGGATGCAAGTGCAGCGTCGCCGTAGAGTGATGCCGATGCAGTACGAGTTTCGTTCGGAGTTATGGGTCCACATCGGTGAGAACCCGTGGTACTTCGTCACTATGCCGCCTGATCAGTCCGACGAGATCGCCGAGATCACCGCACCGATGCGCAAAGGCTTCGGTTCCGTCCGAGTCGAGGTGAAGCTCGGCACTTTCACGTGGCTCACCTCGATCTTCCCCGAAGCCAAGACGGGTTGCGATCGCCGACCGTCGATGATCGATAGCCCCGAAGCGTCGGCTCGATAGCCCGCATCGGGAGTGCATGAAAGTCATCTGCCGGGTCCCAGTAACCACAATCGCCCCAGGCCCGCCGCGTCAACTTCGTCGAAAAACGCCTCGGCCGGGGAGTCTCCGGGTATGCGAGGCCAGGGATGTACCGATGCTGGAACCGTTGCTCGGTGAAGCAACGCAAGCTGTTCACCGAGTTGCTCGTAGGTTCGTTGGTAGCGATCGTCGTTCGGTCGCAAGGCAGTGAGGTTCTCGCCGCGGATGTACTCGACGACGGGGCCGTCGATACTCAGCCCATGTCGGGCGACGATCGCATCCCAGACTGCGTTCGAAACGGCCGGCGTTTGCATGCGTTCGTAGTCTGCAAGTGGTCGTGGCGGCAGGGTCACGTGGGTCAGGTCGCGGGTGGGCCGTAGTCGCGCTCGACTCGTGCGACGCGGACGCGGTAATCGGAGTACCAGCGCTCTTGGCCGGTTCGCTGCGCGACCAAGTGCTCGCCGATCTGCTTCCAGGCTCGGGCCGAAGCGTCGTCAGCCCAATAGCTGACCGTGATGCCAAGACCGTCCCTTGCTGACTCGATACCCAAGTAGCCCGGCTGCTGCGCGGCAAGTTCTTCCATCCGGGCGGCCATGGTGCCGTACCCGTTGTCGCCATCAGTACGTAGCGACGTAAAGATGACCGCGGTGTATGGCGGTTCCGGGGTGCTTGCAATCATCAGAGTGATCCTGCCACGACCGGGTCGCCCTGGTGTTTGGTTTATCGACGAGCCGTCAGGTCTTCTCTGGTGCGGGCGAGGACTCTCTCGGAATCGGTGGAGACCAGATGACGCCGGCAGAGTCGGCAATCACGTGCGTCGGATTTCCATCGAGGTGCGCAGCGAGGAGCAGCGGGCCGTCAGAGGACACGAGCACCCACCCGTGATGTTGGGCTACGGCAAGATGAAGAGCGTCGGCGGTTGAGAGGCCGACGCGGCGATGCCTGAGGCTGGCGGCCAACCCACCGCACTCGTCAGGAACCTCGGTTGGCGTGAGACCCATACTGTCGACGTCTTGCTGAAGCTCTGCGGCGTCGGCGCCAACACGCAGCAGCACGTATGCGGCCTCGGACACGATGACTGCAGTAACTCGACATTCGTTACCGTCGGAAAGCAGCTTGGCGGCCGCAGCGCCGCCCGCTTCGCCAAGCAGCACGGCTACCACCGCGGATGCGTCGAAAAGAAAGACGCTCAATCGAGTAACGCAATTTCAGCGTCACGTTGACGACGAACTTCGTCCGACGACGTGTTCAGATGCGCGTACTTTCCGAACACCGCCGCCACGCCGATCGGGAACACGATGAGGTTCCCGTCTGCATCGATACGCAGGCCAACCTGAGCAGGATTGCCAGCCTGACGACGCCACTCGGCCGGTAGCGAGATCGTTCCGTTCCGCGAAACCTTCATGGTATCCATGTGCATTACTATAATGCCTTAGCCTTCATACAACAAGCGACGCACCATACGAACTCGTGCGCCGATGTGGAGCCGGGAATCCTCTAGCGGCTGGTGGGCATCCAGGCCGGGCGGGACTTCTCGAAGGCGGTGATGGCGTCGGCGTGGGTGAGGGTGATGCCGACATCGTCGAGGCCGTTGAGGAAGCGGTGCTGCACCGAGGGCTCCATCGGGAACTTCTCGGTGATGCCGAGCGCGGGAACTTCCACCTGCAGCTTCTCTACATCGACGGTCACGTCCAACGTCGGGTCGGCTTCGATGGCGGCGAGCAAGCGTGTGACAACAGCCTCGGGCAGCACGACCGGCACGAGGCCGTTCTTGGTGCAGTTGTTGCTGAAGATATCGCTGAAACGGGGAGCGATGACGGCGTTGAATCCGTAGTCCATGATGGCCCACACCGCGTGCTCACGGGATGAACCGGTGCCGAAGTTGTTCCCCGCAACCATCACCGACGCGCCGACGAATCGCTCGTCGTTCAGCACGAAGTTGCGATCATCTCGCCACGTGGCGAACAGCCCGGCGCCGAAGCCGGTGCGCTCGACGCGCTTAAGCCACTCGGCAGGAATGATCTGGTCGGTGTCGACATCGCTGCGGTTGAGCGGCAACGCGGTGCCGTTGAGAACGCGAACTTCTTTCATGACAGATCCTCCGGTGATGCGAAGTGGCCGGCTACCGCGGTAGCTGCGGCAATGGCGGGGGAGACGAGGTGGGTTCGACCGCCGCGACCCTGGCGACCTTCGAAGTTGCGGTTGCTGGTGGAGGCCGAGCGCTCGCCGACCTTGAGTTTGTCGGGGTTCATCGCCAGACACATCGAGCAACCCGGCTCACGCCAATCGGCGCCGGCGTTGCGGAAGACTTCATCGAGACCCTCGGCGATAGCTTGGGCCTTAACCTGATGGCTGCCCGGCACGATCATGACGCGGGGCACCGTGACTTTGCGGCCCTTCATGACGGCGGCTGCGGCACGCAGGTCTTCGATACGGCTGTTGGTGCACGAACCAATGAACACGGTGTCGACGGGAATGGAACGGATTGGCGTTCCTGCCGTAAGCCCCATGTACTCCAACGCTCGCTCTGCCGCGTTCCGCTCGCCCGGATTCTCGAATGACATCGGGTCCGGGATGACGTCGTCGATGGACAACACCTGGCCGGGGTTGGTGCCCCAGGAGACTTGCGGCCGCAACTGCGTGGCATCGATCGTGACGGTGGCGTCGTAGACCGCGCCGTCGTCGGTGGCGAGTGAGCGCCAGTCGGCCACGGCGTCGTCCCAAACTGAACCGGAGGGAGCGTGCTGGCGACCCTTCAGGTAGGCGAACGTCGTCTCGTCCGGCGCGATCAGTCCGGCCTTGGCGCCGGCCTCAATCGACATGTTGCACACGGTCATGCGCCCTTCCATCGAGAGCGCACGAATGGCCGCACCGCGGTACTCGATGACGTAGCCGATGCCGCCACCGGTGCCGAGCTTGCCAATGATCGCCAGGATGATGTCCTTTGCTGTGACATCGGCGGGAGCGTCACCTTCGACATTCACCGCCATCCACTTCGGCCGCACTTGAGGCAGGGTCTGGGTGGCGAGCACGTGCTCGACCTCGCTGGTGCCGATGCCGAATGCCAAAGCACCAAACGCGCCATGGGTGGCCGTGTGGCTGTCACCGCACACCACCGTCATGCCCGGAAGGGTGAGCCCCTGCTCCGGTCCAATCACATGCACGATGCCTTGGCCAGGTGTACCCATGGCGTGGTTGACCACGCCGAACTCGGCCGTGTTGACTCGCAGTGTATCGACCTGCTTGGCCGAGATGGGGTCGGCGATCGGTTGATCGATGTCGGCTGTCGGAACGTTGTGATCTTCGGTGGCGACCGTAAGTTCCGGGCGGCGAACCTTGCGGTTCGAGATGCGCAACCCGTCGAACGCTTGCGGGCTGGTGACTTCATGCACCAGATGCAGGTCTATGTAGAGCAGGTCGGATTCGCCCGGCGCGCTGTGAACGATGTGGCGTTCCCAAACCTTTTGGGGGAGTGTTTTTGGCTGTACCATCTTGCTGTCTCACATTCTGGGACGATAGTCTCGCTGCGTGGAATCAAGTGTAAGCGGTGTGGGCGTCCTCGACAAAGCGATGATCGTGCTCGACGCGGTCACCGTCGAACCCCTCGGTCTGGCGGCCCTCTGCGAGGCTACCGATCTGCCGCGGGCTACGGCCTATCGACTCGCCGTGGCACTTGAATCGCACGGCCTTGTTCGCCGACTTGATGACGGTCGATTCACGCTTGGGCTTCGTCTGATCGGCCTCGGCCGGGCAGCCACCGCCAGCTTTCCGTTGGCGACGATTGCTCGCCCGATTCTTGACCGCCTGCGGGATGACACCGGCGAGAGTGTGCAGCTCTACGTGGCCGAGGGTGATGCCAGGCGCTGTGTGATCTCGCTGCAGTCGCCGCACGGCTTGCGCTGGATTGTGCCCGAAGGCGTCTTGCTGCCCATGGAACGTGGTTCCGCCGGTCGAGCGTTGGCCGGCGACGTGACCAAAGCCGGGTGGTCGGAAAGCGTCGAAGAACGCGAGCGTGGAGTGTGTTCCGTGTCGGCACCCATAGTTGAGCATTTGGACGAGCACGGGGAGCGCATTATTGCCGCCGTCAGCGTCAGCGGGCCCGTGGATCGGCTCAGCCGAACGCCGGGACGAAACGTGGGACACGCCGTTGTGTCGGCCGCACTGCAGCTGCAACGAGAGATCGAGGATGCCATCAGCGCGGGCTGAGCGGTCTGGGGGATAGCGTGCACCCCCGGATGCAGCCCGTGGGGGCCAATGGAAGGCGTGTTGTGAAGATCGTTTGTCTTGACCTTGAAGGCGTGATGGTGCCTGAGATTTGGATTGCCTTCGCTGACCGCGTGGGCATTCCTGAGTTGCGTCGCACCACTCGAGACGAGCCCGACTACGACACGCTCATGCGCTACCGGCTCGACCTGTTGCGTACGCACAAGCTCGGCCTCAACGACATCCAAGAGGTCATTTCGGGGCTCGACCCAATGCCGGGAGCGAAAGAGTTTCTCGACGATCTCCGCGAGAGCTACCAGGTGATCATCCTGTCGGATACGTTCTACGAATTCGGCGTGCCGTTCATGCGCAAGCTGGGCATGCCGACGTTGTTCTGCCACCGCCTCGAAGCCGATGCCGATGGCATGTTGGTGAACTATCACCTCCGTATGCCCGACCAGAAGCGTGCCGCGGTGAACGCGTTCAAGGCGCTCAACTTCGCGGTGATTGCGGCCGGGGACAGCTACAACGACATGGCAATGCTCGGAGCAGCCGATGCCGGCATCCTTATGCACCCGCCGGACAACGTGGTTCGAGAGTTCCCCCAGTATCCCATCGCTCGCGATTACGAGACCCTGCGGAAGTTGATCGACGAAGCCCTCTAGCCGTGCTGTGTTGCCAGCCAGGCCGCCTCGATTTCACCAAGGGGTGTGCTCGGTGGGCCGCTGGTCATCGGCCACAGCTCTTCGGCGATGCGGCGGTAGTTGCCGCTGGCGTTGAGTTGGCCGAGCAGCGCGTAGAGGCCCAGGTTGATGCGTTGGATGATGACGAAACTGGTCGGCACCGACGCGTACTGGGCAATAGGGCTGTCACGATCGAACGTTTGACGCACCGTGGCGGACGCATAGTCCGACGACCAGGTGACAACGCCGTCACGTTGCACGAACGAGTAGAAGTGGGAGAAGTACTCGCCCGCTTCATGTGTGTCGATCGGCGCGTCTTTGCGGAGCAGGCCAGCCTCTTCGATGACTAAACGGAAGCGGTCCCAATCGGGTGTGAGTACCGCCGATGAGATCATTTGCTTGAACACATCGAGCTCATCGTCGCTGAAGTACTTCACCAGACCGAAGTCCAAGAACGTGACCCGGCCGCCCTTTTCAAAAAGATAGTTGCCGGGATGCGGATCGCCGTTGAACGCTTGGAATCGGTACAGGCTTCGGAACACGAAACGGAAGATCGTCTCGGCGGCCAGATCCCGCTCGGACTGGTCCCATGTCAATAATTCTGCCCACGTGGAACCGGTTGCCAACTCCGTGGTGAGGACGCGTCCGGTGGAGAGTTGGTCGATCACGTCGGGGACATGAATGAATGGATGCCCGCGGAAGTTGTCGGCGAAGAGCCGCTGGTTCTTGGCCTCGCGGTCGTAGTCGAGTTCCTCACCGATGCGAGCGCGGATTTCGGCCACCATCGGCTTGGGATCGAGGCCCTTGAACATGGCCCGGAACATGGTGCCGACCAACTCGGTGTTGTCGAGATCTGCACGGATCGCTTCATCTACCCCGGGGTACTGCACCTTGACTGCGACGGCCCGTTCGACGCCCGACGGGTCCTTCCAGACAGCGCGGTGAACCTGACCTATGGAAGCCGCTGCGATGGGCACCGGATCCCAGGTGACAAAGATCTCGTCGGGGTGCGCGCCCAACTCCTGCTCGATGACACTCGCCGCAAGTTCGGGTGCCATGGGCGGCGCCTGGCTCTGCAGCTGCGAGAGGGCGAGGCGCATCGGCTCGGGCAGGCCTTCATCGAGGTAGCCGGCCATCTGGGCGATCTTCATGAGCGCGCCCTTCATTTGGCCGAGGCTGTTGGCGATGTCCTCGGCATTGCGCATCTCGCGACTGCGGTCGAGTTTTTCGCGACGTTCGGCCGAGGCGAAAACCTTGCGGGCGGCCGTCGTTGCGTAGGTCGTGCCGACCTTGGCACCCAGGCGGGCTACCTCCGCGTTGCGACCGGCGCGGTTACGGCGAAGAACGCCACCGGCGTGTCCCGAGTGGCGTTGACGCCAGGCAAAAATCCAGCCGCCCGCCGCTGCGACTGTGGCGAGACAACCAATGCCCAGGATCCTGGTCCACTCCTTCGAGGGGGGCGCCAGGTTGGGGGTCTCAGAACCCTGGGGCACTGGTGTTTCTCTCCAAGTAGTTCATCGGTCGTTTGCCTCGGGTCTTAAGAAATTTCGGAAAAAACTTCGCAATCAGTCATGGGGGGCGGCGGCCCGATCGGCCACATCCTGGAGGGCTGCCAGCAACAGCGGCACCCACACGTCGGCTGCTCCGATGCAGGCATCATGCCCGGCTGCAACGCGATACACCACCGCACCGGGCAGGCTATCGGCCAATCGCAGCTGACGTCGGGCCGGAACCGTGCGGTCCTGCATGGTCACGATCACGGCGGATGGAACCGTGACGTAGTCGATCCACTCTCGAGACGAGAACTGGCCGATGGCGTTTCCCGCTTCGAGCATCTTGACGACATCGTTGCCGCGTACCTGTTGTAGCGCCCACGCTTGGTACGACCGGCCTTTGCGGCTAATGAACTGATCGGTCATCCAGCTTCGGGCCTGCTCTGGGGCGAGACGCGACAGCGCCGCCAATCCGGCCAGGCCAAAAAGCTGATGGCCTCGCCCCGTCGCCCGTTGAACATGCGCGCCGTGCTGCAAAGCACCACACCA
The DNA here is from genome assembly GCA_963791625.1 of uncultured Acidimicrobiales bacterium. GTDB lineage: Bacteria > Actinomycetota > Acidimicrobiia > Acidimicrobiales > Ilumatobacteraceae > JANMCE01. Next base: position 153,657 of record CAWBTA010000006.1, read on the forward strand.
TCCACGAGCGTGGGATGTCGATGGCACATCAACTGAGCAATGGCGCCGCCCATCGAATAGCCGACCACAATGACCGAGCCGAGTCGGAGCGTGTCGATCAACACAGCGACATCATCGGCGCAGTCCTCCAGACGAAAAACATCGTTGGTCCGAATGCCACCACCGTGGCCGCGGTGATCGAGGGTGATGACCCGGAAGTGCCGCCCCAGTAATTCGTAGGCAGTGAAGAAGTTGATGTCGGCCGTCACGGTCCAGCCATGCAACAGCACGACCGTGGGCGCGCCGGCCGGACCCTCTATCTCTCGAATGAAGGTGGTGCCTCGACCGGGAAGTTCGACTGACCGACCCTCTGGCAATTCGGGCGCGAGAGGAGGAGGGTCCGATACGCCTGCTGGTCGGATCAGGCGTTCGTTCACTGGGTCAGGCTGGCTCGACCGCGAGAATCTTCACCCGGATGTCGCCACCCGGCGCCTTGTAACTAACGGTGTCTCCAACCTTGGCGCCCACCAGTGCCTCACCCATGGGTGAGCCCGGTGAGACCAGTTCGTGCTCGTCGCTCACTTCCTCGAGCGAACCAAGGAGATACTTCTCGGCCATGTCCTCGTCGTCACCCTCGTACAGAATCGTGATGATCGTTCCGACGGCAACGACCCCTTCTTCGAGGTTGTCGACCACTTCGGCGAACTCGAGGATTTTCTTGAGCTGGCGTACGCGGCCTTCCTGCATACCCTGCTGATCTTTGGCAGCGTGGTAGTCGCCGTTTTCCGACAGGTCACCCAGTTCGCGGGCCCGCTCGATCGCGTTGGCGATCTCAATGCGGGCGCGAGTGGTGAGGTCGTAGTACTCGGCTTGCAGGCGCTCGTACGCGCTTCGGGAGAGGTACGTCACATCGGACATAGGCATCTACGTTATCGGTCCGCTTGACGCCGCGGACGCCGTATTGGGAACCTGTGGCCCTTATGGCACACAAGATTGCGATTATCGGCGGCGACGGCATTGGTCCGGAAGTCACCAAAGAGGCCCTAAAGGTGGTGGCTGCGGCCGGTGTTTCGCTGGAAACCACCGATTTCGACCTAGGCGGTGCCCGCTACCTTCGAGACGGTGTGATTCTTCCTGACGATGTCTTGACGGACCTGCGGAACTACGACGCCATCCTGCTCGGCGCCGTCGGCACGCCCGAGGTGCCGCCGGGCGTTATCGAGCGCGGACTCCTGCTGAAGATGCGATTCGAGCTTGACCTGTATGTCAACCAGCGTCCCTTCAAGGGGACGGCTCCAGGCGGCTCGGTGCCGCATGACTTCATCGTCATCCGAGAGAACACCGAGGGTCCCTACGTCGGCGAGGGCGGCGTGCTGCGCAAGGGCACGCCAAACGAGGTCGCTACGCAGGGTTCAGTCAACACCCGCATGGGCGCCGAGCGGGCCATTCGCTACGCGTTCGAGTTGGCGATCACGCGTCGCAATCACGTCACGCTCGTGCACAAGACCAACGTGCTCACGTTCGCCGGTGACTTGTGGCAGCGGGCCTTCAATGACGTGGCGGCCGAATACCCCGGTGTGTCCACCGCGTACAACCACGTCGATGCGGCATGCATCTACTTCGTGCAGGATCCGGGTCGCTACGACGTGATCGTCACCGACAACCTGTTCGGCGACATCCTCACCGACCTCGGCGGCGCCGTATCGGGTGGCATTGGCCTGGCGTCATCGGCCAACCTCAACCCGGCTCGCACCGGCCCTTCGATGTTCGAACCCGTTCACGGCTCGGCGCCCGACATCGTCGGCACCGGCAAGGCCAACCCGACCGCCGCGATCTTGTCGGCCGCGCTCATGCTCGACTTCCTGGGCGAAACCGCCGCAGCCGACCGCATCCGCGCCGCGTGTGATGGCCCGACCTCGGGCACCACGTCCGACGTCGCCGATCAGATCGCGGCACGGCTTTAGCGGCTCGGCGAAACTGGGCTGTGTGTCAGGTAGTGCTCCCAGCGTTGCATTGCTTGTTCGCCGGTCATGTTGTCGATCTCGTGGGGGTGTAGCCCCGTGGTGTGCTGGAGGCGTTCGCGAAGCCAGTTCGGTACGGGGTCGGGCCGTGGTTCGATTGGTGCGTGGAGGTCGTCGCGGGTGGTGTGTCGCCCGATGAGCTCGATGGCATCGGCGAGTGCCATGGTTGATGACGTCGGAGCGGCGGCGGCGACACGAGCGCTCATCTCTTCGTATACGGCAGCGTCGCTGCGCGCGCCTACGGCCCAGACTTCGGCGATCGTGATCGTCACGGTGCCCTCCGTGTCGGTGGTGACACGCCATACGACGCGCCAGTCGCGATCGCCGACAACGAGCTTGCGCCAGCCCACGAGTTGTCCGAGGAGCGGGTCACCGGCTTCGGGGTCACGTTCGAGGAGGAGCATCTTCTTCAATGCCCATCGCACGATCTGGGGATCCCTTGTGAGCAGGCGCTCTAGGTCCTCGAATGCGGGTGTGGTGAGGCGCACATAGGCGCGTGGTGCGCCCGGCGCAGGTGCAACCATCGTTGGCGCTGCTCAGGCGTTGCTGGCGAGCTCGGCGTCGAGTTCTGCTTCGAGCTCCGCGCGATCAAATCCGAGCGCGACGATAGCGTCGTCGAGATCGGTGCGTTGACCGGTGTCGGTGGCGGCGCGGGCCAACACCAGTGCTGCGCTGCGCAGGTCCGCTTCTAGGGCGGACAACTCGCTGAGTCGACGTACGCTGACGATCGCAGCGACAGCTTGACCGTGTCGTTCGACAACGATGTTGGCACCGCTCTCGGCATCTCTCACGAGGCCCGACACCCCACGGATGCTCGCCGTGGTCACCGAGATCGAACGTTCACCGATCATCACCGTCATGCCCGAACTATACAGATTTCTACACAGAACATCAAGCGGTATCTTGCCTCTGCCGACGAGTTGGTAGCTGTGCCAGGCGGATACTGGGCACGACACACGATGTGCGCGGCTCTGACAGTCCGCGCCGACAACGCGCTGCGATATCCGGCGATACGAGCTACGTGATTGCTCTGTATCGCACGTTTGCCGTAACGGTCTCGGCGTCGGGTGCGCAGGCCGTCTTGGTGCCGTGTTCGAGTTCGTGGTCAACGGCGCGGCGGCGTCGCGGATCTTGGCGAGCGTCTCGGGCGGAAACCTGACGGGTCTCGTCCAACTCGTCGAGATCGAACAGGTCACTCACACCACCGGTGTGTTACAAACGCATACGAACGTCGAGTGGGTTCACCCGTTCCGTTCGATTCGACCGGTCTCTACCACTGGCCGGAATTCGAGGGGCCCGTCGAAAGCGTTCGGCTATCGTGCATCGCCATGTTGACGTACCGGATTGAGCACAACCCCAACGCTGCATCGGCCGAACGACGCGCCGAGATTTTCGCCAATCCGGGGTTCGGTAGGTACTTCACCGATCACATGCTTTCCATCACCTGGACCGCCGCTGATGGTTGGCACGATGCCCGTGTCGAGCCCTACGGCCCCATCCCGATGGACCCGGCCACCGCGGTGCTCCACTACGCGCAGGAGATCTTCGAAGGCCTGAAGGCGTACCGTCACGCCGATGGTTCGGTGTGGACGTTTCGGCCCGAACAGAACGCCGCCCGTCTGCAGCGTTCGGCCCGCCGGTTGGCGCTGCCGGAACTGCCGACGGATCTCTTCCTGCAATCGATAAAGACGCTGGTGGAGATCGACAAGGACTGGGTGCCCTCCGGTGGTGAGAACAGCCTCTATCTCCGCCCGTTCATGATCGCCACCGAAGTCTTCCTCGGCGTGCGACCTTCGGCCGAGGTTCGCTACATGGTGATCGCCTCGCCGGTTGGCCCCTACTTCGCAAGCGGCGTGAAGCCGGTCAGCATCTGGGAGTCCACTGACTACACCCGGGCAGCCATGGGCGGAACGGGCGCGGCCAAGTGCGGTGGCAACTACGCCGCCGGTCTTGCCGCACAGGTCCAGGCCAGCGAGCAGGGTTGCGACCAGGTCGTGTACCTCGATGCCGAGGAGCACAAGTGGATCGAAGAACTCGGCGGCATGAACCTCTGGTTCGTGCACGCCGACGGCACGCTGGTCACCCCGCCCACGTCAGGCACCATCCTCGAGGGCGTCACGCGGTCCTCCATCATGAAGCTCGGTGCCGAGATGGGGCTCAAGGTGGAAGAACGACCGGTCGCTGTTGATGAATGGAAGACTGGCGTCGCGTCGGGCGCTATCAAGGAAGTCTTTGCCTGCGGCACAGCCGCAGTCGTCACGCCGGTCGGTCGCCTTGTGTGGCGAGACGGCGAAGTCGGCAGCAACGAAACCGGCGAGTTCACGAGCCGGATCCGCAAAACCCTCATCGACATCCAATACGGCCGCAGCACCGACACCCACGGATGGATGCACCAACTGGTCTGACGTTGACGTTTTTGGGCGGTTCTGCGACACTGACAGGGTGATCAACGCACCCGCTTCCGCAACGATCATCATTATTTCGTAGCGCACGTTCTTTCACGACGTGCGCCCGCCTACCGCCCCCTGGGGCGGTTCTTGCTTTTTCCCACAACTTTGGAGACAACGATGGAACAGGTAGAGATCTTCGACACCACCCTTCGCGACGGCTGCCAGCTTGAAGGCGTGTCCGTCACCGTGGAGGACAAGCTGCGTATTGCCGAGCAGCTCGATCGCCTGGGAGTTACCTACATTGAGGGCGGCTGGCCCGGCGCCAACCCGAAGGACGAGGAATTCTTCCGTCGCGCCGCTACCGAACTCACGCTCGAGACCAGCACGCTGGTTGCCTTTGGTTCGACCCGCCGCGTGAAGGGCAAGGTGGATGAAGACGCCACACTCGCCAACCTCATCGGCGCCGGCACATCGGCCGTGTGCATCGTGGCAAAATGCTGGGATTATCACGTCACTGAGGCACTCATGACCACGCTCGATGAGGGCGTTGCGATGGTGGCCGACTCGGTCGAGTATCTCGTCGCCAAGGGCAAGAACGTGATGGTGGATGCCGAGCACTTCTTCGACGGCTACAAGCGCAACCCAGAGTTCAGCCTGCGAGTGCTCGAGGCGGCAGTCGAGAAGGGCGCATCCCATCTCGTGCTTTGTGACACTAACGGCGGCAGCCTGCCGCATGAGATCACCGCTGCCGTCACCGACGTCAAGGCGCACTTCGGCAACGACGTGACCATTGGGATCCACTGTCACGATGACACCGGTTGCGCTGTCGCGAACGCGCAAGCCGCGGTGATGGCTGGCGCTCGTCAGGTGCAGGGCTGCGTGAATGGTTTGGGGGAGCGGACGGGCAATACCAACCTGTCCACTGTTATCCCCAACCTCACGCTCAAGATGGGTTTCGCCACGTTGCCCAAGGGTCGCCTCGAACTACTCACGTCGGTGAGTCATCACATCGCGGAGCTCGTCAATCGCCCTCTCAATATCCAAGCCCCTTACGTCGGTACGTCGGCGTTCGCCCACAAGGCTGGCCTGCATGTGTCGGCCATCGTTCGAGCCCGTGATGCGTACGAGCATGTGTCGCCCGAGTCGGTCGGCAATGGCGCCCGCTTCGTTGTTTCCGAGATGTCGGGCAAGGCCACCATCAAGATCAAGGCCGACGAGTTGGGCCTGGATATGGACGGCGCCGTCATCAACAGCGTCATCGACGAACTGAAGCGGCTTGAGCACGACGGCTATCACTTCGAAGCCGCCGATGCCTCGCTCGAACTGCTCATGCGTCGGGCCACCGGCTGGGCTCAATCGTTCTTTGAGATCGAGTCGATGCGCGTCATCACCGACGAACTTCCCAACGGTTCGTTCACCACGGAAGCCACGGTGAAGGTGCACGTGGATGGTGCTCGAAGCGTGCACATCGCCGAAGGCAACGGTCCGGTCAACGCCATCGACACGGCGCTGCGTGCTGCGCTGACCAGCAAGTATCCGCAACTCGCTGCCATCCACCTCACCGACTACAAGGTGCGCATCCTCGACGGCGGCGCGGCTACCGGTGCCGTCACTCGGGTGTTGCTCGATGCCACCAACGGCGAGCGCTCGTGGACCACCATTGGCGTGTCGTCCAACATTATCGAAGCCTCGTGGCAGGCCCTGTCCGAAACCATCGTCTACGGCCTGCTCCACACACCCGCCGCATAGTTCTGTAGGCGCCCGAGGTTGTGTAACAACTCCGGGCGCCTACAGACCATCCTTAGACGCCGAGTGAGGTTTTGATTGCGGTAACGGCGGCCGCTTCGGCTGCGCTCACAGCCTCGCCACCAAAGCCGAGGAAGCCACCTTCCTTGGCAGCCTCCGCGACGTGCTGGGCGAGCCCGGCCAGCCAGGTCTTGTAACCCGCTGCATCGGCCCCGGCCTTGGCGTCTACCAACACGGCCACGTCGTGCAACTTGCCGGTGGCTGCGGCGAGCGCGTCCTCTTTCGTCTTGGCGCCGTTGTGTAGATCGCCTGGGCTGGGGCGGTGTTCCTTCAGCTCGGCCGCGACCTCCGCGGCGAGCGCTCCTGCTCCACCGCTCATGGCTGATGCGACGGTGCGAGCGAGCGCCGTGCCTTCTTTGATCATGCCCATCGGACCACTTGCGTCGGCCACGCCGATGGCCGTTGCCACCAGAAATGGTGCCCGGCTGATGGATGTCCACTCGTCGGCCGTGAATGCTTCTTTGAGACTCATGACGGTTCTCCTTGTGTTCGGGGTAGCGACGGGGGTGCTACCCAGCCGGGGAGACTACACAGCTCATCTGGGGTGCCGTTCCGCGAGGCGTGCAAGGTTCGGTGAGCGGCGGCCAGCAGTCCGGCCAGGCTGACGTGGGCCACAACGAGAGCTTCTTCAAACGAGAACCACGCTACGTCTGGACTTTCGCCTTCAGGTGGTTCCGGGTCGATGTTGGGCCCACGCAAGAGGTATCGCAGGTCAAGATGGGTGTGACCCTTCGGTGCGGCATGCACGTCGACGTGCACGACGGTCGGAATTCCGCCGAAGTGCGTGGTCGCCAGGCCGGTCTCCTCCAACACCTCTCGCACGGCTGCATCGGCGGCGTCCTCGCCCTCATCGATGTGACCGCCGGGCTGGATCCAGATGCCGAGCCGCTTGTGTTTGTGCAGGATGACACCCCGAGCACCCACCACGACCGCCGAGGACGTCACGTGGACCGGTCCGCCATCTTCGGCGAAGGGACGGTCGAGCCGATCGAGCTGTTCGATGAAGGCGGCCAGCGATACCCGTTCCTGCTCGTCGGTCGGCTGGTGTTGGGTGAGGAAGCGACGAACAGCTTCCCGCTGCGTCTCGGTGGAAACCATCGGGGGCAAGCGTAGCGATGACCGTCGAGCGGCGCAGATACGTTTCGAGCTGGCGCGCCTGCTTCAATAGAGGACGCTATGGCTGCTCCTCAGTTCATCCCCGTGTCCCCAACCGAACGCATAAAGGCGTACGAGTCGAACGACCACGTACCCAAGACGTGGCAGCCGACGCGCCCCGGTGAGCTTGACGGTCGCCAGCCTGCCGGCGACGGGCTGGGTTCCCAGGGCCCCGATCAGGGCTACGGCATCAAGCTGGCCAACCGCTTTCGCGACAAGTTGCAGCTGAGTAAGGGCGAGTCAATCGAAGACGCGCTGCAGGGCGGACTCATCGTCGGCCTGCGCCGCGCTTCGCTGTACGGCCGAGCACCCGTCATCCACGACTTCACCATGGCCTTCACGATGTGGGGGCTGCTCGACGCCAACGCTCCTGCCGACCTTGTGGAAACCCGTCGCAAAGCGTTCGAGGGAATCGCCCACATCACCGCGCACTACAGCGAAGGCCGAGCCGTGGTAGATCCCATCCCCGACAGCACCTTCCTCCAAACCCCCGACCAACTCGCCGCCGCCTACAAGTCCGATTGGCGCGCCACCCTCGGCCTGTAAGGCCGCTAGGCGAGCAAGAGTTCGAAGCAGACGCTGCTGTTGCTGCCGATGTACTGACCGAAGAGGGGTATCGGCGTGAACCCGGCCTTCTTGTAGACGTGGATGGCTTCGGGCTGCTCGGGGCCGGTCTCCAACACCACTCGTGAACGTCCGAGGTCGCGGGCTACGCCGCACAGGTGCGAGACCAGTGCGGCGCCGACGCCGTTGCCGCGAGCCTGCGGGCGCGAGTACATGCGCTTCAACTCGACGGAGCCATCGTCCAGCGTGCGGCACGCACCGCAACCGGCCGGAACACCGTCGAGGGACACGATGAAGAATCCACCATTGTCGGGGCGCACATCGTCGTCCGTGAGCGTGAAGAAGTAGTAGGCCTCGTCGGGGTAGCGGGCCGCGATGTCGACGTTGAGTTCGTTGATCAGGGTCTGCGCGGTATCTGAACCGAGGTCGGCCCGCTCGATCGTGAGTACCGGCGGCTTGTCGCGGAATGTGAAACAGAACGCCGACGGTCCGTAGCGGGCGAGATGTTCGATCCGAACGCGGGCCTCGCCGAGCGTGGGGACGTGACCGACGGGTACGTTCCAGAGCCCGACCGGCGGCGTGTCCGTCTTGTGGAACCACTCGCGACGTCGCCGCACGATCTTGGTGTGCTCGCTCTTGTAGACGAAGTCGCCAAATGCTTCGACGGTTTCCCACACGCTGATGTTCACGATGACGTCAGGGTTGGGGAACGGACGAAGATCGGTGGCGTTGTTCCCCTCGCCGATCAACCGCCACACAAAACCCGGTGACGCCTCAGCGAGGGCATTGATGCGGTCGAGGTTGTTCACGAAATCGGCCAACTGCGGACTATCGAGCGGGGCGGCGAGATGGGCCAGATTGATCTGCGCAAGGTGAGGCACAGGCCGGAACGCTACCGTTCGATCATGGAACCTCGCTGGTTAGATATCACCGATGCGGACGATGGTGTTGCATGGCGTTTCGATATCGACTTTTTGTCCAGCCGCTGGACATGCATCTGGGGCATGGGCTGCCAAGGCATTCTTGATCGACTGGCACCCGAGCTGAAGCAAGGTTGCTGCTCGGTCGGCGCTGAGTGTTTCGACGAGGGCGACGCGCTCGATGTCGTGGCCAACGCCGCGTGTATCCCCGAGGGCATGTGGCAGTTTCAAACCGACGAACCGCTCGAACGTAGAGACAACGGCCGCTGGCACACCAAGGTCGTCGACGGTGCCTGTGTGTTCTTTAATCGGCCCGGCTTCGAGGCGGGGGAGGGCTGCGCGTTGCATCTCGGTGCCGTGTCGCTCGGCGAACGACCGCTCGACTGGAAACCCGATGTCTGCTGGGAAGTACCGCTGCATGTCTCGGTGGAGGACGGCGTGAACGTGGTGCGCCCATGGGCCCGGCCCGACTGGGGCGACGACCCGCCCGCGTGGTGGTGCACCGAAGGTGACAGTGGCGCATTCGTCGGCCATCAACCGGTGTATCTCTCGCTGGCGGACGAACTCCGAGAAATGTGCGGCGATTCGGTCTACGACGGCCTGGCCCACTTCCTCGATCGAACAACCAAACGGAATCCTCTGTAGCGCACATCGGAACGGCCCGTTTGCTGTAATCGGGCATATTTGGCACCCTTTACGGCATGGCTTCTTACGTCGCGCCCGTTCGGGACATTCGATTCGCGCTTGATGTCCAGGCGGACCTTGCCGGAGTCTTGGCGCTGCCCGGCTTCGAACACGTAGATACTGGAACGGTTGACGAGTTACTCGGTGAATACGGCCGCTTCTGCGAGGAGGTCTTCGCGCCACTCAATCGCAGCGGCGACACGGTCACATCCACCTACGATCCGGCCACGAGCAAGGTCACCACCGCACCCGGCTTTGTCGACGCTTACCAGCGATACATCGACGCTGGGTGGAACGCGGTTCCGTTCGATCCGGCTCACGGCGGTGGCGGGTTCCCCTGGGTCATCAACCTGGCCATGCAGGAGATGATGAACAGCTCGAACCTCGGCTTCGCACTGTCGCCGCTGCTCACCCAGGGAGCGATCGACGCACTCACGCACATCGGCAACGAGGAGCAGCAAGAGACGTACCTGCGCAAGATGGTCAGTGGCGAATGGACGGGCACCATGAACCTCACCGAACCGCAGGCGGGTAGCGACGTTGGCGCGCTGACCACCAAGGCCGTCCCGGCGGGCGACGGCACCTATCGCCTCTTCGGTCAGAAGATCTTCATCACCTATGGCGAGCACGACATGACCAGCAACATCATCCACATGGTGCTCGCTCGCATCCCAGGCGCGCCCGCCGGCACGAAGGGCATTTCGCTGTTCATCGTGCCGAAGTTCCTGGTGGACGAGAACGGCAACGCCGGTGTTGCCAACGACGTGCGTTGCGTCAGTATCGAACACAAGCTGGGCATCAAGTCGAGCCCCACCTGCGTGATGGCCTACGGCGACAGCGGTGAGGGCGCGGTCGGCTACATGCTCGGCCAGGAGAACGCCGGTATGCGCGGCATGTTCATCATGATGAACAATGCCCGTCTGTCGGTCGGTGTGCAGGGCCTCGCCGTTGCCGAGCGCGCCTACCAGGACGCGGTGCAGTACGCGATGGAACGAGTGCAGGGTCGCGTCGTTGCCGGCGATGCCGGGGCCACCATCATCGGCCACCCCGACGTCCGTCGCATGCTGCTGTTGATGAAGAGCCAGATTGAGGCCGTGCGCGGGCTCACCTATCTGAACGCGCAGGCGCTCGACACGTCCCACCATCATCCCGATCCCGATGTTCGAGAACGAGCCGCTGAATTGGCCGACATCCTGACCCCGATGTCCAAAGGCTGGGGCACCGACCTCGGTGTTGAGATCGCATCGCTCGCCGTGCAGGTGTTCGGCGGCATGGGTTTCATCGAGGAAACCGGCGTTGCCCAGCATTACCGGGACGCTCGCATCCTGCCCATCTACGAGGGCACCAACGGCATCCAGGCGCTCGACCTTGTAGGCCGCAAGCTCGGCTTACGCGGTGGCGGTGTGTTCGCCGATCTGCTGAGCGCCATCGATTCGACCATTGCTGATCTCGGCGCCAACGGCCTCGGCGACATGGCGGGTGCGTTGTCGCTCGCCGCCGGTGAGGTGCAGAAAGCAGCGTTGACGCTGGCCGGTTCCGATCCGACCGCAATGATGTCCGGCGCCACCCCATTCCTGCGAGCGACGTCCACGCTCGTCGGGGGTTGGATGATGGCCCGTCAGGCCATCGCCGCTCACGCCGACGACCATCATGACGACTACATGGCCGCCAAACTGGTGACCGCCCGCTTCTTCTTCGAGCAGGTTCTCGTGGATGTTGACAGTCTCTGTCACCAGGCCATCGCCGGCAGTGCCTCCATCATGGCCCTCAAGCCGGAACAGTTCGCCAGCCGCTAGCTCAGGCCTCGGGTGGCATAGCATCTCGGGCAGCACCGCCAACGACGTCGGTCGCTAGTCAGGATTGCGCTATGGCCCCGGCTGATGTGTCGGTTCAGTTGTTCGTGCCCCAAGAGGGTAGCGATGCCATCTTTCGTCTCCAGGTCGGCGAGCGGCCAGCGACGCTTTCGGCGGTTGTGCCACTGCTGGAGCGCCTCGGTCTTGAAGTGCTTGATGAGACATCTGAGCGCACCGTTGGCGACGATGGGTCCATCCGATTTACGCACACGATCGGCGTTCGTCATCCCGAACCAGAGCGGCTCTCGGACGCTTCCGTCCGTACTCTTGCCGAGGAATGTTTCGTCGAGATGTGGACGGGTCGGCTCGAGGCCGACGGCTTCAACCGGTTGGTGCTCAACGCAGGGCTGACGGCCAAGCAGATCGACGTGTTGCGGGCCTACACCCGCTACCAGCGGCAGATCGGTACCCCGTTCACGCAGGCCTACGTCGAGGACACGCTCTGCCAGCATCCCAAGACCGCGCGTACCCTGTGCGCACTCTTTTCGACCCGCTTTGATCCCGAGCACATCGGCGACCGAACGGACACGATGGCGGTGCATGAGGCCAAGGTGCGGCGACGACTTGATGAGATCGACAGCATCGACGAGGACCGTATTCTGCGAGGCGTGCTCGACCTGATTCTGGCGACCGATCGCACCAACGCCTATCGGTCCCAGGACGGGCGGTGGGGCGCGTCGGTGTTGTCGTTCAAGTTCGATCCGGCCAAGGTCTCGGACCTGCCCTTGCCACGACCCCGGCACGAGATCTGGGTGTGTGCGGCACACGTTGAGGCGGTTCATCTGCGCGGTGGCGACGTGGCCCGTGGCGGCTTGCGCTGGAGCGATCGTCGTGAGGATTTCCGTACCGAAGTGCTCGGCCTGATGAAGGCCCAGATGGTGAAAAACGCCGTCATCGTTCCCGTCGGAGCGAAGGGCGGATTCTTCGTGAAACGTGGCGCCGGTGTTGACGCCTACCAGTCCTTCATCGGTGGCATGCTCGACATCACGGACAACCTTGTTGACGGTGTCGTGGTGCCACCCCCGGACGTCGTCCGTCACGATGCCGACGACCTCTATCTCGTGGTCGCAGCCGACAAGGGTACGGCGCGATTCTCCGACATCGCCAACGGCGTTGCTGCCGACTACGACTTCTGGCTGGGTGACGCGTTCGCCTCTGGCGGCAGTCACGGGTACGACCACAAGGCCATGGGAATCACGGCCAAGGGAGCGTGGGAAAGTGTGCGACGCCACGGCCGTTCACTCGGCATCGATATTGATGCTGATGAACTCACGTGCGTCGGCATCGGCGACATGTCGGGCGACGTGTTCGGCAACGGCCTGCTGCGATCACCACATACCTTGCTCGTCGCCGCCTTCGATCACCGCCATATCTTCCTTGACCCGCATCCCGTTGCCGCCGCGAGTTTCGCCGAGCGCCAGCGGCTCTACGACCTGTCGGCGTCGAGCTGGGACAGCTACGACCGCGCCCTCATTTCCACCGGTGGCGGCGTGTTTCCTCGGTCGGCCAAGTCGATTCCGCTCAGCGTCGAGATGCGCGAGCGCCTGAATGTCGCCGCGCTGCAGATGACCCCGACCGACCTGATTTCGGCCATTCTGCGCGCCCCAGTCGACCTCTTGTGGAACGGCGGCATCGGCACCTATGTGAAGGCCGAGAGCGAACACAACAGTGAAGTCGGTGACAAGAGCAACGACACCATTCGGGTGAACGGCTCTGAGTTGCGCTGCCGCATGGTGGGGGAGGGTGGCAACCTCGGGTTCACCCAGCTTGGTCGGGTGGAATACGCGCTCAGCGGCGGGTTGATCAACACCGACGCCATCGACAACTCGGCGGGTGTTGATTGTTCCGACCACGAGGTCAACATCAAGATCGCGCTCGCTGATGCCATCAGTCACGGCCTGCTCGCTCCAGCGCAACGCGACGCATTGCTCGCCTCAATGCAGGACGATGTCGGCGTGGCGGTGCTGGCCGACAACCACGATCAAAACATCGCCCTCGTGCTTGAGCGCGCCAACGGGAAGCTGATGGCCGATGTGCACGCCCGCACCATCCGAGCATGGGAGGCAGACGGCGTTCTCGACCGCCTGATCGAACGGCTCCCCACCGACAAACGGCTGACAGAGCGCGCCATCGACGGGCTCGGTCTGGTCGGCCCCGAGTTTGCGGTCATGCTGGCCTACGCCAAGACGACTGCGGTCGCTGAGCTGTTGGACAGTCCGTTGCCCGACGAGCCGTATCTCGAGTCTCTTCTTACGCTGTACTTTCCTCCCGCCATGCGAGTAGCGCTACTACCGGCGATAAAGCGACATCGACTCCGCCGCGAGATCGTCACGACGGTGCTGGTCAACGAGATTGTGAACATACAAGGCATCTCGTTCTTCCGTCGGATGGAGGAAGAGACCGGAGCCGAGTTCGCCGACATCGCGCGAGCCTGGCTCGTCATCCGGGACATCCTGCGGTTGCCGCGTTGGTGGGATTCCATCGACCAACTCGGGTCGAACGTCACGGCTTCGTTGCAGACCGATCTGTTCCACGAACTTCGCCGGGTTGCCGAGCGATCCACAATGTGGATGCTTCGTCGACATTATCCGCCTCTCGATGTCGCCAAAACAGTCGCCAAGTTTGCTGACGGTGTCGACCTGCTTGCCCGCGACCTCGACATCTGCGCGCCGGGCTCACTCGGCCGCGAGTTGCATCGTGTACAGGCCGAGTACGTGGCCTCCGGAGTTCCGGACGAGCTGGCTGATCGGGCCGCCATTTGGGGTCGTCTGCACTCAGCGTTCGACATTGTTGATCTTGCAACGAAATACAATCGCGCGGTCAACGATGTGGCTCGGGTCTACTGGGGTGTGTTCGATCGCCTTGACGTCGGCTGGCTGTGGGACCGAGTGGGTCAATTGCCCCGCCAGACACGCTGGACCAACCAGGCTCGCTCCGCTGTTCGTGATGATCTCATGGACGCACTGCGCAGCCTGGCGGAAGGCGTCCTCCGCCTCGGCGACGCGCTTGATGCGCCCGAAGTGCTGGTGCTTGGCTGGGTGCAGAACGACGCGAGAGCGGTTGCTCGGGCCACCCGACTGCTCGCCGACGTTCGGGCCGATGGCCTGTTCGACCTGGCATCGCTGACCGTCGCCGTGCACCAACTTTGGTTCCTGGCCCCCGGTCTTATCTCCGCTGGTCCGTTAGACCGACGCCTGTAAAATCAAACCCTCTGGTGGCTGGTGAGCCGTCCGTAGAGGCGATGGGAACCTCGCTGCGGCCGAAATGGCTTCCAGCTCTGGTCGTCGTGACGAAGACGATCGGCGACGGCAAGCAGCACCGCCGGGTTGAAGCCGAGCCCGGCGTGGCTGCCGAAGACTTCGATTGATTCCCGCTGGCCGCCGGTTGACTCTACGCAGGCGCGCCAGTCGACAATGCCATCGCTCTTCGAATAGATGGCCGTGGAAGGAACCTCAAGATCGTTGACCAGTTTGGTGCGGAGCTCGGCTAACTCTGGAGCGAACCCGGGGGCTACGCGCTTCCAGATTGGATCGAGTGCGGTGCGGTCGCCGGCCTCAAGACGGAACGGTGAACCAAGGGTGATGACCTGCCGCACCATTTCGGGGTGTTGCTGGGCCAGCATGCGAGCGTAGATTCCGCCGAGACTCCAGCCGACCAGGCTGACTGGACGGTGGTGACGCTGGTGCACGTACTGGAAGCGCTCTTCGAGCCCGTCGAGCACCCGCGATGTCGGTCCCAGATTTCTGCCGAGCTGCCAACCATGGGCCCAATAGCCCTGGCTGCGGAGAAACCAACGCAAGGGCTCGGTGGAACGGTCGGACGTGGTAAACCCCGGCAAGACCAGGACCGGGTGGCGATCACCACGACCAATCAGCCGCAGGGCAGGGGACGCAGCAAAAAACGCGCCGAGCTCGAAGGCTGCCCGCCCCTCCGACACCGTGCGCCACCAGGGCGGAGCGACAACAGGATTTTCCACCGACACAAAGGCCAGCCTATCGCGCGGTCTGTGCCGTTCGTCACTTACCGAGGATGCCTGTCGGAACTCTCGCGCACCCCCTGAGTAACGTGAGCAGTCTCATGGCAATTGACCGACCGTTTCGAGTTCGCTTCGCCCCGTCGCCCACCGGCTATTTCCACGTTGGTGGCGCCCGAACGGCGCTGTACAACGCCCTTGTCGCGAAGCAGGCGGGCGGCGTGTTCGTGCTTCGTATCGAAGACACCGACGCCGAACGTAACCGGCAGGAATGGACCGACGGCATCATCTCCGCTCTCGCCTGGATCGGTATTGCCCCCGGCACCTATGAGGGCCCCCATTTCCAAAGCGAATACGCGGCCGAGCATTCCCTGGCTGCGGCCCGGCTGTTCGACCAGGGCAACGCCTATTACTGCGACTGCTCCCAAGAAGTGGTGCGGGCGCGAGTGGGCGAGAACAAGGGGTACGACGGCTTCTGTCGCGACCGCGGCCTGGAGGCCGGCCCGGGGCGGCCACTGCGCTTCAGCGTGCCACGACCCGGCTCAACCACTGTGGTTGACCTTATCCGTGGTGAGCCCGTGTTTGATCACGACATCATCGAAGACTTCATCTTGCTACGCGGCAACGGCACGGTCATGTTCCTCCTGGCCAACGTGGTTGACGACATCGCCATGGGCATCAGCCACGTCATCCGCGCCGAGGAGCATCTGCCCAACACTCCCAAGCAGCAGTTGCTCTGGGAAGCCCTCGGCCACGAACCGCCCGTCTGGGCCCACGTGCCCCTGCTCGTCAATGAGAAGCGACAGAAACTCTCCAAGCGGCGCGATCCCGTTGCCCTTGAGATGTACCGAGACCAGGGCTACCTGCCCGAGGCCATGAAGAACTACCTCATGCTGCTCGGATGGTCGCCCGCGGGTGATGCCGAGATCGTGCCGTGGAGTGACATCGAGCGAGACTTTTCGTTGAGTGATGTGAACTCCTCGCCCGCGTTCTTCGACGTGAAGAAGCTGCGCTCGTTCAATGCCGATTACATACGGGCGTTGTCGCATGACGAGTTCGTAGCCGTATGTCAGCCCTGGTTGCATTCCCCTGATGCGCCATGGCCAAGCGAGCAGTTCGACCCCGCTGCGTTTGACCGCATGGCCGACCACATCCAGACCCGCGTTGAGGTCTTGGGTGACGTGCCGCCGATGGTCGATTTCCTTTTCGCTGACGTAACTCCAGCCGACAGCGATTGGGACAAGGTGATGAAACCCCCGGCGGCCGAGATGCTCGACGGCGTTATCGGCACCTATATGGCTTGTCCCTGGCAGGCCGACGTACTGAAGGCCGAGCTTGAGGCGGTGGGCGCATCACTCGGTCTGAAGCCGGGCAAGGCGCAGGCACCAGCGCGCCTGGCGGTGACAGGGCGATCGGTCGGACCGCCGCTCTATGAATCCTTGGAGGTGCTCGGGCGGGAGCGCACCCTTGCCCGGCTACGAGCCGCCCGTGCCCGTCTCTGAGCATCTCCGGCACAAGCGAACGTGGGCGGAGCGCGCCCCGGCACCGGTAACACCGGTCAAGACGAAGCGATGGCGTCGGTCGTTGTTCGTTGTCCTTGGGCTGTTGCTTGTCGGGCTGCTCGATCTTTTCGTCACTTATCTCCAGGTGCGCCGCCAGGAGGGCCGGGACGAGGCTCGCAAGGCTGACGCCATCATGGTGCTCGGTGCCGCCCAGTTCAACGGGAAACCATCTCCCGTGCTTGAGGCCCGGCTGTCGCACGCCTTCGATCTCTGGCAGCAAGGGCTGGCGCCCATCATCGTCGTGACCGGCGGCAAGCAACCGGGGGACAATTTCACCGAAGCTTCCAGCGGAGCCGACTATCTCATCGCCCGCGGCGTGCCGGACGCCGCCATCCGGCGCGAGGTGCAAGGCAAGACCTCGTGGGAGTCCATCGCCGCATCGGCCCGCTTCCTGAAGGCAGAAGGCCGCACGAGAGTCCTACTGGTGTCCGACCCCTATCACTCGCTGCGGATCAAGGGAATTGCCGCCGAAGTCGGACTCACGCCATACAGCTCGCCAACTCGCACGAGCCCAGAGCTTTACGTGAGGTCTCATGAGATCAAAGAAACCTTCGGCGTCGCCGTTGGTCGCATCATCGGCTACCGCCGACTGCTGCGCATTACGGGCTGATCTGCAATTGGGTGTGCAGTGTTGGCGGTGGGCCCGCTAACCTATGGAAGCCCTTCGAGGGTGGTGTAATTGGCAACACAGCAGGTTCTGATCCTGCTTTTAGGGGTTCGAGTCCTCTCCCTCGAACAAAGAAACGACCGGCCTTCGGGCCGGTCGTTCACGTTTTTCCCGAATCCCGGTTGGACCGCAGGTGCGGGGCGGCTAATCTCTACTCGCTGCCTGGCCCCATCGTCTAGCGGCCTAGGACACTACCCTCTCACGGTAGCGGCGCGGGTTCGAATCCCGCTGGGGCTGCAAATTTCGCCGGTTGCCGTTCGTGACAACTAGGGCCGACGGCGTTCGGTTACGGCTGCCCGCGCAAGCTCCAATGCCAGACACATACCCGACCCGTCGGCGGCTCGCTCCACCAAGACGGTGGCGCGAGTCCAAACTCCACCCCGGCAAGGTCGGTGGTGATGGTCAGAATGCCAAAGGAACCGACCCCTAGGTCGACGACCTCGGTGCCGCTTTCGGCCGTATCGCTCCGAATCATGGAGACCGTCCTGCGAACGGATTCCTCCTCGACCGTGATCCACCAGCTGCCGGCCGCCCAAACTCGATGACGGTGTTGTCAGTCGGTCGTCTCGTCAGGCGACATGTTGCGATCGAACGCGACGATCAGGCACGGGCCCGGCGTTGTTCGCCGAGCATTAGTGCCGTTGCCTCGACTTCAGCGCGAAACGCTGGGCTTACGTCGTCCCAACTTCGGATAATTGAGGCGTCCACCGCGTCGGCGCGCTCCTGTGGGGTCATCCGATCCATCTCAGCGGCGGTGATTATCTTCACGGGCTTCGCCACGAGCATCGGTCTACCGTGCGAACGCCTGCGCGTCGATGATGTTCGTCGGGTTGGTCATCCGCCAGTCGGATGCGGGGCGGCTGACTTCTGGCCCTTGTCGCCGTTCAGACGAGCACGGAAACTCGTCACGACCTCATCCAGTCAACCGACCTGGTAACCGATCGGGATGGCGTAGAGCACGATCATGCCCGGCGGCAGCGCGAGGATCTCGGCGACTGCGGCGGAGTCGACACCGCCGACGGATACAGCCGCGATGCCGCGTGCCGCCGCTTGGAGCAGCAGGTTCTCGGTCGCGTGGCCGGCCTCGCGCTGCACGAAATCGGCCGCCAGTGGCCCGTACTTGACTCGTGTGCGAGCCGGTACGGCGGCGACAACGATGACCGCAGGCGGCCGCCCGACCACTTCTTGCCCGAACGCGGCCCGCTGCAGAGCGTCTCGCCATGGGCGTGCCGGGCGCGACGCAACGCGGTGTCCCTCGGGGATGTAGTGGAGCACGACCTCATCGGTGAGGGCGTAGAGCTCGAGCGGGTAGAGCGCACCCGCCGAGGGAGCCGTTCGTTTGCCGTCGGGTCGTGTGATTCCTTGGGCCGACCAGAAGAGCTGGCCGATCTCGCCGAGCGGAAGGGCATCGGGTCGGAACTCGTAACTTGACCGCCGCTGCAGCAGCGCCTTTTCGAGCGAGATCTCGCCGTCCGTTATCGGCGGAGCGAGAGCGATCGTCTCGGTAAACGAAGCCGCGCCGGTTCGCACGGCAAGGGGGGCCTTGCTCGCGCATGCAGGAGAACCCCACAGCATCGCGAGCGCGGCCAGTACAGCCCACGCGTCACGCCGTCGCATCGGGCGCCTGCCGTCCGAGCCCATCGGCGAGCAACGTGATGGCCCGGCCGGCCGCTACGAGGGCGAGGACGGGAGCGAGCACGACCAGCCCGATGAGAGCGACGAGGGGTCGTCCTACGAAGATGAAGATCGTTGAGCGACCGTTTGCGAGTAGCGCCCCCAACGCTCCAAGCCCGGCGATCGTCAGCGCGGTCCCCGCAGCGGTGACGATCGCGCCGAGTCGCCGCAGGTGGGAAGGCTCCTCGCTCGTTCCAACCCGTGCCTCAGTTCTGCCTCGCTGCCGATAAATGGCGGCAAACAGCGCGACGACTCCGGCGGCCGCGAGCGCGCCGGCGATGGCCGTGCGGGTATTCACCGCGCTCGGGCAGCGAAGCGTGCGCAGTAGCGGAGGGCTAGGAGCGTCGACAGTGTCCTGGGCATACCAGCGCTCCCAGCCGGTGCGATCGATTATGATATCGAGCGACGACCCGCACGATCGCCCCGCCGAACCAGGCCCGCCCACTCGGATCTGGAGCAGCGTGACCGTCGCAGCTGCCACCAGCGCGACCGCGCCCGCCAGCCGAAGGGCGAACCGCAGGCGCCACGACGGCATTGCGGAGCCGACGGGAAGCATTTGGTCGCGCACCGAAATTCGCCTCATAGACGCACAGTCGCGCCGGTGCCACCCGATGTTCAGGGCCGAACGTCCCGACCGAACGGTCGCTTAGCCCGGCATCGGCCCGTCGACGAGAACCGGCGGAGGCCTGCCTCGCTGATTGCTATGTCCAGCTTCCGGTAGCCCAGGTGCCACCCGACCATGAACTGCCGGAGAACGAACTGCCCGACCAGGTTGAGCCGGACCATGTCGACCCGGACCAGGTTGAGCCCGACCATGTCGAACCGGACCATGTCGAACCGGACCATGTCGACCCGGACCAGGTTGAGCCCGACCATGTCGACCCGGACCAGGTTGAGCCCGACCACGTCGAACCGTTCCACAACCCACCTGACCAGGTGCTGCCTGCGGTACCGGAAGCGAATGGCTTGCCGAAGATGTCCTTCTCACCAGTGAGGACGACGCCGTCGCGGGTGAGATGATCAGATCCTCGCGACGCTTCGACCGAGCCGCTTCCGTTGCCATTGGTGAACTTCTGCACGAACGAAGCCGGTGTCTTCGCAGCGAGTGCCGTGAGATTGAGTTCGCCTGCGCCCTGGGCTTGCGAGTCGGCGCCTGGCACCTTCTTCGCATTGTCGGTGATGAACCGCTTGACTTGATCTGGGGTGAGCGTCGGGTACTTCTGCAGGATAAGCGCCACCGCTCCCGACACCATGGCCGCGGCCTCGGATGTACCGCTTCCTCGGAAGTAGCGATCACCGAGCCGGCCTTCGTTGTGCGTGGCATCAATGAACGAGTTCGGCACACGCAGACCTTGGACGTGCGATCCCATCGCCACGAAGTCGGGGTTCTTGCAACTTGCGCCGCAACCCGCCGAACTTGCGGAATAGGTGCCCATCGTGTCGTCGTTCGGTTGAGGCGTGCCCATGGAGTCATAACCACCGACACCGATGACGAACGGGTTGTAGGCCGGATCGGCCATGCCGGGTGCGCCCTTACCCCGTTGATAGCCACTGTTACCCGCTGCGGCAACAACGACGATGCCGCTCTTCCAAGCTCGCTCGACCGCAAAGGACAACGGGTCGATGCCGGAGGACTGCAACGAGTTGGTGCCGTATGACAGGTTCAAGACCCGAATGGTCCGGCCGCTGTCGTTCTTGTGGTCCACCACCCAGTTGATGGCAGCGATTACCTGGGTTACATCGACGCCGCCGTCAGCCGTTCCGACTTTGACGCTCACGATCCGCGCGTCAGGCGCCATCCCGCGGTACCGGCTGGCCGGAGCCGATGCGTACGGTGCCGCAAGAGCGTTGTCCTTGCCGGCGATAACACCGGCCATAAACGTACCGTGACCGTTGGTGTCGAGGTTCCTCAGGTTCGGTGCCTGCGATTCCAACGAAAGGTCCGGCCCGTAGACGACTTTGCCGGCGCCGGACAAACCTTCCACCGGGGCGACGCCCGTGTCGATCAACGCTACGCCGATGCCAGCGCCGGTGTAGCCGCTGGTCCACCAAGAAGACGCACCGGTCTGGGCTGTGACGGATGCCATTGAATACGGATCGGTGGCGGGGTCGTAGGAGCCTATTGCGTTCGCTTGTACCGCCACGAGTGCCGGTGCGAGTGCGAGACTTATCAGGAAGGCGTTTCGAAGCTTCGTCGCGGCGGGCAGAAGGCGAGTCCGACGACGCGAACGTCGCCTGCGTGTCGTCCGTGCGTTTACGCTCTCGCTGTTTACTCGTCGTGTCACTGCTTGCATCCTCATTGTCAACAATGCGCCGACTCGGCACCTCTTAGTCATCGGACGAAAGTCATGCGATCTTGCGTCCTCAGACCAGAGCTACACCCAACCCAGTGCGGATCTTGAGATTCAGAGGCTTCCGAGACCTGGACAGTTACGGAGAGGGAACGGCTCCGATGCGGCGGAGCGCCGATTCGACCGTGTAGTAGGTGCGGTTGGTGTCGATGACCCGCGCCGACTGGTTCAGGATGATCTCTACAATGCGACCGCGCTGGATGGCGACTTGGTCCTGCAACAGATCACCGGATTCGGTGGTGCTTGTCCTGCGCAGTTGAAAGGCAAACCGTGCACCGGCACCGAAGTCCCTAGTGAGCGGTCGAACTTCGACAGGTGCCTGCGCCCTGTCCAGCAGAGCGCAGGTCGCCACCGCCTCGCGCCGAGCGGCGACATAGCGGTCGGCGTCGGCTGCAGTGTCGAACACGAACACGAATTGCGCGAGGTCTGCGCCGTTCGCACTCCTGGAGAAACTGACGGTTGCAGGCACTACAGATGGCACGCCGGGCAACGCCGCTTCGACGCCACAAAGATCCAATTTCGGCCGGCGGTCTCCTGTGTCAGCGATGAATCCGGCGGGAAAGTCATCGACGGTGAGGAGCAGTTTTGGATCGACGCTCGAAGGCGTCGTGACCACAGGTGCCGCCCGCGACGTCGAGCAACCGCTGCTCAGCGCAATGGCAACAGTGGCTACCATCATCCTCCAAACTCGCATGCGTCCACTGTGCCATGCCATGCGCAAAGTATCGATTCAGCGAGCGTTCGTAGCGGCGTCGATCGCGGTGAGACTGGCCTGATAGTGCTCCGAGGTCACCCGGTTGTAGTTGACCTCCGCGTCATCGTCACCGCTGAAGTCGAGATCGTTCCATGAGCCCAAACCTCCGAAGGCCCAACCCTTGGCCGCAGCGCCCAACAAGCGGTTCGCGGCGGGCGGCGGATCAGCGAGCAGCCGACTATCTGCATCGTCGGGGTCTGTCTTTCCCGCCAGCACACGGCTGGCGGCAGCAAAAAACTCGCCCCAAACGACCTGGCCGTTGACCTCGGCAAACTGCTGTATCCGAGTGAGCGAACGCTGGAGCGATCGCGACGCGTCGGCGACCGAAGCATGTGTGAGCGCCAATCGGGGACCGGTGTAGGCCTGTCGGTAGGCAATAAGCCACACGAGGTCATCGATGCGTTCGGCTTCGGGAAGCGCGGTCCACTCGGCGCGCCACACCTCGCTGTTGCGCTTGGTGTGAGCCACGATGGTG
This sequence comes from uncultured Acidimicrobiales bacterium, assembly GCA_963791625.1. Taxonomy (GTDB): domain Bacteria; phylum Actinomycetota; class Acidimicrobiia; order Acidimicrobiales; family Ilumatobacteraceae; genus JANMCE01. The sequence goes on from CAWBTA010000006.1 coordinate 176,485, forward strand.
GGGCCGAGCGTTGTGCTGAAGGCCGTCCGTAGATGCCGAGGGAGTGACTCGTTGTCGGCCTCCTTACCAAGCTGGCCGACCGCATCGAGTTCGATTCGCTCGACTCCCTGCAACCGCATGTGCTGCACCCATTCCAGAACCGAGCGAGGGCCGGACGGATAAAGGAACGACACGGTGCAGGCCGAGCCCACGGTCGAGTCGTTGTCGATGTCGTCGGCCGGTAAGCGATCGGCCAGTACGGCGTTGGCGTAGCTGACCAGTGCCACCAACTGGGACAGTTCACCGTTCATGAGCGCTCAGTCTGCCCTACTTGCCGAGAAAATCCAGCTGGGCGGTCTACAGACCAACGTCGCTTGCCAGTGCCGGAAAGACGTTGGCTACCTTCGCGGTGACCCAGTCGCCGTAAGTGCCGCCCAGATCGCGCACGTTGGCACGATCCCAGCGATCGTTCGCGTCCTGCGGGACAACCCAGCCGTCCTTGAGGTCGAGAGGCGCGACAGACGCATCCCAGCCGGGGTCGAGGAAGAACGGCATGGAGTAGCGATCCTGGCCGGCATGATTTCGGACGCGGTGACGGGTGCTTCGGTAGCGGCCACCGGTGAGCCGATCAAGCATGTCGCCGAGATTGCAGATGAGCAGCTTCGGGTCGGCCGAGACCGCCATCCAGTCGCCGTTCACCTTGATCTCCAACCCGGGCGTGCCGTCGGTGGCGAGAAGGGTGAGCAGGCCATAGTCGGAGTGCTCTCGGACTCCCCAATTCGACTCGTCACCGCTCGGCTGGGGCGGGTATCGAAAGACTCGGAACAGCGGCGTGGGTCGACCGGTGAGTGTGGTGGCGAACAGGTCGGGCGGCAGACCGAGCCCTTCGGCCATGAACGACAAGACCTGTTGGCCGAGCGACTGCATCTCGTCCATCCAGTTGCTGACAGCCTGAGCCAGACCGGCGGGTCGATCGGGCCAGAGGTTGGCACCGTGCATGGGCCTCGGGTCGGGTGCGAGTTCCTCGCCGAAGTAGAAGCCCTCCTTCAGATCGGGAATGCCACTGGTGAGTTCGCCCCCGAGCGGGAACCAGCCGCGCCAAGCCGGACCGCCCCGGTCCATGGAGACCTGTTCTTTGACGTCGTCGGGTAGTGCGAAAAATCCAGTGGCGAGCGCAATGAGCTCCTGTCGTCGAGCATCGAGGTCGTCGGTCAGCACGAGTGCGAAAAAACCTACGTCACGACAGGCCTTATGAAGTTGGACGGCTGCGTCGCGTGCGGTCAGGTCGATGATGGGCAGGGTCGTCATCGATTAGTAGATCGTCCGTTTCATTCGTTCGGGATACTCGGCATCGTAGGTCTTCCCGTCGAAGTCACCGGACAGGTTCTGCATCATCTGGCCAACCGTGGGCACTGCGTCTTGTGGAACGTGCTCCGCTGGGTCCCACAGCTTTGATCGGGCGATAGCCTTCTGGCACTGGGTGTAGATCGAATCGACGGTGATCACGATGACGCACGCCGGCACTTTGTCGCCCATGACGAAGGTGTCTCGCAGCGCGACGTCCGTGGTCAGTTTTGCTCGACCGTTTACCCGCATCGTTGTGCCGATACCGGGGATGAGGAACAGCAGGGCGATACGCGGATCACGAACGATGTTGCGCAATGAATCGACACGGTTGTTGCCGCGGCGGTCGGGGAGCATCAGTGTCTTTTCATCCACGATGCGGACGAAGCCGGCGGGGTCTCCGCGGGGCGAACAGTCAAGCCCTTCGGGTCCACTGGTTGCAATGACAACAAACGGTGACGCGGTGATCAACGTGGCGTAGTCATCGGTTATGTGATCGAGCTCCTTCAGTATCGAGGTCGGAACGGGAGCGCCGTAGAGCGTGTCGAGCTGCTCGATGCTGGTGATTTCATCGCTCATTGGATCCAGGTTAGCGACGGGCTCGCTCGATGTGGTCTGCTTTACCGGTATGACCGTTCTGGATGTCGCGCCCGTCACTCTTTCCACCGGTGGCACGTTGTATCCGGCCATCGAGTTCGGCTCCATCGAAGGCTTCCGCCCGCTGCTGCTCGACCTGTATCTGCCTGAACCTAGGTCGGTGCCCTCACAGGCGATCGTGTACCTGCATGGTGGCGGCTGGGCGGTCGGCACCCGCCGCCGTTTCGGGCGAGCCTTCAAATCGTGGTCGCCCTCGGCGCTCGCGCGTCTGACCGCGGCTGGCTTCGCCGTGATCACGGTCGACTACCGGCTGAGTGGTGAGGCCACGTTCCCGGCGCAGATCGACGACGCGAAAGCCGCCGTCCGCTGGTTGCGTGCAAACGCGCAGGAATTGCACGTTGACATCGACCGGATTGTTGCGTGGGGTGAATCTGCGGGCGGCCAGCTTGCCGCGCTGCTGGGCGTGACCGGGCATCGTGACACTGCCGATGACGTGTGCGCTGTGATCAGTTGGTACGCCCCGATGGACCTGCGCAACGGCAGCGATCCCGACTCCGCTGAGTCGAAGATGCTCGGCGGCACTGCGGCCAGCCGCCCCGAGCTCGCAGCCGCGGCCAGTCCGATCATGCACGTGCATCCGACGGCACCTCCGTTCCACATCCAGCACGGAACGGTGGATGCACTCGTGCCGATCGATCAGAGTGAGCGCATGGCCGAAGCACTTCGAGACGCAGGCGTACCCGTGGTGTTCAAAACCATCGAAGGCTCCGATCACTTCTGGACGGGTGCCCCTGACCTCGAAGCGATCTTCACCGAGTCACTCGACTTCGCCGTACGCATCACGTCTTGCTGACTACGGCTGCTGACTACGGCTGCTGACGTTGGCGGGCCGAGAGATCGAGAATCATGATCTTCTGCCAGATCTTCGCCGACAATCCCTGGGTGAGCGATTCCACATCGTTGACGGCGGCGAGCACTGCCGGATCGTCAAAGCCCTGTGCGTGGAGAGCGGCGAGCTTGCTGGTGTGGGCCAGTAGCTCAGAGCAGTAGTCGAGATAGCGCGTGAGTTGATACGGCGTCATCGAGCGATCGGGTGAGGAGTCGGTACGCGGTAGCGGGGCGAGGACACTCGGGTCCTTGGTGAGCTGATGCATGTCGACCACGTGGGCCACGCTGCGCAACCGATGCAACGACGCCAACGCGAGGCGACGTTTCCAACGGGCCTCGATTCGCACCAAGAAGAGCAGAGCGATCGACAGCAGGATGAGTTCGTTGACCGCCGTCTCGGTCGCCTGCAGAAGCCCGAAGCCACCGTTGATCCCGGCATCTCGATGGGCCGCCGATGCGATGACCAACGCGGTCACGACAAGCAGCGCAATCGCGGCGACTGCAGCCGCAATGCGCAGCGCCCATGCGGGTTTACGCAGCCTTTCGGCCAGCGATACAACGTCGTCGCTCAGGGCCCGCAAGCCGAGGGCCACCTGACCGAGACCCGAACCGACGAATCGTTCATCGATCCGGCGCTGAAGCCGGTCGAGCGTGGATTGGAGCGGCTCCGCTCGCAGTTCGGTGAATCGATTCGGATCGATCGAGGGGGTCACGACGCGCTCTCAAGGAACGCGACGATTGCTGGCCAGGCGGTTGGATCCTGAAGCAGGAAGAGATGGCCGCCGTCGCAGAAGCGCAGGACGGCGTTGGGAAGGCGATCCACAAGCCGTTCCAGATTGGCGGGCGGCGCCTGCCCATCAAAGCGACCCCCGATGACCAGCGTTGGGTGGTCTAAGGCAGGCAACCGGTCCCACGTGTCGTGAAACGCCCGAGCCTCCAGTTGGAGCCGCGCACCCTGCGCGGCTTTGGGCGACGGGGCCGGAGCCGAGCGCATCAACTGCACCGAGAGTTCCATGCCCGGAGCGATCGTCCATGGCTCGGTGGTGGTGTCGTTCCGGCTATCAAGCACGGCGACGCGTTTGGCCAATGCTTCGTCGCGCGGCAGATCTTCCAGCTGCAAAAGCTCGAAGGACGAACCGCCTTCGCCACCAGACGATGTGCAGCAGAGCACGAGTCGGTCGACCAGATGCGGATGGCGAAGGGCGAACTCCTGAGCCACCATGCCTCCAAACGAAACGCCGACCACATGACACCGCTTCCAGCCGATGTGTTCGATGAGTCGGGCGGCGTCGTCACCGTATTGCTGCATCGAGTACGGCCCATCGGGGATCGACGTCTGGCCGAGTCCTCGCTGGTCGTAGAACAGCGCGTCGAACCGTCGGCTGAGTGCATGTGAGCGCAGTGGGCCCATGAATCGCAGGTCACCGCCCGTTCCATTGATGAACAGCACCGGGTCACCGGTGCCGTGTCGTTCCCAGTACATCTGAAGGTCGCCGACCTGATCAAAGGGCATCGCCGCAACGTAGTGCCTGTGGTTCTGAAAGGATCGGGTTATGGATCGATCCTTTCCCTTCCTTCACACGTCGGGTCCGAACGATGCCGAGACCGACCCGGCCGTCATTCGTCGCACTCGCCAAGAAGAGGCCGTGCTCGGCTACCGCCTTTTCGGTTCGTTCGGTTGGGGTGACGATGGCGCCGGGCACATCTCGGCCCGCGACCCAGAGCGCACCGATCATTTCTGGCTACTCGGTTATGGCATTCCGTTCCGGTCGGCCACCGTGGAGGACCTGGTGCTCATCGGGCCCGATGGCTCGGTGGTCGAAGGCCATCGTGACTACAACCCTGCGGCCTTCACGATCCACGGTCCGATTCATGAGGCCCGTCCCGACGTGGCGTGCGTCGCCCACACGCATACGCCGTACGGCACGCCCTTCGCTGCACTCGCCAAGCCAATGCGCATGATGAGCCAAGAAGCCTGTGCGTTCTACGACGACCAAGGTGTGTTCGAAGGTGAGGAAGTTGACGTGCTCGATTACGCGGTGGGCCGTCGCCTGGCCGGAGCGCTCGGGGGCGGTCGGCTGCTGGTACTGGCCAATCACGGTCTGCTCTCCGTCGGTCCGACGGTGGCTGAGGCGATTGGCTCGTTCGTTATGGCCGAGCGAGCATGCGAGGTACAGGTGAAGGTTCCGCAAGGTCGCGTGATCAGCGACGAGGCAGCCGCGAATGCCTACAAGTCGGTCGGGTCTCGTGAGAATGCCTGGCACGTCTTCGAATGGTGCGTGCGCAGCCGGCTGATGACGCGATGACCGACTTCGAGGACCGAGTTGTCATCGTCACCGGTGGAGCCTCCGGCATGGGTGCCGCATCGGCTGGTGAGTTCGCGGCCGGGGGAGCGAAAGTCGTTGTCGTCGACCGCAACGCCGAGTTGGCTGACGACGTTGCGGGTCGCCTCGGAGGCGTGGCCGTTGCCGGCGATGTCAGCTCATCGGAGTTCTGTGATGCGGTCGTTGCAAATGCAATGAACTGGTACGGACGAGTCGATGTGTTGGTCAACGCCGCTGGCGTCATCGTTCGGGCCGCAGGCGAAGACACCACCGACGAGCAGTGGAACCACATCATGGGTGTGAACGTGACTGGCACGTTCTTCATGTGCCGGGCCGCTATCCGGACAATGAAGCCGGCCGGTCGGGGAGTGATTGTGAACTTCGGTTCCATCTGGGGCGACCTCGGCTCGGCTGGAGTCGCCGCGTACTGCGCGTCGAAAGGCGCGGTGCACAATCTCACCCGAGCGTTGGCGATGGACCACGCGGCCGACGGTATCCGGGTGAACGGAGTTTGCCCGGGTGAGGTGCGAACGCCGATGCTGCAATCGGAACGAGCCGAACCGGTTACCGACGAGATGCTCGATCGCATCGCGGCAACGGTGCCAATGGGTCGCCTGGCCGAACCGATCGAGATCGCCCGGGTTGTCGCCTTTCTCGCTTCCGACGCGGCGAGCTACATGACCGGAGCGCTGGTCAGTGTCGACGCCGGTTACGGGGCCCGTTAGTCCCCGCCCACGACCGACAGCACTTCCGATGCTTCGGTCGTTTCGAGCTTTCCAAAGTGGGTCGGCAGGCTGGCCGCTGCATGGCTGTCGCGGATCATCAGCGCCGCGCCTGCAGCGGTGAGAGCCAAAAGAGCAGCGACCAGGAAGGCTTGGTGGAACCCGGCGACCCTTGCAGCGATCAGTGCGGCATCGCCGCTCGATCGGCCGACGAGGGTCTTCGTGCGGCTGATCCAAACCGTGGCCAGGATAGCCACGCCGAACGCGGCTCCGACTTGGCGTTGCGTTGAAAAAAGCGCAGAGGCCCGTCCTGTATCGGCCCGGCTGATGTTGGTATAAGTGGCGGCCTGCAGCGGAATGAACGCGGCCGCCATGGAGATACCTCGCAACAGCATGAGGCCTCGGATGAGCCACAGGCTGGTATGGAGATCGACAAAAAGGAAACAGCTTGTCGTGGCTGTGACGGCCACCAATCCGGCGATCACGATGCGTCGAGGGCCAACCTTGGGGTACAGCTTGGCGACGAATTTGATGGCGATCATCATGCCGACGGCCTGAGGGAATGTGGCCAGTCCGGATTGGAGGGCGCTGAGACCGCGCAGATCCTGCAGAAACTGGGGAAGCAGGAAGAGCACCCCGATCAGCCCGGCCGTAGCCAGGCCCATGACGATGTTGGCATTGCGAAACATTGGCTCACTGAACAGCCTCAGGTCGAGCATTGGCTGGGCGGTCCTGAGTTCTACGACCACCAGAGCGACGAACATGGCGATGCCGACGATGCCGGGCCACAGCACCGTTGCCGAGCCCCATCCGGCACTCGGCCCTTGTGACAGGGCATAGAGGGCAAGGGCAAGGCCGCCGCCGGACAACACGAAACCAGGAAGGTCGAAGCGACCTGCTGTGGGCTCCTTGTGTTCTTTCAGGAAGAGCGCACCGAAGATGAACCCGGCCACACCCACCGGCAGGTTCACGAAGAAGATCAGCCGCCACGACACGTCAGTCACCAGCCAACCACCAATGACCGGCCCCAGGGCTGGCGCAAACACCGCAGGGATCATCAGTACGGCGCTGGCCTTGGCCCGTTCGGCCGGAGGAAAGGCCCGGAACAGCATGGCCGTGCCTACCGGAGTGAGCATGCCACCACCGACGCCCTGCAGGATGCGGAATGCGATGAGCTGCCCGACACTTTGCGACAAACCGCAGAGCGCCGATGCTGCGGTGAAGGCGAACAACGCAAAGAGAAAGGTCTTCTTCGTGCCGATGCGATCGCCGACCCAGCCCGACGCCGGGATCCACACTGCGAGCGAGAGCAGGTAGCCGAGCACGACCCATTCCACCGTCGATGCGGTGGTATGCAGGTCTTTGACCAACGACGGGATGGCAACGTTGATGATGGTGGTGTCCATGATGTCCATGAACAGTCCGGTCACGAAGATCGCGGCAACGATCCATTTGTAAGGCACGCGTTTGAGTTCCATGAGTTCCTATTGGGGGGAGGTGGTCGTGACGCGCTGCTGCAACGCGGCGGTGACGACTTGGCGCACGAAACCCTCATCGGGAGCGGCGAGGAGTACGAGCTGGCGGTAGGTGATGGCGCCGAGAATCATGAGCGCAACGACATCGGCATCGGCATCTATGTTCTCGGCGGTGATAGCCCGGGCTATGACCTCGGCAACCGGTTGTCGGCGAAGTCGCATGAAGTCTTCGTACACATTGCGCATGCGTTCGCTGCGCCGGGCCAGTGCGATGAGGTCGGGAAACAACACCGACCACGGTGCCGTGCCGATCTTCTCAGCGAACCACCAGGCAAGGCTGTGGATCTGCTCGATCGGAGTGCCGGTGGGACCTTGTGTCTCGGGGGCGAGGAGGCTCGACAAGGCGTCAAGGATGATGGCTTCGCGACTCGACCAGTGTCGGTAGATCGTGGTCTTCGCCACGCCCGAGTGCTCCGCGATGCCGTCGATATTCAGTGCGTGTATGCCGCGCTCCACCATGAGTGTGACGGTCGTGTCGAGCACGGCCTTGCGAGAACGGACCGTTCGGGGATCCCCAGATCCATCGGTCTCATTCGTCACGTCGCTACGCTACCGTAGCGTAGCGAATTCGCCAAACCTGGCCGTCCGTCAGTCATGACAGGATGGCACTCATGACGGTTCGTGAAAGGGCGGCGTAGCTTGTGGAATACCGAAGGCTCGGCCGCAGCGGTGCATCGGTATCGGTGCTGGCGCTCGGCACCGACAACATCCTGAATCCGACTCCCGAGGACGAGTCGATTCGTATGATCCTGGCCGCGCTCGATGGCGGTATCAACCTGATCGACACATCCAACAGCTACGCCGCGGGCGAGGCTGAACGGGTCATCGGCAAGGCGCTTTCGCAAGGTGTTCGACGAGCGGAAGCGTTCATCGCGACGAAGGCCTTCTTTCCGACGGCGGCTGCTGGCCCGAATGATCGCGGCACGTCGCGCATCCACCTCATGCAGGCCTGCGAAGACTCACTACGGCGGCTCCGTACCGATCACATCGATCTCTACCAACTGCATCGCCACGACTTCGCCACGCCGATCGACGAAACACTGTCGGCACTGACCGACCTGGTTCGGCAAGGCAAGGTTCGGTACATCGGCACGTCTACCTCGCCGGCGTGGCGAGTGATGGAAGCGATACTCACCGCTGAGTTGAAGGGTTTCGAGCGCGTCGTCAGCGAGCAGCCTCCGTACAACCTGCTCGACCGCCGCATCGAGAACGAAACGGTTCCTATGGCGTTGGCCCACGGCGTCGGTTTGTTGCCGTGGTCGCCGCTCGCCATGGGGATTCTCGGCGGCCGATACGCCGATGAGAACATTCGTGTTGACGGGTCGCGTGCGGCCGTGCGGGGCGGCATCTACGCCGAGCGAGTGAGCGAAGCCGCGGTGCTGGCGGGCAACCGGTTCGTCCGCATGGCGCGTGACGCCGGGTTTGACGCGGCGCAGCTGGCGATCTGTTGGGTGAAGGATCAGCCGGGAGTCGTCGCTCCTTTGATCGGTCCGAAGTCAGTCGAGCAGTTGCAACACCTGCTGCCTGTGGCCGACTTGCATTTGTCGCCCGACATGGCCGCTGCGTGCGACGCCATCAACCCACCCGGCACCGCGATCGCCAACTTCCACAACTCGGCTGCCTGGATGAAACAGCAGCTCTAGGACGAAACGGGAACACCGTCCGCGTAGAACCGGAGGTTGTCCTCGACACTCCGCCGGATGTGATCAGGGACGCGCGGGTTGGCGAGCAGAGCGAGGCTTGCAGCGCGGCCCTCGTCGAAGCGCTTCACGTACCAGGCGCTCACCGATAGCTCGTAGGCCATCTTCCAATCGAATACCGCAACATCCATGAAGAGTCCGGTGTCGGGCTGCGGTATATCAACACCGGTCCGAGCGTACAAGTATGCGAGCGGCATTCGGCCAGCCTCTCGCGCCGCGGTCGCAGCAAGGCACAGCGATTCCGAACGCGTTGGCACCAGTTCGAAGGCACGAGCGTATGCATCGAGTACATCGAGCAGGTCGCGACCGAGCCGATGCCGGAGTTGGCCACACCAGCACCACGAAACGTGTGCCTCTTCGATCCAGCCGGAGGTCATCTCGGCACGTTGTTGATACGTCGCCGCCGCCTGCTCATCGAGGCCCGCGTCCCGGTAGCTCTGCGCGAGGTAGAACGTGTAGCGCGGAACCAGATCCGGGTCGGCACCCGATGCCAACGTCCGTTCCAGAAGCTCGGCGTCGTCCAGGAATTTCCTGGGGTTCCGAGAGCGAGCCCCATCGAACAACGACTCATAGTGAAACCCCGTCAACCGACCGCCGCGTGTCGCTTCACTGGGAATGTTGAGGAACTCGTGAAGCACACCACGGTAGGAAAATGGAAGGCGCGTGGAACTCACCAGTGGCCGCACGTATTCAATGCCTCCGTCGCGCAGAGTCACGTCGTAGACGTCGTCAGCCAGCAGTGACCGGAACGCATCAGGTTCAAACCCGGCTTCGAGAACGCACTGGACGTCCGCGTCGATCATCAGCGAGAAGTCGCCGAAGGTTCGAGCGAGTTCGAGTGCTTTCGAGCGGTTGTACGCAAAGTCTTGCCATGGAACTTCGAACACTTGACCGGGGAGGTGACCGAGAAGTCGTTGCGCCAGTTCCTGGGTGCCATCTGTCGAGCCCGTATCAATGATGCACCAGGAATCGATCAGGGGTAGCACGCCGGCCACGCATCGGTCCAAGACGTGGCTCTCATTTTTGACAATCATGGTAAGGACAATCGTGGCCGTGGTCACCCGTTTCACGATATGTGCAGGCGCTGCACCCGTGTGTTGCCAAGGCGCAGATGCACAGGGGTGAAGTTCATCGGAACAGCTCGACGGGACGCAAGAAGTAGACGTGATTCGCGACCGCCTCCGGGCCGGGTGCCGTGTGGCGTTCTGCTGGTCGGAGGGGTCTGAACGTCCAGCGGTCCATCCCAACGGGTTGTTTCTGTCTGAAGCGAGTATGGCCTGTTCAACAGTTGTTTTCTTAACAAAGAAACATGGTCCTGCCTATAGCATTCCTATCTGTTGTTGGGTACAATTGTTCTATGTCGGCGGACACGAACACTCCCGAACTTGAGGCCATCCGTTCGAACACGACCGGCCACGGGCTACGCATCAATTTGGCGTTGTTTGATCGTTGTTTGGCCTCGATCATTCAGGACCTTTCGGTGTTCGATCAGAGTGCTGAGTGGGCGATCGATGGGTACAAGTCGTTGAACAGTTGGCTCTGTCACGAAACGCGTCGCTCGTCAGGTGACGCGTGTCGGATGCTGCAACTCATGCGCCAACTCCGCTTGTTACCTGTAACCGAGGAAGCGTTCGCGAACGGGACGCTGGCCGCATCACAAACGCTGGCTATCGCCGTGAACGTGAACGACAAAACCATCGATCTGTTCGCGGATGCCGAGACGGAGATGGTGCCGTTGTTGGCGGAATGCAGCGTGGATCAGACCGCACGGGTGATGAAGGAATGGGCCGCGCGTGCGAAAGCTGCGGTCGACGCCGACAACGGGACCGGCCCGGAACCCGATGGCGATCATCTGCATTTCTCGGCGTTGATGGATGGACGGTTCAAGCTTGATGGGCAAGTGTCCGGTGACGACGCGAAAGTGGTCGAAGAAGGCCTCGCCGCCTGCCTCCCCGAACTCGTCGAAGGCGAACCGATACTCCCGTTCTCGCAGCGGCTGGCTGCTGCGTTGGTTGAGATGGCCCGCCACGCGTTACAAAACGTCCCGTCACCGGCGCGCCGGTCGACCGAGATGACCGTGCTCATCGACTTTCACGATTACGTGAACGGTGGCATCGCCAAATATGTCGATGGCACCATGCTCGCACCTGATCGGGTGAAACGCCTGTTATGCGACGCGCTACTGACCTTCATCGTGCAAGGCGAGAATCGTGAACCGCTGTGGATGTCCCGGACGGTACGGTCGGCCACACCCGCCCAATGGCGGGCCTTGGTCGCCAGGGATCAGGCATTGTGCGTTTCCGGGGTGCACCATGAAACCGATCTGGTGCGAAGCCCACCACATCGCCGAGTACGACCGAGACCACGGGCCGACCGATATCGACAACATGGCCCTGCTCTGCAACCAACATCACAAGACCGTCCACAAGACCGGCTGGTCGGTCAAGATGGAACCAGGTCAACACCTCGCCATCACGACACCAGAAGGCCACGTTCTACGCGGCCCACCCCGCACACTCCAACAACCCTGCGGAACAACCGAAACTCGGTGAGCAGGCCCAACCGGGCCTGCTTGGCGCGCCCGCGATCCTCAGCGTATCCCGGCTGCTCGCAACGTGGCCACGACGTGGTCGGGGGTGAGGGGGAACTTGTGGAACCACACGCCGGTGGCGTCGAAGAGGGCTGCGCATACGGCGGGGGCATAGGTGAGCATGGGCATCTCGGCCATGCCTCGGGCGCCCCAGGGGCCGCGAGGGTCGGCCGTCTCCACAATGACCGAACGAGTGCGCTGGGGGATGTCGAGGAAACCGGGCATGAGGTACGTCGAGAACCGTGGGTTCACGATGCGAGCGTCACGCACTTGGAGATCTTCGGTGATGGTGTAGCCATGCGCTTGCACGACCGCACCCTCGATCTGGCCGAGCACCAGCGCGGGGTTGATGGCCTTGCCAACATCGACCGCGCAGGTGGCGTCGTGCACCACGATGTGGCCGGTGTCGATGTCGACGGTGAGGTCGATCATTTGCGCACCGTAGGTGTACGCAAAGTTGGGAACGCCACCGAAGCTGTCGACATCATCGATGGCGTCAGTCGGGGGAGGGGTGTAGCGGAAATCACCCACGGCCGGGCGATCACCGTTGCGCCACGCCTTGTCGGCTTCCTCGGCTGCGCCCAGGATGGCATTGCCTGACATCCAGGTAAGGCGTGACGCCGAGGCTGATCCGCTATCGCCCGTGTAAGCGGTGTCCGAGAAGACGGTCTCGACCTGATCGAAGGCCACGCCTACGGCTTCGGCCGCCATTTGTATGAAGACGGTGTGTCCGCCCTGGCCGACATCGGCGCCGGAGTGAAAGAACTCGACCCGTTCGATCTTGTCGTCGCCATGCAAAACGATGCGCGCCTCGCAGCGTTCGGGGAAGCCAAATGAGAAGCCCACATTCTTGTATCCGCAACAAAATCCGCGACCCCGACGCAGCGCTCGCGGCTCGGGAGGTAGTGAACGCAACGGCGTGATGGGTTCGACCGACGGCAGCGGTTGGGACCAGCCGCCCGCGTCGGCGCAGCGTTGGATGACCGTCGGCAGGCTCACACCGGCTGGCATCTCGGTACCGGTATGACCGAGGGATCCTTCACGTACCGAGTTCAGCAAACGAATCTCGACAGGGTCGATCGCCAGCGCGGCGGCGAGCTTGCTCATCTGCATTTCGGCCACGAATGCGCCCTGCGGACCGCCGAAGCCGCGGAAGGCGCCGCCAGGCACGGCATGGGTGAAGACGGCGTGGCTGTCGACGCGGAGATGCTCGATCTCGTACGGGCCGCATACGCACATGTGCAGGTTCCCGAGCACCTTGTTCGACGTGTAGTTGTAGGGACCGGCATCGAGGTAACCGTCGGCCTCAGCCACGATCACTTTGCCATCGCGAGTGGCGCCCCAGCGGGCGTGCACCTTGCCGCGGTGACGTTTGTGATGGCCCACCATCGACTCTTCGCGCGACCACTGGCAACGCACCGGCCGATGGATGCCCATCTCGTGGAGACGGTGCGAAGCCAGTGCCATGACGATCTGAAGGCTCATGTCCTCGCGGCCACCGAACGCACCCCCGATAGCCGGGTAGATGATGCGGATCCGGTCGAGCGGCAGTTGGAGCGCGTGGGCGATTTGCTCCTGATCTTCATGCGTCCACTGACCTGCGACCTGCACGGTGATGCGGCCTTCCTCATCGACGAAGCTGACCGCTGCTTCGGGTTGCAGGTAGGCGTGCTCCTGGTACGGGAACTCGTAGTCGCCCTCGACGATGATGTCAGCTTGTGCCCACGCATCATCGGCGGATCCTTTCCGCAGGCGGTAGGTCCAATAGACGTTCGATGTCGGGCTGACATCGGGGCGAACGATCACTTCGTTCGTCAGCGCGGTGGCAAGGTCTCCAACAACAGGAAGTTGTTCCCAGGTCACCTCGATGGCCGCGGCACCAGCTTGCGCAGCGGCACTGGTTTCGGCGACGACAACCGCGATGTGGTCGGCTTCCCAGCGGCTGATGTTGCAGGGCACCTTGGATTGGCCGTTGCCGTCGACACCTACCAACACCGGTTGGTCGAACATGGTGAGGCCGTACTCGTTCAGCGGCACGTCGGCGGCAGTCAAAACCAGCACAACGCCGGGGGTGGCTCGGGCCGCATCGATCGACATCGACACCATTTGAGCGTGGGGCTGATCGGAGAACACGACCTTGGCGTGCAGCACATCGGCAGGCTGTAGATCACCCGGGTACACGGCGTGGCCCGTGACTTTCGCGGGCGCGTCACGGCGGATTTGGGACTGGCCCACGCTCATGCCAGCGCCGCCTGTTCGACGGCTTCGTAGAACCGGTAGTAGCCGGTGCACCGGCACAGGTTGCCGGATAACCCGAATGCAATGTCATCCCGGGTCGGGTCGGGGCACTCGGCCAGAAGGCGATCGGCCGACATCACAAAGCCCGGGATGCAGTAGCCGCACTGCACCGCGAACTGATCGACGAAGGCCTGCTGCAATGCGTTCGGCTCGGTGCGATTCAAGCCTTCGATGGTCGTGATTTCGGCCCCTTGAGCGCGGGCCGCGGGCACGAGGCACGACAGCACAGCTTGGCCGTCAAGGTTCACGGTGCATGCGCCGCATTCGCCCTCGGCGCAGCCTTCCTTCGTGCCCGTGAGGTGGTGCTGCTCGCGTAACCAGTCCAGCAGTGTTTCGCCCGCCGCGTGCGGGGCAGCGGCGGTAGCGCCGTTGAGCGAGCACCACACCTCGGTCGTCTTGGTGAACGACAGGGTGCGTCTCGGTCGAATGGTGACCACGTCGCCCCGCAGGAAACGGGGGGCAGCGGGCCAGTTGCCGTACTCGCTGCCGGAGCGCAAGGTCGTGAGGGCGCGGCGAACGAGCACCGCTACCTCCTCGTTGCGATAGGCCGCCGTGGCCCGTACGTCGGAGATGGGCGTGACCTGCTCGGCCGCGAGCCGGGCGGCATCAGCGATCGTGTCGACCGAGAGCGGTTGGCCTATCAGCGCGGCCTCGGCGGCCGTTGCGCTGACGATGGTGGCTGCGACGCTGCCGAGCGCAACTGATGCCGATGTGACGACATCGCCATCGAAGCCGAGCACGACACCGAGATGCACGATGGAGATCGCCTGAGCTCGGCGCTGACCGAGCTTGGCCCACACACCCCGCTTCGTCGATGAGAGCACGGGCACCTCGATGCGGGTAACCAGTTCACCGGGCTGCAGCACCGTGCGCCGGATGCCGGGGTAGAACTCCCGCAGCCGCACACGACGTTCGCCACCCAACGAAGCGATGACCACCGTGGCGTCCAGCGCCCACAATGCTGAGATGGTGTCGTTGGCCGGGCTGGCCGTGACCACATTGCCCACAACGGTCGCCCGGTTCCGTAGCGCCGGCGCCCCGAGTTCCAGCGATGCCTGTGCGAGCGGCAGCGTATGTTCCACCACGAGCGGCGAGGCGATCACATCGTTGTGGGTGACCAGCGCACCGATATGCAGCCCATCATCAACCCGCTCGATCATGCTCAGCCCCGGCACGTGCGACAGGTCTACCAGCACGTCCACGCCTTTCACCGCACCCCGTGAAATCTGCAGTAAAAGGTCGGTGCCGCCAGCGATCGCGCGGGCTGCCGGTCCGTGCTGGTGCAACAGTTGCAGGGCGTCGGCCAGCGTGATGGGCATGATGTGGAGGGTTGGCCGTTGATGATGTTGTTGAACCTCATGCATTGGTCATCTCCCGGTCCCGGCCTCGATGGTCAAACTGTTAGACAAACTATCTAAGTTCGGTTGACGGATCGTTGAAGAGTCGGAAGGATATGGCGGTGACCGACCGAGCCGTGCCGCCGACCGATCTTCGCATCGACGGCGCGCGCCTCAGCCTTCGGCTCGATGAACTCGCGGTTCGCGGCATGCAACCCGACGGAAGCTGTGCCCGGCTGGCGCTTACCGACGATGACCGCGCTGGTCGCGACCTCGTCGTCATGTGGATGAACGACCTCGGGCTCGATGTCACGGTCGACGCGATCGGCAACGTGGTGGCCACCTGGAACGTCGGCGACGGCGCTCCCGTCATGATTGGTTCGCACATTGACACGGTCCGGACCGGTGGCCGTTACGACGGCAACTACGGCGTGCTGAGTGGCTTGGAAGTGATCGAGACGTGCCAGCGCGCCCGCTACACGCCATCTCGCCCCCTTGCCGTTGCCTTCTTCACCGATGAGGAGGGGGCCCGCTTCTCGCCCGACATGCTCGGCAGCTTGGTGTTTGCCGGCGGTATGGCGGTGGAGGAAGCACACGACATCATCGGTATTGACGGTGCAGCGGTTGGGGCCGAGTTGGAACGCATCGGCTACCTCGGGCCATCGCCCTGCCCCGCCACGCCGCCCCACGCGTTCGTTGAAGTACACATCGAGCAGGGTCCGGTACTCGACGCCGACGGCGTGCTCATCGGCGCCGTCACCGGGGTGCAGGGAATTTCGTGGCAAGAGCTCACCATCGTCGGCCAGTCAAACCACGCGGGCACCACGCCGATGTCCTACCGGCACGACCCGGGCTACGCCGCATCTCGCATTGCCGTGTTCGTGCGGGAGATCGCTCGTGGGCTCGGCGGCAATCAGGTTGCGACAGTCGGCAAGATCGATCTGCACCCGAACCTGGTGAATGTGGTGGCCGGTCGAGCCGTTCTTACCGTTGACCTGCGCAACACCGAGGAAGCGGTGCTTCAGAAGGCAGAAGCCCAGCTGGCCGCATTCTTGGTGGAGTTGGCTCATGAAGAGGGCGTCACCATCACTCGCAAGGTGCTGGCGCGATTTGAGCCGGTCACGTTTGACGATCGGGTTGTTGATCTCGTCGAGACACACGCGCGCCGACTCGGTCATAGCGTGAGACGGATGCCTTCCGGAGCCGGTCACGACGCACAGATGTTGGCCCGCGTGTGTCCGGCGGGCATGGTGTTCGTGCCGAGCGTGAACGGCATCAGCCACAATCCGGCCGAACACACCGACGCCCGAGACCTGGAACACGGCGCCAACGTGCTGCTTGGTGTCGTGCTCGAACTGGCCGAGATGTCGCTATGACCCGCGTCGTGCGTGTAGGTGCGGCGCAGCTCGGCCCGATACAGAAGGACCACACTCGTGCCTCGGTCGTCGAGCGCCTGATCTCGTTGCTGCGTGAGGGCCACGCCCGGGGCTGCGAGTTGATCGTGTTCCCCGAGTTGGCGCTCACCACGTTCTTCCCTCGCTGGATAGTGGACGACATCGCGGAGGCTGATCACTGGTACGAAACGTCCATGCCGAATGAGTGGACGCAACCGCTATTCGATGAAGCGGCGCGGCTGAAGGTCGGTTTCTGCCTGGGCTACGCGCTGAAGGAAACGCGCAACCGATGGAAGTGTGCATCGCTGGAATGTGCAAACGCTTGTGGAGCGCGATGGCAGCGTGGTCGCGACGTTCAAGAAGGTGCATATCCCCGGGCACGAGACCTTTGAGCCTGAACGTCCGTTTCAGCATGCCGAGCGCTTCTACTTTGAACCGTCACCCGACGGCTTTGGCGTGTGGCCCGCGTTCGGTGGACGGATCGGCATGATGATCTGCAACGACCGTCGTTGGCCGGAGAGCTACCGCGTGATGGGTCTGCAGGGCGTCGAGATGATCCTGTGCGGATACAACACGCCGATCCACTACGTGCCCGACCCGAGTCAAGACATCTTGCAGGGTTTCCACAACTCGCTCGTCATGCAATCGGGTGCCTACCAGAACGGCACGTGGGTGGTCGGGGTGGCCAAGGGCGGCGTGGAGGAAGGCGTCGACAGCCTCGGGCAGAGTTGCATCATTGCGCCATCCGGTCAGATCGTGGCCCAAGCACTGACGACTGCCGACGAACTGATCACGGCCGACTGCGATCTCGACTGGTGCCAGAAGTACACCGGCACCCTGTTCAACTTCGACCGCTACCGACGACCAGAGGCGTACGGCCGCATCACCGCGCAACGAGGGGTTGAACTGTCATGACCACAATCGACAACGCCACCGTTGCCTTCACGCTGAACGGCGCGCCCGTGTCGGTGCGGCCGTCGCATCCGCACCTGCTCTCGGCGTTGCGCGAAGAGCTTAATGTCACCTCGGCCAAAGACGGTTGCTCGCCCATGGGGCAGTGTGGCTGCTGCACCGTGATGATCGACGGCAAGGTGCAGATCTCCTGTACCTACGACGTGGCCAAGGTCGCGGGTCGACAGGTAACGACGCTTGAAGGCGTCGATGAGGATGAGCGCACGAAATACTCCGACGCGTTCGCCGCGTGCGGCGGGCTGCAGTGCGGGTTCTGCATCCCCGGCATCGTGATGCGAGCGAAGGCTCAAGTGGACAAGAAGGGCAGCGATCTCAAGCGGGATGACATGGCTCGGCACCTTGGCGCTCATCTGTGCCGCTGTACTGGCTATGTGAAGGTGCTCGACGCCATTGAGGCTGTCGCCCAGGCTCGCAAGGTCGACCCTTCGTTGCCCGGTGGCGTTGGCACGTCCGGCGCAAAGTTCGAAGCGCCCGAGCTTGCGCTGGGTGATCGTGGCTACGTTGATGACATACGGATGCCGGGCATGGTGCATGGCGCCGTTCATCTCACCCAGCATGTTCGGGCCGACATCGTCGCGATCGATACCTCGCGGGCGCTCGCTGCCGATGGCGTGATGGCGGTGTACACCGCGGCCGACATTCCGGGTGCACAATACGTCGGCATTATCTACAAGGACTGGCCCATCTTCATCGGTGTCGGGCAGCGCACGTCGTATGCCGGTGACGTGTTGGCCTTTGTTGTTGCTGCAACCAAGCAGCAGGCGCGCCTGGCCGCCGAACTGATCGATGTCACCTACGACGTGCATCGCCCGATCACAGATCCGGTCGCGGCGATCGACGACCCGGAGATCGCCGTCTTCGGTACCACGTCGAATGTGTTGTCCACTTCGGCCTACGCCCGCGGTGATGTCGACGCCGCGTTGGAGAGCAGCTCCCATGTTGTGCGCGAGGTCTTCCAAACCCAGCGCATCGAGCATGCCTTCCTGGAGCCGGAATCGACGCTGGCGGTGCCGACCGAAGGCGGACTGCACGTCTACTCGGGTGGCCAGGGCGTGTGGGACGATCGTGATCAGATCGCGGCGATTCTCGATGTGCCCAAGGACAAGGTCATCGTTGAGTTGGTCTCCAACGGGGGAGCGTTCGGTGGCAAGGAAGACATGTCGAATCAGGGGCAGACCGCGCTGGCAGCGTGGCTGCTCGGGGTGCCGGTGAAGTGCACACTGTCTCGGGAAGAGAGCTTTCTCATGCACGCCAAGCGTCACCCCATTCGGCTGGCGTACGAGGCCGGCTGCGATGCCGATGGTCACCTCACTGCGGTGCGGGTGCGGGCTATTGGTGACTCGGGTTCGTATGCCAGCGTGGGCATGAAGGTGCTCGAACGAGCAGCCGGTCACGCCAGCGGGCCGTACCGCGTTCCCAACATCGACGTGGAAGCGATTGCCGTACGCACCAACAACCCGGTGTGCGGTGCGTTCCGCGGCTTCGGCGCCAACCAGGCGCAGTTCGCCATGGAAGGCGTGATGGATCGTCTGGCCGAAATGGTCGGCATCAGCGGTTGGGACATTCGAAAGCGCAACGTGATTCGTCCCGGCGAAGTGTGGGGTCCAGGTCAGATCATGGATGACGGGGTGGCCGGCGCCGAAGAATGCCTCGATCGGGCCAAGCCCTACATCGACCAGGCGCTCGCCGACGGCAAGGCGGTTGGGGTTGGCCTCGGGTTGAAGAACTCCGGCCTTGGCAACGGCCTACGTGAGGTGACCGGTGCGGTCGTGCGTTTTCGCAGCGACGGCATCGTCGAGGTTCGCCATGGCTTCACCGAAATGGGCCAGGGCGTCCACACCGTTGCCCTGCAGGTGGCAGTTACGGAGTTGGGTGTTGACCCCGAACGTATACGGGTCATTGTCGACACCACACGCGAGATCGGCTTCGGCCAGACAACCGGCAGTCGCGGCACATTGATGGCTGCCGCCTCGGTGCAGAAGGCCTGCCAGGTCGCGCTTGCGGCAGGGTGCTCCACGGATACCGATCACTACGCCGAGCATGTTGTCGACTGGACGCAGAAGCTCGGCAACCCCGACGTACCGAACCCCACCATTCACGCCGCGTTCGGCTACGCCGCCCAGGTCGTGATCGGGAACCGGGAGACCGGGGCCATTGAGCGTGTCGTCGCCATCCACGATGTCGGCAAGGCCGTAAACCCGCAGCTCTGCGAAGGCCAAGTTGAGGGCAGCGTGCACATGGGCCTCGGCTACGCGCTGACCGAAGATTTTCCGTCCGATCCGTTGACAGGTTTTCCCACTGCGAAGTCGTTACGGGCGCTCGGCATCCTGCGACCGAAAGACGTTCCGCCGATCGAGGTGGTGTTGGTGGAAGTACCGCAGCCCCGTTCTGCGTACGGCATCAAGGGTGTCGGCGAAATCGGCCTCGTTCCAACGGCCGGAGCGGTCGCTGCCATGCTGCAGAAGGTGGACGGGCGGTGGCGGAATTCGTTGCCGATGAAACCAACTACGGACATCGACGACTGATGGGCGCCGTCACCCCGGGGCTCGTGTGCGGTCATCACCATCTGTACTCCGCGTTGGCCCGCGGCATGCCGGCTCCGCCGAAGCAGCCAACCAACTTCCTCGAAATCTTGGAACAGGTGTGGTGGCGACTCGACGCTGCGCTTGACCACGAGATGATCAAGTGGTCGGCCATGCTTGGTGCCGTCGAAGCGCTGGAGTGCGGCACCACGGCCATCATCGATCACCACGAATCACCCAACGCCATCGAAGGGTCGCTGTCGGTTATCGCCGACGCGTGTGCCGAAGTTGGCGTACGTACGAACCTCGCCTACGGGGTCACCGATCGACACGGTCCGCATGGCGCTCGTAGAGGATTGGCCGAGAACGAACGCTTCCTACGAGGGGGTGGTCGTGGGATGGTTGGCGTCCACGCGGCCTTTACGTGCAGCGACGAAACGTTGGCTGCTGCTGCTTCACTAGCGGCCGACCATCGCGTAGGCGTGCACATCCACGTCGCCGAAGGCAGAGATGACATTGGCGCCGGCGCTCGATTGGAATCGCTCGCGCAGGAAGACTGGTTGCTCGTCCACTGCGTGCATCTCGACCGTGACCTGCCCGGCACAATTGCCCACAACCCTCGGTCGAATATGAACAACGGCGTCGGTTACGCCCGACCAACCGCACGTCCGAACCGCATCGTGCTTGGCAGTGACGGTATCGGCGCGGACATGTTGGAGGAAGCCAGGCTCGCCTACGCCCGTCTGCGCGAGTACGACGTCACTGAGACACCCGACACCGTTGCCCGCTGGATTCGCGCCGGCTACACGTTCTTTCCCGAGGCCCGCCATGATCAGGTGACCTGGAGCTATGACCAGACCGATCAGCCGTGGCGCGTTGCCTTCACCCCCGGCATCCATCCGATCGAGATCACCCTCGACACCGGTGAACAGGTGCTGCGCGACGGCGTACCCACTCGCCTCGACATCAACGAGGTACGCGCCAAAGCCGCTGAGCAAGCGGTCCGACTTTTCGCCCGACTGTAAGGACCTTCAATGACCCAGCCTGTTGCGCTCTACCTCCAAGACGCTCACCCCATCCGCGAAGGAATGGAAATCGTGAAATACGCGGAGGCTCGCGGCTTTGACGCGGTGTGGCAGGCGGACAGTCGTCTGGTACGCGACTGCATGATCCCCATGGCTGCCTTCGCCGCCGTCACCGACACCATCAAGATCGGATCCGGCGTCGTTGATTGCTGGAGCCGCAACCCGGCCCGTCTCGCCGCCATGTTCTCCACGCTTGATGATCTCGCTCCCGGCCGCACCATCCTGGGTATGGGCGCATGGTGGGACCCGCTCGCGGCGAAAGTCGGCATCGACCGAGCTCGCCCGTTGACGGTGATGCGTGAGATCGTCACTGCGGTTCGGGCGCTCCTGCACAACGAAACCGTCACGATGGACGGCGTGTACGTGCACCTCGATGGCGTGGAGCTCGACTACGTCTACCAGGAGCGTCGGGCGAAAGACGTGCCGATCTACATCGGCGCTACCGGCATGCAGATGATGGAACTGACCGGCGAGATCGCCGATGGTTGCGTTCTCAACTATCTCGTCTCGCCCGACTACAACGCCCGCGCCTTGGAGGCACTCGGCAACGGTGCGGCCAAAGCCAACCGCTCTGTTGCCGAAATTGATCGCCCGCAGCTCGTCGTTTGTTCGGTGCATGAAGATCGCCAGGTCGCGCTCGACATGGCTCGGATGATGGTCACGCAGTATCTCGGCCAACAGCCCCACATCATGAAGGCGTCAGGTGTGCCACAGTCGCTGCTCGACAAGGTCGGTGAAGTGCTCACCTGGCCCGCCACTCACGAACAGGTCGAGGCCGCGTCGAAGCTGGTGCCCGACGACATCGTGCAGATGCTCACCGCCAGCGGCACACCCGACGAAGCCAGAGCCAAGGTCGCTGAGTACATCGCGAGCGGTGCCACGTGCCCCATCCTGTACCCGCTCGGCGACGTCCACGCCATGATCGACGCCTTCAGCAACTGGACGATCTAAGTCAATCGAGATCGAGGCCGGCTTCGATTTCGCCGTCCTCGTCAACCTTGCCGGTGGGGACGAAGCCGTACTTTCGGTACAGCGGTTCGGGTGATCCGAGGCCGGGCATATAGCTGACGATCAGTCGCTTGTCGCCCTTGGATAGGCGGTCGGCAACGATGAGGTCGAGCACCCGTCGGCCGACGCCCCGGCGCTGATGACCTCTATCAATGAGTAGTCGCCAGAGGTAGGGATGGGGGACGGATGTGTCGGGCTCGGCCAGCATCACGAAGCCGACAATGACATCATCGGCCACTACGGCGCGGTACCAGGGCACGACCGGTACCCCCATCTCGAGTGGCGGCACGAGAGCCTGGGCGAGCGAGCGACTCACCGGGGCGACGAAACGCTCCTGACTGCGGTGCGTGGCGAGTTTCATCACCTCGCCCAGGTTGGCATCGGTGATCTCGACCAGGCAGACATCGAAAGGGGCAGTGGTCAGTCGAGCCCGCCACGCCTGCCATTCCTCGCGCAGCAAACCGTAGTGAGGATCGTCGCTGACAACATCCTCGACCCAGAACGACTGGCGACTGGTCCCTTCGTAGAGAAAGCCGAGGCGTTCGAGCACCATGGCCGACGCGAAGTTGTCAGGATGCAGCGAGCCCTCAAGACGATTGATCTCGGGCTGCGCGAACAGCGCGTCGACAAGCACCTGCGCGGCGGCCGTGGCGAGACCTTTGCCGCGGTGTTCGAGGCGGAGGGCATAACCGATTTCGGCGGAGTGGCCATGCTCGGCAAGGTGGACAGCAAGGCTCCCCAGGAACCCATCCGTTGTCGGGTCGGCGATGACAAGCTCCCACCATTCGCCCGGTGTCGGCCCGTCAAGGGCCATCACGCTGTCGACCATCTGCTGAGCCTTCTCCACCGAGTAGGGCACGGCCCAGCTCTGCCACTCGGCGGTGGTCGGGTCTGATCGATGTTCGGCAACCACCACAACGTCCGAGGGTCGATACTCACGGAGACGGAACGCCGGCGTCTCAATCGGCAGGTGCATCACTCAAGAGTAATCAGCTCGTAGTCCCGGGTGCAGACCGATTTTAGACCTCGCGGCGGGCGGCGGCAAGGTAGTTGTAGATGGTGGCGCGGCTGACGTTCATGGCGTCGGCGACCTCATCGACGGCGTTGCGGAGGTGGAACACGCCGCGCTCGC
The DNA here is from genome assembly GCA_963791625.1 of uncultured Acidimicrobiales bacterium. Taxonomy (GTDB): domain Bacteria; phylum Actinomycetota; class Acidimicrobiia; order Acidimicrobiales; family Ilumatobacteraceae; genus JANMCE01. The sequence goes on from CAWBTA010000006.1 coordinate 199,912, forward strand.
TCAACAGGCTGGCGGCGCGCTGTTTGTCGGAGCGGGATAGCGCCCCGAGCCGACCGCCAACAAGTGCTTCAACCTCGGCGATAGCGACCTCAAGGGCGCCGGAAAGGTCGGAGCCGTTTGCGGCCGCTGGTCGCACGCCGCCGATGCGTTGACCGTTCCAGTCGAGAGGAACATCGGTTGGTCGTATTCGGCTTGCGTCGATGAAGGTGCCGCCGAGCGCATGCACGATAGGGCGAATGGTGCGCAGCAACTCGTGCGCACCCTCCGCGATTTCGAACGCCGGCTGGACGCTTACCCGGAGGCCGGTGGCACCTGCGGCGGTCGCTGCAGCCGACAACGGGCCGAGCAGCGCATGAATGCGATCGGCTTCTCCCTCGACAGAGGTGCCGAACGGGCCGTCCTCCGGGACGAGACCGGCATCTCGAACGGCTTGGACCGCGGCGAGCACATGTGGCCCGGGTCCGCCTTCTCTGAACGGTTCGACCGTGAACTCGAGGCGCAGGCGGGTCATCGCCCTCTACCGTAGCGGGATGCCGTCCGCAGCTCGACCGCTCACTCTGACTCCGGTAGCGCTCAACGCGCTGGACGAGGTCGTGCGAAGGCTGATGGCCAACGACCACGTGCCGGGTGTCGTCTACGGGGTGATAGCCGACGGTGAGGTGGCCCATGTGAGTGGACTCGGGTCGGTGAGCGGTCCTGGCGTGGAGGAGAGCGCGCCCGACAAGACCACCGTGTTCCGCATTGCGTCCATGACCAAGAGCTTCACCGCGGCGGCAATCCTACTTCTGCGCGACGAGGGGAGCCTGGCATTGGACGACCCCGTCGCCACTTACGTTCCGACGGTGGCGGGCTTCCGTTTGCCAACCAGTGATTCGCCCGCGATCACCGTGCGGCATCTGCTTTCTATGGCGTCCGGCTTGGCGACCGATGATGCCTGGGGAGACCGTCATCTCCACGGAACGGCTGAGTGGATGGATGAGCTGCTCGCAGCAGGCGGCACGTTCGCCGTTGCGCCCGGCATCGCGTTCGAATACTCCAACTACGGCTTCGCCATTCTCGGTCGCGTCATCGACAACATCACGGGAGCGGCGTACCAGCGGTTCATCTCCGAGCGTCTCCTGGTGCCACTCGGCATGTCTGCAACCACGTGGGTGGCGCCCTCCACCCCTGCTATCGGGTGTCGCTGGATTGACGATCACTGGGTCGCCGAACTTCCACTCGGTGATGGTGCCTTCGCCGCCATGGGCGGACTCTGGAGCAACGTCGAGGACCTCGCTCGGTGGGTCGCATTTCTCCTCGACGCGTTTCCGCCACGCGACGATGTCGATGATGGCCCGTTGCGTCGTTCGTCGCGACGCGAGATGCAACAGGTTGTTCGTGGCTTACCGGTGTCGGTCACAACACTCGACAATGGCAAGACGCGACTTGGGCCGTCGGGTTACGGCATGGGGCTCAACGTCTTCCACGACCTCACGCTCGGGCACATGGTGGCTCACAGCGGGGGACTACCGGGCTTCGGTTCCAACATGCGCTGGTCGATCGAGCGCAACATCGGCGTGGTGGCGCTCGGCAACGTGACGTACGCGCCGATGGCAGCACTCACTCGGGAGCTGTTCGACGTTTTGGAAGACTCGAATGTGCTGCCCCTGTCTGTTCTCTTGTCGTCGGAGATGTTGTCCATCGCCGCGAACGAGCTGGTGGATCTGCTTCTCCGATGGGACGATGACGTGGCTGATGCGCTGTTTGCCGACAACGTCTTCCTGGACGACGAGCGCCACCGCCGACGCGACGAAGCGGAGCGCTTCCGCCTGGCATGCGGCCCCGTTCTTGCGAGGACGCTCGGTGTGAACGTGGCTACGAACGGGACGATGGTGCTGCAGTGCGAACGCGGTGCCGCCCGTGTTGAGCTGCAGTTGTCCGCCGAGGTCCCGGCGCGGGTGCAATGGTATGAGCTGACCCTTCCGGCGGCAGGCACGGAAGCCCCGTAGGTCAGCCGCCCGGGGGCGGTGCGCCGGCTTGGCCGTTGGGTGCAGCGCCGCCGTTCGCGGCCCCGGCCTGAGCTGCGCCGCCGCCCTGTGTGCCGCCGTTGCCGCCACGGTTGCCTCGCGCCCCGCCTTGGCCGTTACCGCTGCTGATGGCGGTGGCCGCCACGGTACCTTCGGCATCGGTCGTTCCGCGCACCACCACAGCGTCGCCGACTTTGAGGTCGGTGATGGCACCGATCTTGGTGACGTTGACCACGAGGTCTTTCTGCGTCGTGACACGGATGACGTTTCCGGATGCGTCCTGCACGTACACGACGGTGCCATCGATCAACTTGATCTGCCCGGTCGTAGCCGCACCGCCCGGCGCGCCAAATGCTCCAGCTTGCCCGCCAGCTGCCCCGGCTTGTCCGCCGGCCGCAGCGAGCGCGCCCGGAACGGTTGTTGCACCAGCTGCTGCTGAGCCGCCTTGGCCGGCAACGGTCGTCGATGCGCCGGCCGCGGTCGCGCCGTTGCGGCCTCCATTTGCCGTTGCTACCGTCGTGGTTCCACGGCTTTTCTGCAGCAGTACCCCTCCGGCGAACGCGGCCGCGGCCGTCATGCCGAAGAGCAGGAACCAGGTGGCCTTGGTGACCACGCGCTGACGGGCGGGTGGCGGTGTGTAGTCCTCCAATTCGGCGAAGGCCTGATCGAGGGCGTCGGGGGTGGTGGTCATGGTCTTCCTACTCGTAACGGAGGGCGTCGATGGGTTTGAGTGAGGCGGCGCGGTTGGCGGGATAGATACCGAAGAACAAGCCGACCACCACGGCCACGCCGAAGGCGAGGGCAATGGAATAGGTCTCCACGACCGGCTTGACCCCGACGATGGTGAAGCGACTACCGAACAGCCCGAAGCCAACCCCCAGCAGCCCGCCCAGTACGGACAGGAGGACCGCTTCCACGAGGAACTGCGTCAGGATGTGGCTTTTGCGGGCACCGATGGCCTTTCGAATACCGATCTCGCGGGTGCGTTCGGTGACTGTCACCAGCATGATGTTCATCACGCCTATGCCACCGACCAGAAGCGAGATGGCGGCCACCGCGCCGAGCAGAACGGTGAATGTCTTGTTGTTGGCGTCTTGCGTTTGGAGCAGCGAGGCCTGGTTCAAGACACGGAAGCTGGTGGCCGTCGAGCCGGCATGGCGCGACATAAGTACCGCGGTCACTTCAGCCTGCGCAGCATCGGTGACCGATCGGGAAGCGGCCTGTACAACAAGTTGGTCGACGCGGTTGCTAGCGCCGGCGAGCAGTTTGCGCACCGTGGAGATCGGGGCCACCACGATGTCGTCCTGGTCCTGCGCGCCGTTGGAGCCTTTGGGCTTGAAGACACCAATGACGGTGAACACACCATTGCCAAACTTCACCTGTTGGTCGATCAGCGTGGCCGTATCGACGCCTTCGCCCAACAGATTCTTGGCGAACGTTGCACCTACTACGGCCACCTTTGAAGCGTTGTCCTCATCGTCTTGCGTAAAGAAGACCCCCGAAGAAACGGGGTAGTTGCGAACGGAACTAAATTCCACCGACGTTCCGTAGAAGACGGCGGGAGTGGCGTTTGCCCCATTCAATGACGCCGTGACGTTCTGGGCATTCACGAGGGGGACGACGGCGGAGAGGTCGGCAGCTTGCGTGACATCTCGGAGCGCCTTCACATCGTTGTCGTCGATGGTGACGCGGCGTGTCTGGGTCTGCCCGCGGTTACCAACACCACCGGTGGAGACGGTCAGAGTGTTGGAGCCGAGACCTTCGAGTCGCTTTCGACTGGCCGCCGCCGACCCGCTACCCACGGCCACCAGCACGATGACCGAGGCCACACCGATGAGGATGCCGAGCATGGTCAGCGCCGAGCGAAGACGGTTGGCAATGATGCCCTGGAAAGCGATGCGGATGCTTTCAAAATTCATGATGCGCCTACGTAACGCGCGTCGACCGGCGCATTTCGCGTATCGGAAACGATGCTGCCGTCCCGGAGTCGGATGATCCGCTTGGCGTAGGCAGCCACATCGTCTTCGTGGGTGATGACCACGATGGTGCGTCCGGCGCTGTTCAGGCGGGCGAAGATGCCGAGCACCTCTGCCGTCGATTGGCTGTCGAGCGCGCCGGTTGGCTCGTCGGCCAGGATCATGGCCGGGTTGGTGGCGATGGCCCGTGCGATGGCCACCCGCTGCTGTTGTCCGCCCGACAGCTCCGAGGGAAGGTGATGACCGCGATCGGTTAGACCAACGGCAGCAAGAGCGGCCGCCGCTCGTTTGCGCCTCTGTGCCTTGGGCACGTTGGCGTACACGAGGGGCAGCTCGACGTTGCTTGACGCCGATGTACGGGGAACCAGGTTGAAGCTCTGGAAGATGAAGCCGATCTTGTGATTGCGGATGGTTGCGAGGTCGTAGTCATCCAGCAGGCTGACGTCGACACCGTCCAGTAGGTAGCGCCCGCTAGTGGGTGAGTCGAGACAGCCGAGGATGTTCATCAACGTCGACTTGCCGCTACCCGACGCACCCATGATTGCGACAAAGTCGCCTTGCTCGATCACCAGCGACACACCCCGAAGCGCCTGCACTTCGATCTCGCCCTGGCCGTAGGTCTTCACCGCGTTCTTCACAATGATGACGGGGCGTTGGGCGGTGCCCTCCGCGATGTCGGTCATCCGCCTACGCCACCTCGGGCGCCACCCTGTCCGCCACCCGGAATCGCGCCGCCGCCGGGAATCGCCCCGCCACCAGGAACGGCAGCGCCGCCACCGGTAAGCGTTCCCGAGCTGGTTGCCGTGGTGCCGCCTCGGGTCACGATGACCTTGTCGCCGGCGGCCAGCCCGGACTTGATCTCAATGAGCGTGTCACCCTTCAGGCCGAGCGTGATGTTGCGCACCTCCACGTCCTTCGTCGTCGCTCCGGTCTGGACACTCACCGACGCCGCGTTACCGCGGGCGGTTACCGCCGACGAGGGGAGAGTCACCACGTCCTCGGCCTTGTCGACCACGACTGACAACGAAGACGTCATGCCCGGCTTCACCGCCGGGTCGCTGCCTTCGACGGTGACGTACACGTAATAGGTAACGACATTGCTGACGAGCGTGGAGACCGTGTCGATGGCCCGAACCTTGCCGCCCAACACCTTGCCTGCCAGTGCGTCAAGGGTGACGGTAACGCCCTGATCAACCTTCACCTTGGCCGCATCGGCCTCGCTGAAGCCCGCCTTCACTTCGAGCACAGATAGGTCGGTGATGACCATGAACGCCGAAGTCGTTGATGCTGCCGAGCCTGATCCCGATGAGGAGCTACCCCCGGGGCTCGCGCCGATCTTGCCGCTGATGGACGCGATGGTGCCGGGCGCGGGGGCAAGCAGTACGGACAGCGCAAGGTTCTTCTGCGCCGTGGCGAGGTCAGTATCGGCCTTCAACATGCTGGCGTTGGCCGCGGCGAGATCGGCTTCCGTCGGCGACTTCAATTTCAGGTTGTTCGCGGCCAACGTCGAGGCATAGCTGGCCTTCGCGGTTTCGAGCTGACGGGCAGCCGAATCGATCGCCTGCTTGTCCTTGGCAAGACCCGACGTCTGATTGTTCTCACTGTTGGTCAGCGCATTGGTGGCGCTGGTGACCGATTGCGCCGCTTTGAGTTTGGTGCTCTCAACCGCGTTCTTGGCGTTCGCCAAACCGTTGACCGCCTGAGTCTGCGTGGTCTCTTCTTTGGCCAGTGTCGCCTTGCTATTCGCTGCTCGCGTCGCCGCTACGGCGCAGGTCGTCCCGTCAAGTGGCACACCGCCAGCGGTGTCACACGGAACCCGATTGGTCTCATCCGTTGCGGCCGCAGCCTGGGCGGCCGCGTAGATCGGCGCCTCCTTGTCGGCTGCGGCTTGGGCTTGCTGCACCGACAGCTGTGCCGTTGCGAGGTCACGATCGGATTGGGCGTTCGCGGTATCGAGTGACACGTTGGCCTGATGGATAGCCTCGTCGTAGTTTCCCGCGTTGATGTCGGCATTGGTGCGAGCGTTGTCGAGTGATGCCTGCGCCGAGTCCAGCGATACCTTCGCCTGGGTTGCTCCCGACTGCAACTGCGTCTTGTCATCCGCGGTCAGGCCTGCCTTCACCTTGTCAGTGCTGGCCTTGGTCGAGTTCCATGCGGCCTGGGCGCTGGCCAGGCTGGTTTGCAGCGACGCATTGTCGACCTCGGCCAATGGCTGGCCAACGGTTACTTTGTCGCCGACCTTTACCAAGATCTCGGTGACCTTGTTCGAGGTAACAGCCGAGTCAAAGCTGGCATCAACCTGACCCGGTACTTGCACATTGCCGCTGGCGGTGACCGCGCTCAGCACGATCCCTTTCTTGGCTTCAAAGACTGCGGTGGTCACCTTGGCCGCGGCTTTGGTTCCCATGGCCGAGTACCCGGCGAACGCGATTGCGACAGTCGCCACCGCGAGCGTGCTGTTGAGAACGATGCTGCGTTTCATCCTCAGGGAGCAACTGTCGTGGCTGCGGCTGTCGTCGGCGCCGCACCGTTGTTTCCGCCCGGCCCAGCCTGGCCGGGCAGATTGGTACCGGCTGGAACCAAGACCTTGCACTTGTCGTTGGCGGCAATGAACTCGGGTGTCGTCTGGTCGACACCGGCCAAACGACCGCCCCGTGGACCTCCGGGGGGCGGCGGGTTCGAGCCGGGAACGGTCGTTGCACCCGCAACCGTGGTGGTGGGGGTTGGCGCGTCGGCCACTTTGATGCCGTTGTCCTTCAGGCAGGAATAGTACGGGGCGAGTGCGGTGGCCCGAGCCTGACCGTTACCGCCCTGACCGTTGCCACGGTTGCCGCCGCCGAAACCAATGCCGGCACCACCCGGTGGCAGCTTGTCCTTGCAGGCCTCCTGCGCCTTGACCAGCGCGGCCGGATCTATCGTCGGTCGAGGGGTGTTGTTGTCTGACGATGGGGGCGTTGCGTTGGGATCGGCGGCTCCTCCGGGCGGAGTTTGGCCACCGGCGGGGGCTGCGCCCTGGCCGTTGCCCCGAGCCGGGATCACCAGGCCATTTGCGGTGAGGCAGTCCCGATACGCCTGTTGTGCAGCCTGCTCCTCGGGTGTCAGCGGGGTCTGGCCACCCTGGCCCGCGCCTTGACCACCCCGCTGATCGGCAGCGACTGTTGAACCAGTTGCCGTCGCTGTCGTGGCCGATGCAGCCGCAGTGGTCGGAGTGGTCACGGCCGTCGCGGTCTTGATTGTCGAGCCACACGCTCCCAAACCGGCAATAATGAGGACACAGGACAATGCAGGAGCGAGGCGCATAAACGAAGTTGAGCATCTGAAGCTGTGAGTTGGTTGTGCGAACCCTGCGCTTGCCTGGCAAGTGTGTAAGAAAATGTTCGACAAAGAACCTGGCGGCTTCACTACGGTCGGTATCGACAGGAGGCCATTCATCATGCAGGCGACGTTGGACGACGAACAGGCGGTAGATCCTCCGTCGCGCGGACTCGCCGAAAGCCGTGTCTTGGTGCTCGATGCCGGATACCGTCCGGTGACCGTTATTGGTTGGCAGCGGGCCGTGATTCTCTTGCTGGACGAACGGGCCGAGGCGGTCGTCGAGCGCGATGACATGATTTCGTCACCCTCGATCTCCATTTTCCTGCCATCGGTCATTCGGCTCACGCACTGCTCCATTCCGGCCGGTCGCCGACGGGTCGGTCTGGCCCGCAAGCGAGCCGTGCACGAGCGTGACCGATGGACGTGTGCCTATTGCGGCTGGCACGCCCGCACCAGCAGCGAGCGCGTCAAGCTGACGATCGACCACGTGATGCCCAAGTCACGGGGCGGCTCCAACATCGAGCCGCTCAACCTCGTGAGCGCATGTGGACCGTGTAACCGTCGCAAGCGTGACCGCACTCCTGAAGAGGCCCGCATGCAGTTGCTCTTCCCGCCCCGTGAACCATCGTGGGCCGAGCGAGTCCGTTGGTCCATCACCGCCGGGCGAAGTGTGCCCGAAGACTGGGCTCCCTTCCTGCTGTATGCCTAACGAGGATCCGACGTTGGTCGGGTCCTCGTTTCGCATGGTGGGGCAAAACAGTGGCTAACGGTAGAGCCAGGCGACCACCATCATGGCGCCGATCACGGCAACGAGAGCGAAGGCCCGCAGCAGCCAGCGCAGTTTGGCCGGCACGGTTCCGTCGTTGGTCGCTCGCACGCTGAGTCCGCCGTCTGCTCGCCCGTAGGTCGCGTTCAGGGTGCGGCTGATGAGGAACGTGGTCCACACCACCCCGAATATCCCGACAACGCCCAACAAAAGCCCAATGACGATCACCCACCCAACCTAGCAACCGTTCCTTACCCAATCGCTCAGAACAGCGGCCACGTTTCGTAACCCGGCGCGACATGCACCCATGGTGCGGCCTGTTCGATTCCGGCCGCGAGGCCGAGGGCGAGGTCGTCCCGGAATCGCGGGGCCATGATCTGTAGGCCGAGGGGAACGCCGGCACTGTCGTGGCCCATCGGAACGGACACTGCTGGGTGACCCGTGAAGTTGGCGTCCATTGTGTTGAAACCAATGGCGAGTCGCCGGTCGCCTTCGATCTCGACGGGAAGAGGTCCGTCGGGCGGGAATGACTCGGCGTTCAACGTGGGGGAGATCAGCACGGCAGTACCGTCCAGAAGCTCATCGAGATCGGCGGCAGCCTGATAGCGGGCGCGTTGACCGGCGATGTAGTCGGGTAACGACAGGTTCGCCCCCAGATCGAGCAGTACTCGGAGAGTGGGTTCGAACTCGTCCCACCGCTCTCGATCCGCGGCCAGACTTTGGGCGAGTTCGGCTGAACCGGTGGCGATCCAGTGCCAGGCGCAATCGACTTCGGTGAACCGGTCGATGATCGTCAACGGCAGCCTCAGGTCGTCGGCGATCAACGCGCACATTCGATCAAAGGCCGCGCTCACCACTGGTGCGACGGCACCACGGAAACTGCGCACGGCAACAACGCGTGTTGGGTTGATGGGCACAAATGAGGTGGACCCATCCGGTGGGCTCATGATGTCACCGAACACTGAACCGGCGAGAACGCTGCCTTCCAAGATGGCGTCGGCCACGGTGCGCCCGGTGGCACCGGCGGTGGAATAGCTGATCCAACTTGGCGCCCGATCGCGACCGATGATGCCATTGGTCGGCTTCCATCCGACGAGTCCGCACAAAGAGGCCGGGCCCCGAACGGAGCCGCCGCCGTCGCTCGTTGTCGCCAGCGGTGACAGTCCTGCAGCGAGAGCGGCCGACGACCCACCCGAGGAACCGCCAGGTGATCGTTCCAGGTTCCACGGGTTCTTGGTCGCGCCGAAGATCGCATTGGTGGTGAACCCGGTGTGGCCGTACGCGGGGGTGTTGGTCTTGCCCACCACAATCGCTCCAGCAGAGCGAAGCCGCCGTACGAGGAGAGCGTCGTGGGTGGCGGGCGGCGCGTCCTCGAGCAGATGCGAACCGTTCGTCGTCCGCATACCGGCGACATCGACGAGATCCTTGACGAGAAGGGGGATTCCGGCGAGTGGACCCGTACGAGAGCTTGTCCGGGCGTCGCGCCGCGCATCTTCGAAACGTTGGGCCACGACTGCGTTCAACGCCGGGTTGTAGGCTTCGATTCGACGCAGCGATTCCTCCAGCAACTCCTCGGGGCTGACTCGACCCTCTCGAACAGCGGCAGCAATTTCAGCGAGCATCTCCGAACAGTAGGTGACCGCGGCCTGGTCCCGAACCGGTTGTGCAGCCGGCTGCACCGTTACGATGTCGTGGTGAGCGGTCGTTTCCTTCTTGGTATTGACACTGGTGGCACCTACACCGACGCGGTTATTTTCGATGAGGAGACCTCGGCTGTGGTCGCCAAGGCGAAGGCGCCCACCACGCACGACGAACTCTCAGTCGGCATTGTGGGAGCGATTGATCGGGTGCTCGCCGAGTCTGGCGTTGCGCCCCAGCGGATCGACGTGGTGTCGCTGTCGACAACGCTCGCGACCAACGCACTGGTTGAGGGCAAGGGACGTGCCGTGTGCTCGGTCATCATCGGTTTTGAGGCCGAGGTCCTCGACCGCGCCGGGCTGCCCGAAGCCATGGGGAAGGACCCGGTGCTGCTTGTCGACGGTGGCCACGATTCCCACGGCTACCAGATCGCCCCACTCGATCTTGACGCGTTGGGCGCAGCGTTGGGCGATATTGCCGATCACGTCGACGCCTTTGCCGTCACGTCGCAGTTCAGTGTGCGCAACCCGGCTCACGAACTGGCTGTGGCCGCGTTCATTCGTCAGAAGACAGGCCGTTGGGTGACGATGAGCCACCACCTTTCGGCCCAGCTGAACGGGCCGAAACGAGCCGTCACCGCAGTGCTGAACGCCAGACTGATTGCGATCATCGAAGATCTGGTGGACACGACCGAACAGGCGATGCGATCTCGGGGAATCACGGCGCCGCTGATGGTCGTGCGAGGCGATGGTTCGCTGGTGTCTGCCGCGTTCGTGCGGGAGCGCCCGATCGAAACGATCCTGTCCGGTCCAGCCGCCAGCCTGGTGGGCGCTGCGCACCTGACGTCGCTTCGCGATGGCGTGATCTCTGACATCGGCGGCACAACCACTGACATCGCAGTGGTGCGCAGCGGTCGTCCGCTCGTGAGTCAGGACGGCGCAACCGTGGGGGGTCACAAGACCATGGTGACGGCGGTGGCGATGAACACCCACGGTCTCGGTGGTGATAGCGAAGTGCGACACGACGACCGCGCTGCCGGCGCGCACCTGATCATCGGGCCACGTCGGGTGGTGCCGTTATGTGTGCTGGCCCGAACTGAGGCAACCTTGGTCACGGCCATGCTCACGGCTCAGCTCGCCAGTGAGACACCCGACGAATTCGACGGGATCGTGCTGCTCCCCACTCGACAGCGGCATCGTGCGGCCGTTCTCGACAGCACCGAACAATCGTTGATGGACGCGCTCGGACAGAAGCCGACCATCGCCCGAGATGCACTGAACACAGCGATGAAGCGTCGGGCCCTCGCCCGACTGGTGAGCCGCGGGCTGATCCAGCTTTCGTCGTTCACGCCGACCGATGCCAGCCACGTACTTGGCCTGCAACACACCGACAGTGTTCCGGTTGCGGAGCTGGCGGCCAGTCTGTTCGCTCGACGCAAGGACCGGCTGGGGAACTACATCGCGCCAGATGGTGTCACGGCCGCAACGCTCGTGATCGACGCGCTCGTGCGTCGTTCGGCCGAAGCTGTCCTGGCGGCAGCGCTGCAACGTGATGGTCTTCCCGCCTCCTCTATCGCCACGCCGATCGTGCAAGCGGCATTGAACGATGCAGGGTCACTTGTCCGACTCTCGGTCGGTCTCTCGGTGCCGCTGGTCGGTCTGGGAGCCTCGGCCGCGACCTACTATCCGAGGGTCGGGGCGTTGCTGCAGTCCGAGGTGATCGTGCCCGAACACGCCGACGTCGCCAATGCCATCGGCGCCGTTGTCGGCCGGGTGCGCATAGCCCGACAGACAACCATCAGCGCGCCCCAGCTCGGCCAGTTCCTCGTCCACGTCGGCACCGAACCGGTCGCGGTCGTCACGCTCGACGAGGCCCGCTCCCTGGCGGCCGCAACCCTCACGCATGCGTTACGGAAAGACATGGAAACAGCCGGTGCCCGAGAATTCGAAACAGAATGGGACTGGCAGGAAACCACTGTCGATGTCGGCGGCCTTCCGCTGTTCGTCGAAGGAAAACTCATCGCCATTGGCTCTGGCCGCCCCGAACTCCGCTCGTGAACACGCGCCCGACGATTGCGGTGCTGGGTGGGGGACCGGCGGGGCTGATAGCGGCCGAGACGCTCGCACGGGCTGGCGCGTCCGTGACGGTGTACGACCGAATGCCCGCGGTTGGCCGCAAATTCATGCTGGCCGGACGCGGCGGATTGAACCTGACGCACAGCGAACCATTCGAGCAGTTCATCGAGCGCTACGGCCCAGCGGCCGACTGGCTCACGCCCGCGTTGCGCGCCTTTCCTCCCGAAGCACTACGCGAATGGGCGCTGGAGCTGGGCCAGGAGACATTCGTTGGCTCAAGCGGTCGCGTCTTTCCGAACGCGTTTCGAGCGACACCGCTGCTTCGGGCATGGCTGGCGCGCCTCGCCCAACACGGCGTGACATCGCGCGTCAGGCACGAGTGGCTTGGCTGGACAAGCGCGGGCGAACTGCTTTTCACGACACCGGCCGGCGAAGTGACTGCGAAACCCGACGCCACGATCCTCGCCTTCGGCGGCGCGAGCTGGCCTCGGATGGGTTCGACCGGCACCTGGGCAGACATCGTCCGCAGCGTCGGTATCGAGGTCACACCGCTTACGCCAGCCAACTCCGGCTTTGTCGTCGACTGGTCCGAACATTTCCGCGCTCGTTTCGCGGGTGTGCCGCTCAAGAACGTGCGGCTGTCCTGCGACGGTCAGACCGTGCGAGGCGAGGCAATGATCACCAACGAGGGTATTGAGGGCGGGGCCGTCTACGCGCTTGGTGCTTCTATCCGCGCTGCCATTGCTCGTGACGGCTCCGCCGACCTTCGGCTCGATCTGCATCCCGATCTCACGCTTGAAGTCCTGGCCGCAAGGCTTGCGAAACGCCGCAAGGGTGACTCGCTCACAACGGCGTTGAAACGAGTCGGACTCTCGCCGGTCGCCATCGCGCTGGCGCATGAGGTCGGGGCCGCGGCCGAGGCTTCGCACCTGAAATCGCTCCCGTTGGAACTGCTGCGTCCAACATCCATCGACCGGGCGATCTCGACGGCCGGTGGCATCCCCCGAAGCGAAGTGGATGACCACTTCGGTCTGCGCAGACTGCCAGGCGTGTTCGTGGCCGGAGAGATGCTCGACTGGGAAGCGCCAACCGGCGGGTACCTTCTGCAGGCCTGTTTCAGCACCGGGGTTGCCGCCGCCGTTGGTGCACGACGCTTTGTCGAGGGTGAACCCTCTTCGCCGAGACAACCATCGGCATGAAAGCATGATCGGCCGAGGAGAACCATGCCTGCCACCCTGATTGCTACTGCTCTCGATGTCGACATGGGTCGACGCCGCATCCTCGACGGTGTCACTGTGCAACTTGCCCCAGGTCAACGGGTTGGTCTGGTCGGCCCGAACGGTGTCGGAAAGTCCACCTTGCTGCGCGTACTGGCCGGTCGATTGACACCCGACAGGGGCAAGGTCGCGCTCTCGCCGCCCGAGGCCACCGTTGGTTTCTTGGTGCAAGAACCGGAACGCACACCGAACGAAACGGCCCGCGACCTGCTGGCTCGTCGAACGGGTGTGAATGGGGCCACCACCGAACTCGAAGCTTCTACGGCCGACCTGGCATCGGCGGCGGCAGGTGCTGACGATCGTTACAGCATTGCACTCGATCGGTGGTTGGCACTGGGCGGCGCCGACTTCGATGCGCGGCTGGAGGACGTCTGGCACGACCTCGGCCTCGCCGCCGCCGTACTCGACCGGCCCATGACCGCACTCTCCGGCGGCGAGGCGGCCCGCGTCGGTCTTGCCGCGCTGCTGCTCAGCCGCTTCGACGTGTACCTGCTGGATGAACCCACCAACGACTTAGACCTTGATGGACTTGCTCGGCTTGAGGAATTCGTGCTGTCCACCGACGCGCCCCAGCTCATCGTGAGTCACGACCGGACCTTTCTCGAACGGGTCGTCACCCACGTGGTGGAACTGGATGAGCACTCGCACAAGGCGTCGTTGTACGGCGGCGGCTGGTCGGGCTTTCTGTCCGAGAAGGCCACGTCACGTCGGCACGCCGAGGAGGACTACGCCACCTACAGTAGCCAGAAGTCAGAGTTGGTCGGCCGGGCGCAGCGTGAGCGCGACTGGGCCACCCAGGGTGTCATCGCGCACAAACAGAAACAGTCGGACAAAGACGTCGCCGGCCGAAAGTTCCGGCAGGAGAAGACCGAACAGGTTGCGGCTCGCGCCAGTCGCACAGAGCGCGCCATGGAACGTCTGGAGGTCGTCGAAAAGCCATGGGAGGGGTGGGACCTCCGGCTGGAGATCGCCACGGCGCCGCGTGCAGGCAACGTCGTGGCCCGACTTTCCGACGCAGTGGTCAATAGGGGCGCGTTCCGGCTCGGCCCGATCACACTTGAGATCGGCGGCTCGGAGCGAGTTGCCATTCTGGGCAGCAATGGCAGCGGCAAGACGACGCTGCTGCGGGCGCTGCTCGGTGAGCAGCCGCTCACGTCGGGCCAGCGGTACCTGGGCCCGGGTGTGATCGTTGGCGGTATTGATCAGGCCCGTGAACGGTTCGAAGGCTCGTCCACACTGCTGGAAGCGTTTATGGCGGCCACCGGGTTCGTCATCCCTGAGGCACGAACGTTGCTGGCCAAGTTCGGCCTCGGTGCAGAGCACGTGAATCGGGCCAGCAGTTCACTGTCGCCGGGCGAGCGCACTCGCGCCGTGTTGGCCCTTCTCCAGGCCAAGGGCGTCAACTGCCTCGTACTCGACGAACCTACGAACCATCTCGATTTGCCCGCTATCGAACAACTCGAGCAGGCCCTCGAATCGTTTGCCGGCACCGTGTTACTGGTGACGCACGACCGTCAGTTCCTGAAGGCGGTTCGAGTCGACCGGATCATCCGGCTCGACCGGGGCGCCGTTACGAGCGACGCCCCGGTCTGACCGGTTCCCGTTGGACTAGGCCGTAACCTCGAAGTTGAACTTCTGGCCCTTGGCGGCATGGCTGATTGCGCCGAACTGGATGTTGCACACCATCACGTACTTGCCCGGTGCCAGGTCGACGGTGGTCGAACACGACTTGTTGCCGTCGAGCTTGTCGGTGCGGCCAAGCAATGCGCCGGATTCCAGCTTTGTTTCATCCACGGCGCCGCTGGGCAGCTTGGGGAGCGCGTCGAAACTGTCGCCCTTGATGAGCGCCATCTCGTGCTTGTTTCCGCCGGTGTTGTTGATGTTGAGCGTGACCTTGCCCGCCTTCAGCGTCGCGGGGGCCTTGATGTCCCATTCGATCAGGCTGACGTCGGCCGTGGTCGCACCGGCGCCGGCAGCGCCGAGACCTGTGCAGGCTGGTCCCGCGGGAGCTGCCGCGGCGGGAGCCGCCGTGCTGTCGGCAGGCTTCGCCGTTGTGGCGGCGGGGGCCGCCGTGGTCGCCGGAGCGGCCGCGGTCGTGGCGGCCGCAACGGTGGTGGCGGTGGTGGCAGCCGTGGTAGCCGCGGCCGCGGTCGAAGCCGTAGCCGTTGCGGTCGTCGCGGGAGCGGCAGCCGTAGTCGAGTTGGTCGATGAGCCGCAGGCCGCGGCGACACCGATGAGCGTGAGGGAAAGTAGCGAAACACGAAGGGTACGAAACACAGGCATCTCCTATTTGGGCGTCCGGCAGACTGTACGGAAGTCTGTCCAGCCGGTTAGTACGTATGTCAGTACGGTTGGATCACTCGGAAGGATTGCCCATGCAAAAAATCTTTGGCCTACCGGCTCACCTGCTGATGGTCCACTTGCCCGTCGTCCTGATCCCGGCTGTGGCCATCGCGGCCGTGCTCATCGCGGTTCGACGGGAATGGCGCGGCCGCTTCGGGTTGGCGACCGCGGGCGCCTCGCTGCTGTCGGTGGGAGCGGTCATCCTGGCCAAGCAGAGTGGTGAGGGCATGTTCATTTTGATGAATGAGGCACCCGACATCAATCGTCATCAGTCGCTGGCCAATGCCACCGTCATCCTGACGATCTTGCTGTTCGTAGCCATCGCTACCATGGTGTATCTCCATCGTCGGGCCGGGAATCGCATGACGAGCCGGTTCGCGGTTGCAGTGTCTGTCGTCACTATCGGACTGGCCGTGCTGGCCACGGTCGGCACGATCGCAACCGGCCACGAAGGGGCCAAGATAGCGTCCGAACAAATCGGGGTCGGCGGCTGAATCACCCTCGCCGCTAGAATCGTTGCATGCATCCGCCGGTCCGATCGTTTCGCCGTCGTGGGCGAATGACACCGGGTCGCAGGCTTCGCTATGCCGAGTTCGCCCCGCGCTTCGTCATCGTTCCCGACGAGATTGCTTTGTGGCAGCCGACCATCATCGACATCGGCTTTGGTGGGGGAGAGTCGGTCATTGCTGCTGCAACCAAGCGGCCGGACGAACGCGTCCTCGGCGTCGAAGTGCACGAGGCCGGCATCACCCACCTACTGACGGATCTGGCGGCCGCGGAGATCGGAAACGTGCGAGTGGTGCGCAGCGACATCCTGGAAATACTGCCCCTTCTCCCGCACCGGTCACTGCGGGAGATCTGCATCTTCTTCCCCGACCCATGGCCGAAAATTGCGCACACCCATCGGCGACTCGTGCGCGTCGATGTCGTGCGGGCGCTAGCCGAACGTCTCGCCGAAGGCGGCCTGCTGCGCCTCGCTACCGACGCCGACCACTATGCCGCGCAGATGCGAGAGGTGTGCACGGGTGAGCCGCAGCTCACCTCGGTGGATGCGCCCGATCGCGTCACGACGAAGTACGAGCAACGTGGCCGCGCGGCGGGGCGTCCGATTGTGGACCTCGCCTTCCGATTGGTATAGACAGCGAGCTTCAAACCGCGAAATTTAAGACGCGAGCGAGTCGCTGTCGGTCTCGTCCAGCAACCAGTGCGGGATCGGCGGAGTAGCAGCGGGCAAGCGAGTGCCGATAGCCAGGCCGAGTACGGCGATGACGGCCACAATGACACCGTCTGAGAGTTTCACGAAGTTGTGCAACGCAAACGCGATCGCCATCATGACGAGGCTGCCAGCTACGGCAGTGCGAACGACGAGCTGCCAAGCCGTCGCCGGGTCGGTCTGGGCTGACCGTCGGAGCGCTGTTGCGTTTGTCACCATGCCTATATGACGACACGAAGGTGACGAAAGTATGTCTTTTTTGCAACTGTCATGGAACTGGCATAACGGGTGAACTGTTCGACCCAGACACCGTTGTCATTTGCTCTCGGTTTCCTCAAGAACCATGATCGAGGGCCGATCCGGTTCTTGTGACACCCGAAACGCCGGACCGCTGAACCCTCTTGGCAATGCCTTCAAACCCATGGCGGACTGGGTGATGGAGATGCCGGTGACCGCACGGTCGGGCATCCCGAGCGCAGTCTCGGCGTTGGTGATGAACACCACGCTCACCGCAGCGTCGCGCCCCGGTTTCGTAAGGCATATCCGGCCGGTAGTCAACGGCCCGACACCTCAACGTTGAACGCCGACCGGGCCGGGCAGACGATTGCCAACCACGCCATCAGCCCGGTTACCCCAGGTGGGGTCGCCTTCTTTACCGACGGAGGCTCGCACCTCATTGCCGACGTCACCGGCTGGTTTACTGGCTTTCCCCGAAACGCAACGGTGCCCAGCCCCAACAACGTGATGCCGCCCACGACATTTCCGATGAAGATCAGCATCCCGTCGATCGGCGTCACGGCCGACCTGCACGAGGGGATCGACATCGACGGCTTGAATGGCGGTCCGGGCCATTGGCCGGGAACGGGACTTCCGGGGTCGATCGGCAACATGGCCATCTTCGGGCATCGCGTCAGCCACACCCACCCGTTTCTGGATCTTGACCAGTTGCATCCCGGTGACGCCATCACGATTGAGTCCAACGGCATCAAATACCACTACGTGATGAAGGAAACGCTCATCACCGGCCCCGATGATGCCGAGACGATCGGTGGATGGACACCTACTCCGACCCTCACGCTCGTGGCCTGTCATCCGCCGGGATCGGTCACCTACCGCATTGTGGTTCGGGCGGTGCTGGTCGACATCACCTGACGGGAGCGCCGTCGATCAGCCGACGCAGGATGACTGCCTCGTGGTCCGTCGCTCCGGTGAGCTTCGTGGCCGCGATAACCGGTAGCCAGGCGGCTGCTCGGTGATCTGGTCGGCGGCGGTCGATCGTCTGCTGATAGGCGGCAAGGAAGGTGCGACGGGCACGGTCGAGCAGCGGCCACAAACGAGCATTCGGGGGAGGAACAGCCAGCGCCAGATGAACGAGCGTGATGGCGATGTCGGCATCGGCATGTCCGCTCGCTATGTGCCCGCAGTGAGTGATGACGGGGCCGGTCGCGTGCAGTACAACGTGGGTCGGCTGCAATGCGCCGTGCAAGAGCCGGTTGCCATCGGGAAGCGACTCGAGCTGGGTGATGAGCTCAGCGCGCGCTGAGGCATCGAGGTCGGCTTGTTTCAGTGAGTGGAGTAGGGCGAGCTTGATGTCGGGAAGTTCGTCGGGTGCCGTCAGCGACAGCAGTCGAAGATGCAGTTCGGCCAGTTCGTGGCCGCGACGTTTGGCCTGCCACGGCGAGGCCGACAACGCCTGCAGCATCGTGGGCCCGTCGATCCGATCCTCGATCAAGCCCACTCGGCCCCTGGCCATTTCGACGCCGTAGACGGCGGCTACCGGAGCACCACTTCGCCACGCTGCATCGGCGCCGACGAACTCGCGGTGCATGTCCTCCTCACTCATGTCCGTCGGAAAGAACCGCAGCACCCGACCTTCGTCCCAATCGATCTGGTCTTCGCTCATTTGAGGAAGACATAGGCAACGCCCAGCGGCAAGATAAGCCAACCCAAGCCGGTCAGCACGATGGCGTACAGCGCGAACGACAGCGACTGGTCCTTGGGCGGGTTGCCGCACGCCCCTATGGTCTCGAAGAGTGCGGCGAGAGGTTTGTCGAGGGTCAATTTGATGCGGCGACGCGAGATGGCGGCTGCTTGCAGGATCGCCCAACTCGCTCCCGCGAACACAATGAACATGATGACCGTGGCGACGACCAGAATGCTGTTGTTGTTCTGGATTGCTTCACCGAGGCTCTTGAGCCCGCCAAGGATGGTGGAGATGAACGCGCCACCGAGCAGAAAGGTCGGCAGCCCGAGGGCCCGGCCTTTCAAACCGGGGGCGATGCGTTCGATGTCGATGCGGGCTCGGCGCAACATGTGATGCTCGGGCGAATCCCACGCCGAGCTGGCTTCGCGGCGGCTGTACAGATGGCGCAGACGATCAACCACGGTCTGCTGAAAGCTGCGCACGATGAGCTGGGTGAACAGCTGCACCGCCCACTCGCCGACGGGACGCAAAGGTCCGAGGGTTTTGAGCGCGGTGTTGCGCGGGCCGTTGCGGTCGAGCACCTCGAGCGATCGCATGGCCAGGCGATTGGCCTCCTCGAACCGATCGGGAATCCACAGCGGCTTGATGGCACCGAGCTGCAACACGATGTCTTCTTCAACCTTGCCACTGGCACCGAGAGACTCGAGCAGTGCTGCGGCCTGATCGGGATTGTCGACCCGCAGTACGCGCAGCGCACGTAAGTGTTGCGAGAGCTCATCGAGAATCAGGTTGGAATCTTCGGGCGGGGGAACAGCGGCATCGGTGGGCAAAGGCGAACTCACAAGCGGCAACGATAGAGCCGTGGCAACATGCCACATGACTTCGCTCACCAAAGCCGTCACTGCGTGTCCCCTCGACTGCCCCGATACGTGCTCATTGCATGCCACAGTGGAGACAGGAGACGACGGCATGCGTCGCCTGATCGCAGTGGATGCCGGGCCCGGGAATCCGATGACCGATGGCTGGATCTGCGCCAAGGTCAAGGGCCACGCCGACCGGGTACACGGCAAGGATCGCGTACTGACGCCTCTCATCCGCACCGGTCCGAAGGGGTCGGGCTCGTTTCGCCAGGCCACGTGGGACGAAGCACTCGACCTTGTCGCGAGCCGCATCCGTGGTGCGATCGACCGCTCTGGTGCGGGGTCGGTGGTGCCGTATCTCTACAACTCGTCGGGCGGGATGCTGGCCGCGGGAGGTCTTGGTCCGGAACTCTGGAGACAACTCGGTGCTACGAACGTCGTGCACACCATTTGCGCCTACACGGCGGGGCTTGCTCGTGCCGAGATCTATGGCGACATGCTTTCGGCCGACCCGAACGATGTCGTGCAGGCCAAGCTCGTCGTGGTTTGGGGCGCGAACCCAACGGTGGCCAACACCCATTTCGGTCCGATGGTGAACCGAGCCCGCAAGGCCGGGGCGCGCCTGATCGTGGTCGATCCGCGTCGCACCGCCATGGCCGCCCGCGCCGACGTCCACCTCGCGCTACGACCGGGAACCGACGTGGTGCTCGCTCTCGCCATGGCGCGTGTCATGCATCAGGAGGGTTTACTGGCGCGCGACTTCCTGGCGACGCATGTTGATGGTCTGGATGAGTATCTCGCTGCTGCGGAGTCGTGGACGCTCGACCGCGCCGCGGACGTCTGCGGCGTTCCCGCGGATGACATCGCGGCCTTCGCTCGCGAGTACGCGTCGGCGAGTCCGGCGTTCCTGCGCATGGGTTGGGGGCTGGAACGCAATCGAAACGGCGGGTCGGGTTGCAAAGCGGTGCTTGCGCTGCCGTTGTTGGCCGGGCAGTTCGGCCGGCGAGGTGCGGGCGTGATGCTGGCGGTGGGCGGCGCGTCGCCGGTCACGATGTCGGCCCTTCACACGAGCGCTTCTGTGGCCCGACGACAGCTCAACCAAAACCTGCTGGGTGCCGAACTCGGAAGTGACACCGACCCCATTGAAGTCTTGTTCGTGCAGGGCGCGAATCCGGTGGTGATGAACCCCGATCAGCGATCCGTCATCGCTGGTATGGAGCGAGAAGATCTGTTCACCGTGGTGCACGATCAGGTGATGACCGACACGGCGCGTTACGCCGATGTCGTGCTGCCCGCCACTACCCATTTTGAGGCCGAGGACCTCGCCGGCAGCTACGGCGGATACGTGTTGCAGCGCATGCCGGCAGTGATCGATCGCGTCGGCGAGAGTCGTACCAACGACGAGGTGTCGGCCGGGTTGGCCGACCGGCTGGGGCTGGTTGGTTTCGACCCCCGGCCGGAATCGTTGCTGGCGAAAGTTCTCCCCGCCGGCATTTTAGACGACGGCCCAATCACGCTGCGGGCCGACGGTGGCACCGTGCAATTTGTCGATACGTTTCCGACGTTCGAGAACCGTCGCGCCAAGCTGTTTGATCCGCAGAGCGACGTTCCGGTGCCGCGGTTCGAGGACGTGGCGCGTCATTACCCACTAACACTTTTGTCACCGGCCACGGCGAAGACGATCAGTTCGATGTTCGGCGAGCGTGGTGATCAACCACTTTTACTTTCACTCCATCCGGACGACGCTGCGACGCGGGGTATCCGGAATGGAGACGAGGTCGAGGTCTGGAATGACGGTGGTTTTGTGACGGTTACGGTCCAAATTGACGGGTCTGTTCGCTCGGGCGTGTGTGTGTTGCCGAAGGGAAACTGGCTACGCGACTTTTCGGGGTCCTATGGCGTCAATGTCCTGGTGCCGGCCACATTGTCCGATCTGGGGTCTGGCGCGTGCTTCAATGATGCATACGTCGATGTCCGACTTCGACGTCAAACCAACCCATAGATCCAAGGAGCTTCACCTAATGTCAACCCCGAAAAAGGCTTGATCGCCGAGTTTAAAGAGTTCATTCTGACGGGCGACCTGATGTCGATCGCCGTGGCCTTCATCATGGGCGCCGCCGTCAAGGCCGTGATTGACTCGTTCGTGACGGACATCTTCACTGGCGTGCTCGGCCTGTTCGGTAAGTGCAAGGACGTTGTCGACGCGACTGGCAAGGTAACTGGCCAGAGCTGCGCCGGCATTCAGGACAAGAAGTGGAAGACGGTAGGCTGGGGCAGCTTCCTCAACAACGTCATCAACTTCCTCATCATTGCTGCGGTGGTGTTCATGTTGGTGAAGCTCTACAAGAAGGCCACGAGCCGCAAGCTCGCCAGCGAGATCGCGGCGGGCCCGTCGCCGGAAGAGACCCTGCTCACCGAAATCCGTGACCTGCTGAAGACTCGGTAAATCGCCCGCTCCTCGGAGCGTGGTTTGCGAATTATGGGGTGGTCCTGCGGGGCCGCCCCATCGTCGCGTCTGGGGCCATGTGAGGGTGGCGCGACTACGGTATGTCCGATGTTGCACCGCGCCGGGGGAGAGTCATGAAAGTACCGTTGACCGTTGTTGATTTCTTGCGTCGGGCCGAGCTGGTCTACGGCGACCGCGTCGGCGTGATCGATGAACCCGACCAGCCCGCGCAGAGCTGGGGGTCACTCACGTGGAAGCAGGTCGCCGAACGCGCCCGCGCGCTGGCAGCCGGGCTCGACGAACTCGGCATCGCACAGGGTGAGCGCGTGGCCATGATCACCCAGAACTCGGCCCGCCTGCTGACCGCGTTTTACGGCGTGAGTGGCTCCGGTCGCATTTTGGTGCCGATCAACTTTCGGCTCGTTGCCGAAGAAGTGCAGTACATCGTGAAGCATTCGGGCGCGCGCATCTTGTTGATCGACCCCGAGCTGGAAGCGGCCATGGGCCCAGTCGTTTGCGAACGCAAGATGATCATCGGCGCCGACTCCGACTCGGTCCTCTACCGCTACGGCGTGACCCCGCAACCGTGGGAACCCGACGAGGACGCCACCGCCACCATCAACTACACCAGCGGCACCACGGCCCGTCCGAAGGGTGTGCAGCTCACCCACCGCAACGTGTGGCTCAACGCCGCGACGTTCGGTTGGCAGACGGGCGTGAGTGATCGTGACGTGTACCTCCACACCTTGCCGCAGTTCCACTGCAACGGGTGGGGCATGGTCTATGGCGTCACTGGCATGGGTGGCCAGCACATCATCCTGCGCAAGATCGATGGTGCCGAGATCCTGCGGCGGGTCGACAAGCACGGTGTCACGCTCATGTGTGCGGCCCCCGCCGTTCTCGCTGCTGCCGTCGACGCGGCCGCCACGTGGGACGGCCCCATTCCTGGCCGTGATCGAGTGCGCGTCGTGGTAGCCGGAGCGCCGCCGCCCTCCCGGCTCATCGAGCGGATTGAGACCGAACTGGGGTGGGAGTTCATCCAGATCTACGGCCTCACCGAGACGGCGCCGCTGCTCACCATGAACCGTGGTCGGGCCGAATACGATGATCTCACGCCAGCTGAGAGGGCCGTTAAGCTGTCCCGTGCGGGGGCGCCTGCGATCGGTGTCGAGATGAAGATTTCCGATACCGGCGAGGTGCTGGCTCGTTCGAACGTGGTCATGGCGGGCTACTGGGAGCAACCCGAGGCCACGGCCGATGCCATTCAGAATGGCTTCTTCCACACCGGCGACGGCGGCTCGATCGAGGACAGCTACCTCACCATTCAGGACCGCAAGAAAGACGTCATCATTTCCGGTGGTGAGAACGTGTCGTCCATCGAAGTGGAAGATGCCGTGTTCCAGCACCCCGACGTCACCGAGGTCGCCGTCATTGGTGTCCCCGACGAAAAGTGGGGTGAGTTAGTGATGGCGTTGGTCGTAAAGACGGCTGGCTCCGCGCTGACCGAGGCCGAGCTCATTGCCTTCACCAAGACCAAATTGGCCGGCTACAAGTGCCCGAAACGCATCGAGTTCCGCGATGAGTTGGCCCGCACCGCGACGGGCAAGCTGCAGAAGTTCAAATTGCGAGCGCCTTACTGGGAAGGCTCCGTCCGCCAGGTCAACTGAGCAACCTACGGTGCGAGCGCCGCCAGCGGAGCGATCGGCAGGTTGCGGGCCACACTGAACAGCAGCACGAACACGCCGATACCTTTCCAGACGTTGGCCGGTATGCGGCTGAGCAGAGGGAGCGCGGGGCCGCCGACACGCGGAACGGCCCATTGCGCCCACGTGTACACGAGTGCGAACAGCACGACCGGCGTGAGCAGGTTGAAGCCGAGCGCCTGCTGCACATGGCCACGTAGCAGCGCCAACGTGCTGCGGGTGAGACCACAGCCCGGGCACCACCATCCCGTCGCAGCATGGAACGGGCACGGTGGAAACACGTCCCGCCCAATGGCCTGCTGAAACCGGGCGTAGACGACGAGGACGGCGCCGCCGACGGCCGTCGCCGCCGGGGCGATCCATCGACCGGCGCTCGACGTCGCGAGTTGCGTCGGGTCGGTCGTCACATCCGTACGTTAGCGTTGGGAGCGGTCAGTGTTTGTGCACAGAGACCGCAACGGCGGCCTGATTGACGAGGTCGAAGAAGTCGTTGCCCTTGTCGTCCACCACGATGAACGCGGGGAAGTCAACCACGTCGATTTTCCACACCGCCTCCATGCCCAACTCGGGGTACTCGAGCACCTCGACGTGCGTGATGCAGTCTTGCGCCAAACGTGCGGCCGGGCCGCCGATGGAACCAAGATAGAAGCCACCGTGCGTCTTGCAGGCCTCCGTGACCTGGCGGCTGCGGTTGCCCTTGGCGAGCATGATGAAACTGCCACCCTCGGCCTGAAAACGCTCGACGTAGCTGTCCATCCGGCCGGCCGTGGTCGGGCCGAATGAGCCAGATGCCATGCCCGTTGGCGTCTTGGCCGGACCGGCGTAGTAAACGCAGAAGTCCTTCATGTACTGCGGCATACCGAGCCCGGCGTCGAGCCGTTCGGCAATCTTCGCGTGGGCGATATCGCGGGCGACCACCATGGGCCCGGTGAGCATGACACGGGTCTTCACGGGGTACTTCGATAGCTCGGCGCGGATCTCGGCCATTGGTCGGGTGAGGTCGATCTGAACCACATCTCCCGCGAGGTGATCATCGGTGATCTCGGGCAGGAAGTGGGCCGGCTCGGTTTCGAGTTGCTCGAGAAACACGCCCTCGGCGGTGATCTTTCCCAGAGCCTGGCGGTCGGCCGAGCACGACACCGCGATGGCGACGGGCAGGCTTGCACCGTGGCGCGGGAGCCGCACAATGCGAACGTCGTGGCAGAAATACTTTCCGCCGAACTGAGCGCCGATGCCCGTCTTCCACGACAGTTCGAGCACCTCTTTTCCAGCTCAATGTCGCGAAAGGCCCGGCCGCCCATGTTGCCGGTGGTGGGCAGCGCGTCGAGGTAGTGGGTGCTGGCCAGCTTGGCGGTTTCGAGCGCCATTTCGGCCGATGTACCGCCGACCACGATCGCGAGATGGTACGGCGGACACGCCGCGGTGCCGAGGGTTTTGATCTTGTCGTTGATAAACGCCGGCAGCGCTTTCGGATTGAGGATGGCCTTGGTTTCCTGGAACAGGTAGCTCTTGTTGGCCGACCCGCCGCCCTTGGCAATGAACAGGAACTTGTAGGCATCGCCATCGACGGCCGCAATCTTTATTTCGGCCGGGAGGTTGTTGCCGGTGTTCTTCTCCTCGTACATGTCGAGGGCGGCCATCTGGCTGTATCGCAGGTTCGACGTGAGGTACGTGTTGTACACGCCGCGAGCGATCGCTTCCTCGTCGCCGCCACCGGTGAACACGAACTGGCCCTTCTTGCCCTTCACAATGGCCGTGCCCGTGTCCTGGCACATAGGAAGCACGCCTCCAGCCGCGATGCCGGCGTTCTTCAAGAGGTCGAGCGCAACGAAACGGTCGTTGTCACTGGCTTCGGGGTCTTTCAGAATGTTGGCGAGCTGTTGCAGATGATCGGAGCGGAGCAGGTGGGCGATGTCTCGCATGGCAGTTTCGGTGAGCAGCGTGATGGCGGCAGGGTCGACCTTCAGGAAGCGACCTTCCGGCGTGTCGAAGGTGGACACGAACTGGTCCGTGAGCTTGCGATAGGTCGTGGTATCCGGACCGACCGGGAACATCTCTTGGTATTCGAACTCAGCCATATCGGGCACGCTACCGGCCAAGCCTGCGAGATGTGTAGCCCGCATAGGGGTTCCTTACAGGATGAGAAACGGTCGCGAAACAGGAGCGAAACAACCGGCCCGTTTCGAGGACAGGCGAGCGAATCGATTCGATACTTCGTGCGACAAGCCGTTCCCCTCACCAAAGGAAATCCCCATGATTGCAAAGCGCATCGCCCTCTCTGTCGCCGGCCTCACCGTCGTGCTCGCAGCCTGCGGGTCAACGACCACGTCCACCAAACCTGCTGCCGCCCCCGTCACCACTATCGACAGGGCCATGGAGGATAAGGCGATGGCCGACAAAGCAGCCGAAGAGAAGGCGATGGCTGACAAGAAGGCCATGGAGGACAAGGCGATGGCTGACAAGACCGCCGAGGAAAAGGCGATGACCGATAAGAAGGCCATGGAGGACAAGGCGATGGCCGACAAGGCTTCCGAGGAAAAGGCCATGACCGATAAGAAGGCCATGGAGGACAAGGCGATGGCCGACGCTGCACCGTGGCAGACGCTCTCGATCAACGACGTCACCGGCAAGGCCTTCGCATTGACCGACTTCCACGACAAGGAGGTGTACGTCGAGAACTTCGCCACCTGGTGCCCGAACTGCAAGAAGCAACTCGGCAACGTGCAGAAGGCAGCAGCTGCCAACCCCGACGCCATCTTCATCGCCTACAGCGTGGAGACCGACCTGAGCCCTGACAAGGTAGCTGCCTACGCAAAGTCGAACGGCTTCACCAACATTCGCTTCGCGGTCATGACGCCGGAGATGCTGGCGGCTGTCAGCTCGTCACTCGGCAAGGACGCTATCAATCCGCCGAGCACCCCCCACTTCGTCATCGGCAAGTCGGGCAAGCCCGGTGCACTCAAGACCGGCTACGAGGACGATGCGGCCATCACGGCCTCGATCAAGACCGCAATGACGGCCTGATCGATTCACGCACGGGGATCGGGAGCATCACATGAAGGAATACCTACAGGCGTTCGTGCTTGGCAATGCTGCCATTCTCGGCAACGTGTGCATGCTCCCGCTCTACCCCGGCCTGATGGCGATGCTGGCCAGCCGGGCCGCAGATAGCAAGGCCAAGGGCATCCGTTTCATGGGTGCCATCGTGCTCGCCGGCATCATCAGTGTGATGGTCGCCATCGGAGCTTTGTTGCATTCGGTACGAACCTCGGCGGCCGATGTGCTGCCGTACGCATTGCCCGTGCTGTACGGGCTGGTGCTGGTGCTTGGTGTGGCCATGCTGTTGGGTCGTAACCCGTTCGCCCGCATGAGTTCCGCGCAGGCACCGATCCTGAAGAGCCCGAACGGCACGGCGTTTGTGTACGGCATGATGCTCGGCCCGATGACATTGCCGTGCACCGGCCCGCTGATCATCAGTGCCTTTGTGATCGGCGGTGCGAGCGGGACCGGGGCACTGCTCGATTCGGTCGCGTACTTCATCGCCTTCGGCCTCGGCTTTGGTTGGCCCCTGGTGCTGCTGCCGATGATTGCGGCACCGCTCCAGCGCCGCATGACGCGCTTCCTCACCGCAAACCACAAGGCCATCTCGTTCGTGTCCGGCGTGCTGCTCATCGCCGTCGCCGCCATCGGCATCCTGAACGATGTCGTCCCCAACGCCTAGCCGCAGGATCGTTAGATGTCCGGATTGTCGGACATTGGACGCCATCGCCGCCCCTTCAGGCTGCCAGCGGATGTCTTGTTGGCATCCCTACGGGTTACGACAAGTCACAGTTCACATTCGCCGGAATCGCGGGTGAGTTCAGACTGTACGTTCACCCTGACGAACCCAGACAGAGTTAGCGGCGCGGCGGTCAGGATCGTGGCTCGCGGGGCATCAGAACCTGATCTGGACCCTACCCCGCTAAGCGGTGACGAGGGCCGGGGTGCCGGTGAAGGGGGCGGGGTCGGACACGACCGGGATGTTGGGCTTGGACCAGGCGGCGGCCTTGGCCACCACCTCGGACACCTTGCGCC
Organism: uncultured Acidimicrobiales bacterium; assembly: GCA_963791625.1. GTDB lineage: Bacteria > Actinomycetota > Acidimicrobiia > Acidimicrobiales > Ilumatobacteraceae > JANMCE01. The sequence continues at coordinate 227,528 of CAWBTA010000006.1, forward strand.
AGGCCTTCGGATCCCAGCCTTCGGCCGACGCGGCGAGCACGCCGTCGTGGCGGATGAAGACGAAGGCCGGGAGCCGTTCGAGGCCGAGTGACGTGATCATCTTGCGCTCGGCGTCGGCGAACACGAGGAACTCTTGAGCGATAGGCCCGAGGAAGGAGCGAGCATCGGTAGCGTCGGATGCGACGATGAAGTTGACCCGAACGTCGGCGTCCTGGAACACCCTCAGAACCCGCACCGCCGTGGGCAAAATCCACGAACTCTCGTTGGTGTAGGGGTCAAGCACGACGGACACGAGATGGAAGGTCTTCATCCACTCGCCGAGGGTCTTGGCATCCCCCTCTAAGGGCGCGAGGGTTACGTCGAGTGCTGGATCTTTCGCCACGTGGGCCAAGTTACCGGATGAGGGGTATTCTCATCGAAATGCATCCGATTGAGCGGCTCCGGTTCGTGGCCCGATCCTCGGGCGCGGACCCGATCACATTGGTGCAGGAAGCCGCCGGCGGTATGGCCTCGTTCGGTCGCGATCCGGCCGGTTTGGTGACAGCCTGTCGTCGCACGATCGATCGGCAGCCGGGCGTCGGCCCGCTGTGGTGGCTGTGCGCTCGGATGCTTTCGTCCACCGATCCGCGGTCGGAGGGTCGTCAGGCCGTCAACGATATGCATGAGGATTCGACGGCCGACGCGACGGCGCTGGCCCTGCCCGACTCGCCCACGGTCGTGGTGTTGGGATGGCCATCGATCGTCGGTGATGTGCTGATCCGCCGAGGCGATTGTCGGGCGCTGGTCGTCGACACGCTTGACGAAGGAACGGGCCTCGTGCGACGTCTGCTGCGTTCTGAAGTGGAGGCGGAAGAGGTTCGCCCAGCCGGTCTGGCCGGTGCGGTTACCTCTGCGTCACTCGTGCTTTTGGAGGCAACCGCAATCGGGCCCGACGCCGCATTGTGCGTGGCTGGTTCCTACGCTGCAGCCGCCGTGGCTCGTGCGGCCGGGGTGCCGGTGTGGCTGGTTGGTGGCGTCGGTCGAAATCTGCCCGGCCGCATGTGGGACTCCCTGCGCGGGCGCATCGAAGAGCAGGGTGAACCATGGGAACTCGAGGACGAGTTCGTCCCCCTGTCCCTGATCGATCGAATGTGCGGCGTGGTCGGCCCAGAGTCGGTCGCCGACGGCGTGAAACGCGTCGAGTGTCCCATCGCCCCCGAACTCCTGCGCACGACGGCCTTCTAGCTCAGCTGTAGTGGACGTCGGGTTGATTCAACTCGATGCGGTTGCCCCAGGGGTCGTTCAGGAAGAGCTGATCGCCGGCACCCATGATGCGGGGCGCGTGGCGAAACGGTACGTCTCGATCGGTGAGGTGATCCATCCACTCCTGCAGACTGTCGACCTGCAGGGCGAAATGTTGGCGGCGGTCGGGTGGGTTCACGGCACCGCCGATGAGGTGGACCTGGTTGCTTCCGGCGTGCAGCCACGCGCCTGGGAAGTCGAAATCGGGGCGAGTCGGCATGACTGAGAATCCGAGGACATCGACGTAGAACTGCCGGGCAGCGTCAACATCGCCAACATTGAGCGAGACGTGGTGGATGCCGTCGATCTTCATACGCTGAAGGGTACCCGGCTAGGTTGCAACCATGTCACCACGCTCTCGTGATCTGCCTCGTCGGTCCTGCCTTTCGATCCCAGGGTCGAGTGAGAAGATGATGAGCAAGGGGCCGACCACCAACGCCGACATGGTGTTCCTCGACCTTGAAGATGCCTGCGCTCCGAAGGAAAAGGAAGCGGCCCGCGGCAAGATCGTTGACGCGATCAAGGGCCACGACTGGGGCGACAAGGTGCTGTGCGTTCGGGTGAACGACTGGTCGACCAAGTGGACGGTGTACGACATCTTGGAAGTGGTGGGCAATGCGGGGGAGCGGCTGGACGAGATCATGCTGCCCAAGGTCGAGTCGGCGGCGCAGGTCGTGGCGACCGATCTGTTGCTACGACAGGTGGAGATCGCCGCCGGGCTACCGGTTGGTCACATTGGTATCGAGGCACAGATCGAGACGGCACGCGGGCTGATCAACGTGGAGGAAATCTGCGCTGCTTCGCCCCGTCTTGAGGCGATCATCTTCGGCCCGGCCGACTTCGCAGCGTCTATGGAACTGCCGGTACTCACGGGAGGGGTCGCCATTCCCGATTATCCGGGGGACCACTTCCACTACGTCTTTTCCAAGATCCTGATGGCGGGTCGGGCCAACGGTATTCAGGTGATGGACGGGCCCTTCCTGCACATCCGTGATCACGATGCGTTCCGCGAGTACACCAAGCGCACCCGCAACCTTGGTTACGACGGCAAGTGGGCGTTGCACCCCGATCAGGTGGACATCCTGAACGAGATCTTCTCGCCCACGCAGGAGCAGTTCGATAAGGCTCACGCCATCCTCGACGCGTACCGGGTGGCCACCGAAGACGAGGGCAAGGGCGCCGTCATGTTCGGCACGGAAATGATTGATGAGGCCAGCCGCAAAATGGCCACCAAGTTCGTCTCCCGCGGCGAGCGCGCCGGCCTCACCCGGACTGCTTCGTGAGCGCGCGGTTCGACGCAGTGCTGTTCGATGTCGGAGGCGTGCTGGTCGTTCCCGACCCGGTGTCGATCGGTGCGGCCATTTCACCGTTCGGTGGGACGTCGGAGATCGCTGTGATTCGCCGCAATCACTACGCCTCGCTGGCCGCACTTGAGGTAGCGGTTGACGAGATCAACCACGGCACGGTCGAAGGTACGTCGTGGCGTCCGTACTACGAGACGATGGCTCGCACCTCTGGTGTTGCAGAGGACAAAGTTGCAGATGCAACCAATGCGATTGCGCGTATCTGGAACCCGTACCTTTGGATGCATCCCCTGCATGACTCCATCGCAGGCCTGTCCCGGCTGCAACGCCAAGGCGTGCCAGTTGGCATCGTGTCCAACGCTGACGCCCAGGTGGAACACATGCTCCGCTATGCGGGGATATGCCAGGTTGGTGCCGGCAGTGGCGTGCCGGTACGCATCATCATCGACTCCGGAGTCGTCGGCGTGTCGAAGCCCAACCCGGCCATCTTCGAGTTCGCCCTCCCCGCCTTTGACGGCATTGCCCGTGATCGCATTGCCTACGTGGGCGACACGTTTCACAACGACGTTCTCGGGGCCAGGGCGGCCGGTCTCACGCCGTTACTCCTTGACCCCCACCACGACCGCGCCCACCGCGACTGCGAACGCATCACCTCCGTCCACGACGTACTGGCCTTCGTCTCGTGATCGACATTGCATAGCAAAATGCAATGCATTTCGGTATGCTGAATGCGTGACACAACTTGTAACGCGGGTCGACGACGAACTCATGGACAGGGTCGACCTGGTTATCAGTTGGGGCGATATGCAAAACCGGTCGGAGTTCGTGCGCCAGGCACTGACGGAATTGGTCGAGCGAAAGATGCGGGAGCGTGTTGGTCAACAGATTGTGGACGGATACCGCCGGCTTCCTCAGACTGAGGCGGAAATCGGCGACACATCTCGCGTGGCCGTCGACATGATCAGCGAGGAACCATGGTGATGGTGCCGGCGCGTGGCGAGGTGTGGTGGGCCGAAGCCGAAGATAAACGTCGGCCCGTGCTTATCGTTACCAGAAGTGAGGCGGTCGAGGTGTTGACGAGCATCGTCGTGGCCCCGATTTCGCGCACGATCCGCGACATTCCGTCGGAGCTTTCCTTGGGCGCCGCTGAGGGTCTGAACGTCGACTGCGCGGCATCATTCGACAACCTTCGAACGGTCAAGTGGCGAGGCCTGCTCACTTCGCGGGTCGGATCCGTCGGCACGGATCGCCAGCAAGAGTTCTGCGACGCCTTTCGAGCGTCAGTCGACTGCTGAAAGCGAGTTGGGATCAGGCGACCCACTCGTTGAGTTGGGCGAGGAGCTTGTCGTGCTGGACGAAGATGTCGTTGTTGAGCTGGGCGTCGTCTTCGGGGTGTTGCGGTGCCTTGAAGTAGAAGCTCAGCCAGTCCTGCAGCCCGCTCGCTCCGGCGCGTTGGGCGAGGTCCATGAACAGGGCAAGGTCGAGCACCAACGGTGCGGCCAGGATGGAGTCACGGCACAAGAAGTTGACCTTGATCTGCATGGGGTAGCCCATCCAGCCGAAGATGTCGATGTTGTCCCAACCCTCCTTGTTGTCACCTGCGGGCGGGTAGTAGTTGATGCGCACGACGTGGTCGATGTTGCCGTAGAGCTCGGGGTTGATGTCCGGCCGAAGGATGGAATCGAGCACGCCGAGCTTGGAGACTTCCTTGGTCTTGAAGTTTTCCGGAGCGTCGAGCACCTCGCCATCGCGGTTACCGAGAATGTTGGTGGAGTACCAGCCCCGCAGGCCGAGGCTGCGCACCTTCAGGCCGGGCGCCAGGATGGTCTTCATCAAGGTCTGGCCGGTCTTGAAGTCCTTCCCGCAGATCGGCACGCCGCGTTCCTGGGAGAGCTCGATCATGCAGGGCAGATCAACGGTGAGGTTCGGCGCGCCATTGGCGAACGGCACGCCCGATACCAACGCTGCGTAGGCGTAGAGCTGGCTCGGTGCGATGTTGGGGTCGTTGTTCTTCAGGCCCTCTTCGAACGACACGACGGAATCGTGCACCGCGGTTGGCTCCTGGTACGCCTCTGTGGAACCGCACCACACCATGACGACGCGATCGAGTTCATGCTCCACCTTGAACCGATCGATGTCGTCGATGATCTGCATGGCAAGCTCGTACTTGTTCTCACCGTGCTTCACGCGGGTGCCTTCCAAGCGGGAGACCCACCGCTTGTCGAACACCGCGTCCATGGCGACGATGCCTTCGAGCTCGCGGGACAGCGGCGCAAGGTCGTCGGGCTTCAACACGCCCGCGGTCTGGGCGGCTTCGAGAGCGTTGGGGGAGATGGGGTCCCACCCGCCGAACACGATGTCGTCAAGGGTGGCGATGGAAACGAGTTCGTTGATCTTGCGCTCGTTGCCGGCGGCATCGTTCATCGTCCCCATCTGCGAAAGCGAACCGATGGGGGAGGCGAGGCCTTGGCGAGCGGCGATGACGCCGGCGTACAAGGTGGTAGCGACGGCGCCCATACCGGGGGTGAGGATGCCGAGTCGGCCGGTTGCGGGGGTGACCTTGGGGGTTGTCATGCCTTCAAGGTTATCGATGGCATTGGTTGAGGCAACTGTGATTTAGATAGGCTTTGCTTATGTATCGAGATCTGCCGAACCTGACGGTGCATCAGTTGATCTACGTGCGAGAGGCCGCGGCTGCTCCCACGCTTGCCGTTGCGGCCGAGCGACTCGGTGTCAGTCAGCCTGCGTTGTCGCAGGGTATCGCCGAGGTTGAACGTCGCCTCGGCGTGACACTCTTTGATCGGCGAGGCCGCACCAGAGTTGCCGCGCCCGCGCTTGATGTTGTGGTGGATGTGGCGAAACAGGTGTTGGCCGCAGTGGAGGACCTTGATCGTTATCTTCTCGACGTCGCCGTGGGCGCTCGCGGGTCGGTGCGGGTCGGCATGATTGACACCGCGGCGCTGGGAGCCTTCGCTCAACCCCTGGCGGCCTTTCGAACCCATCATCCGGAGGTCACCACCACGTTGATGGTCAGTGGGTCGATCCGTCTGACCGAGCAAGTGGCCGACGGCGATCTCGACCTCGCGATCGTCGTCACCCCCAACGCGGTCATGGAGCACAATGTCGGCCGCCTGGATGTGACGCCCCTCTCCCACGAGCCGCTGATGATCTATGCCCGCAGCGATGCCCCGAAAAGAACTCGGTTGGCGGACCTCGGTCCCTGGGTCAGCTACCCCGTCGGATCAGAAACGCGGACGCTCATCGGGCGCGCCCTCGCTGCTCGGGGAGTTGCTATGGATGTCACGGCGGAGTCGAGCAACCCTGATGTCCTTCGCCAGATGGTTCGTCTTGGCGTCGGCTCATGCGTGCTGCCACGCACCGTTGGCGAGAGTGGTGCTGAGGCTCTGAAGCCCTTCGAGAAGGTACCGCTCGCCTCTCGCACCCTGAGTCTGATCCGCCGTCATGACGCGCTCCCCAACGCCGCGGCCGATCAGCTCGTGGCTGATCTGTTGGCCCACCGTGCGACTTCGCTTAGACCGACTGCTCGATGAGGCGGCGGGCGATAACCTTGAGGCAGAGGGTTTCATCAGCGCCCTCGAAGATGGACAGCACGCGGGCGTCGACGTAGAGACGACTGACGGTGTACTCCTCGGCGTAGCCCATGCCGCCATGGATCTGCAGCGCTTCACGCGCCACCCACTCGGCGGCCTTGCAGACGTACGCCTTGGCCATCGAGGCCTCGACCGCGCCCTCGCCCTTGGCCATGAGACGTGCGACTTGGTAGGTGAACTGGCGGCCAGCCTGGATGAGGAAGGCCATACGGGCCAGCTTCACCCGGGTGAGTTGATACTCGATGATGTTGTGCCCGAACACGTTGCGATTCTCGGCGTACGACCGGGCGGCTTCGTAGGCGGCCTGCATGACGCCAACGGCGCGAGCAGCCGTCTGGAGGCGACCGTTTTCGAAGCCTTCCATTTGAAAGTAGAAGCCGCGACCGACGCCGGCGTCTTCGCCGATGAGGTGGTCGTGGGCCACCCACCAGTTCTCCAGCGCAACCTCGTAGCTGTGCATCCCGCGGTAACCAAGCGTGTCGATGGCGCGACCTTCGATCTTGCCGACGGTGCCGTCGGGGTTGGTCTGCTTGAACTGGAAGCCGTGGGCTTCACCCCGGGGCTTGGGCACGATGAACAGCGACAGGCCGCGGTGAGTCTTGGCGCGATCGGGGTCGGTCCGAGCGAGGAGCATGAGCACGTCGGCTCGCCCGGCGAAGGTGCACCACGTTTTCACACCGTTGATGAACCAGCCGCCGTGGCCTGCCGTCGCGGTGGTCTTCAACCCGGCAACGTCACTGCCGTAGTCGGGTTCGGTGACGGCCACAGCAGCCATCACCTCGGCCGACGCCAGGCGGGGGAGCCATGACTGCTTCTGTGCCTCGGTGCCGCCCTTCACCAGTGCTCGGGTGAGGATCTCGGGACGCGTGATCAGCGAACCACCGATGCCCAGCGACCCGCGTGACAGTTCCTCGGTGGATACGACCATGCCGAGGTAATCGGCTTCACCGCCACTGGCGAAACCGCCGAACTCCTCTGGTACCGATAGGCCGAACGCGCCGATCTCGGCAAGGCCCTTAATGATCTCCTCGGGCACATCGGCGTTGGTGCGATGCACATGCTCGGCCCGCGGCGCGATCTCCTTGTCGGCAAAAGCGCGAAACGTGTCCTGCACCATTTCGAAGTCGCTATCGAGGTGACGTGGCCCTTCAGTGGTTGCCAGTGATGCCAGAAAATCCGGGTCGCGGTAGACCGCAAGAAAGGCAGCCGCGTCGGCGAGTGGGGTGGCGGTGACGCCCCACAGCTGTTCCCGGCCAAGTAGCCGACTGGCAAGTTCGTGGGTTGTGTCGGCCACGAACGCGCAGGTGAGCAACCCCTCGGTTTCGCCCTTCGCTCCATAGTCCATCATCGACCGGGCCGTCTCCACCGCGGACGCGGCATGGGCGAGGTCGTAGGCCAGCACCTGAGCGGCGTCGGGGCCGCCGAGGGCGGCGAGGTGTTGGACGCCGGTGCGGATCACTCCGCTCGCCAGATCGAGAACGGAAGCGGCAAGGGTCAGATCCGGCGTCACCATGTCGGCACAGTATCGACATGAACGGACCGTGCAAAAGGTGGGCCTCCGCAATCCGTCGGTGTCCTGTCAGAATGTTGTCGTGCAACCGCAGAGGGGAAATCGATGACCGCAGCATGGCCGACGGCTGACCTGCCCGCCGGAACCGACAGCGACGCCGTAGGTAAGGCGCTGCAGGATCTGGCCAACCTCCCCGAAGCGTGCGGCCTCAGCTTGGCCACGCTCGTGTTGCACGACGGCGCCATCGTCGCTGAGCAGTACGGGCCCACCGCCGATGCCGACACGCCTTTGATCTCCTGGTCGATGGCCAAGAGCTTCACCCAGGCGCTGGTATGCATCTGCATCGACCGTGGCCTGCTCGAGCTGCAGCAGCCCGCACCGGTGGCGGCGTGGGCCGATGACGAACGGCGACACATCACCATCGAACACCTTCTTCAGATGCGCTCAGGCCTGTCTTGGCGGGAGGAATACGTGGAGGCGGAGGGTTCCGACGTGATCGAGATGCTGTTCGGCACCGGCATGCCTGACACGGCCGCCTTCGCTGCCTCGTTTCCGCTCGAACATGCGCCGGGAACAAGCTGGTTGTACTCGTCGGGCACGACGAACATCATCGCGAAGATCATCGGCGATGTGGTTGGCGGTGGCGAGGCGGGTTTCGAAGCGTTCGTTCATGAGGCCCTGCTCGACCCGCTCGGCATGTCCGGCAGCACCCTGCGGTATGACCCATCCGGCACCTTCGTCGGGTCATCGTTCCTGTATTCCCCGGCCCGGGACTTCGCCTGTTTCGGTGAGCTCTACCGGCGCAACGGCCTGTGGAACGGCCAGCAGATTCTGAGTCCGGTGTGGTGTGATCGGGCGGGTCGGGACATGCCGGTGAGCGTGCCTGCCGGAGAGACGTACGGATACTCCGATCACTGGTGGACGTGGGGTCGGGCCGGCTTCCCCGGAACGTTCGCGGCGATGGGCTATGAAGGCCAACGCATCGTCGTCAGCCCTACCCGGAAACTGGTGGTGGTGCAGCTCAGCAAGAACCCCGACGAGCATCGCGCTGACCTTGACGGGCCACTGCACCGACTGCTCCGAGCCTTCCCCGACCACGCTTGATCGAACGAATGCCTCGCAATGGCTATCTGAGTGCGACAAACTAGACACGTGAACGTTCGGGCTGCGGCCGCCAGCCGATTCGGGTTCCGCAGCACACCCGTGCAGCCGGCCCGCCGCCGCCGTATGGCGCCCACCATCGTGAAGGTCGCGGTCTTTCTCGTCCTGCTGAAAGTCTTCGGCATGACGGCGCTCACGCGTGGTCGTGAGGGGTTCCGGCAGCTGTTCGACGTCAGCCCCGGTTTGCTGATTGCAGGACTCTGTCTGGAAGCCGCTGCGCTCGTCGCGTACTCGATCATGACGCGGTCGGCCATTGCCAAGAACGCGCCGAGTGTGCCGACGTTGTTGCGTATTCAACTCTCCACCAAGGCACTGACGAACACGATTCCCGGTGGAGGTGCAGCCGGCCCGGCGCTTGGCTATCGCCTGCTCACCCTCGCCGGCGTCGATCCGTCGGAGGCCGGATTCGCACTGGCAACCGTCGGGCTTGGTTCGGCCGTGGTGCTCAACGTGCTGTTGTGGGTCACCATGCTGATCACCATTCCGGTCATCGGCTATCGACCCGCGTACGTCATCACGGCCATGATCGGTCTTGTCGTCATGGGCCTCTTCGGCGTGCTCATAGCGTCCCTCATGCGCGGTCATCAGTCGGCTGAGCGATGGGTTCGCAACCTGGCGAGCAAGGTCAAATGGCTGAACGAAGACCGTCTCGGCGAGTTGGTGCGCCGACTGGCCCGACGACTTCATGAGCTGCTCTCCGATCGCAAACTGCTGCGGCAACTCGTGGGCTGGGCGATGGTCAATTGGCTGCTCGACGCCTCCGCGCTGTGGGTGTTTCTCCGAGCCTTTCACGTCAGCGTTCGACCCGACACGCTGCTCGTAGCGTTCTGTCTTGCCAACGTCGCGGCCGCCATTCCGATTACACCCGGCGGCCTCGGTGTAGTCGAGCTCACGCTCGTGACCGTGCTCGGGTTCGGTGGTGTGCCGGCCGCTGTTGCCTGGCTCGGCGTGACGGCCTACCGCATCGTGCAGCTCGTGCTGCCTATTCCCGTCGGCGCGGTTTGTTATGCGTCGCTGCGGTTCGGACGCTGGAAGGTCGACAAGGAACACAACCTGCAGGATCTGCGCGCTGAAGCCAAGCCGATGGTCGAAAGTCAGGCCAGCGTCTACGACTGGTTCGAAACGATCGACAGACGCAGTGTGCCGAGGGATTCGGCGGATCCGAATCAGTCGTAGGGCACTGGCTACGCTCGCAGCATGACGACGCACGAGCGGCCCTTTGGTCGATGTCTGGAAGACTTCGTGGTGGGCGACGTGTTCCGTCACTGGCCCGGCAAGACCATCACCGAGTACGACAATCATCTCTTCTGCATGATCACCATGAACCACCACCCTCTCCACACCAACGACTGGTTCGCCAGCGAAAGCGTGCAGGGTCGCAACGTGGTGGTGGGCAACCTGGTCTATTCACTTGTGCTCGGCATGAGCGTGCCCGATATCAGTGGCGCGGCCATTGCAAATCTCGAGGTGGAAACGCTGCTGCACAAGTTCCCGACGTTTCACGGCGACACCATTCACTCGGAAACGCGCGTGCTCGACGTGGCCGAGTCGAAGTCGAAGCCCGACCGTGGCATCGTCACCGTTGAGAGCAAAGGCTATAACCAGCACGGCCAAGAGGTCTGCTACTTCCGCCGTCGGGTCATGGTATGGAAGCGGGATGCTGTGCCATCGCGCAAGCGTCCCTATGACGGCACTGACGTGTGGGGCGCGTGACCGCAACGGTCGACACGATGCAGGATGCCCTGCTCGGTTGGGGCCTACCGCGGCTGCGTGACCTCCCCTGGCGCGAGACCCGGGACCCGTGGGCGATTCTGGTGAGCGAGCTGATGTTGCAACAAACGCAAGTCGCTCGCGTACTGCCGAAGTATCTCGATTTCCTGTCGCTCTATCCGACGCCCGCCGCGTGCGCCGAGGTGTCGTCCGGCGACATCGTGCGGGCGTGGGCCGGCTTGGGTTACAACCGGCGTGCGCTCAACCTGCATCGCGCCGCGTGCGCGGTAACGGAGGCAGGATCGTTTCCGTCGACCCTGGCCGGATTGCTCGCGTTGCCCGGCGTGGGGCCGTACACGGCTCGGGCCGTTCTGGCCTTTGCATACGAGGCCGACGTGGCCGTGGTCGACACGAACATCGCGCGGGTCTTGGCCCGACTGCACGGGCGCGCTCTCGCGGCTCGTGAAGTGCAGGCGCTGGCCGACGGTCTGGTGCCTGAGGGCGACGGCTGGGCGTGGAATCAGGTGCTCATGGAGCTCGGCGCCGCCACGTGCATGGCTCGGTCGTGGGCGTGTGCCACGTGCCCTCTGGCGACCTTCTGTGCGTGGGCTGGTGGAACTACCGTCGATCCGGCCACCGGGTCAGCCGGTGTAAGTGGGGGGCAGTCGCGCTTCGCCGGAAGCGACCGCCAGGGCCGAGGTCGGCTGGTGGACGCGCTACGGACGGGCCGCGTTCCTGCCGCGTCGCTGGCAAAGGTAATGGGTTGGCCCGACGAAACGGCGCGAGCAGAACGCGTGGTGGCGACGCTTCTTGCCGACGGCCTGGTGCTGCTCGAAAGTGGTGCCTACCGGCTGCCGTAGCGTCAGTCGGCGTCGGTGGCGACCGGCACCAGGTCGGATGTGAGCAGGTCGCCGCGCCCGATCTAGCCAGCGGTGATACGGGCGAGGATCTCGTCGTAGACCGAATCGGCGTAGGCGGTCATCTCATCGTCGGTGCGGTCCTGGATCGGGTGCGGCACGAACACCCGCGCCGGCGAGATGCCGAGCGAAGCAGCCTGGGCGTCGGCAGCCGCAACGAACGCGCTTGACGCGACGAAGACGCCAGGGATACCCCGGCCCTCCAGATCACTGATGTCGTGCACACTGCACGACGTACAGCTGCCTCAATCGGCCAGCGCCTCGATCACGACGTCGCAGGTGACGGAGATCTCGTGGCGCAGATCGATCGGCGCGGGCTTGGTAAACGTCGGCTTGCGGAACCGCTGCACCTTCATGCCATCAGCGATCAACCGTCGCTCGATCTGATTCAAAAAGATGTCACCCCGAGCCTTGCTGATATCGAGCAAACCAACCGTGAGCCCGTCGAGCGAACCGGGCCGCGCCGTGAGCTGCCGATCGGCCACCAACCGCTCGGACGTCGGATCCAACAAGATGCGTGTGGTCATGCTTCTCATATCCATTCTGTGATCGATGTGGTGACGGGTTGGCTGCCAGCTGCCCCGTTGACCCAGCCGCCGATGATGGCCGAAAACAGACCGGCCTCGCCGCCGGCGTGGACCAGCATGAGGCCGCCCGCACGGAACTTGGGCCAGTCACCGTTTTCCATCGACTCGGGAATGCCCTCGGCGATTCCACCGGCACCTCGGATCACGTCGGCGCCGTGAATGATGAGGCGGGCGTTGATTTCTTCGAGGACGCGCTCGGCGATCCCAACCGGCTTCGGCGAAGACGCGGGCGTGCTCGGGGCCGAGCACCAAGATGGCATCGAAGGCCAGCAGCAGCTTCGGGTGCGGCACCGGGCGAAGACAGGCGGCAAGCGTGTTGGCCAACGACTCGGGCGTTCGCGAAAGCTGATCGACGACGCAGCGTGGACCCTCCCCGGCGAACAGCGTGACCGTGTCCTGGCCCGACTCGAAACCCTGCTGCACGGACAACGGTGTGAACGGCGACCGCTCCTCATCTTCGGCGAAACAGAACCCGAGCTTGCCCGGCTGGCCATGCGCTGCCCGGTCGATCTCGCCTGGCCGCCCACCGCCCATGTTGCGAATCACCAACTGCAACGCTCTCCCGATGGTGGCGTTGGCCCGGTTGCCCTGGCCGAGCACGTTGACGCCCGAGTTCATCCCGATGCGCTTTCGAATCGGACCGTTCACGACAAGTACGGGTCCGACCGGCATGGTGGTGGCCAAAATGCCGTGCATGTTGAAGGTGTCCGAACAAGCTGCCGCCAGTGCTGCCAGCACGATGGGAAGGTACTCGGGCTTGCAGCCGGCCATGACCGCGTTGATGGCCACCTTCTCGACCGTGACCGGCACGAGGTCGGGCGGCACGATGGCTACGATCTCGTCGCGGCGTCGAGACGTGCCCTTCAGCATGCGCAGCACCCGAGCCTCGGTCGGCGGAACGAGGGGTAACCCGTCGCTCCATCCGCGCTCGAACATCGACTCCATGTCGTCTTCCTGCGACGCGAGTTCGATGCGACGGCTCGACAGACCGGAGCCGAATCGCACCTCAAGCTCAGTAGTTCGATCAGGGTCCACCGACATGGATCCGCAACCCGGCCGGAAAGGCGGGAGATCCTCGCCGAGGTCGGTGCGCTTGGTGAGCGCTCGCCACTCGTCACGACTCCAGCCGACCGCGCGCGCGACCTCGAGACCGTCGTATACCCGTATCAGCGTGGGCACGGTGTCGATGTTGTGATGCCAACTCACGGCAAGGTCGTCGTCGTGAATTGAGGGCACACCGGTTGGAAACGTGGGATCGTCCTGCGTGTAGACCACGGCCTTTGCCGATCGAACCAACTCGGCTACCACCGGTGTCACCATCTCGCAGGTCGCGCAGTCACGTTTCACGACAATGGTGAAGCCGTCGCGCAGCGTTGGATTCGGCATCGCATGCACGCTAGTGCGGGGGTGAGACTTTGGTCACTCGGCATGGACAAAGTCGTCGCTTTTCCGTAACTTTCTCGAAACGGGGGTAACGGATTTGCGCATAACCTTTTACGGCGTTCGGGGATCCACTCCGTGTTCGTCGCCATCGATCGCCCGGTTCGGTGGAAACACGTCCTGTGTGGTGCTCGAACCCATCGGCAGTGAGCCGATCATCCTTGATCTCGGCACCGGCCTGCGTCAGTTTGGTTGTTCGTGGCCGGCCGGGGAAATGTTCCGTGGCACGGCGCTCGTCAGTCACCTGCACTGGGATCACGTGCAGGGGCTTCCCTTCTTTGCGCCGATGATTGCGGAGGGCTCGCGACTCGATGTCTTCGGTCCGACCCAGGACGATGGTCGCACCCTGTCGGAGGCGATCGATGATTTCATGCGTCCGCCGTATTTCCCCATCACGTTGGGTCAACTCCCCGCCGAGATCACCATTCAGCAATGCCCAAAGCTACCGTTCAGGGTTGGTAGCGCAACGGTGATCGCCCGCGACGTGCCCCACATCGGTGCCACGCTTGGCTTCCGGGTGGAGGCCGACGGTGTGGTCGTTGCCTACATCCCCGATCATCAGCAACCGCTCGACGGTTCCAACACGGTTGACCCTGCCGTCTTGGAGCTGTGCCGTGACGCTGACGTCGTGATTCACGACGCGCAGTTCACCGACGCGGAATTCGAGCAGCGATCCACCTGGGGTCACTGCACTATTGGTTACGCAGTGCACGTGGCCATTCAGTCCGGCGCGCGGCGACTCGCCCTGTTCCACCACGATCCGGCCCACAGTGACGATCAGATGGACCTGCTCCTGGCCGACGCGGTGCGGGCGGGGCGTAAGGGCGGCATTGAGGTAATCGCTGCCGCTGAGGGTCTCCGGGTTGAGGTGCCGTCGGCCCGATACGCTCGGGTTTCATGAGCGAAATAGACGGGGCGAAGTTTCGTCAGGTCCTCGGGCACTTCCCGACGGGCGTGACGGTCATTACGGCTGATCCGGTTGGGCATCAACCGGTCGGACTGACCATTGGTTCGTTCACGTCGGTGTCGATGGACCCGCCCCTCGTCGGCTTCCTCCCGCAGAAGACCTCCACGGCATGGCCCTTTGTGCGAGACGCCGGAGCGTTCTGCGTAAACGTGCTGGCCCATGGTCAAGATGATCTGTGCTGGCGCTTCGCCAAGACCGGCGAAGACAAGTTTGACGGCGTCTCATGGCGACCCGCTCCGGACACCGCGTCACCGATTCTTGATGGCGTGTTGGCCTGGATTGATTGTCGTATCGAAGAGGTCATCGATGCTGGCGATCATTGGTTCGTGCTTGGTCGTGTGATGGACATGGACCACGCCGAGGGTGACCCGCAGATCTTCTTCAAGGGCAAGCTCGGCACCTTCCAGAAGGACTGAGATGCGGCTATGACACTCGGCAACGCGGCCGGTGTTTTGCTCGGCGTCGTGTTGCTGGCCGCTGGCGCATCAAAACTCTTCGACAAGGGATGGGCCGAACGCGAACGCGGGCTTGGCTCACCGGCCTGGGCACTGCCGTTCGTCGCGCCCCTCGAAATCGTGCTCGGTGCTCTTATTGCAGTGCGCATCGCACGGCCGGTGTTGGCCCTCGCCGGCATGATGCTGATGATGACCTTCACCGTCTTCCTGCTCATCAAGTGGGACGAGCGGCGCGGTGAGCCGTGCAACTGTTTTGGTGTGCTGTCGAAACGACCGACGAGCGCCTGGACGATCGTGCGAAACCTCGCACTCATCGCCCTGGCGCTCGTCGCCGGGTTTGTCAGGTAAGTGCGGCGAGGCTTTCGACGACGTTGACGTTGCCGGCGGACATGCGGTCGGTGGCCCACTCCATGACGGTCGGGTCGGTGGTCATATAGACGACCTGCACCATGTTGCTCAGACGCTCGATGGCGTACAGCAGGTCGGTGATCTGATCGGACGCAAGTCCCTGCAGCGGCTCGGACAGCACGGCGAGCGAGGCGGTACCACGGCTACCAGCGTTGCGGGCACGACCGAGCCAACCGATCAGACGCTCGACGAGCTGCGGGACCGACGGGGCCATCTCGCTGCTGAGCGCCGGCAGCATGCCGAGGTCACGCGGGTTGACGTGGGTGATGCGGGGAAGATCCTCGGGACCGGGAACCGTCGAGTCGCCCGAACCGGCGTCGTCCAGAATCGACACACGACGGCGGCCGCCGCTACGACGAACGAGCAGCCGGCGACCGGCGGCATCGAGATAGCGCAGTTCGGCATGATCGACAGAACCGTGCATCGCCCGGTGGAAGAGCTCGACAACACTCTCTCGCTCCATCAAATCAAGGCCACCCAAGACCGTGAGACGATTGTGGAAGTTCAGCCGTACAACTCCGTCAGGCTGCATGACGAGCAGTTCTTGCATTCTCATGCTTGTTGTATCGGTCCTGTTTGTTACGAAATGAATCAAGAAAGTCCAGGCGTTTCGTTTGGCCTACCTCCGAATGTCTCTGGATCCATGACGTTCGGTACGCTGCGTGCGATGCGGGTATGGATTGACCAAGATCTTTGTACGGGCGACGGGCTCTGTGTCGATCACTGCCAGGATGTCTTCCTGCAACTGGAGGACGGCATTGCGTATGTGATGGAAGCCGGAATCCGGGAACGATCCGGGCGGATCGGGCAGCCTGGCGTGGGTTCCCGAGCGGTACGAGGGCGATGTCATTCACGCGGCCGACGACTGCCCGGGGGAGTGCATCTTCATCGAGATGGACCCGACTCGCACTGGACCCGGCCTAGCCTCAGTGCATGTCGTCTGACCTGTCGCCTGAGGCCGTTGCGTGGATTTCCCGGTTCGCTGCATCACTGGGCCAGCCTGTTCCCACGTCGAGCGAGATTGAGTCGTTGCTCGATCTGGCCGGGGTGGCGGCCCACGCGTCGCACCGCCAAGCCGCCCCGGTGGCCTGTTGGCTGGCCGCTCAAGCCGGCCTCTCCCCCGACGCCGGGCTGGCCGCGGCCCGAGGCACTTACTGACTGACGTGCGGCGATGTCGGAGGCGGTTCCGCCGTTGGTTCGGCGGTCGATAATTGTTACTATGGCGGTAGTGCAAATTCACCACGTGGTTTCGCTTGCTCGTAACCGCTCGCTATCGCTGAAGCTGCACGGGAGCTCTCATGTCGGTTGCTGATCTCGATCTTTCCAAGTACAGCCTCGGCTGGAACGACGGCGATGAGTTCGTCATGCGCCCTGAGAAGGGCATCAACGTCGACGTGGTCGAGAACATCAGCCGCATCAAGAACGAGCCGGACTGGATGCGCCAGTTCCGCCTGAAGGCCCACCGTCAGTTCGAGCGCAAGCCGATGGCACCGTGGTTCGCCAAGAACATGCCCGACATCGACTTCCAGGACATCTACTACTACATCAAGCCCATGTCCGAAGGCGTGGTCGATGAGTGGGACAGCCTGCCCGATCGCATCAAGCAGACCTACGAAAAGCTCGGCATCCCCGAGGCCGAGCGCAAGTATCTCGCCGGGGTGACCAGCCAGTACGACTCTGAGGTCGTCTACCACAAGAATCGTGATGATCTCGCGGCGCAGGGCATCTTGTTCTGTGACATGGACACTGCGCTTCGGGAGTACCCGGAGCTTGTCCAGAAGTACTTCGGCACGATCATTCCGCCTGGCGATAACAAGTTCGCGGCGCTGAACACGCTCGGTGTGGTCGGGTGGGTCGTTCATCTACGTGCCACCGGGCGTCGAGTGCGAGATGCCGCTGCAGGCGTACTTCCGGATCAACTCGGAGAACGCCGGCCAGTTCGAGCGCACGCTCATCATCGCCGACGAGGGCTCCAAGGTGCACTACATCGAGGGCTGCTCCGCGCCGGTGTACACCACCGACTCGCTGCACTCTGCGGTGGTCGAAATCGTGGTGAAGCCATCCGCGCACGTCACCTACACCACCATCCAGAACTGGTCGCCCAACGTCTACAACCTGGTCACCAAGCGGGCCAGGGTTGAGGCTGAGGGTCATATGTCGTGGATCGACGGCAACATCGGTAGCCGCCTCACCATGAAGTACCCAGCCGTCTACCTGGTCGGCCCCAAGGCTTCGGGCGAAGTGCTGTCGGTCGCCTACGCGGGCGAGGGTCAACATCAGGACGCGGGCGCCAAGATGGTGCACGCGGCACCGGAGACCACCTCCAAGATCGTGTCCAAGTCCATCAGCAAGGACGGCGGTATCACCACCTACCGCGGCCTCGTGCGGGTGGAGGAAGGCGCCACCGGTTGCAAGAGCCATGTGCAGTGTGACGCGTTGATCCTTGACGATCAGTCGATCTCGAAGACGCTGCCGTACATGGAAGTGGGCGAGCAGGATGCGCAGATCGGTCACGAGGCCACAGTCTCGAAGGTGGCCGACGAGCAGCTCTTCTACTTGATGTCACGCGGCCTCACCCAGGAGCAGGCCATGGGCCTCGTGGTGAACGGCTTCATCGAGCCCGTTACCCGCACGCTGCCCATGGAGTACGCCGTCGAGTGGAGCCGCCTCATCGAGCTCCAAATGGAAGGCTCCGTCGGCTAACAGCCGCGGCCATTGTGGCCTACGCCGAACGGTGCATGATCAGGTGCCCGAGGGATGTCTCACGGATTGTTTGAGCGAAGCGAGTCCGAGCGCCAGGGAGCGGTAGCGACCCAGCGAGGCATGGAGGGTTGGGAGGTATGGCGATGACCACTCGGATGCTTGTTGAGGACTTTCTCGGCGGCGATGTCCCTCCCCACTCTCAACTGATCAACGGGGAGGTCGTCGTGCACGACCCCAACTTCCGCAACCAGGAAACGCTCGGTGAGATCTTCGTTTACCTCAGACAGTGGTCCCGCGCCGCGCCTGGTCGTGGGCGGGCGGGTCTTGGTGGCAACTGGATCTTCGGTCCCAGTACGTCCCTCATCCCTGATGCGTGGTGGGTTCCGGCCGAGCAGGCGCCGACGCTCGTCGGCATGCGTAGTGACCTGCCGCCGGCGCTTGCCGTCGGGGTGCGTTCGCCGTCCACCTGGATTCGGGACGCAGGGGTGAAGCTGGCGGATCTACGAGGAAGGCGGGGTGCAGGAGGTCTGGCTGGTGGACAACATCGCCAACATCATCAGCGTTCACCGTCGAACATCGCCGACCAGCGCAACGTTCGATGTTGCCTTCGACATCAGCAGCGGGCAGTTGATGACACCGCTCTTGCCGGACTTCGCACTCGATATTGCAGCCCTGTTCGCAGCCACTGATTAGCTACGGTTTGGGCATGCTTGAACTTCGGCCCTCATGTGAACTTTGCGGTGTGGCGCTCGACCCCACTGATGACCTCGCAAGAATCTGTACGTACGAGTGCACGTTCTGCGAGCCGTGCGTGACGTGGAAGCTTCACGGGGTCTGTCCGAACTGCGGAGGGGAGTTTGCGGTTCGCCCACGTCGCCCGGCCAGCGGATTGGCCAAGCATCCAGCGTCGACGGCCGAAGTACACCGCGAGCATGACATCGCGGCTCATCAGGCCAAGGTGAAGGATCGGCTGTTGGCCGGCGACCTGCCCGACCAGGTCTGGATCAACACGTTCGTCAATGAACGAACCGGCGTTGACGACGATGGCTACTACGCAACGGCGGCCGAGATGAACACACTGGCTGCGCAGCAACCGGGATTCCTTGGCGTTGATTCCGTTCGCGGCGCCGATGGCGTGGGCATCACCGTGTCGCGGTGGTCGTCGATCGCTGCACTGGTGAACTGGCGCACGCTCGGTGCGCACAGCCATGCGCAGCAGACGGGTCGTGCCAACTGGTACCGCCGGTATCGCTCCGACATATCCCGCCTGGACCGCACGTCTGGCTTCGAGCGGACGTAGCTCGGTTATCGATCGACCTGAAAGCCACGGCTCGTCGTAGATTGACCCGCAACTATGCATGGTGAACTGGTACGAGAGACGAAATTGTCCAGGGGCGTCGTTGCCGAAGGGTTGAGCAAATGCTTCGGTGACCTGTGGGCGCTGCGTGGGTTGGACTTGCAGGTGGCGCCCGGCACCATCCTTGGACTGCTCGGTCACAATGGGGCAGGCAAGACCACTGCTATCCGCATTCTGACCACGCTGTGCTCGCCGACCGAGGGACGGGCGACGGTCGCCGGCTACGACGTGGTCCGCCACGCTGCCAGCGTGCGTCAACGCATCGGGGTCGCCTCTCAGCAGGCCACCGTTGATGGGTTGATGAGCGCCCGCCTCAATCTTGAACTCGTCGGGCGGCTGCATCGTCTGTCGAAGACGCAAGCCCGCAGCCGGGCCGACGAGCTGATCGAACGTCTCGACCTGGTGGATGCCGGCAACAAGCTCGTGAAGACCTTCTCCGGCGGCATGCGTCGTCGGCTCGATCTGGCGGCAAGCCTGGTCGCAACGCCCGAGGTGCTTTTTCTTGATGAGCCAACGACAGGTCTTGACCCCCGCAGTCGCGGTGACCTTTGGGAGATCCTGCGAGACCTGGTACGCGACGGCACCACCCTTATCTTGACTACGCAGTATTTGGAGGAGGCCGACCGCTTGGCCGACGACATCATCGTGCTCGATCACGGCCGCACGGTGGCGCACGGCACGCCCGAAGAGCTCAAGGCTCAGATCGGTGACGACCGCATCGACGTGATAGTCGCCGACTCGTCCGAGCTGGTGGCCGCAGCCAGTGCACTGGCTGGTTTCGCTTCAAACGACCCCAGCTTCGATCGTGACCTCCTCGTCGTCACCCTTCCCGTTCGAGCCGGAACTCGCGTGATCGACCTGGTGCGCGCTCTCGATGAAGCGGGTATCGATGCCGTTGACATCAACCGTCGTCAGGCCACGCTCGACGATGTGTTCCTCACCGTTACCACCGATCGCAACGCCGGAGGAGAAGCTCAATGACTACTGCATCAGATGTGCGGGTCGCGGCCGGCACCGAAACCGATCAGAGGCCCTCGCTGAAGATGCTCTGGGACGACAGCGTGGTCTTCGCGCGCCGCAACCTTGAGCACATCCGTCAGGTGCCCGAGAAGCTGATCGAAGTGACGGTACAACCCGTCATGTTCGTGCTGCTCTTTGCCTTCGTATTCGGTGGTGCCATCGCCGTCGGCGGCCAAAGCGGCAAGTACCGGGAGTATCTCATTGGCGGCATCCTCATTCAGTCCTTGGCGTTCGGCATGACCGGCCCGGCGATCTCGATGGCGAACGATCTGAAGGAAGGCGTCATTGATCGCTTCCGCTCGCTGCCGACGACGAAGGCGGCGTACCTGATCGGGCACTTTCTCGCCGAGCTGGTCGGGCTGATGGTGGCCATTGCGGTACTGCTCAGCTCGGGCTTCCTGGTCGGATGGCGAGCTCGCACCGACGTCATTCACATCGGCGAGGCGGTGCTGCTTCTTCTCACGTTCGCGGCCGCCATGATCTGGGTTGGGACGTGGATTGGGTTGCTTGCTCGTTCGGCCGACGCCGTGCAGGGCATCGTGTTCACCGTGGTGTTCCCCATCACGTTCTTATCCAACGCGTTCGTGCCGATTGACTCGCTGCCCAACGTGTTGCAATGGGTGGCATCGCTCAACCCGATCAGCGTCCTGGTGCAGGCAACCCGAGTGCTCTTCGGCAACCCAACCGCGCCGATCGCGAAGGCAACCTGGCCGATGACTCACCCGGTAGCGGCCAGTTGGCTCTACTGCATAATCATCCTCGCAATCGCGGTGCCTGGCGCCCTTCACCGCTACCAGGCCCGCACACAGGATTGAATATCGCTCTGTAGGATTGTTGCATGCCGATGCGTGAGGAGTGCAAGCACTACGAGAGTCGCACCTATGCAAATGGTGAGACCGCGCGCCGGTGCAAGATGGACCTCGCGCCCGACCGCGCCCTGGCGATGCCCCGATGACTGCCCCAAGTATGAGCGTCGCCTTGCCGATGCCGGATGGATTCGCGGCACGCTCGTGTCGCCACCCACGCCGGCCGACCCTCCCGGGCTGGACGACGGATCGGCTGCGGCTGTGCTTGATGAGGCGGAGGACTTCCTCAACTCCATCGGTGCTCAGGTGATGTCCGAAGTCAGCGAAGAACAGCGTCGCCTCGCCAACCGCCCCAAGAACAAAAAGAAGCGCTTCAAAAAGAAGTAACGGGCCTGTTTCGGGGTTTCTCCTATCTGGATAGTAGAATCTCCTACGGTTCTATGACGCTCTCACCCGCATTTTCCCCCGATTCAGCTGGTGCTCTCGCCGGTCCGGCCTGGTTGCAGGCCCGCCGGACGGAGGCGGCCCAACGGGCGGCCGCCACCGCATGGCCCACGGCCGAGGACGAATTGTGGCGCTACAGCCGCATTGATCAGCTCGACCTGTCGACGGTGACGATCGGCCCTGCGGTCACCACGGTCGAAAGTGGCGATGGTTTCGTGGTCGAGATCGACCCCGACATCTGGTGTTCCATCATGGCCTCGCCGCTCGATCTTTTCGCCGATCTGAACAACGCGTTCTCCTCCGCGCCGATTCTCGTTCGTATACCGCGAGGCAAGGCCGCGGCCGCGCCCATCGTGATCACCCATCGGCTCCCTGCTGGGGTCGCGTCGTTCCCGCGCCTCATCATTGATGCGGGCGACAACGCCGAGGTGACCGTCATCGAGAAGTTCGTCGGAGGCTCTCAGGGTCTCGTCGCACCGGTCATGGAACTGCGTGCCGCCCAGTCGGCCCGGGTCCGGTATCAAGCGGTCAATGAGCTTGATCGAGACGCGTGGCTTATTGCGAACCAGATATCACGCGGCGAACGTGACAGCACGACCGTGCTCGCCACGGTGGCTCTGGGCGGCGGCTATGCCCGGGTGCGTACCGACGCTCGGCTGCTGGGCCAGGGTGCGCACGGAGAGCAGATCGGTGTCAGCTTCGGCGAGGGTGATCAAATGCTCGACCTGCGCGTCACCCAGACCCACGCCGCGCCCAAGACCACCAGCGATCTGCTGTTCAAGGGTGCCGTGCAGGATCGGGCCCGCAGTGTGTACACCGGCCTCATCCACATCGAAAAAGATGCTCGTGGCGCAAGGGCGTTCCAGACCAACCGCAACCTCAAACTCTCGTCCGAGGCGTGGGCCGACAGCGTGCCGAACCTTGACATCGAGAACAACGACGTGAAGTGCAGCCATGCCTCCACCGTTGGCCCGATCGATGAAGAGCAGCGTTTCTACCTGGAGAGCCGTGGCATCCCACCCGAGATCGCCGATCGCTTGATCGTGCTCGGCTTCTTTGACGAAGTGATCGACAAGCTCCCGGGGCAACTGTTGTCGGCCGAGTTGCGGGCCGAGGTTGCCGGCAAGCTTGATCGTCGCCCGGTGGAGGTGTCGGCGTGAGCACCGTTTCGGTCTGCAAGTTCGACGACCTCGGCGTCGCGGAGGCGCGTAAGTTCGTGGTCGAGGGTCACAAGGTGTGTGTGGTGCGCATCGAGGATTCGATTTATGCCATTGGTGATACCTGCTCCCACGCGGACGTTTCGCTCAGCGAGGGCGACGTGTATCCCGACGAATGCGAGATCGAATGCATCAAGCACGGCAGCACATTCAGCCTGAAGACGGGGGAGCCGCAGACGTTCCCTGCTACGCAACCGGTGCCGGTCTACGACGCAGCCGTCGTTGACGGC
The DNA here is from genome assembly GCA_963791625.1 of uncultured Acidimicrobiales bacterium. GTDB lineage: Bacteria > Actinomycetota > Acidimicrobiia > Acidimicrobiales > Ilumatobacteraceae > JANMCE01. The sequence goes on from CAWBTA010000006.1 coordinate 250,656, forward strand.
ATGGTGCACATCACCATCACGCCAGGAGCGCACAAGTGAGCGAATTGGTTATCACCGAGCTGCAGGCCGGCATTCCGGGCAAGCAGATTCTGCACGGCATCAACCTCACCATTCCCGCGGGCGAAGTGCATGCCATCATGGGCCCGAACGGCGCCGGGAAATCGACGCTCTCCTCCGTGCTGATGGGCAAGCCCGGCTACGACGTCATCAGTGGCTCGGTCACCCTCGACGGTGAGGACATGCTGGCCTTGCCCACCTGGAAGCGCGCCGCAGCCGGCCTGTTCCTGGCCATGCAGTACCCAACCGAAGTGCCGGGCGTCGGCCTTGAACGGATGCTTTCCGAAGCAATGCTCGCCAGCGGTCGTGACGTTGCCGGTCTGCACGCACTCATGGTGGCCGAAGCCGGCCGGATCGGTTTCGACGAGAAGTTCCTCGAACGGGCCCTCAACGTCGACCTGTCCGGCGGCGAAAAGAAGCGCAACGAGACGCTGCAACTTGCCGTGCTTCAACCTCGCTTCGCCGTGCTCGATGAACTCGACTCCGGCCTCGACGTCGACGCATTGAGGGCTTGTGCCCGTCGGGTGGCCGAGGCCAGCCGCGAGCAAGGACTCGGCGTGTTGGCCATCACTCACTACAACCGTCTGCTCGATGAGTTACGCCCCAATGTCGTACACATCTTGGTGAAGGGCCGCATTGTCGAATCGGGTGGCCCCGAGTTGGCCGCGCAGCTCGACATCGACGGGTATGCGGCGTTTCAAACGCCCGAGCCGGAGCCTGCGCCTGCGGCGAAGAAGCCGTCGCTCGACGACCTCTTCGCGCTGTAGCCCTCAGAGCGGAATCAGCAGCTCGTCGTTGGTGTCTCGGCGCCGACCGAAATGGAGCGGTGTTGGCTGCAACAGGCCAACCTCGCCGATCGACTCCATGACCCCAACATCGTGGCGCCAGAGGATCGGTTCGCGCTGGGCCGGCCCAACGAAGTTGAGCTGCACCGGTGGCAGCTTGCGGAGTGCCCGTCGACGGCTGGCCTGCAGTCGGCTCGCCGCGAGGTAGATCGAGAGGCCGACGAGGGACAGGATCAGTGCTTGACCCTGCGCGGGTGTCGGCGGCGGGAAGAGCTGGCCGACATCGGCCCGGTTGAACGTTGGCAGAGCAAGGATGAGGATGAACAGAGCTGCGGTTGCGGACCAGAGAATCGCCTTTATGAGTTTCATATCGCCCCTTACGAAATGAGTGGAGTGTGACGACAACTTGATCGTCGGATTTCGGGGGCGGGTTAAGTTCGCAGAGGAAAAGAAGAGGCAATTGAGTCAATTCGTTGATGCAAAAGGCCTACTCCTGACCAAACAGCGGCGTCCGTTCGTTGTCGACGCAGCGTCAGGCGGCCAGAGCGAGTTCGCGCATGCGAGCTTGCTGGCGCATCACGGGCAACGCGATGGGTTGGAGCAGGCCGACCGGGCCGATGGACTCCATGATTTCGATGTCGTGATTCCACAGGATCGGACCGAGATGCTTGGTGGCCCGAGGGGCTTCGAACAACAGCGGTGACGCGGCTCGCAGGGCCAGGCGGCGCTTGCGGAGCAGCCGTTGTGCCATCAACCACACGGTAAGGCCGACGACCGAAAGGCTGAGAGCCTGACGTTCGGCACCCTTCGGATTCGGAATCACCTTGTCGAGGTTGTCCATGGTGAGACGGAACGTGGGTGCCGGTGCATCGGTCTTTTCAACGTTGTCGATGAGGATCTTTCGCTGCTGCGCCTCGATCGACAGATCAGCCGTCGCCATCTGGTAGTTCCCGAAGGCCGGGACCACCACAATGATGACAAGGAGCGCGGCGGCGGTCATCCACAAGATTGCTCGTAGCTTTCTCATCCGCACCTCCGCGCCGCTCCGTGGTTACCTCACCAAGTAATCGACGTCCGTCACCTGAAACGTGAGCGAATTGAGCCGAACTGAACAATTCTCTGACGGCGTCGGTTCGGTTGGTGAACGGCTGGCTAGCTGGCGTCGTCCATGGCTTGGGTGAGGGTGTTCCAGGCGAGGGTGGCGCACTTGATGCGGACCGGGAACTTTTGCACGCCGCTGAGGGCTTCGAGGTCGCCGAGTTTCACCTGGGGCTCATCGTGTTCGTGGTCGGCCTCATGCTCGGGGTCGGGCGGGGTCATCATTGCCTTGAAGGCACGGATGACGGCGCGGGCTTCGGGCACCGTCTTGCCCTTTACGGCCTGCGACATCATGGATGCCGAGCTCTGGCTGATAGAGCAGCCCTGACCGGAGATGCGGATGTCTTCGACCTTGCCATCTTCGACCATGAGGAAGACTTTGATCTCGTCGCCGCAAAGGGGGTTGAAGCCCTCAGCCATAATGGCAGGCGGATCGAGCTCGCCGCGGTTACGGGGGGAGCGGTAGTGATCGAGGATGATTTCGCGGTAAAGGTCTTCGAGGCCGGCCATGGGAATCTCCTACGGGGCGAACAGGGATCGGGCGGCATCAAGGCCGAGGACAAGGGCGTCAACGTCGGACTCGTCGTTGTACACATACAGACTGGCACGGGCGGTGGAACCGACGCCCAGCACCTTCATGAGCGGCTTGGCGCAGTGGTGCCCGGCCCGCACACAGACGTTGGTTTCATCCAGCACCTGACTGATGTCGTGGGGGTGCACGTCTTTCATGGCAAAGCTGACGACGCCGCCGCGCAGCTCGCTGTTGGTCGGGCCGTAGATGCTGATGTCGTCACCGAAGTGGGTGGTGAGTCGGTTCATCATGGTGGCCGTAAGGTCGATTTCGTGACGGCGGATGTTGGCCATGCCGAGACCGTTCAGGAAGTCGATGGCGGCACCGAGGCCGACCGCTTCGATGATCGGTGGGGTGCCCGCTTCGAACTTGGCCGGCAGGGGAGCGGTGCTGAAACCGTCGAGCCTGACGTCGGCGATCATGTTGCCACCGCCGAGGAATGGCGGCATGGCGTCGAGCAGTTTCTCTCGCCCCCAAAGGATGCCGATTCCCGTCGGGCCGCACAGCTTGTGACTCGAGAACATCATGAAGTCGGCGTCCATGGCCTGCACGTCGGTGACCATGTGAGGTACGAGCTGGCAGGCGTCAACGAAGGCCAGCGCGCCGGCTTTGTGGGCGGCGTCGGTGAGTTGGCGGACCGGGTTGATGGTGCCGAGCACGTTCGACATGGCGGTGAAGGAGAAGACCTTGGCGTCCTGCAGAAGTTCGGTCAGGTTGGAGAGGTCGAGCAAACCGTCGGGGGTGAGGCCGACCCATCGGAGTTGGATGCCTTTCTCCGCCACGAGCATGTGCCAGGGCACGATGTTGGCGTGATGCTCCATGTGGGTGAGCACGACGACGTCGCCCTGGTTGAGGTTGGCCCGACCCCACGACTGGATGGCCAGGTTGAGGGCCTCGGTGGCGTTCTTGGTGAATACGACTTCGTGATCGTGGGGGGCGTTGATGAGGCGGGCAACTTTGGTGCGGCCGCACTCGTACGCGTCGGTGGCCTCGGACGCCAGGCCGTAGGCGCTGCGGCTCACCGGCGCGTAGCTGGTGGCCATGAAGTTGCTCATGGCATCGATGACGCACTGCGGCTTTTGCGTGGAGTTGGCCGAGTCGAGATACACGATCGGCATGCCGTTGATCTGTCGTTGCAGCAGCGGGAACTGGGCCTTGACGGCGGCGACGTCAAGCATGAGCGGCTCGGAATTCGTCGTAGCCTTTGTTCTCCACAATGTCCACCAGTTCCATGCCGCCCGTCTGCACGATGCGACCGTCGAGCAGGATGTGCACCACGTCTGGCTTTACCTCATCGAGCAGGCGTTGGTAATGAGTGATGAGCACGATGCCGAGATCTTTGCGGTCTGCTTTCACCTCGCGGATGCCGCTGGCGACGGTTCTGAGCGCATCGATGTCGAGGCCGGAATCGGTCTCGTCGAGAATGGCGAGGTCGGGCTGGAGGATGGCCATCTGCAGGATCTCGTTGCGCTTCTTTTCGCCACCGCTGAAACCTTCGTTGAGGTAACGGTCGGCGAACTGCTTGTCCATGCCGAGGCGGGCCATCCACTCCATGATGTCGAGCCGGAGTTCGAGCACGCTGAGGTCGATGCCCTTGCGGGCGGACAGGGCCTGGCGGAGGAACTGGATGACGGACACGCCGGCGATTTCCTGCGGATACTGGAACGCCAGGAACATGCCCTGCTTGGCCCGCACATCGGTGGGCCACTCGGTGATGTCGTCACCCTTGTAGAAGATCTCGCCGCTCGTGACCTCGTACTCGGGGTTGTTGAGCAGGGCCGACGCGAGCGTGGATTTGCCGGACCCGTTGGGGCCCATGATGGCGTGGACCTCGCCCGGCTTCACCTCAAAGCTCACGCCACGCAGGATTTCGGGGGCCACGGTGTCGTCATCGACAACCGGGCGAGCATGGAGATCGACAACCCGAAACAGTTCGTTCACGGGCTCTAGTGTATTACCCCTATCGCCATAGTGGAAACCCCGAACGTGTCTTTACTTCGCTTCTCCCTACCGGTCGTGGCGCTCATTGTCGCTTCGCTCCGCAATGCTGCGAGGGCGGCAATTGGTCCGTGGCGCGGCAGGTTCGCCGTTCGGCGACGCTTTGCCCGTTGCGAGCCTTACCAGCCGCGGTTGACCCATTCTTGGAGGTGGGGGCGTTCGGTACCGATGGTGGTGTCTACGCCGTGGCCGGGCATGACGATGGTGTCGGTGGGCAGCGTGAACAGTCGGGTGTCGAGGGATTGGATGATGGTGTCGAAGTCGCCGCCCGGGAACTTGGTGGCACCGGGGCCGCCGGGGAACAAGGTGTCACCGCTGAAGAGGATCGGGTGATCGGCGAGGCGGAACGACATGGAGCCTTCGGTGTGGCCGGGGTTGTGGATGGCGTGGAGTTTGAGGTGGCCGACTTCGATGACCTCTTCGTCTTCGAGGAATACGTCGTAGCCGACATCCTTCAGGCGTGGCGCGTCGAGCTCGGTAACGGCCACTTTGTAGCCGGCCTCGCGCATGGCGACGACCGCGCCGATGTGATCGTGATGCCCGTGGGTCTCGAGGATGCGTTTCACGCCGAGACGCTGCGACATTTCGAGCAGCCGCTCGTGCTCGTTGGCCGCGTCGATGAGGACAGCGTCACCCGTCTCCGTGCATCGAACGACGAACACGTTGTTCTCGAAGTTGCCCACGACGACCTTGTGAATCTCCACCCCTGTAGCGGACCAGTGCAATGTCATGTGGTTAGTCTCGCGCCTTGGCTGTGCGGTTGCCTCTCGCTTGGACTTCGACACCGCGAGTCTTTGCAGCGAGCGGAGGGGTGAGAGCGATGTTTCGCAGAATTGACGCGCCCAGGCCAGGAAGGGTGAAACGGACCCTGCCGCGGCCGGCGGCTTCGATGACTTCCTTTCGAAAGAGTCGTTCCCGGACGCTCGACAACTGACTGGTTTTGAGGTTCAACATGCGAGCCACATCGCCGATTTCAACGTCCTGTCGGCCGGAGGTGCGCTCGATGGTTGCTATCGCGGCGAGAATCGATTGTTCCCGCGGTGCGCATTTCGCCCATCGAAGTCCGTAGAGGCCGCGGTCGAGCTGCTCATATGCAGCGACGATTCCCGCCTTGGCGTGTCGCAAAGTGATGGTTTCTGACTGCCCGGCCGCATCCCACACATGGCTGCCGAGGACCTGCACGATATAGGGGTAACCCGCCGCGGTATCAACGAGAAGATCGAGCGCGGCGCGATCGAACTCAGCGCCTGTCTGCCGGACCGGATCTTCGAGCGCCGTTCGGGTTTGCGAGGGGGTGAGAAATGGAACGTGCGCCCAGTCGGCACGTTCAGTAAACGAGGTCGCCCCAGCCTCAGGAGCTCGATGGTGCAGAACGGGGAGACCTGCACCGACCCACACGATCGGCATTTTCTCAGCTGAGGTTTCCTGGACCGCTCGGCCGAACGCTCGCAGGTCGGGGACAGATGCGTCATGGAGTTCATCAACCATGATGGCCACGCCACGCCCACTCTTGACTGCTTCGCGCGCCAGGTATCGCAGGATGCCGTTCAATGTCGTGGGCGTTGTGCGTGCGGTTTCCCCGGTTGCTTCCGCGCTGAAGACCCCAAGGTTCAGGGATGCTTTTGCAGAGGTAATCGTCGCTTTCGACGAGCGGCCAGGAGTCCGCTTTTCGTGCAACTGGTCGATGAGAAACGGCACCTCTTCGGAGAGCTGAACGAGCAGCGAACGACTCGAATCCGGGTCGATCGTTAACCGCACGGCGGCGAATCCCTCCCTTCGCGCGGCGAGAACGAACTGCTGAAGCAGCACCGTTTTGCCGACCCCGCGAACACCGAGCAGGATTCGCGGAGTCCCCGAAACGCCACGTTTTGCTCGGTCGACCTGGGCGGCAAACTCGCCGAGCCATGCCTCACGACCGGCGAGCACTGGCGGTGCGTTGGCTGGTCCGGGAGAAAAAGGATTGTCTGGGCGCATCGGGTCGTTGCTTCATTCTGAGAGGAATTGGTATAAATATACCAAAATATACCAACGGGTGCCGTTTCGTGAGTGCCTCAGTGGTGCCTGGGCACCCGCCGGGCGGTTAGCCGGCTCGGGCGAAGGGTGGGGGGTGGGTCATGCGAGTGCCGTCGGGCAGGGTGATGGTGAGGTAGCGGTTGGTGGGGTTGAGACTGAGGTGCCAGCCGCCTTCGTGCACGTAGTGATGGTGGCGACTGCATAGGGGGATCAGGTTGGCTATATCTGTTGGCCCGTGGTGTTTGCCCCAGTAGGCAATGTGATGGGGTTGACAATCATGCGCGGCGACGGTGCAACCGTGTATGGCGCAGGTGGCGTACATGACTTGCAGCGCGTGTCGTTGGTGGGCGTTGGCGACACGCTGCGATCGGCCAAGGTCAAGTACGACCCCGTCGGCGCCGAGTACGGCGGGAATGATGTTGGCGATGCACGCCATGCGTCGAATGGTTTCGACCGGGAGCTCGACACCGCTCTCGATATCGATGCGACTGTTCGTGTGAACGCCGTTCATCAGTGTTTCAAGGTCGATGACAACGACGAGATCGGCACGATTCGACGATGACGCTCCGCCGGTTTCGTTTTCGGTGAGGTTGAGGAGGGCGAGGGCGCGGAGGTGGTCTTGTTTGCGGTCGTCGGTTGGGCAGGTGTCGGGGATCTTGTCGTGGAAGAGTGCTTCGACCTTGCGTCGTACTCGGCCGGTGAACGTGGCCCCTGATTCGGGGTCGAGTTCGCCGTGGATGTGGAGCATGCCGGAGTTCTTGTCGAGCCACCAGCGAAGGTAGATGTTGCGGCGCTGGCGTTCGAGCCGGGCGATGCCATCATCGCCGGAGAGTTGCCGGGCACGTTGCTGCAGCAGTTTCGTGAGTTCTTCTGGTGTGGAACGCACGGCGACTGTTCGGATCCAGTCGGCCTCGCGAGCGAGCCGGGTGCGTTCGTCAGGTTCGAGCCGTGCGAGGGCTTGGGCGACGGCATCAACATGATCAGGAGTAATGGCCCCGGTGGAGAGCCCTTCGCCCAGTGTGGGCATCTGGTTGGTGACCTTCGCCCGCCGAGCAGCAGCCGACGCGTTACGGCGCGACGTACGCGCAGCAAGGCTGGCGACCGTGTCAGGGATCGATCGACGTATCGGCATCGGCCAGGGCCTGTAGGCGGTTGAGGGCGGCGAGCCGCACGCTTTCGACCCAGGATGCGAGGTGGCTGCAGTCCTGCAACGCGACCTCCACGACATGGCGCGGCGCATCGCGCAAACGTGCCTTCCGCCGCTCGCATTCGGGCGAATCTGTTGTCGACAGCCGAAGTATCGGACACCTGCAAACCTCCTCACCGACAACCTACAGAGGGGGTGTTACAAGGTTGCTCACAAAGACAAGATTTCGAAGCCGAGGGCTTCGGCGACGGGCATTTGGTGGTGGTCGAAAGTTGCAAATGCAACCGGTTTGGGGAGCCGGTCGGCGGCGGCGAGGTGGATGGCGTCGGACATCTTGACCGGATGGAGGCGTGCCAGTTCGCTGGCTCGCTCCAGGCACAACGTGTCGACGGGGACGACGGCGATGCGGCCCCAATCGTCCCGTAATGCTCGGCGCAGCTCGTCGGCGGTGGTTGGGTCGATAGCGAGTCGGTCGACGAGGGCCAGCGCCTCGGCCAGCGCGAGCGCGCTGGCGCACCAGTCTCGATCATCAGCCATGGCGGCGTCGAGCGCTGCTCGGGCCGGATGGAACAGGTGGCGCACAACGAGGGCGGTGGTGTCGAGTGCGATGGTCATCGACCGCGGACTTCGGTGATGAGGCGGTCGAGACGCACACCCGTCCAGAGGTCGATACTCAATGACGACGAAGGACGGTCCGGGCGATGGGGGAGCGTGACCAAGCCTTGGGCAGCGAGGTCGACCAGCGTGGGCGCGCTGTCGATGGGCGTGATGGGGCCGAGTTGGGCGGTCGGTCGTCCGTTGACGGTGATGATGATGCGCTCACCGTTACCGGCCCGCCGGACCGCGTCGGCGGCGCTACTGCGCAGATCACGGATGCCGAGTTCGTCCATGTACACATGTGTACACCATCGGCGTGGCGGGCGCCATTGAGCCAGGGCAGACTTTGTCTATGAACTTTGCCTTTTCTGAAGAGCAGGACGAACTCCGCAAGACCGTTCGGGCGTTCCTCGACGCCAAGTCCGACGAAGCTGCCGTTCGTGTGCAGATGGACACCGAGCAGGGCTACGACAAGGCCGTGTGGACGCAGTTGGCCGGCGAGTTGGGCCTGACCGGCCTGGTCATCCCCGAGGAGTTCGGTGGCTCGGGTTACGGCTGGGTTGAGCTCGGCGTGGTGCTGGAGGAGATGGGCCGGTCGCTGCTGTGCGCGCCCTTCTTCTCCACCGCGGTGCTGGCTGCCCACACGTTGCTGCTGTCGGGCGACGAGCACCAGAAGGCCGCGCATCTGCCGGGCATCGCGTCGGGCCTCACGCTGGCCACGCTTGCGTTCACCGAGCCGAGCGGCAAGTGGGACGAGGCCGGCATCACCATGCCAGCCACCGGCAGCGGCAGCGACTACAAGCTGAACGGCACCAAGATGTTCGTGCTCGACGGCCACATCGCCGATGACATCTTCGTGGCCGCTCGCACCGCGGCCGGCGTCAGCCTGTTCCATTGCCAGGGCGACGCAGCGGGGCTGACCCGCACGGCGCTGTCCACCATGGACCAGACGCGCAAGCAGGCCAAGCTCGAATTCAACGACGTGTCGGCCACGCTGGTCGGCACCGACGGCGACGGCTGGAACGTGCTGTCTCGTGTCCTGGACCTGGCGGCCGTTGCGTTGGCGGCCGAGCAGGTAGGCGGCGCGCAGAAGGTGCTGGACATGGCGGTCGAGTACGCCAAGGTGCGGGTGCAGTTCGGTCGTCCGATCGGCTCGTTCCAGGCCATCAAGCACAAGTGCGCCGACATGCTGCTTGAGGTCGAGTCGGCCAAGTCGGCGGCCTACTACGCCATGTGGTGCGCATCGGAAATGAACGACGAGTTGCCGTCGGTCGCGTCGTTGGCGAAGGCGTATTGCTCGGAGGCCTACTTCCACGCCGCGTCGGAAAACATCCAGATCCACGGCGGCATCGGCTTCACCTGGGAGCACCCGGCGCACCTGTACTTCAAGCGAGCCAAGTCATCCGAACTGCTCTTCGGCGACCCCACCTACCACCGCGAGCTGCTGGCCCAACGCATCGGGCTCTGAGCGTTGGCCGTCTTCCTGATTGCCCTCTCTGTCGTCCTGGTCGTTGCGATTGCATTGATCGTGGTCGGCAGAGAGGCCCGTCGCCTCGACACCGTCGCCCCTCGCACGGCGTACGTGCTGGATGGCGCTGTTCAGTGTGTAGCCGACTCGATCGCGCCGGCGTCACAGGCTCGGTTGTCGCACGCGGATGTGCGTGCGCTGGTTTTGTTGCATCTGGAACGACTCTCGGCGCGGGGTCTGGCGCCGGAGGATGTGACGGACCGAAGGCAGGACTTGGAGCTGCCGCTGTTCGTCGACGAGACCGACGAGATCGGCTATCTACTCGGGGCCGCGTCGGCTTCCGGGCTGGACGTAGAGGACGAAGACGTCGCGGCGGTGCTGGCCGCTCACCTGCGCTACCTGGACTCGGTCGGCGCTGTCGGGCCGCGGGCTGAGCTCTGAACCGGCAACCGCATCAGACCTGTGCGGTGAACACGCCTGCGAGGTCAGCGAAGAAGTTGGCGGATTGGTCGGTGAAGATGCAGACCTTTCCGTTTGCACCCGTCTGGCCAAGATCGGGCTGCGCGCCGCAGGGCGGCGGCGGATAGCGTCCCAACAAGCAGAAGTGGCCGCTGGGCCAAGGTCAACGACAAAGTCAAAGAGCTCAGCCTGGTGCCTCCGCTGCGAAGGACATGTCCGGGTCACCCTCGAAGTTCAACGTCTCCTAGAGTCGACCTGAGTCACCGCCAAAGGCTGACGGCCTCATCCACCTAGAGCGGGTAGCCCGAATTGCTGGATAGCCGACTATCGAACAACCGAATGGGTCCAGAGCTCGGGTAACCACCACCGGCCCCATCAAACGAGCCGCTCACGTCCAACAGCAGATCTACGGCCACGTTGGAAAAGAGGCAGATGTTTCCGTTCGTGTCGGGTGTAACCGTCGCCAGATTGGCGATGGTCTGGCCCGCCCGGAAGTTGAGGTTTGATGTAACCGGCACCGTCTCACCGCATCGGTATGCAGTGACGAAGCCTTCGGCGGACGCATTCACTGCGGTCAGGTTGGCGATGACGCTTCGGGCGTCCGACGGGATTCTTGTAGTACCCGCCACCTTGACCGTCGTCGTGCCAGCGGCCTTCGGTCCCGATGCTGATCGCGTATCAAGGACTCGCTCGGGGCTCCATCGGCTGCTGCCCGAGGCAATGTAACCCGACAGATCGACAACCAGGTCGACAGTTGCCGAGGAGAATAGGCAGACGTCGCCCGACGTGCTTGGGCTGACGAAGGCGGCGTTGGCGATCGTTTGGCTCGCGGCGAAGTTGAGGTTGGATGCCTGCGGCCGCTCATGATCGCATGGGTATACCGTCAAAAATCCGGCTGTTGTCGGATTGACGGCTGTGACGCCAACTGCGACTGCATTTAGAGATGCTGGAAGTCCGGCCTTGCCGTTGATGTTCATCGTGAGTATCTGACCGGCCGCCAATCGTTGGCCCGCCGTGCCAGTTCCATCGCGGGTATCGAGAATTCGGGTAGGGCTGATCGGAGCAAGGAAGCTTTCTCCGAGGTAGTCAACGATGTAGTCGGCTCGTTCGGAGCTGTACACGCAGTTAGCGTCGTGCGACGGTAGCGCGACGAAGCTGGCAATCGTCTGCCCAGTATCGAAGTTTTGGGCCGAGGATGTCGGGCTCCCTGCACTGCACGGAAAGACAGCGATGAAGCCTGGGCCTTTCGCATCGACAATGGTCACGTTATAAAACTTGGAGCCAAAGCCGCTGCCAGGTATGTAGGTGACACTGTCGGTACGTAGCGAGTTGTCGCGACCGTCGGGGATCTCGTCGCAGTCGCCATCGAGTTCGAGAGCCGCTGGATTCGCGGAGAACACGTGCCTGTTCGGCACAGCACAATAGCCCACCAAAGACTGGCGTTGTGTTGGATGCTGACGGGTGAATCCTAAACCCCCAATCCGATCCTCCGTTATCAACCACTGTCGACAGACTCCAAACCGTTCGGTCCGACACTCAAGGGCCAACTCTGTCGTCATGGTCGACGGCCCGAGCAGCATGCCACCTTCGACGCACCCCCTTGACGGGAAGTTGACGTCGGGCGAGCAAATTGCTGATGCGGTCAGGACCGGTGCAGCCTGAGCTGCGGTGCTTGGCGGCAGGGTGAAAGCCACGAGTGTGAGGCAAAGAGCCACCAAGTCCAATCGCCGTTTCATGTGACGAATGTAACAGGTGTGGCGCCGTCCGCTCAGGGGTGATAATCCTAAGTACGACGACATGCTTCCCTTGCTTTCAGTCGCGGCCGAACTTCGTTGCGGGCCAGACGGTTCCAGATCTGGTTATGACGAGGCCCTCGTGCGGCGACAGAACCAACTGCCTCTTCAGCTCGACGCCGATTGACTAGATCGTCGATAGCAGTGGGACTGATAAGATTGACTGTCTGCTCGGCGCTGCAGGGTCTGGCCGTCGAGGATGTGGACGGTCGCCGGCGTACTACTTGGACTCCGCTGAGCCATTTGGGCGGGCTGAGGTCCAGTCGAGCAACGTACATACGCAACGCTATGGTCGGCTCTCGACCCACGTCGTTAGCGCCGTGACTCCCTGCTTCAACGTCCATTTGGGAAGGTAGCCCAATTCCGTAGTGGTTCGGCTGATGTCGCAAAACGCGGCGCGTACGTCGCCGTCACGAAACTGTCCGGTAACTTCGGGAGCCGGTGCACCCGTCTCAGCGGCCATCTCCTGGGCCACCTGCAGGATGGTCGTCGGCTCGCCCGAGCCGACATCCAGGGTGCGCTGATGAGTCGGAGGGTTCAACAGAGCGAGCTCTAACGCGGAGACAACGTCCTCGATAAACACGAAGTCACGCAAGATGACACCGTCCTCGTAAACGTCGATCCTCTCGGACGCACAGGACAGCCGAGCGAAGAGCGCCAATACTCCCGTATAGGAGTTTGTGAGGGACTGGCCTGGGCCGTAGACGTTCTGCAATCTCAGGACGGAGATTGGTGTCCCGGTGGCGGCACACCACGCATTGAGCAGATGCTCCTGTGCAAGTTTCGTCGCGGCGTAGATATTCGAGGGCCGGGGCTCCGTCGTGTCAGCCCTGCTCGCGACCGGGGTGGCCCGAAGCCCGGTTGGCGTCACAAAGTCCCAGATGCCCCGCTCTAGGTCTTCATGACGGCGGCCTGGCGGCGAGAATCGGGTGTCATCCGGGGTCATCCAAGTGCCCTCGCCGTATACCGCTCGCGACGAAGCCAGCACGATGTGCGAGGGGCGATGCTTTGATCGGTAGAGCGCATCAAGCATGGCCGTTGTCCCAACCACATTCACGGTGGCGTGCCGCGAGGCTTCACTCAACGATTGGCCAGTACCAGTCTCCGCAGCCAGATGCACGATCGCATCGGGTCGGAATCGCTCGAGAATGGCGGGCCAAGTTGGCGCATGAGCGACGTCGGCCACGACTAACTCGACTCCAGCGGGAAACTCGCTCGTTGGCACGCTCGCCGGATGTACCTGGGGATGTAGGACATCAACCGCCACAATGCTCGCGTCGCTGGTTATGAGGCGTCTGCCCAGGGCAGAACCAATAAATCCGGCACCACCTGTGATAAGTATTCGCTGTTGCACAGTCAACTACGATACTGGCTCCCGCGGGGGGATGCGGCCTGTCCTCGCCATTCTGCCGTTACTCGGGCTTGTTTAAGCCGTACGTCCGCTCGGCGGCATCACCAGCTGCCGCCCGTAGCACGTAGTGGTCGGGTAGGCTTGGAAAGCGCTGAGAGTAAGGAAATCATAGGTGCCAGACTCGACTACCATTCACGTTCAATCAATACTCTACCGCACGTCCCTGGGTGATATTTGGCGCTTCATGCGGGGTCTCTCCGCCACCATAAAACATGCGCGTAGCTTGGGAGTCGTCTCGACCGTTGGGATCAATCTGGGCGACTGCTCGCCCGAAAAAGTACTGGGAGAAGCAGATCTTGCGGAGTTGCGATCGTTGCTAGAACCGATCGGCGACATCGTTCTCGAGTACTCCTTCTTCAACGAAAACCGTATGACGGCATACGGTCATAATTCACTCGCAGCGAACGCAACCGCCGATTTCCTTTTGATAGTTAATCCAGACACCTACGCAGCTCCGGACATGTTGGCCAAATTGATCGGGGCTATGAGTGATCCCGTGGTGGGAATGGCGGAGGCCGACAGATCCCTATTGAACATCCGAAGGATTATGACGTCGCTACGGGAGAGACGTGTTGGGCCAGTACCTGCTGCGTGCTGGTCCGACGGTCGGTTTTCGAATTTCTTGGAGGATTTGACCAGAAGAACTTCCCGCTCTACTGCGATGATGTCGACTTCTCCTGGAGAGTCCGACTGAATTACTCCAAGGTAGTGTTTGTCCCCGACGCCTCCGTGTTCCACGACAAGCATCTGGCTGGGTCCGGCACGGTTGTCGCGTCTGAGGTCGAGCAGTACTATGGAGCCTTCGCCCGCCTCATGCTTGCGCGCCGCTACGACCGGCCCGACATTGAACAGGAGACGAGAGATTTCATTGAGGACCACGGGAACGACGCCCTCAAGCGTGGGCTACGCGAATTCGAGCTAAGGGTCGCATCCGGAGACGCCCCGGAAAAGCTGCCACGCGCTTCCCACGTGGCAGAGTTTGTTGGTGGCGAGTACGCCCTCCACCGTTACTGATTACGCGTGGTGGGATTTGACCGTTTCAATGAGGTGAATGGTCGCTCCACAAGGAAATAATACGGCACAGACAATGCAAACGTGAGTGGAAGCACCAGTTTGGCGAGGAGAATGACGTGGGCCCGAGGTTCGAGATTTTGGAGCGACGGGTATGCATTCACGGCGTAGATGACTGGCATGTGCCAAAGAAAGACAGAGTAACCAATCGTCCCAAGGAACGTGAAAGCCCTCAGGGAGAAGACTCGAGCAACTACTGTTTCCGAGTTCATGGTTGCCAGAATTAAGATGGCGGTGCCGATCGACGCAAGCCAATGGTCACCATAGCGGGCGAGTTTCGGCCAGCGCTGCGTTCCGTTCAGGTAAAGTGCGAAGTAGAGGATGGCGAGTCCCGTCGGAGCGAGTACCCAACCCGAGACCCGGGTACGGACGAGCTGCAGGGCTCGGTTATTCCTATTGCCGAGAATGGCAAGCCGGGCCATGCAGATACCTAGCGAAAAGTCAAAGAGAAACGCCGGGAACTGGTTGACGAGCCAATTCTCTCGAAGAACGACGTCACTCACGCCGTAGCGCCCCACCGAGTTCCGGGCCATGCTAATAATGAAATCAAGTTGGTGTCGTGCAAACCACATCCATGCCAGGCTCGCTACAGCGGAAAGGGGAAGGCTGACACGCCAGCGCCCTTTCAGAAACGCCAAAACCATTACGGGAAGGATGAGGTAAAAGATCATCTCGATCGTGAGGGTCCACAAAGAACCCAGCGCTCCGTAGCCACCGGCGGAGATGGGAAAGATCTGCTGGGCGAAAAGGAGGTGTGCGATTGTTCGCTTGATGCCACCTGATGTGTGAATCGAACCCCACGGAATCACGGCGGGGTGCATGAACACGAGTACGATAAGGAGCACCCCGTAGTAGGGAGGAACAATCCTACTGAGGCGTCTGCGAAGGTAGGTTCCCAGCTTCGGATTAGCACCTCCTGCCTCCGCCCGATGCCATGGCAACGATAAGAGGTAGCCAGAGAGGACGAAGAAGATGTCTACGCCGAGCCCGGCACCCTGCAGGAGCGGTGCTAGTGGTAGGCGAACGCCCAGCATTTTTGGTCGAAGGTTCGGTGCGCCTCCAAGACCCCAGATGTGGTGGAACAAAACCATCGCAACAGCGATACCACGAATTGTGTCTAGTGCTCGGACATGATTAGAACGGGGGGCATGGTTCGACGTATCGGAGGAAGTGGTCAACGTCTGCCTCGACCGAGTGCGATCATTATTTTTCTCAATGGCCAGGTTATCTTCCACCACTCCGATTGTTCATACGTGGCGATCTGGCGGCGAGCATCACCGAGCTGCGAAGTCATTTCATTATTCTTGTTGGCCAACTCGTTGAGAGCGCTTTCCATTCGTCGGACCTCGGCCGGCTCGATGGCCTCTCTGTGGCGAATGTCCAGATCCGCCAGCCGCCTTACTGTGCGTGCCGGCAGCAAGATCGGACCGTCATTCAGCTTTTCAAGAACCATGTCGCGTGCCGTGGTCCAGGTATTCTGGGCATGCAGGTGGCTGGAACCGTTTGCATCCCAACGTCGGTAGAGCGAGGTGACCTTGCCAACGTCGTGGACCCCTGTGAGGGTTGCCGTCCGCAGGAGAAGATCCCAGTCCTCTACGACGGGCAGGCGCTCATCAAAGGTAATTCTGAACTCGCGAAGAGTGGCGAGCGGTACCGCAAAGGAGCAGATGGGCGTCTCGTTGTGGTGGAAATGGACAAGCAGGTCAAATTCGGCCGGGCGATCGACACTGAACCCGGAGTTGGGTGCAAACCCGGGCGACTGAGCACGGCTGCTGAACTCTTGGTCCGCCGTCATGGCGCGAACTATTGCTCCGGGTGCCGCGACTGCGCCTGACCGGAATGCCTCTATCCAATCGCCAAAGACGAGGTCGTCGTCATCTAGGAAGGCGGCGTAATGCCCACGGGCTAACCTGAGCCCCTCGTTCAGCGGCCGGGTTCTTCCTCCGCCGATGACTTGGTGCACGTGAACGCGGCCAGCAAACGATTCGTCGAAACCGTTCACCAATTCTTGTGTCTTGTCGACCGAATCGCGATGAGTGGAGTGGACCATCAGGCGGACTTCAAAGTCGGAATCCGATTGCGCAGCCAGTGAGGTGAGCGCATCACGAAGCAGCGTTGGCCGCTCTGACTGCGTTCGCATGATGACGGATGCAAACGGCTGGAGTCGATCGACGTCATGATTCGAACCGTCGGTGGCCACCGCTGGACGTGCTGTCGGTGCGAGAGCGAAGGCACGCACGAATTGGTTTACGGTCCCGTGATCGTCGGCCTGGGCACGAAGTGATCGAAGGTAACCGCCGAGGGGCGTTGTGGGCTCGATGGAGGCAAGGTCGGCGGGGAATGCCTGATCGCTGCGATAGAGGGCGAAGTCATTTCGCCCAATCTCATGGAACCCCTCGCTCGCGAGGACTGAGCGCAATCGTGTCTCGGTGAAGAAGTTGACGTGGGTGTGATCCAGAAGACCGGTCGGGCGGACGTCCCAGCGACCAGAGAGCAGCTTGGCAGCCAAATCGGCGTGTGCGACGTTTGGTACGCTTAAGAGCAGCGTGGGGAACGACAGTCGCTGGACGGCCTCGGCCAATGCGCGCACGAGTTTGATTGGCTCGGGTACGTGCTCCAGCACGTCTGTGAGCAAAATCGCGGAAACCCGTCGGCCGGCTGCCTGATCTATCAAGTAGTCCGGGATTCCGGCGTGGTTCGACAGGTCGAAGTTGCCGACCACCAAACCACGGGCGCGCAGCCGTTCGGTGGTCTCGGCGTCATTGTCGACCCCAATGTACGAAAACCCGCGCTCGATGAATGGCTCCGCGAGTGGTGCCGAACCGCAGCCCACATCAAGCACGAGGCCGGGCTCGACGCCGAGCGATTCTGACAGCCGAACGAGGTGGCCGTACGGGGAATCCCAAGCAAAGGTAAACTCGTAGCTCATCCGGTCGTCACGTCCCAGGGGTGCTGCACTTCGGCATTCCGCATTGGTGCAATCTAACGCCCAGGCCAGAAACACACCGGCTTTCAAACGGACGACTTCAATTGGCTGCTGCGTGCCTATGCACGACCCGAGGGCTGGGCATTCGCTAGCCTTCGACCGTGAATGCGGAGTCCACCCCGGCCGAGGTCGGCATAACACCAAGTGCGGCGACACGCGACTCCACTGGGGCTGAGCACCATTCCTCCGGACTGGTCGACTTTCGACTCGGGGTATTCACAATCGGCGCCACTGTATTCCTGCTGTTTGCCGCAGGCGCCGCTTTTGCGGACTTTCATTCGGGGCTGAAGGCGTCCCGAGGTCCACAGCAGACCGAGTATGAGCGGCTGCGATGCGTTGGAGAGACAGCTCATAGACTCACTGAACGTGGAGTGAGTTACCGCCTTGTCGTCCCAGAGGGCGATGACTATCTCAGTCAACATCTGACCGCTGCGATCTTTCCGCTCGTCCAACTCACCCAAGATGCCCCCGGGCTGATAAACGTGAGCCACGCAACGCCGGAGTCCATCGGAGAACTCTGCGGGGACCTCCTCGTGTTTGTCAGCCCATGACGCCGGTTCTTGTTTCGTTGGTCTTCGTCTTCGTCGTCGGCTTTCCGCCCGCGGTTGCTCTCTCCCGGTCCTGGACCTTGGCCGTTCCGTTGTCGGCACCCGTGTCGCTTGTCGTGTGCGGTTGCTCGGCGTTCGTGAGCGCGGTGTTCGGCCTACCGTTTCTGCCAACTCTGGCTGCGTGTTCCCTGTTCGCCACCGCCTGGTCAGCGTGGTCGGTTTGGCGTGTGGCACCGTCGGGCCAAGCTTCCAGCGTTCTCCAAGCAGACGGAGCTCTTGCTGGGTTCATCAGCGCTGTGCTTGGTCTTGTTATTCTGTGTTACCGCTCGGCGCCTCCCGGTGCTTGGGACGCCAACGTCATCTGGTGGTTTCACGCGTCCTCGTTTGAGGCCGGGGGAGTAGTCGCTCGTTCGGCAATGAAGAATCCACTTTTTCTTTACAGCCAGCCCGACTACCCACCCGGAGATCCGGCGGTCATCGCTGGCATCTGGCGACTCACCGGATCACGTGACCTGCACTACGCACAAGCGGCCACGTCGATTCTGACGGCCTTGACCGTCGCCACTCTTTTGGTGCAGCTGAGTCGTCGCTGGGTTCGTCATCTCGCTGTCGTACTCGTCGCCGGGCTGCTCACGGTGGCGGCTCTCCACCTCGGGAACGGGTTTGCTTCACACGGCTACGTGGACCTGCTCGCGGCAAGCCTCCTGACGGCAGCATTTGTGACGCTCTACGACGACTCGCAGTTTCATCGATCATCGCCTGTCGGCGTGCTGCTTCTTGCCGCTGCCACTCTTACAAAGGGTGAGGGCCTGCTCTTCGGCGCGGCCGGCTTACTAGCCATCGCGATTCTGGGACCGCCCCGGCGACGCGTTCGGTTTCTTCTTCGCTCGGCTGTCGGACTTGTGCCTGGCCTGCTTTGGGCCGGTTTTGCCCGGATGATGAACCCAAACGTCGGTCGTTCTGTCGAGGTGGTCGGGTTCGTCCGACTGGCTCTGCTGCGCCCACGTGAGCGGCACCGTTTCGGGTATGCCTTTCCAAAAGTGCTCGCCTCGATCTCGTGGTACGCGATAGGGGCTTTCGTCATAACTCTTGCGCTGCTCGCCCTGACTCGGCGACGGCCCCGCTCCCTGGGCCTTTGCCTTTTTCTCCCCGCCCTCGGAGTTATTATGACTCTCTTGGTCGTGTGCGTTTATGCGGTTGGCCCGTTTGAAGTCTCGTGGTGGCTTGCCACCTCGTTGAGTCGCGTCGTGAGCCTGCCGAGTTTACTTTTTCTGATGACTCCGGCGGTCGCGTTGCTCGACGCCCATGTGCCTCGAGGGCACACTGATGCCCGCACTGCCAGAGAAGGGCAGGCTGACTCACCGCTGGAAGATGTCCCCGCGTAGAAGTCGTCGCCTGGATGACATAAACGCAATCTGGCCCGCCGAGCAAGATGCTCGGTGGGCCGCCCCGGATCGGTCATAATTAGGGATGCACTTGCGGAACAACCAAAGACTTCGAGCACTCAGCCGCCTGATACCTCCGATGTCGCTCTATGAGCGTCGGATTGCCGATCTAACAGGCGTAGTTCAGCGGTGCGCCGCGGAGACCGAAGCGCTACGGCTCGAAAACCAGGCGCTCACGGAGGCCGAAGCACTTCGGCTCGAAGATGAGACGGTTGCCGCCGCCATCGAACCCTCGCCGGACGTGGCGCATGCGAACGCCGATCTCTTTGTTCCGGTCGGGCATTTCTACTCGCCAATACCGGCAGTGGGCGAAGTGTCACAAGATCGTGTGCGAATTTTCGAGCGTGACCCTGCCTTGATTCCCGGCATCGATCTTCGGCTCGACCAGCAGTGGGTTTTTGCCGATTCCCTGCAGACCTACGTAGCGGACTCATCGCTCGCCCGGACCGAGACCGAGGCTCAATCGCTTGGTCGGCGTTACTGGACCGACAATCCCGCCTACGCCGTGGGTGACGGCCTGTTCCTGAGTCTGATGCTGCAATCGCTCCGACCGAAGCAGATGGTCGAGCTTGGCTGCGGCTTCTCGTCGGCTTGCACGCTCGACAGCCGTGATCGCTGGCTCGACGGGGAGCCGAATCTCGTCTTCGTCGACCCCTATCCGCAGCTCCTGCGGTCGCTGCTTCGGACATCGGACCTAGCGACGGTGGAAATTCTTGGCTGCCGAAGCCAGGACCTGCCACTTGACTACGCCAGAAGGCTTCGGCCGGATGACGTGCTGTTCGTTGACTCCACCCATATCTCGAAGACAGGGAGCGATGTCAACGCCGTGTTGTTCGACATACTTCCGGTCCTTGCACCCGGAGTGATTGTCCATATTCACGATATGTTCCCCGGATTCGAGTACCCGGAGGGATGGGTCATGGAAGGCCGGGCGTGGAATGAACTTTACGCTGTGCGGGCATTCCTTCAGTTCAATTCGGATTTTGAGATCCTCTTTTGGCCGTCTCTTCTCGCCAAGCTGGACCCAGCGCGCATGTTCGGGTTGTTCCCAACCGCGCAGGAAAACGTGGGTGGAGCGCTCTGGCTTCGGCGCCGAGGTTGATGGCTCGATCTTAGCGTTTGTTGGTCCAATCTGTTCGCTTCGGCCCGTTGCGGTTGGCGAGGAGAGTGAGATACTGACCCGTACGGTCGAATGCAGACGGAGGCAGTCGAAATGATGAGGCGTTTTTCTTATCGTGTGAAGTCCGTTGCGGCGGTCGTTGTGGTGAGTTTGTTGACGGTGGCGAACGTTGCTGTTCAGTCGGTCCCCGCTGCGGCGTTGGCGCCGGTGGTGGCTCCAGCGATCGCGCTCGGTCGTCACCACGGGTGCATGCTGGTTCCGGACGGAACGGTGCGTTGCTGGGGCGCGGACAGTGCAAACGCTGCGGGTGAACTTGGTAACGACCACGGGTACTTTGCCTCGCTCGCGCCGGGCGAAGCAACGGTGCGAGTGGTCGGTTTGACGGGCGCGACGGCGATTGCGGCGGGCGGGTCGCAAACGTGTGTGATTGTTGCTGATTCGTCGGTGCAGTGTTGGGGCGCAAATGATTTCGGTCAGCTCGGTGACGGGACAAAGATCAATCGGGCGACGCCAGTGGCGGTGGTCGGTTTGACCGCGGTGACGTCGATTTCAGTGGGGTTTCGTCATGCCTGTGCTGTTGTCGCGAACAGTGCGGTGAAGTGTTGGGGAGCTGGCCCGTTGGGCGATGGAACGACGGCTGATTCCGCGGTGCCGGTCGCCGTACCGGCGATCACCGGTGTCACGTCGTTGACTGCCGGTCCTGGTGGGACGTGTGTGGTTGTTGGTGGTTTGGTGAAGTGTTGGGGGCAAGTGGCAGGTGCCGGCGCCGTGTTGGTCCCAAGTATTGTTGGTGGGCTGAGCGATGCGAAGCAGATTGGCCTTGGGTCGGATTTCGCGTGCGTGCTCACGAACGTTGGCAAGGTCAGTTGCTGGGGTAGTAACGGCTACGGGCAGCTTGGCGATGGCTCCTCCAGCCCTTCTTTACTGGTCCCTGTGCCGATCGCTGGCGCGCCGGATGTGGTGTCGTTGGCTGCTGATTGGTTCCATGCGTGCGCTCTATCGACATCGGGTGCGGTGCGATGCTGGGGTTTTCTTCCTAAGGTATTGGTGGGTGGGGCCGGTAACGACCCGGTGGAAGTGAGTCATGTCGCGGCCGCGACGGCGGTAGCGGTTGGCGGAGACCGCTCATGCTTTTTGGTTGGCACTGGTCGGGTGCTGTGTGGTTGTGGCGTTTGGTCTCGGTGGTGTGAGGTGCTCGAGGGGCTTGGTGGCGTTGCGGTTGTAGAACACTCGATGATTCGACAGGTAGGCGTGTGCTTCGGCCGGGTTCGGAACGGTGCTGCCGCGGATCATGCGATCTCGACTTCGAGGCGTGCCAGACGATCGATGGCTGCGTTATCGACGCGTGACTGACGAAGTCGGACGTTGGCGTTGGCGGTGACGGCGAAGTCGTCAGAGTGTAGGGAGGTGACGGCTGATGAGAGTGGTCGGGTGGGTAGAGCGAGCGACGTCGACGGAACGAGCGGTGGGGTCGGGTGAAACGAGGTGAGAAGAGACGCGGAGGCGAGGAAGTGCGGTGGGACGGTGAACAGCGAAGTGGGGGGCAGAAGGGAAGGGGGGGCGGGGGTGAGAGGCGGGGGGGGGGGCGGAGAGCACGAGGGGAGGGACGACGAGAAGCGGGAGCGAGGAAAGGAGGAAGAAGAAGAAGACGGGCGGGGGAGGCGGCGGGGAAGGTAAAACGAGAGGGGCACAACAGGGCAAGCGAGAGAACGAGAGGTGGAGAAGCGAGCGGAACGCACGTCTTGGGGAAAAGCGGCTGCCGGCAGATTGTGTGCGGAGCTGATAACGTAAGCAGGAGTGTTGTTGGATGCTAAGCAGAGGATGAGTGCGGATTTGTTCGGGGTTACGCAAGTTCACAACGTGCTCATTGATCGATAACGACTGGGCGATCGGGATCGATCGACGGATAAAGTTAGGTAGAGGAATGTGGATATTGTGAGGAGTTGCGATGGCCTGCCTGCGTCTGGAATGGGGATTGAGGGAAGGCCGGTCGAGGGTCTTCCTCAGACCGGCTTCGTTGCGGTTTCGCCGGCGCGGCTAGCGGATTCACGGCCTGTCTCCGGCACGGTTGATGGGCTTGATGCGTCGTTCGGAAAAATCGGTCCGGCTGCGGCGCGCGAAGTCATTGTTCTCGGCCGGGGCGGTGTTGATTTTACGGCTACCGGCGTGGCGGTCAACGTGACCGTTGTCGATCCGGTCGGCCCGGGGTTTCTCACCATCTGGGCCTGCACGACGCGAGATGGCCAGTCGGTGGCTCGCCCGAATGTGTCGAACCTGAACTTCCGGGTAGCCCAGACGATCGCAAATGCCGCGGTCGTCCAACTTGGCGCAACCGGAGAAGTGTGTCTCTATGCCAGTGAGTCAACGCATATCATCGTTGACGTCACCGGGTTCTTCGTGAGCGGCGTGATAGACCGACCTGAGCGCCTCTTCGACACCCGTGACTTAGTGGCTCCCGACGACTTCTCCCTAGCGGACCGAGGGCACCCTCGAGCAGCCGAATCGACTACCTACTTTAGCACTGGGTGGCAGGGAAAAGACCGATACGGGTGGAATGCAATATCGGTGCTCAACGTGACCGTCGTCGACCCTGTCGCCGACGGGTTCGTGACTGTGTGGCCATGCTACGAACCCCGTCCGACGGCATCCTCGCTGAACTACGCTGCTGGCGAGACGATTGCCGCGATGGTCGTTACAGTGTCGACCATAGCGGCTGGCAACATTTGTTTCTACACGAGCGCTGGGACCCATCTCGTCGCAGATTTGCAGATGAATGTTCGGAACGGCCCACCTTGGGAAAACCCATTGCATACAGTTGTTGCCCCGGCACGGTTGATTGATTCTCGGCCGGGGACGTCGACGGTCGACGGCTTGCAGGCCGGGGTGGGTGAGGTGTCGGCGGGTTCGACGACTCGGGTACATTTTGCTGGTCGTGGTGGCGTCGAACCGACGGCTACTGCTGTGATGCTGAGCGTCGCGGCGGTAAGTGCCCGGGCAGCCGGTTTCTTGACGGTGTGGTCGTGCGGGTCGAATCGACCGACTGCGTCGAACGTCAATTTCGTTGCTGGGCAGACGATCGCGAACGCTGTCATGGTCGGGCTCGATGCGACTGGTGATGTGTGCGTGTTCAACTCTGCGGCGACGCATCTCCTCGCCGACGTGACCGGGTACGAGAGGCTGTGAGTGCTTCGGCGGTGTGTCGCTAGGGCATCACGGAGGCGATGCGGTCGGCAACGGTGTGTCGGATTGTCGCGTGGTTCCGTGGTGCCGGTGCCGGTGTCGGTTTTGGGTTGACGGGTGTGACGTTCTTGACCGCGGGCCCGTATGGAACGTGTGCCGTGGTTGGTGGGCTGGCGAAGTGTTGGGGCGAGGTTGCCAATGTGTACGCCAACCTGGTCCCGACGGTTGTTCGCGGGCTGAGTGATGTAAAGCAGGTCGGCCTCGGGTACGACTTCGCTTGTGTGCTCACGAATGTTGGCCAGGTGAGCTGCTGGGGTAGCGGTAATCTTTACGGCCAGCTTGGCGGAGCTTCGTCCGCTCCTTCGACGGTCCCGGTGCCCGCCGTTCCCGTCGGACGTGGCGTCGTTGGCTGCCGAAAATTTTCATGCATGCGCGGTCTCGAGGTCGGGCACGGCGCGATGCTGGGGTTATGTGCCCGGTAATTGCGCCGAGCGCAGGTAAGAAACCGGTCGGAGTGGGCCATGTTGCCGAGGCGACCGCGGTTGCTGCCGGTGGTGACGATTCGTGTCTCCTTATCGGCACGGGCCTGGTGTTGTGTGGCGGTGCAGTGGCGTATCCAGTAGGAGGGCTGCCCCAGTCAGGTTTCGTCGCAGTTACACCGGCTCGTCTCGCTGATTCGCGGCCTGATTCTGGCACCGTGGATGGGCTTGACTCTTCGTTCGGGAAAATCGGCCCGGCCGCCGTGCGCGAGATAACGGTCCTCCGGCGGGGAGGCGTCGATCTGACGGCTACCTCCGTGTCGCTCAACATCACTGTTGTCGACCCGGCCGGAGCGGGATTCCTCACCGCCTGGCCAAGCTGGTCGTGGTGGTGTTGAGCCAGCTGCTACCGCTGCGGTGTTGAGTGTCGCAGCGGTAAGCGCCCGGGCCGTCGGTTTCCTGACGGTTTGGCCGTGCGGGTCGAACCGACCGACCGCTTCGAACGTCAATTTCGTAGCCGGGCAGACCATCGCGAACGCGGTCATGATCGGGCTCGATGCCACCGGTGACGTGTGCCTGTTCAACTCCGCGGCGACACATCTCCTGGTCGACGTGACCGGTTACGAAAGGTCGTAAGCGCTTCTGCGGCTTTCCACTTGCCCGGAGCCGCTGAGGGGTTTGCGTTACGATCGCTGCCACCATGTCTCTGCGCAATGCGATGGCGCATCGCAACCTGCTCTACTTGCTGTCGCTTAAGGAGCTGCGAACCCGCTACAAGAAGTCGGTTCTCGGCTGGGCCTGGAGCTTGTTCAACCCGCTATCGCAGATGTTGATCTTCACGGTCATCTTCACCTACGTCTTCCACCAGTCGCCACCCACTGGCGATCCGAGCGGCTTCACGTCTTCCCGCTCTTCTTCCTGAGCGGCGTGCTTCCCGTTCAACTTCTTCTCGATCACCATTGGCACCGCCATCGGCGCAGTCCAAGGCGGCGCCGGACTGATCAAGAAGGTGCAATTCCCGCATGAGCATCTGGTGTTCTCGATCGTCGTCGCCCAGTTCGTCACGTTGATGATCGAGATCCTCGTACTGACGGCAGCGATGCTCATCAGCGGACACATGGTCTTACCCTGGCTCCCCATTTTGCTCGCCATCTTGGTACTGCTCGCACTGTTCACGACGGGCGTCGCCCTTGCCCTTGCGGCAGCCAACGTCTTCTACCATGACGTCAACTATCTCTGGGGAATTCTCTCCCAGCTCCTGTTCTACGCCACGCCCATCATCTACAGCCCGGCGAGCATCAGTCTGTCGGCTCTTCGTTTCGTTGCCAGGTTTGGTCCGACCGGGAGTTTCGTGACGGCGATTCACGAGACGATCTACGACTTGCGGTTCCCGAGTCCGGTGAGATGGTTAGAGCTGCTGGTCTTCTCGGTGGCATCCTTCGTCTTCGGACTATGGGTCTTCAATCGGCTTTCGCCGCGCTTCGCCGAGGAGATGTGAGGTGACACCTAACGCCCTCGAAGTGTCCCATCTCACGAAGTCATTCCGCCTCCATCACGAAAAGACCAATTCGCTGAAGGCGTTGATCGTCGCTGGTGGACGAAATCGGTACGACGACTTCACTGCCGTGAACGATGTGAGCTTCGAGGTCCGTGAGGGAGAGGTTTTCGGCGTCATCGGTCAGAACGGTTCCGGCAAGTCGACGCTCTTGAAATGCATGGCTGGGATCCTCCAGCCCAACGCTGGGACCGTCAAGGTGCACAAGCGGATGTCGGCACTCCTCGAACTCGGCGCGGGATTCCATCCGGAGTTGTCCGGTCGGGACAACGTTTTTCTGAACGCCGCCATCCTCGGAATGGGCCGGAAGGACATCGCCGATCGCTTCGATGCGATCGTTGACTTCGCTGGCCTGGAGAACTTCATCGACTCCCCGGTCAAGACGTACTCCACCGGCATGTACGTACGTCTGGCGTTCGCCGTCGCCATCAACGTTGATCCTCAGCTCCTGATCATCGATGAGATTCTCGCCGTCGGCGATGTGACGTTTCAGCAGAAGTGCTTCGAGAAGTTTGCCGACTTTCGCAATGAAGGCCGGACGATCGTTTTAGTCACGCATGCAATGAACAGCGTGCGTGACATGTGCGATCGGGCGATCTGGCTGGAGCACGGGAAGCTTGTCGCTGAAGGTGACCCATCTGACCTGGTCGAGGCCTACACCGAACGGATGCTGGGGGAGCGTGGCGTCCGCACCGACGGCAGCACGCGCCGCGGCTCGGGTGAAGTGCAGATCGAACGCGTTGAGATGTTCGTCGGTGACGGAACCACTCCGGTGAAGCGCTTTCGGACAGGAGATGACGTTCGTCTGCGACTTCATTACCATGCGACCAAAGCGATAGCTCGCCCGGTCTTCGGTTTCGAGATCGAGAGCTTGGGCGGCGCTACGGTGACGTCGCCCTGCGCAAGGGACGTTGGACGAGTGCCGGCGGCTATCGAAGGCGACGGCGTCGTCGAGATACTCATGCCCAAGGTGCCGCTTCTGCCCGGCACCTTCGATCTCCACACCTCGATCACGGATTTCAATCGACAGCACATCTACGATCATTTGCACCTCGCGTTGCGTTTCGATGTCTTGACAGGGAATGCCAACGAAACCGGAAGCTTGGTCACGCTATCGCCCCAGTGGACCATAGATTGAGCCCAGCCCGGCTTCTCTTGTTGGGCGAGCCGCTTCGTTGCTGCAACGTCCGTGCTCCGCTGCGGCCGCTACGGGCTGTGGCAGCACTCTGTCGTCATGCGGTGATAGCATGAACGCATGACAACTCAGTTGGCTATTCGTTTGGATGATGCAGACCTTGCCGCGCTCGATGAGTTGGCAGAGGTCGAAGGCGTGTCTCGTTCGGAGGCAGCCCGTATGGCGATCCGGTACCGGGCTGCAGACACTGTCGCGCTGCGAAATCTGAAGGATCAGCGGCGGATTGATTCGCTATTGGGAATCACGCCGGGTACGCCCTGGTCAACCGCGCAACTCGTGCTGGCGCATTCGGCCGACGCGGCGCTGGCCGAAGATCTGGCGGACGCGTTGGGTGACGAGTCGACCGACGACATGATCGACCCGTGGAGCAAGTAGCCCCGGTCACCGCCGCGCCAGCCGTCTTCGACACATCGGTTTTCATCGGCCGGGAGGATCGCGATGTGGGCACGTTGGCCCAATGGGCCCCGATCGTTTCGGTGGTGACGATTGCCGAGTTGACGCTCGGGGTGCGTTTGGCGCAATCGGATGAGGTCAGGGAGCTGCGCTCGGCAACGTTGGCTGATGCCATGAAGGCTCGGGTTGTGCCTATCGACGTCGCCCTCGTCGTTCAGGCATGGTGCACCTTGCGAGTGGCGTTACGACGCAAGATGCCAGCCAACGACTCCTGGATCGCCGCAACGGCCTTGGCTCTCGGAATACCCCTCATCACCCAGGATGACGACTTCGAATCCGCCGCGGAGATACTGCGGATTGAAAAAATATGAACGGGAGCTTTGTGTCCGATGGGAACACTCTGCAGCGGTACTTGGTGGAGCCGATTCGGCGGACGGAGCCGGGGCCGCCGGCGCTGCTGTTGTGCCACGGCTTTCCCTCTGGCCCGCTCGACGCCCGCCAATCGGCACTGACGTTCCCAGAACTCTGCGATCGTGTCGCTGGACCGGGCGTGTGGGCCGCCATGACGTTCACGTTTCGCGGCGCAGGCCAGAGCGAGGGACAGTTCTCCATGCTCGGCTGGCTGGCCGACCTGAAGGCTGCGATCGACCACCTCGAAGCGGAAGTGAACCCCAGCAGCATCTGGGTCGTCGGATCATCCACGGGCGGTTCGCTGGCACTTGCGGCCGCGGAGAATGACCCGCGCGTGAGTGGCATCGCGCTGCTCGGTGCCCGCGCCGACTTCAGCGCGTGGACCGAGCATCCGCACAAATTCCTCGAACATGCCCGGGAGATCGGCGCCATCCGAGACGCCAGTTATCCCCGCAAGTTCAGTGACTGGGCCAGTGAGTTCAGCAAGGTCCGCCCGCTCGAAGCAGCTCGCAAATTCGCCCCCCGCCCGCTGCTCGTGCTGCACGGCGATGATGATGATTCGGTACCGTCCAGCGACGCCCGCCGATTCGTAGATGCCCACGGTGACGCAGAACTACGGCTGCTCGCCGGGGCAGGACACCGACTTAGGCACGACCCCAGAGCGATCGCCATTCTGCTCGGCTGGCTCGACCGCCAGCTCGCGGAAACGCAATAGCGGCCGACCCGTCCGGCTAACATCGCAAGGTGCGTAAAGACCCCGCCACCCCAGTCCAGTGCCTGACCGTGGTCGTGCCCTGCTACAACGAGGAAGCCACGATCAAGACCCTGCTCGACCGCGTTCTCGCGTCGCCGTACGCGAAGGAAGTCATCGTGGTCGACGATGGCTCGAAAGACCGCTCTGTCGAAATCGCGTCCGCTACGGGTGACGCTCGCGTAAGAGTGCTCAGCCAGGGCGTCAACCAGGGCAAAGGTGCTGCTATTCGCCGCGGCTTCCAAGAAGCCACCAGCGAAGTCGTCATCGTGCAAGACGCCGACCTCGAATACGACCCCGACGAGTACGTGCTGGTCGTAACACCGATCCTCGACGGGCGAGCCGACGTCGTCTACGGCTCGCGTTTCGCCGGCGGCAGTGAGCGCCGGGTGCTTTATTACTGGCACACGTTGGGCAACAACTTTCTCACCACCGTGTCGAACATGTTCACCAATCTGAATCTCACCGACATGGAGACGTGCTACAAAGCGTTCCGCCGCGAGGTGCTGCAGTCGTTCACGCTCGAAGAAAACCGTTTCGGTGTTGAACCCGAGATCACCGCCAAGGTAGCGCGGGGCGACTGGCGCATCTACGAGGTTGGAATTTCCTACGACGGACGCACCTACGCAGAGGGAAAGAAGATCGGCTGGCGCGATGGCATTCGAGCCATCTTCTGCATCGTGCGCTACTCGCCGTTCGGTGATCGCGTCGGCGTGCAGCGGCTTGAACCCGTCGTCAAGGTCATTACGAAATCGCGGGCATAGACTTGGCCAAGGCTTTTGGCGACACGACGTCGGATGATTCGGAATCGGAACTCGATGAAGTACTCGCCGAACTCGAAGGGCGCAACGAACTACAAGGCTTGGGTGCTGGAATTGTTGCGCCCTTTCACCAACGGTCACGTACTCGAAATCGGGGCCGGACGAGGCACGTACTCGCGAGAACTACGCGGCCTTGGCCAATCGCTGACGGCCGTCGAGCCTTCGGCCAGACTGATCCCGCCGCTTCGACTGCAGCTCGACCGATCTCAGCGATGTGACCGTGATCAACGGCACGCTCATCGACGTTGCAGATCGGTACTTCGACACGGCCGTGCTGCTCAACGTACTGGAACACGTCGACGATGACCGTTCCTTGCTCGCGGACATCTCGGCCCGCCTCGCACTGGGTGGAACGTTGTGCATCTGGGTGCCGGCATTCCCGTCGCTCTTCGGTGAGTTCGACCGCTTGGTCGGGCACTGCCGCCGCTACCGCAAGACGTGATCTTGAAAGCCTCCTCGCCACCAGTGGCTTCACCGTCATCGAGTCTCGTTACGCCAATCTGCCGGGCTTCTTTGCCTGGTGGTTGATCGTCGGTCTTGTGGGAGCGAAGCCCACCGGTGGCCGTCTGTCCACCATCTACGACCGCTGGTTCATCCCCGTCATACGTGCCATTGAAAAGCGAGTAAAGCCGCCGTTTGGCCAAAGCCTGTTTGTGGTCGCCCGGCGTCGTCCGTAGTCGCTGATGGCGGATCGAAGTCGATCTCGCGGTAGCGCTTCTCAGTTTGGTGGCGATCGAACAGCAACACCCCTAGCAGGGCGAGTAGCCCTGCACCCGATGCAATGAGACCTCGCCAGAAGAGGCTTGAGCTGTAGGAAAACGTGACGGCGTGTTGTCCGGCCGGCACCTCCACGCCGACGGAGAACCCATCCACTTCGACAAGTCGAGCGGCCTTGCCGTCTACAGACACCTGCCACTCAGCTTCGTACTGTTCGTCCAGACGAAGCACACCGGCCGCACCATCGGTCGCCACCGATACCGAGCCGTCCCGCCGCCGAACCACCTTCGCCGCGCTGACTCCCGCCGTTGACGTGACCGTTGCCTCGCCGACCCAGCGCGGGTTCTCCCACACCTGCAAGGTGTTGTCGGTGAGCACCGGTCCGGTCCAGCCCTTCGAAAGTACGGCGGCATCACCGCGTTGGCTTTCGAGCACCAGGTAACGCACCCCGAGGCGACCAAACGCATCGAGGTTCAGCGGTCCACCGATCTGCCCGCGCAAGGTGACCGCCGGATTGAGTTCACTTCCGGCGGCCTGACCCATCGCCGCCAGCCAACGCTTCGTGATCTGAATACCGCCGTCGTAGCCGTCGATCGAGCGGGCGCCGACCAGATTGTTCGCGTTCGGCCGCAACCCGTTGACCAGGTAGGGCGTGTCCGCGGCATCGTTGGTGATGGCCAATGAGCGTCCGGGATGGCTGGCGAGAAACGTGGGTACCGCTCCGGCCAGCGCCGTGACCGATTCGCGGCGCATGGATGATCGGCCGAAACTGTGCGTGTTGTAGCGACCGAGTTCACCGACGACAAGGAGCAACAGCAACGTCGCAGCCAGCCAACGAGGTCGTAACCACGAGGCCCCGACCATGAGCGCGGCGGTGCCCAGCCATGCGCCGACAACCAGGCGCCCCGGCGCCTGCACCGACCCGATCAACGATGTCAGCGCAATGAGCACAGCGGCCAGAAGCACCTTGCGGAATGCTTGCACCGGGAGGCGTGCGACGCGCAACGCATCGATTGCCGCGGCCGCGGCGAGGGCGGCGAGAAACGTCGGGATGATCATCCATCGGGCGGGCACCCGGGCGAACGAGAAGCCGGGCGCGATCTTGCGGGCAGCTCGATAGAAGATCGTTGAAGGTCCGAATGCCAACAGCAGGCCGCTCACCGCGGTGACCACGAGCACGAGCGTCGGGCCGCGCCGGCGACGCCAACTCACGCCCGCTCCCATCAGCGCCAGGAGCCCGACCGAGGCACCCAAAAAGCTCACCGTCTCGAAACCGCCGGACGACGCGACCTGGTCAAGGCTGCGCGGATTGCCGAGCAAGGTCTGCACGACTCTGGCCGGGTTCACCGCGAAGCCCGTTGCGCCGTTCTCCGATGCCTTCGCAACCTCGGACACGGCGGCTCGGCTCGTCGCTTGAGCGGACAAGAGCAACTGCGGCGCGGCCAGCATTGCGCCGAGCGCACCAGCGGCGACAATCCAGCCCAGTCGTTTCCAACGCCCCGAAACCCAGGTGCACACCGCCACAACCACCAGCAACAGCGGCATCTCGATGTACACGATTTGCGGATGCCCAGCGAGCAAGGTGAGGCCGGTCGGAACGGCAAGGGCAACCATCCAACGACGTTGATGGTTCCCGAAGAACAGTCCATGAATGCATACGCAGAGCCACGGTAGCCAGGCGAGCACGAGCAGCTGTTCGAATTGAATCGACTTCGTCATTCCCATGCCCGACCCGGTGAAGGCTACGGCCGCGACCACGCCGGCCGGTGCCCGCAACGACAGGCGCTGGGCTACCAGAACAACGAGCCCGTTGGCCAGGATCAGCATGTGCAGCGCGGCCAGCAGGCCGATAGCCCGGTTGTCGTTGAAGAAGTAGCCAAGGAACTTGAGAGGGTACAGCTCGCCCGTCTGCATGTTGGCGAGATGCGGTACGCCGCCGAAGATGCCACTGTCCCAGAGCGGAATGTGGCCAGCAGTCCACTGTCGTCGTCCGACGGCGAAGTTGGGGCCGGTGTAGGCCAACGTGTCAAAACCGACCACATAGCGGTCGGGTCGGATGAACGGCCACATGAGCCAGATGGTCCACGCAGTGGCGGCAACGTGTTCGCCCGCAGACATCCAACGGCGGCGCTGGATCGGCATAGGGGTGAGGCTAGTTGGCCGTGCCTATCGACCTAGGGCTATCGGACACCACGGACACTAGGATTTCGGCCCATGAGTCGCATAGCTGTCATTGGCACCGGATACGTCGGTCTCACCACGGGTGCATGTTTCGCCAAACTCGGTCACGACGTGATCTGCGCCGATATCGACGAAGCCAAGGTCGCTTCGCTGCAGCGAGGCGAGATCACCATCGTGGAAGCCGGTCTCGACCAACTCGTACAGGAGGGCATCAAGTCGGGCCGCCTGTCGTTCGTGCTCGGGGCCGAGGCCGCTGCAGCCACCGCCGAATTTGCTTACCTGTGCGTGCCGACGCCACAGGGGATGGATGGCTCGGCCGACCTCTCCTACGTGGAGATCGCGGCCAAGCAGATCTCGGTTGTGTTGCCGCAGGAAGCCATCGTGGTGAATAAGTCGACGGTGCCGGTTGGCTCAACCAAAGTCGTTGAGAAGGCGATGGGACGCCCCGACGTGAAGGTGGTGTCCAACCCCGAGTTCTTGCGTGAAGGCTCGGCGCTGCACGACTTTCTGAACCCCGACCGCATCGTTATCGGAGCCGACGATCAGGCCGCCGCCATCAGAGTCGCGTCGCTCTACCTTGGCATCGCCGCACCGTTCATCATCACCGATCCGGCTTCGGCCGAGACCATCAAGTACGCGGCGAACGCGTTCCTCGCCACCAAAATCAGCTTCATCAACGCCGTGGCAGCTGTCTGCGAGGCCGTCGGTGCCGACGTGAACGACGTGGTGCTCGGTATCGGCTCGGACAAGCGCATCGGTCAGGACTTCTTGAAGCCCGGGCCTGGCTGGGGTGGGAGCTGCTTCCCGAAGGACACCTACGCCATGATCCGCATCGCCGAGGACGCCGGCTACGACTTCGATCTGCTGCGCGGCGTGGTGGAGGTCAACCGTGAACAGCGCCGACGCGTCGTGCGCAAGGTCGAAGAAGCCGTGGGCGGTTCGGTATCGGGCAAGACCGTCGCGCTGTGGGGCCTGTCGTTCAAGGCTCGCACCGATGATCTTCGCGAGTCGCCGTCGCTCGAAATCGCGGCCATGCTCATCGCCGCCGGAGCCACCGTCCGGGGCTACGATCCAACGGTGCACGCTGATCTGAATGGCATCACGGTGACGGCCGATCCGTACGCCGCTACCGAAGGGGCCGACGTACTGCTCGTCGGCACCGAGTGGGACGAGTTCCGCTGGCTGGACATCGACAAGGTCGGGTCCGTCATGAAGGGCAAGGCGGTGGTTGATGCCCGTAACCTGCTGGATGGCGCGGCATTGAAGCGCGCCGGGTTCAGTTACGTCGGCATCGGCCGGAGCTAATGCGCGTCCTTCTTGCGGGTGGGGCGGGTTTTCTCGGCAGCCATCTCTGCGACGCTCTGTTGGCGCGCGGCGACGACGTCGTCGTTGTCGACAACTTTCTGACGGGTCAGCGCAAGAACATCGAGAAGCTGTTCACGCACGAGCGCTTCACGTTTCTCGAACAAGACGTTACAGAGCCGTTCACGGTTGACGGTCATCTCGATGCAGTCATGAACCTGGCGTCACCCGCTTCGCCCGATGACTTCCTGCGTATCCCGTTGGAAATCATGGCGGTCGGTTCGGTCGGTACCAAGAACCTGCTCGACATCGCGGTAGCGAAGAAGGCTCGCTACTTCCTGGCGTCCACCAGCGAGGTCTACGGCGACCCACTCGTGCATCCGCAGAGCGAGGAGTACTGGGGCAACGTCGACCCCATCGGCCCGCGCAGTTGCTACGACGAAGCCAAGCGGTTTTCCGAAGCCATGACCATGGCATACCACCGCACCCACGGGCTCGACGTGCGCATCGTGCGCATCTTCAACACCTATGGCCCGCGCATGAAGCCCGACGACGGACGAGTCGTTGGCAACTTCTGCGTCGCTGCCATTTTGGGCAAGCCCATCACGCTGTACGGCACGGGGGAGCAGACCCGCAGCTTCTGCTACGTGGCCGATGAAATCCGTGGGTTCTTGAAGCTGCTCGATGGCCCCATCACCGGCCCGTGCAACATCGGCAACCCGGTGGAATTCACGCTGCGCGAACTGGCCGAGCTGGTGGTCGAGCTGACGGGCTCATCGTCGGAGGTCGTGGTCGTTCCCATGCCACCCGAGCGCATCGGCGACCCCATGCAACGCCAACCCGACCTCACCCTCGCCACGACCGCATTGGGTTGGAAACCCGAAGTCGACCTGCGCGAAGGCCTCACCCACATGATCGCCTGGCTCCGCACCCAAAAACTGGACTGACCCGCCCGGTCTGACCGCGCCGTCAGGCTCGAGCGAGTGCCAAGCTAGAGTTGTCGCCGTGGCCAGATCCGTGCGAGTCGCTCGCACAGCAGGGCCCTTCCGTTGGTCGATATTCGTCATGCTCTGGCGAATGCCGTCGATCGGCGTCGACACGACTGAGGCCCGGCCGGACTTCACGATGCTGGTCGGACCTGATCGCTCCACGAATCTGGCGATTGCGATGCGATGTGACCGACGGCGGAACAGCACGAGATGGCGACGTGCGTCATTCATGCGATCCGTACCAGGCCGCTGAGATCTGAGGCGGTCGGAAAGGACTGGCCATGACGTCGACTCGGATGATGGCTCATGCCTAAAAGCATGACTGAAGCCGCACGTCCATCGGCGATGGTCGCGCAGGATTGGATGAAGCAGGTTTGAGCGTCGAGAAGTTCTCGTCGTTCCGAGCGCTGTGCTTCGTGAGTTGAGCGCAGCAACCGCTAGCACTCTGCGCGGCGTGCGGCCGCTAGATCGGATGCTGAGGCCGCCGTGATTCATGCCCGTAGCCTTGGTTTGTCCTGGGGGGTAGTCGGTGCTCAGCTGGTATCGCCCGTCAGGGAGCTCGACAACGATTCGAACCGGTCAGCAACGCCTGATCGTCGCAGCGCATCTCGTGAGGAGGACCGTCTGGCAACGCTCACCATTAGGGATCTGACGACGAACTATGTGTCTGCTTGCGGTTGCGGGCCGCTGAACGGGAACATCCGCCAGTGACCTTCGGTTGGAGCGGGCTAGCGGTCTTTTGCGGCGTTGGGGCGGGGGCGGCCTTTTTGTTTGGTGGACTTGGCTTTGGCACTTGGCTTGGTTGGCGGGGGAGTGCGGACCGGTTTCACCTTGGGCTTGGGCGGCTTGACGGGGCGGTCTTGTTTGTCGAGTTCGGCGGCTTTCTGGCGGCGCTTGTACTCGCGAACGATCGCCAGCGCTTCGGGGCTGTCGATGTCGGCGATGGTGCGAGGCACGTCATCGGCGAACGCTCCGACGCACGCCTCCCACCCATCGGGCCGGATGTCGAAACGCTTGGCCAACATCGCAAGGAAGATCTGCGCCTTCTCCTCACCGAAACCGGGCAACGCCCGCAGCCGCGAGAACACCACCGCGCCATCGGCGACACCGGTCCAGATCGATGCGGCGTCGTTGCCGTACGTCGTGGCAACGACCGTGCAGAGTTCGTGGATGCGGTGCGCCATTGAGGCAGGGAAGCGATGGATCGCCGGCTTGGCGCACGCCTTCTCCAACAACGGCTGCACCGGTTCCGCCGCGATGGCAGCAGCGTCTAAACCGCCGAGGCGTTCCGACAGGGTGTAGGGGCCTTTGAAGGCCCACTCCATCGGGACCTGTTGATCGAGCAGCATGCCGATGAGCAACGCCAAACCGTCGTGGTTCAGCAGCTCATCGGCGGCGGGTACGCCCGTGATCCAAAGAGGCAACGTCAGGCGAGGGCCGGGTTGGCCATGTCGGGGTCGATGTTGTAGCGGTTGATTGCATCTACAACTACTTCGGCGCCGATGTCACCAGCCTCATGAAGACCGTTCAGCACGGCCAGCACGATGTGACCGGTATCGACTTCGAAGTGACGACGCAACGCCTCACGCGTATCGGAGCGACCCATGCCGTCGGTGCCCAGCGGAATGAATGGACGACCGGTCGGAAGGTAACGCGAGATGCCTTCGGACACTGTCTTCATGAAGTCGGTGACGGCAACGATCGGGCCCATCGACTGCGACAGCAGGGAATGGACCAGCGTGGCCTTCGACGGCTGACCCGGGTGCATGCGGTTCCAACGCTCGGTGTTCAGTGCTTCATCGCGCAACGCCTTGTACGACGTGGCCGACCACAACTCGACGCCCACGTCATAGTGCTCCTTCAGATCGGCAGCCGCAGCGCGGGCGGCAACGTTGGCTGAACCGGAGAACAGCAGCGTGGCCCGACGGGCCGCACCCTCGGGCGCTTCCTGCCACTTGTAGAGACCCTGGCAGACCTGCTGCTCAAGGTCGGCCATGTCGGGTGCCGGGGGCATGACATGGTTCTCGTTGTAGATGGCGATGTAATAGAAGATGTCCTCGGGCGTGGGGCCGTACATGCGCTTCACACCGTTCTTTACGATGAGCGCCATCTCGTACGCGAACGCCGGGTCATACGCCTGGCAATGCGGAACCGTGGAGGCCAGCACCAAGCTGTGGCCGTCCTGGTGCTGCAAACCTTCACCCATCAGGGTGGTGCGGCCGGCGGTGGCGCCCATGAGGAAACCGCGGGTGCGGGCATCATCGGCCAGCCAAATGAGGTCACCCACGCGCTGGAATCC
This sequence comes from uncultured Acidimicrobiales bacterium, assembly GCA_963791625.1. Lineage (GTDB taxonomy): Bacteria > Actinomycetota > Acidimicrobiia > Acidimicrobiales > Ilumatobacteraceae > JANMCE01. The sequence goes on from CAWBTA010000006.1 coordinate 287,496, forward strand.
GAACATGGAATAGAACGTGTAGAACGGAATCATCGGCACGCCACGGGTGTAATACGACGTACCCGCGGCAATCCACGAGGCCAGCGAACCCGACTCGGTGATGCCTTCTTCCAGCAGCTGTCCGTCGGAACGCTCGCTGTAGGACAGCAGGAGATCGTGATCGACCGGCTCGTACTTCTGACCCTGGCTGGCGTAGATACCTATTTCGCGGAACAGCGAATCCATACCGAAGGTGCGAGCCTCATCGGGGATGATCGGCACGATGCGCTGACCGACCGTCTCGTCACGGCACAGGTTGCGCAACAGGCGAGTGAACGCCATGGTGGTGGACACGGCCTGCGTACCCGACCCGGCCTGTACCTCAGCGAAGGTGGAGTCGGCGGGCATGCCGAGCGGCCGACGAACCGCGGTGGAACGCTTGGGGATGGAACCGGCCAGCGCCTTGCGACGGCTCATCATGTACTGGTACTCGATGGAGTCGGGCGACGGACGGAAGTACGGCATGTCGCCGCCGCTGTTGGTCAGCACCGAGTCGGGCAGTTCATCTTGCAGATAGAGACGGTCGCGCAGACGCATCATCTGATCGGGCGTCATCTTCTTGATCTGGTGGGTGGAGTTACGCGCCTCGAACTCGGAGCCGAGCGTCCAGCCCTTGACCGTCTTGGCCAGAATGACCGTTGGTGCACCGGAGCCAAGGTTGTCGACGGCGCCCTTGTAGGCGGCGTAGAGCTTGCGATGATCGTGGCCACCGCGGGGCAGGTTGCGAATCTCGTCGTCGGAGAGATGCTCGACCATTTTGCGCAGGCGCGGGTCGGGACCGAAGAAGTTCTCGCGGGTGTACGCGCCGTCTTCGACGGCGTAACGCTGGAACTCACCATCGACGGTTGAGTTCATACGGTTGAGCAGCACACCGTCAACGTCACGGGCCAGCAACTCATCCCACTTCGAACCCCACACCACCTTGATGACGTTCCAACCGGCACCGCGGAACGTTGCTTCGAGTTCTTGGATGACCTTGCCGTTGCCGCGGACGGGGCCATCGAGGCGCTGCAGGTTGCAGTTGATGACGAAGACCAGGTTGTCGAGACGCTCGCGAGCGGCCAACGAGATGGCGCCCAAGGACTCGGGCTCGTCACATTCGCCGTCACCCATGAAGCACCAGACGCGGGATTCGGAGGTGTCGTCGATGCGACGGTTATGCAGGTAGCGGTTGAAGCGAGCCTGGTAGAGCGCGTTGATGGGGCCAAGGCCCATCGACACGGTGGGGAACTCCCAGAACTCAGGCATGAGGCGCGGATGTGGGTACGACGACAAACCGACCCGACCGATCTCGCGGCGGAAGTGGTTGAGATCGTCGTCCTGCAGGCGACCTTCGAGGTAGGCGCGGGCGTAGATGCCAGGCGCAGCGTGGCCCTGGTAGTAGACGTGGTCGCCGGGCTGGCCGTCTTCCTTGCCACGGAAGAAGTGGTTGAAGCCCGTCTCGTACAGCGACGCGGAGGAGGCGAAGGTGGAAAGGTGGCCGCCGATGCCGTCGGCGTGTTTGTTGGCATTGTTCACCATGGCCGCCGCGTTCCAACGCACATAAGTACGGATGCGGCGCTCGACGTGGTCGTCACCGGGGAACCACGGCTCCTGCTCCCGGCCGATGGAGTTCAGGTAGGGCGTCGAGACGGTAGCGGGGAAGCTGACCTGCTGCTCACGGGCACGTTCGAGGAGTTTTGAAAGGAGAAAGCGAGCACGGGTCTTGCCGTGTGTATCCACCACGGCATCGAGGCTGGAAAGCCACTCACTCGTTTCCGTGGGGTCGGTATCGGGCAACTGACGACTAAAACCGTCCAAGATCATTTGCCCTATTGTGGTCGAAAATCGGGTTGGTTGCGAGATTAGGGTGGATAAGTGCCTACCGATGCTGTGCCCTCGTTCGTCGTCTATACCGATGGCGCGTGCCAGGGGAATCCGGGGCCGGGGGGCTGGGCGTGGGCGCAAGCACCTGACGGCGTCGTCTTCGGCTCGGGGGGAGAGAAGCCCTCGACGAACCAGCGGATGGAATTGAAGGCTGTCCTTGAGGCCCTCCGCGCCCATCCCGAGGGCGAATCGAAATCGTGAGCGACTCCACCTACGTCGTGAACTGTTTTCGGGACGGCTGGTGGAAGGGCTGGCTGGCTCGCGGATGGAAGAACAGCCAGAAGCAGCCGGTGGCAAACCGTGATCTCTGGGAGCCGCTCATCGACCTGTACCGCGCTCGCACGCCGCAACCGAGGTTTCGCTGGGTCAAGGGTCACTCGGGCGAGCCGATGAACGAGCGGGTCGACCAGTTGGCCGTCGCGGCGGCGAACGGCCCGTGGACCACGTTGGCGACCACGAAGAGTGTCGACACGCTGTTCTAGAAGCTAAACCCACCTTTTCGACGTCAACAATCGCATGACGCTGCCGACGTAAACCTACGGACCCGACCTTCGAATCGGGATAGTTCGAGGGCACGAAGGAGGACATCATGCGAAAGATATCGGCCGCCCGGGCCGCCGTTTTGCTGAGTTCCGTCCTCGTTCTGTGGGCAACCGGCGCCATTCCGGCTCTGGGCAAGCCCGTTGTCGCGAACTACATCAAGTCCACCGCAACCGCCGATGGTGACTTCAAGCTCTACGACTACACCGCGCCTCTGGGTACAAAGACCTACACCTCACAGGCGGATTTTGCCTCCGGCACGATGGTGAACACGTCCGCCACGTCCACCCCGGGCAGCGTGGCCGTTGATCCGACGACGTCCACGTGGCTGTACAAGCGCTGCTACAACGTGACCCACACCCTCGCAGGCGCTGCCACTGTCGGTGAGTACCCGATGTCGATCACGCTCGACACGGCCACACTGATCGCAGCGGGCAAGATGCAGGCCTCCGGCGCTGACATACGCGCTGGTCGCGACGTCCGGTGCGCAGATGCCGTTGTGGATCGAAGGCACCATGAACACCGCCACGACCGTCATCTGGGTCCAGGTCGCCCAGATCCCGGGCGGCGGATCGGTGCCGTTCTGCCTGTACTACGGCAACCCGACGGCGACGACCGTTTCGGACCCGCTCGCGCCCTTCACCTACTCGGTGCCCAAGCCGGTGTACTACCCGGTCTCCAATGCGTACGCGACAAACCCCACTACTGTCTCCGTGGCGTCGTTCGGGCCGAACAACGTGGTCACAATCGGAGGGACAACCATCAACCTTCCAACGGCTGGCTCCACGGGCACGTTCCCGACCGGTGTTGTGCAATCGACTTTGCCGGTCAACGTACTTGGACCGCTGAACGCCAAAGGTGTGGGTACTTCCTACGACGCGCTCGCGCCGGTGGCATTCGCCGGGAAGACATTCGTCAACCCCCTTACGTTCGGCGGAGCACTGTCGATCTCGGTGCTCTCCCCGTTCGCCAATGCGACGGTCGTCGTAAAAGACGGCGTTACGGCCGTCGCCGGTTCACCCTTCTCGATCCCCGCCGGCACCTCGATCACGATTTCCAACGCGTTTACGGCCAACGCATCGTCCGCCGTCATTACCTCCGACGTGCCGGTTCTCGTTTCGAGCGTTACGGCCACGGGCACGCTGAACTCGATCCCGATCGGCCCCACAACCCAGACCTGGTACGGGGTTCGGAACCAGTACGTGGACTTTGGCTTTGCGGCCGCCGGCTCGCTCACCGCCCGCTTCTCGAACGGCACCTCCACGACGCTTACGGGCACCAACGGCGCTGACGTGTTCCAGACGGGAACCGGCTCCACGGGTGGCAACGCAACCGAGGGAATGGCCGTGACCGGAACCGTGCCCATCTCCGTGTTTGCCGATTCAGCCAATGACGCGGCCACCTTCCTGCCGCTCGGCGAACTCTCGACGCAATATGTCCTGCCGACGGCAGCCACCTACGTCACGTTCAGCTGTCCCGTTCCCGGAACTGCTATTCAGATTGGCGCGATCTCCACCGTCACGTGCGCCACGTCAGGTGGGCCTTTCGCAGCGGGATTTCCAGGGAAGGCGCTCTACACCGGTGTGGTGCCAGCCGGCACGATCATCAGCACAACATCGGGCAACACCTTCTACATGTACTACGCAGATGCCGGTCGTGAGACGAACGCGTGGGGTCCCAAACACAGCCGTCAGGTCGTCTATCCCGCGCCGGTTCTCGGTGCCGGCGTCGAGTCGCCGCTTGCCGCTGGAAGCGTCGTCGGTACCTGGACCTCGCCGGTGATCGACACCGCGGTCAATGGCGTGTTCGGCACTATCAGCTGGAACGCGACACAACCGTCGGGCACGACGGTGAACTTCCGCATTGCTGGCTCGGCCAGCCCTACCGGCCCGTGGACCTACATCGGGCCCGACGGAAGCTCAGCGACCAGCTACGCCTCCAGCCCCGGAGCACTGCCGTTTGTTCTGGACGGCCTGCGCTACTTCCGCGTTCAGCTCACACTGACGAGCGTGTCCAACGCCATCACGCCCTTGTTGAACGACGTCACGATCGGCTACAACCTTCCTCGGCTGGCGCACACGGCGGGAACGCCAAGTTCGGTGACCATGAGCGCGCCGGCCGGTCTCTCCACTACGGCGTACCTCGTTCGCGTCAAGACCGCGTCGCCTGCGTTGGCCGCGAGCACAGCGACGCTCAAAGAACTCGGCACCAGCACGCTCCTTTCGAATCTGTCGGCGAACGTACGACTCGACTACCCGCTCGTCAACCAGATCGCGATTGTGGGCGCAGTGGTCACGACCTCGGTCGGTGCCGCCACTGTTCTGGACGCAACCTCAAACCGTTCCATCGTCGTGAACGCGCAACCGGCCGCCGGGCCATCAACGACTTCGATCATTCGCACGCGCCTCGTGTTGGACGTTGGGCCATCGGGCGGTTCACCACTCGTTGAAGACGATCTTGATCTTCGGGTGGTGTCATGACCTCTGCATGGATGCCGCCTGAAGAAAATGCCGTTGCCGACGGTCTGCCGTCTCCGTTGGATGAGGCGTTCGGCTGGTGGGTGCACGCAGCGCCCGCCGGGACGCGGCCGGAGCCCCCGGCTGCTGCAGCCACCCTCATCGAGGATGAAGAGCACGACGAGGCGCCCGATGAAGTTGACGAGCGGATCGACTATCGGCGATTTCGTCGCGCCGGTGTCGTTGCCGGACTCGCCGTGACTGTTCTTCGCATGGGCTCGTTCTTCGGACTTGCGGCCCAGCACGGCGCCAAGATCGTGATCGACTATTTCGTCGACATCGTGCCGTACCCGGTGGTGCTGGTCGGTCGACCTCAGTTTGCCGAATTGGTGTCTCGTTCCACCCTTTATACAACCGGCGTCATGCTTGCCGTTTTCGTGATCGTGGCCTTTCGGCACACGAAGCGGAACCAAACCGTGTCCGGTTGGTTCATGGGTATGGTCGCTTGCTGCACCACGTTGGCAACGGATGTGGTTCGCCACCTGCTGGATCCACCTGTCGTCGTGTACAGCAGCGTGCTGTGGACGCTGTGGCCGATTGCGCTCAGTTGTTTGATCTTCTTCTTTATCGGTCGCAGCAAGGACGAAACTGTTAAGCCCGATGCAAGCGGTCCTCAAGAGATCGATCAGGACCCGGCAAGTCACTCGTAGGACCTGAAGAACGACCGAATGGTTAGGTGCGGTGCAAAGCCCCCCAAACCTCGGCCGCCTCATCAGGAGAACAACAAGTGAACGAAACAACATCTCGCCGCCGGGTAAGTCGTCGGGCGGCTATTGCAACGGTTGCGTTGATGTCCGTCGCGGCCCCCGCAGCAGCCAGCGTCATCATCGAAAACTTCATCAAGGCCGACGTCACCGTCGCCGCCGCCTGCTTCACCAAGGTTGGCGGACAGGACCACACCGCGTACAACAACGGCGGTGTCGCTCCGGTTGCCCCGAGCGCCCTCTGGGTCAACTTCGACACCACACCGACGCTGTCGGCCGGCGGCGTCAACCTGATCAACGAGACGGTCAGCCTTCGTGGCTACGCCGGTGACCGCACCCGCTTCACCGACGTCATCCGCTACAAGAACGACTGCGGCTTCCCGCTCAGCGTCAAGCTGATCTCCGAGGCTGACCCGGCTGCCGGCGCGGCGGTTTCGGGCTCGTGGGACGGCGGCGTCTCGGTGTTCCTTTCAAAGGTAGCGGACCCGGTCGGTGGCGCTGCCCCGACGTCGTCGGTCGATCTGGCCGGTGACTCGGTCAACTGGAACAAGCAGTTCGCCATCGACAACACCGGTGCCGTGACGACGACCGGTGCAGTTGCGGTAACCGTCCCCGCTGGTGACGAACTGCAGGGCGGCTTCCTGGTCGACCTGGCCAACACCGCCACAGGTACCCGCACCCTGCGCTTCACGGCTCAGGCCACGGCGCTCTAAGCAACCTGATTGACAATGGCCCGGGGCTTCGGTCCCGGGCCTTTGCTTTTTACCTGTGAGTAATCAAGACGGCTCAAGTCCCCGCCCGTTGTACCGAAATACTCAGTGCGGCGAACGTTTCACCCCTCTCCGCTTCGAAAACCAGGAGTACCACCATGAGATCCAGATCAGCGAAGAAGCGAGTGACCCGTCGAGCGGCCATCGCTACCGTGGCGTTCGTGTCGATAGCTGCGCCTGCTGCCGCTGGTGTGCTCATCCAGAACTTCATCAAGGGCACCGTCACGGCAGTCGCCCCCTGTTTCGTGAAGGTCGCAGGCGTTGACTCAACCACCTACGGGACGCCCGCCGCATTGGCCGGCACCGGACCGTACGTGAAGTTCGACGCAACGCCCACCCTCTCAGCTGGCGGGGTTGCGTTGATCAACGAAACGATTGCTCTTCGAGGCTTCTCGGGTGACCGCACCAAGTACACCGACGTGGTGCGCTACCAGAACAACTGTGCCGTGACGATGAATGTTCGCCTGACTGCGGAGGCCGACCCGGCTGCGGGTGCGGTCACTTCGGGGCCTTGGGATTCGAGCGTCCGCGTGTTCATCTCCACGGCTGCGGCCACTGTGCCGGTTGCCTCCACCAACCTGGAGACCGACACTGCAAACTGGAACCAGCAGTTCTTCATCGATGCCACCGGCGCCATCGTTACGACGGGCTCCACGACCATCGCGGTAGCCGCTGGCAGCCAGCTGCAGGGCGCCTTCACCGTCGACGTTCCCTCGACCGCACTGGCGGCCTCAACCCGCACCTTCCGTTACACCGCCACCGCCACGGCATAGCACGAAGAAGACTCAAGCCTGGCTGGCCGCCGCCGATAGTGACTGCGAGTTTACCGGCTGGTTACTTCCGACACCGAGAGGAGAACGAACGTGCGCGTCAAGTCCGCTCATCGCTCGGTCGTCCTCTTCGTGTCGTGTCTCATGCTTCTGGCCACGTCGGGTTCGGCGGCGACGGCCAAGGCGGTGCTGGCCAACTACATCAGGGCCACCGCCAGCGCGGAGGGTGACTTCAAGCTGTACAACTACGCGACGGGCAGTACGACCACGTACGACACACAAGCCGAACTGGCGACCGGCACGATGGTTGGCACCAATGCAACGAACAATCCCGGCAGCGTGGTGCCGAACGGCACCGCCGCGCCGTGGTGGGACCCGACGTTCACGCAGCGGCGCTGCTACAGCATCGACCACACTGCGGCTGGAGCCAGCACGGTCACCGAGTATCCGATCTCCGTCACCGTGGACACAGCAGCGATGATCGCAGCCGGTCTGCTGCAGCCGACTGGCGCCGATTTCCGCGCCATCGACTCAACCGGCACCGCGGTGCTACCGCTCTGGATTGAGGGCGTGATCAATACAACGTCAACGGTGATCTGGACGCAGATCCCCACCATCACTGCGGGTGCTTCCACCTCGTTCTGCCTGTACTTCGGCAAGCCAACCGCCACCACTGTTTCGAACCAGCTGGCACCGTTTACCTACTCAACACTGAAACCGATCTACTACCCGGTGGACGTCAACACCGCTGCGTCCATCCTGAACGTTTCCACGTTCGGAGCGGGTAACTCGGTGAAGACCGGTGCCACCACCTTGCCATTGGCCACGGCAGGGGCGACGGCCACGTTTCCACTGGGGACAGCGACGGCAACCGGGCCGGTCCTGGTGAAGGGCCCTATCAACGGCCGAGCGACGTTGGCTGCCGGGATCGACTCGATCGTGCCGATCAGCTTTGCCGGCACCAATTTCGTCATTCCGATCCGATCCAACCCGGGCCCGTCGCTCGACATTTTCTCACCGTTCGCCTCGGCCACGGTCACCGTGGTGGTCACACGCGCCAATGGCGCCGCCATTTCCACCACGAACTACACGGTCGCTGCGGGCGCCGTTGCATCGACCGTCGCCTTTCCGAACAACGCGGGTACGGCTGTGGTCACCTCGACGAAACCGGTCATGGTCACCGGATCGAACACCGGTTCCGTGAGCCAGGTCGGCATTCCGGCCTCGGCTACGACGTGGTACGGCGTGATGCCCACCGGAGCGGAGGTGAGTTTGGCCGCAGCAGGCAATACGACGTACGTACGCTCGACCGGCGTGACCGCAACCTTGACGTCAACGGTCGCTGGAGAGCGATTGTCGTCGCCCGCCGGGAGCAACACCAACGGCGGCGCTTCTACCGAAGGCATCACGTTCACCAGCAGCCAACCGATCGAGCCAATCTTGAAGAGCGGTGACGCCGCGACGTTCATGCCGCTCAACGAGTTGTCGAACTCCTACGTGCTCCCGATCGGCGCGGACTACGTGTCGTTCGTGTGCCCCACCGTCGGTACTCAGATCAAAGTCGGCGCACTCACCACGGTCACGTGCGCGACGTCGGGTGCCGGACCTTTCCCGATCGGCACACCAGGAAAGGCGCTCTACAACCCCGCCGTCGCCGTTCCGGCGGGAACCATCCTCGAGTCCGTATCGGGCGCACCGTTCTACGCTTATTACGCCGAACCGGGCGGTCGTGAGACCAACATCTGGGGGCCGAAGCAGGGTCGGCAGGTCACCTTTCCCGCTCCGGTCATAGCGGTATCGGCGGGGGCAGCGGGCACCTGGGAATCGCCGGTCATCAACACCGGAGTCACGGGCGTGTACGGCACCCTGTCCTGGAACGCCAGCACGCCGACCGGCACGTCGGTGACCTTTAAAGTTGCAAGTGCAACAACTACCGGTGGGCCGTGGACATACGTGGGTCCCGACGACACCGGCGGCTCCAGCTACTCGACATCACCCGGCGCGATCCCGTTCTCGTTCGACGGTCGATGTTGCATCCGGATTCTTGCGACGCTGACCCCCTCGTCCGGAGGCTTGCTTCCTGCACTCAATGACGTGACGGTCCGGTACAACCTCACCCCGCTCGTGCACACCGCCGGAGCCCCGAGCCTGCTGACGATGAACGCGCCGATAGGCGTGGCTACCACCGCGTATCTGGTGCGGGTGAAGACCGCGTCGACGGCGTTCGCCGGCAGCACCGCGACGGTGCGGGACCTTGGTACCAGCACGAATGTCAGCAACTTCACGGCTGCCACCGCGCGCTTCGAGCAGGGCTCGGTCAGCCAGATCGTCGTGACGGCGGGTTCGATCACGACCAGTGTCGGCGTGGCAACCACGCTCGATGCCACCAACGGTCGCTCGATAGCGCTTACCGCTCAGCCGAGCGCGACGGGTATCACCACCACATTCAACGCTCGTCTCGTGCTCGATGTTGGTACACCGGGCGGCTCGCCTCTCATCGAGAACGACCTCGACATTCGTGTGGTCGCCGTCTGATCGTTGGATGGCGATGCGGGCTCGTAGGCTCAGGCCATGCCAATTCCCGACGAGCTGATACCCCAGGCAGGGCCGGGCGAGTTCCGCCTGCGCGTTGGGCTGCGGCCCTTCGATCCGGCCGACTGGTTCGTGTTCGGTGACGACCGCGCCGACGCGATGGCTGAGAAGGCTGCGCTGCTCTCGAACCAATTCGATGATGTCTTCCAGGCCGAGCCGGGAACCGAACACAAGTCGCAGGAGATACTCGACGAGGTCGTTGCCAATCTGCAGGAACATCATCCGGGCGTGTGGTCGTTGGTCAAGTACGAACTCGATGAAGCAGGCCGTCATCCGCTCGATACGGCGGCGCGACTCGTACAGGACGACCTTGTTCTGATGGACGACTCATCGGGCTCGTTGCGGTTCGTAGCCGGGTCGGTGTGCGCGCCGAACCGTTGGAAGCTGGCGGTGAAGTTCGGGGGCGACATGGCCCACATCCACCGGCCGGTTCCGGCCTACAACACCATCGCCGAGCCCGTCGAGCGGGCCATGCAGCGGCTCACACCCGAGCGGTCACTCTGGCGCCTCAACTGGAACATCATGGACAACCCGGCGCGGTACCAGCCGGCCGGACCCAAGATCGGGCCATCGGTTCGCACGCCCGAGGCAGCCGCAACCAAGCTGTGGTTGCGTATCGAACGGCAAACGCTGCGACGCTTTCCCAAGACAAACGCACTCGTGTTTTGTATCCGCACCATGACCTGTCGCATCGATGAGCTGGCCGGTCGTTCGACCGAGGCGGCCCACCTGCTCGGCGCCGTCGATCAGCTTCCGCCTCGGATGATCGAGCACCGCGACATGAGCCGCTACATCGAGCCACTCAAGGCGTGGCTGGCCGAGGTCAGCGCAGTTGGATGAGGATCGGCGGCACAACCTGCGCCGGATGAAGCTGTTGGCGCTCAGCCTGCTCTTCGGCGCGGCCGTGGTGTTCATCATCACGCGGCTCTTCGAGAAGAACCACCCGTGGCTCGGCTACGTGCGGGCCACGGCCGAGGCGGCGATGGTTGGCGCGTTTGCCGACTGGTTTGCGGTGACCGCGCTGTTCCGTCACCCGCTCGGGTTGAAGATCCCGCACACCGCCATCATCCCGACCCGCAAGAACGAGATCGGTGAGAGCCTGGGGCAGTTCATCGAGGAGAACTTCCTGTCCGATGCAGCTGTGGCCGAAAAGTTGCATGGAGCCCACATCGCCGCCCGAGGGTCGGCCTGGTTGAGCCAGCCCGCGCATGCACAGCGAGTCACGGCGCAGGTGGCGAAGGGCATCGGCGGCATCGTCGAGGTGGTGAGTAGCGCGGACGTTCAGGAGTTGATGGACCAGGCCATTACCAATCGGGTTCGTTCGGTGCCGATGGCGCCGCTGGCCGGGCGTGCGCTCGACGTCATGACCGAATCCGGTCGTCATCACGAACTGCTCGAGTCCGTGCTTCGAGGTGTGAGCAATCTGCTGCGTGATCAGCGTGAGACATTCCGCTCGCGGCTCGCGAGTGAGTCACCGTGGTGGGTGCCCGAGCCCATCGATGACAAGATCTTCGACAAGATCTTCACGGGCGTGCAGTCATTTCTGAGTGATGTGCTGGCCGACCAGAACCATGAGTTGCGCCGTCACGTCGACGGCCGCCTCGCTGCGCTGGTGGAGGACCTCAAGTCGTCACCCGAGATGGCAGCCCGGGCCGAAGAATTGAAGGAGGAGTTTCTGCTCCACCCTGCGGTTCGAACCTGGACGGCGTCGCTGTGGACCGATCTGAAGCAGGCACTCATCGATCAGAGCGACGATCCGTCGTCGGTCATGCACCAGCGCATCGCCCACACGCTGCGCCGCACTGCCGAGTCGGTGCATGCCGACCCCGAACTGCAAGCCAAGGTCGACCAGTGGATTGGCTCTGCGGTGATCTACATCGTGCAGCAGTACCGACATGAGGTCGGCAACCTCATCTCGTCCACCGTTCGTACGTGGGATCCACAAGACACCAGTGAGCGCTTCGAATTGCAGATCGGCCGGGACCTGCAATTCATCCGCATCAACGGCACCATCGTCGGCGGCCTCGTCGGCCTGGTGATCTACACCGTCAGCCAGATCCTCGGCTAGTCAGCCCAGGCCATGGACGGCAACAGGAGCACCTGGGCCACGCCGCAAAGTCGGCGCATGTCAGGGCGTGAGGATGACGTTGTCGATGAGGCGCACGTCGCCGATCCAAATGGCAATGGCGAGAAGGGTCGGGCCCTGGAGACGATGCACTGGTTGCAGCGAGTCGGGATCGCGCACGTCGATGTACTCCACCTGCGCCAGGCGTTGGTGGCCGATCTCCTGTGCGGCCATACCGGCGATGACGGCGGCAGAGGTTTCTCCGTCGGCCACGGCGCCAACCGCGACGTTGATGGCGTCAGGCACACAGCGCGCCGCGAACCGTTCGGCCCGCGAGAGGCGTGCGTTACGCGACGACATGGCCAGGCCGTCGTCCTCTCGAACCGTCGGGACGCCCACGATCTCGATGCCGGTATCGAGATCGATCGCCATGCGGCGGATGATGGCGAGCTGCTGGAAGTCCTTCTGGCCGAACACACCCATGTGGGGCTTGGCCGCATTGAACAGTTTGGTGACCACCGTGGTCACGCCGCGAAAGTGACCGGGGCGACCCGCGCCGCACAGTGGCTCGGCCAACGCGCCGGGCAACACGTAGGTCTCGTAGCCGTCGGGGTACATCATGTCCGAGGTGGGCAGGTAGAGACCGTCAACACCGGCCTCACCACACTTCCATGCGTCATCGTCGAGGTTGCGTGGGTACTTGGCGAAGTCATCGGGACGGTTGAACTGAATCGGGTTGACGAAGATGCTGACGACAACCTTGTCGGCGTGCTTCTTGGCGATCTCGATGAGGTGCATATGGCCGGCGTGCAGCGCGCCCATGGTGGGAACAATGGCGATGCGATGACCGGCCAGACGCTGTTCGTCCGCCCACGCGTGCATCGCGGCCGAGGTGAGAAAGCGGCGCACTACTTGTACGAGTGGGCTTCGTCGGGGAACTGGCCCGTTTTCACTTCTTGCACGTAGGCGTCTACCGCGGTGACGGCGGCGGCGCGTAGGTCGCCGTACTGCTTGGCGAAGCGAAGTTTGAGATCAGCCAGACCGAGCACGTCGTGCAGCACGAGGACCTGGCCGTCGCAATGCGGACCGGCGCCGATGCCGATGGTGGGGATGTCGAGCATGGCCGTGATCTCCTGGGCGAGGGTGAACGGGATGCCTTCGAGCACCACTCCCATTGCGCCCGCATCCTGCACGGCGAGGGCATCCTCGATCACCCGTTCGCGTGATCCGGGCGGGGCGTGGCCGCCGACCTTCTCACCACTGGTGCGACCCTGCACCTTGTGGCCGCCCATGCGGTGGTAACTCTGCGGCGTGAGTCCGATGTGGCCCATGACCGGAATGTCGACCCGGGCAATCGCTTCGATGGTGGACGCCATGTTGACGCCACCCTCCAGCTTCACGACCTGCACCCGACCCTCCTTGATGAGGCGGATTGAACTTTCCAAACCTTGTTGTGGGCTCACCTGATACGAGCCGAAGGGCAGGTCGCCGATGAGCAGTGGTCGGCTCAGACGGCGGGCCACCGTGCGGCAGTGGTAGACCATCTGATCCATCGTGACGGGCAGCGTGTTCGGCAGACCCTGCACCACCATGCCCATCGAGTCACCAACCAGCACACTGTCGATGCCCGAGTCATCGAGCAGACCGGCGAACGTGGCCTCGTAGCAGGTGATCATGGTGATCTTTTCGCCGCGCCCCTTCATCTCAAGAAAGCGGGGAACCGTGACCTTGTCTGGGGTGCTCACGGACCCGAACTTAGGCGATGAGACGAAGGCGTGGTGTCCGTGACCGATCGAGCGTGACCTGCGTCATAGCCCGGGCGACGGCGGGAGCCTTGTTGAGATCCATGTAGTCGGCACCGATAACGCGTCGAGCCGGGTAGTTCGGCTCGACCAGGGTGACGCTGGCCCCGCGGCGGCGAAGCTGTCGTCGCTCGCGTGCGATGATGGCGTGCAGGCCGAGGCGCAGCGGATGCTCAACCGAGGCCGGTCGGCTCAACAACTTCGACGACATCGGCGACACGATCGTGACGCTTTGCAGGCCGTAGTCGAGCGCAACATCGGCGTTGGTGGGGGAGAAGAAGCCGCCGTCGCTGTACTGCTCGCCGTCGATCACGACCGGGCGGAACATGCCCGGTACCGCGCAAGACGCCGCGGTTGCCGTGACCACCGAGACACCGTCGTCAGGGCCGAAGACCCGACGGTTCCCTGTGGGCACATGCACCGCACACAGCCGCAAGCGGCTCGGCCACCGACCCTGAAACACATCCTCAAACGGTTGCGCATACGCAAGCGGATCGACTTCGCCGTTGGAGAACAACGACGCGCTTCGAATGGCGATGCGTTGACGAATGTCGGGGTAGAGCTTTCGGGGCGTACGGGGAGGCAAACGAAAGTCACCCCAGCCGAGATGCGGCAGCGTCATGAGCGTGCGCACGGCAAGGTGCAGCGGACTGTGGTGTTCGCGGTTTCCGACGCCGTCGATGTCGAACGCATCAGCCAGCGTGTCGATCGAATATCCGTCGGCCAACAAGCCCGCGACGATGGCGCCCCCGGACGTGCCGACGAAGAGATCGATGTCCTGCGGATCGCGCCCGGTCTGCTCCCTGAGCGCTCGCAAAACGCTGAGATGGTAGGCAGGTCCGATCATGCCTCCCGCTCCAAGCACCAGTCCGGTCGCGTTCATGGCGCCATTCTTTACCCACTGCCTGTGGGATCGCCAGGGGAATTGTGAACAGTGTGTGAGCATCTGTGCCTGCGTGTGAGTCGTGCGACCTATGTGGGCCAAACAAACATCGGACTGTTGGCAATCGTTGGGTTTGTCACGATCTGGTGGCGAGGTAGCGCACCGTGGCCTCGCCGGTTCGTCGTCCGGAGTACAGGGCGCCCTGGACGGAGGCGGTGTCGCGGTGGTCTCCGCAGACGAATCGGCCGTTGCCAAGATCGACCCGGCGCTTCGGAGAAAACGGTGGGCGTTGGCTGGGCTGGCCGTGGGCGATGGCGTCGGTGCGTAGGTGCTGCCACTGATCGACCTGGCTACCCCACCAGCCGCGTAGCTGTGCCAGCGCGCCCTCGGCCGCGTTCGGGTTGAGCACGCCCGGGAGAACAGCACCGATGAGGGCCTGACCGGCGGGTGCGTAGGCGGTGTTCACGTTGGACATGACGGCCACGTTCATGACCGGACCGCTGTTGGCACCGTCGAGCACGATCAACTTGTCCGGCACCGGCGGCGTCGGTGCCGCAAACCACGCGCACGTCACCGCGTTCGATCCGACGGCTCGGGTTCCGATGAGCTTGGAAGCGGTCGGTCCTTCGGTGGCGACGATGAGCGCGCCCGCGGTGATACTGCGTCCGTCGACGGTGTGCACCGTTCTGCCGTCAATCGCGCTCACGGCGGTGTTCAGTGCGACGGTCCCGTCCGGCAGGCGCGCCGCCAGCTGGGCAGGTAACTGGCCCATGCCGAGGCGCGGCACCGTGGCGTCACCCTTCGACAACGATTGAAAGATCACCTCGAACATTCGGCGCGACGTGCCCAGCTCAGGGTCGAGATGAATACCGGCCAGCAGTGGTCGCAGGAATGTCTCGATCATTCGCGGCGAGAAGCCTTCCGCTCGCAGCGCCGCGATGATCGCGATGTCATCTCGTCGCAGCAACGTCGGCGCCGGTGTGTGCAAGACCCGTCGCCGGAGGAGCGCGATACGTGCCTTGTCGACCAGGGAACCAATCGGCGCCAGCGCAGTGGCTGCCGCGTGTTTTGGTTGGCGGAACGGGTCGCTCACGATGTGGCCCCGACCGCCCTTCCATACCAGCGCCCCGGGTTCGAAGCGCTGTAAATCGAGAGCCGCCATGTCGACCTGTCGACCGAGTTCGGGGTAGGCGGTCAGCAAGATCTGAAAGCCACGGTCGAGCCGAAAACCGTCGACCAGATCTGTTCTCACGCGCCCGCCGATGCCATCGCTTGCCTCGAGAATGACGACGTGTCGCCCCGCATCGATCAATGGCCGCGCGGCGGCTAGTCCGGCAAGCCCGGCTCCGACGATGACGACGTCCACCGACGCCGGGAATTCGGTCATGCCAAAAGGGCCTTCAACGCGACATCGAGCGTGGAATGGTTGAAAGTAAAACCACTTCCGGGCAACTTGGTGGGCATCACTCGTTGGCCATCGAGCAGGAGATTCTGCACCAGCTCCGATCCCAACAGCAGCTTGGGACCGAACGAGGGGATGGGCAGAATGGCCGGTCGCTTCAGCGTGGCAGCGAGCGTCTTGGTGAACTCAGCGTTGGTCACAGGGTTGGGGGCCGTGAGGTTCACCGCGCCGGAAACGTCGGTGGTGATGAGGTGCATGATGGCGCGCACTTCGTCGTCGATGGAGATCCAGCTCTGCCATTGCTTGCCATTGCCGAACCGACCGCCAACGCCAAGCTTGAAGAGAGGGAGCTGTTTCTTGAGCGCGCCACCCTTGGCCGACAACACAATGCCAGTACGGATGTGCGCCACCCGAATGCCCGCCGCCGATGCCGGCGCGGTGGCGGCTTCCCACTTCACGCAGAGATCGGAAAGGAACCCGGAGCCGACCTTGCTGGCCTCGGTCAACTCCTCGTCGCCTCGGTTGCCGTAGATGCCGATTGCCGAACCCGACACCAGCACCGCCGGTTTCTTCGACAAGCCCGACAGTGCTCCGGCAAGGGTTGACGTGCCCTTGGTGCGGCTCTCCACCAACTCGGCCTTGTACTCCGGCGTCCATCGCTTGTCGCCAATGCCCGCGCCGGCGAGATGAACAACGGCGCCGCAGCCTTCCAGCGATGCTGAATCGATGGTGGTGGCGACTGGGTCCCATTTCACTTCGTCGCCCTTGGGCTCGCCGCGCACCAGGCGGATGGGCCGGTGCCCTGCCGCCTGCAACACAGGGATTAGCGCCGTACCGATAAGACCGTGGGATCCACTGATGACAACGTCCATCGGTGCAGCTTTGCACCCCTACAGGTCAATCGTCGTGCCGACCTCGAACACGCTCTTGGAGGGCAGGTTGAAGAAGCGGGCCGCGCTGGCCGCCGTACGGTTCTGGAACACGAAGATGCGTTCGCGAATTGGATCCATCAGGTCGTTGTCGGTTGCCACCACTGTCTCTCTTCCGAGGAAGTAGGTGATCTCACTGACATCGACGGTGGGTGTGGTCATTTGGCGGAGTGCCTCGGGAAGGTCGGGGACATCCATAAACCCGAAACGGACCACAACTTTCCAGATGCCCGGTCCGACTTTGGTCGCTACAACGCGATCAGCAGGAGTGATGGTGGGCACGTCGTCGGAGTCGATGGAGATGAGCAAAACCTGCTCGTGCAGCACGCGGTTGTGCTTCAAGTTCACCATGAGCGCAGGCGGTATCGCCCCGGCGTCCTTGAACAGGTATGCCGCAGTGCCGGGCACGCGTTGCCACTCGCTCTCAGGCAGCGTGTCAACGAATGATTCAATTGGCGTCTGGCCTCGCTTGATAGCGGCAGCCACGACGGTTCGACCCTTGCGCCAAGTGGTCATCATGAGGAACTGCGCGGCACCGATGGCAAGCGCGAACCAACCGCCGTGCGGAATCTTTGCGATCTGGGCGATCAGGAATGCCATGTCGATTGCCAGTAGGGGGAGGCCGACGGCGAGGGTCTTGGCCTTCGACCAACCCCAGTTGTGCTGCGCTACAGCCATGAAGAGCAACGTGGTGATGGCCATCGTCATGGTGACCGCGATGCCGTATGCGGCAGCGAGGTTGCTGGACGTGCGGAAGCCGAGCACGAGTCCGATGCAGGCCACCATCAGAATCCAGTTCACCACGGGCACGTACACCTGGCCCTGATGATCGGCCGATGTTTGGCTCACTTGTAAGCGGGGGAGATAGTCGAGACGCATTGCCTGTGTGGTGAGGGAGAACGCACCGGAGATAAGGGCCTGCGACGCAATGATGGTGGCCAGTGTCGCCAGGATGACCAGCGGCCATACCAGCGCGTGGGGAGCCATTTCGAAGAAGGGATTGTCGATAGCCTCTGGCTTGCGAATGAGCAGCGCACCCTGCCCCATGTAGTTCAACGACAGCGCGGGAAGTACAAGAGTGAACCAGCCGAACTGGATTGGCTTACGCCCGAAGTGACCCATGTCGGCATAGAGCGCTTCACCGCCGGTGACGACCAGAAAGATGGAACCGAGGGCGAGAAATCCGGTGAAGCCGTATTCTTGGAAGAAGTGCAACACTCGCAATGGGTTGAGTGCACCCAGCACCGACGGCTCCTGCACGATCTGACCGACGCCGAGCAGAGCGATGATGCCAAACCACACGAGCATCAGCGGGCCGAACACCCGACCGATCTTGTGCGTACCTCGACGTTGCACCACGAACAGCCCGATGAGAATCACAATCGAGATCGGAATGATCCAGTCGTTGAGTGCGGTTGTAGCAACCTTCATACCTTCGACTGCGCTCAACACCGAGATGGCGGGCGTGATCATGCCGTCGCCGTAGAGCAGGGCCGTACCGAAGATTCCCAATGCGATGAGAACAGTGCTGGCGTTCTTGCCGAGCTTCTTCGGCATTGAGGCAACGAGAGCCAAGATGCCGCCTTCACCCTTGTTGTCGGCCCGCATCACCAGCATCAGGTATTTGATCGTGATGACCACGATGAGCGCCCAAAACGCCAGCGACGCTGCGCCGAGCGCACCCTCCTTGCTGACTTCGAGCCCGTGGCCCTCGAACGTTTCGCGGAAGGCATAGAGCGGGCTGGTACCGATATCGCCGTAGACGATTCCGAGCGCACCTAGCGCTAATTTTGCGATACTTCCGCCGTGGCCATGTGCGTGGTCGCTTGCTTCCTCAGACATCGTCGTCAGAAACTAGTGGTTTGCGGGCTGCGAGCGTGCTATTCCACGTGAATCGGTACCGATGTGACAACCGTGTGGGGTCGGTAGAGCAGCTTGGCCTTGAGCTTGAGCGCTGAGCCGTTGTGCAGGAACTGCGTGCGCTTCCGGGTAACGAATTCGGGGATGACGACCGTGATGATGTCGTTGCTGTACTGGTCGTCGAGCTCATTGATGAAGTCCATCACCGGCTTGGTAAGCGCTCGGTAGGGTGAGTACAGCGTCACCAGTTCGACCGGCACATTGAACTCATTCCACTGATCCTCGATGTGCTTTCGCTCGTGCTCGTCGCTCACCACCGTGACCGCCATAATGCGATCAGGGTTGAGTGACCGGGCATACGAAAGACCGTTGAGCACACCCTTGTTGATCGACCCGACCAGCACCACCACGGTGTGCGTCTCACGCGGCGCCCGGTAGTCGGGCGTGGTGAGCACGGCGCTGCGCGTGCGCTTGTAGTGGTTGCCAATCGACTTGAACATCAGCACCATCAGTGGGATGAGCGCCGCCGGAATCCACGCTCCCTGCCAGAACTTCGATGTAGACGACGATCAGGGCAATGATGCCCGTGGCAAGCGCGCCGGTCGCGTTGATGGCCATGCCGACCTTCCAGTTCGGTTCTTTGAGGTGAAGGTGGTGTTTCACCATGCCGAACTGGCTGAACGTGAACCCGGTGAACACCCCGAACGCGTACAACGGGATCAGCTTCGAGATGTCACCGTCGAATACCACGATCAGAATCGAGGCGACAACCGCCAGAAAGATCACGCCGTTGGAGTACACGAGCCGATCTCCGCGGTTGGCGAACTGTCGGGGCAGAAAGCCGTCCCTGGCGATGATGGACGACAGCCGAGGGAAGTCGGCGTAGGCGGTATTGGCGGCGAGGATCAAGATGAAGAACGTGGCAATCTCGGTGAGCCAAAACATGAGGCCCTTCCCGCCGTAAATGTGCTGGGCGATGATGCCGATGCCGTTGATGCTGTCGCCTTCAGCTGCGATAAGGCTTCAGCTTCGACATGAGGATGCTGATCATCAGGAAGCACGAACCGAGAATGCCTCCCATCCACAAGAGCGTGGTCGCCGCGTTCTTCGACTCCGGCTTTTCGAACGCGGGCACGCCGTTTGAGATTGCTTCCACCCCAGAGAGCGCGACGGCACCCGATGCAAACGCTCGTAGCAAAATCAGCAAGCCGAGGGCCTTTGCTGGCCTCGCCAGCTCCTTGAGCGCTTCCTCCGAGAGCAACGACTCTGGCACGGGACCGAGGTGCTGGACGTAGATGCGGTAGAACCCGCTGCCGATCAGAATGAGCAACATCACTACGTAGAAGTACGTCGGCCCCGCGAACGCCGTGCCGGACTCCTTCACCCCCCGAAGGTTCATGACGGTCATGAAGAAGATGCAGAGCAAACAGACGGGCACGACCCATGCCTTCCCCAGGCTCGGTACGACACCGCGAATGGCGAGCACGCCACCGGCAACAGAAACGGACACGGTCAGGATGTAGTCAACGAGCAACGAGGACCCGGCGATGAGCGAAGGAATAGTGCCGAGGTTCTCTTTCGACACGATGTAGCTGCCGCCGCCGGACGGATAGGCATGAATGGTCTGGCGGTACGACGCCACCACGATGGCCATCAGTACGCAGACGATGATGGCGATGGGAACGGTGGGGTTCCATGCTGCGGCACCACCGACACCAATCGCGAACAGCACGACCATGATTTCGTCGGTGGCGTAGGCCGTGGACGAGATGGCGTCGGAGGCGAAGACGGGAAGGGCGATGATCTTGCGGAGGCGGTTGTGGCCCTCATCGGCGGATGAGATCGGCTTGCCAATGAGTACACGTTTCAACTTGGGCACGGCCGAAACCATAGCCACTTCCCGAAGTCGCCCCGTTGTCCCTAGGTGACGAGTCAGGCGTCACGTCGAATGAGGGCTGGCCTTTGGGAACGGAGGTGTGGATATGCTCTTCAGCGGTCTACATGGGCCGTCCAGGAGGTAGCGCATCGTGCATGTTGTGATCGTGGGGTGCGGACGGGTCGGCTCGTCTCTTGCCCACAGCTTGATGGGTGCGGGTCACACCGTCGCCGTGATCGACCGCAACGCTGAGGCCTTCAGACGGTTGGGGGAAAATTTTGCCGGTCAGACCGTCAACGGCATCGGGTTCGACCGTGATCAGCTCAAGCTGGCCGGCATCGAGCGGGCCGACGCGGTGGCCGCCGTCACCAGCGGTGACAACTCGAACATCCTCATTGCCCGCGTGGCGCGAGAGACCTTCGGTATCGAGCGCGTCGTCGCCCGGATCTATGATCCCAAGCGGGCCACGATTTACCAGCGGCTCGGCATCTCGACGGTTGCGTCGGTTTCATGGACGAGCGAGCGGGTGCTGCGTCGTCTCCTTCCCGATGAACCCGCCGTTGAGTGGGTTGACCCCAGCGCCAAGCTGATGCTGGTCGAGCGAGCGGTGAGCGCGGCGTGGGCGGGCAGCAAGCTCTCAGAACTCGAAGCGTCCGGGATCTGTCGGGCTGCGGCCGTGTCTCGCCTCGGTGTGTCGTCGCTCCCATCGGCCGATCTTGTTCTGCAACAGGGCGATCTGCTCTATCTATCCGTTCTCGGCGATGCCGTGAATGCACTCGATGCCCATCTGGTTGGGCCTCACGCAGGAGGATCACACTGATGCGGGTCATCATCGCCGGAGCCGGAAGTGTCGGTCGCTACATGGCCGGCCAGTTGCAGTCGGCGGGCCATGAGGTCACGCTGCTCGATCAGGACCAACGGGTCGTGAAGCGCGGGCTGTCGTCGGGCGACCCGGCTGGCGTCACGTGGCGTGAGGCGGACGGCTGCGAAGTGAGCGCCCTCGCCGATGCGGGCGCTCAGCACGCCGATGTGATCGCGGCGGTAACGGGTGACGACGAAGACAACCTCGTTATCTCGTTACTCGCCAAGCAAGAGTTCGGCGTACCTCGTGTGGTCGCCCGCGTGAACAATCCGAAGAACGAATGGATGTTCAACGAAATGTGGGGCGTCGATGTCGCTGTCTCCACGCCACATCTCCTGACGGCCTTGGTGGAAGAAGCGGTGTCGGTTGGGTCATTCGTGCGCCTCCTCTCGTTCGAAGGGGGCAAGGCCAAGCTGGCCGAAGTCACCCTTGCTGTCGGATCCCCGGCGGTGGACAAGGAGATCTCCGAACTCGGTCTTCCTCGTGACTCAACGGTTGTCGCGGTGCTGCGCAATGACCACGTCGTCGTACCCCGCGGTGACACAGCGGTGCGGGCCGGCGATGAAGTCATCGTGTTGGTCACCACCGATAGCGAAGACGCAGTTCGCCTTATCCTCACCGGCAAGTAAGCCTCGTTCCGGTGGACGGTCTCGTGCAGACGATCGATCTGTCGGGATGGTTCACCGGTCAGGCCGTTGCCTGTCGATCGGTCGTCGAGGCGATCGACCGCGAGTGTCGCCGCGTCGGGTTCCTCCGCGTCAGTGGCCACGGCGTTGCGTCTGAACTGATCGAGCAGATGCTCGAAGTCACGACGGCGTTCTTCGATCGGCCCGAGGATGACAAGCTGCGCTACGTTCCAGCGGACAAGGCCGTGAACCGCGGGTACGCGGCGTATGGAACAGAAGCGCTGGCCTACTCCCTTGGCGTTGACAGCAAGCCCGACATGTTCGAGGCGTTTAACTGTGGCGTCGATGCGGTCGACGAAAGCGATCCGTACGTGGCTGCCGAGCGACATCGGTTCTTCGCGCCGAACATGTGGCCCGACCAACCAGCCGACATGCGCGCCGTTTGGGTGGCGTACTTCGCCGAGTGTCAAGCCCTGGCCCGCGAACTGAGCCGAATGTTCGCAGTTGCGCTCGGCATGCCGGAGGACTTCATTTTCAACAGGATCGATCGTGCCGCGTGCGTGATGCGGGCCAACAATTACGAGCGCCGTTCACACCACGCGGAGCCCGAGCCGGGCCAGGTGCGCATGGGTGCCCACACCGACTACGGCGTCTGCACCATCCTGCTGGCCGACCCGGTGCCGGGCCTGCAGATCGTCGGCCCCGACGGAGCCTGGTGCGATGTGCTGCCCGAGCCAGGCACGCTGCTGGTGAACCTCGGAGACCTTCTGGCCGAGTGGACCAACGACCGCTGGCGCTCAACGCTGCACCGTGTTGTCCCACCGACCATGGCAGGCCCCGCCCGTCGACGATCCGTAGCCTTCTTCCAGGAAGCCAACTACGACGCCCTCGTCGAGGTCATGCCCACCTGTGTCAGTGCCGACAACCCCGCTCGCTACACGCCCGTAATCGCAGGCGAGCACCTCATGAACAAACTGATCGGCCCTCGCACGCTCCAGCGCTCCACCGCCGCCCAGACCTCCGCTGCGAGCCCTTCTGCAGGGGACCGTGGTTGACAATGGTTGACATCTTCCCCAAGCTGATTGCATGAGCGACCCCGCGAAAGGGCCGTCGCCGCTGTGCGAATGGCACATTCTTGAAGACGCCTTCGACCACCACACCTTGCGGACTACGCACGAAGATCGGATCGCATGAAACGAGGCGGCCGGAAATGGTGAAACGCTGGGTTGCTCCTCGGTTCAAACTTCCTCGCCTCCGCACGGTGCAAGGCCTGTTCAAGTTCCGAACGCCTCTTCTCTTCGTAGATGCTCATACAGCCGAAAATCCCAGCATCGTCACATCCCCCAGAGGCACGAGATCGGAAGAGCGTCAATTCGATCACTGAGATTGAACTTGTACGGACCGGTATGGAACACGATGCCTGCCGCGAAGCGATCACCGATCTGATCGCGGAACCATGCCAGATGCTTGGCGTCGTCGGCGTCGGGTGACGCGTTCGACTTGATTTCGATGGCGATGATCATGCCACCCTGGCCCTCGACAACAAGATCGATTTCTCGCGTACCGCGCTCGTGGCGTAGGTGAGAAAGCTGCACCCGGTGTTGGGCGGCTTCAACCTCAGGCCGGAGTTGGCTTAGGACGAAGGAGTCGATCGTTCGACCAAGTAGGTCGCCATCGCGAATGATCGCTCGTGTGTCGACTCGCAGCAGTGGGCCGAGCAGGGCAGGATCGATGATGTAGCGCTTGGGGCTTCGAGTCAGTCGGTTCAGTCGGTTTGAATGCCATGCTGGCAAGCGTTCGGTGACGAACTGAAGCTCGAGCAGTGAGTCGTATGCGACTCCGCTGAGCCGACTGATACCCGCAGCGTCGTAGATCACCTTGTGCTCGGCGACGCCAGCAGAGTTCGCCGCTACGGCCTGTAGATACCGGCGAAGCAGCACTGGGTCGCGGCGCTCGTCTGCAAGCGATGCATCGCGCAAAAGGAGCTGATCGAGATAGGCGTCCAACCAACGCGCTCGCGCTGTGGCGGAATCCTGCAAGGCAAGCTCAGGAAATCCGCCGCGGAGGGCGAGTTCCACATAGGTCCGAAGGTTGTGCTCGCCGGGCGCGGGCCGGAAGGTTCGTACGCCGTCCTCGAAGACACGATCGAAGAAGGACGGCAACGAGACGTCGCCGACCAATTCTCGTTGGCAAAGCCCCCATTGGGTCACTCTCACGACTCGGCCCGTCGCTGCCCACGATGCCTGCAGAAGTTCGGCACGTACGGAGCCAGTTAAGAGAAACCGCCCAACACCGGACTCGTCATCGACGGCTCGCTTGACGGCGGGAAGCACCTCGGGCACCAGCTGCCATTCATCGAGGAGCACCGGTGGGTCGAGCGACGCCAAGAGTGTGTCGGGATCGTTGCGAAACGGCGCCGCTTCTACCGGGCGGTCGAGCCGTACAACGGTTTGAGCTTGACGCTTGGCCGAGGTCGTCTTCCCGGTTGCCCGGGGGCCTACGAGCATAACCGCCGGTAGAGCGGCCATGAGTTCGGCGATCGTGGCGTCTACAAGGCGCGTTCGGTAAGCAGCGATAACGAATTCTATCTCGAAGTAGCGGTTTCACGCGACATTTGATGATGTTTTGCGCACGCTTCGGATATCGGTTTCCGCAACCCTGCGACTAGTAGGCGAGGAGGGTGTAGGCGGGGTTGAGGATGACGAGGCGGCCGCGCTCGTCGTGGGCGACGCCTTCGAACATGACGTGACGGCCGTGGGTGATGCCGGGGATTTCGCGGCGGCCGCTGAACACGGCGACGAGATCGGCGGTGCCATCGGAGATGACCACTTCGAACGACGGCGCACCCGAGCGCGGCACGGTGCGGATGCGCTTGACTTCTCCGCCGACCCGAAGGCGTTCGCGGGAGTGGCAGTTGGCAATCTGAGCGCACGGCAGGGCCTCAAAGCGCGTCTGCAGCCGCTCGGCGTCAAGCTCTTCCACCGATGAGCCGAGCCGTTTGAACGCGTCACGTAATCCCATAGCTCTGATGTTGTCAGATTGAGGGGGTTCGCCTCTACACCAGTTCGGTCAGGACCTTGTCGAGGGTTGCTTCGGGGACAACGCCAACGACGCGTTTAACTTCACCCTTGGAGTTGACGAACACCCACGCCGGCTGACCCGGAACGCCGAAGTGGGCGTACAGGGAATCATCGAGATCGGCCAGGTTGGGAAAGGTGAGCTTGTGCTTGCTGACGAAGCCTTGGAACGACTTGTCGTCTCCCTGCCACGCCACACCAACGACAGTGACTTTGCCGGCGAACTTCTTTGCGACCACCTCGACCGAGGGGGCTTCGGCATTGCATGTGCTTCAAGTGGGGGCCCAGAACCAGAAGGCGGTTGGTTTTCCGGCGAACTCGGCACCATTGACGGCGCCGCCGCCCACCTTGTTGGTCGTGAAGTTGTAGATCTGCGGAACAGCAGCGGCCGGTGCGGCGGGCGCACCCGCGGGTTGCGTGGTGGCGGTGCCAGGAGCAGCGGCAGGTGCCGTAGTGGTGGCAGCCGGGGCGGTGGTGGCAGCCGGTGCCGCCGCGGGCGCGGCGGTGGTCACTGCTTTGCTGGACCCGCAACTGGCAAGGGTCAGAACGAGACCGCAACCTAGCGCGGAGACGGCACGGATATTCATGGCCGTGAGTGTAGAGGGGTGCCGGGAATTGATGTGGGCAGGGCGGAAAGGAGTTTCGCAACTGTTTCGCGGACGGTTCGGGCGACACAGCGAGATGTGAATTCGGCCGCTGTCCTCCGTACGATGCAGGCGTGAGCACCCGCAAGCTGATCTTGACCGCGATCGCCTGTGGCCTGGCCATCTTGATTGCAGGAGGATTCTTCCTCTTCCGAACCCTGGGCAACAAAGAAGCCCTCACCGTGAAGAACGCCGTCGTCGGCGAGAGTCGCACCGTCGGAGGCGCCGAGGTGCGAGTCACAGCCTGGCGTCGCGACCGCGATCAGATTCTGGCGACGGTCTCCATGAAGGTGACCGACGTTGACGCCCGCTCGTCGTCGGCCGAGTCGCCATGGACGATGCTCATCGGCACCCAGTCGATGCCCGTCGCCCCGATCGGTCTCATCCCGGACGAGTTGCCCTGCCGGGGCATCAACCTGGTCCAGGGAAAACAGACGACGTGTGTGTTGGCCTTTCCCGATGCCAAGGGCACGCCGTACCTGGCCTTTTCGTTCGCAGGTAAGCAGGCGCAGTGGCTGTTGGCGGCCTGACGAGTTTTCCGACGACCTTGCTAACCTGCACACCGGCCTAGGAGGAATGCATGACGGATACGGCGCAGACCGCGTTTGACGTAGTGGTAATCGGTGGAGGTCCTGGCGGATACGGCGCTGCGCTGTACGCCGCGGGCGTTGGGTTGAACGTAGCCCTCATCGAGCGGGACACCGTGGGCGGCACGTGCCTGTTACGCGGGTGCATTCCCGCCAAGGAGTTCCTCGAGACCGCGGCCACGTTCCGTCACGTCAAGCACGCCGCCGAGTTCGGGGTGAACTCGAGTGAGCCGACGGTCGACTTCGGCGTCAGCCAGGCGCGCAAGCAGAAAGTCGTGGCCGGTCTGGTGAAGGGCGTGTCCGGACTGCTGAAGGGTCGAAAGGTCACCGTCTACAACGGAGTCGGCTCGCTTTTCGCCGACCGCACCGTGGCCATCACCAACGATGCAACGGGCGAGCGGGCGGTCATCACCGGTCAGCACGTCATCCTGGCCTCTGGTTCGCTGCCTCGTACCATTCCGGGCTTCGAGCCGGGTGGACCGATCATGACGTCCGATGAAGTGCTCGACCTCGCCCACATTCCTGCTCGCATGGCCGTCATCGGTGGTGGTGCGATCGGTTGCGAGTTCGCTTCGACATTCGCCGATCTCGGCTCGAAGGTCACCATCCTCGAAGGCCTGCCCAAGATTCTGCCGGGCTGCGATACCGATTGCGCCGATGTGGTGGTGCGCGTCTTCAAGAAGAAGGGCATCGACATCCGCACCAGCGTGAAGGTCACCGGCCACACGCTCAACGGGTCGGGCGGCACCACCGTGCAACTCGAAGGCGCCGATGGCCTCGAAGTCGACGCCGTGGTGGTGTCGGTCGGTCGTCGTCCCTTCGCCGATCTGCTCGGCCTTACCGGTACGGCGGTCAAGGTGACCGATCGCGGTTTCGTCGATGTCGACGAGTACTGCCGCACGGGCGAGCCAGGCGTGTACGCCATTGGTGACCTCATCAACACGCCGCAGCTCGCTCACGTCGGATTCGCCGAGGCGATCATGGTGGTCAAAGTCATCCTTGGCGAGACCCCTATGCCGATTGCGTATGACCGGGTGCCGTGGGCCATCTACTGCCACCCAGAGGTTGCCTTTGCCGGGCACAGCGAAGCCTCGGCGAAAGAAGCCGGCATTGATGTCGTCGTCAGCAAGCACCAGTTCCGTGGCAACAGTCGGGCGCTCATCATCAACGAGCCAGACGGCCTCGTGAAGATTATTGCCCGCAAGCTGCCCGATGGCACCGGCGGCCAGATCCTCGGCGTCCACATGGTCGGCCCGTGGGTCACCGAGCAGCTTTCGGGGGGCTACCTCGCCGTCAACTGGGAAGCCACCGTGCGCGAAACCGCCGAGTACCTCATGCCGCACCCGTCTTTGTCGGAGTTGTTCGGCGAAACTGTTCTGTCCCTCACCGGCCGCAGCCTCCACGGCTGAGCCTGATTTAGGAGTCTTTCCATGGCCGATGTCACTATGCCCCAGTTGGGCGAAACCGTTACCGAAGGGACCATTACCAAGTGGTTCAAGCAGGTGGGCGATACCGTCAAAGTCGACGAGCCCTTGTTCGAAGTGTCCACCGACAAAGTCGATACCGAAGTCCCTGCGCCCACCGCTGGGGTGCTTACTGAAATCCGTGCCGCCGAAGGTGACCTCGTGCAGGTCGGCGGCGTGATCGCCGTCATCGGTGAAGCAGGGGCTACTCCCGCGGCGGCCCCGGCTGCGCCTGCTGCCGCCCCGGTGGTGGAGGCTCCGGCACCGGTTGCTGCGCCCGTCGTCGCTCCTGTTGCAGCGCCCACTCCACCGCCAGCGCCCCCGGCTCCGGCCCCGGTGGCGCCTCCGGCGGCCCCGGTCGCACCAGCTCCGGTCGCGCCCGCTGCCGTCGCCGTTGACGCGGTGACCGACAACCGGCTGCTGTCTCCGGTTGTGCGCAAGCTGGTCAACGAGCACGGTCTGAATCCGGCGTCCATCGTCGGCACCGGAGCGGGTGGACGCATCACCCGTGAAGACGTGCTCAACCACATCGACTCCAACGGATCATCGGCTCCGGCCGCGGCCGCGCCTGTCGCGGCCCCGGCGCCCGTTCCCCCCCCGGCATCGCTTCCCGCCGTGCAAACGGTCGCCGCCGTTGCGTCGATGCCCGCCCCGACACCGGCAGCGCCGGCAATCTTCGCCGGAGAGCGGGACAACTCCGTTGCGCTGTCAAAGATCCGCCGCCTCACCGGCGCCCACATGGTCAACTCGCTGGCCGTTGCGCCCCACGCGTTCAGTGTGGTCGAAGTCGACTACGCCAACGTCGACGCCACTCGCGGCAAGGTCAAGGCCTCATGGAAAGAGGCCGAAGGTTTCAGCCTCACCTACCTTCCGTTCATCAGCCGGGCCATCGTCGATGCCATCGCCGCGTTTCCGCACATGAACGCCAGCGTCGGCGCCGACGAGCTCATCGTGCACAAGTTCATCGACCTCGGTATTGCCGTCGATCTCGACTACACCGGCCTGCTCGTTCCGGTCGTGCGTGACGCCGATTCCAAGCGTCTGCGTGCGCTGGCCCGTGAGATCAATGACCTGGCCAACCGCGCCCGCAACCGCAAGCTGTCGCCCGATGAGATTTCCGGCGGCACGTTCACCATCTCCAACAACGGCTCGGCCGGTTCGGTGCTCACCTCCGCCATCATCAATCAGCCCCAGGTGGCCATTATTTCCACCGACGCCATCAAGCGCCGCCCCGTCGTGGTCGACGTTCCCGGTGGTGGCGAGTCCATCGCCATTCACTCCGTCGGTAACATCGCTATGAGCTGGGATCACCGGGCCTTCGACGGCGCCTACGCGGCCGGCTTCCTGGTGAAGATCAAGGACATCCTTGAGAACCGGGACTGGAGTTCCGAGCTGTGAGCACCACGGCCGGGCCACTGCACGTGCGGTGGCTCGGCCGCGTGCCGTATCGGGAAGCGCTCGATCTGCAACAGGCGCTGTTCACCCACGGCTCGCAGAATCACCTGCTGTTGTTGGAACACCCGCATGTGTTCACCCACGGCCCATCAGCCGATCTGGCCACCAACGTATTAGTTGCACCTGCAACTGTTTCCGCCGAACTGGTGGCGGTCAACCGCGGGGGAGACGTCACTTATCACGGGCCCGGCCAATTAGTCGGCTACCCGATCCTGTCGCTGGCACCGAAAAACGGGCGGTCCGGTGGCCTCACCGACTCGGTGAAGTACGTGTGCTCGGTCGAGCAACTGATCATCGATACGCTCGTCGAGTTGGGTTTGCCCAACGTCGGTCGGCTTCGGGAGTATCCCGGCGTGTGGGTCGACCCCGACGGCGCCGATCCGCGCAAGATCTGTGCCATCGGCGTGCGTCTGAGTCGCAACCGAACCATGCACGGATTCGCCCTCAACATCACCACCGACATGCGCTATCTGCGGGACTACATCGTGCCGTGCGGCATCGCTGACCGTCCCGTCACATCGTTGGCCGAGGAAGGCATCAACGCATCGATGCAGCAGGTGGCCGATATCATCGCCCGCCGGGCGGCCATTTTGTGGGGCGAAGGCGGACGATCGGAACGGGCCGACGTGGCCTGGAAGGAGCGGCCCGAGGACCTGTCACTGTTCTCCCGCGGTATGGGTCCGGGCGAGCGAGCCGTCGCTCGGCTGGAACGTGCCGGGGTGTCCGAAGGTTTGTCGATCCAATCGCGCAAGCCCGAGTGGATGCGGGTGCCGCTCAACCTCGGCCCCGACGTGATGCAGCTCAAGCACACCGCTCGCGACCTCGGCCTCGTGACGGTGTGCGAAGAAGCTGGCTGCCCAAACCTCAGCGAATGCTGGAGCGAAGGCACGGCCACGTTCATGATTCTGGGCGAGCGCTGCACCCGAGCGTGCGGGTTCTGTCTCATCGACACCTCGAAGCCGATAGCGCCTGACGAGACGGAACCGGCGCGCGTTGCCGAGGCGGTTGCCCGCATGACCCTCGGTCACGCCGTGCTCACCATGGTGGCCCGGGACGACCTGGCCGATGGTGGTGCCTCCGCTGTCGCGGCGACCATTCAAGCCATCCGAGACCGCACACCCGAGACCGCGATCGAGGTGCTGATCTCCGACCTCAAGGGTGAGAGCACATCGCTCGACATCGTGTTGGCCGCCCGGCCCGACATCGTCAATCACAACCTCGAAACCGTGGCCCGCCTCCAGCGAGCCGTGCGTCCGTCGGCTGGATACGCGCGCAGCTTGGCCCTGTTATCGCGCGCGAAACTTGCAGATGCAACAACCAAGTCCGGCCTTATGGTCGGCCTGGGCGAATCCGACGAGGAGATCGCGATGGCGCTCGCCGATCTCGCGTCGGTTGGCTGCGACATCGTCACCATCGGCCAGTACTTGCGCCCGACCACCCACCACCTGCCCGTGGCCCGATGGGTCGAGCCCCACGTATTCGCCGAGTACAAGCGCATCGGCGAAGCCCTTGGAGTCCGCCACGTCGAAAGCAGCCCCCTCACCCGCAGCAGCTACCACGCCAAGTCCGCCGCGGCCCGTGGAATGCCCTCGCTGTTCGCGCAATAGAACTCTCCCAATCGCGCGTAAGGCTTGTTGTTAGCGCCGTGACGCGCCCAAGGTGGCGTTGTGCGCGAATGGACAGGTCGTTTCGCGAGAATGCTCGGCGCAAGGTAGTGAGCAGCTTGCGGGATTGTCTGAGCGAAGCGAGCCCGAGTGAGGGAAAGCGGTAGCGGCCGAGAGAGGCATGTCAGGGAGTGTCGGGGCGGGAGAAGGCAGCGGGGTCGATGTCGGGGGACAGGGACTTCAGGGTGATGGTGGCGTCATTGCGTTCGAGGCGAGCGAGTTGGCCCGTGGGTACGACGCAGTAGGTGTCGGCGGCCTTCCCGTTGGGGAAGTTGACGCACGTGGTGTTGAGCAGCTCGAAGGCTTCGCTCGACGGATACAGCGTTGCCCTGGCGGCCGGGGCGGCGAGACGGATGCGCGTGGCCGGCGCCGCTCGATCGAAGGTGCTGGTGGCGCCGGGAATGTTGCTGACCCGCTGCTCGAGGACCCCAGGCTCACAAGTCTTTTTCGTGAGGTTGCAGGTCACATCGGTCGTGCCGCGGAGGAACCGCACCTCGCCGATGGTGACCGAGCGTTGGCCCGGTTGCTGCACGACGATGGCCTCCACCTCCTGCTTGCCGCTGGTTGGGGTGATCACGTACTTGGCCGTGTACGTGAGCTTTTCGCTAGCCTCAAGCGGAAGGATGACGGCGTCGACAGCGGCGATGCCGAGCGCTTGGCGATCAAGGGGTTTGGCGGCGTCGACCGCGCTTGCTCCGAGCACGGGTCGCTTGCCGGTCACGCAACCCGAGGAGATAGTCGTCAGGGCGACCAGAGCCAGGGCGGCGGATCCGAGGGAACGGGGGAGACGGGGGGACACGCAGCAAGCCTATGGCGGCCGTGGTCGTTGCGGTCTCCGTGGCTTCGCCGGCATGGTCATTGGTGTCTAACCTGACGATGCCGTGATTCGACTCGATGCCGCCACCGTTCTCCTGCAATGGGCGACCGGAGGTCTCACTTTTCTTTGGGTCACCACCCGCCACCGCACCGTCGGCATCGGGTACGGATGGCTGCTTACGAGGCACCTACCTGCTGCTGGCAGCGGTCGGGCTGGTGCTCGGTCTGCGAGTGCGAACGGTGGTTGGGCGCGAGTTCGGGCTGGCCGGGGTTGTGCTCGCTGCGCTGTGCGCCCTGGTCGTGTCGGTGCAGCGCCGCAAGTCGGGCGTATCGGGCCAGATCGCCGAACACGACCGCCGCTCCGCCCAGGTCGCCGCCATGACCGGCATCACCCGAGAGGGCATCACCCCTGAAACAAGCACCCACCTTCGGTCGGAGTTTGATCCTCGGCTCGATCTCGTCGCTCCGTTCGTTGGGGCCATCGGTCTTGTCTTCGCCGGTGCTTCATCCGGCGGAAATCCGGTACTCGCGATTGCACGCACCCTGGCCGGCGCGGCGTTTCTCGGAGCCGTATCCGACGCCATGCTGCTCGGGCACTGGTACCTGGTGCAGCCCGGGCTGCCGCGCAAGCACATCAGCGAACTGGTCACATGGCTGGAACGCGTCTGGCCGATCGAGGTCGGGCTGTTTCTCATTCCCACCGGAATGATCAGCGTATTCAATGGCACCGTCAACGACGGCTGGCACGGCCTGCTCGGCTGGATGTGGATCGCCTGTTCGGTGCTCACCATCGGTCTTTGCTTCGTTACCAAGGCCGCCCTCAAGGAGAAGGAATACTCGGCGGTGATGGCTGCCACGGGGTTGCTGTACCTGGCGATTCTCACGGCGTTCGGCACCGATCTGGTAGCCCGCGCTGTGCTCGCCGGGTAGTTCGGTTCACAAAAGCGGCGAAAAGGGGCAAACTGGTATCTATGCCTCGCCCAGTGTGGAGTGGGACGGTCAGCTTCGGGCTGGTCACGATCCCCGTCAAGATGTTTAACGCGGTCAGCCGCAAGTCGGTGTCGTTCAATCAGCTCGACAGCCGCTCCATGGCCCGCATCAAGTACAAGAAGGTCTCGGCCGACGATGGTGACGAGGTGCCCGATGAGAACATCGTGAAGGGCTACGAGGTCGCCAAGGGTCGCTACATCGTGGTTGACCCCGATGAGCTCGAACAGTTCATGCCGGCCGCCACTCGCGCCCTTGAGCTGGATGAGTTCGTCGACTTGGCCGAGCTCGACCCGATCCTGTTCGACAGCCCCTACTACCTCGCGCCCGACAAGGCTCCGAAGCCTTACGTGCTCTTGGCCAAGGCCATGGAGGCCGCCGGCAAGGTTGGCGTCGGGCGTTTGGTGATGCGCAACAAGCAGTACATCGCCGCCATTCGCGCCGTGGATGGTCACCTCGTGATGTCCACGATGGTCTACGAGGACGAGGTCGTCAATCCGTCGTCCATCGATGAAATGGCCGACCTCGAAGGCGTCGAGGTGAGCGACAAGGAACTGGCGATGGCCGGGCAGTTGGTCGAGTCGTTGGCCGGCACGTTCGACCACGACCACTACAAGGATTCCTACCGCCTGCAAGTGATGGACCTCATCGAAAAGAAGGCGGCGGGTGAGGAACTGACCATGCCCGAACGACCGTCATCGTCGCCCGCGGTGATTGATCTCATGGCCGCGCTCGAAGCGAGCGTGAAAGCAGCGAAGGCGGCGCGTGGGCGTCATCCGAGCACGCATGAGGCCGAGGAAGACGCGGTGGCGCCGCCCACGAAGTTGGCGACGGCGCGTAAGAAGAAGTCTGCGTAACGTTGCCGGTCGTGCGGGTGGGGGAGCGCACGCTCACCATCTCCAATCCTGACAAGGTGCTGTACCCGGCCACGGGCTTTACCAAGGCCGAGATCATCACTTACTACATGACCGTCGCGCCCTTCATGCTGCCGCACCTGGCCGGGCGAGCCTTGACGTTCAAGCGGTTTCCCGATGGTGTGGACAAGCCGGGCTTCTTCGAGAAGCGCTGCCCTGGTCATCGTCCGCCGTGGGTTCCCGTGGCCGCTGGCCCGGGTGATCGCGGCGGCATAATCGAGTATTGCGTGTTGGATGAACCGGCCGCGCTGGTGTGGTCCGCCAACATGGCAGCGCTCGAACTCCACGCACCGATGGCCTTGGCCGCTGACTTGGAGACGCCTCGCACCGTGGTCTTCGATTTTGATCCCGGAGCGCCAGCGGCGACGGTCGAATGTGCGCAGGCGGCGCTCGATGTGGCCGAGGTGCTGGACGCGGCGGGGCTGAAGGGCTGGTGTAAAACGTCGGGCTCTAAAGGCATCCAGCTGTACGTGCCGGTAAACGGAAAGTGCACGCACGAACAGGCTGGCAACGTTGCGTTGGCCATCGGCCAGGTGCTGGAACGGCGCGCTCCGGAGCGGTACCTGACTGTGATGACCAAGGCGGTGCGGCCCGGCAAGATCTTTGTCGACTGGAGCCAGAACTCCCGCCACAAGACGACCATTGCGCCGTACTCGCTGCGTGCCCGCGAGCGGCCCACCGTGTCCACCCCGGTGAGCTGGGACGAGATAGAGCAAGCGGCACGCGGGTCCAACCCCTTGGTGTTCGATGCCGACGACGTGATGGCTCGCGTTCTTGAGCTGGGCGACTTGTTCGCCCCGGTGCTCTCCGTGAAGCAGACGCTGCCGGGCTAAACCGGCGGGATGACGACCCAATCTCGGCGCTCGAGTTCGGCGGCGAGGAGGTTGGCGGGCATCCCGCGCAGCAACATGGTGCGTTCGGTTTCGAGTTTGGCCTCGGCCTTGGCGGCGCGGACTTCCGCGGCTGGACTCAGCGCCGGGGCATCGCCGGGGTCGGTGTCGCCCGACTGCAGACGATCGATCAGTTCGGCCGCTTCGCCGACGCTGAACTTGCCGCCCGCCTGCCGTTGGGTGAGGCCGAGCGGGCCGCGGGCGTCACGGAAGTCGAGGTGCCCGGCCTGGTGCACGAGGCTGAGCAGGAGCTGGATCTGTTTCTGGGATGCGGGCGGGCCGGATTGTTGACCGAAGGCCATCAGAGAGGTGCTCCTGGTGCAGTAAGTGGCCACGGTCGGTTGCGTTCAACCAGCCAGGCCGCGTCGAGAAGAAGGGGTTCGGAGAAGTGGCGGCCGACGACCTGCAGGCCGATCGGCAAACCACCTAAGGTTCCGGCGGGGATGCTGATGGCCGGGTTCCCGTGCAGGTTGGCGGGGAAGGTGAGTAGGCCGTTGTTTCCCATACCGGCCACGATGCCACCGAAGGTGTCGGGCAATGGTCCATCGGCCGCAAAGGCAACGTCGGGGTTGCTGGCCGTGATGACGATATCGATCTCATCGAACAGGGCCGCCATCTTGTCGTTCAGTTCTTGACGTCGTCGCTCCATCTTGATGCGCGCTTGCATCGTGTAGCGATTTGCCGTTGTGGACAGGCCGAACGCAATCTCGGGCGTGAGCACGTCCTGGCACGCTGGCCAGTGATCGGCCAACGCCGCATGAATAGAGACCATGCCTGAGATCGACCACGCTGCGCCCATGCGCGGCAGCGAGGTGTCGATGCCGTGCAGACGCACCATTGCGGCGTCGGTGATGAGCTGTTCGGCCGCGACCTCAAGCACGTCCCACATCGCAGGTGACGCCACTGCGCCGCCCCAATCGGCCACGACCGCCACCCGCAGCCCGCGCAGTTCGCCATTGTGGGAGCCAAGGCCGGCCTCCCACCCGGTCACCGCAGGCAGGCTTAACGGATCGGACGCGTGATGACCGTTGGTGACATCGAACCACCGGGCGACATCGCGTACCGAGCGGGCCACGCAGCCAGTGGTGACGGTGAGATTGCCGTACTCAAGATGCGGGCCGCGTGGAATACGGCCGAAGGTGGACTTGAGCCCGACCAGGCCGGTGAAGCCGGCGGGAATGCGAATCGACCCACCGCCATCACCGGCCGTGGCCAAAGTGACAATGCCGCCGGCCACTGCCGCAGCGGAACCACCCGATGAACCGCCAGGTGTGTGCGCAGGGTTCCAGGGGTTATGGGTGGTGCCGTGCAACACGGTGCGCGTGAGGTTGACGCCGCCGAATTCACTTGAAGTTGTCTGACCGACCAACACCGCGCCGCCCCGATCGCGCAGGCGCTGCATCATGGTTGAGGTGTGGCCCGCGATGCGGTCGGCCAGGGGCACTGACGCCTCGGTGTCGGGCCAACCCTGCACCTTTTCAAGCTCTTTGACCCCGATCGGCACGCCACCGAACGGCAACGTCACGTCGGCGTGCGCCGCCGCGAAGCGCGCCGCGTCGGCATCAAGAAAGCAAACCGCGTTCAGCGTCGAGCGGTCGATAGCCGAAAGAGTGGCCTCAAGCTCGGCGGCAGGGGAGTACCCCTCGCGAAACGCCTCGACAAGACTGCAGGCGTCGCCCTGCCAGGGAGTGGTGCCCGCCGATGCTGTGCTCACACCAATCACACTACGACAGGGGTGTAACGAGGTTGATCGGTGGTCCATGGATTGTTTGAGCGAAGCGAGTCCGAACGAGGCAAAGCGACGCTGAGCGAGAAGGAGCGGTAGCGACCAAGCGAAGCCAATCAGGTAGCGGCCGAGTGAGGCAGTGAAGGGTGTTATACGGTTGAGCGACTATGACCACCACGCCTGACCAAGCCATTCCCACCGATGTCACGATGTACTGGCGACCAGGCTGCGGTTTCTGCTCAATGCTCCGGCGCGACCTCACCACGTTGGGCGTGGCATTCACCGAGATCAACATCTGGGATGAGCCTGATGCGGCGGCGTTCGTGCGGTCGGTGGCCAACGGAAATGAGGTCGTACCAACCATCACCGTGCGAGGCGCTGCGCTCGTCAATCCCGCGGCTGCCGAGGTCCTGGCCCTCACGCTTGCGTAGCTCGGTTCGATGAATCGTTAGAGTGCCGTTCCAATATGGATGCCCGAACTTTTCTTGGTCTGACGCCGAGCCACAATCCCTTTCGCTGGACGATGGACGTCACGCCGGGCCTGTGTACCGGCCAGGGCTTCTTGTTTGGAGGCAGTGCGCTCGGCGCGGCGATCTCGGCGATGGAGATCACCACCGGTCGAACGTGCGTGTGGGCAACCGCGCAGTACCTCTCGTATGCCAAGCCCGGTGAGGTGCTCGACATCGATGTCACTATCGCCGTACACGGCCATCAGATCACCCAGGCCCGGGCCACCGGCCATGTGGGGAACCGGGAGATCCTGACCGTGAACGCCGCCCTCGGTCGTCGGCCCTTTGACGAGTCGGGCAGCTGGGAACAGTTGCCGAGCGACGTGCCGGCACCCGATGCCTGCCCCCCACGGGAACTCCGCATGGCGGCCGACGGCAGTATCAACGACCGCCTCGACATGCGGATGGCGAGGGGCAGAAGCCTGGCCGAGCTGGACGGCACGCCCAGCAACGGCACGTACCAGATGTGGGCTCGCATTCCGGAGATCACCGATGGTCTCGACGCCAGCAGTCTTGCGGTGTTGGGCGACTTCGTGCCGAGTGGTATCGGCCAGGCGCTCGGCATCGTCGGGGGAGGCAACAGCCTGGACAACACCATCCGGATCGCACGGCTGGTTCCAACCGAGTGGGTGTTTGTGGATATCCACATCCACGCGGTCGAAAACGGCTTCGGTCACGGAACCGTGAAGATGTTCGCCGAGTCCGGCCAATTGCTCGCCGTGGCCAGTCAGAGCGTGATCGCTCGCCACTGGTCTCACTCTCAACAGGAGGTTGAGGAATGACCGTTCCTCGCCGTCACGGCCTCACCGTTCCGCTTCCCGGACCGCTACATTCCCACCGGGACCGGCTACGGGAACTCGCCGACCTTGGTTACACCGACATCTGGTCGGCCGAAGCCGATGGCGCCGACGGACTCACGCCCCTGGCCCTCGCCGCGGCATGGGAGCCCCGGCTGCGATTGGGGACGGCCATTCTCCCGGCCTTCACCCGGGCTCCGGCCCTCATGGCACAAAGCGCCGCCACCCTGGCCGATGCGGCGCCCGGCCGCGTGGCGTTCGGCATCGGATCGTCGTCAAACGTCATCGTCGAGCGCTGGAACGGCGTGCCGTTTGTCGAACCGTACAAGCGGGTCCGGGACACGTTGCGTTTCCTGCGAGCCGCCCTGACGGGGGAGAAGGTCACCGAGACCTATGACACCTTCGCGGTCAACGGCTTCCGCCTCGGTATCCGCCCCGAGGTGCCGCCAGCTCTGCTGATCGCCGGTCTACGGGAGGGAATGCTGCGCCTCGCCGGTCGGGAAGCAGACGGTGTCATCATCAACTGGCTGTCGGCCGAGGATGTCACCAAGGTGGTCGGCGTGGTCAACGGGGCCGCGAAGGGTGCCGAGCGCGAGGTGGTGTGTCGCATCTTCTGTTGTCCGAGCGAGGACACCGACGCCGTCCGGCAGGCCGCCCGCTTTGCGATCGCCGCCTACCTCAACGTGCCGGTCTACGCCGCCTTCCACCGGTGGCTTGGTCGAGAAAACGAGCTGGGGGGCATGTGGGACGCGTGGGCTGCCGGCGATCGCAAGGCGGCGCTGGCCGCGATTCCGGACGCCGTTGTCGACGCGCTCGTGGTGCATGGTTCGCCCGAGTCGTGCCGCACCCAGATCCAGTCCTACGTCGATCACGGGGTCACCACCACCGCATTGGCACTGCTACCGCTCGCCCCGTTTGACTATTTTGAGGCGGTCAAGGCGCTGCGACCGCACTAGCAGGTAGCCCGTTCGGACTATTTCCTGCCTACACTTTGCCCGAGATTCCTCGGCGGTGTCGGTACGACGGCTGGCAATGCGAGAATAGGGGGAAGACGACGACGCGACATCGGTCGCGGATAGGCGTGGCAAGTAGTGCAGGCAACGTGGGTACCGGAACGGCTGAAACGAGGGTGGGGTAGCGCGAAGTCTGCGCCGCGCCTCATCGGCTCTCTCGCCGTCTCGGTGTTGCTGGTCGGCATGATGATCTCGTCTCCCGGCCAAAGCCAAGCCGCGGTTGGTGATACCACCACCATCGATCCGAACGCGCCGACTACGACTATCGACCCGAACGCGCCGACTACCACCGTCGACCCGAACGCGCCGACCACCACCGTCGACCCGAACGCGCCCACTACAACCCTCGATCCGAACGCGCCGACCACGACGACGGTCGCAGGGGCCACCACAACCGTGGGGGCAACGACGACAACCGGCGCCACCACGACCACGGTCGCTGCCGTGCCGCAGTGTCGCCCGGACGGGTCCGACTGCATCCAGTCGGCGATGAACGTCGGCTACACCGACGTGAATGGCGACAACGTGCTCGATCAGTTCGACATCATCAACGTAACGGTCACCGTCACGGCGCTTCGCGGCGGGGTCACCAGCCCGGTGGTGTCCATCCCGCTCCCGCTCGGATCGGGCCACCGCTTTGTGGCCGAAAGTCTGACCGTGAACGGCATCACGGCAGGCACGCTCGGCGCGTCCGTTGCCACGGTTGCGTTGCCAAGTCCGCTCAGTGGCACCAGTACCATCACGGTCGGGATCGTTCTCGGGGACCACGTGCCACCTGACCTGCCCCGAGCAGCCATCAACCTCACCAGCCAACTGACTGCACTTGACGCCACCCAGCCCCTCATCATCAGTCTGGTCTCCAATCCGCTTGAAGTGGCTCAGCGGATCGCGGACCTCAACGTCACGTTGAGGGTTACTGCTCGCCCCACGATCGGGGGTACCGTCGCCTTCCAGGCGGACATCACCAACCAGGGTCCTGACACCGCCACCGCGGCGTCGGCAGCATTTCAACTTCCAGCGGTAGCCGACCTGAACACGGTGGTGCTCGTCCCCGGGTGTCGCCTCACGGGAGTCGTCGTCAGCTGTGCGTTGGGCGATATCCCGGTCACGTTTGTGGCCTCACCGGTGGTCAGCTTCCGGCTGTTGCCCGCTGCGGTCAGCGGCAGCTCGATCGACGTCTCCGTCACCGTGACCAACACGACGTTTGACAGCAACACCACCAACAACCGGGCCGCGGCCAGCGCTCCCCTCGACAAGGCCGACCTGAAGGTGAGCTTCGCCGGACTTGACGGACCGGCCGTCGCCGGTGACGTGCTGCCATTTTCGATCCTCATCAGTAACGCCGGCCCCACCGATGCCAGCGGCGTGCTACTCGATGCGGTGCTGCCGCTCACCCCGCGGCCTATCACTCCCAGCGGTCCTTTCAGCTCCACCTGCACGTTCAACTCACCGACCGGTGCATTGCAGTGCCCGAACCTCAGTATTCCGGTGGGTCAGACGCGCCAGATCGACTTCGCCAAGGGCGTCGTCGCCTACAAGGCAGACCTCACCAAAGCGCTTGATTTCTCGGCCAGGCTCACGCTGGCCGATCCGGCGAGTGATCCGAACAAGGCGGACAATGCGGTCGCCAAGTCCGTCTCGGTCGTCGGCCACACCAATTTGTCGATCGTGTTCGTCAACACCCCCGAGCGCGTGACCGCCGGTCAGAACGTCACGTTTGCTCTGGCCACCGGGAACGCCGGCCCGTCACCGTCGGGTGCGGTCGAGGTCGAGGTCTCGCTCGATCAGGCCCTCGTCGGTCTCGCCGGATCCATCGGTGGTCAGCCCTGTTCGGTCACGAGTCCAACGACGGTGCTCTGCTCCACCACCGGCTTGGATGTCGGCGCGGATCCGACCGCCATCAGCATCAGCGGGTCGATTCCGTCGGGTGCCAATTACAGCGGCTTCACCGCGAACGCCAGGATTTTCCCCGTTACCACGACACCCATCATCGATGTGGCTCCGTTCGATGACAACACCGCGGCCGTCGTGGTGGCCGTTCGGGGCTTTGCCGATGTTCGGGCAGCGGTGACCGCTCCCAAGACCGCCCTGGCGGGACAGCAGGTGAGCTTCTCGGTCGAAGTGACCAACGACGGACCATCGGACGCGTTGGGCACCACGCTCATGCTCGCCGCTTCGGACGCGCTGCAGCGATTGGCCGTGCTCGGCGAAGACGGCTCGCCCTCAGCGCTTTGCACCACCACTGGCGAGTCGCCGACGTGCGGACCGTTCACCGTACGAGCAGGCACCACCCGCACGTTCACCGTGACCGGAGAGACATCGCCTGATGCTTCGTTGGGAGCCAGTGTTTCAGTGAAGGCGTCGGTCACCGCCAGTACCCTCGATACGGATCTCACCAATAACGTCGGGTTCGACTCCGTTGCTGGCGGCGTTTCGCTCTCGTCGTTGCTCGCCGTAAGCGTCTCCTCAAGTCCAAGTGACATCATCACTGCGGGCGGGCCGGTCTCGTACGAGATCATCATCACGAACTCGGGCAAGACCAGAACCGACGGAGCGACCGTGCAGATCCGACCGCCCGACGGCTTCGCTGGCGGCGCACCGGGCGGATGTGCCGATGATGGCGGCCGGACCTGGGTGTGCTCAACGGGTCCCATTGCTGCCAACGGCAGTGCCCGTATATCTGTGTTTGGCACGGCGTCGGCCGCGTTGGCCGAGGGCGTATTGTTCTCCCTTCGAGTCGTCGCCATCGATTCCACCGACAAGTCCGAACATGCAGCCGAAATCTCGGCCCGCATCCAAGTCGTGGCCAATGTGACCGCCGATACCGTGTTGGATGAATCGGTCGTAGCCGGGAACTCCTTCGGGCTTCGCTATACCGTCACCAATGCCGGGCCGTCGAACGCCGTCAACGTGACCGTGGTGGTTGACCTGCCCGTCGGCGCTCGACTGGAAACGCCGGATCGTTGTGCGCTTGACACTGCAGGACTATTGCGCTGCGTGATCGGCCCGATGAACCCAGCCGGGTCGGCCACGATCGATCTTCGGTTTACCAGCGATGCCGACCTTGAAGACAACGCAAAGCTGACCTACCGCAGCACGCTTACCTGGAACGATCGGCCGCCCGTCGTGGACCGGCGCACCATCACGGTGCTGTCCCGGGCCGACCTCAAGATCCGCTGGAGTGCACCCCAGGCTGCGGTGGCCGGCAGAGTCACCGCGACCAGCGTGGAGCTCACCAACCTCGGTCCTTCCATTTCGAAGAACGTGCAGGTCACCCTCGCCGTCACTGATGTCGTAGGTGCGATGCGAACCAATCCGTCAACGGCTGATGTGGTGTGCGGTGACATCGTTGACCGGACGGTCACCTGTCGCTTGGCCCGCCTGGCGCCAGGTAGCACCATCACCATCGGGGTTGACCTGCCGGTGGCCAGCGACGCGCCCGACCCGAGCCTGCTTGAAGGCTCGTTGGTGTTGGCGTCAGCCACCAAAGATCTCCAGGAACCGAACAACCGCGCCGCATTGTCGGTTCCGGTATCGGCCGAAGCCAACGTGGTCGCCTCGATCATTGCCCCGGCCGAGGTGCGGTCGGCCACGGTCACGCAGGTGAATATTTCGGTGAAGAATTTCGGCCCCTCCTTCGCCCGCAACGCCAAAGTCGAGGTGCTGGTGCCGCCGAAGCTCGCCAGCCTGTTCGTGGCCGGGGTGGGGCTCGACTGCCAGCGTGAAGGGGCGAGTGAACTGTTGCGGTGCAACGTCGGCACACTCAAGAACGGCGGCGAGGTGTCGCTGAGTTTGCAAGCGGTCATCGATGTCAACGCGGTAACCGGTATAGATGAGCCGTTTCAGGCCACTGCATCCTCAAGCACCTATGACCCGACTTTGGCCAACAACCAGACCTTGGCGGTGAGCAAGCTCGTGGGCCGAGCGACGAGCCGCCGCGACGTCGGCGACCTTGGGGCGCTGAAGAAGCTCGGCAACACCGTTGTACTCAACGTCGAGGTCAAGAACGTGGCCGACGATACCGCCCGCCATATCTTCTTCGTGCAGGACATTCCGGTTGGGCAGCGCCTGGTTGCGGCGGAGTCCACCCAGGGACGTTGCGGCATTTCGCTACGCATGGTGTTGTGCTACCTGGACGATATTCAGGGCCACAAGTCGGTCGGCGTCGAAGTCACAACCGTGGTGAATGCGGTGTCCGACGATGTGCCGGTGATGACGATGGCCGCCTACTCGTCCGACGCGGATCCGACGACGTTCGTCAAGACGGATGACTCGTTCGTGCGGCCCAAGGTGAACCCGACGGAAGGACTCGAGGTGAGGAGCACCAGCCCGCAGTCGGTACGACCGCTCACCACCGCGAACGCGCCGCTGTTCTCGGGGTTGGGGCTCAGTGTGCTGTTCGGCCTTGGGCTGGTGGGTTGGGTGCGACGCGGTCGCCGCCAAGACCCCCTCTTGCAGCTGGCATAGCGCTATGCCGCCCGCCGGTGTGGACGGGGCGCGGATTGGGTTACTGCCTGGTCGCGGCGAGCGGCCTGCTCGGCAAGCACGGCACGCACGGCGGCGATACCGCGCTGGCCGACCTTTCGAGTCTGCGCACTGACCCGCAACCGCGGAGGCAGATGGTCTACAAGGTTAAAGGTGAGCTGCTCACCCCGCTGGTTTGCCGGTGTCGTTGTCATACCGTCACTCTGACAGGGGGGTGTTACGAAGTTCCTTGGACCCGTGTTGTGCTGGGGCGCGACGGTTTGTTTCTGCTGGTTTCGCTTGTGTCGGGGGGTCAGGCGGCGGTGGCGAGGGTGACGGTGTAGCCGAGCTGTTCGAGTTGGTTGACGAGGAGCCGGCGTCGTCGTTCTGGCTGATCGTGGCCTGCGAGGTAATCGGTGCCGAGTTCGTCGAATGTTGTTTCGTCGTTTATCAGGTGCCAACAGATCACAAGGATCGTGTGCGCGATCGCGATCAACGCGCGTTGCTGGCCGCGTCGTTTCGCTATCCGCCAGAAACGGACACCGAGGTAACAGCCCTTCGTTCTTGATGCCGACCATGCGGCCTCAACCAACGCGGACGTCAGCCACGGGTTTCCTGACCTGGTTGTCGTGGCACGGTGTTTCCCGGCGGACTCGTTGTTCCCCGGACAGAGCCCGGCCCACGACGCCAAATGGCCTGGGGTCGCGAACCGGGACATGTCGATACCGATTTCCGCGATGATGATTTCGGCGGTGCGTTTCGCGATGCCCGGGATCGTGTCGAGCCGATCACGGGCAGCCACGAAAGGGATCATCATCACATCGATCTGCTCATCCAACCTGTCGACCGAGGCCTGCAGGTAATCGATATGGGCCAACAGTTCTTTCACCATCAGAGCGTGATGCGCGTTGAACCGGCCCGGGACCGCTTGGCGAAGATCACCGATCTTTGCTCGTAACCGTCGCTGCGCCATCTCGGCGAGACGTTCAGGATCACGCTCACCGGCACATAACGCATCGATGATCAACCGACCGGTCACCCCGAGCACGTCGGACACGACCGAGGACAGTTTCACGTTCGCGTCTTCCAATATCTTCTGCAACCGCTGCACCTCACGCGAGCGTTCCTCGATCACCTGACGCCGATAACGCGTGACGTCACGCAGTTCACGGACCTCGACCGGTGGCACGAAACTCCCACGCAGCAAACCGCACTCAAGAAGCTGCCCG
The DNA here is from genome assembly GCA_963791625.1 of uncultured Acidimicrobiales bacterium. Classification (GTDB taxonomy): domain Bacteria; phylum Actinomycetota; class Acidimicrobiia; order Acidimicrobiales; family Ilumatobacteraceae; genus JANMCE01. The sequence continues at coordinate 331,833 of CAWBTA010000006.1, forward strand.
ATCCAGGTTGCGTCGTTCACATCGGTTTTACGGCCCGGGACGTTCTTGATATGCGCCGGGTTCACCAACAACAGTTCCTCGAAACTGCCGTCCAACACATGCCACACCGGTTTCCAATACACACCAGTCGCTTCCATCGCCACATGCGTAACGCCGTGCTCGATGAGCCAGTCGCGTAACGCCCGGAGTTGCCCCTCGAACGTGGCGAACGTCTTGACCTCGCTACGACGTTTCGTTCGACCCTCCCCAGGCGTCCGCACACACGCCACCACCGTCTTTTGATGCACATCGAGCCCAGCGACCCGATCCACCAGAACCTCCATCACTTACCTCCTCGCTCGTTGGGAAAGGCTCGGTCGGGGCCAGCAATCAAAGAAGGTGTTACACGTGCTCGAAGCACAATCGCAGGCACCTGCAGGACCCCGCCATCATGGTGTCACGCGGGCAGAAACAACCGCACCAATCCCCATATCGACGTCTACCGAACCCACGCACAAACTTCATCCCCGCAGGCGGGGGTGTCAACCCCCATCGTCGGTGTTACACAGTTGCTTTGTGTAGCGTGAAAGCCTTATGGCGCGAGAGAAGATCTACACCAAGGTCGGCGATGACGGCACGACAGGGCTCTTCTACGGCGGTCGAGTCCCGAAGGATTCGCTCCTGCCGACCGCCTACGGCACGGTGGATGAAGCCCAGGCGGTCATGGGCGTGGCCCGGGCCCATCTCGGTCGCACGCATGAGTTGAACGAGGTGTTGATCGGGCTCGAACGAGACCTGTACGTGCTCATGGCCGAGTTGGCCACCGCTCCCGAGAATCGACACAAGCTCGAGGCCGGCAAGTCAGCCACCGACCAGTCGATGATCGACCGCCTCGAGCAGTTGATCGATTCCTACAGCGAGCGCTTCGAGCCGCCTACCCAGTTCGTGGTTCCCGGGGAGGATCTGGCGGCGGCCTATCTCGATCTGGCCCGCACCATCGTGCGCCGCGCCGAGCGTCATTCCTTGCACGCCGCTGAGGCGCCGTCGTTCGTGTTGCCGTATCTCAATCGTCTGTCTGATCTGTTGTGGACCATCGCTCGTTGGCAAGAAGGGTCGTCACTCGCGGCCCGTACCGGAATCAAAGGAACCTCATGACCCTCGCGTTCGACGTCACCCGCACCGCCCCCAAGGGTGTCACTGCCCTCGCCGTGCCGGTGTTCACCGACGGACCCGTCCCGCGGTCGCTCGGCCTGTCGCGGGCGTCGCTCGCAGCCGTCGGGTTCGATGGTTCGGCGGCCCAGATCTTCCAGGTGCCAACGGCTGCCGGACCGGTCGTGGTAGCGGTTGGCATGGGTGCGCGCGCCGACCTCACGATCCACGGCATACGCACCGCAGCGGCCGCGCTGTCCCGGGCCGTCGCCCGGCACGAGTGGGTGGCCACGACACTGGCCGACGTCGAACCAAAAGACGGAGAAGGTCGCTCCATTGGGCAGGCCATTGCCGAGGGCTTCACTATGGCGAGTTACCGCTTTACCAAGCACCGATCGGAAGCAAGTAACAAGCCCGACGCCAAGAACGCCCCGAAGCTCGCCAAGGTTGCTCTGGTGTGTTCAGCCGAGCGGGCCGCGTCGGTCGACAAGGGTGCGCAACGTGGCGCGATCATTGGCGACGCGGTGTGTTTCGCCCGTGACCTCGCCAACACCTCACCGGGCCACCTGAACGCAACCGACATGGCCGACGTCGCCCTCCAGGTCGCTACCAAGGGCAAGCTCGGTGTCGAGATCTTCGACAACGACACCATGCGCGAGATGGGCATGGGCGGCATGATCGGTGTCAACAAGGGCTCGGTCGAACCGGCCCGCATGATCAAGCTCACCTACCAGCCCCGTCAGGCGCAGGGCACGGTGGCGCTCGTGGGCAAGGGTGTCATGTATGACTCTGGCGGAATTTCGCTCAAGCCGTCTGACCCCAGCCACGCCTCCATGAAGATGGACATGAGTGGTGCTGCTGCGGTGCTTGCGGCCATGAGCGTGCTGCACATCACCAAGCCGCGCGTGGCGGTCATCGCCTATCTCATGTGCACCGACAACATGCCGTCGGGCAGCGCGCTCGAAGATGGGGGAGGTTATGACCATCCGGAACGGCAAGACGGTGGAGATTCACAATACAGACGCCGAAGGCCGCCTCGTGCTAGCCGACGGTCTGTCGCTCGCGGTGGAAGAAAACGTCGACGCCATTGTTGACATCGCCACCCTCACCGGAGCGTGTATGGGTGCGCTCGGACTGAAGTACGCGGGTCTGCTCAGCAATAACGACGACTGGGCTGCGCAGGTGAACGCGGCGGCCACCAAGGCCGACGAGCGCATGTGGCGTCTTCCGCTGGTGCCCGAGTACCGCAAGCTGCTCGACAGCGAAGTGGCCGACATGAAGAACATCGGTGGCCCCTACGGCGGGGCCATCACGGCCGGGCTGTTCCTGCAGGAATTCGTAGGCGGTAAGCCGTGGGCCCACATCGACATGGCCGGCCCCATGCGCGTTGACGGCGATGACGGCTGGTTATCAAAGGGCGCCACGGCCTACGGCGTGCGTACCTTTGTCGAGCTGCTTGACGCCTACCGGCCGCCCGCGCCCTGAGCGCGTAAGTCGTTCGTGACCCGGCCTGCGATGGCGGCCGGGGTGCCGAGCGCAACCAATTGACGTTCGATTTCCTCGGCGGTGTCGCCGGCCTCCTTCAGCGAGGCTGCGACCAGTCGCGCCCGGTAGTCCTGCTGCACCTGGCGGGCTTCCTCGGTCTCGGCTGCGAGCCACGCGTGGTGGGCCTGGCGCAGCGGAGCGGGCAGACGTCCGATCTGACGATCACTCAGGGGAGGGATGCGTCGGCGCACGCTGATGCCGTAGGGGTCCTCGCGGGCCATGGTGAACTGGATGCAGCGCAACAGCGTACGTGAGAACGGGCTGTGGCGGCCTCCCGACGCCAGCCCCAGCGCACCGGCCGTGTCGGTGATGGGCATTTCGAAACCGTCGGGAAAGTGATCGAAACCGGTGGCGATCCGACGGAGTAACCACACCGTCGATGGCCCGAGTATGCCGAGCCAGAACTGCTCGACATAGGCACTGCGGGGGTCGAAGCCGATCGGGTCGATCAGCGGGTCGTGCCACGGGAGCACGATGAGGTCGGTAGAGAGATCAAGCGGTTGCGTGGTTGATGACACGGTGCACACTCCTCGGTAAGTGCCGAAGGGGAAGTGCACCCATAGTGTGCGAAGCGCAGAGCGGTTCGGAACCCTTCATGCCTCGTTCGGTCGCTACCGCTCCGTCTCTCTCGGACTCGCTCCGCTCAGACAATCCCTACGCTGCCTCGTGCTTCTCGCAGTAGGTGGTGTGGCATATCGACACCGGCTACTGCCAAACCGCGACGCTGCTGGAGGGATTGCCGAGCGAAGCGAGAACGAGCGCCGCGAGCGGTAGCGAGAAGCGAGGTAGCTACGCGGCAGCGACGGGGGTGATGATGGCTTGGAGGTCGGCGATGAGGTGCACCCGTTGGTCGGAGAAGATGCAGATCTTGCCGTCGGCCGGTACCCGCACGGCCACCAGGTTGGCCACGTTGGCGCCGGTCACGTAGTTGAGGTTCGAGGCCACCGGGACATCGGAGCCACACGGGTAGACCGTCACGTAACCGGGCGACGACGGATCGACGGCGGTCACGTTCAAGAGCACGCCGGTCACGCTCAACGGCATACCGGGCAGGTCACGAACGTTGAAGTTGACGGTCTGATTCCTACCGAGCTTGCCGAGCCAACCGCCGACGCTCTCACGGGTGTCGAGCAGACGGTCGGGCACCACGGGGCTGAGCAGGCCACCGGCCGCCGCAGCGTTTTGTGGCTTGGGCATGAAGTAGCTGGCCGAGTCGACAATGAGGTGGGTGGGCTTGTCGGAGGTGATGCACACGGTCTGGCCGGCGCCCATGGCCACCACGGCCATGTTCGGCACGGTCTGGCCCTTGTGGTAGTTCACGTTGGAGGCAACCGGCACCGGCTGCCCGCACGGGTAGGCGGTGATGAATCCATCATCGGTCGGATCGGTCACGGTGAGGTTGAGGCCAACCGCTGTAGCAAGCGCTGGCACCTGGGAGGAGAGCTGCACGGTGAACACGGTTGCGCGGGCACCCGTGGAGCGTGAGTCCATGAGCCGGACCGGATTCGATGTGGTCATTGATGACGGCGTGCCCGAGGCGCTGGTGGTCAGCCATCCGGCGAGATCGGCGATGAGGTGGAGTTTGGCCGACGTGTACACGCAGACTGATGTGTTCTTGCCGAACGCCACCGTTACCAGGTTCGGAACGTTGTCGGCCGGATTGAAGTTGATGTTTGACGCGACCGGTGGTGCCCCGTCGCTGCACGGATAGACGGTCAGGTAACCAGCTGCGGCTGGTCCAACGGCAGTGACGTTGATGGCGATGCCCACAGCGTCGGCCGGGCGGGAGGGTTCACCGGCGAGGTTGATGGTGAAGATGGTCTTCTCGCCGACCGGGCCGGGTCCGCCGATACCGGAACGGGTGTCGACCAGACGAAGCGGCGAGGTGGAGCGGAAGTAGCTCGCCTGCCCGACGGGAATCACCGGCAACCCCTTCGGTGCATCGGGAACCGCGGTGGCGGTGCCGGCGGCTGCAGGCGTTGGTGTCGGCGTAGGAGCGGGGGTCGGCTCCTTGAGGGGCGGTCCGAGCATGAAGTTGAACGTGACCCAGATGCGGTCGTTCGTCACGACCACGCCGACGCCGAGCCGGTTGTAATCGCCGACGATGTTTTCGAAGTGGTGGATGGAAGCAATGAAGGCGTCGTTGAGTCCGCTGACTGTGCCACCGGTGCCCACGTTCTCGCCACCCTTGGTCCAAGCCGAGTCGATTGGGCCGAGGAAGTCGCCCAGGTTCGGGCGGTGGCACAGGGCGCTCTTGCTGCAGTTGCCCGGGTCGGCCGAATTGATGACGGTCTGGGTGATGTCGAAGACGGCCGACATCTTGCCCGACCAGTCGAGCGCAAGCTGGTCGAGGCCGGAGTCTCGCACGACGGGCAGCTTGCCGTTGGCGGCTCGGGTGATGTTGAGGAGATTGAAGAACTCAACCTCGGCCGCCCGAGGATCGATAGCGGCGGATGCGGCGTGCACTCCCGACGGCAGGATCGTGGCGATCAAACCGGCCACGACGCCGACCAGGAGGATGATGAGACGACGAGTGTTCTTCACCCTTTGCTGATCGGCTCGCCGCTCCGGAACGGTGAATCAAGACAAACGAAAGAACACCTCCGGGAATGTGCACAAACTCTGCGGTTTCTCAGGTCTGTCAGGAGAGGTGAAAGCTGACCTCTTTGGTAGGGTTTCTGTATGGCCACTTTCAGAGATCTTCTTGCTGCCGCTAAGTCCGGCATCACCGAAATCGACCCGGCGGGCGCAGAATCCAAGATCGCTGACGGCAACGTCGTTGTGCTCGATGTACGCGAACCAGACGAATACGACCAGGGCGCGCTGCCCGATGCGCTGCACATTCCCCGCGGCCATCTCGAAGCGCAGATAGAGGCCAAGTTGCTCGACAAGGACGCCCCGGTCATCGTGTACTGCGCCGGTGGCGTACGATCCGCGTTCGCGGCCAAGACGCTGGGCGAACTTGGCTACACCGATGTCTTGTCGATGGCCGGCGGGTTCGGTCGCTGGAAGGATGAGGGCCGCACCTGGAAGACGCCCATCACCCTCACACCTGAACAGCGCAACCGGTACCAGCGCCACCTTCTCCTCCCGGAGGTCGGTGTGGCCGGTCAGGCCAAGCTGCTCGACGCCAAGGTGTTGCTGCTCGGCGCCGGCGGACTTGGTTCCCCAGCCGCGCTGTATCTGGCGGCTGCGGGCGTCGGCACGCTCGGCATCGTCGACATGGACGAAGTGGATGCCTCCAACCTGCAGCGCCAGATCATCCACAATCTCGATCGCATCGGTGATCGCAAGGTCGAGTCGGCTCGTAAGGCCATTGCGCTGCTCAACCCCGACGTCAAGGTCAACGCCTACGACACCCGCCTCAACGCCGACAACGTTATGGACATCCTGCAGGGCTATGACGTCATCATCGACGGTGCCGACAACTTCCCGAGCCGCTATCTGTTGAATGACGCCTCGCTCAAGCTGAAGATCCCGGTGGTGCACGGCTCGATCTTCCGGTTCGAAGGTCAGGCCACGGTGTTCAACCCGTTCGTTGGGCCCTGTTACCGGTGCATGATCCCCGAACCACCCCCCGCCGAACTGGCGCCGAGCTGCGCCGAAGCGGGTGTGCTCGGCGTGCTGCCCGGCATTATTGGTTCGCTGCAGGCACTGGAGGCGGTCAAGATCATCCTGGGTATCGGCGACACGCTGCAGGGGCGGTTGCTGGCCTACGACTCGCTGGAGCAGAGCTTCCGCACCTTTAATGTGCCGCGGGACCCGAAGTGCCCTGCATGTTCGCTCGATCCGGCCGATATCCTCATCGCCGAGTACGACGAGTTGTGCATGCCACACCGCCACTAAGCGCGCGCTCGGCGAGTACTTGACCCGATCTTGCGTCGGGAAACTGTCAAGACACCTAACGTCTGGACGGTTTCCGCCGACATAACCAAGGTATGGGACTCAACACTCGGAACCAAGCATGACCGCCCGTCTGCGACCTTTCGCGTTGCTGAATTCGGGTGAGATCGAAACCCCGTTTGTTGACGGCTTCACTGTGGTCTCAGCCGACAACGCAGAACGCGACCGGCTCACCCAGATGTGGCAGTCAGAACACGGGGAGGCCGTGGCGTTCATCGCCGCGTCCGACCTCCCCAAGCAGCAGGCGGAGCGTGCCGCGCTGGCCTCGGACGTCCTGCGCCGCGAGCTGGCCATTGCTGAGGCGCAAGAAGCCCTGGCCGCAGCCGAGGAAAAGCACAAGGAAGCCCTTGATGGCGTCGGTCGTCGCGAAGACGCGGCCAACAAGGCTCTCGCGGCGCTCAGCACGCCGGCCGAAGAACCCAAGGTCGACACGACCGGGCTCGAAGGCAAGGTCGAGCAGTTGGCCAACGCCGTGACCAAGGGCGCTGACGTACTCGCCCGCCTCCAGCAGGAGGTGGCTTTCGACACCGGCAATCGTCACCCGCTGCAGAGCAAGATCACCCGCGTACCGGTTGGCGACTTTGAAACGACGGTGGCCAGGCGGCGCAGCATCCTGTCCGATGCCGCCAATGTCGGTCTGATCGACAGCGGTGCCGCGGCCAACCTCGGCCGGGTACTCAGCTCACTCACGCCCGACAAGGCCACCGACCCAATGGCGATCGACCTGTTCACCCGCGGCACCGACATCGCGGAACTGAAGGCCGAATGGGCCAAGCATCCGCTCGACGCCGAAGTCGGCGCCCTCGACCGTCAGCTCGGCATGGCTCGCGCCGAAGTAGCCCGTCTGGAGCAGACCGACGGCGAGCCGTCAGGGAGCAGCCTCAGCATCATCGAGCAGGCCCTCCACATCGTGCTCGACGAGCAGTCCGACGAGGCACCCGATGGTCAGCGTCAGGCCGCCCGCGCTCTGAAGCGTGAGATGCTCGATGGCCCCGGTCCGCTGATGGACATGTCGGGATGGTCAACCAAGCCGGCAGCGGTTTCGAATGCCCGTCTCGATCAGGCTCGTCACGCGCTGGAGCGTCTCGAGAACGAGCGGGCCACGCTGATGGCCAAGCACGAGGCCAAGTACGGCATCGATCCGACACCGCAGGTACTCGCGTTTGAGGCCGAAGTGGTTTCGTACCTCGGCGAGTTTGTCGAAGCTGATGCGTTGCGGATCTTGTCGGAGACTCGCATTCTTCCGTCGTTCCCTCCTGCGCTCGAAGTGTCGCTGCGCACCGGAATCCAGCGGGCCGAGGCGCAGGGTGCCGCGGTGAAGAAGGAACTAGAAGCCATTGAGGCGGCCCGCACATCAGCCCCGCCGAAGTCGCTCGGCTCACGCACCGAGGCCATGCGCGCCGTTGCCGACCTTGAAGCCCACCGTCGCGAGACAACCCGGGTGGAGCAGTTTGTACTGGCCGCTCGCCGCACGCTCGAGGCTCGCCAGTCCGAGGCGTCGAGCTCGTCGCCGGGCACGCAACGCGACGCGCTGTTGAGCTTCCTGGAGGACCGACTCAGCACCTCGGATTCCCCGATGGTCTTCCTCAACACCTTTGCCGGCGTTTCGGAAATGGTGCGAATTTCGGCGCTTGACCGGCTCGTCGAGGCGGCGGCCAGCCGCTCTTTCGTGTACCTCACTAATGACGCCGCCACGCTGGCCTGGGCGCAAGACAACCTGGGTGAATCCGCCCCGGTTGGGAACTAAGGGACATCACCATGTTGAAGAATCCTTCGGTCACCACGCGCGTCCGCCTGGCCGTCGCCTTCCCTGCGGCCGCTCTTGCGCTCGTGGTTCTGGCGCTGTTCCCGATTGTGCAGAACCTGCGCATCGGCGGCCCCACCTACAACGGCGTGCGCCAGTTGCAGCAACTCCAGGTCGATGGGTCGCCGTCTGCGCTGGCGCTGTCCGACGTGACGCTGCTGGCCAATCAGGCGTACCTGACGCAGTTCGTCGGTGCCGATCCCGCAGCCACACCTGCGCCCACCAAAGACGCGTTGCTGGCATCGTTGACGCAGGCCAAGACGCGATTCTCGGAGAAGCGCCTGCTGTGGACGAAAGCGATCGCGGCAAACAAGTCGCTCGCCCCCCTGGTCACCGAGGTCATCGGTACTGGCTCAGGGCTGATCGCCGAGATCGACACCGCACTGGTGCCGAATCTCACGCCGGCTACCGCGGCGCAGGCTCGCAATGCGATTGCCAAGGTGAATGAACTCAGCCGCACTCATGATCGTTCCATCAGCTCGTTGACCAACGCCGTCAACAATGAGCTGAAGACGAAAGAGGACACGGCCAAGAACTCCGCGTGGCAGCGCTTGATCGGTCTGCTCGGGCTGGCGTTCCTCGCTCTGGCCGGTGCCATCATTGGCAGCCGTGGCGTGATGAGCAGCCTGCTCGAACCGGTGGAAGCATTGACCGAGCAGGCCAACCGAGCTGCGCACCAGGAGATCCCCGCCCTCGTGGCCGCCATCAACACGATGGAGCCCGGCACCGAACTCATGCAGGCCACGCCATTCCCCGTGGCCGGTAACGACGAGTTCAGTCAGCTGGCCAAGGCGCTCAATGTCATGCAGGACACCGCGGTCAGCATGGCCGTTGACCAGGCCCGTAACCGTCGCGGCGTGTCCGAGAGCCTGATCAACCTGGGCCGCCGTAACCAGGGGCTGCTGGCTCGCACACTCACCTTCATTGCCGAGCTTGAGCAGAACGAGCGAAACCCCGAGACGTTGACGCACCTGTTCCGCCTCGATCATCTCACCACTCGCATGCGCCGCAACGCCGAGTCGCTGCTCGTGCTGGCTGGTTCTGAGCCGCCTCGCGTCTGGACGGAATCCGTGCCGGTCTCCGACATCATCCGGGCGTCGCTGTCCGAGATCGAGTCGTACGGCCGAGTCGATCTGGCCGGTCTCGATCCGGCCAAGGTGAAGGGCACCAGCGTGTCCGACCTGGCTCACCTGCTCGCCGAACTGATGGAGAACGCCACCAACTTCTCGCCGCCTTCCAGCCGGGTCGTGGTCATTGGGTCCAACATCTCAGAGGGCTACCTGCTGTCGATTCGTGACAACGGCATCGGCATGACGCAGGACGAGATCGATGAAGCAAACCGTCGACTGTCTGACGCAGCAATGGGCGACGTCACGCCGTCGAAGGTGCTGGGCCATTACGTGGTCAGCAAGCTCGCCGCCCGCCACGGCATTCGCGTCGGTCTCAGCCAGACCATTGGTTCCTCTGGTGTCACCGCCGAAGTCCTTGTGCCCCGCACGATTGCCGAGACCGACATGGTGATGGGCAACGGCCACGCCGGCTTCGAACCGCACCAGCCCCAGCAGCGCCATCCGGTTCAGCAGCAGCCGGTTCAGCAGCAGTCACCGTTGCCGCCCTCAGCTCCGGTCGCCGCCTCGTTTGCGCCGTCGCAGACCATGCCCGCTCAGCCGGTCATGCCGATGCAGCCTGCACCCGAGACGCACGCTCCCGCTGCCGCTCCGGTGCAGGCCGCCGCTCCGGTTGAACCGCAGCGCACCGCCGACGGACTTCGCAAGCGGGTTCGTGGTGCACAGGTTCCGAACCGTGATGTGGTGCCCGACGCCGAGCAGCAGGCGTTCGATTCCCGTGAAGCCGAGTTGCGGGCGCGGTCGATCCGAGCTCAGGCCGAGGCCCGAGGTCACGCCGCTGCGCCGGTCGCGCCGGTGCTACCTCCGGTTCAGGCACCGACCCTCGCGCCGCAACCATCGTTCCAGCCCGCTCCTGTCGCAGCTCCTGCCCCGGTGGCCCCGGCTGCGCTTGCCCCGCTACCGACTCGCAACCGCGGTGCGAGTTGGGTGGACGAGCCGACGTCACTGGCGGGTGAGCAGGACTTCCGCGATCCGACCGAGGTCCGCAACGCACTGTCTGGCTTCCAGTCAGCTCCGATCGTCCCCGACGTGGCCCCTGCGGCACCGCAACAGGTCATGGCACCCGCACCCTTTGCCGAGCCGGCTGGTTGGGCCGAGCATGCGGTGGCTGGTGTCTCCGTTCCGCCGCCACCTCCGGCTCCCCTCGGCATGGCCAAGCGGCAGCGCGGTGCCTCCTGGGTTGAACCCGAAATGGCGCCTGCCACGCTCGAGACGCCGAGCGATCCGTCGTTCGTCCGCTCGTCACTTTCATCGTTCCAGAACATGCCGCACCCCCACACCGACTACTCCGATAACCCTACTGAAAACCCGAAGGAAATCTGATGGCCCTCTCCCAAGGCTCGCTCAATATCAACTGGATGCTCACCAACTTCGTTGAATCGACCGCTGGCGTCGAGCAGGCCATTGCGGTGTCGTCCGATGGCCTGCTGATGGCGATCTCGTCCAATCTTGATCGGCCATCCGCCGACAAGATGGCCGCCATTGTCACCGGCATGCGCAGCCTCTCCGATGGTGCGGCTCGCGTGTTGTCGAAGGGTGGTCTGAACCAGGTCATCGTCGAGATGGCAGGCGCCTACCTGTTCGTGTCGTCAATCAGCGGTGGATCGGCCATTGGGGTTATCGCCAGCCGCAATTGCGACCTCGGCATGGTCGGGTACGAGATCACCGTTCTGGTGTCTCGCTTCGCCACCCAGCTCACGCCGGAACTGATCGCGGAGATGAAGAACGCGCTTGTGACGATATGAGTTTTCTGTCTCGTCGTCCCTCGGATGCTGGGGAGGTGTCGTCATCAGATCCCCAGCCGTACTTGCCAACCGAGCCGTCTCGCCGTGCGCCGGAAAGCTCGCCGTCGGCTGCCAACGTTGGTGTCCGCGCCTACCTCATGACCGGTGGCAGAGCTTCGGCTCAACTGGCGTACGAGACCATGCTGGCCACGGGCTCGGTTCAGATGCCGACTGACGTGCGCTTCGAGCGTGCTGCCATCCTTGAGGCCTGCAAGGAACGACCGATTTCGGTCGCAGAAATCTCCGCTTACCTCCATATCCCAATAGGCGTCGTGCGGGTGCTTGCGTCCGACCTCGTCGCCGAGGGGCTCCTCACCGCTTTCAGCGGGCCGTCCGACAAAGCCAATGACATCACCCTTTTGACCAACTTGATCGCAGGTGTACGTGCACTCTGAACCGACTTCCCCAGCCACCTTCGCTCCGCCGCCGGCCCCGGCCGCGTCGCAGGGATACGCGGAGTACCCCTCCGGGTCGCAGCCACCGTTGCAGGTGCAACCACCGCTGCACCCAGCTCCGCCTGTAGCGCAGTATGCGCCCGAGCAGCCCTACGCGCCGCAGCAGTACGCGCCGCAAGCCGCTGCTCCGCAGTACGCACCGCAGCAGTATGCGCCCCAGCCCGCTGCTCCGCAGTACGCACCGCAGCAGTACGCGCCGCAACCCGCTGCTCCGCAGTACGCACCGCAGCAGTACGCGCCGCAACCCGCTGCTCCGCAGTATGCGCCGCAGCAGTACGCGCCCCAGCCGGCCGCTCCGCAGTACGCACCCCAGCAGTACGCGCCGCAGCAGCCTGCGCCGGCCGCGCCCCCAGCGCCGAGCTCGGCTGATGCGCCCGCACCGATCCCCATGAAGATTGTGATCTCCGGTGGGTTCGGCGTGGGAAAGACGACGTTCGTCGGCACCATCTCCGACATTCCGCCGCTCACCACCGAGGCCGCCATGACCGGCATGGCCGTCGGTGTCGATGACCGCGGTCAGGTTTCCACCAAGACCACCACGACGGTGGCTATGGACTTCGGCCGCGTCGCCGTCGATCGCAGCCTCGTGCTGTACCTGTTCGGCACGCCCGGCCAGGACCGTTTCGGCTTCATGTGGGATGACCTGGTCACCGGTGCCCTCGGCGCCATCGTGCTGGTCGACACCCGTCGTCTCGACGACTGCTTTGCGGCCATCGACTACTTCGAGGATCGTCAGATCCCCTTTGTGGTCGTGCTGAACCGCTTCGACGGTCAGCTCATGCACAGTGTCGATGCCGTGCGCGCCGCACTGCAGCTCGACCCCGATGTCCCGATCGTCACCACCGACGCCCGCAACCGCCAAAACGTAAAGGAATCGGTCCTCGCCCTGCTCGATGTCGTGCTCAGCCGCGCCATCGCCCGCAACGGCCAAAGCCTCTAGGGAGACTGCTCGGCAGCCGCGGGTCGCCGGCGGATATTTTGTTCTGTGTCCATCAGGGTTAACGCCCAGTAACAGTTCACATTCGCCGGAACGGATGGTGAGTTCAGGCTGTACGTTAACCCTGATGGACTCAAACAAAACTGGTTGCTGCCTCGGTCGACGGGAGCGGAGTCGTAACACACGTCGTCGTCGCCTGCCCTCGCTGTCCGCTGAGTGGAGAACGCTCGCACGAGGCACCAACACATAGTGAACGTCGGCGTCGACGACATCTGCGTATCGTCGGAGCACGTCAAGCTGGATGGTGCCGTTACGTTCGGATGCCTCGGCATAACTGACGGACGGCGGACCTGCTGAGGGCCATTCGTGTCGCGACATCGCTGGCGCTTAGCCCGCTTGCGACGCGAACTTCGGTGAGCCATCCCCGTCCTGGTGGTGCTGGCCAAGAAAGCATGACCGCCCAGCGGCGATGACGCTCGATGGTGCGGCGACGTTCCGCCTGAACTCGTAGACCCTTAGGCCGCGTTCTCACAGTGGGCATAGGTCGATACTGACAGCGAGGTGTGACAGAGTTCCCCGCCAGCGACGGAACCCGGCCGGCCACGGGCCGAACTTGGTACCGTGGCGGGTCGTCTCGCAGAGGAGTGAACATTATGGCTGTACTCGTTACCGGTGGCGCTGGCTACATCGGCTCACACACCGTGCGCGCCCTGCGGGAAGTCGGGCGTGATGTGGTGGTGCTCGACAGTCTTGAGTTCGGCCACGTCGAGGCGATTCCAGGCATTGCGTTTGTGAAGGGCGACATCTCCGACGAGGCACTGATCGCCGACACGATTGCCACCTACAACGTCGACAGCATCATCCACTTCGCCGCGTACAAAGCGGCGGGGGAGTCGATGCACATGCCGGCGCGCTACTTCGACAACAACGTCACCAACGCCCACGCCATGTTGAAGGCGGCCGAGAAGGCTGGCGTGCGTCGCATCGTGTTTTCCTCCACCGCAGCCGTCTACGGCACACCCGATGTCGTGCCGGTTGTCGAAACGGCACCGTTGCATCCCGAGAGTCCGTACGGCGAATCGAAGCTGATGTTCGAACGGATTTTGAAGTGGTTCGACTACGCCCACGACGTGCGTTCGGTCAGCTTGCGTTACTTCAATGCCGCCGGCGCAGCGATGGAAGGCGGGCTGGGGGAGGACTGGACGGTCACGGTCAACCTCGTACCTATCGTGATGAAGGCTGCGCTCGAGCGGCGTGGTCCGGTGGAAGTATTCGGCACCGACTATCCGACGCCCGATGGCACGGCGATCCGCGACTACATCCATGTCGATGACCTTTCGGCCGCCCACGTAATGGCGCTGCGCTACCTGGAGGAAGGTGGGGAGACAACCGCCATCAACCTCGGCACCGGCGTTGGCTCGTCGGTCAAGCAGGTGCTTGACGCCACCGAGCGCATCTCGGGCGTGCGGGTGCCGCAGATCATGTCGCCCCGCCGCGCCGGCGACCCCGTGCAGGTCTTCGCCGACAACACCACGGCCCGCAATGTGCTCGGTTGGACCCCTGTCTACGGCCTGGAAGAAATCATCCAAAGCGCCTGGACCTGGCACTCCACCCACCCCAACGGCTTCTCCTCCTGACCCCGCCTGCCCCCCGGTTCTGGCACCGTTCAACGTTGTCCTGCCACTTCGAACGGTGCCAGTACGGCTTGAGGTAGTCTCACGGTCTTCCCCTCATGTTGTTTGCGTTGGGAGGGATCTTGGAACAGGTCTTGGCGGATCAGTTAGCGGCTCATCACGGTGTGGTCAGTCGCGAGTGGCTCATGAATCACGGGTTCAGCGCTGCTCGAATCCGAACGATGCTGGAACACGGCGTGTTGATCGAGGTACATCGGGCGGTCTATCGGGCTTCTTGCACGCCGATAACTGAGCTTCAGCAGATCGTTGGGCTTGCGTTGCGTTATGACGCGGTGGCATCACATGCCACGGCCGGTCGGATGGCGGGCCTGCGGAAACTCGGGCCGAACTGCGGGCTCGAGGTTTCCGCCCCCCGATCCCGGCGACCTGACTACAGCGACGCCCGTATGTACGCCACCAGAGATCTGCATGGTCGCGACCTTCTCCGGCGACCTGATGGGGTTGTGCTGACGAGAGTGCCGCGAACAGTGTTCGATTTGGCCGCTCGGTTACGACCACACGCGTTGGAATCGATCATCGAGCAGTGTCTCGGACAGAAGCTGTGTACCTTTGCCGACTTTGTTGAGGTGGATGATCGGCTCGGTCGGAAAGGTCGGCAGGGGAGTGCCCGCTTCGCTGAGGTGCTCGGCTCGCGAGATGGCAAGGCTCGACCGGTCGCGTCCGACTACGAGATGAGGTTCACGCGGGCGTGGGAGGCCGCTGGTCTTCCGCCGCTTGTGCGTCAGATGCCACTGGTGCTTCCGGGTGGCGAGGAAATTCATCCGGACTTTGCTGAACCCTCGCGGCGGTTCCTGGTGGAGGTTGATCACCGCACCTGGCACGGTGGGCACCAGGAGAACATGTATGACCGCTGGCGTGACCGGCAGTGCCATCTGCTCGGCTGGCATACCGAGAGGGTGAGTGACGACGACATCGACCTTCGTTTGCGGCGCACCCTCGCCGAGCTCGCCCGCATTTACCGATCCCTTCCCCTCGCGGCCTGATTGCTGCGTACTGGCACCGTTCAACGTTGTCCTGCCACCTCGAACGGTGCCAGTTCGGCAAGGGTGCGTACGATGACGGCATGGGAACTGAGGGGAAGCGCACCGACTCGGGCATCGAGGTGAAGCCGCTGTATTCGGCCGATGATCTGAAGGGGTGGGACCCGGCCGCCCGGCTGGGCGATCCGGGCAAGCCGCCCTACACCCGGGGCGTCTATCCGACGATGCATCGCGGGCGATTGTGGACGATGCGCCAGTACGCCGGGTTCGGGTCGGCCGAGACCACAAACCAGCGGTTCAAGTTCCTGTTGCAGGCCGGACAGACCGGGCTGTCGTGTGCGTTCGATCTGCCGACGCAGATGGGGTACGACTCGGATCACCCCCGGGCCGAAGGTGAGGTCGGCAAGGTCGGCGTGGCAATCGATTCGATGGAAGACATGCGCCTGTTGCTTGGCCGGGTTGCCGCTCGACAAGGTGACCACCAGCATGACCATCAACTCCACCGCGGCAATCCTGCTGTTGATGTATGAGTTGGTGGCCGAGGAGCAGGGCGTGTCGGGGAAGGACATTGCCGGGGGCACCATTCAGAACGACCTGTTGAAGGAGTACATCGCCCGCGGTACCTACATCTATCCGCCCCGGCCGTCCATGCGGTTGATCACCGACATCTTCGCCTACTGCCAGTCGAACATCCCGCGCTGGAACACCATCAGCATCTCGGGCTATCACATTCGTGAGGCCGGCTCGACCGCGGTGCAGGAGATCGCGTTCACGATCGCGAACGGCATCGCCTACGTCGACGCGGCGATAGCCGCGGGCCTTGATGTTGATGACTTCGCTCCCCGGCTGAGCTTCTTCTGGAATGCGCACAACAACCTGTTCGAAGAGGTGGCGAAGTACCGAGCGGCGAGGCGGATGTGGTTCACGATCATGACGGAGCGTTTCGGGGCGAAGAAGGAAGCGTCAAAGCTGTTGCGCTTCCACACGCAAACAGGTGGCTCGACGCTCACCGCGCAACAGCCCGAGATCAACATCGTGCGAGTGGCCATCCAATCGATCGCGGCGGTCATGGGCGGCACGCAGAGTTTGCATACCAACGGCTTTGACGAGGCGCTCGGACTCCCCACCGAAAACGCGGCCAAGATCGCGCTCCGCACGCAGCAGATCATCGGCTACGAGTCGGGCATCGTCGATACACCCGACCCGCTCGGTGGCTCGTACTTCGTCGAGTCGCTCACGGACGAAGTTGAGCGGCTGGCGTGGGATTATCTCAAGCGGATCGATGAGCTCGGGGGAGCGGTGGACGCCATTGAGCAAGGCTTCCAGATGGATGAGATCGAGCAGGCCGCCTACGAGTACACCAAGTCGATCGATGATGACGAGAGAGTGATCGTCGCCGTCAACAAGTTCACCGAACCGGAAGGTGTCGACCCCGTCGTGTTCCCCATCGACCCGGCATTGCAGCGCGACCAACTCACCCGCCTCGCTGCGTACAAGGCTCGGCGGAACGCCGACGACGTGGCCGCCCGACTCGCCGATGTCACTGCCGCCGCCCGTGGCACCGACAACCTCCTCATCCCGATGAAGGCGGCGCTGCGAGCCGACGCCACCCTCGGCGAAATCTCCGATGCCCTACGCGTGGTGTTCGGCGTCTATCACCCCGCCCGATAGCGGCGGGCCGCTGCTGGTTTGGCAGCAGCCGATGTCGTCATCACACCGTCTACTGACAGACGGCGAAAGCCAAAGGCGAAGCGGCGCACGTTTTGACAAATTCTTGAGGAAAGCTGGAGCGGCCGCGTCTTGGTTGAGGCCAAAGACGCTGGGAAGGTCGGGGTCGAGGATTCAATAGACGACGAGGCAGCGGCGGATGACAACGTTCCAAGTGGTTCAACAGGGCTTCATCGACAGCTCGGTCGGCACGAGTTGGGTCTCGCGCGACCAGAGCGTGATGTTCCCGGCCGAGAGGGCCGACGCCCTCCAAGCGCTGCTGCTGTGGCGAGTGCGGCTGTGGAGTGACCTTGACACGGCCGAGTCCAATGCCCGCCGTCTGCATGCCGCGGCGCGCGACGCGGGTGTGGCCGAGTTCCCGCCGTCGGCCAGCACTTGGACGATTCCGGGTGACGCCATGGTTGAGGTGGAAACGCAGGCGGCCGAAGGCAAGCGCCTGGTCGAAGTTATTGCACAGCTCCGCAAGGACCTTCGCTCCGACCAGCAGTCGCTGAAGGCGGTCAAAGGCGTCTTCAAGGCCAAGAAGATCGCAGCTCTCACCCATGACGTTCAGAAGAGCAAGCGCGAGCTCGAGGCCGCGCGCATCGCACTGTCGCTGTGCGAGCAGCAAGGCTTGATCGCACTGGCGGAAGTGCGTCGCAGCGTGCATCGGCAGTTGGACGAGTCGAAGACCGCGGTTGGTCATATCGAGCAGTTCGGCGCACCCGAGAGTCAGATGCCGTGGGAGCTGGCCCGCTGGAAGTCATGGTCGGCAGGCGACGAGGTGGCGGCGGACGAACTTCGCATCGGCACCCTGCGCGAGGGCGTGTCGGGCGATGTGCTCGACGCACCGTTGATGGTTCCGTTCATTGGCTCGGGACGGCCGATCGTGCTGGCCAGTCAGGGTGAGGACCAGCATCGTCAGGCCGCCGCGCTCATGCAGTCACTGGTGATCCGCACCATGACCATGTTCCCGCAGCAGGCTCGCTACACGCTGCTTGATCCGGCGGGCAACGGCCTGGCGTTTCCGATGGCCCGCATCGTGCCGAGAGTATCGGCGGGCACCGGTGACGTTCGACGCGATCTTGATGAGGTCACTCGCGAAATCCAGCGGATCGTGCGCACCTATCTTGATCCGAGTCGTCCGTCGTTCGAGGACATTCCCGATGAGATGCGCGCGGCCGAGCACTACCACTTCGTGTTCGTGGCCGACTTCCCCAACGGCTACGACCTGCGGGCCATCGAGGCGCTACAGACCATTGCTCGCACCGGTACGAAGGCCGGCGTGTATGTGATCGCCCACGTCAACAAGGACCGTGAACGCCAGACGCTCGGTGACATCGACCGGTATGGCCTGGAGGACGCGGTGGTCGTCGACATGGCCGACACCCAGGTGCAGTTCGGTGATGTGGGTGGCACGCTCGTGTTCGATGAAGCGCCGTCGGCCTCGTTGCAGGATGCCATCTTCACCCGCCTGAAAGCGGTGCCGCCCCGTGACCTGCCTATTGCGTGGGATGACCTGAACGATCTGCCTGAATCGCAGTGGTGGCAGGAGACGAGTGAGCAGCTGATCAGCGCGCCCATCGGTCGATATGGCGCCAGCGAGCAGTTGAACGTGTGGTTCGGCACCGACCAGTGGCAAGAGCGCACGTGCGTGCACGGCATCTTGGGTGCGATGCCCGGTGCCGGCAAGTCGACGTTGTTCCATAACCTCATCACGGCGTTGGCCGTGCGCTACAGCCCCGACGAGTTGCGGTTCCACCTCATCGACGGAAAGTTCGGCGTGGAGTTCCAGCCCTACGCCCGCCTGCCCCACTCGTCGGTGGTGTCCCTGCGAACGTCGCCAGCAATGTCGCGCAGTGTGCTGGCTGATGTGGTGGCCGAGATGAGCCGACGCAACGCGGTGTTCGCCCGCGCCGGTGTGGTTGATCTGCCGAGCTATCGCCGCCAGGGCCAGCCCGAAGGCAACATGCCCCGCATGCTGCTTGTGGTGGATGAGTACCAGCAGTTGTTCGACGGAGATCGTGATGGCGAGGCCAGCGCGAACCTGCTGAGGCTGTCGCAGCAGGGGAGAAGCGCCGGTATCCACATGCTGCTGGCGTCGCAACGATTCGACACCGCCGGCATGCTGCATCGCGCCGACATCTTCGGCAACATGCACCTTCGTATCGCCATGCAACTCGCCCAGGCCGACGCGGCGACACTCACCGATTTCGGGTTGAAGGGTCGACGCATGATCGCGGCAACGTGTGACCGGGTCGGGCATCTGGTGATGAACGAACGGGCCGGTGACGATGAAGCCAACGTGAGCGGCAAGGCGGCGCTGCTTGATGCTGATCGTCGTGATGAGATCATCCGGGCGCTGGCCGACAGAGCCGTGGTGTGGTCGCAGGGTTCGTTCCGCGCACCCACCATCGTGTTCCACGGTCAGGCGCAACCCGAGCTGGTGGACAACCCGCACCTGCAAGGACTGCTTATGGCCGGCTCATGGCCCGACGCTCAAACGCTCGAAGCATTGGCTCGTGGCGCCACTAACCGACGCGGCTTGGGCGTGTCGGATTGGCTGGCGGCCGAACGTCCGCTGGCGTTCTTCATGGGTCAGGAATTCAACGTGCGGGGTCACGCGTCGGTCGTGGTGCGCCGTCGTGCCGCCGAGCACCTGTTGATCGTGGGCGAGCAGCACGAGGCGCGCCAGGCCATGGTGGCGGCATCACTGTTGAGCGCAGCGCTCATCGAAGCACCGGGTGGTGTTCGCATCTGGGTGAATGATCGCAGCGTCGAGCGCACCCCGTGGAGCGATGCCCTCGCCACGACGGTCGAGTCACTTAGCTCGCTCGGGTTCGATGTCCGTTTCGGCCGACTGGGCTCCGACCTGGAGGAGTTGATGCATCAGGCAGAAGCCGAGGTGCGTCGGCGCAGCGCACTCTCGGAGGCTGCCTTGGCCGATGAGCCGAGCATTTTGTTGGTGCTGGCGCAGCCCGATCGGGTTGTGGCTCTCCAGCGGGTGCCCGATGCGTTCGGCCGTACCGAATCCGAGCTTGGTACCTGCTTGCGGCAGGTGCTTGCCCTTGGTTCGTCGCTCGGCATTCATGTGATCATGGCGGCTACGTCGTTGGGCGTGCTGCGCAGTGTGCTGACCGACAAGGTGATTCAGACCGAGATCCGTCACCGGGTGGTGCTGCAGATGCCCGAGGACGATTCGTTCGTGCTCGTCCGCTCAGCGCTCGCCGCGCGGTTGCAGAGCGACGGCCCCCGACCGATCGCGGCACTGGCCTTCGACAGCCACCAGCAGAGCGCGGTGCGGTTCAAGCCGTACTGCCTGGCGTCGGGCGACGACACGGGCATCCGGCGGGCCGGCGCCGATCTGGTCGGCCAGATCGTAGCCATCGCCCGACAGCTCGGTGGCCGTCTTGGCTGACATCTTCGTGCCCTCAAACCTCGACCTTGCATTCGAGGTCAAGGCAGTCACGCGCACCGTCATCGTTGCGCAGGATCTGTGCGACGAGCTCGACCGCTGGTCGGCCTACGCCAGTGCCGCCGAACATGATGCCGAAGTCACTACCCGTCAGACGGGTGAGGCCGTGTCGCTGGCCGTTCGACACGCAGCGTTCGTCAGCGACCTGTCGCAGCGCAATGAGTTGGACCTCACCGCAGTGGCAGCGATGGTGGAGGAAGCGGCTGAGGAAGCCAAGCACACCGTCGACCGTCTCGCGGCCCGTCGCCGCGAGTTGGTTGCAAACGCAACAACTGGCCGAGCAAGCCGTGGTGTCTTGGTCGGCGGCCTACGAGCAGGCCGAGCACGAGCTGGCTGCGCTGAACCAGCGCCTCCGCCACGCCCGCCGACGGGAAGAACGGATCGCCGCGGCCGCGGCAGAGGCACCGACGGGCTTCCTGCGCTCTCGGAAGAAGGCGCGCAGCGATGTGTCCCGCAGTGATCGTGAGCTGGCCGAGGCCAGCGCTGCCGTTGCGCAGTATGCAGCGGAGATCGCCCCGGCCGAAGGGAGCGTCGGGCGGGCCAGAAAGGCGTTGACCACCGCGGAGACCGCCCGCAGTCTGGCCGAGCGGGCGGTAGCCGAGTTAGCCGATGGCCGTGACGCCGCAGGACTGGCGAATGACTACGCCGCCAGTGCTCGACAGGCGTTGGCCAAGGCCCGCATGGCCTTGGCCAACCAGTCATCACGGGCCGAAGCAATGATGCGGGAGTCACGCCTCTCGGTCCGTCAGCTCGAACTGTGTGGTCGACTACTGGGCGCGGCTTCCTCCACGTATGACGACGCCCAACGCCACGTGTTCGATGCTCGCCGGGACATCGGCGACCACATCGAGCTGCTGCGCCAGCACTACAGCCAGGCCGTTCGTCGCCATGAGTGACGACATCCGCCGCCGGCTGCGGGCCCAGACACTGCTGCTGTCTTCACTGCGAGCCGATGCGCGCCTCGCGGCCCACGATGATCTTCTGGCTGACGCCGAGCACATGCACCTGCGCACACACGCCGAGGACGCCAAAGAGTTTCTGCGACGGCTGGAGGACCAGTCAGACGCCCTTGCGGCCACGCTGAAGCATGCCGCCAACGTGCGGCGAGACTACGCCGATGTGGTGCACGGCGAGGCCAGCGCGAGCGTGGAACTCGAGCACATCGTGTCGGCCATCGACGCCTGCCACGACCACATCTCGACCGCCATCCATCGTGACGAAGCCAGCATCGACCAAGAGCGTGAAGTCATGCGCCTCCTTCAGCTGGCCACCCTGCAGAGTTTCGCCTGACGGGTTCGTCTGCCGCCTTCTGGGTGTGACTCGGGCCAGATTGGTTCGCTGCGTGCACCCACCGACGCCGCGAGTTGTTCGCCTCCGCCGGTTCTGTCAGTAGTCGGTGTCGCACATCGACACCGTGTACTGCCAAACCCGTCGGGAGGCTGCAGAGTTTGCGTGACTGTTCGTGGGCTCGAGCGAGAAGTGTCGCTGAAGTCACCTAGAGTGATCTCGACATGTTAGCGGTCCGCGTGCCGGACGGCGGCGTGTACTGGTCTGAACGGCTAGCCGCCCAGAATTTCGTTGAATACGAACCGTTTGGTCAGTCTTGGCCGCTTCTAGGCCGAATGGTCCCTCATTTCTCAAGATCACGCGAAGTGGTTGAGCGCTGCCTGACGGCTCATTACTCTGCAGTCGTAAATCAGATCTAGGCGGAGGTAACCGGGATGAAACTTTCCACGGCAGGTATCAAATTAATCGCATGCGGCGCTTTGGTCGCCGTTGGTCTTACGCTCGGCTCGGGCACGGCTCACGCCGCTCCCGTGCTCATCGAGCCCACAGCTGACCAGTGCAAGGCGTTCGCGCAGATCGCCGTCGATGAGGGAGAGGGCGAGACGCTCGCTGAGGAACTGCTCGAGCATGGCCTTGATCCGGCCGGCTGCCCTGCTACTCCGGTCGTTCTTGGCACTTGCGTGCTGGGCCACAACACGGTTACCGGTGAGCATTGCTACACCGAGGGTTACTCCGACCCGAAGGACCGCCCGGCTGGCTACCCCGTCCCGGTGCCGGCCGCCGATTGCCGCGAGACCATTGACTACGACGGTGACTACGACTGCACGCAGCCGCCCGCCGTTGCAACAGGTGACTCCTCGAGTACACCCGTCAGTGCGCCGGCCGTGAATGGCGTGACCATTTCCAATGCTGCTCCGGCGGCGGCAGCAGCTGCTGCGACGCCGGCCAAGGCCGCAACCGTGAACACACCGGCGCTCGGTGCCGCGGCGACCCCTGCCGCTGCCTCGACGCTTAAGGTGCTTCCCAAGACCGGTGGCAACATGGCCGGTATCGTCCTGCTCGCCTTCGCTTGCCTCGGAATCGGTCGGGCCCTACTGCGGGTCAGTAAGCGTGGCCGGTATGCGTGACCGTTCTGCTTGAAGCCAAAGCGCCCCCCGATGCGGAAGCATCGGGGGACGTTGTTTTTCTGGGTGCCCAGCGGTCAGCCTTTGGTGTCACGCACGAAGTCGTCGAGCACGTAGGTCTCACCTCGCTTCCGTTCAGTTGCTGGTAGCTCGGTAGAGCGGTAGCCGGCGAGACGTCTCGCAGTGAGTCACAGAGAGCGTTGAGGCATGTTGGCCGCGGGCCTTCCAGACGGCGGCGTGTGGTGGGCTGAACGGCCTACACATCCAAAACTTCGCGAATCCGAACCATCTGGTCAGTTCTTGCCCATTTCTGGGTCAAACGGTCCAGATTTGTCAAGCTCACGCGAAGTGCTTGAACTGTAATAAATCTTTTCATTACCCTGCAGAAGTAATGCGGGTTTATGCGGAGGTGAACGGGATGAAAGTTTCCACGGCAGGCTTCAAATTAATCGCATGTGGGGCTTTGGTAGCCGTTGGTCTTACGCTCGGCTCGGGCACGGCCCACGCCGCTCTCGTCGAGCCCACAGCTGACCAGTGCAAGTCATACGCGGAGATCGCGGTCGATGAGGGCGAAGGTGAAACGCTGGCTGAGGAACTACTCGAGCACGGCCTTGATC
This sequence comes from uncultured Acidimicrobiales bacterium, assembly GCA_963791625.1. GTDB lineage: Bacteria > Actinomycetota > Acidimicrobiia > Acidimicrobiales > Ilumatobacteraceae > JANMCE01. The sequence goes on from CAWBTA010000006.1 coordinate 355,400, forward strand.
CGGCCGGTTGCCCGCCCGGCCCGGTCGTACTTGGTGAGTGTGTGCTGGGCCACAACACGGTAACGGGTGAGCATTGCTACACCGAGGGTTACTCCGACCCGAAGGACCGCCCGGCTGGCTACCCCGTCCCGGTGCCGGCCGCCGATTGCCGCGAGACCATTGACTACGACGGTGACTTCGATTGCACGAAGCCGCCTGCCAGCGCACCTGTCGTCTCGAATGCACCCGTCGTCGAGGCCGTGAAGGGCGTGACCGTTTCCAACGCCGCTCCCGCCGCGACAGCTGCTGCGACGCCGGCCAAGGCCGCAACCGTGAACACGCCGGCGCTCGGTGCCGCGGCGACCCCGGCCGCGACCTCGACGGTTAAGGTGCTTCCCAAGACCGGTGGCAACATCTCCGGTATCGTCCTGCTCGCCCTCGCTAGCCTTGGAATCGGTATTGCCCTGCGGCGGGTCGATAGGCGTCGCCGACTCACTGCGTGACCTTTCCGACGAAAGCGCTAGTCGCCGAAGCCGTCCAGGTGGGTGGAATGCCATGTCCAGGCACTCTGAATGATTTCGCCCAGACCGTACACCGGAGTCCAACCCAGAACCTTCTTGGCCGAAGCGTTGTCGGCGAAGACCCGGATGGGGTCCCCGGCCCGACGTGGAGACAACGTTCGGGGAATACGCACGCCCGAGATGCGTTCGGTGGTGTCGAGCACCTCCTGTACCGACGAGCCGACGCCGGTGCCCAAATTGATGGCGATCGTCGCTCCGCGGTCTTCGAGATATCGCAATGCCAGAAGGTGCGCTGCGGCGAGATCGTCGACGTGGATGTAATCACGGATGGCTGTGCCGTCCGGGGTGGGGTAGTCGGTGCCGAATACTTCGACTGGCCCGCGTCGCTCCAGCGCTGACTTCATCACGATGGGCACGAGGTTGAGGCTGACTGTCCAGTCCTCGCCAATGCCACCCGCCATCGACGCTCCGGCCGCGTTGAAGTAGCGCAGGCTGACCGAGGTCACGCCGTGGCACCGGTCGTACCACTGAAGGATCTTTTCGAACATCAGCTTCGACTCACCATACGGACTCTCGGGTCCGAGCGGCGCCTGCTCACTCACCGGCACCACTTCAGGCGTGCCGTACACAGCGCACGTGGAGGAAAAGACAACACGCTTCACGCCGGCCGCGTACGCGGCGTGAAGCATCGCGGCGCGCGGCGGGCGACGTTGTTGTCAAAGTAGCGCTCGGGTTGTTCCACTGATTCGCCTGCTGCCTTGTAGGCGGCGAAGTGGATGATGCTGTCGACGTTGTGGTCAGCGATGGTCTTGGTGATCAGCGCTTGATCGGAGATGTCGCCCTGGACGAACGGAACGTCAGGGATAGCTTTGAGATGTCCGTACTCGAGGCTGTCGAGCACCACGACATCCCGGCCGGCTTCTCGTAGGGTGCGCACGGTATGGGAGCCGATATAGCCGGCACCCCCGGTTACGAGTACAGCCATGATGTTCTCTCCTCGATCGAAAGGACCCGCCACGGTATCAACGATGGCTCGGTGATGTCCGAGCGCTGTGGCGGAGTACTTCAGTCGGAGGTCGCAAGCGCGCTGCGTTTGCGGTTCACGATCACCAGCGCGCCGCCGACCAGACAGGCGATGCCGGCGATCGTAAGGGTGCCGCTGACGTTGCTGCCTGACTTGGGCAATGTTGCTGAGGCGGCGACGGCGGGCTTCACGGCGACCGGGATTCGGGCCGGGGCGACGGTTACGCCAAGTACATCGGGACAGGTACCGCCGCCCGACTTTGCCAACTCGGACACGAAATCGGTGGAATTCGTTGTGGCGTTTGCGGCGATGATCGCACATTCGTCGGCCGTTGGGTCCCCGGGCGCTGCCGTAGCAGCTCCGGCGCCTACTGAAAGGGTGGTCACCGCTGAAAGCAGTACGACACATACCCGCTTCCGCGTGCTTCCCGCCATTTTCTTCACGGTCAACCTCCGAAGTCTTCCTAGGTAATGTAGAAGATTTGCTCAAAGTATGGAACAGGTCAAAAGGACTAGGGGACAGACCCGCGCGATAATCTCTAGCTACCGATGTTGGCGGTCATTGGCGAACGGCCGTGACCACCGAAGCCTTAAACCTTGCGGAGGGCCGCGACGCAGTGCGAATGTCGGTTGCCAAGATCTCGTTTAGAAATGGGCGCACCACATGTTGAACAACCCAATTGACGCAGCGCTCGAGGCGTCAAATGGCGATCCGCCGCAACCAGAAGTTGCGATCGTCCGCCCGTTGCCACCGGTGGAAGGGCTGCTTCGCGGCAGCATTCCAAGGGGTCGGGCCGAGTTGGCCGAGTCCCTGCTCGCAGTGCGGGTGCGGTTGTGGAAGGCCTTGGACGAGACCCGCTTCATCGAGGGCAAGCTTCGATCATTTGCGGAGCGGGGCGGATGCGTCGTGTTCGAACACACGCCGTCGGTGCTGGCACCCGGAGCCGATCCGGAGATCGAGTTGGCGATCCGCATGGCCGAAGCCCCGGAGTGGCTCGACCGCATCGACCGGTTACGCAAGGAGATCCGAACTCGTCAACAGGAGATGCGGGATCGGCGCGGCCCTTTCAAGCAGAAGAAGAACGCGCCGGGTCCGCCCTCCTCGACCAACTCAGGGCCGAAATGGAAGCCGCCCGCAACAGCCTGGGCACGTGTGAACGAGACGGACTCGCGGCAGCCGCCGAACGTCGCCGTCGGCTTGGTCGAGATCTGGCGGGAAGCCGGATGTCGCTTGCCGAACTCGATCGGCTCTCGTCGGACGAGAGCGAGTTGCCGTGGGACCTCGGTCGGTGGCAGACGTGGGAACCGACGGGTTCGTCGGCTCTCTCCGAAATCCGCCTCGGCACCATGCAGGAGGACCTGTCGGGTGATTTGCTCGACCTGCCTCTCGTGGTTCCTTTCATCGGCGCCGGAAAGGCCTTGGTGCTCGCCAGTCAGGGCGACGAACAGCACAAACGGGCAGCGGCGCTCATGCAGTCCCTTGTCGTGCGAACCGTTGCGATGCTCCCCCAACAGGCCCGCTACACGTTGCTCGATCCTGCGGGGAACGGGCTGGCCTTTCCCATGGCTCGCAACATGCCTCGGGTGTCGCTCGGAACCGGGGACATTCGACGCGACCTCGATGATGTCACGCGCGAGATTCAGCGGGTGATTCGCACCTATCTCGATCCGAGCAGACCATCGTTCGAAGACATTCCCGACGAGATGCGTCTCGCGGAGTGCTATCACTTCGTCTTCGTCGCTGACTTCCCGAACGGCTACGACCTTCGGGCGCAAGCACTTCAGGCGATCGCCCGTACGGGGCCAAACGCGGGCGTCTATGTCGTGTTGCACCTCAACCGGGACAAGGAGCGTCAGTTCGCCGGTGATCCGGAGCAGACCAGCCTGGAAGGCGCACAGGTCATAGACATGTCACACACCGGTGTTTACATTGGTGAAATGGTCGGCACGGTCGTGTTCGATGAAGCCCCGTCGGTCTCCCTGCAGGAGCTGATCTTCAGTCGGATCAGCCTGGTGCCGCCGCGTGATCAACCCATAGCGTGGGACGATCTCAACTCCCTCAAGGAGGACGACTGGTGGCAGGAATCGAGCGAACAGCTGATCTCGGCTCCCATCGGACGCCACGGTGCCAATCAACCGCTCATTGTCCGGTTCGGGACCGACCACTGGGAACAGCGGACCTGCGTCCACGGCATCCTCGGAGCGATGCCCGGCGCCGGCAAGTCGACGTTCTTCCACAACCTGATCAGCGCGTTGGCCATCCGCTATAGCCCAGAAGAGCTGCGATTCCTGTTGATCGACGGAAAGTTCGGGGTCGAATTCCAACCGTACGTCCTCCTCCCTCACGCCTCAGTTGTGTCATTGCGCACGTCACCTGCAATGTCGCGAAGCGTGCTGTCCGATGCCGTCGCCGAGATGGCTCGGCGCAACGGGATCTTCGCCCGGTCCGGCGTAGTGGATCTGCCGGGCTACCGGCAGCGCCATTCACCCGAGGGAAATCTTCCCCGCCTGCTTCTGATCATCGACGAGTATCAGCAGCTGTTCGACGGCGACCGCGACGGTGAGGCTTCGGCCAACTTGCTGCGTCTCTCGCAACAGGGACGCAGCTCCGGCATCCACATGCTGCTGGCCTCGCAGCGTTTCGACACCGCTGGGATGCTCCATCGGGCCGGCATTTTCGGCAACATGCACCTGAGAATCGCTATGCAGCTCGCCCAGGCGGACGCGGCCACGCTCACCGATTTTGGCCTCAAGGGTCGGCGACTCATCGCTGCAACGTGTGATCGCACCGGAAGGCTGGTCATGAACGAGCGCGCCGGAGACGACGAGGCCAATGTGGCAGGCAAAGCGGCACTCATCGACAGCACCCGACGTGATCAGATCATCGCCGCTCTCGCCCGGAAAGCGTCAGCTTCCGTTGGTTCATCCGGGCTGCGCACCGTGGTGTTCCATGGCCAAGCCCAGCCCGACTTCATCATGAACCCGTACGTCCAGGAGTTGGCCAGTCGTAATCGTTGGCGAGATGCGGTCGAGCTCGAGGATTTCGCCCGAACGCCCGTCGAGCGGGTCGGACTCGGCGAGAGCGACTGGCTTGCCGCCGAACGTCCACTCGCGTTTTTCATCGGCCAGGAATTCAACGTGCGTGGGCACGCTTCGGTCGTCGTGAGACGGCGAGCAGCCGAGAATGTTCTCATCCTGGGCGAGAACCACCTCGTGCGCGTTGCACTGGCGACGACCACGTTGGTGAGTGCGGCGCTCGTTGCGCCGCCAGCTGATCTCAAGGTTTGGGTTTCCGACCGCAGTATCGAGTCGACGCCGTGGTCGGATGCCCTTGAAAGCGTGACGACGTCGCTGGCCACCTTGGGGTACGACGTCTCGTTCGGACGGGATGTCGCCCACGCTGAAAAGCTGATCCAGAGCGCGGTCAAAGAATTGGCGAGGCGAGCTGCGATGCCGGAATCGGAGCTTCACCGCGAGCCGAGCGTTGTGCTCCTCCTTCAACAGCCTGACCGAGTCACGTCGTTGCGGCGCCTGACGGACGATTTCGGGCGCAGAGATTCCGAGGTGGGACAGGCTCTGCGGCGGCTCCTCGCCGACGGTCCCACACTTGGCATCCATGTTGTGCTTGCGGTTCCGTCACTGGGTGTGCTGCGAAGCGTCGTCGCTGACCGGGTGATCCAGTCCGAAGTTCGCCATCGCCTCGTGCTGCAGATGTCCGAGGATGATTCCTTTGCGTTGGTCCGGTCGGCGCTTGCATCGAAGTTGCAGACCGATGGGGATCGTCCGGTGGCAGCCCTTGCGTTCGACAGCCACTCACAGTCAACGGTGCGCTTCAAGCCCTATTCACTGTCGCTCGACGACGGAGAAATCGGCAACCCGTCAGGACGACTCGACCTCATGTCCCAAGTTCCGCGGATTGTTCGGCAGCTCGCAGACCGGGTTGGATGAGACCGACTGTCCGGCCATGAACGAGACGATCTCCGCCACACACGCAGCGCACATCCTGATGGCAAGCGAGGAGCTGCTCGAGGAGCTCGACCGATGGTCGGCCTACGCCCGCGCGGCGAAGGACGAAGCCAGGTATGCCGCTACCCAGACGGCCTCTCAGGTCGCCGTGGCGGGCAGGGGAGCGGCGGTGGTGCGTGATCGGGTGGAACGCAACAACGGAGACCTTGCCGCACAGGAGGTCTACCTGGATGAAGCCGCCGCCGACGCTGCCGTTGGGAAAAACGACTTGGGGACCGGCGGGACAGTTGGTTGCATACGCAACTGATTGCGAACGAAGCGGTGTCCGCCTGGGCTGCAGAACTTGCCATCTCGGAAAAGCGGCTCTTCGGATTGCGCTCGCGACTTCGACGCACCATTCGTCAGCACGATGCAGTGCTGCTTGGCGCCGAGAACCGGTCACACACCGAGAACTTCTACCGCCGAATCTTCGAGCGTGGCTACGTTGCCAATGAGCCGAGCACGGGCCAGATGCAGGCAATGATGTCAGCGCTGCGGGTCGAAATCGCCGCAGCCGAAGACCAGGTCGAGCGGTATGGGGCTGCGCTCGCCTCGGCGTCCAAAGCCCTGGATCTCGCCACCGATGCTCTCGCCGAGATCAATAGGAATCTTCGAAGTGTTGAGCTGGCTGGCGACTACATCACCGGCGCGCGCCAAGCGTGTCAGATGGTGCGTAAACTGGTGGCCGGGCAGCACCGGTCCGTCGAAGACCTTATCAAGGAGTCCGGTCAGGCCAATCGTTGTCTCGAACAGGCGAACTACGTCTTGAACGCGTTTGGCAGCACGTACGACGACGCTCTTCGGCACCTCTTCGATGCACGATCACTCGTGATCGAACGAATCGCGTCGCTCAGAGACGTGCTTCGAGCCGACAGTGAGGCCGTCCGATGAGTCGCGAGGTTCTCAACCGCCTCCGCGCTCAGACCATTGTCTTGACCGATCTGCCCACTGAGGTCATTGGACGATCACGGGACGAAGCGCTGACCGACGTAGATCGCGCTCATCTGCGACCGTTGAACGAGGCGGCCGTCGACCTTCTCCGTCGACTGTCGCAACACGCCGATTTCGTCGAGGAGGCAAATCGTCTGGCCGTCAAGGGTCGGCGACGCGCCGACGAAACGTTGCGGATGGAGGCAACTATTGCCTTTGAGATCGACCGCATCGTCGACGATATCGCCACCGCCAACGGGCACGTATTCCTGGCGATGGGGGTGGAGCAGCAGTTTCGGCATCGCGAACTCACCGTGCTCCGGCTGTTGCTCCAAGCCGAGGACCTTGGCAACGGCCTGGGAACAACGTAAACCGGAAAGGTCGCGAGAGACGCCAAAGACAAACAGTTCCGTGGGGCTAGTGTGATCGAAATGACGCGTCACTCGACACGAGGCCGGGCTGGGTGACCCTGAGGGTGACCAAAACGAAGCGGTCGTCGCGTCGAGCGCGGCGCATCGCCATTGCCATCTTCCTCTTCGCCTTCGTCGGCTGGATGGGTTTTTGCGCTCACCTCGGCCTCTCAGCCAAGGCACATCTGCTGAAAGCACAGGAGCATCTACGCGCGCTGACTTCTGGAGACGGTTCCCTCAGATCGCTGGTGGACGGCGATCAATCCTTACTGCTTCAGGCCCAAGCCGAACTGTCGACGGCTCGTCAGGACCTCGACTCGCCCGCCCTGGGGATTGCGGCGCCCATGCCATTCGTCGGGACGCAGGTGCGTTCGGCCAGGGCGTTGACCGCGACGGCGAAGGGGCTGGTAGACGCCGGGCTGAAAGCGAGCATCGACTTGACCCCGCAGCGGCGCAATGGGATATCCCGCATCGACCTGCTTGATCGTGTTGCCGTTGCCGGCCAGCACCTCGCCGTCGCAGTGAATGGGAGCCGCCTCGGCCCGTCTGGCGGTTTGCTCGCCCCGTTGGCGGATGCGCGCAACGAGATGGCACGACAGTTGGTAGCGATCAAGACGCCGCTTGATCGTACGAACGCAGCCATCCCGGGCCTAAGGAAGATGCTGGTTGGTCCGAGCCATCTTTTGCTGGTGGCTGCCAACAACGCCCAAATGGCTTCTGGGTCGGGACTTCCGCTGGCCGTTGCCACGCTCGATATCGCCGACGGGCGGATGCAAGTCGGAGCTTTCGAATGGACTGCAGCCATCGACGTACCCGCCGGATCGGTGCCGTTGCCCACTGAACTGGCCGATCTGTGGGCGTTCGCGACCCCTCAGGACACGATCCGTCGCGCCATCGTCACCCCAAGGTTTCCGGTCAGTGCGAGGCTCATGGCTGATCAGTACCGTGCGGCCACGGGGCGAGCCGTCGAGGGCGTAATGCTGATCGACATCGTGGGCCTGCAGAAACTGGTGGCTGCAGCGGGCACGCCAGGCGCGGCGAACTCGATTCCGGCTGACCAGATCATCCCCGAACTTATGAACGGGCAGTACTTGAAGGTCGACTATGGCAACCCCGACGGCATCGTCGAACGCAAGGAACGACTTGGCGACGTCGCCCGATCCGGTGTGTCGACGCTGCTCGACCCAGACGCAAGCCTGGTCGGTCTGTCGGCTGCGCTGAGCGAAGCGATCTCCGGCCGGCACCTGCTGTTGTGGTCATCGGCCCCCGCCGTCCAGCACGCTTTCGTCAGTCTCGGCGCTGACGGAGATTTGGAAGACACCTCCGTGGCGGTCAGCCTGCAGAATGAGGCATCCAACAAGCTCGACTGGTTCGTTCGTGTCGGTGCCAAAATGACGGCCAGCGAAGCAGTGAACGGCGACAGGACCATAACCGTCGAAGTCGACATCACCAATAGCGTTCCTGACGGGCAACCGGCCTACGTGGCGGGCCCATCCCTGAGAGTCCTGTCGTACGGCGATTATGTGGGCTACCTCACGATCAATGTGCCGGGCGCTGCCACCAATCTTCGCCTCGGTGACGCTGCACCCCTGATTGTCGCCGGGGCGGACGGACCTACCTCTACCGTCGGAAAGCTGGTCAGTATCAAAAGAAACGCCGCGACAAAGGTCACCTTTGCGTTTACCCTCCCGGCCAGCATGACAACACTCCGTGTCGAGCCCAGCGCCCGTTATCCAGCGATTTCTTGGAGCATGGCGCAGGACACCTGGACCGACGAGCGGGCCCACACCGTTCTTCTGTCGAGTGCGGGTGGCCTGTCGCGGCCTTCGTGACCGGGTTCCCACTGCAATTCCCTAGTTCAGAAAGCCCCTTGATGTTGTTAGTTTCCTTTCCTATGCTTCGCGCACGGGCGCAGCAGGCTGTATGGGCGGTGAAGTGTGAGTCTGAAAATAGAAGTCGACTTGGACGGCAGCACGGTCTCATGGAACGGCGCTGAACTACCATCGCCATCCGTTAAGCGGTCCGGTCGCCGAAGAATGCTCTTGATCGCCGGAGATGGCATCGCCCTTACTATGGCGCTCGCTATTGCGCTTGTTCTTTTCGCCAAGCCGGCCGCCGGGCTGCCTGCTCTTTCCCAGACCACAGTCGTGCAAGCCTTGATGTTCGTGCCCGTGCGTCTGCTGTGCTTCGCACACCTCGGTCTCTACCAGTTCCGCCGGGTCGCGACCCACAGGGCCGAGATGACCAAGGTGGTCAATGGGCTGCTTTGGGGTTTTTTGCTCGAGGCCGGGTTCGGATTCATGGTCAAACAGCCGCCACCACGGTCGTGGAGCCTGATAGTGGTCGGCTTGTCGCTCGTCATGGTGTCGCTTGAGCGCGAAATCATGCGAAGCCACTTTGTCCGGCTTCGACGATCCGGCCGCATGTCGCGGGCGGTACTCGTCGTCGGCAGTGGACAGGCCGCCCGGGATGCGGCCCTCATGGCCCAGTCCGACCGCAATCGGGCCGTCGAAATCGTCGGCTACGCCGATGACCTTCGCGCGGTTGGCGACTATGTCGATGAAGATCGCATTGTTGTCACCGACCTCGACGGGCTGGTGGCCTACGCCCGAAAGGCCCGGATATCCGGAGTTGTCGTGCCGAGCAACGAGGTGTCGCGAACCGAAAATGGCTGCCATTCTGCGCGAACTCGCCTGGGAAGGCGTCTTTGTCGACGTCACGTTCGGTGTCGATGGGATCGATCCGGAACGAACCTTTGCCCGGTCGATCGGCCAAACCCTTTCCGTGGTCATTGAGCCGATCACCAATTCGGGTTGGCGTCCCGTCGCCAAACGCCTCATCGATGTTATTGCGGCGACAGCACTGTTGATCATCACCAGTCCGCTTCTTCTGCTTACGGCGCTGTGCATACGGCTTGAAAGCGCTGGTCCCATTCTTTTCCGTCAGGCTCGCGTGGGCTGGAACAACAACGTCTTCTCGTGCCTGAAGTTTCGCAGCATGGTGAACAACGCAACGGAACACGAATTCGCGGAATGGCAGATCGAGACCTACGGCGGCCTTGCCATCAAGTCGAAGGCCGATCCGCGGATCACAACGGTCGGCCGATTCATTCGTCGTTGGAGCATCGACGAACTGCCACAGCTCTTCAACGTCTTGAAAGGTGACATGAGCCTGGTGGGCCCGCGGCCCCTCGCGCTCGATGATGTGCTGCTCACCGAATGGCACTCCACCCTGGACTATCGCCTTCGTGTCCGCCCCGGCCTCACCTGTACGTGGCAGGTATCAGGACGAAGCAACACCACCACTGAGGAGCGAAAGCGACTCGATGTCTTCTACGTCGACAACTGGACGTTTTGGAGTGACATGATGATTCTTGGCAAAACAGTCGGCGCCGTTGTGCGAGGCGACGGCGCGTGCTAAGACGTTCGAGCGGTTGCAGCGACCGCAGAAAGAGAAGCCGCTCATGACGAGTGGACGAAGGATATTTGTGGCGGGGCACCGAGGGCTGGTTGGATCAGCTCTGGTGAACGCACTGCGGCAATCCAGTGACGATCAGCTGCTGCTTGCAACCAGAGCTGAGCTCGATCTGAGAGACCAGAGCGCAGTCAACCAATGGTTCGCCGCGCATCGGCCCACGCATGTGTACCTCGCGGCGGGAACGGTCGGTGGGATCAGCGCCAATTCGGCGCGTCCAGCCGAGTTCTTGTACGACAACCTGATGATCCATTCCACCGTCGTGCATGCCAGCTATTTGAACGATGTCGAAAAGCTGCTGTATCTCGGAAGCTCCTGCATCTACCCGCGACTTGCCGCGCAGCCGATTACCGAAGAGGAACTACTCACGGGGCCGCTTGAGCCCACCAACGAGGCCTACGCCATAGCGAAGATCTCCGGTATCAAGCTGTGCGACAGCTATCGCAAGCAGTACGGCGCCAATTTCATCTCGGCGATGCCCACCAACCTGTACGGTCCGAACGACAACTTCGACCTCGAATCAAGCCACGTCCTGCCGGCCATGATCCGCAAGTTCCACGATGCCCATGAGCGTGGCGACACCACGGTGGAGTTGTGGGGAACCGGCAGCCCTATGCGTGAATTCCTTCATGTCGACGACCTCGCCAGTGCCTGCTTGTTTCTGATGGAGAACTACGAGCAACCGGGTCCGATCAATGTGGGCACCGGGGTCGACGTCACGATTAGAGAACTGGCGAACATGATCCGCGACGAGGTATTTCCCGATGTCGAAGTACGGTTCGACGCGTCGAAACCGGACGGCACTCCACGGAAGCTGCTCGACGTCTCCAAGCTGAGGGACCTCGGTTGGCAGTACTCCATCCCGCTTGAGGAAGGCATTCGCTCGACGTATCGGTGGTTCATGGCGAACTTCAACGCCCGCAATACGAACGCGCCGCTCGCCGAGGTTGCGCCTCGGTGAAGAAGGACCAACCAACAACACTGATCATCCACGATTTCGGGGGTTACGCGTTCACGATTCAATTGGCCGAACTCATCGGCGACGGGGTGGAGTATGCGTACTGTGCCACGAACGCATCGCCGAAGGGCGACAGCAGCGGCTCGCGCGTACCCGTGCACGCCATTCACACCAGCCGTGGATTCGAAAAGTCCGGACCAAGACGAGTGCTTTCGGAAATCGAATATGGCCTGCGAGCCTCTGCGCTGGTGCTTCGCAACCGGCGAGCCACCGTTGTGTCGGCCAACTGTCCGATCGTCAGTCAACTGATTCTGTTTCTTGCCGCAAGGCTGGTCGGCGGCTCGTTCGTCTTTTGGTTGCAGGATATCTTTGCGCTGGCCCTCACCAGCGACCGCTTCGAAAGGGAGCGACGGTCTTACAAGCTCGCTGCTCGCGGCATAGGAACGATCGAACGCTTTCTGCTTCGCCACAGCGACCGGGTGCTGTGCATCAGCGAGGAATTCGCCAACTACGTCGGAGGGCTCGGCGTGCCGATCGGCAAGATCGAAATCGTTCGGAACTGGGGCGACATCGACGCCGTGTCGCCGGGACGTTGCGAGAACCCGTGGTCGGCTTCGGTCGGCCTCTCGAAACGACCACGGTTCGTCTACTCCGGAACCCTTGGTCTCAAGCACGACCACACGTTGCTGCTCGAGCTCGCCGGGGCGCTTGCTGGGGTTGGCGGCGAACTGGTCGTTGTGACCGAAGGTGTTGGCGCTGATCGTCTTGCGGCCGACCGAGCAGACCTGCCTCTCACCCTGCTGCCCTATCAGGAAGCACGCCATGTCACCGATGTCCTGGCCAGCGCCGACGTCCTCGTGGTTCTCCTGGAAGCGGACGCGACCGAGTACTCGGTACCTTCCAAGGTCGCGACATACCTCTGCGCAGGGCGACCGATTCTGGGTTCTCTGTCCGTGCGTAACGATGCGGCCCGGCGCATTCTCGAGGCTGGCGCCGGCATCATCGTCGACCCCGACGATCGGGTCGGTTTCATTCGGGAAGCGCTCGTGCTGTGCTCGGTCGATGCCAGCGAACTCGAACGAATGGGCCGGCGGGGCCGAGCATACGCCGAGCGGGAATTCGCCCCGGCGGCCATCACCACTGCATTCCTCAACGCGGTCTTTTCCGGCCGCGGCCGCCAGCGCTTGGATCTTGTTGCCCGTGCCCGATGAGCGTCGGGAATTTGGTTACGTTCTCGCTTCCCAAACGGCTTCGAGCGGGTCCAACGTCTTACCGCTGGCGGCCGCACAGGTCTGCGGACCGGCATGCCTCGGCGGCACTTCCATCGTCTTGACGTTCTACCAGATCGGTCTCGGGCTCTTCCGATCGATCTTCGCCGATGTGTCTCTTGCCAACCCCGAGACGGAACTGTTGCCCCGGCTTCGGATGACGGTGGTTATTTCCTCGATGCTTTCCGTGATCACCGTGGTGGTCGGCCTTCTCTGGCTTCCCCATCTCCGCGGTCCACTGTCGGTGCTGGCCGTCGGCTTTCCGTTGCTCTTCGCGCAGGACATCATCCGCTACCGCGCCTTCGTCGTTCGGCGGGCGCTTCCCGCTGCAGCCACCGACATCGTGTGGCTCGTGGTCTTCGCCGCGGAACTTGCGATCATCTCGGCATTCCACCGCACGTCCACGCTCTCGTTGATCGTCACATGGGTGGTCGCCTGCGCGGTGTCGATCGGACCGGGCTTACTGGTCGAGGAACGGATGATGCGACGCACGTTGCCGGCGGTCGATCAGCCGCCGCCTAGCCGGTCGCCCGGACTGCGTCTGGCCGATATCGGCAAGGCGTCCCGGCTCATGCGGGCACAGTACGTTGGCGAATTCGGCATCGGTTTGGTCATGTCTGTAGGACCATCAGCCGCAGTAGGGGCCGTCGGTGGCTCGGTAAGCTACGGGCGACTCCGACTCGGCCAAGCGCTACTCGGACCGGCTGCAGTGCTCTACACCGGGCTCTGCAACTACTTCATGCCGCGCATTGCCGTTCGTCGGGGAACCTCGCTGAAAGACGAGATCCGGATCAGCTTCTTTACGGTGCTCACCGTCGTTGTCTGGGGCGCCGTGCTACTCGGAGCGATTGCGTTCGCTGCTCCACGGTTCGGGTCAAAAGCTGGGCCGACTTGCGCCCGTGGGTTCTCGCGGTCAGCGCGGCATACGCCGCTCAGTCCTTGAGTGGCGGGGCGCTCGCCGGTATCCGCGCCCGCGGCATGCAACCTATGGCTCTGCGACTTCGCGTCGTGGCCGCGGTGGCGCTCACGAGCACAGCAGGGCCGATGTTCGCCCGCTGGGGCATCAGCGGGTACGCCTGGTGCATGGTGGGCGAGGGAGTCGTCCTAGGCTCGGTGGCCTGGTGGCAGCTGTCACGAGCCGTGAGGGTGTCATGATGCAACAAGACTCGAAGTCCACTCGTCTACCGATGCGGCTTTTGGAACTCGGCATCGTCACGAGCGCCCTTACCGTGATGCGGATCGGACCGCTGCAGATCAGCGATATTCTGCTCTTCGGCGCTCTCTGCGCCATGCTGCTGGCGGGGCGTCGACACCAGGAGTACACCGGAGCGGCGCGTGAACAGGTTCGCAGCGGGCTGGCCGTGACCATCATCGGCATCATCCTGACGGCACTCATAACCGAGTTTGCCGCCGACCAAGGCTACTCCAGCCTGAGCGTGGCCCTCCGCTTCGGATCGGTTCTGGTTGTCTTCCCGTACCTGCTCAGCGCGGCGGTGATTCCCAAAGCAGAACTGAAACGTCTCGCTCTGCTCCTCTGCCTGTCAGGGGCGGTCAACGGAACAATCGCCACCCTCGATCAGTGGGTCGGCACCAGCATCGGTCCGATGAAATACACCTGGAATGCCTACCGCCCGCTGGCGGTCGCTCGGGCCGTGGGTATGACTGAACATCCCAACCTTCTCGGATACAGCGGTGCCGTGACGGGGGCGGTGGCCATGGCATTTGTCTCCTCGGCCGAGGACCGGCGCAGCCGACGCCTCGCGGGCTACATGCTGGTTCCCATCGTGGCCGGCGTCATCACGTCTGGTTCCCGGTCGGCGCTCATCGGCTTGTTCTTCGGTGGGATCGCCGTATGGCGATACCGACCCAGGTGGAGAAAGGGACGCATGATCGAATCGGTCGTCGCTGCCTGTCTGGTCGCTTTCGCCGCAGCCTACGCCGCAGGTGTTCGACTCGATCGCTCGACCTTCGGTCGGGTGGTCTCCGACCGGTCGAGCCAGTTGTCCGATGTCGAGCGCCGCAACTCGTTGGCTCAGTATCGGCAGTGGCTGCTCAACAGCGTTCTGGTGGGGCGAGGATACGAGAATCTCCGACTGGTGCATTCAGCTCCGCTGGCGGTCTATCTGTCCGGCGGTATTTTCGCCTTGCTCGCCGTCGCCGCGTGGGTTCGCCTAGTCAGTCGAGCGGGCGCGACCCTACGGTCGACTCCGGACCCTACCCTCCAACTTCTCGGTTGTGTCGGTGTAGCCGGACTCTGGTCGGCTATCAGTTTTCTGTCGACACAACCGATGATTTTCATCGATACGCCATCCTGCCGGCGTCGCTGATCCTTGCCGCGTACGCCCAGGTGAATCTGCGGAACACAGCTCCGCTCACCGAGCGCAAACCTAGTCTCCGAAGGACCCCATGAATACCCTCATTGCACATACGACGCAACGCGCTCGTGATCGCTTGGCAGCGTTCGTGCCCGGCGTCGCGCGACGAGAGGTAGGCATGCGTCGCCAGGCTGCCCTGAAACACCAATGGGACTTGCAGGCCCTCGCGATGCTGACGCGACGTAACGGCATCGCCATCGACGCAGGTGCCAACATCGGTATCTATACCAGCGTGTTGGCCGAGCGGTTTGATGCCGTATGGTCATTCGAGCCCAACCCCACACTGGTACCGAGGCTCCAGGCGCTGCGCATCTCGAACGCCTCTGTCTTCCCAATGGCGCTTGGCAACGAGACGATGCGCTCTACGCTGACCGTTCCGGTCGTTGACGGTCGAACCATTTCCGGGCTGGGTCATCTCGGCCCGAGTGCCGACGCGGCCAACCAGTTCGACATCGTGGTCGTCCCGCTCGATTCGCTCGCCCCACCTCGGCTCTCGCTGGTCAAGATCGACGTCGAGGGTTTTGAGGAGAGCATGCTCGATGGGTCCAAGACCGTGTTGCAGAGAGACCATCCCGACGTGCTGATAGAAATCGAAGAGCGACACAACCCCGGTGGTGTCGCTCGAATCGTGAACGCGCTGGCGGCCATCGGCTACGTAGGGTGGTTTGGTTTCGAGGGCAAACTCCTCCCCGCGGAAAAGTTCGAAAGTCGGACCCATCAAGAGCTGTTCAATGGGAAAGCCGCTCACTCGGAACGATACGGCCACATGTTCGTGTTCTCCGCAGACCCGAAAAGCGAACTGGTAAATGCGGCCATCCGAGCGCTGAACGAGCAGCCCGTATGAAGGTCGTTTGGGTGATGGGGGAGCTGGTGTTTCCCCCTGCGAACGGCCTGTTTCTCTACTCGACCGGCTTGCAGACGTCCCTGGCAGAACTTCCGGATGTATCCATCGTCACGATTGCCAGCGTCCTTGGAGACCTGCCACCCTGGAAAGTCCGATGTCTGAGCGTTCCGCCGGAGCGGCGACTCGGGTGGCGGCTTCTCTTGAGGTATCCGGTAATGACCGCCCGCTTGCCCGTCAACGCGATGCGTGAGGCACTGGGAGCGGCGCTTGCCCCCAACGACGTTGACATTCTGGTCGTGGACCACGTGAAGAACGGCTGGGTGCTCGACTATCTCGGCCGCCACCGTGACCTTCGGCCGCCGGTCGTCGTGTACGTGTCCCACAACGACGAGATCGCCATTTTTCGTGAGTCGTTGAACGATACGAAATCGTCCCTTGTGGAACGGGCGGCCAGGGCGGTCGACTTCGTCAAGATCCGGCGATTCCAGCACCGGCTGCTGCGACAGTCCGACGTCGTAACCGCCATCTGCCCGGGGGACGCGATGGCCTTTGCTACCCAGGGTTGCCGCGCCGAGGTTGTCGTGGCGCCTCCTGGTTTCGCTCAGGTCGATCAAAAAAAACACACGTGGTCACCGCTCGGCGATACCCGCCGACTTGTCGTCTTGACCGGCACTTTTCTCTGGCGCCTCAAGCTGCGCAACCTGGTCGAGTTTCTCGAGGCGGCGGTCGAGCCCTTCGAGCGGCACGGTATTGAGCTTGCGATTGTCGGACGGATACCGCCGCGTGAACTGCAGGATCTGCGCACCCGGTACCCCTCGTGCGAAGTCGTTGGTGAGGTCGATTCCGTCGAGCCCTGGCTGGCGCAGGCTCGGGTTGGTGTTATTCCCGAACCCCGCGGCGGTGGTTTCAAGATGAAAGCCCTCGATCTCGTCGCAGCGGGTGTGCCGATCGTCGGCGTGAGTCGCTCGCTTGACGGGATACCTCTCACACCAAATGTCGACTACCTGGCCAGTGATGAGATTCCAGGCCTTGTCCAGCAGGTCATCGACCACATTGACGACATCGAACTGCTCGATCAGATGCGGCATCGCTCGTTTGACGCCTTTCGCCAGAAGCTCGACTGGTCGTTAACAGCCCGCTCCGTCGTCGCCGCGTGCGAGCGTGCTCGGCAGGTCGCCTACGACGCCGGTCGTGGTCTGGTCGGGGACGCCGGGGACTATCGTGATTCGAGAAATACGAGGAAGGCAACATGAGCATTCATCAGTATCTTCAATTGATCAGGCGGCACATCGCCGTGCTGGTTTTGCTCCCGTTGCTGTTTGCCGCGGGCGGCTACTTCGGCGCCAAATCCCAGCCGAAGGTCTATAGGGCTACCGCCCACGTGCTGCTCCGACCGAATGATCCAAACGAACGGGTAGGCACCGGGGGGAGCAACGGGATGGAGCTGCTCAGCGCCGATCGCATAGTGCAGGCCCAGGCCGATATCGCCCGTGGGCCGGCCGTTCTGCGCCAGGCCGCAGCATCACTCACCAACACCACTGAACGAGAACTGCAGCAGGTAGTGACGGTGACGGCTATCTCCAACGCCAACCTCCTCTATATCTCTGCCGATGACGAAACGCCCGACCGATCTGTCGCACTGGCCAACGGCGTGGCGACCGCATTCATCGAGAACAGGCGATTGGCGGCCGTCAGCGGTCTGGAACGGGCGATCAACGACATCGAGCGCAAGCTGGTAACGGTGCAGGCCGATTTGGTCCGACTCTTCAACCCCAACCCGGACGTGCCAAATTCAGCCGAATTCTCCACGGCGCAGGCCCAGTTCCAGTCGCTCTCGGTACAACTCACCCAACTTTCGATAGACAAGGAGTTGAAGCGCGGCGAAGCGGAACTCACCACCGAGGCCT
Source organism: uncultured Acidimicrobiales bacterium (assembly GCA_963791625.1). GTDB lineage: Bacteria > Actinomycetota > Acidimicrobiia > Acidimicrobiales > Ilumatobacteraceae > JANMCE01. Next base: position 373,094 of record CAWBTA010000006.1, read on the forward strand.
CGACACCAGAAGCGCCTATCAGCCCAAAGCCCCTGCGCACGGCTGCGCTTGCTGGACTCGTCGGGCTGATAGGCCTGGTTGGTCTGATCCTGTTGAAGGACCGTCTCGACACTCGACTCCGCTCCCGAGAGGATGCCGAGGAAGCCAGCGGGCTCAGCACGCTGGCAGAAGTACCTTACGATCGGGTCGCGGAGAAGAAGCATATGCGAATCGCGGCTGAAGACGAACCGTTCGGCCCGGTTGCCGAGTCCGTCCGCTCGCTGCGCGTCTCGCTCCGCTTTCTCGGTCTCGAGCAACCTACGAAGGTCATCCTCGTCACGAGCGTGCTTCCTGGCGACGGCAAGTCGACGGTGTCGGTCAACCTGGCCCATTCCTACGCTGAGGCGGGCTGGCGAACCCTGCTCGTTTCAGCCGACCTTCGCCGGCCGCGACTCGATGAGATCGCCTCGGTATCCTCCGAGCGTGGGCTCGTCGAGTTGCTCGACGATATGGCCAACATCGCGGAGTGGCAGCGAGACGAAGCGGCGGGGCGTTCCACCCGTTTACGCGTCGAGCGACCCGGAACGGGACCCGCCTACATTCTGAGCTGGTGCCAACAGGAGAGCGAGAATTTGTGGCTCTTGCCGGCAGGTCGCCGCATCGATAATCCGGTCGAGATTTTGGGTTCTACAGTCGCGAAGGAATTCTTCGTGCGCGCCGCTCAGGACTTCGACATGGTGATCGTCGATTCCCCGCCGCTGCTCGCCGTGGCCGACGCAGTGGTGCTTTCCCAATTCGTCGATGGCACCATCGTCGTCACCTCTCTTCGGCACACGCACCGTCACGCACTCGTCCGCTCCATGGAGCTGTTACGCAACGGACAACCACGTATTCTCGGTCTCGTGCTCAATCGGGTCAGAAACGAATCCGGCGGCGGTTACCGCTACACGAGCACGTCACCTTACCGGGACGACTCATCGGCGGTTGCCACGGGTGACACTCCAGTCGAATCAGCAAACGGGCGGCCCAATCTGGTTCGACGGCTTACCGGCCGCGGGCGAAATGGGCGCAACGATCGCGCCGCTTAACCATAGGCGTGAGGAGTCCAAGCACGAGCAACAGCGACGTCCTCTGCACGCTCCGGACTGGCCACGGAATTGATGCACATTTACCTTTGGTCCGTGGAAGCCGAAGAGCGGCAAACGCCGATATCAGACGTTCGGTTAGGATTTTGCCCATGCGTGCCGTACGAACGGTCTTGAGCAATCTCCGGGATGTCAGACACATGGGTTTCTTCTACCTGAAACATCATGTCTCCACATCTGCAAGTGTGCGAGGGATCGGCAGAGTCACTGTGCGGCGTGGGTCGGACGCTGAAGTCTTCTCCCAGGTCTTCTCGAGCATGCAGTATGAGCTGCAGTTCGTGCGACAATTCGATGAGATCCGGCGGCGCTTCGAAGAGATCGAGGCGTTCGGCAAGATTCCGCTCATTATTGACTTAGGGGCAAACAACGGCGCCTCAGCACTGTGGTTCGCGTCTCGCTTTCCGGGCTCACGCGTCGTGGCCGTCGAGCCTGATCCCGAGAACGCAGCAACGTGTCGCCTCAATGTTCAAGGACAGAACGTCGTTGTCCTCGAAGCGGCGATCGGCAGCGACGTCGGCATGGTCAACCTCATCACTAATAACCGCGAAGACTGGACCGTTACGACGGAACGAAGTGCTGGTGGAGCAGTTCAGCTGCTCACGGTGCCCGAAATTCTTGACCGTAACAGTGATTGCGAACTCTTTATGGTGAAGATCGACATCGAGGGCTTTGAATCTGATCTGTTCCAGTCCAACACTGAGTGGCTTTTGAAGACCAAGGAAGTTTTTATTGAACCTCACGATTGGTGCTTTCCAGGATCTAGTCGACATTTTCAAAGAGTCCTCGGCGCCATGGACTTTGATCTTCTCATCAACGATGAGAATCTGATATATGTGAAACGCGAGGTAACGATCTGAGTGGTCTTGTGCTGGGCTCAGTGAGCACGCGTTATTATGTTGTGACAACACAGGGGTGCGGGCGGGTGACTGGCGAACGAGCAACAGGGTTGGCGGAAAGGAAGCGGGGATTGAACGGTGCATGACTTTCCAGCGGCGACGACCGTGCAGCGGACTGGGCTCTGCTCAGTTGTGATCCCAACGTCGAACCGTAAGAACCGGCTGCTTCGCACCATACGGTCGATTCAAGCCCAGACCTACGAAAGCCTGGAGATTGTTGTCAGTAACGACGGCTCGACCGATGGCACGTCGGAGGAAGTCGACGCGCTGAAACGACGCAAGGATCGTCGTCGTTTCGAGCGACCACCGCACCGGCGTGTCCAACGCTCGAAACAGGGCGATTGCTTCGTCGTCGGGTGAGTTCATTGCTTTCTGTGACGACGATGATTTCTGGGCGCCCGGCAAGCTCGCGGGCCAGATCGAGCAGTTAGGCAAGGACCAATCGGACTGGGCCTACTGTTTCGAAGTTGTCGTGAATGATGTGCTACACCCGCTGTACGAGTGGAGACCACTTGTAGGGCGAGACTTCATGCAGCGGATGAGTTCGGGCAATCCGATTCCGGGGGGGTGCTCGGGCGTCGTGGCTCGTCGGCGTCTGCTTGAGGACACCGGTTGCTTCGATCCCGAATTCTCGATGTTTGCCGACTGGGAGCTGTGGGTCCGGTTCGCCGCCGTCAGCGAACCGTCGGTGTGGCCCTCGGCCGGAGTTCTGTACGTGGTGCACCCGTCGCAGATGACTCGTGACATGCGCGCCATAGATGTCGAATTTCACAGATTTCTGACCAGAATTGAGCCGCACCGTAGCGTCCACGGCCATCTCAAGGTCGAACCGATCTACTTGTGGATGGGAACCAAGCAGTGGCAGTCAGGGCACCGTCTGGATGCAGCTCGAAGGTTGTTGGCTGACAAGACCCTGCGTCAACGAGCAGCCGGTGCGCGCGTACTCGCCGTCCGTGCGGCCGACGAGATCGGCATTCGCCTACGGCAATCCTTTGAAAGCGACTCCGTTGCAGCAGTCGATGCCGTCCGGGCTCTGCTTGGTCACGAGCACGGAGTCGCCATCGAACAAACACCGTGGCCGATCCCAACCAGCGCTGATATGTCTCCACCCGTGGCAGGATGGAAAGGCGAGCGGTCTCAGGGAGATGGAGGCACATGATCGGGTCGGGTTTGGACACGGCAGTCATCGTCTGCACATATAAGCGCCCAGATCTACTTGATAGGGCGGTGCGCGGGGTGTTTGCACAGGAGGGCTACGACCGGCAATTCGTCGTCGTCGTCAATGACGGAAGTGTTGACGAGGGTCGAACCGATGCGGCTCTTGCGGTGCTCGAGCGTGATTTTTCCGACCGCGTTGTCGTCGTACGCCACGACCAGAACCGCGGTGTCGCAACCGCACGCACGACCGGGGTAAGGGTCGCGGTCGAGCAGGGTGCGTCCATTGTCTGCTTTCATGACGACGACGACTACTGGCCGCCCGATCGGCTTGCCCTTGGTGCTGCGCCGTTCCAGGATCCGGCGACGGCCCTGACCTACGGCGACCAGCATCGAATCGACGATTCGGTGCACCAATCTGGTGAGATCAACGTGGTCTGGTCATCCCCGTCGGTCGGCTACCGCAGGGCCATCTTCGATGGGTTGATGCGAGGCCGGGTCTATCTCCCGTTTCAGACGGTCATGCTCCGCGGCGGAGTTGTGCAGTCGACTGATCCCGTTCAAGCCGGTTCGGGAGAGTGAGGATGTCGACTTCGCTCTGCGGGCCATGGGACTCATCCACCGTGTTCCGGACCTCAGTGCCGTGTATGTCCCTCACGTTTTGGCCTATACGTGACTTCGCCCGACTCCCTTTCACAAACCGACGAGAACAACCGCATACGCGAGGGCGTGCACCGCGAGATACTCGCCGAACACGTCCCTCGCCGGGTTGTCGACGTGATGTTCACTTTCTCGAACCGCATTCTGCGCCCTGCAGGCGTCCGGCTCGGCAAGGCCCGGAAACGGGTGCGGCCGCCGGAATGAACTACCTAGCGCCAGGTGGTTGCGATCGCGGTGGTTGCATCTACAACTTGTTGGGCGGCCTTGCGGATCTTGGCGTCGCCCTGCTTGTAGGGGTCGGTCAATCCGAATGCAGAGGAGGACTTCATGACAGCCGATGGCGTGCGGCCTTCGTGATGGCGGGCCACCCAGTCAGTTCAACGACTCTCCCGGCAGACGGGGCCGGGCGGCCGACGCCAATTCCAGCAGCAGGAACGTTTTGGCGAAGGCTTGCGGACGCTTATCGATAACGGCCAGCAGGTGATCCATCTCCGCCACCACGATCACATCAGCCTCGTCGATCACTTCGGCGGTGAGTGGTTGCGACTGATGCGATGACAGGTCCAACCCGAACTCCAACGCCACCATTACCGTCACCGGGTCGGCGGGACGGCCGTGCGATCCGCGGCTTCCGGCCGACGCCACGGTCACGTCCTCATCGGCCGCAGTGAGCCGCCGCAGCGACATCTCCATCATGGGGGAGCGGCAAATGTTGGCGGTACACACCGCAAGCACGTTGAACGACACGACCAGACAACCTAACCGACACCCGTCGGCCAACGGCGGCGGCCAGGTGGCGAACGGCTAAGATCGCCCACTTCACGCGGACGAGGAGCATGATGAAGACAGCATTGATTACCGGCGTTACCGGCCAGGACGGGTCGTATCTGGTCGAGCTGTTGCTCGAAAGGGCTACGACGTGCACGGTCTCGTGCGCCGATCCTCCGTGCTGTCACGCGAGCGCCTCGAACTGATCCACGGTGGCGCCGATCGAGAACGTCTGAAGCTGCACTACGGCGATCTGTCCGAGCCACTCGGCCTCGTGCGGGTGCTGCAAGATGTGCAACCCGATGAGGTCTACAACCTCGCTGCGCAGTCGCACGTGGGCGTCAGCTTCCAACTGCCAGACTTCACTGCTGACATCACCGGCGTTGGCGTGCTCCGTGTGCTCGAAGCCATCCGCCTCTCCGGGCTGCAGACCCGCTTCTATCAAGCGTCATCATCCGAACTGTTCGGCTCCACCCCGCCGCCGCAGAGCGAGACCACCCCGTTCCATCCCCGCTCGCCGTACGCCGTGGCCAAGCTGTACGCCTATTGGGCCACCGTGAACTACCGCGAGGCCTACGGCATGTTTGCCTGCAACGGCATTCTCTTCAACCACGAGAGCCCCCGACGCGGTGAGAACTTCGTCACCCGCAAGATCACCCGCGCCGCGGCCGCCATCAAGCTCGGCCATCAGAAAGAACTGGTGCTCGGCAACCTCGACGCCAAGCGCGACTGGGGTTTTGCGGGCGACTACGTGGAAGGCATGTGGCGCATGCTGCAACACCACGAACCGGTCGACTTCGTGCTGGCCACGGGGGAGTCACATACCGTGCGCGAGTTCTGCGAAATCGCCTTCGCCCATGTCGGCCTCGACTACGAGAAGTACGTCGTGTCGAGCGAAAAGTTCATCCGCCCCTCCGAAGTTGACCACCTGCTGGGTGACAGCTCGCTCGCCAAGGGAAACGCTCGGCTGGGAACCAAAGGTGTCCTTCAACGAACTCGTCACCATGATGGTCGACAGCGACCTCGCCGCCCTCGCCTGAGCAGGTAACCGACAGTCGAACTCCCTCGTCGCTGAGCGAGCAATAACTATTACACAAATGTTATAGTTATCGGATGGCTGAGTTGGTGGACGGATTCACCGTCAGAGAAGCATCCGATGCACTCGGTGTCTCGCGAGTGCGCATCCAACACATGATTACCGACGAATCGATCTGCGCTGAGTTGGTCGGAAGTCGCTGGATCATTCCTCGTCATGAGGTTTTCCGTATGAAACGCCTTCCTCGACAAAGTGGGAGGCCATACAGCCCTGACACTTGTTGGGAAGTCATTGACGATATAGAGGCCGGACGTCGGCCACTCGACTGGTTGAATGAGCACTGGTACCGGCTAGTCGGTCGGGCGCGCCACACCACAGGCCGCATGCTCCCCGACCTCATCGCCGATGTGATCAACGACCAACGGGTTGTCCTGGGCGGGGCTCATGCTGCGGCGATTCGTGGCGCTGCCACCCGCCCGTTCCAACCGCCGTTCGATGTGTATGTCGGAGACGCACTGGCCCGCAGCTATCTGTCGAGCATCGGCCTTCGACCCTTCACGGCTGAGCCAAACATCACCGTCCACATTGTCACCGATCAGCAACGTGAAAATTTCGGCAGCTCCCGAACGGTGAGCCTCGTGGTTGCTTACCTTGATCTGATGGAAGCTGGCGATCGTGGTGCCGCCGAGGTTTACGGCCTACTGCGGTCGGGCTGCCAATGACACAACAATCAGTAACAAGTGTGAGCCTCATCGCACGCAGCCCGCTGCCTCCTCAGCAGGTGATCGTCCTACGTGCGCTTCAACGACTCGGTCAGGCCGTACCGACGTCACGGTGGTGTCTCATCGGTGGCCTCATGGTCGAGATACTGCTTGCCTCGCGAGGCGAGGCCATGATCAGACCGACCGGCGATGGCGACATCGTTGGAGATGTCGTCGCCGATCGACAGGTCCTCCGCAAGCTGGCGGGCGGTCTGTTGGAAATGAATTTCGAAGAATCGCCAACAGGCTGGGATGGCGACATCGGCGTTCGATTTCGGCACAGGTCATCCGGCGTTTTCATTGATGTGCTCACGCCGGCGAACTCAGCTCGGCTGAAGAATGTCACGCCCACGCAGCCAAGCAAAAGGTCGTTGGAGGCGCCAGGAACGGACTTCGCCTTGCTCACCGCAACCGACTTTTCGGTCACCTACGCCGATGGCGAGATGCCGCTCGGTATTCGAGTCCCGTCCGTCCTGGGCGCGCTTTATGCGAAGGCCTCGGCCTGGCATGAGATCAAGAATGCTCTCGACCCGCACAAGCATCTCCAGGACGCGGCCGCACTTTTGACGGTGGCAAGGCTCCCCGAGTTCAGCGACGTATCGAACGCGGTAAGAAAGCGACTCGCCTGGCTCTACGCCGAACTTGCGGATCAGAATTCCATTGGCTGGGAGTACGTGGCAGTCCAGCCCCGCAATGATGCGATCGCCCGGTTGAGGACGGCGCTGGGTATCGGTTCCTGACCGCAACCCAAGGAGGAAACTGAACCCGCCGACCTAGAGAGAACCGGACAGCGCCCGACTAGTCTTTCGTCGCCGTCGAGTGTGTTGCTCACGGGTGTGACGGCGCAAGGAGCAGGCAGGTTCTCGTGAACAACGGTGTATACGTCTATGGGGCCGGCGGTCACTCTCTCGTCGTTATGGATGTGCTGCGTGACCTTGGCGTCCCGGTGCTGGCGGTCTACGCCGACGAGGGCCGTCGCCATCAAAAGCACGACATCGTCCTTCCGGGCATCCGTGTGGCCGGTGTGGACGAGTTCGACGACCCCAAGGCGCCTTTCGTCATGTGTATCGGCCAGAACAGCGAACGGGCTGAGATCGTTCGCGCTCTCAAATACGCCGAGTTCTTCACCGCCATCCACTCCAGCGCCATCGTTGCACCAACGGCCTCGGTCGGCGAAGGCACGGTCATTCTGCACGGCGCCGTCGTTCAGGCCAATGCTCGTATCGGCCAGCACGTTTTGATCAACACAGCCGCCAGCGTTGATCACGACAACATCATCGGCGACTATGCCCACATTTCGCCGCACGCCACGTTGTGCGGCCACGTCGAGATCGGCGAAGGCACCCACGTAGGCGCCGGAGCGGTCATCATCCCCAGTGTGAAGGTCGGGAAGTGGTCCACGATCGGTGCCGGTGCGGTCATCATTCGCGACGTACCCGATGGCGTGACCGTGGTCGGCAACCCGGCCCGCGTCGTTCCCAACGCGTCCGGTCAGCGTCGACCCGATGGAGACTACTGACGTGGCGGAACATCTTTCGCCGCAACCGTACGATGTCGTTCTGATCGGCTCGGGCCTCTCGGCCACGTACACCACCATCCGCCTGCTCGAACGAGTACTCGCCACCGGGCAGGGCCAACGCCTAACTATCGCCACCGTCGAGCGCGCGAGCGAGTTCTACACCGGTATCCCCTACGGCGAACGATCGGGCACCAACGCACTGCTCATCACCTCGCTGAAAGAGTTCATCCCGTCGCCCGAACGGGAGCTGTTCACCAATTGGCTCACCGACAACCGGCACTGGATGCTCGAATCGTTCCGTGCCAACGGGGGAGCGCTCTCTGCTGAATGGCTCAAGGTCAACCACCACGCCATAGAGGCCGGCGAGTGGGAGGACCTCTACCTTCCCCGCTACCTCTTCGGGCTCTTCCTGCAAGAACGCGTCGGTACCCTCCTGGCCGAAGCCGTGCAACAGTCGCTCGCCACCCACGTTTGCATCAACGCCGAAGCCGTCGACGTCGTGCGGATGGACGGTCTCTATGAGATTTCGTTGTCCGCCGGTGCACCGATACTGCGGGCACGCTCGGTCGTGTTGGCGGTCGGCATGCCGGTGCCGCTGTCACAGTTCTCCACGCTCCCGGCCGACGCCGCGCCCACTGCGTGCCTTATCGATGATCCGTATCTGCCCACTGTGCTCGTCACCATGGAACGGGTCCGCGAGCAGCTACGGCACGCGTCCGGCGGCACCGTGTTACTCATTGGTGCCAACGCCAGCACGATGGAGATGCTGTTCCGCTTCAACGATGATGCCGAGATCAACAGTCTTGTCACCAAGTTCTACGTTGCCTCACCGAAGGGTGCGCTTCCCGAGCGACTGGTAGACCCCGACCCATCTGTGCACTTCGTCGCTCGACATCTTGAGGCGCTCCTCGATGCGCCGGGCCTTTCGGCCAAGGGCGTCTACCAGGCTGCGTTGCAGGACATTGCCGAGGGTACCGAGCAGCAACTCACCATCTCCGACACACTCACCCCGATCTTCCAGGCGATGGGCGCGGTCATCAAGCTGCTCAGCCGCGAAGAGAAGCTCGAGTTCGCGGGCGTGTGGGGATCTGACCTTGGTCGATTCCAGCGGCGGGCCGGAACCGAATATTCCGACCTGGTCGAGTCCTTGCAACACGCCGGCCGCCTCGACGTTCTGGCGGCCCGCTTCGTGGGCCTTGGCTCCGTTGACGCCAGCGGCGTTTGTGTTCGCTACACCAAAGACACTGACATGGTGGTGCACGAGTACCCCACGCCGATGACCGTTATCGTGAACTGCAGTGGCTCGGGTTCGCTGAATGCGGCCGGTGCTGCGGGCATCGTCGAGAGCCTCGTCAAGCGTGGGTTGGTGCGGGTGAACGCTTCGGCCCGCGGTCTTGAGGTAGACGACACCCTGCAGGCCAACGAGAACCTCTACGTCGTCGGTCCGCTCATGTCGGGCAACGTCATTGCCGATGCACCGGTGTGGCACATGGAGCACTGCGGCCGCATCATCTCTTACGGCGGCGTCCTCGCCAACATCCTGTTCGACCGGTTGTAGCCTTGCGCTGCGCTGTCACGCCCCGCGGCCAGGGCGGCCGTGGGTGGTGACTGCGTTCAGGCGGCGAGGTCCATCGACAAGGCTCGGGCGAGTCGTTCAAGGACCCAGTCGGGCCGATATCGGACATCGTCATAGGTGAAGGTGAGTACCCGTCGACCGAGCAGCATGAGTTCGGTCTGGCGGGCGGCGTCGTGCTGAAGCTGCTGGCGAGTCGAGTGATACCCGAAACCACTGACTTCCACGATCAAGCCTCCCGTGAACTCGAAATCGACGCGGGCCAGAACGGTTGATCCAGAGCGGTAGTTTCGCTGCACCGTCGGCCGGTCAAGTTTGCCGAGGCGCACCAAACGAAGAAACATTCGCTCAAGACGACTCTCCCCGCCGGTGTCGATCAGGGCATCCAGCAGGATACGTCCGCCGTTGATACCACGACGATGCCGATCCACGACACGGGTTCGCAGCCGTTGCTCCGAAACCAACCGCAGACGAATCGCCGAATCGATCGCGTTCTCGATCTCTACCCTGTCGAAGTCGAACACTGGTCCGTCGAGGATAAGACGCTCGGCCCGTAGCACTCGAAGGCCCTCGATAGTGGTGGTGTCGAGCTGGCCGATCTCGAGCGCTGTCGAACAGACGGTTCCCGATCGTGACGTGAGGTTGCGCGATCGACGGGGAACGAGGATCTCGACAACATCGGTCTGAAAACCGTCGAGACCATGAAGGCGCGCCGCTGACCGCCCGGCGATGACCCCGCACTCGCCCACATCGGCCAGGCCGGCCGCCAGTGACCGCTTCCACGTGGCTGGTGCTCCGGGCAGTGCGTAAGACCTCTCGCCGAGCTCAACGAGGCGGCCCGTCCGAACCCACTTCAGGCGGAGACTTGCATCGACACCCAGTTGGCCAAGTTCCGCACGAGAGACCACACCGTGGTTGGCGGCCGCCGCGGCCGCAATAGCGTCGAGTCGACCGCTCATACAGACCATCATGCCGAAGGGGTGTGTCACAGTTGCCGACAGCCTCACGCAGTCACGCCTCACTGCCGTCCTGGCCGCCGGCCGTGACTGCGTCGCCGGGTCCGACCAGCCGCCTGCCGTGACATCGTCCCCGGGCCGAAAAGCGGCGGGCCGTAAAACGACGGAAGCCCCGAGGCTGAACCTCGGGGCTTCCTCGTAACAGAACTTGGTTAGGCGACTTGGCGCTGGGCTTCGTGCTGCTCGATGTCGTTGCCCATGAACTCATGGCCGGTGGCGATGCCCTCGGCGGAGACGCCGTCGGCCTTCAGCACTTTGCCAACGGTGCGCACGATGATGCGGAGATCGGTACCGAACGACCATTGCTCGACATAGTTGGTATCGAGCGCCAAACGCTTCGACCAGGACAGGTTGTTGCGGCCATTGATCTGGGCGAGGCCGGTGAGGCCGGGACGCACTTCAAGGCGCACCCGCTGGGATGCCGAGTAGCGGTTGATGTAGAGCGAGGGGAGCGGGCGGGGCCCAACGATGCTCATGTCACCGCGCACGATGTTGAACAGCTGAGGCAGCTCGTCAAGGCTGAGCCGACGGATCAGGCGACCCACCTTGGTGAGGCGCTGCTCATCGGAAAGCAAGGTCCCCTGTGCATCGCACGCGTTCGTCATGGTGCGGAACTTCCAGACGAGGAAGTCTTCGGCGTGCAGACCGGCTCGGTAGGAGCGGTGGAACAACGGCCGACCGAACGAAACGGCCACTACAAGTGCGGTGAGCAGCACGAGCGGTGAGAGAATAATGAGGGCGGACCCGGCTACAACTATGTCGAAGATCCTCTTTGATCGTGACGCCAGAGCTGCTCTCTCAGGGTAAACCTGAGACGTCATGGGCATCGTGAGAGTCATCGTAAGTTGCGCCTTTCCAAGAAGGGTGTCCGACGGGGGGCGTCGAAGAGTTACTTGGCTGTCGCTTACGTTATTTGACCGTGCCCTGACGATACATGGGCGAAAAGAATCAAAGTTTCACGGTTCAGTCACAGAAGGCGTACGAATGTCACATTCGTTCGGGACGAAGAGTGGGAAACAGGATGACTTCCTTGATGCTCGGCACGCCGGTTAACAGCATCGCGACACGATCCATGCCGATGCCCAGGCCACCCGTGGGCGGAAGCCCGTATTCGAGGGCCCGCAGGTAGTCTTCGTCCACGGTGCCCGCCTCCGCGTCGCCTGCTTCCTTGGCTGTCTGCTCGTCTTCAAACCGGGCCCGCTGCACTACGGGGTCGTTCAATTCCGAGTAGCCGTTGGCCAGTTCACGTGAGGCGACGAACAGTTCGAAGCGCTCGGTGAGCCACGGATCGCTTCGGTCAGCGCGAGCCAGCGGTGAGATCTCCACCGGGTGACCGGTGACGAATGTGGGCGCGACCAGATCGGCCTCGGCCACCTCCTCGAACAGGGCCTCCACGAGCTTGCCGGTGCCCCAGAACGGCGCCGGCTTGACTCCGTGCTCGCTGGCGATTTTGCGCAACTCATCGATTGGCATCGAGGGATGCACAGGACGCCCAATTTTCTCCTCGATCAGGTCCACCATACGAGCCTTTCGCCACGGAGTAGACAGGTCGTGCGGAGTGCCATTTATGTCGACCGTTGTGTGCCCGAGCGTGTCCCGAGCAGAGGTCACGATGAGTTCCTCGGTGAGGTCCATGATCTCGGTGTAGTCAACGAACGCCTGGTAGAGCTCCATCATGGTGAACTCGGGGTTATGGCGGGTGCTGATGCCTTCGTTGCGGAAGATCCGCCCGATCTCGAACACCCGCTCCATGCCACCGACGATCAACCGCTTCAGGTGTAGTTCGAGTGCGATGCGCAGATACAGCGTCATGTCGAGCGTGTTGTGATGGGTGATGAACGGGCGGGCGTGAGCGCCCCCCGGCTCCACATGTAGCACCGGTGTTTCCACCTCGATGAAGCCCTTGGCGGCCAGGGTGCGACGGAACGATGAGATCATGCCGTGGCGCACCTCGAACGCACGACGCGCGTCTTCGTTCACGATGAGGTCGGCGTACCGCTGCCGAAAGCGCGTGTCGGTATCGGTCAGCCCCTTCCACTTGTCAGGCAGCGGGCGCACCGCCTTCGACAACAGCTCGAATCCGTCGACCTTCACGGAGAGCTCGCCGGTCTTGGTGGACATCAACAAACCCGTTGCGCCGATCCAGTCGCCGAGGTCGAGATCCTTGAACCGACCGAACGGCTCGTCACCAAGCACACCCTTCGAGACGAACAGTTGGATCTCACCGGAGCGATCCTTCATCTGAGCGAAGATCAGCTTGCCGGTGTCACGACGCAGCATCATGCGCCCCGCCACCGACACCCGTACCTCGGTCTCACTGCCGGCAACGAGTGTTCCGTGCTCGGCGCGGATTTCGGCCAGCGTGGCCGAACGGTCGAAGCGATGCGGATATGGATTGGTGCCGGCGGCTTCGAGTGCACTCAATTTGGCGTAGCGCAGCGCCTTTTCCTCGGCCAGCTTCGAGTGTTGGGCCGCCTCATCTTCAACGGTCGGAGTGGGGTCGGGGGTCTCTTGGTCGGCCATAACGGGAGCCGACGCTAGCGGGCCGCACCCTGGCGCTTCATGTCCTTTCGTTGGCGATGCCATACGCTTCTGCTGTGTCTTTGCGATTTGTCATCATCGGTGGTGGTCCGGCCGGCAACATGGCGGCCACTCACGCGGCCCGTTTGGGGGCCCAGGTCACCATGGTCGAGCGTGACATCGTGGGTGGCGCGGCGCACCTGTGGGACTGCATTCCATCCAAAACGATGATCGCTACTGGTGGTGCGCTCAGCTTCAGCCGACGGCTCGGCGGCATGGGCCTGGCCGATGACGAGAGCGCGCACATCGACATGGAGAGCTTGAAGACGCGCGTCGACAGCATCGTCAACAAACTGTCGTCATCCACCGTGCGGCTGCTTGAGAGCCAGAAGGTACGCATGATGAAGGGGACGGCGCGCATGGTCGGCCCGCACGAGGTGGAAGTGACCGAGGTCGACGGCACCGTGAGCCGACTGCCCGCTGATGCCGTGCTCATCTCCACCGGGAGTCGCCCTCGCATCCCTGACTTCTGCCAGCCCGACGGTGACCGGATCCTGGTGACCCGTGACTGCTACCCGCCCAAGGTTCTGCCCGAGCACCTCGTCGTCATCGGCTCCGGCGTAACGGGCGTGGAGTTCGTGCATATGTTCACCTCACTCGGGTCGAAAGTGACGCTCGTCGTCAGCCGCCAACAGGTGTTACCGAACAAAGATCCCGAAGTTGCCGCCGCACTCGAATCCGAGTTCCTGGCCCGGGGTGTCACGCTGTTGAAGGGTGCAAAGGCCAAGGCGATTGAGCTGGATGGCGACGGCGTTCTCGTGCAGTGTGATGACGGGCGTGTCGTGCGCGGCAGTCACGCGCTGTTGGCCATTGGCTCGGTGCCGAACAGCGAAATGCTCAACCTGGAAGCGGCGGGAGTAGAGGCCGACAAGTGGGGTTACATCCCGATCGGCCACCATTGCCAGAGCAACGTGTCGCACATCTATGCAGCTGGCGATGTCAGCGGGAAGCTGCCGCTGTCGTCGGTGGCATCCATGCAGGGCCGCAAGGTGGCCGAGCACGTCATGGGCCTGCACACCATCGAGCATCGCCACCTCGATTACGACAAGGCCGCGTCGGCCATCTTCACCGAGCCCGAGATCGCCGATGTCGGTTTGGCCGAGGCCGAAGCGTTTGCCGAGGGACGCAAGATCCGCACCACCAAACTGCCTTTCTCGGCGTCCCCGAAGGCGCTCATCAACAACGACTCGCGCGGCTTCGTGAAGATCCTGTCCGATCCCGCTACCGGTGTGGTCCTGGGTGGCTCCATCGTTGGTCGGCATGCGGCCGAACTGATCAGCGTGATCGCGCTGGCGTGTACCGCCAACCTGCGGGTGCCCGATGTGTTGGAGAGTTTGCTGGTGCACCCGACCCTCTCTGAGGCCCTCGCTGAGGCGGCTGAGTAGCCCACCCTCACGTTGGCGTCGAGGGTCCGAATTTCTGCGTTTCGTCGGCCATTTGTTGTTTTCCCTTCACCCACCGTGGGGAGAATAGGTCGGCCCTGTTGCGCCGACCGTCGCTGAAGCAAGGCCGCAAAACGCCTACTGGGTGGGCGTGAGAGGGCGGACGGTGAAGTCGCGGTCCGTGTCATTTTCTGTACTAAGGCCACTAGGTGTGGTTGTTGACCCACATGAGGTAAAGGGATTCTCAAAATCCGGTCCGAATCGCCTATGTGGCGGCTCGACCGCCTGGTGCAAGATCGCTCGGTATCCAATTTCGACGTCGTGCGCAGGTTCGTCGTTCACCCTAAAGAGGAGTTTTACATGCGTTTCAAAAAGCGAGCGGTTCTCCTGGCCGCGCTTGCCGTCACGGCCGTCGGCGCCGCCACGGTCACCCAGCCCGCCAGCGCCCGGCCGCAGTACCCGATCGGCAGCAGCGACGATTCAGTCGATCGATGGCTACACCCTCTTCACCAAGCTCACGGCAAGCAACGCCACGTGCGACAACGGGACCACCAAGGCGTGGTCGGTTACCTGGTCATTCGCCGGTACCGCTCAGTCGCCTGAGTTCGAGACCAAGATCGTCAGCGTTTCTCAGACGTTCCCAGATGTGGTTGTCAACGATGTCCAGCCACTCGCCGTTGGTCGGGAGATCAAGCAGCCTGCCGCCTATCCGCAACCGTCCGCCTACCGGGACAACCGGTTTACCACTCGGGCCAGCTATACCGG
Source organism: uncultured Acidimicrobiales bacterium (assembly GCA_963791625.1). Taxonomy (GTDB): domain Bacteria; phylum Actinomycetota; class Acidimicrobiia; order Acidimicrobiales; family Ilumatobacteraceae; genus JANMCE01. Next base: position 388,329 of record CAWBTA010000006.1, read on the forward strand.
TCTCGCCGATCAGTCCCTGACGGTCGGCTTTAAGAACACGGTCTTTTCCGCCCAAGGCTCGACCATCGGTGAGGACAGCGTTGCCACGCTCTCTGGCCTGACGGCCGTGAAGAGCCCCTGCAACGCCGACGTTGATCTGCCCAGGTGTTGTCGGGTTCGAGCGTTTTCACGCCGCTGCCGCCTGTTCGCATCCTCGACTCTCGCAACACGGGAAAGTTTGCTGATAAAGAGACGCGTCCGCTCAAGATCTTTGGCAATGGCGGGGTGCCTACGGCGGGAGTCTCTGCGGTAGTTCTCAACGTGACGGCCACCGAGGCTACAAATGCAGGGTTCGTGACAGTGTGGCCAGGCGGAGGAAGCGTGCCGGCCATCTCCAACATCAACGTCGTGCAGGGCCAGACGGTCCCGAACCTTGTCACGGTTCAAGTTGGCAGCAATGGCTTCATCTCGATCTTCAGTGACGGCGGAACCCACGTGCTGGTCGACGTGATGGGTTACTACAGTTCGACGGACAAATCGGAACACGCCGGCCGCTACCAAGCGGTCAAGCTCGATCGAGCTATTGATACGCGCGGTGGGGGGGCTCCCGGGCCCCAGACGTCAGTGAACGTGCCGATCGCAGGCAAGTTCGGTGTTCCTCTCGGCGCAACTGCGGCCGTGCTGAACGTCACCGTCACTAGCGTGAAGCAGGGTGGATTCACCACGGTGTACCCCGGGGGTACAGCGTGACCCATCACCTCGAACCTCAACAGCGCTGGTGAGGACCGCGCCAATCAGGCAATTGTGAAGCTCGGACTGGATGGGTCGGTCGACGTCTTCAGCGAGAATGGCAGCGACATCATCGTTGACGTCGCCGGTTACTTCACCGGCGACAGCGCGCCGTTGTCCCGCTCGGGTCTCTTCATTCCGATTGTGCCACTGCGCGTGCTCAACACCCGTGACGGCCTGAACTACGACTTGACCACGCAGGGTAAGCCTGGTGCAAACAGCACCACCTATGCCCGAGTCGGCGAAAGCGGCGGCATTGACACGGGCTTTGCGGGTTCGGTGGTGACGAACGTGACGGCAGTGGATGCAAGTAACGCAGGATTCGTCACGGTATACGTGAGCGGGTCCAAGCTGCCCGGCACCTCCAGTCTGAACCCGGCCAAGGGAGAAACGGTGCCGAACCACACGACCACCGCCCTCGGTACCTCGGGTGACATTGCTATCAATACCACCGCCGGAGCCCACTTCATTGTCGACGCCTTTGGTTGGTACACGGCGTAAGGAACACTGTCTCTGCGTTCAGAATGAGGGACGGTGGCTTCGGCTGCCGTCCCTTTCGTCTTGCGGGGTCATTTCGCGATGAGTGGTCGGTCAATCACCAACTGTTAGCGAAAGGTCAGCATTTGATGCGAACCGCCTATGGGTACCACACACCGTGTCGAGAAAGATCGCGCTAGTCAGTTTTTCGGCGTCGCGCGGATCGCCGGTCACCCTTACAGAGGAGCACAAATGGTAAGCAAAAAGCGTGCGGGCATCCTGGCTGCGGTCGTCGTCGCAGCGGTTGGCTTTGGAACGATGGGCCACACCGCCCAAGCAGTAACGGCACCCGACAACAGGACCGAGTTCATCAACGGTTACAAGGTGGACTACTCGCTGAGCGGTGTCGCTTCCACCTGTACCGATCCCACCACCGGTACGTTCTCAATCGCATGGACGTTCAACACCGATGCTGATTCGCCCGGCTACAAGTCTGTGCTCACCTCGGCCAGTGCCGGTGGACTTGCGCCGGGCACCAAGGTTGGTGCCGCGGACGCGGCTGCGAAACCACGGACTTCGTTTTCGGGTTCTGCCACGTACACCAGCACTGGCACGATCACGCAGACGATCGTGTTCGCTGGGACAGTCACCAACAACACACCGGCCGATTTCTTCGGGGACACCACGACGCTGACGGCCACGGTCGACAGTCCGTGCAATGCGACGGACATCACCGTTCCGACGACCACGCTGGCGCCGACCACGACGGTCGCGCCGACCACCACGCAGGCGGCGGTGACCACCACGCAGGCGGCGGTCACAACTACCGCTGGCACCACGACCACGACGGCCAAGGTGCTTGCCAGTTCGGCTCTGCCTTCCACCGGTAGCAACTCGGGCATGCTGATCGCAGTTGGTTTCGCCTTCGGTATCGTCGGTGTGACGCTGGTCCGCATGGACCGCAAGCGCAAGCTCTACGCCTAACCATCACCTCGCCGAGCGAGGGCTGAGCGATTAAAGGGGGGACGGCTTCGGTCGTCCCTCTTTCGCGTCTCTGGGTCGGGAGTGTCCGCTGTTTGGTTTTCGGGTGTATCTCATCGGATACATGTCAAAAACAAAAGCCGGCCGACGGCAACCTGCACGGAGCGAGCGCCCCTGCCGAACCCGACGCATCTTGTGATGCAGTATGATGCGTCGTGATGCGCACCACGATTGATCTTGACCCTGAACTGCACGCCGAAGCGATACAACAAGCTCGTCTGCGTCGTACTTCGCTCAGCCAGCTCTTGAACGAAGCGTTGAGGGCGTCGCTTCATCCGGTCCCTCCGGTCCGAAGGAATGATGCAACTGGGCTTGGCGTGGTGACCATCGGGCGACCAATTACCTCTGCTGAGGTGTCGGCTGCACTTGACGATGACTGAACCGGTTCTCCTCGACGCGAATGTACTCATTGCCCTGTCGTTCGCAGATCATGAGCATCACAGCAGGGTTGTGGCGTGGTTCGGAATCGTCTCGGCCGTTCGCAACAACCCCGAGCGTCCAAGGCTCGCTCGTTCGATTCGCGGTCCGCGTTGCCACGATCATTCACGCCAACGATCTGCTTGATGAGCTGGCCGCCAACGCGCTGCACAAGATGTGGCCCGATGATCGGGCCTACAGCAGCCATTTGCTCCGTGGGGTCATCGGACACCGTCAAGTGACCGATGCGTACCTGGCGGAAATAGCGGCTTCTCATCAAACCCAGTTGGCAACGATGGATACGGGGTTGAAGAATCTGCGCCCTGAGATCGTTGAACTTATCGCCTAGCCGATAATCACGACGACGTCGCCGGCGCCGACGGTGTCGCCGGGCTTGACCTTGACGGCGGTGACCTGGCCGGACTTTTCGGCGTTGATCTGGTTTTCCATCTTCATGGCTTCGAGCACCACCACTGCCTGACCGGCAGTCACGGCCTCGCCAACCAAGACGAGCACCTTCACGATGGTGCCCTGCATTGGGACGGAGACGTCACCTGAACCGGTACCACCCGCCCCACCCGCCGACGCCCGGGGCTTCTTCGCCGCGGCAGTGCCAGCGGCAACGGCCACTGTAGCTACCTCGGGCACCCACATCTTCACGTCGAAGCGCTTGCCGTTGACCTCAACGGTGGTGGAACGCTCAACCAACGGCGCATCCTCGGCGTCCGACGGAACCGGTTTCGAAGGTTCACCGATGCCGGACAGGTCAAGCACCTCTTCCACCCATTTCGTCGAGTGGGTGGCGGCCGCGAAGTCAGGGTGGCGCAGGATGGCGAGGTCGGCGGGGATGGTGGTGGCAACTCCTTCGATCACCATCTCCTCCAACGCACGAATCGCACGGGAGATGGCAACGGTGCGGTCACGGCCCCACACGATGAGCTTGCCGACGAGGTTGTCGTAGTACTGGCTGATCTCGTCGCCGGCCTCGTACCCGCCGTCGAACCGGGTGCCGTAGCCATCGGCGGTCTTGAGCGCGGTGATCTTGCCCGGGGAGGGGGTGAACTTGCCGCCGGCGCAGTTCTCGGCGTTGATGCGGATCTCGATGCCATGACCGCGACGATTGGCGTTGATCTGGTCTTGCGTCATCGGCAACGCTTCGCCCGATGCCACGCGGATCATCCACTCCACCAGGTCAATACCGGTCACCACTTCGGTGACGGGGTGCTCCACCTGCAGGCGGGTGTTCATCTCGAGGAAGAAGAACTCGCCGTCCTGATAGATGAACTCAACGGTGCCGGCCGAGAAGTAGCCGACGGCCTTTGACACCTTGACCGCCGCCTCACCCATGGCTTGGCGAAGATGGTCGGGGAAATCGGGCGCGGGGCTTTCCTCGATGAGCTTTTGGTGACGGCGCTGGGCCGAACAATCACGCTCACCAACCCAGACGACATCACCGTGCTGATCGCCGACGATCTGCATCTCGATGTGGCGCGGCCAGGTGAGGTAACGCTCCATGTAGATCTCGTCGCGCCCGAAATAGGCCTTGGCTTCGCGCTGGGCCGACTCGACCTGTGACGCCACTTCCTCCGCATTGCGTACGACCTTCATGCCGCGCCCGCCGCCGCCGTAGGCAGCCTTGATGGCCAGCGGGTAGCCGAACTCGGCACCGAAGGCGAGCACTTCGTCTGGCGATTGGATGAACACCGTGGTGCCGGGCACACAGGGCACGCCTGCTTCCATGGCCGCGATACGACTGGACACCTTGTCGCCCATCACATCAATGGCCGACGGGGGAGGACCGATGAAGGCCACGCCCATCTCGGTAATCGCTCGGGCGAAATCGGCGTTCTCGGAGAAGAACCCGTACCCCGGGTGGACACCATCGGCACCGCTCTGGCGGATGGCATCAAGAATGCGTTCGGTGTTCAGATAACTGTCGGCCGCCGACACCCCACCCAGCGCGTAGGCCTCGTCGGCCAGCCGAACGTGGAGGGCGTTTCGATCGGCATCGGAGTAGACCGCAACGGTCTTGATCCCCATTTCCTTGGCCGCACGAATGACTCGCACAGCAATCTCTCCACGGTTGGCGATCAGGATTTTCGAGAGCACAGGTGAGAATCTAAATGGCGTGACCCCTCCCAACGCCACTATCGGCGAATATCCGGTCGGCTGGCACGTAACCCACGTGGCCGAAACCGGCTCGACCAACTCCGATTTGATGGCCGCGGCGGCGGCCGGTGCACCCGATCGCAGCGTGCTGGTCACCGCGCACCAAACTGCCGGGAGGGGGCGCCTGGACCGCACGTGGGATGCTCCTCCGGGAGCGAACCTGCTGGTCTCGGTGCTCTTTCGTAGCGGCTTCGACCCCGCCAGTCCCCAGTCCCTCACCCAAGCCGTGGCCGTCGCAGCGGCTCGGACAGCCGAGGCGCTCGCTGGACGCCGACCGGATCTGAAATGGCCGAACGACCTGCTGCTCGATGGAGCCAAGCTGGGCGGCATCCTCGCCCAGAGTTCGCTGACGGCGGGTCAGAGGTATGTGGTGGTCGGTATGGGACTCAACCTCGGCTGGGCGCCTCCCGGAGCAGCCCGCCTTGCCGGAGTGACGCCGACCGAGTTCCTCCCGGCCTGGCTCGCTGCGCTGTCCGAGACGATCGCGTCCGACTGCTTCGAGGAGTATCGATCGCGTCTCACCACCATCGGGCGTGACGTTCGGGTAGCGCTTGCGAGCGAGACAATTCATGGCAGGGCCATCGATATTTTACGCGACGGATCGCTCATCGTGGAAGCGAGTGACGGCCTGCGCACGGTGTCGGTTGGCGATGTGGTGCACCTGCGAAGCCCGTCCGCCGACGGGTCAAACTGATAGAAACTACGCCATGCCTACCATTACTCCCTCGGACAAGATCGAGGGCGCGTACCTTGTGACGCCAGAGATACACGGCGACCAACGCGGTCTTTTTATCGAGACCTACCGCCGCAGCTGGTTCCCGCAGGGTCGCGAAATGATCCAGGGCAATCGGGCGAACCGACAAACCGGCGCGGTCGTGGGTCTGCACTACCACCTGCACCAATCCGACTACTGGTACGTGCCGTTCGGCACCGCCCGGGTCGTGTTGCATGACCTGCGCGAGGGCGGGCCGACCGATGGCAACACGTGGTGTCTCGATCTGTCGGGTGAGAATCATCTCGGTGTGTACATCCCGCCGGGCGTGGCCCACGGCTTCGCCGCGCTGACCGACATGGTCATCACCTACCTGGTCGATGGGTACTACAACCCGGCCGACGAACTGGGCGTGTTGTGGAACGACCCGGTCATTGACGCCGACTGGGGCGTCACCGATCCGATCCTTTCGGGTCGCGACGAAACCAATCCGCTGCGGGCTGACCTGCCCGCCGGCCGTCGGCCCTACTGGCCGATGCGAACCTGAGGAAGTTGCAAGTGAAACTATTTGTCACCGGTGCGGCCGGTTTCATCGGCTCCAACTACGTGCGCCATGTGCTGGCTACCACCGACGACACCGTCACCATTCTCGACTCGCTCACCTACGCGGGAAATCGCGAGAACATGCGTGACCTTCTTGATAGCGGCCGCTGCACGTTCGTGCATGGTGACATCTGTGACCAAGATCTGGTGCTGTCGTCGATGGACGGGCACGACGGTGTGGTGCACTTTGCCGCTGAGAGTCACGTCGACCGCTCGATCAAGGACGGGCACGTGTTCGTGCGCACCAACTGCGACGGCACCAACGTCATGTGTGACACCGCCCGACAGGTTGGTGTCGACCGTTTCGTGCACATCTCCACCGACGAGGTGTACGGCACCATCGACGAAGGTTCGTACGCCGAAACAGACCCGCTCGGACCACGCTCGCCGTACTCGGCGGCCAAGGCGGGCAGCGATCTCATTGCGCTGAGTTACTTCGTGACGCACAAGGTCCCGGTGATGGTGACCCGCTCGTCCAATCAATTTGGGCCGTATCAATTTCCTGAAAAAGCGATCCCGCTGTTCACCACCAATCTGCTCGACGGGAAGAACATTCCTCTCTACGGTGACGGTCTCAACGTGCGGGACTGGCTCTACGTGCTCGACAACTGTCGGGCAGTCGACCTGGTGCTACGAAAGGGGACGCTCGGGGAGATTTACAACATCGGCGCCCACAACGAAATCACCAACGTCGACCTGGTGCAGCGCCTGTTGAAGCTCACCGGGCGCGACGCATCGGCCATCGACAAAGTGGCAGACCGACTCGGTCATGACCGCCGCTACTCGATCACCACCGACAAGATCCACGCCCTGGGGTGGACGCCCCAGCGTGAGCTCGACGAGGCCCTCGACGAAACGGTGGGCTGGTACCGGGACAACCGTTCGTGGTGGGAGCCGTTGAAGGCTCGCGCCGCCTTCTAAGTCGTGCGCGTGCTCATCACCGGCGCGGCCGGTCAGCTCGGCCATGACTGTCGGCTCGCCTGCGAGGCCGCCGGCGACGACGTCACGGCTTTCGACCGGGCCTCACTCGATGTCACCGACCGAGACGCCGTGCTCAGCGCGGTGCATGCGTCGAAACCTCATGCGGTCATCAACTGCGCTACCTGGACCGCGGTCGACGCGTGCGAGAGCGACCCTGACCGCGCCTTTCTCACCAATGGCCTGGCGGCCCGTTGGATGGCGGAGGCCTGTCGCCAGACCAACGCCCATCTGGTGCACGTTTCCACCGATTATGTGTTCGACGGCACCAAGGCCGGGCCGTATCACGAATGGGACCAGCCCAATCCGCGCTCGGTCTATGGCGCCTCGAAACTTGCGGGTGAGCGCGAGGTGCTGCAAGCAGGCATTGGTGCCACCATCGCCCGTACATCGTGGCTCTGCGGTGAGTTCGGCCCCAACATGGTGAAGACGATCTTGCGATTCGCGGCGGAGCGCGACACGCTCACGTTCGTGGATGATCAACGTGGTCATCCCACCTTTTGTGCCGACCTGGCGCCGTTGCTCCGTCGCCTAGCGGTTGATCGTCGGCCCGGTGTGCATCACACGACGAATGCAGGAGCGGTCTCGTGGTTCGAGTTCGCCCAAGCGGTTGTGGCTGCCGCCGGCCGAAACCCCGACATGGTGCTGGCGTGTGCAACCACCGACCTGCAGCCGCCTCGTCCGGCGCCTCGTCCGACCAACAGTGTGCTCGACAACGCGGTGCTTCGATCAAGCGGACTCACGCCGCTTCGGGACTTCCGTGTGCCACTGACCGAGCTTGTTCAGAAGCTGGTTGCGTAGGGCTGGGTTGCGGAGGCCGACCAGGATTCTCCCGTCACTGATCGGCACTCCTTGAACCCGGAACAACACCACGCACTCGGAACAGGGATCAAGGTAACGAACGATCCTTCAGATGTGAAGGGTTTTCGCCAAGTCCTGCAACGACCTTGACGGTGTCGGGCCTACTTCTGGTGCGACTCAAGTCTTGGCTGCTCGGCCGCGGCGCGATTCTCGCGGTACCAGCGCACGGTTTCGCGTAGGCCATCTTCGAAGGGAGTCGTAGCCTTCCAACCAAAGGCGTCGAGCGCTCGATCGGCATCTACTCGACGGCGCGGCTGCCCGTCGGGCTTGGTCGGATCCCATTGGAGGTTGCCGGTGAAGCCGGTTTCCTTGGCAATCAGTTCGACCGTTTCGCGGATGGTGATCTCATGATTGGCGCCGAGGTTGACCGGTTCGGCACCGTCGTAGTGCTCGGCCGCCAACACGATGCCCTCGGCCGCGTCGTGCACGTACAGGTACTCCCGTGACGCCGAGCCGGTGCCCCACACATCGATCGAATAGCGACCGGCTTCCTCGGCCTCGATGCACTTGCGAATAAGCGCGGGAATGACGTGGGAAACGGCGGTGTCGAACGAATCCCCGGGGCCGTAGAGATTGGTGGGGATCAGGAAGATCGACTGCTGGCCGTATTGCGCCCGGTTGACCTGGGCGTGGATGAGCAGGGCCTTCTTGGCAATGCCGTAGGGGGCGTTCGTCTCCTCGGGGTAGCCATCCCACAGGGATTGCTCCTTGAACGGCACCGGCGTGAACTTCGGGTACGAACACACGGTGCCGACCAGCACGGTTTTGGCGACATCGAACCGGCGCGCGCCCTCGATGAGATAGGTGCCCATAAGCAGGTTGTCGAGATACAGCTCGGCCGGTGCAACCTGGTTGTAGCCAATGCCGCCGACGCGCGCCGCGAGATGGATGACCATCTCTGCGTTGGCCCCGGCAAACATCTCGTTCACGGCCTCGGACTGGGTCAGGTCGAATTCGGCATGGCGCGGGGCGGTGACGTCGGCACCACGATCGCGCAGCTTGGCGCAGACAGCGCGTCCCAAAAAGCCCGAGCCTCCTGTGACCAGAACGCGGCAGCCGGACCAGAACGATGTCATGGCGTGAATGCTAGGACAGCGACGTGGGTCCGTACCGGACGGGTCCGGGGCGGCAACAATGGAGATGTGCGTGTTGCCATCACCGTCGAACAGTGTTGGCACCGGGTGCCCGGCGGCACGGCAGTTGCCACCTGTCGAGTGATCGATGAGCTCAAACGGCAGCCCGATCTCGACCTTGTGGGCGTGGCGGCCTGGCACCGCCAACCGCCGGCCGCAACGTTTGATCCAGCGGTGCCGGTGCGTCATCTGCCCCTGCCCGCGCCCTTGATGTACGACCTGTGGGCGAGAGTTCAGATGCCCCGCATCGAATGGATGACGCGGCGCGTCGATGTGGTGCACGCCACCACGATCCTCATTCCGCCGACGCGTAAGCCGTTCGTGGTGACCGTCCACGACCTTGCGTTCCTGCACGACCCGACTATGTTCACGGCTCGCGGCAGCGGTCTGTTTCACCGCAGCCTGGAGCTGATCAAACGCCACGCCGACGTCGTGCTCTGCTCATCGCTCGCAACGCTGCATGACTGTGCCACCGCCGGCATTCCCACCGATCGGCTGCGCCACGTGCCGTTGGGAGCTGACGCGGTGCGCCCGGTGGCGGTCGCCGAACTGGCCGAGGTTCGCTCACGGCTCGGGCTGCTCAAGCCATACCTGTTGTTCGTCGGCACCAAGGAGCCTCGTAAGAACCTGGCTGGGCTGCTGAACGCGTTCGCTCAGTTGGAAGATAACGACCATGACCTCGTCGTGGTCGGTCCAACTGGGTGGGGTGACGAAATGTCTATCCCTTCCTCGATTGCGCCTCGCGTGCGCGCCCTCGGGTTTCTTGCCTCCGACGATCTCGCCGCGGTCTACGTCGGAGCGGCCGCGTTCGTGTACCCGAGTTTCCGTGAGGGTTTTGGACTCCCGGTTGCCGAGGCCATGGCCCATGGCACTCCGGTCGTAACCTCTCGCGGCACGAGCACCGAGGAGGTAGCCGGGGGAGCAGCGGTGCTGATCGATCCGACCGATCCGGCCGACATCGCTCGCGGCATCGCCGAAGCACTTGCAGATGCAACTACCTTGGCCGCGAAAGGTCGGGCACGGGCCGCCGAGATGACGTGGGCGGAGACGGCCCGTCTCACCCGGGCGGCCTACGACGAGGTGGCACGGTGAAGGTTGCGGTCAACCTTTTGTGGATGGTGCCGGGTGGTGTGGGCGGGTCGGAGGAATACGTCACCCGTCAGCTGAGCGCACTCGTCGATCAGCACCTCGATCAGCTCACCCTGTTTACGCTGCCCGAGTTCGCCGATGCTCACCCCGATCTGGCATTGCGCTGTCGCGTCGTCGCGGCGCCCGTCAGCGGTCAACGTCGTGAGCTGCGGGTGGCGGCCGAACTGGGCTGGCTGAACCTGCAACTGCGCCGCGGTCGGTTCGACCTCGTGCACCACGCAGGCGGGACGGTTCCTCTCGGTTCGCCGGGCCCAACGGTGCTGACCATCCATGACATCCAGTACTTGGTGTACCCCGACACATTTTCGTCGGTGAAGCTTGGCTACCTTCGACGTGCCGTGCCAGCTGCGGTGAAACGGGCTGCCATCATCGCGACCCCCAGCACGTTCGTGGCCGACACCCTCGCGCAGGCCTTTCACGTGCCGGCTGAGCGCCTCGTGGTGGTGCCGAATGCCCTTCCAAGCGAATCGGCGGCGACAACCCCGCCAGAAGCGCTACGGGCCACCTACGACCTGCCGGGGCCCATCGTGGTGTACCCGGCCATCACGTACCGCCACAAGAACCACGCCACGCTTCTCGCGGCGATGGCTCCGTTGCTGCGGACCGAGTCAACGATGCGGCTGGTCCTGCTCGGCGGCGTCGGTCCGTGTGAAGACGAGATGCAGGCCACTGCCGCCACCCTCGGCATCACCAACAGCATCGTCCGCCCCGGTCGCATTCCCGCCGCCGATCGCGACGGTCTCTACGCCATGGCGAGCGTCATGGCGTTTCCGAGTCGCTACGAGGGCTTCGGTATCCCGGTTCTCGAAGCAATGGCGGCCGGTTGCCCGGTCGTCGCCTCAAACGTGACGGCCCTCCCCGAAGCCGTCGGGGACGCGGGCGTCTTGGTCGACCCCGACGACATCGCCGCGTGGACCGACGCCTTGCGTCGGGTGCTACACGATCCACTGGTTTCCGCCGATCTTCGTACTCGCGGCTACCGTCGAGCGGCTGCCTTTACGGCCGAGACCACTGCGGCTGCGCTGCGCCTTGCCTACACCAAAGCTGGAGAACACCGTTGAAGCTCGCTGTCCTTTGTCCGCACTTCGCTCCCGATGCCGCGCCAACCGGCGAGGTCATCTCGCGCATTGTGCTCGAGCTGGCCGACCGGGGCCACGAACTGCATGTGGTCACCGCGCTGCCCTGGTATGTGAACCACAAGGTCGATGCGCCGTGGGCCGGCAAGATGGTGCGGCGGGAAAAGACACAGTGGGGTTCGATCACGCGCGTCAATCCGTTCCCGACCGACAAGACATCTATCCCGCAGCGCGCCGCCGCGTTTGCAGCGTTCAGTGCTCTGGCCGGGTTGACTGGGCTGCGAGGCGGGAAGGTCGACGGCGTGCTGGCCATGTCACCACCACTTACCCTCGGGCTCACCGGTTGGGGGATGCACTTGGCCCGCCGCGGGCCACTGGTATTCAACATCCAAGATGTCTTCCCCGACGTCGCGGTGGAACTCGGTGCTATCACCAACGAGCGGGTCATCTCGCTGGCGAAATGGTTGGAGCGGTTCAGCTACGAACGAGCCGACGCCGTCACCGTGCTGTCGGAAGACTTGCGGGACAATCTCATTGCCAAGGTCGGTCCGGCTCATCGCGACAAGATCCGGGTCATTCCGAACTTCGTCGACACCGTCGCCATAACCCCGAGTGATCGCATGACGAAATATCGTCAAGAACTCGGCATCGGTGACGAGACGGTGGTGCTGTACGCAGGCAACGTCGGGCTGTCGCAGTCGCTTGAGCTGGTGGCCCACGCGGCCCGCCAACTGCGCCACGACCCGTCGGTGGTGTTCGTCATCAACGGAGGCGGGTCGGGCCTTGAGCCGATCAAGGCGCAAACCGCCGATCTGCAAAATGTGCGCTTTGCTCCCTACCAGCCCCGAGAGCGGCTGGCCGAGGTGTTGGCCTCGGGCGATATCCACCTCGTGCCGCTCAAGAAGGGTCTGGCGCGCTCCAGCGTGCCGTCCAAGACGTACTCGGTCCTGGCGGCGGGTCGGCCGTTGCTCGCCAGCGTCGACGCCGGAACTGAGGTTGCCCGGGTCGTCGAGCGGGCGGCTTGCGGTATCGCAGTGCCGCCGGAGGACCCCGACGCCTTCCTCACCGGTCTCACATCGCTGCTGGCTGACGCGGAGGGCCGCGCCGCCATGGGTCAGCGGGGCCGGGCATTCGTCGAACAGTGGGCCTCTCCGGCTGCGGTAGCTGAGGCGTACGAGCAGCTTTTCGATGAACTTCGTCACTACGGCTGAGTGTGAACCCGCAGTTTTGGCCGGACTCGTATAGAGTCTTCCCCTCGTGGGCAAAGCATCGTCAGCTAAGAAAGTCGCCAAGGTCGCAGAGAGTGCACGCGGAGTAAAAGTCCGTGAGCCTCGGGGCAAGGTCTTTCCTGCCGCGCTCGCCACCGTCATCATCCTCGGCACCCTGCTCATTGCGTATTCGCGCCAGTCCAGCATTGCGAATGCGAGCACCAAGCCAACCATTGCTGACCACTGGCACGTGGCCTACGGCATCTACAACTGCGATAAGTGGCTCGACAACATCAAGAACGACAACGAGCAAAAGGACGCCAACGGCAACCTGACCGATGAGCTGTTCAAGGTCACAGGCATCCACACCCACGGCGACGGCGTGATTCACGTACACCCGTACGGCTCGGCCGGTACGGGTAAGAACGCCAAGCTCGGCACCTGGCTGAAGCTGGCGCCAATCAAGTTCACCGACACCACCATGGTCCTGCCGGCCGAACTTGGATCGGCGACCATCAAGAACGGTGACAAGTGCGGCGACAAGCCGGGCTCATGGAAGGTGCTGGTGTGGGACGACGCCAAGACGGCGAAGACGACCGAACCAAAGAAGTATCTCACCTCCTTCAACGACATTCGCTTCACGGTCAACGGCATGGCCATCGCCATGGTCTTCAACGCCGACGATCCGAATTTCGATTACAAGACGCTTGAGCCACCGTCGGCCGCAAACCTCGAGGCTCTCGGTGCCGCCGACTCGGCCACCGGAGCGCCAGTGACGACCGTCGCCGGTGCTACCACGGTCGCCGGTGCTACCACGGTCGCCGGTGCTACCACGGTCGCCGGTGCTGAATCTTCAACATCGGTGGCGAGCAGCTCCTCTTCCGCCGCGGGCTGATGAAGGCAGTCGTTCTCGTCGGAGGCTTCGGCACTCGTCTGCGTCCCCTCACGCTGACCACGCCGAAGCCGATGCTGCCCATCGGCCGCGTGCCCATGGTGGAGCGGATCGTCGAGCGACTCGTCGCCGGCGGAGTGGATGAAGTTGTGCTTGCACTTGGTTTCGGGTCGGACGCTTTCCAGGCCGCGTACCCCGATGGTCGCTGTGCCGGTGCTCGCTTGGTGTACGCCACCGAACCCGAGCCGCTCGACACAGCCGGCGCAGTGGCGTTCGCTGCTCGTTACGTCGGTATCGATGACACGTTCATCGTGGTGAACGGTGACATCCTCACTGACCTCGACGTGGCCGGCATGGTGGCCGCTCACCGAGCGAGCGGCGCCAGAGGGACGATCCATCTCACCGAGGTGGAAGACCCGAGCGCGTTCGGTGTGGCCGATCTCGACGGAACCCGCATTGCCCGCTTCGTCGAGAAGCCCGCCAAGGGCGAAGCACCGAGCAACCTGATCAACGCAGGTACCTATGTGCTGGAAGCATCGGTGCTCGACCTGGTGCCGGTCGGCGCACGGGTGTCCATCGAGCGGGAAGTGTTTCCGGTCCTTGCGGCCGAAGGTTCACTGGTCGGGCATTCCACCGACGACTACTGGCTCGATACCGGACGGCCCGAGCAGTACCTGCAGGCCAACACCGATCTTGTCGCCGGCCGCCCCGGGGTCACCTCGCCCTCGTGCGTTCCTGCGGATGCGCACGTCGCCGATAGCGCCGATGTCACCGCCAGCATGATCGGCCACGGCTGTCACATCGGTGGCGAAGCCAAGGTCAGCGGTTCGGTGCTTCTGGACGATGTGATGGTCGGCCATGGTGCGAGCATCATGGGCTCGATTCTTGGTCGCGGTGCCAAGGTGGGAGCGGGTGCGTCGTTGCAGGGCGTCGTGCTCGGGGATGAAGCCGTCGTTGCCGATGGCGAGCATCTGGTGGATACGAAACGGCCAGCATGAAAGCGATGGTCACCGGTGGGGCAGGCTTCATCGGCTCCCACTTGGTCGACCGTTTGCTGGCCGAGGGCTACTCCGTCGACGTCATCGACGATCTCAGCCACGGTTCACTAGCCAACGTGGCCGAGGCCCGCAATGAGCACACCGGGGCGTTCCGGTTCCACAACCTTGACGCCCGCTCGCCGGACCTCCTTGACCTGGTCGCACGCCGCACACCCGAGGTCATTTTCCACCTGGTCGACCTTCCCGAACACAACGATCGCAAATCGGTCGATGTGCTGGTCACCACATGCGTCAACGTGCTCGAAGCGGCCAAGGAACACGGCGTCGGCAAGGTCGTCGTCACCATCGACGCGCTGGCGCTTTACGGCAATCCGCTGGCCGCTGACCTGCCGCTGCGCGATGGCCAGCCAGCCGCGCCCACCACGTCACGCGGCATCGCCATGCGCACCATCATCGACCTCTGCAAGCTCTACCGAACGAAACACGCAGTCGAGTTCACCGTGATTGCGTTGGTCAACGTGTTCGGACCCCGCCAGCGCCCCGAGCGCGGCGTGGCGGCCGCGTTCGTGGAACGAGCCGCTCGCGGCCAGACGGCCGAGGTGCACGGCGACGGTCGCCAGACGCGGGATTTCCTCTTCGTGGATGATGCGGTCGATGCCCTGGTGCGCTCCGCCAGTCGGGGAGGTGGGCTGGTGGTCAACGTGGGCACCGGCGTGCAGACCTCGGTGCGTCAACTCGAACGCATGGTGATGGGGCAGGCCCCCGTGGCCACCCGAGTTCCGGCTCGCACCGACGACATCGCTCGGTTCGCCGTGTCGCCCGTACGCGCTCGCATCCATCTGGCGTGGGCGCCGTGGACGACGGTGGCCGACGGTATAGCCCGACTGACCTCGGCCCTACCCGACGTACGGCGAACGGAACCAGCCGGCGATGTCGACGAGGAATCGCGCTGACGTGTCGGTGTAAATCCCGACGCCGTTGTTCGCTCCGAGCCCTACCGTTACGGCGTTGGCCAGCACATCACCGCTGCCCAGGTTGAGTGACGACGACCCCGGTCGAGGTTGGCCATCGGGCCATACGGTGAAGTATCCGCTGCTCGACGCATCGAACGCCGTGAGGTTCAACGTGACGGCCGCAGCCGACAGCGGAACGCCCGCGGTGCCCGCTATGCCGAGATCCCATTCACGCGTGCGCTGGTCGAAGCCAGCGTTGCCGAGGATGACGCTCTGACGGGTGTCGAGCACGCGCTGGGCCGCGACGGGAACGAACCCACCAGCGACCGGCGATCCGGTCGTGTAGAAGCCCATGACGTCGACAATCACGTCGATCGGCGCCGACGCGTACAGCACGATCGCATTGCCGACACCGACGTGAGCAGTGACCTGATTGGCGACCGCAGCGTGGCGGCCGAAGTTGAGGCTGGACACATCGGCGAGGCTGTCGCCGTTACCAACAACCGTCAGGTAGCCCGACCCGTCAGGCGCAACAGCGGTGACATTGAGGACCACAGCGCCGACCGTACTGCCAGCCATGTCGACGCCAAGGTCAAGCGGTAACACTCGCGCCTCACCTGCGGCCATCTTGCGTCCGGCGCGAGAGTCAAGGACACGGGTGGGCGTGATGCCGAAGAACCCACCGCCCGATGTCGGAACCGCCCAGGTCTGGCCGGCCGCGTTGGTGGTGGTGGCCGGTGCGGCGTACCAGCCGACAACATCAATGATGAGGTGGGCGCTGGAGCTGCTGGCGACTGCGATCTGGCCGCCAGCCGATACGCCGACGGTGACGGCGTTGGCGATGGTCTGTTGGTTGTCGTAGTTGAGCACCGAGGTTGGCGGGCGGGCCTGATCGGCGGGCCACACGGCCAGATACCCGGCCCAGGGATCAACGACGGTGACGTTCAATGACACCGCCGCGGCCCCGGCCGGGACGCTGCCCCCGGTGACCGTGACCGCCCGGGCGACGTTGGGTTGCAGTGAGCCGCCCGCGGTGCGGGTATCGAGCACTCGTGACGGCGCGATAGGGACGAACCCTCCGGGACCCGGTTGCAGCACGACGCCGTCGGATTGCAGGGGCGTGACGAACGCGGATGCGCTGGACAAGGAGAGTAGAGGCGCGACAGCAAGCATCACAGCTACCGCCATCGCCTTCGTAGACCGCCGTGCCACCGTGACTACCTCGCTTGTCCGCGCCCGCGTAACGAATTTCCGTACCAGAAAAGCTTAGCGGGGTTTCCTCACGGAGAGTGCGGGAGCCAGGCACTTTCTATGAACGAGTCGCCCGAAGCGCCTGCCGGGCGACGTGCTCGGCCTTTGCGATGTCGCTCATGACCGTGTCGGTGACGAGTGGGCGCACACCGGCGGCCGCTACGGCGGCGGCCTCGTCGGCGTCGACGGTGTCGATCATCAGCGTGCCGGCAATCTCGCCATAGAGCCTGGCGACCGATGCCTGATCGGACTGGAAACCCATCTCCACCAACAGGCGGTCGGCGGGACCTTTGAGTGCTTTGCCGCCGACAATCGGCGAGATGGCCACGACGTCGTCGCGCCGAGTGCGCAACGCCTTTTCCAGCGACGGCAGTGCCCGCAACGGCCCGATGGATACCAGCGGATTCGACGGGGCGATCACCACGGTGTCGGCGCTTTGGATCGCGTGCAGCACGGCAGCAGGCACGGTGGCGGTGTCGGCGCCAGCGAAGCGCAACGATGTCACCGGCACGCTGTGGCGGTGACGCACGAAGTACTCCTGGAAGGAAATTTCGCCCAACTCCTCCACGGTCACCATGGTGCGGACCGGGTCGTCCGACATCGGCAACATCGTCAGATCGAGATGCCAAGCACGGGCGATCTCGCCGGCCACCTGCGTCAACGTGGCTCCTTCACGGAGGCGATGGGTGCGGTACATGTGGGTGGCCAGATCCTGGTCGCCGAGCCCGAACCATGTGCCCGCCGCGGTGGAGTCGGCAGGCCGCACCGCCGTGAATCGGTCGAGGGCCTTGAGAGCTGTCCAGGTTTCATGAGCGAGACCCCAGCCTCGCTCGAGGTCGGTCGCCTCGGCGAGGGTGTAGGTGATGGTGTCGAGGTCGGGGCAGATGGTGAGGCCGTGCATCTCGGTGTCATCCCCGGTGTTCACGATGGCGATGATGTCCTGCGGTGGCATCACTCGAATCAGCCCGCGCAGGAAGCGGGCGGCGCCCACCCCTCCACACAAAACAGTCATCGTCATCCGTGCTCGACCACCTCTCGATAAAGGGCCACCATTTCTTCGGTTGCCCGTGCCCATGAAAACAGCCCACGTCGTTGTCGGCCGGCAGCGATGAGCCGCGGCCGTCTTACGTCATTGTCGTAGGCGTCCTGGAGTGCCCTCGCCAGCGCGTCGACGTTGGTCGGATCGACGAGTAACGCCGCGTCGGCAGCCACTTCAGGAATCGCGCCTGCGGTCGATCCGACGATGGGAACGCCGTAATGCATTGCTTCGAGCAGCGGCAGCCCGAACCCTTCATCGAGCGACGGGTAGGCGAACACCGTGGCGTTGGTGAACAACGCGGCCCGGGTGGCGTCGTCGACGTAACCGAGGGTCACGATGTTCTTCGCGGTGTTTGGATCAAGGGAGCGGGTGGCCCGCCGAATCGACTCGTCGTCGGCCCCGGGTGCGCCAGCCAGCACCAGTAGGCAGTCCTCGTTCCAGCGGTGCATGAGACCAAAGGCCTCGATCAATCGCGGCAGGTTCTTGCGTGGTTCCCGTGTGCCGATCGACAGGATGTACTTCCGCTTCTTGAGCTGCTGTGGAAGCGGTCCGACGACCTGGTCGGGGTCGTAGGTGGGTCCGGGGTACACCACGCGAACCCGATCGGTGTGTAAGAGCGTTCGTACGTCGTTGGCGACCGCGTGGGAGATGGTGTGGACGAACGCACCGCGGTCGACGGCCCGACGAATCACGTCGCCGAACGTGCGCACGACCGGCAGCACCAACTCGGGCCGTTGAAACAAGGTGAGGTCATGCACGCTCACCAGGGTGGGAAGACCGGTCGGCGGCACGACATAGTTGGTGCCGTGCACCAAATCGGCGTCGTGCAGTGATCGGCGGGCCGTCGGCCAGTCGGTCTTGGCCCAGGCCGCCAGTGCGAGCCGGGCCGGATACTTCAGCCTTCGAGCACCGGGCGGGAGGTCGGCTCGATAGCTGAGCACGTACGGAATGACCGCCACATCCCGGCGGTCTCGCAGGTGGCGGGAAAGGTCCGCCGTGAACCGGCCGATGCCCGTTGGTGGGCCGACAAGCGACCCGACATCAAGGGCGACCGACAGAGTTCTGGTGTCGGACATCTCCTCAACGGTACCGCCCGCTACGGTTTGAACGGAACTTTGCTCAAGGAGACAAATGCGTCGCGCCCTCATCACCGGCATCACCGGCCAGGACGGTCAACATCTGGCTGAGCTCCTCTTGGGCAAGGGCTACCACGTCGCGGGCCTGATGAAAGGCCAGAACAACCCACGCGGCGAGGCGATTCGAGCCGAGTTCCCCGACGTGGAACTGGTACCGGGCGACCTTGCCGATCTGGGTTCGCTCATCAACGCGGTCGATGTGGTGCAGCCCGACGAGGTGTACAACCTGGCTGCTATGTCGTTCGTCCACATGTCGTTCAACCAGGCCGAGTTGAGCGCCAACATATCTGGCCTAGGGGTGCTGCGCGTGCTGGAGGCCATCCGGATCGTCGGGGGAGCGGAGAACAATCCGATTCGGTTCTACCAGGCGTCGTCGTCGGAGGTCTTCGGCAAGGTGCGCCAGACGCCCCAGACCGAGGACACGCCGTTCTACCCGCGCTCGCCCTATGGTTGCGCCAAAGTGTTCGGCCACGACATCACCGTGAACTACCGCGAGGCCTACGGCATGTTCGCCTGCTCAGGCATCTTGTTCAACCACGAGGGAGAGCGACGCGGGCTCGAGTTCGTCACGCGCAAGGTGTCGAACGCGGTTGCCCGTATCAAGCTGGGGGTGCAGAACGAGCTGCTGCTCGGCACCCTCGACACTCGACGCGACTGGGGCTACGCCGGCGACTACGTGAAGGCAATGTGGTTGATGATGCAACAAGATGTCGCCGAAGACTTTGTAATCGCCACCGGCGAAGCTCACTCGATCCGTGACTTCGTGAGGCTCGCGTTCGCCGAGGTCGGCATCGACGACTGGATGCCCTACGTTCGCCAGGATGAACGCTTCATGCGTCCGTCAGAAGTTGATCTGCTGATCGGTGATGCAACCAAGGCCCGCACCAAACTCGGCTGGACCCCAGAGGTCACCTTCGAACAACTCGTCAGGCGCATGGTCGCCCACGACCTCCAGCTCGAAACCGAAAAGCTAGGGCGCCGCTAGGTTTTCACGGCGTGAGCGGATGGTCTAGGAGAGCTTCGGTGAGGCTACTTGCGTCGATCTTGCTGGGGTGGGAAAGGGTCTGGCGCAACATCACCGCAAAGAAGATGAGAGGTACGACCGAAGCAGCGACGAGGGCGGCCTCAACGCGGGGGAGAAGGTCGTGCGATAGGGGCAGCATGGCGAACACCGCAACGACGCCGAGCACCCAACCAACGGCGACGGTGGGATGGCGGTGCAATGCAATGAGCGCCTGTGCGATAGCGACCGCGGCCATATAGACGCCGGCGGCGAGCGCGAGAACAGCCATGTCTTTGTTGCTGACCTTCACCTTGAAGGCAATGGACAGGGCGATCGGGCCGAGTGCGGCGGCTCCGGCCACGCCCAGCACGGCGACGCCGGCAACGACCTTCATAAGGATGCGAAATCCGCGGCGAAACTCATCGAAGGCTCCGACGGCGGCGAGGCGAGCGAGCTTGGGTAGCAGCGACGCCTGAACAGCCTGGAACATGAACAGCGGGATGCGCGAGATCAGGATGGCGAAGTTGAATGCAGCCAGTCGTGAGTACAACTTCGTGGTGCTGCTGAACGCGACGTCCGGAGCCTGGTCGGCCACGCTCGACAGCGGCCCGGCAATCAGCGGCCCGGCGTTCACCAGGAACGCGGCAGCGACCGAGCCGAGCAGAAGCCAGCCGATGTTGGTGGTGACCTCGACCCACGGCGCTTCGGGGCCGGGCTCAAGCAGGTGGCGTTGCGGGACGTAGGAGACTAGGAGCGCAATGATCGGTGGCAGTCCCACCAGCAGCGCGTAGGCAGTGAGAGATTTCACGCCTGTGGCGGCCAGCACGCCGCAGCCCGCCACACGGACAAGGCCGTCGATGCCCATGATCATGCCGTAGGGGCGGAATCGGCCGCTGCCCGACAGAATGCCGCGGCCGATGTGGGCGGCACCCCATGTCACGACGCTCAGCATGAGTGCATAGACGATGTTGCTGCTGCCGTGAAAGGAGTGTTTGGTCAGTACTGATCGCAGCGCCACGAGGGCGACGACCACCACTGCTGCAATCGTTCCACCGAGGACAGCGGCCCGCCGGACGACGGGAAGTCCGCCCTGGCCCAGCGTTCTGCGATGCGAGAGAGCCCGACCGAGTTCCTGTTCAAGCGGCAGAAAGAAGCCTGGTGCGATAGCAAACGTGGCGAACCAGAGCGCCTGCAGAATGATGACATCGTCCTGCGGTAACGCTTTGCCCGCCAGAGCCGTGAAGGCGTAGGCGCAGATGCCGGAGATCACCAGACCGGCTCCGACAGCGATGGTGCCTTCGGGAAGGGGGTTTCGGGCGGCGGGTGTTTCGGAGGCGGGGGTCTCGGACAAGCCACAAACCATAGTGGCGATGCCCGCGCGAGAGATGGAGCGCATAGGGTTTCGTTCCCATGTTGTTCATACGGCGGAAGCGCAAAAGTCTCCTCATCACCATCTCAGCGGGCTTGTTGGCCAGTCTGCCGGTGAGTGCTAGCGGCGCCAGCCGTGCCGCGCTCGTGCCGCAGTCCTTCGGTCCGAGCGTCACCATCATGGGGCGCGGGTACGGCCACGGTGATGGGCTCAGCCAGTGGGGCGCGCTTGGTTACGCCGTGACCTACAACTGGGATTGGACCCAGATTCTCGACCACTACTACGGCGGCACGACGCGCACTACCACCGATACGGCCCAACTCGTCCGAGTCGATCTGCTGGCGTTGGACGACAAGCCGTCAACGGCTGTCGTCCAGGAAACCGCCCAGTTGGCCACCAATGCTGACGCCGGAGTCGGTCGCTACTCGGCAATCGTTGCGTTGGAGACGTCGCCGCACACCTACCGGGTCTATGGCCGCAAGGATGTGATGGACTGCGCCGCGTCGGCTACCCAGACAACGCTGGACGGGCCCTCCAGCGGCTGGGCGCTCTTGAACCCCGGCTTCGCGTCGACGTCGACTGGAAACCGATTGCAGGTCAGTGCTCCCAGTGTCGATGTAGCGACCACCGCGGTTTCGACGCTGCCAGGCGTGTGTCGACCCGACGGCACGATCCGCCACTACCGCGGCTCCATCGAGATCGTGAACGGCACCGCCGATGAAAACCGCACCGTCAATGCCGTACCGCTCGACCACTACATCCGCGGTGTGGTGCCCCGCGAATCGATCCCGTCGTGGGGCGACTTCGGTGGCGGCAAGGGAATGAACGCGCTGCGGGCCCAGGCCGTGGCCGCCCGCACGTACGTGATGACCGAGCATCGGGCCACCTATGCCCAGAGCTGTGACACCACACAGTGTCAGATGTATGTCGGCGCGGGCACCCGGGCCTCGCTCACAGCTGGTGTGGAGCCCGTCGAAGATCCGCGCACCGACGCCGCCGTGGCCGACACCGCTGGCGTGGTTTTGGCGCGTGCCGACGGTCGTCTCGCGTACACCCAGTTCGGCGCAGCGAGCGGCGGCTACACGTCGGGCGCGAACTTCAAGGCAGTAGAAGATCTGGGTGACAGCTACGGAGGGAACTCCGCCCATGCGTGGAGCGTCACGAAGCCGCGCAGCGAGATCGAAGCGGCGTTTCCCACCATTGGTCAACTCCTGTCGATTGACGTCATCGAACGTAACGGACTGGGCGAGTGGGGTGGGCGTGCGAAGAAGGTGCGGGTCCGCGGAACCGGTGGTTCGGCCACTGTCACTGGCGAAGAATTCCGTTGGGCACTCGGCCTGAAGTCGTCGTGGATCTCCGTCCCGTCCGGCTGCGACGGAGGCCCCGCCGCGACGGCACCAGCAGCCCGGCAGGCCGGATTCCATCCGCTGGCGCCAACCCGCATCGTGGACACCCGGCAGGGTCTCGGTGGATCGACGCTGGAGAAGAACTGTGTGCTCGCGGTGCACGTCGCCGGTGTCGCAGGCGTGCCGACAACGGCAAGCGCCGTTGCGCTCAACATCACCGCAGCAGGAACCGCCGCACCGGGATTTCTCACGGCGTATCCGTGTGACCAGGGTCAGCCCCGAGCGTCATCGGTGAACGCGCGCGCCGAGGCTCCTGTTGCCAACCTCTCGATCGTCCCCGTGGACAGCCGCGGCGATGTTTGCATCTTCGCCGACCCGGCTACCGATCTGATCGTCGACGTCTCGGGTTGGTTCGGCGGTGGCGGTGACGGCTTCGCCTCCATCGGCCCGGCTCGCATTGTTGATACGCGGGAAGGGCTTGGGAGCGCGGCTGCGCCGATTGGTGCGGGTGGCGTCCTCACGGTTGACCTAGCCGCAACGAAACAGATCACCGGAAGCGCCACCGCCGTCGTGCTGAACGTGACGGCAACCGGTTCGACTAAGAACGGTTTCCTCACCGTGTACCCCTGTGGAGGAAGCGTCCCAACGGCATCGAATGTGAACGCAGTGGTGGGTCGTGACGTGGCCAACGAGGTGTTGTCAGCTGTATCGGCGGATAGCAAAGTCTGCATCTACTCCGACCAGCCGACGCACGTCATCGTTGACCTCCTTGGTGCCTTCGGCTCGGGGGACATGTTCACTGCGGTGACGGCTGCCCGAATACTCGATTCGCGAGGCGTCGCACCGCTTCTACCGGGCGAGACCCGGGTGGTGCCAGTACCCGCAGGGGCAACGTCGGTAGCCCTCAATCTCACGTCGACCAGTTCGACAGTGGCCGGGTTCGTCACGGCCTATCCCTGCGGCGCCGCCGTGCCGAACACGTCAAACCTCAACGTCGCCCCCGGTCGGGATACCGCCAATCAGGTACTGCTCCGTGTCGGCACGCAAAGCTCCATCTGCCTCGTCAGCAACGTCAAGACCGACATCATCGTCGACCTCCAAGGCCGCTTCTCGTAGCGCGCCCGTCGCCCTTCGTTGGTGTCGAAACGGGGTCGGGTGCTGTGTGGCGTTCTGTTGGTCGCGAGGGTCGGAACGTCCAGCGGTCCATCACGACAGGTTGGAGCTGTTACGAGCTCATAGGGCCGGGTCAACGAGTGTTTTCTTAACAAAGAAACTCGGTCCTGCCTATAGCATTCCTATCTGTTGTTGGGTACAATTGTTCTATGTCGGCGGACACGAACACTCCCGAACTTGAGGCCATCCGTTCGAACACGACCGGCCGCGGGCTACGCGCCAATCTGGCTCTGTTGGATCGTTGTTTGGCCTCGATCATTCAGGACCTTTCGGTGTTCGATCAGAGTGCGGAGTGGGCGATCGATGGGTATAAGTCGTTGAACAGTTGGCTCTGTCACGAAACGCGTCGCTCGTCGGGTGACGCGTGTCGGATGCTGCAACTCATGCGCCAACTCCGCTCGCTTCCTGTCACCGAAGAAGCGTTCGCGAACGGCGAGTTGGCTGCATCACAAACGCTGGCTATCGCCGTGAACGTGAACGACAAAACGATCGACCTGTTCGCGGATGCCGAAGGCCGAGATGGTGCCGTTGTTGGCGGAATGCAGCGTGGATCAGACCGCACGGGTGATGAAGGAATGGGCCGCACGCGCCAAAGCCGCGGTCGACGCCGACAACGGGACCGGCCCGGAACCCGATAGCGATCATCTGCATTTCTCGGCGTTGATGGATGGACGGTTCAAGCTTGATGGGCAAGTGTCCGGTGACGACGCGAAAGTGGTCGAAGAAGGCCTCGCCGCCTGCCTCCCCGAACTCGTCGAGGGTGCACCCGTTGTGCCCTATTCGCAGCGGCTCGCTGCGGCGTTGGTGGAGATGGCCCGCCGCGCGTTACAAAACGTCCCGTCCCCGGCGCGCCGGTCGACCGAGATGACCGTGCTCATCGACTTTCACGATTACGTGAACGGTGGCATCGCCAAATATGTCGATGGCACGATGCTCGCACCTGATCGGGTGAAACGCCTGTTATGCGACGCGCTACTGACCGTCATCGTGCAAGGCGAAAATCGTGAACCGCTCTACATGTCAAGAACGGTCAGGTCGGCCACACCCGCCCAATGGCGGGCCTTGGTCGCCAGGGATAGGCATTGTGCGTTTCCGGGTTGCACTATGAAACCGTTCTGGTGCGAAGCGCACCACATCGAAGAATACGACCGAGACCACGGGCCGACCGATGTCGACAACATGGCCCTCCTCTGCGGTCAACACCACAAAACCGTCCACAAGACCGGCTGGACCGTGAAAATGGAACCCGGCCAACACCTCGCCATCACGACACCAGAAGGCCACGTTCTACGCGGCCCACCCCGCACACTCCACTAGCCGAGCGGGAACAATCGAAACACCGGTGAGCAGGCCCAACCGGGCCTGCTCACCGCGCTCTGACCACTGACGAGCGCCCGTTGTACAGTCCTGTCTCGATGCCCTGGACGGATGATGAGCTGGTGACCGAGCGGCTGCGGCTCCACTCCTGGAAAGAACAGGATCGGGCCAACGCCGATCGACTTCTTGCCGACCCTGAAGTGCGACGCTTCCTAGGCGGCCCGGTCGGCCCGGACGGCATCGCCCACCGTCGGCTCACGCCGATGGGCGAGCTTTGGGGCTCGTTCTGTGTGAGTGATCGACTCACTGGCGAGGCAATTGGCGACGTCAGCCTGTCTCGCCATCGTGAGGAATTGGAACTCTCCTACGAGTTCTTCCCACGTGCCTGGGGGCAGGGCTTCGCAACCGAAGCCTGCAACGCGCTGCTCGAATGGTCCTGGTCATCGTTGCCAGATAGCTCCATCATCGCGGTCACGCAAGCCGCTAATGCAGCGTCTCGCTGTCTGCTTCAGCGATTGCGCTTTTCGGAGGAACGAACGTTCACCGAATGGGGTGCCGAGCAGGTCCAGGCCCGTCTTCAGCGCCCGATCCCGTGACCTGCGGTCTCGTCCGCCGAACGCATGTGGTCAGACCTAGACCCGCTTCTTGAGTTCGGCTTCGAATTCGCGGCGGGCGACTTGGAGTTTTTGGAAAGTCAAGAGGCCAAAGCCGACGGCGACCTGGACGACATCCAAGAGCAGGTTCGCGGCCTGGGCCAACGGGTCTTCGGGCTGTTCGGCCATGCGGGTGTCCTCACGTGTCGATTTCCACCTTTACGATGCCTCTCGGCTCGACGGTTTGCAAGCTGCCTCGGATCGGACAGGCCCGCGGGCTAGATTCGTAGGTTGTGAGTAACCCCGCGCCAGGAGCGCCCGCCGTTGTTGCGGTAGTGCTGTCAGTCCAACCGGGGGATCGCTTTTCGGAGGTGTTGGCGGCACTCGCCGCTCAGGACTATCCGAACGTCCGTTGCCTCGTCATGGACATCGCGGGTGACCCCGCGCTGGCCGAACGCGTCCACGAAATCCTTCCCGAGGCCATCGTTCGCCGCGCCAACAACCCGGCCGCAGGTCTGGGCGCAGCGGCCAATGAAGTTCGTACCCTCGTGGCCGGATCCGGCTTCCTGTGGTTCCTCCACGACGACGTCATTCCCGATCAGGACACGGCCCGGCTGCTCTTGGAAGAGGCGTATCGCTCCAACGTCGGTATCGCCGGAGCGAAGTTGGTGGATGCCGATGAACCGCGCCAGTTGATCAGTGTCGGCTACGGCATCGACAAGTTCGGCGAGACCTGGCAACCCATCCAGCGCGGCGAACTCGACCAAGAGCAGCACGACGCAGTGCAGGACCGCTTCTACCTCTCATCGGACTGCCTGCTGGTTCGCTCCGACCTGTTCGACAGCCTCGGTGGATTCGACGAAACGCTCGGTGCCGAGACGATGGATCTCGACCTGTGCTGGCGGGCGCATTTGTCTGGTGCCCGGGTACTGGTAGCGCCAGCCGCTCGTGCTCGCCGGCTTGCCCGTCCGCAAACCGTGCTCCAACAGGCCGAGGTCGATCGTCTCAACGCGGCCGACCGACTGCGCACGGTCGTTGCTGCCTACAGTTTCAGTCACCTGGTGCGAGTGCTTCCCCAGGCGTTACTCGTCACCGTGATCATGGCTGCCGCCAACCTCGTCGTTGGCCACTGGCGACGGTCAGTGGCTGTGCTGGCTGCCTGGCCGGCCACCCTGGCCCACCTGGGTCAGGTTCGAGCCAAACGCAAGCAGATTGGTGCGTTGCGCAACGTTCCCGACACCGACCTTCGCCGTCTGCAGCAGCGGGGGAGCGCACGTTTGGGCGCGCTCCTACGCGGCACAGCTGGCGGCGAACACCGTGTGACCGACGCCCTGGCCGACTCGGGGCGATCGTTGCTCGCTGACGTGCGCGCAGCCCGACGGTGGCCAACGCTGCTCACGGGATTGGGTTTGCTGGCCGTCTTCATTCTGGGCTCGCGCTCCATCGTGTTCGGTCGCATGTCCACCTTCGGTCGGTTCGTCGACTTCCCGACCAGTGCACGGGTGTTGGTGCGCAGCTACCTCTCGGACTGGAGGCCGCAGGGCCTCGGCCGCGTCGGGGCCGCGCCAACCGGCATCGGACTCACCGGGTTACTCGGCGTGGCTTCCTTCGGCCATATGGGCCTGGCTCGAACCCTTTCGATTCTGGTGCCACTCGCGCTCGGGCCCATCGGCATATGGCGCTTGTTGCGTACAGCGACCAGCCTTCGGGGCCGGGTCGTGGCAGTGCTCGTCTACTCCCTTGTACCTCTCGCAACCAACGCGATCTCCACCGGCCGCTCGGCAGGTGTGCTGGCCTTTGGTGCCTTCCCGTACCTGGTGCACTGGTTGTTCCGGGCGGCTAGGGAAGAACCGTTCTTCGATCCTGAATCCGACGTGGTCAGCCCTGTCGCGTTGGGGTTGCGCATCGCGTTGGTCGCTGCCGCGGTGGTGGCGTTTGCCCCGATTGTGCTGCTGCCGCTCGGTGTCGTCGTCATCGTCTGCACGCTCTCGTACGGCCGCGACATCATGCGGGCTCGTCGCGTGTTTGTTGCTGGTGCCATTGGTCTCCTCGGCGCCGTTGTGCTGCAGTTGCCGTGGGCCGCCAGTCGCAATGGCATGTGGGCCTCGATCCGCAGCCTCCCCGAGCCGGCCCGCGCCGCCGTGCGTTTCACCAATCTGCTGCGTTTCCAGACGGGTGCGACATCGCAAGGCTGGCTCGGATGGCTCGTGCTGGCTGGCCCCGTTGTGGCGGTGCTGGTCGGCTACGGCTGGCGTTTCGTGTGGGCGGCCCGCCTCGCCATCATCTCGGTCGCCACCTTTGCGTTGGCGTGGCTTCTCACAGCCCGTGGCACGCCGGTTTTTAGCACCGATCTGGAGGTGCTGCTGGTGCCCGCCCTGGTCGGCGTCGCGGCCGGAACGGGTCTGGCCGTATCGTCGTTTGAGCTCGATCTGCACGGACACCAACTCAGTTGGCGGCAACCCACAGCGTTCGTGGCTGCATGTCTTGTCGCGATTGGGCTGTTGCCGGGTCTGGGTTCACTGGCCAGCGGTCGTTGGCGGGCACCCTCGCAGGATGCGTCGGCCACGCTGCGCCTCGGCCGGAGCCTCGACAACAGTGAGAACGCCCGCGTGTTGTGGCTCGGTGACCCGGGGTCGCTACCTGCGCCCGGCTGGGCCATCGCACCCGGCTTCGCCTACAGCATCACCGCCGGCCTCGATCCGCAGATCGACGACCTGTGGCGGAGTCGCTCAGGTCATGCCGAACAGGTGGTGGCCGACGCACTTGACGCCGCCGCCAACGCCACCACCCATCGCCTTGGCCAACTGCTTGGGCCGTCCGCGGTGCGCTACATCATCGTGCGTCATCGTCGCATCGACGGCACAGCGGCGAGCACCGCTGAAGGCCTGAGCGACGTGCTCAAGCGTCAGCTCGACCTTCGTGAACTCAAGCTTGGTGACGATCAGGTGGAGGCGTACGAAAACGGAGCGTGGCTTCCCAGTCGGGCTCAGCTGTCCGGCCCGGCCACAGAAGCGAGTCGTCAGGAAGGCACTGCGTCGCTGATCCGTTCCGATCTGTCGGGGTCCACTGCCGTACTCGATGTGGTGTCGGCGGCCAAGGCGATCGGACCGGTGAGCGCGGGCGAGGTGTATCTGGCGTCCTCGTCGTCGTCGGCCTGGCAACTCAAGGTGGACGGGGTGACGGCAACGAGCCATCCGGCGTTCGGGTGGGCGAATTCGTTCACGGTGAAGACCGGTGGTGATGCCGTACTCTCCTACCAAACCGGTATCAGTCGCCTCCTGTGGGTCGGCGCCCAAACGTTGCTGTGGCTCGCGGCGCTTGTGCTGGCGACGGGCCGCAAGCTGCGGCTGCCTCGTCGCCGCGTGTTGGCGCCCGCCTCCGTCGCGCCTCCAGCCGCTGTCGCTATTCAACTTGATGACGTTGCGCTGCCGCCGTTGGTGTCCGCCTCGCAATCACCCGTTGAGCCCGAGCCCGCCTGGTACGAAGACGCCGCCGATGCAGTCGTCGAAGCCTCGTCGCCCGTCGTCGAGGAACCGGTTGCCCCGCTCATCGACGACGCCGACGAGAAGGTCGAAGTTGGCGAAACGGCTCCGTCGGTTCCCGTCGAGCCGGACGCTATCGAAGTGTTGTGGGCGAGCGATCGCACGTCGCAGGGGGAGGAGCAGTGAAGCTCGCTCGCCCGATCATGGTGACGGTTCTTGCGGCATCCGTCGGCGGTCTGATGTGGGCCGACCGCCATCCAGCGCCCGCTACTGCGCCCGTGTTAGCTGGTGCGGGTGTGCTGCCGATGGCGGCCATTCCCACCACGGCGCACCTGTCCACGTCGTGGTACTGCCCGGGTGTTCCGGCCGGAACCATGGTCGGGGCTTCGGGCAGCTTCACGATCGCCAATACCTCCGAGAGCGAATTCTCCACCCGGGTGACGTTGTTTCCCGTCGGCAAGGATCAGGTGGTCTCTACCATCGTCGTGCCCGCTCGCAGTCGCAAGGTCATCAACCCGGCCGAAACCGCGCCCTCCACCATGGCCGCCGCGCTGATCGAGATGTCGGGTGCGGTCGGAGCCGTCGAGCAGACGGCGATCTCGCAGGAAGGTGTGTCGGTGTCGGCGTGCGTGCTTGAGCCCTCGCCCAACTGGTACCTGGCCGACGGGGCGACGCGCTCGGACTCCAGTATGAGTCTCACGCTGTTCAACCCGTCACCCAGCGACGCGGTGGTCGACCTTGCGTTTGCCGATGAGGAAAACGCCCGAGTCACCAAGAAATTTGAAGGCCGCGTCGTGCCCGCCCGCTCGCTGGTGGTGCTCGACATCAGCCAGGTCATTTTGCGCAAGGAGCGATTGTCAGTCGCGGCAACGGTGCGAAGTGGCTCGTTGGTCATGGGTCGCTTCCAGGTATTTCGTGGGGACAGCGGCAGCCGTCGCGGCTTGATGGTGGGTGCGGCGGCACCAGCGCTGTCCACCGACTGGCGTTTCGCTGCGGGCCAAAAAGGCGACGGAGGTCCGGGCACCCTGCCCGCCTCGACCCGCGTGGTTGTGCACAATCCGGGCACCAGTGACGCCACCGTGTTCGTGACCTCGTTCCCTGCGACGCCCGAACCGATCGTCGCACCGAGTGCGGAGGGAACGCCGCCCGTGTCCAGTCCGGCCGCTCCCGATCCAATACGTGTCGTGGTCGCAGCCCGGCAGTCGGCCACGGTCGATCTCAGCGCCGACCCGTTGGTGCCGGTCGGGCTGTTCAGCGTGGTCGTGACATCCGACGAGCCCATCGTGGTCGAGCGGGCGCTCGACCGAATGCAGAACAACGTCAACGTCGCCACGCTGCAACTGGGTTCACCGCTGGCGGCCGGCGAGTGGCATCTGGCAGCCGGCGCCCCCGAAGGTATGCAGGCCACACTGCAGGTGGTGAACGCCACCGGACTTCCGGGCAAGGTCACTATCAAAGCGCTCGGACCCGCTGGTCTGGTCGCAGTGCCGGGTTGGGAGTCGGTCGCACTGGCCGAGGGTGCGCTGATCCGTTTCGACCTGAGTGAGAAGAACGTCTCGGCCGACTCGATCGTGGTGACATCAACCGTCGACGTCGTTGTTGAGCGCGTCATACGCGGTGCCAACGGATGGTCCTCCGCCCTCGGCCTTCCGGTGGCCGGTCCGTGAGCCGAGCACTCCTCGCCCTGGCCCTGATGGCGGTTGCGGTGGGCGTGGCGTGGCTGCTGCGTCGACGCGGTCACACCGATGCTCCTACGCAGGTCACGTGGAAGGTTCCGGTGCAGATCGACCGCGCCGACTTCGCCGGCGCTGATCGCCCCTGGCTGGTCGCGCTGTTCAGCTCGGCTACTTGTGCAACCTGCCAGTCAATGGCCGGCAAGGTGCAGGTGCTCGAGTCCACCGAGGTCGCCATCGACAACGTCGAACACGGTGCACAGGCTGCGCTGCACAAGCGTTACAGCATCGATGCCGTCCCGCTCACGGTCGTGGCCGACCACGAAGGCGTCGTGCGAGCCAGCTTCATCGGCCCCGTCAGTGCCACCGACCTGTGGGCCGCTGTCGCCGAAGTCCGCACCCCCGGCTCCTCACCCGAACCGCACCTCGGCCAGTAACAAGTAGCTACGGCTCGACGCGTCCGCGGACGCGTCGAAGAATTGGGCGGCTATGCCGCAGATCCGTGTCCGTGGCGGTGGTGATGGCAGGGGGCGCACCGTAGCTGTAGCTCCTCCACGACCGTTCGATGGCTGACGTCATAGGCGGGGACATGGTCGTACTGAAGCAAGGTGGAAGCACCACAGTCGACGCATACCCGGTCCCGCTCCTTGACGACCCGCTTTTGTCGAGTGCTCGGGTGACGTCGCTTTGGCGAGGCGTTCACCGGCCGCCCGTCCGCTTCGTGGATGAGGGCACGGATGAACGCATGCGGCGCGATCCGTTCCACCACTGTGATCGGCAAAGGTGTGCCATCGTCGAGCGTTGCGCCATCGCTGCGGACGTGCATCACGATCTCCGTCGTTAGCCCGCCGGCGCCTTCCATGAGCAGATGTTCGAGCGCGTCGGCGTGTTGCTGAGCAAGGCTCGGCCAGGCGTCATTCGGCCCAACAGCGCTGCGAGTCGTCATGACGTGTGTGTTGAGTCGGCTGATCAGCGTGCCACTTACCAAAGGGACCAGCCTGGCCGTGAAGGTGACCATGCCGTCCGGTTCTGGGCGCCAGGTCACCGAGCGCTGCGCGTGGTGGAGCCGCTCGAGCTCCGCATCACTGCTCGTGCGATGCGTCCAGGACGCAAGGGCTCGGCCAAGATGGCCCGCCGGCACTGACCGAGCGATCTCCAAGAGCTGCGTTTGGTTGGCCGGCGTAGCGATGCGCGTGAGCGTGCGAACTTTGCTGTACGACAGCTCGTCCGCCAAGAACGCCTCGGCGATAGCGGTCAGCGACCGCAGAAGTCGCCCGATCCGAATCCACTCCCTGGCGGTAGACACTTCGATATCGGCCACCTCTGCGATCCAATGCGCAGCCGAGGCGACACCGGCCGACGCCCATTCACCGGAATCGGCAAAGTCGGCGGCAAGCCCAACCACCGTTCGCTGGCTTGTCGTCCAGGTGGCGAGAGCATCGCTCAGCTGTATCGCCAGCGGTTGCGTTGCGGACATGGACATTTGTGTACGAGCAGCCACGGCTGGCCTCCACGGATCGTCATGCTGGTTGTGGGACCACCCGGAGCAGCGAGGGGCGGGTCGAGCTCGCTCGACTCAGCATAAACAAGGGCTGTTACACAGTTGGCCGCAAGTGCTCAGCCCGACGCGTCCGCGGACGCGTCGGGCTCAGGCAACACGACGGAATTAGATGCGGCTGTCCTGCACCGCGACGGGGCTGGAGAGGCCTTCCTGGATCAGTTTGGCCACCTCGGCACCGTCCACCGTCTCACGATCGAGGAGCGCAAGGGCGACCAGATCCAGGCCAGGGCGGTGCTGGTTGAGCAGCGTGCGAGCCCGGTTCTCCTGCTCGCGCAGAATCTTTTCGATCTCGACATCGATCACTCTGGCGGTGTCGTCGGAGAAATCGCGACCGGCGGTCATGAGGTCTTCACCGAGGAAGACCGGACCACCACTGGCCCACGCCATGGGGCCTATCTTGTCGCTCATGCCCCACTCGCGCACCATGCGCTTGGCGAAGCTGGTGGCCCTCTCGAGGTCATTCGACGCGCCGGTGGTGCGGGCGTTGAAGATGATCTCCTCTGCCATGCGACCGCCCATCATCACGCAGATCATGTCCTCAATGAACGCCTTCGAGTAGCTGTGACGTTCCTCAGGGAGCTGCTGGGTGACACCAAGCGCCATGCCGGTGGGCAGGATGGTGACCTTGTGAACCGGATCCGCGTTCGGCAGCACAGTGGCAAGCACTGCGTGGCCGCCTTCGTGATAAGCGGTGACCCGCTTCTCTTCGGCCGACAGGATAAGGCTCTCGCGGCGGGCGCCCATGAGAACACGGTCACGGGCCGACTCGAAGTCGATACGTTCGATCTGCTTGGAACCCCGGCGCACGGCGAACAAGGCCGCTTCGTTCACCAGGTTGGCGAGGTCGGCGCCGGACATACCGGGCGAACCCTTTGCCATCACTTCGAGATCGACATCGGGGCCCATGCGCTTATCACGGCTGTGCACCCGGAGGATGGCGAGACGCTCGTCGTATTCGGGCAGCGGCACCACGACCTGACGATCGAATCGACCGGGGCGAAGCAATGCCGGGTCGAGCACGTCGGGACGGTTGGTGGCCGCCATGATGACGATGCCTTCGGACGTTTCGAAGCCGTCCATCTCGGCCAGCATCTGATTGAGGGTCTGCTCACGCTCGTCATGACCGCCACCGAGACCGGCACCGCGCTTGCGCCCGATGGAGTCGATTTCATCGATGAAGATGATGGCCTTGCCCATCTTGCGGGCTTGCTGGAACAGGTCACGCACACGTGACGCGCCAACGCCCACGAACATCTCCATGAAGTCGGAACCCGTGACCGAAAGGAACCCGACTCCGGCTTCACCGGCAACGGCGCGGGCGAACAGGGTCTTACCGGTACCGGGGGGGCCAACCAGCAAAATGCCCTTCGGGATGCGAGCACCGATTTCCTTGAACCGTTCCGGCGTACGCAGGAAGTCGACGACCTCTTTGATCTCCTGCTTCACACCGTCGTAACCAGCAACGTCGGCGAAGGTGGTGGACGGCTTGTCCGCGTTGTAGGTCTTTGCTCGGCTGCGACCGATGGACATGACGTTGCCCATCTGACCCTGCGCCCGCTTCTGCATCCACACCAGGGCACCGATGACGAGTGCGAAAGGAAGCAGTACCGGCAACAGGTCGAGGAACCAGTTGCGCTGCGGCGACGTGAACGTCAGCTCGGCTTTCGACGCGCGGATCTTGTCGGCGTCGGGCGACAGCACGGTGAGGGGGCCAGCGCTGGTGAACTTCTCACCATTGTTGAGCTCTCCGGTGATGACGCCGGACTCATTGGCGACCTTGACCGATTTCACCGAGCCCGCCTCGACTCTGGTCATGAAGTCGGAGTACGGGATAGATGCCGGTTTGGTGGACAGTCGTGACGAGAACAAAAGGGCAGTGATCAACAGGCTGCCGAGCAACCACAGCGCCCACTTGGGAATGTTTGGGCCCGACCGCAACGGGTTTCGACCGGACTTCTTGTCTGGTGAAAGCCCTCCGTTGCCGCTGCCCGAGCCGGGTGGTGGGGGAGGGGGAAGGTTACTCATGTCCCCATGTTACGGGGGTAAACCGAACTTTGTGTGGTCGCCTGACGATTGATGGGGTCCACCACCCTGACGATGAGCGTCGGTAGCGTTTCGGTCCGTGACCCGCCAGTGCTCCCGTCCCACCTGCGCCGAGGCCGGCTCGGCCACCCTGACCTATCAGTACGCCAAGGGCATCGTGTGGGTCGATGAGCTGTCTACCGAGCGTGACCCGCACGGGTACGACCTCTGCGAACGTCATGCGTCCCGCATCAGCGTCCCCCACGGTTGGCGCATGGAAGACCGCCGCAACCGCGTGTACATCCCGCAGTTGCACTGGGTAGCTTCCTAGCCGTGACATGCCTCGCTGGCTCGCTACCGCTCCCGGCGCTCGGACTTATTTCAACTCACAGCTTCGCTCAGACAATCCACCAACTCCACTGGGTAGCTTCCTAGCGCGACATGCCTCTACTGTGACCTAGGTGCGTGTTCACCCCGAGGATCATCAGTTCCACGTCGGGGTGGCAGTCATTGGATTCCTCTGTGCGTTCAGCGTCGCCATCATCGGTGGCGCGTTACTGGCGGGCATCACCGGGTACGCGTCGCAGGACACGGCGACATGGCCGCTGTGGCTCGTCGCCATTACCCAGATCCCGCAATGGCTCGGCTTGTTCGGCGTGTGTTGGTTTGCGAGCCGAACGTGGGGTACGAGCGACCTACGACGTGACTATGGGCTGGCAGTGCGGACATCGGATGCCGTGGGCTTCCCCATTGGTGTGGTGCTGCAACTCGTTTTCGTTCCGGCGCTCTACAAGGCGCTCGGACCGTTGTATCGGGCCATCTACAACGCGCATCACTGGAGCGCATTCGATATCTCCAAGGTGGAAAATCCAGCCAAACAACTGACCGAGAAGGGTCGCGGCGCCCTTGGCGCCACGCTCCTGGTGCTGGTCGTCGTCGTCGGTGCACCACTGTTCGAAGAGCTGTTTTTCCGGGGTCTGGTGCTGCGATCGTTCGCCGCCCGTTACAACGACGGCTTAGCCCTCGCTGGTTCGGCGGTCATGTTTGGCCTCATTCACTTCCAACCGCTGCAGTTCCCAGCGCTCGTCATGTTCGGCCTCGTCGTCGGGTACGCGGCCCAAAGATCGGGGCGACTTGGGCTCGGCATGGCGATCCACGCCGGCTTCAACGCCACGGCCGTGGTGAAACTGCTGTTCTTCTCCTGACACCACTGCGGTTGCCCCAGATGGCAGCATTAGGGACGTCATGACTGATTTGCTTGATTCGTTGGAACCAGCCGCGTCCGAAGAGTGGGATCTCGCACCGAATGATCCGCCGCCACCGCCGGAAAAACCCATCGATGAAGAGGCGTGGCGGTTCTACGAACGACTGATGAGCGTGCTCGTGGTCGGCGGCCTCATGCTGTTCACCTTTGTGCAGATGCATCCGTCGCAGATCTTTGCCAAGACGACTCCCGCCGGTGGCGACATGGGTGCGCACGTGTGGGGTCCGGCCTATTTGCGAGATCACATCTTGCCGCACGGTCGGCTGAGTGGTTGGGCGCCCGACTGGTACGGCGGCTTCCCGATGTACCAGTTCTACATGGTCATCCCCGCGCTCTTGGTCGTCATCGTCAACCTGATTTTGCCCTACGGCGTCGCGCTCAAACTGGTGAGCGTGTTGGGCATCGTCACGCTGCCGTTCGTGTGCTGGTTGTTCGGTCGGCTCAACGGTTTGAAGAAGCCGATCCCCGAAGTGTTCGCGGTCGCCGCGGTGTGGTTCCTGTTCGATGACACGTTTCGCATCTACGGCGGCAACATCGCCTCCACCATGGCCGGCGAGTACTCGTTCTCGATTGCGCTTTCGCTCGCCGTTGCGTTCTTTGCGGTGTTCTCCTACACGTTACGCACCGGACGCTTCCGGGTGCTGTCGGCCATACTCGCCGCGCTGGCCGCACTGAGTCACGGCATCGTGTTGTTCTTCGTCGCCATCGGGGCCGTGGTGTTGTGGGCCGTCCACGCCTCGGTCAAGCGACTGGTCCTCCTGCTTCAGGTCGGTGGAGTATCGGCCCTGCTTGCGTTATTCTGGCTCATTCCATTTCGACTGGGCGGCGCGTACCAGACCGACATGTACTACGAGAAGCGGCCTACCGGTAAGACGCCCGATGATCATCGCACCGACTCGTGGTGGGAGATGTTCTTCCCCCAATCAACGTTCTGGGATCGCACCATCATGATCCTGGCTGTCATCGGCTTCCTCGACGCATTACGCCGCCGCACCCGCGCAGGAGCGTTCCTCGGCCTGATGATGACCATCTTCGGAACGTGGGCCTACCTGCAGCCGCAGAGTCTGCTGTGGAACGCCCGATTGTTGCCGTTCATGTATCTCACCCGATACATGCTGGCGGCTATGGGCGTTGTGGCGGTGGTGCGACTTATCGCTCGGTTCATCTCGCCGCTCGAATCGATGGACACCGGTGTCACAGCCCGCCGCCTATTGGTTGTTTCTGCCGGGCTTTTGGCCTTCGGTACGTGTGCGCAGCAGACCTTCCATCTGTGGGCCGTGCCCAACTTGGGGTTCGTGAAGGGCGCGCAGCGGTACGACGGGGTGGCCAAGAAATGGGTCTATGAGTGGCCTTCCTGGTCGGGTCCTCGGTTCGTTGGCAACGACGCCGACAAAGGCTTCGTTTCCGGATGGGCCGACTGGAACTACCAGGGCTACGAAAAGAAGCCGGCCTACGGTGAATATCAGAGTCTCATGTCCACTATGGAGGACCTGGGTAACAATCCAGCGCACGGGTGTGGTCGCGCCATGTGGGAGAACAACAACGACCAGGACAAGTACGGCACACCGATGGCGCAGATGCTGCTGCCGTTCTGGACCAACGGGTGTATCGCCTCGCAGGAAGGCCTTTTCTTCGAGGCGTCCGGCACCACGCCGTACCACTTCATTTCAGCGTCGGCCATGTCCGAGCACAGCTCCAATCCGGTGCGCCGGCTCAAGTACGAGGACGGTGATCTCACCAAGGGCGTCCAGTACCTGAAGACGCTCGGCGTGAAGTACTACATGGCCTACAAGCCCTCCATGATCGCCAAGGCCGACGCCAACCAGGAACTCACACCCGTCGCCACGTCGGGTCCATGGCACATCTACCAGATCATGAGCGGCAACGACTTGGTCACAGGGTTGCAAACGCAACCACTTGTTGTGCAGTCGAAAGAAGCACTCGATGGCACGGTCTCGAAGAACCTCGGCGATAGTCGTGATCGTTGGCTTGAGGTTGGTGCCAGCTGGTTCCAGCATCAAGGTGACTGGGCCGGGGTGCCCGTCGCCAGCGGTCCGGCTGAATGGCAACGGGTTGATCTCAAGGTTACGAGTGAGAAAGACACCAACGACACCAACCTGGCCGTGGTCGCTCCCAAGACCCAGCCCGAGTCGCGCGAACTGACCCCCATCAAGGTGAGCAATGTCGTGATGGGAGACGACACCCTTAACTTCGATGTCGACCAGATCGGCGTGCCCGTTATGGTACGGGTCAGCGCCTTCCCGAACTGGAAGGTTGACGGCGCGAAAGGTCCGTACCGGGCCGCCCCGAACTTCATGGTCGTCGTCCCGACAGCGAAGCACGTCCGGCTCCACTACGGCTACACGCCGATGGACCTGGTGGCGTGGCTGCTCACCTTCCTCGGCATCGGCGGTGCATTGTTCCTTTGGCGTCGTGGCACCGTTGCGCTCCCGCCGCTCGACGTTGAACCCGTGCCCATGACGTCAGAGGAAACGCATGGCGCTGACCACGATGATTTTGTGGTGCCCGACGATTGGGACGCTCCACTCGGACCGTCCACCGCTCGGTTCGCCCCCCACGATTGGTCAGCCGCCGAGCCGAGTCCGCCCTCGGTTGAAACCACAGGCTCGCTGCCGGCACCACCGCCATCGCCCGTGAACGATTCGTGGTCGCATCTGCCTCCAACGCCTCAACCGCCTAGTGTGCGCCCCGTCGAAAATTTCGACGATGCGCGCGATGATCTTGGCGGCCCACATGTCTGAACTCTCCGAGATCTTCAAGGCGTACGACGTTCGGGGCACCGTGCCCGAACAACTCGACGAAGACAAGGCCTACGCAATCGGCGTCGGCTTTGCCCAATTCGCCGATGTACCCCGCATTCTGATCGCACGCGACATGCGCCCCTCCGGTGAGCTTTTGGTCGAAGCATTCGCCAACGGCGCCCAAGACCACGGTGTCGATGTGGTGTTGCTCGGCCTAGCGTCCACCGACCTCTTGTACTTTGCGTCGGGCAGCCTCGATGCGCCGGGCATCATGTTCACGGCCTCGCACAACCCGGCCCAGTACAACGGCATCAAGGCCTGTCTCGCCGGCGCCAAGCCCATCGGGCTCGACTCCGGTCTGGCCGAAATTCGTGACACCGCCGATCTCGTCCTGAAGGGCGAAGGCCCGCCCAAGGCAGCGCACCGTGGCAAGGTTTCGGAGCTGGACCTGCTCGGCAAGTTTGTCGATCACGTGCTTTCCTTCGTCGACGTGTCCAAGTTCCGGCCGCTGAAGGTCGTTGCTGACACCGCCAACGGAATGGGCGGCTTGGTCGTACCCGCGGTGTTTGCCAAGCTGCCGTTCGAACTCGAAGTCATGTACGGCGAGCTCGATGGCACCTTCCCCAACCATCCCGCCGATCCATTGCAGCCTGCCAACCAGCGCGACCTTCAACGCCGCGTCGTGTCGGGCGGTTTCGATGTCGGTCTGGCCTTCGACGGTGACGCCGACCGCGTGTTCGTGGTGGACGAAAAAGGTCGCGGCCTTTCGGGCTCCACGACGACGGCGATGTTGGCCGCAGGCGTGCTGGCCAAGGCGCCGGGCAGCACCATTTTGCACAACCTCATCTGTTCGCATGCCGTGCCCGAGGTGATCAAGGAAAACGGCGGTATCCCGGTTCGTACCCGTGTGGGCCACAGCTACATCAAGCAGACCATGGCCGAAACCGGAGCCGCGTTCGGCGGTGAACACTCTGCGCACTACTACTTCCGGGACAACTATCGGGCCGACTCGGGCATCATCGCCACCATGTTCGTGCTGGAGGCATTGTGCGCGGCCAGCCAGCCCCTGTCCGAGCTGCGAAAGCCCTTCGAACGCTACGAAGCATCGGGCGAAATCAACACCGTGGTGAACGATCCGCTGGCCGTCATCGATATGATCGCCAAGAAGTTCGCGAGTAAACCGCAGGACCATCTCGACGGCCTCACCGTTGACTGCGGCTCGTGGTGGTTTAACCTTCGCCCATCGAACACCGAGCCGCTCCTGCGCCTCAACCTTGAAGCCGACACCCGTCAGGCCTGCGACGACCATGTCGCAGAGTTGCTGACACTCATCACCCACGCCTGAGGATCACATGACACTCAACCCTGCTCTGCTCGAAGTGCTCGCCTGCCCGAGCGATCGCGGTCCGTTGCTCTACATGGCCGATGAGAACCTGCTGTACAACCCGCGCGAAAAGCGTGCCTACACCGTGCGTGACGGCATCGCGGTGTTGCTGATCGAAGAGTCGAAGATCGTCGACCAGACCGAGCACGACCGCATCATGGCCAAGGTCGCCGCCGACGGCATCAAGCCAACGTTTCAGGCCTAACGCAGTCGGCTACACAAAGCGTGCGAGGTGGTGAAGCTCGGCCACCATTTTCGTTGTCATGACGTCGGCATCGGGGCAGGCTTCAGCATCGGCGAACACACCAATAGTCAACTGGCCGGCGTAGGACAGCACTGCGAAACCGATCGTCAGATTTCCGGCGAGCGGAACCATCGGCACCAGATCGGTGAGTTGTCCGCCGAGGACGTAGAGGTTCGATGCTGGTCCGGGCACATTGGTGACCACCACGTTCACAAAGGGCTGGTGGTGCACCATGCGAGCAAGCGCTGCGGTAGAAGCCGGTGGCAGGTGATTGCTAAGGGATTCGAGCGTCGACATCGCCTCGCTCTGGTGATGCCGACGTCTTTCCCGCATGGCATTACGCACCAGCGCAACTCGCTGAACGGGGTCGGGTTCGTGCACCGGTAGCGGCACGATGAACGCGGTCACCAGATTCTCCAGTGCGAGCTCGTCTTCTTTGGCCCGCACGTTATGGGGAACCAGGGCATCGACATCGACGCAGGACTCGCCCCGGGCAACCAGGGCGGCTCGAAGGCCGCCAGCGACCAGAGCGAGAACGACGTCATTCACCTTCGCACCGTGCGCGTGGGCGATTCTCTTTACCGTGGACAGTGGCATCAAAACGCGGGTCAGTCTGCGATGCATGCCCACTGGCCGATTGAACGCGCTCGATGGGGCTGTGCGGAGCAGCGTGCGAAGTCCGTCCGAGAAGCCAAGAGCGCTCTGAGTTGTCTCGATGGGATGGGCCGCGGCATGGAGCATGCGGTGCACCATCTGGATCGGTTCCGCCACGATCGCGGTGGCTGCTTCGACGGCCAGTTCCACATCCGTCGGCGGCGTCGTGGGCGTCCATGGCTCAGGACGGTCGACTCTCGTCCTCGGTTCGAGATCGGCGAGAACCGCGGTCACGCCGACGGCAGCGACACCGTCAACAAGGGCGTGGTGCACCTTTTCGATCAGCCCGACCGATCCGTCGGCCAGGCCTTCGATGAACACCAGCTCCCAGAGTGGATGCCTGCGGTCGAGCAGCAGCATCGACTGTTCGCATGCCAAGTGATAGAGCTGCGTTTCGTCGCCGGGGGGATCGATGCGGACTACTCGCACGTGGTGTGCCAGATCGAAGTTCTCGTCATCGATCCACACCGGTCGACCAAGTCCGAACGGCACGTGATGCACCACCTGACGTAAGCGAGGCACGAGATGGAGACGACTGGCGACATGACGGCAGACGACCGAAAGCCGCACATGGCCTCGGGCATCGAGTAGTCGGCCGCCGACGATGCGACCAACGGCCGCAACATGCATAGGTGTGCGGTCTGTCTCCATATCCAGGAACGCAGCATCGAGCACGCTGAGGCGATGGACCGTGGTCATGCCAGAGCCAGAACCTCGCCGAAGCCTTCGCGCATGCAATCGGTCAGCACCCACGGATCCGGAATTGCAATGGTGTCGATGGTCAGGCCAAAGCACGCGGTTTCATCGAAGGACAACAGCGCGATGGCGAACGCGGCGCCGCTTGGTGGCGCGAAGGCGTATTCAGCCACGACCTTGGACCCGGCCAGATAGCGGGCCCCCTTCGGGCCGGGCACGTTGGTCGCCACGAAGTCGATCGCCTTGAGCATGGAGGCCATGGCCACCGTCGTCAGCGGACCAGGAAGTCGGTTGAGGGCGCCGGCAATGATGCCCACGAACGGCAACGACGGTTCCCCGCGCCAACCTCGTGCCAGTACACCGAGATGGCGCATCCGTTCGGCCGGATCGATCTCGCCAATGGGGATCTCGAAGCGAGCCGGGACGAATCTGTTGTTGCCGAGTTCGTCATCGGAGCCGCGCACGTTGATCGGCATGGTGACTCGCAGACGATCGACGGGAGCGTGATGCACCTCGTGATAACGACGCATGCCACCCGTCACGCCAGCGAGGAACGCGTCGTTGATACTTCCCGACACGGTATGAGCGGCCTTGTGGAGCGACCGGAGTGGTAGGTCGAATGTGTCGAGGCGGCGGGCGGTACCCCGACCGGTCATTACAGGCGACAGTGGGGCAGTCACCGGCATGACCAGCTTCCCAATGGAGCCCGCGGTACGGATGCTGGTGCGGGCAAATGCAGTCGGATGCAGAGAGGCATTGACCGCCGCCCCCGGCAGTCGCCGTGCGAGCCGGGCCGTCGTTTCTACCGCGCGGCGCGCGCTGTCGAGTGCGTCGGCCACCAACGAAGTGTCGGGCATCGAATCGTTCGTTCGCAGAGGTGAATGCCGGGGCGACCGAGTCGTGTCCAGCACGAAGTCGGCCAGTTTCATACCGCCCACGCCGTCGGTGAACGAATGGTGGACCTTCTGAATGAACGCGGCACCTCCATCGGCAAGACCCTCCACAAGAGTGCATTCCCACAGTGGACGCTGCTTGTCGAAGGCCTCCATGTACATCGGCGCGGCCACGTCGAACACCGCACGTAGGTCGCCGGGGTCTGGGCACACGATGCGACGAAGGTGATAGTCGAGGTCGAAGTCGGGGTCAGTGACCCAGCGGGGCGGACCGAGATTCAGCGGAGAGGCCGCGACCTTCTGACGCAGCCGCGGGATCTGTTTCACCGCTTCGGCAATGCGATCATGCAGTTGCGACCACTCTGGGGCCCGGTTGAGCAGGACGATAGCCAGAATCGTGCTGCGCAGGCGCGGGTCGCTCTCGATCTCCCACAACGTGGCATCCGACTCGTTCATTCGATTCGAAAAGCGGCCGACCGTTCCCGCAGCCATGGTCAGCCCGTCTTGCGAAGCTCTTTGTCGACGTCTGCCTCGGTCACCGGACCCCGGACGTAGTCCCACAGTCCGAGCACCATGCCAATGCCCCATCCGCCGAGCACCCATCCCGGCCAGAAGTAGCCGCGTCCCGATACGGCCCAGATGCCGATGAGAAACGCATTGATGACGGCGTAGGCGACAAAGCCTCCTTGCAGATTTCGCCGCTTCTCGACTCTCTTCCTGGCCTGTGCGCGGACCGTGTCAGTTGTGGTTTCGACGGGTTGAAGTTCGGTCATTGCGTTTCCTCCAGCGGAACCGGGAATCGTTTATCCACCCTCATCGTTCGCCGTTGTGGGTACGTCTTCCAGGGTCCTCAGTCCCATCCGGCACCTCCGTTCGTCGGTCTGCGTCGAACGAGTCCGGTGCGAAATGCCGCCAAGGCGGCTCAGCGCACCCCGAGTTGGTACACTCTGCGCTGCTGTCGAGGGCTGAACTGACAGGTGCCTGCGGGCCCCAGCCCACGATCCAACCATCCCACTCTGGTTCGTTTGCCTGCGAGCGTCCAGATTCATCGTTGTTTCGTGTCCTTGGAGGACCAATATGAGCACTACTGAAACCCGACGTGACTTCCGCGTCGCCGACGTCGCCCTGGCCCCTTTCGGCCGCAAAGAGATCCACCTGGCCGAGCATGAGATGCCCGGCCTGCGCGCCATCCGCAAGGAGTACGGTCCGCTGAAGCCCCTGAAGGGCGCACGCATCTCCGGCTCGCTGCACATGACCATTCAGACCGCCGTGCTCATTGAGACGCTGGTCGAGCTTGGTGCGGAAGTGCGTTGGGCCAGCTGCAACATCTTCTCGACCCAGGACCACGCCGCCGCCGCTGTGGCCATCGGCCCGAACGGTACGGCCGAAGACCCGCAGGGTGTGCCTGTGTTTGCCTGGAAGGGCGAGACGCTGGAGGAGTACTGGTGGTGCACCGAGCAGATGATGACGTGGCCGACCGGTGATGGCCCCAACATGATCCTCGACGACGGCGGCGACGCCACGCTGCTGGTGCACAAGGGCGTCGAATACGAGAAGGCCGGCGCCGTTCCCGACCCGGGTTCCGCGTCCAACCCCGAGCTCGCCGTCGTGCTGGGCCTGCTCAACAAGACGCTGCGTGAAGATCCCACCAAGTGGACCCGCATGGCCGCCGGTATCAAGG
Organism: uncultured Acidimicrobiales bacterium; assembly: GCA_963791625.1. GTDB lineage: Bacteria > Actinomycetota > Acidimicrobiia > Acidimicrobiales > Ilumatobacteraceae > JANMCE01. The sequence goes on from CAWBTA010000006.1 coordinate 432,307, forward strand.
GCGTCACCGAGGAGACCACCACTGGTGTTCATCGCCTCTACAAGATGCACGAAAAGGGCGAGCTCATCTTCCCGGCTATCAACGTCAACGACTCGGTCACCAAGTCGAAGTTCGACAACCTGTACGGCTGCCGCCACTCGCTCATCGATGCCATCTGCCGCGCCACCGACGTGATGATCGCAGGCAAGATCGCCGTCGTCGCTGGTTACGGCGACGTTGGGAAGGGTTGTGCCCAGGCGCTCAAGGGCCAGGGCGCTCGTGTCATCGTCACTGAGATCGATCCCATCAACGCGCTGCAGGCTGCAATGGAGGGCTACCAGGTCACCACCATCGACGACGTGCTCGATACCGCCGACATCTTCGTCACCGCCACGGGCAACGAGGCGGTCATCACCGCTGAGCAGATGTCGGGCATGAAGCACAACGCCATCGTGTGCAACATTGGCCACTTCGATTCCGAGATCGACATCGCCGGCCTCGCCCGTACCGGTGCGACCCGCGACGAACTGAAACCCGGTACCGACGTCTGGACGTTCGATGACGGCCACGCCGTCATCGTGTTGGCCGAGGGTCGCCTCGTGAACCTCGGTTGCGCCACCGGCCACCCGAGCTTCGTGATGAGCTGCTCGTTCTCCAACCAGGTCATCGCCCAGATCGAGTTGTTCAACAACCTCGACAAGTACCCGGTCGGCGTCTACGTGCTCCCGAAGCACCTTGACGAGAAGGTCGCCCGCCTCCACCTCGGCGCCCTCGGCGTGAAGCTCACCCAGCTCAACGACGTGCAAGCCGAGTACCTCGGCATCGACCCCGCCGGCCCCTTCAAGCCCGAGCGCTACCGCTACTAAGTCATGCCTCGTTTGCTCGCTACCGCTACCGCTCCCTGCTCTCGGACTCGCTCCGCTCGGACAATGCGGTAATCGCTCGAACGGAAAGCCCCGCCTGTTTCCTCGGAGATTTCACCCGTATGAAATCTCCGGGGAAAGAGAGCTTCGGGCCAGGGTCGCCGAGACCTGTTCCACCACGAGCGCCGGACGCTGAAACACGTCCTCGTAGGTGAACGGAAGCACGATCCGGCCGAGCGCGAGAAGTTCTCGGCGACGCTTGGCATCACGTTGTCGTTGCGATGGGACTGGCATGGCCGATCTGGCCTTCAACTTCGACCACGAGTCGGGATGGAGCAAAGTCGAAGTCCACCCTTGCGACGGTCTGGCTACCTCGTTTGTGGATGACCTGGCACGCGGGGCGAGAAAGTCGAGCCTGTCGGCAAAGTCGGAGAAAGCGCCGCTCCAACTTGTTCGTCCCTCCCGCGTCAACCAGCACAGCGTCGAGTTTCGGACCGCCGTAATGCCCCCGACCCCGCCGACGAGCCACGACGCGGAGAAGGAAGTCCGCCGATGTGCCACCGTTTCGAATGGCGGAGTCGACTGCGTTTTCCAGCTCTTCTACCGAGCAGCTTGCGGCCAGGTCGACAACGGTGCGAGCTGGAGTCGTACATCGGAAACCGTCCACATGGCATCGGTCGGCCAGCGGTAGTGACAGAGATGTATGAAGCAGGCCGATCGCCTTGCGATTCTTGTGGGCAAGGGTGGTGGTGACTTCAACCGGTCCCTCGTCGAATCCGTCGAAACGATGCAGGCAGGCTGCGGAGAGTGCAGCCAATGCGTCCGGTCGGAAAGTGGATGCTCTGCTTCCCCTCAGATTTCACACGGGTGAAATCTGAGAGGACGAAGACCCGCCGTTAGACGTAGTGCTCGGCGAGGGGTGGGAAGCCGTTGAAGCCGACGCTGGAGTAGGTGGTGGTGTAGGCGCCGGTGGACAAGATGTCGACGAAGTCGCCTTCGGTCAGCGCCAAAGGCAACTCGTAGTCGGTCTTTTCGTAGAGCACGTCGGCGGAGTCGCACGTGGGTCCGGCGATGGCCACCGGGCCGGTCGGGGTGCCGGCATGCGGGGTAACGAGGCGGTAGCGGATGGCTTCGTCCATGGTCTCGGCCAGGCCGTGGAACTTGCCGCAGTCGAGATACACCCAGCGCTGCGTGTCCATCGGCGAACGGCGGGAGACGAGCACGACTTCGGTTCGCATGACACCGGCGTCAGCCACCATGTAACGGCCGGGCTCGATCATCACCTCTTCGAGTCCCTCGGGGAAGTGCGTGTCGAGCGATGCGTTGATCGCCTCGCCGTACGCTGACATAGCTGGAGCATCTTCCCGATAGGTGCCTGGATACCCGCCGCCGATATTGACGAACGATGGACGGCCACCCAGCGCACGAGCGCGGGCGAACACCGCAGCCGTCACCGACAGGCTGTCGTCCCACGCCATGACGTCACGCTGCTGCGAGCCGACATGGAACGAGACACCGCACTCCATGCCCAAACGAGTTGCTTCCACCAGCAGCGTCACCACATCGACCGCGTCGCAACCGAACTTGCGTGACAGCGGCCAGTCGGCGCCCGCACACTCGTGGCGAAGACGAACACAAATGGATGCGCCGGGAACGACGTCAGCAACTTTGCGCAGCTCTTCCATCGAATCGACGGTGTAGCGACGGACACCAACCGAGGCGGCGTACGCTACGTCGGCCCGCTTCTTGATGGTGTTGCCGTAGGAGATGTCCGCGGCCGACGCCCCTGCTTCGAGGCAGGCGTCAATTTCGGCAGGGGAGGCGACGTCGAAGGAAGAACCGAGCGCCACGAGGCGCCGCAGGATCGGCTGCGCGGGGTTGGCCTTCACGGCGTAGTAGATACGGCCGGTCGGCAAGGTCTCATGGAGCGTGTCGTAGCGCTCGGCCACCTTGTCAACGTCAACGACGATGCATGGAGTGGCGGGCTGATGCTCACGAAGGAATGCTTCGATCTTGGCGGGGACAGCATGGACGGCAGTCGTGGTGGACACGGCTTCTCCTCGGGTTGTTGCGGGCCGCTTTCGCGGCCATCTCACCTCCCCGGACATCCGCCGGTTGTGGGTCGTGGGTGAATAGAACGGTGGGACCGTACTTACTATCGGCAGCCCTGTCTACTGTTTGAGTCGTCAGTCAGTTACGACACCTGCTCGGTCGGGGCCAGCGTGGCTTTGGCTCTCTCGATGAGGTGAGTCGGCAGGGCCTCGTAGTGGTCGTGGTTGGAGCGGAACTGGCCGCGGCCGCCGGTCATCGATCGGAGGTCGACGGCGTAGTGCAAGAGCTCGGCGCTCGGGACCATGGCGGCCACTTCGACTTCACCATCGCCGACGGCTTCTGACCCCAGAACTCGTCCCCGTCGCCCGTTGACGTCGCCCATCACATCACCGAGATAGTCGCTCGGCACGACAACGGTCAGCACCGAGATTGGTTCGAGCACGATTGGTTCGGCCTTCGCCAGGGCTTCCTGCAAAGCAAGTGAGCCGGCCATCTTGAAGCTCATCTCCGAGCTGTCGACCGCGTGGTACTTGCCGTCGAAACACTCGACCCGGAGATCGACGACAGGGAAGCCGTGCACACCTCCGCGAGCCATCGCTTCTTCGATTCCCTTTTGTACGGCAGGGATGAACTGGCGCGGAATTGCTCCACCGACGATCCTGTCGATGAACTGCAGGCCGCCGCCGCGTTCACCGGGCTCGACCCGGAGGCTGGCCACGCCGAACTGGCCGTGACCGCCCGACTGCTTCTTGTATTTCCCTTCTGCCTCAGCCTTGCGCAGGATCGTCTCGCGGTAAGGCACCCGCACGGCCTCAGTGGCGACCTTCACTCCGAATTTGCGTTCGAGTCGTTCCAACGTGATGGCGACGTGCGTGTCGCCCGTGCCGCTCAGAATGGTCTGATTCGTCTCCTCGTTTCGACTGATCACCAGGGCGGGATCTTCCTCCCGTAAGCGGTGCAGAGCGCTCCCGAGCTTGTCGTCGTCTGCTTGGGTACGGGCCTTGATGGCCACGCCGTACACCGCCGGACGCGGCATCAAAGGGGGAGCGCTGACCGGCGTACCCTTCGGCGCCAACGTATCGCCAGTGGCGGTGCCTGCAAGCTTCGCGACCGCGGCGATGTCACCGGCGGGCACATCGACGGCGGGCGTCTGCTCCTTTCCCCTCAGCGTGAAGATGCCGTGCAAGCGCTCGTCGGTGTTCGACCGCGTGTTGATCAGATGATCGTCGGGCCTGATGGTGCCTGAAAGCACCTTGAACAGCGACAACTGGCCGACATAGGGGTCGGCGATGGTCTTGAACACGAACGCCAGCGGCTGCCCATCGGGGTCGGGAGCGATGTCGGCTTCGGTCGGCCCCGCCTGAACCGTTATCGCGGGCCGATCGGTCGGTGAGGGACCGATCTCGCAGATGAAGTCGGCGAGGCGATCGATGCCGACGCCGGTGATCGCTGACCCGCACACGACCGGGAACACGCTCGCGCCTGCGACTCCGTGGGCGAGCGTGTGCTCAAGCTCGTCGGGCGAGGGGATGTCGCCCTCGAGGTACCGCTCCATCTGTTGGTCGTCGGCCACGACGATGCCCTCGACCAGATTGTTGTGCACCTGGTGCTCGAACTCGGCGAGATCGTCTGGGATCGCCTCAATCGCCACGGCTCCCTTCGAGTAGACGAAGGCCTTCTCCGTCAGAAGGTCAGCAACGCCTCGGAACGCGGACTCGTCGCCGATGGGCAATTCGAGCGTCGCGACGCCAGCCCCAAACCGCTCTCGAAGCTGTTCGAGTGTGCTCTCGAAGTCCGACCGTTCACGGTCGAGCTTGTTCACGAAGATCATGCGCGGAATGCCGCACGCGGCGGCCAGCTTCCAGATCGCCTGCGTTTGGACTTGAACGCCGTCTACCGCGCTCACCACGAAGACCGCCAAATCTGCGATACGCAACGCAGCGTGGACGTCGCCGATGAAGTCGGGGAAGCCGGGCGTGTCGATCACATTGATCTTGTGGCCCTTCCACTCGATGGGCGCCATAGCCAGTGACAATGAGATCTGGCGCTTTTGTTCCTCCGGCTCGAAGTCGCAAGCCGTCGTGCCGTCCTCGACGCGTCCCATTCTCGTGACGGCCCCGGTCTTCAGCAACAGCGCTTCGGTCACGGTGGTCTTGCCAGAGCCGCTATGACCGACCAGGGCCACGTTGCGGATCTTGGCTGCCGGATAGCTCTTCACGAAACAAGCACCCCCGTTGTCGCTACGGATTGAACGACCTTACGATGAGCTTACCCAGCGCCAACACGCTCGCGCTCACGACCGCCATCGCCGTCGGTAACCTCGTGACACGACGAGTCAGCGCACCTCGCGGAGGCGCATGATGGCAAGGGATTGCTGGTGAGGCGGCCGATGTCGGCCGCTGCCCCTTGGCATACCGCGCGGTCGAACCTCATAACACCCCCTGTGTAGAACGGTGTTCATGTTCCTTGCTCGTGTGTGTCCGCTGTGCAAACACCCTGGTCCGGCGCCCTGTGACGCCTGCTGGATTTCGCTTGACCCCGCGCCACCCGGTCCGGTTCCGGCGTTACTGGCGTTCTCGGGGGAGGGGGCTCGCCTATTGAAAGGGCTGAAGTACGGCAATGGTCGGGCCGTCATCGGGCGGCTGGCCGACGGCATGTCGCTGTTGGTAGAACCGTGTTGGGCCGACGTGGTCACGTGGGCACCGACCAGCGCGGTCCGCAAGCGCGAGCGCGGGTATGACCAGGCCGAGCTGCTGGCCAAGGCCGTGGCCCGTCGGCTCGGGGTGCCGTGTCGAGGTCTGTTGCGTCGGCTGCCAGGCGAGGGGCCGCAAACGGGGCGGACGCGCGTCGAGCGGCTCAACGGGCCCGGTTTCGCCGGGAAACGGCAGGCTCCACCGCGGATACTCCTCATTGATGATGTCGTTACCACCGGCTCTACGCTGCGCTCGGCAGCCTCCGTGCTGCGCATGATGGGCGCCCGTGAAATTCGTCCACTGGCTGCGGCTTCCACACCTGAGGCGGCGTCGCTACGATCCAGGCGGGTGCCGGTCACGCCAGATTTCGCCCGATGAAAAAGTCGTGTGACCGGTGTCGGCGCCCGCAATGGCCGAACCGCCAAGGCCGTTGGGGCCTTCTGCGGATAGCATGTAGCCGCTCTATGGGAATCCTCGATCGCATCCTCCGCGCCGGTGAAGGCAAGAAACTGAAGTCGTTGCAGGGCCTTGTGCCTGACATCAACGCCTTCGAGCCGGCTATGAAAGCCCTATCCGACGATGCCCTCAAGGGAAAGACCGTTGAGTTCCGCCAGCGGCTGGCCAACGGCGAGGATATGAACGACATTCTCCTCGAGGCGTTCGCTGTCACTCGTGAGGCCGCCGACCGCGTCATCGGTCAGCGCCACTACGACGTGCAAATGATGGGCGGTGCCGCGCTGCACTTCGGCTGGGTGGCCGAAATGAAGACCGGCGAAGGCAAGACCCTCGTCTCCACGCTGCCTGGCTATCTCAACGGCCTGGCCGGCAACGGCATTCACATCATCACGGTCAACGACTACCTGGCCAAGTTTCACGCCGAGTGGATGGGACGCATTCACCAGTTCCTCGGCCTCAGCGTGGGTCTGGTGCTGCCCGACTACAAGGATTCCGCCGCCGAGAAGCGCGAGTCCTACGCGGCCGACATCACGTATGGCACCAACAACGAGTTCGGGTTCGACTATCTGCGTGACAACATGGCCACCAGCCCCGAGGAAAAGGTGCAGCGCGGCCACAGCTACGCCATTGTCGACGAGGTTGACTCCATCCTCATTGACGAGGCCCGTACCCCGCTCATCATCTCGGGCCGCATGGCCGACGCCGCCAAGCTCTACTACCAGTTCGCATCGGTGGTCCGCAGTCTGAAGCGTGACGTCGACTACGAGGTGGACGAAGAAAAGCGCCAGGTCGCGCCGATGGAAGACGGTATCGACAAGGTCGAAAAGGCCCTCGGCATCGACAACCTCTACGACGCCGTACAGCAGAACTTCGTGCACCAGCTCACTGCTGCCATTAAGGCCAAGGAGCTGTACAAGCGCGACAAGGACTACATCGTGCAGGGCGGCGAAGTGAAGATCGTCGACGAGTTCACCGGCCGTATCCTCGAAGGCCGCCGCTGGTCAGAAGGCCTGCACCAGGCAGTCGAAGCCAAAGAGGGCGTGAAAATCAAAGAGGAGAACCAGACCCTCGCCACCATCACGCTGCAGAACTACTTCCGTATGTACGACAAGCTCGCCGGTATGACCGGTACGGCGCAGACCGAAGCGGCCGAGTTGAAGAACACCTACGGCCTCGATGTTGTGCCGATCCCCACCAACAAAGACAGCCAGCGCAGCGACGAAGCCGACCTCATCTACAAGACCGAGGAAGCCAAGTTCGAGGCCGTCGCCGATGACATCGCCGAGCGTCATGGCAAGGGCCAGCCGATTCTGGTCGGTACGGTGTCGGTCGAAAAGTCCGAGCTGCTGTCGGGCATTCTGAAGAAGCGCGGCATCGTCCACGAGGTGCTGAACGCAAAGCAGCACACCCGTGAAGCAATGATCGTCACCCAGGCCGGCCGCAAGGGCTCGGTCACCGTGGCCACCAACATGGCGGGACGAGGCGTCGACATCCTCCTTGGCGGCAACCCCGAAGGCCTGGCCGGTGAAGAAGTTCGCAAGGAAGGCCTTGACGCCGAGTCGGAGGAGGGCCGGGCCCGCTACAAAGAACTGCTGCCCAAGTTTACGGCCGAGTGTAGAGATGCCGGCGACGAAGTGCGTCGTCTCGGTGGCCTTTATGTACTTGGCACCGAGCGTCACGAGAGCCGTCGCATCGACAATCAGTTGCGTGGTCGTTCCGGTCGTCAGGGCGACCCGGGTGCCAGCCGCTTCTACCTTTCGCTCGACGACGAACTCATGCGCCTGTTCGCCACCGGTGCCATGAGCTGGGTCATGGGCAAGGCACTGCCCGACGACGTTCCGATCGAAGCCAAGATGGTCACCAAGGCCATCGAACGGGCCCAGAATACGGTCGAGCAGCGCAACGCCGAAATCCGCAAGGACGTGCTCAAGTACGACGAGGTGATGAACGAGCAGCGCAAAGTCATCTACCGCCGCCGCGACCAGATCCTTGAGGGCCGCGACCTGCGTGACGAAGCACAGCAGTACCTTGCCGACGCAGTCGACACCACGGTCGACACCTACTGCGTGAGTGATGCCGAAGACGAGTGGAATGTCGAAGGTCTGCTGGCCGAGCTGTCGGGCTACTACCCAACGGCACTGACCGAGCCCGACATTCGGGCGCTCGGCCACACCGGCGAGGTCTACGACACGGTCATGGTCGAGGCCACGAACTACTACAACAAGCGCGAAGAAGAGCTTGGCGCCGAGCTCATGCGTGAGATCGAGCGTCAGGTCATGCTGCGCATTATCGATCAGCGCTGGCTTGAGCATCTGGCCGAGATGGATTATCTGCAGGAAGGCATCAATCTGCGGGCCATGGGTCAGAAAGATCCGCTGGTTGAGTGGCAGCGTGAAGGCTACGAACACTTCGACAAGCTGATGCACATCATCAGCCAGGACTTCGTGCGTTACGTCATGCACGTGCAGGTTGTCGAAGAGCAGCCGGCCCAGCAGGTGCAGAACGTGCAGTACTCCGCCCCGGACGACAGCGTGCCGTCGGGCATGCAGGCAGCGGCGGTCGGCATGGTCCGCGAGGACACCGGCGAGCCCGTCGCCGTCATGGAACAAGAACCCGTTGCCATGCAGCCCGTTACGGTTGATGAACGGGACAAGACTCCGCGCAACGCGCCGTGCTGGTGCGGAAGCGGAAAGAAGTTCAAACTCTGCCACGGCAAGTAAGGTTCGCCCGCCCACTCGGGCACCCCGGCACTGATTGGTTGCGTCATGAAGGATTTCTCCGACGAATTGAAGGGCTTGCATCGTCGCGTCGACGACGCGCGCGGCTACCTCAAGATCGACGACAACCGTCTGCGGCTGCAGGAACTGGAAGTCGAAGTGCAAAAGCCCGACCTCTGGGACGACCAGGACCGAGCCAAGCACGTCAACTCGCAGTACGCCGCCGTCCGTGACGACCTCGCGATCTACGACAAGCTCGTCGCCGACATGGAAGATGTCGAAACCCTCCACGAAATGGCTCGTGAGGTCGATGATGCGTCGCAGGAAGGCGACATTGCAGACGCGTCGGGAAAACTCGACCGACAGCTGAATGAGCTGGAGTTGCGGGCCCTCTTCGTCGGCCCTCACGACGAGGCCGACGCCATGGTGCGCATTAACGCCAAAGACGGTGGCGTCGACGCGCAGGACTGGGCCGAGATGCTGCTCCGGATGTACACGCGCTGGGGCGAGCGGCGTGGCTTCGAAGTCGATGTCGAGTACATCTCCGAAGGTACCGAGGCGGGCATCATGTCGGCCGAATTCACGGTCACTGGTCGTTACGCGTACGGGCTCATGTCGGCCGAGCGCGGCACGCACCGGCTGGTGCGTATCAGCCCGTTCGACGGCAACGCCCGCCGTCAAACCAGCTTCGCGGCCATCGATGTCTACCCGGTGCTGGAAGACGAAGGCGTCGTTGAGATCCCCGACAGCGACATCCGGATGGAAGTGTTCCGCGCGAGTGGTGCCGGTGGTCAGCACATCAACAAGACCTCGTCGGCCGTTCGGTTGATTCACATCCCCACCGGCCTCACGACCAGTAGCCAGGAAGAGCGCAGTCAACTCCAGAACCGAGAAAAGGCCATGCGCCGCCTGAAGGCCCTCCTGCAGGTCCGTATGGAGGAAGAACGAGCGGCAAAAATGGCCGAAATCGCCGGTGGAAAGCAGGCCCAGGTCGGGTGGGGGAGCCAGATCCGCTCCTATGTGCTGCAGCCCTACCAAATGGTCAAAGACCTGCGCAGCGAATACGAGGTCGGCAACGTCGCCGGTGTGCTCGACGGCGATGTGGATGGGCTGATGGAATCAGTTTTGCGCTGGAAGCGCGAAGTTGCTCACGAAAGTGGCGGCTGAGCCACCGACCGCAGCGGTTAGCCGCTATCGTTTCCGCAGGAAGATTTCTTAGCCAGCGATAACTCCTCGTTGGAAGGCAGGCACGCACATGGCGACGCAGACTCGCACACGGGTTCGCGATCGGGTTTCACCAGGTATGGCGGCATGGGGCATTCATGCGCTTACTGCCTCCGGCGTCTTGTGCGGACTGATGGGAATCCTCTTCATTCTTGACGGCAGTCCAAAGGCCGCGCTTGTCTGGCTGATTCTGGCCTTCGTCATCGACGGCATCGATGGACCTGTCGCTCGCAAGGTTGACTGTCGCCTGCACGTTCCCAACGTTGACGGCAACATCCTTGACCTCGTGATCGACTACGTCACGTGCGTTGTTGCTCCGGCCATCTTCATCCACCAGTTCAACATGGTGCCGAAAGGCTTCACGCTCTTCGCCGCCGGCCTCGTTATGGTCACCTCGCTGTACGCTTTTCTCGTACCGATCTCATGACGCATGATCATTACTTCCGGGGCTGGCCGGCCATGTGGAATCTGGCTATTAACGTGATGTTCGTCGTTCAGTCCAAGCCGTTCGTGAACCTCGCCGTCATTCTCGGGCTTTGTGCCCTCACCTGTTTGAACGTAAAGGTGCCCCACCCGGTGCGGGTGCATTACATGCGCCAAATAACGCTGCCGGTTCTGGTGATATGGCTGGCCGTCATGCTTTACCTCACGCTCGTATCGCCCACCGCTCCGATGTGGGCCCGGGCTGTCGAGCTGGCCGGCGTTGCCTATTTCGTGTGGCTCAGTGCTCGGCGTACGTTGCTGGGGCCCGAGTTTCCAGAGATCGTGCCTGCCTTACCTTTCGAATGACGCTCCATACCGCAAGCGATCCGAGTATCAGGATCACCAGACCGATCACTTGGTAGACCCGCTCGGGCATCCGCTGGCATCGCCCGGGGTGGCGCCGGCTGCAACGCTCGCCGGTAATGACGATGAACGTTTCGGGCGCTATGAAACACACGGCCGCGAGTGCGCCCCATTTGGTGGCAGATCGATACGACTTGTCGACCAGTCGGGCCACGACCCGAGCGGTGCCCAACGAGTACGGGAACGAGCTGCCGATCTCCACCACGGCGAAGGCCCAGATGTTCACGCCGTACTTCTTGACCGTGGCGTTGGCGACGAAGACGCGCAGGATGCTGTAGCCGAAACCAACGATGATCCAGGCCCGCTCGAGGCGCTTGCGGCGCAGCCCGCGGGCCTCCGTTGTCATCGTGAGCCAGGTTACCGGCACCAGTGAGCAAGAGACATGACCACGGAAAACGAGGGCGGTCCGCTAGGGTCAAGTAGCCCACATTCTCCGACGGGGAGACGGCCGCACCCACTTATGATCAAGCTCGATAACGTCACCAAGGTCTACAACAACGAAGTCCTGGCTCTCCGGGACGCCTCTTTCGAGGTCGCCAAGGGAGAGTTCGTCTTTCTTGTGGGCACCTCGGGCTCCGGAAAAAGCACGCTGTTGCGGCTCATCAACCGTGAGGAAGCGGCCGACCGCGGCGAAGTCTGGGTGGCCGGTGGAAACATCAACAACCTGTCGTCTCGCGACGTGCCGAAGCTTCGTCGCAAGATGGGCAACGTCTTCCAGGACTACAAGCTGCTGCTCAACAAGACGGTGTTCGAAAACGTTGCCTTTGCCCTCGAGGTGATCGGCAGCCCGAAGCACGTCATCCGTCAACAGGTTCCGGCCATTCTTGAACTGGTCGGTCTGGCCGGCAAGCAGGAACGCTTCCCCAACCAACTCTCGGGCGGCGAGCAGCAGCGTGTGTCCATCGCCCGCGCCTTCGTGAACCGGCCGCTCATCCTCCTCGCCGATGAGCCCACCGGTAACCTCGACCCAGCGACGGGCGAGGGCATTATGCGACTGCTTGATCGCATCAACAAGACCGGCACCACCGTGGTGATGGCCACCCATGACCGCAACATCGTTAACATGATGCGCCGCCGCGTGATCGAGCTTGATCGCGGCATCATCATTCGTGACCAGGCCCGAGGGGTGTACGAGTAAATGTTCTCCCGTATTGGTTACATCGTTCGTGAGACGTTGGCGAACCTCACTCGCAACCTCACGCTGACCATCGCGTCGTTGCTTACGGTCATCGTGTCGTTGTCGTTCGTCGGCTTCGTGTTCCTCATCCAGGACGCCGTCGGCAACCAGCTCGGCACATGGAAAGACGGCGTCGAAGTCTCGGTCTTCATGAACCCCGACGCCTCTCCCGATCAGATCGAAGGCGTACGGCGAGCGCTCGAGCCTTCCGAAAACTCACTCATCAGATCGTCGCGCTACGTCAACGCGGCCGACGCCCTCGTCGAAATCAAGAAGCTCTTCCCCAGTACACCGGAGATGACCGACCTGTTTTCCAAGGACGGTCAGGGTGTGCCCACCTCGTTCCGCATCAAGCCGACCTCCACCGAGTCGACCGTGATCAGCTCGATCACCAGCACGTTTCGAACGATGCCGGGCGTGTCGATCGTGCGGTCTGCCGATCAGGCCATTGCGTTCATTCGCAAGATCTCCAGCTTCGCTCGCTGGGGGCTTGGCGTCGGTGCGGTCAGCCTGCTTGCGGCCGCGGTCCTGCTGATCTGGAACACCATTCGCACCGCTATGTTTGCCCGCCGTCGAGAGATCGAAGTGATGAAACTGGTCGGTGCCACCAACTGGTTCATTCGCTGGCCGTTCATAATCGAAGGCATGGTGCAGGGTCTGCTGGGCGCGGCTATTGCCTGCGGCTTGGTGTGGACCGGCAAGAATCTGTGGCGCTCAAAGGTGATCGGGTCGTTCGGTTCGCAGTTGAATTTCGACACGCTGCAGGCGACCGCGAGCCAGTTCCGCAATGTGATCATTCTGCTGTTGGTGATTGGTGCCGTCGCCGGGTCGGTGGCATCGGCCATTGCATCCAGCCGCTTCCTCGACGTCTAAATGACCGAGGCCACCCTCTACGAAGCGGTCGGCGGCATGCCGTTCTTCGTCACGCTGGTCGACGGCTTCTATGCCCGGGTTGCTGTCGATCCCGTGCTGCTCGCGCTCTACCCGGAAAAGGTCGACCTGGCTCCGGCGCGGGAACGACTCACCTTGTTTCTGGCTCAGTACTGGGGCGGGCCCACGACCTACAGCGACGCCCGGGGCCACCCGCGGCTGCGCATGCGACACGGACCGTTTCGTATTGGGACGGTCGAGCGGGACCATTGGCTGATGGCGATGGATGACGCACTGAACGAACTGGCGCCGGCCGACGACATTCGGGCCAGGCTCGACGCCTACTTCGTGATGGCTGCTGATGCCATGCGCAACGTGGAGGAAGCTACGCCGTAAGGGCTCTGGCCTTTGCCATCACCAGCTTGGCCAGGCGGTCGTAGCCGGTGTCGGTGAAGTGCACGCCGTCGTTCGAGCGGCACAGCACCTGCGAGCTGCCTTCGTCATGGCAGTACGGGTCGTAGCCACCTTCGGGTGAGCCGACCTCGGCTCGCAAGTCGATGTAGGTGGTGTTGTGATGTCGCGTGGCTTCGTCACGAATGATGCCGTCGATGACCTTGAGCTTGGTATCGAGCGTTCCTTGACGCACGGGGGGCAGTCCGATCCACAACAACCGCACCGTGCTCTGATCGGCCCGCGCCATGAGCGCAGCTACACGGCGGCGATACTCGTTGGCCCATCCTGGTGTGCCGAACCCAACGGTGTCGCCGGTCGTCTCCATGTCCTGATCATCGTTGGCGCCCAGTAGCACGATGGCCACATTGATCTTGGTGTGGGTAATGGCGAGATCGATGGTGCTCGACCAGTCGAAGACATCGGGGCGGGCCAGGCCGGTGGAGATGACACCCTTGCCACTGACGGTTGATTTGGCATCGTCGCCCGCGAGTCGTTCGAGAGAACGCCCGAAGCCCTGGGAAAGCGAATCACCGCCGTACCAGTAGGCAATGGGCTGGTTGGCCGCGAACAGCGGCTTCGGTGCGACCGTCGTCGTGGTGGCCGGCGCAACAGTGGTGGTTGGCGCAACCGAGGGAGGGCTCGACAGCCAGGTGACCGCAGGGCTGTGGTTAGCCGAAACAGTCGTGGGTGCTGAGCGGTCTTCGGGCCTGCGAGCGGTGGCGGCGGTAACCGCAGGTGGAACAAATGGAGTGGCCGACGAAGTCTCGAAGGCCGGCGGCAAGGTGATGTTGGATCGGGCGTCGGGAATACCTCGCACGCGCTCGATGGCCCGCCCGGGCTGGTCGGTACCGAGGGCGCGGCTTATGCCGCGTACTCCGTCAGTCAGCACGACGGCCACTTCGCGATGGGTGCCGAGCGGTTGGCGTTGGGCCAGGCGCTGCAGGTCAGACGCGTTCAGAAGCGTCGAACCCAGGTACGCAACCACGCCGACTGCCACCACATCTACGGCGGTCAGCGTGCGCCGAGTCCGACGACGGCGAACCGGCGCGGCCGCAGAAACCTCGGCGGCGGTGTCGGTAAGCGTCGGCAGGATGTCGGTCATGCGGTTCCCCACGATGGGTAGGAGAGCGCGCCACGTAGCGCGATCCGCCCGCGGCTGTTCATACTAGCCAGGAATCGCCTGGTGGGTAACCTTCGGCCGGTGCCCAGCCTGATGCCGCCGGAGACCACACCTGACGCTCGGTTGCTGCTGGCCACCCGAGGCCTGCGGGCCTTTATGGACGGTCTGGTGTCCACCATTTTGTCGTCCTACCTGCTGTTGCTCGGCTTCGGCGGCCGTCAAGTAGGCGTGATCGTCACTGCCACCATGCTCGGATCAGCAGCGCTGACGCTGCTGGTCGGACTGCGTGGTCATCGCATCGACCGACGCACGCTGTTGCTTCTGGTGGCCGGATTGATGATCGCAACGGGTCTCTTGCTGAGCGTGGTGACCGCGTTCTGGGGGGTCTTGATCATCGCAACAGTCGGCACCATGAACCCGTCCTCTGGCGATGTCAGCGTGTTCCTGCCGACCGAACAGGCGCTCTTGCCGATGACCGTGTCCGACCGTCAACGTACCGCGCTCTACGGCCGATACAGCCTGGTCGGCTTCGGTGTCGCCGCGCTTGGAGCACTGGCTGCCGGGTTGCCCGAAGCCGCAAGCCATCGCGGCTGGGTGTCATTGAAGCGAGCCGACCAACTCGTGTTCGTGCTCTACGCGTTGGTTGGTCTGGGCGTCCTGCTTCTCTACCGGCGACTGTCACCGGCCATCGAACCGCCAGGTGATCGTCAGCGCACCGCGCTCGGGCCGTCTCGCGCCATGGTGTATCGGCTCGCGGCCGTGTTCAGCCTTGACTCCTTCGGTGGTGGATTCGTGGTGCAGTCACTCGTTGCGCTTTGGCTGTTCCGTCGCTTCAATCTGTCGGTCGCGACCGCCGGGCTGATCTTCTTCTGGTCCGGGCTGCTCTCTGGGTTCTCCGCGTTGGTAGCCGTGAAACTCGCAGGAAGGATCGGCCTGGTGCGCACCATGGTGTTCACACACCTTCCCGCCAATGGCTTTCTGATCCTCACTGCTTTCATGCCGAAGGTCTGGATGGCCGTCGCGTGCCTGCTGATCCGCGGCGCGCTGTCACAGATGGATGTCCCCGCCCGCACGAGTTTCGTGATGGCTGTCGTCACACCAGAGGAACGCCCCGCAGCCGCGAGCGTCACCAACGTACCGCGCAGCCTCGCCTCGGCGTTAGCGCCGTCGGCCGCTGGGTGGATGCTTGACCACTCCCGCTTCGGCTGGCCCCTCATCATCGGAGGCGGCCTCAAAGCCATCTACGACCTCGTGATGTTGGCGTTGTTTCGCAACGTGCGACCCCCCGAAGAAGTCCCTGCGTAGACTTGTTGTCGTGAGTCCGCTCGTTCTGATCGTCGGCCGAGTATCCGCGCAAGCATCGGGCGTGCGAGGCGAGGCCTACGCGGCAGGGCAGCGGTACTTCCAGGGGATCGCCCGCGCCGGTGGTACGCCCGTCATGCTGCCACCGATCATCTCGCTCGTGAGCGATGTGAAAGAGATCCTCCGTCGTTTTGACGGCGTCGTGCTGCACGGTGGCGGTGATGTTGACCCGCTGCGCTACGGACAAGAACCTCAGACCGACAAGTTGTACGGCATTCTGGCCGAGCACGACGAAGTCGAAATCGCGGTCGCCCGCGCCGCGGTGGAAGCCGACGTGGTGATGCTCGCCATCTGCCGCGGTATGCAGGTGTTGAACGTCGCCATGGGCGGCACCCTGCATCAAGACATCGGTGGCGGAACCCACTCATACTCGCACCATGCGGTGGACCTGGCTCCGACATCGCGTCTCGCGGCGGCTATGGGCCAGCGGGTGATGGCCGGTCATTGCGTGCATCATCAAACCATCGACCGGGTCGCGGCTGGACTCGAGGTTGTCGGGACGACTGCCGATGGTCTCATTCACGCGGCCGAGGTGACCGGCTCGACATGGGCGGTCGCCACCCAGTGGCACCCCGAAGACACCGCGGAGGTCGACAGCCAGCAGCAAGCCCTGTTCAACGCGCTCATCGCCCAGGCGTGAAGGTTCTGCAGTAGGTGATGTCGTAGATCGACACTGTGTACTGCCAAATCAGCGGCCAGGCTTAGGCCGGGCGTTTGGCGGCGCCGAGGAGTTGTTCGATTCGGGGTCGCCAATCGATGCCTTCTGTCGTCTTGCCCTGCTCATGCAGGGCGGTGCGTTCGGCCAACAATTCCAGGGCGGCGTCGCCGACCTCGGGGCCGACGCTGTCGCCGATTCGATCGCGCAGCCAACCGGCCAGTGATGGGCTGGCGCCTCCCGTCGACACCGCGATCGTCACCGGGCCGCGGCGAATCAGCGCGGGAAGGATGAACGAACAGTTCTCCGGATCATCGGCCGAGTTCACCCACTGACCTGCAGCCCGCGCTTCTTCCGCCACGAGGGCATTGACCGAACGCACGTCGGTAGCCGTCATGATCAGCTGGAAACCCGCCCCGTCACCGGGCTGGTAGGCCCGTTCGATGATCTCGGCAACGCCGACCGCACGCATGTCGTCGGAGACCACCGGGGAGATGACGGTGACCCTCGCACCACACTCCACCAGGGGTTTTGCCTTCCGGCTTGCTACCACGCCGCCGCCGACAATAAGGATGCGAATGTCGGTCAGGTCAAGCATGACGGGATACAGGGAACTCATGCCACCAGTGTAATTCACCTAATAGTTGATCATATTAGTCGGGAATTGATTACACTGGTCCCATGACCACTCCAGAGGAGATCAAGGCCGCCAGTCGACACCTGCGCGGCGCGATTCACGACGAGCTGGTGAATGGCACGCCCGAGTTCAGTCACGACTCGATCGTGCTGCTGAAGTTTCACGGCATCTACCAGCAAGATGACCGTGATCAGCGTAGGGCTCGCGCCTCCAAGCGCCTGCCGCTCGACTACTCGTGCATGGTGCGCGCCGCGGTTCCGGGCGGTGTTATCACGCCGGCGCAGTGGTCGGCGCTCGACAAGGTCGCCGACCTCGCCGACGGGTCGCTGCGCCTGACGACTCGGCAGGGTGTGCAGTTCCATGTGGTCACCAAAGACTCGCTGCATGCGTTGGTGCACGGTATCAACGCCAGCCTGCTCACCACGCTTGCCGCGTGCGGTGACGTCGTGCGCAACACCATGGCCTGCCCCGCACCCCTGCCCGACGGACGCCAAGCCGTGCTGCAACCGGCCCTGGCCGACATCGTGCAGCGCTTCCGACCGCACACCACCAGCTACTGGGAGATCTGGGTCGACGGCGAAAGGGCCGTTACCGCCGAGCCCCAACCCACCGATGTCGAGCCCGTCTACGGGGACACCTACCTGCCCCGAAAGTTCAAGATCGGTCTCGCCTGGCCCGGTGACAACTGTGTCGATGTGTACACCCAGGACTTCGGCGCAGTGCCCACGTTGTCCAACGGCACGACCGGGGAGTTGACCGGTTGGAACGTCCTGGTCGGCGGTGGCCTCGGCATGAGCCATGCCCGGGAGGAGGACACCTACCCTCGCCTCGCGTCCCCACTCGCCTGGGTCGCCCCCGAGCAATTGACCGATGTCGTGCAAGCCGTCATCACCGTGCAACGTGACCATGGCAATCGCACCGACCGCGCCCGAGCGAGGCTGAAGTACCTGATCGACACCGAAGGTCTCGACTGGTTCCGCGCCCAAGTGGAAGCGCGCCTTGGCTACCCGCTGCAGGATCCGGTTGAGCTGCTGCCATGGACCGACACCGACGATCACCACGGCTGGTTCCAAAACGACTCCGGTACGTGGGCCCTCGGCGTTCCAGTTCCGTCCGGTCGCGTGCGGGACACCGACGAGTCGAAGTATCGAACCGCGCTACGCGAACTGATGGCCTCAGGGCTCGTGCAGGAGATGCGCGTGACGCCACGCCAGGACGTCATTCTCAACGGTGTCACGTCGTCGGCTCGCGGCAGGGTCGAGCAGATTTTGCATTCGTACGGTATTGCGCTCGCCGAAGACACCACCGCGTTTGCCCGGCTCGCCATTGGCTGCCCGGCACTCCCGACGTGCGGTCAAGCGTTGGGCGAAGCCGAGCGCGCGTTGCCGGGCATGATCGAGCACTTCGACAAGGCGATGGCCAACGCCGGCATCGGCGACGCTGCCATCCGCATGAACGTGACGGGATGTCCGAACGGTTGCGCCCGGCCCTATACGGCCGAGATCGGCATCGTCGGCCGCGGCAAGACCACCTACGACGTGTACCTCGGCGGCGCCGCCGGCGGCCAACGGCTGGGCGAGCGCGTGCGAGCCGATGTGCCGATTGGCGAACTCTCCAACCTTCTCTCGCCGGTCTTTCAGCAGTACGAGGCTGAGCGGACCGAGGGCGAGACCTTCGGCGATTTCTGCTATCGCGTCGGCACCGACACCATCACGACCTGGCTTCCGACGCCTGTTCTTCGTCGGCGGGCCAAGCAGGTGGAAGAATCGACGGCGTGAGTATCGCCCTTGTTGGTGCCGGACCAGGCTCCGCGGATCTGTTGACGCTGCGGGCCGCAAAGCTCCTGGCCACCGCAGAGGTGGTGGTGCACGACGCGCTCGTCGGCAGCGAGGTGCTTGCCCTGGTCGACTCGTCGGTCGAACTGATCGACGTCGGCAAGCGACCGGGTGAATCGGTGAAGCAGGAGTCCATCAACGAACTGCTCGTGGAACTCGCCGGAACCGGCAAACGGGTGGTGCGCCTCAAAGGCGGCGACCCGTTCGTGTTCGGGCGTGGCGGAGAAGAAGCCATCGCGTTGGCCGAAGCCGGCTACTCGTGTGAGATCGTGCCCGGCATCTCGTCTGCTGTGGCCGCGCCAGAAGTGGCGGGTATCCCGGTGACCCATCGTGGTGTGAGTCCGGCATTCACTGTCGTCACCGGCCATCGTCGCAACGGGGAGACCGAGGTCGACTGGGCGTCGTTGGCCAAGGTCGGCGGCACCATCGTGGTGCTCATGGGAGTGTCTGAGCGTGCCTCGATCGCCCACGGACTGCTGGCTGGCGGCCTGTCACCCGATACGCCGATTGCGTCGATTCGATCAGCGACAGGACCGACCCAGGAAGTCACGCGTGGCACCCTCGGCACACTCGCAGAGTTGCCGCTGAAATCACCGTCCGTCATGGTGATCGGCGCTGTCGCCAGTATGGACGTGCACGCACTCGCAGCGTGTGCGGTACGTCCGTAAGAAGACCGTAAGAACGTCGCGGGCTGTCCGCTGTGAATTCGGCGACTCCACTAGCCTTCGCCGTTGTTTCGATGAACGGCGCGGGTCGTTCGTACGTAAAGGATTTTGCTATGAGCACGCCCTCCGACGTTTCAACCATGCCTCGCCGAGTCTTCCTCCGTCGGGTGCTGGGAACCGCAGGCGGTCTTGTCGTCACCGCAGTTGCGGCTGCGTGCGGCGCGAACAAGTCATCAGCCGCAGGTACCGCATCGACGGCTGCCCCCGCCCCGTCCGTCGCTCCGGGAACGACTGCTGCGACGGCGACGAGTGCGGCGGCAGCCGTAACGACCGCGAAGGCCCCGGCCGCCACAACCGCGGCCGCACCGGCAACTGCAGTGCCGGCCGCTGCCGGTACGGCGTTCAACACCGCCAACGAAATGGCAATCTCGTTCAGCTACGTCGCCGACGCCGCTGCGGGTGGACGTTTCCATAATCCTTATGTCGCCGTGTGGATCGAGGACGCGGCCGGCGCTGCCGTGCGCAGCATCAGCCTCAATTACCAACTCGGTCGTGGCGACAAGTGGCTACCTGACCTCACGCGTTGGTTTCGTACCGCCAAACCCACCGCCGCCGTCGAAACCATCTCGAGCGCCACCAAAGTTCCGGGTGCCTACAAGCTGGCGTGGGACGGTATGAACGACAAGAAGCAGCCGGTCGCCCTCGGTGACTATTTCGTCTGTATCGAAGCCGCTCGCGAGAAGGGCCCGTACCAGATCGTTCGCGAGCAGGTCTCGGTCGGTGCAGCCCCCTTCGCGAAGCCCCTGGCCGCTAAGGGAGAATTGCAAGATGTCTCTGTTGAGCTCCGAGCCCGAAGCTGAGATTCGCCCCGGCAAAGGCCGCGGCCGGGGAAGGATCGTCGCCCACAAGTGGACACGTCTCATCCACGTCTACACCAGCATGATCTGTCTGTTACTGGTGCTGTTCTTCTCACTGACCGGCATCACCCTGAACCACCCGTCGTGGGGTTCCGGCACAACGGAAAAGGTAACGTCCGGCTCGCTGCCGGCGGCGTGGAAAACAGGTGACACCATCGACTGGCTCGTCGTCGGTGAACACCTCCGCTCGGCCAACGGTGTCACCGGCCAGGTCAGTGAGCACCGCAGCGAAGTCGGCGATACGTCGATCACCTTCAAGGGCCCGGGCTACGTGGCCAGCGCCGTCATCGACCCGTCCGGTAGCTACCAGTTGACGACGGCAGCGCAGGGCCTGGTTGGCGTGATGAACGACATTCACAAGGGACGAGACACCACGTCATCGTTCAGGTGGGTCATCGACGTGGTTGCGATCTTCCTGGTGGTCATCTCGTTGACCGGCATCTTCCTGCAGTTCTTCCTCCGCAAGCGTCGCCGCAGCGCCTACATCACCGCTGCAGTCGGCGCGGTGCTGGGCCTTGTGCTCATGTATCTGTCGATCGGCTGATTGCGTCCCAGGCTGCGGTCGTTCGAATGGCGCCGATAGGCGGGACAACGCACGCTGGCGTGCCCGGTTGATGCTCGTCCAACCACGCCAGTCCCTCATCGGGCGGCAGGACACTGAGCACGGTGGCGAGAGCGTCGGCCGTTGCGGCGTCACGGGCAACAACACTGGCGGATGAGACGTGGTCGACCGGCCAGCCGGTTCTCGGGTCGATCACATGGCTGTACCAGGTGCCCTTGATGCGGTAGCCGCGACGAGCCAAACCACTGGTGGCCATGCCCCTCACGCCGAGTTCGACCGTAGCCAGAGGCGGCGCGTTGTCGTAGTCCTTGCGCGGATCCTCCACTGCAACGTTCACCGGCCTCTGACCGAGGTGGACAAGATCACCACCGATGTTCACCAGCATGTCGGTGGCACCGTCGGTCAGGGCGAGGGTGGTTGCGATATCAACGACCCGGCCTTTCGCGAAGGCATTGAAGCTGAGTGACCGGCAGTCGCCAACGTGTGTTCCGTCGGGGCGAAAGGGGGCTTGCCTAATGTCGTCGGCCAGCTCGGCGAGTTCGCCCGGGTCGGGCAGGCGTTGTTCGTTCTCGGCCTTCTTCCAACGCTCGGTCATGACGCCGGTGGCCGGGTTGAAGACGCCGCCGCTCATCACTTGCCACCGGAGCGCGTCGGCCAGCAGAGCTCGCAACTCGGGCCCGGGCACCTTCCGCTCGCCCCGCTTCCATCGGTTCAGTTCACTTAAGGGGTCATACACGCTGAAGATGCTTTCGAGCCGGGCGATATGCGCCAGGAGCACAACCTCCACCCGATTCGCGATGCGTTCGTTGGCCGCAGTGATGCGCGTCGTGAGGATGGTGCCGAGTATCGGCTCGCGGCGGGAACGCAAGACATAGCCACGTCCGAAGATCACCACGGCGTGAGGATACAAGCGCTCGTCGCCAACGTGGGGGAGTTACTGCTGGCAACGAGAAGTAACTACTTCATGTTCACCGAGAGTTACGGTTCGGAGGAGTCGGGATGGCAGGCTACCGGAATGGTTTCTGCGATCTTTGATGCCGACGTGTGGACGGAAGTAGCGGGGTTCGACTTCACCGACATCACCTACCATCGGGCGAAGGCCCACGGCACGGTGCGGGTGGCTTTCAACCGGCCCGAGATCCGTAATGCCTTCCGCCCGCACACGGTTGATGAGCTGTACCGGGCGCTTGATCACGCCCGCATGTCCAGCGACGTTGGGTGCGTACTGCTGACCGGCAACGGCCCGTCGGCCAAGGACGGTGGCTGGGCGTTTTGCTCGGGTGGCGACCAGCGCATCCGCGGTAAGGACGGCTACAAGTACGCCGAGGGTGAGACCGCAGCGACAATCGAACCCGGACGCTCGGGGCGGCTGCATATCCTCGAGGTGCAGCGGCTGATTCGGATGATGCCGAAGGTGGTCATTTGCGTGGTGCCGGGTTGGGCGGCAGGTGGCGGACACAGCCTGCACGTCGTAGCCGACCTCACACTCGCCAGCCGTGAGCATGCTCGTTTCAAACAGACCGACGCCGACGTTGCCAGTTTCGATGGTGGTTTCGGGTCGGCCTATCTTGCCCGCCAGGTCGGTCAGAAGTTTGCCCGCGAGATCTTCTTCCTTGGTCGTGAGTACACCGCCGAGCAGGCGTACCGCATGGGCATGGTGAATGAAGTGGTCGATCACGCTGACCTTGAACGGGTGGCACTGGAATGGGGTGGCATGATCAACGCCAAGTCGCCCACGGCACAGCGCATGTTGAAGTTCTCGTTCAATCTCATCGACGACGGACTCGTCGGCCAGCAGGTCTTTGCCGGCGAGGCCACCCGACTCGCCTACATGACCGACGAGGCAGCAGAAGGGCGTGATTCGTTCCTCGAAAAGCGGGCGCCCGACTGGTCTCCCTATCCCTGGCAGTACTGATAGGAACCGGATGAGCAACGCCATATCGGTGCGCGGCCTGAAGAAGTCGTACGGCAAGTTCGTGGCGGTGAATGGCGTTGAGTTCGACGTGGCGCCGGGGGAATGTTTCGGCATCCTCGGGCCCAACGGCGCCGGTAAGACGACCA
This sequence comes from uncultured Acidimicrobiales bacterium, assembly GCA_963791625.1. Lineage (GTDB taxonomy): Bacteria > Actinomycetota > Acidimicrobiia > Acidimicrobiales > Ilumatobacteraceae > JANMCE01. The sequence goes on from CAWBTA010000006.1 coordinate 455,451, forward strand.
CCGTCGAAATCCTTGAGGGCTACCGCGCGCGCACCGCGGGCGAGGTGTCGGTGCTGGGCGTCGACCCCGCCAAAGGCGATGAAGCGTGGCGCGCCAGGCTGGGAATGGTGCTGCAGTCGTCACGGCCCACGGAAGAGTTGACGGTTGCTGAAACAGTCGGTCACTTTGCCACGTTCTTTGACAACCCGAGAGACACTGACGAAGTGATCTCTCTGGTTGGCCTGGATGACAAAGCCAATGTGCGGGCCGGCAAGTTGTCGGGTGGTCAGCAGCGTCGGCTCGATGTTGCGCTCGGCATCGTCGGACGACCCGAGCTGCTGTTTCTCGATGAACCCACCACTGGTTTCGATCCCGAAGCCCGCCGGCACTTCTGGGCGCTCATCGAGGATCTCAAGAAGTCGGGCACCACCATCGTGCTCACCACGCACTACCTGGATGAGGCCGAAGCGCTGACCGATCGGGTGGTCGTTATTGCGGGCGGCGAGATAAGGGCGATGGGAGACCCTGCATCGCTGGGCGGACGAGCGTCGGCCGCCTCCATCGTGCGGTGGCAGGAGGATGGGGAGACGAAGTCTTTGGCTAGCGACGCGCCAACCAGGACCGTGGCCGACCTCGGCGCGCGGTTCGGTGGCGAAGTGCCTGGCCTCACCATCCAACGCCCGAGTCTGGAAGACATCTACCTCGAGTTGATCGGATCGCAGAAATGAGCCGCATCCTGCGTATTGGTGGGCAGCGAGCCATTCTCGAAATCAAGGCATCACTGCGAAACGGGCAAAGCCTCGGCTTCACGCTCATCTTTCCGATCGTTCTGCTCGTTCTGTTTGCCACCATCTTCAGTGGCCGGATCAAAGGCACCGGCGTGAGCGTCGCCCAGTATTACGTGGCCGGCATTATGGGCTCGGTGGTGATGAGCACCGGTTTTGTTTCCACGGCCATTTCGGTCGCGTTCGACCGTGATGCCGGGCTGCTCAAACGACTGGCCGGAACCCCCATGCCGAAGGCATCCTTCTTCATCGGTCGGGTGGTCGCAGTGTTCCTGCTGGTGCTCGCGCAGGCTGCCATCCTCATCATCCTGGGCATGGTGTTCTACGACCTCAGTCTGCCGTCGAGCGCGGCTCGCTGGTTCACCTTCGCGTGGGTCATCGTGCTCGGCACCCTCACGTCCGCGCTGCTCGGACTGGCGGTCGGAGGGCGTATCCGGAACGCAAAGGCCGGTCCGGCCGTGGTGAACCTTCCGTTTGTCGTGCTGCAGTTTATCTCCGGCGTGTTCCTGCAATTCAGCGACCTGTCGGCCACCCTCAAAACCATCTCTGGGCTGTTCCCGCTTCGCTGGCTCGCGCAGGGTATGCGCAGCGTGTTCCTGCCGGACAGCTATCAGGCTGTTGAGGAGCACATGAGCTGGCAGCACGGCCGCATGTTCGTCTGCCTCGCGATCTGGCTCGTCGTCGGCCTCGCCCTGTGCCTCACCACCTTCAAGTGGGTCGACGAACGCCGCTAAGCGGCGCGCAGGTACGCCCTCGGTTGCTCTCGGTGACGTAGCGTGCAGTTTTGTTGAAGTCGCCCTCGGCGTGCGGAGAGCGAACATGGTTAAGGCAAGGGCGCTCCAGGCGCGGGAAAGCGTGAACGATGACGAAGGAAACGCAGCGCGCCGAGCTGCACAAAACGATTTGGCGAATCGCCAATGACCTTCGTGGCAGCGTTGACGGGTGGGACTTCAAGACCTACGTGCTCGGCCTGCTGTTCTACCGGTTCATCTCCGAGAACCTGACGGCGTACATCAACGAGGGCGAACGCAAGGCCGGAGTCGAGACGTTCGACTATACGAAGCTGAAGGATAGCGAGGCCGAGATCGCCCGCCGTGAGACGGTGGCGGAGAAGGGCTTCTACATTCTGCCGAGCGAACTGTTCGTCAACGTGCGCGAGCAAGCCCATACTGATGAGAACCTCAACGAGACGCTCGCTCGTGTGTTCAAGAACATCGAAGGTTCCGCCGTTGGGACGGGCAGCGAATATGACCTGAAGGGATTGTTCGACGACCTGGATGTCAACAGCCAGAAGCTCGGTCAGTCGGTCGCGAAGCGCAACGAGCGGCTCGTGAAGTTGCTCGACGCGATCGGCGAGCTGCAGTTCGGCGACTTCGCCGACAACGCAATCGACGCGTTCGGCGATGCGTACGAGTACCTGATGGCGATGTACGCCTCCAGCGCGGGCAAGTCGGGCGGCGAGTTCTTTACCCCGCAGGAGGTGTCGGAGCTGCTGGCCCGTATTGCGGTGGCGGGCAAGACCGAGGTGAACAAGGTGTACGACCCGGCGTGCGGGTCAGGGTCGTTGCTGCTGCAGTTCGCCAAGGTGCTCGGCAAGGACAACGTGCGGCAGGGCTTCTTCGGCCAGGAAGTCAACCTGACCACCTACAACCTGTGCCGGTTCAACATGTTCCTGCACGACATCAACTACGAGCAGTTCGACATCGCCCACGGCGACACGCTGATCGACCCGGCGCATTTCGACGACGAGCCGTTCGAGGCGATCGTTTCCAACCCGCCGTACTCGATCAGGTGGGAGGGGGACGCCAACCCGCTGTTGATCAACGACGACCGTTTCGCCCCGGCCGGTGTGCTGGCACCGAAGTCGAAGGCCGACCTGGCCTTCACGATGCACATCCTCAGCTGGCTGGCGGTGAACGGCACGGCAGCGATCGTCGAGTTCCCCGGCGTGCTGTACCGAGGCGGCGCCGAGCAGAAGATCCGCCAGTACCTGATCGACAACAACTACGTCGACGCGGTCATCCAGCTGCCGGCCGACCTGTTCTTCGGCACCACCATCGCCACCTGCATCGTCGTGTTGAAGAAGTCGAAGCCGGACAACACCACGCTGTTCATCGACGGTTCGGCCCAGTTCACGCGGATCGGCAACAAGAACAAGCTCCAACCCGGGAACCATCATGCGATCCTGGCGGCCTTCGTTGAGCGAGCCGATGCACCCCATTTCGCCCGACTCGTGGCCAACAGCGCGATCGCGGAGAACAACTACAACATCTCGGTCTCGTCCTACGTGGAGCAGGAGGACACGAGCGAAACGGTGGATATCATCGCGCTGAACGCCGAGATCGCCCGCATCGTGGCCCGCCAACACGAACTCCGCGTGGCGATCGACGCCATCGTCGCCGACTTGGAGGGCTCCAGCGATGACTGACCTTCCGGTCTCCCTGACCAACCGCCCGAGGGGTACGCCGCGTGGCTAGCCGATCTCAAGGCCCGCATCTATGTGACGCAGCAGCGGGCGGTCCGTTCGGTGAACGCCGAATTGCTCCAGCTGTACTGGCAGATCGGCCACGAGATACTTACCCGTCAGGCCGAGCAAGGTTGGGGTACGAAGGTCGTCGACCGGCTTGCCCACGACCTCCGAACCGAGTTTCCGGAGATGCGGGGATTCTCCCACGCAACCTCAAGTACATGCGGGCATTTGCCGAGGCGTGGCCGGATGTTGAGTTTGTGCAAGCGTGCTTGGACAATTGCCGTGGTACCACAATCTGGCGTTATTGGACAAGCTGGATCGAGTGAAATGCGTTGCTGGTACGCAGCCAAGGCGATTGAACACAACTGGTCACGCAATGTTCTTGTGATGCAGATCGAGACCCGTCTGCACGAGCGCAGCGGGACCGCACTTACCAACTTCGAGGTGAGCCTGCCGAAACCGCAGTCCGATCTGGCTCGCGAGTCGCTCAAGGACCCGTACCGGTTCGACTTTCTGGGCTTGAGCGATGAAGCCCAGAGCGCGAGGTTGAACATGCGCTGGTACGGCATGTCACCGAGTTTCTCCTGGAACTCGGCGCAGGCTTCGCGTTCGTTGGGCGCCAGGTGTTGCTCGAGGTCGGTGGCGACGAGTTCTTCATCGATCTGCTCTTCTACCATCTCAAGCTGCGCTGCTACGTGGTGATCGAATTGAAGGGTGGCAAGTTCAAGCCCGAGCACCTGGGCCAGCTCGGCTTCTACCTCACCGCCGTGGATCGGCAAGTAAAGAGTGATGGCGACAACCCGACCATCGGCCTGTTGCTGTGCAAGAGCAAGAACAAGGTGGTGGCCGAGTACGCCCTCGGTGACAAGACCCAACCGATGGGCATTGCCGAGTACAAGTTGCTGGAGTCGCTGCCCGAACCGCTGCAGACCAGCCTGCCGTCCATCGAGCAGATCGAACGTGAACTCGAAGGCGAAGCGTCATGAAGCCGCTATGGGCGTCGCCGCACAAGAGCAGGACCGAGGTGCTGATGCGCCCGACTCGGGTTCTCGTCGAGTTGATGATCGAGTACGGCGTCGGCGTCCAAGCCCGCCGCACCGTCCGCATCGTCGAAATCGACGAGGACTTCTTCACATGAGCCACATCGACGACCTCATCCACCGCCTCTGCCCAAACGGCGTGGAGTTCAAGCCGCTAGGCGGGATCGGTGAACTCGTCCGCGGGAACGGAATGCCGCAGTGCCGACTTCGTACTGGACGGTGTTGGCTGCATTCACTACGGCCAGATCTACACCTACTACGGGACATGGGCGACCGAGACGTTGTCATTCGTGCCACCGGAGAAGGCGGCATCCCTGGCTAAGGTCGACCACGGAGACGTGATCATCACGAACACGAGTGAGAACCTCGATGACGTGTGCAAGGCCGTCGCCTGGCTGGGAGCGACGCAGATCGTCACCGGCGGCCATGCCACGGTGCTCAAGCATGGCGAGGATGCGAAGTACATCGCGTACTACCTGCAGACGGATGAGTTCAACGCTCAGAAGCGGCGGCTCGCAACGGGAACGAAGGTGATCGACGTTTCGGCAAAGAGCCTCGCGAAGATCCGGATTCCGGTGCCGCCAATGGAGGTTCAGCGGGAGATCGTCCGAGTTCTAGACTTGTTCCAGTCGCTGGAAGCGGAGCTGGAAGCGGAGCTGGAAGCCCGACGCCGCCAGTACGCGCACTATCGCGAGGCTGTCCTACCGAGCGACGTGTCAAGTACCGGATTGACTCGCCTCGGGGATGTTGCCGACATCAAGGTCGGATTCCCATTCAAGAGTTCGCGGTTCTCCGACGACTTGGATGCGGCGTCGCTGGTGCGAGGCGACAATATCGGTCAAGGTCTCCTGAAGGACCGATCATTCAAGCGCTGGCATCGTTCAGCTAACGACGGCTTGACACCGTACGAGCTTGCAGCGGGAGACGTGGTGGTCGCCATGGACCGCCCTCTGGATTCCGGCTGGACTGAAGTGGGCCCAAGTCTGTGAGCGTGGACTTGCCCGCGCTCTAGTCCAGCGCGTCACCCGCTTGCGCTCGCGCTCCGAGATGTTGGACCAAACCTTTCTCAGAACTCTTGTCGCCTCGCCGGCGTTCACTGAACACGTCCTTCGCGTGCAGACCGGCAACACGGTTCCACACATCAGTGGAGCTCAGATTGGCTCATTCGCCTGCTCGCTCCCTCCGCTCGCTGAGCAGCGCCGGATCGTCGCGACCCTGGACAAGTTCGATGCTCTGGTGCATGACCTTTCGTCGGGTCTTCCGGCGGAGTTGGCGGCGCGGCGGAAGCAGTACGAGTACTACCGGAACAAGTTGTTGACGTTCGAGGAGAGGATGGCGTGATCGAGGCGGCGGCGGTGCGGTATGAGCCGATGCGCTCAGTTCGGAGAGTACGGTCGTTGCGGAGTTCGTCCCCGATCCGGTCGGCGTCGGCGTCGTATGAGTCCGAGGCGGAGCTGGAGCGGTCGTTCATCGAGCTGCTTCGTGGCCAGGCCTACGAGTACCTGCCCATCACGTCAGAGGCGCAGCTGGTCGCCAATCTGCGCACGCAACTCGAAGCGTTGAACGGCATCACATTCTCCGACGCCGAATGGGACCGACTTCTTCACCGAGCGGATCGCCGGGCGCAATGACGGGATCGTCGAGAAGACGGTCCGCATCCAGGAGGATCACGTCCAGCTGCTCAAGCGTGACGACGGCTCGACCAAGAACGTCATGCTGATCGACAAGACCAACGTCCACAACAACCGGCTGCAGGTCATCAACCAGTACGAGGTGGAGGGCACCTACAAGAACCGCTACGACGTCACAGTGCTGGTCAACGGGCTGCCGATGGTGCACATCGAGCTGAAGCGCCGTGGGGTCGACATCCGCGAGGCGTTCAACCAGATCAACCGCTACCAGCGGGACAGTTTCTGGGCCGGCTCGGGGCTGTTCGAGTACGTGCAGCTGTTCGTCATCTCCAACGGCACGCTGACGAAGTACTACAGCAACACCACCCGCCGTCAGCACATCGACGAAGCAGGCGGCGCGAAGAAGGTTCGCAAGACGTCGAACAGTTTCGACTTCACCAGCTGGTGGGCCGACGCTGCGAACAAGCCGATCCAAGAACTCGGCGGGTTCGCCAAAACGTTCTTCGCCCGAGCACACGCTGCTGAACATCCTCACCCGCTACTGCGTGCTCACCGCCGACCGGATGCTGCTGGTGATGCGGCCGTACCAGATCGCCGCGACCGAGCTGATCCTGCGGCGCATCCAAACCTCCACCAACCACCGCCAACTCGGCACGACCGCCGCCGGCGGCTACGTGTGGCACACCACCGGGTCGGGCAAGACGCTCACCAGCTTCAAGACTGCGCAGCTCGCCACCAAGCTGCCAGACGTCGACAAGGTGCTGTTCGTGGTGGACCGCAAGGACCTCGACTACCAGACGATGCTCGAATACGACCGGTTCGAGAAGGGCGCGGCCAACTCGAACACCTCGACCCGGGTGCTGAAGCGGCAGTTGGAAGACCCGAACTGCTCGGATCATCGTGACCACGATCCAGAAGCTCTCGCACGTTCGTCACCGGCAACAAGGGCCACGAGATCTACGGCGGCCACCTGGTCATCATCTTCGACGAATGCCACCGCTCGCAGTTCGGCGACATGCACACGGCCATCATCAAGGCGTTCAAGCGGTACCACCTGTTCGGCTTCACCGGCACGCCGATCTTCGCCGCCAACTCGGCCAGCGGCGGCAACCCGCAACGGCGCACCACCGAGCAGGCCTTCGGCGACAAGCTGCACACGTACACAATCGTGGACGCCATCACCGACAAGAACGTGCTGCCGTTCCGCATCGGCTACGTCAACACGATCAAGATGCCCGAGCGGGTAGCCGACAAGCAGGTGAGCGCCATCGACACCGAGAAGGCGCTGCTGGCTGCGGAGCGCATCCGTCAGGTGGTCGCCTACATCCTGGAGACACTTCGACCAGAAGACGAAGCGGTCGCAGAGCTACACGCTGAAGGAACGCCGGGTACGCGGCTTCAACGCCCTGTTCGCCACCGCGTCCATCGATGCCGCCAAGCGCTACTACAACCAGTTCTACCTCCAGCAGAAGCTCCGCACGCCCGACCAGCGACTGAAGGTCGGCCTGATCTTCAGCTACGCCGCGAACGAAGAAGATCCCGACGGCCTGCTCGCCGAGGAGGACTTCGACCCGAACGCGCTCGACGTGAACTCTCGTGAGTTCCTGGAGCACGCCATCCAGGACTACAACGAGATGTTCTCTACGAACTTCGACACCACGGCCGAGCGCTTTCAGAACTACTACAAAGACCTGTCGATGCGTCTGAAGCGCCGCGAGATCGACCTGGTCATCGTGGTCAACATGTTCCTCACCGGATTCGATGCCACCACGCTCAACACGCTCTGGGTCGACAAGAACCTTCGGGCCCACGGCCTGATCCAGGCGTTCTCTCGTACCAACCGCATCCTCAACTCGGTGAAGACCTTCGGCAACATCGTCAGCTTCCGCGACCTGGAGGAGGAGACCAACGACGCCATCGCGCTGTTCGGCAACAAGGAAGCCCGCGGCGTCGTACTGCTGAAGCCCTACGCCGAGTACCACGACGAATACACGGTCAAGGTCGCCGACCTGCTGGCCCAATTCCCGCTCGGCCAGCAGATCATCGGTGAGGGGGCGCAGAAGCAGTTCATCGCCCTGTTCGGCGCCATCCTGCGGTTGCGGAACATCCTGCAGTCATTCGACGAATTCGCTGGCGACACGCTGCTTTCCGACCGCAACGTGCAGGACTACACCAGCGTCTACCTGGACCTGTACGCCGAGTTCCGGGTGGCAACACGACGCCGAGAAGGAATCGATCATCGACGACGTCGTGTTCGAGATCGAGCTCGTCAAGCAGGTCGAGATCAACGTCGACTACATCCTGATGCTCGTCGACAAACACCGGAAAGCTAAGAACGGCGATGGCGACGACAAGGAGATCCGCGCCGCGATCGAGCGGGCCATCGACTCCAGCCCGTCGCTGCGCAACAAGAAGGATCTCATCGAAGCCTTCGTCGACTCGCTCTCGGCCACCGCCGAGGTCGATGTCGCCTGGCAGGCGTTCGTCGCAGCCCAGCGTCGTGAGGAACTTGACCGCATCATCGACGAGGAGAACCTCAAGCCCGAAGCGACCTACGCGTTCGTCGAGACCTCATTCCGCGACGGGTCGTTGCAGCCAAGCGGCACCGCTGTCACCAAGATTCTCCCCCCGTTTCACGCTTCGCTCAGGACGGGAGTCACGCCGCCAAGAAGCGCACAGTCCTCGACAAGCTCGAGCCGCTTCTTCGAGCGCTTCCAAGGCCTTGGTGGTTGACGCTTCACCGCTCTGCACCTGTCAGTAAGGCGCGTTGAATACACCTGTGGCTCCGCCCGCCATCGGGATGGCGGGCGGAGCCGGCGACAACGGATCGAGGCTCGGGTTACCCGATTGCTCTGGCGGCGTTCACCAGCCCTGCTCCGTAGAAGTTATTGCTTCCTTTCCCGCCGGCGCAGACCTGCACGGGAGCGCCGAAGAACTCCACGCCCGGGTCAAGCGCGGCGGGGCAACCCTGCTTGGTGGAGGAGCTGCGCAACATCGCGACGACGGCGCCCCGGGACATCCCCGGGTGGGCGGCCTTGATCAACGCCGCGACACCAGCGGCGTGCGGTGCCGCCATGGAAGTTCCGTTCAGCCAGGCGTAGAAATTGCCCTGCGGATCCACGACCAGCCGACCTATCGATGCCTCGACGGCGAGGTCGCTGGCGGTCGATGAGTAGGGCGCCAAAACGCGACCTCGACTGGAGTCGAAGGTCGGTGTCTGAAAGCGTGATCCACCCGGAGCGGTGACGTCGGTGATGTTGCCGTACGTCGAGTACCACGCGAGCAGGTTCTGGGCCCCTGTGGCTGTCACGACGACGACGCCGGGAATCTCGTTCGGCAGAACCACGCAGCTGTTGTTGACCGGTCGGGAGACGGCGGCCCCTGGTGGAAAGTCGGGGCTGATCTCGTCGGTCGTCGGATGGTTGAGGTCGATGCCCTCATTCCCGGCGGCGGCCACCAGAACCACACCACGCTGCTGCGCGTAGGCAGCGGCTTTCGAGATTGCCTGAATGATGGCTTTTTGCTCAGCGTCGTTGCGACAGTTGAACAGCCACGGGTCAGCGAAGAAGCTCATGTTGACGACGTCGAGGCGCTGATCGCCGGCATAGTTGAGGGCGTCCACGACAGACTGGGTGAAGAAGTAGCCCTCGCCCGTACCGGCCTTCAACACGACGATCTTCGCGTCCGGAGCCACCCCGGCGATACCGATACCGTTGATGGGGGAGGCGATGGTGCCAGCGGTGTGGGTACCGTGCCCGGCGAAATCCTGAAGCGCCGCCTTGTTCGAGCAATCGCCGCGGGTGACCTGCTCATTTGCGCTGGCGGTGGGCGTGTCGGCATACAGGAACACGCATGAGGCGGCGAGATCGACGTTGCTCATGATGTCGCCGTGTGTCAGGTCGATGCCGGTGTCCATCACTCCGACGCGAATCCCGGCTCCCCGGTTCTTTGCGTATGAAGCCGACGATGTCGCATCGATCGCCCGCATGTCCCATTGACACGAGCTGAGCGGATCAGGCCCGACGGTGGAGGCGACGCTGTAGAGGGTGCCGCACGCGCCCGCCTCTACGGCCTGGGTTTTCGTACCGGGCGGCGGCGCCGGACTCGCACCACTGATGTTGGTGAGCGTGAGAGTCGACAAAACGACTCCCGCCCCCACGAAGGCTCGGACCGACCTGGAAATCGCCATGGTTTCTCCGTTCGTTGGGCCACCGTGATGACCGCCGTATGTTGATTACACGAAGGCAAGGGTAACCCACGAAAAGCCCGGGCTTTCCGTGCTCCCGCGCAAGGAAGTGCATCGCCACGAGCTGTGCTGGCGCTGCTACCCCAGGCGCTGGCGGGAGGGACGCTTGCCCAGCGACATGATGCGCTTCTTCAGGACGAGGCCGATCATTTCAAAGCCGAGCATGATGGCCTTGCGCTTGTCGCCAGTAACGGACGACTCACCGACGCGGGGCAGATAGCGCACCGGAACCTGCACAAACGGGTGACGACGGATGACGCATAAGAGCATCATCTCCAGCCCGAACGATGAGCCGTACAACTCGAAGAACGGCGTGATGTCCTGCACGACGGGGCGCTTCAGAATGCGAAACGTACAACCGACATCGCTGAGATACGGCGTGTTGAAGAGCACCTCTACCAGTTTGGCGACGGCCCAGTTCCCCCACTTGAGTGAGAAGTCCATGTTGGCGCCGGTGAAGATGAACTGGTTGATCGTGCGGCTGCCGAGCACCACATTTGAATCGGTGAGGAACGGCAACAGTTTGTGCAGATCGTTGGGATCAAACGTGCCGTCGGGCTCGCACAGACACACAATGTCGGCGTCGGTCTCGGTGAGGCCTCGGCGGATAGCTGCGCCGTACCCCTGGCGGGTCTCAAAAATCTCGCGGGCCGCGCTGCCGACCAGATTGGGGCTGGTGTCGGGGTGGGCGTTGTTGTTGACCACGATGATGTCGTCGACAAAGCCCAACTCGGCGAACTTCCGGACGCAGTCGGCGATGCTGTCGGCCTCGTTGTAGGTCGGCAGGATGACCGCCACTGTCTGGTTCTGCCACATGAGCTACCGATGTTAGACGGCCCCGCTCGCAACTAGAGTTACCCCGTGGACGAAGCCGTGGACGAACGCCGTCAACGAATAGAGGAGCTCGCGAGCAAGGCTGCCGCTGGCGACAAGCGGGCGCTTGATGATCTCCTCGTTGCGATCAGCCCCGATGTGCTGAAGCACTGCAACCGAGTGTTGCCCAACGTCCTTGATGCCGAGGAGGCCTGCCAGGACACGCTCATGTCGGTGGCCCGTCGAATCACATCATTCGAGAGCCGTTCAAAGTTTTCAACGTGGCTCTACCAGGTGACGGCGAATGCATCGCTCGATACCTATCGCCGACTCAAGCGCGTCGCCGCCGGTCGAACCAACGAAGAGGCGCCGGAGTTCACCGCCCGCGAACGCACCAGTGTCATCGCTGGTACCCGTATCGACCTGCTCGACGCGTTCGAAAAGATCGACGACCGCCTCTCCGAACCGGTCATGCTGCGTGACGTGATGGGAATGGACTACACCAGCATCGCCGAGGTTCTCGGTGTTCCCGAAGGCACCGTGAAGTCGCGCATCCACGAGGCTCGTCAGTCGCTTCAGAAGCTGCTGGCCTGACCCAGTTCGAGAAACAGCCGTTCCAGCGACCGTTCGGTGAGCGCAGCGTGGGAACGGGCCGCGAACGGAATGCGGCCAGTGTTACTCAGGCCCTTCCAACGCTCCAACATGGCGACGACCGCGTCACGCAACGCCGCTTCAGAGGGATGATCGAGGCCGAGTCGCTGCGCCGGAGAGGTGAAGAAGAACAGCCGGCGCACGGGGCCACGCAGCGGAGATGGAAGCGGTGAGCCGATGGCTGCGTCACGACGGAGGAGGTCGAGCTCGTCGAGCGCCGGCAGCTCGAGCCGCATGGCATCGATGGCGTCGTGCAGGTCGGATGCGGCCGGATGTGATTCGGCCCGGGACAGCACCGTCTCGATCTCGTTCAGCGCCGCAGCCGCCCGCACAAGTGGTCGGCGGTCGTTGGCCACAGCCACGAACCCCGCAAGGGTCTGGTGCCCGTCGGCATCGTCGGGCACGACCTCTGCACCGAGGGCGAGCACCGTAGGGTCCGCAGCAGCCACGGCGGCGTTCGGGGCGAGCACGACCGTGAGAAGCGGACCAGTCATCTGGGATCTGAGACGAGCCGACACATCGGTGGCGTCATCTCCCGAGAAGCGAACGACCAGCACATCGCAACCCTCGATGTGGTCGATCCCTTCGCTCACCCGAACCCCGGCCAGTGCACCTAACTCGACCGTCAGCGACCCCGCGGCCGAGACAACGGTGACCCCCAGCGGGGACACGATCTGCTCCTCGATTCGACCGACATCGGTCGAGGACGCCAACCCTCGATTTCGAGCCATCGCCAAAACATCAAGGGCCCGTCCGGCGGCACCGGGTGCAACGGCGCTTCCCGGGAGAGATGAGCCGCGCTTTGACGAGGTCCCATCGGGCAGGAGAACCTCCGCCGATTCCGGAGATGGAGCTGGCAGGGCCTCGCCCAAAGCAGTTGCAAAATCAATGACCGAGTCATACCGCTGCTCAGGCAGATACGCCAGACCCCGGCCGACGACCGCGGCCAGCGAGGGGGAGATGTCGGGGCGTACCGCCCGGATCGGAGTCATGGCGCTGCCATCCACATCGCGTCGCACACCCGACAGCGTGGACGCCGTAGTGGGCGGCTTCCCGGTCAACAGCTCGTACAGCACCGACGCCGCGCCGAAGACGTCAACACGGTGATCGATCAGTGCCGTCGGGCGGGCCTGCTCGGGCGCCATATACGCCGGAGTTCCGGCGGCCTGCGTAAAACCGGATGCGGCCGCCAGGTCTTTGGCCAGACCGAAGTCGCCCAGGATCATTTGCTCGTCGCCAAGGTCGGTGCCGCGGCGTTTCGCGGCGAAGCGCTCGTGCGATCGCACGGAGCGAAACAGCACATTGCTCGGCTTGACGTCGCGGTGAACCACCCCGAACGCGTGGACGACGGCCAGGCATTCACAAATCTCGATCACCACCCTCACCGCTTCCTCGATCGACATCGGTGTGCCCGATGCCGCGTACTGCTGCATGCGGTCATGCAATGTGCCGCGGTCGGCCCACGTCATCACGAAGTACGGGCGCCCATCGGCCATCTCGTCCACGTCGTGGATCCGTACCACTCGATCATGATCAATACGGCGCAGCAGCTTGGCTTCCTCGATGAAACGACGCCGCACATCGACATGCTGCGCCCAGTTGTCGGCCAGGACCTTGACTGCGACCTGGGAGTCGAGCACCTCGTCGTCGGCCAGCCACACCGTGGCAAAACTGCCCGCACCCAGTGCCCGTCGCGCCAGGTACTTCCCGATGCGCATCGTGCGGTCCACGGCAACATCTAAGCCGAAAAGGCCGTGGCCGGTTGGAAACGCAGCGTTTGCATTTGGCCGAACCGATCGCGGACGAGCGTCGTCGGAACCAAGGTGACTGAAGATGAACTCTTTCCCAACACACAGGATCCTGAGCAAACAAGGCAGGAATTACCACGAAAGGTGCTGGTAGGGTCGGCCGAGATGGCGTCCGGCATGGTTGGTTCAACGACGGGTCCGTGGACACTCGCAGTCGATTTCGGCACCAGTTTCACCGTGGCTGCCGTGCGTTCGTCGCAACGTTCACCCGAGGTCATCGAGATAGGAGGAGATCGTCGCGTCCCGTCGGTCGTGTTTGTCGACGACGATGCCACGCTCCGTGTCGGTCGCGCCGCTGAGGATCTCGCAGTTTTCCGGCCAGGTCGTGCCGTACGTGCACCGAAACGTCGGCTGGGTGAGCCGGCACCGGTCGTGTTGGGCGGTAAGCCGTACCAGGTCGTCGATCTGGTCGCTGCGCTCCTCCGCTATGTGTACGACGAGGCTGTACGTCACCAGGGTTCGGCCCCCAGTTCTATTCGTCTGACCCATCCGGCCTCCTGGAGCCGACCCCGTATGGCCCGCTTGCTGGAAGCAGCGGCCAAGGCCGGTCTCGGCAATGTCGCCCTCATCTCCGAACCGGTCGCCGCTGCAGTCGCGTACGCCGCCGATGTCGAAGTGCTCGACGGGTCGCATGTGGCCGTGTACGACCTGGGCGGCGGCACGTTCGATATGACGCTGCTGCGCTTCAGCGGTGGCACGTTCTCCATCGTCGGTAGGCCCGGCGGTGACGTGAACCTCGGTGGCGAGTTGTTTGATGAGCTGCTGGTGAACATGGTGGGCGAACGGCTTGACCCGGCGGTGTGGGACGAGATGCAGGTGTCCGACGACCAGTCGTGGCAACAGGCTGCCGCCGCGTTGCGCACGGAATGTCGTCGAGCGAAAGAGGCGCTGTCCACCAACTCCTACGCCGACCTGGTGCTGCCGCTGCCGAGCGGCATGACGAGTCAACGCATCACCCGCGACGACCTTGAAACCCTCGTGCAGCCGTATATCGCCGAGTCAGTGCGTCTGCTGGTGCAAGGCGTACGTGACGCCGGTGTCGACCCCCATTCGCTCGCTGCCGTCTATCTCGTTGGCGGCGCCAGTCGGATGCCCATGGTGGAGCGATCGGTGACCGAGGCATTGCCGGGGGTGACGGTCAGCCGCCGTGGCGATCCGAAGACCGCGGTCGCCGTTGGCGCGACCCTGGCTGAGCTTTCAGCCTCGGTGCTTGATCTGCAGGCCGCACCGACCCGAACGACGCTTGAGTCGGATGGAGGCATTCGACCCGGCGCACCGATCACGCCGCCGTCGGCTGGATCGTTTGATCGGGCCACCGTTGGTGGCTCCGCCGAACCGGTGACCGTTCCGCCTCCGGCGCCCATTCCTCAGCCGGGCACGGTCATCGAGCCGCCGTCGGTTGTCGCTGCCAACCTGTCGCCGCCTTCACCGCCTCGGCAGGCCGAGCCGCCGTACGCCCAGCCCGCAGCGGCGCCGCAGCCGTTCGGGCAGCCGCAGTCGCCGCCACAGTATGGCCAGCCGGCGTCCGCCCCACCCCCGATGGCGCCGAAGGCCAAGACACCTCTGATCGCGGCTGGCGTGGCTGCTGGTGTTCTGCTCCTCGGTGGTGTCGGCTTCGCCGCAACTCGCGGTGGTGGCGCCAAGGCCGCACCCACCACAACGACGGCGGCCACCGCACCCCTCGGCGGCGGTTCTCAAATCTCAACAGGTTCGACGTCGTCCTCAAGCGTGGCACCTATCACCATCAAGCCGACCACCACGACGTCGACGGTACCTGCCACCACAACCACCACGGCACCGCCGCCCACTGCCACGCCGGCTGGAGGCGATCGGGCACTCACGGTGGAGCAGGCCGATGCCGCCTTGCTGACCGTCGACGACGTGTCTTCTCTTGCTGATTCGACGGGATGGGCGTCCACTGCGTTCGAGTCTGGGCCGGATCTCTGTGGTATTCCTTCGCCCGACGCCATTCTCGACCGTCACAGTGTTGTGTACCGGTTGGAGTCCAACGCTACCCCCGCTGTTGGTGTCGTCGTCACGTCCAGCACGTTCACGTTTGCCACGCTGAGCGACCTGGTTGCGAATTTCACCGCACTCAAGCAGGCATCAAACGACTGCACCGATCCGGTCGTTGATATCGGGGGCGGGGACACCGCCACGATCGCCATGATTCCAGCGAGGGAAATCTCACTGCCGAGCATCGATCGCGCCCTGTTGCTCGGATTCACCCTCCAGCAAGACGGCATAGCCATCCCAGCGCAGGTTTATGTTGTTCTGGGTAGCCGGGGGCGCTCCGCCATCAGTCTTGTCTACCGCGTCGAAGGGCGCCCAACGATCTCCAGCGAAGGTGCGATCGTGGAGAAGCTGTACTTCGCCCTCGCGGACAAATTTGTGAAGGCACTCCCATAGATCTTTGAACCGAATGCAACAAGCTGTCGTCGTAACGACCATGCGAACGACAACGACAAATCCCACCGAATCCACCAACAACGAAACCGTTCTGGAGCGATCAACCATGTGGCTCACCATCACCACCGACGACGGCGCAGCACCCCGTATTCAGCACGTCGCCGTCGATGAATTCATGATCGGCCGCGAGCTCACCGCCGATCTGGTGATTGATGATGAGAAGGCCTCCCGTCAGCAGTGCCGCCTGACCCGCAAGGAGAATGGCGATCTCGAATTACTCGATCTGGGGTCCACCAACGGCACCCGGGTGAACGGCATGCGGGCCGGCGGTCCGGTCGTGCTGCACGGTGGCGAGCAGATCCGCATCGGTCGTCATTCCATCCTGGTGAGCCGCACCGACCCGTCCTCCGTCGGCGGCACCATGATCGATACCACGGCCAGCATGGTCGGGCCGTCCTACGCCCCGCCCGCAGTCCCCATGGGTACGCCGGCGATGGGCGCTCCCGTCGTTCCGCCCCCCGCGTTCGGTCAGCCAGCCGCCGCAGCGTTGCCCGGGTATGCGCAGCCCGGAGCGAAGCCGAAGAACAAGGCGCTCATCGGAGCCCTGGCCGGTGGCGCCGGCGTCGTCGCGCTCGGATTGATCGCAGCAGTCGTCGCCGTAGGTGGTGGTGAAAAGGCCTACTCCGTTCAGAAGATCACGGAAATCTCCAAGCCCAAGACGGTCAGCGTCGAGAGTGACATCGGCGGCTCGCTGCAGGGTCGGGGCACGGGCTGGGTGTTGGACGCCAAGCAGGGCCTCATCGTGACGAACCACCACGTGGTCAACTCCGGAACCAACTTCACCGTTGGCCTCGACGGCAGCAAACGCCCCGCCACCATTGTTGGCAGCAGCCCGTGTGAGGACCTCTCGGTGCTGAAGGTGAACGACGTCGCCGGACTCGTACAGATGGAGCTGTCGTCGCAGTCCAAGATGAAGCAGGGTGACAACGTCGTGGCGCTCGGCTACCCGGGCAACGCCGGTCCGAAGCCCGAGCTTCAGGTCACCTCAGGCATCGTGTCCACGGTGAAGAGTCAGTTCACCGCTCGCACGCTCGACGTACCGAAGTTCACCAACATCGTGCAGACCGACGCCGCGATCAACCCCGGTAACTCCGGTGGCCCGCTGCTCGACACCCGTGGTCGTCTTGTGGGCGTGAATTCGGCCGGTGACAGCTCGAAGGAAAACCAGGCCTTCGCCATTGGTGTCGACAAGGTGAAAGAAGTGACCGACATGCTGCGTGAGGGGGGCTCCCGTGGTTGGACCGGCCTTAACCTGATCTTCCCGGCCACGGACGAAGACTTCACCGACTTTGACCTCCCGGTCATCGAAGGTGGCATCGTCGCCCACGCTGCCGTGCCGCTCACGCCAGCCGCCAACATTGGACTCAACCGGGCCCAGTTCGTCATCCTCGGTATCAACGACCAGGCAATGGACGGAACGCTGCAGACCTACTGCTCGGTGACCTCAACGCTCAAGGCGGGCGATCGGGCCAAGTTCACCGTCACCCTTGACGGCGAAGAGTCGACAGACGTCATGATCAAGTTCGCCTAGCGGAAAGCCACCGAGAACAGTTCGCATCAATAGGGTCGACGCGATGAGCGTCGGCCCATTGCCGTTGCGCCATAGAATGGGTGAGTGGCATCTTCCGTGACTCGTTTCGCACCTTGGCGTTGGCCGAAGTCGGTGCACCATCGTCTCGTTCGCATCGAGGAGCGCAGCAACGAGATCGCCAACCAGGTCGGCCATCTCACCTCGGTGGCCAACACCATGAATCACGTGTTGAATGATCTTTCGCAGCGCATGAGCGACCAGCGGGCCGACGCCGAAACCATCGCGGCGCTTGCCCTCACCTTCCGCCGCTATGCCGCCGACATCACCGCCCATCTCGATGAGGTGTTGGCCGCCATGCCGCTCGCTCAGAGTCAGGCCAGCAGTGATTCGACCAGCGAGAACAACCTCGGCCGGAAGGCGTCGTAGCCGAAGTACTCGGCCCGCCCGGCCGCCGCTGTCGCCATGGTGGAGCGTCGAGCGGGATCAGCGATCAGTGCGGCCGTGCGACGGGCAAGGTCGGCCAGATCGCTGAAGTGCTCACCCGACACACCGGCCTGCACGATTTCGGCCGGTCCGGCCTGGTTGAGCACCACCGGAACAGCGCCGGCGGACATGGCCTCCACCACGCTGATGCCGAAGTGTTCGAAACGGTCGGGGTGAGTGGTGACGTCTTCGCCGAACCCGGTGGCATGCCAGTAGATCGACGCCTTCCCAAGCAGGTCCTGCACCAGTGCGCCAGGTGCGTTCAAGTGCACCTTCACGTTGAGCCCTACGGCGGCTCGCTTCACGGCCATGGCGTACTCGCGGTACTCCTTGCTGCAACCGCCAACCAGGTGCAGCGTCCAGTCACCGGCGCCACCCGATTCGGACAGCTGGCGGAACGCTTCCACCATCTCCAACTGCTTCTTCGAGTGGCCACCCTCGGCGCCGAAAAAACGGCCGAGCGACAGGATGATGTTGTCCTTGTCGACACCGCTGGTCGGCACGAATCGGCGCACCGGCGGGTAGAGCACGTCGGACTTCCGGTGCCACAGCTTGTCCACCCAACCCTGCGTGAAGATGGCGTTGGAGACGAGGCGCTGGTAGGTGTCGAGAAAGCCCAGTCGGTCAGGTGGCAGCAGCTTGGTGGCGATGCGACCGCCCGTGAGAGCAATGTCGACACCATCCATACGGATCGCGGTGACGGCGGCACCGACCCGTTTGAGATGCCACGGAAGTCCGACCGATTCGGGCGAATGCGACGGCGAGGAAACCCACACCACCATCGGTAGCGAACCGTCGAGCTCGAACGTGGCGATAGCCTCCTCGGCGCGGCCGACGCGTTCGTCGAACACAACGCCAGCAGGTGTACGCACCTGCACCGCAGGCTGCTCGCCGTCGGGCCAACGCTCGGCCGAGAGCTTCAGCTCAACCTTTGTCCCGACCGGGCCGCAGAACTCGAGCAGGCCCACGCCGTCGGTCAGTCGACCCCTGACATCGGCACGCTCGGCCACGAATCCCTCGCGGAACACCACAGCGGGCTGATTGCGCTTCTGGGTCAAGGTACGCCGGGCAGCATCCATACGGAGCGTTTTGGGATTGGTGAGCGCTCCCGGAAAATGCACCACGTACAAGCCTCGGCGCGCGTGGCAGGCCACGTTGGAGAGGAACGTCGTGTTGATAAGCAGGTCGTAATCGGCGCTGGCCCGGGTGACATCGCGTTCGGTGTCGATGAAGCGGAAACCGCACCGACTCAGGTCGAGGCCGAGCCGCTCGCGCTGCTGTTCGATATCGACTGGCTGGGGTCCGAGGAGGTCGACATCGAAGCGCTCGCTCAGCACGCTGGCGATGCCACCGGCGAACTGCTCGCCTCCGCCGTAGGTGCTCCAGTAGCGGTCGTAGACGGCGATGCGCGTCACTTGGCCACCATCCACTTCTGAATCTCGCGGTCGGAGACCTTGCGCCGTCGCCAGAGGTCACGTCGGTCGCGCAGCATCTCGGGCAGCAGCTTGGCGTAACTCTGCAGGACCCGTTTCTGCAAGGCGCTGCGCCGCGGTGCGGGACGGCCCGCTCGCAGCAATGGCTTCACTACTTCGGTCAGGAGGAACGACACCTCGTAGCGACTTTCGACCGCTACGGCGCGTGCGGCGACCTTCCATGGCGCCAGCTTGGTGAGCAAGAGGAGGCGGTTTCGAGTGGTGTGGAACTGGAAAACGTCCGAGGTTGTTCCGCTCGATGCCGAATGCTGATGGCGTACCAACGCGTCGGGTTCGTAGGTGTGTTTCCAGCCCAGCAGGCGGCCACGCCATGAGAGATCGGTGTCCTCGTAATAGACGAAGAATCGTTCGTCGAAAAGACCGACATCGTTGAGATAGGCGCGTTTGAGCAGCACGGCCCCGCCGCACCATGCGAACACCTCGGCCCGCTGGTCGTACTGCCCGTGGTCACGTTCGAGAAATCCACGATCTCCGCCGAAGCCTCCTTCGAACAGACAGGAGCCGACGTTGTTGATCACGTCGAACGCATCGGGCGTGAGGTCCATCTCGAACCATTGCGGCATGGGCGTCACCTCGACGACGGTCGCGCCGAGACCGGCGTCAAGCGTGACCTTGCGAGGTGACGGCGCCGATAGTTGCATCGACAAGTTCTTTGGAGCCACTTCGCCTGGCTTGTCGATGACGCGGACTTCGGTCGGCTTGAGGGAGAAATAGGCAGGGGGATCGTCGGCTGATTCGGTGATGGGCAGCGTCAGCCAGCCCTCACCCCAGGTGATGTCATCCCAGCGCGCCACCCCATCGACGCGGACGCCGGTGATCTTCACGCCGATGCTGAACTTGGGCAGGGCCGGGTGTGGCTCGACGGGAACGGTGACGGCGACGCCGCGAAAGCGATCAGCGAACAGCATCTTGGCGCTCACGGCGCCAATCTTCGGGTCGGACTCGGCGTGGTCGACAAGGGCTTGCAACCAGCCTTCGTCAACGGTGGCGTCGTTGTTCAGCAGCGCCACGTCGTCGACGTGAGCGGGCAGGTCGCGCATGCCGATGTTGCATCCGCCCGCAAAGCCGTGGTTCTCGAGCTCCTCGCGAAGATCAACCCAAGGGAAGTCACGACGGATCATTTCCACGCTGTCGTCGATGGACGCGTTATCGACAACGACGACCTCGTAACGATCCTGCGGATAGTTGAGGCGACGCAGGCTGCCAAGGCAAGCGGCCGTCAGGGCACTGCCGTCAAAACTCAGGACCACTATTCTGACAAAGGGCCATATCCGCTGCGTGCTCAAGGCAGTGCAGGTTAGTTGGCCGAGGCTGCCAGCCCAGGTTTTCGGCTGGCGAGAATGCGGGTAGCTCCGGCCAGTGAACGCCATCGGAGCTTCGCTTCCACCGAGTCCCTGGCCAGCGTAGCCCTTGTGGCATCGGCGATCGCCTTCGCCCAAAGCCTGGCCATAGTGGCCTTGGGCGCGTGCCGCGCAATCACAACCAAGCGGTTGCGTTCGGTGCAAAAGCGACTCAACTGGCTGGTCGGTCCAGACGAAAGGCCGTGCCCGTGACGCACGACGCTGGCCGGTTGGTAGCGGTATCGCCAACCCTGTTTCGCACCGCGCAGCGAGAGGTCGGTGTCCTCGAAGTAGAGGAAGAACCGATCGTCGAGCAACCCGACGCTACGTAGATAGTCGGCTCGCAGCAACACACATGCGCCGCACCAGCCCGGGATGTCGCCAGCCTCGTCCCACTGGCCCCGATCAGCTTCAGTAAAGCCACGCTCCACGCCCCACCACGTGTCGGTGAGTTCATTGCCGGCATTGTTGATCACGTCGACCGTGTCGTTGGTAGGCGCAATGAGATCGGTCGGTTCCTCGGTGACCTCTGCGGCGTGTCCGTTGAGCGTGATGTGCTTCGGGCGCTCGGCGGCCAGCCGTAGCGTCGCTGGTTCCTGGTCGGCAACGAACAACTCCGCTTCTTCGGAATCGCTCCAGCGGAAGCCCTGCTCGCCGTGACTGAAGCCCTTGCCGAACATGACCGGGGTCGCGCCGTTGTGCACCCGCACCCCGAGCGTGCGGCCATCCCCATTTCCTGGAACAAAGGTTGGCGACGTCATGGTCACCGGCCGCCATCGTCCATCGAAAAGGATCTTCGGGCTGGCCGCACCAACCCGCACATCGGCGTCGAGCGAGGCAATAAGTGGATCGAGCCATTCGGGGGAGACGAAGCAATCACTGTTCACCAGGGCCACGGCATCGATGCCGCCGAGATCGCGAAGCGCGAGGTTGTTGCCACCAGCGAAGCCGAGGTTGGTGCGACTGCGAATGAGCCGGACCGTCGGAAATCGGGTGGCGAACTCGTGGACGGAACCGTCGGTGGATGCGTTGTCAACCACAACGATCTCGATGGCACAGTTGGTGGCGGTCGACAAAAGCGCGTCGATGGCACGCCCCAAGAACTCGCCACCGTTGAAGTTCACCACCACAATGCGAACACGACTGATGGGCGATGGCGTGGGCACCTCGGCAGGCTACCGGCTACCGCAGACAGCGGACGGCGCGAGCCTCAGCAGGTGTGAGCCAGGCCGTGGTGATATCAACCGGGCACTGCTGCAGGTAGGCCTTGGTTTGAGTCCATCAGCCTTATCGCTGCATCGGAGTGCACCATGACACCCGTTCGATGTGCTGCATTGCAGTGCAGCGTTATGCCTGATGCACTCGAAAGAAGTAACCCGGGTGCAAGCGTCGTTCGGGGCAATCTGTCATACCGCATCGTCAAACTGACTCCATAGACCCTGCTAGTACAGCCAGGGTCGTCCGTGGTGCTGGAGTGCTGCTGCGGCGATCAGAACGGCCACTTCAACAAACTGCTCGACGGCGCCGAGTACGTCGCCGACGTAGCCACCAAGTTTTCGCTTTGACAGCGAACCAACGGCAACGGTCGCGAGCGTCGCCGCACCGATGAGTATCAACCCGCCGCTGCCGTTCGAGCGGCCAATGGCGAGAGCTACAACGATTGCGCCGGCCCCCAAACGCTCCTGGTAGGAGGACGCTCCGTCGAGGGTCGCCGCCAGGCCGTCGGGACGAACGGACCGAAGCGATCGCATGACGACAAGGGCACCGAGCCGGCCAAGGGCGTGGGCATACACCAATGCGACGAAGCCGGCTCGCATGCCTAGCGTGCTGAGCGCCGTAACTTGCAACGCCACCACGATGACGAGGGACATGACGCCGTAGGTACCGTGGCGGGAGTCTTTGAAGATCTCTAGGCGTTGCTCAACGGTCCAGCCGCCGCCAAACGCGTCGGCGGTGTCGGCCAGGCCGTCTTGGTGAAACGCACCGGTCACGAGCGCACCGAAACCGATGGCCAGCGCGGCACCCGGCAATGGTCCGACGAGCCATGAGCCGCCCACAAAAACACCCCCGCAAGCTGCCCCGATGAGCAACCCCACTACGGGGAACCACGTCGGTGCGCCTTCGACATTCGGCTTCTTGCCGTCTCCGATGGGGATGCGGGTAAGAAACGTGACGGCGGTACGAAAGCCGCTCACCAGATATCGGCCCCGTCCAACAGCGGCAGCGCTCGACCAGCCACAAGGAAGAACGCCCGATCAGTTCCGGCCACCACCCGCTGGTTGACGCGCCCGAGAACATCGCGGTACTCACGGCCCATATCGGTCTCGGGATGAACGCCAAGACCAACTTCGTTCGAGACGAAAATGGTTGGTGCGGTCCGGCGGGCAACGACCGTGAGCATGGTGGCGACCCGGGCCTGGATGTCATCTTCGCTGTACTCGCGAAACATCAGCGTGCCGATCCACACGGTGAGGCAATCGATGAGCACCAGATGATCGTCGGGGGCGCTGTGGAGTGCATAGCCAAGGTCAATGGGCTCCTCAACCACGGCCCATTCCGCTGGGCGGTCAAGGCGATGCCGAGCAATGCGCGCCGCCATGTCGTCATCGAACGCTTCTGCCGTCGCAATAAGCGTGACCGGGCCACCCCACGCCTGCGCCATGCGCACCGCAAGATCGCTCTTGCCTGAGCGGGCGCCGCCCAGCAGGACGGTCGACAGCGCTGCGCTCATGACGTCTCGGCGTCCGTGTCGAAGGTACGAATGATCTTGCGCAGTGATGACGCCAACTGGTCTTGCTCTTTCAGGGACAGTGATGCGGCAGCAGCCGTTTCCTCCGCGTTGAAACGCGGAAATGCTGTCTCGATCGTTGACTGGCCCTTTGTCGTCAACGAGATGATGGCGAGGCGTTTGTCGTCGGCATGAGCAGCGCGGGTGACGAGCTCGCGTTTGGACAGCGTCGCGATCAACCCGGTAAGCGTCCCTTTCGATACGCCGGCCTCTTCAGCGAGATGGCGTGTCTCCTGTGGGCCCCAGATCCACAACACGAACAGCACGGTGAAGCCGCCCCAACTGAGCTCGTGCTCGGCGAGCACGGTTTGCTCCATGTGGTTCCGCACAACCGTGGCAGCGCGGTAGATATTGGAGATCGCCGACATGGCCGCTACGTCCAGCCCACGATCACCAATACGATCGCGAATGTCCCGCTCGGCCGCCACAAGGTCGCCCGCGTGATTTGTGGTCAATCGCCTTGTCATCGGCCGAGATCCTACGAGGTTCGAACGGTACCGAACGACCGCGGATTCAGCTATGTCAGAAGTGGCTTCCCGTCCCATCCGGGGCGCCGGGGCATGCCGCTCGCGCCTCCGTCGCCGGCCCGGACGGCGAGGGCCTGATGTATCTCGATGCCACCGTCTTCAAAGCCGAGCGCGCAGCCCGCCATGTACAACTGCCAGATGCGGGCTCGACGCTCGCCGACCTCGGCCACGGCCTCCTCCCAGTGGCTCTCGAGGTTGGCAACCCACGCTCGCAGCGTGAGCGCGTAGTGCTCCCTCAGGCTCTCGACATGACGTACCTCGAACCCGGCGTGCTGCATGGCCGACACGACCGTCCCTATCTCATGGAGTTCCTTGTCGGGGAAGACGTAGGCATCAATGAAACCGCGGTTCGCAAAGTGACGCTTCGGTTCCGGCGGCCGGCACACGCCGTGATTGAGCAGCCGACCTCCGGGTCGCAGCACGGTGCGCAACTTTTGGAAGTACTCGTGCAGCTGACTCAGCCCAACGTGCTCGAACATGCCGACAGAGCTAATGGCGTCAAACCCGTCACCAGCGACGTCGCGATAGTCCTGCAGCCGAATCTCCACCTGGCCACCCAGGTTGGCGTCGGCGACCCGGTCACGGGCCAGTTCGGCCTGTCGGGCCGAAACGGTCACCCCGACCCCTTCAACGCCGTAGTGCTGAGCGGCGTGGAGGAGCAATGATCCCCAGCCGCACCCGACATCCAAAAGACGCATGCCGGGTCGGAGATCGAGCTTGCGGCAGATCAACTCGTGCTTGGCCGATTGTGCGTGCTCAAGGCTGGTCGTGCCCTCTTCCCACACCGCGCAGGAATACGTGAGCGACGGCCCGAGGAACAGTCGGTAGAACGCGTTCGACACGTCGTAATGATGCGAGATGGCGGCCGCGTCGCGCTCGCGTCCGTGGCGACGCCCGTGGAGCTTCGCCTCCTCGGCGGGTGGAGCGAGCGGCTTGAGTCCGTCGCGGCCCAACAGCCTGATGGCCAGAGCGATCTGGCGTGGCGACAGCGTCGGCTTGTCGACAACGTTTCGGAGGGCAAGGGCAGCGTAGATATTGCCGCGAATGCCAAGGTCGCCCGCTACCCATGCACGGCCGAAGCCGAGGTCTCCCGGGGCCGTAACGATGCGGTGGACCGCATCACGGGAACGCAGCTCGATCGTGGCCTCGGGCTCTTCCGGGCCGATTCGACTGCCGTCGTAACACTCGAACGCCACCGGGGGATTTGGGCCGACAACACTCTCAACGAGGTCCGCCACCATGAGGCGCTTGCGTGGCGGGGTCGATGACAGACGTTCAGCCAGCTGTGACTGTGCCATGCCAAAACGATAAACCCGTGGACTCCGATGGGCAAGGGTCCAAGGTCGCTTCAATCTGGCGGGCGGTGTCGTTGAGGGCGGCGACGTAGCTCGCCAGCATGGATCGCCGGTATCGGGCGGTCGGCATAGCAAGTGCGATGGCAGCGCGCAATCCTCCGGGCAGCGGAGCGAGGGCGACGCCGATGGCGGAAAGACCCTTTTCCGTGTCTTGATGGTTGGAGGCGTACCCCGTCTGGCGGGCGGCGAGAACATCTTGTCTGAACAGGGAGAGAACTGATGCGTCCAGTTCGTTGAATCGGTCCATTTCAGCGTCGGGCAGGCTCGCCATGATGGCTTTGCCACCGGAGGTCAAGTGTGCAGGCAAGAGTTGGCCGGCCCGGTCGCCGACTCGAAGGACGCGGTCACATTCCATGGTGGCGATGAAGCGCACATCAAGGCCGGTAAGCACGACGAGGTTCGCCGACTCTCCGACGGTGGCAACCAATTGCTGCATCGGCCCACGAGCGCGATCTCGCAGGTCGGAGGCGGCAGGATCCAGCACAGGCATCGGACGCAGACCTGCGCCGGGCCCGTAGCGTCGATCCGGTAACTGCTCGGCAAAACCTCGATACACGAGCATGGCCAGCAGACGATGCGCAGTAGAAATCCCGACCTCGAGTTCGGTGGCCACATCGCTGACCCGCATCGGCCCGAAGGCCTGCAGCATCTGAGCCAGTCGCAGGGCCGCATCAACGGACTGCAATGCGTACGACGGTTTGTTGCGCACATCAAGAAGCTAGCCGTTTTTCTGGCATGTGGAAATCGGTGGCAATGCCGGCCGGCGTTCTGCACTATGAGGACATGTCTACAACCACTGCCATCGGCGCGGTCACTGCGTCGCAAGGTGCGCCGTTCGAGGTCCGGAACCTCATCGTGGAGGACCCGCGCGATGATGAGATCGTTGTCCGTATCGTGGCGTCGGGCATTTGCCACACGGACGTAAGCGCCCAGAATCAGGTGATTCCGTTTCCGCTTCCCGCGTTGCTGGGTCACGAGGGCGCCGGCGTTGTCGAACGCGTCGGCCGCGGCGTTTCAACCCTGCGCGAGGGCGATCACGTTGTGGTGTCGTTCAACTTCTGCGGCGAGTGCGCGCAGTGCATCACCGGACGCCCGGTCCAGTGCGACACATGGGTGCCGCGCAACCTGGTCGGCGGCTTCCGCATGGACGGTTCGTCCCCAGTACGTCTGGAGGACGGCGGCCCGTTGCATACCCATTTCTTCGGACAGTCCTCCTTCGCCACACGGGTAGTCGTTCGGGCTGCGGCGGCAATTCCGGTCCCGAAGGATGCGCCGTTGGCGATGCTCGCCCCTCTGGTATGTGGCTTTCAGACGGGGGCCGCCACCATGTTCCAGGTGCTGGCACCAGAGCTTGGCAATACCGTCGTCGTGTTCGGCGCGGGTGGCGTTGGTCTGTCGGCCGTGATGGCGGCACGACTCACGCCGGCGACGAAGATCATCGTGGTCGATGTCGTGCCGGGGCGTCTCGCGCTGGCGACTGAGCTTGGTGCCACACACACGGTCAACGCGGCGAACGATAACTCGGTTGAGGCGATCATGGAACTCACGGGCGGGCGCGGTGCAGATCGGATCATCGAGGCATCGGGCAACACCGCCGTCTTGAAGCAGGCGTTGACGGTGACGGCAATGGATGCCGTGGTGGCGATCGTCGGCGCGCCGCCGTTCGGCAGCGAGGTCAATGTTGATGTCCTCGACGCGATCGTGAAGGGCCCGCGGATCATCGGCGTCAACCAGGGGCGCTCGGTGCCCCGCGTTGTCATTCCAGCGCTGGTCGACCACTTCCTCGCTGGCCGGATGCCCTTCGACAAGTTGATCAAGACCTACCCGCTCGCCGACATCAACGACGCCATCCACGATATGCACACCGGTGCCACTATCAAGCCCGTGCTGCTGATGCCCGAAGTGGACTGATCGACAAGATGCCTCGAACGGAGGACGCATGACGAGCGCAATCGAACTGAGCTGGGAGTTCGATGGAACCTCGCGTATTCCGTTCGGGGTCTACACAAGTGAGGAACTGCACCGGGTCGAACTGGAGCGGTTCTTCTACCGCAAGCACTGGTGTTACGTCGGGCTCGAAATTGAGATCCCGAACTCTGGTGACTTCGTTCGGACCGTTGTCGGCGAGCGGTCAGTGATCATGGTGCGTGACGCTGCCGGCGACATAAACGTTGTCGAGAACGTGTGTGCTCATCGCGGCATGCAGTTTTGCCGGGCGAGGCATGGCACGACAACTGGGTTCGTATGCCCGTATCACCAATGGCGCTACAACCTGCAGGGCGACCTGCGCGGTGTCCCGTTCCGCGCTGGCGTAAAACACGGCGAGGACGTGCACGGTGGCATGCCCGACGACTTCGCCACCGGCGACCATGGGCTGACGAAGCTGAAGGTGGCGCGTCGCGGTGGCGTCGTGTTCGCATCGTTCGACCACGACGTCGAACCGTTGGAGGAGTTCCTTGGCCCGACGATTCTGCGTTACTTCGATCGGCTGTTCAACGGTCGCGAACTCACGCTGCTCGGCTACAACCGGCAGCGCATTCCGGGCAACTGGAAACTCATGCAGGAGAACATCAAAGACCCCTACCACCCCGGTCTGCTGCACACGTGGTTCGTCACGTTCGGCCTGTGGCGCGCCGACAACGAATCGCAGCTGCGGATGGACGACCACTTCCGCCATGCAGCGATGATCTCGACCCGCGGCAATGCAGGCAAGACCGGCGAAGCCACGTCCGATGTCACCAGCTTCAAGCAGAACATGACGCTGCACGACCCGAGCCAGATCGATGTGGTGCCCGAGCCGTGGTGGGGAGGGCCGTCGGTCGTGATGACGACGGTCTTCCCGAGCGTCATCTTCCAGCAGCAGGTGAACAGCGTGTCCACCCGTCAGATCCAGCCGAACGGGCATGGCAGTTTCGATTTCGTATGGACCCACTTCGGGTTCGCCGACGATACGCCCGAAATGACCGAACGCCGATTGCGCCAGGCGAACCTGTTCGGGCCGGCCGGCTATGTGTCGGCCGATGATGGTGAGGTCATCGAGTTCTCGCAGCAGGCCTTCGAAACCAAGCGTTCGCCGAGCGATCGCCGAGATGGGCGGTCGCGAGGTTGGCGACACCGAACACATGGTCACCGAAACGTTGATCCGGGGCATGTACCGCTACTGGCGCGCGGTGATGGAGGCGCCAGAGTGACAGCAACGGTCAGCTTTGAGGACTGGTTCGCCATCACGCAGTTTTACGCCCGCTACGCGTCGGTGGTTGATGCGGCGGATTGGGATCGCTGGCCCGAGATGTTCACCGAGGATTGCGTCTACCGGCTGCAGCCTCGCGAGAACCACGAGCGCGGCCTGCCGCTGGCGACCCTCGCGTTCACGAGCCGCGGCATGCTGCTCGACCGCGTGTTCTCCATTAAAGACACGCTGTTCCATGACCCGTACTACCAACGCCACGTCATCGGCGCGCCGGTCGTGCACCGTGCCGACGAGGGCCGCTGGGATTGTGAGGCGAACTACGCGGTGTTTCGAACCAAGCTGTCGGACACCACAACCGTTTTCAACGTCGGCCGCTCGTTCGACGCCATCGTTCGTATCCAGGATGGCACGCTACGCTTCGCTCGCCGCGAGTGCGTTTACGACAGCGAAATGATCCCCAATTCCATCATCTACCCGGTCTGAATATGGAGCATCCACGTGTCCGAAACCTTCGTACTCATCAACGGTGCATGGCACGGCGGCTTCACCCGCCCGGCCGAACTCGCCGCCAGTTTCCTGACCGCCTGAGCCGACGACATCGACATGGCGGGCGTTCAGAACAATCCGGTTCGAGTCATTGCTACTGATGGCCCGCGCCAGCCCGTACGCACGCCCGCGTTGGAGGCCCTCTATCGGGACTTTGAGGCCGAACTGCTGATTCCGCTCTGGACCGAGATCAGCGACCTCATGCCGGCATCACCGCGCTCCAACGCGGTCCCGCACCGGTGGAATTGGTCGACGCTCTTGGCCGTTGCGGCCCGGGCCGGGGACTTGGTCCCCGTCGGCCGCGGCGGCGAACGACGAGCCATTGCGCTTGCTAACCCAGGTTTGGGTGGGCGGCCATTCGCGACCCCCACGTTGTGGGCGGCGATCCAATATCTGAACCCCCGCGAGTCGGCACCGGTGCACCGCCATAGCCAGCACGCGTTCCGCTTTGTGATTGCTGGCTCGGGGGTTTCCACCGTCGTGAACGGCGATGTCGTGCCGATGCGGCGCGGTGATTTTTTGCCGCAGGCTGGCTGGAATTGGCACTCGCACATCAACGAGAGCGATGAGCCGATGGCATGGATAGACGGCCTCGACATACCAATGCAGCGCTATGTCGATTCGACATTTTTTGAGCCCGGCTCCGACGATGTCGCATCGAACGATGTGGTGCACACCGACACGCCCTCGCAGTCAGAGCGACTCTGGGGGTCGGCCGGTCTTCGACCGCTCTCGCAACTTGGACCGACCCCGGCCACGCCGCTGCTCGTGTACCGATGGGCGGCTACCGACACCGCGCTGAATGCACAACTCGAACTGGAAGCCGACGGTGTCGCGGCCACGGTGTCGCCCGGCCACGCCGCACTTCGCTACACGAACCCGACGAACGGCGGTGACGTACTGCCAACGATCCGTGCCGAGTTCCACCGTCTTGCGCCGCACGCATCAACCCTGCCGGGGCGTGAAGTCGGCTCGTCCGTCTTCCAGGTTTTCGAGGGTTCTGGCAGCGTGACCGTCGCCGACACGACCTGGACAGTCGAGGCCGGCGACCTGTTCGTCGTGCCATCCTGGGCGACCGTCACTGCGGCTGCATCAGCAAACGGGCTCGACCTGTTCCGTTTCAGCGACAGCCCTATCCTCGAAGCCCTGCACCTCTCCAACGGCCAACTCTGGGCTCGCTCAGCCAGGCCACGACCCTGATCGGGAACACAAATGAAACTCGCCACTATCGCCACCGCCAACGGAACCCGAACGGTAAGGGTCGACACCGACGTTGTCGTCGAAACCGGCCACGCCGATCTTGGCGAACTGCTCGCCACCGACAACTGGACAAGCCTTGCGGCGAACGCATCCGGGCCTTCGACACCGCTGACCGATGCGACGTTCTCCACGCTGATTCCCCGCCCGGGCAAGGTCGTGTGCGTCGGACTGAACTACCGCAACCACATCCTGGAGATGGGTCGTGGTCTTCCGGAGTTCCCCACGCTGTTCGCCAAGTACCCAGAGGCACTTATCGCCCCCGATGCCACCATCGAACTCGGTGGCGAGAGCACCGCGTGGGACTGGGAAGCGGAACTCGCCATCATCATTGGCCGCAAGGTGCGACGGGCAACCGTTGACGAGGCCACCGCCGCCATCGCCGGGTTCTCCGTCATCAACGACATCACCGCCCGGGACTACCAGAGCCGCACGCTGCAGTGGCTCCAAGGCAAGACGTGGGAGAACACGGCTCCGTTTGGCCCAACCATGTCCACACCAGACGAGCTTCCGGGCGGCGTGCGGCCCAGCATGCGTATGACCTGCCTCGTGAACAGCGAGATCGTGCAGGACACCGACACCGGCGACCTCGTCTTTGACCCCGTTGCACTCGTGCAGTACATCTCGACCATCCTCACGCTGAATCCCGGCGACGTGATCGCCAGCGGCACCCCCGGGGGCGTCGGCCACGCCCGCAAACCACCGCGCTACCTGAACGATGGTGATGTCGTCATCACCGAGATCGACGGCCTCGGCCGACTCGAAAACACCTGCCGAGCCGTATGAACACCCGGGCGTGGGTGGATGACGCGACGGCTCTGATGCTGCAAGCAGTCGACGGCCTAGCGGACGCCGCGTTCGCGTCCCCGTCATCGTTGCCCGGTTGGACCGTCGGCCACGTCGTCGCACACCTGCACTACAACGCCGAGGCCATCGGCCGCCTTGCGACGTGGGCGCGTACCGGCCTCGAGACGCCGATGTATTCGAGCATGGCCCAACGCAACGCCGACATCGACACCGGTGCGCAGCTACCCGCTGCCGAGCTGCGGCGTTTGGTGCATCACTCGGCCACCGCGTTGAGCAGCGCTTTCAACACGCTGACCCCGCAGATGTTGGAGAACACCGTCGTCACTGCGCAGGGCCGAACCGTGCCCGCAACCGAACTGGTCTGGATGCGCTTTCGCGAAGTCGCGGTGCACGGCATAGACCTCGGCTCCGGCATCACCTTCGCCGACCTGCCGAGCGAAGCGGTAGCGAAACTTGTGGATGAGATCGTGGCCAAACGCCTGGCCGCAGGTGAGGTTGCCGCTCTCGCCGCGTGGTTGACCGGACGCGTGCACGCCGGACCGCCGCTCGGGCCCTGGTTGTAGGCCAATGGTCCGACTCTTCCGCGGAGCAGAAGGTGCGAGCCATACCCTGATCGTGGTTCTAGGATGCGGCGGGGTCGTTCTTCGATGTCGATCGTTCGGTCGATGCAGAGCAGAAACACACAGAGCGTAAGGGGAATCACATGGCCACAGCCGGTTCGATTTTGGGGAATGCGGTTCTTCGTTTGGAGGACCCGACGCTGCTGACGGGCGAGGGCAAGTACGTCGATGACCTTGTCGAGCCTGGGATGTTGCACGTTTCGTTCGTGCGTTCCAGCGTGGCTCATGGCATGGTCACGTCGGTCGACATCAGCGGGGCCGAGAACATGCCCGGCGTGCGCGCCATCTTCCACGCAGGAAACGCCATGGGGCTCGGGTCGATGAACGGCTTCCCCATGATGCCTGCGGTGCTTGATCGCCCCATTTTCGCGGCCGATCGAGTCCGCTTCGTCGGCGACATCATCGCTGCGGTCGTGGCCGAAACCAAGACCCAGGCTGCCGACGCGGCCGAAGCCGTCATCGTCGATATCGATGCGCTACCGGCGGTCGTTTCCGCGGTTGACGCAATGAAGCCCGACGCGCCATTGCTGTTCCCCGAGCATGGTTCCAACGTGTGCTTCGCCAGCAACCACGGCGAAGATGCCACCCCGCTTGAAGGCGCCGATGTGGTCGCCGAGGTCAGCATGGTGAGCCAGCGCCTCGCCGGTGTGCCGATGGAGAACAACGGCCTCCTCGCCGTGCCCCAGGCCGATGGCACATTGGTGTGCTGGATTTCCCACCAGGCACCCCACACCGCCCACGCTGCGCTGGCCCCGGTGCTCGGCCTGGAGCCGAGCCAATTGCGCCTTATCTGCCCGTGGGTCGGCGGCGGCTTCGGCCCGAAGGCCGCCACCTACGTGGAGTACGTCGTTGCCGCCAAGGCGGCCATGACCTTGGGTGTGCCGGTGAAGTGGGCCGAGACCCGTTCCGAAGACATGGTGTCGCTGGTGCACGGCCGTGACTATGTGATGACCGCCAAGCTTGGCGTGAAGAACAACGGTCGCATCGTCGGCCTGGACGCAACCGTCGTGGCCGCCGCCGGCGCCTACCCGGCGATTGGTGCGATCCTGCCGATGCTCACCCAGATGATGTCCGTCGGCGTGTACGACATTCCGTCGGTGAAGTTCCAGGCCTACACAGCGCTCACCAACAACACCACGGTTGGCGCCTACCGCGGCGCGGGCCGCCCCGAAGCCACGCAGCTCATCGAGCGTGTCCTCGACGTCGCCGCCGACATGACCGGGGTCGATCCGGCCGAGATCCGCCGCATCAACTTCCTGCCGAAATTCTCCGAGCCGATCACCACCATCACCGGTGGCAACTACGACTCTGGTGATTACGAGCTGCCGCTCGATGCCGCGCTCGCGGCCTCTGGCTACACCGAGCTTCGGGCTGAGCAAGCAGCCCGCCGAGCCGCTGGAGACGTGAAGCAGCTGGGCATCGGCGTGTCGGCCTATGTGGAAGTGACCGCTCCGGTCGGTCTGCACATTGAGTTTGGCGCCTGCGAAATCAACGACGACGGCACGGCCACGATCTTCGCCGGCACCAGCGTGCACGGCCAGGGCCACCATACGTCGTTCGCCATGTTGGCATCCGAAGTACTCGGCATCCCGATGTCCGACATCAAGTTCGTCAACTCCGATACCGGCACGGTGCCGCGTGGTTCAGGAACGCTCGGTTCTCGCTCGCTGCAGACGGCCGGTAGCGCTATCCACGTTGCATCGAACGAAGTGATGTCGCGGGCGAAGCAGATTGCGGCCAACCTGCTTGAGGCGTCGGTTGATGACATCGTGAAGGGCGACGGCGGCTTGCAGGTCGCGGGCGTACCGTCGAAGTCGGTCTCATGGGTTGAACTGGCTGCCGCGTCGAAGGACGCCGCGAAGCTACCGGCCGGGCTGGAAGCAGCCACCTTGCGACACGAGTTGGACTTCGACGGACAGGGCTCCACCTTCCCGTTTGGCGCGCACGTATCGGTCGTTGAAGTGGACACCGAGACCGGCGGCGTCAGAATGCTCCGTCACATCGCGGTTGATGATTGCGGGCGCATCCTGAACCCGCTGTTGGTCACCGGCCAACAGCACGGCGGCATCGCGCAGGGTGCCGCGCAGGCCCTGTTCGAGTGGATCCAGTACGACGAAGCGGGGAACCCCAAGACGGGCAACCTCATGGATTACGCCATCCCGTCGGCTGCGGAACTGCCGTTCTACGAAACCAGCAACACCCAAACCGACAGCCCCCGCAACCCGCTCGGCGCCAAAGGCATCGGTGAGTCCGGCACCATCGGCTCCACCCCGGCCATCCAAAACGCCGTCGTTGACGCCCTCTCCCACCTCGGCGTCCGCCACATCGACATGCCCTGCACCCCCGAACGAATCTGGTCCGCAATCAACAACATGTAGCTCGACACCACGGCATCGCCCGACTAACTGGAGGAATCATGCGTTTCGGTATTTTCATGGCACCGTTCCATCCGCCCGCAGGGCAGGATCCGATCTCGGCTGTCCAGCGAGATCTTGAGCTTGTGCAGCTCCTTGATCGACTCGGCTACGAGGAAGCCTGGATAGGGGAGCACCATTCGGCGGGTACGGAGATCATCCCTGACCCCATGATCTTCATCGCCTACGCCGCACCCCAGACCCGGCACATCAAGCTGGGTACTGGTGTGCTGTCGCTGCCCTATCACAACCCCCTTCTCGTCGCCGACCGGGCGCTCTTCCTGGACCAGCTGCTGCGCGGTCGGTTCATGCTCGGGCTCGGACCAGGCGCGCTGCCTGGCGACGCAGCCATGCTCGGTATCTCCATCGAGGATCAGCGAGGGGCCCTTGAACAAGACACCGACGTGTTGATGCATCTGCTGCGCAGCGATGACCCGATCTCCATCGAAACACCGCGCTACAAGCTGGTCAACGCCAAATCCCAGTACGGCCCGTACACCGATTTCGAAATCGCCGTGGCAGCCATTGCGTCGCCGACGGGGCCACGCATTGCAGGCAAGCACGGCGTTGGTCTGCTGTCCATCGGGGCTACCACCGAAGGCGGTTTCGATCTCCTTGCCCATCACTGGGATGTTATGGAACAACGTGCTACCCAATTCGGTACCGTCGCCGACCGCAACCAGTGGCGCCTGGTTGGGCCTATGCACATCGCAGAAACCCGTGAGCAGGCCATCGAGGACGTCCGCTACGGCCTCGACGACTGGTGCGAATACACCCAAAAGGTTCTCGCCGTGCCGCACTTCCGAGCGGCGGGTGAGACGTTCGAGGAGCGCGTTGCCTGGGTCAATGAGACCGGGCTCGGCGTCATCGGCACGCCTGACGATGCCATCCGTCAGATTGAACGCCTCGAGAAGCAGTCGAACGGAGGGTTTGGCGCTTACCTCATGGTCCATCACGAATGGGCGCGGCCCGCAGCCGTGAACCGCCACTACGAACTGTTCGCCCAGCATGTGAAGCCCTGTTTCCAGCGCATGGCCCGCCGCACCATCGCCGCCGAACAGCGAGCGATCGGCGAATGGCAAGAACTTGGTGACCGCGTCGAACACGCCGTCGCGGCGGCCAGCGAACGCCACCTCGCCGAATCGAAGTAGGTAGTTGGCTCCAAGGGCTGCGCCGCAACCCTTGGAGCCGATCAGCCCGTGTGCTCCGGAATGGCCCGGTTGTTCACACCCGATGAGGGGATGGAGACGTCGTTCCAGTCTCGTTCGGTTCCTAGGTTGAGGAACCACTGACGCGGATCTTGGACGGTCGGTGCGGTGTCCCAGTCACCTGCCTCGATGAGCAGAATGGAAGCGTTCGGTTCGCGTTTCGCCAGCGTGCCGACGAGCGCGCAGCCAGCGCTGCCAGCCCCGACCACGACGTAGTCGTAGGCGGCCTTGAGGTTCTGGCGGTTCTTTTCTTGGACGTGCTGCATGTCGTCCAGATCGTCCGCCAACGCCGGTAGGGCGTCGGCGGCAATCAAGCCAGTTGCAATTGCGCCGGCGATGAATGCTCGCCGGCTGATGCGACCTGCGATACGAGCCCGCTCAAGGCGGTCGAGTTGTCGGTCCTGATCCCTTGTGTCTTTGCCCTCCAACCACCGAACACTGTCCCGCACCAGAAGTTTCTGTACAGCGGAAAGTCTGGTAGCGGATCGTTTGAGTCAGTTACCGGACCGGTCTGCGGCACGGCGCGGTGCGACTACGGTCGCGCCGAAGAGAGACAGGGGGTCACGTGAAAACGACGCGTTGGGCAATGGTGGGAACTGGGTTGATGTTGGAGCTCATCGGGCGCGATCTCGGATTGACGGAGAACGTCGATCCGCAGGTCATCGTGTCTCGCACCCAGGATCGGGCCGATGAGGCCGCACGCCAGCATGGGTTCGCATCGGGTTCGGCGGATCTGGCCGCGGTTCTTGATCGCGACGACATCGACGTCGTGTACATCGCGACGCCGCATGCGTTGCACTTCGAGCAGGCCACGGCCGCGTTGAACGCAGGCAAACATGTGCTCGTCGAGAAAGCGATGACACCCAGCGCAGCGCACACCCGGGAGCTTTGCGAACTGGCGCGGTCTCGTGGCCTGTTCCTGATGGAGGCGATGTGGACGGCATTCAACCCGGCCATCGTTGAACTGCGTCGTCGGGTGGCAGAAGGCCAGATCGGCGACGTGCAGATGGTGGAGGCGAACTTCTGCATGTCGATGCCGTATGACTCGGACCATCGTCTGTGGGCCAAGGACCTCGCAGGAGGCTCCACCCTCGATCAAGGGGTTTACACCCTTTCGTTCGCCCATATGTTGCTCGGTGCGCCCAGCTCGATTGCCGCGACAGGCACGGTGTTACATGGCGTCGACGCTGATGTCGTCGCGTGTCTCGGGTACACGTCGGGCCAGCAGGCCGTGTGCGCGAACGGCCTTCTCGGCTGGTCGCCACTCAGTGCCTTCGTGGCGGGTTCGTTGGGCTGCATCGAGATTCCCGGCGCGTTCTGGAATGCTGATCGCTTCCTGCATCGCCGTTCCACCGGCCAGGGGCTGAACGTCACGATCGACGAGTTCACCTACGAGCGTGAAGGTATGGGCTACGTACCGATGTTGCGAGCGGTGAGTTCCGCGATTCTTGATGGTCGCACCCAGCTTGCCCAGCGCTCCCACGCCGAGTCGATTGCCGTCGCCGAAATCATGGACGAAGTGCTCCGCCTCGTCCATGCAGCCCCCGCTGAGTAAGGGTGTCGAGCGCCGTCTCGTAGAACTCCTGGCTCTCTCCTGTCAGCCGCCCGTCCAACCGGCCTGCGGGCGGGCGAAGGTGACGTGCACCTGGCCGGTACCGGCGGAGTTCTCGTAGTCGGAACGCTGGACTCCGGGTGCTTGGCAATCGACTCCACCCAGCGCTCCGAGCATCATCAGATAGTGGGCGAAGCGCCCTTCCGGCTTGAAGCGGCGGTAGGTCTCGTAGAACTCGACCACGGAACGATGATCCCCTTCGGCCCACCACCGAAGGATCTGCTCATCGGCAGCACGGGCCGCGACAGTGCGGACGTGAACAGGGTCGGAAGCCTCGTGCTGACGAAGCTCCTGCAACGACCAAAATGTGTGCGACATCCCACCTGAGGCCAGCAGCACCACTCGTCGATTGAGCGAGGTAATTGCATCTGCAAGCAGTTGGCCGACGAGCAGAAAGTCGGCCGGTTCTCCTGTCTGGCACACGCCCATGGACATCCATCGTTCGTCGCGTTGCAGGAACTGCAACAGATTGACGGTGGGGTAGTGGATCGGCAAGTACGGATCGTCCGAGGGGTGAATCCACATGTCGTCGCGCTGCTCAGCCAACGCGGCGAGGACTCGGGCAAGTTCGGGGTCGCCCGGAAAATCGTAAGGCATCTGGCTCATGCCACGGGGAAGCTCCTCGGAGGTGTACTTCCCGTGCCGTCGTTGGTGGGCGGCCACCACGAACTCGACGGTGGTGAACCAGTGCGTGTCGAACACGACAAAGGTGTCAGCCTCAAGCGGGTCGAGAAAGTCGGTGCGGATCTGATGAAGTGAGGGCACGAGTGAGATCTCGCTGCCTTCGTTCAGCTCGCGACGAATGTGCTCGGGCAAAACTATGGTGGGCACATGAGCAACGAAGGCGGCCCCGACAATCTCGCCCATCATTCCTCCGTCTCCGACCTGAGTCGACCAATCGTTTGCTCCCAAACGATACACTGCGCGCTGTGACATCAGGTCCACGTCCACTCATTGGTATCTCCGGCCGTCGTTGGCCCATCAGTCGCCTCGCGGCGTACATACCGAGCGCCCTGCATGACGCTGAATTCGATATGCATTTCACCGAGTACCCCGCGGGCATCGCGGCCGCAGGCGGGCTTCCGGTTGAACTCACTCGCGACGCCGACGTCTCGGACATGATGTCTCGTCTCGACGGGCTTGTCGTCAGCGGTGGCGCGGATGTCGACCCGTCCAGGTATGGCGCGGCGCACGAGGACGGCTTGGGTGTGACCGAGCCCGATCGTGACGATTGGGAGTTGGCCCTTCTCCGCGCCGCCATCGACCAGAAGGTGCCCGTGCTCGGAATCTGTCGAGGGGCACAGCTGCTGAACGTGCTGATGGGGGGCACGCTGGTGCAGCATGTCGACCGCCACGAGGGCGCAGGGCACCCGCGCTTCGAGGAGGACCGATCGGTTGCGGCGCACCACATGGTGGCCGCGCCTGGCTCGCTGACTGCCACCCTGTACGGCACCGGCTCCGGGGTGAATAGCTTGCATCACCAGACCATCGGTCGTCTCGGCGACGGACTCGTGGCCACCGGGCATGCCGACGATGGTGTGGTCGAAGCCATGGAGATGCCCGGCTGCGCGGTGTACGCAGTGCAGTGGCATCCGGAGATGATGCAGCAGCCCGATCCGGCACTCGTCTGGCTGGTTACGTCAGCGGCTCTGTTCGCGGCCTCCCGCTAGCCTCCTTCGGTGACTGCTGAGACGAACGACGCCGGGCAACCCATCGGCGTTGCGCTGCCCCACTGGACGCCACGGCCAAGGCCGGAACGGCTTGCGCTCCCCGGCGAGTACTGCCGGCTGGAACCACTGAATGTCGAGCACCATGCCGACGACCTGTTCGAGGCCTACATGGATGCGCCGAACGGAAACGACTGGACGTATCTGCCGACGGATCGCTTTACCGATCGAGAGGCGTACCGATCCTTCGCCGCGGCCAACGCTGCCACGGATGATCCGATGCATTTCGCCATTCTCAGCACGGCGACAGGCAAGGCGGTCGGCACGGCATCACTGTTGCGCATCGACCCGGCCAACGGCTCGATTGAGGTTGGTTGGATTGCCTACTCGCCGCGAATTCAGCGCACGCCGATGGGTACGGAGGCCATGTTCCTGCTCATGCGTTACTGCATGGATGACCTGGGCTATCGCCGCTACGAGTGGAAGTGCAACGCGCTCAACGAGCCGTCCCGGCGGGCTGCGCTGCGATATGGCTTCCAGTTCGAGGGGATCTTCCGTCAGGCCGCCGTCGTGAAACAAAGGAACCGGGACACAGCGTGGTACGCCTTCATCGATAGCGAATGGCCCGTGATCAGAGCTGCCTTCGAACAATGGCTTGCCACCACGA
This sequence comes from uncultured Acidimicrobiales bacterium, assembly GCA_963791625.1. GTDB lineage: Bacteria > Actinomycetota > Acidimicrobiia > Acidimicrobiales > Ilumatobacteraceae > JANMCE01. Next base: position 494,848 of record CAWBTA010000006.1, read on the forward strand.
ACTTTGACGCCAACGGGATGCAACGAAGGTCGCTCAGCTCGTTTCGCGGTAGGGAGTAGGAGATGACCTTGCGACAAAACCGATTGCGTGGCGACCGGTTCTGTCGCAAAGTCAGGGCGAAGTGGGAAGCTTGAGTCATGACCGCGACCAAAGGGCCACCCATGAAGGACTACATGCTGCTCATGCATGACGACGCAACCAAGCCGGAAGGCGATTGGGCGCCCTACTTCACGAGACTCGAGGCGAGCGGTCATTTCGAGGGTGGCAGCAGTATCGACGATCGGGGCATCTGCATGGTGAAGTCGGGAACGCCGAAAGCCATCACCGGACACCTGATTGGCTACCTCGTCATCCAGGCCCCAAACATCACCGAAGCCAAGAAGCTCGTCATCGGCAACCCCGTCTACGAAGCCGGCGGCACCGTCGAAATCCGCGAACTCCCCCAGGATTAGCCGCCTGGGACGAGACAGTTTGAGGTTGCGTAAGTTTACGATCGAAGGGCTGGCTATCCATTGTTGTAGTCGCCGAGTTGGTGTCGTTGCGCCACTGCCACGGCCGGCCTGGGCAGTCGCCGTCGGGCGCTCCCGGTCGGTCGAGCAACCACTCTCGGGCACCCGCCGAGACCTGTTCCTCCGACGCTTCGGGATGGGTGCGAAGGTGTTTCGCGCCAGCCATTTCCATGCCGAAATCTACTAGCTCGAGGGACATCTCGACACCAGTCTTGTTCCCGTGCATCACATCAACCTTCTATCGCGAAGGTCTGACACGTTAGGTCTGGCATACACCAACCTAGATGCAGCGCGTCCGCACGCGTCTTGCGAGCTCAGCGACGTCGATATCGGTCTCGGTGTTGGCGACAACGAGGCGACCGATCTCCAGCGGCCCGTGGCGGGCCAGCGCCTGGAACTGTGCGACGAGATCCGTTCGATCTGCATCGCGATGGCCATCGTGACGGATGCGCGAACGGAAGCGCGCCTCGGCCACATCCGGCGAGCAGTTGCAGAACACTTCGACAACGTTCGGCAGGTTCCTCAGCCACTCGGTCGACGTGCCCGCTGTGATTGAGACCTGTTCACGACGCCAGAACGATACGAGCACAGCCGAAGAAAGCGATAGGGCTCGCTCCTGCAACTCAGCGTCCGCAAGTCGGCTCAGGGTTGAGCGGAGTGTCGAATCGATCTCGTCGTAGGCAGCGAAGTAAGCCTCGAGGAAGTCGTCCTTGTCGAGGACCTCCAGCTCAAGCGCGGCTCCAAGCTGGCGGCCGAGCGTCGATTTACCGCTGCCCGGAAGCCCACTCATCACTACGAACATGGCCACCGTCCAGCACAATGCTGCAACGCTAGAGGAAGCCGAGGTAGTGGGTGAGTTCCCAGTCGGTGACGGCGGCCATGAACTTGTCGTGCTCGGCTCGCTTGATGGCGGTCCAATGGTCCACGACGGGGGCACCACCCATCGCCGCGCTGAACGCCGCGTCGGCCACGAGGGCATCCATCGAGAGGCCGAGGTTGTCGGGAACGTGGCTACTCGTTGTGCCCGCTGACTCGATGCCATCGAGCGTTTCCTGCGGCGGGAGCGCCAGACCGGCCTCAACCCCGAGTCGGGCTGCGTTCAACACGGCGGCTGTCGCCAGGTAGGGGTTGGCCGCGCCGTCGCTCATGCGGTGCTCAATGCGTTTGCCCTCGTCGTTGCCGGCCGGAATGCGCACCGTGCAGTGACGATGGTCGACACCCCAGTTGGCCCAGTATCCCGACATCATCGCCGGTCGCAGCCGCTTGTAGGCATTCACCGTTGGGGCGCAGAACGCGGCCATCGCCTCGTGATGTGCCAACAGCCCCGCGATCGATTGTTGCGCCAGTAACGAAAGGCCGCTCGGCCCCTTGGTGTCGAGGAACGCGTTCTTGCCGCGCTTGTTCTGCATCGACAGATTGACGTGCAGACCGCTGCCGCCCTTACCGTTGAACGGCTTGCCCAGAAACGTCAACAGCAAGCCTCGCTTGGCGGCGAGTTCCTGGCACATCACTTTGAAAAGGAAGATGTCATCGACGTGCCGCAGCGCGTCCCCGTACTCCAACGTGAGCTCGAACTGCGGCGTGTCGTACTCGCTGTTCAGGGATTCAAGCGGCAGCCCGACGCGCTCGGCCGTCCACATGATGTCGTCCATCAATCCGGTCGGATCAACGGCGTTGCCGGTGCCGTACACAAAAGCCCGCGGCGTATCCCACTCGGTCCAGCCACCGCGACCATCGGGTTGCAGGATGTACGCCTCAAGCTCAATACCAACCATGGGCTTCACGCCGTGGGCAGACCATGCATCAATCGCGTTGCGCAGGATGGTGCGGGGAGCGATAGCGAGCGGGGAATTTCGATAGGAGAGATCACCGACCACGATCCCGGTGCGGTCGTCCTCCCAGCTTGCTCGAATGTCGGCTTGCTCAAACGACACATCCACGTCGGGGGAGCCTTCCAACAGCATGCCGCCCGGCGCGTCAATCATGGTGCGGTCGAAGTCGAGATTGAAAAGGGACACACAGTGGTGGGTGCGATGCCCGGCAAACTTGGCGGGCACGTACTTGCCGCGGGCAATGCCGTGATGGTCGGGAAACAGCACTCGCAAGCGGTCGTAGGCGACGTCGGTCATCGCCGCAGGTTAGCAAGCCGCGGGAGGGTCGTTTGGCAGCGAACGACTACACCGTCGAGACGGTCAGGCGTACACTGACCACAGCACAAGGAGGTGCACCATGGGCTCTCATCTCGCCCCCGTTTGGTTCTCGGTCACAGATTTACAGGTGGTGTCAGGAAAGGGTTCGTGGGTCACCACCGTTGACGGTGAGCAGTACCTCGACTTCTCGTCCGGTATCGCCGTCACGTCCACCGGTCATTCGCACCCGCACGTCGTAAAGGCCATCGGTGACCAGGCTGCCAAGTTCATCCATGCGCAGGTCAACGTCTACCGACACGACCTGCTCGAGCCCCTCGCGGCTCGTCTCGCGTCACTGGCCCCGGGTGACATCGACACCTTCTTCTACGCCAACTCCGGCGCCGAAATCACCGAGGCGGCCATCAAGCTGGCCAAGCAGGCGACCAAACGCCCGAACGTCATTGTGTTCTCGGGCAGCTTCCATGGCCGCACCCACTTGGCGATGGCCATGACCACCTCCAAGACGGGCTATCGGGCCGGCCACTCGCCGCTGCCCGCCGGCATCTTCGTCGCCCCGTTCCCCGACCCCATGGCGGCCGACGCCGATGCTGAAGATGATCGTGCCTTAGCGGGACTCAAGCACCTGCTGAAGTCGATGACGGCGCCCGAAGAGACGGCCGCCATGATCATGGAGCCGGTGCTCGGCGAGGGTGGCTACATCCAAGCATCCAATCGATTCCTGCAGGGTGTGAGCGCCATCTGCAAGGAGAACGGCATCTTGTTTATCGCCGATGAAGTGCAGTCGGGTTGCGGTCGCACGGGCAAGATGTTTGCCATCGAGCACAGCGGCGTCGTGCCGGACATCATCTGCACCGCCAAGGGCATTGCGTCGGGCTTCCCGTTCTCCGTGCTCGGTGCGTCGGCCGAACTCATGGCGAAGTGGCCCACCGGCTCGCACGGCGGCACTTACGGCGGCAATGCCATGGGGTGCGCGGCGGCCATGGCCACGCTCGACATCATCACCGAGGACGGGTTCCTGGACAACGTGAATGCCCGCGGCGAGCAATTGCGAGCGGGTCTGCGCAAGCTAGCCGAGAAGCACCCTGACATTGTGCAGGTCCGCGGTCCGGGCCTCATGGTGGCGACGCAGTTCACCGACCCAGGTCGTGTGGCTGCGGTCATCACCCACTGCCTGCGCAACGGCAAGCTCATCATCATGAACGCTGGCACCTATGGCAACGTCATTCGCTGGATGCCGCCGCTCGTCACTACCGAGGCCGAGATCGATATGGCGCTCGCGGCATTTCGGCTGCTTTGGACGCTACGGCGTAAGATCACCTGAGGCACGGCGCAGTTGCGAATCTGCGCCGTGCTTAGCGATCTTGTCGGGTGACCTGAACGCCCTGTGCTGACAGGGCTGCGACCCGTTCCCGTGGTACCAACACCACGTTGCCCAGCGTCGGTGACGGCGACGGTTGGTGGAGTTGAGCAAACACGTCCACCTCAAACTCTTCGACATCGATCTTGATGGTGTCGAGCCGGTCGAAGGACAGCGTTGTCGAAAGGTCATCAACCGTCGTCAGTTCAACCACAGTTGCGTGAGGATCGCTGGCATTAGTGGGAATGGCGTTTCCCGAGCTTGAGGCGTGGATATCGGTGACGCCGAGAGCTGTGTTCAGGCTGACCGCATCTCGAAGCCGGGCGACCTTCACCGGCACCGGCTCCACCCCGATGGTACGACCGTCGGAGACATGGCGGGCCAGCGGTATCAAGATGAGGCCGACGATGGCAGGGCCCGAGCCAGCCCCGACGCTGCACCGACGAGTGTGATCCAACGTCTATCGGTCGGGCTTCGACACGGTGATTCCATTCACGATCGTTTCCACGACACGCGCATCGAGCAGCGACTCGGGTGCCGCGGCAAACGGATCTCGGTCGAGCACGACGATGTCGGCTTTGTGACCCACTCGGATCTGGCCGACCAGCGGATCAAGAAAGCTGGCCCACGCCGCGTCTCGCGTGCCGTGAACGACGGCCTCAGCGAGGGGGAGAGCGTTGTCGGGTCGGTGCGGCTTCAGCAGCGGATTGCCGGGTGACTTGCGGGTAGCGGCGATATACATGTTGTGCAGCGGCAAATGCGGAGCAGTTGGCGTATCGGTGCCGAACGCCAGAGTGGTTCCCGCATCAAGGAACTCGCGCCAAGCAAACCCGCGGTTGGCTCGAGGCTCACCGAGCATCTCGCCCCAATTGTCGAAGATCGCGGGGTCGATGTGCACCGGCTGCATAGACGCCGTTATGTCGAGCTTGGCGAGTCGGGCAACGTCGGCTTCGTCGACGTACTCCAGGTGTTCGATACGGTGACGCGCACCGCGTGCGCCGTTCGTGGAAATGGCGTGTTCCAGCGCATCGATTGCGCTCCGCACGGCCTTGTCACCAATGGCGTGGAGCGCCACCTGCAGGCCGGCGGCGTCGGCGGCAGTGACGACGCGCGTCAGTGATTCGGCATCCCAAATCGCATCGCAGTTCGTGCCATTGCTGTAGGGGTCGATCATGGCGGCGGTGCAGGCATCGATCGTGCCATCGGTAACCAGCTTGATCCCGACCACTCGCAGTCGATCGCTGTTGTAGATGGTCGCAAGGCGAGCAGCTTCCGCGACCTGGGCGAGTTCATCGGCCGGGTCATTGACCCGATGCACGATCCAGTGACACACCATGCGCACGTTCAACGTGCCTGCCCGCTCAGCCCGGTGCATGGTGGCGAGTGCCTCGGCGCTCAGCGCCATATCGACGGCAGCGGTCACGCCGCTTTGGTTGTAGGCCTGGATGGCCAACGACAGTTGGGCATCTCGTTCGGTGTCGCTCGCTCGAGCGAGAAGCGGCCACACGAGCTCGACGGCGGCGGTTTCCAAAAGATGGCCAGTCGCCTCCCCGGTAGCCGGATCACGCACGATACGTCCACCGATTGGGTCGGGCGTGTCGTTGGTAATGCCGAGCTCGGCCAACGCGGCAGAGTTCACCCAGGTGGAGTGAAAATCGTTGGCGTCGAGATACACCGGCCGATCGGTGACGACTGCGTCGAGCATCTCCTTGGTTGGTGCTCCACCGGGTACAGCGCCGAAGGTCCAGCTGATACCGAGTACTCGGGGAGCATCTGGATTGGCGGCCGCCCACGCGGCGACACGAGCCCGAATCTCGGGCAGGTCGCCGGCCGTGCGCAGCTGCGCCTTGGCCATGCTGGCGCCTGTCATGAGCAGGTGCGCGTGAGCGTCAACAAATCCAGGAAGAGCCACGCCACCAGCGAGGTGGGTGACGTCAGCCTCGCTTCCAGCGAACGCAAGCGCGTCGGTGCGGTCGCCGACAAAGACGATGCGGTCGCCGTCGATCACCACCGCATCGGCCCACAAGCCATCGGTGTTCGACGTGAAGACCCTGCCACCCGAGAGAACGCGCATGACGAAGCCTACGTCGCGGCGAAAATGACACTTGTGCGAGGGCCCTAGCACCGCGCGGCTGGGGGTGGTCAGAACACGGGCGGATGGGTGAAGCCGAGGCCGCTGGCTTCCAGTGCGTAAGCAATGGCGAAGACGGTCTCGTCTTCGTAGGTGGGGCCGACGATCTGGGCTCCGGTCGGCACTCCGTTGTTAGCGAAACCGGTGGGTACTGAAAGCACCGGGCAGCGGCTGAAGAGGTTGAACGGAAGCGTGAGTTGACCGAGCAGATAGTGCTCAAGTTCCACACCGTTCACGACGAGTTTTGTGTCCACGTAGTCCTCCCCGATGGGCATGCATCGCGTGCCCGACGTTGGGCAGATCAGTGCGTCGTACTGCTCGAAGAGTTCGCCCAGCGCCCGATACATCTGGCCCTCAAGCTCCAGTCCGGACACGAACTTGGTGCGGTAGGGCTCACTTCTTTCCATGAACGCTCGCACGTAGGTGGTGAACTCACTCATGTGGTCACGCATGGGTTCCAGGCTGCCGGTCATGATGGCGGCGAAGTGCGCCATACCGGCTTCGAGCATCTCCATGCGGGACCACGGGAGCCTTACTTCGGTCACCGTTGCGCCGGCTGCTTGGAGCTGCTCGGCGGCTGCACGGGTGTTGGCTTCCACTTCAGGGTCTACGGCGAAGTCGCCAAGGTTGATGCACAGCGCAATCCGACGGCCAGCTAGCGAGCCCGCCCCTGAATAGGGCAGGACCGGCGGGTTCGGCAACGACGCAATGTCATGACGGTGGCGTCCGGCGATCACGTTCTCCAAAAGTGCACAGTCGGCGGCGCGCCGGGCCATGGGGCCGTCATGGCAGTACTGATCGATGTTGAACGTGTCAAGGCAGGCACCGGCCGAGGGTGGTTTGAAGCCGATCAGTCAAGAAACTGGCGGGAATACGGATCGAACCACCAAGTTGCTGCGGGTGCCAGGGGCGCAACCGGCGGCAATGGCGTGCCTGACCCGCCCGACGACCCGCCTGGTGTCATGTTGAGGTTCCACGGGTTGCGGGTGGCGCCCCAGAGTTTCGACTCGGTGAACGCCGCCGAGCTGAACTCCGGTGTCTTGGTGCGGATGTGGACAATGCCGCCCGCAGCTTGGATGCGTTCGATCACCGGGTGATCCTCGGTGGCCACCTCGCCGACCAACACGAGCGAACCCATTTCCCAGGAACGGCCGATCATCGGCTGCTCTTCTTTCGCGGCCACCGGCAGCCCTTCGAGGGCTCGCGCTGTTCCGTTGGCGTAGCGAGCTTCCGACGCCTTGGCCTCGACCCGCGCTTCGTCGTAGCGCCGATCGCAGACCGCATTCAGCGCTGGTTCGCTGGCTTCGATGCGATCGATGAGCGCTTCGAGCAACTCCACCGGGGACACCGATCGATCAGCAAACGCCGCGATGGCATCGTCCGCGGACAGATAGGCGAGATCGGTCATGGCGTCCTCATTGGGTTGGAAACTCGTGCGTGTCCGACTGATTCTACGGCGGCTCTCCAACGCGATGAAGACGGCAGAGTAGTCACTGAACCGGCTCCGGCTTCGTCGTTGGGGACGCCAACCTTGCCGTGGCACGCTGTCACGCAGCAGACGAGTGTACGGGTCCGTCGGAGCGTCGAGTATCTGTGCCGTTGGACCCTGCTCCACCACCTGTCCCTTACGCATGACGATGGCCTGGTTGGTGAGCTGCCGCACCACCGCAAGGTCGTGGCTGATCAGCACGTAGGACACGGCCGTCTCATCACGAATGTCCATGAGCAGGTTCAGGATCTGGGCCTGGATGGAGACATCGAGCGCGGCGACAGACTCATCCAAAATGAGCACCCGAGGCTCCGACGCAAGCGCCCGAGCGATGGCAATGCGCTGGCGTTGGCCGCCGGACAGATCACGGGGAAGAGCTTCGCTTTGACGTCGGTCGAGACCGACAAGATCGAGGAGATCGTCACTCGCTCATCGCGCTTGGTTTGATCCAAGTTGTGACGCAGTCGCAGTGCTGCGTCCAGGCAGCGGCGAGCGTTGTGACGAGGGTCGAGGCTGGCGTACGGATCTTGGAAGACGATCTGGATCTCGCGCCCGCGTTGTCGGCGCAAGGCTGACGATCGAGCCGGCTGGGAGCGGTCACTTCCACACGCGTTGATGGTCCCAGCGCTGGCTCGCTCAAGGCCGACGATGATGCGGGAACGGTGGTCTTGCCCGATCCCGATTCGCCCACGATCGCCAGTGAATCACCAGCCGCCAGCTCGAAGCTGACATCGTTGACGGCCGCGAGGCTGCCGTAGTTCTTCCGTAGGTTCTGAACCGAGAGTATGGATGGGTCGGTCATGCCACGATCCCTGGGTGCAATTCGTTCACCCGCGCGGAGCGCACCAAGCCACCCGGCGCAGGCGTAAGGCTGGGGCGTGCCGTTCGGCACACATCCGCAACATGGCTGCAGCGATCGGCGAATGCACACTGACCGGCCGGGGCCTCAAACGCCGAGCGAGGGCGACCGGGAATGGCCGGAAGCCGAGCAGCCGTCGCGTCGATACGTGGTCGCGTCGCCGTTAACGCTGCGGTGTAGGGGTGCAGAGCGTTGTCGAGCTGTTCCGAAGCGGCACCTCCACGATCTGCCCGGCGTACATCACTGCGGTCCGGTCGCAGACTGCAGCAGCAAGTTCGAGGTCGTGGGTGATGAACAGCACCGACAATCCGTTCGCTTCTTGAAGCTCCGACAGGATGGCCATCACTTCGCTTTGGGTCGTGACATCAACGCGGTGGTTGGCTCGTGGCCAGCAGTAGCGCGGCTTGGTCAGCAGCGCCGTGGCAATACGCCCGAGCAGCAATCCGCCGAGAGCTCGTGGGGGTACTGTCGAAGACGACGAGCGCCGTCGCCGATACCAACGTCGTTGAGCAGTTCGACGGCCCGCTTCTCGGCTGCGCCCTGAGACAACACGCCATGGATGACATCCGCTTCGGTATGGTCGCCGAGCGTCGGATGGTGATGTGAGTCCGCGGATCTTGAAAGATCATGGCGATGATGCGAAAGCGTTAAGGTCATCACCGCTGAGTTCAGTCACCTCCCGACCATCGAAACGAACTGACCCACCTCGCACCGCCGAGTTCGGCAGCAGCATGTCGATGGCCCGCGCTGTCATCGACTTCCCCGAACCCGACTCTCCAACCAGGCCGAGCGACTCACCGGCATTGAGGGTGAGATCAACACCAGCGAGTACGGATTGCGGACTGCCGTCAATCGGCAGCTGCACGGTGAGGTTCGACACCTCAAGAAGCGGCGCCGTCATGCTCGGCTCCCTTGTGTGCTGCGCTGATGCAGCCGTTCGCCCAGCACGTTGACGGCAACGACAACGATCACGATGAGCAGACCACTGATGAGGGTGGGAAACGGGTAACTCTGCAGAATGCCCGACTGATTTTCGTTCACCATATAGCCCCAGTCGGCCGCCGGCGCCTGCACGCCCAGACCAAGGAACGAGATGGCGGCTAGGTCGACCATGGCGTAGCCGAACAGGGTGGTGGCCTGCGCCACAATGAGCGAGCCCATGTTCGGAATGATGTGCTGCCAGCAGATACGAAACGCCGATTGACCCTGCACCTCAAGCGCGGCAATGTAGGCCTGGCTTCGGACTCGAATGGCTGAGCTGCGCAGCACCCGGGCGATGAACGGCACGTACGCAATCGAGAGTGCAATGACAGCCGACGGTATGCCCTTGCCGAACACGGCCGCCGCCAGGATGGCCAGCAGGATGCCGGGGAAGGCGAAGAGCACATCGAAAAGCGCTCCCAGTGCGCCATCGATTCGGCCGCCCTTCCAGGCGGCGAAGACCGCAAGCACGATGCCGAGCACAACGGAGATGACGACGACCACCAGCGGGCCGAGCACAGCGGTGCGAGCCCCGACCAAGAGGCGAGACAAGAGGTCACGGCCCTGTCCGTCGAAGCCGAGAAGGTGACCGGGCTCCTGGAAAGGACCGATCCAAACGTTGTTGAAGTCCGACGCGTTCGGATCCTGTGGGGCGACCCACGAACCAATGATTGCGATGAGGGCCGCCAGGCCAATCACGACCAGACAAATGACGCCCGCTACACCTAAGAGACCTTGGCGCTTCATTGATGTCGGTGTGCCAACGGCAGGAGCGATCAGGTTCATCGTGGCCCCGAGCCCAGAGCGATACGCGGGTCAAGCACTGCGTACAGGAGATCGACGATGGTGTTGGTTATCGTGAAGGCAGCCACGATCACCATGGAGATTCCCTGCACGACAGCGAAGTCCTTGGTGGCTGCGGCACTGACAAGATACGAGCCGAGACCGTTGAGCGAGAAGGCTCGCTCAACGACGCTGGCCAATGCCAGGAGCGATGCGATGGTGACGGCGCTGACCGTCGCAATGGGGATGGCTGCGTTTCGGAGCACGTGCTTGCGCAGGATCGTCGCCGGTGGCAAACCGCGACTGGTGGCGGTCTGTACGTGTTCACGGCCAAGTTCTTCGCGCACGGCTGATCGCGTAATGCGAGCCACAATGGCGAGGGAGGAGAACGCAAGAGCAACAGCAGGGAGTGTGAGGTGGCGGATGGTGTCGACGAATCCGGAGCCGTCACCGCCAGAGGGGAACCAACCGAGGCCAAGCACAAAGACGGTGAGTAAGAGCGTGGTGGCCACGAAGGACGGAATCGCTGCTGATAACGCCGTCCCGATCAGGATGCTGCTATCGATTCGTCCAGGCTTGAGGGCGGCCACGATGCCCGCTCCAATACCGATCACCAGGATGAGGATCGACGCGAATAGCACGAGCGAAAGGGTGGTGCCGATGCGAGCGGTGATGAGCTTGGAGACGTCCTCACGCAGCTTAATTGAGATACCAAAATCACCCCTCAAAATACCACCCAGCCAGCGGAAATAGCGCACCCAGAACGAGTCGTTCAGATGAAAGCGCTTTTCCAGAATGGCCACGCTTTCAGGCGGAAGGGTCCGCCCACCTGAAAGCGCAGCCAGAGGATTTCCCGGGGCAAGATAGAGCGACGAAAAGATGACGAAGCTCGACACCAAGAGAGTGCCAATCAGTCGCAACAGCCGCAAGATGGCGAAGCGAACGATGCTCATTGTTGGTACTTACACGCCGCCGAGGTCGTTGGCCCAGGGCGAGAACATGTAGGAGAACGACGCGTTGGCACCGCTGATTTTCGAGCTGGTGATCAACAGGGTCGATGGATACGTCGTGGGGATCCAGGGCAGTTCGGCCGTGATGATTTTCTGTGCTTCAAGCACTTTCTCGGCCCGGGCTTTCGGGTCAGACGTTGAACGGGCTTCTTCCATCAGCTTGCGTACGCTCTCGGTCTTGTAGTCACCGAAATTCTGTGATCCCTTGTCGGACACGATCGTCTGAAGGAACGCCGTCGGGTCGGCGTAGTCGCCGTAGTTCACGGTCAGGAAGCCGTCGATTCCCTTTCGGAATTCTGGGTCGATGAAGAAGTTTATGAACTGATCGGCCGAAACCGTCTTGAACTCGAGCTTCATGCCGATCGCCTCGGCCGCTGTCTTGTAGGCGTTGGCCTGCGCGAGTTGGGACTCGATTTCGGTGGCGACGCCGATGGTGATGGTCTTGCCGACAACGCCAGCCTTCTCGGCGAGCTTCTTGGCTTCGGCCAAGTCCTGGTTCATGACCGGCAACGCCTTGTGGGCAGCAGCAAAGGTGTCGGCGGCGTAGCCCCAGGTGCCGGGCGACGACAGTGACCGAGGCACGGTGGCCAGACCCTTGTAGGCAGCGTTGATGTACGCCTGTCGATCAACTGCTTTCGACAGCGCCTGACGAGCATCGACGCTGGCGAGGGCACCTTCATAACTGGACACCACGAGCAACTCGGTGTTCCAGCCCGAACCTTCGGTAACGGTAACGGCCTTGTTGGACTTCAGCTGCTCGATGGTGGAGACACCCGTGAAGGCATACACGCCGTCGATATCGCCAGAGATGAGGCCGGCCGTCAGCGCGTTGTTGTCGGGCACTCCCGAGAAGCTGATCTTGGCTACCTTCGGCTTGATGGTGGTATTCCAGTACGCGTCGTTGCGTTCGATGACCAGCTTCTCGCCAACCTTCCACGAACCAAGCTTGTACGAGCCGGTACACATCACTCGGCCTGTCGGATTCCCGAAGTCGGTGCCGGCAGCTTCGGTGAACTTCTTCTGGATAATGAAGCCAGCCGGACTGGCCAACTCACCCTGGAGCCAGTAGTCGGGTTCGTTCAGCGTGATCGTGACGGTCGTCGCGTCGGTGGCGTCGATTGACTTCACCCGTATGTACGCAAGCGAATAGAACCCGCCACCCTCGGGATTAGCGGAGCGCTTAAGGCTGAACACGACATCCTCGGCGGTAACCGGATCTCCATTCCAGAACTTCACGCCAGCGCGTAGCTTGAACACGAGGGTGGTTGCATTCGGTTGGGTGAGTTCGGCCAGTCCCTTGCCGATAGCGCCGTCGGCTCCTTGGGTGAGGAGTCCTTCGCACAGGTTGGCGAGCACGGTGTTTTCGGGATAGTCGAAGGCGACGTTGGGGTCGACAGAGTTGACCTCCCGGTACACGGCCCAGTTCACATTGTCGACTGGCTTCGTGCCAGCTTTCGTAACGTTGACCAGTGGCCGGTCACCTTTGGCAGCTGTCGCAGTCGAGGTCTTGGTCCGTCCGGTGCAGGCGGGCGCGAGCAACGCGATTGCTAGCAAAACGGCTAGTTGGCGTGACGAGCGTGATGTAAATCCCATGTTTCCCCCAGAGTGTGTGGCGTCGTTCCCCAACGACTCAATCGATCAACTGCTCGTTCATACGGTAGCAAATGAACTCCCGTCACCGCGCCGCTCGACAGCGGCACTTCAGGTCCTCACTGCATCGGTGAGCGCGGTCCAAAGTTGGTGCAGGCTGTTGCCCATGAGGGGCGCAACCTGTTCAGGGAAAGAACCGAAGCCGACAATCATAAGCTCAGCGGGCAGATCGAAATAGGCGAACTGTCCGTGGATGCCGAGCATCGCGAAGCGTCGGCGATCTGCATCGAGCACCCACGTTTTGTTGTGGTACTGCCCACCCGGAAAGTCCTTGGCTGAATCGCCCCGGGCGAAGGCTGCCAGCCGGGCTGGGCTGGATGTGATGGTCTCCTCTATCCATTCATTCGGCACGACCTGTTCGCCCGCAAGGCTGCGACCGCCGTTGGCGTACAGCCCAGCCCACCGTGCGAGATCGCGTAGCGTCAAGCTGATTTGGCCTTCCACGATGGGGCAACCGTAAGCGTCGACGTTCAGCAGACAGGGCGCCTCCGCGCCGATGTGGTTGAACAGATACTCCTCGTACAGCTCGACGGCCGGTCGTTGGTAGACATTCTGGAGTGCCAGCGGCAGGAGGTTCGTGAGATACGACGCGTAGTTGAACCGGAACCCTGGCGGCGCTTCGGTGGTGGTCAGTTCCCGCAGGATGAAACCGAGCGCGCCGAGATTGTGAGAGGGATGGGACGGGTCGCTGCCGTAGTAGCCAACGCCGTAGGCATAGCGCCAGTACATCGAGTCTGGCTTGTGGTAGTGCTCGTCCGAAGAAATACCGGCGGCCATGTCGAGCACATGCTGCAGCGTCACCGACTCCCACGCCGGTAGTTCGCGTAGCTCGGGCACGTAGGTGACGATCGGCATGGCGACATCAAGAAACCCCTCGTCGATCGCAATGCCAACCATCATCGTGGTTAGCGTCTTTGTAACTGAGTGACAGAGATGGTGATCATCCGCCGTAAAGCCGTTGCGATAGCTCTCATGACGCACTGCGCCACGATGAAGCACCAGCAGCCCGTCGTTGAAAAGGCGGCGGTTCAGAAAGTCGTCGGCCGACATCGGACGATCGAAGAGCACATCGTGAAAAGCCATGCCCTTCACATCGAGAGGATCACCGAGCGGCAGCGAGAGCCGAAGATCACCGGGTTCGAGCACTGCCGTCGGCATACGGGACGTAGCCGTCGTCTGTCCGACCGAAAGAAACGCCGGACGATCCCACGTAGCGTCGGAGTAGCCGAAATCCTTGTCGACCGTTGAGCCCTTCGGCTGCAACATGTGAACCACGAGCATTCTCCTTGGCAGGTCGGAGGGACCGTATAGCTCACAGTCAACTACGTTCAGGGGGAGGGAGGATGAATGTCAACGTTCGAGATCGTTACGCACACCGTTACCCCCTTGGCGTCGCCATTCAAGGCGATGGCCCGACCGGCCAGCGCCCGACCGGCCAGCTGTTCGGGTTGGTGCGGTGCAGTGGGCTTGGCATCGAGACCCACGCGAGCACGAAGCAGTCCTACGAGAAGGTGTCGCCCTGGCCGCGGGTGAAGGTGCCGCGATCGTGCTGCTCCAGGAGCTGACCCTGTCGCCCTACTTCTGTGTCAATCCCGATGTGCCGAATGCACTTGAGCGGTTTGGGGAAGGACTTCACAACGGCCCGACCGCAAACTTGGCTCGCTCACTCGCGACCGAACACGGCATCGCTGTACAGGCTTCCCTGTACGAGCGCACGGTTGACGAGTGCGGCTTCAACACATCAATCTGTGTCGGCAGCGACGGTGCAATCCTGTCGCAGACTCTTGGCCAGCCGGCGCCCTGACCCTTTGGTCACCACGGCCTGTTCAGGCGTTGGAGTCCCACGACATGTGGGCAGGAGCTGCGCCCCTCGACGTGAACTTCGCCGCTCGCTGACGGCGTTTAGGTCTGGGCTTCGAGGAATTCGTACACGTCGATGAGATCCACGCCGGGATAGCTGCCAACGGTGTGGCCGGGCAGCAGGTAGCTCGGCTGGTTGCTGAGGGGCCAGGTCATCCCTTGCCAGCGCCTGGCCAAATCCCCGGCGGGCTGGCGGCAGCATGAGGCGGCCGGGCAACTCGAGGTGTGGCGAATCTTGGTGTCACTGCCTCGGAACCAGCGAGCGTTTCGTTCGGTGACGCCCACGCTGATGGCGTGTCTCGGCTGATCGCTCGCTTCCACATAGGTGGCGTCCCAGTAGGCGCCGTCAGGCGTGTCGGTGTACTGGTAGTGGATCTCGAAAATGTCATCGGTCTTCTGCGCCACGCGAGCGCCCCACGAGCGACACGTCCACTGGCCTTCGATAGCCCCGCCGGAATCGGTAGGAAACGGCAACCCGTCGTTCTCGTAGGCCTTGCCGATCAACCCCTCGCTGTCAGCACGCAAGAAATGCACGGGTAGGTCGAGGTGGCGGGTGGCCAGGTTGGTGAAACGATGCGCGGCCATTTCGTAGGAGACGTAGAAGTCTTCGGCGATGTCGGCAATCGACAGGTCATGGCGTCCTTTTGCGCTGCGGAGGAACGGCACAACGGTTGCCTCGGGAGCGAGCACGGCGGCGGCAAAGTAGTTGGCCTCGACTCGCTGCTTCAGATGCTGCGCCAGGCTGGTCGGGTCGGCTTGACCAAGCGCGAAGTGCCCGAGGGTTTGCAGTACGACGGAGCGGACGTTGCGGGCATCCATCCGATTTCTCTGAGGAATGAAGATGACGCGGTTGCGTTGATCGGTGATCGATCGGGTATGCGGCGGCAGGTTTGCGACGCGGCGAATGGAGAAGCCGAGATGCGTCGAAATGGCAAGCAGCGTGCGCTCTGGGATGGCCGAGGTGCCGTCCCAACCGACGGCATCGAGCACCGATGTTGCCAGCTGCTCGATCTCGGCAAAGTAGTTGTTTCGCTCCCGCATTTCGTGACGTAACGCAGCGTTGGCAAGGCGGGCACCCTCGGGTGACGCGGCCTGCACTTCGATGCGGCTTTCGAGGCTGCGGTAGAGGGCACCGAGATGCTCAAGGGCAACGTCGGGCAGCGTTGCGGTTGGCTTGAGGTAGGGGAGTCGCAGCGATTGGTAGAGCGCTTCCTCCTGTGATCGCTCGAGCTGGATTTCGAGCTGGCTTCGGCGCGACGGGGCCTCGGCTCGCACCAGTTCTGCGGTTGTGGTGCTGAGGGCTTCGGCGATAGCGGCGACGAGCGAGAGTTTCGGTTCTCTCTTCCCGTTTTCGAGCTGCGATAGGTAGGGGCCGGGCTTGTTTACCCGCTTGGCAAGCTCGTCGAGCGTGAGGCCGGCCGCTTTACGAAGATGTCGTATCCGCTGGCCGAGCAGGAGTGGGTCGATGGCTTGCGTTGTCACAATTTCAGAGTACTTGTTCTCAAACGAAAGAAACACGATTCTTTCCAGTATTTTCTACGTCATTGTGGAAAGTTTTGTGAGACTGTCCTCTGCGGAACATCATCCGCACGACCCTGGAGGAACGCCGTGAACAGCATTACCAGCATCGCCCAGATGGAAACCGAGCTGCTTGAGGCCGAGTGGGCCACCAACACCCGGTGGGCCGGTATCGAGCGCTCCTACAGCGCCGCCGATGTCGTGCGGCTGCGGGGGAGCGCGCCGGTGCAGCAATCAACGGCGCAGGCCGGAGCCAACCGTCTGTGGGAACTGCTCCATCGCCGTGACTACGTGCATGCGCTCGGCGCCATGACCGGAGGACAGGCCGTGCAGATGGCCAAGGCCGGACTGGAAGCAATTTACCTGTCGGGTTGGCAGGTGGCTGCTGACGCCAACCTTTCCGAAAACGTCTACCCCGATCAGAGCCTCTACCCGGTGAACTCCGTGCCAGCGGTGGTGAGGCGGATCAACAACGCGCTCCGACGGGCCGACCAGATTCAGTGGTCGGAAACGGTCGCCAAAGGAGCCGACAGTGATGACGCCATCGAGTTCATGCTGCCGATCGTCGCCGACGCCGAGGCGGGCTTTGGCGGCCCGCTCAACGCCTATGAGCTGATGCGTTCCATGATCGAAGCGGGTGCGGCGGGTGTGCATTGGGAGGATCAGCTTGCTTCGGAGAAGAAGTGCGGGCACATGGGTGGCAAGGTGCTCATCCCCACGCAACAACACATCCGCACCTTGACCGCTGCTCGACTCGCCGCCGACGTGCTCGGCGTGCCGACCCTCATCGTGGCCAGAACCGATTCACTGGGCGCGTCACTCATCACTTCCGATGTCGATGAGCGCGATCGTCCCTTCCTCAACGGGGAACGAACACCGGAGGGCTACTTCGGCACGAACGCAACGATTGACGCGGCAATTGCTCGTGGGCTGGCGTACGCGCCGTACGCCGATCTGATCTGGTGCGAAACATCGCTGCCGGATCTTGATGAGGCTCGTCGGTTTGCCGAGGCCATCCACGCCGAGTTCCCGGGCAAACTCTTGGCCTACAACTGTTCGCCGTCGTTCAACTGGAAGCGTCACCTCGATGACGAGACCATCGCTAGTTTCCAAAAGCAGCTGGGTGCCATGGGATATCGCTTTCAGTTCATCACCCTCGCCGGTTTTCATGCTCTCAATGCGGCGATGTTCGATCTTGCGCACGGCTATGCGTCACGCGGCATGTCGGCCTACGTCGAGTTGCAGGAATCGGAGTTTGCAATGGAGTCGCGGGGCTACAGTGCCACCCGGCACCAGCGCGAAGTGGGCGCCGGTTTCTTTGACGATGTGGCCACGGTGATTTCCGGTGGACTGGCATCAACTCTGGCGTTGAAGGGCTCAACGGAGGAGGAGCAATTTGCTCACTGAACAGACTCTTGTGCTGGGGGACAACATGGTGGCTCGTGAGGGTCTCGACATCGATGCCGCGCTGGTCGACTTTGTCGAGCAGGAAGTCTTGCCGGGCCTGTCCGTGACGGCCGCAGCGTTTTGGGCCGGGCTGGCTGAACTGGTGCAGGCAATGACGCCACAGAACCGAGCGCTGCTTGCGCACCGCGACGCGCTCCAGACGCAGATTGATGGGTGGCACCTGGCCCGCCGTAGCCAGCCGCACGAGGCCGCCGCATACAAGCGCTTCCTCATCGATATCGGCTATCTCCAAGCCGACGGTGAACCGTTCATGATCGATACGCCGAACGTGGACGCCGAGATTGCCACTATTGCCGGGCCGCAGCTGGTGGTGCCGGTGACGAACGCAAGGTTTGCCCTCAACGCCGCCAATGCTCGCTGGGGCTCGCTGTTCGACGCGCTCTACGGCACCGACGCGCTCGGTTCTTTGCCTGCTCCCGGCCCCTACGACGCGGAGCGGGGGGCGCAAGTGGTGCGGTGGGCGAAGCGCTTCCTCAACGACCACGTGGCCTTGGACGGCGTCTCCCATTGCGCTATTGACGGCTACCGCATCGTGGACACTCAGCTCGTCGGCAACGCCTCCGACCGCACCTACCCACTGGTTCGGCCCGACGCGTTCGTCGGCTTCCAGGGTGCGGAAGCCAATCCAACCAGCGTGCTGCTCGTCCATCATGGCCTGCACATCGAACTGGTTCTCGATCGCGCCCACCCCATCGGTTCGTCTGATCGGGCCGGTCTGGCAGACGTGCGACTGGAATCTGCGGTCACGACCATCATGGACTTCGAGGACTCCGTCTCGACGGTCGACGCAGCCGACAAGATCGTGGCCTACCGGAACTGGCTCGGTCTCATGAAAGGCACGCTTGCCGAGCCGGTCCGCAAGAACGGTGAGATGTTCACCCGTCGCCTTGAACCGAACCGAACGTTTCGGGCCCCCGGTGGTAACTCATTCGAGCAGCCCGCACGCTCGCTGTTGCTGGCCCGCAACGTCGGTATCCATATGCGGACGCCCGCCCTGCGAGATGGTTCGGGTGACGAGGTGTTCGAGGGATTGCTCGACGCCATGATGACCATCACCATTGCGCTCCACGATCGCCTGCGACCCGCAGCAGACCGCAACTCGCGGCTGCAGTCGATCTACATCGTGAAGCCGAAGTTGCACGGACCCGACGAGGTGGCTTTCGCGGTCGCCACGCTGGCCAAGGTGGAGACCTCGCTCGGCTTGCCGGAGAACACCGTGAAGATCGGCATCATGGATGAGGAACGCCGCACCACCGTGAATCTGCATGAGTGCATTCGGCAGGCTCGGTCGCGAGTGGCATTCATCAACACCGGATTTCTCGATCGCACCGGCGACGAAATCCACACGTCCATGGAAGCCGGCCCGATGGTTCCCAAGGCACAGATGAAGACACAGCCGTGGATCGGGGCCTACGAGAATCGCAACGTCGATATCGGCCTGACCTGCGGCTTCACGGGCCACGCCCAAATCGGCAAAGGCATGTGGGCCGCCCCCGACCTCATGGGTGACATGCTGC
The DNA here is from genome assembly GCA_963791625.1 of uncultured Acidimicrobiales bacterium. Taxonomy (GTDB): domain Bacteria; phylum Actinomycetota; class Acidimicrobiia; order Acidimicrobiales; family Ilumatobacteraceae; genus JANMCE01. The sequence continues at coordinate 514,129 of CAWBTA010000006.1, forward strand.
ACCAGAAAGCAGCCCACCCCATGGCCGGAGCGAACTGCGCGTGGGTGCCTTCACCAACGGCAGCCACCCTGCACGCCATCCACTATCACCAGGTGGATGTCTTCGATCGCCAGGCCACCCTTCGCACCCGATTGCAGGCCTCGGTCGACGACATTCTCAAGATCCCCGTCGCAGCGGAAGCCCCATGGTCGCCTGAAGAACGACAGCGCGAACTCGACAATAACCTGCAAGGCATTCTCGGGTACGTCGTGCGTTGGGTCGATCAGGGTGTGGGTTGTTCGAAGGTGCCCGACATCAGCAATGTCGCGCTGATGGAAGATCGCGCTACCTGTCGCATCTCATCCCAACACGTGGCCAACTGGCTTCGTCACGGCGTGATCTCCGAGCAGGAAGTCCGCGAGTCGCTTCGCCGCATGGCTGTCGTTGTCGACGGCCAAAACGCGGGTGATCCGCTCTATCTCCCCATGGCCCACGGCTTCGACGGCCCAGCCTTCATGGCGGCCAGCGAACTCGTCTTCGACGGCTGCGAGCAGCCAAGCGGTTACACCGAACCCATCCTCCATCGCCGTCGCCAACAAGCCAAAGCCTGACGGTTACCGTGGCTGGCTATGACGGATCTCACGGAATGGCTGGGTAAAGCGGTCGATAGTTTCGAAGGGTGGGCGGGGCAATGGGGGCCGGTCGAATCACACCTGTCAACCGAGATCGACGAAGCCACGTTGGCCAAGGCGCTCGATGAGCTGTTGGAGCGGTTGCAGGGGAACTATCCGTTCTTTCATCCGCGCTATATCGGCCAGATGCTGAAGCCGCCCCATCCGGCGGCAGTTATTGGCTACCTGGCTGCGATGCTGCACAATCCGAACAACCATGCGCTCGATGGGGGAGAACCCACGAGTGTGATGGAGAAGGAACTCATCCCCGAACTCGCCAGGATGTTTCATCTGCCGACCGAGACGCTCGGACATCTCACGTCCAGCGGCACCATCGCCAACCTTGAAGCGCTCTTCATCGCCCGCGAACTGCATCCCGGCAAAGCAATTGCGTACGGCGCTGACGCGCACTACACGCATAGTCGCATGTGTCACGTGCTGGGTGTTGAGGGCATTGCCGTGCCGAGCGACACCACTGGGCGGATGGATGTCGGTGCGCTCGACGCACTCTTTACAACTGGCCGGATTGGCACCGTCGTCGTCACGTCTGGCTCGACCGGGTTGGGCATGGTGGACCGCATTGAGGAGATCGTGCCGATCGCTCAACGGCACGGCGTGCGAGTGCATGTTGACGGCGCGTACGGCGGGTTCTTCTCCATTCTTGCGTGGGCCGACTGCGACCTCGTTCCCGTGGCTTCGTTCAAAGCAATCGCCGAATGTGACTCGGTCGTGGTCGATCCGCACAAGCACGGGCTGCAGCCCTATGGGTGCGGTGCCGTGCTGTTCCGTGATCCAACCGTCGGGCGCTTCTACCTCCACGACTCTCCCTACACCTACTTCACCTCAGCCGAACTGCACCTCGGTGAGATCAGCCTGGAGTGCTCCCGCGCCGGTGCTGCTGCGGCCGCGCTGTGGCTGACGCGCCAGGTTGTGCCGTGGACTATGGATGGGCTGGGCGCCCGCCTCGCTGCCGGTCGAGCGCGCCGCGCAGCACTGGCGCGAGCTTCTCCGGGAGTCAGCGAGTTTAGCCCTGTTCCAGGATGCGGATTTGGACATCGTGACGTTCCTGCCCCGTCGCGGGTCCGTTGCCGAGCTCAGCGCGGCGGCCCACGGGCTCTTCCAGCGGGCTATGAATGACCCGACCGACCCGGTCTTCGTAGCCACCTACGGGGTCTCAGCCGATGCTTTGCTACTCCGTCACCCCGACCGCGTGCGGGACGTCGACACCGGCATGATTCTGCGATCGGTGCTGATGAAACCCGAAAACGAAGCCAACATCGAGCACCTTCACCGCCGCCTTGAAGAACTCCTCATGACTGAGGTGATTGCTGGTTCCGGCCAGAATTCACCCAAGAAGGAGATAACGTCCGGCCAACTCGGTTGATCGACTGTAATCAATCTGTAACATTTGAGATATGTACGGAAACGCACTCTCGGCAGCGGTTTCGGCTGCACCGCCCAGCACCCTGCACACGCTCGCCCTCATTGGCCACATTGTCGGCGTGGCATTCGGCGTGGGCGGCGCGACCGCGACGGACATGGTGTTCGTCCGTTGTCTACGTCTGCGGCACATCGATCAGACCCTTGCGACGGTGCTGGAGTTGGCGAGCAAACTGGTGACCGCCGGTCTGGTACTGCTGACCGTCAGTGGCATAGTGCTGATCCGCACCGGTACGCATACAAGCGAACGCTTCTGGGCGAAAATGGTGGTTGTCATCGTGGTCGCTGCGAACGGTGCGTGCGCCCACTGGTTCACCTTCCCGCGGCTGTCGCAGGCAATGCGAGAAGGTGAGGTTCGCCTGACCGTGCCGTTCTTGAACTCCCTGAGCGTTGCGGCCGCGGTGTCGGGTGTCTCGTGGTACTCGGCCACCATTTTAGGAACGTGGAAAACCGCCCACCTCCACCTGTTCCAATTCCTCGGCATTTATGTCGCGCTTCTGGCTCTTGCCGTGATTGGTTCGCTACTGATCACCCCGCTGGTGTTGCGTGCGAACGTGTTCGAACCGATTGTGCTGTCGTCCGACGACGAGGTCGCCGGGCCGTCCTTGTCGGAAGAAGTGGCTACGGGAGAACCGAGCGAGCGCAAGCGACCGCAGCTGGTCAGTGTTGCCGCGCAATTCCACGATACGGACCAGATGACGCCAGGAATATCGGTGCGGCGGTCTGGCCTAGCCTAGAGAGACAAATGTCTCTGGGCGTGCGAGTATTGCGTCTATGAAGCAGCATCGGACCACCCCGTATGTTCGTCTGACCGAGCCGCTCGTTCGAGAGAATGGCGTGCTTCGGCCCGCATCGTGGAACGAGGCGCTTGATCGTGCCGCCGCCGGGTTCGCCAACCGAGGCGAGCGTGAGGTTGGCATCTTCTCGTGCTCCAAGGCCACCAACGAGATGAACTTCATCGCCCAGAAGTTTGCGCGGGTCGCGCTGGGCACCAACAACATCGACTCCTGTAATCGAACTTGACACGCTCCTAGCGTGGTCGGTCTGGCCACAGTGTTTGGAGCAGGCGGCGGTACCAGTTCGTACGCCGAAATTGAGGACACTGACGTCATCGTCATGTGGGGCTCAAACGCGCGTGAAGCGCACCCGATTTTCTTTCACCACGTCATGGCCGGCATCCGCAACGGCGCCAAAATGTTCGTGGTCGATCCGCGTCGCACGTCTACGGCTCGTTGGGCCGATCGATGGCTGGGGCTGAACGTCGGCACCGACATTGCTTTGTCGAACACCATTGCTCGCGAAATCATCGCCGCGGGGCTGGCGAACCAGTCGTTCATCGAGAATTCCACCAGTGACTTCGAGGCGTACAAGGCGTCGGTCGAACAATGGACCCTTGAGGTCGGTGAGTTCGTCACTGGCGTTCCCGCCGACGCCATTCGCCAACTCGCCCATGCGTACGCCAAGGCCGATCGGGCGCAGCTGTGCTGGACGCTTGGCATCACCGAGCACCACAACGGCGTCGACAACGTGCTGTCCCTCATCAACCTGGCGCTCCTGTGCGGGCACGTCGGTCGGCACGGCGCCGGGCTCAATCCGTTGCGCGGGCAGAACAACGTGCAGGGCGGCGGCGACATGGGCGCCATTCCCAACAAGTTGCCCGGTTTCCAAGACATGCTCGATGCCGACGCTCGCGCCAAGTTCGACAAGGCCTGGGGTTCCAACATCCCCGACCACTACGGCTGGCACCTCACCCAGATGTTCGAAGCAATGGGTCGCGGCGACTTGAAGGCCGTGTATGTGCTGGGTGAGAACCCGGCCCAGTCGGAAGCCGACTCTGCGCATGCCGTGCACTTGCTCGAAGGATTGGAACACCTCGTGGTGCAGGACATGTTCCTCACCAAGACCGCGCAGTTGGCCGACGTGGTGTTGCCGGCGTCGGCGGCGTGGTGCGAAACCGAAGGCACCGTCACCAACAGCGAACGTCGTGTGCAGCGGGTACGCAAGGCACTGCAGGCGCCTGAGGGCGCTCGTGACGATGTGGAGATCATTCTGCAGTTGGCCGAACGCCTCGGCCACACGTGGGAGTACTCGTGCGCGGAGGACATCTTCAACGAGTTGCGGTCGCTGTCCCCGATGCACTTCGGTATGACCTATGCCCGGCTCGAAGCCGAAGGTGGGCTGCAGTGGCCGTGCCCGTCGCTCACTGAACTTGAGCCTACGTATCTGCACGGTCGCCTGTGGCACGAAGATCCGGCGAAGCGTGGTCGACTCGCGCCGTTCTCGGTCGTGATTGATGATCCGCCGGTCGACACACTCACCGCCGACTTCCCGTTGCGGCTCACCACCGGTCGCCGGCTCGATTCCTACAACACCGGTGTGCAGTCGGGCGGCTTCCAATCGCCCCTACGCCGTGGCGAGTCGATTGACATTGGCCCAATCGACGCGGCCCGTCTCGGTGTGGAGGTCGGCGAGTTCGTGCACGTGTCCTCCCGCCGCGGCACCATTACCGCGCCGGTCACTATCGACCCTGCGCTGCGGCCCGGTTTGGTGTTCATGTCGATGCATTTTCCTGACGAGATCGACACCAACATCATCACCATTGAAGCCACCGACCCCAAGGCGGGAACGGCAGAGTTCAAGGCGTCGGCAGTTCGCATCGACAAGATCAGTATCGACATCGACGCGCTGCAGCCCGTCGCAGGAGAGTAAGTCATGGACCTTCGTTTTCCCGAGGCCGAGGCCACCTCGGCCGAGGTCGACGCGCTTGATGCGCTGCTCGGCCCCGCTGCCAGCGAAGAAGGCTGGGGCCGGGAAACCGGAGGACTCCACCAGGCACAATCGCGCCGCCATCATCTGTTGGCCGCGCTGCATGCGCTGAACGACCGCGTCGGCTGGATCAGCCCCGGAGGGCTCGGCGAACTCTGCAAGCGCCTCGATGTTCCACCCGCCGAGGCCTACGGAGTGGCCAGTTTCTACGCGCTGTTCCCCATGCGTCCCCAGCCGCCCCGCGTCGTTCATGTGTGCACCGACCTCGCATGCCAGAACGTGGCCAAACCAATGGTCGAAGCGCTCACCGCCGAGTTCGGCGCGCCGGGCGACAGCGAAGGCGCCGTAACCTGGCTCAACAGCCCGTGCCTCGGGCTGTGCGATCGCGGGCCGGCCGTGCTTGTCACCGAAGCCGGCTCGCCCGCCATGCACGCAGCCATGGCGCCCGCGTCGATCCCAGTCGTGATTCGCGCCGCGCATGAAGGACCTTCGGCGTTACCGGCAGAGCCTGAGCCGGAGATGGCCGTACCCCAAGCGGGTGACGCCTCGCTGGTGTTGCTCAAGCGTGTCGGCAAAGTCGACCCACTTTCGCTCGATGACTATCGCGCTCATGGCGGTTATGACGCCCTGCGCAACGCCGTAGCGATGGGACCGGCTGGTGTCATCCGCGAGGTGCTCGATGCCAAGCTGGTTGGCCGGGGTGGCGCCGCGTTCCCAGCTGGCCGCAAGTGGGATGCCGTCGCGAAGCAACCGGTGCGCACCCACTACGTGATCGCGAACGCCGATGAGTCCGAACCGGGCACGTTCAAGGACCGCGTGCTGATGGAAGCCGACCCGTTCGCATTGGTGGAGGCCATGACCATCGCCGGCTACGCAACGGGCAGTGAGCAGGGCTACATCTACCTGCGCGGCGAGTACCCACGGGCCATGCACAACCTCTCTGCGGCCATCGAGACTGCCCGACATCGGGGTTTGCTCGGTGTCGACGTGATGGGTGCGGGTTTCGCCTTCGATCTCGAAATCGTGCGCGGCGCCGGTGCCTATATCTGTGGCGAAGAGACGGCCATCTTCAACTCGATTGAGGGTTACCGCGGTGAGCCTCGCAACAAGCCGCCCTTCCCTGTTGAAGTCGGCTTGTTCGGTAAGCCGACCGTGGTCAACAACGTCGAGACGCTGGTCAACGTGCTGCCGATCTTGCTTGGCGGAGGCGCGGCCTACGCGGCCATCGGCACTGAAGGATCAACCGGTACCAAGCTGTTCTGTATCTCTGGCAGCGTCGGTCGCCCCGGCGTGTACGAAGTGCCGTTCGGAGCAACCCTACGTGAGCTGCTCACGCTGGCCGGGGGAGCAACGGGCAACCTGCGTGCCGTGCTCCTCGGTGGCGCAGCCGGTGGCTTCGTGCGTCCCGACGAGCTCGACCTGGTGCTCACCATTGAAGCCGCCCGCGCTGCAGGCACCACGCTCGGTTCCGGCGTGGTCATGGTGCTGGATGACAGCTTCGAGATGGGCCCCTTCCTTCGCCGCATCGCCGGGTTCTTCCGCGAAGAATCGTGCGGCCAGTGCGTACCCTGCCGGGTGGGTACGGTTCGCCAGGAGGAAGCGATCGTCCGTCTCACCACAGGCGGCAGCCCCGAGGATGTGCAGCTACTTCGCGATGTCGGCCAGGTTATGAAAGACGCATCCATCTGTGGGCTCGGCCAGACGGCCTGGAACGCCATTGAATCCGCCATCGACCGTCTCGGAGTTCTGCAATGACCATCACCAACGTCGGTCTGCCCAAACGCCTCGTGACCTTTACGCTCGACGGTGAAGAGGTTCGCACCGTTGAAGGCTCCACCATCCTCGACGCCTGCAAGAGCGGTGGCAAAGACATCCCCACCCTTTGCTACGGCGAGACGCTCACGCCGGTCAACGCCTGCCGCGTCTGCATGGTCGAAGTGGAAGGCAGCCGTACCCTCGTACCATCGTGCTCGCGCAAGGTTGAGCCGGGCATGGTCGTGAAGACCGACAGCGATCGGGCCAAGCATTCCCGAAAGCTCGTGCTCGAGCTGCTGGGCTCATCGGTCGATCTTTCCATCGCCCCAAACGTTGCCGGGTGGATGGAACAGTACGACGCCAAACCTGAGCGATTCGGCACGCCGGCCGCGCCCAACGAACCCGGTGCTCGTGACAACGCGAAGGCTGGCGAACATCACGCACCGCACGGCCACGAGGCCGCCACGGTCTACCAACCGGCCAAGATCGACAACGAGCTGTACGTACGGGATTACTCGAAGTGCATCCTGTGCTACAAGTGCGTCGATGCCTGCGGTGAGCAGTGGCAGGGCACCTTCGCCATCGCCGTTGCCGGTCGTGGGTTTGATGCCCACATCTCCACCGAATACGCGGTCGAGCTTCCCGACTCGGCATGCGTCTACTGCGGTAACTGCATCGCGGTGTGCCCGACGGGCGCGCTGATTTTCAACAGCGAGTTCACGAAGCGAGCCGAGGGAACCTGGGACGAAGAAGCGCAGACCCAGACCACCACGATCTGCCCCTATTGCGGCGTCGGCTGCAACCTCACCCTGCACGTGCAGGACAACGAGATTGTGAAAGTCACGTCCCCATCCGACCATTCAGTCACCCACGGAAACCTCTGCATCAAAGGTCGCTTCGGCTTCCAACACGTCCAAAATCGGTAGATGACCGTCTCGGCCTTCTAACCTATGGCCCGTGGAGTTCAGGGGCCGTCTTGCTGCGTCGATGATTGCGCTTGCAATCACCGCGTCCGGGTGTGCCAAGAGCACCGACGCTGCGCCGAAAAAGTCCGTGGACACCACCGATGTGACGGCCATGTCGGCGGAGTCGTCAGTGCCAACATCGCTCCCGCCATCGGCCGGACCACCCAGCTCAGAGACGCCTGCCGCCCCAGCCGCGAGACTGCTCGAGGCCGGGCTTGATGGAGACGATGTCACCAAACTCCAGACGCGGCTGAATGAGATCGCCTTCGATGTCCGCAAGCCCGACGGCTACTTCGGTGAGAACACGAAAAAGGCCATCTGGTCGTATCAGCAGCACGTCCTCGGACTTCCGGCAGACGAGGTCACCGGCAAAGTCACGCCGGCGTTGTTCGATCGCATCATGCAACCCCTTGACCTTGTGCCCCGTCGACCGGATGCTTCACCAACGCACGCCGAGATCGACCTGCCATCGCAAACCATGGTGGTGTATGTCGACAACAAGGTGAAGCTCATCACCCACGTCTCCAGCGGTACTGGCGAGAAGTGGTGTGCCCAACCGCGCAACGTTCCCGATTACATCGGCGCGACCACCACGACACTTCCCGCCGGTCGTCGCATGAGACGGGTGTGTGGCATCTCGATCACGCCTGCGGGCGTCTACAAGATCGACCGCAAGGAGAAGGGCTGGTACGACATCCCGTTGGGGAAGGTCTACAACCCGATGTTCTTCAACGGCGGCATCGCTATCCACGGATACGAAGATGTTCCGTTCCTGCCTGCGTCACACGGCTGCGTGCGCATCCCTATGCACGTTGCCGAATACCTCGGCGACATCCTGCACACGGGTGATCAGATCTTCGTATTCGACGGCGTGAAGGAGCCCGAGGAGTACGGCAGCCCCGTCCCACCCCAGGACAAACCCGACCCCACCGATACCTCCGGCGGCTGAGAGCAGGTCCCCACTAGGATCGGCGCTCGTGTCAGGCCGACGATTCACCCTTACGTTCGGTTTGCTGACCGGGCTGGTGGCGTCGGGATATGGCGTGATGTTCACGGTGCTTGACGACTATCGACGGCTCTACGGAATTCAGGGAGCGCAACTCGGATCGATTCTGGCGATGGGGTTCTTCTCCTCGTTTGTAGCCCAGGCCTTTCTCGCCCCTATCGCCGATCGCGGCCACGCTCGGTCGATGGTGATCGTCGGATTGCTCGGTGGCATCGTGGGTGTCCTTGGGATGGCGTTCAGCACGCACTTCATCACGCTGCTGATCTCTCGACTTGTTATGGGGCTCGGCGCAGGTATTGCCACGCCAGCCATACGACGCATCATCATTCTCGCGGCGCCCGAGGATGTGGGCCGCAATATGGGCGTCTTGCTGTCGGCCGACGTCGCCGGGTTCGCGGCCGGTCCTGCCATCTCGGCAGTACTGGTTGGTCCCTTCGGATTGCAGTCGCCTTTCCTCGTCATTGCTGCGGCCACGCTGGCGTTCATGCCGATGGTGCTGAAGCTCCACATCGCCGAAGCAGTAGAGCCACCGAAGGAACGGTTCGCGTTCGACCTCCTGCGAATCCGGCCCTTCGTCGCCGCAGTATGCCTCGGCTGCGCGTTGTTCATGATGATCGGCACGTTCGACGCGCTCTGGGTTCTGGTGCTCGATGACCTCAAGGCCAGCGAGCTGATCAAGAACATGGGCATCACCTTCTTCGCGTTGCCATTGATCTTCCTCGGCTCGATCGGCGGCCGCTTGTCCCAACGCCTCGGGCCCTTCCGCGTCGGCACCTACGGGCTCATGGTCGGTGCCCTGGCGATGTTCCTTTACGGACGTATGCCGAGCGGTAGCACCATGATGGCGGTCGGCGTCGTGCACTCGCTGAACGACGGCTTCACCGTAACCAGCAACGGGGTCGCAGTCGGACTTACCGTTGACCCAGCGCGGCAGGCCGGCGCACAGGGGCTGCTTGGTGGAGCACAAACCTTGGTTGCCGGGCTGACTGCGCTCGGTGCCGGTTGGCTGTATCAGCACCATGGCCGGGCGGCGGCCTACACCCTCACGTCCGCGTGCATGCTCGTTCTCATCGGCGCTGCCTTCGTGTTCGTGGGGAAGGCCTGGGGCACGAAGGGCTGAGACCGACGGAGCCAGTCGGTGCTTCTCCGAACTTCGTTAGGCCGCCGAAACGGTGACCGGAACGCCGTTGAGGGCGATGTTGCCGCTTATGGCGTCGACGAAGTACTCGTCGGTGAGCAGGTTGGTGTTGACGCCCTCGTACGCGTTGGCGACGGCGAGTTGCACGCCGGGAAGTTGCTGGCCGAAGCCGTGTGGGATGCTCACCACACCGGGCCGGATTCCTTCGGTGTGCTCGGCCGCTACGACGACCTCGCCAACCCGAGATATGACTCTGGCCTTGCCGCCGTCCGCGATTCCGAGACGGGCCGCGTCGTCGGGGTGGATCTGCATGGTGCAGCGGTTCTGGCCCTTGGTGAGCACCTTCACGTTGTGCATCCACGAGTTGTTGCTCCGCACGTGCCTGCGGCCGACGAGCACCATGTCGTCTCGCTCGCGGCTCAAGGAAGCGGCGAGTCGTGGAAGGTCGGCAGTGAGGAGCGGGGGAGCCAGTTCGATCTTGCCGCTTGGCGTGCGCAGCAGGTTGGGAATGCGGCCCGCCTCCAGCGCACCGAGATCGATACCGTGCGGATTTGCGATCAACGCATCGAGCGTGAGGCCACCTTCGACAGCGCCGAAGCCATCGCCATAAGGACCGTTGCGCAACATGATGTCGAGCAGTCGCTCGGGACCCGTGCGGTCGCCGAGCATGGCGTCGAGTTCGTCAACACTTCGACCGCTCACAAGGCCGTGGGTGTCTTTGACCGCGCTCTCCAACATCGAGCGTCCGGCCATGCGGATCAATGGGTCAAGATCGATGCTCGCCGGTTCGCCCGAGAAGATGGCGGCCAGGCGAAGCAGGATCTGCCATTCGTCGGGCTGAGCCTCATCGAGCGGGAGAACGGGCGGGGAGTAGTTGGCGACGTTTCGTACCGCGAAGTTGTAGAGCGCAACGTCGTAGTGGCTCTTTTGCAACGCAGTAGGCGGAGGAAGAATCACGGTTGCGTGGCGGCTGGTCTCGTTTACATAGAGATCAACGGCCACCATGAATTCGAGCGACGCGAAGGCCCGATCAAGCCGACCGGAATTCGGGTTCGATGACACCGGGTTGCCGCCGACTACGACCATGGCGCGAATCTGACCCTCACCCGGCGTTTCGATCTCCTCGGGTAGCGCGGTAACCGGGAATTCACCCATCGATTCGGGTGCCCCGCTTACCCGGGACTTCACCCGGTTCATGGTGAAGCCTCGACCCGATCCCGGCTGACCCTTGGTAGACGACTGGCCGACGGCGCCTTTGGGAAACATGGCGCCGCCGATTCGGTCGAGGTTTCCGGTGAGCACGTTCACCACGTCGACCATCCACGATGCGAGCGTGCCGAACTCTTGCGTGCAGGTGCCGATGCGCCCGTACACGGCGGCGGTCGGCGCGCCAGCCAGATCGCGGGCGAGCTGCCGTATGGACCCAGCCGGGATGCCGCACACTTCCGCAACGACTTCCGGCGAGAAGGCCGCGACAATCGAAGCGAGTTCGTCAAGACCGGCCACGTGCTGGGCCAACGGGCCGAGATCGGTCAGCTTCTCGGTGAGCAGGATGTGAGCGATAGCTGCGAGCAGGTGAGCATCGGTGCCAGGTCTGATGGCGAGATGCCGGTCGGCCTTGGCCGCAGTCTCACTGCGACGCGGATCGACCACCACGACGGTGCCGCCGCGCGCCTGGATCGCTTCAAGCCGGCCGGGGAAGTCGGGTGCGGTACACAGCGAGCCGTTCGACGCATACGGGTTCGCGCCGAGCAAAATGATGAAGTCGGTACGGTCGAGATCGGGCACCGGCACCGTCACCGAGCCGAACATCGCGGACGCGGAAATTTCTTTCGGCCGCTGATCAACCGTGGAGGCCGAGAAGCGGTTACGCGTGCCCATCGCTCCGATGAGGTGGCGGCTGAACATCATCGGCCCGAGGTTGTGCGCGTTCGGATTGCCGAGATAGATCCCGCAGGCGTCGCGTCCGTGCTCCCGAATGATCGGCATAAGCCCGGCCTCGATGGTGGCCCAGGCTTCGTCCCATGACACCTCGACGAATCGGCCATCACGCTTCACGAGGGGCTGGCGTAACCGGTCCGGATCATCGTGCAGGTGGAGGAGGGTGGAGCCTTTCGGACAAATGAATCCCTTCGAGAACACGTCATCTCGATCGCCACGAATGCGGGTTGCTTTCCCGTTGATCAGCGTGATTTCCAGCCCGCACGTTGCCTCGCAGAGCGGACACGTTCGATACGCCGTGCTCACTTCATCAGCCATGTCGTACTCCTCGGTCAGTCCCCGCACGAAGTCTGGCATGAGCGCTTCCACGCCGCGCATCGACCAGACGTTCACGCGGCGAAGCTTTTCAGGCGCCGCCGAGCGTCCGGTAAGCGTGGACCGTGTTCGTACCGTCCACCAGTCACCCGTGATTTCGTCCAGACGCTTTCAAGAAACGCTCGACAGTGACCGAGTTCACAGCTAGAGTATGGAATCAAGTTCCAGTGTACGGAACTCCGGCCCGGTTCTGTTGGTAAGGAGATGTCGTGTCTCAAGTCGTCGTTGACTATGAAGCCCAAGTGGCAATCGTTGGTGGCGGGCCGGTCGGGATGGCGCTCGCCATCGACCTTGCCCTGCGCGGTGTGCGGAGCCTGGTCTTCGAGGTTCGTTCCGAGTCCCAGACGTTCTTGGCTCGCGCCAACATGACGAACGTGCGGTCGATGGAGCACTTCCGGCGGTGGGGAATCGCCGATGCGCTCAGGGCGAACGACCCGGTGAGCCCCGCTGTTCTTCGCGATGTCGCGTTCGTCACGCGTCTGAACGGTTATCAGATCGAGCGATTTCCCGGTGCCTACGAATGGTCCGAGCGGCTTCCGATTGCGTCTGAGTTTGCGGAATGGGCGCCCCAAGGTGCAATCGAACGCACCCTGAGGGATCGCATGGCCATGTTTCCGGAAATCACCGTGTGTTTCGAGCACACCGTTGACAGGTTCACCCAGGACGATTGGGGCGTCGACCTAGCCATCACGACGCCGGACGGCACCAAGTCGGCGCGTGCCGACTATTTGGTCTTGGCCGATGGCGGCAGGAGCAAGCTGCGCGGCGACGTGCTGAATGTCCGCATGGAAGGTCACCCGGGTATCGCCAACGGCTTCCTCTGGCACTTTCGCGCTCCACGGCTTTCGGAGCTTTGGAAGGCCACCCCAATGGCATCCATGACCCTCTTCTACAACGAGGACCGCAACGCCGACAGCCTCGTTCCCCAGTCGGGAGTGGACGAGTGGGGTTACTTCAGCTCGCCAGTTCCCGACGGCGTCGATGGTGACAATTGGGAAGATTGTCGGGCAATGCTGTTCCGAGCGATCGGCGAAGAGTTCGAGGTCGAGCCGCTCGGTGGCGGATCCTTCATGATCAACACGCTTCAGGTGCCGAGGTATGACCTCGGACGGGCCTTCCTGATTGGAGACGCGGCTCACCTCGTATCGCCCATGGGTGGGTTCGGCATGAACATCGGTATCGGCGATGCTGCTGACCTCGGCTGGAAGCTCGGTGCCGTCATAGACGGCTGGGGCGGACCGATGCTCCTGCCCAGCTACGGGATCGAACGAGGCGAAGCAGCCCGCTTCATTCTCGCCGGATGCGAGGCCAACCAGGCCGTTGGTGCAAGGGAGCTGGTGCGGCCGGGTATCGAGGATGATGGACCAGCGGGCGACGCCGTGAGAGCCCAAGTTGCCGAAGCCATCAATATCCAGAAGGCCCGCCAGTTCAAGCGAATGGGTGGGCAACTGGGGTACCGATACTCCAGTTCGCCGGTCATCGTTCGCGACGGAGTCGACGAGCCGGAAGCCGACTTCGGCGAGTACAACCCGTCGGCATCGCCGGGCAATCGGGCGCCACATATGTGGCTGTCCGACGGGACGTCGATCTTTGATCACTTCGGTCAAGGGTTCACCCTGCTCGCCCTTGGCGACTTCGACTCCGCCGGACTGTTGTCCGCAGCAGCGGAGCGCGGAATTCCCCTCGAGATCTTCGAGCCGAACGAGACCGATCGGACCGTGCTGCGCGGGTTGTACAAGGCCAATGGAGCACTTGTTCGCACAGATCACCACGTTGCATGGAGGGGCGATGTAGCCCCGTCCGATCCCGGCGCGATCCTCAACGTGGTGGCGGGGTGGGGCTCTTATTCGAACCCGGCCCGTTCCGGTGGCGGCGCTCGCCGATCGACCAACGGGGCACCGAAGGTACAAGGGCTCGGTCATGTCGGGCTCTACGTCAGTGACATCGAGAAGTTGCGCGAATTCTACAGCGACTTTCTCGGCATGACCGTGACCGACCGGACTGACACCAAAGTGTTTCTCAGCACCCGGCCCGCAGTCGAGCATCATGAGCTCCTGCTCTCGTACCACGAGACCAAGCGGTCCGAACCGCAGCAGATGTCATTTGTGCTCGATTCGCTGGCTGACCTTCGCGACTTCTACCGACAAATTGTCGAACGGGAGTACGACATCGATCACATCAGCAACCATGGCAACGCGATCGGCTGCTACTTCCGTGACCCAGAGGGCAACCGCGTCGAGGTCTACTGGCACACGGGGATCGACTGGCCGCAGCCATACAGCGCCCGAATTGACCTCGCGTTGCCTGAGAGCGAAATCCACCAGATCCTCCGCGACATGGTCGTTGCGGCGGGGAGCCACTAGCTCATGAAAGGGGCGCTCCTCGCCGAGTTCGTCGGGTTCACCGGTCATCGTTCGGATGTGATCGAGGGATACCTGGCGCGGCCGGTGTCTGACGCGCCCGTTCCTGGAATGGTGTTGCTGCACCACGCTCCGGGCCTGGATCCGTGGAGCACGGAGGTCGTACGACGGTTCGCCGCGGAAGGCTACGCCTGCCTCGCACCGCACCTGTATCACCGCCGCGGTCCAGGTCATTGGGCCGATGTCGCAGCGGCCGGACGGGCAGCTGGATTGGCAACGTCCATGCCGAACGAGCAGGTCATGGGCGATGTCGCCGGTGCCGCTGCCTACCTGCGCGCTCAGCCGGACTCCAATGGCAAAGTAGGAGTCATCGGCTTCTGCTCAGGTGGCCGCCAAGCCTTCCTCGCTGCGTGCGATGTGCCGTCGCTCGACGCCGCAGTTGACTGTTGGGGCGGCAGCATCCTGCCGCAGCCCGAAGCGGATGGAAGGCCGGCCAGCCAAGGTGTGATCAGTCGAGCTGTCGATATGTCGATGCCACTGCTCGGGATCTTCGGCAACGACGATTCGAACCCGGATCGCGCCCAGGTGGACGAGATCGCGCGCGTCCTCGGGGGGCTCGGCAAGAACCACACGTTCCACCGCTATGACGGCGCAGGCCATGCCTTCTTCGTTACGGACAAGCCCGTCTATCGACTCGAGCAGGCGCTCGACGGCTGGCAGCGGGTTTTCCAATTCCTCGACCGCACCCTCAAAGGAGGCCAGTGATGTGCACATGGCTGAGTCAGCAAGTGGAGGCGAACGGAGCCGCTCGGGGAGTCGCCGATTGGATGCGAATCACCGCTATCAACGTCATGTACGACCACCCGGTCAGCGCACCCTACGACCACGCTTTGCTCCTCGACTTTGTCAATCCCGCCCAAGGTGTGGGCGCACGGGTCGGCATCGAACTGAGTGCAAGCTCGGCGCGAGAACTCGTTCGGGCGATAGAAGCGGCTCTCGCCTCCCCAGAGGCCAGGAGTGACCTGGAACAACCGTGCGATCGCTAAGAAGATCCTTGACTCTCTGCCAAGACCGTAAGAACACCCAAGCATCGATAACCCAAAGGAGCCGTCCATGAATACCAACTGTCAAGTTCCGCGTTCGACCCGATCAGCCCATCGGGGACGTCGTCGCACATTGGCGATGGCCGTAGCCTCGGCCCTCGTCATGGTTGCCTGTTCGAGCGGAACGTCGTCGACCACCGCCAGCAGCGCGCTGTCGCCAGCTACGACTGCGGCTCCTGCCACGACTGCTGCCCCTGCTACGACTGCGGCTCCCGCCACGACTGCGGCTCCCGCTACGACGACGGCTCCCGCCGCGCCAGCAACGACCGCGACGGCCACCACCACTGCGCCAAAGGGCGGCGCAGTGTCCGACCTCGTTGCCTACACGGGTGGAAAGGCCGGTGCCGCGGACAAAAGTCTCGCCCCCGTGACCGTCGGTTGGCTCAACATGCAGGGAGGGCCCTTGGGATTTCCGGCCGGCACGCAGGGTGCAGAAGCAGCAGTCAACTACGTCAACACAGAGCTAGGCGGCATCGGCGGCCACCCCCTGAAGCTGAGCACCTGCTTCGTGGTGGGGAGTGAGCAGGAGGGTAACGCGTGCGGTTTGCAGTTCGCGAACGACGCACAGGTGAAGGCCGTCCTCTACGGCACCGCGATTGTGGGCGACCAGGCCGCACAAGCGGTGTTGAAGGGCAGCAAGCCGATCCTGATGGCGAACTCCATTAGCCCCGTCGATGCTGGCGCACCGAATGTCTTTATCTACAACGGAAATCCCGCCTCGATCTTTGGGGGCCTCACGACGTATCTCGTATCCAACCTGAAGGTCAAAACGGTTTCCTTGCTCTTTCCGCAGGATGCCCAGAGTACCGCTGGGGCCGAGGTACTGAAAGGTGCCCTCACCGCATCTGGCGTCACCGTCAAGAGCGTTGGATTCGACCCAGCGACCACGAACCTGACTGCGGCGGCCACCGCGGCAGGCGTGCTCGATACCGATGCGATCGTCCCTCTCGTATCGTTTCCCCCGGCCTGTGTTGCGGCGGCGAACGCATTCAAGACGCTGAACGTCAAAGCTCCCGTGGTGTCGACGGGAAGCTTCTGCTTCACCCCTCCGGTTGCGGAGGGACTCGGCGGCGAAGCCCCCTTGTGGATGCAGTTGTCCACACAGGCCAACGTGGCCGATTCGAGCGAGCCAGACGTAAAGGCCTACATCCAGCAGTCGGCCAAGGCCGGTCTGGACGCAGGCGTTCAGAACGACTCGAACGCGGTGCTGGCCTGGAGTCTCGTGATGACGGCGGCGCGTTTGCTGAACGGTGCCGGAGGGGCAAGCGCCACAGAGCAGACCATCGCTGCCGCAGCAAAGGCCTTTACTGGCCCCATGTTGCTCGGCCCCACCAAGGTTGCCTGCGGCACTTACCCCACGCAGGCCGGTTTGTGCGGTTTCCAGACCCGAGTGTTCCAGCACAACGGCAAAAACAACTTCAAGGCCGTATCCGAATGGCTCGACCCGACCGGCGTCAAGTAGCCGTTACCCCCCCGAAGCCCAACGTAAGGAGACATCATGAGCGACACGCAGATCCTTGTCACCATCCCGGTGCCGGAACCGGACCTCACCCCGGAGGCCCTTGTCAGCCGAGCGCGCGGCCTGCGTGAGCATCTTCGGGCCGAACAGACCGCCACGGAGAAGCGGGGTGCCTATTCGCCCGAGACGCACGAGTTGTTCCGTAAGGCTGGGTTTTACCGGACGCTTCTTCCCCGACGATTCGGTGGGTTCGAGTTCGACGTCCCGACCTTCATGAAGATGGTGGTAGAGGTCGCTCGCGGCTGTCCCGGATCGGGGTGGGGTCTCTGCCTCGCCGCCGGTCACGGCATTCAGCTCGGAGGCTTGTGGGGCGAGTCCGCACAGATGTCGGCTCTGCTCCCGGACGGGGACTTCGCGTCTCCGCTGCGTGCGCTTCCGATGGGTACGGCGGTTCGGGTGGCCGACGGGAGCTGGCGCATCGACGGCAAGTGGGACTACTGCTCGGGCTCTGCGTACGCCACACACGCCATGCTGGCGGTTCGGCTGGACCCTGAGGAGGCGAAGGGGGCTCGTATGGGCGTCGCCCTCGTCCCCCGCGCTGACTGGATCCGTCTCGATGACTGGAAGGACTGGGCCGTGGGAATGCGAGGGAGCGGTTCCAACGGCATCGAGGTCAACGGGGCGGTCATCCCTCACGAGTCCATGGTCTTCGGCAGTCTCATCGGCTTCAACGGCAGCCTTGATGCCCCGGGTTATGAGCTTCATGGCAACCCGATGTATGCCGGACACCCGATGGGTTACCTTCAGCTGGAGATCACCTCGATCCTTGTTGGCACCGCCTACGCAGCCCTGGACGAGTACGAAAGAATCATCCGTGCGCGAACCACCATGGGACCGAACCCGGTGCCGCGGTACCAGGATCCCGACTACCAGCGGCACTGGGGCATGGCCAGCGGAAAGCTGCTTGCGGCCGAGGCCATTCTTCAACGCATGAGCGACTTCTACTCGCAGCTGTGCGCCGAGTCGGTTGTGGATGGCACCGGCTTCGACACCGAGAAGCTGATGACGATCCATGCCAGCACCCATCACGCCATCAACCTGGCGTGGGAGGCGCTCGAGATTGTGTACCGTACCGGAGGAACGAGCGAAGGCGGGCGGCAGGGAAGCCGCATGGAGCGATACTGGCGTGATTTCTCCACCGCCCGCACGAACGCCGGTCTGCAATACGAGACCTTCGCTCAGACCTATGCCAAGCAGCACTTCGGCATCGCGTTCGGCCCGCTGATCTAAGCGCTAGCGCTTCGGAGGAAACCCTTGCAAACGATTCTGGTGTTCGCGCTTCTCGGGCTGGGATCCGGCGCGGTCATCGCCGCGGTCGCGATCGGCATCGTTCTCAGCTGGCGCGGCACTGGATCGTTCAACTTGGCCTCGGGTGCGTCGGTCATGGTGGCCGGGTACATGTTCTGGGCTTTTCGCAAGGGCTTCTTCCGGTTCACTCTCGATACCTGGCCAGCGATGATGGCGACGCTCGCGTTCATGGTGATCTACGCCGTAGCCGTCGAACTGCTTGCGGTGAGACCGCTGCGAGCCGCGTCACCGCTGGCCAAGCTCGTGGCATCCCTAGGGGTTTTGCTGCTGTCGCAGGCGCTGGTACAAGTCGTGTTCGGCACCTCCCCTCTGGCGAGTCCCGAAGTCCTACCAGCCGGCGTCATCAAGGTCGGGAATGTCCCAGTGCCTGTGGCCCAGCTGATCCTCGCTGCAGGGGTTTCGGTGCTGGCCGCCGGGTTGTGGTGCATTTATCGCTTCACGCGATTCGGCATGGCCACGCGCGCGTCCTCTGAGAACGAAGTCTCTGCTGTCCTTGCGGGCCTCGAGCCGAGTTCCATCTCCGTCACGAACTCGATCCTCGCCAACTTGACGGCGGGAATCATCGGCATAGCGGCGGCACCGATCGTTGGGATCAGTGCGTCGACGATTCCGCTGCTCATTGTCCCGGCCTTGGCAGCCGCGCTGTTCGCACGTTTCACTTCGTTCGGGATTGCTTGTGCGGGGGGCATGGCCATCGGGGTCGGCGAGTCCCTCATCTTCTACGCATCGACACAGCCGTGGTTTCCTAGCCGAAACGGGGTAGCCATCTCCGGCATCCAGCAGCTCGTGGAGTTCGTGCTGATCGTCGGGGCGTTGTGGTGGCGAGGGTCGAGCCTGCCGCAGCGCGGCGATATCCGCGAGCGGTCCTTGCCTCGCGTGCCCAAGCAGGATCAGCTGGCGCGCCGGATGCTGCCGGTGGTCGCCGCCTGCGCGATCGCGCTTGTCGTGCTGCCCTCGGAGTTCAGGCAGGCTGTCGTCACCGGATTGGTGGGCACCGTGTTATGTCTCTCCTTCATCGTGACCATGGGCTACGTCGGGCAGCTGTCCGTCGTGCAATTGGCGCTCGCCGGAATCGCAGGATTCGGCGTTGCTCGAATGAGCTCCAAGTTCGGAATAGGTTTCCCTATGGGACCCGTGCTCGCGATAGCGGTTGCGCTTGTGGTGGGAGTAGCGGTCGGAGTCTCGGCCCTGCGCGTGCGGGGCGTCACGCTCGTGGTCGTCACACTGGCTGCTGCCGTGGCGGTCGAGAAGTTCGTCTTCGCGAATCCAGACTGGGGTGGCGGGCAGACCGGCGTCACGGCGCAACAGCCGAAACTCTTCGGCATCAGCCTCGGAACGAATGCCGGGTTCAGAGGGCTGGGAGGCAAACTGCCGAGCCCTGTCTTCGGCCTATGTGCCCTGCTGGTCACCGCTGCCCTGTATGCCTTCGTCGCAAACTTGCGGCGCGGCGAACTGGGTCGGCGCATGCTCGCGGTTCGATCCAATGAGCGTGCTGCCGCCGCAGCCGGCGTCAATGTCCGCGGACTCAAGCTTTCCGCTTTCGCGATCTCATCGGCATTAGCCGGCGTGGCCGGCGTCCTCTTCGCCTACGACTTCGGCACGGTGTCCGCCTCGATGTTCGACGTGATGACGGCGCTGTCGGTCGTTGCTAGCGTCTACGTGCTGGGTGTGACGGTTGTCCAAGGCGCGGTACTCGGAGGCTTTGGCATGACGGGCGCCGTAGTGCCGCTGATTCTTCAGAAATGGGTGCTGCCGAAGGACCGAGTTGGGCTCTACGTTCAGCTACTCATCGGAGCTGGACTCCTCATCCAGCTGCGCTTCTATCCGGACGGAATCCTCATCGCCTCGGCGACCAAGCGCGAACGGCGCCGGGCTCAACGTCTCCGGGGCAATGCCATGCCAACCGTGCAGTCGATGAATCCGCAGCGGACCGCCGCATGACCGCCCCCGCACTGGCAGTCCATGAGATATCTGTCCGGTACGGCGGTGTGCAGGCCCTGTCAGCGGTGAGCCTAGAAGTGCCGGAAGGCAAGATCGTGGGGCTGATTGGGCCCAACGGGGCTGGCAAGACGACCCTGGTGGACGCTATTACGGGCTTCGTTCCGTGCGACGGTCGCGTCGAGATCGCAGGCCATGACGTGACGCGCTTGAAGCCCCATGCCCGCGTCCGGCGCGGCCTCGGCCGCACGTGGCAGGCAGTTGAGTTGTTCGACGATCTCAGCGTGGCCGAAAATGTGGCTGTCGCGATCGGAGCCCCGTCCCCCTGGGCCATCGTCAAGGAACTGTTCGTGAAGCCGACTTTGGAGAAAGTACGCGTCGGTCAGGCGCTTGACTCCGTGGGGATCGGTCACCTCTTCGATGCGATGCCCACCGAGCTGTCGGAAGGGCAACGGAAGTTGGTCGGGGTGGCTCGCGCGTTTGCCGGGTCACCGCGCCTTGTTTGCCTGGACGAACCGGCAGCTGGCCTTGACACGTCTGAATCGCACGAACTGGGAATGCAGCTGCGCCGGCTCACATCCGACGGAACGTCAATGTTGCTCATCGACCACGACATCGGTTTCGTGTTCGGTACGTGTGATCACGTCGTCGTCGTCGAGTTCGGACTGGTCATCGCCGAGGGACCGCCGCACGAGATCTACGCGAACTCCCGGGTGGTCGAGGCCTACCTGGGATCGTCGGCCCTTCACACGGACGATACAGGAGATCCGAGTTGACCGCGTCAGCGCTCTCCGTCGACGGGCTCGCCGCGGGGTACGGCAACGGCCCCGTTTTGCGCGGCGTCTCGTTACACGTGGCAGCCGGTGAAGTCGTGGCAATGCTGGGACCGAACGGTGCTGGCAAGTCCACCACCTTGCGTGCCATCTCCGGATTGATCCAAGTGACGGACGGGGAGATTCATCTGAACGGCTCGGACCTAGCGCATCTGTCTCCCAGCGCACGCGCTCGCGCCGGCATTGCGCACGTGCCCGAGGATCGAGGACTCTTTCGCGGCTTGACGGTCGCCGAACACCTGCGACTCGGACCGCGAAAGGAAAAGCTCGATGCGGACGCCGCCTACGAGTACTTCCCGGCGCTCAAGGCGATATCGGGACGCATGGCGGGGGTCCTTTCCGGCGGTGAGCAGCAGATGCTCGCGATGGGCCGGGCGCTCGCGCGTAAGCCGAGCGTGCTGCTTCTCGACGAATTAAGCCTGGGTCTGGCGCCCGTGATCGTGGAGCGCTTGCTGCCGATTGTCCGAACGTACGCAACCGAACACAAGTGCTCAGTCCTCCTTGTCGAGCAACACGTCCACCTTGCCCTTGGCATCGCAGACCGTGCCTACCTCATGGCGAATGGAACAAGCTCCGCCAGCTTCGACGCGCACGTACTGCGCAACGACATGACGCTTGTCCAGGCAAGTTACCTTGGTGGTCCCGAGTGGGCGACCCAGTTCAAGGACGAAACCCGTCCGCCCTTCATTGGAGAGAAAGTAAACGAATGAAAATCACCATAATTGGATCCGGTCGCATGGCTCAGGCTCTCACCCCGTTGTTCTTGGATGCAGGACACGAGGTTACGCTGACGAACTCACGGGGGCCGGAGTCCCTGCGCGACATGGCGACGGCCTTTGGGCCGAACTGCCACGCCGGTGAGGTAGCCGAGGCCGTCGCGTGGAGCGATGTGGTTTTTCTCGCCACCCCATGGGGAAAGACCGCCGAGGCAGTGTCCGTGGTTCACGACTGGACCGGTGTCGTCGTCGTGGACACGACCAACAACCGCGCTGCTCCCGGTCCCGCCGGGCTTATCGACATCGGTGACAGGGTGTCGAGCGAGATGGTTGCGAGTTACGTACCGGGTGCCCGCGTGGTGAAGGCGTTCAACAGCACGCCGCTCTTCATCCTGGCGCCCGCACTCGGGGCGAATGCTGGTGCCAACAACGCTGTCTACATCGCCGGCGACGACCCCACGGCCAAGTCGCTTGTCTCAGACATCATCGCCAGTGTTGGCGGTGAAGCCGTCGACACAGGAAGTCTTGCGACGGGCGGCTGGATGCAGGGCATGAGCGGCCCTCTCGCAGGCGTTATGGAGATGCTCTCCCCGGCCGACGCCCGCAGTCGGGTCGAGGCCGCGCACGCCGACAAGGGAGTTGGCGTACCGAAAGCTGTTACCACTCATTCAAACGAAACAAGGAGCATGAAAATGGCAATTGTAGATCTGAGCAAATCCGTTGAGCTGGACGCCAACACGGACGAGGTCTGGGAGTTCGTCAGCGACTTCGCCGGCTACGCCTCGTGGCAGCCGCACATCGAGTCCGTCGAGATGCAGAGCAACGGCGATCGCAAGGTCAACTTCACCCGCGGCGACAGCGTCTTGGACCGGATCGCCGAACGGGATGAGGCGGGCAAGCGACTGTCGTACGAGTTGGTTCCTGGCCAGCAGACACCGCTGGCCAGCCTGCTCGCCGCCTTCACGGTGCGCCCGGTCGGTTCTCGGACCGAGGTCGAGTACGCAATCACCGTCGAGGTTCCCGACGCCATGCAGGACATGGCGCGAGTCGGGATCGGTGCCGACATCGACGGTGCCCTGGCAGGCCTCCAAGCGAGATTCAGTGGCTGAGAGCGACGCTTCCCCGCCCGTCGCTGTGGTGACGGGCGGGAACGGCTTCATTGGTAGTGCCATTGTCCGACATCTGACGGCCAGTGGCCACGCCGTGGTGGTAGTGGACCAGGAGGGTGAGTTCAGTGCCGACCTCACCACAGAAGCGGAAGTCCGGCGCGTCTCGCGCCGGGTGTTGGACGAATACGGGCGATGCGACGTGTTGGTGCATGCAGCGGTGGCGTTCGATCGCTCGACGCTCGATCAGCTGGACACAGCCCTTCTCCGCAAGGTGATGGCCGTGAACGTCGAGGCGCCGCTCTGGCTCATGCAGGAGTTCACCCCTGGTATGAAGACTCGTCGCTTTGGGCGCGGGATATTCCTCGTGTCGGACACCTTCTTTGACCCGCCTGCGGTGTCGGACATGCTGCCCTACATCGCAAGCAAGGGCGCGTTGATCGGCGCAGCGCGATCTTTGGCGCGATCGTTGGGCGCCGACGGAATCACCGTGAACTGTGTCGCACCAGGAATGACTCCTCATCCAGAGCCGGCTCCGGGCCTCGGCAAGGAGCTTGCGGAGGCGGTCGTCCGCAGGCAGGCACTGCCCCGCAGTCTCGTGCCCGACGACGTCGCCACGGTGGTGTCCTTCCTCGCCACATCCGGAGCGCAGGCGTTGACCGGCCAAACCA
This sequence comes from uncultured Acidimicrobiales bacterium, assembly GCA_963791625.1. GTDB lineage: Bacteria > Actinomycetota > Acidimicrobiia > Acidimicrobiales > Ilumatobacteraceae > JANMCE01. The sequence continues at coordinate 537,719 of CAWBTA010000006.1, forward strand.
TCTGTCCTGACGGAGGATTGGTCTTGCGGTGATACTGCTCCGCTCGAGACGGACGAAGCCCATGATTTTCGTGAACAAGGTGGGTGCTCCGCTCGGGGCTTCACGAGGCTTGTCCGCTAATGTCTCGTCGAGGAGGTCCTTGTGGCTTTGATTGGGCCGCCGTCCGAACGGCGTTCAGCCGTTGGTGGCAGTGAAGAGGGAAGCGTAAGGTCGATCCAGCGGGCGATCCACGTTCTCACTACTCTGGCCGAGCACCCGTATCCGCTCGGATTGCTTGAGCTGTCCAAGTTCGTCGGTCTGTCGCGAGCGAGCGTGCACCGGATCCTTGCGACACTTGTGCGCGTTGGTTGGGTCGAGCAAAACCCTCGCACGACCAAGTATCGCCTGGGGATGGGGGCTGTCGGTGTTGGCATCGTCGGCATGGTGAACAATCCGCTCGTCCGTGACTCGTACCTCTACCTCACTCGCCTCTCCGAGTGGTCAGGGCACGATTCTGTGCTCAGTACACTGATCGGTGGGAGGACCGTGCAGCTGCGGCGAGCTGCGGGGGTCAATACCGAACTCATCGATTTCGAGCCCGGACATCCTCAGCCCGCCTACGCTATGGCCGACGGCAAATTGCTGCTGTCGTACCTCGATGAGGCGGAGGCGTTGCTCCGGTCCGAAGGAATGCGTTCGTTCACCACAAGCACCATCACCGATGTTTCGACGATGTTGCGCGAGCTCGAAACCATCCGGAAGCAGGGATTCGCCGTGGACAACTATGAGCGGTTCGAGGCCGGACGCGGTCTCGCAGTACCGGTCATGGGTGAAGGCGACGTGCCGGTCGCTGCGATGATGGCCCTTGGTCGGCTGGATCCGGCAAGAGACGAAGAGACCATCCAGCAGATGCTGTCTCTGGCGCGCGGCCTTTCCGACCGACTCAAGTCGGCCGGCGAGCTTCCGACCGCTGCAAACGAGACGTACTACGCCGCCCCGCGCCGTCCGACGCCGAGCTGATCGAAGCGGTATTACGGCTCCTTCACCTGGTGGAGGCTTTCATCGGCAACGGTGATGAACAGCATCCACCGGTCACCGAGCCCGCGAGTGACGTGACCTTTGCCTTCGACGTCGTCGAGAAAGGCCACGTCGCCGGTTCGGGGCTCGGTCACCGTGCCGTCGCTACTCTCATTTCGTGCTCGACCGTTGAGTGTGACACCGATCTGAGGTCGCGGAGCGTTGTGCCATCGCCCTTCGTCGAATGCGTCGTTGCCGTAGTCGCGGCGCGTCACGAACGCCCCGTTTGACCGTGCCCACGCAGCGACAGGCGGAACGTTGGTCAGCGCGAAAGGCCATCGAATCGGCTGTGAGCGCGAGACCCCGAAGTCATCGTAAATCCAAGACATCAGGGGTCGGCCAAGGCGGTCAGGCTCAAGTCGGTGAACGGTCTCGACATCGGGTGGTGGGGCGAAGGTCTCCGTTATCGCTAGCAGCACCCACGTCTCAGGGTTCCAGTGAAATCGGAGCGAGTGTGGCGTGGCAACGTCGATGAAGAGGACGTCACCCGGGCCTAACGTTTCAGCGATGGCCTCACCGTTGGTGACGGACGCCTCGCCCGACAGTGTGACGACCATGAGGTTGCCAAGATCTGCGGGATCCGGAACGTCCTCGCACCGAGGGCGTCCCACCCAGAAGCGACGGACAGGGATCACATCGACCGGTCCACGAACGCGCGCGTCACGGTACGGGAGACCGGCTTGCCTGCTGGTGAGAAATCCGCTGCGGTCCGTCAGGTGACGCACCTGCATCAGTCAGGCTCGGCACCGGGTGCTGGGGCGTACTTGCCCGTGAGCTGAGGGCTGGTGCCTTCGAGGCCGGCATCGGCACGGTCCAGCCGGGTCTGTCGAGCCCATGTGCGGCCGAGATCGTCACGAATGCTGACGCGCAGGCGGCTGAGCGGGCCGACTTCGAGCTCGAGCACATCGCCGTGCATGAGGGGATGGAGACCTCGGTGGTTCGTGCCGGTTGCGATGATGTCGCCCGGCTCGAGTGGGTGAACCGATGAGATGAACGCGATGCTCTCGGTAATCGAATACGCCATGTCGTTGGTGTTGAAGTCGTGCATCAGGGCGCCGTTGTTCCACAGCCTGACCGGCAGGTTCATGGGATCCGGGATCTCGTCTGCGGTCATGATGAAGGGGCCAATCGGGCAGAACGTCCCCCTCGACTTCATCTGGTAGAACGCGTTCTGGCGCGGGGGTATGCCGCGAGCCGATCCATCGATGAGATTCGTGTATCCGAAGACATAGTCCATTGCCTTATCGGCAGGGACGTTGTCGGCGTAGCGCCCGATGACAACGGCCAGTTCTGGTTCCGCCTCGAACACGCTGGCCGCGACATCCGGAAGGATCATGACGTCGCCATGCCCGATGACGCTGTTTGGGGACTTGGTGAACGCATTGATCGCTGGGCGTTCGGGAAGCGTCCCGTTCTCCATGTAGTTCCGTGCCATGCAGTCGATGTTGGTCGGCCGAGGAAGCGGCGGCCGTACCCTGACCTGCCCCAACGGTATGGCTGTCCCGCGCTGCAGCTCCGCCTCGATCAGACCTCGGTAGGTCTCCCACTCGGCGATGAGTGTGTTCATGATGTCTTGCGGATGGGCATGAGGGATTGCCTCTGCCACGTTGGAAACGTCGATGACGTGGTCGTTGACGAGCACGCCGAGTCGGAATTCGTCGAACAGGAGAATCTTCACGGAGTGGTCCTTCGCTGCTGATTGTCGGCCGCAGGGTATTGCCACCGTTTCTAGTGCTCCTCTCAGGGACGCACTATATTGGTCACAAGTCCACCTGACGGACTCTAGTTCCACAAATGATGATGGAGAGCGGCGCGTATGTCAATGGTTTGCCTCGCTTTGTTGGTCGATGCGCTCGCGGGTACCGAGGGTAATGTCGCGCATGCACCGAGCACGGAAACGGAGAGAGTGCCTTCGTGATCAACAAGGTTCGATCCGATGTCCTCGAGATGTTGTCCGTTGTTCCTGATGGGGCCTCCATCGCAATAGGTGGGTTTGGGCTCACCGGCGTACCCGTCATGTTGTGCGACGCATTGTGTGCATTGGACCGCAGGGATCTCCACATCGTGTCGAACAACGCCGGGATCGACAACACCGGTGTAGGACGCCTGGTCCGTGAGGGTCGCATCCGCAAGTTCACCGGATCGTTTCCGTCCAACAGGGAGTTCTTCACCTTGTTCGACAGCGGGCAGGTCGAGCTCGAGTTGGTGCCGCAGGGCACCCTGGCTGAGCGCATGCGAGCCGCAGGCGCGGGCATTCCGGCCTTTTACACGCCCACGAGCGCAGGGACCGATCTTGCGACCGGACGCTTCCCGGCTCGCTACGATGGCAACGGACAAGTGACGGCGTGGCTTTCGCCGAAGGATGTCCGTATATTCGGGGGTACGGAGTGTGTATTGGAGATCGCACTTGCGACCGACTTCGCGTTCGTGAAGTCCTACAGGGCCGACCGCCTCGGTAACCTTGCCTTCCGGCTCGCCTCCCGCAACTTCAACGTGCCCGCGGCTATGGCCGGCGCCGTGACCATCTGCGAGTCGCAGTACATCGTGGATGTTGGTGAGATCGACCCAGACGCCGTGCACGTACCCGGCATCTTTGTCCAGCACGTGGTTCAGTCTCGGGTAGGCAACTTTGAAGCCCCGGTCTTCCCGTGAGACCCGCCCAGACACCTGAAAGAAGAACGAGCATGTCCAAACCGGAGGCACCGGGTTGGTCGCGAGAAGATCTCGCGGCCCGAGCCGCCCATGATATCCCCGACGGTGCCTACGTAAATCTCGGGATCGGCATCCCGATGTTCATCGCTTCGCGTATCCCCGAAGGCCGAGAGGTGTGGTTTCACACAGAGAACGGTGTTCTTGGTTTAGGTGGTGTGCCCGAGGCCGATGAGATCGACCTCGACATGCAGAACGCGGGCAAGGAGTACGCCAAGATCGTCGTCGGCGCGGCTGCGTTCGACTCTGCACTGTCGTTTGCTATCGTCCGCGGAGGTCATCTGGACATCGCAGTCCTCGGCGGTATGCAGGTCGCCTCCACGGGCGATCTCGCGAACTGGTCGGTTCCAGGCCGTAACCCCGGAGTCGGTGGTGCCATGGACCTCGTGACGGGGTCGAAGCAGGTGTGGATCGTGATGGAGCACACCGACAGCGCAGGCAGGCCGAAACTGCTTCGCCACTGCACGCTGCCGATGACTGGGACGCGGTGCGTGACACGCGTTTACACGACGTTAGGGGTGTTTGAACCAACTGGTGCTCACTTCAAATGCATCGATCTTGCCCCCGGTGTCGACCCGGAGTTTGTCAGAGGACGTACGGACGCCGAAGTGGCGTTTCCAAACGATTCGTACCAGGGCCGCTGAGGCCCCTGCCCATACGGCTGATTGTCAGGCACGGCATGCATTGCATTCAGACTGGGAGCGGCGCGCTCGCAACCGGTTCGCATTTCTTGCCGACCTTGATCGTAATCGCCATGACGAGAACGCCGGGGGCGGTGACTCCGCCTTCGATCGATGAGGACCAGCGAAGGGTCTCGTTAGCGCTGACCGTTTGGGTTGCGCAGATCGTTAGCCTCGGAAGTGTCGAGCGGCGGTAGCCTCATCGGTGTGAGTTCGTTGTCAACAATATCGGTGGCCGACATCGCCCGGTCGGTACTTGCTGACGATCGCGGGGATGTCTATCGCGCCGTCATCGGTTGGTTGGACGAGATTTCCCACGAGAGCCAAGGCGCATTGTCGAAAGCAATTGCTGATGAACCCCCCGCGACGGGAGATGAACGTGCCGACGCGCTGCTCGCCGCGGCAGCAGAACACGCTGCCTTTCACGCTGACGTCTGCGTGCCCGACTGGTTGACGAAGCCAAACCGATTCTTGCGTACGGCCTGGTTCCCGATCGATCTTCCGTCCGGCCGGGTACGTGGGTTGGTCACCTCGCCGGCATCGTTCGCTCGCCGGGGCATCTTCATTGATCGCTCTGACCTTGACCGAGTGTGATGAGTAGCCCCCTCTTTGACCGCGCCGGGATCCTAGAGCTTCTTACTGCTCTCGCTGAGCGTCTTCGGGCGAGGGGGGTCCGTGCCAATATCTATGTCGTTGGCGGTGCTGCAATCTCGCTGGTGTTCGATGCGCGGCGAGCAACACGAGACGTGGACTCGGTTGTTCTCTCGGGTCATGGCCCTCTTATGGACGAGGTACGGGCGCTCGGACGCGAGCGTGGGCTGCCGGGCTCATGGCTGAACGAGCAAGCATCGATGTATGTGTCGAAGCTCTCGGATGAGAACAAAGCGGTCGTGTTCGATCATCCCTATCTCATCGTTGCAGCGGCGTCGGCCGAGCATCTGCTCGCCATGAAAATGCAAGCCTCTCGGCTGGCTGACGCTGGGGATCTTCGACTGCTTCTCGGGGTACTGGGCATCACCGAGGTCGAGGGCGCCTTGCAGGTGCACGAAACGGTGTTTCCCGGTGTGACGGTCAGTGATCGAGCACGGCTGCTGTTGGAGGACGTCCTCAACACGGCACCGCCGGCGGGCTGAATCAACCGGGGCGACGAAACGGAGGGCTGGCTGTAAGACTCTTGCGCTGCGCCTCGCGCACCTTGGATCTCACTGTGACCACTTCGCCCCCGCCCCTCGACGAATTGCGTGAGCAGATCACTGGCGTGATGTGGCGGGATCAACATCGGCTTCAACGCCGGCTCCACGACGTCGGTCGACTCTCGGGTGACAAGCGTGGGAGCACCGTAGCGAAGCTCGCCAGCGATGTGGCCACAGCCCAGCAGAAGGTCGCCCATCGAACCTCGCTTCTGCCGACCATCTCGTATCCCGACCTTCCGATTACGGCCCGTCGTGAAGAGCTCCTTGAGGTCATCGCCAACAATCAGGTCGTCATCGTGGCGGGGGAGACGGGGTCGGGCAAGAGCACACAGCTGCCGAAGTTGTGTCTCGAACTTGGAAGGGGCGTGCTTGGCCTCATCGGCCATACGCAACCGAGGAGAGTCGCGGCCCGAGCAGTGGCCGAGCGGGTGGCTGAGGAACTCGGTTCCGAGATCGGCCAGACCGTTGGCTATGCGGTGCGGTTCACCGACCGGGTTGGTGAGGACTCGCTCGTGAAGGTGATGACCGACGGCATCCTGCTGGCCGAAACACAGCGAGACCGATGGCTCAGCGCCTACGACACCCTCATCATCGACGAGGCCCACGAGCGCAGCCTCAACATCGACTTTCTGCTCGGCTACCTCCACCAGCTGCTGCCGAAGCGGCCGGAGCTGAAGGTCATCATCACGTCGGCCACCATCGACACGCAACGCTTCGCCGAGCACTTCAACGCGCCGATCGTGGAGATCAGCGGCCGCACCTATCCCGTCGAACTGCGCTACCGGCCATTCGGTGTGGAACCCGAAGACGAACGTGATCAGGTGGCCGCGATCTGCGAAGCGGTGGAGGAACTGTCCTATGAAGGCCAGGGCGACGTGTTGGTGTTCCTCAGCGGCGAGCGTGAGATCCACGACGTGGCCGACGCGCTGCGTAAACAGGACCTGACCAACACCGAGATTCTCCCGCTCTACGCTCGGCTGTCGTCGGCCGAGCAGCACCGGGTGTTCCAACCCCACGCGGGGCGGCGCATCGTGCTGTCCACCAACGTTGCGGAGACCTCACTTACCGTTCCCGGAGTTCGTTACGTGGTGGACGCAGGCACGGCGCGAATCTCCCGCTACAGCCGACGGTTGAAAGTGCAACGACTTCCCATCGAGCCAGTATCGCAGGCGTCGGCCAATCAGCGATCCGGCCGCTGCGGTCGTGTCGCACCCGGCATTGCCATTCGGCTGTACGACGAGAAGGATTTCCTCGAACGAGAAGAGTTCACCGAGCCCGAGATCCTGCGCACCAACCTGGCGTCGGTCATTCTGCAGATGACGGCGCTCGGTCTGGGTGATGTCGGAGCCTTCCCGTTTGTCGATCCGCCTGACCCCCGAAGCGTGGCCGACGGCATTGCGTTGTTGGAGGAACTTGGCGCGCTCACGCCGAACGAAGATGACCCGAAGAAGCGCCTCACCATACTTGGTCGACGCCTGGCAACTTTGCCCGTCGACCCGCGGCTCGGCCGCATGATCCTGGAAGCCGACCGACTTGGTTGCGCTCGTGAAGTGCTCATTATCGCCGTCGGCGTTGTCGATCCAGGATCCGAGGGAGCGGCCGGCCGACAAGCAGCAGGCCGCCGACGAGATGCACCGCCGGTTCTCGACCGAAGGGTCGGACTTCGTGTCGTTCGTGCGGCTGTTTGACCACCTCCGTGAGCGCCAGCGGGAACTGACCAACAATCAATTCCGCAAGTTGTGTCGCACCGAGTTCCTCAACTACCTGCGTATTCGTGAGTGGCAGGACTTGTTCAGCCAGTTGCGCCAGGTGGCGTCCAGCCTGGACATTCGCATGAGTAGCGAGCCCGCCCACCTCGATCAGGTGCACCAAGCGCTGCTATCCGGACTGCTCTCGCAGATCGGTATGAAGGACACCACCGGGAAAGAGTTCCGCGGCGCGCGGCAGGCGAAGTTCGCCATCGGTCGAGGTTCGGTGGTGGCGAACAAATCGCCCAAGTGGGTCATGGCCGGAGAATTGGTGGAGACCAATCGGCTGTGGGCCAGAGTGTGTGCCCCGATCCAACCCGAGTGGGCCGAGCGCCTTGGCGAACACCTGGTCAAGCGCAGCTACGGCGAGCCCGAGTGGAGCGCGGAGCGCGGTACCACCATGGTGATCGAACGTGTGTCGCTCTACGGCCTGCCCATCGTGGCCGGGCGCAACGTGCAATACGGACGCATCGACCAGCAGGACGCCCGCTCGATGTTCATTCACTTCGCGCTGGTCGAGGGCGACTGGGATACCCACCACGATTTCATGGAGAAGAACCGCTCGCTGGTGGCCGAGGTGCGGTCACTGGAGGACCGCCTTCGTCGTCAGGTCATCCTCATCGACGACAACGCGCTTTACGACTTCTACGACGAGCGCTTGCCGAATGACATCACGTCGTCCCGTGATTTCGATCGTTGGTGGAAAAAGGAAAAGGGCCGCAAGCCGGATCTGCTCACCCTGACCCGCGAGCACCTGGTGAAGGGCCAGGACGACCACGTCCCGCTTGATGACTTCCCAACCGAGTGGCAGCAAGACGACCTCATCTTCGGCCTGTCGTACGTGTTCGATCCGGGCGCGGCCAACGACGGCGTCACCGTGCACATCCCGCTCGCCGTGCTGAACCAGGTGGAACCGGTCGGATTCGAATGGCTTGTGCCGGGCGTGCGTTTGGAGCTGATGACGTCATTGCTGAAGGCCCTGCCGAAGACGTTGCGGCGCGAACTGGTGCCGCTGTCCGATTTCGCCCAGGCAGCCACTGTCGAGGTGGCCGAGGACGGTCCGCTGCTCCCTGCGCTTGCTGCCCACCTCTCGGCCAAAGACTGGCGTGACGATCACCGCGAGGGACTTCCAGATGTCGGCCATGGCCGATCACTCCCGAATCACCTTTGCCGTGCACGAGACCGACGGCGCCATCGTCGACTTCGACAAGGACCTCAACAAACTCAAGGCCCGCCTGCGCAAACGCACCCGGGCCGCCATCGCCGAGGCAACGCCGGTCGCCGAGCGCACGGGCCTCAGCGACTGGCCCGGGGGCAAGCTGGAGAAAGTTGTAGATGCAACGACATCGGGTGGCGACGTGCGTGGCTATCCGTCTCTTGTAGCCGAGGCCGATGGCGTAGCCGTCCGTGTGCTGACCACGCCCGAGGCGCAGGAGCGGGCCATGATCAGTGGAACCCGGCGCCTCCTTGAACTCACGTTGAAATCTCCCACCAAGATCGCCGACCGCGCCTACACCAACGAGGTCAAACTGGCACTGGCCTCCTTTGGCTGGGGAACAACCAACAAGCTCACCGACGAATGCGTACGCGGGGCAATCGAGGTACTCCTGGCCAAACACGGTGGCCCGGTGTGGAACGAAGAAGACTTTCGTCGGTTGCAAAAAGCGATTCAAGCCGACCTTGACCCCGTGACCGTCAACGCCGCCAGAACCGCTGGTCAGATAATGGTCGCGGCCGTGGCGGCATCCGCACGCATCGACGGGTTGGTCGGTCCGGTCGTACGGGATGCGCAAGATGATGCCCGAAGCCAACTGGCCCGACTCATCCGGCCCGGTTTCGTGGGCCGAGCCGGGACCGAGCGCCTCGTCGACGTGCTGCGGTACGTGCGCGGTATCGAACATCGGGCCGCCAAGATCCAGTCCGAGCCCGAGAAGGACCGGGTCAAAATGCGCACCGTCCATCGTTTGGAGGAAGCCTTCGATCGACTGCTCGATGCCATCAAAGATCCTGAACGCCGAAGCCATTTGGCCGAGGTCGGCTGGATGATCGAAGAGTTTCGCATCAGCCTCTTCGCCCAGTCCCTCGGCACCGCCTACACCATCAGCGAAAAGCGCATCATCACCGAGCTGCAGCGGGTCGCCAGCGGCAGTTGAGCGCTACGAAGACGGCGTCAGGCCAAGGGACGCCAGGACCTCATTGCGGAGCTGGGTTCGGGGCGGAAGACCGGGCACATGCTCGGGTTGGGTTGGATCTGCGTGCTCGGCAATCGAACCCCAGCGATCGACGGCCAACTCGAGGAAGTCCGGCTGCGGAATGACCCAGAAGCGCCCATCGCTCACGGCGTCGAACACCTTGTCGGCAACCAACGCAGGCGTGGCCCCTTCGGCGAGGGCTCGACGGAGATGGCCGGTAATGACTGCATTGGCGGCATCGGCGTCGGGTCGCTCACCCAGTTCGGCGGGCCAGTTGCGTTCGGCATCGGCAATACCGGTGTTGACCCATCCTGGGCACAGCACGCTGACCCCGATCGGCAATCCGGCGGACTTCACGGTGTGGAACAGATCTTCGGTGATGGCGACCACCGCGTGTTTGCTGGCGTCATAGGACGGTCCGAACCCAGGCATGAGGCCGGCCATCGACGCCGTGTTCACGATGTGCCCGCCACCGAACAGGTGGGGAAGAAAGGCGCGGCAACCGTGCACCACGCCCCAGAAGTTCACGCCCATCACCCACTCCCAACTGGACAGCGGCCCGAACCACGGATCGGTCTTCGGTGCGACCCCCGCGTTGTTGCACACCACATGCACCGAGCCGAACCGCTCGATCGTCGCCGTCGCGAGCGCCTGCACCTCGTCTTCCTTGCTGACGTCGCACCGCAGGGTCGATACCTCGACGCCGTGGGCGGCCACGGCAAGAGCGGCGGCATGGAGCGTGTCCTCCTGCACGTCAGCAAGCACCAGATTCATACCGGCCTGGGCAAACCGGTGCGCGAGCGCCAACCCGATGCCGCTCGCTGCGCCCGTAACGACGGCTACCTGACCCCGCACAACGTCCATATCCGCTTCCCCTCACTCGGTTGTCCCAACGGTAGACCGGCGCAGCGCGCGACGTGCACGTGAGGTCGAAGGTTGCTAGAACGCGGCCTTGACTGCCGACGAGATGCGCTGCCCGTCGGCCAGGGTGCCGACGCGCTCGCGAACGGCCTTGATCACGGCGCCCATCGCCTTGCCACCAGCGGCTCCCGCCGCAGCCGCCTTGGCGACCTCGTCGGCGACCACGGCCGCAAGAGCGGCGTCGCTCATGGCGGCCGGAAGGTAGCTCTGGATGACGACAAGTTCGGCCCGCTCCTTGGCGGCTGACTCGGTGCGGCCGGCCTGCTCGAACAGGTCGGCCGCCTCGACCCGCTTCTTCGCTTCGCTACGCAGCACATCCATCACCTGGTCATCGGTGAGGGTGACAGCCGCATCGCCGGACACCTCGGCATACTGGATGGCCGCACCCACCATGCGCAGGGTGGAGAGGGTGAGCTGGTCCCGGCTACGCATCGCCTCGGTCTGGTCGTGCTTGATCTTCTCTTTGAGCGACATAGCTCCATCATGACCCACGCGACCGAGCGGGTGTCGTACCAAATCTCTACGGCGCCGCGATGGCGGCTGCCTGGCCGGCGGTAAGCGTCAAGAGATCCTGAGGGGAGAGTTCGATTTCGAGTCCGCGTTTTCCGGCGCTCACGTGCACCGTTGGATACGTCAGCGCCGAGGCGTCAACAAACACGGGCAGACGCTTTTTCTGGCCCAGCGGGCTGATGCCGCCCACGACGTAGCCGGTCGCCCTCTCGGCGTCGGGAACCTTGGCCATCGCCGCCTTTCGGCCTCCGGCTGCGGCCGCCAACGCTTTCAGATCGAGAGTGCCAGCCACCGGTACCACGGCAACGACAAGCTTGCCGTCCACGTCGGCTACCAGCGTCTTGAAGACCTGCTCGGCCGCCAGCCCGAGCGCGTTGGCTGCCTCGTGTCCGTAGGAATCGGATCGAGGGTCGTGGTGATATTCGTGCACCGTGAATGCGACACCGGACTTGGCTGCCAGCACCAACGCGGGCGTGCCGAGCCTGGGTGCGTTACTCACGACCGACGGGCCGATCGGTCGAACGCGAGCACGACGCCCCCGTTTACGACGACACCCGCGAGCACCATGGCCGGCATGGCAATTGGCCCTTGACGCTGGATCAATTCACCGATGAGGCCGGGGAGAAAGATGCTGCCGATGCTGGACCCGACGAGAAAGGTGGAGGTGACCGAACTGGTGCTGGGAATGACCGGTTCGGCCATCGAGAGCATCGATGGAAACATCGAGGCTGTGCCGAATCCGAACAGAATGGTGCCACCCCACATGGCTGCCGCGTTGCGTCCACCGACCAGCATGACCAGCAGCCCGGCCACGCACAACGCCACATCGACGGCCATCATCTGCCGCGCGCTGGCTCGACTGGCCAGGGGAATGGCAAGCAGGCGACCAAGACTGAAGGCGACCAGGAACGCAGTGCCAAGGAGCGCGGCGCGAGTCAGTCGGTCCAGTCCCCGAGCGGCGCCGTACTCGAAGATCCAACTCTGAAAGCCCAACTCCACCCATGCGTACGTAACGAACCAGAGCATGGCGAGCAGGAGCAGCCGCCCTTTTCCTTTCGGGAAACCCCGGTCCTCGACCGCATGTGGATTGGGCGGACTGGGGCGAAGGAAAACGGTGACGGCGAGTACGCCAAGCGCACCAGCCACGAGCAGGTAACCGCCGCGCAGACTTCCGCTCCAGGCCAGCGACCGACTGACGATGATCGGACCGAGAATGGCGCCGACGCCGAACGCCAGGTGGAGCGCGTTCATGACGGCGCCCCCTTTGTGCGTCCAGAGCACGACGGTGTTGCCGGTGACGTCCACCATGGCACCGCCGAAACCAACCACGGTCTGCAAGACGATCAAGGCAGTGAGACTATGAACGGTGGTAAGCGCAACCAGGGCGATCGCCACCAAGAGCAGTCCGCCGCCGAGCATCCGATGCGCATGAAAGTGTTCGAGCAGGCGACCGCAACTCACCGAACCAAGCAGATATCCAATCGATCCGGCAGAAATCAGAATGCCAATCTGCCCGAGCGAGACACCGGCACCGGCCCGGAATGTCTCCAACGACGGTCCGAGGAGAAGAACCGAGCACCCCAGAGCGATAAATGAACCCAAATGAAGACGGGTTGATCCGTCTCGAAAACTGCTTGCCACGTAAGGATGCCGATCATGATTTGCCCAGAACGTCGAGGGCGAAGTGTTCATTTATCTTAAAAGAATCGCGGGATACTGCAGCCATCCTCAGACCTGCCGAAGATGTTCTCGATGAATCTCTCGGCCGCTCCGACCTTAGATCCCCGCATGCGTCGCAAAGACGTCGTGTTCCTGACGTTGCTGCCCTGCCTCGGCAGCGTCTTCATTGGTGTTCTCGCCACAAAGAACATCGTTCTCGCCGGTGCTGCCGCCATCGTCGGGGCCATTGTTGCGCTCGTCGTGCTTGGACGCGCCAAAGGGAGCCAACGATCGAACTCGACCAACCTCGACAACGCCCTGATGGTTCTGCCCGACCGCACCTCGTTCCTTTCGCGCGTGAAGGAAACGATCGCGGCCAGTGATGGCACCATGATGGCGGCCCTTTTCGTCCTCGACCTCCACCGCCTCGCGCTTGATGACGACGAGCTCCTCCATCAAGCCGGTGACATGATGCTGGCCGCCGTTGGACCGCGTCTCAAAGGTGCGTTGCGTGACAACGATCTCGTCGGTCGTCTCGGCTACGACGAGTTTGCAGTTCTCCTCATGGGAGTTCGTGGCGAAGCCGATCTCCTCGCGGTTGCCGAGCGCTTGGTGCTGGTGTTGAACGAGCCATTCTTCATCCGCGAACAGTCGATGCTCATCGAAGCTCGCATCGGAGCGGCCATCATCGAAAACGTCACCGACGATGTTGCCGACGTGCTGTCCCGAGCCGACGTTGCCCTTACCGTGGCCAAGAGTGAACAGGCCGATGTCATCATGTACCGGCCCGAACTCGAAGACCGAAAGCCCGAAGAGAACCATCTGGTCGTACAGTTGCGCCACGGGATCGACGCTGGCGAACTCGTACTTCACTACCAGCCGAAGTTCACGCTGGCTACCGGCTATCCCGTCGGAGTCGAGTGCCTCGTGCGCTGGAACCACCCCTCTGGTGAGCTGATGCCGCCGATGGCGTTCATCCCCCTCGCCGAGCAGAGTGCCGTGATTCACTCTCTCACCCGCGCCGTCCTGATCGATGCGCTGCGTCAGTGCCGTGCCTGGCTGGACCGCGGATGGCGGCTTCCCGTGGCCATCAACGTGTCGGCCAGCTGCTTCCTTGACCGCAGCTTCGGCGAGGACGTCTTCGCGGCTCTGAAGGAAAGCAACGTGTCTCCCGATCTGCTCACGTTGGAAGTCACCGAAAGCACCTTCGAGTCCGACCCTGGCCGTGTCTACGGTCAGCTCCAGTTCCTGCGTGAGCGGGGTGTCACGGTGGCGCTCGGCGAATACGGTGTCGGGTACTCGACCCTTGCCAAACTGAAGTCACTGCCGATCGATGAACTCAAGATCGACCGCAGCCTCGTTGCCAACCTCTCGAACGGACCCCACGACAAGGCGCTCGTGCGGGCCATCTTGGACCTCGGCCTGGGCCTCGGGCTCACCGTGGTCGCCGAAGGTGCCGAAGATGCCGAGACGTGCGAAATGCTGATGGAGATCGGCTGCGAAATCGCCCAGGGCTTCCAGTGGATGCGGCCCATGCCTGCCAGCGAGCTCGACGTTTTTCTCCACTCGGTGATGAAGGTCGCGACGGCCACCACACCCACCGTGCTCCAAGCCATCATGAAGTAGGACGCCCACCCACCTGTTTCGGGTTCGGTTGGTATAACTTTCCCTTACAGCATGAAGGGGGCAGTTTGATGACCGACACCGTCGATCGGGCAGGGCCTACACCAGAGAATGTCCACCGAGTTGTGGTGCGTTTCGCCGGGGACTCCGGTGATGGCATGCAGCTGACCGGTGACCGGTTCACATCGGTCAGTGCCGCGTTTGGTAACGATCTTTCCACGCTTCCTGATTTCCCAGCTGAGATACGAGCCCCTGCCGGAACACTGGCGGGGGTTTCGTCGTTTCAGGTGCAAATCTCCGATCACGACATCACTACCCCCGGCGACGAACCGAGCGTGCTGGTGGCCATGAACCCGGCTGCGCTGCGCGCCGATGTGAAGCGGCTCGAACCGGGCGGCACGCTCATCGTCAACATCGATACCTTCGACGAGCGCAACCTCGAGAAGGCCGGATACGCGAGCAATCCGTTGGAGGACGGCAGCCTCGCCTCCTTCCGCGTGATCGAAGTGCCCATGACCGATCTCACCAAGAAGGCCACGCTGCCGCTCGGCGTAAAGCAGCGTGATGCCGATCGCAGCAAGAACTTCTTCGCGCTCGGCCTGATCTCGTGGCTATTCACCCGACCGACCCAGAGCACGCTCACATGGATCGACGAGCGCTTCGCCAAGAACGACCTGGTGCGCCAATCGAACCGTGCCGCCTTCCTGGCCGGGCACGCGTTTGCCGAAACGACCGAGTTGCTCGATCATGCCTATCAGGTGCAACCGGCCAAGTTGCCGCCGGGGGAGTACACGAACATCAACGGCAACGTGGCACTGGCATGGGGACTGGTGGCTGCCAGCCAACTCGCGCACCTTCCGATGACGCTTGGCAGCTACCCGATCACGCCGGCATCGGACATCCTGCACGAGTTGTCGAAGCACAAGAACTTCGGCATCCGGACCTTCCAGGCTGAAGACGAAATCGCAGCCATCGGCTCAGCGCTCGGTGCAGCGTTCGCCGGGCACATCGGCGTGTCCAGCACCAGCGGCCCGGGTCTGGCGCTCAAGAGCGAAACCCTCAGCCTTGGCATCAGTCTTGAACTGCCGCTGCTCATCATCGACATCCAACGCGGCGGTCCCTCCACCGGCCTGCCCACCAAAACCGAGGCCGCCGACCTCAACATGGCCCTCTATGGTCGCCACGCCGAGGCCCCGTTACCGATCGTTGCGGCCTACAGCCCGGTGCACTGCTTCGACGCGGCGATTGAGGCCGTCCGCATCGCTCTCAAGTACCGAACTCCGGTGATCCTTTTGTCGGACGGCTATTTGGCCAACGGATCCGAGCCATGGCGGCTTCCCGACATTGCCTCCCTCCCAGACATCTCCGTGCCGTTCGCCTCCGAGATGAATCATGTGGCCGACGACGGAACACCCGAGTTTTGGCCCTACCTCCGTGATCCCGAAACGCTGGCCCGGCCCTGGGCCATCCCGGGCACTCCCGGCCTGATGCACCGGGTGGGCGGCATCGAGAAGGAAGACGGCTCCGGCAATATCTCCTACACCGCGGAGAACCACGAAAAGATGGTGCACCTTCGAGCCGCCAAGATCGCCGGCATCGCCAATGACATACCGCTCATCGAGGTGCAGGGTGACGCCGATGCCGATCTTTTGATCGTCGGTTGGGGGTCGACCTGGGGCGCCATTGGTGATGCTGTCCAGCGAGTGCGAGCCACCGGCACCAAAGTGGCGTGGGCGCATCTTGTGCATCTGAATCCGATGCCAACGAACCTCGGTGAGGTGCTTGCCAACCGCAAGCGCATCCTGGTACCCGAGATGAACATGGGCCAGCTGTGCCGTGAGTTGCGGGCGCGCTTTTTGGTGGACGCCGAATCGATCTCCAAGGTGCAGGGCGTCCCTTTCACTTCCGCAGAACTCGAAGCCGCCATTACACAAAGGGCCGAACAGGAGAGCCTCGTGAGCGATAAAGCGAGCGGTAGCGAGCAAGCGAACGAAGAGGAGCAAAAGTGACCGACGTCGCTCTCACCACGAAGAAGGACTGGACCAGCGATCAGGAAGTGCGCTGGTGCCCGGGCTGCGGGGACTACGGCATCTTGCAGGCCGTACAGATGCTTATGCCCGACTTGGGTGTTCCGCGTGAGAACACGGTATTCATTTCCGGCATCGGGTGCTCCAGCCGTTTCCCGTATTACATGAACACCTACGGCATGCACTCGATCCACGGCCGCGCACCCGCGATAGCGACCGGCGTTGCGCTGGCTCGGCCCGATCTCGACGTGTGGGTGGTCACGGGTGACGGCGACGGTTTGTCCATTGGCGGCAACCATCTCATCCATGCGCTGCGCCGCAACGTGAACCTCACGATTCTCATGTTCAATAACCAGATCTACGGGCTCACCAAAGGTCAGTATTCGCCTACCTCCGAAGTCGGCAAGATCACCAAGTCCACCCCGATGGGGTCGATCGATCCGCCGTTCAATCCGCTGTCGGTGGCCCTCGGCGCCGAGGCATCATTCGTGGCTCGCACCCACGACCTCGACCGAAAGCACATGATGGAAGTCTTCCGGGCCGCGCACGCCCATCGGGGCGCATCGTTCGTGGAGATCTACCAGAACTGCAATGTCTTCAACGACGGCGCATTCGACGATGTCACCGGCAAGCACTCTCGCGACAACAACATGATCAACCTGGTGCACGGCGAGCCGATTCGCTTCGGACCCGATGGTGAACGTGGTGTGATGATGCAACAAGACGGTCGGTTGGCGCTGGTCGACGTGGCCGAAGTGGGGGAGGACCGCCTTCTCGTGCATGATGTCAGTCACGACGATCCCAGCCTCGCTTTTGCGTTGGCCCGTCTCTCCAACGACCGACACTCGCCCACGCCGTTCGGCGTGTTCCGAGCAGTGGAGCGGGCGGAGTACTCAGGTGCTGTCGCCAGCCAACTTCTCGCCGCCAGCGAAAAGAAGGGCCCCGGTGATCTCGCCACGCTGCTTCGGTCGAACGGCACCTGGACGGTTTCCTAGCCGCAACGTCAAGGTTGCCTCATCGCACGCTTTCGAGCTCCCCGTGCGTTTCTTGGTCTGGTTGGCTTGGCCTTAGCCCTTGTTGGCGCCCAGGGTGAGACCACCAATGAACTGCTTTTGCAGGATGAGGTAAACGATAAGCGTTGGCAACGCAATGAGCATGGAGCCCGCTGCGACCAAGTTGTCGTCGGTGAGGAACTGACCGCTCAGGTTCTTGATCGACGACGTGATCGGTCGATCATTGCCCTTGCTGACCAGCACGACGGCCCAGAAGAAGTCGTTGTAGATCCACGTGAACTCGAGCGTGGCCAAAGCAGCCAACGGCGGACGACAAATCGGCAGAATGATGCGGTAGAACTGCTTCCACACGCTGGCTCCATCTACGGAAGCCGCCTCACCCAACTCCTTGGGAATGGTCTTCATGTAGTTGGACATAACGAACGTGCAGAAGCCCACCTGGAAAGCAATGTGGATGATGATGACACCAAAGATGGTGTTGTTCATATGCCCCGAGCTGGGTGCCAGAAATGCTGGCAATGGAAGACGGCGGTACATTTGAAACAGAGGCTGGATGATGACCTGCTGCGGCATGAGGTTGCCCGATGTGAAAAGCACGAGCAGCGCAATGTTGAACTTGAAGCTGTAACGACTCACAGCGAAGGCCACGAAGCTGGCCAACATCAGCGTGAAGATGAGCGCGGGGATGACGATCAGCATGGTGACCCAGAAGTGACGGGCCATCTCACCCTGCTTGAACGCACCGGTGAAGTTCGACAGGATGAGCTTCTTCGGAAAGGTGAAGATGCCATTCTTGGATGTTTCGCCGTAGGGCCGGAATGCGGTGTAGACGGCTCCCAGGATGGGGATCATCCACACGATCGCAGTCGCGATCAGGAAGACGTGAAGCGCGATACGGGCCGGACGGACGCCACCGTTTTTGAACCTCCCAGAACCATGCTCATTTGCGTTCCTCCTCGAAGGTGTTCTTGACGTACCAGACAATGAATCCGAGACAGAGCAGCAGCAGGATGACGGCGTAGGCCGAACCACGCCCGACGTTGCCACCACCTTCGCCCATGATGTTCTGCGTGACCAGGAGCGAGGTGAGTTCCATACCCAGCGGGCTCCTCAGCGCGACGACGATGTCGAAGGTTCGCAACCCTTCGATGATGGTGATGACGATGATGATGATGTTGATGGGCTTCATGGTCGGGAAGATCACCCGTTTGAAGGCCTGCCATTCGTTACAGCCATCGATGGCTGCCGCTTCTCGGAGGGACGGATCGACGCTCTTCAGTCCGGCGAGATACAGGACCATGATGTACCCGGCGTGTCTCCATGCAATGGCGGGCAGCAGGGCGAGGAAGTTCCTGGAAGGCCCGAGCGCATTGTCGAGAAACGGGATTTTGAAGGTGAACAGCTTGGTGGACTTGCCCAACCAGTCAATCTGGTTTCCTTCGGCGGTGCGGCCGAAAACCGTGTTTACCAGTCCCTGCTTGGGGGAGTAGATAACGCTCTTCCAGATGATGCCGACAACCGCAAGCGACAGCACGACGGGGAAGTAGAAGATGCTTTGATAGATGGCCGTGCCACGAATGCTCTTGTCGAGCAAATACGCCAGGAACATGCCGAAGAGGGTGGGACCGACAAACAAGAACACCAAAAGCAGAACGTTGTTAAAGAACGCGGCGGAGAGCTTGTCCTCGAAGATCGTGAAGACTTCCCAGTAGTTCCGGAAGCCGACAAACTTGATCTTGTTGAAGTTCGCGATGCCATCCCACTTCGTGAACGACAGGATCACCGTCGAGATCGCCGGGATCCACACGAACACGATATGTAAGACCGATGGCACCCCCGCCATCCATGTCAGCGTGCTCTTGTCGCGTCCGCTGAGTGAAGACAGGCGCCGACGACGCCTCTTTCGAGTTGTCGTCGACGCCATGTTGGTTGCCAACAGTTGTCCCCTACTTCCTTGAAGGATTGTGTACCTACATGAAGCTCGCTACTGATTGTTGCAGGTGAGTTGTTGTTAAACCTGGCGATTACGCCTTGAAGATCGCAACCTTCTTCTCTTCGAGCGACTTCAGCGCGCCGTCGATGCTCTTCGGGTCCTCGAGGAATCCGGCGAGAACGGGCTTGACCTGGTCGACGAAGGTCGGATCGGTGTCACGGTCGAGGAACTGCGAAATCTGCTTGGCCTTGCCGACGAACTCGGCCGACTTCTTCTGAATTGCCGAGTAGTTGGCAGTGCTGGCCTTGCTGTTGGCAGCAACGGCTGACGGGTCGACCTTGAGGTAGGCCTCTTCTGCCGCGGCGGTGCCGATGTAGGCGAGGAATTCCTTGGCAGCTTCGGGGTTCTTTGGCTTTGCGGCCATCATGAAACCGTCGATCGGGGCCTCTACGGCATCCTGACCGTACTTGGCATCGATGGACGGGAAAGCAAAGAAGTCGATGTCGTCGATATCGGCCTGCACCTTGTACTGGCCGGTGAGGAAGGTACCAATGAGGTACATGCCAACTTCCTTGGCACCAAGGGCAGCTGCGGCTTCCTCCCACTTGCGACCGTTGGCTCCGGCCTGCTGGAAGGGGATCAGCTTCTCCCAGGTCTTGAACACGTTGACAACGCGCTCGTCGGTCCACTTTTCCTTGCCGGCCATGAGGGAGACGTGGAAGTCGTAACCGTTGGTGCGCATGTTCAACTGGTCGAACATGCCCATCTGCGGCCAGCCACCATCGTTGGCGGCGGCGAGCGGGGTGATCTTGTCGGTCTTCATCTTGTCGAGCAGTGCCATCCACTCGTCCCATGTGACCGGAACCTTGTAGCCCTTTTCGGCGAAGACGCTCTTCTTGTAGTGCACGCCCCAGGGGTAGTAGTAGAGCGGCATGAAGTACTGCTTGCCGTCGGCGGCGGTGGACGCCTTCTTGAACGCGTCGCTCAGCCCGTCGGCCTTGGCCCACACGTCGCTGATGTCACCGATAAGGCCTTTGGCCGCAACGGTCTGCATGCGGTAACCGGCGAACCATGAAATGACATCGTCGGGCTGCTGCAGGTACTGGACGATGTTGTCCTGGAAGGTGTTGTGGTCGGTGGTGTTGACCTTTACCTTGACGTCTTTGTTGCCGAAGCCGTCGACCATGGCCTGCAAAGCGGCCTTGGGCTTGTCGTTGGAGTAGTTGGAGCCGAAGGTGAGGTCGCCCTTGGCCTTGCCGCCCGTTGCCGCAGCGGCAGTCGTGGCGGCGGGTGCCGCAGTGGTGGCCGCAGCCGCAGCGGTGGTTGCGGCTGCCGCAGCAGTGGTTGCGGCACCGGCGGCTGTGGTTGCCGGCGTGGTGGACTTGGTGCTGGAGCCACAGGCGGCGAGGACGGCGCCTACGCCCGCAAGGCCGGCACCGGCAAGAAGCCGACGACGGGTGAGATCCGAAGAACCTTCGGACGGTGAATGACTGGACATGTAACCCCCTGGAAACAGTGACCTTTAGGTCTGAATTGGGCACGAAACGAGATTCAGAAGCAAACGAAACTCGTCAGAAGCAAACGTTAGTCCACACGGTGATCGTGTGCTTGTCAAGGTGAAGCTGTGGCGCTTGACACACCGTACTTCTCCTAGCGGAGCGGAAGCCCGGTCTGGGCGTCGAAGAGGTGAGCCTGGTGGGTTCGAACGGCAGCGGCCATGTGATCACCCGTGTTGACCCGCACGATGCCTTCGAATCGGGCGATGACGGCCGTCGTGTTGTTGGCGCTGCTGGAAACGGCCTCATCGTCGGACGCAATAGACGCTCCCTCAAACTGAGCGGGTGGGACGGGTAGCCGAAAGTGGATCTGGGTCTCGGCGCCCATTGACTCCGCCAGATCGCAGGTGATCTGCAAGTGCTGATTGGGGGGAATGGCGCTTCCGTCCGGGTTCTCAAAGTGTTCGGGCCGTATGCCGAAGATGATGTTCTTCCCGACGCCTTCGTCGATACGGGGATGCCGTTCGGCCACGCGTGGGTCGAGCGCCAGGGACTGATCACCGATCTGGGCGGTGTAAACGCCGTCTTTCTTTTCGAGGGCGGCAGTAAGGAAATTCATGGCGGGCGAGCCGATGAAGCCGGCCACAAAGAGGTTGTTGGGGCGTTCGTAGAGATCCTGAGGCGGCGCAACCTGCTGCAAGAGGCCTTTTCGCATGACGGCGACCCGATCGCCCATGGTCATGGCCTCGACCTGATCGTGGGTGACATACACCATGGTGGTGGCGAGTTCGCGCTGTAAACGAATGATTTCGCCACGCATCTGCACGCGCAGCTTGGCGTCAAGGTTCGAAAGCGGCTCATCCATGAGGAACACCGATGGCTCGCGCACAATGGCTCGGCCCATGGCGACTCGCTGGCGTTGGCCACCGGAGAGGGCCTTCGGGGTGCGATCGAGATAGGCGGTGAGGCCAAGAATGGCGGCGGCTTTGTTGACCCGTTCGGCGATCTGGTCTTTGGGCACCTTGGCCATCTCGAGGGCAAAGCCCATGTTGCCCCGGACCGTCATGTGCGGGTACAGGGCGTAGTTCTGGAAGACCATGGCGACGTCACGTTCGCCTGGAGGTAGATCGTTGACGGTTCGCTCGCCGATGTTGAGCGTGCCCTCGGTTATCTCCTCGAGGCCAGCGATCATGCGCAGCGCGGTGGACTTGCCACAGCCGGAAGGGCCGACGAGCACCATGAACTCTCCGTCGGCGATTTCAAGGTCGAGGCTGGGAACAGCAACCGTGCCGTCTTGGTATTCCTTACGAATCTTGTCGAACGTAACCTGAGCCATGCGACGCACAATAGCACCGGATATGTGGCGCTCGGCACACCTGGTCAGACCGAAGAGTGAGGACTCTTCGACCGAATGTCCGGAACGCTTACCGTCGACCAATCATCGGCCACAACGTCGAGTGATGCGAGGTGCTGAGCGGACACCTCGGGCAACGTGTCGTTGATGAACAGCCCAAGGGCCGTCTCGACCGACGCCCGCACCTTCAGCCGTTCTGGGCTGCGGTGGGGTGGGAGGAACTCGACATGCAGATGCCAGTCGTGGGCGTCGTTCGGGGCTTCCTGAATACACATCATGTAGGGCAGCTCGAAGCCGAACAGCGCGTCGTAGCGGGCCACAACGTCACGAACAGCTCTCGCCAGATCGGTTGCCTCGACGGTGGTGAGGTCGCCGAGGCGACGGCAGCCGTGGCGTCGGGCCCGCACGTGAATCTCGAACGGCCATCGGGCGGCGTAGGGAACGGCCACCGTGAACGAGTCGTTGGCTACCACTATCCGCTCGCTGTCGTGGTCGATGGTGGTAAGGCGGCAGCCGAGGCACAAGCCTTCGTGCTGGCGGTGCCACTGGTAGGCGTCACTCTTGGTCTGCACCGCAGGCGGCGTATGGCCGAATGCGTACAGCTGACCGTGCGGGTGGCTGAGTGTGGCGCCGACGCCGGCACCGCGGTTTTCGAACGCCATCACGTACGTGAAACCTTCATCCCAGAGCGCGCCGGACCGGTCGCGCCAGATGGCGATTACCCGCGCCACTTCGACGAGTGGAAGCGTCGCAAGGCTGCCCTGGTGGGCATCGGTGTAGACCACCACCTGACAACGGCCGACAGATGCGCCTTCGAGGGCTCCGTCAACGGCGGGCGGGTGGGGGACGAGGCTGGGGAATCGGTTGTCGAACACCGCAGCGTCGAAATCGAAGGGAAGCTCGACGCCGTGTGGGCACAGTGGGCAACCGTCGGTGGGGGTTTGCGCTCCGGTGGCAAGGCCGCCCGGGCGCTGGTTACGGGCGGGGGAAACGGCCACCCAGCTTCGGGTGGAAAGGTCAAAGCGCATGTGGAGTGCCGCCTGGCTGACTTCGGCCGGCTGGTCAACGAGCGAACCGACCCGGTCGCCGTAGAGGAAGAATGAGCGGCCGTCGGGGTGCACCAGATCATGGCGATCGAGCGAGCTCATTCGGCGATCACAACCTGGACACCCCGAGCCCGCAGCTCGGCGCAGAGATCGACCGGGGCCGACCGATCGGTGACCAGGACGTCGACCAGGTCAATCGGGCAAACGTTGGCGAGCGCGGTGGCACCGAGTTTGGAGGAGTCGGCGAGCACGATGATGCGCTGGGATGCTGCCACCATCGCACGCTTCATTTCTGCTTCGGGAAGGTTGATGTTGGTAACGCCGTGGTTCGGGTCGATGCCGTTGCAACCGAGGAAGAGCGTGCTCACGCGGAGCTGCGAGAAGAACGCCGACCCGAGTGGATTGACGAGTGAATGCTGCTTGGGTCGCAGCGTGCCGCCGGTGACGATGACGTTGAGACGGGGAGCACCCCGCTCGACCTCGAGCGCGATGGTGAGGCTGTTGGTGATGACGGTGATGTCGCCCAGTGCGGTTTCGGCGACCAGGGCGCGGGCCATGGCGGTGGTGGTGGTGCCTACGTCGATGATCACCGACTCGCCACTGCTCATCAGGTTGACGGCAGCACGACCGATGCTTGCCTTCTCGGCGCTCAGGGCCTCGGCCGCCTCTTCGAATGTGCGCTCTACCCGGGTGTCGCCGCCGGCCATGGCCCCGCCATGGACGCGCCGCAGGACGCCGCGTCGTTCGAGGGTGTCGAGATCGGAACGAAGGGTGACTTCCGAAACTCCGAAACGATCCGAAAGCTCGCGAACGCGGACGAACCCGAACTCGGAAACCACTTTGGCGATGCGTTCCTGGCGCACCTCTGCCGGTAGGAGTGCGCCGTCACCTTCGATCACGAACTGGACCTTAACCGAATCGATAGCGCCGGAGTAGTTGTCGCTTTCGTTCCCCTTCGCTTTCCTTCATACAGGGCGTCGTTCGTGGCGGGGGTGACGTCGGTCACCTAAGGCTCGGCTAACCTGATACTGGGAGGACTGTCATGCCTGACGTGAGTTACAGCTCGGGAGTCTCGTCGGTGGCACTGATTGGTGACACGATCGGAGCAAACCTGGCCAGAATCGTCGACCGCTACGGGAAACGGGACGCGATGGTCGATTGCGAGACCGGACGACGGTGGTCCTATGGCGAGTTTG
This sequence comes from uncultured Acidimicrobiales bacterium, assembly GCA_963791625.1. GTDB lineage: Bacteria > Actinomycetota > Acidimicrobiia > Acidimicrobiales > Ilumatobacteraceae > JANMCE01. The sequence continues at coordinate 562,075 of CAWBTA010000006.1, forward strand.
GGCGTGATGTCGATGCCGTTGCGCTCGGCCTGCTCTCACTCGGTGTGCGGACCGGTGACCGGGTCGGTATCTGGGCACCGAACTGCCCCGAATGGACGCTGGTGCAGTACGGGGCGGCCAAGATTGGGGCCGTTCTGGTCACCATCAACCCGGCATATCGGTCCCATGAGATGGCCTACGTGCTGCGCCAAGCAGGCATCCGTACCGTTGTGGCGGTGCCCGAGTTCAAGGGCGCCAGCTACGCTGCCATGATTGATGGTGCTCGGCCTGACTGCCCGGACCTGATCGACGCGGTGTTCATTGGCGAACCGAGCTGGGATGCCCTCCTGGCCGCAGGTTACAACGGCGACGCGGCCGAGTTGGCCGCGGTCGGTGCCACGTTGGGGGCCGATGATCCGATCAACATTCAGTACACGTCGGGCACGACCGGATTTCCGAAGGGGGCTACGCTCACCCACCACAACATCTTGAATAACGGCTTCTTTGTCGGAGAACTCTGCTCGTACAGCGAGGTCGATCGGGTGTGTATTCCGGTGCCCTTCTACCACTGCTTCGGCATGGTGATGGGCAACCTGGGCGCAACCAGCCACGGAGCAGCGATGATCATCCCGTCACGCTCGTTCGACCCTCGTGCCACCCTCGCAGCCGTGGCTGCCGAGCGATGCACATCGCTGTACGGCGTGCCCACCATGTTCATCGCTGAGCTGAACCATCCCGACTTCGCGTCCTTCGATCTCACGTCGCTCCGCACGGGAATCATGGCCGGCTCTCCCTGCCCGGTCGAGGTTATGAAGCAGGTCATCGGCAAGATGGGAATGCGCGAAGTGTCGATCTGCTACGGCATGACCGAAACGTCACCCGTGTCCACGCAGACCCGCAAGGACGACTCGCTCGCACGTCGAGTCGCCACGGTTGGCCGTGTCGGCCCGCACGTGGAGGTGAAGGTGATCGACCCGGCGAACGGCCGTACCGTGCCGCGGGGCGAGGCGGGTGAGCTGTGTACCCGCGGGTACTCGGTGATGCTTGGTTACTGGGCTCAACCCGAAAAGACGGCCGAGGCCATCGACAGTGCGCGTTGGATGCACACCGGCGATATCGCGGTGATGGACGCCGACGGTTACCTCGCCATCACGGGCCGCATCAAGGACATGATCATCCGCGGGGGAGAAAACGTCTACCCACGCGAGATCGAGGAGTTCCTGTACACCCACCCCGATGTGGTGGACGCGCAGGTCATTGGGGTGCCCGACGCCAAGTACGGCGAAGAGGTGATGGCCTGGGTGAAACTGAAACCGGGTGCGCCAGAGATGACCTCAGCGTCGTTGAAGGAGTTCTGCACCGGTAAACTCGCGCACTACAAGATCCCACGTTACGTGCATCTTGTGGAGGAGTTCCCGATGACGGTCACGGGCAAGGTGCGCAAGGTTGAGATGCGTGAAACGTCGGTGGCTCTCCTGGGTCTGTAGGGCCGCAAATTCAGGCTTGGCTAGGCAGCGCTTTCCTGTTTCGGCGTCCAGCCGGGATGACCGACGGTGTAACCGATTCGATGTCGCCATGTTGTTGCAGACGCAACATCTTTCCGGATCTCGTTGAATTCGTGATAGGCGATGCGGAACGGGTTGAAGGTATTGATGTTCTTGGTGAGGCCGTACTTCACCCGTCGCAGTTCAGGTTCGAAAGTTCCGAATAGCTTGTCCCAAACGATGAGAATGCCGCCGTAGTTCTTGTCGAGGTACTGCTTGTTGGCGCCGTGATGGACCCGATGATGAGACGGTGTGTTCAGTACGGCTTCTGCCTTTGGATGCAGCCGATCGATGACCTCGGTGTGAATCCAGTACTGGTAGAGCAGGTTGAGTTGACCGGCCCGGAACGTCTTGCTGGAGGGAAAACCGAGCAGCGGCATCGGGGAAAAGATCCACGCCATCATCGCGCCCGACCACGGCTGACGCAGTGCAGTGGAGAGGTTGTAGCGGCGGCTTGAGTGATGACTCACATGGTTCGCCCAGAACAGTCGGATCTCGTGTTGGAAGCGATGATCCCAGTAGTAGAGGAAGTCCCACAGCAGCATGGCCAGCCAGAGCGAACCGCGCCGGCTGCCGATGTTGGAGACCCGTCGGCGGAACAGGGCGCGATCAAGTCGTCCGAGCAACGACAGCGTGGCGAAACCGAAGGCAACGTTGCCAACGAGCATCAGGAGGCTCGCAGCGGTGTCTTTGCGCTCATAGCCGACGGGAACGAGCGGATCGGCCGGTAGTTGGGGGCCGGACAGGGTCGCCTCATCGGCGGTGTCGAGGTCGTCGACGGCGCGCTTGGTTGTCACCCGCCGCAAAAGCATGGCCTCAGCGATCATGGTCGCGACGAAGAACGGCAGTGACAGTTGGTCGATCGGATCGAGGGTCTTCAAACTCTTCCGCACGACGACCAGTTAATCGCATTGTGCCTGGTCATGTGATGTCGCGTCGCAGCCTCGCTGGGTCGCTACCGTGGGACCTTTCGCCCCACTTGCGGGATTGCCGAGCGAAGCGAGAACGAGCGGCCGGGAGCGGTAGCGACTCAGCGAGGCTGCTGGACGGTGGTTCGGCAGAACTTCGTCAAGTTCCGGCAGAGTTGTGCCGGGTGCGCCTGAGGTGTCGATGGGTAACGCATGGCAACACATGCGCCCACGACGCGCGGTCTGACGAGGCGTCGCTTCCTGGTGGCCACGGCCGGCTCCACGGTTGCGATGATGTTTCGCACCAGCGATGCGAGCGCCGAAACACCTGGCGACATCGCAGTGCGGGCGGCCCGTAGCCAACTCGGCGTGCCCTATCTCTGGAACGGCGCAACACCGGGCGTCGGTTTCGACTGCTCAGGTTTGGTGATGTGGGCCTGGCAGCAGGCCGGCGTGTCGATGGATCACTATACGGTGGCCCAGTCGACCAGCTTCCGGGAAGTCGGCATGAACGAACTGATCCCCGGCGATCTGGTGTTCAACAAGTCTCTCGGCCACGTGGTGATGTTTACCGGTAACGGTCGGTGCATCCAGGCGCCGAGCAAGGGCAAGTTGGTGCAGGAAGGAATCATGTACAACTCGGCGCTGGCGGTCCGTCCAACCCTCGCACCGATCCGTCGAGCACCCACAGGCAACGCGCCAACCCCGGCACCTGCACCAGCACCAGCACCCACCGCTGCTCCGTCACCCGCTCCGGTGCCTGCCCCGGTACCCGCACCGCCCCCGCCGCCGAGGCAGTCGACGCCGTCTGCTCCCTCTTCCGGAGGAGAGACGTATGTCGTCGTGACGGGTGACACGTTGTCGCGTATCGCGACCCGCACCGGCACCACGGTCGACCTGCTTGTGAAGGCCAACAGCATCAAGAACGCCAATATGATCTACGTCGGCCAGGTGCTCAAACTCCCATAAAACAGGGTTGCACCTAGGTCGTACGACCATAGAACAGTAGCGAGGTGCCCTCCATAAGGCCCATCGTGACTGCATGGGTTCACTCCGCCGTAACTCCCCGTTCAGTTTCCTGTCACCCGATCGAGCAGCGAGACGCTTCGTGCTCTGCTCGCACGATGGCTTCGGTCTTGGCCATGTCCGCCGGAACGGGTTGATCGCCCGTCAGCTGCTTGCCGAGCCCGACGCAGAGGTCGTGATGGTGACCGGGTCTTCCATCGGAGTTCCGTGGTTGCAGCACCCCCGGCTGTCGGTGGTGAGCGTCCCGTCCATGACGAAGGACGCCTCTGGTATGTACCGCCACTCGACGATGTCGTTCGAGGAGGCCCTCAGCGAGCGAGCCCGAGTGCTTACCGATGTGGTCCGCACCTTTCGTCCCACGGCCCTGGTGATCGACCGCCACCCGTACGGTATCGGCGGCGAATGGCGCCCCGGTATCGAACTCGCCTGTCGCCTTGGCGCTCGCATCGTTGTTGGCCTCAGGGACATTCTCGATGACCCGGCTGTCGTCCGGAGCGAGATCGAAGGTGACGGCTGGCGCGACGTTGCCGAGCTCTTCGATGACGCGTTCGTCTACGGGGCTCCGTCGATTTGCGACCAGCACCTGGAGTACGGCTTACCGATTCGTCCGACGTATCTCGGCTGGGTCACCGATCCGGCTCCAGTCGTGCAACGCGACCCGAACCTCGTGGTTGTGACCGCCGGCGGGGGAGCCGACGGCGAGAGCCTGTTGAGGCTGGCGCTCGCCACGGCCCGATTGCGTGAAGATCGACGCTTCGTCATCGTGGCCGGACCCTACGCCGATCAGCTTCCCCGCTACGTCGATCGCTCGGGTCGCGTCTCGGTCGTTCGCAGCGTACCGGGCTGTGCCGAGGTGTTTGCCACCGCGGGCTTCGTGGTGCAGATGGCGGGATACAACTCCACCTTTGAAGCGCTCTCGGCCGGTGTTCGTCCCATTCTTTTGCCTCGTCGAGCGCCACGCCGCGAACAGGCCATTCGAGCGACCCGTCTGGCATCCCTTGGTCTGGCCGATGTGCTCGACGATGCCAGTACGCCGTCGGAGCTGGCGTGGCTGTTGGACCGACCGCGAGGCTTTGCCTTGTCGGTACTGCAGGAGGCCGGTATCCACATGGACGGCGCCTCGCGCACCGCCGCGGCGCTGCTCCACAACGCTCGCGAGTTCGTCTCATGATCTCGTTGGCCCGCAACCTCTGGCCGCTCATCCGTCGCTATCGCCGCGGCCTCCTGGTCGGTGCCCTGTTCGCCGGACTTGAGGTGCTTTTCAACCTCGCTGGCCCCTGGCCATTGAGTTTTGTAGTGGACCAGATCATCCAACCGAATGGCACCCACCACGGGTCGACGACGTGGCTAGCCGGCGCCATCGTTGCGATGCTCGTGTTGGTCGGCACAACCGCCCTGCTCGACTACTGGTCCACCCGGCTGCTGTCGGCATCGGGTCTCCATCTGGCCAACGATCTGCGCGATGAAGTGTTCAGCCACTTGCAACGGCAGTCGTTGCGCTATCACGGCGAACGACAGGTGGGCGACCTCGCGGCCCGGGTCACAGGTGACGTCGAGCGGTCGCAGGACACGATCGTGCAGACGCTTTCGGTGCTCTTCCCGAACCTGCTGCTGATCATCGGGATGTTCGTGGTGATGGTGGCCCTCGACCCCTGGTTTACTCTGCTCGCCCTGGTCGTCACGCCTCCGTTGGGTCTCGCCGTGCACCACGCAACCCGGCAGCTCAAGGTGTCCTCCCGCCGGGCCCGACGGGCAGATGGACAGGTGGCTGCCGCTGCCACCGAGAACCTGTCGGCGATGCAACTGATCCAGGCGTATTCACTGGAAGATCGCCAGCGTGACGGGTTCGCGAAGCTATGCCAGACAAGCATGAGAGCCGGACTGGAGACCGCTCGACTGCAAGCTCGACTCAGCCCGATTGTTGACACGTCCAGTGCGGTCTCAACGGCGATCGTGCTTTGGTTCGGGTCGGTTCGCGTGCTTCGTGGTGAGATGACCCTCGGGGTGCTGCTGGTGTTTCTGAGCTATCTCGGCTCGCTTTACAAGCCGATAAAGGCGCTCTCCAAGCTCAGCACCGTCACGTCGAAAGGCCTCGCGGCATCGGAGCGGGTGATGGAGATTCTCAAGACTTCACCGCAGATCGCCGACTCGGGACGACCGCCCATGCTGCCTCGCGCAGCCGGTCGTATCGAGCTGATCGATGTGGGCTTCACCTATGGCCGCGAGCCAGTGCTGTCCGACATCAACCTCCGGATCGATGCGGGTGAGACGGTTGCGCTCGTCGGCCCGACGGGAGCGGGCAAGTCGACGCTTGTTTCGTTGGTGCCGCGCTTCATCGACCCAGGCACGGGCTCGGTTCGCATCGACGGACATGACCTCAGAGAAGTGTCGCTTCGATCTGTTCGCCACCACGTGTCGATGGTGCTGCAGGATTGCGTCCTGTTGCGAGGCACACTGCGCGACAACATCGCGTGCGGGTTCCCCGGGGCATCGGAGGCGGCGCTCGAACGGGCGGTGCGGCTCGCGCTGGTCGATGAGTTCTCCAGCCGCCTTCCCGACGGGCTCGACACGATGATCGGCGAACGCGGCAACAACCTGTCCGGTGGCCAACGGCAGCGGGTTGCGATAGCCCGAGCCATATTGAGCGATCGGCCCATTCTGATTCTCGACGAACCAACCAGCGCCCTCGACCCGCAGTCCGAGGAACTCCTGGTGGAAGCGCTGTCCAACCTTCCCTCGCAACGCACGACCCTCGTGATCGCCCACCGGATGTCGACGGTTCGCCACGCTGATCGCATCGCGGTCATGGAAAGCGGACGGATCATCGAGCTGGGTACTCCCGACCATCTCCTTGCCTCGGCGAGCGCCTACCGCCACCTGGTCGATCTGCAGAACGGCGCTTCCACACCGCTCATGACCGCATCCCCCGGAGGAGAACGATGACCCACGTGCTCTATGTGCTCAAGCGCTACCCGCGGCTCAGCGAGACCTTTGTCGTGCGGGAGATCAGTCAGCTCGAATCGGCCGGTGCAACGGTGTCGATCGATGCTCTGCTTTCTGCAGAGTCCGGTCTGCAACACCCTGAAGTGGCATCGGTACGGGCTGCGGTTCGCTACATTCCTCGCCACCCTCGGCTGCGATCAGTCTCGGTCCGTTCCGCCCATCTGAGAGTTGGTCTGCGCCGGCCATCAGCTTGGATTGGTTGTGCCCTACATGCTCGGCGTTATGGCACCTGGCGTCGGTTCGTGCAGGCGGGGCTCGTTGCCGATCGCGTGCGTCGTGAAGGCATCACCCATGTGCACGCCCACTTCGCCACCGCTGCCTGCGAAGTTGCACAGGCAGCCGCGGCCATGGCGGGAGTGCCGTTCACCGTTACCGCTCACGCCAAGGACATCTTCCACGCCGACAACATGCCGCACCTGGCTCGACGAGTAGCGGGCGCGGCCTCGGTCGTGACCGTGTCGGAATTCAACGTTGAGCATCTCCGTCAGGCGGTGCCGCAGACGCCGGTGCGGTTCATCGCCAACGGCATGGCCGCGGCCGACCTGCACGGACCCGCGCGGCAGGGCCCGGTGCTTTGCGTCGCCCGACTGGTGGGCAAGAAAGGGATCGACACCTTGCTTGAAGCCTTTGCCCTTGCGGCGCACGACTTCACCTCTATGCGGTTGGAGATAATCGGTGACGGCGAACTCGCCGAGCGGCTGCAGGAACTGGCTCGCCAACTCGGCATCGCGGAGCGGGTGAGGTTCCTCGGCCCGCAATCATCCGACGCGGTTATGGACGCGTACCGGCGCTGCTCGATGTTGGCGCTGCCGTGCAGGGTGACGACCGATGGTGATCGAGACGGTATGCCGACGGTGATTCTTGAGGCGCTCGCTCGTGGCATTCCTGTGGTGTCCACCGATGTGTGCGGCATCAACGAAGTCGTATATCACGGGCAAACAGGCCTGCTGGTGGAGCCCGATGATTGCCACGCATTGGCCGCCGCCATCGGCAAGCTGTGGTCCGATAGCGACCTTGCTGGCCAGCTCGGCATAGCCGGGCGCGACCTCGTGTTGCGCCGCCATGATCCCGCTCAGTCCGCTCAACAAATGTTGGCGTTGTTCCAGGAGGTTGCCCGATGAGAATTGTCGTTGCCTGTACCGATCTCGGTGTCCGTGTTCCCGGAGACAAGGGAGCGTCGCTGCATCTGACGTCGATCACCAACGCGTTTGCCGAAGCCGGCCACGACGTGCTTCTTGTCGGTGTCGCCGGTCACGGCGCTCCAGCGACCGACGTGCGCTCAATTCTGTTACCGCATCCGGGGCGGGCCACCGGCTTGCGGCGAGAAGTAAACAAGCTTCGATTTGTCCAAGGTTTCTGCGGAGCCGTTGGCAATGAGGTCACAGCGTTCGAGCCCGACATCGTCTACGAGCGCCTGTCGCTGTTCGGTACTGCCGGAATCGAACTTTCTCGGCGCACCGGTGCCCAGCACGTGGTAGAGGTGAATGCGCTGCTGGCGCAGGAGGAGGCCAGATGGCGCGGCCTGCGACTGGCCAAGAGGGCGTCCCGCGCCGAGGCTGCGGTGCTCGCCCACGCCGACTTGCGGGTTGCGGTTTCGACAGAGCACGCGGTGTCCGTCGACGCTGTCTGCGACGGTCGAACCATCGTTGTTCCGAATGGGGTAGAGGTGAGCCGGTTTCGCAACCTCCCCGACAAGACCGAGGCTCGACGGCAGCTCGGTCTGCCCGAAGACGCGCGCCTGGTCGGATTCGTCGGGGCGCTACGACCGTGGCACGGAGTGGACCTCGCCCTGCAGGCGTTGGCTCTTCTGCCCGACATCGTTCACCTCGTCGTGGCCGGGGACGGTCCGATCCGCAATGAACTTGTCGCGCTGGCCAATCAGCTTGGTGTGACCGACCGCGTGCAATGGCTCGGTCAGGTAGGGCATACCGATATACCCGCGGTGCTCGCCGCCTGTGACGTGGCCACCGCACCCTACCCAGACCTGGCCGACTTCGCGTTCTCGCCGCTGAAGCTGTACGAGTACCTCGCGGCCGGGTTGCCGGTCGTGGCCAGCGCCATCGGGCAGATTCCCGATGTGCTTGGCCTTGGTGCATTCGGCATGCTGACCCGGCCTGGCAACGTGCGCGATCTCGCCGCGGCGCTCTGGATCACGCTGTCGCAACCACAGAGGTATCACGCTGCCGCTCAGTCGGCCCGGGTGCACACCCTCAACCATCACAGTTGGCGGCAACGAGCCGACACGATCATCCAAGCAGTGAAGGAGTCTGACCGCAATGCAGTGGCCGCTTGATCATCCCGCCGTCACCGACGAGGCGCTTGCGCGGTGGGCGCACCATGCCGCCACGATTGCGCCAGGAGCGCAGTTCGTTCGGCTGCTACGCCACCTTGCCGGGCGCCGCGTTGCAACCCAGGTGCGAACGACTGACGGACAGACTGCGGTACTCAAAGTCTTCGCCAGCCCCCGTGCCAGAGGCAACGATCGCCGGCTTGAAGCGCTCCAACGCTCTGGAGTGGGCAGCCTGGTTCCGCGCCCTCTCGGCGTCGATGCGACCGGTCATGTCTCCCTGGTGGAATGGGTCCACGGCGTGATGTTCGACCAGACCCCTGACGAGCGTTTCGCCGAAGCCGCATTCCTGGTGGGCGTCTCGCTGCGCCAGTTGCACGAGAGTCGCGTTGAACTCGACCGCTCTTGGACCATTCGTGAGGAGCTGTCGTTGCTCGACAAGCGACAAACGCCCACCGTGCAGCAACTCATCGCGTCAATGGGCGGTATGGAACAACTGGCCGAGAAGCTGGCGGACGAACCCCTCGTCACTGCTCATCGCGATTGCCATCCGCGCCAAGCCGTCATTACTCACGACTTCGCTCGATGGATCGACCTGGACGACTGTGCCATGGCCCCTGCCGGGCTTGATGTCGGCAACATGATTGCCCACCTCAAACGAGAAGCAGCGATTGGGCTCCGCGATCAGGCGGTTGCCGACGCGGCGGTCGCGGCGTTCCGTCGAGGCTACGGTCCGCTTCCGGCCACGACCGACACATGGGAACGGCTCAGCCTGGTGCGCCTGTGCGGCCTCGCCGAAACCCGTCATCAGCGCTCTGATTGGTTGACCTCCATCTCCGGACTCATCGACACCACAAGCGCTACCGGAGCCGCCTCGTTGCTCTTCGCCAGTTGACCTGACAGCATCGCAGTGTGGCGACCCAACAGAAGGGGAAGACGACGGCGGACGAACGTACACCTATTTTTGCAACCGAAACAGGATTCACGAAGATCTTGGACTCGTCGTCGAGCTCGATTCGAAAGTTGCTGGTCCGCTTCGTGCTGGCCGGGTTTTTGGCGCTCATCGTCGTGAGCGCGGTGACTGCGTTTGCCAGCAGCAGGGTCGGGAACCAGCGCGCCGTCGTTGAGGCGCAGAACATCACCCGCGTTGTGGCCCGGGGCGTGATTCAGACGAACGCGGACGATCTCATCGTGTCCGGCGACACGAACTCGGCCGAGTACAGGGCGGCCTTGCAGGAACTCAACAACGTCGTGACCGACACCGTGATCAATCGTGGTGCCTTCGCACGAGTGAAGCTGTGGACCAGGGATGGCACCATCGTCTACTCGGATGACTCAAGGCTCATCCGCCGGAACTTCCCGCTCGGTGATGACGAGTTGGCGATCTTCGCCGGTGCCAAGGGGGTGGCCGGTATCAGCGATCTGTCCCAACCCGAGAATGCGTTGGAGACGGAAAAGAAGCTGGTGCAGGTGTACGAACTGACCCGCACGAAACAGGGGACGCCCCTATTGTTCGAGGCGTACTTCAAGTACGACGATGTGCGCGCTGTCGGCGTGACCTTATGGGGCCAGTTCGCACCGATAGCGATTGGATCGTTGGTGCTTCTCGAGCTGATACAGATTCCGATCGCACTGACCCTGGCTCGTCGCTTGCGAGCAGGGCAGGCGCAACGCGAGCGGCTTCTCCGGCACGCTATCGAGGCGTCCGAGATGGAACGGCGACGCATCGCTGGCGATCTTCACGACGGCGTTGTGCAGGATCTGACCGGTGTTTCAATGAGTCTCACTGCGGCCAGTTGGGCGGGGGGACCGGACGCGCCGGCCATGGCCGAGGCGTCGTCCAAACTTCGAGACGGGATCAAGTCGTTGCGGTCGTTGCTGGTGGACATTTATCCGCCGAACCTGCACGAAGAGGGACTTGAATCGGCGCTCGGTGATCTGCTCGGCGGACTCGCCAATCGTGGGTTGCACGTTCATCTGGCAGCCGAACTGAATAGTGCTGAGCTTCCACCGGAGGTGGTGCGATTGCTCTACCGAACGGCCCAAGAGGCGCTCCGCAACGTTGTGACCCATGCTGGCGCCAGCAACGTTCGCATTGCGTTGTCAGCGCTCGATGATGTGGCCTCTATCGTGATCGATGATGATGGCAAGGGTTTCACCGCGGACCGCATGGCCGAACGGGCGGACGAGGGCCATGTTGGGTTGCGTGGGCTGGTTGACCTCATCGCCGAAGCCGGCGGTCAGCTCGCGGTCTTGTCGGCAGTTGAGGGCGGCACTCGCGTTGAGGCAAAGATTCCCTATGTCGCCGTACCCCGAAAGGCCCGCTCATGATCAAGGTGCTTGTTGTGGACGATCACGTCATCGTCCGAGACGGACTGGCTCAGGTGCTTGCCTCGGCGAGCGACATCGAACTGGTCGGTACGGCGTCGAACGGTGTTGAGGCGCTGGTCGCCGTTGTCGAACACATGCCCGATGTGGTGTTAATGGATCTGTCGATGCCTGAAATGGACGGCGTGGAGGCGACGCGTCACATCGCTGCCGACCACGCCGGCGTGCGCGTCCTCGTGCTGACTTCGTTCAGTGACCAGTCCCGCATTATGGATGCGTTGTCAGCCGGGGCGGAGGGGTACCTGCTCAAGCACTCCGAGCCACAAGAGATCGTGGCGGCCATCCGATCGGTCTATGAGGGTGGCTCGCCGCTTGATCCGAAGGCTGCTCGTGTGCTGCTCGAGTCCCGCCGCACCAAGCAGGTCGAGATTGCCCTCACCGATCGTGAACGAGAGGTGCTGCTGCTCGTGCGAGAAGGGCTGGCGAATAAGCAGATTGCCCGGCGCCTGGCCATCAGCGAGCGGACCGTAAAGGCCCATCTCACCAGCGTGTTTCAGCGTCTTGGCGTATCCGATCGCACGCAGGCTGCGCTGTGGGCCGAGAAGAACCTCACCTGAGCCAGCGGCATCGGGTTGGACTGCTTAGCCCTTGCCGCTGCCCCCGCCTGAGCCACCGGAACCGGAACCGGAACCGGAACCGCCTGAGCCCGAACCGGAACTCGAACCGCTGCCGCCGGAACCTGAGCCTGAACCGGAACTCGAACCGCTGCCGCCGGAACCGGAACCACTAGAGCCGCTGCCGGAACCTTTGCCTGACGTATCGGCCGTCGTTACCGACGTGGGCGGCACCGTTGCGGCGGTGCCTGATGACTTCGCCGCAATCGTTGTGGAGCTCGTGCCGGATCCACCACTCTTGCCCGAGCTGCCACCACTAGTATCGCCAGTCGTTGTGGCCGGACCGCTGGTTGGGGCCGGGCTGCTTGTGGTGGCCGGACCTGCAGTGGTGCCTGACCCGCCGGAACCCGACCCGCCGGAACCCGACCCGCCGGAACCTGACCCGCCGGAACCCGACCCGCCGGAACCCGACCCGCCGGAACCTGACCCGCCGGAACCTGACCCGCCGGAACCCGACCCGCTGGAACCCGACCCGCCGGAACCCGAGCTGGACGAACCGGACGTGCTCGACGCCGGCGCGGTGGTGCCGCCCGCGCTTGCGACGGTTGTCGATTGAACCTTGGCGGGAGCGTTGCTGGATGGGGCGGCGCTGGTGCCAGATGGAGACGGCGTGGTCGACGCCGGGGCAGTGGCGGGCACGGTGACGGCGGCCGAGCTGACGGGCGGAACCGTCGTCGGAGTGGTGGTGGCGATCGTGCTGGTGCTGGTGGTCGCCACGCTTGCCGCAGTGGTAGCCGCTGCAGTGGAGCTCGTAGCCGCGTTGGCGGGAGCCGAGATGTCCCAGACCGATTGCCCCGACGATGGACCGAGGTTCGGGAACAACGTCTGACGTACGGCGTAGGCGGTGCCAACGGTTCCGAAACCAAGGACGAACCACAGGCCTCCGGCTACCAGGGACCGCGCTCGTCGACTTCCGGCCGACGGCGTCGGTCGAGCGGTTTTCTCAGCCCGGAGGATGTTGCGGATCGGTACCGAGTGTTCTCGTTCGCTCCGTCCGTTTGAGCTGAGTACGAGCGTGAATGGCCCATTGGCCACATCGTGCCCGGTCTCCAGCCACGAGTCGTTGGTCATACACTCATTATGACGGACCACGATGCAGAGCGAAACGAGACAATGGTCGTAGTACCTCGATCCGCCCGCCGTCGCTACTGATAGGTGACCAGGTCCACCCGGGGCGTAAGAGCTGAGATCTGCGCCGGCGTGAACAGGTTGGTGTCTTGTCTGAGAAAGAGCTTGAACCCGTTGTGGAACGGCGCGCCCGCCTGCGTGAAGCTCCAGGTGGCGAGCTTCTGCGACTGCGACCCGAAGCCGTCCATGTGGAACGTGGTGGCCAGACCGACCCGGTTCACGACAAGTTCGCGGTCGGGAATCATGCGGCGCTGGAACTGGTGCACCACGAACAGCTTTTCGGGCAGATGGTTGTCGGCGACGATCTTGGCTACGTACTCTGAGACCTCGTTCACTTCTGCCGCAGTCACCGAGCCGATCGACACGCCGGGTATCGAGTTTGGTCCCAGGTGCCATTCGGGATCAAGGGCGATACCGACGTTGGGTTCTTTGAGAAACTTCTCGTACACCTTCGTTTCGGTGAGGAAGTCACTCCGGCCGGGCTGAATGTCGAGCACCAGGTACAAACCGTTGGCCCGAGCCACATCCAGGTAGCGCTGAATGTCGGCATCGGTCGAGCGGGCTCGATAGAGACCATCGCCTCCGGGTGATGCCTGCGCAGTCGTGGCAATGAACTCAAAGGCGCCCAGAACCGGTCGCCCGAAACTCTTCCACATAGAAGCGACCTCGGCGACCCGCGTGGCCGAGGCCTCTGGAGTCTGCTCGCCGAGCGCACCAAGTGCGGGGGTCCTGTTGCCATACAGGCCGACCATGGTGAAGGTCGGGAACAGACTTTGACCCGGGCAGTCGGGCCCGGCAGCGGGCGGCGGCGGGCCGGTGAGGTAGCCGACCACGTCGACAATGACGTTGGCATTGCCTTCGGTAAACAGGCACACGTCACCCGCGACCCCGAGGCGTGTGATGGCGGCATTGGCCACGGTCTGACCGGCCCGATAGTTCAGGTTGGAAGCCACCGGCCGGTCGGTGCCGCGGGGATGCAGCGTGATAAAGCCGGGTTCGGCACCAAGTGCTGTGATGTTGAGCAAGACAGCCGTGGCATCACTCGGTATGCCGACCCGGTCGCCAACTTGGAGCTGCAGCGTGCCCTGATCTGGTCGGCGTCCCTTCCCGCCGAAGGCCCCGTCGGCCGTGCTGTTCACCGATCGGGTATCGAGAATTCGGGCAGCGGTGGGGAGCGACGTGAGCTTGCCCTCAGGGAACCAGCCGATGACATCGATGATGGTGCTGGTCGAACCGGAGTTGAAGACGCACGCATCGCCACCGCCATCGAGGCGACTGACCACAGCGTTGGCCACGGTGTCACCCTCGGCATAGTTGACGTTGGACGCCAACGGCGTGGGTTGATCGCACGGATACACGGTGAGGAAGCCGGCCTGTTTGGCACCCTCTGCGGTGACGCTGAGTAGTGCGGTTCTGACGCCAGTGGGCACGCCCGCCCGCCCGGCCACCTTCACCCGCTGCGTGCTGTTCTGCGGACGAGGTCCTCCGCCGACCACGCGGCCATCAATGGTGGCGCCGGTCTCGCGGGAATCGGCGATGCGTTGCGGTGCGTCAAGCGGTTGGAACTCACCCGGCTCGAACCAGCTGCTCACATCGACAATGAGGTTGGTAGCCCCTGACGTATAGGCGCACACCACCCCGTCGGCCGCAGTTTTCGTGACGGCCAGGACCGCAGCAGTGCGGCCGGCCACGAAGTTCAGGTTCGATGCCATCGGGCGTGGGGCGTCACACGGGTACAGGGTGATGAACCCATCGCTGGTTGCACCATCGACCGTAACGTTCAACACGACCGCCACGGCCGTGTTGGAGACGCCAACTCGTCCGCGAACGGCAATGTAGAACACGGAGTCGGCCGCAAGTGGGCCCTGGCCGGCCAGGAAGCCGTCAGCGGTCTCGCCCGTGGGCCGGGTATCGGCGATGCGCTTTGGCGCGACGAGGCTGGAGAGAGCCGCCGCCGGGGGAGCGCCGGCCACCGTCAAGGTGGCCGTCACCAGACTGACCGCTGCGAGCATCACCACCCCGAGCAGGTGTCGCGAGCCGTTAAGACGAGAGGAACTCCGCCGAGCGAACATCCACGAAGTATGGCAAACCCATAGGTCTCCGTAGCGCATCTTTGAGACAATTTTCTGGGCGTTCGAACGCCCGCGGAACGTGACGAAGACGACAGCCTCATTTCAGCTGGCGACCGCTACCCTGCGCCCTGCCATGATGACGTAATGAGTCATCCTGTTCCGCTCCGAACCGTTGGCGATGTCCAGATCTTCGACGAGCGCATGGCACCGATGGCGTTGCCGACCAGCACCCTGCGGCGGCTTGGTGGTGGTGCGATTTGGTCGGAGGGGCCGCTGTATCTCCTCGACGGCTCGGTGATCTGGAGCGACATTCCGAATAACCGCATCCTGATGTGGAAGGACGGCGACGTCACCGACTGGATGGCGCCGAGCAATTTCACCAATGGGCGAACGCACGACCGGGAGGGTCGCATCGTGCACTGCTCGCACGGCGCCCGGTCCGTCGTGCGCACAGAACTTGACGGCACGCTCACCACGCTTGTCGATCGATACAACGGCCATCGGTTGAACTCGCCCAACGATGTGGTGGTGAAGCGTGACGGCACCATCTGGTTCACCGATCCTCCCTATGGCATCATGTCGAATGACGAGGGCTACCAGGCCGAGTCCGAGCAGCCGGGCAACTTCGTCTATCGCTTCGAACCTGTAACGGGTGAGTTGACCGCGGTGATCACCGACATGAGCCACCCAAATGGGTTGGCGTTCTCACCCGATGAATCGTTGATGTACGTGTCTGATACGAGCATCAGTCCGTACGGTGACGAAGGGTTCCATCACATCATGGTGTACGACGTCGTCGATGGCCTGGCCACGACGAACGGTCGCGTGTTCGCAGTGATCGATCCAGGTTGCTCGGACGGCTTCCGGCTCGACACCGAGGGCAACATTTACACCTCGTCCCTCGATGCCATCCAAGTGTTTGCGCCCGATGCCACCTCTATCGGCCGTATCCCGGTTCCCGAGAAGATCGGCAATTGCTGCTGGGGAGGACCCGACCGGCGCACCCTGTTTGTCGCGGCGACAACGTCGCTCTACGCCATCGATCTCAACGCATCGGACGTGGCATGAGCACTCTGTTCGATCTCAACGGGAAGATAGCGCTTGTTACGGGTAGCAGCCGTGGCATCGGTAACGCGCTGGCCCTGGGTCTGGCCGAGGCCGGTGCACATGTGGTCATCAACGCCCGCAACGCGGCTGACGTCGACAGGGCGGTTGCGGCGTTGCGCTCGGCCGGTCATCAAGCCGATGCCTTCGTCTTTGATGTCACCAAGCCCGACCAAGTCGAAACAGCTGTCACCGACATCGAAGCCAACCTCGGGCCGATCGACATCTGCGTGAACAACGCAGGTATCCAACGCCGTGTGCCGTTGCACGAGGTCACGCCCGAGTTGTGGGCTGAAGTACTGGACACCAACCTCACGAGCGCTTTCCTTGTGGGTACCGCGGTGGCGCGAAAGATGATGCCGCGGCAGCGCGGCAAGATCATCAACATCTGCTCGATCATGAGCGTGCTCGGCCGCCCCACGACTGGGGCATACACCACCAGCAAGGGTGGGCTAAAGATGCTCACCCAGGCCATGTGCGCCGACTGGGCCAGGTTCGGCTTGCAGATCAACGGCATCGGCCCCGGCTACTTCCACACCGAACTGACCCAGCCGCTGGTGGATGATCCGGTCTTCAACAGCTGGGTCAGGCAACGAACGCCCGCCGGACGATGGGGCACGACCGACGAACTGATGGGCGCGGCGGTCTTCCTAGCGTCACGGGCCAGTGACTTCGTCAACGGTCAGATCATCTATGTGGACGGTGGTCTCCTCGCCGTCGTCTAACCGTGTGGCTCCGTTGCGCTCCCGGCTCAGTAGCGCAGCACCGCTGCGACGCGCTGGTGGCTTGCGAGCTCACCGTCGTTCACAACGACGGCCTTCCCGCCATGACGCAGCACCGCTTCGAGCAGCTCATCAACGATGTCGTCGATCACGTCAGGTGCTTCGCGATCTTCGGCGGGCTCAATGCCATCGCCGTTGAGGCGAGCGGCCACCGCGTAGGTCTCCTCCACCACAACGAGTTCGACTCGGCCCTCGCGGGCAAGCGGCCACAGTTCGTGCAGTCCGCCGGCATAGAGTCGCGACGAGCGGGCATTGTCGAGTTGAACGAGCGCACGCTGGCCGTCGGCACGGAGCCAGTCCGTCACCAACGGCCACGCCGCCGAGTGCAATTCCGTCCAGCTCGTTCGGTCGTGGTTTCCGGCAACGAGGCCGATCGCCGCTAGATCGCTGAGTGCGAGGGTACGCCGCACCGATCGCTCAACGCCGGCCACTACTGTCGGCAGGGGGAACGCCTGGTGCTCCGCGTGAAGCGCCTGCATCACGGATCTGGTCCAGGCCGCCGCGTTCTGGTCCTCGGGTCTTTCGAGCGGCCAGCCCTCGCCCCGTTCCTCCACGAGGCGCTGGCGATCACCGATCAGCAAACGCGTCTTGCGGTCGCTAATGGTTACCACCCGGAACTGAGCTGTGCGATTGAGATCGGCCACCAGATCGCGTGTGGCAAAAGTGTCGTCGATGATGACGCGCTCCTCAACGGCTCGGCCAAGTCGTACCACTGCCGAGAACTCGGGGGAAACGCACAGGGCTACGGCATGGCCGGACGGATCAGCCGAGGAGTCATCGAGCAGTTGTTCGAGCCGCTCGACCACGCGCCGGCGGACGAAGAGCGGAACGTCACCCGTCAGTCGTCTATTCGTTGCTGCGATTGACGCTTCGAGCGTCTTACGTTCAGCCTCGTTTAGCACGGACTTCGGGGTGGTGTTTGCCAGGATCGTCACGCTCGGATACGCACGAAGACCTTGGAGCTGATTCAAGAGAGCACGGTTCACGACGGGGACCTTTCGATAGACGTTGCGTCGATCGAAGGTCTCTCCCACTCCGAAGAGCCGGGCTGCCGGGACCAAGGTCCGTACTGACGACAGTGCCGTGTCGGGATACTCCCCTTCAGAGCGTCATGGTACCGAGATACTCGTGGCTTGCAAACGCGGACCGTGCCTCGGACGGATGCTCATCAAGCCCAACTCCGCAAAAGTCGCAGGTCAAATCGACCGAACATTTTTGGGCGAGCCGATCATCCCGTCGGGAAACCGGCAAGGATTGTGGCGGCGGCCGAGGTGCCGAGGCGGGTGGCACCGGCTTCGATGAACAAGCGGGCGTGCTCGGCGGTACGAATGCCGCCGGAGGCCTTGATGCCGAGCCGGTCACCGACGGTTCGTTTCATCAGCCGAACGGCGTGTTCGGTCGCTCCACCGGAGGGATGGAAGCCGGTGGACGTCTTCACGAAGTTGGCGCCAGCGCCCTCGGCGGCGCCACACGCCGCGACGATTTCGTCATCGGTCAGCACACCCGATTCGATGATGACCTTCAGCGTGGCATGAGGCGCAGCAGCTCGGACCAACGCGATCTCTGCTTCTACTGCTCGCCACTCGCCCGATTTCGCCCAACCCAGATTGATCACCATGTCAACTTCGTCCGCGCCTGCGGCGGCGGCGCGAGCGGCCTCGTCGGCTTTCACCTCGGCGCGATGGGCGCCGGACGGAAAACCGATGACGGTTGCTACCAGCACACCGTTCGGAACCAAGCCGGTCAACGGCAGCATGTTCGGCGAAACGCACACGGCAATCGCACCGAACTGGCCGGCCTCGACGCAGAGTTGCGCTACCTCTTGTGGTGTCGCGTCAGGCCGCAACAGCGTGTGATCGATCAGTTTCGCCACTACGGCGCTGGTCAGAATGCTGGACATGGCAACTCCTTTGGTCTGATGTTCGCCAGCCTCGTTGCGTCGGTCAAGAGGACTTCGTCCCAAGGTCAGCGACTGGCAAGGAGTTGAGCTCGTAGGTCGCGCTTCAGGAACTTGCCGCTGGCGTTCCGCGGAAGCGACTCGTCGAGGAACATCACCGTGCTCGGAATTTTGTGCTTGGCGATGGTCTCGGCCAGGAAGAGTTGCAGGTCGGTAGTCGTCAACGCTGCACCGGGGAGGAGCACGACCGCGGCGGCAACGTCCTCGCCGAGGCGCTCGTCGGGGATGCCGAAGACGGCAGCCTCGGCGACGGCGTCATGGCGGTAGATGGCGGCTTCCACCTCGGAGCAGTACACATTTTCGCCCCCACGCAGCACCATGTCCTTGGCTCGGTCGACAATGAACACGAAGCCCTCGTTGTCGATGCGCGCGATGTCGCCGGTCGCAAACCACCCGTCGCGGATGGCATCCGCCGTTGCTTCTGGCTTGTTCAAATAGCCTTTCACAACGACCGCCCCCTTCACACAGAGCTCACCGACGACATCTTCACCGGCAGGCAGGTCGTTGCCCTCCGCGTCGATCAGCTTGGCGTCGAGCGTGGGCACGATGGGGCCGCACGAGCTGGGCTTGATGAAATAGCTGCTCGCCATATTGGCGGTGATGATGCCGCACGTTTCGGTGAGCCCGTACCCGGTCGTGGGAGCTCCGTTCTTGAGGGCCTTGTCGATCTTGCCGACCATGTCGGGCGGAACGGGGGCGCCGCCTCCCGTGAGGGCGCGAAGCGACGAGGTATCGCGTGTGGCGAAGTCGGGGTGAATCAAGAGCTCGCGGCTCATGATCGGCACGCCAGACATGTTGGTGATCCGTTCCCGCTCGATCAGTTCGAGGGCGCGACCGGCATCCCACTTGCGCATGAGCACCACGCACCCGCCGGCCATGGTTGTCGGCTGAACGCCACAGTTGTGAGCCGTTACGTGGAACAGCGGAGTGGTTGCCAACAGGATGGTACGGGCGGGCGGCGGTTCCGAGGGCGTCTCGGGCGCGGCGAGATCTCCGACAGCCATGGCTTTCGCATCGGCCATAGCCGCGGCCATCTGCATGAATCCGATGTTGAAGATGTTGGCCACCGACCCACGATGCGTCAGTTGGGCGCCCTTCGGAAATCCCGTCGTGCCCGAGGTGTAGAAGATGCACGCATCGTGGTCGGGGTCGATCTCGGCGGCGGGCAGTTCGGCCGGCGCAGTGTCTCGTACCACGACATCTTCCCACCGGTCAGCGTGGCTCGGCAGGTCTCCCGACGACCGAACAGCGAGCAGCTGCAACGGATGCTTGGCTCGGATGCCATCGAGAACGGGCAGTACCCGTTCGACCCGTTCGTGATCGGCGATGAGTACCTTGGGGGTCGAATCGGTGAGGCCATACTCCATTTCCGTCGAGGTCCACCACGCGTTCAGGCCGACGACCGCCGCGCCCACCGAAACGATCGCCCAGTACGCCGTGATCCACTCGGGATAGTTGCGCATGGCGATGGCGACTCGATCGCCCGAGCCGACCCCTTGGTTGTGTAGATACTGAGCCAGTGCGCGGACATCTCCAGCGATCTCGGCATACGTGTAGTGCTCGTCCTCGTAGACGACATAGAGGCGATCACCGAAGCTGGCCGCCGAGCTCTCCCACACCACTCGCATGTCGGCGGGGGCCGATGCATACGTCTTCATCAAGACGCCACCGACCACCGATTCCGTGACGGCGAACGGCGATCCTTGCGCAAGAAGTTCCGCCCGTGCGGCTTGATAGTGATCCGTCATCCCTGAAGCCCCCAAAACCCGCGTCTACGACGCGCCGACATGTTGGTGACCATCATGCCAGCCCACGGCCCCCAGGCGCGGTGCCATGAGGGCCTGCTTGCGACCAAATCTTGATTGCGCGTTTTTCGTGAAATTTTGACGACATTTCGGGAACTGGATGGTTGAGCGCTGACGTCATAGCTGCACACCAAGCACCAAGGAGCAGCCGTGACCACGACGAACCGCAGAGCCCATCGACGCACCGCCGGAGGGATCGCCATCGCTGTGGCACTCGTCCTGACCGGATGTGGATCGGAGAGGAAGAACGCGACCAGTTCGCCGCGGACGACCGGAAATGCCTCGGCCCTTCGCCCGGCTACGACTGCGGCCGCTGCCGCCGCGACCACGGCTGCACCGGCGGCCACGACTGCATCTGCCGCGACAGCAGCCGCGGCGGCGACGACGGTCGCAGCGGCTTCCGCAGGCGCGGCCACGACGGCTGCGGCCGCATCTGAGGTCAGCCAGCGCTGACGCTTCGGGCTCAGCCGCCACGACCGTTGCAGCACGGGTCAGCAACCCGCAACCACAGCAGAACCCGCTGCGGGCCGGCAATGTCGACGACAACGAACACTTCGGTGATTACCTCACCTATCTGGAGAAGCAGCGCAACCTCGGCATCCCGTTCCGCGAACTCGATCCGAGCGATCGCACCGTGGTAAAGGTGGTCGGCCAGGACGGCGTGCCGTTCGCCGGTCGAAGGGTGTCGATCCGACAGGGGCAAAGCGAAGTCGTTTCACTTACAACCACCGCCGACGGCACGATCCGCTTCCATCCAAAGGCGTATCAGGGCAATCAGCAGGAGTCCTACACCGCAGTCTTCGACAACACCAGCCTTGTTCTGCAACCGGGACAGAACCAGCGGATGCTCATGCCGAGAAACGAGCAGTCCCAGCAGCGCACCAAGGTTGACGTGCTGTTCCTGCTGGACACCACGGGCTCGATGGGTGACGAGATCGACCAGCTCAAGGGCACCATCCGCACCGTTGCCGATCGCTTGACCTCGCTTCCTTCCAATCCCGACCTGCGGCTTGGTATGACGAAGTACCGTGACATCGGCGACGCCTATCTCACCCAAACCACCGACTTCACGTCCGACATAAATGCGTTCTCGCAAACCCTCAACAATGCGAAGGCCGACGGTGGGGGAGACACGCCCGAGGCGGTGGATGAAGCGTTGGCATCGGCACTCTCGGAACCGTCGTGGCGGAGCGATTCGGTCCAACTGGTCTTCCTTGTCGCCGACGCTGGCCCGCACATCGACCGTCAGGTGCAGGAGCCGTACACGACGAGCATGCGTAAGGCCGCCGCCCGAGGGATCAAGATCTTCCCGGTCGCTTCCTCCAACACCGACGACGCCGCCGAGTTCGTCTTCCGCCAATTGGCCGAGTTCACCGGCGCCCGCTTTGTGTTCCTCAGCTACGGCGCAACGGGTGCTGCGGTCGGGGCCAACACCGACGTGCAGAAGTCCGACTACCAAGAACTGTCGCTGAACGACCTCATCGTGCGCCTCGTGACCGAAGAGCTCTCCGCCCGCCAAGGCAAGTAGGTCCAGGTTCTTCGACGAGCAACACCTGCGGGTCGAGCCAGCCCGCAGGTGTCGTGTTGCTCTGGAGCCTCTTGACGTGCATGAAACACTGTATGCATACAGTGTATTGCGTTCGGAAAGAGGGGATCTGGCCATGCTGTTCAAACACGGAGTGCTGGCGCTGCTCGATGGTGAGGATCGCCACGGCTACGACATCAAGGCAGCGTTTCAGGAGCGCACCGGGGGTGTGTGGGCGGTCAATGTAGGTCAGGTCTACGCGACTCTCAGTCGGCTCGAGCGTGACGGACTGGTCGCCGAGGTTGATGGTGCCAGTGACGATCGACGCGTGTATCGGATCACCGATTCGGGCCGAGCGCAGCTCACGGACTGGTACACCTCGCCAACCGGAGGTGAAGCGCCGGCTCGGGACGAATTGGCGCTCAAGGTGCTGCTGGCCATTGCCGCTGACGGTATTGACGTGAGCAACGTCATCCAGTCGCAACGCCGGGCCACGCTTGAACAGCTGCAGGGGTACACCCGTCAAAAAGCGGTGGCCGATCCAGTCACAGACCTGGCGTGGACGCTGCTGCTTGATGTGTTCGTGTTGAAAGCCGAAGCCGAACTGCGTTGGCTTGATCTGTGCGAAGCCCGACTGCGTCATCGTGATCAGGAGCTGGCGAAGTGAGTGCCGTTCTCGTCCTTGACCGGGTCACCAAACGACACGGTGACGGTCGCACTGTGGTGGATGCGTTGGTGAACGTTTCTCTCTCCGTGCAGCCTGGTGAGCTGGTGGCGGTCATGGGCCCCAGTGGGTCGGGCAAGTCAACGCTGCTCGGCCTCTCCGGAGGTCTCGATACACCGAGCGAAGGGCGCGTCACCATTGGCGACGTCGACCTCGCCAGTCAATCGATTTCGCAGCTCGCAGGTATGCGTCGTCGCCGCATCGGGTTCGTTTTCCAAGACTTCAACTTGGTGCCGGGCCTGAGCGCGATTGAGAACGTGAGTCTGCCGATGGAGCTGGATCACGTGCCGTTGAAATCGGCTCGATCACAGGCCGCCGACGCGCTCGAACTGGTCGGGCTGTCCGACCTGGCCAAACGCTTTCCCGAGGAGCTATCCGGCGGTGAACAGCAGCGCGTCGCAATCGCCCGAGCCGTGGTGGGGGAGCGCCAGCTGCTTCTTGCTGACGAGCCAACGGGAGCGCTCGACACACTGACCGGTGAGAACGTGATGCGGCTTCTGCGTCATTCCTGCGATCAACGGAACGTGGCGACCATCATTGTCACCCACAACCCGACCCACGCAGCATGGGCGGACCGCATCGTGTTTCTTCGCGACGGCCACATCGTGGACCAAACTTCGCCAACGGGCCCCGATGTGCTCCTCGCCGAAAGGTACTGACATGCGCCGCCCCGACCTCGTCGCCACCGCCCGCGTTCGCGGCCCGACAAATGAAACGACATCGCGGGTCCACCGTGCTGCTCGCCCTGCTCGTTGCCGCACCGGTGGGGCTCGCAACGTGGTCGATGTCGATCCTTCCCACCGTCAACCCGACCGCGGCTGACCAGATCGCAGGTCAGTTGGGGAAGGCGGACCTCCGTGGGTTTGGGAGTCCGCTTGCTGTGCCCGACAACCTGCCTGCCGGGTCGGTTGTGGAGCTGGTGCAGTTCTCGCCCGAATCGATTGACGTGGGCGGCGAGCTGATCAGCGTGAACGTTCGTCGAATTCAGCCCAATGCAATGCTCGAACAATCACGCTCGGTTCTGTTGTCCGGACGATGGCCGAACACGGCTGGCGAAGCAGCAGTGTCGCCGCGCCTTGCCAAAGATCTGCGGCTGCGTGAAGGTGCATATCTCGGTGTCGGTGACACTGCCAGAACGATTGTTGGGATCGTGCGCACGCCGCTCGATCGAAATGGATATGACGTACGCCTGGTGGAGGCTCCCGTCGACAGTCAGCACAGCTACTCGGAGCTCCTCGTGAAGCTTCCCGCCCGCAGCAACCCTGAACAGGTGACATCGTCGATGACGTCAGGCGGCTGGGAATCTCGGGTGGGCTACGCCGGTGTCAACCGATCGGACAACGGAGTCTCGTTGTTGGCGGAACTCTTGCCGCTCACCGAGGTCGTGCTTATTGCCGCTGCGCTGTTCACCGTGACGGCAGCAAGGCAGCGGCGCATGCTGGGGTTGATGAGCGCAGTCGGGGCGTCTGCTCGCCAATGCGCTCTGGTCGTGCTCTCGCACGCCGCACTGGTTGGCGTCACCGGCTCGGCCCTCGGGGTGGGCGCTGGACTGGCGATCGCCACCACCTTCCGGCAATGGCTGGCCGGCCGGCAAGCGTTTGTGGCCGACTCGCTCCGAGTGCCCGTCGGCTGGGTTGCGCTGAGCGCGCTCCTTGCCATCCTTGCGCTGGTTGCGGCCGCTGCCCGGCCCGCGATCGCCGCCGGCAGGGAGAGCGTCGCCGCATCGTTCAACCAAGGCTCGAGGACTTCCCACAAACCTCCGACAAGTTGGGTCCGCATCGCCATCGGTATGGCGCTTGGCGTGGCAGCGCTTGTTTTCGCCAACGGCGCGAAGGACACCGTGCGGGTTGTTGCGATTCTCGGAAGTTTGATCCTGCTGGTTGTCTCGGTTGGTATGGCGTCCGAGCGGCTGTTTGCCCACCTGGCGGATCGATCGTCCGGTCTGCGGCCTTCTCTGCGAATGGCGTTGCGCGACCTTGCCCGATCCCGCGGCCGAACCGGTCCGCTCACCATTGCGTTGGTTGCCGCCTTGACCCTCTCCGTCATGATGCTCACGATTCTCAGCTCGAACGAAGCTCAGAGTCGGGCGACGTATCGACCGGCGCTCGAACAGTCACAGGTGTTGATCGCCGCGCAGTCACAAGCGGCCGCCGATGCCGTTGCCAAGGCGATTGGTGCTCCTGTCACCCTTCCGTTGCGTGCTGCATTGGTCCCTGACGCTGCGGTGCCCGGTATGGAGCGATCAGCGTTCAGCGTGCAATCGAGTGCGGCGGGAATTCCCGCAGAAGTCTATGGAGTACAGAAGACGAAGAACGGCGTGATCACGTTCGAACTCGGAGGAACTGTCGGCATCGTTCGTCCTGAAGATGTCGGTATGTTCACCTCCGTGAAGGATGCCGCGAATGATCTTGCCGCGGGCAAGGCGGTGGTGCTCTCGCCGGGATTGCTTCGTAACGATCGCGTCGAAGTGCACCCGGGACAGATGAGCATTGCAGGTGTCGAGCATGTCGGGACGGCACGACCGCGCTACAGGGCGATGCCCGCAGTGCTGATCTCGCCCGAGACTGCCGCCGCCCAGGGGCTAGTCGTCGATACCGCAACGCCGGTTTCTTTCCTCGCCCGGGCTTCATCGCCACTCACGGCTCAGCAACGCCAAGACGCGCTCCTCGCCGCACAGCCGTTCCGACGTACGACCCTTTCTTTCGAGACCGGCTATCACGACAAGGGAGCCACCGTTCGGAACGTGCTCAGCCTCGCCGCGGTGCTCTTCTCCCTTGGATTGATTGCGCTGATTGCGGCGTTGACCATTGCCGAGTCGGCCAGGGTGAGCGCGGTGCTTGCGTCTATCGGGGCCAGCCCCCGCATGCGCCGTAGCCAAGCGGCCGCCACCACGGGTGCCGTTGCTGCAGTGGCCTGCCTTGCGGCAGCTCCCGTCGGCGTCGTCATCGCTGCAGTAGCCAACAACGAAACGCCGTTTCAGCCACCGTTTGGCTTGCTCGCAGCGATGCTTCTCGGTCTCGTTCTGGTCGCCGGTTTCGCCGGAGCACTCTTCACCCGCAACGCCCCGTCGGTTGTCCTCACGGGAAGCGGAAACTACTCCTAAGCCGCGACGGGAACGGCGTAGATCACGATGTTGTCGTCGTAGCGCTTTATGGCTGGGTTGAACTCGCCTCCACAGGTGATGAGTACGAGTGTCTCGTTCCCGGTGCGGGTCCAGATGCGCTCCGCGGGAAGCTCGCCCTTGTTGTACTGATTTCGCTCGACTGCTTCGTAGGTGCGGCTTCCGCCATCGGACAGTTGCACGTTGATGCGGTCGCCGGGTTCGATTGTCGCCAGATCGGCGAACGGTCCAAGGGAACCGTTCCACGACACATGGGCGGCCAGTACGGTCGACCCGATTTCGCCGGGCGCCTGGCCGTAGCGGTACCAACCGATTTCCTTCTCGTTCGGAATCTCCAGCTGACCGTCTGGTTCGAGGCCGACCGATCGAACGTCTTTGGCCTTCAATCCGATCTTGGCTATGGAAAGCCCGACCGGTTCGATCGTGGCTTTGGGCGCTTCGACCGTCACCGAGAACTGGGGGCCGAGTTCTTTGGCCAGGGGAGAGCTCTCGGCGACCGTCGTGGTCGTAGCTGTTGCAACCGTTGTAGATGGCGCTGCCGACGACGGGGTGGGTGTTGCCAGGGGGGCGATGGTGGCGGGAGGGACTGGCGATGGTTACCGGCGGGACGGAGCGGACGGAGACTGACGTAGTGGTGCCGGTTCGCACGGCGAAGACGGCGAGGACGCTGCCGACCAGGAGGAAGGTGGCCGCCAGCATCCAGCGGTTGAAGGGCGACCCGAGCGGGCCGCCCTTCAGCGCACGAGACGTGCGGCGTTGATCAGCCACGTACCCGGCGGCGAGCAACGAGCCCACCGGCCAGACCGAACATGGCGAGGGCGGCAACACCGGCAAGCACAGCGTCCGAAGAGGACGAGGTGGGCAGGGCACTGTTGCCGGTGTTGACCTTTGTCGGGCTGCCACCGAGACCGGTGATGGTCTGGGTGTAGAACGTGAAGGTCTTGGCCTCAAGCGAACCAACGGCGTAGACGATCAGGTTGGTGCCGGCCTTGAGGTCAACCGTGGGGACGTCGGCAATCGGGTCCTTGCCGGTCGGGGCAACCTTGGCGCCAGCGATGGATCCGGCGGCAAGAGCAGCCGAGCCTTCCTTGCCATTGGCCAGGTTGGTGAACGGGCGAGCCGCACCGAGCACGATGTCAACGGCGGGAGCTGCCGCCGTGTGGCGCACGGTGAGGCGACCCTTTCCGGCTTCAAGTGCAGCGGTGTCATTCTTGAACGGTGTGAGCGTCGGCTTGCCGGCCGCGTCGAGGTGCGCAACAACCGTGTAGTTGCCCGAGGCGGGCACGTCGAACGCCGCGACCGGTCCAATGGCGACATCGGTCTTGCCTGCGAGGCGCACTTCGAGGTTCTTCAACGTTTTGCCGGCGAAGGACGTGAGGTCCTGCATCTTGCCGGGCTCGAAGTTCGGGATGACAACCTTGCCGTCAACCAGGACGTCCACCGGGGTGCCGGGGATGCCGTGGAGCAGCATGATGGTGGCAGCAGGAGCAGTCTGGGCTCCAGCAGCGGTGGGGGCTGCGAACAATGCGGCGACAGCAGCAAAGCCCACTGCGAGAAATCGCTTCATAATGTGACCTTCCGGGTTTAGTAGTGACAAGCGGACGGAGTTCGTCGCTGCGGTCATATCGGATTGGTCGTTTCGCGATTTCTCTAACTTCCAGGCTTCAGCCGGCGATGGCCGCGGCTGCCGCAGCCGCTCCTCCGGCCGATGCGATGGTCCGTGCCAGCTCCTTGGCCCGAACGGTCGCACCATTGGTCAGGACCTCGGTCACGGCATCCACCAGTTGCTCGGGGGTCAACGAATTCGGTGCGAGTGCGATGCCGAGTGAGGTTCGCTCGATTGCAGCCGCGCCGGCGAACTGATCGGTGGAGAAGGGCAGCACGACGGTTGGCACGCCCGCGGTTGCGGCTTCGGTAACGCTGCCGTTGCCACCGTGATGGATGAAGACGTCGGTGTGTTCGAGCAGGGCGACCTGGGGAAGATGTCGCGCAACCAGCGCACCACTCGGCAGCGGGCCGATCTCGGCGAGCGTGCTGCTGCCGTGGGCGAGGGCCAGGCGCCAGCCACCGAGCTGTGCGGCACGAGCAGCGGTCGCCAGAACGTCGCTTCGGGCGCTCAGGAACGAGCCGAGCGCGACCATGACCCGGGGGCCCGGACCGGTGGGTAACGCAACGTCGCCCAGGTGTTCGGTGCGCGCCAACGATCCGATGAACATGTGGTGATCGGGAAGCGGGCGACCGGGGTCATGCAACGCTTCGGGGTAGACGAAGATCGTGGGCTGACCGCCCGTGGACGTCAGATCGTCAAGCGGCAACCGGTGGGCGGCCCGACGGGTCAAGACGTCGTTGGCGGTAGTGGCCAGGTCTCGTACCGATGCGTGACAACGGGCCGCGAGGTCAAGGAGATCGACTGATTCAGGCTGGAGCGCGGTTGGCCACGTTGGTGGTAGCCCGTAGACCTCGCCGGGGGCCGACAATGCACTCGGGTGGCCGAGCACCATGGTGGCCGGTTGGACGTCGAGTGCATGCAGGGCCACCCGGGCACCGAACGCGACGTGATCTACGACCACCCGATCGGGCTGTACATCGAGCATGATTTCAGCGAGCCGATCAAGAACGCGATCGGGCTCGTGCAGCAGATCGTGTCGGCGGGCATCAGCCTGATAGCGCAACGTAGCCACGGGTCCGGCGCGGGTGGCATCAAAGAAGGCGCGGAGATGATTGTCCTCGCCGACGGGCTGTTTGTCGGCTTCGATCACCCCGCTGTTACTTCCCTTGCCGAGGCGAAGTTCGACCCAGGTGAGGCCGGCCGCTTCGACCAGTGGACGCGTTGCCTGTCCGGTCGCTACGACAGCCTCGCCGTGCGTTGCGGCCCAGGCCTTGGCTACTTCGATCATGGGCAGGGCGTGCGATGCGTAGTCCGGGCTGACGACGAGCAACTTCATACGGTCACCTCGGTCGGGAGGAGTTCTCGGTAGACCTGACCGAGCTGCTGGGCCATGCGCTCGACGCTGAGGTCGCGTTGCACCATCGCCACGGCCCGATCGCGGCGGCCGGGCTTGTCGACAAGACCGAGCGCCTGCACGATGGCGTCACGCAGATCGTTGATGACGAGGGTATTGCAGAGCACGCCATTGTCGCCATCAACCACGTACGTCTGCGGTCCGCCCCGCTCCGGTGCGACCACGACCAGTCCGCTGGCAAGGGCCTCGACGATCGCCAACCCGAATTCTTCCTTGTCGCTAGCGGCCACGTAGATGCCGTTGTTGGCAGCGGCGAAAGCCATGAGATCACACACTGCGTGCGGTGGAAGGTGGCCGGCCAGGGTCACGAGGCCGGGGTTGGCGTCGACTGCACCACGGCGGATCATTTCGATGGTCGACTGCTCATCGGGCGACGGGTGCACAATGTCGCCGCCCACCAGCACGATGTTGATCTTGTCGGCGAGCGCGTCGGAGGTGACGATGGCGTCAACGATGCGTTGCGGACCCTTGGTCGGGTTGAGTCGACCAACCGAGAGCACCCAGGGCAGATGGCGGCGGTCCTCGGGCAGCGCTTGGAGAACTCGCTCAACAGCCGACGCGGGACCGTTGGTCACGAGTCGCTGTAGCGCCCGTTCGACTTCAGCGACATCGACACCTTCGGCAATCATCGTTGAGCGGTCATCGAGGTCGATGGGGTCCACGCCGAGCAGTTCGACCAACTCGTGTTCGATGGTCGGTCGTGGCAGCAACGCGAGATGATCGGCCTGGGCTACCAGACGCTCAACCATACGGGCTCGGAACCAGAACTGCGCCGCCGCGTCTTCGATGGCGAAGCGGCTGCGGTCGAGGCGCCCGCTGTCCTGCAGTGTGTCGATCACGATGTGCGGATCGGGCGCAGCCGTGAAGACCATGGGCTGCCCGAGCAGTCGTGCTGCCGCGGCAGCGGCCAGGGTGCCGACATCGGCCATGCGGAGATGCCACACCACTTGGCGCCCGGCCAACGATTGACCGAGCTCCATGAAGCAGCGCTCGACTTCGGTGCGGTAGACCCATGCCTCTCTCCATGGCAGCATGCCGTCGGGACCGAAATCGATTCGTTCGAGCCGATGTCCGGGAGCAAGTTCTTCAACGTGGGCCTCGTCGCGGTGCCGCCGGGTCACCGTGATGACCTCGTCGATGCCGTCGACTTTGGCGAGCGAGGAGCCGAGAGAACGCAAGAGGGAGGCAATCCCGCCTGCGTCGCCGGAACCGAGGGATGAGCCGGAGCGGTCGAGGCGGGCGTGCAGATACGGTTGAATGACAACGATGCCGCGGCCTGTGGTTCGCAGCCGACGCGAGTGTTGATTACGCACGGGTGCAGCGGTTGTGCCGAGTGAAAGCGCGCTCGGCAGTGCGTCGAGCAATGCCTGGGCAATGGGGCTGAGTGCCTCGCGCCGATCATCGGTATCGGTGACGGTGCTGTTCGGATCTGAACGCGACCACTCCACGAGCGTGCGTTCTGCGAGCATGGCCGAAAAGCCACCGCCCAGCACGAGCCTGACCAGAGGAAGCACTGCGGCTGGCAACGGACGGCGGGCGGCCAGGGCCCACGCCGCATGACCGGCGAACGGCTCTTCGTTTTCGACAACGAGATCGAGCAAGGTCTGATCGGCGAGCGGGTCGGCCACCGCGCTCAGCGCGTGGATCGCAGCGATCGAGGAGAGGTTGTCGCCGCCGCGCAAAACTTCCACGAGCAGCCGGGCATCCTGCTCCGGTTGCGAGGAAACTGAGGCGGCAATTTGCAGATGGTGCGCGTGCTGAAGCGCCGCCGTGAGCCTCGGTTCACGCGCAACCAGCCGCATCGAAGCGAGGACATCGTTGACAGGATTACCGGCAACATTCAAGGACATGACTGCTCCGATGTGTCGACCCGTGGGGGTGAGCGGGCTTGATCGACTCGAAGGACCCTACCGGCGGCTTTTGAGAATCTGCGGTCGGAGAAGGAATTCGTCCTAAATGCGACACCCGATGTTCATGCAACGATCGTGTTTCACCTGGAAGACTGCGAGCTATGCGGGTTCGGGAAGCGGGGAGCCAAAATGTTGTGGCCGTAGCTGGCGAAGGCGGCGTCGCGGTGACGAACGCGACGCTGCACGCGAAAGCCTCGCCACTGTCGGTTGTCTTACTCGTCCTTGCCGCACTGATCTTCAGTACCGGTGGTCTTTTCGTGCGCAGCCTGGATCATCCGCGCGCCTGGACCACGGTGTTCTGGCGGTCGCTGGCCGCGTGCTGCAGTTTGGGTCTGCTGATCTGGTGGCGCGAACGCGCCAATGTCGTTCGGGCGGTGACCAGGATGATCAGGCCGGCTCTGGCCGTGGCGATGGCCTTCTCGGCGTCGTCGATCGGTATGGTCGTCGCGCTGTCGCGAACGAGCGTCGCCATCGTGCTCGTGATCTTTGCCCTCAGCCCGTTGGCTGCCGCGATCTTGGCGTGGGTGTTGATCGGCGAGCGGGTGCGCAACTACACCTGGCTCGCCATCGCTGTCACCATCGGTGGCGTGGTGTTCATGGTGTCGGGGTCGAACGCGAGGGGCTCGGTGATCGGTGCGCTCATCGCGCTCACGATTCCGCTGTCGTTCGGGTTCGGTGCCGTGATGATCCGTCGTCATGCCGACATCCAGATGGCACCGGCAATGCTGTGGGCGGCCGTCATCAGTCTGATCATTTCGGCGCCGTTCGCGCATCCGTTCGACATCAACCGTCACGACCTTGTGCTCCTCTTGTTCTTCGGGTTCGCCCAGCTCGGTGTTGGTCTCGCCGTTTTCAGTGTGGGCGCGGCCCGAGCCCCGGCCACCGACGTGGCGTTGCTTTCGATGCTGGAACCGATCATGGGTCCAGTCTGGGTATGGCTGTTCCGCGACGAGTACCCGGGCGTCCCCGCTCTGATTGGCGGAGGCATTGTGTTCGCGGCCCTCGCAGCGCACACCGTCTACGCCGCGTCTCGTACGACGGTGCGCTCATGACCTACGGATCGATCCGCCACTCGATCTCGATCAGTCGGTCAGCCGCAGATGTGTGGGCGTTGGCCGGAGACCCGGCTCGATTGCACGAGTGGTTCCCGGGCATCACGTCGTGCAGCGTCGAGGGTGCAACACGGGTGATCGTGCTGGGTTCGGGCTTGTCGCTGCCGGAGGAAATTCTGCTCAACGATCCGATCCAACGACGCTTTCAGTACCGCATCACGGCACCGATTTTCAAACATCACCGCGGCACCATCGATGTGATCGAAACGGGAGAGCAGACGTGCATGGTCGTGTACTCAACCGAGGCCGACCCGCGCACGATGGCACTCACCATTGCGGGCGGCACAGCGGGCGCACTCGATGAACTGAAACGTCAGATGGAAAGAGCAGGCTGATGGGACGCAAGATCTTGTTTGTCACGACCGATCAGCAGCGCTACGACACGCTTGGCTGCAACGGGGGATCGTTGTCGCGCACGCCGGTCGTAGATGCGTTGGCTGCGACTGGCCGTCGGTACGAGCGGGCCGTGCCGCAGTCGGTGGTGTGCATGCCGTCTCGATCCACCATGCTCACCGGCCAGCACCCGAGCACGCACGGCGTGTGGATGAACGGCGTCGCTCTTCCCAGCGATGCGCCGTCGGTGGCGACGGTGCTGCACGACGCCGGCTATCGCACTGCGCTCATCGGCAAGCCCCACTTTGAACCGTTCCTTGACCCGTTCGCCCGGTTCGCCGAGAACCGTTTCGCCCGCGAAGGAATGGTTGGGTTGCACCGCGGGTTCGAGCATTTCGAGTCGGCGACCCACGGCGCCCAGGGGCCACTGCACTATGCCCGCTGGCTGCTCGCGAACCATCCCGAAGCAGTTGGCATGTTCTACCCGGTGCTTGACGGTGCGCTTGAAGTCAACGCGATGGGCGGAGGAGAAACCGGTGCGCCCCAGGTGCACGATAATGCCGTTCCGAAGGACTGGTACCACACCGACTGGGTTGCCGACCGCACCATCTCCTGGCTCGGTTCGCTTGCCACCGATGACGACTGGTTCTGCTGGATGAGCTTCCCCGACCCGCATCACCCGTGGGATCCTCCGGCGTCCGAACTCGGCCGCATCAACTGGCGCGACGTGCCGCTCCCCGCTGGCTACATCACGGATCAGGCCGACCGCGAAGCAGTGCTCGACGCCAAACCGCGTCATTGGCGGGCCTGGTATGACGGCACGCTCGTATCGAACTACGAAGCACCGCTCGATTGGATTCCGGCCACCTTGACGGCTGACCAGGTGCGGGAAGTGAACGCCCGAAACGCGGTGGAGGTGGAGCTGATTGATGAGGCGCTCGGGCGAGTGCTTGCGGCCATTCATGCCCGCGGCTGGACAGAGGATGTCGATGTGATTTTTACCACCGACCATGGGGAGTTGCAGGGCGATTTCGGCCTGCTGTTCAAAGGCCCCTATCACGTGGACGGCCTGATGCGGCTGCCATTGATCTGGCATCCGGCACCCTCGGCGGCAGGCAGCGCGGCCACAATCACGAAGCCCGTTGGTCTGGTCGATCTCGCCCCGACGTTCTGCGCCATTGCCGGTCTGCCCGTACCGGAATGGATGGAAGGCAAGCCGCTGCCCACCGATGATGCGGACGCGTCGGCACGCGGTTTCGAGCGGGTGCTGACCGAGTGGGACAGCGAGCTGTTCGGGGTGGCCGTTCACCTTCGCACCATCACCCGCGACGGGTGGGTGTGCTCCACCTATCAACCGGGCTACAGCCACGACGGGAGCGAAGGCGAGCTTTACAACATTGGCGACGACCCGCAGCAGTTGGTCAATCGCTGGAATGACCCGGCCCTTTCATCGCTGCAGAGCGACCTCATCGCCGACCTGTGGGATCACCAACCGCTACAGCGCAAACCGTTGGCCCGGGTGGAAGCCCCGGTGTAGGGGGTCCTGTCATTCGTGCTCGGTCGGGTTGGATAGTTTGTCGGTCGTGAGCCGCAGCCAAGAGATGTACCCGAACGATCTTGCCGAGATGGAAACCTGGGTTCGATCGCATGCCCGACCCGGCGACCGCGTGCTCGAGATCGGTTGCGGCGACGGCGCGTTGGTGCGGCGGCTCATGGCCGACTACGACGTCATTGGTGTGGATCCAAGCGCATCCCCCGAGCCAGCCTTGCTCGCGATACCGTTCGAAGAGCTGGAGGCCGCTCCGTTCGATGTGGTGTTTGCCAGTGTGTCACTGCACCATCTCGCCGATCTGACGGCAGCCGTGGGCGCTTTACGACGGTTGACGCGGCCCGGCACGATGCTGCTGGTCCGCGAGTTCGATCGGGTGTTGAACGATCACGAGCCGACGCTGCAGTGGTGGTTCAACCACCGCCAACTCGAGGACCCCGAGGATCATTCCGGTCACCTGTCCCTACCCGATACCTTCGAGGCCTTCGTTCCCCACTGGCGTCACTGGATGCAGCACCACGTCTCGACCTGGGCCGAGGTTCTCGACATGTTGGGGGCAGCCGACTTCGAAACGGTCAGTGATGTCCGTGCCCCGTACCTGTTCCGCTGGGGGCTCAACGAAGGTCTACGGGCCGAAGAAGAGCGACTCGCTGCCAACGGCACCATCAACCTCATCGGCCACCACTGGACCGGTCGCCGAGCGTCGTAGTCGCTTCACCAGTTCAGCCAGGCCCATCCCAACGAGTAAAATTACGACCGCGACAATGCCGTCGAGTAACCAGTGATAGGCCGTGACGGTGACGGCGAAGATGGTGAGCGCTCCGTGGGCCGGGCCGAGCCAACGCCATTTGCTACGACCGGCGCTGAACGTTGCCAGAGCAATCAACACAGCCCAGCCGACATGCATCGAGGGCATCGCCGCTAACTGGCCCGGTTGGCTGAAGCCTGATGAGTCATAGACCCGAGGGCCGTAACGGGCTGCCGTGTCGATGAAACCAAGATCAGGGAAAAGGCGCGGCGGCGCGACCGGAAGGAACTGCATGACCGCGCCAACGATCGACAGGAAAATGAGTTGGTTGCGCCAACGTGGGAAGTGATCCCGATGGCGGACGTACAGCCACACGATGAAGATGCCCATCGGGGCAACATGGAAGACGATGTAGTACGAGTTGGCGAACTGGACGAGCAGCTTGGAATGCAGCGTCCATCGTTGCAGCGTAAGTTCGTTGGGGAACGGAAGCCACTTCCCGGCGTTCCAGATCCAGCGGCCTCGAGCAGCGGCGCCCTCCGGGCCGAAGACGCGCACCTCGCCGAGCCGCATCCAGCAGGCATAGCCGGTGAACAATAGCGCGGCCTCCTGGCAGAGTGGGGCAACCAGGCGACCGGCGGCACCCAGGCGTCGACGAGTTGCCAGCCAGCCGATGAGGCAAGCGCCCGCCGCCCAGAGCGCGAGATTCCATGGCAGCCACACAGTCCTCGATCTTACCGGGCGGTTCCGTCGGGTTCGAGGCGGTGAGTGGGCTGCTCTACGCTGCGGTTCCTATGGCCACCGCGATTCCCTACGTGAAAGAATCCGAGCCGGTCCACGGTCGGGCTGTTTGGGTCTCGCCGCTGGTGCGTCGGATCGTGGCGGGCAACCCGAGCAAGTTCACCTACCACGGCACCGGTACCTACATCGTGGGTCGGGGAGAGGTTGCGGTCATCGATGTCGGCCCGGCCATCGACGCGCATGTTGACGCCGTGGTGGCCGCATTGGCACCGGGGGAGCGGATCACCCATTTGCCCGTCACGCACACCCACACGGATCATTCGCCGGCGGCTTCCGTCATGCGTGAGCGAACCGGAGCGCCAACATATGGTTTCGGTCCTCACGGCATGGTGCCTGCCGATGATCCCTCCGACGTCATCGTGTTCGGTGATGATGAAGCCGACGGCAAAGCCCGAGCCGCCACGGCGCGGTCGGCTGACGAACTTCGCGAGGGTGCCGACACCCACTTCGTGCCCAGTATGGTGCTGGCTCACGGCGATCAACTTTTCGGAGATGGCTGGACGTTGCGTGCGGTTCACACGCCGGGCCACACGTCGAATCATCTGTGCTTCGAATTGGTCGAAGAACGCACGCTGTTTACCGGTGACCATGTGATGGGGTGGTCGACGACCGTCATCGCGCCTCCCGACGGGAACTTGGCCGCGTACCTAGCGAGTCTGCGACTGCTGCTTGAGCGAGATGATCTTTTGTACCGGCCAACACACGGCGCTCCTATCGCCGAACCGCACGCGTTGGTGCGGGCCTACCTCGCCCATCGGCAGGAGCGCACCGAGCAGATCGTGGCCGCGCTCGCCCATGGACCGGCGACCATCGCGACGTTGGTACCGGTGATCTACTCGTCGGTGTCGAAGGCGTTGTGGCGGCCGGCGGCCGCGAGCATGTACGCGCACATCTTGCAGCTGATCGAGTCGGGTGATGTGGTCGCTGACGAACCTGGCCGTTGCAGCACCCGGTTCTGGTTGCGCTGAGAGCTCAGAGCTTGGGCATCACGTCGGATGCGAACAACTCAAGGGCGTCCTTGGCTTCCTCAAAAGTCTGGTCGCCCGAAGGCAGCGCCAGCAAGATGTAGTCGGACACGCCGCGGTCGAGGTAGTTACCGAGCACATCGATGACGTGCTCTGGTGAGCCCGAGGCGGCGGTGCGCTCGGCGAGCATGGTGCCGCCACCAGCCTGCAACAAGGCACGAGCGCCGAGGGCGAGCGGATTGAGTGCGGCTTCGGCCTGCTCCTCATTGAGGGCCAGATGGTCGAACTTGTGCACGTGCATCACTCGCCGGGCTGTACCCATGGCGCCGCGCCCGCTGATCTCCTTGGCGGTGGCGTCGTCTTCGTGCACCACAATGCCCATTGCCGTGCCCACGCGCGGCTTGGAGCCTGGAGCATCGAAACGGGTGGCGTCGTCCTTGTGGCGATCCCACGCTTGGAGGTAGGCGTCGTAGGCCTCGTTCGAGATCGGGCCGGGCCACATGAGGCTCATGCCGTACCGGCCAGCGGTGACCGGATTGCCCGGGTACCAGAAGGGCGGGTTCGGCTGCTGCAAGGTGCTCACCGTCACTTCGCAGGGCGGAAAGTCGTAGAACTTCCGACCCTCCTTGCCGCCAGCGGTTCCCGTGTGAAGGCCCTCAGCGATGATCGACAGCGCCTCATCGAACCGCTCGTAGGACGCATCCCACTCGCCGTTGAACCAGAAGTGCTCGATGGCCACCGGACCGCGCCCGACGCCGTAGTCGACCCGGCCACCGGACAGCTGGTCGAGCAGGCAGATATCTTCAATGACGCGCAATGGGTGGTGCAGCGGCAGGATTTTGACGAGAGGTCCGAGTCGGATCTGGGTGGTGAGCTGTGCTGCGGCCGACAGAAAGATCTCCTGATTGGGGGCGAGACACAGATCACTGCCGTGATGTTCGGCTAGGTGATAAGCGGCGTACCCCAGCTTGTCGGCGAGTTGAATGAACTCCAACCGATCGCGAAGCAGCGTCTGCATCGACGTTCCCGGAATGCCTTCGATGTGATCGAACAGTGCGAACTTCGCCGATGTAGGAGCCATAAGAAGACGATAGTCGTTTCGTCGTGTCGATGGTCACATCGCGTTCGCCCGTGCGGAACGCCTCGCCCCCCTTGTCATTACTCAGCAGTAGGTAACCTGAGAGGCAGGCAGGTTGAGCGATAGGGTTGACATGGCGAACCAGTGGTTTGAGTCGGTAGCAGTAGCGCAGGCGAGGGCGAAGAAGCGTCTGCCCCGATCGGTCTACAACGCGCTCATCGCCGGCTCCGAACGCGGCACGTCGATGAACGACAACGCGGCCGCATTCGCCGAGCTGAAGCTGTCGCCCATCACCGCCGGTCAGTCGCCATCACGTGACATGGCCACATCGGTAATGGGGCAGCCCATCTCGATGCCGGTACTCATCTCTCCGACCGGTGTGCAGGCCGTGCATCCCGACGGTGAAATTGCCGTGGCCCGCGCGTCGGCTGCTCGCGGTATTGCGATGGGCTTGAGTTCCTTTGCGTCGAAGCCGATCGAGGACGTGATTGCGGCCAACCCGCAAACCTTCTTTCAGATCTACTGGGCAGGCGACAAAGACTCATTGGTCGAGCGCATCAACCGTGCCCGCTCCTCCGGAGCGACCGGTCTTATCCTCACCAACGACTGGTCGTTCTCGCACTCGCGTGACTGGGGTAGCCCGTCGATCCCGCAGACGATTGACTGGAAGGCCATCGCGAAGCACATGCCGGAGTCGATCATCAAGCCTCGCTGGTTGATGGAGTGGGCCCGTGCCGGTTGGAAACCCCCGACGCTGGATGTGCCGAACTTCGCTACCAAGAGTTCGCCCACACCGGGCTTCTTCGAGGCCTACGGCGCGTGGATGCAGACACCGCCACCGGCATGGAGCGATGTTGCGTGGCTCCGCGAAGAATGGGGCGGCCCGTTCATGGTGAAAGGCATCCTGCGCGTGGATGAAGCCAAGCGTGCCGTCGACGCCGGCGCCACGGCGATCTCGGTGTCGAACCACGGCGGCAACAACCTCGATGGTTCGCCGGCGCCGATTCGCATGCTGGGCGCCATTGCGTCTGCCGTCGGTAACGATATTGAAGTGGTGATGGACGGCGGTGTGCGACGGGGGAGTGACGTGGTGAAGGCGCTGGCCTTCGGCGCCCGGGCCGTCATGATCGGCCGGGCCTACCTGTGGGGCCTCGCCGCCAACGGCGAGGCGGGCGTGGAGAACGTGCTCGATGTGTTGCGCATGGGTATCGACTCGGCGTTGCTCGGCATGGGCAAGTCATCCATCAGCGAGCTGTCGCGCCATGATCTTTACGTGCCGAAGGACTTCTGCCCGCTCGACTGGTGACGGCTACGGAATCGTGAACGCGATCTCGGCGCGGTCGGTCTGGGAGCTGGTGGTGAAGCGGAAGATGTAGCTTCCGCTGGACGGCTCGGGCACGACGAACTCGACGAATCCGTTGCTCTGCTCGCCGGGATTCATAATGGCGAACTGGCCCTCGCGGTACAGGCCGATGGTCAGGCCGTCGGGTCGCATGAGTGCCTCGTTGAAGATGGTGTTGTTGACAGGACCTGAATAGCCAAGCTGCAGATCGAGCCGAAGGTACAGCTCGTGAGCGCCTGCCTGTTGTGCCGCACCGGTGCCGTCACCGACGAGCGGGAACGGCGAAAGGGTTGCTCGCAGGATGGTGGCCGAGAGACCACCGGGGGTCATGGCTGTGCCCGAGAGCGTCAGTTCGCTGATCTGAGCTGAGTCAGCAGGGTCGCTGCCGAGCGGAACGAATGACTGATTGTTACTCGGCCGACCGAACACCAGGACTGCGTCGTCTACGTCGAAGTCGCTGACGATGGCCGTCATGGTGACTTTGGCGCGTCCGCCACCGGGAACGGTCTTACTCTCCAAGTCGACCGTGGTGGTTTCCTCCTTGGTGTCCAGTGCGGCATCGAGGTAGCCAAAGTCCAGTAACTGATCCGTGAGGTTGTAGACGTTGGCATACACGATGACGTCGCCTCCTTGCGAAATCTGCGGATCTCGGGTGTACACCGCGCTGTCGAGGTTGATCTCGAACCCGCCGTAGAGAACCGTCTTGTTCAGTGCCATGGTCAGGGGGGCGCCTGCCACGAACGTGGTTTCCGTCGCGGTGTCGAACGGCTGCGTGGTCGCCACGACCGCGGTGGTTTGTCCGGTGGTGGCCACCGCTGCCGTGCTGACCGATGATTCGCCGCCGACCGCCTTGCTGCCCGAACGGCTGAGCGCAACGAGGCCGCCGACGACCGCGACAAGCGCGACGGCCACGCCGGCGATGAAGAACTTGCCGGTGGATGTCGACCGACGCGTCGCCGGGGCCAGCGGAGGCGGGGCAGTCTGGGTGGCTGGGGGAGGTGGCTGCGGCGTCGTCGGTGACGGGATTGCAGAGTTGGACGCATGCTGCGGCGGGGGAAACGTGCCGGCTGTCGTTGCAACGGGTGACGCCATGAGCTCACGCACGCGTTGCACAGCGTCCTCGAACTCGGCGGGCTCCTTCAGGGAGAGGCCCTGGCGGGTACGCAGACCGTAGACATAGTCATCTGCGCTGGCAGGAAGTCCATTGATATAGAGCGGAATGAGGCGCTGTCGGCCACCGCTGTGTCGTTCGCGGTCGATCGCAGCTCTAATCTCATCCATTGCGTACGGGGCGGCCTCTGTCTTATCGCTAATTAATGCGAGCGTAAAACGCGAACCCTTCTGGGCCTCGTCGATGACATTGCCCCAGTCGACGCCGAGGGGAACATCCTCGGTGTCGAGAAAGACACGAAATTCCGGCTCAAGTCGGTCGGCAAAGCGTCGAGCGTGTTCCTTGTCGGGCGATGCATGGGCGATGAAGAAATCGAACAGAAACTCGGGCGCGGGGGCCTTGGTGTCACCCGGTGTATTCGCTCCCTGATCGCTCATAGATCCCTCGGATCGTTCGAACAACGAATATCTCTTGACAATTTCCTGAACCTATATCGATAGTACAGATATGAGGCAGTAAAGGGAAGGAAGAATCAATGGCAAACGTTGACCAGCTTCTCCAGTTGGCATCGGCCCAGATCGGCAAGCCGTACGTTTTCGGGGTCGAAGTGAATCTCGATGACCCGAGCCCGTCCACTTTCGATTGCTCAGAACTGGTGCAGTGGGCGTGCCATCGGCTTGGGGTGCAGCCCGAGATGCCGGACGGTTCGTGGATCCAGTACGTGCACTGCCGCCAGCACGCGAGGGCGCTGTCGGTCGATGAAGCGATCCGGACGCGAGGCGCATTGCTGTTCACCAACCGGGATGCCAATGGCGCGCCCCTTGACCCGGTCGACGCCAACGATCACCCGGCGCAGGGTCACGTCGGCTTCTCGCTCGGTAACGGGTTCACGGTCGAGGCCATGGGCACCAAGTGGGGCGTTGTGCAGGGCCAGGCGGCCGGACGTACCTGGACTCAGGGAGGGTTGATCCCCGGCGTGGAGTACGGAGCAGCGTCGGCGGCGGCTCCGGCCGCACCCGCACCGGTCACGCCGGTCAAAGACCCCGCCCACCCGTACATTCAACGTGGCGCCAAAGGCGCGTCGGTCGAAAAGATGCAGCATCTGCTGCTTTCGGTCGGTGCCCAATCGATGGGGAAGCTCACCGCCAACGGCACGTTCAGTGAGTTGACCGACATCGCCGTGCGCCTCTTCCAGTGGTACGTGAAGGCCTACTTCGACGCAACCATGATCGTTGATGGCGAATGCGGTCCGGTCACCTGGTCATGGTTGGAGAAGCTTTCAGACACATAGCGATCTCCGCTCCTCGGCTGGTCTTCAATCGGGCAGCATGGGCATGGACCAGCCCTGATCCTGACCGAGGTGAACGACGCGGCTCATCGCGTTGGCGCCGAACTTGGCCCGCACGGCGTCGAGCGCTGAGTCGAGCGCGTCGTCGCAACCACGGTCGAACGCGAGCGACAGTTGTACGGCGCGTTCATCGCAGAGGTTGGAGACGGCTACACCGATCAGCGTGATGCCGTCGCGGTCGATGCGCGGCTGCTCTGCTGTCAGGAGCGCCCGCGCTGCCGACAGGATGGTACGCGTGTGGGCATTCGCTTCCGACATCGTGCGTGAACGCGACACACTGGTGAAGTCGTTGAACCGCAGACGCAACTCAACGGTGCGGCCGACCCGTGAGGCGTCGCGCATGCGTCTCGTCACGCGGTCGACCAGGGTGACGAGTGTGGCGTCGACCGCGTCTGTGGTCTTCGTTCGGCGACCGAGCGCGCACTGCGCACCCATGGATTTGCGCCGCTTACCGACTTGCACAGGGCGAGGGTCACGGTTTTGTGCCAGTGCATGCAGGTGACGTCCGCTGCCGGGCCCGAGCATCGCAACCAACGCAGCTTCGGTGAGCTCGGCAACCTCGCCCACGGTGCAAATACCGTGGGAGCGAAGCGTCTCGGAGGTGACTGGGCCGACGCCCCAGAGCCGCTCGACCCGAAGCGGATGCAGGAACGTCAGCTCGTCCTCGGGCTCCACGACGAGCAGGCCGTCGGGCTTGCCGACACCGCTCGCGACTTTGGCCAGAAACTTGGTTCTGGCCACACCCACCGTGATGGGCAAACCCACCCGATCAAGCACGGCCATCCGCAATCTCGCCGCGATCTCCGTTGGCGTACCGGCGATCCGTCGAAGGCCAGTGACATCGAGAAACGCTTCATCGATCGAGATGCCCTCAACCAAGGGAGTGGTGTCGGCGAAGACCGCGAACACGGCCCGACTTGCCTCGGTGTAGGCATGCATGCGAGGGGAAACCACCACCGCGTGCGGGCAAAGGCGTCGGGCCTGCAGCCCGTTCATGGCAGCGCGCACGCCATAGGCTTTGGCCTCGTAACTGGCGGCCAACACCACCCCGCCCCCCACGATCACCGGTCGCCCCCGCAGGGCCGGATCATCGCGCTGTTCCACCGACGCGTAGAACGAGTCGAGGTCAGCGTGGAGGATCGACGCGGTCGTCATCGAACACATGTTCGCACACAATTCAATCGGTGAGCAAGCAGACTCTCGGCCGATACTGCGGGCTTTGCAGATCGCGTGCTACACCGGAGGAATGCCGGGCGGCGCCCTGCACCATTCCGAAGGGGACATCGCATGTCGAGTTTGAGCTTTCGCTCCGATCCAACTGCCTACCGACATTGGCGCGTCGACGTTGACGGACCGATTGCCACCCTCACGATGGCCGTCACTCCTGACGCTGGTTGGCGACCGGATTACGAACTGAAGTTGAACTCCTACGACATCAGCGTCGACATCGAGCTGCATGACGCCGTGCAGCGTCTGCGCTTTGAGCATCCCGAAGTAAAGGTGGTGGTGGTCACCGGTGGGATCGAGAAGGTGTTCTGCGCCGGCGCCAATATCCAGATGTTGTCCACGTCATCGCATGGCCACAAGGTGAACTTCTGCAAGTTCACCAACGAAACGCGCAACGGCATCGAAGACGCCACCGCCAACTCGGGTCAGACCTACATCGCGGCAGTGAACGGTACGGCAGCGGGTGGAGGCTACGAGTTGGCATTAGCCTGCGATGAGATCGTGTTGATCGATGACCGCTCGTCAGCCGTGTCGTTGCCTGAGGTGCCGTTGCTGGCGGTGCTGCCGGGTACCGGCGGGTTGACGCGTCTCGTCGATAAGCGATTCGTTC
The DNA here is from genome assembly GCA_963791625.1 of uncultured Acidimicrobiales bacterium. Lineage (GTDB taxonomy): Bacteria > Actinomycetota > Acidimicrobiia > Acidimicrobiales > Ilumatobacteraceae > JANMCE01. The sequence continues at coordinate 605,199 of CAWBTA010000006.1, forward strand.
GCCGTGACCTGGCCGACGTGTTCTCCACCCGAACCGAAGGCGTCAAAGGCCAGCAGGCGCTTGACTGGGGCCTGGTAGACGCGGTGGCCCCCAAGTCGACGTTCGACCCCGTCGTGCACGGTCGTGCGATGGCCCGGGCAGCCAGCAGCGATCGCCCCGACGGGCCCGGTATCACGTTGCCCATCTTCGGCGAGAGCGTCCTCATCGATGGTGATTCCGTCACGTCAACCGACGTCGATGTCACCATCGATCGTGAGGTTGGCGCGGCCCGGTTCACCATTCGGGGCCCGCACACCGCGCAACCGGCGATGCCTGCCGAGTTGCTGGCCGCCGGGTCTGATGCGTGGTTGTTGCGTTGCGTGCTCGACCTTGACTACATCATCCTGCACTTGCGTTTCAACGAGCCCGAGATCGGCACGTGGGTGGTGACCACCGAGGGCGACGGGGCAGCAGTTGAGGTGGCCGAAGCGGTGCTACTCGATCACAGTGATTGGCTGGTGCGTGAGGTGCGTCTGCAATGGACCCGCACGTTGAAACGGTTGGATGCGTCATCGCGAACACTAGTCACGCTGGTCGAGCCCGGAAGCTGTTTCATTGGCGTGCTGGCCGAACTGGTGCTGGCGGCCGATCGTTCTTTCATGCTGGATGGACAACGCGAAGGTGATGACCGGCCCGCGCCGCTGCTCCGACTGACCGAAGCGAACAACGGTCAGCATCCGATGTCGAACGGTCTGTCCCGGCTTCGCACTCGCTTTTGGGGTCGTGATGACGCCTACAACGTTGCAGTAGCACATGCGGGGGAGAACCTCGATGCGGTTGAGGCTGTTGATGCCGAACTGGTCACGTTCGCGCTCGATGACATCGACTGGGACGACGAGGTGCGGGTGATGTTGGAGGAACGCAACAGCTTCTCGCCCGATGCGCTCACCGGCATGGAAGCGAACTTTCGCTTCGTTGGCCCGGAGACAATGGAAACGAAAATCTTCGCTCGGCTCACTGCCTGGCAGAACTGGATCTTCCAACGCCCGAATGCCGTCGGTCCAGAAGGCGCGCTCCTTCGCTTCGGCACCGGCTCCCGCCCGACCTTTGACCGAAAGAGAGTGTGATCGCTGTGTCACTCGTGGACATCAACGCCAAGATTCCCAACAACGTCGACCTTGCTGATGATCGTCGTTTGCAGCGCGCCCTTGAGTCGTGGCAACCGAAGTTCATCGACTGGTGGCGAGCGCAGGGTCCGGTGGCGTTCAAGGACAATCCGGTGTATCTGCGCACCGCAATCTCCGTCGGACAGGAGGGTTGGGCCAACTTTGATCATGTGCCCATGCCCGACTACCGGTGGGGCGTGTTTCTGGCCGATCGCGAGCCCGACCGCAAGATCGCCTTCGGCGACCACAAGGGTCAAGACGTATGGCAGGACGTGCCCGGCGAGTACCGGGCCGAGCTTCGTCGACTGGTCGTGGTGCAGGGCGATACCGAACCGGCCTCGGTTGAACAACAGCGATCGTTATGTCTTACGGCGCCGAGTTTGTACGACATGCGCAACCTGTTCCAGATCAACGTGGAGGAGGGTCGCCATCTGTGGGCCATGGTCTATCTGCTGCATCGCTATTTCGGTCGCGACGGACGTGACGAGGCCGACGAGATGCTGGAGCGTCACTCGGGTGACAGCGACAAGCCGCGCATTCTCGGTGCGTTCAACGAGCCGACGCCGGACTGGTTGTCGTTCTTCATGTTCACCTACTTCACCGATCGGGACGGGAAGTTTCAGCTGGCGTCGCTACGCGAGTCAGCGTTCGATCCGCTATCGCGCACCTGCGACTTCATGTTGAAAGAGGAGGCGCACCACATGTTCGTCGGTGCGTCCGGCATCGCACGTGTCGTCGACCGCACTGTCGAGTTGATGAAGAAGCACAACACCGCAGACCTGCGCGCCCATGGCGGCATCGACGTGTCGCTCCTGCAGAAGTATCTCAACTTCCACTACACGGTTTCGCTCGACCTTTTCGGTGCCGAGACGTCAACGAACGCCGCCAACTATTACGCAGCCGGATTGAAGGGTCGCTTCCACGAAGAACGTCGTGACGACGATCATCGACTGCTGGGTTCGACGCGCATGGTGCCCCATTGCACCGACGAGGGCATCAGCGAACGAGAGGCAGCCGAGTTGTCGGCCCTCAACGAAACCCTTCGTGAGGACTACATGGCCGACTGCCAAAAAGGCGTTGATCGCTGGAACCGGGCGCTCGCCGCAGTGGGGATGTCGCTGGAGTTGCCCTACGTTGGTTTCAACCGTTCGGTCGGAACGTTCAAGGGCCGAAACGTCACACCAGACGGCACGCTCATTGACCGCGTCACGTGGCAGTCCAACATGCAGAACTGGCTACCTACGACCGAAGATCGTGCCTACGTCGAAGGTCTCATGGTCGGCGTGCGAGAGCCTGGCAAGATGGCTGGCTGGCTGGCCCCACCCCAAACCGGCATTCACGCCAAACCCGTCGACTACGAGTACATCAAAGTTTGAGCGATAGCCCACGCGCCGAGGCCGTCGAAGGTAACGTTCCCCGCGTACGACCTGATCAGCAGGAGGGTAGATGCATCCCTACGAAACGCTCATCCGCAGGTATTTCGACGCATGCAACGCGGCCGACTACGACGCGCTCGTTTCATGTTTCACCATTGATGCCGTCCACTATTTCCCACCTGGTCTGCCCGACGTGCCATTCCGAGGTGCCGAGACCATTGCCCGAAAGTGGATGTGGTGCGTGGAGCATCTCGGCTCGTGCTGGACGATCGACAAGGTGCTCATCAGCCACGACTCGCACGAGGCCGTTATCGAGTGGACGCATTGGAAGACCAAGCAGGGCATCGGCCTGCGTGGCGATGAGTGGTACGTCTTCGACGAACCAAGCGGTCTAATCGCCGAGATTCGGGCCTTCTACGCTTCGCCAGCGGTCAACGACGCCGTGCTACTCCCCAACGTCGGCGGCATAGCCATGAACCAACTCGTCGGATTCGACTACCCCGGCCGCTCGTACCACCTCGCCCCGCCCGACAACGTCGAGTGACAATACGTTGGTGGACGCCGTTGCCGAAGATGTTCACAGTGGTGTCGTTCGAACGGTGGTTGGCTTCCTCAGAGCTGGGAGCCGTAGCGGATGAGGTTGCCGTCGGGGTCGACGTAGGCGCCTTCGCGAAGGCCGTAGGGGGTGTCGGTCGGTGGGTGGAAACGCCCGCCGACGCCTGTTGCAATCCACCGCTCGTGGATCGCGTCGGCGTCGGTGACGTACAGGTAGGCCATGATGTTCGATGTCGCCGGGTCGTTGTGGTCGGCGACGGCGAGGTGCAAATGGGCGGCGCCGAGTTCGAGAAAGCCGTAGATATGGGGCGGCTCGCCGTACGCAGTGGCGGTGAACCCAAGCGCCCGGTACCGGTCGAGCGCGGCGGCGACATCGGTGGTGAGCAGGATCGGCACGGCTTCGCTGGCTACGACCCGCTCGCGGCTGGGGGCGAACTCATACCGCCATGGCTTCTGGGTGGAGCGGTAGGCCACCCACACCTGGCCGGTCATCCCCGAAGTAAGGATCTGCACGACGGTGTCGGCCATGTAAGAGGCGGGGGACCAATCGTTGCGGGTGGCGAGGTACTCGGGCGAGATGATGCCGGTGGCCACCGCGCCTGGGCACAGCGCGTTGACGCGGATGTTACGCGGCGCGAGTGCCGGGCCGAGCGATCGAGCGAAGCCGACCATTGCGTGTTTGGTGAGCCCGTAGAACGGGTCGTCGGGAAACGGCACCAGCCCCGCAACGGAGGCGGTGATCACGATGTCGCCACCGACGGCTTCCATGTGGGGAATGAGGGCGATGGCGCCGAGGGCCGGGCCATCGCAGTTCACGCCCCGGATGCGTCGGTAGCCGTCGAAGGTAAGGCAGTCGGCAACATCCGCGTTCTCGTCGCGGCCCTCCGACTTGGTCATGATGCCAGCGTTGAGATGGGCGATGTCGATCCGGCCGTACGTGTCGACGATGTGCTGCAGCGTCGCGACCCACGCGTCCGGATCGGACACGTCAAGGCGCAGCGGATGCGCGCCGGTGGTATCCGCCAGCGTGGCCAGTGCGCCCTCGTTCACGTCGGCTGCGACGACGGTGGCCCCCTCGGCGAGCAGTCGCTCCACCGTCGCCCGCCCGATACCCGATGCTCCGCCGGTAACGAGCGCAACCTTCCCCACGAACAGACCAGTCATCCCCTGGTTGTATCAGACCGATAGCCAACGCATGATCGCCATCGCCATAGACGTGTGGGACGAACGACGAGTACTGTCGAAAGGGAGTGCAGAACACGGAGGATCTCGTCGTGCCCACTGATGCCTGCGAAGATCGGCTGAGCGCACTGTGAGCATCTACACCGTTCTCGACATCGACATCCTCGACTCGTCGATGTTCGCCGAGTATCAGCGCGGCTTCCCGGCCATCCTTGCGAAGCACGGCGGCCGGTACCTGTCCCGCGGCGGTCCGATCCGTTCAACGGGCGAGTGGGGTGCGTTGCACCGAATCGTTATCTTCGAGACGCCGTCCTGGGACGCGCTCGCCGCTCTGTTCTCCGACCCGGATTACCAACCCCTGATACCAATTCGCGACGCCTCGGCCCGCATTCGATCGATTCACACCGAAGGAACCCAGCCAGAGGAGCCCACCGTGAACCTGAGCATTCCTGCCAGTTCGTCAGAAGCCGAAGAACCTGATGGGTGATCCGCGTCCTTCGTCGAGTTGCGCAGCGGGTTCGTGAGGTGATCCTGGAGTCATCCGCAGTGTGGCCGGCCGAAGATCACTGCGACCGCACCAACGTAAATGGTGCCCGCGATCAAGCCAACGAGGGCACCGCGGGCGGTCCATTCCCGAGCCCGACGAATCGGGATCTTGGCGTCACTGCTGGCGGCTCGGTCGGCGGTCACCAAGGACCAGTCGTTACGTCGTTCAAGAGTCCTGGGGCCTTCCCGCGCGGTCGAGACGGTCAGCGTTCCGAGTCGGACGCTGAATCCGATTGGAACGGCGACCATAACGCGTGCACGTGCTCACGTGTTCCGCGAGGGTCGATCTACGGACTCACCGACGCCGGAGCTGATCTGGCTGGCGTGATCCATGCTCGCGGTATCGCGGGCAGACATGAAATGGGGCACCGCCGACGGGGCGATTGACGACCATGCCGACCGGCAGGGGGATGGCGTCGGCGGTTGGTGTGAGGTCGACGCGTTGGGCGAAACGGGCGATCATCAGGACGAGTTCCATCTGGGCGAGGGCAAAGCCGAGGCACATGTGCGGTCCGCGTCCGAACGGAATCCAGGCTCGGTCGGTAGCGGCCTTCTGGTCGTCGTTGAGGGTCAAGTATCGGTCGGGGTTGAAACGTTCTGGGTCGATCCACGTGCTCGGGTCGCGCCCGGACAGGTGCGGCGACCAGGCGATCAGGGTGCCTTTCCTGATGGTGTATTCGCCGACGCGGACGTCACCGGCCGCAACTCGGACTCCGATCAGTCCGGCAGGGTGGAGCCGGAGCGACTCGTGGACGACTCGTTGGGCGTACTCGAGTTGACCGAGGATCGAGCCGTCCGGTTTGCGAGTGGGAGCGTTGGGCGGATCGAGTGGTCCGAGTACACGGTCGGCCTCGTCGCGGAGCTGTGACCACACGCCGGGTTCGAGCGCGGCGCACCACAGGAGCCACGCGAAGGTCGATGCCGTGGTGTCGTAGCCGGCGCCGATGAGAGTATCGACCTGATCACGGATCTCGGCGTCGGTGAGGGTGCCATCGGTGGCGATCACCTCGAGAATGTCGAGCGGGTCACCCGTGGGGTGTGCTCTACGGTCGGCTACCTCATCGTTGATGATTCGGTCGATGCGCCGTCGGTCGGCCCGAACTCGCGATCGTGAGGTGAACGGAATCGGGTGCGGAAGCTGGTTTGCTCCCGGTGCTTCGATGAACGCTTGTGCCCGTTGGAACAGTTCACTGAACTCGTCGACCCGTCGCGCCATCCGTTCGCCGAAGAAGGCGTGGAGTGTGACGCCGAGGATTAGGTCGCGTCCGACCGGGTAGAGGTCAACCGGCCGGCCGATGTGGCCATCTTTGCCGGCGATCACCCGATCGATGGCCGCATCGCTCCGTTCGATGATCATCGGGATCCAGCCGTTGAGTCGAGGCCGCGTGAACGCTCGTTGCACGGCCCCGCGGCGGCGTTGGTGGTTGGCACCGTCGGACACGATCATCGATCGTTTGCCGACGACGAAGCGGACTCCGATGACGTTGAACTTGTGTTTCCAGCGGAACGTGTCGGCTCCCATCGAGAAGATCTCGTGGATCAAGGCCGGGTCGCCGATCACGGCTATCCGTACGCCGGGGCCCCCGAGGACGCAGATCGGGCCGTAGGCCGCACGCAATTCATCCAATGCCGGCGCGAGGTCGCTGAACAGGTGACGAACCTGGCGCAGATTCGCGAGGCCCCGCGGCCCGGGCAGCGGCATGGCACGAGGTCGTTCCGCTGGCAGACGGCCGGTCACAGTATCTTTCCGAGGTCGCCGACGAGTGCGATCGAGGCGATCACGATGATGGTTCCGGTGAGCATGGTCGCCACCGCTCGCCCGAGTCGATTGGTCAGCACTGCTCGTGTGACCGGTACGTGAAGCGCACCAGCCACAACCCCGATGATGATGAGGGTCACGGGCGCGGAGACGAAAAACGGGGGGAGAGTGAGAATCCACGGCGCACACGCGATTGCGGTTCGAACCCGGTTGCGCCACCACCAGTGTTGCCATCGGCCGATCAGCCACACGGTCAGAGCGGCGTTGCCGAGTGGGATTGCGGTGAACATTGCGCACGCGAGCGGGAGCGGAGCAAGTCTGGTGAAGTCCACTCCGTCGGGTTTCATGATCGCCGACGCCCCAAGTGTTCCGCCGGCGAGCACGATCATGGCCGCACCGACTCGACCGGGCAGCTGACTACGAAGCGCGACACAGGCGACTCCGACGAGCAGGCCCATGGCGGTGGCGAATCCGAGTAGGAGACTCGAACGGAAGTCGGCGCCACGGGATGGGAGCGTCAACGGATCGGTCATGGTCAGAGTTCTATCGGATCGGCGATTCGTCACCTCCCGATCACACCGCAGGCCACACGAGCACCAGCGTTCCCCGTGTTCTTGGTCGCCGTCACCGCGTCCGCACTATTGGCCGTGTACTGGTTGGCGGCCGAGCCGACGGGAACGTTGCCGAAGTTGTCAGCGCCTGCATGAATGACAATGGCCTTGCCGGCGATGGCATTGCGATCGATGCGCCCGGTAACGAAGCGGGCCTCAGCACGGCCGTCAGCGGTCACGTACAGACTGACGAGATCGCCGTGGTGCGCCGCATGTTCCTGGTCCGCAGCCTTCCAGTGGCCGTCGACAGCCACGAACCATGTGGCCGGCTCCTTCGCAGGGTCGGCTAGACAACCCGAGCCGTTCGCGGGATCGCCGTTCGCGTGGATGTGGAATCCGTGAAATGTTTCGGTCGCCACTGTGCCTGGGTCGAAGTTCAGGCGGGCGCGCACCTCGGTCAGCGAACCGCGCTTCGCAATCTCCACGGTACCAACCTCTTTCCCGGACGCATCGCGAAGCGTGGTGTGCGGATTGCCTCCACCGGCCGACGCCACCCGATCGCGTTGGTGACATAGCCGGGACCACCGCTGTTCTTCGGCAACTCGATCGGGTCCGGGAACGGATCGTCGACTATGGCGGCCGGGAGGTGAAGTCGCTCGGCGATGGTTTGATGCTGACGTTCGGTTCGCCGCGTCAGGCGGTGAGTTTCGCGTTGGCGACGCAGCGAGCGCTGGCCGGCTCGTCGCCGCGGGTGCGCGTGGGCATCAATACGGGCGAGGTGATCGACACGTCGACTGATCCGGTCGGTGGCACGGTGAACGCAGCGGCTCGCATCGCTGCACGGGCCGGTGGTGGGGAGATAATCGTGTCCGACGTCGTGCGTCAGCTGGTCGGGACCGGCCCGTCGGTTGCCTTCGTCGATCGAGGTCGTCACCGCCTCAAAGGATTCACGGATCGTTGGCATCTGTGGCAGGCGCTCGACGCGTCGGTGGGTGGCACCGGCCGTGGCACCGTAGGCCGCGCCCACGAACTGGAGGCACTGCAACTGTTCGTCTCGTCGCTGGTCGCCGGGGCCGGTGGTGCCGTGGCACTTGAGGGTGAGGCTGGCATCGGGAAGACCCATCTGGTTCGCGAGGTTGCTCGCACGGCGCGCTCGGCCGGTGTACAAGTCATCGAGGTCGTTGCGGATGAGGTCGTCCGCCGTGCAGGTTTCCTGCCGCATGGATTGATCGAGGAGAGTCGCATACCAGCCGGCCTGCGCGATCGGCTTCGCGAGTTGCTTCATCGATCGTCGAGCGATGGCGACCCCGGCGACCTCAGCTTCGCGATTATCGAGGCCAGCGTCGATGCGCTCGAGTCGTTGACCAAATCAGGTGCCGCGCTGCTCGTCGTCGAGGATGCACACTGGGCCGACGATCTCTCGCTGTCGGTAGTGCGGTCCCTCGTCCGAAGGTCGCGCTCGGCCCGGTTCGGGGTGCTGGTGTCGCTACGTCCGGCGCCCCGTCTGCCCTTGATGGATCGGATGATCGATTCTCTCGCCGATTCGGGTGGCCGTATCCTTCGACTCTCCGCTCTCGATGAAGTCGACGTTCATGCACTTGCGGCATCGATTACCGGCGCGGCTCCGGGCCTACAGCTGCGAGCGAGGCTCCAGGCGACCGGTGGCAACCCGTTGTTCGTATCCGAACTGTTGCGATCGTTTGACGAGGAAGGTTTGCTGCGAATCGAGTCCGGAATCGCCGAGGTCCCGCCGTCGGCTACCCCGAGCGGACTGAGTGAGACGCTCGTTCGCCGATTGTCGTGGCTGCCGACCGAAACCCGGGACCTGCTCCGCATCGCCAGCCTGCTCGGAACGAGTTTCACGCTTGCCGATCTGGCCACGGTGACAGGCAATTCGGTCATCGACGTGGCGGCCTGGCTGCGCGAAGCCTCGACCGCCGGATTGATCGTGGGTGATGGCGCGCGATTGACTTTCCGACACGACCTCATCCGGGACGCGGTGTACGAGCACATGCTCCCGGCAGAGCGACGTGACCTGCACCGGGCCGCCGCGCAGTCGCTGGCGATCGCCGGAGCACCAACCCTTCAGATCGCCCGGCAGTTCGCGCGCGGGGCCGTTCACGGCGACACCGAAGCAGTCGAATGGCTCGTGCGGGCCGCCGACGAGACGGTGTCGATCGCTCCAAGTGCCGCTATTGCCATCTACGACGAAGCACTCGCATTCGCGCCGAACGCGTGGACCGACCGGGCAACAACTCATTCCCGGATGATCGAGCCGATCGCGTGGTGCGGTCAGTTCGCTCGGGCGGAGCAGATGGCGTCCGCCGTGCTCGATGCCACTCCGACCGCGGATGTTCAGTACGCCGCATTGCGCGGTCTCTCTGCCGTCTACGGCAATCGTGGCGATATCCCATCGGCTATTGCGACCATCAAGAGAGCCGTCGCCATTCCCGGAGCCCCCGCCGAGGAGTCGACCCGTCTCAACTGTATGACCGCGCAGCTGCAGGTCCTGACCGGCGCGTTGTCGCCAGAGGCCGGGCTGCGTATAGGGGCCGAGACCCTGGCTCACGGCGTCGAGGTCGGCGACGAAACGACACAGTGCCTCGCCCGCCAGGTGCTCGGAGTCATTCACCTGGTCACCGGCCACGGGGCTGAGGCTCAAGACCATCTGCGTCAGGCGATGGCGCTGCACGGCTCGGGCAAGGTGACGGCCGCGTCGTACCTCATCCCCGATCACTTCGCGGCGATCGGGCTGGTCGAGTTGGGTGACCTGGACGGCGCCATTGCCGGAGCGTCGTCCGCTCGTGTTCGGTATGAGCATCGAGGTGCGCTGTCCCAGCTGCCGATGGCGTACGTGGTAACTGGATTCGCTCATTTCGCGGCCGGCCGCTTCGACGAGGCCGTCACTGAGCTCCAAGCCGGTTCCGCGGTCGTCGAAGACACCGGCAACTTGAATTTCGTGCTGTATTCGGAATCGGTCCTGGCCCGCATAGCGCTGCGTAGGGGCGAACTCGAGACGGCAGCGGCGTTTCTTGCAACCGGGATGGATCGGCTCACCTCCGGCGGGTCGCTCTTCGGTGCTGATTGGCTGCTCGACGCTCAGACGCAGTACCTGGCGGCGACCGGCGACATCGAGGCTGCGTTGGCGGCCGCCGAATTCACTTGGTCACAAACGGAGTCGATCCGCTTCTTCTACGGCTACCGCGACCGCGGGATCGTCGCCGCCCGGTTGGCCATGGCATGCGGCCGGCTCGAGTTCGCCCGAACCGTTGCCGACAGCCTCGAGGAGGGAAGCCGTCGCGCTCCGATACTCAGCGGACAGGCATTCGCCATGCACGCAGACGGTCTCGCTGGCGCCGACTTGAACCGGCTGATCGAGGCGGTGGAGATGTTTCGAAAGACTCCCCTTCGCGTCGCGTTCGCAGACTGCTGCATTGACGCCGCTTCTGCGATGGTCGCCGTTCATCGAAACGACGAAGCGATCGCCATGCTGACCGACGCTGCTGCGGTCTATTCGGCGGCGGGGGCGGCCGGGGATCTGGAACGCAGCGAAGTACTGCTGCGCCAGCTCGGAGCGGGAACGAAGAAGGCTCGCGGCAAGCCGTCCGTCCTTCGGATGGGATTCGCTCACCCCGACCGAGATGGCGGTCACTGAACTGGCCGCCCGCGGCCTGACCAACCCGGAAATCGGCGCTCGCCTCTATGTGTCGCGTCGCACTGTCGAAACCCATCTCGCCCACGTGTTCCGCAAGCTCGACTACGTCAGCCGCACCCAACTTGCTTCCGAATACACCCGCCGAACCGTCGGAGGAACTGGTTGAGCAGTCGCGTTTCGTTCACGCCGTGGCAGCTGAATAGCACCCTCTTTGGATGCCCGCCGTTGTCCAGGGAGTCTGTCGCCAGGTTAGTCGCCAGACCTCGACTGGCATGGCGGCGCAAAACGCCGAGGCTTTGCTCTACGCCCTATTCTTCTGAAGGCCGGGCCGCGATGCGTAGACCGCTCCGGCGCGGCCACTCAACATCGGCCTTCCGGAGGCGCAGGATCATGTGAGTTCGGCACGCCAACTCGGAACACCCGCAACTGCAGCGCGAGGTTCGCGTAGTAGCCGACAAGAGTCACGAGCTCGAACAGTTCGCGTTCGCCGAGCGCGCTTACTGCTTCCGAGTACGCATCGTCGTTGAGGTCGCCCTCCCACGCCAGCAGGTCGGTGGTAGCGACAAGGACTCGTTCCACCGGATCGCCGATGCGCGAGTAATCACGGTTCACTACTGCGTCGAGGTCGTCGCTTCGTAAGCCGATGTGTCGGCCGACCGCCTCGTGGGCATACCACTCGAACGCGGAGTCCCAACGGTGGGCAACGACCAGAATCGCCAGCTCCCGACACCGATCGGACAGCAGGCCCTGGTACCGGACGGCCGCGCCGACGGCCTGCAATGCCCGACCGAGTTGCGGCTGACGCAGGAACGCGTTGAACGGACCTTCCAGCGCACCGTCATGGCCGGTGAGCCTGAACATCTGCCGACCTCGCGAGCGCGGGCCGCCGACAATTTCATCAAACAGCGACCGCTGATCATCGTCGAGATCGTTGGCGACGAGTCGGCGCAGTCGACCGTTCGGAGGCGATGTCGTCGTTACCTCGTGTGGTGCGCTCGAAACCGATCGGATGAAGTCGACGACCGTGTCGTTGAAGGCGCCGGGGTTTTCGATGTTGCAGATGTGGCCCGCGTGGGAAATGGCAACGTGGGTTGCCGACGGCATGGAGTCGGCCATGGCTTGCATCACGTCGGATCGCCCTCCGCCCGGGTCGCCGGCCGCGCTCACGAGGAGCGTCGGCACGTTGATATGCGCAAGTTCGGCCGGACCAATCGATCGTGGCGAACGCACGGGCATGTCCGACATAGCCGTCGACACTCGTGCGGCGCACCATGCCGCGTCACCCGCTCGATCACGTCGGGGTTGCTCGCCGCGAACGCTGGTGTGAACCAGCGGGCGAGGGTGCCTTCAACGATCGACTCGATGCCTGCCGCCGCGACCTGATCGGCGCGTTCGGTCCACAGGCGAACAAACTCGGGAGTAAGAACCGGTCGGCACACGACACCCGTGAGTGACAGCACGCGTTGGGGCTGGGTTGCGGCTAGGCCGATGGCGATCGACCCGCCGAACCCGAGGCCGATCACATGTGAGGATTCGATGGCGTTGGCATCCCACAGGCCGATGATGTCGCCCGTCAGATCCGCAGCGGAAAAGTTGCTGTCACCGACCGTCGACCTGCCGTGGCCGCGCGGATCGAAGCGGAGCAGGCGGGCGAACGGGGTGAGCGCCAGCGCGAGGTCGTCCCACAGATGCAGGTCGTTCGTGATGCCCGGTATGAGCGTGACCCATGGCCCTGCCGAGGCGCCCGCGACCTCGAAGTAGATCTCCACCCCGTTGACGGCTGCGGTCGTCACGTGGGGCGACTCGCGGCGATGGGCATCGATGGGCCCGAGTCGCCGAGGTTGAACTTCCACTCGGTGAAGATCTCCGGCGACATCTCGTACTCGCCGGCAGTCCATGACTCGCTGACGGAGTCTTCGTCGGCGGCATATTCGAACGCGCCACCGAATGGGCTGCGGAAGTACCAGAAGCAGGCCGACGAAACGAAGTGGCGCCCCGGCCCGGCCTGCGAAGTCCACCCTTTCGAAACGATGTGCTGGCCGCCACCGATGACCTCGTGAATGTCTCGGACCTTGAAGCACACGTGGTTGAAACGGGTCATACCGTCGGCGGAGTTCAACCCGAACAGGTGGTGGTGGTTGCCGCGTGGCGCGGCCCGCATGAACACGGCTCGGGCCCGGTAGCGGTCGGACACGATGAAGCCGAGCACGTTGGTATAGAACGATTCAAGGGCGGCCAGATCGCCGACGCCGACGACGATATGGCTGATCTCGTGCGGCGTGGCCCGAGCGTAGAACGGCGCCCTCGCATCGACTCGACCGGGCGCGCCAGGGCCGTTCTGCTGGTACGGCGTCACCCCGCCGGGTGTTCGGCGCGAGACCCGGAAGCTGATGGCAAGTCCGAACGGGTCTACGGCATCGACCGTGGTGCCGTCGACGTTCATCGTCGCGCCGTGATGGCGCAAACGGCTCGTGATGTCGGCAAGCGCGGCCTCGGTGTCGACTCCCCACACCACGCGTCGCAACGTGGAACCATCCTCGATCGCCGCGGGCAGGGTGACGTCGTCGGCACCGCTGACGAAGATCTCGCTGCCGTCGGTCGTGGTGTATCGGGTGGCATCAGCAGGGTCGTGAAGAAGGCCCCAGTCGGCGGCGAACCGGTGAGCCGCTTCAAGGTCGGCAACCCCGAACGACAGCGCGTCGATTCCGGTGATGGTCATGGCGACACCGCATTCGTGACCGATGCCGACTGGATGGCCCGCCACACTCGCTGGGGCGAGGCCGGTGTGCTCAGGTCGGTAACGCCGAGCGGTCGTAGCGCATCGAGGATGGCGTTCACAACCGCAGGTGGCGCACCGATTGCACCCGACTCGCCGACGCCTTTGACTCCGAGCGGATTTGTCTTGGCCGGTATCTCAGCGAGCTCAAGGGTGAACGCCGGCAGATCTGCCGCGGTCGGCAGCAGATAGTCGAGCAGCGTCCCCGAAACCAGGACACCTCGGTCGTCGTAGACGACTTCCTCGAAGAGGGCTTGGCCAATGCCCTGGGCCAGACCGCCCATGACCTGACCTTCGCAGATGTCGTGATTCAACACCTTGCCCACATCGTCGATCGCGGTGTAGCGATCAAGTCGCACGAACCCGGTCTCGGGATCGACCTCGACTTCGCACGCGTGGCACCCATTCGGATAGTTCGGTGCACACTCGACGAAGCCGACGCCGTCGAGGCCGAGCCCGAACTCCTGTGTGAAACCCATCGGTGCGAAGAGCGTGTGCGCGATATCGCCGATGGCCATGGAGCGGTCGGGGCTGCCGGCAACGGAGCAGTGACCCGACTCGAACACGATGTCGTCGACCGAAGCTTCCATGAGATGAGCGGCCATCGCTTTCGCCTTTTCTATGATGTGGTCGGCTGCGGTGCGGAGGCCGACGCCGCCGAGCATGGAGCTACGGGCCGCGTATGTGCCGCGGCCAAAGGGCACCGCGTCGGTATCACCCTGGACGTACCGGATCGATTCGGCCGGTACACCGAGCCAACCTGCGACAAGCTCGGTGAACACCGTCGCATGACCCTGGCCGTGAGAGTGAGTGCCCGCGAGGATGGTGACCGCGCCGCTCGGGTCAAAGCGAATCTCCATTCGGTCGTTGAAGATGCCGGCGAACTCGATGAAGAAGACGACGGACCGACCGCGACGCAGGCCCCTGGCTTCGGACGCACGGCGTCGGTCTTCGAAACCCGACCAGTCGGCTGCGGCGAGGCAGCGATCGAGCAAACCTTCGAACTCGCCGCTGTCGTAGACGAAGCCGGTCATCGTGGCGTACGGCAGTTGTTGCGGCGTGATGAGATTTCGACGTCGGATGTCGACGGGATCGATACCCATCTCCGCTGCGGCCTGGTCGAGCAGCCGCTCCGTCAAGTAGATGCCTTCGGGTCGGCCCGCGCCGCGGTAGACCGACACCGGCGAGGTGTGCGTGAACACGGCCTGCGTCGTGGCGTGGTAGGCGGGCACGTGGTACACGCTCGTGCCGAGACGCACCGCTGTCATAGGGGGCTGCGCGGCCGCCGACACCACATAGCTGCCGACCGTATGGCGATTTTCCACACGGAGACCGACGATGCGGCCGTCGGCGTCGAACGCCATTTCTCCCCGAGCGACGTTGTCTCGCCCATGGTTGTCAGTGGCCAAGCTGTCGGAGCGGCTCGCTACCCAACGGACGGGAGCGCCGGTTCGCCGGGCGGCCCACAGCACAAGTGCGTCCTCGGGATAGGCATCGGCCTTCATGCCGAAGCCACCGCCGACATCGGGCGACACGACGCGTAGGGAAGACTCCGGCATGTGGAAAACCGCGCCGGCCAGCATTTGGCGCCACCCGTGCGGGTTCTGTGCCGTCGCATAGAGCGTGAACGTTCGCCGTGATCTGTCGTATGTACCGACCGAGGCGCGTGGCTCGATCGGGTTCGCACTCAAGCGCTGGTTGCGGACGTCGAGCCGACTGATGTGATGCGCCGTTGCGAACGCTGCCGCAGTTGTTTCGGCGTTACCGAACGCAACCGAGTAGCACACGTTGCCCGGGTTGTCCGCGTGTACCGCTGGTGCGTCGTCCGCGACCGCGAGGGCGACATCGGTAACCGAGGGAAGCGGTTCATAGTTCACGACGACAAGGTCGGCGGCATCTCGAGCCTGCGCTTCGGTATCGGCTACGACAAGCACGACCCGATCACCGAGGCTGCGCACACGGCCGACACTGAGCAGTGGCCGCATCGTGCGGTAGCCCTTCGATCCGAGGCCGATGTCTTCGGGCATGAACAGCGGTGGCAGGCCACCGAGCCCGTCGGCAACAACGTCGTCGCCGGTAAGCACGCACCGCACCCCGGGCGAGGCGAGTGCATCGGTGGTGTCGATGCCGTGAATCAGTGCGTGGGCATGCGGCGACAGCACGAGAACGGCGTGCCCCATTCGCGGCAGGCTGATGCCGCCGACGTATTCACCGGCTCCGACCACGAACCGATGGTCTTCGTGGCTGCGCGGTCCAAGCTTGTGCCCCGAACTCATCGTGACCCCCATCTCGTGAATGAACTACTTAGTACATTAGCGCGCGATTTGGTCTACGGTTCGCGTGATGAAACGGCAACGGGACGCCGAACGGACGAAGTCCCAGATCCTCGCGGCCGCGGCCGCCGAGTTCGCGAAACATGGGCTGGCTGGCGCGCGCGTCGATACCATCGCGGCGCGTTCGAAGGCCAGCAAACGGATGATCTACTACTACTTCGGTTCGAAGGAAGCTCTGTTTCGGGTGGTGCTCACCGACAAGCTGTCGGAGCGTTTGCACGCGCCGGTCGCACCACACGACGGCTACATAGCGCACCTCATCGCCGCGCAGCGCATCACCCTTCGCGACCCCGACTACCTACGCCTCTTGCAATGGGAAGCGCTCGAGTCCCGCCCTCGTAACGCGAACACCCAACGCAGTGACCAACAGCCCGACCCCGAACGTGCCGCCGCCTACGACGAACTCGTCGAAGCCGTGCGCACCGATCAGGCTCGCAACGCACTGCCCGCCGATCTCGATGCCGGGCATTTGGCGCTCTCACTGCTCGGCGTCGCCCTGTTCCCGTACCTCCTTCCCCAGTTGACGCGCTTGTTCACCGGAATTGATCCCGCCGGCCCCGACTGGCTCGCAGCGCGCGATCGATTTCTTCAAACGCTGTCCGACAACCTGGCCCATGACACCGCCGCTGTCGTGGTGGTTTGAGGTGCCGGCCGCAGTGCCCGACCTCAACGTCCTCGCCAACCTCAAGGTCCTCGTCATCGGCGCCGGTATCGGCGGCATGTCGTCAGCAATTGCGCTTCGTAACCACGGTGCGGCGGTCGAACTCATCGACATCGATCCGAACTGGCGGGTCTACGGCGCGGGAATCACCATCACCGGCCCGACGCTACGGGCCTTCAAAGGCCTCGGCGTGTACGACGAGATCGCGGCACAGGGCTACGTCGGTTACGGCATCCGCGTTTGCGATGTGACGGGCAAATTCCTCCACGACGTGGCCACCCCCATGCCGGCGGAAGCCGGGGTCGCAGGCTGTGGTGGCATCACCCGGCCCACACTGCACAGGATTCTGTCCGACCGCATTCGGCACAGCGGCGCGAGCGTTCGGCTCGGGGTCTCCGTCGATCGCCTCGACCACGTCACCAATGCGGTAGACGTGACATTCAGCGACGGCAGCGCCGGACGGTACGACTTGGTCATCGGTGCCGACGGCATCTACTCGCGCACCCGCGACCAGATCTTTCCGAGTGCTCCCAAACCCGAGTACACGGGTCAGAGCGTTTGGCGGGTATTCACCCCGCGCCCGAGCGGAGTCGACTGCCGTCACTTCTTTCTCGGCGGACCGTGCAAGGTCGGCTTCACGCCGGTGTCGCATGATCAGATGTACCTCTTCGTGCTGGAACGTACCCCCAAGGATTTTCGAGCGTCGGGCCCCGACTTGGTCGCCGGTCTGGCCCAACTACTCAAGGACTACGGCGGCGTGATCAACGACATTCGTGAACGCCTACGGCCCGATGACGAGGTGGTGTTTCGCCCGCTGGAGGCCTTCTTCCTACCGGCGCCGTGGCACGTCGGTCGCGTGACGCTCATTGGAGACGCCGCGCACCCGACCACGCCGCAGCTTGCGTCGGGCGCGGGTATCGCGGTTGAAGATGCGTTGGTCCTGGCGGAGGAGCTGGTCGCGTCGTCGTCAGTGCCCGAAGCCCTCGACGCGTTCGTTGCCAGGCGCGAGGAGCGCTGCCGACTCGTGGTGGAAAGCTCCATCGAAATCGGCCGACTCGAACAAGTCCGTGCGCCGGCCGCCGAACAAACCGCATTGGTCGAGCGAGCACTACGGATTCTGTCCGAACCGATCTAACACCGCGCTCAGTTCCGTGGGCGTGCCGTAGGGGCGGCCCGAACCGACGTGAGGAACTATCGACCGCAATCAATACCTTGACCATGCCGACGACGTACCCCCGACGGGGACTGCTAAACGCGTTCGGCAACGTGCCGGTCGAGTCGACTGACTCAGCCGTCGAACGGGAGGGCTAGAGAACGATTGCGACAGACGTGCTGGCCTCGACCGGGGCTGCGCTGAGGTCAGCGCGAGCGCCGATAGTGCATCGCGACCGCGCCGTTGCGGAGCGGCTTCGCTGAGACCAAATCGAGCCGTCGCGTGCTCGGCAGCCCGCGCTGGTGCAGGGTCGGTCCGTGGCCAGCGATCCGGGGATGGACGAGAAACATGTACTCATCGATCAGGTCTAGCGTGTCCAGTTCGCTCGCAAGAGTGCCGCTGCCGAGGAGCACGCCGGCCGGGATCGCGTCCTTGAGTTGCTGCACGCCTGTGCGAAGGTCGCCGGCCATATGGTGGCTGTTGGTCCACGGGAAGTCGTTCCGCGTTGATGACACCACGTACTTTGGCTTGGCCTCCAGCTTCACCGCCCACTCGCGTAACGCTGGCGGAGCGTCCTCGTCGCCTCTCGCGACCAGCGGCCAGTAGCTCTCCATCATCTCGTAGGTGATGCGGCCCCAAAGCATCGCCCCGGCCTCGTCCATGAGGCGGGTGAAGAAGGCGTGTGTCTCGTCGTCGGCGATTCCCTCTTGGTGGTCGACGCAGCCGTCCAGGGTGACGTTCAGGCTGAATGTCAACAGTCCCACGCGGCGAGTCTAAACCGCCGAGACGGAGCGCTGAGTCGTCTAACCTGAGTATCGGCGATCCAGTAGCGCCGCCGGTCCGCGGGAAGGGCAAAGCCCATCTGGGTAGTGACTGTTGTGCAGGCCGTCTCCTTTCCTGCCCGATCGTGCGGACGCCGGGCCGACCGGAGAGGAGGCCTTTGTGCCGACTGATGTGTTACCCGACAATCCGAATATCGACCGTCTGAAGAGCCACGCGAAATCCCTGCGTGATCTCGTGCGAGCGGGAGTGGACGGCTCGATAGCTCTCGTGCGCGAGCATCACCCGCGACTTGGCACGCTTGCGGTTGGTTCGCCCGCGGCGGAACACTTCCAACTCGCTGACGCGCAGTTGACGATCGCCCGCCATTACAACTTCGCAAGTTGGAAGAAGCTGAGCGACTACGTCGGTGTTGTGAATCGCTTGACGCGATCACCGCACGAGCAACTCGCACAAGAAACGCCTGCCGATCAGGCATCAGTTGATGACAACGCAAGAGCGGCGAGGTTTCTTCGGCTCGCGTGCCTCAACTATGGCGCCGACAGCCATGTTCGATGGGCTGAGGCGGTGCGTCTGCTTCACGAGTATCCGCACCTCGCTGGCTTCTCCATCTTTACGGCGGCCGCCGTGGGCGATGTCGAAGCGGCAGCGAACTTGCTGGCAGCCGATCCTTCGCTGGCGTCGCTTGAGGGTGGACCGTTTGCCTGGCAACCGTTGCTGTATCTGACGTACTCGCGACTCGGCCCGTTACCCAACAGTGACCCACGCGAGGTTGCGAGGCTCCTGCTGCGCGCCGGTGCCGATCCGAACGCCGGGTACCTATGGGATGGCTTGCCGTCGCCGTTCACCGCACTCACGGGTGTGTTCGGTCGTGGCGAGCAGGGTGCCCCACCGCACTATCAGGAACTTGCTCTTGCGCGTCTGTTGTTGGAGGCCGGAGCGGAGGCCAACGACAGTCAGACCATCTACAACCGGGGCGCCGGCGACATCGCCCGCGACGACACCGAGTTTCTCGAACTGCTCCTCGATTTCGGGCTCGGCCACGGTGACGGCGGACCGTGGCGTCGTCTCCTGGCCCACGGCCATCAGACCCCGACCGAAATCGCGGCCGCAGCCCTGCAGCATGCCGCCGAAGCAGGTCTCGAACGCCGGACGCGTCTCCTGCTCAGCCGAGGCATCGACCCGAACACTCCGGGCACACACCCCGGCTACCACGGCCGGTCGCCCTACGCCGGCGCAGTGCTGCACGGCAACATTGCGGTCGCCAAGATGCTTGCGGCCGCCGGAGCCGACACCGGCGGTGTGGAACCGTTGACACGATTCATCGGAGCCTGCCTGGCCGGTGATCGCAACGACGTCGCAGCGCTCATGACGAGCGACCCCGCGATCTTCCCTACGGTGCGCGAACAACACGCCGATCTCATCGCTCGGGTGGTCGAACTGGGTCGTGTCGACGCCATCCGCCTACTCGTAGAGCTGGGCTTCGATGTGAACGCTCGCCCGCGCACGACCGCGCTACACGAGGCGGCACTGCGCGGGAATATACCGATCATCAGACTGCTGGTTGAACTCGGCGCCGACCCAACCATCGTCGATACCGAGTTCAACTCGACGCCCGCAGGCTGGGCCAACCACGGCGGACACCTCGAAGCTGCGGAGTACCTCGACCAACTCGTTGATGCGACTCCACCTAGCTGCAATGAAGGGTAGCTGTGTTCAACAGCTTGCGATCCCGCACAGGACCCAGCTGGTGCTGCTAATTGCGCAGCGTCATGGGCCGCCGACCGGGTGACGCGCGTCATTGACAGGGCGCAGCGGACTTTTGGTGAGACCACTCGGTAGGTTGTCGGGCTGGTTCGACGACTCGAGGTGGCGTGTGGCTCGATTGAAACGTCTGAGGGTGATGCTGTGCGCATTGACTGGCGCGTGCTTGATCGGTGGGGGCGTGGCGGTGCTCGTCCCCGCCGGACCGGTTGCCGCGGCCGAGAACGAGCCGCTCCTCATCGAGCACGGATATGACATCGACACCGCTGGTGGGTTCAGCCGGCATCTGGCGCGTATGGACTCGCTGCCCTTCGACGGGTATTCGATTCAACCAGCGCTGAACCCGTGCAGTCCAAAACCTGTCGACCCCGCCGTCGCACAGGCCGACATGGCCGAGATGCCAAAGCCGGTTCACGCCATTCACAACTTCCTGCTGTGCCGGCTCATCGAGGACGCCAACCCGGACGGATCGAGTCCGTTCGACGTGAACAACGACGCGACGTGGGCCACGATTGCATCGAACCTGGCGATCTACGCGCAGGCCGCCCGTGCTACCGGGATGTTCGACGGCATCATGTTCGACACTGAGTACTACGGCAAGGGCCCCAACCCGTGGGACTACGACACGATCCCGATTCCATCGACGTACGAGCCCGGCCGGTCGAGGCCCTGGACACTTCCTGCCGCGGCGAAGGACCTCGCCCAGCGACGTGGCAAGCAGACGATGGACGCCATCCGCTCCGCCTGGCCCGATGTCGTAGCGTTCCACCTGCGCGGCGGCGAGCTGTCCGATCCCAACACGTTCAAGCCCGGCAACATGGCCGGCTACGACGTGGCGTGGGCGAACGAGTTGGCTGGCCCGTTCTTCGTCGGCGCGGTCGAATCGGCGATGGGCACCGCCGCATCGGTCGTGGACGGCGGCGAGAGCTACCACCAGCGAACGCTGTCCGACTTCGTCGACTCGTACACATGGCTGGAGACACGATTCGCCGAGTCGGGCGGGCCGATCGTTCCGTCCGGCCCGGTCAGCGGCGCGGCGTACAACGCAACGGTCTCGGTGGCGAGCCAGGTGTTCGACAAGGACATCACGCAGCCGGATCGTCCGACGTTCTCGAGTAACCAGATGCAGGTGCTGCTGTCCTACTCGCGGCAGGCGACGGACAAGTATCGCTGGCTCTTCAGCGAGGCGTTTGACTGGCGGGGGAGTGGCTGGCCTTCCACCCCGGTGCCTCAGGAGTACGTCGACGCCGTACGCGGAGCCGTTTCCCCGTCAGCGGTCGAGCGCAGCGCGACCGGCACGCTGGTCGCCCGCACCCCGGCCCGGTTGATCGACTCGCGGCCCACCGGCCAGACGGTCGACGGGTCGGGCGCCCGCGCCGGCCGCTTGGCGCCGGGCCAGGTGTTCGAGGTACCGATTGCCGGGCGGGCCGGTGTGCCGGCCGACGCCAAGGCTGCGGCCCTGGTCTTCACGGTCACGGGGCCGACCGGCGCAGGATTTCTGACGGCCTGGCCGTGCGGAGCGCCACGACCGGTAACGTCGATAGCGAACTTCTCAGCGAACCGGGACGTCGCGGCCGCGATGGTGTTGGGGCTCGGCTCGCGCGGCAAGGTCTGTGTGACCAGTTCGGTCTCGGCCTACCTCTTGGTCGACGTCAACGGCCACGCGCCGAGCGCGGCGAGCTACATCGGCCTGACCCCGTCGCGCCTGGTCGACACACGATCGCCGCACGCGACGATCGACGGTCAGCAGTCGGGTTCCGGACTTGTAGCAGGTGGGTCGAGTCTGCGGGTGCAGGCGCTCGGCCGGGGCGGCGTGCCCGCCGATGCGAGCATGGCCTACCTCACCGTCACGCTCGTGGGCCAGAAGCTGTCCAGCTTCGCCACGGTGTATCGCTGCGGGCAGCCGGTCCCCAATGTGTCGACAGTCAACGTACTGGCCGGCCGCGACGCGGCGAACTCGACGATCGTGAGATTGTGGCCCGAGGGTGTGTGCGTCTACGTCTCGACGGGCGTGCACGTGATCGTCGACGTCACGGGTTACGAGAACCCGGCCTCCGTGTTCCGGGCGGATGTCAACTCACGTGCATGGGACACGCGTGACCACGGTGCCATGCTGAACGGCGCCAACCTGCGCATACCGATCGCGGTCGGGCCTTCGAGCCCGGGTTCGGTCGCCACCGCTACGTTGAACGCAACGGTTGCAAATGCAACTGGTGCCGGGTTCGTCACGGTATACCCTTCCCGAACCGACGGGAGTTGCCCGGCGCCGCCCGATGCCTCGTCGCTGAACTTCGTCGCCGGGGAAACGGTGGCCAACATGGCCTTCAGCCGACTGACCGCCGACGCTTCGGGCAAGAGCTACGTGTGCGCCTTCAGCTCCGTGGCGACCAACTTCATCATCGACGTCATCGGCTACTCGACGTAGCGGCATACGGCCGATGAACCGTGAACTCTGCCGGGTGCGTCGACTGTTTCGAGTAGCCTGGGCGCACCGACTCAGAGGAGTGGATGCCGTGTCGCCCGTCGCCGAGTACGAGGAAGTGGGCCATTTCTTTCGACCGGAGCTGCTCTCGTCGGAGGAAGTGAGGACGATCAACGACGAGCTGGACGCGATCGTCGCGGACGGACAGCGCCCGGGACTCGTGCTGGAGAAGGACGAGCGCACGCTTCGCAGCGTGTTCAACCCGCACCTCTACAGCGACGTGCTTGACCGTCTCGTCCGCCATCCGCGGGTGCTTGGCGCCGTCGAGGAATTGCTCGGCGAACCCGTCTACGTCTTCCAGTTGGTTGTCAACAACAAGGCGCCGTTCAACGGAGACATGTGGTACTGGCACCAGGACTATCCCACCTATCGCGCCGACGATCACATCGCCGAATGCCGGATGGTGAACGCGTTGATCTTCCTCGACGAGGTGACTCAATTCAACGGGCCGCTCATGGTGGTGCCCGGCTCGCACCGGATGGAATCCGACTGGCCAGACGAGTCGACCCAGGGGACCTCCTACAAGATCCGCTACTCGGGAACGGACGTGATCGAGGCCGAGGTGCGGCGAGGCGGCATCGTTGCCCCCACGGGGCCCGCCGGGTCAGTGATGTTCATGCACGCCAACGTGCTCCATGGCTCCGGCTCAAACCTGTCGCCGTGGAGGCGCCGCCTGATATCTCTGACCTATAACGCACTCTCGAACAAAGCGACGACGCCGACGATTCGCTCTCGCGACATCGTTCCCGACGACAGCACTGTGCCAGCGCTCGAAGCCCTCGGCGACGACTGCCTCCTCGCCGGCGCGGCGGAGGTATGACCGACGACGTCGACGCGGCACGTCCGGTGTGGGCCGAGATCGAGCTCGGCGCGATCACGCACAACATCGATCGGATCCGCGTGCGTGCAGGTCGCCCGGTGCGGGTCATCGTGCCGGTGAAAGCCAACGCTTACGGCCACGGTGCCATCGCCGTCGGAACGCATCTCGAGCAGATTGGGGTCGATGCCATCGCGACCGCCAACATCGACGAGGCGATCGAGCTTCGAACGGCGGGGGTTCGGCTGCCGATCCTGATGTACGCCTCACAGCTCCCGGCCGCCACCTCACGACTCCTTGCCCATGGCCTCACGCCGACCATCGCCGATCGCGCGGGACTCGAGGCCGCTGCGGGCGCGGCTGGCGAGGAACGCGTTGCCGTGCATGTGGAAGTCGACGCCGGCTTTGGCCGCCTCGGTGTGCGCTTCGACGAAGCGGCAGCCTTCGTCACTGCGGTGGTTGCCGAGCGACGGGTGTGCCTGGAGGGCCTCTACACCCACCTGCCGTTCAGCGACGGTGGTGGGGCGGCCTGGGCGAGACGTCGGATCGCTGCGTTCGGAGAGCTCGTCCGCCAGATCGAGGCGATGCACGGAATGCGCATCCGCTACGCCCAAGCGAGCGCCAGCTCGGCCCTGATTGACTCGATCCCCGACGATCTCAACACCGTTGCCCCGGGGCACCTCACATACGGCATCTCGCCGATCCACGGCGTGCAGGCCGAGGACATCGGGTTCCGGCAGGCGTTGCGCGCAATCCGAGCGCGGGTGATCCACGTCGGCAGGCGTGCGCCGGGTGACGACCTCGCCGCCGGACCACCCAACGAGGTGGCTCGCACAGCGGTCCTTCTTCTCGGCATCGACAACGGGTATGACTTCTCCGACGGCGCATCGGTGCTGCTGCGCGGCAGTCGCTGCCCGGTCCTGTCGGTAAACGCCGAGTACACCGTGGTCGACACGTCCTCGATTCCAGGGCTGGTCGTGGGCGACATGGCCACGATCGTTGGCCGCGACGGAGCCGACGCGCTCAGGCTCCACGACGTCGCCGCGCTCGGAGGTCGCAGTGCCGGCTACTGGATGATGGGATTCAGGCGAGTGTCGCCGCGGTACGTGGGTTAGCGCCAGGATTAGCGCGGGCTACTTGTAGGTGCGGACGTCCTCGGCCGATCCGTCGGTGAGCACGATCTGATACATGCTTCGAAGGCGGGCACGCTTGGAAAGGTCGAAGCGATTGTTGTCGTCTCTCCCTTAGAGGTGGAATGGGAGTTCCACGACCTCATCGATCGGCCCCGTCGATCAACCTTCCAGAACTCGCCGTGAACTAGTCGGCTGCCGAACGGTTATTGCCGCGCACGGGAGTCCCAGTTGGTTCGAGCCGCGTGTCTCGTTGTACGACGACCCGGTGCATCATGCGCCGATACTGGCCATAGTCGGACACGGCGTAGTGCTGGGTCGCCCGATTGTCCCAGATGGCAATCGTTCCCGGCTCCCAACGAAGGCGTACCTGATGGTCGGGTCGATTGATCATGTCGAAAAGCAACGAAACTATGCGGGCGCTCTCGGGAGCGCCTACGCCGATGATCCACCGGGTGTTCGACTCACTGACGTTCACGTACGGTCGACCCGTGACCGGATGGTGCGAGATGATCGGCCACACTGCCGACCCGACAGTGCCGAGCATCTCGTCAATGCCTGCGTTGCCACCTTTGGCGTAGGCCCCATTGCGGAATGCTCCAGGATCGTGAACGGCAAAGAGTTGTTGGAGGTCGGAACAGAGCCCGGGATCGAGCCGCTCATAGACGGAATACATGCTCGCCCACAACGTGTCGCCCCCGACGGGAGGAAGGACCATGGCCTGGAGAATCGTTGCGAAAGGCGGATCGGATTTGAAGGTCATGTCGCTGTGCCACTCGGCCGCGTCCGGGCGATCGCCTGGTCGCCAATCGAGCACGACGACATCGTCGGTTTCTGGATGCGTGTTGTACGCGTGGTGGCGTTCGCCGAGATCGCCGAGATGGCGCCCGAGCGTCACCTGCTCGAGAGGTGAAAGATGCTGGTCCCGGAAGAACAACACCTAGTGCTCCATGAGTGCGTCGTAGATGGCGTCGGCACTTTCGCCAGTCAGGTTGCCCATCGTGACTCCGGTAACCATCGCACCGAGGGCCGGCGTCAATCGTTCACACCTCAGCATGAGCGAGAGCCTAATGCGCGTTCAGTAAACTTGGTTCGAGGTCACAACATCGTCCACCCAACGCATGAGATGTACGAGAGCGCTCGTCGCTATTGAGCCAGGCGTCCATCGATCCGCTCACATGCCCAGCTCGCGGACGAATCGATGCTCGGTGCCACCGTTGTGAAACGCGACCGGCACATCCTCGTCACGGTTTCCCGGGCGCCCGTCAGCTGGTCCCTGCGGTGCGTCGACCCCGTCGGACGCCAGCCGCTCGACCGAGCGGGCCAGCAGCGCGGCGACCGGGCCGCCGTGGAGCCAATCGAGACTCCATGGCCCTCTCGAGAAAACAGTCGGCAGGACGATGTCTTCGCCCATGGTCACGAACAAGGCCGCATCCATACTGACGTTGGTGTCGGGCACAGGGACCTACGACCAGGACCGAACGAGGTGGGCAATGAATGCGGTCATTCGCTCCGGATCCACCCACCCAGAATGCCCGATCTCGGCACCCTTGGCAACGACGCTGCTGATCCCGGGGCCTCGTTGATCGAGTTACTCGGTTGGCCCGGTTTGTTCTTCGGCGGATTGGTTGTCTCGGGCGTTTGGTTTGAGGTTTGGTTGCGAAGCCTCGACGGCGTGAACGACGCGGTGGGCGGCCAGCAGCAGTTCGTCGGCGTCGGTGCGTCCGAGGTCCGGGAGATCGGCTGCGTATCGGCCATCGATCACCCATGGGTCAAGCAGATCGAGGTCGTCGGGATCGACGTCGGGGGCTCCGACACTCGGATAACGGGCCACGAGTTGGTTGAGTCCGTGAATCCTGGGTACAGCAATCGATGCTGCGAACAGTCCCGCTTTGAGCGCCTTCTCGGCTGCTTGCTGCGCGAGGAAACCAGCGATACGCAACGCGACCGAACCTTCGGCGACCAAGACCCGAGCGGCGGCCAGATCTTCGGTCGCGAGCGCGAATCAGCGTTGTGCTGGCGACGGTTCCTCAGGCAGCGACGCGCTCATACACCGCGACACCATGCTGGGCCGGTTCGTACTCGGTCGTACCCGGCTGCGTCGCGTTACGCGCGAAATCCGCAGCGCTTGTGACGAGCAGATCATGGGGTGCTGCGATTGAGCGAGTAGCGCGCCGAAGCCGGACCATTATGCGGCGACGATCGGCCAACGGTGCGTCATCGAGCACGACGAGAAGATCAATGTCGGAATCGGGACCGTCTGACCCGGCGGCGACGGAGCCGAACAGAATAATGCTGACCGGATCGAACTCGGCAACCAAGGTCTCCACAAGAACATCGGTCCAGGCGCGCAATGTCAGCCCGGCCCAAACGGCGTGATTGTCACGCACGGCGTAGCTCACTTGCTGCACGCCGTCACGATACCGGAAGAACCCACCGATGATGTGACCCGCAGCCACGAGACCAAAGTCCGGCTGCCTGCGTCGTAGGGTTTCGCGGCCGCAGCACGAAGATGAGTCGAGGTGCGCCCGTCGCGGGGCGCGTCTGTGTCGAGCGTGGAATATAGACGAACGAGATCGACGAATTCAGGGCAGCAGGCGATGCCGAACCTCGTGGTGCGCGTGGCCGCCGATGGACTCTGTAATGAACGTGAAAGATCAACGTCAGGTCACGGCGGTTCGGTGGGACGGGCGACTGCGCGCAGGTTGGTGCGAGCGTTCGCTGAACGGGTCTGTAAGAGACGTGAAACGATTTGGTCGAGGCCCAGCATTTCAGCGCAACGGCCGATGGCTACATCGCCGAGCGGTGATGCTCTGTTCGCGACGGCCGAACACCGCCACGGTGGTGGTTGCGTCGTTTCGGCGTCGTGGCCGCCCGCCGTAGTTCCAGAGTTAGTCGCCAGGCTTGTCGCTAGATCGATGACCGTCAATGCGGTCGCTCGACGAAAATTGGCTGTGAGCTGGTGTGTTTGTTGTGCGCCCCCTGGGAGTCGAACCCAGAACCTGCGGATTAAGAGTCCCGCACAACTAGTCCGCCCAGTGTTGCCCAGTCCGCAAAACAGGGGTTTCGTCCAGAAATCAGTCCAGGGAGTGCTGCCAAATCCGCCACAGTCCGGGGAGTTTGTCGCCGAGATAGTCGCCAGACTTCGAGCGTCATAGCGGCGACGGTGTGCATCGCTGTTTGCATCGTCGCTGCGTCGGGTTGAGCGTTACGCGTTCTCATCGCCTGCTCGCCGGACACGATCGTCATGGACATCCGCACGCCCGAACGGGACGGCCTCGAGGTCGTCAACGTGGTGCTGCCGACCGGAGGACTATCCCTGGCGAATCTCTCGCTGTCATGCTGCGAATACTGCAGTGAGCGCGTGATAGTCGTCGTCGTTCAGCGTTGGGTACTCGTCGTCGCGGTCGTAGGTCGGGAGGACGCCGAACGCGTCGGCAAGGACATCGATGTTGAAGCCCTGATCTTTTGATGCGGCAATCGCGCAGAGTTCGGACTTGGTGAAACGTCGAAGAAGTGCGGCGACATCGATGAAGTCCCGGGCTGCGGCACGGGAGAAGAGCGCGAGCAGTTTGTCGCCAGCGAGGTCGCTGAGGTGGCGAACGGGGCCGATCGCGAACAGGACTGGCTCGTGCGAGGCGGGATCGAACCCGAGGTCTACTTGAGTTCGTTCGTGCTCTCCGGTGACGAGGATCTTGGAGAATCCGTCGGCTCGCAAGAGGAGCTGTGTGTGGAGTCCGGCTGCGACGAGTGCAGCGAGCGAGGGATCGACCAATTGGTTTACGGCGTCGGTGGAGGGACCGAAGCAATCGAGATCCTTCGTGCCTCGATCGACGATCTCGTGGATGACGAGCGCGGCGCCACCGGCAAGCGCGAAGCAGGCAGCTTCGGGTAGAGCCAAGATGATTGTTGCGGTCCGGAGTTGGATTTCAGACAGTGGCATGACGGTTCGTGTCGATCCAGCCGTCCCACGCCTCATGGACGGAGGGGGAGAGCCAGAGCTCGTCCCACACGTCGATCAGGAGTGCGCGGTTGATGTACGTGCGAACGTCGTCGGCCGAGCCCTCGGTGAGCACGATCTGGTACATGCTTCGAAGTCGGGCGCGTTTCGCAAGGTCGAAGCGATTGTTGTCGTCACTCCAGTAGAGGTGGAAGGGAAGTTCCAGGACCTCATCGACTGGCGACGTCTCCTGGTTCCAGTCGGCTGGTGGCGTGCTCGAGCGCCATCGGGTTGTAGATCGTGGCTCCAGAACACTAGCCTCGGCGACAGTTTCGTCGTCGAGGTGTTCCCATGTCTGGGTTGCGAGACGGAGACGATCGGTGGCGCGGCGGTAGGCGATGAGGTCACCGAGGCGGACTCGGCGCTTGGTGCCGTTCTTGACCATCGGGATGTCGCCGCGGTCGAGGAGGGCCGTCAGCCAGGGGCGAGAGACGCCGAGGAGTTCGGCTGCGCGTTCGGTGCCGATGGCCAGGTCGTACGGGGCGATGGTCACGTGGCGGCCCTCACTGATGTCGTCGAGGAGGGAGGCAATCTGAGCGGCCACGGTCTTGGGGAGATCAGCGGTGGTTTCCCCAATAGACACCCGTACCGTGGACGCGGCCGATAAAGCTGCGTCAGCAAGGCGCGAGACCGCCCGCTCCTTCGAGGTGGTCGTGGCCGTCGTCATGGAACCAGTATCCTCTCTGCTGCGATTAACCGCAACCCACGAAGCTGGCGTAGGGACCGAAGGCAGGGCATCGCCGGTGGCGTGAAAGGTTCAACCGTTGGCGACATGCGGTGCGGCATAAGGGTAGAAGTCGGGTGGCTGATCGAGTGGCTTGGGGCGCGTTACTGGGCGCCGATATCGATCGGGTTGCTAGCTCCGGCACTGCGCAGGTCCTGCGGTCATCAGCGGGAGGTTTCGGGTCCAGGTAGAGGCGCAGATCGAGCAAGACGTTGCCGAGCTGCCCGCATGGCAACCAGAAGAGTGGGATGTCACCGTGATCGGTGGCAATCCCGTCGACGAACCAGCGGCGCCCGATTGGCCGTTGCCGAACTCGAATCCGCCCGGGGATCAACATCGGCGAGGCCTGCTGACGCGGCGCGACTGCCAGCGGACGGTGGTGCCCTGACACGCGACCTATTGATTTGTTGCCTGTAGCCCGTATGTTGTGTCGGCTGGTGAGACAGGAGATTTTGAATGAAGCTGACGCGAGTTGCTGCTGCGATGCTGCTGGCCACTGTTCCGACGATCATGGCGTGGGCATCGCCAGCGAGGGCGGTCGAGCCTGTTCCGAGTGGGAACGTGAGAGTTACCGATGTTCCTGGAATTCTTACCGGGTCGGTAAGTCGCGATGGCCGATGGGCGCTTGTCCGATCAGGTGACGACACGCTTGTGGCGGACGCGCTCTTGAACAGTTCGGTCGTCGTGGGGCGTTCGGTCGCGCCGCAGGTTACTCCGTTGTATCCACGTGTCCACCGGATCTCCGCCGATGGTCAGCAACTCCTTGAACTCATCGCAAGCGCGACGGCCAACCTGTCCGATCTTGCTGTCGTGAACCGAAATACCGGCACGACGCGACTCGTCGCCACGGGAATTCAACCACCGCTGGACAGCGACTTCAGCTCTGATGGGAGTGTCGTCGGCTGGATCGAGGTTTCCGGTGGCGTCGAACACGCGTGGGTCGGGGCAACGCGCGCAACGGCTGTTGATATTGCGGCTGGTCTTGCGCAGGATGCGTGGCCGGCCGGTCCGTTTGGTGGGCACATCGGACAGCCTCACATTAGCGGCGACGGGAAGTCTGCGGTGTTCGCATACGCGAATCCAACACAGCCGGGTTGCTCGTTTCCGGTCGTCGATTGTCTCGATCGGCTCGTTCGCTACGACATCGCAACGGGCACGCGGTCATTTATCAACCTCGATCCGACCGGTGCCTCGACAACCGGGTACTTTCTCAGCGCTATCGGCCTGAGCGACAACGGCAACACGGTGACGTGGACTCAGAGCTTGATCAACGGAACTGCCTCGAAGACCTACCGACGCGACATTTCGGCCGGCCAGTCCGCCGTCCTCTTCGGCTCCGACGTAGTGGTTGGCTCGCTACAAATGAGCGGCGACGGGCAACGATTCCTCGCCCTGGTCGCCGGTCCAGATCCCGTTCCGAGCGGGCAAGTACCCATTTGGCAAGCGCGAGTCTACGATGCTGCAGGTAGCTCATTCGCTACGATTCCCGCTCCGGCTTCCGGGTGGAGCGCGTCGTACGCCACAGCGTTGAGCGGGGACGGAAAGACTGCTTGGCTGGTCGGCCAAGCAGTTGGCACCAGCGCCAACCAGGGGTACGTTGCCACGTTGCCCGCCACGCCGCGCCCGTTCACCCCACTCGTCCCGGGACGGCTTCTCGACACTCGACCCGGCGCCGCGACCATCGACAACCAGTTCGCCGGCATCGGTCTCCAGCAAGCCAACACCACCCTCAAACTCAAAATCACTGGCCGACACAACGTGCCCGCTGACGCCACCGCGGCGACCCTCAACGTCACCGCCACCGGCACCACCGGCGCCGGTTTCCTCACCGTCTGGCCCTGCAACGAACCACAACCAAATGCCAGCAACCTCAACTATGCAACCGGCGCGACCATCGCCAACACTGTCATCACCAAGATCGGCACCGCCGGCGACATATGCATCCACGCTTCAGCCAGCACCCACCTCATTACCGACATCACCGGCTACCACCCAGCCGGAAGCACCTTCACCCCACTCGTTCCGGGACGGCTTCTCGACACTCGACCCGGCGCCGCGACCATCGACAACCAGTTCGCCGGCATCGGTCTCCAGCAAGCCAACACCACCCTCAAACTCAAAATCACTGGCCGACACAACGTGCCCGCTGACGCCACCGCGGCGACCCTCAACGTCACCGCCACCGGCACCACCGCCGCCGGTTTCCTCACCGTCTGGCCCTGCAACGAACCACAACCAAATGCCAGCAACCTCAACTATGTAACCGGCGCGACCATCGCCAACACTGTCATCACCAAGATCGGCACCGCCGGCGACATATGCATCCACGCTTCAGCCAGCACCCACCTCATTACCGACATCACCGGCTACCACCCAGCCGGAAGCACCTTCACCCCACTCGTTCCGGGACGGCTTCTCGACACTCGACCCGGCGCCGCGACCATCGACAACCAGTTCGCCGGCATCGGCCCAGCGCAGAAGGACGGTGTGCTCGAACTCGATGTCAGCGGCAGGCACCACGTGCCCGTGGACGCGACGACAGCGGCGTTGAACGTTACGGTTACCGGTGCGAAATCCGCTGGATTTCTCACGGTCTGGCCGTGCGACGAGAAGCAGCCGAACGCCAGCAACCTCAACTTCGAAGCTGGTGCCACGATCGCGAACGCGGTCATCACGAAGCTGTCCGCCGCCGGCAGAGTGTGCATCTACAGTTCGGCACCCACCAACCTCATAACCGACATCACCGGCTATTTCCCGGCAGCCTGATCACAGCAGAGTTCGACACCGCAGAATGTGCTTGGCGAATAAGTCCTCACGACGCAAACAGGCGATACGAACTGTTTAGCGTTCTGATCGGTAGTTCGTGGTTCTGGCCACAGAACCGGACATGCCACTGCAGGCCTGTCCGGCGGGCAAGGCCAGTCCTCGCGCCGCGTGGCACGTTGACCACTGAACGACTCAACGTCCCATCTGGCATCCATCTCACCCGCACAGTCGATCCGCCCAGGAACGCGACTAGCCACGAACTCGACCAGTTCAAACACACGTTCGGCCCTTTCCTGACCACGCCCGGCGGCGCTCTCATGCGAAAGGACGCGACCATCGTGCGCGAGATCGCCACCCCTCGACATCCTGCCACTCAACCTCAGAAACCTCACCGCACAAGCCCAGCATCTGTCGGGGTGCAGTTACGCAAGTGCCAAAGTTGAGACAGCCACAGCACTTCGCGAACCCCGTAGCAGCCGTAGCAGTCGTAGCTCGGCAGAACGGCTGCAGGCATGCGACCCGTAAAGCACCGCACCACCTCGCTCACGGCCCGATGACCCGACACGCCCAAGAACCGGCGAACCGTCGCACGGGTGGGAGTGTCAGATCCGTGCTCGTATCGCGCTCACCCTCGGCGGTCGTCCAGGCGAGCCGACCACCAGTAGTCGCGTGCGCCTGCTCGGGCCCGAGTAGGTGCGAGGGCACCCGTCCAGAATTCCAGACGTCTGAGCGTTGTCATCGTGCGAGCCGGAGCTGATGGCTCGCTCGTATGAGCTGGGCAGTGGAGTGCCAGCGACACCACGCTGAGGCTTAGCCGGACGTGAGCTGCCCAGTCTTCCGACCGCTGGCCGCTGGAGCCCGAGCCGGGTGTCCGGGCGGTTCGCAGCATCGTCAGGCGAGCACCGCGGCGAGCGTCTTGCGGGCGTAGGCGACGAGTTCGTCGGCTGTCATTGTGGCGCCTTGCGCCTGCCAGGCGGTGGCCTGGTCGTGGGGGATGTCGGTGATGTAGGGAGCGGCGCTGCGACGACCGACCATCGAGGGTGGTCGGATCCCTGACTTGTCGACGGCGCCCCAGAGAACGAACGCTTCTTCTCGGAACCCACGAATCGCCAGGGCCTGAGCAATCTCCTCGGCGACGGCGAAGATTCCCCAGGCGACGCGCAGCCGGTCCCACAGGTCGAGGGACTCCGCCTGGGGGCCGAACACGTCGGCGAGAGTGGCGTCGGGCAATTGGGCCCGCCACCCGCCCTGGCCCATCAGCGCCACACCCAACTGGATCACCGCGCCTGCAGAACGGGAAAGGGCGACCGCTTGCCCGGCGAGCTCGGCAGCGGTGGCTTCGTCGCCGGTCATGTAGAACGGCACCGCCCGGTAGAACGTGAACATCGCTGAGAAGACAGGGCTGTCGAGGCGTGTGGCGATCGGGACGACGGCGGTGGCGTCAAGCCCGCCGAGCAGGACGAGGTAGGCGTGGGACTGAGCGGTGCGCCATGTCGGCTGATCGGAGCCGTAGCGGGCCAAGGCCTTCTCGAGGCGTCCGATTGCATCTCTCCAGTGGTCGGGGTGGAGCGATGTTTGGATCGCGTAGTGACAGAGCGCAAGGTGGTGCTCGGCTTCACCGGGAGCATCTTCGACACGTTCGACGGCAACCTGGATGTCGTGGGCTCTGTTCTGCAGCCACCAGAACCCGACCGCGGCGGCGAGCGCGGCAACTTCCTGACGGTCGTGGCGCCCGTTGACGATGGCCACCGTAGCGTCACACCAGTCGGCCAGTTCCAGCAGCCCACGTTCGTGGCCAACCACCGCGAGGCCATCGACGATCTGGACCGCCTGCTCGGGAGAAGCTGTCTCGATTGCCCATCGATGGGCGAGGCGGAAGTTGGCGAGCTCGGTCTCGACGACGTCAGCCCACAAGCCGAAGGTGGCGCTGACGCTTCCCGCTCCGACCGCGCCGGCGAGTTGCGTGAACCACCGCGGGTGCCGGTGCGACGCGTCGCTGCGGTTGCTCGGGGCCAGCCGCATAGTGACGTGCTGATTGATCGGTTCGAGGAGCCGGTAGCGCGGTTCACCGTCGCCGTGGTCCTCGACGATCAGGCCGGCGTCGATCAGCTCTTCGAGGGCGTCGACGACGATGACGTCACCGGGACCCCCGCCGGCGATTGCTTCAGCGGTTTCGAGACTGAACCCGCCGATCACCACCGTCAGGCGCGACAACACCAGCCGTGCCGGTGGAGAGAGTTCCTCGAGTGACCAGGCGATGAGTCGGTCTAGATCCCGATGCCGTTCCTCGAACAGGCCTGCGGCATCGGTAAGGAGCTCAGGCCGTCCCTCCCAGCGCGCCGAGGAGCTGGCCAGGGGTCAACGTGCGACACCGAGCCGCGGCGAGTTCCAATGCTAGCGGGAACCCGTCGAGGCGACGACAGAGCTCCTCGAGCGCCGGCTGGTCGTGTGCCGGATCGAAGGTCGGGCGGGTCACGGCCATTCGGTCGGCGAACAACTCGATCGCCGCGTGCTGGTCCAGTGGCGGAAGCGGCACACGCAACTCGCCGGCAACACCCAACGGGACGCGACTCGTCGCTAACACGTGGAGCCCGTGGCACCTCGCCGACAACACCGTAATCGCGGCCTGCGCCGCACTGCTCACCTCCTCACAGTTGTCGACGACGAGCAGCACCTGCCGGTCACGCAACCAACCCGCGATAGTGTCCAAGAGCGACCGCTCGCGTTCGGGTCGCACACGCATCCCCTCCGCGATCGTGGAGTCGACCGTGTCCGACGCGATGCCGGCCAGCCCGACGAAGTAGACGCCGTCGGGGAACGCCGCCACCAACCGTGCAGCGGCCTGGGCGGCCAACCGCTCTTTCCGGCACCGCCCGGGCCCGTCAACACCACGACGCGCTCCACGGGCACGCGATCGGTCAACCGGTCCAACTCTGCGGCACGGCCACGGAACCTGGTCGTCCACTCCGGCAACTGAACCGTCACCGAACCCGACGCCCGCAACGCCGGAAACGATCGAGAACCGACCTCGTAGACCCGCTCCGGCGTTGCCAGATCCTTCAACCGCCACTCACCAGGGTCGCTCAACCCGTCGACATCAGCGAGCCGTGCGGTTGTCCCTGACACCAGTATCTGGCCACCATGACCGGCAGCCATCAACCGGGCGGCACGATTTAACGTCGGTCCGAAGTAGTCGCCTCCACGTTCGTCCGCTGTCCCGGTGTGGATCCCCATCCGCACCATCACTTGTAGCGGCTCGGGCCACGGCTCGCTGGCCAGCGCGAGCTGTGCGTCACCTGCCGCCTCGAGCGCTTCGGTCGCGGTCCAGAACGCCGCAGCAAAGGCGTCACCCGCTGTAGAGAACACGTGACCCCGACGCGCCGATATCGCCGACCGCAGGATCACGTCATGGCGCGCCACGGCCCCGGCCATCACGTCAGGGTGTGCCTCCCACAGCCGCGTCGATGCCTCGATGTCAGTGAACAGAAACGACACGGTCCCCGAAGGCACCAAATCCTCCACCATCCCAGTCTCCCACGCCCACCACCCCCGCCAGACGGGACGGTTGTGACGGGCCCTCACGCAGCCTGACCGTGCATCGGCGTCCCAAACCCTGAGTCCCTGTCCCGGGGCGGCCGTTGACAGGGCGACCTGTCTCGACGATCGCCGAGACAGGCATGGTTGTCGCGCGCCCGCTTGAGGGCCAACGGCCTGTGACGGGCCGAAGCAAGGAGCAGAGATGAGGCCCGACGGTGCGAGGCGCGGTCGAGTGTTCGGCCCCGACGATGGCGACGCGTACAACTTCCTGAACACGCTCACAATCAAACAAGATCTGCGCGGCCGACACGACCGAAGCGTTCAGCGTTGTCGACCATCGAGTGCCGGCGGGCTACGCACCGCCCCACCACACCCACCACGGTCACGACGAAGCGTTCTATGTCATCGACGTCCAATGGACCAGACAGTGCGGCGACGACACGTGGACCGGCACTCCCGGCGAACTGGTCATCCTCCCGCTCGACGGTCCTGGCCGCTCGCTCATCATCGTCGGCCCGGGCAGTTTCGACGAGTTCGTCGCAGCGTTGGGCGAAGCCACTACTTCTCGCGAGTTGCCCGTGCCGTCGCGCCCGACCCCGAGCGTGTCCTTGCGCTCGCTGCCGCCCACGGCATTACCATCCTGCCACCACCACAGTGACGGACAGCCGCAGCCACCTCAAGGCGGATCGCCCCTGGCATGAGTTCGTGCACGCGCGAGGACGGCGATGCCCCAGCCGCTCGGCAGGCGCCCTCCGCTCGGTGGTCAAGCATGTGGAGCGGTGGGGGGCCGCTCGAACATCAGCCGAAGTCCGTCGCACCAGGCGGCCACTGTGTTGCCGAACAGGTGGCGAAGCTGTAGCACCGGGTCGGACACGGTCATCCTGCGGAGAGGACGTCGGCCCGATCTGACGATCGACGGCGGCCGCACTACTTCGCTCAACGGAATACGCCGACGATGCACTCGGGAACCGGCGATACCCGATGTCGATGTGCGCGAGATCGCCGCACCGAACGCGACCACTCCTGGTAGATGATCGTGGTTTTGTGTTGCGGATTGCGTTTGCGTCGGGTGCGCCGAGCGGGCAATATGCGCTGCTTGTCTGATCCGGCGAACATCGAAGTGGTGCTATCGAGTCGATACGTCTTCCATTGTCGGCAGGCTGGTGTTCGAATTCCCGATAACGAACGAGCGGCCGTTGATGTCGCCGTGGGGCACCTCCTGACTCAGCCCTACGCCGGACAGGTCCAGTGGGCACCGCCTTCACTCCGGAGCGTGTACGAACGCTCGGATGGTGTGGCATTGTTCTGCCCTGACGGCACCACGATCGACAATCTCGGCGTAGACTATGGCTTGATCCTGCACTCGGTCGATGACGTTTCTGGCGCAACAGAACGGCTGCGTGAGTGGCTGCTGTCGGACCTCGTAGACTTGCGTGATGAGTTTGAACCCGCCGAATTCGACAAGGCCCACAAGCGAATTAGTTCGTTCGTAGCGATCGGTTCAAAGTCTTCAGGCGATCCCATTGTTCTCGACCGATCCGCGAGCAGTGGCTCTGAAGAGATCTCGGTGTTGCTTCTCGACCACGAGCTACTCCTCTCGGCAGCGTTGGATGACATCGGGGAGATGGTAAGCGTGCACCAGGACGTGCTGGCATTTCTGACTGCTGTGCACGCTGACGCGCTGACCCATCTGGAGGATTCCTGGTGCTACCACGGATCAGACGGTCGGCAGTACTTCGTAGAGACGATTGAGCACGCGCCATAACTGCCGATATGCGGGTGATCCACGCTAGGGAATAGCGAGCACTTTGCAACTTCGCGGACGCATCGCCAGTCGTTGCATTCGGAACGATCAGAGGCGTGTATACCCGGGCCAGAGTTGCGCGCTGCAAGGTGCTTATCCGGCCGGCTCTGACCCGATCACCGTTGGTTAGGAACGGCGATCGCCTTCGAGCTCGGACCACCGCTCCGAAACTTGTAGTCGCAGGTCGTCGGTAGCGGCGAGCGCCAGCCAGTACTTGTCGCCGGCTTCGGCTTCGCCTTTCCGAACCTGGTTCAAGCCTTCGGCTGCCTCCGACATTCGCCGCTCCACATCGTGCCGGTGAAGGCGACGCTGGTGGCGAGAAGCAGCCGCTCAAGCCACGGGGCGGCCCTTCGCGACTATCGAAAAGGTCGTCGAGGCCGTCGAGGACATTCCCCAGGAGCTGATGCTCGACCGCAGGCGACATGATTGCGTCCAACTTCCTTCCGATTGACTTGGCGCAGACGGACCTGCTCGACACCACATGGACAATAATGGAAAGCGACAAAGAGCGAGGCGGAACCTCGCTGCGTGAACCGTCCTAGCTCACAAACTGAGGCGCACACTTTGCGCAGGTCCGCAGCCTCGCCGACCAACGGCATATCCGGCGAACTACAGCGCTGCAACCGCCCGGTAACACGCGACGCTCAGGTGCACGGTGACAGCCTGATGCGGTTCTCGCCGATGGGACATCGAGTTCGCTTCAAACCGCAGCGAGGACCGGACGAAACATCGCCCACCCGACTCGGTGTGTCCAACCTCGCGTTCGGTGGCGTGTCCGCTGGAAGTTTGTCGGGTTCTGGCGTGCGCACTGCCCCGGCGAGCGTCTGTATACAGCACCATGACTCACCATCACGTTAAAGACCTCGTTCGCCATCACGACCATGGACGACACCGTGCCTGTCCGACAACGGATCCCTGGCAACGTCGGCGGTGCACCCCGGCCGTTCGGACGTCTGTATTGACCGTGACCGCAATCCGCCCGCCGAAGCTTCACAGGTTAGTCGCCAGGCTAGTCGCTAGATCGATGACCATCAATGTGAGCAGGAAATGAAAACTGGCTGTGAGCTAGGGATTTTGTAGTGCGCCCCCTGGGAGTCGAACCCAGAACCTGCGGATTAAGAGTCCGTTGCTCTGCCATTGAGCTAGAGGCGCTTGAGAAGCCAGCGTACGGGTGACGGCGAACCATCGCCAAGAACGCTGGATTTGGGGTAACCGAGGGGATTCGAACCCCCGACATCCAGGATCACAACCTGGCGCTCTAACCAGCTGAGCTACGGCTACCATGCATCGCCCAAGATTGTGGCACATCCTCCCTGGCGAAATCGAAACAGTTTCCCGCGGGTAAACGGAAGGCAAAGTCGACCCTGGCGAAACGGATTCCATCGTCTGCTAGGCTCGGGACAACGCTTTCCCGCTAGGAAGTGACATGACCACAATGGATTCCCTTACCGCCCGCGAGTTTTCCGCTCGAGCTAGACAGATCACGGGGGAGGAACTCGTCCGCTATGCGGCCCGCACGCGGGGATCGCAATCGGCTACTGATCGAGCACGAAACGTGCTCCCATCAGGTGTTCCTTCTTCGTTTCAGGCGTACGACCCGCACCCAATTGTTGCCAAATCGGCGCAGGGAGGGTGGATCACCGACGTCGATGGACACCGCTACCTCGACTTCAACATGGGCTTCGGCGCTCTGTTCTCCGGCCACGTCCATCCTGTCGTTCGGGCCGCGGTGGAGGAGCAACTCGACAACGGAACATTGTTCGTCACGCCGTGCGAGCTGAACACCGAGGTCGCAGAACTGCTGAGAGACCGGTACGGCCTACCTATGTGGCGCTTCACCAACTCCGGTACGGAAGCCACCATGGACGCGATTCGCGTGTCCCGCGGCGTCACCGGCCGTCACAAGATCATCAAGGTCGAGGGTGGCTATCACGGCCACCACGACGAGGTCATGATCTCCATGAAGCCACCGCTCGATCTGGCCGGGCCGGCCGATCGCCCGAACGCCGTCCCGGCTACAGCTGGCATCACGCCCGGCCATCTGGCTGACACACTCATCATCCCTTACAACGACGCCGCGGCTCTTGATCGCATGCTCACCGAACACGCGGGCGAAGTGGCCGCGTTCATCGTTGAGCCTGCGATGGAGAACCTCGGCATCGTTCTGCCCGACGCGGGCTATCTGCAACAGGTGCGTGAAATCACCAAGCGCCACGGTGCCATGCTGATTTTCGACGAAGTGAAGACTGGTATCACCGCTGGTTGGAGCGGCGCCACCGGCCACTTCGGTGTGCTGCCAGACCTGGTGTGTTTGGCCAAGTCCATCGGCGGGGGTTTCCCCATCGGTGCGTTCGGCGGATCGGCCGAGTGCATGGATCAGATCTCTTCCGGCAAGGTGCTGCACCTCGGCACCTACAACGGCAACCCGCTCGTGTTGGCCGCGGCGCGCGCGGTGCTGCGCGATGTGTGCACGCCCGAGGCGACCGACATCGTCATCGCCCGCAACCGTCGCCTGCTCGACCACGCCGACGGCGTGATTGCCCGGTCCGGCATTCCGGCCCACACGGTTCAGTTGGGTGCCAAAGGCTGCGTGACGTTCTCGGTTGACGCGGTGCGCAACTA
The DNA here is from genome assembly GCA_963791625.1 of uncultured Acidimicrobiales bacterium. Lineage (GTDB taxonomy): Bacteria > Actinomycetota > Acidimicrobiia > Acidimicrobiales > Ilumatobacteraceae > JANMCE01. The sequence goes on from CAWBTA010000006.1 coordinate 645,317, forward strand.
CCGCGACTACAAAGCCACCGATTTCGACTTGGCGTTCGCCAGTTGGATATGGGGCATCAACCGCGGCATCCTGCTGCCCCCGGGTCTCGACGAGCAGTGGCTCATCTCCATCATGCACACCGACGAAGACATCGCCTTCGCCGAGAACGTCTTCGAGACCTTCGTCGACGAACTCACGCGCTAGTCACTGCCTCGCTGGGTCGCTCCCGCTCCCTGGCGTTCGGTCTCGCTTCGCTCGGACAATCCACCGGGGAGCGCGGCATACTCGACACATGATTCGTCCGCCCGATCTGCGCCCGGTGAAGCCGTGGCGGATGATTGTGCGCGGCCTGCGTCGTCGATGTCCGCGTTGCAACGGTTCGGGTTGGTGGACGGGTTGGCTCAAACGCGTCCCGAGGTGCCGGTCGTGTGGCTATCGCTACGAGCGTGAGGACGGCTTCAGCCTGGGTGCTATCACCGTCAACATGATCGCCACCTTCCTGCTTCTCGGTGTCGTGCTCGCGGTCGGGTTCTTCCTTTCCTACCCGGGCGTTGCCGTGGTGCCGATGTTGATCGTCGGCGGCATTGTGGTGGCGATTCTGCCGGTTGCGTTCTACCCGCTGTCGTACACGGTGTGGGCCGCGATCGACCTGATCATGCGTCCGCTGGATGCCGGTGAAGAGGCCGATGCGATGGTGGCGCTGATGGCTTCGGACCTGGAGAAGCACGAGGGTGCTTGACCGAACAGGCGTTCGAAGTTACGCTGCTGTTGTTCGGAAAGCCAGTGTCTGGGGGAACCTTGTAACACCCCCTCTGTACGGTGACCTCCATCAACCTATCGGGGCCGCAATGCCCTCCCGTTCGTACAAGGCAGGAGACGAAAATCATGGCAGCAGGAGATCGTGAAAAGGCGCTTGACATGGCGCTGGCAGGTATCGACAAGCAGTTCGGCAAGGGTTCCATCATGCGGATGGGTGAGAAGGCCTCTCTCGCTATCGAGGCCATTTCCACCGGCGCGTTGGCGCTCGACCTGGCGCTCGGCGTCGGCGGCTTGCCCCGTGGCCGCGTGGTCGAGATCTACGGACCGGAATCCTCCGGTAAGTCCACTCTCGCCATGCATGTCGTGGCCGAGGCGCAGCGTAACGGCGGCATCTGCGCCTACATCGATGCTGAGCACGCTATGGACCCCATCTACGCCAAGGCCATTGGTGTCGATATCGATCAGCTGCTCATTTCTCAGCCCGACACGGGTGAGCAGGCGCTCGAAATCGCCGACATGCTGGTGCGCTCCGGTGCGCTCGATGTGATCGTCATTGACTCCGTGGCGGCTCTTACGCCCCGGGCCGAAATCGAAGGTGACATGGGCGACACCCACGTTGGTTTGCAGGCTCGCCTCATGAGCCAGGCCCTGCGCAAGCTCACGGCCAACCTCAACAAGTCGAACACCATCATGATCTTCATCAACCAGTTGCGTGAAAAGATCGGCGTCATGTTCGGATCGCCCGAAACCACGCCCGGCGGTCGTGCGCTCAAGTTCTACGCATCGGTCCGTCTCGACATTCGCCGTATCGAGTCCATCAAGGACGGTGTCGAAGTGGTCGGCTCCCGTACCCGGGTGAAGGTCGTCAAGAACAAGGTGGCGCCGCCCTTCCGTCAGGCAGAGTTCGACATCATGTACGGCCTCGGTATCAGCCGGGAAGGCTCGGTGCTCGACCTTGCGGTCGAGATGGCCATCGTGAAGAAATCGGGCGCCTGGTACACCTATGAGGGTGAACAGCTCGGCCAAGGTCGAGAGAACGCCAAGACGTTCCTCATCGACAATCCTGAGGTCATGGTGGAGATTTCCGAGCGGGTCCGCAACGCAGCCGGCCTCGGTGACCAGGTGGCAGAAGACACCTTCTCCGCCAAAGACGAAGTGCCGATCTCACTCGACTGATTTCGCTGCTCCCGCAGGTTCTGGCAGTAGCACGGTGTCGCGAAATCGACACCGTGTACTGCAGGTACCGCCCAGGTAGTGTGGTCGAACCGTGACCCGTAGCTATGTCGTGCGCACTTTTGGGTGCCAAATGAATGAGCACGACTCCGAACGAATCTCGGGGTTGCTCGCCGCTGACGGCCTGGTCGAGGCTGCGTCGCAGGAAGACGCCGATGTCATCGTGCTGAACACCTGCTGTATCCGGGAAAATGCCGACAACAAGCTCTACGGCACCCTTGGCCACCTCAAGACCTGGAAGGGTCAAAAAGAAGATCGTCAGATCGTCGTTGCCGGCTGTCTGGCTCAGAAGGACCGGGACCTGGTCCGCACCAAAGCACCGTACGTCGATGTCGTGCTCGGCACGCACAATGTGCACCGCGCCGCCGAACTGGTCGGCTCGGCCCGAACGCACGGTCCGGTCACCGAGATCCTTGACGAAGCCGTACTCGACGATCACGCTATGTTCCCCTCCGCCCTGCCGGCCAAGCGGGAGACAAGCTACAACGCCTGGGTCACCATTCAGATCGGCTGCGACAACAATTGCGCCTTCTGCATCGTGCCTACGGTTCGTGGCGTCGAGATCAGCCGCCCCTTCGCTGAAATTGTTGACGAAGTCGAACGCCTCGTCGCCGAAGGCGTCACCGAAGTGACCTTGCTCGGTCAAAACGTGAACTCCTACGGACGCGACCTGCAGCTCACCGCCCGCCAGGGTGGCGACGACACTGCCAAGCTGCGTCCGCTGTTCTCCGAGTTGCTCCACGCCGTTGGCGCCGTGCCCGGAATTCGTCGCGTGCGCTACACGTCGCCGCACCCCAAGGATTTCCGCACCGAAACCGTCGCGGCCATGGCCGACATTCCGACGGTCTGCAACCACTTACACCTGCCGCTGCAATCGGGCAGCGACAGGGTGTTGGCCCTTATGCACCGCGGCTACACCGCCGAGCGCTACCTGCAGAAACTGGCCGAGGCACACGCCTCGGTTCCCGATCTCGCGATCTCCACCGACATCATCGTCGGCTTCCCCGGAGAGACCGACGAAGACTTCGAACAGACCCTCAAGGTCGCGGCCACCGCCGAATACGACTACGCCTACACATTCATCTACTCTCCCCGCACCGGCACCGAAGCGGCCGAGCGGGTCGACGAGTTCGTCGATCCGAAGGTCGTCGGTGAGCGGTTCGATCGTCTGCGCATCGTCATCGAACGCAGCGCGCTGGCCAAGCATCTGGCCCGCGTCGGGCGCATCGAAGAAGTGTTGGTGGAAGGCCCCAGCAAGAAGGATCCGACCATCACGAGCGGTCGCACCAGCCAGAACAAGCTGCTTCACTTCCGCCACGACCAGATCCTGCGGGTCGGCACCTACGCCACGGTTGAAGTCACCGAGGCCGGGCCGCACCACCTCATGGGCCGCTTCCTTGAAGTCACCCACGTGCCCGCTCATCGCACCCGGATTCCCGTCCTCTCTTTGTGACCGTCGCCATCGTCGGCTCCACCGCCTCAGGGAAGTCGTCCCTGGCCATGGCCGCCGCCCACGCTCGACCCGGCACCGAGATCGTCGCCGTCGACTCCATGCAGGTCTACCGGGGCATGGACATCGGCACCGCGAAGCCCACATCCCTAGATCAGGCAGAAGTCACGCACCACGGCCTTGACCTGGCCGACCCCATCGAGGACTTCACCGTCGTGCGGTTCGTCGAGCACTACGACCAGGTGAGAGCCGCGGCAAAAGGACCACTTCTGCTCGTCGCCGGCACCGGCCTTTACCTGCGGGCCATGCTCGACCGGTTCGATCCTCCGGGGGAGTGGCTCGACCTGCGCGCCACGTTCGAAAACGAACCCGACCTCGCCGCCCTGTACGCGCAGCTCGTTCAGCTCGACCCGCGCGCCGCAGCCAAGATCGATTCGGGTAATCGTCGGCGCATTGCCCGCGCCCTTGAGGTGTGCGTCGGCAGTGGCCGGCCGTTCTCGTCGTTCGGCCCAGGCATGGATGCCTATCCGGCGATCGATACCAAACAGATCGGCCTTCGCTGGAACCGAGACGCGCTTCGAGCGCGCATCGACCGACGCGTCGACGACATGATGGCCAACGGACTCCTGCACGAGGTCGCGAGTATCGGTCGAGCCAACATGTCCCGCAACGCCCAGCAGGCTCTGGGGTACAAGGAACTGCTTGACCATCTCGATGGACAGACCGCGCTCGATGGCGCAGTGGAAACCATCAAACTGCGCACCCGGCAGTTCGCCGTGAAGCAGGAGCGCTGGTTCCGCCGCGACCCCCGCATCGAGTGGGTCGACCTTACGGAAGATTCGAGCGAAGCGCTTCCAGCCGTGCTGGAGGCCCTGGATGCGTAGAAACCGACGCCCCATCACGGCGCGCACTCGGTACGATGGTGGGATCGTGATCGTTGCCCACATATCGGCCCGGCGCCGCCAGTACACCGCACCCCAAACGGGCGCGGCATGATTGTTACGCTGGCCAAGCATCACGGGCTCGGTAACGACTTTCTCGTGCTGCACAAACCGCCTGATGTCGATCTGCCCGCGTTGGCTCGCAAGGTGTGCGATCGGCGTCGCGGCGTGGGGGCAGACGGGCTCCTCATCGTCGAAGACGCCGAGGGCTACGACGCTCGTATGACGCTGTACAACGCCGATGGCAGCCGAGCGGAAATGAGCGGTAACGGCATCCGCTGTTTCGCTCAGTCGGTCGCTCGCCGTCGTGAGAGCCTCGCGCCGCTCCACATCCTGACCGATGCCGGCGAGCGCCTTGTTGAGATGTGGGCTACTAGGGACCCCGACACGCTCGATGCCAGCGTGAGCATGGGCGCCGCAACGCCACTGCCTGTCCCTGGCAACTGGCACGCGCTCGAACTCGACCCTGGTCGCCCCGTGCTGCATCTCAGCCTCGGCAATCCGCACAGCGTGGTCGCCACCGACGACGTGTATGCCGTCGACCTGACCGAGGCCGGCGCGCTCGTGCCGCAGGTCAATCTCGAACTGATTCAGGCCGGTCCGGAGGCCAACGCCATCACCATGCGCGTCCACGAACGGGGCGCCGGCATCACCGAGGCGTGCGGTACCGGTGCGACCGCAGCGGCCTACGCCGCCGCTCAGTGGGGTCTGGTTGAGCCGGGTACCCGCGAAATCACCGTGCACATGGACGGCGGAGATGCCAAGGTACGTCTCGGCGATGAGCTCACCCTCATCGGTCCAACCACCTATATCGCTACCGCAACCGTTGAGGTCTAATGCCGTATAACCAAGCTCTCGGCGCCACCCTGATCGACCGGGCGATACGGGAGAAAATCGTGCTCGTCGGCGTCACTATCGCACCGCACCGAGAGCACGAAACCGAAGCCAGTCTCGACGAACTCGGCTTGCTCATCGACACCGCCGGTGCCGATGAAGTCGGCCGTCTGCTGCAGCGACGTCAGAACCCCGACCCTGCCACGTTCATCGGCAAAGGCAAGGTGGAGGAGCTGCGTGAAATGTGTCTGCAGGTCGATGCCGACACCGTCGTGTTCGACAACGAACTCAGCCCGGCCCAGCAGTACAACCTCGAAAAGATCCTCGGTCGTACCGCTATCGACCGCACCGCCGTCATCCTCGACATCTTCGCCCAGAACGCCCACACGCTCGAAGGCAAGGCCCAGGTTGAACTGGCACTGCTTCGCTACCGGCTGCCCCGACTTCGCCGCTTAAACAGCGGCTTTTCACAGCAGGAGGGCCGCATCGGTACGCGAGGTCCGGGTGAATCCCAGCTCGAGAGCGATCGTCGCCGCATCATGAACAAGGTCAACCGGCTGGAGCGCGAGTTGGTCGATCTGCAGCATGTGCGGCAGCTCCAACGCAAGCAACGTAACAACACGCGACAGGCTGCTGTCTCCATCGTGGGCTACACCAACGCCGGCAAGTCCACGCTGCTCAACCGACTGACCGACGCAGGTGTGCTGGTTGAAGATCGACTCTTTGCAACGCTCGACCCAACCACCCGCCGCCTCAACCTGCCCGGTGGTGAGACGGTGCTCATGACCGATACGGTCGGCTTCGTGCGACGCCTTCCGCACGGTTTGGTGGAAGCGTTCAAGTCCACCCTTGAGCTCACCACCGAAGCCGACCTGCTGGTGCACGTGGTCGACTCCAGCTGCGCAGACCCCGATGGCCAGATCGGTGCGGTGCGTGATGTGCTCCAGGAGATCGGCGCCGCGCGACGTTCCGGAGCTGCTCGTGTTCAACAAAAGCGATGTCGACCCCCTCGAAGCCAAGCGTCTGGTCGAACTGCACCCCGGCTCGGTCGCCATCTCGGCGCAACAGAACACCGGCATTGACGACTTCCTCCAGACCGTCACCGATCGCCTGCGGGCAATGGCCCAGATCACTGAACTGCTCGTGCCTTACGAGCGCGGTGACATCCTGGCGGCCATCCACCGTGAGGGCGAGGTCATTCTGTCCAGCCACGAGGAAAACGGTGTGCGCGTGCAGGCCCGGCTTGAACGGGCCTCCGCGGGAAAGTTGGCGCCATTCGTCGTCACGCCCGTCGCCGGCTGAAGACGAATCGGCGCCATCCACCACCACCTGAAAAGCTGAGCCCATGGCCCAAGGTTTTGTTCCCCCGCCGTACCCCTACGATCGGCTCGAATCCAGCAAGGCGAAAGCTGCGCTACATGACGGGGGAGTGGTCGACCTTTCGATCGGAACGCCGTGCGATCCGCCCTTGCCCTCGGTCGTCTCGGCGCTGTCTACCTCAAACACCGAGCGGGGCTACCCGGCCAGTATCGGAAGCGACCCGCTGCGCCAGGCCGCTACCGCGTGGATGCAGCGTCGCTTCGACATCAACATCCCCACAGCCGACATCGCTGCGTGCATCGGCACCAAAGAGTTCGTCGCATCCACGCCCAGCTACCTGAAGCTCCGCACCCCTGACCGCAACGTCGTGCTGTTTCCGGCGGTGGCCTATCCCACCTACGAGATGGGCGCCATCCTGGCCGGATGCAAACCGGTGGCGGTTCCCCTGAATGCCGCCGGCGGGCTCGACCTCTCAGCCATCGACCCGGCCGACGCGAAGAACGCACTGTGCCTGTGGGCCAATAGCCCGTCGAACCCCACGGGCGCCATCGACGATCTCGAGGCAATTGCCGCGTGGGGACGCGCCAACGACGTGCTCATCTTGTCCGACGAGTGCTACTGCGAGTTCACGTGGGACGGTCCGGCGCGAAGCGTGTTGCAGCAGGGTACGACCGGTCTGGTGAGTGTGCACAGCCTGTCGAAACGCTCCAACTTGGCCGGCGTGCGCGTCGGTTTGTACGCCGGAGATCACGACGTGGTCGGCTATCTCAAAGAGGTTCGCAAACACGCCGGGCTGATGGTGCCCGGCCCGGCTCAGGCCGCGGCGACGGTTGCGCTTCAGGATGACGACCACGTGCGGGTGCAGCGTGATCGTTATCGTCGGCGGCTCGATCGAGTGGGCGAACTACTCACCCGCTGGTCGGGCCATACATTCGCGCCGCCCGCCGGTGGGTTCTACCTGTGGGCCCAGGTGGGCGACGGCTGGACCTTCGCCGACGACCTGGCTGCGGCCGGGGGAGCGCTTGTCAGCCCCGGAGATTTCTATGGCTCGTCGTCATCGGGCTGGGCCCGCGTTGCGGTGGTGCAGCCCGATGAGCGGCTTGACCTCGTAGCGTCGCGACTAGCTTGAAGTCGTCCACTTCCGACGCGTCTGTCCCGACGTACTGTGAGCCAGCCCATGAATGCCATCACTCCACCGGCCGTGAAACCGGGAAAAATCTGGTACTGGCTCGGCGCTCTCTCGATCTTGGCCGGGCTCGTCGTCGGCGGCATTCTCATCGTCAACTCGATCTCCACGCTGTCCAAGACGGTTGACGGCTTCGGCCGCGTGCGCGTTCCGGGTGGGGAGAGCTGCAAGCTTGTTTTCGACAAGCCTGGGCGCTACACGATCTACTACGAGTTTGAAACCAAGATTCCTCAACGTGACGATGCGTGCAACGACACCGGCGGTACCGAACTCATCAACGCGTCCACGTCGAGCCCGCTCGGTCTTGATGTCACGCTCAAGTCGGTCGACCAGCCCGAAAGTGCCCCGCTCAAGACCGTGCCAAGCACCAGCGGAGACGTCAGTATCAGCCTAAACGGACACTCCGGCAAGGCAATTCGTGAGGTGCAGATCGATCGCCCCGGCGACTACGTCATTGAGGTGTCGGGTGGAAGTGCCGGTACGACCACAGAGCCGTATGTGCTGGCTGTCGGACGCGGTGCTATCGCCTCGGTTGCCTCGCGCATCGTGAGCGCGGCTCGCGATAGCCGGGCTTGGCGGTTTGCTCGGCTTGATCCTGTTGATCGTCACCGGATCGAAGCGCCGCAAGCACCGGCAGCTTCTGGCCACCCAGGTTCCGACGGGTTACCCCGGCGCGCCAACGGCACCGTACGGCTCGCCTGCGCAAGCCCCGTGGGCAGGTACCCCCGTGCCTCCGGCGCCGTGGGGTGGAACGGGCCAGGGCTCGCCGCCGCCTCCCCCTCCGGCCCCCGGCTCAACGCCGCCTCCGCCTCCGCCGCCCGCGCAGTGGGGCCCACCGAACTAGTGGCAAAACCTGCACGGGCCAGCACCTCCGAGAAGGGCTGGCCCGAGGTTGCGAAACGGCAAGCACAGAGCGAGGTCCGAACTCGCCTCCTGCACTCACCGCCGCGATCTACAGACGGCGAAGAACCGTCACGACCTTGCCGAAGATCGACACTTCCTGCGGGGAGAACGTCATGGGTGACAACCGCGGGTTGGAGGGCACCAGCACGATGGCGCCGCCTCGACGCTGGTACGTCTTCACGGTCGCTTCGCCACCGGGGATGCCGGCCACGATGATGTCGCCGTTGGATGCCGTGGGCTGCTGACGCACGACCACGAAGTCGCCATCCAGAATGCCGGCGTCGACCATGGAATCTCCGCGGACCCGAAGCATGAACAGTTCACCCTCACCGGTGAAGTCGGTGGGGATCGGCATGATCTCTTCGATGTTTTCCTGCGCCAACACGTCGGTACCCGCGGCGACGTCACCGACGAGCGGAACGTTACGAACCGGACGCCGTTCAATCGGCGTGGACGACGCTGGGTCGTAGCGCATTTCGATGGCGCGTGGCTTGGTTGGGTCACGACGCAGGAAGCCCTTGCGCTGCAACGACGCCAGATGATTATGCACCGTGGATGGAGACGTGAGCCCAACCGCCTCGCCAATCTCGCGGACCGAGGGCGGAAACCCCCGTTCGAGGGTGGACTTCTCGATGAAGTCGAGAATGGAACGTTGACGGTCGGTGAGCGGGGCATCAGCCATAGGTGCAAGGGTACCCGTGTTCGTAGCGTCCGTCAAACATTTGTTCGGGAAACATTTGTTCGCCATAGCCCTTGACGGCGAACGACTGTTCGTGTGATGCTGATCGAACAATCGTTCGTCTCGCCCCTTGGAGTCATCATGGCAGCAGTAATCGTTCCCTCCCACATCGCTGATGAAACCACCGCCCGTCCCTCGGCCCGGGTCTATGCCGTACGTCGGCTCGTGGCAGCCGGCCTGGCGCTCGCGCTTCTGTTCGTTGTCGGCCAGATCGTCTCTTCCTCCATGACGGCCACGCCCACCCGTCCGTCGATTTCGCAAGGAGCGTCTGTGCACGTCGTGCAGCCGGGCGAGTCATTGTGGTCGATCGCTCAGCAGGAGCGGCCGCACGCCGACATGGCGCGGCTGGTCGATGAACTGCTCAGGCTGAACGGCAGCTCCACCATTCGGGTCGGTCAAGAGCTGATCTTGCCGAACTGAGGTCACGACGGCATCGTCGGGGCACTACCGTGTTCTCCGTGCGATGCCCGTCTTGTCATGCTGATGATACGAAGGTCATCGATTCCCGCGCCTCTGAAGAGGGCAGCGCTATTCGTCGCCGTCGCATGTGCGTGAGTTGTCAGGAGCGTTTCACCACCTACGAGCGGCTCGAAGAGTCGGCTCTTGTTGTGGTTAAGCGCAGCGGCGAGCGCGAGCCCTTTGACAGAAAGAAGATCGTGTCCGGCCTGCGGGCTGCTGCAAAAGGTCGCCCTATCAGCGTGACCGCGCTCGATGACATCGCTGTGGCGGTTGAAGACCGCATGCGTTTGCACGGCAGCGAGGTCACGGCATCCCAGGTGGGGCTGGCGGTGCTCGAAGAGCTGCGATTAGTGGATGAAGTGGTGTACCTCCGCTTCGCCAGCGTCTACAAGAACTTCGACGGCATCGGTGATTTCCAGCGCGAACTGCATCTGCTGGCCAAAAGCACCGACGTCACGGCGTAGTGCTTGCGTCGCTGCGGAAGTAGCGGCTGAACAGATAGCCGTCCTGCTCGAGAATCTGGGCGAGCCGGAATGCCTGGATGGACTCCGCTGCACTGTGCGCAATGCGGGGACCCGACCCCACCACAGTCACCGGAGCCGTCGTGATGCACAACTCGTCCACCAGGCCGAGCGCCAGCATCTGCGCGTTTAGCGAACTGCCGCCCTCCAGCAGCACCACCCGTGGTTCCAGGAGGTCCAGAGCGAGCGCCAGATCCACGCGGCCCCGACCGGCCCGAAGCGCCCTCACGGGCAACGTCGGGCCGTCCTCCGGGGCAACGATAATGGTCTGACCGTGGGTGTAGACCGGCTCCTCCCACGGCAGGACACCCGAGCCAGAAACGATGGCCAGCCGCTGGCCCGCTCGCTTGAGTGGTTGATAATCCTCAGCTCGCACCGTTCCGGCACCGACCAGCAGCAGGTCGGCTCGCGAGCGCAACGTTGAAAAGACAGCCTGATCGGCGTCAGATCCGAGCGGCCCGGACACGCCGCTGAGGCTGGTGCTGCCGTCGATGCTGTGCACCATCGACAGAATCACCCACGGCCTCGCACCGGCGGAGGACGGCGTGATGTAGGCGTCAGCCAGGATATCGATCACATCAACGGTGTCAGCAGGAAAGAGGCGGCGCATTAGCGGAAAGCCTGCCACGAAGTCCAGCTACGGGGCCGCCGTTTGGGCTCAAATCCCTGTCTGGGCCAAAAGGTTCAGGTTGTCCACTGTCATGTGGATAACTCTCAAGAAATTCACAGGGAAATTCACACCCTTATCCTCTTCCTCCCCACAGGCCGGAGTACCTATTGTCAACATTCTCAACCTGGCTGCGGTGCGGCGACGACGGATGAACAGCGAATTGGGGGGCGAAACCACCGGTTCCTGGAAGGGGCTACGGCTCTGTACCTGTCTCGTCGTGCTGCAGCTCAGGGATTTACGTGAGAGGTCGTTGACATGGATGTAACTACAGTGCTGTAATGACTAGACGTTGTGGGGGTAGTGGTCTGCGGAGCCTTCGACCCCCAACATCTTGTGGTTCCCAAGCCGCAGCGGATCCACAGAAGAACGCAGCTCGGACCAGTGTCCGGGTGGTAGGTGCCCCGCAAATCACATGAACAACGAACCGTCTCGGCTGTCAGGCGGAGATCCTCGAACGGAAAGAGTCAAACCATGTCACTCGCCCCAGAGCGCATCGGAATCGGTCTACACCGGCACTTCACCACCCCCAACGTCCACCCCTATGACGAACTCGTTTGGGAGCGTCGTGACTCCCGGCTTTCCAACTGGAAGACCGGCGAAGTGTCCTTCGAACAACTCGGCGTCGAGTTCCCGGTCTCCTGGTCGGTCAACGCCACCAATATCGTCACCCAGAAGTACTTCCGTGGCACCCTCGGCACCGATGGCCGCGAGACCTCGCTGCGTCAGGTCATCGACCGGGTCGCCGACACCATTACCTCATGGGGTATCGAGGGCGGCTACTTCATCGGCAATGAGGAGGCGCAAGCGTTCAATGCCGAACTGAAGCACCTCCTCGTCAACCAGAAGGCCGCATTCAACTCGCCGGTGTGGTTCAACATCGGCGTCAAGGGCGTTCCGCAGCAGGCCAGCGCCTGCTTCATCCTGTCGGTCGATGACGAGATGGATTCCATCCTCAACTGGTACGTCGAAGAAGGCACCATCTTCAAGGGCGGCTCCGGCTCGGGCATCAACCTCAGCCGCATCCGTTCCTCCAAGGAACTGTTGAAGGGTGGCGGCGAGGCCTCCGGTCCGGTCAGCTTCATGCGTGGCGCCGACGCGTCGGCCGGCACCATCAAGTCCGGTGGCAAGACCCGCCGCGCCGCCAAGATGGTCATCCTCAACGTCGATCACCCGGATATCGAAGAGTTCATCTGGTGCAAGGAAAAGGAAGAGAAGAAGGCCCGTGCCCTGCGCGACGCCGGCTTCGACATGGACCTTGATGGCGCTGACAGCTATTCCATCCAGTACCAGAACGCCAACAACTCCGTGCGCGTCACGGACGAGTTCATGCACGCCGTTGAAGCCGATGCCGACTGGCATCTGAAGGCCGTCACCGATGGCCGCATCGTCAAGACCATGAAGGCCCGCGATCTGTTCCGTCAGATCTCCACCTCGGCGTGGGCCTGCGCCGATCCGGGCATGCAGTTCGACACCACTATCAACAAGTGGCACACCGCCCACGCCACCGGGCGCATCAACGGCTCGAACCCGTGCAGCGAATACATGCACCTCGACAACTCGGCTTGCAACCTGGCCTCCATCAACCTGCTCAAGTACCTGAATGATGACGACACGTTCGACATCGAGGGTTACAAGCACACGGTCGAAATCATGTTCACCGCCCAGGAAATCCTGGTCGGTAAGGCCGATTACCCCACCAAGTCCATCGGTGAGACCAGCCGCCGCTTCCGTCAGCTCGGCCTCGGCTACGCCAACCTCGGTGCGCTGCTCATGGCCCTCGGCCTGCCGTACGACTCCGACGAGGGTCGCACCCTTGCCGCCGGCCTGACCGCCCTCATGACCGGTCACGCCTACGCCACATCGGCTCGCATCGCCAGCCGCATGGGCCCGTTCGCCGGCTTCGCCGACAACGAGCGCTACATGCTCGATGTGCTCCGCATGCACCGTGACGCCTCGCACGAGATCACCGGTGTGATGGACGGCGCACTTGCAGGCAGCAGCCCAGCAGTCATGGGATGACGCAGTCGCCGGCGGCGAAGAGTGGGGTGTGCGCAACAGCCAGGCCACCGTGCTTGCTCCCACCGGAACCATCGGTCTCATGATGGACTGTGACACCACCGGTATCGAGCCAGATCTTGGCCTCGTGAAGTTCAAGAAGATGGTGGGCGGCGGCTCCATGTCCATCGTCAACCAGACGGTGCCCCGTGCGCTTCGCCGCCTCGGCTACACCGCCCAGCAGATCGACGAGATCGTCGGCTACATCGACGTCAACAAGACGCTCGTTGGTGCTCCGCACATCCAGGCCAACCACATGCCGGTCTTCGCCTGCTCGATGGGTGACAACACCATCCACTACGAGGGTCACGTCCGCATGATGGGCGCCGTGCAGCCGTTCATCTCGGGTGCCATCTCCAAGACGGTCAACATGCCCGAAGAGGCATCGATCGAAGACGTCGAAGCGCTTCACATGCTGTCGTGGAAGCTGGGTATCAAGGCCGTCGCCATCTACCGTGACAACTGCAAGGTCGGTCAGCCCCTCAACGTCACCAAGAAGGGTGACAACGCCAAGGGCGAATCGGCCGAAGTGCAGGCGCTGGCGGCTGCGCCGGTGGTGCAGGTCATCGAAAAGATCGTGCACCGCCCGGTACGGGAGAAGCTGGCTCGCACCCGTTCGTCACGCACGTTCGAGTTCCGGGTAGCCGACTGCAAGGGCTTCGTCACCGTTGGCGAGTACGCCGATGGCCGTCCCGGCGAGCTGTTCGTTCGGGTGTCCAAGCAGGGCTCCACGCTGGCCGGCATCGTTGACGCCTTCGCCATCGCGGTCAGCCACGGCCTGCAGTACGGCGTGCCGCTGCGCACCTTTGTTGAGCAGTACACCAACATGCGCTTCGAGCCGGCCGGCATGACCGACGACCCGGATATCCGCTTCGCGTCGTCCATCATGGACTACCTGTTCCGCAAGCTCTCGCTCGAATACATGACCTACGAGGAGCGGGCCGAGCTCGGCATCTTCTCGGTGGACGAGCGCCTGCAGCCCACCCTGCCCGGCGTGGATGAGAGCGTCATGGTAACCGTGCAGGGCCAGGATCTGGCTCCGGACCCGAAGTCCATCCCGTCGGCCAGCGAACTGGTCAACCAGATGGAGCTCGGTTACTCGCCCGAGCCGATCGCCATCACCCCGAAGGCGAAGCACAGTGATTCACCCATGTGCATGCAGTGCGGTGTGCAGATGAACCGGGCCGGCTCCTGCCACGCCTGCCCGTCCTGCGGCAACACCAGCGGCTGCAGCTGATGTCGAGAGACATTTAATCTTCGGTGGAAGTCACACGCTATTTGCGGTGAGGTGACATCGATTTGCAGTGGCTCGGCGGAGGACGCTGGCCACGACGTCCTTGAACCTTGCGACGGTCCGTGGATCGTCGCAAGGTTCGAATCAGTTTCGAGCGCGAAAATAGCCCCGGCGAGAGTCGCATCTCACCGGGGCCGGTGTCGAGATCATGGATCAACGACGAGGTCAGAGTATCTCGTTGCGGTCGTCGGCTCCCAGCTCTGAGAGCGAGGTGATCAAGATGGCAAAATCAAATGGACCAACGAAGCCGGGCCAGCCCACGCCTGCCTCTGGGCAGTATCAGGTTGTCGGCCCGAAGGGTGGCGGTCACGGTGAAGTGACCGCTATCCAGGGTAAGCCGATGCCCCCGACACCGAAGCCGAACCAGGGTTTCGTACTGGTCGACCCGACGAACAACGGGTCCGGTAAGAAGAAGTAGCAGAATGACGGATCGGGGTGCAGAGCGCATATGTTCTGCATCTCGACCCGGTGCAACCTGGCCGGTTAGGAGACCGCCCTCAGTCTCAGTGCTGCGGATGACCGTCGTGTTGCACGGTTTAGAGCCAACAGCGCCCCGCCGTTTCGTTCGCTGCGGCACGGTCGGTCGTTTCGTTAGCTCTGCTCGCGACGTGAGGTCGGAGCGCTGTGTTGATTTCGTGCCCGGTGCCGGGCAGTGCTGCCGGTGCTGGGCGTGCCTGGGGCGCATTCGCTTCGCCACGTCGATCCGTACCGTTCTGGCGAAACGTACCAGACGTGTTGAGGCAAGACACCGCGCCAACTGGTGGTGAAGCAAGACCATCGATCTGCTCTTTGTCAAGACTTGGCTCCGCCGTAGTAAATCAGCTCTTGCGCACGTATGTTCGGGTCCATGGCTCTGACATCCGGCACCACCCAAGTTCAAGATGTTTCCTTGGTGAATCGTGCCGCAGGGGTCGAGCGGCCCGTGCTCCCTACTTTGAGGAGCGCTGCGGCGTACTGTGGAGGCGGTGCACGAGATTGCGTTCGAGGTACTCAGGGCGTGCGAAGAGGCAGTTCGAAATCGCATTCCAACCCGAAAGACGGCAGATGACAAGGAATTCCATTTCCAGCGCTGGGTTGGAGAACGCATCAGAGAAGCGGGCCTCCAAGCTTCTGACGGCGGGCGCAACACGTATCCCGACTTTCAGATCGTGGGCGAGAAGATCGGCATCGAAGTGAAGGGGATCACCGTTGGAAGTCGCGAGAACGATTTTGACTGCAACAGCCAACTACCCTCGGGCCGCCACGACGGTAAGGAAGTGTTATATCTCTTCGGGCGTTACGACAAGGGGAATGAGCCAGCGCGTCAAAGATGTCGTGATCGTGCACGGAGATTCTGCTCAACCCGAGCGCAGAGATACTGCCGAAGAACAGGTCTGTGCGACTGGTGGGAGGCTACGGGGATGTCCTTCTGAGAGTGAGAAAAATGTTCGTAGCCGATACGCCGTATCGATTGCTGGACAACATCCGGACGCACTGCACCGCCGTTCTGCCGAGCCCTTGGAGTGCACCGAACGAAGATTTTCAGGTTGTTGGGCAGTTCGGTCGGGTCGAGGTCGCCAGCCGCCTGTCGGCGTTCACTGAGGACATTGTCAAGAACACGCTAAAGCACACGACGACCCCAAACACGAACGCAGGTAAGGTCCACGAGTTCCGAGCGTGGCGAACTGCAACGGCACAGTCAGATCGCGTGGATCTGAAAGTCAATATTCGCCCTATCGTCATAGAGGAGTCTCCATGATGCGGTACACCAGTGTTGGCATGTTCAGCGGGGCGGGTGGGCTCGACCTTGGATTCGAGCAAGCGGGTTTCCACCATCTTGCCGCCGTAGATTGGGACCCATGGTCCGTAGCGACGATGCAGAAGAACCGTCCCGGCTGGGGGGCTCAGGAGGCAGACGTTCGCCAATGGTCCTGGGTCGACGAAGTCGACGTCCTACTCGCAGGACCACCATGCCAGGGATACTCACTCGGCGGCAATCGCCAGTCAAGCGATATACGGAACGAACTCTACCGACAGGTTATTCGCGTTGCCCGCGCCTCGTGACCACGAGTCGTGATCATCGAAAATGTTCTCAACATGCGGACGCTTATGCATCCGGAAACGGGTCGCCCCTTCGTGGAGCAGATCCGACTCGATTTAGGAGAGCTCGGTTACGAAGTCCGGTGCGACGTCTTCCGGATGGACGGATTCGGTGTTCCTCAAACCAGGCGACGTTGGATCTTCGTGGCGTTTCGCGACGGTGCGCCGGATGGCTATTCGATGCCTCAACCAAACGGCGTAGAGCCGATCAGGCCGTGGCTGCACGACCTTGGGACGACAGATA
This sequence comes from uncultured Acidimicrobiales bacterium, assembly GCA_963791625.1. Classification (GTDB taxonomy): domain Bacteria; phylum Actinomycetota; class Acidimicrobiia; order Acidimicrobiales; family Ilumatobacteraceae; genus JANMCE01. The sequence continues at coordinate 661,984 of CAWBTA010000006.1, forward strand.
GGCCCGATCTTCCAAATCACGATCCGAAGTGGGGATTCGACTCAAGGGTTCATCGCGAGACGGGTGCCCCCTTCGACTCTGCCGAGCCTCCGGTAGTGGTCCGCTTTTCGCGGACGGCCTCGGACGGGCACCCGATCCGATCGTTTGACCAGCCGTTCCCAGCAGTCGACACCGCAACCGTCTGGGGTTGGGCACAAGGTCACGTCCGCGCTGGCCGGGAGGCCAAGGACCGCAGCCAATCTGGAGCGAAGTTCATCCGGAACCCGAATGCCGATGTAACCCTTTGGAGAGTCGAGGCCGCTCGGCTCCGAACGATGACCCACCGTGAATACGCTCGTCTGCAGACATTCCCTGACGACTGGGTTTTTCTCGGCAACAGTAAGCGGGACGTACACCTCCAAATAGGCAATGCCGTGCCGGTGGAGTTCGCGCGACGGCTAGGCACCAACATTCGCAGTGCACTTGAGGCGACTGACAAGGGCTGTTTGGTATCGGCGCAACCTGGACAAGGGAACCTCTTTTGAGCGTCTACTGCCGACATCGACGTAGGCCAGCGAGCTGGTCAACCAGATGGAGCTGGGGTACTCGCCCGAGCCGGTCGAAATGACCACGAAGGTCGAAGCACAGTGATTCACCCATGTGTATGCAGTGCGGTGTGCAGATGAACCGGGCCGGCTCCTGCCACGCCTGCCCGTCCTGCGGCAACACCAGCGGCTGCAGTTGATCCAACCCAAGCAGCACTGCTGATGAGTCTCAAGCTGCGGCTCTCAAACAGCAGGATCCAACCCAAGCAGCACTGCTGATTTCCCTCATAGCTGCCGCTCCCAATCAGCAGGACCCAACCCAAGCACAGGGTCGACACCGGAAATATTCCGCTATCGGCCCTGTTGTTTGTTTTGGCTACGTAGGCGCGAGGGTCCGACCGGCGAGAAGTCGTTACGTCCCGGAAAGTGAGCCGCCGAATATCTGCCAGGCCAGAAGCGACTTCGCAACAAGGCTGAGGACGAGATACGTCTTTTCGCCGTGGGCGTAGTCGGCCCACTTGCCCACGCCGCGGTACTGCAGCCATTGGTTCAAACCGAAGCTGAAGAAGAAGACCGCTTCACTAATGACGATGCCGTACACGAAGCCGGGGATGGTCTTGGAGCCGATCACGTTGTAGACAATGGCGAACCACGGCGCAAGTCCGGCGATTACTCCGAACCAGAAGGGAAGCATCGTGGTGCGGGAGCGACCCGGAGGATTTGTCACCTCCTGCAACCAGCCAAACAGAATCATCGCCACGTTGCAGCCAATGATGCCGAACAGCGCATCAATACCGGTGATGCCGCCGTACATGCTGATGAGCAAGATCATGATGGTGGCACTGATGGAGTACTCAATCCACCGGAAGCGATTGATGCCTCGCTTCAGGTCTCGCTCGTAGGTCTCCCTGGCGAGCCGTTGCGGTCAGGAAGTGGTCGAGTGCGGCCAGAAGCAGGAACACAAAGATGGCGATGCCGATCGGAACGGTGAACACCGACGCGGCAGCGGGAAGACGGGTGCCAGGCGGCCCCTCGGGCACCGTCGAGGTCACGGTGATCTTGAAGCTGCCGGTCAACACAAAGATTCCGACGGCTTGGGCGAGGTGCAGAACGGTAAGGGCAAAGTTCCATGTCCGAAGGCCGCGCAGGCGGTCGGGCGTGACGCCCGTGGCGACGGGCTGGGCTGTAGTTGCGTTCATTTCGTCATCCTTGCGCAAGTTTCGCCAGTTTCGGGTACGGGAACGGTGACTTCTGGGCTTCTTTGATTCCACGTCGGTGGGCAACGCTTAAGCTGACGCTTCGTGATGGGGAAGGCGTTCTGACGATGGCAGTGCTGAGGTTTTCGTTCGGGACGATGGGGTCGGGGAAATCCACAGTGGCTCTTCAGATCCACCACAACCTGCGGGAGGCCGGACTTCGGGGCATGCTCCTCACCCGGCTCGACCGATCGGGCGGCCAGGTCACCAGCCGACTGGGCGTGTCATCGGACGCCATGGAAGTGACCGAGACCATGGATATCTTTCAGATGGCATCCGCGTCACACAACCTCAACTACTTGGTGTGCGACGAGACGCAGTTCTACACGCCCGCGCAGTGCGATCAGCTCGCACGGGTGGTGGATGATCTCAATGTCGACATCTTCGCGTTTGGTTTGCTTACCGACTTTCGCGGCGTGCTGTTCGAGGGAACCAAACGCCTCATGGAAGTGGCCGACGAACGAGTGCCGATGCAGGTGGAGGCCCGCTGCTGGTGCGGCGCCCGCGCCACCCACAACGCCCGCCTGGTGAATGGCAAGGTCGTCTACGAAGGCGACGTGGTGGTGGTGGGGGATACCGAGGTCGATCCCGATCAACATCTGTTCGGTGACACGGTGCGCTATGAACTGCTTTGCCGCCGCCACTGGCGCGACGGCATCCCGCGTTAGCTGACCGGTTGTTCCACCGGCACTGGATCAACGGCCGCAACCGGAGCACGCGGTGGCGCGGGTCGTTCGAAGCGGCCCATCAGTTTGAACACGCCGATGGCGGTGGCGAACAGCCCGGCGCCTACCAATGGTTGCGGTTGAGAGTTGCCCGACAGACCGACCCACACGGCGAAGAATCCGACGAGCACACTGCTGAGCAGCAGCGTGCCGATCTGACCGGTGGTGAGTCGGCTTTGCAGCACGAACAGCAACAGCGCAATGAACGCTGCTGCGGCGGCCAACGCCAGGGCAGCCCGCTCACTACTGGGGTTGGAGGCTGACTGTCCGCTCGTGCGCAGGATGATCGGCTGCGTGGCATCGATGGAGTGCAGCGCGCCGAGTGTCTCGGGCACCTGGGGCAAGTGGTCGGCGGTTGCCGGGCGGGTGGCAAGCTTGGCGATGTTGTCGAGCCCGGCTTCCACCCATCCGACGGGGGTGTAGGTGCTGTTGAGTTGCGGGCTGTCGGTGAGCAGGATGATGAGCGTCGGCGGGGTGCCGGGTGCACCGCCGTCGTACAGGCTCACCGCGCCTCGCACGTTCCCCACGAACGTCTGCTCGGTGGGCATCCCCGACAGTGTCACCGCTGCCGCTGAGGTAGAGCTGACCTGCACGTAGAAGTTCTCCTGCAAGCGCGAAACGGTGGGGCGATCGAAGGCGTTCGCTTTCACCGCGGCGAGCAGTCTGGACACATGCTCGGGGGCCGGCTTTGGTGCGAGCGCAATGAGCACATCGCCGTTCGGGGTCGGCAGAATCAGCCGTGGATGCGCCTCGTTCGAGTTGGACAGAACCGGCAGCGCCACAACGCCACGCAGCGCTGGCATGGTTGCAACCGAAACGATTTCGGCCGACGTGATGGCTATGCGTTGGCGTGGTCGATTCCCGTCGAGCGGTGCGGCGGCGATGGTGTCGGCAACGTCCATACCGTGAACGACTTCGCCAAACGCCGTGTACTGCCCGTCGAGGTGGGGTGCATCACCGAGCAGAATCGAAAAGCTCGTACCACCTCCGTCGGGCTTTCCGTCCACGTACGCCATCGACAGCACCCCACGCTTATGGAGCACTTTGGCCGACATCTCGCGTGGAACGTCGATCATGGCCGCGAGCTGGTCGGGTGTGGTTGCCGCGCTGCGTTGACGCGCATCGACCTGGGCAACGAAACCGGGCTCGACGCGAAAGAAGCTGGACGTGTCGAGCAGACCGGCTCGGACGAGGCGCAGGAACTGCTCGGCGTTACGGGGTGCCACCTTCGGATAGAGCGCCACCACAATGTCCCCGGCGTCGGTGTGGAGAACCACCCGCTCGGGTCCGAATTCTTGACCGTTGATGGGTGACACCGTTGCGCTTACATCGGCCGGGGCGGCAGCCATGCGCAGCAGAACCGAACGACAGCCACATCGCGACCATGACACCGCTTACCACGCCAGCGAGCCGGAGGAGTTTCACGATGCGCGGCTACCAGCACTGGAACGCGGCCCGACACCTCACCAAGGGACGATCCGAGAGGCGAGCGAACGCCCGGGTTGCGGAGGCGCCAGATGACGCCGTCCACGAAGAAGTGGTGCAGTTGCAAGTGCGGCCAGCACGATGGCCGTGCTGAACGCCATCGAGCGGCCGAATTGCGAACCGATGCGCGGCATCAACCAGAACATCGTGTAGCCGCCTACCACGTTGATGGCCATCCAACGCGCCGACTCAGTCCAGACGAATCGCCGTGAAGGTACGAGGTGGCGTTGGTCCAACCGCTGCTTCAGCTGCAGGCTCCACGCCAGCAGCAGGTACTGCATCGAGTGGAAGAACGGCACGAGATAGGTGAACTGTCCTGCCGGTGTGGCGGCGAACCAGATGAACTGCGTGAACGCCGGCAGCAGCACCATGAGCGGAACGAACTTTCGTGCCACCGCCATGCGCACCGCCAACAGAACGACGAACGCGGCGACGGCGACAAGCATGGCCGTGCGGGCAACATCAGCGACCCACGCGGGAATCCCCAACGACGGGTAGGTGACCCCGTAGAAGGTGCGATCAACATTGCCGACCTCGGCCCGTGCGCTTTGAAAGATGAACGTAAAGAAGATGAAGATGGTGAGCATGCGGCGCAACCAGCCGTCGAGCTTGTACCCAAAACGTCGTGCGTAGACCATGGTGATACCGAGCGTCTGTCCGCTGAAATGGTAGGGCGACCACAGGTTGTACAGCTTCACGAACGCCGGTGCAATCGATGTGGGCGACAGGAAGCACGCCACCATGGCACCACCCATCAACAGCGGCGTGACCAGTGCGGTCATCGGGTACTGCCGAATGTTTTCCTTCGAGTGGTACAGGCGGTAGTTGGTCGAAGCGAAGTGAGGGTAGTTGACGCCCCACACCAAAAACGCGCCGATGGAAACGATCATCGGTGACATCGCCAGCGACGGTCGGAACCGGAACAGCCCATAGAGAAGGATCGACGCGAGACCGATGACGAGCGGGTCGACGACGCGGTTGACGAAATAGCGCGGTGGCGTTCCGCCTGAGTCACTCACCTCTGGAGTGTTACACGGTGGACCCGCTTCTGTGTGCTGACCTGGGCCGATTTGGGCAAATGCTTACCGCCCACTCACGCAGGATTTACTTCCAGGAGCAAGGCTACCGCTCAGCGAGGGCATCACTCATGCGACCGAGTATCTGGTCGAGGATCGCCGGACTCGTCGCCACGTTCAGGCGGGCGTGTCCGTGGCCCGGGCGCCCGAAGTCCGAACCTGGGTTCAGTGCCACATGGGCGTGGTGCAAGAGCCATTGCTGGGGCTGAGGGCCGAGGTCAACCGGCCGGAAGTCCAGCCACGCCAGATAGGTCGCCTCCGGCAGATGGAAACCAATGCTGTGGATGGCGGCCCATGCCGCAACCCGACGCATGTTGGCTTCGATCTGCGTCAAGCACGCCGCCAACCACTCGTCTCCTTCTGGGGTCCAGGCGGCAAGGGTGGCGACGATGCCCAGACTGCCCACCGCGTCTTTGGCGATGGCAAGATGTTCCGTGACCCTTGTGTGCAATTCGGCCGAGCCGCTGATGACTTGAGCACAACGCAGGCCGGCGATGTTGAAGGGCTTCGAAGCCGACGTCACCGTTATAGTTGCATCTGCAACTTCTCGGCTCAGTGACGCCGTCGGTATGTGGGTGAATAAGGGGAAGACAAGTTCGGCGTGGATCTCATCACTGATGATCAACGCATGGTGCTCCAACGCGAGTGAGGTGATGAGCTCAAGTTCGTGGCGGCGAAACACGTGGCCGGACGGGTTGTGGGGTGAGCACAGCAGCACGATGCGGGGCCGCTCCTTGGCAAAAGCGGCGCGAAGCTTGTCCGCGTCCAGCGTGCCATCGGGCAGCAACACGCTCTCGATGATCCGCCGCTGCATGCCGCCGGTGACGTTGAGAAACGGGGGATAGACCGGTGTGGTGATCAACACGCCGTCACCGGGGGAGGAGAAGAGCTCGATGAGCAGCTCAATCGACTGCACCACGTCGGGCATGAGGTGGACGCGCTCGGGCGCCACCGTCCAATTCCATCGCTGTTTTGCCCTGGCGGCGAAGACGCTGGGGATGTCGGTGGTCATCGGCGGGTAACCGACATCGCCCCGGCGGACTGCGTCCACGAGCGCATCTTCGATACAGGGGGCGAGCGGATAGTCCATGTCGGCGACCCACGCGGGCAGTATCTCCTGTGGATACCTTGACCACTTGTTGCCCTTCCGACGGTGAAGCTCGGCAAGGTCAAGGTCGAGGAAGGAGCGCGAGACGTCGATCACAGTCGATCATCTTGGCCGATACGCCTCTAACCTGGAGGCATGGGCCTTTCCTTTGATCAGATCGAGCGCGTGCTTACGGTGACCGCACACCCCGATGATGTCGACTTTGGGGCCGCAGGAACAGTGGCCACCATGACGGACGCAGGTATCGAGGTCACCTACTGCATCGTCACCGACGGCGACGCGGGCGGTTTCGACCCTGCCGTGGCGCGCAGCGACATCGGTAGCATCCGGCGCCAGGAACAGACCATGGCAGCCAAGCAGGTGGGCGTGAACGATCTCGTCTTTCTGGGCTATCCCGATGGGTACCTCGAATCGAGTTTGGCCTTGCGCAAGGACCTCGCTCGCGTCATCCGTCGTGTCCGTCCGCAGGTTGTCATTGTGCAGAGCGCCACACGCAACCTCGACCGTATTTTCGCCGGCCATCCTGATCACCTGGCGGCCGGTGAAGCCGCCATCTGCGCCATCTACCCCGACGCCCAGAACGCCTTCTGGTTCCCAGAGTTGGTGGCCGAAGGTTTCGAGCCCTGGACCGTTCGGGAAGCGTGGATCATGGGTATGGGCGATGGCAATCACCACATCGACATCACCGCCAATGTCGACCGCAAGATCGCCGCTCTCATGAGTCACGAAAGCCAGTTCACCGAACCCGCCCGTATCGGCACCATGGTGCGGGAATGGGTCGCCGGCACCGCGAAAGCCGTCGGCCTCCCCGAAGGCACCGCAGCGGAATCCTTCCGCGTCGTCACCATCAGCTGAGCTACGCCTTGGCTTTGAGACGGTCGCGTGCGGCGACTGACTCGGCGATGGGGACGGCTTTGGAGGCTTTGGCCAATCCGAAGGTCGGCATGTTCGTGTAGATGGCTTCGAACTCCCCGGCGCGCACCAGGAAGGTTTCGTGCCAGATTCCGGTACGCGCCGAGTTTCCGACTCGCTTGAAATAGTTCCGCCACGCCGTGAGGTGAGGGTCGTCCTGGTTCTTCGCGAACGCCTCGAGATGATCGAACGATCGCCAGTACTGAACCCACGTGCCGATCCCGACCTGCTGGTACCCGAGCAGACCTATCTCAGGGCGTGTGCTTAGGTAGTCGAGCATGTACTTCATGCCCCGTTTGCCGCCGAGATCGCGCAGCGAGCGGATCATTCGCAACGGATTGGGCCTGGCCCCGATTAGGAAGACCACGAAGTCGCCTTCAATCTCGGCTGTTACTCGTCCCCGGTTGATCTCCATGTCATCTGGCTCCTTCTTGAGATGCCAATCACTTTGGATTCGTTCGCGACCTTACCGGGTATTCGCCGTTGGTGATCAGGCATCGCATTCGTACTGACGCTTCAAGCTGTCCGCACACGGCCGCATTGGTGATTATCAGCGACAGTTTGGTTTGGACCGAGACTAGCAGCGGCAAGAACCGCTCGCGTCGGGGGGCCTGGCCAGCATCGCGCAACCGGCCAGCTCGCATCGCCCCAACCATGCAGGTCGCTTTCCGGCGCTAGCCTATCCATGATCGGGAGGTGGCGTGGCTCTCTTCAAGGCACGACAACAGACAACGGACGGATTGACCATCGGCGCGTTCGAGTTCGCGGTTGTAGATGTCGAGACCACGGGGCTCGACCGCCAAGCCGATCGTGTTGTCGAGCTCGCAGTTGTGCTGATCGACGCGTCGGGGCGGGTGCTCTACGAATGGACGACGCTCGTTGATCCCGGACCGGGCGGCGCTGGCCCGACAAGGATCCACGGGATTAGTGACGAGATGGTCGCTCTAGCTCCCCCGTTTTCTGCGTTCGCCGGCGATCTTGCCTATATGCTTGCGGGTCGTGTTGTTGTGGCACACAACGCCCCATTCGACGTTGGGTTTATCGAGCAGTCGTTCTTTCGGTCGGGCATGGCGCTCGTTCAACCTGCGATCGAGTACATCGACACCATGGCCATCGCTGAAGAGCTACAGCTCCCCAGAAAGCTTGGCGACCTTTGCGCCCATCTCGGCGTGTTCTTTGACCCACACAACGCACTCGACGACGCCCGAGCGACGGCGCAGGTGCTCACAAGAATGCTGCCTCGTGTCAACCCGTCAGCGTTGATCGCAACTGACGCTGCTGCGTTCGCGAGCGTAACAACGGGGCGCGGTGCCGCCGTACTCGATCGCGACGGCGCCCGAGCGCTGCTCAACCCGACGGATCTGGTCGCCTCCGCCGTGTTCCGCTTCACACCAAGCGATGCCCCGGCGGAAATTGTCGGCACGTATATCCAGCAGGTGCGTTCAGCGGCTGCGGTGATGCCGTTTACCACGACCGTCGGGGATCGCTTGGTCAACACCGCTATCGAACTGGGGTTGTCTGCTGGCCAAACCCGCGAAGCTCATCACACCATCATCTGCGAAATGTTCGATGATGCCGTCGGTGATGGGCGGGTCACCGCTGCGGAGCGTACTCTTCTCACAACTAGGGCGGCATGGCTCGGCGTCGAAATCACCGATTTCGATGCCTGGGTAAAGGCCGGCAAAGTGAGACGAAAGCTCGCCCAAGCCGCGTTTCGAGAACGCGTTAAGGATACGACCATCGACATGATCGCAAGGGCGTGACCCGTTCGATATGAGATCAGCTGGCACGTGTCAAACAGGCTCTGCCGTAAAGAACCAGTACCGACCCGCGTGGCACTCGTTGCAGTTGGCTCCGAAACAACGCTACTGTGGCGATCACCGCTGCTCGCGAAGCGTCCGAGAGGTAATGATTGAGTTTGTCTTCTGGCGGAGACTCGGCGAACCTACGTGACGTCCGCGACGCCTTTGCGGCCACGAACATGAACCGCGTGCCGACTGACGCGCTCGATTGCTGGAAGAGTTGATCGACGATGAGAACCTGGCGCGTGTCCGGCTTCCGGCAGTCGGGGGATAACAGCGCATGCACGTGAGTTTCGTGAATGAGGTGTGCGGTCTTCATCTCACGCCAATCACCATGACTCCCTAAAAGTCGCAAAGAAGCGGAACAGAACGACACCCGGACCTCGCCTCGCCGACCTCGTGGACCCCCGTTTGGGGGAACGGGCGGCGCAGTCTGCTACCGGTGGGTAGGATCGTCGGACTGTCGAAAGAGCGGCGCCGGACGCCGCCACGTTGAGGGGAAATCGTCATGGCTGAGGCTGTCATTGTTGCAACTGCTCGGAGCCCGATAGGTCGAGCGAACAAGGGGTCACTCACCACGTTGCGCCCCGACGACATGTCGGCCCAGATCGTGCGGGCGCTCATGGCCAAGGTGCCGCAGGTGAAGGCGAGTGATGTCGACGATCTCATGATCGGTGTCGGCCAGCCAGCGGGCGAAGCCGGGTTCAACCTCGGCCGGATGGTGGCCATCTTGTCCGGCCTTGACGATGTCCCCGGCGTGGTTGTGAACCGCTACTGCTCGTCGTCGCTGCAGACGATTCGCATGGCCTTCCATGCCATCAAGGCTGATGAGGGTGACTGCTTTATTTCCGCCGGTGTCGAGACGGTCAGCCGCTACGCGAACGGCGTCTCCGATACCGCTCCGAACGAACTCTTCAAAGCGCCGGGAGCCCGCAGCAAGATCCGCGCCGGTGGAGGCCAGGGCCCCTGGACCCCGCCGCAGGGTCTGCCCGACGCGTATCTGGCCATGGGTCAGACTGCTGAGAACGTGGTCGAACTCGAAGGCGTCACCCGCGAGGAGATGGACCGCTGGGGTGTACGTAGTCAGAACCGCGCCTGCGAGGCGCAGGAGAACGGATTCTTTGAGCGCGAGATCACGCCGCTCACCCTCCCCGACGGCACCGTGGTGTCGAAGGACGACGGCCCCCGCCCCGGCACCAACTACGAAACCGTCAGCCAGCTCAAGCCAGTGTTCCGTCCCGACGGGACCGTTACGGCCGGCAACGCCTGCCCGCTTAACGACGGCGCCGCAGCCGTCATGGTGATGAGCGCCGAGAAGGCGAAGGCGCTCGGGCTCACGCCACTGGCGCGCATTATCTCGTCAGGTGTATCGGGCCTGAACCCCGAGATCATGGGCCTCGGCCCGATCGAAGCCTGCCGCCAGGCCATGAAGCGCGCCGGCATGACCATCGACGACATTGACCTTGTCGAGATAAATGAAGCGTTTGCGGCCCAGGTGTTGCCCTCCGCAAAACACCTCGGCATCGATCACGACAAGCTCAACGTGCACGGCGGCGCTATTGCGCTGGGTCATCCCTTCGGCATGACCGGTGCTCGCATTATGACCACGCTGATCAATGGATTGCAGACAACCGGCAAATCGATCGGTATGGAATCGATGTGCGTCGGTGGTGGGCAGGGCATGGCCATGATCGTCGAACGTCTCAGCTGACGAACAGACCGCACAGAGTGACCTATCGCACAGTGCGTGTACGCGCCTGAGTTAACGTACCGGGAACGACTTCACTCTGGAGGGAACCACCGTATGTCGAATACACCACCACCGCCCCCGCCACCCGGTTTCGGAGGACCACCTCCGCCCCCGAATTACGGCGCGCCGCCCCCTCCTCCCTCGTTCGGGATGAACTACAACGAGACAGCCGGACGTGACCTCGCGCAATGGCCGCAGCGTGCGCTCGGCGGCCTCATCGACTTCATCGCTCCGAACTTCGTGTACTTCATCCTCGCCCGGATATCGGGAGGGCTCGGTCTACTTGCAGGATTGGCGCTCATTGCGTTCTCCTTCTACAACGCCTATCTCAACGGCTCGACAGGGCAGAGCATCGGCAAGAAGGTGGCAGGTCTGAAGCTGATCAGCGACGAGACCGGCCAGACGATTGGTGGCGGCATGGGCATCGTGAGACTTCTCGCCCATATCGTTGATTCGCTCATTTGCTACGTCGGCTGGCTGTTCCCGCTCTGGGATGCCAAGCGCCAGACCATTGCCGACAAGATCATGAAGACGGTCGTTATCACCGTACCGAAGTGACTTGAGCGCTGGTTGCAGCCAGCAGTGATGCGTTGAAGGCCCGACCCGTTCGGGGTCGGGCCTTCGTCGTTTTCCGGGTGGCGTCTGGCATCATCGATGGCCGTGATCCTTGTTGACGGTAGTGGCCTCGGTGCCTCGCGCCCGGACCGACCGCTGTTTGCCAATGTCGATCTGACGGTTTTGAGCGGCGAGCGCATCGGGCTCGTCGGCCTGAACGGCTGCGGCAAGTCCACCCTGATGAGCTACCTCGCCGGTACCCGTACGCCCGATGCCGGGACGGTGCGTCTCGGTCGTGGCGCTCGTATTCTGTTCCTCGATCAGGATCCGGTGATCGAGCCCGGAAGAGTTCTCGACGTGGTGGCCGGAGGATGGCGCGGCGCATCCGTACTCGACCGACTCGGCATGTCGGGTTTGGTCGATCGTGACACAACGGAACTGTCCGGCGGGCAGCGCAAACGGGTCGCGCTGGCTCGCATTCTGGTGGAGCTCGCCGAGTCGGAGGCATCGGGAACAGCCGAGAGTGACCTGCTCATTCTCGATGAGCCCACCAACCATCTCGACGTCGATGCCATCTCGTTCCTCGAATCGGAGTTGGCGTCGTGCCCGGGCGGAGTGTTGTTGGTGACGCACGATCGCCACACGCTCGACCGTGTTACCAACCGGGTGCTCGAACTCGATCGGGGCGTCGCCTACCTGCATGCGCCAACGGGCATTCACGCCGGTTCGGGTTACGCCGCCTACCTCGCCAACAAAGCCGAGCGGGAGGAGCAAGCGATCTCCACCGAAGCGTCTCGCAAGAACCTGGCCCGCAAGGAACTGGCTTGGTTACGGCGGGGCGCTCCGGCCCGAAGCACGAAGCCCAAGGCCCGCGTGGAGGCGGCCACGCAGCTCGTGAACACCAAGGCCCAAGCGCCCGCCCGCCGTGGCGATCTCAACTTGGGCATGGGCTCGGCACGGCTGGGGTCGAAAGCCGTGGAGTTGTTCGATGTGAGCTTCTCGTGGCCCAACGGCAACAAGGTGATCGACAACTTTTCCTATCTGATCGAGCCCGGTTGTCGCCTGGGAATCGTGGGTGTGAATGGCGCGGGCAAGTCAACGTTGCTGCATCTCATCGCCGGGCGCGAACAACCAACGTCGGGCCGGGTCGAGCGGGGCCTGACCGTTGAGATCGGCTACTACGACCAACTCGGAGCGGGACTCGATCTGAACCAGCGCGTCCGCGACGCAGTCGCTGGTCCGCATCGTGCGCCCACGCCCGAGGATGCCCGGTTGATGGAGCGGTTCTGGTTCGACGCCGATGCCCAGCGAGCGCCGATCGGCACGCTGTCGGGTGGAGAGCGTCGGCGCCTGCAGCTGCTGCTTGTACTGGCGCAGCAGCCCAACGTGCTGCTGCTCGATGAGCCCACCAACGACCTTGATCTCGACACGCTGCGCACACTCGAAGACTTCCTCGATGACTGGCCCGGCTCGCTCGTGGTCGTGAGCCACGACCGTACCTTCCTCGATCAGACCACCGAGGAGATCCTGTCGCTCGACGGCCACGGCGGCGCGCGGCTGGTGCGTGGTGGGGTGGAGGGGTGGTTGGCGAGCCGCAACAAACCCGCGAGTCCGGCCACGCTACGACCACAGACCGAGTCGGCATCGGCCGTTGCCCGACCGGCCAAGGGAAAGTCACAGAAGAGTCCGAGTACGCTGCGCCGCCAACTTGGCGCAGCCGAGCGAGAGTTGGCCGCAGCGAACGAGAAGCTCGCCGTCGCTGAGGCCGCGCTCAATGCCGCCACCGATCACGCGGAGATGGCTCGACTCGGTCTGGCCCTCACCGCCGCCAGCGCGAACGTGGAACGGGTAGAGGAGACGTGGCTGACCCTTGCCGGTGAAGCCGAGGAGATCGGCCTGACCGTCGACTGAAGGACGACTAGTCGTTGGACATTCCAGCCGCGGGAAACGAGGTCGACCCGATGGCGAGAAGCGACGGTAACAGCACGGCATTCATTTCGGCGACGCCTATCTTCGCAAAGGTGTGGCGTCGCCCCTTGCTGTCGCGCGTGATGATCTTCATGCGCTTTCCAGCCAACAGCACGTGGTCAAACTCGTCCCACCCCAACTTCCTGGTGTGACCGTGCGAACGGAACCGTAGGCCGCCGTAGCGCAGTTCCAGCTTCCCTACTCGGACCGGTAGTCCCATGTCGATCCGCTGCAGGCGAGCCTGCAACAACCGAGGAAACGCTCCGGCTTCGATCAGCTTCACGATCTCCACATAGTCCTTGCGATGCGGATCGAGGCGGCGTGCACCGCTGCTCTTCATCGACAGTGCGACTTTCGAATCGGTCCCCTGCAAGAGGACGCGATAGCGGTGTCGCTTGGGTGACCAGAACGCAACATCGTGCACGTCGTCCAGCAGGATGCGCTGCTCTCCGAAGCGAATCTCGCGTTCGGTCAGATGGATTTTGACGCCTCGGTGCTGACTTGAATACACCAGCCAGTTCGCTGCGTCGTTGGGCGTGAGAGGGAGCGGCACCGGTAGATGTGGGTCAGGTGACGCGCCCGGAGTGGGCGGAGGCAGGGGGCGCGGCGCGATTCTGGGCGGTACCCAGTCCTGTACGTCCGTTGTCGCCATCACTGGACCGTATGAGGCCTGGCGGCTTTCGAGTTGTGAGCGGGCTAGGCGCCTTCGAGGCTGAGAATGTAGGCCCACTGCGCGGCGGTGACGGGCAGGATCGACAGCCGGTTGCCTTTACGGGTCAGGGCAAAGTCGCCGAGCGCGTCGCTGCGTTCCTTCAGCTCGTTGAGGCTGATCTCGCGCTTTCAGGTGGCGCTTGTAGCGCACATCCACGAGCAGCCATCGCGGGTCATCGGGTTTGCTGGTCGGGTCATAATGCCCGTCGCTCGGATCGAACTGGGTGACATCGGGGTACGCCTCGCTGGAGGCAATCTCGGCCACGCCGACGATGGCGGGCACCTTGCAGTTCGAGTGGTAGAAGAAGACCTCGTCACCCTTCTTCATGTCGTCCCGCATCATGTTGCGAGCCTGATAGTTGCGGATGCCATCCCACTTGGTCGTCTTCTTGGGCGACGACTTCAGGTCATCAAGGGAAAAGGTTTCGGGTTCACTCTTCATAAGCCAATACGACATGTGGGTAATCATGCCTCACGAGCCGTAGGTGCGGACGACTTCGTCTGAGAGGGCGGACCAGAGCGGTGGCGCCCAGGTGTCGAACCGGCGGTCGGTGAGCAGGATGCACGCCAGATCGCGGTCGGGATCGACCCACAGGAAGGTGCCGCTGCCGCCGAAATGACCGTAGGTGCGCGGGGAAACAAGGGTGCCGGTCCAGTGCGGTGACTTGGTTCCCTTGAGTTCGAAACCGAGGCCCCAGTCGCACGGTCGTTGCATGCCGAAGCCGGGCACCGCGCCGTTCAGCCCGGGGAACTGCACAACCTTGGCGAACGCTGCCGTCTCGGCGGCGAGCAGACGCGGATGGAACAACTCCTCCGCGAAGCGCTGGAGATCTCGGGCGGTGCTCGACATGGCAAACGCGGCGGAACCATCGAGCGCGCTGGAGGTCAGCCCAAGTGGTTCGAACACGCCCTCGCGTACATAGTCGTCGAATGCAATACCGGCCGCCAGAGCGACAGCATCCGACAGCACTTCCATGCCACGGTTTGAGTAGATCCGACGCACGCCCGGCTTGGCCAGGACTTTGGCGTCACTGGTGAATCCGTAGCCGGCCGTGTGCGCGAGGAGATGGCGCGCGGTGGCTCCCGGTGGTCCGGCCGGAGTCTCAAGCGCAATCACGCCTTCCTCAATCGCCAACAGCGTTGCGTACGACGTGAACAGTTTCGTGATGGACGCCAGGGCGTACACCCGGTCAAGATCCCCGTACTGTTCGCAGATCACGCCGGGGCGAAGCACCAACGCAGTTGCGTTCGGCACATCCCACTCGGCGAGCGCGCTAAGCGCCGGCACGGTCTGCCGCGATTGCCTGGTCGAGATCGCCATGCGTACTCACCACGACGTCAACGGTAACGGTCAATTCCGGCGTGGCGCGAATGCGCTCCTGCTGGTCGGCCGTCGCCTTCCACCAATAGGGCGTCATCATGACGAGGTTGGTGATGTCGGGCTGGCCAAGGTGCAGCTGATACCAGACCTCCACCGATGCTTGGTCGGTGTGCGGACGTTGCTCATGTGGTTGCGGCTCGGCGTAGATCAGATCGGTCAGACCGCGCAGATGATCCTCACCGGGGGAGGCCACCACCACGAACCCGCCCGGCTTCAGTACCCGCGCGAATTCTTCGAATGGACGAGGTGCGAACACCGAGATCACCGCGTCAACCGAGTGATCCTCAACCGGGAGGTGAAACGACGTGCCGACCGCAAACGACACGTCGGGGTAGCGGCGCGCCGCCAACTTGATCGCCGGTTTCGAAATATCGACACCCCATCGTGACGGTGACGACAGCTGTGACACGTAGAACCCTTCGCCGCAGCCGGCGTCGAGCACGACATCGACCGATCCGACCGCGTCGGCAACGGCTTCGGCAATCGGAAGATAGTGGCCGGCGTCGAAGAAGGCGCGCCGGGCTCGGATCATCTCATCGCTTTCACCCGCGACGCCGCGGCTTTTCAGCCGACCGGCGGGCATGAGATTGACGTAGCCCTCGCGGGCGCGGTCAAACGAGTGGCCGGCCTCACACGCCAAACCCGACGCAGTAGGCAAGAGCGACCCGGAACAGTGGGGGCAGCGCCAGTGCACTAGGCGCGCATGAACTCGGCGACCCGGAACGCCAGGTCGATCGACTGGCGGCCGTTCAACCGCGGGTCGCAGATGGTTTCGTACCGCGTGTCGAGGTCGGTGTCGAGAATGGCTTCTGCACCTCCGAGGCACTCGGTGACGTCCTCGCCGGTGAGCTCGACATGGATACCGCCCGGCCACGTGCCTTCGGCGCGGTGCGCCGCGATGTAGCCACCCAGTTCGCGGCAGACCTCGTCGAAGTGCCGGGTCTTGCGACCACTGTTGGAAGTGAACGTGTTGCCGTGCATGGGGTCGCACGCCCATACGACCGGCACGCCCGACTGCTTCACTGCCTGCAAGAGGGGCGACAACTTGGCCTCGACGTTGTCAGCGCCCATACGGGAGATCAGGGTGAGGCGTCCGGGTATCTGTGACGGGTTGAGCTTGTGGCACAGGTCGAGGACGAATTCGGGCGACGTGGTCGGCCCGATCTTGCAGCCAATGGGGTTCGCCACGCCGCGCAGGTACTCGACATGAGCACCATCGAGTTGCCGGGTGCGTTCACCGATCCACAGCATGTGAGCCGAGCAGTCGTACCACCCATTGGTGATGGAGTCCTGCCGGGTCAGCGCTTCTTCGTAGCCGAGGATCAACGCCTCGTGCGAGGTGAAGATGTCGACTTCGTGCAGTTGTTTGGTGTTGTCGAGGTCGATGCCGCACGCATTCATGAACCGAAGGGCGCGGTCGATCTCGTCGGCCAACTGTTCATAACGCTGGCCGGCGTTGCTGGTGGACACGAACTCCTGCATCCAGGCGTGTACCCGGTTGAGATCGGCAAAGCCTCCGTTGGCGAACGCCCGGACCAGGTTCAAGGTGGCCGCCGACTGGTGGTATGCCTCGATCAAACGACTGGGGTCAGGCACGCGGGCGGCCAGGGTGAACTCGGGCGAGTTCACGATGTGGCCGCGGAAGCTTGGTAGCTCCTGACCGTTGATGATCTCGGTGTTGGTGGTGCGGGGTTTTGCGAACTGGCCGGCAATGCGCCCGACCTTGATGACGGGCACGCCGAGCGAGTAGGTGAGCACAACCGCCATCTGCAGGATGACCCGCAATTTCTCGCGAATGGTGATGGCGCTGAACGCGTCGAAGCTCTCCGCACAGTCACCCGCCTGGAGTAAGAAGGCGTTACCGGCCGCAACCTGACCAAGCAGGTTCGTCAGATTGCGTGCTTCACCGGCAAACACCAAGGGGGGATATGACCCAAGCTGCTTGAGCGCAGCATCGACGGCACCGTTATCGGGCCATTCAGGTTGTTGCTCAGCAGGAAACGCCTGCCAGCTACTAGGGGTCCAAGACGTAGGCACGTCACTAGCCTTTCGGGCCGGTCGGCCCGGGTGCAAATGATTAGGCCGCGAGGATGCGAGCGGCGTCGTCCCGAAGGCCGTCGACCGCACGCTTCACGAGACGACGAGCAGCCTCAGCGGTGACGCCGAGATCGTCGCCAACCTCACGGAAGCTGCGCTTTTCGCCGTCGATCAACCCGAAGCGAGCAGTGACGGCATAGCGGGCCCGTTCATCGAGCGAACCAAGCAGCTCGCCCAGCAAACGGTTTCCGTCGGCTTGCACGAGAGAATCCTCGGGCGAGATCTGATCGGCAGCAATCAGGTCAACCAGGGTGGTGTCGCTGTCATCGCCAACCGTGCGGTCAAGGGAGACCGGGCTGGAGATGCGCTGCAGATTGGCGTGTTCGTCGTCAAGATCAACACCAACCGACGCTGCCTGGCGAAGCGCGGCGCGCAAGCTGGCCGAACGATCGCCCGGCAGGCGAACGAGGCTGGCCTTCTGATCAAGAGCCCGGCCGATGGCCTGGCGAATCCAGAAGGTGGCATAGGTGGAGAACTTGAAGCCTCGACGCCAGTCGAACTTGTCGACCGCATGCTCGAGACCGAGGTTGCCTTCTTGAATCAGGTCGCCCAGATCCATTCCTTGGGGGAGGGGATAGCGGCGGGCGATGGAGACGACCAACCGGAGGTTGGCGCGGATGAAGCGATCTTTGGCCGCAGCGGCGGCACGGACTTTGGCATGGAGGGTCGGATCGACAGAACCGTCGGCGAGCTGCCGGGAGGCCTGGTTGCCCTCTTCGATGGCGCGGGCAAGATCGCGCTCTTCAACAGCGTTGAGGAGCGGAACTTTGCCGATATCGTTGAGATAGAGACCGAGTGAGTCATTCATAACGTGTTTTGCAACCGCTGACGCGGCTCGGGCATTCCCATACCTGAGCGTGTCGGTTGGCACAACCTTTCCGTGAGGGATTTTCCTGAAACCAGACAGGAACCCGCCGAGTCGTAGACTCACCGTCTGTGTCCGATGTCGCGCTCCATCTGCCTCCACGTCCCCGTGTGGGCATTTTTGGGGGCACTTTTGACCCTCCGCACGTCGGTCACCTGGTTTGCGCGGTGAATGTGCGCCATGCGTTGGCCCTCGATGTGGTGCTGTTGGTTGTCGCCAACGAGCCCTGGCAGAAGGAAGGCAGCCGCGTTATCAGCCCTGCTGAGGATCGCTATGCGTTGGTCAGGGCCGCAGTTGGCGAGGTTGACGGGGTCGAAGCGAGCCGCATCGAACTCGACCGTAACGGCCCGAGTTACACGGCCGACACGCTACGTGACCTGCAGAAGGCCATTCCCGACGCTCAGTTCTTCACGATTCTCGGCCGTGACGCCGCCGCTGGGCTGCCGACGTGGGAGCGCTTTGAGGAGGTCGTCGCCGGCTCTCGCCTCGTTGTCGTTGATCGTCCGGGTGCATCGGCACCGCTCCCCACGGGCATGGGTTGGCTACGCGTCGAGGTGCCTCACCTAGACGTGTCGAGCACCGATCTGCGAGCCCGCGTCCTTGATGGTCGTCCTCTCGATTATCTGCTGACACCGTCGGTCATCGCAGAAGTCACGTCCCGACATCTGTATGAGTCCGCCCGATGAGCGCCGACGCGGTGCATCGGACCCGGATCGACACCCGCCCGGGCCGCACCTCGCTCGTTTTCGGATTGTCCCTTGTGGTGGCAGTTCTCGCAGGCGGTCTGGCGTACCGCGGCCTCCACACCATTCGCACCAGTAAGGAAGGTCGTACGGCGGCCGGCGCAAACGTATCGGTGCAGCAACTTCCGCTCACCCCGGCGTACCTCATCATGGCAATGGATCGCGGCCGCCGCCCCGTGTCGTTTGCGGTACTCGCACCAGCGGCCTCCGGTGGAGGCACGGTCGTCATTCTGCCGGCAACTGCTCGGGTACAGCTGAAAACCTCAGCCCAACCCGAACGTCTCTCCGACGCCTTCGCTCGCGGTGGGGTGGCCGAACAGACGAGTGCCGTCGCTCGGTACCTCGGCATCGAGTTCGCCGGCTCATACGTGGCCGATGAGGCCCTGCTCACCACCCTGTTCGCGCCCTACGCACCAGTTGACGTCACCCTTGACGCGCCGGTCCTGGACACCGACGACAAGAAGTCCGACCGAGTCCTGCATCCCGCTGGTCCGGTCACGCTCTCTGCCGAAGCGGTGGCGCAGCTCATGCTGGCGCGTGCCGACGGCGAGTCCGAAGAGGTTCGGTTGCCAAGACTGGATGCATTGTGGACTGCAGTGGCCAAACGCGTTCCGGCCGCGCCGTCCGCGTCGCCGCCCGGTAGTCTGCCCGCACTGCTCGACGGTGTGGTGCGCGGCCCACATGCCATCTATCGATTCGCTGCCACGAAGGTTTCCGACACCGCTCGAAATCCGGCAGGTATCGACCTGCTCGACATCGATATCATCGACATTCGCACCAAGATGGCCCAGATGCTGCCCGGCGCGGTGTCGTCGGCCGACAGCAACGTACGGGTCGAGATTCGCGACCCGTTCCACAACCCGACCCTCGTCCGTGACACCGTGACCCTGCTCACGTTTCTTGGTGCCCACGTCGTGTTCATCCGGGAGACGACCGATCTGCCGCTGCCCACAACGGCGGTGCAGTACCAGAACGCCAACAACCGGGCCCCGGCCGACTTCTTGGCCAACAATATGCAGAAAAGCACGGCCCAGTTGGCCCCTTCACCCATCGAAAACATCGACGTCACGATCATTTTGGGAACCGACATGCGCGACGAGTCGGCCGCGCGCATTGCTACCTCGACCACTGCGGCCGCTACGGTCGGGTCCACCACCAAGCCATGAGGAACTGTTTTGAGTAACCAACGTCGGCCGATGGTCGCCAGAGAAACCGTCGCCGAGTGGGCCATTGCCGCCGCTCAGGCCGCAGACGAAAAGAACGGCACCGACACCTTGATTCTCGAGGTCGGCAAGGTGTTGGCCATCACCGACATGTTCGTTGTGACCAGTGCCACCAGTTCCCGGCTCGTGCGCACCATCGCCGACGAAGTCGAACGCAAAGTACGAGAAGCAGGCGGCGGTGAACCGTTGCGAGTCGAGGGTTTGCGAGATGCCACCTGGGTCCTGCTCGACTACGGCGACCTTGTTGTGCACATCTTCACCGAGGAAATGCGCGCCTTCTACGAAATCGAACGCCTTTACAAAGACGTGCCACTGATTCCCTGGACGCCCTTCATGCCTCGTGCGGTCGCGCCTGCCACTGAGACGTGAGGCATGTCACAGCAACTCTCAGGGTTTTCAAAGGTCTTTGTTGTTAGCTTCACTTTGAAAGACTGAGGACGAAAACATGAGTGTGGCAGCGTTAACCGGATCGTACGACACCAGCGAGCTTCCTCGCATGGGCGCAGGTCCTGTCACGGTAACCGTCTCTCGGGAAATCGTTCCGGGCCGCGAACTCGAGTTCGAAGAGATGGCGGCGGAGATCGAGCGTGACATCGTGTCGTTTCCTGGGTGCCTCGGTGTCGGCGTGCTTCGCCCCGGGCCCGCTGGCGGTGAGTATCAGATCGTCTTCCGTTTCACCGACCCGGTCAGTCTGCGCCGATGGGAGCGCTCATCGGAGCGCGCTCATGCACTCGAGCGCATGCAGTCCCTCGTCATCGACACTCGTGTGCAGCGCGTGCACGGCGTGGAGGAGTTCTTCGAGCTGAGCCGTCTGGCCAAGCCCAAACAGCTCTGGTATCGGCGAGTGTTTGGCGATGTGGCCTGGGTCTTCCCGGTGGCGCTCACCGTGTCGCTGGTGGTCTCCCCCCATCTCGTGTTTCTCCCGATGGTTCCACGCGTGTTGTCGGTTGTGTTCATCATGACTCTGCTGATGAGTTTCGCCGTCGACCCGATCCGCACCCGCGTGCGCCTCCGAGTCCAGGCCGACCGCATCTGAACCGCTGATCCGGGTGGCAACCGCGCCAGACTGTGGACGTATGACTCCTCCTGCGGTGCTGACGATTGCCGGATCGGATTCGGGCGGCGGCGCGGGGCTGCAGGCCGACCTCAAGACATTCGCTGCGCTCGGTGTCCACGGCACCTGCGCGGTCACCGCGTTGACGGCACAGAACACGGTTGGCGTTGTCGCCGTGCATTCGCCGTCGGCGTCGTTCCTTTTGTCACAGCTCGACGCCGTACTGAGCGACTTTTCGGTCGAGGCGACCAAGACGGGTTTCCTCGCGACCACCGACAACATCGCCGCTGTCGTCGCGCAAACGGATCGGCTCGGACGGCTGGTCGTTGATCCGGTGATGGTGTCAAGCCGCGGTGATCGCATCGTGTCCGAGGATGCCCTACACGCATACATGACGATGTTGTTTCCACGGGCGACCGTCATCACGCCCAATGCACGTGAGGCATCGATGTTGCTCGGCCGTAGCGTCTCGACCATCGATGAGCTGCAGGAAGCCGCTCGAGCGTTGCACAGCCTCGGCCCGACGGTGGTGGTTGTGAAGGGGGGAGGATTGAGCGGAGAGGAATCGGTCGACGCCGTGTTCGACGGCACGTCGAGTTGGTTGTTGCGGGCGCGTCGCGTCGCCACGCCGAACAACCACGGCACCGGTTGCAGCTTTTCGGCTGCCACCGTTGCCCACTTGGCTCTTGGCCTTTCGACGGCCGATGCGCTGAAAGCAGCGAAGGAGTATGTCACCGCCGGACTGCGCGCGAGTGCGGCGTGGCGGCTCGGCGCTGGACATGGCCCGATCGACCACATGCACCGCTACCGGTCCCAGATGCCACAATCATCAGATGCGCAGCCGCCTTCCTGACGTCGTGTCCCGAGCCTGGCTTCCTGTAGATGCCCAGCGCCGCGAATCCGAGATCCTCAACAGATCCGCCGGTGCGTCTCCCCATCAGCTGGAGCAGACGCTGCTGGGCCTGATCGAAGAGAACCGGGTCATTCACAGCGAGCAGTGCGTCAACTTGAACCCCGCGACCAACATCATGAACCCGCGAGCCGAAGCTGCCCTGTCGGCGGGTCTTGGTTCTCGCCCCTCGCTCGGGTACGCCGGCGCCAAGTACGAGATGGGGCTGGAAGCCATCGAGCAGATCGAAGTGTTAGCCGCCGACCTCGCCTGCCGCGTCTTCGGCGCCGGGTACGCTGAAATTCGCGTTGGCTCGGGTGCGCTGGCCAACCTCTACGCGTTTATGGCTACCTGCCAGCCCGGCGACGCCATCATCGTGCCCCCCGCCAGCGTGGCCGGCCACGTCACCCACCGGGGTGATGGCGCGGCCGGTCTCTACGGACTGGAGATCCACGAGTGCCCGATCGATCCGGTGAAATACACGATCGACGTCGATGGCCTCGCGGCCCTGGCGGCCGAAGTTCGTCCGAAGCTGATCACCATGGGCGCCAGTTTGAATCTGCAACCGCATCCGGTCGCGGCGGTGCGCGAGGTTGCCGACTCGGTCGGAGCCGCGCTGCTGTTCGATGCAGCCCACGCGTGCGGCATGTTCGCCAGCGGCCAGTGGCCGAGCCCGCTCGAACAGGGCGCCGACCTCATGACCATGAGTACCTACAAGAGCCTCGGCGGCCCCGCGGGCGGCTTGGTGTTGACCAATCGTGCTGATATGGCCGAGCGTCTCGACACCATTGCCTACCCCGGACTCACCGCCAACTTCGACGCCGGGAAGTCGGCTTCACTTGCGCTCGCGTTGCTCGACTGGGTCGAGTTCGGCGCCGCCTACGGCCAGACCATGGTCGACGCCGCTCAAGCGTTGGCTGTCGCCCTCGATGCATTCGGGTTGCCAGTCTTTCGCACTGATGTCGGCTTCACGCAGTCCCATCAGTTCGCTGTCGACGGCGCCCAGTGGGGCGACGGCCACCAGGCCTCACTTCGGCTGCGCGAGGCCAACATCCTTGCGTGTGCCATCGGCTTGCCCAACGCGACTGAGTGGAGTGGCATCCGCTTCGGCACCCCCGAAGTCGTCCGTTGGGGCATGACCGCGGCCGATATGCCCGAACTTGCTGCCCTTATCCACGACGCGCTGATGGGCGACCCGGTCGCCGTTGCGCCTCGCACCACGTCCTTCCGTTCCCGCTTCCGCGATCTGCACTTCGTACGCTGAGGTTTGTGGCGGCACCTTGGGTATGTTCCTGCGAGGATGAGACATGGCTGACGATCTTGCCCCGTTAAACAATCGAGTCACGCAGATGTTGGGCGTGCGATACCCGATTGTTCAGGCGCCGATGGGTTGGATCGCCCGAGCTCAGCTGGCCAGCGCGGTGTCGAACGCGGGTGGGTTGGGCATTATTGAAACGTCGTCGGGAGAGCTCGACAACGTGAAGATCGAAATCGCCAAGATGGCTGACCTGACCGATCAGCCGTTCGGCGTGAACATCGCCCAGGCCTTCGTGCGTGATCCGGGCATCGTTCAGTTCGTGATCGATCAGGGCGTCCGCTTCGTCACGACATCGGCAGGTGACCCCACCAAGTACACGGCGCAATTGAAGGCTGCCGGACTGACCGTCTTCCACGTGGTGCCGACTCTCGCTGGAGCGCTCAAGGCTGTCGACGCTGGTGTCGATGGCCTCGTCGTAGAGGGTGGCGAAGGCGGCGGATTCAAGAACCCGCGTGACGTGGCGACAATGGTGCTGTTGCCGTTGGTGGCATCGAAGGTGGGCGTGCCAATCATCGCGGCTGGCGGCATCATCGACGGCGTGTCGATGGCCGCCGCGTTCGTGCTCGGGGCCGAAGGCGTGCAGATGGGCACGCGGATGGTTTCGGCCGTCGAGTCACCGGTGCATCACAACTGGAAGCAGGCCATCCTCGACGCAGCCGAGACCGACACAGTGTTCCTCAACCGCCACAGTCGCCCCGGCCTGCGGGCGCTACGCACGCGACTCACCACCGAGTTGGAGAAGGTGGAACAGGTCGACCTCGGCATCTTCGCACGCGCTCTTGAGCTGTACTTCGGAGGTGACATGGAAGCCGCCATCGCCCTCACCGGCCAGGTCGCGGGTCGCATCGATTCGATCGAAACCGTCGCCGACATCATCACCTCAACTATCACCGGTTTCCGGCAACGCCTCCGCGAGTTGCAGGGCGTCTGACCGCGATTCATCCGCTGAAATCAGCGGCGCTATGAACCCCAGATGTCGCCCATGGTGTAGCCGGTGGGAAAGGGGTCGGTGGGGTCCAGGACGTAGTTGGCCAAGCCGGTGATCCAGGCCGTGCCAGTGATGCTGGGCACCACTGCCCGGTAGGGGCCGACGGTCGTTTCGCGCAGCAATCGGCCGGTGAACACGGTGCCGAGAATGCCCTCATGGCGGAAGTCTTCATGGAGGCCGAGCTGGCCTTTCGCGTAAAGCGCGGCCATCTTGGCGCAGGTGCCCGTGCCACAAGGGGAGCGGTCGACGGCTCCGGTCCAGGTGGCCGGCTTCTCCCAGTCGAACGGGCCGGTCGACACCGTCACCACGTTCTGGCGGCTGTTGGCCGGATCACTCGGCGGCGCGGACAGCTGCGCAATGGTGATGTCGACAATACCCGGGTTCTCGGGATGGACGACCGGCAGTTGCTCGCGCGCTGCAGCCTTGATCATCTCGCTGACGCGCACGATGTCGGCGGCCTCGTCGGGCCGCATGCCTAAGCCCAGTTGTGAAGCTTCCGCGATCACGTAGAACATGCCGCCCCATGCCACATCGACCGTGACGGTGCCAAGGTGCGGCACCTCGACGACGGCGTCGAGGTGCGTAGCGAAGGCCGGCACATTCTCGAAGGTGACGCCGGTGACCTTGCCCTTGTCGCACGTCGCGGTGATCTTCACGAGTCCGGCCGGCGCCTCCAGTGTGAGCGTGGTGACGGGTTCGACCATTGGCACCATGCCGGTCTCGAGAAGCGCGGTGACAACGCAGATGGTGTTGGTGCCGGACATGGGCACGTACTCCATCTGCTCCAGAATGATGAAGCCGGCGTCGGCGTCAGGATGGGTGGGCGGGAAGATGATGTTGCAGTTGGCGGCCGGGTAGCCCCGCGGCTCGCGCAACATGCGCAGTCGGATGTCGTCGTGATGGGCCTCGAAGTACCGCATCTTTTCGTACATCGTTGCGCCAGGAACGTCGAGGATGCCGCCGGTGATCACCCGCCCCGGTTCGCCGCAGGCGTGCAGGTCAACAGCGGTAATCATGTTGGAGAAGCGCATGGGTGCAACGTAGCGGGCGCGGACCAGCGGCGCGATCTGCGGCTCGATTAGCCTCGCCGTCGACCGAAGACGAAGGGGACGAGACGATGAAGGCAGCAGTGTGTCGGGAGTTTGGTGCGCCACTCCAGATCGAGGAGATCACGATCGCCGACCCCGGTCCGGGCGAGGTAAAGGTGAAGATGAAGGCCGTGGCTATTTGCCATAGCGACATCACCTACGCCGACGGCGGCTGGGGTGGCACGCTGCCCGCCGTCTACGGGCACGAGGGCGCGGGGATCGTGGAGACAGTCGGCGATGGCGTGCACAACGTGAAGGTTGGCGACTCGGTTGTGGTCACGCTGATACGTTCGTGCGGCCACTGCCATGGTTGCTCGCTGGGCCGCCCGGTCACGTGCGACACCACGTTCCCTCTCGACGTGCACACGCCGTTGCACACTGCAGACGGCCACGATCTGGTCCATGGCATGAGGACCGGTGCCTTCGCTGAGTACACCGTCGTTCATCATTCGCAGCTGGTGGTGGTGTCTGCTTCGTTGCCGTCCGATGTTGCTTCCCTGCTCGCGTGCGGGGTTATTACCGGGTACGGCGCAGTGGTGAACACTGCGCAGGTCGAAGCAGGAAGCCACGTCGTCGTCTTTGGCTGCGGTGGTGTCGGGTTGAACAGCGTGCAGGGTGCTCGACTGAGTGGCGCCCGCACCATCACCGCCATCGACCTGGCCGACAACAAACTGGAAGCCGCCCGCACCTTTGGCGCCACCCACACGGTAAGCGCCCGCGGCAACGTTGTGGACGAAGTAATGGCCATCACCGACGGCAGGGGAGCGGACTACGTGTTCGTCACCGTCGGCGTGAAGGCGGCGTTCGACCAGTCGTACGCGCTGCTGGCCAAGTCAGGTGCAGTCGTGCTGGTAGGCATGCCCCCCACCGGTCAGAACTCCGAGATCGATCCGTCCACTATCGCGGCCTATAACCAGCGCATCCTCGGCTCGAAGATGGGATCGTCCCGCATCGCCATCGACATTCCCAACCTGGTCCACCTCTACCAGCAGGGCCGTCTCAAGCTCGACGAACTCATCTCCGGCCGCTACCCGCTGGAGGACATCAACGAAGCCATGGCCTCGGTCAAGCGCGGCGAAGCCCTCCGCAACGTCATCACCTTCTAAGCGAGCGCGGCGTCGAAGGGCAGTGTCGTCATGCGTTCAGCGCCCGTTTCGGTGATGAGGTACTGGTCTTCGAGTTTCACTCCCTGGCCGGCGGCAACAGAGCCGACGTAGCTCTCTACGCAGATGACCATGTTGGGCTCGAGGCCGTCGTCAAGCGGGTAGGGGACGGTCGGCTCGAAGAGCGCGATGTTGGGGTAGTCGCCCGACATACCCAGGCCGTGTCCCACGCAGTAGTAGCCGTAGGGCTTGTGCTCATCGGGCACGGGCCAGGCGCTGCGAGCGATGGTTTCGAACGACACGCCTGGGCCGAGTAACGCGGCATTGTGCTGGAGCTGCTCGAGGGCTCTGGCGTGCAGCGATCGTTGCAGGGGCGTTCCCTGATCGGCACCACACACCCAGGTGCGCGAGAAATCGACTGCGTACCCGCTCCAGCCGGTCGCGTCGGCATCGAACGCAACAAGGTCGCCCGCTTGTACGACACGTTCACTGCACTCCTGGAAGTAAGGGAATGTGCGCGGCCCGCTCTGCAGCAGGCGTGTGACCACGTATTGCCCACCATCGGATATGACCCTCTGGTGGAAATCAGCCCAGATCTCATTTTCGGAACGCCCGGGAGCGATAGTGGCCGCCATGAGTGCCGCCGCGGCTTCCACGCGACGAGCGGCCTCTCGCATCGTCGCGATCTCGGCATCGAGCTTCACCCGACGAGCCTCGGTCAAGACGGGCCCAGCGTCACTCAGATCAACGCGACGTGCTCTTAGCGAATCGGTGACCAAGTAGTCGAGACGATGAACGGCCAGTCGCTCGCCCTCGCTCAGATGCTCGCGGCAGAGCGAGGCGATCTCATCGGCAAAGTGAGCGATCTGATGCTCGTAGGTGTGGCCGGCCAAAGCGGTGAGCCCCGGCGCCGACCGGATCTCATCGATCGTCCCCAGGCCGACCGCGAGATGATCGCAGCCATTGAACTCGAACAACAGGCTCGGCCCGTCGGCGAAGAGCAGCAGGAATCGTGACGGGCCCATCATGCCGAACACGGTCATGTTCTGCGCACCGGTGGCGTAGCTGATGGTGATTGGATCCGATGTAAGAATCGCCGCAGTCCCCATCCGCCGCATGACGTCCCGCAGCCGACGCTGGCGCACTGATTCGAGCGTTGGTTCAGGCGTCATCGGCATGCGTGCCATCATGGCGCATGCAACCTGACGACCTCACGCCGGCATGGTTCAGCTCTGTGCTTGGCGCCGAGATTTCGGCGGTCAAGTGCACACCGATCGGCGTCGGCATGGTGGGACTCAACCTCCGGTGCGGGCTGGTAGGCGACGGTCTCCATCCGACGTCAGTCGTGGTCAAGTTGCCTTCGGCCGACCCCACCAGCCGGGCCACGGGTGTGTCCCTGCGCAACTATGAACGTGAGGTGAAGTTCTACGACGAGATCGCCCCAACTGTCGGTATCCGTGCGCCGCGCTGCCACCACGGCTCGTGGGATGAGGCGTCCGGGGACTTCGTGCTGGTGCTGGAAGACGCCGCGCCCGCCGAGCCCGGTGATCAAATCAAGGGCTGCACGCACGCGCAGGCGCAGGCCGCGCTGATAGAGCTGGCCCATCTCCATGCGCCCCGCTGGGGCGACCCGCAGCTATTCGAGATCGACTGGCTGTCCCGACGGGATCCTCCCTCGGTCGAGCTGATCACAAGCCTCTATCGCCACTTCTGGCCCGAGTTTCTCGAGCGCTACGGCGATTCGCTTTCGCACACACAACACAGCATTGGGGCGCAGCTCGGCGAGGTGCTTCCGGCCTGGCTCACACGCAGCACACTCCCGCCGACCGTGACGCACGGTGACTACCGGCTCGACAACCTGCTTTTCGCCAGAGAAGGTGATGGCGACGAGGTGATCGCGGTCGACTGGCAGACGCCCGGCCACGGCGAAGGCGTCGCCGACGCGGCATACTTCCTTGGAGCGAGCCTTCTTCCTGATCAGCGACGGCTCCACGAGAACGACCTGCTGCATCGCTATCACGAGGAGCTGCTCGAGGGTGGCGTGCGACTGTCGTTCGATGAGTGCTGGCACGCATACCGCCTCGGCGCGTTTGCCGGTGTCGTCATGAGCGTGATCGCACCGATGCTCGTCGAACGAACCGAGCGTGGCGACGCGATGTTTACCGCAATGGGTACCCGCCACCTTCAACATGCCGAAGACCTCGACGCCCTCGCCCTGCTGGTCGACGAAACAGCGTAAGGGGTCAGGGTGCCGGTGAGGCCGGAAACGTGAGGGCCGATAGCGAGTTGTTCGAGCACACCCCAACCAACGTTGCCGTCGAGCGTGACCCGGCAGAAGTTCTGGACGTGAATGTTGTGAGCCGCGGTCGGGTCGATGTCGGACAGCAGCCACTCGTCGGAATGGAGTGACAGTTCGCCGTGCCAGGCGCCGTGGCGGCGCGTGGGGTGGCCATAGCCGAGCCCGGCCATTTGGAAGGGAAACATCACGTCGTAGGTCACTGTTCGAGATAGGCCGTTGCCGTGCGGGCTCAGTGTGAGTTGGGCGCGGCGGGCTCGTCGAGTTCCCGGTTCCCACTCGATGTTGATGTCAACATCGCGATACAGCGTGCCGATGCCGCCGGGGTCAAGCACAGGATCCTCCGCGAGCGAACGGATCGGAGTGGTGACCGAGTGTTGGTAGTCCTTTGTTCCCTCTGCGTTGTCGAAGCACGCGACGAAGACAGCCTCATCGGCGAAGTTGGCCGGACCCCACAGCCAGAACAGCTGAGGCGGCGTGGCCGCAGGCGCGCCACCGGACGGTTCGCCGATTGGTCGGATACCCCATGATCGGTCGCGCGTTCCCCAGGCGATCGACGGGTCGATCTCGATACGGGTGTCATCGACCGACAGCCAACCCGACCAGGAACCGGCCTGCGTCATGCGGGTCATATCGACGAACGCCACGTTGTCGATAGCCATGGTCTGGCGCGCTTCCTCGACGGCGACGGTACGGGCGTTGAACAGCAGATCAGCCTCAAGGCCGTGTCCGTTGCTTTCAACAATCACGCGCAGCTGCTCCATCGGTTTCACGACCTCTACCGTGACGGGACCGACCGTCGTGTTACTGCGTTCAAACGGAGCTCGGCCCGACACGTAGAGGTTCTTTTGTCGGCCGTTGTGCACCACGCTGAACGCGGCGTCGATCACCCGTCGGTTCGGGTAGAGGCCCATTGCGGCGCCGAAGAACACCTCGCCCTCGGGCAGGTAGCCGTTGAAGAAATACCGGTCGTAGAAGTTGCGATCGGACGTCGCCGGATGGGCCACCGGCAACGGCACTTGATGAATCGGATAGTCATCGAACCGGGTCAGCACAACGCAACCCTAATGGGGCTCATACAGCGTCAGCGCGCTGGCCCAAGGAGGGGTCGATAGGCTGATCGGGTGACGATTGAGACGCCCCACGATCATAATCATGGCGTAGGCGAGACTCGGCGAAAGACGAGCCAGCGGCGGGAGTCCCGACTTCGCATGGCGCTCGGCCTCAACGTGGTGATTGTTGTCGTTCAGATCGTCTTCGGCATTGTGGCGCATTCGCTCGGCCTGTTGGCCGACGCCGGCCACAATCTGACCGACGTGCTCGCCGTGGTGTTGTCACTCGTGGCGGTACGCTGGGCACGTCGGCGCCCAACCGGGCAGCGATCGTTCGGCCATCATCGGGCCACCATCCTGGCGGCCCAGGCCAACGCGTTTCTGATCCTGGGTGCGACCGTACTCATCACCTACGAAGGCCTCCGCCGACTTCTCCATCCCGCCTCGGTGAACGGGGGCATTGTCATTGTGGTCGCGCTTATCGCCACTGCCGGAAACCTTGCTGCGGCCGTTGCGCTGCGGGAACCCAACGGTGCTCACGGCCACGATCTGAACATGCGATCGGCGTTTCTCCATATGGCGGGTGACGCTGCTGCGTCTGTTGGCGTTGCCGTCGCCGGTCTCATCATGCTGCTGACGAAGGGCAACTACTGGCTCGACCCTATGGTGTCCATCGTCATCGGAGCGATCATTGCGTATCACGCCTGGAAGCTGTTGCGATCAACGAACGAGGTGTTGTTGGAGTCAACTCCCGCCGGGCTCGACATCGCCGAACTGACCGCGGTGATCAACAGCGTGGACGGAGTTGAGCATGTCCACGACCTGCATGTCTGGAGCCTGTCGAGTGACGTCCGAGCGCTATCGGCTCATGTGGTGCTCGACGGCCATCCCTCCCTGGAGGAGGCGCAAGTGGTTGCAACCGCAATCAAATCAGTCGTTGGTCCGCAGTTCTCCATTGCCCATGCGACACTCGAACTCGAATGCGAATCGTGCATGGACGAAGGTCCGTGGTGTGCCATCGATGACTTCACCCCCGTCATCCGTGGTCACCAGCACTAACTGATCTGCTTTGTTGTCGTTGGTTGTTGCTGGACAACAGCCAACGACAACAAAGGCTCAGGCGCTCACGAATGGGAGCGTCTGGTAGATCGCAATCAGGTCGGTCACAGTGGTCGCCAGACGTTGGTCGATGTCGATGTCGCTGACCCGCTGCGAATGCCAGCCGAGCAGGCGATACTGGCGATCTCGCCATCTGTCGTAGCGGCTTTGCTCGTAGCCGCTGTGCCAGGCCGGGTGGTCGACCTCAATGATAAACCTACGGCTCGGTTCGGCCAGATCCGGATGCACCAGTTGACCACCGACCAGCTCAAGCGGCATCTGGCGCCGAAGGGGCGGGAGGCCACCTTCCTCAAGCGCTTTCACCAGCCGCAGCTCGTGGTCAGAGTCGACCGGCCGCTGGGTAACCGGGCGTTGAGCGAGTACTGCGTTGAATCGGGCCGCGCCATCTCGCCCAGGTCGGGTGAGCCGCGCCTGGGTTGCGAGCAGCTTCGTGCGAGTGAACAGTCCCTTCGCCAGGCCTTGCTCGATGATCGACTCGAGATGGTCATCCGGAATCATCGATGACAGATCAAACACGGTTCTTGCCGCCGATGTGTAAACGATCCCATCGGATCGCCGGACAAGGTCGGCTGATGGCAGGTCGGACGTCGAGTGAAGCACAACGTGGTCTAGTCCGCTCCCTTCGGTTCGGCGCCGTGCGCCTTTGATGACGCTGACGTGGATGTCGTGGTAGCGACTCAACTTTCGAAAGCCCCAAAGCCGTCCGGCTGAGGCGTGAGAGATGGCGCCGTGGCTGTACTCGATCAGCGCAACCATCCGCTGCAGCTGGGTTCGGGGCGCTGATGTCGCTACGTAGACGCCCCGATGGAATTCGACCAACCGCCCGGACGCTCGGAGTCCCCGTATTTGCCCCTCGGTAAATTGGTGCTGCGTGAGCCACCGCCGGGTGACGACGCCATGGTGCCCAGCCAACCAGACCGCCAAAAGGTCTTTCTTGTCCATCTCTTCCTCCGACACACGCCTGCATGAAGGGGGAAGAATCGTCACGATAGTCCGCTTTGTTGTCGTTGGTTGTTGCTGGACAACAGCCAACGACAACAAAGAGCCGACTGGCCTACAGCAGTATTACCGGTGTGGCTGAAACCGGCGGAGCCGCAGGCTGTTGGAAACGACGAACACACTGGAGAAGGCCATGGTTGCTCCGGCGATGAGTGGGTTGAGGCGGCCGCTGGCGGCGAGAGGAATGGCGGCGACGTTGTAGGCGAACGCCCAGAACAGGTTGCCCTTGATGATGGCCAGTGTGCGGCGTGACAGACGGATGGCGTCCCCGGCCGCCCGCAGGTCACCGCTGACCAGCGTGAGGTCACTCGCCTCGATAGCCACATCGGTACCGGTGCCCATGGCCAGACCGAGGTCGGCCTGCGCCAGCGCGGCTGCATCATTGACCCCGTCGCCTGCCATCGCGACGACACGCCCGTCGCCCTGCAAACGCTTGACCACCTCGACCTTGTCGGCCGGTAGGACCTCGGCGAAAACGTCGTGCGGCTCGATGCCGACCGCGGCGGCGACGGCCAGCGCTGCGGCGCGGTTATCACCAGTGAGCAGCACTGGGCGAAGACCCTGCGAGCGCAGGTCGGCGATGGCCGCGGCGCTGTTCGGCTTGACGGTGTCGGCGACCACGAACACGGCGCGAACCTCTCCGTCCCAGCCGGCAATTATTGCTGTCTGTCCGAGTCCTTCCGCGGCATTGCGTGCTTCATCCAAAGCGGAGGGAATCGTCAGCGACCAGTCGGTCAGCAGCGCGGCTCGACCGGCCACCACGGCATGACCGTCCACGACGCCCTGTACCCCGAGTCCGGCTCGGTTCTCAAAACTCTCGACTGCTGGTAGTTGGCCGACACGATCTTCGGCGGAGCGGGCGATGGCTCGGGCGATTGGATGTTCGGAGGCCGATTCGAGCGCGCCGACGAGTCGCAGAGCAACGTCCTCGGTGCAGCCGGCCGTGGAGACGCGGAGCAGGCTCATTGCGCCGGTGGTGACGGTGCCGGTCTTGTCGAGCACGATGGTGTCGACCCGCCGGGTTGACTCCAACACTTCGGGCCCACGTATCAGCAGGCCGAGCTGCGCGCCCCGTCCGGTGCCGACCAGCAACGCTGTTGGCGTCGCCAAGCCGAGCGCGCAGGGGCAGGCGATGATCAACACGGCCACGGCGGCACTGAACGCCTTGGTGGCGCCCGACCCATCCCACAACCAGAACGCGAGCGTGGCCAGAGCGAGGCCGATAACGACAGGAACGAACACTCCCGACACTCGATCGGCCAGCCGCTGGACGGGTGCTTTGCCCGACTGCGCCTCGGTGACGAGTCGGGCGATCTGAGCCAGAGCGGTGTCGTTACCCACGCGTGTGGCTCGCACCACGATGCGGCCGCCAGCGTTCACCGTGGCGCCTGCGACGGCTGCGCCCGGGCCGACCTCCACCGGCACGCTTTCACCCGTCAGGAGCGATGCGTCGATGGCCGACGTACCCGATTCGACCACGCCGTCGGTGGCGATCTTCTCGCCCGGCCGCACCACGAAGCGGTGGCCGACGACCAGCTGCTCGATTGGGATGCGCTGTTCGGTTCCATCGGATGCGAGGATGGTGACGTCCTTGGCCCCGAGTTTCAACAACGCTCGCAACGCGGCCCCGGCCTGTCGCTTGGATCGAGCCTCGAAGTAGCGGCCAGCCAGGATGAACACAGGCACGGTTGACGCGACCTCAAGGTAGATGTGTTCCTGGCCCGATGCGCTCACGCTCATGGCCATCTGCATACCTGCCTCACCGGCGTCGCCGAAGAACAGCGCATACAACGACCAGCCGTATGCGGCGATGGTCCCGACCGAAATCAGCGTGTCCATCGTGGTTGCGCCGTGGCGCAGATTCATGGCGGCTGCACGATGGAACGGCCACGCGCCCCACACGGCGACCGGGGAGGCCAGGGTGAGGGCCAGCCACTGCCAGTTCTTGAACTGAAGGGCTGAGATCATCGACATGGCGACAACCGGAAGCGCGAGCGCAGCTGAGATCACAAGCCGCTGCCGCAACGAGGCCGCAGGGTCTTCGGGTTCACCTGCAACGGCAGCGGCGGCAGGAACAGGAAGCGCAGCGTCGTAGCCGATGGACTGGACAGTGGCGATCAGGTCCGTTGGCGCAACCACCTGCGGATCGTAGGAAACGCTGGCCTGCTCGGTGGCGTAGTTGACCGTGGCGTGCACGCCATCGAGCTTGTTGAGCTTTTTTCGATGCGGTTGGCACACGACGCGCAGGTCATGCCCGACACGGACAGATCGACGTGCGCGGTCGAGGTATCGGTCATGATGCCGGCTCGAAGCCCGCTTCCTCGATGGCCGCGCGCAGTGCGTCATCCTCCAGCTTGGTACCGGAGACGATGACGAGTTTGGTGGTGAGATCAACGGACACATCGGTTACACCGGCAACGGATGTGAGTTCGGAGGTGACCGCCTTGACGCAATGACCACAGGTCATGCCGGGGACGGAGTAGGTAAGAGTTTGCATGGTTCCCTCGATCACTTCGGTAGGTACCTTACCGGGCTAGCGGTCGAATCGTGCGGGTGATTGCCGACTGTTGGTCGGCAGGAGTGCGTTCGAGATACCCGCCGAAAATTGGCTTTGGTCCCTGTTCAGCCGGGTGCGGGGTGGCTACGGTCTGATCGGGCCAGTCGGTCGGTTCCGACGGGCGGAAAGGGAGGTGGCTTTGTGACGATCCAAGCGTCGCTCGGGCGTCTGTCAACCTGGAGCGAAGAACCGTGTGTGAGCGTGTACCTACCGGTCGAAAGGGGGGAGGCCGCCAACACGGTGGCAACGTCGTTACACAGCGCAGCCCGCGATGCCGAGCGATCGCTTATTCGCCAGTTCCGCCTGAATGAACGTGACGCCGCCGCGGTCGTGGCACCGTTACGTGATCTGGCTGACCACGGCGTCGAAGTAGGTGCGATGCCGAGCATCGGGCTGTTTTGTCGAGGTGGTGACGTGGAGCGCTGTGCGGTCCCGCGACACTTCGACGGACCGTTCGTGAGCGTCATGCGCCAGCCGAATGTGCTGGCCATGGTTGCGGGCGACCAACGCGACATCGACCATGCCGTGCTCGGCCTCAATCGCAAACACACCCGTGCATTGCGGGGTGGGGCGTTCACCTATGACGTTCTTGAAGTGCACATGCCGACAGAGGGCGATCTCGCCGTCAGCCACCAACGCGGACTCGCTCATCACGGCGGACGTAAGGGAGCCGGCGCCATCGTGGGCGGTTCGGGCAGCAACGAGCACCTGGATGATGCTCTCCTGGCCGCGTTCATGCGCGAGATCGACCGCAGTCTGTTTCAGAAGCTTGATTCGCGCGATCTTCCCGT
Source organism: uncultured Acidimicrobiales bacterium (assembly GCA_963791625.1). Lineage (GTDB taxonomy): Bacteria > Actinomycetota > Acidimicrobiia > Acidimicrobiales > Ilumatobacteraceae > JANMCE01. Next base: position 697,419 of record CAWBTA010000006.1, read on the forward strand.
CGTGGTCGTGGGGGTGGAGTACGAAGTGTCGGCCTTCAAGGCGGCATCCACGCAGAGGAATCTGCTGCTCCACCCGTGCGGTAGCACTGAGCGCATGTCCGACGCCGAGCTGCACGCTGCCGGTCAGCACCGGATGTGGCAGTACGCCGACCAACGGGTGCAGAGCGCGCTCGACCGCTTGCGGGATCTCGGAGGAACACCGCGTGTTCAGACCGGTCCGAAGGTGATCCATACCGATGCCAAAAAGGGTCGCGTCGATACCCTCTTCGTTCCCGAGCGTTTGGTGACCGCCACCGACGACGACGAATCGGCTGCAGCGGCCGAGGCCTCGGTCGCCACACTGCAGCATCGCGGGATTGTATGGATCGCGCCCGACCAGGACCTGGCGTGCACCACCGCGCTGCTGAGATTTTAACGACGCCCGTTCAAAGTGACAAGGAGGTTCGGGCCGAGTGGGGGGTCTCGACCCGAACCTATGCCCTGTCACTCCCGCTCAGCCGCCCGGTGGGGAGGGCGGCCGGCTTGCTATAGGTGGCAGAGTTCTTGTCGGCGATTATTCAACACGCAGCGTGGCCGACCCACTAGGGACCTTGGTCACAAACTTCGCGAATGAAACGTACGTTCCCTCAACTGAAAAGGAGTGATCGCAGCCATGCGACAGTCGACCGTCACCCGACCTGGCAGCCCGATCCTGCAGTTCCTTGGGGCAGCGCGGACGGTAACCGGAAGTCGCTTTCTGGTCTCGACCGGCGTGTCCAACGTTCTCATCGATTGCGGTCTGTACCAAGGTGAGCGCGAGTTGCGCGAGCGGAACTGGGCCGACTTTCCGGTGCCTCCGGACGAGCTCGATGCGGTCGTCCTCACCCACGCCCATGTCGACCATTGCGGTTACCTGCCGGCGCTCGTCGTGGCTGGGTTTCGCGGCAGCGTGTTCGTGACCCAGGGAACGTGGGAGCTGGTCAACATCGTGCTTCCCGACAGCGGACACCTGCAGGAGGAAGAGGCCGAATACGCGTCGCAGCATGGATTTTCCCGCCATCATCCGCCCCGTCCGCTCTACACCGAAAAGGACGCCCGAGCCTGCCTCGCGCAGTTGTCGTCAGTCGATTTCAACACTCGCACCGAAATAGCGAGCGGCGTGCATCTGACCTTCCAGCGGGCCGGTCACATTCTGGGTGCGGCATCGGCGCATCTCGAACTCGACAACGGAGAGAACATCGTCTTCAGCGGTGATCTCGGTCGTTCACAACACCCGTTGCTGCTCCCGCCCGCACCTATCGGCGCGGCGGACACGATCGTTGTTGAATCAACATACGGCAATCGCAGCCACGGCGACGCCGACCCGGTTGAGGCGTTGGCCGACGCCGTGCGTCGCACTGCGGCCCGCGGTGGCACCGTGATCATTCCGTCGTTCGCGGTCGACCGGACGGAGGTGCTGCTGTTCCACCTGCGACAGCTGATGGCCGACGAACGCGTGCCGAGTTTGCCGGTGTACGTGGACAGCCCCATGGCTTTGGCGGCGCTCGCGGTCTATCGCGAGGCGATCGCCAACCGATCAGCTGAGCTGCGACCTGAGGTACTCGACGGTCACCCCGACCCGTTCGACACCGGCACGCTGACCGAGGTGCGTGATGTCGAGGAGTCGAAGAAACTCCACGGCAATCGCTTCCCGTCGATCATCATTTCGGCGTCGGGGATGGCGACGGGTGGGCGGGTTCTGCACCACCTTGCCAATCGTCTACCCGACAATCGCAACACCATCCTGCTCGCCGGCTTTCAGGCGGCCGGTACGAGAGGCCGTCGACTCGTCGATGGCGAACGGCAAATCAAGCTGCTCGGCCGCTACGTGCCCGTCAAGGCGGAGATCGTGAACCTTCCTGCCCTGTCGGTACACGCCGACCGCGACGAGATCGTCCAGTGGCTCGGCACCGCCACTCAGGAACCCCTCACCACCTTCGTGGTTCACGGCGAGTCCGAAGCGTGCGAATCCCTTCGTGATGCCATCGAAACCGGCCTGGAGTGGACCGCAGTCGTGCCCGACTACCTGGAGCGCGTCCGCCTCGACTAGTTGATCCAGTCCGTAACGCCCGAGGGCGGTCCGACACTACGAGGCATGGCTCGTGTTCTCGCCCCCCATCACCCGCCCAGGAAGCTCGGGCATCGTCGGTCGCGTCGGCCCCAAGGGCCGCTTCCGACGTCCACCAGGTCATTCGGCTCGGTGCGTTTCGTGCACCTGTCGTTCGAAGGCCCAGACCCGTACTCCCGAGCAGGAGGCCTGGCGATTCGGGTCACCACCTTGGCCGGGGCGATGGCTGCCACGGGCGCGCTCGTCGACCTGTACTTCGTTGGTGATCCGGCCCTTCCGGGCATCGAGGAGCGTGACGGGGTGACGTTGCACCGCTGGTGTCAGGCCATTTCGGCGCACGCTCCTGCGGGTGTCTACGACCAGGAGGAACGAAAGATCGAGGATCTCTGCATCTGGCTGCCTACCGTACTGGCCGAGGTTGTCGCAGCGGACCGGCACGCCAGTCGGCGCACCATCGTGCTGGCCGAGGACTGGCACATGGCGTGGCCGCTGATTGCGGTGCATGACGAGCTGGTGCGGACTGGCTTGCGGGACGCAGCAACCTTGGTGTGGACGGCGAACAACCGCTTCGGTTTCGACCGCATCGACTTCCATCGGCTGGCCGGCGCGGCCAAGATCTTCACGATTTCACGCGCCATGAAACACCTGATGTGGCAATGCGGCGTGAACCCGACCGTGGTGCCGAATGGTGTTCCGACGTCAACGTTTTCGCCTGTGCCTCGCGAAGGTCGGGCGGCGCTGAGCAACGCGTTCAGCGCAGGCCCGGTTTTTGCCAAAGTCGGCCGCTGGGACCCGGACAAACGTTGGGCAATGGCGCTTGAAACCATCGCGGCTCTGCGGGATCGAGGGGAGCGAGCGGTGTTGTTGGCGCGTGGGTGGAATGGAACAGCGGCGGCTAGTGCGCACTACCGAGAGCTTCGAGCCCACGCCGATCAGCTCGGGCTCACGTGGGCCGTCTGCCATGTTGCCGGACCAGACGACTGCGATCTGGCCGAGGCTGTGACCCGTCTCGTTCCCGACGATGCAGGTGTCATCGAACTCGCCTTTCCGGTTGATGGCCGCCAGTTGCAGATCCTTTATGCAGGGGTTGATGCCGTCCTGGCCAACAGCGGTTTCGAGCCTTTCGGTCTCGTTGGGTTGGAGGCAATGGCGGCCGGCGCCGTTGTGATCACCGGTGCGACCGGTGAGGACTACGTCATTCCGTTCGAGAACGGTTTCGCGCTCGACACCGACGACGCCAGGGAGATCGTCCGATGCCTCGACTGGCTTCGCGCCAAGCCGGACCGCGACCGCGCCATGCGCGCCAACGCTCGCACCTCTGCCCGCCGATATGACTGGACCCACGTCATCGAACGGCTGACGCTCGCGCTCGAAATCCAGCCGAACCGTTTGTAACAAACGGGCTCCCCAGCGAACTACGAACCAAAGCTATTCGAGGAGGAAGCCATGTTGGGTCTCACCGGGAAGACAGCGCTCGTTACGGGCGGTAGCTCGGGCATCGGGCAGTCCATCGCCATTCGGCTGGCCGAAGAAGGCGTCAACGTAGCCATCAACTATGTCGGCCGCCCCGAGGGTGCGCTGGCGACCAAGGAAACGATCGAACGCGGTGTGGATGATTGCCTGTGCAACATTCGGGACCGGGGGATGGCTCCGCTGCTGGTTGAGGCGGACGTGTCCAACGCCGCCGATGTCGAGCGCATGTTCAAGGAGACGACGGCCGCGTTCGGGTCGATCGACTTCCTGGTCAACAACGCCGGCATCCAGATCTCGGCCGACTCCGATGCCCTTGCGGTAGAAGACTTCGATCGAGTGCTGGCCGTGAACCTGAGAGGGTCGTTCCTCTGTGCTCAGCAGCACCTCCGGCACCTCGTTGACCGTGGCGCAACCGGCGCGATCGTCAACGTGTCGAGTGTGCATCAGGAGATACCCAAGCCGAAGTTCCTGAGCTACTCGGTGAGTAAAGGCGGCATGCAGAACCTGACGCGCACGCTGGCGCTCGAGTACGCCAGTCGAGGCATTCGAGTGAATGCCGTCGCCCCGGGTGCCACCGTCACGCCGATCAATCGGGCGTGGATCGACGACCCCGTTAAGCGAGCGCAGGTGGAGGCCCACATCCCAATGCGGCGGGCGGGTACGTCCGAGGAGATGGCTGCCGCGGCGGCGTTCCTGTTCTCTGACGAAGCCCTCTACATCACCGGTCAGACCCTGTTCGTTGACGGTGGTCTCACGTTGTACCCGTCATTCGAGTCCACGTGGTCGTCGGAATGATCGCTGTGGCCAACGCATCGCCGGAAACGTGGTTCCCGTCTCGTTGGGGTGAAGACGACGCTGCCGGGGCGCTCAACGAAATCACGGCGGACAAGCGGCTGCGGGCGTTGCAGCTGCCAAAGACCGGCCAGATGTTCGACCTCGCCCACGTCCTTCATGCCGACGTGCCGGCCTTCCCCGGCCGTACCTTTCGCCAATGGGTACCCGAAGCGGCACCCGCGGGCGGTCTCGGCAACAATCACGTGCACTGGGTGGCCGAACGATTCGAAGCCACGACCCAAATGGGAACCCACATCGACGGGTTGAACCACTTGCACGTTGGTGATCGCACCTACAACGGGCATCGCATAGGCGCCATTCTGAGTGAGACCGGAACGACCAGACTCGGCATCGAAACCCTTCCGCAGATCGTCACCCGTGGACTGCTCATCGACATCGCTGCGCGGCGCGGCGTGGCGCATCTCGACGCCGGAGATGTGATCGGAACCGACGAAGTGGGGCGCGCATTGGCCGTCGCCGGGCTTAGCGTCGAGCCCGGCGACGCAGTGCTCTTCCACACGGGTTGGGGGCGGCTGTGGGACGAAGACCCGACCCTCTATCCAACCGGTCAGCCCGGACCAGGGGCGGCGCTCGCCGACTGGTTGGCCGCGCGTCGGGTGGCACTTACCGGTTGCGACACCTGGAGCTATGGGCCCGTGCCCGCCGAAGACGTGGACGAACCGTTCGTGGTTCCTCAGACGCTCAATGTTCGCCACGGCATTGTGGTGATGGAGAACCTTCGCCTGTGCGATCTTGCGGCTGCCGGGGTGAGCGAATTCCTGCTTGTCGTCTCCCATCCAAAACTGCGCGGGGCCACGGGTGCATGGGTGGCCCCGCTGGCGATTGTGTGAAAGGACCCACCATGGATCATTACGACGTCATCGTCATCGGCTCTGGCGCAGGCGGTGGAACGCTTGCTCATTCGCTAGCACCAACCGGAAAGAAGATCCTCATCCTTGAGCGCGGCGGCTATCTGCCGCGCGAATTGGAGAACTGGAGCTCTCGGGCAGTGTGGGGCGATCTGCGCTATCGCAACAGCGGAAAGTGGACCGACGGCGCAACCGGCAAATCGTTCACGCCGAAGCAGCATTACTACGTCGGGGGCAACACCAAGTTCTACGGGGCAGTGCTTTTCCGCATGCGCGAACGCGACTTCGGCGAGGTCACCCACGTCGACGGGGTCTCGCCGCAATGGCCCATCACCTACGCCGACCTCGAGCCGTATTACACCCGCGCGGAGCAGCTGTACTCGGTGCACGGAGAGCGCAAGGTCGATCCCTTTGACCCGCCCGCGAGCGGCCCCTATCCGCACCCACCGGTCAGCGACGAGCCTCGCATCGCCCAGCTTCGAGGCGACTTGGAGCGAGCCGGCCTACGGCCGTTCTGGTTGCCGATGGGCATCATGATCGATGAGGACCACCCAGAGCGAAGTGCGTGCATTCGCTGCGCGACATGTGACGGTTTCCCCTGCCTGGTCAACGCCAAAGCAGATGCCCATGTCGTGTGTGTGGAGCCGGCGTTACGCCACCCGAACGTGACTCTGCTGACAGGTGCGAACGTCTCTCGACTGGAAACGTCCGCCGACGGGCGCCGAATAACGGCAGTGGCTGTGGAGCGCAACGGAGTACACGAGCGTTACACGGCCGACGTTGTTGTGTCGGCGGCCGGTGCTATCAACTCCGCCGCGCTCTTGTTGCGGTCCGCGTCGGAGAAGCATCCCAACGGTCTGGCCAACGGATCGGATCTTGTTGGCCGCAATCTGATGCTTCACAACAACAGTTCCCTCATTGCCTTCTCGAAGGAGCCCAACCCAACGAGGTTTGAAAAGACGCTCGGCATCAACGACTTCTACTACGGAGACGGCAGTTGGGAGTACCCGCTCGGTGCCATGCAGATGCTCGGACGAAGTGATGCCTTTACCATCTCGCTCGACGCGCCCGACGAACCCGACCCCGCCGGACGAGCCGAGCACGCGCTCGACTTTTGGCTCACGACGGAGGATCTCCCGCAGGCGCAAAATCGGGTGGAGGCGCACGCCGACGGCGGCATAACCCTCCACTACACCCCCTCCAACCTCGAAGCGCATCAACGTCTTATCGCCACCTTCAAGGGACTGCTCGAATCAATGCAGTGCCGCAAAGAAGTGCGAGAGATGCCGCACTATCTCGGTGGGAAACTCGGCGTCTCGGCCGTCGCCCACCAAAACGGCACGATGCGCTTCGGACACGATCCGGCCACCTCGGTGCTCGACGTGAACTGCAAGGCGCACGAACTCGACAACCTGTACGTGGCCGACTCCAGCTTCTTCGTTTCGAGCAGTGCGGTCAATCCGACGCTCACCATCATCGCCAACGCGTTGCGAGTCGGCGAGCATCTGGCCGAACGGCTCTCGTGATGCCGAACGCGTCATTCACGAGCCTGGCCGTCGTTTTGGCGGTTGCGTTCGTTGCGCGGCTGGTGCTCGGCCTGTTTCCTCGGGTGCAAGTGCCCGGAGTGGTCGTGGAAATCGTGCTGGGCATCGTGGTCGGGCCGCAGGTGTTGAGCTGGGCCCGAGCCGACGAACCGGTCAAGCTCCTGGCGACCATCGGCGTGGCCTTCCTGTTGTTTCTGGCCGGTTTGGAACTGGATGTCGATCACCTGCGCGGCCCGCTCCTGCGGGTGGCTGGTCGAGGGTTCGCGGTGTCTCTAGCGCTGGCCCTGGTCGCTGGGTTTTCGCTGTCGGCGGCGGGCCTGGTGAAGAGCCCGCTGCTCGTCGCCGTCGCCCTCACCGCGACATCGTTAGGCCTGGTGATACCGGTGCTCAAAGAGGCCGATGCCATCACCAGCCCCATCGGGCAGCTGGTTGTCGCGGGAGCGTCGCTCGGGGATTTCGGAGCCATCATTGCGCTGTCCCTGCTGTTCTCCCGCGACACGTCGAGTTCGTCGGCCCGCTTCGTTCTGCTGGGCGTGTTCGTTGCGACGGTTGCGGTCGTTGCCTGGTCGATTGCCCGCGCCGGTCGTTCGATGCGCATCTCGCAAGTGCTCGTGCGACTGCAGGACACCACAGCGCAGATCCGGGTTCGGGCCGCGATGCTGCTGCTGATCGGACTCGTGGTGCTGGCCGAACACACCGGCCTGGAAACGATCCTGGCTGCGTTCGTGGCGGGGGCTGTGGTGAGCGTCATCGATCGAGATGAGATGAGAACCCATCCGCAGTTCCATCTGAAGTTGGAGGCCATCGGGTACGGATTTCTCATTCCGGTCTTCTTCGTCACCAGCGGCATCCGGTTCGATCTTGCTGCGCTGCGGGATCACCCTTCGGTCTTGGCTCGGGTGCCGATTTCCTGGCCGCGCTCCTGGTCGTTCGCGGCGTGCCTGCGCTGTTCTACCGAAAGTCGGTGAGCGGTCGCGAGCGGCTGGCGGCGGCGTTGCTTCAGGCAACGTCGCTCCCCTTCATCGTAACCGCCACCATGATCGGCGTAGAGATCGGCGCCATCACCAGTGCGAACGCCGCTGCGCTTGTGGCCGCCGGCCTGGTGTCGGCCCTGATCTTTCCCGCCCTCGCCGTCTCATTCCTCGCGACGCGCACACCGATAACGGCCTGAACGGCTGGAACGGTCTTTCAGTTGTCAAGGTGCTGGTCGGCGGGCGCCCCTTAGCCAGCGCGGGCCTGGGGTGGGCCGGTTGAGTAGTGGGTGTGGTCATCGGCGTAGATGAACTCGACGCGTCGCCCCGCGAGGAGTCGCACGTTGATGTTTTCGGCATGGACCTTGGCGTGGTGGTGGGCGCAGAGAGGCACGAGGTTGTCGAGATCGGTACGGCCACCGTTTCGCCAGTAGCGAATGTGATGGAGCTTCGTCTGCCAGTACCGGACTGCGCAGCCCGGGTAGCAACACGTTGGGTGGACCGCGGCGAGCGCACGACGTTGAGCACGGTTGGCGAGCCGGGAGTCCCGTCCGACATTCATCTCGCCGGGAGCGGAGAGGATGTCGCCGTTTCGCACGACGATGTCGTAGATCCGAGCGTGTGTTGCGAGTATCCGATCCAACGCGGAATCGGGCAGGTCGAGCCCTTCGACGCCCCAATCGATCTCGATGTCGTTGCCGCGGTGATGCACGACAATGACCTGCGCTGGCCCGCCCGCCGCGGAGGTGGCGTCGCCCGTTACCAATGCAACGAGAGCCTGTGCTCGTAGAAACTGCTGGCGTTCGATCGCGTCGTCGGGACAGTGCTCTGGGGCGAGGTCATGGAAGCGCGCTTCGGTCTCGCTCATAACCCGAGCGTGGAGGAGCCGGTAGGTCTCAGGATCGAACCAACCCGACAGCCGCCCCATGCCTGATTCGGGGTCGAGCCAGAGCTTCAACCGTGTGGCGCGCTTCTGCCGGACGAGCCGCTCCTCGGCATCTTCGGCTTCCTCGGCATCTCGGGCGACGGCCACGACGCGCTTGCGGAACTCTTCGCTGGTCGCCGTTCGACCGTACTCGACCAGTTGGTTAGCTTGATCGGCGAGCGCAGTTTGCACCGCAGGTTTGGCCTGCCGGTACGTCGCGGCGAAGGCTTCGACGTGACCGCTGGAGAGATCGCCGTCTTCGAACGCGTCGGCGACCGGAGTGACCTTCTTCAAGAACCGGGCCCGCTTCACAACTTGGTCGCTCTGCCCGAGGGAGATCCGTGCCGCCTTCGCATACACGTCTTGCCCGACGGCGGACTTGGCGTTGAGGTCATCCATCAGCCGCGTCTTGATGGCGGCGAGCACGTTCTCAAGCTGGGTGACCTCGGAGACGGCGAGACGCAAATCGTCGAGAGTGGGCGACGGCATCGGGTTCATGACCCGTTCAAACGTCCCGATGATCCGCCCCCGATCCATTGCAACAGGATACACGTGTTCGTAGAATATTGCAACGTACTCCTATAGAAAGTTCCAGCTATTCTGCCGGAAGGAATCGCCGTCAGCCCCGCCACGTTGGCGCGTGTCCGATGCGAATGTCCGGCACGAAGAGCGCCCCGATCTCAGCAAAATCGCGGCAGCGGATAGGTCGGCAGCTAAGCCCGTGGCTCGGCCTTCCGGCTCGTCCTCGATGACGTGGAGGCCTTGCTCTCGAAGACGGGTGATGTTGTCGAGCATTGCCTGCAGCACTTCAGTGGAGTGGCCCTCCCAGGTCTGCACCGGGCTCAACGTCGGTGGCACCTACTTTTCCGCAACTCCGGCCGAAACGAGGAGGCGGCGGGCGCGGAGTACTTCGGCGACCGACCAGGCCTGGAAGGGGCAGCCGGTGCCGTTGTGGGGTGCGTCGCCATCGGCCGTCTCCGAGATCGACCCGAGACCGAAGTCGCCGAGGTGATCGACCAGGCCATCGAGCAGCCCATCGACCGGCGCGCCCGTGCGCAGCGCCGCTTCCACGTAGGGGCCGATCAGCCATGGCCAGACCGTTCCCTGGTGGTAGGCGCGATCGCGGCTGGCCGAGTCGCCTCGATGACGGGGCACATAGCGCGGGTCAGCGGGCGTGAGTGATCGCAGACCGATCGACGGTCAGCAGCGAACCGCAGGCCTCGACGATGCGTCGAGAAACCAACGGGCCGTGAGGAAGCGACGTCGAAAGAAGCTGATTCGGGCGTACGGCTGCGTCGTCGCCATCGGGGCCGTCGATGACGTCGTACAGGCCGGCTCCCTGCGAGAAGCGGGAAACGAACGATGCTTTCGCCCGGTCGGCCCGAGATCGGGTTTCTGAGGCGTCCAGTCGCAAGGTCTCCTGCAGCGCAGCGAGGGCGACGAGACCGTTGCACCACAGCGCATTGACCTCGACCGGCTTACCCTGCCGAGCCGTCACCGGAACACCGTCGACCCGAGCGTCCATCCAGGTCAACGCCCAGCCGTCGGCCCCCTGGGCGAGTAGCCCGTCCTGATCGTCGACCTTGATGCCGAACCGGGTGCCAGCGACGTGGTGGTCCACGATGTCGGCCAACGCCGGCGCGAGCTGCGAGCCGAGGTCGGCGTCACCTGTGCGCTCGACATGTCGTGTGGCCGCATGCAGGAACCACATTGCGGCATCAACCGTGTTGTACTCGGTGCCACCAACGTCGGCCGTGTTGGCCAGCATGCCCTCGGAAATCGCGGCCGCGGCGTGCAGCAACAGCTTCCGACCCTCATCGGCGCGTCCCGTCTCGAGGAAGAGGCCTTCATACGACGTCATCGTGTCGCGGGACCAGTCGCCGAACCACGGATAGCCGGCCACGACAGTGGGCCCCGTGACGATGAACTGATCGGCAGCATGAGCGAGCGATCGGTCGACATCATCGGCGGGGGAGCAGCGAGCCACGATCGATCGGGTCCGGGCGCGTGCATCGTTCACGATCGCTTCGGCCGGTGCGACGTTGGCCTCGCCCACCCATGCCTCTACGCCCATGGCTGCGCCCGAAGCGATATCGGCGACGAACCTTCCGGCGAACCACAGGTCCTCAATGGCATTGAGACCACGGGCCGCTTCCTCACGATGGAACACGCCGCGGTACCACTCGCCGGTGGGCTCGAAGCCTGGACCCCGGACCCGGTAGGCCAGCTCGAACACGAAACCGTCGTCGGTTCGTTCCACCGACGGGTCACCCCACGCGAACCGTTCGCCATGCACATCGCGCCACGTACACAGCGCTGAAAGTTCGATGCGTACCGGGCCTGGTGACCGTACGACGCGATGCACAATGCCCACGGCGGGTTGACCGTGCACCATCGCAACTTCGCGTTCGATCACGACATCGCCGAGTGACCATCGCCAGACAGGCACGCCCTCGCGAAGCTCGAACGAGGCCAGGTCGACGAAACCTTGGGGGTCAAGCACACCACTCGCCCATTCGTGCGTGGCCAGCCGATGTCGGTGATCGCCGATGACGACAATGGCGTCGAGGGAGGCGAGGGCCAGATGGCGCCCGATCGGAGGTTGGGTGGCCACGACCAGCAGACCGTGATAGCGGCGGGTGCGCAGGCCCGAGACGGTGCCCATGGCGAACCCACCTCGTCCGTCGGTGACGAGCCACTCGCGCGGTGACGACGCGGCGAGATCGGTGCATGTTTGGGGTCCGAATCGAAGAGGGAGCATGCAGAACTGTGCGCGCACGGTCGGATTTGTTACGAGAACCGTGTAACGGATCAGCCCCCTGGCGAACTATCGGATCATGACTGACGCCGAACGCAACAGATTGCAGGGTGATCGTGCCGCCTGGCTCCGTTGGGGTCCCTACTTGGCCGAACGGGCATGGGGAACGGTACGCGAGGACTACAGCGAGCACGGCGAAGCGTGGGATTCCTTCTCACACGACCATGCCCGCTCTCGGGCCTACCGCTGGAATGAGGACGGTCTGGCCGGCATAAGCGACGACCAACAGCGCTTGTGCTTCGCGTTCACGTTCTGGAACGGCCATGACCCCATCCTTAAGGAACGCATCTTCGGTTTGACCGGCAATGAAGGAAACCACGGCGAGGACGCCAAGGAGTACTGGTGGTACCTCGACGCCACTCCCACCCATTCCTGGATGCGATGGCGCTACCTGTATCCGATGAACGAGTTCCCCTACGCCGATCTCGTCACCGAGAACGGCCGTCGCGGCCGACTCGACCCCGAGTACGAGCTGACTGACACCGGCGTGTTCGACGGTGGCTATTGGGACATCGTGGTCGACTACGCCAAAGCCAGTACCGACGACATGGTCGTACGTGCAACCATCCGCAACGCGTCCGATCGGGAGGCGACCCTCGAGGTACTGCCCACGCTGTGGTTCCGCAACACTTGGTCGTGGGGACTGGATGATCGGCGTCCGCAGCTGATGGCCAAGGACGGCGCCATTATCGCTGAGCATCACCAACTCGGTCGCATGACCCTCACCGGCGAAGGCGTGCACGAGGCGCTGGTGTGCGACAACGAATCGAACGCCGGTCGCCTGTGGGGAAGCGAAGGTTCCCGCTACCCGAAGGACGGTATCGCCGACCATGTGATGCACGGCGCCGACACGGTGAACCCCGACGGCATCGGCACCAAAGCGGCGCTGCGATACCGGCTGAAGCTTGGCGCCGGCGAACAGACGACGGTGGAGTTGCGCCTCAGTTCCAATGGTGCTTCCAACGCGCCGGGCGCGGCATCAGTGCTGGCCGACCGCCAGCAGGAGGCAGATGAGTTCTACGCTTTGTTAACCCCGGCCGATGCCACGTCCGATGAACGAGATGTCATGCGTCAGGCGTTTGCCGGGATGCTCTGGTCGAAGCAGTTCTTCCACTACGACGTGGCCCGCTGGCTCGACGGTGACCCGAGCGGGCCCCAGCCACCCGAGAATCGACGTAACGGTCGCAACCGCGAATGGCGTCATCTCAACAACGCCGACGTCATCTCGATGCCCGACAAGTGGGAGTACCCCTGGTACGCGGCCTGGGATCTGGCGTTCCACTGCGTGCCGCTCGCACACGTCGACGCCCGGTTCGCCAAAGATCAACTGTTGCTGCTCTGCCGCGAGTGGTACATGCACCCCAACGGCCAGTTGCCCGCCTACGAGTGGGCGTTCGGCGACGTGAACCCGCCGGTGCATGCCTGGGCCGCGCTGCGCGTCTTCGAGATCGATGGCTCTCGCGACCTCACCTTCCTGGCCCAGATCTTCCAGAAGCTGCTGCTCAACTTCACCTGGTGGGTCAATCGGAAAGACGCCGCGGGCAACAACGTGTTCGAGGGAGGCTTCCTCGGTCTCGACAACATCGGACCCATCGACCGCTCCGCCCAACTGCCCGTCGATGGTCGGCTGGAGCAGTCCGATGGCAGCGCCTGGATGGGGATGTACTGCCTGAATCTGCTCGAGATCGCCCTCGTATTGGCTGAGCGAGATGAGGCGTATGAGGACATGGCAACCAAGTTCTTCGAACACTTCGCGCTGATCGCCAAAGCCATCCACGACCGCGGCTTGTGGAACGAGGAAGACGGCTTCTACTACGACGTACTGCAGATCACGGGCGGAGAGCGCCAGCCGTTGCGGGTGCGGTCGATGGTCGGTCTGCTGCCGCTGTGCGCCGCCACGACGCTCGGCGTTCGCACCCTGGAACGACTGCCCAAGTTTGCCGAACGGCTGCGATGGTTCGTCGCCAACCGGCCCGAATATGCCGAGCACATCGACCAGAGGCACGAACGCGAAGGCCACGCCGGCCGACTTCTGGCCATCGTCGGACCGGAGCGACTGACGCGCATTCTGCAGACGATGCTGGACGACAACGAGTTCCTTTCGCCGTACGGGTTGCGGGCGCTGAGCCGTTCGCATGGTGAGCATCCGTTCTCGATCGAGTTGGGCGGTATGCACTCATCGGTCGACTATGAGCCGGGTGAATCGACGTCGGGGCTCTTCGGTGGCAACTCGAACTGGCGGGGCCCGATCTGGTTCCCGGTCAATTACCTGGTGATCGAGGCGTTGCGTCGTTACCACCGCTATTTCGGCGATGACGTGACCGTGGAGATGCCAAGCGGGTCGGGTCGCATGCTGACGCTCGGGCAGGTGGCCGACGAGCTTGGGCGGCGTCTGGTGTCGATCTTCCTCAACGATCAAAACGGGCGCCGACCCGTATTCGGCTCCGACGAGCGCTTCCAAAACGATCCCGTGTGGCACGACATGATTCCCTTCCACGAGTACTTCCACGGAGATACCGGAAAGGGTCTGGGCGCCTCGCATCAAACCGGCTGGACCGGCCTGGTGGCCGACCTCATCACAGGGAGAAAAGCATCATGAGTAAGAGCAATGTCAGCTACGACGTCATCGTGATCGGAGCAGGACCGGCCGGAGAAAACGTGGCCGGACGATGTGCAGATGGCGGTCTACGGGTAGCCATCATCGAACGCGAGCTGGTGGGGGGCGAGTGTTCCTACTGGGGCTGCATGCCTTCCAAGGTGCTGTTGCGCCCCGGCGATGTGGTCGCCGCGGCCCGGCGGGTTCCGGGCGCGGCCGAGGCGGTCACCGGTGCCATCGACGTGTCCGAAGTACTCGCCCGACGCGACGCGACCGTGAGCAACTATGACGATAAGGGTCAGCTGCCGTGGCTGGAAGGCAAGGGCATCACGCTGGTTCGCGGCGAGGCTCGTCTGGATGGATGCCCGCCGAGTCGTCGTTACGGCTGGTCAAGAATCGACGACGTACGTCGCGGCGCAGGCAGTCGTCATCGCGACCGGCACCAGCGCCGCGATTCCTCAGCGATCCCGGGGCTGCGCGAGAGCGCGCCCTGGGACAATCGACAGGTCACCGCAGCGAAGAACGTGCCGCGCCGACTGCTCGTACTCGGCGGAGGCGCCATCGGAGCGGAGATGGCCCAGGCCCTTCGCCGCCTCGGCAGCGAAGAGGTCACGATCGTTGAAGGGCTCGATCGGCTGCTGCCGCGGGAAGAACCGTTCGCAGGTGACGAACTCGCGGCTGCGTTCGCCGCTGAGGGCATCACCGTCATCACCGGCGTCGCCATGGCCGCGGTTCAGCGCGAAGGCGTCGACGGGCCCGTCACCGCCACGCTGGCCGATGGTCGAAAGCTGGTTGCCGATGAGATCCTGGTCGCCGTCGGGCGACGCCCGGCCACCGCCGATCTCGGTCTGGAAACCGTCGGGCTTGAGCCGGGCAAATTCGTGCCGGTCGATGATCAACTCCGCTCTACCGGCGTAGACGACGGGTGGCTCTACGCGGTCGGTGACTGCAATGGCCGCTCGCTGCTGACCCACATGGGGAAGTACCAGGCCCGTCTCGCTGGTGACACCATTCTTGGGCGTCAGGTGGCAGCCACGGCCGACCACGGCGTCGTACCACGCGTCACCTTCACCGACCCACAGATCGCGGCGGTTGGGCTTACCGAAGCCCAAGCCCGCGAGCAGGGAACGGCGGTGCGCACCGTCGAGGCTCAACTCGGTTCCGTCGCCGGCGCCTACACACTCGGCAACGGCATCAAGGGCACGGCCAAACTGGTGGTCGACGAGGACCGTCGCGTCATCGTGGGCGCGACATTTACGGGACCAGGCGTGGCGGAGTTACTGCACTCCGCGACGGTCGCGATCGCCGGTGACGTCACGCTCGATCAACTCTGGCACGCAGTGCCATCGTTTCCCACGTTGAGCGAAGTGTGGCTTCGTCTGCTCGAGGCCTACGGACTCTGATTGTCAAAGGAAATGATGCAAATGAGCGGCGGCATGACTGCACAATTGGCACCGGCGAAAGGTCCCTATACTCATGGAATGGCTCAGGGCGGATTCGCCGAATTTCTACAGGTCGCACGGGGTTACGCATGACCGCTGACGGCTTGGCCTGCCGCGCTGTCGTGGAGATTCTCTCCGATTATCTGGAGGGTGCGCTCGATGCGTCAACGCGCCACGACCTCGAGGAACACCTGGCCGAATGCGATGGATGCACGGCGTACCTTGACCAGATGCGGCTCACCATTCGGCTGAGCGGCAAGCTTGATCAGGACGATGTTCCTGAGCCCATTTTGAATGTTTTGCTGGATGCATACCGGCGTGGATCGGCGTAGCGTAGGCGGTACGTGCATCATCTGTTCCACAGGGTCTACGTGGCCGAAAGGTAACGTTCGTGATCGACCTTCGCCATCCCGATGCGGCTTTGGTTGAGGCCTTGTTATCGCGCGACGAGACCGCGTTTCGCGATCTGGTCACCCGTTATCACCGGTCGTTCATCACCGTCGCCCGGCAGTACGTTTCGTCGTCGGCCGTAGCCGAAGAGGTGGCCCAGGAAACGTGGCTGGCCGTCATTCGAACGCTGCACCAGTTCGAGGGCCGATCATCGTTAAAGACCTGGATGTTCACCATCCTCACCAATCAGGCGCGGGGTCGGGGGAGTCGTGAACAGCGCATCGTGCCGCTCTCGTCCGCCATGGCAACCGATAGCGAAGCTGCCGTGGACGCGTCCCGTTTTCTTGATGCCAGCCACCGCTGGGGCGGTCACTGGGCCAACCCGCCCCGCCGGATAGAGGACCTGCCCGAGGAATACTTGGAAGGTGCAGAGACCATGGCCGCGCTCCGGCATGCGATGGCCGCGCTGCCAGACAGTCAGCAGCGCGTGATGTGGCTCCATGACGTGAAGGGGTGGAGCGCAGACGAGGTGTGCGCCGCTCTGGAACTCACCGAAGCAAACCAGCGTGTCCTGCTTCACCGAGCCCGATCGAAGGTCCGCGCCGCGCTTGAGAATCAGCTCGAATCGGACCTATCGAGGTGACGTAGCTCGTGCTTATTCGGGACGTTGGCCACTAACGATCTGCGCTCTCACGCATGATGCTGATTGCATGCCAGTGAAAGCGGGACAGACGCTCGCCAGTCGGATTGCTCAGGCCTGCACTCCGCTGCACGGTGATGACCACGACTACGACCAGTTGCTCGACGCCGTAGGCGATCGATCGGTCGTCCTCCTCGGCGAGGCGACACACGGAACCCACGAGTTCTATCGGGAGCGAGCACGCATCACCCGCCGACTCATCGAAGAGCGAGGCTTCGGCGCGGTCGCGGTTGAAGCCGACTGGCCGGACGCCTATCGGGTGCACCGCTATGTGGTTGGCGCGTCAGTCGACGCCACCACCCACGCGGCCCTGGCCGACTTCCGACGATTCCCGGCGTGGATGTGGCGCAATACGGATGCCGCCGAGTTCATCGCTTGGCTGCGGGTGCACAACGAATCCTTCGACCCGATGGACCGCGTCGGTTTCTACGGCCTCGACCTCTACAGCCTTCACGCCTCGATCGAGGCCGTCATCGGCTACCTCGACAAGATGGACCCACCTGCGGCAGCGCGGGCGAGGCACCGGTACGCGTGCTTCGACCAGTCGGATCGAGAAGGCCAGATTTACGGGGCGCGGGCGCTGCGCAAGATCGACGCGCCGTGCGAAAGCGCGGTCGTGGCGCAACTGGTGGAATTACGACACGCCGCCTCGGCGTATCTCGCCCGCGATGGCTGGATCGGCCGCGATGAACTGTTTTTCGCCCAGCAAAACGCCCGCGTCGTCGCCGATGCCGAGGAGTACTACCGCGAGATGTACCGCGCTCGTGTGTCCTCGTGGAATCTGCGGGACATGCACATGGCCGAGACTCTCAACGCGCTGATCGAGCATCAGAAGGGCAATGGGCGCAGCCAGAAGATCGTGGTGTGGGAACACAACTCGCATGTCGGTGATGCCCGTTCGACGGGCATGTCGCGTCACGGCGAGTTGAACGTCGGTCAGCTCGTGCGTCAGCGAGTGGGGGCGGATAACTCCCTGCTTGTCGGCTTCACCACCTTCATGGGGACGGTCACCGCAGCGAGCGACTGGGACGGCATCGCGGAGCGCAAACGTGTCCGCAGCGCCCTGCCCGGAAGCGTCGAGGACCTGTTCCACGAGGTGGGCCATCCCCGCTTCCTCCTTCGCACTCGACATGACGAGTCCCTTGCCGATGCTCTTCGCTTCCCACGGCTCCATCGGGCCATTGGTGTCATCTATCGTCCGGATACCGAACTGGTCAGCCACTACGTCGAGACGCACATCGCCGATCAGTTCGACGTGGTGATCCACATCGATCACACCAAAGCCGTCGAACCATTGGAACGCACATCGACCTGGGAACATGGGGAACCGCCCGACCTCTACCCCTCCGGCCTCTGAGAATCGCTCGGCCCTATCGGCGGCCATGATGGTGACCTTTTCCCCTACGGTGATCGGCTCTGCGCTCTCTAACGTTTCTCCATGGTCTTGAAGGGTGAACCTCACGCGATTGCGGTGGTCGGCACCTATCCACCCACGCGGTGCGGAATTGCGACGTTCACCAGCTCGCTCGGTCATGCGTTGCATGAGCGGTACCCCACGTCCATTGTCCGCTTGGTGGAGGACGGTGACACGGCCGATGCGGCAGACGATGATCTCGAAGTTGTCGTGAACTGGACCAAGGGTGACGAAGTGTCTCGCGGGCACGTACTGGCAGCCTTGGAGCGTTTTGCGGTGGTCGTCGTGCAGCACGAGTTCGGTGTTTTCGGTGGGCCCGATGGTGACGAGATCGTCACGTTCTTGGAAGAGTGCCCTATCCCCGCCATCGTGGTGCTCCACACCGCACCAGCGGAACCCACTCCGAACCAGCGACGGATTCTCGACTCGATCGGCAAGCTCGCCAGCGTCGTTGTCGTGCAGAGCAACGCTGCCCTGGACTGCATCGTGGCCACGACCTCGATCGACCCGGACGTCATGCATGTGATCGTGCACGGTGCCGTCCTGAACCTCACGGGACCTGCCGACCGGCTCAGCCAGCAGCCCGTCATCCTGACGTGGGGGCTCCTGTGGCCCGGTAAAGGGATCGAGCATGGCATCGATGCTCTGGCCAGCCTCCAAGACCTGGTTCCCCGACCGGTGTACGCGGTGGTCGGCGAGACCCACCCCAAGATCCGTGAGCGTGACGGTGAGGCGTATCGAGAGTCTCTCGTCGCTCAGGCAGCCCGGCTTGGCATCGCCGATCAGGTGATCTTCGATGACTCCTATCGTGATACGGCCAGCCTGCTCCGGGTCGTTCGGGGTGCCGACGTGGTGCTGCTCCCATATGACTCGACCGAGCAGGTCACCTCTGGCGTGCTCGTTGAGGCCATTGCGTCCGGGAAGCCTGTTGTCGCGACCGCGTTCCCGCACGCTGTCGAACTCCTCAGCGACGGCCCTGGACTCGTCGTTGATCACGGCGACATAGGCGCCATGGCGGCCGCCCTTCGGCGCATACTCACCTCATCAGCCCTGCGGGCGAGCATGGAGAATATGGCGGCGCAACAGGGTGTCAACCTCGCTTGGCCTGCCGTCGCCGAACGCTACCTCGAGCTTGTTCGCACGATCGTTCGAGCAAAGACAGCCGCATGAGAAGTCCGACCCAGTTAATAGTGGCTGGGCGTCGCCGAGAAGAGGAGATTCGATTATGGAGGCAGTACCGATGACCATCTTCGAAGCGATGGCCCAACGTGACCACGAGCAGGTCCTGTACTGCAACGATCCCAACGTCGGCCTGCGAGCCATCATCGCCATCCACTCGACGCGCTTGGGCCCGGCTCTCGGCGGCACCCGGTTCTACCCGTACGCCGACGAACACGCCGCGCTGACCGACGTGCTCCGCTTGTCGCGCGGCATGACGCAGAAGGCAGCCGTCGCCGGCCTAGATCTTGGTGGAGGCAAGGCCGTCATCATCGGAGATCCCGCCACCGATCGTTCCGAAGCTCTGCTGCGGGCCTTCGCTCGTCATGTCGATTCGCTGGGCGGCCGTTACATCACTGCCGAAGATGTCGGCACCTCCACCGACGACATGGCCGTCATCCGTCGGGAGACCACCCACGTCGTCGGATTGAGTGAGGGCCTGGGCGGTTCGGGCGATCCGTCGCCAGCTACCGCTCGTGGTGTCCTTCATGCCATGCATGCGACCGCGCAGCATCTCTGGGACGACCCGTCATTGCAGGGTCGGCGCATCGTGGTGAGCGGCATCGGAAAGGTCGGCGCGGCGTTGGCCCGGTTGCTGGTCACCGAAGGGGCCGACGTGGTGTTGGCGAATCGATCGCCGGTCGTCGCGGAGAGTCTGGCCACCGAGCTTGGATGTCGGAGTGTCGACTACGACGAGTCGTCGCGACTCGACTGCGACATCTGGTCGCCGTGCGCGTTGGGGGGAGTGCTCGACACTGTCACTGTTGCGACCCTGCGTTGCAAGGCGATCGTGGGCGCCGCCAACAACCAGCTCGCAGACGGCAGCTGTGCCGAGTTGTTGCGGGCCGCCGGCATTGTCTACGCCCCCGACTACGTCGTCAACGCGGGCGGGCTCACCAACGTGGCGCAGGAGCTGCGCGGTTACCGGCGTGAGAGCGCCGAGCACGAGATTGCCCGCATTCGTCAGGCCACCACGCAGGTTCTCGAGGCAGCACAGGCCGAGGGCATCACGACCGTCGAAGCGGCTGAACGACTCGCGAGCGATCGCATCGCCCGGCTCGGCGCAATCGGACTTCGCGCCAGGCAGATATGAACATCGGCGATACGGGGCCGGTCGAAGATCGTCGCTGACAACTCAGCGGGCGATGTCACGGCCCACCGATGCGACCATCGACGACCGGACCGACGGGTGACTTGGCCGTGACAGAGTCGATCGTAAGTTGCAGGAGGTCGTCACCGGGCTGGAGGACGTTGGTGCCTTGGGCGAAGACGGTGTAACCGTCGCCCCCGGTGAACATGAAGTCGTTCGTGACAAAGCGCACCGTATCGGCGGGCCCCACGGGGGTGAGCGTGCCGCTAACACCGTTCGGTGCCTTCCAAATGCCGGTCACGACCGGCGTGGTGCCATTACAGGTGTAGGTCACCTTCAGCCCGGAGACCTGGGGGAAGCGGCCGGTGGCAATCGCGGTGTTGCACTTCGGGCTGAAGCCGTTGAGGAACGCTTGCTCGAGCTGCGCTCCGGTAAGGGTCTCGATCACGGTGCGGTTGCCGAAGGGCAGCACCGAGAACATCTCGCCCCACGTGATCTCACAAGGTTGTTCACCGGCGCTTGGGGGCGCACAGTTGAGATCCGCCCGTAGGCCGCCGGAGTTGGTGTAGGCAGCGTCAACGCCCGGGTACTTCAGCCGCATGGCGTCGGCCACCAAGTTGCCCATGGCGGATTCGAACAGTCGGGT
Source organism: uncultured Acidimicrobiales bacterium (assembly GCA_963791625.1). GTDB lineage: Bacteria > Actinomycetota > Acidimicrobiia > Acidimicrobiales > Ilumatobacteraceae > JANMCE01. Next base: position 718,435 of record CAWBTA010000006.1, read on the forward strand.
GGGGGCTCGCTTGATGTCGAACTGCTGCGTGCCGATCACCTTGTTGCGCAACACCGCGGTTTGGGCATTGGCGTCGTCGACAATGGCTTTCACGTCGGCTCGACTGGCCACCCCCAGGTTCTTTGCGACGCGCGTGGCGGCGCCGGTCCAGACGACATCACCGCCCTGCACCATCAGCTGGGCGACGGAGTAGCTCGCGCCGGCGTTGAGGCCCTCGGCTACAGGGATGTGGCCGACCATGGTGTTGGCGATGCGATGGGTGTGCCCGGCCAGAACGAGATCGACAGTCGTGTCCTGCAGCTGGCTGACGATGTCGATGATCGGGCCGGCCCACGGAACCGGTGGGTTGCCGTCAGTTGAATTACTGCCGAGCGCAGCCCCCTCATGGATCACCACCACCTGCACGCGTACACCTATGCGACGAAGGCGTTCGGATTCGCCCTTGATCCGCTCGGCTTCATCGAGGAACTTGAGGCCGGCGGTGGCCCCCGCACTCACAAGCTCAGGCGTGGTCTTCACCGTGGACCCAATCACACCGACCTTCACGCCGTTCACCGTGAAAACCTCGGAGCCCTTGATCCAGTTGGGAGCGTTGAGGGTGATGGCATCCACGATGTTGGTGGACAGGAAGGGGAACTTCGCCTGGGCCTGTTGGGCTTGCAGCCGTGCGATGCCGTAGTCGAACTCGTGGTTGCCGTATGCCGTTGCGTCGAGGCCCCATGCGTTTTCAACATCGATGGTCGGTTTGTCCTCTAGGAGGCCGGAGTTCGCGGGTGAGGCGCCGACGTTGTCACCCGACGCCAACAGCAGAGCCGGTCCTGGCAGCGCAGCTGCATCCTCATCGAACATCGTTGCCAACTGCGACGCACCACCGACCGACACGTTGAACGTGTCGATGGTGATGGTCGACTGGTCGAGTTGACCGTGGAAGTCGGTCAGGCCGATGATCGAAACAGGCTTGTAGCGCTGACCGCCTCGCAGCACATTGAGTAGCACCCGCCCTTGACTCTGCTGCGGCACCGGGATGTTAAGCAGGAAAGCAACGGTCGGGGCGAGGTCGATGGTGCGGACACCGGCCACGGCGCCCTTGGCGATCTGCTCGCCGCCGGCCATGAACGTTGCCCGCATGTTGGTGTTCGAGGCAAGATCCTGCACATCGGGGACGTAGCCGTGCTGACCGAAGAACTCGGACTTGGCCACGAGCGTGCCCGGGGTCGCGGCATCGAACTGATAGGGCGGATACGCGAAGGCGATCACATCACCCGTGCGGGTCGGGTGGGCCATGTCGGCCGTGCTGTTCGGTCCGTTCGGGATGTAGCGAGCCTCTGCCTTGCTGAACACGCGATCGATGACTTTCCATCCTTCGGCCGTACCGTCGTGCGTCCAGTCATTCGGATCGGCGACGGCCAGGAACGCAGCCTTGATTGCGGCCACGGTGCTCGCCTCGTCGGTTGCCGCTACTTGTTGCAGACCGCCGCCGGTCGGGTTTCGCCCGGCCAGGTTCAGGTAGATCTGCACGGTGCCGCCGGCCCAGCATGCTTTTGCTTTCCCGACGGTTTCGCCGGTTGCCGGTCGACAGTTCGATGTCTGCGGCTTGGACAACAGACCCAGGTCGACCAGCACTTTGCTGGCATCGACGGCGAGGAACTGGGGGGCGAATCCGTGATCCGAACCGACGAACGTTGTCGGGTCCTCGCCCAGGCGGGACTGGGCGCGTCGCATGGTTGCGTCGGACCCTTCATAGGCCCGCTGAAGGAACGCCTGACGGGCGGCGAGTCGACCATCAGGGACACCGTCGAGTTCCACGTCGTCATAGGCGGGGTTGGCGGCACCGTTCGGAAGTTTCGGCGTGACGAGGCCGAGGAACTGGTGTTGAAACTCATCGGTTACCGGATAGCCGACGAGCGCCAGATCCGGATGGTAGGTCTTCAGGATGTAGTCGAGGATCGGGTGGTGGGCCTTCTCCCAGTACAGGCCCTGCTCCACGTAGGTTTCCTCGGACACGATCCCCGACTCGAGGATGGCGAAGTCGGCAGCGGTAGACGTGGGGAAACGCTCGGCCAAGAAGTCGTCGAATGTTCCGGTGAATCCGGGCTCACCGGCCCAGGTCGGCCAGGTGGCGACACCGCGACTGACCGACGTGTGGAAAAGCCGCACCTTGGATGCGTCCGCATTCAACTCCTCGACCTTGACGAGCATCCCGGCCTTCTTGCCATCACGAGGGCCACCGACAATGGCGACTTTTACATCGGCCCACTCACCCTTGCGCAGATCAGCGACCTTTGCTGCGGCGTCCTTACCTGTTGAGAACAGGACGCGGTCGTAGTTCACGGTGTTGTCGTTGGTGGAGTCGTAGATATACGCGTCGAGCCCGTACTTGTCGGTGCCGACATCGAGCACACGCATGCGCATCTCCAACGGCGGGCTGTACGACGTCGGCACGTTCGTCCACCCGGTCGCAGCCGTTGGTGCTGCTGGCCCGAACGGCGCCTGGCCGGCGAACCCGGCCGGATGGTCGAACTGGAGACCGAACGCCGCCACGAATGCGGCACGGTCGCTTGGCGCGATGTAGTTGGTCGCTACCCCTCGACCCGAGGCGAATTCCCGGAAGTCGACCGTCGGGCCGTTGATCGTGCCGCCACTACCGCCTGCCCATTCGATCTGCGCCACCTTCTTGCCGCCGCGCTCGGCGGCTTGGGCGATCGTTTCGGCCTGGAGGACGCCCTTGTCGAACGCGGACGTGCGGGACGAGAACGCCTGCGAGTTGTTGTGGAACGTGTTGTTGGTCGATCCGGTTGTGCCCGGCCAAGCGCCGGTAGCGAGGCTGTACCAGCCGGCTCCCGTGTTGGGTGGAGCCTGCGTGAGCATGCCACCGTCGGTCGCGCTTGCGCCGCTCTTCAGGAGCTTGCTGAATCCAGGGAGCAGGCCACGTTGGGCATAGGTCTGCACGGCATCCTGCCGCAGTCCATCCGACACGAAGTAAAGCACTGGTTTGGCGCGTTCCCCGCCGTCCGACGGACTGGCGCCATCGCTTGCATGCGAACTCGATGCGGTGGAAACCGTCGCCGTCACGAGAGCGGCAGCTACAAACACCCGTCGCCATCCGAGGCTCCGCAACGCGGGCCGCCGTGGCTCCACCAATGCTTCCATGGTCTGAACCTCCTCGTAGGGCGCGTGAAGCGCCAAACCGGTTCCTCCCACAATGACGCCATCCGGCCTCATCCGGAAGGGACCTTGGTCCCACGTTTGGTGAAGCGTGATTCTCGTCGGGCGACCCGCTGGACCTTCGACATTCGAGCCGAAGAACCTTCGCGTCGGTGTCTTCAGGCCCTGCCGTCGGACGAGCGCTCGGCAGATGGTTGAACACACAAGCATTCCCCTCGCGCAAGCGTCGGGTGACCAGGAGGTAATTCCCTATGAGGTTTCCAAACCGTCGAGGAGCCCTCGTTGCTCTTGCAACCACGTGCTCGGTGCTCGCCGCCGGGTGCGGCAGCAGCACCAAGACCACCAACGCATCCACTACTACCGCGTCAACAGCTCCGGCAGCAACCACGACGCCGTCCGCGACCACGACGCCGTCCGCGGCAGGCGTCAAGGTCGGGCTGGTGTTCGACATCGGCGGCAAGGGTGACCAGTCGTTCAATGACTCGGCCTTCGTGGGTCTTCAGAAGGCCGAAACGGACCTTGGTGTGAAAGGCACCGATCTCGAACCGGACAAGGGTGGCGAGAACCGTGAGCAACTCCTTCGCCAACTGGCAGAAGGTGGAAACAAGCTCGTCGTGGGCGTCGGCTTCCTCTTTGCCGACGCCATGACCAAGGCAGCCGCTGACAATCCCAAAACGAACTTCGCCATTGTCGACGGGAACATGCAGACCGTTCCCACCAACGTGGCCGACCTGCGATTCGCAGAGGAGCAGGGCTCCTTCCTGGTCGGGGCTATCGCCGCGCTGCAGTCGAAGACCGGCAATGTCGGCTTCATCGGCGGCGTCGACACGCCACTGATCAAGCGCTTCGAGGCGGGCTATGTGGCCGGGGCGAAGAAGATCAAGCCGGACGTGAAAGTCCAGGTGAAGTACATCACGAACCCGCCCGATTTCTCGGGGTTCAATGACCCGGCCAAGGGCAAGGAGATAGCGCTGGCAATGTATGGCGGTGGCGCCGATGTGGTGTACGCCGCGGCAGGTGGTTCCGGTTCGGGCATGTTCGAAGCGGCCAAGGAGGTGTCGGGCAAGACCGGTACCAAGGTCTGGGGCATCGGTGTCGACTCCGATCAGTACAACACGGTCGATCCGTCCCTGAAGGACTACGTGCTCACCTCGATGCTCAAGCGCGTTGATGTGGCCGTCTTCCAGACCATCGAGTCCGAAGCCAAGGGCACGTTCAAGGGCGGTCCCCAGGTGTTCGATCTCAAGGTGGACGGGGTTGGTTACAGTCAGACCGGTGGTTTCGTGAAGGGCTACGTCACGCAGGTGGACGGGCTGAAAGCCGACATCATCGGCGGCAAGATCACCGTTCCCACCGCGCCGTGATGCCGGCTGGGCCCGGAACGGACAGTGGAGGTCCCCCCGCCTCCGCTGTCCGACTGTCGGGCATCACCAAGCGATTCCCGGGGGTGGTGGCCAACGACAACGTGAACCTCGATGTCCGCTGGGGTGAGATCCACGCGGTCGTCGGTGAGAACGGCGCCGGGAAATCGACCTTGATGAAGATCCTGTATGGCATGTATCCGGCCGATGCCGGCTCGATGGAGGTAGACGGACAAGCCGTGGTCTTCCGCTCGCCACGCGAAGCAATAGCGGTCGGGATCGGCATGGTGCACCAACACTTCATGCTGGCCGACAACTTCACGGTCGCCGAGAATGTCGTGTTGGGCAGCGAGCCCATGCAGGCAGGCGGAAGGATTGACTTCGCGGAGGCGTCGCAACGCATACGCGAGGTTGGGCACGCGTTCGGATTGGATGTCGAACCCGACGTGCTGGTCGAGACCCTGGGCGTCGGCGACCGTCAGCGGGTCGAGATCATCAAGATCCTCTATCGCGGTGCTCGCATCGTGATTCTCGATGAGCCAACTGCGGTACTCGTGCCCCAAGAGGTCGCGGAACTGGGCCGCAACCTGAGGCGGATGGCGGACGACGGCAATGCCGTGATCCTCATCGATCACAAGCTCGACGAAGTGTTGGCGGTCGCCGACCGAATCACGGTCATCCGAGCCGGGCGCACCGTGGCCACTGTCGATGCCGGGGCTGTCGACGCCCGCTCGCTCGCCGAGCTCATGGTGGGCAGCGAACTCCCGACGCCGGCCACCGCACCCCGCGCTGAAACCGACGTTGTTGTGCTGGGCGTCGACCGTGTCGGGCTGGCCGACGCGGATGGCCGAGCGCGTCTTGCTGACATCAGTCTTACGGTCGAGCGAGGAGAGATCGTTGGTGTAGCCGGCGTTCAGGGCAACGGCCAGAGCGAATTAGTCGACGCTCTCGTCGGGATCGAACTGCCGACGAGTGGAACGGTGCGGCTTGGTGATCAGGAGATCACCCGGTGGTCCACCCGTCGCCGCCGAGAGGCAGGCATGGGCTACATCCCCGAGGACCGCCAGCGGTTCGGTCTGCTCCTCGACGGCACGGTCTGGGAGAACACCATGCTCGGCCACGAGACGCTGCCGCCCTTCAGCAGAGGTCCGTGGGTCGACCGTGCCGGTGCACGCCGCCGAGCCGAGGAGGTGATCGATGCGTACGACGTGCGAACCCCGAACATCGACGTCGCCGCGCACGCGCTGTCGGGAGGCAATCAGCAGAAACTGATCGTCGGTCGTGAACTGGCAGCAGAGCCGAAGCTTCTGATCGCGGCGCACCCCACCCGCGGCGTCGACGTGGGCGCGCAGGCTGCCATCTGGGACAGGCTGCGCACGGCTCGGGAAGAGGGCATGGCGATCCTCCTGCTCTCCGCCGATCTCGACGAACTCATTGGTCTTTCCGATCGCCTTGTCGTGATGCTTCGCGGTCGCATCGTGGCTCACGTCGACCCCGCCACCGTCGACGCGGCGACGCTCGGCTCGTATATGACCGGTGCGATTACACAGGACACTTCTTCGATCGAGGCTTCACGATGACAAAGTCCAGTCGATCCACGAACCTGCTGCGACTCGCTGCTCCGGTAGCTGCGTTCGTGTTCGCTCTGACCGTTTCCTCGATCGCTCTGATCGCGAGCGGTAAGTCCCCGGTGTCGACCTTTGCCGACATGCTCAGCTACGGCACACGACTGGAATCACTGGTGGAGATGGTGAACCGGGCCACGCCGCTCTACCTCTCGGGGCTTGCCGCCGCGATTGGCTTCAAGATGAATCTGTTCAACATCGGCGTAGAAGGCCAGTACCGCCTTGCGGCGCTTGTCGCCGCATGGGCAGGCGCGGTCGTGTCCCTTCCCGCGCCGATTCACGTTGCGTTCATGTTGCTCGTGGCGATGGCAGTCGGCTCGGGCGTTGCGGGCGGCATCGGAGTGCTCAAGGTCAAGCGGGGAGTTTCGGAGGTCATCAGTTCCATCATGCTGAACGCCGTCGCAGGGATCAGCATGGTGGCCTACCTGCTCAACACCCATTTCCGTGATCGCTCGCCCGCCGTGGGACTCGACACGCGCACCAAGAACCTGCCCCGCTCGGCCTGGTTCCCCAACCTCGACGCTTTGATCGAGGGTCCGTTCCGCTCGCTTCGATCCGGCGTTCATCTCCACGGTTTCGTGCTGGTCGCCGTGGCTGTAGGCGTCGCTTACTACGTGATCGTGAGCCGTACGTCGTTCGGTTTCGATCTCTCTGCGTCGGGCATGAATCCCTTGGCCGCACGCGCGGCCGGCGTGCCGCCCAACCGAATGATCATGTCGGCGATGCTGATGTCGGGCGCGGTGGCCGGGCTCATCGGGCTGGCTCAGATCATGACCTACTCGCGCAACTACGGTGGCGACTTCATCACCGGGCTGGGCTTCGCAGGCATCGCCGTGGCCCTCCTCGGTCGCAACAAGCCTGGCGGCGTTGCGGTTGCGGCGCTGTTGTTCGGCTTCCTGGAGAGAGCGTCACAGAACCTGGCGCTCAAGGAAGTCCCGAAGTCGATCGTGGCCATCATGCAGGGCGCGATCCTGCTGTCGGTCGTCATCGCTTATGAGGTGGTGGACCGCCTGATCCGGATACGGGAAGCGAAAGCGACCGCCGCCGCAGTCGAATCGGCGCCGACAACCCTGGGGGCAGCAGCATGAACACGGTCATTGCTGACCCGGTATCGACCGCGCCGCCCTCCGGCGGGATCCGCGCCTTCACCGATCGTTTCGGACGAGGGACCAAAGCGCTCGTCGTCGCCGTCGCTCTCGTTGGCGTGTTGGGCGGCGTTCGGATCGCCACCGACACCAACGACCTCACGTCCAGCGGCACGAGCGGCGCCGCGCTGCGTGTCGGAATGCCGATCCTGTTGGCCGGTCTGGCCGCGCTGTACGCGGAGCGTTGTGGGGTGATCAATATCGGGGTCGAGGGGATGATGGTGCTCGGCACGTGGTTCGGTGCCTGGGGCGGCTGGCGGTTCGGGCCGTGGGCCGGGGTGTTGATCGGCATCATGGGCGGCATGCTCGGCGGACTCGTCCACGCGGTCGCCACCGTGAAGTTCAACGTCAACCACATCGTGTCGGGCGTGGCCATCAACATCCTCGGTCCGGGCATCACCCGCTTCCTCTCCGAGACCGTGTTCGAAGGCGTTGCCGGCGGGGGCGCCACGCAGTCGCCGCGGGTCGCGACGCTCGGCCGATTCACGGTCCCAATCGTCGCCGGAGGCAAGGTCGGCAGGTGGCGCTCGCCCGATGTCCTCGGCTGGCTCGAACACCGGGGTTGGTTCCTGATCTCCGACGCCGCTGGCCTTGGGAAGGGTTTCGTGGCGGACATCTCGTGGCTCACCCTCTTGATCCTTGCGCTTGTTCCGTTCTCGGCCTTCGTGCTGTGGAAGACCCGATTCGGTCTGCGCCTCCGAGCGGCGGGGGAGCATCCGGCTGCGGCCGACACGTTGGGGGTGTCCGTCATCCGCATGCGCTATCTGGGCACCATGATCTCGGGCGCGCTGGCCGGTCTTGCCGGCGCGTTCATCGTCATCGTGCAGACCGGTATCTATAAAGAGGGCCAGACCCAAGGGCGCGGCTTCATCGGCATCGCGGCCATGATCTTCGGGAACTGGCGACCGGCCATGACACTGGTCGGGTCGCTGCTCTTCGGATCCGCCGACGCGTTGCAACAACGGAGCGAGTCAACCGTTCACGCACTCTTGGCCGTCATTGGCGTCGTACTGATCGTGGGCGCGCTGCTCTCACTCTGGCGCCGTCGATTCACCAGAGCCGGGGTGATGGCGGCCATCGCCGCGGGGTTCCTGCTCTGGTACAACCAGTCCAGCACCATCCCCTCGGCATTCCTGCAATCCACCGGCCACCTCGCCACGCTCATCGTCCTGATCTGGTCAACCCAACGACTCCGGCCTCCCGCTGCCGAGGGCGTGCACTTCCGCAAGGGCGAAACATAAACGATCCACTGCCCGGCCACGGTCGGCGATTCGGGCCCTAAGTCCTGAGGACAGCGCCGGTTAGTCCCTTGCGGGACAAATCGATCGGACGGAGAATCGAGGTACAGCGTCCGAGTCAAGGAGAACCTCATGCCGTCATCGAGGGTGCCTGAGGAAAGTCAGGCAGTACTGGCTGTACGAGTGTGGTACGCCACAACAAGCGAGATCGAGGCACCTACCGATTCGGTCGTGCTCACTCGAGATGAAATGATCCTGCTCGAACGAGTTCTGCACGGCTATGTCAGCGATCTTCGAATGGAGATCGTGGCGACCGACAATCCAGGTATGCGTCGCGACCTTCGGGAGGAGGAGGCGATGCTGCTCAACCTGTTGGGTCGGCTTGAGCCGCTTCGGTCCGGTCAGTCTGACGCTCTCCCACAGTCGGTGTGATCGGTACGTCGAAGGAGAGAACCGATGGCGACAACGACGATCAAGATGCCGGGCACGCCGGCACCCTGGATGAATGCGGCGGTGCGAGCGATGCTTCGCACTCCCGGCTTGCGACGTGTGCTCGGCAAGATGTTCGCGATCATCACGGTCACCGGATTCAAGACGGGACGCCGCTACTCCACGCCCGTGCAACCCTTCCGCCACGGGGAGGACTGGGTCGTACTCTCGCAACGGATGAGGAAGTGGTGGCGAAACATCGCCGCCCAGCCACGTGTCGAACTCCTCATGCAAGGAAAGACAATTGTCGGTCACGCCTTCGTGGCGGAGGAGGAGCAGGCGCATTCGGTTCTGTCGGACTGTCTGAGAGCCAACCCACGAGTGGCGAAGTTCTACGGCGTCGCGCCCGATGGCACAGGCCGCATTGATCCCGCCGACGTTACGCAACTTCTCGACCGCGTCGTCGTGATCGTTATTCGAACATAGGTGTGAGGCCGGTCAGCCGAGATGGACACGGAACAGCGCAGCCACTCTCGCCTCTTCGACCGACTGGCGATCGTCGCGATGGCTCTGGCGATGATGTCAGCGGTTGGGATTGCGGTGATCGACGCGGGTTCTATCGCGGCTCGTGCGAACGGAGAAGTGCTTGCGTCGCGTCCGCTGTGGTTGCATACGTTCAGCATCTCGATCGCAACGCTTGTAACCGCGGCCGCAGCCCGTTGGGGCGGCCGGCGGACTACCTCTCCGAACGCATCGGGCATCTACGCGATCTTGGCCGGACTGAACCTGACGGTGGTGGTCCTGAGCCGCGGCCACCCGGATTTTCGTTTCGCGCTCTTGGCGCTTCACACCGTTCTCGCCGCGCTTCTTGTGCTCATGAGTGTGATCGCTCGACAGACCTGACCGGTCCGTTTGTCTTCGAGATCAAGAGCTGTTCTCCCGACGCGTCCTGCAATGGGCCATCGCGGTCGTAGCCGCGAACGCCACAAGCGCGGCCAGGAGGTGCTGGAGGTCGAAGAGGCGATGGTGGAACACGGCCGCGCCCGTCAGGAATGTGAATGCAGCGCCCGTCGTCCAACGCCGCATCCGAGGATCGGTGAAGCTCAGGGTCGTGGCGATCACGAGTGCCCAAGCCCCGGCTGAGGGGCCGGCGTCGCGAGTGGTGATGATCTCGATGGCCGTCGTGCTTCCTGACGACGATGCGATGCGTGCTCCGATGAAGACGATGATGCTGGCAACCCAGTCGCAACCGCAGAAGTAGGCAATGGTTCGCCTGGTGCCAAGTCGCCATTCCGCCACCGGGAGAGCCAGAAAGCAGAGCGCGACGTTGGCCCACCGGAAGCCCGGGCGGGTCTGCAGCATCAGCGCGGTGGCGAGTCGCCAGACTTGTAGGTGAACCAGGTCGTGCCAGCCGAGGCCGAACAGCCGGAAGAGGGCCGGGTGGCCGTTGCGGTCGATGGCGGTCGCGGCCATCAACCAGAGAGTCACGCTTTCGACCGCGAGCGTGAACGGCAGGCGTCTCGCCAGTCTAGCGGCGCGGACGCGGCGTTTCGTGAGGTCGGGAAGTTCTCCCGCGCGCATGATGGCCGCCGCGACTTTGGGCAGTTCGGTCTCGCTTCGGTATGCCAGGCATCGGGACTCCCATGTCGGGTTCCACTTGCTCTTGAATTGTTGGAGCCCTTGATAGTTGAAGGCCCGGTTGCCTTGGTCGTACAGCAGTCGTAGGGCCCGATCGGCCAAGCCGTCTCCGGTGATGTTCGCGAGGGGAGCGAGACCCAAAGTCATGCCGCGCATTCCTTCGTCGCGGAAGCGGTGGATAAGGGTGACGAACAGGTACTCCATGACCCCGTTGGGAGCGTCGGGGCGTCGTCGCATGAGGTCAAAATTCCCAATGCCGGACCGATAGCTCGGAAGCACGTTGGCGAACCCGACGATGCGTCCTTCCGTGCGTTCTCGCACCACCAGTACCCTCGTCGCGCGCAGATACGCCGGGTCGAATTGACCGAGTGTGAACGTCCGCTCTCGATGACTCCCATCGGCCATCCAGGCGTCGGACACATCACGAAGCTCGGCCATGGTGTCGTCATCGATTGGCTGGGGTAACTCGACCACGTCCAGTCCGGCTCGTTCCACTCGTCTCAGTGCCGATCGGAGCTGTTTGTTCTCCTTCGCGTCGAGGTTCCACCCGCGCACGTCGATGATTGCTTCTTCACCGATCTTGAGCAGCTTCAATCCGGCGCCTTCAAGGGCCCGTGGGTTGTCGCCGACTTGGTGGAAGGCGGGAGTCCAACCGTTCAGCTCGCAAAGCTCCAGAAACTCGGTCACAACGTCCCGACATGAACCGGGCTCGCCGACTGGTTCGCCGAGAACGAGCGCTGTCGTTCCGACGACTTTGTAGCCGATGAAAGCCTGTCGGTTGCGGGCCACGAGCCACGCCTTGTCGCTGAGCAGATGGAAGTACGCAAGTGGAGAATCGCCCCATGCCCCCAGTAACTCCTTCACGGTTTGTTGATCGGTGCGCGGTTGTTGCCACACCACGGTGGCGACGAGCCGGAACGCGGCCGCCAGGCCTACGCCGAGTGCGGCGATGCGTACTGAGTCGATGAACCACGAGCCGTGCCGAGTGAGCGGCTCGACGGTGTTGGCCGGAAGTAACACCAAGAGACGCGCCGCCTCGCGAGCTGATTGCACGAGGGTGGTTGTGGTACGGAATTGGCGATCCAACAGGTACAGGCCGAGGGTGCCGTACAGGAAGGTTGTCAGTTCGCCGATGACCAGCAGTTGAACGCCTCGCCGGGCGAGCGCAGGATCAGAACGCGCCCTGAAATGGTGGCGGGTTCCAACGAGAAGGACGCCGAACCCCATGGTGGCGGCCAGGCCAAGCGCGTCTGCCTCCTTCACATGGTGACCGGCCAGCGATGCGACCGTCACGATCAGAGCGAGCAGCCATGCATTGCGCTTGCCGTGCAGTAGTCCGCGAGTCACGAGGACCAATACCAGTCCGGCCACGAGGACGAGGAAGCGTGCACCAACGACCGCTTGGACGGCCCACCGGATCGCGATCGCCGTGGCGCGTACGTGGGTATGGCGGCCGGCAGCGAGAACCATATCGGCCACGCCTGAACCCAACGCTCCGAAGGCGACGACGCGTCGCACATGGCGCGGCGTCATGCTCCGGTCGTCTCCTTGCGCAGAACGTGGGCCGTAATGGCGCCGATCGCCGCCGGGATCCACATTTCGAACAGGCGATAGAGCACGACCGCGGCGGCGGCTTTCGCTGTTGTTGCGCCGAAGCTTGACAACACTGCTCCCAATGAGACCTCGACGAAACCCAGACCCCCGGGGAAGATGCCAACGATGGTGAACAGGACCGACACCGCGTAGGCCACCAATGCAGTCACCACGCTGTGGCCGGCGCCGACGGAGATCATGACCACCCAGAGCTCGAAGGTGCCGAGCGCTTCCAACGCGACCGCGTGGCCCAGCGCCACAGCGGCCATCCTGGGCCGTTCGCGAATGAGCGCCATTGCGTTGTACATCTCATCGGCCCCACGATGATCGTCGGGCGCTCGCGTCTTTGCGTTGGGGCGCAGCCGGACCATCACGCGGCGAGGCAGTTGGTAGAGGCGACGCAACGTGGTGCGCGACCGCATCGCCACGATCAGGAGAGTGACGCGCGCAGCGAGATACAGACTGAAAACGACGCTCGCGATCGCCTCCGACCGCGTCAACCGGCCGTCGACCCACACCACTGCCAACGCAGCGATCAGCACGACGGCGAAGGCCATCTCAAGAAGAACTGCGACGAGTAGATAGGCGGCTACGACCGGTCCGCGCCCGAGGCCGCGCCGTCGACCGTTGGCGAGAAACGTTGCCATGCCAGCCAAGCCACCGGACTTGGTGACGAGGTTCAGGAAGTTCCCGGCCGTAGCCGGTGCCAGCAGGCTCAGCGGGCGAGTTCGGATGCCTGCAGCCCGCTGCGCCGACTCGTGCAGCAGCGCAAGGTTCACGAGCCAGAGCAGCATCGCAAGCGTCGCCAATCCCACCATGTCGAGCTTGGCGTGGCGGACCGCACGCCACGCTCCTGGCAACTCGGAACGGTTCTGCGCGACGAACACCGCGACAAAGAGCGCGAGGAACACCATCCCGACTCGTCTCGGCCAGCGCCGTTTGGTTTCGCTCGATCGGCCCTTGGCCGTGTCCTCCACCGACCGGGACGAACTCTCGATATTCATCGCATCAATGCCTCATCATGGGCGGGCGGACACGGTTTCTCCGTTCAGCCTTGCGGTCGGCTCACCGCCACTCCAGGGTCGTTCGTCACAACTCGGAGGAAGCGACAGCCTCACTATCGGCGCATATTTGGGGACCTCTGGCCCTGCCAGGAGTCGCATCGGCGGGGCACCCTGAAACAACGAAACAACGAAACAACAGGGAGGGATTGTTCATGAACGAAACGAAGAGTGCGTGGGAGCACGTCGGTGCCGACTTCAACAAGCTCGGAGCGAAGCTCAGGGATCATTTCGCAGAAGAGAAGAAGACGTCGACTTCGGCCGAGGCAGCGTCGTCGAAGGCGTCGCTGAAGGAATCAGTTGATCGGTTGGCCGAAGCGCTTGCCGACGCCTTCGAGGCCATGGCGAAAGCGTCCAAAGACGATGAAGTGCGCGGCGACGTCAAGCAGGTTGGGCGATCTCTGAGCAATGCACTGGGTGTCACGTTTGAAGAAGTTGGCGACGACATCGGCAGCGCGTTGCGACGGGCCGGTCAAACGAAGGATCATCCGGACAAAGACGTCCCGTAGCGTTCGCCCCTGGCGACGGCTAACCCGCTGGTACGAGATGAGCGAGGGCGCTGAGCACTGCTGCGGAGTTGGTAATCGAGCCGAACAAAATTTGCAGGGCCAGAAGGCTGGCCTCGTGGTTGCTGCGGGGGAGGTCTTGGCCGATCGGTTCGGCTACACAGTCCTCGACGATAAGGCAGTGGTAGTCCCGGTACATCGCGTCGCGCAAAGTGGATTCGACACAGATACTTGTCGTGGCTCCAACGAACAGCAACGTGTCGATGCCGTCGGCCTGCAGCAGGTCGTGAAGGGCTGTCTCGAAGAAGCCGCTGAAGCGATGCTTCCAGACGACGAGATCTTCCGGGTGCGGTGTCAGTTCGTGGATGATTGCCGAGTTCCAGGTGTCCCGTACCAGGATCCGGCTCGCCGTGCCGTCGGGAGCAGTGACATGCTCCCCCACGTTGAAGAGGGAGTGCTTTCGCCAGTTGGGGGCATCCGGGGCTCCCGAGTCGGACAGGTCGGCCAGGAAGCCCATCTTGAGGTACACGATGCGCATACCGGCGGACCGAGCGGCATCGATCAGTCGGCCGGTCGGTTCGATCGCAGCCCGGATGCACGAGATGTCGATACCGGCCCGTTCGAACATGCCGCCGACCGCGGCGAAGTCGTTCTGCATATCGACCACAATGACGGCTGTTCGGGAAGGCACAGCGGTGACCGGTTCGTGTCTCGCGTCGATCGTGATTGAGTCGGAGCAGGCCAACATCATCTCCCTTGTTCGACGTGTTCAACACTCTTGACCGCGACCATAGCGTGAGCTGACCGGCATGGAGAGAAGGAGTGGGTCGAGGTTCAGGAAATCGTGGCCGCGGCTGGTACCTCGAAGGACGAAGCGTCGGAGGGTCAGGGGCCAAGAAGTGCGGCGGGGATGACAGCGACGCCGTCGGATCTTCGGTAGGCGTGCTTGCCGGTTGTGATGATCGCGACGTCAAGCATGTCAGGGCCGAGTCTGTCGCGAAGCCATCGAAGATGTCGGACATCATCGTCGTTCACAATCGGTGAGAGTTTCACTTCTAACGCGACGCACCTGCCGTCACGTCGTTCGACGATGAGGTCCACCTCGTGGTCGCCGCGGTGCATCCGGAAGTGGGACACGCGGGCCTCGGAGCGTTGGGCGTACACGCGCACACTGAGTGCGACGAGCGATTCGAACAGCGCTCCGAGGAACGGCCCGTCTCGGAAGACCTTGCCACCCGCGTGGTCGCCGGATAGGAGAGCCGCCTCGTCGAGTCCCAGTAGCGCCACGGCGAGCGCTGGGTCGGCAAGATGATGCTTGGGTGATGCGGCGAGTTCGTTGAGGTGCGCGCGCGTCGGAGGCGACCGGTGAACTCCCGCACGCAGGGGAAGCCGGAGGCAACGATCTCGCCCGTGTAGGTCCTTAGATTGACCTCGGTCTCACCAGCAATGGGAGAGTGACGTCCTGTGAGCAGATCGGCGAGGCTGACCGACGGCTCATAGCCACGCTCAATGAGCGCCAACGGCCGCATCCGGAGTTGCAGGATACGGCCCGCTCCCGAGTGCCTGCCCGGATCGGGGACGGACGCCGAGCCGGTCAGCAAGAACTGACCGGGCGTCGCGCCAGCGTCGACGGCGCGCCGAACCAGATCCCAAGTGAAAGGCAGGTACTGCCATTCGTCGAGCAGGACGCGTCGACCATCAAGGATCCGATCAGGATCGGCCTCCACGAGGGCACGAACGGCTGGTGACTCCAAGCGGAACTCGGCGTCGACGCGTTCGGCGGTAGTGGCGCTCTTGCCCACACCTTTGGCGCCTTCGAGAGATATCGCTGCGACCCCGGCGAGGAGTTCGTCGAGCTCATCGTCGATCACGCGTGGACGTACGAGCTCGAAGCGTGTCGCTCACGGGCAGAGACTAGAGCGAAGTTCACATCCCCGGGCGATGTTTCTGTACATTCTCGGGCAATCTTGCTGCACGTATACGGGCGGCAAGAAGTGCTGAAACGCGCCTTCGGCCCTGTCCGCCGTCAGCGCTCGACGGGGGACGTCCAACCTTGCCTCGCAGGTACGTCGGCGAACGTCGGAAAACCGAAAAGTGGAGCTTAGGGGAATTGAACCCCTGACCTCTTCCATGCCATGGAAGCGCTCTACCAACTGAGCTAAAGCCCCGTAACTACGGCTCGGAGAGCTTACCACCGAGCCGCTGGACGGCGAAAACCAATTCAGCCGGTGTAGTGGGCATCGGCCAACGTGAGCGCCTCATCGATGATGGCGAGGCCCTCTTGAACGTCCTCTACCGGCGAGTTGCACGGCGGGACGACGTGCATGCGGTTGTGCCAGATGAACGGCCAGAGTCCGGCGGCCTTGCACGCGTTGGCGACTTCCATCATGGGGGCCATGGCTGGACCGGCGCCGTTGAACGGCGCAAGCGGCTCACGCGTGGCGCGATCTTTCACCAGTTCGATCGCCCAGAACGTGGCGAGGCCGCGTACCTCGCCAACCGAGGGATGCTTGGCCATGATGGCCTGCAATCCGGGGCCGATGACGTTCTCGCCCAGCATGGCTGAGTGTTCGTTGACGCCTTCTTCCTTGAACAAGTTGATAGAGGCAACGGCAACCGCGCAGGCCATGGGGTGACCCGAGTAAGTGAGGCCACCGGGGAACATCTTGTCCTTGAAGAAGTCGGCGATCTTGTCACTGATGACCACGCCACCGAGCGGGAGGTAGCCGCTGTTCACACCCTTCGCGAAGGTGATGAGGTCGGGGCGAACGTTCCAGTGATCCATGGCGAACCAATGGCCGCAACGACCGAAGCCGCTCATGACTTCATCGGCAATCAACACGATGCCGTGCTTGTCACAGATAGCCCGCACCCCCGCGAGGTAGCCGGGAGGCGGAACCAGGATGCCGTTGGTGCCGACAACGGGCTCAAGGATGATGGCGGCAACCGTATGGGCACCTTCCACCATGAGTACGTCTTCGAGATGCTTCAGGGCCCGCACGCCCTCCTCTGCTTCGTCGGCGGAGAAGAACGCTGAGCGGTAGGCGAACGGTCCCCAGAAATGCACCACGCCACCCATGCCCGGCTCGCTCGGCCAACGACGCGGATCACCCGTGAGCATCAGGGCGCCGTTGGTGGCGCCGTGATAGCTGCGATAGGTGGACATCACCTTCGGGCGACCGGTGGTGAGGCGGGCCATACGGATGGCGTTCTCGTTGGCTTCGGCACCACCGTTGGTGAAGAACACCATGTTGAGATCGGGGGGAGCAACCTCGGTGATCAAGCGCGCTGCTTCACCCCGAGCGTCATTGGCGAACGACGGGGCAACCGTGCAGAGGCGGTCGGCCTGTTCCTTGATGGCGGCGATCAGTTTGGGGTGTTGGTGGCCGACGTTCAGGTTGACGAGCTGGCTGGAGAAGTCGAGATAGCGCTTGCCGTTCTCATCCCAAAAGCGGCTGCCTTCGCCGCCCGCGATCACGAGCGGCTTGAGAGCACCCTGTGCCGACCACGAGTGAAAGACGTGGGCACGATCATCGAGGTAGGCCTGGGTCGGCATCGTTTCGGTAGCGGTCATACCGAAAGCCTATTGCGCTCGGTCACGCCCTGCCGTGACGAGAGCGTTCAGGGCTGGGCGGGGGCCGAAATCGGTCCGGCATCCACTGCATGGGCTGGCCAGGCCATCATCCGCTTGATGTGGTTATCATGGCAAAAACAGGGACACGTGAGGTGTTGCCCGCAGCCGCTGTGGTTGGTACCCAAACAGCTGCCGCTGACGTTCATGGCGCTCTGACCCGACCGAGCCGCTTTGGGAATGCGGTGCCGAGCAATCAAGTAGATCGCAAGAACATACGCCGCAGCCATGACGATCTGCAGGGTCGGGATCCAGCTGGCGAAGGGCTGCATGAAGGCCGCAACAACTTCGATCCCGAGGGCGACAGCGCAGAACGCCACGACTCGTCGAGCCGCGCTTCGCGATGAGGTAGTTCCGCCGTGCATGCCCCGCCTGCTTTCCGTGGCTCCGCCGCCACTCCAAGCATTGTGCCGGAAGGTCATCCCGCCCGTCGAGAGGCCATTCGACCCGTTCTTGAGCGAATCAGACGACGATGTTCACCATACGACCGGGCACGACGATGACCTTTTTCGGCGTGGCGCCGGCGAGTGCTTCGATGACTTTGGCGTCGGCCATCGCGATGCTCTCCACCGACTTGGCGTCGGCGTCGGCAGCCACGGTGATGCGGCCACGTACCTTGCCGTTGATCTGCACCGGGTACTCGATGGTGTTCTCCACCAGCAACGCCGGGTCGGCAACGGGAAACGCCGCGTAGGTCAGCGACTCGGTGTGACCCAGCTTGGCCCACAGCTCCTCAGCCATGTGTGGGGCCAGGGGTGACAGCATGTGCACCAGCGGCTCAGCGACCTCGCGTGGCGTGGCCGACAGCGACGTGAGCGAGTTGTTCAGCTCGATCAGCTTGGCGATAGCCGTGTTGAAGCGCAGCGCATCCATGTCTTCGCTGACGCCGTGGATGGTCTTGTGCAGCAGTTTGCGGGTGGCATCGTCGGCGGGCGTATCGACCACGGTGCAGGCGCCGGTTTCCTCATCGACCATGGCTCGCCATAGTCGCTGCAGGAAGCGCTGCATGCCGACCACATCACGGGTGGACCATGGGCGACTGGCGTCGAGTGGACCGGTGGACATCTCGTACAGCCGGAACGTGTCGGCGCCGTAGTTGTCGTACATGTCGTCGGGCGTCACCATGTTCTTCAGGCTCTTGCCCATCTTGCCGTACTCACGCTTCACCGGTTGATCGTTGTGGAAGAACTTCCCGTCGCGCTCGACGACTTCTTCGGCCTCCACATATTGGCCACGATCATCGGTGTAGGCATAGGCCTGGATGTAGCCCTGGTTGAACAGGCGGTGGAACGGTTCTTCACTCGACACGTGGCCCAGGTCATAGAGCACCTTGTGCCAGAAACGGCTGTACAGCAGGTGCAGTACGGCGTGCTCGACGCCACCGACATACAGGTCCACACCGCCTACATCGCCGGCGGCGCGCGGCCCCATCCAATACTTCTCATTGGCAGGGTCGATGAAGCGCTCGTCGTTGACCGGATCGATGTAGCGCATCTCGTACCAGCACGAGCCGGCCCACTGCGGCATCACGTTCAGGTCGCGGGTGTATGTCTTGGGGCCATCGCCCAGATCGAGTTCGACGCTCGTCCAGTGGGTGGCGCGGGCCAGCGGAATCTGCGGATCGGTGACCTCGTCGTTGGGGTCGATGGGTTCGGGCGCGTAGTCCTCCACCTCGGGTAGCAGCACGGGCAGCATGTTGTCGGGCAGTGCGAGGGGGCCGTGCTCGTCCCACACGATGGGGAACGGTTCTCCCCAGTAGCGCTGGCGAGCGAAACCCCAATCTCGCAGGCGGTAGTTGATGGTGCCTTCGCCGTGACCGTGATGCTCCAACCAGGCGGTGGTGGCCTCCTTGGCCTCGGCCACGCTGGTGATGCGATTCAGGCTCAGCGTTTCGTTGGACGAGTTCACGTACGTGCCCTCGCCGACGTAGGCCTCTTTCCAGTCGTCGCAGATTGCACTGGGCTCGATGTCGTGGGAGGTGAACCAGGCATCGGGCGGCATCTGGGTAGCGATGATGGGCAGGCCGAACTGGCGAGCGAACGCAAAGTCACGCTCGTCGCCCGACGGTACGGCCATGATGGCGCCGGTGCCGTACCCCATCAGCACGTAGTCGGCGATCCAGATGGGGATCTGCTTGCCCGTCACCGGGTTGGTGGCCGTGGAGCCGGTGAACACACCGGTCTTTTCACGATCGGCTGCGGTGCGATCGAACTGATCCTTGGTCGCGGCTTCTTTGCGGTACACCGCCACGGCGTCGGTGTGGGCGGCTTGGGTCAGTGCGTCGACCATCGGATGCTCGGGCGACAGCACCATGAATGTCGCGCCGAACAGCGTGTCGGGTCGCGTCGTGAAGACATCGATCGGTCCGGCGTGGCTGTCGAAGCTGACCCGCGCGCCGGCGGAGCGACCGATCCAATTGCGCTGCATCAGCTTGATCGGCTCGGGCCAATCCAGACGATCGAGGTCGGCCAGCAGCCGATCGCCGTATGCGGTAATCCGCATCATCCACTGCTTCATGTTGCGCTTGAAAACCGGGAAGTTACCGATGTCGCTCTTGCCGTCAGCGGTGACCTCTTCGTTGGCCAACACGGTGCCCATTCCCGGACACCAGTTGACCGGAATCTCGGCCACGTATACCAGGCGGTGCTCATCCACCAGCAGGCGTTGTTCTACCTTCGACATCTCGGCCCAGGGCGTATGCGGTGTTGCGCCACTGCCGTCGGCAAACGACGCGATCAGTTCGCTGATGGGGCGAGCCTTGCCGTGTGATGGATCGAACCATGAGTTGTAGATCTGCAGGAAGATCCATTGGGTCCAGCGGTAGAACGCCTCGTCGGTGGTGGAAACGCTGCGACGATTGTCGTGAGCCAGACCGAGACGACCCAGCTGGCGGCGCATGTTGGCCACGTTGTCTTCGGTGGTAACCCGCGGATGCTGCCCGGTGCGAATGGCGTACTGCTCGGCCGGTAGCCCGAAGCTGTCGTAACCCAACGTGTGCAACACGTTGAAGCCGGTCTTACGCTTGAATCGGGCGTAGACGTCGGTGCCGATATAGCCCAGCGGGTGCCCCACGTGCAGCCCCGTTCCCGATGGGTACGGGAACATGTCCATGATGAACAGCTTGTTGTCGGCTACCGGTCCGGCCAGTGCTCCGGCGGGGTTCGGCGCGTTGAACGTCCCGTCGGCTTCCCACCGCTGTTGCCAGCGCAGCTCGATGTCTGCCGCCAGCGCAGCGGTGTAGCGGAACGGAGGAACGTCATCAGCGGCCATATCGGTTCTCCACGCTAGTTGGCCGACGCTTCCGGGGCCGGAACGTTCTTTCTGCGACAATGGGCAGCCGTGAGCCCGTTGCCTGTTGTCACCCACCTCCAGCAGTCCGCCGATCGGGTGGGTAAGGGCGTGGTGTTCATTAGCGGCGCCGAGCATGTGCGAGTTGGTTGGAACGAACTGCACCACGATGCCCGCACCGTTGGCGCTGCGTTGCAGGCCAGAGGTGTTCAGGTGGGGGATCACGTCGCCATTCTCGGGCCGACCTCCCGCGCGTTGGTAACAGCCATTCAGGGCTGCTGGCTGGCGGGTGCGGCGTCGATGGTGCTGCCGCTGCCGATGCGGATGGGTTCGCTGGATGAGTTCGTTACCCAAACCCGCACGCGTATTCGTCACGGTGACGCCCAGCTGTTACTGATCGACGAGACGCTGGCGCCGTTCTATCCGGTGGAGCCCGGTGACCCGCCGGTGGTGTTCCTCGCCGACATGATCGGTGGCTCCGACGACGTGGTCATCCCCGCTCCCGACCCGGAGCGATTGTTGATTTTGCAATATACGAGCGGCTCCACCAGCGAGCCGAAGGGCGTCATGATTCCCGACCGTGTGCTCGGTGCAAACCTGCACGCGCTGGTGACCGCGGCAGAGATTCGGATCGATGAGGACGTCGTTGTGTCGTGGCTGCCGCTCTACCACGACATGGGGTTGGTCGGAACGCTGTCCACTCCGATGGTCTACGGCATCGATCTGGTGCAGGCCGCGCCGCAGGACTTCCTCGCCCATCCCGGCAATTGGATGCGGTGGCTTTCCGACTACCGGGGGACTGTCACCGCCGGTCCGAACTTTTCGTGGGTGCTGGCTGCCCGGGCGCTGCGTCGCATGGAAGGTCTCGACCTGTCGCCCATGCGCATGGCCCTCTCGGGTGCGGAGCCGGTCGACCCGGACGCGGTTGAGGGCTTCGTGCGGGAGGCATCAAAGTTCGGCTTTCCAGCCGGGGCCGTGTTCCCTGCTTTTGGTATGGCCGAGGTCGGCATTGCCGGCACGTTTCCGCCGATGGGACGCGGCATGGTCTGCGACTCGGTTGACCGTCAGGTACTGGAGCGCGATCGCATCGCGGTGCCGCGCCAACGGGTCGATGGTGATGAAGACACCGTCATCCGGCGTCTGCCGCACCTTGGGTTCGCCGTGCCGGGCCTTGAGATCCGGATCTGCCTGCCCAGCTCCGGCGACGTGCTGCCCGACCGTCATGTGGGCGAGTTGCAGATTCGTGGCACATCGGTGACACCCGGCTACTACAAACGTCCCGAAGCAACGGCCGCACTCTTTCGCGATGGCTGGTTGTGCACCGGTGACCTCGCGTACCTGGTAGATGGCGAGCTGGTGATGTGTGGCCGTATCAAAGATGTGATCATCGTCGGCGGTCGCAACGTCTTCCCCGAAGACATCGAACGCGCCGTCAACGTGCTTGACGGCGTGCGCGCCGGCAACGTCATCGCATTCGGTGTTGATGGCTACAAGGGCAAGGAAACGGTCATCGTCGTCGCCGAAGTGAAGACCGATGACCTCGAGGCAGTGCGAGAGTTGATCCACCATCGAACGATCGAGGTCTGCGGTCTCCCACCCCGCGACATCATGCTCGTCCGGCCAAGCACGTTGCCGAAAACCTCCAGTGGCAAGCTGCAACGCAGTCTCTGCAAACAGCTCTACCTCGACGAGTGCCTCCAACTCGCATGAGCAACGACGAAACGCGAGATACTGCTGCCTGAGCCGCTGCGCTTGCCGCAAGTGGCACCGGTTTGACCTGCTGTGGGGCCGAGCAATCGCTCTTAGCGAGGTGGCAACCGGTGGATGTTTTGGCCTGGAGTACTCGGGGTTAATGACAAGTCACAGTTCACCGCTCGTCGAATGGGTGAACTCAGACTGTACGTTAACCCCGACGGGCTCAAATGGAATTGGTGGCCGCCGAGGTCGATGAGCGCGAAGGCGTAACACGGGCCGTCGACGTCGGCCCTCGCTGTCTCGCGGTTGGAGGACGCTCGCCCGCGGAACGAGTACGTAGTGGACGTCGGCGTCCACGGCATCTGCGTATCGTCGGAGCACGTCGAGCTGGATGGTGCCGTTCCGTTCGGACGCTTCGGCGTAACCAACGGCCCCGGGGCTACTTAGCTCAGCTCAGCGAAGCGGCCAGGGCGTCGACGATGTGGTCGATTTGGGCGTCGGTAGTGACGTAGGGCGGGCAGAAGGTGAGGATGCCGGGAAGGGCGCGAGGGATGACGCCGTGCTCGTACATCTTGTTGCGGACCGCAACGGAATCGACGCCGTCGTGCAACACCGTGGCCCACATGGCTCCGACGCCACGGAGGCCCTGCAGCATGCCGTCGGACACCAGGCTCTGCAGGCCTTCGCCGAGACGGGCGCCCATCTTGGCCCCACGTTCAAGCAGACCCTCTTTCTCGATGATGTCGAGGTTGGCCATACCGGCCGCGGTGGCGGTCGGGTGGCCCGAGTAAGTGAAGCCGTGACGCAGCATGAAGTTGGGGTCGGCTTCGAGGCCGGCGCGAACCTTGGCGCCGACGACCACGCCGCCGAGCGGGATGTAGCCGGAGGTGACCTGCTTGGCGAAGGTGATCAGGTCTGGCCGCACGCCGTAATAGGTGCAGCCAAACCATTCGCCGAGACGTCCGAAACCGGTGATGACCTCATCGGCAATCAGGAACGCGCCATGCTGATCGCACAACTTGCGCAGCGCCTGCAGATAGCCCTCATGCGGCGGCCACACGCCACCGGCACCTTGCACCGGCTCGGCCATGACGGCGGCGATGCGACCAGGGTTGGCCAGGAACGCGTTGGCCATCGCCTCCACATCGTCGCCGGGCACGTTGATGATGCCGGGCAGTAACGGACCGAAGCCCTGCTGGTTGAGCGGCAGGCCCTGCGCGGAAGTTCCTCCGTAGTTCACGCCGTGATAGCCACGACCGCGGCTGATAATGATGTCGCGCTCGGGCTGCCCCGCCTGCACATGCGCGATGCGGGCCAACTTCATGGCGCTGTCGATGGCCTCCGACCCGGACCCGGCGAAGAAGACACGAGCGTCGTCAACAGGTGCGAGATCTCGGATGCGTTCGGCCAACGCTTCGGTTGGTTCGTTGGTGAACGGGTCGAAGCAGTTGAACACGGCAATCTTGTTCATCTGGGCGGTGACGGCCTCGGTGATTTCATGGCGACCATGGCCGACCGCGTTGTACCAGAGGCTGGCCATGGCATCGATGTAGCTCTTGCCGGTGCTGTCCCAAACTACCGAACCTTCACCCCGGACGATGGTGATGAAGTCGGTGCCGGTCGGCTTAGCGAACGGGTGCAAAAACGCGGTCTTGGCCATCGACCCAGCGTAGCCCGCAGGATCCGGTCAGACTGGACGACGTTATGGCGCTTCTTGACCTCATGCCCCCCGTGGGGTCCGATCCATCCGATGTGTTGGACGCGTTCGCAACCTGGGCGACCGATGGCGGGCGGCCTTTGTATGCGCATCAGGAGGATGCGGGTCTTGCACTGGCCGGTGGCGATCACGTGGTGCTGGCGACCCCGACGGGGTCGGGGAAATCGCTTGTCGCCGTGGCAGGAATCCTGCTGGCGCTGAACCGAGGTGAGCGGGCGGTGTGGACCGCTCCCATCAAGGCGCTGGTGGCCGAGAAGTTTTTTGAGTTGGTCGAACTGCTCGGCTCTGACAACGTCGGGCTGGCTACCGGAGATGCTTCGATCAACCAGGACGCGCCGGTGCTGGTCTGCACGTCGGAGGTGTTCGCTCACCAGGCGCTCGGGGAGGGCGACCTCACGCCAGCCGAGGGAGGCATGGGGTTCGCCTGTCTGGACGAGTTCCACTACTACGGCGATCACGATCGCGGCTGGGCGTGGCAGGTTCCGTTGCTGTCGGCCAAGCACTGCCAGTTCCTGTTGATGTCGGCCACCCTCGGAGACATGACGTTTATCGCCAACGACCTACAGGAGCGCTCCGGTCGACCGGTCACCGAGGTCACCGCGGTAACACGGCCCACACCGCTCTATCACGCCTGGCGGATGACGCCGGTGGCCGACAGCGTGACCGCCGCGGTCGAAGCCGGACTGTGGCCCGTCTACGTCGTCCACTCCACGCAGGCATCCGCCATCGAGCGAGCCAGTGCCCTCGTGAGCCTGCCACTCACCACCCGTCCGCAGCGTGAGGCGATCGCCGCGGCGTTGGCCGAAACCAAGTTCGCCAAGGGTTTCGGCGTCACCCTCGCGCGGCTCCTGCGCAACGGCGTGGGTGTGCATCACGCCGGTATGTTGCCGCGCTACCGCCGTCTGGTGGAACGCCTGGCCGGCGAGGGTTTGCTGCCGGTTATTTGCGGTACCGACACGCTCGGTGTCGGCGTGAACATACCGATTCGCACGGTGCTGATGACGGCGCTCACCAAGTTCGATGGCGAGCGGGTACGTACCCTGCAAGCTCGGGAATTCCACCAACTCGCCGGTCGCGCCGGTCGTCCCGGCTTCGACCCGGACGGCCATGTGTGGGCTCAGGCACCCGAGCACATCATCGACAATGAGCGGGCGTTAGCGAAGGCTGGCGACGATCCGAAGGCTCGCCGCAAGGTGTCGAAGTCCGCGCCGCCGAAGGGCTTCGTGCACTACGACGAAAAGACCTTCGAGCGACTGGTAGCTTCACGGCCCGAGCCACTCGTTTCTCGGTTCAGAGTCTCGCCCGACCTGCTCGCGGTGGTGCTTGCTCGACTCGATGGGCCCGTTGCGTTGAAGGAATTGCTGCGCACGAACCATGACGCGGAGGCGAAGCGCCGTCGCCACCTCCGGCGGGCCATCCGGGTCTACAAAGCGCTCGAAGCGGCCGGTGTCGCGGCGCGCATTCGGGATCCTGAAGGCCGCGCCATCGGCGTCACCATCGGCTCGCTCGTCGACGGCAGCGATGAGCGCTCGACCTTACGTTTCGCCTCACCGCTCACCCCGTTCGCCATCGAGGTGATGTCCACCCTCGACCAAGAGGACCCGAACTATCACCTCGACATCGTGAGCGTGGTGGAGAGCGTTATCGACGACCCCCGCCAGATCCTCTTCGCCCAAAAGGACCTGGCCCGTGGCATCGAACTGGCCCGCCTCAAATCCGAGGGCGTCGAGTACGAAGCCCGCATCGCAGCGCTCGACAGCGTGACCTGGCCGATGCCCCAGGCAGAGCTGATCGAAGGCTGCTTCGCCACCTACCTGGAGCACCACCCCTGGATCGAAGAGCGGCCGTCGCCGAAGGGCATCGTGCGCGAGATGCTGGAGAGCGGGGAAACGTTCGGCGGCTTCATCCACCGCTACAAGATCGAACGCTCCGAAGGCTTGTTGCTGCGCTATCTGAGCGATGCCTGGCGCACACTCGACCGGTCACTGGCCGACGAGGCCTACACGCCGATGGTGGAAGATGTCGTCACTTGGCTGGGTGATCTCATCCGCGCCACCGACGCCAGCCTGCTTGAGGAATACCAGGTCCTCTCGGGCGGTCCTGTCGTCACCTATGAGGCGCCGACCGCGCCCGGCCCGCAAGGTCCGCCGCGAGCATGGCGCACGGCTGTCCGCACCGCGATGTTCGCATGGGTGGAATTGCTGGCCCGCCACGCCTACGACCAACTCGGTGCCCGCACCGAGTGGCCGTCGTACCAACTGGCCAACGCCCTCACGCCGTACTGGGCCGAACACGGTTCGATCTCGATAGACGCAGCCGCCCGCGCCAACGCACTGTTCACCATCACCGAAGAGCCCGGTCGATGGATCGTGCGCCAGCAGTTGGTCGACCCCGAAGACACCGGCGAATGGTCCATCACGGCCACCGTCGATCTGGCCGAAGCCTTCGACAACGGCACACCCCACCTCGTATTGGAATCGATCACCAGTTCAGCGCTGTAGAATGCGGCTCTGTTTCCCGAACGATTTCACCCGTGTGAAATCCAGCAGGAATTAGACGTCCCGCCAGGGGACCTGGGCGGGCCAGCGGCCTTGTCCACCGCCGAGGGCTCGGAAGTCGGCGAGGGTGCGGTCGGTATGGGTGGCGCGCCAGGTGAGCATGCGCTGCGCATACGACAACACGATGGCCGGGTCGGTCTGCAGCGTCTGCCATGTGGGGTCGAGAGCCAGGTCGAAGCAGAGCGACGATCCGTCCCCGAAGTGCACGTAGGCACCGTCAGCGTCATGCAGTGCGGCGACGTTGTTCGCTCCCAATCGCCGGTCCCACGGCCACGAACCAATCGATCCGCCGAGGAAGCCGTCACGCCAGTCGAACTCGTGATGGGCGGCGTCGCGCCAGATCGGGGGAGTGCTGCCCCGCACGAAGGGCATCAAGGAGAAGCCGTCGCACTGACTGGGTACCGGCAGTCCAAGCGCTTCAAGAATGGTTGGCATGATGTCGATGTTCTCGGTGACCTCATCAACGACCGAACCGAACGCAGCCGGGCTGCGCGGGTCGCGCACGATGCCCGGGATATGGAAGCTCTCGGGGAAGAACCCGAGCTTGCCGAGCAGTCCGCGGTCACCCATCTGTTCGCCGTGATCGGCGGTGACGATGATGAGCGTGTTGTCCCACGAACCGTTCTCCTGCATGGCTGCCCACAGTCGGCCGAGTTGGTGATCGACCTCGCTGACCATGCCGTAGTACTGCGCCTGCAACTCGGTGAAGGACCGATCGGTCGGTGGCACGCAACGAACGTCGCCAAGCATGACCGACACGAGCGGATGCAGATCGGGTTGCGCTGGCAATACCGACGGCAAGGCGTCCTCGTCGTACATGGCCGAGAAGCGACCGGCCGCGTTGTACGGCGGATGGGGACGCAGGTACGACGCATGGGCGAACCATGGCGCATCCTGCGCGTCGATCCAATCGGTCAGCTCGTCGGTCGTGAACGCGGACAGGCTCAGGTCGGCCGGCCGAGACGACTCGGTGGCGATGGCCCGCCACCCCGTTTGGGTCACCGTGACGCCCATCGTCGCCAACCAGTCGGTCCAGGCCGAAACGTCGTCGGACAAGTCAAGTACCTGCGTGAAGCCGTCGAGTACGCCCTCGTAGTCGTCGAGGCGCGGGTCGTCGGGTCCATTCGTCAGACGGGGATCAAAGGCGACATCGGTGTACCCGAACAGCGTCGGCTGATAGCCGACCCGGTTCAGCTCCAACGCCACGTTGGTGAACCGCGGATCAAGCGGGGTGCCGTTGCCCACGACGCGGTTGTTCATCTGATACGTGCCCGTGTAGAGCGCAGCGCGGCCGGGTCCGCACGGCGCGGCCTGGCTGTAGTGACGGCTGAAGCGCACGCCGCTGTCGGCCAAGCGCGTCGAGGTTCGGCGTTTTCACCACGGGGTGACCGGCGGCGGACAGGCAGTCACCCCGAAACTGGTCGAGCGTGATCAGCAGAACGTTCAGGCCGGGCGTAGGAGACACGACCCGGACGGTAGTTGCTGCTGACCCGACCTCGCCGATCCTTGGCGCTAGCGCGACCTCTAAGGTGGTTGCCGATGCCCACCCCTGAGCTGATCCCGACGCTTCCCGCCAGCTGGTATCTCGACCCGGTGGTCTACGCCGTCGAGCAGCGGGAGATCTTTGGCAAAGAGTGGGTGATGGTCGGCTTTGATTTCGAACTCGCGCACACGGGCGATTACGTAAGTGAGATGATCGCCGGTCAGCCGATCGTGGTGTGGCGTTCCCCCGAAGGCGAACTCGTCGCCTTCCTCAATATCTGTCCGCACCGCGCCGGGCCGATCATGTGGGACGGACCGGGCTGCCAGGCCAACCTGGTGTGCCGATATCACGGCTGGGCCTTCGGTTCTGATGGCGCGCTGCGCAACACCCCGGGCTTCGGTGCCGAGCTTCCCGACGGCCTCGGGTTGCAGATGATCCGGGTCGACGTGTGGCGAGGCATGGTGTTCGTCTGCCTCGATCCGAATACTGATGCACTGCCCGGCTACTTTGGCGAATTCCCCACCGTGTGCGAGAAGTACCCCATTGAGAACTACCGCTTCCATTCCCGCACGATTCGTTCAATGAAGACCAACTGGAAGACGTACTCCGACAATTTCCTTGAGGGGTATCACGTCCCGCACATCCATCCCGGCATGTCCCGCGACGTCATAGCGAAGGACTACCAGATCGTGTGCAACGAGGATCGGCGGTGGAATGTGCACCTTGCCAAACCACGCAACGCCAGTTCGTTGTGGGACGGCGTGTGGGTGTACTTCTGGCCCAACTTCTCCATCGACATCTTCCCCGGCGGTCTGTCGATCGAACGGTGGCTCCCGCGCGGACTTGGCCAGACCGACCTGATCTTCGAGTACTTCTTTGACGCTGACGCACCCGATGTCGACGCCATTGTGAAGACCTCAGAAGAGGTGGCCGATGAAGACATGAGGGCCAGCGAATACGTCCAACGAGCCTTCGAGAGCGGGTCGTACACGCAAGGTCTCCTCAGCCCACGGCATGAGAATGCGCTCGCGATCTTTCACGACACCATCCGCGACATCGTTGCCGTCGGTGGCCCGGCCGGACCATCGCCCAAACAGCGCGACTGACTACCAGGTAGGGGGCGGCAGCGGGGGCGCCAACGGCAACGATGTCAGCGGAGTCGGGGGCGCCCAACCGGGCCCGGGGATCAGGGCGACACGGGCGATCGACGGCGTGGACACGTAGTAGATGTCGCGGCCGGCCCCTGGCGTGGGGCGACCCGTACTCGGCAGGGCCGTGCCGCTGCGGGTGCGGGCCTTTTGCCGACCGGTGAAAAGGTCAAGCACCACAATGTTGTCGTCGTCGAACAGCAGCACGTCATCCACCACCACCTCGGCAGTGTCGGCATACACGAGCGGCTGCCAGCGGGTGCGGATGGGGAACTGCCACAGCTCGCTCATCGATCCGTCGTCAGCAACCCGATGCGCCGCCAAGCCGCCATTGAGCGAATCGAAGGTGAGCACAATGCCGTGTTCGGCCACATAGGTCGGCCCGGCCGCCGGCCATCCGGCAAACAAGAACGGCTCAATCGACACGTGGTCGGACGCGTTGGTGGTGGAGAAACGATGGAGGCGAAAAGGGGTGCGGAACGACTGATGGAACGCGCCGTCGGGCGCCACCGAACCGACCGGATCGGTCTGCAGCAGCGCCACCATTTCGTCGGTGTCAGCGTTGTCGTGCACCCACACGTAGCCGCCACTGACGGTCAGATCGGAGCAATGGCCGTGCCCATCGTTCCCGGTGCGGTAGCGCCCCGTCCACGACGTGTCGCGTGAGAGTTTGCTGCGGCGATAGCGGAACCGGAAGATCGAGTAGTCACCGGGCACGTAGATATCGTCACCCGACACGCAGCACTTGCCGAGCGTGGCCTCGGGGATCGGCAGCTCCATCACCGTCGACAGGTCTTCGGCGTCCACCACGGTGAATCGGCTGGTGGTACCACTCGGTTGCATGTCCTTCACGATGAGTCGGCCGTCGTCCATGGCGACCATGCTGTCGTAGGGCCGCGTGGTCGGCATCTCCATCTGGCCGACCACCTCGAGCGCGGCGTTCAGTCGGTACAGATAACAGCCGGTCACCACATAGATGTCACCGTTGCGATGAGCGAGGCAGCCACCCTCCCAGATATGTCCGCCGGTGGCCAGACTGGGCGACGCAACGATTGTTTCGAGCGTGATGGGGTCGATGCGTTCGACGCGGCTGAATGGTGTGGTCCCCGGCAGCGAGGTGGAGAACAGCAACAGGGCATCGTCGTGCCACACCAGGCTCTGATTCCACCTGCCGGTGGCGCGACGGAGCACGTCCAGGCGATCACCTGGCTCCACCGCCAAACCGGGCGTTGTTGCCACGTTGGTGCGCGACCCGTTCCCGGCCTCGGCGGGAAAGCGACTCGCGAGATAGCCCGAGACCTGTTCGTCGTTGTTCGTTTCCGCCATGGACGCGGCCGTCAGCCCTGGTCGCGCAAGAAACGCTCGAGCTCGGCGGCGAGTTCGTCACCCGAAGGCAGGGGACCGTTGTCGATCAGCGACGGCGTTGGCGCAATTTCGGCGTCCCACGCCTCCTCAAGTTGGCGCACCATGGCGACGTGCTCGTTATTGGTCGTCACTTTCTCATCGAGCCACCGCCGCAACGTGGCGGCTTCCTCTTCAACGGAGGTGCAGTCCGTCGCGAGGTTGGCCACATCGGCCAGCCCACCCAGCAGCGCCGCCGAGCCCCCGGGGTAGGGCGACGCCGAGATGTAGTGCGGAATCTGCGCCCAGAGACCGATCGTCGGGATGCCGGAGGCGGCCAGCGCCTCTTCCAGCGCCGCGCTCGATGCCCGCTGGGACGTCTACCGAGTTGCGAAAATACGACGCCCGCCTGGCCAATTTCTCGTTCGACGCGCTGACCGACAACCGCGACGGACGACTGTGCGGCACTGCGATTGGGTAGGCACCCAGCCCAACCATCATGCTCACCTCGAACTGTGCCGCAAGCTCGACAGTGGCATCACAGAACGCGTGCCAATTCATGTCGGGCTCTGCGCCCATGAGCAGCAGCGCATCGCGACCCTCAGCGTCCTTGCCGGCCTTCAGCACGATTTCGGGCCACTGCAAACCGACGTTCACGCCGTCGCGAATCTGCAGTACCGGCCGTCGGGCGCGGTGGTCGATGAACTTGTCGGGGTGGAAGCTGGCGATCAACCGCGCTGACAGCTGGGAGTCCAGCACCGTCATGGCATTGGCGGCCGCGTTGCCCGCGTCAATCCAGCCCTGCAACATCACGACCAGCACCGGCTCATGCAGTTCGGGGTGCTCGTGCACTTCGTAGGACTCGGTCATTGGCTCCGTACTTGCTTCATAGCGAACCAAAGTATCGCCTGAACGGGACATTCGTGCATGCGATGGGAGTGGGAGGTGGAACCGCGGATCGACACGTTTGGTCGGTAGGCTGCCCTCATGTCGCTTGACGTTACCGACGCAGATTTCCAAACGGCGGTCATCGACCGCTCCGCTCAGATCCCGGTTGTGGTCGATTTGTGGGCGCCGTGGTGCGGCCCGTGCCGCACGCTCGGGCCGATCATCGAAAAGGTGATCGACGAAACCGGCGGGCAGGTAGAGCTGGTGAAGGTCAACATCGACGAGAACCCAGGCATCGCCCAGGCGTTTGGTGTGCAGTCCATCCCACTTGTGGTTGCGCTCAAAGATGGGCAGCCGGTCGATGGGTTTCTCGGCGCTCAACCTGAGCACATGGTGAAAGAATTCGTCGACCGCCTGCTGCCGAGCGCGGAGCTGTTGCAGGTGCAAGAACTGCTCGATGCCGGTGACGAGGAAAGTCTGAACAAGATTCTGGCCGAAGACCCGGGCCACCCCGACGCTGTCGTGAAACTCGCCGACCTCATGGTCGCGGACGGCCGCAACCAGGAAGCGCTCGATCTCCTAGCCCGCATCCCCGAGACCGACGAAGTCCGTCAGATCGCGGCTCGTGCCCGTCTTTCCACTCGGCCGGTCGACAACTACGACACGCAACTCGTGGCCCTGCTCGACTCGGTCAAAGACGATGAAGCGGCCCGGCAGCAGTATCTCGATATTCTTGAGGTCATGGGTCCCGACGACGAGCGCACCGCCGGCTACCGCCGCAAGCTCACCAACCGGCTGTTCTGATGCACCTACAGCGCGCCGACGGCTACACGCTGGTCGTTGGCGCGCCGGTTCCCAGGGGTTCCGATGCAATCACGCTTGGCCGCGTCATCCTGATGCGCAAGGGCTCGGAGGATTCCCGCTACCTGATCTACCACGAGCTCACCCACGTACATCAGTGGGTGGAGCTTGGCGTGGTCCGATTCGGTGCTCGTTACCTGCGGGATTACGCAGTCGGACGCCTTCGCGGCCGGGGTCACTGGGGTGCGTATCACCACATTCGCTTCGAGATTGAAGCCGACTGGACCGCACGTAGACGCCTGAGAGCCGAAGCGGTTGCAGCGTCCGTCAAGGTCTGAACGTCGTTCGCCCGCGGACCGAATACGGACCGCTTTCTTCAAGATTTAGCGCTTGATCCGCTCAAGATCGAGACCACTCAGCCGATGAGATCAGGCGAGCGTAACCGGACGCTCCCACACAATTCTCCGAGGCGTCTTCGATGAACTTCACACTTTCGGTGTTCCAATATCAGATGGTTACCGCATCAATGGCGGGTGCGCTCGCCATCATGCTGGGGTCCGCCGCCTACTTCTTTGTGGTTCGCAACACGCTCACGCTGAAGAACCAGAACCCGGTCATCCTGGCCGGAGTCGTCTCCGGCATCGCCGGCTTTCACTACCTTCGTGTGCTTTCCAGCTGGACCAGCGCCTTCACCTTCACAAACGGCAAGTACGTCGGCAACGGCACTCCGTTCTTCCATGGCTACCGTTACGCCGACTGGATCATCACGGTGCCGATCCTTGTCGTGCAGCTCGTGCTGGTACTCAACCTTGACGCCAAGGTGCAACGCTCGATGGCGCTTCGTCTCGGTGCTGCTGCCGCCCTCATGGTTGCCCTCGGCTTCCCCGGTGAAGTGGCCACGGACACCACCAAGAAGATGATCTTCTGGGGCCTCGGCTTCATCCCCTTCGCCTACCTCGTCTACACCCTGTGGGTGGAGATGGGTCAGTCACTACGCCGCCAGCCGGAAGAGGTTGCGACCACCGTGTCGAACGCCCGCCTCACGCTCGTGACAACCTGGATGTTCTACCCGATCGTGTTCCTGTTCCCGGTCCTCGGTCTCACCAGCGGCATGGGCGAGTCGATGCGTCAGATCGGCTACTCGGTCGCTGACGTGCTCGCCAAGCCCGGCTACGGCCTGTTGATTCTCGCGGTCGCCACGCTGAAGAGTAAGGCCGAGCGCGCCGCTGAACTTGAGTCAACCGATGAGGATGCACTTCCGATCCTTCCGTCGATGCCGACCATGCCAGCTATGCCTGCTATGCCTGCGGCCTCTGTTGCCGTTCAGCCGGTGTTCCAGCCCGCTGCCGGTGTGCCGGTGTCGCAGACGCTCACGATGCCCCCACTAACGCCTCGTGACATGCCCCGTCCCAACGCTCCTCAGGGAACCCAGCCCCCGTCTTCACAGCGTCTCTACTGATTTGTTCCTGAGAGCCGGAGAAGGAAGGGAGCGGTATGCAACTCGCAAGTTTTCACATCAGCGGTGATCGACCGCTCGCAATTCAGCTTCGCCCCGGGCTCAACGTGCTCACCACGCCAGACCCGGCCATGCGCGGCAACTTCGTGGCTTCGCTGCGCGAAGCTCTTGCCGGGCGACCATCGAACATCATGGTCATGGCATCGATCGGAGGAGCTCCGGCGTTTCATCTGACACCGGAGCTCGCCACCGGCATCGTGGTGGCGGCCGGCAACATCGAGACGGTGACCAATTCAACGATGCTGGCATCCGTTCTTGGCGCCGTCGAGAGTGGAAGCGCCGAGCGCGACCGGGGAACGGTGATCGCCATCACGGCGGCCCTGGATGCCCTCGGCCTCGTGAACGGTACTGATCCGATCCCGCAGCTCGATCTGTCGACCGTCGAGGCGCGCTACCGGGACGTGCGCATTGAGCGTGCCGACCTCGAGCGTGGCCAGGTGCAGCAGATCGACGGGATCATCGAGCCCGCCGTCGCTGCTCGCGAGGCAGCGCAACGGCATCTCGATCTGATCGAGCGGCTGCAACCCTCTATCAGGGCGGCGTACGCCGAGGTGGCCGATGCCGATGAAGCCGCGTCAAAGAAGTTTGCTGGTCCGTCGTCGTTTAACCGGCTCACGGCGGCTCGACGGGCGATGAACGAACTCATCAAGCCCCTCGGGTACGGCGACTACGGGCAATATCAAACCGACATTGACAATGCTATCGCCCGGGCCAATGCCATGATCGCCGAGGCAGAGGCTCGCATCCGGCCGGCGCAGGATCAGCGGGTTGCACTGGTTGACGGCAGCACGGTCGAGTTGGGTCGCCTTCGTCATGAGGAGTTGTTGCTCCGGCTTCGCCTCGGGATGGATGCCAGCATCGAAAACATGGAGCGCCTCGCCACCGGCGACGTGCCGATGATGAAACTCCGTCGCCAGATCCAAGGCGAAGTCGCCCGCCACATGGAAGTCGTTCTGAAGGCCGTCAACATCGCAACAAGCGAAGAGACCGTCATTGAGGACGCCAAGCGTTGGCTCGCCTCGAAAGCGTCGACGGTGGATACTGCGGCGGCATCGAGTCAACTCGACGAAACGAAGCTGACTCTGGCTGGGCTCTCATTGCGAGGACGGCTGCAGCAGCATCTCGCCGTCGAAGCAATTGGCGGCATGCCGATGATCGTTGACGATCTCTTCGCCGGGCAATCCGCGGTGGTGCGCAATCGGTTGCTGCCGTTCTTGGTCGAAGCCGCAACACGCCTGCAGATCATCTATGTGACTGAGGACGAATCGATGGCCGCCATGGTGTCGGCTCTCGCCAGCGCCTAGCCAACGGTCTGTTTCAATCGCTAGCCCGGCCCGGACATTTCCGGGTCGGGCTGGTTTCATTCTGGGCCCGAGCTGCTAGGTTCGTGGTTCTTCCCCTGCATCGATCGCCAGCTTTGGCGCGACCGCAGGAGGATCTGCGTGGAGCTCACCCGCCCCATTCCACCCGATACGACCAAAGACAAGCTTGGTCGAGCGCTCAACGGCATCACGCCAGGGCGCGTCTTTTCCACCCTCGGTGCCGTGCTTTTGGTCTCGGTCGGTTCGTGGTGGTTGCTGCGAGCCCCGGCCCCACCCATCGAGCGCTCGCTGCCGATGGCCAGCCGGCCATCCGTCGCCGTGTCGGCTGCACCGCCGCCCTCATTGGTTTCGGCCGACGTCGTGGTGCAGATCGCGGGCGCGGTCCTGCGGCCCGGGGTGTACCACCTGCCGCTGGGTAGCCGGGTGGCGGATCTTGTGACGGCCGCCGGGGGGCCGATCGATGGTGTTGATGCCGCCGTGCTCCCGCTCGCTGCCAAGGTCACAGACGGTCAACGGGTGTATCTGCCCAAGCCGGGGGAGCCGATGTCGGCCGCGGCCGGAGTGAGCGTGTCCGGCTCGTCGGCCACTGGCCCGGTCGATCTGAACAGCGCTACGGCTGCCCAGCTTGATGCACTACCTGGAATCGGGCCGTCGACGGCCGCAGCCATCGTGGCGTATCGAGACAAGCACGGACCGTTCACATCGATCGACGGTCTGCTCGAAATCAAGGGACTCGGCACGTCGAAAGTGGACGCGCTACGGGAGCTGGTGCGGGTATGACGGTCAGCTGGAAAAAGTGTTCTGGCCGACAATGGCGCCAAGCGCGACCAGACCGGCCAAAACCCCGAGCCACACGCCGATCAGCAAGAAGGCGTACTCACGAAACCAGGTGCGCCAGGTGGCAATCGGACGACGTGTGGCCCGACCCGCGGCCCACACCCCCAGAATGGCCCACAGCGCCGCGCTACTGGCCACCACGCCGATGTAGCGGGCAGTACCACCACGCAGCGGGATACCCCACAGGATGGCCGTGGGCAACGCCAGGCCCGGCAACACCCAGTTGGTGGCCACCCGGTTACTACAGAGCTGACCGGTGGGGCACGTCAGCGTTACTCTGGCCAACGCCGTCAGACCGAGCAGCACGGCTGGCACCAGCAGCGCCATCAGCCAACCGCCGCGGCGCAGTTTTCGTGCATAGGCAACAGGCCCCAAAGGGACAGGGGCGACGCTGGTTCGAGATGCCATGGCCTGTCCATAGTAGAGGCCAGCGTGCCCGAACGGGTGGCACGAGTGGCTGAATGGGCGGTGTTCCTTCTTGCGGTGGCAACAGCCGCAGGGGCGTGGTGGGCCCGGCCGATCCCGATTGTGGTGGGGATTCTGTTCGCTGGCGGAGCGCTGCTGGGGCGCCGATGGTGGCTGGCCGTGCTGGCCGGATTCCTGCTGGCCTCGGCGTTGTCGGCGCAAGCTTGGGTGGGCGTCGCACCGGCTACGGCCCGGCCGGTCGCCGAGGTTGTGACGCTGCTCACCGACCCGGCTCCACTCGGATCCGGCGAGCGAGCCACGGTAAAGATGGGTGGTAAGCACGTCGAAATCACTGCGCACGGGGGAGCCGCCAAGAAGCTCGCCCGGCTGCTTGCCGGCGACCGAGTGCGATTGG
Source organism: uncultured Acidimicrobiales bacterium (assembly GCA_963791625.1). Lineage (GTDB taxonomy): Bacteria > Actinomycetota > Acidimicrobiia > Acidimicrobiales > Ilumatobacteraceae > JANMCE01. The sequence continues at coordinate 755,241 of CAWBTA010000006.1, forward strand.
AGGGGCAGCTCAAGTCGGTAGCCGGACCACCGGGGCTCCGCCTCGCGCACCGTCACATCGTGGGTCGCATCGAGGTCACCTCTGTCGGTGACCAACAAGACGGCCCGCCGGTGTTTCGTAGCGCCAACCGGGTTCGGCGCATGATCGAGCGCGGTGCTCGGGTGATGTCGCCGGCCGAACAGGCCCTGTTCAGCGGCTTCGTACTGGGGGACGACCGCGCCGAGCCGGCCGAAGTCGTCGACGAATTTCGCGCCAGTGGGTTGTCCCACCTGACCGCGGTCAGCGGCGAAAATGTCGCGTTTGTTTTGGTGGCTGCCGGTCCGTTGTTGCGTCGGCTCACGATCCGCTGGCGATGGGCGGCAACCGTTGGCCTGGTCGCGTGGTTTGCGATGCTGACCCGCTTCGAGCCTTCTGTACTTCGAGCGTCGGCCATGGCGACGGTAGCGGTGACGGCGTGGGCCTTCGCGCGGCCGTCGTCCACCATCCGCATGTTGGGCCTGGCCACCACTGCGATGATGCTGCTCGACCCCTTCCTGGTCTACTCGGCCGGATGGTGGCTAAGCGTTGGTGCGACGTTCGGCATAGCGCTGCTCGCCGGCCGGATTGCTGAGCGGTTGCCCGGCCCTCGATCACTTGCCCTCGCGGTCGGCGTGACGCTGGCCGCCCAAATCGGCGTCGCACCGGTGCAACTGGCCATCTTCGGAGGCATGCCGGTGGTGTCGCTTCCGGCCAACCTGCTTGCGGTCCCCGCGGCTGGTCCGGTGATGATCTGGGGCTTGCCCGCCGGTTTGGTAGCGGGCTTCCTGCCGTCGTGGGCCGCAACGTTGCTGCACCTGCCATCGCGCGTGTGCATCCGCTGGATCGCCCTTGTCGCTCGCGTGGCGGCCGCGCTTCCGCTGGGAACGTTGCAGACTCGGCACGCGCTCGTTGCCGCGGGTGCGGTCGGTATCGCCTGGGTGTGGCGTCGCCAACGTATCGGGCACCTCGCCGGGTTGTCGTTAGCGGCGGTGGTGCTCATTTCCGCTGTTGCTACAGCCAACGCGCCTGGCCCGAGTGGACCATCCCGTCTGGCCGATACTGTTCGCGTCTGGCACGTTGGCCCGGCCACGGTGGTGGCAGTCGACGGCCGCGCGCCGCGTCTTCTTGACCTCCTTCGCAAGGCCAAGATCAAGCGGGTCGATGCACTGATCGCTACGTCAAAGGCAGCCGACATCGAGTCCGCCAGCCGCCTCTATCAGCCGGTACTGGTGCTCACGGCCGATACGACGCCGGGCTCGTACCGGGCCGGACACGTGCGCATCGATGTCGTGGTGTTCGGCGACACCATCGATGTTGACGTAGGCAGAGCCGACTCCGGCTAGCGCGTGAGTGACCGCGGTAGGGTCGGGGCGTCATGAGTTCGCTGTATACGGTCAAAGGTTCCGATGAGTCGCTGGTGTCAAGCGCGGTGCACGCGCTTGTCAATCAGCTGGTGGGCGCCGGGGATCGCGGTCTCATGCTGGAGGATTTCGACGGCGAGGACTACGAGATCCGCTCGGTTGTCGATGCCGCGCAAACATCGCCGTTCCTGACCGATCGCCGTGTCGTGGTGGCTCGCGGTATCGGACGGTTCGCTACCGAGGATGTCCAACCCCTCGTGGCCTATCTCGCCAACCCGTTGCCCACCACTGATCTGGTGCTGACACTGTCGGGTGGGCGGTTGGCGAAGGCGTTCACGGATGCGGCATCAAAGGCCGGGGCCAACGTTATTGAGACCGACGTGTCAAGCAACAAGAAGGAGCGCGGCTTCTGGTTCGATGAACAGATCGCTGCAGCCGGACTCAAGCTTGACGGCGAAGCCCGCAGCCGATTCGCCGAGCACATCGGCGAAGACGTCTCATCGGTCAACGGCATCCTCGAAACCTTGGTCGCCACGTACGGAACCAAGACCATGCTCCACAAAAGCGACATCACCCCATTCCTCGGTGATGCAGGCTCGGTCGCGCCCTGGGACCTCACCGATGCAATCGACCGGGGTGACACTGCGCTTGCACTCAAGATGCTGCACCGCATGATGGGCTCGGGCGACCGGCACTCGTTACAGATCCTGTCGCTGCTTCATACCCACTACCAGCGCATGTTGAAGCTCGATGGCGCCTCCTACGGCGGCGAGCAGGGTGCCGCTGACCTCCTTGGGGTGAAGTCAACATTTCAGGCTCGTAAGGCCATGGACCAGATCCGGCGCCTCGGTCATGACGGTGTCGTGCGCGCGTTCGCGTTGCTGGCGCAATCCGATCTCGATGTTCGTGGTGCGAAAGACTGGCCCGAGGATCTGGTGATGGAAGTCCTGGTGGCCCGGCTCAGTCGATTGGGTGGCGCGCCGGCTCGGGCCGGCGCCCGCCGTTAGCGAAAACGAAGAAGGCAGGCACGGTGACCGTGCCTGCCTGTCTCACATGGTGCAACGGGGCGGTTTAGGCGCCGGCGTTGATCTTCTTGGCCAGACGGCTCTTGCGACGAGCGGCAGCGTTCTTGTGGATGACACCCTTGGTGGCAGCCTTGTCGAGCTTCTTCTGGGCCAGCCGGCCGGCGGCGACCGAGTTCTCGGTGCCGATGGCGGAAATGGCGCTCTTGAGGCGCGTCTTCAGCTCGCTCTTCACTGCCTTGTTGCGATCGGCAGCCTTGGCGTTGGTGAGGATGCGCTTCTTTTGGCTCTTAATGTTGGCCACAGGGGTACGGGTCCTTCGTTGTCGTCGTCAGAAAGCTCAGTGAGGCTAGCAGGTAAACCGCGCCGACCCAACTAAGCTGCTTCGGCTCATGGATCTCGCTCGCATACGTAACTTCTCCATCATTGCCCACATCGACCACGGCAAGTCGACGCTCTCGGACCGCATCCTCGAGCTGACGAAGGCCGTCGAGATGCGCGACATGCGCGCCCAGTATCTCGACTCCATGGACCTCGAGCGCGAGCGCGGCATCACCATCAAGGCCCAAAACGTGCGCTGCTACTGGGGTGACTATGTGCTGCATCTCATCGACACTCCCGGCCACGTCGACTTCGGGTACGAGGTCAGCCGTTCGCTCGCGGCCTGCGAAGGCGTGGTGCTTGTGGTTGACGCCGCCCAGGGTATCGAGGCGCAAACGTTGGCCAATTGCTACCTGGCCATGGAAAACGATCTTGAGATCGTGGCCTGTCTGAACAAGATCGACCTTCCTGCGGCCGACCCTGATCGATATGCCGCAGAGATCGAGAAGGTGCTCGGTATTCCTGCCGATCAGATCCTGCGCATCAGCGGCAAAACGGGGGAGGGCGTGCCGGCCCTGCTGGATGCCGTCATCGAACGCATCCCTGCCCCAAAGGGCGATATCAACGCCCCGCTGCAGGCGCTCATCTTCGACAGCCAGTACGACTCGTACCGCGGCGTGGTGTCCTCAATCCGCGTGATGAACGGCCGACTCGCCACCGACATGAAGCTGCAGTTCATGCAGACCGGCGCCTACCACTCGGCCAACGAGATCGGCATGCGTGCGCCTGCCATCACGCCCGTAAAGGACCTGACGCCTGGCGAGGTTGGTTACCTCATCACTGGCATCAAAGACGTCAGCCAGGCCCGCCCGGGCGAGACCGTCACCGAAGCAGCCCGTCCGGCCACCAGCCCGCTTGCGGGTTATATGCAGCCCAAGCCCATGGTGTTCTGCGGGCTGTTCCCGGTTGATGGCGACGACTTCGAAAACCTGCGTGAAAGTCTCGACAAACTTCGGTTGAACGATGCCTCCATCAGTTATCAGCCCGAAACTTCAGGTGCACTCGGGTTCGGTTTCCGCTGCGGCTTCCTGGGTCTGTTGCATATGGAGATCGTGCGCGAGCGCTTGGAGCGCGAGTTCAACCTCAACCTCATCGCCACCGCGCCGTCGGTCGAGTATCGGGTGCACAAGACCAGCGGTGAAGAAGTGCTGGTGGACAACCCGGCCGACCTGCCATCGCCCAACATGATCGAGTGGATCGAAGAGCCGTATTTCAAGCTCACCATCCTCACGCCGTCCACCTACGCCGGCACCATCATGGAGCTTTGCCAGCAGCGTCGAGGCGACATGGTGAAGATCGAATACCTCTCACCCGAGCGGATGGAAATCGTCTACAAGGTACCGCTCGCTGAAGTGGTCACCGACTTCTTCGACATGCTCAAGAGTCGCACCGCCGGCTACGCCTCGATGGACTACGAGCTCAGCGGTTACGAGCGCTCTCACCTGGTGAAAGTCGACATTCTGCTCAACGCCGAGGTTGCCGATGCTTTCTCCTCCATCGTGCACCGCGATCGGGCGTATGACTATGGCCGTCGCATGTGCGAGAAGCTCAAAGAACTCATCCCGCGCCAGATGTTCGACGTGCCCATTCAGGCAGCCATCGGCGGCAAAATGATCGCCCGCGAAACCGTGAAAGCCAAGCGCAAAGACGTGCTCGCCAAGTGCTACGGCGGCGACATCACCCGAAAGCGCAAACTGCTCGAGAAGCAAAAAGAAGGCAAGAAGAAGATGAAGTCCATCGGCCGCGTCGAAGTCCCCCAAGAAGCCTTCGTCGCCGCCCTCAAACTCAGCGATTAGCGCTTCCGATAGCGGCGACATCCAAGGGTGGGGCACTGGCGGGTCGGTGACGGATGTTCTCGTTTGGGTCCATACGGGTTATTGGCAAGTCACAGTTCACCTTCGCCGGAGCGCCTGGTGAGTTCAGACTGTACGTTCACCCTGATGGGCTCAAACAGAATTGGTTGCTGTCTAGCCCGACCCCAGCGAAGCCGTACATATGGCGTCGTCGTCTGGCGTGGTGTACACGACGGAGCGAACAGCGTCAGCCGGATCGAGTTGGGTGATCAATGGTCATGAGCAAGCCACGCAAGCGGACGAAAACCGTCGGGGATCAGGTTGCGGGTCGGAGCCCGCGGGCGAGCGCGATGAGGATGCCGACGTGGCCCTGTTCGCGGAGGGATTCGCGGATTTCTTCGAAGGTTTCCTCGCTCGTCGTCAACACCGAAGGCGTGAGTTTGGCGAGCAGCTCGCGGGCATCGTCTACCGCTGCTTCGAGGTGATGGATGTGCACGTCATCCATCACCATGCCGCACAGCGGAGTGAGGGCAGCGAGCGCCACCGGCGTGGCGTTCTGATACTCGCTGGACATGACCGCAATGTCATGCACCAGCTTGGAGGCGGCGTAGGCGAAATCGAATTTCGCCAACGCGAGGGGATAGAGACCAACGGCCTCAGTGAGTTGGTCGACATCGACGATGATGCCGTGGCGTTCGGCGGCTGCACATGCTGCGGCAACCGCCTGTCGTTCTCCCTCGGGACTACTCACAATGGCCCTCGTTTCTGTTGGGGGTTACTGCGTGGTGCGAATACTCGCGTACAACTCGTTGAGCTTGGTTTCGGCCTCTTGGATGGCCAGGATCTGGTTGTCGAGATCTTCGAGGTTGCCCGCCTTGCGGGTGAGATAGTCGGCCACGGCCTCACGGAGCATGCCGGAGACGGTGTTTCCTTCAGCCTTCGCCAGAGCCTCGAGCCGCTTCATGTCTCGGTCGTCAACCGAAAACGTGCCATTACGCAGCTTCTTTGCGGCGGGGGTTGGTGCGGTGCGGTGCTCAGTTACGGACATGCCTTGGGCCTCCCTTGGGGCAACGCCAGGTCGTTCGGGCGTCGCGGCGTGGATAGTTCATGTCGTAACTATAACGCAACACGGCCCGAGTAGGCCATAGTTCGTAGGCCATTGACTTCCGAATGTAACACTAGGTAGTATGAATTACGTAGTACGTATACAACGGAGGTGAGCATGGAAGATCAGTTGCCCCCTATTGAGACGGAAACCGGCAGCCTGAAGCGATTTATGGGTCTGCTTGTGCTAATTCAAGTGACGCTGGTGTTGTTCGTGGTCGCAGTTACGACATTCGTCCGGGTGGTAGCCGGTGTCTAAGGCAGCTTGACCACACCGTTCCTCTCGCCCCCGCTGAGAGAGGCTTCCGCCCGGTTCGCCGGGCGGAAGCCGCGCCAGCCAGTCTGGAGGGCGTGCCCTCTATTCTGTGGTTTCGTCGGGACCTTCGCCTCAGCGATAACCCGGCGCTCTGTACCGCCGCCGCCGAAGGTGCTGTGGTTCCCCTCTACGTGATCGATCCGGCGCTTTGGGATCGATCGGGTGCTCCCCGAAGAGCGTTCCTGGTGGCATCGCTGCGAGCGCTCGGCGCCTCGATCGGTGGGCGGCTGGTAGTTCGCTCGGGCGACCCCCGTCAGATCGTCGCCAGTGTTGCCGCCGAAGTAGGCGCCCGTGACGTGTATGTGACGACGGATCATTCGCCGTTCGGCGTCCGTCGAGATCACGCCGTCGCCGCCACGTTGCAAGCCGACGGCCGCCGCCTCGTCCCCATCGGATCGAACTATGCGGTTGCGCCCGGAACAGTCGTGAAAGACGACGGAAATCCGTACTCCGTATTCACGCCGTTTTCGAGGGCCTGGCTGCGAACCGGATGGTCGGCGCCGCTGGCTGCTCCGAAGGTCGAGTGGTTGGGCGACCCCGATGTCGAGTGCCTCGGCTACCCGAAGGACCTCACCTGGGAAATCCCGGCCGGAACCGCCGGAGAACAGGCCGCTCATGTCCGGCTCGAGACGTTCGTGGCCGGTGCGCTCGATCGCTACGACACGCAACGTGACACGCCTTCCATCGACGGAACCAGCCGCCTCGGGCCGCATCTGCGTTTCGGTACCATTCACCCTCGCCAGGTGTTGGCCGAACTCGGGTCACTGAAGGCGCATGAGGTCTTCCGCAGTGAGATTGCATGGCGAGACTTCTACGCCGATGTGCTCTGGCAAAAGCCCCACACGGCATGGGCCAACCTGCAGCCGAAGATGGCCGACATGCCGGTTGATCGCGACGCTGCGGCCAAACAGCGCTTCCGGCAGTGGTGTGACGGGCAGACCGGTTATCCCATCATCGACGCCGGTATGCGCCAGCTTCGCGACACCGGCTTCATGCACAACCGCGTTCGCATGATCGTGGCCAGCTTCCTGGTGAAAGACCTGCATTTGCCCTGGCAGTGGGGCGCAAAGCACTTCATGCAACACCTGCTTGACGGCGATATCGCGTCGAACAACCACGGGTGGCAGTGGGCGGCCGGAACGGGCACCGATGCCGCGCCGTACTTCCGGGTTTTCAATCCGATCAGCCAGAGTGAGCGGTTCGACCCCACGGGCGCCTACATCCGCCAGTACGTGCCCGAGCTGGCCGAGGTGTCAGATCGCGAGATCCACGCGCCGTGGATGTCAAAGCGTGGGCTCCCCCTCGGCTATGTCGGCCCTATGGTCGATCACGCCGCGGAGCGGGAGGAAGCGCTGCGCCGGTATGCCATCGCCACCGGAAAGGCTTAGCAGTCGGTAGACTTGACTGCTAACACTTAGGAATGAGCGGCGAGATGCTGGACGAACGCAAAACAGCGATTCTCCGGGCGGTGGTCCGGGAGTACATCGAGACGGCCCAACCGGTCGGCTCAAATCATGTTGTCCGCGCCCAAGGCGTCAACGTGTCGTCGGCCACCATCCGTAACGAGATGGCCGTGCTCGAGCAGGAAGGTTTCCTGCAGCAACCTCACACATCCGCCGGTCGTGTGCCCACGGACAAGGGCTACCGCTACTTTGTCGATCACCTCACGGTGCCCGGCCAGCTCGACTCGCAGCGGTCCGAACTGGTCCGGGACTTTTTCGACACCAGCCATGGCGCCCTCGAAAAGCTGTTGGGTGACACCAGCCGCTTGCTGGCCGGTCTTACCGACTACGCCGCCGTGGTCATTCGGCCCGCAGCTGAGGCGGCGGCCATTCGCTCCATTCAGTTGGTGAGCTTGTCAGCCCGCATGGCCACGGTGGTCGTCGTGCTTTCAAATGGCCAGGTCGAAAGCGAGTTGATCGAACTCGCCGACGAGATCAGCGTGGCCAAGATCGCTGCGGCCAGCGCAAAGCTTTCCAGTCACGCCATCGGGCGCACGCTCGAATCAATGGGCACGGTGTCCACCACCGGCGATGCCGAGGTCGATGCAGTCGCCAATGCGTGCGTGCAGGCCTTTGCTACATCACGCCGTCAGCCGGGCGACCTTGCGTTCGTCGGTGGCGCATCACACATGGCACAGGCCTTCGACGCGGTCGACGTCGTGCGCAACGTACTGCAGGCGCTTGAGCATCAGCACCTGGTTGTCGGACTGCTCCGGAGCGTCCTCAATCGTGGCCTGTCGGTTGCCATCGGGGCCGAGCATGGCGTGGAACCGCTGGCCGCCTGTGCCGTGGTCGTCAAGCCATATGTTGTCGAAGGCGAACCAGTCGGTACGATTGGTGTCCTCGGGCCCACACGGATGAATTATCCGCGTGCGCTCGCGGTCGTTGAAGCGGTGAGCGAACAGCTCGGCCGTACCCTCACGGAGAACTGACACCCCTTGGCCGATTTTTACGCCCTCCTCGAAGTACCGAAAACGGCCAGTGCCGAAGAAATCAAGAAGGCCTATCGTCGGCGCGCCCGCGAGTTGCACCCCGATCAGAACCCCGACAATCCGCAGGCCGAAGACCAGTTCAAGGAACTGTCCCGAGCCTACGAAACCCTGTCTGACCCAACAGCTCGCCAGCGCTACGACCAGTATGGCGAAGCTGGTGTCGGTGGCAACGGCGGCGGGGGAGCAAGCGACTTCTCGGGCGGTTTCGGCGACATTTTTGACGCCTTCTTCGGGGGTGGAAATCCGTTCGGCGGCGGTGGCTCGCGTGGTGGCGCCGGACCCGCTGGCCCGCCGCGAGGCCAGGATATCGAGGTCGTAGCCGAGATCGATTTCGACGCCGCGGTGTTTGGAACTGCCCACCCCATCACCATCCGCACTGCTATCGCCTGTGAGCCGTGTGGCGGCTCCGGCGCCGGTCAGGGCACGAAGCCGGTCACGTGTGTCGAGTGTGCGGGCATGGGTCAGGTGCGTCGGGTGCGTCAGAGCATCCTTGGCCAAATGGTCACCGCCGCTCCCTGCACGCGGTGCAGTGGTATGGGTCAGGTCATCGTGACGCCCTGTTCGACGTGCCGGGGCGAAGGACGATCGGTCGAGAACATCACGCTCACCATTGATGTTCCGGCCGGTGTCGATTCCGGTTCAACACTACGGCTTTCCGGCCGCGGTGCGGTCGGCCCGCGCGGCGGCGCCAAGGGCGATCTCTATGTCCATCTGAAGGTCCGTCCTCATGAGCGTTTTGTGCGTGACGGTGACGACTTGGTCGCCCGGGTTCCCATTTCCATCGCGCAGGCCACGCTCGGTACCAACGTGCTGTTCGAAACGCTCGATGGCCCCGAGAACCTCAGCGTTCCCGCCGGCACCCAACACGGCCGCGAGTTCCGTCTCCGCGGCCGTGGCGTGCCGCATGTCCAGGGTAAGGGTCGTGGTGACCTGCGGGCCGTGATCGCGGTGGACGTGCCCACCAAACTCAGCAAAAGCCAGGAAGAGTTGCTGCGCCGTTTCGCCGAAGATGCCGGTGAGGAAGTGGCGCCGGCCGACGACACCTTGCTCGGCAGATTGAAGTCGGCTTTCCGGTGACCGCTGGGCCAGCTTCGGCCCGAGCCGCTGCCCATGTGCTCGTCGACAACGTCGAGCAGCCTGAACTACGCGCCGCTGATCGTCATCATCTCGAACGGGTGTTGCGATTGCGGCCCGGAACAGAGGTAACGGTGGGCGACGGCGTCGGTGCCTGGCGAGTGGTGCAACTTGCGCCAACGCTCGACCCAATCGGACCCGTTCTTCGTGTGGCCGAGGAGACACATCCGATCTCTATCGGCTGCGCGCTCACCAAAGGAGACAAGCCCGAACTGGCGGTGCAGAAGCTCACTGAGCTCGGCGTCGACCACATCGTTCTCTTCCCGTCAGCACGCTCGGTGGTTCGCTGGGACGAGGTTCGCGTCGAGGCAAACATCGAACGACTACGTCGAGTGGCGGAATCGGCAGTGTGTCAGTGCCGGCGTGCCTGGTCACCAACCGTGACGTTCCTTCCGAGCTACTCCTCAGCAGTCCTCTTGAGCGGCGCCACGCTCGCCGCAGCCGATGGTGAGATGTATGACCCGAATCGCCACCTGACGATTCTTGTTGGACCCGAAGGCGGATGGAGCCCGGAGGAACTCGCTGTTTCTGTGCCCAGAGTGGTGCTAGGACCGCACATCTTGAGAGCGGAAACGGCTGCGCTCGCTGCTGCCTCGGTCGCTACGGCCACTCGGTACTACCGCACGTAGTTCAGAAGTCCTATTATTCGTAACGTGCCGCATATCCCATCACCCCTGAATCCCACTCGGAGCGGTTTTTTCCTGCTCTGTTTTCGGTCAACACCCTCCCTATCTCCCGACCGCCAACGTTACGGTAGGTGACTAACGATGCTTGAACCTTCACGAGGCGGAGAAACACACATGGACGCTGCACTTGCAGACGACGAAGCTCTGGCAGCTTCTTATGGCAGACGGGTCGGTGAGCGCTTGCGCGCCATTCGCCGTCAAAAGCGACTTTCACTGCAAGAGGTAGAAGCTGCTTCACTGCAGGAATTCAAGGCCTCGGTCTTGGGTGCCTACGAGCGGGGCGAGCGTGCCATTTCGGTACCGCGCCTCCAGCGCCTGGCCCGTTTCTACACGGTGCCGGTCGATCAGCTGCTTCCCAACGACGACGGCCCTGCGTTCGAGACTCCATCGGCCGGCGGCGTGGGCGGCCCGGACAGCAAGATCGTCATCGATCTCACCAAGCTGGAAGCCAAGAGCGGCGCCGAGTACAGCATGCTCGGCCGCTACCTGCGCATGATCCAGGTCCAGCGTCAGGACTTCAACGGCCGCGTGCTCACCGTGCGCTCCGACGATCTCCGCGCCATCGCCTGCATCCTCGACGTACCCGCCGACAGCACTGTTCGCAAACTCGACGAACTCGGCCTGCGCTTCACAAGAGCCGCGTAGCTACTTCGCTTGGTCGCTGTGCTGATGGCCTCACTCGGTCGCTACCGCTCCGTGTCATTCGGCGGCGCTCGTGGCGCTCATTCTCGCTTCGCTCGGCAATCCGGCAAGTTGCTTCGGCTTCGCTTGTTAGCCTAGAGGTTGTGCTGCAACCTTAGCGGAACCGAGCGTCAGCTAGCCAGCTCGCAGGATTGCCGAGCGAAGCGAGAATGAGCGCCAGGAGCGGTAGCGACCAGCGAAGCATGAGGGCTTCGCGGTGTATGTGCACATTCCTTTTTGTGCGACGCGTTGCGACTACTGCGCCTTTGCCACCTGGACGGACCGCATCGGCGTGGCCGAGGCATACGTGGATGCGGTGCGGCAGGACATTGTGCGCAGCTACGCGACCGGCGACTTGCCGCCCGCGACCAGTGTGTTCTTCGGCGGTGGCACTCCGTCGATACTGCCCGGCCCGCTGCTCATGACCATTCTTGATGCTGTGCCTCGCACCACCGACGCGGAGGTGACGGTCGAATGCAACCCCGACACCGTCACGACCGAACTTCTCGCTTCCTATCGCGACGGCGGCGTCACCCGACTCAGTTTCGGCGTGCAATCCATGGTGCCCGCGGTGCTCAAGACGCTCGGCCGTTCGCACGATCCCGACAACGTCCGCGTCAGTGTGGACCTGGCTCGTCAGGCCGGGTTCGAGTCGTTCAATCTTGACCTCATCTACGGCGCCGTCGGCGAAACGATCGCCGACTGGGAGACGACCCTCGCCCAGGCGTTGGCGCTCGACCCTCCCCACATCAGTGCCTACGGCCTCACCGTCGAACCTGGCACGCCGCTCGCCGATGATCCGGCCCGGCACCCGGACGACGACGAACAGGCCGACAAGTACATCCTCACCGATGAGATGCTGACCGCAGCCGGCTTGGCGAACTACGAGATCTCGAACTGGGCCAAGGCCGGGCACGAGTGTCGCCACAACCTGCTGTACTGGCAGCAGGGCAACTATCTCGGCGTCGGCTCGGCCGCGCACTCCCATCAGGACGGCCGCCGCTGGTGGCGGATCCGCACGCCCGAGCGCTACATCGAACAAGTCGAGCGCGGCCTTTCCACCGAAGCAGCGGGCGAAACGCTTGATGACGCTACCCGGCACTTCGAGGGACTGGAGTTGGCGCTCCGCACGAGCACCGGCGTCCCGGCCGCCAAGATCGATACCGAGGGCCTCGATGGACTGGTGGAAACCAGGGGAGCAAACGTGGTTTTGACGCGATCTGGACGGCTGCTCGCCAATGAGATCGCCATGCGGCTCGCAGACAGCTAGAGTGCATCCCGCTTCGGGCGTATAGCTCAGTTGGTTAGAGCGCTACGTTGACATCGTAGAGGTCCACGGTTCGAGTCCGTGTACGCCCACCCGAAGACCGCTACCGTCGCAGCTGTGCAGGCGCGATTGAAACGGATGGCACTGCGCGATGACGTACCCACCACGGGCTTTCCGTACGAGCTTCCCGCCGTAAGGCATCTGGCCAGGCTGCAGTTCCATGAGCGGGTGACGTTCATCGTCGGGGATAACGGCATGGGCAAGTCCACCTTGGTGGAAGCGTTGGCGATCGTGGCCGGTTTCCCGCCCGAGGGCGGCAGCCGCAGCGGCGTGCGCGAAACCGACCCGACCGTGTCCGAGCTGTGCAAATACGTGCGGCTCACATGGGAGAACGCCAGGCCGTCGTGGGGCTGGTTCCTGCGGGCCGAAAGCTTCTTCAACGTCGCCACACCCACTCGCCGATTCTGATGGCGTACCCGAGCGCATCTATCTTCCAGCTCGACCGTGACGACATCCGCAAGGTGGGCTACAACGATGTGTTCTCGGTTGACCTCTGGCGTCGATTTCTGAGCGATCCGCAGCGTTACGTCCGCGAGATACTCGCCGACGACGACTGAGTGGTCAGACGGCGGCGCGTTCGCTGCGGTTGGCGGGAGTGAGGAAGCGGTCGATGGTCGCTGCCAGTTCCGCCATGGTCGCGGGCTTGGCCAGGTAACCGTCCATGCCGGCGGCCAGGCTACGGGCCCGATCGGCGGCAGTGGCCGTGGCAGTCAGGCCGACGACCGGCTGGTGCCGCTGGAGTTTCAGCTCGTTGGCGCGTAACGCCCGCACCACATTGAGTCCGTCCATATCGGGCAGATGGCCATCCAACAACATGAGGTCGAAGTGCCTCTCAGCACACTGCTGGAGTGCTGCTGCGCCCGACTCCACAATGGTGACCTCATGGCCAAGACGCTGCAGAAGATGCTGAACGATCTGCTGGCTGACGGCGTCATCCTCGACCAGAAGAATGCTGGCGAGTGAATCATCGGCGCGGCGTGGCAGGTTGGCGCCCTCGGCCGACGGGAGGTCGAGGGTGAACGATGCGTTGGTACCTCGACCGATGCGGCTCGTGAACACCAGACGTCCGCCGAGACGTTGCACGATGCTGCGGGTGATCACCAGGCCGATGCCGCTTCCGTCGGGCCGCTGCTTAAGCAGACGGATAGCCTGCTCATCGATGCCGCTACCGGTATCGGCCACTTCGAACCGGATGTTCGGGGTGCCGATCGTGGCTTTCACGCGGACCACCACGGTGCCACGGCTCGTGAACTTCACGGCGTTGGACACGAGATTGCCGAGCACCTGACGCAACCGGATGGGGTCGCCCCACACGAGTCGCGCGCAGCGGGCATCCATCTCGCATCGCAAATCGATCGCCTTCGATTCTGCTTGGCCGGCGAACAGGGCGACAACTTCCTCGACCAGGCCGGGCAGGTCGAAGCTCACCCGAGTCACGACCGTCTGCTCTCTGGCCGATGACGGTGAGAGCGTTTCGTCAACCATCGCGGCAAGGTGCTGTGACGCGCTCTGCAACGAAACCACTAGCTGTGTCTGGTTCTTGTCGAGCGAAGTGTCGAGGAGGATCGCCAACAGCCCGAGCATCCCGGACAGGGGGGTCCGAAGCTCATGACGGAGCGCGGCGACCTCGTCTGGTCGATCCGAGGCTTTCGCTGTAGTGGAAGGTGGGGTCTTTGGCTTCGTCATCATCTCTCCGTCCCCGACTTCATCGGCTTGGGAGATGACTCGCTGAGGCACTTCACGAAGGTGTGGCTCTTCTTGACATGGTCCTGACGAGCGGCCACGAAAAGAATGGTTCTTCGGACCCGCAAAGTGTTTAGGAAGGCTCTCGCGGTAGGCCGAGCACCCTCTCGGCCAGAATATTTCGCATCACGTTGGAGGTGCCGCCCATAATCGTGTAGCCGGGCGTGTAAAGCAGGCCGTGCACCACATCGCTCCAGACCGTGGCGTCGGCGCCGAAGGCCCGGCTCACAAACTCGGCAACGTGGGCCTCATGCTCCGTGCAGAAGCACTTGGTAGCCGCGCTGAAGCCCGGGATGGCCTGGCCGAGGGATTCGCGGGCCACGAGCATGCGACCCAATCGGTAGCCCGTTTCGAGACGAGCGATTTCTTGACGAACCACCGCGTTGCTCTTGTCGACCCGCTCGAGCGCAAGTTGATACAGCGCATAGTTTGAGACCAGCCGATCGATGCCACCACGCTCGTGTTCGAGCTGTCGCATCGTTTGCTTAAAGGCGTTTCCTTCGATGCCCACGAGGTTGCCGAGGGGCACGCGTACGTCGGTGTAGAACACTTCGCAAAAGTGCTTGTTGGTGGTCATGTCGAGGATGGGGCGGATCTCGATACCGGGTGTGTCCATCGGCACGATGATCTCGCTGATGCCCTGATGCTTCGGGCCGTCAGATGAGGTGCGGCAGATCAGATAGCAGTAGTCGGCTTCGGCGCCGAACGACGTCCAGATCTTCTGGCCGTTGATCACCCAAGCGTCGCCGTCACGCTCAGCCGTTGTTTTCAACGACGCCAGGTCGCTGCCGGCGTTTGGTTCGCTCATGCCGATGCACCAGGTGGTTTCGCCCTTCAGCATGTCCGGCAGGTAGGCGGCTCGTTGCTCAGGCGTCGCGTAGGCGATGAGGGACGGGCCGAATTGGCGGTCGGCGAACCAACTGGCCGCGATCGGCGCTCCGGCGGAGATCATCTCGTCAGCCACGATGAGGCGATCGATGTTGGGGCGGCCGCCGCCGCCTTCACTCACTGGCCAGGTCATGCCGATCCAGCCATGACCGGCGAGTTCGCGGGAGAACTCTTTTGAGTACCCGTTGATCCAACTGTCATTGAAGCGGCCGTACCTCGAGACACCGTCTGAGGCAACCTGTCGAGCCTGCTCACGAAGGGCGTTCTGTTCTGGTGTCCACGCGAAGTCCATGGCTACGACGATACGTTCCCACCGGGGTCGGGGCGAGTCGACCACCGAGGCCTTGCACGACCGAGACGTTGCGCTACGGTAGACAAGTTCGATACAGGCTCAGCGAGGTTTTCATGGCAAAGATCAAAGTTCTCAATCCCGTCGTCGAGATGGACGGCGATGAGATGACCCGCATCATCTGGCAATTCATCAAGGACAAGTTGATCCTGCCGTACCTCGACATCGACCTGAAGTACTTCGACCTCTCCATTGAGCACCGTGATGCCACCAACGACCAGGTCACCATCGACTCAGCCAACGCCACCAAGCAGTACGGCGTGGCCGTGAAGTGCGCCACCATCACGCCCGACGAGCAGCGGGTGGAAGAGTTTGGCCTGAAGAAGATGTGGAAGTCGCCCAACGGCACCATCCGCAACATCCTCGGCGGTGTCATCTTCCGTGAGCCGATCGTCATCTCGAACATCCCTCGGCTGGTGCCGGGTTGGACCAAGCCCATCGTCATCGGGCGACATGCTCACGGCGATCAATACAAGGCCACCGACTACAAGGTGCCGGGCGCCGGCACCGTCACCATGACCTACGTGCCTGCCGACGGCTCGAACCCGGTCGAGATGAAGATCTCTGACTTCGGTGACGACGGCGGCGTGGTGATGGGCATGTACAACTACAACGACTCCATTCGTGACTTCGCCCGCGCTTCGCTGCGGTACGGCCTTGACCGTGGGTTGCCGGTGTACCTCTCCACCAAGAACACCATCCTCAAGGCCTACGACGGTTCGTTCAAGGACATCTTCGAGCACGTGTATCAGACCGAGTTCAAGGCCGACATGGACGCCAAAGGTCTCACCTACGAGCACCGCCTCATTGATGACATGGTTGCATGTGCAATGAAGTGGGAAGGCGGTTACGTGTGGGCCTGCAAGAATTACGACGGTGACGTCCAGTCAGACACCGTGGCCCAGGGCTACGGCTCGCTCGGACTGATGACGTCGGTGCTGATGACTCCCGATGGCAAGACGGTTGAGGCCGAGGCGGCGCACGGCACAGTTACTCGTCACTACCGCGAGCACCAGAAGGGCAACAAGACTTCCACCAACCCGATCGCCTCGATCTACGCGTGGACGCAGGGGCTGTCGTATCGCGGCAAGATGGACGGCACACCCGATGTGGTTCGCTTTGCGGAGACGCTCGAGCAGGTCTGCATCGAAGCGGTTGAGGCGGGCGAGATGACCAAGGACCTGGCCGTGTTGATCTCGCGTGACGCGCCGTACCTCAACACCGAAGACTTCCTCGACGCCCTCGATCGACGCCTCCAAGCCAAAATGAGCGTATAGCTACTTCGCTGGTCGCTACCGCTCTTGGCGCTCATTCTCGCTGTCGCTCGGCAATGCTGCGAGCGGCGCGGTGCTCATTCTCGTAGGGTGGCGCGCATGCGTGCAGTAGTGCTTCGTTCTTATGGTGGTCCGGAAGTTCTCACGATCGAGGATGTTCCCGATCCGACGCCCGGTCCTGAAGACGTCGTCGTCGATATCGCTGCGACGGCCTTGAACCGGGCCGACATGCTGCAGCGGATGGGTCTGTATCCCGGCCCCAAGATGGCGTACGAGATACCGGGTCTCGAATTCTCGGGTCGAGTTACTTCGGTGGGGGAGCGGGCGTCGTTGTGGAAGGTCGGCGATGCGGTCATGGCCATAACCGGCGGTGGCGCGTACGCCTCGCGCATTGCGATCCACGAACGCCAACTGATGGCCGTGCCGCCAAGTGTTGCCCTCAGAGATGCGGCTGCCATCCCCGAAGTGTTTCTTACCGCATGGGATGCACTGGTCGTGCAGGGCGGTTTGACCTCGGGACGGTGGGGCTTGATCCACGCCGGTGCGTCGGGGGTCGGCACCGCGGGTATTCAGATCGCCAAGGCGATCGGCGCCCGCATCGCGGTGACATGCTCGTCGGGCAAGGCCGATGCGGTTCGTGCGCTCGGATGCGATGTCGTGCTTGAGCGCAGCCCCCATGACTGGCTCACCGACGCGCAGGTTGCGGTGCCCGGCGGATTCGACGTCATCCTCGACGTGATCGGTGCGGACGAGTTGAATCGCAACATCACAGCGCTCGCGCCACGCGGCTCTATCGTCCAGGTCGGCACCATGGAGTTCGGTCAGCCGCCCATCAACCTGAGCGGCCTCATGATGAAGCGGGCCCGCCTCATCGGCACGGTGCTACGCGCCCGTCCGCTGGAGGAAAAGATCGCGCTCACTCGACGGTTCGCCGCCGAGATCCTTCCACTCTTCGAAGGCGGCGTACTCAAACCGGTCATCGACTCGCGTTTCGCATTCCATGACATTGCTCAGGCTCACGAACGGATGGGTGCCAACCTCAACGTCGGCAAGATCGTGGTCGACCTCTAGGTCAACGGCTTGCTGCCGACGGCGCACCAGAAGGCGCTCTCATCGCGGAAGCGGATGTTCTCGAGGCCGGCATTGCGCAGCATGGTGTCGATCTGGACGCGGGTGAAGCGTTGTTCGAGTTTGGTGCCGAATCGGTCGAGCGCGTCGGTACGCAACGTGTAGTACGAGTGGCGGCGGTAGGCCGACAGCGGGAACGGAGCGGGGTTGATGCCAAGCTTTTCGGCTACCAGACTAAGCCGCGCGAGCGGCCAATAGACCGTCGCCGCGATTACCTCGGCGACCAGCGTGCGCGGGCCAGTGTCGAGGGCCGAGACGCGTCGGCGAAGCCTGTCCGACAGCTTCCACAGCCCACGGAACCAAGTGGGACGGTTGTCGAGGGCGTAGTAGAGGTAGACGAGGAAGGGGGCGCCGGGCTTGAGCTTACGTACGCACGCCTGAATACCGGCGGCCGTATCGGGTACGTGATGCAGCACGCCGAGGGAGTACACAAAGTCGAGCGAGCCGTCGGCGCAGGGGAGCGAGTCAACTGAATTGTTGTGGAACTCGACATTGGTGAACGAGGCCAAGTTCCGACGAGCCACACCGAGCGCTTCAACGGATGCATCGACCGCGTGCAGCGTGCCAACCTGGGCCGCGACCAGGCGGGCCCAGCGGCCGCTGCCGCATCCGACATCCATCCCCACTGCGCCGGGTGGAAGTAATTCCAAAGGCATCAAGGAGAAGTACTCGGCGAAGATCCGGCGACTTTCGGCGTCGTTGAGCTGACTCTGGTCGAATCGCTGCCACTCGGCACCAAACCCGTCGACCGTCGCCTCATCCGCGTTCAAGCCGTCCCGATCCCGCCCGTCGCTCATTGCCGAGAGACTACCGCAGCCTCTCGCCGCCCACGTCGGGCGACGACCGGTGGCCGCCTCCGAAGCTAGCGCGCCGCCAGCGGAACGTAGGCGCGTTCGTCGGGTCCGGTGTACGCCTGGCGGGGCCGGGCAATCTTTTGCTCTTTGTCGCCCAGCATTTCCACCCAGTGGGCCAACCAGCCGACGGTGCGAGGGATGGCGAACAGAACCGTGAACATCTGCTGCGGGAAGCCCATGGCCTGGTAGATCAGACCCGAGTAGAAATCGACGTTCGGGTAGAGCTTGCGGCTCTTGAAGTAGTCGTCGGCCAGTGCGACCTCCTCAAGCTTGAGGGCAATGTCGAGCAGCGGGTTCTTGCCGGTGACCTGGAAGACGTCGTAGGCGGTCTTCTTGATGATGGTGGCGCGCGGGTCGAAGTTCTTGTACACCCGGTGGCCGAAGCCCATGAGCTTGCCGTGACCGGCCTTCACTGATTCGATAAACGCCGGCACGTTGTCGATATGGCCGATGTCGTTCAGCATCTTCAGTACGGCTTCATTGGCCCCACCGTGCAGCGGACCGTAGAGAGCAGAGGCTGCAGCCGCCGCGGCCGAGTAAGGATCGGCATGGGACGAGCCGACGACGCGCATGGCGGTGGTACCGCAATTCTGCTCATGATCGGCGTGGAGAATGAACAGCACTTCGAGCGCACGCTCCAGAACCGGATCGACCTTGTAGTCCTCACCGATCTTCCACATCATGTTGAGGAAGTTGCCCGTGTAGCTCAGCTCGTTGTTCGGGTACACGGTCGGCAGGCCGACGGAAAAGCGGTGGCAGTACGCAGCCAATGTCGGCGTCTTCGCAATGAGGCGCAAGATCTGGCGCTTGCGGTTCAGCGGGTCGAAGATGTCCTTCGACTCGGGGTAGTAGGTGCTGAGCGCGGCGAGGCCGGATACGAACATGCCCATCGGGTGGGCATCATGGTGGAAGCCCTCCATGAAACGCTTGCGGACGTTGTCATGCAGGAACGTGTGGTGGGTGACGTCGTGGGTCCACGCAGCGAGCTGTTCGGCGTTGGGCAACTCGCCCCGCAACAACAGGTAGGCCACTTCGAGATAGGTGGAACTCTCGGCCAGCTGTTCGATGGGGTAACCGCGGTAACGCAAGATGCCCGCGTCGCCGTCAAGGTAGGTGATGCCGCTGGAGCACGCGGCAGTGGACAGGAACGCCGGGTCATACACGCGCAAGTCGGGGTCAAGCTCGCGCAGTGCACTGGACGGGAACACGCCATCAGTGAGTGGGACAGTGACCTGCTTACCAGTCCGGTCGTCGATGATGGTGATGGTCTCAGCCATGGTGCTCCTCGTCCGCGAAACAGGGAATTTTCCCGGGGGCAGCCCAGGTCGTCGCTAGGTTACTCAAGGGTAGAAGCCACGGTATAACCCGCTCGGCTACAGCGGGGAGTTGTCGTGCTTGCGTACCGTCAGCTTCTCGCGCTTGTCCACCAACAGGTCAAGGGCTCGTGTGATCAATCGTCGGGTCTCCGCTGGCTCGATAACGGCATCCACGTAGCCTCGCTCAGCCGCGATGTAGGGGTTGAGCAGCCGTTTTGTGTAGTCCGCTTCGAACTCGGCCCGTTGCTGCGGGGTGGCCTTTCGCATCAGGATGGCCGCGGCCTGACCAGCACCCATCACGGCCAGCTCGGCACCCGGCCATGCCAGGCAGAGGTCGTTGCCCATCTTCTTCGAATCCATGACGATGTAGGCGCCGCCATAGCTCTTGCGCAGAATCACGCAGACCCGAGGCACCGTGGCGCGCCCGTAGGCGAAGACAAGCTGCGCGCCGTGGCGGATCATGCCGCGCCATTCCAGGTCCTTGCCCGGATAGAAACCCGGCGTGTCGACGAGGGTGATGATGGGCAGATTGAAGGCGTCACAGAACGCCACGAATCGGGCTGCTTTCTGGGATGCGGGGATGTCGAGGGTGCCCGCCATGTTCACGGGCTGGTTGCCGACCAGACCGACGGGTCGCCCGCCCATGGTGGCAAACGCTGTGACGATGTTGCCGGCCCATCGGGCCTTGAGCTCAAGAATGTCGCCATCATCGGCAAGCGATCGCATCACGTCACGCACGTCATAACTGCCCGTAGAGATGGCGGGCAACAGATCGCCGGCCTCGGGTGTGGCGCGGTCGGGTGGGTCGGATGTGGGCCAGGTCGGCGCAGGCTGATGGACATTGGCCGGCAGGTACGCCAGGAGGCTGGCCACCGCTGCGTGCGTTGCTTCGAGGTCTTCGACGACAAGGGAGGCCACGCCGCTGTGACGAGCATGGGCGGCAGCTCCACCGAGTTCGTCGGCATCGATGGAAACGCCGGTGAATTCGGCGACCATCGTGGGACCGCTCACGAATGCGTACGCATCCTTCGCCATCACGACATGATCGGCCAGGCCGAGCAACAGGGCGGGGCCGGACACGGCTGGCCCGGTGACCGCAAAGATGATGGGCACGATGCCAGAACACGCAGCAATGGAGCGGGCTGCCGTGCCCCATCCGTGCAGTGCCGCCATGCCTTCGACGATGTCGGCACCGGAGGATGCGATGTAACCGACCAGCGGGATGCGCTCGCGCAGTGCAGTCTGGGCGGCCGACGCGATCGTCTCGCAGGCTTCGGCCGACAGCGCTCCTGTGCGCTGGCTGGCATCCACATCGACCACCACGACGGGGCGACCGTCGATCATGGCGACCTCGGCCCGCGCCGCGCCCGTGGCTTTGGCTCGCAAGGCGATAGGGGTCGTCAGCGGTGGCGGCACGATGTCAGGTTAGAGGACACAACCACCCGTGATGCCGAACCGGCAAGATCAGGCAGTGATGAAGACGCCAGGCTGCAGAGATCCACGCTCACGCATCACCTCGGTGAGTACGTTGACCACGGCCTGACCCGCAGCGGAGAGCGTGGTGCGTCGACGCTGAGCGAGACCGACACGACGGCGGGGGAGCCCGACCATCGGAATCACCTTGAAGTCCCCTTTCACCCAGCGCGGGGCGGCGGTTGCGGGCACCACGGCGGCGGCGTAGCCCTCCATGGCGAGTGACGTCATCAGGCGGCCACCGTCGATCTCGGCCATCACCTTGAGTTCCACGTGTGCCTTGCGGGCCTGATCCTCCAGATCGCGCCGCAGCGCGGTGCCGGTCGGTGGAAGCATGAGATCGCAGTGGGCCAGTTGTGCCACCGAGACGGTGGTGTGGTCAGCGAGGTCGTGGTTGGTGCCGACGATGCACACCAGGTCCTCATCGAAAAGGGGAAGTGACAACAGCTCGGGCGAGTCGATTGGCAGGTTTACCACCGCCAGTTCGAGCCGGCCATCTTCCACTTGGGGGACGAGCGAGGTCGTGCTCGCTTCCATCACCACCACTCGCACGCCGGGATGGCTTTCGCGAAGCTGGTTCAGGAACTGTGGCATCAGCCACCGCGCCGTCGTGCCGATGACACCGAAACGCACCTCGCCGGTCAGACGGCCGACGGCGGCCGACAGATCGGTGGGCATGGCGTCCAGTTCGGCCTGGATACGTCGGGCTCGCACTGCGACCAGCTGCCCTGCAGCAGTCAACTGGCCCCTGGCTCGATCAATAAGAACGGCACCCAGTTCAGTTTCGAGCCGCTGAACATGGGCTGAGACGTTGGATTGCACGGTGAACAGGGCCTTCGCCGCCGCCGAAAACGACCCGTGATCGGCTACCGCGAGCAGGGCCGAGAGCTGCTTTAAGTCCATCTATCGCTCCTACGTCAAGTGCTATCGCTACAAACGATAGATCTTTTTCGGATTTCTGGTTGCAAGATGGCTCGGGCTTGTGCATAATTTCACCAAGAGATCGATGCGGCAAGCTTCCCCCAAGCACCGCATTGACATCGGATCGGCATATGACTTCCCCCAAGTCGCTGGTCCACAAGGTTGAGAGGTCCCGATCCCCCATCGGGACCTTTCCCGTTTTTACCGATAGTTTGCTGCCATGTTGCAGGCTGCCGCCATTTTCGACCTTGACCGCACCCTGCTCGCGGGTGCCAGCGCCTCGGTGTTTGCCAGCACCATGCGTGCAGCGGGGCTGATGGGCCCGGCATTGCCCGGGGAGCGATTCGTTTCAAGCCTCTTCGAAACGTTTGGCGAAAGCCTGCCTCTCCTGGCGCTCACGCGGCAGGCAGCTGGTCGGGCCAAGGGCCATTCGCAGGCCGAGACCCAGCGTGCCGCAAAGTCATCGGTGAAGGCGCTGGCCAAGCTGGTGCAGCCATTCGTAGCCGGAGTGCTTAGCGATCACCGTACCCATGGTCGAAAGCTGGTGTTGGCCACCACGACGCCGTACGACCTCGTTGCACCCTTAGCTGCGCATCTCGGGTTTGATCACGTCATCGCCACCCGCTACCGGGTGAACGGCGACGGTACCTACGACGGGACAATCGACGGACACTTCGTGTGGTCTACGGGCAAGCGTGACGCCGTGAAGGAGTGGGCTGACGGCGCCGGTGTCGATCTGCGGGAGAGCTGGTTCTACTCCGACAGCGTGTTCGACGCTCCGTTGATGATGGCGGTCGGTCACCCGGTTGTGGTGAACCCGGACCCGCGCATGGTCATCCTGGCCGCGGCGCGCCGGTGGCCCACCCTGCACCTCGACGTGCCGCCGGGCGTACCGAAGTTCCCCGTGGTCGGGGTGGAGCCGCAGCAGGTCGCGCTCGCGCTGTGTCGTCCGGAGTTGATGCCGTTCGTCCGCTTCGACATCGCCGGGGTCGGCAACATCCCCGCCGAGGGCCCCGCCATCATCATTGCCAATCACCGCAGCTATTTCGATGTCTCCGCGCTGGCGATGACCTTGGCCCCCACTGGTCGCAGCGTCCGCTTTCTCGGAAAGAAGGAAGTGTTCGACGCACCCGTTGTGGGATCCGTGGCGCGAGCGATGGGCGGCATCCGGGTGGAACGGGGGACCGGTTCCGACGCCCCGCTGCGTGCGGCACAAGAAGCGCTCGACGCCGGTGAACTTGTGGCCATAATGCCGCAGGGAACCATCCCTCGGGCCGAAGCGTTCTTCTCGCCGGAGCTGAAGTTCCGATGGGGCGCAAGTCGGCTGGCCGCGCTCACCAAGGCCCCTGTCATCCCGATAGGTCTGTGGGGGACCGAGCAGGTCTGGCCCCGGAAGAGCAGGGTGCCATTGGTGTGGAACGTGATCAATCCGCCAACGGTGCGGGTGCGGGTGGGTGAGCCGGTGCCGCTGCGATATCGCAGCGAGGACGCCGACACGAAACGCATGGCCCAAGCCGTCCGTGCCCTTCTGCCCAGCGTTGCTCGTGAGCCCTACACACCAACGGCTGAGGAACTTGCTCGATCCATGCCACCCGGTAAATAGGTGTCGGCTCTATAGCTGATTGGGCGACCGCACCGACGACAACCGCTGTGTCCTATTCTTTCGGTGCGGGCGGTCAGGGACATTCTGGTGAAGTCTGCCTACGTTCGGAGCGATGAGGGTCTGATGATGATCGGTGGATGGTCAAGCTCGGGCAGAGCACTGCGGCTGATCGAATGCTGGCGTGACCCAGCGGCGTCATCGGAAACCGCAGCCGCATACCTGCGCCGCCAACACCGCGCCATCATGAAGCCACTTGCCCTCGGCAGTGCAGCCAGCTTCTCTCTTTGTTCGGTCGCTCCGTTCGTGTTCTGGTCGCGTGGCGATCACGCAGTCCTGCTGCTTCTCACGTTGCCATTGCTCGCCGTTCAGGTCTTCAACATTGTCTATGGCATGCGCTTTGTCACAGATGAGAGGGCGGAGGCGGTGACCGGCCGGATGGTTCGCATAATCGCCGCGGTACTCACGGGTTCGGCACTGTTACACGGCGTCCTCGCCATCTACGCCGTCAACCTCACCGATGGGCTTGAGCGGATGTGCATCGTGGCCATCATTGCGGCGTTCATCGCGACCGGCAGCTGGATGTTCGCGTATCTTCCTGCCGCGGGATTCGCATGGACCCTCACCCTGTGCACTGTCGTTGGGGTCGGTCAGCCGATTGTTTCCGGCCGCGGCTTCTTGGCGATCTCCGTGCTGCTCGTGTTCTTTGGCGTGGTGCTGCTTGCGTCCATTCTGGTGACTTCACGCACATTCGTGGTCAGCCTTATCGCAGAGACCAAGATTGAACAGCAGCGTCACCTGGTCGGCTTGCTCTTGAAGGACTTCGAGGAGAACGCCAGCGACTGGCTGTGGGAGACCGATCGCGATGGCGGAGTGTCGCACGTCTCCAAGCGCCTGGCCGAAGTTGCTGGGGCTGCCGAGCTTGATCTGCTCGGTCAGTCCTTCATCGATGTGTTGAGCGGCTTGGTGCCGGACACCGATGGCGAACGTCGGCTGCTTCTGAACGAGTTGGCGTCGCAACTCCAGACGCGAGTGAGTTTCCGTGACGCTCTCGTGCCGGCGGTGGTCGGTGACGAAGAACGCTGGTTCTCGCTGACGGCCAAGCCGCTGTTGGATTCGGTAGGAGCGTTTTCGGGCTGGCGCGGTGTCGGTTCCGACATCACCGTCGCCCATCTTCGTGAACGCGAGATGGAGCGTTTGGCGAACCTCGATTCCCTTACCGGGCTGGCCAATCGACACCACTTCAACCAGCATCTTGCCTCGTACTTTGCGAGCGTTGATGGCGCCATTACGCCTTGCACGTTATTTCTGTTCGACCTCGACAACTTCAAGTCGGTGAACGACTCCCTCGGTCATGCGGCTGGTGACCAGGTGCTCACGAAAGTCGCCCGACGGCTGTCCCGACGGATCGACGATGGCCATCTGCTGGCTCGCCTGGGAGGAGATGAGTTTGCGCTGGTCATTCCGGGTGGGATGACCCGTGACGAGGCCGAACGATACGGAGAACAACTGCGTAAGGCGCTCTTGCACCCCACAATGATCGAGGGTCGCCGCATCGAGGTGCACACCAGCATCGGCGTCAGCACTGCTCCGGTGGATGCGGGCAGCGCTGACGCACTGCTCCGGGCGGCAGACATGGCGCTCTACGAAGCGAAGGACAGTGGGCGGCGGATGTTGTGTTTCTTCGACGCCTCTCTGGAAGTCGCCGCTCGCTACCGCATCGACATGCTCAGTGATCTCAAGGGAGCGTTGCGCCGCAACGAATTCGTGCTCCACTATCAGCCGCAGATTGCACTCGATAGCGGCCGTCTGAACGGGTTCGAGGCGCTCTTGCGGTGGGAACATCCGACGAAGGGCCGCGTGGCTCCGAACGAGTTCATCCCCATCGCGGAGGAGAGCGGTCTCATCGTGGAGATCGGAGCGTGGATTTTGCGGAAGGCGTGCACCGATGCTGCGTCATGGCCGTCGGATCTGACCGTGGCGGTGAACGTTTCGGCGCGACAGTTCGACGACGGTGATGTGCTTCCGTCCGTCACCCGGGCCTTGGCGAACAGCGGTCTCGCCCATCATCGATTGGAAATTGAGCTAACGGAATCCACCCTGATGCGGAACCGGCATGCAGTCACGGCCGTGCTCAAGGTCCTCCGGGACAAGGGCATACGGATCGCACTCGATGACTTCGGCACCGGATACTCGTCGCTTGCCTACTTGCGTACATTCCCTCTCGATGTGCTGAAGATCGATCGATCGTTCATCACCACCCTTGACGCCTCGGACGATGTTGAAGGCAGAGCCATCGTGACGTCCATCGTTCAACTGGCACAAGCGCTTCGGCTTGACACGGTGGCAGAAGGGATCGAGACCGACACGCAGCGAACGGTGCTTCGTGACATGGGCTGCTCCGAGGGCCAGGGATACCTCTGGGCGAAGCCGCTCGACGCCGAGCATCTCGGTGCGTAT
This sequence comes from uncultured Acidimicrobiales bacterium, assembly GCA_963791625.1. Classification (GTDB taxonomy): domain Bacteria; phylum Actinomycetota; class Acidimicrobiia; order Acidimicrobiales; family Ilumatobacteraceae; genus JANMCE01. The sequence goes on from CAWBTA010000006.1 coordinate 781,564, forward strand.
CTCAAGGACCGTCTCGAGGCGAACGAACGGCCCGCCGGTCAAAGTCCGATCGGTGCCCGATAGGGAGTCTTCAGCGCGCCGGGGGCTGCATCTGATAGTCAATCGACGTGTCCTTTTCCGCTCTCGACGTCTTCGGTCCCGCAACGTACCTGCAACCCCAGGCGGTCAGTATCAATCGCCTGCCAATGCACACACCGCGCTACGCGGCGGAACCGCTCAGCCTGAACGGCACGTGGAAGTTCGCCTATACCGAGTCGCCGTCTTCGATCACGACGAAGGACATCACCGGCTCGACGGCGAAGTGGGCCGACATCACGTTGCCGGGGCACTGGACCCTGCAGGGGTGGGACTATCCGCACTACACCAACGTGCAGATGCCGTACGGCGGTCGGCCGCCCGAGATCCCGGATCGCAACCCGACGGGTATCCATCGTCGCTCGTTCACCGTTCCGGCCGCATGGCGAGACAAGCGCATCGTGCTCAACGTCGGCAGCGCCGAGAGCGTGCTGTACGTGTGGGTGAATGGCGAAGCGGTGGGCTACGGCACCGACTGTCGGCTGGCCAACGAATTCGACATCACATCGTTCGTGACGGTCGGGTCGAACGACGTGGCGCTCGTCGTGGTCAAGTGGTCGGCACAGAACTACGTGGAAGATCAGGATCACTGGTGGCTCGGTGGTATCGCCCGTGATGTTGTTGTGTACGCAACCAATCGGGTCCACGTGGCCGACGTGCACGTCGATGCCGGCCTCTCTGACGATCTCGTCACCGGAGCGCTGCGGGTGCGCACCACCATCGGCTTCCACCGCTTTGAAGACATCAGCCGCGGTTGGAAGGTAACTGCTCAGTTGCAGACCCTTAGCGGCAAGAATATCGGTAAGGCCATGACCGACTCGGTGCCGGTTGACCTTGGTCCGTACCGCTACCCGGGTCATGTGGTCGACCTGTCGTGTGAGGTGCCAAAGGTTTCGGCGTGGTCGGCCGAGCATCCGCATCGCTACCAGCTGGTTGTATCGCTCGTGAATCCGGCGGGGAAGACATCAGAACAGCTTGTCGAGACGATTGGCTTCAAGCGGGTCGAGATGGTGCCTGGGTCGATGCTGGTCAACGGCAAGCGGGTAATGATCCGCGGCGTCAACCGGCACGATCATCATCCGAACAAGGGCAAGGCCGTCAGCGTGGAGGACATGCGGGCTGACCTCATCACCATGAAGCGCCACAACATCAATGCCGTCCGGTGCTCCCACTACCCGAACGATCCCCGTTTTTTGGACTTGTGTGATGAGTTGGGGCTGTATGTGGTTGATGAGGCGAACGTTGAGTCGCACGCGTTCCAGGCATCGCTGACGCAGGACCCGATCTGGTTGTCCACCATGGTGGAGCGCAGCGCTCGCATGGTGCAGCGGGACAAGAACCACGCCAGCATCATCATGTGGTCGCTCGGGAACGAGTCTGGTTACAGCGCAGCCCACGATGCCATGGCCGGTTGGATTCGCAATTACGACCCCAGCCGCCTGGTGCACTACGAGGGTGCCATCATGCACACCTGGAACAGCAACACGGACAAAGGCGGTCACCTGGCTACCGATGTCATTTGCCCCATGTATCCGCAGATCGACCATATGGTTGCAGCTGCAACCAATTCGCCGGATGATCGCCCGTGGATCCTGTGCGAGTACAGCCACGCAATGGGGAACTCCAACGGATCGCTTACCGACTACTGGGAAGCGTTCGAAAGGACGCCACGCTTACAGGGTGGATTCATCTGGGAATGGAAGGACCACGGTCTTCGCCAAGAACTTCCGTTCGGCGCGTGGCGTTACGCGTATGGTGGCCAGTTCGGCGACACGCCGCATGACGCCAACTTTGTCGCCGACGGCGTCGTCGGCCCGGACGGCACCCCGCACCCGGCCATCCGCGAAGTGGCGTGGGTTCATCGCCCGGTGCGGGTGACGGCAGCGGGCAAGGGCAAGCTCCGTATCGAAAACCGCCAATGGTTCAGCGACCTCTCGTGGTTGAAGGCTTCGTGGGAGTTCCGCATCGATGGCGCCGTCGTGAAGAGGGGTCTGCTGAAACTGCCACCCATTCCGGCCGAGGGGAGCGGCGTCATCCCGATGCCGACGACGGTCGCTGCCGCATTGGCCAAGCTCGGCAGCGTGTCTAGGTCTGCATCCATCGTGGTTCGTTTCGCCACCTGGAAGGACATGCCGTGGGCGTCGCAGGGCCACGAGGTTGCATGGGACGAGATTGTGGTGGCGAAAGGCCCGAAGAAGCGCACCCTCGACGACGGTGGGCCGACCGTCGCGTGGCAGCAGATGGGTGACGCGTTCGTTGCGTCGGCCGGATCGACAAAGGCACGCATCCAGAATGGTCAGATGACCAGCGTTCGCTTCGGACCAACCGAGCTTCTCGCGGGAGCGATTCGGGCCGAGCTGTGGCGGGCCCCGACCGACAATGACGGCATCAAGCTGTGGGGTGGTCAAGATGAAAAGCCACTCGGCCAATGGCAGAAATGGGGTCTCGACCGACTGCAGCGCTCGTTGATCGCCAGTGAGATTCGCGATGACGGGGTGCGTAGCGTGTACGAGCTGCGCACCGATACCGGCGTTGCCGTGCACACTCAGATCGTTGCGATGGACCACAGCGGCGCATTGGTACTCACCGAAACGATCATCGTGCCCCACCAGTGGCTCGACGTTCCTCGGGTAGGTGTGTCGTTTCTGGCTCGGCCGGATTTCACTGACGTATCTTGGGTCGGCTTGGGTCCCGATGAAAACGAGACCGACCGCCAAGGGGGTTCGGTCCTCGGCCAGTACCAGTCGACCCCTGACGAGTTGCCGTACCTGATGCCGCAGGACTTCGGCACGCGCACCGAGGTCAGCAAGCTGAGCCTCTTTCGCAAGGGTGCCGGCGTGCAGATCGACACCTCGGTCAACATCGCGTTCTCGGCCACCCATCACACGTCTGCCGATCTCACCGAAGCCACTGATTGGACGAACCTGCGTCGCCGAGACGAACTCGTCGTGCACCTCGATGTGGCCAAGCGCGGCGTGGGCACCGGGTCCTGCGGACCAGACACGCTCGAGCGCTACCTGGTCGGACCGGGCCGCTACACCTGGCAGTGGCGCATCGCGCCGGTTCGTCCGCACGGTGGCTGACGGGTGTAGTCCATAGGGATCACATCGGGTTCGCGTCGGATTGTTACAGACTGACTACGGAAATATGTCAGTCTGTTGTCATGCAGTGGCAACGAACCCTTCGCTGGACCCGCCCTCGCGCTCTGTCCGTGGCCGCGTTTTCCCTGGTAGGGATGGTTTCCTTGCCATCCACAGCGCACGCTTCGCCCCACGTCGTGCCCCCGTTGCGATTGCTCGACACTCGTGACGCCACCGGCGGTCACAAGGGACGGCTGGCCGCAGGGGAGACCTTCCAGATGGCCGTGACGGGAGTGGCCGATGTGCCGGGGAACGCGTCAGCCGTGGCACTCAACGTCACGGCGGTGAGCCCGGTTGGTGACGGCTTTCTGTCGGCTTGGCCGTGTGGTGGGCCCGAACCCACCACGTCCAACCTGAACTATGTCGGCGGGCAGATCGTGGCCAACAGCGTGATGGTTGGCGTTGGTACCAACGGTCGGGTCTGCCTGAAGTCGTCGGTCGCCACCGACGTACTCGCCGACGTGTCGGCCTGGTTCGACGGAACGTCACCGTTCGCCCCGCTGGCTCCGGACCGCTTGGTTGATACTCGCAGTGGTGTCGGATTTGCCGCTCGCAAACTGAACGCCGGTGAGGTGCTCACGGTCCCGATCCGAGGCCAACGTGGCGTTGATGGTGACGCCGGTGCGGCTGTCGTCAATCTCACAGCCACCGCTCCCGAGGGCGTTGGTTTCCTCACCGCGTATCCGTGTGATCAAGTGGTCCCGACCAGCTCGAATCTGAACTTTGATGGCGGCCGTACGGTGCCAAATGCGGTCGTGGCCACGCTCGCTGGGAACGGATCGATGTGTGTCACCACCAGCGTGGCCACTCATGTCTTGGTGGATCTCATGGGTTGGATGCACGGCGGTGAATCAACGCCCGTGAAGCCGACGCGTCTCCTCGACACTCGCTCTGGCATTGGAGCCCCGCGGGGTTTCATGGCTGCGCCGATGTCGACGGCAGTGGTATCGGTCGCTGGTCAGGCTGGCGTGCCGGGTGGTACCGGTCTGGCCATTCTGAATGTGACCGCCACGGGAGCAACCGGCGATGGGTTTGCCACCGCCTATCCGTGTGACCGACCCGTGCCCAACACATCAACACTGAATATCGTGCGGGGCCGCAACGTTGCCAATCTCGCGGTTGTACCCGTCGCCAATGACGGCACGGTATGTATCTCCGCCCAGATCTACGGCAGCGGCTCCGTGCACCTGGTTGCCGATGTGATGGGCTGGCTCCCCGGACCTGCGCTGGCGGCAATTGCTCCGACCCGTTTCGCAACGCTGCCCCTGAGTGCTCCGTTGCCGTCTGGCGACCAGTGCGCAGCGAGGGTGCGGCGCGCACCGGAGAACAAGCGAATGAACACCGCCAAGAATGCTGTGCGCGGCAGCGATCACAACCTTGATGGACCCGCCCCGTTCGCTCGAGTGGACGGCAACTTCAGCGGCACAACCGATGAACTGTTGCAGTGGGTCTCATGCAAGTGGGGGCTCGACGAAGACATCGTGCGCGGCATCGTGGCCAAGGAATCGTGGTGGCGCGACAGTCAGCTCGGTGATCTCACTGGTGACAGTTCGGTGTGCGCCTATGGCCATTCCATTGGTTCTGACGGACAGGCCGGGGTGTGCCCGCAAAGCATCGGTCTAGCTCAGATCAACTACCAGTACTACAAGGATGGCTTTCCGGCCGCGGCCGAATCGAACGCATACCACCTTGACTACGCCTTGGCCGTGTGGCGCTCGTGTTACGAGGGTGCCTACACATGGTTGAACAGCGTCGACAAGGGCGCCACCTACGGCGCTGGTGATGCATGGGGATGTGTCGGCTTTTGGAACGCCGGCCGTTGGCACACGACCAAGGGTGACGGCTACGTCGCTGAGGTCAAGGACTACATTGATCAGCGCATCTGGGAACAACCAAGATTCCAGGAGGCCTAAGCGATGATGCACGCGTCTCGAACCTCGCGAGGACGCGCCGCGCTCCTCACAGCCGGGCTCAGCCTGATGGCCGTCGGTTGGCCGACATCGTCGGCCACCGCTGCAACGCACGTCGTGCAACCGAACCGTCTGCTGGACACCCGCGACAACACGGGCGGCCATCGCGGACGACTCGCAGCCGATGAGGTCTTCCAATTGGCCGTCGCAGGTGTTGGTGATGTCCCGACGAGCGCGCGTGCGGTGGCGTTGAATGTCACGGCAGTCAGTCCGCGGGGTGACGGTTTTCTGTCGGTGTGGCCGTGCGAAGGTGCCGAGCCAACTACATCGAACCTGAACTTTGTGAGTAGCCAAACTGTGGCCAACAGCGTCATCGTCGGCGTGGGTTCCGGTGGTCGGGTCTGTCTGCGCTCATCCGTCGCAACCGATGTGCTGGCCGATCTGTCGGCCTGGTTCGACGGCTCGTCGCCAGTGGCTCCGCTCGCTCCGGATCGACTGGTCGATACCCGCAACGGCGTCGGCTCAGCGAACCGAAAGTTGAATGCCGGCGAAGTGCTCACCGTTGCCATCCGTAACCGATCGGGCGTGACCAGCGACGCAGCATCCGCCATTGCCAACGTCACGGCCGTGGCCCCGGACGGCGTCGGGTTTCTGACTGCGTACCCGTGCGATCAAGCGGTGCCCGGTACCTCCAACGTGAACTTCGACCGGGGCCGAAACGTGCCCAACGCGGTGGTAACCGCGCTCGCCGGGAACGGTTCGTTCTGCGTGACGACCAGCGTGGCTACGCACGTGCTTGTCGACCTCATGGGTTTCCTGCGGGAAGGAAGCGATTCCGTTGCGCTGCGACCCAAGCGGATTCTCGATACACGAAGCGGCGTCGGTTCCCCGAAGGGTCTGATGTCCGCTCCGCTGTCGACGGCGGTGGTGGACATCGCCGGCCACTCAGGAGTACCGAGCGGTGCCGGAGCCGTCGTGGTGAACATCACCTCGACGGATGCTTCGGCTGACGGATTCGTGACGGCCTACCCGTGCGACCGGCCCGTTCCGAACACGTCGAACCTCAACCTTGTTCGTGGTCGCAACGTTGCCAATCTTGCGGTCGTTCCGATGGCGAACGACGGAACGGTCTGCATTGCCGCCACGGTCTACGCGGGTGGATCGGTGCACCTCATCGCGGATGTGATGGCTTGGTTGCCGGCCGAGGCCCTACCTGCCGTGGTGCCTACCCGATTCCCAACCTTGGCTCTCGATGTTCCGATGCCGAGCGGCAGCGACTGCGCCCGCCGGGTGCGACCATCGCCCGAGATCAGGCCGGCCAACACGGCCAAGAATCACGCTACCGTCACGCCCCCCGTGCTTGACGGACCGGCGATCTTCCGGCGGGTGGACGGGAACTTTGCCGGCACGACCGACGAGATCATGCAGTGGGCCGCATGCAAATGGGGTGTTGATGAGGACATCGTGCGGGGCATTGCAGCCGATGAATCGTGGTGGAACGACACCCAGATCGGCGACATGACGTCGAACAGCAGCGTGTGTGCGTACGGTCACCCGATAGGCGCCGACGGGGTAGCGGGACAATGCCCGCAGAGCCTCGGCCTCACGCAGCTCAAGTGGCAATATCACCAGGCCGCGTATCCGCAAGCGGCGGAGTCGAACGCCTACCAGCTCGATTATTCCTTCGCTGTTTGGCGATCCTGCTACGAGGGCAACGAGGTGTGGCTGAGCAGCATGGGCTACACAGCGGGTGACGTATGGGGCTGCGTCGGCCTCTGGTATTCCGGCAGCTGGCACACGCCCCACGGCGAGAGCTACGTCGGGCGGGTAAAGGGCTTCATCACCGAGCGCGTCTGGGAACAAGAGCGCTTTCTCACGCCGTAAACAAGGGCCTAGACCAACGGGGGGCCGTCAAAACGATCGCGGGTGACGAATGCGGCGACGGGGTTGCGGGCGAGCTTGGTCGGCTGCTTTATCGGGTGGCCGAGCATGATCGTGGCCGCAAGCGCGTGCTCCGCTGGCAGCCCCAGCAGGGGTCCGGCCGCTGGCTCGACCCGGCTGAGGAATGTGGTGAGCACGCCACCCAACCCGTGTGCTCGAGCCGCCAGCAGGATCGACCAGCAGAACGGATAGATCGATGCGCCGCCCACGATGGCCGGTCGATCGAGGTCCTTGTCCATGGCGGAGATGAGCGACTGGTCAACCGCGATCGCGAGCACGACAGGCACCGTTGCGATGTTGTCGGTGAGCTCGTTGCGTACATGGCGCGGATGACTCGGTGGCACGTCGTTGTCGATGGCGTTGAACGCCGCTCGTGTCGATCCGCCGAGCGCCACGTAGTCATTCCACACCGCCTGCATCAACGCCGCCATCTCCGCCCGGATGGCGCGGTCGCCAACGACCGCAACCTTCCAGCCCTGGCGATTCCCACCGCTCGGCGCAAACCGGGCGGCGTCGAGAATTGCCAAAACCGTCTCGTCTGCCACCGGCTCGTCGGTAAAGGCCCGAACCGCTCCGGTCGTACGCAACGCCTCGGTCAGTTCCAACGGTTACCGGTCACTTGGCGGCTTGTTTGGCGCGGATGATGTTGAGGGCACTGCCGGCGTGGAACCAGTCGATTTGTTCGGGGCTGAAGGTGTGGGTGCACTGGAAGTCGATGACGCGGCCGTCGGTCTTCACGACCTGGCAGTGCACGGGCATATCGGGTGCCAGTGACGACAGGCCGAGCACGTTGATGCGGTCGGTCTCCTCGATCTGGTCGTAGGTTGCCGGATCGGCGAAGGTGAGCGGCAGCACGCCTTGCTTCTTGAGGTTGGCCTCGGCGATGCGGGCGAAGCTGCGCACCATGATCACCTTGCCGCCACGGAAGCGAGGCTCCATGGCAGCGTGCTCGCGGGATGATCCCTCGCCGTAATTCTTGTCACCAATGGCTACCCATGAGATGCCAGCCTCTGAATAGCGCTTGGCGATATCGGGGAATGGGCGACGCTCGCCATCGGTGACATCGAGGCCGACACCGACGGCGTCGTCGTAGGCGTTGACGGCCCCAAGGAAGAGGTTGCCCGAGATGTTCTCGAGGTGACCCCGGTACGTCAACCACTTACCGGCGGCCGAGATGTGGTCGGTGGTGCACTTGCCCTTGGCCTTCATCAGGATGGGCAAGCCCATGTAGTCCTTGCCGTCCCACGCGGTGAACGGCTCGAGCAGCTGCAGCCGATCGCTGGTGGGGGACACCACGACCGATACGCCGGAGGAGTCGGCGGGCGGCACGATGAATGTGTCGACACCGGCGTCGTAGCCCTTGGCCGGAAGTACCTCACCAACGGGCGGGTCGAGGCGAACCTGGTCGCCTGCGGCATTGGTGAGGGTGTCGGTGGTCGGGTCGAAGTCGAGTTGGCCGGACAGCGCGAGCGCAATGACGGTGTCGGGCGATGTGACAAACGACAGCGTGTTGGCGCTGCCATCGTTGCGCTTCGGAAAGTTGCGATTGAAACTATTCACGATGGTGTTCGGATGACCGGTGACCGATGCCGGGCGATCCCACTGACCGATGCACGGCCCGCACGCATTGGCCAGCACGGTGGCGCCGATAGCTTCGAGGTCGGCCATCAAACCGTCGCGCTCGATGGTGGCCCGAATCTGCTCCGACCCTGGTGAAATGAGCAGCTCGCACTGCGCCTTCAAGCCCTTGGCCGCAGCCTGACGAGCGATGGACGCCGCACGGGTGATGTCCTCATACGACGAGTTGGTGCACGACCCAATGAGCGCGGCGGAAATGGACAGCGGCCAGCCTTCCTTGCGGGCCTCCGCGCCCACAGCAGCACCGACGCGATTGGCACGGTCGGGGGAGTGCGGGCCGTTGATGAGCGGCTTCAACTCATCGAGGTTGATTTCGATTAACTGGTCATACGAAGCGCCCTCGTCGGGACGGAGATCGACGGCTACGGCATTGGCGGCGTCGGCGATCGCCTCACGGCCGGTGGCCTTCAGATACGCCGCCATGTTGTCGTCGTAGGCGAACACCGAACAGGTGGCACCGATCTCGGCTCCCATGTTGCACACGGTGGCCTTACCGGTGGCCGAGATGGTGTCGGCACCCGGGCCGAAGTACTCGACGATAGCGCCGGTGCCACCTTCCACAGTGAGGACGCGGGCGACTTCGAGGATGACGTCTTTCGGCGACGACCAACCCGACAAGGTGCCGGTGAGACGGACGCCGATCACCTTGGGCCAGCGGACGTTGAACGGGAAGCCCGTGAGTACGTCGACCGCGTCGGCGCCACCAACACCGATGGCAACCATGCCGAGGCCGCCAGCGTTCGGAGTATGGCTGTCGGTGCCGATCATCATGCCGCCTGGGAAGCCGTAGTGCTCGAGCACGACCTGGTGGATGATGCCCGACCCTGGCCCCCAAAAGCCGATGCCGTACTTGGCCGAAACCGACTTCAGGAAGTCGTACACCTCGCGGTTGGTCTCGACAGCAACACCCATGTCGATCTTGGCACCCTGCTTGGCACTAATCAGGTGATCGCAATGCACCGTGGCCGGAACGGCCACTTGCGGCAGGCCGGCGGTCATGAACTGGAGCAGCGCCATCTGCGCGGTGGCGTCCTGCATGGCGACCCGGTCGGGATGGAAATCGGCGTAGCTGCGGCCTCGCTCCATCTCCTGGTTCTCCGGGTCGGTGAGGTGGTTGATGAGGATCTTCTCGGCCAAGGTCAGGGGCCGCCGAGGCGCTTGCGACCAAGTGCCGCACGGGCGGGCAGGGTGGCATAGACCGACGAGACGAGTTCGATGGGGGTACCGGCGCTTGCGGCCATGGTGGGCTCCTCTGGGGGTGACGACTTGTATACAAGTATAAGACAAGTCCTTCAAGCGCGCAACGCTATCGCCGGGGCCCACAGCGATAGGCGCCTCAGGTATGCCACGTGGCGAAGGGTGCGGTCATTTAGGATTAGTTGAGCATGATTGATCCGCCTGTCCGCCAACTCGGTAACCCGGCGCGGGCGGGAATCTCTCCCCGAGTGCTCGGCGTTGTGGCTCTCACCGTGGTCACCGCGGTCATCGCTTTTATCGCGCTCGGTGGGAAGAAGACGGCGACGGCACCCGCGACGTCATCTACCTCGGCCGTGTCGTCCGGGACGACCGTTGCATCTCCGACATCGGCGGCCGGGCTGCCGCCGTTGCCTACGTCGCCCAAGCCCATGCCCGACGGTGGTCTGTACAGCGGCCGACCACCCATGTTCGTTGTGGTGAGCTTTGACGGTGCCGCCGATCAAACACTGTTGGCGCATTGGGAAGAGGTCACCAAGAAGGCCCAGGCCCACATGTCGCTGTTCGTGTCGGGGGTGTATCTGCTCGGTGCCGAGAACAAGGACGCCTACCACGGCCCTCGTCACGGGGTGGGGGAGTCTGGCATCAACTTCGCGCCGGTTCCTCCCGGAAAGACAACGACCGACTTCCTGACCGAGACCGTGAACGGTCTGAAGCAGGCGCAGATCGACGGCCACGAGTTGGGGACGCACTACGGCGGCCACTGGTGCGGACCGAGTGGTGTCGACAGTTGGAACCGGGTCGACTGGGCCAATGAGCTCAACCAGTTCGACAACCTGATGAACAACCTCGACACCGGCAACAAGCTCACCACTCCGCTCGGAACACCCTTCGTTCGACCGTCGATCGGCAGTCGCACGCCGTGTCTCGAAGGCAACCTCGACGCCCTCTATCCGGTCATCAAGGCGCGTGGCTACCGCTATGACGCAAGTGGTCGCCGCACCCTGACCGAATGGCCGAAGGACAAGAACGGTTTATGGCAGTACGGGTTTCCGACGGTCACCATGGAGGGTGTGAGTCGCCCGACGCTGACGGTCGATTTCTCGCTGCGCGAGAACATGGATCCGAAGAAAGACGCGGACGACGCCAAAGCCAAGGACATTTCCCGTCGGGTCTACGAAGGGTACAAAAAGGGCTTTGATTCGCTCTACTACGGCAACCGTGCACCCTTCGAAGTGTCGAACCACTTCGTTCATTTCACGAAGGACGCCTACAACCTTGCCGTTGAGAAACTGCTGCTTGAGGTGTGCCCGATGGCTGAGGTGCAATGCGTGAACTATCGGGAGCTGACCGACTGGATGGACGCCCACAAGGACTCGATCGCCGGATTCGAAAAAGGTTCCTTCCCGAAACTCGCGAAACCGGCGGCCTGACGATGACTGACCCGTGGGGCCCGCCCGAGGGCGAACCAATTCCGCTTTCGCCTCCCGTACTCATCGACATGCCGGTCGCGGCGCGACGCAGGCGCCGTCGCATCGCGCCGATTATCCCGACCACCATTGCGTTAGCGGTCCTCACCGCGGTAGGTGGCGTGGCAGCGGTCAACAAGGCCGGTGCCCGCACCGCGCTCACTGACGAAGACTTACCGGCCGCGGTCTCAAAACCTGCCACGGTGACGTCCGTCGTCACTATCCAGCCGACCACAACAGCGGCGGTTTCCTCGGGCGGCGCCACCACGGCAGCCCTTGCAGCGTCTACTGCTGCGTCTCCGACGATTGCGGCCCTCGCCCCGCCGGCTTCGACCACCACCACAACGGTCGCCGCCGCGTTGGCCAAGCCTCTGCCGCCCAGTGGATTGTACGACGGTGGGCGTCCGCCGCAGTTCGTCCTGGTCAGCTTCGATGGCGCGGCCGATCAGTCGATACTTGATCGTTGGACGGCCGTCAGTAGGAAGGTGCCCGCGCACATGAGCTTCTTCTTGTCGATGGTGTACATGCTCGGAAAACAAAAGCGCGATCTCTACCAGGGTCCGCGCCACAAGCCGGGCGAATCGAACATCGGGTTCGCGCCAACCGGCGGACAGCCGTTGCCCGAGTGGATGTCGATGACCGTGAAGGGTTTGCAGGACGCCCAACGCCAGGGCCATGAGTTGGGTATGCATTTCGGCGGGCACTGGTGCGGCGCGAGCGGCGTGCGGTCGTGGAACGGCGACGACTGGCGCGCCGATCTCACGGCGTCCGAGGCGCTCGGCGCCAACGTCGATGCCAACAACGAACTCAACTCCGGCGTCGGTTCACCCTTCCTCACCACGCCCATCGGCGCCCGCACCCCCTGTCTGGAAGGCAATCAAAACGAGCTTGAACCGGTGCTGGCCGAGAAGGGCTACCGCTACAACGCCAGCAAGACCCGCAACCTGAACGAGTGGCCCACCAACGGCAACGGCGTCTGGCAATACGGATTTCCGTCTATCGCCATCGCCGGCAACAAACTGGCGCTCCTCGCCGTTGACTACAGCATCAACTACAACCTCGTCCCGAACCACGGTGAGGCCAGCGCCAAGCGGGCTGCACAGATCGAACCCCTGGTGTACGACGGCTACATGAACGCATTCGACAACGTGTACCACGGGAATCGAGCGCCCCTGGAACTGTCGAATCACTTCACCCACATGAGCCACGACGCGTACAACAACGCCGTAGAAAAGTTCATGCTCAATGTGTGCCCCAAACCCGAGGTGCACTGCGTGTCCTATCGCGAGGCCACCGACTGGATGGACGCCCACCACGACGGAATTGCCGGTTACCAAAAGGGTGACTTCGCCCGACTACCGCGCCGAGCGGCGGGTTGAGCCGTGCGTACGGTTCGCTATCAGGAGATCGCGCAGGCGCTGCGTGAACGGGTGATCGAGGGTGAGTTTCCGCCCGGCCGCTTGTTGCCGAGTGAGGCCGAACTGTCCTCCACCTACAGAGTCAGCCGCGTCACCATGCGCCGGGCGCTTGAGGTGCTACGCGAGGCCGGGGTGCTTGACGCCCGCCAGGGGTTTGGGTGGTTTGTCGCCACCGATCCGGTGCGTCAGAAGATCGGACGTCTCGGCACGATCGAGGCGCAAATGGCTGCGTCGGGCCTCACGCCCGGCCGCCGCATTTTGGAGTTTGCCTTCGTGGCCGCCGACCGTTCGGTTCGAGATGTCCTCGGCTGTGATCAGGTGCTGCGAGTGCGCCGGGTCAGCTTGGCTGACGATGTCCCCTTCGCGCTGGTGACGGTGTTCTGCCCGGCCGACGTAGGCCAGCACCTGTCTCGCGCCGATGTCGAGCGGTCACCCTTCTATGAGCTGCTGCCCGAGTCGTTGGGTGACGCCACTCAGACCATTGGCGCCGCCGTCGTGGACGACAAAGACGCTCTGCTCTTGGAAGTGCCGCTCGGCTCGGCCGTGTTGCGTTGCGAAAGAGTGACGCGCAACCCGGCCGGACAGCCCGTGCTTTTCAGCACGCACATCTACCCGGCCCATCGCACCGAATTCGTGGTTGACCTCACCCACCCCGAACCGTCCATTGCCGCCACGGGACTGCGACTCGTCGCCGACAGCTAGCCCAAGGCGCTGTCGACAAACGCACCGTCGCGAAGGATCGGTGCCACTCGGCTCACGTCGTGGGCCGCGGCCATACCGACATCGTCGGCCCAGCCGAGGGCCAGCAGTTCGCGGCCCGAAGCCGTGCGCGCGATGTGCTCCACCAATCGGAAACGCGCCGATGCGAACGCGGCCCGTGCCGTGGCTGCTTCCGGCGAGCAGCACGGTTGGCGAACTGCGGCCGACGGGTCGAGAGCGTGGAGCACTGCGCCGGCACCGATCAGATCTTCTGCCGATGGCCGCAACGGTCCGGTGTTGGTGTACCAGCGCTCGCCCGCAGCGATCACCGCGATCGAGCCGCGGCCAGCGGCCAGGCTGGCTGCTCGGTCTGCCACCGCCGTCGCATTGCGTAGGCAGCCGGCCAGAATCGGTACCCCGAATGCCGCGGCCTTGTGCACGAGCGTTGCGCCGTTTATCGAAGGGATCACCAGTCGGCTGCCTTTGGGCAACCCGCTCAACGTTTGGGGAGAGATCGACCAACGCGACGTTTCGTTCACGGCAGTTCGATGGACGGCCAACTCTGCCCCGAGCGACGCCGCGAACTCGGCCGCGCCGTCATCCCCCATCGGGTACGGGTAGACGAATCCGCCCCGGCCGACCGCTACATCGACCGCGCTGGTAAACGAAAGCACGTCAACGATGATGATGACCGCCGCGTCCTGACCAATGGCGTGCAAACCCTCGCTGCCCCAGTCGAATCGGTAGGCGTCTTCGGTCTGACCCGCCGACGTGAGCGACACCGGCTACCAGGTATCCCAGTGCACCAGTTCGGTGGTGTCGAGCCGTTTGGCCGGCTTGAAGTCGGTGCCCAGCGTGTAGGCGATGGGGAAGAGCCCGGCCTGCGTGTAGTGGTCGAACGGGATCCCGCAGATGTCAGCCACTTCCTTTTCGTTCGGGAGCGACAGGGTCGTCCACGCCGTACCAAGGCCGCGCTCGCGGGCAGCCAGCATGAAGCTCCACACGGCCGGCAGAATCGACCCCCACGCGCTGGCACCGTGAGCAACGCTCGCGTCGTCGAGGCGGCCGTGGATGACCGGAATCATCATGACCGGCACGCGGTGAAAGTTCTGTCGCAAGTAGATGGCCGAGCTGCGCACGGCACCCATCTGGTCGTTGCGCGGGTCGCCCTCGGGCCATTGCTGGGAGCGTTTGGCGTACTCGTCGAAGTTGGCGCCGTACAGGTCGGCAATGGCCTTCTTCTTGGCGGCATCCTCAACGAAGACGAAGCCCCACCCCTGACTGTTCGATCCGGTCGGCGCCTGCAGCGCAAGATCGAGACACTCCATGATCACCTCACGGGGCACCGGCGTGTCGAAGTCCAGCCGCTTGCGCACCGCTCGAGTCGTTGAAAGCACGTCGTCCGCAGAAAGATTCAGCCTCATCCCTGCATTGTGTCAGACGGCCCCTGCGTTAGTTGTGGTGCAACACAGACTCGACTTGGGCGCGGGTGGGGAGTGATGGTTCGGCACCTTGGATGCGCACCGCCCACGAACCGGCGGCCGACCCGAATCGGGCGGCGCTGATGACGTCGTGGCCCTCGGCGATCGCAACCGCGAAGGCCGCGGTGAACGCATCACCGGCACCGGTCGGGTCAACAACGGTGGCGGGAAACACAGGCACGACCACGTCGCCGACGAGCGTGCCGTCGGCCCCTTGGGTGATGATGACGGTGTCACTTGGTGTCAGATGTAGTGCTGCGGCCTCACCGCGATTGGCGACCACGTACGACGCGTACGGGAGCACGAGCAAGCTGTCGGCGTGTACGGGCGCGGGGCTGAACACGACATTTCCGCCAGCATCTCGCACGATCTGGGCGGCCCGGGCGGCGGCCTGGTGGGATACCTCACCCTGGAGGAGCAACACATCGACGCCCTCCAATACGACCCGCGCCGCGTCGGCGTAATCCTCGGTCAGCAAGCCGTTCGCGCCAGGGACGATGACGATGGTGACGTCGTTCGCGTCGGTCGTGATGAGCGCGGTTCCCGTGTGCTCGTTCGTGGTCGTCACGAACTGGCGGTCGACGTGATTGTGATCGAGCGCGGCGGTGAGAAGGCGACCGGCATCATCGTTGCCGACGCAACCAATCATGTGGCTGGTGGCGCCGAGCCGTGCCGCGGCGATGGCCTGGTTGAAACCCTTGCCCCCGCAGAACTCGGCATAGCCCGACGCTCGTAACGTCTCATCGGATGTCGGCATGTGCGGCACCGTGAGCACAATGTCGTGATTCAGTGACCCGAAGACCGCGATGCGAACCGGCACGCTGGTAAGTCAGCCCTTCCGGGCAGCCTTCCAAGCAAGCGGCGTGAGCGCACCCGCCAGCGCCAGCTTGAAAAGATCACCGATGATGAAGGGGGCCAAGCCGAACATGACACCGTTCTTGGCGGTGTCGTTGTAAAGCGGCACGTGAAGCTTGTGGCAAAGCCAGACCAGCCCGAACACGTAGATGATGGCCGAGCCGGCGAGCATGGCCGGAATCGATGACAGCAGGTTGCGATCCTGACGACGTTCAGCCAAATAGCCGATCAGGGCAGCGGCGAAAATGAACCCGATGAGGTACCCGCCGGATGCTCCCGACACGATCTTCCAGCCGTGCGTCTGCTTTGCGTAAAATGGCAGCACCAGTCCGAGGGCCACATACAGCACCTGGCCGGCGGCACCTTTGCGCCATCCGAGCGCAGCGCCGGTGAGCATGACCGCGAACGTCTGGCCCGTAATGGGTACCGGCGTGAAGGGGAGCGTGATACTGATCTGCGCCGCGGCGGCCGTAAGCAGGGCGGCAGCCGACCACCAGGAGGGCGGTACGGATGCCGGACTTGGTGCGGTCGGACGTACGCGGCAGCAAGTCAGAAAGGGTGGTTGGTGCGGCAACGGTGGCCATCGAAAGCTCCCAGGATCTTCGGTCGGACGAAAAGGCGAACGTAGCACGACCCCAACGTGACGCTCCCCATGCCGGCAGCCGTCAGCTGGCTGCTGCGATCGCCAAGAAGGCGTTGGCGTGGCGCTGAGCACCCGCGCCCGAGAGCGGGCTGGGCAGCTCTACCACCATGTGTGTGGCGCCGGGAATGGTGGCGTTGATGTGTTGGGTGGCGGTGCCTCCGCAGTACCCGAGACAGGGCGCATCATCGATCCCGATCACCGAGACTGCGGCGTACATGGTGATCAGATCGGGATGAGCGACCGAGGACCGCGAGTCGTCCACGTAGTCGCCGACGGTGTGCCACCACACGCCCGTCACGGGTTTAATGAGGTTGATGAAGGCAAGCGTGGCCTGGGTCTCGGGCTCTGATACCGGGCGGGTGCCGGAGTAGTTGTTGCTGCGGGCGATGGGTTGCCAGTTGGTCGGCCAGTTGCGATTGAGATCGACCTCGTTCGCGTTCTTCCGGGTGTTCAACGCCATGCCGTCGGGGTTGACCGAATCGATCAGCCACATCTCGATCCCGGCCGGCACGGTGGCCTGCTTGAGGTCGGCCACAATGGCCAACCCCGACTGTTCGTCACCGTGAATGACGCCGACGCCCAGCACGGGTCTGCCGTCACCGGTTCCGTAGGACCGGGCGACGATCGGTCGCCCCTGCACGCTTTGGCCGAGCAAGAGTTCGTTCGTGCGACCCGTAAAACGCGGCGTGATCGTGGCGGGAAGGGCTTGATCGCTTCCGAGCGCGTCGGCCAAGACGTGGGTGCCGACGCTGGGGCGCAGGCAGACATTGCCGCTGCTGTCGGCCCTCGCGACGATTGCGGTGGCGACGTTCTTCAGCTCCGACCACGACAGCGCGGAGGTGATCGGCTCCGGCTCGTTGCAGGGCCACAGGTTCATGAAGCCCGGGCCGAGCGGGCGGACCGCAGTGACGTTCAGCAGCACCGTGCGGGCGGAGCCGACCGGCAGCGTAACGGTGCCACCTGCACCCACCCACGAAGCGGTGTCACGAGTATCGAGCACTCGTGTCGGGGGGATTGCCGACATCGTGTTCGACCCGGCGGCGGCAACCTCGTCGATAACCACGTCAGCGGCGACCGAGGTGGTGATACACAAGGGCGCGGCGGCCGACATCACAACGAGGTTGGTGACCGTTTGTCCGGCTCGGAAATTCACGTTGGATGTGATGACGGCTTGCGTGCAGGGGTGGACCGTGGCGAATCCGTTGCCGGCTGGTCGGGTCACGATCACGGTGAGGCCAACCACGTTTCCGCCGCTGGTTGGAATCGGCCGGGTCAGGGGGCGTGACACGGTGTCGCGAGAATCGATCAGTCTGGTCGGGTTGTGGGCGGCCAACGCGGTGCCGCCCGTGGCGGACCACCAACCGGTGAGATCGACAATGACATCCGTCTTTGTATCAGCGGTGACGCACAACCCGCTGCCATCCAACGGGGTCTGCGGTGACGCGTTGGCAATATCGATGCCGGGTTGAAAGTTCACCGTCGAGGTCGTGATGTTCGTCTGGCTGCACGGATGCACCGTGGCAAATCCGTTGCCACTCGCCCGCGTGATGGTGAGGTTGACCGCCACACCAACGGCGCCCGATGGCACCGTCAGCGGGACCTGGCGCGCCACGTTGGCGGTCAGCGGCGTGTTCCCGCGGGTATCGAGCAACCGGGTAGGCGAGACGCCCACGAACTTCGCCCCGTCCGCCAAGGCAGAAGCCGCACCGTTGGGGCCTGTCAGCAGGCTGCTTCCGGCGAGGATGAGGCCAAATGAGGTCCCCAGGACGCCCTTTCGCAACTTCGTCATGGTCGCAGCGTAGACCGCGTCGCATACGGCCTGACCTCGGCCGAAACGAAACCGGCGGCTGGGCCTCCGCCCTCCAACTTGGACCCTTCTACCCCCCAACTCGGCTGTTTCGCTCGCTCCTGACGCCCTCGACCGACGAGTTGGAGGGTGACAGGTGCCGAGTTGGATGTTCACTCAGGAACGGGCAACGTAGGCTCGGCGGGCTATGAAGATCCGATTCGCGGTGACCCCGCCGGCCGAGGCGCTGCACGAGAGTCAGTTCAACCACTACCTGGCCGCCTGCGAAACGCTGGGCTTCGACACCATCTGGCTGTCGGACATTCCGCTCGGTGGGCTCGGTGACCCGCTCATCAGTCTCGCTTACGCCGCCGCCCGCACGACGAAGCTCAAGTTGGGCATGAACGTTGTGCCTCTCGGGCGCAATCCGCTGTGGCTCGCCAAACAACTCGCTCAGCTCGATCGACTATCCGGCGGTCGTCTCTTGATCTCGCTCGTGCCCGGACTCGGCCAGCCAACCGAGCGAGCAGCGCTCGGGCATGCGGCCGGCGACCGCGGCAAAGCGATCGATGAGGCCATTGGGCTGTTGCGCACGTGGTGGCAAGGCGACGGGGTCACCGCCGACGTCGGCCCCTATCACTACGACGAAGTCCGACTGTCGCCGGTGCCCGTGCAGGAGCCGCTGGAGATCTGGCTCGGTGGTCTTGGCCCGCAGGCGCTTGATCGGGTAGCCCGCTTGTCCGACGGATGGCTCACGGCCGCAGCCACACCGGCCGAAGCAGCGGCCGGGCGTATGACCATCGAGAAACGTGCCGCGGAACTCGGCAGGGTCATCGACGCCGACCATTTCGGCATCAGCACGCCCTACGCCTGGTCGGAGCCACCCGCCGCCACGGTGGCCGCCCTCCGTCAGCGTCGTTCCGACGGTGACATCTCCCAGATCCTGCCGATCGGCGAGCAGTCGCTCAAGAACTTGGTGCTGGCCCACATCGACGGTGGCATCACCAAATTCGTCCTGCGGTCGTCGATGACCGACAACTGGCGCACCGACCTGGAGCGTCTGGCCGCTCTCGTCCTCCCGCTCCAAACATGACCACTGCCCATTGGCTTGGCCGCCATGGTTGATGCAGCGCGCAGCCGATCACTGAGGATCGCTACCGCTGTGGCGATCTCGTCGCTGGCGTTTGCAGCGTGTAGCAGCGGCCGAAGTGGGTCGGACAGCAGCATCGGGCCAACACCGCCGGCTACCCAGGTTGCGTCATCGCAGTTGGCCAGCAGCCTCGCGCCATCGATATCGGCGACCAACGTCGCGTCGTCACTCTCGGAGTACGTACGCGGTCTTGTGTCGGTCGCGCGCATCGACCAGCGCCAAGCTGTCGAAACACTCTGCACAAACTGGAAGGTGGATCGGGGCGATAGTCAATCCGTGAACGACTATCTCACCGATCTTCTGGCGCCGCTCGACCGCGTGAATGCGGGCGACGTTGTGCCGTCGCAGGAGCAGATATCGGCGGCAATCATCGGTGCCTGCAACCGCTTTCGACAAGATCCTGCGAAGTTCGTGAACGCGATCGGCGACACGTTGCAGATGTCGTCTAACGAACTCCGCTCACGCGTCACTGAAGCATGCACGCGCTACCGCGCCCGGCTCGCGCGGGACAAGGCTTCCGGCTACACAGGAAATCAGGACCTCGACCCCTTCATCCGACACCTTGCGAATGAAGCTGGCGCCGACGATGTCGCGCTACGAGACGCCGTCGACGCGATCTGCCCCGAATAGCGCCGCTCGCGGCCCACCAACTTGGACGTTCGTTGCCGGTACAGATCGTGGCAACATGCTGGGATGACTGATCGTGTTTCCTGCCTTGTTTCTGACGGTGTTGCCGACGTCCGCCTGACCCGGGGCGAGAAGATGAACGCGCTTGACCCGGCCATGTTCGAGGCCTTGGCGGATGCGGGCGAGCGGCTCAAGACCGAGCCCGGTCTGCGGGCCGTGGTGCTCTCGGGCGAAGGGCGAGCATTTTGTGCGGGACTCGACTTCGGTTCGTTTCAGGTCATGGCCGGGGGAGAGGCGTCGGAAGACACTTTGAACGCCGGCCGAATGTCCGACAGCGGCCTGACCCACCTGGCCCAACAGATCTGCTGGGTGTGGCAGGAGATCCCGGTGCCCGTCATCGCCGCCGTGCACGGAGCGGCCCTCGGCGGCGGTGCCCAACTCGCGCTCGGAGCCGACATTCGCATCGTGGCTCCCGACATGAAGTTCAGCATTCTCGAAATCAAGTGGGGTCTCATTCCGGACATGACCGGCACGTTTCGTTTGGCGCAGTTGGTGCGGCCCGACGTCGCCATCGAACTCGCCACCACCGGCCGGGTCCTGAATGGCATCGAGGCTGAGCAGATGGGGTTGGCCACTCGCGTGACCTCGTCGCCGCTCGACGACGCACTGGCCATGGCCCGAGATATCGCCTCGAAGAGCCCCCACGCGGTCCGCGGTGCCAAAGAACTTCTACGCGCCGCGTATTCAGGAGCCGACGCCGCCGCTCAGTTCGCTCACGAGCGCCAGGTCGTCCGTACCCTGATCGGGTCGCCGAATCAGGTCGAATCGGTCATGGCCGCCTTTGAGCAGCGCCCGGGCCACTTCACCGACGTCTAGCCCGGAAACGGCTCTGTTGTGGTGTTTCGTCAAGACACGAAAGTAGTTCGTGCGGGATCGGAACACCGCGCTATCCTTGATTTTGCACGGGCCAACGCCGTCTCGTTGCAAAGCCGAGATTTCTGCGACTTTGGAATAGGACGATGACCATGAAGCAAACCCCGTTTAGCGCGCTGCCCGCCGCCCAGGGCCTGTACGACCCGCGCCACGAGCACGACAGCTGCGGCGTGTCCTTCGTGGCCGATGTGAAGGGTCGCAAGAGCAACGCGCTCGTGGCCACGGCACTCGGTGCGCTCTGCAACCTCGAGCATCGGGGCGCCACGGGTGCCGAAGCCAACACGGGTGACGGCGCCGGCATCCTCCTTCAGGTTCCCGATCGTTTTCTTCGTGAGATCACCGGCTTCGAGCTGCCCGCGGCCGGTCACTACGCCGTTGGTCTGGCCTTCTTGCCAGTGGATGAGGAGGAGCGGAACAAGGCCTGCTCGGCCATCGAAACTATTGCCGGTGATGAAGGTCTCGTCGTGCTTGGTTGGCGCGACGTTCCGACCGACCCCTCCACGCTTGGCAGCTCAGCGGTGGCCGTCATGCCTACCTTCAAGCAGCTGTTCATCGCCGACAGCGCTGGGGTCGGCGGCATCGACCTGGACCGCAAGGTGTACCCGCTACGCAAGCGCGCCGAGCGGGAAGTCGACAACGTCTACTTCCCGTCTCTGTCGTGCCGCACCCTGGTCTACAAGGGCATGTTCACCACGCCGCAGCTCCAAGCGTTCTTCCCCGAACTCGGGGACGAGCGCATCGAGTCCGCACTGGCGCTCGTGCACAGTCGGTTCTCCACCAACACGTTTCCCTCGTGGCCGCTTGCCCACCCGTATCGGCTCGTGGCGCACAACGGCGAAATCAACACCGTTCAGGGCAACCGCAACTGGATGCGGGCCCGCGAATCGATGCTGGCCTCCGACGTCTTCGGCGGTGACATCAGCCGATTGTTCCCCATTTGCAACCCGGCCGGCAGTGACACGGCCAGTTTCGATGAGGTGCTCGAACTGCTGCACCTCGGCGGTCGGAGCCTGCCCCACGCCATCATGATGATGATCCCCGAGCCGTGGGAAAACCATCCAACCATGGATCCGGCCCGCCGCGCGTTCTACCAGTACCACGCGGCGCTCATGGAGCCGTGGGACGGGCCCGCGTCCATTGCCTTTACCGACGGCACCGTCATCGGCGCCGTGCTTGACCGCAACGGTCTTCGCCCAAGCCGCTATTGGGTCACCGATGACGACCTCGTGGTAATGGCCAGCGAGACCGGCGTGATCGACGTCGACCCGGCCAAGATCGTGCAGAAGGGCCGCCTGCAGCCCGGTCGTATGTTCCTCATCGATACCGCGCAGGGTCGCATCATCGATGACGAGGAGATCAAGTCCACACTGGCCAACGAGCACCCTTACGCCGAGTGGTTGGCCGCCGGAAGTGTGCAGCTGGCCAACTTGCCTGAGCGCGAGCACCTCGTGTTCAGTCACGACAGCGTGCTTCGCCGCCAGCAGATGTTCGGCTACACCCATGAGGAACTCAAGATCCTCATGGCGCCCATGGCCAAGACCGGTGGCGAGGCGCTCGGCTCGATGGGTACTGACACGCCTTTGGCCGTGCTGAGTGACAAGCCCCGCCTGCTGTTCGACTACTTCTCGCAGCTGTTCGCCCAGGTCACCAACCCGCCACTCGATGCCATCCGAGAAGAAGTGGTTACCGCAGTCAGTTCGTCGCTCGGGCCAGAGGGCAACCTGCTGGTGCCGACGCCAGACAGCTGTAAGCAGATCGGCCTCGCCTTCCCCATCCTCGACAACGACGAACTCGCCAAGCTCATTCATGTGAACGACGACGGCGATCAACCCGGCTTCGCGTCGGTCGTCATCTCTGGTCTCTACCGGGTGAGCGGTGGGGGACTTGCGCTCAAGCGTGCGCTCGACGCAATCCGCCACGAAGTTTCCAATGCCATCGCGGAGGGTGCCCGCATCATTGTGCTGTCCGACCGCAACGCCGATGACGCGTTCGCCCCGATTCCGTCGCTGCTGCTCACCTCGGCCGTGCACCACCATCTCATTCGGGAAAAGACCCGCACCCATGTCGGTCTTGTGATCGAGACGGGTGATGCTCGGGAGGTGCATCACATGGCGCTGCTCATTGGCTACGGCGCCGGAGCCATCAACCCGTATCTCGCCTTCGAATCCATCGAAGACATGATCCGGGAAGACCTCAACGGCCTCGGTGGCATCGACCCGCAGAAGGCAGTGAAGAACTACATCAAGGCGTCCGGCAAGGGCGTGTTGAAGGTCATGTCCAAAATGGGCGTGTCGACGGTGGCCAGCTACACCGGCGCCCAGATTTTTGAAGCCATTGGCCTGGGCCGCGATCTGGTCGATGAGTACTTCACCGGAACCGTCAGCCGCCTTGGCGGCATCGGCCTCGAAGAGATCGCCAAGGAAACTGCGGCGCGTCACGCCGTGGCGCATCCGAGTCGACCAGAGCTTCGCCGACATCGCCAGCTCGAACTGGGCGGCGAGTACCAGTGGCGACGCGAGGGTGAGGTGCATCTCTTCAACCCCGAGACCGTCTTCAAGCTGCAGCACGCCACCCGCTCGAAGCGCTACGACATCTTCAAGCAATACACCGCGCTCGTGAACGACCAATCCACCAAGCTGGCCACGTTGCGAGGTCTCTTTGCCTTCGCCTCCGACAAGCGCGAGCCCATCTCCATTGATGAGGTCGAGTCTGTTTCCGAGATCGTGAAGCGCTTCTCCACCGGCGCCATGAGCTACGGCTCCATCTCGGCCGAAGCGCATGAGACGATGGCCGTCGCCATGAATCAGATCGGTGGCAAGAGCAACACCGGCGAAGGCGGCGAAGACAGCGAACGACTGCATGATCCGGTGCGCCGCAGCGCTATCAAGCAGGTTGCGTCGGGCCGGTTCGGAGTCACTAGCGAGTACCTCACCAATGCAGATGACCTCCAAATCAAAATGGCTCAGGGCGCGAAACCGGGTGAGGGCGGCCAGCTCCCCGGTCACAAGGTGTACCCGTGGGTGGCCAAGACCCGTCATTCCACGCCCGGCGTTGGTCTCATCAGCCCGCCGCCGCATCACGACATCTACTCCATCGAGGACCTCAAGCAGCTCATCCACGACCTCAAGAATTCCAACCCGTCGGCGCGTGTGCACGTGAAGCTGGTGGCCGAAGTTGGTGTCGGCACGGTTGCTGCTGGTGTGTCGAAGGCGAAGGCCGATGTCGTGCTCATCTCGGGTCACGACGGCGGCACCGGCGCCAGCCCACTCACATCGCTCAAGCACGCCGGCGCGCCGTGGGAACTGGGCCTGGCCGAGACGCAGCAAACGCTGCTGCTCAACGGCCTGCGTGATCGCATCGTGGTGCAAGCCGACGGGCAGCTCAAGACGGGACGAGACGTGGTCATCGCGGCGCTGCTCGGCGCCGAGGAATTCGGCTTCGCCACCGCGCCACTTGTGGTCAGCGGCTGCGTGATGATGCGCGTCTGTCATCTCGACACGTGCCCGGTGGGCGTTGCCACCCAGAACCCCGAGCTGCGCAAGAAGTTCAGCGGCAAGCCCGAGTTCGTCGTCAACTTCTTCGAGTTCATCGCCGAGGAAGTCCGCGAGCTGCTCGCCGAGCTGGGCTTCCGCTCCATCGCCGAGGCGGTCGGTCACGCCGAGATGCTCGACACCCGCGGCGCGGTCGACCACTGGAAGGCCTGCGGCCTTGACCTCAGCCCGATCCTGGCCGTGCCGCAGAACCCGTACGGCCAATCCCTCCGCCAGTCGGTACCGCAGGATCACGGCCTCGCCGACGCGCTCGATATCGGTCTGATTGACGCTTGCCAAGCGGCCATCATGGACGGCCACCGCGTTCGCCTCGCTTTGCCTATCCGCAACGTGCACCGCACCGTCGGCACCATGCTCGGTCACGAGGTCACCAAGCGCTGGCCCCAAGGTCTCGCCGATGGCACCATCCAGATAAACTTCACCGGTTCGGCCGGGCAGAGCTTCGGCGCCTTCCTGCCGGCCGGTATCACGCTTCGCCTGGAGGGGGACAGCAACGACTACCTGGGCAAGGGTCTGTCGGGCGGACGCATCATCGTGCACCCTGATCGCAAGGCCACGTTCGCTGCCGAAAAGAGCGTCATTGCCGGCAACGTCATTGGCTATGGAGCGACTTCGGGTGAGATCTTCCTGCGAGGCACGGTGGGTGAGCGCTTCTGCGTGCGTAACTCCGGAGCCACGGCGGTGGTGGAAGGCGTGGGCGACCACGGTTGCGAGTACATGACCGGTGGCCGTGTCGTAGTGCTGGGCCAGACCGGTCGCAACTTCGGTGCCGGTATGTCCGGCGGCATCGCCTACGTGTACGACGCCGACGGCCAGTTCAACACTCGGCTCAATACCGAGCTGGTCGACCTCGAACTGCTCGATGATGACGATAAGACCTTTGTACGCAACATCGTGCAGCGTCATCTGATCTTTACCGGGTCGAAGTTGGCCGAACGCATCCTCGACGAATGGGACTCGCGACCAATGGCGTTCCGCAAGGTCATGCCCCGTGACTATCGACGAGTGTTGACGGTAATGAAGGACGCAAGCGCAGCCGGGCTTTCCGAAGAGGAAACCCTCGTGAAAGTGATGGAGTCGGTTCATGGGTGACGCAACGGGTTTCTTGAAGCACGATCGCGAGAACCCCACTCGCCGACCCGTCCCCGTGCGCTTGCGCGACTGGAAAGAAGTGTACGAACCGTTCGCGGCTGAAAAGCTGCAAGTGCAAGCATCGCGTTGCATGGACTGCGGCATCCCGTTCTGCAACAACGGCTGTCCGCTCGGAAATCTCATTCCCGACTGGAATGATCTCGTCTACCGAAACCATTGGCAGGACGCCATCGAGCGCTTGCACGCCACCAACAACTTTCCCGAGTTCACCGGGCGACTCTGTCCGGCACCGTGCGAGTCGGCCTGCGTGCTCGGCATCAACGAGGACCCGGTCACCATCAAGCAAGTCGAGGTCTCCATCGTCGATCGTGCGTGGGACGAGGGCTGGATCACGCCGCAGATCCCGAACCATTCCACTGGCAAGCGCATCGCCGTCATCGGCTCCGGCCCGGCCGGGCTGGCCACCGCGCAGCAGCTCACGCGCGCTGGCCACGAAGTGCTGGTGCTGGAGCGGGCTGATCGCATCGGCGGGTTGCTGCGCTATGGCATCCCTGAGTTCAAGATGGAAAAGAGTCAGCTCGATCGTCGTCTCGGCCAGATGCGGGCTGAGGGTACCGAGTTCCGTACCAACGCCAACGTCGGGCAGAACGTCGACATCGACGTGCTACTCGCCCGCTACGACGCAGTGGTGTTGGCGGTCGGCGCGACCGTCGGACGTGACCTCGCCAGCGTGCCGGGCCGCGATCTCACCGGCATCCACCAAGCGATGGAATACCTGCCGCTGTCCAACCGCGTGCGAGAGGGCGACACCGAATCCTCACCCATCGATGCCAACGGCAAGCACGTCGTCATCATCGGCGGTGGTGACACCGGCGCGGACTGCCTCGGCACTGCGCATCGCCAGGGGGCGGCTTCGGTCGTGCAGCTGGAAATCATGCCCCAACCACCCTCCGAGCGGGCCGCGAACAACCCTTGGCCACAGTGGAACCTGATCCTGCGCACGGCGTCCGCCCACGAAGAAGGTGGCGAGCGGGTGTACAGCGTCAACACCGAGGCATTCGTCGACAACGGCGCCGGTCAGGTTCGAGCGCTTCGCATGCATCAGGTGGAGATGCGGGACGGCAAGTTCGAAAAGGTCGAGGGCTCCGAGCAGGAGATTCCCGCCGACCTTGTCTTCCTGGCGCTCGGCTTCACCGGCCCGGACACGGCGGGCTGGGCGAAGCAACTCGGCGTCGAGGTTGATGGCCGCGGCAATGTAGAACGTGACGGGCGTTACATGACCAATGTGCCGGGGGTGTTTGTGGCGGGTGACGCCGGTCGGGGTCAGAGCCTCATCGTGTGGGCCATAGCCGAGGGTCGATCCTGCGCCGCCGGGGTGGACGAGTGGCTCATGGGCAGCACCACCTTGCCCGCGCCGATCCTGCCAACGGCCCGTCCGCTTCAATAACGGACAAGCGCGCTCGGTGACGGTATGTTTTCGCTCCGTCACCGAAGGCCGGGTATGCCGTAAAAACGCACCAAACGCGCTTTATGCTTTCGTTATGACGAGTCTTCCCCGTTCCCGCTCTGCCGCCGGTCTTCTCGCGATTGGTCTGGCCGCGTCAGTTCTGACCGGTTGTGGCCTCGGTGGCGGCAACAGCAAGACCACCGCATCCTCCACGTCGCTGGCGAAGGCCAAAGGCACCACCGTGCCGGCGTCGACGGTTTTCGCTACCCTGCCGCCCGTGCCTACCTCGGCTCCTCCCGTTACACAGGCTCCCGGCAGTACCGGTACTCTTAGCTCGAATCCGCCGACCGCGGCTCCTCCCGGTTCGCCCACGCCCTCTGCGGCTCCTGCTCCCTCCGGTACGAAGTATGTCGTGAAGGCCGGTGATATCCCCTCTCGGATTGCCCAGGCAATGGGCGTCACCACGCAGGCCCTCCTCGATGCCAACGGATTGACCGCGAAGGATTTCATCAAGATCGGTGACCAGTTGGTTGTTCCCGTCGGTGGCACCTTGCCCGCAGGTGGCACGATCGCTCCGCCCGCAGCCACGGTTCCGACAACGACCGTTGCTGGCAAGCCGCCCGTTGCACCGGCCGGGTCCAGCAAATACACCGTTGTTGCCAACGACACCTGGTACGGCATTGCCAAGAAGTTCGGTGTCAGCCCTGACGCACTGCTCGCCGCCAACGGCGCCACGACCACAACCAACATCATTCCGGGTCAGGCGATCATCATTCCCGGCAAGACGCCGGCTGCTACACCTGCGGTCACCACGACCGTCAAGAAACCCTAGGTCCTAGGGCGCCGTCGTGGTTGCCACGGGGTCGGCCGTGACCGTCGTCTCCGGAGAAGTTACTTGTGTCGTAGTGGGCGCCTCGGTCGTCGTCGGGGCTTCCGTCGCGGTCGGGGCTTCGGTAGTTGTCTCCTCGACCGATGTCGGTGGCTCGGGAATCGTCTCTGATGGCGCGTTGTCACCGACGAACGGTTCGTCTACCGCAGGAACACCGACAGGAATCAGTTTGACCGGTTCGGCGAAGGCGACTTCGATGCGACCACCGTTTGCCGTATCTGCCGTGTAGACCGTGAGTCGGATCAGGTTGCCTGCCCGGTTGAACCAAAGGTCCAGCTGGTACTCACCGTTGATGGCCTTGTCGAGTGCTTCCTTGGCCGACGCAGGGTCGTCAAGGCGTAGTGCCGCCACATTCGCTGCGGTGCTGCTGGCGGTCACATGGGTGTTGGACGCACCATGCAGCACGTCGGGCGCTCCCACCTTCACACTCTCGGGCGTGATGGCGAACACGTAGTCCAGCACCCTCGGGTCGGCCGATCGAGTCTCGGCGTTGTCGATACGCACACCGTCTGTCGCAGTGGTCTTAAGCTTTTGGGCAGCCATGACCACGGCGTTGGCGTCGATCTCCAACGGCTCGTACGGCTCGACGCTGATGGGCGTGAGCGCGCTCGCTTGCGCGGCCGGTGACGCGGCCGAGGCCAGCGACGGACGTTTGGCATCGGGGATGCTGAAGGCGAGTCCGGCCGTGATTCCGACGAGCGTCGCAACTGTCATGACGATCTTGCGACCTTGCTTGGAACGGGGAGCTGCGACGACGACAGCGGCGACCACTTCTTCACCCTCGGGGACCGCAGGCGGAATCCAATTGTCGCCTTCGAAACCATCGAGATCCTCATCCTCGACGACGGGTACTGGCTCATTGCGGCGCAGTCTCGTCGCGGTGGAGGGCGGATCGATGTGCCAGCCAGGTGCGGCGAGCAGTTGTCGAAGATCGACCGAGTTGACCTCGGGCTCATTCTCGTGGTCGTAGATGGGTGACGCTGAGTTAGAGCTACGTTCCGGCGAAGTCACGCTTTAGATATCGGCCGAAGAGATCGAAGAACCATGCCTTTTCCTCTCAGACTTCCTCAAGCATTTGTCTCGACTACGCCGCGCTCAGCGTCGGTCAGGGCGTCGGCGTCGTCGTAACGGGCTCCTCGGCCGGGTCTGCCGGGTCTGCCGCTGCCGCTGCGTCCGCCGCTGCCACGTTTGCCCCTGCTGCGTTCGCCGCGCCGATCATGCCCGGAGCCCGGGTCGCCGGCCGAGTAACGACGGGAGAAGCCCCAAGAGTCGAAGCGGTCGTGGAAGCCTTCGTCGTTGTCTCGACCGTCGTGGGCTCGACAACGATTTTGGCGTTGTCGGGTGCAAGGGCCTTGTTCACACCGAAACCGAGGCCGGCGACCAGCGCGACGCCTGCGACAGCGATGATGAGGTTGCGGGGTGAGCGCGGCGGTTCGTTTGAGGTGGCTTTCGGTGGCACGTACGCCGCCACTTCTTCATGGGCTATCGCCGGCGGTACCCATTCGGCCCCACTGAAACTGGCAAGTTCGTTCGGCTGCCACTCGGCTGAAACGGGGCGAGGCTGAGACAAGGACGGAGCCGCGCCGGGCTGGTCATCCTCCGGAGCGATGTACCGCGGCACGTGATCCAGTTCGGCAGCCGAGAACGACTTCTTCGTTCCGCCCGCTGCATCCGCGGCTGCCGACTCGCCGGCGGCCGCGGGCGTGGCGGGAGCGGGGTCGGGGACCGGCGCGGCGGCCAAGGTCGGCACCGACGGTGGGGTCGGCGTCGACATTGTCGGCGCAGCGAAAGGCTGTGGCTCGTGCCATCCGACCGTGGGGGGAGCCATTGCAGGCGGCGGCGGGGGAGGAGGTGGTACCAAACTACGAGGGGGTGCGAACGGAGCTTGGGTGCTTTCCGGCGGAGTCACCCCTGCCTATCGGCCATGGTTGCGGCTGGCACATGGCGAACGGGTCAGGTTTTTGTCTGATTGCGGTTGGCACTCAGTCCATGTTGGGCCAGCGGCGCTTTTGCCGGCGGCGTTGGCCCGCTTTGCCTTTGGCGCGCTGTTCGGTCAGAGCCCAGGCTCGTCGCCAACCGGTGGATGCTGGCCCCGTCAGGCTGGGGGTGTTGCGCTTGGCCGAATTTTGGCGGGCGGTCCAGAAGTCGTGTATCGACTCGTCGCCCAGTTCGGCGACGTGCTGTTCAATGCGCTCGCTGAAACGGCGGCTGTTCTCGCCCTCTCTAACCGTGAGCGGTTTGCCGAACGTCACCTTGGTACGACCGGGCTTCAACTTCTTCGCGCCCTTGCCCCAAATTGCACCGGCGCCATCAATATGGACGGGCACCACGGCGACGCCGCACTTGTCGGCCAGGTACGCTGCTCCGCCTTTGAAGGGCTGTCCCCAGCCGTCGGGCGATCGTCCACCTTCGGGGAAGATCAACAGGCTCCAACCATCGTTGACCAACTCGGCCGCAAGGTCTGACGAGCGGCGGTTCACCGCGGACCGTTCGATGGGGAACGCCCCGAGCGCAAGTGCCGACATCGTACTGGTGATGCGGGTGCCAAAGAAGTAGTCGGCGGCGCCGCCCACCACCATCTTGTTGCGCCATGGCAACGGGATGGATGTGAGCATGAGTCCTGCATCGAGATGGCTGTGATGATTGGCTACGAACACGAGCGCCGGGGGCTTGTCGAGTTTCATAAGGTCCGCAAGGCGATCAACACCGGTGATTTCCGGGTCGCCGAGAGCGCGGACCGCGAGCTTCATCGGGCCGTTCACAATCATGCGACGGACGACCTTTGAGCCAGGACCACGCGCCCAGTCCGTGTCGAAGTCGATACCGGTCTTGCCCTTCTTCGGTTCCATCACGACGCCACCAGGAATGGTAGGGGCGCGATAGGGGAACCCGGCCTTGCTGATCGCGCCGCGCACGTTCACGATCTTGCGCTCGGCCGTGTCGACTGCTCGACCGGCTTTGCGGAAGGCGATCAGTTTGGCTTCAGTGGATCGTGCCATCAGTGCACATCAGCCAGCATCAATGGCGGGGCATGGAAGTGGGTGACGGTGGCGTCACGACCGACAACGTCGGACGCAATCTCAAACGCATCGTTCATGGTGGAGGCCGGCGTGAAGCCCAGCCGTCGCACCGAGCGGGCCTCGCCGCCGACGATGATGACCTTGCCCACATGCTGCAAACCGTGTGAACCCCAGTACCACATGTAGAACGGATGCACGCCGTGGTAGGCGTAGCTGGTGCGGTAGAGGTGCTTGTACCACTCGTCCTCGGCGAACTGCTTTTCGTACTTCTTGTGCAGCTCGTGCGGATCGGTGGTGTCGGCCAGACACTGCTCAAAGAAGTCGATGTAGCTCGGGTGATGAATGGGGTTGAATTCCCACGGCGTCGGGTGCGTCATGATGACCACGCCACCCTTACGCACCAGTGGCTTGCCCCGGTACATGTTGAAGAAGTAGCCGAGCCCCATACACATCACCAGGATCGGATTCATGATCGAGTTCACGTTGTACGGGCAGATGTAGGGGATGCCCATGGTGAGAATGTCGGTCTGGCCTTCCACCTGCACCATCTGCTGGCGGTACACGTTCTCGGTGGTGATCTTGTGCACGGCCTCCACGTCGCCAGCCTGAATCGATGTCATCTGATGCGGCGCTTCGATCGAGTGAAAGATCGACCGGGCAATCCGGTTCGGCGTCTTGCTCAGGGCCTTGGAGCTGGCCAGGAACGCAGCCCGATCGCGGCCCGTCCATTCCCATTCGCGCTTCGAGAGGAAGTCGAACGCTTGGGGGAAGGTGTTGGTGTTCAGCGTGGTTTCGATCTGGAACACCTTGGGTCCGGATTCCTTCATCACCTTGCCCATCCGCCAGTTGCTCTTGTGCAGCTCACTGGCGTGCTGATCCATAAAGCTATGTGACGCCTGCATGGTGGTGGGGTTGTGATGATGGCGCAGGGAGCGGTAGCTCGACAGACCGGTCGCGGTCGACTTCCAACCGCCGTCCATCGCCACCAGGTTGATGTTCACATAAACGAGCAGGTCGCTTTCGGCGGCCCGCTTGTTGATCTCTACTTCTTCACCGTTCGGCGTCTCACCAATGAAGGCCAACTTGGATGGATCTTCGGCATCGTGCTGCTGCAACAGGCCACGAGGCGCAAAGGCGTCGTAGACCCGGTCGCCCACGGCGTGACGCAGCTCATCCTCGGTCATGCGGCGATGCAGGGCGAGCGCGGCGATCAACACCACATCGTCCACACCGGCCTCGGCGGCGAGGTCGAGCACGGCTTCAATCACGCGTTGACGAATGTCGGGGCGCTGCATCTTCGGCAACGGCAGGCTGATGTCGTCGAAGGCAATGGTGAGCTTCATCCCTGCGAACAGTTGCGCCGGAAGCGGATCCTGATCGACGGGATGAAGCAGCGCGTTCACAATGGCGCCATCGATGTCCTTCAGCGCCTCCTCTGGCTCGCTCGGGTAAATGATGCGGCTGCGACCAACGGGAAGTTTCTCGAGGCTGTAACCCTCGCCGCGCCAAAACAGGGTGGGCGGCGTCGACTTATCAACGTCGAGTACATATCCGGGACGGGGCATTAGCGGTTCCGCTCTTTCTCGTTCCTGAGGTCAAAGGCGACCTTCACAGCCCCACGGCGGCCACTGTTGGCCGCATGCTCCAGGGCATCTTTGTATTCACGAAGGGGATAGGTGGCTGACACCAAGCGACCAAGGTCGGCCGATTGCACCAGTTCCATCGCCAGATCGAATGTGCGCCTCGACGTTCCGTTCGGCATCGTCTCAATGCCATACGCATAGGCACCAACGAGCTGCGTTTCCCGGTGCCACAGGTTGGTGAGATTCAGGCTCACGTTGTTGGGCATGCCGACGAGGGTGATGCGGCCCTTGGGCTTCACGATGCGTAACGCCTCGGTGATGGACGACTCACTGCCCACGCAATCGATCACGACGTCGGCACCGCCGGTAAGCTGGTTGCCGTAGGCGAGCGAACCGCTCAGGCGGCGAACCAGGCGGCCAACTTCATCGGGTGCACACACATGTGTGGCGCCCAACTGGGCGGCCCAGCTGCGTTGCTCCAGATAGCGGGCGCCGACGATGGTGGTGATGTCGGGGGCGTAGGCCTTGAGCGCAGCAAGCGTGAGTAGACCGAGCGTGCCAGCACCGAGGACCACGACGATGTCGCCTGCCGTCGGTAGGTGAGAGAGCGCGCCGTGGATGGCGCACGCCGTTGGCTCGACGATGACTGCGGCTTCATCGCTCATACTGTCGGGCACGGCGTGGAGCTGGCTCGGGTGAGCCACCATGAACGTGGACCAACCACCACCGGTGTCGCAGCAGAATCCGGTTTGCAGTCCCGCGTCGAGATCACCGAAGGCCAAACGCTCACAGCCGCCCAGGTCTCCTCGGGCACAGCTCGCGCAGACCGGGTTGATGTTGCGGGCCACGCATCCAAGCACCGGTTCCAGGATGACCCGGCTGCCGTCTTCCATATCGGCCACAACCTCATGGCCTGGCACGAACGGGAACGACACGATGTCCTCGAAGTAGCGGCTGGAATGCCCTTCCATGGTGGCCAGATCGCTGCCGCAGATCCCGGCAAGGCGAGGCCGAATACGCACCCAATCCGGACCCGGCAGATCGTGCGGATCTATATCGCTGAGGCTCAGCGGCCCGTACGCGCCGCCCCGTCCGGGCCGCACCGCAGCCGCCAACGCGGAGGCCACGTAACGAGCTGGCTTGCGTTCAAACAGCAGCGCCTTCACTTTTTGCCCTCCATCACGCGGCGGGTGATGCGGTTAAGGATTGGCTCGCTGATGTGATCGGCGGCGGCGGAATGGCGGCGGCCGATGGGCAGCAACGGACGCGGTCCGCCCGGTGACTTCTCCCAATTTTCCACCAGCCAACCGCGCTTGCGGGCCAATGCGGCCAAGCGCGTTTCGGGGTTGACGGCGACGGGAAAACCGACGCATTCCAGCATCGGTAGATCGCTGGACGAGTCGGCGTAGGCAATGGATTCATCCAGGCGGAAGCCGTTGGCCTTGCAGTAGTCGCTGAGGATCTGCGCCCGTGTCTCGCCAGTCGGCGGAACATCGATCATCTCGCCGGTGTACGTGCCGTGCTTCGTCTTCGACAGATTCACCGAAACGATTTCGTCGAAGAGCGGTCGCAGCGGTTCCACCACGAAGCTCAAAGCGCCGGTGATGAGGATGGTGCGATGACCGAGCGCCCGATGCTCACGCACCCGGCGGATACCTTCGGGGAAGCTCTTGGTGACGATCAACTGCGTGAGCAACTCGCGAGCGTCTTCGTCCATCTGTTCGACCGGAGCGTCTTCGTAGCGACGGTAGAACGACCGGAGGAAGTCACCGCGATCCTTGCGGTCGAGGGCCAGGAGAGAGGGCGCTTCCAAAAGTGTCTTGGCCACGAAACGAAGCCGGTCATCGGCAGGAAGACGACGAGTGGCCAACCACGAGTAGCTCTCCACCACGTTCGACGCGATCAGGGTATTTTCCAAGTCGAACGCGGCCACATGGCGATCGGGCGACAGCACTTGGGCCCGGACGCGCGTGAAACGGTCCTCAGTCTTGGCCTTGCCGGGTGTGGTCTTTACTCGCCCGTGCAACACCACCGAGGGCAGGTGGACTTCTTGCACGTAGCGGGGCCATTCGATGACCCTCGGATCGAAGCCGAAGGTCGCTCGATCATTGGCGTCGAGTTGATCCCACATGCCGAGCAGGTTGTCGACCGAGTAGATGGCCTCGCACTCGGCGTAGGCGCCGTAGAGCTCCACGTAGGTCTTGGCCCGCTCGATCTCGGTCTTCTTTTCTTCAACCGTCGCCGACCACTTGGCCTGGGTGCCACGAAGGGGGAGTGCGTGCAGCACCTTCTCGCTCGCGTTCAGGAACTTCTCGGCTCGCTCCAACTGAGTCTGCACGGCGCCGCGACCCGGAAAGCTCCACTCGGGCACCTGGATGGGTTGGCCGAGGTTGTCGTAGATCGGGTGCTTGGTGAACCAGTCCCGCACGTTGTCGACCAGCACGCGGTACTTGAGCGGATTGGCCGAACCGGACGCGACCTGGCTGATGGCCGGTGCCTTTTCCGGACCCATGGCGGCGACGCAGATTGCAGCGGCAACAACCATGTCGACGGGGATGACGTCGATGGTTCCTTCCGGCACCCCTGGGAACTCCTTCAGCAGTCCGCGGGCATAACTGAGGATGACGGGCTCGGCCATACGGAAGCCGCGAATCCAACCGGGCGACGGCTCGAGGAAGGCGGATTCGATAATGGACGGCCGTACGATCGACACGGGCACACTGCCCTTGGATTCGGTGAGGGCCTGCTCGCCCAACGCCTTGGTGTAGGCGTACGCATCGGGCCACGCCACACTGTTGGCGCGGCTGATACCGGCTTCCACCATCTGTGCGTCAACCCAACGGGTACGGAACTGCTCGGTCTTTGCAGCCAAAGCAGGTGCACCCGCAGCGCCGAGTTCGCGTCGAGCGTCCGAGCGGAAGTCTTCAAGCTTGTCGGTGGTGCGGCTGGTGGCGTCAACATCAGAACGCAGCCGACGTGACGCTGCGACTTCCTTGCGCCAATCGAGCCCGAGATCGAACGGGCCTTCGGATACGAGCGCTTCGGGAGCGTTACCCCGACGGTTGCCGGCAACATAACACGTTGATATCGCAACGAGATGCGGAGTCACGTTCAGTGACTGCAGGGTCTGCACGATGCGCACCGGCCCGAGCAGGTTCACCTCTACCGCGCTGTCGAGTGGTGAATCGAAGCTCACGGTAGCGGCCGAGTGGATGATGGTGTCGCAGCTGGCGAGAATGGCTCGGTCGGCTTCGTTTAGGCCGAGACCGTCGGTCGAAACGTCTCCAGTGATGACCTGGATGCGACCGGCTGCGTGTTCCTCGAAACCCTTCGCTCCACCATGTAACTCGCGAAGGCGGTCGAAGGCATCATTCTTCAAGAGCTCTTTCTGGACGCGGACAGCCGCGCTGGTGCGCTTGCCCGCTCGAACCAGCAGAACCAGTTCGCAATCGGGAACGCAGCGCATCAACCGTTCCACGAGTGCGGTCCCCAAAAACCCGGTTGATCCCGTAACGGCTATGCGTTTACCGGCCAGCGACTCAGCAATCACGCCACACTGTCTACCATTTGGTAAGCACCTCGTGCACGAATGCCGTACGATCACGTCCGTGGCAGGCGTAACCACCCGTGATCGCATCCTTGATGCTGCCCTCTTGGGCTTCGGCACACGCGGATACGAGGCCACGGCGCTCGACATGATCGCGGTTGAACTGGGCGTTCGAAAGCAGACCATTCTGTACTGGTTCGCCTCGAAGGAAGCGCTGCTCGATGCGGTCGTCGAACGGAGCGGCATTGAGCTGTCGGGCGTCTTCGAAGCCGCGCTTGCGTCGGGCGAGATCGGCGTGGATCGCATCGAATCGGTGATGCGTGCCGTGTTCCGCTACGCCGTCCGTCGCCCCCAACTGCTCGGACTGTTGCGCGAAGTCGAACGCCTCGGCCCAACCACTGCCATGGGATTGTCGAGCCGCCTGCAACCGCTGATCGATCGCGCGGTGCGAAGTGTCGACATGCTCATGCAAGCCAAAGTCATCCGCCAGGGCGACCCTCGCCTCATGCTGGCGTTTCTCTACAGCACCATCCTGGGCGTGGCCACCGATCTTCAGGCCCAACGCGCCTTCGGCGTCCCATCATCTCCCGCCGGCCTCCGAAGGCTGCGTCGCGAACTCTTCGCCTTCGTCCGCGCTGCCGTCATCGCCTAGGGACTCGGCCGCTGTGGCGTTACGCGCTGGTCGACCGGCGGCGGCTGGCGTGACGGGCGAGCGCCAGGCCAACGAGCTCGTCGATGAGATCGGTGTAGCTGAGGCCACTGGCCTGCCACATCTTCGGATACATCGAGATCGGCGTGAAGCCCGGCATGGTATTGGCCTCATTGCAGAGAAAGCCGCGGCCGCCTTCTTCGTAGAAAAAGTCGACCCGAGCCAGTCCCTCGATACGCAAGGCCTGAAAGACGCGTACCGCCAGGTCCTGCAGTTCCTCGGTCTCGCTCGGCTTGAGGTCGGCCGGGATGAAGTACCGAGCGTTGTCCTCGAGATACTTGTCCTGGTAGCTGTAGAAGTCGCTTCCGGGCATGACCTCGCCGGGAAGAGATGCCCGCGGGTATTCGTTGCCCAACACAGCTACTTCGAGTTCTCGACCGACGATGGCTTCCTCACACACGACCACACGGTCGTAGACGAACGCGGCGTCAAGCGCTTCGGCAACTTCGGCCGTCGTCTTGGCTTTGCTGACGCCGACGGAGGAACCCATGTTGGCCGGCTTCACGAACATCGGCAGACCGAGATCGTCCACCAGTGACTGGGCCGTCTCGGCCGTGCGCTCGTGGTCGAAAAGCCGGCGATACTTGGCCTGAGCGATGCCCGAGGAAGCCAGCACCACCTTGGCCATCGCCTTGTCCATCGAGACGGATGAACCAAGGACGCCGGCGCCGACATAGGCAACATCGAGTAGCTCCATCAGCCCCTGTACCGTGCCGTCCTCGCCCATTGGTCCATGCAGAAGCGGCAAAACCACGGTGGGGATGTTCTCATCGACGGCAAGGGCCGGGTGATAGGAGGTGGGGGAGCCAATCACGTCGACGCCGGTTTCGATGGCCGACTCCGTTGCGAGCGACGGCGTGCGAAGTTCGCGAAGAGCGGCGTGCGCCGCGGCGTCGGCGTTCACCCACTGGCCCTCCCGAGTGATGCCTATGGCACTCACGTCATACCGATCGGGATCAAGTGCGTTCAAGACGTGCGCAGCCGTTGCCCGGCTGACATCGTGCTCGGCGGACTGGCCGCCAAACAGCACGATGAGGCGAATACGGGGCGGCAGCGGCACGGGCAATGGCACCGGGTCAGACTAGGTCGCCGGTAGTGTCAGGCCCATGCGTTTGTCGGTCAGTGAGATAGCCCACGCCGTAGGTGGCCGAGTGGTGGGACCTGACCTGATGGTCGATGGCGCTTCCTACGACAGCCGCGAAACCCTTGCCGGACAGCTGTTTGTGCCGGTCATCGGCGAACGTGACGGCCACGATTTCGTCGATGCCGCCATCGTGGAAGGGGCGCGCGGGTACCTCTCCAGCAAAGGCCCGTTCACCGATGCCGCCACCTGTATTGAGGTGGCTGATACAGAAGTGGCGTTCATGGCGCTGGGCTCGCTGGCCCGAACGAGACTGCCCGATCGCGTCGTGGGTGTCACCGGTTCGGTGGGCAAGACCAGCGTGAAGGATCTCGCCGACGCGGCATTTCGCACCCACTACCGAACCAAGGCCAACCCGAAAAGCCTCAACAATGAACTCGGACTTCCCCAGACACTGTGTAACGCGCCCGATGGCACCGAAGCGCTCATCGTGGAGATGGGCATGCGTGGCCTCGGTGAGATCACCCGTCTGTGTGAAGTGGCCCGGCCGACGGTTGGCATCGTCACAATCATCGGCGAGGCACACACCGGCCGACTCGGTGGTCTTGCCGGTGTTGCCCAGGCCAAGGGCGAGTTGGTGGAAGCGTTGCCAACAACCGGTTTCGCCATCCTCAACGCCGATCAGGACGTCTGTTTGGCTCTTCGTCATCGCACAAGCGCGTCGGTGCTTTCGTTCGGAACAACCAGCGGGGATGTGCGCGCCGACGCCATTGTCCTCAACGATCTGGCGCAGGCGAGCTTCACTCTGCGGACCCCGTGGGGCGACGCGCCGGTCCGGCTCGGGCTGAGCGGCGTGCACATGGCCGCCAACGCGGCGGCTGCCGCTGCAGCAGCTCTCGCTTGTGGTGTGCCCCTCGACCGGGTAGTCGAAGGGCTCGCGGTCGCCAACCTGTCTCCGTGGAGGATGGACGTGCGGCGAGCGCCGAGCGGCCTCGTCGTCATCAACGACGCCTACAACGCCAACCCCACCTCTATGACGGCTGCCCTCGACGCACTGGCCGCGTTACCTGTCACCGGACGTCGTGTCGCCGTCCTCGGGGTGATGGCAGAGCTTGATGAGGACGGGCCAGCCCGCCACCGAGCGATGGCGGAACATGCACGTGGACTTGGTATCGAGGTCGTTGCGATTGCAACCACTGACTACGGCATTGGGCCTGCGGATGACCCGCTGGCCACGGTGGCAGGACTCGGTTCGGGCGACGCCGTGCTCTTTAAGGGGAGCCGCGTTGCGGGCCTGGAAACGCTGGCGCTGCAGGTGCTGCACTCCGGAGAGCCAGCTCCGTAGAGGTTTCTTCTGGGATGGTCCGACCGCGCATTTCGTTGTGGCAGTCTTAGGGGCAATAGATGTCAGCGGGGGCTGGCATCGCTTCCGGAGGTCGTATGAGTACCGCCGCACCACCATCCACAATGGCCGACAAGGGCTTGAAGGGAGGTTCACTCGGGCTGGTCGCCGTCATCGTGATCGGTGTTGCGTCCACCGCGCCCGGCTACAGCCTGGCTGCCGGAATCGGCGGCATTGCTGAGAAAGCGGGAGTCCACTCGCCCTTCATTATGTTGTTTGCGTTCGTGCCGATGGCCTGCATTGCCGCCAGCTTCTACTACCTCAACAAGGCTGATCCTGACTGCGGCACCAACTTCACCTGGGGCGTGCGAGCGTTCGGCCCGAAGGCCGGATGGATAGCCGGCTGGGGCTGCATTGTGGCCGACCTGGTCATCATGCCGAATCTGGCCGGGGTATCGGGCCAGTACCTCGTACTGCTTTTCAGCGAGAAGGCGGCTGAGAACATCTACCTGACGACCGCTATCGGCGTGCTGTTCATCATCGCCATGTGCTGGATCTGTTGGAAGGGTATCGAGCTCTCGGCTCGCTCGCAGGTGGCGCTGCTGGGTACCGAAATGCTGGTCCTCACCATCTTCGCCGTCGTGTCGTTGTCGAAGGCCTTCAAAGGCATCACCAAGATCGCTGATGTCACGGGAGAAGACGGAGTCGTCACCGCCACGACGTATCAATCGGTGAAGCCGACCCTGTCATGGCTGTCGCCCAAGGGCGTGTCCACGTCCGACATCATCGCCGGTTTGGTGCTCGCCGTCTTCATTTATTGGGGTTGGGACACGTGCGTGTCGGTCAACGAGGAAGCCAAGGACTCGGCCACCACACCCGGTCGAGCGGCCGTCTTGTCCACCGTCATTCTGCTGGCGATTTATCTGATAACGGCGTTTGGCGCGGTTGCTCTGCTCGGCCCCAACTTCGTCAGCGACAACAGCGGTGACGCTATCTATGCGCTCGGCAAGGTGGCGCTGCCCTCGTTCATGCTCAAGCTGCTGATCATTGCCGTGCTGACCTCAGCAGCAGCGTCGTGCCAAACCACCATCTTGCCCGCCACCCGGACGATGCTTTCGATGGGCTCGCATGGTGCGGTTCCGGAGAAGTTCGCTCGCATCGATCCTCGTCGCCTCACGCCCGACTACAGCACCTGGTTCTTCGGCGTCGTGTCGATTGCGTGGTACCTGCTGTTGGTTGTCGTGAGCCACAACACCAAGACCGACCTTTACTCGTCTTCCATCGGTGCCGTCGGCCTGGCCATTGCGGTGTACTACGGGCTGTCGGGCATCTCCTGCATCGTCTTCTTCCGGCGTTGGGTCCTCAAGTCAGCCAAGAACTTCGTATTGATGGGACTCCTGCCCGGCTTCGGCGGCGTTGTGTTGCTCTACGTGTTCATCAGAACGGTGGTCGACAACATCAAAGCTGACGGCGATCACGTCTTGCTGATCACCGGTACCGGGCTGCTGTTGGCCGGCGTGCCGATCATGCTGATCTGCGCGGCGAAATTCAAGAAGTTCTTCTCCTACCGACCTGACCCAGTCGATACGGTCAAAGACCCGAACAGCAATGACACGCTCGCTGCACCCCTCGGCACCTACGTGAAGGGACGCTGACCATGACCGTTCTCATTGCAGGAATAGGTGGCGACGCAAGCGGTGCTGCCGCAGCTCGTACTGCCGCCCGGGTTGCCAACCTCATGGGCGCCACGCTGGTGCTGGTGTTCGGCTACGACCCGACTCGACTCGGTCCCCGTGGTGGTCCATTGGAAGAGGAGATTCTGGCCATCGGCGAGCGAGCCATTGACGAGGTCAAGGCGGAGATTCTCGGCCTCTACCCAGACCTCCACATCGAGTCCGAGTTCGTGCAGGACCGCGCCGTTGATGCACTGATCCGGGTGGCGCAGGCGCGCCAGGCCGAAGTGATCGCGGTCGGCCACGGCGGCGAGGGGCCCATGCGGGGCGCCCTGTTGGGTTCGATCACCTACGAGATGGTGCACCGTGCCCCGGTCCCGGTGCTTGTCGTACCCGACGAGGAAGAAACGGAATAGCTACGGCGTGAGCAGGGTCGGGCTTTCGTGGGCCGGCCCTGCGGTTGCCTCGTCGGCTCCGCTTCCGCCGAGCTTTGCCCACCAACCAATACCGACAGCGCTTGCCGCGCCGATGGACAGGACCCAGCGCCCGCCCAGACGGTCGAACAGCCATCCGTAGAACGGAAGGCTGATGGCAACGGTGCCACCGAAGGCCATCATCCACAGCGCCATGATGCGACCGCGCACACTGTCGACAAGACCAGCCTGCAGAACGGTCATAAGCGCCGTGGTCGTGCCGAAGTAGCAGGCACCCAAAACGAACACAATCGGGAACGCCACGGCGACCGATGTGGTCCAGCCGAACGCGAGGATCATGATGCCAAGGGCGAACAGTCCTCGCCGGGCTACCCGTCGTTTGTCGGCCTTGACCAGCACGGTGCCTATGGCCAACGAGCCCAGCATGGCCCCCATGCCGAACGTGGCGTAGAGCCAGCCGTACGTGGCTGATTTGGTAAGAAGATGAAGCGACGTTTCAGCAATGGAGGGAAAGAGCCCGACGAACGAAAGTGACAACGTTGAGAGGAGCGTCATGATGATAAGGCAGCGGCGCACGCGAGGATGGGCTCGGGCGTAGGTAATGCCACCCATGAATCGCTCACCGCGGGTGCCGGTCGGGCGATCTTGAATCGGTAGCCGAACTGTTGCAAATGCAACGATTACAAAGGCGTAGGTCACGGCGTTCATCACAAAGATCGCCGGTGCACCCATGATTGGATAGAGCAAGCCGGCGACGGCTGGACCGACCACCCGTGAACCGTTGATCATGGTGGAATTCAACGAAAGGGCGCCAGGCAAATCTTCGGCCCCGACCACGCTCGGCACGACAGCACCCCATGCCGGCCCGTTGAGCGCGTTGCCGACACCGATCGCAAACACGCAGGCAAGCAATGCCCACACACGCGGCGTGGTGTTGAACCGAATAATGGCCGCCAGTACCAGGGAGAAGAGGCCCTGCTCGGCCTGTAACGCGATGATCCACGGCCCCCGCTTGAGACGGTCGGCCAGGAATCCTCCCGCCATGCCGAAAAGCAGGATCGGCCCGAGCGAAGCAAAGAACACCAGGCCTACGTACGTGCTCGGGTGGCCGGTCGATTTCGTGAGGTTGAATACGAAACTGCCCAGCACCACCGATTGCATCCAGGTACCGATATTGGATGCAAAGGATCCGAGCCAGAGTCGACGGAAGCGCGGATTGCTCAACGCTGCCGCGGCCGAGCCCGGCGTGCGAGTGCGTGGAGCATCCTGCAACTTGGACATGTGATACCAAGGTTACGCGAAGAGCCCTCCGCTATCCCTGTGACGTGTGTCGGTCAGCGCTTGGCCAGCGCGTCGGACGCCTCGGTGAGGGCGATGCGCACGATGCGTTCGATCTCCCTCAGTTCGTTCTCCCCGGCGATGAGTGGGGGAGAGAGCACCAAGACCGGGTCGGCCCGGTCGTCGGCTCGGCAGTACAGCCCCAACTCGTACAGGCGAGGCGACAGCGTTTTGCGCAGGAGCCACTCGCAGTCCTCGTCGTTGAATGTCTGTTTGGTGGCTTGGTCTCGCACCAGTTCGATGGCGCGGAAGTAGCCGGCGCCACGCACGTCGCCCACGATCGGGATGTCACACAGACCCTCGAGCAGCGAGGTGAAGAGGTCCTGGTTCATGCCGACGTTGCCCAGCACGTCCTCGTTCTCCATGATGTCGAGG
The DNA here is from genome assembly GCA_963791625.1 of uncultured Acidimicrobiales bacterium. Taxonomy (GTDB): domain Bacteria; phylum Actinomycetota; class Acidimicrobiia; order Acidimicrobiales; family Ilumatobacteraceae; genus JANMCE01. Next base: position 824,604 of record CAWBTA010000006.1, read on the forward strand.
TTGGCCATGGCGACCGCGCAACTGACCGGATGACCGGCAAAGGTCATGCCGTGGAGGAAGCTGTTGGCATCGTCCAGGAACGGTTCGGCCAGGCGGTTGTGCACGATGAGTCCACCCATGGGGGCGTAGCCCGACGTGACGCCTTTGGCGAAGGTGATCATGTCGGGCTGGCAGTTGTACCTGGTGGACCCGAACCATTCGCCCAATCGCCCGAAGGCGCAGATCACCTCGTCGGCCACCAGCAGAACGCCGTAACGATCGCAGATCTCCCGCACCTTCTCGAAGTAGCCCGGGGGAGGAGCCAGCGCACCACCGGTGTTCTGCAGCGGTTCGAGGAAGACGGCCGCAACCGTCTCGGGGCCTTCCATCTCGATCCGCAACGCCAGGTCATCGGCACAGCGCAGCGTGCAGTCATTGAGATGCGCACAATCGTGGCAGCGGTAGCGGTTGGTGTTCTGGATCTTTATGGCGCCGGGGACCAGCGGTTCGAATGGTGCCTTCACCGCGGGAATGCCGGTGATGGCGAGCGCTCCCATCGAGGTGCCGTGGTAGGTGTAGGTGCGGCTGATGACCTTTGAACGGCGGTGGTCACCCATGAGCGAGTGATACTGCCTGGCCAGTTTCCAGGCGGATTCCACTGCGGCTGAACCGGAATCGGTGAAGAACACCCGATCCAGGCCGGGTGGTGCCAGGTGGGCGAGGCGTTCGGCCAGCGCCAGGGCCGGTTCGTTGCCGTAGGACCAGATAGGGAAGAACGCCAGCTTTTCCATCTGTGCCGCGGCCGCGGTCGCGAGTTCTTTGCGACCGTGACCGATCTGCACGCAAAACAGACCGGACAATCCGTCGAGCACCCGATGGCCCAAGCTGTCCCACACGTAGCAGCCCTCGCCCCGAACCATGACGGGAGTTCGGTCACTGGAGATACGGCTGAAATGGCCCCAGAGATGCCGCGGATCAGGAGGCACTAGTGAGCGCCCCAGTTGAATGTCTGCTTGGCGATATGGAGCAGCATGAACGTTTCGGTGGACCGCACGCCAGAGATGGTGCGGATCTGATTGGTGATGCGTAGGAGGTCGGCCTCATCGGTCGCCATGACCTCCACCAAGATGTCGAATGAGCCTGCGGTAATGACCACGTACTCGGCGTCGGGCATCGCTGCAATCTGTTCGGCGAGCACAATCGTGTCGCCCTCGGCCCGAACCCCGATCATGGCAATACGACGTCGTCCGAGCAGCATGGGGTCGGACACGGCAACGATCTGAATGACACCCGCGTCGGTCAGTCGTTGCACTCGTTGCCGCACTGCCGCTTCGGACAAACCGACCTGCGCCCCGAGTTTTGTGTATGGCATGCGGCCGTCGGCCTGCAGTTGCTCGATGATGAGCCGATCGATCTCATCAACCTGCAAGGGGTTGCGCCGAGGCGGGTTCATGTCAGGCGACAACTAATCATGTCGGTCCGCCCCCTCTTGAGCAAGTGAAGTCGTTGTTGAAGGTGCGAAAGCTATCAGAATTCGTCGTGAGAGCCATTCTGATTGGCGCGGATCAGGCGGCTAGTCTGTGGGCAGCCATGGCCAGCCGTTATCCGCCTCGTATCGCCGTAGCACCCTCACCGGCTCCTTCCTGGATTGAACAGGCCGTCCAGGTCGGCGGTGGTCAGCTGGTGGATCCGAGCCACGCGCAGGGCCTCATCTGGAGCGACCCGCACCGCGCGGACGAGCTTGAAGCGCTGTTGGCCGACGCACCCGACATCTCCTGGGTGCAGGTGCCGTTCGCCGGGGTCGAGACGTTCATCCATTTGGTCGATGACAGTCGCCAGTGGTCCTGCGGGAAGGGTGTCTACGCCGACCCGGTCGCGGAGTTGGCGCTGGGGTTGGCGCTGGCCGGCATGCGCAACATCGGCGCCTACGCTCGTGCCGACGAGTGGACCGAGCCGGTCGGTGTCAATCTGTTCGGCGCACGGGTGACGATCCTCGGCGGCGGCGGGATCACCGCGGCGCTGCTGCCGTTGTTACTCCCGTTTCGTACACACACCACCGTCGTGCGCAATCGCGTGAAGGACATGGAAGGTGCCGACGCGGTGCTCGGCAGTGATCGTCTGATCGACGCGCTCAGCGGTGCGGATCTGGTGGTCCTGGCCCTTTCCCTCACCCCGGAGACCGAAGGAATCATCAGTCGATCCGAGCTCGAACTGATGGAACGGCACGCCTGGATCGTGAACGTCGCTCGCGGCCGTCATATCGTCACCGATGATCTGGTGTGGGCACTGCGGAATCACGTGATCGGTGGCGCTGCACTCGATGTCACAGAACCAGAGCCGCTACCGGCCGACCATCCGTTGTGGACCGTGCCAAACTGCATCATCTCCCCACATGTGGGCAATACGCCCGAGATGGGCGAACCCTTGTTGGCCGAACGTATCGCCACCAATGTTCGCCGCTTCGGGGATGGCCAACCACCCATCGGTCCGATCGATGTCGACCTCGGATACTGACATGGTCGACGACCTCAGCGAAGAAGAACGTCGCCGTCGTCGGGTGATGTCGGCGTTTGTGAAGGACGGAAAGATCGAGCAGATCCCGGCTTCCCAGGCAAAACGACTGGTGTTGCTCGAAATGCTGGCCCAGGAGTTCGAACCAGGTGTGCGCTATCCGGAGTCGGAGGTCAACGAGATTTTGGCGCGCTCGGCACCCCGACTATGCGGCGTGGCGGCGCTACCTGATTGAAGCCGTGTTCCTTGATCGCGATGGCGGTTTCTACTGGCGATGTGGCGGCCAAGTCGAGCCGGTCGAAGACGCAGAATTACCATAGGTCCATCGCCACGTTCTACGAGCTTCTCGGCGTCCCCGGTGACGCCTCGCCAGTGCAAGTTCGTGACGCGTACCGGCAGCTCGCGCTGGTGTTTCATCCTGACACCAGCGGCGCCACCAGCGATGACATGGCGCTGCTCAACGAGGCTTGGCACACACTGTCGGACCCCGGCCGCCGTGCCATCTACGACGCGTCGCTCCGCCCGAACCAGACTGCCTTCCGTCGCTTCGATGCGCCGCTGGATGACGATGGCGAGCCCGAGCCGACTTTCACCGCTCATCGTTTCGCCGAACCGCGCCGCTGGCCCGCAGCTGCGCTCATGGTCATCGCAGCGATGGGAGTGATCTTCGTGTTCACCGCCTACGCGGTGGGTGGTGGACGCGGCACGGTGGAGACCGAGATCACCAAGCCCCTCGTGGTAGACGCGTGCGTCTCCATTCGCCCCGGTGCCGCTGCGGTGGAGGTGCCCTGCGGACGGCCGCACTTCGGAGTCGTGAAAGCGGTAATGGACCGCGGTGCCAAGTGCCTGCCCGGCACCGAGGGCTACTTCGACCGAAACAGCGATGCCATGGTCTGTGTGCACGTCGGCTGACGCGTAAGTGGTTCGCCGTCGCAAGGCGTGTCCGCTAAGGTAGCTGCGCCCGGGCGATTAGCTCAGTCGGAAGAGCACCACCTTCACACGGTGGGGGTCAAGGGATCGAGGCCCTTATCGCCCACGGTAAAACCCCTGCTTAGCGGGGGTTTTCTGTGTTTTCGAGACGAATCTATATTCTCCAGGTGCACACCAGGTGCACGGGACTAGACGGCACAGGCCAACACACGGCAACAATTCGGCGCACACAACGGGCACAGGGTTCATCCGAAGGTGGTTGCGGTACGGCTTGGTCACGCGGCGGTCGGGATAGTGGTCGATCCGTGCTCGCACGTCGTGCTCCCGATCGCCTGAGGCGCCGCCGACGTGGTCGCCAGTCGAATCTGCGAACCGACGACTGTCGTCACTGATGGTGTTGATTGCCGAGCAAGGAACGCTGCAATAACGACCCCTATGTAGGTGACCCGAGGCACTGCACCTGGGGCCGATACCGAGTGGCGTCAGCCAACGACCGCAGGACGTTATCGAGCGTCCCCCGGCGGCACCTCAGGCCGCGTCGTGGGAGCACAGATCGCCGGTTGCGAGCGATAGGCCCGAACTGTAGGAGCGTTCTCCGGCTTCTCGCCTGGCGTTCTGTCTCCTCGTTAGTCGTCCGGCACTGCGATCCGCCCAGTTGGTACTGCTGGTCTTGCGTCAGCACTATCGTGCGCTAGTCCGAAGGGAGGTCGACCAGTCGATCGGCGACGACAAGAGCGGCCCCTCGAGTTCTAGAACTCACACGGATTCGATGTCCGCCTCATCTATCCATCGGGCGAGCAGGCTCAGCGCCGCAAGCCGCTCAAGCGCAGTCTGCTCGTCAAGTTCGAGCTCGTCGTTCGGCAGATGTCCGAGCGGGTTGCGAATCGCACCGAAACAGCCAGCGCCGAACTCCATCACGCCTTGTCTCAATGACTTCCGCGTCTGCTCGTCGGCGACCGAGTTGAACCGAAGGCGTTGTTTCCCGCTCTCGGGCGGCTTGTCGCTGAACGTCTGACGAACCAGGTCGGCCTCAGACACGTCTCGGCGTCCGATCTTGGTTTGGAGATGAGAGTTCACCGCCTTCGCGGCGGCTAACACGGCCTCATGGCGATGTTCAGTCGCCCATTGAGCTTGCGCCGCCTGCCAGATCAATGCATGAAGCGAGGCCGCCGTGATGCAAGGCGAGCTGTCGCCAGCTCCGAGCTTTGCTGCTACTTCGGTAGCCGTGTCGAGCCTGGCGAGCAGGCGCTTGCTCGCATCGCGTTCCTGACGAAACTCGTCGTACTGGTTCAATCCATTCTCGGAGCGCCACTGTGGGTACAAGCGATCGAGGATGGGCCGGATGACTTCGACCATGATTATTGCTTGATCCCGACCGCACGCTGGGTGGGTACGCGCTGTGATCACGTTGCCGCTCGAAGCACCCGTCGGTTTCGTCTCAGCGACGAAGCGTTCAAGTTGCCCTCGAACCCAAGACACATCAATACCGTCGAGGTTCATCGGTCACAGACCCTACTGGCGATCGGCGCGCCGCAGTCCCAGGAACGCCCTAAGGGGCCGCCAAGTCCGCCCCTTCGCCGAGTGCAGCCGCCAGGCGGCGGCGGTGACGACATCGCCGGCAGCCTCGAGCGCAAAGTCACCAATGGTGTCGGCGTTGATATGAGCGAGCTCCCCAGCGAGGCAGACGCGAGATGCTGGCACCCACACGCTCCGAATCCTTGCTGCAGCGCAGATCCCGCACGTTCCCGAGGCCCCAAGCGTCAAGTCACCTGCGAGTACGGCACGATCGCCGGGCAGGAACCCCTTCACCAACGAGAGCACGAAGCGACCAGCCTCGTGCTGACACGCCACGGCTTTGTCATCTGCGGAGGCAGGAGGGGGCAGTCCGGTGCCGATGCGGTCGATCTATCGGGTATCCGCCGTGCAGCGATCGACTGGTGGAGCAGACGGCTTGCTGCAGACGATCGAAGACCCAGCCGTAGCTGGCCAGCGCTGTTCGACCGACACGGTCCCAGTCCCTGCGCGCCGGATCGCGGGCGCACACTTCGCTCGGTCCGCCGCCGCCTCGGGTACACGCATATCATGCGTAGTGCGCAGCACCGGCGTTCGGTAACGCGCCCGTGTCAGGCGGCGGAGTCTTTGCCGAGATGTACCGGTACTCGCCGATCTTCGTCGTCGAATACGGCGACGAGTTCGAGACGGGCACCAAGGGCTTCGAGGTATTGGCGCAGTGTTGAGACGCGTACGTCGTCGGAGTGCTCGAGCTTGGAGATCGCCCCCTGGGTCACGTCGAGTCGACCGGCAAGTTCTGCTTGGCTGATGGCCTCACCGTGACGGAGCTGGTAGAGGCGGATCTCTTCGAGAGTGTCGCGGCGAAGCTGAGCGAGACGATCGGTGGCTCCAGGGCGTGCAACGACCTCGGAGCGGAGTTCGGAAAATTTCGTTCTGGCCATCAGATCAATCCTTCCTTCTTGAGTTCTTCGAGGTACGCGTCGTATAGGTCGTCAGCGAGCGGGACAGCCCAGTCGTACCAGTCGTTCCATTCGCCGGACTTGTCTCCGCCGAGCAACAGAATGGCCTGACGTCGCGGATCGAAGCTGACAGCACGCGAAGTGCGCCGCCCTTGGCCGCTCTGAGTTCTTTCATCGACTGGTGTCGGGAGGCATAAATTCGGTCCACGATCGGTCGGCCGAGATCTGGGCCTCGTTCGATGAGCACATCGATCCGATCGGTGGCTGCTTCTTGCTGGTCGATAGTCAGCGTGGACCACCAGGCGAGGAACTCATCGGTGACTTCAACCTCCCACACCCCAACATTATGAACTTCAACTCATCATGAGTCAAGAGTCATATCTGGGCGCACAGTTCGTTCAACTGAACCGGAACCAAAGCCACTGCGATAACCGGCGATCCAGCGTTCGTCGGGCGCTCGGGATCAGCGCGCGTACTTGGCGAGAACCATCGGACGTGACGGCCCTGGGCCGGTTCCCCAGGGATCGGTAGGGGCTTTCCCTCGTGGCATCGCCACGACCAAGGCCGACATGCTGATGTCATGTCTCGCTCTCCGCGATCACCGCTCCTCGGCAACATTGTGCTGCTGTCGCTGCTGCCAACGGCCGCGTTCATAATCGCGATGGTGGTCGGCGTTCAGTTCTCGACGTACAAACACATCGCCGTCAGCGGTACGGTGCCGCAACTCATCATCTCGGTCATGTTCGTATCAGGTCCTTCCCTCGTGGCGGTCAGCGTGGCAAAGCCCGGAATCGGCCGCTGGTGCGCAACCGCCATCATGACCGTGGTCGCGGCCATCGCTGGTGTTTTCGTCATCACGACCGACGACGCCCAAGCTGGTCTTGCCGTCTTGTGGGTTCTGTTTACCGCCCTACCGCTTGCCGCAGCGATTGGCATCGGCCAGGCGATCGCGGCCAGGAGATCGAGACCACTCTGAGCTGAGCCGGGCGGATCTTGAGCAGTGGCCTGACACTGGTCGCGCCGACATTCCAACCGGGTCGCGAGATATCGCTCAGTCCAGCCACGTGGTCGGCTCGCACACTGGCGGCAGGGATCTACTGGTGATCCGTGCTGGTTTGACGATCACTTCGTTCGGTTTGAGTGGCATGCTGGCGTGGTGACGAAACAAGCAATCAATCTCGCTGAGAAGCTCAGTCAGTTTGACGAGCATTGGTCGCCGAGAACGGTGACGACGTTCAACGGCCATGACGTGATGGTGGTCAAAGTCAAAGGTGAGTTCAAGTGGCACCATCACGACAACACGGATGACTTCTTCCTGGTCTTGTCAGGTCGCATCACGATTCGACTACGCGACGGTGATGTCGAGTTGGGACCGGGTGAGCTGTTCGTTGTGCCGGTCGGTGTTGAGCATCAACCGATCGCGGTCGAGGAAGCCGAACTTCTCCTGATCGAGCCAACCGGCACGCCGAATACAGGCAATGCGGCTACTGCAGCGCAGCGAATCGAGATCTGACCCAACTCGCGACAATCGGCAGTGCTGCAGCGCACGACTTCGCTCACCTCCAAACCGACTAGACCCGCCCGACTTACGGCGATCGCGCGTGCGACCTGTGCACGGTAACGGCGAACACTTGCCGACAACTATCTGCGCCGATTTCGTTCGATGTTCCTTACTTGCTGTCGGTCGGTTCGATTTCCGGCGGTTCAATTCGACGGATGGTCTTGACTCGATCGATGGACTTGTCGAACGACACGACCACGCGGACGCCACTGGTTTCGGCTTGGGCCACGAGGTAGGCCTCGGCGAAATCGATCCGGTCGAGTTCGTAGACCTCAAGAGCGCGTAAGAGCAGCGCCGGGTCGATCGCCACGACGCAGCTCATTGCGAGAAGGGACCGCATAGCGTCTGCGACCTGCGACCGTGGTGCCTTGTAGAACGACTCCAGCACGTAAACGGTTTCGGCCAGAATGAGATCGGCGACAAGCAACTCTTCAGCGTTCGCCAAGAACGCCGTTGCCCGTTCGGCCATATCTGTCGGTTCACCGGTGAGGTGGCGAACCAGGATGTTGGTATCGACGAACGCCCTCAACGACGCTCGGCCGCACGGGTCGCGCGAGTTCGTCGCAGCACATCATCCCAGGCAACGTTTCGGCGATTTGCCGGCGTTGCGATGGTGCCGGCGAGCGAGAGAAAGTCCGTGGTTCGCGCGAGGACTGCTCGCTGTCCTTCGACGCGAAACAAGACGTCGTCGCCTTCAGCCAACCCGAGCGCATCTCGGATGGCCTTCGGGACGGTCACTTGTCCTTTCGAGCTGAGTTTCGCTGCGATCTCCATTGCGCCTCCTTACTTTCTTCCTGTTGTAAGCCTAGGGCGGTGAGGGTTGAGACACAATCCATCTGATCGACGCGCACGAGTTCGCTCAACCGCGATCGATTGTCGACCCACCCGACTGCCGGCAATATGCGGGTGATCGATACGCCGAATTGGTCGCACCTATCGCGGTGGCACGGAGTGCTCGGGGTGGATGGCCAGATACAGCCGGCAGCGATGACGCCAGCGTCCTTCGGTCGGGGTCAGCCGGTCTCGGCGAGGTGTGCGTAGCGTTGTTGCGCTGCTTGTGCGGAGGTCCCGAGCAGTTTCCCGATGCGAGCCCACGACAAGCCGCCGGCACGTGCTGCTTCGACGGCTTCGACGATTTGGCGTTCAGTACGGGCGCGAGCTAGCGCCGCTCGACGAAGCAGATGTTCGGCCACGGGTGTCTCGTCGGCGGCATCGGGTTCGTAGTCCTCGAAACGTTTGGCGAGTTCGTCGGCGTGGTCGAGGATTTCTTGAATGGTTCTAGGCATGGGTATCACCGAAGGAACTTGTCGCGGGCGGGCATGGCGTGAACGATGAACTCGACCCCTTCAGCAGACACGACACCGACTTCGAGAAGTCTCGTGGCATGGTCAGGGCCGATAAGCATGGTCAGATCGTCAAAATCGAATACTCGGATGGGGTTGCGGTAAGCGTGGAGTATGTCCTCATCGGTGACCTCGTGTTTGCGAGCACTGCCGAGGATGACCGGATCCACAACGACAAGTTAGCTTGATGCGCGAACGTTGACAACCAAATCCGGGATACAAACGCGCCCTCGCCAGATGCCTGAACGGCCGCGCCGGGATCAGCGGGCAGCGAGGTCACACGAGGACGCTCTGCTTACGGCGTTGTACGGGTGACATACGCTCGGTATCAGCGCACGTCGCGGTGGTGTCAGGCGGCTGGGTCGATCGTTGCGTCGGGTGCGATGGGTACGTCGAAGCGTGCGCCGCGTAGCTCGATGGTGAGGTGGAGCGACCCGCCGAGTGCATTCACATAGCTGGCGATCGTGTTCACCTGCGCGATGCGGAGGACGAGCCGTTCGAGGCGTGACACGTGTGGTTGCGCGCGACCCCACGCTGCGGTGGCTTCGTCTTGGGTGATACCGGCGGCGAGTCGGAGCGCGGCGAGCAGGTTGTGTGTGCGCTGCCGATCGGCCAGTCCTGCTTCCACGGCATCGGCGAAGCCGGGCGCGTCAGACAGGCGTCGTGGCTCGATCTCTTCGAACGTGTCGCCGCTGGCGGTCGTGGTTGAGAACTCCAGATTGGGCACTTTCAGTGAGCGTGTTATGTGCTCCGCATTGACGGGACCGACCCGCTGCATCGCGCCGGTTCTGTGCGGGTCGAGTCGGCTTGGATGTGAGCAAACTCGTGCATAGTGGCTGCGATGTTGTCCGGGTGAGACGCCGATCGCTTGCTCATCATTGGGTGGGTCGTCTCGATCGAAGACATAGAGATCGAAGTTCATTGCGGTATGCCTGCCCGGCAGGTGTTTGAGCAGATTGCGCGGTCCGGCGGCGTCGGTGCAAGTGCGATCCGAGCGCACAAGCGCTGATCGTCGAAAGTGCGCGAGGTCGACGGTTAGCTCTGCGTCGGGGAGTTGCTCACGGGAATGTCGACGCGCGGCTTGTTGATCGGTTGCGTCATCTTTGTCGGGTCGACGCTGAAACCAAGCACACCTCGATACGTCGTGCCAGCGATATCGCCGTGCACCCATCCGGCACTGGCTTGAGCGAGCGTGCCGGGACCGGCTTCGACCGTCCCGGTGGGCGTTGCGGCGCGCGCCGTGCCTTCAAGGACGTAGAGCACCGCGTCGAAGTCGTGCCAATGCAACTCCTCGTCTTCTTCCACGACGACATCTCGGACAAACCCGTACCACCCGCGAGCCTCGATCTCCGCCAAGGCCTCGGCCTCGGTCACAATGTGCCCTTCGCTGACCGTGTATTCCATAGGCCCATCCTGACTGCTGATCGGACCGCCGACAAGGGACATTGCAGCATCATTGGGATCAGGCAGGACGTCGCGGCGCGCCGGGTCGGACAGTTTGGGTTGGCCCTAAGGAAGTGACGCGCTCGTCATCGCCCGGGCTCCGGGGAACACCGACGCATACAGCGGTCGCGAAGTGTGCGCCGAACCCGTCCCCGCAAGATGCGCACATCGCCGGTTATCGCAGTGCTGTCTGAAGGTTTCGCAGTGTCGAAGTGTGCGGGTTCCTTGCTAGCGGAGTGGAACGGTTTGCTGCCGGCAACGAGGCCTTTGGTGACGAGGTTCGCGAAGAGGGAATGATCGAAAACGTCACCGGCTCGAACTGCGAGGTGTACCGTCGATACGCGAGTTCGTCGGGCCGTAGTGTTGCTCGGAGATGGTGTCGAGCGTGACGGCTATCGATTTTCTACGGGACGCGGAGGGTTTTGGCGGGGTCTTGGTAGGCGCCGAACAGTGCGCCGGGTAGGGCAGCGATGCATGCGGTGCTGGTGGCGAGGACGGCTGCCGAGACGGCTAGGTGTATTGCGGGGTGGCCGTATCGGGCAGCGAGGGTTGTTGTGGCGGCGAGGGTGCCTAGAGAGGCGCCGATGGCGGCGAGGACGGTGGATTCGGTTGCGAGGATGGCGAAGGTTTGGGTTCGGGTGATGCCGAGGGCGCGTCGTCGGGCGATTTCGCGCCGTTGGGTGAGGGCGTTGATGGCGGTCACGAGTGCGGTGATGGCGGCGCCGGCGCCGGTAATGCCGAGGGCGGTGCTCCGAACGCCTTTTCGGGATGAGGCGGAGATTGTCTGTTGGACGTTGGCGACGCGGGGGTCGTATTCGGTGGTGTAGTCCGCCGGGGAGCGCGTGGAGAACACGATGGGCAGCGTTTTGATCACGGTGGCGAGGTCGGCGGGGGTGTTGACGGTTATCGCGACGAGGGCGAAACCTGGGGGTGGGGTAGGGCTGGTGGTGAGCGCGCTTGTGGAGATGAGGGTCGAGATCCGGCTGTTGTCGCTGGTGGTGTAGATGCCCACGATGCCGAACTTGGTTCCTGTGACGTCGAGGCCGGACGCGAGTGGAATCGTGGCGTTTATTCGTCTGGCGCCGTCACGGGAAATGACCGCTTCACCCGATCGAGGTTGGCGGCCAGAGGTGAGTTGGTAGGGGTCGGGACCGTCGAGTGTGCGGATGTCGAAGAATCCGATGGTTCGGTCGCTTCCGGAGATGGCCTGGTTTGTGGCTGTTGCAACGGGGGTGAGCCCGACCGCGGCCTCGATACCGGGGAGCGAGACGAGTGCTTTGACAGAGATCGAGTCGAGGAGTCCAGCAGGTTCAGTGTTGGTGGCCCGGATGAGGATGCTGCGTGACGCAGGCTCGTCGAATTCTGCGAGCAGAGCGTTGCTGGTGCTTGTTGCGCTGCCGACGAGGTAAGTGAGCGAACCGGCGGCGATTGCCGAGGCGATGACGGTCGCGGCGGAGAGTCCTGGTCGTCGGCGTGCGTGGCCCGCCGCGGCGGCAAGGGTTCGGACGACAAGGTTCAGCATGGGCTGCTGAGTTCCGTGGTGGTGTCGGTCTGCGCGGCAATGCGGGTGTCGTGGGTGACGATGATGGTTGTATGGCCGGGGCGGCGGCCGAACTCGAACAGTTCTCGAAGGACCGTTCGGGCGGTCGCGTCGTCGAGGTTGCCGGTGGGTTCGTCTGCGAGCATGACGGCGGGGTCCTTGAGCATCGCTCGGACCAGCGCGACGCGTTGGGCTTGGCCACCGGAGAGCTGTGATGCACGTTGCGTCAGGAGGTCGGCCACGCCGAGGCGTTCGCAGAGTTGGGCAGCGTGGTTTCGGAACGGTTTGAGCCTGCGATCGAACGGGACTCCTTCGAGGATGTTTTGTCCGACGGTCATCGAGGGTTCCAAGAGTGCGTCTTGAAACACGAACCCAATCTGTTGAGAGCGAGCGCGGGCACGTATGTGATCATTGCTCGTCGAGTGATCGCGTCCGTCGATCGTGACGGCTCCACTCGACGGACGAAGCATGAGCCCAGCGACATAGAGCAGTGTCGATTTGCCGCAACCCGATGGCCCAGTGATGGCATGGACCTGGCCCTCGGTGAACGACGCGTTGACCCGGTTCAAGATCGGTGACTCGCGGCGATACCCCACGATCACGTCGCGGAACGCGACCAGCGCCGTCATCTTCCGACCGTGGCCGGCACCTCGATCGACACCCCCGTCTCCAAGCCCCCGACCACCGCGTTCGAACCGACTTGCAACACGATGGTGATCGGCCGTTCCTTCCCCGAAGAGTCGACCACGAACAACTCGTTCTGTGCCTTGGTTCGGATCACGCCGAGTGGGATCGTCACGCCGGTCGCTGGCCCAGCGATCGTTGCGATGGCTGATAGGGAAGTTGGGCCATCGGCGGCCAAAGCTTTGCACCATAGGTCGCAGACCAGAGGACGAGCTGTTTGTAGCGCTATCTCAGTCGTTCCGTCCGTGGTCTGCGTACGTGACGCCGAAACGGTGAACTCGAGCGTCGTATTTCCGACCGTCAGCGTGACTGCCGCACCCTGGGGCGGCGGCGCCAGCGAGCCGACGGGGGAGACCAACGTGAATCGCGGCGTCGGGTCGAGCACCGAAAGCGCCACGTCCCCAGCATTGATCAGACTGCCCACGCGTTGACCTTTTGCTGCGGCCAACGTCACCGGGAACCGCTCGAAAAACATGATCGTGCCGAGAGCCACGCCCGTCTGCGGGGAGTAACCACGCGCCTTCTGCCACGCCTGCCACGCTCTCGTCGTCGCTGCCGCCCACTTGCCGTCAACCACGAGATCAGTCGCGCCTTGCGCTACCAAAAAGGCCTGCATCTGCGCCACGTCGTCGCCCTGACTCCCCGCGACCATGTCACGAAACGCCGGGATTGCTCCCGGGACTGCGATGACGGGGACCTGGTCGACACGAAACAACTCTGCGCCTGCCTCGATCGATACCCGGCCGTCAGCCAACAAGGTAGTGGTGATCGTGCCTGATCGGCGGTGTAACACTTCGCCTGAGGAATCCCAACGAGCCGTCACCCGAACGGGACGTTGATCGACCAACGTGCCCGTCGACGTCACGATCAAACTGGGTGCCGCAACTGTCGGAGTCTTCGGAGACGTCGACACCGCTCGCCGGCCAGACGTGAAGGCAATTCCACCAACGGCAGCAACAAACACGAGCGCCAAAACAGCGCGAGCAACGCGGCTCAACATCGGTATCTCACGTCGTCATTCGACGACGCGCACTCAGGTACAGTCAGCAAACCCGCTGTAGGTGGTCGACCAACTCCCGCTAACTGGTGCCGAACCAAAACGGTGACGAACCCACACGGTGTTCGGCCCTGTATTTTGCTGATAGAACTGACCGGCGGCAACATGGGTATGGAGTGCCGCCCCGAAGTCGTTCGTGCGTACCTTGAGCGATGGGCCACAGTTGAACGAACCGGACGCGGCCGAGGCAGCGGGGGCAGTTGCGAGAATGAGGGCGGTGACAAGAAGCGCAGCCACAACCGGTCGAGAGCCATGTCGTAACATAGTTAATTCCAATCAGGCTTGAGACGGATGACACACCATACTCCGATACTCGGCTGACTGGTAGCTTTCGTTCGTGAGCAACGCTGGTCCGCAGTATCGGCTTATCGCCTCTCTCGTGTGCACGGTTGCTTTGTTCGCGTGCGACTCGGGAGGCCAGGCAGATCAGAACAGAGCACCCGTCGCTCGTCCAGCGTCAACGACGCCGCCACCTCAGACGCTCCCAGGCGAGTCCCTCAATGACGCCACCTTCCGAATCGAGGTTCGATGTTTCGGTAAGTACGGCATCTCGGTGACCAGAGATTCGCAGGGCGGAATCACCGGCGATCTGAATCCAGGAACTACCCCAACTCGCTCCGCCCAGAACATCCTTGATGAGTGTCTCGCAGAGGTCAACCGCGCCGGACTCAACAACGCTCCCCCGCAGACTAAGGAACAACTGGCCGCCGAGTATCAACGGTGGGTCAAGTGGGCCGCATGCTTGAACGCCGCCGGCTATCAGGTTGGTTCAATCGTGAGCTACGAAGAGTACGTTGCCGGTAACACCTGGCCGGCTCCCGGCTACTTTGCCGCTATCAAGGGTTTCACAGAGGAGCAACGAGCAGCAATCGACAAAGCCTGTGAGCCGCCGGTGCCGATTCTCGATGCGCCGTCCGACCCGAAGCCAGTCCCCGTCGGGACCTAGTTGGCTATGGGTTCGAGGCGGGAAGTCCAGAGTCGCGCACAGTACCTGGATTGAATGGCCACACGCGCAGCAGCCGCTGCAATCGGCGATCGATTCACACCGAAGCATGGCGTGGATGCCAGAAAGACGCACGGTATCGCGCTGCCGTAACAACCTGTTCGAGAACCGGCGACCCAGTGCACCAGGCCCACCAAGTGCGCTCTGTATCGGCGTGCTGTGAGCGAGGGCAAGGCTTGGTCCCCGCCTCTCCGTGAGGTTGGGTCATCAAGGAGGCCACGACGACCATGACTACTACTGCTGTGCTTGTCCGCTGCGAAGATCCGCTCGACATCCGCGAACGTGGCGCTGTCACAGGGTTCCTCGCCGGGTATACCGGCACGACCCGTGTCAGCTACACCACCGACCTGCGCCTGTACACAGCGTGGTGTCTCGAGACCGGTGTCCGGTTACTGGACGCCAAGCGAGCCCATCTCGAGTTGTTCGCCCGACAGATGGAAACCGACGGTCGCATGCGATCGACCGTCGCTCGCCGGCTCTCAACGCTCGGGAGCTTCTACCGCTACTGCCATATCGAAGGCATCCTCGACCGGAACCCTGCCGCGAACGTTCGCCGGCCGAAAGTCGACTACGAGTCACGCACACTCGGTTTGGACCGCAACGAGCTCGGCGGGCTCCTCGTCCAAGCCGGACTCGGCTCGGCCCGTGATCACGCGCTGATCACCCTGCTGGCGATGAACGGGCTACGGATCGCCGAAGCGCTCGGCGCTGACATCAGCAATCTCGACGTGGACCGCGGGCACCGCACGTTACGGATCGTGCGCAAAGGTGGCAAGCACGTCACGATTCCTCTCGCACCGCGCACCGGCCGCGCCCTCGATCTCTATATCGGTGAACGTGCGACTGGTCCCGTCTTCCTCGGCGCCAACGGGCAGCGAATGGACCGCTACGCCGCCGATCGAACCGTGAAACGGTTAGCTCGCCGGGCCGGGATCACCAAGCGCATCTCACCACACAGTCTTCGCCACTCGTTCATCACGGCCGCCCTCGACGCCGGCGTGCCACTACGCGACGTGCAAGAAGCAGCCTCGCACGCCGATCCGCGTACCACGATGCGATACGACCGTGCCCGACAAAGTCTCGATCGGCACGCCACGTACATCGTTGCAGCGTTCGTCGCCGGCGCATCGCGCTCAGGGTGACCAGCGAGTCCGGGCGATATCGAGCGTCGATATGGCCCGGCCCCGCCGGCTATGTGTGGTTCCGTTCCGCTTCGTCGTCGGGCAAACTCGTGCACGACGATCTAGAGAGGTCGTTGTCGGCGGTCACGAGGGCGAGGAAGGATTCATGGTGTTCAATCCCAGGGTCTGAACGCTGAGAGCCGTATCGGCCGGTCTCCGCTCCTATGGGTCGACGCTCGCTGCCATCGGCGCGCGACGATGTTTGCATGGCGAGTTTCGTTCCACCACAGCTCCACGCGCTCCTCGGTCGAGACCTCGAGGCGATCACCGAAACCGAACTTGCACGGCTCGTTGGTGCGCCCGAAACCGAATGGCTAGACGCGAAACGCGAAAAGTACGGGAACGGGGACACTCCTCGGCGCGACCTTGCCGCCGACGTCGCCGCGTTCGCGAACCGGCAGGGTGGTCTGCTGGTCATTGGACTTGGCGAAGGCTCCGACGGGATGATCGGTGGGCTCACGCCGATTGCCGACGCCGATCTGGTGGGTGAGGAACTGCGCATCTCGCAGATTGTCTCCGGCATCAGCTCTCCCGTCCCTGTGTTCACCGTTCATCGCACGGGTGCTGCGTCGGGCGGCGCCTATCTGATCGTTTCCGTGCCACCATCGGTGCGTCGGCCGCACGCCGTCGTCGTCAACGACGCCTTGCGGTACCCGGTTCGTGAGGGCACGGGCAAGCGCTACCTGTCCGAATCCGAGGTCGCCGACCAATATCGCAGCCGGTTTGCGGACGCCCTGAATCAGGTGAACCAGGCCCACGAACGCCACGATGCGGCCGTTGCTCAACTCGATCGCCGCACGAAGGCGTGGATCGTGATGAGCCTCGAACCGGACTGGCCCGGACGATTTACGGTCACCCGGGACAACACCGGCGGACTCCGGACGTTCGGACACACGGCGCACAGACAGTTCCCCACCTGGTTCCGCGACACGACCTACACGCCGGTACCGTCCTTCCGATCGCTCACGCTGCTTGACGCGCATGACAAGGTCTACAACTCGACAGCGGCCCTTCACCTTGACGGTGGCGGCACGGTGGCGTTCGGCTGGGAGTGGCGTCCGCTCAACGGAATGGAAGACGACACGAACAAGGTGGCCATGATTGCCGACGAGGACATCGTGGGCTGCCTCGTGAACGGCATATGGTCGTTAGCCGATTGGGCACTCATGTGGTGCGGCGCATCCGGCGACGCAACCCTTCTCGTCCAGATGTATGCGCCGGGCGAGTACCCCATGACACTCTGGCAATACCGAGGGATGTTTCCGGGACGGCTGCCCAATGCGCGCGACTTAACCACGAGCACCGGTCTTGTAAGCGCTACCGTCAGCCTTCCCGCAGTCCACGCATCCGGCACCGACCTACTATTGACGGCCAAACGGATCACGTCGGACCTCGAGATGGCGTTCGGTGTGCTCGGACCTCCGCAAATCAACTCTACCGGCGCTCTCCGGGCGAAGTACTTCTACCGCGACAGAGTTGATGGGCTCGGGAAGTGGGCCACCGCTTGGGGGGTCGAGATGACCGAAGACGCCGGGACGGACTGAGCCGCCAACTCCGTCACGCTCTAACGGCCGACAGTCGGAGTCCGATCCAATGGCCGAGCAGTGAAGGACGAAGCTCCCCGAGAAGGCTCGACCGCCGGGGGTAGTGTGAGGGTGCGCAACGCCACATGGCTCGTCGCCGAGTTCGTTGCCGGGGCTGCCCGCATCGCGTGGCCGGCTGGTCCGGGCGATACCGAGCACCGATGTCGCCCGGCACCACCAGCAGTCGGGCGTCAACCGCAGCGTTGCGAGCCGTCAGTGTCGCCTGCGTCCGCCGAGTGTTCAACGGATGTGGGCGAGGTCTTGCCGGCACTATGCTCAGAGTGTCGGTTTGGTGATCGCCAGCGACCTGCACCGAGGAGGACTCCGTATGGGCACCGCACGTTTCAACTTCAACGCCCTCGCCGTGCAGATGTCGCGCAACATCTGAGCGACTATCACCGGCCGGGGCATTCAGATTTCCTACATCAAGGAGTGTCAATGCCTCACAGCAACATCACTTACACGTGGCGCACGCCGTTCACTAATCGCGAGATCCACGCACTTCACGCGGCAGCGTTCGAGACCCGTCTGTTCGATGAGTCCGAATGGGACTGGATTCGTCAGACCGACCGGCACAGTCTCGGCTGGGTCGTGGCCAGAGATGGAGACCGGTTCATCGGCTTCGTCAACGTCCTCTGGGACGGCTTGGTACATGCGTTCATCGAGGATGTCATCGTCGACGCGGCCTACCGACACCGTGGTGTCGGGGGGTCGCTCGTTCACGGGGCTCGTGACGGCGCCCGCTCTGCCGGTTGCGACTACCTCCACGTCGGTTTCGATGAGGACCTCCGGTCCTTCTACATCGACGCCTGCGGGTTTCAGCCGACGGTCGGCGGGCTCATGGAACTGACCTAGCGACTCCGATGGATCGGGTGGTGTGCATCAAGTTCACCGCCCGATCCGCCGCCAAGAAGCCAAGCCGCAAGCACTTGTGACATTTGACCTGCACGTCCGCGTACTCTGGAAAGGTCGGGCCTGCCCGATAACACGAGCTCAATAGTCCGATGATCACCACCGATCGACCCACACACTCCGGCCCCAGTGCAGCGCATGGGATCACCGGTCAGTTCTCGTCGGTCGACCACGGATCGTGCGTACCGACATTGTCGACGGCTTCGGTTCGGGAAGCACCTTCTCCAGCATGTCGGTGCCTCGTCGCTGAGGCCTCAGGCGCTGATCTGCTGGAGGCGCCATTCGAGGGCCTCGACGAGGCTGTCGTCTTGGTGCGGGTAAAGGTGGCCGTAGCGATCGAGCACGACCGACACCGAGGTGTGGCCTGCGACGACGGCGACCTGCTTGGGATGGGTCCCCTCGGCGATCCAGAGCGAGACAGCCGTGTGGCGAAGGTCGTGAATTCTGAGCGGTGACAGTCCTGCATCTTTGACGGCAGGAAGCCAGATCCGTCGACGGAAAAGCCCGGCTCGAACCGCGTAGCCGTCAGGTGACTGAAAGACGAGGTCCTCCGGGCGGCGATCCGCGGGCGCCATCGATTGCAATTCGGCGCAGACGCTTCGAGGGACGGGTACCGAGCGAATGGCGGCTGCTGTCTTCGGCGGGCCGAACGTCTGGTGACCGTTGATGTCGACGAGGGTCTCGGCCACGTGAACCCGTTGTCGAGCAAGGTCGACGCGGCTCCAGCGCAAGGCGAGCATCTCGCCGAGACGGAGGCCGCCGTAGCCGCCAAGGAGCACGAACGCTCGATACCGCTGGTCGATCGTGTCGGCGAGCTTCCAGAGGTCCTCGTGCGTAACGAAACGCATCTCCTTGCGGACAACCTTCGGCAGCGGAAGTGCCGCAACCGGATTGTGCTGAATCAGTCGATCCTCCACCGCGGCGGCGACGCACTTGTTCAGCGTCTGAACGACCTTCTGAACCGTCGCCGGCGCGAGGTCAGCTCCATCAGGTGAACTCAGCTTCTGCGTCCACGCTCGCAGCGTTGTCCGATCCAGCATGACGAGTGGCGTGGTTCCGAAGTAGGGCAACGCATGCGACCGGAAGTACTGATCGTCCCGAGCACACGTCGAGGGCCTCAGGTTGTTGACCGTCGGCCACCAGCGGTCGTACCACTCCACCAGCGTCGTACGGCCGAGCCGAGGGTCGATGAGATTGCCGTGGAGCCGATCAACCTCGACCAGGCTCACGTATGCGTCAGCGTCGCGCTTGCACTTGAACTGCTTCGAGCGCTGCTTGCCGTCTGCGGTTCGAAATCGGACGAGCCATGCGCACTCGGTGATACTGTGCGACACGAGACGGCACGAAGATTCGCTTTCACACGGTGGGGGTCAAGGGATCGAGGCCCTTATCGCCCACTCGGAGCATGAACATATGACCGAAAACATCGACTGTCCTCGTTGTGGCCAACCGGCGAACGAACGGTTCTACGGTCCGTGCACAACCTGCCGCGATGCACTACGGACCATGTACTCGGCAACCAAACGCGAAGTCGATGTGGCCGATTACGAGCCGAAGATGAACGTCACGCCCAACGCGGTCGCCACCAAAGAATGAAGGTCACCGCAACGCTGGATGCTCCTTGCAACGCGGCGACGATGTTTTCATGGGTGGAGGATCTGGCCCGCTATCCCGAGTGGCTCACGATTCTTACCGAGGTCGACGCTGACGGGGACGGATGGCGGGTGGAACTGCGCGGCAAGCTCGGTCCACTGGCCCGGTCGAAGCGCTTGCGCATGGAACGTACGGTGCATCGTCCGAACGAACTGGTCGTGTTTGAACGTCGCGAAACCGATGGTCGCAACCACGCCGCCTGGACACTGCACTCCGCCGTCACCGAGACGGCCACCGGTTCTCAGCTAGTGATGGATCTCGGCTACGAGGGGAAGCTGTGGGGCACAGTCATCGAGGCGCTCCTCAAGGACGAAATCGACCAGGCTCGCGCCCGGTTACTTGCCCTTGTCAGCTGAGGCTGGCTTGAGGCACTTGCTTTGAATCCAACTTCTCCGGATGAGAACCTGAGAAGTTGAGGCGTTCCCTGAGAAATACGGCGGGGTCCTTGTTGAAGCGCGGCGACGAATCGGCCGAGTACTAAGGCAACGAACCGTCGAGAAGACAGAGGTTTCACCGTGTCCAGGCCAAGATCCAGTCGCAATCCACGCACTCGCGCCCGCCGCCGCATTGCTGCCTACGGCGCTGGCCTGGTCGGTATGGGCATGCTGGTCTCCACGGCCGCGTCTGCCGTTGGTGCGACCCCGCTAGGGTACGACGCCGCCACGGACGCTGGATCGATGCAATTGATAGCCAAGTCGACGGGCGCTCAGGCGATGTGGAACGCCGGTTTCACAGGTAAGGGCATCGATGTCGCAGTGATCGACACCGGCGTTGCTCGTGTACCAGGTCTGAATCAGACCGGTAAAGTAGTCGACGGCGTCGACGTGTCCTTCGACTCCCAGACCCCAGCGCTGGCGTATAACGATGGCTTCGGTCACGGCACCGTCATGGCCAGCATCATCGCCGGATCCGATGTGGCGGCCGGATCGCCAAAGTCAGCCTTCAGCGACCCCACCAAGTTCGTCGGCATCGCGCCTGAGGCACGCATCATCAACGTCAAGGCCGGCGCTGCCGACGGTGCAGTGGATATCTCGCAGATCATCGCTGCGATTAACTGGGTCACCGAGCACAAGAACGACAATGGTATGAACATACGCGTCCTGAACATCAGCTTTGGGAGTGACACAACGCAGGGAGCGGCTATCGATCCACTCGTGTTTGCCGCCGAGGCTGCCTGGAAGAAGGGCATCGTCGTCGTGGCTTCCTCCGGCAATGACGGCCTCTCGCAACTTCTCTACCTCGCGAATCCGGCGGCCAGCCGGGCCATCATTGCGGTCGGCGCTTCCGACACCAACGGCACAAGCGCAATAACCGACGACTTCGTTCCCGAATTTGCTCAGCACGGCACGCCGTTGCGTCCCGTTGACGTGATCGCCCCCGGTGATCACGTGCTCGGTCTCAAGGTGCCGGGTTCGTTCATCGACCAGACGGTTACCACGGGTAAGGTCGGCACCCGGTTCCAGCGGGGAAGCGGTACATCGCAGGCTGCAGCGGTCGTCTCGGGACTTGCTGCGTTGATCGTGCAGAAGTTCCCGAGCGCGACTCCCGGCCAGGTCAAGAAGATGCTCACCAACTCGGCCCAGTCGATCCATCCGGCCACAGGCTTCTTCTCGGCCCTTTACGACTCGTGGTACGAGGGCAGCGGGGAGGCCAACATGTCTGGCGTTGTGTCACTCAAGAAGGCGCCCGCCGCCGACGTGGTCTCGCAGTGGAGTGACGGTAGCGGCAGTCTCGACGCGGCCCGCGGTTCGGCCCGTGTCGTTTCCAACGGCGTTGCGTTGACGGGCGAGGTGGACATCATGGGTCGCCCTTGGAATCCCGCCGTCTGGGTCGCCGCAACAAACGCCGGCACCACCTGGTCCGGCGGCACGTGGAACGGCGCCAAATGGGCCGGCGATGGATGGCTCGGTGCCAAGTGGGCCGGCGCGAAGTGGGCCGGCGCTGATTGGTCGGGGACATCCTGGTCAGGTGCGAAGTGGGCAGGCATCACGTGGGACGGTGCGAAGTGGGCAGGGGCATCCTGGTCCGGTGCGAAGTGGGCCGACTCGACATGGTCAGGTGCGAAGTGGGCCGCCGGCGCCTGGAACTAGGCCTTTCGGTCCGCGTGTACCTTCGCCCGCTCGACGGCAATCTTGCCGGGACCTTGCCGAAAGAAACAGGGCCACTCGCCGACAGATAGGTAAGCGATATGGACACTGCCACATGACGTCACCGAATTCGACCGAACTACCCAATGAGGCAATCTCATCGGGCGGGATGGGGACATCCGGTGAGATACGGCACGCGTTCGGGCTGACGGTGGCGATGTCCTGCATCGTCGTGGCCTTGCTCTTGCCGCTCTACAAATTCGGTCTGGTCGCATTTCAGCCTCTGTTCTCGCCGCATCTGCCATGGTGGTGCCTTGCGTTGGCTTTCGCTGCCGCTGACAGAATCACGTTCTATTTTGAGTTTCGACGCGAGGCCATTGGCTTCTCGTTGGCGGAGTTGCCGCTCACGCTTTCCCTCTTCTTTTGTTCGCCGTCCCAGCTCATCGTCGGGCGTTTGACCGGGTTGGCCCTCGTTTCTTTGCTGCTTGATCGTCGCCTGGACCGAAAACACATCCTCAACTTCACGAACGCCGCGGCCGAATGCACCATTGCAATGCTGGTGTTCCGTAGCCTTCCCAGCAATTACGATCTCTCACATCCGGCCACGTGGATTGTTGCAGTACTCGCGATCTCGGCGGCGAATGCGGTCTCGCTCACTCTGGTGACGTTGGCGATGCGTTGGCACGGTGCTCAGCCGATGATTCGCAAAATGGCGACAGCGATGGCGGTGACGATGATCAGCAACATCTGTTTAGCGATTCTGGCTGCAACGTTGATGATGACCAATCCGTCGGCGCTGGTTCCGTTCGGTGGGCTCATCGGCCTCACTATTTTTACGTATCGCGGGTACGGCGCGCTGGCGAAACGCTACGTGAGCCTGGAGCAGCTTTACGAATTCACGCGACTCGTAAGCGGCTCGCAGCGACCCGAATTGGTGCTGAGGGCCATGCTCCACGATGCCCGGCGGCTGCTTCGATCGGACCTCGCAGCTATCGTGTTACGGCCTGACGACACCGGCGCTTCGGGTACTCGATGGTTCCACTCGACCGGTGATCGGGTCCTCAACGAGATGAGTCTTGCCGAGTTGGCCACCTACACCGGAGACGGTTACTCGGTAGTCATCCCGAGAGACTCAAGGGAGCCGAAGCACCGCGAGCTGCTGCGTCGACTCGGCGCCAAGGACTGTGTGGCGGCGCCGATCTTCGAAGGTCATCAGGCCATCGGCATGATGATCGCATGCGACCGGGAAACGGCCGTGAGCACGTTCACCAATGAAGACGGCCGGGTGCTCACGACGATCGCCAATCACGCAGGTATAGCGCTAGAGAACGGCCGACTCATCGAACGTCTTCATGAGCAGGCCGCCCAACGCGAACATGAATCATTGCATGATCCGCTAACAGGTTTGCCGAACCGCTCCCGTTTCCTACGCGACGTTGCTCGCTCCATAGAGGAGGCACAGTCCACCGGTGAGACGTTCGCGGTGGCGCTGCTGGATCTCAACGACTTCAAGGAGGTGAATGACACCTTAGGGCACCATAACGGCGACCTGCTCCTTGCTCAGGTGGCTTCCAGGCTGCTGGCTGCGCTTCTGTCTGACCGTGTTCTGGTCGCCCGACTCGGTGGCGATGAGTTTGCTCTTCTTACCCCACTGGGCGCGTCGACCGAGAGCGTTCGTAGCCTCGGGGCCACCATCGAGCGGGCCTTCCGCGAAACGTTTCTCGCGGAGAACATCACATTGGAAGTCGCCGTAAGCGTGGGCTTTGCGCTCTACCCCGAACACGGCGACGACCCCTCCACCCTCATGCAACGCGCCGACGTTGCGATGTACGAGGCCAAAGCATCTCGATCGAGTGGTGTGGCAATTTACGACGCCGAGCGGGACCGCAACACGCCTCGACGGCTGGCCTTTGCCACCGATCTGCGCTCCGCTCTCGATACCGGCGCGATTGCACTTCACTACCAGCCCAAGGCAGGACTTCACAACGGTGCCGTTGTCGGCGTGGAGGCACTGGCCCGCTGGGTTCATCCGGAATACGGCCCGGTTCCTCCGGACGAGTTCATTGCGCTGGCAGAACGCACCGGCCTGATCGCGTCGCTCACCCAGCACGTCCTCGTTCAAGGCTTCGATCAACTCGAGCAATGGACGGCGCAGGGCCTCGGTGTAGGGATGTCATTGAACCTCTCCGTGCACAATCTCATGGATCCGAAGCTGCCGGCGATGATCTCGCGGTTGCTCAGCCGGCGATCGATACGGTCAAGCTCGGTGACATTTGAAGTGACCGAGACAACCATGATGGTCGAGCCCGCCAGTGTGAGCCGGATCCTGCACGAGCTTTCCGACCTTGGCGCAAAGATCTCCATCGATGATTTCGGTACCGGGCATTCCTCGCTGTCGTACCTCCGTCAACTACCGGTGGACGAGTTGAAGATAGACAAGTCGATCGTGTTCCCGCTCACCACCGACCCGAACGCCGCTGCCATCGTGCGTTCCATCATCGATCTCGCGAACAGCCTTGGCATCTCCGTGGTGGCCGAAGGAGTCGAGGACCTCGCTACATGGGACGCGCTCTTGGAGATGGGTTGCGACGTGGCCCAGGGTTACTTCCTGAGTCGGCCGGCTCGGCCCGAGATGTTCGAACAGTGGCTCCGGGATCGAAATTCGACCTCCGGGCTTGTGAGTGGTCTTCGGCTGTAGTGGGAGATGCCAGCAGTCAGTCGGCTTCGTTGGCCCAGGCGCTCCAGCGGTGGCCGTGGCGCTCAAGGGTAAGAGGCACGCCGAAGCACTCGCTGAGGTTGGCGCTCGTCAGAACCCGGCCGATCTTTCCTGCAACCAGGACTCGACCCTCGCGCAGCAAGAGCGCGTGAGTGAAGCCGGGAGGGATCTCGTCCACGTGATGCGTCACGAGCATCATGGCTGGCGCACTCGGGTCGTTGGCCAGCGCGGCCAGGCTGCTGACGAGCTGCTCGCGCCCACCGAGGTCGAGGCCAGCGGTGGGCTCATCCAGCAGCAACAACCCCGGATCGGTCATGAGCGAACGGGCCAGCAGCACTCGTTGCTGCTCGCCCGAAGACAACGTGCCCAGCTCGCGATCGACGTAGCGGGCCATGCCGAGGCGGGCCAACTGCGCCGCCGCCTTCGCCCTATCGGTGTCGTCGTAGGTGTGCCACCACGGCTCCAGGGCGGCGTGCTTGGCTGTCATGACAACATCAAGGGCCGTCAGCTCGCGACGTAGTTGCATTGTCAACGAAGACGACGCCACGCCGATCTGGGTGCGCAGCGAGCGCACATCCGTACGTCCGAGGCGCTCGCCGAGCACCTCCACGTCGCCGGATGACGGATGCAGGTAGAGCGAGGCAATGCGAACCAGGCTGGTCTTTCCCGAGCCGTTGGCCCCGAGCAGTACCCACCGTTCGTGGGGCTGAATCTTCCAGCTGATGGCGTTGAGGATGTGCCGATCACCGCGAACCAGGGAGACCTTGGATAAACGAAGGGCGGGAATCACAACGGCCCAGCCTGGATCAAGACGACATCACGCACGCTGTCTATCTTGACCCAGGCCGGGCCGGTAAAAGCGATACTTCGGAAAGGTTTAGTTGCCAGCGACCGGGACGTGCTCTTCGGCCATCTGGTCAGCCAGCATGGTGGGCATGTAGTAGTCGCGCAGATACGAGACTCCCTTGCCGCCATTGGTGACCCGACCGTCCGAGGCAGGGGTGGGGACGTTGTTGAGCAGATGACGCGCCATGGCGTTCTCCTTTGCGTAGACGACACGGCCACCGTGACCGTGCTGAATTCGAGCTCGCTGGCCCGTAGCGGAGGACGCTCGGTGCTGCGCAGACTGCTATCCGTTTCCTTTTCTGCCCAGGCTGTCTGGGCACAGTTGACGACGATATCGACTATCGGCAGCCGCGTCTACTAGTTGACGCGTCAGTCAGTTTTTCAGGGCTAATTCGAAAGATGACATGCGGAACGTGGCGTTCACCTTAGGATTGGCACGGTTTGGAAACGTTTCTCGGGCTCGTGGCCATCGTGGCTCTCATCGGCGCAAACGGCCTGTTCGTAGCCGGCGAGTTTGCGTTGGTCGCCGCCGATCGTGGTCGCATTGATTTGGCAGCCGGTCGGGGCAGCCGTCGCGCCGTGATGGTACGGGCCATGTTGGATCGCTTGAGCCTGTACCTGTCAGGCTCGCAGCTCGGTGTCACCATGACCTCGATCCTGCTCGGCTTCCTGGCCGAGCCCCTCCTGTCGAAGTTGTTTCTGCCGCCGCTGGAGCGGCTCGTCAGCATCCGAGCCGCACATTCGATCGCCTACGTAGCGTCCCTGATCGTGGCGGCCGTGGTACAGCTGATCGCTGCAGAGCTGGTACCGAAGAATGTGGCTGTGGCCCGAGCCGAAGGCACCGCGCTGGTCTTGGCCCCAGTGTTGCGGGCCTATGTCTTCGTGTTCAACCCGATCATCCGATTGCTCCACGGCACATCAGAATGGACGGTGCGCCGATTGGGCATCGAACCGCGAGCCGAGCACGAGTCCATACCGAGCCTGGACGAACTCGGCGTGCTCATCCGCACGTCGGGGGACCGTGGCACGCTCAACGCCGAAGCTACCAAGTTACTCACCCGCAGCATCCGCTTCGCCGACAAGACCGCATCTGATGTGTTCGTGCCCCGTCTCGACATCGAGGCTCTCCCCAACACGGCCTCGGCGGCCGATCTCGCGGCCGCTGTCGCCGAGCACGGCTACTCCCGCTTTCCGATCTACCGCGGCGAGCTCGATGAGATCGTCGGTGTGGTGCTGGCCAAGACTCTGCTGCGCATCCCGACGGCCGAGCGGGCCACCACCCCGCTGGTGTCGCTGATGCAACCTATCCTTGCGGTACCCGAAGCCCAACCGCTTCGCACACTGTTGATCGACATGCGCAAGCAACGCCGTCAGCTGGCCGTAGTGATCGATGAGTACGGCGGCACGGCGGGCATCGTCACGCTGGAAGACGTACTGGAAGAAATCGTCGGTGAGATCGACGACGAGTACGACGTGCCAAAACTGACCACGCTGGCCATCACCCAGTCCGTTGGCTTCGTGCTTGAGGGCGATCTCGACCCCGATCGGGTTCACGAAGAGTGCGGAATCCAGCTGCCCGTAGGTGATTACGAGACCCTGGCCGGGTTCGTGCTGGTCGTGTTCGATCGCATCCCTGAGGCGGGCGACAAGATCGAGTGGCAGGGCTGGGAAATCGAGGTCGAGGAGATGGACCGACGCCGCGTCGCCCGCGTCGCGTTCCGTCCCCTCGACGAGGACCGGGATGCGTCGTGAGCCTCAGCGAGATCCTGCTCATCGTGGTGCTGCTCATTGCGAACGCCTTCTTCGTTGCGTTCGAGTTCGCGCTCGTGGCTTCCCGTCGCACCAAGCTCGATCAACGGGTAGAAGCCGGGTCCCACATGGCCAAGCGCGCCGTGCACGCCACCCAACACCTCGGCGAGAACATTGCCGGTGTGCAGCTCGGTGTTGCCGTTGCCTCCCTCGGGCTGGGTGCCGTCGGCGAGCCGGCAATTGGTGCTGCCTTCGAGCATCTCTTCGGTCGATGGATGTCGGCTCATACCGCGGGGATTGTCGGCTTCGTGGTCGCGTTGATCGTCGTGGTGTTCCTCCATACCGTCTTCGGTGAGATGGTGCCGAAGAACGTGGCGCTCGCCAAGGCCGAGTCAGCACTCGTGGCGATGGCGCTTCCGATGTATCTGTTCGTGCGCTTGTTCGGCCCGATCATCCGTTCGCTCGACGCGGTGGCCACATGGTTTCTCAAACTGCTCCGAGTCGAGAAACGCGACGAGCTCTTCTCGGGCGGAACGGCCGAAGAAATCGCTCGTCTCCTGCACGTGTCGCATAAACACGGCCTGATCGAGGGGGACCAGGCCGACCTTCTCGCCGGGGCCATTGCCTTCAGCGATCGCCGCGTGCGCGACGTGATGCTCCCACGCGATCAGGTGGAAACCATGCCGGCCGGTTGTGCCGTCTCGGAAGCGGTCGAACGGTTCGCAGCATCGGGCCACTCCCGACTACCGGTCGTCGGTCGTCAAGGCGACATGATCGGATTTGTCCACGCCAAAGACGTGGTGGCCGCCACCGAGGCAGACGGACGCATGGCGCTGGGTGCGGAAGCCATTCGTCGCATGTTGGTGGTGGACGATGACCGTCCGCTTGATGAACTGCTGCTGTCGATGCGACGCAGCCGCGTCCACGTCGCGCTGGTGACCGACCATCACAAGGCCACTGTCGGCATCGTCACGCTGGAAGACCTTCTGGAAGAACTCGTCGGTGAAATCGCCGACGAGACCGATCGCCACTAAGTCAGTTCTACTGCTAGCGGTTCGACCGCTTGTGGAACACTCTCAGGGTGACGTTTTCGGCTGATGTTGTCGTGATCGGTGGTGGCTCTTCGGGAGCGGTCGTTGCGGCGCGGCTGGCCGCACACGGCGTCAGCACTATGCTGATTGAGGCTGGTCCGGACTACGGCGCGCACCATGACGGGCGATGGCCGGCTGAACTGCTCGACGCTCGCATGCTGGCTACGTCGCACGACTGGGGCTACACGTCGGGCCCGGTTCCCGGCCGTCAGCCGTGGACGTTCGAGCGGGCGCGTGTCATTGGCGGCTGCTCATCGCACAACGGCGCCATCGCTGCCGTCGGGCACCACACCGATTACGACGGGTGGGGCCTCGACGGATGGCGCACCGACGACCTTCGTAGCACCTTCGCACTGGTGCTCGAAACGATGCGCGTTCGCACGTACAACGCGAAGGAGGCCGGCCCGTTTCATGAGCGCTGCCTTCAAGCCGCGGCCGGGCTCGGATGGCGGATGGCCGAAGACCTCTGCGACCTCGATGCCAACGACTCGTTCGGCCTGGAGTCGGTGAACGTGGTCGATGGTGTGCGGTGGAACACGGCGCTTGCCTATCTCGATCCGATTCGCCATCTCCCGAACTTCACCGTGCTCGATCGTGCCCTCGTCGACCGGGTGGAAGACCTTGCGCACGGCGCGATGGTCCGCGTGATTCGAGACGGTCGACCGTTGGAGGTGCGAGCTGGAACGGTGGTGCTCTCTGCCGGTGTGTACGGCACGCCGGCGATCCTGCAACGGTCGGGTTTCGGTGACCGACAACACCTCGACAAGCTCGGCATAGCTGTGGAAACCCACCTTCCCGAGGTGGGCGGCAACCTGCACGATCACCCGATGGTGCACGCCGATCGCGAGGTCGGCCCCGAGTTGAAAGGATGGATCGACGAAGCCGCCGCCCTCGGTTTCGTGCCGGAGGAACAAACGCTCGGCAAAGCGCTTTCGTCCCAGGCAACCGACGGCATTTTCGACCTGCACCTGTTCCCCGTGTGCGCGTCCACCCAGACCGTACTCACCGATGGTAGAGCGTTGGTCGAAGTGGCCTGTGTAACGCCACGAAGCCGCGGTCGGGTCGACATCATCAGCCGTAACCCGGAAGCGGCGCCGCACATCGATCACGCCTACCTGACCGACCCCGACGACCACGACATCACCGTGCTGCGCGACGGACTAGTCATGGCTCAGGACATGCTCAACCACGCTGCGCTGGCCCGGCTCTTGGGCGCTCAGGTCACCGACGTCAGTACCGACGCGGCGATTCGCCGTGAGGTGATGCACTATTACCACCCCGTCGGCACGTGCGCGATGGGAACGGTGTGCGACAACCGGGGTCGGCTCCACGGCACCCGCAACATCGTGGTGGCCGATGCGTCACTTATGCCGCAGATTCCACGGGCCAATACCAACATCCCGGCGGTCGTGATCGGCGAACGAATAGCGCGATGGTTACTCGGCTAGCGACGCGTCGGCGGATCCACTTTGACCGAGCCGGCGAGCTGGCCGCAGGCGGCCGCTATGTCGGTGCCGCGGTTGTTGCGCACGGTCGCGTTCACACCGAGCACTTCAAGCCGATCGCGGAACTCGTGCACCTTCTTGATCGGCGTTCCGGGCACGCCGTAGCCCGGTGTGGGGTTGAGCGGGATCAGGTTCACATGCGCCGGCAGTGGAAGGTTGCGGCATCGCACGGCAAGCTCACCCGCGTCACTCTCGCGATCATTGACGCCGTCGATCAGGGCCCACTCGAATGTGAGTCGACGATTCGAGGCGAGCAGGTAGTCGCTGCAGGCATCCATGAGATCGTTCAACGGGTAGCGCTTGTTGATGGGCACCATGGTGTTGCGCAACGTGTCGTTGGCTGCGTGGAGCGACACGGCCAGGTTGACGGGTAACGACTCGGTGGCGAGACGTCGTATGCCGGGGATGATGCCGACGGTAGAGATGGTGAGATGGCGAGCGCCGATTCCGAGGTCACGGTTGAGATGAACGGCTGCGCCCCAGACGCTGTCGTAGTTGGCCATCGGCTCGCCCATACCCATGAACACGACGTTTGAAACCCGGCGATCGAGACGGCGGGCCTTGCGACTGGCCAGTACGACCTGCTCGACGATTTCACCAACCGACAGTTGCCGGTTGAAGCCGGCCTGACCGGTGGCGCAGAAGTCGCATGCCATGGCGCACCCCGCCTGGGTCGAGATGCAGACCGTGGCTCGATCCTTGTAGATCATGAGCACCGTCTCGATGAGATGACCGCCCTCGATCTGGCTCACGAATTTGATCGTGTCCCCATTGCCGCTGGCCCGTTCCATCGTCGGCGTCAGAGCAAGTGGCAACTCGGTATCAAGCTTGGCCCGGAGCGACTTCGGCAGATTGGTGATCTCGCTCGGCTCGGCCAACTGCTCGTAGAGCCCGGCCCACACCTGGTCCACTCGGTAACGAGGCTCGCCCGTGAGCGCGGTGGCGAGGGTCTCTCGGGTGTGGTCGTAGCGGGTCGGCACGTTGACAACCCTATCGGAGGCGGTTTCCGTCGCCCCTTTGCCGTCCAGCAAGAGCATCAGCTGATGGGGTCGGTAGGCTCGTTGCGCTATGAGTCCTGCCACCCGTTTCAGCCATCACGCCGAGATCCATCGAGGTGACAAAGGGGCCTGGCTGCGAGCAGCGGTGTTGGGTGCCAACGACGGGCTGTTGTCTACTGCCTCACTGATGCTGGGTGTGAGCGCTGCCAATGCAACCCGTCAATCGGTGCTCACCGCCGGGTTTGCGGCGCTGGTGGCCGGCTCTCTCTCCATGGCCGTTGGCGAGTACTCGTCGGTCTCCAGCCAACGAGACACCGAGCACGCCGACCTGGCCAAGGAGCGCCACGAACTGCTGCACACGCCCGAGGCCGAACAGGCCGAGCTCGCGGCCATTTATCGTCAGCGCGGGCTGTCGCGGGTGCTAGCCGATCAGGTGGCGGCCGAACTGTCGGCTGGGGACGCGCTCGCGCATCACGCTCGGGAGGAGCTGGGCATCGACCCCGACAACCTTTCGCGACCGACCCAGGCATCGCTCGCTTCGGCTGGCAGCTTCGCTGTCGGCGCATTCGTGCCCTTCCTGGTGGCGTTGGTGCTGCCGTCTTCGGCCCGCGCCCTCGCCATCGTCATCGCCACCATCGTTGGCCTTGGTGGGTTGGGCTTCGCCGGCGCCCGCCTCGGTGGTGCACCGGTGGCCAAGGCCGCGGCGCGGGTCGTGATCGGTGGTGTCATCGCTCTGGTCGTCGCCCAACTGCTCGGCAATCTGGTCGGCTCAAACCTCTAAGGTGGCCCGATGGCCAAACCCCGCTCGCCCAAAGGCCGCGCCAAGTTGGTGCACGAACGCTTGGCGCTCGAGTATCCGGACGCCGAATGCGAGCTCGATCATCGCAATCCGTTCGAGCTTCTGACGGCCACGATCCTGTCGGCCCAGACCACCGACGTACGGGTGAACATGGTGACGCCCGCGTTGTTCGCCAAGTACCCGACAGCTGGCGACCTGGCGGCTGCGAATCCGAGCGATGTGGAAGAGATCATTCGATCCACCGGCTTCTTTCAGGCCAAGACCCGCAACATCATGGCCATGGCGCAGCTGTTGCTCGACAAGTTCGACGGCGAGGTTCCGACCGAGCGCGAAGACCTCGTCACCCTGCCCGGCGTAGGACGAAAGACCGCCAATGTCGTGCGTTCGGTGGCGTTCAAGTTGCCCGGTCTTCCTGTCGATACCCACGTCTTGCGGTTGTCCCGCAAGCTTGGCCTGACCACCGAGGAGGATCCGGTGAAGGTCGAACTCGTGCTGAACGAGATGGTACCTGCGCTCGAACGGGGAGAGTTCAGCCTGCGCATCATCCTCCATGGTCGTCGGGTGTGCGATGCGAAGAAGCCCCGCTGTCACGAGTGTGTACTGAACGATTTCTGTCCGTCGAAGCAGTAGTTACGACCTCGCTCGGGTAAGCAGCACCGCTCCGCCAACGCACACGACGGCGCCCAGGATCGACAGAGCCTTCACGTGCTCGTGGCGCACAACAACGCCGAGAAGCAGCGACATGGCCGGGATGATGAAGCCCATTGCCGACGCCCTCGCCGCGGTGGTGCGTCCGGCCGCGGTTGCGACCATCACGTTGGCGAACCCGGTACCCAGCGCGCCGAGTGCGAGCATCGACAACACCGCTGGTGTCGTCCAGTGGGCATCGAGTACGGCTTTGAATCCGGTGGGTGCCGTCAGGATCGCAGCAATGCCCACGGCCCTCCAGATGACCGGTAGCGCTCCGTTGCGTTGCTGCAGCGGCCGGGCCAGGTTGAGTGCGAATCCGTACGACACGAGTGCAGCCATGATGAGCCCGACCCCTGCGGCCGAGTTTCGGCCTTCGCCCAACGAGGGTGCGGCGATCAGGAGCGAGCCAATCAGCCCGACGCCAACGGCGAGCTGTACGCCCTTCGACGGCAGCTTGCGCGCCAGCCCGGCTGCCACGATGGCGACGAAGAGGGGCGTGGCTGCGTTGAGTAGTCCGGTCAACGCCGACGAGACGCGCTGCTCGGCGAACGGGAACATCGACATCGGCAGAGCCAGCCAGATCAGGCCGAGCAACGCCACCAGGGCGCGATCGGTGCG
This sequence comes from uncultured Acidimicrobiales bacterium, assembly GCA_963791625.1. Lineage (GTDB taxonomy): Bacteria > Actinomycetota > Acidimicrobiia > Acidimicrobiales > Ilumatobacteraceae > JANMCE01. Next base: position 857,554 of record CAWBTA010000006.1, read on the forward strand.
CAACACCGGCTTGCGTACGCCCGGAACGACGGAAAGGCAGAGGAAGCCGATGACGGTTCGGACGAAGGTGATGCCCTCCGGGCGCATCGCATTCAGACCCTCGGCAATAAACAGATACGACGAGCCCCAGATACACCCCGGACCAATGATCAACGCCCACCCGACCCAGGCCTCGCGCTGCGTCGGTGGAGATGTCGCGGTACTCACGGTTGTCACGGTGCACAAGGATGCTCCTATTGCCTTAGGAGCGCCAGTGACTTTCGGAACGGGCTGTGCGAGCTACGGGCGGATGATGGCGGAGATCATGGCTTGGAATTTGGCCTGGGTTTCGGCCAGCTCCGCCAGCGGATCGCTCTCGGCCACGATGCCGCCGCCGGCAAACAGGCGCGCCTGGGTGCCCTGAATTTCAGCGCATCGGATGGCGACGGCGAAGGTCCCGTTGCCGTCTGCATCCAACCAGCCGACAGCTCCGCCGTAGCGGCCTCGGTCCATGCCTTCGACTTCGGTAATGAGGGCCAGGGCATCATTGCGTGGGTGTCCGCCGAGGGCAGGCGTGGGGGAGAGCGCACGGGCCATTTCCAGAACCGACGGCGCGGGCTGCGACAGCCAACCTTCCATACGGGTGCCGAGGTGCTGCACGTTGGCGACGGCCACGATGCTTGGCTCGGCTTCCCAGTCGAGATAGCTACACCACGGCAGCAGCGTGTCGTTCACCACGTCGATCACCACGCGGTGCTCCACCTGGTTCTTCATGCTGGCAATGAGTTCGGCGGCCAGACGAGCGTCGGTAGCCGGGTCACCGGTGCGCGGGGTCGTACCGGCGAGCGGATGAGACCGCACGACGTCGCCATGGCGGGCGATGAGCAGTTCGGGACTGGCGCCGATGAACCCGTCAATCGAGTAGCGGTAGCTCGATCCGAAACTGGCACGGAGCCGCCGCAGGATGGCACGTACGTCGAGCGGCTTGTCGGCCGAGATGAAGATGTCGCGGGCGATGACGACCTTGGTGAGATGTCCGCTCCGTACCGCGTCTCGCCCGGCAGCAACGGCGGCCAGATAGGTCTCGATAGACACGCCCGGTCGCACGCTGAACGAGCCACCGTCGGGTGTCGGCGGCCGTGGGGTCGGCAGCGTTGCTATGGCGGCATCGATGTCGCTGTCAATCGAGGTGATCCACACTCGTCCCTCGGCATCTTTTCCCACTGTCACCTTGGGGACGACGAAATCAGTCGGGGCGGCGGGGATGAAGGGGAGCACGCCGATGGCGATGGGCCCAGTACCGGGAACGTTGACGTGGTCTTCCCGTTTGATCGACGCCAAGAAGTCCTCAACATGGTCGACGGGTACCCGGGCTACCTCGCCTCGCCCAGCGATGCCGACGCCGTCGCGCACGAACAGGAAGCCGGTGCTGCCAGCCACATCGTTGAGATCGACCGGAACGCTCAGCGGCCGAGTGACAGCTCTCATCCCCGCGTACCGGTGATCAGCTGAGTGATGCCTCCGGCCAGCAAACGGCGATCACCGTCAAGCCATCCGGCCGCTGCGAAGCGTGCCATCATTTCGGCTGGCTCAGGCAAGTAGGCGACGCTCTTCGGAAGGTACGCGTAGGCTGCGCCGTCGGACAGAAGCGCGCCGACCTTGGGCACGATCTTGCCGAAGTAGATGCCGTGCCCGATCCGCAGAATCGGATTGGGCGGCGTAGCCACATCCAGCAGCGCGACCCTGCCGTTGGGACGAACCACGCGTGCGATCTCGTCGAAGAATCCGCCAAGGTCCACAAAGTTCCGTAGCGCGAAACCGCAGGTGATGCCGTCAAGGCTGTGATCTGGGAACGGCAGGTGGAGGATATCGGCCTGTACTCGCGGCTCACCTGAGGTGTCGTTGGCCAACATGCCGAACGAAAGGTCCACCGACAAGGGACGAAACCCTTCCGCCCGTAGATCAATGCACATGTCGCCGGTGCCGCTCGCGAGATCGGCGACCAGTGAACCCGTTGGCAGTCCGAGCGAACGGATGGCCTGCTTGCGCCAGCGCACATCGAGTCGAAACGTCATCAACCGGTTCACCAGGTCATAGCGCGGGGCGATCGTGTCGAACATGGCCTGCACGGCGCGCTGCTTTTCATCCCCGGTTGGCAGGACATCACTGTCCCAGAGTGGCTTGGTCACATTCCTAGTCTGGCCGTCAGCGCGCGAAGCTAGCGAGGCGGCTGCATTGCGTCGGCCGCGCTGTGACCGATGACCGTGGGGGAGTGTTGCTGGAGTGATCGACTTTTCTTTTCCGCCTGAGGTGGAAAGCGTCCGTCTCAAGGTTCGGCAGTTGATGGACGAGGTCGTGCGCCCCGAATGGGAATCGATTGATTCGAGTGAGCGTGGCCAGGTCGTCAAGGCCATTGGCCGCTGTCGAAAGGTGGCCAAGGAATGGGGTCTGTGGCTGCCGCACATGCCCGCCGAGTGGGGCGGCATGGGCCTCGGCCCAACGGCCATGGCTGCTGTATCGGCCGAGGCGGCCAAGGTGTCGGTCGGGCCGTATGTGCTGAACGCGCAAGCACCCGATGAAGGCAACCAACACACGCTGTTGCACTGGGGCACCGACGAGCAGAAGGAGAAGTACCTCCGACCGCTCTGCGAGGGAACGACCCGCTCCTGCTTTGCGATGACCGAACCCGAGGTCGCCGGATCGGACCCGACGCTCATCAAGACCTTCGCCTATCGCGACGGTGATGAATGGGTCATCAACGGCCACAAGTGGTTCATCTCCGGTGCCCGCGGCGCGAAGTTCGCCATGCTGATCGCCCGTACTGAAGAAGATCCGGATCTGCCCCAGGCTGCCAACACCTGCTTCATCGTCGACCTGCCAGCTGAGGGTTGGGAGTTGGTACGCGACGTGGAAACGATGTCGGGTGGTCACAACCATTGCGAGATCCGTATCAACGATCTGCGGGTGCCGCACACCAACATGCTCGGTGGCCAGGGCCAGGGTCACCTGCTCGGCCAGTACCGTCTGGGGCCGGCCCGACTGGCGCACTGCATGCGGTGGATCGGACAGGCCGAGACAGCGCTCGACATGATGGTGAAGCGATCGCTCGAACGCTTCAGCCACGGCTCTTTGCTCGCGGAGAAGCAGGGCATCCAGTGGATGATTGCCGACTCGGCGATGGAGCTCTACCAGTGCAAGCTCATGGTGCTGCACGGTGCCTACAAGATCGAGAACGGGCAGGACTTCATTGCCGAAGTATCGATGGCCAAACACTTCGTGGCCAACAGCCTGTGGCGCATCATCGACCGGGCCATTCAGGTGCACGGTGCCCTCGGCTACTCCACCGACACCCCGTTGGCAGGCATGCTCACTCAGGCCCGCTGGGCCCGCTTCGCCGACGGCGCCGATGAAATCCACCAAATGCGCATCGCCCAACGCACCATCGCCGCCTACAAAGACCACGGCTCCACCCGCACCGCCACGGGCAACCTGCCGCTCTAGCTCGGCCCGCCGTTGTGTCCGCTCCTGGCTTGGGCGAGCATCTACTGGTCAGGTTGGGTTGGCGAGGGATTTTGCCCAGCGGTAGTCGGGTTTGCCGGCGGGGGAGCGGTGGACGGCGTCGACGAAGAGGTAGGCCTTGGGGAGTTTGTAGCGGGCGATGTGTTTGGCGGCTTCATCGCTCAACGAAGCCTCGCTCGCGTCGGAACGAAGGTGAACGATGGCGACCACCTCGCTGCCCCAACGCTCGCTTGGGCGGCCGGTGACGACGCAGTCGTACACGGCCGGGTGGGCCTTGATGGCGGCCTCCACCTCCTCGGCGAAGATCTTCTCTCCGCCCGAGTTGATGGTGGCTGACTCACGGCCGAACAACTCCACCAGGCCATCGGCGTCCACCCGGGCCTTGTCCCCGGGTACGCCGAACCGCTTGCTACCGATGACGGGGTAGGTGTGGCGGGTCTTGTCGGCATCGCCCAGGTAGCCAAGGGCGAGCCGAGGGCCGCGCTTGGCCAGCCAGCCGATCTCGAGGTCGCCCGGTTGCAACTCCCGGGTGAGATCGTGGGAGAGAATCGCAGCAGTATCCGAGAGGGGGAAGCGACCGGTCGATGCGCTGTCTCCGGACGATAGATGTTGCAACTGGGTTCCCACTTCGGATGAGCCGAGTCCGTCGATGATTGTCAGTGCGGGGAACAACTCGAGGAACTGTTGCTTCACTCCGGCCGACATAGCGGCGCCGCCCGAGAGCAGCGTGGTCAGCGACGTTGCGTCCCGAGGGTGGGCGCGAATTTCGTCCAGCAGCGGTCGGGCGAACGCATCGCCGACGATCAACAACAGCGTGATGTGCTCCCGCTCGACCAGGTCCCATATCTCGGCAGGGACCAGGCGCTCGGGAGTGTCCTGAATGAAGACCGTGCCACCCCGATGCCATGTGGTGAACGCCACCCAGTGCGCCGCGCCGTGCATGAATGGTGGAGACAAAATCGCCCGCGCCGGACTCGTTGCGCGTGCAACTATTTCGTCGATTGACGTCGCACGACGGCTGCCACCGAAGCACTCGCAGAAGGCATCGCCTTGACGCCAGAGCACACCCTTGGGAGACCCGGTGGTGCCGCCCGTGTAGAGGATGTAGAGGTCGTCGGGCGAACGTTCCAGTTCGGGCGCAACGGCCGTGGCCAGGGCATCTTCGTACCAGAGGGCACCGGGGAGAAGTGGGTGGCCGCTGGCGTCATCAACCTGGAGAAGCGTGGTCAACAGCGGCAACTCAGGCAGCACCTCGGCGAGCGTTAGGGCGAAGGTCGAGTGGTAGACGATGGCTCGTGCCGACGAGTCAGCAAGCAGATAGCGCAGTTCTTCGGCCACGTAGCGGTAGTTCACATTGAACGGGGCGAGGCGGGCCTTGAACGCCCCAAGCATCGCTTCGAGGTACTCGCTTCCGTTGTGCAGATAGATGGCGAGGTGATCCTGACCGCTTTCCCAACCGGCCAACGCCGAGCGATCGACATGGCTGCCGAGCCCACGTGATGAGAGCACACCGGCCAGACGGCCGGCTCGGTCGTCCAGCATTGCGCGGGTGAAGCGACGGTCGCGAAAGACGACGGCAAGATGGTCAGGGTCGGCGGCGACCAGGGCTTCCCAGACGTCGGCAACGTTGAACTCGGTCACGCCGTCACCGTACCGGCACAAGCGCGGCGGGGCGCTACTTCCAGGCGAGCGTGACCGGCACTTGGCGCTGGGCGATGCCAGCCTGGCGAACGATAGCGGTCCACACACCGGTCGTAATCGCAGGTTGGCCGACTACTTCGGCGCCGCTTGCGCACTTGTACTCCGCAACCGGTTCGCCCGCGGCGAGGGTCGGTTGTGCCATCGCTCGCGGTGGTACCGCAAACGAGAGCGAACGCTTCGGCGCCAACGTGGTGGAGGAAGTCACCGCAGCTGCACCGACGGTGGTGGTCGTTGTTGTTGTTGTTGCCACGCTGGAGGTCGGCGCCGCCACCGTGGTCGATGACGCGAGCACCGTGGACGCTGTAGTGGGCGCAACGGCGGGAGCAGTCGTGGTCGTGGCAGCAACGGTGGTGGAGGTGGTCGTGGTGGTCGGGGTGACGGTCGGCGCTTGTGCGCCGGCGGGTATGACCGGTAGACAGCGGTCGTTGCCGAGCAGCACCAGAGCAAAGAACGGCGGCGGTGATTGCGGCGCGACCGAGGGCATGGCGTTGCCCACGTTGATCATGCGCACCGGTTGTTCAGGGTCGGTGACGCAGGCCAGCAACGTGAGGTCGTAGGGCGCTGCGATGCATGGATCAAGCACCTCACTGCCCACCGTGCAGCGGTACATACCCGCCCTGGCCGCCAAGCGAGCGGTGGGGCTTTCACACACAGCCGGGGCCGGATCGCCGGGTGCGGCCGGCACAGCCAACGCGGTGGCCGAGAAGACTTGCAGCGTTCGCGTCTGGGTGTCGGCAGTTGGTGTACTGATCGGATCGACTGGCGCACCACCACCGGTAGCGCCGCCCGGAGTGCCCGAAGGCGCAGGAGCATTGGGCAGCACCGCGGTGGAGAACCACCCGCGAGCGCTGTCTTGCGCCAGCGCCTCGTAGCGACTGCCGACCGTGCGCAGATACTCCTGGTTGGGGTTGTAGGCCAGGATGGCCTTGGTGACGCCTTCCTTGGTGGAGAGAGTCAACGCGCCCGCGGCAACGCAGAGGTAGCGGCCAGCGGCGAGAGATTCGTCGTAGATGTTGTTGATGTCAATCTTGCCGTCGCCGTTTCCGTCGGCACCATAACTGCGCCAGGTGGACGGAATGAACTGCATCGGACCAACCGCGTGATCCTTATTGGGGTCGGTGTCGATTTCGCCTCTGTCAGTATCGGCTCCGATTGACGGGCCGAGGATAGGTGGCGATGTCCGGCCGGTGCTGTCGAGGCGACCAAGTCCGTGACCCGATTCGGTGCGTCCGATGGCGGCCAGCAGCTCCCACCGGAGACCGCACTTCGGGTTCTCTGCGCCAACACCGACCGCAGCACGTCGGTAGGCGTCATAGGCGACGGTGGTCATGCCGTCGATCGTTCCGGGGGCCAACGCCACGACGGACTGGGTGAGTTGTTCGGCGACGACTTTGGACGTGACGCGGCTGTTGCTGATTTCCAACGCCAAGCGGGACACGGCTTCGCGGGCACGATCGCGGGCGGCGAGCGCGTCGGTGAGCTCTCGACTGGCTTGGCTGCCTCGCGAGTTCGCGGCGCGGATGAGGTCGACGGTGTGTCGGTTGTTGATCTGGATCATGCCGAGGCTCCACGCCGCGTCATTGCTGTTGTTCTGTCCGATCGCCAGCGCCATGGCGTAGGACTGGCTACTGGCATCGCCGCGCAGGTAAGCCGTGACCGCCTGCTGTTTGGCATCATTCACGAGTTCGCTGGCGCTGCGTTGGGCCTCGGTGATCGAACCGCCCAGCTTCGTTACTTTTGCCTCTGCTGCGTCGAGGTCAGCCGCGAGCGCCGGGAGTTTGGCTTCGAGCGCAGAGACAGCCGCGTTTACCTGGCTGGCCTTGGCGGCCAACGCGGCAGGCGTGTCGGCTGCGGGAGTTGTCGTCGGTGGGTCGGCCGGAGGAGTCTGCGCCGTCGCTGAAGTCGGCACCAGAAGTGCGGTTACGAAGCAGGCAACGACGAGACGATGACCGAGGGACATGACGGCGTCAGTGTATGGCGGGCCTGCCAAATTTGAGTCGCACCAGAGTGTCGGCCGGCGCCGACACCGTCAGAACAGGTATCGGGTGATCGTTTCGGACACGCAAGAGGGCTTGGTGGATCCTTCGGTTTCGAGCGTGAATTCGGTGATCGACTGGACCCAGCCGCCCGGCAATTCTTCTACCGACAGGATTTTTGCCCCGAGCCTGAGCTTGGCGCCGACGGGAACGGGCGACATGAAACGCATACGATTCGAGCCGTAGTTCACCCCCAGCTTGACGCCCTCGACGGCCATGAGCTGTGCTCCGAGCCAGGGAATGAGCGACAGGGTGAGATAACCATGGGCGATCGGTCCACCGAAGGGTGATTCCTTCTTGGCCCGCTCGACATCGACATGGATCCACTGGTGATCGCCGGTGGCGTCTGCGAACTGATTGACCCGTTCCTGGGTCATGGTGATGTAGTCGGTGTAGCCGAGGTGGCTACCTGCGGCGGCTTTCAGTTCGTCGAGTCCGTGGAAAATAGTCTTTGCCATTTTGGGAGCCTACGCGCCCATGGCGTGGTGACCGCCGTCGACATGGATCATCTCGCCGGTCGTCATGGGGAACCAGTCCGACATCAGCATGACGCACGCCTTGGCGACCGCCGTGGAGTCGGTGACGTCCCAACCGAGCGGAGCCTTGCTGTCCCACGTTTCTTCGAACAGTTTGAAGCCGGGAATGGACTTGGCCGCCATGGTCTTGATCGGGCCGGCCGCGACAAGATTGGAGCGGATGCCTTGCGATCCGAGCGCTTTGGCCAGGTAGCGGTTACAGCTTTCGAGCGCAGCCTTGGCCACACCCATCCAGTTGTAGGCGGGCCATGCGACCGTTGCGTCGAAGGTCAGGCCTACGAGCGAACCGCCGCCGATCATGAGCGGCGCCACGGTTTCGGCCATCACCTTCAGTGAGTAGGCCGAGATGTTGACGGCCACCGAGACGTCTTCCCAGGTGGCGCCCATGAAGTCGTCACCAAGACACGCTTCGGGCGCGAACCCGATGGAATGCAGCGCCCCGTCGATGCGATCCCAGTGCGATGCAAGCGCCTCTCGGACGCTGATGATGTGCTCGGGTTTGGTGACGTCGAATTCGTACACGGGCGGCGGACTCGGGAGCTTTCGGGCGGTGCGCTCGGTGAGCGACAGCGCTCGACCGGCGCCGGTCAGGATGATCTCGGCCCCCTCCTCCTGCGCCAGTTTGGCGACACCGAACGCGAGCGAGGCGTCCGTCAGCACGCCGGTTATCAGGAAACGTTTACCGTCCAAAAGACCCATACGCTCAACCTACTCAACCAGGGCGGCGAGATTTACGATGACGCGAAAGTGAATTGTTGAGCGAGCGGGTCAGGCTTCGATTGTGCAAGAGTGACCCACATGCGAATTGGGATTCTGGGCGGTACCGGACCTGCGGGCAAAGCCCTCGGAGCGCGCTTGGCCTCCATTGGCTATCCGGTCATTCTGGGCTCGCGATCGAAGTATCGGGCCATGGAGGCTCGTGACGAAGTCTTGGCGGCCTGGCCCGATATGCAGCTCGATATCGAATCAGGGGACAACTACGCGGCCAGCTCAGCCGATCTGATCGTGCTGGCGACGCCCTGGGATTCAGCTGCCACGACCGCGCAAGAGCAGATCGAGCAGCTACGCGGCAAGGTCGTCATCTCGATGGCCAATGCGTTGGTGCGGGTCGGCAAGGAGTTCCAGCCGCTCCTCCCGCCGCGGGGCAGCGTGGCCGCCCATGTGCAGGCTGCCGTACCTGAGTGTCGGGTGGTCGCAGCGTTTCATCATCTTCCGGCGGCTGAACTCGGTCACCTCGGCTCGCCCATCGACTCCGACGTTCTGATCTGTTCCGATGATCGAGACGCAACCATGATCGTGGCCGAGATCGTCAACAAGATTCCGGGTTGTCGTCCGCTCGATGCCGGGTATCTCTCCAATGCGACCGCTATCGAGGCGTTCACTGCGGTGCTGCTGCAGTTGAACGTGCGCTACAAGACACGCGTTGCGCCGAAGCTGACGGGAATCAAATGAGCATTCGCCTCTACGACACCGCCCGCCAAGCAGTGGTGCCATTCGAGCCGGAACATCTGGTCACGATGTACACGTGCGGCATCACGCCGTACGACGCGACCCATCTTGGGCACGCGTGGGTGTACGTGAACTACGACGTGCTCACCCGTCGCCTTATCGACAGGGGCCACGAAGTCCGTTGTGTGCGCAACGTCACCGATGTGGATGATCCGTTGTTCGCCAAGGCCCGCGAACTCGGCGTGCACTACCTGGATCTGGCCGCCAAGGAAGAGACCCGCTTCAAGGGCGATATGGAGGCGCTGAATGTTCTTCCGGTGTATGCCGAACCGCGGGCGTCTTCTGCCATTCCGGACATCCGCAAATTCATCGGCATGGTGCTCGATCATGGCTACGCCTACCAGGCCGGCGGCAGTGTGTATTTCGACGTGGCCAAGTTCGCGTCGTTCGGTTCGGTAAGTCACTACAGCCGTGAGCAGATGTTGGCGTTCGCTCGCGAGCGCGGCGGGGATGTCGACAACCCACACAAACGTGACGCGCTCGACTTCGTGTTGTGGCAACCGTCGAAACATGACGAGCCCACCTGGGAAACCACCTGGGGCGCGGGCAAGCCGGGTTGGCACATCGAGTGCTCGGCCCTGGCCTTGCGCGAGTTGGGTGTGAACACCATCGACCTGCACGGCGGCGGGGCGGACCTCATCTTCCCGCACCATGAATGCGAACGGGCCCAGTCCGAGGCAGCCACGGGCGAGCCCTTCGTGCGTCACTGGATGCACGTAGGGCTGGTGTGGATGGACGGCCACAAGATGTCGAAAAGCCTGGGCAATCTGGTGTTTATCGACAAGCTCCGTACCCAGTACGACCCGCGTGCGATCCGCATCGGCATCCTCGATCACCCATACCGCCATGATTGGCACTGGGAAACCGATCTCATGCCAAACAGTGCCGAGCGGCTGGACCGCTGGAACAAGGGGGCCGATGGCGAAGGCGGCCATGTGCTCGACGCCGTTCGCAAGGCGCTCGACAACGATCTTGACTGCCCGACTGCTTTGGCCGCGATCGATGCCGGCGCCGCTGCCGGGCACGACATCTTCGCCGCCGCGTCGCTGATGGGTATCGAGTTGGGGTGATGTGAACGAGACATGCCTCGTTTGCTCGCTACCTTTCGCTCCCTGCTCTCGGACTCGCTTCGCTCGGACAGTGCCGCGAGCCCGGTGACATGAATGTGGTGTTTCGGCAGGGTGAATCCTTGTTCCGGGCGTCAGGTTTGGCACTACGCTCGACGCATGGCCTCCACGCAGGGTGCTTCACGGTTGCAGGACCGCACCCGTGCTGTGCTCGGCCCCGTGTCACGAAGGGCATGGAAGTTCGATCTGCAGGGCTTTGACCGGCTTCCCGCATCCGGTCCGGCCATCTTGTGCCCCAATCACGTCAGCTTTCTCGACTCGGCGTTCCTTATGTTGGCCGTGCCGCGTCGCATCAGCTTTGTCGGTAAGGCGGAGTACATGGACGACTGGAAGACCAAGTTCCTGTTCCCTGCAATGGGCATGATTCCCATCGACCGCGCTGGTGGCGACAAGTCCACTGCTGCACTTGACGCGGCCGAGGCCGTCTTGCGGCGCGGCGAGCTGTTTGGCATCTTCCCGGAAGGTACCCGCAGTCGTGATGGCGTGCTCCACAAGGGCCACACCGGAGCGGCTCGTTTGGCGTTCAAAGTCGACTGCCCGATCTTCCCAGTCGGCGTGGTGGGAACGCGAGAGATCCAACCGCCCGACGCCAAACTGCCCAAGATCGGTGGCCGGTGCAGCATCCGCATCGGCGAACCGATTTACCCGGCCCGCTACCGCAACCGCGCCGAGGATCACATAGCGCTTCGTCAGATGATCGATGAAGTCATGTACGAAATCCGCGAGTTGACCGGCCAGGAGTACCGCAACACCTATGCCACCAAAAAGGCCGAGACCCTCCCGAGCGGTACCGCGGAAGTGCCCAAACTCATCTCGGCGTAACGGTTAATCGGGTCGTCTCGAAGCGAAGCCGAATAGGCTGTATGGCGCTATGGCCGAGATAACGATTTCCCTTCCTGACGGTTCCCCGCGCGTTTTGCCTGCGGGGTCCACTGCGGGGGACCTTGCGGCCTCGATCGGCCGGGGTCTGGCCAAGGCTGCCGTGGCCGCCGTTATCGACGGTCACGAGAGCGATCTCAGCGTGCCGCTGAGCGATGGCGCGAAGGTGGCCATCATCACAGCCAATACCGACGAAGGTCGCCATGTACTGCGGCACTCCACGGCCCACGTGCTCGCGCAAGCCGTTACGCAGTTGTTCCCGGGAGCCAAGTACACGATCGGGCCGGCTATTGAGGACGGCTTCTACTACGACTTTGATCTGCCCGACCATAAGACGTTCAGTGAGGACGACCTCGTCGCCGTCGAAGCGCGTATGCGGGACATCATGAAGGCCGATCAGCCGTTCGTGCGCAGTCCGAAATGGACATGGCCGAAGCGCTCAAGCTCTTCGCCGACCAGCCCTATAAGTGCGAGATCATCGAACGTGCGTCAGCGGCCGCAGCCGACACACTCGACTCTGGCGAAGTGTCGGCCGGGGGAGCGATCAGTATCTATCGCAACACACCCGAGTTCGTCGACCTCTGTCTCGGGCCGCATGTGCCAAGCACGTCGAAGCTCGGTCATTTCAAGCTCATGAAAGTTGCAGGCGCATATTGGCGCGGCAACGAAAAGGGCCCGATGCTGCAACGCATCTACGGCACAGCATGGGCCAGCAAGGATGAACTCGCCGAGCATCTGCATCGCCTGGAGGAGGCCGAGAAGCGAGACCATCGCAAGTTGGCCGTCGAGCTCGATCTGCTGTCGTTTCCGCATGAGCTTGGTGGAGGGTTGGCGGTGTGGCATCCCAAGGGTGCAATCGTTCGCAAGATGATGGAGGACTACAGCCGGGCCCGACACGCGTCGGGCGGCTACGAGTTCGTCTATACGCCACACCTGGCAAAAGACACGCTGTTCAAGACGTCGGGTCATCTCGACTTCTACAAGGACGGCATGTACCCGCCCATGGAAATGGACAACGGCGTCTACTACCCAAAGCCAATGAACTGCCCCATGCACAGCCTCATCTTCCGAGGCCGTCAGCGCAGCTACCGCGAGCTTCCGCTTCGCATGTTCGAACTCGGCACGGTCTATCGCTACGAGCGCGCCGGAACGTTGCACGGCCTCATGCGCATCCGTGGCTTCACGCAGGATGATGCCCACATCTTCTGCACGCCCGAACAGGCGCCGGGTGAGATCAAGAGCCTGTTGGCGTTCGTCATCAGCGTGCTGCGCGCGTTCGGTTTCGATGAGTTCGACGCCATGTTGTCCACGCGGGAACTGGGCAAGTCCATCGGCACGGATGAAGGCTGGGACAACGCCACGCAGTACCTGCGCGAGGCGCTGGAATCAGAGGGTATTCCCTACAAGGTCGATGAAGGCGGCGCCGCGTTCTACGGTCCCAAGATCGACGTGAAGGTGAAGGACGCCATCGGCCGCACGTGGCAGCTGTCTACGATCCAGTACGACTTCAACCTGCCCGACCGTTTCGAGTTGGAGTACATCGGGGCCGACAGCGCCCGCCATCGCCCGGTCATGTTGCACCGCGCGTTGTTTGGGTCGGTCGAACGCTTCTTCGGCGTTCTTGTCGAGCATTACGCCGGTGCGTTCCCCACGTGGATGGCGCCGCTTCAGGTGCGCCTCTTGCCGGTCGCGACAGCTCACGACGACTACGCCAACAAGGTTGCGGCTGATCTCAAGGCCGTCGGTTACCGCGTCGATGTGGTCGAAGCCACCGATCAACTGGGCAAGCGCATTCGAAACGCCAAGATGGAAAAGATTCCCTACGTGCTCGTCGTCGGCGACGACGATGTGGCCGCAGGAACGGTCGGCGTGAACCCCCGTGGCGGCGACGTCGAGCGCGGCGTGACGGTTGCTGATTTTACGGCGCGTCTGGCGGAGGAAGTAGCGGTTGCAGCCGCCTTAGGCTGATGTTCGAGTACATCTGGAACGGCTGGCGTTCAAGCTACGTGAGCAGCCAATCCGGTCCCACGCCTGGGGGCAGTGGATCGATCTTCACGCAAATCCTGAACAGTGGCCTGAGCGACGTGGAGACGAATATCGTGCACCGGGGCGAGCTGGTTTTCGCCATCCTCAATGCTTACCCGTACACCTGTGGGCACGTGCTGATACTCCCGTACCGCGAAGAATCCGAGTTGGAGTACCTCACGACCGCCGAGACGTCCGAATTGTGGGCCAGCACGACAAAGGCGGTGCGGGCACTGAAAGCGGTCTATCCGCTCGACGGTTTGAACGTCGGAATCAATCTGGGCAAGCCAGCGGGAGGTTCGGTAAGCGAGCACCTGCACGTGCACGTCGTGCCCCGCTGGACTGGCGACGCCAATTTCATGACCACACTCGCCAACACCCGATCGCTTCCCGAACCCCTCGACATCACCGCGGCCAAAGTGCGTCGCGCCTGGCCCGCCACGTAGCCTGCACCTCTATGGCTGATGAGCAGGAGATTCGTGACGTCTTACCGGACGATCTGAACGCGGTTGGTTTCGTCGGCGCCTACGACTTCCCAGACAACAGTCGGCGCCGAGTGCCCGGCTACATCTACTTCGGTCTGGCCGCTGCCTGTTTCATCGCCTGGATGGTTCGTCACAACAACCGACCCGTGCTCGTCAACAACGGTTTCCTGCTGGCTGCGGGCCTCCTCGCCGCACTCGGCCTCTTCTGCATCACCTCGGGCTGGAAGCTCGGCCTCGACGAAAAAGAAGCGCTCGCAAAGGCTACGGGCGCGGTCGGCTGGCCCATCGGTCACGCATCAGCCCAGATGGCCTGGCGTGGTCTGCGCAGCCGCCCTATCTGGCGCATCCTGGCCTACTCGGTGGAGGAACCCCCCAAGCGTCGCGCCTTCGTCGTGATCGACGCCGTCGACGGCCGCACCATTGAACACTTCACCGAAGACAACCCCGAACAAGACTGGGAATCGGCGAACACTTAGCTTTCGTCGGTTCGGGACGCTTGCAACCACAGTCGCAGCAAACGTCCCGCCGGGCGGAACTGCTTCCCTACCTTCGGCGCTGGACGATCCAGCCGCCCTTTTCGGAACCGGCCGGTTTAGCCCTGGGCGGCAGTTTCGGCGGCGCGGATTTCGGCGCCGGCGGCCGTTGCGAGGGCGCGGAGTTGGTCGAGTTTGGCTTCGTCCCAGGCGTCGGGTGGGATTTTGTCGATGTGGTCAGCGATAGACGGGCCGACCTGATCGACCGACGTGCCAAAGCCGCCACCGATCACGCCTGCCGCCTCGAGCACGATGGCCTGCAATCGGGCGGCGTGGGGTGCAGCGGCGGCGAGGCGGCCCTTGTCGTCGTCGGCCATCTCCAAAGCCTGGCGGATTCGGCGGCCGAAACTACGGAACGCAGTGGACAAATCAGCTGGCGTGGAGGCGCTCATGGGTGTCACCCTAACGCCCGTTGAGGAGTGCCAAGTGCCGTCCCGAGGGGTAGGCTACGGAGCGTGTTCGATGGTTATCTCCGCGGTCCCGTCGATAAAGCGGTGAAACCGATTGGCATCCTGCTCCGCAAGACTGGGCTGTCACCTGACCATCTCACCATTCTCGGTCTGGTTGTTGCGGCCTGTGCTGGCGTGGTTATCGGCAGCGGGCATCTGCTCTGGGGTTTGGTGCTGGTCATTCTGGCCGCGCTGCCGGATCTGCTCGACGGTGCGTTGGCGAAGGCTTCGAACACCACCAGCCAACGCGGTGCCTTCTTTGACTCGGTGATCGATCGCGTGAGCGATGCGTTCTTCTTTGGTGGTGTCGCCTGGTTCTACGATAATCGCAGCCGACATTTGGCCCTGCTGCCCTTTGCGATCATGGCGGTCAGCTCGGTGATCTCCTACATGCGGGCCAAGGCCGAGTCACTTGGCCTCGATGCCAAGGGCGGCATCATGGAACGGGCCGAACGTATCGTGCTGCTGTGCGTCGGACTGCTGCTGGGTGCCAAATGGCCGAGCGTGCTCGACGGCACCCTCTGGTTGATGATGGTCCTCACCGTCGTGACGGCCTTACAGCGGTTTGTGAAGGTCTGGAAGCAGGCCGGCGTGGCACCCATCACGGCAGCCAAGCTCGCTGCGCGCCAACATCGTCGGATAGAGCGTAAGGACAACCGCAAACGCATCCGCACCGAGATCCTGGTGCGACGCCGCACGCCGCGCTAAGCAATGGACGCACCGATTGATCGTGACGATGTCACGATGCTCGCCTACAAAATGGCGGCCGCGTTCGCCAAGGCCACGCCAGGACCGCTGATCGAACTCGGTGTGCCCACTCTCGGGCTCATGTTCAGCCAGGCCATGCGAGGGCCGCGCAAGACGGTGGAGCGGCATCAGCGTCGTGTGAAGGGACCCAACGCGACAATGGTGTCGGTTCGGCTGGCCACTCACGAGGCCTTCGAGAGCTATGCCAAGTACTGGATCGAGAGCTTTCGATTGCCATCGCTCACGAAAGCCGAGGTCCGCAAAGGCTTCACGATCGACGGCTGGGAACATGTGCGCGGCGCTCTCGACGCCGGCCACGGTGTGCTGCTCTCGCTGCCGCATCTCGGCAACTGGGAGTGGGCCGGACGGTGGCTGGCCGACCAGAACATTCCGATGACCGTCGTGGTCGAGCCGGTCAACCCGCCCGAGCTTTTCGAGTGGTTCCGTGATCTGCGTACGGCCTTTGGCATGACCGTCGTGCCGCTTGGGCCCGACGTTACGTCAAAGGTGCTTGGCGCGCTCAAGCGCAACGAAGTGGTGTGCCTCATGTCTGATCGTGACCTCACCGGTGACGGCCAGAAGGTGACATTCTTCGGTGAGGGAACCACTATGCCCGCCGGCCCCGCCATGCTTGCCCTTCGCACCGGTGCTCCCCTCATTCCGGCTGCGGTGTACATGGGTCGTCGAGGAACGCATCACGCGATTGTTCGCCCTCCGATCGACACCACCAGAGGTACAGGCGGTCTGCGCGCCGACGTCGCCCGTGTCACCCAAGCGCTGGCCGATGAACTCGAGTTCCTCATCCGGCAGGCGCCCGAGCAGTGGCACCTCTTCCAACCCAACTGGCCGAGCGACCCCGGCTATCGGTTCTGACCGTCACCTGACGTCGAAGATGGCTCGCATTGTGTCGAACGCTTCGTCGCCAAGCTGTTCGATTGAGGGCTCAGGTTCCGGAGCGGGTCCCACGCCGTAGATCGAACGCATAACGTCGAAGTTCGGCGCGACGTCGTTGGGTTGTTCTTCAGCGGCAGGTAGGTCAGAGTCCTTCATGAGGCCATCACTTTACGACATGATTTGTTCATCATCGTCACTTTGCTACGGTGGCGACGTACGTCGATCTCGCTGGGGAAGGTGTCGCATGGACGGTATTCACGACATGGGTGGCATGCAGGGTTGGGGTCGAGTCTCCATAGATCCGAACGAGCCCGTTTTCGCCGAACCGTGGGAGGCCAAAGCCTTCGCGTTCGGTGCGTTGTCGGCCCGATTGTCGGGCGGCAACCTCGACGCGATGCGCCACGCCATCGACCGCCAGCACCCGTACGACTACCTGGTTGACGGGTACTACGGCCGTTGGCTCGGTTGTGTCGAAACGCAGTTGGTCGACACCGGTGTGCTCCCCGCTGGAGCAGTCGAGGCCCGGGCCCGCAAGCTGCGGGGCGAAGACGTCACCGAGCCTGCTGCTACCGAGCCGCACAAGCCCGACTATCAGCCGACGGCCGGCGGTTCACTGCGCACGATCGATCGCGAGCCCCGCTTCAAGGTTGGCGACACGGTGCGGGCCAAGTCGTTCGCCAATTCCGGACACTCCCGGTTGCCGCGCTATACCCGCGGTCATACGGGCACGGTGGTAACCATCCAACCGGCACAAGTGCTGCCCGATACGCACGCTCACTTCGTTGCCGAGAACGCCCAGCATGTGTATGCCGTTTCGTTTCCGTCCACCACTCTGTGGGGCGCCGACGCC
Organism: uncultured Acidimicrobiales bacterium; assembly: GCA_963791625.1. Taxonomy (GTDB): domain Bacteria; phylum Actinomycetota; class Acidimicrobiia; order Acidimicrobiales; family Ilumatobacteraceae; genus JANMCE01. The sequence goes on from CAWBTA010000006.1 coordinate 874,823, forward strand.
GAAGACTTCACCCTCACGATCGACATGTACGACGACTACCTGGAGCCAGTATGACCGCTATTCCGCACGCCGCAGATCGACCCGGCCCCGCCCAACGAACCGAAGCGCTTGAGTCGCTGCTGCTCGAGCGCGGCCTCATCGATCCGAAGGTCATCGACGGTCTCATCAACCGCTACGTGAACGATGTTGGCCCCATGAACGGCGCCAAGGTTGTTGCCAAGGCCTGGTGCGATCCGGAGTACAAGGCGCGCCTTTTGGAAGACGGCACCAAGGCCATTGGCGAATTCGGCTTTGCCGGTCCTCAGGGCGAGTTCATACGCGTGGTGGAGAACTCAGCCACCGTGCATAACGTCGTTGTGTGCACACTTTGCTCCTGCTATCCGTGGCCGGTGCTGGGTCTACCGCCGGCCTGGTACAAGGATCCGGCCTACCGCGCCCGCATTGTTCGTGAGCCGCGCACGGTGTTGGCCGAGATGGGTCTCACGCTGCCGCCGAAGACCGAGGTAAAGGTCTGGGACTCCAGCTCAGAGGTCCGCTATTTCGTGTTGCCCGAGCGTCCGGAAGGCACGGCTCAGATGACCGAAGAGGAATTGGCCGCCATCGTCACCCGTGACGCCATGGTCGGGGTTGGCGTCGTTCATGCCTGAGGCCGCGGTCGAGGGTCACGAGGACAATCTGCCCGCCGAACTCGACCTCGAAGGTCCGAGTGCGCCGCCCCGCTCGAATGGTGCCCTGGTCTTCGAGGAACCCTGGGAGAGCCGGGCTTTCGGCCTCGCCATGTCGTTGTCGAACGCCGGCCAGTTCGAGTGGGAAGACTTTCGAGCCGAGCTGATCAAGGCGGTGGGTGCATGGGAAGCTGCGAACCCTGACCATGAGGGCTACCGCTACTACGAGCGATGGCTCGAAGCACTGCAAGCAGTGCTTGCGTCGAAAGGTGTCGTGACCGCAGTCGAAGCAGACACACGCGCCCGCGAGTTTGCCGATCGTCCTGCTGGTCATGATCATCGTCATGACGATCATGACCATCACCACGATCATGATGATCACCATCACTGATGGCGGTGGAGCGACCGACCTCCAACTCCGTTACGGCTCGATGGGAAAGTGGCTACCGAGCGGTTGTCAAAGCCCGTGCCTTCGAACTGATCGTCGACGAGCCCGAATGGGCGGAGGGCACCGATACCGGCCCGATGCCGACGGAATATCTGTTGGCATCATTGGCGTCGTGCTTCGCTCTCGCGCTGGGCTTTGCGGCTCGTAAACGCAACATCGACATAGGCCCGTTTGACCTTCATGTGGTCGGCCACTACGACGGCCCGTCGTTTCAGAACTTCGAGATCCACGTGATGCTCGAACGACCAGCCCCCGACAACATCGACGTGCTGCTGGCTCATGCCAAGCGGGTCTGCTACGTGTCGAACACGCTGGCTCGCAACCCGGATATTGCTGTCGTTCTTGAGTAATAGGCCCGACGAGCGACGGAACCGAATGGTCCGTCGCTCGCAAGCACCTGTATTGCGCGTGGCTCAGACGGTCCAGGTGTTCATCTGGAACGCACCGGCGCGCCAAGCGGTGAGCGCAGAGTCCAGCACGTCGAGCGGGTGGAACGCCTTCACACCGGGAATGAGGTCATCCTCGCGGAAGCCGTACAGGGCACCCATCGCAAAGCGGCACGCATAGATGGTGGCGCCTTCGTTGAGCAGCGTCTGGAGCTGGTTGTTGATGGCCATATGACCGGGGAAGGCCTCCTGGCCCACGGCCGGGAAACCACGGGTACCGGACGCGAGCAGCACGCCGGGGCCGTAGAGAACGATGGTGACATCGAAGCCTTTTCGGCGCAGACGGGTGGACGTGAGCAGGTTGACGAGGGCGACGGAACCTTCGTACGGCACCGTATGGATGAACACGAACGCCTTTTCGCCCTCCTTGGCCTTGATGTCTTCGAAGATCTTTTCTTCGGTGTTGAACAGCACTTCACCCTTGGCGGGGATCGGATTATTCACGGTCTTCGGCATTGCTGGTTCTCCTTGATGATGGTGTGGGTTGGTGCGGGATCAAAGAACGGTCACACAGCCGGACCGTTTGGCTTTCGCTCACGCGGTGACCACTGTTGACGGTGGCTACCGGGCATGAGTTGAAGCACTTTGGATCGCAACGACCACGGCAGGACGCGGTAGATCGGTGCGAAAACCTTGGTGAAGAATTTCCCCTTGGCCCCGAGGGCGGGGAGTGGTGCGGCCAGGTCGTTCGCTTTCGCCACCCGTTGCTGCGCCGTGATGAGCAGATGCTTCTCGGCATTCACTCGCAACCAGGTGGGGAATGCACTCGGCCTGGCCACTAGCGCTTGACCTTGCTGAGGCCGTTCTGGGCGGCGAGGGCGATGGGCTCGTTGAGCGCACCGATGGGAGGGGAGTAGACGTTCTCCATATAGGCCAGGTCTTCCAGCGTGATGCCGGTCTTGACGGCCATGGCCAGGAAGTCGGCCCGCTCTTTGATGCCTTCGCCACCCACCATTTGGGCACCGATGAGTCGCAGTGATTTCGGCTCGGCCAACAGCTTCACCTTGATTGGTTTCATGCCGGGGAAGTAGCGGGCTCGGCTGATGCCTTGCGCCACCCCCATGACGAACGGAATGCCAAGTGCCGTGGCCGCGGTTTCACCGAAGTTCACGCCGCCGATCATCCACTTGCCGGCCACCATGCCCCAGGGGATGTAGACCGGCTGGTACTCACGCTGACCACCGCCGGCATTGATGCCGGCGACCTTGCCCTGCGAATAGGCGTGGGATCCCGTGAGTCCCTGCACGCCCACGTTGGTCACGCCAAGCGGGATCTCGGTGACGTCGCCCGCCGCGTACACGCCGGCGATGTTCGTCTCCATGCGCTTGTTGACGATGATGCCGCCCGTCGGCCCGGTCTTCAATCCGGCTCGTGCACCGAGTTCGTTGTTGGGCACCTTCTTGGTGCAGATGACGGCCAGGTCGCAGGGGATCTCGCCTTCGGAGGTTTTCACCGCACGAATCTTGCCCTCACCGACGAAACCTTCAAGCGTGACGCCGTAGTGCATGTGGACCCCGGCTTCGGCCCACGTCTTTTGCACCGGCTCGACAATGTCCGGGTCGGCCAGATCGCTCATGGCCCACGGCCGGGTATCGACCACGTGGACTTCGATGCCGCGGTGGATCATCGCCTCGATCATCTCCATGCCAAGCGGCGTGGCTTCGATGATGACGGCCACCTTGGTGTTGTCGAGTGTCTTGTCCCACTCCATGGCCCGACGGATGTTTTTGACGTAGTAGAGACCCTCGAGATCACCACCCGGCACGCCCGGATCGGCATAGTTGAAACCCGTGGCGACGATCAGGCGGTCGTACGCAACCTCGCCTTCACCTTCAACGCGTATGCGTCGATTGGCGAAATCGAGGCCAGTCACGGTGGTCTCGTAGTGGATGTCAATTCCCTGGTTGGCGTATTGCTCCTTGGTGGCGAGGAACAGCGACTGGAAGTCAGTGATTTCCTTGCCATGCACGTAGGGGATGCCGCACGGGCTGTAAGCGGCGTCCTCATACTCGGTGTAGACAATCACCTCGCCGCTGGGGTTTGCACCCTTGAACGCGCCGGCGGCACCGATGCCCGCAGCCCCGCCGCCGACCACTACTGTTCTTACGGCCATAATGTTTCCCCTGGTGCTCTTCGGCCCAGGCAAGGGCCAACGGCGTTTACTATCGTCTGCATCATAAACACTTTCCTATGACACCGCGTCCACTGCCCACAAAGGTTCATTCTGTGGAAACACCGACCACATCCCGCAAGCCCAGAGCCAAGCGAGTCGTGGTTGCCCCCATTGCGAAAACCGCCAGTGGTCAGGGCGTCGATGGCGGGCCCGGACAGCCGTCCGGCGTGAACGGGCTCGAGGAAATTGTCGATTCGATCGGCCCGAAACTGCGCGAGCTCCGGGTGCAGCGGGGCATGTCCTTGCAGCAGCTGGCTGAGCGTTCCGATGTGTCGGCCGCTGCCATTCACAAGATCGAACGCAGCGGCATGGTTCCCACTATCACCACGCTGCTGAAGATCGCCGGCGCGCTGAATCGCCCCGTGTCGTACTTCGTGGAAGAGACCCAGTCCGACAACCGACCGGTGTCGTTTATCCCGGCGGGCAGTCGTCGGCCGTTGTTCACCAGCCATCAGGGCATCGACCTGGCTGGCATCTCTGGTCCGTACGGGCGGTTCTTTTTGGCTGGCGCCCTATCCACCATCGACGTCGACGCCAGCAGCGGCAAGCGCCCCATGGAGCATCCTGGCGAAGAACTTCTCTACATGCTCGAGGGTGTGCTCGAACTCGATGTCGACGGCGAGCGCTACCGCCTCACGGCAGGCGACGCGTTGCACTTCCGCACCGATCGTCCCCACCGATGGAGCAACCCCGGCACTGTGCCCGCGAAAGCGGTCTGGTTGGCGCTCCGCCCGTTCTAGAACGGTCCCACTGGCCGCTCGACTACAGGCTGAGCGCGAGCCGCAGGCCCAGGAGTAGGTCGTGTCCCGAGGTGGCACCAACAGCGGCCACTGCCTGCTCGGCGTCATGGGTGGGATGCCCGGCGGCCAGGGCGAGAAGCAGATCATGAACCGGTTCGATGGAGTGGCCGTTCGCCGCCCACCTGAGGAACGACTTCGAGATGTCGTGCGTGCGGTCGGTGTCGGCGGCTGCACAAAGTTGGGACGGGGAGAAGCGCTGCGTCAGTGAGGCGACGAGCAGGATCCCAGCGAGCACGTCATCACCCGACGGGGTGAGCCCGGGCCCGAGACCAGCAAGATGTCTCACTGTTCCCACGAGATCGTGGTCCTTCAGGGCCTCGTTCGCTCGCCGCACGGCGGCGCTCCCGGCCAGAGCGGAGGCATCTGCGCTCGGCAGCGAGGGACGTGAGCGCAGCAGAGCCATGCCATTGATACGTGCGGGCGACCAGCAGCGGTGCTGGCCTTCGCCGATCGGTTCAAGGAACAAGGATTGGCCGACCTCCATCGGCGGAATCTGCTGCATTCGAAGGTGCAGAGGCCCGCGGGGAACCTCGGCGGTCACGATGGCAACGACATCGGAGTCGAGCTGTAGGTAGGTCGCCTTTGAGAAGACGGCGAGCACACTGGCAGTCGAGCCGCCCGACAGATGGGGTTCCCATGCCAGGCCGACGTCGATGGCTTTGATCACGTCATCTGACGGTCGAGCGCAAGGAGGGCATCCCGAAAGCACGACAGCGGCGCTTCGGCGACGCCGGCACCGATCTGGCCGGACCCGTCGGAAACGTGGAGGATGCCGGTCGTGACCTTCGGCGTGATGCTGAGTTCGACGACCTTGCGAATGTCGACACCGACCGGGGTGCCGCGGAAATCCAGCATCGGGATTTTGAATCGTGAACTTCGCCCGGCGCAGATCAGATCCATCTCCTCGGTCGTGGCGAGGGCATCGTTCATGGTGCCGCCCACAAACGCGGCAACTGAGGGAGACCCACCCGCGGCGGGTCCGCCCAGACCGACCAGCTCGAGCACGGCGCTGTCACCCACATCTTTCGCCGCCGTCTCCGGTCCCTGCCCGGCGTAGTAGAGGGCCTGGCCAATCGGCGGCGCTGGGCACAAGTACCACGTGTCCGAGCCCGCCACACGAATGCCGAAGTCGGTGCCGTTGCGCGACATGGTGGTGACGATGGAGGAGCCGGTGACGCTCATAGCCGACCCGGTGACGGCGCGGGCCGCTCCCATGGCGGCGGTGAGGAAGAACAGGTGGTTGGACGCCAACCACGTGGCCAGATCGATGCGTCGAGGGTCGGCGAGCTTCATCAGATGGGGGAGTAGGTTGCGGATGAACAGGTTGGTGGATGCCTGGGTACGGATATGGACGTCATCACCCATCTGCACGCCCTGCGCAGCCCAACCGAACACGTCAATCGGCCCATGGGATTGGATCGCCTCATTGAGCAACGGACCTGCGATCTGTTCGAGGAACTGCAGGCGAGCAATGGATGAAGGCGTCTCCCGGCCGAACCACTGCACCTCGCCGGGGCCCTGGTTGACCGGCGCGAACGCTCGGTTTGCGCCGGACGGATTATCGACGACCCACACCGGCATGGACGGGCCGAGCGCGGTCACCATCGGTACCGCGGTGTCGTGAAGGTTGGCCGAATCGAGCGCGATGTGGCCGCCGGCCAACATGGCATCGGCACGCTCGATGGTGTCGGTCCACCCTTCCGCAACCACGGCCGCGCGCATGGAGCGGCGCAGCGGATCGCATGCGTCGGCGTACGCGATCGGAGGTCCGCAGTGGATCAGCATCTTGCCCTCGAGCCCGGGTACAACCGTGCCGGCGGCCGAGACCCCGACGATGCTCGGGCTCGCTTCAAGGCGTTTGAGGACTTCGACGTTGGCCGCATCGATGGTGGCGGCATGCTGGCCGTACAGACGTGTGAGTGCGGCCACCAGATGCATGTCGCCACCAGCCGGAATGCGCCAGTCAACCGACGCGACCGGGTGGCCCTGGTCGTTCACGGCGTCGGCGAACAGCGAGAGGCCGACGTTCACGACCGAGGCCGACGTGGGAAGGGTGGGGATGACGCTCGTCATGACGATCCTCCGGAAACAAGAGATGAAGGAGACTGCGCGATCTCCGAAGCCAGACGGCGGAGCGCTTCCTCCGCTGTGTCGAACCGGTGGGTGCGTGCCTCGGCTTGGGCGCGCATCGCCTCGACTTGGGCGCGAACATCGGTGATCATGGCCTGCATGGGATGGGCGGCCGCGCCGCCGGGGGCAATACGGGTTGCCACGATGGCTGCGGGATCGAGCGCGGCAGCGAGGTCGCTTGGCTTCAGGCCGAGTGGCCGGCCGAGGGTGGTCATCGCTGCCGCGTCAAGATCGGCTGTCGTCATGTCAACGGCGCTTCGGCCGCTCGCCGCCACCTCTCGGACTGCCGCGCCGACCGTTCGGTAGGCGGCGCGATAGTCGAGGTCGCACCACAGCATGACCTGTTCGGCCACGTCGGCGGCCTGACTGAAGCCGCCGCCAAGTTCCTCCCGAAGTCGCTCCTTGTTGAAGCTGATCGTCTCCACGACGCCTTGCGAAAGGTCGGTCATGCGCCTCATCTGGTCGAGCAACAGGGGCACTTCTCCGTACGCGAAGATGAGGGAATCGCTGCGCGCTGACGGACTCTTCTGTACTGCCAACAAGCCGGTCACATGGCCGATGACCACACCGGTGGCGCCGCGGATCATGGAAAGAGCGTACGGGTTGTGCTTCTGCGGCATCAGGATGCTGGAACGGCTGTACTCATCAGCCAGGTTCGCGTAGTCGAACTCACTGCTGGCAAAGATCTCCAGATCTTCGGCGAGCGACGTTTGGGTGGTGGCGAGGCTGGCGGCAGCTGACGCGAGTTGGATGAGGCCGTCCACCTGCCACATGGCGTCGCGGGTGTTGGTAATGATCCGGTCGAAGCCGAGCAGGTCACTGACGGTGTGCCGATCATCGGTGAGCCGAGTGCCGTTGACGCAGCCGGCGCCGCTGGGGCTGCTGTTGATCCAGTCGATGACATCGCACAGCCGCTTCGCGTCTCGCAACACCGGATAGGCAAACGAGATCAGGTAGTGGCCAAGGGTGGAAGGTTGTGCCTGTTGCAAGTACGTGTGATCGGCGAACAGTGTGTCGGCGTTGGCTTCTGCCTGTTCGGCCAGTGCCAGTGCCAGATCAGTTGCAGATGCGACAAGTTGATTCACCTCTCGACGGAGGAAGAGGCGGAACGCGATACGGGTCGCTTCCCGACGTGGTCGTCCGGCATGCAGCCAGCCAGCGTGGTCACCGATCTTTTCTACGAAGAGACGTTCGCGGGAGTTGTACGGCTCGCCATCAGCCGGGTCGTAGCCGAAGTCATCAGGATCAACATCGTCGGCCTCGATCAACACCGTGAGCAGCGCCCTGGCGGCATCGATGGGGACGATACCGAGCCGATGGAGCGCAATCACATGAGCCATGTCGGCGTGGTTGAGGCCGCGGTGCAGCATGGCCGAGCCGGCGCTTTCGTAGGCGTAGGCGGCAGCGATCAGTTCCGGCGCCGGTCCGCGTTTGGGGAAGCCTTGGCGGCTCGTCATCGCTCACCGAGAAGGGATCGGACGCGAGTCAGAGTCGTCGTCACGTCATGCGAGGCCAGGGGAGCGTCGGTCTCGGCCACGCACGCTGCCGCTTGCTCCGCGGTCAGCAGGCCGGCGTAAACAACTGCGTCAGCCAGCGATCGGCGGTTTCGCTGAGCTTCGGCCAAGAGCAGCTGCAGTTGGGCCTGAGCGGCATGTTTGCCCAGCTTGGGGGCCAAGGCACTCAACAAGCGTTCCGACGAGAGATGGCCGCTGCTTGCCTCGATGTTGGCGATCATTCGGGCAACATCGACCTCGAGCCCGTCGATCAGATCGCGGGCCATCGCCACGGCTGTGCACGTCAGCAGACAAACCTCGGGTAGAGCGAACCATTCGGCCTTCCAACTGCGTCCGTCGCGCTCGTGGAGTTGCACCATGGCTTCCAACATCACCGCCGACTGCGAGCGAACGATACGGGCCAGTGTGTCGAGGTGCTCACCGCGTTCGGGGTTGCGCTTGTGCGGCATGGTGATGCTGCCGACGGCGTCGGCCGTCGTGGGCTCGCGCAGTTCGCCGATCTCGGGGCGCTGTAGTTCCATCACCTCGTTGCCGATGCGGGCGAGAGTTGCGGTGATCATGGCCAGCAGGTGCGTGAACTCGGCCCCACGATCGCGGCTGGTGGTCCAACTGATACCGGGGTCGACCAGACCCAGTCGAGCGCAGAACGACGCGCGTAGCGCTGGCCCGTCTGTGCCGAAGAAGCCGAGCGTTCCCACCGCGCCGCCGAGTTGGCCGACGAACCATCGTGACCCACCCTCGGTGAGTCGGATGAGGTGTCGGGCGAGTTCGTCGGCCCACGACGCGGCTTTCAATCCGAATGTGATCGGCGCGCCCGGCTGTCCGTGTGTCCGCCCGGCCATGGCCGTGGCGCGATGGGTGTCGGCCAGGCTGGCGAGCGAGGCGAGTGTCGACCGAAGGTCACGTTCCACCAGGCTGGCCGTGCGTCGCATGGCAAGCGATGTGCCGGTGTCGGTGACATCCTGCACGGTGACGCCGTAGTAGACGTGCTCGGCGGCATCGGTCGGCAGAATCTGCTTCAGTCCGTTGATGAGGCCAAGGGTGGAATGCGAGGTGCGTCGGGTTTCACTGGCCACGAAGTCCAGGTCGAGCTGGTCTACCTGAGCGCCGACCCGGATGGCCTTGGCCGAGGTGGACGAAATGATGCCGAGTTCGGCTTGGGCATCGGCCAGCGCAACGAGCACATCGAGCCACGTCTGGACCCGCGCGTTGTCATCGAAGATGGCTCGTGCTTCGTCGGTGCCCCAGAGATGCGCGTAGGCCGCGCTGTCGGTTAGACGGGCGCCCATGTCGCATCTGCCTGGCGGGCCAGTGAGACGAGTGCTTCGCGGACCTGCGCGAGGGTGGCACCCCACGGTACGACGGCTGAGGGGTGACCGTCGACGGGTGTGGTCACGATGTCCGATTCCAGCAGGCAGCACTTGGTCAGCAGTGGCCCGGTTCCGACGCTCGGCATGTCGCGCGGGCAGGTGTCGACAAAGTCAGGGTTTTCGCCGTAGAACCACCGGTGTATCTCGCGCGATCGGGCACAGCCGAGCAACGTCCAATCGGAGTGGACCGGGCGCTGATCGAGGTACGACGTGACACCGGACGCCATTTCGATACCGGCGCCACGGCATGGCAATAACACGTCACCCGTGGTCGGAGCGAGGCTATGGAGATCGATCTGTTCCACTTGCAACAACATGGGCGGAAGATCTTCAGCGAGGTCGAGCACCCGTTGTGCCTGCTCGGCCAGCTTGGCCGGATAAGGGGGCACGACTTCACGTACGCGCACTCGGATCGGCGCGGGATCGAGGAGGAAGCTCACGTGGCTATAGCGACCTTCCACGACGAGACACCGAGCGGCGGGGTAGTCGTCTACCACTTGCGCCAACTGCGATGGCACGGCAGTGTCGAGGTCGGACCGCTGCACGTAGACCGTCTCGTGAGGTAGGGCCAGTACTCGTACCGACGCGGCGGGTGAGAACAGCGGCTCAATTTCGGTTGGCGTCACTTCGACGAGCGCCGTTGTATCACCGTGGCGGGCAACGATATAACGCGTTCTGCGGTAGCACTCGCGTCCCAGGAAATGTGCCGTGAGTGATTCGGCCGTCAAGGTGAACGACACCTCAGCAACCGACACGTGTCGGTAGGCGTCGGGCCGAGTGTTCATGAGCCACTACCTCCGGGTGTTGGCGGGCTGGCCAAGAATTGCCAGGGTGGTGTCGGCGCGCAACCCGAGCCGCAACGCCTCGACCCCGAGCGCGTCACGTGGCGCGACATTGGCCAGGTTGACCTCGCTGCCAAGATGCCGGATGAACCACGCCTGCTGATCTTTCCGAGGAGCCTCGAACACGATCTGATGCGGCTCGACGACGGTGAGCAAGGCATCAATCACGTCGGTTCGGACCATGCCGTCGGGGTTGAAGATGCCCACGGTGCCGCTTTCACGGCCTTCTGCCAGCACCCACGTGGCACCCGCGTCAACATCGGCCTGAGCCAGGTGTGCCCACTGGTCGGGAGTAAGGATGGACTTCGGGTCTTTCGCCCCGACTTCGGCGATGACGACGGCGTGGTGGCTGGCGTCAGCGATCAGCGCGGCCTTGTCGGCTGCATCGAGCCGACCGAGCCCGTCGGATACTTCGATGCATGGAAAGCCGACCTCTGCCATCCAGGCCAGGCACTCGGCGGTTCGACCCTGAAGCGTCGCGACCTCGAGCAACGTGCCGCCCGGGCAGGCCATCACGGCGTGCTGTACGAGCAGGTCGAGCTTGGCGGCCAGCTGTCTGTCGAGATACGAGCTGCCCCAACCCAATTTCCAGACGTCTATCGACGCGGAACCGGAGGCCAAAATCGACGCTGCTTCATCGACAGGAATGCCGCCGTCGATCACCAGAGTCAGGCCAGCGAGTCGAGGCTTCGGTGGACGCGCCGGAAGGTCGAGGAAACTCGGCTGCGACATACGTCGTATGGTAAACGGTCATCAACTATCGTGCAACGCATGCGCACCTACACTGGGACGTTACCTGACCTCGTGCAACGGCTTCGCACCTCGTCGGGCTGGATGTCGAAGTCAGAGATTTCGGTGGTGCGAGACGTGTTCGGGCCGGGTGACTGGCGGGCCGGCCCAGGAGATGACGGCGCGGTCGTACTTATCGGCAGCGAGTCGGCGGTGGTGTGTGGCGAAGCGCTGTTGCCCAACTTTGTCGAACGCGATCCGTACGGTGCCGGAATCGCTGCGGTGCTGTGCAACGTGAACGACGTCGCCGCCATGGGGGGCATCCCGGATGCGATTGTGGACACGCTCGTCGGCGACCGAGACACATGCCGCCAGGCACTGGAGGGTATGCGCTACGCGTCGATCCTCTACGACGTTCCGATCGTCGGAGGACATCTCACGATCAATCCCAGCGCCAAGTCCCTCTCGGCCTTTGCGCTGGGCCACTGTCCAGGCCCAGCCCTGTCAGCCGACGCCGTTCGGCCCGGCCAACAACTCGGCCTTCTGGTCTTTCTGGAAGGGGAGATGCGCACGGATTTCCCCTTCTTCCGCTCGTTCAAGGAACGCGGTACCGAGTTGGCAGGCGACGTTCGGCTGCTGGCCACGCTGGCCAGTGACGGCTCAGTCGTGGCGGCCAAGGACGTGTCGATGGCGGGCCTGCTCGGTTCGCTGGCCATGCTGCTCGAACCGACTCGCATCGGCGTCACCGTCGACCTGGCCGATATCCCGCTACCCGAGGGTGTCGACTTCGAGCGCTGGTTGATCTGTTTCCCGTGCTTTGCCTTTCTCGTCTGCTCGCCGACTGATCGAGTAGAAGAGGTGATTGCTTCCGCAAGGAAACGAGGCCTCACCTACGCGGCCCTTGGCCAGCTGGACGACAGCGGTCGGCTCAACGTCCGTGACGGCGATCAGACCGTCACGGTGGTTGATCTCCAGATCGAGGAAGTCATCGGCCTTCGTCCGAATTGAGGTCGATGCACATCGGCTGGTGGGGGACGCCGACGTAGGTCTCGATGGCGCCGTCGGATCGCCACCCAAGATGCTCGAAGAACGCCACGTTAGCCGGTTGGATGTGGGCGATCATGACGCTGCCGCCCCGTTGACCAGCCATTGCGACGGCGAAGCGAACCAGCGGTATGCCGAGCGTGAAACGCCGAAATGGCGCCAGTACGGCGAGACGATCGCCTTGCCACTGCTCTCCGTGCTCGTCGAGCGGAAAGAGCCGAACCGTTCCGGCCGGATCGTGATCACGAAACGCTACGACCTTCAACGTGGTTGCCAGTTCATCGAAGGAGTCGAAGTCATCGTCGACGAACAGCTCCTGCTCCGTGACGAAGACCTCGGTGCGGATGCGGTGGTGCTCGGCGACTTCAGCTTTCAATGTGACGATGCGGCAGATGGTGCGAGCTTCAGGCATTCGCCTGCAGGCTCATCGGTTTGCGACCGATCTGGATGGTCTTTTCAACGGCGGCCATAGGGGAGCATGCCTGACAACGTGAGCAACCCGCCAACGCCGTAGTGGCGGCTAAGCCGCGCTCGTGCAGGTAGGGGGTGACCCGGCGAACGATGCGCTCGACATCCATGTGTGGTGGCGTCACCCAGTCCTCCATGAGGCTTCCGGCCACGGGGCGCAACGGAACAATGAACGGGTACACGCCGTAGTCGATGGCCTTCTTGCAGCCCTCAATGGTGAGTTCAGCGTCCTCACCCATGCCCAGGATGACATAGGTGGTGACCTGACCTGGCCCGAACTGCTCGACAGCCCGTTCCCACGCTTCGAAGTAGCGCGGAATACCGGTACGGGCTTTCCCAGGGGCGATGCGAGCGAGCACCGTGGGGTCGAAGGTCTCGACGTGGATGCCAACGGTGTCTGCACCCATAGCTCGGACCTGGTTGATGACGTCGAGATCTTCGGGCGGTTCGAACTGCACCTCGACCGGAAGCCCGCTGGCTTCCTTCACTGCCTGGGCACAGGTACCGACGTAGAGCGCCCCACGATCGGGGGCCTTGGTGGAACCGGTGGTGAGCGTGACGTCAACGGCGCCGTCAAGATCACGAGCAGCCACGGCCACTTCCGCGAGTTGGTCGGGACGCTTCTTGGCGATGGTGCGACCAGCGGCAAGGGAGACGCCGATGCCGCAGAATGCGCATTGGTCATCGTTGCCCCAGTAGTTACAGGTCTGGAGCACCGTGGAGGCGAGTGAGTCGAGATGCAGGAGCGCGATCTTCCAATACGGTATGCCCTCAGAGGTTTCCATCTCGTAGAAACGCGGGCGCGGTGTCATGCGCGCCGCGGCTACTCGCACGCCGTGTTCGTAGATGGCCAAACCCTCATCGTCGTCGCGAAGTTCGAAGGGCGATGCCATGACCTTGGCTGGAGCAGTGTCGAGCGTGAGGGCCATGTCCTCCACCCACAACATGCTCACATCGGTGGGGCCGGCGCCGCCCGACCGGCCGGCGACGATAGTGCTCGAGCGCAGTCCCTCGGCCTGGAGGCGCAACACGAGCTCGCCCAGGTTGGGCGACGCCTCAGATGCGGTGGTGGTCATGCGAAGCCCCCGAGGAATGTCGAATGCTGGTCAGAGACATTTACTATAGGTGACGACAGAGTCAATGGAAACGCAGCAGGTCGTGTTGTATTTCGGCCGCATGAACATTCCATTCGGAGCGGTCTGACGCGTAGCGAGCCTCGCCCAGTTCGCCTCCGATTTCGGTGATGCCCCCGACGGTGACATCGACCCGCACCGGCACTATCAGGAGGTGCGGGTTACCGGAGATTGGATCGGGCTCCAGCGAGGTATGAATACCAAGACCTGTTGCCAGATGTACTCGGAACTCCGGCACCGTGCTCAGCAGCCCGAAGCGCCGTTCATACGCCACCTCGGCCCATTCGACCCCGGCCTCCTCGGCCCCCGAAAAGGCTGCAACCTGGCGATCTCGCTCTCTTCGACCGTCAATTTCACGATCCCTCGTTGCGCACGCTGCGCCGATCACGTCAGGCCACAGATCCTGTCTGCCCGCATCCTGAAGGTCGTCGGAAGGGGGTGGCGGGGACGCGTGAAAGGCCGACAGTTCCTCATGGGAAAAGATGGTTTCGCGAAGATGAGCGAGCACGGTGGCGATAGCCGTGATGGCCAGTTTGTACGTGGCGGTGTCGACCATGGCCAGCGGATAGACCTTGGCTTCGGCCGATCGCCATTGCGCCCGAAGCGGAGCCAGGTCGAGTTCGTTCATCGGTGCTGCCTCGGCTTCCGCAGACATAGGCTGCTGTTGACCATGGTAGAAATGGTGCTTACTATCGTCAATGTCATCTTCTCGTGCTGTGAAGTGTCGCGAGTGTGGTTCCGAACACTTCTGATGGAGTAATCGTGCCAGATCCAAACGACAAAGGAACCATCGTCGTAGCGCTTGGTGGCAACGCGCTCGACGCAGGCCGGCCAGGCCGGAACGTACCGGGAAATGTGCGACAACGCCCGTGTCATGGCGTCATCGATCGTCGAGTTGGTGGCTGCCGGATGGAAGGTCGTCGTCACCCACGGCAACGGCCCCCAGGTGGGTTCGCTCGCAGTCCAACAGATCACGGCCGCGTCGCAGGTGCCGGCCCAGCCACTGTTCTCGCTGGTGGCCATGACGCAAGGTCAACTGGGCAGTTTGCTCACCCTTGCCCTGCAGGAGAAGCTCAACGACGCCAAGGTGATCACGGTGCTGACCCACGTCGTCGTGGACGTTGACGATGCCGCGTTCTCGGCACCGGCGAAGCCCATTGGCCCGTTCTACGATCAGGCCGAGGCCGCACGCATCACCAACGATCTTGGGTGGACCATGGTGGAGGATTCCGGTCGCGGGTACCGACGAGTTGTGGCCTCACCGCAACCGCTTGGCATCCTTGAAGCCGAGGCGATCTGCCTGCTGGCCG
This sequence comes from uncultured Acidimicrobiales bacterium, assembly GCA_963791625.1. Classification (GTDB taxonomy): domain Bacteria; phylum Actinomycetota; class Acidimicrobiia; order Acidimicrobiales; family Ilumatobacteraceae; genus JANMCE01. Next base: position 889,895 of record CAWBTA010000006.1, read on the forward strand.
CCGGCGGCTCAGTCGTGATCGCCTGCGGCGGGGGCGGCATACCCGTAACGCTGACACCGACGGGGTATCGAGGCATCGACGCCGTTGTTGATAAGGACTACGCCGCCCAGCGCCTGGCATCCACCATCGGTGCTACGGCCCTCGTCATGGTGACAGGTGTTGATGCCGTTGCCATCGATTTCGGTACGCCTCACCAAAAGACGCTGCACGAGCTGCCGGTCGACGTCGCCGAGCGGTATTGCGCCGAGGGACAGTTCCCGCCCGGCAGCATGGGCCCCAAGGTTGAGAGCGCAATCCGATTCGTCCGAGAGGGCGGTCGTATGGCCGTTATTACCAGCCCCGAGAAGCTCGGCGCGGCGCTTGCGGTCTCAAACGCGACGGCCGGAACGCGTATCGTCCCGTCGGCCCCCGAATCGAAGAAGGCGTTCCGCGCCGCATGATCACCGCCGTTCGCCGGTACGCCGAGCGCTATGTCGACTCAGTACTCCTGCTCGCTGCCACTCGGGCGATGCGTGAGGCACGCGGTATCACCTGGGCAACCGCGGTCATGGCGACGCCGGCCAATCTTGAAGCACTCGAAGCCGAGGGATTTGTTGATGAGGCGCTTGGCGTTTCCACCGCGGCCGACCTCGTGCTGGTCGTCCGCGGCGGGTCAGCCGATGAAGCCGAGAATGGGCTAAAGCTGGGTGATGATGCCCTGTTCGGAGAACGAGTGGCGTCCAACGTGGCCACGGTGTCGTTCCGCACAACCGGTGCTGCCGCTGCCGGCCTACCGGGCGCGGATGTTGCGATCATCTCGGTGCCCGGTCCTTTCGCCGCCCTGGAAGCCCATAAGGCCATCACTGCCGGACTGCACGTGCTGCTTTTCAGCGACAACGTGTCGGTTGAAGAGGAGATCGCCTTGAAGGATCACGGTCGAGCGGCGGGCAGACTCGTGATGGGACCGGGGGCCGGAACGGCCATGCTGGGTCAGTGCGGCCTGGGCTTTGCGAACGTGGTCCGCCCGGGTCGCGTCGGTATCGTCGCGGCAGCGGGGACGGGTGCGCAGGAAGTGATGAGTCTGCTCGATCAGTGGGGTGAGGGCGTCACGCAGGTGATCGGGGTCGGCGGCCGCGATCTGTCAGAGGCGGTGGCGGGGCGCATGGCCCGGCTGGCGGTGCAGGCGCTGGATCAAGATCCGAACACCGAGCTCATCGTGCTGGTCTCAAAGCCTCCTTCCATGGAGGTCGCTCGGACTGTCGTCGCCGAGGCTCGTCACACGCCGTTGGTGGCGGCCCTCGTGGGCTGGCCCGCCGATGCCGCGCTGGTTGGCCCGGCGGCGGTTGCTTCCACCTTGGAGGGAGGGACGGCCCGAGCCCTGGAGCTCCTTGGCGGGGCGCCGCCGATCGAATGGTTGCAATTGCAACAAGATGTCGAACAAGCAATCACGAAACTTGCCCCGGGACGCACACTGGTCCGCGGTCTCTACTCAGGTGGCACACTGTGCTACGAGGCGCTCACGGTGCTGCAGCCGCTCCTTCGTGGCGTGTGGTCCAACACGCCCCTCGACAAGGCGTTACGGGTTCCGGCTCCCAGCGGCTCGCACATCGCGCTCGATCTCGGCGAAGAGGAATACACCCAGGGTCGCCCGCACCCAATGATCGACCCAGCGGCCCGGCTCGAACAGCTGGCCGGTGTCGCCGAGGAATCCGATGTGGCGGTGATTCTGATGGACGTGGTTCTGGGCCATGGTTCGCATGCGGACCCGGCCTCAGAGCTGGCGTCACCCCTTTCGGCCATCGCCTCCCGTACGAACGCTCCCGTCATTGTTGTCTACGTGTGTGGCACGCAGGGTGACCCGCAGGGGTTCGACCGCCAGTGTCAGGCCTTCCGCGACGCTGGCTGCATCGTGGCGCCCACCGGAGCCCGGGCTGCGCTGGCGGCGGCGGCGATTTCGCGACGTGACCCGTCTTTGGTGGGCGCCTCGCTATGACGAGCGTGGCATTGCTTACCTACTCCACCAAACCGCGCGGTGGCGTGATTCACACGCTGGCATTGGCTGAGGCGTTGGTCCGACAGAACGTTGATGTCGAGATCATCGCGATGGGCGACCCCGCCGTCGGTTTCTTCCGAGCGGTCGCCGCGCCTTGCTCGTTCGTGCCGAATCCCCAGTGGCACGGAGGCACACTGGACGACAAGGTGTTCGCCACGGTTGACGCGTTCGCCGAGGGTCTGCGACATCGGAGCGACTCCCTTCCTCCGATCCTGCACGTCCAGGATTGCATCTCGGCCCGAGCCGCGGTGCGGATGCGCGACGAGGGTCTGCCGGTGCAGGTGCTGCGTACGGTGCATCACGTCGATGACTTCACGACCAAGGCCCTGATCGAATGTCAGAACCGTTCGATTCATGACCCAGATCGACTCCTTGTGGTGAGTCGCATGTGGCAGCAGAAGCTGTCAGCCGACTTCGGCGTCACCTCCGGGGTGGTCACCAACGGCGTCGACATCGGGCGTTTCGCGCCCCGACCACCTGAACACGTCCTCGGCCGCCTTCGCGCTCAGGTCGGTGCCGACGGGCGGTTTCTGATTCTCAGTATCGGCGGTATCGAACCTCGAAAGGGGAGTGACCATCTGTTTCGATCATTGGCGTTGCTGCGCGACAAGCTCGGACATCGGCCGGTGCTGGCCATCATCGGCGGTCACTCCTTTCAGGACCACCGTCCGTATCGTGACGCGGTCATCGCCACGATGCCTTCACTCGATCTGGAGTTCGGTCGCGATGTGGTCGAACTCGGCACCCTGCCCGATGACCAGATGGTTGGGTGGTATCACGCCGCTGACGCATTTGCGTTCCCTTCCGTCAACGAAGGTTGGGGCCTGGTCGTGTTGGAGGCGATGGCGGCGGGCACGCCAACGGTGGTTTGCGATCTGCCGGTGTTTCGTGAGTACCTCACTGTCGGACGCGATTCTCTCGTGGTACAACCCGGTGACGACGAGGCGCTTGCCGATGCGCTGGCTGCGCTGGCCACCGATGAATCGCTCCGTCGCCGCCTCATCCATGCCGGTGACCTTGTCGCTGCGCACTATTCGTGGGATGACACCGCGACGGCCCATCGCAGCATTTACGGCGAGATGCTGCGCTCGTTCTCTAACCGTTCGGATGAACGGCTTCGACAAGCCGGTTGAGAAACGGGACCTGGCTGGACACCATCAGCGTGGCTGCGGTGTCAAGGTCGAACCAGGCGGCACGGTCGACCTCTGGGAACTCGACCATGCGGCCGGACTGGTAGGGCCACTCGATAGTGAAGGTGTTGCTGACGATGGCGTCGGCGTCGAAGTCGGCCTCGCGTGCGAACGCGATGACCGTCTTGTTTGCGGTGCGGACGCGGCCCAATTCCAGAGTCACACCGCTCGGAGCCGCTGACCCCATTTCCTCGGCGAACTCCCGCTCGGCCACCATGAGGAGATCCTCGTCGTGGTCCTCCCGGTGACCCTTGGGGATTGTCCAGGCCCGATCCTTTTGACCCAGAACGGCCCGCCCATGTGGGCCAGCAACACTTCGAGATGTCCACTGGTTGTTCGGTAGAGCAAAAGGCCGGCGCTCTCGACATGGGGCACAGCGCTGAGTGTAGAGAACGCGAAGAGGCGCGAGACGGTCCCGGGCTGGGGAGCCCGGGACCGTCTACTCAAGCAGCGAGTTGGTCAGACCGTTTTGCGATGCTGCGAGAGACGCACGGCCAAAAGGCCGATCAGCATCAGGCTGACTGCCATCCACAACTGTGACGTGGACCGGGAACCGGTGGCCGGCAACGGCGTAGGCACGACGTTGGGCAGAACCGTCGGCGCGAACACCGCCTGAGCCGGGTCAGCAGCGTTCACCACGGTGCCTGACGTGACGCCCTTGCCGGTGACGGTCGCTGCGGTGAGCAGCTGGTCCTTGGCCGCGTCAACGGTCGTGGTCGTCGACGACGCGCCGACCGCGAGGTCTCCGACCGTGATGGTCGGCGTGCCGGGAATGCCGGTGGTGATAGCGACGCCGTTCAACGGTTCAAGCCCGCAGTTGGTGGCGGTGAATCGGTACACCACGTTGGTGCGGTCATTAGCCACGACGGCGGCGGCACCCGCGGTGTTGGCGTCCAGCCATTTGCCGTCCTTGTCCTGCACCTCAGTGAGCAGCTTGATGCATGGCACCGGAGGAGCCGTGACCTGGGCGAAGCCGACATCGAATGAGAAATCGGTGGTACCCGCACGAAAACTCTGTCCGGCCGCGCCGAGGAGATTTCGCGTGGAGGGATCACCGTTGGAGTCGACTGCGCTGTCGCTTCCCTGGGCGGGTTTGGTGAGGTTCCAACCGCCGTATGGGCCGCCCGTTGCGAACGGACCCTCGGTCCAGTTGTTGGCGGCAACTCGCACCTGCACGGCAGCGCCGGCGTCGAGGGTAAGTACCCAGTTGCCGTTGGCGTCAGTAACCACCACTGCTCCTACGCCGGTCGCCGGATCGATTATGGGCACACCTGCGCCGTCGAGCACTTCGAGGGCAAGGCCTGGGATGTTTGCTTCGCCGGCGTCCTGGATGCCGTTGCCGTTGGCATCGGCCCACGCACGATTGCCGATGGTGGCCTGGCTCGCGAGGTTCTCGAGGTCACCCATGCCCGACATCTTGCCGAACGCATACGCATCCCAGTACGGCGTGGCCGACGACTTGTCGTACACGAGCAGGTCGGTGTCGGTGGAGGCTTTGCTGGAGTCGACCGTCTTTGGGGGCGCGGTTTCGTAACCACCGTCGCCGATACCGCGCCAGGTCAGTTGCTCTCGGCCGGCGTTGGTGCCGTCAGTGTTGTACTCGGTGAAGCCACCCGAATGGAAGTGCAAGGGGTCTGCGGTGGTGACCGCGACTCGGCCGGTCACCTGGTCGTTGGCCATACGACCAAATGAAGGCGTGTCGACCTTGTCAATGGAGTACGACGTAAGTCGTGATGCGCTCGCCAGGTTGTTCGACCAGTGATCGACTCCATTGGAGGCAAGCTGCATCACCGGCGCGGAAACCCCGACGCCGAAGGCCTCGGTGGCCTGACGATAGATCGGGATGAACGTGACATTGAGACGGCCCTTCGCATCAACTTCGGCGGCGGACATCACGCCGAGGCCAGCGCCTTCGGCGAGGTCGGCCCCGCTCATGGGTGCGACCATTTCCTTCCAGACGCCGGCCGAGCTGTACGACGCAACGCCGAACGAAACGGTGGTCTGATTAGGTCCGATCTGGGTCCAGGTGACGATCGTGAGATCCCCGTAGTTGGACAGGCCGTATGGCCGCCAGTCAGCGGACGTCGCAAACGCGGGAAGGCTGTCGACCTTGGTGAGGGCACCTTCACTATCGACCGGGCCGGTGTAGATGTGGCCGTCATGGAGGTTGGTAGCCAGAATCGACTTGGCGTCAGGCGACAGTTCGACGTCGCCGATGCCCATCATGAGCTGGTTGAGATTCACAACACTCGCGTACGGCGAGTACAACTCGCCGAACGTGCCGAGCGGAGTGGCGCAGGTGCCACCGTTGAAGTTGGCCGCGCTGCCGTCACCGGGGGAGTTGCCGCCCGGGCAGGTGGGCCCAGCAACCACGCCGTTGACCCACTGCTTGTGGAGCACGTTGCCGGTGCGATCGGTGGTGGTGATACCGCCTGGTCCGAGCGCGCCCCCCTTGGCGAAGGCCCGGGTCTGCGGAGCCGTAACGATTTCGACCGCGCCCGATGCCGCGACTGAGGCTGGTATGACCGCGAGGCCGCCGACCGAACCGGTCACGTCATCGTAGGAAACAATTTCGTCGGCGCCTTCGAGCTTGTTCACATCAGTGAGGCCGGTGACGCATCCGGCTGTTTCGGGCCCCGTCACATCCTTGCCGTTGCAGGCGCCGGAAACCGTGGCCTTCTTGTCCGGGGTGATTTTCACCGAGATGGCCTTTTGTGCCCGGGGTCCGACACCCGGACTGGTGAGGCTGGCGAACCCCATCGTGGACTCCTGGAGCCCCACGGCCAGTTCGAAATTGGACGTTGCCAGGTTGAGTCGACCGACCGTGCCGGCCGGTGCTGCACTCGCTGCCTGCTGGGTCAGCGGCAGGGCGAGAGCGGACAGAGCAAGCGCAACGAGCCCCGTTGCCAGCTTTGAGCGCGTATGAATCATGGGTGAATCTCCTCGGGTTGTGGATCAAAGCGCGATGCCAACCACTCCGTACCGCTGTCCTTCCGCCCGAGTCGCCCGTACGTCGTCGTCTTCGTGGGTACTTGTTAAGAGAGTATCAAGTCCGGTTGGTGTCCGATGGAACCAGACTCGAAATCGTCATCTTTGTCCGCGCGGTAACGTCGATCTATGAAAGTAACGGTTCTGGGAGGCGGTTCCTGGGGGACCACCGTAGCGTCACTGGTGAGCCACCACCATGACACGGTCCTGTGGGCGCGAGACGCCAGCGTGGTGGACGAAATTAATGACCATCATCGAAGTAGCGGCTATTTGCCGGGCTTCACGTTGTGTGATCAGTTGCGGGCCACGTCAGTGCTGTCCGAAGCAGCGCGGCATGCCGAGCTGTTGATCGTGGGGGTCCCGTCACAGGGATTTCGCGCGGTCCTCGAGGTCGCCAAACCCGATGTTCGACCCTGGATTCCGGCCATAAGTCTTTCGAAGGGCCTGGAGGCCGGGTCGTTGCTACGCATGACCCAGGTGGTAAAAGAGGTGCTGCCGGGGCGCCCGGCAGCGGCGCTCACCGGACCCAACCTGGCTCGCGAAATCATGGCAGGGCAGGCGGCGGCCTCGGTGATCGCAACCGAGGACCTCGATGTTGCGGCCGCACTGCAGTCGGTCCTGCAAACGGGCCTGTTGCGGGTCTACACGAACCACGACGTGATCGGCTGCGAACTGGGTGGAGCCCTCAAGAATGTGATCGCGATTGCAAGCGGTATGGCCCAGGGCCTCGGGGTAGGGGATAACACCCGCGCCGGGGTTATGACCCGGGGCCTCGCCGAGCTGACCCGCCTCGGAGTTGCGATGGGTGGCGAAGCGGCAACCTTTGCGGGCCTGACGGGCATGGGCGATCTGGTCGCCACCTGCATAAGTCCGAGCAGTCGCAATCGCCAGGTGGGCGAGCAGCTCGGCCGCGGGCGGGCTCTCCAGGACATCCTCAACGAGATGAACATGGTGGCAGAAGGTGTCAAAACGGCCGTCACCGTGCACGAGCTGGCCATCCGCCATGGAGTGGCGATGCCCGTATGCGACACCATCCGGCGGGTGATTCTGGGGGAACTTGCCGCAGCTGACGCCTACCGGGGGTTGCGTCGGCAATCGGCTGGCCACGAGGCCGACCCTGGCTAAATCGTTGACACATAGGGACATGTTGATATAGACATATCTCTATGTTGCCGCTCGGGTTTGAAACGTTGCTCGACGCGCTGCGTGGTGTGGGCGAAACCACCCGCCTGCGGATCCTGGCGCTTTTGTCCGAGGCAGAGCTCACGGTCACCGATCTCACCGACATCCTGCGGCAGTCGCAACCGGTTGTTTCTCGCCACCTCAAGGTTCTGAGTGACGCCAGCGTGGTCGAGCGGTTCCGCGAGGGTTCGTGGGCGTTCTTTCGTCTTGCCTCGGGCGCACCAACCGCCGCACTGGTGCAGAGCCTCGTGCGGCACCTTGATCCCGCTGACCCGGTCGTCGCCCATGATCGTGAACGACTCATGGCCGTCCGCGCCGAGCGGGCCAGCCAGGCCCAGGAGTACTTCAGCCACTACGCCGAGGAATGGGATCACCTGCGGTCGCTCCACGTACCCGACGAGAAGGTCGAGCAGGCCATCGTCGAAATGGTTGGCTCTCGCGCCATCCCTGCTTTGCTCGATATCGGCACGGGCACCGGGCGGGTCCTCGAACTGCTCGGTCCGCAGGCCAACCGCGGCGTCGGTATCGACATGTCGCGCGAGATGCTCGCCATCGCCCGCACCAAGCTGGCCGCTGCCGGGCTGCAGCAGTGCGGCGTGCAGTTGGGTGACCTTTTCGACCTTCCGTTCCCGTCGAACTCGTTCGATGTCGTCGTGGTGCACCAGATTCTGCACCTGCTCGACGACGCCCCCGGTGCCATCACCGAGGCCGCCCGGGTGCTCAAACCAGGTGGCCGTCTGCTGGTGGTCGACTTTGCGCCGCACGCCATCGAAGCATTGCGTGATCAGCACGCCCACCGCCGTCTCGGGTTCGCCACCGACACCGTTTCGGACTGGATGTCCGCCGCCGGGCTTGACGTGACGACCGAGCGAACGATCACGCCCGACGCCGGCAGTGACCGCATCGCCGTCAGTCTGTGGCTCGCCCGTGATCCGCGTCTGGCCGCTACCCGTACACCGCTCACCTCCCGCAAACCGCAACTCCAAGGAGCTTCGCTATGACCAGCGACCATCGTCTGAGCCGCATGCTGCTATCCGGAAGCGGGAAGATCAACGTCTCGTTCGAAGTGTTCCCACCCAAAAACGACGCCATGGCAACCGCACTCAACGAGACCGTCGATCGACTGAGTTCGCTTCAGCCATCTTTCGTTTCGGTAACGTGCGGAGCAGGTGGCTCCACCACCGCGCTCACGGCGTCGACGGTGGCGCAGATCAAGACCGACACCGGGGTTCCCGTCGCTGCTCACCTGACCTGCGCAACGATGTCTCGTGACGAGATCGACGCGACGGTCGCGGACTATCACGCGGCTGGCGTGCGCCACATCGTGGCGTTGCGGGGCGACTCGCAGGCGGGGATCGGTCAACCCTTCCAAGCCCATCCGCAGGGGTATCAAAGCACCCCCGAACTGGTCGCGGCTATCAAACGCATCTCGGATGCGGAGGTCTCGGTGTCCGCCTATCCCGAGCGTCATCCCGAAAGTCCATCGCTTCAGACCGACCTCGACATGTTGGCAGCCAAGGTCAACGCGGGGGCTGACCGAGCGCTCACCCAGTTCTTTTTCGACAACGACCTGTACTACCGCTACGTCGAGCAGGTGCGCGATCGCAGCATCGACATCCCGATCGTGCCGGGCATCTTGCCCCTGCAGAACTTCGAGCAGGCCCGCACGTTTGCGCAGCGTTGTGGCGCGTCGATCCCGAACTGGTTGGCCGACCGCTTCGATGGCTTGGACGATGACCTCGACACCCGTCAGAAAGTCGCAGTAGCGGTCGCGGTGGAGCAGGTGCTCGACCTTGTAGATCACGGCGTCACCGACTTCCACTTCTTCACCATGAACCGCGCCGAGCTGGTGTACCCGATCTGTCACCTGCTCGGTCTGCGCCCAAGAGTTGAGGCCGCGGCATGAACGTCGAGGTCGATCGCGGCGAAGCGCTGAAGGCGGCGGCACGCGAACGCATCTTGGTGCTCGACGGCGCGATGGGCACCATGATCCAAGCATTGGGACTGGACGAGGAAGGTTTCCGCGGAGCCCATTTCGATGCCTGGAACCGTGAGGTGCACGGCAACAACGATCTGCTCAACCTCACGCAACCCGGCGCCATTCGCTCGATCCATCTCGACTATTTCCGGGCCGGTTCCGACATCGTGTCCACCAATACGTTCTCGTCCACCTCGATCGCACAGGCCGACTACGGCATGTCGGCGTGGGCCTATCACCTCAACCGCGACGGCGCTCGCCTCGCTCGCGAAGCGGCCGTCGCGGCCGAAGTCGAGGATGGTCGCCCGCGCTTTGTGGCTGGCGCTCTCGGGCCGACCAATCGCACCGCATCGATCTCGCCCGATGTGGCCGATCCCGGCTTTCGTGCCGTCACCTTCGACGACCTTCGCGTCGCGTATGGCGAGCAGATCCGCGGCCTGCTCGACGGCGGCGTCGATCTGCTCCTGATCGAGACGATCTTCGACACACTGAACGCAAAGGCTGCGATCTACGCGATTGCGGAGCAGTGCGAAGCGGCCGGTGTGACCATTCCACTGATGATATCGGGCACCATCACCGATCTTTCCGGTCGGCTGCTGTCGGGTCAGACCCCTGGCGCATTCTGGAACGCGGTGCGTCACGCCGCGCCGTTTTCCATCGGATTGAACTGTGCGCTCGGCGCTAAGGAGATGCGCGCCCACATTGATGAGCTGGGCCGCCTGGCCGACACGCTGGTGTGCGCCTACCCGAACGCCGGACTACCCAACGAGTTCGGCCAGTACGACGAAAGCCCGTCGGCCATGGCCCGCCAGTTGGCCGAGTTCGCCGAGTCGGGGCTGGTCAACATCGTTGGTGGTTGCTGCGGCACCACCCCGGAACACATCCGAGCGATATCCGATGCAGTCGCCGGTAAAGCGCCCAGGTCACTGCCCACGATTCCGCCGATGCTGCGCCTGTCGGGTCTCGAGGCGTTCACCCTTACGCCGGAGATTCCGTTCGTGAATGTCGGGGAGCGCACCAACGTGACCGGGTCAGCCAAGTTCCGCAAGCTGGTGACGGCTGGGGACTACAACGCTGCGCTCGACATTGCCCGCGATCAGGTGGAGAACGGCGCGCAGATCATCGACATCAACATGGACGAAGGCCTCCTCGATTCCGAGGAAGCCATGGTGACGTTTCTCAATCTGATCGCGGCCGAGCCCGACATCGCTCGCGTTCCGATCATGGTTGACTCCAGCAAGTTCTCGGTGATCGAAGCCGGCCTCAAGTGCATCCAGGGCAAGCCCGTCGTGAACTCGATCTCGATGAAGGAAGGCGAGGCTGCCTTCCTGCAGCAGGCTCGCACGTGCCGTCGTTACGGCGCCGCCGTCGTCGTTATGGCGTTCGATGAGCACGGCCAGGCCGACACCCTCGAGCGTAAGACGGCGATTTCAAAACGGGCCTATGACCTGCTCGTGAACGAGGTCGGCTTTCCGCCCGAGGACATCATTTTCGACCCGAACATTTTCGCGGTCGCGACCGGTATCGCCGAGCATGACGGCTATGGCCTCGCGTTCGTAGAAGCCGCCCATTGGATTCGCCAGAACCTGCCGCACGTGCATGTTTCTGGTGGCGTGTCGAACTTCTCGTTCTCGTTTCGGGGTAACGAGCGCGTGCGTGAAGCAATGCATTCGGTGTTCCTCTATCACGCCATTGGCGCTGGTATGGATATGGGCATCGTGAACGCCGGGCAGATGGCCGTCTACGACGACCTCGACCCGGAGTTACGACTGGCTTGTGAGGATGTGGTGCTCAACCGCCGGACCGATGCGGCCGAACGGTTGCTCGCCCTGGCCGAGCAGGTGCAGGGAGGCGGCCAGAAGTCCAAGACACCAGACCTGGCCTGGCGCAACGCCACGGTGGAAGCCCGTCTGTCGCATGCGCTGGTGCATGGCATCACGGACTTCATCAACGAAGATGTCGAGGAAGCCCGGCTCGCGGCGGCCCGTCCGCTCGACGTCATCGAAGGTCCGCTCATGGCCGGCATGAACACGGTGGGCGATCTCTTCGGGTCGGGCAAGATGTTTCTGCCCCAAGTCGTGAAGTCGGCCCGCGTCATGAAGCAGGCCGTCGCCGTGCTCACCCCGTTTATCGACGCCGAGAAACTGCTTCAACCGGTTGTCGATACCAGTGGCCGCCCGAAGATCGTCATGGCCACCGTGAAGGGCGACGTCCACGACATCGGCAAGAACATCGTCGGCATCGTGCTGCAGTGCAACAACTATGAGGTGATTGACCTCGGCGTGATGGTGCCTGCGGCCAAGATCCTGCAGGTCGCCCAGGACGAAGGCGCTGCGCTCATCGGATTGTCGGGCCTGATCACGCCGTCGCTCGATGAGATGTGCCATGTTGCCGCGGAGGCGCAGCGCCAGGGCGTGACGGTGCCGATTCTTATCGGCGGGGCCACCACCAGTCGCGTGCACACCGCGGTGAAGATCCACCCGAATTACCAGTCGGGTCAGGTTGTCTACGTCACCGACGCCAGCCGCGCCGTCGGTGTCGCCTCGGCATTGCTGTCCGATGAGCAGCGCGACGGTTTCATCGATGATGTCCGAAAGGAGTATGTGAAGGTCGCGGCCACCCACGCCCGCAGCCGGGCCGACCGGGTGCGGGTGGAGTTGAACAAGGCTCGCGAGAACGGTCTGAAGACCGACTGGAACGCTGTGGTTCCAGTCACGCCGAAGGTGCTCGGCAATACGACGCTGGCGCACTACAGCGTGACCGAGTTGGCCAACTACATCGACTGGACGCCCTTCTTTTCCGCATGGGAGCTGCGCGGCAAGTTTCCCGAGATACTCACCGATCCCGTCGTTGGTGAGGCGGCTTCGTCGCTCTACGACGACGCTCGCGCCATGCTCGACCGCATCATTGCGGACGACGTGTTACGACCGGAAGCCGTGGTCGGTCTCTGGCCTGCGAACGCGGAGGGCGACGACATCATCGTCTACACCGACGACACTCGCAGCGAGCAGCGCGCCGTGTTTCACACACTCCGCCAGCAGCGGGTCAAGCAGGACGACGCGCCCAACCTGGCCCTCGCCGACTTCGTCGCACCACGAGGCGTACCTGACTACATCGGCGGTTTCGTGGTTACCGCAGGAGTGAGTGAAGACGAAATTGCCGACCGCTTCAAGGAGGCCGGTGATGACTATTCATCGATCATGGTGAAAGCACTGGCCGACAGGCTGGCCGAGGCCTTCGCCGAGCGTCTGCACCAGCGGGTTCGCACCGAGTTCTGGGGGTATGCCCCTGACGAGAACCTCACCGGCGCCCAGTTGCTCGGTGAGCAGTTCGTCGGTATCCGGCCCGCCCCGGGCTACCCGTCCCAGCCGGACCACACGGAGAAGGAAACCCTCTTCCGGTTGTTGGAATGTGACGTGCGGGTCGGCGTAAAGCTCACCGAGAGCATGGCCATGTGGCCCGGCGCCTCGGTCTGCGGCATGTACTTCAGCCACCCGTCGAGCCGCTACTTCGGCGTCGGCTCCATTGGCCCCGACCAGGTGAAGGACTACGCCCAACGCAAAGGCTGGGACGTAGCCGTTGCCGAGAAGTGGCTCGTGGTGTAGACCGCGAGTTGCACCACTACGCTCGCCTTCATGCCTTCAGAGATTCTGTACGACGTCGCCGACCACGTCGCCACCATCACATTGAACCGGCCCGATCGGCTGAACGCCTTCACCCCCACGATGATGAAGGAGTTGCTGGTCGCGTTTGACGAAATCGACGCCGATGACGACGTGCGCGCCGTCATCATGACCGGCGCCGGACGGGCATTCTGCGCCGGTGCCGATCTTGCCGCTGGCGGCGAGACATTTGCCGATCGCGACGGTGCGCTGACAGGCCGCGTCCGACGCGATGGAGGCGGCATCGTCAGCCTTCGGATCTTTGATCTGAAGAAGCCGATCATCGCCGCCATCAACGGACCTGCGGTCGGTGTCGGGATCACCATGACGCTGCCGATGGACATCAGACTCGTGGCCGACAACGCCAAGATCGGCTTCGTGTTCGCTCGCCGCGGCATTGTGCCAGAAGCGTGCAGCAGTTGGTTCCTTCCGCGTCTCGTCGGCATCTCTCAGGCGATGGAATGGGTGGCGACCGGCCGCGTTTTCCTGTCGGACGAGGCGCTGACGCACGGACTGGTGCGCAGCGTTCACGCGCCGGATGATCTGCTTGCTGCGGCCCGGGCGCTCGCCACCGAGATCGTCGCCAACTCCTCGGCCGTCAGTGTGGCCCTGGCCCGACAGTTGATGTGGCGCATGCTCGGCGCCAGCCACCCGATGCAAGCCCATCAGGCTGACAGCATTGCCATGGCCATGCGGGGCCGCAGCGCAGACGCCGCAGAGGGTGTTCAGGCATTCCTTGAGAAGCGTCCCGCTGTCTTCAGCGATCGGGTCTCCACCGACCTTCCCGACGCCTTTCCGTCGTGGGTCGAACCTGCTTTTGACCCGAGCTAGAGCTTGCTGGGCGCGTTGATAAGCGTGCCGTGAAGCAGAGACAGAACCGCCTCAATGGCACGCTCCTGCTCCTCGTATTTGATGGACGCAGGATCCATCAGTCCGGTGACAAACGCGTGCAGGAAGTCAGCGACGTCGTCGGCTCGCTCGGGGTCGATCTCGCCGGTTGACACGCCGAGCGTGACGAGGCCGGGAATGAAATGGCGACGCACCTTTGGGTAGCGGTCCTGAAAGTCGATCTTGAGTTCGCTATACCGGGTGATGTCGATGCGCGCCGCATTCAGAAACTCGGCCAGTGACGGCTCCTTGCCGTTCAATTGTTGGAGCCCGCGAAAGAACGCCTCGGCCTGACCGATGAACGTGGGGAAGGGCTTGATGGCGTCGGCCAAGAACCGACCAACGGTGCGTTGCACGTGGTCAAACACCGCCCAGTACATCGCCGTTTTCGAATCGAAGTAGTGGTAGAGCGCGCCGGTCGTGATGCCGGCACGCTTGGCCACGTCTTTATTGGTGGTGACCCCATACCCCAGTTCGGCAAATGCGCACCGCGCGACCATCAAGATGCGTTCTTGTGTGTCGGCGGAGTTGGTCGCAGGTGGTCGACCGAGCCTTGGTTTGTTCTCTTCGTTCACGCCTTCATGGTAAATGCTTGAGGAGACCGGGAAGGAGCCGAAGCGGCAGATAACTGACAACACGGTTAGATAACCTGAAGTTGACCTGAAGTCTGCGACGGATCGGCTCGGGCGCTCCGCTGCGGCCTGCCAACAGCAGCTTCGTCTAACCTGCGGTCCAGGGTTTTGTCGACAAAGGGGTCGTATGTCCATCCTGCAACATGAGGTAGCACCGGCCGACTACGTGCGGTCTGATGGTCACGGCAAGGTGACAGGGTCGGGGCAGTACACCGCCGATCTCAGTTTCACCGGTCAGGCCGTGGCGAAGTTCCGCTATGCAGACCACAGCCACGCCCGCGTCCTGCGCATCGACGTGTCCAAGGCCCGTGCTTTGCCCGGCGTCTATGCCGTCATCACGCACGACGACGTCCCTGAGGTGAAGTACGGAGGCATGGTGCAGGATCGCTACCTGTTCGCCAAAGACATCGTGCGCTTCGAAGGTGAGATCATTGCCGCCGTCGCGGCCATGAACGACGAGATCGCCACGCTTGCGGTGTCGCTCATCGAGGTCGACTACGAGCCACTTCCTGCCATCAGCGATTTTGTCGCCTCGATGGACCCGAGTTCTGCGCTGATCCACGAGGACTGGGAGAGCGATGGTCGTGCCGATGAACTGGGGAGCAACCGCAACACGCTCGGCTACTCCACCATCGTGAAGGGTGATGCCGACGCGGCCATGGCAAAGGCCGATCACATCGTCACCGGCCGCTACACCACCGACCCGGTGCAGGGTGTGCCCATCGAGCCGAGGGCCGTCATCGCTCAGTGGCAGGGCAACAAGGTCACCGTCTGGACCTCAACCCAGGTGCCCTACGCGGCTCGCGCCGGTGTGGCTACCACGCTGCAGATTCCTCAGTCAGACGTTCGCGTGGTGGTGCCGTTGCTGGGCGGAGGATTTGGTGCGAAATGTGACTTCCATTTCGAGGGCCACATTGCCGCCCTGGCTCGTGCGGCCAAGCGCCCGGTCAAGTTGGTGTTCACCCGGCACGAAGAGTTCTTCGCCATCGGCCACCGACGCGAGGGCATGCTGATCGAGCTGGAAACCGGCGTGATGAACGACGGCACGCTCGTGGCCCGTCGCGCCCGTCTCGTGCTCGACAAGGGCGCCTATTGCGGTGAGGGCGGCTTCTTCGCTCAGATGGCCGCCATGCACGCGTGCGGCCCCTACGTGCTTGACACGGTAAACGTGCACTCGTTTCTCAACTACTCAAACAACCAGCCATCGTCCTCCATCCGGGCTCCAACGGCGCCGCAGGTGTGCTGGGCGCTTGAGCAGCACATGGACGCAATTGCGGAAAACCATCGGTATGGACCCGGTTGCGCTGCGCATGAAGACCCTCATCGAGGAGGGCGCAGAAGGCCCGACCCGCCAGGTGTTCGACTACATAGGCATGAAGGACAGCTTGGCCAAAGCGGTCGAGATGATTGGCTACGGCCAGGCCCTTGCTGATGATGAGGCCATCGGTATCGCGTGCGGCTGGTGGCCGTGTTTCGCGGTGGAGTCGGGCGCGTACTTCAAGCTCAACCACGACGGTACCGGCACCATCGTGACCGGTGCTCAGGAGAACGGCACCGGCTCGGTCATGGCCATGCCGAAGTTCGTGGCCGAGGAACTGGGCATGGACCCGAACGACATTTCGATCCTCTACCAGGACACGGACGCCGCCCCGTGGGACATGGGTTCCAGCGGTTCGCAAACGACGTTCAACAGCGTTCGCGCCGTTCTGGCCGCCGCGGCCGAAGTGCGCGAGCAATTGCTCGACGCTGCCGCCGAAGCACTCGAAGCAGCTCGTGAAGATCTTGAGCTCGTCGGTGGTTCGGTCAGTGTGAAAGGCACGCCGTCGAAGGCGGTCACCATCGCCGAGTTGGCGGCGGCCGGAACGTTCCACGGAAAGGGTTCCGGCCCGCTACCCGAGTCACCCGCCGTGCAGGCCGAAGGCTGCGTTGGTCGGCTCGGAATGGAGTCGTTCCTCGCTCCGCAGGTGTTCACCCACGCGGTTCGGGTGAAGGTCGATCGCGACACCGGGGTTGTTCGCGTCATGCAGGTCGCGGCCGCCCATGACTCGGGCGCCGTGCTCAACCCGATTGGCGCCAACGGCCAGGTGTACGGCGGTGTGGTGATGGGTATCGGTCAGGCACTGTCCGAGGGCACGATCCTCGACAAGGACGGCAGACAGCGCAACCCTGGTCTGCTCGACTACAAGCTGGTCACCTGCTCGGACGCTCCACCCATCGATATCGAATGGGTCGGCCGCTTCACGCCCGATGCCGGCCCCCGTGGCTCGAAAGGCATCGGCGAACCACCAAGCGTTCCGACGGCTGGAGCGATTGCGAATGCGATCGCCAACGTGATCGGTTCGCCGGTGTGCTCGCTGCCCATGACGCCCGAGCGCGTCTGGGAAACCATCCAGGGCGGTGCCAAGTGACCGCTACGTTTTTCGCCCCTACCACGCTCGCCGCCGTGCTGGCTGCCATGGCCGCCGGCGCCCGACCGGTTGCGGGCGGCACCGACCTTGTCGTCGGCGCCCGCCAAGGCAAGAAGCCACTGCCGCAATCGTTGGTCGCCATTCATCAGCTCGATGAGCTACGAGCCATTACGCTCACCACCACTGGCGTGCGGATCGGCGCGCTGGTTTCGCACGAGCAGATCATTGCAGATACAACTATCCGGGCGACGTACCCAGCGCTGGCCGATGCCTCAGCCATCGTCGGCTCACACGCCACCCGGGCGCACGGCACGCTCGGCGGTAACGTCATGACCGCTTCCCCTGCCATGGACACGGGCTCGCCGCTGCTTTGTTTCGGTGCCACTGCGATCCTGCAATCGGCCACTGGTAC
The DNA here is from genome assembly GCA_963791625.1 of uncultured Acidimicrobiales bacterium. GTDB lineage: Bacteria > Actinomycetota > Acidimicrobiia > Acidimicrobiales > Ilumatobacteraceae > JANMCE01. The sequence goes on from CAWBTA010000006.1 coordinate 907,267, forward strand.
TCGTTCGGTGCCGATGGATGAGTTGTGGACCGGGCCAGGTCGCACGGTTGCTGAGCCTGATGAGCTTCTGGTCGCCATCGACCTTCCTGCGCTGGCCCCCGGCACCAGTTCTTGCTATGTGCGCCTTGAGTATCGCAGGCAGATGGAGATCGCCATCGTCGGTGCCGGAGCTCAGGTCACCATCGTCGACGGTGTGATTACCGACGCCCGAGTTGCCATGACTGCGGTCTCGGCCACCATCCGCCGCGTCGCAGCGGCCGAGCAGGCGCTGGTTGGTACCTCCGGTGATCGCTCGGCCGCCGATGCCGCTGGTGCAGCGGTCAGCGAGGCGTGCGCGCCGATCAGCGACGTTCGTGGCTCGGAGACCTATCGCCGAGCGATGGTCGGCGTCATCGCCCGCCGCGCCATTCAAGCCGCCGTCACTCGTGCCACCGGTGGCACCGTCCCCATACCCGCGAGCCCGGCGCTTCACGGCGCGAGCTGAGGAACCAGATCATGAAGAACGAAACATCACTCACCGTCAACGGCATGACCTACCCGGTCGCCATTGATTCGCACGCCACCCTTCTGCGCGCCGTGCGCGACGACATCGGCCTCACCGGCACCAAGGAAGGCTGCGATGACTCCGAGTGCGGTGCTTGCATGATGCTGATCGACGGCAAGCCGGTGAACTCGTGCTCGTACCTCGCCATGCAGGCCGTGGGCCGCTCTCTCACGACGGTTGAAGGTCTGTCGTCCGGCCCGGATCTCAGCCCCCTTCAGCAGGCGTTCCTCACTGCAGGCGGTGTGCAGTGCGGTTTCTGCACGCCAGGCATGCTGATTTCGGCCACTGCGTTGCTGGCCAACAACCCGCACCCGACTGAAGAAGAAGTCCGCATCGGCCTGTCCGGCAACCTCTGCCGCTGCACCGGCTACGACGGCATCGTCAAAGCCGTCCTCCAAGTTTCTTCTAAATAGCCAGGCGATTTCGAAGCGGTCGCATAGCCTGGAAGCCCATGCGACAGAACCTGATCAAAGAGGGCGACGAACACCTGAAGTACGAGATTCGCGAGATTGTCGAAATCGCCAATCAGATCGTGCCGCTCGGCGTGCCGATGATCTGGGAGAACATCGGGGACCCCGTCGCCAAGGGCGAAATTCTGCCGTCCTGGATGAAAGACATCGTGGCCGCAGCCGCCTACGACGACCGTGTTTACGCCTACTCGCCGACCAAGGGTGACCTCGCCGCTCGCCAGTTTGTGCTCGACCACTATAGCGATGCACGTATCTGCGGCATTGAAGACATCATCTTCTTCAATGGCCTCGGCGATGCCATCAACAAGATCTTCTCCACCCTGCGAACAACCGCACGGGTTATTGGCCCGAACCCCACGTACCCGTCGCACGCCACGGCCGAAGCCATCCATCACGGCGGCCATCACATCACGTACCCGTTGCAGCTCGACAAGGGTGGTCGTATCGATCTGGTCGCGCTGGAGAACTCGGTACGTGAGCACGAGGACATCGTGGGCATCCTGGTGATCAGCCCCAACAATCCGCTGGGCGTGGCCCACTCACGGAGCGATCTCGAGCACGTCGTTCGCATTGCCAAAGAAAATGGCTGCTTCCTGCTTTTTGACGAGATCTATCAGAACATGGTGTTCGATGTCTCCAAGATCGTTCGCCTGGCCGACATCATCGGCGACGTCCCGGGCATCTCCATGAAGGGCGTATCCAAAGAGATCCCGTGGCCGGGCGGACGTTGCGGCTGGATCGAAATCTACAACGCCGACAAGGACGAGAACTTCCGCGGCTACATCAACACCATCGTGGTGTCGAAGATGCTCGAAGTGTGTTCCACCACATTGCCGCAGATCGTGTTCCCGAAGATCGTGCAGCACCCCGAGTTCGGTGACTTCCTCGCCGCTCGCCTCGACAAGTATCGCCGTCGCCTCGACCTGGCCCTCAAGATCTTCGACGGCTGCGATGTCATTCACCCCGTGGTGCCCGACGGTGTTTTTTATCTCACGTTCACCATCAACACCTCGGCCTATCCGAACACCAACAAGCTCACGCCGCCCAACCAGGCGGTGCGTGATCACCTCGACATGCTGCAGGCGAAATCGCGTCTGGCCATCGACAAGTTGTTTGCCTACGAACTCATCGGCGCCGAGGGCGTTTGTGTCGTTCCGCTGTCGGGCTTCTCTTCGCCCGTTCCCGGCTTCCGTATGACCCTTCTCGAGGAGGACGAGGCGCTCTTTGAGGAGACTTGCCACCGCATCCGCCGTGGCGCCGAGGCCTTCTTCACGGCGTGACCTCGATCGACGAGCTGTCGGCCGATCCGCATTCGGTGTGGGAGCGACTGCGCCGTGACGGTCCGATTGCTTGGGTGGAATCGCTTGGCGGATGGGTAACGCTCACCCGCTCGTTGGCCGTAAACGTGATGCGTGACGCGGACACCTTCACGGTCGATGATCCGCGTTTCACAACGGGACTGGTAGTCGGACCATCGATGCTGTCACTCGACGGCCCCGAACACGCGCGGCATCGGGCTGGTTTCATCGACGGGATGCGTCCTGGCCAAATCGAGTCCGATCATGGCGCGTGGATGGACACCGCGGCGGCGGCGCTGGTGGAGCGACTGCTGCCCAACGGAGGCGCCGAGTTGCGAACCGAACTGGCCGGGCCGTGGAGCGTGAGGGTGATGGCACGGGTCTTGGGACGTTCGCTCGATGACGCAGCAATTGCCCAGATACTTCAGTGGTACCGGATGATCGTCGGGGGAGTGGAAGCAGTATCGGCCGGCCAACCGTTGCCGCCGGAGGCGCTTGCCGCCGCTTGTGAACTCGGCGAGGCTGTCGGCATTGCCCCGTTTGTCCGGTCCGACAGACTGACCGATGTCGAGATCGCATCGAACACCGCCGTGTTCCTGTTCGGCGGCATCGAAACCGCGGAAGCTACCATCGCCAACGCACTGTTTCATCTGCTCAGCGATGTCGCGTTGGTGGATGCGGTTCGAGCTGATCCCGCACTCCTCGCGCCAGCCGTTGATGAGTCGCAACGGTTGGAACCGGCAGCGACTCGCGTTGACCGTTACGCCACCCGAGACGTTGAGGTTGCGGGTCTGAAGATCCGCAAGGGCGATCTCGTCGTTGTGTCCCTGGCTGCCGCGAATCGTGATCCGGCCGTGTTTGCCGATCCCGACCGCTTCGACCTGCATCGCGCCAACGCCCACCGTCACGTCACTTTCGCAACCGGCCCCCACGCGTGCATCGGCATGTATCTCGCCCGACGCGAGACCATCACCGTTCTCCGAGCGTTGTTCGATCGGATGCCAAACGTGCGCCTCGATCCCACCCGATTCGACCCACCCGCCGGCCTCGTCTTCCGCAAACCAGCCCGCGTCTCTGCCGCGTGGTGATGACTTGCGGTCAGCGGGTGATGGACGCGGGATCGACCTCGTCGGGCATGCGAAGGTCGCCTCGGGGGGAGACGCTGACCGAACCGACCTTGGGGCCGGGCGGCAAGGTGGTGCGCTTGAATTGTTGGCGGTGGAAGCGTTCGATGAACACCTTCAACCAACGATCGATGATGGCGTCGTCATACACACCGGTGAAGACGTGCTTGGCCAACGCCGCGATCTTGGTCATGGCAAAACAGTTGCGGAGCCAGTGATACAAGAAGAAGTCGTGCAGCTCGTACGGGCCGAGGACATCCTCGGTTTCTTGCACGATGTTGCCATCAGCGTCGGGCGGCAACAGCTCGGGAGAGACCGGCGTGTCGAGTACGTCATGCAGCGTGCGGCTCAATGCCGGGGGCGCAACGTGATCGGCGTACCAACCGACCAGATGACGCACGAGTGACTTCGGCACCGATGAGTTCACGCCGTAGTTCGACATGTGGTCGGCATTGAAGGTGCACCAGCCAAGAGCCAACTCGGACAGGTCGCCGGTGCCCACGACGATGCCGCCTTCTTGGTTGGCGAGGTCGAACAGAATCTGCGTGCGCTCACGAGCCTGCGCGTTTTCAAACGTGATGTCGTGCAGGTCAGGGGCATGACCAATATCGCTCAGATGCTGCGTGACTGAAAGGGCGATGGAGATGGTGCGGGCTTCGATGTCAAGCGACTTCATGAGGTCATCGGCCGACGTTCTTGTCCGCCCGGTGGTGCCGGGCCCGGGCATGGTTATGCCGAGGATGGTCTCCGGTCCTCGGCCCAACTTCTGGACGGCTTCGACGGCGACGATGAGCGCCAGGGTGGAATCGAGCCCGCCGGAAACGCCGATGACCAGCCGACTCGCCTTGGCGGCCAGCATGCGCCGGGCGAGACCCGTCGATTGGATCGCCAGAATCTCGCGGGCTCGGGCGTGCACCGTGGCCGGATCGTCTGGCACGAACGGATTGCGGGGGAAGGAACGCCGCAGCGTGGGGAGCGAGCTTGTTGCATCCGCAACGACAACGTCGGTCACCGGGTGCGTCGGGGATGAGGTGGACCACGTGATGTTTCGGCTGCGCTCGTTGGACAGCCGCTCCACGTCGATGTCGGCCACGGCCTCGGAGCCATCCAGGAGGAAGCGCTCGCTTTCGGTCAGAATCACCCCATTCTCGGCTACCAGGCAATGCCCACCGAAAACGAGGTCCTTCGTTGATTCGGTCGGGCCGGCTCCGGCGTACACGTAGGCCACATGAAGCTGTGCGGATTGTTGCGTGACGAGCTGGCGGCGGTACTCGGCCTTGGCCACCAGCTCATTCGATCCGCTCGGATTCGCAATGAGGTTGGCTCCGGCCAGCGCCAGTTGCGTGGACGGCGGATCGGGCGCCCAAAGGTCTTCGCAGATTTCGATGCCGACACGCATGTCGCCCAGCACGAAGATCTGATGCCGGTTGAGTCGGAACGGTTCGAGGCCCGCGAGGGTGACGATGCAGTCGGCATCGTGACCGGGCGTGAACCAGCGTCGCTCATAGAACTCGCCGTTGTTCGGCAGGTGCATCTTCGGCACGGCACCGAGTACCCGACCGTGATGCAACAGCAGCGCCGTGTTGTAGCGCCGCCCGTCCGGGGTGCGCAGCGGAGCGCCAACGACCACGGCCGCATTGAGGTGCGCAGTCCGACGGGCGAACTCGGCGATGGCCCGCTCCGTGCGTTGCATCAGGTCGCTACTCAGGAAGAGGTCCTCGCAGCTGTAGCCCGTCAGGGACAACTCGGGGAACACGATCAAGCTAGCGCCCTCGCCCGCCAATCGATCAGCCCACCTCGCCAGCTCGGCGGCATTGAGGGCCGGGTCAGCCAAGTGCACCGGCGGTGCAGCTGCGGCGACACGGGCAAAGCCGTGCTGCCGCCAATCGAGAGAAGTCACACCTGACAGGGTATCCGGCCCGACCGAAATCTTGGTGGCTCGGGCCTCGGACTGCCCGTCACCCTCCAACTTGGACCTCTCGACCCTCCAACTTCGGACTCCGGCACCGTAAAACGGCGGCTGATCGGGCAGGTTGGGGGGTAGAAGGTGCTGAGTTGAAGGGTTGCTCAGTCGATGCGTTCGAGATCGGCGCCGTCGAACAGCGGCAGCATGCCTTGCGCCAACCGATCGGCAGCTAACTGGTCGCCCGACACCGGTTGCACGTCGGAGGCTGCGGTCAAGATGGTGCGCAGCAGCGTCGCATCGCTGGAGGTATTCAGAAACAGGCCGTCGTGGCCGAGCACGTAGTGGACGGCGCGGGTGATGGTATCCGGATCTTCCAGCGGTTCGTACCAGCTGCGCTTTCCTGTGCGATCCCCGTCCCACCGTCGTCGGGCGACGGCCTTGATGGTCTGTACCGCAACACGGTCGGCAGAACATCGCTCCAGCAGGGCGGCCACGTCGGCGGCGTAGCTCGGAATGTCCATCATCACGTGATTGAACGGGAACAGCACCGAGTCGTACGGGAAGCGTTCCAGGCTGCGCAGATGCATCGACGGGATGCGCACGCCGTGGCCGGTAACGCCGATAAACCGCACCAGGCCTTCCGCCCGCGCTTGGGACATCGCCTCGACGACGCCGCCGGGGCCGTGTGCGATCTCCCATTCCTCCGGCTCAACCAGATTGTGAAGTTGGATGAGATCGATCTGGTCGACGCCCATTCGCTCAAGTGACAACTCAAGCTCGGCTCGGGCAGCGGTGCCGGTGCGTTCGCCGGTCTTTGATGCGAGAAAGAACGACGATCGATGCGATTCCAGCCACGGACGCAGCCGGAGTTCGGAATCGCCATAGGAGGCGGCTGTATCGATGTGATTGACGCCAAACTCCAAGAGCACCGGAAGAATCTCATCCGCGCGTTCCTGACGCATCGACCCCAGCGCTGCAGCACCGAAAATGGCCCGACTGCTCAGGTGACCGGTACGTCCGAATGAAGCGGTAGCAAGCGTCATGGCCGCACCGTACCGTGTGGAGCGGCGCTGATGCGTTGCGCTAGCGAACTCCGCCTGCGGCGAGAGCCTCGGGCAGGAGCGCGTCGCTCACCCACATGTCGGTGAGGTGAAGGGTGGATTTGATTCGCACAACTCGCTTTGTCTCCAGTACGCCGCGGCCGCACATGGAGAGGGCGGCCATGATGGCGTCGTGTTCGGTGGGCATCACCATGGGCATGCGGCCGCGGCGGACACCGGCGGGGCCGGCGGTGAAACAGTTGACGTAGGTGGTGGGCCAGTCGATCTGACGGGCGACATCGGTGGTGATGAAGTCGGCAAGGCCAATGCCGAGCGCGTTGCCGTGACTGGCTTCGGTGAGCCCGAGCACCACGATGTTCGACACGCGGGTATCGCCGGGAAGACCGTGAATCCAGTAGCGGCCCGTGACGTTGGGGTCCATGCCGACGCCGCTGATGTCTTTGCCGACCTTTTCCACAATCAGGACATCGATCTCGGCGAACGGCAGGGGAGCAACCAGCGTCTTGGCCAGGTTGGTCAATTCGAGCTCACGCTCGGCTCCAAGGTCCGCACCGTGCAACGAGGCCACTCGGACGACTTCGCCAGCACCGCTTTCGATGGTGGCCAATCCGCCAAGGATGCGCCCCGTGGAACGCAGCGCGGCAATGCCAGCCAGCAAGCGATCACGCATCGCTTCCGGCCCGCATGAGTGGATCTGCGCGGCGCCGGGCTGCTTTCCGAAACCGACCACCGACATCTTGCACAGTCCGCTCTCGATCGGCCCGACAAAGCACGTGTGGGGCTTTATGCGGTTCACGGGGAATATGCGGTCGGCACCGGCCGCGTTCAGGTCGAGGTAGAGCGGCATGCCGTCGGGAGTAGTTGCAACGACAACTGTTTCCATGGTCGATCGAATCTCGGCGCCAACGGAGGCCTCGGTAATGCCGTAATCACTCAACACCTGGCGTTGCCCATCGGCGGTTGCGCCGCCGTGTGAACCCATGGCCGGCACGATGAAGGGCGCCGCCCCCAGAGCGCGAAGCCCAGCCACGACCCCAGCAAGCATCTCGACCCGTCCGGTCAACCCGCGACTCCCGGCACCGACGGCGATCGTCATACCGGGCGTAACGGTGCCCGAGAAGTGGGCGCGAACGGACGCTTCGGCGGCGGCGGCAATGTCATCAACGGGCGAGACCTCAGGCTGGGGAAGAGAGACGCGGTGCAATTCCGGGATCACCAAATCCGGGTGGAACGGGAGGTGAACGCCAGCGAGCAAGTCTTCAAATCCGGGCATAGCTGGATGCTACCGCCGCAGCGTTAGAGGCTGGCGATGGCCGGGCGGCTGTCGACGTTGAGTTCGACGACCGTACCGTCGGGGCGACGCAGTACTCGTTCAATATCTTCAAGTCGAACGCGGCCGCTGCGCAAGAGCAACGTGAGCGCAATCTCGGCCGCCTGCACCGAGAGATCTTCCAGTGGACGATGGCGATGCTTGCGCACCCCAAGGTCGACCTGGGCAATGGCGCCGACGCCGTACTTCTCGAGCACGTCGACCAGCACGGCCACTTCCACACCCCAACCCTGCACGAAGGGCAGACTTTCGAGCACCGCTCGCCGCCCGGCCACCTCGCCGGCGAGCGGTTGGGCCAGCAGGGCCAGTTCGGGGTACAGCAGACTCAACAGCGGTCGGGCCGCCAACTCGGTGGTGCGCCCGCCTCCCTGCCCGGCGATGTCGGTAGGGCGCTCGTAGAACGCCTTGACCAATCCGATCGATGGGTCGCTCAACAGCGGGTCAACCAGCTTCATGATCCAATCGGCCGTGAAGCTCGTGAGGTCAGCATCGCACCACACGATGAGGTCACCCTTGCTGGCCGGCAACGTGGACCACAGAACGTTTCCCTTGCCCCGGCCCGGCGGGAGACCGCCCCGCACGTCGTCAACGTGCACCACTTCGGCTCCGGCGTCACGAGCAACGGCCGCGGTCGCATCAGACGAGCGATCATCGAGAACCACGATCTCATCCACCAGGCCGCAGTTGTCCATGAGCTTCGTACGAATGTCGGACACGATGGCGCCGACCGTGCTCGCCTCGTTCTGGCACGGCATGCACACCGAAATGGTGTTGTCGCCCTTGTGGCGCAGCGCTTCATCGATGGTCCAACTGGCCGTCGCGAAGGTGCGTACCCCGGCTCGATCAGATGACATCAAGCCGTCCCAGGATCTTGATCTCGTCGGGCGGCAAAGACGCTTCCCATCCGTCTGGAACGCGGTCGGGAGCTACTTCGGAGAGCGGGCCCAGTACGAATCGTCGATCGTTGATGCGCGGGTGCGGAATAACGAGCCCCGGGCTGTCGAGCCGAACGTCATCGTGGAACAAGATGTCGACGTCGAGCGTGCGGGGGCCCCAATGCACCTTGCGCTCGCGACCGGCGGCGGCTTCAACCCGCTGGCACCGACGCAACAGCGCGAACGGGTCGAGGGGCGTATCAACCACGATGACCATGTTGAGATACGCACCTTGATTTTCGGGTCCACCGACCGGCGCGGTCTCATAGACCTGCGACTGTGCCACCACATGGCCAAGGTTCCGCACCGCGTGGCGCAAGTAGCCGAGTCGGTCACCAAGGTTGGAGCCGAGGGCCAGGATGGCGCGGTGATGACCGGCGTCGAACGCGATGGTGCCGAGTCGCGCCCGGCGGATGGTGACGCCGCTGGTGGCGACGTCACTGGGTATCGGCGGCCGCAACTTGCGGACCGAGATCTCCACTTCCTCTACTCGCGGTTGCGAAAGGATGGCTTCGGCGATGCGACCGGCGAACCGCTCGAGCAGCAGGTCATGCTGCTGTGCCGCGACCTTTTCAACCAGTTCGCAGACCTCTCCGTAATTGACCGTGTCACCCAGTTCATCGTTCTGACAGGCGTCGGTGAGGTCGGTGTGGAGGGTGATGTCCAGTTCGAGTGGCTGAGGCGACTGCCGCTCGTGATCCAGAACCCCGATGATGGTTACCAGGCGTAAGCCGCGCAGTTCGATGCGGTCGATCATGAGGTGCAGCCTTTCGAGCACGGGGAAGTGCACGTCAGAAGACGGGGCCATTCGGGCACGTCAGGTGGTGACCGTAGCGTTCTCGGTTGAACCGCGCACTGTCGGAAGAAATTCCTGAAAAGAGTGATCCGAACCGACACCGGAGGCGAATAAGAACCACAGACCCACGTTCAGAGGAAGCCATGCTCAATCAACTTGCCTGCCCCGAAATGGGAAATTGTGTCTACAACATCGCTTTCGACCGCTGAACCGTCGGTTCGGCCCTTGGTAGCCTCCGGTGCAGTGACTGACGACATCGCCGTCTGGGAACGAACCATGGTCGCTCGCGTGGCGGCCGGTGACAGTGATGCGCTGGCGGCCATCTACGACCAGTACGCCCCGCTGATTCACGGCATCGCTCGCCGATTGGTTGGCGACGAGGGCGCGTCCGATGTCTGCCAAGAGGTGTTCATAGCGCTCTGGCGCCAGCCGGATCGCTTTGACGGTCAGCGGGGTAGCCTGCGGACGTTCCTCGCCACCATTGCCCGACGTCGATCGGTGGACGCGCTACGGCAGTCCGGCCGACGAGAAGCACGCGAGGTCAAGGCGAGCAGAATGGTGCCCATGGTGGTGCCGAATTGTGATGAGGCGGCCTTGGCGGAAGTTGCGGCTGGGCGTATCCGGCGGGCCATGGCGTCACTGCCTGATGAACAGCGAAAGGCCATAGAATTGGCGTACGTGCAGGGTCTGACCTTCCGACAAGTGGCCGAAGCAACCGGCACGCCGGAGGGTACTGCGAAGTCTCGACTACGACTGGGGTTGGCCCGGTTGGCTGCGGCGATGGAACCCGAAATGACGGTGGACTGGGCATGACGAATTCTCAACACACGGTGGCAGCAGAAGTGGCTGCTCTTCTCGCGCAGGCCGGCTCGTCCGCACCCCCAGCGCACGTACGGGCTCGCCTTCTCGACGCCGCGGGCCTGATCCCGTCGGTGGCTGAACGACTCGTCCCGTCCACACCGTCGGAGGTGTATGAGACGCAGGCCAAGGCCTTCCACGACCTGTGCCGCAGCCTCACCGACGAACAGTGGCGGCTCGTGGCCGCGCCGTATGACCACTGGTCGCTCCAGGAACTAGTGGCCCACGTTCTTGCCGGCGAGGTGTACACCGCGCAGGCACTTGGGCTACCCACCGACTGCGAACCACTCGACGGTAGCAATCACCTCGCGACGGGCGCGGACATCGTCGCCGCGCACCAGGTGCTTGCGCCGAAAGAGACGTCGGTCGCATGCTGGAAGCGCGTCCAGGCGACGATCAAACATCTGCCCGAACTCGTCATCGACGGTGACAATACCTTCGTCGAGTATCACGGTTGGCCCTTCCCGGTGAACGCTCTTCTCATCGCCCGTGGGTTCGAGTTCTGGACGCATGCCGACGACATCCGTCGAGCGATTGGCGCCACCATCGTAGACCCGACACCGAATGACCTTCGCGCCATGTCAAGCACCTCGGTGCAGAGCCTCGACCTCGTGATCGCCATGGCCTTTCCCGAAGCGCCAACCGGCACGACGCGCATCGTGCTGACCGGTGCCGGTGGTGGCACGTTCGACATTGGCCCCGGTGGTGAACGGGTCACTACCGCGATTGTCGATGTGGCCGATTACTGCCGCATGGCGGCTCGTCGCCTCGAGGTGGACAACCTGGCCGCCGACATCACCGGGGACCCGGCTGTGGCCTTCGCCCTTTGGAGCGCCGCTCGGGTTTTTGCCATGTAGTTGCAGTCGTCACGAAATCGACACATGTGACGGGAACCAAACGGCAAGAGCGGTCGTCAGAGGTTGCGTGACCCACACACGTTCCCTCAAGACCACCGCCGTCGCCGTCCTGCTCGTCGCCCTTGTCGGCTGCGGCTCCAGCTCAAAGGCAACCACTTCGGCCGCAACCACCGCGGCATCAGGAGCGGCGACCACCGCCGCGGCGGCAACCACCGCGGCACCTGCCTCGGCGGGTCTCGCCAGCCAGCAGTCCGGCGACTTCAGCCAGTCGGCGGCGACCACCGTCGTTCCCAACCGGGCCGGAGCTCCGGTTCCAGCGGGGGTGGAACGGAAGATTGCCACGGTGTCCACCGTGGATATTCAGGTGAAAGAGGTCGGTGACGCCACGGTCAAGATCACCGCGTTCATCGAAGGCGTTGGCGGCTACGTGTCGGCCCAGCAAACCTCGCTGGGCGACAACCCGACATCGACCATTTCGGCCAAGATCCCGCCGTCCCAGTTGAGCGGGCTGCTCAACTCGATCGGCGGTGTCGGCAAGGTCGTGGCTCGCGGTCAGCAGGCCGATGACGTGACGGCCCAGTATGTCGATCTTGAAGGGCGTATCGCGTCTCAGCGCATCAGTGTCGACCGTATGCGGGAGCTGTACGCCAAAGCTACGACGGTCGAAGAGTTGGCCAAGGCGGAAGGCGAATTGGCACGACGCGAGAGTGAGTTGGAGTCGATGCTCGGCCAGAAGCGAGTGCTCGACGGTCGGGTCGATCTGGCCACACTCACCATCTCGATCCATCCCGAACCGGTCACCACCGCGACGACCGTTAGCGGCAAGAGCATCTCGAAAGTGAAGCCCGGCGACGCGTTCGGCAAGAGCATGCGGGCCATGGGCCGGTTCTTCGCTGCCCTGCTGGTCATCTTTGTGGTGCTCGCCCCTTGGCTGCTGGTTGCGGCCCTCGTACTGGCGCCACTTGTCTGGATCGTTCGGCGTCAGGCCCGAACACGGGCCGCCCGGATGGAGCGGATTCTGATCGAGGCCCGTCGCCCGCTCGGCGCTCCACAACCCACCGCGCAGGCTGAGCCGGCACCCGTCGAAGAAGAAGAGTCGGTGTCGGTCGGAAGCTGATTCCCCGATCGGGTCGGGCCTGCGGCGTAACCTCGTCGGGTGGCATACGACGGCGACATTCTGAACGAACCGATCCATCGACGGCCGAACATCCCGGCCGTCGATGCTTCGATTGGCCTCATCGTCGAGGATCGGGCCTCGGGCTTCTGCGGCGACATCGTGAAGGTCTCGATCGAGGCCGTCACCCTGCGGGATCGACACGGGGCTCATCGCCACTTCCGTTTCAAGCCCGGCGGGTTTCTGCTCGAGGGCAAGCCGGTTACGCTCGTGCGAACGCAGGCGTCACCCGAGCGGGGTCCGACCATGACGGCGTCCGGCTCGATCGCCAGCGCGGATCGAAAGGCCAAGGTCGCCAAGGCCAGCCGCATCCTGGTGGAGGGCGTCCACGACGCTGAACTGGTGGAGCACGTCTGGGGTGACGATCTGCGCGACGTCGGTATTGTGGTCGAGCGACTCGACGGCCTCGATCATGTGCGCGACGTGGTCGACGAGTTCCAGCCCGGCCCCACCCGTCGGCTCGGCATCCTGGTCGATCATCTGGTGTCCGGCAGTAAGGAAGCCCGGTTGGTCTCCACGCTGACCAGCCCATACGTGCTGGTGACCGGCACGCCCTTTATTGACGTGTGGGAGGCCGTGCAGCCCCGCGTGATCGGGCTGGAGACGTGGCCGACCATTCCGAAGGGGATGGACTGGAAGATCGAGATGTGCCGACGGCTGGGTGTCGGAGAGCCAGGCGCGTTCTGGAAGCATCTGCGAAATCGGGTCGCCTCCTACGCCGATCTTCGGCCAGAGTTGGTTGGTGCGGTCGAGGAGCTGATCGACTTCGTGACGATGGAGGAGTAGTGGACGAGCAAGATCCGGTGACGCCGGGAGGGCTACGGCTGGCACCGGTTTGCCTGTCGTGGAAATTCTCCAAGTCCGGCGGCCCCGGAGGCCAGCACGTCAACACCACCGAGAGCCGGGTGGAACTCCGCTGTGACCTTCCCGCCGCAGGGTTGGAGGACGGGTTGTTTACCCGCATCGCGGCTGCCTTGGGCGAAGACATTCGCATCACCTGCTCATCGTCACGATCGCAGCTGAAGAATAGGGCGGAAGCCCTCGACCGACTCGCGACGCAACTCGATGTGGCGGCCAAGCCGGTGCGAGCCCGCCGTGCGACCCGCCCGTCGAAAGGCGCCAAAGAGCGCCGCCTTGAGGACAAGCGCCAATCCTCCGGCCGCAAAGCCGACCGCCGCTGGAAACCTGAGGATTAGCGGGGGATTCACCCAAATTTTGGAATTTGTCTACAGTTTGCACTCGGTTTGGTCGATAACAGCGCTATGGGATCGAATGCCGTCGCGCATGAGCCGACGCCAACACAACACGACCCATGGAAGCACTGGCACAACGGGCGGCTCTTTGCCCGCACCTATCTCGTCCGATCCGTCCTTCTCGTCAGCCTGGCTACGGCCAGTCTTGTGGTCCATGCCACGTGGGCGGCGGTCGGTGTCGTGGCCGTCGTTATTCCCTTCAACATTGTTGTGGCGCGATGGCATCGACATCGAGGTGAGGCTCATCCGTGGCTTTGCTTTGACCTCGTGCTCGCGGCCGCTACCTCGTGCATCGCACCGCAGGTCTTGGTCGGTTCGGTGATATCGATTTTGGCGAACTCGGGAGTCGGCACGCTTGCATCCGGTCGTCGCAGGGTTCAGAACTTCTCTGCGGTCGCGTGCACCATCGTCTTGCTCAACGGACTGCTTCGCCACGACATGGTGTTCGTCGCGTTTGCGGTGCCACTGTTTGTTTGCTCGTTAGCGATCAGTCGGGTTGTTGATTATGTCGACTCGAAACAGCTGGCGAACACCGCTCGATTCGAAGACCTGCTTGATGGGATTCATGCGGCCGTGATCGAAGTCGATGCCCGCACTGGCGTGGTGCTGTACCGCAACCAACATGCCGAGGATCTGCTCGGCATGAGTCCGACGGAATCCTGCGATCTGCTCAAGGTCGTTCACGAAGAAGATCGCGGGCGGGTCGAAGGCCAGATCCTCGACGCAATAGCGGTGGGAGTGCCAACCGCGGTTGACCTGCGCGTCTCTCTTGGTTCCGAAGTGCGTTTCCTGGAAATGCGAGCCACGTTGTCCTACAAGGGAGAAAAGACGCGCCTGCGTTTGGTGATGGTCGACGTATCTGCTCGCCGGAATATCGAACTCGAACTGGCGCACCGCGCCTCTCATGATGCACTCACCGATCTTCCGAATCGGACATTCTTTCGAGACACGGTGAGCGCAGCGACCGATCACACCTCCGACCTGTCGGGCCCGCACGCGGTTCTCATGCTGGACCTCGACTCGTTCAAAGATATCAACGACGGTCTTGGCCATCATCACGGGGACCTTCTCCTCATCGAGGTGGCGAAACGCCTTCAACGAGCGATCCGGCCAAGCGACACCGTGGCGCGCTTGGGCGGAGACGAGTTTGCGGTATGGCTTGAAGGGTGTGATCAGCAAGGCGCCCTGGAGATCGCCCAAAGGATTCGCGCCACGGTCGCCGAACCCTATGAAGCTGAGGGTGTCACGATCGTGTCCGACGTCAGCATCGGTGTCGCGTGCTTCCCGACTGATGGTCAGTCGGCCTCTGATCTCCTGCGTTTTTCGGACGTGGCGATGTACCGAGCGAAGCGTTCGGGAACGGGCTGCGCCCTGTACCGCGATGAGACCGCCAGCGGCGTGCTGCTCCTATCCGACCTCGTGCCGGCGCTGAGTTCGCCGACCTTCACCGAGCCTTTCGAGCGCGGCGTTGGCGCATGATGCGCACCATGAACCAGACCCGCACCAGCACGAAGATGGCCGCCACCGCTATCAGGATGTTCTTCCACACGGCTCGCTTGGCCGGAAGTGGTTCTGACGCAATCACGTCGGCCGCTTCGCCGCCGTAGATCTCCGGGCCGTAGGCGGTGGTGAGGGCATCACACGCGTGTCGCAGGCAGGGGAGGCCGAAGGTGTCCTCGATGGTGCGTAACAGCGAGTAGTGGTTATAGGGAACGGTCGTGTGGACACCCGGAGTGATGCCGGTGCCAACCAGCCAGGTAGCTATACGCCCGCCTCGTGAGTTCTCGCAGCAGCCCCGCTGGTCGCCTCCTTCGGCCTCATCAAAGGTGAAGACGACGAGGCCATGACCGAGGATCTCGGGCCGCTTGAGCAGGGGGCCGACGTTGTCCTTGACCCAGCTGTCAGCGACGGACAATGAGCAGTCGTGAGCATCGTGGCAGGTGTCGGGCACGATGAAAGACAGGTTCGGCAGTGTCCCGGCCGTGGCGTCCGCGGCCAACTGACCGATCGGAACGTCGTGGGCCGCGCAACGAGCCTCATTGCGCACGATGCCGGCGAAGTAGAGGAACGGGTTGTGTCGGGTGGCGTACCCCTTGCGGTACTTCTCGACATGGCCTTCCTCACTGTGCAGACAGGGCGAATCCATCCCGTCGATGTAGCCCTTCCAGGTGAGGTTCTTGGCCTCCATCTGATCGACAACAGTCTCGTCCTGGCCTGGTTCGTACACGCAGGAGTAGACAAAGCAGTCGGCTCTGGTTTCGGCGGTGCTGGCATGCCCGCTAATCATGGCCAGATAGTTCGGCAGGCTGGCGTGATCGATGCCGAACATCGCGTCGAGCTGCGCGCCCCGGGCGACCAAACTGTTGAGGAAGGGAGCCTCGGCCCTTTTCTTGTCGAGGATTTCCTCCGCCGTGGTGTTCTCCAGAACCACCACGACAACATGATCGACCTTCGGGCGCTCGACCGCGGCGCCAACCGTCGCGGGTGTTGCGGTCGCGAGTGTTGCTGCGACGATCGCCACGCTGAGCAGAAGTCGTTTCATGGGCCGTGAGCTTTCTGACGACGCCACCATGCCGTTGCCAATGATCCGAAGAAGATGGGCGGCAGCCAGGTCACTGCTCGGCACAACAGTACGGCGCCGACGGCCGACGGTTGATTGGCACCGAACGCAATGAGCGCGCCCGACAGCCCGATGTCGGTGACACCCAATCCGCCCGGTGTGATCGGAATGGCGGAAAGCAACAACGTGCACGACCACGCCGCAAATCCCTCGGTGAACGTGATTTGCGTGCCTGGGATTCCGACGGCGCGGATGCAGCACATCAACGCGGCGAACGAGGTGAGAAAGCCAATGGTGGTCGTCAGGGTGAGCGCCGCCCACCGGCGGCGCAGCAGATCGAGTGAGTCAAGTCGGAAGCGGCCGATGGCATCGGCCGAGCCGACCAGCGGCGGCTTGTGGAAGAGGCGACGCAGAGTGGTGCCAATGCGATCGGCACGATTGCCGAGCATGACCGCGGCGCGGTCGGATCGAAGCACCAAAACGAACGTAACCGTCGCGATCAACAGGATTGGCAGGCCGATTTCGGCGGCCACCATGAGCGCAGCGTTTTTTCCGCCTCGGGCCGTCAGGAGCACCAGCGCCACAATCGGCATGCCGAGGTTGTAGAACTGGTTCCAGATACCGGTCACGATCATGGCGCGGCTGGCGGCCCGTCGTTCAAAACCCCAGTCGCGCATCATGCTGTACTGCATGGTCATGCCGACCGGGCCGCCCATCGGGGCGAGATTCGAGATAGCAGCCCCCGACATGGTGAGGCGCAACGATGCGAAGTAACTCAGCCCGGGAAGGGCCACCACCCAGTTTGGGGCGAAGGCACCGAGGTTCACGACCTCGGCCAGCACGATGACGAGGAGCCACTTGGTGGACACCGAGCCGAGCTGCTGTCCGATGTCTCGGTAGTTGGCGAACTTCGGAATGACGACGGTGACGATAAGCACCAGGACGATGGCGGCCAACGTCAGTTTGATCACCCGTTTGCGACTGCGGCGAGATGGGGTGGCAGTCGTCATGGTGAAGGTAGCTTGGGGACGGTCGACCAGATGCTACCGGCGGTTCGCGCCCCACTTGCGCTTGCGCATAGTAGGCGGTTTGAGCGGCGGAAGCGGAGGAGCGAAGAGGCTGCGATCATCCAGGCTGAGCGCGATGCCATCGGCATCGGGGTTGATTGGCTCGGTGGCAGCATCCACCACGACGGCGATGGGCTCTTTGCGAGGAGCCTCGATCAGGCCCTGCATAGCCATCATGGCCCCCATCATCATCGCCCCGCCGGCGCCGCCCTTTTGTCGGGCCCGGCGCATCATGGCGACGCGTTCGGACACGTTTTCCACGTCGTCGTCGTGCGTCTCGATGTCGCTCATGGAACCAGACTAGGGGGTCGAGGGCCGGAAACGTCGCCAGGTGGTTCAGCCGCCGGGTTCGGCCCGTTCGGCCAGCACGAAACTGCCGTTCTCGAGACGAATGACAAACTCGCCGCTCGCGATGATCTGGTTGAAGAGCGTTATCTCGTCGGGGCCCATGAGATCACGGTCGACGGCGAGCCAGCGAACCGCAGCCGTGTCACCGTGGCTTTCGGGAGAGATGCCGTAGTTTCTGTTGGTCCATGGATTCGGGAACGTGTAAACGATGTCTCGATGGGTGAGGTGCGGCACCATGAAGTAGTCGGCCGACACTGCGTCACGTGGTCCGATGAGGCGGAGCGATTGTTCGCGCACTTCGCGATCGACGGTGGGTCGTAGTGGCCAGTAGCCGGTGTCGTAACGCAGACCCAACGGGCTGAGTCCCCACACAACCGTTGCCGTGAGTGCCGAGGCTCCGGCAACGCCGGTGGCCGCTCGGCCCCACGCCTTACGTCGCCGGTAGATGACGGCAAGGCCCTCCACCATGGCTATGCCCGTGGACGCCAGCGGTATGGCCGAGTAGTGGTAGCGAAGGTCGTGGGTGAAGTCGGCCAGCGTCAGCAAGTTGACGGCAGCCTGCGGAAGGCCGATAAGCAATGCGCCCGGAGCAGCCAATGGTGTGAAACCGGTGGGCGCGATCAGGTCGCGCACGTACGAGCCCGCATTGTTGTCGGCGAGCCGACGCACGATGCGGTCAGGGTGCAAGATGCCCGTCTTGGCGATCTGAGCGGAGGTCTCACCAAGGTCCCCGTACAGCCCGCCGTACACGGTCTTTCCACCAGCTTCGTGCGGCACCAGAATCGCGCCGAAGATCACGAACCAGGCAAGACCACCGGCGACAAGATAGGCACCGATGCGAAGGCGGTTGCGGACCAGGTAGTACAAACCGAGACCTACGACGGCGAGCGCGAGATCCTCCTTCCAGCACATGGTCAAGATGAGCAGTCCGGCGAAGGCTCGCCAGTTTTTTCGCTCGCCTTCCAGGTAGGCCCACAGTAGGAACGGTAGTGCGATGACTTCAGGATGAAACGTCTCCCAGGCGAAGGCTTGCAGCGGCGGTTGCAGTAACCAGACGATGGCTGGCACCACGGCAAGCCACTCGTTGCGGAGTCGCATCCGAGCCAGGTGAAACAGTGGATAGGCGCCGGCCGCGAGGGCGATCACCTGCAACACGTTCCACACATTGGCCCCTGCGCCGAGCCACGCGAATGGGATCAGGATGATGTAGCCGAAGGTGGCGTGATGCCCGAACACCGGCAGCCCGCGCACCGTGCAGAACGACTTGAGTCGGCTCAACAGCCAGATCGACTGATCATGGATGCCGAGGTCGAAATCGATGGTGCGGAACTGGTTATGGCGGAGCACGACCAGGCGGCCGAAAACTATGACGAAAACGGCCATTGCGGCCATGACGAGCAGTTCCGACCGGCGATCGAAAACGTCGACGCTCGGAGAAGCCACCTTGGCTGCACCAGCGTTACCTGTGACCTCATCCAGCGAGGTGTCGGCGGCGCCGTCACTCACGTAGCGACCTCGAAGGATGCCACTGGTATCGATAGCTCGGCGCTGGCCGCAATACGCACGAATCGCAGCACCTCATCGTTTGAAATCACACCCTCGTGCACGGTGACCTGCACCGCCAGGCCGTCGAGGAGCGCCGCAAGTCGCCACGCGGTGCCGTGTACATCGGGGCAGGTGAACTCTTGGTTCTTGATGCCGTTCTGGATGATGTCCTGCAGCAGCTCTTTCCACCGCAGATCGAGATCCTGGCTGAGCTTCTTCAGCGCCGGGGTGCGCAATGCCTCACCCCAGCCGTCAATCCAAACCATCCAGCCCGGCTCGGCACTCTCGGGAGAGTACAGACGGAAGATGACGTCCAGTTTGGCGATGGCCGAATCGACCTCGGCCACTTCGGCTGCGAGCCGATCGAGATCGGCGTTGGCGGCGCGCTCGAAGGTGTCAGCGAAGAGCTGGTCCTTCGATTCGAAGTGATAGTGGATGAGTCCGGTGGAGATACCGAGGCGACGGGCAACGTCGGCAACGCGCGTGCCGGCGAACCCTCGTTCCACCACAACCTGTGCGGTGGCGTCGAGGATTTCTCCCCGTCGTTCTTCTACAGTCGGACGCTTCACGGTGTAACGGTAGTCAACGCTCGGGTCCGAAACGCGTATCGGGGGAATGTGGGGACATTCTGTAGGATGCGGCGACTATGGAGGCAACCCGATGAGCGCAACAATCATGGACGGATCCGCCCTTTCCTCGCAGCTGCGAGAGAAACTGGCCGCGGAATTGGTGCGCCTTGGCAGCCCGCCCGTATGTCTCGCCACCGTGCTGGTCGGTGACGACGGCCCAAGCAAGTACTACATCGCTTCAAAGAACAAAGCCGCCGGCCAGATCGGATTCAAGTCCCGCCACACCGACCTTCCGTCCACGGCCACCCAGGCTCAGGTCGAAGAGACCGTTGCCGCGCTCGCGGCTGACCCGAGCGTGCACGGCATCCTCGTGCAGATGCCGCTGCCGAAAGGCCTCGACCCTGAGCCGGTGCTGGCGCTCATTCCGGCTGACAAGGATGTCGATGGTCTCACCCCGGTGAGTCTCGGCCGACTGGTTCGAAGCCTGCCGGGTCTGGTGCCATGCACACCACTTGGTGTCATGCGCCTGCTTGAGCACTACAACGTGCCTACCGTCGGCAAGCGAGCTGTCGTGCTTGGCCGATCCACTCTTGTCGGCCTGCCGGCCGTGCTGCTGCTGGCCGCAAAGGGCATCGACGCAACGGTCACTGTCGCCCACTCCCGTACCGCCGACCTGGCCTCCGTCGTCCGGGAGGCTGACATCGTTGTCGCTGCAGTTGGCCAGGCCCGAATCATCACCGCCGACATGGTGAAGCCCGGAGCGGCCGTGATCGACGTGGGTATCAGTCGCTCAGAGGCTGGCATCGTGGGCGATGTCGACTTTGGTCCGGTCTCCGAGGTCGCCGGATGGGTCACACCCATGCCCGGTGGCACCGGCCCGCTGACCATTGCCTGCCTGTTCGAAAACACGCTTGCCGCCGCCCGTCTTCAGGGCGCCGTCTAAGCTCTGCTGTTGCCTCGCTGGGTCGCTACGCTCCCTGGCGCTCGTTCTCGCCCCTTGATGGCTTCGCTGGGTCGCTACCGCTCCTTTTCGCTCAGCGTGCTCGGCAATTCGGCGAGCGGTGGCCTTCGACTCCAAGAGTGCCAGCTGGGTTTTGTAGGCTGATCGGGTGGCTGTTCGCCGAATTTCTCCGCAGGTGTATCGACGTTGGACGTTGGCGGCGCTGGTCTTCCTATCCATCATCATCCTTACCGGTGCGGCGGTGAGACTGACCGGATCGGGGCTCGGCTGCAGCCGTTGGCCGCAGTGCGAGAGGGGCACGCTCGTCGGCGCGGCCAACAGCCATCAGGCGATCGAGCAGATCAACCGACTTTTTACCGGGTTGATGGCCGTCGCCATCATGGGCGCGCTGGCGGGTTCGCTGCTCCGTAACCCGCGCCGAAGAGATTTGACCCGCTTATCGCTGTCGTTGGTCGTCGGGTTCCTGCTGCAGGGCGTCGTGGGCGGGATTCTGGTGCTCAGCCATCTGCACCCGATTGCGTTGATGGCTCACTTCCTGTTGTCGGCTGTTGTGCTCGTGGCGTCGCTCGTGCTGCACCAACGTGCCGGGGAGGAAACGGCACGCTCCTATCGCCCCACCGTTCCCGAATCGGTTCGCCGCATCGTTCGAGCATGCGCTGTGCTCGGAATCATTGTCGTCGTGAGCGGCACGGTCGTGACCGGCACTGGTCCCCACAGTGGTTCGATTACCGACAAGCTCGGCAAAGTGAAACCGGTGAAGCGGTTCGGCTTCCACCTCGATTCGGTCGCTCGGGTGCACAGCATCCTGGTCATGGCGCTGATCGGGCTGTTGCTGTTCCTCTACTGGAAGATCCGCGGCACACCGGTGTGGGCGGTGCTCGAAGACCGGCTCACAGCAGTTCTCTTCGCGCTGTTCGTCCAGGGTGGCATTGGGTACGCCCAGTACTTCGCCAAGCTGCCGGTTGGCCTGGTGGCAGCACACGTCGCGGGCGCTACCATCGTGGTCATCACGCTCACGCGGTTGGTGTTGAAGACTCGTGAAGCTGTCGACGTCGAGGCGGCTATTCCACCGAGTGCTTCGCTAGTTCCTCAACGATAATCTTGTTGACCTTGAAACGGCCGGGAATGTCGCGCAGCTCGGCGAGCGAGGCCTTTTCACTGGCTGAGTCGACGCGCAGAGTGGCATAGCCGAACAGGCGACCAAGAAACGGCTGTTTCCATCCGAAGTCCACCACGCGGAGCCAGTCGATGGATGCCTGGTCGCGGTTGAAGATGCCCGACAGTCTCATCACCCGCTGGTTGGTGAAGACGTACAGCGTGTAGAGATCTTCCAGCCGTCGGTAGGCGAGGTACAGCACGTGACCGTCGAAGATGAGAAACGCGACGATCGCGGTGGTCGAAGCGAAACCCCGCACGAAGATGGCGAAGAACCAGATCACCATCACCACGAAGGTTTGTAAAGTGAGGCGCGTTTCCTTGACGAGATACGCGGCGATGGCCGGTCGGCTCCAAAGGATCACCTTCTCGCCTTCGCCCAGGTTCTCGCGCACCACGCGGGAGGGGGAGGCCAGCAATTCCTTGGCGAACCCTATGGGTCCCTGCTCCTCGTCTCGCAACAGGATGTTGACCAACAGCACCAGCAGCGCGCCCAAGAAGATCACCGCGACGGCAATCCAGTAGAACCCAAGATCTGGCAGCGTGGCGCCAAACACAGTGACTACTTCCCGATACCCTCAATGAACTGAGCGAGCTTGGTGTAGAGCGATCGAAGGAAGTGCCCGACGGAGCTTAGAAACTCCGCCGCATACGCTGCGCTGGTGGCGGGGTCTTTCCAGACCGACACCACAACAAACGCGATCAGAAGGTAGAGAGCGATCTGCTTCGGTTTTACTTTGGCTGTGGACAAATCGGGGGACCTCCGACGAGTGTGACCGCATACGCGTGTCACAAGGGTGGCCTCCGCCTGGAACACACCCTAGCGTTGCGCCTTCTGAACTACAACGATACCTAGTGCCCGCCGGCCTTGAGCCAGTCCTCTCGGGCTTCACGGTGGCCCTTGGCTCCGGAGCCGACCATGCCGCCGGTTCGCACGTCTTCCACCACTTCCTCCAGGTGTTTGAGCAAGCCGTAGACATCATCGGTGGGTCCGGCGGCGACCACGCGGTCGACTGCTTCGTGGATGCGGCCGAGACCCTTGTTGCGGAACTGTGCGAACTCCTCGTCCATTTCCTTGCGGGCGTCTTCGAGCGGTGAGGTCATGGTCGCCACGTTACCTTCACCTACGATCCCGGTATGCCTCTTGTCGCTGGAGTCGATTCGTCCACGGGGTCCACCAAGGTGGAGATACGACAGACCGATACCGGCGTGCTCGTCGCATCGGGGTCCGCGCCGCATCCCACCACCACGCCGCCCCGTTCCGAGCAGGACCCCGCCTCCTGGTGGGCGGCTTTTGAGGCCGCATGGGCGCAAGCCGGGTCGCCCGAAGTAGCCGCCATCAGCGTGGCCGGACAGCAGCACGGCATGGTCGTGCTGGACGGTGAGGGCGAAGTGTTGCGCCCCGCCAAGCTGTGGAACGACACCGAATCCGCCGGCGACGCCGACTCGCTCGTGGCAGCCATGCCGGGGGGTGCGTCAGGTTGGGCGGCGGCGTGTGGCAGCGTGCCGGTTGCGGCGTTTACGGTCACGAAGTTGGCGTGGTTGTGCCGAAACGAACCCGACGTGTGGCGCCGGGTCGCCCAGGTGTTGCTGCCCCACGACTGGCTCACCCACCGTCTGACCGGCCGATTCACCACCGACCGGGGCGACGCCTCGGGTACCGGCTACTGGTCGGCCGCCGAGGCGTCGTACCGCGCTGATCTGCTCGCGCTGGTAGACGGTTCGAAGGACTGGGGCGATGTGCTGCCAACCGTGCTCGGCCCGCTCGAGGTAGCCGGAACCTGGCACGGCGCGCAGGTGGCGTCCGGCACGGGGGACAACATGGCCGCTGCGCTCGGTGCGGGTTTGCGTCCTGGTGACGTCGCCCTTTCACTCGGCACGTCCGGCACGGTGTACTCCGTGTCGGAAACGCCGACTGCTGACCCCAGCGGTGCAGTCGCCGGGTTCGCCGACGCTACCGGGCGCTTCCTCCCGCTGGTGTGCACGTTGAACGCCACCAAGGTCACCGAGGCCGTGCGTCGCTTGCTTGGCGTCGACCTCGACCGCGTTCAACGAACTCGCTCTGGCATCAGAGGCCGGGTCCGGCGGACTTACGCTGCTGCCGTACCTCGACGGTGAGCGCACGCCGAATCGCCCGAACGCCACCGGCGTACTCGCCGGTCTTCGATCCGATGTCACCCGCGAGCAGTTGGCTCGGGCATCTGTCGAGGGTGTGATCTGTGGGCTGCTCGACGGACTCGACGCCCTTGGCCGCTTCGCACCGGTCGCCGCCGGTCGTTTGGTGCTCGTGGGTGGGGGAGCGCGGTCGGCGGCCTTCCGCCATGTGCTGGCCGATCTCACCGGTCGCGCCGTGCACGTACCGTCTGCGTCGGAACATGTTGCTGCTGGTGCGTGCGTACAGGCTGCGGCCGTGCTCAACCAGGAGGACCCGACGGCCATCGCTACTCGCTGGAATCTCGGCGGTGGAGAAGAGGTCCAGCCGTCCTCGTCCGCCAGTCGCGAGATGGCGGCGGACATTCGTCGGCGTTATGACGCCCGCCGAGACGCCGAAGGCGCTTAGCTGCGGGGTGCAGCGGCCTTCGCGAGGCGCTCGTTGATGGCGGCGCCCAGGCCCCGGTTCGGTGGCCGGACAACGATGAGTGTGTCAAGGTCGCGTCGATCGGCGTCCCGCAACCAGCCGTAGAGGCCGTGGGCATAGGCGGCCAGGTCCGGACCCGGATCGAGGATGGCGCTGCGGCCGGGGAGGGCTACCCGCAGGGCTTCGGCCTCGTTCCACTCTCCCACCAGTCTCACCGCGCAGGTTGGCGCGTAGTGCGAAGCCATCATGCCCGGCGCCCGTGACGGGCCGGTGGGGTCGCTCGGTACTTCATCGAGCACGACTTCGATCATCTCCATGGTTATGGCGCCGCGGCGCAGCACGGTGACCGGTGAGGTGGTGCAGTCGACGATGGTGGATTCAATGCCAACCTCACAGGGGCCCCCGTCGAGAATGACATCCACATCGTTACCGAGATCGATCAGCACATCGGCTGCCGTCGTTGGGCTGACTCGCCCGAATCGGTTGGCGGACGGTCCGGCCACACCGCCTGCGAAGTCGACCAGCATCGCGTGGGTCAGCGGGTGGGCCGGGATGCGAAGCCCGACCGTCTGTCGACCACCCGTAACGGCGAGCGAGACATGGGCAGCCTTCGGCACGAGGAAGGTGATGGGACCTGGGGAGAACGCCTCAGCAAGTTTGAGAGCGGATGTCGGCAGTGGGTCGCTCCACTGGGCCAGCTGTTCGATAGTTGCAAGGTGAACTATCAGGGGGTGATCGGTCGGGCGTCCCTTTACCGCGAAGACGCGAGCGATGGCCTCGTCGTTGCTGGCGTCTGCGCCGAGTCCGTAGACCGTTTCCGTTGGGAAGGCCACCAGCTTTCCGGCTCGCAGCGCCGCGACAGCGGCGTCAACGTCAGTCATGGTTGGTCGTCGGTGAGGAACTCGAGCACCGCGTCGATGGCCTTGAAGTTCTCGGTTGTGGCGAAGTGATCGGTGTTGCGCAGCGTGACCAGTTTCGCGTTCGGCAACGCTGCCACGAGCGCCTCACCCGGACCGGAGAAGTCACGATCGCCCAGGATCACGAGCACCGGGCAGGTGATGGTGGCGAGATCCTCCGGCGTGAGTTGGTGACCGCGTGGGCGCTTGAAAACTGCGGCTAAGGCAACAGGATCGTTGCCCTCCCGATGGGCGTAGTGGGCGAAGACCTGGCTTCCGACATCATCGGCCGGACCGGTACCTTCGACCGCGGCGATGATGCGATTGGTGGCGTCAGGATCGTTGCGGAAGATGCTCTCACCGATGCCCATGAGCACCAGGCGACGGAAGCGGCTTGGTTCGGTGCAGGCCATCCGAAGCAACGTGACCGCTCCTAGGGAGAACCCAACGGCATCGAAAGCGCCGTTCGGCACGGCTTCGGTAACGCGGCTCGACATGTCGGCGTACTGGGCTGGGTCATGCGGTTTGGGCGCGGTGCCGTGACCGAGCAGGTCCACGCCGACCACCGTGCGGCCGATGTCGTTCAGGAGCGCTTCCCAGCCCGGTTCCTGCCAGGTTTCCCGGAAGTTGCCCCCCCAGCCGTGCACCATCACTACGGGAACGTCGCTCATGGTCACAACAGTAGTGACACCGCCCGAGAAGCACGATCTGACCGTACGGCCCATAGGCTGTAGCGCTGGTTCTTCGCCCGACTCTCTGGAGCTGTCCTCGATGCGTTTTCTCAACGATCAAACCCCGCCGTACGACCTGACCTATAACGACGTGTTCATGGTGCCGTCGTTGTCGTCGGTGGCCAGTCGCAACAGTGTTGATCTCACCACCCCTGATGGGATCGGCACCACGCTTCCCCTCGTGGTGTCCAATATGACCGCGGTGGCCGGGAAGCGCATGGCCGAAACGGTGGCTCGTCGAGGCGGTATCGCGGTGTTGCCGCAGGACATACCCATGACGGTGCTGGCCGACGTGATCTCCTACGTGAAGAGCCGGGACATTGTCTATGAGACGCCGATCACGCTCTCACCCACCCACACGATTGGTGATGCGCTCAACCTGATCCACAAGCGGGCCCACGGCGCCATCATCGTCGTGAACGACGACCAGGAACCGATCGGTGTGTTCACCGAGTCGGACGCCGTCGGCAACGACCGGTTCACCCAGCTCGGCGCCATCGCCCAGCAGGACTTGCTCACGATCCCGCTCGGAATGGACCTTGAGAAGATCTTCAACGAGCTCAACGGACCGCGCTATAGGGTCGCTCCGGTCGTTTCCGCCGACGGCAAGCTGGTCGGTGTCGCCACTCGCAAGGGTGCCATGCGTTCCACCATCTATCGGCCTGCGCTCGATACGAACGGCAAGCTCATGGTGGCTGTCGCTATCGGTATCAACGGTGACCCGGCCGGTCGGGCGTCGTATCTGGTGAATGCCGGCGCCGATGTGCTCGTGGTCGACACCGCCCACGGCCACCAGACCAAAGCCATCGAAGCCGTCCGCCTCGCTCGGGCCGCCGCACCGAGTGTGCCGATCGTGGCCGGCAACGTGGTGACCGCCGCCGGCACCGCGGCGTTGATCGAAGCCGGAGCCAACATCGTGAAGGTCGGCGTGGGTCCCGGTGCCATGTGCACCACCCGCATGATGACCGGCGTCGGTCGTCCGCAGTTCTCCGCCGTTCACGAGTGCGCTAAAGAAGCCGCTCGGCTCGGAGGCCACGTGTGGGCCGATGGCGGCGTGCGCCACCCGCGTGACGTGGCGCTGGCACTGGCCGCGGGTGCAAGCAACGTCATGTTCGGGTCGTGGCTGGCGGGCACGTTCGAATCGGCCGCCGACACGCTGCGTGACACCGATGGCCGTCTCTACAAGGAGAACTTCGGCATGGCGTCCAGCCGCGCCGTCAAGAACCGCACCAAGCAGGAAAGCGCCTTCGACCGGGCCCGCAAGGAACTGTTCGAAGAAGGCATCTCATCCAGCCGCATGTACCTCAGCCACGAACGCCCGGGCGTCGAAGACATCATCGACGAAATCGTCGCCGGCGTCCGCAGCTCGTTCACCTACGCCGGTTCCGCCAGCATCCCCGAGTTCCACGACCGCGTCGTGGTCGGCATCCAGTCCGCCGCCGGTTACGACGAAGGCCGCCCCCAAGGCACCAGCTGGTAACTGCTAACCGGCCTGCACGAACTCGCTTAACCACGACGGCACGCGCACGGGGCGGCCGTTGTTGTTGACGGCACTGTGGGCGGTGATGGCGCTGGCCCGAACCTCGCTCGCAACCGTGAGCACGTAATGCATCTGGAAGGTGGCTCTCGTCAGGTGGGCCAGGCGGAGGTGGACGTCGACCTCTTCATCGAACCGAAGGGGTTGGATGTAGCCGACCCACTGCTCGATGATGGCGAAGTCGGTGCCTCCGTCTCGCGTCTCGTGATAGGGGTGTCCACTGGCTCGCAGGTATGCGACGCGGGCCTCTTCGAGATAGGGCAGGTAGCGGCTGTGGTGCACCACACCCATGGCGTCGGTTTCGGAGAACCGCACGCGGACCCGATGCGTGAACGCGAAGTCGTCCGGGTTGGTGGAGGGGGGATCACCGATGCGCATAGGGGCAAAGCTAGGCTCTGTGACCGCTCATGCCCGTACCGTCCTTGGCGCCACTCGCCGCGTTTGATGTCGATCACACCCTGACGCGCCGCGACTGCGTGCTGCCCTTCATGCGTCTGGTCGCCAGCACCCCCACGGTCGCCGTGACTCTGCTGCGTCATGCGCCGCAGTTGATCGGTGTCGCAATCGGCCGCGTTGACCGCGATGTGGCCAAGGCGTCCTTGGTGCGCAGCCTTTTTAGCGGCAGGATGGTCGGCGTCGTGGCGGCGCAGGGCCAGGTCCACGCGAACGACACGTTCGCTCGCTGGCTGCGGCCCGACACCCTGGCGCGCTTGCGTTGGCATCAGGCCGAGGGTCACACCACAGCGCTGGTATCGGCATCGCTCGGACCATATCTTCACCCGCTCGGGCGTCTGCTCGGAGTCGACCACGTGTTGTGTACAGAACTGGAGCACGACGCGACGGGTGAACTCACCGGCCGCTTCGTGGGCATGAACTGTCGTGGCCCCGAAAAGGTCGCCCGCCTGGAGGCCCTCGGTGCGCGCCCGGGCGAGGTGTGGGCCTACGGCGATTCGGCGGGAGACCGCGAAATGTTGGCCTGGGCCGATCACGCACAGCTCATCCGTCGCCGTCAACGGCTCAGCGTCAGCCCAGGGTCTCCGGTCTGATGCCGCCGCTGCTTCGGGCCTGTCGCCCGCACCAATGGCTGAAGAACGCGCTCGTTTTCGCCGCGCCCGGTGCGGCCGGTGTGCTCACCGAAGCGCATACGTTGTGGCGCACGCTGGCTGCCTTCGTTGCGATCACCGCCGCTGCCAGCGGCACCTACCTGCTGAACGACGTTGCTGATCGAGAGTCCGATCGCCGTCATCCGAAGAAACGGTTACGACCGATTGCGGCCGGAGAGGTTTCGGTGCAAACGGCGACGGGTGTTGGGCTGGTGCTGTTGGTGGGCAGCCTTATCTTCGCCTACCGGGTGAACAGCTGGAACTTCGTCGGGGTCGTGGCGGGCTACGTGGTGCTCACCGTCACCTACAGCCTCTGGTGGAAGCATGTCGCGGTTGTCGATCTCGTCGCGGTCGCGTTGGGGTTTGTGTTGCGAGCCGTTGCGGGCGCGGTGGCCACCGGGGTGCCGCTGTCGAACTGGTTCCTCATCTGCACATCGTTCGGATCTCTGTTTGTGGTGACCGGAAAGCGTTACGCCGAAGCCACCCGCTCGCGAGACGACGGCGAGCCCATCGGCCGAGCGGTGCCGTATGACCCGGCGTTCCTGCGGGTGGTGCTCGGCGCTGCGTTGTCGGGCACCATGCTTTCGTACGTGCAGTGGGCGTTCGGAAAAGGACAAGGCCGCGGGCAGCAACCATCCGCTCTATCTGGTGTCCATCGTGCCCATGATGATGGCGATGCTGCGCTACCTGCTGGTGCTCGCCAACGGCGACGGTGGCGCGCCCGAAGAGGTTTTCTACAACGACCGCCCGCTGCAGATTTTCGGCCTGTTGTGGGTGCTCATCTTCGCGGTGGCGGTGTATGTCGGGTGAACGCGTGACGCGTAAACTGGTGACGGGATGGGGGAGCGCGGCCGCAACGTCAGCCGATGTCGTTCGCCTCGCCGACGCTGCCTCCGTTGCCGCCGCGGTTGGCGAAGCCGGAGCCCGTGGCGTGCTGGCTCGCGGTCTCGGACGTTCGTATGGAGACGCCGCGCAGAACGCGGGAGGGATGCTGCTCGACATGCCGTCGATGCCGCCGTCGATCATGCTCGATGCCGCTCGCGCCCAGGTCACGGCAGGTGCGGGGATCAGTCTCGACCAGCTGATGCGCACGCTGGTGCCGCTGGGTTTCTTCGTGCCCGTGACGCCCGGAACGCGCCAGGTAACCGTTGGTGGAGCCATTGCCGCCGACATCCATGGCAAGAACCATCACGCTGATGGCACGTGGGGTCAGCATGTACGTCGCTTCGGCCTCACCCTGGCCGATGGCTCGCGCCGTGACGTGACGTTGCGTGATGACCCCGAAACGTTTTGGGCCACCACCGGCGGCATGGGCCTTACAGGAGTGATCACCGATGCCACCGTCGATCTGGTGCCGGTGGAGACCAGCCGCATGCTCGTACACACCGAACGGGCCCCGAACCTCGACAATCTCATGGCGCTGATGGAACAGACCGACGCCGCCTACCGCTACTCGGTGGCCTGGGTCGACCTGGTCGCCACCGGCCGCACGCTGGGCCGTAGCGTGTTGACCGCGGGTGATCACGCGCCGCTGGCGTCGCTCACGGGCAAGGCGGCCGCCGATCCGTTGGCATTTTCTCCCGGCGAACTACTGACTGCGCCGCCGGTGTTTCCCTCGGGTCTGCTGAACAAACACACCGTGCGGGCATTCAACGAACTCTGGTTCCGCAAGGCTCCCGAAGCGTCGGCTCGGTCAGGTGCAGAGCATCGGCGCCTTCTTTCATCCCCTCGACGGCGTCGGGATGTGGAGCCGACTGTACGGCCCGCGTGGTTTCCTGCAATACCAGTTCGTCGTTCCGTTCGGCGCCGAAGAAACGCTGCGCAAGATCGTCGAACGATTGGCTGGTTCGGGTGCGGCGTCGTTCCTTGCCGTACTCAAACGCTTCGGTGCCTCGAAC
The DNA here is from genome assembly GCA_963791625.1 of uncultured Acidimicrobiales bacterium. GTDB lineage: Bacteria > Actinomycetota > Acidimicrobiia > Acidimicrobiales > Ilumatobacteraceae > JANMCE01. The sequence continues at coordinate 937,821 of CAWBTA010000006.1, forward strand.
CCCGGCCCGCTGTCGTTCCCAATGCCTGGCTGGACCCTCACGCTCGACATTCCCGCCGGACTGTCGGGCCTCAACGAACTGCTCGACATAACCGACCGCGATGTGGTCGAGGCAGGCGGCCGTTTGTATCTGGCCAAAGACAGTCGGCTCGACCCCTCGCTGTTGGCCCGCATGTATCCACGGCTGGAGGAATGGCGAGACACGCAGGCTCGCCTCGACCCCACCGGCCGCTTCCAATCCGATCTCAACCGTCGGCTCGGCCTGACGAAAAAGGTGCTCCCATGAACGACGCTGTCGGCGATCCCCAATCCGTGCTTGTGCTCGGCGCGACCAGCGAAATAGCCCAGACCATCGTGCGCTCACTTGTCACCCGCCGCACGCGTCGAGTCGTGCTCGCCGCTCGTCGGACCGACGCGCTTGATGGCTTCCGCGCCGAGATGGCGACCGCCGGTGCGACGGTGGAGACGTTGGCGTTCGATGCCGATGACACGGCCAACCACGAAGCCGTGATCGCCACCGCTTTCGCCAAGGACATCGATGTCGTGATCATGGCGTTCGCGGTGCTGGGTGATCAGGCCACGTTCGACAATGATGCCGCCGCAGCCGTCGCTGCGGTGCACACCAACATGGTTGGCTCGGTCTCGGCCGGACTCATCGTGGCCAAACATCTGCGCGAAGCAGGGTCACGGCACGCTGGTCGTGCTGTCGTCCGTGGCAGGTGAGCGGGTGCGGAAGGCAAACTTCGTGTACGGCGCCACCAAGGCCGGGCTTGATGCGTTCGCGCAGGGCCTGAACGACTCCCTGGTTGGGTCCGGTGCTCGCGTGTTGGTGGTGCGTCCCGGTTTTGTGCATACCCGCATGACCGCCGGAATGAAGCCGCCGCCGTTCTCTACGGGGCCGCAAGCCGTTGCAGATGCAACCATTCGTGGTCTCCGTACCCACGCCCATACCGTGTGGTCCCCGCCGCAACTCCGGTACGTGTTCAGTGTGATGCGGCACCTGCCGCGCCCCGTGTGGCGGCGCATGCCGGGCTAAGTCCCGGTTCATCGCTTCGATGTCACCGCCGGCGGCCAGGGCGGCCGTAAACCGTGACTGCGTCTGGCCCGATTCCCGCTAATCCTGGTTCGCAGCGTCGCTGTCACGGCTGGCGGCGAGGGCGGCCGTAGGCGGTGACTGCGTCTGGCCCGAGTCCTGGTCGCCCGTCAGCGCAAGTACGGCGGTGAGGGCAACGGCAAGCCAGCCCAGTTGATGCGCGGGGCCGAACACGCCCGGCCATTCGAGGTCGGTGGGCAGGTGGTACCGCGCCGTCTTGGCGTAGGCGTAAACCGCGATGAAACCGATGAGCGCGGGCGGCAGCCACACGAGAAATCGTCGGCTTCGTGGCAGCCGTGCGGCCACGACGCCAAGCACCAGAGTCGCGACGCCGACGGGCACTCCGCCGAAAGCTGCGAACACGAGAGCTCCGACGGCGGGCCAGACCGGAGAGGATCGGCTGTACCGCTGATCGAGCGCGACTCTGTTGTCGTTGGTTGCTGTGTCACGACATCCAACGACAACAGAGTCGCGTCGAGACGGCCTCCAGCCGAGGAAGAGCACGACGACGAGAGCAAGCGCCGAGAGGAGCAAGGCGAGCCAAACGATTCGCTGCGGGGTCCAGGTCGAGCGAAACGTGCAGTGGTTTGCCACTCCCGTCGGGCGTGATGAGCCAGCCATTGGCGAACCCGTTCACTATGGTGAGCGGCCCGGCAGAACCGCCCTGCACCGCTGGTTGCCACCCCGAGTTGTGGCTCTGGCTGAGGATCAGCCAGAAGGGCTTCGCGGTCGCCGCGAACGAAAGGTCGTAGGAGACCGGACCGTGCCCGTTGACGGTGACGGTCGGAGCGGCCTCGGTGGGAACATCAGCCGGGAGGGATGAGCGGAGCACGAGGCGGTCGACATCGATGCCGGCGTCGCGTCCGATCGCCGTACGGATCAAGTGCTCACCTGCCCCCAGTGTCAGCGGAGCGCAGGCAGCGAGTGAGAGCGGACGCCGTTGCAGTCCGTCGCTGGTCGAGCCGGTCAGTCGCACTGCCAAGGGCGATCCGTCGACGGTAACGAGATCCGTGCGACAGTCGTCGGAGAACTGGTCGGGGACATGCAGCGGCTGCAATCCCGGCAAGCCGATCTCGGCAATACCGATGGGCAGGGCGACAGGCAGTTCACTGAGGTAGTCGATCGATGAGACCACCTGAGCTTCCGCTAACGAAATGCCGAACCGGGTACCGGTGACCGGCGACGGCAGCGGCACCGTGACCCTGCTGACAGCCTGCAACGTGCTCGCTGCCGCGGGCCACGCTGGCAGCGACAATGCCTGCACCGGACCACCATCCACCGAGAGCTCGATCAGGGTCGGGAGTGAGTGCCGACCGTCATGTACGACGCTGAGGTTGAGATGATCGGCGGTGACGGGGGATGGGTTGGTCACGGTGATCGTCTGTTGCAGCTTGTCGATTGGCGTCGTCCATGCCGTCGTCAAGTTGCCATCAATTGCGCTGGCAGCCCGTACGAGTGGTGCTCCTACAATCGATGCTGTCGCCACCGCACGGGCGCCAGTAGCACCCGTTACCTTCTGCTCCACCTCATCGGTGGCAAGGCCCGACACGCGAGCTTCGCCAGTGAGTGTGAACGACCGTTGCGAGGGCAGGGTGAATGCTCGGGCGAGGGACAACTCGGGGTCACTGCGGTTCGGCTCGACCTGGTTGGCTCGCTGCCGGGTGAAGACCACATCGAGGGGATGACCGTCGGATCGAGCGAGCAGATCGACCGGCGGGCGAATCACCTCGTCCACCTTGACGCCGGGGATACCGACCTCGGCGAAACCAACCGCGACCAGCCCACGGTATCCGGGCAGCTTGGTGAAGTTGGTGGCGACGAGCGTGATCGTGAGAGTCGTAAACGTGCGGCTCGGGAAGCTCACCACCTGGCCGGGTGGTTGCCGTGATGCGTCGCTCAGATCAACCAGCAAGGGGTCCTTGCCGTCGAACCGCAGCTCCACCTGCGTGAGCCATCGGTTCTGCGCCCCCCACGTTGGTTGTTGCAGGGTGATGTGGTCGGTGGTGGTACCCGCAGTAAGTTGCACCTCGAGCTTCTCGCCGGTCACGTCGGCGAAGGCACCCACCCGCCATGCCGTCAGTTGGTCACCGTCGAAGGCATTGGCGGCTCGATCCTCGGGCGTATAGGTGATGGGGTTGCCGTACCCGGTGGCCTGGGCCCGAACCACGCCGCGCTGCTGCACGACGGTGGAGAAGTCATCGGACACGCCGGGAAAGAGGTCGAGTCGATTGTCGTTGGCATCGCGGTGCATCGCGGCTTCGCCGACCTGTTCGGTGTGGCCGAGATTCTCCCGCACGCTGCCCCAACTGCGCGCCTGGCGACGGTTCTGATCGGTGACAATCAGCCGGGCGTTGGCCATGGCCGCGTCGAACGACGCCGGACGGGCGGATAGATCACCCGCATACAGCACCACTGAGGCCGGCATGAGGAGCCCGGCCGCAGCCGCGTCGTAGAGACCTTCGCCGTCGCCATCGACCACGGTGGTTCGCAGCGGTGCGGTGCGGACGATCGGCTGAGCATCCGGCACGCCGAAGGTGGCGACGGCCGGCGGGTCCGGCAGCGATGGTGATGCGGTCAGCTCCACTTCGTCCTTAAGCGGAAGTCGGGCGATGGGCACGTTGGGTTGGCTGGAACCAAAGCCGGTGGGCGCATCCATTCCGGCGGTGCTGTACTGATCCCAGAGTTGGCGGGGCCGGGCGACTCTGTAGCGCTCGAACTGCAGGTCGGAGCGCAACGCGATATCTCCGACGGCCATCAGGCGGGCCAACGGAGCGACAGCCTGTGGTTCGAATAGACCGTCCTGCTGACGGCGCTCGTACGCATTCAAGAGATCGGCGCTCGCGGCTGAACCGTAGGGGATGAGTTCGCGTGCAACATAGGGTCGGTCCATCAGACCAGGCGTGATGGGGTCGATGGTGCCGCCCCAGCGGTAGTCGGCAAAGTCGCTGCCCGGCGTTTCGAGTACGCGTGTCGTGCTTGTTGTGTCGAGCGCCTTGGCCGCGTCAGTCCAGTAGGTCGGGACCGTCTCATCGCGCAGCAATGATGGCGTGTAGATATGGCCGAGGAGGAACGTCGGCACGTTCGCCAACAGCAGCGCGACGGCAGCCTGCGGAGCACGGGCTCCGAGCCGAGCGAACCGGACGGCAAGAGCTCGCGCGCCAACGCCGAGGAAGAGTGCCAGCGCCAGCGAGATCAGCGGAACTGCTCGTGGCGTTGACCGCAACGCCATACCTGCAGCTGAGTCGACGAAACCTTTGAAGCCCCGTCCGAACAGGGTCGGGTCGTGGTAGGGGTGGGCGCCGGCAGACACGACCACGCCGATGACGAGGAGCCCAACGGCAAAGCCGCGCTCGCGCCAGCGCACCATCGCAGCGGCAAGCAGCCCGAGGGCGACGATGCCGAAGGACGAGAGCAGCAGCCATAACGTCTGTGTGTACGGTCGTCCGGCCGTTACCCAGGGCGCCACTTTGTCGGCGCCGTAGAAGAACCAGTAGCCGAGGCCACGCAGCACTTCGGGCACGGTGGAGGCTCGCGAAACCGCCTCGTAGGTCTCGGTGTAACGCAGGATCGGAATGCCGTAGCGGCCCTGCAGGAGGAGGCCCGCCATCCACCACAGCGACACGGGCACGGTTAGTAGGCCGATACGAACGACTGCTCGGATGAGAATCGACGGCCGCACCGCCCGGGTGGCGAACGTGTGGATGATCCACCAGGCCGGCGCCAAGCCGACAAGGACCAGCGACGTTGCGTTCACGCCGCCAACGGCTGCGACGGTGAACGCGAACCGGGCGGGCCATCGCCATCCGCCTTCGCGTACGGAACGGATGGTGCATGACAGCAGCCAGCCCAGTCCGGCCCAGGGCAACAAGATGGCCGAGAGCCGTGCGGCGTAGTCGAAGATGTAGGGCGACAGCATGTAGGCGACGGCGGCGACGCCGACCCCGCGGCCGGTCCAGCCGAGCGTACGGCAGAGGTACACGATGCCGGCTCCGGCGGCGAACAACAGGGTGCCGAGCCACAACCGCTGCGCAATCCAGTCGGGCACGCCGAGCCGATCCATCAGCCAGTAGTACGGGCCAATCGGAAAGAGGTAACCGATGTTTTGATGGGTGACGGTTCCGAACCCAATGTGCTCATCCCACAGGTACGGGGCGCGAGCCAGCAGTTTCGACGGGTCGAGGTACAGATAGGTCTTGGTGTCGGCACTCACCTTGCCGGGCGAACTCCACAGCAGTGGCAGATAGGCGAGAGCGGCCAGAGCTGCGAGTAGTCGTTTCGAATGCAACGATTTCATGATCGGACCCGGCGGCGAGCGGCGTCATCGGCCAACTCTCGATACGTGGCCAGTGCTGTGGTTTCCCAGGTGAACCTCGTGGCGTGGTCGAGCGCGCCGCGTGTCAGCCGGGCCAATCGATCACTGTCGCTGAGCACGGCTTCGACCACTTGGCCAAGTGTGGTGAGAGCCGACAGTTCGCCGCTGACGCCCGCGACCACTGCATCTCGATGGCCACCAATGTCGGTGACGACGGCGGGCGTGCCGCACGCCGCTGCCTCGGTGATGGTCATGCCCCAGCCCTCGGCTTCGGACGCCGCAGTAAGCAGCCAGGCGCGCTGATAGAGCGCGATCAGATTCTCGTCGCTGATCCGCCCGAGGAGGTGCACAAAGTCGCCCGCGCCCAATCGCCGGATTTCGCTTTCAAGCCGCGGGCGTTCGGCACCCTCACCGACGATGACCAGTTCGAAACCGGGCAAACGCTCGCGAAGGGGTGCCAGTTGCCGGATCAGTTCGTCGAAGTGTTTCGCCGGCATCAGCCGGCCCACCGCAACGACCAACGGCGTCGTTGACTTTGCCGGGCCCGGTCGGAACTTGGGGTCGATGCCCGGTGGAATCACGCCGATGTTGGCAGCCGGCCAACCGAGTTTGTGCACCATCTCGATCTTCGACGATTCCGACAGGGTGATGACCCTCGTGCGTCGGTAGAACGGTGGCGCAAGACGGCGTTCCAGAAGGTCGCCGAGCGGGGCAAGCGTGGCCGGGAGCGCCATCTTCCACATTGCCCCGTGGATGTGATGCATCCACACGACGCGGGGACCTCTTGCCCATACGGGTGACAACCACGGGACGCCGTTCCAGATCTCGACTAGCGCGTCTCGTTGGCCGTGGTGGCCGGCCAGTTCGGCTGCGATCGCCCGGGGAAACACGTCGTACCGACTGCCGCGTCGAACGACGCGATACCCGTCGCGCTCTTCTTCGGGGGGTTGCCCGGGCGCAAAAGAAGTGCGCATCGTCACCTCAACGCCGGCCGCGGCCCAGATGGCCGAAATGGTCGATGCATGGACCTCCGATCCACCCGCTTCAGCATCGGCCAGGTCCCGCCACGCCAGAAGATGGACCCGTCGCAAACCGCTCTGTTTGACCAGCTCGGCCAATTCGGTTTGATGAGAAGGAGACGGCAAGGAGCCTCGATGCAACGCGCGGGATGGTTTCGTAGACTAGCGAGGTACCCCTCTGTGAAAGTCGATCCTTGAAACTTACCGGTGAGCGGCCGATCGAAGGCAAGACCCCTGATTCCCTTTTGGCGTTGCATGAGGCCGGCTATCGAGAAGTGATGGCCATCGTCGGTCCGGGACGGCTCCTCGATCTGGGTTGCGGGCTGGGTGACGGCAGTGCACGGTTTCTTGATCCGACCCGTTCGGTCGTGGGCCTTGACTACGAGCCGGCGGCGGCTCGGGACGCCAGTCGTAAACACGCCGGTCTTCTCACCGTGTGCTCCGATGGGGCGCGGCTGGCGCTGCAAACGGCATCGTTCGACTGGGTGTGTTCATCCCATCTCATCGAACACTTCACCGACCCTGAACCGCACGTGGCCGAGATCGCCCGTGTCCTTGCCGATGCGGGCGCCGCGTGCATCATCACGCCAAACAAGCCGGCCGACTTCGAGAATCCGTATCACCTGTATCTGTTCGAACCGGCCGACCTGCGCGCCATGTTGTTGCGACACTTCGAGGACGTCGAGGTGCACGGCCTGGATGGTGACGCAGCCGTGAAAGCAGACTTCGAGCGTCGCCGGCTCTTCGCTCGACGGTTACTCGCGTTCGACGTATTCAACCTACGACATCGCCTGCCACGCTCCTGGTACGTTGCGCTCCACGCAGGGGCGCGTCGCGTCGCGTATCCGCTGTTGGCCACAGTCAACAAGAAGCGGTCGACGGTGTCAGCGCCGGTGGTGACGGCCGAGAACTTCAGCATCACGGCCAACATTGACACGAGCACCCTTGTGCTGTTCGCTGTCGCCCGTCGACCGCGCCGCTAGCCGACTTTGACGGCAGGAGTCTTGGCTTCCTCGTGGTACTCCTGCTCGACGTTGACAGACCAGATGTCGTGGCCGGCATTGTCAAGGATGTTCTCCACCACCAGCATGGCGGTGAGCATGGAGTGATCCTGGTTGTTGTACTTGTGCATGCCGTTGCGTCCGACCGGATGCACGTTAGGCGTGTTGGCGGCAAGCCAGCCGCGAATGATGTCGACATTGTCGGCGTAGGTCGAGTCGTACACCGGGTAGGCCTTCTGCATGCGCACCACGTAACCCTCCGAGACGGTACCGGCCGGCACCAAGCCGAGGGTGGCCAGTTCGAGTTGGCCGAGTTCGATCAGCTTCTCGTCGCTCATGGTCCACAGGTCGTCGCCTTCATTCACGAAGTACTCGAGTCCGAGACAGCTGAAACCGGGCTTCACCATGAACGGGGACCACGACGCGAAGTTCTGGATGCGACCGAGGCGCACGTTGGGCTCATGGATGTAGATCCAGTTGTCGGCGAAAGCGAGCTGTTCGGGAATCACCAGGGCGACCGTCAGAAAGTCACGGAAACGAAGCGCAGCTGCGGCGTTCAACACCTCGGCAGGCGGAGCGGGACGCATCGAGCGGACCAACGCACCAATCGGCATACTCGACACAACAGCGCGGGTAGGCCATTGGCTCAGCGAGCCATCGTCACCCTCGGTCGTGACGGCATGCGCCCGGCCGCTTGCGTGCTCGATACTCACGACCCGTTGTTGATGGTGAAGCGATGCTCCGCGGGACAGCACCGTGTCGCGGCAGGTTTCCCACATCATGCCTGGACCGAGGCGCGGGTACTGGAACTCTTCGATGAGCGAGGTGATGTCGGTCTGATTTCGTTTCGGTTGCAACGAATTCACGATGGCTTTGCCAAGCGACAGGTTCTTGATGCGCTGTGCAGCCCAATCGGCCTGGATGGTGTCGGCCGGGATGCCCCACACTTTTTCGGTATAGGTCTTGAAAAACTTTCTGTACAGCCGCCAGCCGAAGCGTGACGCCGTCCAGCCCTCGAAATTCGTTTGGTCTTTGGGAGGACGAACGCGTACCCAGCCGTAAGAGATAACACATCGGAGGGCCTCGATCACGCCTAGGTTGCCGAGCGCGTTCATGGCCCGAAGGGGATAGTCGTAGAACTTGCCGCCGTAGAAAATGCGCGACATGCGAGGCCGGAGCAGGAAGTCGGATTCGGGCAGGATCTCATGCCAGAGCGCTTCCACCGCCGGTACTTTGGTGAAGAACCGGTGACCGCCGATATCGAAGCGCCAACCGTTTCGTTCGACGGTTCGGCTGATGCCGCCGACCACATCGTCGGCCTCGAGAACGACCGGCTTCTGGCCGCGTTTGGTCAGCTGATAGGCGGCCGTCAGCCCGGCGGGGCCGGCACCGATGATGACGACTGGATCTTCTGGGTCCTGGGGGGAGGGGTCCACGAAGGCCTCACTCTAGTCGGGTGACCTCGGTTTTGGAGGCGCGGAGGTCGCATCGACCACGAGAAAAAGTACCGCCAATAGGGCCAATTGGTGCACGGACGCGAACGATTGTGGCCACCCAAAACCTGGTCGATATCGGTGGCGAAACTGCTGCCCGGCCACGAAAACCCCGGTAATGCCCACACAGACGACGGCCGCCACCAGCCCAAGCCGACGTAGCACCCGCACGGTGCGAGAGATGATTGCAATTGCACCAATGACCAGCGCCGCCCATGGCGCAACGACGGCTGCCGCGCACACCGCGAGCGTCAGAACGCCGGCGAATGCTCCGGCGCGACTCGGGGTCTTGAGCCGATGTGCCGAAGGAACGACATCGACGCGTCGGCGCCCCAGCACCGCAAGCAGCACGCATGCCACGGCGCCGAGGGCGCTGACCAACAGTCCCGCGTTGACGAAGCGCTGCGGCCGCCAGCTGATCTTTACGGTCGCTGGCGTGGTGGACACCTCGATTGGCCAGGCCATCGATCCACCGTCCACCTTGACCGGCGTGCCGAGGTCGTGGCCGTTGAGAGACGCTCGCCAGCCCGATGCCCATCCTTGGCCGAAGACGAGCAGGAACGGATCGGTTGCTTTGTCGATCTGCACCACTGTCTCGGTGGACGAGCGAGTGGTTGGACGGACGGCGGGGGTCGGTGTGGGCACAGAAGCGACCGCTGTGTCGTGACGGAGTACGAGACGATCAAGGTCGATGCCGGTGGCCGTCCCGGGCGTTGAGGCTATGTGATGCTCGCCGGCCGAAATCATGATCGGCCCAGCAGTGCACGGGCTGATCACTCCATCAGCGGCAACCTGGATCGGCAAAGATCTGCGGTCGATCGTCAGGAGATCGTCCCGGCACGTGGTCGGTAACAGGCTGGTTGACACGGGTGCAGACCAACCGGGAACAACGATGTCGGTGATCGCCACCGGTAGGACAACGGGTTCGTTGAAATGCGGATCGACGGCAAAGCGGGGGCTGGCGCTGCGCAACGTGACTCGCAGTCGGCGGCCGGTCATCGACTCGAACGACACCCGGCCGGATGCATCGACGGGGGCCGAGCGAGTTGTGTCATCGAGGGTCACCTCGATGCGGTCGACGCGGCTGAAACGGTCGCCGCCGGGTTGGCTGATGTCGAGATGGTCAATGGTGCGAGTGGTTCCGAGGTCGGCGTCGAGCCACCCGCCGTCGGCTTGGCCCATGGGAGCCACCCAGCGAGTGGAGGAGTCGCCGTCAAAGGCCGAGCTCACGCGGCTCTGTTCGCTTCCTTCCAAATGTCCGCTACTCGACAGAGACGCCGATCGCAGCGCATCGGGCGAACGATCGGCAGCGTGCGCGTTCCCCGAGAGCGTGAAGGCAATATCAGCCGGGAGCTGCAGGGCACGCACCAGTCGCGGTTCAGGGTCGCGTCGATAAGTGCTGGCCGGGTCGGAGCGCTCTCGGGAAAGTACGACGGCGAGCGGTCGATCAGCCAGTCCGCTGCCGACAGCACGGCTGATATCGATGGGCGGCCGGACGACCTCGGTGATTGGCGGTCCGTCGCTACCGACATCGATGCCAACTGCGTTCTGGCCCACGAACGAGCCGGCGCCCGTGGTGGCGGTGATTTCGAGCGTGAGCGTTGAGATCATGCCTACCGGCAGTCCGAGCGGTTGGCCGGCGGCGCTCTGCGACCGCGGCTCGAGCGTGAGGCTTGAGCTGCCGTTGATAGTCGAGACCGTGAGCTGCGTAATCGTGCGGTCTCCCGGAGGCTGGCGCACGACGAAGCTCTCGGCGGGCCGAGGGGTGTCGAACGTCGCCTCGATGCGTTGTCCGACAGCATCGGCGCGATCCGCGACGCGCCAGAACGTGCTGGCGTCACCATCGAAGGCCATCACCGCACGGTCCTCGGGCCGGTAGGCGTTGGGCTCGCCGTACGCCGTCGCATGAACGGTGCCACCCTGCTGCAACGCGAGTGTCTGGCTGTCGGTGTTCGCGGCAGGAAACAAGGGCAGGCGAACATCGGCGGCGTCTACCGACAAGACGCCCGGTGACTGGTCTTCGGTCATACCGACGGTGTTCTGAGAGCCGCGCCACTGCTGAGCTCGTTTGCGGTTCGAATCGGTTATCACGATCAGCCCGGAGTCGGCGGCCCACTCGCGTCTCTGCTGGTCGCTGACGGCGTCTGCCGAGTAGCGCACGAGTGCTCCCGATGGCAGAAGGTGAGCGGCGTCCACCACGCCGTCGCCGCTCCCGGCGATCAAAACCGAGCCTTCGGTGGCCTCGGCGCGCACGATCGGAGTCGGCGAAGCAACCGGGAAAACGGTGACGGCCGGTAGCGGGTGGGGAAAGGCCACATCGGCGAGTGCGACCGCGTCGAGAAGGGCGGCTGGTCCTGCATTGGGCACCGGGGGGCCGTACGAGGTTGGCGCTTCGAGGCCCGGCGTTTGCGTCGGGACGAGTTGGGCGACACGATCGGGGCGGGGCGTCTGGTACTTCTCGAACCGCTCATCACCTCGCACGACGACGTCACCCACGCCGAGTAGGCGGGCGACGGGAGCGATCGAGTCCGGCCGAAGTGTGCCGTCTTGCTGACGGTTGTCGAGAGCCAGCAGCAAGTCCATCATCTGTGGACTCCCGAGTGGCAGCAGATCACGAGTGATCGTCGGTCGCGTCATGAGTCCTGGTAACAACTGGTCGGTGGTCGTGCCCCAACGAAAGGCCGAGAACTCTTGGCCGGGCAGTTCGAGCACCCGGGTATCCGAACCACGCTGCTGCAGCGCCGTCGCAGCCTCTGACCACGCGGTTGGAATCTGCTCGGGTCGGCGGAGTTGGCGGTCGACGAGCGAGCCGTTCCAGATGGCCGGAAGCTGCAGCATCGTGAGCACGACGCTGGTCAATGAGAAATTTCGCGCCAGCGTCGAACGTCGCGTCGTCAGCGCCGATAGGCCGTAACCAATGGCCAGCGAACTGGCCAGCAAGACCAGCGGTACCGCTCGGGTGGAGCTGCGAAAGGCCAGCAGCACCGTGGACCGAGCATTGCCCGACAGCAATCGATGGGACAACCATGAGTCGCCGTGGGCGCCCACCGCCACCACGACCCCGATCGACCAGAGCGACGCCAGCCACATGCGAACGCGGCGCTCGACCAGAACCAGCGCGGCCATGGCCAGGGCGACCAGACCGAAGCCGAGCAGGATCAGGCCGGGGGATTGCACGTAGGCGCTCGACGCGCTGTTCCACGGCCCCGTGCTGTCACCGCCGTAAAAGAGCCAGTAGCCAAGGCCTCGCAACACCTCGGGAGCCGACGACGTCGAGGAGACGGCCTGTGCCGTTTCCGAGTAGGCGAGTACGTCGGCCCCGGTGCGGCTCTGCACCGCGAGGGCCACCAGCCACCAACTGGACATCACGGTGCTGAGCGCGCCAACCCGGCCGACGGTGGCGATCGCTCGCTTCAGGCTGATCTCGTGTTGGACGAGTGCTGCGTAGGTCAGCCACGAGAGCGGCGCGACAGCAATCAGCAACAGGGCCGTCGCGTTGATGCCGCCAACCGTTGCGACCAACAGTGCGATGAGTGCCGGGTAGCGCCAGCCTCCGTGCCGTGCGGCCCGAACGGTGAACGCCATGATCCAACCGAGCCCGGCCCACGGCGAGAGCAGGATGGACGTGCGGTTGACGTACGTGAGCACGTAGGGAGAGAGTTGGTAGAGCGCGGCGGCGGCCAACGCGGCGCCCGTGGCGATACCGAGGGTGCGGCAGAGTCGCCACAGGCCTTGGCCGGCGGCGAAGAACAGCAGACCGAGCCAGAGCCGTTGGGCGACCCAGTCGGGCGACCCGAGGCGATCGAGGAGCCAGTACCACGGCCCTGCCGGCCACAGATATCCGATGGTCTGGTGGGTGACGTAGCCACCGAACTGGGCCGGATCCCACAGTGACGTCGCGGTGCGCATGAGCCGGCCGGGGTTGAGATAGAGGTATTGCTTGGTGTCGGCCGCGACTTGCCCGGGCGCCGTCAGCAACGGCGGAACGAATGCGATCAGGGCGAGGAAGAGTTGGCCGATACGCCCGCGTGGCTTGCTCAACGCCTTAGGGAATGACGACGGCGTAGAGGCCATAGAGCACCGACAGACCAAACAGAGCCGAGCCGCACAAGGCCAGGAAGATGCCCCAGAGTTCGTTGTGCCATCGCTTGGGCCACGCAGCGGCGACGGCCACTATCAGCGGAAACGCGCTATACACAAAGCGGGGTCGGGCCGTGACCGTTTCCGGCAGGAACATGAGAATGCAGATGACGGCCACATAGATCACGGCATGGGCGGGAAGCCGGCTGCGAAACAGGGCCGCCACGCCGATGAGCAGACTCAGAATGGCGAGCACGGTGATGAGGTTCGACGGTGACGACAGGGGATGAATGAAGAACTTCAGGACACGTCGCACCGCGGTGCCGCCGAAACTCACCCCTTCCCCCCAGGCTTCGGACTGCACGCGGAACCACACGCCACGTTCGTTGGCCCGCCACGCGATGTAGATCTGCACGCCGATCAACCCGAGCGGCGCGATCAGGGGAGTGATGAGGCTCCTCCAATTTCGTTGCGAACGCAACAACAACAGCGAGCCCACCGCATATGCGGCGATGAGTGCAACGGCATTGGGGCGACTGGCGGTGGCACCGGCTGCCAGGAGACCGGCGATGATGTAACGGTGTCGATGCCAGGCCAACATCGAGACGGCAGCGAGCAGTAAGAACAGTGCTTCGCTGTATGCAAACGACAGGACGAAGCTGCCCGGATAGAGCGCCGCGATCATCATGGTTCGCTTCGACGTTTCGACTCCGGTCCAGGCGCGGGCCAAGGCACCCATGGCGACGACAAAGGCCAGGCCTAGGAGGAAGTTCACCACAAGCGCAGCGGTGACATCGCTGCCGGGCAAGACCATGTCGACGGCCCGCACCAGCCACGGGTACAGAGGGAAGAACGCCGCACGGGCCTCGGGCTGGGCGTAGGTGATGTTGGCTGGGACTGAGGTCGGGTAGCCGCGGCGAATCAACGAGAAGTACCACTGCCCGTCCCATGAGGTGAGGGCTTCAATGATGCCCGCCGCCGCGCTTCGGGGCCGATCACCGCATATCGCAACACCGCGATTCTCGCACTCGACCACGGCTGACACCTTGGCGGCGGACACCGCGGCGGCGCCCGCAATGACCATCACACGCGACACGAGATAGGTGATGACGCCCCAGGTCAGGGCGTGTCGCCACGCTGGGGTATCGGTCGGGGTCACTGGCGTGACATCGGCGTGGATCTCGGGGCGAGCGGCGACGGCTACCATCGGGCGATAGACCGGATGGGTTGTTTCGGCCCGTACTTTGGCGCCTTCCATCCGTCGGAAGACAACAGCTCGAGCACACGACCACGGTGACCTGCATAGGGCGCAAGAAGCTCGAGCATCCGCTCGTCACTGCCCCGAGGCTCACCCGCCAGTGCGAACGAAACCACGTTCTTCACATGGAAGTCGCCGACCGGGACAGCGTCGGGGTCTCCCATCGCTGTCAACATGGTGCAGGCCGCCGTCCAAAGCCCCACGCCCGGCAGCGACAGGAGCCGCTGGTGGCCGTCAGCGATGCTCATGTTGGCAACCTCGTTCACTCGAGCGGCGTGTCGACAGACCGCGGCAATGGTGTCGGCACGTCGCCGTTCGATGCCCATCCGGTGGTACTGCCAGTTTGGCGTGGTGGCCAGCAGCAGCGGGTTTGGCGGCAGCCGCAACTCGACCGGACCCGGTGCCGGCTCCGACGTGTGCTGGCACAATGCGCTCCACTGGCGGACCGCTTCGAGACTGGTCACCCGCTGCCCGAGGATGGACCGGATCAGATCGGAGAGCACCAGCCCGCTGGCCGACATGGTGGGCACCCCGTGTTGATCGAGAGCCCTGGCGACAGCCGGATGGTGCGGGGAAATGTCGGTCGGAGTGTCGGTCGCGCCGATCAGGGCGGGCACGCTGTCCAGCAGCCACGAGGCGCCTGCGCCGTACGCCATCGTTGACAGGTTGCCACCAGCCCACGAGATGTGAAGCGTTCCGGGTCCGGCTGGGGTGCGGGCGGAGCGCCAGAAGTCGGTGGCCGAGAGCGTGATCGTCGGGTCGAAGCGGCCATGTTGATGGCGTCGTAGCAACGGGCGCAGATCGGCCAGGGTGCGTGGGGCTTCGAGGGTCAAGAAGAAGAAATCTACTGCGCCGCGTCCGCCAGGCCGGAAACCGGTACCGGGTGGTGACAGGCGACGAAGTGTTCGTGGCCGACCTGGACGAGCTGCGGTTCCTGCTCGGCACAGATGGCGTCGGCCGATGGACATCGGGTGCGGAAGCGACAGCCGGACGGGGGAGCTACCGGAGACGGGATCTCGCCCTGCAGTCGTACTGCCCCATCCGGACGTACCGTCGGGTCGGGTACCGGGATGGCCTTCAAGAGTGCCGTCGTGTACGGATGGCGCGGCTCGCGGTACAGATCGTCGGACGGCGCGACCTCGCACATCTTGCCGAGGTACATGACCGCCACTCGATCGCTGACGTTCTTCACCACGGCCAGGTCGTGGGCGATGAACACGAGCGTAAGACCAAACTGGGCCTTCAGGTCTTCGAGCAGGTTCAGCACCTGAGCCTGCACCGACACGTCGAGGGCGGAGACGGGCTCGTCGCAGATGATGAGGCGCGGGTCGAGAACCAGCGCACGGGCGATGCAGATGCGCTGGCACTGACCGCCGGAGAACTGGTGTGGGCGCCGGTCGCCGGCCTGGTCGGGGTCGATGCCGACCGCAGCGAGGGTGGCGCGGGCCTTGGCAATCCGTTCGTCCTTGGTGCCGATACCCCAGATGTGGAGTGGCTCGGCCACGATATCGATCACTTTACGACGCGGGTTCAGTGACGAGATCGGGTCCTGGAAGATCATCTGCACGTCGGTGCGTAGCTTGCGTAGCTCTTCTCCATGCAGCGCTGTTAGTTCGCGTCCCTCGAACATGACCGAGCCACCGGTGGGTCGGGGGATCTGCATTATGGCGCGCCCGGTCGTGCTCTTGCCGCAGCCAGATTCACCGACGAGGCCGAGGGTTTCACCCTTCAACACGTCGAACGAAATACCGGTGACCGCGTGCACCTTCTTGCCGTGCTCCTCGGTCTTGAACTCAACCACGAGATCTTCAACGCGCAAGAGCGTGTCGTGACCGTTGTGGAGGTGCGCCTTGCCGCTACCGGCCATCAGCTTCCTCCCACCAACGCAGCAAGCGATTCACGCCTGCGTACCGCATCGGTATATTCGGGGGAACCAACGGGATACCAGCAGCGGTAGTAGTGACCGGGAGCCTCGACCGCTTCGACGAGCGGCGGTTGCTCGCTGACGCAGCGCTCGCTGGCGTAGGGGCAACGAGGTGCGAACCGGCAGCCCGCCGGCGGTGCGATGAGGTTCGGCGGTCGACCGCCCACGCTGTCGAGGCGGGTGTGCGCCTTATCGGTCAGCTTGGGGATGCTCCTCATCAACGCTTCGGTGTACGGCATTTTCATGTTGGCGAACAGGCTGGCCGTTGGCGCTCGTTCAACGATCTGCCCGGCGTACATCACGGCGATTTCGTCCGTGCGACCGGCCACCACGCCAAGATCGTGGGTGACCAGAATCATCGACATGTTGCGGTCGTGCTGCTGCGCCGCGAGCAGGTCGAGAATCTGCGCCTGTACGGTGACGTCAAGAGCGGTGGTCGGCTCGTCGGCGAACAACAGCGTGGGGCCACATGACAGCGCAGTGGCGATGGTGACGCGTTGGCGCATGCCGCCGCTGAGCTGGTGGGGATACTCGTTTAATCGCCGTGCAGGCTCGGGGATGCCAACATCAGCGAGTAAGCGTTCGGCCGTCTCGATGGAATCCTGCTTGCTCATGCCGAGCGTGCGGCGCAGCCCTTCGCCTACCTGCTTTCCGATCTTCATGACCGGGTTGAGGGACGTCATCGGGTCCTGGAACACCATCGCCATCTTCTGGCCCCAGAACGAGCGCATCTCGTTGCGGGAACGCCCCATCAGCTCCTCGCCATCGAGGCGTACCGACCCGGAACGGATCACGTTATTGCCGGGCAGCAGGCCCATGATGGAGCGCGAGAGCACGCTCTTGCCGGACCCCGACTCACCTACGATGCCAAGGGCTTTACCTCGTTCCAGTGTGAACGACACCCCGTCGACCGCGCGCACTACGCCGGCGGTGGTTTTGAAGTGGGTCTTGAGATCGTTGACGACCAGGAACGGCTCAGCGGTCATATTTTGGCGTCCCGGCCGTCGATGATGGATTGCAGGCGATCACCGATGAGGTTGATGCACAACACGGTAACGAACATCACGCCGATTGGGATGAAGGTGACGTGCCAGATGCCTTTGCCGACCAACAGCTTGCGACCGTCGTCGATCATGGAACCCCAACTCGGTTTCGGACGCTGAATAGAGAGGCCTAAGAAGGCCAGCCCCGCCTCGGCAACGATGGCAACGGCCGTAACGACAAGGGCGAAGGCGGAGAGCGGCAGGACGACAT
Organism: uncultured Acidimicrobiales bacterium; assembly: GCA_963791625.1. Taxonomy (GTDB): domain Bacteria; phylum Actinomycetota; class Acidimicrobiia; order Acidimicrobiales; family Ilumatobacteraceae; genus JANMCE01. The sequence goes on from CAWBTA010000006.1 coordinate 955,254, forward strand.
TCGGCAGAATCTCGCGGAACAGAATGCGTCCGTTCTTAGCACCCAACGAACGCGCGGCCAGGACGTATTCCCGCTGCGAGACCGTCAGGGTGTTGGCATAGGCGATGCGAGCGAACGCAGGGATGGCGACGATCGCAATGGCGGTGACGATGTTCCACAGGTTGTGTCCAAGGAACGCAGTGATGGCCAAAACCAGCACCAGCGCGGGGAACGCGAGCAGGGTGTTGACGATGGTGTTGAGCACGGCCTCAAGGCGCCCCCGGTAGAAGCCGGCGAACAGCCCGAGTGCACCGCCCACCACCATGGCGGAGATGACCGACACCACGCCAACGGCCAAGGCGACCCTGCCACCCCACAGGACGCGACTGAAGATGTCTCGACCGATCTGGTCGGTGCCGAACCAGAACTTCGAGCTGGGCATGAGGCCCGCTTTTCCGAGGGTCTTTCCGTTGGGCTTGAGCGGCAGCCATGGGGCGAGCATGGAGCCGACCACGATCACCGAGATCCATGCGACGGGCAGCCAGAGGCCAAGGCCGTGCTTTCGTCTGGTCGGTTTCGGTGCGGCGGAACCGGTCGTTGCCGTGTCGCCCGACGTTCCAACGACGCTTGTTTGGTCACCCACGAGTGCTGCCACGGCGGATCCTTGGGTCGAGAACGGTATAGAGCAGGTCGACCACGAAGTTCGCAGTGACGTAGAAGAGGGTGATGACCAGCACGAGGCCGAGTACGACCTGGTACTCACGGGACAGGATGCTTTCCACCAGTGCCGAGCCCACCCCGTTGATCGACATGAGTTGTTCCATGATGACCGCTCCGCCGATGAGCGCTCCGACGTTGATGCCGATCACGGTCAGCAGCGAGAACGAAGACGGGCGCAAGGCGTGCCCGAGCAACACCCGCCACGGCTTGATGCCTTTTGCCGTAGCCATCTGAATGAAGTCTTCCTGCAGGGTTGCTGACATCTCGCTGCGGAGCAACCGGGTGTAGACCGATGCCAACCCAAGGGCGAGGGTCAGCACGGGGATGACCATCGAGCGGAGATTCTTGCCGAGGTCCTCGGTGAGCCGCGTGTAGCCAACGCTGGGCAGCCATTTGAGTTTCACGCTGAAGATGAACACGAGAATGAGAGCCAGCGCGAAGTTCGGGAGGGCGAGCAGGATGAATGACCCGCCCGTTATGGCCGAGTCCGTCACCTTCCCTTTCCTATAGGCGCTGATCACCCCCATCGGAATGGCAATGAGCACTGCCACGATCTGGGTGAGGATCATGATTTCAAGGGTGACGGGCAATCGCTCTTTCAGAATACGGGTGGTGGAAATCTTCCCGCTGGAGGGTGCAACTTTGTGACCAAGGTCGCCGGTCACGGCGCCTTTGGCCCACAACAAGTACCGCATGGGCACGGCCCGATCGAGACGCAGTTCCTTGCGTACCGTCTCGATCTGGGCCAGGCCCGTGGGCGTCTTGTTGTCGTATGCCGTACCGAGCACCGCGACGACCGGATCTCCTTTCAAAAGGAGTGTGAGCATGAACGTGGTCAGCGACACGAGAAAAACCGTGAGCGCCAGCACGCCGAGCTTTGTACCGATCTTCATTGATGCAGGCCTTGTCTTTCGTTACTTCTTGATGAAGACGCCAGCCAGCTTGATGGCACCCAGCGCGCTGGCCTCGGGGTTCGGAAGGCCGAACACGTTTGGCGAGGTGATGTTGCCGGCCAGGTCGTACATGAGCGTGATGCCGGGCAGATCCTTGATGAGCAGTTCCTGGATCTTGTCGTACGCAGCCTTGCGCTTCGCGAAGTCGGCGCTGGCCTTGCCCTCCTCGAACAGTTTGTCCACTTCGGGATTCGAATAGAAGATCAGATTGTTCTTGTCGCCGCTGGTGTAGCTGGAACGGATCTGGTCGGGCTCAGCGAACTGGTTGGTTCGGAAACAACCCACCTGATAGTCGCCCACCTTGCCGAAGATTCGGCCGACATAGGCACCCTGGTCCTGCGACTTCAGCGTGACCTTCATTCCGGCGGCTTCCCACTGCTGCTTCAGCAGATCCATGAAGTTATTTGCCTCCGGTGAGGGGATGCACTCGGCCGTGATCTCAATCGGTTTGCCGTACTCCTTTACCAGCGCCTTCGCTTTCTCCAGATCGAACTTCGGCGTGATGGCGCTCTTGTTGAAGTACGGCGAATCGAGAGCAAAAACCGAGTAGGACGGGATACGGGCACCGTCGTAGACCAAGGTGTTGATGGTGTCCTTGTCGGTGGCGTAGGCAATGGCTTGACGGACCAGTAGGTTGTCGAGCGGTGCCTTCTGGTTGTTGAACAACAGGTTGGTGGACGAAGAACCACTTACACGCTGCACCTTGAGCTTGGCCTTTTCAGCGGCGACGACGGTGCTGGTGTCGGCGGTGTTGATCAGGTCGAACTCGCCGTTCTGCAACGCCTGCAAGCGCTTCTGCGTGTCGGCGATACCGGTGTAGGTGATCTTGTCGAGATAGGGGAGGGCACCACCGGCGTCATCCTTGCGCCAGTACGACGGGTTCTTCTCTACCTCGATGACGCCACCCGGCTCGAACTTGGTGACCTTGAAGGGCCCGGTGCCGACCGGAGCCAGACCGAAGCCGGCTGGGTCTTTCGCAACTGCGGTTGGGGAGGGGATGAAGCCCATTGCGGTCGTGAGGTCGTTGATGAAACCAACGTTGGGTGCGTCCATGGTAAACACCACGGTGCTGTCGTCCTTCATTGACGGTTTCTGCTGACCGGCCGAGGTGGCCCAGGGGCTTCCGGTGGCGGGGTCGGCCATGCGGAGCCAGTGCTTCACGACTGCATCAGCATTGAGATCGGTGCCGTCTTGGAACTTGATGCCCTTGCGTAGCACCACGGTCCAGGACTTGAGGTCGTCAGATGCCGTGACGCTTTCGGCCAGGAACGGCACGAACTTGTTGTCCTTGTCGAAGGCCACGAGCGGGTCGTAGATGGAGAGGGCGATTATCTTGTCGGCGGGCTGCGCCAGCTGCTGGGCCGGGTCGAGGGTGCTGACGGCCGATTCCAGCGCTACGCGCAACGTGCCGCCGAGCACGGGCTTCTCTCCGGCGGCCACCGTCGTGGCCGGCGTGGCTGCGGTCGTGATTGCGGTTTGCGCGGTGGTCTCCACCGGCTTGGCCGCGGTGGTGGCCGGGGCCTCCGAGGTTGCGGTTGCTGCTGCGGTCGTGGCCGTACCTGCCGCAGTGGTCGGTGCATCCGACGATTTGCTGCTGCTGCCGCACGCAGCTGCGACGAAAGCCATGCTCAACAGACCGGCAGTGAAAAGTCGACTGTGGGTGCTTCCTTGTGAACGATTCTTCATGTAATCCCCCTGAATATGGAGCTGAGCTCCCGTGTTTGGACTGCTCGCGACCGCCTGGGTCCATGCGCTGAAGATCACATCACTACCAAACCTTTTGTGACCCCCGGCACAAGTGTGCCACGAAGTGACACCCTTCGCTACTCATGGGTAACGCCGCCTGAGGAAATTACGGGTAACGTTGTTACCCGTGGGTAGTCCTCTGTCACCGGCGGTGTACGAGGCCCACGAGGCCGCAGTGGCGAGTGGTGCGCCAACCTATCGTGATCCTCGTACGGGCTATGAGGTCTTCACCGAGGTGGCGCTGCGTGCACGAGGCTCCTGCTGTGGAAATCGCTGTCGTCACTGCCCGTACGACTATGCGGCCTGTAACCCCTAATCTGCACGCCATGAAGATTGACGACCTGCGTATTGCGAAGGGCAGTTCTGTCCGGCTGGCAAAGCTTTCGACGGACGACACCCTTGGGCTGGCCGACAAAGCAGCCGCCCTGGCCGAGTTGGCCAAGATTCAGCCCGACATCACCGAACTGCAAACCCGTCTTCATGCCGACGGCAAGCGTGGTGTGCTTTTGGTCATTCAGGCAATGGATGCGGGCGGCAAGGATGGTGCCGTTCGCGGCCTGCATGGTGCGTTGAACCCGACCGGGGTGCGCGTCGTGTCGTTCAAGGTTCCTGCCGGCCGCGAGACCGAGCAGGACTACCTCTGGCGGGTGCACAACGAATGTCCGCGTAAGGGTGAAATCGTGATCTTCAACCGCAGCCACTACGAAGACGTACTGGTCGTGCGGGTGCGCGAATTTGTCGCCCCTCAACAGTGGAAGAAGCGGTACGAACACATCGCTAACTTCGAACAGATGCTCGCCGACGAGGGCACCGAAATCATCAAGATCTTCCTGCATATCTCCAAAGAAGAGCAACGCGTCCGCCAGCAGGAGCGCATCGATATCCCGAACAAGAACTGGAAGTTTCGGGCCCGTGATCTTGAGGACCGGGCACGATGGGACAACTATATGGCTGCCTACCAGGACGCCATCAACAAAACGTCCACTCCGGATGCACCATGGTATGTCGTGCCGGCCGATCGTAAATGGGTGAGAGACGTTGCAATTGCAACTATTCTGCGTCAGCACCTGAAGAAGATCAATCCGAAGTATCCACCGAACCCCGACGTGGTGCCTGGTATGAAGGTGGACTGATGGAACATCAACGCATCTCGTCGGGCTCCCCCTGGGAACTCATTATCGGCTACAGCCGAGCCGTTCGCATCGGTAGCCAGGTCTGGGTGTCGGGCACGGCGCCGCAGTGGCCGGACGGCACCATTGACCCTGACCCAGCCCACCAGGCTCGTCAGTGCTTCGCCACCATTAGCCACGCGTTGATTGAGGCGGGCGGATCTCTGAAGGACGTGGTCCGAACCCGAATCTTTCTGACGAATCCGGCCGACTTTGATGCCATCAGCACCGTCCACGGTGAGCTGTTCTCCGAAACTCGGCCGGCCAACACCACCGTCGTGGTTGCGGCGCTGTTGAATCCTCAGTGGAAGGTCGAGATCGAGGTGGACGCCGTCATCGCCAGCCGTGATCGCGTCGGCGGCTGACCGAATCCAGTTAGGGTGGGCCTCCCGGCTAATGTCGGAGCTGTGTCGGAACCCCGCGAAATTCTCGATTGGACCACATTCGGCGAGGCGTCTCGCTCGCTCGCCCAGAGCATCGCGGAAGATGGTTTTGAGCCCGACATGATCCTGGCCATCGCTCGAGGCGGCCTGCTGGTGGCCGGAGCGCTCGGGTACGCCCTCGGTATCAAAAATCTCTACACGATGAACGTCGAGTTCTACACCGGGATCGATGAGCGCCTCGAAGTGCCCATGATCCTGCCGCCGGTGCCCGATATCAGTCTGCTCGCCGATGCCAAGGTGCTCATCGCCGACGATGTTGCCGACACCGGCAACACACTCAAGCTGATCAACAGCTTCTGCGAGGGCAAGGTGGGCGAGCTGCGCACCGCCGTGCTCTATGAGAAGCCCTGGAACATCGTGCCGGTGCAGTACATCTGGAAAAAGACCGACAAGTGGATCGAGTTTCCGTGGAGCTCGCTGCCCCCTATCGCCGGCCAAGGCGTCCCCGAAACGTAGGAAGCCGCTGCGTACTCGCTTGGTTTCCGGCCGCGCCCGACGAAGGTCGGCAAGTGCTTCACGCACTGAGGATGGTGTGGGCGGCGTTGCGGCCACTGGCGCCCCAGACGCCGGCGCCGGGGAACGTTGCTGCGCCGGTGAGGTAGAGGCCTTTCACGGGCGTCTGATAGCGAGTGAGCTCGGGGTCTTTGCCGCGGATGGCGGTCAGGGGACCGCCGGCGAAGCTGGTTGCGTGGCCACGGGGCAGGTGGAACTCGGTCTCGTAGATGTCCGGAGTCATGGTTCGCATGCGGCGCACGCTTGATGACCAACCGGGCTGCACCATTGAGGAATACACACTGAGCCAACGTTCGGGTTCGGCCGATGTCGGCCAGCCGCCCTTCAGTTCGTACGGCGTGTAGAGCGCTTCAAGGCTCAAGACGTGTCCACCGTCCGCCCCCGGCACCCGCATGGTCGGGTCAAGTACGGAGGGCAGATTCACGATGAAGATCGGCTTGCCGGCCACCTTGCCGTTGGCCTTGTCGAGCCACGCCCGATGCATGTCGGCCAGGGGTGGCCCGATGATGGCCGACGGCAGCGCCGGGTTGATGCCGAGGCGATCGGCCAGGTTCTGATCGACCTGCCGGTAGATTGGCAGTTCACCGACAACCGCGTCGATCTTGCTTTCGTACCCGTCCTGGACCGGAAGCGTGCGCCACTTTTCCACCATCGCGCTCGCACTGGCCGGCGGGTTCTTCAACCACCCGACAAACGTGGCGTGCGGGTCACAGGCCGACACCACGACCGGCGCAGTGATCAAGCGTGCCGTCAGTCAGTTGGATACCACGGATGGCTGGTCCTTCGCACAAGATGGCCTCCACCCGACTTGCTGTTCGCACCGTTCCACCCGCCTGCAGGAAACTAGCCAGTACCGCTTCGGGCACCGCGCCGCTGCCACCGACGGGTCGCCCCACCGAACCGGCGTGCTCGAGCGCGTAGGTGATGGCGCCGAGGCCCGTACCCGGCGTTTCGGGGGAGAGGCCCCACACCCCGGGACCCATGGCGATACCGGGCGCGAGGAGGGCTTCGGCCTTGAAGTACGACCGCATCACATCGCCGACGCTCATGCGTGACCACTTCATCATCATTGTCAGACCGCGGCCCCTGTGGGCAATGGCTTTCTTGGCGAGCGAACCGGGAGACGGGGTCTCGTTGGCGACATCGCGGATGAGCTTCGCGATCGGCAGTGCATCCTTCACATATCGCTGGTAGCCGGCAACCTCGCCGGGGTAGGTGTAGCGAAGGGCGTCGACGGTGCGGTCGTAGTCGTGGAACAAGAACCACGCGGGACGGTCGTCGTGGGCCATGTTCACCCAGCCGGGCGTGACGTCGAGGTACCTCAGTCCGTGGGCCGCCAGACCGAGCTCTTCCATAATGGGCGTCGAACGAAACACGCGATGGTCGCAGTTGCAGATATTGACCCGAGCATTGCCGAGGGCAGTGACCGTGGCGGCGCAACCGCCGACCTCGGCGCGGGCCTCCACCAGCAGGGTCCGTCGACCGGCCCGAGCGAGATACGCGGCGCAGATCAGTCCGTTGTGCCCCGCGCCGATAACGATGGCGTCATAGTCAGCTGCGCTCATCGACTGAGTGTGGCACAGCCTTCCAGCCATCCGCCTCTTCAACCGGTACCATCCGAAGATGCCTCAGGACAGACATCTCGATCGACTTCGCGCCCCTGACATTTCCCGGCTTATCACCGACCGTTCGGTACTCCTGATGCCCCTCGGAGCGATTGAACAGCACGGCCCGCATCTTCCCTTCAATACCGACCTCATCATCGCTCAGGCCGTCGCGGAAGGAGCGGTGGAGGCGGTCGGTGACGAGCACGACGTTTGGCTGTTGCCGCCGTTGGCCTACACCAAGTCAAACGAGCATGCATGGTCGGCCGGCACGTTCTGGATGTCGGCCGAAACCATGATGCGCGTGGTAGACGACATTGGCCGAAGCATCGCCAAGATGCCGGTCAAGAAGATCGTCTTCCTGAACGGGCACGGCGGCAACTCATCGCTGATGAACATGATGAACCGCGAGCTTCGCCTCAAGCATGGACTCATTTCATTCCTCACCCATCCGGGTGTTCCGCCCGACCAGGGTGGCCAGTCGCCGCCTTCTGAGCTGGGCATGGGCGTCCACGGAGGAACCGACGAGACGTCGATCATGTTGCACCTTGCGCCCGAACTGGTTGACATGACGCGCGGCACAACGACGAGTGCCCGAGCACATCGCCAACAACCGCTACGTGCGCTTCGGAGGCAAGGTGGCGTTCAGTTGGATGAGTAACGACTTCCACGACGACGGCTACATCGGTGACCCGACGCCAGCTACCGCGGAGCTGGGCAAACAACTCTTCGAAGGCGCGGTGCGCGGTCTGGCCGACGCCCTGGGCGAAGTCGCCGCCTTCACGTATCGCCCCTAAACAACCTCGCTGGTCACTACCGCTCCTGGCGCTCGTTCTCGCTGTCGCTCGGCAATCCCGCAGGTCATTCACAACGTCTGCAACGCCAAAGGGCCGGGCCCCGAAGGGCCCGGCCCGTTCCGTGCTAGGTGGTTAACCCTTCCAGCTGATGGTCTTGTCGATGAAGCTGTTGTCGGCGATGTCGGATGGCTTGAGGCCGGGCTTCACCTTGATCTTTTGGGCTTCGAACACCGGCGTGGCCTTCTTGATGAAGTCAGTCAGTCTGGCATCCTCAGAGTCACCAAGGGTCGAGTTGGTGCCGTTGCCGATCATGCCGATCTCCAGCTGTGACTTCACCGATGCATCGGTGGCACCCTGATCTTCTTTCCAGAAGGTGTCGAAGGTGGTCACTGCGCTGATGATGACCTTGTCGGCGGCAGCGTGGTCCTTGACGTAGTCAATCTGCGACTGCTGGAACATCGGAACCAGAGCGGCGAGGCACTTCTTGGTATTGGCATCCTTCAGCGCGTCGGCACGAACCGAGAGCGACTCCGGATACAAGGTCCAGCCGGCGTCGTACACGAGACCGAAGCCGATGTCGATGGCACCGGTTTCGAGCTTGGAGTACTGGTAGGGCTCGGCGGTAGCGAATCCTTGGTGGGCGGTCTTGTCGGTGCCGGGCTTGGCCAGGATCTTGTCACCCTTGTAGTTGAAGTCGACCTTCTCCTTGGGGACCACGCCAGCGGAGATGAGGTACTCGATGTAGGTCGAGCCGCCGAACACGGTGATGGTGTCAACTTCTTTGGCGATGTCGGCAATGGTCTTGGCCGCTGGGTGCTTCTTCTTGTCCCACAAGATGACCTGCGGGCTCTTTTCCTGCGGCGAGACGACGGCCACGACGGGCGTGTCGTTGCTGAACTTCACGGCGTCGTCGGTGGAGATGAAGCCGAGCAGAATCGACGTGTCCTTGTACATCTGGCTGGTGACGGTCTGGTCACCGAGGAACGGACCACCGGCGCGGATTTCGAGCTGGACACCCTGGGCCACTCCCTTGTAGGTCAGGGTACCGAGCGTGGCGCCGGTGTCCTTCGAGGTCTTGAAGTCGGGGCCCATCAGCTGGTACGTGGCGCCGTGCTCGGCTTCCGGGAACCAGTCGGTCTGAACCACGACCTTGTCGGGGCAGACGCCTTTGAGGGCGCCTTCCTTGGCGGCACCCCCGGTCGCCGTCTTGGTGGAGCTGCTACCGCAACCGGCAACGAGCAGTGAACCGGCAAGGGCGAACCCAAGAGCGGCAGAACGTTTGGTGATCATGAAAGGAGTATCCCCCTGATTGAAGTGTGGTGGGTCATGCGGCACTGCATGCGATGAGGAGTCAGATCGCATCCTTACGGCTGGACTCATGCCAGTGGCCAACGGCCCGGTTCGAGATCCATCCGAAAGTCACAAAGAACAAGATGCCGAGCAGGGCGGCGATGATGGCACACGTCGTCATGCGGCTCGGTTGATTGTTCAAAAAGTAGTCGTTGATACGGCGGCCAAGCCCAGGGTTGCCTTTGGCGAAGAAGAAGTCGCCGACCACCGCGCCGATGACCGACAGACCAGCCGAGATACGAAAGCCGGTGAACATCGCGGGCATAGCGGCCGGAAGCTGCAGTTTGGTGAGCCGGGTCCAGCGGTTCGCGCTATTAAGCGTGAAAAGGTCGTGCTGGTTGCGTTCGGCGGAAAGTAACCCGAACAAGGTGTTGGACACGATCGGGAAAATCGAGATCAGCACCGTGGTGATGACACGGCTGCGGAAGTTGGCACCGGAGATGGCGATGATGAGCGGGATCATGGCCAGGATGGGCACGGCCTGCAACGCAACGAGGTAGGGGTAGAGCGCCCGCTCGATCCACCGCGCTTGGCTCATACCGATGGCCAATCCGACGCCCAGCGTGATGGCGATGGCGAGACCGAGCAACGCCGTCCAGAAGGAGATCTGGGTGGAGCTCCAGATTTTGCCGAACACTGCGCCGACGCCCGAGAAGGTCTGATGCGGTGCAGGGATAAGCAGCGGTTTGCCGTTGGGAGCGAAGTTGCCGTCGATACCGTAGGCCAAGGCATACCAGACGCCGATGAAAACGAGAAACACAACGAACGGTCCGAGGAGATCGACGAGTTGACGATGCTTCGGCCCGGCGTTCATCGGGGCATCGGCCAGCTCCGAGGCGGACAACGTCATGGTGGCACGGCCGGGTGATCCTCCGATGCCGCCGCTCATGCGTGAGCCTCCCGAAGGGCGTGGCTCACTTCGCCGCAGAGTTTGGTGAACTCAGGGTCAAAGCGCAGATCGTGGTCTCTGGGATAGGCGAACGGCACCTTGAACTCGGCGATGATCTTGCCCGGTCGAGCCGACATCACCAGCACTCGGGTGGAGAGGAACACCGCTTCGTAGATGGAGTGGGTGATGAACAGGGCTGCGAAGCGTTCGATCTGAAACAGGCGCAGCAGCTCGTCGTTCAGGCGTTCACGCGTGATCTCGTCGAGCGCGCCGAAGGGCTCGTCGAACAGGAACACTTTCGGTTTCAAGCACCAGTGAACGGGCCAGCGATGCGCGCATCTTCATGCCGCCCGACAGTTGCTTGGGGTACTTGTTCTCATGGCCACGCAACCCGACCAGGTCGATAGCCTCATTGGAAAGCTGTTTGCGGGTAGCGGCGTCGTGCCCGTGCAACTCGGCCAGCAGCTCGATGTTGCGGCGCACGGTGCGCCATTGCAGCAGGGTGGCGTCCTGGAATACGTAGCCAATGGAGGAGCGATCGATTGAGCAGGTGCCGTTGGTGTTCGGGGTGAGGTTGGACGCAATGCGCAGCAGCGTCGACTTCCCGCAGCCCGACGGACCTACCACCGTCACGAATTCGCCCGGCTTCACGTCGAAGGAGATGTCCTGCAGCGCCTCGGTGCCGTCGGGGAACGTCATGCCGACGCGATCAAACGTGAGGGCAGGCAGGCCAAGCCCCGGTGGTGGCAGACCCGCGAGCCGACTCTCAGCTGATCCTGTACTCAACATCATTCCCCTCAACATAGTGAGCGCCCTGATCACGGTGCCCTCCGGAAACGTTAACGCACTGTGAACAGCGCAATCGAAGGATCAGAGCGATCCTGAGACAATTCCTCCGGCTTTCAGCACTAGCCGGCCCGTCGGACCCATGGCAATCGCCTCCCGCAACGAACCGGTCTTGACCGCCACAAGGTCGGCAACCGCTCCGACCTCAACGCCAGCAGAGGCCAAACCGAGCGCCCGACGTGAGGCGCTGCTCACGGCGTGCCAGGCTTCGTCAGGGAGAAGGTGCCCGGCCATCACCATGAGTGACGCCGTTTCGCAGGGGTCGGCGCGACCCATCGTGTTGAACGGGTCCTGCACGTTGTCGGCCCCCGCCGCAAGGTTGACGCCGGCATTCAGCAACGCCCGCACCGCCGTTAGACCTCGGGGCGTTCCGACCGGCAGGCCACGACCCTGAAGGAACAGGTTTGTCTGCGGCAGCGCAATGACGCTTACGCCGGCCTCGGCTACTTCGGCCGAGATCGCGGCCTGCGTGTGGGCATCCATCATGCCCAGGCTGACGCAGTGGCTGGCCGTGGCACCCCAACGGAAACCGGTGCGCTTGATCCAAGCTGCGAACTCGCGCAGCTCACCATGGTCGCCCGTGTGTTCGTCCATGTGGAGATCGATTGGACGGCCCATCTCGCCGGCCAGTTCCAGGCAGTAGCGCTGGCAACGATCGGGCTCAGGGTCGAGGTGCGGACATCCGCCAACCACGTCGGCTCCCGCTTCCATGGCCTCTCGAAGCGCAGAGCGGTTCCCCGAACCCGCAACGCCCGTGGTCGGCACTGATACGAGCGCGACGACTTGGATATCCACCAGGCCCTGCAGTGCTGACTTCACTCGATGCATCGCCTCCACCCCAATAGTGCCGATGTCGGCCGAGACGTCGACGTGGGTGCGCAGTGCGGTGACGCCGTTGGCGAGCAGCATGCGGGCGGCGCGTTCGCCGCGCTCGGCAATGTCGTCCACGGTGAGGCTCGGTCGGTAAGCCATCCACGCATTGATGGCGCCCATGAGGTCGCCGGTGACGTTGGGGACACGGTCGGCGGTGAGGGCCTTGTCGAGATGGGCATGTGGCTCAGCCGCTGCCTCTAGCAACAGGTAGCCATGCAGGTCGAGATCATTCTCGCCGAACACCGGATTCAATGAGGACGCAACCTCGGTCACCTTGCCGCTGCTGATGCGAACGTCCACCGTCCGGCCGTCGGCAAGCAGCGCGCCCTTGAGTCTCGTCATTCCCAACTCCTCATCGTCCGAAGACACCCAGTATCCCCGACCGGATGCCCTCGGTGCACGATGCCATCCCGGCGCTCAGTCCCAGGTGCCTCGTCGCTGCATGACGGTCTTCAAGAGCGCCGGTCGATCGGTCATGATGCCATCAACGCCGAGATCGAAGAGACGGTCCATTTCCGGCTCATCGTCGATGGTCCAGACGTGTACCTGCATCTCGCGGCTGTGCATGAATGCGACAAATCGAGAGTTGACGATCGGGAGTGGTCCCTGCTTCACCGGCACTTGAGCGCAGGCGATCCCGTGCGGAACGGGCATCGGCAAACCGTGGGCCGCGGCGACCAGTCTGGTGGTCTCCAGGGGCCCGGCCGAGGTGCAGAGCGTCGGTCCGAGCTCTCGCCGCATCGTCTCCAATCGGCTGTCGCTGAAGGCGCCGATGCACACGCGATCGACAGCATGGTGCTGTTTGAGCGATGCGATCAGCGGAGCGATTGTGTTGTCCTTCTTCGGGTCGATGTTGATGCGCAGGTCTGGCCAGGCCAGCAGTAGTTCTTCGAAGCGAGGGATGGGTTCGCGTCCGTCGACGAGTGCCTTGGACACTTCGCTGTAGGGCATCTCGCGGATCACGCCGGTCATGTTGGTGACCCGGTCCAGCTTGCTGTCGTGGAAAGCCAACAACACGCCGTCACTGGTGGCATGCACGTCGGTCTCGACATACCGGTAGCCGAGGTCCACCGCGTACTGAAAAGCAGGCATGGTGTTTTCTGGTGCTTCGCTCGCGCCTCCGCGATGGGCGAAGGCGAGTGGTGCGTCGTGGTCGAGAAAGGCGTACCGGGTAGTCACGATGCGGCGGCCGCCGCCCAGTACTCATCCTTGAGCAGTCGCTTGTAGAGCTTGCCGGTCGGATGCCGGGGAAGCTCGTCGCGAAAGTCGATCGAGCGTGGGCATTTCATGGGTGAAAGTTCGGTCCGGCAGAACGCAATCAGTTCCTGCTCCAGCGCTTTCGCCGCGATGGCGTCCGCAGGCATTTCGACTGGTTGGACGACCGCTTTCACTTCCTCACCGAACTCTTCGTTGGGCACGCCGAACACCGCAACGTCGATCACCTTGGGGTGGGTGACCAGCAAGTTTTCGCTCTCCTGTGGGTAGATGTTCACGCCGCCCGAGATGATCATGTAGGCCTTGCGGTCGGTGAGGTAGAGGAACTTGTCATCATCGAGATAGCCAACGTCGCCGAGCGTCGACCAGCCGTTCGGGCCGCGACTGCCTGCCGTCTTGGCTGGGTCATTGTGATACTCGAACGAGCCGCCGCCTTCGAAGAACACGGTGCCCGATTGACCGGTGGGCATCTCGTTGCCGTGCTCATCAAGAATGTGCAATGTTCCCGTAACGGCGATCCCCACGGTGCCCGGGTGGGCCAGCCACATCTCGGAGTTGCAGTACACGAACCCGTTGCCTTCGGTACCCGCGTAGTACTCGTGGAGAATCGGACCCCACCAGTCGATCATGGCCTTCTTGACCGGTACCGGACAGGGCGCGGCGGCGTGAATAGCGCATGTGAGCGACGAAACGTCGTAACGATCACGGATTTCCTGTGGTTGCTTCAACATGCGGATGAACATGGTGGGCACCCATTGGCTGTGAGTGACATGGTACTTCTCAATGAGGCGCAGCGACTCCTCTGGGTCGAACTGATCCATCACGATGACCGTGCCGCCGATGTCGTGGGCGGCAAGGCAGAACCGTAACGGCGCCGCGTGGTAGAGCGGAGCGGGGGAGAGGTAGACCGACTCGGCGGTGTAGCCGAACAGGCCGCCCAGCAGCATCACAAGCGCTGGAGATGTGCCAAGGGGAACCGGCTTCCACGATTGTGCGACGCCCTTGGGTTTTCCGGTAGTGCCCGACGAATAGAGCATGTCGATGCCCTGGACACGATCGGGTAGCGGCTCTGGCGACGCGGCAGCGACCGCGGCTTCGTAGCTGTCGTAGCCGTCGACGGTTCCGTCGATCATCAAGCGGAGCTCGACCTTGGTTGTACTTGCAACTATATCCGACGCCTGATCGGCTTTATAGAACGAGGTGAGGTACGCCCGGGCGCCACAGTCGTTGACGATGTAGCTCAACTCGCCCGATGTCAGACGGCTCGAACAGGCGGTGAAAACCAGCCCGGCGTACATCGCGCCCCACACGACCTCAAGGTAGCGGGCGTTGTTTTCCATACAGAGCGCAATGTGATCACCGGGCCGGAGCCCGGCGTCGTGAAACACACGGGCGAGGCGGTTGGCACCGTCGTCGAGCCGAGCGTAGGTCACCACTTCTCCGGTCGACGCCATGATGTAGGCGGCCCGGTCTGGATGGGTTGCTGCGTGGTCCCCTGGAAATCCCATAGGCCTGACACTAGCGAGGTGGGCGCCGCCATTGGTTGCGAACTACCGTGCCATTGTGGACTCTATGGCGGCTCTCTTCGAGCGATTCACGGAGCTGATGGACGGTGGCCACTGGACGTTGGGTGAGGCCGCGATCCTGCTGGCCGGCTACCAGCATCCGTCGGTCGATGTCGACGAAACGCTGCAGCAGCTCGACGCGTTAGGCGCCACGGTGACCACGCCGACCCTTGACGGACTCGTGGCGACATTGTTCGGCGACGGTGGCTTCACCGGTAACACCATCGACTACTACGACCCGGATAACAGCTATCTGCACCGCGTCCTGCAGCGCCGGGTGGGTATCCCGATTTCACTTGCCGTCGTGGCGATCGAGGTTGGTCATCGCTGCGGCGTGCCGCTGTCGGGCGTGGGCTTTCCGGGTCATTTCCTGCTGCGCGACAAGGTGGACCCAACGGTCTTCATCGATCCGTTCGGAGGCGGAACGTACTTGACGGAAGCGGAGTGCGTGGTGTGGTTCCATCGCCTACACCCTGCGGGCGCGGCGTGGAACCGGAACTTCCTCGAACCCGTTGACAATGCAACCATTCTGACCCGCATGATCAGCAACCTGTTGGCGGTGTACCAGCAGCGGCGCGATCTGGCTGGTGTGAAGTGGCTTATGAAGCTCCGTTGCTCCCTGCCAAACGCCACCCCGACCGACCAGGCAAACTTCGCCCGCCTCATGTCTCCGCTGAACTGAAGGCGCAGGAGGCGACGGAAAGGATACCGCCGAGTAACATAGTGCTATGACCGTCGTCACTCCCGTCGCTACTGAAGAACAGCACATCGTGGACCTCTGTGACGAACTGCTGCGTAGGCATCCGCCGACGAGCACCGAAGCTCGAACCTTTCTCGGTCGTCAGTACGACATGGGTCTGGCATGGGTCCACAATCCGATTGGCGAAGGCGGCCTCGGGCTATCGCCCCGCTTGCAGAAGACCATCAACGAAAGGCTCTTCGCCGCGGGCGCACCGAACCCGGTGAGTCGAAACCCGATCGGTCACGGCATGTGTGCGCCAACCGTTGTCACGTGGGGGAGCGAGGCGCAAAAGCAGCGCTACCTTCGACCGCTCTTCACCGGTGAGGAAGTCTGGTGCCAGCTGTTCTCCGAGCCCGGATCGGGTTCTGACTTCGGTGGTCTGTCGGCCCGTGGCGTACGTGACGGTGACGAATGGATCTGCAACGGCCAGAAGGTGTGGACCACGCTTGCTCACCTTTCGAAGTGGGGGTTGCTCGTCGTTCGCACCGACACCGAAGCCGTGAAACACGCTGGTCTCACGGCGTTTGTGGTCGACATGCAGGCACCCGGCGTCGAGGTGCGGCCGCTCTTTCAGATGACCGGTGAGGCCGAGTTCAACGAGGTGTACTTCACCGACACCCGCATCCCCGACAGCGACCGCCTGGGCAATCCTGGCGACGGTTGGCGAGTGTCACTGACAACGCTTATGAACGAGCGGGTCTCCATCGGCGGTGCCATTCCGCAGAAGGGAGCTGGCCCCATCGCCGACGCCATGCGCGTGTGGAAGGGCCTTCCGGAAGACCAGAAGAATCCAGCCACACGAGATGAGCTGATGAAGTTGTGGATCCGTGCCGAGCTGCTGCGCCTCACCAACATCCGCGCCTCGCAGAATCGCAAGATGGGCGACCCGGGTCCCGAAGGCTCGGTCGCCAAGCTCGCCATGGCCGAGCTCTACAAGGACATTTACGCATTTGCGGTCACAGCGATGGGGCCCGAAGGGATGCTGTACCGCGAGTACGAGATGAGTCGCCCCAACACGGCTATGGCCAACGACTACCTGCAGAAGACCTTCCTTCGCAGTCGGGCCAATTCCATAGAAGGCGGCACGAGCGAAATCATGCGCAACATCCTGGGCGAGCGAGTGCTCGGCCTGCCCGGTGACGTCCGCGTCGACCGCGACAAGCCCTGGAGCGAAGTGCCGCGTAGCTAGGTCAGCGGACATGCAGCAGCACGCCGAGGAACGCCGCTACCAGTGAGCCCAGCAGCCCGAGTGCGCCACCAACGGCGAGTGCAGCTCTTCGACTTCGACACGACATGCACCGCGGACGCCACACCTGCGATGGCAACCATCACTAGCTTGAGCGCGAGCGTGATCTGATACGCCGTGGAGGTGTCGGCGACCTTGACCGCTGCGACGTTCCAAATACCCGTGGCGAAGAGCAGTGCGAAGGCCGGCCAGGCGATGCGATTGTAGGCCCGCGCCATGGTGCGAGGTGCATCGGGATGCAGCGTTCGCAAGCCGCCGAGCAAACCGGCAAGAGTGATTTGGCCACCCACCCAAACGGTGGCGGCGAGGACATGAAGAAAGATGCGAACGGTGGAAAGGCTGGGGGAAAGCACCGCGAGAGCCTGTCAGTTCGACAGGGCAGCCAGCACATCGCTGGCCTTGAGCTTGCGATCATCGAGACCACCGGGCTTCCCACCGAGCAGCACTGACGCGCCGAGGTCGATGGCGTTCTGCAACTCGCGAATATTGCGCGGCGGCGGAAAGTACTCGTCCTCGTCGGTGACCTTCACGTGCTCGATGCCGTTGATCGGCGCGAGACGAGCAAGTACTGCCTCTACAAGTTCGTCGGGTGCCGACGCGCCTGCCGTCACGCCGACGATGCCTTCGAGATCGTCGGGCAGCTCATCGGCTGTGTTGATGCGGTACACCCGATCACAGCCCGACTCGCGACCGAGCTTTTCGAGGGCGCGAGTGTTGGAGGAATTCGATGAACCGATCACGATCAATGCGTCGCACCGAGGGGCCATGGCCATGAGCGCCGACTGACGGTTGGTGGTGGCAAAACACAAGTCGCTACGGCCCGGCGTCCAGGCATCGGGGAAGCGGGCAAGCGTGGCGTCCTGCACCGTTGACCAGTCACGATGCGACAGTGTGGTCTGGGCCAACAGCGCGACGGGCCCGTCGAACTGGGGGAGCGCCAGCACTTCTTCCACCGATTCCACCCGGTTCATTGACTGGGGCGCAACGGCCATGGTGCCCACTGCTTCCTCGTGACCGTCGTGACCGACATAGACGATCTGGAAGCCCTTGCCCGCCCGGACCTTGACTTCGTGGTGGACTTTCGTCACAAGCGGGCACACCGAATCGACCACGTAGCTGCCGGCTCCGTGGGCCGCTTTGACGACCTCGGGAGCCGAGCCGTGGGCCGAGAGCATGATGGGGAAACCCTCCGGAACCTCGGCGATGTCGTCCACAAAGATCACGCCCATAGCGGTGAAACGGTCGACCACGATCTTGTTGTGAACGATCTCATGAAAGCAGTACACGGGTGGCTCAAAGCTGCGGACGAGCCATGCGAGAGCTTTGATAGCCATCTCCACCCCGGCACAAAAGCCGCGGGGTGACGCCAGGAGCACTCGGTCAATTGCCACATGGTCAGGCTACCCTTGACGGTCGTGTCTGCCCCTGTTGTCGTCTCTGTCGCGCCCGGTTCCCCGGCCGAACGCGCGGGAGTGCAGGTCGGTGACCAGATTCTGTCGCTCAACGGCGAAGTTCCCCGTGACGTCTTGCAGTGGCGCTGGCTTGCCGATGAGGCCGACCTCGAGCTCGATGTGCGACGCGGCGGCGCCGAAATCACGCTCGACATTCCCAAGAACGCGGGCGAGGCACTCGGCGCGCAGGTGCAGTCCGCGCTGTTCGATCAGGTGCGCACCTGCGACAACCACTGCGAGTTCTGCTTCATCTACCAGCTGCCCCCGGGTATGCGTAAGAGCCTGTATCTGAAGGACGACGATTATCGCCTGTCGTTCCTGTACGGCAACTTCACCACGCTCACCCGCTTCACTGAACTTGATCTCGAACGGGTTATCACCGAGGGCCTCAGCCCGCTCAACGTCAGCATTCACGCCACCGACCCTGAGGTACGCACGCGTATGTTGCGTAATCGTCGTGGGGCTACGAGCCTGCGCTGGCTTCGGCAACTGCTCGATCACGGCATCACCGTGCATGGCCAAGTGGTGGTGTGCCCCGGCGTAAATGATGGCGCGATCCTGGACGACACGTTGGCCGGCGTGCTCGATCAGTATCCCGAGTTGGCGAGTGTCGCCGTGGTGCCGCTCGGCATAAGCCGCTACAACAACGAGGCTGCAATGCGCGCCCATACGTTGGAAGAAGCCCAGGTCGTGGTGGACACCGTTACCGACTGGCAGGACATCTTTCTGACGGTGCTGGGCAAGCGCATGGTCTTCGCGGCCGACGAGTACTACTTGCTGGCGCAACGACCTTTTCCGCTGGCCGAGACGTATGGTGATTTCCCCATGCATGAGGACGGTATCGGCATGGCCCGCACGTTTGAGCTGGAATTCACGGGTCAGACCGAAGACGTGATCGGGCCGCAGAGCGGCTTCTTTGCCGCCGTCGATGGAGCCCCCGCCGAGTACTACCGTGCGCCCCGAGCGCCTGGATCGGTCACGCTGCGCCCAAGCCGCAAAGCGCCCGTCGGCGTGCTCACGAGCACAGCAGGCTCCGCGATTCTGGCGCCGCTGGTTGGCTCCTTGGACCGAAAAGACGTGCGTCTGATCACAGTCAGCAACGACTTCTTTGGCGGAAACACCTGCGTTACCGGTTTAATGGTGGGGTCGGACCTGCAGCGAGTGCTGGCCGGTGAGCCCGAAGGGCACCGCTACCTGTTGCCCGATGTCTGTCTGTCTGAAGGCCGTTTTCTCGATGGCCTTACCCCAGCCGATCTTCCCCGCCCGGTGGAGATCGTGCCAACGAATGGCATCGCGTTGCGCCGTGCCCTGGAAGGAAAGCAATGACGCTCCCCGTCGTCGCAATTGTGGGCCGACCCAACGTCGGAAAAAGCACCTTGATGAACCGCATCCTCGGCAAGCGCGTCGCCATCGTAGAAGACCGCCCCGGCGTCACCCGCGATCGCAAGGAAGTCGAAGCCGAGTGGCTTGATGTTCCCTTCCTGTTGGTCGATACCGGTGGCTGGCTGCCGGGTGGTTCGGAGCTGGACGAGAAGGTGTCGCGCCAGGTTGAAAAAGCCGTGATGGACGCCGACCTCGTGCTGTTCGTCTGCGATGCGTCGGTCGGCATCATCGAAGAAGATGCCGCCGTTGCCGAGTGGTTGCGTCGAAGCGGCAAGAAGGTCATGGTCGTTGCCAACAAGAGCGACAACGAGCGCCGCGAAACCGAGATGTGGGAGTTCCTCACCCTCGGCCTTGGCGAGCCGATCCCGGTGAGTGCGCTCCACGGCCGTCGCTGTGGCGACATGCTCGATGTGCTTGTCTCGCATTTCGCGGCGCCGGAAGGTGGCGCAAATGAGGATGACGATGACGACAGTGACTCGGCCCTCGAACTGCTGCCGAAGATTCCCGCCGTGGCTATCGTCGGTCGCCCGAACGTGGGTAAGAGCACACTGTTCAACCGTCTGATCGGTGACGACCGCGCCGTCGTCCACGACATGCCTGGCACTACCCGTGACGCGGTGGACACCATCGTCGACACGGTGAACGGTCAGATCAAGTTTGTTGATACCGCTGGCATGCGCCGCAAGGCCAAGATCGAAGAAGGCCCCGAGTACTACAGCTTCGTGCGTGCGCTACGCGCCGTCGACGAGAGTGACGTGGCGTTGCTGGTCATTGATGCCACCGACGGTGTGAGCGCGCAGGATCAGCGGTTGGCTGAGCGTGTCGACGCGTCGGGTTGCCCGATCGTGGTCATCCTCAACAAGTGGGAGCTCATCGAGGATGAAGAGGTAAAGCTGCAGATCGCCGCGGACGTCGCCCGCAAGCTGCACTTCATCGGTGATGCCCCGGTGTTGAAGGTGTCGGCGTTAACCGGCAAGGGCGTGCACAAGTTGCTGCCCGTGCTTGCCGATGCCGTCGAGCAGTACCACCGTCGTGTACCCACGCAGGCAGTCAACAAAGCGATTGCGGCGGCGCAGCAGGCCCAGCCCGGGCCTCACGGACAGAAGGTCCTGTACGCAGTGCAGGGCGCCACTGATCCGCCCACGTTCACCCTATTCGCCAACAAGGAGATTTCGCCGTCGTATCTCCGCTATCTCGAACGCACCATCCGCGAGCGGTTCAAGCTTGGTGCCGTGCCGATCAAGCTCCGCGTACGGAAACGTTCCACCTGAGTCGTCATGCCGTGGTGTGATCCGTGCGCAAAGTTTTGGACGCCGACCTCGATGAAGGAGGATGGCTCCTGCCCTGACTGCGGTCGTGTGGTTGAGAGTGTGGTCGGCCCGACGATTACAGCGAAGGACTTGAACCTGAAAGAGTTGGCAGGGGAGGAAGGTAAAGTCCCCTGGCACTTCAAACTGATGATCGTGGCTCTCGCGCTCTATCTCGGATGGCGGCTCATTCAACTCGTGCTCTGGCTGTTTCGGTAACTGGTTCGCCGGTCTCAGCCGGAAACGGCTAAGGTTGCCTGGTCCACGGGCTGTGGCGCAGCTTGGTTAGCGCGCTTGACTGGGGGTCAAGAGGCCGGAGGTTCAAATCCTCTCAGCCCGACTGGAAGAAGGGCCGGTGCCACGTGCACCGGCCCTTTGCTGTTTCGCTGCAGGGTGCAACTGAAGGTCCAAGCTGGGCGACCATCGGTTCGGCGTTTGCTCTCGCCGCATGCTTGCCTCGTCGCTGCGCTGCTTCTCGCTGCTGTCGCCCAATTACTGCAGCCGTCGGCCGCTATCGGCTGCTGATCACTGGCCAGACCGGTTGAGTCAGGCTGATGCCAGAAGATGGCGATGTGACTCGACTGATCCGCGAAGGATTTCGAGTTCGATACGTCCTTCGGCATCAACACTAAGAATTCGTGCGACAGCTGGATCGGCATCGTCACATCCGGCGAGGACGAATTCTCCTGCGATGGGAACGAAGCCGGGGCGTGCGTCGGCGGCCCACGTCCAGAGACGGCGATCATCGGTCATGTCCAGAAAGTCAACGGCAAGGCTACTGCCGGGCGTCGAGGTATGTCCGGTGCCTATGGATTGCCTCGGTGGGATTTAGAGGCCGAGGGCTTGGCGGAGTCGGGTTGTGTTCATGGTGCCTGGCTGGTCGCCGGGTGGGAAGGTGTTGAGGAGTCGTGCGAGCTCGATCCGGCCGATTGGGTCGTTGGCAGCCTCGCGAGGGGTCAGGCCGCGCAACGCGGGGATGTTTTCGTCCAGCCACCGCTGTTCGAACTGGCGGCTGATGGCTTCGAGCGCGGCTCGCAGGTTCGGGTCACTCAAATCGGGATTGGCGAGCTCTCGTTGCTCTCGGCGGCGCTCGAACATCTCACCCATATCGAGTACGTCGTCGGACACCAACTCGGCATGCGGTAAAGCTCGGGCCACGAGCTGCAGAATCTCGTCGGCTCGGGCGTCGGAGTTGACGGACGCGACGATCTGGTCGTGCTGCAGTTGAAGGCTGGCGATCACCGTGTTCGGATTGTTCTTCGAGTCGCGTACAAGTGAGAACGTGTCGCCATCACGTTTCAGGCCGGCAGCTCGCAGGGCGGTAGCGGCGTCCTTGGCGTGCTCGATATCCCACGTGATCTCGTGCATCGACATCGGCTCGCCATCGGTGTTTTGCATCTCCGGCGGCGCGAATGTCGAGCCGATCAAACCGGCAACTTCCTCTGGGTCGCTCTCGTCGAGCACTTCGTTCGCGTAGTCGAGCATGACCGGTGGGAGAAGGATGAAACCGGAATAGGCCCGCCAAGTGTTGTCGATAGGCAACGGGCGGCCAAGAAAGTACATGCCGGGCCGAGTCTGGTCGCCCGGCGTCGTGTTCGTGACCGTGACGGTCTCACCCTTGCGGATATCTCGCAGCACGATCTCATCAGGTCGGGCCTCGATCACTTCGAAGATGCTTCGGTCGGTGAGCGCCCACTGTCCGGCCGTGAGCGCCTCATCGGCAGGCAACATTGCCGATCGCTGCTCGAGGAAATCCTCGAACATGTCACCCTCACACAAGGCGATGTCATCGAGCATCTTGCCCTGCGCGAACTCGCTCGCGAACGCGTGGCCACGGCCACTTGCGTTGGCAAAGACGCCCAGCAGCCCGCTCATGAGCTCGTCGTCGTCTCGGTTGTGCAGGAAGCGTTGCGCTTTCGCAAACAGCCACGGCCCGCGGTCGATCAGGCTGATCGTTTCCTTGCCCGAATGACAGGTCTTGTACTTGCGGCCCGAGCCGCACGGGCACGGGTCGTTGCGGCCAACCGGTGCTTTGGGCCGATGGTGGGCGTAACCGCCGACCTCGAGCGCGAGCGGCTCATGTTCCAGATCGACACCCGAGTCCCGGAGTGCCGCCCACGCCGCAATGGCGTCCCCCCGATCGGCTTCGAAGCTGGCAAGGTGGACCATCGCGAGCGTGTGCCCTTCCGACGCGGCGCGGCGAAGCGCCGACTCGGCCTCGTTGGGTCGACCGAGATTGTCGAGCGCGACCCCGGCGAGCCAATCGGGCCCGGCATGATCACGTTGCTCGGTGTTGTCTCGCACGAGATCGGCGTACACCAAGAGGTCGTCGTCGGACAGTTCGCGGAACCGAAGTTCACTCACGATGCCGTGCGCAATGTCGGGGTCCGCGAGGGCCTGTGCGCAGAGGAACGCATGATCCTCGCTTTCCGTCGGACCGAAAGGATGCGGATGCCCGGCGGCGGCCAGGGTGCCCATGAGCACGGCGACCTCGGCCAGTTCGAGGTCATCTTCGGGAACCTGGTAGAGGTCGCGGAGTCGGTTACGGGTTCGCCACCGATGAAGCTCAACCCAGGCGAACCCGGCGCGGGCGACGGTGTCGTCCTGTCGCTCAAAGCCGGCGGCCGTCAGCAGAGTGTCAAGTCGCGGAATCGCACCGGATCGAAATGCCAACGGGTCGTGCGCCAACGCTTCCCAGACGATGCCTTCGATCGTGCAGTGCTCAAGACCGGGTTTCACCTGTTCAGCTTTTTGGAAGCGCTCGTCGCTCTCGCTGATCTCGCGGTCGAAACCGGCGCGGATCGCGTCGATCATGGCCGCGGTCGGAACCGGCTCGGGCGCGCCAGCTCGGACCGTGACCCGGTTGCCGTCAAGCCGAAACGAGGCGAGCTGCCCGGCGACGTGAGCAAGCCAACCGGGCGGTCCCACAAAGACCCGGCCGTCGAACTCGTCGTCAAGGATGCCCATTTCCTGTCCGTCAGAACCGACAACGACGAGATCATGGTCCATCGACAGCCAACCCAGCGCGGTGAGGTCTGGCTCAATCGACACCATATCTTCCCCGGCGTCAAGGGCATCGACCTCGGTGCACCAGATCGTGCCATCAACGAGCGCGAGCGCCGAGACCCATCCACGTTCGGTTTCGATGAACGTCGAGTCGCCGTCGAGCAGATCCTGCAGCCGTCGAGTCGGATGCGGGCCGAGTTGCAAACCATCGCCATCCAAACGCTGGGCCAGACCGGCAAGAGTGATCGGCTCAATGTCCAGTAACGAGTTCAGACGGTCGTAGATCGAATCGGCAGCGGCGCGGCGGGGATCCATCCGACCAACGATGCCAGATTCGACTAGGTGACTTTAATCTCTCTGCCCAACGGTAGGCGCACCGCACTGCTGGTCTCGGTAGCGTGTCGGTGTGGTCGCGAGCATTGCCAACCTTTCGACCGTGCCGCCTGATGAGTTTGTTGCGGCGCGGGACGCGCTCGTGAAGGTGCTTCGCCATGACAAGCGCCGGGACGAGGCGGCCGAGGTCGCGGCGTTGCGTCGGCCAAGTCCGGTCGATTGGGCGCTGAACTGTGTGGCAACCGAATCCGAACAGCTCATCGCTTCGGTCGCCGCGGCCGTGAGTGCGCTACGGGACGCGCAGGTGGCGGCGTTCGATGAGGGTGGCAGGAGTGATCGTTTGCGTGACGCGGTTGCTGGTGGTCGGTCGGCCGCGGCCGAGCTTCGCCTCGCCGCTGAAGGAGTGCTGCGTCGTGCTCAGCGCCCAAGGACTGACGTGGCGGCCTTGGCGATGCGGGTGAATGAGGTGATGGCGAACACCAACTTGCTTGAGTTGCTGCGCATTGGGCATCTCGGCATGCGGTCAGTCGAGGACACTGACCCGTTTGCGGGGATGCCGGAGCCGAACAAGCGAGCTGTTCGAGTGACGGCGGCGAAACCGCGAGGATCGGCGACACAGCCAGGACCGGCGATGTCGAAACCGGTGCCGGTTGTTGACGCTGAGGCTGAGTTGCGTAAGGCGCGAGCCATCAAGTTGGAGCAGGCGCGCGTGGCTGCGACGCACGCGTTGGCGAGTGCGAAGTCCGAATTGGACGATGCCGAAGGCGCGCACGACCGTGCCGTTCAGGCGGCACGAATCGCTGAGGCCGAGGCAAAGCGGACCGAGAAGCGCTTGGCCGCTGCGCAAACCAGGGTCGAAGATGCTGAGCGCTCATTGCGAGATGCAAAGGACGCAAATGAGGCTACGTGGTACGGCGACGACCAAACACCTTCGTGATGTCGGCGGCGTTAGCCACCGGCTACAGCAGGTCGGCCAGCAGCGCGGCGGCGCGGCGGGCGCCGTCGGTGGGCACGGGCAGATACTCCAGCGGTCGATCGATCTCGTCGGCAATTGCGGTGGCAAGGCTGTCGGCGTTGAGCAGGTCGTAGGGGAGGAGCCGACCGGCTCGATGGCGTTCGAGGCGGTGGCGCACGTGAAGGTTCTGCTCGAAGTGGTTCTGCAGGGGTACGTAGATGAACGGACGGCGGTTCGCGGTCAGTTCCATGCAGGTGGTCAGTCCGCCCTGAACGACCGCGATGTCGCAGGCGGCTAAGTGTCGATGCAGCTGCGGAACGTACGAGACGACGGTGACACCCGACGCAGATGGCAGGGAGGCAGGGTCGATACGAGGT
Organism: uncultured Acidimicrobiales bacterium; assembly: GCA_963791625.1. Classification (GTDB taxonomy): domain Bacteria; phylum Actinomycetota; class Acidimicrobiia; order Acidimicrobiales; family Ilumatobacteraceae; genus JANMCE01. The sequence continues at coordinate 980,716 of CAWBTA010000006.1, forward strand.
CCGGCAACAACAATCATTCGCAGTCCGTCAACCAGACGTCGGGCAGCTGGAGCGGCTTGGATGACGCGGTGCAGGAGAGCGGTTCCGGCCGCCGAACCACCAACCGTCACGATGCACACTCGCTCGTCGGGCCGATAGCCGAACTCGGCCCGCAGCGCAGCACGATCCGAAACCTCGTGAGGAGGGAAGCCGGTGACGTACCCGGCGAAGTCGAACTCGCCTTCGGCCCACGAGCGGATAGCGGGCAGCCCTTCGCCAAATAGCGACGGGACAATGTCGGCCGAGTCACCAATGAAGATCGATCGGTCGCGTAGCCGCGGATACCGCGATCGCTGCTCGATCATCTCGGCGTTGTAGTCGGCGGTGAGCGCCTCCTCCGCTGGGCCTCCAGAAGGCATGGGCAGCCATCCGACAAAGTCGGTGAGCCAGGCGAACGCGAAGCGCTTCAGCTCCGGATTCTCATGCAGGAAGTAGTCCACGTCCCAAGCCTCGTCACCGATCACCAGGTCGTAGTCTTCTGACTCGACGACGTCGTTGAACACCATGAAGTTGTTGACCAGAATTTCGTCCATGCGGCGCATTGCTTGGAACGCATGAAGATCGTGGTCGGCACACTCGTCCTCAAAGTGGGCCGACTCACTGGCCAACCACCTCGATGCAGGATGCACACGCTCACCGGCGGATTCGAGTACTGCTGTGACGGGTGCCTGCGTCAACCAGTCGATCTGAAGGTTGGGATGTAACACTCGCAACTCCGCGGCGATAGCCATGTCACGCCGTGCGTGCCCGAGGCCAATGGGAGATGAAAGGTAGAGCGCCCGCTTCGGTCGGCGGGCAGCGCGCACCCATGTACGACGCGTCGCGGGCGGATTGGGTTGTGTCCGGTCAACGAAGTCTTTGATCAGCCGATTGATCATGATCGGATCACGGCTCTGTGGCCCATGTCCGCCACCTTCGATGCTGACCAAGGACCCGCCCGTCAGCTCGACCAGTCGTTCGGCAACCTTGTGCGGACGAATACGGTCATCGGTGCCGTGGACCACCAGAACCGGGCACCGCACCTTCTCGCAGAGCGGTTCAAGGGCCTCACAGATCGTGCCGTCACATCCGATTCGTCCGGCGGTGGTGTCGGCAAGCGTGACTGGGCCGATATCGTGACCCCAGGCCACGCAGTCCTCGATCTGCTTCGACGAATGGGGCTCGTTGTACATTTGGCCGAAGAAGAATCGAAGGAAATCGTCGTAGTCCCCGTCGAGCCAGTAGTGCCGGTTGTACTTGGCCCATCCGTCAGTGGCGGTAAGCCGCTCGTTCCAAACGAACTGCTCGCCGCGGCGTGGTCGATGCCGAAACCGCACGCCGGTCCTATGGCGAAAAGGCCCGTCACCCTTGCAGGATGTGCGGCCGCTACATGAATGGCATACGACACGCCACACGACAGAGCGACCAGTGTCGCCCTGTCGGAAGCGGTTGCGTCCATGACAGCGATGATGTCTTCGGCAAACTCATGGTTGGTGTACGCCGCAGCGCCCGATGGTCGGTCGGATTGTCCGCTGCCGCGGCCGTCGCTCGTGATGACTCGAAAGTGGCGGGCCAGGTAGGGCACCTGAGCCTTCCAAAATCGAGACGGAATGATGGACCACGTCGGAAGGAGCATCACTGTTGGCGAGTTCTCACTGCCGAACACCTCGTAGTAAAGCTTCACCCCGTTTCGTTCGGTGAAGTCCGCATGATCGGGTTGCCGTGCTCGCATGGTGCCCCTTCCGTGTGGTCTGGTGGATCTCTTGGTGATCTTCTCGCATCAACCGCGCTGCTTCAACGGCTGGCTAAGGTCGCCCTAGGGTCGGGCCTCGTAGACGATGTTGAAGGGTGTCTCCGCTACTCGGCGGAATCGGTTGAACCCGGCACTCATCACGATGTCGCGGATGCGTGCCTCGCCGGCTTGTGCACCGAGGGCCAGGCCGACATCCTGCGAGAGTGAGCAGGGTGTGCAAAGCAATGTGGAGAATGCGTAGTAGGCACGCCCGACGGGGTTGAGGTTGTCCTCCACCCTGTCCCCGGCCGCCGGCTCGACAATCATCCAGGTGCCATCCGCGCTCAATGCCGACCGCACATGACGGGCTGCGCCGACTGGATCACCCATGTCGTGTAGGCAATCGAACATGGTCACGAGGTCGTAGTCTTGCCCTGAAAATGCTGTCGAGGACGAAGTCGTGAAGCTGACCCTGTCGGTCACCTTGGCATTGGCAGCCCGCTGTTTCGCGGTAGCGATCGAACCATCGTGATAGTCGAACCCGGTGAAGCGCGACGCCGGGAACGCCTCGGCCATAAGCACGGTTGACGCACCGTGGCCGCAACCGACATCGGCAACCTTTGCGCCCGTCTGAAGCAGGGACACGACACCGTCGAGCGCAGGTAGCCATTCGGCCACAAGATGGGCGTTGTAGCCGGGCCGAAAGAAGCGCTCGCAGCCGTCATGCACATCGTGCACGTGATCGTGCCAGCCAATGCCAGCGCCCGTCTTGACGACTTCGGTGATGCGAGGTGAATCGATCACCGAGCCGAGCGCAATCTGGAAGAACCCGGGCAGAAAGGCCGGGCTGGTCTCATCCGTCAGCGCCACGGTCTGTTCTGGCGCAAGGAGGTAGCGACCGCTCGACGGCTCGTATTCCACGAAGCCACCGGCAGCTTGTGCGTTGAGCCACTCGCGCACATACCGTTCGGCTGTGCCCGTGCGATCTGCGAGTTCCTGCGAGGTGAGCGAACCGGCACCGGCGAGAGCGCGGTAGAACCCGAGTTTGTCGCCCATAACGACGAGAGCAGTGTTCAGGGTTGCGCCGACCTCGTCGACGGCCCGAAACACGAAGCTCATCAGCTTTTCGGGATCGAGGGTGCGGGTATCGGTGGATTGGATGGTGGACATGAGGGATGCCTCCTTGGCAAGTAGTGATAGCTCGACGGTACGGATCCCAACCGTTCGTTCGCTTCCGGGGGCCACCTAGTTGTTCGGCGTTCGGACCCCTAACGTCGCGTGTGCTCGCCTGCCTACACTGTCTGGGGTGCTTGTCGGTCGCGAGCAGGAGACGGGTCTCATCGATGAACTCCTGCAGGACGCGCGCTCGGGCCGAAGCGCTGTTCTCGTGCTGGTTGGCGAGGTCGGATCAGGCAAGAGCGCGCTGCTGGACTATGCCCGAACGCAGGCGACCGACATGAGCCTGCTGCGTGCCCGTGGCATTCAGTCCGAAGCACAGATTCCGTTCGCAGCGCTTTTCGAACTGCTCCGACCCGCGCTTGGTCAGCTTGCTGGTTTGGCGGTTCCCCAACGTGCCGCACTCGAGAGCGCGCTCGCTCTTCGCCCAGCCCAGGCTCATGATCGTTTTGCTGTTGGTGCCGGAACTCTCGCACTGTTGGCTGCGTACTGTGAGGACACACCGCTCCTCGTTCTGATCGACGATGCGCAGTGGATTGACCCATCAAGCGCGGCTGCACTTCTGTTTGCCCTTCGACGATTTGTCGCTGATCGCATCACCGTCATTCTCGGCGCGCGCGAAGGGGTGCCGGCACTTCACGACGGCACCGATCTCCGCGTCCATCAGGTAAACGGACTTGACTGGCAAGCGGCTCAACAACTCCTCGCTCAGGGCGCAGATGGGCGCGCCTTTACCGATGACGTTGTCGACCGATTGCATCGGGCAACAAATGGGAATCCGCTCGCCCTGATCGAACTTGCAGTGGCCGGCCCAGCTCTTGACCCGGGGTTGCCATGGGACGCTCCGCTGCCGGTCGTCACGACGATTGGTCGCCTTTATCTCGAACGATGCTCGGCCCTGCCGCCGCCGACACTCGATCTGCTCCTACTGCTCGCGGCAAGCGACACCGATGACGTCTCACTGCTGATTCGCGCCGCCCGACGCGCCGGGTTTGACGACAGCGACCTTGTCGCTGCGGAAAAGGCTGGACTCGTGGTCGTGTCCGCGGATCGTGTCGAGTTTCGCCACCCCCTTCTGAGATCGGCACTCTATGCCGACACGAGCCGCGGACCGTCGCCGTGCTGCTCACCAGGCGTTGGCGGACGTGCTGCCCGATGCGGAGGCCGATCGTCGGGCCTGGCATCTGGCCCTGGCAGCCCTGGGCCCTGATGTCGCCGTGAGCTCTGCTTTGGAGCAGGCCGCACTGAGGGCTCGGGCCCGCAGTGCATACGAGGTTGCATCTATCGCCTTTGAGCGCTCGGAAACGCATGCCGTCACTGACGCCCGTCGCAGTGAGCTCCGCTTCGCTGCCGCCGACTGCGCGTGGTTGGCCGGCGCCGCGAGCCGAGCGTTCGCACTACTGAACAGACCGGCAGCCGACGAACGTCCGGACGTGAGGGCGGCTATCGACAACTTGCGAGGCCACATCGCCACGCGACTTGGGCCCGTTGCGGAGGGACAGCGGATACTGCTGGAAGGCGCCGACCGCGTAGCGGACACTGACCCTGATCGGGCCGTGATCATGCTTGCGGAGGCCGTGAACGCGGCGTTCTACGCAGGTGACGCCAGAGGGATGAGCGACGCAGCTGCGCGCATCCAATCGCTACGTTCCAGGATTATCGGGCGTCGTAGCGAGTTCTTTGCCAAGATTGCAGAAGGTATGGCCCTTATCTTCGTCGGTGGCGGCGACGTGAGAGGGGCTGTGCTCGTTCGCGAAGCAGTCGACCTCGTCGAGCAATTCGATGAACTGGCCGAAGATCCGCGATTGTTGGCCTGGGCGGCCATGGGACCGCTCTGGTTGAGGGAATCAAAGGGGGGCACGGCGCTGGCAGTGCGAGCCATTGCGACGGCCCGGGCCCAATCGGCCGTTGGGGTGCTCCCGTTTCTCTTGAGTCACGTCGCAGTCGACGCGGTTGCCTCCGACCGCTGGGCGGAGGCGGAAGCGGGTTTCCATGAGGCGATCGCTCTTGCACGAGAAACGGGACAGCGCACGGATCTCGCATTTGCCCTCGCCCGGCTGGGCTGGTTGGAAGCGCGCCAGGGGAGGGACGAGTCGTGCCGCTCGCATGTGACGGAAGCCCGCGCACTGGGGCTGGAACTCGGCCTCGGACTGACCGGGATCTGGTGCCACGCGGCGCTTGGCGATCTTGAAGTGGCGGCCGGACACTATGAGGCAGCGCTTTCGCACTTCGATGAGATGCAGCAGTTGATGCGGCAGCGTGAGATCGGTGACGTCGATCTGTCTCCGGCGCCAAACTTGGTGGAACTTCATCTGCGTCTCGGTAGGCGACCGGAAGCCCAATTGGCGTTCGCGCTCTACGAGAGGGAGGCCCTGGCTAAAGGGCAGCCGTGGGCGCTGGCGAGAGCGGCTCGCTGCTGCGGTCTGCTTGCGGCCGATGACCAGTTCGAACCTCACTTCGAGGCAGCACTGCTTCTGCACGAGCAGACTCCGGACATCTTCGAGTCGGCGCGTAGTCGTCTCGCCTACGGTGCCCGGCTCCGGCGCTCCCGCCGTCGGACACTCGCTCGGGACCAACTTCGTACGGCGGTGGAGATCTTCGATCGTCTGGGCGCTACGCCGTGGTCGGACCTGAGCCGTATCGAACTGGCCGCGACTGGAGAAACGGCTCGTCAACGGACACTGTCCACCCGCGACGATCTGTCTCCACAAGAGTTGCAGATCGCTCTGCTCCTCACCTCGGGTCGCACAACCCGTGAAGCAGCTGCAACCATGTTTCTCAGTCCAAAGACGATCGAGTATCACTTGCGAAGCGTGTACCGAAAACTCGAGGTCAACTCGCGCGATCAACTTGCTATAGCCATGCAATGGGCGGCCAAGCAAGAATCGACACCGCGGCATGGACACGAAGTGACGCGCGGGTAGAGTGTTGATGAAGTCTCGGTGCTGGGTGCTTGTTCGACCCTGCGACGACGATGAGGAGGTCAGATGCTCGACAGCTCCATGTTGCCCGTCTGCTGGCCACGGCCCGCTATCCCCTGACGTGCTTGACGTCCGGTAACCGACCGGGCACGAACCATCTCAAATCCACAGCCTGTTCGTCGCGCGTCTGCTCGGCGACGGGTGTATCACCGACCACCTTGGAGGTCACTATGACGGACCAATCACTACCATTCGAACTTCCGGATGACGCAGAGTTCCGCGGCCATGAAGTCGTTGACGAAAACGGCGTCACCGTTGGCAAGATCACCGACATCGTGTATGACCATCGCACCGAGCAGCCTCGATGGGGCGTCGTTGCCACCGGTTTTCTGAAGTCCGACCACTACGTGCCCCTCGTCGCCAAGACGTACATGAGCGAGAGCGGAGCGGTCGTCGTGCCGTACGACAAACAAACAATCCTGCACTCACCGAAGGCCGCTCGTGATCACGTCCTTTCCCCGATGAAGGAACGGGAACTCGAGCACCACTACGCATTGGCGCAATAGTCAGCACTTCATATCCTCGAAATCGCCGATTGACCGCCGCGACAAACGAACGACGTCACACGCTCGCTAGTATCCGTTGCCGAGACGATTGAAGGATTCCTGTCTTGGTCTGAGGGTAAGGGGTGTGGGTGGCCGGTCATTCTGAGTCCCGCGAGATACACACAAGTGACCTGCTGCTGCCCACATCGCTCGGGTCGGGCGCGCCGCGTGGCGTTGGTGAGCTGAGGAGTGACCTCGGGGATGGAGACGGTGCAAAGCGCCAGGCGAAGCAGACCTGGGCCGACGTTCCGTGGCGAACGATCGTTGCGACGATAGGGCTGGTCATCTCGGCGGCGCTGGCCTTGGCCGTGGTGTATCTGGCTTCCCGTGTCATTGTTTGGGTCCTGATGGCTGGGTTCTTCGCCCTTGTGCTGGCCCGCCCGGTGGGTTGGTTGCAGCAGCGATTTCATGTTCGTCGAGGCCTCGCTGTCGCTGTTGTCGTGCTCCTGACCGCTGGCTTTGTTGCGGGCCTCACAGCCCTGTTTGTTATCCCCCTGCGCCGACAAATTGTTGCCATCGTGACCGACTTGCCAGGGACAGTTCGACAGGCATCTGCGGGTCAGGGCCAGGTCGGACGACTGTTGGCGCGGCTTGGTCTGCAGAGAATTGTTCAGCAGAACGAGGCGTCGCTCATCAGCGGCGCCAAATCCATTGAGGATGCGGCGCCGGGATATCTCGGCTCAGTGGTGCAGTCCTTGCTGGCTGTCGTGACGGTGGCCGTCACGACATGTCTCATGCTCAGCCAATCGACGCTGTTGAGTCGTGCGGGCCTTCACATGATGCCGCTACGGCATCGGGCATTGATGAGGCAGGTTGGGCGCGACGCCGCGTCAGCCGTGAGCGGGTACATGAGCGGAAACCTGATCATCAGCGGTTGTGCCGGACTGTGCTCCTTCGCGGTCTTGGCAATCCTTCGCGTCCCAAGCCCACTCATCTTGGCCCTCTGGGTTGCGTTCGCAGACCTTATTCCGCTGGTGGGAGCAACCCTCGGGGCAATAGCCGCGGTGATCGCCGCGTTCTTTGTGAGTCCGACCGCCGGGATCATCGCGCTGGTTTTCTTCGCCCTCTATCAGCAGTTCGAAAACAGCGTCTTGACGACTGTCATCATGTCTCGCGCCGTTCGTGTGAATCCACTGGTTGTGCTCTTAAGCGTGTTGATCGGCGTGGAGCTGTTCGGGTTTGTAGGCGCGCTCTTGGCTGTTCCGATGGCGGGTGCCGCGACCGTGATCATCAAGGAAATGTGGCTCCATCGGCCGAGCACGCGGGACGAGTTGCTGATCGTTACCAAACCGGAACATCGGTCCACCGCGCCGGCTCCCGCGTCTCGGCTGCGCTCGCTCCTGCATCGACGATAGACCTTCCGTCAGCCGACGGCAGTCACCTCGGTGGTGATTCGTCGACCGCTGATACTTTCCACGTCCATCGCGAACCAGTGGGATTTGGCGCCGGGGGCGAAGATCGGAATGTGGGCGGAACGGAGGTCGTCATACTGTGCGCCGAGCGCCCGGGTCACCTCGAGGGCGTGGCCGCGTGCGACGACGCTCCACGCAACCGATGCGCTCTCCCAACCGTCGATCTCAAATGCTACGGATTTCATCGAAACGTTCGTGAGGACCGTTGTTGCGTCGGTGCGAAAGACAATCTCGCCGTTCACGATGACGTAGTTGACCGGAAGGATCATTGGTCCGCGCTCATCGCAGAAACCGATTCGCCCGAAGTTGGTGACGTCCAGGAGCGATTCGCATTCGGGCTCTCCAAGCTGCTCGACTACGGCATCAGCGTGGACTTCGATCATGGCGACTTCCTCCGTCAGAGTGGTGTCTTTATGGTGGCGCTTAGGCGGGCTGCTTCCCAGAGTCGTTGGTCCTGCCGTAACTGGCCACATGTCCGGACTGCGCAGGGCGGTCGCCTCTGAGCCCGCCGAGCGCTTGGGCTTAGGGTGAACCTAGACAACAATCGTTCTCAGGAGGAACCCGATGACTGCGCTTAGCACCAAGGAAAAGACGCTTCTCGATGATGTGATCGAGGAGCTGTCCGATGACCCGAGGGTTGATATCCACACGATCGCGGTGGCCGCCGACGGTGACATCATCGCCCTGTCCGGAACCGTCTGCAGCTACATCGAGAAGCGAAATGCAGAACGTGCTGCCCTTCGGGTTCGAGGTGTCGGTGGCGTGGCGAACAGTCTTGCGGTACATGCTCCCGGATCGCCAACCGATGTCGACATCGCGCAGACCGCCGAGATGGTGCTCGAGTGGAATCCCAACGTACCGAGGGGCGCGGTCAAAGTGATCGTGCGCGGTGGTCACGTCACGCTTGAAGGCCAGGTTCCGTTTCAGTATCAGCGAGAAGCGGCGGTGCACGGTGTGAGCAATCTGCGCGGGGTGCTCGGCGTGGTCAACCAGGTGAGCGTGCGCAATCCGGCACAGCCCAAACAGGTGAAGAGCAAGATTGTGGCGGCGCTGCATCGCAACGCTGACATCGACGCGAAGCACGTCGCTGTCACTACTGACGGAGGAACGGTGACGCTGACCGGGAAGGTTCGCTCGTGGTCCGAGCGAGAAGAGATCGCACGGGCGGCATGGGGCGCACCTGGCGTGCAAGAGGTCAAGAATGACATCACCATCGGGTACTGACCCGTCGTTCGACGGCAAATGTCGGCGCCGAACGTAGACTTCGGGCGTGAACCGACTGAGGTCGTGGCCACCCGGCTGGCGCATGCTTCAGCACTACCGCAGGGAATCGCTTCGCCACGACGTGCAGGCCGGCGTGGCGCTCACCGCACTGTTGATCCCGGCGGGCATGGCCTACGCACAGGCCGCCGGGCTCGATCCCGTCTACGGACTGTACGCCGCAAGTGTGCCGCTCGTTGCCTATGCCGTCTTCGGTCCGTCGCGCATTCTGGTCCTCGGGCCCGACTCATCGCTCACACCGCTGATCGTCGCCGCGGTGCTGCCGTTTGCGAGCAGCGATCCGTCCGCTCGGATCGTGGTGGCATCCGCGTTGGCGATACTTGCCGGCGTCATGTGTGTGATCGGGGGAGTGGTCCGACTCGGTTTCCTCACAGACCTGCTGTCCTTACCCGTTCGATACGGCTACCTGACCGGCATCGCCCTGACCGTCGCGGTCGGTCAGATCCCGAAGTTGCTGGGTATAGCGGGCCGTTCCGGCTCCCTGTTCGACACGATCAGCGATATCAACCAGGGGATCGTGCATCGCTCCGTTCGCTGGGAATCGGTCACGGTTGGTGTAGCCGTCCTCGCTCTGGTTCTGCTGATGCGACGATGGAAACCAATCGTGCCGGGAGTTCTGCTGGCTGTCATCGGCGCCATTGCTGCCAGCACGGCGTTTGGTCTGCGGCACCGGGGCCTGATGATGGTGGGGGATCTGCCCCGTCACCTTCCCCGGCTGGTGTGGCCCGCCCTCAGTTTGCATGATGCCAGCGAACTGGTGACGGCGGCATTCGGCGTTGCGCTGGTGTCGTTCGCCGACACCAGCTTGTTGTCACAGTCGTTCGCTCGTCGCACCGGAAGTGACGTCAACCCGAACGAGGAACTCGTCGCCCTCGGCTTCGCCAACATTGCCAGCGGGCTTTTCCAAGGATTCCCGGTGAGCGCCTCGGCCTCGCGAACGCCGGTTGCGGAGTCGTCAGGGGCTCGCACGCAGCTCACCGGGATAGTGGGCGCGGTTGTGATCGGCGCCGTGCTGCTCGGTGCCAATGGAGTGTTTCGCAATCTGCCCGTCGCTGCGCTCGCAGGAATCGTCATAGCAGCAGCGATCGGACTGGTCGAGGTCGGCCCGATCATCCGACTCGCCCGCGTCAGGCCGACCGAAATGATCCAGGGTGTGGTGGCCTTTGCCGGCGTCGCCATTGTCGGGGCAATTCAGGGCGTACTCATCGCCGTCGCCGTTTCGTTGGTGACCTTCTTCGCCAAGGGGTGGCGGCCCCACATCACCACGCTGGTGCGCGTCGACGGTTTCAAGGGCTACCACGACATAGACCGGCATCCCGAAGGCCGCCAGATCCCTGGACTCGTACTCCTGCGATTCGACGCACCGCTGTTCTTTGCCAACGCCGGCGCCTTCCGTCGGGAAGTGCTGCGGTTGGCGGATCCAACCGTTGGGGTGCGCCGCGTCATCGTGACGGCCGAACCGATCACCGATATCGACTCAACCGCTACCGAAACGCTGGACGATCTCGTCGTTGAACTGGAGCGCCGCGGCATCACCCTTGCCTTTGCAGAGCTCAAAGGTCATGTGCGCGAGATCCTCGAACGGGCCGGTTTGGTCGAACAGATAGGGCGTGGGCGCTTCTACCGGACCATTGGCGAAGCCGTGAAGGCCTACCTGGCAGAGGAGTCCGTCGAGTGGGTGGACTGGGAAGACCGGTGAAGCCAGCGGTCTCCGTCAGGACACCCTGACTTGATTCGGACAGGGGCGCTGTTCAGCCAGGTCATCGAGGTTTGCGCACGTCACCTGAGCGATGGCGGCCAGGGCCTCGGTCGTCAGGAACGCCTGATGAGCGGTGATGAGCACGTTCGGAAACGTGAGGAGGCGGGCGAAGACATCATCGTCAAGAATGTCGCCTGAGCGATCCTCGAAGAACAGGGCCCGCTCCTCCTCATAGACGTCAAGCGCAAGCGAACCGATGTGTCCGGACTTGAGCGCATCCACCACGGCCACGGTGTCGATGAGCGGACCGCGTCCGGTGTTCACCAGCATGACCCCGCGTTTGCAGCGAGCAATGGTCGACGCGTTCACGAGGTGGTGCGTTGCTTCGATGAGTGGGGCGTTCAGCGAGATGATGTCGCAATGCGGCCACAGTTCATCGAGTGGCGTGTACTCGATACCGAGGTCGACGAGGGCAGGGTCGACAACGGGGTCCGCCGCCAAAACATGGCACCGAAAGTGCCACAACAAACGGGCGACGAGGGCCCCAATCTTGCCGGTGCCGACCACGCCAACCGTCTTGCCGTTTAGGTCGAAGCCAACGAGTCCTTCAAGGCTGAAGTTGCGATCCCGCACGCGCTCATAGGCGCGAGGGATGTGTCGGTTGACCGCCAAAATCAGCGCAATGGTGTGCTCGGCGACGGCGTTGGGGGAGTAGGCCGGAACCCGCACCACGGTAAGCCCCAACTCGTCGGCAGTCGAGAGATCGACGTGATTGAAACCCGCAGACCGCAACGCCACGTAGCTCACGCCCACGTCAGCCAGCTGCCGAAGTACGGCATCGCCCAGATCGTCGTTTACAAACGCGCAAACGGCTCGGCATCCCGTCGCCAACGTTGCTGTCTCCTTCGTCAAGCGGGCCTCGACGAATTGGATCCGATGGTTGGATGTTGCAAACGCATCGTCAAAGCTGGCCCGGTCGTAGCTTCTGGTCGAGAACATGCAGACGTCCATGGTCAATCGCCAATCCCGGCGCGTGCCGTGATGAGAACGTCGGTGACGAGGCGATCTACATCGGCAGCTTGGCATAGGCCCGTGCCGGTTGCGAGGGTTGCGGCGGTCCCTGCCGCAACGCCGAATCGACAGGCCTCGGGCAGCGTGGCTCCACGTTGGAGGGCGACCGCTACGCCACCGACCAGGCTGTCTCCGGCGCCGATGGTGCTGTGGGTTTCTACATGGGGTGCGTGGAACCAGATCGTCTGCTGGCCGGTTCGGACCAAGAGGACCCCTGCCGGCCCCATCGATATCAAGGCCGCCCCCGTTGTACCCGTGGCGAGAAGATCAAGGGCCGCATGCTCGATGTCGCCATGACCGGCCAGCGAGCGACCAGCGAAATTCGAAAGCTCGCGTACGCTGGGCTTGACCAGCAGTACACCAATCGCGGACACCTCGGACAAAGCATCACCCGGTACGTCGGCAATGACCTCGCAACCAGCACGCTTGATCCGCCCGACCAGCCGGGCCAAGTCAGACGGCGAGACACCCGGTGGTGATGATCCGCTCAGCACCACGAGTTGCTGATCGACGCAGAGGCCGACCACCTGCTCGATGCCCGCTGCGAAATTGTCCGGAGAAAGGGGTGGCCCGGGGAGCACGAAACGAAACTGTCGGGATGTGGAGGCTTCTTGCGCCGTGAACCCTTCGCGCATCTTGCCCGACACGGGCACGGTCTCAACCGGGACGTTCTCATCAGCGAGCAACGAGAGAAACTCAGCCGACGAGTCCTCGCGAAGGAACACGGCGGCGGTGACCGACTCGCCGAACCGCACGACGACTCGGGCGACGTTGACCCCTCCGCCTCCGGGTTCGATGGTGATGTTGGTGCAGCGCATCTTGCGATCCGACTCGACCACCGGCACCATCGCGCAGATATCGAGACTCGGATTGAGCGTCACGGTCAGCATGTCGATCTCCTTACGACTCCGCCCGAGAGGTTTACCACTGATTCAGTTAAGGGACTCGGATGTGATGGCCATAGAGGCCAAAGTCCTCCGCGGTCGGAATGAGAAGCCACATGACCCAAGAGATGGTCCTTCGCCTACGCCAGCATTGACCTAGGACCCTGCCAAACCTGATTGTCCTCGACCGATCATTGCGTCATGGCAGCCCCGGTCGAGAAAGCTCTCCGACAACCATGCGACATCTGGTTCGTTCGGCCATGACCACCCTGTCATTCCCTCATACCATCGTGGGTGCGTTCTGGCGCAATGTCGAACAGCGAGCTGATCATGTAGCACTACGGCACTGTGTGCACGACGTCTGGCAGACACTCACCTGGCGCCAGTACGGCGAGCAGGTGAACGAGACTGCTGGCGGCCTTCGAGCGCTCGGAATTGTCGCCGGTGACCGGGTCGCCATACTGGCCGACAATCGATTCGAGTGGCATGTTGCCGACCTCGCTACCTTGGCGGTCGGTGCGATCTCGGTGCCGATCTATCAGACCGATGCTCCCGCGCAGGTCCGCCACATTTTGAACGATAGCGGCGCCTGTGCCGTGTTTGTCGACAGCGTCGAGCAAGCGGCCAAGGTCGAAACCATTCGTGCCGAGGTTCCAGCACTACGCCATCTGATCTCACTGATTCCAGGAGTGCACAGCTCCGGGGAAGTGATCACCTGGAGCGAACTCCAGAATCGGGGCCGCAACCAGGTGGGCAGCGGCACGTCGGTGGACGCGACGACGCCCGACAGCCTCGCCACGATCGTCTACACCAGCGGCACGACGGGCCCGCCCAAGGGCGTGATGCTGACCCACGCCAACATCTTCTTCACGGTGCAGTCGGTCCTGTCCATCGTGGCCGTCGGACCATCCGACCGCTTCTTGTCGTTTCTGCCGTTGAGTCACATCGCTGAGCGGGTGGTGAGTCACTTCGGACAGATAGCTGGTGCCAGCGAAACCTGGTTTGCACGCAGCCTTGCGACGGTGGCCGCCGACCTGAACGCCTGTCGTCCGACGATCTTCTTCGCCGTCCCGCGGGTGTGGGAAAAACTCCGTGATGCCATCATCGAGCAGAGCGTGAGCCTTCACGGCCCCGAACGAGTTCTCATGCAGCGCTACATCGACCTCGGCACTGCGCTCACCAATCAGCACGGCCTGCGCTACACCGAATGGAAGGTGCTCGACCGAACAGTTGGTCGCATTGTGCGTCGCAAACTTGGGCTCGATCAAGCGAAGGTACTCACGTCGGGGGCAGCTCCGATCAGTCCGGCTCTTCTGAAGTGGTTCGCAGGGCTTGGCCTCCCGATCGGTGAGGCTTATGGCCAGACTGAGGACTGTGGGCCGGCAACGGTCGGACTCTTCGTGAAGGGCGTTCCAAGCAGCTTGCGGTTGGGATCGGTAGGCAAACCGCTGCCGGGCGTGGAGATCATGATTGCTGCCGACGACGAGGTGCTGGTTCGGGGCGGAAGTGTCTGCGCCGGTTACTGGCGCAACGACGCAGCGACCACCGAATTGCTGTCACCCGAAGGTTGGATGCATACCGGGGATCTCGGACGAATCGATCACGACGGATATCTGTGGATCACTGGCCGGAAGAAGGACATCATCGTGATGGTGGCCGGCCACAAGGTCGCGCCGCAAGCACTCGAAACCGAGCTTCGGGCTGACCCGCTCGTGCTGGACGCTGTGGTTCTCGGCGATAATCGGCCGTACATAACTGCTTTGATCACGCTGAATCCGCAAGCACTGTCGACATGGGCCGAGCATCATCACAAGCTGTTCAGCCTGGAAGCACTGGCGCGCGACCCGGACGTACAGGAGTCGATCTCGGCCACGATCGACCAAGTCAACGCCGGGCTGGCGCGATCAGAACAGATCAAGAGATTTCATATCTTGCCCACCTCGTTTACTGCAGCCAGCGGGGAATTGACACCCACCTCGAAGGTGAAGCGCAATGTCGTTCTGCTGCACTACGACGACCTCATCGATCAGATGTATGCCGCCAATGGTGCTGAACGTGCATGGGTAAAGGAATCCGGAACCAGCTGAGTGAGTGGGACCTTCGGGGTCATTCGCGAGGGCCAACCGGCACTGCCGTCGGCTGGTACAGACGACCAGGCTGGGCACCAAGAGCATGCCTTCTCGATAGGGAGCCGTCATGAAACCAGGCCGCGTCGTCATGTTGGTGCTCGGAAGCCTCTTGGCGCTTCTGGGCGTTGGACTTCTGATTGGAAGTGGATCGTTGAGCTGGGCCATCGCGACCCAACGCGACAGCGATGGATTCTTCACCACCTCGTCGCAGCGCTATGCCACGTCGAGCTACGCCATCACCTCCAGAGAGGTTGACCTCGGGCGTCCCGGGACGAACGACTGGTGGTCACGAGAGGACGTCGGTACGGCCCGCTTCCGTATAACGGCGGCGGAGGGCCAGAGGTTGTTTGTTGCGGTCGGTCCCCAGGACCAGGTGGAAAACTACCTGCAGGGGGTTCCGCACGATGAGGTGAGCGACATTCGAATGCGCCCCTTCAGGGTCACATACCTGCCCCAGCACACCACCGGAACCAACACGCCGGCAGCGCCCGACGGGCAGTCGTTCTGGGACGCCAAGGCGAGTGGTCCAGGCACGCAGACCTTGACGTGGAATCTGAAGGGTGGCCAGTGGGCGGTCGTCGTCATGAACGCCGACGGCAGTCGGAACGTGGCCGCCGATGTGCAAGCTGGTCTCAAAGTGCGCTTTCTGCCGGGTATCGCAGCGGGCCTGCTCGGTGGTGGGCTAGCAGCCCTCTTGTTGGGCGTGATCCTCATCGTGGCCGGTACGGTGAAATCCTCACCGCATCCACCGGCAGGCACGAGTTCCGGACTGCCAGCGCCCGCCCCCGGCCATCTTGCGTCCGACCAGTTGGTCGGAGCCGGATCAGCATCGGCCGGGTATCCGCCCCTGCGGTTCGAGGGCCATCTCGACCCCGATCTGAGCCGATGGCAGTGGTTGGTGAAGTGGTTCCTGGCCATACCTCATTTCGTCGTGCTGCTGTTCCTCTGGATCGCGTTCAGCGTTCTCACCGTGGTCGCCTTCTTTGCCATCCTGTTCACCGGTCAGTACCCGAGATCGATCTTCGATTTCAACGTGGGTGTGCTGAGATGGACGTGGCGGGTCAATTTCTACGCCACCGATGTCTTGGGAACGGATCGGTACCCGCCGTTCTCGCTTGCCGACGCCGACTACCCGGCTCGCCTTGATGTCGCGTATCCGCAGCATCTCTCCCGTGGTCTGGTGTTGGTCAAGTCGTGGCTCCTCGCGTTGCCTCACCTGATCCTCATTGGGCTGCTCACCGCCACATGGTCGTTCACGAATCGAAACGGCACACGATTCGGTCTCAATGGTGGATTTCTGCAGCTGCTCGTGATCATCGCCGCAGTGGTGCTGTTGTTCACCGGCCGCTACCCGCAAGGGATGTTCAACCTGTTGATGGGTCTCAACAGGTGGATGTTCCGGGTTATCGTCTACGTGGCGTTGATGACCGACGTGTACCCGCCGTTCCATCTCGACCAGGGACCTGCCGAACCGACCGGCGGACCACGCCCGCTGCCACCACCGGCACCGTCTCAAGCGACGCCGGAGCGTGACTTGGCCCACCAGTCGTAGCTACTCAAAGATGGTGGATCGAATCTGGGTGATGGTGGTGTCGAGTTCGGTTATGAGTTGCTCGATGGACGCGGTGGACTCGACCGGCACGAGCGGGAGCAGCGACTGGAACGACAGTGAGATCCCGTAGAGCCGCTGCATGACCGTGTCATGCAGATCGCGGGCGAGGCGCTCACGCCGATCCGCATCGGCCAAAGCCAACAGCGCCTGCTGGCTCTGGGCGAGGTGAATGACCATGGACGCGTGGCCGGCGAATCCAACGGCTACGTCTCGGTCAGCGAGCGTGAATGGTGTTCGTTCCCGGGTACGAGCGACCGCGAGCGTTCCGAACGGCCCGCCCGAATTCACCAGGGGAGCGATCACAACCGGTCCTATCGATCCCAGTTCGGTTGGCTCCCGCAACCGGGCTTTGTTCGCAGCGTCAGGCAGCATGACCGGTTGACCGGTTGTGTAGACCTTCCCGGACAACGACGTTTCGATAGGGAATGTTGTCCCGATCAGCTTCTTTGCGCGCGGCCCTTCGGCCACCCGCAACTCAAGAAGCGTGGGGTCCGTGCTGGGCACGGCGATGGTGGCCAAATCCGCATCAGTCAGTTTGCGGGCGTGTCGGGCGACGATCTGCAACGGGGCGATGTCGGACTGCGCCGACGAGAGCACCGACGCGTTGATCTCACGCAACGCAGCCAGCACCGCTTGGCTGGGTGATCTCTCGGTTGATGTCATGTCGCACCGGCCCGCTTGCGGGTAAGTGCATCGATACTGGCGAACAACAAAAGCACCGCACCGTTCACGAGAAACTTCGGACCGGCCTTGCTGAAGTTGATGCCCCACTGCGTGCCGAGCAGCGGGAGGCCATTGTTGATGAGCGCGAACACGAGTCCGCCGACGACTGCGTTGACGAGGCGGCCTCTGCCTCCGAACAGGCTGGTGCCGCCGATCACGGCTGCACCGATGGCGATCAGCAGCGTGTCGTTGCCACCCGTTTGAGGATCGACCGAGTTCAGTCGTGACGCGAGAATGATGCCGGCCACGAAGGCCAGAAGACTGCACATCACAAAGGCCGACATCTTCACGCGCGCCACGTTGATGCCGGCCCGACGCGCCGCTTCGGCATTTCCGCCTACGGCATAGAGGTGCCGTCCCCAAGCGGTGCGGTTGAGCAGAAAGGTCAGGCCGACCACGACGACAAGGACGAGGAGAATTACCCATGGCACGCCTTTCAATCGGGTGGCACCCCGAGGCGCGCTCAGCAACAACGTCACGACGCCCCACACAGCCGCAAGGCTGACCGACTTGACGATCGTGGTCGTGACGGGCTCGCCGGGGAGGTTGCGGGCTCGGCGCACCCGAGCCCGGTTCAGGGTCGTGAGTACGTACCCGCCAGCGACCAGGACCCAGAGGAGCCAGCCCAACCACAGAGGCATGTTCCTGTTCTCGATGGCCACGACGTGCTTGTCCTCTACGGGAATGTTGCCGCCTTCACCGGTGATCAGTAGCAGCACGCCCTGCCACGCAAGGAACCCAGACAGCGTGACCACGAAGCTCGGTATGCCGATTCTGGCAACCATCCAGCCGTTGAAGAAGCCGATGACGATAGCGGCGGCGACAGCCAAGAGCAGCGCCACAACGAGCGAAGTTCCCGACCGTAACTGGTCCGCAAGAATGGCAGCGCTCACGCCGGCGGTGTAGCCCGCGCCGAGGTCGATCTCACCCAGGAGCAGCACGAAGCTGACTCCGGCGGCCAGCATGCAGATCGGTGCCGCCTGTTGCCAGTAGTTGCCGAAGTTGTACTTGGTGGCGAAGGCCTTGTCGGCCCGCCAGACGAAGAACAACGTGAGGAGCACGATGGCGAGAAAGGCTGGCAGCAACCCAAGCTCACCTCCGGTCTTGAACCGCTGAAGGTAGCCGCGAACTTGCCCCGAGAGGGTTTGCTGCTCGGTATCCATAGTGAAGTCGGACGCAGCGGTGGCGGGTGTCTCCTCGGTCATGGCCATCTCAGATCTGCACCTGTTCGATGCGAGCAAGACCGAGCTCTCCCGACCGGCCGGAGGTGATCAGCTCGACGATTTGTTCCCGGGAGGAGTCTTGCGCCACGACTTCGGCGGCCACCCGCCCCAGGAACAGAGCGCAGATGCGGTCGGCCACCTCGAACACGTCGTTCATGTTGTGGGAGATCAGCACGACACCGAGGCCCTGATCGGCCAGGCGGCGCACAAGATCGAGTACCTGACGGGTTTGGGCGACGCCAAGCGCCGCTGTTGGTTCGTCGAGCACGACCACCTTGGAGTTCCACAACACCGATTTGGCAATGGCGACGGTTTGGCGCTGCCCGCCCGACAGCGACGACACCTTCTGTCGAACGCTCTTCACCGTACGGACCGACAAAGCAGCCAACGTTTCCCGGGCCATGGTCTCCATCGCTCCCTCGTTGAGCAGGCCGTTACTCTTCGTCTCCCGTCCGAGGAACATGTTCTGCACGATGTCAAGGTTGTCGCACAGCGCAAGGTCCTGATAGACGAATTCGATTCCGAGCGCCGCTGCGTCCTTCGGTCCATGAATCGACACGGGCTTTCCCTCAAACGTGATTTCTCCGCTGTCGATGGAGTAGATCCCGGCCAGGCACTTAATGAGCACCGTCTTGCCGGCTCCGTTGTCACCAACGAGCGCGGTCACCTGTCCGGGGTAGATCTGGAAGTCGACATCGTGCAGAACGTGCACCGGACCAAAGCTCTTGTTGATGGCCTTCATCTCGACAATGGGACCTACATCGGTTTGCGTCACCACATTTCCCCTTTTGTACCGAGCGTGCCCCGATCGGGCGGATCGGGGCACGCTCGAGCGTTGGTGCGAATCAGGTCAGCTGATGCCGGCAGCCGTGCATTCTGCGGTCAGGTCCTTACAGACATCGGCCTGAGTCTGGTAGCCGTCTGCGATGACGTCTTTCACGTTCGCCTTAAAGATGGCGACGGGTGTCGCAAGGACTGACGGCACATCGACATTGGCCTGGGTGTCCTTTACTGTGCCGGTCGTCTCGGGCTTCTCGCCTTTCGCTAGCGCAATGGCGGCTTTGGCTGCTGCGGTTGCCTCGACCTTTACCGCCTTGTAGACCGTCATGCACTGGTCGCCCTTCAGCACGTTGCGCAGGCCGTCGAGCGTGGCGTCCTGACCCGTCACCGGCACCTGGAGGTTGTTCTTCTTGAGGACGGCAATGGCCGCACCTCCAAGGCCATCATTGGCGGCGAGCACGCCATCGACCTTGCCGCCGGCCTTGGCCAGCATCTGCTCGAAAATCTGCCCTCCTTTCTGATTGTCCCAGTTCGGGACGCTCTGATCGTCAACGAGCGTCCACTCACCCGAGTCGAACTTCGGCTTGATCTTCGAGTCGTAACCCTGCTTGAAGAGCGTCGCATTGTTGTCGGTGGGGGCGCCATTGAGTACGGCGATCTTTGGCTTAGTGACCTTGGCGTCGGTGACGCACTTGAT
Source organism: uncultured Acidimicrobiales bacterium (assembly GCA_963791625.1). Lineage (GTDB taxonomy): Bacteria > Actinomycetota > Acidimicrobiia > Acidimicrobiales > Ilumatobacteraceae > JANMCE01. The sequence continues at coordinate 1,000,679 of CAWBTA010000006.1, forward strand.
CAGGCCCTCGCCCTGAAGTTCGCCGACGGTGACGTTGTTGAACGACACGTAGACATCGGCGCCGCCTCCCAGGGTGAGACGGTCGTAGTCGATCGTCTTGATGCCGGCGGCCTTGGCCTTCTTGAGTACTGCTGCACCCGATGAGCTGTCGAGGTCGACGATCATCAGCACCTTGACCTGCTGGGCGATCATGCTGTCCGCGATGGTTGCGAACTTCGCCGTGTCGTTCTCCGCATTTTGGATAATGGGAGTGAAGCCGGCTGCTGTGATCGCGTCACCGAGGTACTTGCGGTCGGCCGTCTCCCACCGCACCGACGACTTCGTATCCGGAAGGATCACGCCGATCTTCCCGCCTGCCGCTCCGGCGGCTGTGGTTGCGGCTCCTGCCGCGGTCGTCGCCGCGGCCTGCAGGGTCGTGGATGATGTGGTCTTCGTACTGCTGCCACAGGCGGTGGCTACGACCGCTGCGATGGCCATTGTGGCGACGGCATTCCGTCTGATGTTGCGCATGGGTGGGGTCTCCTGGTGCGTTTAGGGGTTGTACAGCAAGCGTCCGTCTCCCCGGTGAGGTCTCGGTAGGGTCCGACGGCGTCCCGCAGGCAGAACAACGTCCCCTCGATGAGAGCCGTTCGTTGGTCACCGCCATGGGTGTGATGTGAACGAAGGACTTTCGTCCCACCGGCTCGTGACTTCTCGCCGCTGACAAGACGGCGCGTTCGCGACACGCTAAGCAGGAGACTTGTAGGAGTTCGCTGATGAAGAATGTGCTGACGGTTGGTTTTGACGGCTCCACTCCGGCGAGGAGAGCAGTTGCATGGGCTGCAACCGAAGCCGCCCGGCGTCGAGCCAAGCTGCAGGTCGTTGCCTGCTACTCGATCACGCCGCTGGCCTACCCGTGGGTGGGGACCGCTGCTTTCCCTGTCGACATCGATCTTCTGGAGAAGGCGGCGAGAGCCGGGTTACACGAGGTGTCGTCCGATGTGTCGCGCAGCTTTCCAGAACTCCAGGTTGAACAACGAGCGATCTTTGGCTGGGCCCGCGACGAACTCGTGGATGCTGCCCGCGAAAGCGACCTGCTCATCGTCGGGACAACCGGTGTCGGGGCGGCCGAATCAGTCCTTCTCGGTTCCGTTGCCCACGCCGTTGCCCGGACGAGTCCATGCCCGGTCGTGCTCGTACCTGATGCGCCAGATCGCCCGCTTTTTGAACGCATCGTGGTCGGGGTCGATGGGAGCGAAGCTTCTCGACTAGCGGCCGAGTGGGCGACCGATGAAGCCGACAGGCTGAACGTCGAGTGCCTCGTGCTCCACGCCTGGTCGTATCCGTATGCCACGGAGTTGAGTTCTGAAACGGGTCATGACCTCACCCGCGTAGATGCCGAACTCTGCCTTGAGGTGGCAGTCGAACGCTGTCGGGTACGCGGTCGATGTCCGGTACGCGGAGAACTTGTCGAGGTGAGCGCAACCAAGGCGCTGGTGGAGGCTTCGGCGCAGGCGGACCTTGTGGTAGTCGGTTCCCGCGGCCGAGGCGAGTTGAGGTCTCTGCTTTTCGGTTCGGTCGCCCACACGGTCGTCCAGCACGCGGCGTGTCCGGTCGTGGTGATCCGGGCGCCGCAATCGGGCGAAACGTCGGTCGGTCATGAATAACGCCGCTGCGCTCATCCGTCTCGGCGAGGAGGAGCGGGACCTCCTTGAGCTGCGGGACGAGTTGCAGCGCGAGCGTTCCGAGCTGTCCGGAACAACGACGCGGGGAGATCGGATGCTCGAAGAACAGGAGCAGGATGAAGGACTTGTCCGCGATATCGATCGGTCGCTTGAGGAGATCGCAAGCGCCCGTGACCGCGTCGAGAACGGTACCTATGGTCGTTGCCAAGTGTGCTCCGGGGAGATTCCCGAGGAGAGGCTCTTCGCGGTGCCGTACACCCGACACTGTGCATCTCACGACGAGCAAAGCATCTGAAACGAGGACGCGATACATGACGAACAGTTCCGAACCACGACACTGGCCAGAAGCGCCGGAAGTCGAAGCTGACAGCCCTCCTGTGGAGGATGAATACCCAATGGATGTGCAGTCCGATGACTTGCCGCTCGAGGCGGACGCAGTCGACGTGCTCGAGCAACGCGCAGCAGTCGACGACGATGATGAAGACATCGCTGCCGGCGATTGGGCCGAGTAGTCAGACTGGAAGAAGGGTTTGCGAGCCGAGTTCCCTGACATCCTCGCTGCCTCGTGTGGCGATGAGCCAGAGCGCAACGGACATTGCGACGAGACCGGAGATGGTGAGGGGCAGTCGACCGTTTCCGCGCCATGCCAAACCTGACCAGAGACCGGCGAGCAAGGTGGCAGCCGACGTGAGTCCGCCGTGCACGCCGAGCGCCCAAGTACGAGATTGATCACCGACGAGATTGGCGATCCAGGTTCGGCTCACTCCATCCGTACATGCCGTGAAAACACCGTAGGCCGGTAGCAGGACCCATACCGACGCGGGGTGCGTTGCTCGCCCGAGTCCCAGATAGACCAGCGAAAAGACGAGTAACCCGGAAATCATGGCGAGGCGTGGTGAGAATCGGTCGCTGATGAGACCGGCTGGATATGAAAGCACTGCTGTCACGATGTTGTAGATCACGTAGACCATCACGACGGAAGATGTCGACAGGCCCAGATCATGGGCGCGCTGCAAAAGCAGAGCGTTGCTCGAATTCGCCAACGCGAAGACAACGAGTGGTGCAAGTGTCGACCAGAACGCGCGGGGGAGGGCGGCGCGCTGGGGTGAAAGGCCGTCTGGTTTGGTGGCGCTTGGTGTGATCGCTGGTTGCTCGTGCACGAGACGCACGAGCAGCACGCTGATGGCTGCCGGTAGCACAGCGATCAACAGGGCAGGACGAATTTTCCCGTTGAAGACGCGCAGGAGGCCGAGGGCGAGGATGGGGCCGATCACGGCGCCAAGCGTGTCCATGGCTCGGTGGAATCCGAAGGAGCGGCCACGGCGCTCGACTGAGGCCTCATCGGCAATCAGCGCGTCGCGCGGAACGCCACGGATGCCCTTGCCGATGCGGTCGACCACTCGCCCCGCCAGAACGAGCGGCCAAACGAGGGCGGAGGCAACGACAAGTTTTCCGACGGTAGCGAGGCCATATCCGAAGGCGATCCAGGGTTTGCGACGCCCGGTGGTTGCCAGCCTGCCAGCGACGAGTTTCATGAGTGCGGCAACGGCATCGGCCAGACCTTCGGCCACACCCAACGCGGCGACGGGAGCGCCGAGCACGCCGGTGACGAACGACGGTAGGAGCGGGTACACCATCTCGGAGCCGACATCCTGCGCCAGGCTTACGGCACCGAGCACACGTAGGTTGCGGGAGATACCCTCGTCACGCAGCGGTGCGCACGGCTGATCAGCCTGAGACCTCATGGATTGTGCTGCCGGAAGTACTCCCATTCCTCGATGCGTGTGCCATCCGGCAGGGTGCAGTAGCCGGCCGTGCCGTTTGCCGTGGTGACGAAGTCCAGTTTGCCGCCCGATTTCTCGCAGTACACCGAGGCTGGGTTGGGGATCTGTGTCGGTTGCTGCTTCTTGCTGCTCCCGCAACCGGCGCACATGAGTGCAACGATCGCCACGGTGAGCACGCCATGAGTGCCGGAGGACGTCATGAGCGTGCTGGGTTGGCCGAGGATTGGGTGAGATAGGTCACGAAGCCTGAGATGGTCGCCACGCGTGGGTAGTCCCGTTCGGGGATGTCGATGCCTGTCTCGCGTTGCAGCGCAGTAATGAGGTTCAGGAAGTCCATAGAGTCAAGGTCGCACTCGTCCTGGAACGGCACGTTGTGATCGACCTCGGCTACATCCACTTCCGGCGCGATGCCGTGCAGAAGATGGGCGAAGAGGGTCAAGGCTTCGGTGTTGGTCATAAGGCCTCCGGAGACTGTAGGTAGCGATCGATTGCGCTGAGAAAGAGCGCTCCGGAATGACCATCCGACGCTCGGTGGTCGGCGGCGAGCGTCGCCCGCACGGTCGGTCGCGAGCCGAGCATGGCACCCGAGGCCCAGGGTCGTTCGACGACCTTGCCGAATCCGACCAAGGCAACCTGGGGCGGATAGATGACGCCGAACACCTCCTCCACGCCCTGGTCACCGAGGTTGGTGACGGTAAGAGTGGGGTCCGCCATCTCCGAGCTGCGCAGCGCACCGGCGCGGGCTCTGCTGACGAGATCCCGCAGCGCATTCATCAGATCGGGAAGGCTCATTTGATCGGTGTTGTGGATGGCCGGGGCAACGAGTCCGCCCGCTCTTAGCGACACTGCGACACCGAGATGGACGTCGGACGACGGCCTGAACTCGGTGTCGAAGAATCCGTTCATGGCGGGGACCTCGCGGGCGGCCAGTGCGGTGGCCTTCAAGAGCAACACGGCGGGAAGGAGGCGTTCGCTGGGGGGCAGGTTGGCGTTCATTTCGGCTAGCCAGGCGAGCGCCGATGACATATCGATGGTCGTCGCCAGGTAATAGTGCGGAATCTCCCGCTTCGATCGAGCCATCAACGCACCGATGGCGTGACGCATCGAAGACTGCCGATCTCGCTTCGGCGCAACCGGCGTTGGTATCTCCGGGGACGTGTTGCCGTGGGCGGTGGATACCAGGTCTGCGGCGATGACGGCGCCGCCCGGGCCCGAACCCGGGACACTCGCGAGGTCGATGCCGCTCGCTGCGGCCTGCCGTCTGGCATAGGGCGACGAACGACTGCGGGAGCTTTCCGTCCCCCGAGCCGCAACCAGTTCGGCCGGTCGTGCCTTCGGTTTCGGAGCACGCTTTTTAGCAGTCTGGGACGCCGGCTTCGGAACCGGCTCTGCAGTGGGTGGTGGAGCCGTCGCCTTCGTGCTCCGCTCCGACGATGCGACCGGCAAGAGACGGGCGAGGGGTGTTCCGACCGGAACGGCGACGCCGGTCTCGATGAGCAACTCCTCCACCACACCGTCTTCGAAGACCTCTACCTCGATGTCCGCTTTCTCGGTGTCGACAACGGCAACCACGTCGCCACGATGGACGTTGTCGCCAGGCTTGATCCTCCATTCGACGACGGTGCCGACTTCCATGTCGGCGCCCAGTGACGGCATACGGAATTCGCCCATGTCAGGCCGCCCCGATGAGTTCACGGGTTGCGCTCACGATGGTGGACACCTGCGGCAGTGCAGCTTCCTCTAAATGCTTCGCGTACGGCATGGGTACCTCGGCGCTGCAGACCCTGGCGACGGGAGCGTCGAGTTCATAGAAGGCCTGCTCGGTGATGCGGGCGCTGATCTCGGCTGACAGGCTGCCCGACCGCCAGCCTTCGTCCACGACCACCGCTCGGTGCGTATGAGCAACCGAATTCAGAATGGTTTCCGTGTCAAGCGGCCGCAGCGTTCGCAGGTCGATCACCTCGGCTGAGACACCCCCTGCGTTCAACTCCTCGGCCGCGGTCAGCGTCTTGCCGAGCGTGCCGCCATAGGTGATGAGGGTCACGTCGCTTCCCTCGCGGCAGATGAGCGCATGGTCGATGTCGGTGGCGCCGGCGTCGTCGGCAAGTTCGCCCTCGATGTTGTAGAGGGTGCCATGCTCAAAGATCAGAACCGGATCGGGATCTTCGAGGGCCGTCCACATCATGCCCCGAGCGTCTTCTAAAGTTGCAGGTGCAACTATTCGCAACCCGGGTATGTGGGCGTACCAGCCTTCAAGGCTGTGGGAGTGCTGGGCCGCCAGTTGACGACCCGCTCCGGTGGTCATTCGGATGACCAACGGGACATTGCACTGTCCTCCCGACATATGCAGCAAGGTCGCTGCGTTGTTCATGATCTGATCGAGGGCTAGCAGACTGAAGTTCACGGTCATGATCTCAACGATGGGGCGCATACCGCCCAACGCAGCACCGATGCCGGCCCCCACGAAGGCCGATTCCGACAGGGGAGTGTCGCGGATGCGCTCCGGCCCGAATTCCTCGAGCAGGCCGAGGCTGACGGCGAAGCATCCGCCGTAACGGCCGACGTCTTCACCCATGAGGAAGACGCGATCGTCCCTGCTCATGGCGTCGCGCATCGCGGCTCGGAGGGCTTCTCGGTACGTCGTTTTCATGCTGGCCTCTCGCTCATCACGAAGCGGGTGAGGTCCTCGACCGGTTCGAACGAGCCCGCTTCCGCGAAGGCGACCGCCTCATCGATCTCGACTTTCACTTCGTCTTCGATCGTCGGGAGGTCGTCGTCGCTCTGTGCGCCCGACGATTTCAGGGCAGCGCTAAAGAGCGTGATCGGATCCCGCTGTCGCCACTCGTCTACCTCGTCCTTGCCCCGGTATCGCTCGGGGTCATACATCGAATGGGCGCGGAACCGGTACGTCTCCAGATCGAGAAAGACCGGCCCGCCTCCACCTCGGATCTCGGTAACGGCGCGCTCGGTGGCAGCCTGAACGGCCAGAACATTCATGCCGTCGACGGTCCAAGAAGGCAACTCGTAGCTAGCGGCCTTGTAGGCGAGGTTGGTTTCGGATTCCGATCGAGCCAGCGCAGTGCCCATTGCGTACTGGTTGTTCTCGCAGCAGAACAGAACCGGCAGCTTCCAAAGGGCGGCCAGATTCATCGTCTCGTGGAACTCGCCTTCGGCCACGGCACCCTCACCGAAGAAGCAGGCGGTGACGTTCGGGAGCCCTTGCATCTTGGTGGCCAGAGCCAATCCGAGGGCAATGGGCAGGCCACCGGCGACGATGGCGTTTCCGCCGTAGAAGCGGTGCTTCACGTCGAAGATGTGCATGGAGCCGCCTCGACCCCTACTCGATCCCTGGACCTTTCCGTACATCTCGGCCATGACCTCGCCAGCTGGCACGCCGCGGGCCAGTGCATGTCCGTGCTCCCGGTACGTGGCCACGACGGCGTCATCGGGCGTGAGCGCGGACATCACGCCGACTGCTATGGCCTCCTCGCCTATGTAGAGATGCATGAAACCGCGGATGGAGCCAGCGCTGTAGAGTTCGACGCAGCGCTCCTCGAATCGACGGATTCGCACCAGCTCTCGGAGCAGCCTGAGGCCGATCTCGCGCTCGGTCGCGGCGGTTGCCAGATGGGTCATGCCGTAACCTCCAGAGTCGACAGGTCGCCCTCGGGTAGCCCGAGTTCGCGAGCCTTCAAGAGACGACGCATGATCTTGCCGCTCTTGGTCTTCGGTAGGTGCTGGTCGAAGGCGATCTGCCGCGGCGCCACTGCGGCACCGAGGCGCTTGCGGGCGAAGCCGATCAAATCGAGCCGAAGGTCTTCGGACGGTTCGAAGCCCGAACGCAGAGTCACGAACGCCTTTACCACTTCGCCAGCGACGGGATCGGGAACGCCGATCACTCCAGCTTCAATGACGGCGGGGTGCTCCATCAGAAGGCTCTCCACCTCGAAGGGGCCAATCAGGTGACCGGCCGACTTGATGACATCGTCGGCCCGGCCGACGAACCACATCCAACCGTCAGCATCGCGACGGGCCACATCACCGGTGAGATACCAGCCGCCAGCGAAGCACTTGGCATAACGCTCGTCATCGTGCAGGTACCCTCGGAACATTGAGGGCCACCCGGGACGCAGCGCCAGCTCGCCGTCGGTGCCGGCCGAAACTTCGCTGACGACGCCATCGTTGACTGCGGCCCGACCGTCAGGGCCGCGCTGCAGGATGGCTAGTTCGACGCCCGGAAGCGGCCGGCCCATCGATCCCGGATGCACAGGCATGCCGGCGAGGTTGGCAATCATGATGCCGCCGGTCTCGGTCTGCCACCAGTTGTCGTGCACGGGAAGGCCGAGAGCATCTACGCCCCACATCACGACTTCAGGGTTGAGTGGCTCGCCCACGCTGGCCACGAATCGCAACGCGGACAGGTCGAACGTGTGGGCAACGTCAGGCCCCGCCTTCATCAGCATTCGCAACGCAGTAGGAGCGGTGTACCAGACCGTCACCTTGTGGTCCTGCAGGATGCGGTACCAGCGTTCGGCATCGAAATCACCTTCGTCCACGATGTTGGTCACACCATGGGTGAGCGGGGCGATGATGCCGTACGACATGCCGGTCACCCAACCCGGATCAGCAGTACACCAGAACACGTCGTCGGGATGAAGATCGAGCGCCGAGGTGCCGGTGGCGTGATGACCTACCACGGCCTGATGCGCGTGCACCGCGCCCTTTGGGGTTCCGGTTGTCCCGCTGGTGAAATGCAGCAGTGCCATGTCTTCCGGATCGGTGGGCGGGATATCAAAGAGCTCCGACGCGGTCGCGATCTGCTCGGTGAAGTCGAGCGTGCAGTCAATGTCGTCATGGTCTTCGCCGACGAGCAGAACATGTTCAAGCATCGGCAGCGAGTCTCGAATCGAGGCGACCTTCTTGCGGTAGAACGTCGGTGTCGTAACCAGCACCCGACCGTCGCCGCGGTGCAGCCGCTGATAGATCGGCTCCGGTCCAAAAGCGGAGAAGAGTGGACACAGCACGCTTGCGTTCTTCAGTGTTCCCAGCACGGTGATGTAGAGAGCGGGGACGCGGCCAAGCAGGGTGAAAACGCGATCACCCTTACCCACGCCGAGGCCACGCAGCACATTTGCGAACCGGTTGGTCTCGTTTGCCAGTTCCGCGTAGGTCGATTCGATAATGGTGCCGTCGCCGGCTATCCAGCGGAACGCCACTCGCTCGGCATTGGGCCCGACGGCATGGCGGTCGACGGCTTCATCCGCGATGTTGAGACCGCGCCCGTTTGGGAGTCCGTCGAGATGGCGGCGGGCCTCGCCCCAAGAGAATTCGGCCACCGCGTCGTCGTAGTCCACCACATTGGGAACGACGCCACTAGGCCATGCCGTCTTACGGATCGCTGGCCAGGGCATGACTCAACTCGCCGGATTTGCTGAGGTGAGCTCGTCGCGAAATTCGTTGAAGGCGGCCCAAGCCCGCGGGGCATAGACCGACGCCGTGCCACCATCCATCAACAACGCAACGCCAAGTAGTTCAGCGACTTGACCGGGCGTAGCGCCGGCGCGGGCAGCACCTTTCGCGTGGTAGGCGATGCAACCGTCGCAGCGCTTGGCGACGGACACCGCAAGTGCAGCTGCCTCCTTCAACGCCGTTGAAACCTCGCCGTCGGCCATGGCCGCCTCGTGGAGCGATACGAAACCGGACCAAGTGTTCGGGATGGCGTGACGCAACGATCGTGTCGGCTCCTTCAGCTCCTGTAGGACATCGTGATGGTGGCCCATCGTGCTCCCTTCACATCGAACGCAGTCGCTCGCGTACTTCCAGTATCCGAACCAAAGGCGATGCCTGTAAGGGTCCAAAGACCGCACCCCCTACGAACCCTTGGCCCGTTCTTGGCGCCGCAGGTCAGTAGCGGAGGATGGCCGTTACTTGGTCGAGTCGTTCGTGGGGAACGACGGTGACATCGCCTCGGTGCTGCAAGGTGGCACGTGTCGCGGCTGCAGTCGATTCGGCGTCGATGTCTTCGACGAAGATCAGTCGGTCGGGCACGACTAGGGTTTCAATGCGTCCATTGCGGGCTTCGTAGTCGATCGCGGCGCGGTCTGAAAGGACGCGACCCGACCCTGCGAGTTCCGAAACCCGCGTGAGGACGACGTTGACGTCGGACTCGCTCAATGCCTGGAGCGTTCGTCGTCCCAGTGCGTGGATTTCCGCATCGGACATTCGTTCTGTTGATCCGCAGATCTCGGTGAATGCATGGCGATGAGCGGTGACGGACATGAAGGCGGAGACCTCGTACTCCACGCCGGCGACGATGAGAGGAAGGTCGGCGGACGACAGCAATGGTCGCAGCCGGCTGTCGATCTCGCGCATGTGAGCGGCAAGAAGCTCGTCATCCAGATGCTCGTTGGTGCCGCTGCCACCCATAATGGCGCCTCGGCCCTGGCCGCCTCCGTGGTGTGTCATGCCGCGCTCGATGGCTCACGACCAGATCGCTGTCGGACGGCAACTTGATGGCAACCTTTTCCCACGCGTGTGACCCGCCGATGACAGCACGGGACTTGCGCCGGTTGAGGGCCAGCACGACGTGGCGGATATCGGTCTGACCCGCCGCTACGAGGGGAAGAAGGTTCGGTCCCCACTGGACGCTGACGGATGCTCGGTCCAGTCGCATGGGCAGCCCGCACGACGTGCTTTCGCCAGCCCGGCAGAAGAGCCCGACACTCGGCAGTTGGCCGATCTGGATGCCACGGGCGGCAATTGCCCGAAGTGGTGCGACCATGTCGGTGGCGTCGCTGAGAGACATCGGCCAGCGATCGTGCAGCGATCGTTCGGCGTCTCGGGCCAGATTCTGCAGGACGGTACCGAGGTTCGCGGCCTGTATTCCCTGTTCGTTGGGCACGTACACGCTGATGCACGGTTCGGCTCCCCAGGCGAGCACACGTTCCATGGCTTCGTTCAATGCCAATGTCATCATTCGTGTCCGTCCTTTGCGAAGGGCGCTCGGACGACTGCGACCGGGCAGGTTGGATGTTCGACTATCGAAGCGGTGACCGAGCCGAGTACAAGTCGACCGAGTACAGAGCGAGAATGAGAACCAATGACGAGCAGGTCGGCGTCGGCACCAGCCTTTCGGAGCGAGTCACGAGTCGGCCCCTCGACAAGAACGGATCGCACACTGACCTCGTCGCCCTTGGTCGCGCGCAGCCGATCGACCGCAGCACGCAGCTCCTCCGCAGCGTCCTGCCCAACGTAGTCGTGTACCGGCAGTGCACTGACCCGCATACCAGAGTACGGATAATCCCAGACGTGGATGACTGTCAGGGATGCCCCCCAGCGTGCACAGGTGTCGTAGGCCCACGCCATGGCAGCGTCGGCGAACTCCGAACCGTCGGTGGCCACTACGACGTTGCGGATACCTTCGGTGAAAGCTGTCATTGGGGGAGTGACCTCAGGGTGCTCAGCGCAGGGCACGACAATGACCGGGCACCATGCCCTCTTCATCACTGATCTGCCGGTTGAACCGAACGCCTTGGCCGACAGACCGTGATGTTCGTGATGGCCCACAACGATGAGCTCGGCGTCTCGGCTGAGGTCAACAAGGACATGTGCCGCCCACCCGCGGCTCACCACCGAATCAACCTGAAGATCGGGTGCGATGGCCTTTGCTCGTGCGACGACATCGTCCATATGAGCAAAGTGAGCTTCCTGGCCGTCGACCGGGCCTGTCTCCTGATACACCATCCCGAGTTCTCCCACGTAGTACTGCTCCTCCCACGTGTGGACGAGCACAAGTTGGGCACCCCGCTTGTTTGCCTCTGCGACCGCGAAGTCGACGACATCCGCAGATGTCGCCAAATCGTCGATTCCGGCCACGACGAGGCCGCCTTGGCCGTGAGGGAGGACTGGCAGTGGATGCAACACGACGACCGGACAAGCCGCCTTGCGAACGACGCGGTACGTGGTGCTCGGCACGACCAACCGGGCCTGGACCGGCACGCCGTGAGAGGCCATGGCTGCGAGCACGATCTCCGGAGACCGGTTGATATAGTCGATGATTTCCGTCGCCGGGTGGGTGCCGTGCAACACCTCGAAGTCGATGGGAGGACCGTCCTGCGACCACTCTGCGGCCACGCCGCGGACGTCGTTGCTGTCCGCGGGGCGAAGGTCGTTCGGAACCTTGGTCGAGTCGACGACCTCCACAATCCGAATACCCAACCGAAGCGAGCGGGCCAGCGCGACGGCGGACGGGAGGATGGCTTTCGATGCGCTGGTTGCATCGACGGTCACCAACATCACACCGCCATCGTGGACGCGGCGATCAGCTCTCGGTCCGATGAGCACAATGGGCTTACCGGAGTCACGAGCGAGGTCTTCGCTCACGCTGCCGAGCAACGCCTCGACGACAGCCCACCGCGCGTGGGTGGGAACACACCACAACGAGTTCGGGTGGTGAAGCACGTCACCGAGAAGCTCGCCGCTGACATCCTTTGCGACGAGCACGCGGGTGGTCGTTTTCGCGACGGGTACCGAGGCCAGCGCCGCGAGCTCCGCCTCCTTGCGGGTCTTCGAGCGACCGGACGCGACCGTCACTAATTCGACACCCACCCCGAGCCGGTCCGCTACCCCGGCTGCAATTTCAATGGCGGCCAGGTCGGGCTCATCGGTGTCGACCGGGATAGTGACATTCGCATACATCGGCGTCTCCTCATCGGCTCGGATGGAGGACCCGGCGCCGACCTCCTCCAAGTGTGAAATGCCTGATGCCCCGGGGGAAGAGCCGATTGTCACCACTCCTTGGGACGAACATCACGTCGTGACGTGTGTTGCGGTCATTGCTGTGGACGGTGTCAGGTCGTTATGTCCATCAGATGCGGGCATTTGGCCCCTACCGGCCTGGTGCAGCGGGAGAGACGCTGATCCGGTGAGGTTCGGTCAGATCCCCGCGTCTGATGGCCGGCCCACCTAGGACCGACCCATGGAGGAGAGGTGCCGCATGAGTGCTACCGAAGTACTGGTTCCGCCCAGACCAACTGTGTACAGCGCTGCAAACGCGGTTGAAGCGACCAAGGTGTACGGGGAGGGGGAGAACGCGGTCACCGCCGTTGACAAGGTGACCGTGGCATTCGAGCAGGGTCGATTCAGTGCGATCATGGGCCCGTCCGGGTCGGGGAAATCGACGCTGATGCACTGCATGGCCGGCCTCGATCCGCTCACATCGGGGCAGGCGTTCATCGCCGATGTCGAACTGAACACGCTGAGCGAAAGACAGTTGACAAGGCTGCGACGCGACAAGGTCGGTTTCATCTTCCAGTCCTACAACCTGGTCCCAAGTCTCTCGGCACTCGAGAACATCATCCTGCCTGAGATGCTCGCCGGTCGTTCTGCGGATCAAGCCTGGCTGAATCGGGTCGTCGAAACGGTCGGCCTGTCGGATCGGCTCTCGCACCGACCGTCGGAGCTTTCCGGCGGACAGCAACAGCGGGTCGCCGTCGCTCGGGCGCTCGTCGCCCAACCGGCCATCATCTTTGCCGATGAACCCACCGGCAACCTTGACAGTCACGCCAGCACCGAGATTCTGAACTTCATGCGCAAGGCCGTCGATGATCTCGGCCAAACGATCGTGATGGTGTCACACGATCCGGTGGCCGCGGCGTTCTCTGACCGAATCGTGTTTCTCGCCGACGGCTGCATCGTCGACGAGATGCTCGATCCAACCGCAGAACGTGTGCTCGACCGCATGCGTCGATTCGGGAGTTGAGCAGTCATGTTACGAGTAGCACTCAAGTCCGCCCTTTTCAACAAGAGGCGCCTCGTCGGGACCGCGCTGTCGGTCATCATCGGCATTGCGTTCCTGGCCGGCACGCTGGTGTTTACCGACACCATGAAGCGCACCTTCGACACCCTGTTCGCCGACGTCTTCGCAAAGACTGACGCCTTCGTGCGTTCGTCGAACGAGATCGACATGGGCTTCGGACAGAAGCAATATGACCGGCTCCCCGAATCCGCGATCGCGCAAGTCGAGCAAGTCGACGGGGTCGCCGACGCCGTGGGCTATGTCGAAGGCTATGCCCGGGTCATTGGCAGTGACGGCAAGCCCATTGGTATCGACAATGGTCCTCCGACGTCAGGGTCATCCATCACCGAGAGTCGAGTGCTGCCGTGGAAGGTGAGCTCCGGCGGAAAGTATCCACAAGGGCCGAACGAAGCGGTACTCGACGTTGGCACCGCGAAGAAGGCGAAGCTGGTGATCGGTTCGACATTTAGTGCTCTGAGCCAGGGAGGCACTCGGTCGTTCACGCTGGTTGGAACAGCCCGCTTCGGCACCACCGATTCGCCCGGCGGTGCCACCTTTGTGATGTTCGACCTGGCCACAGCCCAGTCGTTCGTCGGCAAGCCCGGTGAAATCAATGCCATCTTCGTTGAAGGACGTCCCGGGGTCTCACAGCGCGTCCTTGCCGACCGGATACAGGCTGCGCTCGGCACCGAAACCAAAGCGCTGACCGGAGCAGAACAAACCAAGGAGAGCCAGAACGCGATCGCTCAGAGCCTGAAATTCTTCAATATCTTGCTGCTGGCCTTCGCGGCGATCGCCTTGTTCGTCGGCTCGTTCATCATCTACAACACATTCTCCATCATCGTGGCCCAGCGCCAGCGCGAGAACGCGTTGCTTCGCGCCGTCGGTGCCAGTCGCAGCCAGATCGTTTCGGCCCTGCTGGTGGAGTCGGTCATCATCGGATTGATCGCGTCCGGGCTGGGATTTGCGGGCGGCATCGGCATGGCATCGGTGCTGAAGCGCTTCCTGAAGACGTTCGGCATCGACATCCCGGCCGGAGGTACGGTGCTGCTGCCTCGAACCGCCATCGTGTCGTTCGTCGTAGGCGTCACCATGACGGTCTTCGCCGCGATCTTCCCTTCGTTTCGAGCATCGAAGGTGGCCCCGGTTGCAGCGATGCGCGATGTTGCGATCGATCGATCGGCCACCTCAAAGGGGAGACTCACGGGCGGAGCAATCGTCACCATTCTCGGTGTGCTGATGGTGGGGGTTGGCCTGACGGGGAACGGCATCTTGTGGATGGCGGCCGGCGTTCCCGTGCTTTTCGTCGGACTCTTTGTACTTGGTCCGATGATCGCCCGTCCTGTCGCCAGCATCATCGGAGCACCGTTGGCAAGGCTGGTCGGTACCACCGGCATGTTGGCCAGACGTAACTCGATGCGTAACCCGAAGCGCACCGCGCGAACGGCTGCCGCCCTGATGGTTGGTGTTGCGTTGGTTTCGGGCATATCGGTACTTGCGGCATCGATTCGCACGTCGGTGCGATCCATTGTCGGCGAGCAGTTTGTCGGCGACTTCGTGGTGAACACGAACACGCAGGGGTACGGCGGTCTCCCGCCTGAACTGGCCGACAAGCTCAATGCGGTCCCTGAGGTTGGTGACGCGACCGGTATCCAGATCGGCTTCGGCAAGATCAAGTCCAAGAGCGCGTTACTTACGGTGGTCGACCCGAAGTTGGTCGGCAGCGTATTCGATTTACAGTTCGTCAGCGGCAAGCCGGGCGACCTGACGATCGATGGCATTTTAGTAAGCGAGGCCCGTGCTGACAGCGACAAACTCGCCATAGGCAGCACCATTAACGTCACCTTGATCGACGGTAAGAGTCACGCGCTGACCGTGCAGGGCATCTACAAGAAGAAGGAGATGGCGGGCCCCTACACAATCAGTAACTCCCTCTACGCCGCAAGCGGAGCCGACACCCTTCACTTCGCGGTCTACGCAACGAAAGCGCCAGGCGTCAGCGACGCTGTCGCCCAAGCGGCGATTGCCAAGGTGGTGACCGCGTATCCAACGGGCAAGCTGCTGAGCCGGTCGGAGTACATCAGCGAGCAAGCCAAACAGCTCAACCAGTTCGTCAATCTGATCTACGGGCTGTTGGCACTGGCCATCATCATCGCCGTGTTCGGCATCGCCAATACGCTGAGCCTGTCGGTCTACGAACGCACCCGCGAGCTCGGATTGCTGCGGGCGGTCGGAGCTTTCCGATCGCAGGTCCGCTCGTCCGTTCGGTGGGAGTCGGTGATCACTGCACTGCTCGGTACCGTGCAGGGAATCGTTGTCGGCATCATGCTCGGCTACGCCATCATCGCAGCCCTCCGCAACCAAGGGAAACTCCTGTTCACGCTTCCCTTTGTGTCGCTCGGTGTGGTGGTCGTCCTCGCCATTCTGGCCGGCATCCTCGCAGCCGTGCGACCAGCTCGCCGCGCTGCTCGACTCGACATCCTCCGTGCCATCGCAAGGCACTGAGCAGCAGAAAGGAAGGGAAACCATGGTCACGACGAAACAAGCCGCAGCAGCATTCCTCTCCAACAAGCGGATCGCAGTAACCGGCGTTTCACGCAAACCGAAGGGTCACGGGAGTAACACCGTCTACAAGCGGTTACGCGAACGCGGCTACGAGGTTTTCGCGGTGAACCCGAACGCCGACGAGGTGGAGGGTGACAAGTGCTATCACGAGCTGAAAGACATCCCGGGAGGTGTCGATGCTGTGGTGCTTGCTACCCGTCCCGAGACGGCTCCAGCCACCATGCGCGAGTGCGCAGAACTCGGCGTCAAGCAGGCATGGATGCATCGTTCCTTCGGCCAGGGCAGCGTGTCGCCCGAGGCCACCGCCTACGGGCGAGCCAACGGCATCACCGTCATAGATGGCGGCTGCCCGCTGATGTACGAACCAGCCGCCGACGGTTTCCATAAGGTCATGCGGCTCGCCTTCACTCCACTAGGCCACGTCCCGAAAGTGGTTAGCTGAGAGCGGTCGGAGCCTTCCAGGTGGGGTGACGACCAAGGAACGCGACCAACTGGTCGAGGGCGGTTGCCTCCGAGGAGATGATGACCTCTGGTCCGAACATCTGTGGCGTGCGCACCGAGTCATCCACCCACAGGCGAGCACCACCGAGGGCAGCGACAGCAAGCTCGTTGTCTCCGGCGGGTGCACGGTCGAGCGAACGAGCGATGTCCCAACCGTGAACGAGGACTTCGATGAGTTCAAATCCCAGTAGCTGCGCGCCAGTCGTGTCGCCCCACGGCATCGCGAACGTGCGGGTCTCCATGCCCGGTTCGGCGAATGCAGCGAGCATTCGGTCGGCTTCCGCGTGGAAGGCCGTGGCTGGACTCGTGGCGGTGAGATCCGGATCACTTCCAAACACGAGCGGTTTGCCTTCGCCGACATCCGCGAAGCCGCTCAGGCCACCAATCAGATGGGCGGTGACCGTCTTGAGATCGAAGTCGGGGCAGGGGGTCGGGCGCTCGAACTCGGCCGCAGCCACGGATGCCACGACTGGCCCGACCTCGTCGACTGCCTTGCGAAGGAGAGGAAGCACAGATTCGTTCATGTTCTGATGGTTCCAACCGAGGCGACAGAACATCAGAGGCGAGGGTCGGCGCGACGGTGGACTTATGGCTCTATGGCCATCGGAAGGCTCGGCGGGAAAGTGGAGCCAGAGATGATCGACCAACGAGGGCGCGGACCTACGCGGCTCGCCGGGTCGTCAAGGAGGCAAAAATGTTCACGAGGGTGGATGAAGTGGCTCCACTGGCTGAGACCCGGCCGGACACAACGACCTTGAAGAAGACGGCCCGGCTGGCCGGTCTTGCCTATCTCGGTCTTGCCATCTTTGGCTTGCTCGGCAATGTGGTGATCCGCAATCGGCTGTACGTGTCTGGCGACGCGGCGGGGACGGCGGCCAAGCTTGCTGCGCACCACACCCTCGCGCGCTTGGGCATCGCCGCCGATCTTATGACGGTCGTCACTCAGTCGCTTGCGGCGTTGTATTTCTTCAAGCTGTTTCGCAAGGTGGACGCGTTCGCGGCCGGCTCGATCGCGGCCTTTGGGTTCATGAACTCGGTGGCCATTCTGGCCTCGACGGTCTTCACGGCGACGGCCCTGAAGATGGTTGTTGCCGGCACGGTCGGCGATCCGACGACCCCTTTCATGTTGTACAACCTCAGCGAAGCCGCTTGGGGTACGGGTGCGCTGTTCTTCGGGTTGTGGTTGATGCCGATGGGTTGGCTTGCCTTGCGGTCGGGCTACATGCCGCGCCCACTCGGGTGGATTCTGATGGGGGGCGGTGTGTGCTACCTGCTGAGCGCATTCGTTCGGTATCTGGCTTCGGACGCGTCCTCTGTAACGGATGCGCTCCTCGCCCCTGCCACTGTCGGCGAGTTGTGGATGATTGGCTACCTGCTCGTGAAGGGCGTTCGTCAAGGTCTGTCGAGTCATGTGGGGACGCGCCCGGCATTGCCCGTTGAACAAGGAGGACATCGGTGAAAGCAGATCGGGTCACGAACCTTCGCGACACGAGGGTGGACACCAAAGTGGCACTGAGTGGCCTGTGGGTGGCCATGCTCTTCGTGTTCGCGTATGTCGACATCTTCGCCTTCTTTCGGGCTGACATCATCAATGGGGCCCTCGCCGGAAAGGTGCCCGGCTCCGGTTTCGAGATCGGGCAACGTTTCCTCGCCCTCACCACCATCTACATCGTGATTCCGAGCCTCATGATCGTCGTGTCGCTCCTCGCTCCAGCGAGGATCAACCGAGGAGTCAACATCGTCGTCAGCCTTATTTACGGGGCAACAGTGATCGCAGCGATGATCGGCGAGTCCTGGGCGTACTACATCATCGGCAGCGTCGTGGAAGTGGCGCTGCTCCTTACCATCGCACGAGTCGCGTGGACCTGGCCACGAGGCCCGTCACCGAAATGACCGGGGACCCGCCCAAAGGTCAAACGTCGGGTACCGAGGTTCTGCACGTCAGCGCGCTGGAGAAGCGATTCGGTGACCGACACGCCGTGAATGGCGTGTCCTTCACCATCCAACCCGGCGAGACCTACGGACTCCTGGGACCGAACGGTGCCGGCAAGACAACGGTCATCCGCATGGTGTGTGGGCTGCTGCGTCCCGATGCCGGTGAGGTCATCATCGAAGGACGCTCGCCGTGGCTCGACCGTTCGGTGAAGCGACTGGTCGGGTTTGTGCCACAGGACATCGCTCTGTTCGGTGACCTCACCGCGCGGGAGAATCTTTGCTTCTTTGGTCGGCTGTACGGCTTGCGTCGAAAGGACCTGAAGGACGCCGTCGATGAGGCACTTGAAGTTGTTGATCTCTCCGATCGGGCCGACGAACGCGTCGAAGGCTTCTCGGGCGGAATGAAGAGACGGCTCAACATCGCGGCCGGTCTGGTGCACAAGCCGACCCTTCTGGTCCTGGACGAACCAACGGTCGGTGTTGATCCTCAGAGTCGGCACGCCATCTTGGACAGAGTCGCATCACTGCGTGAACGAGGCGTCGCGGTGCTGTACACCACGCACTACATGGAGGAGGCCGAGAGGGTCTGCGACCGCATCGGTATCGTCGATCACGGTTGCCTCGTCGCCGAAGGTACCCGGCGGGAGTTGCTGGCCGGACTTGGCGAGCGTGATCGAGTTGAACTCGGTGCCTCCGGGAACCTGGCAGCGTTCGCGGCGGAATGTCGCACCTTGCCCGGGGTGAGCGAGGCGGACGCCACCGCGGATGGCCTGCATCTCCTGGCGAAAGAAGGCCGTCGCGTCCTGCCGTCGGTGTTCGAGGCAGCCGAACAAACCGGAACGGAAGTCACCAGCGCCGAAGTCTTCGAACCCGACTTAGAAGCAGTCTTTCTCCACCTCACCGGCACCGCGTTGCGGGAGTAGTGCGGATGCACGCCGTGTTCATCATCGCCGCCAAAGACCTCCGCCAGCGCGTGCGAGATCGGTCGGCCATCGTGCTCGGGCTGATTGCGCCGCTCGCGATCGCCACAGTAATGAGTTTTGCCTTCAGTGGGACCGAGTCGTTTCACGCCGATGTTGCTGTCGTGGATCTCGATGGTGGAGAGATCGCGTCCGCTTACCGGCAGTTGCTGGCCCAACCCGACCTCAGTGCCGTTCTGACCGCCAAGCCACTTGCGACCGAGGCCGAAGCGCGCAAGGCGGTCACAGACGGAAAGGTTGCGGCAGCGTGGATCCTGCCAGCGGGACTGACCCAAGCCGTCACAACGAACGGCACGGCCAGAATCACAACGATCACTGACGTGAATGCGGCGATTGCCGGGGAGGTGGCGGCATCGGTGGCGAACGGGTTCGCCAGCCAGGTAGACGGACAACGGCTCGCGATCGTTGCGACCATGGCCCTCACCGGCGGCCATGAGGACGTCGTCGCCCTCCGCGCTGCTCTCTCGTCGATGCCCGAGGCCGAACGCATCATCACCACCGCAGCCAGCGCGAAAAGGCTCCGCGTCATCAACTACTACGGACCAGGCATGGCTATCTTCTTTGGCTTCTTCGCCATCAGTTTCACGGCCCGAAGCTGGTTCGCTGACCGAAAGCAGGGCATGATCGACCGAGTGAGCGCAGCTCCCATCGCGCGCTTTGTGCTGGTCGTCGGTAAGGGCTTGTCGGCATTCGTGTTCAGCCTCTTCAGCCTCAGCGTGATGGGGGTCGTTACGACGATTGGCCTCCATGCCGATTGGGGGCCGCCGGCTGCCGCGCTCGCCGTCTGCGTCGGAATGGCCCTGGCCATCACGGCACTTGCGGTACTCGTGATCACCGTGGCGAGAACAGAACGTCAGTCCGATGGTCTTGCGTCCATACTGGTGTTTGGCCTGTCACTTCTCGGCGGCAACTTCGTGTTCATCTCTGTTGCCCCGCAACTCGTACGCCGACTCGCGCTGCTGACCCCGAACGGCTGGGCGTTGCGCGCCTTCATGGACCTGTCTACCGGCGCAGCCGTCGGTTCGATCGTCAAGCCCCTTCTGGCCATGGCGCTGTTTGTGGTGGTCGTGGTATCCATTGCCGCCGCTCTCAGCACGACACGGAGGGCTACATGACTTCGCTGGTTTTCGCAAGCACTTCGTTGCGGCGGATCGTTCGCGATCGAACCGCCTTGTTCTTTCTGCTTGCGCTGCCGATACTCGTCATTCTGATCGTCGGGCTTGTCGCCCACGGCGCTGACTCCTTCCGCGTCGGGGTCGTTGACGAAGGTCTCGGCCAAGGACAGTTGGCTCAAGAGCTCATCACCGCATTCGACAAAGCGCCGTCGCTCACCGTGCGATCGGTGAGCTCAACTGAGGCGGCCGCCACGGCCATACGGCGTGGCGAGATCTCCGCGGCGATCATTGTCCCCGCCGTCTTTGACACGCTCATGAGGTCGGGAGGAACGGCATCGGTGACGATCATGGGGGAGGGTGCCACGAGCAACGCCCAAGCTGCCCGGACTGCGGTTGAAGGGGTGGTGACCCAGCACTCGGCGCGGATGAACGCGGCCCGATTTGCTGCCAACATCGCTGGCACCGACTTCACTACTGCGTTGGCGGTCGCGAATCGAATACAGACGATGCCTGCCAGTCTTTCGGCCACGACCGAAGTGTTGAATGGCTCAGACCAGGCGCGCCCCAGCGGCTTTGCGAGAAGTGCTCCGACAATGCTGGTGTTGTTCGTGTTCATAAACACCTTGGCCTTCTCTGCCGGACTCATCGAAACCCGCCGGCTCGGCATACACGCTCGCGCCAGTGCCTCTCCGGTCACGGCCGGGACGATTGTCCTGGGAGAGGCACTGACCTATCTTGCGATCGCTATCGGTCAAGCACTTCTGCTCATCGTTGTCGGCGCGCTGGCCTTTGGTGTGCGGTGGGGAGACCCGATGGCTGCCGGTGCGCTGGTTCTTTTGTGGGCCCTTGTGGGCACCGGCGTGAGTCTGCTGGCCGGCACCGTGCTCCGCACTCCGGAGCAGGCGAGCGCCATCGGGCCGGCTATCGGTATGGGCCTCGGCATGCTCGGTGGTTGCATGTGGCCGCTGGAGATCGTTGGTCGCACCATGCGAACGATCGGCCATCTCACTCCGCACGCATGGGCCGTCGACGGTTGGACGAAGGTCGTCGGTAACGGCGCCACCATCGGCAATATCGTCCGTCCTCTTGCGATCCTCCTCGGGTGGGCCGCAGTGCTTTTCCTGCTGGCAACCGCTCGACTTCGCAACCGGCTAACGACCTAGAACGAGCGAGCGGACCTTCGTCCGTAGACCGAGGACCTTTGACCCGAGAAGTGATTCCCTCATGGGCGTCACAATTGACCTATGACCGGACAGCCAAAGATTCGTGAGACCGACCCCGAACACGTCATCGCCCGTGCCCCACTCCGCACCCTTTGGACAGGCGACAACCCGGTAAACGCCGACTCGGGCGAAACGATCGACCCATACGGCGAGGACGTCGTTCTGCCTCACGTCGAGGAGGGCCCACCGGACGAAGATGAAGAAGTCGACGACGAAGGAGACGACCTCGCAGCCGAAGAATCAGCCCTTCACGTGATTGAAGAGTAGATCTAGGACACAACCAGGGTGCGGTACATACCTGCTGCGTAGTGCCCCGGGATGTTGCAGAGCATCTCGTATTTTCCTGGCTGAAGCTGGAGTGTCGTCCAGCTGAGCCCGCCGGGATCGATCCCGTCGCCGCCCCCCTCTCCACATGGTTTGGCGGCCTCACCGAGACTGCCGGTCTCGTCGACACGCCCGTCGCTCTTGACTTGTCGATGGCCGATTCGCTGATCGGCTGGAAGCGGCAGAATGATGAGCTCATGCACGATGCTCCCGGAGTTGACGACGCGGAGGGACACTTGGCCTGCGGCGACTGTGGACTTACTGGCGAAGATCCTCATGTGACCGCCCGTCGAGTTGCGCATCATCGAGCCACCCATATCCGCCAGGGTCACGTCGACTAAGACACCCGGCAACGCGGGAGCGGTGCACTCACCAGAGGGACTCACCCAACCGCGACGAAACCCACCAGCGGCGGCCGCTACAGCCAAGGTCGACACTACCGCAAGGGCCGCTATCGACCCGGCGATCAGTAGTGAGCGTCGATCGATCATCGTTGTCGAAGCAGGTCGCGACGGGCGGCGAATTCATCCGCGTCGATTTCTCCTCGGGCGAATCGCTCCTCAAGGAGGTGCATCGCCTGGCTGCTGCTCTGCGCGCCTGGACTTGTTCCCGGCCGACTTCGAACCACGGCGAGAATCGCTCCGATCACCAGACCCCAGAACACCAGCATCATGAAACCCATGAGCGCCCAGTCCCCGAAGTCCCAGTTGCCGCCATTCCAACCATGTCTCATCACGAATGCCTCCGATCTTCCTCTCACCATCGCAGACGATCCACATGACGGCATAGAGCCGCTCGTCGGCAATACCTGGACCAAAGTCCCTGTCGGTGCGACGTGACGGGCACGGGCCGGCGCTGAGGTTCGCTTCGATCAGGTGAAGATGATCTCCCCGCCGGCAGCGATGCCGTAGAACTCGCCAACGGTGATGATGTCTTTCACCTGTTCGATGAAGTCGCCCTTGTCGAGGCCGAACAGATCGACGGACGCTTTGCAGGCGTAAAGGCCCGCACTAGTGTCGGCGATCATCTCGATGAACTCGGGAATGGAGGGGATATCGAGCTTCTCCATCTTGCTGTTCATGTAGTGGGTCATCACCGACGAGATACCCGGTAGCCCGCCAAGCATTGTCGCGAAATGCAGTCCGGGGTTGCCGACGGTGGCGAGCTTGATGTGCTCGTGGCGGGCTTTGTGAATGGCATCGAGACCGAAGAACGTGAAGAAGAGGTTCGCCTCGATTCCTTCGGCCCTGGCACCGTTGGCCATGATGAGCCCGGGATAGATCCCGTCGAGGGAGCCCTTTGAGATGATGATCGAAACCTTTTCAATGGTGTCCGGCATGGGGATGTCTCCTCCTCGTAGGTCAAGCGTCGGTGTCAGATGCAGCCGCGTGGCTTGGGGATACCGGCGATCCGGGCGGCGATTTTCGCCGGACCCTTCGGAAAGAGCTGATAGAGCTCTTTGATCGAGACGCCCGATGTCTTACCGAGCACGCGAACGGTTGGTCCCGTGCCCTTGGCTGCAAACTCGCTGCGCATGAATCGGATGACGTCCCAATGGCGGTCGGTCACGGTGTCGATACCCTCGCGCTGGGCTAGTTCGGGAACCATGTCTTCACTCCACGTATCCGGATTTACGAAGAAGCCTTCCGGATCAACCTCGATGACTGTCTGGGCGACCGTTGTGGTGGGCATGGTCAGTCCTCCTTTTGGGTGGAGTTGATCGGAATCGCTTTCCCGGTTGTTGGCATCGCCGACCCGAGGCCGGGAAGGTCACGGCCGGGAAGCAGGCTGTGCCAGTAGAGCGATTCGAAGAGCAGCTTGCCGATGTGATTCAGCCGGGAATCCTTGAGCAACGGCAGGCCGATGGTGCTGGGGTAGTGCCCAGGCAACGGCTCGGTCTCGTAGTTGAAATCGATCAGCAGGGCCTTGCCGAAGCCGGTCTCGATAAAGCAGTTGGCATGACCATCGAAGCCCTCAAGGAGTGGCTCGCCCGCCAGGAGCCGGCGAACATTTTCGACCAATGTCTCTCCCTCGAAATGGGTGACCGAGCCAGCCTTGGACGCCGGAACGTTGGCTGCATCACCGATGACGAAGATGTTGGCGGCCGCCTTGGATTGCAGCGTGTGGGCATCGGTCGGAACGAAGTTGAGATCATCACCCAACCCAGCCGAGCGACCGATGAAATCGGCCCCGCTGTGCAGCGGAACGATGACGGCAAGATCAAAGTGGACTTCTCGGTCATCGTAAGAAATCAGCCGACCAGTGGCGCCGTCCACCGAACCGGTATTGAATTCGGTCACGAGGTTGATGTCTTTCTCCGCCAGCATCCCAGCGAGTCGCTTCGATGCCACCGGTTTCGTGAACGCGCCGTCCAGCGGCGTGACGTAGGTGATGTCCACGTCGTCACGAAGACCGCGCACGCGAAAGAACCAATCGGCCAAGAAGCAGAACTCGAGCGGAGCGACCGGACACTTGATGGGCATGTCCACCACGTTGACCACGAGATGGCCTCGATCGAATGTCGCCAACGCTCCGGCGAGCGCACCGGCACCCTCGGGGGTGTAGAAGGTGAACGTCCGCTCCATCCAGCCGGGACCGGTGAGGCCTTCGGTCTCGGATGGCACCAGGATGGCGCCGGTCGCGATGACCAATACGTCGTAGGGGAACACCGTTTGGTCGGTCAATGTGACGGTGTTGCTGGCAATATCCACTCGCTCGATCGTTGCTTCTCGAAACACGATGCCCTCGTGAAGTTGCCGATGACGTCTCCGTACGATGTGGTCGAGGTCCGCCAGCCCGAAGGGCACGAACAGAAGCCCGGGTTGATACACGTGCAGGTTGTCCTGATCAATGACGGTGATGGACACGTCGTTCACGGGAAACAACCGGCGGAGACGGTTGGCGACGATCGTTCCTCCTGTCCCACCGCCCAGTATCACGATCGATCTCGCCACCCCTTCAGACAAGTCGGTCGCGCCCCGTTGGCGGAAGAGACGAAGGTCCTCCGATCACCGGTCATTGGGCCGTCGACTGCGGTACGACGGCACTATTCGTCGTTGTGCGTCCACTATGAGAATGGCCCTGAGAACCGAAGCGATCGGAGGGTCGACATCATGAACGTAACGATGGACCAGGTAAAGGATGTGTTCAACGGGGTACGAGACAGCTTCACTGTCGGCCGGGTGTTCGGCGAGCCGATTTCCAAGGACGGCGTGATGATCGTGCCTGCGAGTCGTATTGCCGGAGGGGGCGGAGGCGGTGGAGGGAGCGACGGCAGACACGATCGATCAGCGGTCGACAGCGGGCCGGATGTTGCCGGTGGTCTCGGCATGGGCTTTGGCGGCACCAGCAAACCGGCTGGCGCCTTCGTCTTCAAAGACGGCGATGTCCGTTGGGTACCGATCGTCAATCGCGACCTTTTGGCTGTCCTGCGAGCAGCGATCTTGGCGCTGGCGCTTCTGACGGCACGAAGCATCGTGCGTCGGGTTTTCGAACGTTCTCGCTGAGTGATCCGCGGACCGAAGTCTGCTCCAATCGTGCTGACCGGCCCTACCGGCGGGGGGAAAGGTGGCGGGACAATCCTCGTATGATCAGGACGAGAGACAATATCTGGCCGGTCGCACTGGCCGTGACTGCCGTGCTGCTCGCCGGATGTGGGTCGACAGCGAAGAACACCGGACCCGCAGGTGCCACCACGACGGCCGCACCCGCCACTACGACGGTCGCCGCACCAACGACAGCACCGTCAATGAGCACGCCGATCTTGAACCGGACAGTCACGGCACGGGGCACTGGGCACGCCGCCGGCACGCCCGATCTCCTGCGCATTTCGATGGGTGTCGAGACATTCGCACCAACGACCGCTGAGGTTCTCGACACCGTGACGGGCAAGGCTGCTCTCGTCACCGATGCAATGAAGGCGCAAGGCGTTCCGCCGGCCGACATGCAGACCATGCAACTGACCGTCTATCCGCGCTACGACAGCACTGGCCCCTACGGCCCTGGGACGATCTCTGGTTATGTCGCCTCGATGGGCGTGATCGTGAAGGCCAAGGACATTGCCCGGGCCTCCACGCTCGTGGATGCTGCCGCCAGGGCCGCAGGCGATGCCTTCCGGGTCAACGGCTTGAACTGGTCGATCGAAAAGCAGGAGCCACTGCTGGCAATTGCCCGGGCCGATGCCGTTGCTCAGGCTGGAGTTCAGGCGAAGCAACTGGCCGACGCAGCCGGAGTGAAGCTCGGTGCGATCCGTTCGATCAGCGACGAGAGTTCCTACGGCTACACGTACGGAGGGCAGGGTGACATGAGTGGCGGTTCCGGTATTCCGCTGGAACCAGGCTCGACAGATCTCACCGTGCAAGTCACGGTCGTCTACGAAATCCTGTAACGAGAATCGCGTCCGAACGTAGTGTCGGATCCATGATCACCCGGGGAACCTCGCTGGCACGACCCGGTCTTGCCGCTCGCGTCCTCCCCGGGCTCGTCGTACTGCGCCGTTATGAGCGGTCGTGGCTGTGGCCTGATGCCGTTGCCGGTCTCACGGTGGGGGCGATGTTGATTCCGCAATCAATGGGGTATGCCGAGCTGGCGGATATGCCGCCGCAGTACGGGTTCTACGCTGGCATGGCTGCGCTACTCGTGTACGCGCTGGTCGGCACCAGTCGGCATCTTGGCGTCGGACCAGAACCGGGCACCGCCATCCTCGCCGCGGCCGCCGTTGCCCCTGTCGCCGCAGGTGATCCGGCGCGGTATATCTCACTGATGGCGGCACTGGCGTTGCTCGTCGCCGCCGTCTGCCTTGTCGGCGCGATCGTGCGCTTGGGTCATCTCGCGTCGATGCTGTCCCGGCCGGTTCTTGTCGGCTACATCTCGGGTGTCGGGCTCACGTTGCTCAGCAGCCAAATTGCCACCTTCACCGGTGTGAAGATCACGGCCGATTCGTTCTTTCCTCGGGTCCAACAATTCGTTTCCCACCTTGCGAACGTCCACGGCGCGACATTCGCATTAGCAGCGTGCGCGTTGCTGCTGATGCTCGTTGTTCGGTGGAGGAGACCGACGTTGCCAGCGGCGCTGATTGCGGTCGTACTGGCCACGACGGCGGTGGCGGTCTTCAGGTTGGATCGACATGGCGTCGCGTTGGTGGGTGCCATTCCTGCTGGCTTTCCCCGCGCTGGCCTGCCCGATGTCGGCTTCCGCGACCTCACCCGTATGCTTCCGGCCGCCGCGGGCATTGCACTCGTCGGCTTCACCGACAACGTGCTCACCGCCCGGGCTATCGCAACCAAGAAGGGCTATCGCATCGATCCCAACCAGGAATTGTTCGCTCTCGGAGCGGTCAATCTGGCGTCGGGGCTGTCGCGAGGTTTTCCGATCTCATCGAGTGCGAGTCGCACAGCCGTCCCGGCCTCGCTCGGGTCGCGCACCCAACTGGTATCGGTGATTGGCGCCGGGTTTGTCATCGTCACGCTGCTTGCTTTGCGTGCTGCCTTATCGCAGATTCCTCGCGCTGCGCTCGCTGCGGTCATCGTGACCGCGGCCATCAGCATTATCGATATTCCGGCGTTTCTCAGCCTGTGGCGATTCAGCCGAGCCGAGTGCATCCTGTCGATCATCGCGACGTTTGGCGTCATCGTGTTCGGCGTGCTTCCCGGCATCGTGATTGCGGTAGGGCTCTCCATCGCGGTTGCGTTGACTAGATTTGCCCATCCGCACGACGCGGTGTTGGGCGATCTGCCGGGACTCGACGGATGGGTCGATCTCGACGACTTTCCCAATGCAGTATCGGCCGACGGACTCCTCGTATTTCGCTTCGACGCGCCGCTGTTCTTCCTGAATATCGACCGATTCTGCGACCGGGTCGAGGAGGCCTTACGGGAAAACCCCGGAGACGAAGAGTGGTTCGTCATGGATTGCGAGGGGATCGGTGATATCGACGCCTCGGCCATGGAGGGACTCGGCGAACTCGTCGCCCGTCTCACCTCCGGCCACGTTCGGGTCGTCGCTGTCGCGCGGGCCAACGACCGCGTCCGAGAGCAGCTCCGAAGAGCATCACTCCTGGTGCCCGACGGACCGATCCGCCAGTTCCCGACCATCAACGGAGCGGTGCGCGCCTTCCGTGAGCGGTGATGTGGAGTGCGGTAGGCACGATCGGTCTGAGAGCTGCGAGCCGAAGATGAGGAGGTATGACCGGTGAAGTCGCACTTCGTGAAATGGTTGCTCGTTACCGGCACGACGGGTATCGCGGTCGCGCTCTTGGTGTGGTCGCTTCGTGCGTTCGGGCCGCGCGCGTTCGCTTTCGCATTCGTTGTGGTCTGGCTGCCGATGGTGTGGCTCGGCCTTGTCAGCCGGGTTGTTGTTCCGCGACTACCCGAGCGTTGCCACACTCTTCGCGGCTTCGAGCGTGACGGCCACGTGTATGAACTGCTCGGTGTGCGGGTGGTGAAACGGCTGCTGCGGCGCGGTCCGCTGGCGATGTTCAACCCCGCCCTGCATCTCCCTGCCGAGCGGACGCCGAAGAACCTTGCCCGGCTTGACCAGCGAATGCGCGACGCCGAAGCGAGCCACTTCATTCTGCTGGTACTCACCCTTGGTGTCGTCGCCAATGCGCTTGCACGGCGATGGTGGGTGGCCGCAGGTTGGACCCTGCTCTTCGACATGCTGATGAACGGCTACCCGGTCATGCTGCAGCGGTACAACCGAGCGCTGTTGGCGAAGCGCTTCAACCAGCCGTTGACCGGCTGACCGCCAGGCCATCGCAGCCAACGTTGCTCCCTCCCGTACCAGGGAGCGCCGGTGGGGTCTGGGCCGATGTCGATGACGACACGCGGGGGAGAGGTGAGGGTGAACACATGAAAGAGCGGGTGGCCGCGAACCCCGATCCCCCAGCTGAGCGTGGCTTCGAAGTCACCGCTCTTCACCACCTCCATCACGGTCGGCAGCCCAACGGTCAGGCGGGACGGACCGGTGTAGGTAACGCGGATCGGGTCGACTGTTTGGTCGTAGGTTGCCGACGGAGCGAACACCACGCCGATCAAGGCGTCTCCCTGGATCGCGATGGGCTCACCGGAGAAGTCGCCGAGCAGGGGTAGATCGTGGTAGCCGATCCGGTAGCCGGGAACGTTGTTCTCGAACTCGAACACCACCCGATCAAAGGTGGGATGTACTCCGGTGCGCACATCGTGCAACAGCGCCGGCCCTATCGGAGGGAATGGGACAGCGACGGGGAAGGACCCGGGGAACCAGCCGAGCACATCGGCAATCAGATGGGTCGCCCCGGTGCTGTTGAAGATGGAGATGCCACCGTTGTCCCCGAGCGGAACGATGACGAGATTGGCCACCGTTCGTCCGGCCGGCATGTTCACGTTGGACGATTCAGGCTGCTGGCTACCCGTGGGAAACACGGTGAGGAACGATGCTGCGGCCGGGTCAACCGCCGTGACGTTCATGATGACCGATCCCGCGCCGAGCGCAGGAACGCCGCCCCTACCGGCCACGGGTAGGTTGAGTGTTGCTCCAGCTCCGAGTGTCCCGCCTCGAGCCGATCCGCCGTCAATGGTGGTCGCACTCGGTCGGGTGTCCAGCAGACGGGACGGCTGAATGCCGCGCAGGCTGTCTGCCGGCGGAAACCATCCGACAACATCGGCGATCAGATGGGTGGAGCCTGCGTCGTTCCGTAGCGTGACCCGACCGGCTTGTACGCCGCCGGGGATCGAATGCTGAGAGACGGGAACGATGACAAGGTTGGCGACGGTTTGATTCGCGACGAAGTTCAGATTCGACGTCATCGGCACGGGGTTGCCGCTCTCATAGGCCGTGACAAACGACGCTGCAGTCGGGTCAACCACGGTCACGTTGAGCACCGCAGACCCGACGCCGGTGAGTGGCAGACCTCCCCGTCCGGCCACGTCGAGATTGAGTGCCGTTGCCGGCCCTACAGCTCCCAAACCTGCGAATCGCCCGTCGGTCGTCTGGGCACCTGGTCGCGTGTCGAGCAGGCGTGCCGGCTGGACTCCGCTGTACGTGGGACCGCGAGGAAACCAGCCCAGCACATCGATGATGAGGTGCACGTTGCCGGCACTGTTGTACAGGCTCACCTGACCTGAGGGTCCGAGTAAGGCGATGGCCAGATTGGCGACGGTCTGGCCGGGGCGCAGGTTCAGATTCGACGTCTCCGGACGCGGCGCTCCCGTTGGGAAGAGCGTCACGAATGTCGGCGCAGTCGCGTCGACGGCGGTGATGTTGAGTGCCACGGCACCCACACCTTCAAATGGAATTCCAGCGCGATCGGCAATCTGGACGTCCACCGTCGTACCGGAGCCGACCAGGCCTCGCCGAGCGAATGTGCCGTCGACGGTGACGCCCGTTGGACGCGTGTCGAGCAATCGTGCCGGAGGGACGCCCTGGAAGCCTGAAACGCCCGGCAGAAACCCAGGCGAGCGCACCACGACGTTGTGAAAATCCCCGGCGGCAATCGCCGTTACGCCAGCCAGCCCGGCCGGAACCGACCCTTGGCCCTCGGCATTCTGCCCCCAGGCTACGACGGTACCGTCAGCCTTGAGCGCCAGACTGTGGTCGGATCCGGCCGCAATGGCGACCACCGATTGAAGTCCAAAGGGCACCGAGGACTGACCGTTCGAGTTGTCTCCCCACGCAATGACGGTGCCGTCGCCCTGCAGCGCCAAGCTGTGCCGACCACCGCCGGCCAGGGCGATGACATTGGCAAGCCCGACCGGAACGGATGTCTGCGTATAGGTGTTGTCACCCCACGCAACCACCGTCCCGTCCGATCGCAGCGCCAGCCCATGAAACGTCCCCGCTGCGATGGCCCGGACGCCGGTAAGCCCGACAGGCGGGGCCAAGGTCGATGCCGGAAAGGCCACGACCGTACCGTCGCTGCGTAACGCCAGGTTGTCGTTGCGCCCACCAGCGATTGCGATCACTCCTCGCAGATCTGCCGGTGGCGTGTTGCGGTTCCCCTCGCCCCAGGCGACGACCGTGCCGTCAGAGCGGAGGGCAAGGCTGTGAAAGCCGGGTGCCGCGATGGCCGTCACGTCGTGCAGGCCGGCAGGAACGTCGGACTGCCCCCAACTGTTGTCACCCCACGCAACGATGGTGCCGTCTGCTCGACGAGCCAGCGTGTGTTGCGCGCCACCCGCGACTGCAGTGATGCCTGCCAGTGAGTCAGGAACGGTGGCCTGGGCGTTACTGTTGCGACCCCACGCCACAACGCTTGCGGCTGGACCGGCCAATGCTCTTGCCGGGGTCAGCAACGTTGGCGAGATAGCCGCAAGAGCGGTGCATGCGGCGACGAGACAGCGGAGCTTCCGGCTGGGCTTCGGGGTGCACAGGATCGAGCGCGACATGTTTCCACCGTGGGCCGCTGAAGGTGAGCGTGTCAGGGTCGTACGTCAGCAAGATCCCGACCAACGTCCCAACAATCGTCACGGCAATATATAATTACCGAAGCGGGCACATCTCTCATGGGAAAAAGCGCACAGACAGGTCAGACACAGGTCATCATCGACGCGCTCGAGTTCGGCTGTGCGTCGTGAGATCCTGTGGCTCGTGTGGGATCGTGAAGTTCCTGCCGGCGAGATTGCCCGGTCGTTCGACTTGGCCGCGCCCACGATTTCCCAGCACCTCGCCGTGCTTCGTCGTTCCGGTCTTATAGAGGTGAAGAGCGAGGGGACGTTCCGTCGCTACCGGGCTCGTCAGGACGCTGTTACCGGGCTGCGTGGACTGTTGGAGCGTGACGACCAGAAGTGGATTCCAGAACCCGAAGTCGCGCCGCTCGCTTCGGCGGGCCGTATGGCCGTGGTCGCTCTCGAGATCGATGTGCGATGCGACCAGCATGCCGCGTTCCGGGGCTTCACGGATCCAGCGGTCTACAGCCGTTGGATCGGGGTTCCCGTCACGATTCGGGATGGACACTTCAGCTGCACGATGGAGTGGGGCGACGAGATCCGTGGAACGTATGAACATGTTCTCGAGCCCTCACTCATCGTCATGAACTGGGACTTCGAAGCCAAAGCAGTACCCGTGCCCGGAGCAAGCCAGCGGGCGTATCTCCATATCACCCCGCGCGCCGATGGTTGCCGGCTTCAACTGAACCAACTCGTGCGGTCGGACCAAGAAGCGAGGTTCATGGAAGTTGCTTGGGGCTATGTCCTCGGGCGGTTCCAGGACCATATCGACGAAGCCATCCAACCCGCACCGGCGGCACCAAGACGACCGCGTCGCTCGAAGTAGCTGCGTCACATGAGCGTTGACATCCTGACTCCATCGACCATACTTAGGGGAAGGCCTAAATAGGCAAGCAGGCATGATTTATCGATAGGAGCCACTACTCATGGACACATGGACGAGCATCAAGAACGGTCGCGAGGCGCTCGGCGAGTACCTCGCAGCCTTGGCGCCAGACGACTGGAACAAACCGTCTCTCTGCGCCGGCTGGACCGTCAAAGACGTAGCCGCCCACATGCTTGTCATCCCCACGATGTCGAAAGGTCAAGTCTTCGGCGCTTTTCTCCGCTCAGGGTTCAACCTTGACAAGATGAATGCCAAGCTCGTCCAGCAGCAGAAAGCCCAGATGTCGACCGCCGAGATCGCAGCGAAAACGCGCAGTTCGGCCACGTCGCAGGGTATGCCTCCCGGCCTCAAACTGCTGGGCGTCTTCAATGAACTTGCCGTCCATTCCGCCGACATCTCTGAGGCAGTTGGCAAACCGTTCGACCTGCCGACGGCCGATTACGTCGCCTGTCTTGAGCATCTCAAAGACGTGCAACCGGTCTTCGGTGCGAAGAAGCGCATCATCGGCTTACAGCTCAAAGCCACCGACAGCGACTGGTCGACCGGATCCGGGCCCACCGTGTCGGGCCCAAGCAAGCAGCTTCTCCTCGCGTTGGCTGGTCGACGTTCCGCCCTCGACAACCTCACTGGGGAGGGTCTGGCCACTCTGCGATCTCGATAGCCCTCAGTCGAAAGCGTCACCTTCTCGATTGCTTGACACATCGAGCGGCGCGACTCATACTCACAAAAGGCTCCGGTAACTTCCGGCTTTCGACGGTCGTTTCTTTACCGGCCCGCAGCGAAAGGAGACTGGTCATGGCCAAGCCCGCCCAGGGAAGTCTCGACCTTCTGGATGACCCCGCCGCACGGGAGCTGCTCGGTTCCCACGAGGTTGCGCATCTCGCCTACGCCTGGACCGACGGAACCCCGCGTTGTACCCCGATCTGGTTTCACTGGAATGGCAGCGAAGTCGTCATGGCCGGTCCTGCGAACGCGCCTAGGTCGCTTGCGCTCACGACCGGACAGCCGGTTGCGGTCACGATCGATTCCTCTACGTGGCCGTATCGTTCCTTACTGCTGCGCGGGACGGTGGACGTCGACGAGGTCGATGGTGTCGTGCCCGAATATCGTGCTGCGGCTGTCCGTTACTTTGGCGAGGAACAGGGAAACGGCTGGTGCGACCAACTTCCGGCGGGTATGCGGATGGCCCGCCTTCGAGTCCGACCGCACTGGGTTGGCGTCCTCGATTTGGACGGCATGCGCCGCATGCCCAGCGCCATGGCCAGCTAGCGCACCAGCCCGAGGGTGATCGGGTGATCCTTGTCTCAGTCGAGGCGAGCTCGGGAGCAACCTGCCGACTCGCGTGACCATAGTCCCTAGTGCTCGACGCGGTTGATGAGCGACACTCAAGTCCATGGACGGCCAGATCGCCCTTCGGAATGGCATCCTGAGTGCGGTCGGGCTCGATCCGCGCAAGGGTCTCGACGCCCTGGTGGCGGTGCTCGCCGCCGATGGTTTCCGTGTCGTCGGTCCGGTCGTCCGTGGTGCGGTGATCGCTTACGGCGACATCGTCGCCGGTGACGATCTCCCGACGGGCTGGGCGGTTGAGCAGGCGCCCGGCCAGTGGCGGATGCGGCAGACCGAGGACGGTACCCGCTTCGGCTACACACCTGGCGCAGCGTCGTGGAAGCAGTTCGTTTTTCCGGCTCATCAGGAGGTGTTGCGGGTGCGGCGCTCGGATGGGTCGTTCGTGATGAACCACCCTGCGCCACCCGATCGACCGCTTGCGCTCATCGGCGCCCGCGACTGCGAGGTGCGCGCCCTCGACGTGCTTGACCGAGTGCAACTCGATCCTGATCATCCCGATCCTCGTTACGCAGCGCGGCGCTTCGGCACGTTCGTGGTGGCCGTGACGTGCGGTGTCCCGTCGGCCACCTGCTGGTGCACGTCGATGGGAGGTGGTCCTGAACCCCGGCACGGGTTCGATGTACGCCTCACCGAACTGAACGACGGCGACGGTCACCGGCTGTTCGCAGAGGCCGCCACCGAACGCGGGGCGGCGTTGCTGACTCGATTGCCCGGCGTCGAATCAACGACGGTCGACTTGCTGGCGGCCGAGACCGTCGCGGCTGCGGCGACGGCGCAGATGCCGCCGAGGCTGCCCGGGAAAGAGCTGCCGAACCTGCTGGCCGGCACCGAGCACCACCCACAGTGGGACGACGTGGCGGCCCGATGCCTGGCGTGCAGCAACTGTACGATGGTCTGCCCCACGTGCTTTTGCTCCACGTTCACCGATAGCACCGA
Source organism: uncultured Acidimicrobiales bacterium (assembly GCA_963791625.1). Taxonomy (GTDB): domain Bacteria; phylum Actinomycetota; class Acidimicrobiia; order Acidimicrobiales; family Ilumatobacteraceae; genus JANMCE01. Next base: position 1,035,157 of record CAWBTA010000006.1, read on the forward strand.
CTTCGATCCTGATGCGACGGTCCGCACCCAGGAGTGGGCGTCGTGCTTCCAGCTCGATCACTCGAACCTGGGCGGCCGGCCGGTACGAGCGACGGTAGCGGCGCGCTATCGGCAGTGGCTGACCCACAAGCTCGAAACCTGGACCGACCAGTTCGGGACCACGGGGTGCGTTGGGTGCGGCCGCTGCACCACCTGGTGTCCGGCCGGCATCGACATCGTCAGCGAGGCCGCCGCGCTCATCGCGTCAGCAGGCGGGAGCGGATCAGCATGATCGACATCGGGTCCGCCGTGTCCGCTCACCCCTTCCTTGCCGGGTTGGACCCTCGGTTGGTCGCACGCATCGTGCCGCTCGCCCATCTCGTCGAATACCCGGCCGGAACGTGGATCGCCACTGTCGGCCGGCCCGCTGACCGGTTCCTTCTCCTGACCGAAGGCCGAGCCGGTATCGAGATCACTGCCGCCGACCGCGACCCATTGATCGTTGCGACGGTGCATGCGGGCGAAGCGGTGGGCTGGTCCTGGTTCATCGAGCCACACGTTTGGCACTTCGACGTCGTCGCCCTCGATGACGTGCGAGCCTTGAGCATCGACGCTAGTGCACTGCGCGCTGCGTGTGCGGCTGATCACGAACTCGGCTATCAACTCGGCAACCGACTCACACGCATGGTGGCCTCGCGGCTGGAGGCCACGCGGCATCAGTTGATGGACGTCTATGGTCGCGCTCGTTGACCTCCCCGTCGGCACGCTCGCCGAGCCGATGCAGCCCGAGCCTTACGAGGTGATTGCCCGCGTCGTCGACACCGTCGACGTCGTGACCCTCACGCTCGCACCGCGAGGTCGACTGCTCGCCGACGCGTCGCCCGGTCAGTTCATGATGCTGTGGGCGTTCGGTGTGGGGGAGATCCCTATTTCGATCAGTGGTGCCGGCACCGATGGCACCATCGCTCTCACCGTGCGTAGCGTGGGCGCGGTGAGCGCAGCTGTGGTGCGCAGCGAGCCGGGTGCTCTGCTCGGCCTCCGCGGTCCGTACGGCACCGCATGGCCCGTGGCCGACGCGGCCGGTCGCGACACGATCGTCGTGGCGGGCGGCCTCGGCCTCGCCCCCCTCCGACTCGCCATCGACGCGCTCGCCGCTCGCGGGCCGTTGGCCCCGTCGCGCCTGACGGTCGTGATTGGCGCGCGCGAACCGGGGCAGCTCTTCTACGGCATCGACCTGCAAAGGTGGACGGCTGCGGGTGCCCATGTTTATGTCACCGTTGACGCCGCGGACCGAACGTGGACAGGCGCAGTCGGCACCGCGACCGCGCTCATCGAACGGCTCGCCGAGTCGCACGACCTTGCCTTCGTGTGCGGGCCGGAGATCATGATGACTACTGGCTCTCGCGCCCTCATCGCCAGCGGCACCCCTGCCGATCGGTTGTTCGTCTCACTTGAACGGAACATGCACTGCGGCATCGGCCACTGCGGACGCTGCCAGCTCGGCCCCCACCTACTGTGTCGTGACGGCGCCGTCGTTCGATGGCCAGACGTAGCCGCCCTGCTGGAGGTGAGGGGCCGATGAGTCGACCCACCGTTGCCGTATGGAAGTTCGCCTCGTGTGACGGCTGCCAACTCACCGTCCTCGACTGCGAGGACGAACTGCTCGCTATCGCCGACGCGCTCGACATCCGCATGTTCCTTGAAGCTGGTCCCGAGGAAATGCTTGACCACTTCGACATCTCGCTGGTCGAGGGCTCCATCACTACCGCTCACGACGCCGACCGTATCCGCGACGTGCGCGCCCGGTCGGGCATCGTTGTCACCATCGGGGCGTGCGCGACTGCTGGAGGTATCCAGGCGCTGCGTAATACCGCCGACATCGAGGAGTACAAGCGCGTCGTGTACGCCCGACCCGATTGGATCGAGACCCTCGCCACCAGCACCCCGATCGCCGATCACATCAGAGTGGACTACCAGCTGCACGGTTGCCCCATCGACAAGCAGGATCTCATTGGCACCATCACCGCATTGCTCGCCGGCCGACGCACGCCCGTCACCCGCCACAGCGTGTGCGTGGAATGCAAGCAGGACGGGCAACCCGTGCCTGCTCGTTTCGGAGGGCACGGCGTGCCTTGGCCCCGTTACGCACGCCGGTTGCGGCGCCCTGTGCCCTTCGATTCATCGGGGTTGCTTCGGTTGCTTCGGGCCATCGGAGTCGGCCAACGTCGCGGCACTTCGCGGAGTGTTGCACGCGACGGGTGTCCCTGACGGCGACGTGCTGCGATCGTTGCGAACGTTCACGGTGACCACGTTCAACGAGGGAGCCAACCGGTGACGCACGACCATCGCTCGCGTCGGTTCAACGTGGAAGCTCTCACCCGGGTGGAGGGTGAAGGTGGCCTCATCATCGAGGTACGCGACGGTGAAGTGGCCGATGTGCGCCTTCGCATTTTCGAACCACCGCGGTTCTTCGAGGGGTTTCTCCGCGGTCGGGCGTACAGCGAACCACCCGACATCACCGCGCGCATCTGCGGGATCTGCCCGGTTGCCTATCAGATGAGCGCGTGCCAGGCCATCGAGTCAGCGTTGGGCGTGATCGGTGGACGACCCGCTGCGTGAACTGCGGCACCTTCTCTACTGCGGTGAGTGGATCGAAAGCCACGTGCTCCACATCCATCTCCTCCATGCGCCCGACTTTCTTGGGCTACCCGAGCGGCATCGCCATGGCCGTGGATCATCGGTTCGAGGTTGAGCGCGGCCTGCAGCTCAAGAAGCTCGGCAATCGCATCGTCGAAGTGGTGGGCGGTCGCGCCGTGCACCCCGTGAACGTGAAGATCGGCGGCTTCTACAGCACTCCGACGTCGAGCACGATGGCGGCCCTCGCCGAAGAACTGCGACCCGGCGCTCGAATCGGCCATGGACATCGCTCGTTGGGTGGCGACCTTCCCGTTCCCCGATCACGCGCTGCCCGACGGCACCGCGCTCGTCGCTCTGCGGCACCCGACGGAGTACCCGATGCTCGGCGAGCGGTTGGTCAGCACCTCCGGGCTCGACATAGCGGCGAACGAGTACCTCGACCACTTCGCCGAGCAACAGGTCGAGCATTCCACCGCGCTTCACGGGCGCATGCTTTCCGGCGGTGACTACCTCGTCGGTCCGCTTGCGCGGTTCGCGCTGAACGCCGATCACCTTGCGCCTCGGGCTGCTGCGCTGGCGTTCGAACTCGGGCTGACGGCAGCCGAACGCAATCCTTTCCGCAGCATCATCGTGCGCGCCATCGAAACGGTGCACGCGTGCGAGGTCGCGCTCGACATCGCCGAGCGATACGTACCCCCCGATCGGGCGGCTGTGCCCGTTGAGGTGGGCGCCGGAACCGGATGCGGTTGGAGCGAGGCACCTCGCGGGCTGCTCTTCCACCGTTACGAGATTGACGCCGATGGTCTCGTGGCCGATGCGCGCATTGTGCCGCCCACCTCCCAGAACCAGCCGGTTATTGAGCACGATCTCATCCACCTCATCGGGAACTCGCTGCACCTCGATGACGCCGAGCTGGAACACATCTGCGAGCAGGCCGTCCGCAACTACGACCCGTGCATCTCCTGCGCAACGCACTTTCTCGACCTGCGCGTCGTGCGCTCGTGAGCCCTCCCGTCACCGTGATCGGCATTGGCAACCCGTATCGCCGCGACGATGGTGCCGCGGCATCCGTCCTTGCCCGCCTCGCTCCGCTCGTCGATCCCGCACAGGTCCGCCTGGTCGAACTCGACGGTGAACCGGTACGACTCGTCCAATCATGGGAAGGCTCGCGCTCGGTTTGGCTCGTCGACGCCGTTCGTTCCGGCCGTCCGATCGGGTCGTTCCATGAGGTCGCCGCCGACCGTCTGGCCGACATTGACGACCGCGGCGTGAGGCTCGGTGGCGGTCACCTGATGGGGCTCGGTGACGCGGTCGACCTCGCTCGTGCGCTCGACCTCCTACCGGGAGCCCTATGCGTCCTCGGCATCGAGGGCGTCGACTTCACCGATGGGGTCGGCCTCAGCGCCGAGGTAGACGCCGGATGCACCGCTGCAGCTGCCTACCTCGCCGCAGAGATTCAGCGGGCGCTTGATCTCTCAGTCACAGAGTCCCGAAGGAGGACACGATGAAGGCAATGGTTCACGACACGTACGGCTCTCCGGATCTGATGGACCTCAGGGAGATCGACAAGCCGCTCATCAAGGACGACCAGGTACTCGTGCGTGTCCGTGCCGCATCGGTGAACCCGCCCGACTGGGCTGGTGTCACCGGTGTGCCCTACATCGTCCGTGCGAGCTTCGGGCTGCGCAAGCCGCGTAACGGGGTGCGGGGCTCGGACCTGGCCGGAATCGTTGAGATGGTCGGCAAGAACGTGACGCGACTCAAGGTCGGCGACGAGGTCTTCGGAAAGGGCACGGGTACCTTCGCCGAGTACGCCGTTGCCGCAGCGGCGCTCCTGGTGCCAAAGCCGGCCAACGTCACGTTTGAGCAGGCCGCTGCTGTTCCCATGTCCGGTCTCACTGCGCTGCACGCGCTCCGCGATGTAGGCAGGGTGCAGTCAGGGCAGAAGGTTCTGATCACCGGCGCGGGAGGAGGTATTGGCACCTTCGCCGTGCAGATCGCCAAGTCATATGGCGCGGAGGTGACCGGCGTGTGCAGCACCACGAAGGTGGACCTGGTCCGATCGATTGGTGCGGACCACGTGATCGACTACACCGAGGATGACTTCACCGAGGGGGAGAAACGCTACGACGTCATTCTTGACAACGTGTTGAACCATTCACTGTCACGCCTCGTGCGTGTCGTGAGCCGGAACGGGACGCTCATACCTAATGGCGGCCAGTTTCATAAGCGCTGGATCGCCGCCACTGGTGTTCTCCTGATCAAAGCGCCAATCATGTCGCTGTTCGTACCCCCGAAGATTCGACACGTCTCGGAGGCGCCGAACCAGGAGGATCTGCTCGCACTGAAGGAGCTCATCGAATCCGGAAGGGTCACTCCGATCGTCGGCAGCACCTACCCGCTGAGCCGAACCTCCGAGGCCATCGCCTACTTCGCCAAGGGCCACGCGCTCGGAAAAGTCGTCATCACCATGTGAGGGAACGGCGCGGGTGTCCTAGTGCGGTAACGGGATCTGCCAACGCAGGATGGTCCCCCCGTTGGGGCCTGCAGCGATGTCGCAGTTTCCGCCGTGGCGGATTGCACGATTTGCCATGTTGTCGAGGCCATTGCCGCGAGGGCGGTCCGGGTCGATACCCACGCCGTCGTCTTCTACTTCGAGCACCAGATGGGCGGTCGTCGCATCGACGGTGATGTCGCACCGGGTCGCGTGGGCGTGCCGGGCGATGTTGGACAGCGCTTCGTTGAGCGTGGCCATGACGTCGTCGGTCTGCTCGGCGGAGAGTTCGAGCGGACCACCACGAAACGCAAGTTGCGGCCTGAACCCCAACACGTCGACAGTGCGGTCGACAATCTTGGTGAGTTCGCGGCGCAGTGCGTCCGGCTCGGTAGATGAGTGGTTGAGCGTGAAAATTGCGGAGCGGAGTTCCTTGATAGCACTGTCGATGTCGTCAACCGCTCGGGTCATACGTTCGTGCGCGATGGGTTCATGCACGGCGCTGATACCAGCCTGAAGGCTCATGCCGGTGGCGAACAGCGTTTGTATGACCCGATCGTGGAGGTCTCGAGCGATTCGCTCGCGCTCTTCGAAGAGCTGCAACTGCTTCTGTGCGCGGCGAGAGCGCGCCAGCTCCATAGCGACATCAACTTGTTCAGCGAATTGCGTCGCGACGGCGAGGTCATCTTCGTCGAACGGCTCCCCGCCCGCAGCCCGAAGCGCCACGAGCGCCATATTGGTCTGGTGATCACCAAGCGGCGCACTGAGCAGTGGGCCGAAGCGAGCTGCGAGCTCCGCATCAAGCGTGGTCCTGTCCCGGCCGACTTCGGGGAGTTCGAGAACAATCGGGGTGCGACGCCGGATGACCTCAGTGCTCAGCGGAGCGCTACGGGATGGGCGCGAGGTACCCCGCCACGCGTCGGCGTGGGATCCGTCGACACCCAAGACGTGAATCTCGTCTTCGTGAGCGAGTTCGACGATGGTGGCGAAGTCTGCGTCGAGGAGTGCTCGCGCGTGGTGAGCCACGACATCGGAAGCATCCGCTTCATCCAAGTCACCGAGCAGCTCAGTGGTGACCGTGGCGAGAGCATCCAAGAACCGCTCGTGCCGGCTACGTTCGCTCTCGACCGCCTTCCGGTCGGTGATGTCGAAGATGTGCGAAAGGCTGACGGCGGTTCGACCATGACGGTCGGTGAGGCACGTGGCATTGAGCTCAGCCCAGACGATCCGACCGTCCGCCGCTCGATAGCGCTTTTCGCGCACGAGCCGACCCGGTGCTGAACCGTCCAGCATGGCACTCGCCGCGCTGTCGTCGGCTTCCCGATCATCGGGGTGCGTGAGGTCGGCAAATGCTCTGCCGATGAGGTCCTCGCGGCTGTATCCGAGCAGATCGGCCAGAGCCTGATTGGCCTCAATGATCTCGCGTCGCGTCGGATTTTCGAGGGCTGTCACCGCCATGGGTACTGGCGCTTGATCGAAGGCGGCACGAAAGCGTTCCTCGCTGGCTCGGAGACTTTCGGTGAGTCCCCGCTGTTCGGAAACATCGCGCACGGTTGCGATCACACGGGAATTCGACGATTCGGTACCGGCAAGGGGACTCAAGGCGACCTCGACGGGAAACTCGTGGCCATCACGATGGCGGCCGGAGAGTTGCAGACCTGAGCCCATGTAGCGAACCGCTGGGTCGACTCCGTAATGAAGTCGGTGGGAACGATGGGCACTACGGACATTGTTCGGCAGCAGCATTTCCACCGGCCGGCCGAGCAACTCGCCGCGGTCATAGCCGAACAATTCCTCCAACCGCTGGTTGACAAGAACGATACGACCATCACCCTCGGTGATCACCAGACCATCGGGCACCGCCTCCAAAATCGATCCGAGCACGGTCGGATCGAGCAGAAGGTCGGCGAGCGGTGAGGGAGAATTGGCGGAACCATTCACCTGATTACGAGTCATGGCAGGAGCCTCGATAGCGATTCGAAACGGGGCGGATCGGCTGGCGGCGCACCACGGCCGAGGTGCTGAACGCCTGCCTGCAGCGCACGATTCGATTCTTACTCCAGGCAACAGGGGAGTCAAGGTGACGGGTCGGAACCCCCGCCTTTCGGCTGCGTGCTGGGGGACCTTCGGCCCGGGCTGTTCGAGCTCGGAAAGGCGAGAATCGAATCATGAGTAATCGCCCGGAGACTCCACCGACGCGACCGAAAGCCCCACCTCGCTGGCGTACCGAAGGTGTACATCCCCCAGCGAACGAGCCAAACGGGCAGGCGCCGCGCTCGCGGTTGCCGCGGTGGTTTCCCATCGTCTTCATTCTGATCCTCGTCACGAATCTGATCATCAGTTCGAACCTGACGAAGGCGGCGCCTCGGGTGAAGTTGTCGTACACCTCTTTTCTCAGCCAGGTCGAGCAGGGCAACGTCATCGATGTGACGGCCCGGGGCCTGACGATTCAGGGAACGCTCACGAATACTGTGAGGGTCGACAATCGGACTGGCAAGACGTTTGAGACCGAGCGGCCGGTCTTCGCCTCCGATGATCTGCTAACGATGTTCCAGGCGAAAGGGGTGGTCGTCAACGCCAAACCGATCAGCCAACCGGCATCGTGGTGGCAGTCGCTGCTGTACGGCTTTGGTCCCACACTGCTGTTCGTGGGGCTGCTGGTCTGGCTCAGCCGCAGAGCGGCGGCCGGCATGGGAAGTATCGGGGGTATTGGTCGATCGAAGGCCAAGCTCTACACCGGGGGAGGGCCACGCACGACCTTTGCCGACGTCGCGGGTATCGACGAAGCGCGAGACGAACTCGTGGAGATCGTGGACTACCTGCGCGACCCTGATCGCTATCGCAGACTTGGTGCCCAGATTCCTCGTGGTGTGCTGCTCACCGGGCCGCCCGGCACCGGCAAAACGCTGTTGGCGAAAGCCGTCGCAGGTGAGGCCAACGTTCCGTTCTTTTCGATGTCTGCATCGGAGTTCATCGAGATGATTGTCGGCGTGGGCGCATCAAGGGTCCGTGACTTGTTCGATCAGGCGAAGAAGGCTGCACCTGCCATTATCTTCATCGATGAACTCGACTCGATCGGCCGGGCCCGCGGCGCGGCGATGAGCTTTGGCGGTCATGACGAACGGGAACAGACATTGAACCAGATTCTCACCGAGATGGACGGTTTCACTGGCACCGAGGGTGTGATCGTGCTGGCTGCCACCAACCGTCCGGAGATTCTGGATCCGGCTCTCTTGCGCGCCGGGCGATTCGACCGGCATGTTGCCATCAACCCGCCCGACGCGGCGGGACGGGCGGCCATCCTCGCCGTACACACCCGCGGCGTGCCCCTGGACCCGGCGACGAAGTTGGAAGATGTTGCGGCGTCGACCCCCGGTATGGTCGGAGCCGATCTGCGCAACCTCGTGAATGAGGCGGCGCTGCTCGCCGCTCGCCGCGATCACATCAGCGTGACATCGTCGGACTTCGCTGACGCCTTGGAACGGATCGTGCTCGGCAGCGCGCGCCGCATCATGCTGTCGCCTGAGGAACGGAAGCGGACGGCCTACCACGAGGCCGGGCACGCTCTCCTCGGGATGTTGCTGCCAGGAGCCGACCCCGTGCGCAAGGTCTCGATTATCCCGCGCGGTCGGGCGCTCGGCGTCACCTTCCAGTCACCCAGTCGTGATCGCTACGGATTCGGCATTCGCTACCTCAAGGGCCGGATCACCGGAGCGTTGGGCGGCCGCGCGGCAGAGGAGATCGTGTTCGGTGATGTCACGACCGGTGCCGAGTCGGACCTTGAAGTGGTGACGGCAACCGCTCGTCAGATGGTTGGGCGCTGGGGTATGTCGCCGGCCATCGGACCCATCAGTGTGTTGCCGGACCCGCAGGACGAGCGCATGATGTTCCCCGGGATGGCCACGACATCTGATCTGACCCGCGAACTCGTCGATCACGAAATCCAGCGGATCGTGACCGACTGTCATGCCGAGGCAACCCGCGTGCTCGGTCTCCACCGAGAGCAGCTCGACCGGCTGGCTGGTGCCCTCCTCACGCACGAAACGCTGGACGAAGCCGACGCCTATCGCATCGCGGGACTTCCAGCACCTGCCATCGCGGATGTGGTGGACCCATCTGGGACGACTGACACTCATGTCGCCGGTCGGGACATGCCCGCCCTTGTCGCCGTGGTCTCCGCGCCCCTGTGACCCGCTCGCAATCACCGGCCCCGACACGGTCGGAAACGGGCGCCTCCCCGGCGAGACACCTCAAGCCGCTCATGCGTGGTTGGCTGCATGTCGGGTCGTTCTTCACGTTTCTCCTGGTCGGCCTGCTCATGCTGGCGCTCAACGATGCATCACGCCGACATCGGCTCACGCTCGTCGTCTACCTGTTCGGCACGCTCGCCATGTTCGGGACATCTGCCCTCTACCACCGTGGTCGCTGGACTCAACGCCAGCTCCGAACGTGGCGACGGCTCGATCATTCGACCATCTTTCTCGCCATCGCAGGCGCCTACACACCGGTAGCCGTCGTCGGCCTTGATCAAAGCGCTCGTCGCATCATTCTCATCGTCTGCTGGACAGGTGCCGTCATCGGGATCGGTCTGCAATGGGTGCCCGTCGCCCTTCCCCGTTCCCTGTTCACCGCCGTCTACATCATCGTCGGCTGGTCGATCGTCCCGTTCGTCTCTCAATTGCACACCCGTCTCGGCTCGCTCGGCTTGTCAATGATCGTTGGCGGCGGGCTGGCCTACACCCTGGGTGCCGTCGTGTACGCCATGAAGCGACCCGATCCGTGGCCGACCGTCTTTGGCTATCACGAGGTCTTTCATCTCATGACCGTCATCGGCGCCGGCCTTCATCTGGCCACGGTCGCCTTCGTTGTTATGCCGAAAATGTGATTCAGCCCGAGCGCCCCACGGAGGTGACGACAAGGTGATCGATGAACCAATCGCGAGCAAGATCGGCGGCCTGTTCGAGGGTGCCCGGCTCTGAGAACAGGTGTGTCGCACCTTCGACGATGGCCAGACAGCTCTCACCGCCCAGTCGACTCTGGGCTTGCTTGTTCAATTCGATCACGGCGGTGTCATCGCCTCCGACGATAAGAAGGGTCGGGGCGGTTACCGCCGAGAGTGAGGCGTCAGCGAGGTCCGGGCGGCCGCCGCGAGAGACGACCGAGGCGATGTTGAGACCTGGTCGCGCCGCCGCCTGCAATGCGGCGGCCGCACCCGTACTGGCTCCGAAGTAAGCAACACGAAGTCCCGCCAATTCCGGTTGCTCGCGGACCCACCTGGTGACATCGACCAAACGTTGACCGAGAAGATCGATGTCGAACGTCCTCGACCGGTAGGCCGCCTCTGCGGGCGTCAAGAGATCAAGTAACAATGTCGCCAGACCGGCGCGGTTGAGCACCGTGGCCACATATCGGTTGCGGGGACTCTGCCGACTGCTTCCACTGCCGTGAGCGAACACGACAAGCCCCTTCGCATGGTGAGGGATTGTGAGATGCCCGGGCAGTCGCGTTGCCGCGGCCTGCACGTCGACCTCTTCGTCACGGACGGGAGCGGTCGCGTCGAGTAGCGCTGTCGCGGCCTGCCGGAGACAGGCAACCACTTCGTCGTCGGAGGTCTGCCCGAAGTCGTTGTAGAACTGGCCGATCGCCATGAACGGATACGGGGTGTCCAGGCAGACCAGTTCGTCAGCATACGATTCGAGTCGTTCGGTCCAGTCGATCGGCGCTACCGGGACGGCCAGAATGACGCGGCGGGCGCCTTCCGCTTTCGCTACCTGACACGCTGCTATCGCCGTTGATCCGGTGGCAATGCCGTCATCGACGATTACGACGACGCGACCAGCGAGTGGCGTACGCATCCCATCAGGGCGGAATCGTTCGGCCCTTCGTTCCAGCTCAGATCGTTCGCGTTGTTCCACCTTGTCGATATCGGTCGCGGAGATCTCGAGCTGGCGTACGACATCGGTGTTGATGACCCGTACATCGTCCTCACCGATGGCTCCCATACCGAGTTCAGGTTGAAACGGCACGCCCAGCTTTCGCACCACGATCACATCGAGCGGAGCGTGAAGCATTTTGGCTACCTCCGCCGCCACCGGAACGCCGCCGCGGGGAAGTCCGAGCACGATCACGTCGTCGTCTCGAAGGTAGGCCAGGCGCTTCGCCAGCTGCTTGCCGGCGTCGGAACGGTTCACAAACACCTCGACCCCTCCCTGTTGATTTTCCCTTCACTCTCGCAGCCCGGTTGTCCTGCCGACAGGTGCCATAGAACGTCGATTCGAAGGGCCTTAGACCCTTTCTTGTCAACCTACGCGAAGCCTCCGGAAGGGTGGGGGGCGGCCAAATCGGAACTGAAGAGCGAACAGCGCGCTGGTGATCGCCGCCCATGCACACCACAGGGACGCGAGGCCGTTGAGGGTGGCCCGGGATAGGAAGGCGACAGCGATCAGATTGATCCAACCGAAGATGGCCACGCTGCGATATCCCGAGAAGATCAGTGAGCCGCACGTGGCTGTCACGTAGGCGGTAACGACGAGGCCACCAGCGCGAAGGTCAGTGCCGTACGCGATGTGGAATTGTCCGAGGCTGGCGGTTACCGGGCCTCGAACCATCGCCGCGAAGAGCAGGGTCGCCACGACGGCGCCGAGGGCGATGAACGCCGCGATGATACGTCGACGCCGACCCAGGGGTTCGAGCAGAAAGATGGCTGCAGGCAAATAGATCGGCAGAATGACAAACGCGATGAGGAGATAGATCCATGTGCTGATCCGGCCGACAGGGGCGCTGAATCGTCCTTGAAGCCCCCACCAAACGAATGCTTCCACCAACTGATGGCCGGCGAGCAGAAGCGGCAGCGCTGCCAGCGCTCGATACTCGGAGCGCTTGTCGACGTGGCGGATCACATCGACACCGATTGCTCCGATGAGCAGCCCGCCAACCAGATCAGCCTGCGCAGAAAAGCACACGACCCGACCGTAACAGGGTGTGTCACGACCGCAGGGGTGAGCGCGGGAGTGACTATTGGTCATCGAGAAGGTGACCACTGGCCGGGGCGCTCGCCGGGTAATCGGATGATGCTGAAAGCGAAGGCGCACCGCGCCACGACCGAAGGATGGGATCATGAGCGGAGCAGGATCATCCCGAAGCGACCGTCGAAGGTTTCACTTGCGGAGAGGTAACGCAAGGCGATTGGTCTTGGCCCTTGGACTCGCCGGTGGTGCAGGGCTCCTGACGTTGGTACCCGCCCAGCCGGCCGCGGCCTGGCACACGACGATGTCGATCACCACCCGCTGCTCCGATGATCTGCAGAGCTGGCAGGCGACCCTGACGATAACCAACGATGACGCATCCAACGCACTCACATTGACGTCGATCACCACGCCGTCGGGCATCCAGTTCTCCGGACTTGGCACAGGGACCGCCATTCCGGCGGCGAAAGCGGTAAGTGGTACGGCGTCGGGTCTCTCGCTCTCACTCAGCGAGCTTCCCTGTCTCGCTCGTTGCGACCTGGTCGAGTGGTGAGACGGCGCCGAACTCGGCCACGGTGAAACGGCCCGTCGAGTCGTGTGCGCCGACCTCGACGACGGCACGAAGCACCGCGGCCCCGACTACGGCGGCACCGACTACTGCAGCGCCAACTACTGCAGCCACGATCGCGGCCTCAACCATCGCAGCGTCGACGACTGTTGCATCGACAACTGTGGTCGTGCCGACGACGCAGTCGGGAGTGCTCGGTGCGAGCGTCGTGGCCCCAGCCGCGACGGTTGCTCCCACGAAAGCCCTTCCTAAGACCGGTTCACGCACGGGACCGATCGCCTTTGTCGGCTTGGCGCTGACCGTTGTGGGCCTGACACTGGTGCGGCTCGGTCGGCCGTCGGAGCCATCGGCGGACTGAGGTGGACGGTCTCTGGAGTCGCATTGGTCGGATGCTTTCCCGGCGAGCACCGATCGTTCTGGTTGTGGTGCTCATCGCTGCCGGTGTGTTCGGCGTCGGTGCGGCCCGGCTGAAGTTTGCGACCGGTCAGGACAGCTATCTCGATCGTGGCACGGCCACGGCGAAGGCGAACCGCGCCTACCAGGACACCTTCGGCGGCGAGTCGATGTTCGTCTTGCTCACCGCTAAGCCGGGCAAGACCGTGACCGATCTCTTCACGCCCGCCAACATGGCGGCCATGGCGTCGGTCCGAGATCGCTTGCAGCCCGAGGCCAACGGGGGAGTCGTGTTCTCGGTGCTTGACCCCGTGACGCTGCTGACCTGGAGCAACACGTTGGTCACCAAGGGAATCGCCACCCAGGTGCTCAGTCGGGCCACAGCGCGGGAGACCGAACCGGCCAAAGCGTCAGCTCGAAAGGCCGATGCGCAGTTGACCCTGGCCCGTGCTCTCGGTGCCGGCAAGCAGAGCATCGACAACCCGGCGTGGGTTTCGTTCCTGCTGCACGACAACACCGGCTTCACCCTGAACGGCACGACCGTGGTGCCACCGGCGAACGACAAGTTGGTGCTACGGCGCTCACTGCAATCGTTCATTCCCGACGAGCGCCACGCACTGTTCGTCGTGGTGCTGAAAGGCAACGCGAGCCTCGATGATCTGGCCGCCGGTAACAAACTGGTGAAACAGGCGTTCAAGGACACGACGTGGGAGAACGCTGACGCCGTCATCACCGGCACGCCGACGTTTCTTACCGAAATCAACGACTATCTCCAGAAGGGCATGCTGACACTCGGCCTGTTCGCGTTGGCGGTGATGGTGTTTGTGCTCGGACTTGTGTTCGGGGTCCGTTGGCGGTTTCTTCCGTTGGTTGTCGTGGTCGTCGGTGTCATCTGTGGGTTCGGGGCTTTTGGTTTCACCGGTGTGAAGCTGTCGCTCGTCACCATCTCGGGCTTGCCGATCCTGATCGGACTCGGCATCGACTTCGCCATCCAGATCCACAACCGCGCCCAAGAAGAAATCACGACGGAACGGGGGACCGATTCTCCCTTCGCCGAAACCCTGTCTCGGGTAGGCCCGCCGCTGGCATTGGCAACCGTCGTTGCCGCTGCCGCGTTCCTGGTGATGCTCATCTCAAAGGTTCCGATGATCCGCGATTTTGGCGTTCTCCTGACGATTGGCATCGTGGCCTTGGTGGTGGTCGGTATCGCGGTCACCGTCGCCATCCTTGCGCTCCGTGAGAAGCGCTCTCCCTCGAAGGCGGGGCGAGGTCACGGACGCAGCGAACGACTGGTGATATGGCTCGGGTCGTTGCCGGCCAAAGCGGTGATCCCCCTTTGTGTCCTGGCCGTCGTGTTTCCCATTGCGGGCCTGCTGCTTGAGCGCGATGCCCGCATCGAGAGCGACCCGATCAACTGGGCGAACCAGGGCAGCACCACGATCAAGAACGCTCGACTGCTCGAACACGAGACCGGATTTGCGACGACGCTCGGGGTGTATGTGCAGACGACCGGCGCGCCCTCGAACGGCATCTTCACCGATCAGCTTGGTTCGTTCGTGAACGATCTCGAACCGAACGTCGTGCGTGATGAGGGCAAACTGGTCCCAGCGGGCACGAGTCTGGTCTCGGTGCTGTCATACCTGATGGCGGTACCGGGTGCGACGCCGCTGGCTCCGACCGGTCTCGACCTCCTGCAGGCGTACCAGGCCGCGCCGCCCGACGTGCAACGGCTGCTCGTCAGCTCGAACGGCAACGCCATGCAGATTCTGTTCAACGTCGGGCCGTCGTCGCTTGTAAATCGTGCCGGGTTGGTGAAACGTCTCGACGCAGCCATCGCGGATCCGCCATCCGGCCGCGCCGCCCTTCCCCAGGGTGCCACCGCCACGCCGGCGGGGCTCGCTCGAGTCGGCGTATCGCTGCTGCACAACCTGACCGCGGGACGCAGCGCGCTGACCTACGTGACGTTGCTCGTGGTCGCGGCCGTCTTGATGCTGCGTTTCCGCAATCTGGGGCTTGCCATTTTGACCATGATTCCGGTGCTGTTCGCGGTGGGTGCCGCAGCCGCGCTGGTGGCGGCGCTCAATATCACGCTGAGCCCGATCACGACGGTGGGCGCGCCACTTGTCGTGGCCCTCTGTGCTGAGTTCTCGATCTTAATCACCGCGCGTTATGTGGAGGAACGAAGGCACGGCCTCGAACCGCGACCGGCCATGGATTACGCCGCAGCGCACACTGGACGCGCCTTCACCGCATCAGCCTTGGCGACCATCGGCGGCTTCGGCGTGCTGGTGTTTTCCTCCCTGCCGCTCCTGCGTGACTTCGGGTCCGTCGTCACGCTCAAGATCGCCGTCGCCCTCCTGAGTGCACTCGTCGTTGTGCCGCCCATTGCGGTGTGGGCCGATGAGCACGGATTACTTGGTCGGTTGGGCCCGAATGCCGACCGGCCCGAGTCTCGAAAGATGGGCTGGGCCCCGATTGGCGTCGGCCTTGTGCTCGCTGTTGCGGGTATCGCCTTCGGCCTCGCCGAGAGCGGCAAGAAGGAAGCAACCGCGGCCGCCCCGCGAACCATTCCCGAAGCCGGTGTTCCCGCCACCTTGCCCGCCACCACCGTCGCGACGACAACCACGACGGTAGCGCCCACCACCACGACCACGGTCGCCGGTGCGACATCCAGCCCGTCCACGGCGACATCGGCCGCCCCGCCAGCGGCGACGACGCTGCCTCCGGGCCCGGCCGAGAAGCCGACGACGCTCGTGGCCGGTGCGATCTACGATGCCTTCGTGGCCGCAGGCGCCGCTCCCGGCGTTGCCCGTTGTACAGCTGACCAGCTGGTAGCCAAGACCGCCGAAGATCAACTGATCACCGCCGGAATCGCGCTTCGCCCGCCTTCGGCCGAGGCCGCCCAACTGGTCGCCCAGGCGGCCGACGCCTGCGGCGTCTCGGCCGAGGTTCAGGCCAAGGTCCGCACCGCAGCCGGCGGCTGAAGGAGTCGCCCTTCAGAAAGCGTCGCAACAGGACAGCGTCCGATGGAGTCATGACGTTGGTCCCTGGTCGTCGGCACGGGTGTGCCAGATGCTTGAACTATGACGAAAGCGTTCTCAGGGATCGGTGCCTTCATCCGCCGACAGCCGATCGCAATGCTCGGCTCCGTCGCCGTGGTTCTGCTGACGGCCCTCGGGAGTTGGCTGATTGGGCTGCAGCCACTCGCGGCCCTGCTGATCATCGTCATGTGCGTCGGCCCTGCCGTGTTGCTGGTCGCTCGTCAGTCGCGCCGTCTACCTTCGAACGAGAAACTGGGAGCTGGGTCGGTACTCGGCGACTTCGCCGTCGTCGGCCTGGTGGCGGTGCTGGCCATGCAGGTCGTGCCGTACGGGCGAAGTCATGCGAACCGACCGATCACTGGTGAGCCGGCCTGGTCATCTCCGCGGACTCGTGAACTCATGGTGCGCGCGTGTTTCTCCTGTCACAGCAACGAGGTCGCCTGGCCCTGGTACTCCAACGTTGCTCCGATTTCATGGGCTGTTTCCGACCACGTCAGTACCGGTCGGTCGTCGGTGAACTATTCCGAATTCACCGCGGGTGGTGAGCAGGCAGACGAGACGATTTCCGTTATCAAGAACCGCTCTATGCCACCTGCGTATTTCACCCGTTTCGGGCTGCACTCCGGAGCGAAGCTGACGGACGCGGAGGTCACCGAACTCGTCAACGGGCTCCTGGCCACGCCGGGCTTCGAGGGCAACGGCGGCGACGGCGACGGCGGATAGCGGTGTCAGCACGTTGATCGAAAGCGAGATCGGGCCCAACACACTCGAGGAGGTCGGACTCCCGGTTCCACCGCCCGGGATGATCGGTTTGACCACGAGCGAAGCTGGCGAACGCCTCGCGGAGCACGGACCGAACCGCTTGATACCCACGAAACGTCGGGCGTTTGTGCCACGTTGGCTTTTGCGGGCCATCACCGATCCGATGGCCATCCTGCTCTTGCTCGCGGCGCCGACATACTTCCTGATCGGCGACACAACCGATGGCGTGATTGCCCTGGTCGCGCTGGTACCGGTTGCCGGTGTCGGGTGGCTCTTGGAAGCCCGCGCCGCTCGCGTCCTCGACAGTCTTCGCTCCCTTACCTCTCCGACCGTGGTGGTTTGGCGCAATGGAAACCACGAGCGAGTCGGCAGCGAAGACCTGGTACCCGGTGACCTCATGATCGTGCGGGAGGGCGACGTGATCGCTGCAGACGCCGACGTGGTAGCTGGAACCCAACTGATGGTGGATGAGTCGGCGCTCACCGGCGAATCGCAACCGATCACCAAGACAACCGGGGCCGGTGAGGAGCAAGTCTTCGCCGGCACGACGGTCGTGTCCGGTCGAGGCATCGCGCGAGTCGCGGTGACGGGAATGGCAACGAAATACGGCTCGATTGGCGCTCTACTCGTCAACATCGAGGAGACCTCCACTCCGTTGCAGCGAGCGGTCGGGCGTCTCGTTCGTTGGCTGAGCGTGGTGGCCGGCGCGTTCTGCCTGCTCGTGGTCGGCGTCGAGGTTGCCCGAGGAAAGGGCTGGGGGCCAGCGGTGATTGCCGGTATCAGTCTGGCCATTGCGGCCATTCCCGAAGAGTTCCCGATGGTCTACACGCTCTATCTCGGCCTGGGTGCCTGGCGACTCGCACGTGAGCGGGCCTTGGTGCGTCGCTTGTCAGCGGTGGAGACACTCGGGTCAACGACCGTGATCTGCACCGACAAGACCGGAACGCTCACCATCGGACAGATGGCGGTAGCGACTGTCGTGATCTCAGATGGCACGACGGTGGCGGTTGACGATCCCCGAGCAGCGTCCCTGCTCACCGCCGCCGTACTCGCCTGCGAACCAGAGCCATTCGATCCTCTTGAACGGGCTATCATCGACTCGGCGGCGCGGTCAGGCGTAGATGTGGCGCGTTTGCATGCCGGCCAATTCATCCAGGACTACCCGTTCGAGCCTGTGAAGAAGTATCTCAGCCACGTCTGGCAGCACGGCGAAGTGAGCACAGTCGCGGCCAAGGGTGCGATTGAAGCGCTCGCTGAGATCGGAATGATCGGCACCAACGTCAGCTCGCTGGTCTCGGCCAACGACGCACTCGCACGCGATGGGCTGCGAGTCCTAGCCGTCGCGTCGGGTGTGCTTCGGAATACATCGAGCAACCGAGATGACAACGAGGCAAACCTCGTTCTGCTGGGGCTCATTGCGTTCAGCGACCCCGTTCGGGCCGGTGTCTCCGAGGCTGTGGACCAGTGCCGTGCCGCAGGGATTCGCATCATCATGCTTACCGGTGATCACCCGGTCACCGCGCACGCAATTGCGGCTGACCTTGGTTGGCCGTTTGCCTCCGACAGAGGCGCAGAAGAGATCATCACCGGCGACCAACTCGACGCAATCGACGATGTGGCGCTCACTGATGTGATCGCCTACGCCAATGTCTTCGCCCGCATTCGGCCGGAGCAGAAGCATCGCCTTATTCAAGCGCTTCATGCTCGGGGCGAGATCGTTGCCATGACCGGTGACGGCATCAACGATGCGCCGGCCCTGCGGGAGGCGGACATCGGTGTCGCCATGGGACAGCGGGGCACGGAGGTCGCTCGTGAGTCGGCGGCGATGGTACTGCTCGACGACAATTTCGCGACCGTCGTGAGCGCGGTCCGAAACGGCCGACGGATCTTCGACAACCTGGTGCGGGCTTTTGCCTACCTCATTGCGTTCCACCCGCCACTGTTGTTGGCGGCCCTCATCGTGCCGCTCACGGGACGTCCGCTTCTTCTCCTGCCGGTTCACCTTGTGCTTCTCGAGTTGGTGGTGCATCCGGTGGTGTCGCTCGTGTTCGAGAACGATCCGGCCGACGCGGGCATCATGAGTCGACCTCCCCGCCCCCCGCATGCCGGACTCGTCACCAGGCAGTTGTTGCGACCGCTCCTGCTTGGTCTCACCCTCTCGGTCGCCGTTATAGGTCTCTACCTCGGTGCACTGGCGAGACACATCATCGAGGACCGGGCCCGAGCGCTGGCGTTTGTCACGCTGCTCGTGGGGCAGGCGATCCTCATCCTGGTGCTGCGACGCGACGGTCTCGGGGGGCAGCGGAAGACCACCGTAAACCCCGTCCTGCTTCCGATCGTGGCGGCCATCGTCGCCGTCACCGTCGCCGCTGTGCATGTTCCTGCGGCCGCGCACGTGCTCAAGCTGGCGCCTTTGGGCATCGTGGAGTGGGCTGTGGCATTCGCGGTGGCGGTGGTTGCAACGTGCTGGTCGTCGTGGCGCCACGAAGGGTCCAACGTCGTTCGCACCAAGGACATTTGTCCATAGAGCACCAGGTGGTGTGTCCGTAGCCTGGCGTCTGGAAGCGCAGCTGATCGAGAGGTCGCTCAGGCATGACGTTCGTCGAACTGATCGCTCAGAACCTTCGGAGCCGGTTGGCCCGATCGATTCTGACCGGTGTCGCGGTCGCTGTCGGCATCATGACGGTCGTCGCGCTCGGTGTGCTGACGTTCAGTCTGAAACAGACCGCCACGTCGATTCTCCGCACCGGACGCGCCGATTTCAGCATCGCCCAAAAGGGCGTGTCCGATCTGCTCTACAGCGCCGTCGATGCCAGCGATCTGGAGCGAACCCGTTCCCACCCGGAGGTTGAGAGCGCGATCGGCGTGCTCGTCGCCACCACCGATCTCGACAGCCGTCATCCGCTGTTCCTGAAGCTTGGAGTGGAGCCGGAGGCTCTTGGTGAGTTCGGCGTGAACGTCGTGAAAGGCGTGCCCTACGAGGCGCGCGCGAAGACGGAAATCATGCTGGGCTACCGGGCCGCTGCAGATCTGGGCAAGAACGTCGGTGACGACTTCGCAATAGGCGACACGACGTATCGGGTCGTCGGCATCTTCTCCACCGGCCAGGTGTTCGGCGACTCCGCCGCCATGCTGCCGCTTTCGACGCTGCAGGCCGAAGAGCGCAAGGCCGGGTCGATGACCCTGATCTTCGTCCGCACCAAACCAGGGGTCGACATCGACCAACTTCGCGCCAGACTGGACAGCGAAAGCCCCCAGTTGGCCACCGTTCGCACGCAGTCGGACTTTGGCCGGGTCGACCGGAATCTTGTGTTGATCAACGCCGCCAACCTCGGTGGCTCGATCCTCGCCCTCACCGTCGGTGCCATCGGGGTGATGAACACGACGCTGCTGTCGTTCTTCGAGCGGATCCGCGAATTCGGCGTCTTGCGCGCGGTTGGATGGACGAGGCGCCGGGTGCTGGCACTGGTGCTGGGCGAGGCGTTCGTTGTCAGCCTGGTCGGTGCGATGATCGGCGTTGCATTCGGACTCGTCGCCATCAAGCTGTTGGAACAGGTCCCCGAGCTGACCGGCGTCTTCCGGCCCGTTCTGTCCGCTGGGGTCTTCTGGCGAGCGCTCGGCTTCGCCGGCCTGATGACCCTCATCGGCGCACTGTGGCCCGCCGCGAAAGCTGCCCGTCTCAGCCCCTTGGCGGCGATTCGCTATGAGTAACACTCCGGTCATCATCGTGCGTGGCCTGGTGAAGGAATTCGACAACGGCCGGGTGCGAGCACTCAACGGCGTTGACCTCACGGTCGCGCCAGGTGAGTTCGTCGCAATTTCGGGGCCCTCCGGCTGTGGCAAATCCACGCTGATGCATCTCCTCGCAGCGCTCGACAGTCCGACGTCCGGCTCCGTCGTGGTCAACGGTGCGTCACTGGCCGATGACAGACACCTTGATCGCTACCGACGCGAACAGATCGGCCTTGTCTTCCAACTCCACAACCTGCTGCCGAATCTCACCGCACTGCAGAACGTCGAGGTCGCCATGATGGGGACCAAGTCAAGTCGGCGTGACCAGAGGCAAAGAGCCATCGCGACCCTTCGAGAGGTTGGTCTGGGGGAGCGACTCACCAATCGACCACCGGAGCTTTCCGGTGGCGAGCGACAACGCGTCGCCATTGCGAGGGCGCTTGCGAATCAGCCGCACATCATTCTGGCCGACGAGCCGACTGGCAGCCTCGACACCGAGTCGGTCGACGGTGTGCTCGACCTCCTGCAGAGTCTGCGGCGCGACCACGGCATCACCATCGTGATGGTCACCCATGATACCCACGTCGCCGCCACCGCTGATCGCGTCATCCGTATGCGTGACGGTCGAGTCGAGCTCGGTCTGGCGGTGTCGGCATGAGGAGGACCATTGTCATAATCTCCGCGCTCGTCTTAACGGCCTGTGGTTCAACCAGCAGCAGTCCGAATGCGACAACAACATCGGTGACGAGTGTTACCACTGGTTCGTTGACCACCTCGGCCGCGACAACGACGGCCGTCATGCCGACGGCCGCAACCACGGCTGCCTCGAATGGCGTCTCCACAACCGCTTCACCTGCCTCGACGACGCCTCCGGTGACGGCCACGCTCGACGCGTCGGCCATCGACGCGGTCAAGAAGGCGTTCGTGACCTTCTTCGACGGCGGCAATCCGGACGTCGAGGGTAAGGTCGCATCGATTCAGCACGGCGAGGCACTCCGCTCAATGATTGCCGACGCAACGATCGACCCGCAGTTCTCAAAGCTGTCCACCGAAGTGCGTACGGTCTCATCGCTTGCGCCCCCCGACTGCGCAGGTGCAGGAGAGATCTCACCCTGTGCCCTGGTCATTCACGACATGTTCCTCGGCGGACTTCCTGCGTTCGTCGGCCGCACGAGCCACGCCGTCAAAATCGGTGACCGCTGGCTGGTCTCCGCCTCAAGTTGGTGCAGCATCGTTGCCATCGGCGGCCAGAGCTGCCCAACCTTGTCGACCACGTGAGCAGGGTCGAAAGTCCTTTCGCTGGTCCCTTGAAATCTGGCATAAGGACCCTGCCGATCTGACCCGGTTCGGCTCCATGATCACGACGTGGCAACTTACACAGACCTGCTCTTTCATGACGCCGCCCGTACGAAACTGTTGAAGGGAGCAACCTCCCTCGCCGATGCCGTACGCGGCACGCTCGGACCCGAGGTGCGGGCGGTACTCATCGAAAAAAAGTATGGCGCTCCGATCGTCTGTGACGACGGCGTCACCATCGCCAAAGAATTGAAGCTCAAGGATCCCGTGGAGAATCTGGGAGCGCAACTGCTGCGAGCCGCCGCCGTTCAGACCAACGACGCAGTCGGGGACGGCACCACCACCTCGACCCTGCTCGCCCACGCTATGTTCGCTGAAGGCCTGCGACACGTGATGGTCGGCTCCAGCGCCGTCGAAGTCCGCAAGGGCATGCAGCGCGGCGTCGCTGCCGCGGTTGAGGCGCTCCGGGCGTTGTCCCGGCCGGTCGGCGCGGATGACACCGCCCATGTCGCGACCGTCAGTGCCCACAACGACGCCACCATCGGCGCGCTGGTTGCGGAGGCTGTCGCCAAGGTCGGCACCGAAGGTGTGGTCGAGGTGGAGGAGGCCAGAGGAACCGAGACCACACTTGAGATCGTGGAAGGTATGCAGATCGACAAGGGCTTCTTGTCGGCGTACTTCGTGACCGACGGCGAGGCGATGGAGGCCGTACTCGACCACCCCTACATACTGCTTGTGGATCGGAAGATTTCTGCCATGCCGGATCTCCTTCCGCTGTTGGAGGAGATCGTGAAGACCGGCAGGTCATTGTTGATCATTGCCGAGAACGTGGAGGGCGAAGCGCTGGCGACGCTAGTTGTGAACCGCTTGCGCGGCACGTTCTCGGCATGCGCGATCAAGGCCCCGGGCTTCGGTGACCGACGCAAGGCAATGCTGCAAGACATTGCCGTTCTCACGGGTGGCAGGGTCGTGTCGGAAGAACTGGGCACCAAGCTCGAATCGATCACGGTCGCCGACCTCGGCCAGGCTGATCGTGTCGTGTGCGACAAGGACTCGACCACCATCATCGGCGGCGGAGGCGACTCGGCTGCGGTGCAAGGACGCTGCCAGGAGCTAAGAAAACAGATCACCGAAACCACCTCCGACTACGACAAAGAGAAGCTCCAGGAACGGCTCGCGAAGCTGTCCGGTGGCGTAGCGCTCATCCGTGTCGGTGCCCTGTCCGAGGCGGAACTGAAAAGGCTGCGGGATGCGTTTGATGACGCCATCTCGTCCACAAAGGCGGCCGTGGCCGAAGGTATCGTTCCTGGTGGCGGTGCCGCCCTGCTGCGGACCATCGATGCCGTCGACGCCGCCGAGAAGGCCTGCGAGGGAGCCGAGCGGACGGGAGTCCACGTCATTCGGGTCGCACTCGAAATTCCTGCCCGACAGATCGCCAGGAACGCCGGGATCGATGAGGGGCCAGTAGTTGAAAGGGTCCGTGCCGGCACCGGATTCTTCGGCTTCGATGCCCGTGACCGTCAGTACGCCGAATTGGACGAACGCGGCATCATCGACCCGACCAAGGTCGTGCGGCTCGCCCTCGAACACGCGGTCGAGGTGGCCAGCACCCTGCTCCTCGCCGAGGCCACCATGGTTGAAATCGAAGAAAACGAACCCCGTCCGCTGCCAAACCCCGAGTTCGACTGATCAGGCGAGTTGCGGAGTATGTCAGATCGCCCGCGAGCGAGTTCGCAGGCGCTTGTCGAGGCTGTCGACGGCGAGCACCGCGGGTGCAGTGGCGAGGGCGACAACAAGTGGCCAACCGCCTGCCGGGCGCTGACCGAGGGCGCGGGCGACGGGCCCGATAAAGAGGAATCCGACGAGGGCGACCATCTCGCTCACGACGGCAATCTGCAGAAGCCGGTTCGAACGCCAACCCAGGCGGCGTGGTGTGAGGCTGGCCGATCGGCACGCGTACGCGTTCGCCATCTGACCGATCACGACGGCGGTGAAGGCTGCACCTGAGGCAGTCTGCAATGGCGCTCCGGTCGGTGCGACATCACCCGGACGCCACCCGGCGATCACCAGTCCGGTCACGAACGCCGCGATCGACATGAACGCCTCGGTGGGACCGAGGGCACCAAACGCACGTCGCAGCACGACACGGTCGAGGAGCCGCCCCTGCCACGGCGGCTGATCGAGCACGTTCGCTGCGGGACGCTCGGCCCCGAGGGCAAGGGCGGGCAACAGGTCGGTGCCGATGTCGAGCGACAGCACCTGCATGACGCCGATGGCGAGGGGAAACCTCCCTCCCGAAAGCGCCCACAGGACGAACGGTACGAGCTCGGCCACATTGTCGGTGAGGTGGTAGGTGAGAAAGCGCTTCAAATTGGCGAAGGTCGCTCGCCCCTGCACAACCGCCTCGACAATGGTGGCGAAGTTGTCATCGAGCAGGACGAGATCTGAAGCATTGCGTGCGACATCAGTGCCGAACTGACCCATGGCAATGCCGATGTCGGCCTCGCTGAGCGCCGGACCGTCGTTCACGCCGTCGCCGGTCATTGCGACGATGTGCCCTCGACGCCGAAGGACCCGGGCAATGCGCAGCTTGTCCTCGGGCGACACCCGTGCGACGACGAGACCGTCTCGGTCAACCAGCGCTCCGAGCACCTCGTCGTCAGCGGGAAGTTCCGCCCCGATCAGGACCGGTACGTCCTCGGTGAGGAGGCCGACCTCGTGAGCGATGGAGCGCGCAGTGGCGGGATGATCGCCGGTAAGCATCGCCACGCGAATCCCAGCGTGGCGGCAGGTAGCGATCGCCGGGGCGGCCTCGGTCCGCGGCGGATCCTGCAGG
Organism: uncultured Acidimicrobiales bacterium; assembly: GCA_963791625.1. Classification (GTDB taxonomy): domain Bacteria; phylum Actinomycetota; class Acidimicrobiia; order Acidimicrobiales; family Ilumatobacteraceae; genus JANMCE01. The sequence continues at coordinate 1,059,860 of CAWBTA010000006.1, forward strand.
CCGACGATTGCCAGCAGCTTGAGGTTGCGTTCGGCATCGCTGGCCAATGTCGGCACGCCTGACCTGTGGTCAACCGCAAGTGCGAGGGTGCGGAGACCTCGTTCGGCGAAACAGCGGATGGCCTCGCTCGGACCTGCAAGGTCGCCGTCGCATAGGGGGAGAACGGCTTCGGGTGCTCCCTTGACGAGCACGTCGTAACCACCATTCGCCACAACTACGATCGACATGCGGCGACGGCGAGCGTCGAACGGGAAGCGCGCAACGGACTCGGTTTCCGTCGAGTCGCCGAGCCGGCGGGCCAAGGCGTCGAGGGCCGCCTCCAACGGGTCTCCTTGGGCTCGCCATTGACCGTTGTGTTCCACCACTCGCCCGAGCGAACAGGCTCGGCCGGCGATCGCGGCGCGAGTCAGAAGCGCGACCGCTTCAGCCGACCCCTCCCAGCCCGCTCCGTCGGGCCGATAACCGTCGCCGCGAATAGTGACCTCCCCTGCTGGAGTCCAGGCTGCGATCACTTCCATGCGGTTCTGGGTGAGAGTTCCTGTCTTGTCGGTGCAGATGAACGTGGTCGAACCAAGAGTGGCCACGGCCTCCAACCGACGCACAACGGCGTTACGGGCAGCCATGCGTCGCGCCCCGATGGCGAGCGAAACAGTGACGGTGGGTAAGAGTCCCTCTGGCACGAGCGCAACCGTCACGCCGACCGCGAAAAGAAACCCGTCGGCAGCCGGTGTGCCGATCAGCAGACTGAGGGCGAAGAACCCAACACCGACCGATACGGCGATAATGGCGATGATGCGAACCACGTCGCGAAGCTGATGGGCGAGGGGAGTGTCGCCCACAGGAGAGTCGCTCGTCATCTGGGAAATACCGGCGAGCCGAGTGCGTGAGCCGGTCAGCTCGACCAGAACGTTGGCCTCGCCTTCGGTCACGAGCGTGCCCGCCCAGATCCGCTCGCCCTGACAGAACACCGTCGGCACACTTTCGCCGGTCAGTGTCGAGGTATCGATTGAGAGGCTGTGCGCCTCAAGTATTGCGCCGTCGGCCGAAACGGCGTCGCCTGCCCGCAGCAGCATGAGATCCCCGGGGACGAGCTCAGCGGCGTCGATCTCAAGCGTTGCCCGGTCGCGGCGCACGAGCACCCGCCGGGGCATGAGGTCGCGCAGGGCGTCGGCGGTCCGAGTCGCTCCTCGCTCCTGCACAAAGGCGACCAAACCGTTCACCACGATGACCACCGCGATGGCGAAGCCGAGTTGCGGCATACCCGCAATGAATGCGAGCACCGCGGCTACCCAAAGAAGAAGGGCAAAGAAGTGTATGAGTTGCGCCACGAGCAGCCGCCACGCTGGCTTCCGCGTAGGTTGAGGAAGTTCATTTCGTCCGTGTTCAATGAGGAGCCGCGCTGCTTCGATTTGGGTGAGGCCAGGCAGGGCGGGCGGCACAAACGGGACCCGGACTGCCGTCTACCGAGTCTGGGCAGCGGTGGCGGGCAAAGAATCCAACGTCAGGCGCCGTGGCCCAATGAGTACGGGGCATCGAGCATGACGCACGACGCCATAGGTCACCGACGGGGTGATGAGCCGCTCGAAGGCATCATCACCGTGCGTGGAAACGGCCATCATTGCCACATCGTTCTGTTCGGACAGGTCGCGCAGGGCATGGGCCACGTTGTGGTTGTAGAAGACGTTGTAGAACACGTCCGGAGCAAGAGGCCGCAGTCGTGTCACAAGGTCGGCGACGTAGTCCTCGGCGCGACGAAAGCCAGGTACGACCGCTGCCACCGAAGGCAGGACATGACACAGCACCGGATTCAGGCTGAGCCCTTTGGCGAGCCTGAGTGCGTCGGGGATGCCGCTCTCGCCGCCCGGAGTGCCGTCGACGGCGATGACGAACTCTGCGCCGCGGAGCTGCGGTTCGCAGGACGGCCCTACGACAACAACTGATCCGGACGCCTTCCGGATCAGCGAGGAAGTCACGCTCTTGCCGAGGGCCTCGAAGAACGCGGTTCGGGCCGATGTCGAGAAGCAGAGAAGCGTCTCGGGGTCGCTCGAGAAGGCGTACAGCTCCTCAAGATCCGCACTCTCGATCACCTCCGCGCTCACGTCCCCCGGAAGTCGTGAGGCAAGTGCACTCAGCTCGGTGACATCCAGATCCCCCATCCCGGGGCTGACCACCGAGAACAGCTGGACGGGTAGTTTCAGACGCTCGCCCAGCGCTGCTCCGATCTGCATGGCGGTGTTGTGCCGAGCGGCCCCATCGAGTGGGACGACGATCTGGCGAAGATGTGGTTCCACACCCTGATCGTCGCGAGTGAGCGTCTCCTCAGATAGGGGCGGGAGTCGGCATCTGCTCAGGTCTTAGGCCCCCGGCCCCGTCAGGGACCTTGGTCCTCTCCAGGAACGGCTCTCGTCGGAGGCACTGGGGCCGCCATCCTCTGTGACTCGACCATCGTCCGGGCTACCTTGATCTCAACTGGACCATCGTGGCGGCAAAAGAGAGGCAGACGAAGTGGAGGGAGTCGGTGCGCCGCTGGATCGGCCGCAGCTTACCGTTGCTTACGGCGGCGGCGGCCTCTTCGGAATCGCGTACCTGATGGGCGTTGCCGAAGCGCTCATGGACAACGGAGTCCCTTTGGCTCAGGCACCCTCGATCGGGACGTCGGCGGGATCCTGGGCTGCCTGCGCGTTGTCGCTGGGGATCCGGTGGTCGTCGGCGATTTCAGCGATCGGCGAGGATGTCCCCCGGATACCCGATCCCCGTTCCGGTCGGCTGCGAGACGTTGCCGCCCGCATCTTCGGGGAGGAGCGAGCTCCTTCTGTCCGGGTGGTGGTGTGCGAGCTGCCGCGGCTGGGTCGAGTGGTGCTGAGTGGCGCCGATCATGCGATTGCCGACCTCGTCGCGGCATCCTCGGCGGTACCCGGGCTGCTCGCACCGCACCGGATCGACGGGCATCGGTATGTTGACGGTGGCGTGCGTTCGATGACGTCAGCTGACCGGTGTGTATCAGCCGACCACCTGTTGGTCATCACGCCGATGGCTGGCTCGATGTTCGGTCCGGCCGGTCGGCTCATGGAACAGATCATGGTTCGAGAGATGCGGAGTTGGGGACTCGCCAATCCCGCGGGTGAACTCTGGCTCGTACGCCCAAACGCTGCGGTTGCTGCGTTGGCCCGCCGGCCCGATCATCTCTTTGATCGCGATCGGGCGATGGCCTGCTATCCGATCGCCTACGAACAGGGACGCAAGATCCGACAGCAATGGCTGGATGGTGACGGGCCGGCCTAGCGGTCTATCGGGCCACTCTTTCTCGGGCTGCATCGAGGAGTAGCCGCTGTTCGGCCGCAGCGATGATCTCCCTCGTCTTGACCGCGGCATCAGGGTTCACGGAGATGGACGTGATGCCCATACGCACGAGCCGTTCGGCGAACCCGGGACGGTTGGAAGGAGCTTGCCCGCAGAGCGAACTGCTGATGCCGGCATCTCGGCTGGCGTTGATGATGCGGGTGATCGCGTCCAAGACGGCGTCATCTTCCTCATCGAAAAGGTCGGCGCAGGTTTCGGAGTCACGGTCGACCCCGAGCATGAGTTGGGTGAGATCGTTCGAACCAATCGACACACCGTCGATGCCCATGGCGGCATACTCGGGGATTCGGTAGACGACGGAAGGCACCTCGGCCATCACCCAGCGGAGAAGGCCGCGCTGCTGGCCGAGACGGCTGGCATCGATCAGCTCAAGGCACCGAGCGAGTTCCCACTTCGTACGAACGAACGGAATCATGACGTGGAGATTGGGTGACTCGTCGCGTACGTTGGCCAGTGCCTCCAGCTCGAGGTTGAACAACGCGGGCTCATGGATGTAGCGGTAGCAGCCACGGAATCCGATCATGGGATTGTTCTCCTGCGGCTCCCACTCGTCACCGCCGCGCAACCCGCGGAACTCGTTCGTTCGGAAGTCCATCGTGCGGTAGACGACGGGTCGAGGAGCAAAGGCGCGGGCGATGCAGGCAATTCCGGACGTCATCTTGCTGACGAACTCCGCGCCGCGACCCTCAGCCAACAGCTTGTTCGGGTGATCGCCGCCGAGCGCCTCGGTCATGAGGAACTCGGCTCGAAGAAGACCGACGCCATCGACGGGCAGGGCAGCTACCGCTTCGGCGCGCTCGGCGACCGCGAGGTTGACGTACAGCCGGGTGGCGGTGACGGGGGATGCCATCATCGGGGCTGAAGCTGGTGTCGTGGCCCGGGCCGAGGGTGCGGGTTGCGTCGCCCCGGCGCGCACCTCACCGCGGGCCCCATCGACCGTCACGAGGTCCTGCTGGTGGAGCACTGTGGTTGCCTTATGGGTACCGACCACGCAGGGCACCCCGAGCTCTCGGCTCACGATGGCGGCATGACAGGTGATGCCGCCTCCGTCGGTGACCACGGCTGCAGCGCGACGCATGAGCGGCGTCCAGTCCGGGTTCGTCATGTGCGCGACGAGGACCTCGCCGTCCAGGAACTCGTCCGACTGGGCGGGTGACTCGAGGATGCGTACCCGGCCGCTGGCTACTCCGGTTGTAGCGGCGAGCCCGGTGAGCAGGATGTTGCCGTCCTGGGAATTCGCGCTGGTGACCAAGCTGGTGTGGGGGCCATCGAGCGTCGTGATCGGGCGTGACTGCACCAGCCAGATGCGATCCTCGGCGAACGCAAACTCCATGTCCTGCGGGCAGCCGTAATGCGCCTCGACCGCCCGAGCGATTTCGGCCACGCTTTGCACCTCGCGGTCGGTCAGCTTGGGCAGGCCGCCTCCTTCGGCGTCAAGCGGAGTGGTGACATCGTGTCCTTCAGAGCTGCGAACGATCTGATGACTCTGGATGCCGGTGTGCCTGTTTCGAATACTGAGGTCGCTCTTGGCGACGGTGAAGGTATCGGGCTCGACCTGGCCGGAGACGACCACTTCGCCCTGTCCGAGTGCGGCTTCGATCACAATACTGGTTGCGTCATTGGTTGACGGGTCGACCGTGAACGCCACGCCCGATCGCGAGACGTTCAGCATTCTCTGCACGACGACGGCGATGGCGGGTTCGGCCAGTATCCCCTTGGTGACGCGGTAGGCGAGTACCCGCGGGCCGAACATCGAACACCAGCAGTCGAGCACCCGGTCAATGAGTTCTGACTCACCCGACACGTTCGTAAACGTGCGGTTCATTCCGGCGAACGACGCGCCAGCCGTGTCCTCCGATGTGGCCGACGATCGAACGGCCACCGAGAAATCGCCCTGGCCCATCGCGAGGGTCCGATAGGCGGAACGAATTTCGAGGGCCAGGTCGTTCGGGATACCCGCTCGGCGAACCATCTCGGTGAGTTCGTTCGAGCACCGTTCCAGATCGGCTGTGTTATCCGGATCGACTGCACTGGCGCGATTGGAGAGCTCGGTGCGAACCCCACCGCGATCCATGGCATCCAAGAAGGCGTCGGCCGTCACGACGAATCCAGGCGGCACCTGAAAGCCGGCCCGGGTCAGCTCGCCCAGGTTGGCGCCCTTGCCACCGGCGATGAGCGTGTCGTGTTGGGAAAGGTCCTTGAACCACACGATGGGTTGGGTCTGTACAGCGTTGGTCATCCGCTGGCTCCTTGATCTCGGTCATCTCAGTAGGCCAGAACCTCGGGCCGGTTGGAAGAACCGAACGGGATGAGTTCGTAAGGGCTTCCGCCGTGTCGAAACGGGACGTTGTCCCCTATGTGGCCGTTGGTTGCATCTCTACGGTTGGGTTAGCAACCGCGCTACCCGCTCAGGAGGAAGAATTATGCCGACCAAAGCCAAGACCGCAACCGCGTCGAAGGCCGCCGCAAAGAAAGCCGGACCCGCCAAGAAGACAGCGTCCAAAGCTCGGGCGACGACCCGCGTGACCAACCCTGCGAAAATGTCGCCCAAGGGCATGGCGGAGGAGCTACTCGTTCAGACGGATCTCGCTGCGATGGACGCGCGAGATCAGTGGAGCAAGGTGACCGCGGAGGTTGACCACCGTCGTCAAAAGGTGGAACGCGCCGTTCGTGAACTCATGACCGGCGGAAGCGATGCTTCACGCTCGTTGCTCGCAGGCGTTCGGGAAGCCGTGGAGGAGATGCGCGAAGCCGTCGACAAGGCGAGCCGGACGCTTCGATAACAAGGACCATTTCGGTGATGTTCGGACCCTGCTGGGGCCCGGCATCCAAAAGGAGTCGGATGTGCAAACGTCAGGTTCGAACCGGCGCTATAGCTGGGTCCTCAACGGTTTTGGACTCGGGGCCCTCCTGATCGGAGCGAGCACCATCGTGGTAACCCTGGTGATTATCTCGATGGTCATGGCGCCCATCGCGGTGTGGGTTGCGTGGGACGCGCTCCACTTCGGGCGAGCCATAGGAGCTCCCGAGCTGGGTTTCTGGGGCATCGTTCTGCTCACGTTCTTCCTTGTCAGCGGCTTCGGCGGCCGACTCCTGCTCTCAGTGCTCGTCTGGCTCTTCGATCCAGGCTGGCTGCACGCTTCGGCGATGCTCCACTGGCCCCAGAGCTCACTTCGGACGTTTGTTGCGCTCTTCATTCTCCTGCTGGTCGCTCAAACTCCGGTAAGGGCGCGTCGTCACCGTCGTTCGGAGATTTAGGCTCTCGCGATCTCGCGCCCCGTCGTGCGTTGTGTATCGAGTGAGACCACAATCCGGGATCCTTCGTCGGCCAGCCAAGGTGATGGAACGAATCCCAGGAGTTCGAGAGTGGTCGTGGTGAGTTTCAGCGGTGTCGCCAGGCCGGTAACGGTGACACTCCAACCGCCTGCGAAATCGTCGTCGACGTCGTGCACACACATTGACACGACGCTGCCCGGCAAGCAACGGCCGACGAGACCGCCTTTGCTCCCGGCCAGATAGACCGTCTCGTCCTCAAGCGCGTACACGGCCGGAACCGCCACCGGCAGGGCGCCGTCGGAGAGCGCGAGCGTGGCCAGTCGCCGTCGGGCGAGACGAGCCAGACAGGCTTCACGGTCAAGCACGATCAGCCCGTTGCGATCGTACCTAGCGTTCATTGGTGACCTGATTCGACGTGCGGTGCTACGGGAGCGACGAAGCGTTGCCACTGCCGTGCGGCAGCGTGGGCGGGAAAGACCAGCACCGGAACGGCGCTCTTGTGCGCGACTTCCATCACAACACTGCCCATCCTTTCCTCGGACACGCCACTGCCGTGGCTACCGAGCACAATGATCGATTTCGGATGTTCGGCCGCCCACGCGGCAATGGAGTCCGCCGCATGGGTGCCGTCCACTGTTGCGCCTGCTGCCTCAACGCCGTACCGCTCGCGAAGTCTTGCGGCCGAACGGAGCACGAAGCTGTCTTGAACAACGTCGCTGTTGCCTCCGGGACGAGCCTGCGGAGGGACAACTTCCAGCACGCTGACCGGCAGATCCCATTGTTCGCCGAGGAGTCCGGTGAGCGCCAGTACCGCGTCGGAAACGTCTGATCCGTCTATGAACGCTGCGAGTTCGGCCACGTTGCCGGGCTCCTCCTGACAGTGTGGTCCGATCAGCATGACGGGCACGTGCGACCAACGCACTACCGGTCCGGCGACGGTTGGCAGGAGGGTCGATGAAAGAACTCCCGGACCCCTGGTTGCCATGCAGACGATGCTGTCAGGCTCTTGCCCGGTGAGGTCCGAGATCGCCTGCGCCGGATCGGCGCCACGTACGACCCTTGCCTCAACGCGTTGCGGCCGAAGTCGATCGGCCAGCTCGGTCATGGCTCGCTGACGGTGCGAGACATCAGCTTCATCGGTGACGTGGACCAGTACGAGGTTGGCATGTGATTTCTTGGCGAATGATCGTGCCATCGTCAGTTCAGGGGCGGAAGGATCCGTGACGTCGACCGGGACAATCACCGTCTCGAAAGGTGAATGGGGCCACGGTATTGTGACCTCGGGATCTGCGCCTACGGCAAGCGGGCCAAGCAACAGCACGGGCGCCGACACCTCGTGCACGATGCGAGACGCCACGCTTCCGAAGAGGATGCGGGTGAGGCCTCGGCGGGCACGGGTGGTCACGACGACAAGTTGAGCGGGATGCTCGGCCAGATAGAGCGCCAGTCCTTCAGCTGGATGAGCGACGTAGCGGATCACGTGCGCTCGCAGACGGATACCCGAGGCAGCGCTTCGCTCGGCCACGGACACGAGGTACTTCTCGGTGCCGGGCTTCGCTGGTCGCGGGTCGACGACGGTGACCAGTACCAGCTCGACACCGAGCCTCTCGGCCCACGCTGCGGCAACAGGGATCGCCGCTTCGGAGTCGCTGGACCCGTCAACACACACCACGACCGGCGCGTCCGCCACCGGTACGCGAGTGTGCGGGCCGACAACCAGCACCGGCAGCGAAGTCGATCCGACGAGGTCGCCGGTCAGGGCATCGACGAACACACCACCCGTCCGGTTGCACCCATGACTGGCCACGCATACGAGTGGTGACGGGTACTGCTTCGACAACGCCCGTATCGGCTCGAGGGCATCGGAGGCGCTCGCAATATGGGTCGCCGGAAGCGTACCGCCAACCTGATGGGCCAGTTGATCCAGTTGCGTGCGTAGCCGTTCATCGACACCGTGGTCGCCGGCGATCCCGATCAAGTCAGTGGCAGCACCCAAGCGCGCGGCGAAGGCGAGCGCGACAGGTAGGGCCCGCTCGGAGAACGGCGATCCGTCGAGGGGTACCACGACATGATCAAAGGGGTGGGTTGTGATCGTCATCATTCCTGATCATGTTCCGCATCCGACAGGCACGGCAGGGCCCAAGGCCCATGGTCTGACAACCAAACGGCCCAAGCTGCCACGCATCGAGCCACCTCAGGTGAACGTCGACAGGGCCTTGGCGAGGGTGGCCGGTTTCGATCCGGTGGTGTCCAGGACGACGGCGGTGGGCCACAACGAGAAGTGCTCGGCCATCGTTGCTGCGATGGCCGGAGTGGCATCGGACAACAGTGTCTGAGGGGGACCGGCGTGCCGGCGGCGACGTGAAATCCGTTCGTTGGCCACCGCGGGGGGAGCCACACAACAAAGCTCGACGGGTACGGCCTTGGTCTTCACCGCGAGCTCGCGGGCGGTGGCCCGCCATGTTTCGTCCGCGAACGAAGCGTCGAGGATGACGCTCTCACCGAGCGACAACGCTGCTTTCGCACGCCTTAGCAGGGTGTCGTAGGTGAGTTTCGTCGCTGCAGGATCGTGTGATCCTTCGCCGTAGGACTGGTCACCGGACGGAACACCGGCGATTTCTCGGCGGATGGCGTCGCTCGACAGCACCGTCCAGGAGCAGTGCGCCGACATCATCTCGGCGACGGTCGTCTTTCCCGTACCCGGGAGCCCGCCGATGACAATGAGGCGGACTTCGCCGAGTGACAGACTGTTGGCCGCGAGCGCCAGCAGAAGACTGGCCTCCTGTGCGGCTCCAACAACACCAGATTGTGCTCGGTAACACTGGACTTTGCAGCGGACAAGCGCCCGGTACGCAATGTAGTGGTGGATGAGGGACGTCGGATGGTGCTCGCCGGCCAGATCGACGTACTCGTCTATGAAAACGTTCGCCAGAGGTGCGTGGCCGAGTCGCTTGAGGTCCATAGCGAGAAAGGCGAGGTCGAGGAGCACATCGCCGAACCGGAATCGCTCATCGAACTCTAGGCAATCGAGAAGTCGGGGTCCGTCTTCCAGACAGTAGATGTCGTCGGCCAGGAGGTCTCCGTGCCCATCGACGATGAGACCGAGACCCACCCGGAACTCGAAGAGGTCGTGGCGGCCGGCCAGGTACTCCGCCGATCGGGTGCTGACCTCGCTCAACACCAATGGATCAAGTACCGACGGTGCAAAGGCCTCCATCTCCTGCAGGCTCAGGCGCCACAATTCCTGAACTGCACCGAAGCTACCTGCCTCATTGATGTGCGCTGAACGCGGCGCCGATTGGTGGTAGATCGCCATCTGCCGGGCGACATCCTTGACACACTCCTCGACATCAGCCCCAGCGCCGAGCAACCGCGTCAGCGAGCGCTCCGCGGGCATGCGCTTCATCACCACCGCAGCATCCACAAGTTCTCCGCCGTCGGTGATGTCCTCAACACCAAGGTAGACGTTAGGAGAAAAGCGTCGATTGAGCACGAATTCCTGATGACAGAGCCGTTGTCGATCGATGAGGGACTTCTGATCGACGAACGGAAAAGTCCGCGGCAGCTTCGTCTTGTAGACCTTGTCGCCCGCGACATGCAGGACCGAAATGTTCGTCTCGGCAATCACCGGACATGATTCGAGCTGGTGTCGTTCCATCGAGCCTCGCAACCTGAGCGTCCGGGCGAACGCAGCTTCATTGTCGTAGGAGCGCTGACCCACCGACAGTGCCGCTGGTTCGCCCGTCTTGGGACCTTCGACCTGCGTCAAGCATCCCGTTAGGTGGTCGACGTTGAGCGGGCGATGATCTCCCCGTGCATCACAACGAACACTGCACCCGGTTGCGTTCCCCACCCTCTCCAGGCCTGAGCCATCTCGTCGAGCTCCTTGGGTGTTGCAATGCCGTACTCAACTGCCATGTGACCCAGACGCGAAGTGGTGACCCGATCGGCCCACAACGACGTCCACCACGCGAGGTCGTCGGGTGTGTGAAAGGTCCACGTTGACGTCGTATAGGCAATGTCATGGAGTCCGGCCAGCTGGGCCCAATGGAGTAACCGACGACCTCCGTCGGCATTGGCACCGTTGCGGGTGGTCACGGCCATGTACATGTCGAGCCAGCGATCCAGCTGTGGTTCTCGGGGGAACCAAGTCATCGCCGGATAGTCGGCATCCCGCGCGGCGATGATGCCGCCGGGCCGAGCCAGCCGAGCCATCGAACGCAGTGTGGCGACCGGATCACCCACATGCTGCAGAACCTGATGGGCGTGCACGACATCGAAACCAATGGCTGGCGTCTCGACCTCGGAAAAGTCACCGGCGACAAAGCTGATATCGAGACCGGACCCCTCAGCGGTCCGTTTGGCCTCTGCCACGACGGACGGGTCGAGGTCAACGCCGAGCACCCGGCCCGGAGTGACCTGGCGGGCCAGATCGATGCTGAGTGTGCCCGGCCCGCACCCGACGTCAAGCAGATGCATCGCCGGCTCGAGGTAGGGAAGGAGATATGCGGCCGAGTTCTGGGCGTTGCGCCAGCGATGAGAGCGAAGCACAGCATCGGAGTGACCGTGTGTGTAGCGTGTCTCATTATATGAGACAGAAATGTCGTCCATTGGAATAGCTTAGCCAGCGACCTCGCCAGGCCGAAGGTCCATTGAAACATTCACGTGGTACATCTGCGTCGCCCTACGATGGGTTCGTGGCACAAGACCGTCCGGGCGCGACTGAGTTCCTTGCCGCAGGTCTCTATGACCCGTGCGCTCCCACGGCGGAACAGACGCTGGCCTTCCTCGAATGGCTCGTCGCGCAAGGCTTTTCACTCGATGAATTGCGAGCGGCCGCGGAGAGCGGAAGCCTCGTCGCGTTGATCGGTGACTCCACACGTCACGTTGACGTCAACCTGAGTGGGGTAGACGTTTCGATGCGTTCGGGTATTTCGATCGAGCAACTCGTCGAGTTCCAACGCGCGGCGGGTCTAACGAGTTTCCCGCTCGATGCACCGAGGTATACCGAAGCGGACACTGCGGCGTTTGCATTGTTGCTTGGCGCGTCAAAGCTGTTCTCGTGGGCCGAACTCATGCAGTTCCTGCGTGTCGTCGGCTCCGCGATGGCGTCGGTCGGCAGTGCCGCCAACACGCTGTTCCTCCACGACATCGAGCAGCCGCTGCGCCAGGCGGGAGCGAGTGATCTTGAACTCGCGACCCAAGGTGTCGAGTCGATGCGCCTGGCCAGAGGGATCACGTCAGTGCTTGGGATGCTTTTTCGGTTGCATCTTGATCAGGCCATCGTGCAGTCGCGCCTGGCGCAGGGCGACGCAACTGAACTGGGCCTGACAGTCTCGATGGCAGTCGGATTCGTCGACCTGGTTGGGTTCACGCCGCGTTCGGCGGCGATGACGCCGAAGGATCTGGCCGAACTGGTGTCGCGGTTCGAATCGATCGCCCACGACATCGTGACTGATCACGGTGGCCGCCTCGTGAAGTTCATCGGCGACGAAGTCATGTTTGTTGCTGTGGACGCAGGAACCGGCTGCGACATCGCCGTTGCGTTGCTCACAACCTTCGGCAGCGACCCGGTCCTTGCTCCCCGGGCCGGTCTGGCCTACGGCACGGTGTTGACCCATGCCGGTGACTTCTTTGGTCCCACCGTCAATCTCGCCGCGCGTCTGGCCGAGCAGGCTGTTCCGGGCGAAGCTTTGGCCACCCCGGAGGTGGCGGGTTCTGCGTCCGCTCATCACGTCGAACCGGCCGGTCGCCGCATGCTGAAAGGTTTCGAGCAACCCGTTACGGTCGTCTCGCTTCAGCGAGCTAGTTCCGTCGGGAAGTCATGAACCCACGAATGACCGTGAGTTCGGCGCGGCACATGTCGGGTGATGTTCGCTACGAATGGGATAAGAGGTCTACCCATCCGGCCTCTGACATTGGGACGTTCGCCACTGGTGGCCGACCTCTGTCTTCTCCACCATGAGACTATGCCGACCATCACGAAGACGTTGGACAAACGGCGGGTGGCATGGCGACGCGGTGGTATCCCGTGTGGGCGGTCGGGCTGATGTTGAGCTTGCCGTTGCTGGCCGTTCTGGCCTTCATCATTTGGGCGGTAGTGCGAGCCGTGCGTGGTCATCAGAGCGAGCACGGCGAACGCGACCAAGCCGCATCGGTTCGTCGGTTCTTCGTCTACGCGATGCTGTTCGGCACAATGATTATTGTGGCCATTGGGGTGGCCGACTGTGGTCGTGAGCTGATAGCCGTCGCCACAACTGCGAATCGTCCTCGGAACAACACGGTCCTGGCGCGAAGCCTGTCGTTTCTGATCGTCGGCACGCCGGCATTTCTCCTCTTGGTTCGGTACGTACTCCGCCGCCTCATCGATCCGGCTGAACAGCGATCGGCGAGCTGGTTCCTCTACCTCAACGTTGCGCTGCTGACGACGCTTATCGTGTCGATGGTCAGCGCCCACGAGCTTCTTGTCGGCGTGTTCGGCGTGCATCGATTTGTTTGGGACGACCTGTGGGTCTTTGGTGTGTGGGGTACTACCTGGGCGCTTCACTGGTTTTGGCTCCTTCGCCTCCATCCGCCTGTGAGCGACCTTCATCTGGCGCTCGGCAGTACTGTCGGTGTAGGCATGCTTGCGGTCGGCCTCGGCGGGTTGCTTGGCTCAAGTGGCGGGCGCATCTACCCGCACCTGGCTCATGGTGTGCATCCGAGCCAGTCCGGCGCTGCGTTAGGCGAGTGGACGGCCACCCTCGTGGTCGGCGCGGTGGTCTGGGCGTGGTACTGGCTGACGCATTACCGATCGGCACCGCGTACCACGCTTTGGCACGTGGTGGTCGTCCCGGTCGGCTCGCTGGGCGGTCTCGTCACCGCGATTGCGTCCGCTGCCGTAATCGGCTTCCAATCGCTCGTATGGTTCTTCGGTCAGCACGGCGCAACGACGTGGAGTACGCACTTCACGTTCCTTCCGAATGCCGCTGCGGCTTTCCTCGTCGGCGTAGCCGCATGGAGTTATCACCGTTGGGAGCTCCAGCGGGTTGGCTCGCCAGAGCGCTCCGATCCCTTACGCTCATACGACTATATCGCCTCGGCGGCTGGCCTGACCGCCGCCATCGTCGGCGTAGTTCTGGCCGTTGTTGCGTTCGTTGAAGCCGTGACTCCCGCGCCCCGCACCGGCCCGCGTAACTCTCCAAATCGCACGCTTGCCGCCATCACGTTGCTGTCTATCGGCCTGCCGCTGTGGGCACTGTTCTGGTCCAGAATCAAACGGGCGCTTCTTGCGAACCGGTCGGCCGAACTTCGATCTCCGGTGCGTCGCATCTACGTCATTGCACTCTTCGGCATCGGCTCGGTGATCACGATGGGCGGCCTGATCGCTGTCCTTTGGGGTTCACTTCAAGACCTCCTCGACGGCAATCTCGGTGGGACAACGATCCGAGATGTCCGTGTCGGCATCGCTCTCGTCCTGGCGGTAGCAGGAGCGGCATGGTTCCACTTCAACGTCTTTCGCTCCGAGCGCCAAGAGTACGTAACGCTCAAGACCGCAACGCCCGCGATGCACAAGCAGGTGGTTTTGGTCGCGAGCAACGGTGATGACGTGGCCGAGCGTCTTGCCAGTGGTGGTACGACGGTCATTCGCTGGCACCGAACCGATCAGTCACTGCCTCCGCCACTCGATCCCGACGATGTCGCGTCCAGAGTTGCTGCAGTCGACGCTGATTGCGTTCTTGTCGTGCTCGGCACGGATGGCCCGACGGTGGTGCCCTACGAGGATGAGTTGAGGGCTGTTCGACCCGCTAAGCCAGGGTCCAGTGGCACTGGGTACCGTCACACTTCACCGGCACACTGAGGGTGTTCTTCATCCTGCAAGGAGCCGCTTGTGTACACCACGGTCACGATCCCCGTCGACACCGATGACCCCGACGTCGAAGCCATCGAGATCGCAACGGCACTCGCTCAGCGGCTCGGCGCCGCAGTCGAATTGGTGTCGGTGGCATCTCCTCGTGCCGAGCCGGCTACGACCGAGGAGCTGGCTTCTCTCACCGTCGCGGCAACGGTGCCTGTGTCCACGCGAGTGCTCGTTTCGAAAGATGTCGGTGGAGAGCTGCTCGGAGACGTGATCCACCACCCGTCCTCGCTCTGGTGCGTGCCCACCCACGCCCGATGGGCAGCGTTCGAAGCACTGCTGGGGAGCGTCAGCGAAGACTTGGCACGCGACAGCGGCCGTCCGGTCGTGCTCATTGGAAAGCGTGCTGTTCGACGGGTTGGTGACGGCGGGGTCATTCTTGTGACGGTTGACCCAAACCACACCTCCACTGCCATTCTTCCGACTGCGGTTGAACTGGCTCGCACACTTCGGCTGGGTCTGCGCCTGGTCGAAGTGATCGACCCCGCGAAAGTGCCCGACGAGGCGCGGTCCGATGAGAGCAACCTGGTTCGCAACCTGGCCAAGGACTGGTCGACCGAAGACGTCGTCATCGAGTTCGAGGTGCTGCACGGTTCGCGACCCGCCGCGACCATTGTCGACTACGCCAACAGCACGTCAGACGTCGTGCTCATCGCAATGGCCTCCCATGGAGTCCCCGCCTCCGCGCGCATGGTTGTACCTAGCGAAACGTTCCGCGTCGTTCGCAGGGCGCTCTGTCCGGTCATCGCCCTGCACCCGCTACCCGGCCTTCCACGATCCGAGCGCGGCATCGTGGTGGCGGGCGTGGACCGATTGGCGACATCGGGTGAGGTCGTTGACTTCGCCATCGCCGAGGCGAGCAGGAGAGGTGCGCAACTGTTGCTGCTCCATACCTGGGAAGAGCAGATCTACGTGGGGGAGATGGGCGTCGCCTACACGACCACCGGACCAGACGACAGTGAAGAGGCCCACCTCACCCGCATGGACGAGGTGGTCGCGGCGGCCAAAGCGATTGCACCCGAGCTCGAGGTGAACACCGTCGTGAGTCGTGGGTGGGCGGCGGACATCCTTGTGGACTACAGCCGGATCGCCGAGCTGATCATTGTCGGACACCACGAACACGACGGCTTCGGTGAGATGGTTTTCGGCTCAACCGCCCGATCACTCATGCGTCGAGCCTCGTGCCCGGTCGTCGTGGTGCCCTGCGCGGAGCATGCCGACGATGGCGTCGGCAAGCCGGGGAAGGACGTACGAAAAGTTGTCGTCGGCACCGACGGGTCGCCGCTTGCGGATGTCGCTCTGTCCTGGGCCTATGACACGTGCGCTCGGTGGGGCATAGACCTGACCGTCACCCACGCGTGGGACTATCCGTATCAGGGGATTCGAACCAACGTGTCGGAAGGTCGTGATCTTGTCGCCCTCGATGCGGCGACGGCACTACGCGACGCCGTTGCCCGACTCCGTGCAAGCAAGGGCGACGCCGTTCGCATTCACGCCGAACTCCGCGAAGGTGTCCCCCGAGATGAACTTCGGGCAGAGGCAGCAGACGCCGACCTGCTTGTGGTTGGATCCCACGGTCGCTCGGCGGTCGGCCGAATGGTGCTCGGCTCGGTCAGCGCATCGCTGGTCGAGCACCCACCGTGCCCTGTCGCCGTCATTCGCGCGCCGTTCGCAGACACCTGAGCAGAATTCGGGAAAACCCTCGCCACGAAGAGTGCTAAAAATGGGGTGACTGATCGGAGTTGCGAGGATGGCCGACGTCGTTGCGAGGAGTGTGAGGTTGCATGGGCCGCAAGCGCTGATCGTCGCGCTGCTGTTGGCCGCCTGCGCCTCAACGGGTCAGGTTGCGTCGCCGCCGGTACTGACGACATCGCCCGCAGCGACGAGTTCGGATCCGATAGCAGCAACCGTTCTCGGTGGCTCCTCGGTGGTGCCATCGGTGGAGTCCTCGGCTGCGCCCGTTTCGACTGAGGCAACTGCCCCCGATGCCACCGACCCGTCGCCCAATCCGGATGACCCGTCCACGTGGACGAGACAGCCACCACCAGCAGGCGTCGACGAATACCTCAACATGGGGAATTTCATTCCGAACATTCTCGATCAGCCCCTTTCCCTCGAACGTCCTGATGGACTCGGTTCACGCACGACGGGCGGTATCTCGGTGCTGGCAACGCCGGCGCTTTCGATCCCGGACGCGGCCAAGAAGAAGCCCCCGACCATCTCGATTCCGTCGGGCGTCGCGACCGCACCTGCGACCGTCACCGTCACGGCTACCGCCCCGAAGATGACGACTACAAGCACCATCACTGCGAAACCGGTCGAAGTGAAACTCCCCGACGCCGTGTTCGACGTCGGACGGCTGGGCGTGGTGGTCTCGCCGGGCGCGAGGGTGAAACTCTCGACGCCCGCCAACAAAACGGTCTCACCCGTCATCACCGATCTGCGGACGCTCATCGAACTTGATCACGTTGGTGCGTATCGGATTGAGGCCGACTACGGCGACCTCGTGGTGCGCGCCAGTCTGCGTGCTGAGGTGACGCAGGCCAGCGTCATTCGCTTCGCTGATGATCAGGACCACAGTCGCTTTCTGCTGGCTTCCCCCGCCGACCTGGACATTCCGATACATCTCTATACGCGTGAACCATCCAGTGCCGAGCACCCGTGCGCCAGCACGCAGGTCTGCTTCCGGTTTCTCTCGACCCTTCCCACTGTCCAACTCAAGGCGTCGGCACCCGTTCACTTTGACTTGGCGCGAAGCACTGCGTGCGTGGTGTTTGTCGGGCTGGACGACGCCCCCAAATGTCCATTCGCGCGTTAGTACACCGTCTCCTCATCCGGCTCCGGCGACCGCTGGTCTTCGTGAGCTACCGCCGCAACGACCGCGCCCAACAGGCCGAACTGGTCGCCCGCCTGTTGGAAGAGCAGCTCGGGAAACCGCGCGTCTTCTTCGACACCACAGACATGTCACCCGGTCAACCACTGCGCCTTTCGTTGGCGCTGGCCCTGCGACGCTCGCAGGCAATGGTCGTGGTAGTGGGGCCGAACTGGGCGGCCGAGGAGAATCGAAAGCGTTTGGACGACGAGAGCGACTGGGTGCGCAACGAACTCACGAGGGCGTTGGCCAGACCCGACGGCGAGGTGGTGGTGCTCTACGTCGATGGCGCGCGGGTGCTCACACCAATCGACCTGCCTGAACCGTTGCACTCGTTGCTCGATCGGCTCTACGTCACCGCTCCTCCGCTGACGTTCAACGACACCATCGTTGCTCTTGCCGTGAAACTTGAAGAGTCCGTTCCGCGTGCCTGGCCGCGCCTCGTGTCAGCCTCTGTCGCGGGGGTGCTGCTCGCTGCATCCTTCGGGGTCTACCGGGTAGCGACCAGCCATCCGATCCCATCGATGGGCGGAGGGGTGAATGTCGCCATCGCCGGGTTCTCGGTCGACGCGGGCGAGGCTGCACTCGGCAACGAGTTTGCCCAACGCGTCGCGTCCTCGCTCGCCGCCCAGTCAGGTGACCGGGCCGAGGTTTGGGGTCCGGATCGCGTCGGGCATCTCGTGAAAGGCGACGGGGCGCTGCAACTTCGTTGGGTACAGGAACGAGCGAAACATCTCAACGCCGACGTCGTGATTTATGGCGCCGTGCGTGGCGGAACAAAGGGTGACATCGGTGGCGTGCGCGTCGAACCACGGGTCTATATCCCACCCGACCAGGTCTCGGCTGCAGGAGAGGCCAGCGGTGACTTCTCGTTGGGTGAGGCCATGGTGCTCGACCCGCGCAACGGCGCGCAGCAGACCGAGATCGCCCGGCAGCTCACCGACCGGGTAACTCCCATGACCAACGTTGCCATCGGCATCGACGCCCTGGGCGGGGGAGATACCGACGCCGCGGTCAAGGTGTTCACCACCGCCCTCGACCAGACCAGCTTCAACGCCGTGAGTCGATCGCTCATCCTGGTCCTGCGCGGCGCGTCGTATGCACGAGCGCCGGTCACGCGCACGGTGGATCTTTCCGACAAGGCACGGGCAGATTTCGAACAAGCGCTCGCCGAGGACCCGACCGATGATCGAGGCCAGGTCGGCCTGGCCGAGTTGGCCTACCGTCGCAGTGCGGTTGACATCTGCGGCGAGCGAGCGGCTCGAGCCGATGTGAACGTGGCCGAACTCGCGTCGGCTGGCGCCCGCTATGCGGAGGTGCTCGCACACGGGACGGGACCACCCGGTGCCGATCTCGGCGCCAAGGCGGCGTTCGGTCTCGGACGGGTGCTGAGCTGCCAGGTGCGCGGTGGGCTGTCCAACGATCTCGCTCGCTCTCGTCAGCTCTTGCAGGGAGTTATCGACGAGTACGCCCGCGGCAATGCCCGCCTGGCCGAGTTGGCCGCACTGGCCCATGTCGACCTCGGGCTCCTCGTCTTCCAAATGGACAACGACCCACGCGGATCCGACAGCGAGATACGCAAAGGCCTCGAGATCCCGGCGCTCTTGCCAAGTACCCGCTGCCTCATCCTTCGCATCCTCGTCTCGGTGGAGAAGGCCTACGACAGCGCGTTGGCCGCCAAGACCGACGCCACGTTCGGTTCCTCCGAATCCTGCACCTAAGGCAAAGCGTCAGGTGAAGCCGAGCAACGCACGGAGTGTCTCATTGGCATCCCGAAGCGGAGCGGGCGGTGCGCTGGGCGACCAGTAGTTGGAGTGGGCACGCGGGGTGCGGGTGCGCACGAACCCGAGGTTTGACGTGACGGGATGGTCGACTACGCCGTGACCGAACTGCGGGGCAACCGGTCCACCGACCGGGTCACCGAGGAAGCCCCACGTGACCGGAAAGTAGAGGTTATTCCAACGGGTGGACGCGAACACGCCGCCGACATGCAGCACCCGTCGGCTCGGTGCGAAGGTCGGCGAGAACGCTTGCACCCGCGCTTCGTCGTTCTGGCCGGGGCGAAGGATGTCGGGCAACGGCGGACAGCACGGCAACTCCCGTTGGATCTGCCGACGCTCGAAATCGACGGCGCTGTCGGCCATCAGCAATGGACCGTGTGCCAGGGGCGAGCCGAGGGTGATCATGTCGCTGATAAGCCAACGCGAACCGAGCCGAATGTTCTCGTCCCACAGCTCACCTTGCGCCGCCATATGCCCGGCGGGATCGAGTGTTGGCGCTACCGACAACGCTTCGTAGGAAGCGAGCGCTGGTTGGGTGTCGGTGGAGTCAGGCAGGCCTCGCGGGAAGAAGCGGTGGCTGCTCCAGTAGAGGTTCACGATGTCGTAGGCGATCACCGAGCCGAGACTGTGCCCGACGATGATCACCCGCTCGTAGCGTTCGTCGGAATGGAGGTGGTCGAGAAGGTCGAGCCCGCGCGCTCGGATCTTGCTGCGCGCCGCGACGTTCGACGGATGAGGCGACAGGTAACGTGCGGCGTCACCGAGACTGGAGCGAAGAAAGCTGTTCACCCCACCGCGGACCACTCCGACGACGAACGCGAGTGGGCCGAAGGCCAGCACCTTCGAGAGCCCGGTACGCGCCTTGGCCACACCGAAGATCGCAGCCAACGCGAGGCCGGCGATGACCACGAGCAACCCGATGACGCGGGTCAGCAACCACACGGGGCGCATCTGGGGAGGCATGTCCTTGTAGGGACGTTTGCCGAGACCCTTCAGCCAGTTGATGCCCTCGCTCGGAGTCAACGGCGGCATCAGATCAGCCCAGTAAAGCTCGAAGAAATCGGTGCCCGGTCTTCCGGCTTCCTTGTCCGACCAGACGTGGAGGCGACGCAACTCATACGTACTGTCGAGCCGATCTTGCGACGACACGTAGGGTGCCGGTTTGTCGGTCGCCCACACGAGATTGCCACCGAGCAGCCCGTTCACGAATGATCGCACCGACGAGCCCGGCGTCTGATCCCCGATGCCGTGGATGAAGACGACGGCCCGACTCGTCGGCTTGGCTTGTGGCTGATCATCCATGGGCGTGCTCCCTCAGCTCTGTGACCGTAACGGCGGGCCGGAGACAACATTTGTATCGTAGAGAACTTTCACTGGTTCACAAGTCGTTGCAATCGTGCTATACCGACGAGTGGGTAAGTGCAAGAGGTCGGGTCGTTCACGTTGTCTCGGGGTGGGACGACGAAACTGAGGGTTGTCTCGGACCATTAGCTGGGAGTTGCGGGTGGCTCACGAACAGGACGTGTCAGTAGCTCTTTCGGGGGGCGGACATCGGGCAACGGTGTTCGGGCTTGGCGCGCTTCTGGCCTTGACCGACGCCGGAATCAACCGGAGGTGCACGTCGATCAGCTCGGTTTCAGGCGGCTCGATTGCCAACGGGATAGTGCTCGTCGGTCCTGACTTCGCGACGGTTGACGCTGCAACGTTCGAGGCCCATCTGCAGCCAGCGTTGCGATCGATCGCGTCGAGAGGGGTGCTGCTGAAAGGAGCGCCCGCTACCCGGAACTACCTTCGAGCACTTATCGGCTGTGGCGCTCTAGGCATCATCGGTGTCGTGGTTGCGTTGGTGTCTGTCATAGCCCACTGGTGGGGCGCGGCAGCAGTGGCGTTGATTGGTGCGGTAGTGCTCCTCGCCGTTGCGTGGAAACTCCTGCGCGAGCGGTCTGCGCGAACCGAGGCGGCGCTCGACAGTGAGTTGCTTGGGGGTAACCACGTCACGCTGGCGCAGGCGAAGGCCGCTGCGTCGAGCGTCCACCACGTCATCTGTACCACGGAACTGCAAACGGGGGAGCCGTTCTACTTCACCAATCGAGCCGTGTACGGCTACCGCTTCGGCGGCTCCTGCGGTGATGTCGACCTTCCGCTCGCAACGGCGGTGCAGGCCTCGGCTTGTGTGCCCGGCGCCTTCGGACCACGCGCCATTCCTCTGACGACACTTGGCGTGCACGCACCGGTAAACCGTGACGGCACGACGGCGGCTGGCATCGATCAGATTGTGGTTGAGGACGGCGGCGTCTACGACAACATGGCCGATCAGTGGGAGTATCGGTTTGGCGAGCGTGCAAACGAATGGACCGAACTCGACGCCGTGCAACCAAATCGGGCCCACATGCTTTTCGTGGTGAACGGCTCGGGCGGTTGGAACAGCGCGAAACCCATTGGCCGCGGTGGTCTGGCCCAGGAGTTGGCCGGTGCGCTGAGAGCCAAGGACGTGCAGTACGACGTCTCGACCGCACATCGTCGCCAGGCGCTCTACGCGATCTTCCGCGCCGCTGAGAATCCGAAGGGTGAGGCCGGCCTCGACGGTCTCTTTGTGCAGATTGTCGACAGCCCCTACCGACTCCCCAAGATCCTCGGAACGGTGCGGACAGGAAAGCGCGAGCCACTCAACCTCCGAGCCGATGAGGCGTTCGTCTTCCTCGACAATCAGGGCTACAACCAGGACTGGTGGGACCAAACGGTGCACACAACGTCCGGCACCGGCACGGTACTTTCTGCCCTTGGCGTGCCGGTGACGAGCGCGCTCCTTGAACACGGCTACGTGCTCACCATGGTCAATGCCTATGTGCTCGACGGCCTTGGTGAGTTGCGGCCGATCGACCGGCAACGCTTCACGAGGTTGTGCTCATGAGCAACTCATACTCGCCCGAGCCGCCGGTTGAAGCCGTCGTTCAACAGGCCACACTTCCACCGATCCCGGCGCCGCGTTCGCTCCATCCGTATCGACGTCCCTCGCGGCGGCCGTTGCAGATCTTTGCGCTCGATCCCATGCGCATCGATCGTGGTAAGTCCGGTCGGGTCACGCCTCGCGCCACGGTGTATGTGCCCTTCGAGGATGACCTGAAGCCGGGCCCGCGGGGTCGCCGCATCCGGGTCATCGATTACGACGGCGTGCACCAGTGCTATTACGAGCCCATCGACCTCGACCATGCCGACGTGCTCATTCGTGACGGACTCGCCCCCACCGAAACCGACCCGCGTTTTCATCAGCAAATGGTCTACGCAGTCGTGGCCGGATTGTGGGCCGATTTTGAAACCGCCATCGGACGACGGCTCACGCTTGGCCGCAAGAAGTTTCTTACCCTCTTCCCCCACGCGTTCTACGGCGAGAACGCCTTCTACGACCCGGAGAGCAGCTCGCTGATGTTCGGCTACTTCCGGGCCGACAGCACCGAGGCCGGTACCAATATTCCGGGCCAGATGGTGTTCACCTGTCTCTCCCACGACATCATCGTGCATGAGACGACCCATGCGCTGGTCGACCGTCTACGGCCAGACTTCATGATTGCCTCGAACCCCGACGTGGCCGCATTCCACGAAGGGTTCGCCGACCTCATCGCCATCTTCCAACACTTCAAGTTGCAAGAGGTGCTGGTCCCGGCGCTCGCCGACAGCCGGGGTGACTTCGCCCGATCTGAAGTGCTGCTCGGCCTGGCCCGGCAGTTCGGGTACTCAACGGGGGGCAAGGCCGCCCTTCGATCGGCCGAGGACGGTGACCCCGACCCCGCCAAGTACCGCTCGTCGGAAGAACCGCACGAGCGTGGTGCGGTGTTGGTGCGTTCGGTATTCGACGCGTTCTTGTCGCTCTACCAACAACGAACGCAGGACCTCATCCGGCTGGCATCCGAAGGAACAGGGGTGCTGCGCGAGGGCGCCTTGCATCCGGATCTGGTGAGCCGCCTCGCCAGGGAGGCGTCCGCGCTCGCCAACCAGATGTTCACGGCACTCATGCGGGCCTTTGACTACCTGCCCCCGCTGGATGTGACTTTCGAGGACTTTCTCCGCTCGATCGTCACCATCGACTTGCTGCTGTCACCGTCGGATGACTCCTTCCGCGTGGCGATCATCGAGGGCTTCCGCAAGCACGGTATTTACCCAACCACCGCCGGATCGCTCGGCGCGGATTCGGTAGCGTGGGGCGGACCGGGCAAGGAGATCAGCGGCTTTCCCTTCCATCGTGGGCTGCTCACCGATGTCATCAAGAGTCTCGACGCCATCGACCCGGAAGGGTACGACGCGGTCGACCACTTGTACGGTGCAGCCGAGAAGGCTGCAATAGTGGCGCCGCCGCCTGATGAGGACGACAGCAGTAAACAGTGGCGAACCTGGGCTGCGGAACTCTTCGATTTCGGGATGGCCCACCGCAGGGACTTCTCACTCGATGAGGAAGTCGACATCGTGGTGGAAGGAATGCACCCCACCATGCGCTATCGCGCCAATGGCCGCCCCACCATCGACATTGTCGTGCGCTATGTACAGTCCCGGGACGACCTCATCAGCGGTGACGATCTCAAGTTCGTTCCAAAGGGTGGCTGCACGGTGGTGGCCGACAGCAACGGCATGGTTCGGTACGTCATCACCAAGCCGCTTCCGCCTCGAGAAACAGACGCAGCCGACGCGACGCCGTCAGCGTGGGCACCTGACGCGACACGTCGCTTGACCGAGATGCAGAATCGGTTGAGTCGCAGCCGGTCAAGCGATCCGGGCGATTCCTATCGAGCCGAACCAGGCAGCCAGGCGCTGCGTATCAACTTCGCGCTGCTGCACAGCGATCATGAGGAGGGAAGCGACGCATGAAGATCGACATCCGCATGTACAACGTCGGCTTCGGCGACTGCTTCCTGGTGAGTCTGACTGATGCGTCGCGCAAGCGTCCCTACCGAATGCTGTTCGATTGCGGAAGGTTGGCAGGGTCGCGCCAGACCGACGCGGCGGCGGGGGAGAAGTCCTTCGAGGAAGTGATCGATGAGCTCATCAACGACGTGCGTGACCCAGCTGACAACGTTTCCAAGATTGACGTGATCGTGGCCACGCATCGCCATCGAGACCATATCCATGGCTTCTCCCTGCAGGAAAAGTGGAAGGCGGTGGAGGTCACCGAGGTGTGGTTACCGTGGGTGGAAGACCCGCAGAACCCCTTCGCCCGATCGCTCGTCGCGAAGCAGGAGCTGCTCGCCAACCGCACATTCCACGCCTTGACGGCGTTGCGGGCCGCGGGAAAAGGATCGAATGGCCAGGCCGATGCGGCTATCGACATCGCGTACAACTCAACCACCAACCTCAAAGCCATGGCGACGTTGCAGAGCGGCAACGGTTTCAAGAACGCCAACCCGCGGGTGCGGTACCTGCCCCGGGCCGGACATGAGCCCGAACAACTGCGCAACGAGGAACTGGCGCACGTGCTGCCAAAGGGTGTCATCGTGCACGTCCTCGGGCCCTCACGCGATCCCGCCACCATCAAGCTGCTCGACCCGCCATCTGGTGCGGCCTATGAACCCCTTGCGCCCGCTATGCGATCCCTCGACGACACCACCCCCGACACCGCCGAGGTCGGGGCTCCTCCGCGTCCGTTCGACGCGGCATGGGTGGTGGACGCTGCGTTTTACGGATTTGCCGAAGGCGAAAACGCGTCCATCGAAAAGTTGATGACCACCGCAACGCTAGAGCCGCTCGAGCTGGTCTACCGGCTGGACAACGCCATCAACGGCACAAGTCTCGTCCTACTGGTGGAGGTGGGGGACAAGAAGCTCTTCTTCCCCGGCGATGCTCAGTGGGGCACGTGGAAGATGATGCAGGACAACCCGGCCACCTGGGATCTCCTCACCGGTACCACGGTGTACAAAGTCGGCCATCACGGAAGTCACAACGCCACGCCGAGAAAATTCGTTGATGACTGCCTGTCGCCCGACAACAACGGCGTTGCCCTCATCTCGGTCGCCCCGACCAGCTACGGCGGTGGGTGGAAGAACATCCCACTCCCCACGCTCGTTGATGCGCTGAAGAAGAAGACCAAAGTGGAGCAGACATGGACTGACGACCCGACGGTCGCCGCCATACCGTACGACCCTCACGTGTTTTCTGCCACCGCCAAGATGGGCCGGCCATGACGGAATGCAAACACATAAACGTGAAAGTGACCTTCGAGCGCACCGGCTCGACCATCGCCGGTCTTTGGCGGCCGAATGAGGCCGAGCGCCAGGCATCGTGGGAGACGGTGGTGGAGTTCGCCACCCGAATCACGCTCGTGCCCTTGCGAAAGAACGAGGGGCTGCTGACCGAGGCGCTCACGAGCCTGTTCACTGTCTTCAGCGAGGTGCGTGGCATTCTGCGCCGCAACGGCCCAGATGTCGCTCTCGACCGTCGTGGTGAGCTGTCATATGCGTTGTTGGCCGGTCACCTACTCAACCAGATTCTTCGCCCGGTGAACGCCTACTGGCATCCGCGTCTTGAACAGTGGCTCGAAACCCGTCCCGATGGCATGGGCCAGCTGGAACGGGAGCAGGAATGGCCCTATCACGGCGATTTGTTCCAGCTGCTGACGGACATACGAGAGCCTCTGGGCGAGCTGGCCAGGGTATTCGCCGAAGCAAGCGGTTCGGAGGAGTTTCTCCGGGCTCAGCTCGACAACGAGACTCGGTTGTATGAGCAGTTGCGTCGCCAAAGAGTTCAAAGCTGACGGGATCCAACCACCTGAATCAGACGATTTCCTTGCATTGAGCGGCGGGCCGCCGATATCCACCTATGGATCAGCGCGACGCGGTCACGACGGTCGGTTGGCCGTCGGCTCCCGTTGGCTACCGGGCCGAAGCCGATTGGCGTAGGCACGCCGTCATCCGTGAGTCACCCGGTCCGGCACCGACGCTCAGCGGCTCCTGGATTGCATCGGCTCTCACCACGCTTGCCGTCGTCGCCGCGAGCGCCGTCGTGCGAGCCGCGCCAACGCCGACGGTATCTGCGGTCGTACTCGTCGCGGCAGCCGCGGTCGGTATGCCTCACGGTGCGCTCGACATCCTGGCCGGGCCGGTCTTGGCGATGAGGTCGAGGACGCTGCGTGCCTTCGTGATGTTCCTCGCGGCGTACGTCGTGGTCAGCGCGCTCGTCGTGACCGGATGGCTGTACGCCCCGGCGGCCGGAGTCGTTGCCTTCTTTGCCATGTCATGGTTTCACTTCGGCAGCGGCGACGCCGGTGGCGACCGGGTGAGTTGGTCGGTCGCTCGAATTGCGCATGCGGTCTGTTCAGGCGGCATAGTCATTGCCCTCCCAACGGCTGTTTGTCCGACCCGCGTTCTGCCGATGGTGAACGCGCTGTTCTTTGGACGAACCAACCTGTCGCTGCCGCAGCTCGCACGCGTTGGTTCTGTCGGCGTTGCGATCGCAGTGTTGGCATTCGTCATCGTGGCCATTCGTACCGACCACCATGAACGTGGTCGTATCGTGGCGGAGCTGAGCATGCTTGCTGCCCTGTTCCTGGTGGCCGATCCGTTGATCTCGTTCGCTGTGTACTTCTGCGTGTGGCATGGTCCTCGCCACACGGGTCGAGTGTTGCACGCGCTTCCATCCGGCTTGTCCAAATCTGCCAGCAGTCTTCTGGTCGGGGCGGCAACGCTCCTACCCCTCCTCGGAGCCGGAGCGCTGCTGCTCACGCAAACGCGCGTAACTCTGCCGAGCAGCGACTCGCTCTACCGCATCGTGTTCGTCACCCTCGGCGCCCTTACTGCACCCCATCTGGTCGTGACGGCCATATGGGAGCGGGGGAGCCGGACGAACTGACGACTCGTCAGTCGAGGCGCTCGATGATGGTGGCGTTGGCCAAGCCGCCGCCCTCGCACATGACCTGCAGACCGTAACGGCCGCCGGTGCGCTCAAGCTCGTTGAGAAGGGTGGCCATCAGCTTGGTACCCGATCCACCGAGCGGGTGACCAAGGGCGATGGCGCCGCCGTTCACGTTCACCTTGCTCATGTCGGCCCCCAGCTCTTTGGCCCATGCCAGCACAACAGACGCGAACGCCTCGTTGACTTCAAACAGGTCGATGTCGTTGATGGAGAGGCCCGTCTTCTCGAGGATCTTCTTGGTGGCCGGAATCGGACCTTTGAGCATGGTGACCGGGTCGGTGCCGGCCAGCGCGAACGCATGGAAACGGGCACGCGGCTTCATGCCGAGTTCCCTCGCCTTGTCCGCGCTCATGATCAGCACGGCCGACGCGCCGTCGCAGATCTGCGAGGAGTTACCGGCAGTAATGAGGCCATCTTCCTTGAACGCTGGCTTCAGCGCGGCCAGCGTTTCGACCGTCGTGCCGTCACGCACGCCCTGGTCCTTGGTGGCCATACCGTCCTCAATCGGCACCGGGACGATCTCGTTGTCGAATCGGCCTTCGGCGACGGCGATGACCGCTCGCTGCTGACTTTGTGCACCGAAGGCATCGAGGTCTTCGCGGCTGAAGCCGTACTCGACGGCAATCATGTCGGCGCCGATGCCCTGTGGCGGCAGACCGGTGGCCTCGTAGCGGTCGAACATCTCTTTCGGGAAGGGAAAGCCCATGTCCTTCACGATGGACGACCCCATCGGCACGCGTGTCATGACTTCGACACCCGCGGCGATCACCACGTCGTAGGCGCCAGCCATCACGCCCTGAGCTGCGAAGTGCATCGATTGTTGGCTGGAGCCACACTGCCGGTCGACGGTTGTTGCCGGTACCGACTCGGGCCATCCGGCAGTCAGGACCGCGTTGCGGCCAATGTTGAGCGACTGCTGGCCGACCTGCATGACGCAGCCCATGATGACGTCATCCACCAGCGCCGGATCGAGACCGTTGCGGGTCTCGAGCGCCTTCAGTACGTGGGCGGCGAGGGCGGCGGGGTGCCAGTCCTTCAACTGGCCATTGCGCTTGCCACCGGGTGTGCGTACTGCGTCGACAATCACGGCGTCAATCATGTTGGGTCTCCTTGGGAAGGGTTGGAAAGAGCTTGCTGCAGATTGCTTTTCAGTCGACTCAACGTGCCGTTGAGTGCCTGTCGTTCAGTCTTGCTGATGCCATCGCGAAGTTCGGTGCGAAGCCGTTCGTCGATGACGCTGATCTGACGGGTCATGTCCTTGCCCGCGGCCGTAAGCCCGATTCGCCACACGCGACGATCATCTGGATCCGGAAGGCGCTCGATGAGCTCAAGGCTTTGCAGGTAGTCGATGCTGGCTCCGGTAGCGGCCCGACCTTGCTCGAGATGATCGGCAATGCGAGTTTGGATCACCGGCCCGAAATCACCGACGTAAGCCAGAATACTGGCCTGCGTGAAGTTCAATCCGAAGGCTGCGAAGCGACTGTCGTACGCCTCGCGGACCAGCCGGGCCACCGAGATGAGCGTCGATTCAACCCGTAGCCACGGGGGAGCGTCGAGTTCATGGGTGGCCTCCTGCACGCCCACATATTGCATGGTGCCATACAATCTGTCAACATGCGAGAGGCCGCCCTCGCCGAAGGAGAACGCTCATGACCGACACGTTGACCGCCCCTACCACCACGGACCTCAATGACTTCCGCGCCAAGTGCGTCGCTTTCCTCGAAGCGCACGCAGCCGGTTCGGTCACCTCACTGACCGACAATCGCACCTTCGTGGCAGCCGCGGCGGCGGCTGGTCTGGGCGGCATCATCTACCCGGTCGAGTACGGAGGTGCGGGCCTCACGTCGGCGCACGACAAGGTGTGGCGGGAAGAGAAGGCCAAATATCCGCCCCGTGACTTCGAGTACATCATCAGCCATGGCATGTGCCTGCCGATGATGCACGAATACGGCACACCGGCGCAGAAGCAGGCTTTCATGGCCGACATGATTTCGGGCAAGACGATGTGGTGCCAGATGTTCTCCGAACCCGGCGCCGGATCCGACGTGGCCAGCCTGCAGACCAAGGCCGAGCGTGACGGCGACCAGTGGATCATCAACGGCCAAAAGGTGTGGACCACGCTGGCCCATCGTTCTGACTACGGCCTCGTGGTGGCCCGCACGAACCCCGATGTCTCGAAGCACGCCGGCATCTCGATGTTCATCATCAACATGAAGGCGCCCGGTGTGGAGATCCGACCGATCCACCAGATCGATGGCGGCAGTCATTTCAACGAAGTGTTCTTTACCGATGTACACATTCCCGCCGACTGGCTGGTTGGCGATTTGAACAACGGCTGGCGCATGGCGACCAGCATGCTCATGTACGAGCGCGTTGCCATCGGTGCAGCGACCTCGGGGCAGATCAGACAACCGCACTTTGACATGCTTGTCAGCAGAGCTCGTGAGTACGGCTCCCTTGAGGACTCCGTCGTCCGTGATCAGCTGATGAAGCTCTACATCATGGAGTCGTGCAAGGCGCTCGTCGCGATGCGTACCCGCGCCGAGCAGAAGGCTGGCAAGACCCCCGGACCTGGCGGCTCACTCGGCAAGCTGATGGGGTCGAACATCGCGTGGTTCTTCCGCTCGATAGCCCAGGACACAGCGGGCCCATCCTCGATCGCCTGGTCTGCCGATGACGGACCCGCCAAAGAGTTGCAGCGCTACGTGCTGAACACGTTTCAGCAGGGCATAGCGGGCGGCACCGACGAGATCCAACGCAACATCATCGGCGACCGCGTGCTCGGTCTTCCCCGCGAGCCAAGCGTCGACAAGGACCTTCCCTTCAAGGACTTGAAGGTCGGTACCCAGCGGTAGTTCTGCGGCGTTGGGACCCGAAACCTGCTCGCCGTGATGATGAGCTTTGTGAGTTTGGTGTTGCTCTACGACATCAGAATCACAGAAGTCTGCTCAAGTCAGAAGGCGAGGGGGCCGCAGGCGGATGCGTCCGATAGGTTTCGCTCATGCCGCGCTCAGTTTCTCGCTCCCGGACGGTTGCTGCTCCGCCGGAGGCGATCTTCGCGTTGTTGGCCGATCCGGCCCGACACCGCGAGATCGACGGTTCCGGCACGGTGATCGCTGCTCGTGCCGACGCTCCTGTGCGGTTGTCACTCGGGGCGAGATTCGGCATGTCGATGAAGTTCGGCGTGCCCTACAAGATTGAAAACACGGTCGTTGCTTTCGTTGAGAACGAAACGATCGCCTGGAAGCACTTCGGCGGTCATGTGTGGCGCTACGAGCTTCGGCCCGGCACCGAACCGGGAACGACTGACGTGACCGAAACCTTCGACTGGTCAACTTCAAAGAGCCCGCTCTTCCTCCAACTTGTCGGCTACCCAAAACGCAATGCGAAGGCCATGGAAAAGACCCTCGACCGTATGGCTGCACTCTTTGGGAGAAGGGGCGGCTAACTCGCCCGGCCACCGGATGACCAGCGCGAGGCGCTCCACGCTAGTGATGATCGTGTTGGGCGTAGTGGCGGGCAAGATCATCGACGCCGAAGTCGTTGTCGAGGTCACGCCATACGGTGTGGACATGGTTGGTGCCGCGCTGGGTGTTGTCGTACTCGGCGAGGAGCCGGCGACCCTGCACCCGGTAGTAGTGGGGCTGGCCGGGTTCCATGCCACCGGCCCACGCAAAGGACAAACGATCGAGGTCGCTCTCTGCGGCGAACTTCGCGACTTGCAAGTCGGCCAGATCGGCAGGGACCCGCTGGACATACACGTCGAGCAAGGCACGCAGGATCTCGCGCTGTCCGGTCGAGAGCGCTGCCGCCGAAACGCCCTTCGGGGCGGCAGTGAATCGAAGCGCTTCAATGTGATCGGCGTGGAGTCCGAGGAGATGTTCGGCATCGGCCTGCATCGTGTCGACACGCACGGCAAGTGCATCGGTGAAGCGTTCACGCCAGATGTCGCGGAGGTGGGGTGGCTCGTCCCCCTCGCTCACCACTGAGCGATTACCCGTGACAAGATCCACCGGGGCGACGGGGGAGAGCAGCGCTCGCGCGAGCTGATCGGAGCGCAGGGCACGGACAAGCTCGCGGCCGAGATCTTCTGCTGCCCCGAGCGGGCGAAGGAGATGAGGCCCGAGCAGCGGCGAAGATGCTGGATCGGCGCCGAGAAAGCAGGGCGTGCTCGCGACGACCTGGCCGTCGACAATGGTGTGATTGATCGAGACGTGATGGCCGCCGAACCGCCATGACCATGGCTGTTCACCGGCTGGATCGCCGAAGACGCGCACGTAGTAGAGGCCCGGGTCCCGCCCACGCTCTCGTTCCCAGCTGGCTACCCACCCCTCTACCTCGTCGAGCACGTTCTCCAAGCCGATGATGGTCGATACCGTCACGTAACCCGCCTTCGAAGCGCCTGTGCGCAGCAATTTCATGGCGAGGCGCTGCTGGGCGGGACTCATGCTCGACAGCGCGAGGCCACCGTGGTCGGTCGGGGAGTAAAACCAGCGGCGGCGCTCGTCGTCGGCTGGAAATCCCCATGCCGCCTGCGATCGTTGCGGTTGATCGAGGGTGTCGAGAAACGCCAGTGCGGCGTCGGCCATCCGCGCCGCAGCCTCGCTCGTCATCGACCTGGCTCTCGGAGGCCGAAGATCATCTCCGGGTTGCGAGGATCCCACGTATTGGTCACCTGCGAATGTGTTCCGATTCGCCTGGTGCGATCCAGCAATTGACGGCCGAGCGCCAACTGGTCTCGCTCGAACACAACGAGCGCCTCGGGAATACTCCACGCGTGTGAGAGAGCGTCCACAAGGGCCCAACCATCGGCTGCCGCCTTGGCCGTGCCTGCGGCCGCGTGGGGCCGCGCCACCCACCCGGCATCACCGATGAGACACGTGCGACCGAACGCCATGGCATCAACCTCGACGTCGTAGACGACTTGGAGAAACGGTTGTGCTACGGCGAGCACAGCGTCGGCGAGCACTTTCGGCAGGCGTGCGGCTGCCGTGGCACGCATCTCCGCGACATGGTGTGCGCTTACCAGGCCAGGCGGAATCGAAACGTCACGGTGCGCGCCACCACTGTCGATGAGCAGGTCGTCAAGGTCACCTCCCTGCAGATAGTTGCGATACCAAACGAAGTTGATCAGTCGGCTGCCAGGTTCAACCGAACCGTCCAGCCCGGGAATCGGGTAGACGAGGATGTGGCTGTTGGCGTAGACGAAATACGAGAGGGCATCGCCGAGCTGCAACACGACCGATGGATCAAGCTGCGATTCCGGCACCATGCCGCGCCAGGCCACATAGCCAGCGTACTGGCGGGTTGCGTTCGGCAGGAGCTCGGCACGGAACTGGGACGTGATGCCGTCGGCACACACGAGGAGGTCGACGTCGGTCGTAGTCCCGTCAGCGAAATGGACAGCGACGGAATCAGCGTGCTCGGTTCGGCCGACCACGTCGCGCCCAAGAAGGTAACGATCCGGTCCGAAGCATCTGAGCAATGACCGGTACACCGTGTTCCACGAACTCAACCGATAGCGATGATCAAT
Source organism: uncultured Acidimicrobiales bacterium (assembly GCA_963791625.1). Taxonomy (GTDB): domain Bacteria; phylum Actinomycetota; class Acidimicrobiia; order Acidimicrobiales; family Ilumatobacteraceae; genus JANMCE01. Next base: position 1,092,472 of record CAWBTA010000006.1, read on the forward strand.
GTCGAGTGAGATCGAGCCATCACGGTTGAAGTAGCGGATGTGATCGGTTGAAATGCTGATGTCATCGAGATCGACACCAGCACGTTCGGACAGGTATCGCGAAGCATCGGGTAGGAAGCCGATGCCAGCGCCGCGCTGTTCGAGCTCGGCGCCGGATCGCTCATAGATAGTGACATCGAAGCCCGCATCTCGCAGCAGAAGCGCGCTCGTTAGGCCACCGAGCGAACCGCCAACGACGGCGACTCGACCGGTGGTTACCACGGGAGCGGTGGGGTCACGGCGTGCCGAAGGTAGCCACCCGATCAACGTTGGCGATGAACAACACACGCCGCTCGTTGATTGCCGGATCACGCAGACCGTAGGGCGGGGGCTGCTGGGTGTACTTCGTCCAGATGCGGTCGAGCTGTGCCGTGACGCCGGGACCTTTCTCAGGGTCGTCCTCGGAAATCTCCTCGACCACGGTCGACTTAATGCTGATCCAGTGGTAGGCGTTCTTCGGATTGACGAGCAGCATCGACAGTTGTGGATTGTTGCGCACCCAGTCGATCTTCTTGCGGTGCGACGCCAAGTTCAACAGCACCTTTGGACCGTCGTAATCGAACCACATTGGTGTCATGTTGACCCGGCCATCACCCCCGATCAGGCCGAGCACAACAGCGATCGGCTCATCGAGCAGCTGCTTGTAGATCGGGTCGAGATCGTTCAATGACTCGATCGAATCGTGTGAACCGACGGAGAACTGGTCGGGCTGCAACCCGGCCGAGACGTCGAGAAACTTGGCGACTTTGATAGACACGGTGTGTACCCCCAGGTGACGAACCGATGCGCGATCGCTGCGATCACGAGTGCGTAGCATACCCGCTGTGCGAACCCGATGGCAGATGGCGGTCGACCTCGTTGCTGCGTGGAAGGACGCCGGTACGAATGTCGTGTTCGGCGTGCCGGGAGGGGGTTCGAACCTCGACGTGCTCGGTGCGGCCCAGGCGTGCGGTATGCGCTTCGTGTTGGCGCATACCGAGAACGCGGCAGCCATCATGGCTGGGGTAGTGGGCGAGCTGACCGGCTCACCCGGCGCCTGTGTGGTTACCCGCGGCCCGGGAGTTACCTCAGCGGCAAACGGTGTCGCCCAGGCATTGCTTGATCGGCAACCGATGATTTTGGTGACCGACTGCGTTGCTGACGAGGACTACCTTCGCATTCCGCACCAGCGGCTGGATCAGGGCGCCCTGATGACTCCGCTCACGCTCGGTTCCTGTACATACGGCAGCGATGCATCGGACGTGCCGAGGTTGTTCGTCGAGCGAGCACTCGGAGGCCAGCCAGGTCCGGTCCACGTCGACTTCGACCCGTCAGCAGCTTTCCAAGATCCGCCTTCTGGTCCGTACCCGCCGTCGTTCACTCCGCCTCCGGATGATCTCGGGGCGTTGTTGGCTAGCAGCCGCCGAGCGGTCTTCATCGTCGGCGTCGGAGCGCTCTACCGAGGCACCGCCGCGGCAGAGCGCGTAGCGGCGACGCTCTGCCACATCGGTCAGACGCATCACATACCGATGCTCACGACCTACAAGGCCCGCGGTGTCGTGGCTGACAGTGCACCGTGGTGTGCGGGAGTCGCAACCGGCGCAACGATCGAGTCACCCGCCCTTCACGCCGCGGATCTCATCATCGGCGTGGGCCTTGACCCGGTCGAGCTCATTCCTGCCGCCTGGCCGTACGCTGCGCCGGTCATCACGCTCAATCCATGGGGCATCGACTCGTCGCCCTACTTTGATGATCGCCAGCAAGCGTTCCGTCTCGGTGATCTCGTGACCTCTCTCGAGGAAGTGGCTTCCCTGCTTTCCACAACCTGGGACGATGACGCTGGCCGTAAGTTTCGTCAACAGTCCTTGGACGAGCTTGAGGCGGCAGTACCGACCGTAACGGAAAGGGTCTCACCGCTCGACGTCGTTCGAAGCACGCGGGCTGTAGCTCCGCCGGGCACTATCGCCACGGTCGACGCCGGTGCGCACATGTTGCTGGCCGTGCCGTTCTGGGAGGTCGATAAGCCCGGTGAGCTGCTGATTTCGAGCGGGCTCGCAACGATGGGCTTCGCTCTTCCGGCTGCGATTGCCGCGGCATTGGTACACCCGGATCGAGCGGTCGTGTGTTTCACCGGTGACGGTGGCCTGGGCATGGTGTTGGCCGAGCTGGAAACAGTCGTGCGGCTTGGTCTGCGAGTCATCGTGGTGGTGTTCAACGACGCGACGCTGAGTCTGATTGCTGCAAAGCAACATCCGACCGATCACGGTGGCATCGAGGCCGTTCGCTATCAGCCGATCGACTTTGCCGCAGTCGCTCGGGGAGTCGGGATGAACGCTGAGTCGATCACGTCGACGAGGGAATTGAGAGACGGGTTGGGGCGGGCCATCGCCGCTGGCGGCCCCACCTTGCTCGATGTCGCCGTCGATCCATCGAGTTACCCCACCGTGCTCGACGCCGTTCGTGGTCCGCGTCACTGACCAGATGACCCACCGCTTGAAAGCACAATGAGCCAGACTCGAACCATGACGATTTGTACGCTCGACGACCTGCACGCGGCGACGGCTATTGTGCGGCGTTTCTTTCCGGCCACGCCGGCGTACTCATGGCCGTTGCTCAACGAGGCCATCGGTACAGACGTGTGGGTGAAACACGAGAACGCCACACCGACCGGAGCCTTCAAGGTGCGCGGCGGGCTTGTCTACGCAGACAAACTGAAGAGAGAACGGCCCGATGTGCGCGGCATCGTTTCGGCAACTCGTGGCAACCACGGCATCTCGCTCAGCTACGCCGGGCGCGCCTACGGCATTCCTGTCGTGATCTGCGTGCCAGCGACCAACGCGTTGGAGAAGAACGCGGCGATGCGTTCGCTCGGTGCAGAGGTGGTGATCGGTGGAGAGGACTTCGACGCGGCTCGCGCTCGATCAGCCGAGATTGCGCTCGGGCGGGGCTATGAGATGGTTCCTCCCTTCCACCGTGATCTGGTTCGAGGCGTCGCTACCTATGCAGTCGAATTGTTCGAACATGCCGGACCTCTCCACCGGGTCTATGTGCCGATCGGTATGGGCTCGGGTTGTTGTGGGCTCATCACGGCGCGCGACCTGCTCGGGTTGAACACCGAGATCATTGGTGTCGCTGTGGAAGGTGCCCCTGCTCAGGCATTGAGTTTCGCAGCGGGCGAGGTTCGTACGACCGACGCGGTCCGCACCTTCGTTGACGGCGTCGCCACCCGTTCACCCGACGCCGTGTCAGCCAAGATCATTCGTGATGGCGCGGCGCGAGTGGTGGTCGTGTCCGATGATGATGCCGCCGATGCGATCCGACTGCTGTGGTCCAGCACCCACCATCTGGCTGAGCCGGCCGGCGCACTGGCGCTCGCAGCGATGTACAAAGAGCGTGCGTCAAACGCCGGCAAGCGCGTCGCCTTCATTCTGTGCGGCTCCAACATGGACACCGCTATGGCCGCCGAAGTCCTCGCCGGCAAGACGCCGGGGTTCTGCTGAGGCCTACTCGGCTGCGTCGAGCCACGACAGGATCGCCTGCGTGTGTTGGCCGACCGATGGGACAGCGCCCATGGCGACATCGATTCCGGAGATGTCGAGGGGTGGACGCAACATGGTGAACGGGCCGACGGGAGTGTCGACGGATTGCCATCGGTCGCGAGCCGCAAGTTGTGGGTGGGCGAGGACGCCCTTCATGTCATTCAGTCGAGCCCAGGGGAGCCCGGCGGCCTCCAATCGATCGATGAGTTGATCGGCGGTCAGGGCGCTGAGTCGTTCGATGAGGAGGGCGTCAAGTTCGGCAATGTTGACGACCCGTTGCGGGTTGGTGGAAAAGCGCGAGTCATCGATCATGTGGGCGAGGCCGAGTGCGTTACAGAAGGTGACCCACTCGCGGGCGTTCTGCACGACGACCACGACATCCTGACCATCGCCGCAGGGGTAGGGGCCGTACGGAACGATCGTGGCGTGACGAGCACCGGCCCGCCGGGGAAGTCTGTCGAGCGCGCGGGTGTAGGCGGTCTGATGGCCGAGCCACTCAAGCAGCGAATCGAACAAGCTCACATCGATGTGAGCGCCTTCGCCCGTGCGGCCCCGTTGAATGAGAGCCGCGAGGGTGTTGCTGTACGCGTACATGCCGCCGGCGATGTCGGCGACGCTCAGACCGGTCTTGGACGGTTCGTCGGCCGTGCCGGTCAGGCTCACCATGCCAGCCTCTGCCTGGATCAGAAGGTCGTAGGCCTTGCGGTCTCGATACGGACCGTCGGGACCGTAACCGGAGAGGGACACCGTGATGAGTTTCGGATTGCGCGAGCGCAACACATCGGGTGCGCAGCCCAATCGGTCGGCGGCACCGGGCGCGAGATTCTGGAGGAACACGTCGGCGCGGTCAATCAGGCGGTGCAGGGTACGCAGGTCCTCTTCGTTCTTCACGTCGAGGGTGATGCTCTGCTTGCCCCGGTTCAGCCACACGAACCAGCTGGAATAGCCGTCGGCAAGGGCATCGTCATAGTTGCGAGCGAAGTCGCCAGCGCCTTCGCGCTCGATCTTGATGACCCGGGCACCGAGGTCGGCCAACTGACGAGTCGCGAACGGAACCGCGACCGCTTGTTCGAGGGAGACCACCACGATGCCGTCGAGCGGCCTACTCATCAGACAGTCCTAATCGCGCCAGCACTGCCGCGTGCAGGTGCCCGTTGGTGGAAAGCGCGCTGCCGCCATCGGCGCGGCGACGGCCGTGCAGATCGGTGAAGGTGCCGCCGGCTTCTTCCACTATGACCAGCAGCGCAGCCAGATCCCACGTGTTGACGATGGACTCGACGGCGATATCGAACGCACCTTCGGCAACCAGCACGTGCATCCAGAAGTCACCCAGGCCGCGTTCGCGCCAAACTTCTTTCGTGAGTTGGACGAGGGCGTCGCAACGCTCGGGGCTGCCGAACGATTCGAACAGCGCCACGCCGGCATGTGAGAGGTGGGCTTCTTGCAACGAGTCGATAGGCGACACGTGAATCGGGTTGCCGTCGGCAAAGGCACCGAGGCCGCGCGCTGCCCACCAGCGACGGCCGAGCGCCGGCGAAGATGCAACACCAACCACCAACTCGCCGTCGACCTCCAACGCAATCAGCGTGGCCCAGATCGGGACACCCTTGACGAAGTTGGAGGTACCATCGATCGGGTCGATGATCCACCGGCAGCGAGCGTGATCATCGCCGATAAGGCCGTCCTCCTCGCCCAACACAGCGTGCGTCGGGCGATGCATCGAGAGATGCGCACGAAGAGCAGCTTCGGTTTCGCGGTCGGCCTGGGTGACTTCGGTGCGATCCGTCTTGCGGTCGACGCGAAGGTTCACGTTGCGGAAGTAAGGCAGCGCGACTGCGTCGGCAATGTCAGCCAGTTCGAGCGCAAGCGCCAGTTCAACGGCGTAGTTCAACGGTGCTCCAATTCGGCCACCGCAGCAGCGTAGGCGGGGGTGTCCATGAGGGCGCAGCAGCGCTCGAAGCGGCCGACTGCGTAGGCCCAGAAGTCCTCGACCGGGTTGTCGTTCATGTGTTGCACGATGCCCCATAGGCTCCATAACACGTCGCACAAAGCCTTGTAGATCACCATGCGAGCGACCTGTTCGGGCGGGGCAGATCCCTCAAAGTAGGCACGCATCAACGCGTCGTCGTGTTCCTCGTCGAGTCCAGCCTCCACCGAAAAATCGCCGAGATCCCACATCGGGTCAAAGTTGCCCGAATATTCGTAGTCGATGAGGTACATGCGGTCACCGAGGTCGAGGAAGTTCTCGCAGAGCGGATCGCAGTGGGACGGCACGAGTCGCACGGGGTGCTGAGACAACAATGACAGAGCTCGATCAGCCTGTTGCTCGACGGAAGCCCAGCCGTCGGGGAGTGGGGCACTCTTCGAGACCAGCAACGCTTTGTAGTCGGCGATGACCGGCGCAACTTTGAAGTCGGTGGCGAAGGGTTTGGGGATCTGGTGGAGCCTTCGCATCACGTCCGCGGCTCGGCGAACCGCGTCGAGATCGCCGAATCTCTCGGGTGACATCGTGGTTGAGCCGTCGATGAACTTGGTGACCATCAACCCATCGCTGATGTCGAAGAAGCGCACGGGGACGTTGACGCCGGCCTCGGCGGTCCGCAGCGCAGCGACCTCCTCCGCATGGCGATCAATGTAGTCAGATGTGCCCCGCCCGGGGATTCGAATGACGACATCTTCTTCCGGGGTTGTCACTCGGTAGTTGATGTTGGTCAGGCCAGCGAGGCGGGTGGCGGAGGAAAGCGACGCGTCGATCATCGGCGAGATGCGGTCGATTGCTTCTTCGAGATCCATCATCCTCGCAGTCTGCTGTTACTCGGATCGTAGAGCAGTCCGTCGTGCCGGGTGGCCCGAATCGGTTCGCCGTATACCTCGACGATGAAATCGGAACGATCGGTGAGCGCCACCGGCACGTACCCGTAGGCGATGGGTTTGCCGATGAAGTGACCGAAATTGGCACTGGTGGTGAACCCGACCACTTGGTCGTCGGCGATGATGGCCTCGCCGCCCACGGGGTATGCCATCGACTCCAAGGTGAACGTGGACAGTCGCTTGGTGACTCCTGCTTCTTGTTGGGTGAGCAGTGCGGCTCGGCCACAGAAATCACCCTTGTTGAGGTTTACCCGCCAGCCGAGCCCGGCTTCCCACGGCGTGGTGTCGGGCGTGACATCGGTGGACCAGTAGACGTAGCCCTTCTCCAATCGCAGACGATCGATGGCCCGATAGCCGACATCGGCAATTCCGAATGAAGCCCCAGCCGTGCGCAACATGTCATAGACGTGACCGGCGTACTCGGTGGGAATGTGGAGTTCCCAGCCAAGCTCACCGGTGTAGCCGATTCGTAGCGCCAGTACCGGGGCCGATCCGACGGTGATGTCGCGGGCCTGTGCATATCGGAACGCCTGAGCGGAGACGTCGTCCTCGCACACCGATTCCAACACCGCTCGGGAAAGAGGTCCGCACAGATTGATGACGGCATGCGACGACGTGAGGTCACGGATTTGTACGGTGCCGTCGGAGGGCGAGTTTGCTCGGATCCACCCCATGTCATGCGCGCCGAAGGCCGCACCGGTAACGACATACCAGGCGTCGGGCGCAGTGCGAACCATGGTGAGGTCGCACTCGATCCCGCCCTGCTCGTTGCACAACTGCGTGTAGGTGACAGTGTTGATGGCCTTGTCCATGTCGGCGACCGAGAGCCACTGCACGGCGGCAAGCGCCCCTGGCCCGCTGATCTCGAATTTGGCGAACGAGGTCTGGTCCACCAGTGCGACGCCTGTGCGAACGGCTTTGCATTCCTCTCCAACGGCATCGAACCAATTGGGTTTGGTGAACGATGGCTCGTCGATCGGCTCGACACCGGCGGGTGCGAACCAGTTCGGCCGCTCCCAACCGCCGCGCGACCCGAACACGGCGCCGCGGGCACGGAGTGTTTCGTGGAGAGGGCTGCGGCGAATGCCACGCACCGAAGTCTTCTCCGAGCCGGGCGCGCTGAGTTTGTAGTGGTGGCCGTACAGTTCGACGGCGCGGGGATACATGAAGTGCTTGGTGGTGTGATGGAACGCGAAGCGCCGCACATCGAGTGGCCACAAATCGAGCGACGGTCGACCCTCCAGCATCCACTCGGCCATCATCCTGCCCGCACCGCCGCCGGCCGCGATGCCGTAGAGGAACCCGGTGGAGACGAAGAAGTTGTCAAGCTCCGGCGTGCGGCCCATCACGAAGTCAGCATCCGCTGAGTAGGGGATCGGGCCGTTGATGACCGTGCGGATCCCGGCCTGCTCGATACACGGGGTTCGTTTCACGGCCATGAGCGCGAGTTGCGCGAAACGGTCGAAGTCGGGCTCGAGCAGCTTGCGCTGAAACGGAACAGGAATGCCGTCTTGGGCGAAGGCCAGCGTGTCGGGTTCATAGCCCCCGACCAACAAGCCTTGACCATCGGGCTTGTAGTAGACGAGGTGATCGGGGTCGCGCATGGTGGGCATGCGGCGAATGTCTGCGGCGTCCATTTCCGCTATCGGGCCGGTCAAGATGTACTGGTGTTCCACCGCAAACGCCGGCACGCGAACACCGGCAAGACGGCCGACCTCAAGGCCCCACATCCCGGCGGCGTTGACCACCATCTCGCACGCGATATCGCCCTGGTCGGTGTGCACCGTGGTGACGCGTCGGCCCTCGACGGTGATACGTGTGACCTTGGTGTCTTCCACGATGGTGGCACCGCGCATCTTGGCGCCCTTGGCAATGGCCTGGGTGACGCTGGCCGGATCGATGTAGCCATCGGTGGGAAGGAACGCTGCGGCCAGAACATCGTCGGTGGACATGAGCGGGAACAGAGCTTGCGCCTGTTCAGCCGAGATGATCTCCATCGGCAGACCGAAGCTCTTGGCCATGGTCGTGAGTCGCTTAAGTTCCAGCACCCGATCGGGAGAACACGCCAGCCGCAGTGATCCGACTTCGTTCCAGTCGACGGCCTGGCCCGTCTCGGCTTCCAGACCTCGATACATTTCCACCGACTGCTCCAGCATGCGGGTGGTGTTCCGGGACGACCGGAGCTGACCAACGAGACCAGCAGCGTGCCAGGTCGCTCCGTCGGTGAGCTTGTGCTGCTCGACCAGCACCACATCCGTCTCGCCCATCTTGGTGAGGTGATAGGCAATGCTGCAACCAAGAATGCCTCCGCCGATGATCACGATCCGAGCCTGAGTCGGAGGTGCCATGATCAGCTCTTTACCTTCTCGTTGGACGGATCGTACAAGGGCTTCAGCGACACCTTGGCGGGCACCCGGACGGTAGCCACCTCAAGCTCGTAGGAGCCGTTGAGCACGTAATCGGCAGTGACACCTTCGGCATTGCGAACGTAGCCATATCCGATGGACTGGCTGAGGGTGTAGCCGAAGCCGCCGCTGGTCAGCCAACCGACCCGCTCTCCGTTTCGATAGATCGTTTCCCGTCCCAACAGAATCACAGCAGGGTCGACCGTGAACGCCGCCAGCATCTTTTTCACGCCTTCGGCTCGCTGGACTTCAAGAGCAGTCCGACCCTTGAAGCCCAAGTTGGTCTTCGTCTTCGCGGCCCAGCCCAAACCTGCTTCGGCGGGCGTGTGATCAGCGCCGATGTCTGATCCCCATGCTCGGTAGCCCTTCTCTAACCGGAGGCTTTCGATAGCTCGGTACCCTGCGTTGGTCAATCCGAATGGAGCGCCGGCCTCGTGCAGTAGGTCGAAGACGAGCGTTGCCGACTCGACCGGAATATGGAGTTCCCAACCCAACTCGCCGACATAGGTGATGCGCAGCGCCCGCACCTGACACCCGCTGATTCCGACTGTTTGAAACGTGCCGAACGGGAACGCATCGTTGGACAGATCGGTATCGGTGAGCTTGGCCAGAATGCGACGCGCGCTTGGCCCGAACAATGACAACACCGCAAACGACGCCGTGACATCCACCAGTTGGGCGTTCATGCCCGATGGGATATTGCGCTGGATCCAGTCGAAGTCGTGGGTGGCGAAACCGGTGCCGGTAACGATGTAGAACTCATTCCACGCCGTGCGGCACACGGTGAGGTCACACTGGATGCCACCCTTGTCGTCGAGCATTTGGGTGTAGATCACCGACCCGACGGGCTTGTCCACGTTGTTGGCACAGATCCAGTTGAGCGCCTTGACGGCGTCGGCACCTTTCAGAACGAATTTGGCGAACGACGATTGATCGAACAGGGCAGCCTGCTCGCGGCATGCCTTGTGCTCTCGACCGACCGCTGCGAACCAGTTGGGCCGCTGAAAGGTGTAGACGTCTTCCGGGGTCTCGCCGTGTTCAGCCGAGGCGAACCAGTTTGGTCGTTCCCAGCCGAGCTTCTCGCCGAAGCAGGCACCAGCGTCTTGAAGACGCGAGTACAGCGGTGACCGGCGGGTAGGCCGGGCGCTGTGGTGTTCCTCGGCGGGCCATGCCATGGTGTAGTGCTTGCTGTAGGCCTCAAGGGTGCGACTGCGGACCCAGTCGGTGTCCCGATGCGGCTGACCGAAGCGGCGGATATCGACGACCCAGAGGTCATACGGTGCAACACCCTTGTGTACCCATTCGGCGAGCGCCATGCCGGCCCCGCCTCCTGCCGCGATCCCGAACGCGTTGAAGCCCGCTCCCACAAAGAAGTTCTTGACCTCGGGCGCCTCACCCAGGATGAAATTTCCGTCGGGTGTGAAGCTTTCCGGTCCGTTGATCAGCTCGTTCACGCCCGCTGTTTGCAGCGCCGGTACCCGCCCCATGGCCAGGTTCATGGTGGGCTCGAAATGGTCGAAGTTCGAATCCAACAGCTTGAACTGGAAGTCCTTCGGAATACCCTTCTTGGCCCAAGCGATGGGGTTGGGCTCGTAGCCGCCCATCACGAGCGCGCCGACCTCTTCCTTGTAATAGGTGAGGCGATCGGGGTCGCGCAGCGTCGGCAGATCACGGGTCACTCCCGCGATCTGGTCGGTGATGATGTACTGATGCTCCAGCGACACTAGCGGAACGCTCACACCGACGGTCGCGGCGATGGCACGGGTCCACTGGCCCGCACAGCAGACCACCGCGTCGCACTCGATCCGACCATGCTCGGTGATGACGGCGCGTACCTTCCCGTCGGTCACCTCGATACTGACCACCTCGGTGTCTTCAAGAATGGTTGCGCCGGCCATGCGTGCGCCGCGAGCCAGGGCCATGGTGATATCGGACGGGTTGGCCTGGCCATCGGTCGGTAAGAACGCGGCACCGACCACGTCATCCACCTGCATAAGCGGCCACATGTCCTGAGCTTCTTTCGCCGACAGCAGATGCATTTCGAGACCGAACGACTTCGCGGTGGTGGCCTGACGCTTCACCTCGTTCCAACGCTCGTCATTGCAGGCCAACCGAAGCCCACCGTTCATCTTCCAGCCGGTAGCCAGCCCGGTTTCTGCTTCGAGGGTGCGATAGAGCTCGACGGAATAGCCCAACAACTGGGTGATGTTGGCGCTGGTACGCAGCTGACCAACCAGTCCGGCCGCGTGAAAGGTCGACCCGGAGGTGAGCTTGTGTTTCTCCACCAGCACGGTGTCGGTCCAGCCGAGTTTGGCCAAGTGGTACGCGGTGGAGCAGCCGACAATCCCCCCGCCGATGATTACCGCTCGTGCGGAAGTCGGTTGTGGCAACACCATCGGGCTCTCCTCCACCGGTAATCAATTCGCCCTTCGGTAAACGTAGCCAATCGGACCGGCGCTCGGCAGATTGGCATCCTTCGGAACGACGGATGAACGCCGCGCCTACCTGACACGATCACCTTTGTTGGTCGGCGTGGCTGACGTCGTCGTCGTGGGTGAAGCGAGCGGCGCGCTTGTGGGCGCGTCGCTCGATGTGCGGTCGGCGACCAACCGGTTGAACCCGTGCCGCCCGAGCGTCAAGCGATGCGTAGAACCATCGTTTGCCCAACTCCGCCAAGATCAGATAGGTGCCGATCAACCCGACGAGCACCAGAAAGAAGCTGACGGGCAGAGACGTGAAGCCCAATGGCTTGGCCAGCGGCGTGAACGGCAAAAGGGCACCGACGGCCACGCAAGTGATGATCGCCACCAGCAGGGGAGTGCTTGGACGACTACGGAAGAACGGCACGCGGCGCGTACGGATGACGAAAATCACCAGTGTCTGGGTGGCGAGCGATTCGACAAACCACCCCGTCCGAAATTCGTGCGATTTCGCGTGCAGGAAGTGCAGCAGGATGAAAAAGGTGGCGAAATCGAAGATCGAACTCATCGGTCCGAAGAAGCCCATGAAGCGGCGGATGAAATGCAGGTCCCACTGCGATGGCCGACTCAGCATTTCGTCATCCACATTGTCGGTGGGAATGGTCATCTGACCGACGTCGTACAACAAATTGTTGAGCAGGATCTGCGAAGGCAGCATGGGGAGAAACGACAGAAATATCGATGCTCCCGCCGCCGAGAACATGTTGCCGAAGTTGGACGATGTGGCCATCAACACGTATTTGATGGTGTTGGCGAAAATGCACCGACCCTCCTGAATGCCATCCGCGAGCACGCCGAGATCCTTGTCGAGCAACAAGATGTCGGCCGCGTCCTTGGCCACATCGGTGGCCGTGTCGACCGAGATACCCACATCGGCGTGATGCATGGCGACGGCATCATTCACACCGTCGCCGAGATAGGCGACGTCTTCCCCGGCCTTGCGGGCCATGCGGATGATGCGGGACTTCTGATCGGGATCGATCCGGGCGAATACCGACGTCGTGGTGATGGCGAGCATCAGTTCGTCGTCCGTCATCGGCGCGAGGCGAGATCCGACCAGCACCGAGCTGGTGTCAATACCCAGGTCTCCGCACACCTTGCGGGCCACTCGCTCGCTGTCACCGGTGATCACTTTGGTCACAACGCCAAGTTCGGCCAGGCGTCGAATGGAAGACCCCGCGTCGATCTTCGGTCGGTCGACGAAGACCAGGAAGCCTTCGAGGTGCAGTTCGTATTCCAATGCCGGTGAACAGGTGGCATCGGCGGCAACCGGTTTTGTTGCAACTGCAATGACCCGTGAACCGGCGTCGAACAGCAGGTTGAGGAATGCTCGTGCCGCGGGCGTTGTGTCCGGGCATCGATCGAGGATTCCCTCTGGCTCACCCTTGGCCACCAAGAGATGGGAACTGTCCGGAGCCATAGCGATCACAGAAGACAACCTTCGTTCGTGATCGAAGGGCGCAGCGTCTCGTCGGACCCACGCCGAGGCGTCAGGTGCCAACGCCCCCGCACTGTCCCACAACGCCATATCCAGCTGGTTGCCACTCACGGCCCTACCGTCGGTCACCGTTGCTTCGTTGCAAACAAGACCGAGCACATGCACCCGAGCATCATCGAGACCGTCCGGACCGAGCGTGCGTTCAAACGTGATGCGGCCCTCTGTCAACGTGCCGGTCTTATCGGTGAAGAGCGTCGTGATGTTGCCCAGGTCCTCAATGGCGACCAGCCGCTTGACGAGCACCTTCTTGGCGGCCAGCCGACGCGTTCCTCGGGAGAGACTCACCGTGACGATTGCGGGCAGCAGTTGCGGAGTCAGACCGATCGCAATCGCCAACGAGAAGAGAAGCGCGTCAAGGACTGGTTTGTGGAGCACGATGTTGATCACGAAGATCGCCGCCGTAAGCGCGCCCGCTACCTTCACCAGAAACAACGAGAATTGCTGCAGGCCGATCTGAAAGCTTGTCTGCGCGTGACGTTCTCCCAACCCAACGGCAATACGGCCGAACGCCGTCTTTGCGCCGGTTTGGACGACCACGCCTTGGCCGCTTCCTTGGCTGACGATCGTTCCCATCAACGCGCAGCTCGCAAAGCCGGTTTCGCCTGGTGCCGGTTCCGATGTCTTCACCACCGGGAGGGATTCTCCCGTCAGAATTGCTTCGTCACACTCCAGCTCGTGCGCGCTCAGCAATCGCATATCGGCAGGGACGATGTCGCCGAGCTTCAGGGCCACGATGTCTCCGGGCACGAGTTCAGCGACATCGATCACCGTTGCCCTGGCGTCACGGATAACGGTGGCGTTGTGACGGATCTTGCTGTGCAGCTCCTCGACGGCCTGCTCGGATCGATACTCGTTGAAAAGTCCGAGCCCGACCGAAAGGGCGACGATGACGGTAATGATCAACGCGTCGGCGTGATTCCCCGTCCCACCCGACACGAGCGCAGCCGCGAGCAGAAGCAGCAGGAGAGGATTGCGGAGTTGCCGCACCAATACCTGGCCCGGTCGGGCACCGTGCGATCGAAGGGCGTTGGCACCGAACTGCTCGCGCCGAAAGGCCACCTCCTCATCGGTGAGGCCGGTGGCCCTGGTCGCGAGTGCCTCCATCGCATCGGCTGCAGTTTGGGCCGCGGCCGATGCGAGTTCGACCTGGGGGGCGACCAAGTCGTGGACGACAAGTACGGTCAAGTGCGAGCGATCGGTACCTTGGTCGCCGTCGGTTCCTTGGCCTTCGGCATCGGCACGGTCACGGTCAGAATGCCGTCTTTGAAGGTCGCGGTTACCTGATCGACGGTCACGTCTCTCGGAATGGTGAGCGACCGGGTGAAGGAGCCGTATCGGAATTCGGAGAACGTATTGCCGTCTTTCTCTTCCGACTTTTCCTCCTTGCGCTCGGCGTTGATGGTGAGTACACCGTCGGCGATGCTGATCTCGACATCGTTGTCAGGATCAACACCGGGGAGTTCTGCCCGAATGACGAGTTTGTCTTCGGCGACGGTCTCCTCGACGCGAATCATGTCGCCGAAGCGGGGGTTGGTGAAAAACTTGACCGGTTCGGGCATGTCCAACATGTCCGAAAGACGCCGAAACAGCGTGTCCGGTCTTCGCTCCATGATGCTCATGGCTGGTACCTCCAGTGATGTGATGTGAAGTGGGCTACATCAAGTATCCCGACCCCTGTTGGGGCCGCACAGAGCCAGGCGTCCCGGACTGCTCGGGACCTTCGGACCAGACGTAGCCGGCCGGGTTCCGGTGCTACATACGGCGCAAGGCTTGAAGGGGCTGAAGCGGATCGGCGCGTTTCGCCACTCGTATGCGGGCATCGACTGCGAGCACCGCAGACGGTGTGGCGATGACCGGGTTCAGGTCGAGCTCGGCGATTTCGGGCACGGCCGCGGTCAGTAGCCCGATCCGAGTGACGACATCGACGATGTCGCCGACCGGCAACGGCGGGTGCGACCGGTAGCCAGTTAGCTTGGGTGCTAGGCGCAATGACAGGAGAATGTCGTGCGCCCGTCGTTGTGTGATGGGTGCCACGCAGATCTGGCGGTCCTGAACAATCTCCGCGTCAATTCCTCCTGCGCCCACCACCACGATCGGCACGCTGGGCGGCACATTGAGTCCGCCCACCAGAAGTTCGACCCCGGGAGCCGCCTGCTTCTGCACGAGGATCGACGCCAGCCGCGTACCGAAGTGCTTGACCATCCCTGCTGCGATTATCCGGGCTTCATCGGCGCTTTCGACGTCGATGGCCACGCCACCTTCGTCACTCTTGTGCAAAACCGATTCTCCCACGACCTTTAGGACGACCGGAAAGCCGATCGAGGTCGCTGCACGGGCCACGTCGTCGGCCGTGAGCGCGACTCTGTAGGCGGGGATCGGCACCCCGATCATGCCGAGAAGTTCGAACGTGTCGCCAGGTTCCAGCCAGCCCTCACGTTGTTGTGCCAGTTGGCTGACGAAGCGGCGGACTTCCACCCAGTTCACATCGAGGGTCGGCAGAGAGTCCTCGTTGTTCTGCAGCCATTCGTACCGGTCAGCGGCGCGGGAGAGAACCCGAACGGCCCGCTCCGGATACGGATACTCGGGCAGGTGCAGCGCGTCCGCGGTGGACTCCGATGGAATCAGCGTGAGCGTCGTAGGAACGGGTCGCACCGTTCGGTTCAGCGCGAGGCGAAGGGGTTCCGCTGCTCCGGCCTTCAGCGGTGTTACAACCACCGCCACTGCGTCGACCTCGCCTGACATTGCGATCATGTCCACGACCTCGGCCAGTTCGTCGGGAGTGACCGTAGCGAGAAGATCCACCGGATTCGCAGTGGATGCCGCCGTAGGTACCCTGCCGGCAATGGCCTCGCGCAGGCCGGGGGACAGCTCTGGGCTCGACAAGCCATTCGCTTCGCAGGCGTCGGCAGCCAGGATGAGCAGCCCTCCTGCGTTACCGACCAGCGCGACCCGGCGACCGTGCGGGAGGCTCTGCAGTTCAAAGAACGCCGCCAAATCCAAAAGCTCTTCGAGGTTCTCGGCCCGGGTGATCCCCGCGTGCTCGAACAGTGCGTCTGCCGACGCGGCGGGAGCCGCGATGGCGGCGGTATGGGACTGTGCGCCTCGCGCTCCAGCGGCGCTACGGCCACCTTTCAACACGACAACTGGCTTGATGCGCGCCACCGTGCGGGCGATGCGGGCGAACCGGTCGGGTCGTCCGATCGATTCGAGGTAGAGCAGGATCACCCGCGTAGCCGGGTCATCACCCCACGCGCAGAGCAGGTCGTTGCCGCTTACGTCGGCCTTGTTTCCCAACGAGACGAACGATGAGATACCAAGCCCCTGCCGAGCCACTTCGTTCAGCAGCGCGAGGCCGAGGCCGCCGGATTGTGAAGCGAACGCCACGGCTCCGGGGCGAGGGTGTACTGCCGCGAAAGTGGCGTTCAGTCCGACTCCGGTCGCGATCGCACCGAGGCCGTTCGGGCCGATCATGCGCATACCGTAACGGCGGATGACTGCGACGAGTTGTCGCTGTCGCTCGACTCCTTCGGGTCCACTCTCGGCAAACCCGGCCGTCACCACGACCAGCACCCGCACGCCTGCCTTCCCGCATTCTTCGGCCACGTCGACTACCGCACCGGCTGGGACCGCAATGATCGCCACATCCACCTTTCCCGGGACGGCTGCGATCGAGGGCACAGCCGGAATTCCCGCAATCGCCGAGGCGGTCGGATGAACCGGATGCAGCACGCCGGTGAACGAGGCCCCTATGTTCTTCAACAGTTCGAATCCGGCGCCCGAACCCGAGCTGCTGGCCCCGATGACAGCCACGACTTCGGCGTGCAGCAACGGGTCGAGAGATGAACTTGTCGCGCCCCACTCCCGTGAGTGCGCCCGTTCCTCCAGGAGCGATTCAGCCGTGAGTTCGAGCTCTGCACGCACCTGGCTGCCCTCGGACCAGAAGCGCGTCGTGAGGCCCACAGACTCGAAAACCGTTCGCATCGCCTCGTTGTCAGGTTCCATAACCGCCGTCAATCGGCTGAATCCAGCCGCCAGTGCGATAACGGCAAGGTCTTCGAGAAGCAGCGTTCCAATGCCGAGGTGCTGGAATGCGGCCTCGACATCGAAGCGAACCTCGGCGTCGCCGTTTTCATCGCGCGCATAGTGGGCGCGAGCGACTGCGACTTGTCGATGTTCGGCCACGAGCTCCATGCGCTCGGACGGATCGGCGTTTTCGGTCTGCGGTCGAACCGTTATGGCGCGACCATCCAGGAGCAGAACATCCCGACCAAACGCCGCCAACTCCAGGGTCATGGCGCCCCTTTCTCGTCATTTCCGACGCCTTAAGAATGACGATGACGGCCGGTCGTTGAGAACGCCAGGGTCCTTGGTCCCGGCAGGGGTATTGTTTGGTAACAGCTGCAGTCGGGGTGAGGGTATGGGGATAGATCCAGCGATATCGGTTCGTGGATTATGGAAGGTCTACGGACCCCACGCCAAGCAGATCGTCGCGTCTGCGGACGCCGACCTGCCCCGCGCCGAGCTGGAGGCCAAGACCGGGTGTGTGGTCGCCATGCGCAACATCTCCATGGATGTGAAACCGGGTGAGACATTCGTCGTCATGGGCCTGTCCGGCAGCGGAAAGTCCACCCTGGTTCGCTGCCTGACGCGTCTCATCGAGCCCACGACCGGCACGGTGAACATCGGTGGCATAGACGTGACCAATGCGTCGACCGAGCAGCTACTCGATGTTCGCCGTACCAAGGTGAGCATGGTCTTTCAACACTTCGGTCTGCTACCGCACCGCAGCTTGATTGACAACATCGCCTTCGGTCTCGAGGTGCGTGGTGTCGACAAGATCGAGCGTCGGGCCAAGGCCGAAGAGATTCTTGATCTCGTTGGCCTCAAGGGTCTCGGCGCGCGCAAACCCGACCAGTTGAGCGGTGGTATGCAGCAGCGGGTCGGACTCGCGCGGGCTCTGGCCACCGACCCCGACATTCTGCTTTTCGACGAGCCGTTCTCCGCCCTCGATCCGCTCATCCGACGTGACATGCAGGATGAAGTCATGCGGCTGCAGCATGAGGTGAACAAGACCATGGTGTTCATCACCCACGACCTCTCCGAAGCACTGCGCCTCGGCGACCGAATCGCCATCATGCGCGACGGCCAGTTTGTTCAGGTCGGCACGCCGCAGGAGGTGGTATCGGCGCCCGCCGACGACTACGTGCGCAACTTCGTGCGCGATGTGCCCAAGTCGCATGTCGTACCGGTCGAGTCGATCATGTCGGCCCCGCACGACGGCTCGTACGGCGCGTCGGTTCTCGTCGGTACCAAGATCCGTGACGTGGTGCGCCACCTGGCCGGAAGCGAACTGCCCGTGCGAATCGTCGACGCTGCCGGGTCCACCGTTGGCTCGGTCGATCGGGTTGCCGTGCTAACCGTCATCGCCGGCGAAGATCTGGTCACGGCGTAGCGATGGCGGTCGCACTCGCTCCGACGCCGTCGATCACGTCCACCATGGCGCGCCGGTACGCTGTGCCGGTCACTGCCGTCGTCGGGATGGTGCTGCTCGGTAGGCTGACAGGCGGCAAAACCAGATTCGCCGAGGTGCCGACCTGGCTCGACGCCCACGTCAAGCCCCGCACCGACATCATCTACAAGTGGGTCGTACTCAACAACCAAAGGCACTGGATCTTTACTCGCGTCTTTGACCCGATCGCCAGCGGGCTCCGGAGCGTGAACGACGCCGTGTTCTGGCTGCTAAAGGCGCTCCGCTGGCCCGGCCTCGTGGCACTCACCGCCTTCATCGGGGTCAAGACCGGAGGGTGGAAGGCAGCCCTTGTCGGGGTGCTCAGCCTGGCCATGTGCGGTGTGCTGGGGTTCTGGGATGAGACCATCGTCAGTCTCGCGCTCATGATTGTGGCGGTCGGGGTCTCGCTTCTCGTCGGCGTTCCACTCGGTATCTGGGCCGGACTCAACGACAGGGTGAATCGCGTCTTGCGTACGGTGCTCGACACCGCGCAGGTCATGCCCGCCTACGTGTACCTCCTCCCAATCGTCGTGCTCTTCGGCATCGGCAATGCCGGCGCAATTGTGGCCACGGTGATCTTCGCTATCGCTCCCGCAGTCCGTCTCACCAGCCTCGGGCTGCGCGGGGTCCCGGTCGTAGCGAATGAGGTCGGTACCTCCTATGGCTGTACCCGTCGCCAGTTGCTCGGCAAGGTGCAACTTCCGATGGCTCGCAGGGCCATGTTGCTTGGCTTGAACCAGGTCATCATGATGGCGTTTGGCATCCTGGTCATCGCTGCGCTCATCGGTGCTGGAGGCCTCGGGCAGGCTGTTCTCGCCGGTCTCCAGAAGAATGATGTCGGCCGCACCTTTGTGCCCGGACTCGTCATGGTCTTCGCCGCTATCGTTCTCGACCGCATCACTACCGGCCAACGACGGACGGCGAAAGCGCATTCAAAGATGGCGAAGCTGACTGATCTGATACCCAGCCGTCGCGCTCAGGTTGGCGCGGTATTCATCGGCATTGTGCTCGTGGCGATCGTCGCCAAAGTCGCTGGTGTCAACAGCTTCCCGAAAGCCTTGCAGGTGAACATCACCAAGCCGATCAACTCGATGGTGACATGGACCAACACCCACGTGCGCAAAGGGATTCCAATCATCGGGGGCACGACCCGCCTGAACGAGGTTCTCGTCAAGGGTCTGCTAACGCCACTCCGAGATGCTTTTCAGTATCTTGCTTGGTGGTTTGTCGTGCTCCTCATGGGAGTCATCGGCTGGCGGAGTGGAGGAAGGCGACTTGGTGTGCTCTGCGGTGCGTGCATGGTCGGCATAGCGGCGCTCCGCACCTGGGACCTTGCGATGGACACCCTCAGCCAGGTTCTGGTGGCCGTGTTCATCAGCATCCTGCTCGCGGTACCGATTGGGATTCTGGCAGGACGTTCCGATCGCTTCGAGCGAGCGATCCGACCGCTGCTGGACGCAGCTCAGGTGATGCCCCCCTTCGTCTATCTTGTGCCGGTCATCTTCCTCTTCGAGGTGGGTCGCGTGCCGGGCGTGATTGCCTCGGTCATCTACGCCCTGCCTCCGGGTATCCGCCTCACCAGCCTCGGCTTACGAGAAGTGTCAGCGTCGGTCCGCGAGGCAGCGGTATCGTTCGGCGCGACACCTCGCCAGGAGCTGATGAAGGTGCAGCTGCCGCTCGCACTGCGGTCGGTCATGCTGGGCATCAACCAAACGATCCTCATGGTGCTCTCGATGGTGATCGTCGCCGCCCTGATTGGTGCCGGCGCCCTCGGCCTCGAAACCGTGTACGGACTCACCAAGAAAGAGATTGGCCGCGGCGTCGCCGGGGGAGTGAGTATCGTGTTGCTCGCGATCGTTCTTGATCGGCTTACACAGGCGTGGGGCGCTCGAACATCGGGGCAGCCTCCTACTGTTTCGTAGGCGATGCCGCCAAACCAAGCGTTCACAAACAGGGGAGTAACAATGAAGCAGTCATCGAAGAGAGCAACACGGATCGTGATCGCAACCGCGTTGGTTGCCGGGCTTGCCGCCTGCGGCAGCAGCACCAAAACCACCAGTACTGCCTCGGCAGGGGCCGGGACAGGAACGCCCATCACACTCGCAGTCAATCCGTGGACGGGTTCTGCGGTAAACGCGAATATCGCCAAGGTTGTGCTTGAGTCCAAGCTTGGCACCACGGTCACCCTTACCGACCTCGACGAGAACGCCACCTGGGTCGGCATGGACAAGGGTGACATTGACGCCGTACTCGAGCAGTGGCCCTCCGGTCACGGCCCGGACATGAAAACGTACATCGACGAAAAGAAGACCGTGGTCAATCTGGGCGTTCTCGGCCCACAGGCCAAGATCGGCTGGTACGTCAACGACGCCGCTCTCGCAGCCGACCCGAAGGTTGCCACGTGGGAGGGGTTCAAGGACGCTGCCACCGCGGCTAAGTTCGCAACTCCCGAGACGGGGAACCAGGGCCGCTTCCTCATGGGTGACCCCAGCTACGTCACGTTCGATGAGCAGATCATTGCCAATCTCAAGCTGCCGTTGAAGTACACCGTGGCCGGCTCCGAGGCCGCGCTTATCACCGCCATCAAGCAGGCCGAAACCGACAAGAAGCCGATCCTGCTGCAGTTCTGGCAGCCGCACTGGTTGCAGTCGAAGGTGAAACTCACCGAGGTGAAGTTGCCGGCTGTCACCCCCGAGTGCCTTGCGTCTGCTGATGCCAAGGATGGTAAGTACGCTTGTGACTACGCCCCGGATCCGATCTTCAAGGCTGCTTCGGTGAAGCTGGAGAAGAAGAACGCCAAGGCGCTGGCCTTCCTCAAGAAGTTCACGCTCACCACCGAACAGCAGAACGCGGTCGCCGCCATGATCGACGGTGACGGGATGAAGGCTGACGCTGCTGCCAAGCAGTGGGTGGACGCCAACGCCAAGGTCGTTGACGGCTGGCTGGCGAAGTAGCTGTTTGCGCTGAAGCGGCCATCGGGGAGTCCCCGGTGGCCGCTTCTTCGCGTCTGGGCTTGGGCGCGCTACGTTCGTGCTCATGGACACTCCGGCAACGCTGCGCATGGTGGATTCGATCTCGGTCATCACGATGGATGACGGCAAGGCCAATGCGCTTTCTCCAACCATGTTTGCCGCACTGAACGCTTGCCTCGATCAGGCCGACCCAGCCGGGGGACCGGTCGTGCTGCTCGGTCGGCCTGGCCGCTTCTCGGGGGGCTTCGACCTCAAGGTGTTGGGCGGCGGCGGAGAGGATGCCAAGGCGCTCCTGCGCTCCGGATTCGAACTTTCGCACCGGCTGCTGTCGTTCCCCACGCCGGTTGTGCTTGGTTGCACCGGCCATGCCATTGCCATGGGTTTGTTCGTGTTGCTCTCCGGCGACTACCGCATAGGCGCCAGCGGGTCGTTCAAGCTCGCAGCCACCGAAACCGCGCTCGGCATGACCATGCCTCATGCCGCCATTGAGATCTGCAAGCAACGACTGACCCCCGCTGAATACAGCCGGGCTATCTTGCTTTCACAGGCCTACACGCCGGAGCAGGCCGTGGTTGCAGGCATCCTCGACGCCGTCGTTCCCGCCGAGGACGTTGAGTCTTCGGCCATTGAAGTGGCAACTCAGCTCGCCACGCTCAACATGCGCGCCCACGCAGCATCAAAGATGCGCATCCGAGATGAATCCCTCGCCGCCATCAAAGCCGCCATCAACCAAGACGCCGAAGAGTTCCGCATAGCGCCGTAGGGGGTAGGTCGGATCGGGACTAAGACAGACCGAGAATCGTTTCGAGTGCTTCGTCAACGCTCCACATCTCTTCTGCCGTGAGACGGCCTGCATGGCGCCCAAGTCGCTGAACGTCAACCGCTCCGAGCTGCTCGGCTAACACTCGCGTGTCGTCTCCAGCTACGACAACCTCAGGCCAGGGTAACCGACAGCGCGGCGGCCAGGGCGGTGATACGTCGGCTGAGCCGATTGGCCTTCGCTATGTCGGCGAGTGCGGGCGTTTGACCGGTCGAATGCAGAATGACGCGGTGCTCGATCGTGTCACCGTAGCGATTGCTGCCGCCAAGCGTCAGGTCGAGCGCTGCGGCAAATGCGGCTTCGGAGACACCGGAGTTGGGTGATGGGTGCTGCGGAGCATCGTCGCGAACGGCATGGGCGATCGGTCGCCATCGGCTGGGGGTGACGAGCACGACGAGTAGTGCGGTGATGCGGGCCGGGAGCCAGGCAGCGATGTCGTCGAGGCGGGCGGAGGCCCAGCCGTAGTTCTCGTAGCGGCTGTCGTGATGGCCGACCATGGCATCCATAGTGTTGATGGCACGATGAGCGAGAACGGCGGGCGCGCCTCCGACGACGCCCCAGAACGCACTGGCGATCGCAGCATCAACGGTGTTCTCCGCGACCGACTCGATCGCGGCTCTGGCGATCTCGGACGCAGCGAGATCGCGCGGGTCTCGACCAACCAGGCTCGGGAGCAATCGTCGGGCCTGGTCAAGGTCCGTGGCTGTGCCGATTCGTCCGGCCACGGCGCGCAGCATCTGCCCGCCGGTGGCAACGGAGATGGCCACGAACGTGGCCGCGGGTCTGCCAACAGCTCGGCGGAGTGCGAAGCCTGCGGCCAGGCCGAGCGCAGTTCCGGTGAACGCGTGGGCGACACCTGCGGCCCGCGTGTCTCGGTAGAAACGCCGTTCGTAGCCGAGCATGGCGGTGCCGAACCATGCGACCGGATGAAAGCGGTTAGGCGGCTCGGGCAGGAACTCATCGGCAACAAGGCCGAGCGCGACGGCGACGCTCACAGGGCTGCGGCAATTGAGCCGAGTACGCGATCGATCTCCTGAAGTTTTGGCAGCGCGATGCGAACCGTCGTCGACATGCCGAAGCTGCTGCAGTCACGAATCACAATGCCCGCCCTGGCGAGAGGTGCTCGCAGACGCGCCGCGTCGTGCACAAGTACCCAGTTCGCGCTCGAGGGTGTGACGCGCAGGCCGAGTCGCTCCAATTCGCTCGTGAACCGTGTGCGCAGTGATGCAATCGAGATCGCCCAACCGGGCAGGTCGGTAACAGCGAGGAAGTCATCCACAGAGGCAAGGGCCAACCCGTTCACGCTCCATCGGGGCTGAAGGGATCGAATGACCTCGGCGCCATCGACATCGGGCGCGATCACGTAACCGAGGCGCAAGCCGGGGCAGCTCCACAGTTTGGTGAGCGAGCCGAGTCGCCAACTGGTGTCGTCGCCGCGAGTCCACTCGCCGGTGGCAAGAGGATAGAACGCCTCGTCCCACACCTCCGCGTATTCCTCTGGCGCGGCGAGGGTGCCGAGCGGACTGGCCGGGTTCGATCTCCACCGACCCGCATGAGGATCGACCGTGGCGAGATGACGGCGGTAGAGCGAGAAATCCGGCTCGACGACAGCCCCTTTGCCGAGATGGGCGCCGACCAGAGCGATGGCTTCGGCGCCGCCATTGGTGAGAACGAGTCGCTCATGGGGAACCGCAATCGCGTCAGCGAGCGTCTCGGTCGCCGCTGTTGCATCGGGGTACTCGTGCAGCGCGGAAAGATGCCGGCCGATGATCTCGCTCGGGTCGGGAGCAAAGGGGTTCAAGCTGGCGGAGAGATCGATGACGTCGGCAGGGTCGAGGCCGAGTTGCCGGGCGACGCGCCGGGCATCGCCACCGTGCGGTCCGGGGTCAAGTGCGCTCATGGCTGTCGCGCTACCCGGCCCGACTCACATCGAATGGTGAGGGCGTTGAGCAGCAGCCGCGTTGCCAGACAGGCGCCAACCCCCTCGCCCGCTCGCAGGCGTAGATCGAGGAGTGGCTCAAGGCCGAGACGGTTGAGGACAAGGGCATGACCACGTTCGCGGCTACGCTGGCCGGCGATCAGGTGCTGCGCCACGGCAGGTTCGATCAGCACTGCGCACAGCGCCGCGACACCGGTGGCGAACCCGTCCAGCATGATCGGTCGGCCCGCGCCAGCCGCGCCGAGAACCACACCGGTGAGGCACGCGAACTCGGGTCCACCGAGGCTGGCCAGCAGCACGAGCGGATCCCCGAGCGCCTTGCCGTGCTCGGCTCTCGCCCGTTGTACGGCACCGGTGACGACGCTCCGTTTGCGCACCAGCATGGCTGAATCCGAGCCGGACCCAAGGCCGACCACCTCCGCGGCCGGAAGGCCGAGCAGCACGGCGCACAGGGCGCTGGCCACCGTGGTATTACCTATGCCGACTTCGCCAAGCGCAACGATCCCGTGGGCGTCGGCTCCTGCGATGCGTCCTTCTGCGAGAAGGCGATGAACATTCTGCAGCGTGACGGCATCGGTGTTCAGCAGATCGCCAGAGCCGCTCCCGGCATCGATGACGACCGTTGTAAGTCCGGCGGCTCTGGCCGCGACCACGCCGACTGCCTCACCGGCCCGTGCCGCCGCCAATACGTCGGCGGTGACCGTTCGGTCAAAGGCGCTGACGCCCAGCTCCGCGACCGGATGATCGCCACCAACCAGGACGAGCGTGCCGGTGGTGGCGTCACCGTGGCCGAGGGACACGACGCGATCGACCACGCGGTCCAGGAGGCCCAGCGAACCGAGTGGCGTCAGGATCTGATCGTTGCCATCTCGTGCGTCGACAACAGAGCGCGGCGCCGGTGCCCGTAATCGAGATACCGGTGCAGACGGTCCGTCGTCCGGCCAGCGTTCGTTCACCACAACGTCGGACAGCGGCACGCGACTCGACCATCCCCAGCGTTCCAGCCCTGGCGCAGGCGGGCGTTCATCGGGCCAGCCGAGACAGAGCCAACCGAGGCTCTCAACGCCGTCAGGAAGCCCGACCAGCCCCGCCAGATCCGCTGGCTCGAACAGCGTGACCCACCCGAGACCAAGCCCTTCGGCGCGTGCCGCGAGCCAGAGGTTTTGAATGGCGCAGGCACATGACCACATGTCGGCATCATCGAACGTGTTCCGCCCCAGTACACCGGCTCCGGGAGTGCGGCGATCGCAGCACACGACGATGCCAACGGGGGCCTCCCGGATTCCTTCGAGTTGCAGATCAAGCAGGTGTCGCGCCGCGTCAGGTTCGAGCTGGGCGGCCTGGGCAAGACGCTCACGATCGGCCAGGAGCGCGGCTCGCTCCCGTGTCGCCGGTGAGGTAACCACGATGAAACGCCACGGCTGGGATTGGCCGACCGATGGTGCGTTGTGACCGGCGGTCAACACCCGGTTGAGTAACTCGCTCGGGATGGGATCGGGCCGGTAGCGACGCACATCACGGCGGGCCCGGGCGATGTCGTAGAAGGCCTGACGGTCCTCGGGCGGGAACGCCCAGCCGTTGGGCGCCGCAGCACGCTCGGCCGCCGACGTGGCGTCACCGATCAGCGGAACCGGGCGCGGCCAGGTGGTCAATGGCTGTGCCCGTGCGCATGGTCGTGGTCGTGCGAATGACCGCCGGTGCGGTGTTCGAGCGCAAGATGCGAATGACCGACACCGATGGGTTGACCGACCCGATCCTCTTCGCCGGGGAACGGGAGACGGTACGCGCAGGTGTCGCAGCTCATCATCACCTTGCCCTCGTTGGCCTCGCGGTAGCGCTCGAGAATGACCGGCACCAGCCGAGGGTCGGGTCCGAAGTAGCCCGCGTCGATGATCTCGATGCCGCGCTCGGCCGCGAAAGCCCGCTCATCGGCCAGGATGCGCTGCACCAGCTTGCCGTTGCAGATGAACCACGAGAACACGGTGAGTTTGGTGGCACCGAGCTTGGCGCACATGTCGAGAGCCTCGGGTACGCGAGGGCCGGTGACGCCGGAGAATCCGGTGATGACGAACGGCGCCTTTTCGAACTCAGCCATCAACCGAGACGCGCGGCAGGCCTCACCGTTGGCATCAGGGTCAGACGTGCCACGAGCAATAACTAGCAACGGATTTCCCGTGCCTCCGACCTGCGCGATGTTGTCGTGAGCGATGGCACACAGGGCGTGATCGACCCCGAACGGACGGCCGTACACGATGGGCATGTTGGGGTACTTCAGACGGGCTTCCACGACCACGGCGGGAACGTCACTCTTGGAGTGACCGGCGGCCAGCAGCATCATCGGCAGAATAGTGATGCGCTTCACCCCACGGGCGACGAGGCGATCGAGGGCGACACCGGCCGGAGGGTCACTCATTTCGAGGTAGCCAACTTCTACCGCCAGGTCGGGTCGGGCCGCACTCACGTGCCGGCCGATCGTGGCCATCTCACTGCCGCTGACATGGCAGTACGAACCATGCCCGACGAGCAACAGACCGTCGGTCGCGTCGGCCCGGCCCAAGGTGGGGTAGTGGCCGGGCCGCGTGATCTGCAGCGACGGAAGATGGGGAACATACATTGGTTAACGACCTTACGAAGGGGAAGCGAGGTGAGTACGAACAACGTCCTCGATGCGGGTGGCACCAAGGTCGTCGATATGGAGGTGGATGGCGCCCATGATGCGTGCCAGTTCAGCCGCGAGACCCAGCCGGGGTGCACCGGTTTCGGCATCGATCACGATGGCATCAAGTGACCGGCGGGCGATATCGCGGGCCACGTGTTGTGCGGCCGTGAGCGGGTCGTGGCCGTTGTCGGCATGGGTGGCGCGGCCGTCGGTGATGATGACCAGAAGAGGAACCCGACCGGGGTCGTTACCGGGAGCCGTAGCCATCTTGAGAGCAGCGCTCAGGCCATCGGCGAGCGGTGTGGTGCCGCCGATGGGAAGATCGACCAGACGGGTACGGGCGATCTCGCCGCTTGCGGTCGGCTGCAGTATTACCTCGGCCCGCTCGCCCCGCATGCTGATGAGCGCAACCCGGTCGCGCCTTTGATAGGCATCGGTGAGCAGACCGAGCACAGCGCCCTTGGCGGCTTCGATGCGGTCGGTGGCACCCATCGAACCCGAGGCGTCAACCAGGAAGATCAAAAGGTTCCCAGCCTTGGTCTCACGACGCGCCTGGCGTAGGTCATCGGCATGAAGAGTCTGTGTGCCCGTCTCGGCCCGCCGGGTAGCGACGGCGACGGCGGTGGCAGTTGTCGCGAGATCGGTGAGGGAAGTACCGACCGGTTCGGTGCCCGTGATGCGACCGCGCAGGCCGACCATGGGCGAGCGCCGACCCGACGCCGGCGACAACCGATGGGCGTGGGTGACGAGTGACGGCGGTGTGAGCGGTGCGGACGGCGGACGCTGCTCGGTCTGCGGTGACGACGGACCCTCCTGCGGCCCCGACTCGGGTGGTGGTGCGAGCGTCTGGTCGAGCGCGTCGTTGATCTCGTCGTCGCTCATGGTCGGTGCATCGAACGGATCGCGATGACGACGATGGGCGAGCACCAGATGCGCGACGGCACGCAGGTCGTGGGTGGTCGCAACATCTCGACCCTCCCAACCGGCGAAGGCCGCGGCGGCTCGGCACAGCACGATGTCGGCCCGCAGACCCTCGGCTCCAACGGCCACCGCAAGCGTGCTGGCTGCAAGCAAGACATCGTCGGGTACGACTGCCGGACGGGTTTCGGCCAACCGCGTACGCAGCGCGTCATCGGCAACCCGGTGCTCAAAAGCGGCTCCCTCGCGGTCGTGTGAGAGTCGCCGTCGCACCGCGTCGGCCCGCTCGCTCGGGTCGGCGGAGGCGGTGACGGTGACCGAGAGGCCGAAGCGGTCGAGGAGCTGCGGGCGAAGATCCCCTTCCTCGGGGTTCATGGAGCCGACCAATACGAAGCGTGCGGGGTGCAGATGGGCGATACCGTCGCGCTCTATGCGGTTCACTCCGCTGGTGGCGACATCGAGCAGCACGTCGACGAGATGGTCGGCGAGCAGGTTGACTTCGTCCACGTAGAGCACGCCTCCGTGCGCGTCCGAGAGCAGGCCGGGACGGACCCGCTGCTCGCCGGTTGTCAGCATCTCAGCCAGGTCGACGGAACCAACGACGCGATCTTCGGTGGCGCCGAGAGGCAGCTCCACGAAGCGAGACTCACCAGGCAACAGCGCGGCCAGGGCACGGGCGACGGTTGTCTTGGCCGAACCCTTCTGGCCGCGAAGCAACACACCTCCGATAGATGGGTCGATGGCGCACAGCAGCAGCGCGAGTTTGGCGTCATCCTGACCGACCACGGCAGAGAACGGAAACGTCACCGGCGCTCCTCCCAACCTTCGGATTCAAGCAGCGCCGATCGTAGTGTCGCCAGCGCCTCGGCTGACGCATTCCACATTTCGCGCTCGTTGGCTTCAAGCAGTCGCTCGGCAATCGAGCGCAGCGCCCATGGGTTCGACTGTTCGAAGAACTTCCGCACGCCTGGATCGCCAACGTAGGCCTCGGTGACCTTTTCGTACATCCAATCTTCTACTACCTGAGCAGTGGCGTCGTAGCCAAACAGGTAGTCGACCGTGGCCGCCATTTCGAACGCGCCCTTGTAGCCGTGGCGTTCCATTGCCTCGATCCAGCGCGGGTTGATGACACGGCTGCGCACGACGCGAGCGGCTTCCTCGGCCAGTGCTCGAACGCGGGGGTTGGCCGGATCTGCGCTGTCACCGAACCAGGCTTTGGGCTGCTTGCCGGACAGGGCGCGGATGGTGGCGACCATGCCGCCGTGATCCTGCATGTAGTCGTCGGAGTCGAAGATGTCATGCTCTCGGTTGTCCTGGTTTTTGACGGCGACGTCGATGGCGGCGAAGCGGCGCTTCATGGCAGCTTCGGCCGGTACGCCGTAGCCGACGCGGCCGTAGGAGTGTCCGGACCAGGCAATGTAGACCGCGGCCAGGTCATCGTCGGAGCGCCAGTTCCCGCCCTCAAGCAGCGACAAGATGCCCGAGCCGTAACCACCTGGCGCCGGACCGTACACGCGAGCGTCGGTGCTCGCTGATGCACGCACAAAGTTCTGCTCGTGGTCCTCATCGAGTGCTGCCACGAGCGCGACGGCATCGTCGATGAGTGCGACGAGATTCGGGAACGCGTCGCGGAAGAATCCCGAGATACGCACCGTCACATCGATTCGAGGGCGACCGAGCTCCTGAAGCGAAATCGCCTCCACGCCGGTTACGCGACGGCTCTCCGGTTCCCACACGGGACGTACGCCGAGCAGCGCCAGCACTTCGGCCACGTCGTCGCCCTGGGTGCGCATAGCAGCGGTGCCCCAGAGCACAAGGCCGACGGTGCGCGGGTACGTGCCCTCCTCGTCGAGGTGACGTTGCAGCAATGCATTGGCCAGGTCCTGTCCGACCTGCCATGACAGCTGGGTGGGCAGCGCCTTCGGGTCAACCGAGTAGAAGTTACGGCCGGTCGGCAAGACGTGGGCGCCACCACGGGTGAGCGCGCCGCTCGGCCCGCTCGGTACATAGCGACCGTCGATCCCGGCCACCAGATTGTGCACCTCGTCGGTGGTGTGCGAGAGCAGCGGAACGAGCCGGTCGCAGATCCAGGTAATCGTCGCCGGATCATCGCTCGATGCAACCCATCCACGCTCGGCAGCGGCTTCCACCAGTCGGCGACATTCGGCCTCGACCGCATCGACCTCGACGCGGTGATTCGCGGTGAGGTCGATGCCAAGCTTGGTCGCAACCACGGCCCGGAGCGAGGGAACCTGGCCCTGCGGTAAGCGGGTGGCGGCGAGGATCGTTTCGATCAGAGCAACATCCTGAGGAGCACGTCCCATGATGTGCAGACCACCGCGGATCTGTGCGTCTTTCAGTTCACACAAATACCCGTCGACGTGACCGATGAGATCATCGAAGCCATCGTCTTCGAAGTCGGCCTCGGTCGGGGTCTGGTCGAGACCGAGATCACGGTTGAGGTTGGCCTGCACCAACAACTCCCAGATACGAACTCGTTGGGCCGGCAACTTCTTCGGATCGAGAGCAGCCAGTTGCGCGTGCTCATCAAGCAGCTGTTCGAGCTTGGCCAGATCGTCGTAGGTCTCGGCCCGTGTCATGGGCGGTTGGAGATGATCGATGACCACCGCATGAGCGCGACGCTTGGCCTGTGTTCCCTCGCCCGGATCGTTGACCACGAAGGGGTAGAAGAACGGCATGTTGCCAATGGCCGCGTCGGGAAAGCACGATCCGGACAGACCAACACTCTTGCCGGGCAGCCATTCGAGGGTGCCGTGCTTGCCGAGATGCACGACGGCATCCGCGCCCCACACGTCATCCAGCCATCGGTAGAAGGCCAGGTAGTGATGGGCCGGCGGCAGCGTGGGCGAGTGATACACCGCGATCGGGTCATCGCCGTAGCCGCGAGGCGGCTGAATGGTGACCATCACATCGCCGAGGTCGAGGCCCGAGAACACGAGCTGGTCATCGTGCACGCGAGCCGTGCCTGGTGCCGGGCCCCAGATGTCGGTGACAACCCGCTGCGCGTCGTGGGGCAGGGTCGCGAACCAACGGTTATAGGTTGCGGCATCGAGTGAACCAACGGACTTGGCCAGCTCAACCTCTGACAACGTGTCGGCGTCGTAGACCAAGGTGTCGGCCAGTTCAGCCATGAGTGCATCGCCGTCGGTTGGTATGCGCGTGACGTTGTGGCCCGCGTCGCGGAGAGCGTGGAGAAGATCGATGGCCGACGCGGGTGTGTCGAGCCCGACCGCGTTGCCGAGGCGGCTGCGCTTGGTGGGATAGGCCGACAACACGACGACGACCCTCTTGCCAGCTGCCGGCTTGCGCCTGAGAAGCGCAGCCCGATGGGCGATGCCGGCAACACGAGCGGTGCGATCAGGAACGGTGCGATAGGCGTATGCGGGTGCGCCGAGCACATCGCCATCATCGACCAACTCTTTGAACGCAAACGGGGGAGCGATGATGCGGCCGTCGAGTTCGCACCCCGCCACGCCCATGGCCACATCAACCGGTGACATGCCCGCGTCGGAGTCGGCCCACGCAGCCGATGAAAGGCTTGAGGCCGGCGCTTGGATGACGGCCACGTCGAGCGCGGCGAACTCGGCCACGTCCCACGCATCACCGTCGAGCCCGCCCGCGCCACCTGTTATTCCGGCACCGGCTACAGCGCCACCCATCGCCAGCACCGTGGTGACGAGCGCGTCGACGCCATGCGCAGCACAGAGGTCGAGCGCAGGTACCCGGCCTTCACGGTTGGGTCGCAGCGAGTAGCAGTAAACAGCAAGCGCGTCGGATCCTTGCGCGGCTAACTCGTTGCAGAGGTCGGCAACGAACTGGGTATTCGCAGCGAGCAGGTGCGCGCGATAGAAGATGACGCCAACAAGTGGCCTGGACGGATCACGCTGGAGGTCAGGACGACCAAGGCCGGCGCCTTCCCATACTCCGAAGTCAGTGACGGTAGTAGGCGGTGCGAATCCGAAACCCTCAAGCAGAACGGTGTCGGCCAAGAAGCGAAGCAGGTTCTCAAGATTGGAGGCGCCTCCCGCGGTGAGGTACCCGAACGCTTCGGCAACCAGACCTGACGATGCCGTCGAGAGCGCAGCTAGTTCGGCATCGGGCTCTGATTCGCCACCGAACGCAAGGAGCGGAATGGACTGCACGATACAGCGGGTGCGCAACGTGTCGAAGCCAGCGCCGTTGGCCCATGCCCCTCGTCCACCCAGCAAGCGGACAATCACACATCGCACGTCGTTGAGCGCGGTGTCGTCGGCGAAACGATCGGGATGGGCTGCTCGAATGAGGGGGAAGTCTTCGGGCAGTCCATCGGTGATGCTTCGTAGGGTGAGGATTTCGGTGTCGGCGTTGGTGATGAACAGAATCATGCAAAGGCTCCGGCGGGTGTGCGGGAACCAAGTGCCCCGAGAGAAATCAGCCGCTCGATAGCGGCCATGTCAACATGCTGCTCGATGGCATCGGCCAATCGGTCGAACTGGTTCTCGCGCGCGGCGGCGTACGAGACACTGGCTGAGAGCCACGTCTTACCCGACCGTGCTGCGATGTCTTGGAGGAAGGCATGGCGGAAGCCGTCAGCCTCGAAGAGGCCATGCATCGTAGTGCCCATGAAGCGGCCGTCGACCACACCATCAACCGTTCCGTCCGACAACGTGAGCCACGGCGTGCCTGCCAGTGGATGCACCCGACCGTGATGAATCTGGTAACCGTGCACATCAGCGGTTCCCACCGAGCCACGCACTTGGCGGGTGACCTTCAGCAGCTCAAAGACTGTCGTCACTGGCAACAGTCCGAGCCCGTCGACCCGACCTGCAGCGGATTCCACCGGATCATCAATGGACGCACCGAGCATCTGATAGCCACCGCAGATGCCAAGCACCGGTGCATCGAGCGTGGCAAGAGCCTCGGGGAAACGCCGTTCGCGCAGCCAGGCAAGGTCGGCAACGGTAGCCTTGGTGCCGGGCAGGATGAGGAGATCGGGTCGGCCAATGCCCGATGCATCGTGCACGAAACGCACGCTGACGCCCGGCTCGATACAGAGCGGATCAACGTCGGTGAAATTGGACAGTCGAGGAAACCCGACAACCGCGATGTCGAGGGTGTCGGCCAGCGCTGCCTGCTGTCGCGCGGTCGTGGACCCGACAGTG
Organism: uncultured Acidimicrobiales bacterium; assembly: GCA_963791625.1. Taxonomy (GTDB): domain Bacteria; phylum Actinomycetota; class Acidimicrobiia; order Acidimicrobiales; family Ilumatobacteraceae; genus JANMCE01. Next base: position 1,125,262 of record CAWBTA010000006.1, read on the forward strand.
CAAGTGAATCCTCAGCGTCAAGGGCGAGGTCGTGCAGCCAGGGGAGTACACCAAGCGTGGGTACACCGCATGCGGCCTCGAGCTGCGCAGTGCCGTCGAGCAGTAGGGCAGGGTCACCGCGGAGCTTGTTGATCACAAAGCCCTTCACGAGTTCGCGATAGTGCGGTGGCAGCAAGCCGACCGTTCCGTACAGGGCCGCGAACACCCCACCGAGGTTGATGTCGCCAACCACAATGGCCGGCATGCCCGCCTCATGGGCGATGCGGAGATTCACAATGTCGTGGGCCAACAGATTGATTTCGGCTGGGCTTCCGGCACCCTCAAGCAACACCACATCGAAGCGACTGCGAAGGTCGGAAAGCGCATCGAGCACGGTGACCAGCAGTTGCGGCTTGTAGTCGTGATACGCCGCGGCGGACATCTCGCCAACGGCTCGGCCCAGCACGACGACCTGGCTGGTGCGTTCGCCGGTGGGCTTCAGCAGAGACCGGGTTCATCGTCACCTCCGGCTCGATTCCCGCAGCCGCAGCCTGCATCACCTGGGCCCGACCGATCTCGTGCCCAGACGGCGTGATGGCCGAGTTCAACGCCATGTTCTGCGCCTTGAACGGCGCAACCCGAACCCCTTTGCGTGAGAGCACTCGGCACAGCCCAGCCACGAGTTGGCTCTTGCCCGCGTCACTGGTGGTGCCGCAGACCATCAATCCACCAATCAGCGTCACCTGGGTACGTCCGACGATTGGGTACGCATCCACGCAGCGAGTTCCTCTACCGAACGCGGACACTGTGTGGGGCGAGCTGCCATCGGCATGGCCTCCCACACCACGGCTACCGATGGCCGACGAAGACGAGCGGTGGCGATCAACTCCGGGTCGGAAAGCAACGCCGGTTCGCCCGACGCCAGCACCTTGCCTTCATGTAACACGGCGATTGAAGAAGCCCAGGCCGCGGCAAGGTCGATGTCGTGGGTGGACAGCACGATGGACGTACCGGACACGTGGAGCCGATCAAGCAGGTCGAGCACCTCGGACACACCCGCCGGATCAAGTCCGGCGGTTGGCTCATCAAGCATGAGCACACATGGCGACATGACGGCGATGGCGGCAATGGCCACGCGATGCTTCTCGCCGCCGGAGAGAAGATGCGTCGGTCGCTCGGCCAAATGAGCGAGCCCGAGCTCGTGCAGGGTCGCCTCAACCTTGGCTCGGGCTTCGTCTTGCGACAGGCCGAGGTTGAGCGGGCCGAAGCCCACCTCCTGCAGCACTGTTCCGGCCATCAGCATGTCGTCGGGATCCTGCAGCACAAGGCCAACCTCGCGACGCCACGCTCGAAGCGCTGATCGGTTGTATGCCTGCGGCTCGGCGCTGAGTGACACCGTGCCGGACTCTGGGCGAAGGCTGCCATTGAGATGCAGCAGCAGCGTGGACTTTCCAGAACCGTTGGCTCCGAGCAGGGCTACCCGACTTCCGGGTTCGATGGTAAGCGAACACCCGTCGAGCGCGAGCGGGCCGTTCTTCAGGTAGCGATAGCGAAGCTCGGTGGCGGTGACCGCGAGGTGGCTCATGAAAGTATCCGTGTCCCTACCGAGATAGTTGCAATAGCAACGAGTGCTGCGAGCGACACCAGCTCGAACGAGGTTGAACGAACGCTGCCGTTGGCCAGCATGGGTAGGTCGCCTTCGAAGCCTCGTGCCGCCAGTCCGGCGGTGAGACGTTCGGCGCGATGCATCGTTCGAGATGCGGTCCCGGCCATGAGCAACGATGCAGAACGGGCCGAGTTTCGGAAACCGTCGTAGCCGTGTCGTTGCACTTGGGAAAGGCGAGACGACCGCATCTGGCCGAGCGTGACGGCGATGATGCGGTACATCAACAAGGCAAGCTCGCACACGACGGCGGGCACCCCCACGCGGCGAAGCCGGGCCAAGAGCTCGGGCACGGGCACCAGAATGGCGAACAATCCGAGTACGGCGGCGCCAGCGAGGCCGCGGGCCAGCAGTGGCAACGCTCGTGGCCATCCGCCAAAGCTCAACGACACCGCTGGCGAGAGATGAAGCGAAGTGGCCGTGGCCAGCGCGCCGAACATCACAAAGCTCATCGGTAGGCGGACGATGGCGAAGAAGTCGGACGGCGAAACGCGCGCACCGAAAATGGCCGCGGTAACAGCTACAGCGAAGGTGAGCGGTGCTGCAGGGAGGGCCGGCAGCGCGATGGTGGCGACCAATAGTCCACCGGCCAGCAGGGCCTTATCGACAAGGTGGCGATGCGCCCAGGCGTTGGTGTGGGCCAACGTGTCGATGCGGGAGAGTTGTGCCATCAGGTCGGTACCGAATCGCGTTTGGCTTGACGACGCGAACCAACGACGTAGCCCACCAGTCCGGCACCGAGCGCGGCCTGCATCGCGAACAGGAACGACTCAACCGAACCGCTCGGCGTCCAGATGCTGCTGAACCACTGCTTGTATCCCGGATCAACCTTGCTGATCGCTGCCGTTCCGCGATTGTCGCTTCCGGTAAACAGCGACCCGCTATGGGCGGCGAGAGGTGCCGCGATCATCAGCACCAGGCCAGCAAGCAAGATCCAGCTTGATCGGGTGCGCACGGCTTTCTCGGGGCGCGCTCCGGTGAGCGAACTGACGTCGATGGTGGAACGGGATGACAACCATCGTAGGACGTAGCCACTCACGACGCCCTCGATGATGGCCAGCGGTATTTGCGTGATGGCGAAGATGCCGAGGAACTTGACGAGTGAGCCGAGGAACCCGCTGGTCACGTCGGGGTGAGCGGCCGCCAACTGCACGGCCGTGACGCAATAGGTGCTCAGCGCTCCGAGTCCGCAGGCGATGCCACCTGCAACCGACAGCGCGAGTCCCGTTCGAGACAGCGTCCGAAAGACGAACCACGATGCCCACGGCCCGACAATTGCCATGGAGAAGATGTTGGCGCCGAGCGTGGTGAGGCCGCCATGCGCGAGCAGAAGCGCTTGAAAGAGCAGCACGATCGAGCCGAGCGCTGTCATGACCTTCGGCTTGAACAAGACGGTGCCGAGGCCCACGCCCGTCGGGTGCGATGAGGAACCCGTGACGGAGGGGATCTTCATGGCCGAAAGCACAAACGCAAACGCTCCAGCGGAGGCGACCGTGACCTTGTCTTCTGGCCGTTCGTCAAGGTGCTTTTTGACCGCCCGGAAGCCTTGTACGACGAAGGGTGCGGAGGCGACGGTCCAGCCGATTGCATGAACGGGCGGCAGGAAACCTTCGGAGATATGCACTGGTCCTGGCCCTTTCCTCACGGTGCCTTGCGGGGCAGGGGAGGGGCCGGAGCCGATCACCTGTCCATCGAGGCGTGTCGAACAAACGTCGGATCGAGGCGACCGGGCTTGGCCGAAGCCTTTACCGTTGCGGGACAGCGCCGGAATCTCACCGGACTTCGCTCGATGCGTCGTGCCCGGCTGATGCCGAACCAACCTAAGCTATCACGCGGCATTCCCTCTTCTTGCCTCCGCATAGGTACGGTTGGGGTATGGCACGCGCTGGCTCCATCGTCCTGGTAAACACCGGTAAAGGCAAGGGGAAGTCCTCTGCCGCATTCGGCGTGATGGGCCGTTCGTGGGCGAGAGGCTGGACCGTTGTGGTGGTGCAGTTCATCAAGAGCGAGAAGTGGAAGACCGGCGAACGCAAGCTGGCCGATCACCTCGGCATCGAGTGGCACACGATGGGTGACAGCTTCACCTGGGAGTCCACCGACATGGACGAAACGGTCGCCAAGGGGCGGCACGCCTGGGAGGTCGCAAAAGAGAAGCTCGCATCGGGTGACTACGACATGGTCATTCTTGATGAGGTCACCTACGCCGTGAAGTACGGCTGGGTTCCGGTAGAGGACGTCGTAGCGGCTATTACCAATCGGGCTGAGAAGACCAACGTCGTCGTCACCGGTCGCGACGCGCCACCGGAAGTGATCGCGATTGCAAATACCGTCACGGAGATGGTGAAGATCAAGCACGCCATCGACGAAGGCATCAAGGCCCGCAAAGGCATCGAGTACTAGGTGCTCGGCCCTCGTGTCGTCATTGCGGGGACGTCCTCGGGCGTTGGCAAGACCACCGTCGCCACCGGTCTAATGGCCGCGTTTCGTCGCCGCGGCGTTCGGGTCGCATCGGCCAAAGTTGGGCCGGACTTCATCGACCCCGGCTATCACTCAGCGGCCACCCGTCGACCTGGCCGCAACCTTGACGCCTGGATGTGCGGCGCGTCTGCGATCTCTCCGCTGGCCTCTCGGGCGGCCCAGGGTTGCGAGTTGTTGATTGTCGAGGGTGTGATGGGCCTCTTCGATGGTGCAGCCGACGGGGGAACGGCGTCCACCGCCGACGTGGCACGGTTGTTGGATGCACCCGTTGTGCTGGTCGTTGATGCCCGATCGATGTCGCAATCGGTCGCCGCGTTGGTCTCGGGCTATCACTCGTTTGATCCAACCGTTCGCGTAGCCGGTGTGGTCCTCAACCAGGTCGGCAGCGACAACCATGAGGTAATGCTGCGCGAGGCGCTCGCGGCTATCGCTATGCCTATCCTTGGCGTGCTTCGGCGTGACGACAGTCTGGTCTGGCGTGATCGTCACCTCGGTCTCGTGCCGGTGGTGGAACATCCGCAACGCGTTGCCGAATCGCTCGACAGGCTCGCGACGTTGATCGAAGGCTGTTGCGAGCTGGACGCCCTCGATCGACTCGCTCGTTCGGCGCCATCGATGGTGACTGATCCACTTGCCGAACCTCAGCACGTCGGTACACCGCGGATAGCCGTAGCGAGCGGCCCAGCGTTCAGCTTCTGTTATCCCGACAACCTCGAGATGCTCGCCGCTGCCGGCGCGGAACTGATTCCGTTCGACCCGCGCCGTGACCCCTTGCCTGAAGGCGTCACGGGACTGGTAGCAGGTGGCGGTTTCCCCGAAGTCTTCGCGGCCGAACTCAGCGAGAATGTCACCCTGCTCGAAGACCTTCGACGACATGTCACCGACGGCCTCGTGGTGTGGGCCGAATGTGGTGGGCTCCTTTGGCTGTGCCGCTCCCTCGATGACCACAAACTGGCTGGCGTCTTTGAGGCCGAGGGCACCATGACCAAGCGCTTACACCTCGGCTACCGCGCCGCCCGCACGCTCACCGACACACCGCTGGGCCCCACCGGAACCGAGTTCCGGGGCCACGAGTTCCACTACTCAACCGTCGCGCCGTCTGGTGACGCCCTCCAGGTCGAAAGCCGCTTCGTCAACCGCACCGATGGCTTCGCCACCTCGACCATGCTGGCCACCTATCTGCACGTCCACCTCGCCACCCGCCCCGACCTCGCCGAATCCTTCGTCCGTGCCGCGTTGCGGTGAACCCCTTTCCGGGTGGCTTGGTTTGGGGGATGCCCTATGCGTACCCTACGTGGGTGCTGAAGACCTCGGTGTACCTGCCGGACGAGCTGAAAACCGCGCTGGCCGGCCTCTCCCAACGATGGGGCCGGTCTGAGGCTGACCTCATCCGCATGGCTCTTGAGCGCCTGGTTACCGGCAGCGAGCAGGAGGCGACACCGAAAAGAGCCGTCGCACCCCCGAGAGCCGGACCTCGATTCACCGGTATTGGTGTCGGTCCGGGTGCCGCAGACCTGTTGACCCAGCGCGCCTGTACGGTCTTGGCCGCAGCCGATCGCGTCTTCGCACCAACCACAGCACTTGATGCCATCGGTCGAGCCGAGACCATCGTGCGCGAGGCGGTGCCACAAGCCAAAGTCGAGCGGCTGGTGTTTGTGATGCAGGTGGACTCACCGTCGCGAGATGCCGCTATCCGCGACGCGGCCGAGCGCATTCTGGAGGTACTCGATCGTGGCGAGCACGTTGCGTTCATCACGCTTGGCGACCCAAACATCTACTCAACTTTTTCGTCGGTAGCCGAGCGCGTCGCCGCTGCCAGACCAACCGTCCCTATCGACACGGTTGCCGGCATCATGGCCTTTCAGGAACTGGCTTCCAGATCCGGCACCGTGGTGGTCGACGGCAGCGAGAGGCTGTCGCTGGTGACGTTGCTGGACGACGCCCGACATCTTGATGAGGCGCTGGCCGACGCTGATCAGGCGGTTGTGCTCTACAAGGGGGGTCGTCACCTTCCGGAGGTTGCCGAGAAGTTGCGGGCGCTCGGCCGTCTCGAGGGCGCCGTCGTGGGCGAACTGCTGGGCCTCCCCGGCGAACGTTTGGCTGCCGTTGCCGACGTAGCCGACCGTCCGGCCAGCTACCTCGCTACTGTCATCGTTCCGCCGAAGCGTTTGCTTCCTACTGTGAAGGCCACCTCATGATCTCTTTCGTCGGCGCTGGCCCAGGCGCTGCAGACCTCATCACCATGCGCGGGGCCCAAAAGCTGGCCGCCGCCGACGTGGTCATTTGGGCGTCGTCACTGGTGCCAGAAGCGCTGCTTGATCACTGCCGTGACGGGGTCGAAGCGCATGACTCAAAGACGATGACACTGGAAGATGTCACGGCTGTCTACGCCGCCCATCCCGATGCCGCAATCGTGCGGCTTCACTCGGGTGACCCCAGCGTGTACGGCGCCATTGGCGAGCAGATCGACTGGTGCATCGAGAATGACCGGGAGTACGAAATCGTGCCGGGCGTGACGTCGGTTGCGGCCGCTGCTGCCGCGCTGCGTAAGGAGCTCACTGTTCCGACGGTCGCGCAAAGCGTGGTGTTCACCCGTCTCGCCGGCCGAACCAGCGCGTCGATGCCGGCGAACGAAGGGGTGGCTGCGTTCGCTCCGCACGGCACGTCACTAGCGATCTTTCTGTCGGCGGCCCGACCGAAGGAACTGCAAGAAGAGCTGCTCGGCATCACCTCCGGCTACACGCCCGAGACCCCCGCTGCGATCCTTGAGCGAGTGTCCTGGCCCGATGAGCGAATCGTTCGAACCACGGTTGGAAAGCTTGAAGAAGACCTTCTCGCGCTCGGTGCCACGTTGACCGTTCTTGTGCTCGTTGGCGATGTGTTGGCCGATGGTCCGGTTGCGGCGCGCAGCCACCTCTATTCGCCCACGTACACAACCACATATCGGCTTCGCTCGAACAAGGGAGACACCGTTGGTCGAGCGTCGCGAAACGTGGTGAAGTGAGTTCGACGCACGAGCCCGATCTCCCCGAGGAGATGGCCGCCGTCACCACCGGCCTGCGCACAGGTTGGACCACGGGTACGTGTTCGTCGGCCGCCGCCAAGGCCGCCACGATCTGGTTGGCGCACGGTGCGCCACCGGTTGAGGTCGAGGTCGGTTTACCCGGTGGGGCCAGGGTGAGCTTTCCCGTTGTTGACGTCGACAGTGCCGTGCCGTTTCGGTGCGCGGTCGAAAAGGATGCGGGCGACGATCCTGACTGCACCCATGGTGCACACCTCACCGCCACCGTCGTCTGGGCACCCGAGGGCACCAAACGCACCCAACTGCTGGGTGGTGACGGCGTGGGAACCATCACCAAACCAGGCCTTGGGTTACCCCTTGGGGCACCGGCAATAAACCCGGTACCGCAGCGCATGATCCGCGCCGCGGTGGCCGAGGTAACAACCCGCCCGGTCATCGTGACGATCTCGGTGCCCGGTGGCGAGCAGATGGCGGCCAAAACCTCCAATGCTCGGCTCGGCATTTTGGGCGGCATCTCTATTCTCGGTACAACAGGCATCGTCAAACCGTTCTCCACCGCCAGCTACCGGGCCAGCGTCGTGCAGCAGGTCGACGTTGCGGCCGCCCAAGGGAGCAACACCGTTGTGTTGGCCACCGGCAGTCGCAGTGATGACGCAGCGCAGCGGCTGTACCCCCATCTTGATCAGGTCTGCTTCGTTGAGGTTGGAGACTTCAGCGGTATCGCCCTGCGCCGTGCCGCCGGTGCCGGTATCAACAAGGTGATTTGGGTTGGGATGGTCGGCAAAATCGCCAAACTTGCTGCTGGAGTCATGATGACGCACTACCGGCGCTCGAAGGTAGACGGCGACCTCATGGCAGAGCTGGCCCGACGAGCAGGCGCGTCCGATGAAGTAGTTGCAAGCGCAACCGATACCGCCACCGCTCGCCACTTCTTTGAAACCTGTCTTGCCCACCACGAAATCGAGCCGCTCCGGCTCTTGTGCGAGCAGGCGGCTTCCCGATGCAGGGAACACGTCGACGGCGCCATGGACGTCGAAGTAGTGATGGTGGACTTTGATGGCGATCGGGTTGTCACTCGTGCATAACGACATTGCAGTGGTTGGGATGCATGGAGGCGAAGTGTTCGGTGCAGCAGCCCGGCTCCTGTTGGCAGAGGCTGATGTGCTGGTTGGGTCCGGCCGGCATCTGGCTTACGTAGAAAATGCTGGAGCCGAACGGTGGGAGCTCCACGGCACCCTCAAGCCATTCATTGACCGCGTCGCCTCCGCCGCGGACGAAGGCCGACAGGTCTGCATGCTGGCATCGGGCGATCCCGGATTCTTCGGCATCGTGCGCACGCTCGCGGCCCGCGTCGGTGCCGATCGGTTGGCGGTCCACCCGGCACCGACATCAGTGGCCATCGCCCTGGCCCGACTCGGTATGAGCTGGGATGACGTTGTGGTGGTCTCCGCCCATGGTCGGCCATTGGAAGACGCGGTAGCGGAGATTCAGCGATGCGGGCGAGCGGCGGTGTTGACTGCACCCGCTACGCCTCCCGAGGCAGTCGGGGCGCTGCTGCTGGCATCGGGCGAGTGCTACGACGTAACCGTCTGCTCACGATTGGGTACCTCGGATGAGCAGATCACCCGAACCGATCTCGCTGGACTTGCCGCGGGTTCCTACGACGGATTGTCGGTCACGGTACTCACCCGTACCGCACCGCATTCGCAACCCACGCTGAGGTGGGGGCGCCCTATCAGCGTGTTCGATCATCGAGCAGGCATGATCACCAAGCCCGAGGTACGCATCGTGGCCCTGGCTCGCCTCGACCTTCCGTCCACCGGTGTGCTCTGGGATATCGGTGCCGGGTCTGGCTCGATTGCCGTGGAGGCTGCAGCCCTCGCGCCTGGGCTGCACGTCATCGCCATCGAGCAAAACGAAGACGATGCAGTGCGAGTGCGCACCAACGCTGCGGCCCTCGACATCACCTGCGATGTGGTGGTCGGGAGTGCCCCTGGGGTGCTGGCGTCGCTTCCCGATCCTGATCGAATCTTCGTGGGTGGAGGCGGCATTGACGTCCTCGACGCCGCACTGCTCCGGCTGCGTCCGGGCGGCGTGGTGGTTGCGACGTACGCGGCGATCGATCGCGCCACGCAGGCCCACGCCCGACTCGGGCAGCTCGCCCAGATCGCCGTCAGCAATGCCGCCGCTCTACCCGGCTCGGGCGGCCTTCGCCTGGTGGCCGACAATCCTGTTTTTCTTGCATGGGGGACCCCGACGTGAACATCCTTAGCGTGACCATCACCAATGATGGCGTGGCGCTCGCACGACGACTGCCGTACCCAACGCAGCACGGTGATCTCGGCGACACGATGCGCGCTCAATGGTCGTACGTGGACGGATTCGTCCTGTTTGCTTCGGTTGGCATCGCCGTACGCGTAGCGGCGCCGCTGCTCGAGAACAAACACGACGATCCGGCCATCGTGTGCGTGGATGAGTCCGGACGGTGGGTTGTACCTGTTGTCGGTGGCCACGACGGGGGAGCGAATGCTCTCGCTCAGGAGGTGGCCGGTCTGCTCGGGGCTACCGCCGTCATCACTACCGCCACAGACGCCTCGGGTTTTGCTGCGCTCGACACCATGCCCGGCTTCGTGGCCTCAGGCGACATTGCCGGCGTGACGCGACGCCTCCTCGACGGCGAGTCCATCAATGTCCGCAAGGATCTCGACTGGCCGCTGTCGTGGAAGCCGACCGGAACCGGTCCAGCAACTGCGACGGTCGTGGTGACTGATCGCCTTCTGCCGGTGCAGGACAACGCGGTCGTGCTTTCGCCGCCCAGCCTGGTAGCCGGAATCGGCTCGGCGGCCGCGGTCTCCGCCGAGGAGGTAAGCGCCCTCCTTGATGCGGCTCTGGCGGCAGAGGGCCTCGACCGTCGAGCCGTCGCCTTGGTGGCCACTATCGACCTCAAGGCCCATGAGGCGGGCATCGTCGCCCTCGGCCTCCCTATGGTCACGTTCGCAGCCGAGCAGCTGTCCACCATCGATGTGCCGAACCCGAGCGCCGTGGTGGATGCCGAAGTCGGCACGCCAAGCGTGTCAGAGGCCGCCGCCCTGCTCGCTGCCGGCCCGGGCGCAACGCTGGTCGTGACCAAGATGAAGTCGGCCATGGCGACGGTTGCGATCGCCCGCCGAGCCCAACCGCAGGGTCACCTGTCGGTCATCGGTCTTGGGCCCGGGCTGCCGTTGCATCGCACGCCTGCCGCCTCCATGGCGGTCCGCAACGCCTGGGTCCTGATTGGGTTCAACCTGTACGTCGATCAGTGTGAAGACCTCATCACACCGCACCACGAAGTCATTCGCAGCCCCATCGGCGCCGAGGCTGACCGCTGTCGTCTCGCCCTCCAACGCGCCGCAGCCGGCGATCAGGTCGCCCTCGTCTGTTCCGGGGATTCGGGTGTCTTCGCGATGGCCTCACTCGTGCTCGAACTGGCGCCCGAATACGGCAATCCGCCCATCGATGTTGTTCCTGGTGTGACTGCCGCGCTCGCCGCAGCAGCAGTGTTGGGAGCGCCGCTCGGACACGACCACGCTGCCATCAGTCTCAGCGATCTCATGACCCCATGGACCGTCATCGAGAAACGCCTGCAGGCCGTGGCCGAGGCCGACCTCGTGGTCACGCTCTACAACCCACGATCTCTGAAACGAACCTGGCAGCTTGAGCGCGCCTTTGAAATCCTCCGTGCACACCGCCCAGCCGATACGCCGGTCGGGCTGGTCACCGACGTCGGACGACCCACCGAACGGGTGGTTCGCACCACACTGGCCAAGGCTGATCCGAATCTGGTCGACATGCTCACCTGTGTCGTCATCGGCGCGTCGTCCACAACGGATATCAACGGCCTTATGGTCACGCCACGCGGCTATCAACCATGAACACGGTAACCATCAACGCGTCGTGCACGGCATGCGGCATGTGCATCGTCACCTGCCCCGAGCGGGCGCTGCTGCCTGCGCCGGGTCGACCGCTCGTGATCGACCAGCGCTGCACGACCTGCTTGGCGTGCGTGGAAATATGTCCGGTGGACGCCATTCACGAGGTCTCGTCATGACCATTCATCCCATCGAAGAGGAGAGCTACCGGCGTATGCGTGCCGAGGTCGATCTGTCTCGGTGGAATGACCTGGATCGAGCCGTCCTAGAACGCATCATCCACTCCAGCGCAGATCTCGATTACGCCGACATGACGGTGATCGGGGCCGACGCTGCCGCCGCCGGTGTCGCGGCCCTTCGCTCCGGCGCGCCGATTGTGGTTGACGCGAACATGGTGAAAATGGGCATCACCACCCAGCCGTCGCACTGCTTCCTGGACGCGGTAGACAAGCCGCCACCCGACCCCTCCCTGACTCGATCGGCGCTCGCCATGCGGCGGGGTATCGAGCAGCACCCGGACGGCGCTATCTTCGTGGTTGGCAACGCACCGACGGCGCTCTTCGAGCTACTCGCCCAAGTCGTTGCCGGCACCGTTCGACCGGCGATGGTGATAGGCCTGCCTGTTGGCTTCGTGGGTGCAGCCGAATCGAAAGAGGCGTTACGTCAGAGCACCGTCGCTCATTTGGCCGTCAGCAACATTGGCCGAAAAGGCGGCAGCGCTGTGGCGGCGGGAGCCATGAACGCGCTGATCAGACTAGCCGGCGCTTAGGAGACGACCGACGGTGTCTTGCGTCCCGTGAGCGCCGTGATCCGGGCGATCTTGTCGGCGGCGACTATAAGTTTCGACAGCGCCACTTGTGGGTCGAGATCATGCTTGGCCAGGTCGGGTTCGAAAGACTCGAAGTAGACGCGAAGTGTTGCTCCTTCGGTACCGGTACCGGAGAGGCGAAACACGATCCGGGCGTCCTTGGCGAAGTTGACCCGGAACCCCTGTTGGGCACTGACGGCACCGTCGACCGGGTCGGTGTAGGTGAACTCATCAGCGCTCTTCACTTTCAGGCCAGCGAAGGTGCGACCGGCAAGTGTTCCGACGGAGGAGCGCAGTCCGGCCCAGACCTTGTCGGCGTCTGCCACCGGCAGAGCCTCGTAGTCATGACGCGAGTAGTAGGTGCGGCCATAGGTGGCCCAGTGATCGCGGACGATCTCGGTCACGCCGATGCCGCGCGCCGCAACGATGTTCAGCCAGAACAACACGGCCCACAATCCGTCCTTCTCCCGAACGTGGTTGGAGCCGGTGCCGGCGCTCTCTTCACCGCAGATGGTGATGCGGTTGGCATCGAGCAGGTTGCCGAAGAACTTCCACCCGGTTGGTGTCTCGAAACAGTCGAGCCCCATTGCTTTGGCGACCCGATCTACCGCGCCACTGGTGGGCATCGAGCGAGCCACGCCTGACAGACCGCCTGCGTAGCCGCGCACGAGATGGGCGTTGGCCACCAGTACGGCCAGGCTGTCGGAAGGACTGACGAAAAGGTTGCGGCCGACGATCATGTTGCGATCACCGTCACCGTCGCAGGCGGCGCCCATGTCGGGCGCATCCTTGGCCGCCAGCGCTTCGATCACCGAGTGAGCGTGTACCGGGTTGGGATCGGGGTGGTGGCCGCCGAAATCGGGCAACGGGTCGCCGTTCACCACGGTGCCAACGGGAGCACCCAGGCGACGCTCGAGTACGGCCACGGCGTAGGGACCCGTGACTGCGTTCATCGAATCCATGTGCAGTCGGAAGCCCGATGCGAACAGCGCACCAATGGCGTCAAAATCAAACAGCGTCTCCACCAGATCGGCCCAGTCGGCTACGGGGTCGATTACCTCGACACGCATGGCTCCGACGGTCGACACTCCGACGGCCGCAAGGTCGACGTCGGCCGCCTCAGCAAAGGAGTACGACGTGATGGTCTCGCTCGCTGCGTAGATGGCTTCGGTGAGCGCTTCGAGGGCTGGTCCACCACTGCCCGTGTTGTACTTGATACCGAAGTCACCGTGTGGGCCACCTTCATTGTGGCTCGCTGACAGGATGATGCCGCCGAACGCACGGTGCTTACGGATGACGGCCGACACTGCAGGAGTGGACAGCAAACCGTGGCGACCGACGAGCACTCGACCGAACCCGGCGGCCGCGGCCATCTTGATGATGGTCTGCGTGGCAACATCGTTGTGGAAACGCCCGTCGCCACCGATCACCAGCGTCTGACCTTCGAAGTCTTCCAAGGAGGAAAAGATGGAGGCGACGAAATTCTCAAGGTAATGCGGCTGCTGGAAGACCGTCACCTTCTTGCGAAGGCCGGACGTGCCGGGACGCTGGCCGGCAAATGGCGTGGTGGACACGCGGCGAACGACCGATGTCGGGACGAGCGACTCGTACAGGGCAAGGTACCGCCGGGCCGGTAAGTCCCAGCTCACATCGCGGCCCATCGCCCGGTGCCGCGTGCGGGCCCAGCTAATCGGGTCGTTCCACAGCGACAACACCCGTTGCAGCGCTCGCTCGAAGGCTTCGGCTGTAACGGGGGCGAACAAGAAACCAGTCGCGACACCGTCGGTGAGCGCGGCCTCGTTGGCGTCAATGACCGTGTCGGCCAGACCGCCCACGCGCGACACAAACGGCAGCGTGCCATAGCGAAGGCCGCACAACTGGGTGAGTCCGCACGGCTCGAATCGGGACGGCACCATCACGACATCGGCGCCCGCCTGCATGCGATGGGCCAGACCTTCATTGAAGCCGGTGACAAACGCCAAGCGACCGGGGTGGGCTGCGGCCGCCGCGGTGTAGGCCGCTTCGAGAACCGGATCACCGCTGCCCAAAACCGCCAGCTGGCCGCTTTGGATGATCTGCGGCACGCAGGCCAGTACAAGATCGAGACCCTTCTGCTCCGACAGACGACTGACGACCGCGAACAGCGGAAGATCGCTTCGTTCATCGAGTCCGATCTCGCGTTGGAGCGAAGACTTGTTGAGCGCCTTGCCGCCCATGTCGTTGGCGTCGTAGTGATGGGGGAGCAACGCATCGGTAGCGGGATCCCACACGTGGACATCGACACCGTTCACTATTCCCAACAACGCGTCCTGTCGCCCCTGAAGCACTCCTTGCATACCCATGCCCTCGGCGGGCGACAGGATTTCCTGCGCGTAGGTGGGACTCACGGTGGTGATGGCGTCGGCGAACTGGATGCCTGCCTTGAGGAAGCTGACGTGCCCGTAGTACTCCATGCCGTCCAGGCTGTTGAGTCGTTCAGGGATATCGAGCACACTGAGACGCTCACCGGCGAAGATGCCTTGGAAGGCCAGGTTGTGAATGGTGAGCACCGTCTTGACTGGCGCCGGGCGAACGGTGAGATACGCAAGTGTCGGCGACGCCTGCCAGTCGTGCACATGCACGATTGCGGGACGCCACACTGGCAGCAGCCCGTTTGCTATCTGCTCACCAACCAGTGACAGGGCGGCGAAGCGCATGTCGTTGTCGGGCCAGTCGCGGCCGAAGGTGTCCAGGTACGGCCCACCATCACGGTCGTACAAATGGGGCGCGTGAAGAAGCAGTACCCGCAGCCCGGTCTGACAGATGGCCTCCCACACCTCAGCCGGTCCGCCGAACAGATCGGGGATGGCGGCGAGAAGCTCGCGGCCGCTCGTGAGCGCGGCGTGATCAAGCAAACCACGGTACGCAGGCAGGAGCACCCGGACATCGGCACCGAGCGACCCCAGAGCGAGCGGAAGGGCACCGGTGACATCGGCGAGCCCGCCGGTCTTGACCAGTGGATAGACCTCAGGGCTTACGAAGAGAACGTTCATGGCGCCGTGATCACTTTGGGCCGAACGATCGCTCCTTCGCGACCACCACGATGCCACCGTCGGATACATCGAACCGATCGCGGTCGCCTTGATGGTCGATGCCGATCTGCATTCCCGCCGGGACGTTCACGTTCTTGTCCATGATGCAACGATGCAGCCGCGCCCCTGGCCCGACCCGCACGCCCGGCATGAGGATGGAATCGGTCACGTGGGCTCGACTGTCGATGTACACATCGGGCGCGATCACCGAACGGTCCACGATGCCGCCGGACACGATGGTGCCCGATCCCAATAGAGAGTTCGACACATGGGCGGCCGAACCGTCGGAGCCGTAACAGAGCTTGGCCGGTGGCAGCGGGAGCTGCAGGCTGTACATCGGCCACTCACGGTTGTACAGGCTGAACAGTGGTACCGGCGCCAGCAGGTCCATGTTGGCGTCGTAGTAGGCGTCGATGGAACCTACGTCACGCCAGTAGCCGCGCTCATGATCGGCCTGCCCCGGAATGATGTTGGTGGAGAAGTCGTACATATGGGCAACACCGGCCGCGGTAAGTGCCGGAATCACGTCGCCACCCACATCGGTGTTGGCCTGATCCTCACCAGCTGGGGTCACGACGTCAACGAGTGTCTTGGTGGAGAAGACGTAGTTGCCCATCGACGCCAACGCGCGGGTCGGGTCGTCGTGCATCGACGGTGGATCGGACGGCTTTTCGAGAAACCGGGTGATCTTGCCTTCGGCGTTGGCTTCGATGATGCCGAACTGCGGTGCCTGCTCAATGGGGACAGGAATAGCTGCCACGGTCACGCCTGCGCCCGTTTCGAGATGTTGCTCGACCATCTGGCGCGGATCCATGTGGTAGATGTGGTCGGCACCAAAAACGCACACCACATCAGGGTTCTCGTCACTGATCAGATTGAGGTTTTGGTAGATGGCGTCGGCCGAACCTGAGAACCACCGAGGGCCACGACGCATCTGCGCCGGAACCGGCGTGACGTAGTTGCCAAGCAGTGTTGAGAAGCGCCATGTCTGGCTGATGTGCCGGTCGAGGCTGTGGCTTTTGTACTGCGTGAGCACGACGATCTTGCGATACCCGGCGTTGGCGAAGTTCGACAGTACAAAATCGATGATGCGGTAGCTACCCCCGAACGGCACGGCCGGCTTTGCCCGGTCGGCGGTAAGTGGATGGAGGCGGCGTCCCTCGCCGCCCGCCAGCACCATAACCAAGACTTTCGGGTCGGCCGATCTCGGTTTGAACGCTGGCATCATGCACGTCTCCTTCAGAACGGGGCCGGGCTGCCCTGAGCGCTCCGAACTGTATCCCTGATACCTGCGAGGACGTGACGCTCTCGTCAGTCGGCCACGACCCTCTGACGAATCGTCAAGTCGTTCCACCTGCGCCCTCGCTGTAGGTAATGCGACCCAGAACGGTTCCAAAGGGGCCCGATATAGTTCTTTGGACCCAGAGAACTGGCTGGGTATTTGGAATCATCGCTCCGCCCCACGAGAAACAATTACCACTCATTGTAATGCCGGCCGCCGAGACGAAAGCGACGCGACGACATGACTCGTTGTGGTCGAACTTTCTGAAATTCTCGGAGTTATCAGGTCGCCTGATGCAAAACCCCACGCTTTGTGGTGTCCAAAACGCCAAAACGCATATTGATATCTAGGTTGGGTCACTGCCCTGTGCGTTCTTCGTGAAGAAAGGTCGATTGTCCTACGGATGCTCCACCAAATCGATGCTTTCATTTAATACGTTCTTGAGTGCACGGAACACGGCGGAGAAGGTCTCTTCGCTGGAGAAGCTGGAGGCGGCGTGTCCAAAGTCGGGCGAGACGATTTGCAACAAAAGTTCGAGGACAGGGTGTTTGCCCTCCTCGCCCCTCACCGCGGCGCGGTGCAGGCCATCCTCGACGTCGTGGCACTGACTGTCGCCGTTGGTGTGAGCGCGTACGTGCTCGGCTCGCCGGCCGCCGCAGTCGCCTCAGCCATCGTGGTCGGCAGCATCGTTCACGTGCTGCTCAGCATGCTGTTCGGCACCTACCTCGGCCGTGAGCGGGTTGGCAGCTATTTCGAGATCACCCGTCTCGTCGTGATCTTCGCCCTTTCCACACTGGGTGTGAACCTCGCGCTCGACATCATCAGCAGCCGGGCCAGCTGGAAACTCGGTCTCGTCACCATGCCGATGGCGATCCTGCTCGGAAGCATCTGGCGCGGTACCTACCGGGCCTGGCGCGCCGAGCGACTTCGTCCGAAGGACGCCCAGCGTCGTGTCATCGTGTTCGGTGCTGGTGAGGCCGGTGAGCACATCATTCGGGCCATGATGGCCGACCCCGAGAGCATCTATATCCCGGTAGCCGTTCTCGATGACTCTCCATCGCAGCTACGTCACCGCGTGCAGGGTCTACGAGTGGTCGGTGGTCGTAGCTCGTTCCCCACCATCTTTTCCCAGTACAACGCCGACACGCTGATTCTCGCCATCCCAAGCGCGCCCGAGACACTGCTCCGGGAAATCTGGGAACTGGCGCAGCCTTACTGCGATGACATTCGCACGCTGCCCCGTCTGGCTGAACTGGCCGGGCGAATCAGCGTTCGCCAGATCGAACCGGTCTCGGTTGAAGACGTGCTCGGTCGCCGCAAGATCGATCTCGACCTCGTCGCCATCGCCAGCCACATCCGCGGCAAGACCGTTCTCGTCACCGGTGCCGGCGGCTCGATTGGTTCCGAACTTTGCCGTCAGATTGCTCGGCTCGGACCGTCAGAGTTGGTCAAGCTCGATCGTGACGAATCGGGCCTGCATGGCATGCAGCTCTCGCTCGACGGCACGTCGGGCCTCAGCTCGCCGTCGCTGGTTGTCGCCGACATCCGAGATCGCGACCGCATGTTCGACGTGTTCAACCAGTTCAAGCCCGACGTCGTATTCCACGCTGCGGCACTGAAGCACGTGCCGCTGCTCGAGCTGCACCCGATCGAAGGCGTCAAGACCAACGTCTACGGCACGCTGAACGTGCTCGACGCCGCGCTGGCGAACGGTGTCGAAGCCTTCGTCAACATCTCCACCGACAAGGCCGCTGACCCGATCAACGTGCTCGGATGCACGAAGCGCCTCGCCGAGCGTCTGACCGCCACGGTCGCGGCCACCACGGCCGAGGGTCGCTTCATCAGTGTGCGGTTCGGCAACGTCTTGGGCAGTCGCGGCTCCATGATGGAAACCTTCCAGGGTCAAGTCGAGCGTGGTGGTCCCATCACCGTTACCCACGCCGATGTCACCCGCTACTTCATGACCATCTCCGAAGCGGTACAGCTCACCATTCAGGCCTCGGTAGTCGGTCGCAACGGTGAGGTCCTCATCCTCGACATGGGCAGCCCGATGCGCATTCTCAGCATCGCCGAGCAGTTCGCTCGCAAGGCCCACCCGCCGCTCGAAATCATCATCACGGGTCTGCGCCCCGGTGAGAAGATGCACGAAGTGCTCATCGGCCCGTACGAGGTTGGTTCACAGCCTTTCCATCCGCTCATTACCCATGTCGCCGTGCCCGACCTCGACTACTCCGATCTGGTCGATCTGTTGACCCCGGGCAGCGACATCAATGCCCGCCTTGTTGCCGCCACCCGCAAGCCCGCCGCCAGCTACAACCCTGCCAACAGCATGCAGTACCCCCGCCTGGTGGCGGGGTCCTGACGCCGGGCTACCGTTCACTCACACCTCAGGTTTAAGGAACCCTTCATGCCTCGTGTCTTTCTCTCGCCGCCCGACGTCGGGTCCCTCGAACGGGACTACGTGAATGCGGCCATCGACTCCAACTGGGTGGCCCCGATCGGGCCCGACCTTGACGCATTCGAGGCCGACCTGGCAGCACTCAGCGGCCGCCAGTATGCGGTCGGTGTCTCGACCGGCACGGCTGGCATCCACCTCTGCCTGCACGCGCTCGGCATCGGCCAGGGTGACCGTGTGGCCGTCTCCAGCTTTACCTTCGCTGCTACCGCCAACGCGGTTGCCTACACCGGCGCCACGCCGGTGTTCATCGATTCGGATGCCGCCACCTGGAACATCGATGCCGATGCTCTGGCCGAGGCCTGCGAGGAAGGGCTGCGCCAGCAGCGCCCAATTCGCGCGCTCGTCGCCGTCGACCTGTACGGCCAGTGCTGCGACTACGACAAGCTGCAGGCCGTCTGCGAACGATTCGATCTCGTGGTTATCAGCGATTCGGCTGAGGCCCTCGGCGCCACCAATGGACAACGCAAAGCGGGCAGCTTCGGTTTCGCTGCAGTGTTCTCCTTCAACGGCAACAAGATCATCACTACGAGCGGCGGCGGCATGATCGTCACCGATGACGCCGCGTTCGCGCAGCGCCTTCGCTTCCTGGCCACGCAAGCACGTGAGCCGGTGGCGCACTACGAGCACACCGAGATCGGTTTCAACTACCGGCTCAGCAACATTCTCGCCGCGTTCGGCCGTGGTCAGGTCGCGACGCTGTCGGACCGTATCGCCAGACGCAAGGCCGTCAACGAGCGTTACCGGGTCGGGTTCGCCGATCTGCCCGTGACGTTCATGCCGATCCCAGAGTGGAGCTCGCCAAACTTCTGGCTGACCTGTGTCACCCTGAACGAAGATGCGGGGGCCAGTCGTGAAGACATCCGAATCGCGCTGGAATCGCACGATATCGAGTCACGACCGCTCTGGAAGCCTATGCACCAGCAGCCGGTCTTCAAGGCCGCCGAGTCGTTTCTCACGGGCGTGTCCGACGATCTGTTCGACCGTGGAATGTGTCTGCCCAGCGGCAGTTCCCTCAGCGAAGCTGATCAGGCCCGCACGATCAAGATTGTGCGCGACCTGCTCTAAGCATCGGGTCCGAGCTCCTCGACTTCGAGAAGCGTGAAGCTGTCGATGATCGAGCGCAGGACCTGTTGGGCGACGCGAGGGTCGAGACCCTCGTCGGTGGCCAGCTTGCCGATGCGTTCCAGCATGCGGTCCTCTCGGGCCCGGTCTACCACCCGCATGTGATTGGCCCGCTTATAGATGACCACGCCCTGCACAAGGCGCGCCCTGTGCGCGAGCAGACGGACCAGTTCGTGATCGACCGCGTCGATACCGTCTCGGAGTTCGGACAGGTCGGGAGTGGCCTCGGTCATCGGGCCATTCTGCCCGGTTCGGGGCAACTGTGGGCACAATACGGGATGGCCGTTTGGCAGTCACTGATCAAGAGAGGCCGGATATAGCCGTGTGCGGTCGATTTGTTGCGGCATCGCCACCGGCCGACATCGCCGCCTATTTCGGCGCGACGCTGCCGGAAACGTTGCTACCGGAGAACTTCAATGTGGCGCCAACCTCTGAGATCTACGCCGTCGTACACGCGCCGAAGGGCCCTGAACTGCAGGTGTTTCATTGGGGTCTGATCCCGTCTTGGGCCAAGGACCGCAAGATCGCATCCAAGATGATCAACGCCCGATCGGAGACCATCACCGAAAAGTCGATGTTCGCCAAGCTCTTCGCCACCCGGCGCTGCATCATCCCGGCCGACGGCTTTTACGAGTGGAAGACCCTCGCCACCGGCGGTACTCCGAAGAAACCGGCCAAACAGCCATACTTCATTCACCGGCAGGACGGGGAGCCACTTGCCATGGCCGGCATCTGGACCTCATGGCGTGATCCGGCCGGCCAACCCGGCGTTCGGCTGCACTCCGCATCGATCATTACAACATCGGCCAACGAGACCATGCGACCCCTGCACGACCGGATGCCGGTCATGCTGCCCGTTTCGGCGTGGGACACCTGGCTTGACCCCTCTTGCACGGATACATTAGCGCTGAAAGAATTTCTCGTTCCAGCACCGATCGGGCTGCTCACCGTTTACCCTGTATCGATCGATGTGAACAGTGTGCGAAACGGTGGAGCCGACTTGATCAAGCCTGTTGCGGATGAGGCGTACCTGAACGAATGAAGTTCCTTCTTCGTCACCGCGCTTTCGCGTGGCTGTGGTTCGCCTCCACGATCAGCCAGCTGGGTACCCAGGTCACGGTGCTGGTGGTGCCGCTTATCGCGCTCAAACTCTTGCATGCCACCACGTTCCAGGTCAGTGCCCTAGGGGTTGCCGAGTTTCTGCCGTTCATCCTTGTCGGTCTTCAGGCCGGTGCCATTCTCGACCGGCGCGAACGCAAGCCCATCATGCTCCTGTGCGATTTGGTTCGAGCCGCAGCGCTCGCTGCCGTTCCGATCGCCTGGGGGTTGGGCATGCTTCACCTTTGGCTGCTCTATGTGGTTGTGTTCGTGGTCGGTATTGCCACGGTGTTTTTCGACGTGTCGGCCCAGTCGATTACCCCAGACATCGTCGCGCTTGAAGACCTGGGCGACGCGAACCAGACGGTTGCTGCGGCCGAGTCGGTCGCTCGAACCGCTGGTCCGGGTATTGGCGGACTGCTGCTTGCAGTGGTGTCGGCACCCGTGGCCATCATGGTCGATGTCGTGTCCTACGTGGCGTCGTTTTGGCTTTTGCTCGGGGTGCACCCCGCTCCGGTTGAGCGCGAAGTCGACGATGGCAAACCACCGCCGCTGCGGCAACAGATCGGCGAGGGATTCTCGTTTGTGCGGCATCACCCCACGCTTCGGCCGCTGCTCGTGTGCGCGGCCACCAGCAACCTTGCGGCGCACATTCAGCATGCGGTTTTGATCACGTTTATGGTTCGAACCTTGCACTACTCGCCGGCTCTCATCGGCTTGCTGTTCATGGTGGGCAACGTCGGGGTGATCGTCGGCGCAGCCCAATCAATGCGGGTCACCCGACTGCTCGGCCTGGGCCGGATGTTGTGGACGATGTCGCTAGGCTGTGGGATTCTGTCCGTCGTGGTGGCATTGGCCTCCGGACGATTCTCGCTCGCGGCGCTTGTGATCCCCTGGTTCCTGGTCACCGCCTGTTCCACCATCTTCAATGTGGGCAACCTCAGCTACCGCCAGGCGGCGACCCCGGCACACTTGCGAGGCCGTATGAATGCAACGTTTCGCTTCTTTGTGTGGGGTGCCATCCCGATTGGCTTTCTGATTGGCGGCGTCTTCGGCACCATCATCGGCCTACGCAACACCGTCTTTTTGTCCGGTGTGCTGACGATGATCCCATTCGTCTTCATCCTGTACTCACCAATGGCCGATGTCATCTCGCTAGGCGATGCGTTGCCGCCCGTCACTCACGAAGATGTGCTCGTAAGCGACTAGCGGCAGCCTCGAGGTCGTCACGGTCGACGTGGGCGGCGGCGTTGGCGAAATCGAGCTGGCTCATGTTGTCGGTCGGCACGACGTGGATGTGGACATGGGGCACCTCGTAGCCGGCGATGATCACCCCCACCCGTTCGCAATCGAAGGCTGCGTGCTGGGCCTTGCCCATGCGCTGGGCCACCGCCATGAGATGCGCCACCGTCTCGCCCGGCAGGTCGATCCAATGGTCGACCTCCACCCGAGGAACCACCAGTACATGACCGGGCGCGAGGGGGTTGATTGGCAGGAAGACTCCACAGATGTCGTCGGTGTACACGAAGGTGGCGGGAATCTCGCCCGCGAAGATCCGGCTGAAGATGCTCACCGCGCCATGGTAGGTGCGTACGATCGTTGTGTGCCCCCTGACGCGCCCCCGATAGCGGATCGAACTGCGTTACAGGACGCGCTCACGGTTCCGAACCTGGTCACTGTCATCCGGCTCTGCTGCATCCCATGGTTCCTCTGGATCCTGTTTCATCAGCACAATCGGTTCGGGGCTGCGTGGTTGCTCGCGGCGATCGGCGCGACCGACTGGATAGACGGATATATCGCCCGCCGTTTCCATCAGGTCTCCGAGCTCGGAAAAGTTCTCGACCCGACGGCTGACCGTCTGCTGTTCATCGTGGGTGTCGCCGGCATCATCATCGACCGGTCAGCGCCGCTTTGGTTCTGCGTGCTGGTGGTCATTCGCGAAGTGCTGATTGGTGGCTCACTCGCGATCCTCACCCTGCTCGGGATGAAGCGATTCGACGTGTCCTGGTGGGGCAAGACCGCCACCTTCCTCCTCATGTTTGCTTTCCCGCTTTTTCTCCTGCACGCGGCAGATCGACCGAACTGGTCACCGGGTGCCGAATGGCTGGCCTGGATTTTCGGAATACCCGGCCTGATCCTGAGTTACTACACCGCTGTCACCTACGTACCGATGATGCGCAGGGCACTGGCGGAGGGTCGGAAGGAGCGGGGCTCGCAGCGCGGCTAGTCTGTCGGGATGGCTGTCCCGGAAGATCTTCGTTATTCGGCTGACCACGAGTGGGTTCGGCTGGAAGGTAACCATGCGCGTATCGGTATCACGGACTACGCGCAGGATGCGCTCGGCGATGTCGTGTACGTCCAATTGCCATCCGTGGGCGCAGAATTGAAGGCCGCTGACAGCTTCGGCGAGGTCGAGTCCACCAAGTCGGTTTCGGACTTGTTCGCGCCCGTCTCCGGTCGCGTGATCGAGGTCAACGGGGCGTTGGCCGACGCGCCACAACTGGTGAACGATGACCCTTATGGCGACGGTTGGTTGTGTGTCATCGACATGTCCGATGCGGCCCAATTCCAGGGACTGATGACCCCGGATGGCTACCGGGAACTACTCGATGGGTGACACCGTGAGTTCGCTTTTCTGCAACCAGTGCGGACATCGCAATCCGCCCGTTTCCAACTTCTGTTCATCGTGCGGCGCCACGCTCGACATCACCCGTGACGATCGCACCATCGTGTTCCACCCATCGGATCCGCTGCAGGACTCTGAGAGTTCCGACGATGATGTGCGCATAAACCTCGCCGATCTTCCGCGTGACGCCGGGGTATTGCTGGTGCGCTCCGGGCCGCAGGCCGGGCTGCGGGTGCGGCTGAATCCCACCGTCACCAAGTTGGGTCGACGGCCCGAGTCCGACGTGTATCTCGATGACATCACCGTGTCACGAAATCACGTCGAAGTTGAACGGCGCGGCGACACCTTCGTCGTGCGCGACGCCGGCTCACTCAACGGCACCTACCTGAACCAGGCCCGCATTGACGGTGACGCCCAGATGGTGAATGGCGACGAACTGCAGGTTGGCAAGTTCAAGCTGGTCTTTCTCACATCGACGAGCGTTCCATGAGCGGCAGCCTCGATGTAAGTGAACGCGGGTATCGCTCCATCGGTGAAGTGTTGGCCGAGGTGCAAGACGAGTTCCCCGAGATCACCATTTCCAAGATCCGGTTCCTCGAGAGCCAAGGGCTGATCGATCCGGAGCGCACGGCGTCGGGGTATCGAAAGTTCTACGCGCGTGATGTGGAACGGCTGCGCTTCATTCTTCGCTCGCAGAAGGATGCATACCTGCCGCTGAAGGTCATCAAAGATCGTTTGAGTCGCAATGACATCGCCTCGCTGCCGACGCGTGCCGACATCACCGAACCCGTTCCGGTAGTCACCGCCGACACCGTCTTGCCGACTTCCGCTGAGCCCGTCGTATCACCAGTCGCGCCTGAGCCGGTTGCTGCGCCGCCAGTTGCTGCCGCAACCACGGATGCCTTCCCTGATCGGGTGCCACTGTGGATGCAACCAAAGACGGTCGCCGCGGCGGCTGTGAGCCCTCCGTCGGTCTCGCTGGAAAGCGGCATCAGTATGAGTTTCGCCGAGCTGGCAACGGCCGCCGGTCTCACCGAAAGTCAACTCCGGGAGATTGAATCGTTCGGTCTGATCGAAGGCACCACGCTCGGTCGCGACCGCATCTACGACGAAGACGCGCTGCTTGTTACCAAGCTGGTCGCCGGATTCGTGGCCCAGGGCTTGGAGCCGCGTCACCTGCGGATGTACCGCACCACAGTCGACCGTGAAGCAGGCTTGTTCGAGCAGGTGGCAACCCCGCTCATCAAGCAACGAAACCCGCAGGCGCGGGTGGAAGCCCAACGTCGCCTCGAGGCACTATCCGATCTGGGCGAGCAGATGCGCGCCGCCCTGCTGCGCCGCTCGCTGCGCCCGTACACAGGTGGCTCCGGAGGGGTAGCGTGATCAACGTGAAGGTCGTCGATCTGCTGGGCGTGAAGCTGGAACCCACCGCCCGTATCCATGTGCTGCTGCTGCAGGAGCGCGACGGGCAACACCGCGTCCTCCCCATAGGCATCGGCGCGGCGGAGGCTGAAGCCATCAGTCTGGCGCTTGAGAAAATTTCAACACCGCGTCCACTCACCCATGATCTGCTGCAGTCGGTCATTGAAGAGCTTGGTGGCACGCTGCGCATGGTGCACGTGAACGACTATCAAGACCACACCTTTTACGCCGAACTGCACCTGGAGGTCGGGGGAGCGCCGCATGTCATTTCGGCCCGGCCATCTGACTCCATTGCGCTGGCGGCCCGGGTGGGTTGCCCGATTCAGGTCGCCGAGTCGGTTCTTGATGCCGCCGGTCAGATTCCGGAGCCGTCCAACGATGCGCCCGAGGAATTGTTCGAAGAGTTTCAGGCCTTTATCGAAAACGTCAGCCCCGACGATTTCGCCCCCTGATTTCCCCAGGAATCCTCAAGAAGCGAACGCCCGCGCGCTGAGATGCTTGACGGCCACGCGCCGCGTCTCTACGCTGATGACACCCGCGTAACTACGCTGGTGTGACGCAGGGAGCGACTCGTGGATCAGGGCTACAGCGGGACCAAGACAGCGCAGGTCGTCGGCATCACCTATCGCCAGCTTGATTACTGGGCGCGAACCGACCTTGTGAAGCCGGCGCTGGCCGAGGCAACCGGCAGCGGAAGCCGTCGCATGTACTCATACCGTGACCTGCTCGAGCTCCGCATGATCAAGAGCCTGCTCGACTCCGGCATCAAGTTGGAGTCAGTCCGCGAGGCGTTCCGCTTCCTGCGCGCCGAGCCCGATCGAGACATCGCATCGGCCCACCTGGTGATCTGCGGCACGCAGGTTGTGCTGTGTGAAGGCGACCAGTTGATCGATGTCGTGCGCAATGGACAGGGCGTGCTGAACATCCTGCCGCTCGCCAACGTAAAGCAGGAGATCGACGCCGCCCTTATCGAGCTCGATCGTCGTGTGCTGGCCAAGGCCAACGGAACGAATCTGCTGCAGCGCGCCGTCGGCGAATGACGACCGCTCGGCAGAGCCCGCTTCACGACACCCATGTCGCACTCGGCGCCAAGCTTGTCGACTTCGGCGGATGGGATATGCCGGTCGCGTACCCTTCCGGCACGGTGGCCGAGCATCTTGCCTGCCGGAATGCCGCAGCCGTTTTCGATGTGAGCCATCTCGGCACGGTGCGCGTCACCGGGCCCGACGCGTTGGCTTCGCTGCAGGCTGCGTTCACCAACGACCTCGCCAAGATTGCGCCGGGTCGGGCTCAGTACACCCATCTGTTGAACGAGCACGGTGGGGTCGAGGACGACATCATCGTGTGGTGGGTAGCGAACGACCGGTTCGATATCATGCCGAACGCATCGAACACCGATCGCGTCGTTC
The DNA here is from genome assembly GCA_963791625.1 of uncultured Acidimicrobiales bacterium. Taxonomy (GTDB): domain Bacteria; phylum Actinomycetota; class Acidimicrobiia; order Acidimicrobiales; family Ilumatobacteraceae; genus JANMCE01. The sequence continues at coordinate 1,151,608 of CAWBTA010000006.1, forward strand.
GCGCCATCGGGGGAGTGGACGTGACGGCCTCTCGTGCCGTGCTGGCCATACAGGGTCCCACCGCGCGCTCATGCGTTGCGTCTGTGTCAGCTGTTGCGGCAGCGGTGCCTCGATTTGGCGTGGTCGAGTTCGATTGGCGCGGCGTAGCGTGCGTTGCCGCCGGAACGGGTTACACCGGCGAGGATGGCATCGAGGTCGCAGTTCCGTCCGATGCTGCTGCAGCCTTCTGGGATGCGGTCATGGGCGCCGGTGTCGTGCCGGCCGGACTCGGTGCTCGTGACACCTTGCGCCTCGAGGCCGGGCTGCCACTGCACGGCCACGAGCTCGGCCCCGATATCACACCGCTTCAGGCCGGGCTCGGCTGGGTCGTTGCTTGGAACAAGCCGACCTTCCACGGTAAGGCCGCACTCATTGCGGAGCAGGCTTCCGGAGTGCGACGCCTGCTGCGAGGTGTCGCGACGGCAGGTCGTCGGCCGGCCCGCGCGGAGTCGACCGTGCTGGTCGACGGTGTGCCCTGCGGTGTGGTTACCAGCGGGAACTTTTCGCCCGTCCTCGAACATGGCGTCGCCCTCGCATTCTTGCCGCCGTCGGTTTCCCTTGGCGCGGCCGTGCAGGTCGATGTCCGCGGCACCCTGCTCGACGGCGTCGTGGTGAAGCCGCCATTTGTAAAGCGCTGATCGGGTCGGTCGCGACGCCCGGAGAGGGCTATTGACCCGTTCGAACTGCGGCCGATAGGCCATCTCGCTCGGCCCGCCGGGCAAGCTCGTGAAGGAGGGTCGGCAGGTCGGCTTTCGGGACCGCCCGCGACCAGAGGAAGCCTTGACCTGCGTCGCATCCAAGATCGCGGAGTTCTCTCGCCTGCTCTTCGGTTTCGATACCTTCGGCAACGGTGCGAAGGTTGAGAGCCTTGGCGAGGCTGATGATGGCGCCCACCAGCGCAACCCGCTCGGAAGCAGCGATCGCGTTTCCACTGACGAAGGACCGATCGATCTTCAGAATGTCCGTTGGCAGTTGTTGGAGGTAGTGGATCGAGGTGTAACCGGTTCCGAAGTCATCAATGGCGACCCGGAGACCGAGGGCACGCAACTGGTGCAGTCGCTGCACTGCTGCGGCGTCGTCCAGCAGTACCCCTTCGGTCACTTCCAGGACCAACAGATCGGGGGCAAGGCCGGTCTCGAACAGTACGTGTTCGACATGAGCCACAAGGGTTGGATCGTGGAGCTGCCGGGGAGAGATGTTGACATGGACAGAGAGCGGCTCGCGGGCGCTCGTCTGGAGTGACGACACGGTCTGGCAGGCCTCCCGCAGGAGCCATCGACCAATGGAGATGATCTGGCCGGTTGCTTCTGCCAACGGGACGAAGCTGTTGGGCGAGATGAGACCGCGGGTGGGGTGATGCCAGCGAACCAACGCCTCGACCCCGGTGACGAGACCGCTTGAGAGGTCGAGAGTGGGCTGATAGTGCAGCGACAATTCTCCGTCTTTCATGGCGTTGGAAAGATCGGAATGGCCCTCAAGCGATGCGGTTGCTCCCGTGTGCATATCGGTGTGGAAGATCGCGATGCGATTCTTGCCGGTGCGTTTGGCGGTGTAGAGCGCAGTGTCCGCGCTTCGAAGGAGTTCTTCAGCAGATCCTCCGTGGAGGCTGGTGGCAATCCCTACGCTCATCGAAGGAAAGATGTTTCGCTCCCGAAGGGTGATCTCGCGGGAGAGTGCCGCCATCATGCGCTCGGCCGCTTTCGATGCAGCTTCGGCGTCATGATCCTCCAGGAGGACCACGAACTCGTCTCCGCCGAAACGGGCAATGAGGTCGACTGCCCGAAGTGAGTTGGACAATCGGTCCGCGACGGCGACGAGTAGCTCATCACCAGCCGCATGGCCGAGCGTGTCGTTGACGGTCTTGAAGTCGTCGAGGTCGCAGAACATTATGGAAACAGGGTGGCCGAGTCGAGTTCCCCGCGCAAGGGCCAGCGTTGTTTGATCTTCGAACCGGGCGCGATTGGCAAGTCCGGTAAGCAGGTCATGAAAGGCCTGGTAGGCCAGCTCGCGTTCGAGGTTCTTGCGTTGGGTGATGTCACTCCAGGCCCAAACGGTTACTCCCGAGTCGGCTACGAGGCCCGTGCCTTTCGCCTGAAAGCTGGCTGAGCGTCCGTCGGCGTCGGTGAGCAGCACTTCGATTGACTGCGGCGTCGCGGTCTCCCGCAAATGACAGTCCGCCGCGGTCCACTCGTCCAGGAGCGGCGAGGGGAGCAGATCGCTCATGGCAGCCATCTCGGGTGACAGGGCGAATCGGGCGAGTGCACCAGCGTTCGGGCTAACGACCGAAAGCGCGCCTTCTCGGTCGACCGTCGTGATCACGTCGGCAGAACTTTCGACGAGCGAACGAAAGCGACGATCGCTTTCCGAGATGAGTTCGCGTGAACGGGCTCGGTCCCGTCTGCGCAGTACCCACCAAAGCAGGCCGCCCAGCAGGGCGACAAGGACGGAGGTCTCGATCCACAACAGACGTCGGACGTTGCGTAGCGTTTGTTCCGACTTGAGGCGTTGATCCTCAGCGAATGTAGATGCATGGGCGATGACATCCTCAAAGGCGGGATCCACCAGCGCGGTGTCGATTCGCTTCGCCTCCGTGGCATCACCGATCTCGAGGGCTGCGAACTCCTGCTCTATCGCTGAGAGATAGCTGTTGACCTGTCGCTTCAGTTCGTCAGACTCCGGATTGCGGTGAGGGCGCAGCAACTCACCGAGTTTCTCCTTCTCGTTCGTTACCTTCTCACGCACTGGCTCGTAGTCTTCGCCCGCGGCGACTCTCCATTCGAGCCCGTCGATGGTTCGAACCGCCGTAATCAGCTCAGCCGCGTGCTGCCGCTCGGTTTGGCTGCTGGCCGCACGGTCGAACAAGGCAGATACGGAGTACGCGCCAACAAGACCTCCGGTAATGAGGACGACAACGAGCACGACGGCAAGCAGTCGCGAGGCGCTGCTGGATCGCGTATCCACCTCGTCATCACCCGTCACTGGAATCCGTTCGGCCGCTTGTCTGCAAATCTGAGGGCCCCAGCCAACGCGACCCGGCCAGGAGCCTAATCTTGAAGAGCCGTAGACGCGATCCATACCGGGGCGTGACGGTGCGGTCTGGTTATTGCTAGGCGTAGGCCTCAACGGGTAGGCAGGTGCAGATCAGGTGGCGGTCGCCTTGCACGCCATCGACCCGGCCGACGGGTGGGAAGTACTTGGTGGCCCGCAGACCGGGCACCGGATAGGCGGCCAAGCTGCGCTCATAGGGGTGCTTCCATTCATCGGCGGTGAGATCTTCCGCGGTGTGCGGGGCGTTGCACGAGCGGGTTGTCGTCGGCCGGCCAGACGCCAGCGGCCACCTTGGAAATCTCACCGTGGATGGAAATCATGGCGTCGATGAAGCGGTCGATCTCGACCTTCGATTCGCTCTCGGTTGGCTCGATCATCAGCGTCCCGGTGACCGGGAAGCTCATGGTGGGGGCGTGAAAGCCGTAGTCCATGAGACGCTTGGCGATGTCGTCGACGGTCACGCCGGTGGCCTTCGTGATGGGGCGAATGTCGATGATGCATTCGTGGGCCACGTCGCCGTTGGCACCGGTGTAGAGCACCGGGAAGTACTCGTCGAGCCGGCGGGCGATGTAGTTGGCGTGCAGGATGGCGTGGGCTGTTGCCGACCGCAGGCCATCGGCACCCATCATGGCGATGTAGGTCCAGGAGATGGGCAAGATGCCGGCCGAGCCATGGGGCGCGGCGGAGACGGCTCCGGTTTCGCTGAGCGGATTGCCGGGCAGGAACGGCGCGAGGTGCTCGCGCAGGGCGACCGGGCCGACGCCGGGGCCGCCGCCGCCGTGAGGGATGCAGAACGTCTTGTGCAGGTTGAGGTGGCTGACATCGGCACCGAACGTGCCAGGCGTGGCCACACCGACCAGCGCGTTGAGGTTGGCGCCATCCACATAGACCTGTCCGCCGTTCGCGTGGATCAGCTCGCAGATCTCTCCGATGGCCGTCTCAAAGACGCCGTGCGTGGACGGATAGGTGACCATCAGCGCGGCCAGGTTGTCTCGGTGTCGCGTCTACCTTTGCCTTCAAGTCGGCAACGTCGACATTGCCCTCGTCATCGCACGCAACCACAACGACCGTCATGCCGGCCATGACCGCGCTGGCGGCGTTCGTGCCGTGCGCCGAGGACGGTATGAGGCACACGGTGCGCTGCGGCTCATTGCGGCTCACGTGATACCGACGGATGGCGAGAAGCCCGGCGAACTCACCCTGGCTGCCCGCGTTCGGTTGGAAGGACACTCTGTCGTAGCCCGTGCAGACGGCCAGCCAATGCTCCAGCTCGTCAATCATCGCTTGGTAGCCGACTACCTGCGCGGCGGGGGCGAAGGGGTGGATGTTGGCGAACTCTGGCCAGGTGATCGGGAGCATCTCGGTGGTGGCGTTGAGCTTCATGGTGCACGACCCGAGCGGGATCATGGTGCGATCGAGCGCAAGATCTTTATCGGCCAAACGCCGCAGGTAGCGCAGCATGTCGTGTTCGCTGTGATGGGTGCGGAACACGGGATGGAAGAGGATGTCACCGTGGCGGTTGTGGTTGGCAAGGGGACTGTCGCCGGCGTCAGGTGTGGCGATGCCGAAGACGTGCAACGCCAACTGTTCGACTTGGTCGAGCGTGGTGGTTTCATCGAGGCTGATGCCGACCGTCACGTCGTTTACGAAGCGCAGGTTGACGCCAATACTTTCGGCCGCAGCGATCGCCTGATGGGCATCATCGACCTCGACCGTGAGCGTGTCGAACCATGTTTCGTTGCTCACGGTCGCGCCGCTGGTCTTGAGCGACGTGGCGAGCAGGGTGGTGAGATCGTGCACACGCGTGGCGATGCGGCGAAGGCCATCAGGACCGTGCCACACCGCGTACATGCCAGCCATCACCGCCAGGAGAACCTGGGCGGTGCAGATGTTGCTGGTGGCCTTCTCTCGACGGATGTGCTGCTCGCGTGTTTGCAGCGTGAGGCGTAACGCCGGGCGACCGGCGTTGTCGACCGAGACGCCTACCAGGCGGCCCGGCAGCGAGCGGGCGTATGCCTCCTTGGTGCAGAGGAACGCAGCGTGCGGACCGCCGAATGCCATCGGCACACCGAAGCGTTGCGTACTGCCCACCGCAATGTCGGCACCAAGGGCCCCGGGGGATTCGAGCAGAACCAACGCGAGCAGGTCGGTGGTGACAACGGCGAGAGCGCCGGCTTCATGTAGGTGGGTGATGATCGGTGCCAGTACCGGGATGTTGCCGGACGAACCCGGGTACGACAGCAACGCGGCGAACACGGTCGACGGGTCGAGATCCGTTTGTGGATTGCCGACCACCAGTTGGATGCCCACCGGCTCGGCCCGCGTGCGCAGCACCGCGATGGTCTGCGGGTGAGTGTCGGCGTCAACGAAGAAGGTGTCGCTTTTGCTCTTGCCGGCACGGTCGGCGAGCGCCATGGCTTCGGCCGCGGCAGTGGCTTCATCGAGTAGGGATGCATTGGCGATCTCCAGACCGGTGAGATCGCAGACCATCGTTTGGAAATTGAGGATTGCTTCCAGGCGACCCTGGGAGATCTCGGGCTGGTACGGCGTGTAGGCCGTGTACCACGCCGGGTTCTCGAGCACGTTGCGGAGAAGCACCGGGGGAGTGACCGTGCCGTAGTAGCCCATGCCGATCATGGAGGTTGCGACCGTGTTGCGTGCGGCGTGTTCGCGTAGCCGATTGAGCACCTCAATTTCGGTCAGCGCCGGTGGCAGGGCGAGAGGCTCGGTGAGACGGATTGAGTCAGGCACCACGCGACGGAGAAACTCGTCCATCGTGTCGGCGCCAACGACGCGCAACATCTCGGCTGCTTCTTCGGGCGATGAGCCGATGTGGCGATCGGCAAACAGGTCGTACGACATGGAACTCCTCGGTTGAAGGTGAGTTCCCCCGCTGTCGATGGACCTGAGAGTTTCACTCGGCAAGATCGCAGAGCTGTCCCCGTCGGTGAGCCGAAACTGTTCGACTGCTTTCCAGCGTTGCCTGACCCGACAGTCCGTTGGCCTGAGAGTTTCCGGGGAGGTTGCTCCTTCGGCGTTCTCCTCACTGGCTGTAAGGCGAACTCTCCCGCCGGGTGTGAACGGCAATACTCAGCCTACCCGGTTGGCCGAACGTTGGGCGTGACGCTCACCTCGTCCAACGTGAGTAGTAGTGGCGCGGAAAGTCACGCTAAGGGTGTTCAGTCTTGGTCGGGGTCGGGTTCGTCTTGGACGGCAGCCGAGATATGCACGGAATTAGGGCATAGCGTTTGGCTGGTGCCGATCGGCAATTGCGTTGGTGTTGTAATCATGGCGCCAGCCAGGACTCTCGCGTGTCGCCCAGGTTTGATTGTCTCGATGCTCAGTCCCGCTCACTGCCAGTGGCGGCAGCCGCCGGCAAGCGGGGCTCTCCTCGCGAGGACTGCGACTCATGTTCTTCGAGTTTGTTTGGGTGGTGGTTCAGGCGGCGAGGTTTATGCTGCGGTCGTTGAAGACGGCGGTGATCTGTAGCTGACCGCCGAGTTGGGTGATGATCGAGCGGAGCAATTCGAGCGATAGGCCGATCTCGCCGGATTCGATTTGCGAGACAGCGGATTGTGATTTGCCGATCAGGCCAGCGAGTTCGGCCTGGGTGAGCCCGAGCGCTTGGCGTAGCTCACCAAGGTGGTACTCGGCCTGCTCGCGCAAGGCCACGGCTTTCGCCTGGGCGATTCGTGCGGCGCGGACCGGGTCTTGTTTGGCCTGATTCGACAGGGTGCTGAACTTTTTCGTGGTGGGCATCAGATCAATCCTTCCTTCTTGAGTTGTGTCAGGTGTTGGTCGAAGAGGTCATCGGCTATCGGGATGAACTGGTCGTACCAGGTGTTCCATGTCAGGGAACCGCTGTCTGCGTTTCCTTTGTGGCCACCGACCAGCAAAATCGCGGTACGGCGTGGATCGAAAGCGAAGAGCAAACGTAGCGATCGCTCGGCACGCAGTTCTTTCATGTTCGAATGTCGTGATTGATGAATGCTGTCAACCGCCGGTCGGCCGAGCCCGGGGCCTTGTTCTTCAAGCAAGTCGATCCGACCAATGATGGCGTCCTAGTCTTCGACGGCGAGGGTCTCGTACCACGAGCCGAACTGATCGGTGTACTCGACCTCCCACATGTACATCAGCTTAACTTATATCAGTAGAGCTTATCAAAGGGTTCTCGTGGCCTGTAGGCGGCGCAACGGGACGTGTCGAATGTAGTTGCGGCCAAGTGAACCAGCGAGTAGCCCACGTCCGGCGTCACTCGACGGTGCCGTACGCACCCGCATCACCATGAGAGGCCCCGACCCGGGCAACGGCGGCGCGCAGGTCGTGGAGGAACTCGGGGATGAGGTTGTGATGGACGGCGTTCACGGTGCAGTGGAGCGATGCGGGCGGTCCCTGGCGGTCGAGATACCAACCGAGGTTCCACAGTTCGTCCGCCACCGCATAGATGTCAGTGCCGTCGTGCGAGCCGAATGAGACCAGTGTCGTGTCCGGCTCTGCCCGCAGAATCAGCTGCGGAATGGTGCGAATGCCCTCGGCCAACTCCAGTGTGGCGACCCGCGCCTTTCGGGTGAGTTCGAGGTAGCCGTCCTCACCCAGGTGCTGCATGACGGCCCACGCTGCGGCCATCGCTCCGCCGGACTTGGTGCCCATGATGCCCGACGACCCGTAGAGGCCACCCAGCCAGTTGTCGGTCACGAAGGTCTGGTAGGCCCGCAACTTCTTCGACCGATGCAGGAGCACCGACGCGCCCTTCGCTGTGTAGCCGAACTTGTGGAGATCCACCGATATGGAGGTCACTCCAGGCACGCGGAAAATCCCACGGCGCAATCGGCTCGCCGAGGCGTTCGAGGAACGGAAGGGTGACACCGCCCATGCACGCGTCGACATGGCAGGGAATGCCTTGTTCGCTGGCGATGGTTGCAATCGCAACGACTGGGTCGATCACGCCTTGCGGATACTGAGGTGCGGAGGCGACGAGCAGCACGGTTCGATCGGTGATGGCGGCCTGCATGGCGTCGACGTCGGCTCGCCAATCGGGGCCGACCGGCACACGAATGCTGCGCACTCCGAAGTAGTCAGCTGCTTTCTCAAACGCGGCGTGGGCGCTGGTCGGTAGCACCATTTCGGGCTCGGTGATCCCTCGTTCTACCCGGGCCCGTTCGCGCGCCGCTCTCACCGCAAGCAGGATGCTTTCGGTGCCGCCGCTCGTCATAAATCCGGCCGCCTCGCTTCCACCGTTCAGCCATCCGCTGACGGTGTCGACCACCTCTGTCTGCAGTTTGCGCAGACTTGGGAACGCGTCGGTGTTCAGTCCGTTCTCTGACAAGTACGCGCTATAGGCACGCTCTTGCACGGCGGCCACCTCATCGCCGGCGAAGTACGTGAGTGTGAATGCACGCCCATCGCGCCACCGTACGTCGCCAACTTTGAATGTATCGAGATCGGCCAATACGTCATCGGCCAACCGACCTGCAGCAGCGAGCACCATGGAACGAGCCTACGAGAGCGCAGGGCCTGCGTTCGGCCTACAGTCGTGGCCGTGGAGCACTCGCTCGTAGTCACGCCCAGTGGACAGCTTTTCGGTGCGTCAGTGACCAGCATTGACTTGACGGTGCCGCTGTCCAGAGAAGAAGTGGACGCCATTCGGGCAGCCTGGCTGGAACATCATGTTCTGGCCTTCCCCGACCAGGCCATGTCGGATGACGACCTCGAACGATTCACGCAGTATTTCGGACCGTTCGGAGAGGACCCGTTCATCGCCCCGATCCCAGGCCGCGAGCACGTCATCGCGGTGAAACGGCTGGCGGGGGAGACCGCACCGCTCTTCGCCGAGAACTGGCATAGCGACTGGAGTTTCCAAGCGAGGCCTCCCGCAGGAACCTGCCTGTTCGGTATCACCATTCCGACACGGGTGGTGACACGCTCTTCGCAAACCAACATGCCGCGCTCGACGCCATGCCCGGACGAGCTACAGGAACGCCTCGAAGGCAGGATGGCCATCCACAGCGCCCGCGGTGGCTACGCGCCGAGTGGCATGTACGGCGCCGATGACAAAGGCCGCAGCATGGACATTCGCCCGTCCGCTGACGCACAGGCCACTCAGCTCCATCCGATCATTCGGCCCCATCCGGAAACGGGACGGCTCGGTATCTTCGGATGCATTGGCTACATCATCGGTTTCGAAGGAATGCCGGATGACGAGAGCGCGACGTTGCTGCTCGACCTTCACCGCTGGCAGACGAGAGAAGAGTTCGTCTATCGCCACCAGTGGCGGCCGAACATGCTGGTGATGTGGGACAACCGGTCGTTGCTCCATCGAGCGACCGGCGGCTACGACGGCCAGGACCGGCTGCTCCATCGCACCACGATCGGTGCCGTTTAGAAGCCTCGGTTGCGCTTCACCTTGCCGCGGGCGGGGCCGCTTGGCTTGGCGGCGGCACCGGGATGACCGGCTCCCGCTGAAGTCGGGCGACCTGCGCCAGCGGGGGAGGGGCGGGCGTTGCGGGCGTTGAACGAGGGACGCTCCCTGCCGGATTCCGGACGCAGGTTCCCATCGAAACGGGGCGTGCCGTGCGTAGCCGGGCGGGCGCCGCGCTCGAACTTCGGCTTGCCGTAGGTCTTGGCCGCGGCGCGGGCGTCGGCATCGAAGCGGGACTTGTCGGAGCCCACTGGGGTGGCGAACGTGAAGTTCGGGCCGCTCAGATCAGGCTCGGTGATGGAGGCGACGATGCCAACCTTGCGAGCCAACGCCATGGCGGCACGAGATGTTTGCGGCGTCACCAACGACACCACGACTCCGGTTGCGCCGGCGCGGGCGGTGCGGCCGGAGCGGTGGATGTAGTCCTTCGGATCCTCAGGCAGGTCCCAGTGGATGACCAGGCCGACCGCATCGACGTGGATACCGCGGGCGGCAACGTCGGTAGCAACGAGTACGTGGACGCGTCCGTCCTTGAACGACCGCAGCGCTGCCTCGCGCTGCGCCTGGGTGCGGGCGCCGTGGATCGCGGCCGACTTCACACCGGCCGCTTCAAGCTGATCCGACAATCGGTCGGCGCCATGACGGGTGCGGGTGAAGATGATGGTGGGACCGTGCAACTGCACGAGTTTGGCGGCGACGTTGACGCGCTCGTGCGGCTGCACGCGGTTGAAGTGGTGGACCATTTCGCCCTGCTCGATGTCACCCGCGACATCGTGACGGATCGGGTTCTTCTGGTAGCGGCGCACGAGCTGATCGACATCCCCGTCGAGCGTGGCCGAGTACAGAATGGTCTGCCGGGTGGAAGGCGTCTGGTCGAGCAGTTCGCGCACCTGCGGCATGAAGCCCATGTCGGCCATACGGTCTGCTTCATCGATGACGGCAACCTCGACCTTGTCGAGATTCACCGCACCCTGACGGATGAGGTCGGCGAGACGACCGGGGCAGGCAACCAGGATGTCGATGCCACGACGCATCGCCGAGGTCTGCATGGCGAAGCCGGCGCCGCCGTACACCGCAAGCACCCATCGGCCCTGGGCCTTGGCGATCGGCACGAGCGCGTTCTGCACCTGCGCGGCCAGTTCGCGGGTGGGCACGAGAATGAGCGCGGTCGGCTTGTAGGGCTCGGCCTTGGTGATGCGGTGAACCAGCGGAATGGCGAACGCGAGGGTCTTGCCCGAGCCGGTGGGGGCACGACCCGAAATGTCGTGACCGGCCAGCGAATCGGCGATAGCGGCCGTCTGAATGGGGGTGGGCTGGGTGATTCCGGCCTCGGCGAGGGCCTTGACCATGTGCGCGGGCACGCCAAGGTCGGAAAATGCACTGGACATCTGAGTTGCTCCCGTGGGGATTTTCACGGAAGCAGCGAATCGGCTGCCTACGTGCACCTAGGCCCGAAGGCTGGCCCGAAGACGATAGCCGAAACGGGTCGATCGACCCACCTTTCGGTCCGGTGACATGCGGCACCGCCTCTTGGCAGGCGTCGCTGAACGACGAGATCGGGTCCGACCGTGTTCAAGCCCAAATCAATCAACCGGTGACCGTCGGCCCGGTGTAGACGACGTCGAAGGCCGTCGCGGGAACCGACTTGAGTTGGTTGAGATCGTCGTCATTCCAGCGGATGTCGGTTGCCCCGCTGATGTACCAGGGGCTGCCATTGTCGGCCAAAATCATCCCGTACTTCTTCAGCGCAGTGAGGACGACTAACGAGTCGCCCGAGTAGCCGCTGGTGTTGAAGTCAGCACGCAGCCGAAGGCGTGCGCCCATGGGTGGACGGTCCGGATTCGACGTCCCAGCGAAATGGCTGGCCGGAAAGATATAGCCGCGCTGTGTCACCGGAGCGGTGAACCGAAGTGCATGCGTGATGACGCCGCTCTTCACTTCCTCATATCGCGCGAGCCCGGGCAGGATGGGCAGACCCGCGGCATCGGCCGACGTCCACGTTTCCGGACGATACGAACTGGTCTTCAAGTCGAAGATCGCTCCGCCCGACGCCGTCCACACGCCATCTGACGTACGACGAGTTCCCGGTCTCGTAGAGCTTGCACGTACCTTGCTGCACGACAAGCACATGCGCGTCGGAGCCAGCCTCAATGGCAGCGTCGGGCGGTAGCGGGTACGGACCGGGGTCGCTCTCGTCGGCGTAGTCGGTGAACGTAACCGGTACCAACGGCTGGCTCTCGGGCACGATAGTGAACGGGATGCCGTAGTCGGGGTTCGACCCGAAGTCTGGGTGCACGCGTTGCGCTCTCCCGATCGAGGTCACCCAGGTATCCGACATGGGATGAACAGCGAGCCCCGTGACATCTTGATTCCAAGGATCGGATGGAGGCCGAATCTCGCACCCGCCAACGCTGGCTGCGCCGGCGGGCAGGGGAGTGGGGGTAGCGCTACCAATGTCGAACGTGGTGATGTCGACGATGAGATGGGTCGGTTGGTCACTCACCAAACAGACCTTGCCTCCGGCGCCGATTTTCACAATCGACAGGTTGGCCACGGTCTGACCAGCGGTGAAGTTCACGTTCGATGTGTTCGGCTTCGCGGAGCCGCAGGGGTAGGCCGTGAGGAACCCGGCTGAGATCGGATCGACGACGGTGAGGTTCAACGCTGCGGTGCCTGCACCGGCCGGAACGCTGGCCCGGCCGCTGACCGGAAGGTCGACCACAACGTTGGCGCGGAGCTTGAGTGTGTTGCTGTACCGGTTGTCGATAGTGGCCGCGGGACGGCTGTCGAGGAGCCGCGCCGGACTCAACGTACCGAGGGTGGTGGCCGGGGGAGCGAAGGCGGTGACATCCACGATGAGATGGGTGGCCTGGTCGCTGGCCACACAGACGTTGCCGTCAGTTCCCACCTTGGACAAGGGTCAGGTTGGCCACGGTTTGCCCGGCTCGGAAGTTCAGCGTGGAGGCATTCGGTTTCGGCGTTCCGCACGGATAGACGGTGACGAAGCCTGCCGCCGCCGGGTCGGCAACGGTGATGTTGAGTGCCGCGACGGTGGCGTTCGAGAGGGACGCCCGCTCGGCCGCCGACGTGTATTTGAGTCGTTGCGGTTGCAACCAATTTGCCGACGTTGGCCTGCTGCCCGTCGATGGTGGGCGCTGCCCGACTCTCGAAGATCCGTGCCGGTGCAATGGGGGAGAAGGGAGCAGCTGGCGTGCTGAAGGCGGTGACGTCGGCGATGAGGTGCGTTGGCTTGTCGCTTACGAAACAGACGCGGCCATCGTTGCTGAGTTTCACGATGGAGAGGTTGGCAACCGTTTGCCCCGGCGTGAAGTTCACGTTTGACGTAGTGGGCTTGGGGGAGCCGCACGGGTATGCCGTCACAAAACCGGCCCCGGCCGGATCGACAACCGTCAGGTTCAGTGCCGCGACCGTTGCGTCGGTGGGCACTCCACCGCGACCTGTCACTTGAACACCCAACTCGGTGTCCGCCCCCAGCCGCCCGATGTTCGCAAACCGCCCATCAACGGTGGCGGCGGGACGCGTGTCCAGCAATCTCGCGGGGTCGACGGCCGTGAGCGCTGGCTCGTTCGCCGCAGCCACCGCCCTCGTCGGCACGACATCTGAAAGCCCAATGAGCAGCAGCGTCAGCGCGCCACCCAGCCGTAACCACCGTCTCGCCATCTCGAAAGGCTACCGGCGACCGAGAACCAGCGGGGCCCGCGTCCTGTCGTCCCGGCTACTTGGGTGATGGACGCGCGGTTGACGGATGCATGCATTCGGGTAGCATCATCTGTATGCAAACGACAAGCGTACGCATCGGTTCGGCGACCCATGCGGAGCTGAAGCGGCTCTCGATCGAACTGGGTACAAGTGTCGGCGAAACGGTCGCCCTCGCCGTACGGAGGCTGCGGCAGGAGCAGATCGGCAAGCAACTGGCCGCTGCGCTGACGGCTCCTGAAGTGAACTGGCTTGACGCTGAACTCGGGTGATGTCGTCCCAGTGGAACTCGGACCGCCGACTGGACGCGAAGCTGGCTACCAACATCCCGCCATTCTCGTAACCGCGCAGGCGATCCTCGACGCCAGCCCTACCGTCGTGCAGATCGTGCCGCTCACATCCACGCTTCGAAGCTTCGCCACCGAAGTTGAGATCGAGCCGGAACCTCAGAACGGCCTGAATACTCGATCAGCGGCTCAGTGCCAGCATGTACGCGCCGTCGCTCCGGCCCGGCTCGGCGAGCCGGTCGGAAACGTGGGGGCAGTAGCGCTCACCCAGATTCGCGAGATGCTCGCGATCATTCTCGACATCCCGTCTTAAGAGCGATGGCCGCAAACATCGCAAGTCTACTTTACATAACAAGTATTATGGGCGTTGCGGCCAGGTGCCGAGAAGCGGAGCTGCAGAGTCAATCAGCCATCCAAGGCTCACGCTTCGCGCTCCGCCTCCAGCGCAAGCTCAGTGTCACGCGCCCAGTGAGAGGCGAGACCAGAGGAACGTGAGCTCGTGTTTGTTGTGGTGGAGGTGGAGCACTCGGCCGCCGTCGAGCGATGCGAAGGCACGGACCGTTTCGTGATCGGTGTCACCTTGCAGCTTGATGGTGCACACGATGTTGGCGACGGTGCCCGCGGCGATCCATCGTTCGACCAGGGCGAGCAGCCGCGTGGGGTAGGCGATGATGTCGCTGAACAACCAGTCGGCGGGGTGCAGTGCGGGGTCGAGACCGAAGGCGCTCTCCCCTTTCCACGTCACGTTACGAAGACGATCAACCTTCGGATCGAGCGGTGCCTTATCGACGGCGAGAACCGTTGGCCCGAGTTGGGCGAGTGACCACGTCCACCCGCCGGGGCTCGCCCCGAGGTCGATGCACCGCTCCCCCGCTGTTGGGAATCGCCGCAACAGCGCCAGGGCTTCCCACAACTTCAGGTAGGCGCGGTTCGGCGGACCCTCACGGTCTTCTTCGAACCGTGCCTCGCCGTTGGGGAACGAACTTGAACACGATCCCGCGGCCAACAACAGATTCGGCGTCAACAACGTGAACGAGCCAAGTGGCGCAGACGGCGCGGGCGTGCCAAACGGCAACGGCTTGGCCGAGATATGCGGAAGCTTGTCGACAATGAGCTGCGCTCGCCCATGATGCCGCGGTGCATACGCCGCCCAGTTGCGCTGCCGTGCTCTCAACTCCCGGGCGGCGGCGCCGATCGATTCCACCTCGATCAGTTCGGCGTCCAACCACACGTTGGCTGACCAAGCCGAAGGCACGCCCGGGCCGGCGGTAACGAAAAGCCTTTCGTGCCGTGAAGTCACCACGACGCCGGCCAGTCGAAGTTCGTCGGCCAACTGCCGTTCGAATCCTTCGGCGGCCAGATAGGCGGTGATGGGTTCGGAACTCACCGCACCATCCTTGCTGGTCCCACCCAAACGCAACGAGACCTGCTGACCCCGCCCAACCAGTGAGATAGGAAATCTTGAGAGGTCTAGGCCGAACGAACCAGGACTTTTTGGTGTCCGATCTTTTACGATTCGCATCGTGGATCTTCGGGGGGAAGCGTTGACAACGGCTTCCTCTCCCGACGCTCGCCACACGTCGTACCTGCAACAGAGGCGATTTGCGAACCTCGACGGCATTCGAGCGCTCTGCATTCTGCCGGTCGTATGGCATCACACCCACGGGGTGCAGTCGTGGAAGCTTGCCGGACGCGGGTTTTTGGGCGTGGATATGTTCTTCGTGCTGAGCGGCTTTCTGATCGTGTCCCGACTTCTTCGGGAAGAGGCGGCGACCGGCACCGTTTCCCTCCGCTCGTTCTACCGGCGCCGTGTACTGCGCATCTTTCCGCTGTACTACGCGGTGCTCGCCTTCGCCACGCTATGGATGGTGGCTGCTCCTCACTCCACGAGCGGGCAGGACTTCAGGGATGGGCTCGGTTGGGCAGCGGTGTACCTGTCGAACTGGCGAGAGGTGCCGGGCTTGCTGGCCATCACGTGGTCGCTCGCTTGCGAGGAGCAGTTCTACATCGTCTGGCCGCTCCTACAACGCTTCTTGAAACGACAGGCCGTGTGGGCGTTGGGTGCACTCACCGTCGTCAATGTGGCGCTGCAGCTCGGTGTGTTCAACGACGCGCTGCGCGGCACTCGATTTGAGGTTGCGAAACTGAACGTGTTGCAGGTGACGTTCACGCCGATCCTTTTCGGTGTCGGCCTTGCCTACCTGTTGCACGATCGTCGCACCTTCGTCGTCATCAACCGTTTGGTGAATCGTCCGTATGTGGCCGGCGGTCTGGCGACCGCTTGCATTCTGGTCGCTGCCCTTCCGGTCGCCTCCATACAGGGTCTCCCCCGCCTCACGCTGCATGTGCTGATGGTGAGCCTGCTCGCCGCAGTTGTGCTGCGCGAGCACGGGGGGCTCAGCCAGGTGCTGCGGTGCAAGCCGTTGGCCTACATGGGCGCGCTGAGTTACGGCATCTACCTGATGCACCAGTTCGTGCGAACAGGCGTGGAAAAGGTCGTTGGCCGGTTCGACATCCACGAAGGGCTCGCGTTGTTCGTGGCTACCGCGCTGGCAACGACCGCTGTCGCAGCAGCAAGTTTCCGCTGGTTTGAGTCTCGCTTCCTGAAACGGAAGCAGCTCGCCTAAACCGGCGTTGCCACCAACACCGCGATGCGGCGATCGGTCTTGGCCTTGTACTCGTCGTATGTCGGGAAGACGGCGACGGCGCGGTCCCACCAGAGATCATACTCGGCCCCGTCGAGCTCACGGACCTGCATGTGTACCGGCGTGTCACCATCTTGAATCCACACGTTGTTGGGGTCGGCCCGCAGATTGCCGAGCCAAGCTGGATCGGTGGGTGCTCCACCTTTCGAAGCAACCAGAGCGTACGCCCCGGCGTGTTCAACGCGCATCAGAGCGAACTTGCGCACGAAGCCCGTCTTGGCGCCGCGGACGGTCAGCACGATGATCGGAATTCCTGTTTCGCGCAGCGTGTTGCCTTCGCGTCCACCAGTCCGTTCGTAGAGTTCGACCTGCTCACGGACCCAATCGGACGGTGTCGGCACGTAGGTGCCTTCGATAGTCATGCCGTCAGCATACGGTCCGCAGCTGGCTATTGCTTATGCGAAGTCGAGATGGTTCTCATCCTGACGGCCACTGGAGCGTTAGCGCAGCCCACACGTCTTTCGTTGCAATTGCAACGACCTTCAACGGAAGTAGCGCTTCCAGAACATGGTCGTAGTTGGTGGCAAGAATCCCGCTGATGATGAGGTGACCATCTGCCTTCAGGCAGCGCTTCAGCTCGTTTGAAAGCTCGATGAGCGCAGGGGCCAAGATGTTGGCCAAGATCAGGTCGAAGTAAGCCGATCGGGCCTCCGCTACTTCCGCAAGTGGCGCGTTCGACACCTCGAACCGGTCGCTTACCCCGTTCGCTACGGCGTTCGCCCGACTCACTTCGACCGACGCGGGATTGATGTCGATGCCGACGGCGCGCCGCGCGCCCAGCATCAGCCCCGCGATCGCCAACACACCGCTACCGCACCCGACATCGAGCACCGTGTCACCGTCCCGAACCAGCGCCTCGACCGCCTGCAGCGTCAGCACCGTGGTCGGATGATCGCCCATGCCGAAGGTGGCGCCGGGTTCGATGGCGATGACCCGCTCCCCTACTGCTGGCTCGTACGGCACCCAGGTCGGGGTGATGACGAGGTGCGGGCTGATGCGGGTCGGCTGTGCGAACTGTCGCCATGTGTCGGCTGCGGCGTCGTCCATCTCCACGAAGCGGTACGGCCACGTCGTCGGCATCGCCGCGGCCACCCACGCCCGATCATCGCCAAGGCTCGTCCACAACTCCCCCGCTCGCTCTTCCACCGCGACGGCTCCCAATGACCACAACGCGTCGGCCGCGAGTTCAAGTTCCGACGCCGGTGGCGAAAGAACGACGCCCAGCGTCATCCGATACGCCGAAGGTCGCGACGGTAACGCTCGGTATTGCCCACATAGGAGGCTGAACCATGCTTGGCCATGTCGGCGTTCGCGGCCCCCTCACGGATCTTGGCTGGAACGCCCATGGCGACGGCCCCCGAGGGCACCATCATGTCGTTCAGCAACACGGCGTTGGCGGCAACGATGGCGCCGCTGCGCACGATCACGTTGTGCAGCACGATCGCACCCACCCCGATGAGCACGTTGCTTTCGATGGTGCACCCCTCGAGATGCACCAGATGGCCGATAACGCAATCATCGCCAACCCTCGTGCCGACCTCGGCCGTGGTATGCACGACGCAGCCGTCCTGCACCGAGGTGCGTTCTCCGATCGAAATGGTCATCCCGTCACCACGGAGCACGGCGCACGGCCACACCGAGCTGTGCGCACCGATGGTGACGTCGCCGATAATGACTGCTTCGGGATGGATGAACGCGGTTGCATCGATAGTCGGTTCCAACTCACCCAGGGCATAGATCGGCATACTGAAACGCTACGCGACGCCGCCGTTCGAGCGTGTGTTTCTCATCGCAATGGTCCAATCAGCGCCGAACAACTAGCGTTGTTCCCCATGTCCCGCAGGATTGAACTCGAACTCACCAGTAATCGTGGTGACGGCACCTGGACCTGGCGTGCCGTTGGCGCCCGCGAACCGAAGGGAATCCTGAACGGCACGCTCTTGCCCGGCGATGCCAAGGTGGGCGATACCCACCGGGCGGAAGCCGACTTTGATCTTGATGGCATCACGGTGCTGTCGGTGCTGCCTGCCAAGGGCGCCCGCAAGGAGGCGGCCAAGCTTGAGCTCATGGGCTCCAGCAAGCCGTTCGAACCGGTGCTGCAGACGCTGGCGGCCAAGGGCAGCGGGCCGCGCCGTGACTTCGGTGATCGTGCCGATCGCCCACCGCCGCGGCGACCGTCCCGACCGTCCGTCCCGTGGCCCGCGCCCCGAGGGTGCGGCCGGTGATCGTCCGCCTCGCGGCCCGCGTACCGAAGGTGATCGCCCGCCTCGTGGCCCGCGTCCAGAAGGGGATCGCCCCGCTCGTGGGCCGCGCCCCGAGGGAGATCGTGGTCCCCGTCAGGCTCGCCCGGCGTACGCCGAGGCGCCCCAGAAGCCCAAGGCCAAGCGCCTTCGCGCTGGCAAGGCCCACCGCAACGCGGTGCTTGCTGCCCTCCCCGAAGAACACAAGCCCATCGCCGAGCAGGTTCTGCGCGGTGGCATTCCGGCCGTGCGCCAGGCACTCAGCGAGCAGAACGACGCGCTGAAGGCCGCTGGCCAGAGCGAGATCAAGCCAGCTGGCGTGCTGCAGCTTGCCGAGACGCTGCTGCCGTCGCTTCGTGTGGCTGAGTGGCTCGACCGGGCCGAAGCGGCTAAGGCCGATGTGCAGGAACTCGATCTGCGCGACCTGCGCTCAGTCGTTGTTGCCGGTGACGAACCCATCGTGGCCCGTGAGGAGTCCACCCGAGCACTGGCGGCCGATCTCAAGGCTGCGCTGAACCTTCGCCAAGAGAACGAGCACAGTGACTGGCTCGGAGAGATCACCGATTCGATCAAGACCGGTAAATCCATCCGTGCTCTGCGTCTGTCGTCGCGTCCTCCGAAGGCCGGCGTTCGCTTTCCTCCGGAACTGTCGGTCCAGCTCGCCGCGGCCACCATCACCACGCTGTCGCCCGATGCCGGCAGCGACCGCTGGGTAGCCGTGCTTGATGCGCTGGCGTTCTCGCCCGTGCGCAATCAGGTGGTGCCCACGGGCATCCCGGCCAATCCGAGCGAAGAACTGCAGTCGACGGTCAAGCGGCTGGCCCGCCAGCTCCCGGCGATTGCTGCCATGTTCGGTGTGGACGCTCCGGCTGGCAGCACCGGTCGGGCCCCTCGCCCGCCCCGCAAGCCGGGCCTGCGCCCGCCCGCTCCGCCGGCCACGGGCGACACTGGCTCGGCTGCTTCAGAGACGCCGACCGCAGAGGCCGTCGAGGCCCCAACCGCCGAGACTGTTGAGACCGTGCTGACCGAAGCCCCGACGGCGATCGAAGCTCCGGCCGAGATCGCAGCCGTCGAGGCCCCGGCCGCCGTTGTCGCCGAGACACCTGCTGTTGTTGAGACGGTCGCAGAATCCCCTGCCCCCGCCGAGACCGCCGTGGCTGCCTACGAGTTGCCTGCTGACAGTCCTGGCGTGACGTACCGCATCGTCGAGGATCCGGCGGAGGCGGCGGCGCTTACCGCCAGCCCCGACGCCCATGTGATTGAGACGCCCGCCGAGGTGGCTGCGTTGGTCGAAGCTGACCATGTTGCCCAAGGCGACGGCCCAACCGAGGGCTAACGACGACACCGGCGACCAGGCCGTCATGCAGCGAAGTGAAATCCGCCCGCGCCGTCACCGGCTCGGGCGGTTTCGCGCGCGTAGGCTGACCGAATGGTTGAGTACGAAGTCATTGGACGCATCGCCGTCATTACCCTGAACCGTCCCGAAGCTCGCAACGCCATCAACGGCGAGGTCGCGATCGCGATGGAAGCGGCGATCGACAAGATGGAGGAAGACGACGAGGTTTGGGTGGGCGTCCTGCGGGCGAACACAGAAGGACAGGAGCGCCCGGTCTTTTGCGCCGGCGCCGACTTGAAAGCCATCAACTCAGGGCAGGGTGCCACCCTGGCCACCGCCAAAGGAGGCTTTGCGGGCGTCGTCTACCGCGACCGAAAGAAGCCGCTGATCGCTGCCGTTGATGGTCTTGCCACCGCCGGCGGCTGCGAGATTGTGCTGTCGTGCGACATGGTGGTTGCCTCGACCCGTGCTTCGTTTGGTCTGGCTGAAGCGAAGCGAAACCTGGTCGCCGGAGCCGGTGGGCTGTACCGCCTGCCCCACGCCATCGGACGCAACGTTGCGATGGAGCTGATCCTGACCGGAGAGCCGCTTGCGGCCGAGCGTGCCCATCAACTCGGTCTTGTGAACCGCCTCGTTGAGCCAGGCCAGGCGTACAACGCGGCCATGGCGCTTGCTGGCCAAGTGACGGCCGCTGCTCCCATGGCCGTGTGGGAAAGCCGCAAGGTGGTTCTGGCCAGCACCTATGCCGATGAGGCCACGCTGCGCAAAATGACCAATGAAGCGTTCGCCCGCGTTATGGGCTCGGAAGACCTCAAAGAAGGTCTCACTGCCTTCATCGAAAAGCGCCCACCAAACTGGCAGGGGCGATAGCCGAGAAGGCTAAAGCGACTTGCTGACCGTAATGGAGCGAGCGACCATGCCGAAGGTTTCGAAGAAGTTCTTCGTGTGCCGATCTCCGGGGAGCGCAACAGCGTCGAGCGTGGTGCACTTACGGTCGCGCGCCCAGTCAATGGCTTGGTTGAGCAGTTCCTCGCCGACGCCCAGTTCGCGTGCTTCGGGTTCCACATAAATGGCTTCGACCCGCGCTGCGGTAGCTGCCGATGACACGACGGCATAACCAATCACGGCATCATCGATCAGGCCGGCGAGCACCACCACGTCAGGCGACCCGAACCGACTGGACAGGGTCCACGCGACGCCGTCTACATCAAGGTGCACCGCCCCACCGCGCACCGGCCGCACGATGTCCCGAGCCTCGGCCTCAAGCGAGCGGAGCGTTGGCAGGTCATCGGTCGTAGCGACCCGCGCGCTGATCTCGATCGGCGTCACGCGCTGAGCTGATCGACGCGGCCGAGGACGGTGCGACGGTTGCGATGGGCCTTTTCATGCTCGGCCACTCGGTTCCGCTCGGTGGGCGTTAGGGCATCAAGCAGCCCAATGATTTGGGCGGCGGTCAGGGAGTCATAGTTCGCGATAGGCAGCGGTGAAACAACGACGGTGTCGATCGGCACATCGGTGGTTGCGGGCTTTGGCTTCAGAAGCTTCTCGACCTCGCCGCGGGCCTGATTGACGGTCATGGTTCCGATCATGCGTGCCGAATTGATCTGCTGGTTGACCTCTTTCAGGCCAACCAGTTTCACCTTGGGGAGGTTGTCGCAAAACGCGAGCACCAGCCCAATCGGCGCGAAAAGCGCCAATTCGATCAGCTGTTCGAGCGGAGGCCTGGGCTCGGTCATGACAACGTTCTACACGCAGTCGCTACAAAGCTTCTTCTTGGCGTCTGCGAGTTGACCGGGATGCTTCACCAGGAAGCAGGACTGGCACACGAATTCGCCGGGGCGCTTGGGCTGGATGCGATCGACCGGATCACCGCGGTCATCGACCTCTACTTCTTCGTCATCCTCGTCCGGCTCCTCCTCAGAGGTGACCAGGCGATCCTTCAGAATGGTGTCGAGATCGGCCTCGACGTCATCGGGATCGACGATGTCGTCATCGTCGTCCTCCTCATCGGTGGTGGCGAGTCGGCGGGTGGTCGCTGCTGGCTCCTCCTCGATGTCTTCGACATCGTCGATGACGCTGTCGTCGTCAACGACGAACGCATCATCTTCCTCATCGACCTCAAGGTCTTCTTCGTCAAGATCGTCGGGATCGACCAGGTCGTCGACCAGGTCCTCCTCTTCGAATTCGATTTCTTCTTCGGGGATCTCGTCTTCATCAGCCATGACGGGGCGGCATCATACGAGGTTCCGCGACGAAAAGCGCCACACCATCAGGCTGCATTCAAAAACATCACGCGACGCGTCAAGATCTTGCGGGCGTACTGCCGGCCAGAACGGCTCGGTCCGGACCGTCGTACGGAGCTTTCGCCCTCAAAATAGGCTGCTAACGCCTGTTCTCCGTTTCCGGGAAAGGCCACGATGAGGTAACGCAGATAGTGGGCAGTCATTCGTAAATTGTCCCGCAGGTTGCGCGGATCAAGCCCTGGTTCGTCCATGATCGAGCCGGAAATGTACCGCGAGGTCCGTGGGAGGAGCTGGCCGACACCCACCGCTCGGTCAGCTGAACGGGCTCCCTGAGTCCACCGGGACTCGGTATAGGCCAGGGCCATCAGCAGATCGACGGAAACTCCAGCCTCCTTCGCACTGGCCCGGAACAGCGGGATCAACGCCCGCTTCTCTGCCGTGTTGATGTCCGATGGAAGCACTCCCGTCGGAGAGGAAGGCGCAACGACGTCGGTCGGGACCTTGAGCACCTGTCCGGGGCGGATCACGGACTTAGCAGTAATGGTATTGGCTTGAAGGAGGCTTCTGAGCGACACGCCGAATCGGGAGGCGATACCGGACAAGGTGTCCCCCGACTTCACCGTGTAGTTTGCGCTGGCCGCAGCGGGCGCAGCAGCTGCGAGCGTCGGCGTGCCAAGGAACAGGCCGCTCGCAAGAGCGGCGACACGAATAAGGCGACGGAAAAGGGGCAACGCAAAAACCTCCACGGATCCGCCCGCAGCGAGCAGTGTACTGCCCACGGCCCGTGTTGCGTCTTCGCCCGTGGGCGTCAGTCGGTTGACAGGCTCCTGCGCCTTTCGGCCTGTCGTTCAGCCTGCAACCGTTCGAGACCGGGGTCGGCCGAGTTCACGTGGGTCATCGCTGCCGCAATGGCTTGGTGGCCGGCCTGCTCGGCGATAAGCCGGTGCATCTCCAGACACACTCGGCGATACGAGGGATGACCCTGCGGCGCGGTGCGTAGCTCCAGCATGTGCATTGCTTCGCGGGCGTTGAACTGCATGATGTAGCGAACCCGGTACGCCATGGACACACTGTAGGAAGCCTCCGCCGGAAACTCCGGAGACAACGCCGCGTACAGATCGGCCGATCGCTCCATAGTCTCGTTGAAGAGATCGGCGACTCCGGCTTCATCGACGAGATCGGGTCGGCTGAAGCCGTGGGCAGGTGACAGTCGCTGCCAATCGATGGTCATCAGGCGATGACGTTGGAGGTCACGGAAGGCTCCGTAATCACCGAGAACGTCAAAGCGGTAGTCGGTGCGCTCGAAGGCTCGCCCGGGCTTGTGGCGTCGATTCTGACGGTCTCCGACCGATGCGCGCAGCACGCTTGCCTTGTCGTCGGTAGACATCGTGCGGACCTTGGCCAGTATCTGCTCTTCCGACAACGACAGGTGAGGGTAGAGCGTGGCGGCGACGAGTTTGGCCTCGCCGTCGGGGTCCCAGTCGAGCAGCGTGACTTCGGCTACATCGTGCGGCGCAACATCGGCGAACAACCCGTGTGCCACGGCGGCGGTTGCGTCGCGAGTAGAGGCCAGATAGTGCGACCAGACCACGCCACGATCGGGCAGGTCAACGCGTCGCATGAAGGTCGGGATGACCTTCCGGAGTTCCACCAACATGAGGTCCGCGTAGGCACGGGCCTCGGGTAGCGGGTGGGCCCGCATGCGCAGCAACAGGTTCTCGTAGCCCTGACCCGATCCGTAGATACCCAGGTTCGACAGCGTCGATGCCGGCAACATGCCACGGGCCGCGTCAAGAGCCTTGGCCCGGATGGCTTGGCGGTACACGAAGTCACTATCGGTCGGCAGCTGCGGCACGGTTGCGCGCAGGTGGTCGATGACCGCCTGCACGACGGTCGTGTAAGCCTCGAACGTGCGGTCCATGTCGGCCACGTAGCGGGTGCCGAGCCCGCTGCTCAAAATGCCAGGATCACGATGGAAGCGATACCTACCTCCGAGCCGCAGGTCGTAGTTGATATAGCGGGTGCTCTGCTCGATGTACGACAGCAGGCGGCCCCATTCGAGGATCTTGGTGAGTACGTTCGAGGCCTGTTCACACGCCAGGTGGACCCCGCCGAGCTGCGCGATCGAATCGTCGCCGTACTCCACGAAGTTCTTCTCGTAGAATGCCTCAGCTCGCCCAATACCGACGGTTGCGTCCACACCGTCGTCGCCCGACACGTCGAGGTCACCGACGAACTCGTCGAGAAAGAGCCGCCGCAGGCTCTTCGGGCTTCGTGAATAGCGCGACATGAGTGCGCCTTTTACGAGTTCGGGCAGATTGACGAGGGCGAAAACGGGCCCATCTACGTTAGTGAAATACCGTCGGAGGAGGTCAACTTCGGGCGCGGTGAACTCTTCCGGCAGATACGGTGTCACGGCGCTGAGCTTACGGCCCGACCCGGCCCTCCCGTGGGATTCCCGGCCGTGGCCCGTCTCAGCCGGCGGCGAACTCGGCCCTGGCGGCTTGTACCAGGGTGGCGTTGGTCCACAGGTCTAAGACAGTCAGGGCCATTGCCTTGGCCCCGTCGAGAACAGCGCGGTCCCCCTCTTCTCCGCCGGCGTACGCAGCGAACTTGTGCGAGTGGATCGGCACCCCGGCAGGAGCAACCTGCAGCATGGGGTGAATGGAGGGCACCAGATAGCTGATGTTGCCCATGTCGGTGGAGCCCACAACCTTTTGTCCCATCCGAGGGTCACGCAAGGTGCGACCCACGTGCGATGCATTGGCGATGAAGGAGCCAAGCATGGCTGCGTTGTCGCGCATGTCGGAGTAGGCCTCGGCGCCCGTCTTCCATTCGATCTGGCATCCGCAACCCGCCGCACTGGCACCCGCCTCAAGACAGGTCTGCACCCGTTGCTTGAGTGGCTGCAGGCTCTCCACCGTTGGCGATCGCACGTACCACATCGCTTCGGCCCGGTGGGGCACGATGTTGGCCTTGTCCCCGCCGTGGGTGAAGATGCCGTGGACCCGTTCGTCGGTGCCAATGTGCTGACGCAACGCCGCGACGTTGTTGTAGCCAAGCACTGCGGCGTCGAGCGCGTTGCGGCCCATCCACGGTGCCGCAGCGGCGTGGGCGGCCAGACCCTCATAAGTGGCGATCAGCTTTTGCAGCGCGACCGTATTCATGGCGATCAGGTCGGCGTCAGCCGGGTGGATCATCATGGCGGCCTCAACACCGTCGAACGCGCCGCGTTCGGCCATGACGATTTTGCCGCCTCCACCCTCCTCAGCTGGCGTGCCCAGGATGGTCAATCGGCCACCTGTTGCCTCGGCCACTGCTGCCGCCGCCAGCCCGGCGCCCAGGCCAGCCGACGCAATGATGTTGTGACCGCAGGCGTGCCCGATCTCGGGCAGCGCGTCGTACTCCAACAGCACCGCGATCAACGGCCCGTCGCCTGAGCCCGCCATGGCCCGGAATGCCGTCGGAACATCGAACGCGCCCCGTTCGGTGTCGAGCCCGGCGTCGCTCAAGGCGGACGTGAGCACGTCATGGGCGTGATGCTCTTCGAAGCCCAACTCGGGGTTGTCGTGAATCGAATGCGACACGTCAAGCAGCATCCCCGCGTGCCGGTCGACATAGTCGGTGATCTGGGCTCGAAGCGTTTCAGTGGTCACCCCGACCACGTTACGGCACTCAGGGTTCAGATGACGACGGTGAGCGCGTCTGGCTCGACGGTGATGGTGAAGTCGGTGAGGGTGGTGACGTGTTCACCGTCGAGCCAGATTTTGGTCGGCCGATTGAGGTGGAAGTCGGCGGTGCTCACGCGGCGCTGGGCGATCAACGGGTGCGGCACATGCGTGCCGGTGGCCAGCCGTTTGCGCGCCTTCAGCCGGTCGCCGAGACCCATCGAGATCTCAAGCACGTCGACGACGCCGTCGTTCGGGTGGCTCCGCGGCGCAACGTCCCAGCTGCCGATGAACTGTGCGTTCATCACGATCGTGATCGGGCCGTGGAGCCAACCATTGCGGGCAATACAGTGCGCGACAAACAACTCGTCCACTCCTTGCGTCGTGAGACGGCAAAGGTCGATCGGGAACACCATCGACATCGACCCCGACCCATTCAGCGTCCTGCAAAGATCGCCACCGACAATGCCGACCACACGCGCACCTTCGCCCACAAGGGCACGAAGGTCGGCGTTCGAGCGGGCCACAGGCGCGGCAGGCGGAAGGATGCCGGGCGTACCCCAGTCCTTTCCTTTCTGGATGACCACTAACTGGCCTCGAGCTCGGGTGCGTCGGGACCATCCACCTCGACCGCACTCGACGCCGCCACCACCCCGCGGAACAGTCCGTCGCGGGCTTGCGCAGCAGCGCGTCGAGTGGCTGGTTTGTCGGCGATCTCGGCAATCTGACGGAGCAGATCGACCAGCTGTTTCACATTGCGGACGAAGTCGCCGCCCGAGAGTTCTTCGGCCTCGACCACTTCGGCAAAGCCCTCCCCTGCTGCCCACGCGTACGCGATGGCGGCAAAGGTCGGGTCGGGTCGTCGGGTTGGGTTGAGCCCGGCCCGCAGTTCGGAGCCGATCAGTTCTTCGGCTAATTGCTCGATGGAACGCCAGCGCTTCTTCACATCTGCGCTGGGAAACCACGGTGCCGGGGGCGGTTCTGATGAACGGTGCTCGTAGGTGAACACCGACATGATGCAGGCGAGACTCGGGCCGTCAAGACCATCGAACAGGCCGCGGCGCATCGCTTCCAGGATGAGCAGATCGCACTCGTGGAATAGCCGAGCAAGCTGTTTGCCTGCGGGCGACAGCGTCCAATCCTGCACGTAGTTCCACTCGGTCAGCACATCCATGACTCGATCGAATGCCTTGGCAAGACTGCGGCTACGGCCACCGACTTTGGTGACCAACTCATCGATCTCGCGTGCCAGACGGTCGGCCGACGACGCGGCTTTGAGCCGAGCCGGCAGATCGGGGTCGTTCAACACCGGATGGGCTTGCGTGACATCTGCCTTGGTCGCTCCCACCGTCGCGACCTTGGCCCGATCAAGAGCCCTGGCCACTTCTTTCTGATAACCCTCGCGGTTCGGGTTGTAGGGCTTGGGCATCTCCACCCGACCGGCGGCCTTTGGGATATCGATGAAGTCGTGCGCCGTGAGCTGCACCTGCACCCGTGCCGAGGTGATGGCCCGCACCCGACTGGCCTGATGCTTGCGAGAGGTCACACTCAACACCGCGACGCGACCCTTGTGGCGACCCTTTTCCACCATCACGATGTCGCCCAGTCGCAGGCGGCCGAGCGCTGCTTCAATGGCGGGGACCGGAGCGCGGCCATCGTCGCGCCGGTCCTTACGGCTGGTGAGACGGCGATACTCCTCCACGTCGCCGAAGGGGCTGACGGCGTCGGTCTTTGCATCCTCCAGCGCCGCTCGGCGACGGGCGAGACGGGCTTCGATGCGCACCACGTCACCGTCGGCCTGGTATTGGGCGAACGACAACGACAGCAGCTGCTCGGCCTGCTCACGCTGGTAGGCGCGCACGAGGTTTGCGGCCATGTTGTAGGTAGGCCGGAATGCGCTGGTGAGGTGAAAGCTCTTGCTGGATGCCAGCGACGAGATCTGCTCAAACGGTACGAACGGACTCCAAAGCACTACGGCGTGCCCCACGGTGTCGATGCCACGCCGCCCGGCGCGGCCGGTGAGTTGGGTGTACTCCCCCGGGGTGAGAAACGCGTGGTGTTCGCCGGTGAACTTCGAGAGCTTCTCGATCACCACCGTTCGGGCCGGCATGTTGATGCCGACGGCAAGCGTTTCCGTGGCAAACACAACCTTCACGAGACCTTCGGTGAAGCATGCCTCGACCACTTCCTTGAAAGGCGGCACCATGCCCGCGTGGTGGGCCGCAATGCCGTTCTCCAGACAGGCCAGGAACCGCGAGTAACCCAGCACGGCAAGGTCGGCGTCGTCCATGCTGTCGAGGCGATGCCTGGTGATCTCGCGAATGCGATCGCGTTCTGGTCCGGTGGTGAGCCGAACCCCGGCATCGAGACAGGTCTTGGCCGCGTCGTCGCAGGCATTGCGCGAGAAGATGAAGTAGATCGCCGGCAGCATGTCTTCGCGGTCGAGCCGTTCGATCACTTCCAGACGACGGGGCGTGTAGAGCTTGCGCTTGCCCGAGAGCTTGGTACCGCCCTTCCACCCGCGTGCCGCCTCGTTGTCGATTCGGGCCGCCTCCGCGTTGGGGTTGCCGTTGACGAGCGTGGGCAGAAGGTGGAGGCGGTCCTGGGTCTTGTCACCGATCATGGTGAGGTGATGCAGTGTTACCGGTCGCGTCGTTTCGATGACCGAGGTGGTCGGCCCGCGCACCGTGCTGATCCAATCGGTGAGTTCATCCGCGTTGGACACCGTGGCGGACAGGCACACCAGTTTCACGCTGGCGGGCAGGTGGATGATTACTTCTTCCCACACCGGTCCGCGGTAGGTGTCCTGCAGGTAGTGCACCTCGTCGAGCACCACCAGCCCCAACTGCGCTAGGGCTGGTGACCGTGCATAGATCATGTTGCGCAAGACCTCGGTGGTCATCACCACGACCGGCGCATCGGAGTTGATGGCGTTGTCACCGGTGAGCAGGCCGACGTTCTCGGCGCCTCGCATCTTCACCAGGTCCTGATACTTCTGGTTGGACAGCGCTTTGACCGGCGCAGTGTAAAACGCCCGTAGACCTCGGTCGAGGACGCGCCCGACCGCGTATTCGGCCACGACTGTCTTGCCCGAGCCGGTCGGCGCCGCGACCAGTACCGACTGACCGGCGTCGATCGCGTCGAGGGCTCGCAACTGGAAGTCATCGAGCGCGAATCCGTAGCCGGCAACGCGTGCCTCGCGTTCGGCCCTGGTCTGCTCGGTTGGACCAGATCCGCCCGAGGTGGCCATCATGCCTCCGCGGCTGCTGCGACTTCGTCCTTCTTCTTACGGACAATCAAATGACCGATACCGATTGCCATGAAGTAAAAGATCCACATGGGTATCGACAGCGCGAACAGCGTGTAGGGATCACCGGACGGTGTGATGACTGCGGCGACAATCACGATGCCGCAGATTGCTTGTCTCCACCACAGGAGCAGCTGCCTGGGCGTAACAACCTTTACGATCTCAAGGAACACGAGGAGTACCGGGAACAGAAACCCGATGCCGAACGCCAGCATCAGCAGCGTGAGCAGCGACAGATATTTGTCGGCGGTAAATGAAGCCGTCTGCCCCCCGCCAGCCCAGCTGACTAAGAACTCGAGCGCCTTTTCCAGCGTGATGTACGCGATGGATGCACCCATGGTGAAGAGGATCAACGTCGACGCGATGAAGGGAAAAGCGTACCGTTTCTCTTTCTTGTGCAGCGCAGGCATGACGAATTGCCAGATCTGCCACAGCACGACCGGAAGCGACAAGATGATCCCACCCCAACCCGACACTCGCAGACGGGCTGCGATCGGTCCCAGAGGATCGGTGATGATGAAGTTCCCGTCGCAGTGGTATTTCTCGATCTTGCATAGCTGCTCGAACGGCCGGCCGAGAAATTTGAGAATCGGGTTGTAGAACGTGAACACGACAAAGAGACCGATGACCACGGCGAGGATCGACTTCACAAGGCGTTGACGCAGCTCGCGCAGGTGGTCCGTGAGCGACATCGTGTCGTCGGGCGTCTTCACGGCGGCCTTGGCCGCCTTGTCTTTCGACTTGTCTTTCGACTTGTCTTTCGACTTGTCTTTCGCCTTCCCTCGGACCGCCATTAGTCAGCGGCCCTGTCTACGGCCCACGGGTCCAGTCGTTCCTGCCCCACTGGCGGCGACCACAAAGGGGCCGAGGGAGGCGGCAACGACACCGCAGCGGCGGGTGGCGGCAAGACCGCATCGGCAGTGGGTGGCGCAAGGTTCGCAGATGCAGGCTCATCCACAGCAGGATCGGCGGTGACGACAGGTGCGTAGGGCGGCTCAGAGCCGGACGCCACCGGCAGCGCTTCTGACGTCTCCGAGGTTTCGATGACCTCGTCCTCCTTGAACCCGGCGAGCGGGTTGCTGACCATGTCGCGAGCCTGGTTGGCGGTCTCGCGGAACTCGCGGAGCGGCTCCTTGAACGTCTCTTCGAATTCCTCCTGGAAACCGGTGGTCATACGGCGGAGATCGCCGTACACCTTGCCGGCTTTGCGCAGGACTTCGGGAAGTTTTTCGGGACCAAGAACCACGAGGGCCAGGACGAGGATAATGATGACCTCGCCACCGCTGACATTGAACATCGAGCATGAGTCTATTGAACTTCTCGTCACAAGCCAGGTACGGGCATTCCTGGCAAGCTGTGTGGGTATGCAGCAGCGCCTCCCGTCTCTCCTGGATCGACCCCTGGCATTCGCTCATCGAGGCGCCCGGGCCCACGCACCCGAAAACACCCTGGAAGCCTTCTCGCTCGCCCTCAAGCTCGGCGCGACCGGTTTGGAGAGTGACGTCTGGCTCACTGCCGACGGCGTGCCCGTGCTCGACCACGATGGTCTGATCAAGCAGGGGCGCAAGCGGCGGCCGGTCGGAGAGGTTCCTCGATCCGAGCTTCCTGCCCACATCCCCAGCCTGACCGACCTCCTTGGGACCCAGTCGGAGAATGCATTCGCGCTGTCGCTCGATCTCAAAGGCCGCGATTCGGGCCTTGCAGTGATTGAAACGGTACGCATGATCCGACCCGACCTGCTCCCCCGCCTCTGGCTGTGTCACCCCGATCGCACCGTGCTGGCCGAACTCCGGGATCTCGACCGCAACGTCAAGCTGGTCCATTCCACCCGATTGAGCTTGATCAAGGAAGGGCCCGAACGAGGCGCATCCATTCTGCGCGACCTCGACATCGACTGCGTCAATCTGCACCACACCGAGTGGACCGGCGGCCTGATCGCCCTCTTCCACCGCTTCGACAGATGCTGCTTTGCGTGGGATGTGCAGCACGACTACCTGCTCACCAAGCTGATCCGCATGGGCGCTGACGCGGTCTACAGCGACTGGGTCGACCGCATGATGGAGGCGATGCGCCAGGAAGTTGTCTAAAGGAAGCCGAGATCCTTCATCGGGAAGTACAGCACGAAGGCGCGACCCACGATCAGTTTCTGGCTGAACGGTCCGAAAAGCGACCGTCTTTGGAGTTCTCCCGATTGTCGCCCAACACCAGCACTTCACCTTCGCCCACAGTGATCGAGTCGCCCTTTGTCTTCGCGAGGGTCTGAGTGCCTGTCGGCAGGTACGGCTCATCCAGCAGGTGACCATCGATGAGGATTCGGCCGTCGCGAAACTCAACCGTCTCACCCGGAAGCCCGATGACCCGCTTGATGAGGTCCTTGACCTCCGGTGCATCCTTCAACTCGGGCGGTCGTTCGAAAACGACCACATCGCCGCGGTGCACGTCATGCAGGCGGTACGCCAATTTGTTGACGAGAACCCGATCTCCGTTGTGCAGCGTGGGGGTCATTGATGGGGATGGAATGAAGAACGACGCGAGCAGAAAAGCTCGGACGAGCAGCGCAATGCCGATGGCACCGGCAATGACCGTGGCCCACTCGCGCAGGTTGCGGACGCGGCCGAGCTTTTGCTGCCGGCGCGCACCGGCGACGCTGCTTGAGCGTGACCCGGCAGTGTCGAAAAAGGCACCGTGGGCTGCTGATTCTTCGTCAGGACGCAGGTCTGAAGACACCACCCGAGGCTATGGGGGCGCGATGAATTGCAGTGTTAGAGCCCACCGGCGCGGCTGAACGGCCAAACGATCACGAAGGCCCGGCCCACAATCAACTTCTGATCGATCGGACCGAACACCCGCCCATCAGTGGAATTCGTTCTGTTGTCACCGAGGACCAGCACCTGGCCCGGCGGGACGGTGATCGAATCCCCCGTCGGACTCTTGGGGTCAGTGCGGATACCTGGCGCGAGGTAGGGCTCGTTGAGCGGTTCACCGTTCACAAAGACCTTGCCGTCCTTGAACGACACCACGTCACCCGGCAGGCCGATGACTCGCTTGATCAGATCCTTAATGGTGACGTCCAGCTCAAGCGGAGGCCGCTCGAACACCACCACGTCCTGACGGTGGACGTCGTGCAACTTGTAGGAGAGCTTGTTGACCAGCACCCGGTCGTTCACTTCGAGCGTCGGCACCATCGAGACCGACGGGATGAAGAACGACGCGAGCAGGAACGCGCGGATGAGGAGGGCGATGCCGAGGGCGCCCACAATCACATAGGTCCACTCAAGCAGGTTGCGAACCTGGCCGTCGCGCTCCTTCTCTGGCTTCACCTGCACCGCCGTCGCGGTGGTACCGCCACCCTCAAGATGCTCGGACCATGAGAATGTTGATGATCCGTCGCGCTGTTCCGTCACAGCGAGTCAGGCTATACGCGTTCACTACAAAGACGCGATCAGCTTCTCTACGCGTTCATCCTTGCTACGAAACGGATCCTTGCAGAGCACGGTGCGCTGGGCCTGGTCATTCAGCTTTAGATGGACCCAATCGACCGTATAGTCCCGCTTTTTCTCCTTCGCAGCCTGAATGAAGTCACCCCGGAGCTTGGCGCGCGTGGTCTGGGGCGGGGTTTCCATGGCGGTGTCGATCTCCTCGTCGGTCACCATGCGCTCGACCAGGCCCTTGTTTTGCATGAGGTAGAACAGGCTGCGATCGCGATTTACGTCGTGATACTGCAGGTCCATGAGGGCGATCTTGGCGTGGCTGAGGGGCAGGTCGTGCTTGGACCGGTAGGCCTCCAGCAGCTTGTACTTAATGACCCAGTCGACCTCTCGGTCAAGTTCCAGTGGGTCACGTTCGATAGTGGTGATGACGTGCTCCCACATCTCCAACGCCTTCAGCTCGAGGGGCCGAAAACCGCGCGTGTCCCGGTAGCGCAGCGCTCGGTCGAGGTACTCGCGCTGGATGTCGAGCGCAGACAGGTCTCGCCCATTGGCCAACCGGACCTCTCGCTTGCAGGTGATGTCGTGACTGATCTCACGGATGGCGCGTATGGGGTTTTCGAGCGTCATGTCGCGCAGCACGCAGCCCGGATCCTCCAACATCCGCAGCAGACACGCGGTGGCACCGACCTTGAGGAAGTTGGTGTACTCGCTCATGTTCGAGTCACCGACGATGACATGGAGCCGCCGGTACTTTTCGGCGTCGGCGTGCGGCTCATCGCGAGTGTTGATGATCGGCCGGCTGCGGGTCGTGGCGGAACTGACGCCCTCCCAGATGTGCTCGGCGCGCTGGGCGATGCAGTAGGTGGAGCCACGCGCCGTCTGCAAGACCTTGCCTGCGCCGGCGTAGATCTGACGGGACACGAAGAACGGAATCAGCACTTCGGCGTAGTGGCCGAGGTCGTCGTTGCGGCTGGTGAGGTAGTTCTCATGGCAGCCGTAGCTGTTGCCCGCTGAATCGGTGTTGTTCTTGAAGAGGTAGATGACGCCTCGGATGCCTTCTTCTTTCAACCGGTCCTCGGCCGAACCGAGCAACTGTTCGAGAATCCGCTCCCCCGCCTTGTCGTGCACCACAAGGTCGTGGATGGAGTCGCACTCGGGCGTGGCGTACTCGGGGTGCGAACCAACATCGAGATAGAGACGAGCCCCGTTCACCAGAAAGACGTTCGAGCTACGACCCCACGAGACCACCCGACGGAAGAGATACCTGGCCACCTCATCGGGGCTCAGCCGACGCTGCCCGCGCAATGTACAGGTAACGCCGTACTCATTCTCCAGCCCAAAGATCCTCCGCTCCATGAGGGCACCTTACCCACGTATTCCGTACGAAGGAGATATGGTCGCAACGTGGTTGATGAGTTCGCAATGAGCCGATTAGTGACGACGACGCACTACGACGCGCGAGTGCTCGTTGCTCGCCTGGGTTCGGAGGGTTTGGTGGCTGAAGCTCGCGAGAGTGGGGGCTCGGCCTACCCGGGTGGTCCGGTTCAGGTTTGGGTGCTGACCTCGCAGCTGGAGCATGCGAAGGAGCTGCTCACACCTGAACCTCTCGATCGGGAGGACGACGAGGAGCGCACGCGCCGGGTCACCAAGCGGTTCGGTCTGCTCCTGCTCTTCGGGTTCATCCTGATGATTGTGATCCCCCTCGCCCGCGTGCTCCTCAGCTAGCGGGAAGCGCGGCGGTGACTTCGTCGTCGCTGAGGCGTTTGAAGCAACGCCTACTCTCGCCTCGCGACAAGGTGGCCACTTCGAGGTCGGCTGGTGCCAGGGTCCGGTCGGGGCCAGCGAGCGCAGTGATAGCCATGGCGAGCGCGTCACCAAACGCCAGATCTGCGGCCCAGGTCTCGGCCAGACGGGCGGCGATTGCCTCGGCCTCTCCCCCAAGCACGCTGTAGTTGTGCTCGTCCATCACAGTGCCGTCGTAGAGCACGTGGAAGAGACGACTGTCGGGGGTGGCATAGCCGACTTCGGCGACCAGGATTTCGACTTCCATCGGCTTCATCTCGTGGGTGAAAATCTGCCCGAGTATGCCGGCGTAGTTGTTGGCCAGGCTGCGGGCGTCAACGTCGTCACGGCTGTATTGGAAACCCTTGAGGTCTGCGGCGCGAACTCCGGCCACTCGCAACTGATCGAACTCGTTGTAGCGACCAACCGCGGCGAATGCGATCCGGTCGTAAATCTCCGACAGCTTGCGCAACGTGTTGGACGGATTCTCGGCCACCAACGCGATGCCTTCGTTGTACACCAGCGCACACAGGCTGCGGCCGCGGGCGATGCCTTTGCGGGCGTAGTCGGCCCGGTCCTTCATGACCTGTTCGGGCGAAACGTACGACGACATCATGCTCATTTGGCCTGCACCTCCGGGGCGATCGCTTCGAAGCGGGTCTTCAGTTCGAGGTCCGACACCGCGACGTATCCGTCAGCAGTTACCGTGGCAACAGTTGGGTAGATACCACGCAGCGGATCGGGGCCGCCGGTCGCGGAGTCGGCATCGGCAGCCTCCCAGAGCGCCTTCAGACACAGGTTGATCACCTGGTCTCGGGTGAGGTCGTTCTTGTAGCCGATCTTCACGACCGTGCCGGCGTGCAGGCTGCCTGAACCCGTGGCGACATAGTCGGTCTCTTCGTAGCGGCCGCCGGTGACATCGAACGCGAACAGGCGCCCCGTATGGCGACGGGCATCCCAGCCCGCAAAGATCGGCACCACGACCATGCCCTGCATAGCCGCGGGCAGGTTGCCGCGGATCATGGCTGACAGCGTGTTGGCCTTACCTTCGAGGCTGAGCGGTGATCCTTCGACCTTCTCGTAGTGCTCCAGCTGCAATTGGAAGAGTTTGACCATCTCCATCGCCGGACCAGCTGCCCCGGCGATGGCCACCGCGCTGAACCGATCGGCAGGGACCACTTTTTCCATGGCGCGATGGCTGATCAGGTTTCCCGAGGTAGCCCGGCGATCGCCTGCCATAAGCACGCCGTCTGCGAATCGGATGGCCACGCACGTGGTGGCATGGGGAACGGACAACTCTCCCCCGTCACCGGTCGGCTCGGCGGTGAGACCCATGCGCTTCAGCAGCTCAGGGAAGTTCGTACCGGGATCGGTGGCGGGAGTGAAGAACGGCATCGACATAGCGCACGCAGGCTACCGGGCAAAACCGCGGAGCGCTGCGCCGTGGTCATTGGCCTACTGGCCGCCCTTTTGGACGTAGCTCTTCACGAACTCTTCGGCGTTGTCTTCGAGCACACTGTCGATCTCGTCCAGCAGGTCATCAAGATCGGCCTTGATCTTTTCGCCCTGCTTGCCGGTGGCAGGCGCTTCCTCGACGACCTCAGCGGTCTTTTCTGGTGCCGGTTTCTGCTTCTGGGTACGTTCGGTCATGTTCGCTCCTAGGCCCCGAGTTTGCGGAGCAACTCGTTGGCCGTATCACTTTCGTCAATCAACCTACCCACATGAGCCTCGGTTCCGCGCAGCGGTTCCATCATCGGCACTCTGCGCAGTGAATTGTGACCCGTGTCAAACACCAAACTGTCCCAGTTCGCGGTCACGATGTCGTCGGCAAATTTGTCGAGACAGCGGCCTCGGAAATAGGCACGAGTCGTCAACGGCGGGAAGTGGACCGCCCGGTCGACATCTTCATCTACCGTGAGCCGCTCGAGACCGGCGCGGGCCGACACACTGCGCTCGGGGCGCACGTCGTGGTACTGGAGATCAAGGACGCGCATCTTGGCGTCGTTCCACCCGATGTCATGGCGCTCCTGGAAGGCCTGCAGCACCCGTTCCTTGGCCACCCAATCGATCATGTGGGACACGCAGGAGCGATCGCCCTCCAGCCCGGTGAGGGCCTCCTGCCACCGTTCGAGCACCAGCTTGCCGATACTTTCCTCACCGAGGCAGTCAAGTCCGTGGGTCTCCTGGTAGACGCGTGCCCGACGCAGCAGTTCCCACTGCATTTCGAGGCCGGTCATCTTGCGGCGATCCTTCAGCGTGACCAGTGCCCGCAGCGTCGGGTCGAAGCTGACGGCGCGGATGTCGCAGACCGGATCGTGCAGCGCAAGATCGTCTCCCAGCTCGTCGTCTTCGATCATGGCAAGAAGAATGGCGGTCGTGCCGAGTTTGAGAAAGGTGGAGACCTCGGCCATGTTGGCGTCACCCACGATCACGTGGAGACGGCGGTACTTCTGGCTGTCGCAATGCGGCTCGTCACGGGTGTTTACGATGGGTCGCTTGACGGTGGTCTCCAGCCCGACTTCCTCTTCGAAGAAGTCGGCTCGCTGGCTGAGCTGGTACGGCACCTGTTTGGCCGAGACGCCTGGTGATTCGCAGCCGACCTTGCCGGCACCGCAGATCAGCTGACGGGTGACGAAGTGCGGCGTGATCTGGCTGACCAGGCGACCGAACGGAAGCTCACGAGCCAGCAGATAGTTCTCATGGCAGCCGTAGCTGTTGCCCTTTCCGTCGGAGTTGTTCTTGTAGACCACGACTTCGCCGTTCGGCAGCGCCGCATTCGCCGCGGCCATTGCCTGGCGCATGATCTCCTCCCCCGCCCGATCGAACACCACGGCCTCCAGCACGTCGCGGCACTCGGGTGTGGAGATCTCGGGGTGCGCATGGTCGACGTAGAAGCGCGCCCCGTTGGTGAGGACTGCGTTGGCAAGGTGGGATTCGACCTCGGGTGGCATTGCGTCGAAGGCCCGGTAGCCCCGTGCGTCGATGCCCGGCGTCTCGTCTTCGAAGTCCCAGGCGATCTTGTCGGTGTACTGACCGAGGTAGGCATTTACGAGCAGGGACGACGACGTGATCGGGTTGGCATCGATGACGCCGCGCACCACGATGCCGTACTCCGTTTCGATTCCGACGACCTTCGGTAGCGCCATGTTCCGCACCCTATCTGTGGTTCACGACCGTGTGGCTACAGGTACTGCCCGGTCGCAACCCGTTCTATGGCGCGACCGCCCTTTGCATCATCGGCTTCAACGTTCTTCACCAGCGTGCGGATGAACACGATGCGCTCACCCTTCTTGCCGGAGATCTTGGCCCAGTCGTCGGGATTGGTGGTGTTGGGCAGGTCCTCATGCTCCTTGAATTCCTGGCGAATGGAGTCGATCAGATCCTGGGTGCTGACACCCTTTTCGCCACCGGCGATGAGCCGCTTGATGGCCAGCTTCTTGGCGCGGCGCACGATGTTTTCGATCATGGCCCCGGACGAGAAATCCTTGTAGTACAGGACCTCTTTCTCACCGCTCTGGTACGTGACTTCGAGGAAGCGGTTGCTGTCCTCTAGTTCGTACATCGAGGTGACGGTGGCCTCGATCATGGCGGCGAGCGCTTTGTCGACGTCGCCCTTGGCCTTCTTCACCTCGGTGGCCGACAACGGAATGTCGGCCGTGAGATAGCGACCGAATATCTGGCGGGCAGCAACGTCATTGGGGCGTTCGATCTTGATCTTCACGTCGAGTCGACCGGGCCGGAGAATGGCCGGGTCGATCAGATCTTCTCGGTTGGTGGCACCGATGACGATGACGTTGCGCAGACCTTCCACGCCGTCGATCTCGGCGAGCAACTGCGGCACGATGGTGGATTCCATGTCGCTGGAAATGCCGGTACCGCGGGTACGGAACATCGAGTCCATCTCGTCGAAAAACACGATAACCGGCCAACCCTCCTCACTCTTTTCTCGGGCGCGCTGGAACACCAAACGAATCTGCCGCTCGGTTTCACCGACGTACTTGTTCAGCAGTTCCGGGCCCTTGATGTTGATGAAGTAGCTCTTCACCTTGCCGTCACCCATCTTGTCGGCGACCTTCTTGGCCAACGAGTTGGCCACAGCCTTGGCGATGAGTGTCTTACCGCACCCGGGAGGGCCGTAGAGGAGGATGCCCTTTGGCGCAGGCAGCTTGTGTTCGGCGAACAGCTCGGCATGAAGGAACGGCAGCTCGACGGCGTCGGCAATCTGCTCGATCTGGCTGTCGAGGCCCCCCACGTCTTCGTAGCTGACATCGGGCACTTCTTCGAGCAGCAGATCTTCCACTTCTGGGCGGGGCAGCTTCTCCACCAGCAGGCTGGCCCGGCTGTCCATCCGCATCGTGTCACCTGACCGAAGCTTCACGCCGAGCAGCGCATCCCCCAACTCGCACACACGCTCCTCGTCCGCGCGCCCGACCACAATGGCGCGAAGGCCGTCGTCGAGAAGCTCTTTGATGCTGACAATCTCGCCGTTCTGTTCTGCTTGGCGGGCGAGGATCACGTTGAAGCTTTCGTTCAGCACCACTTCGGCACCACGCTCGAGAGTCTCGTGGCTGATGTCGGGGTGGAGGCTGACCCGCATCTTGCGACCGGACGAAAAGACGTCGACCGTCCCGTCATCGTTCTTACCGACCACCACGCCGTAACCCGATGGCGGCTGGGTGAGCTTGTCCACCTCATCGCGAAGCTGCGCAATGTGTTCGCGCGCTTCTCGAAGGGTGAAGCTCAACTTCTCGTTCTGCCCGACGGCCTGAGCCAGTTGTCCCTTGGTGTCAAGCAGGCGCTCCTCAAGGGTGCGCATTCTCTTGGGCGCGTCGAGGAGCTTGCGCCGAAGCGCGATGACTTCTTCCTCCAGCGACTTCGACTGTTCACGTAGCTCCGCCAATTCTTCCGAATAGGCCGCGAGCCGCCGCTCATACGCTGCGTCCGACATCGAGTTACCTCCCTGAAAAGCAAGCTACACGCCGAATCACGCGTTGTGGGTGCTGTATCGCGGAAAATGAACCAAGCGACCTTATGCGCCGCGCGTCGGAGCCGATTAGGCGGTAGCGTTGTTTTCACCGGCTACACCGTGTATTTTCCACACGGCCCACTACACGAACAAGGAATGGCTCATCATGAAGGTCTGGATCGATCAGGATCTCTGCACCGGCGACGGCCTCTGCGAAGAGATCGCCCCCGAAGTTTTCACGCTCCTCGATGACGGCCTTGCGTACGTCAAAGAAGGCAACAAGATCTTCGCGACGGCCAAGGGCAACCCGCAGGGTTCCGACGGCATGGCCAACTTCGCTGACAGCCAGATGGACGGCGTCATCGAGTCCGCCGAAGAGTGCCCCGGCGAGTGCATCTTCATCGAGCCGTAACACATGAAAGTCTGGATTGATCAGGATCTTTGTACCGGTGACGGTATTTGCGCTGAGATTGCGCCGGCGGTGTTCACACTGCTCGACGATGGCCTCGCGTACGTGAAGGAAGGCAGCAAGGTGTTTGCCACTGCGGCTGGCAACGCCCAGGGCGGCGATGGCATGGCCAACTTCACGGACGGCCAACTCGATGTCGTCATCGAGTCCGCCGAAGAGTGCCCCGGCGAGTGCATCTTCATCGAGGTCTGAGCACACTTTTGTGATCCTGATGTTGTAGAGCAACATCAGAATCACAAAGCCAGCGGTAGTCTCGCGACATGGTCCAAGAGCTGAGCCCGCTGAAGCGATTCGCAACCAAGCTCGCCTCAAGCAAGCTGGGCAGTCTGTACATCATGGCGGTGAGCTCCAAGATCGATCCGGTACTGTTGAAGAAGACCGACGGACGCTGGAGCACCATGGTCGGCCAGCCCGTGCTGCTACTGAAGCACACCGGCGCCAAGTCCGGCGCTGCCCGCGAGACGCCGCTGGTCTACGCCCTCGATGGCGACAACATCATCCTGATCGCGTCCAAGGGTGGCATGCCCAAGAACCCGTCCTGGTATCACAACCTGAAGGTCCATCCCGAGTGCGAGGTCATCGCCAAGAACCGCAGCGGCCGTTACCGGGCCACCGAGGCTACCGGGGCCGAGCGCGACCGCTTGTGGGAACTCGCGCTCAACGTCTACCAGGGCTACGACACCTACCAGGCCCGCACCGGCGGCCGCATCATCCCCGTCTTGGTCCTCACCCGAGCGTAAACCGCCGAGCCGAGGTCGCGGCGTCGGTGAGGAGCTGCGTCGTGTCGGCTCGGGTCGCACGGAGCAATCGGAAGGCTCAAGTGGGTGAGTCGGGTGATCCACATCGGTGTCCGGCGTGGTGGTGCTGTAGCCGGCGACATCTGCGAGCAGGTGAGCTGAGGCCGAGGTGTAGATGCAGACCGTGCCGTTGGCCGCCAGTTTGACCGTGACGGAGTTGGCAATGGTCTGACCGCGTGCGTAGTTGATGTTCGACGCCTGAGGCGTGCCCTGTCCACAAGGAAACACCGTGACGAAACCGCCACCCTGGGGTTGGTCAACCGTGATATTCATCGTGACTGCCTCCGCTCCGGTGGCCGGCAGGCCGCCGCGTCCCGCCAGAGCGACGGTGGTGATGGAACCGGCCCCCAGCAGCGCCTTTCCTGCGATACCGACTGCGTTACGGCTGTCGAGTACCCGCACGGGAGCGAGCTCCTTGAAGCCAGCTGGCAGGCTGGGTTGGTACCAGGAAGCGAGGTCGGCGATCAGATGGGCCGACCCCGATGTATAGAAGCAGACGTTGCCGTCCTGGCCGAGCTTGACGGTGACGAGGTTGGCAATGGTCTGGCCGGAGGCGTAGTTCAGGTTCGAGGCGTTGGGAACCTTCTCGCCGCACGGGTACACCGTGACAAAGCCCCCTGTCTCCGGTTGATCGACGGTGACATTCAGCGTGACCGCCTGAGCGCCGATCGCCGGAACGCCCCCGGTACCGGCAACATGGAGCGTGGTGGTTGAGTCCGCGTTCGCCTTGGATCGCGTCGGAACTCCAACAGCATTCCGACTATCGAGGAGCCGCAACGGCGCAACTGCCTGACTGCCCGAACCACCGTTCACTACATACCCACCCATGAGGTCGATGATGACATGCGTGGTAGCCGAACTGAAGATGCAGACCGAACCGGTCGCCGAAAGCTTGGCGGTCACAAGATTCGCGATGGTCTGGCCCGAGTTG
Source organism: uncultured Acidimicrobiales bacterium (assembly GCA_963791625.1). Taxonomy (GTDB): domain Bacteria; phylum Actinomycetota; class Acidimicrobiia; order Acidimicrobiales; family Ilumatobacteraceae; genus JANMCE01. Next base: position 1,192,992 of record CAWBTA010000006.1, read on the forward strand.
TAGTTGAGGTTCGATGTAACGGGCCGAGGCTGATCGCACGGATACACCGTGATGAAGCCGCCCGCTTCCGGTTGATCCACGGTGACGTTCATCACCACGGCCGAGATCGATCGAGCAGCATCGGCGCCGAACGGAAGCTCGCCGAAGTCGCCCCCCGCCAGCTTCTCGCCGTTCGGCGCCGGTTGGGAACGGGTGTCGAGCAGCCGACTCGGCGTGATCGCCACGAGTCCGGGCGGACGAATGTCGTCCAGTTGGATCGTGACCGCAGGTGGAAGAGAAGTTGTGTCAGGACCCGAGGTAGACAGCCATCCGAGCAGCGTGACGTGCAGGTTTGCCGAGCCAGCCGAGAAGACACAGGGTCCTGCCGTCGCCGTGACGGGGACGTAGGCGACGTTGGCCGTCGCCGACTGTGTCACCTGGAGATCTGAGGTGTTTGGCGCTCCTCCTCCGCAGGTCAGTGCAGTGGCAAATCCGGCAGGATCACCGCCCTTTGTTTCAAGAACGATCACAGCAGCCCGCGCCTCCGCAGGAGTGGCAATGCCAAGATTCAGCACGGTGGTTGAGAGCGCAGAAACGGTCGTGTCCAGCACCGATGTAGGCGCTGTCAACGGGACGTACTGAAGTCGATCAGTCGTCGGAGCGTCGGAGACATTTCCGTACGAGTCGACAATAATGTCGACGGCGGTGGTGGCGGTGAGGCAATCCGACGTCGCATCCGTCAGCACACGGTGGACCGTTCCCTCGCCCGGCTCGAAGACGAACGCGAGTTGCCCGGTGCTGGCCGACGCTCCGCAGGCATGCAAGCTGGCCGTGCCTGCCGTCTGGTGAGCGACGAGGATCACGTTCAGGATCTGGCCGGCGCCCAACGTCGTCGTCGTCACACCCGTCTGACCGTGGGCGTTGCGCGAGTCCTGATAGCGAACCGGAGATTGCAGCGCAACTCGTCCTCCTGCACCGGCCGCTGGCACGGCCGTGGCCTGGGCCGTTCCGAACGTAAGCCCCGATGCAAGCAGGCACAATCCAACAACGCCCCGACCGAACTTCGACATGCCGCCCACTCTCCACCGTCTTTGACGAAAGCCACACGGTACCAGCGGCTCGTTCTGGGAATCGTCTGGGACGCCTCAGGCTTCGAGCACCGGTTCGTCGTCGAGAATCGGTTCGTCGCGGGAGTCGAAGACGCGTTCGCGCTGGGCGGGGGTGACGGCGCGGGCGCCTTCGCCGATCCAGCGGCCGGTGGTGAGAAACCCGGTGTGGGCCACCATACGATGGTCGGGTCGCACGGCCATACCTTCGATGTACCAGCCGCGGTTCAGCACCTCCATGGTGCGCTGCAGAATCCAGCCGCTGCCTTCCATCGCCTGGCGCACCTGGGTTGCCTGGGTGATCGACGGCGTGTAGGCCAGCAGGATGCCCCCGGGATGCAGCGCCTTTTCGGCGTGGGGCACCACGTGCCACGGCTCGGGCAGGTCGAGCACGACTCGGTCGAGACCGGTCTCATCGATGCCTTCGTAGCAGTCACGCAGCTGAACGTCGTACCGCGACAGCACGTCGGCACCGAGCAGCGACTCGACGTTGGTGCGGGCGCGGTTTGCGAAGTCCTCGCGCAGCTCGTAGCCAGTGATGTGGGCGCCCATCCGCAGCATCGCCGACGACAACGCTCCCGAACCAACACCGCTCTCCAAGACTCGGCAGCCGGGGAAAATGTCGGCCAGGATCAGGATCGGGCCGATGTCTTTCGGATAGATCACCTGCGCGCCGCGGGGCATCTTCAACACGAAGTCTTCGAGCGTGGGGTGCAGGCACGTGTAGGTCATGCCACGAGCCAAAGCGAGCGTGGTGCCCTCGGGCTTGCCGATGAGATCAGCATGCGCAAACAGACCGGCGTGGGTGTGGAACTCGCCGTTCGTCTGCAGCGTGATCAGGTAGTGGCGATCACGGGAGTCGACGATGTGGACACGGTCGCCCAGTTTGAACGGTCGGCCATGTGGGTGTTCGTTCTCGGTCACTTACGTCCTCGGGACCGAACGATCAGCTCGACCGGCACTGGTTCATGGGCGGAGGCCTTCTCCGCAATCCGACAGAATGCGCACAAGTCGCTGGTTGTCGGCGAACCGCACCGCTCGCACGCGAGCAATTCGCCCCGTTCAGCGACGGTTGTTGACGACAGTTGCGGACCGACCCGAGCGAGGAATCCGTGGTAGAAGACACTTTTCGTACCGGGTGACACGGCTTCGATGGCGTTGAGCGCTTCTTTGAAACCAATGTGCTTGTTGCCGGCTGCCATGGGGCACTCGTCCACCTGGTAGTCGATGCCTTTCACGATGCAGTACGCCGCCATCTCCCGTTCGCCGAGGCGAATGAGCGGCTTGACCTTCCGAGGGAAACCGTCTCGTTCGCGAAGCACGGGCTGTTGGCGGGCCAGGTACTCGACCTCCCAACGCAGCGTGTTGCCGAACAACACTGCCGCCTCGTCATCAAGGTTGTGGCCGGTGACGAGCACGTCGTAGCCACCGTCGATGGCGGCCTTATCGAACACGTGGCGCTTGGAGGTGCCGCACGCAGAACAGGCGACCCGACGGGTAGCCCACGCCGCGGTGGGAATGTCGAATCCGTGCTCGCCGCGCATGTCGACGGTGATCAGTTTCAGACCTCGCGATCGGGCGAACTCCTGGGCATAGCGTGCCCGACACGTCGGAGTAGTCGCCGATGCCGAGACCGACGTAGAGCCCATCAGCTTCGTAGCCGAGCCCAAGCAGAATGTCCCAGACGGCCAGGCTGTCCTTGCCGCCCGAGACGGCGACCAGGCAACGGTCGCCGGGCTGCATCATGTCGTGGTCCTTGATGGCCCGGGCGACCTGGTCATGGCAAAGGCGAAGGAAGTGCTCGGGGCAAAAGTTGGCGTTGTGCTGGGGCAGATCGATGACTGCCGGTTCTCGGCAGACGCGACATTTCATGAGTGAGCCGCCGCGGTTCAGGCTCCGCCGGAAATGACCGGGCGGACTTCCACAACATCGTCGTCAAGCAACAACGCGTCGCCAGCAACCAGGGTGCCGTTGGAAATGACCAGCACCGACTCACGGTTCATGTCGAGCTTGGCAATGAGCGCGTGGACACGGATCGGACCGTGCACCGAGATCTCGCGACGAGGATTGCGTAACAGCACATTCACTTGCGATTTGCCTTGCGCTCGCGACGAGTCAGCGGGGGAATCGCGGTGATAGTGACGAATTGACCGGCCTTCAACTTCTCGAGACCGATCGTCTGAGGCGTCTTTGTGGTTGCTTTGCGAACAGTGCGAAACACCTGCAATGCAATTGGCAGCGCCAGATAGCCACGCTGTCCGCCGAAGGTCCCGCGACGAAGCGCCGCTCGACCGAGGGTCGAAACGAGTGACTTCTTCGGCGCCGGCTTCTTGGCCATCAGACCCGGCGGATCTCAACGAAGGTCGTCTTCTTCTTGCCGCTTCGCTTGCCGAAGAAATAGGCCAGGATCAGCAGCAGCAAGCCGAGCGCGCCAAGACCTGCCAGGATCGGCGGCTTCTTGGCCTCGACCTTGCCCTTCACATCACCGGACAGCTCACGGAGCTTGCCGTCGATGTCGGAAAGACTGACGCGTTCTGTGCTCATTTCGATCCCTTCGCAGCGATAGATGTCTTACGGCCACGGATGAACCAAACCAGGGCCATGACGACAAGACCAGCCACGAGGGTAATGCCATAGGGCGCCCACGACATAGCGCCGTGCATGTACCGCTGGGTGAGGCGCAGCACGGCGAGCATGAGCAGCACGGTGCCCACGCCGACAGCCAGTGCTCCGGCGACGCCAAAGGCGATCCAACGACCGGCACCCTTCAGCGGTCCGAGTGTCTCTTGCTTGACGTAGGCCTTGGTGAGACTGAGAACATCATCAACCGGCCGGTTGGTAAGGCTGCGAAGGGATTTGGCCACGCCATTTCCTAGCACGCCGACGCGCTAGGTCTCGTCTCCTCCGACGTGAAATTGCAGGATGTCGAACTGCTCGTCGAGCATGTCATCGAGAAGTCTCCACCGCTCGGTGGGCCCGCCGGCGATCAGGAGTCGCTGCTGATCGTGGGTGCTGATCGGGGCCAGTGCAGCCGCGTGGTACGACGCAAGTAGTGGATCGTCGCTGAGATCGGTCGTTGCCGGCGGGACGTCAAAACCCGCCTCGCTCGACATGGCAAGTAGTCGACGCAATTTGCCGGTGACCCGGTCGGCCAGCCCGTCGGACGCGTCGCCGGTCATGTCGTCGTCCCATTCAACGACTTCGGCTTGTGGATATGGGTCGTCGTTGTACCACGACATGACTCTCACCCGCCTGACGCCGACGGTCTGTAGGGCGTAGCGACCGTCGGGGAACTCTCCGATTTCCAGGATCCGGCTGACGGTGGCGACTTGCGAACGTTCTTCTCCCCCACCCGTTTCTTGGCCGCGGGTGATGAGGGCGACGCCGAACTCGGGTTCGTTGGCGAGGCAGTACTTCACCAAGGCTCGGTAGCGGGGTTCGAACACGTGAAGGGGCAGCAGCATGCCAGGGAACAGGACGCTGCCCAGAGGGAACATCGGCAAGAAAGCCATCGCTATCCCGGTACGGCCGGTTTGGGTGAGAACGCGGCGAGGTCGACCGGCGTGGGGAACGAGGCCATGGCATCACTCAGGATGCTCCAGAGCTTTTCGGACTGGGCTGCCGCATTGGCACCATTGAGCACGATGGCGAACGTGACGCTGTGCTCGGGTGTACTGCTGACAAATCCGGCCAACGACTTCACTCCGGTCAGCGTGCCGGTCTTTGCATGCAGGCGATCCTTCAATGGGGAGGAGAGAAACTCCTTGTCGAGCGTTCCACGTCCGGGTGTGGCCAGCCCCGTCGCTAGCACGCTGGTCGGACCACCGTGAGACAAGACCGAGATGAGGGCTTGGCACGTGAGCTTGTTGCCACGGTCGAGACCTGAGCCGTCGTTGATCACTACGCCGGTCATGGGGACGCCCCACTTGGTGAGCGTGTCGGTGACTGCCTGTGCGGCCCCACCGAAGCTGCCGTTGTTCGTTACCTTTAGGCCGATCTCACGAAACAGCATTTCGGCGATGGTGTTCTCACTTCGAGTCAGCATTGCCGCCACGATGTCCTTCAACGGGGCGGAGGTGACGCTGGCCAGTTCTTTCCCGGGGTCCTCGGGCAGGGGGCCAGATTTTGGCGGACCTCCGTTGTAGATGATGCGAGCATCTTTCATGTTGGCGCCAAGTTGCTCCACGGCGTGCTTGGCCGGGTCGGTGCCGTAGAGTTCGTCGATGTAGCTCGATGCGGGTGTCGTTGATGACCAGGCCGCCAATGGGGCTCACCTGATTTGTCGGCCAGGAACCGTAGGAGCCGTCGCCTTCGTAACGGGAGCCGACGCCAATAAGTTCACCGTTCACGACACGAATTTCATTGGCACGAAGTTGCGACAGAATGTCCTCGAGTTTTGTGAACGGGGTATCGACGTAATACGGAAAGGTCTTGCTGGCGTCTCGAAACTTCTTGGTTGCCAGCATGGGGTCACCACCGCCAACGACGATGAGGTCGGTCGTTACTCCGTCCTCCTCCTTGCCATAGACCTTGGTGGTGAAGGTGTAGTCCGGGCCCAGCACTTCGAGGGCCACCGCCGCGGTGACGACCTTCATGTTTGACGCTGGAATGACGGCGATGTCGGGATTGGTGGCGCCCACAACTTGGCCGTCGGCGAGGACGCCGAGGCAGCTCCCGCCCGGGATGAGCGCCGACAGCGACGTCAGCTTCTGTTTGATCTGGGTGGTCGTGAGTGGGGCGCTCAGAAGGGTGGGGATACGACGCACGGCGAACAGAGGCGTATCAACATGTGGCCCGACCGCCACCTCCTTCTGCGCCTTTAATGGCTCAGCCCGTTGAGAGAATCGATATTGGCGCACGCCATAGACGACGAGAACGATCGGAACGACGGCGAGCAGAATGCGCCCGGTGATCCGCACATAGCCAGCGAGCTTCCTTCGCTTCTCGCGCGACAACATTTTGCTGGACACTAAAGCGCTCTCCGCTGCCGAAACCTGGCGTCACGATACATGTGCCCAAGGGCCGTGACGGCGCGGTTGGCCGATGGGTAACACAGCCGCCCGCTGGCGCGTACCGCCGCTGGTCCCGCATTGGATGGGTCACCGACGGCCAATTCGGTTGCCGTCAGGATGGGTTTGCCAGTCGCCACGCTGACCGCGGCAGCGGCCTCGGCGAAGCGGGTGTCCTGTCGCTCGTGATACTCGACGATGCGTTCCAAGCCGTTGTCCGGGTAGAAGCGACCGCCCCTCATGAGGCGAGCCTGGTTCGACTGAATGCCAAGCCCGAGATAGACAATTGCATGCACGTCGGGGTGCGACGCAATCATCGACATGACCTCGGGGATGGTGTCGCGGGTCTCTCCGCCAGCCAGATCGACCGGGTTGCTGCGGCTCCAGCGCGGCGGCAGTTTGGTATCGATCTCGGCCATCAGATCGGCTGGTAGTGGCATCAGCACGAGGTCACGATCACGGGTGATGGCATCGGCAGTCACCACTCCCCAACCACCGGCTGTTGTCATCACCACAACGTTGGGTCCCATGGGCAACGGTTGGGTCGCGAAGGTGGCGGCGGCCTCAAACGCTTCCTCCACCGAAGCCGCGCGTATGACGCCAGCCTGACGGCACGCTCCGTCAAAGACCTTGTCGTTGGTGGCGAGAGACCCGGTATGGCTGGCTGCTGCCGCGGCACCACCGGACGTAGCGCCGCCCTTTACGATCACCAGCGGCTTGCGGGCTGCGACCGCGGCGACGCGATCGAAAAAGGCCCGGCCGTTATCGATGCCTTCCACATACGCCAGTGCGACCGTGGTCGCCGGATCGGTTGCGTAGAAGTCGAGGTAATCCGCAACCCCGGTCATGGCGGCGTTGCCGGCCGAGATGGCGCGCGACACCCCAACGCCGGTCGCCAGCGACCAGTTCAGAAAGCTCGAAACGATGTTGCCACTCTGGCTGGCCACACCAATGGCGCCGGTCGGCGGATACGGCGCCACGATCTGGGCACACAGCTTTGCTGGCGTGGACACCAGGCCCTGCCCATTCGGACCAGCGAGAAGTATTCCGAGTTCGCGGGCAAGGGCAACGAGCTTGTCCTGCGCGACTCGACCGGCCTCGCCGGCCTCGCCGTAGCCGGCCGACGTGATGAAGGCAGCGCGAATCCCTTTGGCCGCGCACGACCGCAGAATGTCGGCATTGGTCGGCGCCGGCGTACAAATAAACGCGAGGTCAATCTCCCCTGCGGGAAGCTCGTCGACCGACCGGGCGCAGGCGATACCAAGCACGGTCTCGCCCTCGAGGTTGGTACCGAATACCTTGCCCTCATACCCGCAGGCCAGCACGTTGTGGAGGGCAACGAAGCCGAACTTGCCAGGGTGGGTTGAGGCACCGACAACGACGACGCCGCGTGGATCGAAGAGGGCTTTCATGCGCCGACCTCCACCAGCGCGTCAACGGCGATCGGTACACCGTTGGCAACGATGAGTGGATTCACGTCGATCGACACGATGTGCGGATCGTGCTCCACGACGCGCGACAGCCCGACCAGCACATCGATCAAACGCTCCCGATCAACGGCCGGTTCACCACGGAACGGCCCGAGCAACGTCTGGGTCGCCATCTCTTCGATCATCTCCTGAGCGTCGAGCCGAGTGAGAGGCACCAGCCGGAACACGACATCAGCAACTGCTTCGGCCAGGATCCCCCCGACCCCGACCATGATCGTCTTGCCGAACTGCGGATCGGTGGCGACGCCCGCGATGAGTTCGCGGTTGCCCCGAATCATGGGGGCGATAAGCACGGCGACGTCTCCATCATCGGGAACGGCCTTCGCGAGAAGATCGGTCGTTGCATCGGCAACTGCTTCGGCCGTGCCCAGGTTCAGTGTCACTAAGCCACGCTCGGTTTTGTGCGCAATGCGGTCGCCACAGAGCTTGGCCACCACCGGGAACCCCATGGCAGTCGCAGCCTCGGCCGCCTCACCGGCGGTCGCCACGATTCGTTCGGGTGCCACCGGCACTCCGGCAGCGGCGAGCAGTTGTTTTGATGCCGATTCGGACAGTGTTGTGAAAGACGATGACACAGTGACAGCGTAACGGGCAGTCGGTGTTTAGCCCGGACGCAAGGCGGCTTGGTAGAGATCGCGCAGGCTGGCGACATGTCCGGCGACCCGGTCGGCGCCGAGCGGGTCACCGTCGATGAGGCCAGCGATGAGTGGCGCGTCGCTGAAGTAGCTGAGCAACGCTCCGTACGCGGAGAGCAGCAGGTACTCGGGCTCCATAGGCCGGAATGTGCCGGCGTCCATCTCACGCTGCAGGAACGACTTGGCCCGGTTGAAAAGCGGGCGGAGGATGCCTCCCATATCGATGCCGAGGTTGACTCCCCCGTCGATGGCCTCGCGCCGCAGAACCCGGACCACGTCGGGATTGTCCACGAAGAATTCCGCACTGACGTTCAAAACGGCCTCAACCAGGGCCCAGCCGTCGTCGCCAACGCCCGAGACGGCATCCTCCAACCGAACGAGCCAATCGGACAGGCTGCGCTCGAAAACCTCACCGTACAGGGCCTCTTTGGAGGCGAAGTGATGCAGGAGGCTGGGGCGCCGGATACCAACTTCGGCAGCGATGTCGTTCAGCGACGTAGCGGCATAGCCATGGTCGGCGAAACACTGTTGCGCTGCCAGCAGGATCGATTCCCGGGTCGAGATTTGATCGCTGGCCACATGGGAAAGCCTAGCCGACTGGCCTACCTACTGGTCGGTAGGCCAGGGATGCTACGTTCTGGGGATGGTTCGCATCGTCGCAGCGATTGCTGTCGGACTCGCCGTTACCCAGGTTTCCAACCTGATCACCACGGTCTATCTGCATCGCGGTCTTACGCATAGAGCACTCACGTACCGACCCGGTATCTCGTGGGTGTTCCGTTTCGTCATTTGGATCAGCACGGGCATGAAACCGCGCGAATGGGTGGCGGTGCATCGAAAGCATCATGCGCACACCGACACCGAACAGGATCCGCATGCACCCACGGTGTACGGCTGGTTCAAGGTGCTCGTCACCAACGCCGCGCTGTATCGGCGGGCGGCACGCGCCGCCGACACCGTAAAGAAGTACGCGAAAGATGTGCCGCGCGATCGTTGGGATCGTCTGATTTTCGATCGAGCCTTTGTCGGACTTGGGCTTGGCATCGCTGCGCTCATCGCGCTGCTCGGTGTCCTTCCGGGTCTCATCGCATCGGTGGTGCATGCCGTGTTCTATTTGGGCATCGGAGGCGCGGTGAACGGTCCAGGACACCACTTCGGTCGGCGCCCGTATGAGAACTCGGCCACGAACCAGCAATGGCTCGCGTGGCTTTCCGCCGGCGAAGGCCTCCACAACAATCACCATGCCGCGCCCACATCGGCTCGCCTGTCCTTGAACAAGGGCGAGATCGATCCGGGCTGGTGGTTCATTGCGCTGGCGAAACGGCTCGGTCAAGCAACCGTTCGCCTTGATCATGTGAAGCTCAAGGAGTCGGCGAAGTACGCTTAGCCAGTGCAGATCGTTTCCGCCCTCTTCGTCGAGGGGTTCAACATGCGCCAAGCCGCTGGCCCAGCGTCGCGCATCGACCTCACCGGGGTCATGTTCTCCATGGCATCGCCGAGCCCGGTTCCGGTCACGATCGATCCGCATCTCTACGCGCTCATCTGGTGCCCACCCGACGAAGCCGGCTCTGGAGTCTTCGAGGTGTCCTATAAACGAGGCGACGACTCGGAGATGGCCCGCAACGTCAGCCCCTTCACCGTCGAGCCCGGCAAGTTCACCTACCGGCTGGTCAAGGCCGAGCTCGAATTTGAGGACTACGGTCAGATCGTGGCCCACTGCCGAGTCGACCGAGGAGCCTGGCATCTCGTGCCCTTCACCCTTCTCCCCCCGGTCTGACTATGGCTTTCGCGAGCGCGCTGTCGACCCATCCTGTGATCACCACGGCGGTAGGCGAGGTCGTGGGCGCGGTACTCGAGCAGGTCGGACCGAATCCCGAACTGGTCGTGCTGTTTGTGACCGCTCCCGTCATCGGCGTGCTCGACGACGTCGTCCGTACCATCAACAGCGTTCTTGAGCCGGGTTCTCTTCTCGGGACTGCTGGCAGCGCCATCCTCGCTGGTGGTGTGGGGGTCGAGGATGCGCCTGCCATAGTGCTGTGGGCCGGCTCGTTCTCCGATGATGTCCGCGCTGTTCGTCTTACGGCCCGACAGTCGCCTGAGGGGTGGTTATTCGACGGTTTGCCCGACGACGTCGACGGCGACCGTGAGTCCTTGGTGATGCTGGCCGATCCGTTTTCGTTCCCTGGTGCTGAATTCCTGCAGGACACTTCGATGCGCTACCCGCGTCTGCAGATCAGTGGCGGTTTCTCTTCGGCCGGACGCAATCCGGGCGGTAATCGGCTGGTACTCAACCGCACGGTGTATCCGAGCGGCGCGGTCGGGATCTTGCTTCCCACTCCGGCGCGAACGGTCGTGTCCCAGGGTTGCCGTCCCATCGGTCAACCGTTCATCGTCACCAAGTCCGATCGCAACGTCATCTACGAACTCGGCGGTCGCCCGGCCTACGAGCGCCTCATGGAAATGATCGACGACCTCAACACCGAGGATCGCCTCCTGGCCGGGCAGGGCTTGCACTGCGGGCTGGTGGTGGATGAATACAAGGCCGATTTTGATCGCGGCGATTTCTTGGTGCGGGGGGTGATGGGTGGCGACAAGAGCGTCGGCGCCGTGGTCATCGGCGACGAGGTTCCTGTGGGCGCCACGGTGCAGTTCCAGGTCCGCGACCCCGATTCGGCCGGGCCCGACCTCACCACCATGTTGAACAGCGTTCGGGCCGACGCTGCGCTGGTGTTCACCTGCAACGGCCGGGGATCGTTCATGTTCGGTACGCCCAACCACGACGCCGAGATCATTGATGACGCGTTGCTTTCCAATGGGCCATCACGCCCGGCGGTGGCCGGAATGTTCTGCGCCGGCGAGATCGGTCCCGTCGGCAGCCGTAATGCGCTGCACGGCTTCACGGCGTCTCTTGCGCTCTTCACCGATCACGCCCGAACCTCGCCCCAACTCGCGTCAGCGCGCCCTGCCGCCTCGCGACCTCTCAACCGGAGAATGATGAACACCAAAGCCGACGACCAGGTCATCAATGTCATCCGTGGCCTGGCCATGGATGTTCCCCTCAAGGCGAAGTCCGGCCACCAGGGCACGGCGATGGCGTTGGCCCCGCTCGCACACGTGCTGTTCAGCCGAGTGCTGAAGCACGATCCGGCCGACCCGCACTGGCCGGACCGCGACCGTTTCATTCTCTCCAACGGTCATGCGTCGGTGCTGCTGTATTCCATGCTGCATCTCACCGGCTACGGCCTCACCATGGCCGATCTGCAGCAATTCCGCCAGTGGGGTTCGCTCACACCAGGCCACCCCGAAGTGCACCACACTACCGGCGTCGAAGTGACGACCGGACCGCTCGGCCAAGGTTTCGCCAATGCGGTCGGCATGGCCATTGCCGAGGCGAACTTGCGGGCCCGTTTCGGTGGCGACATCGTGAACCATCACACCTACGTGTTCGCCGGTGACGGCTGCCTGATGGAAGGCATCAGTCATGAGGCCGCGTCGTTGGCCGGCCACCTTGGCCTCGGTCGGCTGGTGGTCGTGTTCGACGACAACCACATCACCATCGACGGCAACACGTCGCTGGCGTGCTCCGACGACGTGCCCGCCCGCTTCCGCGCCTATGGCTGGCACGTGGATGAGATCGGTGAGGTCGCCAACGACTGCGATGCGCTCGAACATGCGCTGCTGCGGGCCAAGGGTGTCGTTGGCCAGCCGTCGCTCATTGTTCTGCGCAGCCACATCGGATACCCGTCACCGCGCCTGACCGACGACCACGAAGCCCATGGCAACCCCTTTACTCCCGAGGATGTCGCGGCTACCAAGGCCGTCATGGGAATCCCCGCTGATGAGGCGTTCTGGGCTCCGACCAAGGTGGTCGACCCCTACCGCAAAGCCGTGATGGCCAAGGGAGCGAAGGCCAATGCGCAGTGGCAGGCCAGATTCAAAAAGTGGAAGGGCGACAAGGCCGCCTGGGCACAGTCATGGGACGGCCCCACAGCGGGCTGGCACGCCAAGCTTCCCGTCTCCCCCGCAGGAGAAAAGCTCGCCACCCGGCAGTCGTTCCAGAAGGTGCTCAACGCGTCGCTGCCGTTCGTGCCCGGCATCATTTCCGGCTCGGCCGATCTCACCGGCAACAACGGTGTGAAGCTCACCGACGCGGTCGGATTGTCGGCCACGACCACCGGCGGAACCCAGGTGCACTTCGGCATCCGCGAACACGCCATGGGCGCGGCGCTCAACGGTATGGCGCTGCACGGTGGCGTTCTTCCCCTGGCCGGCACGTTCTTCGTGTTCAGTGACTATCTGCGCCCGGCGCTACGGCTCGCCTCGCTCTCGAAAGCCCATGCGATCTACATCTTCAGCCACGACTCGGTCGGCGTCGGCGAGGACGGGCCGACCCATCAGCCCGTTGAACAGCTGATGTCGCTGCGTCTCATTCCGGGTCTGCACGTGATTCGTCCCGCCGACGCGAACGAAGTCGCGCACGCTTGGCACGACGCGGTGCATCATGACGGTCCGACGGCCATCATCCTCACCCGACAAGCGGTCACCACCGTCACCGACGGCTCTGCGGTGGCCAAGGGAGCGGCCCTGGTCGTTGATCCGCGAGGTGCTCAGGTGACGCTGCTCGGAACCGGCAGTGAGGTGAGTCTGTGCGTTGAGGCCGCCGCCGCTCTTGCGGTGAAAGGCATCAAGGCCAGGGTGGTGTCGATGCCGTCGTGGGATCGTTTCGCCGCCCAGCCCAAGGCCTATCAGCGCAAGCTGCTCGGCACAATGCCGACTCTTTCGGTGGAAGCCGGCGTAACGCTTGGGTGGGAACGCTACGCCGATGACTCCATCGGTATAGACCGCTTCGGCGCCAGTGCTCCCGGCAACGTTGCGCTCGACAAGCTCGGCATCAACGTCGCTAACGTCGTGGCACGGGCTACCAAGCTCGCCGGCGCTCAGAAAGGAAAATGAGATGGATCGACTGAAGAAGCTCTACTCCGACTACGGCCAGAGCCCGTGGCTCGACAACCTGAAGCGCAGCTACCTCACCTCAGGTGAGTTGGTTCGCTTGCGTGACGGTGGTGTGCGTGGTCTCACGTCGAACCCGTCGATTTTCCAAAAGGCCATCCAGGGGTCGCCCGACTACGACGAGCAGTTCCGCGCACTCGCCAAGGACAACGGTGATGTCGTGGATGATTACTGGGCGCTCGTCACCCAGGACATTCTCGGTGCCCTCGACGTATTCGCGCCGGTCTACTCGGCCAGTAGCGGGCACGACGGCTTCGTCAGCGTGGAAGTGGCTCCGAACCTCGCGCACGACACGGCCGGCACCATTGCAGCGGCACGTCACCTGTGGTCCTCCATTAACAAGCCCAATCTCATGGTGAAGATCCCGGCTACGCCCGAAGGCGTTCCGGCCATCCGCCAAGCGATCTCCGAGGGCATCAACGTCAACGTCACGCTCATCTTCAGTCTCGAGCGTTACGCCGAGGTGATGGAGGCCTACATCAGCGGTCTCGAAGCAGCCAAGGGCGATTTGTCGCGTATCGCCAGCGTTGCCTCGTTCTTCATCAGTCGGGTCGACTCTGAGGTCGATCACCGCCTGGACACCATTGGTACGCCCGAAGCACTTGCTCTTCGTGGCAAGGCTGCGGTGGCGCAGGGCAAGCTGGCCTACCGGCTCTTTCGCTCGACCTTCCTCGGCGCACGTTGGGACGCGCTTGCGGCCCGCGGTGCTCGGCCCCAGCGACCTCTGTGGGCATCGACGTCCACCAAGAACGCGACCTACCCGGACACGCTCTACATCGACGAGCTCATCGGCGCTGAAACGGTCAACACCATCCCCGATGCAACGCTGGCGGCCTTCGCCGATCACGGCAATCTGGGCCGTACCGCCGTCGCCGATCCCGATCAGATTGATGGGCAATGGGCCGCGCTCGCCGCGGTGGGCATCGATATGGACAACGTGAGTGACAAACTCGAGGCCGAAGGGGTGGCGTCGTTCATCAAGAGCTTCGATGAGTTGCTCGCAGCACTCACGGTGCGGGCCGACGAGCTTCGCGCCGGTGCCTAAACCGTCAGCGAAAAAGTGAGATGACCCGAGTGAGGCAGCCAACCCAGCTGCGTCACTCGGGTCATTTCGTGGCCCATCAAGTCCGACCTCGATGGGTTGTCGAACGGCCCGCCAGCCGATCGGATTTGGTTCCCGCAATCTTGAGTGCCGATCCGGGGGGCGCACCGGCACTCGTAAACTCTCGACAACGCTCTGTCGGTATGTGAATACTCTAGGTGCTTTAGTACTCACTCTGCATGGGCCAACTGACCCAAACCGAAAGAAAATGTGCTTGACAATGCCACTGAGCGAGATCGAAGTCTTCCTACGGAGCATTCGTCCCACTCTTGGTGGTGAGGCGAAGAAGCTGGCCATCGACCTGCTCGAAGCGGCGACCGGCCTAGTCGCTGATCACCCGGAACTCATCGACCTGAAGATCACCGCGTCGGCCGTGGTCGAGATGCGTGAGGCATTTCGCGCCTTTGCTCCCTATCGTCGCATACCCAAGGTGACGATTTTCGGGTCGGCCCGTACTCAGGCCGATGACCCGCTCTACACCCAGGCAGAAGATGTCGCCCGTCTGTTCGCCGCCCAGGGATGGATGGTGGTCACGGGCGCAGGCCCCGGCATCATGGCCGCCGCCTCGGAAGGCGCTGGCCGTGCCCACAGCTTCGGCGTGAACATTCGGCTGCCGTTTGAACAGGGCGCGAACCCGTTCATCGACAGTGACACCAAGCTGGTCTCGATGAAGTACTTCTTCACCCGCAAGCTGATGCTGATGAAGGAATCAAAGGCGTACATCAGCTTGCCCGGCGGTTTCGGCACGCTGGACGAGACGTTCGAGCTGCTGACGCTGACCCAAACCGGCAAGGGTGTTCCGGCGCCGATCGTGTTCCTCGATACACCCGGGGAAACGTTCTGGGGTCCGGTGCACGATCTGATCACCAAGGTGCTCCTCCCCCGGCGTCTCATCGAACCTGCGGACCTTGCGTTGTACCTGGTGACCGACCAGGCGCAGCTTGCGGTTGACGAGATCAACGACTTCTACCGTAACTACCACTCCATTCGTTTCTTCGGTGACGACCTGGTCATTCGTCTTATGCGTGCTCCGACCTCGGCTCAGCTCGCCGCGCTGAACGCCGACTTCGCGGACATCTGCAACGGCGGAACCATTGCGCTCGCAACACCCAGGCCGGACGAGATCGCCGACGATGACCACCTGGATCTCGTACGGCTAAGTCTGCCGTTCGACAAACGTCACTGGAGTCGCCTGCGCTCCCTCATCAACGCCCTTAACGCCACGTGACGGCCCTTGTTGCTACCTGATCGATCCGTCGTTCGCTGCGAACGACGGCGGTTGGCACTGGAACGCCCCGTGTGCGGTCCTCCGCATCCGTAGACCTCACGACCGCAATTGGGCTGAGGTGATGCCGCAACTCCTGACGCAAGCGATCTCTCAGCTGTTCACCAGTTGGTGGATGCGCTGATGGGACATGCCCACGAGTGTGCCGATGTCGCGAAGCGTGAAACCATGGCTGGCCAGCGTATGCACCGCGGCGAGTGAGGCTTCTTCGGCGCGCCGCTGTGCTGCATGCAGAACATCCCGCGCCTCGGCCGCAGCTTGGACAGCGCTTGAGTCTGCCACTGCCAAGCCGAGGTGCTTGTAGTCAATGACAAGCACGATCTGATCCGCTTCCACCTCGGTCTCCAAGGCCAGCGAGATCGCCTCGGCCAGCCGTCGAGCCACCTGATCAAGGCGCTTCGCATTGCTGTGGACTCCCGCGAGATCCGGTACACGAGCGATCCATACGCCCGACTCGTCTCTATGCACATCGGCTCGATACATCAACGCTTTCCTCCAGTTAGCCAGCCCTCACCGAGGCAAGGAGCGAGGTCAGATTCGATAGATCTCAACGTGCCCGGTGGGATCTCACGTGCTCTCGGAACGGTTGTGAAACAGGTGCCGCACTGCCAACGCTCATGACTGCCGCGGGTGCGAAGCAAGATGCAACCAAGACTCGTCAGTTGGGCGACCAGCTTTCGATACCGAACCGCCTTCACCCCGCTAGTCTATCTACTAGACACTGCATTGTCTAATAGATAGACAACGACTCTGCGGGCTGCAGTCAGGCGAAGTCGTCGGGCTCTTTGAGGATGTTGATGGCTTTTTCGACGGCGCGGCGGGTTTGGGTGAGACGTTTTTCGTCGACGGGACGTTCTTTGCCGCCAGCGTCGATGGATTCACGTAAGCGAATGATGGCGAGGTCGCCCAGCTCTTCGGCTATCGCTTCCAGTCGGTGTCGGATGTCTTCGAACTCACCGGCCATGTTTTCCTCCGAGGGCTGCGTCGATCACTTCCATAGGATGCACGACCCGCACGCCTGCCGCAGCGAGATGCATGGCGCAGCCGGGGTTGGCGCTGGCCACCACGGTCGCTCCGGACGCAACGGTCGCACGCCCGATGGACCCGAGCTTTCGATCCCGTATCTCACCCGCTATGTCGGGGTGCAGGCTTGAATAAGCACCGCCGGCGCCACAGCACAACCCTTCGTCATCAAGCTCCACGACCTCGGCGAACGGAGCGAGCGCCCTGCGCACATCGAGATGGCAGCGTTGCACATGGCGCAGGTGACACGGGTCCTGCACGATGATCTTGCCCTGAGGCACGGCCGCAGCAGGTAAGCGAGACGCATTGTCGGCCACCCACGAATGAATGTCGTGTACCCGCGCCGCGAACGCAACGGCTGCAGGCGTGCCGACGAGGTGGCCGTAGTCCTTCATGGCGGCCCCGCAGCCGGCCGAGTCGACCAGGATCGGTGCGTCACCGGGGAAGGCTGCCATGGTGCGTTCGGCGAGTGCCGACGCGTCGCCGGTGAGTCCGGCGTGTACGTGGAGCGCACCGCAGCACGATGCACCCTGGCCCGTCGGTAGCGCTACGCCGACCTCCATGGCGGCCAGCACGCGCATGGCCGCGCCGTGTACCGGACGCTGCCAGGCATCCATCACACAGCCCGGGAAGAACCACACGTCGGTGCCGGTAGCAACCAACGCCGGATTGCGGAGCGGCAACCGAGGAACACCAAACCGGCCGGGCACAAGTCGCAGTCGTTGCGCTACCGCGAGCAGGCGCGAGCCGGCCAGGACGACGCGGTGATGGCCGAGCAGCTTGTACCCCATGCGCTGCCAACGTGGCGTAATCCGTCCCGCGGCGGCGAGGGTCGAACGGGTGCCCTCCATGAGGCTGCCGAACTTCACGCCCGACGGGCAGGCCGTCTCGCAGCCGCGGCATTGCACGCATGAATCGATGGAGGTGAAGAACGCTGCGTCGGCGATGCCGCCTGGCTCCTGCACGGCGCGCATGGCTGAGATACGTCCGCGGGGTGACATGGCTTCTTCGCCGCTCACCCGATACGTCGGGCAGTGCGGCAAGCAGAGGCCGCACGACACGCAACTGGCCAGGTCGTCGGCGTTGAGTTTCAGATCCATCAGGCAGTCACCGTATCGAGGAGAAGGGGGAATCGACCGGGGTTGAGTCGACCGGTCGGATCAAAGGTTGCGGCAAGCGAGCGGTGCAGTTCGAACACCGCGGGGTCGACAGGTCGGGCTGGTTGGGGCACAGAGGCGTGGATAACACCGACTCCGAACTCGGCAACCGCAGGCGCGGTCACGCTGGCCATGACCGAGCGGATCTCGGGCATTGGCACCGACCACACGTAGGGCGGCATGGAAGGTGGCCCGTCCACTTCGGGTAGTCCCGCGAGAGCAGCCTGGTCGGCAATATCGACCGGATGCCCTTCGAGACACACCCATGTGGTGCGCCCGTCCCACAACACGGCCGCCGGTCGATAGAGGCGACCGCGCACGAGGTCGGGGTCGGCTGTTCCAGCAAACCAGAGACTCACGGCGGGCGCAGGACGAGTGCGCAGAATCACGTCACCGAAGAAGCCGAGCGCACCGTGCGAACCGACCAGCAGGCGACACAGATCGAAGCCGCTAACGTTCTTCACCGTCGGTCCGCCGGCCTTGGCGATCAGGCCGTCAGCGGTCACAATTTGGGCCTGCAGCAGCGTGTCGCGGGCGGGTCCGCGACCGAGGCGGCGAATATCGCTGGCTGCGGCTGCAAGTGCTCCCCCGACAGTGCCGCCGGGCGCCAGGGCAACCATCTGTCCGGCGGCCTTCAGCGCGTCGAACACCTCGTCCATCGGCGTACCCGCGCCGCAGCGCAGCGTCATCTCGGCGGGGTTGTAGTCGAGGATGCCGCTCGGCGCGGCGACCACCTTGCAGCCGGGAACGTGACCGCCACGGGTGCCGAGACCGATGATGGAGACCGGCCCTGTGGTGCCGACCGCTTCGGCAAAGGCGCTGAGATCCATCAGATCCACATCCCCGGAGCCAGGCTGTCGATGTCGGCACATCGGCTACCGGATGGCAGCACTTTGTCACTGTTCGACATGTGGTCGGGGTCGAATACATCGCGCAGCCGGGCCTGCAGGTCGAGGTCGACCGGGCTGAACATCATCGACATGTACTCCCGCTTCTCGAGGCCGATGCCGTGCTCGCCCGACAGCACGCCGCCTGCGGCCACGCTGGCAGCCACGATCTCGTCTCCGGCTTGATGCACGTGCTCCATCACGCCCGGCTCGCGCTTATCGAACACCAACAGCGGATGCAGGTTGCCGTCACCCGCGTGAAAGACGTTCATGACCAACAGATGGTGCCGCTCTGCGATGGCGTAGACCTCTTCCAATACCTCGACCAGCTTGGCGCGAGGTACGACGGTGTCGTGCAGGTAGTAGTTCGGCTTGATCTCCGCGATGGCGCCGAATGCGCTCTTGCGACCCTTCCAGATGAGCGCTCGCTCGTTCGCATCGGCCGCAATGCGAATACTGGTGGCACCGTGGGCCTGGCCGATCTCGCGGACCCGTCCGACGGCGTCGGCAACGGCGTTCGGCAGACCGTCGACTTCCACAATGAGCACAGCCTCGGCATCGGTAGGAAAACCGGCATGAGCAAACGCTTCAACCGCACGCGTGATGGGTGCATCCATCATCTCCAGCGCAGCAGGAAGCACACCGGCCGCGATAATGGCACTGACCGTTTCGGCTCCGGCGCGAGTACTTGCAAATGCAAGCAACATGGTCTTGACCGCCGGAGGATTCGGCGTGAGGCGAACGAGCACGCGGGTGACTACGCCCAGCATGCCCTCGGAGCCAACCACGACGCCCCGAAGATCAAGCCCGATCGGCTCAGCCTCAGCCCCCCCGAGTGTGATGATGTCGCCCGATGGAAGCACCATTTCCAAGCCGAGGATGTGACCATTGGTGACGCCTTCGGCCAGGCAGTGCGGGCCACCGGAGTTGTTGGCGACATTGCCGCCGATCGAGCACGACTGCTGGCTGGAAGGGTCGGGTGCGAAGTGGAGCCCGTGGACCGCCATCTGCTTGGACAGATCGAGGTTGAGCACGCCGGGTTCCACCCACGCCATGCGGTTCGGCACGTCAACCGACAGCACCCGGTTCATCTTGGTGAGGACAATAATGACGGCGCCGTCGGGCGGTACCGCTCCCCCAGCCAGGCCGGTGCCCGAGCCGCGAGCCACGAAGGGCACGCCGTGACGACGGGCGGCCAGCACGCACGACTGCACCTCGGTGGTGGTCAGCGGGAAGCACACCACCACGGCCCGGCCGGTCATGTTGGAGGCATCTCGGCCGTAGAGGGTGAGCTCGGTAGCGTCGGTACGGACCCGTTCGGGCGTCGAGCGCGCGGCGGAGGTCGTCGACGAGTGTTGCGCTCATTCCCCCGACCGTAGCCTGCCACCCGATAGCTTCGATGTCCGTGTCCGCTCCAAATGACCTCCACGAGTACTTGACGTTCGAAGATCCGAATGAGGATCGAACCTGGGTGTTCGATATCACCTTCTTCCTTTCGTCGTGGTCGTGCATCTTCGGGGGCGGCTGTCAGGGCATCATGACCGGGGATGCCTCACACCTTGAGCAGGGCTGCTGCAGCTACGGCGCCCACATGATCGATGAAGACGACGTTGCCCAGGTGGAGCGAGCCGTTGAGCGGTTGCGGCCCGATCAGTGGCAGTTCCACGCGAAGGCCAAGCGCTATGGCTGGCTCATGCCCGAAAAGGAAGAGGGCGGCAGCCGCACGACCCGCCTCGCCGATGATGCCTGCATCTTCCTCAACCGTCCCGGCTTCGAAGGTGGCATCGGCTGCGCTTTCCACAACGCTGCGCTCGAAGTTGGCGAGCGGCCGATGGACTGGAAGCCCGACGTCTGCTGGCAGGTACCGCTCCGCTTGGCCGAGACCACGGACGCCCGTGGCCACATCACCTCGACGTTGCGGGAGTGGAAGCGTCGCGATTGGGGCGAGGGTGGCGAGGACTTCCATTGGTGGTGCACCGACAGCCACGAAGCATTCGTCGGCAAGGTGCCCGTGTATGAGTACCTCAAAGATGAAATTTCCGAGTTTATTGGTCCCGAGGTGTACGCCATGTTGGTTGAGCAATTGAGGCCCCGCCACACCTCGAGGACCTTCCTGCCGCACCCCGCCGTGCGCAGGAAGTAGGCCGCTCAGCGGAAACCCTTCAACACCTTCTCCAACACCCGGTGCTGCTCGCCGGAGTCGTCTATCACCTTGCGTTCGATGAGCATCGCCAGGCCGATAAGGAAGGCGCCGCCAACAGCCACCCACAGCCACAGGGACAACTTGGCCAATGCCGGACCCACCATGATCACGATGGTGGCAATCGTGGTGAGCGAACCAATGAGCAGCGGTGCTGCGCTACGACGTAAACCGCCGATGGCGATGGCGACAATGGCGAGTCCGATCGTCAGGCCGGCTCGGGTGGGTTGACTGCTGTGCTGCGTGAACAAGAGGTAGAGCGACCCCCACGCCAATGCCGGGCCGTAAGCCAACCAGCTTGAGGTGGTGGGGCGGTAGCGGCAGAGCAGCATCCCGCCAAACAGGGCACCCGTTACCACCAACAGATTGGGAAGGTCGTAGCGTTGCCCGGACACCACGCCTGTCCAGTCGGCAACGAGCGCCGCGCCGAGTCCGGTGATGAAGAACGACATGACCAACGTGTCGAGTTCAGGTCGGTTGCGCTTGAACGACGCGGCGGCAGCGAACACGCCGAGCACAAGGAGCCCCACCGCTATCGACTGGTAGGTGGCATCCCATCGGGCCGCAATGGTGATGATGGTGAGCGGAACGACCGCGGCCAGACCAAATCGGAAGTGGCGGGTGCGGGGCAGCAGTCGGTCCGAGGCGATCAGGGTGAGGACCACTGCGACCATGACGCTGACCGCTGCGGTCGACCGCATTTCGGCGACGACGAAGATGGCGGTTGGCAGGATCATGGCGAGCCATGCGGTCTGGCCGTTGCGCCGAAACTGAGCGAGACAGATGACGACGGTGAACAGCCCGACGAGCAGGGCCACGTCAGTTGATCGCACCAGATACCACGTGACCACGGCCATGGCGGGCGCGGGCCAGAAGGCAATGAACAGTGTCTCGACCCGTTCCAGTCTGCCGCGAATGGTGCCGAGCAACAGGCTGAGCGCGGTCACCTGGAACAGCACGGTGAGACCGTTGCGGCCGATGATGTGGTAACTGACTGGCTGGAGCACACCAACCCACCACACGATGAGGGCGAACGTCGTGGCGAGCCAGAAGGGCAAGGCTGATCGCAACGCAATCACACCTGCCATGGCGACGAGCACGGCGACGGCTGCGACCGGTTGGCCGGTAAGCGCCAAGGCTGCACCGGCCACCACGATGCCAAGTTCCGCCGCCACGAGGGCAGCGACGTCGGCCAGCGCCCGACACCGAAATGCAGACACGGCCAGTCCGCAGGCGAGCACGGCCAGACCGATCGCCAGGGCAACATCAGGCTGCGCAATGCTGGCTGCTACCGCGGGCAGACCGATCGACAGGAACGCGGTGCTCGTGATGAGCAGTAGCGCGGTTGCGAGGGCCGAGCTGATCGGGTGCCAGAACTCGTCGTTACGCTTCCAGGCGGCGACTGCCTCTGCTGCTATGAGCACGAGCCCAGGAACGAGCAGAGCCGAGTTGCGAGGAACGGTGAGCAGATGCAGCCCCGCGGCCAGGTTTGTCAGCAGGACCGCGCCGCCGAGTGCGACCAGTACCCGACTGCCTGACCGCTCGGCCCGGCGGAACAGCACCAGAGCCGCGACCAGACCGGCGAACGGTGCAGCCCAAGCCAAGGCATCTCCACGGGCACCAAGATCGGTAAGGGTTCCGGGTCCGATCCCGATGTTGCCGAGATACCCAACGAGGGGCACCAGCCCGGCTGCCGCAGCGAGAAGGGCCGCCTGCAGCTCACGGCGGAGAACGACCGCTAGGACGGCGATTAGGGCGATCACGATTCCCATCGGTGTGTTGGTCAGTGCAGCGATACCTGCGCCAGCCAGGATTGCGGCTGCTACCGATGCGAACGGGAGAAGCAGCAGCTTGAGGCGCCGGTGCTGGAACTCCGATGCGATCAGACCGGACAGGCCACCGACCAATATCGACGCTCGCCAGTGGGTGCCGGTGGAGGCGGCGGCGAGTATGGCCGATGGCGCAAGCAGCACCGGCGCGAGGTGCGAAAGCGCGCGCCCGACAATCGGCATCTTCGCCCGTGACTTCTCCCCGACGAAGATGACGACCAGATTCGTGGAGCCAATGATCACCAGACGCGTCATGACCGACAGCGTCTTCCAGTCGGGTGTGAGCGCTATGGCCGCGACCAGCATCAGTGCAGCGCCGAAGGCCGACAGCCAGGTCACCGCCGGAACGTCGCTGATAGCAGCGAGCGGGATCCGCCGCATGATCGGCTCTCGGGGTGAAGCTGGCGCAAATTTCGTCGTCGGTTTTGGCGGCGCGGGCGGAGTTGGTGCAGGAGGGGCGGGCCATGGTGAGGTCATGGTCTGATCTTCGGCGTTTCACCGCGTTCTGCCTATCGAGGGAATCCCCCACGACTCCCTGGGGCTTAGCGGCGACGCTTGGTGCTCAGCATGGCGCGGTCGGCCATGCGCAGCAGCGCGTCGGGGTCTTGCTGACCCGCACCAAAGCCGATGCTCGCAGAGATCTCCAAGACCTCACCACCAAACGAAATGGGCGCGCCGATCACCAGTGCCAGCCGGTCGCGAATCACGTCGACCGGCGGCGACGGCGGACCAAGCAACAAGACAAACTCGTCGCCACCCATACGCGCCGCGACATCACCGGCCCGTAGCGATCCGCTGAGGCGATCGGCCACGACCTTCAGCACGTGGTCGCCCGCTGCGTGGCCGTGCTGATCGTTGATGGCCTTGAAGCCGTCGAGATCGAGGTAGGCGAGCAGCACTTCGTCTTTGCGACCGAGTCGTGCCTGGAGGTCCTGCTCAAGGGCTCGCCGGTTGGCGATACCGGTCAACGGGTCGTGTAAGGCGGCCCGCTGAAGTTCCTGGGTGGAACGATGATGACCGAGGGCAACGGCTGCGTGGCGGGCCACCCGCACGCTGGATTCAACATCAAACGGGTGAGACGACTCATAATGGCACCAGAATCGGGCGATGCCCACGGGAGCGCTGCTGCCCGAGTCGACCAATTCGGAGTCCCACGTGTTGCGATAGGCCTGTGGTTGTGCGGGACCATACGGTTCGGGCGCGTTGGCGGTGGCCGCAAGCAGATTGCCCTCGTCGTCAAAGATCGCGCCGGCTGGCTGCATGGGGTCGCCGTTGGAGAACTGCACCAACGCAAGCGTGAGGATCTCCGAAAGGTCCCCACCGATCCGCGTGAGTTCCATCGCTCGATCGAGGTGCCGAAACTGCGTCGGTGATGCGACATCGACCAGAATCATGCCGATGTCGGGATCGTCGAGGAAGTTTGTTTGGCAGAACTCAAGCGGACTGAAGCCGCCGTCAGCATTCCGAACTCGGATCTCGCGGACACTGCGCTGGCGGATTCCAACACGAATCGAGGGATCGTTGCCCGCCTCGAAGAGCAGAATGTCAGCGGCGGCCTGTAGGTCGTCCGGGTGAAGCAGATCAAGCGCCGAGATGCCGATGAGATCTTCGGGCTGGTAGCCGACGACCAGGTCGACGCTGGGCGACGCCCAGGTCACGGTGAAATCGGGTCCGAGGAGGACCGACGCGCGGTGCCAGCAGCGCCGAATTGCTCGTTGCGCGATGGTCTCCATGTCGGCGACCACGTCACACTGTTCCACCTGAGCCTCGTCGGCCGCTACACCGCGAACTTAAGCGCTCCCGGTGTTTGGCAGTGGGCGATGTCGTGAATCGACATCGGGTACTGGCGGAACGCGGCCCTAGTCGATGCCGTGCTCGACGGCGTAGCGCACCAGGTCGGCCCGGCGGCTGAGGTGCAGCTTGCCGAGAATGTTGCGCACGTGGTTTTCCGCGGTCTTGGCCGAGATGCCAAGGTCGGTTCCGATACGCGCGTAAGGATGGCCGCGGGCAACCAACTGCAGCACCTCGCGCTCGCGATCCGACAGTGGATTGGCTCCGGCGGTTTTGGCCAGGCGTCGGAACTCGCCCAGTACTAATGCCGCGAGCGACGGACTGAAGACGGGTTCGCCCCTGGCCGCCCGCATGAACTCGCGGCGCAGCTCATCGGTGGGCGTGGTCTTCAGCAGGTAACCGGCCGCGCCCGCAGCAACAGCGTCGAGGAGGTCTCGTTCCGCTTCGCTGACGGTCAGGATCACGATGGGCGCAATGGTGGCGCACGCTCGCACCACGGCGAGTCCACCACCGCGAGGCATATGCAGATCGCAGACCACCAGGTCGGGCCGGCGGCCATTGATCACGTCGATAGCACCCTCGGCGTCGTCAGCTTCTCCGACGACGTGAAAGCCATCACCGAGCTCCGAGCGCAGACCGGCTCGCAGCACAGCATGATCGTCCGCCAGGACAACCCGAAGTGGGGTTACTTCGTCCATAGTTGAATTTCCGTTCCTTCGCCCGGCACCGAGGTGATCGCAACGCGACCGCCTACCTCTGCCATGCGGGCCTCGATTGATTGGTTCAGTCCCTGTCCACGCTTCGCCGTGGTCGGGTCAAAGCCGCGGCCGTCATCTCGTACCGACACGAACGCGTTGTCCTCGTCCACCTCGGCGAACACCACGATCTGTCTGGGTGACGCATGTTTCGCAGCATTTGTCATCGCTTCGCCGGCCGCTCCCGCCAGCGCATGCGCAAGGTGGGGTTCGAGGTGGACGTCGTCATCAACGACGAGCGACACGGTGATCGGGATGTCGAACTGCGACGACACCCGATCAGCAGCGGCGTGCAGGCGGCTCGACAGGTCCGCTGAATCCTGGTCACCGTGGAACAGCCATGCCCTCAGCTGTCGGTCACTCTGCCGAGCCACGCTGGCCAACTCAGGGTCCGAGTCCCGGGTGCGTCGCTCGACCAGTGCAAGCGTCTGCAGAACTCCGTCATGGAGCGTTCGGGCGACATCTGCGCGCGCTTTCACCGCGACCACTTCGGTTTCGACTCTCCGCAAGAGGCGCGTGATGAAACCAAACAGGAACCCCGCCAGCGCCATGAACACCATCGTCGCGAGGACCGAGAGCACGTCGCCCGACTGAAGCGGCGCTTTGTCGGCGAACCCACCGAGGACCCGGCCAAGGCCTATGAGCGCACCTGCCGCAGCCCCCCACCACGGCCCGAACGCAGTGCCGGTGGCCAGGGCGGCAATGTCGGGAATGGACCCGGCCAGGTTCTGTCCGCCACCAAAGGCGTGTGGCCGTTTGTAGACCCAGCCGTCGGCGGCGTAGAGGTAAAACGACAGGGCGAGTTGCATCGAGATCGCCGGCCATCGAAACAGCCGGGCCGGGTCCTTGCGCAGCGTGACCGAGTAGTAGACGGCCACCGCAATCGCGAGGCCGACGCTGATTAGCGCCAACCACAGTCGCTTGCCGTCCTTGTTCCACTGCAAAACCGTCGTGGCAACCATCCAAGCCACTGCGCCCCATCGGGCGATGGACAGACCTTGCAGCACCGTGCGTTCGGTCGGTAAGGGTTGTCGCACCCCGTCAGTATGTATCGGCCCGAAGCAATGCGGTGGCAACGCCGGAAAGCAACAGTGCGGGTGGACGAGTCGGCTGCGGTAACCGACGGGTGCGACCAGAGCCGACCCGTCCGATCTGAGCGCGTCGGCTCTTGTATCACGATGGTTGATATGGATCCCGACATGCTCGGGCTACAGGGGCCGGAAAACGGCGAGAGCCGCCCGGGACCGAGGTCGACCGGGCGGCTCTGGTAACGCGGGGTTACTTCTTGTTGGCCCTTCGGCGGTCGGACTCCTGCAGCTGGCGCTTGCGGATGCGGATGGCCTTCGGGGTCACTTCTACCAGTTCGTCATCGGCGATGAACTCGATGGCGTTCTCAAGGGTGGGCACCTTCGGCGGCGGGAGCTTGATGCCGTCGTCGTGGCTGTGGGTGCGGATGTTGTTCTTTTCCTTCGCCCGCACACAGTTGACGACCATTTCGTCGGCGCGAGCGTTCTCGCCGACGACCATGCCTTCGTAGACCTTCTCGCCAGGATCGACAAACAGCACGCCGCGGGCCTGGAGGTTGTCGAGGGCATAGGCGGTGGTGTCACCCATGCGATCGGAGATCATGGCGCCGCCCATGCGGTGGGGCAGATCGCCCTGCCACACGATCCAGCCGGCGTTGTGCTGATGCAGCAGCGCAGTACCGCGAGTGGCGGTGAGCAGGAGCGAACGGAAGCCGATCAGGCCACGGGCCGGCGCCTCAAAGGTGATGATGGACCGACCGATGTCGCCGGCCTGGATGTCGGTAACACGACCCTTACGAGGAGCGAGCGCCTGGGTGACGGTACCGACATGCTCGTCGGGAACGTCACAAACACCCCGCTCAATCGGCTCGTGGCGCTTGCCTTCGATCTCTTTCGTGATGACCTCGGGGCGGCTGACCTGCAGCTCGTAGCCCTCCCGGCGCATCGACTCGATGAGCACCGCCAGCTGAAGCTCGCCACGTCCGGCGACTTCAATGATGTCGGGGGAATCGGTGGGCTGCAGCTTGATGGAAACGTTGCCGAGAACTTCCTTGTCCAACCGCTCCTTGAGGTGGCGGCTAGTGAGGTACTTGCCGTCCTTGCCGGCCAGCGGCGAGGTGTTGACCCCGAAGGTCATCGACAACACAGGCTCATCGACCGCGATGCGGGGCAGCGGCTTCGGGGTAAGCGGATCGGCCAACGTGTCGCCAATTTCCACTTCGGGATAGCCGGCAACGATGAACAAGTCACCGGCGTACAGCTCCTCGACGTCGGCCCGGCCGACGCCGCTGAACGCCATGAGGTTGTTGAGCTTGCGCTTGAGTGGCGTTTGACCTTCGAGCGTCTCCTCATCGAGCAGTGCCACCATTTCGCCCTTCCGCATGACGCCGTTCATCACGCGACCAATAGCGAGGCGGCCAAGATATTCGCTGGCGTCGAGGTTGGTGACCAGGCCCTGCAGCGGGGCGGTGTGATCGCCCTGCGGTTGCGGGATCTTCTCGAGGATGGTGTCGAGCAGTGGCGAAAGGTCCGCATCGGCGGCGGGCATACCGACGCCGAGCATGGCGCGGCCTTCGCGGGCAACGGCCGACACCACGGTGAAGTCGATGTGGTGATCGCCGGCGTCGAGATCCATGAAGAGCTGGTAGATCTCATCGAGCACCTCGTCGGGGCGAGCGTCGTGGCGGTCGACCTTGTTGACCACGACGATGGCGGGTAGGTCGAGGGCAAGCGCCTTTGAGAGCACATAGCGGGTCTGGGGCAGCGGGCCTTCGGCTGCGTCAACCAGCAGGATGACACCGTCAACCATGGTGAGGGCTCGTTCGACTTCGCCACCGAAATCGGCGTGGCCGGGGGTGTCGACCAGGTTGATCTTCACGCCCTTGTAGGTGACCGACGCGGCCTTGGCCAGAATGGTGATGCCTCGCTCGCGCTCCTGATCGTTCGAGTCCATGACCCGGTCAATAACGGCGGAGTGAGCGGCAAAGGTTCCGGTGGCGCGCAAAGCGCGTCCACCAGGGTGGTCTTGCCATGATCGACGTGCGCGACAAGAGCAACGTTACGGAGTGCGGGGGGATTCATAGTGTTTGGTTCACCAGCGCCCAAGGGCGGGTCAGGGAGTGCGAGCTACTGCTCGTCCTCATCATCTTCGTCATCGTCAAAAACGACGCCGTACTTCTCTGCCAATGCGGCGTATTCGTCATCCTCTTCGACCGGGCGAGCTTCCCCACCGTTGCCAAAGCCGAGGTCAAACGCGCCCGGGCCAGACTGCTTCAACTTGCGCGCTTCTTCGAAGCGGCGGTGACGACCCTTCTTCACGGGGGGCACCCTTCTACCTCATGGCTACGGCACCAGAGGTGACCGCACCGACTCACTGTGACGACATCGCTGGTCAGCTTAGTCGGGAAAAGTTCAAAACGTGTGTATCAGTCGATCCGTGGGATGTTCAGGGCCACATCAGGGGGCAAATCGAGTAGCTTCAGGCCGCCTTTACCGTCAAAAGCAAGAGCGGCCTGTCCGCTGACGAGGCGACGGATGCCTTCGCCGACCATTTCGGCCCGCCAACCTGCGGCCAAACGCGCACCGGGCGCTCCAGCGAGAAGTTCAACGATGTCGGACCGGGTGGCCAACAAGACGGTGTCGATCTTTTCGTCACGAGCCAACTGACTGACCCAGGCCGACACCAGCGTCACCGCTGGGCGCAGGTGGCGTTCGAGGTCATTTTCATCCCGCTCGGTCGCCGGGGCGGACAGGTCAGCCAAGCCATCGCGAACGGCCGCGAGCAATGATTCCCCAACCAGCCCTCGACCGTGGCGCTCATCGAGACCACGGGTGCTGCGCAGATCCTCCAGTGTCTTCGGGGCTTTCTGGGCCAGACCCAGTACTGCAAGGTCGGGAAGCACAAATCGTACGGGCTGATCGGTCTCCGCTGCTCGTCGCTCACGCCAGGACGCTACCGATCGGGCCACATTCCGGGCCGTGCCACGCAGCGTGCGCACATCTTTCAAGCGAGTCCAGGCCAGCTCGGGGTCGTTCGGGCCGGTTGGACGAAGGCGCAGCATTTCGCATTCGTCCTGCACCCACGACAACCGACCGACGACCGTGAGCTGCTCGACGAACCGCCGGTGGAGTTCGAGAAGATGCGCCACGTCGGACGCCGCATAGGTGCACTGGTCGGCGGTGAGGGGTCGACGCAGCCAGTCGGTCAGCCGATCACCCTTGGGCAGACGGAAGCCAAGCTCGCCCTGCACCAGATTCACCAGAGACGGGGTGGCGTGGCCGAGGAACCCGGCCGCGATCTGCGTATCGAAAAGTTCACGCGGCACGGTGCCACAGGATCGCGCCATGACTTCAAGGTCCTGCTGGGCGGCATGGAGCACTGCGCAGCCGGGGCCATCGAGAATCTCCGCGAGCGGCTCCAAGTTGACCGCAAGGGGGTCGACGAGAGCGATACCGGTGGGCCAGGCGATCTGCACCAGGGCAACTTTGGGGAAATACGTCTTCTCCCGGTGGAACTCGGTGTCCACCGCATACAGGGGCTCGTGGCGCAGCGTGTCGACCAACGCAGCCAACCGGCTGTCGTCAACGATCATCTCCACGGGAAGTTCCTGGGCTGGTGCCACCGCCTGCAAGGTCACTCTGCGTCCGGACCCGTGACCACGGGTTTTCCGGCTGCGATCCAGGCCAGGGTTCCACCGGCAATATTCGTGACATGACGGCCGTGTTCGGCCAGAAATTCGGCCGCCCGCATCGAACGACCTCCGGATCGGCAGATGAGAAGAAGGGGCTTGTCGTCGGGGAAGTCGCCGACGCGGGCGGGCAGTTCGCTGAGGGGAACGAGCACCGCTCCGGCCGCATGGGCCTCGTGGTATTCGTCGGTTTCACGGACGTCGAACAGCAGCGCCCCGGCCAAGCGTCGCTCGTCAACTTCTTCCACGGAGATCTCACCAATAGCCATTGCCCTTCTACGTTACGTGATCCTCGGGCGAATTGACGTTCCTAACCTCGGCAAAGTCATCGAGAACGAGCTCCAAGACCTTGAGACAGGCCAGAAACTCTTGGAGTGATCGGGCTCCGCTAGCGAACAGTCTCTCGGCCACGGGGCGGCACGTTTCCGCCCGATAGGCGGCGCACAAGGGTTCGCGTCGATCCGTCTTTGCGACGACTGCGTCGATCTCAGGATGCTGGTGAGCCGTTTGGGCGAGACGCCGGACCGTGGGGGCGTTGAGGTACGGCATGTCGCACGCCACCAGCACGATGACGGCCTGGCTGGGTTGGGCAAGGACGGTGAGCAGGCCCCCCAGTGGACCTTCGCCCGGGTGCAGGTCGGGGTGGTGGACAACGTCAAAGCCACGATCTGCTCCCCCGACCGTGATCACGTCAGACGCACCGGCGGCACGCAGAACGTCGATCATGCACGCTGCCATCGCGACGCCGCCATGGAGAGCCAGCGCCTTGTCGATGCCGTACCGGCGAGACGCTCCACCAAGCAGGACAGCCCCGGCGAACGGGCGAACGGTCATCCCTCGGCGGGCACGCCACTGGGGTCGAGTTGCACCAAGAAGTGTTCGCAGCGCTCGGCCTCATCGGTCTCGCCGATCGCAGCGGCCATATCGCGCAGGCCGCGTAATGCTCGCAGGAAGCCGCGATTTTCCTCGGCGGTCCAACGCACGTAGCCGCTCCCCCGCCAACCATTGGCCCGGAGGCGGTCAAGCCCGCGGTGGTAGCCCACGCGGAACGCTGCGTAGGCCTCAACGTTGTCGCGGGCATGGAGTCCGAGCTGTGCCCATCCGTCGAGGAAACGGGGCCAGCGGGCGACAACGGCGGCAATGGCCGCTCGACGTTCGTCGGCCGGCGCGGCCAGCGCAGCGGCGAGGGACTGCAGCGCATCGTGCGGTTCGGCATCGAGCACCGTGGTGGGTGGACCCTGGGGCGTGAGATGCACGGGACGAAGTTCGGACATGACCGCAGCGTACTTGCCACCACCGACGGCGACCGGACCGATAGCGTGGGCGCCATGTTTCTGTCTGTACTGGCCGTGACCACCGACAACGTGAAGAGTTACGCCATCGTCGCGATCCTGGCGTTCATTGGCGTTGCGATCGTGGCGGCCATCGTCGTGAAGGCCATCGTGACCAAGCTGCTTACCATGGCGATCTGCGCACTCTTGAGCCTCGGGATGATCAGCCAGCGCTCGACCGTCTCCAAGTGCGTGGAAGATTGGAAGAAGGATCACAAGAAGACCGAATGCAGCTTTTTTGGTGTGAAGGTGAAAATCCCGCTCGACCAGTTGCAGAAGTCGTAACCCGCCTTTATGGAACTCTTGCTGATTCGCCACGCCCTGCCGGTGCGACAGGAAAACGCTCACGGTCCGGCCGACCCCGGGCTTTCTGCTGCCGGGGTTGAACAGGCCGACCATCTCGCCCGCTATCTGTCCACCGAGAGGCTTGACGCGGTCTACTCGAGCCCGATGTTGCGGGCAGTGCAGACCGCGGCGCCGTTGGCGGCGGTTCAGGGTACTGAGATGCAGTTGGAAGATGGTGTGGCAGAATTCGATCGGCACTCCAACAGCTACGTGCCCTTCGAGGAGCTACGCAAGGCCAACGATGCGCGCTGGCGTGACATGGTGGACGTGACGCCCGAAGACGCCGCAGAGTTTCGTGCCACCGTGGTGAATTCCATCGAGGCGGTCATTGCTCGGCACACCGGAGACAGGGTTGCCGTGGTGTGCCACGCCGGAGTCATCGGAGCGTATCTGGCCTGTGTCCTGGGTATCGAACTGGTGGGTCGCAGTTTCTTCTCGCCCAACTACACCTCGATCCATCGCGTCATGGCGTCTCGCAAAGGCGGCCGCACGTTGTACACGTTGAACGAGACGGCGCACCTGCGCGGTACCGGATTGCCGACCGGTCTCTACGACTGAGCAATGTGCTGAACTAGTCCGATGCCGCCAACCGTCTCGGGTCTGCTCAACTACCTCGCTGCGTCGCCCTCGCCGTACCACGCGGTGCGTGGGGCGGCTGATCGACTCGACGAAGCCGGCTGGCAGCGGCTGCACCTGGGCGACTCATGGACGGATCTGCCCGATCGCGCCTACGTCGCCAGTGGCGGCGCGCTGATTGCGTGGAACCGTCCGGGTGCCACGCCTGTCTCGGCCGGGTTCCGCGTCGTCGGCGCTCACACCGACTCGCCGAACCTTCGGCTGAAGCCTCGCCCCGACACCTCGTCGATGGGATGGCGTCAGCTCGCCGTCGAGATCTACGGCGGCGCGTTGTTGAACTCGTGGCTCGATCGCGACCTCGGTGTGTCAGGACGAGTGGTGTCGCGCGACGAGACGTACCTGGTGCATGTCAACGATCCGATCGCCCGGGTGCCGCAACTTGCCATCCACCTCGACAGGGATGTGAATGACAAGGGCCTACAACTCGACAAGCAGCAACACCTCACACCGATCTGGGGCCTCGGCCCGACGACCGAAGGCGACTTCTCGCTCTGGCTGTCGGGGCATCTTGGCGTGCAGTCCGCCGACATCTTGAGTTGGGACCTGATGTTCCACGACATCACCGCGCCGGCGCTGCTCGGCCCAGCCCAGGACCTGATCGCGTCGGCCCGCCTCGACAATCTCGTGTCGTGCTGGTGCGCGCTCGAAGCACTGCTCGCGGCGGAGCCGACCGACAGTGTTACGCCACTGATTTGCTTGTTCGACCATGAGGAAGTCGGATCCGAAACCGCAACCGGGGCGGCCGGTCCACTGCTGCAGGCGGTGCTCGAACGGCTCACGCATTCCGAGAGTGATGACGCAACCTTCCGCCGCTCGATGGCCGCGTCCGTTTGCGTATCGAGTGACATGGCCCACGCCGTGCACCCGAACTATCCCGAGCGACATGAACCGGCGCACCGTCCGTTACCGAACGCCGGGCCGGTGATCAAGGTCAACGCCAACCAGCGCTACGCAACCGACGCGTTGACCCACGCCATGTTCCTGCGGGCATGCGAAACCGCCGGAGTGCCATCCCAGGTGTTCGTCAGCAAGAACTCGATGCCCTGTGGCTCCACCATCGGCCCCATCACCGCCACTCGACTCGGCATCCCAACCGTTGATGTCGGCTGCGCCCAATTGTCGATGCACTCCGCGAGAGAACTCTGCGGCGCCTCCGACCCATCCATGATGGTTGCCGCCCTCGGCGCCTTCTTCGCTGATGCCCGCGGAGCTCTGTAGCGCGGACGCGTGGACCGCTACGTGGTGTAGTCGGCGTTGATGCGGATGTAGCCGTCGGTCAGGTCGCAGCCGTATGCCGTAAACGAGCCCTCGGCTATCGCGAGATCGACGTTGATCGCTACCTCATCGCCCTGCATGTAGTGCGTGAGTTGGTCGAGACCGTCGTCACCGACCTGGGCGGGATAGACCTCTTGTGTACCGAAGCGGATGACGACGAGTTCCTGATCGATATCGGTATCGTCGCTGCACTTCCCGATCGCCATGGCGACGCGACCCCAATTGGGGTCGGCTCCGTGCACCGCGGTCTTCACGAGCGGGCTGTTGACGATGGACTTGGCCACTCGCTTGGCCTGAGCATCGTCACGAGCGCCCGTCACGTTGACCACGATGAGCTTCTCGGCTCCTTCGCCGTCGCGGGCGACCATGCGCGTGAGCTCAAGGGCAACGCGGTGAAGCGCAGTCTCGAACGCCACGAGGTCGACCGGGCCAGCAGCACCGCTCGACAGGATCGCAGCAGTATCGGACGTGGACGTGTCGGTGTCGATCGACACCGCGTTGAATGTGCGGTCGATCACCCGACGGAAGATGAGGTCGAGATCGTCGGAGTGAATCTGGGCGTCGGTGGTGAAGAGCGTGATGAGCGTGGCCATGTTCGGCTCGATCATGCCGACACCCTTGGCGATACCGACGATGCGGGCCGACCCAACTGATGCTGAGGCCAGTTTGGGGAACGTGTCGGTCGTCATGATGCCCCGAGCGGCATCGTCGGCGACGGTACCGGTGGGCATGAGGAGGGCGGCGAGATGGGGCCGCAACCGTTCCATTGGATACTGGCGGCCGATCACCCCAGTGGACGCAAGAAGAATGTCCTCAGCCGCGCAACCCAGCCGAGCCGCAACGGTGGCCACAATCTCGCGCGCATTGGCCATGCCTTGTACGCCAGTGGCGACGTTGGCGTTCTTCGACAGGACAACGAAGGCCCGCAGCCGGTGGTCGGCCACATGGCGGCGCGACAGGGTGACGCTGCAGCCGGCGAAGCGGCTCAGGGTGAACACGGCGCTGGCCGGCCCAACCTGATTGGCGGCAATCACCACAAAGTCGTCATCGGTGTTCTTCACGCCGATGTTGGCGACGTAGGAGTGAAAGCCGTGCGGCCATGCGGTGGTCATGCTGCGCCAACCTTTCGCTGGGCGAGGTCAAAGAGCCGCTGGAGTTCATCATGGAGCTGCTCGGTGCTCAGCTTGATTCTCTCCCGCGAGATGCGACCGTTCTCTTCCAGCGCGGGTGCAGCGATGGGCTTACCGATCACCACATGCACCTTCGACGGCCGTATCCACTTTGCGCCTTCGGCCATGGCTCGTTCGCTGCCGCCGATGCCAACCGGCACCGTCATGACTTGCGCCTTCGAGGCAAGGTACATCGCTCCGTCTTTCAGCGGGGCAACCGTGTCGCCGCTTTGCCGGGTTCCCTCGGGGAAGAGCACCAGCGGTTCCCCCGCTTTCAGACGCTCGACCGAGCGCGTAATGGCTTCGCGGTCTGCCGTGCCGCGAGCCACCGGATAGCCGCCGAGCGCCGTGAACAGCCAGGCGCCGACCGGGTGTTTCCAGAGCGAGTCCTTGCCCATGTAGCGCATCCGGCGCTTGGTGCACACGGCGGCGATGGGTGTGTCCATGTTCGAGCGGTGTACTGGCGCGAGCACGAACGGACCAGACGTCGGTACGTTCTCGAGGCCTTCCACGCTCAGTCGGAACCACAGCCGGCAGAACAAGACGCATGCGTTCCGGCCGAGCCAGTACGTGGCCAACGCCAGCTTGGTGTCCTTGGCGAACTCGGTTTGCACTTTGGTCATGTTCGTTCTTTCAACAGCTGAATGATCTCGTCCACAATGTCGCTTACGGGTCGATCGCTGGTGTCGACCCGAACCGAATCAGATGTCGCTGTCAGCGGCGCCGCATCACGGTTCTTGTCACGGTGGTCCCGTTCGCGAATGGACGCGATCACCTCGTCGACGTGCTCGCCGGTTTCGGCGCTGCGGCGCGCCCCGCGGACCTCGGCGCTGGCGGTGATGTACAACTTGAGGATCGCATCGGGGAAGACAACCGACCCAATGTCCCGACCTTCGATGACCCCACCACCGTGGGCCGTAGCCCATGCTCGCTGACGTTCGGCCAGGTTGGTACGAACAGACGCTATGACCGCAACCTTGCTGGCTGCTTGTCCGGCCTCGGGACTGCGAATGAGTGAGGTGTAGTCGATACCCTTCACCCAAACATGACCGTCATCGGTCGTCTCAAAAGTCTTGGCAAGAGCAGCGCACGAGTTGTGATCATCGAAGCTGATACCGCCGTGCAGCGCAGCAACGCCCACGGCTCGGAACTGAGCGCCGGTGTCGAGATAAGCCAGACCCAGCCGTGTCGCCAGTGCTCGGCCCACGGTGGATTTTCCCGCGCCGGCCGGACCGTCGATGGCGATCACCATTGGCACGGGCATCGAATCAGCAGTACGGCTCCCCACAGTGCTGTGACTTTACTGTCGCAGGGTCTCAAGAGTGGTCCAAAAAGAAGGGAAGGTCTTACTGACGCAGTCGGGATCAAGAATGGTGATCCCCGGCACCCGTAAACCGAGCAGGGCAAAACTCATGGCCATCCGGTGGTCGTCGTAGGTTTGGATCTCGGCCGGTTGCGGAGGTCCGGGCATGATGC
Source organism: uncultured Acidimicrobiales bacterium (assembly GCA_963791625.1). Lineage (GTDB taxonomy): Bacteria > Actinomycetota > Acidimicrobiia > Acidimicrobiales > Ilumatobacteraceae > JANMCE01. Next base: position 1,229,196 of record CAWBTA010000006.1, read on the forward strand.
GCACGCCGTCTGGTTCCTCGATGGCTTCGATGCCGCAGCGCTGCAGCTCAGTGACGATGGCCGCCACTCGGTTCGTTTCCTTGCCCCGGATGAAACCAATCCCTGTGATGCGAGTCGGCGAGTCGGCGAACGGAGCGATGGCCGCCAGCGTTTGGGCAACGTCGCTGCAGTTCTGCATGTCCACTTCGATACCGTGCAACTGGGTGGGACCAACGACCTCAAGTCCCTTGCCGCTGTCACTGACAGTGCAACCCATCTGCGTGAGGATGTCTACGAACGCCACGTCGCCTTGACGCGATGATCGGTGTAGTCCGTTCACGCGGATACGCCCGCCGGTGAGCGCCGCTGCAGCGAACAGGTATGACGCGGCAGACGCGTCCGGTTCCACCTCGTAGCGGCGGGCGAGGTAGCCCCCGAACTCAACGTGAAACCGGCTATCGGTGGCCTGCACGATGTGGCCGCCGAACGCCTCGATGGTTTGCAGCGTGAGGTCAACGTAGGAGCGACTCACCAAGTCGGTGGTGACCTCCACATCGATGCCGTCGGCGTAGCAGGGCGCTGCGAGCAAAAGCCCGGAAAGAAACTGCGACGAGGTGTCACCGGCAACGTGCACCACACCGCCGCGGAACGTTCCTCGTCGCACGGTCACCGGCAGGCGGTTCGGCTCCTGTTCGGAGTGGATGAGGGCGCCGAGGCTGCGGAGCGCATCAAACTGACCGGCCATGGGCCGAGCCTGGAGCGGTTCACCACCCGTCACCCGGTACGGTCCCTCGCCAAGACAGGCGACGGGGGTGATGAAACGAGCCGTTGTCCCCGAGAGGCGGCATCGCAGCAAGGCCGTGGGATTCGGCAGGCGGCCGTCACAACCGACCACCGTCCAGCCGTCGTCGTGCTGGGTGATCTCGATACCGATCGCGGTCAGACAATCGATCATCGCTGCAGTGTCGTCACTGGCGAGCGCGCCCACCAACGTGCTGGTGCCACGAGCCAAGGCAGCGCACACCAACGCCCGATTGGTGTAGCTCTTCGAACCTGGCACGCTCACATTGGCATCGACGGGCGATGGAAGAGGTTGCAGCGTAATGCGGTCGACCGTCATCCGAGTGCCTGCACGCTCGGACGGAAACCGCGGGCCAAGAGACCGCCGCGGAACAGCTCGGACTGGCTGGCATCGATGACGGCGATGAGCACACCGCGTCCACCCTCGGCCGAGTGGAAGACCTCGAAATCGGAGATGTTGACGCTGAGGTCAGCGGCCAGGCTGAACACCTCTGCGGCCGCACCCGGACGGTCGGGAATCGGCACGCGCACTTCGGCCATGAGCTCAGCATTGGTGACCCGGCTCGGGAGATTGGTACGAGCATGACGAGCACTCGACAGAATCGACTCGAGGGTGGCCCGCTCGCCCTTGGCCACGACCGATCGCGTCGTGCCGAGCTGGGCGATCAGGCCGTCGAGCACGCCCACGATAGCGTCCCGGTTCTGGTCGCAGATGTCGAGCCAGATGGCCGGATGCCCGGCGGCCACACGGGTCATGTCACGAAAACCACCCGCAGCCAACCGCAGGAGCGCAGTGTGCTCCTCGGCCCTCTGGTCGGCCAAGTTCATGAGCGTCGCCGCAACCAGGTGCGGCACGTGACTCACAACGGCGACAACGTCGTCGTGGCGAACCGGTCCGAGCACCACCACTTCGGCACCAAGTTCAGAAGCGATGGATGCGACGGCCGCGAACGCCTGGTCGCTGGTGCTCGCCGTGGGAGTCAGCACCCACACCGTGCCCTCGAACATGTCGGCGTCGGCACCGTCCAGTCCGTCCTGGGCGGAACCTGCCATGGGGTGACCACCAACGAAACGGGGATCGTCCACGACAGCGGCAACCCCTGCCTTCACGCTCGCAACGTCCGTCACGAAACCGGTCGTGGCAGCAAGCGCTTCTTTGACCATTTGCGGAACGGCCAGTACCGGTACCGCAACGAAGGTGATAGTTGCGTCTGCAATGAGGCCAACAGATGAGACAATGCCAAGTTGCTGAGCACGTGAGACCCGGCTCGGGTCGCGATCGGTTGCCGACACCTGCCAGCCTCTGGCCGTCAACGCCTTGGCGATCGAACCGCCGATGAGGCCGAGTCCGATGATGTTGGCCTGTCTTTGAGAGCCTTCACTCATCGTCATCACCGAGCTTGATGGCCCCTTCATAGACCGGCGCGTCCTTTCCGGCCTTGACCGTCTCGGACAGTGCCATGACCTCCGCGCCTTCGAGCAGCCGCCAGGTTCCCGGCTTGAGCGAGGTGTCGCGCAGAGGCCCGATACGTACCCGCACCAGGCGTTTCACCGGATGGCCAATGGCGTCGCACATGCGGCGCACCTGCCGGTTGCGGCCTTCGTGGATCACGAGGCGCACCATGCCTGGTTGGGGTTGACTGGCCTGGGCGGGCGCGGTCTTGCCGTCCTCGAGCTCGATACCCGATCGCAGAGCGTGGAGGTCTGAGTTGGACAGTTCGCCCTCAACCTCGGCGAGATACTCCTTCTCGACACCAAAACTCGGGTGGGTCAGGCGATGGGTGAGATCACCGTCGTTGGTAAGGATGAGCAGGCCTTCGGTTTCGGCGTCGAGACGGCCGACCGGGAAGACGCGAACGTCGTCGGGAACCAATTGCACCACCGTAGGGCGACCATGGGTGTCGCTCGAAGTGGTGACAACGCCCGCGGGCTTGTTCAAAAGGTAGTACACGAGCCCCTGTTTGGTGCCGACGGGGACACCGTCGATGGTGACCTTGTCGATGTCGGCGTGGATGCGTCGACCAAGCACCGCAACCTCGCCGTTGACCTGGACGCGACCGGCTTCGATCATCTGCTCGCAGCTGCGGCGGCTGCCGTAACCACGCTCGGCCAAAATCTTCTGCAAGCGGATACCGTCCGCTGCGGCTTGGTCTTTCTGGATCTCCCAGAGGGGTCTGGTATCACTCATCAAGTACGGGTGCTTCCGGTGCTGCACCCGCAGCGGGAGCGACAATGGGGACGATGCGCAGACCCTGCTCGAGAGCTTCCACCACATCAGCGCCAGGCACGTATTCGGCCAGAGGCGGCAGCCCTTCAAGTGAGTTCAGACCCAGCTTCTCGAGGAACGCTGGCGTGGTGCCCCACAGCAGCGCCTGACCAGGGCCCGGGTCGCGCCCGATCTGATCGACATAACCGCGGGCCTGCAGCGTGCGCAGCACACCGTCAGGGTCGACACCGCGAATGGAGGCGACCTGAGCGCGTGAAATCGGCTGCTTGTACGCCACGATCGCCAAGGTTTCGAGCGCCGCGCCCGACAGCCGTGCGGTTTGCCCCTCAAGCACGAAACGCTCGACGTAGGGCGCCATGTCCCCGTGACTCTGGTAGCGGTAGCCACCTGCCACCTTCACGAGCTCGAACCCATGACCGGCATCGCGGTAGGCCTCGGCCAGGCGGGCACAAAGCGACTCGACCGTGGTGAGCGGCAGCTCGAGCAGCTGGGCCAACAGTGTTGGTTCGACCGGTTCGCTCGCCACCATGACGATGGCCTCGATGGCGCGAACCGCGTCGGGGTTGACCGGGCCGTCAGCCGCGGGAGAAGAAGAGTCGGTGGCCATGCGTATCAGCCTTCGTAGTCGTCAATGGCGACGCCGTTGGCGCCTACCAGTTCGGTGCCGAGCCAGGCGATCTCGATATCGCCGAATGTGTCGGCCTGCTCCAGATCGATGTAGCCCTGCTTGAACAGTTCGAGCAGCGCCAAAAAGCGCACGATGATCTCCAACCGCTCGGCGAGGCCAGAGGTCAGGCGACGAAAGCTGATCCGACCGACGCGTGGAAGTTCGTCCACCAGCTCATCGACGGCCTCAGCGACGGTGAGGCGGATAGGGTTGACGTGGAACATGTCGACCGTCGGCACAACCTTGATGCGGATGGCCTTCTCGTAGGCGGCGCGTAGACGGGTCGGATTCAGACCCTCCAGCGGGTCGGGGGCGAGTTCGGCGAATCGCTCGTCGAGACCGGCGATTCGGGGGAAGCACTTGGCTGCGCTATCGGCCAGGCTGGACAGCACCTGGGCAACATCTTTAAACGTCTTGCATTCGAGCAGGCGCGCAAGCAGCAGGTCTCGCTCCTCCCAGAGCGCCAGTTCGTCGTCTAGGTCGATGTCGTCCCGACCGGGCAACAGTCGTCGACTTTTCAGCTCGACCAGCGTGGCGGCGATCAGCAGGAATTCGGTGGCCAGTTCAAGGTCGAGGCTGGAGATCAGCTTCATTTCCTCGAGGAAAGCGTCGACGATCGCGCTCAGCGAGACCTCATACAAATCGACCTGATCCTTGAGGATCAGGTGCAGCAAAAGATCGAAAGGCCCGTCGTACACGGGGGTGTTGACCTCAACTGACACCCTGCGAGGATACAACTCCCGGCCACCCTGGGGACGAATACACCCGTGAGCAGGTCGTCTCCCCCGCTACGATCGTGCCGCTATGACGCGTGTGCTCAGCTGTATTCAGCCAACCGGAGACGTCCATCTAGGGAACTATCTCGGCGCGCTCAACCCGTGGGTGGCCAATCAGCACAACGTTGACGCCTTCCACGGCATTGTCGATCTCCACTCGTTGATCTCGGTCCACGACGCCGCCGTTCTTCGCCGGAACGTGACCGAACTGGCCACCGTGCTCTTTGCTATCGGCCTCGATCCGAGCGTGGCCACGGTATTCGTCCAGAGCCATGTCCCAGAACATGCGCAACTCGGTTGGCTGATGGAGTGCACCGTGTCGGCCGGCGAACTGTCGAGAATGGTGCAGTACAAGGAAAAGACGGCCAAGTCGAAAGGGTTCATTCCGGCAGCCCTGCTCACCTACCCGGCGCTCCAGGCTGCCGACATTTTGCTCTACGATGCGGACGAGGTGCCGGTTGGGGCCGATCAGCGTCAGCACATCGAGTTAACCCGAGACGCCGCGATCCGGTTCAACGGCCGCTACGGCGACACGTTCGTCGTGCCCAAGTTCGTTGCTCCTGCGGCCGGTGCCCGTGTCATGGACCTGCAGGACCCCACCTCGAAAATGTCGAAGTCCACCGAGAATCAGAACGGTTGTGTTTATCTGCTCGACACACCCGACGCGATCCTGAAGAAGTTCAAGCGGGCCGTCACTGACTCCGACAACGAGGTCGTCTTCGACCCGGAAAACAAGCCGGGTATCTCCAACCTGCTCGAGATCCTGGCCGCGTGCACCGGTGAGAAACCCGAGGTCCTGGCCGAGGGTTTCACCCAGTACGGCGAGCTCAAGGCCGCCGCGGGCGAAGCCGTCATTGAGCTGCTCCGCCCGGTCCAGGCCCGCTATGCCGAACTGGCCGCCGACCCGATGCACGTCGCTTCGTTGCTGCACCTCGGCGCCACCAAGGCCCGTGCCATCGCTGCCGTCACGCTCGAGCGGGCCTACCGGGCCGCAGGTCTGCTCCCCGCCTGAGGTCCGCTTGCCAGCGGTGCTTTCAAGTGGGCACTCACGGGTTCGTGCGGAGTGTTTTGGTTTGGGTGCATACGGGTTAACGCACAGTCACGGTTCACATTCGCCAGCTTGGCTGGTGAGTTCAGACTGTACGTTAACCCTGATGGACTCAAACAGAACTGCCGGCGGCCTCGGTCGCCGGGAGCGAAGTCGTAACACATGCCGTCGTCGTCTTCCCTGACTGTCCACTGATTGGAGAACGCTCGCACGAGGAACGAGCACGTAGTGAACGTCGGCGTCAACGGCGTCTGCGTATCGTCGAAGCACATCAAGCTGGATCTTGCCGTTCCGTTCTGATGCCTCGGCATAGCTGACGGCGGACCTGCTGACGGTCATTCGCGTGGCGACGTCGCTGGCGCTGAGCCCGCTTGCGACGCGAATTTCGGTGAGCCATCCCCTCCCAGGCGGTGACGGCCAAGAAAGCCTTGTCGCCCAGCGGCGGTGACGCTCGATTGTGCGGCGACGTGCCGCCTGAACTCGTAGACCCTTCGGTCGGTCTTTAGCAGTGGGCATACGTCGATACTGACAGCGAGGTGTCACAGAGTTCCCTCAGGAGACCGGAGGCGGAGCGACTTCTCAGCAGCCCTGGTCGACGAATCGACACCCGGTCTCGATCGCCTTCAACACCCAGGCGGCTGTCGAACGATACGGATGGCCGGTCAACGTTGCACACGTGACCGTAGAGCAAGCGCACTTAGGCCGAGCAGCAGCGGCCCGGCGATCTTTGCGACGAGGAACAGAATCGTTCCACGTCCCGTAAGACCATCGGTCACCGGCGACAGAAAACTCACCGTCGACCGAGCAGCGATCGCTACACAATCCCAGAACCGGTCGAAGTTCAGCCCCGCACTACCAGCAGCCTTCGCCACCTCGACGACCGTCCCGTCGGAATTCCTGAGCGTTTCGAACACCACGAGCTCACGGGTGCGCCAGTGCAGCAAGGTGGCCAACCCGAATACCACCGCTGTGTATGTTGCGAGCGAGCGATAGGCACGGAGCCCGTAACCAGCCAGTATCTTTGTAACCGAACAACAGGGGTCGTTCGATCGACCGGCGCGGTGCGCCTAGCCGACGCATCTCCATCTCGCCGTAGTAGAAGTCGGCTGCTCCTGCGTAGTCCTTCGAAGACTCCAACGCCGAGCGAAGCTGCCGGTAACTACTCGCGACCTGCTCGGGCGCCGGTGAAGCGGAGGCCTCGATGATCGACGTTTCCCCCGCATTCGCTTTCCGTCGCAAGCGGGTCCCGAAGCGGCTCAGGTAACCGACACGGCGGGGCTCGTCGATGATTGCTTGCCGATGCCTGTACTCCCCCCAAGGATTGGATCCGAGAACGCGCAGGTTGTCGAGACCAGTCGCGTACGACAAAGCACACTCGTCGAGTCTTACCCCATCGCCAATGACTAGCGGTGCCTCCAACGTCGACTTTTCCAGAGACACAATCGCAGCTAGCGGCCCATCGGCGGTGACTGTCAAGGGATCGCGAATCAACAGTTGCTTCAACACCAGAGCACCGCTCGTGACGATCGCCACCCCCGAGCCGAACGAAGCGCTGGACAAATCGATCGTGCACAACGAGGGGTTTACCCGGAGGTCTGCCGCGAGTGTGAAGGTCGCGCGGCGGAAGTTGGCGGTGGCGGGGAACGTGGCCCCAAAGAAGCTGGCGACGTCAGTAAAGGTTGCGCTCGCGAAGTTGGCGGCGCTGGTGAAGGTTGCCGCGCGGAAGCCGGCTGTGCGAGCGAATGCAGCCCATGAGAAGTTGGCGCCGGTGAAGGTCGCCTCGTCGAAGCTGGCGACGTTGGTAAAAGCCGCCCCCATGTAGACCGCCGTGTCGGTGAAGGTCGCCCGGCGGAAGTCGGCCGTGTCGGTGAAGCTCGCCCCAAAGAAGTTCGTGCTGGTGAAGGTCGCCTCGCCGAAGTCGGTTTCGCCGGTGAAGGTCGCCCGAGCAAAGTCGGCGGTGCCGGTGAAGTTCGCCCTTCTGAAGCGGGCTTCGCCGGTGAAGACCGTACTGCCGAAGTTGGCGGTGCCGGTGAATGTCGCCTCGCGGAAGCTGGCGCCGCTGTTGAAAGTCGCAGTCGCGAAGTCGGCGATACCGGTGAAGGTCGTCCCGTCGAAACTGGCGGTGCCGGTAAAGGTCACCCCTAGGAAGTTGGCGCTATCAGTGAAGGTCGCCCCACGGAAGTCGGTGCCGAGTGTGGCCTGGTGCGCGAGGAGGATCGTGAGAAGAGCGTTACTGATCTCCAGGTTCTGCACAAGGAGCAGGTCGTGTGCTTCCCCGCCCAATTGCTCGAGGATCTGCTGAACGTTCTCGGTGTGTGCGAGGCACACGGTCCTCCCTGGTAGAGAACCGGCACGGCAGAGTTGCTCCGGGTCAAGGATCTGCTGTCGTTCGCACGTAACGCTATTCATGGTCAGCAATAAGCCTGTCACACGGTCGGCCTATGCCCGTCGCTTTCCAATGAGACCCTGGCGTCCCGTTACGACAAAGCCCCACCGTCCGGAAGTAGTCGCGCACCGTCGGTGTCGATGCGGAGTTGTTGAGCGCGGCCACCGGCCGGGAGGCTGTCGATGATGTGGCGGGCCTGTTCGGGCGCACAGAACGCGGCCACGGTCGGACCCGAGCCTGATAGCCAAGCCGACCATGCTCCCGCTTCCAGGGCCGCCGCGATGGCAAGTCGGCTGGCGGGTGACGCGTTGAGTCGGTACTCCTGGTGAAGACGGTCCTGGGCCGCATCACGCAGCGCATCGACGTCGCCCGTTGCCAGCGCGGCGACCAGCAGTGCCACCCGGCCAACGTTGAACGCCGCGTCGGTGTGTGGCACCGTCGGCGGCAGTGCCCGCCGGGCCGCGTCGGTGGAGGTTTGCGATGGCGGAATCCAGACCACCACGGCGGGTTGCAGGGGCAACGGAATCGACACGACTCGTCCTGCGGCGGTGGCGATACACCCGCCGTAGAGCGACGCGGCAACGTTGTCGGCGTGGCCTTCGAGCTCAGTGCTCAGGCCGAAGACATCCTCGGCATGATCAGCCAGGTGCACCTCGGTTCCATACCGCTGCACAACTGCTGCCAGGCATCCGGCCACACGCGCAGCACCCGAGAAGCCGAGGCCGCGGCCCGACGGGATCGATGTCTTCGTTGAAAGTTCACCAGTGCCACCCATTCGGCGAAAGGCCACGACGGCGGGATGTCCCTCCGTTTCCGTCTTGCCATCCGCGGCGGGGCCGAGGCGACACAGAAACGGCATGGTGAGAGCGAGGCCCAACGTGTCGAATCCTGGTCCAAGGTTGGCCGAGCTGGCCGGGACCGAGATAATCATGAGCGACGGGCCGCAACCAGTTCGTTGGACGAGGTCACCAGTCGGTCGAGTGCGTCCGCGGCCGCACCACCGTCAAGCAGTGACGCAGCCAGTTGGATGCCTTCCTCCAGCGACGGGACCGTGTCGGCCACCAGGAAGCCGGCGCCTGCGTTGAGCGTGATGATGTCGCGGTGTGCGCCCTTGTCCCCCGCCAGCACTCGCCGGGCCAGCTCGGCATTCTCGGCCGGGGCACCGCCTCGTAACGCATCGATCGAAACGCGCCGCAGGCCGAGCAACGTCGGGTCGATGGTGAAGTGGCGCCGCACGCCGTTGTGTAGCTCCCACGCCGACGACGTTGCGGTCGTGGTCAGTTCGTCGAGTCCGTCGTCTCCATGCACGATCAGCACGTGTTCGGCTCCGTGACGGGCGAAGACGTCAAGCATGCGCTCGGCCATCGATGGGTCAGCCAAGCCGACGACCAGGCGAGGCACCCGCGCCGGGTTGGCCATTGGGCCGAGAATGTTGAATGCCGTCTGCACCCCAAGCTCGCGACGGGTCGGGCCAGCATGGCGCAACGCCGGGTGGAAGGTTGGCGCAAGACAGAAAGCGAACCCGGCCTTTTCGACACACGGCACGATCTCGTCGGGGAGCAGGTCGATGGCAACGCCGAGTTCGGCAAGTAGGTCGGCGGCACCGCACGCTGAGCTGGCGGCGCGGTTGCCGTGCTTGACGACAGTGAGACCCCCGGCTGCCAGTACGAACATGGAGATGGTGGACACGTTGATGGAGTGGCTCCGGTCGCCGCCGGTGCCAACGATGTCGATGGCCCTGGCCAAGAGGGCCGGTGGCAGAGTCACCAACGCCGCAGCGTCCAGCATGGCGTCGAGCAGTCCGGACAACTCGTCGACGGTCTCACCCTTTTGGCGTAGTGCCACCACAAATCCGGCGATTTGGGCTGAGGTGGCTTTCCCGGCCAGTAATTCGGCCATGGCAGCGCGGGTATGCGCAGCCGGCACGTCTTCTCCGCGCATCAGCGCGCTCAGCAGCGGCGGCCAGCCGCCAAGATCGTCAAGATCGTCAAGGCTTGTCATCAGCGCAGGTTAGCCAGTCCCCAACTGTCGGGCCTGCCCCAAATCTGGGTCCCTTCAGGCGGTACGGCGACGCTGACGGACAATGCGACGCCGCTCACGCTCGGTCGCACCACCCCAGACGCCCTGTTTCTCGCGATGCCCGAGCGCGAATTCGAGGCATGTGACCCGAACGGCGCACTGGGCGCAGACGGCCTTGGCCTTCTCGGCGTCCTCCTCGTCCTCCGGATAGAACGTTTCCGGATCAAGGCCGCGGCACGCACCGAGATCAAGCCACGCCGACTCCGGAGACCGGAGCTGCGATGAAAAGGCAACTGCTGCCAAGGTAAGCCCCTAACACTTCATCAGACTGGAGCCCCCCGGCTCCATCGGCGTCATGTTATGGGGCGTTTGGCCCGGTTGCTAGAGGGTCTTACAAATTTTCTGCGGTTTCTGGCACAAGGTCGCGCAACAACTCGTGCCTGGTCTCGTCCCGCAGGACGACGGCCACGTGAAGTGCCGGGTGCTCAACGGCGAGCTCCACCGGTCCGGCCCGAAAGGCGTCGATTTGCGCGTTGGAAAGCTCGAAACGGACGTAGTGCACGGTTGAGGTGATGTCTTCACGGGTCAGCTGTGCGGCGTGCTGTTCTTCGACCACGGCTTTGACGACATGACCGGGCAGGCGCAATTCGAGCGCACGTTCAATTCCGACCAGGCGGGGCAACCAGTCCCGCAGGGCCAGTTCGGAAGTGAGTTCGATGAACATGGTGGCCGACAACTGGCCGGGCTCGGGGATGAGGGTGTTGTAGGTGTCGAGTTCGCTCTGGATACCGGCATCGGTGAAAATCTTCTCGACGCGGGCCATTTCCTGGACCTGAAATCGCATCGTGTCCCGGTTCTCGAACACGAAGGTGATCATGTTGCCGACCTGGACGCGTCGCAATCGTTTGAGCAAAACAATGTGCTCCCGGAACGACTCACGTTCACGTTCGTAGGCCCGCGTGTCTGCGATATCGGCCAGTGTCAGCTTCATTCAGTTCTCCTCGGGGATGCCATAGGCGCGGGCCACCATCTGCATCGGATGCACCGGCACCCGTCCGGTCTGTTCGGTGATGACGCCGTTGGCCAGGTGGCAGTCGCCGGCCACGATGTCGCCCCCGGCTTTGGCGATTTCGTCGCCGAGCTTCTTGCCGATCGGGATCGACATGTTGGCGTTCTCGGCTCGCAGCCCCCACATGCCGTCGATGCCGGAGCACTGCTGCACGAGCTTCACTTTGGTGCCGGTGAGCTTCATGAGGTCACGGCTTTTCAGCCCGATGTTTTGGGCCCTCAGGTGACACGGCGTGTGATAGGTGACGGTGTCGGGCACATCACCGGGAAACACCATGTCGAGACTGCGACCGTCGTCCTTGTGAAGGCGGATCAGGTACTCGGAGGAGTCGAATGTGTGCTCTGCCACCAGTTTCGCGTCGGGCCCACCCACGTAGTCGATGTAGTCCTTCTTCAAGATGAACGAGCAGGTGGGCTGCGGCACCACGATGTCGTTGCCGGCCCGAACCGAGGCGGCGAGCGCCTTGATGTTCTTGGCGGCCTGCTTGGTGAAACTGTCGACGTCTCCCGAATGAAGGAACGGTGCGCCGCAGCAGCCTGCGCCTTCGGCAAGAGAGCATTCGACACCGTTGCGCTCGTAAACCTTCACGAGGTCCTTGCCGATGTTCGGGGCCTGGTACTCAACGAGACAGGTGGGATAGAGCGTGACCTGGGACTGCCGATTGGCGAGGCGGACACGCGGCCGCTTGGCAAACCAGGTGGAGAAACGCTGCCGAGCAAAAGGCTGCACCAAACGTTGCGACGACACGCCGGCCGTCTTCTCGATGACCTTGCGCATGAGGGAACCGGGCTTACCGGTGGCCGCATTGGCCAAGGGTGCAACCGAGGTGCCAAGTTTGCCGACCAGATCGGTATGGCCCATGACGTTGGTGGTAAACGCCTTGCGCTTGTCGACCTGCTTGGTAGCAGTGCGCATCGCGTCAGCGCGCAGCATGAGGCGAGGAAAATCAAGCGCCCACTCGTGGCCCTTCGCCGGGGTGTATGGGCAGTTGATGTCGCACAGCTTGCATTGAAAACACTCATCGACAACCTGGTCCTGCTGCACCTTGGTGAGCTTGGCCGAGTCCTGATCGTCGTGCGCGTCGATGTAGCTGAAGAGCGTCGGGAACGAGGTACAGAACTTGAAGCAGAGACGGCACCCGTGGCACAGGTCGTACACACGGGTCATCTCGTCGCGAACGTCGGCTTCGTCCAAGTACTTGGGATGGTGAGGGTCGTAGATAGTCGTCACGACGCGCTTTCTCTCGCAAGGGTGAGGTCGTACTGCGGGTGCGCCGGCCGGGACTCGCCCGGCGCACCACGATGACTCAGGTAAAGCAGGTTTACTTTGCTCAGCTGATGTTGGCCAAACCCTGGCCGAAGCGACCGGCGTGGCTCTTCTCGGCCCGGGCCAGCGTCTCAAGCCATTCGGCGATTGAGGTGAAGCCTTCGTCGCGGGCGGTGCGAGCGAAGCCCGGGTACATCTCGGTGTACTCGTAGGTCTCGCCGGCCACAGCCGACTTGAGATTGGCCTCAGTTTCGCCAATGGGCTCACCGGTGGCTGGGTCGCCAACTTCGGCCAGGAAGTCGAGGTGGCCGTGCGCGTGGCCGGTTTCGCCTTCGGCAACGGAGCGGAAGAGCATGGCAACATCGGGGTAGCCCTCGACATCGGCCTTTTGGGCGAACCACAGGTAGCGGCGGTTGGCCTGGCTTTCGCCGGCAAACGCTTCTTTGAGGTTCTCGTGGGTCTTTGATCCTTCAAGTGCTGGCATGCGGGTCTTGCTCCTTGGGTTGTGGGATTAACTATGAGGTTTGGGCTGATGACGAGCACGATGCGCAATGGCCATGAATGGCGACCTGCATCGAGTCAGGGTGGAATCCGTGCAGCTGCGATGACAGCGAACTGAGGTCGAGCTCGACGTCGGCGAGTGATCCGCACTGGCGGCACAGTGCGTGGTGGTGATCGGTCATGTTCGGGTCGAACCGAACCGCACCGCCCTCAAGATCAACCGAGGTGAGTTCGCCCATGGCGACGAGGTCATTGAGGGTTTGGTAGACGGTGCGCAACGAGATGGACGGCATGTCCTGCGCTATGGCCACGTACACCGATTCCGCCGTCGGATGGCTCAAATTGCCATGCAAGTGAGCAAAGATCGCCTGCCGCTGCGGCGTGTTTTTGAGCCCGCGCTCGCGGAACGCCACGGTGAGTTCACTGGGCGTCCGCATATGGGCCACCGTACTCATGCGCTCGCCAATCTGCAAGTCTTGTTGATTAGCAATCCCTGCGAATGGCCCCGCCCTGAAGCCGTCACTTTCGTTTCCTTGCGAAAGGCTGCGAACGTCGCTTCCTTACTTCGTTTCACGTACGATCTGCCCATGGCACCCCTTCCGTTTGACCGCACGGCGATGCTTGAGCGACTGCGCACCGAAACCTTTGATGTGCTGGTGGTCGGTGGTGGCATTACCGGCGTCGGCGTGGCGCTCGACGCCGCCAGCCGCGGCCTCAAAACCGCCCTGGTCGAACGTGACGACTTCTCGTCCGGTACCTCTTCAAAGAGTTCAAAGCTGGCGCACGGCGGGCTGCGCTACTTGCAGCAGGGTGAGATCGGGCTGGTCTATGAGGCGTTGCACGAGCGTCAACGGTTGCTGCACAACGCTCCACACCTCGTGCGAATTCTGCCGTTCCTCATCCCCATCATGTCCTCGGGGGGCGTGGTCGGGCGCAAACTGGGCTTCGCTCTCGGCAAGAGCATGTGGCTCTATGACCTGACGGGCGGCGCCCGCATCGGTAAGAAGCACAAGAAGCTCAACAACGCCGACACGCTGGCTCACATGCCCACCATGGCCGCCGACAAGCTGGCCGGCGGGTACCTCTACTACGACGCCACGGTGGATGACTCCCGTCTGTGTCTCACCGTGGTTCGCACTGCAGTGCAACACGGTGCCACTGCTGCCAACTACGCGAACGTGGTCGGGCTTACTCGCTCCGGCACGGCCATCACGGGGGCGACCGTGGAGGCCGACGGCCATCAGTTCGATGTGCGCGCCGACGTCGTCGTAAACGCGGCGGGTGTGTGGAGCGACCAGGTACGCACCTTTGATGAGGGGAAAGACCCCGACGCCATAAGACCAGCGAAAGGTATTCACATCACGGTGCCGTGGGACAAGGTCCGCAACGACGTCGCGGTCGTCATCCCGGTCCCGGGCGAGAAGCGCACGCTGTTCGTGGTGCCATGGTTACCGAAGCCCGAAGGCGGCTTCACGTTCACCTACGTCGGTACCACCGACACCGATTATCAGGGCCCGTTGGAGGACCCCGAGTGCACGGCCGGCGACATCGACTACGTGCTCAACGCGCTCAACCATGCCGTCACCACCAACATCACCCACGAAGATGTCCTTGGGGTGTGGGCCGGGTTGCGCCCGCTGGTAAAGAGCGTCGCGTCCGGACGCACCGCCGACCTCTCGCGCGGCCACAAAGTGAATGACCGGCCCGATGGGGTCATCACCATCACCGGCGGCAAGTTGACGACGTATCGACACATGGCCTCCGACACGGTCGACCACATCGTCAAGCGCCTCGGCCGGGGTGGAAAGTCGCGCACCTCCAACCTCAAGTTGCTCGGGGCAGAGGGTTACGCAGTGCCGCCGTCCCACAGCACACAGACGCACCTCGATGAACGGTTTGGCACCGAGCGTGCCACGATCGACGCCATGATTGCCTCCGATCCGACGCTTGGTGCTCCCCTCGTTCCCGGCCTGCCCTACATGAAGGCCGAGGCGCGATACTCGGTGCGCCACGAGATGGCTCGCACGCTTGACGACGTGCTCACCCGCCGCACCCGAGCCCGTTTGCAGGATGCCCGTGCCTGTATGGCTGCCGCGTCCGATGTGGCCCACCTGCTTGCCCCCGACCTCGGTTGGGACGCGGCGCGCATCGAAGCCGAGGTGGCGTCGTTCTGCGAATCAGTCAAGCCCGAACTGGTGTCGGCGCCGGCGTCGCGGAGCAGCGCTACGACGTGAAACGGCCTCCTTTCGATCGAGAGGCAATTCGCCGCGGGGTCACGGTGGCCTTGGCGTTTGCGGTGCCTGCCGTTGCCATTTCCTGGCTCACCGATAAAGGTCCCGGGCAGCGAGGCCCGGCTGGCCTGCTGACGCTCGTCGTGCTCGTCGGCCTTCTGCTCGGTGGGTTCGCAGCGGCCAGTCAACAACGAGTGAACGCCCCGCTGACGCACGCGCTGTTGGCCGTGCTTTCAGTGGTTGTCGTGCTGCAGGTGGCGCGGATTGCCCGTTTGGCCGTGCTCCATCGCCCGCTGAACCTGCCCGCTTCCCTCGGCAATGTGCTGTTCGGTCTGGTCGCTGCTCTGCTCGGCGGGCTGCTGGCGGGACAGAACACGGCTAAACGGGGACCGGCGAACTAGGTTTTGCACTCGGCAACACAGGTCCGGCCTGTCGCGCCAGGAGACCTCTAGATTTGTCTGCTCCGGCGGCGACAAAGAAGGCTGTCTCCGCCGCCAATGGATCTAAGGGAGAAACCGTGGACGCCCATCTACTCCGACGCCTCGCCGCCGAGGTTGACGACGAACACCGCGAGTCGATGCGCACGATCGCGGAAGACCTCGCGCCACTTGGCCGCCGCGCCCTGGCTGGTGCCGTTGTTGGCGTCGGCACCCTGCTGTTGGGTGCCTCGAGGGCCGGCGCGGCCGAAGCCACGACCACACTCCCGCCCCGGCAGCCCGATGAGGCCGACACGTCGGTGCTCGTCTTCGCCCAGTCTCTCGAACTCGCTGCCGTTGCCGCCTATGACGTGGCTATGGCCAGCAACCTGCTCGAGCCCGGTCCCGCAGCCGTGGCCGGACTCTTCCGATCGCACCACCTCGAGCACGCGCAGGCCATGGCCGGTGCAGCGGGCAAGGCAGCAAAGAACACTGCGAACAAGGCCATTCTCAAGAAGTTCGGCCCGGTGCTCCAGGCAGCCAAGAGTCAGGCCGACATGCTGACCGCCGCCTTCCTCTTGGAGACCGCTGCCGCCGCCACGTACGGGCAGGCACTCGGCACGCTGAAGGCCACCGACTCGGCCTCGCTGGTCTCTTCAATTCAGCCCGTTGAAGCCCGGCACGCCACCGTGCTCGCCCGCGTGATCGGACTGAACCCGGCCGACTACCTGCTCGACTTTGATGGCGGCGCCAAGAACGCGCTCGCCCCGTCCGCCTATGCGATCGAAGGATGACCGCCGTGCCTGCTACTCCTCTCACTGACGCGCTCCCCCGTCGGAAGTTTCTCGCGCTTGGCGGCTTCTCGGTCGCTACTGCGGCCGTGCTCGCCGCCTGCGGCGGTCCGGGAGGCACCGGTGCCGGCGAGGGCGCACGCGTCGCTCAAGCGGGCGAGTCGCCCGTAACGACCGCATTACCCGAGCGAGTGGTCAACGACGTTGTCCTGCTGCGCACCGCCAGTTCCCTCGAGCACAGTGCCGTTGCCATTTATGACAAGGCGTTCGGCATGAATCTGCTCACGGGCGAAGCAGCCGAGTTCGCCAAGCGTTTCCAAGACCATCACGCCGCCTACGCCAAGTTTTTCGAGGGTCTCACCACCGATGCCGGTGGCACACCGTTCACAACCGAGAACCCGGCCGTGACCAAGAACATCGTCACCCCGGCGTACGCAGCCATCGAGGCGTCGGCCGACAAGGCCGGCGATCTGCGGAACATGCTGCACTCCCTCGAGAACGTCATCACCGAGACCTACCAGTCGTTCGTGCCGTTGCTGACCCTTCCCAAGCTCCGCGCCGCAGCCATGTCGGTCGGTGCGGCCGAAGCACGTCACGCGGCGGTCTGGGCCGGCATTCTCGGCGGTCCCGTCGCGGCTTCCTTGGCACCAAAGGTCGAGCCAACGACCACCGTGAAGGGCGCCGTCGAGGTTGTCGTCGTGCCCGTCTACCAGGCTCCGCAGGCGTTCAGCGCCATGGGTCTGGTGCCCACGCTGCTCAACGGCAAGAAGGTCGACCTTGACCTGCTTGGTCCGAACTCCTTCGCCTACTAGGGTTCTTGGCGGATGGTGAGTAGTTCGGGTGACCGCGGTCAGGCTTGACCTGGTCGAGGAAAGTCGGGGCTCCGCAGGGCAACGTGCTGACGAGAGTCAGGGTGGGGTGACCTACCGGTGAGGGCAACAGAGAGAAACCGCCGATGGACCGGGCAACCGGTCACAGGTAAGGGTGAAACGGTGCGGTAAGAGCGCACCAGCATGCGGGGTGACTCGCATGGCTCGGCAACCCCCACGTGGAGCAAGGTCAAGCAGAGGGACGTGAACGGCTCCGTTCGCCTTCGGGCACCCCTCGGGTAGACCGCTGAGATGGATGGTCACCCCGCCGCTTCGGCGGCGGACAGAACCCCGCTTACAGAACCACTCACCATCCCATTGAACTTGCGGCAGGTGCTGCCCGCTACGAGCTGTAACTGCCGCAAGTTCGTCGGGGTCGGGGTCGGGGTGGGTTAGGTGCGGGCCAGGGCTTGCTGGCGGGTCAGGGCGGGAGCCGGAGCCGGGTCAGCCGGTGCCGGTGCGGCGGCGGGCGGGTCCGGGACGGGCAGCGGCGGGGCGTCGCAGGCCTTGTCGGCGGCGTCGTCCGACTGACGGGCGGGTAACTTGCCCGTGGCCAGGTACTCGACCACGACATCGTCAACACAGGCGTAGCCATTCAGCGAGTTGGCGTGGGTCGTGCCACCAACCGATGAGACCAAGCTGGCCTTGGGGAACTGACGACGTGCCTCAAGGCTGCCTTCGAACGGCGTGGCGCCGTCAAGGGTTTCACCGATCAGCAGGATCGGGGCGACACGGTTGCCGTCGATCTCCACCGGCTCTGCGGTTTCGGCGTGCCACGTGCGACAGGGCGCATTGAACCAGGCGTTGCTCCACGTCAGGAACGGCGCAGCCTTGGCGGTGATGGTGTTGTCCTCGCGCCAGGTGTCCCAATCGCTCGGCCAGTCTCCGCCTTCCGAACAGATCGTCGCGAGATACATCGCGTACCCGTTGTCACTGTCGGGAGAGCTGGCATCGAGATAGGCGCCCACGAGGTTCGTCGGATCCTGCGTGGTGACCCACTCCGAGATGAGGGCGGCGATACCGGGCCAGGCGCCCTGGTTGTAGCCGGCACTCAGGACGACGTCGGTCCATTCGTCAGGTCCGACGACACCGCCGGCCGGATTGGCCCGGAGCTTGTCCTGGGTGGCGTAGAACAACTTCTCGACCTCATCGGCGGTCTTGCCCAGCTTGTAGACATCGTCGTAGCTGGCGACCCACTTGTAGTACTCCTTGAGCACGCCTTCGAACGCGACATTCTGTTCAAGGTTGGAGGTGTACCAAACGGTGCGGGCGTCAACGTTGCTGTCGAGCACCATGCGGCGGACCCGCTTCGGGAAAACCGAGGCGTAGACCTGACCGAGATACGTGCCGTATGAGAAGCCGTAGTAGTTGATCTGCTTCTTTCCGAGGGCCCGACGGATCTGATCCATATCGCGGGCGTTGTCGATGGTCCTGAGATGATTCAGGAGCGGACCGGCGTTCTTGGCGCAATCGTCCGCGTACTTCTCGGCCCGTGCCAAGAGTTCGTTCTCCACCTCCGGGGTGGACGGCATGAAGTCAGGACGCGGACCCTTGGTGATGTCGGGGTTGCAGATCAACGCAGGCTTGCTCGACCCGACTCCGCGAGGGTCAAAGCCGATCCAGTCGTAGGCGGCGCCACCGTTGTTGGGGACGAACTGCCCGAGCCGTGAGAGCCCGAGACCGGAGCCACCGGGGCCACCGGGGTTGACCAGCATGATGCCCTGGTACTGATCTTCCGGCACCGAGTGCTTGATCATCGAGAGCGCTATCTCAACCCGTTCTCGCTTGCGGGGGTGTTCGTAGTCAAGAGGCACCGACAACATGCCGCACACGGCTCCGGCGTTGGTGAGCCGCTCGCTCTCGCAGGCACCCCATGTGATGCTGGCGGGTGGATTCTTGGCATCGTCCCGCTCGGACGGGGACGCTGCTGCAGTGGTACTCATCGACGCGACAAGCAATGACGCTGTCGCAACGAAGAGAGGGAGTTTCCTCATGATTCTCTCTTTCCCTGATGATGAGCGAAGGGTGGGTGAAATTCGCTCTGGTTCGGAAGGTAAGGCACGTTCCCCAGAGTGTCCACGCCTGCGCCGATTTACTCCGTAACGCTTTCGCGCCAAATCCGACACCCTGAGCGCCAGGGTAAGTGCCCTACGCGGTAGGCCGTTTGGCCTACCGCGTCTGACCTGCGGTTTTGCGTTCGCGTCAATTGTCGAAGGTGTTCTCCGGCAGATCGAATCGCATTGGTTCAGCCCGTTCACACGTGGTGTTCAAGGTCGTCTTCTGGCCGCTCTGCGCCGAGGAGAGCGCGCTGGTCATGATGTCGAGGACATGAAGGGCGAGCGTGGCCGAAGCCCGATGGGGCCGACCCGTGCGTTGTGCCCACATCATGTCGGCCAGGCCGACGCCGCGCTGCTGGGGGATGTTCGGTGTGAGTGGCTCAAGCTCTGTCCACTCCTTGTCCCCGACACGTTTGATGCGAACGGCACCACCGAAGAAGTTCGGGTCAGGGACCGACAGAGTGCCTTCTGAGCCGTAGATCTCGATGTTGCGGTGGTCGGTGGCGGCCACATCGAAGCTGGTCACGAGCGTTGCCAGTGGACCGGCCGCGAACTCGACGACGCTCGACACGTGGGTGAGCACCGAGACGTTCATCATCTCGCCAAGCCGCTCGCCGTTCATTATCGGACGTTGGGCGCGGCTGATGCGGCCCGACGCCGTAACCGCGACGGCGGGGCCGAGCAGTTGGATGAGCGCGGTGAGGTAGTAGGGGCCCATATCGAGCAGCGGGCCGCCGCCATGTTCGTAGAAGAAGTTGGGATTGGGAAGGAAGAATTCCGGCCCGAAGCCGAGGAAGAATCCGGTGGCGGCGAGTGGTACGCCGATGTCTCCCCGGTCGATGGCGGCACGAGCCAACTGCAGCCCGGCGCCGAGGAACGTGTCGGGGGCGCAGCCGAAGCGAACGCCTTGTGCCGCTGCGAGCTCAACCAAGGCGTGTCCTTCGGCCATATCGACAGCGAGGGGCTTCTCGCTGAACGCAGCCTTGCCAGCCTGAAGGATCGCTCGTGTGACCGGACCGTGGGCCAATGGCGGCGTGAGGTTCACCACTGCGTCGATAGTTGCATCTGCAAGTATTTCATCTACGGTCATCACCGCCGCACCGTGCTCGGAGGCGAGAGCCTGGGCCCGTTCGGGAATGCCGTCAGCTACTGCTGCGAGCGTGACCGACCCGAGCTCGTTCAAGGTTTTCGCGTAGCGCGGCGAGATGGCGCCGCAGCCGATGATGGCAACGCTGCTCATGAGCGTCCTGCCGACAGCCCGTTGCCGACCAGGTAGCGGTAGCTTGCCTCGACGGCGTCGAACATGTCGGTATCGCAGCGGTCCAGTTCCACCACGTGCCATGCCGCGTTGGGCGCGGCTGCAAGGACCGTTGGGATGTCCACCGATCCGCTGCCGACTGCGACCATGCTGCTCTCCGGCACGTCGGCCGGACCGTCCTTCACATGCAGAAGGCGCACGCGGTCGCCAAACGTGGTGATGACCTCGATCGGGTCCGCTCCCCCGACCTTCGTCCAGTAGCAATCGAGCTCCACGAAGATGTCGTCTGCGAGGTTGTCGTACAGGTGGAGGAACGCGGATCGGCCGTCGAAGATCTGCTCGAACTCCCACCAGTGATTGTGGTAGCCCAGCGTGGCGCCAGCAGCGAGAGCGATCTGATTGCTGGCGTTCAGCATGTCGGCGGTTCGCTTGATGGCGTCGAGATCCGTGAAGCCATCCGACGGTACGAACGGTATGACCACCGTCGAGCAGCCGACGGACTGCACATCGGCTAAACCCTGGGCGAAACCGTCACCGCCGGCGACATGTGCGCTCGACACCACAAGTCCTGCGTCGTCGATGCATTGCTTGAATACGGCAGGCGCGAGGTGGTTGAACCCGGCCAGTTCGACCCCCACGAACCCGGCCGCGCCCAGTCGGGCGAGGACTGCGGGAAAGTCGTGAGCGGCCTGCTCTCGCAATGAGTACAGCTGCACCGAAATGGGGGTCGTGCTCATGGAACTCCAAACATGGTCGAGGGTGAGAGCGTCGCATGGTGACTGGAGACCCTGGGTCGAGCGACGTTGCCATTTAACCAGTTAGGGCCCGAACTTCTGTTGTGTTCGGACTGGACACACCCGGCGGCGCCGCCATCACCCTGCGGTAAAGGTGCACCAGATGTTGTAGACCGATAGCGGCCAGGATGCATACGAACGGCTCGAAGCCAGCACGAAAACGGGTCGTCCCGTAGGTGACAGCCGACGCCGTGATGACGACCAGCGCGGGCAACGTCAAGGCGAATATCTCGTTGCGCCTTCGTCGCAACGACCCGACACCAATGGCGCCGAACAGCATGAGCACATACCAGGCGGCCAGGCCCGCAAAGGCGACGGGACGCTCGACACCTTCGATGAAGATGTCGAGGTTCGCCTGTTGGATCGGCTGGTAAAGGCTGACGAGACGACCCACCCGCAGGAATGGCATGACCAAGGCCCGCCGCTTGTGGGTACGGAGATACTGCAACCCGTCCTTGGCGGCTTCTTTGGCCATGACCGATTCATCCCGCCCGAGAACGTGCGTGCGTTGATAGGCCGGTTGGAGGCACTCCACATCCCAGTATCCGATGGTGGTGCCGTAATACGTGGAATCGCAGTTAGTGAGTGGGAGGAGGTACTGGAAGCCGACGGTGAGACCGACGGGATGCTCGAAGCGCGTGGCGTTGTGGATGAGCCATGGTGACATCGTCGCCATTGCGACAGCCGAGAAGATGGCAGCAATCGCGAAGTAACGGCGAGGGGTTCGACGGCCTGTCCACAAGAGGAACGCGGCGATCAGTGGAATAGCGATCACGTACTCCGCTCGGGTGAGGGTGGCGAGGCCAAAACAAAGGCCGGTGGCCGCGGCCCAACTCCGGCTTGGTCCTGTAAGCAGATGGTGCAACGCCAGGATCGACAGGAGCATCAGGGCAATGGCGAGAGTCTCCGACCAAAGTGTTCCGTCGTAGCGGAATGTATTCGGATTCACGGCCACGAACAGGCCCGCGACGAGGGCAGTTCGTGGCCCGCTGATGCGGCGAGCCAGGACCATGACCAGTACGACGGAGGCTGTGCCGATCAGGCAGTTCACGAGCATCTGTTGCGTAATCGAGGTGATGCCAACCGTGTCAAGGAACGCAAGCAGCAACGGATACAGCGGCGGGTGGTCGGCGGCCTGTTCGACCCGGTGCTCCGTGAGCAGGGTGAATGGGTGGATGAACCCCTGACCACGCACCAGTGCCTTTGCCTGGTGATAGTAGAAGTACGGATCGCCTATGAGTTCCACCTTGCGACGTACTCGCAAGAGGTACGTGACACGAAGCACCAGACCGAGCACAACGGGTATCGCCGCCGAGCGGCGGAGCTTCATTTCACTCATGCCGAGGCGGGTACCTTCACAGCCGCGTCAGTCTTGGACCGATCGAGCAGGCGGGGCACGAGGCGCATGAGCGGGACTTCGATGAAGCGGTGGCTCAACCCCGCAGCGGTTGTGGAAGAGACCATCACCAACACCAGCAACGCCGAGAAGTGACCGCTGAAGGTCTTCCAGTGCAACAGCGCCATAGTTCGCTCGAGAAACCACTGATGCCAGAGATAGATGCCGTATGACACGATCCCGAGGTAGGTCATGACCCGGCTGTCGAGCACGCGTCCGATCGGCGAGGGCACGCCGCCTCCCCAGGCCATCGGTAGCACCACGGCAAAGGCGATGAGTCCATAGGCGAACTGACCGAGGCCGCCCCGCAACGCCGTTTCCTTCTGCCATCCAATTGCCAGGCCGAGTTGGGTTGCCATGAACCAAAAGAGGAACGCGGCACCGCCGTACCAGAGCACTACCCTTCGGCTAGCGGACGCTATCGCTGCGGCGACGACGGCATTATGGGAGGCCCACGCGTACCCGACTGCCAACGCCATACCGAGAGCGAACACGTCGGCGCGGGAAATGAACCAGATGGTGCTGACCTCCCCGAAGACCGGCTGCGTTACGGCAATCCAGATACGGAAGATGACGCTCATCAGGTAAAGCCCACCCAGGCCGATGACCGACACGATCGCCCGTTGATTCACTGTCCGTTTTCGGCCGATCCGTTCCGTTAGACGGTGAAAGAATGGCAGCATCACGTAGAAGGCGATCTCCGTGACAAGGGTCCACGACTGGGTGATTCCGGCGATGGCCCGTCGCGGGTGGTAGCCGTGGGTGAGCGTGGCCGACAACAGCAAACCGATCGGCCCACGTACCCGAATACCACCCACGATCAGCATGAACGCCATCGCAACCCAGTAGGCGGGGTAGAGCCGGAAGAACCGTTTCAGCCAGAATTCCTTCGTACTCGGAGCCGCACGACCATCGAGCAGTCGGGCTATGAATGGCCGGTAGAGAAGAAAGCCCGAAAGCACAAAGAAGATCGAGACGCCGATGTCTGCCCGGGCCAGAAGTTGTGTGAAGGGTTGCCGGAAGGTTTCTCCCGAATCAAAGGCGACGTGATGGATGACCACGGCGATGGCAGCGAAGGCCCGAAGCCCGTCCAGCCCACCAAGCCGCAGCCCAGTCGCATCGACGGCGGGTGCGCCGGCAGTCATGATTTCCCCTGAAGTCATCGGACTCGATGGTAGTTGGCGATACGGTGCGGGCATGCGTGTTGATACCGAGGTGACCACCGATTTGTCCCGGGCCGCTGCGAGTGCAGCCGCCTCAGAGGCCGCTGGCTACGACGCGGTGTGGGTGGCTGAGACGAATCATGACCCGTTTTTCCCACTCCTGCTCGCGGCCGGCGCCACCGAGCGGATCCAGCTCGGGACCAGCATCGCCGTGGCGTTTTCCCGAAGTCCGATGACGCTGGCCGTTACCGCAAACGATCTCCACCTCGCGTCGAACGGCCGGCACATTCTTGGGCTCGGAAGCCAGATCAAGCCGCACATCGAGAAGCGGTTCTCCATGCCCTGGTCCCATCCGGCGCCCCGCATGCGGGAGTTCATCTTGGCCATGCGGGCGATCTGGGACTGTTGGAACAACGGATCCAAACTCGAGTTTCGCGGCGAGTTCTACAAACA
The DNA here is from genome assembly GCA_963791625.1 of uncultured Acidimicrobiales bacterium. Classification (GTDB taxonomy): domain Bacteria; phylum Actinomycetota; class Acidimicrobiia; order Acidimicrobiales; family Ilumatobacteraceae; genus JANMCE01. Next base: position 1,253,363 of record CAWBTA010000006.1, read on the forward strand.
CACCTTGATGACGCCGATGTTCAGCCCCGAGCCAAACCCGTACGGCTCTCCCGCCGTCTATCTTGCCGGCGTCGGCGAGTTGATGACAGAGACCGCGGGCGAAGTATGTGACGGGTTCATCTCGCATGGCTTCACCACCGAGCGCTACATGCGCGAAGTCACGCTTCCCGCATTGCAGCGAGGACGGGCCAAGGCGGGCAAGACAATGGACGGGTTCGACTTCTCATATCCGGCGTTCATCGTTACCGGTGCCAACGCGGCGGACACGGCCAAGGCGAAGGCGGCCACCAAGAAACGCATTGCGTTCTACGGTTCGACGCCCGCCTACAAAGCAGTGCTGGACATGCACGGTTGGGGCGACGTGCACGGCGCGCTCAATACGCTGTCCAAGCAGGGCAAGTGGGTTGAGATGGGCGATCTCATCACCGACGACATGCTCGACGCGTTCGCTATCGTGGCCGAGCCCGGCGACCTTGCATACCAATTGAAGCTTCGTTACGGAGACATCGCCAACCGCGTGATGGTCGACCTTCCGAAATCCTCGGACTCCGAGCTCTGGGCGGGAGTACTGGTCGAGTTCAAGGAATCCTGAGGTGGCCCGTCTCGTTGAACGAGTGCAGCACAGCACCAAATGGAGTCATGGTCATGCGGGTGAGTGACGCCTGATCAAGATAGGTGCGCGGCGCGGTCTCCATCCCGATGTGCAACACGTGACTGAAGGCCGCCTTGATCGGCATCACATGGCTGAAGACGGCGATGGTCTCGTGCTCGGATCTGGCCAGCAGCTCATCGAGCGCGGGCGTCACCCGCAGCATCATGTTGGCGAGGGATTCGCCACCCTCTGGTTGGTAGTGAACGTCGCGCTGCAGGCGAATCCAGATTGCGGGATCGATGTCCTGTCGCCGTTGGCCGTCGAGGTTGCCGAAGTCCATCTCGATCCATCGGTCATCGATCTCAACCTTCTTACCAATGGCTTCGGCCGTTTCCACCGCTCGCCGTAACGGGCTGGAGATCACGACATCAACCGCCGCCAACGCCACCGCGATCTTGCTCGCCTGTTCCCTCCCGACCTCATCGAGCGGCAGATCCATTCGTCCCTGCAGGAGGCCTTGCGCGTTGGCAGCGGTGCGGCCGTGACGGGCCAAGATCAACATTGCCGTGGACCTTACGGGATCGGGAGACGACCAGTGGCCAGAAACGAAGCTCGAGGTTCGGTATCGCCAAGATGGAAGCGCTTCCAGAACCAACGAAGGATGAGAGCGCCAACGACTTCGAAGGCGACGTTGAGCCAGGCACTGCGGTCCAGGCTGGGGATGTGACCGGCGACGGGCGAGAGCCCGGTGATGGGCCACCAGAAGGTACGGGTCGACTGGAACACACCGTCGAGGGCCAGGTGCAGCAACATGCCGATGGGCAACATGAGCAGGCGTTTGCGCAGCGGTCGGCGACCAATGGTGCCCAGCATCAGCACGACCAGCACGGCGATGGACACCGTTATCGAGTGAGCCACCCGATGGCCAGTGGCGACATCGACCACGTCGGGCAGCAGCGACCCCGCAGCGAGCACGCGGTAGTCAATGGCATAGTCACGAAACACGTTCCACACGATCAGGGCAGAGCCGCCCACGAACCACAGCAGCACTCAACGCACCAACAACCGGCCGCACTGTTCGCACTCGACCAACTCGCCGGCGGCGGCCGCTTTGAGCGCTTCGGTTTCCTTGCTCGATAGCTTCATGTTGCAGCCGAGGCACGTACCGTGATCGAGTCGGGCCACGGCCACACCGCCGAGGTGGCCACGCATCTTTTCGTAACGGGTGACCAACGCGGCGGGAAGATCAGCTGCCGCTGTAGCTCTCTCGGCGAGCACACCGGCCAGTTCCTGCTCGACGGTGGCTGAGGCGCTCGCGAGTGCACTTGTCTCGGCATCCTGCTGTGCAAGCAGCGGCACCCTTTGCGCGGCAAGCTGCGTCAGCTTCGCCTCGATCGGCTCGAGTTGCTCCATGATGGCCAGTTCGTTGTCTTCGGCTGCCGCGCGACGTTGCTTCAAGCCCGCTATCTCCGCCTGGAGCGTCTCGGCCTCTTTCGGCACGATTGACTTTGACAGCTGCGCGGCCAGTCCGGCTTCCTTGTTGCGCATCGTCTCAATCGACGTTTCGAGATCGTCTTGCCGCGCAACCAGTACAGCCTGGTCGGACTCCTGCTGGGACTGTTCGGCCATCAATGCCGCCAACGCATTCTCGGTGGCCGTCAGCGCCGCTCGCTCGGGAAGATGCGAAGTGCGATAGCGAAGCTGATCGGCGCGCGTGTCGAGATCCTGCAGAACGAGAAGCTGTTGGAGTTCCGTCACGGCCATGAGCTTGGCACGAAACAGGTGCTGGCGCGCGCTACGGCTTGGCGGTGGTCACTGGGGCGGGCACGGGCTTGGCCACCGTGGACGGAGCAGCCGCCAACGAGGGGACCGGGGCGGGGGCTCCCTTCACCGTGGTCTGACCGGGAACGGTGGACTCACCAGGAACCGTGGTGGTGGTTGGCTTCGGCTTCGGTTTGGGTGGTGCAGGCAGGCCACGCTTGCAGGAGTACGTGCTCATCCAGCCCTGCACCGTTGCGGCAGGTCCGGTGAAGTCGTTCGGGTCGGTGGCAATCGGGTTCAGCTTCGGGTTGGCTCCTACGAGATAGCCGGGAGGCGCCGCTGCTCCCGGCTCCGCGTCGGGGTCCGGCGCTCCGGCCGCGAAGGTCGCGAAACAGTCCTGGAACGGCGCGTACACCCGAGTGAACTGACGCGGATTGTTCGGCGGTTTTGGCCAGTCCTCCGGTTCCTGGTTGGCCTGCACACCCTCCATGAATTGCTTCCACATCAGGGTTGGATACGTACCGCCGTGCACGGCCTGGAACCGCTTGAACTCGGGGATATTGCGCATCTCGTCGTTGGGGTTCACCGGGTTCCCCATGTAGACCGCGGTGGTGTACTGACGGGTGAAACCGACAAACCAGGCGTGCTTGTCCTTGTCGTAGGTACCGGTCTTTCCTGCAGCTGGCCAGTCGCCGTTGAGCTTGCCGAGCGTGGCCGTCCCTTGGCGGATGACACCCTTCAAGATGTCGACCGTGCGGTTGGCGACACCGGGCTCGATGACCTGTTTGCCCGGATCGGTATGCTGATAGATGACCTTGCCGTCTCGATCTTCGATGCGTTCGATCATGAAGGGGTCGTGACGCATTCCTTCATTGGCAATGGTCGAATAACCGGCCGCCATGTCCATCGGGCTGATCTCGTTACCGCCGATGGCGAAACTGAACAAGTCGTCCAGCTTGCCCTTCACACCTAGCTCGTGCATGAGCGAGATAACCCGCGTTCCGCCGACGGCAAGGTAGAGGCGGATGTAGGCGCAGTTGATGGAGTCCCACGTCATCTTCTCGATGGTGCCGTAGGGATTCGAGACGCCGTCATCCACCTTGTAGTCGGGCTGACTCTTGTCTGGGAATGTCCAGGTGCACGGCAGCGTCCCGTCGATGACATCGTTGTTCTGGATGCCCGTATTCATTGCCGCTGCCGTGATGAAGCCCTTCACCGATGACCCGGTCTGCCGAGGGGTGAGCGCCAGGTTCACTTCCGATGTACGGAAGTCTCGACCGCCGACCATCGCACGCACCGCGCCGGTCTTGGTTTCGAGCGACACCATGGCTGCGTCGAACCGACCACCGGTGTCAGGCATCTGGTCATTGCGGGCCTGTTCGGCCATCTTTTGAATGTTGTCGTCGTAGGTGGTGTACACCTTGAGCCCACCACGAAAGAGGCGCTGGTAACGCGTGTCGTAGTCGGGGCCGAGAATGTCGGTCTTGCTCAGCAGTTGATTACGGACCTCAGCGGTGAAGTATGTGGTGGCCTTCAATGGGGCGGCCGAACGTTGCAGGCGGTCGGGCACCTGCCACGAGAGTTTCGCCGCGTCAGCTTCGTCCTTGGGCATCTTGCCGGTGCTGACCAACCGGTCGAGCACCTCGTTGAACCGGCCCTTGGAGCGGTCGCTGCGCTGGATCGGGTCGTAGCCGACAGGGTTGCGAATGAGGCCGGCCAGGAACGCGCCCTCGAACTTGTCGAGCTGACCGACCGTCTTGCCAAAGTAGGTCTCGGCCGCGGCCTCGAGTCCGTAAGAGTTGTTCCCGAAGAAAATCGTGTTGAGGTAGCGCTCGAGAATCTCGTCCTTGGTCCACTCCCGCTCGAGTCGAACGGCATAGGCGGCTTCAAGGATCTTTCGGTTGGCGTCACGGCGCGAACCGACCAGCGCGTTCTTCACCAACTGCTGGGTGATGGTGGATCCGCCCTGAACCGCGGATGATGCGTTGATACCAGCCAGCGCGGCGCGGAAAATTCCCTTGGCATTCACGCCCTTGTGTTCGTAGAAGCCGGCGTCTTCTGTGGCAACAACGGCATCGATGACAACCTGGGGCACCTGGGCCAGTTTGAATGGCTCACGGTTCTCGACGCGGAGTTCATCGATCTGGTTCCCATTGGCGTCGAACACCAGCGAGCGCTGGGCCAGCTCGGCGAACGGTGGCAGCGGATCGGCTTCCCCGTGAAAGGCGGTAGCCATCTGAGAAATGTCGGGGGCAGCCGCCACGCCAAGGGCCGCCAGGCCAAGCCCGGCTACGAGAACGACGGCGAGGAGACGCAGGAGGGATCGCACAACGCCCAAACGCTACCGGTCTCGGAGGGCGAACTGGTGGCAGACTGCATCGATGCGTCCTTTCCGATTTGGTGTCCAGGCATCCGTCGCTGCGTCCGCCACGGCATGGCGCGAGCAGGCCCGCAAGGTCGAATCGCTCGGTTACAGCGTGTTGACCATGCCCGATCACTTCAACGATCAGCTGGCGCCCGTACCTGCGCTGATGGCGGCAGCCGAAGCCACGAGCACCCTGAGGGTTGGCGCGTTGGTCTGGGACAACGACTACAAACATCCGGTCGTACTGGCCAAAGAGTTGGCCACCATGGACGTGCTGTCCGACGGCCGAGTAGAGATCGGCCTCGGGGCCGGATGGATGCGGACCGACTACGACGCGGCAGGCATGCCGTTCGACGCCAACGGCGTGCGCGTCACCCGTTTTGAAGAGGCGTTGCATGTGATGAAGGGTCTGTTCTCCGAGGGCGCCTGCAACTACCGCGGCGATCACTACACCATCACCAATCTCGACGGCCTCCCCAAGCCAACGCAGCGACCGTGGCCACCATTCCTGATCGGAGGTGGCGGCAGGCGGGTGCTGTCCATCGCCGGACGCGAGGCCGACATCGTCGGCATTAACGGCACCCTGGCCCACGGCGAGATCAATGCTGAAGCTCTGGCAACGATGACGGCCGAGGCGGTCGACGAGAAGATCGGCTGGGTCAAGCACGCCGCCAGTGACCGTTTCGATCAGATCGAGTTCAACGTGCGCACGTTCTTCGTAAAGGTGTGCAACGACCGCGAAGCGCAGGCGGCCAAGCTCGCCGCCATGTTTGGGTTCACCACCGAACAGCTTCTTGCCTCTCCGTTCGCCATCATCGGCACCCCGGATCAGATCGCGCAGGACCTCATCGAGCGACGCGAACGTTGGGGGTTCTCGTATGTGATCGTCGGTGCCGACGATATTGACAGCATCGCGCCCGTTGTTGCGCAGCTGTCCGGCACCTAACCACATGGTCTCGCTCGCGTTTGCTGGCGCGGGTTGGATAACGCCAATGCACGCCATGGCGGCCAAGGCCCTCGGTATCGACGTTCAAGCGTTCGCATCACGCACCGTTGAACACGCGGAGGCCAAGGCCCGCGAGTTCGGCGGCCGTGCCGTGGCTTACGACCAGCTACCGGCTGGCGCCGACATCGTGGTGGTGGCCACGCCACCGAGCCGACATGTAGCCGACGCGCTCCAAGCGCTGGCCGCGGGGGCGGCGGTGCTGGTGGAAAAACCACTGGCAACCACGTTGGCCGACGCCGACCGACTCGTGGCAGCCGACACCGACGGTCGGGTGGCCTACGCCGAAAACCTGGCGCATTGTCCGGCCGTGCGTGCGATGCTCGGACGTCTTGGGTCGATCGGCGCGCCGAGCTATATCGAGATCCGCACCGCCGGCCCCCGGCCGACCTACGGGGAGTTCCTGACGACCGAGTGGGGAGGCGGTGCCCTGTTCGATCTGGGTGCCCATCCGATTGCGCTGGCCCTCTTGTTCGCCGGCAGTGCACGGGTCGCCAGCGTCACCGCAACGATCGAACCAGGTACCGATCACCGATCAGACGAAGCCGCCACCGTCACCCTCTTGTTCGACACCGGGCTGCGGGCCAACGTCATCGTGAGCTGGCGAGCCGAACTGCCCCTGTGGGATGCGCAGGTGTCGGGGCCAACCGGGGTGGTGCGCGCTGAGCTGCTTCCCACAGCATCGGTGGAGCACAACGGTGAGACGCTCGCGCTCCCCGCCCCAAGTTCTCACCGACACAGCTCGAAACCCTCGGCTACATGGCGCAACTTCGCTCGTTCACCGGCGATGTGGCTACCGCCCGCCGACCTGTGCTGGACGCGTCGTTCGGCCGACTGGTCCTCGACGTCATCTGCGCTGCCTACGCCAGCGGGGGCAACGGCTCGACGTCGGTCGCGGTGCCCTTTGCAGGGCCACGCGACCGGACGCCGCTACAACTGTGGCGCGGACTCAGCGCTGGCTGAGGGTGAGCGCGAAGAAGTCGAGGCTGCGCTTGGCGGCCTTGCGGGCCGACGCCTGGTGATAGTTGCTGCTGCCGTCCCGGTTGAAACCATGCTCGGCCGGGTACGCGTGCACAATGGCCGTGGTCCAAGCGGCCCGGATCTTCTTGATGGTCTTCAAGGGGATGTACTCGTCCTTCTTCCCGAAGTGGCACAGCAACGGGATCTTGGGCTGCATGGCAAGCATGTCGCCAACACCACCGCCGTAGTAGGCGACCGCCGAGGCGAACACGTCCGACAAATGGATCGAAGCGGCAGCGGCCATGGTTCCACCGAAGCAGTAGCCGACAATGCCGACCTTGGCGCCGCGCTGCGGACCTCGTACTGCTTCCGCTGCGGCTCGGATGTCGGCAAGGGTGTTCGCAGGATCGAGCGAGGTGGCCAGGGCGCGGCCCTTGGCGATGGAATCGGGCGAGACGTCAACATCGAACTTCTTCTCGGCGCGGTCGAAAACGGCAGGCGCTATGGCGGTGTAGCCCTTGCTGGCGTAGAAGTCGCACACGCTGCGCATGTGGGCATTCACGCCGAAAATCTCCTGGACCACCACGATGCCACCCTTCGATGTGCGGGGTGGATCGGCGCGATACGCGTCGAAGGTGTGGCCATCGGCGGCCGTGAGCTGGATCGTCGTTCCCATCGGGAGACTCCTTAGGTGCAGTACTGCGGGGTGAAATCGAGAAGCTACAGCTTTACGACATACCGACCGGTCGTTTGCCCAGCAAAAATGGCGGTGAGAGCCGAATCCAGGCCATCCAGGCCGATTTCTGTGACCAAGCTGCCGTCGATGCCGAGTGGCTTCAAGTCGGTGGCACACCGGTGCCAGATGTCCTGTCGCAGGCTCATGGGGATCATCACCGAGTCGATGCCGAGCAGACTGACACCTCGCAGGATGAAGGGCAGCACGGTGGTGGGGATGGTCGTCCCACCCGTAAGTCCGCTTGCCGCGACCGATGCTCCGTACTTGAGGGTGCGCAAGACATAGGCGAGAGTGCTGCCGCCAACGCAATCAACGGCGCCGGCCCAACGCTCGGATTCCAACGGTCGCTTCGACTCCGCGCTGGTCTCTTCACGGCGGATGATGTCCGAGGCGCCGAGCTCACGGAGGAAGTCGTCATGATCGGTTTTGCCTGTCGATGCAATGACGCTATAGCCCCGCCGGGCCAGGATTCCGACCGCCGTGGAACCCACGCCACCGGTTGCGCCTGTCACGAGCACCGGCCCGCTTGAAGGCTGCAGCCCTGCGTTCTCCAATGCGTGCACCGAGGCTGCCGCGGTGAAACCGGCGGTTCCGATGGCCATCGCCTCGCGAGCGGTGAGCCCACCCGGAAGAGGCATGACCCAGTCCCCCGGTAGGCGTGCGTACGAGGCGTATCCGCCGTGGCGCCCGGTGCCGATATCGTTGCCGTGAGCAAGCACGGTGTCGCCCACCTTCACCCCCGCCGGACCGTCAACGGCCACCACTTCACCGGCTAGATCCACGCCGGGCACGAGCATGTTGAGGCGGCTGACGCCGCCGCCGTGGACGGTAGCCAGCGCATCCTTGTAGTTGACGCTGGAGTATTGCACTCGGATGGTGACCTCACCGGCAGGCAGGTCGGCCGCAGCGAGTTCTCCCACGCCTCGCACCACGCCGGTGGGCTTCCCATCGGTATCAAGCAGCTTGGTGGCGATGAACGCTGGAAACGACGATGGTGGAGTCACGCGAGCCAGCCTGTCATTCTGGACCGGTGGAAGAAAAACCAGCTCACCAGCATGGCCGGCCTGCGGCGTCCTACGCGGCAGCGACTATCGCGATCTCCATCTTCCACGTCGGTTGGGCCAGGGCCGGTACGGGTACCAGCGTTGACGCGGCGCGATGTTCGCCCATCACCCGGTCTCGCGCCGCCATCACCACACCGAGGTCGTTGCCAACCACCACATAGGTCGTGATGCTGACGATGTCGGCAACCTCCATTTCGGCCTCCTCCAGCATTGCGAGCAGATTTTCCCAGATCACCTGCGCCTGCTCGGCGAGGTCGTCGGGCACCGATCCGTCGGATCGGGTCGCAACCGCGCCCGACGTGTGCAGCATTCTGGCCGAGCCGATGGAGACGATCGCGTGCGCGTAGTTCGCAGCGGGCGGGGCGAGATGAACGGGAGCGATCTGTCGGTTCATACCCGCAAGTTAGCGGCTCGAGTCGCTGCCCCCATCTCGGCACGCCCATTGCCAGGGTGGCCTAGGGTCGGCCGTATGGCTACATCGATCCTCGGAACCTCCGTCATCCGCCTCGAAGACCCCGCCTTCCTCACGGGGGCCACGACCTACATCGACAACCTTGATCTGTCGGGTGTGCTCCACCTCGCCTTCGTCCGCTCGACGGTGGCGCTCGGTCGCATCCTGTCCATCGATACCGATCAGGCCTGGGCCATGCCGGGTGTTGTCGGAGTGTTCAAGGCAGAGGACCTGAACATTCCGGCGCACCACACGTTCATGGCGACGAACGACGCGGTCAAACGACCTGCGCTGGCAACCGGGATGGTTCACTTTGTAGGCGACCCGGTTGCGGTCGTCGTGGCCCGCACCAAGTCCGAAGCGGTTGATGCGGCCGAAACGGTCATTGTCGACTACGACGTCCTTCCGGCTCAGGTCGACATGGAACAGGCACTCGCCGCCGACGCGGTCTCTCAGTACGACACGCTCGTCGGCAATCTCATGGCCGGCTTCCGCGATCCGCAGGGCGACAGCGTGCTGGCCGACGCCGAGGTCGTTGTGCGAGGGCGTTTCGAGAATCAGCGTATTGCTGTCGTTCCGATGGAGGGCAACGCCATCGCGGTCCTGCCCGGTGATGACGGCAACGGCCACGACATCACCATCTACGTGTCGACCCAGATGCCGCACATGTTCCAACGGCTGATGTGCGCCGTGTTCGGCACCGATCCCGCCAAGATGCGCGTCATCACGCCGAACGTCGGCGGTGGCTTTGGTGGCAAGGCAGGTGTCACGGCCGAACACAGCGTGGCCGTCGCGGTGGCTCGTCGGCTGGAGCTACCGGTGAAATGGGTGGAGACGCGGACGGAGAACATGCAGGCGCTTCCCCACGGCCGCGGTCAGGTGCAGTACGTCGAAATGGGCTTCACCCGCGCCGGCAAGATCACCGGACTGCGCGCCCGCATCGTCGGTGACGCCGGCGCCTACGCAGGCTTCGGTGGCAACCTGGTTATCGGCCCTACCGTTGCTATGGCCCAGGGTGTGTACGACATTCCCAAGATCTCGATCGACGCCGCCGTCGCCCTCACCACCACCACGCCCGTTGGCGCATTCCGCGGCGCAGGTCGTCCGGAAGCTACCTGCCTACTGGAGCGTATTATGGATCTCGCGGCAGACGAGTTGGGCGTCGATCCGACCGAGTTGCGTCGTCGAAATCTGTTGCAACCGCAACAATTTCCTTACACGACGCTCACCGGTCGTACCTACGACGTTGGTCGATATGAGTTCGCGCTCGATGCGGCCTTGAAGGCCTCCGACTACACCGCGCTATTAGCCGAGCAGACCGAGCGACGCGAGCGCGGCGACCGGGTGCAGATGGGCATCGGCATCAGCACATACGTAGAAATCACCGCGGGCGGGGGCGGCAGCGAGTTCGGTGCCGTCGACATCGCACCTGACGGAAGTGCCACCATCCGTGTCGGCACGTCAGGTCACGGTCAAGGCCACCCAACCTCGTTCGCCATGATCGTGCACGATCAACTCCGTATACCCCTCGACAAGATTCACTTCGTTCAGTCAGACACGGCCGAGGTGCCCCGGGGCTCGGGCACCGGTGGCTCCCGTTCGCTGCAGCTCGGAGGCACCGCCGTGCAGCACGCGGCCGTCGCCGTGCTCGAACGAGCCAAACGACTCGCTGCTGCGGCGCTCGAAGCCAACGTCGAGGACATCGTCGTACACGACGACGGCAAGGTAGGGGTGGCCGGTGTTCCGGCATCGGCGTTGTCGTGGTCCGAGCTGGCGGCGCACGCGGCCTGGTCCGATGACGGACCTCTTGGTGCCGAGCTTGATGTGGAACAAGCGAATGCCACGTTCCCGTTCGGCTCACACGTCGCCGTAGTAGATGTCGACATGGAGACGGGCTACGTGCGTCTGCGCCGTCTCATCGCCGTGGACGACGCCGGTCGCATTCTCAACCCCATGCTGGTGAACGGCCAACAGCACGGCGGCATTGCGCAGGGCGTCGCCCAAGCGTTGTGGGAGCAGTTCGTGTACGACGAAAACGGGAACCCGCTCACCTCGACACTGGCCGAATACGCCATGCCCAGCGCGGCGGAGTTTCCGTCGTTCGAAGTGAGCAACACCGAAACGCCCACGCCGCTGAACTCACTGGGAGCAAAGGGCATCGGCGAGTCCGGCACCATCGGCTCGATGCCTGCGGTGCACAATGCCGTGATTGATGCACTGAGCCACCTCGGCGTGCGCCACATCGACATGCCCTGCACGCCCGAACGAGTCTGGCAAGCCATCACCGACGCCGCCGCTGGCACCCTGCCCGACCCGTGGCGAGAGCCCCCGGCGTTCTTCGCCACGCTGCCTCTCAAGCCCGCCGCCGCAGCAGCATCAACGCCTGACGAGCCCGACGCGGACATTTGAAACGTAGCTACCAGTCGGTCGGGGTGTAGTCCTTCAGGAACTGGCCCCAGATGTGGGTGCCGGTGTTGAAGCCGTCGATGATGGGGTCGACGATGCGGGCCGCGCCGTCCACGATGTCGAGGGGCGGGTGGAAACGTTGCTCCACCTGTTTCTGTGCGGCGATATGCACGGGGTCTTCGTCGCTGACCCAGCCGGTGTCCACGCTGTTCATGTGGATGCCGTCGGCGTGATAATCAGCGGCGGAGGTGCGGGTCATCATGTTCAGCGCGGCCTTGGCCATGTTGGTGTGCGGGTGCCGGGTCGTCTTGAACTTTCGGTAAAACTGTCCCTCGACGGCCGATACGTTCACGATGTGTTTGTCCCGCTCGGGTGTGCGCAGCATCAACGGTTTCAGCCGCGCATTCAGCACAAACGGCGCGACCGCATTGACCAGTTGCGTCTCCAAGAGTTCTACCGAGGAGACCTCGTGCAGCATGAGCCGCCACGAGTTGCGATCGCGCAGATCGATTTGCTGAAGATCCTGGTCGAGCCGACCGGATGGGAAGAGATGGTCCCCAGCCGGATGATCATCGGGTAGAAGTACCGCCTGTGAGAGTTCCGCGGCGCGGGTCAGGCCCGCAATGGCGCCCGGCAAGGCCTGCTCGACCACGTCTGAGGCAGACGATGTCGGCAGCATGTTGTAGCCACGAAGGCCCTCGTAGGCGCCGAGCAGATGCTGCACAGGGCCGGGCATGTGGTGCAGTGATGCCATCTCGCCGTCCATCATGTGCTTGTAGAAATCGGGCGGACGCCGCACCGTTTGGCAGGCGTTGCTGATGATGAAGTCGAGCCGATCACGAGTGTCGAGCAGGTGCGAACAGAACGCTTCGACCGACGGTGTGTGGCGCAGGTCGAGGCCGAAGATCTCCAGCCGATCTGCCCACTGCGCAAAGTCGGGTTCCTGTGCGTAGCGCTGCGCCGAGTCACGGGGAAAACGGGTGGTAACGATGAGGTGCGCGCCGGCTCGAAGCAGTTTGATACCGGCCTGGTAGCCAATCTTCACCCGACCGCCGGTCAGCAGCGCCACGCGGCCGCGCAGATCGGCCGTTTCGGTTCGTTTCATCTCATTGAAGTCACCGCAGGACGGACACATCTGGTCGTAGAAGCGGTGGATCTGGGTGTACTTCTTTTTGCATACGTAGCAGTGCTGCGGTTCGATCGCCTCGCGGAAATCGGCGTCGTCAACCGTCTCGCTGTCATTCGGATCGGTGGTCGGAAACACGTTGGGCGACATGAACACCGGCTTGGAGCGCAGGGACCGGATTCCGGTTTCGTTGAGCACCCCTTCGTCCCGACGAACCTTCTCCTGGCGCCGATCTCGCTTCTTGGCCCGTGACTGCTGACGGCGCTGCTCGACATCGGGGTTGAACACGTCACCGGCCACGTCGATGAGCCGTCGGCGCTCGTCATTCGAGAGCACGGCCATGAGGCGGCGGTCACGAGTGATTGACTCCAAGAGGTCGGTGGCGTCACGCAGGCGAACGGCCAGCGTCTCGTCAACGGGAGCAGGTGCAGCGGAGTCTTCGAGTGGCATGGGATGGCAATTCTACCTGCCCGGTCCGTTGAGTAACCTGAGCGTTCTTCGCGCCCGCCTACGAGCGCAACCATCACCGCAAGGATTTCACTATGGCCAGTGCCCCCGTTCCTGCTGTCGTTGTTGGCCTCGATGTCGGAGGAACCAAGACAAACGCCACGATCCTGGACGAGCACGGCACCTTCTTGTTGGAAACCATGATGGAAGTGCCAAGCAACGTCCGTCAGGGTCCGGATGCGGCACTGAAGGCCATCAGCGAGGTGCTTGCCCTCGCGCTGGAGACCTCGGGCGTCCCCCGCCAGTCGGTGCTTGCTATTGGCCTCGACACGCCCGGACCGGCCAGCGCCGACGGCGTGATCTCTTCGAAGGGCGCCACCAACTTTCCCGAGCCGGCCTGGTGGGGCTTCGACTTCCGGGGCGCGGTTGAGCATCACCTGCATCTGCCGGTCATCTACAACAACGACGGCAATGCTGCCGCGCTCTACGCCCACAACAGACTCTTCGGCGCCGATGCGCCGCACCGCTCGTCCATCGCCGCCATCGTCGGCACCGGACTGGGCGGCGGCGTCATTGAGCAGGGCCAAGTCGTGCGCGGGGCAGCGGGCATGGCTGGCGAGCTGGGTCATGTGCATATTCCGATGGAAGGGTTGTTGGCACCAGGGCAGCCCACGCCGCGCTGCAACTGCGGCTTCTCCGGCGATCTCGAGAGTGTCGCTTCGCTCAGCGGTATTCAGAACAACCTGTTGCCCTACTGGCTCACCCAGTACCCAGACCACCCGCTGCACAACATGGTGATCAACGACGCGGCCAAGGCGGTGCGTGGCTACGGCGAACGGGGTGACGAGCTGGCGCTCAAGCTGTTTGAACAGCAGGCCATGGCCATTGGTCGCATGTTCACCATCGCCGCCAACTTCACCGATCCCGATGTGTACTTTGTCGGGGGTGGCGTGATCGAAGCCGAACCCAGCGTTTCGCGACTGGTTCCTCGACAAGGTCAAGGCCTTCACCCACCTCCGCGACGAGCAAGCCGAAGTTGCCCAGTTCGCGCTGGTTGCCGACCTCGATATGGCCGGCGCTCGCGGGTCCGCGGTGGCCGCACTGCGAGCGGTTCGCCCCACGGTCTAACGGACGCTCACAGAGCCGGGAGAGTGACGCGAAGGAACGATCCGGTGATGTCGGATCCTGTGACCAGCGTGCCGTTGGCCCGCTCCACCAGGTCTCGAACCATGTCAACGCCGACGTCGCTGCGAACGCGAGGATCACGCGACGTCTCCCCCACAGCCGGTTCATCGCCATCGGTTGCAGCGCCCATCTGACCGTCGCCCCGCACCATGAGGTTCACCGTTCCGTCGTGCGTGGCGACGCGTATCGTGGCCGCTCGGCTCTGCGTCTGACTCGACAGGCTGCGCAGTCCTTCTTGTGCTGCCGCCAGGAGGAGCCGTTCCGTCGTCTCATCAATCTGAAGGTCGGGCGCGACGTCTACCGAAGTCACGATGCCCTGCGAGTCGAGCGCTGCCGCACACTGCTGAAGGGCTCCGGAGAGCCCGTGTTCAGAAAGCGATGGGTAGAGTTCCACCAGGCTAAGTTCCAAATGTCGGGCAATGCGGCGGGCTTCCGACGCGCTTCGGCCAACCATGTCTTTGACGACACTTGCGTCCTGGCCTTCCACTCTGTCGGCGGCCGCCGAAAGGCGCTGACCGAGCCGTTGGAGATCGACGAGCACGTGTGTTTCGAGCACACCGGCGATGTGTTGTCGGTCTCGGTCGACCACGTCGAGCGCACCGACCAGACGGGCTTCGCTGTGTTCCCGCATGGCGTTCAGTTTGCGCTGCAACGATCGAGCGAGCGGCAGCTGCAGCAGCCACAGTCCCAACAGGCCGCCGAGCACAGCGGGCAGAAACCGCTTCAACAATTTGCCCGCATAGCGATTGATATTGACGTCCCGGCTGTACGTCTCGAAGAGCATCGGCGTGCCGTCGGTCGTGTGCACCTGCACGTAAACCTGCAGGAGCTGGCCAAAGTCTCGCTCGTACACGTTCTCTGCATCGGCGAGATTGGAAAGGCTGGCGTCAGTGCCCCCGTTGCGCAGAATTTCGAGGTCGTCGTGATCGAGATCGAAGCGCTGATCGATCAACCGGGGCTCATCCGAATACACGATGCGGCCCGATTCCTCCCACAGTTTTACGCGAACGAACGTCCCCGCTTTCAGATGACGTTGCACCACGGCGTCGAGCGCTGATCGAGCAGCCGGATCGTCGTGCAGAAGAGGCGGGGTGAGGTAACTGCCGAGGCCATCTCCGACGATCAGGGCCTGCTCACGGGCGCGTTCCACAGCTGCCGCTCGCCCCTCGCGTCGGAACAGCACGAGGCTCGCCACAATCATGAGGAGCAAGACGACAAAGCCTGACAGGGCGAACTTGACCACGAGTGAGCGACCGAGGCGTCTGGTTCTCGACATCATCATGACGGGCCCTTCTGGGTCGGAGTGGTTGGCTCATCGCCGCGACTTAAAAGGTGCCCCAGCACCGACGCCAGGCCGCGCCCGTCGGCCAATGCCGAGATGGCGTCTATGGCCTCTGGGTCGTGGGCCAAGGCCCGTCTCAGCCGGGCCGCTTCTTCGAGTAGCTGCTGTAACCCGTCCGCCCCACCCGAGACCTTGGCAAGGGTGCACGCGGTGAGCAACGTATGGAATGCGACGGCGTCGACCGGGACCTCTGGTCTCGAGCTTTGTTGCGCTGTCTCGGAGCCCGCCACTGCCCCGGCGAACGGTCCGGTCGTCGGCAGCACGTTGGCCAGGGGCTCCCGGCGGGCAATCTGATCGTGCAGCTCGAGTGTGGCATTGGCCGGTTCGACGCCGAGCTCGGTCGCCAGAATTCGGCGGCATTCGGCGAAGACGTCCAACGCCTCGCGATCGTCGCCGAGCGCGTACGCGGCCATCATGGTCACACGAAGCGCGCGCTCATCGAGGCGACCGAGGTCGCGGGCATCGTTCGCGTAGCTTCTCGCCATCCGATAGTCGCCGAGACGAAGGGCGAGTAAGGCGGCATCGAGACGAGTATCGAGTACGTGGCGACGGAGTCGATCACGCTCATCTTGCACCCACTTGCTGTACGGCTCGTCGGCAAACAGTTCACCACCAACCAGGAGCAAGGCCTGCTCGACAGATCTCAGTGCCTCGCTGTCGGTCTGCTCCGCTGCGGCGGCGTGCAGTTGGGCGAAGCGATCGAGATCGACCTCGAAGCTCTCACTGGCAAGACGGTAGGCCTCAGGCTCGGTGACAATGAGCGCCTGGCCGTTGAGTGCTTCACCGCCAAGCTTGCGCCGCAGCACCGAGATGTAGGTCTCAAGGGTGGAAGACACGTTGCGTGGCTGCTCGCCCGGCCAGAGTTCCTTGGCCAGGCGCACCTTGAGCACCGGATTTGGCCGCGCCAGCACGAGGAGCTCGAAGATCTGTTTCGTCTTGGCCCCTCCAAAATCGCGGGCCGTCAACGACAAACCGTCACCCTCCACCCGAATGCTGCCAAAGGCACGCACACGAAGGCGCGGCAGGGCATCAATCGCCGGTCCGCTTCCTAGGGCAATCTCACCCTCCGCCACCTCGCTCAGCTTCTCCGCCTCCCGTCCATCCGCTCTGCCGACCACCGCACGGGCGCCGACCCGTAGGCTATGCGACCGAACTGATCTGGTGATCACATCGCGTCAAGCATGCGCATACGGCTTCCATAGACCGTCAACCCGACTTGGCGGGTGCCAGGTTGGGCAACGAACTCGACTTCGACTGCAAACGGATCAGGGAACACGCCCGTCGAAAATCCGTCGTCAGCATTGTGATGACCTCGTCCGCTCGTCGGCGCTGAGGTGGTGGGAGTCGCGTCAGAACAGAGAACGTCTCGAACCAGGCGAGCCCGGCCTTCCGGTCGCCGATGGCCTCGACAACGGCACTATGACGGACGTGGTCAGCGACACAGAGCGCGACGGTCGCACTCGTGTCGAGCAGAACTCCTGCTCCCAGAGCGACTTGGGGACCACAATTCGCCCCGCCGAGTCGATGGTGGTTCTCATGGTACGAGGCGACCGTCGAGATGGCTTGAAATCGCGAGAGCGATCAGGTGATGTTGGCAAGTGCATCGGACATACCGCTGCACCGCAATGCACCGCTTCGAACCGGCTCTTGTGGTGCACTCGAATGCAGCGATATGTCCGACGCGCTGAAACTGTTTCCCTGGCTACTGCGCCGGACGCGTTGGAGATGACCGCTTTCGAGCAGCCGCTCAACACTTCATTTCCCTTGTTCCACCGCGGCACACTCATGAGGATACGGCAGTTTCACAATCGGTGAGGTGCGTAACCGTTGCGTCAAACCGTCAGTCGCTGTCTCCCACTGGTGGCGTGTCCGGATCGTCGTGTTCACCTCGCGACCGAGACGACCTTGTGCACGTTGGGCTGCCTCGTAAACATCGTCACGATTCAGAGTGGGCGTTGAGGGACTCGAACCCCCGACATCTGCCATGTAAAGGCAGCGCTCTAACCAACTGAGCTAAACGCCCGGTGTGACACCGAAGGCGACATCCTAGCGACCGATTCCGGTTTGAGCATCCGCAATGGCAACGGCGGCGGCCACTACCGTTCGGGGTGTGTTCGGTGCGCGGGATGGAGACGACAGTGAACGGGCCGTTCAATCTGCCGCGTTCGCTGGGTCCGACGTTGCCGAGTACCCCGATGCGCTCGATCCCTACGGCGCAACCGCCGCTGGGCTGGAGGAAGCCATGCTCCAGGCTCAGCTGAATCGGCTCAACCAGAGCGACCGCATCAGGGTCCGCAAGCACCTCGGGTTGGTCCCGAATGGCCCGGTCGAAGAGTCAGAAGACCCCCACGCCGGTGAAAAAGCTCTGGCCAAGATGCGCCATCCGAGTGTCGCCCGGGTGTGGCGGCTGCGGGCGCCGAAACCCGCGCCCGATCAATCGGCGGGCTGAGCCGCCACCAGTTTTACGATGCCGTTTGCCGCTTCCTCCTGAAGTTCGGGCAGATCATCAAGGGCGAACCAGCGGCACTCGACAATTTCGGGCATGTTGGCCCGGACATCGGATGGTGCCGCACCAGGGCTGATTCGGGCGGGATAGGTCATGTCCACCTTGCGCATCACGACATCGACATCGGCAATCGGTTCACCGGCTATCTCGATGCGCAGCGCGGTTTCCTCAAACACTTCTCGTCGAGCGGCGTCGTAGGGTTCCTCGCCGCGCTTGCAGATGCCGCCGGGCAGACCCCAGCGCGGTTTGTACGCCTGACGTACAAGCAGGATCTCGCCCGCGTCATTTCGAACAACGACGATGGCACCCAGCGAATACAGCGGCGACACGGCGTGGATCACCGCCACCTTGCCCCGGCGGGGAAGGCGGGCGAACACCTTGAGGAGCAACCCGTGCACACTGTCCATGTCCCCACCGACCCTACCGGGAACCCGCTATGGGAAGGTTCGGCGCTCCGCCAGAATCTCGTCCAACAAACGGGCCCCGGCAGCCGCGACGGGTGTGCGTCGCAGAGACGGGTCACGAACAAGAAGATCTCGTCCGTGTGCATCCGTCACCACCGCTCCGGCTTCATGGCAGATGAGTAAGCCGCCGAGATAGTCCCAAACGCCGTGCGCACTCGGACTGCAGTCGATGAACGCATCAAGGACACCACACGCCACCGCGCACAGATCCAACGCGGATGCACCGTAGGAGCGGAACTGTCGCCAGCCGAGATGCCTTGGCGGCAGCCCCGACAACCCGACAAACGCGTTGGCCAGCGACGTGCAAGACGACGACGAGATCGCCGAACCGTTGCGCAATGCTCCCCCACCCCGAACTGCCGAGAAACGCTCACCACTCGCCAGATTCACGACCAACGCAGCAAGCGGACCGTTGCCGTCAACGGCGCACAGCGAGGTTGCATACCAGGGCAGACCCCGCTCGGCGTTGGTCGAGCCGTCGAGCGGATCGACAACGACCAACAGCGGCGACGATGCCCGACGCAGACCGCTTTCCTCCGACAAGACACCGACCCCCGCGCGGTCCAGCACGCCCAGTGCTGCAGTGTCGGCCGCAACATCGCTGTTGTACTGGGTATCGCGCAGCCCGGATGGACCCCAATCCTCAACGCCATCGATCGCAGCGATGACGGCTGCCGCGGTCTCTTCCAGCAGTTCCACGGCATGCGGTGCGGTCCAATCGGCGTTCATAAGCATGGCAGGCTATGGTTTCGGACCTCGCGAGCAAAGAAGGAAGCATTGGCTGTCATCGATGTGGCCGGCTTTATCGCCGATCTCAAAGACCATGCCGTGGACCATGGGTTCCACGTGCACGACGAACGACACTTCGTCGAGACCTATTCCCTCCGTCAGGCATGGGAGGTTGATCTGCACCCCGAGGAAGCTTGCAGCGGCGACATCGACCTGCATCTCGCCCTCGAAGTCGACCCCCGAGTGCTGCTGGCGTTCGAGGACGCCGTCAATCTTATGGACGACCCCGAAGATACGCCCGAAGACGAGTTCCGCTTCCCGTTGATCTTCACCTGGACGCTGCCTCCACTCCCCCATCCTCCCGACCTCCTTGTGCTCGCCACCGACCTGGCCGGGGTCGGCGGCTTGACGCTGCCCGTAGAAGTGTCGGCCATCGATTCGTTCCCCTCCGTCACCGATAACCCCGAACGGTCGTTGTCGCTCACGGCCAAGGTCGATGTGTCCTTGGCCAAGGTGTACCAGGGCGACGAATTACTGTGCGATGTGCTTGATCGCTGCCGCGATGTCAGCCTGTTCCTGCTGGAACGCGCTGAAGCCTGGCTCGAAGACTGACTTTGTGAGAACGAGGAGAACCCCATGAACGTTCGAGAACTGATTGACATCCTGAAGGACTACCCCGAGGACACCGAGGTCGAACTCGCCATCGCGTGTGCCGTCGAAAAGGACGAGCAGATTGCCGTCGACCGCTACCCCATCGACGGAGTGCTGCCGTGGGACGACAACGACGATGAAGATGACGCCGGAGACGACGCCGAGGAGAAGCTGGTGATCTGGCTCGTCGGCGGCGAAGAGGAAGATGTCGACGCGTTCATGGACGCGATCGAAGACGACTCGGACGATGACGACGCCTGATCAGCCCGACCGGAGCGTGGCTCCCGGTATGCAGGAACAACTCAACATTGGCTACGCCGGTGCCGGGTTGCAGACGTTCGGTCAGCGTCCGTTCCTGACCGAAGCTGCCCAGCTCGATTCGTGGCAACCCGATGTGGCCATCGTCGGCGCGCCATTCGACATCTCCACCACCTACCGGCCGGGCGCCCGTTTCGGTCCGAAGGCCATCCGGACGCAGTCCTACGAGAGCGGCACGTATCACCTCGATCTTGGCATCGAGATTTTCGATCACCTCGAAGTGATCGACTTCGGTGACGCGCCCTGCCACCACGGCCAGGTCGAACGCAGCCACGCAAGCATCAAGGATCGCGTCGGCATGATCGCCAGTCGCGGCATCATCCCCATCATCCTCGGTGGTGACCACTCCATTACCTACCCGGCCGCCACGGCCGTGGCCGACAAGTACGGCTACGGCAACGTCGGCATCGTGCACTTCGACGCCCACGCTGACACCGCCGACAGCATCGACGGCATGCTGCACAGCCATGGCACGCCCATGCGCCGCCTCATCGAGTCGGGTGCGGTGCTGGGCAAGAACTTCGTACAGGTTGGCCTGCGCGGCTACTGGCCGCCCGCTGATGTGTTCGAGTGGATGCAAGCGCAAGGTATGCGCTGGCATCTCATGAACGAGATCTGGGAACGTGGCATTCAAGCCGTTATCAAAGACGCGCTGGCCGAGGCACTCGACGGTGCCGATTGTCTGTATGTCAGCGTCGATATCGACGTGCTCGACCCGGGCTTTGCTCCCGGCACCGGCACCCCGGAACCGGGCGGTATGAACACCGCCGACCTGCTCCGCACGGTGCGGGCCCTGGCGCTCGAATGCAACCTGGTAGCCATGGACGTGGTGGAGGTGTCACCTCCCTACGACGTCAGTGAGAACACCGTCAACGCCGCCCATCGGGTTGTGTTCGAAGCGCTCGCCGGGCTTGCCGCCAAGAAACGACGAGCCGCTGGCGGCCACGCCACGGTGCCCGGCCACGTGCCGAGCTGAGCGTCAGTTCGCGCCGAAGTACCGGGCTTTCAGCTGCGTGATTGTGCCGTCGGCCGTCATGGCAAGAATGGCCGAATCGATCTGCTCGCGACGCACCGAACCGGTCGGCACCGCGATGCCATAGGGCTCGGGTCGGAAGATTTCGCCGACCACGCGGCAGTTTGCCCTTGCCTGCGTGAGAGGACCGGTACTGCAGGACCGGTGCGTCGTACACGATGGCTTCGGCCCGGTTGGAGAGCAACTCGGCGTAGGCGTCATCAATCTTCGAAACTTCGCCATACCGCAAGCCGCGCACGGTCAGTTCCTTGGCGGCAGTCGTACCGGCGACGGTGATGATCTTCTTGCCAACAAGGTCGTCCACCCCGTTGATCTGGCCCTGGATCGATTGAACCGTCAGCTGTGACGAGATCGACGCGGTGAGGTTTGCCACCAGAATGATGCCGGCGAACACCCAGATGAGCGACACCACGCGACTCCACGCGCGGCTCGGGTCTCGGCCGACCGGTTCGTTGGCGGTGATGGTGCTGCCCGCCCACCACATGCCTTCTCCTACGCCGCTCACGTATCCCGTCGGGTAGTCGTCTCGATGCCTGTTGAACAGCCACACCAGGTTCCCCGCGACAAACAGCACGAATAACAACAAACCCATGAGACGAGCCAACGTCGGTGAAAAGATGCGACCGAGTGTGTCTCGCCACGTGGTCTTGTTGGCCTGGCTAACCATTACCTGGAGACCACCGTTGAACATCGGGTAGGAGAAGTCCACCACGTCTTCTCGCTCCTTCGTCATCGAGATACCGGCGATGCCCGCGTCAACGCTTCTGTTCTCTACGTGCTTCAAGAGGTCGGTTACCGTTTCGGTCCAGACGAACTGGGTGGACCAGCCGTTGCGGCGGGCAACCTCTTGCCAGATGTCGATCGAGTAGCCGGCGTAACTGCCGTCCTCCCGCTTGACGACGAAGGGTTCCAGCGGCTTGATCGCCACCTTCAACGTCTCCGTCGCGGATGGCGCCGGTTGGGCGTGAGCCGAACCGGGCAGAATCGAAAACAGCGGCAGCAAGACAGCGAGCGCAACAATGAACCGCCTGCGGTGATACAACGACGAAAACATGCAGTGGTGATGCTAAACGGTGGCCTTAGCCGTGGGCGACACCGACGGGCAGGAAGAGTTCGTCCTGCTCGGCACGCAGCCGGTGCACGTTGGTTCCCGCTGGCAGAATGACATCGTCGTAGGTGAGCACCGCATCTCGACGAAGGTCTCGGGTGAGCACGCAACCTTCGGCCAAGCCGATCGGCAGCAGTCGCTCGGCACGCGCCGTTGCGTAGTTCTCGGCCAAGCCGTAGGTCATGTAGTAACCGAGACCATCAAGCGTGCTGCCTGCGGTGAGGTCGACTTTGGCCGCAGCCACCACATCGACCACTGGGCCTCGAAGGGGCGTGGTGGCGGCGTCCTGGAAGAGCACCACGCGAGCAACGGTGTCGGCCACTTCGAACTGAGTGAGGTGGTAGGGGATGTAGAAGCTATAGAGCGGACCCGAACCGAGCTTGGCGTAGTCGAGGTGACGACGCTGCTGATCATCCTGAGCCTCCGCGAAGACGAACACGCCAGGGCTGGGCAGCGCGCCAAGGGCGTAGTCAACAATTCCGCCGCTCTCGCGCAGCATCTCGATATCGAACATCGAGGTCATGTCATCAATGTGACCGCGGTACTCGGGGCCAACCATACCGCGCTTGGCTACGCCCATACCGGTTGCATTTGCAACTACTGCCTGTTCGATCGAGATTTTCGTGCCGTCAGCGAAACTGGTCACCATGTTTGGCGTCTGGCCCCACTGCTTGGCGAAAGATGCCTGGGTGGTGGGGTTCCGGTAGTGATCCTGCAGGCCTTTGATATTGCCGCACAGCAGTGGACGCAAACCCCACCCGAGCACCGAGCGAAGCAGATTGAGCTGCACCGCCGGCTGGTCACCGTCACAGCCGCTGACCACGACACCCTTCTGGTCGGCGCGGTGCTTCAACAGCGGTCCGATCGTTGCGTCAACCTCGGCATTCATCAACACGAGGTGCTTGCCGTGAACGATTGCCATTTCGCTGACGCGGGCGCCATACTCGATGTGACCCGTGATCTCTACCAGGCATTCGAGCAACTCGGAGGCACAGAGGGCTTCGGGGTTGGAGGTGACGGCGCGCCGACCGGAACGAATGGCATCATCCAGTTGCGCCGCTGTCTCGACCACGACGACGTTGGTCTGCCCCGCTGCGGCATAGACGTCGAGAGCTGCCGAAATGGTGCGGTTGCAGATGGCGGCGGCCGTGATGCCCGACAGATACCGCTCGGTCTGGTTGACCGTACCCCTGGCCATCGCCCCTGCACCGAACAGACCGAACAGCACCGGCCGACCCTGTTGCTGTCGGCGTTCCAGCGCCTTGTCCACAATGATCACGTCATCCACCCTTTTCCGCACGTTCCGCCGTACCTCAAGAATCGTACCGGTCCCGTCCGTCAACTTTTCCGCAATGACTGTCTTGATGCTTGTAAACCCGGTCAAGAGTTGTCCGCAAAGATAGGACCGTGACTGCGACCGAACTCCCCAAAGACGCCACCTTCCACACGCTTCAGGCCAACGCTGCGGTCGCGTTCGAACTTGACGCTGCCGACTTCGAGCGGGCCACGCGCGGTCTCATCGCCCAGCACCCGACGGGTCGGATCGAGGGCACCTTCGCTCCGGCGTGGGACATCAATCGTTACGACTTCATCGGAACAGACGCTCCGCCACCCGCCACCGTCAACCCGAGTCTGTGGCGTCAGGCGCAGCTCAACATGGCGCACGGGCTGTTTGAGGTGGCGCCCGGCATCTGGCAGGCGAGGGGCTACGACATCTCCAACATCACCTTCATCGCCGGGGTCGACGGTTGGATTGTTATCGATCCGCTGACCAGCGTCGCGTGCGCCCGCGAGTGTCTGGCCTTGGCCAACGAGCACCTTGGCCAACGACCGGTGACCGCAGTTATCTACACCCATTCACACGCCGATCACTTCGGCGGAGTGCTTGGCGTCACCACCAACGAAGAGGTAGCGGCTGGTCGATGTCGGGTGATTGCGCCAGAACATTTTCTGCACGAGGCCATTGCCGAGAACCTTCTGGCCGGCCCGGCCATGGCCCGGCGGGCCTTCTATCAATTCGGTCCGTCGCTCTCAGCAGGGCCGAAAGGTCATGTCGACTGTGGCCTGGGCAAGGCCATTCCGGTGGATCAACCAACGCTCATCGCTCCGACCGAAGAGGTCACGTTCACGGGCCAGGAGATGCTGGTCGATGGTGTGCGTATCATCTTCCAGCTCACGCCCGAGACCGAAGCACCGGCCGAGATGAACTTCTTCTTCCCGGACCACGGCTGGCTGTGCACGGCCGAAGTGTGCACCCACACGATGCACAATCTGGTGCCTATCCGTGGTGCCCAAGTGCGCAACGCACTGCGTTGGTCGAAGTACATCGGTGAGGCGCTCGAACTGTTCGGGCCCGACATCACGCTCATGTTTGCGTCCCACCACTGGCCCCGCTGGGGCAACGAGAATGTGTGCTCCTACCTCGCGTTGCAGCGTGATCTCTACCGATGGATGCACGACCAGACGCTCCGTTACGCCAACCACGGGCGCACGGCAGTGGAGATCGCCGAGACACTCACACTGCCGGAGGAGTTCCTGGCAGAAGGCCACAGCCGCGGCTACTACGGCAACCTGGTGCACAACGCAAAGGCCGTGTATCAGCGCTACCTGAGTTGGTACGACGCCAACCCCGCGCACCTGCATCAGCTGCCACCGGCCGAGGCTGGGACTCGCTACGTTGCGTTCATGGGCGGGGCTGAGGCACTCCTCGCGAACGCCCACCGCTCGTTCGATGAGGGTGACTACCGGTGGGTCGCGGAGGTGGTGAACCATCTCGTGTTCGCCGACCCGACCAACATCGAAGCCCGACATCTTCAGGCCGACGCGCTGGAGCAGCTCGGCTATCAAGCCGAGTCGGCCACATTCCGCAATGCCTATCTGGTGGGGGCCAAAGAACTCCGTAACGGCCCTCCGGCCTCGCGCGAAGTCCGGCGCAGCGGGCTGGTGCAAGCGCTCACCGTCGAGCAGGCGTTCGAAGCGATCGGTGTGCGCCTGAAGTCTGAGAACGTCGGCGGCCAGCATGTGCTCATCAACTGGCACTTCACCGATGTGGACGAACGATGGATTCTTGGGCTCCAGAACCGCACGCTGCACAGTATCGGCGGACGCCATGCTGCCAACGCTGCGGCGACGGTCACGCTCACCAAGTCGGGTTTCCTGTCGATCATCGGCGGTGGCGCAACATTTCTTGAGAGCGTGACAAACGGTGAGATCACGATCGAGGGCGACCCGGCCGCGCTGGTTGCGGTGTTTGGCAACCTCGACACCTTTGCCTCCGGCTTCAACATCATCGAGCCCTGAACGTCAGGCCCAAAGATCAAGCCGGGCGCTTCGACCGCCGCACCGGACCTGGCCGGATCTCGCCCGAACCACGGGCGATGACCGGACTGCTGATGATCTTACGAACGGGTGGCGTGTCGACCCCGGCCAACCGTTGAAACAGTAGTTCGGCGGCCTGACGGCCCAGATCCCATGGTTGCTGGGGCACGACCGAGATACCGGGTTGCACCAGATCGGCGAGGTCAATGTCGTCGAAGCCGATGTGGGCGACCTTGTGGGCGAGGCCGAGTGCGTGCAGTGCGTGGGCCGCGCCGACCGTGATGAAGTTCTGCGCGCTGAAGATGGCCGTAGGCGCCGGCGAACCCGTGAGGTAGTCGGTGATGATCTGCTGCCAATCGGCGGGGGCATGGTGACCGGTGACCGCCCGGCAATCGGCGATGTCAACGCCCGCGTCACGCATCGCGTCGCGAAAGCCGGTAAGCCGAAGCTTGGCCGAGAAGATCTCGGCCGTGTCACCAAAGAAGGCGATGTCTCGGTGGCCGTGGGCGAGGAGGTGCTTGGTGGCGAGCACCGCGCCGCCGTAATGATCGCTACGAACCAGATCGACCGAGACATGCTCGGGTTCGAGATCGAGAAACACCACTGGCGTTCCTCGTTCGATCTCATGGCCGAGCACGCCGAGGTTGTTGCCAGATGGGACCGCGATGATGCCATCGACCCGGCGAGCAACGAACGTCTCGATCAATTGGTCCTGCCGCACGAGATCGCCATCGGTACTACCGGCCAGCACGAGGTAACCATGTTGACGAGCAACTTCTTCGATGCCGCGAATGGTCGATGAAAAGAACGGGTTGCCCACATCAACGAGGGTGAAGCCGATGGCGCCGGTCTGACGGCCGGACTGACGAAGGTGTCGAGCACGATCATCGGGTCGGTAGCCGAGGGAGGAAATCGCGTCCTTCACACGTTTGGCCAGGTCGGGGCTGACACCCGGTTCGCGGTTCACGACGCGTGAGACCGTCTTGAAACTGACACCCGCCCGAGTGGCGACATCGCGCATGGTTGGGCGCGGATTGTGTTGAGCAGCCATGGTGCGATTGAGCCTCTAGGAACGCCACGTCCACCCCCCGGGCG
Source organism: uncultured Acidimicrobiales bacterium (assembly GCA_963791625.1). Classification (GTDB taxonomy): domain Bacteria; phylum Actinomycetota; class Acidimicrobiia; order Acidimicrobiales; family Ilumatobacteraceae; genus JANMCE01. Next base: position 1,280,023 of record CAWBTA010000006.1, read on the forward strand.
GAACAGCGCCCATTGTTCCCAGTGCTTGACAACGTTGTCAAGCCATCGTTACCCTTACGACAACGTTGTCAAAGCTGTGGCACGTTGTGAGCAATCGTTCCGAGGGGGAACTACTTATGAAGAAGCAAATGCGCACCGCCGGTGTGCTCCTTGTTGTAGCTGCGACCGCAATGACGGCCTGTGGCAGTTCAAAGAAGACCACGACCGCCGCGGCCACCACGGCCGCTCCGGCCGCTGGTGCAACCACCGCTGCTCCGGCTGCCGGTGGCGCTCTGCCCGGCGTTGCACTCATCGTGAAGACGGCCACCAACCCGTTCTTCGTTTCGATGAAGAAGTCGGCCGATGAGAACGCCGCCAAGGTCGGCGTGAAGCTGACGTTTGCCGCTGGCACCAAGGACGGCGACTCGGCTACCCAGATCAAGGCCATCGAAGACGCAATCGCCCGCAAGGACGCCGGCATCCTCATTACGCCAACGTCGGACGATGTGAACCCGGCCATCAAGAAGGCTCGCGACGCCGGTCTCTACGTGATTGCGCTCGACACGGTGCCGACACCGGCCGAGACGGTCGACATCACGTTCGCCACTGACAACCTGCTCGCCGGCGTGAATATCGGCAAGTGGACGGCAGCCAAGCTCGATGGCAAGAAGGCCACCATTGCCATGCTCGACCTCTTCAACGACAAAGTCGTTTCGGTCGACACCGCTCGTGACCAGGGCTTCCTCATCGGCATGGGCATCATCGACAAGGAAGACCCCACCGGCAACGGCAAAGAGCCCAAGACCGGTAAGTACAAGGGCGGCAAGGGCGGCGACTACGAAGTCGTTTGCCACGAGCAGTCCAATGGCAGCACCGACGATGGCAAGAAGGCCATGGAAACCTGCCTGGCGAAGAACCCGGCCATCAACGTGATCTACGGCATCAACGAGCCGGCTGCTGCCGGTGGCGTGCAGGCTGCTCAGGCCAAGGGCCTGAAGGACCTCATCGTTGTTGGTGTTGACGGTGGCTGCTCGGGCGTTGGCCTGGTGAAGGCTGGCACCCTCGGTGCAACCTCACAGCAGTACCCGGGCGAGATGGTCAACCTCGGCATGCAGGCCATCAAGAAGATCATCGATACCAAGGGCGCGGAGAAGCCTGCCGTTTCACCCGGCAAGAACTTCTTCAACACGGGTACCAAGCTGATCACCGACACCAAGGTGGACGGCCTCGAGTCGATCTCCACCGACGAAGGCGCCAAGATTTGCTGGGGCGCTCCCTGATCCACTGCCGATAATCGGTAGGTAGTACCAGCAGCACGTTGTAAGAGCAGTGCGTTGTACCCACGGTGCGGGCGCCAACCCGGCGTTCCGCACCGTGGCCGTTTTGGCCGCAGCGGTGCGGTAGTTTCTTACTTCAGTCGGTCATCACAGGGGGACGTTTTGATGAGTTCAGATACTGCGGTATTGAGTACCGACGCCGATTTCGACCACCGAAAAGGCGCGCTCGAAAAGGTCCAGCATCTGTTGCACCGCTCGCCGGTACTCAGTCCGCTGGCCGTGCTGGTGCTGTCGTCGATCGTCTTCACGATCTTTGGCAAGGGCCGATTTCAAGATCCGTCGTCAATCGGCACGATGCTGCAAGCGACCGCAGTCATGGCCACGCTTGCGATCGGTCAGACACTGATCATCTTGACGGCCGGCGTCGACTTGTCGGTCGGCACGGCAATGCTGCTCACACACCTGGTCATGGCCAGGCAGGTCTTCGTCGGTGGCTGGCCGCCCATCGTCGCCATGCTGGTCGGTGCGATGCTCGCCATGTTGATGGGCTTGTTCCACGGTTGGCTCGTCACCAAGATCGCGTTGCCATCATTCATCGTCACGCTTGGCACGTTCTACATCTATCAGTCGCTCGGCAACGTCTACGGCAAGGCGCAGACCATCGACTCCAAAGATCTCGGCGGACCGCGAGGGCTGCTCATGTTCATGTCCCGCGAGATCAAACTGGGGTCGCTCACAATTAACACCGGTGTGGTGTTCGCGCTCTTGTTGTACATCGTCTTCGCCTACATCCTGTCCAAGACCGCATGGGGGCGACACGTCTACGCCACGGGCGACGATCGGGAGGCAGCCCGTCTGGCGGGCGTCGACACACGACTCGTCCTGCTCAGCGTCTACGTGGTGGCGGGCCTCATTTACGCTCTTGGCGCCTGGGTACAGCTTGGCCGTTCGCAGAACGCCAGCATGAACGGCGCGGCCGACGTGAACCTGCAGTCGATCACTGCCGTCGTCATTGGCGGGACGTCGCTCTTTGGCGGCCGTGGCCGACTGTGGGGCACGCTCATTGGTGCGCTTATCGTGGCCGTCTTCGATCGTGGGCTCAGCTTGGCCGGAGTTGACCAGTACTACAAGAACCTCGCCATCGGTGTCCTCATCTTGGTAGCTGTCGCCCTCGACCAGTGGATCCGAAAGGTCGGCAAGTGACCGAGCCCATCCTTCAGGCACGCGGACTCACCAAGCGATTCGGTCGGGTGACCGCGCTCGACAATGCCGACTTCGAGCTCTATCCCGGCGAAGTGCTCGCCGTCATTGGTGACAACGGGGCCGGCAAGTCTTCGCTCATCAAGTGCCTTTCAGGCGCCATGATGCCCGACGAAGGCGAGATCCTCCTTGCTGGTCAACCGGTCACGTTCCGCCGTCCCCAAGATGCGCAGACTGCCGGCATTGAAACCGTGTACCAAACGCTGGCCGTTGCGCCCGCGCTTGATATCGCCACCAACATGTTCCTCGGCCGAGAGCGTCGCCGATCAGGCCCGCTCGGTTCGATCTTTCGCATGGTTGACGACAGCGGCATGCGTCGGGACGCAAAGAAGGCTCTCGACGATCTCGGCATCGGGACGTTGCAAGACATCACCCAAGCAGTCGAGACTCTTTCGGGAGGCCAGCGTCAGGCTGTTGCTGTGGCTCGTGCCGCTGCCTTCGGCAGCAAAGTCATCATCCTCGACGAACCGACGGCTGCCCTCGGCGTGAAGGAATCCGGCCAAGTGCTGCAGATGATCCGAGACCTGCGAGATCGTGGCCTTCCCGTGATCCTCATCAGCCACAACATGCCGCAGGTGTTCGAGGTCGCCGACCGCATTCACATCCAGCGTCTTGGTCGGCGCGCCGGCGTGGTCACACCGTCCTCCGTCAGCATCACCGACGCGGTGGCTGTCATGACGGGCGCGCTACAGATCAATCCCGAGAACGAGCATCTCGGACCGGTCGAGCGTTAGGCGCTGGTCGATGCACACCTCACTCTCAACGGGTCAGACCCTCGCCTACGATCACTACGGAGACAACAACGCGCAGCCCGCGGTGTTTCTGCATGGGCTTTCTGGTAATCGAACCACCTACGCCGAGGTTGTCGATCATCTTGTAGCCGGACCGGTTGCGGGCGGCGACCTACAGGTCTTCATGATTGATATGCGCGGTCATGGCCAGTCGAGCTGGGGTACGTACGAGACCTACGACACCGCTCATTACGCAGCCGACACCAGCGCATTCATCGAACAAGTCATCGGGAAGCCCGTCGCACTTGTCGGGCACTCGCTCGGGGGCCTGGTAGCCGCCGCGACCGCCACCGCTCGACCCGATCTGGTGCAGGCCGTGCTGTTGGAGGACCCACCTTTCTTCGAGGGTGACGAGGCCGTACGCAACGCGAGCCCCGTCGCCGCCTTTTTCCCGAAACTGGTCGCGGGCGTGCGAGCGCTGCAGGCCCGCAGCGCTCCGGCATCCGACTATGAGCCCCTCGTGAGGGACACCACTGCACCCGAGGACTGGTCAGCTCGATGTGAGATGTTGCGGCAGTGGGACCCCAGCACGATGCAGGCTGCGATCGATGGCGTGGTGTGGCGCACCTTCAATCCAGTGGCCACGTTTGCCTGCCCAGTCACCATCCTGCAAGCCGATCCGGCATTCGGAGGCGTGTTCAAACCTGCGGACGGCCCACTTGTGGTTGCCGCCAACCCTCACGCCGAGATCGTGTTGGTAAAGGGTGCCGCGCACGGCATTCACAACCAGCCAACACTGCCCGCTTACCTGGGCGAGCTCGATCGGTTCCTTGCCTCGCTTACGGTCTGAAGTCACTCAGATGAGTCACGCTCACGAATGTGAGTGACCTTGCGGGTCGCAGGAGGGAATTGGGCCAGAACGATTCATCCGCCACGCCGGGACGGGTTCGATCCATTCACACATTGTCTCACGCGTGATACAATCGCTGGTATGACGACGGTGACAGTTCGAGAACTGCGCAACAACGGTGGTGAGGTTATCGATCGCGTGCTCCGTGGGGACACCATCGTGGTAACGCGAGACGGACATGAGGTCGCCGAACTTCGCCCCCTGCGGCCCCGCCCGCTCGACGCCGCGACGCTCTTGGGTCGCTGGCGCAATCTGCCTGTCGTCGATCCCGTCCGATTCCGCGACGACATCGATTCGGCTCTGGACGCGTCGCTGTGAGCGAGGCGCCCGACGGGATCCTCGACACCAACACGGTCATCCTGCTTCCCCGGATCAGCGACCCAGGGGCGCTGTCGTCGCGTCCGACGATCACAACGATCACGCTCGCCGAACTCAGCGTCGGACCTCTTGTGGCCACCGACGACGAGGAGCGCGCCGCGCGCCAGGCACACGTTCAACAAGCCGAACACGACTTCGAACCCCTGCCGTTTGACGCCGCAGCAGCGCGCGCGTTCGGCCGAGTGGCGGCCGGCCTCCGAGCCGCAGGACGAAAGCCGACGGCACGTGCCTACGACGCGCTGATCGCCTCCGTCGCGGTCGCCACAGGTCTCCCGCTCTACACCGTCAACCCTAACGACTTCGCCAACATTGCCGACCTCGATCTGCGCCCGGTGCCTCACCCCGACAGTTCGTCCGGTCCGAGATAGCCAGGCAGGTCACGACCCAGTCGCAGAGTCGACCCGCAACGACCCCCCTACACCAATGCGAGGCTCCGAACAACGAGGCCGAGCCCGACAACGACGACGAGCGCAGCCGTCGCGAACGGAGCGATCCTCCCCCAGCGGCGAAAGAATGTCCGTCCCCGTCCCCGTCCATCGCTGCGCCGCTCGGCAAAGCGATCACGCAGCCTCACGAGCAAGATGCCCGCCATGGTCAGTGTGGCGGCCATGCCGATGCCGTAGGCGAACACCAACACAACACCGAACGCGGTGCGTCCGAGCGCAATGGCCGAGAGCAGCACGACGAGCGCCGACGGACTCGGCACCAATCCCCCTGCTATGCCCATCCCGAAAAGCCCTCTCCGCGACACTTGCCTGTGTGGGAGAGGTGCGGCCAGCACGGTGGTTGAGCGTCTCGCTGCGGTAGCGACAAGCACGTCGCCGTGAGCGTGATCATGATGATGTTCGTCATGATCATGGTCGTGGGGATGGGGATAGGGATGATCGTGTCCGTGTGGCTCGACCGGGCCGTGCGTGTGGCCGCCGGGACCGTGTGAATGGCCGTGCCACCGTTGGCCTCCGCGACGGGCATTCATCACAAGGCTGAAACCAAGTCCGGCGATCAACAGACCGCTGACGACCCCCAGCCAGCCGAGCACCACCTCCCCCGCCAGTGTCGTTGAAACAGTGAGGGCCAGCCCGAGTGCCAGTACGCCACCGGTGTGGGTTGCCGTGACCGTGGCGCCGACCATGACCGCGTCACGAACCGAACCCTGCCGACCGGCAATGTAGGCAGCCATCACGGTCTTGCCGTGACCCGGGAGCACCGCATGAGACGCTCCGAGCACGAGGGCCATAGCGATCGCGAGCAGGCCAACGCTCAAGGTCAACTGCCGACGACCGACCAGATCGTTGAACGACCGATTGACCCGCTCAACGAACGTCGTCATCGGACCCAGGCCCTCCACACTGAACGTCCGCTTCACCTTGGAGACCGCGGGTTGAACCGCTGCGCTGGACCCCGGCCGGATATCGAACTGGGCCGTGCTGATGGCCGAGGGCGACGCCAGCAGATCGGCCGGGTAGCGCTCGAGGCGATCGGTGACGCTCGAGTTCGGTACCGAGGAATTGAGCAGGCTCACCCCGTCACCAACGGCAGTCACTTCACGCCACCCCACACGGTCAACGAGGTAGGAATCGGTAAAGCGAACCGATCGAGCCGACGACGCATCGAACGGCGCCTCGAGTCGACATTCAAGTCTTCCGGTGGGCAGCGATGCCTGTCCGACACGGTGGACGAACGACGTCGCTGCAACCCTGAAGACGGTTGCGACTCCGTCGACGGACAGGTTCAGTTTCGACTGCATCGCGCCGCACTGGCTGCGACCGTAGCGATCAAGTTCATCAGTCGAGAGCACGCCGTCACCGTTGGTATCGACGGTCCGTTGCGCTTGAGCCGTGGGTAGTTCGGCCACATCGATCACGGCATCATCGATCACCAAGTCAGGCTGTACCCGCAGGCCGTGATAGTGGTTGACACTGAGGTTGCCGAGCGGATGGGCCTGCGCGGGTATGGGCAGAGCCCCTACTCCGATCACAGCGGCTCCAGCCGCCAAAATCGTTCGCATCCAACGTCGTCGTGCAGACATCAGGTCACCAGTCCGAGCGTGTTGGTGTTGACGTTTGTAGCCGGCCAGCGTGTCCTGTACTGCTGTCCATAGAACCCTCCGGTTGGTGGTTGAAAGTGCAACGGCTCTTGGAGGAGATCGTCTAACGGTCGAAGCGAAACACGAATCACGCACCCCTATTGTTCAGGTTTCGTCGCCAAGCGCCCGGCGGATCACTGGCTCTCGTGGGAGACGCCGGGTCAGCTACGCTTGGAGTGTTACGCCTGTCAGCGGGACGGGCTGTCCACCTCATGTCCGGTGGTGTCGAGTCAGGAGCGCGGCGATGAGCGATCCCGACAAACGCCGACAGTCGAACGCCCTGCGGGCGAGGTGGCCATTCGCCGCTCGCGACGTCGAAATCGCCGCCATCGAAGGCCTCATCAACGACCCACCCCGGCGGTCGGTGTTTCTGTTCGGACCGGCGGGAGTCGGCAAGACACAGCTGTCGTCCGAACTGCGCCTTCGCGCCGAAGTGGCGGGTGTGCCAACACTACGTATTGTCGGGAACTCGACCTCGGCACAGATCCCATTCGGCGCGGTAGCTCATCTTCTGCATGCACCTGGCGCGTCAGGTGAGCCATTGAGGGCCGAGATCAGTCATGACGCGGCGAACGAAGCGGCGATCCTTGTTGGCAATGTCGAACGACACGTACGAGCGGTAGGAAATGGCAACGCCATATTGCTCGTCGACGATGCCCACCTTCTCGACTCGCTTTCGGCGGCTGCGGTCGCACTTGTGATTTCCACCCGAGCAGCAAGAGTGGTCGCCACGGTTCGCGTTGGTGAGAGCCTGCACGACGCCCTGTCGTGGGCACTACGCAACGGAGAAGCCGTGCGCGTTGAACTTGACGGTTTGGACGACCAGAGCATGGACTTGCTCATGGAAGTCGCGGCCGGTGCACCAGTGCACCAGAGTGCGAAAGGTGCGCTCCGGAATAGGGCCATGGGGAACGTGCTCTATCTGCGCGAGCTGCTGTTGGGAGCGGTGGAGTCTGGCGCGCTCCAGCTCGTAGAGGGGTGTTGGCGGCTCGTCGGAACACTCGCGCCCAGCGCGCAGCTGCTCGACGTTCTGGGGCAACGGCTCGGGCCGCTCACGCCTCCCAATCGTCGGGCGCTTGAGCTCATCGCCGTCGCCGGTTCGCTGGAGCTCATCGTGGGTGAGTCACTCGAACCCGACGCCGATTTGGCTGCGCTCGAAGCCGACGGTTTCATCCAAACTCGCACGACCGATATCCCCGGGTCACAGCGCGTGGAGCTCTCGGTCGTACATCCCTTGATCGCCGAGGCGGTGCTCGGCCGAATGACGACGCTTCGCGGACGGACGCTGCGTACCTCGTTGGCCGACTCAATGGAGCAATCCGCCAGTGAGACGTGGGCCGACCTGCTTCGCATCGCAATTCTCCGGCTTGAGGCCGGCGGTCCGGTAGACGGGGCCGCGCTTACACGCGGTGCCTTCCTCGCTCGTTACGGACACGACTTTGCGCTGACCGCACGGCTCGGAGGCGCGGCATTCAAGGTGACGCCGACCATCAGGTTGGCACTTCTCCTCGCGGAGGCGCTGTCCGAACTCGGTCAGTTCGCCGACGCTCGGTTGGTACTTGAGTCGGCAATGACGTTTGCCGTTGCCGAGAACGAGGTCGCGACCATCGGCGCCGAACTCATCACCGTGCTGTTCTGGGGCGTGCAGGACGACGCCGCAGCGCTGGCCTTGGCCGACGCGTTGCAGTCGTCGCTTACCGACGTCAGGAACATAGGAGCGATCAAGGCATCGCGGGCATCAATCCTTGCCTGGTCAGGCGACGGCGCTACGTCAATCGCAATGCTCGATCTGTTTCAGCCGCGCAGCGAGGCGTCGATCTGTCAGCTCTCAACGGTTCGCTCAATCGTGCTGACCTTGGTCGGACGCACAAGCGACGGAATCGCTAGTGCCGAGCAGGCGTACGCGATATCGATGCGCACCGACCGACCGACGGGGATGGCACACCCGGGCACACACCTTTCGAATCTGGCGTTGGGTCTGCAGGAGGCCGGGCGGTTCGCCGAGGCGCTCAAGCACGCTCAAGACGGCTATGAGCACGCCATGAATGACGATGTGTTCATCACGCCCGTCTGGTGCAGTCTCATCGCCGCCGAGTGCTGTGTTGTCCTCGGGCGCGTCGCCGAGGCTCGACACCACTTCGAGCGAGCTCTGACCGAGGCGCACAAACGTCGTTTTCGCGGAACGATCATTCTCGCGTTGGCAGGCTTGGCCATGACCAGCGCGTTGCTCGGAGACATCGGAACAGGTGAGACGCTCATGGATGCGTCCGATGCCGAGACCGGCCGTGTGGGTTTGTTCGCGCCCAGCTTGGCCGTTGCCCGGGCGACGATTGCGTCCGCGAAGGGATCCTACGGCGAGGCCATTCGAGTCTTGCAGGATGCCGTGTCCGTAGCTGAGCAGGGCGGACTCGTCAGCGGCGAGGCACGGGGACTGCACGAGTTGGTTCGCCTCGGGTTGGCGTCGCAGGTGTCCGCTCGGCTCGCCATTCTCGCCACTCGCTCCGATAGCGCATTCGTGGCATTGATGTCGGCTCACGCCGCGGCACTCGTCGCGGATGACGCCGTTGCCTTGAGCGCTCTGGCCGAGGCGTTTGAAGCCACCGGAGCGATTGTGTTCGCAGCCGAAGCCGCGGCCGAAGCATCGAGTGCGTTTCATCGCGACGGCAACCGTCGGCTGGCAACAGCGGCTGCCCTTCGATCCCAGGAGCTCTACCGGGCGTGCGACACCCCGCCGCGAGTAACAACCTTTCGAACCCCGACAATCGCGCCGTTGTCCGGCCGCGAACGCGAAATCGCCTATCTTGCGGCCGACGGCGTTGCCAACAAAGCGATCGCCGAGCGCCTGTTTCTGTCCACTCGTACCGTCGAGAGCCACCTTGGCAACGTCTACGTGAAGCTAGGCGTGACGAGTCGCTCCGGATTAAAGGCCGCGCTTCGATCCGACTAGGTAGCGGATACGGATGCGCTCGGACCTAGGGGCTTTTACCTTGGAGTACCTATGACAACAGCGAATCTCGTTCGAGTTGATGGAAGCGTCCTCATCAATACCGATCACATCGTTTCGATCGTTCCGGCCCCCATGCTGACCAACGCCGCCCGTTTCGACATTCACATGGTGAACGGCCACACCCATGCCTGGCCGATCCGAAGCGGTGAAGACGCGGAAGCAGCGCTACAACGCCTATTCATCACGCTCACCCAGGGGTAGCGGAAGCGGCCCCACCTCCACAGATCCATGGGCCGAAGGGATCAAACTGTCGTTCTGCCCCGAAAATACGTAGTCACTACGGATTCGCTATCGCAGCCGTCTCCTTACGTTGGTCACCAGTCCCTATTCACCGGGGAATGGAGCGACGCCAACGCGTCAGAGCAGGAGAAACGTTGATGTTCGGGCACGGCTGGCAGAAGGGCGAAGCAACCATCGTGGCGGTGCACAACAAACGCACCACCGGCAGCGGCATGGTCACCATCCACGAGTACCTCGCCGATGTGCGACCGGCCGATGGACCGGCGATCCGGACCGTCATCCAAGAGCCGAACATCTGTATCGACTTCGCGCCGCCGCACACCGGTAGCACCGTGAGTGTGCTGATAAAGGGTGACAAGGTGAAGTTCGACCAGGACGACCCTCGTATCAGCAGCAAGGCGCGCAAGGCGGCTGCCGACGCAAGATTCGCCGCAAAGGTCGACGGCACCGAACCGAACTCGACCGACCCACTCGCCACACTGACGGGTCGGCGTGACATCGCAGCGCTACTCGGAGGCGACGCAGGGATGGAGCAAATCCGTGCGTTCGCCGCGCAGGCGAGAGCATCGGGGAGCGCCACCTTTGTCGGTGGTTCGGCAATGGCTCCGGCGCCCGCCGCTCCGTCCGACCACGACGATCCGGCGGCACGCCTCTCGAACCTCGAAGCCCTCAAGCAGCGCGGCTTGATGACCGACGCCGAGTACGCGACCGCACGCAAACGCATCATCGACGCGCTCTGAGCATGCGACCTCCACTACCAGTCTCCGAAGGATGGACGGCCGCCGGTTGCGTAGTCACTACCGATGTAATGGCTGACCGACCGGTGTTGTGATGAGCGAACCAACCGCATCCAATTCACAAACCAATCATGAGGAGAATAATGAACAGCGACGACAGGATTGCCGAACTCGAAGCGAAGGTCGCGCGGTACGGCGACCTCGAGGTGAAAGTGGTGCAGCTGACCCGATTGCTCGAGGAGCAGACGGATCAACCGACTCGGACGACCCAGGTTGAGCACAGCCCGCAGTCATCCCGGCGAGGCATGCTCAAATTGGCAGGCGCAGCGGCGGCCGGGACCGTTGTCAGCAGCCTCGCTTTCGCACGACCGGCGGCCGCGACGACGGACGAAGCGCTGGTCACCGGGCATATCAACCACGCGACGCAACAGACTCAAATTTCCTACGGCGGCGCCATAAACACGACCGTCGGACCCAGTTTTTCGGGCTCCACCGCGATGCTCAAGGTTGACGCAACCGGGTCGCCGAGCGACACCACGCTTGCCATCGACGCGAGAAGCAACGGCGTGGCGATGATCGCCAACGGCGTAGGAGGCGGCGTGTTGGCCGCTTCCGGAGACGGTCCCGGCACCTTCGGGTTCCGGTCGACAGGCGGCAACTACTCGTTGATCTCGCAGTTCACCGGAAAGGCGAACCTCTTTCTGTCCGGTCTCGGGAAGACACCACCGCTACAGCGTGTCGATGACCATCTCGTCGGTGAAATCGACAACGTCAGCGGGGACCTGTGGATGTGTGTCGTCGCCGGCGTACCGGGAACCTGGCGCAAGATCACCGGCCCGAGCGTGGCCGGCGCCTTTCACGCGATCTCGCCGTCACGCGTATACGACTCGCGATCGGCTGCTCCGGCGCCGGGAGCACTGAGCCAGGGGACGAACCGGTTGGTGTCGGTTGCCGACAAGCGCGACCTCAACACAGGAGCAGTCACGACGGCCAACGTGGTGCCAGTCGGGGCGACGGCTATCTCGGTGAACCTGACGGTGACCGGAACTGGTGGCGGCGGCTATCTGGCGGTGAATGAGGGCGGGAACAACACGATCTCGGCGTCGGCGATCAACTGGACCAACCCCGAGTCATCGATCGCAAACTCGATCATCGTGCCGATCAACGTGACCCGACAGGTCAGCGTGATTTGTGGCCAGGGCAGCACCCACTTCATCCTCGATGTCTCGGGCTACTACCTGTAGCCCATAGCCGAGGCCAAGCGTGGCCGAGCGCAACGAAGGCCGGCTGACGACATGATCGTCAGCCGGCCTTCTCGCTACGGCTTGTCAACGATCACGTCGAGGTACTGGCTGCCAGTTGCGGCGTGTATCGCGTTGATGTCGAGATGATGCGTCGCGTTTCGAGCCAGAAACGTGAAAGCGAGCGTTGGTCCCTCGACGTTGGGGTTGTCGCTCGTAACACTGTAGCCAGCGGCCGCCAGCACCGAGCGATAGGCCAGGGCGTCGGCCTTCGCATCAGTGCTGACGTACCGGAGCAGCAAGCCGCCGTACTCGCCCGAGGTGTAGACGAGCTTTTGCGTCGGAGTTGGGATTTCCTTCGCCGGGAAGTCCGCAGGGAGCGCGGCCACTTCGGAGACCTCATGAAACTCGGGTTTCGTCGTGGTAGGCCCGGTTGTCGTGGGGGTGGTCCCTGCTGGCGCGGTCGTCGCTTGCGTGGGCGATTTCGCGCGTTGACCGCACGCCGAGCCGACAGCGACCAGGATAAGGAGCGACGTTGCGGAGAGAGCGATCCAGCGAGTACTCACGGCCTATGCGGGCGTAACGATGACGGCGAGGTACTTGCCACCACCCGGCGCCTCCGTAGTGAACGCGCTTGCCTCGATGTGGACCGAGCCCTTTAGGGCCGTGACCGTATAGTTGTGCGAGCCACCTTCAAGGCCGTCAACCTCGCCAGTCAGCATGTAGCCGGCCTTTTCCATCACCTTCTGATAGGCGACGGCGTCGTTCTTGGCGTCGATGCTCGTGTACCGAAGTGTGAAGGTGCCGAGGGCGCCCACGGCGGTTTCTAGCGGCAGCGCTGGCGTGGGCACATCTTTCGGGAAGTCGGTAGGCATCTTGCCCTTGCCTGCCACCTCGACGCCCGCCTTCTTGAGGGCATCATCAGCCTTGCTCTTGGCGGCAGTGCCGCAGCCGGACGCAATGGTGACGACCAGAGTTGCGGAGATGATTGATCGAGAGATCAAGCGGTTGTTCATGGTTGAGCCTTTCGTTTGAAGGTACATCCATCGTGCGGCTTAACCGCTTCGACCGCATCGGTAGTCGCTACGTAGCGAACGCCATCGCTCGGTTGTCAAGATCTTTCCGCGGGCTCAGCTCAGGGTCGCAATCCTCTCAGTATGAGACACTGGGGCGAAGGACAGTGAGGGGATGTTGTGGTTGATGTTGTGATTGTGGGTGCCGGCTTCTCGGGGCTGTTCATGCTTCACCGGGTACGGCAACTTGGGCTGACGGCGCAGCTGTTCGAGGCTGCCGATGACGTCGGCGGCACCTGGTACTGGAACCGCTACCCGGGCGCTCGCTGCGACATCGAAAGCGTTGAGTACAGCTACTCCTTCGATGATGATCTCCAACAGGAATGGGTGTGGTCGGAGCGCTTCGCTGGCCAACCCGAAATACTCTCCTACCTCCAGCACGTCGCCGATCGGTTCAACCTGCGCCGAGACATCCAGTTCTCCACCCGAGTGACCGGCGCCCGATTCGACGACGCAGCTTCTCTCTGGACGGTGACAACGGACGACGGCAACGAGACCACGTGCCGGTTCTTGATCACTGCGGTCGGCTGTTTGTCGAGCGCGAACATGCCCAGCCTCCCGGGGCGGGACAGTTTCATGGGGGCGACCTATCACACCGGACAGTGGCCCCATGATGGCGTCGACTTCACCGGTCTGCGGGTGGGCGTCATCGGCACGGGCTCATCGGCAGTCCAGTCCATTCCGTTGATCGCCGAGCAGGCTTCCCATCTGACGGTATTCCAGCGAACGCCAACGTACGCAGCACCAGCCCGCAACGAGGCACTCCCGCTCGAAGAGCTGAACGACGTCAAGGCGCACTACGCCGAGCTACGCGAAGGCAACCAGCAGATGAGTGGCGCGTACGGATCACGAACCACCCGCGGCGACCGCTCGGCCTTTTCCGTGAGCGACGCCGAACGTGAACGGGAGTACCAGGATCGTTGGGACAAGGGTGGTCTCATCCTGCTTCATGGCTTCAACGACCTGCTGTTGAACAAGGACGCCAACGACACCGCGGCCGAATTCGTGCGCGGCAAGATCAGAGAGATCGTGACCGACCATGATCTGGCCGCCAAGCTCACCCCAACGCACGTCATTGGTTGCAAGCGGCTTTGCCTCGGGACCGGCTACTACGAGACATACAACCGTGAGAACGTCACGCTGGTTGACCTGCGTTCTGATCCGCTCGAAATGGTGACACCGACCGGCATCCGAGCCGGAGGCGCCGAGTACCCGCTCGATTGCATCGTGTACGCGACCGGCTTTGATGCCATGACGGGCAGTCTGCTCAAGATGAACATCCAAGGCGCAACAACGTCTCTGGCCGAGGCATGGGAGGCCGGACCTCGTACGTTCCTTGGCCTCGGTGTGCACGGCCTGCCCAACTTTTTCATCATCACCGGCCCCGGTAGCCCATCGGTGCTGAGCAACATGGTCGCGTCCATCGAGTTCCATGTCGAGTGGATCACCGACTGTCTGCGTTCCATGATGGCCCACGGCCAGACCCGCATTGAAGCGACAGAAGCCGCCCAGGAGCGTTGGGTTGCGCACGTCAACACCGTTGCCGACATGACGTTGTTCCCCTCCTGCAACTCGTGGTATCTCGGTGCCAATGTTCCGGGCAAACCGCGCGTGTTCATGCCGCTGCCTGGTCATCCGGGCTACATGCAACGCGCCGAAGCGATCGCCGCCGCCGGCTACGAGGGCTTCGAGTTGCGATAGTTGCGGGCCGTCACGAGTAGAGCCGAGCGCGGCCGAGTCGTTCCAAGCAGACCTCGGCACTCCACGGCAGCATGGTGGAGCCGAGTCGAGCATCCCGATAAAGACGTTCGAGCGGGAGGTGTTTCAACATCGCCTGACCGCCGCATACCCGGATGGCCGTCGACGCGACCCACGCCGCGTTCTCCATCACTGTGGCGGCTGCACACCAACCGGTGACCATCTGCTCCTCAGTCGGATCAAGGGTGGCCTCATCGATCGCACGGTAAAGCAGTGCCCGCGACTGTTCGTGGCGCAACTGCATTTCGGCCCAACCCATCTGCTTGACCGGATGATCCCTCCGGGCACCCGTTGCCTGACCGGGAAGCTCGCCGCGAAGGTAGGCACGGGTGACATCGAGCACCGAACCGGTGACCCCGAGGTACGCCGGACACAGCGACAGGAATAGCCATGGGTAGCGATCAGCAGCCTGGTTGTAACTGCCGGTCGGCATCCACTCGTTCTTCGCCGGAACGAAGACGTCTTTCATCAGAAGCGTCCGAGACACGGTGCCCCGCATACCGAGCGGATCCCAGTCATCGATGATGGACACGCCCTCCGCCTCAGCGGGTACGCCAAGGAGCCGGATGACATCCTCACCCTCCACTTCGCAGGTGACGTTGTAAAAGGTGGCCGCCCCCGACAGTGACGCAAAGATCTTCCGTCCCGTCACCAGCCACCCGCCCTCGGTCGGCACCGCGCGCGTCGCAACGCCGGTGGTGGCGCCTGGGTTCAGACCCTCGGAGAACGGCTGGCTGTGGATGTCACCGTTGTCGATGACACCCTGGAACATGCGAGTGCGGATGGCTTCGTGGGCGACACGCTGATCCATACTGAGATGAAGGAGATCAGCGACCTGACCGCACCACAGCATGGTCGCGTTGTGCATGTTGAACGTCAGCGCGGTGGCACCGCAGTACCGACCGATTTCCTCACTCACCCGCACGTAGTCGGCATAGCTCGCACCCAGCCCGCCGTGCTCGCGAGGCACACACACGCCAAGCAGACCGAGTCGACGGAAGTCGGCGAAGTTCTCGAACGGGAAGCTGGCCTCGCGGTCGTATCGCACGGCTCGCTCAATGAGCACCGGCCCGAGAGAGCGGACCATCTCGACCATGTCGGCCCGGGTTCTCACGTCGGCAGTGGCTGTCATAGTGCGATGATTCCTGATGTGTCGGAGTTTGTCAGCGTCGTTGACAAACAACGGCTGCGGTTACGATACGTCAGATGGGGAAGGTTCGCGACACGGTCGCCAATGGGTATTCCTGGCGCGAATCTGGCGACCCGCAAGCAAGAACTGCTGTCTTCCTGCACGGCCTCGGTGGCAGTCGGCTCTCGTGGGAACCACAGCTCGCCGAGTTGTCGCGCTCCTATCGTTGTGTGGCGTGGGACCTACCCGGCTACGGACATGCTGCGCCGCTTCCGTGCGCGTCGGTGGGTTTTGCCGACCTTGCCGGTGCCGTCGTCGGACTGCTGGACGAGCTCGATGTCGAGCAGGTGCATCTCGTCGGCGTATCGTTCGGCGGCATGATCGCTCAGTACGTCGCTGCGTGGTACCCGGAGCGACTGCGATCGTTAGCGCTTCTGGCCACCAGCCCAACGTTCGGACTTGATGGCACCTCGGCGGCAGACTGGCGCGCCGCACGCCTGGCGCCGCTCGACGCTGGGCTGGAGCCGATCGAATTCTCCGACGTGGTGCTGCGCGCCATCGCCGGGCCGAACATCACGGCGGAGGCCTTGGCGGGCCAGCGGCTGGCCATGGCGGAGGTCTCGGGCGCTGCACTGCGGCGCAGCATCGACTGCCTTGTCACCCACGACTCGAGGCCGTTGCTCGGACAGATCTCGGCACCGACGATCTGCCTCGTCGGCGCGTTCGACAGCGAGACACCGCCTGCCTATGCCGAGGCGCTGGTGGCGGGCATCACCGGCGCTCGCTGCGTCGTGCTCCCCACGGCCGGCCATCTGATCAACGCCGAAGACCCGGTCGGAGTCAACGATGCCCTCATCGCTCACTTCGCCAAGGCGGAGCAGCTGTGACCGAATGGCGCTGGATCGAAACCTTCGCCGCTCACTTCGCTCGCTGCGGCCTGGAAAGCGGTGAGGTGGTTACCGTGCTCAGTGAAACGCAGAGCCGTCCTGCGTTGGTCGAGACCGCTCGACTGGCCGCCCAGTCACTCGGCGGTCGTGTGCTCGATGTCGTCGTTCCTACTCCCCCTAATCCGCACGTCGTTCCCGTCCGGTCCACCGGCGCGTCGCAGGCGCTCGCCGGCAATCGCTCGGCCATAGCCGCGCTGTCAACGAGCGACCTCGTGCTCGACTGCACCGTGGAAGGGCTGTTGCACGCGCCCGAACTGGGGCAGATTCTCGATGGCGGGGCTCGGGTGTTGATGATCTCCAACGAGCATCCCGATGTGTTCGATCGCCTTCGTTGGGACAACGACCTACCGAGACGCGTGCAGCTCGGTCACGATTGGCTTCGGCAGGCCACAACCATGCGTGTCACCAGCGCCTACGGTACCGACTTGGTCGTTCAGTTGGCCGGAGCGTTCACCGCCGGATCCACCGGCGTGACCGACGGACCGGGCTCCATCGCCCATTGGCCCGGCGGTCTGGTGCTGGCCTTTCCTGCGGCGCACCGTGTGTCGGGCTCGATTGTGTTGGCGCCCGGCGATATCAACCTCACCTTCAACCGTCACATGGAATCTGCCGTGCAACTCACCATCGTCGACGACCACATCGTGGCGGTCGACGGCAGCGGGTTGGATGCCCAGCTGTTCGACTCGTACCTCGCCGCGTTCGGTGATCGGGCGGCGTACGCCACCAGTCACGTTGGCTGGGGTATGAACCCGGCGGCCCGATGGGAAACTGCAGCGCTGTACGACCGGCGAGAGCTATGGGGCACCGAAGCTCGCGCCTTCGCCGGCAACTTCCTCTACTCCACCGGTGCCAACGAACGAGCCGGTCGATACACCGCAGGACACTTCGATCTGCCTCTGCGCAACTGCACCATCCACCTCGATGATCGCCTGGTCGTAGATCATGGGCGGCTTGTCGCTGAGCTGACCGGCGACAGGGATGGCGAAAGGGATGGACATGACTGACACACCGTTGGCCACGACCCGCGTGCTCTTCAGCGACCTGCACGGCAATTCCCACGGAAAGTACGTCGACTCGGCCAAACTCGACCACCCGACTCACTACGCCATCACGGTGCTGACCCAGGGCCTGAACCTCGACATGGTGGAGGCCCCCGGCTTCGGCGCCGACGTCGGCTACCCCGACATGGAAGGCCGCGTCGATATGCGCACGCGGCGTCCCGGATGGGAACCGGGTATCGACGTCGCATTGACCGATCTCTGGCGGACCGACAACCATCAGCCTGTCGCGCTCGATCCGCGCTGGGCATTGTCCCGCCAGGTCGACGGTTGGCGGGCGCGCGGCCTGGAACCGCTTGCGGGTTTTGAGATGGAATTCTTTGTGCTGGCCGAACCGTCGGATGGCAAGAGTCGCCTTGCACCGCTACCGGTGCCGTCGCATCGTGTCTACGCAGCCGGGCCCGGATGTGATCCCTCCGGGTTGGCGCTGGAGATCTACCAACGCTGTCGTCGCGCCGGCATCGCCGTCGATGGTTACAACGGTGAGTTCCATCCAGGTCAGGTCGAGGTCGCCACGGGCTATCGCGCCGCGATGGATGCCGCCGACGACGCCTTCTTGTTCCGCGAGCTTGCCCACGAGGTGGCGTTGGAGCGTGGCATGGGTGTGACGTTTATGGCTCGTCCGTTCGCTGATTTCGTGGGCAACGGCATGCACCTGAATATCTCAATGGGTGGCACAGATGGCACCAATCAGTTCCACGCGCCCGATGAGCCCCACGGCCTGTCGGCCGTGTGCGGCCACGCAATCGCCGGGCTGCTGGCGCATCACGAAGCCCTCACCGCCATTGGCGCGCCCACGGTCAACAGCTACAAGCGCCTCATGCCCGGCATGCTGTCGGGCTACTGGGCGAACTGGGGCGTTGACAACCGCATCTCCACCGTGCGGGTTCCCGGTGAACGCGGGCGCGCCACCCGTATCGAGCATCGTATGGCCGACGGCACCGCCAGCCCGCACCTCGTGCTCGCCGCACTGTTGGCTGCGATGGCCGACGGTGTCGAGCAATCAACGACACTTCCGGCACCGCAGGTTGGTGACGGCGATGCCGCGCCGAACACCGATCGGCATGCGCCGCACGACCTGCCCAGCGCGCTCGATGCGCTTGAGCAGGACCGGGTGCTCGTCGAAGCCCTCGGCGAGGACCTGGTTGCGTGCTTCGTGAAGATCAAACGAGCCGAGTGCGCCCGCTGGGCCGCCGCCGTCACCGACTGGGAACACCAGGAATACGGCCGCTTCTTCTGACCGCCGCGAGCCGGTTCGCCAAAGACTTGCATCCGTGCCCGGGGTGACCTAGGAGTACATCATGACGGAGCCGCTCGGCCCGCAGGATGCGCCCCCACCGCGTCTGCTGCGCGTCCGTCTTCTCGGAGGCCTCACCGTTGACGGGGTGTCTGCCCGGCTGCTCGCCAGTCGCAAAGCGCGCACGGTATTGAAGATGCTGGCGCTCCACCACGACCACGTCGTTTCAGTCGATCGACTCGTCGACGCGTGCTGGCCTGACACGTTGCCGTCTCATCCGGCCGATCAGTTGTCGGTGCTTGTCAGCAGACTCCGCACGATCATCGGGCGCGATCGCATCCTGTTCGGAGAAGGCGGCTACCGGATGCATCTGGACTGGCTTGACATCGACCAGTTCCACGTTCTTGCGTTGACGGCAAAGGAGGCGAACGCTGATGGGCGCCATGGTGATGCCGTCGACGCGGCTCGGGGCGCTCTGGCGTTGGCCGGAGTGGGTCTGTTGCCAGAAGACCTCGATGCCAGTTGGGCAGATGCCAGCCGAACTGAGGTAGATCGTTGCGTTGCACGGACTCGGCGCATCGCAGCCGCGTCTGCCCTGGCGTGCGGACGGCTCGATGACGCTATCGAGTTCGCGAGTGCTGCGATAGCGGCTGATCTCTATGACGAAGAAGCGCTGCGCATGCTCATGTTGGCGCATCAGGGCAGCGGCTCAAATGGTGCCGGACTCGCCGCGTACGCGCAGGTGCGAAGTCACCTCGCCGAGGAACTCGGGGTGGAGCCGTCGCAGGAGACCGAGGCCGTCTACCTTGCGTTGCTTCAGAACGAGGCGGTAGCGAATGGGCGACCCCTTCCGAACACCGCGGACGAGATGGAGGATGCTCCGGTCCTTGTTGGTCGTCAGGCCGAAATGGCTCGGATGCTGGATGAGTTGGCAAGGGCTCGGCTGGGGCATGGCCGCCTGGTCGTCATCGAGGGCGAACCAGGTATCGGCACATCTGCGCTTCTGCAGGCCTTCGGGAGGCACGCCGTCGAGCGCGGAGCCACCTGGCTCTACGGAGTGTGCGAGCCCTTGTTCGGTGGTCTACCGATGCAGAGCGTCGTGGATGCGCTCGGCGGGTACGTGTCCAGCCTGTCTCCCATCGACTCGGCCGCCCTGCTTGCCGGGGAGCACGCCGTGTTGGGACCGCTGCTGGGAAGGTCGATGCAGCCCCACTTGGAGACGTGGATTGATCCCGGACAGAGCAACCTTCGCCTGCTTCAGGCCTTCGAGGTCGTCATCAACCGAATGAGCGTCTCCGGTCCCGTCGTGTTGGCGATCGACGACGCTCATTGGGCGGGAGTGTCCACAGCGGAGTTGATCACGTTCCTGGCAAAACGTTGCCGAGGGCTGCTCGTCGTCGCCGCGCGACGGGTAGCCGTCGGGCCGCTGCTCCACCCCGATGTCACCTTGCGTCTCGGTCCACTTTCACTTCACGACACCGTGGCGCTGTGCGGAGCAGAACGCGGAGCAGAGCTCCACGATCGGGCGCGCGGAAATCCACTCTTCCTCCTGAGGTTGGCGGCCGTCGCCCCTGGCGAACCGCTGCCGACCTCAGTGGTGGACGCCATCACCGATGTTGCAGCAACGCTCGGTGACGCTACAGCAACCATCAAGGCCGCCGCGGTGCTTGGCCCCACGATCGATCTCGAACTTCTGGGGGTCGTACTTCATGCGAATCCTGTCGACCTTTCGGCGCACCTCGAACTGGCCCGACAGCGAGGACTTCTGGACGATGGGGCCGACGGCTTCGTCTTCCACCACGCCGTTGTTCGCGAGGCGCTCGCCACCGCGACGGCAGCGACCCGGGCCGCTCTCTTGCATCGCGAAGCTGCCAACGTCCTTCGCTGCCGTCCGTTGGCCGATCCGCTCATTGTCGCGAACCACGCCCGGCTGGGAGGAAACACTGCGCTTGCGGCCGACGCACTTGAGGATGCCGCCGCGCTGGCGACGCTTCGTTTCGATCGGCCCGCAGCCGAGGAACTCCTCGACCAGGCAATCCGGTGGTCGGACACGCCTCGGCGACGGTTGGCGCGCTCCCGTACTCGGGCGATGCGCGGTCTCTATGACGAGGCGCTTGCCGACGTGCAGATCGCCCTCTCGCACGGCGCCGGTGCGCACGGCCTCGAAGCTGGGGCCTGGGCCGCCTATTTCGCGCGCCGCTTCGACGAAGCGCGCTCCTATGCCGATGACGGAGCGGCCCTCGCCGACGATCCGGCTGTTCGGGCCTCGTGTCTGACCGTCGCCGGACGAGTTCGGCATGCAGTCGGCGACTTGGCTGGCGCCGAGCCCCTTCTTGTCGAGGCAGCTTCCACTGCCGAGGGTTCGGCCCGAGCCGCACCGCGAGTCTGGCTCGGGGTGCTGAGGAGCCACCAAAGCCGCCCGGCCGATGCGCTTGAGTTGCTCCGCGCCATCACCCGAGTGGAATCGGGAGGTGAACGAACGACCGAACTGCTGCACGCGTTGCTGTTCACCGCTCACGCGTACGCCCTTCAATGCCGCCCGAACGACGCCCTCGCCGCGCTCGACCGCTACGAGGTCGAACTCTCCCGGAGGCAAGTGCCACGCTTCGCTGGTCGAGCCAGTAACTTCCGCGGCTGGATTCTGCGAGCGCTCGGTCAATGGGAACACGCCGAT
Organism: uncultured Acidimicrobiales bacterium; assembly: GCA_963791625.1. Classification (GTDB taxonomy): domain Bacteria; phylum Actinomycetota; class Acidimicrobiia; order Acidimicrobiales; family Ilumatobacteraceae; genus JANMCE01. The sequence continues at coordinate 1,301,745 of CAWBTA010000006.1, forward strand.
GAAGCCAACCAGCAAGCCATTGACGAGTTGGGCACTATTACGTTCCCCGAGACCTTGATTGCCGCTCATCTGGACCTCGCTGCATCTGCGCTGTTTCGCAACGATGCATCCGAGGCCAGCCATCACCTCGACGCCGCCAGCGCGTGTTTCGTCCCGAATCTGACGTTCGGATGGCGCCTCGACCTCCGGCTTCGGCTCGGACGCGCGAGGTTGGCGTTATTGACCGGTCACCCCGCCGAGGCCGCATCCGGCGCGTCGAACGTGGCGCTGGCTGCTGAGGCACTCGGCGTCGAACGCTATGCGGCCGAGGCCCGACTCGTCGCGGCACGAGGTGACTTTCGCTCGGGTGAAACGATTGATCTCGACCGGCTCGGCCGAGATGTTGAGGCTCTCGATTCCGCAGTCGGTATCGACTCGTGGTGGCTCACCGCGGAGGTTGGACGAGATCTTGGCGTTGCAGCCTGGGGCGAGCTCGCCCGCAGCCGCGTGGCGACGCTGGCCCGAGCCGCCGATTCGGAGGATACCGCGCTCCACCGGGCGGTCTCATCCCTCCTGCCGTGAGCGTCCGCCACGCATCAGGCCGACGCCGACAGAATGAGCAGGGGCACCACAAGTGGTTGCCATCGAGCGGTCACCTCGCTGACCGCTGCGGCCACAGCCAGTCGCTGGTCGGTCATCGATAGTCGGGCCATAAAGCCAGCATGCGAGGCCATGGACAACCGCCATCCCACTGCCTGATCAATGGTTGCGTTTACAACTATATGCTCATGCACAACGCTCGACGCTCGCCACCCCGCCGCCTTCGCAATTGATGTCAGTGACTCTGCGTTCGCCGTCGCCGGTTCTACCTCCTGCTTGAACCGGTCGTACCACGAGGGAGCTCGGAACCCGAACGGCTGAAGCGCACGGTCAACCGCGACCTTGACCGGATGGTTCCATCCTTCAGCGAACGTCGACGCGAGCACCACGCCTTCTGCGCGCGTGACACGCCGTGACTCGGCCAGAAAGGCAACGGGGTCCGGGGCATGGTTCAGTCCGCACGCCACCACGACTGCCGCCAATGACCGATCCCGGAACGGCAACGCAAACGCGTCTGCCGCGACCGCTGGTGGTCGCTCGGAGGCATCGACGAGAAGCATGTCTGGCACCAGATCGACCGCAATCACCGCGCAACCCCGCCGAACCAGTGGTGCCGTCGCCGCTCCCGTGCCGGCACACAGATCGAGAACCAAGCCGTGGCCGACTATCGGCAGTCGAGCAACCAGTGCGTCGGCCAAACGGGCGTACACGAACCCCGCACCGGCTGCCCACGACGAAGCAGCTGTCGCATAGGCGGCCCCGACCTCGCGGCGAAACGCCGCATCGGCGACGCTCATGGCAAGTGGCCGACCGCATCCTCGGCCCGTTCGGTCCACCAGACCAACTCTTCGCCCCAACCTCCGAACGCCTTCTCCCAACCGAACCACACGATGCCGGCCAGCAAGCCGAGCGCGATCTGACGATCCCACCACCCGTCCGTCGCGATCCCTCGGGCCTCAAGACTGTCTCGGTAGGCATCGATCGTTTCCTCACGACTGCACGGAAGACGAGCAGCGTTGATAGCCAGGTACCAGGCCAGCTCGGCACAACCCGACCCACGACCCGGATTCTCCCAATCGATCAGTACCGTGCGGCCCACATCGTCGGTTCCGAGGTTTCCGAGCTTCCAATTGCCGTGCACCAAGGTGGTCGGCGTTGATGCGAAGGCGCACGCGAGCGGTGACGGATCCCAGGCCAGCGGCGTGACAATCTCAGCCAGGCGTGGGGCCACCGAGGCGAGGAGCTCCCAGCCTTCACCGACCAGTCGGGGCACGAGGTGATTCGATCCGAGTTCGGCCTCGGCGAGAGCGAGCCAGGGCGAAAGTTCGAGAAGGCGGTTCTCCGGCGGGACAATGTCGATGATCGAGCCCGCTTCCCAGAATTGGGCATGGAGGGCGGCCATGTGGTCGATGAAAGAGAGGTGCTGCGGGAGCGAGACGGGATCGTCACCGGGTGGAACGAGGAACTCTGCGACATCTTCCATCAGAATCGACGTGGCGTGTCCCGGAGGCCACGCAGATGGGTCCGATGCCACGCCCAGGATCGGCTGACGAAAGCACGCCGGAAGCTGGTCCAGCAGTCCGGCAGTCCAGAGCTGCAACGTTCCGCAACCGAGATCCCCGACGGCTCGCATGGTCCAATCATCTCGGAGGTCCAGGTGCTTCAAGACGTAGTTCTGTCCGCCCATCTCGACCCGTTCGAACTGGGCACCTGACTTCGAATCCGTGTGGCTCATCGGCTCACGTCTGGCGCCGCTTCTGAGGAGGTCGGCAACACACCTGGCAACAGGGTGTGCGACATCGGTCTCAGACATGGGCTGCTTCCTCCATCTGGGCGAGGAGTGACGCTGGCCAGCGGCCGCCACACATAACCGTATCGGTGACGATGTACCCGTCCGCGATGTTCAGGATGTGCACGTGATGACCTGCGTGAGGAACACCGTCCTCCTCCCAGCTGACCGTGTACTCCACCACTTCACCTCCGGCGAACGGCAACCGCCGAAGCCCATCGAGAACGCCCGGTTGGGCAAACCATCGGCTGTACTCGTCCCGTACGGACACCACTCCCTGACGGGTGAAGCGCCAGTTGGGTACCGTGGCATCGAGCGTCACGTCAGCGGCCCACGCGGCGCACGAAGCGACGTCGGCGTTCGTGACGGCACGAAGAAACGAATCGACGGGGTTACCGGTTGTTGGCTTGGACATGTTCGGCCTCCTAGGTCGTGGATTGACCCTCACCTTGCCCAACCTTGTTTGCACCACGTTTGCAGCTGCACCTGATCGACTGCAATCACCGCGGAAGGTCACTCGTCCATTCTTGGTTGTGGGGATGAACGAATCCCCCAATCACACGAAGGAGATTCTCATGGCAGACGCAGAAAAGGCCCGGTTCGACACCCCGGACGAGACCCGCACCTTCCCGTTTGGCAAGGTCGACCTGGTCAAGATCGGCGGCTCGGACATCGGGCGTCTCACGCTTGAACCGGGCTGGCGCTGGTCAGAACACGTGAAGCCCATCGCAGGAACAGATCTCTGCGAGGCCCCACACTTTCAATTCCACGCGAGTGGCGTGCTCGGCATTCGCATGGCCGACGGAACCGAACTCGAGGCGAGGCCCGGCGACGTGACCGCTCTCCCTCAGGGACACGACGCGTGGGTCGTGGGTACCGAACCCGTCGTGGTGATCGATTGGTGGGGCGCATCCAACTACGCGAAATAGAGCGACCCAGCAAGCAGGGCGACCCCGGCCAGCAGTCACGCTGACCGGGGGACGACCCCCAATCAGGGTTCCCACCCTCTCCATGGCCTCCGGCGGTAGTGTGCCGAACGAAGCACCGTCGCTACCAAGGGAGAAAAACCGACATGTCGTCTGTTCCACCACCACCGCCCGGCCCCCCACAGGGCCCACCCCCCGGATACATTCCGCCACCCGCCGGGCAGCCTGGTGTACCCGCATTGACGTCGGGGCCCTACGCGAGTTGGGGTCAGCGCTTCGCTGCCTATGTACTGAATATCCTGCCGGGAATCGCCATCTACATCGTCGGCGGAATCATCGCAGCGATTCTCGGGAAAATCGCGGGCGTTCTCGGAGGTCTTGCGCTCCTCGTTACCTGGCTCGCCGCTCTTGGCGCAGCGTTCTACACGCTCTATCTCGAGGGCGAGGGCCAGTCACCCGGTAAGGCCATCATGGGTATTCGGGTGATCAACGAGCAGACTGGCAACAAGATCGGTGGCGGCATGGGCATCGCCCGCCAGTTCGTTCATGTCATCGACGCCCTGCCGTGCTACATCGGCTTCCTCTTCCCGCTCTGGGACGCGAAGCGTCAGACGTTCGCCGACAAGATCCTCAATACGGTTGTGGTCCCCGGCCCGAAGGCTGAGTTCATGGACGCCTACAAGAAACTCATACCGACCAAGTCGAGCTGAGCCGCCTCGCCGCCCGGCCAAATGGGGGGTTGCGCTCGGGAGTATCATGGGCATTGACAGTTGTGGTTTCTCATGGGCTACCTGCGTTCGGTAGCCATGGAAGGAGACGAACATGCGTCGATACTTGGTGGTAGCCCACAAGACGCTGGGTGGTGCTCGACTGCTCGATCACCTCCATGAACTCCGCGAGCAGGATCCCTACTGCACCTTCCACCTGCTGGTGCCCGAGTATCACCCGTTTGGCGCGTGGGACGACCATGGCGTGCGCGTATCGGCGCAGGCGACCCTCGATGAGATGCTCGGCCGACTGGCGGCGATGCGGATCGGTGCAACGGGAGAGATCGGTGATGTCGATCCCGTCTACGCCGTCGGCGCCACGTTGCGCCGAGAAGGTGATGACGCGTTTGCTGGGATCGTTCTCTCGACGCTCCCGAAAGGGATTTCACGGTGGTGGAAGTTCGATGTGCCACGCCGGATGACCGAGCACTACCGGTGGATCCCCCTCACTCATCTCGTCGCCGACGAAGCACTTGTCCCTGCATCCTGAGTGATCGCTGACAACGGATGAGGTCGTCGGGTGACCTCTCAGCTGTGGCGAGAGTCTCCAGATGAACCACGCGTGCTCATTCGCGCTTTATCCCCGCCGATCTGGGCTTGTGCTTTCGTCGCAACAGGACAATCATTCCTCCGATACTTCCTGACGTTGTCACATGAATCGAGACACCATGCGCCACAAGATCTCTGACGAGGACCCGATTGGGCACATCCCGCTCTTCGCAGACGTGTCCGCCGACGACCGGGCGGCCATCCATCGATTGATGACGGAGGTAAGCGTCGACGCTGGCGAAGTTCTGGCCACCGAAGGCTCCCGCGGCCAGGAGTTCTTTGTGATCATCTCTGGTTCAGCCTCGGTTGATCGCGGTGGCGTTCACCTAGCTGATGTCGGCCCAGGCGATTTTCAAGGCGAGATATCACTGCTCGACGGTGGACCGCGTACTGCGACCGTCACCGCCACCACTCCGATGAAACTCCTCGTCGCAACCCATCGTGAGTTCAGTTCCCTCCTCGACAGCACACCCGTTATCGCCCGCCGAATGCTTCCCGCTATCGCTCACCGGGTGCGGGCCCTCGCTGACGACCCACACTGAACGAACCTTCGCTGGCACCGAGAACGGAGCCGATATGACCCACACGGTTGCCTATACAGAACCAACGAGTGTGTCATCTCCGCGTGCAGCGCCCGTGCTCGCGGTCGGTGTGTTTGGGGGCTTCGTTCTGGGCGCTGTTGCTCGAGGTTGGATGCGGCTGATCTCAGACGAGCCCGAGTTCACTTGGAGTGGAACGGCGTTCATCGCCCTTGGGTTCACCGTCTTCGGTCTTGCCCAATCAGCTGTCGCTTTGGCCCGTCGTCACGCGATGCGGCGCCGCAGGCTGATCGTTGTCCGAGCGATCGGGATCGTGTGCATGCTCCCGTTGTTCGTTGCCGCTGGTGCGATCATGTTTCCGACCGTCTTCGGCATCGGACTCGCCGTCGCCCGCCGAGGCTGGCACAAGTCGGCACGAGTGGCATGTTTGGTGATCGCAGCTGGTCCGGTGCTTTTCGTCGGATCCGACCTCGTGCACAAGTTTGGATGGTCGATCCAGACCGTGGGCGGATTCGTTTCGATGCTCGCCATCTATTCAGTGATCATTTGGGCGACTCGATTCGCCCTGGCACCGGATCACGCGACCGCCGTCGTTTAACGACCGTCAGTCAAGCTGCCCAAGGGCGCGCAGACGATCGACAAGTCGAGGAACGTAGTTGCCGACCACCTGTCTCCACTCCCTGTTTCACAGCCTCATGAGTACCTGTTTCACTGGCAGTTGAGTCCCTGTTTCACAGGCTCGTGGGTACCCGCTTCACGGTGGCCACGATCACCGACGGGCCCGACAGAATCAGCTCGATTCGATCCGAGCGCCGTTTGGTCCATAAGGCCAGGTCACAACTGGTGGGCCAGGTGGGTATCGAACCCACGACCAAGGGATTATGAGTCCCACGCTCTAACCACTGAGCTACTGGCCCCTAACACGAACGGCCCGCCCGAAGGCGGGCCGTTCATTTGCTCCGAGAACAGGGCTCGAACCTGTGACCCGCTGATTAACAGTCAGCTGCTCTGCCAGCTGAGCTACCTCGGAATGGCAAGTGTTGAGTATATCGGCCCGAGCCGTTTCGGGCGAAGCTATTCGTTTTCGAGAAATTCCTTGAGCTTCTGACTGCGCTGGGGATGGCGGAGTTTGGCGAGCGTTTTCGCCTCAATCTGGCGGATGCGCTCCCGCGTGACGCCGAATTCCTTCCCGACTTCTTCCAGGGTGCGGGCCTGGCCGTCGATCAGGCCGAAGCGCATCCGGACGACTTCTTTCTCGCGTTCGGACAGTTCGTCGAGCGCCTCTTCAACCGCGGCGGCCAGCATCATGCGGGTGGCGACGTCGGCGGGCGCATCGGCGGCGAGGTCGGGAATGAAGTCGCCCAGGTTGGAGTCATCCTCCTCCCCCAAGGGCGAGTCGAGGCTGAGTGGGTCTTGCGCTATGCGCTGAATGTCACGCACCCGATCAGGACTGAGCGCAACCTTCTCGGCAATCTCGTCGATGGTTGGCTCGCGCTCGAGCTCTTGGGCCAGCTGGCGCTGCACCCGAAGCACGCGGTTCATGTGCTCGACCATGTGGACCGGGATACGAATGGTGCGGGCCTGGTCGGCAATGGCGCGGGTGATGGCCTGGCGGATCCACCACGTGGCGTAGGTGGAGAACTTGAAACCCTTGCTGTAGTCGAACTTCTCGACGGCGCGCATCAGGCCGAGGTTGCCCTCTTGGATGAGGTCGAGGAACTGCATGCCCCGACCGACGTACCGCTTGGCAATCGACACGACAAGCCGCAGGTTGGCCTGGATGAGCTGTGCCTTGGCAACCTCACCGTCGCCCATCTCCCGCTTGAGTCGGCGGCGCTCGGGGTCGTCCTTAGCGGCCATGGCCAGTTCTGCGGCAGCGAGCACACCCTTTTCGTAGCGGATGGCCAGCTCGCGCTCGTCGTCCCCACTGAGCAGACTGACGCGACCGATTTCCTTCAGATACATGCGCACGGCGTCGGAAGAACCGGCCTCGGGGGGCCGGTCGGAGGCCATGGGGCGCAGGGCACGCCGCTTCTTGGGCTTCGATTCATCATCGTCGCCCTCGGAAACGTCGACTCGAGGGGCTTCAATGATCTCATCAACCGTGTCGTCCACACCGACACCGAGTGCCTCGATGCTCTGGGCCACGGTCAGGATGACATCTTCGGACAATTCGACGTTGCGAAGCACATGGGCCACGTCATCGGCGGCCACGACACCTTCGTCGCGCCCCTTGGCCACCAGCTCGGCCCATTCCTCGTTGTCGATGTTCGCCAGTGGCGGGTTGGTGCTGTGTACGTCAGGCATCACGACTTCCCGTCTTCGTCGGCGCTAGCGAGCCAGGATAGCAACTCGTCGGCCGCCGCGGGTCCGAGTTGTACGTCCTCCAGGCGTTCCATGAGGTGCTTCACTTCAATGACCTCCAAAGCCGCGTGAATATCGCCCGAACGCACCAAACGGTCGAGCTTCCGACGCGACGCGGCCGAAATGAGGTTGCGGGCCTCAAGGTCAGGTGTGGCCTCTACATCTAACACCGCAATGTGCTCGATCAGCTCGCGGGCCTCGGCATCGGCCATATCAAGAGCAAGGTTGATCTGACCGTCGGCCGCCGCCAGCGTGCGAAACGCGGAGAGACAGATGTCGTCGGCAAACAACTCTTCGATCAGCCAGGGCGCCATCTCCTCCCATTGCTGCACCAGCAATGCCAGCGCCACGACCTCTGCCGTCTCACGATTGGATTCCTGCCGAACCGCCTGCAGGCGCGGCATCGGGCTCTTGCGGGCAGCGAGGGCCACCAGTTGGTTCACCGGCAAGCCGGTGTGGGCGGCAACCTGGCCGGCGTAGATCGTGCGCACGTTCACGTCGGGGTGTTCGTTCAACACCCCCATGGCTTGCTCGGCAACCTTGGCTCGAATCTCGGGCGACGTAAGGGCCGTGCCGTTCAGCACGCGCTGCAGGCGGAACCCCAAAAACGTGTCAGCCTTGTCAACCGCGAGCTTCAGACCAGCCGGATCTTTCTGCGCCATCTCTCCCGGGTCCATTCCCGACGGAAGATGCACAACGCTCACCGCGATGTCGTACTTGCGCTCCCACTCGTAGAACCGTTCGGCCGCGCCCTGACCGGCCGCGTCTGCGTCGAACGCCAGCACCACCCGCGAGGCGAATCGTTTGAGCAGGCGCACGTGGTCCTCGGTGAGGGCGGTACCGCACGTGGCGACCGCGCGGGGCACTCCGGCGCGATGGAAACCAATGACGTCGGTGTAGCCCTCGCACACGATGACCTGGTTGGCGGCGACGATCTCGGCCTTGGCCAGCGACAGGCCGTACAGCGTTTTCGACTTGGCGTAGATGGCGGTCTCGGAGGAGTTTTTGTACTTGGCCGGATCAGTACTACCGGGCAGAATGCGGCCGCCGAAGGCCACCATCTCGTTGTTTTCGTTGCGGATCGGGAAGAGCAGTCTGGCTCGGAAGCTGTCCTGCAGGCGCTCACGACGGTTGAGGAACGCCAGGCCGACTTCACGAAGCAGATCACCGGGTTGGCCGACCTGTTTGGAGAGCACATCCCAATCGTCGGGAGCCCAGCCGATCTGGAACTGTCGGGCGATGTCGCCGTTGATCCCTCGCGCCTTGAGATACTCCCGAGCTGCCCGGGCATCGGGTGCCTTCAGGAGTCGCTCGTGATACCAGCTGGCAGCGGCCTCCATGACCTCGATCAGCCGTTTGCGATGGCCCCGTTCCTTTTGCTCGCCGCCGGTGTCGTAACGCAGCGTGATGCCCGTCTTGCCGGCCAGGTATTCCACTGCGCCGACGAAGTCGAACTGCTCGCGTTGCTGCACGAAGGAGATGACGTCGCCGCCGGCCTGGCACCCGAAACACTTGTAGCGCCCGGTCTGCTCGCTGACGTTGAAGCTGCCCGATTTCTCGGCGTGAAACGGGCACAGGCCGACCCAGTTGCGGCCGACTCGTTTGAGCGCAACCGAGCTTTGGATGATGTCGACGATATTGGCGGCGGCACGCACGCGCTCAATGTCTTCGGCCACAATCCCCATACGCGACAGGCTATCGGGCCGCGGATTCTTCCCGTTCGCTCGGACGAAGAATCGACAACAAAACCGATCCGACCAGCAGCGCAACGATCACGGCAAGGCTGAGCCAGGTGGGGAGATGAAGCCACTGCTCCGTCACCATCTTCAACCCGACGAACGCCAGGATGATCGCCAAGCCCTTCTGAAGGTACTCAAACCGGTTGTGCATGTCGGCCAGCAGGAAATACAACGCCCGCAGCCCCAGGATGGCGAACGCGTTCGACGTGAGCACGAGGAACTGGTCACGGGTCACACCGAGCGCAGCGGGAACCGAATCGACGGCAAACAGCACATCGGTCGTCTCCACCAGAACCAGCACCGCGAACAACGGTGTGGCCAGACGCTTGCGGTTCAGGCGCACGAACAGCTTCTGCCCGTGGAAGTCGTCGGTGCTCGGGATAACGCGGCGAACCAAGCGCAGGAACGGGTTCTTGTCGGGGTCGATGTCGTCGTCATCGTCCTGTGTCATCAGCTTCCACGCGGTGAAGATGAGGAACAGCCCAAACACGATCAGCAGCGGTTCAAACGCGTTCAGCAGGGCAACGCCGACGAAGATAAAGATGGCTCGCAGCGCGATGGCCCCGAAGATGCCCCAGAACAACACCCGGTGTTGATACTGCCGCGGCACGGCGAAGTAGCTGAGGATCAGCGCCCAGACGAACACGTTGTCAACGCTGAGCGACAGCTCGACAAGGTAGCCCGTGTACCAGAGGCTGCCCGAAGTCCCGCCATAGCGGTGGATGACCCACAGACCAAAGGCAAGCCCGATCGAAACCCACATGACGACCTGCAGCAGGGCCCGCTTGAACGTCGGGAGGTGCACGTCACGGTTCAGGATCAGGAGGTCGATGAGGAGCAAGGCCGCGACCACACCTGCGACGACGAGCCACGTCACACCCGTGACGTGCAGGTTGATTTCGTCCTTCAACGATTTTGCGAACACCACGGCGGGGTCACCTTCCTGGGCGCGCCAATGTAGCGGTGCGAGCAGGACCGAAAGCATGGGATAACCCTAAGCCGCCCGGTACCGTCCGGGCGGCTTTCAGGAGTCACTTCGTGGTGCTGGTTGCCTTGCCGATGATGGCCTGAGCGGCCGCCAAGCGGGCGACGGGCACACGGAACGGCGAGCAGGACACGTAGTTGAGTCCGGCGTCGTAGAACAGAGCGATCGACTCGGGGTCGCCACCGTGCTCGCCGCAGACACCGAGCTTGAGGCCCTTCTTGGTGGCCCGCCCGCGCTTGGCCGCAATGCGCACCAGCTCGCCGACACCGGTCTGATCGATGGTGTCGAACGGGTTCCGCTTGAGCAGACCCTGCTCGAGATAGGCAGGCATCATGCGGCTCTCGACATCGTCACGGCTGAAGCCGAACGTCATCTGAGTGAGGTCGTTGGTACCGAAGGAGAAGAAGTCAGCTTCTTCGGCAATCTCATCGGCCCGCAGTGCAGCGCGGGGCGTTTCGATCATGGTGCCGATCGACACGACGGGCTTGTTCTTCATGCCCTTCAACGACTCGTCGATGGCCGACTGCGCCCAACCACGGGCCAACGCCAGTTCTTCGCGGTTGACCGTGAGCGGGATCATCACTTCGACGATGGGGTTGTGACCCTCGGCCCGAAGTTCGGCGGCGGCCTGCATGAGAGCCGTGACCTGCATGGCGTAAAGACCGGGCTTCACTACACCGAGGCGCACGCCGCGGGTACCGAGCATGGGGTTCACCTCGGCCCAATCCTCGGCGGCCTTCATCAGCTTCTCTTCGGCCTTGCTCAGACCCTCAGTAGCCTTCTTCACTTTGAGCTCGCTGACATGCGGTAGGAACTCATGGAGCGGCGGGTCGAGCAGACGCACCGTGACCGGCAGGCCGTCCATGGCCAGCAGGATCTCCTTGAAGTCGGCCTTCTGCGCAACACGCAATGCTTCGAGTGCCGCGGTTTCTTCCTCGGGTGAGTCAGCCAGGATCATCTTGCGCACGATGGGAAGACGATCTTCGGCCAGGAACATGTGCTCGGTGCGGCACAAGCCGATGCCTTCAGCGCCGAAGTTGCGGGCGTTGGTGGCGTCTTCGCCGGTGTCGGCGTTGGCTCGCACGGCCATCTTGCCCTTGCGGATGACGTCGGCCCAGCCGAGCAGAATCTCAAACTCGGCAGGCGGCTCGGCGGCGGTCATGACCATGGCGCCCAGCACCACTTCGCCCGAGGAGCCGTCAAGGGAAATGATGTCGCCTTCGTGAACCGTCACGGCACCGACGGTGAACTTCTTCCCGTCGATCTTCACCTTTTCGGCGCCAACGATGGCGGGGGTTCCCCAGCCACGAGCCACGACGGCGGCATGGCTGACCAGACCACCGCGGGCGGTGAGGATACCTTCGGCCACCATCATGCCGTGCACGTCTTCGGGGCTGGTTTCGTTCCGAACCAGGATCACTTTCTCACCGCGATCGGACGCGTCAAGCGCATCATCGGCCGTGAAATAGACCTTGCCAACGGCCGCACCCGGTGACGCGGCGAGGCCGGTGGCGAGCACTTGGCCCTTGCCTTCGAACTGCGGATGCAGCACCTGATCGATGGAATCCTCACCGATACGCAGCAGCGCCTCGTTCTTCGAGATCTTCCAGGTGGCACCGCGCTTGCCGTTGCCCTTGGTCATGTCTACAGCCATCTTGAGCGCGGCGGCGCCGGTGCGCTTGCCGACACGGGTCTGCAGCATCCACAGCTTGCCTTGCTCAATGGTGAACTCGGTGTCGCACATATCGGTGTAGTGACGCTCAAGTCGATCGAAAATGTCGAGCAACTCGCTGTGGCACTGCGGAAACACACGCTTCATCTCATCGAGATCTTGCGTGTTGCGGATGCCGGCGACGACGTCTTCGCCTTGGGCGTTCACCAGGAAGTCACCGTACGGCTTGTTCTCGCCGGTGGCGGCATTGCGGGTGAAGCCGACACCGGTGCCGGAGTTGTCGTCACGGTTGCCGAACACCATGGCCTGCACGTTCACGGCCGTACCGAGGTCGTGGCTGATGCGCTCACGCACGCGATACGCAATGGCACGGGCACCGTTCCACGAAGCGAACACGGCCTCGACGGCGCCACGGAGCTGCTTCATCGGGTCCTGCGGGAAGGGCTTGCCGGTCTTGTCCTTCACAATGGCCTTGTACTGATCGCACAACTTCTTCAGCGCATCGGTGGGAATGTCGGCGTCGGTCTTGCCGTTGACCGAAAGGCGAGCGGCTTCGAGCAGGTGATCGAAATGCTCACCGTCGACGTCGAGCACGATGCGGCCGTACATCGCAATGAAACGGCGATAGCTGTCGTATGCGAAGTGGGGCTCCTGCAAGGCCGCGAGTCCCTTGACGCTCTTGTCGTTCAGACCGAGGTTGAGGACGGTGTCCATCATGCCCGGCATCGAGAACTTTGCACCGGAACGCACCGAGACCAAGAGCGGGTCGGCGGCGTCGCCCAGCTTGCGGCCCATCTGCTTTTCCAGCTTGGCGACCTGGGTGGCGATTTCGCCGTCAAGGCTCTTCGGCCAGCCACCCTTCATGTAGTCACGACAGGCGTCGGTTGAGATGGTGAAGCCGCCGGGTACGGGGAGCTTCAACACGCTGGTCATCTCAGCGAGGTTGGCTCCCTTGCCACCGAGGAGATCTTTGTACTCCATTGGTGGGCGACGGTGCTTATGATCGAAGGCGTAGACGTAGGACACGGGGAGCGATGTTAGTTCGCGACGGCGCTTCCGACCCAGTACCGCCCTAGGCTGGGCCTTCCATGGCACTCGGCTCCCCACCACGCAGCGCCGGATTTCGTCTTCTCGGCTTCCCGATCAGCATCCGCCCGGGGTTCCTCTTCGTCGCTGTCTTCCTGTTGAGTGCCGGCGGGGAGTTCCGCTGGAGCCGATTCCTGTTCTCCGTCGCGGCCTACACCGGCTTTATGCTCGTTCATGAGCTCGGCCACGCGGTCGCGGCCCGGCACTTCGGCTGCACCGACGTTGCCATCTCGCTCGACTTCCTCGTCGGCTACGCCATGTTTCGCCCACCGGCCGACATCACCAAAGCCAGGCTGGCCATTGTGAGCGCTGCAGGCCCATTGACCGAGATCGTGACTGGGTTCGCCGCGCTCTTGGTCATGGGCGCCAATCTCACGTCATTCGATTCGATGCGGCTGGGCAATCGCGGCATCGTTCTTTGGTTCGGTCCCATTCTCGGCCTGGCCAACCTCATCCCGATTCTGCCCCTCGACGGCGGAAACATCGTGTCGCTCGGTTTCGAGAAACTGAACCCGAAGAACGGTCGCCGTGTCTTTCAAATGGTGAGCCTGGCATTGTCGATCTGCATTGCGCTGTACGGCTTGCTGCAGAGTGAAAGCGGCGGGTCGTTCTTCATCTTGCCCGGCATCATGCTGACACTGATGAACCTGGCGGCGATGCAGGCGGGAAAGCAGCAGACGAGCCGCTCGGTCGGGAGTGACCCCGTGCAAGCCGTATTGAGTGGCGAGGAGCGGGCATGGCAGACCGGCGACCTCACGAGCTTCCCCCCGGGCACCACGCCGTCGCCGTGGATTCTTGCCGCCAACGCCGCAGCGAGGAGTGACGAGGGTGACGCCCGCCGGATCATTCTTGATTCCGTCACCCGCCCGACCGGCTACTGGCAGCTCAGCGACAACGCCCAACACAACGTGCTGCTGTACCTCGTCGACCTGCTGAGTGATCCGGTGCCGGTCGACAACTTGCACGGAGCCCGCACGTATCACCATGTGCTGCACCGACTCGGCTATCTCCAACGCGCCGTGCAGTACGGCGCTCGCGTCTACGAGCAACACCGTGACGCGTTTACGGCCCATCAAATAGCCACCGAACTGGCCCTTCTGGGCCACCAGGATCAGGCCATGGCGTGGCTGCGTACCGCCCTTATTGACCCCGAGGAGCGAACACGGTTGAGCGATTCCGGCCTCGACAGTCTGCGCGTTCGTCCGGACTTTGGTTCGGTGCTGAAAACCCTGCCGCCGCCCCGCTAGCAAACGTTCAGCACTTCGCCGTGACACAGGCAGCGTCGAGCGCGGCCTGGGTCTGCGGACCGACGATGCCATCAGCCTTCAGCGAACTGGCCTTCTGAAACGCACGCACAGCGTTGTCGGTCTTTTGACCAAAGGCTCCGTCGACCGGCCCCGGGTCATTCCCCAAGGCGGCCAACCGCTTCTGCAATGCGGCAACCCGCGGACCGGCGTGCCCTTGCGACAGCGCACCGGTGTCGGGTTCCTTCGTGTAGCCGGCCGGCACGGCGATAGCTACAGTGGTGGTGGGCGCGGCAGTGGTGACCGGTGGCGCGGTGGTTGCCGATGTCACGACGGCCACCGTCGTGGTCGGCACGACCGACGCCGGCAGCACATTGGTCTTCGGGGCCGCCTTTGAGCTACTGCAACTGGCGAGGGTTATGGCGACAAACACCGCCGCTACCTTGCCGACACTGGTGACGTTATGGTCCAACGCACACTCCCCCTGATCGAACGCGATGGCTCTTAGCGACCATGTTACTCGCTCGCCGAGAGCCGCTCGTCCACTGACGGTTCGAACCTTCTCCGTTCAGAAGCCGAGGCGAGCCCGAACCGTTTCAAGTAGGCCTTCGATGGGGACGCGGACCTGCTCCATGGTGTCTCGGTCGCGCACGGTTACGGCCCGGTCTTCGAGGGTGTCGAAATCGACCGTGACGCACAGGGGCGTGCCAACTTCGTCCTGACGGGCGTAGCGCTTGCCGATGGATTGGGTCTCGTCATAGTCACACATGTAGTGCGGCTGAAGCAGGCCGAGCACCTCTTCGGCCACGGGCGTGAGCGTGTCCTTCTTTGACAGCGGCAGCACGGCGATCTTGTACGGCGCAAGGCGCGGATGCAAGCGAAGCACCACGCGGATCTCGCCTTTCACATCCACCTCGTCGTACGCGGCGAGCAGGAACGCGGCGGTCGTGCGGGTGGCGCCTGCGGCCGGTTCGATGACATAGGGCTGGTAGCGCTCGTTGGTGGTCTGATCGAAGTAGTCGAGCTTCTCGCCCGAATGCGCGGCGTGCTGCTTGAGGTCGTAGTCGGTGCGCTGCGCGATGCCTTCCAATTCGTCCCAGCCCCACGGGAAGGTGAACTCGACGTCGCTCGTACCGGACGAATAGTGCGACAGCTCGTCGGCATCGTGCGGGCGCAGTCGGATCATGTCGGCGGGGATGCCGAGTTCGAGGTACCAGTCCATCCGGGTCTTGCACCAGTAGTCGTACCACTTGGCGCTTTCGGCCGGCGGCACGAAGAACTCCATCTCCATCTGCTCGAACTCGCGGGTGCGAAAGATCCAGTTCTGCGGCGTGATCTCGTTGCGGAAGCTCTTGCCGATTTGGGCAATGCCGAAGGGCGGCTTCTTGCGAGTGGTCTGCAGCACGTTGGCGAAGTTGGTGAACATACCCTGCGCGGTTTCGGGACGCAGGTACGCGGTGGCCGCAGAGTCTTCCACGGGACCGGCCTGGGTCTTGAACATGAGGTTGAACTGGCGCGCCTCAGTGAAGGTTCCGGTCTTGCCGCAGCTGGGGCAGGTGTTCGGGTCGTCGAGCTTGTCGAGGCGGTAGCGGTTCTTGCAGTTGGTGCAGTCAACAAGTGGGTCACTGAAGTTGGCGAGGTGGCCCGACGCTTCGAAGACCTGGGGCGGGCCGAGAATGGCCGCATCGATGCCGACAACGTCGTGGCGCAACTGCACCATCGAGCGCCACCAGGCCTCTTTCACATTGCGGAGCAGCAGCACGCCGAGGGGGCCGTAGTCATAGGTCGAGCGGAAACCGCCGTAGATCTCCGCCGACGGGAAGACGAAGCCTCGTCGCTTGCAGAGATTGACGATCTGGTCGAGCTCGGTTGCTGGCATAGGCCGCAAACCTTAGCGGCCCCGTCATGTTTGGCCCGGGGTTTTCCTACGAACCGCCGAGCGTATGAACCACTCGAAGCCGACGTTCGACGTGATGTTCGAAGGCCTTCGTGGCCAGGATTTCCACCTCGTGCACGGCCGCCGAGTATGGCTCGTTGAGGGCGCTCATCATGTCGCCTCCGAGAATGCGGCGCATCAAACCGAGTGCGCCGGATGAGATCGGCACACCGCGACGGCACGCCCGACACTGCACGCCACCGTCAAAGAGATCGAACGACACGAGGCCTTCGGGCTCGTCACACGACACGCACAGCTCGAGCTGCGGATGCACCCCCGCCGCAGCCAGTACCTTCCAGTAGAACGACGGCACCAGCAGCGGCGCCGGTCGAGCAGCCAGCGTGCGCAAGGCGCCAACCAGCATCTGGTAGAGCTTGGGGTTGGGCTCGCGCTCCTGCGCGATCTGGTCGACCGCTTCGAGCATGGCGATACCACTGGACATGCGGTCGTAGTCCTCCCGCACCGCCCGGAAGGCGTCGATGGATTCCACCTGGCTGACCGAGTCGAGTTCGCGACCTTCGTTCAACAGCAACGCGATGTGTGACAACGGCTCGAGCCGGCCGCCGAACTTGCTCGACCCTTTGCGCACGCCACGGGCCACCGCACGGACCTTGCCGTGCTGTTCGGTCATCAACACGACAATGCGGTCGGACTCGCGCAACTTGTAGGTACGCAACACCACGCCCGAGTCGCGGTACAGGGTCACGTGTCGACGCCGCCGAACCGACGGTCGCGCCGCTGAAACTCGCGCACGGCATCGGCCAGATGTTCCTTGCGGAAGTCGGGCCACAGCACGTCGGTAAAGATCAGTTCGGAATAGGCCAGTTCCCACAGCAAGAAGTTGGAGATGCGGTACTCGCCCGATGTGCGTACAACCACATCGGGGTCGGGCATATCCGAGTGATAGAGGTGCTTGCGGATCGCCTTTTCATCCACCTGATCGGCGGTGATGCCCTCGGCCACCATGGCCTTCACGGCGTCGACAATCTCGGCCCGACCGCCGTAGTTGAACGCGAAGGTCAAGGTGAGCGTGCGGTTGTCTTTCGTAAGCTCAATCGCCTCGTCCTGCCGCTTCAACAGGCGGCGCGGCACCCGCCAGTCACGGCGACCGGCGAAGCGGATGCGCACGCCCTGCTTGTTCAACTCGTCCCGGCGGCGAAGGAGAATGTCTTCGTTGAAGCGCATGAGGAAGCGCACTTCGTCCACCGGACGGCGCCAGTTCTCGGTGGAAAACGCATAGACGGTGAGCCAGGACACGCCGAGTTCAAGCGCGCCCTGCACCGCGTCGAACAGCGCTTCTTCGCCGGCCGCATGGCCTTCGGTGCGCTTGAGACCTCGCTGCTGCGCCCAACGACCATTTCCATCCATGACACAGCCGATATGGGCTGGGATACGCGACTGGTCGATTCCATCCAACAGGCCCATCACCCTTACGTTACCGCCCGCGCCGGTTGCGCAGCGGTTCCTTGCGCGACGGGTCCGGGTCGCTGGGGCTGCAGGGTTCTACGATGGTTGGTCGTGCCATCCCTCGCCGACCAGACGGTTTCCGAACTCAGCCGTCTTGTCACCGAGCTGGCCGGTGGTGGTGAAGCACGACCAGGCCAGGAGAAAATGGCCGTCGCCATTGCCGACGCCATCACCGCCGGACGACACCTCGTGGTCGAGGCCGGAACGGGTACCGGCAAGTCGTTGGCCTACCTGGTGCCCATCATCGAATCCGGCAAACGGGTCGTGATCGCCACGGCCACCAAGGCGCTGCAGGACCAACTGGCAACCAAGGATCTACCCTTCGTACAGAAGCACATGACACACCCGTTCGACTGGGCCGTACTGAAAGGCCGCAGCAACTACCTGTGTCTGCAACGACTGCGAGAGGCGCAGTCAGGAGCCGACGGGCAGCTTGAACTGGACGATGTGAGCCCACAGATCAAGGCCGAAGTTCGCAAGCTGATCGAGTGGTCGGGCGTGACCCAATCGGGCGATCCGACCGAGCTCGATTGGGCGCCGTCACCCCGAGCATGGCAGCTGGTCAGCACGACTGCTGAGGAATGCCCCGGTGCGCAGAAGTGCCCGATGGGTGACCCGTGTCTGGCCGAGATGGCCCGCAAGCGTGCCGCCGTCGCCGATGTACTCGTCGTGAACACCCACCTATACGGAACCCACCTGGCATCGGGTGGAGTGGTGCTGCCCGAGCACGAGGTCGTCGTGTTCGACGAAGCCCACCAGCTGGAAGACACCATCACCGACACCAGTGGCGCCTCGCTCGGCCCGGGTCGCTTCCTCAACCTCGCCCGACTGGTACGACTGGTGCTGGCCGACGACGCCCTCGTCTCCGAGTTGGCCGGCGCGGCCACGTTGCTCACGCAGTCACTCCTGCCGTTCGTCGACAAGCGACTCCCCCGCCCCTTGCCACCCGGCATCGTCGATGGGCTGATGACCATCCGCGGGCGCGTCGACAAAGCCCAGGGCGAACTGCGGGCCATCGACAGCGACATCGGCGACGTGGCCCAACGAAAGCTCCGAGCGCAACGCGCCGTGCTCGGTGTCATCAACGACATCGACACCGCACTCACCTACGCAACCGGGATGGTGGCATGGGTGGAAGGTCCCGCCGACCGAGCCCAGCTTGCGCTGGCTCCCATCGATGTCGGCCCTGTGCTGCACGAAGGCGTGTGGACAGTACGCACCGCGATTTTGACGAGTGCGACGATTCCGCTTGGTCTGGTCAGCCGCGTCGGGTTGCCTGTTGAGAAGACCGACGAGTTAGCAGTCGACAGCCCCTTCGACTACGCCAACAACGGACTGCTCTACTGCGCCACGCACCTGCCCGACCCTCGCCAGCCGGCGTTCGGCAAAGCGGTACACGATGAACTGGAAGCGCTCATCACCGCGGCCGGTGGGCGCACGCTGGCGCTGTTCACGAGCTGGAAGGCCATGGACGCCGCGCTCGAAGCGTTACGGCCGCGCCTGCCGTTCAAGCTGCTCGGTCAGCGGGATCTCCCCAAGCCCGCGTTGATTGCCGAGTTCAAGTCCGATCCGTCTATCTGCCTGTTCGCGACGGCCGGGCTGTTCCAGGGCATCGACATTCCCGGCGAAACGCTCAGTCTGGTCACCATTGACCGACTGCCGTTTCCCCGACCCGATGACCCGCTGCTGGACGCTCGACGCGAGGCCGCCGGCGCCGACGCGTTCCGCCTGGTCGACCTTCCCCGAGCCACCACCATGCTGGCCCAAGCCGCCGGACGGCTCATCCGCAGCGTGCACGACCAGGGTGTCGTCGCCATCTTCGACCCACGCCTCAACAAGGCCAACTACCGATGGGACGTTGTGAAGGCGTTGCCTCCGATGAAACGCACCCGCCACCGCGCGGATGCCGAAGCCTTCCTCCGCCACCTTGCGGCAGTCAAACCGTGAGTTTGTAGCCGATGCCTCGCACGGTTTGGATCAGTTTCGGGTCATCGGGTTGGTCTTCCACCTTGACGCGAAGGCGGCGGATGTGGGCGTCGACCAGGCGGCTGTCGCCGAGGTATTCATAGCCCCAGACGCGCTCAAGCAGTTGGTCGCGGGAGAGCACGATGCCAGGGTGGTCTGCGAATTCGCACAGCAGCAGGAACTCGGTCTTGGTGAGCGGCAACTCTTCGCCACGCTTCAACACGACGCCCTGCTCGCGACGGAGCTCGAGGTCGCCCATGGCCACGGCTTTCGGCATCGTGGTGCCGTGGAGTTGCACCCGACGGAGCAGCGCCCGGATGCGGGCAGCCAACTCCTTGGGGATGACCGGCTTGGTGACGTAGTCATCAGCGCCCGCTTCAAGACCGACGACGAGGTCGTAGGTATCGGTCTGGGCCGTCACAATCATGATGGGCACAATGCTCTTGGCCCGCAGCGTGCGGCAGACCTCGAAGCCCTGAATATCGGGCAGCCGAAGGTCAAGCAGCACCAGGTCGGGCTCTTCTCGTTCGAAGGCCGCCAAGCCACTTCTGCCGTCCCGCGCTTCGGTCACGACATAGCCCTCATCCTCCAACGCAAGGCGCAGCACGAGGCGAATATCGTCGTCATCTTCAATAAACAGCAGCCGGTTCACCGGTCGTCCTTCTTTCCTCGAAACATCTACCCGCCTTTGTTACACGAAACGAACAATTCTTGCGTCTTGTCGTCACATTACCGAGCCACAATCTGCATGGGTCCACGCTGCTTGGTGAGGTGCCTCCTCCCCCTGGCGCCTCACCAACTCGTGGAAACGCTTACACTCTCCCCCATTCTGCGGGATGATGTCACGGTGAGCACAGCCCCTCCCCGTCGTAGGCCATGGGCTCTCGGCCTCCGTGCCCGCATCACGGTGGGCTTCTCGCTCCTCGGTTTGTTGGTTTCCGTCGGCCTCGCGCTCATCTCGTTCTACCTGGCCCAGCGAAACCTGCAGCGAGACTTCGATGCCAGCCGAATCACGGTTGCGGCGCCGAAGGCCCGCACTGCCCGGGATGCCTTGCGACCACCCAACGTGGACCAGCCGAAACGCTGCGCCAGACCACGTTGGCGAACTCGGAGGATGGATTTGTGGCTGTCGTCAGCCGAGATCAGCTGTACGACTACTCGGGGCTCTACAAACCAGTGCAGGACACTCGAAAAGCTGTGGCCGATCATCACGAACCGATCGACCGGGACAGTCGGGAAAGGCGAGCGTCACGCTCGACAAGACGCGACTACCTGCTCGTCGCTATTAAGACACCATGCCCCCGCCGACGAGGTGCAAGATTACTCGGCACCTACGTACAGGGGTTCGACTGGCCGGTCTCAAGACCACGCTGAGCACGCTGGGCGGATCGTTGGCAGCTGGCGCCACCGATCGCGACGTTGGTCGCAGCGGCAATCGGCTTGTGGACAAGTCCGACGAGTGCTTCGCCCGCTCGCCCGTGTCTCGGACGCTGCGAGCCGCTTGGCTTCGGGCAGCCTCGACACCCGACTGAAGAACGAATCCGACCCTGAACTGCAGCGACTTGCCACCTCGTTCAACGACATGGCCGACGCTGTCCAGGAGCGCATCCAGCGTGAAGCACGATTTGCTTCCGATGTGAGCCACGAATTCGTACGCCTCTGCAGACGTTGATCGGCTCGATCGAAATGCTCGACGCCCGAAAGGCCGATCTCCCCGAGCGCTCCCGTCAGGCGCTGGAACTGCTGGTCGGCCAGACCAAGCGATTCCATCAGATGGTGCTCGACCTTTTGGAGATTTCCCGGCTCGACGCCGGCGCTGCCGACCTGCACACCGAACCGGTACTGCTCGATCAGTTCGTCAGTCGTGTCGCCAGCCGTTACGGCTATGCGCACGTGCCGGTCATCACCGAAGTCCACATGGCAGCAGCAACCCGTCGTCGGTCGATCGGCGACGTCTTGAACGGGCGCTCGCCAATCTGCTGGGCAATGCCGAGAACCACGCCGGGCGGACCGGTGCAGATCACCCTGTCGGGAGCCAGCAGCAACGTGGTCACGTCATTCACATGGGAGTTGAAGATGCCGGGCCTGGCGTGGCCGAGGCTGAACGTGATCGGATTTTCGAGAGGTTCGCACGTGGCGCGACGGCTCGACACCGCGCCGGAACCGGACTGGGGCTGGCATTGGTGCACGAGCACATTCATCTTCAGGGCGGACGAGTGTGGGTGGAGGACCGACCCAACGGTGCCGGTGCCCGATTCGTTATCGAGCTTCCCGCAGAGGAGGAATAGATGCGCCGATTCGCTATCATGCGTTGCATTGCTCGCGTTCGCGGGTTGCGGAACAACAACTACCAGCGACAGCAAAGGCTTCCAGCCCATCGCCAGCAAGGAGGTTGACGTCGCCTTCAGAGAAACACCCACCACGACCACCACGGTCGCTCCCCCGGACCGGCTTCAACAACGGTCACCTACGACCTTGCCGCCGACCACGTTGCCGCCGACGACTGTGCCTTCCGAGGATGTCTTCCTCTACTTCATCACAGCGCCGAAGGCAAGCTGAAGCAGGTGCCCCGGCGACGACCGGTGCCGATACTGCCCCTGGAGGTAACCGCCGATCTGGCCAAGCCGGAGCCGGGGCTGAAGACCCTGGTATCGGCCAGGCATGGTGCAGAAGGTGGAGGTCAACAAGGTCACGAACGTCTCGCTGAACCCGGCCTACCGCCAACTGGCAGATACGTGAAAAGGTGCTGCTCATCGCCCAGCTCACCTGGACATTGACACGTTTGCGTGGCATATCGGCGGTGCAGTTCTCGATCGACGGAGAAGTGATCGAAGTGCCCGCCGATACCGGGGTTGATGACCGTGGTCGGACAAGCCGACTACCTCGATCGTGTCGTGAAGTAACTCAAGCGGTCGGTACGGCCGCAAGCTGGGCGGCGGGTAGTTGCCTCCGGCCAACAGCCGCCACGCCGATTTCGTGAGGCCTACGACACGGTCGAGGCAGATTTCAACGAAGGCTGCGTGGGCAATGGCCCGCATTGCGCTCACGGCTTCCAGAAGCACCTTCGCCCCGGCGAGATCGATCGTTCCGACTGGCTCGAGACGAACTGATGGACCGGAGCCGTGGATTTCCAAAGCAAAGCTCGTCATTGATGCCCTCCCTGGTTGTGAACAGGGAAAGCGTGACGGGCTCGAGTGCGGAGCAACCGCGGGTTGTGTTACGAAATGATGACAAACCGTAACATTTAGTCGCCGTCCACGCCGAGCAGTCGCTCCACGCGGTCGGGCCGATGCTGCCAGTTCTTATCGACCTTGACGAACAGTTCGAGGAACGCCCCCGGCGGCATCTGTTGACGCACCGCAATGCCAACGGCTTTGAGCAGGGCACCCTTCTTCCCGATCACCATGCCCTTTTGGCTGTCTCGCTCTACCAGGATTTCGCAGCGGACCCGGGGCCATTCCCACTCGGACACCCGGGTGGCAATGGAGTACGGCAGCTCCTGCTCGGTAAGGGCGAGCAGCTGCTCGCGCACGAGTTCGGCGACACGTACGGCTTCGGGCTGATCGGTCAGCATGTCGTCGGGAAAGAATTGCGGGCCTTCCTGCATCCGGCCGACGAGGTGGTCGAGCAGCACGTCGACTCCTTCGCCGGTGGCGGCCGAGATCGGGAAGAAGGCCGAAGCGTCGATCGAACTGGCGGCGGTGAGCTGGGCCAGCACTGCCTCAGGCGAAGCGATGTCGGTCTTGTTCACGACAATGACAACATCCTTCGGCACCCGAGTGGACACCCACTTGTCACCCTTGCCAAACGGCTTGGTGGCATCGAGCACAAAGCACACGACATCAACGCCGCTCAACGCCTCTGATGCCGATGCGTTCAGCCGCTCCCCCAGCGCCGTGACGGGCTTGTGGAGACCAGGGGTATCGACGAATACCAGTTGCGGACCCGGCCGGTTCATCACGCCGCGCACATTCACGCGGGTGGTCTGCGGTTTGTCGGAAACGATGGAGACCTTCAGTCCGCAGATCTGATTGACGAGGGTCGACTTCCCCACGTTGGGGCGTCCGACGACGCTGACGAATCCGGATTTCATGATGCACCCATCTGTTCGTGATCGGTCAGCACGGGACGCGTGACCAACACCTGACTGACGCGACGACCATCCATGCGGATGGCACGAAACACGTGACCGTCGTAGTGCAACTCTTCACCCTCAGCAGGCACATGACCAAGCGATGAGAACACGAACCCGCCGACGGTGTCCCAGTCCTCGTTCGGAATCTCGGTACCGAGTTGCTCGTTCACATCGTCGATCGAGGTGCCGCCGTCCATCAGCAGGTGACCCGATTCAAGCTCCTGCACATCGTCGGTCTCATTGTCGTACTCGTCCATGATGTCGCCGACGAGTTCCTCCAGGCAGTCCTCCAGGGTGACGAGGCCGGCGACGCCGCCGTACTCATCGATGAGGATCACCATGTGGAACTTCTCGGCCTGCATCTCGCGCATGAGACGCGTGAGCGGCTTGGTCTCCGGCACAAAGCGGGCGGTGCGCGACAGGGTGGACACGTGGTCGCTGCCGCGACCGGAACGTTCGGCCCGCATCATGTCTTTGGCATAGGCAATGCCAAGCACGTCGTCGGTGGTCTCGCCAACAACCGGCAGGCGTGAGTAGCCGTGTTCGATGGCCAGGTCGAGCGACGCGCTGACGGTGACGTCCTGCTCCACCACAACCATGTCAGGCCTCGGCACCATCACCTCGCGCGCAACGGTGTCGCCGAACTCGAGCACCGACGCGATCAGTTCGCGTTCTTCGTGCTCGATGACATCATCATCAACGGCCGCGCCGACGATGCCAAGGAGCTCCTGCTCGGAGACGAACGGGCCGCGCTGCAGTCCCTTGCCCGGCACAATGATGTTGGCCAGGCCGATCAAACCACGGGCCAAGGGCTGCAGCGGCGTGAGACGCGAAAGCGCAAGAACCGGACGGGCCGTTGCCAGAGCAACCCGATCGGAATCAACCGTGGCCCACGTCTTCGGCAGGACCTCCGCCAGCACAAAGACCAGCCCGACCGTACCGATATACGCCAGCGCCTGGCCCCAACGCGGAAGGGAGCGAACCGACACCACGGCCACCAGGAAGACAGCACCAACCCGCACGATGGTGGACAGCAGCAGCAAGAGATTGATGTAACGATGTGGCTCTTCGGCCAGCCGAACCAGAGCTCTACCAGCAGCCTCGCGGTTGCTGGCCAGGGCAGCCGCCTTGGGCAAGCTGGTGCGACCCAGCGCCGATTCGGCTGCGGACAAGAACCCATCCACACCGAGCAGAGCCGCGATAGTCACCAGAAGCCAGACATCGCCGGAGCGAACATTGGCGAACACGTTCATTCCTCGGGATGTTCCTGTCGAAAGGTGATCGGCGCTGGCCCGTGCCAGTGCAACTGCTCCAACAATGCCACTTCGCGGGCCCGCATAACAGCCTTCTCTTCGAGCACCGCATGATCGTGACCGAGGACATGCAAGATGCCGTGCACAATGAGAAGCGCCATCTCGTCGTCAACGGTGCCGGCGTGAGTAGGCGCCTGGCGGTTCGCAATGGCCGGACAGACCACCACATCACCAAGCAGCATCGGAATGTCGTCGAGGTCGATCGGAGAGCGGTCGGGGCCGAGGCTGGTGGGTACCGGCATGGAGGCCAGTTCGCCCTCGGCGTCGATGGGAAAGGCCAGTACGTCGGTCGGACCGTTGGCACCCATGAACTCAAGGTTCAGTTCAGCCATGCTGGTCTCATCGACGAACAGTAAGCTGAGCTCGGTATTCCCGCGGATGCCTTCTGCGTGGAGAACCTGCTGGGCCAATGACGACCAGCGGGCAAGGTCGACGGGCAGCGTCTGCTCGTCGGCAACGAACACCTCGGGCTCACCCTCGCCTCCGAGCTTGCGATTGCCAGGCAGACTCGGGCGGTTGGTGTCAGGCATGTTCGGCGACCTTTTCGTACGCGGCCACGATGTCGGCCACGATCTTGTGACGGACCACGTCGGCCCCCGACAGGTGCACGAAGGCCAGGTTTTCGACACCGGTGAGCGTGCGTTCAAGACCATTCAGACCACTGCGACCACCCGCCACATCCACCTGGGTAACGTCACCGGTGACGACCACTTTGGAACCGAAGCCAATGCGGGTGAGGAACATCTTCATCTGCTCGGGCGTGGTGTTCTGCGCCTCATCGAGAATGATGAAACTGTTGTTCAAGGTGCGGCCGCGCATGAACGCCAGCGGTGCCACCTCGATCTTGCCCTGCTCCTGTAGCTTGGCCACGCCTTCGGCTTCAAGCATGTCGTGCAACGCGTCGTAGAGCGGACGCAGATATGGATCGACCTTGGCCATCAGGTCACCGGGAAGGAACCCGAGCCGCTCGCCTGCCTCTACTGCCGGCCGGGTGAGAATGATGCGCGACACCTGCTTGGCTTGCAACGCTTGCACTGCGGTGGCCACCGCCAACCAACTCTTGCCCGTACCGGCCGGGCCGAGTCCGAACGTGATGACGTTGGTGCGGATGGCATCGACGTACTTCTTCTGTCCGCTGGTCTTCGGGCGCACGGTACGGCCTTTGGCACCGCGTAACACTTCGTCACCCAACACAAGACTCGGGCGCTCGGCGTCACGGATCATGCTGATCGAACGTCCGAGCGCGGCGCCGTCGAATCCCTGACCTTGCTGAAGCAAAAGCACCAGCTCAGTGAACAGCTCGCCGACGCTGTCTGCGTCAACGCCATCAATCACTATCTCGTTGCCGCGCACGACAATCTTGGTGTCTGGAAAGGCTTGTTCGATGGCTCGGAGGTGGCCGTCGCGGTGGCCGAGCAGCGCCACCATCAAATGGTTCCCGGGTACGGCAAACTCGACGTGAAACGAACTCACGAGCGCAACGCGGTGATCTTGGGAACGGACTGCGGGACCATGTTGCGTTCAGGTTACCCGACGAAACTGGACCCGGACCGGTCGATTCGAGGAAGCAGCGACGTTCGGCCTAGCCGACGGTGACAAGATGCTGCGTCGACAGCCAGCTCCGGAAGGCGTCCGCCTGCATCGGCCGGGCGAACAGATAACCCTGGAGTCCATCGCAGCCCTGGGCCCGCAGGAGGTCAGCCTGTTCCTGGGACTCGACACCCTCGGCAACCACGGACAGACGCAGTGAGTGGGCCATCGCGATGATGGAGGCCGTGATCGCTGCGTCGTCGGCCCCAATAGCCACGCGATCGACGAAGCTCTTGTCTATCTTCACGCAATCAACCGGGAACCGGGTGAGATAGCTGAAGCTGGAATAGCCGGTTCCGAAGTCGTCGATCTTGATCGTGATACCCCGCTCGCGCAGACCAACCAAGACGGGAATGGCGTCACGCGAGTTGGCGAGAGCGGTTTCGGTCAGTTCGATCGACAGCCGATCGGGTGACAGACCACTGAGCAGGAGAGCGGCGTCGACCTGTGCGGTCAGAATGCCGTCGACCAGTTGGGATGCCGAAACGTTGACCGCTACCGGGGGCAGCAGAGAGCCAACCGGCGCAACCCATCCAGCGGCGTCGCAACACGCCTGCTTCATGACGAAGCCGCCGAGCTCGACGATTTGCCCGGTCTCTTCAGCCAGCGCGATGAAATCGGCGGGTCCAATCGGGCCGCGGGTGGCGTCGTTCCAGCGAACGAGCGCCTCTACGGCGCTGGTGACTCCGTGGGCGTCGATGATCGGCTGGTAGTGCACCGTCAACACGTTGTTCTCGATGGCCTGGGTCAGGTTCTCATGCACGTAGTTGCGCAGATTCTGCCGCTCTTCGACCTCGGCGGTGAAGACCGCCACGACCGGGCCGTGCGGGCGGGACTGCCGGGCGGCCTGGGCGGCGAGACGGGCGCGAGACAGCAGGCCGTTCGGGCGGTTGCCGTGCTCGGGTGCCAGCGCAACACCGAACTGAATGTTCACGCCCACCCGACGGTCGATCAGATCGACGGGGCTGACCAGCACCGCGTGCAAGCGAGCGAGCACGGCTTTGTAGTCCTGATCCTGGTCCACCAGCGGAAGGATGGCGACGAGATCTTCGCTTCCAAGTGAGCCGGCGATGGCTCCGTCGATCTTGCCAAGGAAGTCAGAGGCCCGCGCCGACACTTCCTGGATCAGGCGTTGACGATCATCGGGCAGCGGAGCGGCGAGCCGGTCGTCGTCGATGGTAATGACCACCACGGCCACACGAGCGCAGCGCTCCAGAAGTTCGCGGATACTCCCGGCGATTGCGGTGAGATCAGGAAGGCCGGTGCGTGGTTCGATGCCTGGGCGGCCAGTGTTTCGAAGCTCCACCAACGAGCGACGGGAACGCTCCAGCTTCAATTCCTCAATGGCGGCGCTCAGCCGAGCCTGCGAAGCAGCCACGTTGCCTTGCAGCTCGGCGTAGCTGGCGGCCAACGCTTCGGTTCGCTGACGTTCGTCTTCAAAACGACCGGCCACTTCAACGCTGCGAAGACGACGGGCACCGTCGGTGACGAGCACGCCCATCTGGGCGTCGTACTGCGAACGAGCCGCATCGAGCGCTCCGCCCAGATCGCCTCGCTCCGTGCGGATCTCTGCGAGCTCGCCGAGATACATCACGGTTCGGTACGGATCGCGAAGCCCGTGCACCTTTTCGATGGCAACGAGGAGTGCGGCCTCGGCATCGGCGAGATTGCCGGCATGGCGCAGGACCACCGCTCGGGCGTACTGCAACTCCACTGTTACCCGGGCGCCTGGTGCCGACCCGAGCAGAGACTCAGCATCATCGAGTTCGACTGCGGCGAGCTCGTCCCATCCGCACCGGGCCGCAGCCATGGCGCGCAGCATGTGAATACTCGGAAGCAACTGTGGTTCCGGCTGAAGAGCGAGCACGCGAGCTGCGAGCTGGAACGCTTCGGCACTTTCTTTCGCGGTGAGAGCGCTGATGGCCAAGTTGAGCAATGCCACCGCTGCGGTCTGCTCGTCGCCCATCTGAAGGAAAGCTTCGGCCGCCTGTTCGAAATGCTGACGGGCAATCAGCGATTGTTCGGGCCCCGGGAACTCCCCCAGGATGGATGCCATCCGAAGATCGGCGCGAGCTTCCAGATGGCTGTCGTTGCACGAGCGGGCCAGGCGCTTCGCTCGGCGGGCCATCACCGCGGCGTCCTCCAAGGCTGACTCTTCGTACAACAGTCTGGCCAGAAGCAGTTGCGCTTCGGCTTCGTTGCGGGTATCGCCGAGGTCGCCGAGTTCGGCTATGGCGACACGCACAGGTGCGTACACTTCCGACGGCTTACTGCCGGATGCCAGGGCAGCTTGGCTCAGCAGAAGCATCGCTTGGGCGGTGCTCAGTCGGTCACCTTCCGTTCGTCCTAATTCGATGATCGAAAGGGCGAGGCGAGCCGACTCCTCCGGAGCCGTCGAAAGCAGTTCCCTCGCAGTAGTGGCCAGCTCGTCGATTCGTCGAATCGAACCCGTTGGGGACACAGGAGTCGGCACGACGTCGTTCCCAGTTGCTCGCTTCACTCCCGCATCCTCCGTTCAGGCGTCAACCGCAATCAGCACTCTTCCATCGGCCACGGAATGGCCGAATGAAGGGTCGTCAATGCAATAGCTGAGCCAGCCTCACACGCCGCGACTGGCACGCTCGTAGGCGCGCTGCAGGACGTGATCGACGAGCGTGACGAGCGTTCCCTTGACGGCCTCGCGAGAACGGGCGTCCGTGCCAACCAGAGGCACGTCAGGCGCGATATCGAGGGTCTCCCGGATATCACGCAGGTCGTGCGCGAGCTGCCCGCCGAAGAGGTTGACTGCAGCAACGAACGGAACCTCTCGGCTCTCGAAGTAGTCGAGTGCCGGGAAGCTGTCGTCGAGCCGCCGAGAGTCGATGAGGACGATGGCTCCAAGGGCGCCGGCAATCAGGTCGTCCCACATGAACCCGAAGCGATCCTGTCCGGGCGTGCCGAACAGATAGAGAACGATGCGGTCATCGATCGCGACCTTGCCGAAGTCCATCGCAACCGTGGTCGTGGTTTTGGTAGTGACCTGGCCGACGTTGTCCACACCTGCCGACGCCGATGTCATGGCGGCCTCGGTGGTGAGCGGTGTGATGTCCGAAATGGAACCAACGAACGTTGTCTTGCCGACTGCGAATCCGCCAGCGATGACCAACTTGATCGGAATCAGTCCGGGTTTTTCGGCCTGAGGATTCGGCGCGTGATCAGAGAGCACGGATGCCATGGGACAGCCTTTCCAAGAATGCGATGTCAGAATGAAGGTTGCGATCTGCGGTATGCGGCTTCAGAAAGCCTTCCTCGATGAGATCGCCAGCAAGGATCTGAATGACGCCGATGGGGACACCAACGCGAACCGCGACCTCGGCGACAGAGAGCGCTTCGGCGCGACAGGACTCATAGACCTTGGCTCGCTCAAAGGTGAGTTGACGGGCTTTGTCCTGCGAACCGGCAACGATGCTCAGCATCGCCTGGAAGTCCAGCTTCGCGTTTGACTTGGCGCGGCCGCCCGTCATGACATACGCCCGAACAGTGTCACCTCCCGCTGTGGTTTCCGACAGCGACGTGGAGGTTGAACGGTTCAGAAAGGGGCGGATAGTAAACCCGCCGCCGGGAGGAGACTCTGAATAGTTCGACATGATTGGTGACGTCAGCTGCGCTTCGCTCGGTCAAAACCGCTCTGCAGGCCAGCAAGCGACGAGCGCAGAGCCGCCGCATCTCGCTCGGGCGCCGGTGTGCCATCGGTGGGGCCGGTGTCGGGTGCCTGGGCTCCCTTGACGCGCTTACGGAAACCGGTCTTTGTCATCGGCGCATCATCCTCAGGCTCGTCGTCGGAGATGTAGAGCGGATCGTCGGCCGGGTTGGGAAGATCGTCGATACGGTTGTCGACCGCTGGAACGGCCCAGGGCGACAGAACGTCGGTGACCGAAGACGGCTCCGCAAGGCCGGCCTGGGGCCCGCCGGGTGCCGGAGTCGGCTCGCTGGCCGGCGCGGGTTCGAACACCTGTGGCATGTCGTACGACGGTCCGGCTTCGTAGGACGGCGCCGGCTCGTAGGAGGGGGCGAACGCCTGAGCCGGCTCGGCCGCGGGGAACTGGAACGTGCTGTGCGGCGTGCCAAACGGCGAGCCACTCACGCCTTCGTCCAGCTGATAACCAGTCGGTGCGCTGTCGTAGCGGTAGTCGGCAGCCGTTGTCGCGGCCAGCGGTGCCTCATACGAGGGTGCGCTCGCCCAAGGAAGCTCGTCACGAACAGCCGTGTCGGCCACCTGGTATTGGGCGAGTGACTGATCCGCAGCATGATCGTACGGAGGAACGGTGACCTCGAAACGATCCGCGTTCGTGGCCGTGTCGGCCGAAGCAAGCTCAGCGGCAGCCTGGGCATTGCGCCGGGCGGCGCGGCGGCCGACCGGTGCGGCGGGCTCAAACGCCGGGGGTGCTTCCTCAACCGGTTCAACGGCCTTGGGCTGGCGGCGGGGCTCATCAGCTTCATCCAGCGCCAACAGTTCGTGCGGCAACAGAATGCCCGCGGTAACGCCCGAGTTCGGGATGTTGTCGTGCATCTGGACCGTGATGTTGAATCGTTCTGCCAGCTTGGACACCACGTGGTGACCGAGCACACGTACCGGTGCCAGCTCGAATGACTGCGGGTTGTTCAACCGGAAGTTGGTGTCGGCCAGTTCTTCGGCACCCATCCCCAGACCGCGGTCGATGATGGCGATGTGGTAGCCGTACTGCGTCATGCGGCCGAGCATCGTGACTCGCGATGTCGGCGGCGAGTAGGTGATGGCGTTCTCGATGAGTTCAGCAAAGAGGTGCACGACACTGTGCACGTAGCGGCCTCGGACAGAGATGTCTTCCATGTCGGAGTGATCGACACGCTGGTAGTCGTCGACCTCCGAGAGGGCGCCGCGAATGACGTCGGAGATCTCAACCGGAGCGCTCGAGGTGCTCATTGGCTTGTCACCGGCGAGCACCAGCAACGATTCAGCCTGGCGGCGCATGCGGGTGGTCAGACGCGTCGAGACGGAACAGGTTCTCCAGCGTGCCGGCGTCCCTTTCGTTGCTTTCCAGCTCGGAGATGAGACCGAGGGTTCGGAACACGAGGCTCTGATTGCGGCGTCCGATGGTGATGAGGTTCTCACCGTAGTTACGGGCGGCCTGCACCTGCTGCGATGCCATACCGACAGCCGACGCCTGAACGGCGTTGAACGCCATAGCCAGCTCGCCGACTTCGTCCTTCGATTCGACCGGGAAGGTCTCAAGCTCCGGTATCTCATCTTCGGGACCGAGGTTGTTGATAGCGGCAATGTGGTTCGGTAGGCCGAACTCAGCGACTTCGGAGGCCTTCTTGGTCATGGCCTTCAGCGGCGCGCTGATCAGACGAGCGACCACCATGCCCAGCAAGAGGATGAGGAGCACGGCCATAGCCATTGTGCCGATGATGATTCGCTCACGGCTCTTGACCAAGTCGGTAGCGGAGGACTCGAGGGTGGTCTGCCGGCTCTGGCTGAGAGCGACCAGTTTGGTAACTGCGGCACGATGCCGTTCGAACAGGGAGACAAGCTTCAAATCTCGGATTTCGTCGGCCTTTTCGAAGTTGCCGACGTTGATTGCGTCGAGTAGCTCGCCATTAACAACATCAAAGAAGGCAGTACCGGTCGAATGGACCTCGTCGAGCAGGACGCGGGATGGCGACATGGCCGATGAGGTGAGCTCCTGCGTCCACGTCCGATAGCGTGCTTCGAAGATGGCTTGGCTCGACACCACCTGGGCGATAGCTTCGTTGCGGTGCCTGATGTCCGCGTCGACGGCCGTGCCTTCAGCAACCTGGCGAGTCTCCAACACCAACTGCAGCACCGCAGCGTAGGCCTCAATGGCGAACTCTGGTGGTGGCAGAATATCGGCGACCAGATCCTTTTCCTGGATGATCTCCTTGTAGGTCGGGCCGGTCACCTTGATGGCACTCAACGAGTTGAATACCAGGGCGGCCACCAGGCCAAGCACGATGACGGGAACAAAGAGAACCAAGAACAGCTTCGATTGGATACGCAGATGCCGGAGCATGCCACCTTCTTCACAGGGAACGTCGACCAGCGACCAGCCGACGGATGAGTTACCTATTCATCGACCCCCAGCCGCCAAGATTCAGCACTTTTGCGAGATTTTGTGTTTTCCTTGCCGATCAGTCTGAGATCCCAGACACAAGGTCCAGAATTCATCACCCGTTCGGTTCAATGTCGCGGTGATCCAGCCGATAGGACGCGGTGAGCGTTACCAACACTGCACCTACGAAGCCTGCCCCCTCCGCCGCCGCCAGCAACTTCAACTGGCTGATCGCGAACTTCCTGCAAAAGACGCCCGGAGTCGAGCAGGGAGTCATCGTTTCGTCGGACGGTATTTTGATGGCTACCGCCAAGTTTGACCTTCTGACCGCAGAACGAGTCGCTGCCATCGTGACCGGCATGCGCAGCCTGGCCGACGGCGCAACGGGGCTCCTGAAGAAGGGACTCCTGCAGCGGGTCATCATCGAAATGGGTACGGCATTCCTGCTTGTCGCCGCTATTAGCGACGGCTCCGCCTTCGGTGTGGTGTGCGATAAGCGCTCCGACCTCGGGTTGATCAGCTATGAGATGACGCTGCTGGTCGATCGAGTCGGCACCCAGCTCACGCCCGAACTCGTCACCGAATTGAAGCGAGCCTTCGCCAAGGACTGAGCTGACCCGAGATTGCGGTCGACCGGCCGTAGCATGCGCGCTATGGGTCGCCCGGCGGTAGGTCGTTGAATCAGCTCGATCTGTTCATTGTCATCGGCCTGCTCGCGGCGGCGATGTGGGGGTGGGCAACCGGTGTCGCAACACAACTGGGCGTCGGCATCGGTACCGTCTTCGGTCTCTTCGCTGGCGCGACGATCGCGCCGCGTACCGCAACGCTGGTGTCCACTGCGGCAGCCAAGCTCACCGTCACTCTGGTCACGGTGCTGGCCGTCACCACCTTGTTCTCGGTTCTGGGGAGACGCTCCGGTCGACGCTTCGCCCAGTTTCTCCATCGGCGCCGACTCGGCGGTGTCGAGCGCTCCCTGGGAGTAGTCGTGGCGGTGGCGACCGCGCTGTTTGCCTTCTGGCTGCTGGCGGTCTCGATGGCGTCAACCTCGCTCGGAAGGCTCGGTGAGCTCATCCAGCGGTCCTCCATCGTTGGTCGGCTTGATGCCGTGCTTCCCCCCGTGCCGACCATCACGGCCCGACTGAGCAGCCTCATCGACCCCGCCGGTTTTACTCGGGTCTTCGCCGGACTCGAACCTCGCTTCAGCGCGCCCGTGGCTGACCCGAACTCGGCCGAGGTGGCCAGCATCACCAACAGGGTGCGGGCGTCGACAGTGAAGATCGAAGGCGCCGGTTGCGGCGGGGTGCTCGATGGTTCCGGCTTTGTGGCAGGCAGTGACCTCGTTGTCACCAACGCGCACGTCGTGGCGGGTGTGCGTTCCCCCAGCGTGCTCGATGCTGCGGGTCGCCATGCAGCCATCGTGGTGGGCTTTCACCCCAAGTCCGACATCGCGGTACTGCGGGTGTCGGGCCTCGCCGGCGAACCGCTGGCCTTCACCAACGCTGATGCCGAGCGGGCCGCGACCGGCGCCGTGCTCGGGTACCCGGGCGGAGGCCCTTTCACGTCGGGCCCAGCTGCGGTCCGCACCACCCTGCCAGCCGTCGGAAGGGACATCTACGGTCAAGGGCTGGTGACCCGCACCGTCTACGAACTCCAAGCGCGAGTTCGGCCGGGTAACTCTGGTGGGCCCTTCGTGCTCGCGTCGGGGGAGGTTGCCGGCGTCGTGTTTGCCCGATCAGTCTCTGACGACAACATCGGTTACGCGTTGGCAGCCAGCGAGGTCACGCCCCTCCTTACCGAAGCGGCCAGCCAGACTCGCTCGCTCTCAACCGGCGCCTGCGTGACTGATTGAGTCCCAGACGTCACGGCGCTCGCGGACGTGGAACTTTCCGTCCCAACGGGAGGGCGAAGCCTTCTCCCGGACTCGGCCGAGTGGGCCTTGCGGCGCACGGTGTTTGTGTCTAATTTTCCAGAATGCTGGCTAGCGGGCAGCCGGGTATTTCCAAAGACGACGACCCTGCGCGTCTGATGGCCGATATGTATCGGCTCTTTGCGACTGACGTGTGGCGCTATGCGTTCGCACGCACGCAGGATTGGGCCGCGGCCGACGACGTGACCGGCGAAACTTTCGTGACTGCGCTGTGCTGGTTGCGCTCCCATGCCGATGCTCCGAACGACCCGCGATCGTGGCTGATCGGCATTGCTCGCCACCGCACGATGGACCTTTGGCGGACGCGTGACCGTGAACGGGCGCGGGTCGCCAAGTTTGTGGAACGGGCTTGTTGCGATGCACAAATGGCCGGCAATGCCGGTTCTGGTTCGGACCGGACCGGCGACCTCCCCGAGCATTATCGGGAGGTGCTGCGGCTCCATTACATCGACGGCTGGAGCGTTAGTGACCTGGCACTTTCACAAAGCCGCTCTGTTTCGAGCGTTGAGTCACAGTTGGCTCGCGCCCGTCGAGCTCTCCGCCAAAAGTTTGCAGCGGGCGCGACAGATTTTCCTCCTGCGGGACGCCTATAGAAGTGCCGGATCCGAACGGCGGGTCGGGCTTTTCCGATTGCTTGGGAGGGTAGTTATGTTGAAAAGGCTTGTAGTGGGGGCACTTTTGAGTGTCACCATCGGATTGGGTGGAGCGAATTCCGCCTCGGCTGCTGGCGGCGGCAACGGCAACATCGTGGTGGAAACAACCGTCTCATGGACGGTCAGTTGGAGCAACTGTAACCAGCTCCCCACTGGCATCACCGTCACAGGGACGGGGAGGTTCGTCGACATCTTTTTCAAGTCGGGTGGCGATGAAGCCCAGGGTTGGGGAAGCGCTACCGACAACCTCGGCAACACATACAAATGGCACTACGCCAGTCACTTGACTGCGCACAACAGCGGCTTTATTGACCACTTCAACCTGTCGGGTAGCGGACCGGCTGCGTATGTAGCGGGCTTCCGAGCTGTGTTCACCGCGGCGGGGATCGAACCGGTCTGGGTCCATGGTGACCCGTTCGCCTTCCCCGATGGTGGCGGCCGGTGCGACCCGTTGTGACGCAATGGTAACGACGACTCTCCGGGCCGGCGACCTCTCGCCGGCCCGGCGCTTCGGAAGGTCGACAGGGTTCCGACGTCTCTATTGGGGAGTCGTGGTCGTGCAGGGCGTGCACATGTTCGAGCACATCGTGCAGCTCATCCAGGTGTACGCCTTCGGGATACCGGACGACGATGCTCTGGGCTTGCTCGGTTACGTCTTCAAGTTCGACGGCACCGAGGAGTGGCTCCATCTTGTATTCAACGTGTCGTACCTGTTGACGTTGATGGTGTTGTTCGTGGGCATTCTCGGCCTCCACTTCGACGATGTGCTGTCGACCGCGACCTTCATCGGGTACTTGCTGCTCGGCCTCGGCTTGGAGACCTGGCACGGCGTCGAGCACGGAGTGATCATCCGCAATGTGATCCGCAATGGCGGCTGCCCCTGCCCGGGCATCGGCGACGCAGCGCTCGATGTGACCGACACCCAGTTGCACTTCGTCTACAACTTCATTGCGTATACCGGCACGCTCATTCCCTTTGTGGTCCTCCGGAAGGCGGGACTGCTACCCCTGTTGGCCCGGTCGGCTCGCCCGTCGGCCACGAGCAGCGCAGCAAACTGACCCTTCTCAAAATGGAAACGCTGCGGTGCGGCTGACGACAACGGCGATTGAGCCCCAGACGTCACGGCCCTTTACAATGTGTAAATATCATTCCGAACGGGAAAGCGAGCCTTGCCCGGACTGACTGAAATGGGGCACGAATGGCAAGAACGGTTCGAGCAGCGCTGTTGCAGACCGACTGGTCGGGCGACAAAGCATCCATGATTGACAAGCACGAGCAGGCCGTCCACGACGCCAAGGCCCAAGGCGCGCAGGTGATGTGTTTTCAGGAACTGTTCTACGGGCCCTACTTCTGCCAGGTACAGGAGAAGGAGTACTACGACTACACCGAGCAGATCCCCGACGGACCTACCACGCAACGCTTCTGTTCGATTGCGCGTGAGGCCGGCATTGTGCTTGTGCTGCCGATGTACGAAGTCGTGCGCGAGGGGCTCTACTACAACACTGCTGCGGTCATAGACGCCGACGGCACCTACCTCGGCAAGTACCGCAAGCAGCACATTCCGCACACGAACGGGTTCTGGGAGAAGTTCTATTTTCGCCCGGGCGACGGTGGCTACCCGGTCTTCGAAACCGCGGTCGGCAAGGTCGGCGTATATATCTGCTACGACCGCCACTTCCCCGAAGGCTGGCGGGCGCTCGGTGTGAACGGGGCCGAAATCGTGTTCAACCCGTCGGCCACATCT
Organism: uncultured Acidimicrobiales bacterium; assembly: GCA_963791625.1. Classification (GTDB taxonomy): domain Bacteria; phylum Actinomycetota; class Acidimicrobiia; order Acidimicrobiales; family Ilumatobacteraceae; genus JANMCE01. The sequence continues at coordinate 1,338,806 of CAWBTA010000006.1, forward strand.
CGCGGCCTGTCCAGCTATCTGTGGAAGCTGGAACAGCCGGCGTCCGCCGTGGCGAACGAGTACTACATCGGGGCCATCAATCGGGTCGGCATCGAGCCCTTGGGTGACGACGACTTTTATGGCACGTCGTACTTCGTTGATCCGGAAGGCAAGTTTGTTGGCGAGGTGGGAGACCCCTACAAGCCCGAGTTGATTGTGCGTGACCTCGACATGGACCTCATCAAGACGGTGCGTGATCGTTGGGCGTTCTACCGAGACCGTCGCCCCGATGCCTACGGCGACCTGACCAAGGACTGATTGCTATGGCTCGAACCCTCATCATCAATGGCACCGTGGTCAGCCCAACGGGAGCGGAGCCGGCCGACGTGTTGGTTGACGGTGAAACGATCGCCGCCATCTTCGCTCCCGGTCAGGTCGCCGCGCTCGGCATCACCGCTGCTCGCACCATCGATGCCAAGGGCAAATACGTCATCCCGGGCGGCGTCGACGCCCACACCCATATGTCACTGCCGTTCGGCGGCACCATGTCATCGGACGACTTCGAGTCCGGCACGCGGGCAGCAGCTTGGGGTGGCACCACCACCATCATCGACTTCGCCAGCCAGACCACCGGCGGCAACGTGCTTGATGTCATGGCTGCCCGCCACGAAGAAGCCGCCGGCCAGTGCTCCATCGACTACGCGTTCCACCAGATCATCGGCGGCGTCGACGAAGACTCGCTGAAGGCCATGGATGAACTTGTGCACCACGAGGGCGTTACGTCGTTCAAGATGTTCATGGCCTACCCCGGGGTGTTCTACTCCGACGACGGGCAGATCCTTCGCGCCATGCAGAAGGCATCCGACAACGGCGCGCTCATCATGATGCACGCCGAGAACGGCATCGCCATCGACGTGCTGATCGCACAGTCGCTCGCACGTGGTGACAGCGCTCCGTACTTCCACTCCCTCACCCGACCGGCTGATCTCGAGGGCGAAGCGACCCACCGCGCGATCAAGCTGGCCAAGGTTGCCGGCAATACCCCGCTCTACATCGTGCACATGTCGGCCAGCGAAGCCCTCGAAGAAGTGGCGGCAGCCCGACATCAAGGTGCCAACGTGTTCGCCGAAACCTGCCCACAGTATCTGTACCTTTCGCTTGAAGATCACCTCATGAAGCCTGGCTTCGACGGCGCCGCGTACGTGTGTTCCACTCCGCTGCGTTCCAAGCATGAACACCACGCCAAGGACCTGTGGAAGGGCCTGCGCATGAACGAACTGGCGGTTGTATCCACCGACCACTGCCCGTTCTGCATGAAGGATCAAAAGGAGCTTGGCCTCGGCAACTTTGCCAAGATTCCCAACGGCATCGGCTCGGTGGAACATCGAATGGATCTGCTCTACCAGGGTGTGGTCAGCGGAAACATCTCCCTCCCGCGTTGGGTGGAGGTGGCCTGCACCACGCCCGCTCGCATGTTTGGCATGTACCCGAGGAAGGGCATCATCGCCCCCGGGTCCGACGCCGACGTCGTCATCTACGACCCAGCCGCCAAAACCCACATCAGCGTCAACACGCATCACATGAACATGGACCACTCCGCCTGGGAAGGGTTCAACATTGACGGCAAGGTCGACACGGTCATATCCCGCGGCACGGTCGTCATCGAAAACAACTCCTATGTCGGCGCCAAGACCCACGGCCAGTTCGTGAAGCGTGGCCTGTCGACCTACCTCGTCTGATGCTCTTTGAAAGGTCGTTTACCGTGAACGTCGTCCCCCACATCATCGGCGGCAAGGAACAGTTCCCCACCTCGGGCAACTTCGGCAAGGTCTACAACCCCGCCACCGGACTGCAGTCGGCCCAGGTCGGCTTTGCGTCGGTAGAGGAAGTCGACGCTGCGGTTTCCGTCGCCAAAGCGGCGTTCCCGGCATGGCGGTCCACATCGCTGTCACGGCGAGCAGAGGTGATGTTCAAGCTGCGCCAGTTGGTGGATGAGAACCGCAAGGAGATCGCCAAACTGCTGACGGCCGAGCACGGCAAGGTGCTGTCGGACGCCTTGGGCGAGGTAGCCCGCGGCCTCGAGAACATCGAGTTCGCCTGCGGCATCCCGAACCTGCTCAAAGGTGGTTTTTCCGAGCAGGCCGCCACGGGCGTCGACGTCTACTCGATTCGTCAGCCGCTCGGTGTCGTGGCCGGCATCACGCCATTCAACTTCCCCGCCATGGTTCCCATGTGGATGTTTGCCAACGCCATTGCGTGCGGCAACACGTTCATCCTCAAGCCGAGTGAGAAGGACCCGTCGGTCACCAACTACGTTGCCTCGCTACTGAAGGAAGCCGGACTTCCCGACGGTGTCTACAACGTGGTGCACGGCGATCGCGTTGCGGTTGATCGGCTGTTGGAACATCCCGATATCGCGGCCGTCTCTTTCGTGGGGTCCACTCCGATCGCTCGTCACATCTACGAGACCGGTACCAAGAACGGCAAGCGGGTACAGGCCCTTGGCGGAGCCAAGAACCACATGGTCGTGCTGCCCGATGCCGACATTGGCATGGCCGCCGATGCAGCCATCTCGGCCGCATTCGGTTCGGCCGGTGAGCGGTGCATGGCTATCTCGGTGTGTGTCGCGGTCGGCGGAGTTGGCGATCATTTGGTGGACGCCATTAAGAGTCGCATGCCTGCCATCAAGGTCGGTGACGGCATGGATGCCTCCAGCGAGATGGGCCCGCTCGTCACCCGCCAACATCGCGATAAGGTGGCGTCGTACATCGACGCCGGAGAGCAAGCCGGAGCGAAGGTACTGGTCGATGGGCGCGACGAGATAAAGCGGGATGGCTTCTTTCTCGGGTGCAGCCTGCTCGATCATGTAACGCCCGCCATGACGGTTTGGACCGATGAAATCTTCGGACCGGTCCTCTCCGTCGTGAGGGTGGACACCTACGCCGAGGCGCTTGACCTTATCCACCGTCACCAGTACGGAAACGGCACGGCGATCTTCACCCGTGACGGTGGCGCCGCTCGCCAGTTCCAGTACGACGTACAGGTCGGCATGGTCGGCATCAACGTCCCCATCCCGGTGCCCGTCAGCTATTACAGCTTCGGTGGATGGCGGTCGTCGCTCTTCGGCGACAACCACATGTACGGCCCCGACGGCATCCAGTTCTACACCCGAACCAAGGTCGTCACGGCCCGTTGGCCAGATCCGTCCACCAGCAGTGTCGACCTCGGCTTCCCGCAGAATCGCTAGCCGATGGAATTCGGTGTCGTCCTCCAAACCAACCCGCCCGCTTCCAAGGTTGTCGAGCTCGCACGCCTCGCCGAGATGGAGGGGTTCGACTATGTGTGGACGTTCGACTCCCATCTCTTGTGGGAGGAACCGTTTGTCATCTACAGCCAGATCCTTGCCCAGACCCGCCGTGTCATCGTCGGCCCCATGGTCACCAACCCGGCCACCCGCGACTGGACGGTGACGGCCAGCCTTTTCGCCACGCTGAACGAGATGTTCGGCAACCGCACCATCTGCGGCATCGGCCGTGGAGACTCAGCCGTGCGCGTCACCAATGGCAAGCCCACAACGCTGGCAACGCTGCGCGACGCGGTTCACGTCATCCGAGAACTCGCCAATGGTCGCGAGGTCGAATACAACGGCTCACAGATCCGCTTCCCGTGGGGCACGAAGAGTCGACTCGATGTGTGGGTCGCCGCTTATGGCCCGAAGGCTCTGGCGCTGGCGGGCGAGGTCGGCGACGGGTTTATCCTCCAGCTCGCCGACCCGTCCATCGTCGAGTGGAGCATCAAGGCCGTGCGCGAGGCAGCAGCCAAGGCCGGTCGCGATCCGTCGTCGGTGAAGATCTGTGTGGCCGCGCCGGCCTACGTCACCGAAGATATTGCCTACGGACGCGACCAGTGTCGCTGGTTCGGCGGCATGGTGGGCAATCATGTTGCCGACATCGTCGCCCGCTACGGCGAAGGCGGCGCTGCTGTTCCGCAGGCGCTTACCGACTACATCAAGGGTCGGGAGGGCTACGACTACAACGAACACGGTCGTGCTGGGAACACCCACACCCAGTTCGTTCCCGACGAGATTGTCGATCGCTTCTGCCTCATCGGCCCGCCTTCGTTTCAAGTGGAACGATTGAAGGAGCTTGAGGCGCTCGGCGTCGACCAGTTCGACATCTACCTCCAGCACGACGCGAAGGAATCCACGCTCGCCGCCTACGGCAACGGCATCATGGCTGCGCTGCACGAACACGTGGCGGCAAAGGCCTAAGTGGCAGCTTCGCCCACCACGAATCGGCGAAGCCTGCGACGCGTCCTGATGTTCGCTGCGTCGTTGGTCCTGTTGGCGGTGATTTGGGAGTTGTACAAGACCGTCGGTCCGGCTGGCGGCGGCAAAGTCCTCGGTGCCCGTCTCCTGCCGAAGGCCGAGAACCGGTCGATGCCACATGTCTGGGACATGCTGCAGCGTTACACCCGCGCCGAACGTCGAGGTGGCGCCCGCACCATCTTCATGGTGGTGTTGTCGGGCCTGTGGTTCACACTGCGCATCGCCCTGGCCGGACTCGCACTCGGCGTTACGGTTGGTCTGGGATTGGCGGTCGTGATGGCTCGTTTCAGATTGTTGGAACGAGCGTTGGTGCCCTGGCTGGTGATCTCCCAGACCGTGCCGCTCATCGCGCTCGCCCCACTCGTGGTCAGCTGGGGCGGGCGGCTCCACATTGGCGGTTTCACCTGGCAAAAGTGGATGTCGGCCGCGGTCATCGGCGCCTTCCTTGCCTTCTTTCCCATTGCGATCGGCGCGTTGCGCGGGCTGACTTCTCCACCGGCTGCGGCCGTTGAGCTGATGGACAGTTATGCCGCCTCGTGGCGCTCCTCACTCATAAAGATGCGCCTACCGGCCGCAGTACCCTTTCTGATTCCCTCGCTCAAACTTGGCGCGAATGCAGCCGTGGTCGGTGCCATCGTGGCCGAGCTTTCCACCGGTCTGAAAGGTGGCGTCGGTCGCCTTATTCTGGAGTACATGCGAGAGTCCACCGGTGACCCCGCCAAGGTTTTTACGGCCGTCTTCGGCGCGGCTGCGCTGGGCCTCACCATGGCCGGGTTCATCGCACTTATCGACCTGGGCGTATCCCGCAACCGTCCGAAGGAGTTGGCGGCGTGAGTGCCCCTGTTGACATCGTCGGTGTGTCCAAGGTTTTCAATGCGGGCCGATCGAACGCCGTCACTGCGCTGGAGGACATTAACCTCAGTGTTGCGCCCGGCCGGTTCGTGTCGCTGATTGGACCGTCGGGTTGCGGCAAGTCGACGCTGCTTCGGCTCGTTGGCAACCTGACCGAACCAACCGCCGGGTCGGTCAGCGTGAACGGCAAAAATGCTGCCCAGGCCCGCCTCGACGGTGACTACGGGATGGCGTTTCAGCAGGCCGGTTTGTTCGATTGGCGCACGGTGGGCCGCAACATCGAGCTTCCCCTGGAGATGAAGGGTTTCGACAAAGCCGCTCGCCGGGCCAGAGCGATGGACATGCTCGATCTGGTGAAGTTGCGCGAGTTCGCCGACCATCGCCCTTGGGAACTCTCCGGCGGTATGCAGCAGCGGGTGGCCATCGCCCGGGCCCTGTCGTTCGAGCCGAAGCTCCTTCTCATGGATGAGCCGTTCGGCGCGCTCGACGAAATGACTCGGGAGCATATGCAAAGCGAGTTGCTGCGCATTTGTGCCACCACGGGCACCACGGTTCTGTTCGTCACCCACTCGATCCCGGAGGCTGTCTTCCTCTCGAACCAGGTCGTCGTGATGTCACCTCGCCCCGGCAAGATCGCCAAGATCGTCAACGTCGATCTCGGGCAACGCAACGACGACACTCGAGAGGATGCCGAGTTCTTCAAGAAGGTCACCGAGGTACGGGAAGCTCTGCGGGGCTACGACCATATCGAACCCATGCCGATCCGGCTGGACGACCGATGAACCGTCTTCGCGCCGCTCTTCCCCCGTTCACGTTTGGGGTGCTGTTCCTCCTGGCGTGGGAGCTACTGGTGCGCGGCTTCCACATCAAGCCCTATCTGCTCCCGAAGCCAAGCGGTATCTGGTCGGCGTTCACAAGCGATCTGAGTTCGATGTGGACCGTGAGCAGTTCGACTGGTCTGAATGCCCTGATCGGGCTGCTCCTCGGCACTACGATCGGCCTCTTGCTGGCTTTCGCTGCCAGCCGATTCCGCCTGCTCGCGGAGTTGCTGACACCCATGGCACTGGCCGTGGCCGCCATGCCCATCATCGTGCTCGTCGCTATCTTCAACAACCTCTTTGCCATCACCTCATCGGTACCGCGGCGTCTCATGGTGACGGTGGTGGTTCTCTTCATTGTGCTCATCAACGTGATGAAGGGTCTCACCCAGGCCGACGCCACCCAACTCGAACTCATGCGCAGCTACGGGGCGTCAGAGAGCGCAGTCATCCGCAAAGTTCGTCTGCCCAATGCACTGGCCTTCTTGTTCGTCGCGCTAAGGCAGGCTGCACCTCTGGCCGTCATCACCGCGGTTGTTGCCGAGTACTTCGGCGGCAGCCAGGGCGGGCTGGGGAGCCGGATCACCAGTGCTATCTCCACCTCGAAAGACACCACCGGCTGGGCCTATGTGCTTGCCGCATGTCTTGTCGGCATCACGTTCTACCTCGTATCCACCGTGCTCGAGTATGTGGCGATGCCCTGGGCACGCAACCGCTCGCGCACCTGACCCGTTGCACCACCAACTACAAGGGAGAGAACATGAAGCACACACGAAAGGCACTGGCCACCGTCAGTGCGCTCGCATTCGTTGCCGCTGGTTGCGGCTCATCCAAGAAGGCAGAACCCGCCGCCACCACCGCTGCGGCCGGCGGGGCCACCACGGCCCAGGCGACTGATGGCAAGATGACGGCGGTCAAGCTGCAGCTGCAGTGGGTGGCCCAGGCGCAATTCGGCGGCTACTACGCCGCGGTCGATCAGGGTTTCTACAAGGCCGAGGGCCTGGACGTAAACATCATCGAGGCTGCTGTCGATACGGTGCCGCAGAAGGTCTTGGCTGACGGCCAGGTCGACTTCGCTCTCGCGTGGGTTCCCAAGGCGCTCGCCACCGCGGAGGCAGGGGCCGATATCGTCAACATCGGTCAGATCTTCCAGCGGTCCGGTACCCGACAGGTGTCGTTCAAGGAAAAGAACATCACCAAGGCTGCCGACTTCGCCGGAAAGAAGATCGGCAATTGGGGCTTCGGCAACGAGTTCGAGGTGCAGGCCGCGCTCACCAAGGCAGGGGTGAAACCGGCTGAGAACGTGGCCCAGCAATTCGACATGAAGGCCCTGCTCGCTGGCGAAATCGATGCTGCTGAAGCCATGACCTACAACGAGTACGCCCAGGTGCTGGAGGCCAAGAACCCCAAGACCGGCAAGCTCTATACACCTGACGACTTCAACTTGGTCGACTACAACGCCGAGGGTGCTGCCATGCTGCAAGATGCAGTGTGGGCGGATGGAAAGAAGCTTGGTACCGACAAGGCCTACCAGACGACGGCCACCAAGTTTCTGAAGGCTTCGGTGAAAGGTTGGGCCTTCTGCCGGGACAACGCTCAGAAGTGCGCCGACATCGTGGTCGCCAAGGGATCCAAGCTCGGCAAGAGCCATCAGCTCTGGCAGATGAACGAAGTGAACAAGCTGATCTGGCCATCACCGAAGGGTGTGGGCATCATCGACCCGGCGTTGTGGAAGCAGACGCTCGACATCGCCCAGTCCACGAAGGGGATCGACGGGAAGACCATCCTCACCAAGGCTCCCGACGCGAAGACCTCGAACATGACGTACATGCAGGCTGCGCTCGACGAACTCAAAAAGGACAAGGTCGACGTGGAGGGCGCCGGGTTCAAGCCCATCACCGTCACCCTGAACGAGAACGGCGAGTAAGCCACCTCGAACGGGCAATGGCCCGGTCTCCGAGCGGAGACCGGGCCGGCCCGAGGACTACCGAGCTCCTATCAGTTCTCGATCGTCGCGGGCTACGATGACGCATGGGCAAGCTTGAACAAGTTGGCGAGCAACATGGATGGCGCTGCTGGCTCTGTGATGAACCGGTTGATCGCACCATCGTCAACGACCCGCGCGGGCCAAGTATCGACAGCGTGCTCACGAAAGCCAAGAGCAAGAAGACGGGCATAACCGAGGAGCGGCTGGCTCACCGGGCGTGTAACACCAAGAAGGGTGCGGTAACACCGATCGTTCACTGGAGCGACGATCTCTTCCTCAGCGACCCTGCACCGATCCTTGTCAGCGTTGACCGGCTCGAGCGCAAGGGCGGCAAGGAAATCATGGCCCGCTGCCCCAGCCTCGCCGACGCCGAAGAGGCCGCAACCTGGCTCGTTGACCGGTTGTCGCGCTTGCGACCCGGCTGGCCAGTGACGACCGAGATCGAGACCGGTGGCGGGCAGTTCCTTCTGGTCCTACGCGCCTGATCTGTTGGGAGGAACCATCTTAAAGGAGTCAGCGACGGTGTTTTGAAGCCAACATTGCTTGATCCGCCAGACTGAGCAACGCTTCGGCGTCGGTGAGCCCAGAGCTGAACCCAACGCTGAAGGAGACCTGCACGGCCTCACCCTGTACAAGGATCGGGGCGCTCATCACCATCGCCAGGCGGTCACTGATAACCGCAGCGGGTGGAGAGGACGGGCCGAGTACCAGTACGAACTCGTCCCCGCCGAGCCGCGCCGCGAGGTCGCTTGTCCGAAGTGACGAGGTCAGTCGAGCGGCCACTACCTTCAGCACTTCGTCACCGGCAGCGTGGCCCAGACGATCATTGACGGCCTTGAAGCCATCGAGGTCGAGGTATACCAGCAGCACGTCGTCACCGTGATCAAGGCGGGTGCGTAGATCCTGCTCGAGCGCTCGACGATTTCCCAGCCCGGTGAGCGGGTCGCGCATGGCTGCCCGCTGGAGTTCTTCGGTGGCGAAATGGTTCCCGAGGGCAATCGCAACCTGTCGAGCAACCTGCACGCTTGCGTCAATATCGAACGGGTTCGGCGTATCGGTCTGGCACCAGAACCGAGCCAAACCCACTACTTCACCGCTCGTTGGATCGAGGAGTTCACACTGCCGGGCGTTGCGGTACACGGCAATCTGCTGCGGCCCATAAGGAACCGGGGCGTTGGCCGTCGCCACGAGCAGCGCGCCGGCACTGTCAAAGATGGCCGCGGCTGGCTGTCCCGGGTCCGACGACGTGAACTGGGTAAGAACCACCGCGAGGATCTCGGCCAGTTCGGCACCCATGCGGGCGAGCTCAATAGCTTTGGTTACCTGGCGCAACTGGGTGGAGGCAGCCAGGTCGACGAGGATCATGCCAATATCGGGATCGTCGTAGAAGTTGGTCAGCGAGGTCTCCAAAGGCGTGTACGTACTGTCCGGCGTGCGGAAGCGCACTTCCCGGACATGGCGTTGTCGGTGGGCCGAACGACTCGACGGATCCACGATCGACTCGTACGCCAGGGTCTCAACCACGGTGGTGTGGTCGTCAGGATGAACGAACTCAAATGCTGCGGTTCCCACGACCTGCGACGGTGCCCATCCGAGGAGCAGTTCCGTGCTCGGGGAAACCCAGCGCACAATGAGGTCCCTGTCGACAAGCACCGACGCCCGTAACCACGATCGGTCCATGGCCAGCTTGGCCACAGAGTCCAGTCCGTTTGTCGTTGCTGCCGCGCCCGTCGTCATTGCAGCTCTGTCGGCATCTTCACCGAAGAGTTGACTCTGGTGGGGCTCAAGTCATGCGATCTATGGCAACCTTCAGGCAATCGAGGACGGGTTCTCCAATGCGTCCACGATGCTGCGACAGAACGCCGCCGCCGGTGCGCCGTCAAGCACGCGGTGATCCCAGGTAAGGCTGAGTGTCATTCGCTTGCGAATGCCGATCGCACCGTCGATGGCAACAACGTCGTCACGGATACGACCCACACCCAATATCGCGACGTTCGGCGGATTGATAACGGGCGTGAAAGCGTCGACACCGAACATGCCAAGGGTGGAGACGCTGAAGGTTGCGCCCTCAAGGTCGCTCGGAGCCAATGCCCCTCGGCGAGCCGCGTCGGCCAGGCGGCTCGTTTCGGCTGCGAGGGCGTCGAGACGAAGGCGGTCGGCGTGGCGGACCACCGGCACGATCAGTCCGTTGTCGAGCGCAACCGCAAGTCCGACATGGACGTCAGGGAGCAGGGCGATCTCATCGCCCACCACCTGCGCGTTCACATTCGGGTGCTGCCCAAGAGCACGAGCGGCAGCGGCCATAACGTAATCGGTGAAGCTGGGTGCCCCTCCTGTGACTTTGCGGGTCTCGCGATCGCTCACGACGGCGTTCATATCGGCATCCATCGTGAGCGTGAGCTGCGCCATATCACGCAGCGAGGCGTGCATCCGCTTGGCGATGGTGCCGCGCATACCGGCCATCCGGACCGTGCGCGTCGGGGTTTGCAAGAGGGGCGCGTCGGCAACCACCGCGCTTGGCGCAGCCACCTGCGGCGTGCTCAACCGCATCCGCACATGAAACGCGACGGCGCTTCGCGTCACGGGTCCGTTCGGCTGATCTGGCATTACCCCGGCGAGATCAACGCCGAGCAGGTCGGCCAGCTCGACGGCGTCGGACGTGGCGGCCACGCCGGAACGCTGGAGCATCGGTGACACTTCGACTGCGACATGGTGTTCCGTCACATCGAGCGAGACGATGCGGCCACCGGGGCCGGTGCCCACTACACGAGCAAGATCGACGCCCTGATCGGACGCGATCCGACGGGCGTTGGGCGATGCGACGAGCCGACCGTGCCGCTGCGGGGTCGTGACCGAGGCCAGCGGTGCGGTGGAGACCACAGGAGCGGCCGCAATTGAAGACGGGGCTGATGGTGCTGGCACCTCCTCGCCCGGGCTGAGGACATAGGCGATGACCGCGCCGCACGGAAAGACGTCACCTTCTCGGGCGACGTGATGCAGCACACCCTCAGCAGAGATTTCGACCTCGGTCTCCACCTTGTCCGTTTCGATCCGCATGACGACGGCACCAGCCGCAACGGGCTGACCGTCGGCAATCAACCACTCGAGGATGGTTGCTTCCTCCATCGTGAGACCAAGCTTTGGCATGGTGAATTCAGTCGCCATGAACGTCCTCAGTGAACCTTGCCGGGGCGAGCAACGGCAGCACGAATGCCGTCCGCGATACGGGCCGCATCGGGAAGGTACAGCTGTTCCAGCACCGGACTGAACGGTACGGGCGAGAACGGTGCCGCGATACGACCGATGGGAGCATCGAGATAGTCGAACGCTTCCTCCTGAATCTGCGCGGCGATCTCGGCCCCAAGACCACCGAAACGCACCGCTTCGTGCACCACGACCGCATGGTTGGTGCGACGCACCGACTCGACCACCGTGGCGATATCGAATGGCTGCAAGGTACGCGGGTCGATGATCTCGCATTCGATACCTTCAGCCGCCAAGATGTCGGCCGCGGCCAGCGCATCGGTAACCATGCGGCCGTAGGCGACCACGGTGACGTGCGTGCCCGGTCGAACGATCTTGGCGACACCGAGGGGGATGCTGTACGGCTCCTCGGGGACGATGGTGCTCGCTCCGAACAGGCGCTTGTGCTTCACCATCACCGTTGGATTGTCCTCACGGATGCATGCGGTCATAAGACCCTTCATGTCATACGCGTTCGACGGGTACACCACCTTCAGCCCAGGAATGTGGCACAGAATGGCTTCGAGGCTCTGGCTGTGTTGCGCGGAGGCCGACACGCCGGCACCGCCGGTGGTGGTGATGGTGAGCGGCACCGTAGGCACGCCACCGAACATGTACTTGATCTTGGCGGCCTGGTTCACGATCTGGTCCATGGCCACGCAGATGAAGTCCATGAACATCAGATCGACGATCGGTCGCAGTCCGCTGACGGCGGCACCGACACCGAGACCAACGATGGCCTGCTCACTGATGGGTGTGTCGACCACACGGTCCTCGCCGAACTCTTTCTGCAGGCCGTCGAAGGTGTGGAACACGCCGCCGAACGCACCGACATCCTCACCGGCCACGAACACGTCGGGGTCGGCCTGCATCGCCTGAAAGACAGCCTCACGGAAGGCGTGCGCGTAAGAGAGTTTGCGATCACTCACGACGCCATCACCGTGTACACGTCGGCCGTGAGTTGATCGGCAGTTGGCACCGGGCTTGCATCGGCGAAGGCGATGGCTTCCGTTATGTCGGCTCGCACCTTGTCCCACACGCCTTCGAGCGCTTCCTTCGCGACGCCACGCTCGATCATGCGTTCTTCGAGCACATCGATGGGGTCACGCGCCTTCCAGTTGGCCACCTCGTCGTCGCTTCGGTACTTCAGACCAAGGTTCTGGATGCCGTGATGGTTGTAGAACCGGTAGGTCTTGGCTTCGATGAAGGACGGACCGTCTCCGCGTCGAGCGCGGGCGACGGCAACAGCTGCTACCTCATGTACGGCCTCCACGTCCATGCCATCGACGATGACGCCGGGCATGCCGTACCCAGCGGCACGCTCCACCACGTCGTTGATGGCCATGGTCTTGCTGCGAGGTGTGAACTCGCCGTACTCGTTGTTCTCGCAGGCAAAGATGACGGGCAGGTGCAGGGCGCAGGCCATGTTGGCGGCTTCGTGAAAGGCACCGATGTTGGTGGCGCCATCGCCGAAGAACGCCACCGCCACCTGGCCGCGTTTGCGGTACTTGGCAGCGAACCCGGCGCCGACCGCAATGGGCGCGCCCGCACCGACGATGCCGTTGGCACCCAGCATGCCGAGGTCGAGATCGTTGATGTGCATCGAGCCGCCCTTGCCCTTGCAGTAGCCGGTGCTCTTCGCCATCAACTCGGCCATCATCCGGTTGAAGTCACCGCCCTTGGCCACAAGGTGACCGTGGCCGCGGTGGGTGGAGGTGATGGCGTCATCATCGTTGAGGTTGGCGCAGATACCCGATGCCACGGCCTCCTGGCCGACATACAGATGGAGGAAGCCGGGCAGGCGCGCTGCTTCGGCGAGCTTGCCGGCCGCTTCCTCGAACAGTCGGATACGGACCATGCGGTAGTGCAGGTCGTGATGTAGCTCGGTCGTCATGAAGTCTCCCCTTTGGCCCAACGCAATGATCGTCGCAGAAGCTCGTAGAACGCCGGGAGTTCCCACGAGCAACGATCGATGTTGGGGTAGTAATCCTTGATCGGTGTCATGTCGTAGTGGCTCCGGCAGTGCCCGAGTGTGTTGTACAGAACGGCACCCTTACCGAGCGGTCGAAGGTACATCACGAGATGTTGCCCGTTGACCTCGGTCCAGTCACTTTCAGCGAAACCACCGGCGGTGCCCTGCCAGGTGGTGTGCAACAACGGCGTGAGAGCTCCGCGATCGGGGTACTCGCTCAGATACAACTCGTCAGTGGCGTCGAACGGCTCGATGCCTGCCACCAACCAGTGCGTGGGGTCGGTGATTTCGACGCGGTAGGGCTCAATGGGCGGATGGGCGATGAACTGCGAACCGAGGGTGTCCACCCAGAGCGGAAATGGACGAGGCGTTTCCACCGGTCGAACCGCGGCACTCCCGAGCGCGGCATTGCTGCCGTGTAAGGCAAGCCAACGACCGCCTCCTTCCACCCACTCCCGCATGCGGCGCTGCGCAAAGACCGACGGACGAACATCACACGTGTAGCTGACCACCAGCGTGGCTGCCGCAAGGCCTGACGTGTCCTCGTAATCAGGCTGCACCCGCACGCGGAACTGATCATGCTCGGCCAACAGTTTGAGCAGTTCGAGGCGGGCGAAATCGAAGTCGTGATACTTCCCACCCACCACCAGTACAACGTCGATTCGCCCCCCGGCGCTCATCAGTAATTAACGCGCTTCAGGAACCCACCGTCAACGGTGACGTTCACGCCGTTTACATGACTGGCTCGCGGGCTGGCGAGGAACACGACCACATCGGCCACCTCTTGGGCGCTGCCGAGCTGGCCGCCCGGATGGGCCTTTTCGGTAGCGGCGACGAACTCGGGCTTGCTTTCCTTGATCTTGTCCCAGTCGCCGCCCTCGATGAAGATCGGCCCAGGTGACACCACGTTGCAACGGATACCCTGGGCGCCGAGCACCTGCGCCTGGCCGAGCGTCCAACTGGTCATGGCTGCTTTGAGGGCGCTGTAGCTGCCGCTTCCGCTGCCAAAGTGCTCAGCCGATGCGGTCGTGCCAATGCTGATGAGCGCTCCCCCGCCGGCACTGAGCGCCGCCTTGGCCGCGTCCACGCCGTTGACCAGTGCCATCATGTCGATGTCGAGATTGCTCTGCCAGTGCTCGAGCGTCTTGCCGCCCTTGCCGGATGTGTTGTGCACGTAGATGTCCAAGCCGCCAAGTTGCTCGATGGCGCTCGCGACGAACGCCCGTAGTGATTCAGGGTTGGCGGCGTCAACGACCGCACCGACGACAGTGCCCATCGCGGAAAGTTCGGCGACGGCCTGATCGACATCGGCTTTCGTACGCGCGCAGAGGGCGACGGATGCGCCTTCGGCCAGAAGCGTCTCCACGATGGCACGGCCGATGCCCTTGGTGGAGCCGGTGACGAGTGCTTTCTTGCCAGCCAATTGCAGGTCCATAGTGGTGTTTCCTCGTTCGCAAAGGGAGGGAGTTCGCCAGAGCTTGGCGTCGCCCGAGGTGATAAGTGAAACTGTAGGCTACAACAAGTAACTAGGGGGAAATCAGTGGAAGATGTCAGCGCGTTTCGAGCCCGAGCTGAGGCGTGGCTCGCCACGCGCCGCCCCCGCAAGGCGCCGCCGACATCTGACGCTCAGGTCTGGGGAGAGGGCGAGTTCGATGTCACCGTCTTTCACGACCGCACGCCCGAGCAGGAGCATCAGTACCTCTCCGCCTACGTTGCGTGGATTGCCGAGCGCCAGTCCGCCGGCTTCTGGGGCATCACCTGGGATCCGGTGATGGGGCGGTGCCGGTCTCACCAAGGCCCACGAGCGCGCCTACATCGAAGCCGAGTCGGGCTTCGAAACACCGAACGACCACGAGTTGATTTCGGTTACCACCAAACTCATCGCGCCCGCCATCGAACGATTCGGCACACCTGAGCAGAAGAAGCTCTACATCGATGACTTCCTGACCGCCAAGGTCTTCGCCTGCCAACTTTTCAGCGAGCCCGGCGCCGGCAGCGACCTCGCCGGACTCTCCACGAAAGCCGTTCGTGATGGGGACGAGTGGGTACTCGACGGCCAGAAGGTGTGGAGTTCGAATGCGCACATCACGCCGTGGGGTTTCGCCATCTGCCGCACCGACCCGACGGTGCCCAAGCATGCCGGACTTACTGCCTTTCTTGTGCCGCTCGACGCGCCTGGTGTCGAGGTCCGCCCGATCAAGCAGATGAATGGCGGAGCTTCGTTCAACGAGGTGTTCCTTTCCGGCGTGCGGCTGGATGACTCGCTGAGGATTGGTGAGATCGGCGACGGCTGGAAGGTGGCCGTCACCATCCTCGGCTTCGAGCGCGAGAACAGCGGATCGTCCGGCCGTCGCGGCGGCACGTACGACGACCTCGTGCTGCTCGCTCGCCACCTTGGCCGCACCAACGACCCCGTCATCCGCCAGCAATTGGCTCGGGTGTACAGCGTGCAAAAGGCCCGGCTGTGGGCACGCAATCGGGCCGCCGCCGCCGTGAAGGCCGGAGGCTCAGCCGGACCGGGAGGATCCATCGGCAAGCTCATGTGGAGTGACTCGATGCGCCTCATCACCGAGACCGCGTCACAGCTGCTCGGACCCGCACTCACGGCCGACACCGGCGAGTGGGGCACGTTCGGATGGAACCAGCATGTGCTCGGCGCCCCTGGCTACCGTATCGCCGGCGGCTCCGATGAGATTCAACGCAACATCATCGGCGAACGCGTCCTCGGGCTGCCCACCGAACCCCGCGTCGACCGCGACACGCCGTTCAACATGATCGGCAAATGAGGCCTCAGCGCGTCAGGACGGTGCAGGTGCTGAGGCCCGGGGCGCCGTAGACCTGCGTGAACGCGGTCTTCGGGTTGTTGGGAACCTGGCGGCCCTCCGCTCGACCCTGGAGTTGCAGGGTGCATTCGATGACCTGACGCAGGCCGCTGGCACCGATGGGTTCGCCGTTGGCGATGCAGCCGCCATCGGTGTTGACGGGCAGACGACCTTCGATTTCAAGCGCTCCACTCAAAATGAGGTCGGCCTGCTCGCCGTGCTCGCACAGACCGCATTCGGCGAGATGCATCAACTCTGCGCCCGCTTCCGTGTCCTGCACCTGAGCCACATCGATCTCCGACGGTGCCACGCCAGCCGACTCGAACGCGGCTTTCGCGGCAAACTCGGTGGCGGCTGGGGTGATCTCGGAGGCCAGCGAGGGACTGAACACTTCGAACGTGCCGTACTTGCGGGTGCGAAACTCGACCGACTTCAGAAACACCGGGTCCGGCCGCATGGCGCGCGCTCGCTCGGGTGAGGTGAGAATGAGGGCCGCGGCGCCTTCGCTCGGGCTGCAGAACATGTATTTGGTGAGGGGGTCGTTCACCATGTCTGCGTTGGCGATGTCATCGACGCTCATCGCATTGCGACGCCAGGCGTTCGGGTTGCGGGCACCATTGCGTAACGCTTTGGCCGAAATCTCCGCCAGCAGCCGAGGGTCGAGGTCGTGCTCGGCCAGGTAGCGCTGGATCTTCATGCCGAAGAACTGGGTGGTGACCATCATGCCCATTTCGCCGTACCAGTCCTCCAATCCGTACTCAGCTGGATTGGTGCCGAATGCGCCGCGCTCATGTTTGTCGAACCCTACGACCATGACGGTATCGGCCATTCCCGACGCAATGGCGTTTGCTCCCGACAGCAACGCCGAGCCACCGGTCGCACAGCCGTTGTACACGGTCATGAACGGCACGCCGGTGAGGCCGAGGTCCTTGACCAGGGCGTCGGCATGCCCGCCGTCGCGGGTGCCACCCGCAGCAAAACCGATGTCACTCCACTTCAGCCCGGCGTCGGCCAGGGCAGCGCGAGCGGCCACCGTCGCCATCTGGCGCGCCGCTAGGGGAAATCGACCGAACGGGTGCAGACCAACTCCGACAATAGCGACGTCCATCATCCATGCTCCTTGGGTAGCGGTTCGAACCAGAACGCCTGCCAATCAGGGTCGCCGTCAGGCAGCGGGCCGACGACCAGCCGCACCGCATCGTCAATCTTCCAGTCGTCGACCGATCGACCGGCAAGCCGCGCCTCAACCCGCACGGTGCCAAGGTCGACGTAAGCAACGGCGAACGGCGCGAACGATGTCGGTTTCCGAAAAGGCGGCTTGGGTGCAAAGCGTTGGACCGTCCACGTCCATATCGTTCCCACTGCAGGTAACACGACGGGGTCGACGGCTTCGCTTCCACAGCGAGGGCACGACGCCTGCACTGGGAACGTATCGGTTGCGCAGTCGACGCACCGGCTACCGATGAGGTGGGGGCCGTCGGCTTCAAGTGCGACCAGCCCGGTGAGGTTTGACAGCACATCAGAAGCGGCCATGAGCCGATGCTACGCTGAGTTTCTTTAGATTGACTACTCCTTCTCACTCCCCCGATAGCCAAAGAGGTTTCCGTGGATCTCGAACTTTCCGGTAAGACCGCACTTGTCACCGGAGCCGGACGCGGCATCGGACGCAGCATTGTCGAACGTCTCCTGGCCGAGGGGATGTACGTCGCTTTCAGTGCCCGCAGTGCGCAGAGCGTGTCCACCGCCGAGGCGGCCTTCGGTCGTGGCGCCGTCGGCACCGTCGTTGACTCTGAAGACCTCACCGGCGTTGGGGCGTGGGTCGACGCGGTCGCGGCCGAGCGGGGTCGGATTGATGTCGTGGTGGCGACCACGAGCGCCAAGGGCGGCATCCCGCCTACCACGGATGGTTGGCGCAAGAGTTTTGACATCGATGTGCTCGGCACCGTGGCGGTGATCGAAGCGGCGCTCCCCCATCTCAAGGCCTCCGGTGGCGGCAGCATCGTGCAGCTCGGCACGACGGCGTCCATCGAACACCACCACTTCCCCGGCGGGGGCTTCAGCTACGGCGCCATGAAGGCAGCATTGGTCAACTACATCTCCCATCTTGCCAAGGAGATCTACGCGGATGGCATCCGCGCCAATGTTGTATCGCCCGGCCCGATCTACATCGACGGCGGGTCCTGGGAACGCATCAAAACCGGTATGCCCGACTACTACGCCGAACATGTCGCGCAGCATCCAGCCGGTCGCTTGGGACGCCCGGACGAGGTCGCCAACGTGGTGGCGTTTCTGGCTAGCCCGATGTCGTCGTGGGTGAACGCCGAGAACATCGTGGTTGACGGGGGCTTCACTCGTCGCGTCTCGTTCTGAACGAGGTGGACTTTCTTTCGGTTACCGGTGGTCATCGGGTTGATCTCGATGCCTTCCGTTTGATGCTCGACACGATTTCGAACGAGCGCGGTTGGCGCTACTCCCATGCCGTCCAACCGGCGGCACAACGTTGGCTGGACGGCAACCTGCCGTTCGATGCCGTGCTGCTGCACGACATTCCGGGCCTGCACCTCAAGCGCGGCGAACCACCCACACCGATCGATCCTGAACCGTGGGTAAAAGACGCACTCGCACGCCTGTTCGCCGCGGGCAAGGGCGCGGTGGTCTTGCACCACGCCCTCGCCGGCTGGCCGTCATGGGACGGCTGGGCCGATGCCATCGGGGGCCGATTTCTCTACGCACCCGGAGACCTCCACGGCGAACCGTGGCCGTCGTCGGGCACTCGCATCACGTCCTACACCGCGCAGGTCATCGCGCCTGACCACCCCGTGTGCGCAGGCGTTGAGGACTTCGCCCTCACCGACGAGCTGTACTGCTGCCCCGTGTTTCTCGACCGGGTAGTTCCGCTCGTGCGCACCAACGCCGACATGTCGCCCGGCCAGTTCATCTCCACCTACGAGCATGTCCTGGCGGGCGAGGCTGCGGCCCCCCGCTGTGACCAGCATCCACCTACGACCGATGTGATTGCGTGGGCCACGTCGGCCAGCAACAGTCCGATCGTGTTCATCGAGCCGGGGGACGCCGCTGATACCTTCGGTCTCCCCATGTACCGGCGTCTCTTGGCCAACGCGTTGGCGTGGGTGACCTCACCCGATGCTCAGGTGTGGGCAGCCGGCCGACGGTTCGACTAGATTCTGCATACTGTCTATAGTTAGTAGCGACCAGTGGGGAGGTTTGCACATGTCGGCTACACCTTTGATTTCAGTTGCCAAACGGCTACTCGCGAACGTCGATGGCGATCGGGGTGACCTCAGCGCAGACATCCTGAACGTGCCCGCCACCGACTTTGTCGACCGGGAACGGTTCGAGCGCGAGATCGAAACCATCTTCCACCGCAGTCCCCTGCTCGTCGCCTTCTCGGTCGATGTGGCCGAACCGGGTGACTACAGCGCACTCAGCATTGCTGGCCGCCCAATCGTGGTCACCCGTGGCGAAGACGGTGTGGCCCGCACCTTTCTCAACATCTGCCGCCATCGTGGCGCCAAGGTCACTCCCGACTGCTTCGGGCATGCCCGGAGGTTCACCTGCCCGTACCATTTCTGGGTCTACGACACCCAGGGTGCGCTGGTGGGCAACAGCGCCCGCCAGGCGTTCGAGGGCATGGATGTCTCCGGTCTGGTCGAGCTTCCAACGGCCGAACGCGCCGGGGCGATCTTCGCTGTTCTCACGCCAGATACGCCGATGGACATCGACGCCTGGTTGGGCGAGATGGCCAGCGCGCTCGAGATCCTGGAACTCGACAAGCTGGTCCGTCACCGCGACGGCCTCATGGCCGACAGCGGCAACTGGAAGGCCACCGCGGATGGCTATGTCGACGGCTACCACCTTGGCTACCTCCACCGAAACACCATTGGCACCAAATCAATCACCAACCGCAACACCTACGATCTCTACGGGCCGCACGTACGCTTGGGCTTCGCCAACAAACCAATGCTCACCATGCGGGACCTGCCCGATGATGAATGGCGTCTCCGGGAAGCGATGAGCCTCGTGCACTTCATCTTCCCCAACATTTCCATCAGCGGGCTGCCTGGTTCGGGTCTCATGGTCAGCCGCATCTATCCGGGCACGTCTCCGGAGCGCTGCACCGTCGAACAGTTCCAGTATTTCCGTGAGCCGATGGTCACCGACGAGCAGATCGCCGAAGCCGACACCAAACGCGAGCTGTACTACGCCGTCACCCGCGACGAGGACTTCGCCACGGTGTTGGAGGTCACCGACTCGTTTGCAGCCATCCCGAACAATGTCATTCGCTATGGCCGCAACGAGCAAGGCAATCAGAACCTGCACCGCTGGATCGACGCGTTGCTCAACGGCACTACTCCAAATCGCCAAGTAGAACATTGAGGCCCGCCAACATGTCTGAGACCCAAGGCACGACCAAGGCAGCGCGATCGCCCGGCATTTCCTACCAGGAGTTACTTGACACCGACACCCACGATGTACCTGCGGTGCTGCGCATGGAAGCGCCTCGATTTCTGGGCAATGAAGACCTCTCGATCGACCGCTTCGTCAGCCGCGATTTCCACCTTCGTGAGATAGAGAAGCTGTGGAAGAAAGTGTGGCAATTCGCCTGCCGTGAAGAAGAGATTGCCGAGGTCGGCAGCTACGTCGTGTACGACATTGCCAACCTGTCGTTCATCATCATGCGCAGCGGCCCCGACACCATCCAGGCCTACTACAACGCCTGCCTACATCGTGGTCGGCAGCTGAAGGACTACTCGGGTCGCTGCTCGGAGATGCGCTGCTCGTTCCACGGCTATACCTGGGCGCTGAATGGCACCCTCGCCAGCATCCCGGCCCGCTGGGATTTCGAGCATGTCGACGACGCCGATTTCGCGCTGCCTGAAGTGAAGGTCGCCACATGGGAGGGGTTCGTGTTCATCAACCCCGACCCAAATTGCGGCTCCTTCCAGGACTTCCTTGGTGACATGCCCGACCACTTCACCCGGTGGGATCTGAAGAACCGCTACATCCAGGGTCACGTCGCCAAAGTGGTGCGAGCGAACTGGAAGATCACGCAGGAAGCATTCAGCGAGTCCTATCACGTGGCCGGCACCCACCCCCAGGCCTTGCCCTATCTGGGTGACACCAACAGCCAGATCGACATCTGGGAGAACTTCAGCCGCGTGATCACGCCGGGCGGCATCGCCAGTCCGTTGCTCAAGGGTCCGGTCACCGAAATGGACATCCTGCGGTACATGCTCGATACACGGGTCGATGAAGACAGCTTCGTCCACCTCGGCCCGGGCGAGAATGCCCGCACTGCTTCGGCCAATGCGGCCCGCGAGCGATGGCGAGCGGTGGTTGGTGATCAGGTTGATACCTGGAGCGACGCCGAGTTTATCGACAACCTCGACTACACCTTGTTCCCCAACTTCCACCCGTGGGGTGCCTACAACCGCATCGTCTACCGCTTCCGCCCCAACGGTGACGATCACCGCACGTCCATCATGGACATCTATCTTCTGTCACCGTTCAAAGGCGAGCGACCGCGACCCGCAACCACGACGCACCTCGGGGCCGACGAGCCGTTCACCGATGCGAGTGAGTTGGGGATGCTTGCGAAGATCTTCGAACAGGACGCCTTCAACATGCCCAAGGTGCAGAAGGGTTTGGAGCAGACCGCCAAGCCCGGCGTCACCCTCGGCAGCTATCAGGAGAGCAAAGTGCGCTGGACCCATCAACTCCTCGACCAGTGGCTGGCCGACTGATGCACGGCCAACTCCACCCTTTCAGCCACGCGCTTTACGAGCGGGACAACAATGGTCATGTCCTGGTCAATCTCGGAGACAAGCACGGCCTGTTCCGTTGGGACGGCAGCTGGATCGAAGGCGAACTGTTCGAAGCCGACCCCCAAATGTGCAACTGGATTGCCGGCCCCAAACTCCGCCACCACCGTTTGCAGATCGCGCAGGAATAACTCCAGGGGGCACCGATGAACGAGGACTATTCCTACGTCGAAGCGTCGCTCGCGTTCGAGCCAAGCGTCGGCTACCAGCGGCTCCGTGACGGCTGTCCGGTACACCACGTCGCCGAGCACAACCCGCCGTTCTACGCCATTGGTCGATTCACTGATGTGGTTGACACGCTAAAAAGCCCGGGGCTGTGGGGCAATCGGCAGGGACCCGGCGTGTTCCATCAGGAGTCGGGCGCGCTGGGGTCGGCCGATGATCCCGATCATGCTCGCCACCGTCGTGTGTTGCGGGATGCATTCGTGCCGTCGGCCGTGGCTCGGATGGAGCCGAGTCTGGTGGCGATGGCCGACGCGCTCCTCGATGAGTTCGTGCCTCAGGGCGAAGGCGACTTCGTGTCACAGTTCGCCTTTCCGTTCCCAGCGCTCGCCATTGGTGAGCTGCTGGGGGTACCGCCCGAAGACCGCGACATGTTCCAGGAGCTCAGCGGCCAGATCGTGGCGGCACTCACGGGTGGCGATATCGCCGCGTATCACCGGGGCAAGGAGGCCGTGGGTGACTACGTTGACGAACGTCTGGCCGAACGGGCTGGACGCGAGGGCGATGACGACGTGCTCTCGTCACTCCTGGCTGCCCGCAACGATGGTCGGCTGTCACCGGCCGAAGTGAGACATCTCGGACACCAGTTGCTGGTGGCCGGGCATGAGACCACCACCAGTCTCCTCGGCCTCATGCTCTATCGACTGCTTGAGCGACCGGCGCTGATGCAACAACTTCGAGACGATCCGACGCTGATCCCGGTGGCGGTGGAGGAAGCATTGCGGTTCGACTCCCCGGTCAGCGGCCTGTTCCGCACGAACGTCCACGACACCACTTTTCACGACATCGAGCTTCCAGCCGGCACCAAGCTGCAAGTGCTCTACGGCTCTGCCAATCGTGACCCCGCACAGTTTCCTGATCCCGACGACTTCCGGCTCGACCGACCCAAACACGAACTTGGTCGCCACGTCGGTTTCGGATGGGGCATCCATCACTGCATCGGGGCGCCGCTCGCCCGACTGGAAGCGCGGGTCGCGTTCGAACGCGTTCTTGCCCGTATGGCCGACATCGAACTCGCGGGAGAACCGGTGCGCAACCAGTCGTTCGTGCTGCACGGTCTCACCAGCCTTCCGCTGCGCTGGACACCGATGTGAGCGTGCTCGATCAGTTCCGTCTCGACGGCAAGGTGGCCGTGGTCACCGGCTCTGGACAGGGCATCGGGCGTGGCATTGCGTGGGCTCTGGCCGATGCCGGCGCCAGCGTGGTGCTGAACGCCCGTCGCATCGATGACCTCAACGTCACGGCCAAAGGCGTCAGCCAACGCGGCGGACACGCGCTCGTTGTCGAGGGCGACATTCGTGACTTTTCCGAGACGGTGGCCGAGCGCACCGTGAACGAGTTCGGGCGGCTCGACATCTGGGTAAACAACGTTGGCGGCTCCGACGACAAGACCGTGCGCGAGCTCATCGATACTCCCGACGATGTGTTCCGCAGTCAGCTCGAGCTCAATCTGGTGAGCGCGTTCCAAGGTTGCAAGGCCGCGGCGCATCGCATGGTTAATGGCGGCGCCATTGTGAACATCGCTTCGGGCGCCGGCACGCGGGGATCGCCCCGTACCGGGCCGTACGCTGCAGCGAAAGCGGGCATGATCAACCTCACCCAAACCCTCGCCCTCGAACTCGCTCCACGAGGGATACGGGTCAATGCGGTGTCACCCGGTCCCGTCGCCACTGAGGCGTTCCTTGAGGTACTCGGTGTCGGGGACAAGCTCGATGAGCTGGCCCGCACCATTCCGCTCGGACGCCTCGGCACGCCCGATGACATCGCTGCCGCAGTGCTCTACTTCGTCTCCCCCGCCGCGTCGTGGGTGACGGGCGAGCACCTGCTGGTGGCCGGCGGCCGTACCCAGCGCAGCTACCAGTACGAACCCCGAAACGACCCCAGAGAGGCCACCACATGACCGACGAAACCGAATATGTCGACAGCTACGAAGATGTGTCGGTCTTTGCGCTCGACACCGATCGCGAGCAGACGCTGTTGGATGCCCAAACCGAATGCTGCTTCATGTGGAGCACGTCAGCCGGTGACCCCGTCGGGGTCATCATGAACTACGTGGCTCAGGACGGCCGTTTCTGGCTGACCTGTACCCGCCGACGCAAGCGGGTTCCGGCCATTGAGGCACGCCCACGAGTGGCGATTGCCATCAGTAGCCGCGGCACCGACATCGGCATAAGCCAGACCGTCACATACAAGGGCAACGCCATCGTGCATGAGGACGATGACACCAAGGCCTGGTTCTACCCGGCACTGGCCGCCAAGGTCCGGCCCGAAAGCAGCGAGCAACAGGCCGCGTTCGTACACCACCTTGCCACCCCCGGCCGTGTGGTCATCGAGATTGTGCCCGACAAGCGCATCGGGTTCGATGCCGAGCAGATGTTCCGCAACTCCCCTGCCGGTTCGAGCCGCTCAAAGGTCTGATTCTCAGCCGGTTGTCACCGCCGCCAACACGCGGCGCATGCCTTCGGCACTGGCCAGCGCGGCATTCTCCATCGGCGCAGCCCACAGTTCGTGTGAGCAAACTTCAAGCGAGATGGGCGCAGTGACACCCATCTCGATGAGGGTCTTCACGAAGCCGACCGAATCAAAGGTTCCGTCCCCCGGCGGCACGCGGGATGCGAGGCAGTCCTCCTTGTAGTCGTCGAGGACACGTACGGCAGGGCCGTCGTTCATCTGTACAGCGAAGATCTTCTCGGCGGGAAGGGCACGAATGAGTGCGAGATCGTTGGCGCCGCGTGTGTGGTGCCAGATGTCGGCGCAGTAGCCGGCGTTGTCCCGTCCGACCGCTTCTACGATTGCCTGCGCGTCGGCAGCGGTAGCTATGTTCGTGTAGGGCAGCCATTCGATGCCAACCAAGAGACCGTGTCGAGCCGCACGATCGCACAATTCGCCGAACCGTTCGACGGCCTGAGCGAAGGGGCATTCGTACGGCCCGATGACCTGCAGGTAACGAACGCCCGCCGCGTCCGAGAGTTCATACGCCAGTTCTTCGACCATGCGACATTCTTCGGCCGGCGGACCCTCGGTGGCCCACCAACCACGAGCTGTTTCCACCTCGGCGATACAGAGGCCGTGATCGGTAACGAGTCTGGCCAACTGGGCGGCGGTACGCCCGGCATCGCGCATGCGACCGTAGGCCTGCGCGTAGAGGCCAATCCCCTGGTACCCCGTTGCTGCCGCAGCACGCACGCGTGCGTCGAAGTCATCGAAACGGGGTCGACTGAAATGGGACCACACCAGGTCCGGCCAACTGAGGTCGTGGGCGTTCATGGGAGATCCTGCCAACCGTCGAGCAGGTCGGGCACGCGCAGTTCAGGCGCGATGCGATCGGAGCCGATCACCTTGTCGATCCAGGCGTGCACATGGCTGATGCGTCGCTCTTGATAGTTGATGACCTGACCTCCGTGGGCTGCGTATTCCATGGAGCGCTGAATAGGTTCGAGGTTGCGGTAGTCCTCCTCCATCACGAGATCGAATCGGTTAAGCCGCTTGTCCCACAGATCTCGGTGCGGGATGTCACCATCACCCCAGTCGGGCACGAACCAGGTGATGTCGAGCCGCGTGCGATCGACGGCTTCGGGCCAGAACACCAGGAACGGAAACCCGCGTGCGTCGAGCGGTGCGATGAGGTTCGGGAAGATGCCGTGGGCCGGTTGCAGGTTCGCTTGGAACACCGCTTCGGCCCCGTCGAAGATCGGCAGAATCTCGCGTCCGTCACCACGGGTACCGGGCAACACGGGCGACACCATCGATTGATGCCCGTTCGGGTACAGCGTTATGACCGTGCCTTTCGTGGAAAGAACCGGCGCAACGGTGGTTGGGTGCACGGTGCGGGCGTGGTACACCTCAAGGAATGCCTCAGCCATGACTTTCCAGTTACAGCGGACATGGGCCGTCTTGACGTCGAGAATGCGGAGCTTTGGCACCGTGAGGCACTGCAGCACATCGGGCAACGGTGCCAACCATTCGAGCAACGGTGCAGCATCGTGGTCGAGGTTCACAAAATGCCATCCGCCGAACGATTCGCAGCGTACCGATGGCAGGCAGCGCTCCTCCTTCAGGAGACCCAAGAAGTCCCGTTCGTCCGGAACCCGAATCAATGAGCCATGCAGGTCATAGCTCCAGCCGTGGAACTGGCAGACAAAGAGCCGCGTCGAACCGACCTGGTCACGAGCGACCGGCGCACCGCGATGTCGACAGGCGTTGAAGAAGGCCCGTACCGTTCCATCGTCACCCCTTGCGAGGATGATGGAGGCCCCGGCGATCTCGCACACCTTGTAGGAACCCGTCCCGGGCAACTCGCTGTCATGACCGGCGTACAGCCACGACTTCTTCCAGAGATGCTCGCGTTCGAGCGCGTAAAACTCGGGGTCGGTGTAGCGACCGAGCGGGAGGTCGGGCAGTTTCGGGAAGCCGTCGGGCGGAGCCGTTCGTGCGGCTTCGTACTCCGAACGCTCCTTGAAACGAGCCAGATATGCGCTGTCCATGGCTACCCCCCTGTCGACTTACTTGAGACTGACTCTAGTCTGACAGCTACAGCTGGCGAACCGGGTCGTCACCCGTCCAACCGACGGCAGCGTCACGTACGAGAGCGTAGAACCGCTCTAAGCCATCGGATCGTTCGTAGAGCTCCACCATGTGGCCGAGGGTGGCCCACGTGTCCATGAAGTGATAACGGGTGTTGGTCGAGCGGGCGCTCATGGCCAGCTCGAAGCCCAGCGACTCGAGGTGAGCGGTTGCCGCACCAAGATGAGGAACCACAAACGCCGTGTGGTGCAGTCCGGTCTCGTCCACGCCGTATCGCTCGCGCACGATGCTCGGAGCCGTGCCGTGGTCCTGCATGAGTTCGACCATGAGCGACCCCCATTGGCCGTACGCGGAGGAGTGGTCGAACGCCGCGGGCGTGCCGCGATAGACGACATCACGACCCTCGATGTGGCGGCGGATGAAGAACGGACCCGCACCGAAGTCGGCGGCCCAGCGAGCCGCGGCGACATCGACATCGGGTACCGCATAGGCGATCTGCACCGGTGACCCGAGCACCGGAAGATCGATCGTCACAAGCCACATCGTAGGCGTGATAGTCGATCCATGGACGACCGGGGGCCCCGGTCGCGGGCAATGCTAAGGACCGACGATGCGCTCTACCAGATCGGCCACCACGGTTGGCAGCCCTCGTACACCGAGGCCTTTCACTGCTCGGTCTCTTCCGAGCGTCGCGACGGCGGATACTTCCAAAAGCGACACGAGCGCCGCGCCCATCACGCCGGCGTCGGCCGCAGCAAGTTTGGCGCGACCAGCCCGAGCGGCGTCGGCGAAGAGATCAGCGAGATCAGCGCGCACCGTCTTGCGGTGCGCTTCCAGTGCCAGGTTCAGACCGGCCGAGTTGATGAAAAACACCGACGCCGATGTTTTCCTCTGGCGAACGTGTTCGAGCAGCATCGTCATGAGATCGGCGACGGGGATTGCATCGTCCACTCCCTGACGTGCGAGCTTCACCAGTTCGCTGCTGAACACCTGGGTGCCTTCGAGCAGGATCTGCTCCTTGCCGGCAAAGTGGTAATAAACGGCGGCGGGGGTCATGTCGGCAGCATCGGCGATATCTCCGACCGTCACATCGTCGAACGACACGCGGGCGAAGAGCTTCATGGCCGACTCGACGATGTGGGTTCGTCGAGAGGGCCGGTGGGCGGGACGGGTCGCCACAGTCACCTTGCTCATTGCCGCCACGTTGCGATCATCGGGGCACACAGTACGACACAACGGGGCGCAACCGGGCAGTATGGGGACATGTTGACCAAGACTCCGGCTCACCGGCCCTCCCGTCGGGACGAGATTGTCGACGCTGCCATCATGGTCTTCAGTCAGCGGGGCTTTGTTGATACCTCCATCGGCGATGTCGCCGAGGCCGCCGAGGTTGCGGTCACCGCGGTGTACTACCACTTTGCCGGTAAGGAGGATCTCTACGGTGCCGCCATCGGGAGAGTGCTGTCCGCCGTGGACGACGTGGTTGCCTCAGTGCGCGCCGACGATGCCCCCGCCGATAGCGACACCTTGCACCGGGTGATCGATGCCGTTTGGGAGTGGGTTGACGAGAACCCCGGCCCGGCCACGCTGATGCACCTTCACACACCCGCCGCAACGCGTCAGGCGGCCCAACTGCGACGCGAGTTTGACGAACTCCATGTACGTCGAGCCTTCGCCTATCTCGATGAGGGGGCCGACGACCCGTCGGCCCATCGACTGGCCGTTGCCACGCTGGCCATTCGGACCCTGGTTGACATGCTGATCGCTATTCACCCGATGCGAATGCCCGGCGGACCGTTGAGCGATTGCTCGCCGACCGCGGTACGCAAGGCCGTGCAGTCAATGGCCACCCGCCTCGTGCTGACCCTGTAGCTACGTACCCGACAGACGGGCCACCACCGGTGCCATGTCCTCGGCGTTGCGTTGGGCCACGGTGATATAGCTGATGCCGCTGCGCTCGCGCCGCTCGCGCAACGTGTCGCAGATGGTCTCGACGCTGCCAATCAGCGCATGCGGATGGGACAGAATCGCCGCGCCCTCCACACTAAATCGTGAGCCGATTGCTTCCGCCGCCGACTGGGGCTCGTTGGTAACCGACACGAAGTACGCCCCGATCTCCAGCTCAAGCTCGGCAAAGCGATCTCCGGCACCGTCACGAATCCACTGAAGCTTTTCCTGCGTCTTTGCGTCGGTGGCACTGGCGACGCTGTTGGCGCCGAGCTTGCCGGCCGAGTTGTCAAAGTTGAGACTGACGATGTCGGCCAGTTGCCCGGCCAGACCCAGCACCTTCGGTGACCCGCCGCCGATCATGATCGGCACGTGCTCCTGCACCGGCTTGGGTGTGCCCGCAAACCCGGAGGCATGCACGTACTGCCCGTCGATGTTCAGCTGCTCACCGGCCCAATGAGCCCGCAGCAGTCCGACCGTTTCGGCCAGACGAGCGATGCGAACGCCGGGGCGATCCATCGGGATACCGAGACCGTCGTATTCGGCCTGCACCCAGCCGGCGCCGATGGCTGCTTCCAACCGACCTCCCGACAAGAAGTCGACTGTTGCCAGTTCCTTGGCGAGGACAACGGGATGGTGGTAGTCCACGCAGAACACTCTGCACCCGACCCGTAGCGTTGTCGTCACCGCGGCGGCCATCATCATCGCCGAGATCGGAGCGACGTCGACGGGGCGGTGTCCGCTGGTGTTCACAATCTCGCCCGGTCCGAAATGATGGTCGGTGGTGAAGAGTGTGCTGTATCCCAATGCCTCCGCCCGTCGGGCGGTGTCGGTCCATGACGCCGCCGAGGCCGCTTCAAAGGCCTGCAATGCAAACCGAAACGGACGACTCACGACGCGCGCCGTCGGGTCTCTTTCCAGCCGGTCCGTTGACGGCGTTCGATGATCTTCCAACCGTCGGGCGTTCGCTGCAGCCGATCCCGGTACTCACCGACATTGGTTCGCACCTGATCGGCATCATCCTTCGGCACCGCGTGCGCAATGAAGTACGTGACGGTGTCGGCACTATCGCCCTGGAGTTTCATGTCGACGACCGACACCATGTGCTGATGCCACGCCGTGCTCGCCGTGTGCTTTTGCAGAAACGCCACGGCCTCGGCACCACCGTGAAACACCGGGTAACCGCCGTACTCAATGACTGCGTCATCGCTGAACACGCTGCCGACACCCTCGAAGTCGAACAGATCGATACAACGCGCGTAACGACACAACGTGTCCGTGATCGCCCAGCGATCGTCGCTTGCGCTCATCGGGCCAGGTATCCCGCGTCAACAGCCAACGCGTGGCCGAGAATGAACGACGAATCGTCCGAACATAACCAGAGCGCGGCGCTGGCGATCTCGTCCGGTGTGCCGAAACGGCCGAGCAGACTCAATCGATCAATAACGTCAGCCTCTACTCGCCCACGACGCTCCATCGCTCCCCGCAACATCGGCGTGTCGATGCTGCCCGGGCAGATCGCGTTCACACGAATGTTGTGCTTGGCATAATCGATGGCGGCCGAGCGGGTCAGGCCGAGCACCGCATGTTTCGATGCCGTGTACGCCGGCTGGTTCGGCTGCGGTCGTAAGGCGTTGGTGGACGCGATGTTCACGATCTTGCCCCCACCGCCCGCGAGCATCGCGATGATTTCATGTTTCATGCTGAGGAACGCCCCACGCACATTGATGTTCTGCATTCGGTCGAACGACACGGCGTCACACTCATGCAGCGGCACCGTTTCGTTCTCGATCGCGGCAGCGTTCACGGCGCAGTGCAGGCCCCCGTACTTCGAGGTGGCCACGGCAACCGCAGCCGCCAGTGAGGCTTCGTCACTGATGTCGCAGTGCACGAACGTGGCGGTGCCGCCTGCGGCTGCAATCTGTGCAACGGTCTCGGCACCACGAACGTCATCAACATCAGCGCAGACAACCGAGGCACCGGCGGCAGCGAAAGCCAGAGAGATGGCGCGACCCATGCCGCCACTGGCGCCCGTGACAAAGGCAACCTCTCCGGCAAATGATGGGGTGAACGAGCCCATTGAACGTCCTTTCGGGTTAGACGAGCGAGCCGGCGTCGACCGCGACGACCGAACCGGTCATATAGATGGCGAGGTCGCTGCAGCAGAACACCACAACGCGAGCAATGTCGTCGGGTACGCCGAGGCGCCCGAGCGGATTGGCGGAGAGGCGGGCATCGATGTCCAGTCCAGACGCCCGGAGTGGATCCAACTCATCACGGACGCCGGGCGTGTCGATCACGGTGGGAGCGACGGCGAGGACGCGGATGTTGCGGGGTCCGAACTCAAGTGCGAGGGCCTTCGTGAGCCCGACGACGGCGTGTTTCGACGCAACGTACACGCTAATGCCAAGGCTGGCTTTTAGGCCGGCCGTGGACGCCATGTTGATGATGACGCCGCCATCGGCCATCCGCCGTGCGGCCTCACGGGCCCCGGCGAAGGTGCCCCGGGTGTTCACAACCAGCATGCGGTCAATGAAGTCGTCGCTGACATCGAGCACCGGTCCGGTCGTGGGAAAGATGCCGGCGTTGTTGACCCAGATGTCGAGCGACCCGAACTCGAGGACGGCGCTGTCTGCTGCGGCGGCCAACGAGGCGGTGTTGGTCACGTCGAGCGCCACGGCTTTCACCCGCCCGTTCCCCACCGCGGCCGCAAGCGTCGCGACTCCGGCGAGGTCGACGTCGCCGGCGACGACCGAAGCGCCGGCCTCGACCAACCGCCGTACGATCTGCGCCCCAAGTCCACGGGCCGCGCCCGTGACGACCGCCACCCGGCCCTTCAGCGAAAACAGATCGACGAGTGAGCGGTCGCTGACCTCGGCGATGGCCACCTCAGTAGGGCATCGTTCCACCGTCGACGGGAAACATGCAGCCGGTGATGTTGCGGGCCGCGTCGCTGGCCAGCATCACGGCGACCGCCGCCACCTGTTCGACGGTGTTGCACTTCTTGATGGCCGACTCCTTGGTAAAGAGGTCGAGCATGGCCTGATAGCTCTCCAGCCCCATGGCCACGGCCGAGTCAGGTCCTGTCGTACGCACGATGTCGGTCTCGATGAGACCGGGCAGGATGGAGTTGATGGTGATGCCGGTGGTGCCGACCTCTCGCGCCGCGGCCTTTACCAGGCCGTTGACGGCATGCTTGGTGGCGGCATACCCGGGGATGCCGGGCTTGCCGAGCTTGCCCTCCACCGATGACGTCACGAGAATGCGACCCGTGTCACGGGGCATCATGTGCTGCAGCGCCTTACGCATTCCCCAGAACACGTGGTTCAGGTTCCAGTCGATCTCAAGATTCCACTCTTCGTCGGTCATCATGAACACCGGCGCCGTGTTGAGCACGCCGCCGCTGTTGAGACACATGATATCGAGCTGGCCGAAACGCTCGACGGTGAAATCGATCAGGCCTTCCACCGTGGACTGCTTAGCCGCGTCACCCGCATAAAACGCGGTGCGCTCGGTTGAACCCATTTCTTCCAGCGCTGCTTTACCCTTGACCTCATCACGACCGTTGATGACGACACTGGCCCCTTCGGCCAGGAACGCATCGGCCATTGCCCGTCCGATGGACCGAGTGCCTCCGGTGATGGCGGCGACTTTTCCGTCTAGCTTGCCCATGACTTCCTTCCCCTGGTCTGTTCGTTCAGTACGGCGCAGAGCCGCCGTCGATGGAAATCAACGAGCCGGTGATGCCGGCCCCGGCCTCGGAGGCCAGGAGCGTTGCGATGAGTGCGACATCCTCCACCTCATTGAGACGTTGGATGGCTGACTCGCTGGCGAACCAGGCGAGCAGGTCTTCGTACTTCATACCCATCGACTCGGCCGCCTTGCCGCCTTCGTCTTTCATCATGTCGGTCTCGATGGCGCCGGGACACAGCGCGTTGACGGTGATGCCGAGCGTGCCGACCTCGTGGGCCAGCGCTTTGGTGAGTCCGTTGACGGCGTGCTTGGCGGTGACATAGGTGGAAATGCCCGGTTTACCGACCTTGCCTTCCACCGAGGAAATGTTCATAATCCGGCCCCACTTCTGGGGGATCATGTGGGCAAGCGCTCGGCGGCTGCACCAGAACGTGCTCCACAGGTTGACCGTGAGCGCAAACTCCATCGCTTCATCGGTGAGATCGGCAACCGGCGCGTTGTTCACCGAGCCGCCCGCGTTGTTGACCAGGATGTCGAGGCGGCCGTATCGGGCAACGGTGGCGTCGATGAGACCTTCGCAGTCCTCCTTGATGCAGGCGTCGCCCGCAACGAAATGGACGCGATCACCGGCGGCCATTTCGTCAAGCGCTCGCTGGCCTTTGGCAACGTCCCGGCCGTTGATGACAACGGACGCGCCGTCTCGTACGAACGCCTCCGCGATCGCTCGGCCGATACCGCGCGTGCCTCCCGTGATGACCGCGACGCGGCCGTCTAGCTCACCCATTCGTCAACCCCCTTCGTGGCCGACCCCCGGTCAGCACGCTGCGAACAAAGTGTAGCCGATGTTGAGTAAGTAAGGTCTAGCCGTGCCCCAGTTCGCCGCCGATCTTGCCGCCAGCCGCCCCGACGAAATCGCAATTTGTGATCCCGACCGGGCCCTCGGCTGGGCTCAGGTGGGTGACATTCTGGATCGAGTCGGCAACCGTCTGGTGGCCGGCATCGACCTTGGGCCGCACCGCCGCATTGCGGTATTTGCCGAGAACGCCGTCGAGAACGCACTGGCTCATCTCGGTGCCTTGTTGGCCGGGGCCTCGTCGGTGCCGGTCAACTTCCATCTCACGGCCGATGAGGCAGCGTTCATCCTCACCGACTCCGAGGCGCGACTGCTCTTCGTCGATCGGCACACGGTCGAGCGTGGATTGGTGGCCGCCCGTCAATCAGGAGTTGAGACCGTCGTCGGATGGGGGTGTGGCAATGTCGAAGGAGTCATCGACTGGGACACATGGTTGCGCGAATCAAGCGCTGAGCCGCTTTCGCTCGACATCGTGCCACTTCCCAATCTGCTGTACACCAGTGGCACCACCGGCCAGCCCAAAGGCACGGAACTGCCGCCCACCATGTTCGCCGGCGGGGGCACGATGGCCGGGCACGTCAAGGCCATGCAAGCCCACCGACTCGCCGCCTTCGGGAGCCATCTCGTGGTCGGTCCGATGTACCACACGGGACCGCTCTCGGGCATGCGGCTGCTGGTCGCAGGTGTGCCTTCGGTGATCCTGTTCCGCTTTGATGCCGAGGCCACGCTCGCCGCCATAGACCACTACAAGATCGCCACAACGGTGATGGTTCCGACCCACTTCGTGCGACTGTTGGGCCTTCCCGAGGACGTGAAACAGCGCTACAACCTGTCCTCGCTTCGACTCGTGGCTCATACCGGGGCGAAGTGTCCCGTGGAGGCGAAGCGGGCGATGATCGACTGGTGGGGCCCGATCTTCTCCGATTCTTACGGAGCCACCGAAGTCGGCACGACGTGCTCCATCGACAGCCACGACTGGCTACGATTTCCGGGCTCCGTCGGCAGGGCCATCGCCCCATTCACCGCCCTAGTGCTCGGTGATGACAACGAAGAGCAACCACCCAATACCGAAGGGCGGCTGTTCTTTCGGGACGCCACGGGGCGCGGCATCGTGTATCCCAACGATCCAGCCAAGACGGCTCTGGCCAACCCCGAGCCAGGGCTGTTTACGTTGGGCGAAATCGGGTACATGAACGACGAGGGATTCGTCTACATCACCGATCGCTTCAGCGACATGGTGGTCTCTGGCGGCGTCAATCTGTACCCTGCCGAAGCCGAACAAATCCTGATCGAGCACCCGGCCGTCGCTGACGTTGCGTGTATCGGCGTCCCTCATCCAGAGATGGGCGAGGAGATGAAAGCGCTGGTCATTCCTGTTGATGCCGCGACGTCTCCCACTTCCGAAGAACTGCTGGCGTGGTTGCGCGAAAGGCTCAGCCGCTACAAGTGCCCGCGCACCCTGGACTTTGTCGACGATCTCGGTCGCTCCCCCATGGGAAAGATCAACAAACGCAAGCTACGAGCCGCCTACTGGGACGGAGTTTCTCCGTGACCACTCCAGTTACCCACTAGTGTTCGAATTCGTCGGGAGGGCCGACGCCAGGGGGAAGAATCATGGAAGATCGTTGGATCGCTGACTGGGCACCGAGTGAGCGCTGGCCGCACTACACCCGGTCGAACGCCGGCGAAGTGATCGCCACCCCAACCTCGCCGCTGGGGCAACAGTTCACGTTCGACAACGGCATCGTCCTCGGCTGGCGCGACGGCTATGTGCGGCAGGGTTCGTACGCACCGGGCGAGATGGCCGAGAAGCTCCCCGAGCCGTGCGGCTTCTTTGGCGGTTACTTCTACATCAACCTCTCGAACGTCCGCATGCAGGGTGTACGCAGTCCCCTCGTCTCCGTCGAGCAGCTCGACCTGGCGTTCTTTGGTGAGCACCCCGACGTGCCGCCGTACGAGCCGCATCCGCTCGATGAACGACCCGACCTCGTTCCCAAGATCATGGAGCACCTCGGCTTTGTGATGTCGGCTCATAGCTGGCCGGAACTCGACGAGCAGAAGGCCGACATGCAGGCCCTTCGCCGGAACCGGCCCGACATCGGCGCAATGACCGACGCGGAAATCGTCGCCCGCTCGCGTTCGCTGCAACCGTGGTTCCGCAAGCTCTTCGAGACCCACACCGTGTCTTCCAGTAGTTCGGGTATCGCTCCCGGCATGCTCTTCGCCGTCGGCCAAGCCATCGGAGACCCGACGATACCGATGAAGCTCATCTCCGGTATCGGTGATGTCGACTCTGCGGAACCGAGCTACGCCCTGTGGGAGATCTCCCGTCTGGTTCGAAACTCCCCCGAACTGACCGCCGCCTTTGATGCCGGTTCCACCGGCTTGCTTGAGCGCCTACGAGCGTCCACATCCGCCGATGGCAAAGCGTTCATTGCCGCGTTCGATCAGTTCTTGGTCGACTTTGGTTCCCGCGGCCCGAACGAGTGGGAGATCAGCGCGCCGTCGTG
The DNA here is from genome assembly GCA_963791625.1 of uncultured Acidimicrobiales bacterium. GTDB lineage: Bacteria > Actinomycetota > Acidimicrobiia > Acidimicrobiales > Ilumatobacteraceae > JANMCE01. The sequence continues at coordinate 1,374,398 of CAWBTA010000006.1, forward strand.
GGAGACCAAGCCAGCGCTCCCCCTCTCGCTCCTTGACCGCATCCGCATGCAGAGCGACGAAGAGTCGCCCCGTCTCCGCAACGCAGCCAAGGCCGCCGAGCGCAAACAGCTGATCGAGGAAGTGCGAGCCAAGGTGCAACCGCTCGGCGAGGAGATGGCGGGTATGTTCGAAAACGCCCTGGTCGCCGGCAATATGCAGGCCTACCGCGAGCGCACCAAGAGCACCATCGTCATCGCAGTGAACGAGCTTCGGGTGATGATGAACGAACTCGGCCGCCGCCACTACGCGGCCGGTCATCTCGCAGACGCGGAGTACATCTACATGCTCCTCGATGAAGAGCTTGAACCGTTCGTCGCGTCGCCGACGGGATGGAACGATGTGTTGGCCGAACGCCACGCGACATGGCGCCAACTGTTCGATCTCGAGCCGCCGTACTTCATTCGTGACGCCAAGGTTCCGCCGATCAGCCAGTGGCCGAAACGTGAGGACTCAGGCGCCGCGCCGGCAAAGGTCGGCGAGGTGCTGCAAGGAGTTCCCGGATGCGCAGGTATCGTGCGGGGCCGAGCGTGTGTCATCCTCGATCCGGCCGATCCAGGTGAGCTGGAGGCCGGTGACATTCTGGTTGCCCCGCAGACCGACCCGGGTTGGACGCCGCTGTTTATGCCCGCCGCCGGTGTGGTGGTGAATGTCGGCGGTCAGATCAGTCACGCCATCATCGTCAGTCGTGAGTTGGGCCTGCCGTGTGTGGTGTCGGTCACCGACGCCACCACCCGTATCCCGAACGGTGCCCTCATCGAGGTCAACGGCGACACTGGTCAGATCACCATCCTTGAGTCGCCTTCCTGACGTCTTCGGCCCAGCGCCGACCACCAAAGCGGCGCGCTCATGCCGATGTGGAGAATGGTCACCATCCACCACACACGACGTGCCCCCGAGAGGAGCCCAGCGCGGGATCCCTCACCAAGTAGGCCGGCGGCGAGGGCCACGCCGAGCGCACCTCCCATACGTCGCACCAACTGCACCAGACTGTTGCCGGCACCGAGCATCGTGGCAGGTAATGCAGCCAATGCCGCGCCGGTGGTCATGGTGCCGCACATGCCGCTTCCGAATCCCATAAGCATCTGTGCCGGCAGTACGACACCAACGAAGTTGGGTCGGGCGGTCGCGGTCGCAAGAAACCATACCGAGCCGGCGGCGGTGATGAACGAACTCACCACGATTGGGCGCGTGTTGCCGTAGCGGATGGCAAGTTGTCCTCCCAGTGGAGAGGCAACTGACGACATGACCTGACCAAGCGCCACCGCGAGCCCCGCCTCTCGTATCGACCATCCCCACAGCGCGGTCATGATCAGTGGCGCCGTGAGGAACCAACCGAAGAACCCGGTTTGCTGTACGGCGCCGGCGATAGCGTTTGCGGCAAACGCTCGATTGCGAAGTATGTCCAGGTCGAGCAACGGAACCTCAGCGGTGACGCAACGTCGCATGAAAACGACGATCAGCGCGGCGGCCAGCCCACCCAGCACGATGACCAGGGGGGATACCCATCCCCAACGACTCCCTTGTGCAAGCACCAACATCAACAGGCCGAGGCCGGTCGGGCCGATGAAGTAGCTCAGCCGATCGGTCCGCCCCTCCCGATCCGTCACGATCTGCTCGTGGAGCACGCGACGACCGACGAGGGCGACAACCACGCCCAGCGGGGCAAGCCCACCGAAGGCGTACCGCCAATTGACGTCCACGATGAGCGCGCCGAGCGTCGGCGTGAGCCACGCAGCCACCGAGCCAATGCCACCCCAGACACCGATCACCGCGGGAACCTTGGACGTCGGGAACATGGGCAGCACAAGCGCAAGGGCGCTGGACGCCAGAAACGCGCCACCCACGCCTTGTACGACACGAGCAGCAATGATCAACGGCACCGTGGGTGCCAGCGAGGTCAAGGCAGCACCGACGCTGAACAGGGTAAGTCCGAACAGGTAGAAGCCCTTACGACCGCGTCGGTCGGCAAGGCGGCCGGCGATGAGGAGTAATGACGACTGGGCAACCAGGAATCCGGTGGCGATCCACGCCAGCGTTCCTCGGGCAATGTTCGGATGTTCGGCTGCGATCTTCGGAAGAGCGAGAGCGACGAGACCCGAATCGACCACGAAAAGAAAGATGCTGGCCGCTGCAACGCAGACCCCTGTCCACGCAGCGCGGCGACGTGCTGGGTCATTGCTCCAGGCCGCTATATCTTCCGAAGCGTGGGGGGTCACCCGAGTTTGATAGCGAGCTGCATGGCCTGGCGGGTGGCAGACACCACGCGCCGCGGGGCATAGGCGTCACCGAGCAGGTGCGCGCTGGGGTGCACACGCTTTATCGATTGGTAGAGCGAGTCATCGCCGATCGCGCCGCAGGCGAGCACAACGGAATCGAAACCCGTCCGCCGCCAGCGTCGGTCGCTGTAGGTGTTCGCGAGCGTTACGCCTTCGCTATCGACGGCAACAAGGCGCGCCATGGCGATGAGTTCCACGCCTTCGCTATCGAGACGGCTCAAGATCGCCCCGATGGTGTACTTGCCCACCAGGGGCGAGGGCGCCGTGGATCGATAGGTGACGGTGACCTTGTGGCCGAGCCCGCTGAGGTGATCGGCGAGCGACAGCGGTGCCACCCGATCATCCTCACTTACGACCAGCACCCGATGGCCCAAGGTGGCCTCGCCGGTGAGTACTCGGGTAACCGTGGCGACGTGGGGCAGATCGAGCCCGGTTGCATCAGGAAGCCGGGACGTCACCCCGGTTGCAGTCGCAACGACATCGGCGCCGTGCGCAATCACCAGGTCGGGTCTCGCCTCGATCCCAAGCCGTACAGTGACCCCGAGACGTTCCAGGCGGCTCTGCTGCCAGTCGATCCACTTCCCGTACCGACCGTTCATACGCAAGGTCGCAGCCAACGCGAGCTGTCCGCCGACACGCTGACCGCGTTCCCATACAACGACCTCATGCCCACGCTCGGCCAGCAGTCCGGCCAGTTCGAGTCCGGCCGGCCCGGCACCGATCACCAGCGCCCTCTGCGGATTCGCCGTAGCGTCGAGTCGGCCGAGATGCTCGCGGCCGGTGTACGGGTTGGCTGCGCAAGCGAACTCCAGTCCTTCAACGACGCGGCGGTCGATGCAGTCGTTGACCCCCATGCATGGACGGATCAGAGGGATGAGCCCACGGCGACTCTTGTCCACCAACGCCGGATCGGCAATGGTTGCGCGCGCCATGCCGACCAGATCGGCATGCCCGGCGTCGAGCACTTGTTCCGCCGCGGCGATGTCGAACACCCGACCCACGTACACCGTGGGCAGATTCGTCGCCTCCTTAGCCTGGCCCGCGAGCGCGGCCCATTCGGCGTCGCCGTAGGTGCCGGGCGGAATGTAGCTGACCGCGCCCCAGTTGCCACCTACATCGAAGCTGAAATAGTCGAGCGTGCCGTCAGCCGTGAATGCCGACACGATCTCCTGGCAGCCCTCGATGGAGTAGCCACCCTCGATCATCTCATCAAGACACAGGCGCAACCCGAGCGTGATCGGCCTCGACACCGACGCCCGCATGGCTTCCACCACCTCGCGCACAAATCGACGGCGGTTCTCAAACGACCCCCCGTAGCCGTCGCTGCGTCGGTTGGTGAGCGGTGACATGAACCATTGCAGTACGTCGTCATGGTTGGCGTGCAGCTCCAGCGCGTCGGCTCCCGCCTCAGCCGCGAGTGCCGCCGATTCCCCGTACTCACGCACAAGCCAGGACACTTCATCAGCATCGAGCACGTGGGGCACGCGGTGGTCGAGGTAGCCCGACAGCGTGGCCGAGGGCGCTATCGGCATGCCACCCTGCAGTACGAACTGCACCGTGCCGTAGCCCCCGGCGTCATGGATCCGACGTTGCATCTCCCCCATGCGTTCCACGAACTTCGGGTGACGGAAGTAGCCGGGGCCATTGGCGCCGACACCGGTCGGCTCGAAGCCGGGGATCAGCGGGTTGCGGACGAACGTGGGGCCGCCACCGACCCACTGCATGCCGCCACGCACTCGTTCGACCCAGTAGGCACAGTGCCGCTCGAACTGTTCGTCCGTCTCCAGCAGACGGCCGCTACCACCCGAGTGAGGCGGAACCACCAGGCGATGGTCGAGCGCCATCGTGCCGACCTGCATAGCGGCGAAGGCAGACGAGTTCACGGCGATCGACATCACCCGACACTATCTGGTGTGACCCTAAAGTAAGTACCCGTCAGGACTTCGGCGCAGGCAAACGCGGGTTATCTGGTCAAGCGGTCAAGTAAGTACTGGAGACGGGCTTGAGTGAGTGCCGGAACGCGACACCGGCCGATACTGGAGCTCTCTCCAGTACCGGCCGGGTACGCAGGCTTGACCGATTGAGCAAGAGCCCAATCACTTTTTGTGCGTCAGACGCCCCAGAGCTTCTTGAAGGAAGCTTCGGCGCCCGGTGGCATCCAGTCGGCGTTGGTGGCGAGCAGTTCGGTGGCAAACTTTGCGTCATTCACGATAACCGTCGGCAGTGCCGCGGCGGCACGCTCTTCGTCGAGTGGCATGCCGATGCTGAGGCGAGCGGCAGCGTCAACCATTAACCATGCGGCATAGCCCTTCGGATCGGCCGACCAGGCACCCATGGTTCCAGCAATGATTTCCTCAAGGTCGACCTTGCTGAAGTCCTGGCCGTAGACCTTCACTTGCTTGTCGAGGCCAGCGGTCTTCAGGGCAGCCGTGACGCCACCGGGAAGATCACCGAAGGTCGCGAACACGTAGTTCAGCTTCGGGTTCGCCTGCAGTTTGGATGCGACGGCGGCTGGAATCTTGCCGCCAACGAGGTCGTCAAGCGTGACGTTGAGTGTATCGACCGTGCAGGTCTTGCAGTTCTTCGCGAGCTGCGCCTTGTAGGCATCCTCCTCGACCACAAGAACCGGGAAGTCACGAATGGTGACCACCAGCACGTTGGCCTTGCTCTTGGAATCGACAATGGCCCAGTCAGCCATCAGCGGGCCCGTCTTTTGGACGAACGCCTCGTCGCCGCACTGCATGAGCAGGCCGCTGTCCGCGCTGGGGTCGTCGGTGCCGAAGCAGCTCAGCACGCCAATACCCTTGGCCTTGGCCGCCTCAAGCTGCGGCTTGTACTGAGCGATCCCCAGGCCGGTGCTGGCGATGTAGTTCACTCCGGCGTCGATGGCCTGCTGGAACGCAGGACCCGGGTCGGTGCTCTTCATGGGAACGATCTTCAGATCCCAGCCGAGCGCCGTCGTAGCGTTCTTCATGCCGGGCGTGAGGTAGGCAGCGCACGTCGGAACGTCACACTCAAGCCAGGCAATGGACTTCTTCTCAGGCTTCTTGGTGAGCGGCTTGGTAACGCCAATGCCACCGTCGGCCTTGCTGAACTTGTCGACATTGGCCTTCGCCGCGGCGAAGCCAGGATCGTCGGCCGTGGCCGCAGCAGCCGTCGTGGCTGCGGGCGCAGCAGTGGTAGCTGCAGCCGCAGCTGCGGTGGTAGCCGCAGGTGCCGCAGTAGTAGCAGCCGCGGCGGCTGTGGTAGCCGCCGGTGCAGTGGTGCTCTTGCTGCTACCGCAGCCCGCGGCAACAACAGCGCCGCAAGCAAGCACGGCGAGCAGAGAACGAAACTTGGTCATGCAATCCCCCTTGGTAGTTACGACGACAACGGACCCACGTCCGCGCCATGCCGTGAGGGTAGTTTATTGATACTGACCACAGTTTGCTAGTCTTTCGTTCGAGGGATCGTGCGAGGGTTCGCAGCGGCTGCACTTTGGGGGAGGAAACGGTGGCGGAAACGCTGCGCATCGAACACTTGTCAAAGACATTTCCGGGTCAGGCCGCGCTCATCGACGTCGACCTCACCGTTGCTTCGGGCGAGGTGCACGCGCTGGTCGGCCAGAACGGCTCGGGAAAGTCCACGCTCGTCAAAGTTCTCGCTGGTTACCACCAACCGGATCCGGGTGCGAGCGCTTGGGTGAGCGGAGAACCGCTCACGCTTGGCGATGCGCAGGCCGCCGCCCTAGCCGGTATTCGCTTCGTTCATCAGGACCTCGGCCTCGTCGGAGGCATCAGCACCGTTGAGAACCTTGCGCTCACCAACGGCTACGCCACAAGCGTCGGCCGGCGCATCCAGTGGAAGGACGAAGTACGGCGGGCCCGAGAAGCTATGGCCGCGCTCGGGCTGGCCGACCTCGATGTGCGTGCCCCGGTTGCTTCGCTGCCACCATCCCAAAAGACCGCCGTCGCAATCGCTCGCGCCCTCGTCGGATGGGAGAAGGGTGCGAGTCTGCTTGTGCTCGACGAGCCAACTGCCACCCTGCCGGGCACTGACGTCGAACGGCTTTTTGAAGTCATCCACCGACTCAAGGCCAAGGGCCTCTCCATCTTGTACATCTCGCATCACCTCGATGAAGTGTTTGAGTTGGCCGATCGCGTCACCGTGTTGCGGGATGCTCGACGCGTCGACACCGTCCCCGTTGCCGGACTTGATCACTCGTCGCTCATCGAGCTGATTGTCGGGCGGCAGATCGCAAATGCCTCAGCATCCGAAGCCGCCGCAACCGGCGCGCCGGTTCTGCAGTTACGAGGGCTTGCGGGTGGCAACGTCCACGGTGTCGATCTCGATGTGCGCCCAGGTGAGATCGTTGGCATCGCGGGTATCACCGGGTCCGGTCGAGAACACCTCCTCGGACTCATCGCCGGACAACTTCCGAGCGACAGCGGCGATGTACTTGTGAATGCTCGGTCGCTGGCGAACTACGAACCTCGCTCGGCCATGGCCGCCGGTGTTGCCTTCGTTCCTGCCGATCGCTCGGTTCGGGGCACGGTTGGCCCCATGAACGTTCGTGAGAACCTCTCCCTGTGCGACCTCAGCCCCCATTTCGCCGGGGGTCGGCTTCGGCGCAAACAAGAGACCGCTGAAACGCAGTGGTGGATCGACCGACTCTCCATCAAGACCAGTTCAACGGAAACGCTCATTGGGTCACTCAGTGGCGGAAACCAGCAAAAGGTGATGTTCGGCAAAGCGTTGCGGCTGAACCCCAAGCTGCTCCTCCTCGACGAGCCGACCCAAGGAATTGATGTCGGCGCCAAAGACCAGATTCATGCGCTGGTCGACGCCGCGTCAAACGATGGTGTCGCCACGCTGGTGGCAAGCACCGATACCGATGAGTTGGTGCGCCTTTGTCACCGAGTCATCGTGCTCATCAACGGACAGGTTGCAGCCACCCTCACCGGTGACGACATCACGGCAGAACGCATTGAGCACACACAACTCCAAACAACCCGGAGAGGTTCATGATTAAGCGACTTCGGCTCGACAGATTCAGTGCCCTGTATCTGTGGGGCTTCTTTATGATTGTCTTCGGATTCCTTCGACCGAAGACGTTTCTCTCCGGTACGTCGGTGCAACTGGTGATTGTTGAGAACGTCATCTCCGGAGTGCTGGCTATCGCATTTTTGATCCCACTCACCACGGGCACATACGACCTTTCCATTGGCACGCTGATGTCGCTGTCTCTGGTCATCACCAACATCCTCGCCAAGAATCACGTGGTACCACCTCTGGTGGGCATGTTGATCGCGCTGCTTGCCTGCGTTGTCGCTGGCTTCCTCAGTGGCTTCATTGTGGTCAAGCTTCGGGTGAACAGCTTCATCGCCACCCTCGGTATGAGCCAGGTCATCACCGCGGTCATCCTGAAGATCTCGCGCCAAACCATCAGCGGCGCGTTAACCAAGTCGTATCAGGACATTGGGAACACGAAGCTGCTCGGGCTGCCCCTCTTCGTGTACTTCCTGGCCCTCCTGGCACTGGTCGCCTGGTACGTGCTGGAACACACCCCTGTTGGTCGCTACATGTTCGCGACCGGCGGCAACCCCGAAGCTGCAAGGCTCGCCGGCGTACGCACCGACCGGCTTGTCTGGGGTTCGCTGATTGTCTCGGGCCTTATTGCCGGATTCGCCGGCACGGTGTACTCGTGGAAGGTCGGCACCTACTCCCAATCCATCGGACCGGGCTATCTCTTCCCGGCCATCGCTGCAGTCTTCTTCGGTGCGTCGCAGTTGAAGGCTCGACCAAACGTGGTGGGCACGCTCATTGCGCTCTACGCCCTCGCGTGGGGCATCAAGGGCATCCAGCTCACGTTCTCCAGTGACACTGAATGGATCACGCCGCTGTTCACGGGGCTTTCTCTGCTGACCGCTGTGGCGTTGGCAAGTCGCCAGGGCATCATCAAGGTGCCCAAGCGTAAGAAGGACGCTCCGGCCACCGCCGCCGTCGCCTCGACGCCCGCCGATCTTGGCACCTGATCCGCGGTGACCGTTACCTCCACCAGAGCTGTTGTCCTCGCCCGTCAGACCGCTCAGTCCGGTCCGATTCTGGAGGACTTCTGTATCGAATCGCTCGCTCTCCCCGCTCTCGGCGAAGGCCAGCTCCTCGTCCGAAACGCGTACATGAGCGTTGACCCGTCTATGCGCGGCCGGCTTGAACCGACCGAGAAGCACTACACCACCAACTTCGTTCCGGGTCAGCCGCTCGACGGGTCGGCCATCGGCATCGTCATTGAGTCGAACAGCGATGCCGTGGCGGTCGGTGCAGCCGTACGGCACCGCCTTGGCTGGCGCGAGCACGCTGTCCTCGACGCGTCGGCGGTGACGGTGCACGACTCCACGATTGCGCCACTGAACCAGTGGCTCGGTGCCCTCGGCCAAACCGGGTTCACGGCCTATGCCGGGCTGCTGCGAACGGCCGAGTTCAAGCCGGGTGACGCCGTGTTCGTATCGGCTGCCGCAGGAGCCGTCGGCAGTATGGTCGGCCAATTCGCGCGACTACTCGGTGCGTCACGCGTCGTTGGTAGTGCCGGTGGCGAAGCCAAACGGAAGTTGCTCATCGACGACTTCGGATTCGATGATGCGTTTGACTATCGAGCCGGTCCGGCCGACGAGCAGTTACGCCGGATCGCACCCGACGGCATCGATGTATATTTCGACAATGTCGGCGGCGAGCAACTCATGGCTGCACTTGATGCCATGCACCAGAACGGTCGAGTTGCGCTGTGCGGCATGATCTCCAACTTCGATCCCGCCAATCCGCGCTACGACATCAGCAGGCTCATCGGCGTGGTATTGAAGCGCTTGACCATTCGCGGGTTCATCGTACGTGACCATGAAGACATGCGGGCCGAGTTCGAGCAACGTGTGGCTGGCTGGCTACGCAGCGGAGAACTGGTCAGCCGGGACACGATCTACGACGGACTGGAGCACGCGGCCGAGGCGCTTCTTGGTGTGATGGCTGGCGCCAACGTCGGCAAGATGCTCGTTCGACTCGACCCCTCGGCCTAAGGAGCACCTATGAGCAACCGCGACGACATCAGCGATCTGGTACACCGCTACAGCGACGCCGTTACCCGCAAAGACCGGGCGCAGTGGGCAGCAACCTGGGCCGAGGACGCCTGGTGGGATCTCGGCAAAGGACGTCTAAATCGTGGCCGGGACAACATCGTCGAGTTCTGGCAGAAGGCAGTGGACGGCCTCACCATCGTGGTGCAGTTGGTGCACAACGGAGCCGTCACGATCGATGGTGAGACCGCATCGGGCCGCTGGTATGTCTCCGAACATCTGGAACGAACGACGGGCGCGAAGGGGATGCTGCTCGCATGGTACGACGATACCTACGTGCGCGTCGACGGACGATGGGTGTTCGCCAGCCGCTCCCTTGGCTCGCTCTACCACGGCCCGCCCGACCTGAGCGGCGCCTTTACTCCGCTGTCGTAACCCTCACCGTTTACGGCAGGGCGTCGATGGTGACGGTGCCGGCGTGACCGTTCACGGTGATGGTGGCGCCATTGGGGATGCGGCGGGTGGCATCACCAATCGAGGGCACACATGGGATACCCAGCTCGCGACTCACAATGACGGCGTGGGTACCGACGGCACCGACATTGACCACCACACCGCTTACTGCGAGAAACAAAGGCGTCCACGACGGATCGGTACTCGGCGCAACCAAGATGTCACCGGGCGCAAGGTCGGTTGGATCGTCAATGCTGAGCAGGACCCGGGCAGTACCCGTGACGATGCCGGGTGAACCAGCCATCCCTTTGAGCACATCGCCGACCGCTACTGTCTCGATCACGGCGTCGGCTTTGCGAGCCCACTCGGACAGCGGCTTGGCCGCCCCATCAACAATGTAGGGAGGGTCGAGCTTGAACAGCTCGCGATAGTCGGCTTCGCGTTCGGCCAAGGTGGCGGTGAACGACGCGGGGTCGGCAACGTAGGCGTCGAGCTCGTCTTCCTTCAACATGTAGATCTGCTTGGTGTTGGCGAGATGGCCGGCGGCCACCATACGGCGGCCGAGTTCATCGAAACAGAGACGCATTTCGTGCAGGGCGCGGATGTTGTTTGTCTTGCAGCGCTCACGCGCGATCATGAACACCCGGGCTGAGCTGAGCGCGGCGCCGAGCATGCCAACAGCTTCGGCGTTGCCCGCCAGTTTCTCGTGCAACTCGGCGGTGAGGCGTTCCCGCTCGGCCGCACCGCGTGCCTCTCCGGCGGAGGGGTCCGCGCTGTCATCATTGTGCCGCAAACGGTCGATCGCCGAAAACAGCATCTCGGGCTTGGTCTCGTAAGCCGAGCTGTAGAGATCCCACTCGTTCGGACCGCGGGAACCGTGCTCGTACATGAACGTGTCGACATCGCTTACAAAGGCTTGGACCTGTGCTTCGCTACTGGCCCGCGCTCGGTGGAGGAGTTGGTCATGGCCAGCATCGAAAATCGCAGTGAGTTCCTTCGAGGCCCGCACCCGACGCGACATGGTCCAGATGGAGTTGGCGATGAGCGCCGAGTCGATCTCGCCCATACCCGTGAGTAGGCGGGTGACCAGGGTGGGGTCGATGTCGGCCGTCAGTGCCCCAAGGATACTTGGTCCAACGCTGGCACCCAGCGAGGCCCAGGCATGCTGGGCGAACATGGCAACAAGGTGACGCTGGATCGAGCGGGCCCGGCCCAGCAGTTGGGCCGTGGTTTGTGTAGACAGATCGGGTCGACTGTCGCGCAGTGCCTTGGCTTCCACCTTCTGCTTTTCGATTTCCGGCACGTTGGGCGTGGACATGAACCAGCCCATCTGCTTCGTGAGCAGTTCAGTATGTCGGGGTGACGTGTGCCAGTCACGTTCCTGATACGGCGGCACCGCGGAGGGGTCATCGAAGTAGGCGTTGTCGATCGCTTGCCAGCCAGCACCGGAGCGCACACCGAACAACCGGGCCTGTGTGAGGGAGTTGTAGAAGTAGCCGCCGAACAACCCGAACGACTCGGGCTGCACCAGGTCGTACTCGTCGGCATCGAAGACGCCGAGTTGTACAAATCCGTCCCGGCAGCCGAGCACGATCCCGCTTTCCCAGGCGAAGGTCCAGCCGAGCGGGCTGACCGGATCGGCCAGCACCTCACCGGCGTTGCCACGTGTGTAATTCGGAAATCGTTCGGTCGGCACACGGTCGACAATCCAACGTTCACCCAGCATGATTCAGTCCCCCCAAGGACGTAGCGCAACGGGCATCGAGCCCGTCGGGTTACTGAATCTAGTACAGAGTTACTGGCCGAGGTTGAACCCCGCGCTGGGTTTCCGTTCGGCGTCGTAGACAGGGGCGGTCGCGTCAACGCGGTATTTTGCGACGGACGATCCGGCCCGCACGAACGTGCCGAGAAGCGCCTTCATGGCCCAAAAGTTCGGATGGGCAAAGTGTGCCTCCAAAGCCGGAGCGTCGGCCCAGAGCTCGTAGACCTGCACCCGATGCGTGACACTGGAATCGGCCGAGAAGCTGTAGGCGAGGCAGCCGGGTTCGGTGTCGCGTGTGGACTGTTGCAATTCGATGGCCGCAGCCACCGCGCCGTCACGGTTGGCCTGGTCGCCGAAGTCGATGGTGCCGGCGATGATGATCATGATGACGCCTTGGGAGCAACGTCGACCATCGCCGCATCGGCGGACGCAAACCGGGCCGAGCCGCCATTGACGCTACGACCGGCATCCACCACCAGCGTGTGGCCGCTGACCAGTCGAGCCTCGTCGCTGGCCAGATACGAGCGCGGCGTTGGCGATGTCGGTGGCATCAGGAGCGAACGAGGTGCGGTTGGTTTGTTGTGCATGGGCGGCGACGGCGCCAAGGTTCGCGCTGTCGCCGGCCAACGCCTGGGCCGTCAGCGCAGTGGGAATCGAGCCGGGAGCAATGGCGTTCACCGTGATGTCGTACTGGATCAGTTCACTCGCAACCGACTTGGTAAGACCCACGACGGCGGTCTTTGCCGCCGTGTATGCGTGCGGCCCGAGACCACCGATGACCCCGGCGATGCTGGTGGTACTGATAATGGCGCCACTGCCCTGCGGGATCATTACCCGAGCCGCGTGCTTGCAGCCGTAGAAGACCGAATGCAACAACACATCGGTGGTCTTCAGCCACGCTTCGGTCGATGTCTCGGCGATGGACCCCACGGCGCCGATGATGCCGGCGTTGTTGAACATCACGTCGAGTCGACCCCACGTGCTCACGGCCAGGTCGACTGCGGCAGCAACCTGGCTCTCATCGGTGACATCGCACGAAATGAACCGAGCCGAGTCCCCGAGTGAGTCGGCCACGGACTGGCCGGCCGCGGCCTGAATGTCGGCGACGATGACTCGCGCTCCCTCGGCGACGAAACGCTTGGCGGTTGCTTCGCCGATGCCGCTGGCCCCGCCGGTTATGACGGCGACCTTGCCTGCTAAACGATCCCCCATGATGTGTCCCTTCCTGTCGTAGTGAATGGTCGTGCAAGACTCGGCCGATGTCGCCCAAGACTTGGAATCCCGTCGCGTTGGTTACCGGAGCGGGCAGTGGCATCGGCCGGGCCACCAGTGAACTCATCGTGGCGCGAGGTGGCCGGGTCATAGCTGTCGATCGCGATCGAGACGCGCTCGCGGCGCTGAGCGCGAGCGACTCGCTGGTCACGTTTCTTGGCACCGTCACCAGCGAGGAAGACAATGCCGCGGCCGTTGCCCTGGCCGAGGAAACGTGGGGCCGCCTTGACGTGTTGATCTTGAATGCGGGTGTTCGCGCCTCGGGCTCGATTGAGTCCATCGACCTCGACGTGTTCGATCAATCGATAGAGGTGAACCTCCGGTCGGCCGTGCTCGGACTGCGGGCCGGCCTTCCGGCGCTGCGACGAGCCGGTGGTGGAGCAGTAGTCATCACCGCGTCGAACAGCGGACTGAACGGTGAGGTCAACCGCTGGCCGTACGCCGCGGCGAAGGCCGGAGTGCTGAACCTCATGCGAAGCGTTGCCCTCGATGTGGCGGCGGCCGGTATCCGAGTGAACGCAGTCTGCCCCGGCCCGACTCTCACGGGCATGACCGCAACGATGCCGAGCACCGACAACGCCCGCTACGAACGACTGCGCCGCAACGTGCCCCAGCAGCGATGGGCTGAACCGAGTGAAATCGCCGAAGCCATCTGGTTCCTCGCCAGCCCCGCGGCGTCGTTCATCACCGGCGCCGCGCTGCCCGTTGATGGCGGGGTCACGGCCACTACCGGTCAGGGCGCGTTGCCGACCGAGTGAACGCTCACTCACTGATCATCCGAGCCATGGTCTCGTGGTAGTGGGCGATCTTGCATTCACGCTCGGAGAGGATGTTGCGCTGGTAGGCAGATGATCGCTTGGTGCGAGCGAGCTGTGTGTACACGTCGATGTCCTCACCGACAACGTCCTTTAGGTGCTCCCAATGAGCCGACATCTTCTGCCAGTAGGCCTCGTACTCGGGGTCATTGCGGTCACCCGGATAAATGATCTCCCAACAGAGGAACCGAGTGCGATCGACATCGATCGGGATCGGGTTGAACACCTGGATGTGCTCGGGGTTGCAGTTGAAAACCGTGTTCGGGAACACCAAGTAGTGACAGATCGAGTAACGATGATGATCCCAATCCTTCGCCAGCTCCTCCCGGGTCTGGCTGCGGGGCACGAAACACATGTAGTTGTGGTCGTTCACGATGTGAAACGTGGTATCCCGAGCCGACTTCACCCACTCGGCTGAGACATGGTGCAACGCTGCCGTGTGGTAGATCTCGTTGAAGCCGTCGACGATGGCCTTGTAGCTGACCGGTACGTCCCACTCGACCACGTCGAGCAGCACCATGTCTTCCATCTTGAACTGACCGAGATCGACGGCGATCTCCTGGCCGATCCAGTCCATCAGCGGCTCGGCCTTGTCGGGTCCGGCGAGGTTCACCCACACCCAACCGCCCCACTCGCCAGCCGCGACGGACGGAGCGCGCACGTCCTTCAGATGTTCTTCGGAGAAATCCTGCCGCTCGGGCACACCCACGAGTTTGCCCGTGGTGTCGTACACCCAGCCGTGGTACGGACAACTGAACCGTCGGGCTCCGCATCCCTTCCAGTCGGGAACGAACGAGATGCCTCGGTGTTGACAGACGTTGTGGAAGGCCGACAGCGTTCCGTCGGGCTGTCGGGTGATGACGACGGTCTCGCCGTGGGACTCGAAGCTGATCCAGTCGCCCGGGTCCTTCACCTGCTCGGAGCGGGCGGCCAAGAGCCACCCGGCATTGAGCACCTTCTCGCGCTCCATCTCGAACTGCATGGGGTCGGTGTAGGCACTGCGCTCCAACGTGCTAGGGCCGTAGTCGGGCAGTTGCTGGGCTTGTGGCCCCAAACGAACCGGAACCCCGCCGCGGGTCGGGATATAGACCATGACTCCCCCATTTCGGATCGATCATCAGTGATGAAACAATGGTTGAACAGCAATGCCGACTCTACTGTAGTCAGTATAAAGTAACTCGGTCCGATTCGTTGAAGGGGGCTTCGTGCCAACACCGCGTGAACTATGGCAACAGGCGTTCGACGCCAGTGCCCATCGAGAGGCCGACTACCGCACCATGTCGGGCATTCCGCTCGACCCCGTCTATGGACCGGGCGACGGTTCTGGTGACTATCCCGGCCAGTATCCCTACACCCGCGGGCCCTACGCGTCGATGTACCGCTCGAAGCTGTGGACCATGCGCATGTTCGCCGGGTTCGGAACGGCCGAGGACACCAACTGGCGCTTCAAGGAGATCATCAAGTCCGGCGGTGACGGTCTGTCCACCGCCTTTGACATGCCCACCTTGCTCGGCATCGATTCCGACGATGAAATGGCACTCGGCGAAGTCGGGCGGTGCGGCGTGGCCATCGACACGCTGGCCGATATGGAGGACCTGTACCGGGGCATCGACCTTGGTGCCACCACCACATCGATGACCATCAACTCCCCCGCAGCAGTGATCTTCGCCATGTACGTAGCGCAGGCCGAAGCCGCGGGCGTCCCCCGGGCAAAACTCGGCGGCACGCTGCAGAACGACATCCTCAAGGAGTACCAGGCGCAAAAGGAGTTCGTGTTCCCTCCCCGTCAGGGGATGCGCCTCGTACGTGACTCCATCCAGTTCACTGCCGCAGAAATGCCACGATGGCATTCGGTTTCGATCTCCGGCTATCACATCCGTGAAGCCGGTTCGACCGCGGCCGAGGAATTGGCATTCACGCTGGCGAATGGCTTCGCCTACGTGGAACTGGCTCTCCAAGCCGGTCTCCCGATCGATGCGTTCGCGCCGCGGCTCAGCTTCTTCTTCAACGCCCACATCGACTTCTTCGAGGAGATCGCCAAGTACCGCGCCGCTCGCCGTATCTGGGCCCGCTGGTTGAAGGAACGCTACGGCGCGGCCAGCGAGCGCAGTATGCAACTCCGCTTCCACACCCAGACCGCCGGCGTTTCGCTCACCGCACAGCAGCCCGAAGTCAACATCGTGCGCACGGCCATCGAAGCGCTGGCCGGCGTGCTCGGCGGAACGCAGAGTCTCCACACCAACTCGATGGACGAGGCCATGGCGCTGCCGACCGAGAAGGCAGCTCGCATTGCACTGCGCACCCAGCAGGTCATTGCGTATGAAACCAACGTGGCGCACGTCTCGGACCCGCTCGGCGGTAGCTACTTCGTGGAGAGCCTCACCGATGAGGTCGAGCGTCAAGCTGAGGCGATCTTCGCCCTGCTCGATGAGATGGGGAAGGGCTCGATGCTTGAGGGTGTCATCGCCGGTATCGAGGAGAACTGGTTCCAGGGAAAGATCGCCGATTCGGCCTTCGAGCAGGAGAAGTTGTTCAACAACGGCAGCCGCATCATTGTGGGTGTCAACAAGTTCCTTGAAGGCAACGACGACGAACAGATCGACTTGCTCGAAATCACCAATGAGGACGAGACCCGCCAGCTCAAGCGACTCAATCAGGTGCGCGCCGATCGCAACCAGGCCAGTGTCGACGAGGCGCTGAAACGACTGGCTCACGATGCTGCTGACCCCGAGGTCAACCTCATGCCGCCCCTGATCGACGCGGTGAAGACCTACGCCTCCTTGGGCGAAATCATGGGCACCATGGCCAACGTGTTCGGTCGTCACATCGAAACACCGACCATCTGATGAGCGATCGAATTCTTGTCGCCAAGGTTGGGCTCGACGGACACGACCGTGGGGTGAAGGTGGTGGCTCGCATCCTGCGCGACGCCGGGTTCGAAGTGATCTACACCGGCCTGTTCCAAACTCCGGAGAAGGTCGCGGCCGCAGCCGTCGACGAGGACGTCGACGCCATTGGTCTTTCGATGCTGTCGGGCGCGCACATGACGCTCGCCCCCAAGGTGGTCGAGTGTCTTCGGGCGCGCGGCGTTGATATCCCCGTGGTTGTGGGTGGCATCGTGCCCGTACGCGACGTGGAGAAGCTCGAAGCGCTTGGCGTAGCTGCCATCCTCACGCCCGGGTCGTCGTCCGACGCCGTGGTTTCCACCATGCGCGACGTGATCACGAAGTACCGCGCCGAGGCCTAGCGCCGTTCGAGCTGGCGCTCAGCGTTGTCGTTTGCGTTCGAGCTGGCGCTCAGCGTTGTCGTTTGCGTTCGAGCATGGCACTGTCGGCAATCCGCAGCAAGGTGTCGGCATCGGCTGGTCCTTCGCCAAAACCAATACTGGCGGACACGCTGATGGTATGGCTGCCGAAGGCAATCGGCTCGGCGATGATGTCGGCGAGACGTTGTCGAATCGTTTCGGGGTGCGGAGCGGGCGGACCTAACAGCACCACAAACTCATCGCCCCCGATGCGAGCGGCGCGATCATCGCTTCGTAGCGATGTCGACAAGCGGTCGGCCACAATCTTCAGGACGTGGTCACCAGCGGCGTGGCCGAAGTCGTCATTGATCGCCTTGAACTGATCAAGATCGAGATACACCAACAGGACAAGGTCACGGTTGTCGAGCCGCGCCTGAAGATCCTGCTCGAGCGACCGACGATTCCCGATACCGGTGAGCGGGTCGTGCAACGCCGCCCGCCGAAGCTCGACATGGGTGCGATGTTGCCCAATCGTGACTGCGGCGTGACGGGCGACCCGTTCGCTCGTTTCGACATCCATCGGGTGGGCCGGATCGAGCGGCGACCAGAACCGCGCCAGCCCGACGGCATCGACATTGGCCGAAGTGACCAACGGTGTTTCCCAGACGACGCGAAAGACCTCGGGCGCGCTGTTCCCGTACGGTTCGGGTGCATTGGCAGTGGCCGCCAGCACGACGCCGTCATGGTTGAAGATCACCGCCGCCGGCTGCGACGGATCGGGCGACGTGAATTGGGTCAGCACCATGGCGAGCACATCGGCGATATCGGCACCGACGCGAGACAGCTCCAATGCCCGATCAACGAACCGGAATTGGGTACACGCGGCGAGGTCAATAAGTACCATCTCGATGTCGGGGTCATCGTAGAAGTTCGTGAGGCAAACTTCGAGCGCCACGTACGAGCCGTCCTGACAACAAACCCGTATCTCCTTTACGGTGCGCTGGCGCACCTCCGTGCGAATCGCAGGGTCCATGGTCGTTTCATACGCCAAGATGGCACCGACCGCAGGCAGATCATCCGGATGGATGAACGCCAGGGCCGACATACCGACGGCGGTGTCGGGCGACCATCCCAACAACAACTCGAAGCTCGGCGACACCCATCGCACGACGAGCTCGCGATCAACCATCGCAGAGGCACGCAGCCAGTACCGGTCGAGCGCGCGTTGCGCGGCACGCGCCGCATCAGCCATGGCGAACTCGCACAACCAAAGTCGCAAACTCCGCCAGTGTCACTCATCTCAAGGTAGCAGCCCCTAGCTGCCCAGCCGTTCAGGTTCCCGTACCTGGCAGAATTGGGTGATGGGGATCATTGATGGCGGCATGTCGCCGCTTGCGGTTGAGGGGTATCCCGGCCGCCAAAGCTGTGTCGCGGGTGACGCGGTCGAGTTCCACTGCTCGTCGCTGGCGGCGTCGTTTTCGGTCGAAGTCGCTCGCATCGGCGCCGAGCGGGTTGTGGTGTGGGATGCGGTCGGCATCCCCCGAGGGGTTGAGCCATTCGTTCTTCGTGGTGCGCGGCGATGCCGACCGCTCGCCAGACGGCATGTTGCTCGTGCTGTCAACCAACACATGGAATGCCTACAACACCTTCGGCGGTACCTGTCTTTACCTCGGGGCGACGCAGGTTTCATTCGAACGACCGATTGTGCGTGGCTTCCTCAACCGCCCCGAGGCGACCTACGACGGACGGGTTGCGAGCATCGTGCCCGATGGTGATCCGGAGCACCATGAACTTCAGGCCTATCTGAAGGACGGCAAGTGGCCGATGTGGTCGGCGTCGGCCGGGTGGCACAACTGGGAGCGTCGATTCGTTCGCTGGGCCGAGGCCCACGGCTACCACATCGACGTTGCTGTGAACGCTGATCTCGAGCAGGTACCTGACCTTCTCGACGGCTACCGGTTGCTGTTGAGCGTCGGCCATGACGAGTACTGGTCGTGGGCCATGCGTGATGCCATCGACACGTTCGTCGAGCGGGGCGGGAACCACGCGATCTTCTCAGGCAACACCTCGTGTTGGCAGGTGAGGATGGAAGGCAACAACATGGTCTGTTTCAAATGGGCCGCAGCCGAGGCTGACCCGATCGTCGGAACCGATCGCGGTCACTTGATGACCAGTGCCTGGTTTGATCCGCGCATCGGTCGACCTGACGCGGCGACGACGGGTTTGTCTTTCAGCCGAGGCGGCTATGCACGGGTCGGTAGAGGCACGCCGCGTAGCAGCGGCGGTTTCACCGTGTACCGACCCGAACATTGGGTGTTCGAGGGCACCGAGCTTTGCTACGGCGATGTCGTCGGTGCGTCGGCCACCATCGTCGGTTACGAGGTCGACGGATGCGCGTTCACGCTGCGCAACGGATTGCCTGAGCCAACCTACGAAGATGCGACGCCCGACGGTCTCAGCATTCTCGCCACCGCACCCGCCAGGCTGCTGGCCAACAACGTCAAGGTCAGCGAGCTTCCCATAGCGCTCTGGGCCGACCCCGACGGGCCGGGTGACCTGGAAGCGGTGGCCACGACGCTCTACGGCGATGCCTCCCCCGAGAACATCGCCCGTATTGCCCACAACTCGGCTGTCATGGCGGTGTTCGACAAAGGGCCGGGCACCGTTTTCAACGCAGGCACCACTGACTGGGCCTACGGCCTCGATACCGATCCGGTCGTGCAGCGCATCACAACCAACGTGCTCGACCGTCTGTCTCAGCCTTGAGTTCGTCCACGAACTGCCGGATGTCGTCGTTGCGTTGAGCAAGCTCACCGATCACCTTCACCTTCGTGTCGGTGCCTCGCAACCAGGCGAGCGGGTCCTGCTGGTCGCCGACCTATCCGAGGGCGACGGGGTGGAGGTCCAGGGCCCACCGGCAGGCTTCTGTCAACACCCGGCCAGCGACCTGGGCGCGTTTCACCTTCGCGCTGACCGCACGCTCGTAGGCATCTCGGAGCCGTCCGGTCTGCATCGCCATCTCGCACCACAGAGGCTCAGCGTGACCCGGCTGTGGACGATTGGATGCGTTGGCCATCGAGTCGGCAAGAAAGAAGATCTGAGCGGCCGGGCTCGCCGCTTCGGCGCCGATCGTGTGGGCTTCCACAATTTCGCAGAGGCGACCGAAGCGCTCGTTGCCGAGCAATTTCCGAGCGCCGTACTGATGCTCCATGACGAACACGGCCAGTGGACCGTGCAACAGCGTCGGGTTGGCCCACGCGCTTCCGTTGATCGGGATGTTCCATTCGAGCGCAAGGGTGCGAAGCCGCGCCGGCTCGGCATCGCGATACCAGTCGTGTACGGCCGCGGCTACCGCCAGATCTCGTGCGATATCGTGGCGATCAAGACCGCCGAGCGCATCGGCATGCACCGCCAGCAGCTGGTCGGCCCGGTCTCGCACCTCCAGGGAGTGCCGTAGTACGTGGTCGGGCAGTCTGGCCGGCGCAAGTCGCCAAATGAGAGCGTCGAAGCTGATCTTGCCCGTCTTCAGCTGCGTTCGGGACACGTACTCGTTCGCCCGCTTGATCGCCGCGGACACTTCGCCGTCGACATCGCCCGTGAGGCGAGCCTCGATCGCGGGAGCAAGCGCAGGTGCGTCGTGGATCAGCCGATAAAGCGCCCGCCGCTCGGTGCCCTCATTGAGGGAACCAACCTCCGCCGTACTCGCCAACAGCTTGTTGAACAGTTCGATGCGGTGACGCCACTTGGGCCGCAGCTCGGAAAACTCGACATCGGCGACCGGCGTGACGACATCACCGATGATGCATTCCACCAGCGACCGCCCGTACGCGGCCCGGGGAACGAGCCGTGACAATCCAAGCTCGTCGGACTCGGCCACAATGCGATCGAACTCGTCGTGCAGGCGATCACACTGGCTGCGATCCGACCCCGTCAATTCCGACAGGTCGATCATGGCCGTTGTCAGTCGAGCCGATAAGACATCGGCGAGCGGGCTCCTGGTTTGGGGGGTTTGCTGAAGCCGCGCCAAGGCCTCCACCGCTTCGGGGTCGTCATGAATGTGTTGGTAAATCCGTAGCTGCGTTGCTCGAGCCCATCGCTTCGCCTGCTCGATCGCCGTGGTGTCCTCAGGCGACGAACCAGAAAGGCCAAGGACCCGTTCGATGTTGAACAATGCGTCGGTGGACAGAATGTCGCAGCGACGTTCGAGACCGTCGTCATGGGCGTCGATCGCCGCGTCGGTCAGAAGGTCGGCATAGCGCGCCGTGGCCGCACCGACCAGCCATCTGCCCTGCCCTTCGTCGGCGGCACGGTCAGCGTGATGCAACGCGTCAAGCATCCCGTCGATCGCCATGGCCTGCTCGTCTCTGTCCCGATGGCTCATCGCTTGTTCGAACAGGACGTACCCTCGCAACGCGTGCACCATGCGGGTCACATGCCGCAGTGGATCAGGCATCGGGACTTCGTAGTAGTCGGCATCGAACCGGACAGGGAGGGCGCCGGGCTGGGTGAGTCGGCCTTCGATCTGGTCCAGATACCGCAGAGCATCGCGACGGCGCCGGTCATCTTGACGATCCTCTGAGGCAGGGGCGCCATCTTCATTGATGTCGTCCGTCAGCCGCGCCAATTGCGCGATCCGGTACGAGGTGTTCACGAGTAACAGCAGCTCGTTGATCTCTGCGCCGGTCTCAACGCCGTCGGCGAGGCACCGACTCAGCAGACGTGCCGCTTCTCGGTAGCACTTCCGTGCCGCGGAACCATCGAGCTGGGCTTCGGCCAGTTCGGCCGCTCGACGGAATGCGAGGGCAGCCGGGCGCAGGCCGCCGGCCTGCGCCCGGTGATAAGCCACGGCCCGCCACGTCCCAATCTCAGCTTCGGGCGACAGCTGCGCGCTCGAGTCGGGCATCAAACTCATCGGCGATGCGGTCGTGCGTGTGCTGGCGATCTTTGCCGACAAAGTTCATGTCGAGGCGGGTCCGGTGGTCAGGGTGGGAGAACCGGAGCAGTCGATCACTCGATCGAGTCAGCACGACTCGCACCACGGTTCCTTCTGATGCAGCCACCCCCATGGCATCCCACGCGTGATCGATCATCGCCGGGGTGCACGCTGGCTGGGCAACTCGCATGGCGACCTCGAGGGGAAACGGTTCGGTCATCAAGGACCCGACCCGCAGAATCGGTTGCAGCGCCTGCGGAATGTTGTCGTTCATCACGCCGTCCAGCAGTTCTCCGAAGTCAGGGAGCCGCCCGGTCAAGACGCCCGCCCGGGGATCCCTGCGCTCCGACCCACTCTCGGGATCAACCACCGTGACCACCTCATCGGCGAGTGCCCACGTCCACCGGCGCTTGTCCGCCGACCACGCCTCCCTCACGACACCATCGGCCATGAGCCGAAACAACAAAGGCGCCCAGTAGTAGCTGTCAGCAACCAGTGCGACCAGCTTCCTGGCGAGCGCTTCATCGATCTCGACGTTCTGGTCAGCAAAGACCGCACGAAGTTCGACAACTCGTTCGTCGTCCGTGGCCGCTGCGATCGAAATCACGTCATAGTCCCCTTCGGGCGACGTGGTCGACGTCACCAGAAGTCCGACATCGTTCAACTGCGTGATACCGGCGACAACGGCCTTGGATCCGTCATCAACCAGGTCGAGATCGTCCACGGCTAGTACAGCCATCACCCCGGTGAGCCGATGTATTTCGCGTGCGACCTCCCCGATGACGCTGACCGCTTGGCGGACCAGGCGATGGGGCGGATCGGTACTTCGCGGGTCCACCATGCGCTGCGCCGCGGCAATGATGGCCTCATCCCTTTCGTCATCGGCCAGGCGGACGAGCGCATCGGGGGCGATCACTCTCCTGCTCAAGAGATCGGGGCCGTGCCGAAGGATGATCGAGGCCAACCCGTCGCCAGTGATTCCCCCTGCCGATCCCGATCGGACGAGGTGAGCAAGATCCTGGAACCAGTTCGTGACGACGGCAAAGCTCGCGCTCGTGACCGGCGGCCGGTGCACGCCGCCGCACACGACCAGACCCGCCTCCTCATCATTCGGGTTCACTCCTCTGTCGGCCGACGCCGCGATATCGACAAGGAGACGACTGCGACCCGAGCCCCGCGGCGCGGTGATAGCCACATTGCGCCCGCAAGCAAGCTTGGGCGCGACAGACACAACGTTCTTGGTACGTAACCGCGATGCGATCGCCCGATTCGTCGGAGGGTTGACCAGCACGTTGGCGTGTCCCAACGCAACCACAATTCGGCGGGCGTCCGCGCTCGTTGGCTCCAACGGAATTTCCACGGCCTGAATGCGAAACGCTTCGGGCAGCACAGCCAACTTGCTCTTCGTGTCCTCCGACTTTCCGGCGCACACGGGAAGGATCGGCGTGCCGCCGGCGAGCGCCCGGGTCAGTTCACGCAATACCCAATCCTCGGTCGGGCGTTCGAGTAGTGCCCACGCCGGACCGACCAGCGCAATGACGGCGCGGGACGCTGCGAGACTCTCCCGCAGTGACGATGCCCAATCAGTACCCGGCACGACGCCGGTTTCGTCCACGAATGCCCGCACCCCGAAGCGCGCCAACAGGCCGCGTAGACGCTGCGCAATCTGGCGATCACCACCCCGGAAGGAGATAAAGACGTCGTAGGTGGCGAGACCGCCGCGGCCGACGGCGACAGAAGTGCTCGCCGCGGGCGCGAATAATGGCGCCACCTCACCGTTCTCGACCCGCACGATCTCTCGCAGCTCTTCCATACGCAGCTCCTCGTCACTTAGAGCGCTACGAACACCGCTTCAGCAGCAATTCCTCAAGGATACCTCAGGTCACGCCCCCATGGGGAAGGGAGTTTTCCCTCTTTCTCGCAACGACCGGCTGAGGAGTCACGTCGATGCCGTCAGGAACACGGTCGACTTCGAAACCCTGCTTGCGCAGCTCTGCCACTGCGGCATCGACAGCGTCAGCGAGGCGCGGCAGCATCCGCACCCGTGACGGCGACATATTCGGTGACCACCGTTGTTGCGGTGCCCAGCCGGTTGGCAGCGATGATCTGCTCAAGGAAGGTGATCATCGCGCTCGTTCGCGCTCGCCAGACGCGCCAGTTCGCCTCATTCGCGGGTTCGGCGCCGGCACACTCGGCATGCTCGGCGTCGGCGACCCGGATAGCCGTCAGGATTGGCCGCAGGATGGACGCGAGGTCATCTGAATCCTGCGCCGTTTCAATGACATGGCGCAGGGCCGAGCGGTTATCGCTGGGCCGCCAGGGCGAACCGATGCGCTCAGCAGCGTGCGCAATCACACTGCTTTGCAGCCACGTTCCGGCGGTGGCCGGAGACAGGATAAGTCGAGCCAGCCGGAAGGGGCCGAAGTTGGTGGGGAGCGGATCAATCTCGATCTGTTGACCCAGCAGCGGCGCCGGTCTGAGCCGTTCAACTTCCTCACGGAGGAAATCACCAACCGCACCGACAACGTGCTCGTAGGGCGACCCGATTGCGATCGGGGCAACGGCCGCGAGTGCGATCTGGGCCCAGACGGCGAGGTGATCGGCCAGGAATGCACGTTCGGTCTCGACGGCCTCAACGGCCTTGTCGGGGATATCGCCACGCCATGCGGCGGCCTCGGTATGGCAGAGGTGCGCGTAGCAACGCAGTTCGAGGCCGAGGTGATCGGCTCCGGCGATCCGCCAACGCTGTTCGGTGTGTTCGTTGTATCCAACCCGCTGGTAGCGGCCCACGACGTTGGCGAGGGTGTCTCCGCCGTGCTGACCGTCGTCGTTCCGGAACACACTCTCGTAGACGGGGACGCCTCGTAGGAAGATCCGTTCGTAGTCGCTGTCGATCACCGGATCGCTACTCGCAAGCACAGCGAGAGTTGGCACGGTGGCGACAAGGTCGCCGAGTTGCGGGCCAGGCTCTTCGAGCAGAAGCAACCCAAGCAGACCGGCCAACCCGGCCCGGCGTTCGGCGAGGAGCGCCAGATCGGCGGTCAACGAACCTCACCATTGCGCCAGTCACGCGGCTGGATCCCATAGGCCAATGCAAGCGGCTTGACGGGGCGAGCGAACCAGAGCGGCCGACGCAGACCACCCGGACCAGGACCGGGGCGGGTCTTGGCCAGCCACTCCCGATAGACCTCGGTAGAGCGACCGGTGTTCACGGCGATATCGCCGTAGTTGTCCTCCGGTTTGGCCGGACCGACCGTGACTTTCTGAAGCCAGCAATGCATACCCGAGATTGGGTCGGGCTGCACGGGAAACGTCAGGTTCTGATGGACACCCGCGTCGGTCCACCACACCCGACTGGTGTCAGGGTCGGACGACTCGAACGGTTTCACCCCTTCTACCTGCGTCATCTTCCACTCGCCTGCCTTGCCGTGGGGTTGCGCGTCAGGGCCGTAGCCGACGTTCGCTCCGTTGATACGCGCGAGACCCGAGCTGTACCGCGGGGTTCCCTGATCGGCATCCACACGCCAACGGCCCATGTGATGCGACACGCCAACGACACCGGGGCGAATACCTTCGGTTCGCCACGCCTTGATAACGAAGTAGCCGATCTGCGTGGTGATGCGCACGAGGCCGCTTATCGGAATGTTGAGCTGTTCGGCATCGGACGGATGGATCCACATCGGATGGGCGTGGCTGATTTCGTTGAGCCATTTCGCCTGGCCCGATCGCGTATGGATCAAGGTCGGCAAGCGGAAGGTAGGCAGCAGAATGCGCTCACCGCCAGCCAGGTCAAGGTCTTCCCAATGCACGTGGCTCTTGATGAAGCCCGGCATCGCGTACTCAGGCCAACCCCAGTCACGCAGAACGTCGGAGTACATCTCCAACTTGCGAGACGGCGTCGGGAAGCCGAAGCGGACGTGGCCATCGATCTCGACGCCGATGGAGCCATCACCGATGAAGGGCATGTGCCCGGTCACCTCAGCCAGATCATTGTGCATGCCCGCGGTGCCGGGTACGCGGTAGACGCCTTGGTCATCTTTGACCGCGCCGGCCTTGGCTATTTCGGCTTCGCTCACCGTCCGTTCGTGAACTGCCAGTTGACTACCCGGGATTTCGAAGGCCCCGTATTTTCGCATGAACGCCAACGGTTCCAAACCCTCAGCTGCCGCGGCCTCGGGCAGACCAGGCACTTGGGTGTTGAACATCATCTCGTAGTACTCGTCCACACCGAGTACCTCGCCGGGGTTCTTGTTCGACTCAAAGTGCTGGCGAATTCCGAGGGCGCCGTCGGGGTCGATCTTCCACGACAGGTCGATCCAGAACTCGTTCTCTTCCCAGACCTCACCCGGGTTTGCCTCCCACGTGCGGTTGACCCGGCGGCCCTCCTTTTCGGCGTTGACACGGAACACGGGCTGGCGAAAACCGATCCATCGACCCGAATGCGTTTCGTAGCTGGCGAGGTCATGTCGCTCGGCCCCGTTGCCCATGGGCAGCACGTAGTCCGCGAACCAGGCCGACTCCGACCAGGTAGGGGTCAGTGCGATGTGGCAGCCGACGAGGTTTTCGTCGGTGAGCGCTTCAAGCCAGCTGAAACCGTCGGGGTTGGTCCACACCGGGTTGTACACCCGACTGAAGTACGTGTCGACCTTTCCGCGGCCTTCCTTGAGGAAATGCGGTAACAGGATTGATGCCTCGTGATGCGCCAGCGGGTACTCGTTGGGCCAGTTCATGTCGTTCCACCGGCCGTGTGGATGCACGACCTTGGGTGGTACAGGAATGAACTTGTTCCATCCGTTCGGACTCACCCCACCCTCGGTACCAACTGAGCCGGTCAGCACATTCAGCATCCAGAGGCACCGGGTGATCTGCCAGCCACCCTCGTTCCCGGCCGCCGCAGCACGCCAGCTGTGAGAGCTCAGCCTGCCCGGTACTGCAGTCGCGATGATGTCTGCGATCGTGAGGATCTTCTCTACGGTTAGACCGCATTGCTGCGCGGCGAACTCGGGCGTGAACTCCGCGTAGTAGTCGATGAGTGCAGGGCCAACGTTGTCGAACGTGCATTCCAGATCGGGACGAACCTCCTCCAGGAAGTGCTCCCAGTTCACCCAGCGACGCACGAATTCTCGGTCCCACGTCCCCTTCTGCAACAACAGTCGGGCCATCGCGAGAAGCATGACGGCTTCGGTGCCGGGCCACGGAGCGAGCCACTGGTCGCTCATCGACGCAGTGTTCGACAGGCGCGGATCGACACAGATCACCTTCGCGCCGCGCATCTTGCCCTCGATGATGCGCTGTGCGTGCGGGTTGAAGTAGTGCCCGGCTTCCAGGTGCGACGAGATGAGAAAGATCACTTTTGCGTTGGCGAAGTCGCTTGACGGCCGGTCGAATCCCATCCACACCGCATAGCCGACGCGGGCGCTGGACGAGCAGATGTTGGTATGGCTGTCGTGGCCGTCGATACCCCACGCGTGGAGCACGCGCTCGATGTAGCTGTCGTCACCCGGACGACCAACGTGATACATCACCTCGTCGTGCCGGCCCTCTTTGAACGCAGTACCAATGCGAGTGCCGATCTCAGTGAGGGCCTGTTCCCAGGTGACGCGCTGCCACTTTCCCTCGCCGCGTCTTCCGACTCTCTTCAATGGATAGAGGATGCGCTCCGGGTCGTAGACCTGGGTGATGGTGGCTGGCCCCTTGGCGCAGTTCCGACCACGACTTGCGGGGTGGGTCGGGTTTCCTTCGAACTTGGCGATCTGCCCGGTTGACTTGTCGACATAGGCGAGCAATCCACAGCATGCCTCGCAGTTGAAGCACGTCGTGGGGATCAGCCGATAGTTTCGGATCTTCTTCTCACCGTGAGCCCAGGCTTTCGGATCCAATTCATTCCAGTCCTCCCATCGCTCTACCGGCGCGTAGTTCGTCAGTTGACTACCCGGCATCAAACGCACCAGATTGGCCTGAGCGGAGCGATTCAGATCATCAAGAAGTGACATTCGAGGACCGCTTTCCTACGACAGGGGCACGGATTGGCCGGCCCGGACAAATGCGTCTTCGTAGAAGACCAACCCGACGATTCCTGCAACGCCCGCAGCTACTCCAAGCGCGACCGAACTGCTTGCAATTGCAACGACTGCCAGCACACCGGCCAGCAGAATACCGACACCGACACCGACACGGAACCGGGTCTTGTACAAGCCGTGCGTCATCGACTTCTGAGCCATTTCCACATGCACCGTGCCCTTGCTGGCCAACTCGGTCCAGATCAAAAAGCCAAGCGCAAGCAGACTGCCCAACAGCAGCCAACGCAGAGCTCTCTCCACACCGTTCGCCAGATCGAACAACGGAGCCAAGAGCAGGCCGGAACCGGCGCCGCCGACACCGGCCTGCGCCAACAGAACCGGCAACAACAGCGGCGTCTGCCAGAAGTCGCGGCCTTCGCACTGGCCGAAGAGGAACGCCGTATAGCCCGCGGTGCCGGTTGCGAATAGCACCGCGGGTGCAGCGACGGCCTTGATGAGACCGGGTGAGTTCAGCAAACCGCCGAGCAACCACAATGAACTCAACAGACCGTGGCCGAGGAGAATGAACGCGCCGCGGACCAACCAGGAACCCCATTGGGGTCGGGTGAAAATGAAGTGGAACCGCTTCGGCTGTCTCAGGTCAGCCACCAGCAACGCTCCCGTCGTGGCAGCGAACATCAGAGACAAGATCGGCAGCAGCACGCCGACGAAGGCTCGTTGGTTAGCATGACCCGTCACCACCGCCAAACCCCCGGCCATGATGGCTCCGGCGCTGATGGCTTTGGTGACCAGGTAGGCCGAAACCTTGCCTTTCCAGACCATGGGATGTTCCGTGGTGTATGCCGTGCGCGCAACGACCTGTTTCCCCCGACCGGGGGGATCGACCGGAAGGGTCGGGTGATGCTTGGTGGTCTCCGCCCAGATCATGCCGTCATCAGCGATGCGGGTTCGCAAGGGGTCAAGGGCCGCCTCATCGGCACCCTTGTAGAACACATGCGGTTTCGTGTTCTGCTCCGGCGCTCGCACCTGCGTGTCGTGACGACCCAGCATGATCGAAATCTTCGAGGTCGGATCCTCAATGTCGCCGGCGAAGATCGACTGGGTGGGGCACACGATGACGCAACTCGGCTCGAGCCCGATCTCGATACGGCTCGAACAGAAGTTGCACTTCTGCGCCGTCTGCGTCTCGGGGTTTATGAACAGGGCGTCATACGGGCAGGCGTTCATACACGATTTACACCCAATACAGCTCGAATCATCAAAGTCGACAATGCCATCATCACGACGAAACAGCGCCGTCGTCGGGCAAATCGAGACGCACGGTGCGTCGTCACAGTGGTTGCAACGGTTCACTGAGTAGAAGCGCCGAGCATCAGGGAAGACGCCCTTTTCGATGTACTTGACCCACGTACGATTCACGCCCAACGGCACCTCATGCTCGGCCTTGCATGCCACCGTGCATGCATGGCAGCCGATACAGGTGTCTTGATCGATCAGGAACGCGTAACGCGTCATTGGCAACTGCCCCCAGGTTTTGTTGAAGAAAGGAGTTAGTGACTCGCCACTGCTGTAGCACTCGGCCTGTCGGCTTGTTCCCACGCAGTGAACCCGCCAACGAGGTCCGAGACGTCCTTGAATCCGGCAGACCGCATGACCGATGCCGCCACCATCGAGCGGTATCCGCTGCCGCAATACACAACCGTTGGCGCGGTCGGATTCAACTCACCGAGTCGATCGAGAATTCGGGCAAGCGGTACCTCTCGGGCGCCGTCCACCTTGCCCTTCGCGACCTCGCCCGGTCCGCGCACATCGACGAGTTGAAGGCCTTCCACATGGCTCATCCGATCGACGAGCTCATCGACAGTGAGGCGCGATGCCGACGTTACCCAGCCAGGATGGCTGAGGAACGAAGACAGAGGATCATCAAGACAGCCAATGACGTGGTCGAACCCGATACGAGCCAGGCGGTTCTTGGCCTCCAATTCCGTACCGTTATCGCACACCAACACAATGGGCTGGTCCGCCGTGAGCACGTCGCCGGCGTACTCGGCATAGCGACCCGCCAGACCGACGTTGTACGACCCGACGAGGTGGCCCTGAGCAAAGACCGCGGGGTCGCGACTGTCGAGAACGACTGCGCCACGGCGCTGCTCCGCAAGCACTTCGGTCATGGACATCGAGCGAGGCAGCGCGTTTTCTGTCAGCACCTCATGGGTCTGCTTGTTGCGAGTCGCCGCGAATGCGAAGTAGAGCGGAGACAGGCTCTGTCCCTCGGTTACTGCGTGGACAAAGTCATCCTCAGACATGTCCTGAAGCGCGTAGTTCGTTCTGCGCTGTTCACCAATCGTGGATTCGGTTTCGGATGACAAGAACTTGCCACAGGCCGAACCGGCGCCGTGTGCAGGAAACACCCGCGTGGCGTCCGGTAATGTCATGAGCTGCTCACGCGTCGATCGATACAGTGACCTCGCCAGCTCGTCGGCGGAAACCCCAACGGACGTCAATAGGTCTGGTCGACCGACATCTCCGATAAAGAGCGTGTCACCGGTAAGCACTCCGTACGGCACCTCATCGCCTTCATGCTCGCGTACCACGATCGATATCGACTCGGGCGTGTGGCCAGGCGTGTGGCGAATCTCTAGCGAAACCTCACCCAATGACAACACCTGCTTGTGTTCCAAACCGTCGATCGGAAACTCAACCGCGTCTTTCGCCGCCGAGCCGTACGAAATGATCGCACCGGTTGCCGCCTGCAATTCAAGGTGACCCGACAAGAAGTCTGCGTGGAAGTGAGTCTCGATGACCCGCTCGATGGTGAGGCAATGTGTCTGAGCATCGGCGAGGTACTCGGCGATCTCACGTTGAGGGTCCACAACGACGGCACGGCCGGTCGTCTCATCACCGATGAGATACGAGGCCTGCGAGAGGCAGCCGAGGTAGTACTGCTTGACGATCATGGACGTCCTCCATGTGCAAACTCTCCCACCATTCGCACGTATAGCCGAATGTCCGGACAACCTAGTCCAATTGAAACCCGACCACAACGGCCACGATTCGAATGCCTTGCACCGTTCTCCAAATGTCCGTACATTGATCATATCGTGGGAAATGTTGCTCTTAGGCCTGACCGTTCCAGCCCGATGCCCCTCTGGGCCCAGGTGCTCGAAGATCTGCGACGTCGACTCGCCAGTGGAGAGTTCGAGGCCGGGTTTCCCGCCGAGCGCGAATTGATTGAGCAGTACGAAACGAGTCGACACACCATGCGCGACGCCATGCGTCGCTTGCACAATGAAGGGCTCATAGACCGCGAACGTGGCCGCGGAACCTTTATCCGCCGTACCCCCATCGAGCAGCGCACCGGTGCGCTCTACAGCCTTTTCCGCTCGATCGAGGACCACGGTTATCGGCAGCGCAACACCGTGCTCGATCTAGAAAAGCGGCGCGAACCCCACGTAGCCATTCTCTTGGGCCTTCCGCCATCGACTGATTTCGTCTACCTGCATCGCCTTCGCTATGCCGATGATCGCCCCGTCGCCACCGACGAAATTTGGCTCGTGGCCAAGGTAGCGGCACCGCTCCTCACCGTCGATTTCGAACACACAGCCGTCTACATCGAGCTGGAGAGTCGATGCGGCGTGCGGCCGGGCGCCGGGTGGGAAAAGGTGCATCCGACACTACCGACCACCGCAGAACGGTCGCTCCTGAACCTGAAAGCTCGCCAACCCGCCTTCATGGTTGAGCGCTACACCGAGCACGCCGGTCGAGCACTCGAGTGGCGCCGAACCATCATCAGCGGGGAACTCTTCACCTTCACGACAACGTGGGGGGACATGGGCGAGCCAAAGGGCCTTCCCTCCTTCGCGCCAAGCCAAGCAGCGGCTTCAGCGAAATGACCGCTGGACAAGCGGCGATATCCCAAGTCACTCGGCAATCTCTACGCGGTGCTTGAGGGTTTCAGCCGTCCTCGTCATGGATACCCTCGGGCAGGCGGTGGCCTACGTGCACGAGGAATCGATCGATTTGGCGATCGATCAGCCACGCCGCGGCGACGACGGCGGCGATGACCGGGATCAAGGAGTAGTCACCGACAAGCTCAGGGACCATCACGACCGCCATCAGTGGAGAACGCAACCCGACGGTCAACCCGACCGCCATCGCTGCGATCGTGATGTCCAACGAGCTGACCGGCGCGATTCCGAGGCCCGATAATCCCAATGAGGCAAGCAGCGCGAATCCGGCCGCGACACTCAAGGTCGGAGTGAGCACCCCACCCGGCACTCCGGACGCAAGCGCGGCGGTGGTGCCAACGAGCTTGCCGAAGGCCAGCGCGACGGCCAAACCAATCGTGGCGGTTCCGGCGGTCGAACGCAATGCTTCCATCCCATTTCCAGCCGCATCACGAAACACTGCTACCGAAACACCCGCGAGGACGGCCAGTGCCAACGTCGAGATCAGCAGCTGAGTTCTGGAACGTTCCGTCACCATGTTCGGTGCGAAACGGACGCGAACTTCTAAGAAGACTCGAGCACCGAGAACCGCCGGAACGAGCGCTATGAGCGCACCAACTGCGATCGAGGAGGCTTTCGCCACCGACCCTGCCTGAAAGATGGGGTGGCCACCAAGCACCCGCGTTGAGAACAAATATCCCGCAGCTGCGCCGGAGATCGTGAACAGCGAACCCCGTCTGCTGTTCCGCACGTTGAGGTGTTCGTCGAGGTACAACACAGCGGCGATCGGCGCATGGTAGGCCGCAGCGAATCCGGCGGCGATGCCCGCAGCGGCAAGCGCGTCGCCGCGTCCTCCGGTCTTTCGTCCGACTACTGAGCCGAACGCACCGCTGCCTTCAATGATCGCAGCCTCACGGCCAATCGAGGCTATCGCTGCAGTAACGAGCCAGGTCGCAAAGACCCGCAACGCGCTGCCTCGCGCCGAAATTGTGCGATCCTCGCCCCTCGCTGACGCGGCGACCGCTTCAACGCCAAGACCGTCAGCCCACTTTGCGTGCGACCATCGGCCAAGCAGTGCCGCTGCCATGACTGCGCCTGTGACCAGCAGACCAACCTCGACTCGTGGAAGGCTTCGCGCTGCTGCGACCGGGCCTGACTCGCCGCTGATCAGCTCCAAGAGTTTCTCGGCAGCCAACTTGAATTCGAAAGCGAACGTTGCCGCAAATACTACGACAAGCACGAACAGACCTACCGTCGCAACCCTGGGCCGGCGAGGGTCAAAATCTAGTCCGGTTGCTTGCGGCTGCTCCATGGAACCATCCTTACCGCAGTACAGCACAACACCACGCAACGAAGGATCACCTGCCGGAGTCAGGGACCGATGCGCGGGACCTTGAGTTGGTCGAGCTGGTCGTTCAGTCGGGCAAGATCACCCGAGACCAGTGCGTTGAGACTGCCGAGGTGGCCGTCGATTTGGGCGGCGAGCTTGTCGTAGACGGCGTAGGACTGGCTGGTCGGTCTGGCATCCGCACTACTGACAACGGGTGGGAGCGCACTCAGCTTTTCGAAGAGCTGCTCTCGATAGTTGAGCGTGTCACCGTCGGAAGTGAATTCGACTTGCACCAACTCGTTTTCGATGGCGGTCAGACGCCGGCAAAACTCGCCAGCCGCCTGCACGACAGTTGAGGCCGATACAGTTTCCGATAAGCGTGCCGTCCACTCGCCGATTTGCTGCTTCATCGTGCGGATGCTGTTCACGCCCGTGGCGATGTCGGACAGCTTGTCTTGGATACGCCGGAGGAGTTCGAACTGCTCGGCCAACGCGTCGTTGCCCGTGTCCACCCGCGGATCCTTCAGCAACGAAAACGTCTGCGTCATCGACCACTCGCCCACCGTCAGGGTTGCTGAGTAGATACCCGGCTTGGCCAGAGGACCGGCGGGTCGAGTGTGAAAGTCGGTGTCGATCATCTTCACACCGGCCGGATACGTCATTGGCCACTGGAAGCTGTTCATGCCCTCGTGGGCCGTGATGTAGAGACCCTTGCGATCCTTCTTGTCGCCGGGAATGGTGCTCGGAAACGTATCTACGACGTTGCCGTCTGCGTCGCTGATAGCCAGTGCAGCAACCCCGACCGCTGGCTGGTCGAGGTAGTAGGTGATTCGCACTCCACGCTCAAGATCACTACCGGCATCAAGCACTCGCCTGGTGGTGTGGCCCGTGTCGTGTTCGTCGAGGTAGAAGGTGGCGTTCTGGCCGGCCGTGACGTGATAGTTCTTGCCACCGGTGGTACCGCCCCACGCCGCGGTGATGTGGGGTGGTGTCCGAACAACATCGCGGGGCTTGAGGAGGAACCTGTCTGCGCCGATGAGCTCGTCGTACATCTGATGCAGTGGTGTGAGATCGTCCAGAATCCAGAACGAACGACCGTGGGTAGCTACCACCAGATCGGTGTCTTTGATGACGAAGTCGTAGATCGGCGTGACCGGCAAGTTCGCCTGCAACGGCTGCCAATTGGTGCCGTCATCGAACGACACATGGATGCCGAGTTCCGTGCCGACATACAGCAAGCCCTGGCGATTCGGGTCTTCCCGAATCACCCGACAAAACTCGCCCTCGGGCAGACCCTGGTCGATCCGTTGCCAGGTCGTGCCGAGATTGCTGGTCTTGTAGATGTAGGGCGCATAGTCGCCCATCTTGTGGCGGGCAACGGTCATGTAGACGGTGCCTGCGGTGTGGGGTGACTCGGCCAGCATGGTGATCTGCGAGAACTTCGCAAGGTCGGGTGGCGTGACGTTCACCCAGTCGCCGCCGTCGTTCATCGAGACGTGCACCAGACCATCATCGGAGCCGGCCATCAATACACCCGGCTGATGCGCAGAAACGACGAGGGAGAAGATGGTGGCGTACATTTCGGCACCCGCCGTGTCCATCGTGAGCGGGCCAGACACGCCAAGCGTGGCCGGGTCGGCGTAGGTCAGGTCCGGGCTGATGGCGTCCCAACTGTGACCTTCATTCGTCGAACGGAACACTTTGTTTCCCGCGGTGTACAACACGCTTGCGTCCTGCGGCGAGAACACGATGGGATACGTCCACTGGAAGCGAACTTCGGCCGTTGCCCCGTCGTGATACGCCTCTGGCCAGACGCTGACGAGCTGCGTTTGTTTGGTGCGGTGGTCGTAGCGCTGCAGCGCTTCACCTCCGCCGGGCGAGCTGCCGATGGCACCGACGTACACGATGTTCGGGTCCCCCGGCTTGGGCGCAACGTACCCACTTTCGGCCGTGCCTGGCGAGTAGCAGTCGGACCAGTTGATGGAGCCAAGGCCCGTCTGACTCGGCACCGCCAGACTGGAGTTGTCCTGCTGTGAGCCGTACACCATGTAGGGAAACTGATCATCGGTAGCAACGTGGTAGAACTGCGCGGTCAGCTGGTTGTAGATGGTCGACCATGATCGTCCAGCGTTGAACGACACCCAAGCGCCGCCGTCATCACAACCAATCATGCGGTTGGGATTCGTTGGGTCGATCCACAGGGCGTGGTTGTCACCATGCGGCGTATGGAACTCATCGAAGGTCTTGCCGCCATCGATCGATTTCCAGGCCTTCATGTTCATCACGAACACGGTGTCGGCCTCTGCCGGGTGCGCTATGACGTGCTGGTAGTACCAGGGGCGCCAGCCAAGGTCGGGCTTCGAACACACCTTTTCCCAGGTTTCACCCATGTCATCTGAGCGATACAAACCTCGCTTGCGACCCTCGGCCTCGACCATCGCAAACACTCTGCCCGAGCGTGCCTGGGAGACCGATACCCCGATTTTGCCGAGGGTGCCGTCGGGCATCCCTGGCCTCGTGCTGAGGTTCTCCCACGTGTCGCCGCCATCACGTGATCGCCACAAACCGCAGTCCGGTCCACCACTGTTGATCGACCAGAACGTTCGGCGGGCCTGCCACATGGTGGCGAAGATGATGCGTGGATTGTTCGGGTCAAGACAGACGTCGATCGCACCAGCACTGTCGCTGACGAACAGGACGAGTTCCCAGCTCTCGCCGCCGTCCTTCGAGCGATACAACCCACGCTCCGGATTGTCTTTCGCCGAATGACCGAGCGCCGCGACGTAGACGATGTCGGGGTTGGTGGGATGCACCCGAATTTCGCCGATGTGTCGTGACTCTCGAAGTCCGATGTGCTTCCACGTGACACCAGCGTCAGTGGATTTGTACACGCCGTCGCCGTGGGTGACATCAATGCGAATGGTGGCCTCACCCGTTCCGGCGTAAATCACGTTGCCGTCCGATGGCGCTACGGCCAACGCACCGATCGAGCCGGTCGTGAGGAATCCGTCGGTGATGTTCTCCCAGTACTGGCCGGCGTCGTCAGATTTCCAGACACCACCGGCAACGGCACCGTGGTAAAAGACGGCCGGCTTCTTCGGGTCGGCGGCGACGGCCACGACACGCCCACCACGACTCGGGCCAATGCAGCGGTAGCGGAGTTGGCTGAGAAACTTCGGATCGACGCTCGACATGGCGTCAGTTTGTCAGCCTCAGCCGTGATCGACCACGGTTCGACCTGACACATCTTCAGGTGACGCCGACCAACGTCGGTAGGATGTGATCGGTCAGCCGAATCTCTGGTGACTCGGCCAGACCTCTCCTTCTGAAAGGTGCATCCGATGCGTCGAAACCTTCCGTTGCGATTCTGGCTGGCGTCACTGGTCGCAAGTCTCTGCGTTCTGCTCCTCGTTGTCACCCTTTTCGTGCACGATTGGATCGAGCGACTCACCGGGCTGTCACCCGACGGTGGTGACGGCGCCCTCGAGTTCGCTCCCCCGCTTCTGCTGCTCGTGGTGCTCGGCGTTTCTGCACTGGCCGCCCGCCGCACCTACCGGGCCGCAACCTGATTTCTGGCCGGTGGCCTGACAAAAGACCAGAACCGTTACGACAACGTCTTGGATCTTGCCTTCGCCGAACTCGGCTTCGGCGGTGATTGGGGGTAGATCGTTTCGCCTCGTTCGAGCATCGCAACGTAGGTGACGATCTTCGCTGCTCGTGTTTCGGCGCGTTTCACGTTTCCGATGCGGAAGAGAATCGCAAACCGATTCTGGCTCGAGAGCTGCGCGAAGAAGGCCGCCGCGGTCGAGTTGGCGTCGAGGGCTGCCTGCAGATCGGCGGGAATCTCTGCGTCTTTCTGTTGGTACGCGGCGTCCCATCGTCCATCGGCACGGGCTTGATCCACTTGTGCCTGTCCGAGGGGACGCATGCGACCCGCAGCAGTAAGACGCTCGATATGTTCCTGATTGCGTTTCGACCAGATACTGCGCCGGCGGCGTGGGCCGAAGACCACCAGGTGGTAGTCGGCATCATGCGAACCGGCCTGGCCATCAATCCACCCGAAGCACAGCGCGGCATCAAGCGCCTCGGCGTAGGTGATACCGGGCAGCGAGGACGCCTTCTTTCGCAACCGAAGACGTACACCATCGTGATCCGGGTTGGCTTCCATAAACGCCTCCCACTCGGCTACTGAATCGGCAGTGACGATCGGTTTGTCCTTTACAGCGACCACCCACCCAACCTAGCGGCCCCAGAGATACGCGAGTCGTTTGGGGTCACGTCGTCGGTAGACGAAAGCAACTTCACGGTCACTTCGATCCGTCCGAGTCGTCCCCTGCCGATGCTGAGGGCCAAGCGTTGACCGTTTCCGCCAATCGACTCAGGTTTGGCGGCATGGCTACCTTGAAGGCCGTCGACCGGGCGATGTTCTCGATCGGCGACTCGCCCGGTATCGGCTCTCCGACATTCGCTGAAGCGCTCGACATTCCCGGTTTGCGCTACCGAGCGATCGCTTCGTTTCCCTACGCAATCTTCTACCAAGAGTCAGACGACGACATCCGCGTCCTGCGCGTTCTCCACCATGGCCGCGACATCATGAGCCTCATCGGTGCCACTGACCCAGACCGACCATCGAAAATCTGAGCGGCGCTAGGCCTCTGAACCGGCAGGAGAGTCTGGCCATAGGTTGGAGGCGACGCCGGGAATCGAACCCGGGTTCAGGGCTTTGCAGGCCCTTGCCTAAACCACTCGGCCACGTCGCCATCGCCGACCTCCGAAGAAGTCGGCACGTGAGACTAGCTTAGCGGTTGCACGGTCGTCCGAATCGATTTAGTGGGGAACGGGAAGCACGCCGCCGGAAGGAGCGGTGCGCCGGGCGTTGGTCAGCAGCACCAGACCGGCGCCATCCACGAGCACATCAGTGTTCGGACAGTCGCCCCCGTTCGGGAAGCTGGTGCGAACGGTGGCCGGCCGACGCACGACGCCCGTAGCGGTCTTGGCTTCGAAGTCTGACCAGCGGGCCATCGACCGAGGATCTTTACAGCCGGCGAAAACCTCGGCCCACACCACAAAACCATTCAGCCGACTACCTGCCGCGCGCAGGGTGCGCACATGCTCGACCCGACCGGTGGACACGTTGGTGACATCGCCGCGCCAACCGTCGTAGGCCCGACTCACACGGAAGCGATAGGGCGTGCTTTCCTGCCATGGAAAGTCTCGGGTGTTCGGGTCATTCGGTGTGCTGGGCAGCGGTGACGCCGTGCCTTCAAGAATGGAGGTCACGTCGGCCACGTTGGAGTAGCCGCCCCAGTTCACGGCGCGATTGTTCGGATGGTTCGGATTCCACTGGAGGCCAATGTGGGCACTGCCGGTGGAATGTTCGCCCTCCAGAAAACTCACCTGGAAGGCCCAGAAGTACAGCCGGTCGACGGACGGCGCCTGCAGGATCTCGAGCGTCGCGGAGGCCTCGGTGAACGGTTCGCCACTCTCCAGCTCCTGCCACCAGAGGTGAAAAGAGGACACGCCGTGGGTTGGTTCGCTCGGCTCTGCGGGCGCGCCTAAGGGCTTGAGCAGCTTCGACAAAAAGCCTGACACGGTGCAACCTCCTTCCTACCCCCAACGAGTGATGATAGTCATCCTTCGGCAGGGCGCCCCGAAAGGTAAGGGCTCCGGGTTCTCGCAGGACGCGCATCACGTAACAACTGGTTGCGCCTGTTGCTCAAAACTCGAGCCTCAACGGCTCGCTGCGACCATCCGTGACGACACGTCGTTCCAGTTGATGACGTTCCATATGGCGTTCACATAGGCGGCGCGGTCGTTGAGGTATTGCAGGTAATAGGCGTGCTCCCATGCGTCGATGACAAGGATCGGCGTGGTGCTTTGACCGGTTCCGCCCTGGTGGTCGTAGATCTGTTCGATCAACAGGCGCCTACCGATGGGCTCCCACACGAGAGCGCCCCAGCCCGACCCTTGCACGCCGACGGTGGCGGCTGAGAGGTGTTTCTTGAACGCGTCGAACGAACCGAAATGCTCGGCGAGAGCGGAGCCGAGCGTGCCGTCGGGTTCGCCGCCGCCGTCGGGCGACAGATTGGTCCACTGCACCGAATGCAGCACATGACCGGACAGATGAAACGCGAGGTTTTTCTCGAGGCCGACGATGTTGCCGTAGTCACCGGTTGAGCGGGCCTCGGCCAGTTTGTCGATGGTGGCGTTCAGACCAGTTACATAGGCGGCGTGGTGTTTGCCGTGATGAAGTTCGAGGATGCGACCAGGCAGGTGAGGTTCGAGCGCTGCCGGGTCATACGGAAGGTCGGGAAGCTGATAGGTCATGATCGGCACCCTATCCACCGGCCCCCTCGGACGTCGCCGCGGACGGGCGTGACCCAGACCACATCGGCCGACCTATCCCGATAACCTGACGTTCACACAATCAAGGGGACGTCAACGTGCCAGCGCCGAGCAATGCGCCGCTAACGCCAGACTTTTACAGCTATGCGTGGTTGCCGCTGGCGTCGGCCGAACTTGCCGACGCGACTGTCAACGTCACGTGGCCCGACGGCGTCACGCTCTCGTGCTACTCGCTCTGGCTCTACGAAAACGTCGTTGGGGTCGGCGTCGAAGCCGTGACCCGCGAGGGTATGGTCGACCCGTCGGATCTTCCCCCTCCCGATGCACTTCGTGCAGCCAAGCCGGATGCCGATGGCGCGCTCTGGCTGCAGTGGACGGACGGCACCACCTCATCGGTCCACCCCGGCTGGCTGCGCCATGTTGCCGATGGCGAGCACCGTCCCGAGCACGGCATTGGCCCGGTGGCCCGGTGGGATACCAAAGCGCTTCCTGAGCCACCCACGCTTGACGGTACGGACGTGCTCACCAACGCGGCCACGTTGAGAAGATGGCTTCGGTTGATGACCCACTACGGCTTCGCGCGGTTGACCAACACGCCCACCGACCTCGATTTCGCCGGTCAGCTCACCCGTCTGATCGGCCCTATTCGCGATACCAATTTCGGTGAGGTGTGGGATGTGAAAGCGAAGCTCAAGGCCGACAGCACCGCCTACACGGGCTTGAACCTCGGCCAGCACAGTGACCTGCCGACCCGCGAGACGCCGCCCGGTTTTCAGTTCCTGCACTGCGTAGAGAATACGTGCGTGGGCGGCTGGTCCCGCATGACCGACGGCCTGAGTGTCGTGCATGAACTGCAGACGAATTTCCCTCAGGACTACGACGCGCTCACAACGCTGCGATGGGTCTTCTTCAACCGGTCGAAGGACGCGGACCATCGCTGGTCGGGTCCGATGATCGACCACGGAGCCCCGGGCCACCGGCTCACGTTGCGGGCGTTCTATCCGGTGCGTGGCTTCCCCGATATGCCCGCTGCCGATGTGCCGCGGGCCTACGCAGCCATGCGTCGCTTCTCCCAAGTCGCGCATGATCCGCGATTTCAGCTGCGCTATCCGTTCACGCCGGGCGACATCGTCGGGTTCGACAACCGCCGGATGTTGCACGGGCGAGACGCCTTCGATCCGGGTGCCGGCACGCGCCATTTGCGTGGCACCTACATCGACCACGACGATCTCTACTCGCGTCTTCGCATTCTTAATCGGCAGTTCGAACAGGAGCACCTCACATGAGTTCCGTCTTCATCACCTGCGCCGTCACTGGCAGCGGCGACACCGCCGGTAAGTCCGACAAGGTTCCGGTCACGCCCGAGCAGATCGCCAACGATTGCATCGCGGCGGCCAAGGCGGGCGCGGCAATCGTGCACATCCACGTACGGGACCCTTTAACCGGTGGGCCGGCGCGTGAGGTCGGGCTGTACGCCGAGGTGGTAGAGCGCATTCGCGCGTCGTCCACTGATGTCATCATCAACCTCACTGCAGGCATGGGTGGTGACCTCACCATTGGTTCCACCGAGCAGCCACTGCCGTTGAACGACATCGGCACCGATATGGCCGGCGCCACCGAACGGCTCGATCACGTGCGCCTACTGCGGCCCGAGATCTGCACGCTGGACTGCGGCTCCATGAATTTCGGTCATGGCGACTACGTGATGACCAACGCAACGTCGATTCTGCACGAGATGGCCCGTCAGATTCAGGAGCTCGGTGTGCGGCCCGAGATCGAAGTGTTCGATACGGGCCATCTCTGGCAGGCCAAGAGCCTGGTGGATGCCGGCCTCATCGACGACCCCGTCATGGTGCAGATGTGCATGGGCATCCCGTGGGGCGCCCCGCCTGACATGAACACCTTCATGGCCATGGTGAACAACGTGCCCGACGGCTGGGTGTTCAGCGCGTTCTCCATCGGCCGCATGCAACTCCCCTACGTGGCGCTGGCTGCGGTTGCCGGCGGCAACATCCGCGTCGGGCTGGAGGACAACCTCTATCTCGACCGCGGTCAACTGGCCTCCAACGCGGAGCTTGTCTCGCGGGCGGTCACCCTTGCCGAAGGCATGAACTACTCGATCATGGGCCCCGATGAGACCCGCGCCAAGCTCAAATTGAGCAAGCATGGCTGAGGGTTTACCCACCTCCGCTGCCGCCATCGGCTGCGGCGTTATTGGCAGCGGCTGGGCCGCTCGTCTGCGTCTCCTCGGCGTACCGGTCAAGGCCTACGACCCCTCCCCCACGGCCGACGAGGTATTGGCCGAAGTATTTGCCAACGCATCGTCAGCGTGGGATCAGCTTCGCCTGCCGATCAACAACGTTGGTTCGCTCACCATGTGTTCCTCCATCGAGGAAGCCGTCGACGGCGTCGAGTTGGTGCAGGAGAGCGTGCCCGAACGGCTCGACGTCAAGCACAAGACACTGGCCACCATCTCGGCCGCAGCACCTGCGAGCGCGTTGATTGCATCGTCAACATCTGGCTTCAAGCCGTCGGTATTGGCTACTGCCGTCACGCACCCAGGTCGACTGGTCGTTGCCCATCCGTTCAACCCGGTATACCTGTTGCCGCTCGTGGAGATCGTCGGTGGTGAAGACACCAGCCTCGGCACCATCGACCGGGCCATGGCGCTGTACCGGGCCATCGGTATGCACCCGTTGCATGTGCGAGTGGAGATCGATGCGTTTATCGCCGATCGTCTGCTGGAAGCGGTGTGGCGCGAAGCCCTCTGGTTAGTGAACGACGGCGTGGCAACCACGGAAGAGATCGATGATGCCATCCGCTACGGCTTCGGTCTTCGCTGGGCCCAAATGGGCTTGTTCGAGACCTACCGCATCGCCGGTGGTGTGGGTGGGATGCGCCACTTCATTGGGCAGTTCGGCGAGTGTCTGTCGTGGCCGTGGACCAAGCTCACCGACGTTCCCGAGCTGACCGACGAACTCATCGACACCATCGCAACCCAGTCCGACAACCAGAGCGGCATGCACGACATCCGCGACCTCGAACGTCTCCGCGACCGTAACCTCGTTTCCATCCTGCGAGCTCTCGAAACCAACCGCTGGGGTGCCGGTGCAACCGTTGCCACGATGCGAGAACAGTCGGCATAGTCTGCTCATTCACGGAGGTAGGGCATGACGCAGTCTGCAATTGACGCCATCGCACGGCGCAAGCCCGGGCACTCGCTTGAGCGCGAGTTCTACCGTGACCCTGAGCACTACGCGCTTGATCTGGAGCACGTGTGGTATCGGGAGTGGGTGTATGCGGGGCACGTTTGTGAGCTGAAGCAAGCGGGTGATTTTCTGACGCTCCAGATTGGCGATTACAGCCTGATGGTGATCCGTGGTGACGACGGGGTCGTTCGGGCGTTGCATAACGTGTGCCGCCATCGTGGGTTTCGCATTTGTGACGACGCGAGCGGGTCGATCAAACGTCGCATCGTCTGCCCCTATCACCAGTGGTCGTACGCCCTTGACGGCGCGCTCGCGAAGGCTCGCTCGATGGAACCCGACTTCGAGCCGTCGCAGCACAACCTTGGTACTGCAGCATGCGAGATGGTCGACGGCATGATCTTCGTGTGCGTTGCCGACAACCCGCCCGACATCGAACCAATGCGCCAGGCCGTCGCGCCCTACCTCGCACCCTTCGACTTGTTGAACGCGAAAGTTGCATACGAAACGACTTTGGTCGAGCACGGCAACTGGAAGCTCGTCATGGAGAACAACCGCGAGTGCTTCCACTGTAAGGCGCACCACAGCGAGTTGTGCGCCGTGTTCCCCGAGGCACCACTGCACTCGGGCGGTGGTTCCGAGCAGGAGCTGGCCGAGATGGACCGCCTTATCGCCCGGGCCGAAGATGCCGGCCTTCCCGGTCGATACCTCAGCTCACCCGACTTCCAGTACCGGGTCATGCGCATGCAACTCTTGCCGCCTGCACGCTCGATGACGGCCGATGGCCAGCCCGCCGTGGCCAAGCAGTTCGGCACGCTTCCCACCTTCGATATCGGCGATGTGCTGCTCTACCACTACCCGTCCACGTGGAATCACTTCGTGGCGGACCACGCCGTTACCTTCCGCATCCTTCCCATCAGCCCTACCGAGACCGAACTGCGCACCACGTGGCTGGTGCCCGGCAACGCGGTGGAGGGGGTCGACTACGACATCGACAACCTCACCGGCGTGTGGCAGGCCACCAACGCGCAGGACACCGCACTGGTGGAACGAGCACAACGCGGCGTGGCCTCACCCGCCTATCGGCCTGGGCCCTATTCGCTCCTGGAGGAAGAAGGTGTGATGCAGTTCGTCGACTGGTACACGGGCGTGCTGTCGACCCGCCTCAAAGAAGGCCAGTGACGTTCGAGCAGCTTCCCGGCCTGCTCACCTCCGACCTCGCCGCCTACGAGCAGCCGTGGCGGGGCGAGGC
Source organism: uncultured Acidimicrobiales bacterium (assembly GCA_963791625.1). Taxonomy (GTDB): domain Bacteria; phylum Actinomycetota; class Acidimicrobiia; order Acidimicrobiales; family Ilumatobacteraceae; genus JANMCE01. The sequence continues at coordinate 1,418,336 of CAWBTA010000006.1, forward strand.
AGGTAAAGCGCGTGCCGTAGTGCGACCCAGTTCGGTCGATGAGGTGCGAGATATCGTTCGCTGGGCGGTCCGCGAGCGGGTGCGCCTGCTCCCCCAGGGAGCCAACACCGGCCTGGTTGGCGCGTCCACTCCTGACGCCGATGGCGAGACTGTTGTGCTGTCGACGGAGCGCCTGACCAGCCGTCTGCGTATCGACACGGTCGAACGGGTCGCCATTGTCGGCGCGGGTGTTCGTCTCTCGGCGTTGAACGCCGCGGCAGCCGAGCACGGGCTGCATCTGCCCATCGACCTCGCGGCCGACCCGACACTCGGAGGCATGATTGCAACGAACACCGGAGGCACGCGGGTCTTGCGCTACGGAGCTCTGCGTCAACATGTGGTGAACGTGTCATCGGTCGCCGCCACCGCCACTGCCGACGAGTTCGGCTACCGCCCAGCTCTCGGCAAAGACTCGCGTGGCCTCGACTTCGCTCAGATGATGGTGGGCTCGGGTGGAGCCCTCGGCGTCGTGACGCAGGTGACCGTGCGCCTGACTCCGCTCCCGACGCAGCGAGCAACGTGGTGGATTCTGCCGATGTCGGAGCATCTCGTGATTGACCTTCTTCTCCTGCTCCAGCACGCCGGCGACGGACTGAGCGCCTTCGAACTGGTGTCGGCCAACGCCATGATGGCGGCAGGTCACGCACCCGAACAGGTGCGACTGCCGTTCCCGCTTGATGCCATTACCGACGACGCTGCGCTCATCGAGTGGGTCGGCCCAGGCAGTGAGCACGTGGCCGAGGTGCTCCAGAAGGCGGCCGAACGCGGACTACTGCGCGACGCCGTCGAGATGCCTCCAGATGCTGCGTGGGCCGTTCGTCACGCAATCACCGATGGCCTTCGCACGATGGGCACGGTTCTCGGTCATGATGTTGCCGTGTCCCGCCGTCTTCTCGGCGGAATACGTAATGAGGCACGGGTGAAGGTTGCGGACATCGCGCCCCGAGCCAAGTTGTGCGAGTTCGGTCACGCCGGTGATGGCGGTCTTCACCTGAGCGTGTTGTTCCCTCATGATGTCGATCCGCCAAGCGGGGCGGAGCGCGCCGCGATTCGCAGCGCGCTCGACGATCTGGTGGCAAGCGTCGGCACCTACAGCGCAGAACACGGGCTCGGTCCGCTCAACGCGAAACGATGGCTGGCCACGACCTCACCGCTGGAACAAGCAATGGTGAAGGCGTTGAAGGACACGCTTGATCCACAGGGCATCCTCGGCCATCCGCAACACCCGTACAACCTGCTCGGAATGACACAGTGATCATCGAAGGTGACTTCCCGCGTGACGGAGCGGTGTGCGTCCGTGGTGCGTTCTCCCCCGCCGAGATTGCTCTGGCGACTGAAGCGATCGAAGCCAACCTGGCCGACCTGAGCGAGTTCTCCAAGCGAGCCAGCCCCGAGAGCGATGGAGCGTTTATCGAAGACTTCTGCTCGTGGCAACGCATACCCGCGCTGGAGACGTTCATTCGAACTTCTGGCGCAGCAGCGATCGCAGCGGAGCTGATGGGTGGCTCGACCACGGTGCGGCTGTATCACGACCATCTGCTGGTGAAGGAGGCCGGCACCAAGCAGCGAACCCCGTGGCATCAGGATCTTCCCTACTACAACACCGCTGGGCGCCAGAACATCAGCATGTGGTTTCCGGTCGACCCGGTGCCCGTCGAGTCAAGCATCGAACTGGTCGCCGGTTCTCACCTCGGCCCCTGGTACATGCCCCGCACCTTCCTTGACGGCCAAGCCAAGTGGTTCCCGGAAGGCACCCTGCAGGAACTTCCCGACATCGACGGCGACCGCGGCCAGTTTCGCATTTTGAGCTGGGCCCTCGAACCAGGGGATGCCGTGTTCTTCCACATGTTGGCCCTCCACGGTGCCGCCGGCTTCACCGGCCCCGGCCGCCGCCGCGTGCTGTCGGTGCGCTTCCTCGGCGACGACATGGTCCACGCTCCACGCCCCTGGCGCACGTCTCCCCCCTTCCCCGGCCTGGCCGAGGTCCTGCCGGCCGGCGACCCGATGAACCATCCGCTGTTCCCCGTCCTCTGGACCCGAGAACGCGAGAGCGGCGCCTGACTTTGCGACAAAACCGGTCGCCACAGAGCCGGTTTTGTCGCAAACTCGACTGCGCTCAGGTCCGATGCGGATCTGGGGCAAACTAAGCATTATGACCGAGGCGAGCTTGGGTATCCGTCGTATCACGCTGTACAAGCACGGGCTGGCTCACATCGAACGGGCGGGGAGCTTTGAGGGTGACCGCTTCGACATGACGTTTCCGACCGAGGCGATGGACGACGTACTCAAGAGCCTGGTCATCGTGGACGATCTGGGAGGCGTGGTACATGGCGTCGACGTCGAGCGGGCGGAGGACCGCGACCAGCGTCTGGCCGAGGAGCCGATGCAGCTCTCGCCCGACCGCTCACTGCTCGATCTGCTGCGCGACCTGCGCGGTCACGAGGTGTCGATACGCCGACGCGAGGGCGGCGAAGTAAGTGGCACCGTGATCGGCGTTGATGTCGAAGATGACCATCCGCTCAAGCGACCCTTGCTGTCCCTCCTCACCGAGTCCGGCGTCATCACACCTGTGCTCGTATCATCTATCGAGGACATGTGGCTGGGCGATGGGGCCGACGCTGACGTGCGTCGCGTTCTTCGCACCTGGCGAGGACAGGACCGGTCACGTTCGGCCACGGTTCGACTCTCGCCCGGCCTGCACCGCTTGCGCGTCGCCCACCTCATGCCGGCGCCGGCATGGCGAGTGAGCTATCGCCTGGTCGTGGAAGGTGACGACATGCTGCTGCAGGGCTGGGGGCTGTTCGACAACACCTTCGACGAAGACCTCGCCGGAGCCTCCGTCACGCTGGTGGCGGGCATGCCTGTGTCATTCCGCTACCGCCTGTACGAGGGCCACATTCCCGAGCGTCCCGAGATTGCCGACGAGTCCCGCACCATGGCCAGCGCCGTCGAGTTCGCGGCCATGGCCGAACCCGCCGGAGGGTTCGCACTCGCCGCAGCTCCGGCTCCCGCAAGCCGGATGTTGGCGGCTCGCTCGATGTCGATGACCGACATGGAAACGGCGACGGCACCGGCCGCGTCGGGCGAGGATCGGGGCGCGTTGTTCGCCTACGTCGTCCCCGAGCCGGTGTCAGCCGGGCGCGGTCGCTCGGTGCTCGTGCCACTGGTAAGTCAGCGACTCGAAGGTCGCCGCGAGCTGCTCTACAAGTCGGGTAGCGCCATGAACGGAAATCCGCCCAGCCCCATCGCCAGTCTGCGGCTCACCAATTCCACCGGACTCACCCTCGAACGAGGTCCGGTCACGGTGCTCGAGCACGGCGGGTACGGCGGCGAAGCCATCGTCACCTTCTCCCCACCCGGCGCGTCATTCGTGGTGCCCTACGCCGTGGAGCTTGGTGTTCGCATCACCGAAGAGCATGAGCACCGCACCGTCGTGCAGTCACTTCGGGTCCAGGACCGCTACCTCGTCGTCACCGAGGACACCCTTGCGACAACGACCTACCGCCTCACCAGTTCGCTGTCCGACGAGGTGATTGTCACCATTGAACATCCGCAACGCGCCGGATGGTCGTTGCTCGATACGGCACCGCCGCGAGAGGCAGGTGCTGGCGCGGCCCGATGGGATGTAACCGCCACGCGCACCGACGAAACGTCATTTGTCATCACCGAAGTGCAGCAGCGATCCCGGCGCGAGCATGTGCGCGGCCTTGACGGTGAGCAGCTGCGACGTCTACTCGCCGATCGCCGTATCGACCAAGCCCTGCACGACGGACTTGGCGCGATAATGGCGCTCTACGGTCGCCTCGATGATATCGACCGCCAACGATCCGACAACGCCGACGCCAAGTCCGAGCTCCATGAGCGTCAAGGCAAAGCTCGCGCCAACCTCGGCGCACTCGGAACCTCCGGCGATGAAGGCACGCTTCGCCAGCGGTACGTGGCAATCATCTCCGAGTCCGAAGACCGCCTCGCCAACGTCCAAGCCAACGACGACTCCCTCGCCGCCGAGTACGCCACAATCGAATCCGACATCACCACGAGGCTTGATGCTCTGAGTTCACCCCGCACCGCCGACTGAGGGGTTCGGCTACAGCAGGGTGCCGGCGAGTTCGGTCCATTGGTGGACGGGGGCGACTTTGCGGTCGTCGGTGAGCACTTGGATGCAGACGTGATCGGCACCGGCATCGTGATGCTGGGCAACTCGTGCCGCGATCTGATCCGGTGTCCCCCAGGCAACGATGGCGTCGACCAAACGGTCGCTGCCGCCGTCGGCAAGGTCAGTATCGTTGAAGCCAAAACGGAGCAGGTTGTTGGCGTAGTTCGGTAGCCCGAGGTAGATCTTCATACCGGCCCGGGCAATGCGGCGCGCCTCAATCGGGTCGGTTGACACCACCGCCATCTGCTCTGGTGCGAGCAACGCGTCGGGCCCCATCACCTCGCGGGCCGAGGCGGTGTGCTCGGGCGTGGTGAAGTACGGGTGCGCGCCGTTGGCTTGTGTGGCGGCCAATGCCAGCATCTTCGGGCCGAGCGCAGCCAGGACGCGACCGGGATTTTCCGCCGGCCCGGTGGCCATGAACAACGCCTTATCCATGCGAGCCAAATAGTCCACCATGTAGCTGTAGGGCTTCGAGTAATCGTGCTTGCGAACGCCCGCCACGAGGTGCCCGTGGCTGACGCCGAGGCCCAGTAGAAAGCGGCCGGGGAACGCCTCGGCCACCGTGTTCTGACCGGCCAGCATGGTCATGGGGTCGCGGGCATAGATGTTGGCAATGCCGGTTGCCAGCTTCAGCGTGGACGTTGCCGACAACAGCACCGACGAGCTCACGAACGGGTCACGACCAACGGCCTCGGCTACCCACATTGCGGTGAAGCCGAGTCCCTCGATGGTGCGAGCGGCATCCTGTGCGGCCGGTGTCGCCAACGCATCGACGTTGCCGTACCAGATGCCGTACTTCCCCAGATCAACCAATGGCTTCGTCATCGCCCGATACTACGAGGCGCGTTACGACGCGGGGACGTTGGCCTCGTGTCCGGTGCCAACACCGGCCCATCGAGCGAGTTCGCCAGCGAGATCGAGACGAGCCACACCAGCCCCGGGCGGACGTTGCGCCGCTGGCGTAGCCCACATGACCTCGAACTCGATGCCGTCAGGATCTTTCGCGTAAAGAGACTTCGAGGCACCGTGATCGCTCTCGCCAACGAGTGCGCCATCGGCCAGTAGCGTGGCTCGTATCGCAGCGAGATCGTTGATGGTGTCCACCTGCCAGGCAAGGTGGTAGAGCCCTTTGCGACCTTGCTGTGGGCCGGGCGAATCAACCCCGACCTCGAACAGGCCGAGGTCGTGGTCGTTCGCCGAATCAGCCGAGCGCAGGAATGCGGCGCCAGGCATTTGGTACGCCACCTCGAACCCGAGGTGGCGTACAAAGAAGTCCACCGACCGAATGACGTTTCCGACATACAGAACGGCGTGGTTCAGTCGCTGGACCGCTGCCATAGCAATCAGGCCTTAACGGCTTCGATGTCGATGTCGATCTTCACCTTGTCGCCAATAACGAAGCCGCCAGTTTCGAGCGGCAGGTTGAAGTCGACGCCCCAGTCCTTGCGGGTGATTTCGGTGTTGGCGGTGAAGCCGACACGGGTGCCACCCCACGGGTCGCTACCAACGCCACCGAACTCGACGTTGAGTGTTACCGGCTTGCTGACGCCATTGACGGTGAGGGTTCCGTGCATCTTGCCCTCTGCGCCGTGCGACTCGATGCCGGTGCTGACGAAGGTCATGGTGGGGTTGGCTTCCACGTTGAAGATGTCGGCGCTGAGCAGATGGCCGTCTCGGTTGGCGTCGCCAGTGGAAACGGACTTGAGGTCGATAGACACTTCGACCTTGGAGTCCTCAATCTTGTCGGCAACGGTGATGGCGCCACTGAACGTGTGGAACGAACCGCGCACCTTGCTGATCATGAGGTGACGCACGGTGAAGCCGACGAGCGAGTGGGACTGATCGATGTTCCACACGCCTGGGGTGAGGGAGGAGAGATCGGACATTTGAGTTTCCTTTCGAAGAATTACCTTGCGAGAAAGACATTATCAGACAATATCTTCTTGTCAAGATACTTCCTCGACAGATAGAATGCATTTGTGGACAACGGCGATCTCATCACGAACTGGGGCCTCGTAGTGGAAGGATTCGCCAAAGCCCAGCGCGTCCTGCAGGCCGATATCGAGGCGTCGGACCTGTCGCCCATATGGTTCGAAGTGCTGCTGCGCCTGGTGCGCACGCCGGGTCATCGCCTTCCGATGACGCAACTTGCCGACGAGGTGCTGTTCTCCAGCGGCGGCTTCACCAAGCTGGCCGACCGCATTGCCGAAGCTGGCTATGTGGAGCGTGTCGGCTGTCCAGCCGATCGCCGCGTCACCTGGATCACGCTCACCGACAGCGGCGAGAAGGTGATCAACGCCGCGCTGAAACGCCATGTCGCCTGCCTTCGGGCGAACGTGTTGGAGCCGCTTGGCGAGTCAGCGTTGACGGAGCTGGGCCAGCACATGCGCACGTTGCGCGACCGGCACGCGTAGACGCTTCTGTCGCGGATGGCACGTTCTGTTACCGTCGGACCATGGTGATGCCATCGTGTCGTGCGCTGCAGATCGGACCGGCCGGAAGCGACTTCCCGTCCGGAGAATTGCGATCGGTCGAAACTGTGTCAGGTGGACTCCAGGCAACGTTTGCCGACCGCGTGGTCACGTTCAATCTCGATTGGTTGCGGGACAACTGCCCATGCGAAACGTGTCGCATTCTTCAGACCGACGAGCGACGATGGCAGCCCTGGACCGATGCACAGCGCGCCACCATTGCATCGCATTCGCTCGACGAAAACGGACTCAGCATCGTCTGGTCGTCGGGTCACGAATCGACGTTCACCGACGTTGCCTGGAAGCGCATCGCGTTGGCCTCCAGGCGGGGCGGCTACACCATGCATCTCTGGACCAATGGCTACGACGTCAACCGCTTCGACCATGGTCGGGTGATCGATGACATGGTGGCGCGCCGTCAGTTCCTGGAGGCCTTCCGCCGCGACGGCGTCGTGATCATCACCGACTCGCCCACCAGACCCGGCTCTTGCATGGACTTTCTGGCTGCCGTGGGTATCACCTTGCGGGACTCATCGCTCGGATTGATTTTCGACGTGAAGCTCGACCCCGCCGGCTACAACGTTGCGTTTACGGCCGAAGCACTCCCCCCGCACAATGACAACGCCCAGTACACCAATCCGCCAAGTGGCCAGGTCCTGGCCATGCTTGTTAACGATGCCACGGGTGGCCACAACCTCATCGTCGACGGTTTCTCGATCGTCGATCAGTTGCCGCCAGCCGCAGTCGCGGTGTTGAGCCGCGTCGCCGTTGGCTTCCGCCAGTACTCACCCCAGGCGGAAGGCTTCACCCGTCAGCCGCTCATCGAGCGCGACCGTGAAGGTCGTTGCACGCACCTGCGCTTCTCCAACCAACTCATGCAACCGTTACCCTTCGATGACCCTGACCTTGCCGACTGGTACGACGCCTACCGATTGCTCGGTGCTGCGATCAGCGATCCGGCCAATCAGGTGGCGTTTCGACTCGACGCCGGTGACACACTGATCGTGAACAATCATCGGGTACTGCATGCTCGGGAGGCGTTCGTCCCTGATGGCCCTCGACACCTGCAAGACATTTACTTCGATGCCGATGACGTCATCGGTCTGCTCGCTCAGATGACCGGTGAAGCAAAGAACGAGATGGTTCAAGAAAGTAGGTTGGTATGAGCATTCATGAGTCAGACGAGATGGTGGCGTTCACCTCGATGGACCACGGAACGCGGGCCGACTACGAGTTGGTCTTCGCCCATGAGCAGGCCCAGATCGACACCCAGGCCGACCGGGTCATGGAATGGCTCCGACAGATGGATGGCCCGTCGCCGTACCGGATCTCCCGCCTCGATCACGTCCTGCAATCCGCCACGCGAGCCGAGCGTGACGGTGCCGATCTCGAGACCGTGGTGTGCGCGCTGCTGCACGACATCGGCGACGTGCTCGGCACCGCCAACCACTCGCAAATCGCCGCTGCGCTCTTGCGGCCGTACGTCAGTGAAGAGAACTACTGGATCGTGATGCATCACGGTCTGTTCCAGGGCTACTACTGGTTCGAGCACTACGGCCGCTCACGCGACGAACGCGATATCTATAAGGACCACCCGTACTACGACGCGTGTGTGCGCTTTTGCGCCGACTGGGATCAGACGTCGTTCGACCCGGCATATCAGCACGAATCGCTCGACCACTTCGAACCGATGGTCCGCGAGCTTTTCGCTCGCACCCCCAACAACATGGTGTGAGCTACGGAGCGGGCAGCGGGCGTCGACGCTGGGCCAGCCAGGCAACCAGCCGGTTGGACCGTTTCGCCCAACTGCTGGCTCGATAAGCGCCGAGAAAGAGTCCGAGGCCGAGCACTTCCAGTGTCACGGCCACCGGAAATGTTGCGGATTCCAGCGGACTGACTACGCCGACCTCGCCGTTTGCGTCCTGTTTCACATAGATCCGTTCGCCCAGTGCGAAGTCCCGTTTGTCGACGAACTCGTGCACCTGACCGTCGCGAACGAATGCGTAGCGCCTGCCGGCCGGGTCGACGCTGGCAAACGCGATCTTCGCCGGGTATGTGGTCTGCTTGCGGACGTTGGCGGCATGACCGGACAGAAACAGGCCACCCACGAACAGAACAAGGGCAACGCCGAGGGCGACGGTGGCCGGACCGGTGGCGTGCTGCGTCTTGCCGATGCCAACACGAGCATGCGCGGCAGCCCGCCCGCCGGCGCTCTTGGCGAAGGCCACCATGCCAATGATGGCGGCCACGAGGGAACCGACACCGATCAGCAACGACTGCCAAAACCAACTCGCGTCCGACTGAGCATTCACGGCAGCCCAACCCAACACTCCGACACCGAGGGCGAGAGCGGTGGCGAGTACGAGGCTTTTGGACAGTTGTCGCCACGGCGGAAGTTCTGGCGCAATGGCCTCGTCCTGCATTGGAAGCGGAGCCGCCGGTGCATCCGCGGAGGCCGCTCCGAGCTTCGCGGCCAGGACCGGGTCGGCCATCTGCGCCTTGACCGCGGTATAGGCATCAGTGACGGCTCGGGTTCGCACCGACTCCGGCACATCGAACTTTGTTGTCTCCAATCCTCGATGCGGCACGACCAGCAAGATGTCATCGTCACCGAAACCCGACCACGGCACTACCTCGGTGGCAACACCGATAGCCGACTTGGCCGCCGGAAGGAGCGTGTCGGCCACCATGCGGCTGATGCTGATCAGCGCAACGATAGACAACAACGCTCCACCTGCCGTGAGAATGAGCACCACGAAAAGGCCCACCACGGCAAGAGCGAACAGCGGCCCGGGAACGAACCGAAGCCACGTCGCGACAAGACGCACGCCCTGTGGGAAGAAGCCGATGCTCAAGCCCGACCACACCACGATCGACACGAACAACGCAAGGCGGGCCCAGTCGTTCGACAGGATCGCACCGAACGCGTACGAGGCGGTCGACTCTGCGGTGTAGGTCGGCCCGATGTCGAAGTGCTTGGATATCTTCGGTTTCTCGCCGGCCACAAACCCCACGGCCTCCATCCGCCGATCAATCTGCTCGGGTTCGCCCAGCACGAACCCGACGATGGGGCGCTGTTGTTGCGCGTCGTCTTGGGTGCCGATCCAGCGTTGGAATGACTGGTCCTTAAACACGAACGTCGGGTAGTTGGCGAAGGTTCCACCATCGACCAGCTGATGCACGCCGGCACCGAGGTGCGGATGGTTGAACACGACGCGCCCAGGAGGGAACGCGCCCGGTATCGCGCACGATGAGGTGACGGCCGAGCTCACCTCCACCCATGGTGTGGTGCGACGTGAGAACACCACCGGCGTACCGCTGGCGAGGTCCATGGCGACCACGTACAACTCCACGCCGGTCGCGGCAAACAGGTCATCAAACGACACCGGTCCGTTTGGGATGACGTGATGTTTGCGACACTCACGTTCGAGCACCACCTCCAGCCAGCCCCGTAACTTCTCGCTGTCGAACAACGAAGACGTTGATCCCCTTACCAGTGAAAAGAGCCGGACGGGAATGCTGCCCGCCAGCTGACTCAGTGCGACGGGCACTTGGGTTTCGATCTCGTCGGGGTTCAAGCCGGCTGCGATAAGCGTCGCCGTGATCGCTCCTGCGGACGCCCCCGCCACGCTGCCGAACCAGTAACCGGACTCACGGAAGGCCCGTAGCGCGCCGGCATAGGCCACTCCCTTGGCTCCCCCGCCCTTGAAGACACCGTTCACCAGTGTCTTGTCCGACCACCAGCCTCGTGGTTTGACGATTGGTCCCGATTCAACATCCACGGCGAACCCCCGTTCGAGTGATGAGAGCACCAGTATCGCAGGCTTCTTGAGGGTTCCTTTACAATTGTCTTCCAATTCCACCGATGACAACCTCATGCAGCATTCCTGCGCCCACTCCGAGAAAGATTTCGTTCGGATGGGGGCAGTCGAGCAGCAAAAGGTCGCCCCGTTTGCCGATGTCGAGCGAGCCGCAACGGTGTTGCAACCCGAGACTGTAGGCGGCGTTCAGAGTGGCACCGACCAGCACTTCACCAGGGGTCAGGCGGAACCATGGGGCGGCCACGCCCATCGTGGCGAGCAGCGAGGTGGCGTGAATTGACGAGCAGTAATCGGTGGCGATGGCGACGGGGACGTTGTTGTCGATGAAGAGTCGTGCGTTGGCCCGACGGTCGGTCATGTAAATCAATTCGGCTATCGGCAGCAGCACCGCGATCGTGTCGGTGAAACCGACGGTGTTGATCTCATCGTCAGGCGTATAGGTGAGATGCTCAGCAGAGATCGCGCCGCCCTGAACGGCGGTCTCCCAACCGTGCGACGTCTTCCAGGCATCGGCGTGGACCCGCACGGGCAGACCGGCGGCGTGGCTCTCGTCCATCAGCCGCAACGCCTGCGCCGGCGTGAATAGACCGTCCTCCACGGTGACATCCTGGAACTGGGCTACGCCCTGCCGCACCACCGCCGGCAACATATCTTTGGCGATCAGGTCGGTGTATGTGTCGGCCCCACCGGTCAGGTCTCGTGGCACGACGTGGGCGCCGAGGAAGGTGATGACCAGATCCATTGGCGTCAGTGACCGAGAGGCTTCGAGCACGGCCAGCTGCTGCAGTTCGGTGTCCACCGTGAGGCCGTAGCCCGACTTCACTTCGAGTGTCGTCACGCCCCCCGCAGCGATGCGTTCATAGGCCTGCGCTAATCGAGCGAGCAGCACGTCGTCGGACGCACTCCGGGTCGCTAGGACGCTGCTCCAGATGCCGCCACCTCTGGCCGCGACCTCGGCCAGTGATGCGCCTCCGAGACGCTCGGCGTACTCGGCGTGGCGTTCACCGGCGAAGATCGGATGTGAGTGGCACTCGACCAGTCCGGGCACCACGGTTCGTCCAGAGGCGTCCAGCGTGCGAACGGATGGATCATCCCACTCGGCCAGCACGTCGCCGGTATGGCCGACTGCCACGATCACACCGTTGCGAATGGCGACCGCACCGTCTTCGATCAGATGCATCTCACCCTGGCTGGCACCACGCCGGGCCGCGCCTTCGTCATGAATCTGGGCCAACTGGGCAGCGCGAATGACGTTGAGGTCGCCGGTCATGCGCACCACTCCCGGATCAGGGTCTCATACACATCGACGGCTTCAAGGTACTGCGCCTCGTACACGTACTCGTCCGGGAAATTGTACGGCGGGTCTCCGGGACCGAAGTTGACGCCAGGCACCCCGAAGTCGCGAAGCGCAACCAGATCGCACCAGAACGGTACGCCCTGATAGACGGGCTGACGCTTGGTTGCCGACCGCACCGCCGCGTCGAGGGCCACCACGATGGGTTCGTTCGGAGCGATTTCGTACGCCAGTCGTGGGCCTGACAGCCAGTACTCGCTGAACTCGACGGTGGCATCGATGCGACGGTCGACCGTGTCGCGCAGGTCGGTGATCATCGCCTCCACTTGGCGCTTGACGTCGTAGGGGTCCTGGCTCGGCAGCAGGCGCAGGTCGATGGTGATCACACAGCGGTCGGGCACCTGGTTGTGCTTGGTGCCGCCCTGAATGGTGCCGATGTTCAAAATCGGCCCGCCCGGCAGGAGTGGGTGCGGCTCGTACGGCAACGTCCCTTCCAGCTTGCGCAGTCCGGCCAGAATCGGCTCCATCGTCTCGATGGCGTTGACGCCGAGTTCCTTGTACGTGGTGTGGGCCTGCTTCCCCTTGGTGGTCACCTTGAGGTAGGCCGCGCCGCGGTGGGCGATGCCGAGGGTGTTGCTGGACGGTTCGCAATCGACCACCGCGTCACCGACAAACCCCGCCTCACAGAGCGAGCGGGTGCCAACGCCACCCTCGAAGTGACACGACACGGCCTGCAGAATGACGTCACCGCGCAGCCGATCGTCGCTCGTTGCAATCCTCCGCACGGCAGCTGCGGCTGCCGCAGTTCCCGCTTTCATATCGGCCACGCCAGCGCCGTAGATCTTGCCATCTTCCACCACCGAAGCGAACGGGTCGCGAGTCCAATCTTCGCTCAACTCGTAGATGTCGATGTGACCGTTGAGCACCAGTGACCGTCCGCCACCAGTCCCTCGCAGCCGCGCTCCGACCGAGGGACGGCCGGGCTTCGACTCCACCAGTTCGACGTCATGACATCCCCAGCCTCGTAGTTGCGTATGCAACCATTCGGCCAGCTCCCGTTCGCGTCCCCAGATCGAGTCGATGGACGCAATGTCACACAGCAGCTGGCTATCGGGATGCACGGCCAGCACACTACTTTCGCCGCGCTCCCCTACCATGGGAACGTGCTGTCCACCGTCGAACTGCTGCGCACGCTTGTCGCGTTCGCCACCGAGAGCCGCACCCCCAATGGGGACCTACTGGCCTTTGCCGCCGAACACACCGAACCGTCAGGCGGCCGGGCCCAATGGATCGAAGGGTCCGACGGCCGCGCCAACCTCATCATCTCGTTCGGACCCGACCGGCCAGGCGGTCTTCTGCTGGCAGCGCACACCGACGTCGTTCCGGCCGGCATCGGATGGGCCACGCCGCCCTACGACCTCAGCCGCGTAGACGACCGGCTGTATGGCCGGGGCACGGCCGACATGAAGGGCTTCCTTGCCGCCACGCTCCATGTGCTGGCCGGAATGAACGGCTGGACTGCACCACTCCATCTGGCGCTGTCGTTCGATGAAGAGGTCGGGTGTGCCGGCATGCCATCAATGCTTGAACACCTCAGCGCTGCAACCAACGTTCGGCCCGATCTGGTGGTGGTGGGTGAGCCCACGATGATGATTCCCCGCCATCGACACCTCGGCAAACTCGCGTACGAGCTCACGCTCCACGGTACGGCCGGCCATTCGAGTCGATCACCCGAGATTCCCAGCACCATCACCTCGGCAGCCCGCATCGCGATAGCGCTCGACGCGCTACAAACGTCGTATCGCTCGGCCGACCCAACGGCTCCACACGAGATCACCGTCAACGTCGGCACCATCGCCGGTGGCACCGCCCTGAACGTCATCGCCGAGCGCTGCACACTGTCGTTCGAGCTTCGCCATGCGCCCGAACGAGACCCTGACCACGCGCTCGAACCCGTCCTCAAGATCATCGAACGGGAGCGCCAGGTGCTTGCCGATGTCGGCGGCGGCGTCGACATGGTGGAGGTGACGCGGTATCCCGGTCTGGCGACGGCCACCGATCACCCTCTGGTCAAGGTGGTGGAACGCATCGCAGACGGTGGGCCGTGTCGGTCGATCGGGTATGGCACCGAAGGTGGCCTGTATGCCGGTTCGCTTGGTGTGCCGGTGGTGATCTGCGGCCCCGGCGACATCGCCGTAGCCCATCGGCCCGACGAGTACGTGAGCCTCGAACAACTCGACCGGTGCGAGCGCTTCGTCCGCTCCCTCATCGAACACCTCTGCATCGAACCTGTGCCGGTCGTCTGACCGCTTGGCCTTAGGGCAGGCGGGACTTGACGACTTTGCCCATGTCGTTGCGGGGAAGGTCGTCGACGAAGTACACGTCGCGGGGCCGCTTGTGGGCTGACAGCAAGGTGGCTACATGGCGGGTGAGGTCGTCGGCACTGGCCGACGCTGATGGATGCAGCACCACCCATGCCACGATGCGCTCGCCCAGATCCTCATCCGGTCGGCCGGCCACAGCAACCTCGGCCACGGCCGGGTGCTCGAGCAGCGCCCCTTCGATCTCGCCGGCACCGATGCGATAGCCGCCTGTCTTGATCAGATCCGTGGCCCGCCGCCCAACTATCCGGTAGTACCCGTCAGTGGCACGCGTGCCCACGTCACCGGTCTTGAACCAATCGCCGTCGAAGGTGGCAGCGGTCGCGTCCGGCCGATTGAGGTAGCCGCTGAAAAGGTTGTCCCCCCGCACCTGGATCTCGCCGATGGTCTCATTGTCGGATGTATCGATCACCGCGCCGTCGTCAGCGACGAGTCGTACTGAAATGCCCGGCACCGGCAGTCCGACGAAGCCGGGGCGTCGCTCACCGTCGGCTCGAACCGCCAGGTTCATCATCGTCTCGGTCATACCGTAGCGCTCCACGATGCGCTGCCCGGTCAATCGTTCGAACCGCTCGTGTTCAACCGCTGGAAGCGCGGCAGACCCCGACACCAGAATGCGAGCACCCGCCAGGGATTTCGCGATCGCCGGCTCGGTCTCGGCGGCCTGCGCCAACCGCCGGTACATCGTGGGCACGGCGAACAGCATGGTGGCGCCATCATCCAACGCGGACGCCACCGCCTCGGGCGAGAACTTGTCGAGCAGATGCATGGTTCCGCCGCGGCGCAACGAGCCGAGAACGCCGAGTACAAGGCCGTGCACGTGGAAGAGCGGCAACGCATGGGTCAGCTGATCGTCACTCGTCCACGCCCAGGCCTCCGCGATGGCATCGAGGTTCGAAGTAATGGCCCGACGCGAAATCATCACACCCTTCGGCAGCCCGGTGGTGCCTGATGTGTAGAGGATGAGCGCGATGTCCTCCTCGGCCAGACCGTCGGGAAGGACAGCCGGGGCAGCACCATCGACGAGCACGTCGATGCGCTCCAACCCCGCGAGGCGGGGGCGACGTCGGTGTGTGGGGCAGCCAGCAAGGCCGCGGGCTGGCTATCGGCCAGCACATGTTCGATCTCGCGCAGGCCAGCCTTGGCGCTGACCGGAATGACGGTCGTTCCGGCGGCCATGGCACCGACGACTCCGATGACCGTCTCGAGGGTCGGTTCAGCCACAATCGCTACACGCGCCACGCCCTGCAGACGGGCCGCGACCCGGGCCGCGGCTGCAGCCAACTCTCGATAGCTGAGCGCACACGAGTTCACCCGAAGGGCGACGCCGTCGTCCGGCTCGGTCAAACGGGTGAAGAAGGGGCTGCGTGTCATAGTCGCCGATGTTAGGCGCGCCCCCGGTCCCGTCGATGGGTGGGCCCTCCGACCCACATGAGACGGCTGACCGTTCTAGGGTGACCGCTGGCCCACCGGGCTGAATGCAACGAGCAAAGGAGAGCCATATGGGAATTTTCGATAAGGCGAAGGACCTCGCTGGCCTGAAGGACAAGGCCGAAGACCTCCTCGACGAGCACGGCGACAAACTTCCCGACGGGGTCAAGGACAAGGTCGAAGCCGCCAAGGACAAGATCGAAGGCCTCATCCCCGGCAAGGACTAAGCCGCTTCTCGGGCTCCTCGGACACGCTGCGGTGCGTCCGGGGAGCCCGCTTCCGTTTTCCGTTTGCGTTACGCCCCGTCCGGCGAGCGGCCCGGTCGGGTCGACACCGTCAAAATCACGGCCATGACGAGGAGTACATCGGTGAAGGCGGCCAGCGACACCCACGGCATGGTCTGCACGTCAGCCCGAAGGTAACTGGAGAAGTCCGCTGGAGGGGTAAGTAGCGGCCAGAGGACCAGGATGTTTCGGACCAAGCGGTAGGCGATCGCGGAAAAGAACTCCGAAGCCGAACATCACCACCAGATCGCCGGACGGAAGGTGATAGCCGTAGTGAGACAACGCAAACAGGCCGGCCGCGAACAAGGCTGCGGGCAACGCACCGAGCGCCTCCTCCAGTCGGCCCTGGATGAAGCCGAAGAAGAACACGGCCTCGAATAGCCCGACCGTAACCGAGAGGGCAAGGAGTGGGACCCACTTCCCCGCTGCCGGCAATGAGCGATGATGCAACGTCATCAGAAACTGCATGATCCCAAAGACAGCGGCAAGCGCTGCGGTCAGCGAGAGGCGATCTCCGGTAAGGCCAAGCGTGGCGAGCGGCCGATGACGATGCCAAACGGTGTAGGTCACCGGCCCAGCCACCCCAACCAGCAACGTGCCCGCAAGGGCGAGCAGCATGGCGCCGCCGCGTTCGGTTGGCGTCACCATGAATGCTGCGCGGAGCCCGCTGGTGACCACGATGAAGAGGATGACGATCACTGCGAAGTCACGGGTGTCGGGCTTCCACGCTCCCCACCGCACGCCCGGAGGCGGGTGATCCCACTCGAAGCGAACGACAAACAGCGCAGCGAGCGGCACCATCCACCCGAAAGTTTGCGGGCTGAGCAACTTCAGCAGGCTGAGGCCGGCCAACACAAACACCACCCACGACCGCGACCAGAGCGACCTCAACCGGCTTATCGGCGCTCAACTCGTGTCCCGTTGATCCTCGGTCAGACATCACGGGGCTCATTGCCACCGCCGGCTTCGGCACACGGGCCATAGTGAACAAGACCGACAGCACATTCCCCCATCCAACGGCATGAATGAGGACGGAACAGTGGCCGAGGGTCCCGACCAGATCCCTACGAAGGACGCCCCAAGAACCGACCAAAGTCCCTGGACATCACAGCGCCAGCAGGATTTCCGAGAGTGGACGAGCCGGCGAGTAGTAGAAGCCCTGAATGAAACGAAAGCCGAGCTCGCGCACCTGCCGGAGTTGTTCGATCGTTTCCACTCCCTCGGCCACCACGCTGAGATTCAGAGTTCGGGCGAGATGCACCACCGCTTCGGTGATGGCCCGCTCGGTGGTGCCCCGTTCGAGGCGCGACACAAAAGACCGATCGACCTTCACCGTTGCGAGCGGCAGGTCACGAAGATGCGCGAGGGAGCTGTACCCGGTGCCGAAGTCATCAAGCGCGAGGACGAAACCAAGGGAGTGCAGTTCGCGCAGCGCCGCCATGGCCCGCTCCCCTGCTTCGAACGCCGTGCTCTCGGTGATCTCAATGCAGAAGTCCGCTGGAGACATGCTGTGACGCGTCACGGTGTCCATGATCTCTCGAACGAACGATGATTGGACGATGCTCAGCGCCGAGAAATTGCAGGACATCAGCAACGTTCGGTCGGGTCGCATACGACGCAGCGTGGCGGCGGCCTGGCTGGAGAGCTCGAAGGCTTTGCGATCGAGTTCCCACACCAGGCCGGAGCTGTTGGCCGCATCCAGGAAGCTGTCGGGGCCGACGAGCGCGCCATCCACCAGGCGGCAACGGGCCAGTGCTTCAAAGCCAACCGTGTCACCATTATCGGAATCGATGATCGGCTGGAAGTGCATCACCAGACCGCCACGGTCGAGCGCGTTGCGCAGCATTTCGTGCTGGCGCTGTTCTTCGTCGGCAGCAAGCGCGAGATGGTCATCGAACAACTCGACGCGGTTGCGACCGCGGGCCTTGGCCGCGTAGAGGGCAATGTCGGCCTGACGCAGCAACGTGTCTTCATCGATCTCGCCGGTCACCCCGACTTCGGATAGGGCCAGCCCAACCGACGCTGTCAAAGCAAGGTGCGTATCACCGACGACGAATGGGGCGCGCATGACGGCTCGAAGCCGCTCGGCAATCGCGCTGGCCTCGGTCGGTAGGGCCAGACCATTGAGTACGGCGATAAACTCATCGCCTCCGAGGCGCGCGAGGAAGTGTTCGCCGGCCAGTTCGGTAAGCAGGCGGCGTGCAGCGTCGCGCACGACCGCGTCCCCGGAACGATGGCCGAAGGTGTCGTTGACCAGTTTGAAACCATCCAGATCGATGAAGCACACCCCGACCAGACCGTCGTGCTGTCGCTCGGAGAGCCAGACCAGATGGTCGTGCAACTGGCGGCGATTCGGCAGACCGGTGAGCTGGTCGTGCAGGGCGCGGTCACGTAACTCGCGTTCAGCCACGAGCATCTCAGTGACGTCGTGATACCCAACGACGGCACCCAGTTGCGCTCCGCCGGTTCCAACCACAGGCTGCCCGCTGACGCGGACATGGCGCACACGACCTTCGCTCACCACGCTCATATGTTCATCGATCAGACGCTCACCCCTCACCACCCGCGCCACCGGATGCGCTTCGATTTCCAGCGCAGTGCCATCGGCGTCGAGAACGAGAAAGGACTCGAGGGTGAGGTCGCGAGCTGGTAGGTCGGTTTCCACGCCGTGCATGAGGCGCGCCGCCTGGTTCACGAGGGTAGGCACGCCGAAACGATCGGTGGCCACAATGCCGTCGTGCAGCTGGTCGAGCACCGCGGACAGCAGGCCACGCTCGTGACCGAGTTCTTCGGCCAGTTCGTGGTTGCGATCATCACTTCGGATCGATAACACGACGCCACCGATGCGAGGGTCGTGGGAGTAGTCGTTTCCGGTCACCTCGACCCGATAGATGTCTCCGGAGGCGTGCATAATGCGGAGGTCGACCCGATAGACCTCGCGGCCACCGGCCAATCGCGACAGCCCCTCAAGCGCAACTTCGAGATCGTCAGGGTGGAGAAGATCAATGGCATTGGTGCCCACCAGCTCGATCGGTGTTCGTCCGAACTGATTCCCGACCGCACGGTTGGCGAACAGTACGCGAAAGTCCGAGTCGATGACAAGTACCGCGTCCCGAAGGCCATCCAGGATCGTGTCGGGCGCGAGCACATCGGACGGCTGCGCTTGCTCGTACACCAACTCGCTGATGAGCCGAGCGACGCCGTGCAGCGCGTCAACTGAACCAGCCGCAATCTCGCTGGTAAGGGTGAGAGCCGCAACCAGTGCGCCGCTGTGATCTCTTACAGCGAAGGTGGCACCCTCCGGGGTGGCGACGTGAGATGGTCCGGCGGCATTGATCAGATCCCGCTCGGCGCCGGTGAACGGTCTCGGCTGCAAAATCGATCGAGTCAGCGACGCGACAACGGATGCCCGGTTGTCATGCATGACCACGATCTCAGCCGGCGCTTTGGCCAACGTGCCGGCAATGCGGACGAGTTCCATCAGCCGCGGATGCGCGGCGAGGCGCGACCGACTACCGAGGGAGAAGTCAATCGCGGTCATAGCTGGTTATCGGAACCGTTTGGGCAACGTATGAACTCATTTCGCAGTCTTGAGCCAGTCCAGAATCCGACAACAACGCATCGTCTCCCTAAGAAAGATAGTAGCGACTCTCAGTAGCGTCGACAGCGTACAGCGGTCGGTGATCAAGGTCAGACGACCGTCACCGCTCATCGCCAAAAACGAAGGTGACCAAGACCGAAGCCTTGGTCACATTTGTGTCGACGGGGGGACTTGAACCCCCACGGGATTTCTCCCACTAGCACCTCAAGCTAGCGCGTATGCCTATTCCGCCACATCGACGTGGACTGTTTGTAGCGCTGAGATCTTACCCGCAGGCACGCTCAGTCAAGCAAGAGACCGAGCGAGACCGCCGTGAAGATCCAGATCAGCGCAAAGATCGTGGTAATGCGATTGAGGTTCTTCTCGGCTGCCGTGGAACCCATACCGGCCCCGCCACCGCCACCGAACATGTCGGACAGGCCGCCACCCCGACCGGAGTGCAGCAGGATGCCACCAATCATGCCTACAAGCGAAGCCATGTTGATGACGGCCACAATGATCTTCACGACGTTACGCACGGGGGAAGACTCTATCAGTACAGAGCCAGAGAGCGTGGTGACGAATGCTCTTAGACGACGGCCACGACCGTTGGGAAGTGACAGGCCACTTCGTGCCCAAGCCCGGAGGTTGCCAGAATCGGCTCCTCCCGCGAGCAGATTTCCTGCGCAATCGGACATCGGGTGCGGAAGCGGCAGCCCGACGGCGGGTTGGCGGGGCTGGGCACGTCGCCCTGCAAGATAATGCGCTTGCGCGCCCGCTCGGCCCGTGGGTCGGGCAGCGGTACAGCAGACAGGAGCGCCTGTGTGTACGGATGAGATGGACGCTGGTAGAGGTCTTCGGCATCACCGATCTCAACGATCTTGCCGAGATACATGACGGCCACTCGGTCGGAAATGTGGCGGACCACGCCGAGGTCGTGGGCGATGAAGACGTATGCCAGCCCAAGCTCGTCCTGAAGGTCTTCGAGTAGGTTGACGACGCCAGCCTGGATGGACACGTCAAGAGCCGACACGGGCTCGTCGAGCACCAACAGATCGGGCTCGACCGCAAGGGCGCGGGCGATGCCGATGCGCTGACGCTGGCCGCCGGAGAACTCATGCGGGAAACGGTTGACGTGCTCGGGGTTCAGGCCGACAACGGCCATAAGGTCCTTGACTCGATCCACCTCCCTTCCCTTGTGGAGGCCGTGAATCTTCATGGGTTCACTGACGATTGCCTGCACTGACATCTTGGGGTTCAACGACGCATATGGGTCCTGAAAGACCAGCTGCATGTGACGACGCGCTTCACGCAACTTGCCCGGATCGGCACCCACGATCTCAAGACCTTGGAAGAGAACCGACCCCGACGTGGCCGGAATCAGACCCAAGATGGAGCGGCCAGCGGTTGACTTCCCACACCCACTCTCGCCAACCAGGCCGAGCGTCTGGCCCTTGCCAACCTGAAAGCTGATATCGGAAACGGCCTGGATGATGCCGGTCTGGCGGCGCAGCAAACCTGATCGAATCGGGAAGTGCTTCACCAAGTGCTGCACTGTGAGTACTGCCTCGGTCACAGTGCTACCTCTTTGGTCATGAGCTCATCAGCGAAGTGGCAGGCGGAAGCATGAGCGAAACCAACGCTGTGCATCTCCGGCCGAGCGAGATCGCACGTGCCAGGTTTGGCATCCGGGCAGCGAGGGTTGAACGCGCAACCCGGCGGAAGAAAGACGAGCGACGGGGGTTGACCCTTGATGCGATGCAACCGGTGACCGGTCGTATTGCCGTCCACACGCGGAAGCGAGGCCAGAAGCCCTTGCGTGTACGGATGACCAGACCGGTAGAACACGTCGTCGACACTGCCGAGTTCGACTTGGCGACCGGCGTACATCACCATGACTCTGTCGGCTACCCCGGCAATCACGCCGAGGTCATGAGTTATCAGCAGCAGCGAGCTGCTGGTGCGCTCCTGAATACGCTCGAACACCTCCATCACCTGAGCCTGAATAGTCACGTCGAGCGCAGTAGTCGGCTCATCGGCAATGAGCACATCAGGCTCATTCGCGATACTCATGGCGATCATGGCCCGTTGACGCATACCGCCCGAGAACTCGTGCGGATACTGATCCACACGGCGACCCGGTTCGGGGATACCCACGATGTCGAGAAGCTCCACGACCCGTTCTCGGGCCTGTGCCGCGGTGATCTTGTCATCGTGCACCTGTATGGCTTCGGTGATCTGCTTGCCGATAGTCATCACCGGATTGAGCGAGGCCAATGCGTCCTGGAAGACCATGGCGATCTTGTTCCCGCGGTACGAGCGCAGTTCGCTCTCGGGGCGGCCGAGAATCGACTGACCTCGGAACAGGACGTCACCGCTGATTTTGGCCGTCTTCGGCAACAGCCCCAGAATGGCCATCGAGCTCACGCTCTTGCCCGACCCGGACTCGCCCACGATGCCGAGCGTCTCGCCCGCCGTCAGGTCGTAGCTGACGTTGTCGACGGCCTTGAGTACGCCGTCGTCGGTGGTGAACTCAACGCAGAGATTCTGGACCGATAGCACCACTTCGTTGGGAGCCATCAGTGCTTCGCCTGCGGGTCGGTGGCGTCACGCAGACCATCGCCAAGGAAGTTGACGGCCAGGGTAACAAGGATGATGAGGAGCCCGGGAAAGTACAGAAGATACGCCTTGGTTGCGATGGATTCTTTGCCATCGGCCAACAGCTTTCCCCATGACGTCTTTGGTGCTTGTACACCGAAGCCAAGGTAGGAAAGCGTCGACTCAGCGATGATGGCGGCGGCGACGGACAACGAGGCATTCACCATGATGGGGCCGACCAGGTTCGGAATGATGTGCCGAAGAATGATGCGAGTATGCGAGCAGCCGATGGCTCTTGCCGCTTCCACAAACTCCTTCTCCTTGAGTGACAGCACCTGTCCACGAACGATGCGGGCGATGCCCATCCAGCCGAGCCCAGCGAGCACAAGGATGATGGTGCGGTCGGAGCCGCCGAACTTCTTGAGCGCAATGGCCAGGACGGCCAGCGCCGGCAGCAGCAGGAACAGGTCGGTGAAGCGCATCAGGATCTGGTCGGCCAGCTTGCCGAAGTAGCCGGCTATGGCACCCGTAATCGTGCCCAGCACGGTGGAGATGACCGAGACGAACAAGCCAATCTTCAGCGAGATCTGACCGGCGTACAGGCAAGTGGTGAGGTAATCCCGACCGACCAGGTCGACACCAAACAAGTGTTTCCTGCTGGGTGGAGCCGGATCGGCCAACAGGTCGGACACGTTTTTATAGGGGGCAACCCACTTGGCTCCGAAACAGCACACCACCAAGATGGTCAGAAGCACGAGACCGAACATGGCGAGCCGATGGCGGAAGAAGCGCCGACGGAACAGTTGCCATTGCGTTCGGGCAACCGGTGAGGCGCCTTGAATGAGCGCCGTCTCATCGCTTCCTACGGCAATAGCCTCTTGCATTTCGGCGGTCATGCGAGCCTCACTCGTGGATCGAGCACGCTGTAAAGCATGTCGGCAATCAGGTTGAAGAGAATCACGAAGACGCCCGTCACGAGCATCCACGCCAGCACGACGTAGACGTCACCGTTGATGAGTGCGTCGATAAAGAGTCGGCCCATTCCCGGAATCGAAAAGATCGACTCCGTGATGATCAGGCCGCCGAACAGTGCGCCCGTTTGAGTAGCCACGTCGGTGACAAGTGGTATGAGCGCGTTACGGAAGGCATGGCGAAACACGACCTTGCGTCGGGGTACGCCCTTCGCTCGAGCGGTTCGGATGAAGTCGCTCGACAAGATGTCGAGCATCGACGCTCGCTGAAAGCGGCTCCACTGCGCAATGAGCTGCACGGTGAGCGTGAGCACCGGTAGCACGAGATGCCGCAGATAGTCGAGATTGATGCCCTTCATGTCGGTGCTATGCAGGCCAATGAAGAAGAGAAATGGTCTGTCCAGATTGAACTTCTGCTTGATGAACACGCCGAAGACCTGGATGAGAATCAGACCGAACCAGAACGGCGGCATAGCCACGCCGATGTACGAAAGCCCGGTGAACACGTAGTCGGGAACCGAGTACTGCTTCACCGCAGAAAACACGCCAATTGATACGGCCACGATCAGGGCGAGCAAGACGCCCCACACAATGAGCTGCATGGTGAAACCCAACGCTCGACTGATCATTGGCCCCACGTCGTCGCCGGTGCGGGTACTGATACCAAAGTCACCTCGTATGAAGCGACCGAACCACTTGACGTACTGGACCGGTATCGCGTCGTTGAGGCCGTACCGAACTCGGGCTCGTTCGAGCGCGGTCGGGTCCTTGAGTTGCCGAAACTTCACGGTCGGGTCGAACGTGAGCCGCACGGCAACGAAGACAACGAACGATGCCACCAAGAGCACCGGTACTGAGTACAACACTCGGCGTGCGATGTAACTGAGCACTACCCCGACCTTCCCCCCACTAGGTTCCGCAACACTACAACGTTCGAAAAGGGGAGCCCGACAACCGTCGGACTCCCCTTTTACATCTCTGACAGCAGCCTGATTACTTGGCCACGGTCCAGGTGTTCATATTCCAGAACGGTCCGAGCACGGCGTTGTCGGAGGGACCGGTGACCTTCTTGCTCCACAACATGATGTTGGGAAGCGGGTCGAGGGGGATCGAGGTGGCATCGGCGGCGATCAGCTTGTCGATTTCCTTCGAGATAACGATGCGCTTTGTCTCGTCGAGCTCGGCGTCGGAAGCGGCAAGCTTCTCGTCGAGACCAGCGATCTTGGTGCGGGTCCAGTTGGTGCCGCTCTGCTTGTTCGCGTCCGACGGGATGTTCGCGGAGTTGAACAGGCTGGAGAGGCTCGGTAACGGGAAGGTAGCAACCTGGGCGTAGATCGCTGTTTGGTAATCACCAGCGGGAAGGATCTTGCCGAACAAGTCGCCGGCTGGGGCGTTTTCGACCTTCATTTCGAAACCGGCTTCCTTGAACAGCTGAATAAGGATTTCCTGGGTGAGTTCACGACGCTTGTTGCCTGCGGTGGTACGCAGAGCGAAGGAAGCTCGGTCGGCACCCTTGGCCCAGATGCCGTCGGCACCCTTGGCGTAACCAGCGCCCTTCATCAGCGCTTCAACCTTCGTGAGGTCCTTCTTGTAGACATCGAAGTCGGTACCCGAGAACTTGCTGATGATCGGCGGGTTGAAGCTGTGCACGGCCTGCTTCACACCGATGCCACCGAACAACTTGTTCACGACAGCGTCACGATCAATGGAGTACGCAAGCGCTTGGCGGACTTCCTTCACATCGAACGGGGCCTTGGCGTTGTTGATCCAGATGGCCTCGACCGAGCCGGTGTTGCCCGTAAAGAAGTTGTTACCCTCAACACCGGCTGAGATGGCGTCAATCACGGCCACCTGCGGCTGCGGGTAGATAACCGACACTTCGCCGGCCTTGTAGGCCTGGAACTCAGCTGCGGTATCAGGCAGGAACTTGAAGACGACCTTCGACAGCTTGGGCTTGTCGCCCCAGTACTTGTCGTTCGGGATGAGGGTGATGGCCACGCCCTTCTCCCACTTGTCGATAATCCAAGGTCCACCCGAGAACTTATAGCCGTCCTTCATTTCGGCGTTGCGGTCCTTGCCAGCCAGCGTCTTGCTGGGCATGAGGCCGTAGCTGCCGCCGAAGAGACCCTTCCAGTCGGCGTAGATCTCCTTGAACGTCACGACCGCGGTGTCGGGGGCGGTGGCGTCAACCGATTCGATCTTGTTGTAGCCAGTGGGGTCGTAGACGTCCTTGGCATCAGGGCCGGCGATCTGCTCGAACATGTACTTGAAGTCGGCTGAGGTGATGGGATCTCCCGTAGACCAGACGGCCTTCGGGTTGATCTTGTAGGTCACGACCTGCTTGGGCGTGGTGACCAACGTGGGCTCGCCAACCAGGATGCTGGACGGCTTGGGCGAATACACGCCGCCTTCGTTCACGACGTCGAACGCTCGGGGCAAGGTGCCAACGGTCATCATCCAGTAACCCCAGGACGAACCGCCGCAGCTATTGATGACGTCAGCGCAGTCGGGCTCCTGCTCGGCACCAATGCTGAGCGTGCCGCCGGCATCACCGGCGGGAGCGGGGGTGGTGGCTGTCGCTGCGGTGGTCGGTGCGGCGGTGCTGGCGGCGCCAGCCGTCGTTGCGGTTGACGCTGCGGTGGTAGCTCCACCTGCTGCGGTCGTGGACGATGTTGTCTTGCTACTGCTGCCGCATGCAGCGGCCACCAGTGAGGCACCAAGCAGCACTGCTGCGAGCTTGGCACCTGTTGAAGATCTCTTCACGTGGGTCTCCTCTCGGGTTTGGGGTATGCATGTTCAACCCGTCCTGTACGACAGGCTCCCCGTCAGGCATAGGCCGAACAGTCCCCAAGCTACTACTAAGTAACGAGGAAAAGTGACAAGTGGCCGTTCGCGTGGGGTGGCAGTGCTACCGCCAGGCGCGGGCGGAACCAAAGATGCCGGCGAATCCGGGGGTGGCGGCCACACCGTTCACGTTGGAGGCGACGACGCCCAGCGACGGTGCTCGGTACAGGGGAATGGTGGGCAGATCGTTCCAGAGACCCTCATCGAGCTTGTTCAAGGCCTCGGCGAAGTCCTGATCCGTCAGCGTGGAGGCCACCTGGGCCACCAGCGTCGGGATGGCGTTCGGCGCATAGCGACCGATGTCGCCGGGGTTGCCACGCGTGTAGCGAGCCGTTCGATTGGCCAGGCTCAGGTCGCCGGATCCGCTCAGCAACGCCAGATCCCACGGGCCGCCGTCAACCACATCGCCGATAGTCGGGGTAGGAACGAGCGTGATACCGGCTGCGGCGCACTGGCTGGCGATTGCCTCGGCCACCGACTGCCCCAGGCTGCCGGCGGGGTCGTAGTACAGCGTGAGCGAGAGCGCCTTGCCGCTCTTGGTAACCGGGTCGGTCTTTCCCGTGCTGGTATAGCCGATCTTGGCGAGCAGGTCGCGGGCCACCTCGGCGCCGGCTGACTGACCAGCGCTGGTCGAGCGATAGCCCGGATCGTTCGGGCCGAGCATCCGGTTGTCAGCGATAGTGGCTTCCGGCAATACCGGCGCGATGCGGCTGGCCATAAGACTCGGGCGATCGACGCAAGCACTGATGGCCTTGCGCAGGGTGCGGTCCTGGAACTTTGGTTGACCGAAGTTGAAGACCAATTCAGTGACCGAGACGGGCGAACTACGAACGACGGTCACTCCCGAGCCAGCCTTGATTGCGTCGAGTTTGGACGCATCGGCCGGTAGTGCCGTGACGTGCACCGATCCGTTGCGCATGGCATCGAGTTGGGAACCGACCGGAACCGTCTTCACAAGAATGCCCGCGCTCGCCGCTGGCGGCTGGGCCCAGTACTTGTCGTTGGGCTTTAGCACGAGACCTTCGGGTGAAACCGACGTCACTCGGAAGGCGCCGCCCGACACTGCCGTGGCCGGCAGCTCCTTTGCTACCGAGAACCCGGTGTTCCAGGCATCGGCCAGTCGGATGGCGCCGGCGTCATCGATGTTGGTGAGGTCGGTGACCTTGGCCGCGGCCATGACAACGTGCGCGGGAACCAACGACTGGAACAACCACTTCCAGTCCGGTTCGCTCGTATCAAACGTGACGGTGACCTGTTTGGCGGTGCCGTTGGTGCAACCAATGGCACTGACGTGCTGATAGCTCGCAACGGTTTCGGTGTGGAAGGCCGGTTCGGTCACGCCCGTCGGCAACTTCTGTAAGTACCTGGCGCTTCCGGCCAGGACAGCGAGGCGGAAGTCGTCACACCCAATGGCTTGCCCGTCGCTCCAGACTGCTTCTTCCTTGAGCTGGTACTGGACGAGCAGCGGCTCCTTGTTCAGCACCTTCGGAGCCTCGGCCATGAGATCCTGATCGAGGAGCGGCTCTCCTCTGGCTCCGGTGCGGAACGGGCTGGGTAGCACGAGTGACATCACAGCGGCGTTGTCCGTAGGGAGCTGACTCGACACGTGTGGGTTCATATCGGTGACGCCGTACGGCACGGCCACCACAATGGGGCTGTCGGGCGTGCGGTTGTTGGTCGGCACGCTGACGGGCGGGATAGTCGGCTCAGTGAATGGCGGCAGTGCGACCGTCGAGGGCGGCACCAAGGTGGTGCTCGATGTCGTGGTCGCCCCGGCGACGGTTGTACTTGTGGTCGTCGTGTTGAGACGACCGGGCAGAGGGGGCAACGTCGTGGTGCTGGCCGCCGTCGGGGGCGTCGTTTCCGGATTGGTCGGCACCGCGACTGCGCCGCCGGCAACGACAGCGCGCTCGCGAACGATGTTGGGCCACAGGAGGGAAACGGCCAACATGCCCACGCCTACAACAATGGACAGCCCGGCGATGAAGCCGAGCCGCCGTTCTTTGCGCGCGTAAGTGGTTGTTCGAGATTTCTTGGTCATAAGAGGTCAGCGCCGCAGGGGTCCGTCCGCAGCGGACTCTTACCCTATGCGCGTCCTCAAGATTTCAGGATGCACGCAGACGATATTGCACAATCTGTGCAAAATCGTCGGGAAGCAGGCTGGCCCCGCCAACGAGTGCGCCGTCGATATCGGGCATCGCCATCAGCTCCTGCGCGTTGGCGCCCTTTACGCTGCCGCCGTACTGAATGCGCACGGCTTGCGCAGCTTCCTTGCCTACGGCCTCGGCGACCTTCTGACGAATCGCGGCGCAGACATCCTGAGCATCCTGTGAGGTGGCGGTGCGGCCGGTGCCGATAGCCCAGATCGGCTCGTAGGCGATGACCATTTCTTTCACATGCTCGGCCGTGCGGCCTTCGAGCACACTCATCAGTTGCCCGAGCACTTTGTCGTTGGTCTGACCGGCCTCACGCTCTTCCAGGGTCTCCCCCACGCACACGATGGGCTTCATGCCAAGGTTCTGGATGGCGGTGATTTTCTTGGCCACCATCTCGTCGGTCTCACCGAAAATCTCGCGCCGCTCGCTGTGGCCGACGATGACATATTGCACGTTCAGTTTGGCCAGGAAATGCGGGCTGATTTCGCCGGTGTAGGCACCCTTTTCCTCCCAGTGACAGTGCTGTGCGCCAAGCGCCATGGGGATGTCGTCGGACTCGATGACCGTCTGCACCGAGCGGAGATCGGTGAAGGGCGGATGCACGCTGACCTCGACGGTGAGGTAGTCCTCCTTGGTGAGGAGGTAGCTCAACTTCTGCACCGTTTGAATGGCCTCGAAGTGGTTGTGGTGCATCTTCCAGTTGCCGCTGATGAGCGGCATGCGATCGGCCATGACGTGTTCCTTACTTGGCGTTCGGGGCGTTGCGGAGGGCGGCGAGGCCGGGCAGGTCGCCGAGCTCAAGGAGTTCTAACGATGCGCCGCCGCCCGTGGAGACGTGCGAGACGTCATCGGCGAAACCGAACTGCGCGAGCGCTGCGGCCGAGTCACCGCCACCCACGACGGTGAAGGCCTTTGTGTCGGCCATGGCGTGTGCGATGGTGCGGGTGCCGTTGGCGAAACGGTCGTCTTCAAACATGCCGAGCGGGCCGTTCCAGAACACCGTACGGGCGTCCATGATGACGTCCGCGAACGCGGCGGCGGTGCCGGGCCCGATGTCGAAACCCTTGGCTCCGGCGGGAAGACGGGTGCCCCAGGTTTGGACCTGACCATCCTTGTCGACACCGATGATGTCTTCGGGCAGGTGAATGGTCTTGCCACTGGCAAGCAAGCGCTTGCAGGTGTCGACCTGATCGGGTTCGAACAGCGAATCACCGATCGGGTTACCGAGCGCGGCCAGGAACGTGAAGCACATGGCCCCGCCGATGGCGAGCGCGTCCACCACGTTCAACAGCGCCTCGACGACACCAAGTTTGTCGCTGATCTTCGACCCACCGAGCACCGCCACGAAAGGGTGCTTCGGATCATTGCGCAGGCCAAGGGTGACGTCGACTTCCTTCTGCAGCAGACGACCCATGGCCGAAGGCAGCGTCTGCGGCGGACCGACGATGGAGGCATGCGCCCGGTGTGCTGCACCGAACGCGTCGTCAACGTAAGCGTCCATACCTTCCACCAGCGACGCAACGAAAGCCGGGTCGTTACCCTCTTCACCCGGATTGAACCGCAGGTTTTCCAGCAGTTCGACGCCGGGCGCCAGTTCAGCCAGACGGGCCCGTACCGCGTCCATTGAGTACTTCGGTTCTGGCGCGCCCTTCGGACGACCGAGGTGACTTGCACACACCACGGTGGCGCCGTGCTGCTGCAACCACGTGATGGTTGGCAGCGCGGCGCGGATGCGGAAATCATCGGTGATGACACCCTTATCCATCGGCACGTTGAAGTCGGTGCGCACCAGGACCCGCTTCCCATCGAGGGGAAGCAGGTCCTCCAAGACCGGCAGGCTCATGCTTACTTCTTCTTCTTGGCAGCAGGCTTCTTGTTGGCCTTGCCGACGACGAGCGACAGGTCAACGAGACGGTTGGAGTAGCCCCACTCGTTGTCGTACCAGCCGAGCACCTTCACGAGCTTGCCCTGGCTCATGGTGAGATCGCTGTCGAAGATGCAGCTATGCGGATCACCAACGATGTCCGACGAAACGATGGGAGCGTCGGTGTACGACAGCACACCCTTGAGCGCACCCCTCGAAGCCGCGGCCTTAAACGCTGCGTTGATTTCCTTCACCGACGCCTCAGTGTTGAGGATGGCAACAAAGTCGGTGATGGAACCGGTGGGAACCGGCACACGCAGCGAGGTACCGTCGAGCTTGCCCTTCATCGCCTCGAGTACCAGGCCGGTCGCCCGCGCGGCGCCGGTGGACGTGGGTGTGATGTTGATGGCGGCGGCACGAGCCCGACGAAGATCCTTGTGCGGGCCGTCGACCAAGGCCTGGTCACCAGTGTACGCGTGGATAGTGGTCATGAGGCCCTGCTGCACGCCAAACGCGTCATCGAGCACCTTCACGAGCGGCACGAAACAGTTGGTGGTGCACGAAGCGTTGGACACGACGAAGTGCTTGGCCGGATCAAAGGTGTGATGGTTCACGCCGTAGACGAACGTGGCGTCGGCGCCATTGCCCGGAGCCGAGATGATGACACGGGGAGCGCCGGCTTCAATGTGCTTCGCTGCCTGATCCCGATCGGTGAAGAAGCCGGTGGACTCAATGACTACATCGACGCCGAGGTCTCCCCAGGGCAGGTTCTTGGGGTCACGCTCGGAGAGGATGGTGATGCTGTCATCACCGATGTGGATGGTGTTGTTCTTGCCGACCGTGACCTTGTGGGGCAGCTTGCCCATCACCGAGTCGTACTGCAGGAGGTGCGCCATCTGGTCGAGTGAGCCGAGGTCGTTGGCGGCCACAAATTCGATGGCTGCTCCCGACTGCTTGGCGGCCCGGTAGAAGTTCCGGCCGATCCGTCCAAAACCGTTAATGCCAACGCGAATTGCCATGAGTGATCCTTCTGGGGGTTAGCGAACCCGCAGAGACTAGCGAAAAGGGTGGCGCGTCATGAAGGTCTTTGGTCCCCGGCGACGAGGGTCACACGGCAGCGTGACGTGCGATGTCGCGATGCTGCACGCGGACTTGGGTTCCGTGAGCCCTCAACCGACGACCAAGCTCCTCGGACAATGCCACGGATCGGTGACGACCGCCGGTGCACCCGATGGCGATCGTGAGGTAGCTCTTGCCCTCTTCCACGTATGCCGGCAGCAGGAGTTCAAAGAGGCCGTCGAGGTGGGCGAGGAACTTCTCCGACAGCTCGTTGCCGAGCACGTAGTCCCGCACGTCAGGGTCAAGACCGCTCTGATCACGGAGGGTGTCTACCCAGAACGGGTTCGGCAGAAAACGCACATCGAAGAGCAGATCGACATCAACGGGCACGCCGTGTTTGAACCCGAACGACACGACCGAGGTCTGCATGCCGACGTTGTCGATCTCGTCGCTGAACAGCTCAGTGACCTGAGCCTTCAACTGATAGATCGTCTTGCCCGTCGTGTCGATCACAAGGTCGGCAGCGGCGCGCAGTGGTTCGAAGAGCGCCCGATCCTGCTGCACTGCATCGAGCACGCTGCCGTCGGCGGTTGCGAGCGGATGCTTGCGTTTGGTGGCGCCGTAGCGCTTCACCAACTCTGCGTCGCTCGCTTCAAGGAATACGATGCGCACCCGGTCGCCAGTGGCCCGCAGCCGCTGCACGACCTCTACCATCTCTGACTGCTGGCCGGTCACTCGACCGACGACAAGCGCGAGATGTTGGATGCTTGACCCTGGTTGGGCGGCCAGTTCGGTGACTTTCTCGATCAGTGACGTGGGCAGATTGTCGACCACAAACCAGCCGAGATCTTCCATGTCATCGGCCACCTGAGAACGCCCGGCGCCTGACAATCCGGTGATGACGACGATGTCGGTCATGGTGCCGAGGCTATGCCGGTATACCGGTCTTGCGCGTGTCGAGAAACAGCAGCCGAGGGATCGTCGCCGCTTCGACATACTCGGTGGCGCGGGCCAGAAAGCCCGGCGGTGGCGTGGGCTCGTGCATACGGCGGACGATCAGTCCGTTGTCGGCCAACGCGTTGATGTAGCGGCCGAGTGGCCGGTGGATGAACGGAATGAAAATGTCCTTCTCCACTTCCTGGTCGGACTCGTCCTCCACCAGGTAGGCGCCGATGCGCCAGTACTGCTCGGGTGGGTCGAGAATCTGGTCGTCGATCCAGCCGCTATTCGGGGTCTGCAGCAAGGGATGGTTGAGGAAGAACAGGAACTTACCCCCCGGCTTCAGCACCCGGCTGACTTCGGCAATGGCGTCATCAACATCACGGATGTGCTCGAACACGAGGCAGGCCACGACCGCATCAAACGCCTCGTCACGGAACGGCAGTTTGCCCGCGCCGGACTGCACGAACTTGGCGCCACCATCACGCTCGTGGGCCACCTTGATCTGATTCCACGTGGGATCGATGCCGATGACATTGGTGGCGCCGCCCTTGACGGCGAGACGCGAGATCTGACCGTCACCGCATCCGACATCGAGCACTGTCTTGGCACCCTTTAGTGCCTCGGCTGCCAGCGGAAGGATCTGCTCCTCGTACTCCTCATCGGCGCCATCGGTGAATCCTTCAATCCACCAGTCGGCGTTCTTTTCCCACAGATCGTCTTCGCTCACTTGTGAATCTTCGCGTAGATGGCCTCAGCCACCGCATCCGGTAACCAGCTCAGGTCCTTCAACGATTCGAGCGATGCCTTCTTCACCGCGTTGACGCCCCCCATCTCCTTGGTCAGACGTTTCTTGCGGGTCTCCCCCAAGCCCGGGATGTCGTCGAGCACGCTGACGGTCATCCGCTTGTCTCGCAACTCGCGGTGGAAGGTGTTGGCGAAACGGTGCGCTTCGTCGCGAATGCGTTGCAGCATGAACAGCGCTTCGGACTGGCGGGGCACGATCATCGGCTCAGAGTGTCCGGGGATGTAGACCTCCTCGAACCGCTTGGCCAAAGAAGCGATGGGGATTTCATCTTCCAGGCCGAGCGCCTTCACCACTCGCTCGGCCACGGCGAGTTGTCCCTTGCCACCGTCAACCAACAGCAGCTGGGGCGGGTAGGCGAACTTGCCCTTTCGGTCGTTGCGATCGGGCGCAGGTTGATCGCGCTCGTCCAGGTAGGCCTGCAGACGGCGAGTGAGCACTTCTTCCATCGCGGCGTAGTCGTCGTTGCCTTCGACGGTCTTGATCTTGAAGCGTCGGTACTCGCTTTTACGAGGCAGACCGTCTTCAACAACCACCATGGAGCCGACGTAGTCAGTGCCCTGAAGGTGGGCCATGTCGTAGCACTCGATACGCAGCGGCGCCTCGGGCAGATGCAACGCATCCTGCAGCTCATTGAGGGCTCGAGCCCGGCTGTTGTGGTCTGCGGCGCGGCGCAGCCGATGGCGAGTGAATTCTTCCTTCGCATTGCGGGTGACGGTCTCATGCAACTCGCGCTTGCCACCCCGCTGTGCCATGCGGATCTGCACCTTGCTGCCGCGGGCGGCTGTGAGCCATTCCTCGTACACGTTCGACGCCTCGGGTTCAGCGGGAACGATCACCAGCTTCGGTACACCGAGCGGCGGCGCGTCACCATAGAGCTCTTCGAGAATGCGGGCGACGAGGCCGTCGACGGGCAGGTCTTCCACCTTGTCGATGATGAAACCCTTGCGCCCGACGACGCGCCCTTTGCGCACATAGAACACCTGCACAGCAGCTTCCAGATCATCATCGGCGAGGCCAATAAGGTCAATGTCCTCGCTGCGATCACCCACCATCTGCTGCTTCTCGATAGCCTTTTGCACCGCAGCTAAACGATCACGCAAACGAGCCGCGAGTTCGAACTCCAACTCCCCCGCCGCGTCGGTCATGCTCTTCTTCAGCCGATTGACGACCTCGTCGGTGTCACCATCGAGAAACTCACAGAGGTCACGAACCAGCGCCTCATACGCCTCCGGGGTGATCTCTCCAACGCAAGGGCCAGAACACTTCTCTATGTGGAACAGCAGGCACGGACGGCCCAGCTTTTCGTGGGTCGTGAACTTTGACGGCGAACACGTACGGATGGGAAACGTGCGCAACAACAGGTCGAGCGTGTCTCGAATCGCGTAAGCGTGCGCATAGGGGCCGAAGTACTTCACGCCCTTTCGCTTGGTGCCACGCATCACCATGGCACACGGCCACACTTCATCGAGCGTGACAGCCATGAACGGGTAGCTCTTGTCGTCCATCAGGCGGATGTTGAAACGGGGCCGGTGCTGCTTGATGAGGTTGTACTCCAACATCAGCGCTTCGACTTCGTTACGGACCTCGATCCACTCGACCGTTGCTGCGGTCTGCACCATCTGCGCGGTACGCGGATGCATGTTGCGGGGGTCCTGGAAATAGTTGCTCAACCGTTGCTTCAAGCTCGATGCTTTACCCACGTAGATCACGCGGCCGTCGGCCGACTTGAACTGGTAGCTACCCGGGCCTTCGGGGATTGTTCCGGCCGGGGGGCGTTGCACCATGACGCTACGTTACGCTGCCGTCGTCCCGATTCTCAGTTCGTACAAGGAGCATGCATCCATGGCCCAAGTCACTCTCGGTGGAAACCCCGTCCATACCTCTGGCGAGCTGCCAAAGGTCGGTTCCTCCGCCCCCGAGTTCTCGCTCGCCAAGGCCGACCTGTCCAACCTCGACAGTGCCGATCTCGCCGGCAAGCGCGTCATCCTCAACATCTTCCCGTCCATCGACACACCCACCTGCGCCACATCGACCCGTGAGTTCAACAAGCGCGCCGGCGCCCTGAACAACACCGCCGTCGTGTGCGTGGCCGCCGATCTACCCTTCGCCATGGGTCGCTTCTGCGGCGCCGAAGGTATCGAAAACGTGTCCACCGGGTCCGTGTTCCGCAGCTCGTTCGGCAAGGACTACGGGGTCACCATCGTTGACGGCCCACTGCGCGGCGTGCTCGCCCGCGCGGTCGTGGTGCTTGATGCCGATCACAAGGTTGCCTACACCGAGCTCGTCAGCGAAATCGCCCACGAACCGAACTACGACGCAGCTATCGCCGCTCTGAAGTGATCCGGCTGGACCGTCTGCTGGCCAACCTCGGCTACGCCAGTCGCACGGAAGCCACCCACCTAATTCGCGACGGACGGGTCTCGGTTGACGGCAACGTCGCCCGAGACCCGTCGTCGCGTGTCGAGCCTGGCAGCGTGACGTTGGATCACGAGCCGCTCGATCACCCAGACGGCCTCTTTATTGCGCTGCACAAACCTGCTGGCTACGTCTGCTCCCACGACGACCGCGACGGCCCGACCGTGTTCACCCTGCTCCCCCGCCAGTGGCTCGACCGCACACCACGACCAGAGGCCGTCGGCCGTCTCGACAAGGACACCACCGGGCTCCTGCTCATCACCGACGACCACGCACTGCTGCATCGGCTGACCTCGCCCAAGCATCATGTGGAGAAGGTTTACGAGGTCACCCTCGACCGACCCGCCGACCCGTCACTGATCGACGTGTTCGCCGCCGGCGCCCTGATGCTTCGCAGCGAAACCGAGCCGTGTGCTCCCGCGCTGCTGCGCATTCTCGAAGACTGCCGAGCGGAGCTGACCATCACCGAAGGCCGTTACCACCAGGTGAAGCGCATGTTCGCCGCCTGTGGCTACAAGGTCCAAACTCTTCACCGAACCCGGGTTGGACAGTGGTCACTGGCCGACCTAGAAGCCGGCGCTTGGCACGACATCTCTTAGCAGAGTGCGGAAACGGGCGTGGGAGGTTAACTGAGTCGCCACTTTCTGCCTCGTGTGAGAAGTGGCGGCTGGCACTGCACCGCCGCCGGTACGGGTACTTCGCGCTGAGTGCGTCAGCCTTACCGGTGCGCTGTAATGCACCACATCGAACGGTGTCATGGTGCACTCGGATGCAGCGATAAGGCTGATGGACTCAAACCAATTTCTTCTTGCAGTACTGCTCAGTCGACACACGAAAGGCCGAAGTGCTCAGACGAGCAGTGGGGCGAGGAAACGCCCGGTATGGCTGGCTTTGACCTTGACGAGGTCTTCGGGAGTGCCCTGGGCCACGATGGTGCCGCCGCCCGAACCGCCTTCGGGGCCGAGGTCGATGATCCAGTCGGCTGTCTTGATCACGTCGAGGTTGTGTTCGATGACCAACACCGAGTTGCCCTGATCGACCAGCCGCGAGAGCACGGTCAACAACCGGCGCGTGTCTTCGAAATGAAGGCCGGTTGTCGGTTCGTCGAGCAGGTAGATGGTGTGGCCGGTGTTGCGCTTGGCCAGCTCTGACGCCAGCTTCACGCGCTGCGCCTCGCCACCCGACAACGTGGTTGCCGGTTGCCCGAGACGGACATAGCCGAGACCCACGTCGACGAGCGTTTGCATGTGTCGCGAGATGGCCGGTTGGTTGGCGAAGAAGCCAACGGCCTCCTCGCATGGCATGTCGAGCACCTCGTAGATGTTCTTGCCCTTGAACGTGATGTCGAGGGTGTCCCGGTTGTAGCGCATGCCTTTGCACACTTCGCACGGCACGTACACGTCGGGCAGGAAGTTCATCTCGATCTTGATGGTTCCATCACCTGCGCAGGCCTCGCAGCGACCGCCCGACACGTTGAAACTGAACCGGCCCGGCATGTAACCGCGTACCTTGGCTTCGGCGGTGGTGGCGAACAGCTTGCGGATGTTGTCGAACACACCGGTGTAGGTGGCCGGGTTTGAGCGAGGCGTACGACCGATGGGTGACTGATCGATGTTGATGACCTTGTCGAGGAACTCGATGCCGGTGATGGACTTGTGCCGGCCCGGCGCCACCTTCGATTTGTAGATCTTCTGCATGAGCGACGGCATGAGAATGTCGCCTATCAGCGAACTCTTGCCGGACCCCGAAACACCGGTGACCGCGACGAAGAGCCCGAGGGGGATGGTGACGTCGATGTTGCGCAGGTTGTTCTCGTGGGCGCCCTTGATCTGAAGCTTTTCCTTGCTGGCGACCCGACGCTTCGCGGGCACGGCGATCTTCTTGCGACCCGACACGTACATGCCGGTGATGGATTCCTTCGACTTCAGCAGGCCCTTCACCGGGCCGGAGTACACGACCGCTCCCCCGTGCTCGCCAGCGCCGGGGCCGATGTCGACCACCCAGTCGGCGACCTTGATGGTGTCCTCATCGTGTTCGACCACAATGACGGTGTTGCCCAGTTCACGCAGGCGAATCAACGTCTCGATCAGTCGATGATTGTCCCGCTGATGCAACCCGATGGACGGTTCGTCGAGCACATAGAGCACACCAACCAGACCGGATCCGATCTGCGACGCGAGGCGAATGCGCTGCGCCTCGCCGCCCGCGAGCGTTCCTGCGGCACGCGACAAGTTGAGATAGTCGAGGCCAACATCGAGCAAGAAATGCATACGGGCATTGACTTCTTTCACGACCCGCTCGGCGATCATGCGGTCTCGTTCGCTCAACTCGAGGCTGAGGAGAAACTTGGCCGACTCCCCGATCGACAGGTTGCACACCTCCGAGATCGACTTCCCACCGATCTTCACCGCAAGCGACGATGGCTTAAGGCGGGCGCCGCTACACGTGGGGCACGGCACCTCACGCATGTACGACTCCATGGCCTCGCGCGACCAGTCGGACTCGGTGTCGGCGTGGCGGCGCTTCAGCCACGGTATGACACCTTCATACTCGGTCTCGTACTGGCGGCTGCGGCCGTAACGGTTCTTGTAGCGGACCGTGACCTTGCCCTTGACTCCGTGAAGAACCAGCTTCACTTCGGACTTGGTGAGCGTGGAGTATGGCGCGTTGATGTCGATGTCGTTGGCCTCGCACACCGATTCAAGCAGGCGGGCGAAGTATTGCGTATGGGCCGACGACCATGGCCCGATGCATCCCTCGGCGATCGATAGATCGCTGTTCGGCACGATCAGTTCGGGGTCGACCTCGTACGCGGTGCCGAGGCCATCGCACGCCTCGCACGCGCCGTACGGCGAGTTGAACGAGAAGTTTCGAGGCGCGAGTTCGTCATAGCTGGTGCCACAGAGCGGGCACGCCAGATGCTGACTGAACGTCAGCATCTCGGATGCTTCCTCGCCCTCCCGCGGCACCAACTCCACCTCGGCTACGCCGTCGGCCAACTTGAGGGCCGTCTCCAAGGAGTCGGTGAGACGACGCTCGATGTCGTCACGCTTCACGAGACGATCGACCACGATATGAATGGTGTGGTTCTCGTAGCGGGCCAGCTTCTCCGGCCGCTTCAAGAACTCGGCGATGTCGACCGTCTCGCCGTCGATACGCGCTCGCACGTAACCCTGCGACGCCAGATCGGCGAGCAGCGTGTCGTACTCACCCTTGCGGCCACGCACAACCGGGGCCAGCACCTGGAAACGGGTGCCGTCGGCCATGGTGAGGATGCGATCAACGATCTGCTGCGGGGTTTGCCGTTCGATCTTGGTGCCGTCATTCGGGCAGTACGGAATGCCGATACGAGCAAAGAGCAAACGCAGGTAGTCGTACACCTCGGTGATAGTGCCGACCGTTGACCGCGGGTTCTTTGACCCGCCCTTCTGGTCGATGGAAATGGCCGGCGAAAGCCCTTCGATGAAGTCGACGTCGGGCTTGTCCATCTGGCCCAAGAACTGGCGGGCGTACGCCGACAAGCTCTCAACGTAGCGGCGCTGACCCTCGGCATAGATGGTGTCGAACGCCAGACTGGACTTGCCCGACCCGGAAAGGCCAGTGAAGACGATGAGCTTGTCTCGGGGCAGGTCGACGGAAACGTTTTTCAGATTGTGCTCACGAGCACCACGCACGACCAAGGAATCAGACATCGGCGTGGAGGCTACCGATCACATCAAACAACTGCCGAACTGCGAACCAGGCGAACATGGTCACAGCATAGCGAAAGCAAGAACACCTGTTCGATAGTGTGGTCCGGGTGCTTTACATGCAGGCGTCGAGCGCGTCGGTCAGCGTGCTGACAATCTGCCGGATCCGGGACTCCTCAATGATGAGGGGCGGCCCGATCATGACGGCGTCGCCCGTGGCGTAGCCACTGCCGGATGGGTAGAGCCAGACATCTCGCTTCATGCACTCGCCAACAACCTGACCCGCGGTCAGACCGGGTCGAAGGCCAACGCCCTGCATCAAGCCGCGCCCTCGAATGGTGGTGACGGCCGGATGATCGGCAAGGGCTTTCGTCAGCTCCGTTCGCAGCAACGTCCCCATTTGGGCGGCACGATCCACGAGGCCTTCTCGATCCATGATGTCGAGCACCACGCGGGCTGCCGCGCACGAGGAGTCATGGGCGGTGTAGGTGAAGAACATCAGGACGCGCCCGGCTTCGGTCACCGGGTCAACGACATGGTCGGCCGCCGACACTAACGAGATCGGCTGGTACCCGCCGGCAAGACCCTTTCCGGAGACAAGAATGTCGGGCTCCCATCCGTCACCCTCGTGCCCCCAGCGGAAACCCGTGCGGCCGAAGCCCGTCATCACCTCATCGACGATGGTGAGCACGCCGTAGTGGCGACAGATGCTGACGATCTCCGCCCAATAGTCGGCCTCAGCCGTGAGCGCACCACCGGCCGCGCCGATGATGGGCTCAGCGATGAACGCCGACACCGTCTCAGGCCCAGCCGCCTCGATAACTCCGGCCAGGGCGGACGCGTCATCCCATGGCACCTTTGGCCACTCGGCCAGCAGCGGTTCAAGTCCGGCCTTTCGACCCGCATGATTCCCGGCGGCGAGTGTTGCCAAGGTGGAGCCGTGGTAGCTGGGGTTGCGACCTATGACCTTCCACCGCTCGGGGCGACCCTTTGAAAGGTGATGCAAACGGGCGAGCCGAATGGCCGAATCGTTGGCCTCGCTTCCACCGCACGCGAAGAACGCGTGATGGTGATCGGCTGGAAGCCATGACTCAACGAGCGTGTCGATGAGCGCGTGGCGATTGGGTGTACCCCAGGTGGGTAGCACGTAGTCAACCGTCGAGAGCGAGCGGTGCACGGCGTCGGCAACTTCGAGCGCGACCGTGGCCAACGTTGCACACCAAGGCGCCGCCAGCACCGTCAAGAATGGCGCGTCCGTCCGCGGTGTAGAGCCATACGCCTTCGCCGCGCACCACTGTCGGTCCGGCTGCATTCGCCGTGAACCGGTACCTATCCTTCACCGCGTCAGTTGTCATTCCGCCAGTCTGCCCGACGGCGCACCGTGACCGTTTCTAGGCGGGGATAGTGAGACGCTCCGTCGATGATCCGGCGGCGCTCTTCACCTTGACCGTTATGGCGACCAGCGCGGAGATGACCATGGCCGCACCTGGCCACACATACAGACCTTGGGCTCCGAATGAAGTGCCGAGCGGACCGGCGAGGACGAAGCCGATCATGAGAAAACCCTGGTCGCATGCAGTCGAAAGGGCGAACACCCGACCACGCGTCTGGTCATCGGTGGACCGCTGAACCGCGCTTGACCACGGCGATCGGACGAGGCCCGAACCCAACCCGCCCAACGACTGCAGCAGCACAATGGCCACGAACCCGTCAGGGAGCGCGGTGCCACCGATACCGAGAGCCATGAGGGCTGTTCCCACCGCAAGCCCGGTGTGTTCTCGACCCTCACCGTAACGGCGAGCAAGCCATGCCGAACCAGCGATGGAGCCCACGCCCCACACCGTGCTGATAAGCGCGAAACCAATGGCACCCGCGCCGAACGAGTCCGCAAGAGGAAGGTCGGCCACCATGCAGACGCCGAACGACATGTCCCACAACATGCTGACGAGGAACAACTTCTGCAGCTCGCGGGCGTGACGGACAACGCGAAATCCGTCCAACATGCCAGTGACCTCATGGGCCGAAGAACGTCCGCCGAAAGCACCTCGGGAGAGGTACACGAACAGTGCGGACACCAGGAACGTTGCTCCGTTGATGGCATACACGCTGCGCGCTCCGAGGGTGCCTACCAGAGCGCCACCAGCGAACGGGCCGATCACGATTGCGGCACCCGAGGCGGACGCGAGCATACGATTCGCCCAGTCAAGATGATCAGGCCCCGCCAGGTTCGGGATTGCAGCGGACGACGCCGACTGGAACGGACTGTTCAGCAACGCCGCAGCGAGGTTCAAGCCCACCAGCGCAGTGAGCGAGACACCGGAGGAAACGAGCGCCATCAGCAGCCACACCATCCCAGCCGCTGTCTCCGACGAGAGCATCACCCAGCGACGATCGAAGTGGTCGGCGGTCCAACCGGCCAGCGGCGACACGAGTGCCGACAAGCCGAGGTTGGCCAGCATGGCGATGGACAGCCAGGTGGTGGAGTTGGTTCGGGCAAAGACTTCGACGAGCAAAGCCGTGCGACCGGCCATGTCACCGGCGACGGTGACGCCACGCCCCCACGTCAAACGCCGCAGGGCGCGCCGAGGGTCAACTGCCGTGGACATGCCCACAGTTTGCCGTCCATGAGGCCCGCAGCGCCGATCCATTTCCCGGCCTTTGGGCGTGCCGCCGTAGACTGGTAGTCCCCCAATCCAACGGATGCTGATTCTGATGACCGCCATTGCCAACGAAGCCAACCGTCGACGGACGTTCGCGATTATCAGTCACCCCGACGCCGGTAAGACCACGCTCACCGAAAAGTTCCTCCTCTACGGAGGCGCTCTCCAGTCCGCGGGAACCGTCAAAGCCCGAGCCGGACGTCGCAGTGCCACGTCGGACTGGATGGAAATGGAACAGGAGCGCGGCATCTCCATCACCTCCACCGTGCTGCAGTTCCCCTATCGGGATTGTGTGGTCAATCTGCTCGACACACCCGGTCACCGTGACTTCTCGGAGGACACGTACCGCGTCCTTGCCGCGGCCGATGCAGCCGTGATGGTGCTCGATGCGGCCAAGGGCATCGAGCCGCAGACGCTGAAATTGTTCGAGGTTTGCCACGCTCGCGAGTTGCCGCTCATCACGTTCGTGAACAAGTGGGACCGCCCTGGCCGCGAGCCGTTGGAGATCCTTGACGAGATCGAGCGGCTGCTCGATGTGAAAGCCACGCCTCTCACCTGGCCGGTTGGTATCGCTGGTGACTTTCGGGGCGTGCTCGATCGTCGTACCGGCGACTACATCCGCTTTACCCGTACCGCCCGCGGCGCCACCGAGGCGCCGGAAGAACTCGTGTCCGCTGAGCGCGCTGCCGTCGAGGAAGGCTCCGCATGGAAGGCCGCAGTCGATGAGCAGGACCTGCTCGAAGCAACCGGCGCAGACCACGATGATGAGACGTTTCGTGCCGGTATCACCACGCCGGTGTTCTTCGGTTCTGCGCTCACGAACTTCGGCGTGCGACTGCTGCTCGACGCGGTCATCGACATGGCGCCACATCCGTTCGATCGTGCGTCCGACGCAGGTGAGATTCGCCATCTGGACGACGACTTCAGCGCCTTCGTGTTCAAGGTGCAGGCCAACATGGACCGTTCGCATCGTGACCGCATTGCGTTCGCCCGCGTGTGCTCCGGCAAGTTTGAGCGCGGTATGGTCGTCACCCACGGCACCACCGGAAAACCGTTCGCCACCAAGTACGCCCACTCGGTTTTCGGCCAAGAGCGTGAGACCATCGAAGAGGCCTATCCGGGTGACGTGATCGGCCTCGTCAACGCCCTCGATGTGCGCGTCGGCGACACGCTCTACACCGGACCGAAGGTCAACTTCCCTCGCATACCGAGCTTCTCTCCCGAGTTCTTCTCGACCGTGCGCGTGCTCGACCCGGGTCGCTACAAGCAGTTCAACCGCGGCATTGAACAACTCGATCAGGAAGGCGTGGTACAGGTCTTGCGCCATCCTGAGATTCGTGAGAACCCGCCGATCCTGGCCGCGGTCGGACAGCTGCAGTTCGAGGTTGTCGCCAACCGCATGGCCAACGAGTTCGGCGCCAAAGTCGAGATGACTCCCAGCCGCTTCACGCTCGCCCGTCGCACCGACAAAGAGTCCCTACCCGGCCTCGCCCGCATGAACGGCGTAGAGATCGCCCAGCGCTCCGACGGCACGCTGCTTGCGTTGTTCGAGTCGAAGTACTGGCTCAACCACCTTCTGGCCAACCAACCCGACCTCACCCTTGAGCCGCTCGTAGCGGGCGCCCTCGCCGACATGCGCGGCTAATAGTCCCGTCACGGCATACAGGCTAGATATACTCTTTGCATGACGATGCAGATAGCGCTCCGGCTTGATGATGAGCAGGTGAAGCAACTCGATCATCTCGTTGTTTCGTGGGATGACCTGCAAAATCGCTCCGACGCGATCCGAATCGCTATTCAGGAGTTCGTCGACCGGCGAACTCGTAACGAGATCGATCGACAAATAGTCGAGGGCTATACGCGTTTCCCGGCGGGCGGCGCGGACGATGTCGACGACTGGGATGATCTCATTGCTCAGTCACTGGAGGGTACTGATGAGGCACTCGCGGCGCTCGATGCCGAGGACGGAGGTTGGTGATGCAGCGCGGCCAGGTGTGGCTGCACGAATCGCCGACACGCAAGCCTCGCCCGGTCCTGATCCTTACCCGAGAGAGCGTCATCGGCCTCCTGCGTACCGTCGTGGCGGTGCCTGCCACGCGAACTATTCGCAACATTCCGACAGAAGTCCCGCTCGATGAGTCCGACGGATTACGAATGCCGTGTGTACTTTCGACCGACAACGTCGGGCTGTACAACAAGGCCTACCTGACCCGTCACCTCACGACACTCTCGCCGGAGCGGCTGGCACAGGTGTGCCACGCCCTGTCGCTCGCAATCGACTGTTAGCGATCGGACAGGGCGGCAGCGGTCGCCAGCTCGGTGCGGCTACGGAAGCCGAGTTTGGCGTAGGTGTGGGAGAGGTGCGTCTTGACTGTGGCACGGGACATGAACAGCTTGGCGGCGATCTCGGGGTTCGAAAGGCCGGCGGCTACTTCGTGAACGACAGCCAACTCGGTGGGCGTGAGGCTGGCCCATCCATTCAGCGGGCGCGTGCGTTCACCCCGCATTCGTTGGGCCACTGCGACCGCGTCCGACAGGGTCATCGTCAAACCCTCTGCCCAACCGCTGTCACTCACGACTGCGGCGTGGGCCGCAGCTACGTAGGTGGATCGATGCGGAAACCGGAAGCAGTACGGCAGCGTGGAGCGCGCCGATTCAGCTGAGGCCAAGATGCGGGCAGCCTCATGTGGCCGACCGACGTCAACGA
The DNA here is from genome assembly GCA_963791625.1 of uncultured Acidimicrobiales bacterium. GTDB lineage: Bacteria > Actinomycetota > Acidimicrobiia > Acidimicrobiales > Ilumatobacteraceae > JANMCE01. Next base: position 1,462,503 of record CAWBTA010000006.1, read on the forward strand.
GCAGCGCGCCGACCATTTCGGCGGCGTCGATCGCATGAGGCCACAAGTCATAGTCGGCTGCGATCGAAAGGGCGGCGTGGGCGTGGTCAAGGGCGGCTGACGCGTCAGCTTCTCGCTGGCATTCGGCCTCGACGAGCTCAACCGTCGTTGAGTACAACGGTGCTGACAAATCAACCACCCTCCGCCGAAGCTGCGCTGCGTGCTCTCGGGCTCGGTCGAGGTTCCCCACGGAAACTTCGATTTGGGCGAGGAAACAAAGAGCGCGAAGCGATGGGAACAGATCCGAACCAGCCTCAGCGAAAGTGGCGCGGGCTTCATCCAACCGACCGGCGATGAGGTGGTCGACCCCGTGCACCATGGCGGAAATGATGTGAAAGGCGAGGGGCACCCGGCCGGGCCTGGCTTGCGCAAAAAGGTGCTGCAGTGGGGCCGCATCATTGGTGGCCAAGGCGCAACCGGCGACCTGAAAGGACGCAAGCATCCGGTCGGCAGTTGAACCCAGATTCGCCTCGATAAGCAGCTGCGCTTGCCGGGCCAGATGCAACGACATTTCGAGGTCGCCCCGCAGCTGTGCGGTGGTCGCTCGAATCAGGATCGCTCTCGCACTCGGCAGGTTCTGAACCACGGCGTCGGCTTCGCCAAGGCGCCCGGCAGCAGTCAACAACACGCCTGCGCTCTGGGTGGCGTTCCACGCCGCATACCATTCGCCGAGGTCCGTTGCCTCGGCGCTGATAGCAGCCAGCTCAGCCGTGACCTCATCGGTCGGGCCCATGACGAGCCCACGCAAGAGGACCCGGGCGACGCTTAAGCGAAGGACGGCGCGACGGTCGTTATTGGCTTGTGCGATTTCGAGCGCCTCCTCGTGAAGGAGGGCGAACTCGAAGTCGGCGGCATTGGTGCGCACGGTCTGTAGGCCTAGAACGGCAGCGAGCCATTCAGGTTTTGCCCGGTCGCCGGCTCTGACCGCAGGCATGCCGAAGCGTTCGGAACCAGTGACCGCTTGCTTCAATGCCCAATAGTCCCCCAGCCCCGCGACGAGCCGCAGCGAGATCGAGCATCCCGGAGCCACCCATGCGAGTGCACTGGCGCAGTTCGGCCAGTCCGGATCGATTCGGGCGATGATCTGTTGACGATCTCGCCACCATTCGTCCATTGTGGTGCCGGTCGCGGTACCTCCAGCCCTCGGAAGCCAAGCCACGAGGAAACTGGCGTGGGCGTCACGAGCAACATCAGACTCGTTGTTGTCCTCCAATCGTTGCCATGCGAAGGCCCGGATGGTCTCCAGCAGAAGGTAACGGTCATTGTGCTCGTCGAACTGCACAAGGCTCTTGTCCACTAATCGGCCGACGATGTCCGCCGCGTCACCACGGTCCACGTCACCAAACGACGATACGATCGCGGCAGCTGCTTCGAGGCGAAAGCCGCCGACGAAAACGGCGAGACGTCGAAGGACGAGCTGCTCGGCCTGATCGAGCAAACTCTCACTCCATTCAACCGAGGCCAGCATGGTTTGCTGGCGGTCCGCTGCCGTTCTTGGACCCCCGGACAAGAGTCGGAAGCGGTCGTCGAGCTGTTCAGCGATGTGTGAAGGGGACATGGTGCCTACGCGAGCTGCTGCCAGCTCAAGGGCAAGTGGGAGTCCATCGAGGCGATGACAGATCGCCGCGACCGAGTGGGCGTCGGCATCCGTCAACGTAAAGCTCCGTCGAGCGCGCTGCGCCCGATCGACGAACAGGCGAACCGCCGGAACGTCCCGTATGGACTCGGCGGTCACTACTTCGCGTCGGTCCCACGTCGGCACCGAGAGCGGCGGTACCCGCCAGATAACTTCACCGGGAACACCTATCGACTCGCGACTCGTGCACAGCACGGTGACGTCCTTGCAGCTGTTCAGAATGTCGGTGACAGCCACTGCGACAGCATCCACAAGGTGCTCCGCGTTATCCAATATCAACAGGAACCGCGAGCACGAGCCGAGCGCACTCAGCACCTCCAACATCAGCCCCTCGCCTTTCGTTTCGGTGACGCGCAAGGCGTCAGCCAAGAGGGCGTACACACGAGTCGGGTCGTCGGTAGAGGCCAGCGCGACCCAGGCAACCTCGCGGCCGTCGCATTGCCGCTCCACAATTTCGCGGGCAAGGCGCGTCTTGCCCGAGCCACCCGCTCCGGTCAGGGTGACGATCCGGTTTACGGCGAGCACGCCGGCAAGGTCATCGAGTTGGCCGTCTCTGCCGATAAGCGGCGTGAGCAGAGCAGGCATGGGGTCAAGGGGAATGTGCGGCATTTTGCTCCCGAATTGGCGTCGGAACATCGGCCAAGTGGTTGATTCCAAAACTCGCCAGATACAGCCAGTTCTCCAGCCTATTCCCCGCCTTTGTCACCGTACGATCAAATTCACCGCATCCCGCCAAAGGAGCACACCAGCATGATGATCCACGCAGCACTACGCCACCTTCAATCCCGCCGGAGACGTTTCCTGGTGGCTGCGGTCGGCGCCGGGCTTGTGCTGGCGCTCAGCCTGGTAATGACCGGCATAACCGCCAGTTTCAGCAACGAAGCCGTTCGCACTGTGGCTTTGGCCCAAGCCGATCACTGGCTTGTCCCGATCGGCGCGGCTGGACCATTTACGACCACAAGACTGATCAACGAGCAGGACATCCACGCTCTGGAAGCGGACGAAACCCTCGAAGACGTCGCCCCGATCCTCGTCACACGCCAATCGGTCGTCACCACCGGCGAGCCGCGATTCTCGATCCTCATGGGAGTTGAACCCGGTCGGCTCGGCGCACCACGTCCGAGTGCGGGTGCGCCTATCGACGGTCCGAACCAGGCCATCGCCGATTCACGGCTTGACGTTGCGGTTGGATCGACACTCATCGTTGCCGGCGCCACCTTCAACGTTGTTGGAACGGTTCGGTCATCACTTTTCGCAGCGACGCCCGTCGTGTACGTCGGTATCGATGACGCCCGACAGCTGAGCGTGGAAGGGGCCAAGCTCTCCTCCGCCGTACTCGTTCGCGGGGCAATCGGTCATCTGCCAGCAGGACTCAAAACCATGACACCGGACGCAGCCGTGGCCGACGCCATGGAACCGTTGAAGTCGGCGAACCAAACCATCGCCATGGTTCGCACGCTGCTGTGGCTTGTGGCGATGTTCATCGTCGGCTCGGTGCTCTACCTCAACGCACTTGAACGCACCAAAGACTTCGCTGTCTTCAAAGCGATCGGCACGTCATCTCGGGCCATCGCCGGTGGGCTCGTCGTCCAGGCTCTCGTCGTCGCACTGCTGGCATCAGCCATTGCCGCTGCGCTCGCCTTCGTACTGGCACCTCGCTTTCCGATGACTGTTGAAATCTCAACACTCGCGTATCTCTCACTACCCCTTGTCGCTCTCGCAGTCGCTCTCCTCGGCGCCGCCGGCGGTATGCGGCGAGCCGTCACCCTTCCCCCTTCCCTCGCGTTTGGAGCTTCGTCATGACCTTGCTCGTAAGCAACCTCGTTGTCGAGTACACCACCGGAGGCCAGAACATACGACCGATCAACGGCCTTTCGTTCCGTGCCGCCGCCGGAGAACTCACGCTGCTACGCGGACCCTCGGGCAGCGGCAAAAGCACCCTGCTCGCCAGTATCGCCGGCCTCCTACGACCCACGAGTGGCTACATCATGACCGCCTCCACCGAAGTCGTCGGACTGCGCGGAGCGGCGCTGCAGGACTACCGCCGATCAAAGGTCGGTATCGCGTTTCAGTCGTTCAACCTGATCGGGAGCCTCAACGCCGTCGAGAACATCATGGTACCGCTTCGGTCAGCAGGTGTGAACCGACGTGCCGCTCGACACCGCGCCGTTGCTCTCCTCAATCGACTGGGGCTCGCGGATCGAATGCTGCACTTTCCCCATCAATTGAGCGGAGGAGAACAGCAGCGTGTCGCTATCGGTCGGGCATTGGCGACCGACCCTCCGCTGCTGTTGGCCGACGAACCCACCGCGCATCTCGACGCTACCCATGTGCTAGAGATCGGCGACCTTCTACGCGAGCTTGCCCGCGAGGGGCGCACGGTCGTGGCATCCACGCACGACGATCGCATCGCCACCCTCGCCCACTACATCGTGGAGATGGGTCAGGTAGCACCGAGGCTCCCCCAGCGAGGGTTGGAAGGCCCTGACCTTCTCCATGCCACTCGTCCCAACGTGACGCCGTTCACGATCCACCATCGAGCCTGGCTCAACTGGCGCATGTGATCGCACCCTGAGACGACCGAAAGCCGTTCAGCTCGCGTCTTTCAGCTCGCGCTTCAGCTCTTTGACTTCGTCGCGGAGACGAGCGGCGTATTCGAAGCGAAGGTCGGCAGAGGCTTCGTGCATTTCGTCTTCGAGCGTTTGGATGAGACGGGACAGCTCGTTGGCCGGCAGGTTGGCGAGCTCGCTGCGCTTCTGGCGATCGCGTTCGGTTTCCTTGCGTCGACCCTTGCCGGGCAGGGGCGCCGTGTTGTCGGGTCGCAGCATCGACAGAATGTCGTTGACCGCTTTGATGATGGTAGTGGGGTTGATGCCGTGTTCAAGGTTGTAGGCGATCTGCAGCTCCCGACGCCGGTTGGTCTCGCCTATTGCGCGTTCCATGGACGGCGTGATCTTGTCGGCGTACATGATCACCTGTCCATTCACGTTTCGAGCAGCACGGCCCATCGTCTGAATGAGCGACGTTTCCGAGCGCAGGAACCCTTCCTTGTCAGCATCGAGAATCGCCACGAGTGACACCTCAGGTAGGTCGAGTCCTTCTCGCAACAGGTTGATTCCGACCAGCACATCGAACTCACCCAGACGCAGTCCGCGCAGGATTTCGATGCGCTGAATGGTGTCGATGTTGGAGTGCAGATAGCGAACGCGCAGACCCTGTTCGAGCAGGTAGTCGGTGAGGTCCTCGGCCATCTTCTTGGTCAGCGTGGTGACCAGCACCCGGTCCCCGCTGATGATGCGCTCGTTGATGTTCTGCATGAGGTCATCGATCTGACCCTTGGTGGGCTTGATGATGACCTGCGGGTCCACTAAGCCGGTCGGCCGGACGACCTGCTCAGCGACATTGGTGGACATGCGTCGCTCATAGTCGGACGGGGTGGCCGATACGAAGATCACCTGGTTCAGCCGCTCCATCACCTCTTCAAACGTGAGCGGCCGGTTGTCCCGCGCTGATGGCAGACGGAAGCCGTGCTCCACCAGTTGATCTTTACGACTGCGGTCACCGGCGTACTGGCCGTGCAGCTGCGGCACCGCAACGTGGCTTTCGTCGATGACCAACAAGAAGTCTTTCGGGAAGTAGTCGATGAGGGTGAACGGCGGCTCACCGAATGTCCGCCCATCAATGTGCATCGAGTAGTTCTCAATGCCGTTGCAGTATCCGACTTCAGCCATCATCTCCAGGTCGTACTGCGTGCGCATACGCAGCCGCTGAGCCTCCAGCAGCTTGCCTTCCTTCTCGAACGTGGCCAGCCGCTCCTGCAGCTCGGCCTCAATGCCCACGATGGCCTTGCGCATCCGCTCCTCGCCCGCCACATAGTGGGTGGCCGGAAAGACCATCACCTGCGTGAGTTCGTTCAGCTGCTCACCCGTGAGCGGATCGACCACTGTGATGCGATCGACCGTGTCACCGAACATCTCAATACGCACGACCGTTTCGTCATAGGCCGGATGCACCTCAATGGTGTCGCCCCGCACGCGGAAGTTGCCACGGCCGAGGGCGATGTCGTTGCGGTCGTACTGCAGGTCAACCAGGTTGCGCAGGATGGAGCGCTGGTCATAATCGACACCGGTGTGGAGCTCGAGCAATTGACCCTTGTATTCCTCTGGATTACCCATGCCGTAAATGCAGCTGACCGACGCCACCACGATGGTGTCACGCCGGGTGAGCAGCGCGGCCGTGGCCGAATGGCGGAGTCGATCGATCTCGTCATTGATCGACGAGTCCTTTTCGATGTAGGTGTCGCTTGAGGCTATATAGGCCTCGGGCTGGTAGTAGTCGTAGTAGCTCACGAAGTACTCGACCCGGTTGTTGGGAAAGAACTCCTTCATCTCCTGCGCCAGCTGGGCGGCCAACGACTTGTTCGGTGCCAACAGCAACGTGGGGCGTTGGGTGTTCTCAATCGTCCAGGCAATGGTGGCCGACTTGCCGGAGCCGGTGATGCCGAGCAGCGTCTGGAACCGATCACCGCGCTCGACCCCCTCGCTCAGCTGTGCAATGGCTTTCGGCTGATCGCCCGAGGGGTCAAAATCGCTCACAACCTTGAACGCTTCCATCGCGACAGACTACCGCAAACGAACAAACGTTCGGGACATGGAACACACAGGTCTGCCGGGCGCGCAACGTCCGACAGACGTACGATCGAGGAGCCCCCGATCCCCCGCCACCAGACCGGAGTCCGATGTCGCTGAGTCGTCGCACCTTTCTGCTCGGAACGACCGCTGCCCTCGCCGCGTGTACCTCGAAGGCCAAGTCGGCTGCGCCCACAACGACCGCGGCAACGTCACGACCACACCGCCGACGACGACCGCTGCGCCCACAACAACGGTGGCGCCCACAACAACCCTGCCGGCCACTACCACTACGGCGAAGCCCACGGGGGAGAGCCCGTTCACGCTGGGCGTCGCGTCCGGAGATCCCCTGCCGGACAAGGTGATTCTGTGGACCCGACTTGCGGTACCGACCACCACCACTCCCGTGGCGGTCACCTGGGAAATCGCCACCGACGACACGTTCACCAAGGACCGAAAGACGGGCGAAGCCAAGGCACAGAATGAGGCCGGCTTCAGCGTGCACGTCGACGCGGAGGGCCTTAAGGCCGACACGCGTTACTTCTACCGCTTCCAAGCCAACGGCTTCACGAGCCCCGTCGGGAGGACGCGCACGCTTCCCGCTGATGGAGCCACCGTGGACAAGCTGCGCTTCGGGTTCGGATCGTGCCAGGAGTACTCCGAGGGCTACTACAACGCCCACAGGGACATCGCCGCGTCGAACCTGGATCTGTTCGTCTGGCTGGGCGACTACATCTACGAGTATCAGGTGCCAGCGGGGCAGGGTGTCCGAGCCGTTCCAGGCGACAAGCTGCGTACCCTCGATGACTACCGAGGCCGCTACACCCACTACCGCTCCGAGCCCAACCTTCAAGCGGCCCACGCGTCGTGCCCGTGGGTGTCCATCTGGGACGACCACGAGGTGGAGAACAACTACGCCACAAACGCCAGCGAAACCGGGATTCCATCCGAGGAGTTCGCCAAGCAGCGAGCCATGGCCTACCGGGTCTGGTGGGAGTTCATGCCGACTCGCCTCGCGGCACCGACCGGACCCGACTACAAGATCTACCGCGATTTCAACTACGGCACCCTGGCGCGGTTCTTCCTGCTTGACGGACGCCAGTACCGCACCGATCAGGCGTGCGGTGACGCAATTCTTCAGCTCAAGCCACCGTGCGACGAGATCAACTCCCCCGACCGCACCATGCTTGGTGCCGAGCAGGAAACCTGGCTGCTCGATGGCATGGGGAAAGCGACAACAACGTGGAATGTTGTGGCCAACCAAGTCGTGATGGCTGACGCAACATTGAATGGTGCCGTTCTCAACTTCGACCAGTGGGACGGCTACCCCGAGGCACGTCAGCGTCTCCTGAAAGGTATCGACGCCACTGGCAAGACCAACACGGTCATCGTGACCGGCGACATTCACCTCGCTGCCGTTGCTGACGTCGTGCTGAAAGACGGAGATGCGAAGAAGGTGGTCGCGACCGAGTTCATCGGCACGTCGATCTCATCGGGGGCGCTCCTGCCCGAAGGCATCGAATCGGCCATCTCGTCCTTCCCTGACCTTCGCTACCTGAATGCCCGCAAGAGGGGTTGGTGTCTCAATGAGGTCACGCCAACCAAGTGGACCGCCACCTACCGAATCGTTGACGATGCAACAAAGCCGGAAAGCAGCGTGTCGACCGATGCCACCTTCACGGTCAGTCCTGACAAGCCCGGAGCAGTAAAGGGCTGACCGCTACCGGGCCCGATAGCGGTTCAGATCTTCTGCCGTCGTCGGTGGTAGCGATTGCAGTTCCTGCCACAACCGGTCGATCTGGCGACGGAGATGATCGAGGGATCCGTCGTTGTGCACCACATGTGTCGCGAGCGCGAGCCGCTTTTCGCGGCTGGCCTGATGGGCGACTCTCGCCTCGGCGTCCTTCCGGGTGAACCCCCGCATCGTGACAAGGCGCTCCACCGCAACTTCGACCGGACAGTCGACCACAATCGTTGCCGCCAATCCCTGACGCGGGTTCTCGGCCAGCAACGGGATATCCAAAACGACCACATGATCGGTGGCGACTTGCTCATCGATTCGCCGGCTCATCTCGCGACCGACCGCCGGATGCACGATCTTGTTCAGGTCAGCCAGGGCCTCCGGGTTCCCAAATGCCAACGCTGGCCAGCGACGCGCGGTCGAGCGAACCATCCGCGTGAAGGATGCCGGGCCCGAAGCGCTCGGCCATGGCCGCGACCAATGGTTGGCCCGGTTGCTGCAACTCGCGCACGATAGCGTCGGCATCGATGATGATCGCCCCGAGTTCGGAAAGGTGAGCCGATACCGAAGATTTCCCCGCTCCGATACCGCCGGTCAACCCCACAAGGATCATAAACGTGACAGGGTATCGGAGGAGAAAAGCGGGCGCTCCTATGCACCGCGGGGTAGTTTCAAGGAATCGTAAACCGCTTTAGGAAGCACCCATGACCGACGTCGACCACATCGATGAGTATGAGGGCTCCGCCCCGGCTACGTCAGCCGGGAGCGTGGGACTCACCCCGGTCATCGGATTGCGCCAACCCACCCCGCGGCGAGTCACCACGGTTGAAGCCGAAGTCGGCAACTATCGACGTGAAACCGGTGCGCCCCGCGAGGTTGCCGTGCAGACCCCGCCGATCGAGTTGTTCCGGTGGGCATCATTGGCCGTCGGAGCCATTCTCGCGGCCGGGGATCTCCACCTTGCCGTCTACGTCGCTGGTCTCCTGCTGCTGCTGTACGCCGGTTTTCGGACGCTAAAGCCCATCACCCTCACCGGGTCGTCCCGAGCTGCGACCGAGATCGGTCTGGAACTCGTCTTTCACGTCGTCATCATCGCCAAGACCGGTTCGTGGAGTTCTCCTTTCGTCATCGTCCTACTCCCCACCGTCGTCGCCGCCGGGTTCGCGCGCGGGTATGCCTTTGCACTCGAGCTCAGCACCGTCACCAGCATCGTGCTGGGCGTCTGGTTCGACAAGAAGTTCAACACGCACCCACAACCCAGTTACGCGGTCACGCTCAGCGCGGCGTGGCTGGCCCTCTTCTTACTGGTATCGCTCGTCAGCAGCTACTCGCGCCATGTGCTGGAAGAAAACGCTCGACAACAGACCCTGACCCTTGACCGTCTCGGACGGTTGGCCGAGGCGAACAAGTTACTGTTCCAGCTCAACACCATCGCCCAGACGCTGCCGTCGTCACTCGACATGGGTGAGGTGCTCGACTCCACCATTGCCCAGTTGCGCGACCTCATCGACTTCGACGCCATCACCATCTTGCTGCTCGAAGATTCCGACCGCACGTGGGTGCCCGTGCGAGAGGTTGGCAACCCCGACCAAACAAGCCTCACCACCTCGCAGCTTCCGCCCGTGCTCATCCGCGCGCTCGGACAGCAGGGTGCCCTCACCGAGGGGTCGCTGAGCGCCGAGCAGGGTGGCCTGTGGCCCGAGGCTCGCTCCGGCATTTATGCTTCGTTGTCCGCGCGTGGCTCACAGATCGGGTTGATGGCCCTCGAGTCGGCCATGTCCGGTCAGTTCCAGCAGACCGACGTCGAAGTGCTCGACGGGATTACCGACTCGTTCTCCTACGCCGTGTCGAACGCCCGCATGTTCAGCCGCCTACGAACTATCGGCGCCGAAGAAGAACGCACCCGCATCGCACGAGACCTGCACGACCAGATCGGCCAGGCGCTCGCCCACCTCGGTTTCGAGATCGACCGGGCCAAGCGGGCCAGCGACCGGGGTGAGGACATGAGCCCCCGCCTGGTGGAACTGCGTGGCGAGGTCGGCGGCGTTACCCGCATGGTGCGAGACACGCTGTACGACCTGCGTACTGACGTCACCGAGAGCCAGGACATGCTGGCCACCATGGAGTTGTTCCTTTCCCGGGTGAAAGAGCGCGCCGGCCTTGAGGTGTCCATCGCCCACGAGGCATCCGGCCGCCTGCCCCTCATCCAGGAGCGCGAAATGTGGCGTATCGCGAAAGAGGCGGTCATCAACGTCGAGCGCCACGCTCACGCCAAATCACTCACCCTCACCTGGCGGTCCGACGGTCGATCGGCCGAACTGGTCGTTTCCGACGACGGTGTCGGCCTCGACCCCGAGAAGGGTCGGTTCGACTCCTACGGCATGATGGGCATGAGAGAGCGGGCCGCAACTATTAGCGCCCGACTTGAAATAGACTCCGAGCCCGGTCAGGGCACCAACATTCGGGTCTCGCTGGCCAACCCGTAACCATCACCCCGAACGACCCAGACTTACAGGAGAACACCTTGACGATTCGACTCATGCTCGTTGATGACCACAGCGTGCTGCGCCAAGGCATGCGCCGTACCTTTGAAGAAGAGGGCTACGACGTTGTTGCAGAAGCAAACGACGGCAACGAAGCCATCCGCTTGGCCGCCCAGTTCAGCCCCGACGTCATCGTGATGGACGTGAGCATGCCGGGCATGGACGGGGTGGAGGCCACCCGCCGCATCATCGCCGCCAACCCGAACCAACGCATCGTGATGCTCACCATGCATATCGACCACACGGTTATGAACGATGCGCTCAAGGCTGGTGCCATTGGCTACGTCACCAAGGACTGCACCACCGACGAGATCATCGACATCGTGAAGCAGGCCGCCGACCCCGACACCGTCATGTCGCCGTTCATCGCAGCCAGCATGTTGGCCGAGGCCAAGAAGCTCGACGCCAATAAGCGCGAGGAAGACCGCATCATCACCAAGCGCGAAGAGGAAGTACTGCAGCTCATCGCCGACGGCTGCTCCACTCCCGAGGTTGCGGCCAAGCTGTACATCAGCCAAAAGACGGTCAAGAACCACCTGGCCAGCATCTACGAGAAGCTCAACGCCCGTGACCGCACCCAAGCCGTGCTGCTCGCCGTGCGTATGGGCATCGTGCAACTGAATTGATGCCTCGCTAACGCCTCGGTTGGCTCGCTACCGCTCCGCAACGCTCGGACTCGCTTCGCTCAAACAATCCCGCGGGCCGTGCAGATTTGAACTTCACGAGCAACGCGAAAAGGGCCCCGACCGGAGTGATCCGGTCGGGGCCCGTTCGCGTTGTGCTTAGGCTTCGGGAGCGTCGGCTTCCGGTGCAGCTTCCGCAGCGGGAGTCTCGGCAGCTTCGCCCTCGGCAGCTTCGCCTTCGGCGGGCGCGTGCTCGGCACCGCCGTACTGCTCGTAGTAGTCCTTCCATGCGGCTTCGCGCTCGGCGTCGTCGGCGGCACCCATGTAGTTGCCGGCGTCGTCGAACGTGTGAGCGCCGAAGTGCTCGCGGTATTCCTCGGCCACTTCGCCGCCTTCGGCAGCCTGCTTGATCGACAGGCTGATACGACGACGCTGCAGATCGAGATCGATGATCTTGACCCACAACTCTTCGCCCGGCGTGACGACCTGCTCGGGCGCGTCCACGTGGTGGGCGGACATTTCGGAGATGTGCACCAGACCTTCGATGCCTTCGCCGACCTGCACGAAACCACCGAACGGAACCAGCTTGGTGACCCGGCCGTAGACCAGTTCGCCCACGCGGTGTCCGCTGGCGAATTCCTGCCAGGGATCCTGCTGGGTGGCCTTCAGCGAGAGGCTGATGCGCTCACGGTCGAAGTCGACATCGAGCACCTGGACGGTGACTTCGTCGCCAACGGCAACGACGGTACCTGGGTGATCGACATGCTTCCACGACAACTCGGACACGTGAATGAGTCCGTCCATGCCGCCGAGATCGACGAACGCACCGAACGACACAACCGACGACACGACGCCCTTGCGGACCTCACCCGGCTTGAGGTTGGTGAGGAACTCGTCGCGCTGTTCCTTCTGCGTCTCTTCGAGGAACGCACGGCGGGACAGCACCACGTTGTTGCGGTTCTTGTCGAGCTCGATGATCTTGGCCGACAGCACCTTGCCGACGTAGGGCTGCAGGTCACGGACCCGACGCAGCTCAACGAGGGAGGCAGGCAGGAAGCCACGCAGGCCGATGTCAATGATGAGGCCGCCCTTGACGACTTCAATGACCAGACCTTCGACGACTTCTTCGCGTTCTTTCTTGCCTTCGATGGTTCCCCAGGCACGCTCGTACTGCGCACGCTTCTTGGAGAGGACGAGGCGTCCTTCTTTGTCTTCCTTGGTGATGACCAGGGCCTCGATACGCTCACCCAACGTCACCACATCATGCGGGTTGACGTCATTGCGGATGGAGAGTTCGCGGCTCGGAATGACACCTTCGGACTTGTAGCCAATGTCGAGGAGGACTTCGTCCTTGTCGATCTTGACGACGGTGCCCATGACAATCTGGGCGTCTTCAACGCTGACGAGCGAACCGTCAATCGCAGCTTCAAACGAATCGCCGACATCATTGGACGTGATCTGGCGAGGAATGTAATTGCCCTCTTCGTCGAAGGTGCCCATCGACGGGGACGCAGTAATCAAATCAGACAAGGGGTACAGCCTTTATTCACTAGAGGGATAGGACCCTGCAAGGTTACTCCTTTGTGGCCAAGACCAGGAATTCGGGGGTCTCGACGGTTGGTGCGGTCGGCAGGTAGGCGCCGGGTTCTACCGACCAAATGTCGTCTACCCGCAGCCCCTGCCCGGCGAAGAGTAACCGCAGCTCACGGGGGGTGAAACACGTCGTCCAGAGCTCGGCAGGTGCTGCCTTCCCCGTTTCGTCTCGAACCTCGGTGTGCTCGTGACTGACCCCGGTAACGGCATCGAAGTTGGTGTCGTTCTGGTACTTCACCCGGAAATAGGCGCTGAACGCAGAGACGGCGATGCGGCCACCGGGCTTGAGGGCTCGGGCCATCCCGGCGAGAACGTCCTGGTTCTCCTCATCGGTACCCAGCAATCCGAACGCCCCCTGGCAGAGCGAAATGGCGGTGTCGAACGTGCGGTCAAACATCAGGTGACGGGCATCGGCCCGCTCGAAGGTGGCACCGTCGCCGGCTTGCTCGGTTGCGATATCGATGAAGCGTCGGCTGATGTCGATGCCGTGAACGGAAAACCCCCGCCGAGCGAACTCGTTGGCATGACGCCCCGGCCCGCACCCGACATCGAGGACGCGCATTCCCGGCAGCAAGCCCAGCGCATCGATCAGCGCATCAACTTCCTGCGCCGTGCCCTTGGTGAACGAGTAGCGCAGGTAGGCCGAGCCCATGTGGTCAGCGAGGGGTTCAAACCAGTGCTCGGGCATGCCGCAACTTTGACATAGGTGTGCATACCATCGTCCAGTGACTTTCGGCGTCGTGGCAGTCTCCATCCTCATCGTCGCCATGGCCTCCTGCAGCCAGACCATCTCCGGCTTCGGCTTCACCCTGGTCAGCGTCCCGCTTCTGGCCATCGTTATGCCACCGCTTCAGGCGGTGAGCCTCGCCATCTTGATCAGCACGCCGCTGGCCATCGTCCGGTCGACGCGCGAGTGGAAGGACGTGTCCTGGCCGTCCGCGAAGCGCCTCGGTCTCGCAAGCTTGATCGGCATGCCGCTCGGTATTGCCCTCACGTCGCACCTTCCCGACCGACCACTACGCCTGATCATCGGCGTTGCCGTCGCGGTCGCCGGGGTCGCTTTGGCGACGGGCTTTCGCATTCGATCCGAGAGTCCAAGCGTTGACCTCGTCGCGGGCTTCGTCTCGGGCGTGTTGGCCACGACAACGGGCACCAACGGGCCTCCGCTCGTCATCGCTCTACATAGCCGTCGCGTTGCTCCTGTGATCTTCCGAGCCACGTTGGTCGTGGTCTATCTGTTCGCCAACGTCGTCAGCCTTGCCCTCTTCTGGTACTACGGCCGACTCAACGGCAATGCCGTCAAACTGACGGGCATCACGTTCGTTCCGATGCTGCTGGGCAACGCCCTTGGGACCTCGCTTGTGCCCAAGGTGAACGACAAGCTCTTCCACCGCCTCATCCTCGGGCTGCTCTTTCTGAGCGCGGGGAGCGCGATCTACGGGGCATTTCGCTGAAGGACCGCGCCTTGACCTGGGGCGGTTTGCGCTCTGACTGACCCGACGGGCTGCTATTCCTCCCCAGCCGAGGCGACGGCAGGTCCGGCGTTGGCTGTGAGCCATCGCTGCCAAAGCGGTGCGTCCCGGTTTGCGATCATTTCGGCCTCGGTGCCGTAAAGGTAGGACCAGACCGAAACACCGACCTGATCGTCGGTCCCCTCGGCCGCGAGAAAGGCCGTGCCATGCGCCGGTTGGTCCAACAGGAGCGCCAAGCGTGTCGGTGCACAATCGACGACGGTCCCGACCAGAATTGGAGCCCCTGTGGCCTCGACCCGAACTCGCGTGCCGATGGCAGGAGCGACTCGTATGCCCAGAGCATCAGTGAGTCGAGCCCAGGCCTGGGTGCGGGTTCCGGCCCACATGGCCATGGGGAGCATGGACGTAGCGGTTTGCCCCCGGAAGTGTTCGAGATGCAAACGGAGATTGGACAGGAACAGTTTCCAACCCTCGACCATTCCGTCGTACTGGGCATCCCACGGTTCCCCGGAACCAAATCCAGTGTTCACCAGTCGGACTACACAAGTACCCCCATCGCGAGCTTCGATCAACCACTCGAACGCCAAACCGCCAGCACCCTCGCCCTTATCGAACACGATCCGGTGAGGAGGGTCCCACGCCGCGACCCGCCCTGATATCTGCATCTCTGGCCCCGGGCCGAACGATGCGGTTGCCGCGCCGCCCTGCCGTTCTTCGACCTCGTGCGGTACGTACCACGAGGAGATTCCCGGTCCGGTTGCGATGGCGCGCCATACCTCTTCTGGCGTGCCGACGACTTCGACCTCGAGTTCGATCTTTCGGGGATCATCAGACATGTTCAGGCCTCCTTGGTTCCGGGTTGGGTGATCGGGCGAGGATGGGCAGCGACAATGAGGCGATGCCAACGCCCGCTGACACTCGACTCGTCGTGGTAGCGCGCCGCAAGAGCCCTCACCATGCCGCCGAGCTCAGCCGTGAACGCGGCACGATCGGCGGCTGACGCGAAACGGATTTCGGTATCGATGGTCAACGTGGCCAACGGCTTACGCGCTGCCTCGGCCCCTCGGGCGAGATCAGCCACCTCGCGCACGAGACGCGCGGCAACAGCGATCAGATACTGCGTCGACAAGCGATCAGTCCGTGCCGGGTCTGCCGCGTTCGCGCCCAACACCGAGGGCGACAGCACATAGGACCGCGCCGAGGCCTGCACCACTCGCTCCGTGAGGCCGCGTCGCGCTCGTTCCTCGATCAGGCGCACGAGACCATGCTCCTCCAAGGTCCGCAGGTGATAGTTCACCTTCTGCCTCGGCTCACCGAGCGCAACCGCAACCGTCGAGGCCGAACCCGGATCGGCAAGCTGGGCCAGCACTCTCGCTCGAACTGGATCCAACACGACCGAGGCCACCACCGGGTCATCAATCACGTCAAGATCCATCACGGTGCCATTCTCGTATTGACAGTCAAACTTGTCAATATTCGGCATTGCGCCCTGTCGGAGCACACCTGTGGATCGTCGGCACCGAGAGATCCGAGAATCCCTGCGTTCGGCTGGTCGAGCGCCTAGCCTCGGCAACGGAACGGAACGGAGCGTGCGATGGCGGAATGGTCGAGCGATGATCGAGCGGCCGCACGAGCGTTCCTGCAACGATGCGAGGTCCGCCTGTCCACGCTTCACCGTGTTGCGACCGCATTGCTCTCGGGAGCCGGGTTGATGGTGATTCTTCCGGTGCTGGTGCGCGACCAGATCTCCGGCGTGCTCCGAACGCTGCTCACTGCGCCGCCAACGGTGCCGCATTGGTTCTTGACTATCGCCGCGACCGTCGTGCTCGCCGTTCCGTTCATCGTTTTGTTCCTGCTGTTTGGTGACCTCACCCGCTTCTACTTCCACGCCCAACACGTCCCCAGCGAATCCGGCGCCGCGTTCGCCCCTCGGTTCACGCTGACCGGACTACGACTGCCCGCCGGTGACCTCTCACCCGCTGCCGACGCCGCGCTTGCCGCAGCGCGTTCCGATCCGGCAACAATCGAACTGCTTGTGCCCCCGAACCAACCGGCCCGCGACGCGATCGATCGTCGGCTTGACGCGTACGGAGGACTCAATCGCCACACTGAACCCGGCGATCTCGGCCGGGTCAACGGACTGCTCGAACTGGTCGCGTCCCGTTCCCGCACGCCCGCCGAAGAGATCGCCAAAATCGAACTAGGTATGGCCCGCCATCTGCTGCGCCTCCAAGTGATCGTGCTGCGCTACGTCAAGGCGCTGCTCGCGTTCTTGACCACCGCGCTCGCCGTCTTCGCAGCCGCGGCCGCCGCACAGAGCCAACCACAACTCGCAGCCAGCGCCGAACTGTGGCTCGCCGGGATCTTCGCCGTGTGGGCACCGACCATGGTGTTCGCCGTGTCCTCACCGGTGCGTTGGATCTCCGGGCTGCTCCGAGCCGAAGGCGCCACCGTCAACTCCATTGCCAACGACCGCGAATTCACCCGCATCGAACGGCTCGCCGTCGGCGCATCGATCCTCGTCTGGATCGCATGCGCAGCGAGCGTCACGGTCGTGATCGCACGCCAATCGCCGACCCGCGCCGCTTCCGTCCTGGCCGCCTCCGTCATTGGTGCGTCGGCCGTGGCGCTCTCCATCGCAACCATCAAGTCAATCGCTACCAGTCGACGAGCCGGTTAGAAAATGCATTGAGGCATCGACGGTTCGAACCGCCGATGCCTCACGGCGCAGTCCACGAGTGAAGATTCAGGTCAGTTCGTAACAGCCGGTGCTGCGGGTACGAGCGCATCTCGTACGAGCTTCATGGAGCCGGGGACGTCGGTGGGGTCGAACAAGACCGTGGTGATGCCGGCTTCTGTAGCGCCGGTCAGGTTGATCCACTGGTCGTCGACGAAAACAACGTCAGCCGGATCGGGATTGCCCAACGCGTCGAGGGCCAACTCATACGTCTTCGGGTGAGGTTTGAGGAATCCGGTGATGGAACCGTCGACGATGAAGTCGAACTCGCTGATGACCGTCATCGCCTCGATCCACGACGCGTTCTGGAAGGCCTGCATGTCGTTGGTGAGACAGCCGACTACTCCCCCGGCCCCCTGATGTTCGCGGATGAGATCCCACATCTCCATGTGCAACAGCCGGTCACCGGGCGGCTCGAAAAAGTGGTCCATGAGCTTGCGCGTACTGAGTCCGAAAACGGCTGCGCGGTTGTGCCAGTACTCGCGCTCGGTCATCTCGCCGCTTTGCCAGCGCACATATTCGGGGTCGGTGGACGGGTCGAAGGGCCCGGCCCACGGAAATGGGCCGAGCGTCTTCGAAGCGTCATCTCTGAGCTCGAACGGGGTTTTCAGAACGACTCCGCCGAAGTCGAGCAACAGGTGTTTCATAGAGGCTTATGACCGTCGTCAGTCGAGGATCGTGACGACGCCGTTGTCGCCATCGACGCGGACGCGCATGCCCGTCTTGATCGACTTGGTGGCAAACGCAGTACCGGTCACGGCGGGAAGGCCGTACTCGCGGCACACGATCGCGGCGTGGCTCATCATGCCGCCGGAGTCGGTGACGGTACCCGCAATGCTGCGGAACACCGGCGCCCACGACGGTGAGGTAACCGGCGCAACCAAGATTTCGCCCGGCAGCAGATCGGCCACCTGATCGGCGCTGGTGAGCACACGAGCAATACCTTCCACGACACCGGGCGACGCAGCGAAACCGCTCAGGCCACCGTCGTCGGACATGCCACCGAGCCACTTCTGCACTGACTCCGACGTGATGCCCCAGAGCATGACGGTGAAGGGTTCGCTGATGACCTCGGGCGGTGCGCCCAGGGCCGGAGGGGCGTCCCACGCTTCGCAGGCGGCCATGATGCTGCGGCGCTTCGCGATCACCTTTGGCCAGTATGACGGGCCACGAGCTGCAGCACCCGACGACCACGCAAACGTCATGTCGCTGAGCGCCGTCGGGATCTCGTCACGCTTCAGCATGAAGATGTCGTCGACGTCGCTCCAGAAGCCTTCCTTCATCATCACGTTGGAGAGCTCACGCATCTTGCGCCACATCACGCTGATGCCCCAGTGCTCCACGTAGAAGTTGTGGTTCTCCACGTAGTGGAACACGGTGCGGCTCAACCCGAGCTTGCCTTCGAAGTTGGCCTTGTCATCACCATCGAGCAGGTCGCTGTACTCGCCCGCGATGCGGTCCCGTTCGGCAATGAGGGCCGCGGTAGGCGTGTCGATTTCTTCGCCCTTCACCAGCTTGTCCATGTAGGTACGCATGAACGAGAACGGGATATCGAGACGCTCGGCCCACACTGCGTCGGTGTGGTAGAACGCGGTGCCGTTCGAGTAGTTGAACCACGGGTTCTGCGCGGCGTGCCATTCGGCCAACCACTCCATGCCGCCGGGCATGTCCTTCACGCTGGCCAGCGCCTCGTCGACGGAACCCTGGCCGAGTGCGCCGTTCAGGCCCTTGGCAACACCCGAGCGGGCCAGCTTGCGGAGCTCCTCGTCGGGACGGAACAGGTCGACTTCGATGCCGGCCACCATCTTGGCGATAGCGAGGTCGGGGATGTTCGGGAAGACCTGCTTGCAGAAGTTGAAGTAGTCGAGGTACGCCGCGTAACCGAGGTTGAGCATCTCGAAATGCTTCTGCCACAACTCGAGTGAAAGATCGACGAGCTGGTGGTACTCATGCTGCAGGTCGTACACGTTGGAGCGACCTATGTGGCTGGTGACCACGTCGATCGGCACCATGTCGGGTAGTGGCGCAAAGCTGAGCGCTTCGAGCTTGGCGATGATTTCCTTGGCCGACACGATCCACTCGGCTTCGATGTCGTTCCAGTTGGCGAAGTAGTGCCCGGCCCGCTCCATGAAGTGATCCACACGGGCCGGAATGTCGGCCGGGTTCGCCACGCCAACCGGTGCCAGGTAGAAGTAGCCGTGAAGAATGCGAATGTCGATACCCATGGCGGGCGGCACGATGTAGTGACGGCTGTTGTAGGTGCCGAGTGATGCGAACGCGTACTCGACCAAGCTCATGTCGAACGGCGGCATGGGCTTCGGCAGGTGGATGGCGTCACGGAACCAGAAGGTGGAGTCCTCGTACTCGCGTCGCTCCTCGCTGAACACCTGATGGTACGCGTAGAGCTCTTCCCATCCCTCCACTCCTGCAGGCGACTCGATATCGAACGGACTGGCAAAACGCTTTTCTTCACTCATGATTTCCCCCAGGGATCTGTAACGGTTGGTGGCTACTTCTTTGGGACAACGACAACGGGTGTGAGCAGGGTCTTGATGATGCCCTGCATCGAATCGACAACGCCGGTGGATACTTGCCGCGGCTTGTTGCTCCACACCGTTTCGGGTCGGCTCTGCAGCAAATGCACGGTGCTCTCCCCCGAGTCATTCACGGTGACGGCCCACTCGACGTCCTGTGGGCGCCCGAAATGCTTTTCGGCTTTTCGGGCGAGGCGGGCAACCTCTTTGATCTCGGCATCGGTGAGGCTCGGTGCTGTGGATCGCTCCTCGTTCAGAGGCAGGTGGACAACCTCGTTTTCGACGACCACGCACTCTTCTTCCTTTGCGGAGACGGTACGTTTCACAATTTCGAACATGACCTTGTCGACCATGTAGTTGTCGGGCGTCACCGTTCCGCTCACAACACTTTCGCCCAGGCCGAAGGCCGAGTCGATCACAATGACGCTGCGGTCTCCGCTGGTCGGGTTCAGCGTGAACGCCACACCAGCAGACTTCGGTTCCACCATCTGTTGCACGGCCACACTCATGGCGACGCCTTCGTGCGGGTAGCCATGCTCCTGGCGATAGGCGATGGCCCGATCAGTGAACAAGCTGGCCCAACAACGCACGACGTGGTTGACGACCTCGTCCTCGCCCCGTATCCACAGATACGTATCCTGTTGACCGGCGAAACTGGCATCGGGCTGGTCCTCGGCTGTGGCGCTGGAACGAACCGCGACGGGAAGGTTCTTCATGCCAGCGGCCTCGCACAGTTCCTGGTAGCCAAGCCGTATCGATGTCTCGGCGGCCTGCGAAGGGCCAGCGTCCAGAACGATCTCGCGGCACCGTGAGCCGACGGCTGACAGGGCGCCCATGTCGTGAACATTCAGCCCGTCGAGTTCCTTGCGAACCGCCTCGGCCACCTCGTCTCGGTCCATGGAATCGGCAAACGCATGGGTTGTGACCGCGAAGCCCTGCGGCACCGGAAGCCCGGCGACGGTGCTGGCACCGAGGCTTGAGCACTTTCCGCCGACGATCGGCTGATGCTCCGGTTCGTACGCACCGAACGTGATGATGTGTGGCGTTTCGTACGCTGCCATCGTGCAAACCTCCCTCGTCGCCCCGTCCCGGGTTGGTGCCGCGGTGACCGCGGACACTGTTACATCCGTCACTGCGACCAGCAAGCCAGGCGTTCCGCACACCGGAATAACGAAGGGCCGACTCCACCGGAGCCGACCCTTCGCAAAGGCTTAGGGAGCCGTCGTCACCACGATGGTCGAGAGCACCGACTCGACTCCGTTGGGATTCCTGGCCGCGACACCGATCGTGTAGGTGGTCTGCGGACTCAGGAAGATCGCCGCGCCGCCAGTGAAACCGGGATCGCAGTAGACGCACCCCTGGTAGCCATCGAATTGCCCGTTCGGCACGCCGTCAACGAACACACGGTAACGCAGGTCCGTGTTCGCAAACAGCGGATCGCTTGACCGGTCCCAGTTGAGGCTTACCGAAGCCGTGCTGAGACCGCTGACTCGCAGGTTGGGTGGAGCCGTCGGTCGACTCACGACAGGAGCAATGCCGGGCGTGGTCACGCTCACGGAGGCCCGGTCGGATCTCACCCCGTTCGGATTCAGCGCATCCACCTGAATTGCGTAGCTCGTACCCGGTGACACGGAAATCGTGGCGCCGGTCGGTCCACCGGTACCGGCCAATTTGCCATCCAGGAAGTACCGATACTTAAGCGTGCTCGCCGCGAAGGTCGGGTCCGTCGACGGCGTCCAGGTAAGCGTGATTGCGGTCGCAGCCACCGCGGCCGCACTCAAACTTCCGGGAGCCGTTGGCTTCGGCGGCGCCACGTAGGCCGGCGTGTGGAACAACTTCGGGGCGCTGAACGGCCCACCGACCCCGGTGTGGATGTTGATCTCGCGAACGACGAGTGAGTAGTCCGTGTTCTGCTGCTTCACCCCGATGCTGGCCTTGGTTGTCCCGACGATCCCGGCAGACCCACCCGAAGACGCTTGACCTCCGTTCAGCCGATACTCGAACGTCTTTACGGTGCCAGTGCGGCCGACCTGCAGGTCGAACGATTTGAACGTGATGTTCGTGACGTTTATCGGAGAGGGGACCGGGAAGCTTGCGGCCGCCGCTGGTTCACCGGCGAGGCCGACAACCGAGGCAACCGCAATTCCCATGACACCGAGGAAAGCAAGATACCGGCGATGTCTAGGCAGTGGTTCTCGTCGTATGAGTTGCATGCGCTTTCACCTTTCGACTTCCACTCGTCGATCTGACGAGCGGCTGAGGCCATCTGGACCCCGGTCGACCATCTCATCTCGATCGACGACACGTCCACGTTCGCGGCGTTTGTTTCGCGTCTCGTTCTCAACCTGTAAGCAAATCCCCGCTACAAGTCGAGCCGGGTGCTGCACTCTGCCGTTACGGCGTGATGATGGTGACGCCGTCGAGGCTGGTGGACGGCATGATGCAGAGACGCTGGCGAGAGCCGTCCACCAGCGACTCACAGGTGCCGCACTCGCCCAAGTCGCAGCCGCGCTCGGGGCGGTCGGACTTCGCCAGAAAGCGAATAGCCCATAGCGCCGATGTGTCAGACCAGGTTGCGAACGAGTACAGCTGACCGTCCAGAGTAAAGCTCACCTCTTTCTCGAACGGCTTCTTCCCGAATCCCACGCCCTCCAGGCTACGAGCAATGGGAATACTGATTGAGCCATGCCGTCCCGACCACCGGAACGCGGGATTGGCCCTGGTACAAGGCAGGCGTCACGATGGCGAGATGAGTACGGTGCGTTCTGCCATGGATACTGCTGCCATCAACCGTCACGGGGACGAGCTCTACGACGCCCTCGTCAATTGCCAGACACTGAGCCCTCTTCGTGAACGTGAACCATCGATCACGGTGGAAGACGCCTACCGCATTGCCGCTCGGGTGACCGATCGACGGGTGCAGGCAGGCGAGACCATCGTTGGCAAAAAGATCGGCCTGACGAGCAAAGTCGTACAGGACATGCTCGGCGTGTTCGAGCCCGACTTCGGTCAGCTCACTTCCGGCATGGTGTACCCCGACGGCGCGACCATTGCGCTGAACACACTCATCCAACCGAAGTTCGAGGGCGAGGTTGGCTTCGTGCTGAAGCACGATCTGGTCGGCCCCGGTATCACCGCCGTCGACGTGTTGAAGGCCACCGATTACGTCGTGCCGTGCTTTGAGATCGTCGACAGTCGCATCGCCAACTGGGACATCAAGATCTGCGACACCGTGGCCGACAACGCATCGTGCGGCGTCTACGTGCTCGGCACCCAACACACCGATCCGCGTGACGTCGATCTCGCTCTGGTCGGTATGATGATCGAAGCCCACGGAGAACTTGCGGCCACCGGTGCTGGAGCCGCGGTACAGGGTTCGCCACTCAACTCCGTGGCGTGGCTGGCCAACACGCTTGGCCGCCTCGGCATGCCCTTCCGCGCGGGAGAGACGATCCTGTCCGGATCGCTCGCAGCCATGTTCCCCATCACCGGACCCGTCGCACTCACCGCAACGTTTGGCGGACTCGGCTCCGTCAGCGTCACCTTCGTCTAAGGATCTCGCTATGGCTCTCTCCTCTACCGACCTCGCAGCACTTACCGACCTCGTACAGCACGCGGCCGACAACGTCGCCGACATCATGAAACTCACCGACACTCATGCCGGTCTCACCGTTGCCGAGGGTTACGAAATTCAGGACGAACTCATCCGTCGCCGTGTGGCTGCCGGTGATCGCATCGCCGGCTACAAGGGCGGCCTCACGTCGAAGGCCAAGATGCAACAGATGGGCGTGAACGTTCCGGCGTTCGGCGTGCTGATGAACGACACGCTCGTGGTCGACGGCGGCGCAGTGGATTTCTCAACGTTGATCCACCCGAAGGTCGAACCGGAGATTGCGTTCGTGACATCTCGCGAGTTATCGGGACTTGATTGCACCATCGAGCAGGTGTTGGCCGCGACCGACTTTGTGATGCCGGCGATGGAAGTCATCGACTCCCGGTTTCGAGACTTCAAGTTCGACCTGCCGAGCGTGATTGCCGACAACACGTCGGCCGCTCGCTACGTGGTTGGCGGCGCGCCGCGCAAGGTGGATGGTCTCGACCTCCGCCTCGTTGGTGTCGTGATGGAGCGGAACGGCCAGCTTGTCGGCAATGCGTCGGGCGCAGCCATCCTTGGTCATCCCGCCGCTGCTGTTGCCGCGCTGGTGCATCACCTGGCGGCGCAGGGCAAGGCATTGCCAGCCGGCAGCCTCGTCGGCGCCGGCGCTGCCACCGAAGCCGTCATGGCCAACAAGGGTGACCACTTCGCCACCCGCATCCAACATCTCGGCACGGTGTCGCTGCGCTTCACGTAACGGTCTCCTGGAACGCGGCTCGATCAGCGCGTCGGGGTGGTCTGGAGTTCGAGCCGAAAGTGATGGCGCAGTGTCTCCGGGGTTACGAAACCGGAATGCGTGGCCACGTCATCCATCGACAGTGCAGTCGTCTCGAGCAACTCCTGGGCCAAACCCAGCCGCTGTTTGGTCAACCAAGCGTGGGGTGCAGTCCCGACCTCGTCGCGGAAGCGTCGGGCGAACGTACGGGCGGACATGTTCGCCTGCCGTGCCAGGCTGGCGACGCTGAGGTCCTCAGCCAAGTTCTTCTTTGCGTAGTCGATAACCGGGGCCATCGTTTGGGCTTCGGACACCACGATCTGATTCGAGATGAACTGTGCTTGGCCACCGTCACGGTGAGGTGGCACGACAAGCCGACGGGCAACGCTGGCGGCAATAACCGCGCCGTGATCACGGCGAATGAGATGGAGGCCAAGGTCGATGCCAGCTGCACTTCCGGCTGAGGTCAACGTCGTGCCATTGTCGATATACAGCACATCGGGTCGCACATCGATGTTCGGATACATGTCGACAAGTTGACTGGTGTAGCGCCAGTGGGTTGTGGCTTGCAGACCATCAAGCAGGCCAGTGGCAGCGAGCACGAACACGCCAGAGCAGATCGACACGACGCGCGCTCCCTGGCTGTGAGCGGAGAGGATCGCATTGACCAACCGCTTCGGCGGGATCTCGCTCGGGTTCCTCCAGCCCGGCAAGACAATCGTCCCAGCCTTTCGAACGTAACGAAGATCGGTGGACGCCGTCACGGTCATCCCGCCTATAGACCGCAACGGCCCTTCATCGATCGAGACAACGCGGAAGGTGTACCAGTCGATGTTCAGTTCCGGTCGGGCCAGCCCAAACAGTTCGGTGGTAACGCCAAGCTCAAACGTGCACAGTCCGTCGTAGGCCACCGCCACTACCGATCTGTTCTTCGGACCCATGTGGCAGAATATTAACGAACCTTGTCATTTCCGCCTAGCGACATTTCGATCTGGTTCCACGACGATGGGCCCATGACAACACGAACTTCCTCCCTCGTCACCGAAACCGCGGCTGCCGCTACCAACGAAGCAGCGAAGCACTTCTCCTCGCTTCTCGCCTTCGAGACCGACTGTTGGGACGTGCATGAGTCGCTCTCCAGCGGCAAGGCCGACTTCGTGTTGCTCGATGTCCGCGGCGAGGGCGGATTCAACGCCGGTCACGTTGATGGCGCAGTTCATTTCCCCCATCGCACGCTGACCGCCGACGCACTAGCCCACTACCCGATGGACACCGTCTTCGTCGTATACTGCGCCGGTCCTCACTGCAACGGCGCCGACAAAGCAGCCCTGCGGCTGGCCACGCTTGATCGCCCCGTGAAGAAGATGATCGGTGGCATCACCGGCTGGAAAGACGAAGGCTTCGACCTCGTCGTAGCGTGAATTGGTGTCTGCCGACCCGATCCTCATTCGAGAACTTCAACCCTGCGAAGTCCCTCGATTGCTCGAACTCATCGCTGCTCACGCCGCCTTTGAAAGAGCAGCGTTCGATCCATCCGGTAAGGCCGACCGGCTCGGCAGATCACTGTTCGGAGACTCACTCCGCGCCGTCTGCCTCGTGGCCGTCGATTCCGACATTGTCGTGGGATACTGCACCGTGAGCCGAGAGTTCTCAACATGGCAAGCCGCCGACTACGCCCACATGGACACCCTGTTTGTGGATGAGCATCATCGAGGTCGCGACATCGGCGAGCGCCTCTTGCTGGCGGCCGCCCAGGCGCGCGACCTCGGTGCCACGGAGATGCAATGGCAAACCCCCGACTGGAACCTCGACGCCATCCGCTTCTACCAACGCCTCAGCGCCCACGGCTCAGCGAAAGTCCGCTTCACGCTCGATGTGTAACCAATTGTCAAGATTGGAAGGAATGCTTGCGATTGGCCAATTTGGGAACTACAGTTCGTAGTGCCGTCTTCCCCGGCGAAAAGAGTTCCACCGGTTTCTAAGGTATTTTCGCGTGCGTGGAAGGAGGTGTCATGAGTGTACGAACTGTCGAGATGGTCTCGACGTTCGCCAGCGTCGTAACGGCTGGCGTGACCGTCGACGTTGCAGAACGACCGAGGCTCGAAGAGATCCTGCGCGACTGTGCTCGGGTCACCGCCTTTGTCGAGAGCGTTCGTCTTCGAGCCATCACCTGCCTGGACGCGCTCCCGACCACCTCCCCCTTTGAGAACGAAGACCTCGTTATTCATACGTCCCGGGGCAGTCGGCGGCAGGCGCAAGCGGCGCAGAAGCGCGCCGACACAGTCGCCCACATGCCTGCGCTCGCCAACGCCTTACAGAACGGCCAGGTCGCCAGCGCTCATGTCGATACCGTGGCCCAGACGCTGTCACGCATGGAGCCGAACGATCGCTTAAAGCTTGCCGCCGAGAGCGACTGGGTAGCAGAGATGGCAACCCGGCTCACGCCCGAGCAGTTGTCGAAGAAGCTTCAGCAACGTGTTCGAGAACTCTCCACCGATGACGGCATCGCCACACTCGAACGTCAACGCCGCGCTGCGTTTGTTCGTTATTGGGCCGACAAGGATTCGGGCATGGTGTGTCTCTACGGTCAGTTCGATCCAGAGTCGGGTGCCAAGCTCATGGGCCGCATTCGCAACGCGGTCGAGGCGCTGTTCCACGATCGCGTACCCGACACCTGCCCGCTCGATGAACGCAAGCAAGATCACCTTCGCGCCCTCGCCCTCGTAAAGCTGACTGAGGGTGAGGCTGTTGGAACAGGGCGACCCGAAATCACCGTGGTGATCGATTTGCAGACGCTGCTCGATGGGGCGCGGGCCAAGAGTCGTGTCGACGTTTCTGACGGGGTCACGCTGCCGGTCGAGACGATCCGCCGCATGGCGTGTTACGCCGACATCATTCCGGCTGTGCTCGGCGCCAATGGTGTGCTGCTCGATCTCGGCCGTTTCACCCGGCTTGCCAGTGCGCAGCAACGGCGAGCTCTGCGAGTGATGTACAACACCTGTGCCGTGGGGAATTGTGACGTCTCGTTTGACAACTGCACGATGCACCACGTGCACTACTGGCGCCGCGGCGGAAAAACCGACCTGGGAAACATGCTGCCGCTGTGCAGTAAACATCATCACCTCGCCCATGAGGGTGGCTGGGAGTTCCATCTCGACGGCGAGCGAACACTCACTCTTACCAAACCCGACGGATCAAGACAGACCCATCCGCCACCACTCGCTCGCGCTGGTTAGCGGCGACGTTCCGCAGTGCGGACCGTCGAACTTCCACCGGAAGTTCGATCTGAGGGAAGCTGGAACGGTTCATTTGAGACAGGGGACACAGATGGCAAAATTCACGGCAGCCATAGTCGGGTCAGGCAACATCGGTACCGACCTGATGTACAAACTCATGCGCTCCGAGGTGATCGAGCCGCGCTACATGATCGGTGTCGACCCTCGTAGCGAGGGGCTCGAACGTGCCCGCGGGCTCGGCCTCGAGGCATCGCATGAGGGTGTCGATTGGTTGCTGAGTCAGAAGGAACTCCCCGACTTCGTGTTCGAGGCCACCAGCGCCTACATCCATGAGGCCAACGCTCCCCGCTACGCCGCGCTAGGTATCCGAGCGATCGACCTCACCCCGGCCGCGGTTGGGCCGTTCGTGGTTCCGGCGGCCAACCTCGATGAGCACCTTGACGCCATGAACGTCAACATGGTCACGTGCGCCGGTCAGGCCACCATCCCCATCGTCTACGCCGTCGCGCAGGTGGCCGAGGTTGCCTACAGCGAGATCGTGGCCACCGTGTCCTCGAAGTCGGCCGGTCCGGGCACTCGGGCCAACATCGACGAGTTCACCCGCACCACGTCACGGGCCATCGCCGAAGTCGGCCGAGCCGGAAGAGGCAAGGCCATCATCGTGCTCAACCCGGCCGAACCGCCAATGATCATGCGCGACACCATCTTTTGCCAACTACCCGGCGGAGCCGACGAGATCCTCATTACCAAGGCCGTCGAGAACGTGGTCGCCCGAGTGCAGGAGTACGTGCCGGGCTATCGCCTGAAGGCCGCGCCCCAGTTCGGTGAGACCAAAGAAGGCATCGCTCGCGTCGCTGTCTTCGTCGAAGTAGAAGGTGCCGGTGACTACTTCCCGCCCTACGCCGGCAACCTCGACATCATGACCGCCGCAGCAGCGGCCGTGGCCAACCGCATGGCCCACCACCTGAACGGAGCACGTGCATGACCTACTCCCCCACACTCGATGTCCGCATGACCGACACCTGCCTGCGCGACGGTTCACACGCCAAGGGCCACCAGTTCACCGAGCAGCACGTACGTGACATTGTGACCGCGCTCGACACCATCGGCATGCCCGTCATCGAGGTTACCCACGGTGACGGCCTGGGTGGCTCGTCGTTCAACTACGGGTTCTCGCTCACCGACGAACGCAAGCTCATGAAAGCCGCGGTCGAGTCGGCCAAGACCGCGAAAATCGCCGCGCTCATGGTGCCCGGCATCGGCACCATGGATGACATCCGTTTCATCCAAGATATCGGCCTGTCCATTGTGCGCGTCGCTACCCACTGCACCGAAGCCGACGTGTCCATCCAGCACTTCGGTCTCGCTCGCAAACTCGGGCTGGAGACGGTCGGTTTCCTCATGATGGCCCACGGCCAAACGCCCGAGACCATCGCCAAGCAGGCCCGCATCATGGCCGATGCCGGCTGCCAGTGCGTCTACGTTGTCGACTCGGCAGGAGCGATGATTCTGGAAGATGTGCAGCACCGGGTAGAGGCCGTCGTTGCCGAACTCAACGGTGACGCCCAGGTGGGTTTCCACGCTCACGACAACCTCAACATCGCGGTCGCAAACTCGGTGATTGCGGTGCGCGCTGGTGCCGTGCAGATCGACGGTTCAACTCGCGGGTTTGGTGCCGGTGCCGGCAACACCCGCAACGAGGTGTTCGCGGCCGTCGCCGAGCGGCTCGGTATCAAGACCGGCATCGACGTGCTCGGCCTCATCGACGTGGCCGAAGACATCGTTCGTCCCGTGATGGACGGCGAGTGCATCATCGATCGTCTCGCCCTCATCATGGGTTACGCCGGCGTGTACTCCAGCTTCCTCAAGCACGCCTACCGCGCCGCCGAGCAATACGGCGTCAGCGGTGCCGACGTGCTGTTGAAGTGCGGCGAACAGAAACTGGTCGGCGGCCAAGAAGACCAAATCATCTACATCGCCCAAGAACTCGCCAGCGCCAAAGCCAGCTGAACATCTCTCTACAGCGACGACGCGAACAGACCCGGTCCGTTTGGTGGGCCACCCAACGCTGGGACGCGTTGGCCAGAACCCTCAGGAGGCCGTGGCGACCGGGCTGAACTGGTCGAGTCCGGGGAGGCGGAAGTGGCCTTCGCTATCGGCCACGAGCACTCCGGTAACACCCGCGGCGGCAGCCAGCTGTTGAGCTGTTTCGATACCGACGATGATCATGGCTTTCGCCAGCGCCTCACCTGACCAGGCGTCCGCGGTGAGCACCGAGACGGAAACGAGATCACTCTCACTCGGTCCACCCGTTAGGGGATTGATGAGGTGGTGGACGCGCTGGCCGCCTTGGACCCACGCGCGCATCTTGGTGGAACTGGTGAC
The DNA here is from genome assembly GCA_963791625.1 of uncultured Acidimicrobiales bacterium. Taxonomy (GTDB): domain Bacteria; phylum Actinomycetota; class Acidimicrobiia; order Acidimicrobiales; family Ilumatobacteraceae; genus JANMCE01. The sequence continues at coordinate 1,492,040 of CAWBTA010000006.1, forward strand.
GAGCGCGCCGCTGGAAATGCGTACGGTCGTCAGGAATCGACTGGGATCGAAGGGATCGGCGATCGCGAGTTCCCATCCGTCGCCCTCCGGGCTCAGGCCGTCAACCCGAACATCGCCACCCAGATTGACGCATACACCGCGTGCGCCGAACCCGATCATCTCAGCGACGACGAGGTCGGCGGCTAGACCCTTGCCGATACCCCCGAGATCGAGGCCGACACCGATCGGAACCATCACCGTGCGCAAGCGGGCGTCGAGCACAATGTCGACACACCCCGCGCTTGGCTTCAAGATTCCGATCGGTGCCAGCCCGGTCATCTCTGTGAACGTGCGGTCGTAGCCAAGGGCGTGCATCGAGGCAAGCACCGTCGGATCGAACGCTCCCCCTGTCATCCGCCATGCCTCAACGGCGCGTGTGACGAGCAGAAACGTGTCCGGAGAAACAGCAACCGGGCGACCAGCCCCGCTATTGATCCGATTGACATCACTATCAGCCAAGAAACGGCTCCAGCGTCGTTCCAACTCAGCCAAACGTCGCTGCGCGACATGAACGAGATCACCATTGTTCCCAACAATGATCACGTGCGCCTCGGTTCCCATCGCAGGGAACCGAAGCTCAGTGACAGGGCGATCGGTCACGCCGCTGCAGCCGACGCGCTCACCGAAACGTTACCCGGTGTCGCTGTTGCCGACGCCGTGAACAGCGAACCGACCGTGGCCGAAATCTTGCTGCCACTCGACACAGTAATCGTAGAGGAAGCGCCAGCAGCGACCGCTCCGGTGCATGTGTACGTGGCTGAGGGCGCCGCCACTTTGATGTAGGCACTGCACGTCCAACCGGTGCCGACCGCCTCAAGATAGTTCGGCAGCGTGCCCTTCACATTGATCGTGATCGAAACATTCGCCGACGCATTACCCGTATTATTCACCGTGGTATTCATACCAATCGGCGCACCAACCTTCACCGCCGTAAACGCCTGACCAAGACTCAACTTCGGAGCCGGAGCCGCCGTCGTAGTCGTCGTCGCAGCAACCGTCGTAGTCGTCTTCGCCACCGTCGTAGACGTGGTCGGTGCCGGCGTGGTGGTCGGCTTCGGTGCGGTCGTTACCGGCGTGCCAGCCGTGGTGGTGACCTTCGGGAGAGTCGTCGAGGTGCTGCGGGGTCCCCGGTGATCATCGTCGTTGCGGTCGTCGCGATCGTCGCTCTCGTTGTCGTCGTGCTCGTTGTCGTCGCTGTTGCCCTTCGGCTTGCCGGCAATGGTGGACTTCGGAGTGGTGGGCTTCACCGACGAGGAACTCGAACCCGGCGTACCGGGCTTCGATGAATCCTTGTCCTTCTCCGTTGTAGCGGGGGTCGTGGGCGCTACGGTGCCAGCGGCGGTAGCAGCGCTGGCGGACGGGGCGGCCGAGCCTCGTGACGGCGCAGCGGTTCGGGTGCCCTGCTGGACTGTGGCACCAAGCACGCTGTCGCCAGCGGCCGGGGTCGTGTCGCCAGCCACTTCGCCGGCGCTATCGGCAACCTGGCCAGAGGCGGCGGCTGGTGCGGCGGCGGTGCCGGCAACCTTGGGAGCGGCCGCGGCCTTGGCGGCCTTGGCCTTCTTCGCAGTGGTTGCCGTCTTGGGCGCGCCCTTCTTGGCTGCTGCGGCGGAGGTCTCGGTGGTGTCGACTGCCTGGCCTTCGGCCGCCGTGGCCGACTTGCCCGAACCAAGGTGTCCGGTAGCCGCACCGGCGATACCAGTTGCGCCGAGCACAGCACCGGTGATCATGGCTGCCGTCATCAATCGGTTTGCCTGTGAGTTGTCTTTCATGAGGGATTCTCCTTCGTCCGCCGACCACGTCAGCCGGGCTAGGAACCAGTTTGCGATCTCTCACGTAACCACTCGCCGCTGTACAGGTAAGCGCTTTACTAACAGTTCGCCACCAACGGCAACGTTCGGTCAACGGATTCATGACGAGGGCTCCAGATTGCAGGAAGCATTCACAAACGTCTCTTAGACTTAACGATTGATGACGGAACTGCTCGATACACCGGTTGATCGAGTGGCACGGATACTGGACGGTGCCGAGCGCATCGTGGTGTTGACCGGGGCGGGAATCTCCACCGACTCAGGGATACCGGACTACCGGGGGCCCAACGGGCTCTGGACGAAGAACCCTCTGGCCGAAAAGACCTCCACCTTGTCGCACTATTTGAATGACCCAGCCGTGCGACGCTTCGCCTGGCAAACACGGGTCAACTCACCCGCGTGGACCGCCGAACCAAACGCCGGGCATCGCGCCCTCGTCGACCTCGAGCGCCGGGGAAACCTGCATGCGCTGGTCACGCAGAACATCGACGAGCTGCATCAGCGAGCCGGAAGCGACCCGGACAAGATCGTCGAAGTGCATGGCACTATGCGGCGTTACCACTGCTGGACGTGTCACGACGAGGGACCGATGGAAGTCATGCTCGAACGAGTACGGGCGGGCGAAGTCGACCCGGGCTGCCTCCTGTGCGGCGGCGTGGTCAAGTCGGCCACCATCTCGTTCGGCCAGTCCCTCGTACCCGAAGTCATTGCCCGTGCTTTACAGACTGCCGAAGAGGCCGACGTGTTGTTGGCCGTCGGTACCTCGCTGAAGGTGTACCCGGTAAAGAACATGATCCCTCGCGCCAAGGCGGCGGGAGCGACCGTCATCATCGTGAACGGCGAATCCACGGCAATGGACCAGCTCGCTCATCACGTACTGACCGGTTCCACCAGCGACCTTCTGCCGGCACTCTGCAGTCCCAAACCCAAGTGAGCCACACTCAGGAAACTGGGACGCCCGCTCGTCGGACCTGACCGAAGCCCATGCCATCACTGATTTCTCTGGCGCACTTTCGCACCATGCTGGTGAACTTCGGTAGCTGCTCGTCCGTCATGGCCATGGCTGCACCTACCAACGAGACCGCCGCAATGCAGGAGCCGTCGCGGCCGAACACCGGCGCGGCCACACTGGTGACACCGGGCTGACTCTCCTCGGCGCTAATCGCATAGCCATCAGCCCGCACCTTCGCGAGGCAGTCGATGAACACCGACTTGGTCGTGATGCTGCGTGGAGCGAGGCGTGAAAGACCACGAGCCAAGACGGTCTCGGTAAGTTTCGGCTCACCGAAAGCAAGAATGCACTTGCCCGATGACGTGACGTGGGCGGGCATGCGGCGGCCGAGCCGGTTGAACATGCGGGCCGTACCGGGGGATTCAAAGCGGTCGATGTAGACAACGTCAGCGCCGTCCACAACCGCGAGGTGAATCGCTTCGTGGCAGCTGCTCCGCAGCCGATCGAGGGGTTCACGCGCCACCTCGTGGAGACGGATGCCCGACACCACGAGCTGGCCAAGTTCGTGCAGTTTCAAACCGAGCCGGTAACGGTCGTCGTCGGTCTTCGACACATAGCCGTGCTCCAACAGTGTGGACAACGCACGGTGCACGCTGCTCTTGCCCATGCCCAGCTTGCGCGCCAATTCGGACACACCGAGTACGGGCTCGGCGTAACTGAACGCTTCGAGCACTCGGAGGGTTTTGGCAACGGTAGACAGCTGATCGCTCAAGAGAATTGACCGTAGCGCACGCTGGAGACGCGCCCGTCCTTAGTGCTCGGGTTCGACGCCGACCACTCGGTTGGACGACACAATTTCAACCGACTCTTTGCACGAACGGCACCAGCAGTGAAAGACACGATCACGGTCGTACCAGTACTCGACCACCAGACCCTGCTCGTACGACGCGCCGCACATACCGCAGAACCGGGGACGGTCGCGGAGATGCTGCTCGATATGACTCGGATCAGGAGGCGGCACCGGTTCGACCATTGGGCGCACGAGGCTCAGTGGTCGTTCCGGTTGGGCGTTCGACAAGCCTTAGCCAACCTTGCGATGCGAATCGCGATGGATCTGCAAGAGGCGCTCGATCTGCGGAGAGAACTGGTGCGAACCCATGCTGAGCCACTGGATGGCGAACTCAGGACCAGCACCGAACTTGTTCTTCTCACACGGCAGGTCGATGCGATCGTGTTCGAACCGCACCACACCCATGGGGTCCTTGCCCTCAGCCACACGAGCCAGGTTGTCCTTGAAGAGGCGGCGAACCTTCACCGCGCCAAGGTCGCTCTTCCCAATGTGCTCAACCGAGCGATCGGTGATGAGCCCCTGCGTGACCCATGCCATGAGGTCCTGACCCTCGACGTAGTCGGTGCGGATCTTGCCCTTTTCGTTGATCCAGGGAAGCTCGTAGTCACAGCACTCGTTGGGACCCTCGACGGGGAAATCAACCCCTGGGTGATGCACCGAATAGAACACGACCCAAGTGGTGGTGTCATCGACGGGCACGCGGATCTGCATCTGGTCGGTACCGGCACCGCCGACGCGCATGTTGTACGGGAACATCAGCGGGTGGCCGATCTTCCAATCGTCGTCTTCCTTGCTTTGACCTTCGAGGAGGCGCCGCTTGATGATGCCGTACTCGTAGTCATCAAAGGCAACGGCCTGGTGCTTCTTCTGGAAACTCTTGGGTGCAACGAAGCCCTCTTTGTTGCCGAGGTATTCGAAGTAGTAACCGTGCAGCCATTCGACGTGATGGGGGTCCACCGCGTTCTCCATTGTCTGCAGGAAGTTGCAGGGCAGCGTGGCCCAACCGGCGTCACGGACGCCTTCCATCACAAACACATCGAAGCGAGGCAGCTTGGGAACGGGGGCCTGGCCGATGTACGTCCAGAGCAGGCCGCCCATTTCCTCCACCGGGTAGGCGCCGATTTTTACGCGGTCCTTGAACGTGGACGTTGGCCCTTCGGCGGGCTGATCGAGGCAGTCGCCGGCCTCGTTGAACAGCCAGCCGTGGTAGGCGCAACGGATGCCGCAATCCTCCACGATGCCGTACTCCATCGACACCGAACGGTGCGGGCACGATTCATCCACCATGCCAAAGGTGCCCGACTGGTCGTGATACATCACGAAGTTCTGACCGAGCAGACGCACGGCCTTGGTGTGGCCCTTGGGAAGATCCTTCGAGAATGCCAGCGGGTACCAGTAGAACCGCATGACATCGCCCATCGGCGTACCCGGTCCGACATGGGTAAGCAGTTCGTTTTCTTCAACGCTCAACATGATCAGTTCGCTCCTTCTGGCAGGTACCAGCTCGGGGTGTGAATGACGGGAATCTCGATCTCGATACCGCGGCCCCGATAGGTAAGCGCGGCGCGGGTGAGACCTTCGAAAACACGCATGCGCACGTCTTCGGTGTTGTGGGGCTCACCCGGATCATGACCAACCGCGGCGGTCGCTACGGCGCGAATAGGGCCGGAATGGCCGCACACGTAGACCTTGGTGTTGGCATCGGCGGTCTCGGCCAACTCCAGGATGCCCTTCCAGTGACGACGTACCACCATGATGGGCGGTTCGAAGTACATGTACGGCAGGGTGAGCCAGTGGGTGATGGGGTCCCCGCCTGATTGCAGGATCAGGAAGAACCGCTTCATCTCGGTCATCCATCCGGGGCGATCACCGTCACCTGAGCGCTGGAAGTCTTCGTGCTCGTTGGCGAACTGCACGAATGCTGCGGTGCAATCGAGCTCCTTGCCATCTTCTACGTAGACCTGGAAGTTGTCGAACAGCTTGTTCGGCTCGGGGTCTTCCACCGTGACGTCACCAATGCCGTAACGACTGAGCGCCTGCAGTATGCCTGCGCGCACGCCTTCGGCCGTCTCTTTCGCGCGAGCCGTCGGCGCGTGTGGCAGCTTCACCGTCATGCCTTCTTTGAGGCCCTTGGCCAGGTCTTGGCCTTTGCGGCGGGCCTGCCAGTGACCGAGCGGCGTGAGTGCGCCGTCGGTAATGTAACCCTGGGTTTGGCCGTGCCGGATGAGGCGTACGTCGATGGCCGTATTGGTCTTACGGCGCAGCGAATCAGGGAGTTGCAACTCTCGGGGCGCAACTGTTTCGCGTGCGAAGGCTTCGGTTCGGCCGGGCGGACCGTCCTCCCGATCCATCTCCATGAGAGAGTCGAGCAACGCTCGTTCTCGGGCCCGAACCATGAAGGCCGGTTCGGTGGATTCGACGGGTTCGACGACACGAGCGGCTGCGCCAGAGCGACGGGCTTGATACGCAGCGAGATAGGCAGGCGCGTTATCGCGGGTGGTGTTGTTCGCCATGGCTCAACTCACGTGTAGATCGACACGAAGGAGTCGACCACTTTGTTCTCGTAGTAGAAGAGCGCCTTGCCGAGTTGATCCTCGGTCCAGGTGATGGTCTCCCAATCGGTGTCGGTCTTGTAGCCACCGGTGAAGACTTCGTTGCGATTGCCGACCGGATCGAAGAAGTAGATCGTGTGGCCACGGGTGATGCCGTGACGGGTCGGTCCGATGTCAATGTCGATGCCGTTCATCCGCAACGTGTCGGCGGCACGGCCAACCTCGGCCCAGCTGTCGAGCCAGAAGGCGAAGTGATGCAGACCGCCGTTGGCACCGCGGGTGAACGCAATGTCGTGCGGCTGTCGCGATCGTTCGAAGAACACGATGAGCTGATGACCTTCGTTGCTCACCAGTTGTTCACTGAGGCGAAAACCGAGCGCGTGCTCCATGAAGTGCGCGGCGTCGGGAACGTTCTCGGTGGTCAGCAAACAGTGATCGATGCGGGGCGGCGCAATACCGACGAGGTCCATCGGGAAGGGCGCGGGGTTGAACAGGGGCAGACCGTTGCCGACCTTTTCCGCCTTGGCATAGATCTCCATGACGTGGCCCGTTGGTCCGTCAAAACGAATGGCCGCGCCCTGACCGAGTTCCTCGCCTGCATCAACGCGCTGGACGTCACAGCCATAGGCCTCAAGCTTGGTTTCGTACATCTTCGAGGTCGTCAACGGATTCGGTCTTGAACGCCACGTGCTCGATGCCGTAACGATTCGAGGCCGTGAGGATGACCGAGTGGTGATCCTGCTCGTCCCATCCCTTCAAGAAGACCTTGCCGTCTTGGCGGGCCGTCTCCCGAAGTCCGAGGACTTCGGTGTAGTAGGCCGCGCAAAGCTCAAGGTCGGGAGTACGGATTTCAACGTGCCCAAGCCGGAAGATTGCCATGGCTTCATAGTGCTACAGGCTCAGGTCGTGCGGAAGTCCGACGTTCCAGTTTGCGGACCGGCCTGTGGCACCGGTCACGGCGTCCGTTCGAGCAGGGCGCATCGGCTCGAACAGGACCGATGATTCGTCAGCACCTCACAAGTCCCTCGAAAGTGCAGCATCCACAGTGCTGGGGCGTGAAACGGCGGCTCGTCGTTCACGACGCAGCGGTCCGATCCAGAAGCCGAGAAGCGAAAGCGTGACGAAGGCTACGACCGTGTTGGTCGTTGCCGCGCCAAGTCGATCCACCATGGGTCCTGCGACGGCGAAGCCAACTGCTAGACCGAACTGGGTGATGATGGCCTGCGCTGCTGACACCCGACCTCTCGATGCCTCCGGAATGAGCTGGATGAGTTTGGTTTCGCCAACCACAGCCTCTGGACCAATGGCGACGCCCCACAAGAACCACGACAGTCCCATCAGCCAAGGAGCATGCCATGCGACTGCGACAAGAATGGTGACCACGTAGGTCGGGATGGCCCGGACAAGAATCGCCGGCAAAGAAAGCTTGAACGTTCGACCTCCGGCCCAGCCCAGGCCGAGTACCGAGCCAATGCCGTAGCCCGCTATCGAAAACCCGTACCAGGAATCAGACACCCTCAGATCCTCCGCGAACCACACAATTGCTTCCACCAAGACAATCGAGACGGTCGCCATGGACATGGCCCAGTACGCCAACAGCCGCCGAGCGAACGGGGTATCGCGAACTACTCGGAGCCCATCGAAAATGGAGGAAAGAACTTCGGCGCGAGCCTGACCCTCGTGCGCCGCACGCCGCGCGTTGACGCTGGAATCGATGCCCGCCAACGTAAAGAGCTGCACCAGTCCTAGCCCGTACAGAAGAGATGAGAAGCCAAGTGTGGTGCGGGCGCTGATCAGGCTGACGGCCAAGCCCCCGACCGCCGGTCCTATAAAGATGGACGCGGCCTGCGTGAGCCTTCGAGCGCCCACGACCTGTTGCAGATCGCCGTCGGCCATACTCGGGATGAGCGCATCAAAGCTGGGATTGTCGAGCAAGCCCATCGCTCGTGTCGCAATGCCGCAGGCAAGCGCAAGCCAAATGTACGGAGCAAAGACCAGCGCCACCAACAACGCAGCTCGCACCATGTAGCTCACCACCAGATTGCGATGGCGGTTCCGTCGATCAGCCAGCACTCCCCCGATGAGCGCGAAGACCATACCGATCAGGACCTCAACCAAGAACGCCGCGGACGTCGCCGAAGCGGAGCCGGTCAGCTCGTAGACGTACAGCGGCAGCGCGACCGTCACGATGCCGTCACCAATGTCGGCTGCGAGCTGCGCCATGAGTAGCCGTCGAAGCTTGGGCCTTCGAAACGGGGCCAGCGATGTCCGTATCGTCATACGTCAGGTTTTGAACGCGGCGGCTTGGATGTCGTGGAGTTCGGCGTACTGACCACGCTTCGCCATAAGGTCGTCGTGGGTGCCGTATTCGGCCACGCGGGAGCCGTCCATCACGATGATGAGATCGGCCATACGCACGGTGGAGAAGCGGTGCGAAACGAGCATGGTGATGCGGCCGTTCGCGGGCGCGGTGCGGGCCGCGTCGCTGTAGCGGGCGAACAGTGCATGTTCGGTTTCGGCATCGAGCGCGGCCGTCGGTTCATCGAGAATGAGCAGCAGCGGATCGTCGCGCATGAAACCGCGGGCCAACGCCAACTTCTGCCACTGTCCGAACGACACCTCAGCGCCCTCATCCCACGACGGGCCGAGTTGGGTGTCGAGACCGTAGGCGAGACGGTCGACGACATCGTCGGCACCGGCACGATCGATCGCCGTTTCAACAGCTGGTCGATCATCCAGACGCGGAAGGTCGCCGACACCGACGGTTTGTGATGCGTGGAACTCGTAGCGGTAGAAGTCTTGGAATGCGCCAGCCAACTTCTCTCGCCACTTGGAGATATCGATGGTGGCGAGGTCCGTGTGGTTGATCATGATGCGACCGGCTGTCGGCGCATACATGCGAGCCATCAACTTCACGAGCGTCGACTTACCCGCTCCGTTCTCCCCCACCACTGCGACGACCTTGCCCGGAGGAATGTGAAGGTTCACGTCATCGAGCACGATCCGTTCAGTGCCTGGGTAGGCGAACGACACGTGGTCGAACGTAATGCCGTCTACGAGCGCTTCGGGCGCGGGCTGGTCGGCTCCGGCTGCGGCTCTTTTCCGCGTAGTCCTCCAACCAGGTGAGGCGCCGTGATGCGTCGAGCCAGAAGCCACGCAGAAATCCCAACTCACCGGCCGTCGCACCGACGTAATTGGCGAGCCGGGTTCCGGCGACGACCACCAGTACGACATCGCCAACCCCGCGTCGCAGGCCGGAAGCGACGTACACGACCGCAGCTACGTAGGCAGCGGCAAACACCGCCCACGACAATGCGTGCCACAGCGCCGTTGCCCATCGGACGCGGGCGACAGGCGCGTACCACCTTTGCCACGAAGCCTTGCGCTCCGCTGCGAGCCACGGCCCGGTGCCCGTAACGCGCACCTCCTTGCCAGGCGCCGCCGTCGTGCCAAGCGCAAACAGGCTGCGGGCCAGGCGTTGGTTCCCGATGACGCTCTGCTCGATCTTGCGTTCCACCGCCGGCCGCCACGTGGACGTGTACAGCATGGGCAGGGTGAAGAGCGCGAGCAGGATCAGTATCGGATGGACGGAGACCAGCAACGCGATGGTGATGGTCAGCCGGAAGATCCAACCGAGCGTGGAGAACAGCGACATGAACAGGTGGTCGAGCGTAAAGACCTGATCTCGCAGCATGGCCAGGCGATCGAGATATTCGGGGCGTTCGTGATGCTCGATGGTGGGCACGCCCGCCTGCAACCCGGCAACGTGCGATTCCATAGCGATCGCAATACGGTCGCGGAAACGTCGCCCGACGCGCTGCGACACCACCGAGAGATACCACGTGGCCGTGGTCGAAATGGCTAACCCGAACGCGCCGATCACGACAGTACGGCGATGGTGACCGGTGATACCGGACACGAGAAATTTCAGCCACAACGCCAGCAATGCGTCGGGCACCATCATCAGCAGCGCAAGGCCGAGAGACTGCGCAAGCAGCCGCGGCTCGGCCCGGTATCCGAGCGAGAACGTTCGCCACAGGGCGGGAATCGCAGGCGGCAGACCTTCCTTGGTCATCGGGCCGCTGTTGATGGGCTCAGAGCTGCTCATAGCTGACCTCCTCCCCCGCGTCATCCAGTTCGGTAAAACGTGAGGCTTGCAGGTCGAACATGGTGCGATAGCGACCGCCCTGTGCCATCAGTTCATCGTGACTGCCGAGTTCAATCACTGCGCCGTGCTCGACCACGGCGATGCGGTCGGCCTGACGCACGGTGGAGAAACGATGCGAGATGATGATCGTCGTGCACTGGCGGGTCGCAGCCAAGACTCGTTCGAAGATCTCGGCCTCTCCGCGCACGTCGAGTTGCGCCGTTGGCTCATCCAGCAGCACCAGACCGGCACCCTGGCGAACCGCGGCGAGGGCCCGGGCCAGTGCCACCCGTTGCCACTGTCCGCCGGAGAGATCGGTGCCATTCTCATAGCCCTTCGCCAACGGCTGATCGAGCGTTGCGAGACCGCTTCCACCGGCGTCCGCGAGTGCGGCTTCGATAAGTGCGTCGGGCGCACCCTTTGGCGCGACGTTGGTGCGCAGCGGAAGGTCGAAGCGAATGAAGTCTTGGAAGACGGCGGTGACTCGGTTGCGCCAGTCGTCAATGTCGAGTTCACGGAGATCGATACCGTCAATCTCGATGGCACCGCCGGTTGGGTCGTAGAGGCGACAAAGCAGCTTGGCCAAGGTGGTCTTGCCCGCACCGTTCTGGCCGACAATGGCCAACGAGGTGCCCGCTGCAACGGTGAGATCGAAATGCTCCAGCACGTTGCGGCCCGCAGCCTCTTCGCCTGCGGGATAGGCGAACGACACGTCTCGGAAACGGATCTCCTTGGCTGGCATCGCGGTGGCTGACGTGGCGCCTGGTGAGAGATGACCGGCAGGGGCCATTGCATCTTCCAATCGGAGCACCGCCGCAATCGGCGCGCAGACGCCGTCAAGCGCCCAGTTCAGGCCGCCGAACGCCAGCGCCGACATGCCCGCTGCAGCCTGCAGGAACACGACGGCCTGCGCCACGCTGAGTTGCCCATTCGACGCTTCCGCGCCCAATCGCCAGAACACCAACAGGTTGCCGCCAAGTGCGATCAGCAGACACAGCGCTAGTGGCTTCTCTCGAATTCGGGTGGCCTCGTACTGCAGCTCGTAGAGCTTCGTTCGGGTGGTGATGAACCGGTCGAGCACCCAACCGGCCATTCCAAACAGCCGCAGTTCTTTCGCCGGAGATGCGTCGACGGCGAGGCGATATGAGTACTCGGCATGACGTTGCGCCGAGCGGACGTCATCGTTGTTGCGGTCCTTCCACACACCGCTCTCGCGAAGCAGGTAGTGAGTGGCGGTCCAGGCAATCAGCAGCACGATGGGCGCCCACCACGCCCAGAACCCAAGCACAATGCCGGCGGCAACGCCGATGACCAGATCGAGCAGGCCGCCGGCGATGAAGTCCATCGAAATGTCGAGCGGTGGTCCCATCATTCCGAGGTCGAAATCCCTCGCCATCGACAAGTCGTTCATCAGTTCGGGTCGTTCCAAGTGTCCGATGCCGGGTGGCGAGATGGTGGCTGTCATCAGCTTGTCGTAGAGGTAGGCCGAGAGCCGACTGCCAAGATTGGCACCAATGACCTGGTGCAGAGGTTGCAGCACCAGCAGCAGCGTGAATGCGATCCCCGTGAGGATGAGCGGCGCGGTCAGCGACACGCCACGAGTGACCGAGCTGACCAGCCAGCCGACCGCGATCGAGATCACGGCAGTGAGGGCGCCTCTCAGCAAAAGAAGCGCCCACCAGGCGAACGCATGGCGGGGCGACGTGGCCCAAAGCGCCTTGGCAAAGGCCCATTCCTGCCGCTTGCGAAGCTTGGCCAACATGGTGGTCATCCTCTCACCTTCGACTACGAACGGTCGTCCTCAATACTGATCCGAAGTTGAGCATCGCCACCTTCTGGCGCAGCGATTTCCACCACGCGCTCATCGATGTCGTCGAACTCAGTGCGCAGCGCCCGTGACATCACGGCGTGTTGGAGATAGAGCGACGTGATGTAGGTGAGCTCGAGCAGTTCCTCATCCGACAGGTGTTGCTTGAGCGCATCGAACACCGCGTCAGGGACGCGGCCATAGTCGTAGACGAGGTAGTCCGTGTAGGCGAGCACCAGGCGTTCGACTTCGCTGAAACACCGAACAGCATGTTGTACATCTGGAGCACCACGGGCGACTCCACTTCAGCCCGGCTCACCTGTCGAAGTCTCGGCATCGATTGCGCTCCTTCTCCGACGCCATGATGGGTCGGCCAAACGAGTGTAAACACCTCTGCCCGCCCGAGCACCTCGCAGCCCGGGTACTTCCTTCCGTTCCGCCTCTTTGTGACTTTTCGGCGCCCGCCCACCTCTGCCGAAACTGAATCGGCGCAGTACCGTCACCCGCGTGCGTGATGCGTATCAGGGGTTTCCGGATGGCTTCTTCGATCGAACTGACCCAACGCCAGATGATCGGTTCTACGACTACCCCCGGATAGTGACGCATATCGATGACGGCGCCATTGCGGCCGTCGGAGTGCTCTATGAGGAACTCGGTCTGTGCGGGCCAGACTCCGGACCGGTCCTCGATCTCATGTCGTCGTGGATTTCGCACTTCCCGCGCAAACCGGCATCGCTGACGGTTCTTGGGATGAATGCAGCAGAACTTGCCGCGAACACGATGGCCGACGAGTGCGTTTGTCTCGACCTCAACAACTCGCCCGTGCCACCGCTGCCCTTCGCCGATGCCGCGTTCTCAGCGGCCGTGTGTTGCGTGTCGGTCGACTATCTCACGCAACCGATCGAAGTGTTCAACGAAATAGCCCGAGTCGTACAACCGGGCGGCGTCTTCATCTGCACATTCAGCAACCGCTGCTTTCCCACCAAAGCGATCCGCGGTTGGCTAGGAACCGACGACGAGATGCACATGACCGTCGTGGCCGAGTACTTCCGTCGCGCCGTCGGATGGGACGCTCCCATCGCCCAGCAACGAACACCCGCCAACCACTGGGGTGACCCGCTCTACGCCGTGTGGGCCTATCGAGGACCACACGGCCACGTAACGTAGGAAGCCATGGGCGCACCCGAGGTAGAGCACGAACCCTTCATGACGTTGAAACGGCAATCGGCGTGAGCGAAGACGTGATCTTTGAAACCGCATCCGAGCGACTCGCCTGGCTGCATGACGCCGTCGCCAGCGGCAAAGGCACGGTCAACGGCGACGATCTCCTCATCGAACTTTTCCGCATCACCACGTAACAGCAACACCGTCGTTGCGTGCTGACCATAGGCCAGCGACGCTGAAGACCCGCGACCGCTCGATGATGCGCGCACGCTAGCTTCACGACGTGAGTTCAGCATTGACGACGATGCTCACCGCGAACTGGTCACGGCCGCAGTTGGCCGTCGTCGCCGACTTCACATCATTCGAATCGCTGCGGGGCTGCTCATCGTTGCGGGCGGGGCAACGGCTGTCAGCAACCGCGCTGGCCATTTCGTTGGTGACGCTCTTTGGGTTCTTCCTTCTTCGGCCGATGCAAGACGCACTTCGTCGAGGAAGCGCCGACGACACCAGTCGAGTGGCCCCGTTGTTCCTCATCTCGACCATTCTCGCCGTCGTGAGCGCCGCGCTGTCAGCCATGGCCACTGAGCACCGGACGCGCGTAGATTCACGCTTGGACGAACACTGCCCCTCGATGTTCGGCATCACCGGCAAAGGTCGGATCTATACGCGAAATGGTTGCAGTCTGATCGTCGGGGCGAAGTGATGCCCCACACATATTGGCTATCTCGTTTACCGTCGCCAGCCCAAGGGAAGTAGACCGCGATCGGATACGGCCATACCCGAAGACGAGAAGCAGCCAGATCCAGCTTGGGGTGCGAGTTGCCGTCAGCACGAGAACATCGGATGTGAGCACACCCGTCTTTGCACACGGTCGAGGCTCAGAAAGAGGGTCGACACCCACAGGAACGACGACGGTCGCCACGCAAAGACTCTATCGTCCGATCAGCCCTGAATCGTGGCTCCAGAAGTCCGCGTCGCTCCTGGCATATTCATACGCTGGCAGGTTGCCTGTGAGCTATGTCAGAAGAACCCTGGTGGCTCGCACCGGCTCCGGCAGCAAACGTATCGACAGGAGCTGCTCAGCCCTTGGCGGCTGACCAGCTGTGGCCCATCGACACGTTGACTTCGAGAGGTACGCGCAGCTCAGCGGCGTTGTGCAGCACGCCGAGGGTAAGTTCCTTCACGTCGTCTTCATCACCTTCGGCCACTTCGACCACAACTTCGTCGTGCACTTGCAAAATCAACCGTGCATCGAACGACGCCTGGTCGAGCGCCTCGTCAAGGCGGATGAGCGCGACCTTGAAAATGTCCGCCGCGAGGCCCTGGATGCCAGCGTTCATCGCCTGACGTTCGCCGGCTTGGCGGATCTGGAAGTTGGGGCTCGACAGCTCGGGGATGGGCCGACGGCGACCGAAAAGCGTCTCGGTGTAGCCACGGCTGCGGGCCTCCTGCACGGTCGCATCCATGTAGGCGCGCACCGCGGGAAAGGCCACGAAGTAGGCGTCGAGGATCTCGGATGCTTCCTTGCGCCCGATGTTCAAACGCTGGGCAAGACCGAAGGCTTCCATGCCGTAGGCGAGGCCGTACGACACCATCTTCGCCTTCGAACGCATCGGCAAGGTGACATCCTCCGGAGCCACGCCGAACACCCGTGAAGCAGTAGCTGTATGAATGTCTTGACCACTGGTGAAGGCTTCGATCAGGCCTGGGTCCTCGGCCAGATGGGCGATACAACGAAGCTCAATCTGGTTGTAGTCGGCAATCAGCAGAGTGTGCCCGGGCGGGGCAACGAACGCCTTACGGAACGCCCGACCCTCCTCGGAACGGACGGGAATGTTGTGGAGGTTCGGCTGATCGGAAGACAAACGACCGGTGCGAGCGACGGTCTGATTGAACGTGGCGTGGATGCGATGATCTGGACCAACTTCATTCAACAAACCCTCACCGTAGGTGCCGCGCAGCTTGTCGATTTCGCGGTATTGCATGAGCGGCTCGATGAACGCCGGCCACTCCTCGGCCAACTTCTCCAACGTCTGGGCATCGGTGCTGTAGCCGGTCTTGGTCTTCTTGCCGGGAACGAGTTGCTTCTCTTCATAGAGCAAGACCCGCAGCTGCGTAGGCGAGTTGAGATTGATCTCCTTGCCCGCCGCTTTGTAGCACTCCTGCTGCAGGCGACGGGCCTCGTTGGTGAGGTGGGTGTTGAGCGCTTTCAGTTCGTCAAGGTCAACACCTACGCCGATGTCCTCCATACGAGCTAGCACTCGCACCAGCGGATTCTCGATCTCGTCATACAGCTTGCGCATGCCCTGTGCGTCGAGCGCCGCCTCCAACTTCGGTGCCAGGCGAGCCACACCCAACGCGGCCCGGGCCGCCACTTGGGCCTCGTCGGCAGCCGTGCCGTCAAGGTCGAGCTGACCGCTGGGTGCACCGTCGGTCGCCAACGTGTCACCGGTGTACTTCAGCAGCAAGCGCGGCGACGTCGTAGTTCTTTTCGGCCGGATCCAGGAGGTAGGAAGCAATGGCGGTGTCGACGGAGAGCGACGTGACGTCAAGCCCCAATCCCGTCAGTGAGCGCAGCAGCGGCTTGGCTTCGTGCATCCGCATCGGACGACCGTCAAGGAGCGCAGCTTGCACCTGCGTATCGGCCAAATGCTCAACCGGAATCCACGCCACTGCTCCCGACTCGCCATCGGTGACGACGGCCAGACCGAGAAGAGCTGTACGGCCTGCTTCACCAGCCCACGACCCGGCCATGTCGAGGACGGTCAAACCAGAAAGAGCTGCCACCGAATCAGCAGGCTTCTCGCAGCGAGTCACTTCGGCATCCACCACGTTGCCCGACGACACCGCGCCCTCGTATGCCGCCGCGCCTCCACTCGCTGGTTGCAGCACCGCGAGAAGACGATCGAATAGCGTACGGAACTCAAGGAAGTCGAACAGTTTCTTCACTTCGGCCAGATTCGGGTGCAGCACCAACTCATCGATATCGAATTCGATCGGCGCATCGCGACGCAGCACCATGAGCTCGAAGTTCTTCCGCACGATTGCTTCGTTCTCAATCAGCGACGACTTCAACTTCGGTGTCTGCTTGTCGACGTTTTCGAAGATGCCGTCAAGGCTGCCGTAGGTGAGCAGCAGCTTGGCCGCGGTCTTCTCCCCCACCCCGGGAACTCCGGGCAGGTTGTCGCTGGTGTCGCCGCGCATGGCCGCGTATTGCGGATAAAGCGCAGGCGTGACGCCGGTCCGTTCGAGGATGCCGGCCTCGTCGTAGAACGCGTAGTCCGAGACTCCCCGCTTGTTATAGAGCACCTTCACGTGGGGGTCATCGACCAGCTGATAACTGTCGCGATCACCGGTCACGATGATCACGTCGTCGCCGCGGGCCTTGCCCTGTTCGGCGACCGTGGCGATGATGTCGTCCGCTTCCCAACCGATGAGCTCAAGCTGGGTCATGCCGAGCGCGGTCACGACCTCGCGCACGAGCCCCATCTGCTGCCGCAAGATGTCGGGCGTGGCTTCCCGTTGTGCCTTGTACGTCGACAGCGCCTCGTGTCGAAACGTCGGCTCGGGCCGATCGAAGGTGACCACGATGCGATCGGGCTGGTGATCCTTCATCAGGTTGATGAGCATCGAGGTGAACCCGAACACCGCGTTGGTGACCTGCCCCGAGGCCGTCGCCATGTCGGTCGGGAGCGCGAAGAACGCTCGGTAGGTGAGCGAATTGCCATCGAGAATCATCAGCCGGGCCACGGCTGAGAGACTACGGCGTCAGATCACCCGAGATAATTCGATCAGCGACGTCCTTCATGCGGGTGCGCTCGCTCATGGCCTTTTTCTGGATGAAGGCGAACGCTTCGGCTTCTTTCATCCCGCTGCCGTCCATCAGGATTCCCTTGGCCCGATCAACCAGCTTGCGAGTGGCGAGCTGGTCTTCGAGGCTGGCCACGTCGCTGGCGAGGGCCTGCATTTCCCGGAAACGACCGATAGCCAGTTCCATGGCCGGGATCAGATCGCTCTTCTGGTACGGCTTCACAAGATACGCGAGCGCGCCAGCGTCTCGGGCCCGCTCGACGAACTCGCGCTGGCTGAACGCGGTCAGCACCAAGATGCCGCAGATCTTCTCGGCATTGATGAGCCGAGCCGCCTCGATGCCGTCGATACCGGGCATTTTGACGTCGAGAATGGCCAGATCGGGCTTGAGCGAGCGGACGAGCTCGACCGCCTGATCACCGCGGCCACATTCGCCGACGACGACGTACCCCTCTTCTTCGAGGGTTTCCCGCAGATCCAAACGGATGATGGCTTCATCTTCCGCAATCACAACTCGTGTAGGCACCGGGGCATTCTTTCATCCCTCGGCGCGATTCGTGGCCCGAAATGGCCCTATGTGCCCGAAAGCTCGTCAAGAAGTTGGTCCTGCCGGGTTTCCAACCTGGCAATTTCCGACACGATATCGGCCCGACGCCGAGTGAACGCGTCAGCGTGGCGACCCGAATCCTTTGCTTCGCGAGCGTCGAAAGGTGAGTCAGACATGATGGCCCGCAACCGGTGATCATCGGCCTCGTCCGTCATCTGCAGCCGCTGCTCCTCCAACGCCGCCAACTCCTGCCGCAGCCGCTTCAGCTGCAACCCGTTTGACTTCAACTTCCGCTCCACCAAAAACCGCATGGTTGGAAAGTGTAGGCGTGCCAACATTTGGCTGTGGCCGACGACCACCCGCTGCTGTCGATCTTTTTGTTTGCTGCCCGGGAGAGTTCCCGCCGGCGGACGGGCAGGCGAGCTTCACGCCGTCGATACGACCCGAGCAAGCCGCGGTCGTGAACGGCCTGGCCGGGCGACCGGAGATGTCGATTGAAGTCGCTGCCGGCACGGAGAATCTCGGCACGGGCCGGGCCCTTATCGGCGAAGCCCTCAAGCTCACGCCAGCCGGAGAGCCACTCTTTGCTGCAATCTCCCCCGGCAACGCCCGCTCCGTGCGAGCGTTCTTAGCGATGGGCTTCGTGCCGATCGGAAGCGAAGTCATCATCGACCACCGCTTCGTCGGCCCCGAGCCCTAGCAGTTTCTGGTGCGCCAGGATTCGCGCGTCCGCGGACGGTCTGGCTATCGGACCGTCGATCTTCTCGCCGTCTGACCGCACCACACACACCGTCATCCGCGCGTTACGACTATCCATTCGCGCATAACGCCTCTTTCGCCCGCTGGATCGCCCGATTTTTGTCCAATGCGCGAATGGATGGGCCCTATCGCGCGATTGCCGACCTACCGGCCGCCGATGCAACCCTTTTTCACCACCCTGCTCGCCGGACCCGCGAAGTTGTGGGTCGAACAGAAACCTCGACACGAAAGGTTCGAGTAGCGACACGTCGCTGTTAATGGTGCCCCAGGTGGGACTCGAACCCACACCGTGCGGGGTTTGAATCCGCTGCCTCTGCCAATTGGGCCACTGGGGCGTGACGGCTGCTCACACTACCGGGCGGTAGCTCGTTCGGCACATCAAATCCGCCTAACCTAGGGTTTGAGGTCATAGGAGGCCGCTGCCGCAATGCTTGCTTTTACCTTCCCAGGACAAGGTTCACAACGTCCGGGCATGGGACGACCGTGGGTCGATCACGAGAGTTGGGAACTTGTCGATGAGGCAAGTGCTGTTGCCGACCGTGATGTCGCACGCCTGCTTCTCGATGCTGACGCTGACGAACTGAAAGACACGCGCAACGCCCAGCTCACCACGTTCGTTTCCAGCCTGATGGTGCTCGATGCGGTCGAGCGTCTCGGTCTTGAACCGGCGTATTGCGGCGGTCACAGCCTTGGCGAGTACACCGCGCTCACCGCTACTGGCGCGCTGTCGTTCGAAGACGGGGTGCGACTGGTCTGCGAGCGGGCCGACGCCATGCACATCGCCGGTGCAGAGAACCCGGGCACGATGGCCGCTGTGTTGGGGCTCGATGACGATCTGGTCGAAGTGGCCTGCCGTCGGGCCGACTCCGATGTGTGGGTCGCCAACTTCAACGCCCCTGGCCAGGTGGTGATTGCCGGCTCGCCCGAAGGCGTCGCCGCGGCCGCCGCCCACGCCAAGGAACTCGGGGCCAAGAAGGTCATGCCGCTTCCCGTTTCGGGCGCGTTCCACACGCCGTTTATGGCGCCCGCCCGCGATCGACTTCGTAAAGCCATTGCCGAGGCGAACCCGCGCGACACCGAGGTTCCGGTGGTGTCCAACGTGGATGCCATCGCCCACGACCAAGGCAGCGATTGGGCCAGCCTGTTGTCGGCCCAGCTCTCGTCTCCGGTTCGCTGGAAGCATTGCCTACTTACGTTGGAAGAAGCAGGCGTCACTGACTTCATCGAGCTCGGTCCTGGTGGCGTGCTCAGCGGTATGGCCAAGCGCACACTTGATTCGGCCCGCACCATATCGGTCGCAACGCCCGATGAACTCGACAAGCTGATCGAGTTCGTATCGGCCGGCATACCACTGGCCGGTGCCAGCATTGAAGGCGAGCATCTGTTTGCTACCGAGCGGCTCGTCGTCAGCCCTGCGGCCGGCGTTTTCACCCCTTCCGGAGGTTTGGTCGATGGTTCTCGAATTGAGGTTGGTCACGTGATTGGTCATGTGAACGGACAGGAAGTGCGTTCATCCTTCACTGGCATCTTTCAGGCCTACATAGGTCTAGAAGGCGAGCGGGTCACCGTTCGCCAGCCCATGGCCTGGCTGAGGACAATCTGATGCCCGCCGTACCCCCCGGAACCCCCGGTGCCCGCATCGTCGGTTGGGGTTCGGCACTGCCGCCCACCGTGATCACCAACGACGACCTCGAAGCCAGCGGCCTTGAGACCAACGACGCGTGGATTCGCGAGCGCACCGGCATCGAGCGTCGCCACTGGGGTGGTACCACCATGTCACTGTCCGTCGAGGCTGCGTCCAAGGCGCTCGAAATGTCGGGCCTCGACCGATCCACCATCGAGATGGTTGTACTTGCGACTACTACGCCTGACCAGCAGGTGCCGGCCACGGCCTGCAGCGTGCAGGACGAACTCGGCCTTACGTGCGGCGCGTTCGACGTGAACGCTGCCTGTTCCGGCTTTGTCTATGCGCTCATCACCGCACATGGCATGATCGCCGCTGGCATGCGACGCGCGCTGGTGATCGGTACCGACACACTAAGCCGCATCACCGACAAAACCGACCGCGGCACCGCCATCCTTTTCGGCGACGGCTCCGGCGCAGTCGTGCTCGAAGCCACCGAAGGGCCCGGGCAGCTGCTGAGCTGGGATATCGACTCGGTCGGCGCCGCCCGCCACAACCTGTACGCCAATCACGGCGAAAAACTGATCATGGACGGCAAAGATGTCTTCCGCCGCGCCGTTCGTATCATGGTCGACTCCGGCGAAAAGACGCTCAAGGCCGCCGGTGTCACGGCCGATGAGATTGCGTTGGTCGTGCCCCACCAGGCCAACTCGCGCATCATTGAGGCGGCCATCAGCCGATTGGGTATCCCCGCCGAGCGCACTGCCATCGTGCTGCAGGAAACGGGCAATACCTCCGCTGCTTCCATTCCCCTCGCGCTGGTACACGCCATCGACAACGGCCGGGTGAAAGACGGCGACCTCGTGCTCCTCGTCGGTTTCGGCGCGGGCATGACCGCTGCGTCGGCATTGCTTCGCTGGGGCACCACGTGACCGGTCGGGTCGTGTTGATCACGGGCGGATCAAAGGGCATTGGACTCGCGTGTGCTCAGCGCTTTGCCAAAGAGGGCGACCAGGTGGCCGTCACCTACAACTCGTCTCCCCCGCCCGACGGCTTCCTCGCCGTGCAGTGCGACGTCACCGATCAGGCCTCAGTCGATCGAGCATTCGCGACCGTAGAAGAGCAGTACGGTCCGGTCGAGATACTCGTGGCCAACGCCGGCATCACCAACGACAAGCTGCTACTGCGCATGAGTGAGGATGACTTCGCCGGCGTCATCAACGCCAACCTCACCGGCGCCTTCCGGGTAGCCAAGCGCGCCGCGCAAGGCATGCTGAAGATGCGCCGCGGACGGGTCATTTTCATGTCTTCCGTCGTCGGCATGCTCGGCTCGGCCGGCCAGGTCAACTACGCGGCATCAAAGGCCGGACTCATCGGCATGGCCCGCTCCATGGCTCGCGAGCTCGGCAGCCGCAGCATCACCGTCAACGTCGTCGCGCCGGGTCCGGTCGCCACCGACATGACGGCGGCGCTCGACGAAAAAGTAATCGCCGCCATGACCGAGCAGGTGCCGCTGAAGCGAGTGGCGACCGCAGATGAAATCGCCGGCGCAGTAGCCTTCTTGGCCAGTCCTGATGCTGCCTACATCACCGGAGCCGTCATCCCTGTGGATGGCGGCCTCGGCATGGGTCACTAGCGTGACATCCGTGTTCTTGCGATGGTTACCGTCCGTCGTGAAGCCTTCCGATACATTCTCATCGTTCCCCAACTAGGAGTTATTACCGTGGATGAAGCCATGTTCGCCCGTTTCAAGAAGTGTGCCGTCGACGTGCTGTCGGTTGACGAGTCAAAGATCGTTCCCACCGCCAAGTTCGCCGACGATCTTGATGCCGACAGCCTCGACCTGGTCGAGCTCGTCATGGCCCTCGAAGAAGAGTTCGGCGTTTCGGTTCCCGAGGAGGAGCTTGAAGGCATCGGTACCGTGCAGCAGGCCTACGACCTCGTGGTCAACAAGCTCTAATGGCTGGGCGTCTTAGCCGAAGAGTTGTAGTCACCGGCTACGGCGTCATTGCTCCATGCGGGTCGGGCAGGGACGCCTTTTGGGCCGGTCTGCTCGGCCCGAACCTCACCGGTGGCACCAAAGCGGGCATCGACCCGTGGGATCCGTTGCCGTACTTTGAGAACCCTAAGGAAGCTCGCCGAGCCGACCTCTTTCAGCAGTTTGCGCTTGGCGCAGCGGAAGAAGCCTTCGCCATGGCCGGTGAGAGCGGTGTCGACCCCGGTCGCTTCGGCGTCATCTTCGGCACGGGCGTCGGCGGTATCCATACCCTAGAAGAGCAGGTGCAGGTGCGGCTCGAAAAGGGCGATCGTCGGGTGTCTCCCTTCATCGTGCCCATGATGATGCCGAACGCTGCCGGCGCGGCCATCTCCATGAAGTACAACCTGCGCGGGCCGTGCCAAACGGTCACCACCGCGTGTGCCGCGTCGACTCACGCCATCGGTGATGCGTTTCGTCAGATTGCCTGGGGTCGCTGCGATGCCGTCGTCACCGGTGGCAGCGAAGCCGCTGGCTCCCCCACCGCCATGGCCGGCTTCCAGAACATGACCGCACTGTCGTCCACAGGTGTGTCGATGCCGTTCTCCGAAAACCGTGATGGCTTCGTGATGGGCGAAGGCGGCGCCGTTCTCATCCTCGAAGCCCTCGACGTTGCCGTTGCCCGCGGCGCCACCATCTACGCAGAAGTGTTGGGTGGCGCGTCCAATGCTGATGCGCACCACATCACCGCACCATCACCGGGTGGTGTCGGTGCCATTGCGTGCATGGAGCTGGCCCTCGAAGAAGCCGGGCTGCAGCCGAGCGACATCAAACAGATCAACGCTCACGGCACATCGACGCCCCTCAACGACGCAGCCGAGGCCGAGGCCATCCAGAAGCTGTTCGGCCCATCTGGACCGCCGGTTACGTCCACCAAGGGCGTCACCGGTCATGCCCTCGGTGCGGCCGGCGCGCTCGAAGCGGTGGCCGTCATCATGTCAATCGAGAAGCGCCTCATTCCGCCAACGGCTGGCACCACCGCGCTCGATCCGTCCATGAATATCGATCTCGTTATCGGCGAACCACGCCCATGGGAACCGGGCCCGGCCATGTCGAACAGCTTGGGCTTTGGTGGCCACAATGGCTCGATCATCTTCGGCCCCCCGCCCGCCTGACCAGTTCTCCACCGACGTCGAAAAGGTCATCAGGGCCATCCCGAAAGGGACGGTGATGACCTACGGCGAGATCGCTCTCGAAGCCGGATTCCCGGGCGCAGCGCGTGCGGTCGGCACGTTGCTGGCCCGCTCGGGCGGCACCCTCCCGTGGTGGCGCGTAGTCAACGCCAGCGGCCGCCTCATCCCCGACCACGAAGTCGAACACGCCCGCCGTCTCAAAGCCGAAGGCGTCGCGCTCACGCCGTCCGGCCGCATCCGCTTTCCGAAGTGAGCTTTGTGATTCTGGTGTTGTAGGGCGACATCAGAATCACTATCCACACCTCAGAACAGGCGGGGTTCGAAGCGTTGGCTCTCGTGATCGAGCAGCAGCTGCTTGATGTCGAGGTGTCCGCCGGTGGAGGGGCCGCCCCCGTAGCCGGTGAGGGAGCCGTCGGCCGACACGATGCGGTGGCACGGCACCACGATGACCCATGGATTGTCACGCAGCGCGCCACCAACCGCCCTTGCTTCACCCGAACGTCCGATGGCGTCGGCTATGGCGCCGTAGGTGGACGTGCGGCCATAGGGCACGGCGATGGTTGCGCGTAACACGTCGGCGGCGAAACCGCTGACGAGTGACCAGTCAAGCGGCAGGTCGAAGTCATCGAAATCACCGCTCCAGTAGGCCGAAAGCTGGTCGGCCACGTCATCGAGCACCGTTGCCGACCCGAGTGGTTCCGCTGGCTTGTCGTAGCGCCAGGTAATGCCCGTGAGCAGCCCGCCGCGGCACGATGCGATCAGGTCGCCAATGGGCGTGCCGATGACGTCGACCGCTTCGGTTGTCGGTTCTACTTCGTGGGCGACGTCGAGTTCGAAGTCTTCGAACTCGTCGTCGAGATCTTCGAGATCAGGCATCGACCAGCACCAGCATCAGGTCGCATTCACAGGCGACTTTGCCGTTGAGAATGGCGCGTCCGGCACCCTTGCCGCCACGGCCCGACATGCGGTGGATTTCGGCTTCGAGTTCCAACGTGTCGCCCGGCACGACCTGACGGCGGAAACGCGCGCCGTCCAGCCCGCCGAACAACGCGAGCTTGCCGTCGTACTCGGAGCTGCTGAGCACTGCGATACCGCCCATCTGCGCGATGGCTTCGCACATCAATACGCCGGGCAAGGTCGGCCGCCCGGGGAAGTGGCCGGGGAAAAACCACTCATCACCCGTGAGATGCCACAGGCCTTTCGCCGACACGCCGGGGTCAACGAAGGTGAGTGAGTCGATGAAGAGGAACGGTGCTCGGTGGGGCAGAAACTGTTCCGGACTCGGCAACGCGGTACTCACGCGGCGAGTGCTTCCAGCAGGCGAACGGGGGTATCTTTCGGCGAGATCTTGTACCAGGCATGAGTGACTTTGCCCTTGCCGTCGATCAGGAACGCCGACCGTTCAATTCCCATGTACTGACGCCCGTACATCGACTTCTCCTTCCACACATCGAACGCAATCGCGACCTCGTGCTCGGTGTCGGCCAGCAGCGGATAGCCGAGCGAATTCTTCTCGTCGAACCTCTTCTGCGCTGCCGGCTTATCGGTGCTGATACCGATGATTGCGGTGTCACCTACCTGACCGGCGAGGTCCCGCAGGAAGCACGCCTGCTGGGTGCAGCCAGGCGTGGACGCTTTCGGGTAAAAGAACACCAGCACGTTGCGACCCTTGTAGTCGCCCAGCTTGACGGTGTTGCCGTGCTGATCGGTCAACGCAACGGCGGGGGCTTTGTCTCCGGGGCTGAGCATGGTCAGAACTTAATCGAGCGCGGCGCGGACTTCGCTGACGAAGTCGCCGACCGCGTCGGGGCCGCCGTCGAGCATGCGGCGCATGACCGAGGCACCCATGATGACGCCGTCTGCTACCTGGGAGGCCTCAAAGGCCTGCTTCGCGTCGGACACGCCGACACCGACCAACACCGGCTTGTCGGTGACGGCCTTCAACCGGCGGGCCATGGTGAGGGCGCTGTCGGCCAATGCGGCCCGCTCGCCCGTCACACCCAACAAGCCAACGGCGTACACGAAGCCGCGAGCGCGAGCGCAGATCAGTGGAAGACGCGCATCGGGCGCGGTGGGTGCCGCAAGCATGACCGTTTCCACTCCCGCGGCATCAGCCGCGGCACACCATTCACCGCTCTCCTCCAACGGGAGGTCGGGCACGATAGCGGCCGAGATGCCCGACGATGCCAGCGTGGCGGCAAAGCGTTCGTGACCCATCCGGAACACGGTGTTGTAGTAACACATGACCGCGAGCGGAATGTCGATGTCGAGACCGGCGACGGCCTGCAGAATCGCAACCGGTGTGGCCCCGGCGTCAAGCGCCTTCTGGCTGGCTTCCTGAATGACGGGACCATCCATGACCGGGTCGGAAAAGGGCAGCCCGATCTCGACGGCGTCGGCGCCGGCTTGCGCTGCAGCCTCAATGGCGCGCTCCCAACCGGGGAATCCACCCGTGATGTAGGGCACGAGCAGCTTGCGTCCCGCTGCTCGTTTGGTGAGGAGCGAGGTCTCGAGATGAATCGTCACAGGTGGAGAATACCCATCATCTGGCTGACATCTTTATCCCCGCGACCCGACATGTTGATGAGCACGGTCTTGCCTTTGAGGCGACCCTTGGCCTGCATAACCCAGGCCAACGCGTGGGCCGGTTCAAGGGCAGGAATGATGCCTTCGGTGCGGCAGCACAGCTTGAACGCCTCGATTACCTCGGCGTCGGTCACGGCTTCGTACTGGGCCCGACCAATGGCCGAAAGGTGGCTGTGCTCGGGGCCGACACCCGGGTAGTCGAGGCCGGCCGAAATGCTGTGCGCCTCCAACACCTGCCCTGCCTCATCCTGCATGAGATAGCTCTTCATGCCGTGCACCACCCCGGGCACACCTCGACGGATAGCGGCTCCCCCGTCGGGTTCCACACCAACGAGTTGCGCGTCGGTATCGACAAAGCCGCTGAACAACCCGATGGCGTTCGACCCGCCGCCCACGCACGCCGTGACCACATCGGGCATACGACCGAGCAGCGCTTGGCATTGCTCACGAGCTTCGGTGCCGATCACGCGGTGGAACTCGCGCACCATCCACGGATATGGGTGCGGACCCATGGCCGAACCAATGCAGTAGTGGGTGGACTCGACGGTAGCCACCCAGTCACGCATGGCCTCGTTGACCGCATCTTTCAGGGTGCGGCTACCGGAGTAGACCGCTTCGACCTCGGCGCCGAGCAGCTTCATGCGAAACACATTTTGCGCCTGCCGTTCCACGTCGACTGCACCCATGTAGACCTTGCACGTCATGCCCATCAGCGCGGCGGCAGTGGCTGACGCCACACCGTGCTGGCCGGCGCCGGTTTCGGCCACGAGACGCTTCTTGCCCATGCGCTTGGCGAGCAGCGCCTGGCCAAGCACGTTGTTGATCTTGTGGCTACCGGTGTGGTTCAGGTCTTCACGCTTGAACAAGATGCGGCAGCCGAGTTCGGCCGAAAGGTTGTGGCACTCGGTAAGCGGCGACGGCCGACCGGCATAGTCACGCAACAGGTTGTGCAACTCAAGACGGAACGACGGGTCATCCCACGCGTCGCGGAACGCAGCTTCCAGTTCCTGACAGGCGGGGACGAGGGTCTCGGGCACATAGCGCCCGCCAAACTGACCGAAGCGGCCGTCGGGGGTGGGTTCGGTCATGAGTGACATCGCCCCGCACACTATGCGTGTAACGCGCCGAGCGCGAAGGCGATTTCGCTACTCGTCCTGCCAGTCGTACATATCGCCTTCACCCGCATCATCGTCTGCATCTTCCACCACGTCGGCGGCCCGGGCCGCCAGAATGAAGGCACGCACCTTTCGGGCATCCTTATGACCAGGTGTTGCTTCGACGCCCGACGACACGTCGACGCCGAACGGACGCACTCGGCGGATAGCCGTGGCGACGTTGTCGGCGTGCAGGCCGCCGGCGAGCAGGATGGGCGGCGCACCCTTCGGAACGCGATCGATGAGATTCCAGTCGAACACCGAGCCCGATCCGGGCATGGGCGCGTCGATCAGGAGAAAGTCGGCCTTGTGGTCATTGGCACTGGCCAGCGCGTCGCTGCCGGCGGCGAAGGCCTTGATGACGTAGGTGACGGCGCTGCGCACGTGTTGCGTGACTTCAGGTGTCTCGTGACCGTGGAGTTGCGCTGCCTTCAGACCGGACGTGTGCACCAGTTCGATCACCCGTTCGGGGGTGTCGTTGCGGAACACCCCAACGGTCATGATCTCACGCGGGAGTTGGCGGGTGATGTCGTACACCCGACGGGCCACAACCTGGCGGGGAGAAGGAGCAAAGACAAACCCCAGCGCGTCGGCCCCCATGGCGACGGCCATCAGCGCGTCTTCCTCGTTCGTGATCCCACAGATTTTCACGAACATGGCCGAACAATACCGTTCAGCGGACCGCGAGAGGTTGATCATTTCGCCAGCGTCGCGTCGACCGGGCCGGGAGCGCGATGATGGCGCCATGCAACCGTGGTCCGCCGACGTCGTTCTTACCGACGGTGCGACGGTACACATCCGCCCTGCAACACCTGATGACACTGACGCCATCGTGGCGTTTCACGAGCGGCAGTCCACCGAAAGCAACTATCGCCGTTACTTCTCGCACCATCCGAAACTGTCAGCCTCCGACATCACCCGATTCACGAGGCCCGACTTCCAAAAGAGTGGCATCCTCGTCGCCATTGACGGGCCGTTGTTGATCGCGATTGGTGGCTGGTACCGGTGGCCGGACCGCGCCGATGCCGACGTGGCCTTCCAGGTTGATGACGAGCATCATTCCCGCGGTCTGGCCACCATGCTGCTCGAACACCTTGCCGCTTCGGCTCGGGCCGCCGGCATCAACCGTTTCACTGCGGAAACCATGACCGACAACCGGGCCATGCTCGGCGTGTTCACTCGCGCCGGGTGGCCGGTGGAGCGACATTTCGAGTCGGGTCTGATCGAACTCTCGTGGGAGCTCTCGGACACCAGCGGATACATCGACAGTGTGGAGGATCGGGAGCAACTGGCTGACAGTCGGTCGATGGCCCGCTTCCTGCTTCCCCGTTCGATAGCAATCATCGGCGCGTCCGATCAACCGGGCAGTGTCGGTCACGCTGCCACCCGATCGGTCCTCGCCTCGGCTTTTGCCGGCGAGGTGTACCTGGTGAACCCTGGCCGGGGCGAGGTCGCCGGCCGAGCCTGCGTCGCGAGCCTGGACGAGATCGACGGCCCTATCGACCTGGCTCTTATCGCCGTACCGGACGACGTGCTGGAAGACGTCATCCGAGCGTGCGCCCGCCGCCGGGTACGCGGCGCGGTCATCTTCGAGCGCGCCACCATTCCCGATGACCGCTTTGGTTGCGGAGGCCCGTCGCTTCGGTCTGCGACTGGTCGGTCCGGCCAGCATGGGCATCATTTCAACCAGCCGCCAAGCTCCGCTGCAGGCATCGCTGTCGCCCGCTGCTCCCCGACCTGGGCATGTGGCCCTGTCGCTCCAGTCCGGCCCTCTCGGCGCCGCACTGCTGCAACAGGCGGCCAGCCTGCAACTCGGCCTGTCCTGGTTCGTGTCGCTGGGCGAACGGAGCGACGTATCGGGCAACGACCTTCTGCAGTTCTGGGAGGATGACGCCGAGACAACGGTGATCGCGATCTATACCGAACGGTTCGGTAACCCACGCAAGTTTGCCCGCATCGCCCGCCGGGTCGCACTGACCCGTCCGATCGTGGCGGTGGAATCCGAGGGTGATCGCATCACCGACGCGCTGTACCTGCAGGCCGGGGTCATCCGCGTGCCGAGCGTCTCGGACCTTCTCGACACCGCCCGCGTGCTCGCTTCCCAACCGCTCCCCGGTGGCCCGCGCACCGCGATCATTGCAAATGCAACCAGTCCGGACCGCCTGACCCGTAATGCGTTACGCTCGGCCGGGCTGGAGCAGGCGACATCGGGTGGGCGGGTCCTGGCATGGGACACCGCCGATGACGACGTTGCCGATGCGATCGCGGCCGCGCTGGCCGAGCCTTCCGTCGACGCCGTGCTCGTGATCCATGCGTCTCCCGTATACCAGGCCGCAGCTTCGCTCGGCCCGGCTATCGAACGTGCGGCGACGGGCTCGACAAAGCCCATCGTGGCGGTCATTCTCGGGCGACCGGAGGGTCCGATCGTCGACGGGGGAAATGTGCCCGGATTCGCCTTCCCCGAGCCTGCCGCGCTCGCTCTCGGCCGGTTGTGGCGCTACGCAAAGTGGCGTCGCGAGGAGGCCGAGACTCCTGCGCCGACCTCGGTACCCGACCCGAAAGCGATTGCGGACCTTGACCAGCTTCTGGCGTCCAGCGACGGTCTGCTGAGCGTGGAGGACGCGAAACCAATTTTCGCCGCCGCCGGTATTGCCATTCCTACAACCCGCGCCGCCCCATCGGCTGTGGACGCCGTCGTCTTCGCGGACGAGATCGGCTACCCAGTGGTGCTCAAGCGCCTCGGCACCCGGCCGCTTGGGCGATCGGTTGAGGCCGGTATTGCGCTCGATCTACGCACGGCAACGGCTGTGAGCGACGCCTACGCCGCGGTGGACGCAGTCGGTGGCGACGGCCCTATCGTCGTGCAGGCCATGCAGACACCCGGGATGGAAGTACGCATCACCGTGTCGCAGCATCCCGCGCTGGGCCCGGTCCTCACGGTTGGTCCCGGCGGCCAGTCGGGCACGGCGTTGGGCGACCATCCCCAACGGCTCCTGCCCCTGTCCCGTCGAGGCATTACCGAGCTGCTTGCCTCGTCGAGGCTGGGCGGTCTCCTGTCCGAACACGGCGTCAATTTTGGCCCGCTCACCGATCTGGTCGAGCGCGTGGGCGATCTGGCGACGCAGCACGACCGCATCGCCTCGATCGTGCTCGATCCCGTACTGGTGTCGGCGGCGGACTGCGCCGTGAGCGACGCCTGGATCGAACTTCACCAGCGCGACATCCCAACCGCCGCATTGCGTCAGCTCGACTAACTCAACTCCCAGTGCGCTCGTGCTGCGTCGATTACGAAGCGGCCCGGACCGCCCGATGACGGCGCTTCGGGTCGGTACGACTCACCAATCGACGCGGCCAGAGTTGCTCCGACCGAGTCGCCGAGCGCACGCAGGTCGTACCCGCCTTCGAGCATGAACAGCGTGCGGCCCTTCCCCGTCAGCGACATGACACTCGTGGCCATGTCGCCAAAGTCGGCGGAGGTGAGACGGAGGTCCGCCAGCGGATCGTCACGATGGGCATCAAAGCCGGCCGACACCAGAACCCAGGTGGGACGGAATCGTTCGGCAATCGGCAGGACGACCTCATCGAAGCAGGCGGCCATCACGTCGCCGGTTGCGCCGCTCGGCAGCGCCAGGTTGAGGTTGCTGAACGGTGCGTCCGGACCGCCGGTCTCGTGCAGATGACCGGTGCCGGGATAGGCACCGGCTTCATGCGTGGACACATAGAGCACGTTGGGGTCGTTATAGAAGATGGCCTGGGTTCCGTTGCCGTGATGCACGTCCCAGTCGATGATGACGACCCGTTCACCCTCGGCCACCAGCGATGCTGCCGCTACCGCAACGTTGTTCACCAGGCAAAATCCCATGGCCGAGTGCGGCAGCGCATGGTGCCCCGGCGGCCTGAACGTGCACAGCGCGACATCGGCGTTGCCCGCCTTGAGCGCCTCAATGGCGACGAGACCTGACCCGGCTGCGAGCATGGCGGTTCGCCAACTGCCAGGGCCATCAGCGAACGTGTCACCGTCGATATGCCCGCCGCCCTCCATGCAGAAGTGCTCAAGCGCAAGCAGATAGCGCTCATCGTGCACACGGGACATCTCAGCGAAGGTGGCCGGTCGTGTCGCTTCGGGCTGGCATGCCTCCATCAGCTCGGCGCGTCGTAGACCGGCCAGTGCGGCGGGAATGCGATCTTCGCGTTCGGGGTGGCCGTGCGGGGCGAAGTGTTCGTCGTGGGCGGGGTCGGCCAGGAGCGCTATCGGCAACATGACGGCTGCCTACACGCCGCGAAGATCCCGGATGACGTGCGCAGGATCGCTCGCCGTCACCAGCGTCTCGCCCACCAAAATGGCGTTGTAGCCAGCCGCGCCCAGGCTGCGTGCGTCGGCCGCGCCGCGCACGCCGGACTCGGCCACTTTCACCACGCCGTCGGGGATCAGGCCCACCATGCGAAGGGCACGCTCGTGGTCGACCTGAAAGGTTTCGAGATCACGTTGATTGACCCCGATCATGCGGGCACCGGCGCTGAGAGCCGCGTCGAGTTCGCGTTCGTCGTGGATCTCGACGAGCACCTCAATTCCTACCTCGTCGGCCAGCAAATGGAACTCGATGAGTTCTTCGGGGCTGAGCGCCGCGGCAATCAGCAGCATGCAGTCGGCGCTCATCAGCCGGGCATCACACACGTCGCGGATCGAGACCGTGAAGTCCTTGCGGAGCACCGGCAGACGGGTTGCGGCACGAGCGAACTGCAGGTCGTTCGACGAGCCGCCGAAGAAGTTTTCGTCGGTAAGGACCGACAGACAGGCCGCCCCACCCGTCTCATAAGTGCGGGCCAGTTCAACCGGATCGAGACCGACATTCAAGTCCCCCTTCGAAGGTGACCGCCGCTTGATCTCTGCGATGACAGCAAGACCGGGGTCCCGCGTCAGCGCCGCGCGAAACGAACGGATCTCCGGCATTCGGATCGCCTGAGCGACCAAATTGGCCAGCCGTCGGTCGTCCGTCGCCGCGGCAGATCGGTGGGAGTCAAGAATTCGATCGAGATAGGTGACCATACGCAAGCACTGACCGTAGCGTCTCGCAGCAGCCCAGGTTGCACCACCGGTCCTCACACATTGCCAACATCTCCGTGACACGATTGTGCGGTGGCTGAGCAAACCGTCGTTATCGTTGAGGATGATCCGAGTATCTCGGACCTGGTCGACCTGTACTTACGCCAGGCCGGCTTCCGAGTTTTGCAGGCACCGAACGGCGAGCGCGGCTTGGAACTCGTCCATCAGCATCAACCCGCGCTGGTCATTCTTGACATCGGTCTGCCCGGCATCGACGGGCTCGAGGTGTGCCGCCGACTTCGCAATACCACCAGTGTCCCCGTCCTGTTCCTCACGGCCCGGGACGGTGAGCTTGATCGCATAATCGGTCTGGAACTTGGCGCCGATGACTATGTGACCAAGCCGTTCTCGCCCCGCGAAATCGTTGCCCGGGTAAAAGCCATCCTTCGCCGCGGTGCCACTCCCCCAGCTCCGAACGACAGCAGCACCGTCGAGATTGCCGACGGTATCGTCATCGACACCAACCGCCGCGAAGTCACCGTTGCTGGAGCACCCGTTGCCTTGGCGACGCGGGAGTTCGACCTGCTGGCGTTCCTGGCCCGCAACCTCGGTCTCGCCCTTGGACGCCAGCAGTTGCTTGATGGTGTGTGGGGTGAAGGTTGGTTTGGTGACGATCGCACGGTCGATGTCCACGTGCGCCAGCTCCGCAAGAAGCTGGGCGATGACCTTCCGCTAGCGACCGTGTGGGGCATCGGATACCGCCTCGGATGACCCGCCGTCTCGTCCTTGCCATCCTCGGGACGGCCATCGCCGCGTTGCTCCTCGCCGGTCTCGGCACGTTTGTGCTGTCAGCGGTTACGGCTCGACGGGCGACCGAGCGAGCCGCGTTGGCGCAGTCGATCGAGATCGCCAATAACTTCGCCAAGGTGGAGCCGAACCTGGCCAACCGACCGGGCATTGCCGACACGGTTCAGCGCATCTTCCGCATCGACGGCCTGGCCTTTCTTCACGAGGACACCAGCGGCAAATTGGTCGGCACCCCTCCGAAAGGTGTGTCTCCCCTCGCGCTCAACCCGGCGGCGCTCCTGGCCGGAAAGAGACTGTCGGGTCATGCCGGCAAACTCGTCTGGGCCGCGGCCCCGGCCAAGACCGCCGACGGCACCATCGTTGTAGCTGTCCTCGTTCGCAAGGTTGCCAACAGCTTTCTACCGGCGTGGCGGTGGTTCCTCCTCGCCAGCGGCGCGGTTGTGCTGCTCGGCGCGCTCGTGGCCGTGTCCTTGAGCCGCCGACTCACCCTGCCGATCCGCCAGGCCGATGAAGCGGCGCGACGAATCGCATCGGGCGAGCTTTCGACCCGGCTCGTCGAGCCGTTGCATCATGAAACCGACGAACTGGCCCAACTCGTCCGCTCGGTGAAC
This sequence comes from uncultured Acidimicrobiales bacterium, assembly GCA_963791625.1. Classification (GTDB taxonomy): domain Bacteria; phylum Actinomycetota; class Acidimicrobiia; order Acidimicrobiales; family Ilumatobacteraceae; genus JANMCE01. Next base: position 1,525,469 of record CAWBTA010000006.1, read on the forward strand.
AGCATGGCCAGCTCGCTCGAACGCTCGAAAGGGGTCGAGCAACAGTTCCTGCTCTCGATCAGCCACGACCTGCGCACGCCGCTCACCTCGATCCGCGGGTACGCGGAGGCAATCTCCGATGGAGCAACGACCGACCCCGCCTGGGCCGCGGGCGTCATCCTGAAGGAGTCCCGTCGACTGGAACGCTTGGTCGCCGATCTGCTCGAACTGGCCAAACTGCAGTCCCGATCATTTTCGTTTCAGATACAACCAGTTGATCTCGCTGCCGTCGCACTCGACACGCTTGAAGCCTTCGGAGCCGAGGCCGCCGAGGTAGGTCTGCATCTGATTGTGGATGCGCCCGAGCACATCACGGTGCAGGCCGACCGGGACCGCCTCGGACAGGTCGCCGCCAACCTGGTGGAAAACGCGAAGAACTACGCCAAGTCGGCCATTACCGTCGGGGCACGCGTGGTCGACGGAGTGCCGATGCTTTGGGTTGACGACGATGGCCCCGGCATTGCGCCGGGCGATCGTCCGCACGTGTTCGAGCGCCTCTACCGAACCAGCCAGCAGCCGGTGCGAGCCGAAAACTCCAGCGGACTCGGCCTCGCCATCGTCGCCGAACTGACCGCCGCCATGCACGCCACCGTCACCGCCGAACAAGCTCCCACCGGCGGCGCCCGCATGGTTATCCGATTCGCCTCAACTGCCAGCTTCGCCGCACAGAACAGGTAGTGGTGCGGTGGCGGCTGTGTTCGTCCGCATCTAGTCCGGCGGGCGACCGTAGATCGTCGCTCGATGGCCGATAGCAACGACTCCAACAACCAGCACCGCGTTGTCGATGGCGTAAACGATTCGGAAGACACCGACGCGAGCGGACCAGTAACCCTCGAATTCGTGAATCAATGGCTTACCGACGCGTTGAGGGTTCGCGAGCAGAGGTCCTTCCATGAAGGTAGCGATCGCCTCATACGTTTTGGCCGGCAGTCGAGCGAGCTGCCGACGGGCCTGGGAAGACACTTCAAGAGTGTGCGTCAACGCTCTCGCTTCCAGGGCTGCATGTCAGCTGAACCGGCCCGATGTGACCGGATTGCGTCGGCCACACCGGGATCGGAAAGACACTCAATGGTCTCCATCAAGGCCTCGTAGTCGTCTGCGCCGAGAAGCACAGCTGCGGGCATCCCATTCACCGTGATCACGACACGCTCGCCAACCGCGTCAACCTCAGTCACCAAGGCTGAGAGGGAATTCTTTGCTTCCGTCACCGTTGCCGTTCGCATAGCCCGAATTCTAGCCCGAATGCTACGACGGCTAGCAGTGCGCCCATGGTCGCGAACGGGTGCCTCTCTCCGGACTGGCCTAGGAGCCGAATTGGGCGTGACGCTCAGGCAGCAACGCCAGCGGCAAGTTGGTCGGCACCCATCCGAAGGGCGTGTCGCCCCTCGTCCTCAACAACTCATCGTGGATGCGCCCGAGCACATCACGGTGCAGGCCGACCGGGACTGCCTCGGACAGGTAGCCGCCAACCTGGTAGAGAACGCGAAGAACTCCGCCAAGTCCTCCATTACCGTCGGGGCACGCGTGGTCGACGGAGTGCCGATGCTTTGGGTTGACGACGACGGCCCCGGCATTTGCGCCCGCCGATCGCCCGCATGGTCGTCCGATTCGCTACCACCGCCCATACCCTGTGGAATTCCTGAAGAAACCAGACGGGCCGGACCCGTTGTCCGCTTCGCCAGTTCCCGCGGCGCTACCGGGTGACCAGCACCGACGCGCTACCAGCCAGCACGGTTGCGCCCGGCTCGACCGAGCGTGCTACCCATGCCAGCGCAGCCGCGTCCACAGCGCTGGTGACGGTGCCGACCTGTTTGCCATCCAGCGTGAGCGCGTCACCGACTGCGAGGGGGTTCGATGATGTCAGATGGCGCAGGTGCTGCGGCGTGTGATCGCCGCGACTGTCGACGCGTGCCACCAGTTCCTGACCGGTATAGCAGCCCTTGGTGAAGCTCACGGTACGATCATTGATACCCGCTGCGTTCGGGATGGTTTCATCTACAACTAACTCGCTCCCCATCGCCGGCCAGACCGCCTCGATACGTTCAAACTCTGTACCGGCGAACACCTTTCCTTCGCCCTCAACCAGAGTGAAGTCAACCTTGACCCGCAGCCTGAAACGGTTGAGCCTCGCCAATACCACCGAGCCGAAGCCGCTATCGACGGCGATCGAGTAGGTCTCGTCGGCCACCTTCGACACCAGCACGAGTGCGGCCACTTTCCCGGTCGGTTGCAGCAGCCACGACCACGCTGAACCGTCCCGATCAACGGTGGCCATGTCCTGGGAAAACTGGCCCTGGAGGAAGGAACGGGCGTCCGGTCCAACCGCAGTGATGGTGTCGCTCATGATGTCTCCTTGGCCTGAGCAGTCATGCGTCTGGCCGCCGGGACGGCGGCAAGGAGTGCTTTGGCCTTGTTCATGCATTCCAGGTTTTCGAGATCGGGATCGCTGTCGGCCACAACGCCGGCGCCGGCCTGCAGCGAGGCGCCCTTCGGGCCGACGAACATGGTGCGGATGGCAATGGCGGTGTCAACGTTGCCGCTGAAATCGACGTAGCCGACCACTCCCCCGTACGGTCCGCGCTTCACCGGTTCGAGCGCGTCGATGATCTCCATCGCCCGCACCTTAGGCGCACCCGACAGCGTGCCGGCTGGCAGCGTGGCTCGCAAGACATCGATGGGACTCTTGTTGGGCAGAAGCTCCCCACTGACCTCGCTGGTGAGGTGCATGACGTGGCTGTAGCGCTCCAACGTCATCAGCTCATCCACCTTCACCGAGCCGAACTTGGCGATGCGGCCGACATCGTTGCGGGCCAGGTCGACCAGCATGATGTGCTCGGACACTTCCTTGGGATCTTCCTTCAGCTCGCCGGCCATGCGACGGTCATCCTCTTCGGAGCGCCCACGACGGCGGGTGCCGGCGATGGGGCGAGAGATGACCTTGGACCCGTTCACCCGCACCATCGGCTCGGGCGACGAGCCGACAATGGTGATGTCTTGGTGCCGCACGAAATACATGTACGGGCTTGGGTTCACCTGACGCAACACGCGGTACATGTCGAACGGGTCGGCCTGCAGATCAATGTCGTAACGCTGCGACAGCACCACCTGGAAGATGTCGCCGGCCAGGATGTGCTCTTTCGCGACCTGGACCGCGGCCTGGTACATCCCGTTGGGCATCGATGACGTGACCAGCGGAATCTCGTCATCGGGCTGCGGTGGTGCCACTGGCCGATACGGCAACGGTCGACCAAGATCGGCAACCGTTTCCAGGATCCGTTCGCCTGCCGCGTCATAGGCGTCGGCCAATGCCTGGTCGTCCAACCCGAGCACGGGCACGCTCTCGATCACGAAGGCTCTTTGGCGCCAGTGGTCGAACGCCACCAGCGAACCAATCACGCTCATGATCGCATCGGGCAACCGGCGATCATCATGCGGAGTGTCGGGGAGGTGCTCAACCTCGCGCACGATGTCGTAACCGAGATAGCCGACGACACCACCCTGCAAGGGCGGAAGCTCGGCCAGCACGGGAGCCTGATACTCAAGTAGCAGAGCATCAAGCGCGGCCAGCATCCCTTGGTCGAGCGGAACCGACGCAGGGAGCGCACCGTCGACGGTGATGACGCCGTCGCGAAGTACCAGCGTGGCGCTCGGGTTGCGACCCACAAAACTGAAGCGACTCCATCTCTCACCGTGCTCCACCGACTCGAGCAAAAAGCCCGGGCTGTCCCCCACCAGTTTCAAATAGGCCGAGACCGGCGTCTCCACATCGGCGAGAAGCTCGGCCCAGACGGGCACGACGCTGTGCTGAGCGGCAAGAGATCGGAACTCTTCGAGGCTTGGCTTGAGTGCGAGTCGGCTCACGATTGACCTGCGCCGAAGGGTCGGAAGAAGCACGAATAGTTCCCGGTGTGGCAGGCGCCCCCGCCGTCTTGCTGCACCACGAACAGCAGCGTGTCACCGTCGCAGTCGTAGTACGCCTCTCGTACCCACTGCACCTCGCCGCTGGTGTCGCCCTTTCGCCACACTTCCTTGCGACTCCGGCTCCAGAACACCGTGCGCCCTTCGTTCATGGTGAGCTGCAACGTCTCGGCATTCATGTACGCCATCATGAGAATTTGTCGGGTGTCGTGGGCCTGCACGATGGCGGGCACCAAGCCGTCTGTGTCGTACTTCACCGAGGCAAGCTGTTCAGAGGATGCGTCGATACGCGCGCCAGAGGACATCACGCCATGCTAGGCCGCGCCTCGGTTCGAGCCGTCTTTGGTTTCGTTCGACCTACAGGTAGAGGCCGGTTGAACCTTCGGCCTTGTGGGCGGCCACGGCGTGGAGATCACGTTCGCGCAGCATGATGAGGTCTTCGCCACCCACCTCGACTTCATAGCGATCCTCGGCCGAAAACAGCACACGATCACCCAAGGCACGCGGCGCGAACACTGGGGCCGAGTGCAACGATTTCGGCCCATACCAGGCGTTTAGCCACCTGTGCTGTGGCCGGAATGAGAATCCCACCCGTTGACCGACGGTCCCCCTCGTCTTTGGACATTCGCACCAAGATACGGTCGTTCAACATCTTGATGGCGAGCTTTGGGTCGGTGTCGGACATTGCGTAAACGGTACCCGTCTCACCCGACACGGAGCGATTTCACACGTAGCGCAGAGGCGTCTGGCCGTGAGAACGTGCCCCAAACGGTGGACGTAAGGGCAACGACGACGACACGTGTTACGGCTTCGCTCGCCTCGACCGAGGCAGCCCAATTCTCTTTGAGTCCATCAGGGTTTACGTACAGTCTGAACTCACCCGTCACGCTGGGGCTGTGAACCGCGACTGTTCATTAACCCGTATGCACCCAAACCAAAAACACCCCGCCCGAAACACGCAGGATGGGCGACCGCACCTCAGTGGCAGAGGGACTGGTCAGAAGCCTCCTACGGCCGCACGATGATGCCAGCGGCGGCGAGGGCGGCTTTGGCGTCACCAATCGAGTATTCGCCAAAGTGAAAAATCGACGCAGCGAGTACCGCGTCGGCGTGACCTTCGGTGATGCCTTCCACCAGATGCTGCAGGTTGCCGACACCGCCGGACGCAATGACCGAGACCGACACGGCGTCGGCAATGGCCCGGGTGAGCGCAAGATCGAACCCGTCCCGGGTGCCGTCACGGTCCATCGAGGTCAACATGATTTCGCCCGCGCCGAGCTGCACCGCCTGCTTGGCCCACGCAACGGCATCGATACCGGTTGGGGTTCGGCCGCCGTGCAGGAAGACCTCAAAGCTGCCCGCGGGAGTGGACTTTGCGTCTATGGCGCAGACCACGCATTGCGCGCCGAACACCGAGGCGATTTCGGCGATGAGATCGGGCCTTTGCACCGCTGCGGTGTTCACACTGACCTTGTCGGCGCCGGCGCGCAGCATGCGGCGGGCATCGTCGACCGAACGGATGCCACCTCCAACGGTCAACGGGATGAACACCTCTTCGGCTGTGCGGCGAACGACATCAACCATGGTGTCGCGTCCGTCCGAGGACGCAGTGATGTCGAGGAAGATCAGCTCATCGGCACCCTGCCGCGTCGTAACGGGCCGCCAGTTCGACGGGGTCGCCTGCATCCTTGAGTCCGACGAAGTTCACCCCCTTCACGACGCGTCCGTTCGTAACATCAAGGCATGGAATGATCCGGGCTGCTCTCATGAAGCGCTCCGCCAGAGGGGTCGGGTAAGACACGTTGGTCCTCCGTCGCCCTTCAATGACAGATGACTGCCGTCGTACACGTGGGTTTCGACGCCCGCTGCCTCAAGCGCCTTGCGAGTGCGGGGCAGGTCGTCAAGCATGACGACCACGCCCGGCCGTACGGCCAGCACGTTGGTGCCCATGCGCTCGTACTCGTCGGCATCGACGCTTATCCACTTCACGTCGCGCTCGAAAAGAGCTTCGATCAGCGGTGTCGGTGACAGCGGTTCGAACACGACGGCCAGGTTGGTGTCAACCGGCGAAACCACACTCATCAGATGCAGGCACACGTCGGGGCCTTTGTCGTGAGGCATGTCAGCCCGCAGGAGCCGATGGCCGTCGGCCTCCAGCAGCACCTGCAGCTGTTCGTGCGCGGCGGCGTTGGTGCGATACGTGCGGCCGGCGATGAGGGTGCCGTCTTCGAACCACATGAGGTCACCACCGTCGCAGCGGGCGTCACCGGTGAGGCGACCGACGATGGGAATGCCTGCGCTGGTCAGCGATGCTTCAGCCATTGGGCCTTCGCCCTGTCGGCTGGGTTTGGGCGAGTGCAGCACGATGGCGCCGTGGCCGATGACGAACGCTGAGTCGTACATGTAGACCGCGTCGACCATGCCGTCGACGGCTGGTGCGATCTCTACCTCGCAGCCGAGATCGAGCAGCAGTTGGATGAAGCCCTCGTGCTGGCGAAGGAGCGCGGTGCTGTCGGGCACTCGCCACCCTGCCTTGAGCCAGTCTCCGGTGGTGGCCGGAGTGCGGACCATGACCCGTTTGAGAGGTTGCACCGATGAGGTCACGCCGAAACGGTTCATGCCAACACCTTCAGGGCTTCGGCCACCGTGAAGCGGTTCTCGTAGAGCGCCTTGCCCGTGATGACACCGCCGAGCACTCGGCCGTGAGCCCGCATGACGGCCAGCGCCTCAACATCGGCCAGAGTGCCCACACCGCCCGAGGCGATGACTGGAATCGTCGTGCGCTCGAGTGCAGCTTGAAGACCGTCGAGGTCGGGCCCGGCAAGCGTTCCGTCGCGCGTGATTTCGGTGATGATGACCGCTGCCACGCCTGCGTCTTCGAATCGGGGCAAGACATCAAGCACGGTGGCACCAGCGCCTTTCATCCAGCCCCGTACCGCCACTTCACCGCTGCGGCCGTCCAGGCCGACCGCGGCCGGTTGACGGGCCGCGATGCGGGCAACGAGGGTCGGGTCTTCCATGGCAGCGGTGCCGAGGATGACGCGGGCTACCCCGAGGTCGGCCAGGGCCGCGGCCGCAGCTTCAGAGCGAACCCCGCCGCCGGTCTGTACCTGCGCACGACCGGCAACGGCCGCGGCGATGGCACCCACGACCGAACGGTTGGTCGGTTCACCCGTTCGGGCGGCGTCGAGGTCGACGACGTGAATCCAGCGAGCCCCCGCGTCGGCGAACTGAGACGCAACGGCAGCCGGGTCATCACCGTAAATGGTCTCCTCGTCATAGTCGCCCAGGTGCAGACGCACCACCTTGCCCGCCCGCAGGTCAATGGCCGGATAGAGATCGATCATGCTGCACTCCGAACGAAATTGGCCAGCAAGCGAAGGCCAGTGACACTGCTCTTCTCCGGGTGGAACTGGGTGGCGAAGATGTTTCCCTGCCGAATGGCGGCGGTGACGTCTACGCCGTATTCGCACGTCGCGACGACCACCGACGGATCGGTCGGAACCCCGTGCAGGCTGTGCACGAAGTACACCCATGGGTCATCGCCCAGGTCATCCAGAAGGGGTTCGTTGCTGTTGCAACGAAGTCGGTTCCACTGCATTTGTGGGCGCTTCACGGTGTCGGGCAGCCAACGCACCATGCCCGAAACCAAGCCGAGTCCGGCCCGACCCGGCAGCTCATCGCTGCCATCGAACAACATCTGCATCCCGACGCAGATTCCGAGGAACGGCCGTCCGCTTGCGACTGATGATCGGGCAACGTCGGCCAGGCCGGCGTGTTCAAGAGCGTCCATGCATGCACCGAAGGCGCCGACACCCGGCAACACCACCGCGTCGGCTGCAGCAGCCTCGGCGGCGTTCGTGGTGAGCCGGGCATCAGCGCCCACCTTCTCCAGTGCCTTCTGAGCCGAGCGCAGGTTGCCGATGCCGTAGTCGAGCACGGCGATGTGCGGTCGGCTCACAGCGAACCCTTGGTGGACGGAACCGCGTCACCTTCGATGCGCACGGCGTCTCGCAGGCAGCGGGCCAGACCCTTGAAGGCCGCCTCGATGATGTGATGGGTATTGCGACCCGTCTTTCGGGTGACGTGCAGCGTGATTCCCGCGGCCGTGGCGAAGCTGATGAAGAAGTGCTCGGCCATCTCTGGGTTGAAGGGCGGCGCACCAAGGGGCAACACCTCACCAAAGGGCATCTCGATCGAAGCGAACGGACGACCGGACAGATCGAGGGCAACCTCAACGAGTGCCTCATCTAGGGGGAACATGCCGCTCGCGAACCGACGCACGCCGCGCTTGTCGCCCAACGCCGATCGGAAGGCTTCTCCGACCACGATGGCGACGTCTTCCACGGTGTGGTGACCGTCAACCTGCAGGTCTCCCGCCGCATGGATGGTGAGGTCGAAGTTTCCATGGCGGGCCAGTTGATCGAGCATGTGGTCGTAGAACGGCAGCCCGGTGGACACGCTGGCCTGGCCGCTGCCATCGATCTCCAACTCACAACTGATCGTTGTCTCTTTGGTGGCTCTACTGATGGACGCATTGCGGCTCATGACACCACTTCCTGGAGAGCTGAGAGGAACAGATCATTCTCGTGGGCGGTGCCGATGGTGACGCGCAGGCAATCACCCAGACGCGCCCACGACGAGCAGTTCCGTACCAGCACATCATGATCAAGCAGACCCTGCCACACCTCGTTGCCGGGCATACCGGTTGGTCGGAACAGGATGAAGTTCGCGCCGCTCGGCCAGACGATCAGCGGCATGGTGCGCATACGGGCGGCCATGCGTTCGCGCTCGCTCACAATGAACGTGACCCTGTCGTTCATCTCATCCACGAAGCGCAACGCGAGGCGACCCGCAATCTGCTTGGCCGTATCGAGATGGTAGGGCAGGACCACCTTGTCGAGTTCGGCAACCAGCCAGCTCGGACCGACCAGGTAGCCAAGCCGCGCCGCGGCCATCGACCATGTCTTGGAGAACGTGCCGGTGACCACCAACGGTGTGTCGTCATCGATCAGGCCGATAGCCGACCACGGCGCGAACTGGCCGTAGGCCTCATCCATCACAAGGATGCCGGGCACCTGAGCAAGAACTTCTCGGACGGTCGATTCGGTCTCGACCAGACCGGTGGGGTTGTTGGGCGAACAGAGGAAGGTAATGATCGGCTTCGCATCGTTCAGTACTCGTCGTACCTCGGCGAGGTCGAGCGAGAAGTCGGCCGCTCGCTCGCCTTCCACGACCGTCGCGCCGCTGATACGGGCGAGGTGGGCATGCAGTTGATAGGTGGGCTCGAAGGTGGCGACCGTGCGTCCGTGGCCGGCGTAGGTAAGCAGCAAGGTCTGCAAAACCTCGTTCGATCCATTGGCGGCGAAGACCTGGTCGGGGCGCACACCCAGGTGCTCGCCCAACGCGGCGCGTAACTCGGTGGCGGCGCGATCGGGATAGCGGTGCCACTCAACGCGCGACATCTCGGCCGCCGAGCGCGTCGCGCCACGCCGCCGGTGGCGACCCTGGAGCTTCGTTGGTGTTGAGGCGAACCGACACGTTCACCTGAGGCGAGTGGTATCCCTCAAGCGCCTTCAGGTCGTCACGAACGGGGATCGGTGTCATTGCGATCTCAGACGATCTTTGATGGAGTCGGCGTGGGCGGGCAGGCCCTCGGCCTCCGCCAGCGCAATCACGTGGTGACTGACGGCTCGCAGGCCGGCTTCGGTGGCCGAGACCACGTGGACATGCTTCTGGAAGTCGCTCACGGTGAGGGCGCTGGCGAAGCGCGCCGTACCCGATGTGGGCAGCACATGGGACGGGCCGGCGACGTAGTCGCCGAGCGACGCCGGGGTCCACGGACCGGTGAAGATCGCGCCGGCATTGCGAATCAGCGCAAGCAAGGCCTCGGGGTCCTCCACCAGCAGTTCAAGGTGCTCGGGCGCAATGTGGTTCGACACCTGCGCTGCCTGCTCCGGGCCGTCGACGAGCGCCACGTAGCCGCGCTGGGCGAAATTGGCTTCGAGATCGGCCCGTCGGGGCGACGCTGCGGTGATTTCGGTGATCTCAGCCACCACCGAACGGGCCACCTCTTCGTCCCACGTGATGAGCCAGGCGGCGCCGTCAGGACCGTGCTCGGCTTGCAGCACCACATCGAGCGCGGCGAAGTGGGCCGGAACCGACGCGTCGGCGATCACCACGACTTCGCTTGGTCCGGCGAACGAACTCGGTACCCCGACCAGACCTTCTCCGGCCACCAGTCGTTTTGCCACCGACACGTACACGTTGCCGGGGCCAACGAGCACGTCGACCGGCGCAATCGACTCCGTCCCGTAGGCCATTGCAGCAACGGCTTGCGCTCCCCCGACGCGGTAGACCTCGTCGACACCCGCGATGGCGGCCGCGGCAAGAATGGTGTCGGACGGCATGCCAGTTGCTCGCTCCGGTGGTGTGCACATCACGATCTGGCCAACCCCGGCCACGCGGGCGATGCTGGCCGTCATGATCACGCTGGAGGCCAGAGGGGCTTTGCCACCGGGTATGTAACAGCCGGCTCTCGCCACGCCTACCGCTGAGCTGCGCAGTCGTATGCCGTTGTCGACGTAGTCGATCGGTTGGTGGAGCTGCGCTTGGTGATAGCGGGTGACCGAGTGGTGGGCGGCTTCCAATGCCTCTCGTAGCGCGGTAGGAATGCGTTCAAGGGCGGCGTCGCAATCGGCCGGATCCACACGAAGCACTCCCAGATCGACACCATCGAACGTGCTGGTGAAGCGAAGCACCGCGGCATCACCCTCGTCTCGTACGGCCGCAAGGATCGCCTGCACCGCCGCTAGCGGCTCCGGTCCACCCGCGCCCGACCGAGGAAGGAGGGACGCGACGTTGGTGGTTCCGCGGAGGTCAAGTGAGCGCAACATGCGTGCGGCAGGCTAACCCGGCCCGGCTGGAGAACCGAAGCGAGTTCCCGTAGCGGCTAAATGAGAGACTTCAGGATGATGACCTTGAGCCGAGATACCGCCATCCTTTCTTCGCTTTCGACCTCGCTCGGTGACTGTGAGTCTCGCCTCGCCGAGTTGGCCACGCGCCACGACGGCGACGATCGCGAGGATCTGGTCAGCGCGCTGCATGAAGCCGAGCGGTTGGTCCGGTCGGCCGAACGTGAAGTGCGCCGAGCCCAACGACTGTTGCGCTAGCTGTTCGCCGTTCGGCGGCCCAATGACTCGAAACTGGCCGAAAAATGCGGCGACGGCCCCTTGCGGGGCCGTCACTCGCAGCGACGCCAAGCGGCGGATCTCGGCGTCGCCCTCAAACTAGGTGGCGGGAACCTAGTTGGTAGTGATCAGTATAAGGGTCAAACGACCTATGAAGTCAAGCACTTGTCTCTCGAATCGGTCAAGAAATGCTCAAGAGACAATAGGCCAAACGACCTATCCACTCTCCGTGAGCCAAAACGGGTCGATTTTGGTGCATTTCTGCAACATCACGCACAGCGACAAACGGAGATACAGCCCGCTGGGTCTACCTTCGGTCGAGAACCATCAGCACCGCTCGGTGAATGAGATCGTGCACGGCGACGTTGTCGTCGCGCGTCGTACGCAGGTGCAGCAGCACCGGGCCCGGCGTCTGTGTAGCTCGTTGGACCGCCGGCACCAGGTCGGCGGCATCATCGATCGACCACACGGGTACACCGTGCACACCGGCCAGGCCAGCGATGCTCACGCCGTGGGGTGTGCCGAAAACCTGCTCGAATCGTTCCCTTGAGAGCGCCTGGCGTTGGGGGAGAAACGAAAAGATGCCGCCACCGTCATTGTCGACGACGACGATGGTGAAGTTGAGCTTGCGGTCGACCAGACCGAGCAGCCCGTTGGTGTCATGCAGGAACGCGATATCGCCAATGAGCAACGCGACCGGACGGCCGGGGTCGGCCAGCGCCACGCCAACTGCGGTCGAAGTGACGCCATCGATACCGTTGGCCCCCCGGTTGGCGTACATGTCGAGCCCATCTCTGGGTGCCGCGTACCACTCCACATCACGGATCGGCATGGACGATGACACCACCAGTGCGGCGCCGTCGGGCAGAGCCGCCACCACGTCGCGGGCGATCTGCGGTTCGCTGAGACCTCGATGTTCGCTCAGCACCAGATCGACCGCTTCGGTCGCTCGCTCCCCCGCCCGATGCCAACGGGTGAGCCAGGGCGTGTTCTTCGCACCGACAGACCGGCCGATCAGTGACGTCGCCAGAAGCTCGACGCTCACCTGCATGCGGCAACCCACCTGATGGTCGGGGTCGATCCAGGTTGCGGTCTCATGCACCTGAATGTGAAATGCGCCCGAGGCCGACAGCCACTGACTGGTCACTTTGGACGACAGCGGTTTACCGATATGCAGCACAACTTCGGGGGTGTGGTCGCTGGCGAATCGAGGGTGACGCAACACTTCGTCGAACGCCGAGATGACATTCGGGTGCGTCGTGCGGCAACCTGAGCGTTGGTCGGCCAGCACGGGCCAGCCCAGGTCGGCGGCCAGATCAAGAATGGCCGGGTGACTTCCCTGCCCCGCCACGATCACGCCGCGATGCGTGTCGAGCCGCGCCGCCAACGCAGCAAGATCGGTCTCGGGAAGAGCCGCGTGGGGGTGGACGACGAGCGGGTCGACAACGGCAGGGAGCGGCCCTGCGTCGCCCACAAGCGGCTCTCGGAATGGCAGATTGATGTGCACCGGGCCGGGTGACGTGCCGGTCGACATCTCCCATGCCCGGGTCGCCAACGCTCGCCATGTGTGCGCAATCGCGGCATCGGGAACGCCCGGATCGGTAAACCACCGGACGGCCCCGCCGAAAAGCCGGGTCTGGTCGATCGTCTGCGCCGCGCCGACATCGCGCAGTTCGGGCGGACGATCGGCGGTGAGCACGATCATCGGCACGTCATCCTGATGCGCTTCCACCACCGCCGCGTGGAACTCGGCTGCAGCAGTACCGCTGGTGCACACCAGCAGCGCCGGGTGACCGGTTGCCCGTCCGATGCCGACAGCTGCGAACGATGCGGACCGTTCGTCATGGAAGACGTGGAGCGCCAGCTCGCTGCGCGCCGTGAGCGCGAGCACCATCGGCGTGGAGCGAGAGCCCGGGGCGACAACGGCGTGACGAACACCACGGCGTATCCATGTGTCGACGAGGGTGGCGCAGAAGGTCGCGGCCGGGGTGACAGTCATTGCCCCCATTGTCGCAGCGTAGGGTGGGGATGTGCGTGTTGAGATCTGGTCAGACGTCGTATGCCCGTGGTGCTACATCGGGAAACGCAAGTTCGAAGCGGCCCTCGCCCGCTACCGAGGTGACGAAACATTCGAGATCATTTGGCGCCCGTTCCAGCTCGATCCGACGGCACCGAAGGGCACCGCGCAACCGGTGAAACAGGTCTACGAAAAGAAGTTCGGCGGCCCCGAACGCGCCGCGGAGATCATCGAGCATGTCTCGTCTGTTGCTGCTGGCGTCGGTCTCGACTTCGATATGGACCGTGCCGTTCGTGCCAACACGATGGATGCGCACCGCCTCATCGGCTATGCGCTTCGTGTCGGCGGACCTGCCATGCAGTCTGCCGTGAAAGAGCGGCTGATGCAGGCGTACTTCACCGAGGGGCGCAACATAGGCGACGTGGCGACGCTGGCCGACCTCGCCGCGGGAGTCGGGATGGACCACGACGCGGTTGCCGCGTACTTGGCCTCGGACGAGGGCACGACAGAGCTGGCAGCCGAGCTTGAAGAGGCGTTGCATATCGGCGTCACCGGAGTTCCCCACTTCGTGTTCGACGGCCGTTGGGCAATCCCGGGTGCGCAGGATCCTGAGCTGTTTCTGCGGGCCTTTCAGCGGATGGCCGACCTCAAGATCAGTGACGCCGAAGCTGCGATGCCCGAGGGCGACGCCGAGGCCTGTCGTGTGGATGCGCGTCCGGAGTCGTGAACCGGGTCGATCTGTTCCCCGAATCGGACGGCGATGGGTCCAAGGTCATTTTGCTGCACGGCTTCACCCAGACGCTGCGTTCGTGGGACACGATCGCCGCTGATCTGCGTCAGGACTTTCGGGTGTGCACCGTCGACGCGCCCGGACACGGCCGAGCAGATCAGGTACGCGTCGACCTCCCGACCGCAGCGCTGCTGTATGCAGCCACCCTGGGCCGAGGCACGTATATCGGCTACTCGATGGGAGCGCGACTCGCCCTGCACATCGCGCTCGAACAACCGTTCGTGGTGGAGCGACTTGTGTTGTTGGGCGGCACCGCAGGACTGGCGTCCGACCAGGAACGAGCCGCCCGTCGCGTTACCGACGAAGCGTTGGCCGACACGATCGAGCACGAAGGCGTTGGCGCGTTTCTCGACCGCTGGCTGGTGCAACCCATGTTCGCCAACGTGCCCGACGACCGAGCCGATCGCCTGCGAAACACCGCGGCGGGGCTGGCCGTCTCACTTCGACTGACCGGCACCGGAGCGCAGGACAACCTGTGGGACAGGCTCGGTGAACTCACGATGCCCGTCCTTGTGATGGCTGGAGAACACGACGCCAAGTTCACCGACATCGGTCATCGCATGGTCGAGAGCATCGGCCGCAACGCCACCTTCGCCCCGGTGCCGAACGCCGGTCACGCCGCCCACCTCGAACAACCATCAGCCTTTCTGGCCGTCGTGCGCGATTGGCTCAACCAGCGGTTGTAGGTCGGAGCCGTCTACGCGCTGATGACGATACCGATGGTGAGCAACAGGCCGAACGCGAGTTGGAGTTTGCCGGTTCCGCCGAGCACGGGGATGAGGTCCTTGCCCCGCGCCCCGCGCATCACGGTGAGGATTGGCGCCAGTGAGACCGGCAACGCAACGATGCTGAGTGCGCCGAGTGGACGCCACAACGCCGTCAACACGCCCAACACGAACGCCATTGCGATAAGTCCCCGATAGAACTCCCGCGTCCGCGGATCTCCGAAGCGCACGGCGAGAGTCTTCTTTCCGGCAGCGGTGTCACCTGGAATGTCGCGCAGGTTGTTCACGACCAGCAACGCGCACGACAGGCAGCCCATGGCTGCTCCGGCCACAATCGACAGACCGGTGATGCGATGCAGTTGCACGTAGGTGGAGC
Source organism: uncultured Acidimicrobiales bacterium (assembly GCA_963791625.1). Lineage (GTDB taxonomy): Bacteria > Actinomycetota > Acidimicrobiia > Acidimicrobiales > Ilumatobacteraceae > JANMCE01. The sequence goes on from CAWBTA010000006.1 coordinate 1,540,524, forward strand.
CAACCGTGGCGACCAGACCGAAGAAGATGAACACGAACACTTCGCCCAACCCCAGGTAGCCGTAGGGCTTCGGCCCTCCGGTGTAAAACCATCCGGCGAGGATGCTGGCTGCCCCGACCACGAACAGCTCTGGTCCGACGGTGAGCGCGAGAGCGCCACCGGCAACGCCGGCCACGCCAAAGGCTGCGAAGGCGGCCAGTTTGACCGACCTGGCCGATTTCAACCCTGAACCCACGAGGCGGATCGGCCCGACGCGCACGCTGTCGGTTCCTTTCACGCCATCGGAGTAGTCGTTGGCGTAGTTGGTTGCGATCTGCAACGCGAGCGCAACCACGATCGCAGCGGCGACCCGCCACCACACCAAGCCGCCCGCTCGTTGACCTACGGCGCAGGCCGTGCCAACGACGACGGGAACAATGGAGGCCGGCAGGGTTCGCGGCCGCGCTCCGGCCACCCAAGCATTCATTGCGCGATACGCGTATGGTGCGACATCACCAGAGCTTCGCAGCATCCGCGGCGAGCGTGCCATTGGGGGTCAAGCATGGGAACAGAACTGTGGCGTCACGGCGCCGGCGAGTTGGCGGGAATGATCGCGAACAAAGAAGTGTCGTCGCGAGAGGTAGTGGACGCTCACCTCGACCGCATCGCGAAAGTAAACCCACATCTGAACGCAATCGTCCGCCACCTTGGCGATGAGGCTCGCGCCGGCGCCGACGCGGCCGACCGAGCTCAGGCCGGCGGCGCGGCATTGGGGCCGCTGCACGGTGTGCCGTTTACCATCAAGGAAAATATCGACCTGGCGGGCACGCCAACCACAAACTCGTTGCCGGCCTTAGCGGACGCCATGGCCTCGACGGACGCGCCGATCGTGGAACGCATGAAGGCAGCGGGCGCGATCCCCATCGGACGCACGAACTTGCCCGACCTCGGCTTGCGGGTCAGCACCAGTTCTTCCTTGCACGGTCTCACGCGGAACCCGTGGCACCCTGATCGCACCGCTGGTGGCTCGTCGGGCGGCGAGGGTTCGGCGCTGGCCAGTGGGATGTCACCGATCGGGTTGGGGAACGACATCGGCGGGTCACTACGCAACCCGGCTCATTGCTGCGGCATCGCATCCATCAAACCGACGCAGCTTCGGGTTCCGCACGCCACCGTTGTACCGCCAGAGGACGGCATGCTGACCGCGCAGTTCATGTTGTCGGATGGACCAATGGCCCGATCGGTCGCAGATGTGCGGCTCGGCCTTCGAACCATCGCGGGTGCTCATCGCCGTGATCCGTACAGCGCGCCCGTGCCACTCGACGGCATGGGGCCAACGACGGGCAAGCTTCGCATCGGTGTCGTCACCGACCCCGCCGGAAGCCCGACCCACGCTCACGTCAGTTCATCGGTTCGCACCGCAGCCGATGCGCTGAGCGACGCCGGTCATCACGTGAGCGATGCAGAGCTGCCCCGATTCACCGACATCGCGCAGCTGTGGGGCGCATGGCTGGCCGCGGATCTCCGCACCATGCTCCCGCTCCTCGAGATGGTGATGGGCCCTGATGCCATCGCGTTCTTGCGCATGACTGAAGAAGCCACGCCGCACGCATCGGTGGATGACTATGTCGCCATGCAGACCACTCGCCAGACCATCGCCCGCGAGTGGGCGGCGTTCTTTGCCGACTACGACGCCATTCTGCTGCCGGTTTGGACCCACCCGGCGTTCACGCATGATGCCGACATCGCCAGTGCAGAAGCCGTCGCCCACACGCTCGATCAACTCCGCCCAGTTCTGCCTGCGAACCTGCTCGGCCTACCCGCCGCGGTCGTGCCCGCCGCGATCCACGATAGCCTCCCGATGGGCGTACAGATCATGGCTGACCGTTGGCAGGACCTCACGGCCCTCGCAGTGGCCGAAGACATCGAGCGCGCCGTCGGCCGGTTCACACCCATCGATCCGGTTCTGGCGTAGTCCGTGCGCAAGCTGGTGGCGTTGGCGATGCCGGGTGGCCCCGGTTTCGTCGACGCGCTCCAGCGCATCTGGGACGCGGGAGACGCCGTCTTCCCCGTTGACCTCCGGCTCCCGAAGCCCGCTCGTGACCGAGTCCTTCAGGCGATCGCACCGGCGGCAGTAGTGGATGAGACCGGTCGCTCTGCCGTGTCCGGCGCCCGACCGATCGAGGAGGGCGATGCCCTCGTGGTCGCCACAAGCGGCTCGTCGGGCGAGCCCAAAGGTGTCGTCCTCACCCACGACGCGGTGCGAGCAAGCGCCCTCGCTACCACGGGATGGATCGGACGCGACCCGGGCGATCATTGGCTGGCGTGTCTTCCACTCGCGCATGTCGGCGGGTTGTCGGTCATCACCCGAGCGCTCGCCATGGGCACCGCGCTGACGGTGTTGGCGACGGTAGATCCCAAAGAGATTCGAGCGAGCAGGGCGACGTTGATTTCGCTCGTGCCCGCCGCGCTCGACCGCATCGATGTCAAGCAGTTCCGTTGCATCGTTCTTGGCGGTTCTCGACCGCCCGCCGATCGCCCGGCCAACAGCGTCGCGACCTATGGCCTGACCGAGACGGGCAGCGGCATTGTGTACGACGGTTACCCGCTCGACGGTGTCCAGCTACGGATTGTCGAAGGCCGCATCGAGGTGCGCGGACCAATGTTGTTGCGTTCCTATCGGGACGGGCGAGACCCAAAGTCCGCCGACGGGTGGCTACCGACAGGTGACCTCGGCTCGCTTGCCGACGACGGCCGATTGAGCGTGTTCGGTCGAGCGGGAGACCTCATCATCACCGGTGGCGAAAATGTATGGCCGGAGACCGTGGAAGCCGTGCTCCTGCGGCACCCTGCGGTAGCTGATGTTGCCGTTGCCGGCGTCACGGATCCGGCATGGGGCCAGGCCGTCACGGCCATTGTCGTGCCCCGCGACCCAGCCTCACCCCCAACGCTCGACGGACTTCGAGACTGGGTGAAAGCGGAACTACCGGCATTTTGTGCTCCCCATCGGCTTAGGCTGGTCGATGCCATTCCTCGCACCGCGCTGGGCAAAATCCGACGCTCAGAGGTGTCCGCCATCGTCGATCGGCAGGAATGCGCGGAGTCCGTTCAGCCGTTTCGGTAGGCCGCGGCGATCGCCGCGATGTGGCGGGCGTCGGTGCCGCAGCAGCCACCGAGGATGCTGATCTGTCCGTTGGCCCCGTGTAGTGCGGTGAGCTGACCGCCGAACTCGGTGGGATCGCCATCGTCCAACTCGGTGCTGTCGTCCAACTCGGCGTGGCTTTGGCGTGACGCATTCGCGCGGATGCCACGAACACGTCCGAGGCCCGCAGTCGATTCGGTGAGTACTGGGGTGAAGTGGTCGGGGTGCGCGCAGTTGATCATGAAGTACGCGGCAGCGGTGTCGGTCTCGGCATCGACTGTCTCGATGGCTTCAGCCAGGCTCATTCCGGACGGGAGGCGTCCGTCGGTCTCCACGGTGAACGACACCACAGCTGGCATTGAACGTTCGCTCGCAGCCCTGACGAACCCGATTGCTTCGGCAACGTTCGTCAACGTTAGGGCGGTCAGGAGGTCGACCCCACTGCCTGCCAATACCTCGACCTGCGGTCGGTGGTAGGCCAATGCTTCGTCGGCGCTTGCGGGACCCAGGTCTGAGTAGGCGTCCCCCCTCACCCGACGACTCCTCATGCAGAACGAACGACGCGAACTCGGGGAGATCGACTCCCTTGTTGAAGATCAGGTCCGTTTCGATCCCACCGTCGGTCACGAAAAGTGATCCACTTAACTGCGGCAACTCCGACACGAAGTACCCCCAAATGAGAAAGCCGTAGCAACAACGCCCGGCGATGCGCACAGGTTGCTCGGACAGCTCCCAGAATACACAGAACGCGAAAGGTGACAGACTTCAATTTCGTGGGCGACAACGGTCATCCGATTTGGCTGCGGAGGTTCCTCGACCAGGGCACGACGTGGCAGAAGTCGCTCCTGGCGTTCGGAGCGATTGCCGGTGCGCTGCTCGCCATCGGTGGTCTCGCCGCCGCGATCAACAGGCTAGTAGACGGCGGCGACGCCCCGACGAGATCCGAATCGGCGACGACCTCGGCCTTTGGCGGCGGGCGCGTCTTCCGGAGGGCCGATCCGCTCAAGAGCGAGACCGCTGACGCCAACGAGTTAGTGGCACTGCTCACGTTGGCCGCTCGCGCCTATTCGACGGACCCCAGCTCTCCCGACTCCCGCATCATGCTCGACTTTCACGTCGACGCTGAGCCCCAGGACAGCGGGAGGATCAAGTTGGGCTACGGCTGTCCGAACGAGCCGCCCTGTGAGGCCGCTCTGCAGGCGTGGGAACCAACGATGTTCGACGTCAATCAGGGTGCGACTCTCTTCGAGGGCGTCTACGTCGTGAGGATCCAACGAGGTCAGCCGGACCGAAACCTCGAGTTCGGTCTTCGCAAGGTCGCGTCGAACTGACACGCTGAAATCGACAACAATGTCGCCGCAAGGACCCGATGTGTCATCACCGCGCCCGCTGGCCACAACGAAGCTGGCGGTGCCGGGCGCTGCCGGTCACGCAAGGATCTCTGGCGCAGAAACTAGCGGCCCCCGCCGACGTCGAGGATGGCACCCGTGGTGTAGCTGGCAGCCTCCGAGAGCAACCAAACGATGGCACCAGCGATCTCGTTGGCGGTGCCAGGCCGTTGCATGGGGATAAGTGGACTCACCCGTTGTGCTCGGTCGGGTTGACCACCGCTGGCGTGAATATCGGTGTCGATCACGCCGGGCCGCACCGCATTGACCCGGACACCTTCAGTTGCCACCTCCTTTGACAGGCCCACGGTCATGGCGTCGATCGCAGCCTTTGACGCGGCATAGTCGACGTACTCCCCCGGCCCACCGATGGCGGCGGCACGCGACGAGATGTTTACGATCGAACCACCAACGCCACCGTGCAGGGTCGACATCCGAAGAACCGCCTCACGAGCACAGAGCAGCGAGCCGCGGACATTCACTGCGAACATGCGGTCGATACGTTCGACCGAGTATTCATCGAGCCGACTCTTCGGAGCCACGACGCCGGCATTGTTCACGAGGGCCGACAGCACACCAAGCTCAGCGTCGATGCGCTGAAACATGGCCAACACATCGGACTCGGAAGCGACATCGCCCTGGACCGCAATCGCCCTCGCTCCGACCGCTCGACACACGGCCGCAACGCGCTCGGCGGCATCGGCATCATTGGCGTAGTTGATCGCAACGTCGTAGCCGTGTTGGGCCAGCATCACACACGTCGCCGCGCCGATACCGCGTGACCCGCCAGTGACCAGAGCGACGGGTCGGGTCACGACAGGGCACTGCTGCGAACACCAGCGCCGCCGTCGATGACGTAGGTGTCACCCGTCATCCAGTTCGCTGCCTCGCTGGCCAGGAACAGCGCGAGGTTGGCGATGTCCTGCGGCTCACCCAGCCGCTTCAGCGGCATTTGCGCCGCCAACTTTTCGCCGAAATTGTCCACCAGCACTTTGGCGAAATCGGTCTTCACCAAGCCTGGCGCGATGCCAACGACGCGGGTCGGCCCGAGTTCGCCGGCGAGCTGGCGAGTGAGGTGAATGATGGCGGCCTTGGTGAGGTTGTACACGCCGAGTCCGGGTTCGGTGCGAATACCACCGACGGATGCGATGTTGATGATGACGCCAGGCTGGGCTTTCATGGACGCCTCCCACACCGCCGTTGCCCAAAACAGCGGGCCGCGAAGATTCACCTCGAAGGTCTTGTCGAACTGACTTTCGCTCACGCCCAACGTGGCGCCGTAGTAGGGGTTGGTGGCCGCGTTGTTTACCAGAATGTCAACGGCCCCGAAACGCTCGATGGTGGCAGCAACGCAGGCCTTGGCGTCCTCCACTCGACCTGCGTTTCCGGCGAAGACCGCGGTCTCCCCGCCGATGTCGGCCGCAACGGCTTCAAGTGCGTCGATCTTGCGGGAGGTCAGCATCACTTTGGCCCCCGCATCGGCATAGGTCTTGGCGATGGCAGCGCCGATGCCGCGCGATGCGCCGGTTACCAGGGCAACTTTTCCGTCGAGTCTGAGATCCATGACGGCCGACTCTAACCATGTCTGCTTCGCTGGCTCGCTACCGCTCGCTATCGCTCATAAGCCGTGTCTGCTTCGCTGGCTCGCTACCGCTCGCTATCGCTCAGAGGCCGTAGCCTTGCCCCATGAATCGTCTGGGCCAGGAAACGTCACCATATCTTCGACAGCACAAGGACAATCCGGTCGACTGGTATCCCTGGGGGCCTGAGGCAATGGCAGCGGCGGCCGAGCGCGACGTACCGATTCTGTTATCTGTCGGGTATTCGGCCTGCCACTGGTGTCATGTGATGGCGCACGAGTGTTTCGAAGACGCCGAGGTGGCCGAGGTGATGAATCGCCTCTATGTCTGCGTCAAGGTTGACCGTGAAGAACGGCCCGACGTCGACTCGGTCTATATGGACGCGGTGCAGGCCATGAGCGGGCGCGGCGGCTGGCCCATGACGGTGTTTATGACCGCTGACGGGCGACCGTTCTTCGGCGGCACCTACTTCCCGAAGGAAGGCTTCCTCCGCTTGATGGGCGCCGTGGACGACGCGTGGCGTGACCGTCGTGCCGATCTGATCGGACAGGCCGATCAGTTGACCGTTGCCATCGCCCGCACCAGCCAGGTAGAACCGGCCGAGGGTTTGCCCGGCCCGGAGGAGTTGAACGCCGCGCTCGCGCAGCTCGCTCAGCGCTTCGACCCTCAGTTCGGCGGCTTTGGCGAAGCACCCAAGTTCCCCTCCACCATGAGTCTCGACCTTGTGCTGCGCGCCTATCTCGCCACCCATAATCCTGACGCGCTCACCATCGTCACCAGGAGTCTCGAAGGTATGGCGGGCGGCGGTATCTACGACCATCTCGGAGGCGGGTTCGCCCGATATTCGGTGGATGCCGAGTGGCTGGTGCCGCACTTCGAAAAGATGCTCTACGACCAGGCCCTCCTGGTGCGTATTTACACCCACGCCTTCCAGGTGACCAACGACGAGCGTTGGAAGCAGGTTGTCGAGGAAACGATCGCCTACGTGATGCGCGACCTGAGCCAACCCGAGGGCGGCTTTTCGTCCGCTGAGGATGCCGACTCGCTCGACGCCACCGGCCACAGCCACGAGGGCATCTTCTACACCTGGACCATTGATGAGATGAAGGCCGTACTGGGCGACCGGGCCGATGCCGCCATTGCTTGGTACGGCGCCACGGCGGGCGGCAACTTCGAGGGACGCAACATTCCCTGCCGCCCGATTGGCGCACCGATCGCCCGGTCGGCGGACATCGAAGCGGCCCGGGCCGCGTTGTTCGAGGCCCGTCTCCCCCGGCCCCGCCCAGGCCTGGACGACAAGGTGCTGGCCGAATGGAACGGCCTCATGTTCGGCGCCATCGCCGAGGCCGGCGCAGCCTTTGGGCGGCTCGACTGGATCTCCGCTGCCGAACGTTGCGCCGGCTTCCTGTGCGACAACCTGCGGGTCAACAACCGTTGGCGTCGGTCGTGGCAACGTGATGGTGGCGCCCGCCACGACGCCCTCGCCGCCGATCATGCCGCGCTGGCCGAGGCGTTCATCATGCTGGGCGCGGCGTCGGGGAAGGCTCGCTGGATCGAGGAAGCCCAGTCGGTAGCCAACGATCTCCTCGACCATTTCTGGGACGCCGACAACGGCGGCGTGTTCACCACTGCGAACGACGGCGAGCAGCTCATCACCCGCCAGAAGGATCTCATGGACAACGCCACACCTGGCGCCAACTCCATGGCCGCCAACGCCCTCTACCGGCTTTCGGCGCTGACCGGCGAGCGGCGCTACCACGAGCACGCCAATCGCATTCTGCAACTGGTCGGCAATGTCATCCCGCAGGCGCCGTCGGCCTTCAGTCACATGCTGGCCGCCATCCAGATTGCTCACATCGGTATGTACGAAGTGGTCATCGTGGGAGACCGACCCGACCTGGTCGCCGCCGTGCAGGCCACGTGGCAGCCGAACGCGGTTCTGGCGTGGGGCGAACCGTTCGACAGCCCGCTGTGGGAAGGCCGCACCGACGGACAACGCCTACGTGTGCGAGAACTTCACCTGTCAGATTCCGGTCACAACGGCCGAGGACCTTCTGACACAATTGAGCTTGTGATGTCCGACCGCGTGCTTTCGCCTCACGTCACGGTGCTCACCGGGCAGGACAACGGCAAGTATCCGCACGGCAACTCGGTACTGATCTCCGGCACCGAGGGCGTGGTGCTGATCGACCCTTCGCTGTCCATTAGCGAGCGTGGCGGCGCGGGTGCCACCGTCGACCGGGTGCTGATAAGCCACGCGCACGAGGACCACGTTGCGGGGCTCCACCTCTTCCCCCACAGCCAGGTGCACGCGCATAGCGACGACCTCCTCGGAGTGCGGTCCCTCGACGGACTCATGACCGTCTACGGGCTGCCGGATGATGCAGAACGCGAGTTTCGAGTTTCGATCGCCAACGACTTCCACTACCAAGCCCGACCCGACGCTACCGGCTTCGCCGACGGGGACATCTTCGATCTCGGCGGTACCACGGTCCGGTGCGTCCACCTGGCCGGGCACACCCGCGGCCACTCAGGCTTTTACGTGGAACCTGACGGCGTGTTCTTCGTGGGCGACATCGACCTCACCGGTTTCGGCCCGTATTACGGGGATCACTGGTCTTCGCTCACCGACTTCGAAGCCGCCATAGACAAAGTGCGCCACATCGAGGCGAAGCACTACGTCACCTTTCACCAAAAGGGCGTGATCGATGGCCGGCAGACCTTCAACCAGATGCTCGATGCGTTCGCATCTGTCATCGGCAAGCGTGAGGCCGCCATGCTGGCATTCCTGTCCGAGCCCCACACCATTGATGAGATGGCCGCACACCGCTTCGTCTACCGACCCGGCGCCGAGGGCGTGTTCTTCGCCAGCGTTGAAGCCCGCACCGCATCGTTGCATCTGCAACGACTCCTCCCAACCGGCGCGGTCCTGGAGATCGAGCCAGGGTTGTATCGAGCCGCCTAATGTCGGCATCGGTCAACAATTCGATCGGATCGGGAACTTTTGAACGACGACGGATCGTCGAACTCGCATCATGAGTTCACCGCCCAACCGATCGCCGATCACGTCTCAACCAAGATTCAGCGGCGTCGTCCCGTTGCTGGTGACGTTGATGTCGTTGCCTTTTTCCGCTTCGTGTGGCAATTCGTCCCGCGCACCCGATCTAGCGGCTGCGACGGCCCCAAAGACCGCGATCGCGATGTGCGCCGCCATAGCGCCTCTTCCACGCGGACCCGGACCCAGCATGCCCATCTCTGTGGCCGACTTCGTGAGCCACCTCACCGAAACCGATCCAACCATTGGGGGTATCTGGTCCGACGGAGTTTCCGAGGTCTTGAACCTCAGTGTCACGAAGGACGAACAGGCGAAGCGGGATGCGCTCGCACCACTAATCCTTCCGTGGAGGCTCAACGTCATCCACGCTGAATTCAGTCATTCTGAACTCTGGTCCGTCCAACAAGCCTTGTCCGATTCATTGCCCGTTGACGTGAATCTGAAGTACGTCACGTCGCTCGGCATCGACGAGCGCCGAAACCGCGTTGCGATTCACATGCTCGATATTTCCGACACCGCTCGCGCGGCCGTTACCGCTGCAGTTGGGCCGCAGCCACCCTCGGTTTGTATCGATCCTGTTCCAGATACCCCTGCGTTCCCGGCCTGACAGGCTGGGACCGGAGTCGAGATCGCTGTGGCTGTTTTGTCTTACGGTTTGTCGTATGATTGTCTCATGACCGTTCTGAACTTTCGAACAGACGAGCGCTCGGAAAAGGCGTTGGCAGAGTTGATGTCCGACGGAACGACGGCCTCCGATGCGATTCGCCAGGCGCTCGTTGATGCCGTGCGTCTTCGACGGCGCGAACAGATGCGGGCCGAGTCTCGGGAGCTCATGAATGATGAGGCCGACCGCGCTGAGTCCCGGCGCGTCTTGGCGGATATGGACGAACTCCGTGCGTGGTGACATCCATCGACTGCGCTGCGCCACGGGAAACACGAGGACAAGAACAACAGGGTGCCCGATTCGCAGTAGTCGTTCAGTCCGACGACCTCATGCTGTCGACACTGCTCGTTGCCCCGACCTCGAGATCCGCCTCAGCACGATCGTTTCGTCCAACGATCCTGATCAACGACGAGGAAACGCAAGTGCTTGTTGAACAGACATCGGCCGTGGCACCTGAACGGCTTGGTGACTTCGTTGGCCGAGTCAGTCACGATGAACTCAGGGAGATCAACAACGCACTCCGACTCGCACTCGAACTCGATTAGCGCTCCGCAACCTGACCCCGATTCGTTTCGCCGCCGTTACGAGAGGCGCCGGTACCCATGAGCGTCTAACTCAGTGGCGAGCATCTCTGCTGTCCACGTCTCCTGAAGCGCACGCCACGTGAGAGCAGCCTGGCTTTCGGGTGCCAGACCGCCAACGGGCTGGTCGCGATCGAGATTGGTCGGAAACGCGTAGCCCTCGGCACTTGCGGCGACGATGTTCCGTAACGACCACTCGGTCGCTCCCCCCGTCTTCAGGGACAGGAGCGTCGGATACACCGACGTCACGACTGCGTGACGGTCGACCGTCTCGATGGCCCGCCCGAAGGCCGAGGACACTTGCAGCAGGTTGGCGATGCGATGAACGTCGACGGTGCGGTTGTGACCGGCCGCGTGAAAGAGCGACGGCTTGAAGAAGACCGCGTCGCCCTTCTCCAACGGCAGCTGCACATGGTTGGCGTCGAAATAGGCGCGGAAGTCGAGATTGCGCCACGCCAGATAGCTGAGCGGGTATTTCTGCGAGTGCGGCATGTACAAGGTAGGGCCGCTTTCCACCGGCATGTCGCAGTGGGCGACCGCACCCTGCAAGGTGAGCACGGGCGACAGGGCGTGCACATGGGCCGGGTATTGTTCGGCCGTCTCGTTGTCCATGAAGCCGAGGTGGTAGTCGGTGTGCGCAAGCTGGGCCGCTCCCCCGGGGTTCACCTGATTGACCTGAGACGTGATCTGGTAGCCGGGTCCCAACCATGCGTGGGAGGCGAGGGCGAGCATGTCGTTGGCGTAGTACTCGGCGAATGCGTCGGGGTCGACCAGCGCCAGCTTTTCGAGCGCATTCCAGATGCGATCATTCGCGCCGGGCTTGGCGAAGTGATCACCCGCCACCGCACCACTCGCCCGCTGCTCCCCGATGATCCCCCGAAACACTTCGGTCACGCGGTCCACAACAGCCGTGTCGGGGAAAGCCGCCTTCATGACAAACACACCTGGACCATGCATGAGCGCATGGGCGAGTTCAGCCTCAACCGCTCGACGCTGCGGCGCTTGACGGGCCGCCGCGCCCAACGCGGCGCTGTCGTAGACAAGTACCCCATGGTCAACCGAACTTGCGTGCGGGTAGTCGGCCAGCAGCGTCGGCTGCTCGACAATGGCGATGAAATCGTTCAGGTCGCAGTCATCGGCCCGAAGCCATCCACTTGACTGGTTGGAATACGAAACTGCAGTCATAACCGACTCCTTCGACGACCTGTTCCGTTCAGATTACGTCCGCCGAGTCCACTCTCGAAGCTCGGCCCGACTCAGCTTCGTCGGCTCGCCCTCAATCCACCGCGTTGTAGGCATGCTGCACGCCGACGCCGACCGATCGCCAACCTCATAGGGAATCACGCACCACACATGCTGAGACTGTGGCGCTCGTTCCTCAACGAGTCCGTCGAGGTCGGACATTATTCGACTCCCGATGGCTACTTCTTCGAGCAGCACGATGCGCGGTGCCGGGTCGTTTATCAGCCGGTCGTGCACGTACCAACCCGACATGGTGTGATAGGCAACCACAACATCGCCGGGCGTGAGGTTCGCCGCAAGATTGCTGATGTCGTGGGTCAGACCGCGAGCGAAAACGTCGTTGCCGGCAGCGGCATTGATCACTTCGGTTGGTCGTGAGATCCACACCACCAACGCGGCGAGCGAAACGACCACACCGACAACGGCCAGCGACGTGCCCGCCAGACGCCGCGCCACCGCCAGCAACAACGTGACCAGGCCAAGCGCAATAAGGGCGAACAAGGGCCAGAGGAAGCCGAGGTTGACCCGCGTGATGGTGAACGGAAAGCCCTTCGCCATGGACAGCCCGAGGGCTACAACCTCGGCCGACAGCACCATGACGATCCAGGGTCGACAGAGTCGCCACATCGTCCACGCTCCGACCAACAGCAGACCAACGATGAGGGCGACGGCCATTGGCTTGCCCGAAATCGAGCGCGGCAGCGCCTGGTCGACGAACGATTTCCACCAACGCGCGGGCACACGAGCCCACGTCGTTCCGGTCAATGCCTCATCGGCCCAAAATCCCTGGAGGTTGTCCTGACGGACGGTCCGAAGGAAAAACCAGTACGCCGACAGGCTCGACGCCGCAAACGCGACACCTGTGGCCCACAGCCGCCGATCGGTCCAGCGCTGCGTCGCGGTTCGTCGGGTCAGCAGCATGACCAGCGCAGCCGGGAGCATGAAGGTCGACGCCTGCCCCAGGTACGGGCCGAGCAGCGCCACGGACATGAGCGCGACGAAACCAGGGCGTTCGTCACCTAGCCACCAACGCACGCATCCCCACATCAACACCGAGCCGACCGCTATGTCGGTGAGGTAATTGTTGAGGTAGGTCGCAACCTGCGCAACCACGGGAACAAACGGCAGCGGCAGCACAACGGCGGCCGCCAGCAGTATCGATGATCGCTCGTCGTGCTTCGTGCGCAGTAGGCGACGCATGGCGTCAAAGCCGAAGCCGACAGCGACGAAGTACGGCAGGAGCGCGACCAGCCGCACGATCGGTCGTTTGGCGGGCAGGACGGCGAAGATCGCCCACATGCCAGCCAACCAGCCGGGTGGGATCGGAGTGTCATGCTGGCGATAGCGAGCGAGCGTCCAAGGCGTACGGATCATGTCAGCCCGCCACGCCTCGTCGAAGAGGTATTCAAGTCGAAGCGCTGGCTTGGCCAGGACACCAAGCATGACCGCTGTCAACGCTACGAGTACAGCCAGGGTGCTCCAGAGAAATCGTCGATCCCTGGATTCCACGGGGGAAACCCTACGCGTCCCAGCGGCCGTCGTGGACGATATCGGTGACGGTGCGCTTGGGGCGTTTCGCCGATCGACCCGACTCAGACGGGGCCGGATAGCCGAGGGCAATGGCTCCGAGCAGCTGCCGGTCATCCGGTACACCCAGCGCCGTGTTGAGGGCGTACTCGCCATGGAAGACGCCGAAGAAGAGTGCGCCGAGTCCGGCGTTCTGCGCGGCAAGCAGAAACGTCATGGCGAAAAAGCCGGTGTCCACCAGCCAATACGGCACCGGCCAAGCGTCGGCTTCGGTGAGGCCAGACCGAACCTTGTCAGGCTCGGCGTAACGGGAGAGATACGCGCCCTGATCCGCGTACGGCAACGCGATCACCGGCGCGGACAGCAGGCCCTGCCAGCGGAACGACTCCCGACGCTCCGCAGGCAGGGTGATGTCCCAAAAGCGGGCGGTTTCTGCGTCTCGAAGCACGACAAGATCCCAGCCCTGGCTGTTTCCGGCGCTTGGGGCACGCCGAGCAAGGTCGACCAGACTCTCTATGACATCGAGTGGAACCGGGCGATTCTCGAAGTTGCGGACCATGCGTCGGGCACGAACGACCCGATCAAACTCCAACTAGCGAGCGCCCAGCTTCACGAGGCTTTCGGCCATGACCCAGCCGCATGCAATAAGCGAGTCACCACGGGTGAGTTTCATACCGTCGAACAGGGCGGCAACCTCGGGATCGATCTTTTCCGGCTTCAGAGTCTCGTGATCGAGATGGCTGGGAATGCTGCCGTCACCTTTCACCTGAAAGGTCTTCTCGTCATAGGAGGCGTCAACGCCGAAGCGCTTGGCCAAACGACGGCCCCATGCTCGCTCTTCGCCCACCGGACGATGGTCGGGACGGGGCACGATGTCGGTAAGGAGCTTGAACGACTCGAAACCGGAGACCGTGGTGAAACGGGTGCCGACCAGCACGTCTTCGTCGGGGAAAGCCATGAGGGCTCGGTGGAACGCCTCGTTCATGAGACCCTTCAGCACCGAATCACGGCGGGAGGTCTTGCGAACACTGAGCAGTCCGAGCAACACGCACGGTGTTCCTCCGATGCGCTCCAGTGTCGAGAACATCACGCCGTGCAGCTTGCCGTCGATGTGCGCCGTGGTAGAAAGAACCCAGTCTTCCTTCGCTTTGGAGAAGTGCCCCACGCCGAAGTCGACGTTGGTGCCAGCGCCCATATCAGCCAGCTCAACCAGCTCGCTGTCGGTCAGCGCTGTACAGTCCTTGGTGTCGATCTGGATGGTCATTGCAGAAGATCGCTCCCGAAGGTGAAGACCGGGCAAGCCCGATTACGGGTGAAAATTGACCCGTGCCAAGCGGCACGCGACACCTCTATTCTGCCAGTCTTTCGCGGCTTTCGGAAATGCGGAGACAGAACCTTTACAAAATCACGGCGTCGTGCCCGAAGGCGACCCGCAGTTCGCCGACCGCGGCGGCGATGTCGACGTTGAATTCGTCGGCCAGGCGCAGCACCTTTCCCTGCCCGATATGGAGGTACACCGGTGACTCCCCGGGGTGCTCGGACAGGATGCGCTTCAGCAGCGCAATACGCTCTTCGGAGAGCGCGTGGGCCGACAGTTTGAGGCGGAGCGGCGGAGCGCCGTCAACGATGCCGTCGAACACTTCGATGTCCTGGCAGAGCAGTTTGGGTGTCTCATCGCGGGATTCCAAACGACCACGGACAATGACGACCGCGTCTTCCGCCAGCTTGTGGCCGTGCTCCAGCATGGTGCGGGAGAAAACGGTCACTTCGATAGATGACTGGAGGTCTTCGAGTACGAAGACCGCCATCGGGTCGCCCTTTTTAGTGAATTTGCGCTGCAGGCTGGTGATCACGCCGCCCATGGCAACCCCGGCCTGATCGCCCCGCTCGCAGATGTCGGCAATGGTGCCGTCGGTGCGGCGCTTGAGCGCACCTTCGGCTCCCAACAACGGGTGATCGGACACGTAGAGACCGAGCATCTCCTTTTCGAACTTGAGCTTCTGCTTCTTGTCGAACTCCGTGTCGGGGATGGCGATGCGCTGCACGTCAGAAGGCGCAGCCGCGACTTCGAGCGAGGCAAACAGGTCGAACTGACCTTCGGCTTCCTTGCGGCGCCGCACCATGACCTGATCGATGATCTGTTCGAAGACGCTCAGCAGGCCCTTGCGCTTGTGTCCGACGGCGTCGAAGCCACCGGCCTTGATGAGCGATTCGATGGTGCGCTTGTTCAGCACATTCGGGTCGACCCGCTCCACAAACTCGTAGAACGAATGGAACGGGCCGTTCTTCTTACGTTCCTCTACGATCAGGCTCACGAGGCCTTCTCCCACGTTGCGCACCGCGGAGAGCCCGAACGGAATGGCTCCCGGCGAGCCGGCGGGAACGGTAATGCCGGGCGGCAACTCACTGGGCGACAACGCCACAAAGTCGGAGTCGGAGACGTTCACGTCGGGGTTCAACACCCGGATGTTCATGTTGCGACACTCGGCCAGATAGACCGCGGCCTTGTCGAGGTTGGTCTTCACCGACGTCAGAAGGCACGCCAGGTACTCCACCGGATAGTGCGCCTTCAAGAACGCTGTCTGGTACGAGATAAGGCCGTAGCCGTAACTGTGACTTTTGTTGAAGGCGTAATCGGCAAACGGCTCGATGATGTCGAACAGATCGGTGCCCAGCTTCTTGCCGTACCCGATGTTCTCGCACCCATCCACAAAGCTCTGGCGCTGCTTGGCCATGACCGCCTTGTCCTTCTTGCCGCAGGCCTTCCGGAGGTTGTCCGCCTCCGCTAGGGAGTAGCCGGCGAACTTTTGAGCGACGCGCATGACGGACTCTTGGTAGATCATGAGGCCGTACGTATCGCCGAGGAGTTCTTCGGCTTCGGGGTGGATGTAACTGATGGGCTTGCGACCGTTCTTACGATCGGCGTAGTCGTTGTGCATGTTGGCACTCATGGGACCGGGCCGATAAAGGGCCACAAGGGCGGCAACGTCATCGAAGGATGTGGGGGCCAGCGAGCGCATGAGAGCGCGCATCGGGCCACCTTCCAGCTGGAACACACCAATGGATTCACCGCGTCGCAACATCGCGAGTGTGGGGTCGTCATCGAGATGGATGATGTCGATATCGAACGTGGGGTCCTTGATGGCCCGCACCATCTGCACGGTGTCCTCGATGACGTCGAGGTTGCGTAGGCCGAGGAAGTCCATCTTCAACAGACCCAGCTCTTCCACGCCGTGCATTTCGTACTGCGTGACGACCGGGGAATCCTCCACCGGCTTGCCGGCTTCAGGCTTGCGCTGCACCGGCAGATAGCTCGTGAGCGGATCCCGGGTAATGACCACCGCGGCCGCATGGATACCGTCGCCGCGACGTAGACCTTCGAGACCGCGGGCAACGTCAACCACCGCTCGCACCTCGGGGTCGGTGTTGTACATCTCGCGCAGTTCGGCGGCGGCCTTGTAGCCGTCGGCGAACTTGGGATGCTCCTCCAGGCAGGCGTACAGGGGTGTGTCCTTGCCCATCACCAGTGGCGGCATGGCCTTGGCTGCCTTGTCGCCCACGCCGTAGGGGTAGCCGAGCACGCGGGCCGCGTCACGCACGGCGGCTCGGGCCTTGATGGTAGAGAACGTGACGATCTGGGCGACCTTGTCCCGGCCGTAACGTTCGGTGGCGTAGCGGATCATTTCGTCCCGATAACGACTGTCGAAATCCATGTCGATATCGGGCATGGAGACACGCGACGGGTTGAGGAAGCGCTCGAACAACAAGTCGTATTTGATGGGGTCGAGGTCGGTGATGCGCAGCGTGTACGCCACCGCGCAACCGGCTGCGGACCCACGACCGGGACCGACACGGATGCCCATGTCACGGGCGTGCTTGATGAGGTCCCAGACAATGAGGAAGTACGACGCAAACCCCATGTCGCCAATGACCTTGAGCTCGTACGCGATGCGCTCGACCACGTCGGTCGGCAGCGCGTCGCCCCACCGCATCTTTGCACCTTCGAACGTCAGGAATTCGAGATAGGCGGCATCGTTGTCGAAGCCCTCGGGCAGGTCGAAGTTGGGCAGCTGCGCGTTGCCGAACTCAATCTCCACCCCGCACCGCTCAGCGATCCACAGCGAGTTGTCGCACGCCTCTGGTACCTCACGGAACAGATGCCGCATTTCCGACGCAGGCTTCAGGTAGTGCTCTTCACCTTCGAACTTGAAGCGCTTCGGGTCGCTCATGAGCGACCCGGTCTGGACGCACAACAACGCATCATGCGCCAGGTGGTCCTTGCGATGGGTGTAGTGCGAATCGTTGGTGGCCAGCAGCGGCGCCTTCAGCTTCTTGGCGATCTCCAACAGTTTCGGGTTGGTGTCGCGTTGCGCCTGCAGACCGTGATCCTGCAGCTCGACGAACAGGTTGTCCCGACCGAAGATGTCCTGGAGTCGCCCGGCCTTTTCGTAGGCGCCAGCCTCGTCGCCGTTCATCAGCGCCTGCAGCACGTGACCGCCGAGACAGCCCGTGGTGCCGATCAATCCCTCGGCGTACTTCTCCAGCAGCTCCCAGTCCATGCGGGGCTTGTAGTAGTAGCCCTCAAGGAAGGCGAGGCTCGAGAGTTGGATGAGGTTGCGGTAGCCGATGTCACTCTCGGCCAAGAGGGTCATGTGGTAGTAGAGCTTCTTACCACCCTCGGTCTCGCCACCGGAGTCGTCGACCCGGCCACGCCGACTGGGTCGCTCTTGGCGGCTTTCATGGGCCAGGTAGGCCTCGGTGCCGATGATGGGCTTGATGCCGATCTTGCGGCACTCCTTGTAGAAGTCGAGCACTCCGTACATGTTGCCGTGGTCGGTGATGCCGATGGCGGGCTGACCGTCAGCCGCAGCTGCCGCCACCAGTTCGTTCAGGCGCGCTGCACCATCGAGCATCGAATACTCGGTGTGGACATGCAGGTGGGTGAACGAATCGGCCACGTGCTAAAGGTACGTGCCCGGACGATCGTTTGCAGCGACCGGGGCCCCGACCGGTGCACCGCTCGGCTGGGTGCCCGGCGAAAGCTCGCCCCGCATCTGACCAAGCTGCTGCTGAGCCGCCAACTGCTGCGCGAACAGCGTGGCCTGGATGCCGTGAAAGAGACCTTCGAGCCAGCCGACCAACTGGGCCTGGGCGATGCGCAGCTCGGCGTCACTCGGAGCTTGTGAGGAGCCGAAGGGATGGGCAAGATTGCGCAGTTCGGTCTGCAGATCGGGCGAGAGCGCAGTGGCCAGTTCGGTGACTGACCGGTCGTAAATCGCGGCCAGGCGATTCCGGCTGGCTTCGTCGAGCGGCGCGGCGCGTACCTCGTCCAGAAGTTGTTTCACCATGGAGCCGATGCGCATGACCTTGCCGGGCTGGCCGATGGTTTCGGTCGCTTCATCGGGCGGGGGGGCATGGTGGGAAACGGCGTCGACAAGCGTTCCTCGCTCAACTTCGATGTGCTCTTTGTCCGTCATGCGGGAGTCCTTTCCGATTGTTGCCAACCCATCATCGCTCGCCACGAGCAGCCAGGAGCGGCACAAGCATCTCCTCCGCGGTGAGCGAACCGTGCCGGGACACTAGGGGAAAAGGACCACTGTCGGCAGGATCGTCAAAGCTGATATCGACGAACGGCACCAAAGCCACATCACCCAGGCGTGACCGGGCATTGAGTGTGACCTGCGGACCGAACCAGCCAGCATCGATCACCTCCTGCACGCTATGCACCCACGCATGATGGCCATGCTCACGCCTGGCCACGGCAAGCAATTCGGCCGCCCCGCCGGGTCGAGCGTGCAACCAGCGGAAACGTCCTTCTCCCGACTGATCTCGAACCAGCCGCTGCACGTCGGGCCCGAGTGCCACGGTGTTCGTGCCGACGATCACCTGGCCGTGATCGGCGGTGACCAAGAGACAAGCCGTACTGGGAAGGAGCTTCAGCAGGTCGGCGACCAGTCGATCAGCCGCAACCAGTTCGGCCTGGTACGCAGGCCCGAAGCCGAACTCGTGGGCGACCTTGTCGACCCCGTCGTAGTAGGCGTAGACGAACGGCTCTCCAGAATCGACCACGGAGGCCACCTGCGCGAGCAGGGTGGACGGCATGCGCCAACCGTGATGTCGAACTCCCCCGAGATGGGCAGCAGTGAAGCCTGAGCCGACGAAATCCGCCTTCGTGACCGCCGGTACCGAAGCGCCAAGAAAGGCCGGCACGGGCTGCACAAAGGTCGGCCGGATCCGTTTGCGGGCATCACCCTCACTGGTGCCCCACCGCAGCACGTTGAGGATCTCGCCCTGCACTTGCATGCGATAGCCGACAACACCATGCTCCCCCGGAGCGAGGCCTGTGGTGATCGAACTGAGAGCGGTGGCGGTGGTGGAGGGAACCACCGTGGTGATGGCGGCACCGGTCATGCGATGCAGCGTCGGGCACAATGCAAGGTGGTTCTGCAGCTGTTCCCAACCGAGCCCGTCGAGTACGAGCAGCACGGTCTGGGCCGCATCACGCGCCGGCGCCGGCATCCAGCTGGGAAGTGCCTTCGTGCCGGACGGGCCGAGCAGAGCCGGGGCGAGCGAGGAGATACATCCGCCGCCGTAGTCAGGAAGCACGGGTGCGGGTGGCATAACGTCAGGCTACGCCAGGGCCCGCGTCGGTCGGCAAGGTCATCGAAATCATTTCCGAACAGTTACGCTAGAGGCTGTGAGAGTTTCAACCCGCGGGGATTATGCGTGTCGCGCCCTACTGTCGCTCGCCCTCCACGCGGACGAAAGCGGCCCGACCTCGGTGCGTGACATTGCCGAGCGTACCGGCCTCCCGCAGCCGTACCTTGAGCAGATTCTCCTGGCGCTAAAGGGTTCTGGTCTGGTCCGTTCGAAACGGGGCGTGGGTGGGGGCTACGTACTAGCCCGCCCGCCCGAGGAGATTCGCCTCTCCGACATTGTCAGCGCGGTCGATGGCCCGATCACGGTCGGCGACTTCGGTGAGCCCCACG
The DNA here is from genome assembly GCA_963791625.1 of uncultured Acidimicrobiales bacterium. Classification (GTDB taxonomy): domain Bacteria; phylum Actinomycetota; class Acidimicrobiia; order Acidimicrobiales; family Ilumatobacteraceae; genus JANMCE01. The sequence goes on from CAWBTA010000006.1 coordinate 1,560,671, forward strand.
CCAACGGTGCGTGTGACCACGAAGGCCAATGCGTGCTGCTGTCGGTCTGGTCGATGACCGGCAACCACATGCGCAACCTGTTAGACGGCTTCACCCTCGCCGCCGTCCGCGACCAAGCCCGAGGCAACGCAAGCCTGCCGTTGTAGCGTTCTGATCGGCTGGCGGGATTGTCTGAGCGAAGCGAGTCCGAGCGTTGCGCGAGCGGTAGCGAGCCAACCGAGGCATCAACAGAGTTACGAGCAGCGGCTGAGGACGTTGGCCATGTCGGCGGCGATGGGGGTGTCGAACTCCACGACGCCGCCGGTGCCCGGGTGGGTGAAGGAGATGTGGTGGGCGTGCAGCATGGGTCGCTCGGCGCCGGGAAGCTCGCGACGGCGACCATACATCGTGTCACCAACTACGGGGTGACCAATACCGGTGAGATGGACCCGGATCTGATGGGTGCGACCCGTCTCGAGCCAGCAGTGCACCAGCGACATTTCCTTGGGCTCGCGGTATCGCTCGATCACCTCGTAGGTGGTTCGCGCCCATTTGCCATCGGCCACGATTGCCATCTTGAGCGGGTCCTTCGGGCGGCGGCCGATCGGCGCATCGATGGTTCCCGACGCATTCTCGGGGGTGCCCCACACAAGTGCCGCGTAGCGACGCGTCACGCTGTGCTCGCTGAGTTGGTCCACCAAGTGTTCGTAGGCGTGTTGGGTGCGAGCGACGATCATGAGACCTGAGGTGCCCTTGTCGAGACGATGCACGATGCCCGGACGAATCGGTTCGCCAACGTCACGAATCTCCGGGAAGTGGTGCAGGAGCGCGTGCACGAGCGTGCCGCCATCATGGCCGGGAGCGGGATGCACGACCAGGCCGTGCTGTTTGTTGATGACGATGACCTGTTCGTCGGCGTAAATAATGTCGAGTGCAATAGTCGGGTCACCAACGAGCTGCTCGGCCGCGTTGGGGCCGGCTTCGGGTACGTCGACCTGCTGGCCTTCAACGAGGCGCAGCTTGCCCGACAATTCGACTTTTCCGTCGACCAGAACGGTGCCGGATGCGACGACTTCGGCCGCCTCGGTGCGGCTGCGGCCGGTGATCATCGCCACGATGCGATCCAGACGCTCACCCGCGAGGGATGAGGGGATTTCTTCGATCATGCGTTGCTCTTTAGCCGACGTCCGTGACGCCACGATTCGAGGAGGAGCAGGATTGCCCCGACGACCACGCCCATATCGGCGACGTTGAATGCCGGCCACCAACGGAAGTCGATGAAGTCGACAACGTGGCCCGACAGCAATCCGCTCTTGGCTCGGAACAGGCGGTCAGCGACATTGCCGAGAGCCCCGCCCATCACCAGACCAGTGGACACCGTGCCCAGCAGCGAATGTTTTGACCGCAAGGACCAGCCGAGGGCAGCCACGACGAGCACCGCGAGTAGGGCGATGATGGGACCCTTCCCCTGGCCTTGTGAGAAGGCCATGCCGCTGTTGTACCGAAGCGTCCAGTGCAGAGTCCACAGGACATGGCGGGGCTGCTCGTCGGCCAGTGAATGCAGCGCCCAGGCTTTGGTCATCTGATCGACGGCAAGGATGGCCGCTGCCACCGCACCGGCCACGACAAACCGTCGCGTCGGGCGGGTACCGACCGCGGGCGCGGCGGTGTCGGCAGCGGCGTGATCGATCATCGAGACGAGCCGAGGCCGCCGACTTTTTCCTGCACCAGTTCAGTCGCCCACGGGATCGCTTCGAGGCGTTCCTTCGGGATGGGCTGGCCGGAAATGAGTGAGTAGCCGTAGGACTTGTCGTCGATCCGCAAGAGCGCGGCGTCGATGTCGGACACCATCTGGCGAGCCTGAGCCGACAACGCCAAATCACGATCGCGCTCGGCCGACAAGCTGTCGCCCTCGCCCGATTCTTCATCGAACTGCACGTCGCCCGGGTCGAGGTCCTCCATAAGTGAGGCCGCTTCGCCTTCGAGACGATCGGCCTGACCCACCAGGCTGGCGCGCTCCTCGAGAAGGAGGACCCGCTGCGCAGCCAGGAACTTGGCATCGAAGTCAGACGCCTTGCGGACGTGCGGCGGGGGCTTGGGAACAACCTTGCGGGCAGGAGGAGGCGGTGGGGCCGCCTTGGTGACTGCAGCCTTGGCGGGCGCTGCCGTTGCCGGAGCGGGCTTCGACTTTTCCGCCGCAGCCTTGTCTTTGGCCGGAGTCGCGGCGGCCTTCGTGGCTACCGGCGCAGTCTGTGCCGCAGGCTTCGCCTCAGAGGCTGGCTTGGCCTTCGCCGACTTGGCGGGGGCTGCGACGCTGGCGGCGGGGGCCTTCGCGGCTGCTTTCTTCGGTGACGCGGAGGTCGTTGCTTTCGCCGGGGGCTTCGCCATGTTGTTTTCGTCCTTTAGGCCGATGGAAGGCCGCACAAGTTAGCGGTTTCGAGGTCCGAGAACAACGCAGCCCGGCCGCTTGACCCCGAATTCCGGGTCCGCTGGTCGGTTTGGGCAGTTCGGGGATGACAGATTATGCCTTCTGCACCGCGATGTGCGGTTGCTCGGAGGCTTGGTCTACGTGCGTGTGTAGAGAGGTCGCCAGCGTCTCGGCGGTAACCACGTCGTGATGGGCGGCGAGCGCATCAAGCCACGGCCCCGATGCGGTCACGGTCAACGAGATGCGGTCGCTTACCTGCAGATCGGCAGCCTTGCGAGCCTGTTGCACCAGACGTACCAAGTCGCGGGCGAGCCCTTCGCGCTCCAGTTCAGGCGTGAGAACGGTATCGAGCGTGACCACCCCGTCGCCGCTGCCGAGCACCGCGCTGTTCTCGGGGTCGGTTGGTACGAGCCGCAAGTCATATTCGCCCTCAATCAGTTCGGTTCCGCCCACCACAGGTCGTTCACCGAGCTTGAGTTCGTAGTCGCCCTTGCGAAAAGCACCCATCACTTTTTGCATACCGTCGCCCAGACGCGGACCAAGCGCAGCCGGAACCAGCTTCAGTTCGTACTTCGCCCCGGCGTTCACGTTCTGACTGAAGCCGACACTCTTGACGTTCACTTCGTCACGGATGATCTCGGCGAACGGTGCCAATGCGTCGGCGCCCGGACCGGTCACCATCAGGCCGGCGAGGGGCAGACGGACCCGCAGGTTGCGGGCCTTACGCACGCTGGACGCGGCCGAGCAGACGTCTCGGGTGCGGTCCATGGCGTCCACCAGTGCGGCGTCGGCAGGCAGGTCCGAGGCCAACGGCCAATCGGTGAGATGCACCGACGCTCCTCCGGTGAGCCCGGTGAAGATTTCCTCGGCGACGAGCGGAAGCAGCGGCGCAGCGATCCGCGTCAGCACGTGCAGCGATGTGTAGAGCGTGTCGAACGCATCGTGGCTGTCAGCGGACGTGCCACCCCAGAAGCGGTCACGACTGCGACGGATGTACCAATTCGTGAGCGCGTCGAGGAACGACCGCACCGACGCACAAGCGGCAAAGAGGTCGTAGCGATCCATGGCGTCGGTGGTCTCCACGACGAGTTCGTGCAGCTTGGCGAGCACGTAGCGATCGAGCACACCGGTCTGATCGGTCCGGAAACGAGCCTGGTAGCCACCCTCGGCCGAGTTGGCATACAGGGTGAAGAAGTACCACGTGTTCCACAGCGGCAGCATGACCTGGCGGACGCTGTCGCGGATGCCCTGCTCGGTGACGACGAGATCGCCGCCGCGCAATATTGGTGACGACATGAGGAACCAGCGCATGGCATCGGAGCCGTGCTTGTCGAACATCTCGTACGGGTCGGGATAGTTGCGCAGACTCTTGGACATTTTTGCCCCGTCACTTCCGAGCACGATGCCGTGGGCCATACAGGTGCGAAACGCCGGGCGGTCGAACAGCGCAGTGGCCAAGACATGCATCGTGTAGAACCAGCCGCGGGTTTGGCCGATGTACTCGACAATGAAGTCGCCTGGGAAGTGGTCGTCGAACCAGGCCTGGTTCTCAAACGGATAGTGCACCTGGGCGAACGGCATCGAGCCGGACTCGAACCAGCAATCGAGCACCTCTGGCACGCGTCGCATCATCGACTGCCCGGTCGGGTCATCGGGGTTGGGGCGCACGAGATCGTCGACCAGCGGGCGATGCAGATCGTTGATCGTGACGCCGAAGTCGGCCTGCATCTGTTCCACCGAGCCGTACACGTCAATGCGCGGATAGCGGGGGTCATCGCTCTTCCACACGGGGATCGGCGAGCCCCAGAATCGGTTGCGGCTGATGGACCAATCGCGTGCGTTGGCCACCCACTTGCCGAAGCTGCCTTCCTTCACATGCTCGGGCACCCAGGTGATCTCCTGGTTGAGTTCGACCATGCGCTCTTTGACCTTGGTGACCTCGACGAACCATGAGCCGATACCGCGGTAGACGAGGGCGGTGTTGCAGCGCCAGCAATGCGGGTAGGGGTGGTCATAGCTGTCGAGCCGCACCAGGCGGCCTTCGTCGCGCAGACGGCGAACGACCGGGGTGTTGGCCTCAAAGACCTGCAGGCCTTCGAAGTCGGGCACTTCGGCGGTGAAGCGACACTGTGAGTCGACGGGCACGACAGTGTCGATGCCATTGGCCGCACACACGATCTGGTCGTCTTCGCCGAAGCCGGGCGCCATATGCACGACACCGGTGCCGTCCTCGGTGGTGACGAAGTCGCCGAGCAGGATTTTGTGGGCGTTCGGGCGACCGGCGAAGAAGCCGAACGGCGGGGTGTACGAGCGTCCGGCCAGTTCGTTGCCGAGTACGGTCGCAACCTGGGTGTATCCGTCAAGTTCCTTGGTGTAGCCCCCGAGCCGGGCTTCGGCCAGGATGACCTTGTGGCCGTCTCGTTCCATGACGGCATACGTGACCTCGGGGCCGACGGCAGCGGCGAGGTTCGATGGGAGTGTCCACGGCGTGGTGGTCCAGATCCAAAGGTCCTCGCCGGTTTCCAAGGGGAAGGCAACGGTGACAGCGGGGTCCTGGCGGTTCTTGTAGACGTCGTCCATTCGCGTCTCGGTGTTCGACAACGGCGTTTCGCAGCGGAAGCAGTACGGCAGCACTTTGAAGCCTTCGTACACAAGGCCCTTGTCCCACAGGGTCTTGAACGCCCACATGACCGACTCCATGTACGGAAGATCGAGGGTCTTGTAGCCGCGTTCGAAATCGACCCAACGGGCCTGCCGAGTGACGTAGCGCTCCCATTCGTCGGTGTAGCGCAGCACGCTTTCGCGGCACGCGGCGTTGAACGCGTACACCCCCATGTCGATGATCTCGGAACGATGTTGCAGACCGAGCTGCTTTTCAGCCTCCACCTCTGCGGGTAAGCCGTGGCAGTCCCATCCGAAGACCCGCTCAACTCGCTTGCCGCGCATGGTCTGGTAGCGCGGCACGACGTCTTTCACATAGCCGGTAAGCAAATGACCGTAGTGGGGCAAACCGTTGGCAAATGGGGGGCCGTCGTAGAACACGTACTCGTTGTCACCCTTGGTGCCGGCCGGTCGCTGATCGATCGAGGCTACGAACGTGCCATCGGCAGACCAGCGGTCGAGCACCCGATGTTCGATGCTCGGGAACGACGCCTGGGCATCAACGGTGGGGTACGCGGTGGGTTCGGTCATCGAAAGGTCTCCTGGCGCGCGAACACGCCGTGTTCGCCTGCGGTCACCGAATGGTAACCGGCGGTCTGTCGTCTATGCCTCCCGAATCGCGGGCGGAGGCGGCAAAAAGCTCGGTTACGTGGCCCGCCACGGATCAGTAAGGGGGACCTCACCGGTGGGATGGCCCTCGTCGGCCTCATCGAGTGCAGCCGAGCTGCTCAGTCGTAGCTGTGGGGCCGCGAAGGCATCGTCGTGGTGATCGTCGACGGCATCGTCGTGCTGGTCGCCGAGAAACGCGGCGGGCGCTGACGGGGCTGGTGTCGGTCGGTACGACAGCGTGCCGAGACCCTCGGGTGAGCGAAGGAGGCGCTGCAGCGACTCGATGACGGCAGCAACGCGTTCACGTTCGGCCACGATGCGCTCGTTCAACCCGTCAACCTCAGCAGACAGAGACGCCTTGCGCTCCTTCAAGGTGCGCAACTCGCTCTCCATGTGCGAGGTCGCCATCAGCTCGGCCTGGCGGATCATTTCCGTCGAGCGGGCTTCTGAGTCGGACAGCATCGCCTTTGACCGCGAATCCGCGTCGGCCAGTGTGGCGTCGGCCGCCTTCTGCGCGTCGGCCACTGCCGCGTCAGCGGTGCGCTGTGCCATGAGCAACGTCTTGGAGATGACGTCCGTATCGGCGCTGCCCACTGCAGCCGGTTCACGAGCCGACAGCTCCTGTACGCGAGCCATTGCGGCGCGAGCGCGCGCATCGGAGGCAACGAGGTGCGAACGCATCTCATCGACGGCAGCGCCGACCCGCGAGAGAAAGGACTTCACCTGCTCGGGGTCATACCCCTTGCGTACCTGATCGAACTCAATGCCGTTTATCGCCTGCGAACTCAGCTCCATCCGACCATGTTAGAACGCTGCACGCGCAAGACGCGCATTACTGCGTGTTAGTCGTCTTGTTCGGACATCATGCGGCGTTCTTCGGCGGACACCGAGGCGTTGACGGGCGTGAGCAGGTACACACCGCTACCGACCTTTTCCATGGCGCCACCGAGGCCGTAGCAAAGCCCGCTGGCGAAGTCGATGAGGCGACGGGAGGTGTCGCGCTCAACCCCTTCGAGATTCATGATGACGGGTTGTCCGTCCTTGTAACGGTCGGCGATTTCCTGAGCCTGGTTAAAGCTACCCGGGCGAACCGTCTGGGGTCGTGGGTTGACGCTGGCCGGAACAGGGCGCACGGCAGAGCCCTGCGCACGTCGAGCTGGAGGATTGTCGAAATCGACGTGGGGTCGGGTGCTCACTTCGCGCTCCCGCTCCGGACGGCCCGATGCGGTGCGCGTCACCATGGTACGTACGGCGCCGCTGTCCATTGGATCGGCGGCGTGCTGGGGACGAGGGACGCGACCGATTGGCCGCTCAGGCTCATACGGTGCGTCATAGTCGTCGTAAGCATCTTCCGGGCCTAACCCGAGGTAGCTCATGGCTTTCTTAAACGCGGACATGCATACCCTCCCTTTTCTCCTACGTTAGTTGTTGCGGGCGCCAATTCCGGGACGGTCACCAAAAAGGGCGCTGCCAACGCGGACCATGGTGGCACCCTCACGCACTGCGATCTCAAGATCGCCGGACATTCCCATCGAACATTCGGCGAGTTCCAAGCGGTCGGCGGCCGACCGAAGCCACCGAAATCCGGCGGCGATCTCGGCTGGTTCACCGGTCTTGCCCACGGTCATCAGACCCACGATGTCCAGCCCAGCAGCGCGGCTGTAGGCCACCAACGCATCGGCTTGATCCTTCGGGCACCCGCCCTTTTGCGGTTCCTCACTCACGTTGACCTGCACGAAGGCCCGAGCGCCGGGTACCCGTTTGGCCAGTGAGTCCACCAGACCGGTGCGGTCGACGCTTTGCCACACGTCGACCACAGCCGCTAGCGAGGCCACCTTGTTGGTTTGCAGGCGGCCTATGAAATGCACCCGTAGCCCGGTCGGCTTCACCGGCTGCAGTTTGGCAATGAGTTCTTGGGCGTAGTTCTCACCGACATCGTGCAGACCAAGGTCACCGGCGATGGCGAGAGCCTCAGGCCCGAAGCCTTTGGTGACGGCCAAAATCTTCACGTCATGGCCACCGACGGCGTCGAGACGCGCCCGCACGGCTGCGAGTCGGTCGGCAACCAGTTGTGGATCAAGCGTCACGAACAGCGGTCTACTTCAGGAAGGAAGGCACATCGAAATCGTCGTCGCCGTCATCGATGGGGTCGGCAATACGCGAGCCACCAAAGATGTCGCGCAATGGCGTGGTGCCGGGAGCATCATCCACCGGACGTAGCGGACGCTCGGCCGGATTACGACCAGCGCCATCCCAGCGATCGAACCCGGCCGCGATAACCGTGACCTTGACCTCGTCACCCATCTCGTCGTCGATGACGGTACCGAAGATGATGTTGGCGTCTTGGTGAGCGACAGCCGCGATGATTTCGGCCGCGGCGTTCACTTCGAACAAACCAAGGCTGGATGGACCGGTGATGGTGAGCAGGATGCCGCGGGCGCCGTCGATGGCGGCCTCGAGCAACGGGCTGGAGATGGCCGACTTGGCCGCGATCACGGCCCGGTTCTCACCACTGGCCTGACCGATGCCCATCAGCGCGGAACCGGCATTGGACATGATCATCTTCACGTCGGCAAAGTCGGTGTTGATCAGGCCGGGCGTGGTGATGAGCGTGGTGATGCCGGACACGCCTTGCAGCAAAACTTCGTCGGCCATCTTGAACGCGTTGAGCACCGAGGTCTTTTCGTTCGACACCGTGAGCAAACGGTCGTTCGGAATGACGATGAGCGTGTCGACTTTTTCCTTCAGTCGACTGATGCCTTGCTCAGCCTGCACGGAGCGGCGCTTGCCCTCGAAGCTGAACGGCCGAGTGACTACGCCGATGGTGAGCGCACCCATGTTCTTGGCGATCTCGGCAATAACGGGAGCTGCGCCGGTTCCGGTGCCACCGCCTTTGCCTGCGGTGATGAACACCATGTCGGCACCCTTGATGATCTCTTCGATCTCTTCGCGGTGCGCATCGGCCGCGGCGCGTCCCACTTCGGGGTCGCTACCGGCGCCGAGCCCGCGGGTGATGTCGCGACCGATGTCGAGCTTGACGTCGGCGTCGCTCATGAGGAGCGCCTGCGCGTCGGTGTTCACCGCAATGAACTCCACGCCTTTCAGACCGGCGTCGATCATACGGTTGACGGCATTGACGCCACCGCCACCAACGCCGATGACCTTGATAACTGCCAAATAGTTTTGCGGCATACCGGCCATGACTACCTCCACCTGCGAGAACGATTGGGTCGAAAAAAACGAGGGACAGCGCAGACACGCGCCGACAGATAGCGCTCGAAAGCGGCACTCTCCCCACGGAACGGCAGACCCAGGCCGGGACGTTTTAGTGTCATGGCACCTTCTGGGTCAAGGGAGACTTCGGACAGCTCGGCGGCGTGAGCACCAGAGAATCAGCTGCTCGAGCGTCCATGTAGTCAAATTCCACGCCCGGACACGCGTCCATGTAGGTCAACACACTGATCAGCTTGGCGCGCAGGTCATCAATGGTACCGAGCAAGATCTTTCCCCTAGGAGTTATATCGAGCGCAACTGCGCCGTCTCCCCCAACAATAACCCTGGTGGTGATCGCTTTTAGGCGACCCGGCAACATCTCGGCCAAACGGGCCCCCGAAATCATCGGCTCCGACACCGTTTCGCCGACCGCGACGGGTGCCGGATCACCCTTCACTTCCATGAAGTCGATGGGCTTCCCGAGGGTCAGCGCGAGCACGCGACCCTCCACATCGATGACCCGCCATTGCGAGTCTTCTGACTGCACGGCCGCGACCGGTGTTCGCTCGGCAATATCGATGGTGATCGAGCGGGGCCACGTACGAACAATGCGGGCGCGTCGTACCCAGGGCTGGAGGAGCAGATCGTCCTGGGCCTTGCCGAGGTCGGCGCGGTAAAGCGGCTGGCCGCGAAGCGAGTCGGCCACGGCCTGGACCGCAACCGGATCGGTGTAGTGCACGCCGGTGATGTTGACTTCCTTCACCGAAAACAGCGGCGACTGAATGAGGATGCTGCCGCCGATGATGAGGGTCAGCACGGTGACGATGGCGATCAGCAGGCGGAAGCGTCGCAAGCCGGCGGCGCGCTGCACTGCTCGCCGACGCGCTCGGATACGGGGGTCGACGCGATCCGCGTCGATGGCAATCGACGCGTCAGGCTCGGGCGCAACCGCAACGTCGTCGTCGATAACGATGACCTGCCGGCGCTTCGGCTCGGACACGGTGATGGTCGGCATCCCGGGCGTTTCAACGCCGGGTACGATGGGGATCTCGGCCGTGTCGTCGTGGTGGAGATCGTCCGCTCTGTCGATCTCACCCGTCGTTGCTGCCATGGCGTCATCAATGTCCGCGGCCGCGGTGTGGATGTCGGCGTTCAACCACGCTGGTGTCGGTATGTCCTCCGCTGGATCGACGGCCGGTTCGTCGGCGGAAGGTTCCGAGATGGCTACCTCTTCGCGGATCGGTTCGTCGCGGATCGGTTCGTCGGTGGCCGGTTCGTCGCGGGGCGGCTTGATGATGCGCACGCTCTCGAAGCTCTCGCCCGGCTCGATGCCCCTACCTGTGTTGTCGCTCACGTCGCACCCAGCAGTTCGGCTTGGTCGAACCCAACCAGCCGATTCTCGCTGTGCAGGTCGATGCCGCGCTCTCGAAGAACCACGGCGCGCACATGGGCCATGACGCGGGCGACATCATCAGCGCTGCCGTGTTCGTCGGCCTGGATAAAATTGGCGTGTTTGTCCGACACACACGCGCTGCCGATGCGTAAGCCACGCAGCCCGACCTCGTCAATCACCTGGCCGGCCGACAACACCCCAGGAATCGGGTTCACGAATACCGAACCGGCGTTTTGTCCGCCGGGTTGATGCTGGCGTCGCCAGCGGACAATCTCGGTGAGTTCGGCCTCGGATGCCTCGCGATTGCCGGGTGCCAGTTGGAAGGTCGCGCCAAGGACAACCTGGTCATCACGAAGATCCGAGCCGCGAAAACGCAGCCCTAGCAAGGTTGCGGGCACGTCTCCATCCTGACCGGTCGTCAGGTCAAAGACGTGGACCCCCACCAGGTTGGCGGCCATATCCGAACCGTGGCCGCCGGCGTTCATGCACACGCCGCCGCCGACCGAACCCGGCACGCCAACAGCCCATTCGAGCCCCGTCAGCGCCAGTCTGGCGGTGGCCCGTGCCAGCACTGGAAGCGCCACTGCTCCCCCCGCGGTAACCAACGAACCTACCGATGAAACCTCATCGAAACCCTGGAGAACGACGGCAATACCGTCGTAGCCGCGGTCGGCCACCAGCAGGTTCGAGCCGCGTCCCACCGGTAGCACCGGTAGCTCGCTTTCAACATGCGCTCGGTGGACGAGGCGGAGATCATCGAGTGAGCGGGCCTCTACCAAGAGCCGCGCCGCGCCGCCGACTCGGTAGGTGGTGCGCACGCCGAGAGGAACCTCGCGCTGCGCCCGTGAACCGAGAATCGAAGCGGCGAGATCGACCGCCGAGGTCATAGCGGACCCTCGGTCAGCTCGGCCAGCACCTCCGACGGTAGCGAAGCAACATCACCACAGCCCATCGAAATGCAGACGTCACCGGGACGGAGTTCCTTGGCGAGAAAGTCGACGAGGTCGGCTCGATGGGGCAACCAGGCCACCCGTTGGCGGGGGTGGCTGTCGAGGATGGCGTCCACCACCAACTTGCCCGTTACTCCCGGAATGGGCGCATCGCCAGACGGATAGATGTCGGTGATGACCGCGAGATCGGCGTGTACAAACGCATCGGCGTACTCCGGCGATAGGACGGCCATTCGTTTGAACCGATTTGGCTGAAACACCGCCACAATGCGCTTCCAGTCGTCGCCACTGGTGGCTGCGGCTTCGAGCACGACGGCGATCTCGGTCGGGATGTGCGCGTAGTCATCGACGAAGGTGATGCCGTTGTGCTCACCGCGGAAATCGAAGCGGCGGGCCACGCCACCGAAGCGGCTCAGCGCGTTCACCGCTGCTTCGAACGATGCCCCGACCTCCATTGCGAGTGCCGTCGCTGCGGTCGCGTTGCGAACGTTGTGGGTGCCGCGTAGCGGCACCTGCACCGGCCCGAGAGCGATGCCGTCGCGATGCAGCGTGAACCGCACCACACCGTGCTGACTCTCGATGTCGGCGATGCGGTATCGGGCATCGGGATGGACGCCGTAGGTAGTTGCCTGATGCTTGTGCGCCAACACCATGGCGGCCGGATCATCGGCACAGACGACCTTGGGCCCGGGGATCTGACAGAGATAACGGTCGAAGCCTTCGATGATGGCGTCGAGCGTGCCGAAATGGTCGAGATGGTCGGCTTCGATGTTGGTGACGATGGTGCCGAAGAGCGGCAACTCGAGAAACGTGCCGTCGCTCTCGTCGGCCTCCACCACCAGCCACTCGCTGCCCGACCATGCGGCGCCGGTGCCCATATCGTTGAGGTCGCCGCCGATGAGGAAGCTCGGCTTCATCCCCGCTTCGTCAAGGATGGCCATCAGCATCGAGCTGGTCGTGGTTTTGCCGTGCGTACCAGCCACCGCCAGCGACTTGGCCTGGGCACAGATGGACGCCAGCATCCCGGCCCGTCGCAGGGTGGTCACGCCGGTTTCGCGGGCCTCGCTGAGTTCGATGTTGCGATCGGGAATCGCGCTCGATCCGGTGACCGCGTCCATACCGTGGACCAGCGCGCGGTCGTGGCCGATGGTGACGGTCACACCGGCCGCCCGCAGGCGGTCAACGACGATCGAATCGCGAATGTCAGAACCGGACACGTCGTGGCCCATGCCGGCCAATACGAGGGCGATTGCGTTCATTCCGGGTCCACCGACGCCAACGACGTGGTAGCGGCCGGTGCGGGAAAGATCGAGGGGCGCAACGGGTACGGGGGGCGAACTCATGATGCCGAGCAGTCTTCCACCACCACGGCGATTCGGGCAGCACCATCACGATGCCCGACCGTGGTGGCCGCGGCGGCGATGGTGTGGCGAACTGTTGGATCGGACAGTTTGGCGAGCTCGGCGGCCAAGCGGTCAACCGAGAAGTCCTGCTCGGCAACGACGATCGCGCCCCCGACCTTGCCGAGCGCGTTGGCGTTGGCCGTCTGGTGGTCCTCAGCGGCGTCCGGCCAGGGCACCAGGATCGATGCAATGCCGACCGCAGCCACTTCAAACACAGTTGTGGCGCCCGATCGGGCGAGGAGCACATCGGCTGCGGCGTAGGCCGAGGCCATGTCGTCTTCATAGCCGACGGGCTGGTAGACCAAACCGTCACTGCCGGTGAGGGCGCCATGTTTGCCGTCGTCGTAGCGCGAGCCGCGTACGTGGCGGATGGCGAGATCGGTACGGTGCCGGTTCGCGGCCACGAATGCGTCGACGGTGCCGTTCAATGCGCCCGACCCCTGGGAACCGCCTACGACCAGCAGCGTGAGCCGGTCGTTGGGCAGTCCGAGCTTGGCGCAGGCCGCGTCATGATCGGCCTCGCGGTTCACCGCCAAGATCTCATCACGAATCGCCGCGCCCGTCACGACCTGGCGGGGAAGGGGTGACGCATCAAAGGCTACGGCACACTTCTTCGCGAAACGTCCGGCCAGCAGACTCGCTCGACCAGGTATCGCGTCGTAGCTGACGACCACGATCGGCGTGCGAGTGACGATGGCTGCAACCACACCGGGCAAGCTGGCATAGCCACCGACGGAGACAACGACTGAGGGTCGACGTCGCCGCACCAACACGAAACCCTGCACCAAGGCCTTCGACAGTTGCGCAAACGCAACCAGATGTCGAGTGGTGATGCGCCTCGGAAAGCTGGTCAGTTCATACAGAGTCGGTGTGTAACCAGCGGCCGGAACGAGACGGGATTCCATGCCGCGCGACGAACCCATGAAGCCGATCGACCCCTGGTCATGGCCGCGGGCCACCAACGCATCGGCAACCGCAAGTCCGGGCAGCACGTGACCACCACTTCCGCCGCCCGCAATCAGCGCGAAGAGACGGTCGGAGTCAGCCACTGTTGCGGGCGACGTTGAGCAACAGTCCGGCTGCGGACATGGTGATCAACAACGACGATCCACCGAACGACACGAACGGCAGGGTGAGGCCGGTGAGTGGCATCATGCCCGTCACGCCCATGATGTTGATCACCGCCTGAGCCAGCAACCACGCCGTGACGCCGCCCGCGACCAGCATGCCGAACGTGTCTTTGGCGTGCAGAGCTACTTGGAGGCCGGCGTAACCCAGTACCGCGAACAGGGCGCACACGACGACGACGCCGAACAGACCCATCTCCTCCGCGATGAGAGCGAAGATGAAGTCGGTGTGCAGTTCGGGGATGAAACCCCATTTGGCCTTACCGGCGCCCACGCCGGCCCCGGTGAGTCCACCACTCGCGACTGCCACAAGCGACTGCCACACCTGATACCCAGTCTTTTGCTTGTTCGCTTCGAGGTTGAGGAACGATGTCCAGCGGGCGAGGCGGTACGACTCCGACATCACGAACCCGACACCTGCCACCGTCATGCCCGCTGTGGCTCCGGCGAGTGGACGCAGCGGCACGCCAGCGAAGAACGCTACTGCCAGAACAATGATGGCCATCACGATACCGTTGCCAAGGTCACGCTGGGCTAACACCAACAGACACGCTGCACCGAGAATCATCAACACCGGCCGCAGGGTACGTTTCGGATTGGCGATATGTTCTGATCGACGGGCCAGTAAGTCGGCGCTGTACAACAGCAGGGCGAGCTTCATGACCTCGGAAGGTTGCCCGCCGAACGGCCCAAGACTCAGCCAGTTCTGCGCGCCGTTGATGTTTCGCCCGAGGCCGGGAATGAACACGAGGAACATCGACACGAACGAACCGACCAGACCGAACTTCACGAAATTTCGCCATCTCGTATAGGGCACCTTCACCGTGACGAAGAGCGCGACGGTCCCGAGGATGGCCCAGAGCAGCTGCTTCTTGAAGTAGCCCCAGCCGTTCTGACCACTGTTGATCGCTTTGACCGCTGACGATGACAGCACCATCACGAGACCCAGCATCGTGAGCACGGCCATCACTGCGGCGATGATGTAGAAGTGAATGGGTGGCTCGCCAAGGACCGGCTTGGGGCCACGCGCCGCCGCACGCCGACGCTTCATGCTCCTTCGAACCTCGCGCCGGTTGACGGGACGTCCGGTTGGGTGACGGGCCCGACTTGCCTGCTGGTCGTGGTCGCTGCCGGGACGACCGATAAAGGTGGTTGATCCGGTCATCCGTTTTTCCCTGGGAAGCGTCCGAAGTCGGCGAGCACAAGCCCGATGGCGAGGGCAACACAGATGCCCGAGATGATCCAGAAGCGGATGATAACCGTGGTTTCCGGCCAGCCCACTTTCTCGAAGTGGTGGTGAATCGGCGAGAGACGAAACAGTCGTTTCTTACGGCCCGACGCTTTGAACACCGCCATCTGCAAACCGACCGAACCGGCCTCGATCACGTTGAGCCCACAAATGATCGGCAGCATCAGCATCGTGTTGGTGGTGAGCGCCAGGAGCGCAAGTGCCGCGCCGATACCGAGTGCGCCTACGTCCCCCATAAAGATGCGGGCCGGCGCTGCGTTCCACCACAAGAAGCCGACGCATGCTCCAGCAAACGCCATGGCGATGATGGCAAGGTCAAGCGGATTGATCGTTCCGCCCAGACCTTTGGTGACGCCGTAGATGTCGGGGTTGCGAAAGCTCCAGAACGCAACGAATGAAAGCGCTACGAAGCCCAAGATGGCTGAGCCGGAGGCCAGACCGTCGAGACCGTCGGTCACGTTGACCGCGTTGGTTGTGGAGAAAATGGTTGCAGTCGCAAGCAAAATCCACACGATGGTTGGCACCTTCCACCCGGGTAGGTCATACCGGGTGAACGAGATGCGGGTGTTGATGTGTTCCACCAACACGAGCGGGGTGGCGATGGCGGCACTCATGATGATGGTGAGGTAGCCCTTGAGCTTCCAGAGCACGCCACGGTTGTGCTGGCGTTTGACCTTGAGGTAGTCGTCAAGGAACCCGAGCGCGGCCATGATGGAGATGCCGAGGAAGATCCAGATGGCCTGGTTGGAGAAGGTGATCTTCGGCAGCATGTGCGGGACGAGGTAGCCAATGAATGCGGCAAGCAAGATCGCCAGGCCACCCATGGTTGGGGTGCCGCGCTTGTGCTGGTGATCGGGACCACGATCTTCCTGCCCAAGGATCGGTTGGCTGGTTCCGCGTTCGCTGAAGAACCCGATCAGGTAGCGCGTGCCGAAGAGCGACACCGCCATGGAAATGACTGCGGCGAGGAGGAGTCCTCTCATCGAAGTGCCTCCAACAGCTCGCGGGCAACGACACGGTCATCGAACGGCCGCACCTCGGCGCCGATGGTCTGGGTGGCCTCGTGGCCCTTGCCGGCGATCACGACAACATCCCCGGCCCCGGCCATCGAAAACGCCGCGGCGATTGCTGCTCGACGGTCCAGCTCAACGACATAGTTACCGGTCGAGCCGGTCGGAAATCCACGAACCACGTCAGAGATGATGGCAGCCGGACTCTCCCCGCGCGGGTTATCCGACGTAAGGATCACAAAATCAGCCCTACTTTTGGCCATTTCACCCATCAAAGGACGCTTTGTCGCGTCTCGGTCACCACCGCACCCAAACACGACGAACAAGCGATTCCGTGTCACACCACGCGCCGCGTCGAGCGCGACCCTGAGCCCATCAGGCGTATGGGCATAGTCGACGATCACGCCAAACGGTTGACCGATATCGATCGGCTCAAAGCGTCCGGGCACCGGCGTGGCCGCGGCAAGACCCTGCGCAATCACCGCGGGCTCGATGCCATACGCGAGCGCAGCGGTCGCGGCAGCGAGACCGTTGGCGACGCTGAACGCGCCACCGAGGGGCAACCGAATCCGTTGACCGTGCCAGGTGAAGGTTGCACTGCGCGCATCGAGCACGATGTCGGCTGCGTCGTGCATCGAAAACAGCCGCACCGGAACAGAGACCTGTGCGGCAAGCTGCCGACCTCGAACATCGTCCGCATTGATGACCGCGACTGCGCAGCGCTCAGGTTCGAACAGACGGGCTTTGGCGGCGAAGTAGTCGTCCTCGGTGCCGTGGAGATCGAGGTGGTCACGCGAGAGGTTGGTGAACACACCGACTGCGAACCATGTGGCATCGACGCGGTGCAGTGCGAGTGCGTGCGACGAGACTTCTACGGCAGCGGCTTTCTTTCCGGCGTCACGGAAGGCCGCGAGCTGGGCCTGGAAGGCCGGAGCCTCTGGTGTGGTGTGGGCCCCTGAGAGCGTGCCGAGCAGACCGCAAGGCAGGCCGGCGTGCTCGAGCACCGACTGCAACAGCCATGTTGTGGTGGTCTTACCATTGGTGCCGGTGACGCCGAATACCGCAAGGGATCGGGACGGGTTGTCGTAGATCGCGCTGGCCAGATACGGCATGGCGGCGCGCACGTCAGGCACCACCAGTTGCGGGACATCGAGATCAAGATGATGGTCGACGAGCAACGCAACCGCACCGGCGCGTACCGCGGCCGCAGCGAAGGTGTGACCATCGTTGGAAGCACCCGGCACGCAGCAGAACAGCGTGCCCGGACCGACATGGCGGGAGTCGTGGGTGATGCCCGCCGCCACCACATCCGGGCCGACCTGGGTCCACCCAATGTGAGGCGGAAGCGATTGGGCGGCCTCGCTCAACGACGCCACGGCCTACTTCTTCGACGATGGCGGGCAGAGCGCCTCGGGTGGGCTCGGCGGCACCTTGAGGGCGCGCAGCGCTTCGGCGCCTACCTGGGCAAACAGGGGTGCGGCGCCTGATCGGCCGTAGCGAAACTCGCCCGTGGGTTCGTCGAGCGAAACCAGAATGGTGACCCGCGGATTCTCCGCCGGAGCAAAACCGGCGAACGACGACACGAAGTGATATTGGCCAAGCTTGTCCTTGTAGCCGTCGGCCTGACCCTTCACGTTCTGGGCCTTGAACGCGGTACCCGTCTTTCCGGCTACTGCGTAACCGTTGATGTCCGCGGCATGCTTCTCGGAGGCAGTACCGAAGCACACGACGCCCTGCAGCACTTTGTTCATCTGCGCAGCGGTTGTCGGCTTGACAACCTGGCGGGTTTCCGAAGGCGGCGACAGATGTTCCACGCCTGCGAGGTCCATGGTGGACCTCACCAGGCGAGGCGCAACGTAGGTGCCGTTGTTCGCAATAATGTTCATTGCGCCGACCAACTGAATGCCGGTCACACCGATGCCCTGGCCGAACGTCATCGTGGCTCGTCGGGACTTGCTGATGTTCTCGAACTTGGGAAACAGGCCGGGCGTCTCGTTCGGGAACCCGAGGCCGCTCAGCGAACCGAACCCGAACTTATGGAAGTAGTCGTTGATCTTGGCGGCGCCGACCGCCTGGGCCAGCTTGACGGTGCCGATGTTGGACGAGTGAGCGATGATGTCCGGCAGGCTCATCGACCTCGCTTCGTGGTTCTCGGCGTCAGTGATGATGCGGTCATCCACCTTGAATCCGGTGGACGGAGCACCCTCAACCTGCGAGACGACCGAGCGAGGGATGTCCCAGGTCTGCTCAAGGTCGCTCGCACCCTCTTCAAGCGCAGCGACAGCGGTGACGATCTTGGCCACCGAGCCCGGCTCGAAGGTGCTGACGAGTGAACTATTCGCCGTCGACACAACCGCTTGTTTGGTGGTCGGATCGGCCCCAACGTTCGACATGACCAGCACGTCGCCGGTCTGGGAATCGAGGGCAACGACTTGGCCGCCCTTCGCTCCCGTCTCCATCACCCGGGCTTCGAGCAGGCGGTCCGTGGCGTACTGCAGACGACTGTCCAACGTAAGGAAGATGTCATTGCCCGGCAGCGGCGGCGTGGTGAAATCCTTCCCGTTCGGAATTGAATGACCCTTCAAGTCGAACTCGCGCTCGATGGAACCCGCAGTGCCGGTCAACGTGTCGTCGTATTGGGCCTCAAGCCCACTGGTTCCCTTGCCATCGATATCGGTGGAGCCGAGCACACTCACGGCCAAGTCACCGGCGGGGGTGTACCGACGCGACTCAGCCACGAAATTCACGCCGGGAAGGTCGAGCTGTCGCACCTGTTCGGCAAGACCGTCATCCACCTGACGACGCACGTACACGAAACCTTCGCTGTTCGAGTTGAGTTTGGTGGCCAACTGCTGCGCTTCCTTGGCGTCCATCCCGAGAACTTGCACCAGCTGGGCCAGCACCGTTTCCTTCGCGTCTCCTTTGATCAAGCGCGGGTCAGCCCAGATGGTGGTGGCCGGCACGGTCATGGCCATCTCAACGCCGTTGCGGTCAAAGATGGTGCCACGTCCGGCTGGCAACTTGGTGGTGTGCAATCGCTTACTCTCGCCATCGTTCACGAACGCGGCCGCTTGCGTGGTTTGCACCAACCCGACGCGCACCACGATGGATAGAAACATCAGCGCAAACACCACGTAGACGCTCACGAGGCGACGCCGGGTTCGAGCCGGTCGTGATGCTCGTGCGAGTCTCACTGCCGCCGCAGTCGTGATCATTACTTTTCTCCGATGATCTTCTTGTACGCGGCCCAGTCGGGGCGGGTGGAGGACGCCGATGGCACTTGCACCTCTGGCCCGCCAGAGGCCGCAATCAGTACCTCGGTCACGATGTCGGGGGACGACGGGATGTACGAGAGCGGGTTGATGGCGGCGGCCGGGTGCATCCCCAGCTTCCGGGCCTTCGCCAAGATGACATCAGGGGCTTGCAGCTGAGCAACCTGAAGGCGCGAGTGATCGAATTTCAGCTGCTCAGCACGCAAATCGCGAGCGACCTGATCAACCATGATCTGGTTCTGGGCCACCTGTGCCTGGAAGGCCGTGAGTCCTATCAGGAACCCGAATGCGAGCGTGCAGCCGACGAGGCCAAGCACGCTGGCGCGACGACGCCTCGTGCGAAGTGTCGGGACGACGCGCAGCTTCGGCTTCGGCGGTTCGACGGGGCGCGATGGGGCCTGCGAGCGCCTGGGCGCACCGGCCGCAGCCATCTCCTGGCGGCGGATGTTCATCGGCTACTCCCCGACAGTGATCGGGTACGGGAGCCGCTCGACCATGCGAAGAATGGCCGACTCACTACGAGGATTACGTTCGATTTCAGCTGCCGATGGCTTGCGCTTTTCGGGTCTCACGAGGCGAACTGTTTGCACGGCGTCGCAGACGCAGGGCAGATCGGCGGGGCACGTACAACCGCCCGTTGCGGCGTAGCGGAAGCGGTCCTTCACAATGCGGTCTTCACCAGAGTGATACGACAGCACAGCAACACGACCCGCCGGGCGAGTGACTTCAATTGCTGCATCGATAGCGGTCGGCAAGATGGCCAGCTCGTCGTTGACCTCGATGCGAATGGCTTGGAATGTGCGCTTGGCCGGGTGGCCGCCACGGCGTCGAGCGGCGGCCGGAATCGCGTCACGTACAACGGAGGCCAGCTGCACGGTTGATTCGATGGGCCGGTTGGCCACGATGGCGCGGGCGATACGGCCGGCGAAACGCTCGTCACCGTTCACCCGCAGGACTTCGGCCAGCTCGTCTTCGCTGTAGCCGTTGACAACGTCGGTGGCACTCCACGAACGCGTGGGGTCCATCCGCATGTCGACCGGACCGTCGTTGCGATACGAGAAACCTCGTTCCGCCAGGTCCAGTTGAGGAGAAGAAACGCCCAGATCAAAGAAGACGGCGGAGACATCCGAGATTTGGAGATCAGTCATGATGGATGCGAGGGAATCGAACCGGCCGTGCACTCCCTGGAACCGATCGCCGAAGCGAGCCAGTCGAGCCGATGCCACCGATAGCGCCATGGGGTCCTGATCGATGCCGACGTAGCGGCAATCAGGCCGGGCCTCCAAGAGTCGGGCAGCGTGCCCGGCTCCTCCGAGGGTGCAATCAACGATCGTTCCCGCCGGAACCGATGACAGACCTTCGATGATCTCGTCGATCATCACCGGGTCATGCCGGAACATCTCATCGTTGCTCATGGTGTTGTCGTCCATCACTCGATTTGATGCGCTTACCTGCAGTCCCCCGGGCAGCGGTTGCTGCCGGGATTTCTCCCCGACTAGCGAGACGGGAGCGGGCGGAGTTTGGGCTGTCCATCTTGCCGACCGGGAGACTGCAGGTGAGCGCATCACCAGGAAATTCATTGCTGTTGTTACCTCGGCGCTCCTTTCGAGTGGGTTGCGTGGCGCTAGGCGCCCTTGAGTTCTGCGGCACCGCGGGCTCGCACCCGCGAATAGTCCTCGGTGTTCCAAATCTCGACACGGTCGTACGAACCGGCCACAACGACCTTGGCTCCAGGAGCCAAGTTGGCGAAGTCTCGGAGTGACGGATCGACGTTGATCCGACCTTGGGCATCGACCGGCACCTCGAAGGTGTTGTGGGCCAGGGTTCGCCATGCATCTCGGCTGATCTCTCCACGCTTCATCTTCTCGGTCGCCTCCTTTGCGGTCTCTTCGAATTCGTCTCGGGTGAACACGTCAATGCACCCGTCGTTGCCAAACGCCAGAAAGCAACTCGGTTCGAACTTCGGGCGATACGTGGACGGCAAGGCAACGCGACCTTTTGGGTCGAGCTGACGCTCGTGCCGACCGGTAAACACCGTGGTTCTCTCCATTCCGCTGTCTGGGTGCTGCTGCTGGGAACGTCGCTGTTCCCCACTGCTCCCCACTATGCACCCCAAATCTCCCCAAGTCAACCCACTTCGCGCCACATCGCGCCCTTTGAATACCTCGCTGGGTCGCTACCGCTCCCTGGCGCTCGGGCTCGCTTCGCTCGGACAATGCCGCCAGCGCGCGGAAATGCGGCGCCTTCTGCGCTTTCTCCGCGTACTTGATCCTGTTCGACCACTTTGAGCGCTCTCGTGGAAACTTTTCTCAAGAAATCTTCTGCATCCCGCACCTCGCCCGCCGGTGGGGTGTTGTGGGGCCCCTGCGGTTCTGGCAGTACCCGATGTCGTCTCTCAACATCGCCTACTGCAGGAAACGTGGGGGCTACCGGAGCGCGTAGCCTCGGGCCATGCGACGGGTGCTGTGGGCGATGGTGCTTGTGGTGGGATGTACGGGCTCATCGAAGGCGGTTTCGCCTGCTCCCGGCACCTCGGTGGCGCCGGCGACCGCGGCGGGTGCGTCGCCCACGACGAGTGGGTCGCCATCGACCCCACCGCCGGCAATAGTCACCACCACCACCACCGCCGCAGCCTCGGTGAAGCGAGATCCGGGGCCGTGCGCGCTGGGCACGCCGTCGGCCGGAACCGAAGTGACGTTTTTACGGGCGGGCGAGCTGGTGGGAATCAGCGAGATCGGCGGCCAGTTGATGGAACGATGCCTGGTGAAACTCGAGGCGGGCGATACCGGACCGGTGCGCTGGGGGCCGCAGGGAGATCGGGTTCTGTTCGGCAACCGGACGTTCATCCTGAACGACACCCGAAACGAAACCGGCTTCTCCGGAACAGACGTTGTCACGTGGTCGGCCCCGAAAGGCACAGCCCTCCTGCGACTCGACCCTACGACCAAGAAGGTGTCGAAGCGTAACAACCTCGATAACGCAGCGATCACGTCTTTCGATGTCGCCGAGGCGAACGATGCGCTCTACCACCCAGCCGGCAAAGCCGTGGTGTTCGTTGGTCGGTTGACCAGAGAGTCGCCGTACGGTATCTGGTTGATGTCGAACGAAGGCGAGCGGCCACAGATCATCACGGTCGGCGAAGACGCCAAACGGATTCGGCTGCTCGGTTGGTCCGCAGGTGGATCGCTCCTGGACTTCTGGGCCGAGCACTTCGACGGCACTACCCACGTCCATCACCTCCGGCTGCCCGGTCTCGTCATTGAAGACTACGGAGATGGCACATCGACCAACCTTGCCGATGTGCAACGGAACCATTCGAGAGCACTCGTCACTGGCACCTGCGAGGATCGTTCGCTCTCGGTACGGCTGAACGGCTTATTCGGCCGGGATGCGTGGCCGCTCAAGCAGCGTGACGTTCGAGTCCTCAGTGTTGACGATGATCATCAGATCGTCACGATGGCCACCCGAGACACAACGTGTGCCGGACCCGAAGACATCTGGCGCTGGGATCCGGTCTCACCCACGCTTGTGGCTCGTGGAGTGACGGGCGTGTCGGTCAGGGAGATTGCGCCGCCGCCAAACGAGCTTCCCGACGACATCACCGGCAGGGCGCCTGGTTGATGACGTTTTCGCGTCGGCGGTCGCCGACATGTCGCCGTTCTGACCGTTCCCGGTGTCCGATAATGACGTCGTGCACTGCAGAACTCGCTGAGCGCGCGGCTGGTACGGTCCGGACCGGGTTGCAAAGGAGGATTCTCATGGAGATCGCGCGCACGCCAGATGAACGATTCGCAGGCTTGCCGGCCTTCGGCTTTGGGCCCCGCTACGCCCAGGTAAGGCACGATGACGTGGCGCTCCGCATGGCATACCTCGACGAAGGCAGCGGCCCGGCGGTGCTGCTGCTGCACGGCGAGCCGTCGTGGTCGTTTCTCTATCGCACCATGATCCCGCCACTCGTTGCCGCCGGCTTTCGGGTTGTCGTTCCGGATCTCATAGGGTTCGGACGATCCGACAAACCCGTGGATGATGACGACTACACCTATGCCCGTCATGTGGGATGGCTGCGGAGTCTGTTGTTCGAAACACTCGACCTGCGGGACATCACGCTGTTCTGTCAGGATTGGGGCGGCCTCATCGGACTACGACTTGTCGGCGAACACCCCGAGCGCTTCTCTCGCGTCTGTGCAGCCAACACCGGGCTCCCCGACGGCACCCGCAAGATGGGCGAAGCCTGGTGGAAATTCCATGACTTCGTGAAGGCCACCCCTGATCTTCCCATCGGCACGCTGATGTCGTTCGCCGTCACCCATCCCATGACGCCCGAAGTGATTGCGGCCTACGACTCACCGTTTCCTGATGTCACGTTCAAGGCCGGTGCTCGCACGCTGCCGATGCTCATACCGCAGTCACTCGATGACCCGGCCACGCCCGCCAACCAAGCCGCATGGAAGGTCTTGGAAAAGTGGACGAAACCATTCCTCTGCCTCTTCAGTGACAACGACCCGATTACTGCAGGCGGTGATCAAGCGCTTCTGGCTCGCATCCCCGGAACTGCCGACCAGCCCCACGCCACCGTCCCCGGCGGCCACTTCCTCCAAGAAGACTCCGGCCCCGAACTCGCCGCCCGCCTCATCACCTGGATGGCCGACGGCGAGTAGACCGAACGACGCGGCTGCCTGGATTCGACGCGGCCTGTGCAGACGGGTGAACGGCGGAAATGGCAGACTTCGTACAATGGCCAAAGCACGATCATTTCTCGCCACCGTCGTCGGCTATGTGTTGGCCGCAGTACTGGCCTATCTGGCCTTTCGAATGTTGGTTGGCACGGTGTACTGGCTTATCCGTACCGCGGTCATCATCGTTGCCCTTGGCGGACTGGCTGCGCTGTATCTGAAGCTCAAGGCGCCATCGGGCAAACCGTGACCGGTAGCGTTCGGCGATGACGTTGGCCGAGCAGATGAAGACGTGGCGGCACGACTTTCACAGAGCGCCGGAGTTGGCCTTTGAGGTGCACAACACGGCGGAGCGGGTCGCCGGTTTGCTTCGCTCGTTCGGTGTGGATGAGGTGCATACGGGCATTGGCCGAACGGGCGTTGTCGGTGTGGTGCGGGCGGGATCCTCCACGAGAGCGATTGGGTTACGGGCCGACCTAGACGCGCTCCCCATACAAGAGCAGGGAGATGTGCCGTATCGCTCTACGGTCGACGGTGTGTTCCACGGATGCGGCCATGACGGCCATACCGCCATTCTGCTCGGCGTGGCCAAGGAGCTTTGCGATCAGCGGATGTTCGATGGCACCGTCTACCTCGTCTTCCAGCCCAACGAGGAGAACGGCCTCGGTGCCACCGCCATGATCGACGACGGCCTGTTCGACCGCTTCCCGATGTCGGCCATCTATGGGCTGCACAACAAACCGGGCATTCCTGCCGGTCACTTCGCAACCCGGGTCGGGCCGATGATGAGCTCGGAGGACTTGTTCGAGATCGTCATCACCGGTCGAGGCGGGCATGCCTCGATGCCGGAGCGACTGGTCGACCCAGTGGTGATCGCCGCCGAAGTGATCCAGTCGCTTCAGACGATCGTGTCCCGGTCGGTGCCGGCCAACGAGGTTGCAGTCTTGTCGATCACGGAGATGACAACCGACGGCAGCGCGCAACATCGTGCCTTCAACCGTGACGCTTCGCGGTGATTGCCGAACGTTCTCCGGTGCGGTGCAAGCCGTGATCGAACGACGCATGCACGAGATCGTCTCGGGCATCTGCTCCGCCCACGGAGCTACGGGAACGGTTCGCTACTGGAACGAGTTTGTGCCGCTCATCAACACCGAGCGCGAGGTGAACGTGGCCGTCACTGCGGCCACACGGGCTGCCGGGTCGGCCAGCGTCGACGCGAACTGTCGGCTGGTGACGGCGTCGGAAGACTTCGCTCGCTACTTGCAGTTCGTGCCCGGATGTTTCATGGACATTGGCAACGGAACAGAAGGGCATTGCGGCTCGTCGCTTCATAACCCCCGCTACGACTTCAACGACGACATCCTCTCCCCCGGTGCAGCGTTCTTCCTCGAAGTCGTCCAAGGAGAATTGGGCGCGCTGTAATCCACGGCGTTGATGAAAATCAACGTTGACAATGAGGGAAGCGCTTCGAAGCGAGCGCAGCCCGGAACGTTCTGTCGTCGGAGAAGGTTCGTTGCCGTCCGCGTTCCAAACGTCCATCCGCCCGATTGGGTGGGATTTGCCAATTCGTCGCCAACGTGACCAGCCAAAGTTCACATTCGCCTGCATGGCTGGTGAGCTCAAACTGTACGTTCACCCTGATGGACCCCAACAGAATTGGTCCCCCTCATCGGTCGATGTGCGCGAAGCCGCAACACATAGAGAACGTCGACGTCGACCAAGGAGATTGCTCAGCAGCCTTTTAGCTGGGAAGTGCGTCGAGAAACCGCGACAGCAGGTCGTGCGCCGAAGGAACGGTTGCGACCAACGCCAGTGCGGCGGCACACTCGGCTCGATCGGCTGGCGAAAGTCGGAGCAAAGCAGGCAGGACCGACGGGTCGTGGCGGGCGTAGACGGCGCATTGGAAGCGGGCGCCGGCGCGGGTGCGTCGTTGGCTGATGCCGACCAGTTTTCGACCGTCGACGGTCACCTCACCCGGGCCGAGCCCGGCGAAGCACACCAGCGGTGACCATCGCGTGCGAACCATCGGCCCACGGTGCACCTCGCCGTAGCCGAGGGCGGCGACCCAAACATCTCCGAGCCAGTGCGACGCGTAGGAGACGTCATCGCTCCACAACGAATCGCCAGTCGGGATCAGTACATCGAGCCAGACGACCTCACCGGGAATGAGCAGCACCGCTCCCCCACCGCTGCGGCGACGTACAACCTCCATCGATCCAATCGTTGCATCGTCAACTATGTCAGTTCGCTGCGAAGACCCGAGCACCAAAGCCGTCGCCGACACATCATGCGTCCACACGCTTCGCGAAACCACCTCAGGCATGGGGCGCCCATGAAACGCAGCCGCGGACCCATCCGATCGTTCAACAACCCAGGTCAATGGTGGGCGTGATGCCACGAGCGGCACCACGACAGGTACGACACCACGTCGGCAGCCGTTGGAACCTGATCAGGTGAGCCGTACTGGGTGAGCGAGCGAAACTGAAGGTACGACGTGTCGGGCAGCAGCCGATGCGACGAACGCCAGTTACGCGGCACCAAGGTCAATCCCTGCCGCAGTGCAGTCGACCAGAGACCGGGGCGACGCAAGACGGCCAGAACAGGCCCACGCCACTTCATGCCGGGCGTGGTTCCTTCGGGAGACCGAGCACCATCTCGCCCAGGATGTTCTTCTGAATCTGGCTGGTTCCCGCGTAAATCGTTCCGGCCCGAGCGTTCTGAAACACACCGGCCCACGAGGCACTGTCATTGGGCGCGCCAACGTCATCGGTCTGGAACACGTTGGATGGCCGCCGACCCGACGGCGCCATACCGTCGGCACCCAGGATGTCGATCGCCAACTCCGTGGCGACGCGGTGGTACTCGCTCCAGAACAGTTTGAAGATCGACCCTTCTGGGCCCGGGTGCTTGCCCTGCAGAAACCCGGTCAGCGTCCGCATACCGAGGAAGCGCATGATCTCGACCTGCGAGTAGCACCACGCCAGACGTTGACGAATGATCGGCACATCAACCACGCCTCGGGAGCGGGCCAGCTCGATAAGACGGTCCAGCTCTTCCCGGAAGCGCACCGGCACCGTGGCCGCCGCTTCACCGCGCTCGTAACCGAGCAGGGTCATGGCCACCGCCCACCCATTGTTGACCCCACCGACCACGTTGTCTTTCGGACAGGTGGCGTCCGTGAAGAAAACCTCGTTGAACTCGCTTTCGCCTGACATCATCCGGATCGGACGAAGCTCGACACCCGGCTGCCTCATATCGACCAGCAAGAACGAGATGCCCTTATGCTTCGGGGCTTCGGGATTGGTGCGAGCGAGGACGAAGATGTGATCGGCCAGGTGCCCGGCCGAGGTCCAAATCTTCTGACCGTTGATCACCCACTGATCGCCGTCGAGCACGGCCCGACAGCCCAGCGAGCCGAGGTCGGAACCGGCATTCGGCTCCGAGTAGCCCTGGCACCAGATGTCATCGTTGGCCAAAATGCGCGGCAGGTAGTACGCCTTCTGTTCGTCAGTGCCCATCTGCAGCAGCGTGTTGCCCAGCATCTGAATACTAAAAGCGTCGTTCGGGCCACCCGTCGGTACGCCGGCTCGGCTGAACTCCTCGGCCACGATCACCTGCTCCAGCGCCGACAATCCGCCGCCGCCGTATTGGGAAGGCCAACCGGGTGCGAGCAGGCGGTTCTGGTGCAGTAGCTCCCGCCACTCCATCGCCCACGGATAGGTTTGCTCGTGGGAAAGTTGGCCGAACCCTTTCCAGCCAGCGGGCAGATGTTCAGCAAGGAACGCCTGGATCTTTTCTCGAAATTCCTGGGTCTCCGGTGGGTAGTTCGGTAGCATGCAACGAACGCTACCGGGCACGACACCGCAACGTCGCTGTGGTGGCCTAGCCTGTTAAGTCCATGACGGTATCCGCGCCATCCATCCTCAACAACGGTGACGTACACGCCACCTTTGCTGAAGTCTTTTCCGCTATCACCGGCAACATCGAGCGCGTGATTCAGGGCAAGCGCGAGGTCGTGGAGTTGGCGCTGCTCTGCATGCTCGCCGAGGGTCACCTCCTGCTCGAAGACGTTCCGGGCGTCGGCAAGACCAGTTTGGCCAAGTCGCTTGCGGCTTCTCTGGCGTGCACCTGGAAGCGAGTGCAGTTCACGCCCGACGTGCTGCCCACCGACATTGTGGGCGTCACCATTTGGAACCGCGGCAAGGACGTCTTCGAGTTCCGTCCCGGCCCGGTGTTCGCCAACCTGGTGCTGGGTGACGAGATCAACCGGGCATCACCCAAGACGCAGTCGGCGTTGCTCGAAGCAATGGAGGAAGGACAGGTCACGGTCGACGGCAACACCTATCCGCTCAGCCAGCCGTTCATGGTGATCGCCACGCAGAACCCGGTGGAGCATGAGGGCACCTACCCATTGCCCGAGTCGCAGCTCGACCGGTTCCTCATGCGGGTCTCGCTCGGTTACCCGGCCCGACAGGCCGAAATCGATATTCTTGATGTCCATGCGTCGGCAGGCACGTTCCCCGACATCGGCCCCGTCGCAACCGCTGCGCAGATCTCCTCGATGGTGCAGGCGGTTCGCCAAGTGCATGTCGCGCCGGCGCTCAAGTCGTACCTCGTCGACGTGGCCGACGCCACCCGTCGTCACCCGGGTCTGTCCCTCGGCATGTCACCGCGTGCCACGCTGTCACTCATGCGTGCTTCCCGGGCGCGAGCTGCCGCCGCCGGCCGGGCCTACGTCATCCCCGACGACGTAAAGGCCCTGGCCGAACCAGTGCTTGCCCATCGGCTTGTGCTCTCAGCTGAAGCGCAGCTGGCCGGCGCCACGGCGGCATCCATGCTGGCTCAGGTCTTCGGCTCGGTCGCGGTCCCGACCGGGAAATAGCTGTGCTCACCCGAACAGGATGGCTGACGGCGATTCTTGCGATCGTCGCAGGTGTAGCCGGTCGCCTGTTCGCCATCGTCGAGCTGTTCGTTATCGCCGCGGTGCTCGGCTCACTGGTGCTGGTCACCCTGGCATGGGTGCGGACGACCGCCGTTCGTTTGCGCGTGAGTCGGGTCGTTACACCCGCTCGGGTGCACGCCGGTGAAAGCACCCGCATCGAAGTCAGCGCCAAGAACACCGGGGCCGGACGCACACCGGTCCTTCATCTTTCCGACCCGGTTGCCGGAACCCGCGGCGCTCGCCTGCATTTGGCTCCACTGCGCGGTAACGACACCGCGCAGGCCGCGTACCGGCTCCCGACCGACAAGCGTGGCGTCGTCAATGTCGGGCCGTTGCAATTGGAGATCGCGGATCCGTTCGGCCTTGCTCGCCGCCGCGCCATCGCCGCGCCGGTTCAGAGCGTCACCATCTACCCCCACGTCGACACGATCCGCGTGCCGTCGCTGGGCGGCGATGAGGATCCACACGGCGCCGCCATTCGTACCAACAAGCTCGGCCAGACCAGCGAGGAGTTCTTCGCTCTCCGCCAATACGTCCTTGGTGACGACTTGCGCCGGGTCCATTGGAAATCCACGGCCCGTTCGCAGGAACTGATGGTGCGCCAGGATGAGAACCCCTGGCAGGATCGCACCACCATCGCGCTCGACGTGCGTCCGGGTAGCTACGACGAAGCAGCGTTCGAACGGGCTGTTTCGGCAGCCGCCAGTGTTGCCGCAGCGGCGTTCCGACAGCGTCATGTCGTTCGAGTCATCAGCAGCGACGGCTTCGATTCGGGTGTAGGCGCCGGGTTGTCGCAGGCCGAAGCAATCCTTGCGTACCTCGCCGGCGTGCCGCTGACCAAGGCATCGGGTCCGGTCTTTGACCAGCTCACCCACTTCGGACAGGGCGGTCTGCTGGTTGTGGCCACCAGCGAGTGGCCTGTGGCCGATCTTGCCATGCTGGCGTCATTGCGAGCCCGCTTCCGTCGCGTCGTGCTGGTCGGTACCACGGGCATCGCTCCGGTCGGTATGCCAACGGGAATGTCCTTCGTTGACAACCGCGGCGAGCTCGAGTTTCCGACAGCCTGGATCCGTTCCAGTGGGCGGGCGACATGGTCGGTGCCCGCATGAGTACCGCCTCGACACCCAGACGAAGTGTCCTCCTGCCGTTCACTGAGATCGCACTCTTCCTTGCTACGGCCACCGCGGTGTTCGGCCTCGTTCGCATCTTCACCGGATACGGATTCCTGAAGGCGCTCGTGGTCGCGGCCATTGGCTCTCACCTGCTTGCGGTACTCGCTCGCCGCTCGCGTTTGCCGCTCGTGCCGGCTGCGCTGCTATCGCTGCTCGGTGGCGGCATCACCATCGGGCTCATGTTCTATCGCGCCACCATGTGGTTCGGTCTGCCGACCATGGCAACCTGGGACGCGGCCTTCGCCGAGGTCCGAGCATCACTCTCGCTGTTCAGCACCAGTATTCCGCCGGTCAAAGCCGAGGGCGGGTTCTTTCTCGCCGCAGCTCTCGCTGTTTGGTTGCTGGCCTTCGTCGCCGATTCCATTGCGTACCGGGCCAAGGCAACCATGGAAGCGGTTCTTCCGAGCGGCGTGCTGTTCGTGTTCGCGTCCGCGCTGGCCTCCCACCGAATGCGCGTCTCCTCGACCATGTTGTGGCTGGCTGCGGTGCTGGCTTTCGTGGCCCTGCACCGCACCATGAAAGAGGTCCAGAGTTCGGGCTGGCTCAGCGGTCACCGTCGTGGCGCGTCGCAGGCGTTCGTCAAGGGCGGCGTGGTTCTGGGCGCATTTGCCACGCTGTTCGGGGCGTTCATCGGACCGCGGCTACCCGGTGCCGGCCAGAAGGCGGTGTGGCGCACCCGCAACCCAGGCAACAGCGATGTGTACCAGCTGAGCCCGTTCGTCAACATCAAGAAGCAGGTCGCGAGCCGCAGCACCGATGAGTTGTTCACGGTGAAGTCCAACGTGAAGTCCTACTGGCGTGCGACGTCGCTTCCCGACTTCGACGGCAGCCAATGGTCCTCCGAGCTGAAACAGGGTTCGGCCAAGGGTTCGCTCGGTCAGACCAATCCGGGCATCCCCCAAAAAGACATCACCGCCACCTTCACCATCGGGGCGCTCAGCGACATCTGGGTGCCATCCCCCTATCTGCCGATAGCCCTCACCAAGCCGGTCGTCAAGGCCAAGACCAAGTTCGACCGTGACACCGCCACGCTCATGCAGCCGGGAAATATCCACAAGGGTGACACCTATGAGGTCGCCGCTCAGGTGCCCGACGTGTCCCCCGAGATTCTCCGTACCGCGGCCGCGCCCACGTCGATGAACAAGCGCTACCTGGCGATGCCCGATGACTATCCCGCCGACCTGATCAATCAGGCCAAGGAGCTCACGAAGGATGCACCAACCGAATACGACAAGGCCAAGGCGCTGCAGGACTGGTTCCAACAAAACTTCGTGTATGACCTCAATGCACCCCCAGGCCAGAAGACCAACGACATCGAGAACTTCCTCGACTCACGCCGCGGCTACTGCGAACAGTTCAGCGGCACCTTCGCCGCGTTTGCTCGCTCCATCGGCATCCCCGCTCGCGTCGCAATCGGCTTCACGCCGGGGATCCTGAAGGCCGATGGGCTCTACCACGTGCAGGCGCTGCACGCCCACGCCTGGCCCGAGGTGTATTTCGAAGGCGTCGGCTGGCTGGCCTTCGAACCAACGCCGGGTCGAGGCAACCCGACGGCTGAGACCTACACCGGTGTGCAACAACAGCAGGCCGGAGAAGACGCCCCTGCCGTCACTACCACCATTGCGCCGCCCTCCACCATCGCGGTCAACAACTCGCCGGCCACCACTGCGTTCCGCATCCCGAAGGAAATCGAATCCACGCCCGTTACCAAACCAAAAGCGTCGGCCTGGAAGCGCTACCGCGCCGTGTTGACCGGTCTGGTCGTCATCGGCCTGATGGCCCTGTATCCGTTTGTGTTACAACGCATCGAGCACATCCGTTGGAGTCGTCGACGAAAACTCGCCGCCCATGAAGCCGACCAGCTCGCCGTATCGTGGCACCGCGCCACCGACGTACTTCGCCAGCACGACATGGCGCCCGAGGTCGGAGAGACGCCCTTGGCCTTCGCCGAACGAGCCACCCGTCATTTGCGGATACCGGCCGAATGGCTGCCCGGGCTGGCCGATGTCGTGACCCGTTCCACCTACGCTGGCCACATACCGAGCGACACGCAGCTCCGCGATGCCGAGCGGGTTCCGTTACAGATTCGCACGCTGTTGCGCCAGCGATTCACCAAGCGCCGCCAACTCACTTCGATGCTGGACCCGCGATATCTTCCGCAGCCTGCCCGGCGACGCTCCCCGGCAGCGACGGTTCGGCTGATCAGCTCAGTCGTCGGTGTCAACCGAGCGGGCCGCGCCGCCCTGCCCATCACGCTGGCGGGAGCCGCGCACCCTACCGGTCACCTGATCGAAACCGGCCCGACCGATGGTGCGAGCGTTCTTGTCGATAAGGAAGGCGGCCGTGAGCATCACCAGGAAGCCGCAAAAGGCCAACGCCAGGTGTACCTGCAGCGTAAAGACCAGGAAGGCCAGGCCCGCCACCAGCATGAGCGACGCCCATGCGATGCGGTGCAACGCGTGCCGGTAAAGCGACGCTTGACCCACGTTGGCCGCGAACTGGGGATCAGATTCATAAAACTGCTGCTCGATCTGGTGGAGGATGCGCTGCTCTTCTTCA
This sequence comes from uncultured Acidimicrobiales bacterium, assembly GCA_963791625.1. GTDB lineage: Bacteria > Actinomycetota > Acidimicrobiia > Acidimicrobiales > Ilumatobacteraceae > JANMCE01. Next base: position 1,593,311 of record CAWBTA010000006.1, read on the forward strand.
GATAGCGGCATTTCGAACTCCCACGGTGACCGGCGAACGACTAAAGGAAACTCTCGTAAGTTTGCCACACCCGGTCAAGCACAACAACGCGAGGGGACGCAATATGTCTCACTTCAGCCCTTTGCCCTCCACCAAACTCGCCGGACCAATGGCGCGACGGCCAAAGCGGGACCTGATGTCATCGATGGTCCGGCTGGCGTCGTCCCAGTTCGGCAGGTCAGCATCATCAAGGCTGAGCTGCTTTGGTGTCTCCTCACCCAACCCGGACAGGCTCACTCCCAGCAATCGAACGCCGAGCGCGGTGTCGATTTCATCGAGCAACAGTCGCGCCACCGAGGTGATGTCCGGTCCGGACGAAATCGCATCGGGCACCGACCGGGCCCGGGTGATCGTGCTGAAGTCACCGAAACGGACCTTCAGTTGCACGGTTCGACCGGCCACACCGGCCGATCTGGCCCGCGCCGCCACGGCATCAGCCATCCTTAGGATCTCGAGGTCGAGACTCGGCCGATCATGCAGGTCCTCCCGGAAGGTCTGCTCGTGCCCGATCGACTTGACCTGCCGATCCGACTCGACGGCACGATCGTCTCGCCCATTGGCCAGATCGTGGAGGTGGTGCCCGTGGGAGGCGCCCAACGACGACACCAATCCCTGAAGCGGCGATGCGGCCAGATCGCCGATGGTGACGATGCCCAACCGTTCGAGCCGTTCGAGAGTTTTCGGTCCGACGCCCCACAGCGCCTGTACCGGGTGGGCGTGCAGGAAGCTCAGCACCTCCTCGACCGGCACCACCACAACACCGCGGCCGGGTCGGATGCCTTTGGGTGATGCCTTGGGCTTGGCTGCCTCGGACGCCATCTTGGCCACCATCTTGCTGGGTGCCACGCCGACCGAGCAGGTAAGCGACAGCTCGTCTTGCACCGCCTGACGGATCGCTCGTCCAATGGTCTCCCCCGACCCGAAGAGCCGGCGCGACCCCGTGACATCCAGGAATGCCTCGTCCAGCGAGATGGGTTCGATGACAGGCGTATATCGGGCGAAGATCGTCTGCACGTCGTGGCTCACCTCCTCATAGAGACGGTGGTCGCCCTGCAGCACAACGGCCTGCGGACACAGTCGCTGGGCCCGAACCGACGGCATGGCCGAGTGCACACCGAACCGGCGAGCCTCATAACTGGCCGCGGCCACAACACCCCGAGGACCGGTGCCACCGACAATGACGGGCATTCCGGCCAGCTCGGGGCGACGGCGCACCTCGCACGCAACAAAGAAGGCGTCCATATCGATGTGGATGATGGTTCTTTCCGAGACCCGGTTGGCCATGATGCCGTTCTATCCGGTTCGTTTGAGTTTGCGGCGCAACAGCCGATCGCGCAGCCCCCACAATGTCACCAGCAGCATGGCCTCGACCACGATACGGCCCGACATCTTCGAGGTGCCCGAGGCCCGATGCCCAAATCGGATCGGTGTCTCCACCACCCGGCCGCCGGCGCGGATGATGCGGTACGCCATTTCGACCTGGAACGCGTAGCCGTCGGCCCGCACTTCGTCGAGATCGATCGATGCCAACGCCGTCGCGCTGTAAGCCCGAAAGCCGCTGGTGGAATCGTTGATGGCCAACCCCAGCACCGCGGCCGCATAACGATTCCCCCATCGCGACAACCACGCTCGCCGACGGTTCCAGATCGGAATCGTGCCGCCGGGTACGTAGCGCGAGCCGATCACTAGGTCTGCGGCCATCGGGATGAGCGCCACTAGTGCCGGCAATGCAGTGGGATCGTGGGACAGGTCGGCGTCCATCTCCACCACGATGTCGGCACCTTCGTCGATGGCGCGCCGGAACCCTGCCAGATACGCCGAGCCAAGACCGAGCTTGCCCGACCGGCGCAGAATCCCAACGTGGCCGATGTCCTTGCCGACCCGCTCGGCCAACTCCGCGGTGCCATCGGGACTGCCGTCGTCCACCAGCAGAATCTCAGCGGTTGGAAGAGCAGCACGAACCTGGCGGAGCACGCCTTCGATGTTGTCTGCCTCGTTGTACGTCGGCAGGATGACACAGATGCGCACGGCGGCACGATACTCGCCACCATTGGTCGCGAGCCGGTTGCCGTACACTCGAATCGTGGAACCCGATCGTGACCGGCCGCTCGAGCGCGCTGCCCTCGCCGCTGGCCCGGGCCCTCGCCTTTGTGTCGATCCTCGCCGGCGGACTGGCCGGTGGCCTTATCGGTGCCGGGTTCATTGGCCTGCAATGCCACGGCAGTTGCGCCACGCCGAAGGCCGCCGGAGGCCTGGTCGGCTCGGTCGTGGCCGCCGTCGGCACGTCGGTTGTGGCCGTGCTGGCGTTGCGGGCCATGGGTGAATGGAAGATGACCGGACGCCGCTAAGGACCCGGCCACGCGAGTGATTCCGCCTTCAACCAACCGGATGGGCAAGAATAGGAACAATGGGAACCCGGATTTTGACGGTTGAAGACGACGAGCGCATCCGCACTGCGGTCACTATGGCGCTCGAAGACGAGGGCTGGACGGTTGTCGAAACCGATTGCGGTGAAGATGCACTGGCTGCCTTTAACGCTGAGCCGGCCGACGTCGTACTCATCGACATCATGCTGCCGGGCATGGACGGCTTCGAGCTGTGTCGCTCCATTCGCCGTAACAGCGACGTGCCCATCGTCATGGTGACCGCGCGTGTCGACACCCACGACGTTGTCGCCGGGCTCGAAGCGGGCGCCGATGACTATCTCACCAAGCCGTTCGCCCCGAAGGAGCTGTCGGCTCGTATTCGCGCCCTGCTCCGCCGCGCCCGTCCGGCCCAGCCCGGGCATCACAGACTGGTCTTTGGCGAGTTGGAGATCATTCCCGACGAGGGCAAGGTACTGCTGCGCCATCAAGAGCTCCACCTCACCAAGACCGAGTTCCGCCTCCTCGTCGAGCTCGGCTCCAACCCCGGTCGGGTGTTCTCCCGCGAGACGCTCCTTGACAAGGTGTGGGGCTACGGCTATTTCGGTGACGGTCGACTGGTCGACGTGCATGTGCGGCGGCTTCGCATGAAGGTCGAGGCCGACCCGGCCAACCCCAAGCATGTCGTCACCGTGCGCGGCCTCGGATACCGACTCCAGGGATAGTGCGCCCTCCTCGCGCCTGGCTCCACGCGTTTGAACGACTGCGGCCACGACGCCTCGGTCTCCGCAAGCGCATCATGCTCGCCTACACACTTGGCGCGTTCGTCCTCGCGACAGTCCTTTCCACCACAACGTTTGCGTTCACCCGTTCAATCCTGATTCACCAGCGCGAGGATTCGGCAACTCTCCAGGCGTTTATCAACTCACGTGTGGTGCGAGAGAAGTTGCGAACGAACCCCGTTGGCGTCGTCGATGTATTGAAGGAGATTTCGCCGCCGACCGGAACGAATCTCGTGGTCCACTGGCGCGATCAGTGGATCCCGCTTTCACAGGAGTCGAGCGAGAAAGACCTCCCGCGGGCTCTCATCACCCGCGTTGATATCGCAACAGACCGCAGCGCAGATCATCACTGCGCAGAAAGGGACGCGGTTTTTGATTACCGGCGTTCAACTCGAGGCAAATCCGCCGTCGAGCTACTACGAGATCGCGAAGCTTGACGAGTTGTCGAAGACATTGCGTGGGGTCGGTGTCTCGCTGCTCGGGGCCGCACTGATTACCACGTCGTTCGGCGTACTGCTCGGTGCGTGGGCATCGAAGCGCACCGTGCGCCCGTTAGCTGAGGCTGCCCTCGCAGCCAAAGCGCTCGCCGGTGGTCGGCTTGATACCCGGCTCGACCCGACGGAAGACTCCGACCTGCGCTCGCTCGCCGAGGCGTTCAACGAAATGGCCAATACGCTGCAGGAACGGGTGGAACGCGATGCCCGCTTTGCCTCCGACGTGAGCCATGAGCTGCGCTCGCCGCTCATGACGTTGTCGGCGTCGATCGAAGTGATGCAGGCCCGCCGCGACGAAATGCCCGAGCGCGCCGCCGCGGCTCTTGACCTCCTCGTGGCCGATGTCGGCCGTTTCAAGGGCCTGGTGGAGGACCTACTGGAGATCTCACGGTTCGATGCGGGCGCAGTGCGTCTTCATCTCGAAGAGTTGCTCGTTGCTGAATTCGTCCGCAACGCGGTAGCCGTCTCCAGTGTCCCGGGCTCGTCGGTCACGGTGTCCGAGCAGGCCGAGTCACTCATCATTAACGGTGACAAGCGGCGCCTCGCTCGCGCAATTGCCAACCTCATAGACAACGCGCGTATTCATGGCGGTGCCGATATCGAAATCACCGTCGAAGTTCCGGAGGGTGAGGGCTCACCCATCGGCCATGTCCACATCGCGGTGGAAGATCATGGCGAAGGTGTGGTGCCCGAGGAGCGACAGCTCGTCTTCAAGCGTTTCGCACGAGGCGCGAGATCTGGCCGACGCGGCATGGGCGACGGCGCCGGGCTCGGCCTGGCCCTGGTGGATGAACACATCCGCCTCCACAGCGGCAGGGTGTGGGTAGAGGATCGCTCGGACGGCGCCGAGGGCGCGCGCTTCGTCATCGAACTTCCGGCTGAGGAAGCCTGATGGGCCGGAACCGACCGTTGTTCGTCGGCATGCTGCTGGCCGCGCTGCTTGCGGCCTGCGGTATCCCCGTCGATTCGCAGCCCCACGACATTACCGATCGTCGCTCACCCACGTCCGTCGCGTCTGGCGTGTCCTCGACGATCGCTCAGAACGCAAAAGCCAAGGTCTTCTTCATCGCAACCGCGACCACCGGTCGCCCTGATCGGCTGCAGACCACACTGCGCCCGGCCGAGGTCAGCCTGCCGTCAGTAATCAAAGAACTGCTCAAAGGGCCGACGGCCGACGAGGCGAAGGCGGTCCTCACGGCGATTCCGATAGAGACCCAACTCACCAGCGCTACCCAGTCGGCCGAAGGGGTGGCAGAGATCGACCTGAACGACACATTCTTCAATGCCAAGGGGGACCAACTGGTGCGAGCCGTCGCCCAGTTGGTGTATACCGCGTCGGCCATTCCGTCGGTCACGCAGGTGCGCATTCTGGTCAATGGCACATCGCGAGAGTGGCCGCGGGCCGATGGGAGTCGCGTCAGTAAGGCACTCACGGTTGCTGACTTCGCCGAACTCAGTCCGAGCAGCCAACCTGACTACGTGGCTATCCCGTCGAAGTGACGGCAGTCATCACCCGAAGAATACCGAGGCCACGTCGGAGTACAGCGACATGTCGAGGCCGCGGGACTTGCCGACCACGTCGGCCATGTTGGCGCGCGTGATTCGGGCCGACCGGAATGCCACCATCTCACCCCACGCTTGGTCGTGGACGGCGTCGATGGCAGCAAGCCCGTAGCGGGTCGCCAGCACGCGGTCATAGGCGGTTGGTGTGCCGCCGCGCTGTGTGTGACCAAGCACCGTGACGCGGGTTTCGAACCCGGTTCGTTGCTCGATGACCGGCGCAATGCGGTAGGCGATACCGCCCAACAACTCATGACCGTGCTTGCCAAGCAGTGGGGCTTCGATTTCGAGCGTCCCCGGTTTCGGCTTGGCGCCCTCGGCCACCACCACAATCGACGCGAACCGTCCACGGTCGTGCCGACGCTGCAGGATGTCACACACCTCGTCGAGGTCGAACGGAATCTCGGGCACCAAAATAACCGTTGCTCCTCCGGCGATCCCAGCGTAGGTCGCAATCCAGCCGGCGTCTCGGCCCATGACTTCCACGACCAACACCCGGTCGTGCGCTTCGGCGGTGGTGTGCAGACGGTCAATGGCATCGGTGGCGATCTGAACAGCGGTGTGGAATCCGAATGTGGTTTCGGTACCGACAACGTCGTTGTCGATGGTCTTCGGCACGCCGATAATCGGCAGGCCTTCTTCGGTCACCAATCGTGACGCGACGCTGAGCGATCCGTTACCACCGACAACGATCAGCGCATCGAGGCCGTGGTGCACGAACGCTTCCTTAACCCGATCGACGCCACCGGGGTCGTCGTAGGGACCGCCGCGCTTCGTCCCGAGCAGCGTGCCGCCCCGCGGCAGCATGCCGCGCAGCCCGCGGACGTTGAGCGCCATGGTGTGATCGTGCATGACACCGTGCCAGGCATCCAGGAAGCCGATGATTTCATCGCCGAACACCATTTCGCCCTTTCGGACGATTCCACGGATGACTGCATTGAGGCCGGGGCAATCTCCGCCACCGGTAAGGACTCCGACACGCACGTGGGTGCACTCTAGATGCTGGAGTCCCTATGGGCCTAACGACCCGAGCGAGCTAGGTCTCCAGCAAACCGTGGACGATGAACTCGGCGCGTCGGTTCAGTCTGCGACCTTCCGGATTTGCGTTGTCGGCAACCGGCTCCGTCGAGCCCTTCGGAAGAGCCACGAGGCGTTCAGCTTCGATGCCGGCCGCGGTCAGGTAGGCAATGACCGCGTCGCATCGGCGCTGCGCCAGCACGGCGTTGCTCTGCACGCTGCCTTCAGAGTCGGTGTGGCCAATGACATCAATGGTGATCTTCGGGTTTTGCTTCATCAGCACGACGCCAAGGTTGAGGATGGGCAACGACTCGGGGGTGAGCGTGAAGGAGTCAGACTCGAACAGCACCGTGTCGGCCACCTGCAGGCTGCCCTCGTTCGGCAGAGACGCCCTGGGATCAATGACGTACTCCACCACCACGTTCTCCCGACCGAGCACATTGGCGGCCTTGTCGATGATGACGTCGGCCGCCGCCTGCGAGGGCATTGCTCCCGCGAGGTAGATCTTGCCCTGCGAGTACACCGCGGTGCGCGGCGCCAGCGCTTCGATGGGCACCGTTGTGGGCGGCGGAGTGGTGGCCGGAGCAGCGGTGGTGGCCGGAGGAGCGGTGGTGGCCGGAGCGATAGTAGTGGCGGCCGCGGTGGTCGTCGTCGACGCAGCCGTTGTCGTCGGCGCCACCGTCGTGGTCGGGACCGTCGTCGTGGATGTCGCCGTAGTCGCCGGAATGACCGGTGCCGCGACAGTAGTCGGGCTGACACCTGCGGTCGCCACGCTCGTGACCGTTGTTGACGAGGTCGCGGTCTTGGTGGTTTCCCGTCCGAGCACGAAAGCTCCTCCCACCACAGCTGCCAACACGACGGCGGCCAGCATGCTCAACGGCAGCCTGAATCGCGTCCATGCCGTCGGGCGCGGTGACTTTCGGTGGGATGTACCCGCGCTCCGCCCATTTCGGCAGCGCTACCGGCTGCTCACCAATTTCGTCCATCAAGAATCCTTCCGCCATCCGCCCAACGCTTCGATGGTAGGCACGCGCTGACCGGAAGCGACATGAAACGACCGCGACGTTGATACAACCTGTCCTCTACGTTGAGACCAACCTGACCTTCTCGGCCTTTTCGTGCGTGGCGTGCGAGAATCACGTCATGGCTTGGGACTCCAAACGACCGGTACCGTGGAAAAAGCTCTTGCGTTTGATCGGACTGTTCGTCGTCCTGTTCAACGGCTTCCTCTACTTCACTGCGAAGGGCAAGTACAACCTCGGCACGTTCGGCGTGAGTTTGTTTTCCGCTGCCTTGTATCTCTTGTTTGCGGTGATCATGGCCAAGTTCGGCATGGACCCGATCACCCAGCGCGAGCGGCGCATCGAGGCCATGGCCGCCAAGCGGGCCGAAAAAGCCGCCGAGAAGTCCGCGGCCCCCGGCGCCTCGAAGAGTAAGAAATCGGCTGTAGCCGACCGTCCCCGGCCCCCGGCGACATCACGTACCAACGCCGGCAATCGTCAGCTACCTCCTCGTAAGTAGGCCCTATGCCGCTCGTCATTGCCATTGATGCCGGTACAACCGGTGTGCGTTCCATGGCGGTCAACGAAAGCGGTGTGATCACCGGTTCGTCGTACCGCGAGTTCACCCAGCACTTCCCCCAACCCGGCTGGGTCGAGCACGATGCCACCGAAATCTGGGAGGCCGTCAAGACGACCTTCAACGAACTGCATGCGTCATTGTTCGACGAAATCGTGGGGATCGGCATCACCAACCAGCGCGAGACCGTCGTGGCCTGGGATCGTCGCACCGGCGCCCCGTTGCACCGCGCCATCGTGTGGCAGGACCGCCGTACCGCAGCGACCTGCGAGCAACTGATGGCAGCGGGGCATCTGCCAGAGGTACGCCGGAAGACCGGGCTTGTGCTCGACCCCTACTTTTCGGGAACCAAGTTCGGTTGGCTGTTCGATGAAGGTGGCGTGGCCGACACTGCCGACACGCTGATCGGCACCATCGACTCGTGGATCCTGTGGAATCTCACCGGCGGCACGGTACACGCCACCGACCCCTCGAACGCCAGCCGCACCATGCTGTTCGATATCCGATCCGGCACCTGGGATCCATACCTGTGCGACCTGCTCGGCGTGCCGTTCCACGCGTTGCCGACGGTGATGCCGAGTTCGGGGCGTTTCGGCGTCACGTCGCACAGCTGCGGTATTCCGGAAGGTTTACCGATCTCGGGTATCGCCGGTGATCAGCAGGCAGCGCTCTTCGGCCAGGCGTGCGTATCGCCCGGCATGACCAAGAACACCTACGGCACCGGCAGCTTCGTGTTGATGAACGTGGGCGACACCTGCCCCGAACCGGCCGACGGCATGCTCACCACGGTGGCTTGGCAGCTCGGAGACGGACCCCTCACCTACGCGCTCGAAGGCGCCGTGTTCGTCACCGGCGCAACAATCCAGTGGCTGCGCGACGGCCTTGGCATTTTGTCGTCGTCGGCCGAAACCGGTCCTCTGGCGTCGTCGGTTCCCGACACGGGCGATGTCTATCTGGTCCCCGCCTTCACCGGACTGGGCAGCCCGTGGTGGGACCCGTACGCCCGCGGCACCATCGTCGGACTCACCCGCGGTACGACGCGCGCTCATCTCACTCGGGCCGCGGTAGAGGCAATGGCGTATCAAACGCGCGACGCACTCGAAGCCATGACCGCAGCGTCGGGGCGATCCGTGACCGCTCTTCGGGTTGATGGGGGCGCCAGCGTGATGCCGCTGTTGCTGCAGTTCCAGGCCGACCAGCTCGGTGTGTCGGTCAGCCGCCCTCGACAGCCGGAAACCACGGCGTTAGGGGCCGCGTTCCTGGCCGGCTTGGCCGAGGGGCTGTGGCCTTCGCTCGATGCGGTTGGCAACACGTGGAAACTCGACGTGGAGGTGCAACCCTGCCCCGACCGCACGGTGGCAGACCGTCTCCATGCCCGTTGGCTCCAGGCAGTCGCTCATTCACGAGCTTGGGCCTCCCCTGAGTGAGCCAGCCTCAACCCGCACCAACGCGTCGGCGATAGCGGCCAATCCATCCACCTCGCCGCGCTCACGCCACCGGAACGGATAGTCCTGTCGGCCGATCACCAGCGCTGCAGCGTTGTCGGGCAGACGGGCCCACACCACCCCGGTTGGGTTCGGGTCGGACTCACCGAGATGGCGAGCTCCCTCAAGGAACCCCGCCAGCCACAGCGCTGACGGTGCTTCACCGCGAGAATGCTGGATGCAGGGCGGGTCGAGTTGCACCACGACCGCCCAGTCGGCGCTGAGTTCGGTGAAGAGCCGGTCGACGAGAACCTCGAAAACGTCGACATCGCGCTCGGCAAGGGCGGCAGCAAGGTCGAGCGCGCTCAGGTCGCGGTCGCCACGGGCCGAGTCGATCGGCCGGATGCCTTCTACTTCGACACCATCGACCTCGCTGATCTGCGCCCGTAGCTGGCCGATCAGTTCCTGGTCGGGCAACGCCACCACGAGGTCGTCAACGGCAATGCCAGCACCGCGCTCCATGATCTCGATGCCGACGACGTCACCGCCTACCGAACCAATTCGGCTGGCGACCTGGCCGAGCGCACCGGGCCGATCGGGGAGCCATACTCTGACGACGTAGTACCAACGGGATTCCACTGGCAACAGACTAGGCACATGCCGCGTAGTTCCGGTCACCTATTTCGTGAACACCGTATGACATCGGCGGGTCTTGCCGGTTACGAACGGGCGGCCGCTTCAGCGCCGACGAGGGCAGCGCCGATAGCACCGGCTCGGGGGCCGAGGGTGGCGATCTCGACTCGCAGCGGTGGGCGGACATGATCGGCGTAGCGCATCTCGTGCACGAGCTCACGGGTGCGGTCGATGAACAGATCGGCCTGGGCCACCATGCCACCACCGAGCACGACCGCTTCGGGGTCGATCAGATTTGAAAGGTTCACGATGCCGACCGCCAACCAAAAAGCGAAATCCTCATAGATGGCGAGGGCTCCGGCGTCACCGTCTCGCGCGGCGTCGTCAACGAAGCCGCCGGTCACCTTGCTTCGGTCGCCGCCGGCGCGGACCAACAGCGACGGCGTATCACCGCGGTCGAGGTGCAGGGATGTGAGGTAGTGGAAACCGGCTCCCGACGCGTACCGTTCCCAGCAGCCTCGTTGGCCACAGACGCAGACCGGGCCCTTCGGATCAACGATCATGTGGCCGGGCTCGCCGGAGAATCCGTTGCGACCGAGGTGCAGGTCGCCGTCTATGACGAACGCTCCCCCAATGCCGGTGCCCAGGGTGACGACGGCAACTTCGCGCAGCCCCCTGGCCACGCCGAAACGGACTTCGGCAATGGCGGCACAGGCTGCGTCGTTCACGACCTGTACTGGGTGTCCAAGCTTGGCCTCAAGACGAGCCGACAGGGCCAGGTTCTCGATGTTGCCAACGTTAGGTGCGTAGACCAGTTCGCCGTCGCGGCTTACCAGACCTGCCGCGCCGATGCCGATGGTGTCGAACGGCCGAAGTTCGTCCGCGAGTTCGACCACCGCATCGACGAGTTCGTCGGGGCCGTACGGCGTGGGTTCGCGTGCTTCCATGACAACGTTTCCGTCGTGGTCGGTGACGACGCCAAGCAATTTGGTTCCACCGAATTCGATACCGGCTGCCCGCATGCTTGTCAGGCTTCGGCCCTGGCCTTCAGTTCTTCCAGCGTCGACAAGATCCGCACCTCAGCCCGACGCTTCACGAACCCAGGGATTGGTACCACGAGTTCGATCGACAGGTCGTAGACGACCTCGCAGGTGTTCGGCCCCGTGACGGTAAAGGTGTACTCGCCATCGACCGCGCGCATGATGTCGCCCTTGACGAGCTGCCATTTGAGGCGACCAGGCGCGTCAGTGTGGTCGTAGGCAAGCGTGTAGTGGGTGCTGCGCCCGAGCGCGCTGGCTCGGAACTCGACCTCGGTGGCCCGGCCGGCATCATCGGTGGCGCGGACTGTGGTTTCCTTCACGTCCTGCGCCCAGTCGGGGTAGTGCGCGAAGTCAGTCGCGACGGCGTAACAGTGCTCGGCGCTGGCGTGGATGGTGATGGATTTGGTCGCAACGTCGGCCATAGCTCTCATTCTGTCCTATTGGCGGGCGCCTTGCGCGGTCCTTCTGCCACCCGAGGCCCAAACTGACCGTAACGAGCAGCCCAGAGGCCCGCAAGGCCAAGACCAAAGACGGGCACCATCACACCGAAGGCCAACGGCGTGAACGGCTTGACCCCGAAGGTTGCGATGGCGGTACCCAGCCCTACCACGGTCTGTAACGCAAGGAGGGCCGTAAATGGTCGGCGCACAACTCCCGGCGCGGTGGGGGCGAGCAGGAAGAACAGGCCACCCATGCCGATATTGTCGGTACGGCTGCGCTGGAATGCCTGGAGCAACGCCCACAGGAACACCGCACACCCGACTGTGAACAGAACGAGCGCAACGGCGGCCGCCAGGGTGCGAAGAAAGCCGGACTGCACTGCGCCGCCGATGGCCGTGATGACAAACGCGGCCGTGCCGAACGCGTTGACTCTGAGGATACGGGCGCCGGGCATGGTGCTCATGCTCGCGAACAGCCGAGGGCTTCAGCCAAACGGAGCGCAAGGGTGTCGTAGGTGAAGAATTCCTCGGCCCGTTGACGGGCGGCCTTGCCGAGGGTGGCCCGCAAGTGTCCATCGGCAAGAAGCCGATCAAGCGCCTCGGCGACATCGGCCACACTGTCGGGGTTGTCGACGATGAGGCCGGTTTGGTTATCGACTACCGCTTCAGCTGCGCCACCCGATCGGCCGGCCAGCTGCGGCACACCGGACGCGGACGCTTCGAGGAAGACGATGCCGAAACCCTCCTGTTCGAGGCCACCCCATCGGTTGCGGCAGAGCATGGCGAACACGTCCGCGGCACCATGCATGGCGGCCAGGTCCTCCTCAGGAACTCGACCGAGGAAGATGGCGGGCGCGCCGACTTCCTTTGCCACCTTCTCAAGGCGGGAGCGATCGCGGCCGGAACCGCCGATGACGACCTGGAGGGCCGGGTGCTTTCTGGCGAGGGTAGCCGCTGCACGCAGCAGCACATCAAAGCCCTTACGGGGAACGAGACGACTCTGCCCCAACACCATCAACGCGTCGGTTGGGATGCCGTACTTCGCGCGGGTGGCGGCCCGTTGGGCATCAGTTCGCGGATGGAAACGATCGACGTCGACACCTGGCGGGACGGGCACGATGGGAAGATCTCGTCCAGCGGCGCGGCGGCCCTCGGCAGCCGGATAGCCGCCGGCAGCGATGATCACGCGAGCGTCGCGCAGCACCTTCGACAGCACCGGCTTGGTGAGCGGCACCCGCCCCGGAACCGTGACTTCAGCACCGTGCAGCACCAGCCCGTAAGGATGCTTCAGCCATGGCCCGACGAGGCCGACGGGGAGCGCCGGATCAAGCACCACCAGTTCGGCGCTAACCTCAGTAGCGAGCTGGTCGATGCGTCGAGCCAGCCACGGTTGAGGCAACAGCACCGGGTCACGGGTACGTACGATGCGGAACGCCTGCTCGCGATCCCACTCGGCCGTACCCGCATAGGGCGTGGTAAGCACCACAACATCGTCGGGCGGCAGGCGTCGCCAAAGCTCCCAGAGGTAGTTCTGGATCCCCCCCACTTTCGGCGGGAAGTCGTTCGTGACCAAGAGGTGTTTCATCGGTTCGCCTCGGCCCGCACGTCGGGGTGGCGGTCGGCGGCGATCTGCTGACGGAACTGAACGAGTCCGAGCTCCATGACCGCCCAGGCGGCATGGACGCGGAGCACGTCGTCGGGTGCATTGAGATATCGAACAAGCACGCTGCGCACGTCGTCATTTACGACACCGGCGTTGCCGAGCGCGATGAGGGCGTTGCGCCGCACCCAGCGTGGCTCACGATCGGCGATGTACCAGCGGCCGTGCCGTTCGATCAAGATGTCGTCCTCGATGGTGAGGAGATCGACGAGGTCGACCCACACCTGGGGAGCCTCGCGATCGACGGCTCGACCGAAGCGGACGTTCGGCGGGCACACTTCCTGGCAGGCGTCACATCCGTAGATACGGGTGCCGAGCGCGGCCCGAAACTCGAGCGGGAAGATGCCCGGTTTCTGCGCTAACCACGCCAGGCAACGGTTGGCGTCGATAATGCCGGGTGCTGGAATGGCATCGGTCGGGCAGCCATCCAAACAGCGTTTGCACCCGCCACAGCCGTCGGCCATCGGCGCGTCCGCGTAAGCGAGCACCGCGCTCGTCACGACCGAGCCGAGCACGAAATACGAACCCTGACCGGGAAGTAGCAGGTTGGCGTTCTTTCCAAACCAGCCAATACCGGCGCGGTAGGCAGCTTCGCGATCGACCATTGAGTTGTCGTCGGCGAACACCACCGCCTTGTAGCCCGCCGCCCGCAGGTGACGGGCCATGGCCCACAGCCCGTCTCGAAGCGGCGCGTAGTGATCACGCCAGGCGTAGCGGGCGATGCGGCCGGCCGCGTAGGCGGGCCGATCGGGTTCGGGTTCGAGGTAGCTACGAGCACCGACGATGACCGAGGCGGCCTCGGGCATGGACGCCCGTGGGTCGGTGGAGCGCACCGGGTTCTTGTAGGTGAACTTCATGCCATTGTGCAGCCCGAGCGATTTCCGCGAGATCAGTTCGGCCCGCGCTCGGGCCAGTACTTCGGCTGAGGTAACGCCGACGGCATCGAGCCCGGATGACCGCCCGAGTTCGAGAACTTCCGTCGTGAACTCTGCGACATCGACCGACACGACACCCACGGTAGCGGCCGCTCAGCGACCGATAGCTACGCGCACGCTGTGACGCAGCGTCGGCACCATGCCGGCCCCGGCCAGCAGGCGCAGCGCTCGCTCCTCGGCGACATCGAACACGACTGCCTCGTCGGGCTCCCGTCCGAGCAGAAAAGTGACGACACAGTCCCCGCACGCCGGCGTGTCTCGCATGGTGCATTCTTCGCAGCTGATGATCATGGCAGTACTCCGTTTTGGCAGGCATCAGACAATCCGATGCAATGGGCCTCCACCCACCGATCACCGTACAGAGGGGGTGTTACGAAGTTCCTTGGACCCGTGTTGTGCTGGGGCGCGACGGTTTGTTTCTGCTGGTTTCGCTTGTGTCGGGGGGTCAGGCGGCGGTGGCGAGGGTGACGGTGTAGCCGAGCTGTTCGAGTTGGTTGACGAGGAGCCGGCGTCGTCGTTCTGGCTGATCGTGGCCTGCGAGGTAATCGGTGCCGAGTTCGTCGAATGTTGTTTCGTCGTTTATCAGGTGCCAACAGATCACAAGGATCGTGTGCGCGATCGCGATCAACGCGCGTTGCTGGCCGCGTCGTTTCGCTATCCGCCAGAAACGGACACCGAGGTAACAGCCCTTCGTTCTTGATGCCGACCATGCGGCCTCAACCAACGCGGACGTCAGCCACGGGTTTCCTGACCTGGTTGTCGTGGCACGGTGTTTCCCGGCGGACTCGTTGTTCCCCGGACAGAGCCCGGCCCACGACGCCAAATGGCCTGGGGTCGCGAACCGGGACATGTCGATACCGATTTCCGCGATGATGATTTCGGCGGTGCGTTTCGCGATGCCCGGGATCGTGTCGAGCCGATCACGGGCAGCCACGAAAGGGATCATCATCACATCGATCTGCTCATCCAACCTGTCGACCGAGGCCTGCAGGTAATCGATATGGGCCAACAGTTCTTTCACCATCAGAGCGTGATGCGCGTTGAACCGGCCCGGGACCGCTTGGCGAAGATCACCGATCTTTGCTCGTAACCGTCGCTGCGCCATCTCGGCGAGACGTTCAGGATCACGCTCACCGGCACATAACGCATCGATGATCAACCGACCGGTCACCCCGAGCACGTCGGACGCGACCGAGGACAGTTTCACGTTCGCGTCTTCCAATATCTTCTGCAACCGCTGCACCTCACGCGAGCGTTCCTCGATCACCTGACGCCGATAGCGCGTGACGTCACGCAGTTCACGGACCTCGACCGGTGGCACGAAACTCCCACGCAGCAAACCGCACTCAAGAAGCTGCCCGATCCAGGTTGCGTCGTTCACATCGGTTTTACGGCCCGGGACGTTCTTGATATGCGCCGGGTTCACCAACAACAGTTCCTCGAAACTGCCGTCCAACACATGCCACACCGGTTTCCAATACACACCAGTCGCTTCCATCGCCACATGCGTAACGCCGTGCTCGATGAGCCAGTCGCGTAACGCCCGGAGTTGCCCCTCGAACGTGGCGAACGTCTTGACCTCGCTACGACGTTTCGTTCGACCCTCCCCAGGCGTCCGCACACACGCCACCACCGTCTTTTGATGCACATCGAGCCCAGCGACCCGATCCACCAGAACCTCCATCACTTACCTCCTCGCTCGTTGGGAAAGGCTCGGTCGGGGCCAGCAATCAAAGAAGGTGTTACACGTGCTCGAAGCACAATCGCAGGCACCTGCAGGACCCCGCCATCATGGTGTCACGCGGGCAGAAACAACCGCACCAATCCCCATATCGACGTCTACCGAACCCACGCACAAACTTCATCCCCGCAGGCGGGGGTGTCAACCCCCATCGTCGGTGTCACACAGTTCGTTGACGGATTGTTTGAGCGCAGCGAGGCAATGAAGGGTCAGGAGCGAGGCCCGACCGGCGCGGCCCACACGCCAGACCGCTGCGCGGCTGGCTCTGCGTCCTTGTTCGGCCCATACATCCGGTAGCCCGATCCGGTTCGCTTGGCTTCGTACATGGCGATGTCGGCGTGTTGCATCAGCACCGCAAGGTCGGGTCCGCTTCCGGGATAGATCGCAATTCCGACACTTGCGCCCACGTAGAACGCCCGACCATCAACGAGGAAGGGTGCGGTGAAGTCGGCGACGATGCGCTCGGCCGTGCGTATGGCATCGTCGCTATCACTCAGATTCTCGATAGAGACCGCAAACTCGTCGCCACCTAGTCGAGCGACCGAGTCAGAAACGCGCACGGTCAGTTGGAGTCGCCGAGCGGCCTCCACCAACACCAGGTCTCCCTTGTGGTGACCGACGGTGTCATTCACCGCCTTGAACCGGTCGAGGTCGATCATGAGTACGCCGCCCATCAGGCCGGTCCGCTGCGACAGTCGTACCGCTTGGCCCAGGCGATCGTTCAGCCAGACGCGGTTCGGCAGGCCCGTGAGGCGATCGGTGAGCGCGGCGTTGCGTAGCTCACGTTGGCTCGCACGGAAGTTCAAATACGAAAAGATCAAGACGAAGAGTCCGGCTGCAAGCATCATGATGGGGGTCGGTCCGACCCCATCGAACCACGGCGCCTCACCCGCCGACATGCTCGCAATCACCAACCAGTCGTTCTCGTTGCCAGCCGACGCCGCCACCCGATGAAACGCCGTGCGCTGGCCATCGATGGTGAGCACCCCACTGGTCTCCGCGGTGTTCACCAGCTGAACGTAGGGGCTCTTCCCCGGCACGACCAACCCGCCGTCCACCGTGGCCGCCTGGTGGACATCGAGCATGATGGCGCCGGTCTTGGCGTCAACAAGAAAAGCCTGACCCTGGCTCACCTGCTGCAGCGTCTGGCGGAAGCTGTCGAGCGTGACCTCGAAATGCAGCAGAGCCGGCTCCCCCGTAAACGGCAGCATCGTGGAGTTGGAGATCACCCATCGATGGGCGTCCGCCGAAAGGTAGGGCGCCGCCTGGTAGACCTGACCGGGCTTGAGGATCACGGTCGGGGCGAAGAACGGATTGGCACTCTCGTTCAAAGACAGTTGCGTGACGTCGGCCAAATGATGGTTCGCCACCCGTGCGTTCTCGGCTCCGGAACCGTGAATGAAGCACACTTCGCTGACCACATCAGGCGGATACAGCCCCTCAAGATAGGTGAGCGCCGCATGCATGTGATCGACGATGGAACCGCCGGCGGTCAGCTTGTCCGCCGTGCTGCCGGGAGCCTCGTAGAACTCAGCGAACGCTGGATTCTGGGCGGTGAGCAGGATCAGTGTGCGGGCTCGGTCGAAGTATTGCGACACCAGTTCGCTTTGTGAGCTGGCCTGATCGGAGAGCCGACGGTCGCGGTCGGCATCGATCCGCTGACGGTTACCCGAGATTCCGAGGCCCACGCTGGTGGCCAGCAGACCGACGCCGAGGCAAAGCAGCAGGAAACGATGCAGTCTCATCGATGACCTCCTTGTCTGTCTCGGTTCCGCATTCCGTTGACGTCCGCCCGGCCGCCTTTCAGGAGTCATCCTATTCTTAACGAAGAAAAGATGTTTTGGTCATTCGGTTGTCGGTCCGAAACGCTCGCCGCCACGCCCGGCAGCGGCGAGAAACGCGGCGCTGTGGATGAGATGGGCACCGAGAAGATCGCACGCCTCGCGCACAGCGTTATCACTGGTGACCACCACGACGGCCTGGTCGAGTGGCTCGGCGGTCAGCCATGACACGATCATGTCGTCCGCGGTTACCCCGGCCGGTGAGAATTGCACGGACACGCGCCGACGAGGCGCCCTGGTCGGGCCGACATCGGCGCCGTCGAATACGACGATGATCTGTGTCCCGAACCGAGCCTGCATTTCGTCGGCCAGGTCCAAAAGCTGCTCGCGTTGCTGCACCAGCAAGGCCCGCGGGAACGCCAATTTGGCCACGTTGTACCCGTCAATGACGACGATGGCTTCGACGCTGGTTGCGAGGAACTTGGCTTCCTCGCTGGTTCCGACCCGAACCCCACCGGGCAGACGAAGGCGGTGGCGCTTCAGGCGACGCGGCTTCGACGATTTCTTCACGGACCGCAGCGGCGGCACGAGATGCACCACCGGCGCCGTGCGCGCAGGAGCCGCATTCTCTGGTCGATACAGGGAGCGGCGCACCACCGCGAGGGCTTCGGCGAAGGCCATGTTGGCCTCCTCGGCGGCTGTCAGATCGGCGGACAGGCGGGCGAAGTCAACCGTATCGGGATCAGGGATGAACACCGCGTCCCACGGGCCGACGTCGCGCTCGTCGCGCTCGTCATCCCGTTCCTGCTCCATACGATCGATCGTGTCGGTGAGGTCGCGCACTTCGCGCAGGAGACTGACCCGATCGGCTTCGCTGCGTTCCAGCTTGCTGCGCAGCCCCGAAATCTCGCGCTCCATCCCGGCGCGGGTTCGTTCGGC
This sequence comes from uncultured Acidimicrobiales bacterium, assembly GCA_963791625.1. Taxonomy (GTDB): domain Bacteria; phylum Actinomycetota; class Acidimicrobiia; order Acidimicrobiales; family Ilumatobacteraceae; genus JANMCE01. Next base: position 1,611,737 of record CAWBTA010000006.1, read on the forward strand.
TCTGGTCGCGGCTGCTTCGGCGTCGTGGATCTGTCGTCGCGCCAGTTCAAGTTCGGTGTTGGCTCCCACCAACGCCGCCTTTGCGTCCCGGAGCGCCTTTTGGGCGCGAACCACCTTCGGGTCTTCCTTGGCGCCGGCCGGGGTCCGCTCGAGAAGCGAGGCCAGTGCCACTTCCCAATCCCCGGTACGGGTCAACCACACCATCCCGGCCGGCCCGACCGTTGCTTCGTCGGCGACAGAGAGAACCCGGTTCCGGAAATCAACATCGGTCGTGACCGCTTCGTAGACGGCTTGTCGCGCCGCGACCGGCATCTTCTGGTGGCGCAGAAAGCTTCGCACCACGGTTGGCACCGAAAGCGGCGGGCGCTGGCGCGATCCGACGGCCGCAACCAGAAACGCCAGTTCGAGCGCCGGTCGAAGGGCTTCATGGTCGGCGCTCACCCCCACCAATCTATCGGACGAACATTTGTTCTTGCCATCGAACGCTCGTTCGTTTACGGTAAGACAACTATGCAACGCTCGTTCGATGACCTGGGTACGCCGCTCCACGACGTCACGTTCTGCGTCATTGACATCGAGACGACCGGCGGCAGCGCACAGGACGGCGGCATCACCGAGATCGGTGCCATCAAAGTTCGTGGCGGCGAGTGCCTCGGTACCTTCCAGACCATGGTCAACCCGGGTCTCCTTATTCCGCCCACCATCACCATGCTCACCGGTATCACGCAGGCCATGGTGATCCAGGCTCCGCGTATCGAGGCGGTACTGCCGGCGTTGGTCGAGTTCACGGCCGGCACCGTGCTGGTCGGCCACAACGTCCGCTACGACCTCGGCTACCTCAACCTCGCGTTGGAACGGGGTGGGTACGCCCGGTTCGCGAACCGTTCGGTCGACACCTGCGCGCTGGCCCGGCGCCTCGTGCGTGACGAGGTGCCCAACATCAAGCTGGGCACCCTCGCGTCGCGCTTCCGGCTCGATCATCAACCCAGCCACCGTGCCCTCGACGATGCCCTCGCAACGGCCGACCTGCTCCATCTGCTCATTGGCCGCGCCGCCACCTTGGGAGTGATGGGCCTCGACGATCTCATTGCGCTGCCCAAGCTGGGCAACCATCCGCAGGTCGCCAAGCTCAAGTTCACCAACGACCTGCCCCGCTCCCCCGGCGTGTACCTGTTCATGGGTCCGCGTGATGAGGTGCTGTACGTCGGGAAGGCCACCAACCTTCGCGAGCGGGTGCGCTCGTACTTCTCCAGCGACGAACGCCGCAAGATCGGCAACATGCTGCGCGAGACCCAGGGCGTTCGCCACCTGGTGTGCGGATCGACCCTTGAGGCGTCCGTCCACGAGGTGCGCCTCATCCACGAGCATCAGCCCCGCTACAACCGGCAGAGCAAGGACTGGCGCGCCTATGCCTACGTGAAGTTCTCCATCGGTGAGACATTCCCGCGGCTTACCGTGTCGCGCACCGCAGCCGACGACGGCGCGCTCTACCTCGGGCCGCTGTCGTCAACCTCGACCGCCCGACAGGTCATCGATGCCATCCACACCGTGGTGCCGTTGCGCCGATGTGGCACCAAGCTCGGGGGACGCAGTCGACCGCGAACGGGTCTGTGTACCTCCGCCCAGCTCGGAGTCGCGTCGTGCCCATGCACCGGTGAACTCGACGCAGCCAGGTACGCCCGTTATGTCGCCACAGTGCTCAGCGCGCTGAACGGAGAGCCCGGGCTCCTCCTTGGCCCCTTGCAGGATCGCATGGAGCGGCTCGCCATGGCCGAGCGATTTGAGGAAGCGGCCGACGCTCGCGACCGTGCGGCCGCGCTCTCGAATGCACTCAAGCGCCAGGCCCGGCTCGATCGATTGCGCGGTGCCGGCCGCATTGAGATCGAGCTGCCCGGCGGTTACCACGCCGAGCTTCGTGACGGCCTGCTCGCAAGTAGCTGGCACGGGCATGATCAACCTCGGCTGCCGTTCGCCACTGCGGCTGATCAGCAAGGCCCGCTCCCAAAGGAACTGGCCGACGAGCTGCTCTGCGTGTCGGCGTGGCTCGACAAGGAAGCCCACCGCATCCGCCTTACTCATTGCGACGGCGAATACCTGTCGCCGCTACGCCCCCTCCCCACCTTCGAACCCGCCGTCCACACCCGAGTCGGCTAACACCCCACCGACCCGGGTATCAGCGTCACGTCACCTCTTGCCGGTTGCGTATCCCGTGAGCTTTACCTCGTGGACCTGCTTCTGATCGTCTTTCATTCTAAGCGTCGCGGCACGATTCCCCGTACCCTTCTCGGGCGCAAAGCGAATCGTGACGTTGCATGATTGCCCCTGCTTCAAGACCTTCTCCTCGCACATGTTCTTCGTGATCTCGAAGTCTTCCTGGCGCCTGTCGGTGAATCCGACCTTCGTGACGAATCCGGGCGACGTGCCGTTGTTGGTGACCGTAACGATTTGTACTGCGGATCTCTTGCCGACGGTTCCAAAGTCGACGGAGTCGGCCGAGAGCGACATGAGGTGGGCCGGGGTACCGAAGTTGATCGCGCCAACGACAGCAGGGGCGAAACCTTCACAGTGGAACTCGAACTGGGCAGAGAGCTGCTGCGGATCTCCAGCAGCGTCAAGCTCCAGCTTGTCCACGACGAAACGCCCGCTCACGGTCTGACAGCCGCGACTCTCACCGTCCAGATCCAACCCTGGCCTTCCGGGCGAACGGAAGATAGAGCGTTGTGCTCGTTCGTAGGTGCCGATCGACCAAGGTTGCCCGAGAGGCGGCGCGAGCGTGAGTGAGTAGCTCTGACCAGGCGAGGTAAGTCCGATCACGAAACTGCCGTCGTTCTGCTTCGCCGGCTTCCCAGCCATCATGGTGAGGTTTTGTCCGTGGAGCACATACTCGCCAGCGTCTCCATTCAGGACCGCGGTTCCAGCCGCCGTTGGCGCCGGCAGAACTCGATTGGGCGCAGGAGCATAAGAGATAGCTCCTACAACGGCAGGCAGAAGTGTGGTGCAATGGGCTTCGAATCGAGCCTCAAAGACTCGTGGCAGTCCATCGGAGTCCAACTCCACCTTGTCCACCACGAACCTTCCGTAGGTTTCGCAGCCTCGACCCTCTCCAGACAGGTCGAGGGTCGGATAATCGGCGCCTTGGGACCTAGCTGACTCGTAGGTACCGACGGCCCACGGATTCCCTGCTGCCGGTGAGATCGACAAGGTGAACTGTTGGGTTGGTGACGTCAGTTGAAACCGCAGCAAGGTGCCGTACGGATTTTGCACCTGCGTGGCGGCGAGACTCAACGTCTGGCCATTGAGAATCCAGTCTCCCGCCTGCCCGAGGAGTTGCGCGGTACCTAGCGCGGCAGCGCCCGGCAGAGCTCGGGGCGCCGTCGCTGAGAAGTTGATGGCGCCGGTGATGGCTGGGGCGAGTCCCTCGCAGTGAAACTCGTATTGCGCCGAGAAGGCAAGCGGTAAGTCGTCTACGTTGAGGGATATCGAGTCAACCACAAATCGGCCTGTCGAGATATCGCAGCCACGGCCGTCTCCGGAAATGCTCAGCAGTGGCTCCTCCGGCGAGCCACCTCTGGTCGCTCCGTCGTAGACACCGGTCGTCAGCCTGGGCTGGGACGTCGACGGTGCGAACCAAAGCTCAAGATCGTGGTCTGCCGACTGGAGACGAAACCGAAGACCGTTGGAATACAGCTTCATGGGCGTGATGGCGGTGAACGACAGGCTGTTCGCGCCGACGACATAGTCCCCGGCCTCGCCGACCAGAGTTGCCGTACCGAGCGGGGCAGGAGGGGGCAAAACCACCGCTGATGATGGACTGGCTCCTGCCATCGCTCCGAGGGCCGAACCCGCCAAGAGGACGGCACTGACAACACTCTTCCAGCGCTTCATGAATTCTCCTGAGGACTACAGACCGCGTGACGAGTGGCGACGTTACGGACGGGTGTCCGACCGGGCAATGCCCGACGCCTCATCTGAACCGGACTGTGACTCGAACAAGATGTTCAGGCCGAATGTCTCGATACCGTCAACAACGGTCGAACGCCGCGGCGCCCGGTTAGTCGTCGTCGGCAGCCTTCAAAGCCGCCGACATCGTGGTCGGCAGCGTCCAGCGCTCTTGCGGCATGTGGTGCTCGCGTGCCCACGCAATGGTTAGTGCGTCGCTGCCGGCGGATGACAACATGGTGGCGCCAATGTCGTCGTGGCGACGGTATCGAGCAAACCGACTCGGGCCGCTGCGTCGGTTCACCAATGTCGCCAACACGCGGGCGAAGGTGCCGAGATTGCTGTCCACCTTGCCCACGTCGTGCAACAGGGCAGCGGCCAGGACGGGGCGACTGGCGTCAGCGCCCAGCATGTCGGCGACATCCCGAGCGACCCCGACCGCGTGGCGGCGATCGGCCACCGACATGCGAGCCCACAGCGCCTGCTCGCCCGGCAACATGAGCTCCATCGCCCACGCCGTGTCCAGCGTTGCCGGCTCGCGTCTCGACAACGATCCGAAGAACCGCTGGGCGAGGTGAACGATCTCCACCCCGGTCAACCTATCGCTGTCGCGATCGGGGGTGCGCGTCAAGAAACACCTGACGCAGCCGGTCCGTCGACACCCGGGTGTAGATCTGTGTGGTGGAGATCGACGCATGGCCGAGGAGCTCCTGCACAATGCGAAGATCGGCCCCGTGGTCGAGCAGATGGGTGGCGCAGGAGTGCCGCAGCACGTGGGGTGTCAGGCGGTCGCCGAGCCCCACCGCGTCGCCGTAACGGCGCACAACTCCCCATGCACCCTGGCGGCTGAGTCGACCGCCGCGGATGTTGAGAAAGACGGCTTCGCTGTCACCTCGGCGGGCCCATCGGGTCGGCACCATGGCGCCGCGTCCGGAGCCGGTCAGCCAATCATCCAACGCTCGGCTGGCCGGTCGACCGAACGGCACGATGCGCTCCTTCGATCCCTTGCCGAAGACCCTGACGAGGCCCGACTCTTGATCGATATCCGACAGTGATAGTCCGGTGAGCTCGCTGATCCGCATCCCTGTCGCGTACAACAATTCCAGTATCGCCCGGTCGCGACGGTGAGCCGGCTCGTTTCCCACCACCGCCGCGAGCAGCATGTTGACGTCGTCCTCGGACAGCGCTTTCGGCAACCCTGCAGGTGTGCGGGGCGCGGCCACGTCGGCAGCGGGATCAACCGTCGCGGTACCTTCCACCACGAGGAACCGATGCATCGTGCGCACGGACACCACGCCGCGTGTGATCGATGATGCGGCGCGCCCTTCGGCGCGTAGGTCGGCAATGTACTGCTCGATGTCAGCCTCCGTCGCGTCGGTAACGGACGAACCGCGCGAGGCCAGCCAGGCGCAGTAACGCGTGAGGTCAGTCCGGTAAGCCGTGAGCGTGTTGGCTGACCGGCCCCGCTCCACCATAAGCCAGGTGAGGAACTCCTCGGCTGGCAGCGGCAGCACCGCAGCGGTCACGGCGTTGGCAGCGTTGGGATGCCGAGCCGGGCCGCGGCCATCAGCAGACCGATCACCGCGGATGACGCGGTGATCGTTCCGTGCCAGACCATGGTGAGCGCCTGGTCGAAGGGCACGTGCTCGATGACGAGATGCTGTTCCTCCGGCCCTTCGGTCTGCGCTCCCACATGGGTGAGACCGCGGGCGAGGTAAATGAGATGGCTGCCATCGGTGATGCCGACTGACGGATGGAAGTTGGCCAGCAACTCCATCGAGTCGACGGTGTAGCCAACTTCCTCCAGCAGTTCACGCCGCGCTGTTGCTGCCGGATCCTCACCGTCTTTGTCCCGCATACCGGCGGGCACTTCCCACATCTCGCGCTCCATGGCGGCGCGCCACTGGCGGATGAGGATGACCGTTGGTGGCATTACCGTTTCGTCGACCGCGATGACGCTGACGGCACCCGGCGACCGCACGAACGTGCGGACGAACTCCTCACCCGTAGGCGACTCGTAGGATCCTTCGATCAAATCCCACACATGCCAGCGGTGCAACGACCGCTCGCTCTGCCGGCGAAACCCGGCCGTCATGCCGTAGGTGAGGAGGCGTTGGCAGTCGTCGCGAAAGGGATGTGCGGGTTGCGACCTTCGGCCCGGGCCAGCGACGCGCCGATCAGACCGCGAAACAGCGGGTGGGCGCGGTCGGGGCGGCTCTTGAACTCGGGGTGCGCCTGCGTGCCAACCCAGAACGGGTGGCCGGAAAGCTCGATGAACTCGACCAGACGGTTGTCGGGTGATGTGCCGGAGCAGATAAAGCCGGCCGACTCAAAACGAGTGCGGTAGGCCGAGTTGAACTCGTAGCGGTGACGGTGACGCTCACTCACGACCTGCTCGCCGTATGCCTCATACACCAACGAGCCGGGCTGCAGCACCGCGTAATAGGCGCCCAGTCGCATGGTGCCACCCATGTCGGTTACGTCACGCTGATCATTCATAAGGTCGATGACCGGATGGGGCGTGAGGGGATCAACCTCGGTGGAGTTCGCGCCGGTGAGACCAAGCACGTTGCGTGCGAAATCGATCGACATCATCTGCAGGCCAAGGCACAGCCCAAGGCACGGGACACCGTGTTCGCGTGCGTAACCGGCTGCGGCAATTTTCCCCTCGATACCGCGGTCGCCAAAGCCACCGGGGATGACCATGCCGTCCAGGTGCGCGAGTCGGCCTTCGGCCATCAGACCTTCGACCTCTTCGGCCTGGATCCATTCGATCTCCACCTTGGCACCGTGATGGAATCCGGCGTGCTTCAGGCTCTCGACGACGGAGAGATAGGCGTCGGGCAACTGGATGTACTTGCCGATAAGACCGATGCGAACAGGCCTGGTGGCGGCCTCGACCTTGGCGACGATTGCCTTCCACGGATCAAGGTTGGGAGTGCCTTCGAGCTTGAGCACCCGGCAAACCTCGTCGTCGAGGCCTTCGCTATGCAGCACAAGCGGAAGTTCGTAAATGTTCTTGGCGTCGGCCGCGTTCACCACCGCGCGCTCGTCAACGTCGCACAGGCTGGAGATCTTGGCCTTCAACGCGACCGACAGCGGTTCGTCACTGCGGCACACGATGACGTCGGGCTGAATCCCGCGGCTTCGCAGCTCGGTGACGGAGTGCTGCGTGGGCTTGGTCTTCTGCTCGCCCGATGGACCGATGAACGGCACGAGGGTCACGTGGATGTAGCAGACGTTGTCACGACCGACGTCCTTGCGGAACTGCCGCAGCGCTTCAAGGAACGGAAGAATCTCAATGTCACCAACGGTGCCGCCGACCTCGGTGATGACGACATCGACGTCGTCGGTGGCCAAACGCTTCACCCGACGCTTGATCTCGTCGGTGATGTGTGGGATGACCTGCACGGTCTTGCCCAGGTAGTCACCGCGGCGCTCGGCCGCGAGCACCGCCTGGTAGATCGAGCCGGTCGTGGCGTTCGACGAGCGGATCAGTGGCTCATCGATGAATCGCTCGTAGTGGCCGAGGTCGAGGTCGGTCTCGCCCCCGTCGTCGGTGACAAACACCTCACCGTGCTCGAACGGGTTCATGGTGCCGGGGTCGACGTTGATGTACGGGTCGAGCTTTTGCATCGTGACTCGCAGGCCCCGCATTTTCAGCAGGCGGCCCAGGGATGAAGCGGTCAAGCCTTTCCCGAGGGAGGAGGCAACACCACCGGTCACAAAAATATGCTTGGCCACGATTTGGGTGTCCTCCGTCGACAAGAGAATCGGCCGGACACCAACGCGTCCGGGGACGTACCGGTCGAGAGTAGCGCGCGATCCACCCGTGCGGGTGATTTAGCCGCGGGCGCTCTTCGCCGATGCGAGGAGTTCTTCGGCGTGACGGTGGGCCGAGTCGCTTTCGGCCAGGCCCGAAAGCATCCGGGAGAGCTCGCGGGTGCGTTCCTCTCCCGTGACGACCGACGCACCCGTAATGGTGCGCTTGGCCACGGTCTGTTTGGTTACCACGATCTGCTGATCGGCAAACGCGGCAACCTGAGCCAAGTGCGTGACCACGAACACCTGATGATTACGACCCAACTGCGCCAACGATCGACCGACAGCAAGGGCTGCCTCACCACCAATGCCGGCGTCGACTTCATCGAATACCAGCGTCTCGGGGGCACCCGTGAGCACCAGACGCAGGGCCAGCATCGTGCGCGCCAATTCGCCACCCGAAGCCACCTTGGCGAGCGGATGCAACGCCTCACCGGGGTTGGCTTGGAACAAGATCGAGACATCGTCGGCTGGGCCGCCACCAACGACTCGAACCTCGAGCTGTGCCTTGGGCAGCGCCAGTTCACGAAGATGACTCTGCACTGCCGTGCCCAGCCCTGGCGCTGCTCTCTTGCGCTTCGTTGCGACCTTGTCGGCGGCCTTGGCTTCCCGTTGCGTCTCTTCATCGATGGCTCGTTGCAGTTCGGCCACACGTTCATCGTGACTGACCAGTTCATCGAAACGGGCGGCCAGCTTCCCCTGTTCGGCCATGACATCGGCCAGCTTGTCGCCGTACTTGCGGCACAGGTCACGCAGCTTCTGCCGTCTCGCCCGCACCTCGGCCAATCGCTCAGGATTCTCCTCGATGCGTTCTGCGGTCGCACGCAGATCAGCCACCAAGTCATCAAGCTCGGCTGCGGCCGACTTGAGTCGCTCGGCTGCGGCCGCGAACGGGGCGCGGGCCGACAGCAGCGCGTACGCGGTGCGAAGCTGATCGAGGGTGCCGTCGTCACCGGACAACAACGACAGCGCGGCCTCCGCGGCCTCGGTGTGAGCGACGGCGCCGGCCAGCACCTCTTCTTCGGCGTCGAGGCGTTGTTCTTCGTCGGCATCCGTCAGCTGCGCGGCGTCGATTTCGTCGAGTTGGAATCGCAGCAGGTCAAGCTCGCGGGCCCGCGTTCGTTCATCGCCACCGATGCCATTCAGTTCGGCGACAAGCCCGGCGCGACGTTTGCGGATATCGGTCAGCTCGCTCAGGTCAACCTCGGCATAGGTGTCCAGCGCCGCTCGTTGCGGGCCGACGGAAAGAAGACTCTGGTGGCTGTGCTGCCCGTGCAGATCCACGAGTGATGATCCCTGTTCGGCCAGCAGCGCCGCGGTCGCCAACCGACCGTTGATGTACGCCCGCGAGCGCCCGTCGGTGGGCACAGTGCGGGCCAGAATGATTTCATCATCCCCAACGACGAAGCGGCCCTCGATGTGGGCTTCTTGCGCGCCGTCGCGCACGACGGTCGCATCGGCACGGTCACCGAGCAGCAGGTTGATGGCCTCGATCAGCATGGTTTTCCCCGCACCGGTCTCGCCCGTGAGCGCCGTGAGCCCGGCACCAAATCGCAACGTCAGGTCGGCGATGATGCCCATGTTTTCGATGTGCAGTTCGGTGAGCACGCCGACTACCGATCCGAGAGGCCGAATTTGGCCTTCAGGATTTGGTGGAACGGGTTGGCGCCGAACCGCACGAATCGGGCCCGTGTCTCGGATGCTGTGCATCGAATGACGTCACCCGGAACCAGATGGGCGATGCGCCCGCCGTCGATGGTCAGCTCCGCGTTGCGGTGGCCCAGCACTTCGATCTCAATCGATTCGTCCGGACCGAGCACGAGGCTACGATCGAACAGCATGTGCGGCGACACGGGAGTCACCAAAATCGCTCGATGTGACGGCGACACGATGGGTCCGCGGGCCGACAGCGAATACGCCGTTGAGCCGGTCGGCGTGGCCACGATGAGCCCGTCCGCGGCGTAGGTGGTGAAGTCGGCTCCGTCGATGGTCACGAGCAGATGCACGGTGTGACCTGGCTCGCTCTTTTCCACCACCACCTCGTTCAGCGCCAGACTGGTTTCTCCGCCGATCCGTTCCACCGCCAGCATCATGCGTTCTTCGATGGTGGTGTTGCCTGTGAAATAGCGATCCAGCGAGGCGATCAGCGCCGGTGGCTCCACCTGCGTGAGATACCCGAGCGCGCCGACATTTACGCCGATCACAGGCGTGCCCAGTGTCGCCACCCGGCTCACGGTGCGAAGCATGGTGCCGTCCCCGCCGATGCTGAGCGCCAGGCCAGGTACAAGCGAGTCGTCGGCTCGGTCGCAGTCGTTGAGGTCAAGCGCCTTGGCGTCCTCCTCGGAAACGAACAGGCGATGCCCGCGTTCGGTGAGCCACGGCGCTATAGAACGCACCAATTCGGTCGCGTCGGTTCGTTCGTGGTGGGCCACGACCAGGACATCGGTCATGGAGAAACTCTTACATGAACCAGGAACTCCACGTTGCCTTGCCCACCTTTTATGGGCGATTCAATTCGGCCGATCACCTGCGCGCCGCACGCAGCGAGCGCGGCCGCAACATCGGCGCAGGCCCGTTCGTGCAGGTCCGGATCGGTGATGATGCCCTTCCCTTTCGACACGTCAGCCTTGCCGGCTTCGAACTGCGGTTTGATGAGGAGCACCATCTGTCCGCCCGGCCCCGCCGCAGTGATGAGCGGCTCGACGACGACTGTCAAGGAGATGAATGACAGATCGGCTACGACCAGATCGAATGGTGCGCCAAGCTCCGCCAGGTCAGCATGGCGGATGTTGGTCCGCTCGATCACCGTTACGTGCGGATGATCGCGGAGCGACGGATGAAGCTGACCGTGACCAACATCGAGCGCCACCACGTGCGCCGCGCCCCGCTGCAAGACGCAGTCGGTAAAACCACCCGTCGATGCCCCGACATCGATGACGGTTAGGCCGCTCACGTCGATGTTGAAGGCATCCAGCGCTCCTTCGAGCTTCTCGCCACCGCGGCTGACGTACTTCTTCGGGGGACCGACGATCACGATTGGTTCGTCGTCGCCCACCAGACGGGCCAGCTTGAGCGCGGGCGCACCACCGACCAGCACGCGGCCTGCTTCCACGAGATCGTGGGCCTCACGACGACTTTCCACCATGCCGCGCCGCACCAGTTCGACATCGAGACGCCGGCGCACGACCGTTACGCTACTGCCCGCGCCTGTGATCCCGACCGCTGGCGTGGGTCAGGATGTTGGCTTCCTGGCGGCAGCCTTCTTGGCCGGAGCCTTTTTGGCGGCGGCCTTCTTGACCGGAGCGGCTTTCTTGGCAGCGACCTTCTTGGCCGGTGCGGCTTTCTTGGCCACGGCCTTCTTTGCCGGCGCTGCCTTCTTGGCAGCGGCCTTGGCGGGCGCAGTCGCCGCAACGACGGTAGGAGGTTTGGTGCCGGGTGCCGGCGCGGTTGTGTCGTTGCCGACCAGGCCGAAATATTTCAGCTGGCGATGCACTTCGCCCTGGATCATTTCGAACAGCTGCTCGGCGCCGCGTTTGGATTGCTCCACCAGCTTGTCGACGTTTTCCTGCAGATCGCCGGACATGTTCTCGCCGCTCTTCACGAGCGTCTTGATCAAGTCCTCCGCTTTACTTTGGGAGATGCCGGTCATGGCCATGCCGACTTCCAGCATCTTCTTCAACGGGTTGTTTTCGGTCACGACGCAGAGCGTATAGGCATTTTGCATCACGTCCCTGCCGTAAGGTCGCTCTGTGCTACCGCTTCGGGACGACAACCCCACTCGACATCGGCCGTTCGCAACCATTCTGCTCATCGTGATCTGTGCCGCCGTGTACTTCCTGGTACAACCAACGCCGCTCGCCAGTACCACCGCTGATGCTCGATTCGAGTACCGCTACGCCGCTATCCCCACCGAAGTCGTGCACGGCGATCCACTGGCAACCTGCGAGGTCGGTACCGGCATTCTCGGAACCGCGGCCAGTGCTGTCGCGTGCAAGCAACCCGGCGGCATCGTGCCGTATGCGCCCGGCAAGCACACCCGGCTGGCCGTAATCACGTCGGTCTTCCTACACGCCAGCATCATGCACCTCCTCGGAAACATGCTCTTCTTGTGGATCTTCGGCAACAACGTCGAGGACCGCCTTCGCCCCATCGGCTACCTGCTGTTCTTTGTTGTCGGTGGCATCGTGGCCACCATTGGTCACGTCGTCGTTGACCCGTCGAGTCGAGCGCCGGTGGTGGGCGCCTCCGGTGCGATTGCCGCGGTGATGGGTGCCTACCTGGTCTGGTATCCGAAGGCAAGGGTGCAGATCCTGGTCTTCTTCTTGCCGATTCGACTGCCGGCGTTCGTCGTTTTGTTGGTGTGGCTGGTACTGCAGTTCTTTACCGCAAGGGGTTCACATGTGGCCTGGGTCGCCCACGTGGTCGGTTTCGTCTTCGGTGCCGTCGTGGCTGTGCTGCTCGGGCGAGGAAGCCCTCAGCCTTCGGCTAGCAACACCTTGCTCATCTGACGCAGGTCTTCGGCGATCAGATTCGGGGTCGGTTTGATAGGCAGGTCACTCGGACGAACCACACCCGATAGTACCAATCCGAACCGCGCGCCGAGCCGCAGCGCGAACTCTCCGTCAGTGTCGCCCCGGTCGCCGATCATCACGAACTCACCCTCATGTCCGAGCGCCGTGCGTACCACGTCGACCATCGGCCCGTAGGGCTTGCCCGCTATGAGGGGTGCTTTCCCTGATCCGGTTTGCACGGCGGCCACCAGTGACCCACACCCGGGGATCGGGCCGTCCGGTGTGGGATAGGTGGCGTCGTCGTTGGTTGCGATGAACCGGGCACCTTGGCGGATGGCGGTCGCTGCTTTGCGGAGAGCCTCGTAGTCGAAGGTGCGGTGAAAACCCACCACCACGACATCGGCCGGTCCATCGGCGACGATCTTGGCTCCAGCGGCAATCAGTTCCTCGTGTGCGCCAGGCCCACCAAGCAACAGCACCCGCTCGCCAGCGTGGACAAGCGACGCCGCTGCCTGCGCGCTGGTGAAGACATCACCGTCAGCCGGAATGCCGAATCGGGCGAGCTTGGCTTCCACCGTCGACACCGGTGAGAAGGAGTTGTTCGATACGAACGTCACCCGATGCCCCGCCGCCCGCAAGGCAGCTACGGCTTCCGGTGAGCCAGGAATCACGTTGTCGGCCAACCAGATCACACCATCGAGGTCACAGATAACGTTCACGCCGAGATCCTCCCATGCAGTCGCAGATCCAACCCAACGTCGAGCGTCAGGCGGAGGGCGGCTCGCTTCTGGCATCATGCGTGGGTGCCTCGTTTCGAACCCTTCGCCGCCCTCCGCTACGCCGCCAAACTTCCGCTGGCCGACGTGACCGCGCCGCCCTACGACGTGTTGTCGGACGCCGACCGTGCCTCGCTGGCAGGCCGGCATCCGCACAACGTGGTGAAGATCGATGTACCGATCGAGGCCGACGGCCCCAACCGCTACGACGTCGCCGGCGAGTTGATGTGCGAATGGATCGCCTCAGGCGTGCTGGTGCAGGACCGGGGCCCGTCGTTCTACCGCTACACGATGATATTCGACGACGAAGCCGGCACACAGCATACGACCGTTGGCGTGCTGGGCGGCCTTGAGGTACGCGCCGCCGGTTCAGGCGAAGTGCTCCCTCACGAGCAGACCACCCCGAAGGCCAAGACCGATCGGCTCGATCTGACTCGCTCGACCGGCACCAACCTGTCGGCGGTGTGGGGCCTTTCGATGGCACCCGGCATTGGTGCCACCATCGCTGCCGCCGAAGCCACCCTCATCGGAGAGTTCACCGATGACGCAAGCGTTGGCCACCGGCTGGAGCGGATCGAGGCGGCCGACGCAATCGCTACCATTCAGGCTGCGGTAGAGGCGGCACCAGTCGTGATTGCCGATGGCCACCACCGCTATGAAATCGCTCGTGTGTTTCGAGCCGAACGCCAGGCTGCCGGATATGCGCAGGGTCCGCACGACCTCACCATGGCCTTCGTGGTGGAACTGGCGCCGGACCATCTCTTCGTGCAGGCCATCCACCGACTGCTCACCGATATTCCCGCGGGTATCGATCTGGTAGCCGAGCTGTCGTCGTCGTTCGACACCTCCCCCGCCGGCATTGTGTCTACCGACACGTTGCAGCAAATGACTGCGAAAGGCTCGCTCTGTCTGGTGTACCCGGACGGCACAGGCACATTCTTGATGCCAAAGCCGGGGGCATTTGAGGGCGAGCGAGACCTGGACACGGCCAGACTTGAACACGCTCTGGCCGGTATCACTCACACGAAGGCTTACCAGCACGGCGTGGACAACATTGTCGGGGCTGTCACGGGCGGCACGGCGCAATACGGCGTGCTGCTGCGGCCGGTACCGGTCGCGGAGATAGAGCGCACCGCCCATGAGGGCCTCTTGATGCCGCCGAAGTCGACGTTCTTTGCCCCAAAGCCGAAGACGGGTCTGGTTTTCCGACAAGTCCGTTAACCGACCGTGCTCAGCTCGATCGCCACGCGATGGAGCGCCTTTTCGATCTTCTTCACCGCAGTGGTGCGCAACACATCAACGGCTTGCACCTCGGTGCGGCTCCCGGTCATTCCACCCGCGGCAAAAAGCGACGGCGCACGGACCCCAGCACCACCACCTCAGTGCCTTTCGGTAGTACCGGTGCGTCACCGCGTTGCAGGCTGACCGGAACGGATCGAGCGCCCCCGTCGCCGTCCCTGGTCGTTACCTCATAGGTGACAAACCAATCCCCTGACGGAAGGCTGCGCTGCACCGCGTCCGAAGACAGCGTTCCTCGCAAAACAACAATGTTCATTTTCGAACCTCAACACATGCTCGGATGACGAAAGGGGAAGTGACCCTCACCGTACAGAGGGGGTGTTACGAAGTTCCTTGGACCCGTGTTGTGCTGGGGCGCGACGGTTTGTTTCTGCTGGTTTCGCTTGTGTCGGGGGGTCAGGCGGCGGTGGCGAGGGTGACGGTGTAGCCGAGCTGTTCGAGTTGGTTGACGAGGAGCCGGCGTCGTCGTTCTGGCTGATCGTGGCCTGCGAGGTAATCGGTGCCGAGTTCGTCGAATGTTGTTTCGTCGTTTATCAGGTGCCAACAGATCACAAGGATCGTGTGCGCGATCGCGATCAACGCGCGTTGCTGGCCGCGTCGTTTCGCTATCCGCCAGAAACGGACACCGAGGTAACAGCCCTTCGTTCTTGATGCCGACCATGCGGCCTCAACCAACGCGGACGTCAGCCACGGGTTTCCTGACCTGGTTGTCGTGGCACGGTGTTTCCCGGCGGACTCGTTGTTCCCCGGACAGAGCCCGGCCCACGACGCCAAATGGCCTGGGGTCGCGAACCGGGACATGTCGATACCGATTTCCGCGATGATGATTTCGGCGGTGCGTTTCGCGATGCCCGGGATCGTGTCGAGCCGATCACGGGCAGCCACGAAAGGGATCATCATCACATCGATCTGCTCATCCAACCTGTCGACCGAGGCCTGCAGGTAATCGATATGGGCCAACAGTTCTTTCACCATCAGAGCGTGATGCGCGTTGAACCGGCCCGGGACCGCTTGGCGAAGATCACCGATCTTTGCTCGTAACCGTCGCTGCGCCATCTCGGCGAGACGTTCAGGATCACGCTCACCGGCACATAACGCATCGATGATCAACCGACCGGTCACCCCGAGCACGTCGGACACGACCGAGGACAGTTTCACGTTCGCGTCTTCCAATATCTTCTGCAACCGCTGCACCTCACGCGAGCGTTCCTCGATCACCTGACGCCGATAGCGCGTGACGTCACGCAGTTCACGGACCTCGACCGGTGGCACGAAACTCCCACGCAGCAAACCGCACTCAAGAAGCTGCCCGATCCAGGTTGCGTCGTTCACATCGGTTTTACGGCCCGGGACGTTCTTGATATGCGCCGGGTTCACCAACAACAGTTCCTCGAAACTGCCGTCCAACACATGCCACACCGGTTTCCAATACACACCAGTCGCTTCCATCGCCACATGCGTAACGCCGTGCTCGATGAGCCAGTCGCGTAACGCCCGGAGTTGCCCCTCGAACGTGGCGAACGTCTTGACCTCGCTACGACGTTTCGTTCGACCCTCCCCAGGCGTCCGCACACACGCCACCACCGTCTTTTGATGCACATCGAGCCCAGCGACCCGATCCACCAGAACCTCCATCACTTACCTCCTCGCTCGTTGGGAAAGGCTCGGTCGGGGCCAGCAATCAAAGAAGGTGTTACACGTGCTCGAAGCACAATCGCAGGCACCTGCAGGACCCCGCCATCATGGTGTCACGCGGGCAGAAACAACCGCACCAATCCCCATATCGACGTCTACCGAACCCACGCACAAACTTCATCCCCGCAGGCGGGGGTGTCAACCCCCATCGTCGGTGTCACAAGGTTGAGAGATCCGGGATCGAAACGCACGACGGTACAGAAGATGACGAAAGTGCCTTCGATCGGCTATCTTCTGGCACCCCAACGGAGGAAAACGTTTTTCATGGCCAGCAGCACCGAGTCCACCCCAACCGAGACCGAAGCGTCCACCGACGCGGCCGAATCGTCCGCTCCCGAGACTGTCGAGACCGTGGCGGTCGACGAACCCGCCGAGGCCGAGCGGGCAGCCGTTGTACCGGCCGCTGCGCCGAAGGCTGCGGCCCCGTCCAACTCCCGCTTCTCCGAGGCTGAACGAACCCTGCGCAAAGAGCGCGTCGCCAAGGCGAAAGATGCGCTCGCCCGTTCTGTCGGCGTCAAAGGCGACCACGTGGCCCCCGCCCGAGCCTCGCTCAAGATGTACCTCCAGCGACTCAACGAGCCCAACCAGCCCGACGACGCCCGCTTCGAGTTGCTTATCAACGGCCCATTCACCGCACCACCCAAGAAGAAGACGAACGACCGCAAGTTCTGATTCCCCACAGACGCCCGCAGGCCGGGCATTACCAACAATCAACTGCCCGGCCTTTCACCGCAAGGCCGGGCAGTCTGCTGTAACAGCTCAGCGCCCGAGGCCGCCCAGCCGATACTCGACATCGGCGAAGCCAGGCAGCACATCATTGATCTGTCGGAACAACTGCCGGGCCCGAGGGACGTTGCCAGCCCGGTCGTACAGATCGGCCAGCGCATACCAGGTGCGGATGTGGTGGTCCTTCACCTTCTTTGGTGTGGCCGCGGCGGCCTTCTCAAGCAGCGCAATGGCCTCTTTGAACATTTCACGGTCGGCAAGCGATCCGGCATAGACGATCCGCCCCTCAGCCACGATCTCGGCAGACGGTGAGGCAGCCCTGAGTTCCTCCCATAGCTCCTCGACGGTCGAAAACCGCTTGAGCGCGCGATAGCAGTCGGCCAGGACCGGATGTTGGTCGTAAGAGTCGGTGAGCAGACGGTAAGCCTCCATCTCGCCGGCGGCCTGTCGCCACCGCTCCAGGCGGTAGAGGGTGAGCCCGTACAGCTCGCGCACGGCAGGCGCTCCGGGCGCCTCCTCAGCCAGCTTGGCGATGATGCGCTTGGCGTCACTGTACCGCTCACGTTCGAACGCACCCCGTGCCGCATCGAGCCGCTCTTCGAGCTTCACCGCCCGCTTCGCCCCGACGGCCTGCTGCAGCTCAACAACCACCTCCGGCGGCAATGGCTTTGACTTCGAGCGTTCCAATGGCGCCGAGCTTGGCTCGGCCCTCGCAACCGCTGCTTCAGCAGCATCACGAATAGGACCGTCGTCTACCCACTTCTCGGCTTGCCACGGGGCTTTTTCGAGTGGCTTCGCACCGGCGGATCGAGGACGGTCACTCTTCCGAGGTGACGGCAGCAGCGGCGCAGCGGCGTCCACTCGACGATTCAACTGGCGTACCGGACGGGGGGCACGTTTCTCGTACGATTCTGTGGTTCGCTGGCTTCCCGAGTGCGGTCCTCCTCCCGCCCGTGGTGTCCCAGCGCCACCGGGCTTCCCACCCGAGGGCCGGCCAGTTGATGGGAGCCGCGACCCGGTTTCACCCGGCGTCGCGGCCGGGCGGTCGTCAGCGAACCAGGGGCGGTCGGACGCCTTCGGCGCCTTGTTCACGGTGGCGCCTGGAGCCGAAGGCTGCCCCTTGCGAGCGGCCGCTCGAGCCGATCCGGGTGAGCGTCGAACGGAGGAAGATCGGCTGGCGGGACGAGCTTCGGCACCATCCGTTTTGGGGCGCGAGAAAGAAGAGTCGTCAGAAGTTGGCACGCCGAAAGTGTAGGCGACCCGAAACTCTGGGCGAAAACGACAGCAACCCACAGATTTCTCTGTGGGTTGCTGTACTAGATAAATCCCGGCGACGACCTACTCTCCCAAGGGGTCTACCCCTAAGTACCATTGGCGCTGGTGGTCTTAACTGCCGTGTTCGGAAAGGGAACGGGTGTGTCCCCACCGCTATGGCCACCGGAAATCTGTTGTCAAGGGGCAGCACCCATTACGGGCGCCCCTAAGAACTTCAGAGCGAGCACGAACAAATCAAATGAAGAAATCAAGCCCTCGGCCGATTAGTACCGGTCAGCTACACGTGTTACCACGCTTCCACTTCCGGCCTATCAACGTGATGGTCTCGTCACGGGCCTTACCACCTTATGGTGTGGGTGTACTCATCTTGAGAAAGGCTTCCCGCTTAGATGCTTTCAGCGGTTATCCCTTCCGAAGGTCGCTAACCAGCCATGCTCCTGGCGGAACAACTGGCACACGAGAGCTTCGTCCATCCCGGTCCTCTCGTACTAGGGATAGCTTCTCTCAATACACCTCCGGGTGCAGAGGATAGGGACCGAACTGTCTCACGACGTTCTGAACCCAGCTCGCGTACCGCTTTAATGGGCGAACAGCCCAACCCTTGGGACCTGCTTCAGCCCCAGGATGCGATGAGCCGACATCGAGGTGCCAAACCTTGCCGTCGATATGGACTCTTGGGCAAGATTAGCCTGTTATCCCCAGGGTACCTTTTATCCGTTGAGCGACCGCGCTTCCACACGCCACGGCCGGGTCACTATGTCCTGCTTTCGCACCTGCTCGACCTGTCAGTCTCGCAGTCAAGCTCCCTTGTGTCATTGCACTCGACGACTGATTGCCAACCAGTCTGAGGGAACCTTTGAGCGCCTCCGTTACTCTTTAGGAGGCGACCGCCCCAGTCAAACTACCCGCCTGACGCTGTCCCCGAACCCGATAAGGGTCCTAGGTTAGAGTCCCGGTATTTGCAGGGTGGTATTTCAACGATGACTCCACCACGGCTGGCGCCGCAGCTTCCAAGTCTCCCACCTATCCTACACAACAAAGACCAAAACACAACATCAAGTTATAGTAAAGGTCCATGGGGTCTTTCCGTCCTTCTGCACCTAACGAGCATCTTTACTCGTACTTCAATTTCGCTGGGTCTATGGTTGAGACAGTGGGGAAGTCGTTACGCCATTCGTGCAGGTCGGAACTTACCCGACAAGGAATTTCGCTACCTTAGGACCGTTATAGTTACGGCCGCCGTTTACTGGGGCTTAGGTTCAAAGCTTCGCCTTGCGGCTAACCTTTCCCCGTAACCTTCCAGCACCGGGCAGGCGTCACAGCGTATACGTCGTCTTAGGACTTAGCACGCTGCTGTGTTTTTGGTAAACAGTCGCTACCCCCTGGTCTGTGCCACCCTCCTCTGCTTCGGCCGCAAGGGCCTACACCGAAAAGGGCCATCCTTCTCCCGAAGTTACGGATGCAATTTGCCGAGTTCCTTAACCATAGTTCTCCCAATCTCCTTAGTATTCTCTACCTGCCCACCTGCGTCGGTTTGGGGTACGGGCGCCATATCAACTCACTGCTGGGCTTTTCTCGGCAGCATAGGATCAGTGACTTCGTCTATTGACTCGGCATCACGTCTCAGGCGTTCTGAGGCAACTCTCATCACCTCGCCCTACACGCTTACCCCACGACTACCATCGCGTGGGTTCACCTACCTTCCTGCGTCCCCCTTCAGTTACCCTCGGCCAGTGCGGAAGATTCGTCTTGCGACAGCCTCCTCGTTACCAACTCCGGGCTGGGCGCGGATATGGCGGTACTGGAATATCAACCAGTTGTGCATCGACTACGCCTCTCGGCCTCGCCTTAGCTCCCGACTCACCCTGGGAGGATTAGCCTTCCCCAGGAACCCTTGGGCTTTCGGAGGAGGGGTTTCTCACCCCTCTTTCGCTACTCATGCCTGCATTCTCACTCGATGCCGCTCCACGTCGGTTCACACCGCCGCTTCACTGCTGCATCGACGCTCTCCTACCACTCCACTTGCGTGGAATCCGTAGCTTCGGCTCTGGACTTGAGCCCCGTTAAATTATCCGCGCAAGATCACTCGACCAGTGAGCTATTACGCACTCTTTTAAGGATGGCTGCTTCTAAGCCAACCTCCTGGCTGTCTATGCAATCTCACATCGTTTTCCACTTAGTCCAGAATTTGGGGCCTTAGCTGACGGTCTGGGCTGTTTCCCTTTCGACCAACGAAGCTCATCCCCCGTGGTCTCACTGCCGCACTCTGGAGTCGTGGCATTCGGAGTTTGATTGGGTTCGGTAAACTTGTAGGTCCCCTAGCCCATTCAGTGCTCTACCTCCACGACTGAACATGCGACGCTGCACCTAAATGCATTTCGGAGAGAACCAGCTATCGCCGAGTTTGTTTGGCCTTTCACCCCTATCCACAGTTCATCACCGCCATTTTCAACTGACGTGTGTTCGGTCCTCCACGGGGTCTTACCCCCGCTTCAACCTGACCATGGATAGATCACTCGGCTTCGGGTCTATAGCATGCGACTAAACGCCCTATTCAGACTCGCTTTCGCTCCGGCTCCCCTTCACAGGTTAACCTTGCCACATACCATAACTCGCAGGCTCATTCTTCAAAAGGCACGCCATCGCGGCCACCTTACGGTGACGACGCTTTGACTGCTTGTAAACCAACGGTTTCAGGTACTATTTCACTCCCCTCCCGGGGTGCTTTTCACCTTTCCCTCACGGTACTAGTTCACTATCGGTCGTCGAGTAATACTTAGGCTTATGGGGTGGTCCCCACAGATTCACGCCAGTTTTCACGGTCCCGGCGTTACTTGGGAGCACACTTCGGAGGCTGAGTATGTTTCGGGTACAGGGCCGTTACCTACTGTGGCTCGTCTTTCCAAACGATTCCCCTACATATCAACTTGTTAACTCCGTGACAGATCTGATGCTCTGTCTAAATGGTCCCTCAACACCGCACCGGCAACGCCATCAGGCTTGACACCGGCACGGTTTGGCCTCTTCCCATTTCGCTCGCCGCTACTAAGGGAGTCGCGGTTGCTTTCCTTTCCTCAGGGTACTGAGATGTTTCAATTCCCCTGGTTCCCTCTCCCTGCCCTATATATTCAGGCAGGAGTAACACTCCATTACGAGTGCTGGGTTTCCCCATTCGGACATCTACGTATCAACGCTTGGTAGACAGCTCCACGTAGCTTTTCGCAGTCACCCACGTCTTTCATCGGTTCTCGACGCCAAGGCATCCACCGTTGGCTCTTATTAGCTTGAAAGACTTTTCATTCAAGATGCTCGTGCTCGCTCTGCAATTCTCAAGGGGCAAGGAAGCGAGTGGCGTGCAACGGAGACCGAAGCCTCGACGTTGTGCCGACTCCCTCAAAACAGAAGAGAGGACGCAAGGTTTGATCTTGACGAACGAGTAAGGAGAACTGAATCTGCAACAAACTCAGACTTCACGAACGAACCGCCAGTGCTCCAACAAGTAGCCTGAACAGAACCGCCGACGAATGCCGACGTAGAACTGTTAACAAACTCCTTAGAAAGGAGGTGATCCAGCCGCACCTTCCGGTACGGCTACCTTGTTACGACTTCACCCCAATCACCGATCCCACCTTCGACAGCTCCCTCCTTACGGTTGGGCCACTGGCTTCGGGTGTTACCGACTTTCGTGGTGTGACGGGCGGTGTGTACAAGGCCCGGGAACGTATTCACCCCAGCAATGCTGATCTGGGATTACTAGCAACTCCAGCTTCACGGAGTCGAGTTGCAGACTCCGATCCGAACTGAGACCGGCTTTATGGGATTCGCTCACCCTCGCGGGATAGCAGCCCTTTGTACCGGCCATTGTAGCATGTTTGCAGCCCTGGACATAAGGGGCATGATGACTTGACGTCGTCCCCACCTTCCTCCGAGTTGACCCCGGCAGTCTCCTACGAGTCCCCACCATTACGTGCTGGCAACATAGAACAAGGGTTGCGCTCGTTGCGGGACTTAACCCAACATCTCACGACACGAGCTGACGACAGCCATGCACCACCTGTGATCGGCCCCGAAGGACACAGCATCTCTGCTGCTTTTCCGACCATGTCAAGCCCAGGTAAGGTTCTTCGCGTTGCCTCGAATTAAGCAACATGCTCCGCTGCTTGTGCGGGCCCCCGTCAATTCCTTTGAGTTTTAGTCTTGCGACCGTACTCCCCAGGCGGGGCACTTAATGCGTTAGCTACGGCACGGATTCCGTTGGTTGGAACCCACACCTAGTGCCCACCGTTTACGGCGTGGACTACCAGGGTATCTAATCCTGTTTGCTACCCACGCTTTCGCTCCTCAGCGTCAGTACCGGCCCAGAGTGGCGCCTTCGCCACCGGTGTTCCTCCTAATATCTGCGCATTTCACCGCTACACTAGGAATTCCCCACTCCCCTACCGGACTCTAGTCACCGCAGTATCGGATGCAGGCTCTGGGTTAAGCCCAGAGTTTTCACACCCGACTTGCGGAACCGCCTACGAGCTCTTTACGCCCAATAAATCCGGACAACGCTTGGTCCCTACGTGTTACCGCGGCTGCTGGCACGTAGTTAGCCGGACCTTCTTCTGTAGGTACCGTCAGATTCGTTCCTACTGAAAGCGGTTTACGACCCGAAGGCCTTCATCCCGCACGCGGCGTTGCTGCTTCAGGCTTGCGCCCATTGAGCAAGATTCCCCACTGCTGCCTCCCGTAGGAGTCTGGACCGTGTCTCAGTTCCAGTGTGGCTGATCATCCTCTCAGACCAGCTACCCGTCGAAGCCTTGGTGAGCCGTTACCTCACCAACAAGCTGATAGGCCGCGAAGCCCTCCCAAACCGATAAATCTTTCTTCACAAGGCCATGAGACCACGTGAGGGTATCCGGTATTAGCAATCGTTTCCGACTGTTATTCCAGAGTTCGGGGCAGGTTCTTCACGTGTTACTCACCCGTTCGCCACTAGATCTTCCGAAGTATGCTACTTCATGGATCCCGTTCGACTTGCATGTGTTAAGCACGCCGCCAGCGTTCGTCCTGAGCCAGGATCAAACTCTCCGTCGATAACCAGCTTTCGCTGATTGCTTTTGGTTCATCCAATCCAGAGGGATCGCTGCTTAGGCGACCCCAGACAAGACACCTCACGTGTTACCGTGAGGGTACAACTAGTGACAAGACGTTCGTACGCAGCAAGCTGCATCGAACGCCCGCACTGGCGTTCTTTTGTCCTCTCTTCTGTTTTCAAGGAGCCTTAGCTCAGAGCACGTGCCGTTGGCAGTGGTGCTCACCCGGGTCGTTCTTGCCGTTAAGGGCTTTCCGGGGCGAGGAAGAATGTATACCTTCCTCAGGTTGCGTGCAAGTGAACGCTGTCGAAAATCACGCCTACAAACGTCGTTTTGCCCTTGCGGAGCAGCAGAAAACGGTCGCTGAGCAGGGACGATGGGAAATCCAAAATACTTTCAAAAGAGACGATGTGACTATTGACTCTTATGCCGTTTTGCGTCAGAGTTCTCCTGGCTGCCCCTCGGGAGGCTTCTAGGCCGGTTTCGACCATCAAGGTGGTCATGTCCGCCAACCACGCCGGATCGCCCTTCACGGTGGGTATCTCCTGGAACACGGCTTCGAGAACGTCTCGCGGTGCCTGAGCTGGGTCTCCTCCGAAGAGCACGTCGGCCGCAGCCTCTGCAGTGGCCGCGGCCGCAGCACCGTGTACCAGCGTCGTCATCTCGGCCGCGAGCGCCTTTTGTGCCTTACGGAGGTGTGGTGCTTCCCGATGCTCGGCCATGAGAGCCTTGATCTCGTCCACCGGACGCAGGGACAGCATGAGCAGAAGCTTTTCGATGTCGGCATCGTCGATCGTGACCCAGAATTGGCGGAACTGGTACGGGCTGGTGCGCTTTTGATCGAGCCATACCGCGCCGCTGGCGGTCTTCCCGAACTTGGTGCCGTCGCTCTTGGTGATCAGGGGATGGGTAAGCGCGAATGCCGTCTTGCCGAGGGACTTTCTTATGAGATCGGTACCGGCGGTGATGTTGCCCCACTGATCGGAGCCACCCATTTGCATCTCCACCCCGTGCTCCTCGAACAGCACCCTGAAGTCGAACGCCTGGAGCAGCATGTAGCTGAACTCGGTGTACGACAGGCCGTTCTCACTCTCGAGGCGGCTCTTCACCGAGTCCTTCGCCATCATCTGGTTGACCGTGATGTGCTTGCCCACGTCCCGCAAGAAGTCGATGACCCCAACTGGTTTGGTCCAGTCCGCATTGTTAACGAGGACCGCTTGGGTCGGGCCGGGCGTGAAGTCGAGCAGCTTGGTGAGCTGGGCCTTGATGCACTCGACATTGTGATTCAGCGCAGCTTCATCGAGCAGGTTGCGTTCCTCGCTTCGCCCACCTGGGTCACCGACCATGCCGGTGGCTCCGCCGGCCAAGGGGAAGGGCTTGTGGCCAGCGAGTTGGAATCGGCGCAGCAGCAACTGACCGACCAGACTCCCGGCGTGCAGGCTGTCTGCAGTTGGGTCGAAGCCGATGTAGACACTGATAGGACCCTCGCTCAAACGTTTGCGGAGTGCATCGAGGTCGGTCGTGTCATGCACGAGGCCGCGAGCGAGAAGGTCATCGATCAGATCCATAGCAAATCAATGTTCGCGCAACCACTCCCCTGCCACAGATGATTAACCCTGGTGCGGACCAGCCCGTCCGACCACGAGCCGTCAGCCGGGACGGTTGCGAAGTCAAGGGCGTGAGGCCAGTCACCTTCGTGAACTGACGAGTGAGCGTTCGCTCGCTGGTGCCGACCTTGGCGGCAACGTCGTTCAGCCGGAGTGTCTGGGTAAAGCCGTCATCGATGATGTCCTGCGCTCGGTGCACTGCGTCGGAGAGAGGGCCCCGGTGACGGAGCATCACACTCAGTTGCTGATCGTTACCATTGCGTCGGCTGAACACCACCATGGCCCGAGCAACGCGAGATGCACAGCTGGCCCGTGCTCGACTGCAACAAGCCGCAACGCCAGATCGATGCCGCTGGCAATGCCTGCGGACGTGACAACACGGTCATCCTCAACGAACAGCACGTCGCGCAGAATGGTTGCCTTCGGAAACGAGCGCGCCAACGCTTCCTGGAGTTCGTGATGGGTGGTGAAACAGCGGCCATCCAACAGACCTGCTACCCCGAGCGCAACGCCCCCGAACACACGCTTGCGACCGTGCCACCGTTCTGGTGATGGTCGAGCATTGCTTGTAGGCCACGCTTGGCAAACTCGCTTCGTGGCACTGCGCCTCGGCGAGTGCGCCATCCGGGAACGATGATCAGATCGCCAGGAGCTACCCGGGGCCACACGGTGGAGGCCGCGAGCGGAACGCCTTGATGGCTGGCGACCGCTTTCGCATCGGCGACGTACAGCAGTTCGTAGGACCCGCCGAGGTCGGATCCGACCCGGGCGGTCGTCTCGCAGCATGGCTCGATGCGGATGCCGGTGATGCGGATCTCACGCACGCCATATTGGGCGAGGCGTTGGCCGAGATTGGTCGTGGTGAACGAGTTGTGGGCGGTCTTGACCAGCGTTGGCTCATCATCGAGCGGCTTCAGTTCGTCGACCACTCGTACGAACCCGTTCACCGGATCGAACAGTCCGCCGGTGTTCTCCTCAGAGTGCACTACCCACACGACCATGTCGCCCTCGCGACGCGCGGTGTCGACGAGGGCGTTCACATTGTCGAACAGATGCGGGTTCGACATGGTCTGCCACAGCGGCCGCTGTCGAAAGGATTCTTGGATATCGATAACGATGAGTGCATTCTTCATACATCTCAACGTACGCAATCCCGCCGTCGGATTGAAGGCCCGATCCGGTCCCCCTGCGGAACGATCTGGTCACCGTCAATGATGTCCTACGGTAGGAGCTGCGGGACCACCTCGGCGGCAGCATCCTTCATGGTCTTCACCGTGACACCGCTGTTCTTGATGTTGTTCATCATCTGGTCGAAGACGGCCGGTGTCGTACCGTTGGCCGTTGGTGTCGTGCTGACATCGTGGAACATGAACACCAGCCACGCATTGTCGGCAACCGCCTCGGCGATCCATTGCGAAACCTGTGCCGCCGTTGTTGACGGGGCGATTGGTCTCTCCCGTATCTCGTAAAGGTTGGTGGTTGGCCGGTAGTTGAGGTTCTGCCCTGTGCTGCGGTGGTAGGTGAAATTTGATCGGATGATGTCAAGCGTCTGTGACGTGTAGTGACCGTACGGGGCGGCGAAACTCACGATCGGAACGCCTGTCACGTTCTGCAACGTGGTCTTGCTGTTGACGATTTCGGTTTGCTGGGCTGCCACCGAAAGTGTGGCGAGATCTGGGTGGGTAACCGTGTGGGCTCCGATCTCCATGCCCGCGTTCTTGAGCTGCACAACCTGGGCAGCCGTCGTGTGATTCGGGGTGCCCAAGTAACTGCTGACCACAAAGAACGTGGCAGGCATGGCGGTCGTCTGCAACTTCGGCAGGAAGTAGTTGATGTCGGACGAGTTGCCGTCGTCCACCGTTATAGAGATCAACGGGCGGGTGAGCGGAGCGTTTGGCTGGAGCATGAGCGAGTAGTCGTCGGTTTCGAGGAATCCCACTGCTACGACGCTGTGCCAGATCCTCAGGGCTGTTGCGTTCGCGGGCATCTTCCACGTGGTCTTGTACTGCGTCCACGTACTGGCCGAGGACAGCGGCAACGATCCCACCATGTACGTCGTCGCCCCGCCAGACAACGTGACCTCAGCAAGTACTTCGGTCTGTGTATTGGTGCGGTACCAATCGGAGAACCGGTAGTAGCTGCCGGCGGACACCGCGACCGTCGAGGTCGGGTACCACTTCGCATCGCCGTTCGTAAATGCCGTCACGTTGGTCCGAACGAATCGGCTGCCCGAATGTCCGCCGGTCGCCGGGTAGGTGAAAGAACTGGTGAGGACGCCGAAGGATGAGTTGGCCCACGATGCCGGTTGCGAACCGTTGGCCAACTCCAGCGTGCCGTTCGTCAGCAGCTCGGCGTTGTTCACGTTGATACCGACCACCGCCGACGTAACCGTCGTGGTCGCCGTTCGAACGACCGCGGCTACACCCCTGGTTCCGTTCGCCACGGTCGTCGAATTCCAGCTGATGCTGTATGGGCTGGTCGTGTCCTCGGCACCAACGTTTACTCCGTCCACCTTGAACCGCACACCGAGCACGCCGGTGCCCGTCGTGGACGCGCTCAATGTCACGACCGTCCCCGAGACCGTTGTACCGCTGGTGGGAGCGGTCACGGCAATGGTCGGGGCCGAGGTGGAAATGGTGAGGGACACGTCGTCGGTCTCGAGTGAACCGACGCTGGGAATGGCGTGATAGATCGTGAGCTTCACGGCATCGGCGGGAGTGGTGAGCGTCTTGGTTCTCGGCGTCCACACGCCGGCTGAGACCGGGACGTCCTCCAGCCAGACCACCGTGCTCACCCCGGCCGCGTTGGTGTACTCCGCCAGGATCTGGGTGAGGATGGTGGAGCGGGTCCAGTAGCTGTAGTTGTAGCTCGTGCTCGGCGATACGACGACCGGGGCGAAGTACCACTTCGCATCGCCGCTCGTCAGTGCAGTGACGTCGGTACGGACGCTGCGTGAGCCGGTATGGCCGTTGGTAGACCAGGTGAAGGTCGACGTGTTCACGCCGAAGACGCCGGTGTTCCAGCTCGTCGGCGATGTGGTGCCCAACTCCATCGACGGGTTGGCGACGAGTTGACCGGCCGCGTTGTTGGTCACGTTGATGTTCACGGCTGTCGATGTGATCGAGGTCGCGGCGGTCCGCAGCGTGGCAGTAACCGCATGTGATCCGTCAGCCACGGCGGTGGAGTTCCAAGTCATGCCGTACGGAGCAGTGGTGTCCTCCACCCCGACATTCGCTCCATCGACCTTGAACTGCACGCCGAGGATACCGGTGCCCGTCGTTGAGGCGCCCAAGGCCACCGTGGTGCCTGACACCACTGCGCCCGACGCCGGAGCGGTCACTGTGACCGTCGGCGTCGATGCAACGGCAGAAGGCAATGACGCGTCATCGATCTCGGAGACACCGATTGTCTCCAGGGCGTGATACATGGTCACCGTTACGGTATCGGCCAAGGTCGTGAATGTCTTGGTGCGCTGCGTCCACACCCCCGGTGAAGCGGGCATCGTCGCCAGCCACACGACTGACACGTTGCTGGTGCCGTTACCGAACTCGACGAGCAGCTGCGAGTCGACGGTCGATCGACTCCAGTAGCTGTAGGTGTACGTCGTGTTCGGTGACACCGCGACAGGATTGAACCACCACTTGGCATCGCCGTTGGTGAAGGCGGTGACGCTCGTGCGCAGACTCCGCGAACCGGTGTGACCGTTCGTCGACCACGTGAACGACGACGTGTTCACGCCGGACGTGTTGTTGTTCCAACTCGTCGGCGTGGTCGTGCCCAATTCCGTCGAAGGGTTGGGCACCAGCTCCGCAGCACTGGCGTTGGAGCTGGAGAAGACCGTGAGACCAAGGGCCAGAACCGAGGCCGCTATCAGCCGTACCGAAACAGGATGATGTCGCAAGATATCCGCCGATCTCCTGAACCGTCACCACCTCCCGCGGGTGAGACGTAACTTCATCGTGCGCTCATCGATGCGTTGTTGGAATAGGTCCTATTGACCAATCATCACCTGAGGCAACAGACCAGCGCCAGGGGGTGTCGACGGCCTTCGTAATGCCGACGCGTGGGCCGATGGCCGTACGGGTGGCGCTCGTGCCGTCGTGGAAGATACCGATCGGGCCCGTGGTGACTTCGAGACCGTTATGGCGAAGATCAAGGTCGAGCGCCTCGCAGAGTTTGCCGGGGCCGTTCGCAAGGTCGCCATCACGACGCGCCCTTGGTCGACGCAGGCGCATCAGTTCAACGCCCTCGATCGGCTCGAGCCCTCGGAGCAAGACGGCCTGGGCGTCGCCAACCGCGCCGGTAACGATGTTGGCGCAGTGATGCATGCCATAGGTGAAGTAGATGTACAGCACACCCGCTGGGCCGAACATCACCGTGTTGCGCGGTGTCTGACCGCGGGCGGCGTGACTGGCCGCATCATCGCTTCCGCCATAGGCCTCGACCTCGGTGATACGTCCGGTGCAGGGGCCGACGACGAGGATCTTGCCCAAGAGGTCGGGCGCCACAACCGAACTGTGCCGCGCGAAAAACGCCCGCCTCAGCCGCTGAGACTTACTCACCTCCACCGAGTTGCAGGAGGTCATCGCCGCCCTTGCCGATGGTTCCTGCGGCTCGGTACACGGCGAGTTTGTCGCGGGAGTCTTGGATGTCCAGGTTGCGCATGGTGAGCTGGCCGATGCGGTCGAGCGGACTGAAGGCACCCTCGGTCTTTTCCATCGACAACCGCTCGGGCTGGTACGTGAGGTGCGGTCCCGTGGTGTCGAGAATGGTGTAGTCATCGCCCCGACGCAGGCGCACGGTTACCTCGCCGGTGACCGCGGCGCCGACCCAACGCTGCAAGGGTTCGCGCAGCATGACCGACTGCGGATCGAACCAGCGACCCTCGTACAGCAGACGTCCGAGGCGACGCCCCATGGTGCGGTAGTTGTCGATAGTGCCCTCGTTGTGGATGCCACTGACGAGCCGTTCGTAGGCGATGAACAGCAAGGCGAGCGCCGGTCCTTCGTAGATGCCGCGGCTCTTGGCTTCGATGATGCGGTTCTCGATCTGGTCGCTCATGCCGAGCCCGTGACGTCCACCAATGGCGTTGGCTTCTTCCACCAACGCGACTCGCGACTCGAAGGTTTTACCGTTGATGGCGACGGGCCAGCCCTCCTCGAACCGCACCGACACGACCTCGGGTTCGATCTCGACCGCGGCGTCCCAGTGACGCACGCCCATAATCGGTTGCACGATGTCCATCGACTCACTCAAGAGCTCCAGCGTCTTGGCCTCGTGGGTGGCGCCCCAGATGTTGGCGTCGGTGGAGTAGGCCTTTTCGGCGCTGGCCCGGTACGGCAAATTTCGAGCGATGAGGAACTCGCTCAT
The DNA here is from genome assembly GCA_963791625.1 of uncultured Acidimicrobiales bacterium. Lineage (GTDB taxonomy): Bacteria > Actinomycetota > Acidimicrobiia > Acidimicrobiales > Ilumatobacteraceae > JANMCE01. The sequence continues at coordinate 1,641,835 of CAWBTA010000006.1, forward strand.
CTCGCTGCGGCCGCCGAGTTCGTTGACGAACGCTTCATCCAACCAGGGCTTATAGATGCGCAGGTCGGGGTTGACCATGAGGCCGTAGCGGTAGAAACGCTCGATGTCATTGCCCTTGTAGGTGGAGCCATCACCCCATACATCCACGCCATCTTCCTTCATGGCCCGCACCAGCAGCGTGCCCGTGACGGCGCGCCCGAGCGGGGTGGTGTTGAAGTACGTCTTGCCGGCCGTAGTGATGTGGAACGCGCCGCACATGAGCGCAGTGAGACCTTCATCGACCAAGGCTTCCTTGCAATCGACCAGGCGGGCATGTTCGGCGCCGTACTCCACGGCACGGGTGGGGATGCCGTCGATGTCGTCTTCATCGGGCTGACCGAGGTCGGCCGTGTAGCAGTACGGAATGGCCCCCTTTTCGCGCATCCAGGCAACCGCGGTGGCGGTGTCGAGACCGCCCGAGAATGCGATACCGACGCGCTCGCCGACGGGGAGGGAGGTAAGGACGGAACCCATGTGTTACTTGCTTTCGTTTGAGACGCGCGCCTGGTCGGCAGCGAGTCGAAGTTTGAAGTTAGCCAACTGGACGGCGACTGGCCCGGGCCCCGCTCCGCCCGGCGTTGTGCGGCGGCGCACGGATACTCCGGGAGCAACGAGCGCGGCAGCCTCCTCGCCGAGATCAGGGTGAGCCGCTACCAGGTCAGACAAGGGCATAGCGCCGTCTTCCAGCGACGCCCGTACGACCGCGCCGACGATGGCGTGGGCCTGACGGAACGGTGTTCCGCCGGCAACGAGCCACTCGGCCAAGTCGGTTGCCGATGATGTCGGCGAATCGGCGGCAGCCTGCATCTTCGGCGCGACGATGGTTGCAGTTGCAATCATTCCACTCAGGGCTGACAGGGCCAGGCTCACCTGATCAACCGAATCGAAAAGCGGCTCCTTGTCCTCCTGCAGATCCCGGTTGTACGCAAGGGGCAGACCCTTCAGCGTGGTCAAAAGTCCGGTGAGGTTGCCGATGAGTCGCCCAGACTTCCCTCGAGCCAGCTCTGCGATGTCGGGGTTCTTCTTTTGCGGCAGCATCGACGAACCTGTCGCGTATCCGTCGTCGAGACGAGCGAAGCCGAACTCTTCGCTGGTCCAGAGCACCCACTCTTCGCCGAGGCGACTCAGGTGCGTGCCGATGAGGGCCAGGTTGAACAGTGACTCGGCGATGTAGTCACGGTCGCTTACGGCATCCAACGAATTGTCAAACACCCTCGCGAAGCCGAGCAAAGAGGCACTGTAGGCAGGGTCAAGCGGCAGTGACGAACCGGCCAACGCTCCGGCTCCCAGAGGCGAAACATCCATCCGTTCCAGCGTTGCCAGCAGCCGGTCGACGTCACGGGCAAACGTCCACGCGTGGGCAAGGAAGTGGTGGGCCAAGAGCACCGGCTGAGCCCTCTGCAGGTGGGTGTAACCGGGCAGATAGGTCTCCCCCGCTGCTTCGGCCCGAGCCAGAAGAACGAGTTGCAAACCCACAACTCGCGAGGCGACATCGCGCAAGGCCCGCTTGGTCCACAAGCGGGTATCAGTGGCGCACTGGTCATTGCGGCTGCGTCCGGTGTGGAGTTTTGCGCCGGCGTCACCGGACAGCTCGGTGACCCTCCGCTCGACCGCGGTGTGAATGTCCTCATCACTATCCACGAAGACGAACGAGCCGGACTCCATTTCCATCCACACAATGTCGAGTGCCGACAGCACCGCATCGCGCTCACCGTCACTCAGGAGTCCAACGTGAGCCAGCATCCGTACATGGGCGCGGCTGCCGGTGATGTCGTCGCGCCACATGCGTTGATCAAAGGGCAGGCTCACCGTGTACGCCATCAGGTCCGCCGCCGGACCCGACGCGAAGCGTCCGTGCCACAGCGTCTTGCCCCCATCATCGGCGATGCTCACGACAGACCCGCCAGATCACGCATAGTGCGCGCCAGCTTCTGGCCGCCAACCTTCTCGGTGGCAACACAAAACATCGTGTCATCGCCGGCCACCGTACCGAGCAGGCCGTCGACTCCCGCTCGATCCAGGGCCGAAGCGACCACGTGGGCGCAGCCCGGTGGCGTGCGAAGAATGACGATGTTGGCGCTGCACAAGACCTCACCAACCCACTCGCTCATCACCCGGCGCAGATGTTCCTGCGGAGCTTTGCGTTCGGGTGCGAGTTCGGGAATGGCGTAAGCGGTCTCCCCGTCGGCGGTGCGCACCTTGAGTGCGCCCAACTCATCGAGATCGCGGGACACGGTTGCTTGTGTCGCGTTGGTACCGGCGGCGTGCAACAGGTCAACGAGCTGCGGTTGGCTGGTGATGACGTGACCGGCGATAAGTCGGGCGATCTCCATCTGACGGGACTGCTTGGTTGCCATTCAGCGAACTCCGAGGAGGAAGGCAATGACGGCCCGGGCGGTGTGCATGCGGTTGTGAGCTTCGGGAAAGATGCGACTCTGCGGGCTGTCGAGCACATCGTCGGTCGCTTCCTCACCCCGGTGGGCGGGAAGGCAGTGAAGGAACACCGCGTCCGGCTCGGCTCGTCGGAGCAGATCGCCCGTGATTTGATAGGGACGGAACACCGGTCGCCGTTCGTCGGCTTCCTTCTCCCACCCCATCGAGTACCACGTATCGGTCACCACGCAGCGAGCGCCCTCAACGGCTTCTTCGGGCCGCATGATGGTCGACACATGGTCCTCATTACGAGGTCCGTAGCCTTCGGGACAGCAGGCAACCAGTTCGCCGCCCAGCATCCTGACACCGCGCGACAGTGAGCGGGCAACGTTGTTGAACTCACCCAACCATGCGATGCGAAGCCCGGCGAGATCGTCGAACTCCTGACGTAACGTCAGAAGATCAGCGAGTCCCTGGAGCGGATGCTCGTAGTCGGACAGCATGTTGAGCACGGGCACTTTGCCCGAGACTGCGGCTATCTTCACGACATTGCGATGATCGAAGACACGGGCCGCGATCAGGGCGTGATAACCGACCAGAACCCGGGTGAGATCCTCAACCGTTTCGCGCTTTCCCAGCTCGACGGTGTCCACAATCGGGTGACCGCCGAGCTGCACCACCGCCATCTCCACCGAGTGCCGGGTGCGACTGGAAGGCTTCTCGAAGAGTAAGGCCGCACCCTTGCCACGAAGTACCTGCGGCAGCTCCCAGCGCTCCGCGAGGTCGAGCACGTTCGTGAGTTCATCGGGCGTGAGGTCGTTGATGGCTAGGAAGTGTCGCGTCATGCCAGCACGTCCCGGATCATGCCCACCGCGGTCGCGATCTCGGCCGACGAGACGGTGATGGGCGGGGCCAACCGCAGCGCGGTACCTGTCACTGCGTTCACCACAAGGCCGCGTTGCAGCAGTTCGTCAGCGACGGGCTTGGCCTCGTGGCCGTCGAGCTCAGCTGCGATCAACAGGCCCATGCCACGCACTTCGCCGACGCCGGGAACAGCCCGCAATGCGTCCATCAACTCGGCTCCTCGTTTGGCTGCGAGCGCCGGCGCGTCGAGTCGTTCCATCTCCGCCAGCACTGCCGCAGCCGCAGCGGTAGCGAGCGGCGTGCCGCCGTAGGTCGTGGCGTGGTCGCCCGGCTTAAACGCGGCCGCGACCTCTCGCTTGGCCCAGCACGCGCCGATCGGGAAGCCGTTGCCAAGCGCTTTGGCCATCGAAACGACATCGGGTTGCACGCCGTAGTGCTGGTAGCCGAACCACTCGCCGGTACGGGCGAAACCGGTCTGCACTTCATCCACCATGAACAGCAGGCCGCGCTCATCACACAGCCTGCGGATCCCGCGGAAGAACTCGCCCTCGGCTGGGTTTACACCGCCTTCACCCTGCACCGGCTCCAGCAAAATGGCCGCTACGTCGGGCGAGATCGCCGCTTCGAACGCCGCAAGGTCGTTCCATGCGGCATGTCGAAAGCCTTCGGGCAACGGTTGGAACGTTTCGTGCTTGGCCGGTTGACCGGTCGCGTGCAACGTGGCCAGTGTGCGGCCATGAAAGCTGCCGTAGGCGCTGATGACCGCGTACTTGCCACGACCGCCCCACTTACGGGCAAGTTTGATAGCGCACTCGTTGGCCTCGCCACCGGAGTTGGCAAAGAAGACCTGCCCGCCGCCACCATGCAGTCGGTCGATGGTGAGGGCCACATCCCATGCGTTCTCATTGGCGAACAGGTTGGATACGTGCAGCAACGTGTTGGCCTGATGGCTGATTGCTTCGGCGACGGCCACGTTGGCGTGACCCAGCGACGTGACCGCAAGACCGGAGAGGAAGTCGAGGTAGTGCTTGCCGTTGGAGTCCCACAGTTCGGTTCCCTTCCCGCGGATGAACATGACCTGCGGCGGCCCGTACGTTGGCATGATCGGGCAGTAGTCGAGACCAGCGGTATCGAATGCGTGGGCGGTCATTTTGTTTCTCCTTCAACCATGGTGCCGATGCCTTCATCGGTGAATACTTCGAGCAATAAGACGTGCGGAATACGGCCATCAAGAATGTGGGCCCGCCCTACGCCGCCGCGCACCGCTCGGGTGCATGACTCGATCTTGGGGATCATGCCGCCGGTGAGCGTGCCATCGGCCATGAGCGCTTCCAGTTCGGCGGCGGTGGTTTGACGTATGAGGCTTTCGGGGTCGTTCACGTCACGTCTGAGGCCTTCGATGTCGGTGAGGTACACCAGCTTTTCGGCCTGCAACGCTTCGGCGATCGCACCGGCCACCGTGTCGGCGTTGATGTTGTACGCCTGACCCTTCCCGTCGAGACCGATGGTGGCCACGACCGGAATGAGTTCTTCGGCGAGCAGCCGCTTGATGATGGCCGGGTTCACTGCACTGACGTCCCCAACGAAACCGAGTGAACCGTCGCCGGTCGGAGTTGCGGTGAGCAGCCCGCCGTCTTCTCCCCCAACGCCGATAGCCAAGGGACCGTGCACGTTGATAGCCGCTACGATCTTCGGGTTCACTTCGCCTCGCAAAACCATGCGCGCGATGTCGACCGTCTCGGCGTCAGTGACGCGCAGGCCGTTTCGGAACTCGCTTTGCTTGCCAAGTCGCTTCATCATCGAGGAAATCTGAGGGCCACCGCCGTGCACCACGACGGGGCGCATGCCCACGGCGTGCATCATCACGATGTCCTGCGCGAAGACCGCCAACGCTTCCTCATCGGATGTGGCACCGGCCAACGCGTTTCCGCCGTACTTCACCACCACGATCTTGTCGGCGAAGCGTTTGATGTATGGCAAGGCCTGGATGAGGACCTCGGTCTTCGCCGCAGCGTCAGCCCTGCTCACGGGAACAACCCGACTGCAGAAAGGCCGGCTGTCTCGTCCAGCCCTAGGGCCACGTTCATCGCTTGCAGTGCGCCGCCAGATGCGCCCTTGGCGAGGTTGTCGATGGCACACAGCAACAGCACCGTGTTCGTGCGCTCGTCATAGCGGGCTGACATATGCACGCTGTTCGAGCCGAGCGTGGCCTTGGTGGAGGGCGAGTCCTTCCGCACCGACACGAATGGCTCGCCCCGATATTTGCGGGCCAGCTCGGCCAACAGCCCGGCCGTCGTTACAGACTTGCCGATCGCCGGTCGTGCGTAGCAGGTTGCGAGGATGCCGCGGTTCATCGGAGCGAGGTGGGGCGTGAAGAGCACCTGTGCGCCCGTGACCTGCTCAATCTCAGGCGTGTGGCGATGGTCGAGCAGACCGTAGGCGAGCACGTCTTCGTTGACGGTACAGAACAGGTTGTTGTTCTTCGCCACCCGGCCTGCGCCCGACACGCCGGTGATGGAGTTCACAATCACACCGGTCGGGTCGATGAAGCCCGCTTCCACCAATGGCTGCAGCACCAGCGACGCGGCCGTCACATGACAGCCCGGTGTGGCAATGAGCTCGGCCCCCTTCAACTCGTTGCGAGTCAGCTCCGGCAACCCGTAGACGGCTTGAGCCAAGAGCGACGGCTGCGTGTGCTCGAACTTGTACCACGTCGGATACAGCGAGGCGTCCTTCAACCGATAGGCCGCCGACAGATCCACCACCGTGCCGACCCTGCCGACGAGTTGCGGAGCAATGTCGAGTGCGGCCTCGTGGGGAACACCGAGGAAGACGGCATCGAGTCCGTCACAGGCGGCCGCATCGAACTCGGAGAACACCAAGTTCGGGTACACCGTGGCCAGCGATGGATAGAGGTTGGTGGCCAGCGTTCCCGCCTGGCTGTCGCCCGTGGCGAGCACCATCTCCACATCGGGATGCTGAGCAACGAGGCGCAACAGCTCCACGCCTGTGTAGCCCGATGCGCCAACTATGCCGATTCGCTTCTTCGCAACCATAGGCGCATGATCATACAACAGAGCGCATGATCATGCACGAATGGATTTAGGGCGCCGCCGCAACTTGCGTCGCGCTCGATGACCTCGAACGGCGGCACTCCATCAAACCGGATCTCAACGTTCTTGTAGCCGAGATTGGTCAGCATCGCCGTCAGCATCTTGGTGGTGTTGGCTTCGGCCTTCTCACGAAGTCCACTTGCAGCGGCTGCGGCGTCCATCTTGGCTGCCGCCGCGAGGTAGAGCTCTTTGTCGTTGTCGGGATTGTCCTCCACCGCGCCCTTGATCCGATCGACAAGGCCGCGCTGGCGAGATGCCACGTGGCTTTGCGCCGGGTCGACAACCGCCGAAGAAAGACTGGCGTGGGGCAGCGTGATGACGGCCGATGTGTGGTCGGCGTTGGTGACGATGGCGCTGCCACCGACGTTACGGAAGTCGACCGTGGCGTCGACCGTGCCGACGCCGATGAACAGTGTGCGCTGGCCCGCGATGGCCTTCGGAACGTACTGCACGTCCTTTTCCACATCGACCAGGACCTCGTAGTCACCCGCAGCAGCTTTGTAGAGCGACAGGTCCTTCAGGGTGAGCATCACGGGCGGAGGAGTCCGATCGACCACGACGGTCTTGATCGGGTTCTTCAAGTGCGACTTGGCATAGCTGAGCACGCCGACGACGAGTCCGGCGCCCAGAAAACCGAGCAGGCCGAGGCCAAGCAGGAAATTGCGGAAACGGTGAGTAGGCACAGAACGTTGTAACGGTGCCACCGCTTGCTGTATTCCATCGTGAACAATAGTCATCAGTGTCTTACTCCCTTTCGACCGTGGGCCAGCTGCTCGTGGCCACGCCAGAACTCATCGACCCCAACTTCAACCGAACCGTGATCTACATGTTGCAGCACGGGCAGAGCGGCGCGCTAGGTCTGGTGCTCAATCGCCCCACTCCACATGACCTTCCGGACTCGCTGGAGCGCTGGAAGTCGCGCGCTGCGGTTCCACCCGTCGTTTTTCGGGGCGGACCTGTGCAGCCAGAGGGCATCATTGCGCTCGGTCGTCAGCACGGAGCGATGGCCGAAACCGTCGATTTGGTGAACGTGGAGCCCGACGATTTCGACGACATCCGCCTGTTCCACGGCTACGCCGGTTGGGGTACCGGCCAGGTGGAGGACGAGATCAACGAGGGCTCGTGGTTCGTGGTGGATTCCGACATCGACGACATCTTCACACCCGAGCCGGACGACCTCTGGCATCTGGTGCTCGCTCGCCAATCCCAGCCCTTGAGCTGGCTCGCCCACTATCCCGAGGACCCCTCCGTCAACTGAGCGGCTGATCGCCGGGGCGGGTTGCCCCGGCGATCGAGCCGACGTCGTGGGCTAGAGGTAGTAGCCGGTGGTGTCGATGATGAAGTGCGTGCTGCCTGCAGTGCCACCGCCGCGGATCTTGATCTTGCCCGCGCTGCTCACCGCACTCACGACGTAGTTGGCCACCGCAATACCGCTGGTCGCCCAGTTGATATTTGACGTGTCGTTGAACGTCGCGCCATCCGCGAACGCGCTGAGGAAACCAAACTCGGTCGTGGCATCGATCGTGAGGTTGAAGGCCGCAGCGCTCGCTCCGGCCGGGATACCGGCGATGGTGGCCGCGCCCTTCTTGCCCGTCGTGAGGTCGATCACGCGCTCCTCACCGAACTTGATCTTGCCTGCTGTTGTTCTCGACTGTCGTAGGAACGGACTGGGCTCGGAAGAGCAACGAAGGAACCCGCGGTCGACTTGCCCGCAAGCTTCACCCAGCGCACGGGATCGGTTGCTGCCGCACCGGGAACCGAGAACCAAAGGTTGTAGTCATCATCGACGTACATCTCGCCGGGGCCATGCTTGCCGACCGACGGGCCGACCACGGCCGCCGGTACCGGCGTGACGCCCGCGGCGGTTGCGACCGTCTTGGCCGTCAGGAACTGGATGTGCGAACCGAACGATCCGATAGCCATCGCCTTCGGAGCATCCTTGGCTGCGTCCGGTGTAGCGGCGTTGGCCGCGACGACGCCGAAACCGGCGAGCGACTTGGTGGAGCCGTGGACGCCGTTCGGAATCTTGTCCTCTGCGTATCCTCCAACCGCGGCAGGGAACAATGGCAGCTGCGTGGCGGTCTCCTGGACGGAGAAGAAGCTCTTGTCCGTCAGGGCAACGGTCGGTGGACCGACGATTGTTGTAGGAGCCGCAGCCGAGTTCGTCTGCTCGGTGTCGACTACCTCGGTGGCAGCGTCAGCACGACCGGACAGGACAGCGGAGCCAACCGCGGCGCCGGCACCCACGATGGCTAGCTTGCGGAAGAGGTCCCGGCGGTTGTTACCAGCTTCGGTTTCGGTGCCAGTGGTTGTGAGGTTGTCGGAAAGATCGGTCATGTCAGTTCTCCTTGAGATTGTGCATGCTTTGATATTTTCGCCCAACGTTGTCTAGCACCGCCTCACGTTCAGTGGGCATCGCCCCCTGCACCAATCGCATTGACTACTCATTGTGAGAATTTGACCGCTCTTCCGTCTTGCAGGCCGAACGACCGGCAAGGATTAGCGCAGGGCGCCGCCAGCCTTGTTGACGAGTGCGATGCAGGCGTCGCGGACCTTGCTGATCTCTGCATCGGTAAGGGTGCGGTCGGTGGCCTGCAGTCGGAGGTGGAACGCCAGGCTGCGGCTGCCCTCCGGCACTCCGAGGCCGCGGTACACATCGAAAAGTTCGAGTCCGGCCAGCAAATCGCCGGCGCCCTTCTTCAGCGACAGCATGACCCCGTCGGCCGCCACCTTCTCGGGCACCACGAAGGCAAGGTCGATATCGCTAGACGGATATCGGCTGACCTTTTTGTAGCCGGAAATACCGTGGGGAAGGTCGAGCAGTCTGCCGAGATCAAGCTGAAGCCAGGCTACCCGCTCGTTGACGTCGTAGGACCCGAGCACCGTCGGGTGAACCTCACCGACCACGCCGATGGGTCGGCCGGCGGCAAACACCGTGGCCGATCGACCCGGGTGCAGCCCGGGATGGACGGCGGACTGCATACGAGCGCCTTTGATGCCGAGTGTGGTCACGATCTCGTTCCAAACCGCAACCGCAGCCGGTGCATCGACACCCGCGATGGCCACAGCCAGATGTTCGGATTCATCGGGGAGCGGCTGCTCGTCGGCTGGGTGGCGGAAGACATGGCCGATTTCGAAGAAGCGGACACCAGCGGCGCGATGCGTTTCGTTGTAGGCGACCGTCTTCAGCAGCCCCGGCAACAGCGAGGTGCGCAGCACGCTCTCCTCAGCTGCCATCGGATTGCCGATGACCACCGGCTGGCCGACCGCCAACAGCCCTGCTCGCTCGGTGTCGCCTGGTGCCAGCCACGGGTTCGGCAGAGCTTCGTTCAGTCCGAGACCGAGCAGCAATTGGCGCAGGGAACGGCGATCACGCTGTCGCGGGCTGAGGCCGCCGGGCATGGAGGATGCCGGCACCGTCTTACCGATGTTGTCGTAGCCGTAGTGCCGCGCGATCTCCTCGACAAGATCGATCTCCCGGCTGCAGTCGGGGCGCCACGAGGGGACGGTGAACTGCCCGCTCGTGAAGGTGAACCCGATCGGTGCCAACAGCTTCTGCACATCGTTGTCGGTGAGATCGGTGGCCAGCAGTTCGTTCACCCGGGACGTGCGTACCTCAACCGAGATTGGTTGCGGCAGCGTGCCGCGGGCGTCGACCAGACCGGGATGCAACTCGATGTTGGGGCAGGTTTCGCGCAGCAGTTCCACGAAACGGTGCACGGCGTGGTCGATGCCGTAGGGGTCACGACCACGGTCAAACCGAACGCTCGCCTCGCTGCGCAACTCATGGCGGGCCGCTGCTCGGGCGATGCCGTCGGACGCGAACCAGGCGTTCTCGAGCGCGATCGTTTGGGTACGGTCGGTGATCTCGGTGTCGAGGCCACCCATCACGCCGGCCAGACCAATGGGACGGTCCTCGGCATCGCAGATCAGCAGGTCATCTGCGGTCATGACCCGCACGACCCCATCAAGCGTGGCGAGTTCTTCGCCATCGGTTGCCAGGCGGATGTTGAAGCCACCGCCACCCAGAGTTTCGAGGTCATACGCGTGGTTGGGCTCATTCAGTTCGAGCATGACGTAGTTCGAGACGTCGACCACGTTGCTGATGGCGCGCATACCGGCGAGTGATAACCGCTGCTGCATCCACGGCGCGCTCTGCTTTACCTCGATGCCGGTGATGACCGCCGAGACGAACCGCCCGCAACGGTCACCATCAACAATCGTGACAGGTGCTGAACGCGCCGTGCCGCTCGGTTCGACCATGCCACCGGGAATGGTGAACGGCAGGCCGAGGTTGGCGGCGAGGTCGCGGGCGATACCCACGATGCCCCAGCATTCGGGGCGGTTGCGGGTGAGGTCGATGTCAAAAACCACATCGTGCGACAAGCTGCTGCCTTCCCACGGCGAACTGCCCAACGGCAGATCGGAGGGCAAGATCCAGATGCCAGCATCGGCCTCACCGAGCCCGAGCTCTTTCTGCGAGCACAGCATGCCGTTCGACCATTCGCCGCGCATCTGGCTGCGCTGAATGGTGCGACCGTCGGGCATAGTCGTGCCAATGGTTGCAAGCGGAACTAAATCCCCGGGCTGCATGTTGAACGCGCCGCAACAAATCTGCAGTGACTGTCCGTCACCGACATCGACAAACACCAGGCCGACGCGATCGGCGTTGGGGTGCTTGGCGCGCTCGAGCACCTTGGCCACGATGACGCCCTCGACCGGATCGTTGACCCGTATGGTCTCCTCCACCTGCATGCCAAGGCGCGTGAGCGCGGCGGCAATGGCCTCGGCGTCGGTGCCGAAGGGGGCGAAGTCGTTGAGCCAGCTCAGTGGCACTCTCATCAGAACTGCTCCACAAATCGAACGTCGTTGGCGTACATGTCACGGATGTCGTCGATACCGTGCGAGGACAGCGGGAAGCGGTCCAGTCCGAAGCCGAACGCGAAGCCGGAGTACTCCTCAGGGTCGATACCGCAACCCGACAGCACGTCAGGGTGCACCATGCCGCAACCACCCAGCTCCATCCAAGAACCGTCGGCCCGCTGGATGTCGAACTCGGCCGAGGGCTCGGTGAACGGGAAGTATGACGGCCGCAGACGACTGTTGAAGCCAGGCCCGAAGAACGCTTCCGTGAAGGCCTGGATGGTGCCCTTCAAGTCGGCCATGGTGATGCCCTTGTCGACCACCAGTCCTTCGATCTGATGGAAGGCGGGCATGTGGGTGCCGTCGGGCGTATCGCGCCGGTACACACGGCCGGGGGCCACGATGTAGATCGGCGGCTTCTGGTTCTCCATGGTGCGGATCTGCACAGTGGACGTGTGCGTGCGCAGCACGGTGGAACCGGGCGCGCCATAGTCGAGGAACATCGTGTCAAACGCGCTTCGGGCCGGGTGCCCGTCGCCCATACCGAGCGCCTGGAAGTTGTAATAGTCGGTCTCGACCTCTGGCCCTTCGGCGATGGTGAAACCAAGGCCGACGAACACGTCCTCAAGCCGTTCCCATACCTGCGTGACGAGGTGCGCATGACCGCGAGTCGGCCGTGCCGTGACCTCGGTGAGATCGAGTTTCTCGGCGAGCAACTGCTGATCGAGCGCAGCGGCGGCAAGTATGGCCTGCCGCTGATCGAACGCGACCTGCGCTGCGCTCATCGCAGCGTTGACCGCAGCACCCGCATCTCGGCGGGCGTCCGGATCGAGACCACCGAGCTTGGCTTTGAAACCAGCAAGCGGGCCCTTCTTGCCCAACAGTTCTGAGCCGAGCGACCGCAGCGCATCGAGCGTCGTTGCCGAGGCGAACTGGGCCACGGCCGCCTCGCCGGAGCTGGAAATATCGTGGAGCAGGGCGTCGGTCATCGGGCATCAGAACGCGAGAGATAGGGCAATGTCACGGCGGAGAGACTACGGGCTATGGCCGGCCGGCACCTTGTTTTTACGGGTTCAGGACCTGGCTGGCTTCTCGGCAACGGGGTACTCGGCCTTCTTCCATCCCGTGAATCCACCCTCAATGTGGGCGATGCGCTCCATGCCCATGTCGGTCAACGTGGCGGCCGCCAGGACGGAACGCCAGCCGCTGCCGCAGTAGAGGATGAACTCTTTGTCCTGTCCGAAGATGTCCTTGTAGTAGGGGCTCTCGGGGTCAACCCAAAACTCGAGCATGCCGCGCGTGGCTGAAAATGCACCGGGGATCATGCCTTCGCGCTGGAGCTCGCGAGGGTCGCGAATGTCGACAAACACCACGTCGTCACTTCCGAGTTTGGCCGCGGCTTCATCGAGCGACAGTGTCCGCACGCGAGCGTTCGCTTCGGAGATGAGCTGCTTGTACCCCTTGGTGATGGCCATGCGTGGACTCTACTTCGCAGGCGATCGGACGCCGAGCGCAGCGCATCGTTGCAACGGGTCTCTTAAAGCGTGTCAACTATTAGTTGCGTTGGACTGCTGGCGTAAAGACACAGCATCCGATTTGGGTCGACGAACATCATGTTGGCAGCAGCACCACCGGGACGGACGTTGATGAGCGACGCAGTCGGCGGTGGGCCGCAGACATTCGCATCGTCCGCAGGGTAGGCCGTCACAAAGCCCACCGAAGCCGGTTCCGCTGCGGTAACGGTTACGGCGTGCGTGCCTGCGGGCAGCGTCACGGAGAAGTTCTGGCGCTTACCGAATTTCTCGCGCGTGTCGACGATGCGACTGGCAAGCGAGGATGGCATCCATCGGTTGTCGATAGCTGGCGCAAGGACCGTCTCGTCTGCCGACGCTTGGGCCGTCGCTGCCCCCGAGTCGATCGTGGCCATCACATCGATCAACACATGAACGGGCGCACTTGCGTACAAACACGCGTATGGCTGCGATCGATCGACAGCAAGACCGACGGCGTTGGCGACCGCGTTGGCTCGCACGAAGTTGAGGTTGGATGTTCCTGGCACGGCGCAGGTTCCATCGGAACCGGTGGGGGTTACGGCAAGCCATCCGTCAGCGGTAGCGTCCACCGCAGTGGCGATCACCGAGACACCTTCGGTGCCGGTCAAGGGGAGCGCTACACGCAGGCTGCTATTGGCGGCGAGGCGTAGTCTGCCGGCACGGCTGTCGAAGGCGCGTACGGGCTTCTGCGAGACAATTGAACCGGCGGCCGCTGGGTCGAGGACGCCGAGCAAATCGACGATGGCATGTGACCGCACCGATGAGGAGAGACAAAATCCGCCTTCTGCGTCCAAGCCAACGATCGTGGACGCGGCCCGAGTCTCACCACGGTCAAAGTTGAGCGTCGACACGTTGGGGACAGCGGTCGTACAGGAATACGCGGTGAAGAACCCAGCAGCGCTCGCCCCCGCCGCCGTGAGGTTGACCGACGCAGCGGCGAAAGCAGCTCCACCGGGCACGAGCACCCGAACGGCCTCTCCGCCGGCCAACGGTCCGTTCAGACCACGTGTGTCGAGGAGTCGCACGGGTGACGGAGAGATCACGTAACCCCCAGCTTCAGGTGTTCGTTGAACGTGCGCAAGCTCGCTCGGAGCTGTCGACGCCTTCGCACCCCACAGGACATCGACGGCGCTGTGGATGAAGTCACCGACCGCGTACGCGCCGGCGACACTCAGGTGAGCACCGTCTGACTGAAGCAAGCCCCCCGTATCATCGGCATAGGTGTTCCAGTCGAGAAGCGTGAGGTAGCCATTCTGCGCTGCGACGGCGGCTTTCAAGATGACGTTGTTGCTCCGGTACGAGGCATCGCCGTCGAGCGGCGGCTGGTACGTGCCGGCCACGTGAAAGGTGAGCCAGGTGACGTGCTTGTATCCCTTGCTACGCGCCAGGTTGAGCATCAACGGCAGACTCTGGGCAAAGGTGGCCGATGACTCGTTGTACCCGATCATCAGAACGAGTTCATCGAACGCATTCGCCTGTTCGTTACCAACGACGGTGAGCCCGTTATCCGGGATAGTTCGCCGCGCCGGTGAATGGATCATTGCGGCCTCGGCATGACGGGATGCTGATGGTGCGGCACGACTTGGCATCGAGCTTGAAGTTGAGGCCTTCGAGCGTTGATTGCGCCGCTGGTTCCCATTCCATAGCCGCCAAGGTCGAGTCACCAACGATGAGGACCCGCGGACGCCCGGTTGGACTACCCGGAGGCAACTGGGCTGGGTTGAGGTAGCCGGCGACCTCATCGGCCGTGACCGCTTCGGCGACGTCGTAACCACGCAGAACGAGCGGCAACCCTACGACGAGTACCAACAAAGCCGAGAGCAGTGATTTCCTCGCGAATTTCCGCATCATCACAGGCTATGACTGACGGGTCGAGAAAGGTCAGCGGGCATAAGAGGGTTCAGCGGCGCTGGCGGGCGATCTCGAAGCACAACACGGCGGCTGCCATGGCCACGTTCAGACTTTCGGCCCTACCCACGTGAGGAATAGTTAGCAGGCCGTCGAGCGCGAAGTCGGCAGGCAGCCCGTGCGCTTCGTTCCCCATGACTAATGCGAGCGGCGCAGTGAGATCGGCTTGGTCGTAGGCCACTCCCCCGGTGGCGACCGTGCCCCAGAGCGGTAGGCCGAGCGCGTGCGGATCGCCATCGATGATAATCGGCATGCGAAATATCGCTCCGGCCGATGAGCGCACCACCTTTGGCGAGAACGGGTCGACCGAGCCAGGCGTCAGCACCACGCCGTTGGCGCCCGCAGCTTCGGCCGTCCGCAGGATGGTGCCAAGGTTGCCAGGGTCGGACAAGCCTGCGCCGACGATGACGAACGACGCGGCGCTCGGCCACGGAAGTGCTCGCAGCTGGGCCGCCGCAACGATCGGGCGCGGCGCGTCGACCGTCATGACTTTGGAAAGCACACCGTCGCGAACGAGCGTGGGCCGCAGGCCAGCGGGCAAAAGCCCGAGCGCAGATTCCTCGACGTAGACGGCGTCAAGCGGCCATCCGGCCTCGAGGGCTTCGGCGACCAGCGTTGGGCCTTCTACGAGGAAGAGGCCTTCTTCCATACGCGAACTGCGGCGCCCCGCAAGGCGCCGCAGTTGCTGCATACGTGGGTTGTTCGAACCAAGCGGTTCGGACATCAGGCGCTCTGGCCTACGACGCTTTGGCGCTGAGAGCGTCCTTGGCTGCGGCGACGATCACACCGAAGGCCGCGATGTCGTGGACAGCGATGTCGGCGAGGACCTTGCGGTCGACTTCGATACCGGCAGCATTGAGCCCGTTGATGAAGCGGCTGTAGCTCATGTCGTAGATACGGCATGCTGCGTTGATGCGCTGAATCCACAGTCGACGGAACTCGCCCTTCTTGGCCCGGCGGTCGCGGAACGCGTACTGCTGGGCGTGCATGACAGCCTCGTTGGCCGCACGGACGGTACGGCTGCGATGGCCGTAGTAGCCCTTGGCGCGCTCCAGGATGACGCGGCGCTTCTTTTGGCATGTACTGCACGTTTTACTCTGGCCATGACTGGCTCCTTTCAGAAGTGGGTTAGGGAACTCAGCGCTCGCCGAGAAGACGCAGGATCTTGCGTGCGTCGCCGGAATGCACACCGACGCGACCGTCGAGGCGACGGGTGCGGGTGGACGACTTCTTCTCGAACAGGTGCTGACGGTTGGCCTGGAGACGGCTCAGTTTGCCCGTACCTGTCTTCTTAAACCGCTTCGCGGCTGTCTTGCTGGTCTTCATTTTCGGCATGTTGTTGGGCTTTCCTTGGGCCGACGATTTACGCGGAGGGCGTTGGATCGACCGGTGTGGGGTCGGGCTCGGCGGCCACGGCGGCCGGAGCTGCGGGTGCGGATTCACTCACCACGGGGGCGGGTGTTGCACTCGGTTCTACAGAAGCGTCGACCGGTGCGGCTGGCGTGGCGCTTGGTGCTGATGCAGCAGGCGCCGAGGACGTCGGAGCCGAACTGGCGGAAGGAGGCTTTGGTTGCTGCTTCTTGCGGTCGGGTGCGAGCACCATGATCATGTTTCGCCCATCAACCTTGGGAGCCGCTTCGATCTTTCCGACCGCAATGACCTCTTCAGCGAGATGGGTGAGGATCTTCATGCCAAGTTCGGGGTGTTGCATTTCCCGTCCTCGGAACATGATGGTGATCTTTACCTTGTGGCCCTCGGTAAGGAACTCGGCGACCTTGCGAGTCTTGGTGTCGAAGTCTCCGGTACCAATCTTGGGGCGATACTTCATCTCCTTGATTGAGGTACTGACGCTCTTCTTCCGTGACTCTTTCGCCTTCTGCGACTCTTCATATCTGAACTTGCCGTAGTCCATGATTCTGCAGACGGGCGGCGTGGCCAGGGGCGCGACTTCGACGAGGTCGAGTTCGAGTTCCCGGGCAAGAGACAGGGCGTCGATCAACGATTTGATGCCGAGCTGATCCCCGTCGGGTCCGATGACTCGGACTTCGCGGGCTCGGATGCGGTCGTTAAACCGAGGTTCGGTATTCGCGGGCGTTGCTATTGGTGTTCACTCCTGCACAAAAGGGCTTTCTCCTCCCAGAAACGGACAAGGCGCCGACAAAAGCCGACGCCCGCGAACAGGGGAGAACCCTGTGCTCGAATATCGACCTGGACGCATCTCAGATGGCCAGGTGGGGTCCGTAACAGCATCGGCCCCGCTTTCCTCGGTTGTAGGCGTCTATCGTAGCGCAGGTGAGTAGCCAAGACGTAGCTGACAACTTTGAAGACGATGCGGCCGAGATGGCCGAGGCCCTGGAAGACGCCCGACGACGGGTCGCCGAGGCTCCTGCCGAGACGGTGGTAGCCAACCACGCCATGGGCCTGTATGAGCTGGCAGCCATCCATTTGTCGGCCCAACCACCCCGTCTGGTCGAGGCCGCCCTCGGGATCGACGCCCTTGCCTGCTTGGTGGAGGGCCTCGGCGACCGCATCGGCGAAAACGCCGGCATCCTGAAAGACGCCCTCCATCAGATCCGCCTGGCCTTCGTCCAGATCAAGTCCACCATCCCCTCCGAGCCAGCGGAGTAGCGGCACTCAGCAGTGGGCGAAGCAGCGACGGTATTCAGCAGGTGTCGTGGTGACGATGCGAAGGAAGTGCGGTCGCATCGCCGCCGCACTCTGAAAGCCGCAGCGCATCGCCACTTCTTCGACTGACGAAACACCCTGTTCGAGCAGCTCCTGCGCGCGAAGCACGCGCTGACCGATCAGCCACTGATGGGGCGTGACACCCATCGTGTCGAGAAATCGACGGGAAAACTGGCGCATGCTGAGGTTGGCGTGTCGGGCGATGGCAGCCAGCGGCAAGTCGTCACCGAGGTGTTCCAACATCCAGTCGATGGTGGAGCCAAGATTGTCAGCTTCGTTCACCGGAGCAGCCGGGGCGGTGACGAACTGCGCCTGTCCACCTTGGCGGTGTGGCGCCACCACAGTCTGGCGAGCCAGGAGGTTGGCGATGTGCGCGCCGTGATCGGTGCGGACGATGTGGATGGCGAGATCTATGGCCGATGCCATGCCGGCCGACGTCATCACATCGCCGTGATCCACGTACAGAACGCCCGAGTCGATCTCGACGTTGGGATAGCGAGCTGCGAACCGAGCCGTCGCGTTCCAGTGGGTGGTGGCCGTGCGGCCCTCGAGGAGACCGGCCTCGGCCAGGAGGAAGGTACCGGTGCAAAACGACACGATGCGGGCCCCACGCCGGTGGGCCCGCCGGAGACCGTCGAGCAACTCTTCTGAGTAGGTCGCAACGGGTGGCCACCCTGCGGTGACGATGATCGTGTTCGCCGTTCGCAGGGCTTCGATACCATGCGGGATCAGCACGTCAATCCCCCCATCGAGCCGCACAGTGCCCGGCTCCGGTGTTGCTGCGGTGAAGCGATACCACGGCACGCCAAGCTCAGGGTCAACGCCAAAAATCTCGACCGCGACCGAAAACTCAAACATTCCAGATCCGGCCGCGACGAGCGTCACGACGTGATGTGCCTTCGAAGCCAACATGTCCGAATTCTTGCGGCAGTACCGAATCATGTCAATGGCACGATTCTTACGATACTTGTCTTTCTAGCCACTTGTGCGTTTCGTGAGTCAGGCGGACCATGGATGCATGTTCCTCCTCCATCCCGATGACCGATATCAAATGCTCAAAGACGAACACAACCGCCGCATCCTTGCCGTTGCGCTGGAGCGAAGCGCCAGGCCCGAACCGAAACAGCGTCGGGCCAGCATCCATCTGTATCGATTCCCCTGGCTCAGCGGGCGCAATCGGACAATCTCGCCTTTCCGAACACGGCCCTGTTTGGACTGTTCCTGAACCAGGGCCGGCTAGCTGGACGCCTTCGCCAGCTTGGTGATCTCGGTCGCTTCGTAGTGCCCGAGGTACGGCAGCAGCGCAAAGGCGACCGGTGCGTGGACATCGATGGTGCGGGTGCCGTCGGCGATCTGGGTGCAGTGGAAGAAGCGACGGTTGCCGTCGTCGTCCACGATCCAGCCCATGCCCGCGGCGTCGTCAAACTCTTCGACGATGCCCCGCATCAATGCACGATCTTTGACAGCGGGAGCTCAAGAATGTCGGTGGCACCGGCATCCTTCAACTCGGGAATGAGCGTGTTGATCGTGCGCTTTTCCACCACGGTTTCCACTGCATAGCCGCCGCCCGCGAGCTTGGAGATAGTGGGTGACTTCATGGATGGCACTTTGGCGATGACCGCGTCAAAGGCTTCATCACTCACGTTCAGTTTCACCAGCACCTTGTCCCGCGCTTCGAGCGTGCCGTTCAGCAACGTCATGAGCTGCTCCATGGCGTGACGCTTCGCGGGATCTGCGTACGCGGCTTTGTTGGCGACCACCTCGGTGTAGCTCACCATCATCACGTCGAGAATGCGCAGCCCCGCGGCGCGCAGGGCACGTCCGGTTTCGGTGAGATCGACGATGGCATCGGCAATCTCGGGGATCTTGGCCTCGGTGGCCCCGTACGACAGGCGGATGTCGGCGTCGATGCCAAGGTCGCGGAAGAATCGTCGGGTCAGCTCAGGGTATTCCGTGCTGATGCGGACGCCTGCCGGCATGTCCTTCACGGTCTGCCACGGTGAATCAGCGGAGACCGCGATGATGATCTTGACCGGTTGGCTCGAAACCTTCGAGTAGTTCAGCTCGCCCAGACTCACGACATCGGCACCGGACTCGGTCACCCAGTCGCGCCCGCTGATACCCAGGTCGAACATGCCCTCTTGGACATAGGTGGGGATCTCTTGTGGCCGCAGAATACGGACCTCATCGATGCGTGGGTCGTCGATGCTGGCCTTGTAGGCAACGCTGGACGAGCGCGAAACGCCCAGGTCAGCGCTCTCAAACAGCTCGAGCGTGGCCTTTTCGAGGGAGCCTTTCGGCAGGACGAGTCTCAGCACGCCGCAGAGTGTAGAAGAAAGGCCTCAGTGATCCGTAGGCGTTTCGGCCAGCAGCCGGAGCGCGTGGGGCAGGATATCGATGACTGCCTCCAGTTGCTCCACGCACCCCTTCGGCGAGCCGGGGGTGTTGAGCACGACCGACAGACCGCGGATGCCCGCCACTCCCCTGCTCAGCCGACCGAGCGGACTGACCAACCGCATGGCTTCGGCCAGGCCAGGGGCCTCGCGCTCGATCACCAGCTTGGTGCCCTCCGGCGTGAGGTCCCTCGGCGTGAACCCCGTACCGCCCGTTGACACGATCACACCCGCAAAGCCCTCGGCCATCGCCGTCAGAGCAGCGGCCACCGACTCGACGCCGTCGGCGACCACGCGTTGATCGATCACTTCAAACTCGTGACGGGTCAGACATTCGACCAGAGCCACCCCGCTGCGGTCCTCCCGCGTGCCGTGGATGACGCCGTCGGACACGGTGAGGACTTTGGCCTTGAGCATGATCAGTTCCCCGACAGCATGGTGATCATCTTGTCGATGCGACGCTGACGGGTGTCCGCTGCTTTGGCCGCGGCGATTGGTTCGACGTGAGCCCGCTTGTGGCTGTATGACAATTTCTCGAACACGGCTTTCGCCGACGGATTCGCCTTCAGTGCATTGGCGACATCGTCGGGGATCTCCACCTCGCGCTTTTCGGTGTCGTGCTGGAGATCGATCTCGACGGTGTCGCCCGCCTTTACTCCCGCCGGTGCGCGGTGCTCAGCCGCAACACCGCACAGGAACTTGCCGCCCATGAAGGCGACGCTGCTGCGATAGGTATAGCCGTTGATGGTCACCTTCACCGGCGGCTTCTTGCCAGCACCGAGCGCCTCGACAATTTCGGTCGGAACCTCAAATCCGGTCGCCGTCTTTCCGTGCAGCAGAAGGGTCGTCATGAACTTCATAGCTGGATTATTGCAGTCCGCGAAGTAACGGCGAACATTGCTCCCTCCTCCCGCGGCGCATCTACAGTCGGTCCATGACCTACGTTGCTGATGCTGCTCGTTATGACTCGATGGAATACCGCCGCTGTGGACGAAGCGGACTGAAGCTGCCCGCGATCTCACTCGGGTTGTGGCATAACTTTGGCGATGACCGCAGCTGGTCGACGCAGCGCGACATCTGCCGCCGAGCATTCGATCTGGGCGTCACCCACTTCGATCTGGCCAACAACTACGGCCCGCCGTACGGTGCGGCCGAAGCGAACTTCGGACGCATCCTGGCCGACGATTTCGCTGGCTATCGCGATGAGATGGTGATCTCGACCAAGGCTGGTTACGACATGTGGCCCGGGCCATACGGCAACTTTGGTTCCCGTAAATACCTGCTCGCCTCCCTCGATCAGTCATTAGCGCGGATGGGCCTCGACTACGTGGACATCTTCTACTCGCACCGCTTCGATCCGGAAACACCGTTGGAGGAAACGGTCGGCGCACTGGCATCCGTCGTGCAGCAGGGCAAGGCCCTCTATGTCGGCATCTCCTCGTACTCGTCGGCTCGCACCCGGGAGGCGGCCCGGCTGCTCGCCGAGTTAAAGGTGCCGCTACTCATCCATCAGCCGTCGTATTCGCTGCTGAATCGTTGGACAGAAGAGGACCACCTGCTCGACGCGCTCGAAGAGGTCGGTGCCGGCTGCATCGCGTTTTCACCGCTGGCGCAGGGGCTGCTTACGGACCGATACCTCAACGGCATCCCGGCCGATTCGCGCGCTGCGACGGGCGGCGCCCTGTCAGCCGACTCGATCACCGAAGACAAGCTCGCCCGGGTGCGGGCGCTCAATGGAGTAGCAACGCGACGAGGCCAGACGCTCGCCCAGCTCGCGTTGGTGTGGGCGCTACGAGACCCTCGCATGACCTCGTTAGTGATCGGAGCGAGCAGCGTGAAACAGCTGGAGGACAACGTTGGCGCACTCGCGAACACCATGCTTTCGGCCGACGAGTTGGCCGAGATCGAGCACTACGCCACCGACGCCAATATCAACCTCTGGAAGCAGTCGAGCGACAACTAAACCGAGCCGAGAGTCGTCAGGCCGGGCGCTTCCATCGGAGGATGACCATGCCGTCGGTGTCGTCGTCATGCGGCAGCAGGCGGGCACCTCGACCGAAGGCACGCCACGGGGCATCGGGCATCGGCAGGGCTTCCCATTGGCCGTCGTCGTGGGCGATGGACTCGGCGGCAGTAATGGTGCACACGCTGTAGACCAACACGCCACCGGGCTTCACCAAGGTGCGGGCCGTTGCGAGGATGTCATGCTGGATGGACACCAGCTCGTCGACGCCTGTAGCGGTCATGCGCCAACGGGCATCGGGACGGCGGCGCAATGCCCCGAGTCCGGAGCACGGCGCGTCGACCAGAACTCGGTCGAACGACCCCGGCTGAAAGGGCGGGATAGTTGCATCAGCAACAACCACGGCGACGTTGTCTTGATTCAGGCGCCGCACGTTCGCAGCCACCAAGCGAGCGCGGTGCGGTTGACGGTCAGCAGCAACCACGAGACCAGCGCTATCAGCGAGACGGGTGGCTTTCCCACCTGGCGCCGCACAGAGGTCGAGCACGGTGTCGCCCGACTGGGCCTCCACCAGATCAGCGACCCAGGTGGAGCTGCGATCCTGCACGTAGCCGTCTTCACGCGTCGTGACGGTTGGGGCGACATTCATACGAGACAGCGCCTCGAAGGCGTCGGCCTCGCCCATCTCGGCGATGAAACGTCGCACGATCCAATCGGGGTACGACAGTTCGGTGGCCAGGTCGGGCCAGTTGGGAGGGTTGCCGCTGATCTTGCGGAGCACAGCGTTCACCACGGGCTTGAACTTGGTCGGCGCCAGTTCCACCGTCTCGCCCACGGCCGCGTGGACCGGCACGTTCATGAACAGGATTTGGTACGCACCCATCCGCAGCATCGTTCGCAGTGCGTCGGGCGGGTCTTTGCTGAGGAAGCGGTCGGCGGCGAAGTCGAGGGCTCGGCGCATCCGCGTGGACCCGTAGACAAGCTCCGTGGCGAAACCGCGATCGCGTTGATCGAGCTTCGACTTCTCTAACAGCTGGGGCAGGGCGATGTTGGCGTAGGCGCCTTCGAGCTCGATCTGCGTGAGGGCCTGCAGGGCTATCTTGCGAGCGGTCACGATCCGAGCACGCTGTTCGCGAGCGAGCGGCCGGCGCCGTTCAGCCAGTCCTTCGTGGCCATGACGCCTTTGCCTTCGGGACGGACCTTGTCGAGACGCAGAAGCCCGTCGCCCGTTTGCACCACGGCGCCGACCAGTTGGCCCGGTACGCCGATCGGGTCGCCCGATTGCAGAGTTGCGGATACAACTTTCAAGCGCCGGCCATCGGCAGTGGTCCACGCGCCGCCCAGCCGGATCACGCGGTCGATGACCGAAGCGGGAAGCGACCAGTCGATGCGGAGATCGTTCATCGACAGCTTGGCGGCATAGGTCGGGTCACCGGCCTGAGGTGTCGGCGTGCCAAGACCGGTACGCAGACAGCGCACCAACATCTCGCTGCCAATGGCCGTAAGGCAATCCCGCAGCGAGTCGCCCGTATCGTCGGAGCTGATGGTGGTGCGGACCTCGGCGAAGAGCGGCCCGGTGTCGAGCCCTTCTTCGAGCTGCATCAGGCCGACACCGGTTTCCTTGTCGCCCGCCAGCAGGGCCCGCTCCATCGGCGCCGCACCGCGCCAGCGCGGCAGCAGGGAGAAGTGAAGATTCACCATCGGCAGCACTTCAAGGATGTGGGGCTTGATCAATTGACCAAACGCAACGACTACACCAAGGTCGGCCCCAACGGTGAGCGCATCATCGACGTTGTGACTTACGGGCAGGCCGAGTTCGATGGCGGCCGCCTTCACCGGTGACGGCGCCAGCTCGCTGCCGCGGCCTCGTCGCTTGTCGACCCGGGTGATCACCAGTGCGACATCGAAGCCGGCATCAACGAGCGCGCGCAACGGTTCGGCGGCAAGAGCCGGAGTGCCGAGATAGACGAGCCTCTTCGGGTAGGTGGGAACGACGGCGAGACTCATTCGCGAAACAACAGCCGACGGCGCTCTTTTTTGACCGGGGCAGGCTCTTCCTGCATCTTCCGGAACAGCGTCATCGCCTCCTTGCGCTGCTCGGGCGTCATGCGCTCGAACATGAGCACGCCGTGCAGGTGATCGAGCTCGTGCTGAAACAGGCGCGCCTCAAGCTCGGTGGCCTCCACCTGCACCTCGTTGCCGTCAAGATCGAGGCCCACCATCAGCACGTCCTTTGGACGAATCATCTCGACGTAGAGCCCGGGAATGGACAGGCAGCCTTCTTCGTACATCCACTCCCCGCTCGACTCGGTGATCTTCGGATTGATGATGGTCATCGGGCCGGCACCGACGTCGTAGACGAAGATCTGCTTCTGGATGCCGATCTGCGGGGCGGCCAGGCCCAGGCCCGGTGCGTCGTACATGACATCGAGCATCTCGTCGGCCAGCGTGGCGACCTTTCCGTCGATGTCGGTGACTTCGGCTGCCTCGGTCTTGAGAACCGGGTCTCCGAAGATGCGAATGTGGTGCGCCATGTAGCCCAGGTTACCCGCTCGACCCGTCTTTTGAAGGAGTGAACACCGTGCCGAGGGCCTGGCCGCGCGGCAGAATGAGGTAATGACA
The DNA here is from genome assembly GCA_963791625.1 of uncultured Acidimicrobiales bacterium. Lineage (GTDB taxonomy): Bacteria > Actinomycetota > Acidimicrobiia > Acidimicrobiales > Ilumatobacteraceae > JANMCE01. The sequence continues at coordinate 1,666,211 of CAWBTA010000006.1, forward strand.
GGCGCCTCGTCACCAACCGCTGAGAACGTGTTCGCATCGCCGCCACCGTCGTTTACCGAACCCCAGCTCGCCGACGTGGCCGAGTTGGTTTTCGGGCTGCACGGCTCCATGAAGCCGCTCAACTCCGAACGAGATCAGAACGTACGATTGCGAACCGGGCAGGGTGACGTCGTGCTCAAGGTAGCGAACATCGCCGAATCGAAGGGCGATCTTGACTTGCAGTGTGCGGCGCTCGCCCATCTCGCCGCGGTCGCTCCTGACCTGGCCGTACCCCGCTTGATTCCGACGAAGAGCGACAATGCGCTTGGCTCGTTCATGGTGGGCACCGATGAGCACTTTGTCCGCTGCGTCTCGTACGTGCCCGGCATGCCGATGGCCGAGGTTGAACGAACGTCCGCCACGTTCAGCGAGTTCGGTCGCTTCCTCGGCCGACTGTCGGCAGGGCTGGTCGGCTTCGGCCATCGGGCCGCGCACCGGACGAAGTTCCTGTGGAACCTGGATGACGCTCAGGCCTGCACGGCCTATCTCGACGACATCGTTGATGCCAAAGCTCGCGAGGTCGTCGCCGCCGCGCTGCATCTCCACGCAGAGCGAGTCCTGCCGGTGTTGCCTTCGCTACGAAAAGCCGTCGTCCACCAGGACGCCAACGACTACAACGTGATGGTGGCCGACGACGGCTCGATCGGCCTCATCGACTTCGGCGACATGACCTTTGGTTGCCAGATCAACGAACTCGCGGTCGCGCTGGCCTACGCACTCATGGGCGCAGTTGATGTCATCGCGACCGCACGACTGGTCGTGCGTCGTTACGTTGACGAGTTCCCATTGTTGGAGGACGAGGCCAACGTGTTGTTCGACCTCGTTGGTGCACGGCTGGCGATGAGCGTGGCGATCTCGTCCCATCGCAGTGTCGGCTTCCCCAACAACGAGTACTTGCTCATCTCACAGGCCCCGGCGCTGCGACTCCTGCGCAAGCTGGCCAGTATTCGCTCCGACTTCCTCCGAGCCGCAGCGCGTGAGGCCGCTGGCTTTTCCCCCATCGCCAACCACGACGCCATCGTCACTTGGTTGCAGTCGCCCCGTTGTCAGCCAAAGCCGGTACTCGGTATCGACCTGGAGCGATCGTGCCGCTTCCGGGTGCTGCTGGACAAGGGTGCCCCCGGCATGGAATTCGGTAGTGATCCGGAGGCGTACTGGGCCTGGCTTCAACGCCGATTCGCCTCCGAGAACGCGACCTTTGCACTCGGCGGCTACCTCGAGAATCGCAATGTGTACGCGGGCGAACAGTTCATCACCGACGGCACGGACACACGCTCGAATCACCACGGTATCGACATTTTCGTGGCTCCGGACATGCCGGTGCAGGCCATGCTCGACGGGCGTGTTGTCACCGTGGTCGACAACGACGAGGCGTACGACTACGGCCCGACGGTCATCCTTCAACACGACGCCGATGGCGTGCCGTTCTGGGTGCTCTACGGTCATCTCTCCCGTCGCACGCTCACCACCGTCACCCCGGGGCAGGCCGTGTTGGCCGGCGATGTAGTGGGTTTCATCGGCGACCACACCGTGAACGGCGGGTGGGCGCCCCACCTACACGTGCAGATCATGACCGACCTGCTGGGCAACCACACCGGCAACTTCGAGGGCGCCGGAGAACCGAGCCGGGTTGCAGTTTGGAGTTCCATCTGCCCCGACCCGAACCTGCTGCTGCGGCTGACACCCGAGTCGTTCGAGATCGAACCCGAGTCACCGGACGAGTTGCTCCGCCGTCGCCGAGATATCCTGGGCCCGTCGCTCAGCACCAGCTACCGGCACAAACTCGCCATCGTGCGAGGAACAGGTGCCCGGCTGATCGACAGCGGCGGACGGTCGTACATCGACTGCGTGAACAACGTGTGTCATGTCGGGCACAGCCATCCGCATGTGGTCGAGGCGTTGGCGCGGCAAGCCGCTCAACTCAATACGAACACACGCTATCTGCATCGCTCGATCCTCGACTACGCCGATCGGTTGAGTGGACTGTTCCCAGAGCCGCTGAGCGTCGTCTACTTCGTGAACTCCGGCTCGGAGGCCAACGAGTTGGCCATGCGGCTGGCTCGTACTGCCACCGGCCGCTTCGACATGGTGACGCTCGATTGGGGTTATCACGGCAACACCAACGACGTCATCGAACTCAGCCCCTACAAGTTCAATCGGAGGGGTGGTATCGGCAAGGCGCCCCACATCCAGATCGCGGAGCTCCCCGACCCTTACCGCGGCCGATTTGGCAGTGATGCGGCTGCCTACGCATCGTCGGTTCACGCGTGCATTCAGGCCTCGCGCCAACACGACCAGCGAGGACCGGCCGCGTTCATCTCCGAGTCGATCAGCGGCTGCGGCGGCCAGGTGGTCTTCCCTGATGGCTATCTGCGGCTCGCCTACGAACACGCCCGAGCGGCTGGAGCGCTCTGTATTGTCGATGAAGTGCAGGTGGGCTTTGGCCGGGTCGGGCAGGCCATGTGGGCCTTTGAACAGCAAGGGGTCGTGCCCGACATCGTCACGTTGGGCAAGCCGATCGGCAACGGTCACCCGCTGGGGGCCGTGGTCACCACACCCGCCATCGCTGCCGCGTTCAACAACGGTATGGAGTATTTCAACACCTTCGGTGGCAACCCCGTGTCGTGCGAAGTCGGCATGGCGGTACTCGACATCATCGAACGAGAAGGCTTACAGGAGCACGCTCGCCTGACGGGTGATCACTTCCTCTCCGGGCTTCGCCGTTTGCAGGCGCGCCACTCGACTATTGGCGACGTGCGTGGACGTGGTCTCTTCCTTGGCATCGATCTGGTCGTTGATCGTGCCACGAAGGAGCCGGCCACAGAACTCGCGGGAAGTGTCGCCAACCTGCTCCGCGATCGTGGCGTGCTCGTGTCCACCGATGGTCCGCACGACAACGTCATCAAGCTCAAACCGCCGATGCCTTTCACTGCCGCTGACGCCGATGTCGTCTGCTCGGAACTCGACGCAGCGCTTGGGAATGGCTGAGGTTCCGGGCTGACCTGGCAGGCTTGGACGATGAGCGCGAGCCAGTACTTCGAGGCGCAGCCTGGTGTCGCGTCCGACCGCGGTGAAATCACCTTGGCCTTGCCCGATCTGAACCTGCGTCTCACCACTGATCGCGGCGTCTTCAGCCACTCTGCCGTCGATGCCGGCACGCGCTTTCTGCTGCAGGAAGCCGGCGTTCCGGCCGGCGAGAACCTGCTCGACCTCGGGTGCGGGTACGGGCCCATCGCCATCACCATGGCACGGCGAACTCCTGGTGCCGTGGTCTGGGCTGTCGATGTCAACGAACGGGCAGTTGGGCTCTGTGACGAGAATGCCGTCGCCAACGGATGCTCGAATGTACGGGCCTTCGCGGTCGACGACTTTCCGGCGACGGTGCGATTCGACACCATCTGGTCGAACCCGCCGATCCGCATCGGGAAGGACGCCCTCCACGCGCTGCTGTTGAAATGGCTCCCCCGTCTCGTGCCGAACGGTGTGGCGGTGATGGTGGTGCAGAAACATCTCGGCGCCGATTCACTCACGCACTGGTTGGCAGACAAGGGCTACGAGGTGGCTCGTCTGGCGTCCCGTCAGGGGTATCGCCTGCTGTCGGTACGGCCGTGCGAGCGGAGTGCCGATGAAACAGCTTGACGGGACGGGCATGAAACGGCTGCATCGCAAATGGCGCACCGTCACCACCGGCAAACTCGCACTCATCCTCGACGGACTCGGCACGCCGGTAAACGTCGGCTCGATCGCTCGCTCTGCCGCGGCGTACCGAGTGGACTTCGTGTGGCTGGCCGGACCGACACCACCGTTTGACAGTCCCGGTGTGGCCAAGACCGCGCTTGGCACCGACCGTTACCTTGAGAATGTTGCAACTGCAACCACACTCGAGGCCATCGAGGCAGCCAAGAAGGCGGGCTACCGGGTCATTGGTCTCGAGCTGGCTGACGAGGCCAAGCCGATGCACGAGATCTCGCTCGATGGCGACATCTGCCTGGTAATCGGTCACGAGGATCACGGCATCGGCAAGGCGGCCATCGCCGCTTGTGACACCGTCGCGTATCTTCCGATGCTGGGCAAAGTCGGCAGCCTGAATGTGGCCACCGCGGCCAGCATCGCGATGTACGAGGTGCGACGTCAGAGCTGGATGTCACCGCAGGTGGAGTGATTATTTCGCAGCCGCAGCCGGGCCTTTGAGGAACCGGAAAGCCACCGGGTAGCGGTAGTAGTCGCCTCTGTTCGCGGCGATCATGCCCATGATACCGAAGATGATCGGTCCCAGGAACAAGAACAGCCACAGCGGAATGAAGATCAAGAAGCCGAGTCCCTTGGTCGCAGCCGCAAGCGCGAACGCTATGAACATCCCACCAAAGGCGACGATCATGGTCGTGATGTGGAAGTTGAGCGCCTCGGTCGAGTGATACTTCACGTACTCGTCCTTTGGGCCTTCGATCAGCAACGCCAGCAGCGGAATGATGAAGCCACCGACCGGCAGATGCGACATCACGGCCCACGTGTTCGAACCCGACGACCGAGCCAGAGGCGCCATGTGCTGCGTCCACTGCATGCCATCCCAGTAGCGCTGAGCGCCGGCCTGAGGGTACCAACCAGGTGGGGGCGAACCCTGCGGAGGCGGTTGCATGCTCATACGAGAACGTTACCGGGCCGGCCTTCTGATCGAGCGCAATGTTGCGTCAACCCGGAGAAGCGCTACTGGTTGGCCAGTACCGAAAAGAGTGTCGTCGGTGCACGATCCGCCGAGCCGGCATCCCAGCAGTAGTAGTTCGCTTGCTCCCAGAGCGAGCCGGATCCAAGCACTTCCATCACCCCGTCTCCGTTGAGGTCAGCGGCTCCCTCTATCGAAAAGGAGGGCAGGGTGCTGGGTGCATCTTTCGCCACGGCGGCGCTGATCACTTTCGAGGTGGTCGCGTTGCCAACCACGTGGCGCACATAGGCGATGGAGAACGATCCGGTCTTCGCCGGATCAAGCCCCGGCCGCCCACCGCCATTTTCCATGTATGAAGCGGCAACCAGCACTTCATCGGTACCGTCGCCGTCGAGGTCGGCCCGCACCACCGAAGTAAGCTCTGGCATGACATTGGCACCACCCAACTCTTTGGCGAGTCGGCTGGCCTCTTCCCGGTAGATGTTGAACCGGGCATCCTTGAGGGCTTCAGGGTCGCCCTGGGATCGAGCCGGTCGCGGCTGTACCGACCACGATGTGGAGCTGAAGCTGATAACGGTTCCCCTCGCCGGAACGGTTTTCGGCGTCACGTGAACGTGTCCTTCGGCGTCGGGCTTGGCGATGTCGACGTCGAACTCTTCGCCGTTCAGGGTCTGGTACGGCCCGGGCGCCACCTTGGTCGGCAACGTCACGAAACTCTTGCCATCCCACCCACCAATAGCCGTCATGGTCTCCACGTAGTCGGGAGCAAGCACCGTCACAAGTTTGGTTGCTGGTACGCCAACGGTCGTAACGGTCTTGGGCGCGGTGGTGGCCGCTGGCGCTGTGACCGGCGTGCTGGCGACGGTCGTGGCAGCGCTGGGCTTCGGCGTTGACGCGGTGGCCGTCGTTGTAGCGACAGGCGCCTCCGTCGTCGCAACCGTTGTGGATGCCGGCGTCGTTGGTGCCGTCGATGTCTCGTCGCCATTCGCCACCGTTGAAGTGCTGGCCGCAGGAGCAACCTGCACGGTCTTACCGTTGCGGCTCAGGGCGGCGATTCCGGCGATCGTGACCACGGTGGCCGCGACCGCTAGAGCGCTGTACATGCGACGGTGATTGCGGCGCTTGGCCAGTTCATCAGCCGGCACAACCTTCTCGAGGATGATGGTGTCCGAAGCCACCGGTTGCGGCGCCGGAGGGCGCAGCACCGTGGTCGGCCGGGTCTTTGGCGCTGCTACGCCTTGGGCATCATGCTGAAACTGCTGCCAGAGCTCGTCACGGCGCACATGGTCGGGCAGCGGGGCAGCCTGGTCGATAAGTTCTTTGATGTCGTCAAACATGTCAGTGGCCTCCTTCTGGCAGTTGGCGCAGCGTTCGTACGCCGCGGGCAATAAGTGATTCGGTGGCCTCAACGCTGCGGCCCAACAGTTCGGCGATTTCCTTGACGCTGTAGCCCTCGGCATGGCGCAACGTGACCGCCGCTCGCTGGTCGAGTGGCAGTTGGCTCAACAGCGTGCGGGCCCGGTCGCCCGCGTTCGAAGGTTCAGCGGGCGAAAAAGCGCTGCTTCGATCGGTTGCGAGCCGGACCCTCGCTTCGGAACGGCTCGTGCCCCTCACACAGTTCAAGAAGCGATGGCGTGCGACGCTGACCACCCATGGCCCATCGTGCACCGGAGGTCGGCCCTTGGCCAGATCTTGGGCGACCGCCAGCATGACCTCCTGCACCAGGTCTTCGGTGAGCGCCCTATCTCCACCGGTCATGCGGGCGAGATACCGCCACGCATGGTCATAGGCCACGTCATAGAACGCCCGGAGTTGTGCCTGGGCCTCCGGCGTCAGTTTTGTTGCCACGCTTACATCCACATCCCTAGAAGCACCACCAAAGTCGTGATTCCGTCGGTCGGTCTTAACTTACGTCTTCGGCACCTTCAATTCGGCCCGCTCTTTAGTACACTGCTAGCGAGATGGCGGGTCGGTCCGTAGCAGTGGTGATCGATGAAGTCCCGCGGATCATCTCAACGGTGATGAACGGCCGTTCCTCACAGCTGGACATCGCCGAAGTGGAGGCTACGGGCCCAGGCACCACTCGCCCCGCGTGACGTGGTGGCGTCGGGGCCGCCCGTAGCGAACGGGCTGGGCTATTGAACGGGTTGAACAGCAGCCGGTGCGCCCTCACAGGTGTCGGACGGGCCGTCATGGCGGTGGTTGGGCCACGAGGTTCGACCAGGTGGCGGGATCGGCATTGCTGACCTGAGCTGCGGTCGGCGCTTTCGCGTCCGCGTTGCCGATGATAACGATCAGGCGTCCCGCCGCGGCCGCGACTTCCAGGGGTGGTGGGCTATCGATGACGGACATGAAACGTGTCACCGGATCAGCGTCGATCGTGGTGATTGTGTAGATGAAAGCGGTGGTCTCGACACGGCATCGAATGGTGGCGCTACTCCCCGTGAGACCGGCGTTGATGTGCTCGGCGATCAGCTCGAGGTGTGCTGGTCCGTTCGGGGACCCTGCATAGTCGAACCCCGGCACAGGTGCCGATCGATCTCGCTGAGTGAGGCGTGCAACGATCGACGCGAGTGTGGTGGTGTCAAGGCCGCGTGACCGTAGGTAGCCCTGGGTGCCGTCGCTGAGATTCCAGATCGCTTCGCCGTTCCCGTTCTCGAAGGTGTGCATGCCGACGGCCCAGCCGTTGATGTTCACCAGGTCGCCGACTTGGTCGGTGTGGTCCTGGTTGGGGTATCGCAGCACGACCGCGAAGGGGCCGGTCGGCCCCAAGCTGGGATCGCCGATGGCTTGGATAGGGAGCGGCTCAGCACTAGGCCGGGCGAACGGCACCCATGTGTCGTCGCTGTAGGTCGACTCGGTCGCCGTCAACGGATTACAGATGGTCGGGTCAACGTATGGACGCACGATCGGTTGTTGTGACGTGGTGGTTTGGGTCGTAGGGCGAATCGTTGCGGGCTGGGTGAACGCGATTGCGAGTTCGAGTCTTGTGTCGGTTTGTTTCGCGAGCACGGTGCCCCCAACGTCGGTCGCGACTACCTGCCAACCATCGGGAACGGACCACCATGTCGTCGTGCCCCCGCTCTTCAGTTGGGCGATCACCCACATCGTCGGTACGTTGATCAGGCCGCTGGTTTCAACGGCCGGGCCAACGTCAGTCCAGAACACGCCAGCCCCATCTGATGTTGGCCCCGGCGGCGACGCACTGCTGTACTCAGTTGCTCGATCAGGTGACGATTCGATCTCAAGATTCCAAACGTCACCGGATGACGATGCGATGCGGGTCTGAGGGAACTTCTCGGACGGGTCGTTAACAGAAGTGAACGACGGCTCCGCCTGTTGAGGCGCTACTGGTTTGCCTGCGATATCGACGTAGTTCAGAACTGTGGGCCTGAAGTCGCGGTCGCGTCGGACCAACCCAGCTTGCCCGTGTCCGAAAACCGCCGGGGGAACCTCGGTGAACTCGATAATGCTCGCGGGGGTTGAGGCGACAACCGTTCCGGCACGGTCACCGGCGATGGCGATAGCGGCTAGGGCGAAGTCGTTGGCCGATCCGTCCTGTGCGTTCATCGTGTAGACCACATCCCCAGGCCCATAAGCCATGACCGCGCCGAGCCCGCCGCGCACGTCGAATCCTCGGGATGTTCCGTCGAACCGCAAGACATCGATGTGGTCCGGGTCGGCTGGACGGCCGTAAGGCCATGAGCCGACTGCCACGCCAAGGTCACCGATCGCGACGCGGTAGTTGCCGGATGTCACGGGTGGCACGGTGACCGAGCCAAGGGGCCGCATCGTCAACGTTGGTGGAGGATCACGAAAGCTCACCTTTGCAACCGAGCCTGACGGCGTGATGACACTTGTGGTTGGCGCGACAGCGCTGACCGCCGATGTTTGGACCGATTCCGTACGAGCCGCTCCTTGGTTCGTACATGCGGCAAGGAGGCCAGCCAGGAGGACGGCAATGGCGGCGACGCGTGACAAATGCCGCGGCTGGTTCCCGTTCGATCGTGACATTTACGTCACCTGGCCGACAAGCACGATTGCTTCGCGGGTGCCCTCCGGCTGAGGCCAGCGATCCGTGACCACGATGACAATGCGCCCGTCGAGCACGAACAACTTCGTGACATCGAGGCCTTGTTCGGTGACGAGATTGCCGATCGCCTCGACGTGCCAGTCTGTTCCGTTCGATGAAATCGCAACCGCGAGCTTCGAAAAATCGGGCGTTCCTTGGGCGTAGATCTGTTCGGTAGGCGCGCCGGTGGCGAGGGCGACGAGACCGGCTTGCCCGACCCCGATCGACGGCTCGGCGTTGAGACAGCAGTTCCGCAACCACGGGCGACCGCCGAACGCGCGCGCCGCAATAGTGTCGTCCAAGATGGTGACCGTTCCTCGTGTGATGGCTCGCACGGCGCTCGGCGCGGATCCGTTGTTGATGGCGAAGTAGCCGTCGCTGGCGTCTCGCCTGCCAAGGTATTCGACACTTTCGTACGTACCGACCGATGGGACGACCATCCCGTCAGGGAGAACACTGGCTCCAGGGTCGACCTTGCTCGTGAATGGCGCACCACCGTCGCCGGTGAAGTGCAGGAACGTGTCGCTGTCTGCCGATAGGCCGACCCTGCGAACGACAGTGATACGTGTCCCAGACACCCTGATCGCCGTAACAGGCTCCCCAAGCGAAGGCCCCCGGCCCCCGAGGTCGAGATTGAACACCCGCCAGGCAGCGCCTTGCGTCGAAACGGCAACCGCCAGCACGTTACCGCTCGCAGACGTCACAGTGCCGGCGACTGCGATGAGGTCGCTGGAGCGGGAGACGTCAAGCGCCTCGAACCCGGCTGGCAGGTCTCGCTGCTGCCAAGTCGTGCCGTCGTTGGACAACCACACGACGTGTGGGGTGGTCGGGTTGAGCGAGGTGAGTCCGTAGCCGTCCGATCGAAGAAATCCGTTGTAGGGGCCAGGAGCGACGGTCGTTCGCGTCCACACAACCTTCTGCGGTGCATCGGGCCACACCACCGGAACCGTTGGCTCTGCTGGCGGGCTCGTTACGGCGGTGCTCGTCGCCGCAGACGTCGAGGTCGATACCGATGGCACCACTGTTGAGGGCACGATGTTGTCGACCGAGGTCACCGGGGTGCTAGCTACGGTCGTCGGCGCTGCCTCCGTAGTTGGCGGGATTGTGGTCGTAGTGGTCCGCGGGCTCTGCACTTGCAGCGTTGCCGACTTCGGCCAGACGGCCACAGCGATCGCGATCATTGCGATCGCTCCCAACGATGCGCCAGCACCAACCAGCTTTGTGTGACGACGTCGACCCTGCTCAATGCGATGGATTGCAGCTGACGGCGGTGGAACCCGTAGCTCCGCGCCGGCCCGAAGAGCCAGCTTCTCGAAGTCATCCATGTCAGACATAACGGACCTCCAACGAAACAGCCAGAACGGAGCGCGATCGGCTCAAATCAGATCGAACAGTGCCCTCGGGGATTTCGAGCACTGCTGCAATCTCGGTGACGAGCAGATCGCCGGCGTAGTACAGCGCCACCACCGATCGCTGTCTCAACGGAAGTGTTCTCACCGCAGCCCAAAACGACACCGCCTCCACCGACGGACCCGCCGAGAAAGGCACCCGTCCGTGCTGGCTCGACACGAACGCCGACGCTGTTCGTGAACGTCGCCACCAGCTTCGACAACGGTTCACCAGAACCCGATGGCACCATCCGCCAGGACGTTCCAACCTGCCGACGCGCCTCCAGCCGATCAATGCTCGAACCATCGTGTCGTGAACGAGATCCTCGCCATCCTCTCGGCTTCCCGACAGCGCCCACGCAACCGCGATGAGGCCGGGATATTCACGGCGGTAAAGCTCCTCAAACGTGAGCATCTGCACCGTCTCGAAGACCGCACCCTGCGACATACTCAATGGTAGTTCCATACCGCTACACACGCATGAACCATCAAGAGCGCTGCAAGAAGTTTTCCAACGACCGCAAATTACGTCGACTACCCAAGCGCGTCTCAATCAGCTCTTGTGGTGCACTCGGATGCACCGATAGGTCAGAGACGGCGGAAACCGTTTCACGGTAGCCAGCCACCGACCCGCTAGATGCGCTGGGGGTCGACTTCGATGCGGACTCTGGCCTCGGGTCGGGGCGTGACCGCGAGGTGGTCGCAAAGCGTCCGATGGTCGGCCGCCCGGATGAGGTAGCGGTCATCGGCGGGTCCGAGAACTTCGACACCGACCGTCTCGGGCATGGCGGCGATGAACCCTGCAGCTCCAACCCCTGAAACTGCCGCCAGTGCAGTGACTGGCGGGAAGCGAAGCATCTGTCGACGCCCGAGTTCGGACGCAGAGAACTTGGCCGGGTCGGCCTGCAGTATCGCGGTCAGCACGTCGTGATGCGGGTCGGTGGTCTGCACCATGATGCGACCACCCTCGCTCCGGCCGCCGACCAAACGTGCGGCACGGGCTAACAGCGCCATCACCTGTTCGTTGGCACGATACCGAGGAGCAAACAGCTCAGCGTCCAGATCGAGGAAGACGACGACATCGGCGTGCTGCACCTGGTGAAGCACGGCCTCGGTTCCGATGTAGATCCGGGCTTCGGGCAGCGGCTCTCCCGCGGTTGCGCCAGTCACTTCAACGACAGGCGAACCAGCCGCGGCTTCAAGCTCTTCGCGTAGTTTCGAGACCCCGCGACGGCGCAGCTTGAACTTGCTCGACCCACAGCGTCTTGCACACGACCGGGCGATCAAGTTCACAGCGAGGGCAGTGCAGATGCTCATCGATCTGTTCGAGGGCAGCGTCACAGCGTTCGCATCGGGCAAGGTCACCGCACGAGGCACAGGCGAGCAATCGAGCGATGCCCTTGGTGTTCAGCACGCACACGATGCGCTTGTCGCCGGTCAACAGTCGTGCAAGCGCATCACTGACCGGCAGCGCACGACGGGGCGGCTCGTCCCGCCCCCGGTCGATCACATCGAGCACCGGCCAACCCTCACGCTCCTCCGATCGGGACAGTGTGATCAGACGATGGACGGCCAGCGATTCCAAAGACGGTGTCGGTGAAACGAGTACACACGGCACACCTGCCAAACGGGCCCGTTCGACCGCCACGTCACGCGCGTTCCACGCTGGCGTCTGTTCTTGTTGATGACCTTCGTCGTGCTCATCCAGCACCACAACCGCAGCGAGATCACGCACCGGCGCCCATGCCGATGCTCGTGCTCCGATGGCCGAGCCGTTGCCGGCGATCTGCGACCAGTCACGGGGATACAGCGCAACGGCAACGCCTGCCCGCCGCAGCCGCGCACCGAAAGAATCGCGCCATCGAAACCGAGGGACACACGATCGAGCGCGTTGCCCCGACGGCACGCTTCCAACAGCAGATCGAACGGATCCGTCGCCGGGGGTAGACGAACGAGTGACGACGGCCCGTTGAACGCTTCGGCGAGCCAAGGATCAAGCACGACCGGAACCGGAATGTTCGATGGTCGGGCGACCGGGATGGCACTCACAACCTTCTCGGGCGACGCAGTCGTCAGGAGATGTTGGGGGCGACCAGCCCACCGCCAGGCCGCCCATTCGGCCAGCGAAAACAGTTCAGCCGGAGGGCCCCATCCGACGATCTTCGCAATTGGCTTCAGCTTTACGCCGTCAGGTGCCTCCACATCGACGGCGGTTATCCAACCGCCCACCCGGCGACCGGCGAGGTCCATGCGGACTTGGGTGCCGACGCGAACCTGGCCCCGGAGGAGCTCCGGGACCAGGTAGTCAAAACGTTTCTCGAACCCCTTGACGTCGGGGAGAACCCGAACGACGAAGTGATCAGAGGCCAACGGCCGCCTTGAAATCATCGACGCGGGTGGTGTGCTCCCATGTGAACTCGGGCAGGTTGCGGCCGAAGTGACCGTACGCTGCAGTCTTCTGGTAAATCGGGCGGCGCAGATCGAGGTCACGGCCGATGGCGGCGGGACGAAGGTCGAACACCGAGCGAACCGCAGCCACGATGGAATCGTTCGACACGTTCTCGGTGCCGAACGTCTCGACGTAAATCGATATGGGCTGAGCCACACCAATGGCATACGCAACCTGCACCTCGCACCGGTCAGCCGCACCGGAGGCAACGACGTGCTTGGCGACCCAGCGAGCGGCGTAGGCGGCCGAACGGTCGACCTTGGAGGGGTCCTTGCCCGAGAAAGCGCCGCCGCCGTGACGACCCATGCCCCCATAGGTGTCCACGATGATCTTGCGACCCGTCAGGCCGGTGTCGGCGTGCGGGCCGCCGAGTACGAACGTGCCGGTGGGGTTGACGTAGACGGTGTAGTCGTCGTCACGGAACCGCTCGGGGATGACAGGTCGGATCACGTTCTCGATGAGGTCGGGGCGGATCATGGTGTCACGATCAATGCCGGGGGCGTGCTGTGTGGAGATGAGCACCGTGCGCAGGCGAACGGGCTTGCCGTCCTCGTAGTCGAAGCTGACCTGCGTCTTACCATCGGGGCGCAGGTAGGGCACCACGTTCGACTTGCGCACTTCGGTGAGGCGCTCGGCCATGCGGTGCGCCAGCCAAATCGGCAGCGGCATGAGGTCGGCGGTCTCGTTGCAGGCGTAGCCGAACATCATGCCCTGGTCGCCAGCACCCTGGCTGTTGAGGATGTCTTCGCCACTCTTGCCGGCGCGGACCTCTTCGGAGGAGTCGACGCCCTGGCCAATGTTGGGTGACTGCTCGTCGATCGACACGATGACGCCGCACGTGTTGCCATCGAAACCGAACAGTGCGTTGTCGTAGCCGATGCCGTTGATGACATTGCGGGCCAGCTTGGGAATGTCGACGTAAGCGGTCGTGGTGATCTCGCCGGCGATAACGCACAGACCAGTGGTGAGCAGCGTTTCGCAGGCCACACGGCCCTTCGGATCGGCAGCCAAAATGGCGTCGAGAACAGCGTCAGAAACCTGATCCGCCATCTTGTCCGGGTGGCCCTCGGTGACCGACTCCGAGGTGAATGTCCAACTGCTGCTCACGTGAGGCTCCTGTTCATTGATCTGGGGTAAGGCTGTTGCGCAGGCCCGCTACTGCGTCGAGCACGGCATTGGCCACGACAGACTTGTCGGACACCGTAATGGACTGCAGTACTCCGCTGCGAGAAATGATGGTGACGGCGTTCGTGTCATGCCCGAAACCGACTCGGTCGGCGCTGACATCGTTGGCAACGATGAGGTCGAGGTTCTTGCGCTTTAGCTTGCCCACCGCATTTTCCACCAGGTCGGAAGTCTCGGCGGCGAAACCAACTAGCACCTGGCCGGAAGGTTTCGTTTCGCCTAACGAAGCGAGAATATCCGGGGTCGCCTCCAGCACGATGAGGGGCGGTCCGTCGTGCTTCTTCCACTTGCCCTCGCTCGGCGCGACGGGGCGGAAGTCGGCCACTGCGGCGGCCATGATGACCACGTCGGCCGTGGGTGCCTCGGCGTGAACGGCCGCTTGCATGTCGGCCGCGGTTTCGACGCGAACGATGCGGCATCCCGATGGATTCACGCGCTCGGCGGTGGTGATCAGCACCACGTTCGCGCCACGGTCGCGAGCGGCGGCGGCGATGGCGTAGCCCTGCTTGCCCGATGACCGATTGGCGATCACCCGCACCGCGTCAATCGGTTCGCGGGTTCCGCCGGCCGTGACCACGACCGTGGCACCGGCGAAGTCCTGGGCAAGAAAGATCCGCTCTGTCGCGCCGAAGATGTCGACCGGTTCCGACAGGCGACCGAGACCGATATCGCCTCCGGCGAGATGACCTGCAGCAGGTCCGATCACGTGCACGCCTCGGGTCCGCAGAGTCGTCATGTTGTCCTGCACCGCCGGGTGCTCCCACATCTCGGTGTGCATCGCTGGCGCGATCAAGACAGGCGCACGGGTCGCCAACAAGATGTTGGTGAGAAGATCATGCGAGATGCCGCCTGCGTACGAGCCGATGAGGCGGGCCGTTGCGGGTGCAACAATCACCAGGTCGGCTCCCTGACCCAGGGAGGTGTGCGGGCTCGGCTCAGGCGAATCCCACAGCGACAGCCTCGCCGGCTCGGAAGCGACGGCCGAGAACGTGGTAGCCCCAATGAAGTGGAGCGACTCCTCGGTCAGGACCGGCTGCACGTAGGCGCCGCCATCAACGAGTCGCCGGCAGAGCTCTACCGCCTTGTAGGCGGCCACGCCACCACACACGCCCAAAACGATGCGGCGTCCAGCCAGTGTCGACACGGGACGACCGTTGACCGATCAGGTCAGAACTATTCAGCAGCCTCGGGCTGAACGATGGGACGGATCACAATCTTGTCAGCTGCGATTTCCTCAAAGCCGATGGAGAGGGGCTTGCGGGCCGACGAGGTGACCTGCGGCGGCACCATCTGGCCGAGGCCATCACCGAGGTGATTGAAGTACGAATTGATCTGGCGAGCCCGGCGGGCAGCCATGGTGACCAGAGCAAACTTCGAATCGACGCGGTCAAGCAGCATTTCGATCGGGGGGTTAACCATCGAGTCGTGCGAACGTGCCATGTGCGTGTCTCCTGAACGATTGAGCCGGTGAATGGTACCAGACGCCGGTGAAAATCGGCAGCTCAGGCCACTACCGGGCCACTTTTTCGG
Organism: uncultured Acidimicrobiales bacterium; assembly: GCA_963791625.1. Lineage (GTDB taxonomy): Bacteria > Actinomycetota > Acidimicrobiia > Acidimicrobiales > Ilumatobacteraceae > JANMCE01. The sequence goes on from CAWBTA010000006.1 coordinate 1,681,534, forward strand.
ACTCGATGATGGACAAAAGCTCCGCAACGGTCCGTTCGAGATCGTCGTTGACGACCACATGGTTGCTCATCGCCCGACCAACGGGTTCTTCTTCTTCGGCCTTTCGGAGGCGGGCGGCCACCTTTTCTTCCTGATCACCCCGGTAGCGCAGACGCCGCTGCTGCTCCTCACGCGAGGGCGGCATCACGAAGACGAGCACCGCGTCGGGGAAGCGGTTCTTGACCTGACGGGCGCCGTCAACTTCGATCTCCAGAATGACCACGGCATCATGCGGGGCTTCGGGAATGGGTGTGCCGTAGTAGTTGCCGAGAAACTCGGTCCATTCCAAAAACCCGCCGGCGGCGATGCGTTCTTCAAACGCGGCTCGGTCGGCGAATACGTAAGCGTCGGCCCGCTCGCCGGGCCGCCGCTCACGCGTGGTCCACGATCGCGACAGCCACAGCGCCGGGGCGCGTTGCAACAACGCGTCCACGATGGTTCCTTTGCCGACGCCACCGGGACCAGAGATAACAACGATCAATGGAGACGTCTGGGCCACGCTCACCCCAGCTGCTGGAGAAGGGCCGCCCGCTGCTGCGCGCCAAGGCCCTTCACCCGACGCGAGTCGGCGATCCCGACTTCGTCCATGATGCGGCGAGCCTTCACCTTGCCGAGACCCGGAAGGGACTCAAGCATGGTGAGCACCTTGAGCTTGGCGGCGACATCGTCGGTTTCTGCTGCGTCAATGACGTCTTGCAACGACATTTCGCCGGCCTTCAGCTTCTCTTTGAGTTCCGAGCGTGCAACTCGGACGAGAGCGGCCTTCGCCAACGCAGCGGCGCGCTGGTCGGTGGAGAGTTGGGGTGGGGTCGCCATATGGGAGGTCACCTTAGCCGAGCGAGTGCGTGCGCTTCAGGGCTGGAGCGAACGATTTAAAACGACGACGCGATTGCGTCAGCAGCGACCATCGGATCGTCACTCTGCAGCACCGACCGGCCGATTACCAACAAGTCGGCACCTGCCTTGATCGCAGCCGCAGGCGTCGAAACTCTCGCCTGGTCGTGGGCTGGCGCTCCCTCCGGGCGAGTGCCAGGCACAACGGCAAAGACACGGGGTGCGAGCGTCTTAGCATCGTGCACGTCGAGGGCTGAGCAGACGATGCCGCCGCAGCCAGCTTCGACGGCTTCACCAACGCGACGGAACAGAATGTGGGGCGGGGCGTCAGCATCGCTGGTGAGCACCGTTACGGCGATCACCATCGGCTCGGACAGACCTGCCGCTTCGGCTCCCCCGAGAAAGCCGTCACACGCGGCGCGCATCATGGCGTCGCCACCGAATGCATGCACGGTCAACAGTTCGGCGCCGAGCGCGCCGACAACGCGGGAGGCCTTGCCCACGGTTGTGGGGATGTCGTGCAGCTTGAGGTCGAGGAAGACGCGAAACCCCATATCTCTGAACGTGCCGATGGCCTCAGGGCCGGCCGCGCTGAACAGCTCAAGGCCAACCTTCACGAAGCCGAACCACGGCTGAAGTTTGCGGGCCATCCGGGTGGCGTCCACAAGGTCGTCAACGTCGAGCGCAAGTGCCAGTCGATCGCGATTGGGATGCAGGTCAGTCATGGCGAGTCCTTTGGCCAGTCGATCCGTAGCCGCTGCTGTTCAGACCGCACGCCTCAGCGCCCGACCCGTTCATGTGCCGCGCCCACAAGTTGGTCTACCGAGGTTACGTGATGTCGGTCGCACCAGGTTGCGAAGTCTCGCAGAATGATGCCTGGCACCTTGGGTGAGGCGAAGACCGCTGTGCCTATCTGAACCGCAGACGCCCCCGCCAGCATGAGCTCCACCACATCGTTGGCGCTCGCCACTCCCCCGACGCCCACAATCGGCAGCTCTGGCAGAGCGGCATGTACGTCCCAGACTGCCTTCACGGCGACCGGGTGGATAGCCGGGCCCGACAGGCCGCCAGGGCCGTTGCCGAGTCGCGGTCTGCGGGTCTCGATGTCGAGGGCAAGGCCCGGAACGGTGTTGATGAGCGTGACCGCTGCCGCGCCAGCATCTCGCACGCTGGTTGCAATCGCAACCAGATCAGTGACAGCCGCGGTCAACTTGGCCCATCGTGGTCGGTTGCAGGCGGCGGTGATGGCGATGGCCTCGGCTGCCAAGTCGGCGGACTGGGCGAACATGCCCTTGCCCTTGAGGTTGGGACAGGAGAGATTCACCTCAACGGCAACGACCTGTTCGGGAAGGTCGGCCAGCATCGCCGCTGCTTCGGCGTACTCCTCGAACGAGCGACCCCAAATACTCACCACAACTTTGGCACCAGTGGCGAGCAGGTCGGGTAACTCCTCTGCCTTCCAGCGAACGATCCCGGGGCCTTGCAGTCCGACGGCGTTCAACATGCCTGCGGTGACCGGGTGAAGTCGGGGTGCCGGGTTGCCCTTCCATTCGAACGATGAAAGCGACTTGACCACGATGGCGCCCAAGTGGGCCATGTCGACGTACGACGCTAGTTCCGTTCCGTGCCCGGCCACGCCCGACGCAACCATGATTGGGTTGGCGAACGTGACGTCGCCAACACGCGTTTGCGGACTCACCTCCGCAAACCCTCTCGGTCGCCGCCCACCCCTCATACCTCAACCGCCAGACCGTGAAACTCCTGCAGGGATCGGACTGTCATGGGGGTGGCGGCGGCTTCGGCCATTCCTTGCGCGGCGGCGAGAGCGGCTTCGACGGTGGTGACGCAACTCACGCGGTGGACGACCGCTGCGGTGCGGATGTGGCTGCCGTCCGTTCGTCCACCCCTGCCGGTCGGGGTGTTGACGATGAACGTGATTTCCCCGCTCGCGATCAGGTCAATGGCGCTCGTTCCTTCGTTGTCGGACAGCTTCGACAGCGTGCGGTCAACGTCGAACCCGAAGCGGGCCAAGTATGCAGCCGTTCCCTTGGTGGCGATGATCTTCAGACCGCGCTCACGGAAACGTTTGGCCACGATGATGCCCGCGGGCTTGTCCCGATCCTTCAGAGAGATGAACAGCGAGCCGTCGGTCGGCAGCGCGCTGTACGACGCAGCCTGCGACTTGGCGAAGGCCAAACCGAAAGTGGTGCCGATACCCATCACTTCGCCGGTTGATCGCATCTCGGGCCCCAGCGCAGGGTCCACTTCGGGGAAGCGGTTGAAGGGAAGCACCGCTTCTTTCACCGACGTGTGACCCGTGACCGGTGGCCTCAACAGGCCCTCGTCACGCAGTTGCTGAAGCGTGGCACCGAGCATAATCCGGCTTGCTATCTTCGCCAGCGGGACACCGGTTGCCTTTGCAACAAACGGAACGGTGCGACTGGCGCGCGGGTTCGCTTCGATTACGTTCACCTGATTGCCTCGCACCGCGAACTGGATGTTGATGAGGCCTTTCACGTCAAGGGCGTGGGCGATAGAGGTGGCGTAGTGCTCGATGACTTCGATCACCCAGGGCTGCAGCGTGGGCGGCGGGATAGCGCAGGCTGAGTCACCGGAGTGCACGCCCGCTTCCTCCACGTGCTCCATGACACCACCGATGACCACTTCACCGGTGGCGTCTCTGAGCGCATCAACGTCCACCTCGGTGGCGTCTTCCAGGAAGCGGTCGATCAGCACGGGTCGCTCGGCCGACAGACCGCCTTCCTTGCCCAGCGTGCCGAAACCGATCAGCTCGTTCATCGCTGCGACGAGCTCGTCTCGATCGTTCACGATGCGCATGCCACGCCCACCGAGCACGTAGCTCGGACGCACCAGAACGGGGAATCCGATCTGAGCCGTGATGGCCAGTGCTTCCTCCACCGTGACCGCCGTGCCGCCAGGCGGCTGCGGGATGTTGAGTTCGTTGCAGAGCACGTTCCACAACTCGCGATCCTCGGCCCTGTCGATCGACTCGGGACTGGTGCCGACGATCAGGTGCTGCGGAAGGAGACCGGCCAGCTTGAGCGGGGTCTGTCCACCAAGGGAAACCACGATGCCGATGGGGTTCTCGGCTTCAATGACGTTGAGCACGTCCTCACGGGTGAGCGGCTCGAAGTAGAGACGGCTCGACGTGTCGTAGTCGGTGGAAACTGTTTCGGGGTTGCAGTTGATCATGATGGTCTCATAGCCAGCGTCACGCAGCGCGAACGAGGCGTGCACACAGCAGTAGTCGAACTCGATCCCCTGCCCGATACGGTTTGGCCCACTACCGAGGATGATCACCTTCTTACCGTCGCTCGGCTGCACCTCGTCGGTGTCCTCGTAGGTGGAGTAGTGATACGGCGTCTTGGCATCGAACTCTGCTGCGCAGGTGTCGACGGTCTTGAACGTGGCCATCACGCCTGCATCGAGACGTGCCTTGCGGACCTCAAGCTCGTCCACGCCGAACAGGTAGCCGAGCTGCGGATCGCTGAAGCCGAGACGCTTGGCCCGCTTCCAATCACGCTTGGTCATCGCGCTGAAGCCAATCGTTTCGAGGTGCACCCGTTCCTCGGTGATCATCGACATTTGATCGAGGAACCACACGTCAACCTTGGTGGCGGCGTTGATGGTGTCGACGCTCATACCACGACGCAACGCCTCGCCAAGATGGAAGGGGCGCTCTGGTGTGGGCACGTTGCAGAGCCGCAGTAGTTCGGCGTCGTCGAGCGCGTCGTATTGTTTCTCGGCCGGGTCACAGTTCAGACCCAAGCGACCGTTTTCGAGCGAGCGTAGGCCCTTCTGAAAGCTCTCGGGGAAGGTGCGGCCGATGGCCATCGCCTCACCTACCGACTGCATCTGCGTGCCGAGAATGCCGCTGGTGCCGGGAAGCTTCTCAAAGGCCCAGCGCGGGATCTTGGTGACGACGTAGTCGATACTCGGCTCGAAGCTGGCCGGCGTCATCTTTGTGATGTCGTTCGGGATTTCATCGAGGGTGTAGCCAACGGCGAGGCGCGCCGCGATTTTGGCGATCGGGAATCCGGTGGCCTTACTGGCCAGTGCGCTGGATCGGGACACACGAGGGTTCATTTCGATGACAACCATGTGACCGTTTTCGGGATTGAGCGCGAACTGCACGTTCGATCCACCGGTCTCCACGCCGACGCGACGGAGGCAGGCGAACGCCGCGTCACGCATCTTCTGGTACTCGACATCGGTGAGCGTTTGCGCCGGCGCGACCGTGATGGAGTCCCCCGTATGCACACCCATCGGATCGAAATTCTCGATCGAGCAAACGATCACGCAGTTGTCGTTGCGGTCACGCATCACTTCGAGCTCGTATTCTTTCCAACCGGCGATAGACGTCTCGATCAGAATCTCGCTCACCGGGCTGGCATCGAGACCGTGGGCCGCGGCCTTCACGAACTCCTCCATGGTGGTGGCCATGCCGGTGCCACGACCGCCCAGAATGTAGGCGGGGCGGATGATGATGGGCAGACCGATCCGCGCCACCACTTCCATAGCTTCTTCCATGTTGTGCGCGGTTCCGCTAGCAGGCACGTCGAGGCCGATTTCGATCATGGCCTGCTTGAACTTCTCGCGGTTCTCCGCCGTCTCGATCGACTCTGCGTTGGCGCCGATCAACTCGGGCGTGCCGGGCACACCAACCAGACCGGCGTGGAACAGCTCCATCGCCAAATTCAAACCGGTCTGACCGCCCAGGGTTGGCAGGACAGCGTCGGGCTTCTCGCGTTCGATGATCTTGGCCAGCACCTCGACCGTGAGCGGTTCGATGTAGGTGCGATGGGCGAAATCAGGGTCGGTCATGATGGTGGCCGGATTGCTGTTGGCCAGAATGACGCGGTAGCCCTCCTCCTTCAACACCCGGCACGCCTGCGTGCCCGAGTAGTCAAACTCGCACGCCTGTCCGATCACGATCGGCCCCGAGCCGATGATCAGAATCGACTGAATATCTGTTCTCTTCGGCATCAGCCCGCCACTCCCCGCTCGATAATGGGCAGGCCTGGGGTCTCGTAACCCGTCATGCTGCCACGAGTAAATCCGCTCTGACCTTTGGTGGACGCCATCAGCGCGGCGAACTGGTCGAACAAGTACTGACTGTCGTGCGGACCGGGACCGGCTTCCGGGTGGTATTGCACGCTGAAGGCATTGGCACCACGCACGCGCAGGCCCTCGTTGGTGTTGTCGTTCAGGTTGATGTGCGTGACGTCGGCTCGGCTACCGATCGAGTCGGGGGCGACGCAGAAGTTGTGGTTCTGGCTGGTGATTTCCACCTTGCCGGACGACACCTGTTGCACGGGGTGGTTGCCTCCGTGATGACCGAACGGGAGCTTGAACGTGTCGCCGCCCAGCGCTCGGCTGAGCAACTGATGACCGAGGCAGATACCGAAGGTCGGCATGCCAGCGTCCACCAGTTCGCGGATGGCATCACGGCGTACGGGGACATCGCGGGGTCGCCCGGGCCATTGGAGAGAAAGACACCGTCTGGCTTTCGGGCCAGAACCGCGGCGGCCGTGGTGTGCGCTGGCACCACTTCCACCCGCGCTATCCCTGCGAGGTGACGCAGGATCGTGTGCTTGATTCCGAAGTCGTACGCCACCACGCGTAGGCCGCCTTCGGCTCCGAGCGCGTAGGGTTGCGGCGTGGTGACCTGGGCGACGAGGTCGACGCCATCGGTGCCCGGTTCGGCCAGCGCTGCGGCCCGCAGAGTAGCTTCGTCGGCCGTGCCGAACGCGCCAGGCATAGCGCCGGTGTCGCGGATGTGGCGGGTGAGGCGGCGGGTGTCGATACCAGCTATGCCCGGAATGCCGTAGGCGATCAGCATGTCCTTGAGATCGGCCTGTGCCCGCCAGTTGCTGCGGCGACGGGCCATCTCCCGCATGATCACGCCGCGGCAAAAGATGCGCCGGGACTCGAAGTCGGTCAGGTTCACGCCATAGTTGCCGATGTGGGGCGTGGTGAACGTGATGATCTGCCCGGCATAGCTGGGGTCGGTGATGACCTCCTGATAGCCGGTGAGCACCGTGTTGAACACGACCTCGCCTGTGGCAACCGGCATCTCGGCACCGATGGCTTCACCCTCGAACACTTCACCATCGGACAGGACCAACAGTGCCTCGCGGATCATGCCGCCCAGCCTTGCATAGTCATGCGTCCGTATGCATATTCATTCATTGTGTGGTTCCTTCCGTGCGAGCCTCTCGGGACCCGCTTCACGGTTCGTTGGTTGTTGCTCAGCGTTGAGCGATGGCGTCGATCACGACGGGGTCGCCGTGGAAGATGGTGTGGCGGACGCGACCTCGAAGGGTGCGGCCTTCGAATGGGGTGTTGGTGGAGCGGCTGGCCAGCTTGGTGCGGTCAACAACCCAAGTAGCCAGCGGGTCGATCACGCACAGGTTGGCGGCCCGGCCGACATCGATGGCACCGTGGGTATCGCCCATGCCGCCAATGGCCGCCGGCTGCCAGCTCATGAGCGCCAACACCTTCTCGATCGGCATGTCGAGTTCGGTGAGCGCGAGGGCCAGCGCCGTCTCCAACCCGAGCATGCCGGGAGGCGCCTCGGCGAACGGCTTTTCCTTCTGATCAACCGCGTGCGGTGCGTGGTCAGTCGCTATGCAATCGAGCCAACCACGACGCAAACCAGCCTTCACGGCGGCCACGTCAGCATCGGTACGCAGCGGCGGATTGACCCGATAGACCGAATCGAACGACGCGCAGGCGGCATGGGTGAGGGTGAAGTGATGCGGCGTTGCCTCAGCCGAAACCAACAGCCCCTCGGCGCGGGCGTCATGCACCATCTGCACCGAACGAGCCGTCGACAGGTGCTGGAAGTGGATGCGCGCGCCGGTGAGCCGGGCGAGCGCGAGGTCACGCATGACCATCACTTCTTCCGCCTCGTGCGGCTGGCCGGACAGGCCGAGGCGACTCGACCATTCGCCCTCATGCATCGCTCCCCCGCCGGCCAGCGCATCGTCCTCGCAATGCTGCGACAAGATGACGCCGAGGCCCTTTGCGTACTCCATGGCCCGGCGCATGAGGCGGGTGTCCTGCACACCGGTGCCGTCGTCGGTAAACATGCGGACCCCAAGTGCGGCCATCTCGGCCATGGGCGCAAGCTGCTCGCCCTTTCGCCCGACAGTGATGGCGCCCGAGACGTACACATCGGCCAGACGAGCAGCCCGACCGAGGTGTTGCACTTCACGCACGACCGCGGCCGAGTCGATGGCTGGCGTGGTGTTCGGCATGGCCAGCACCGCGGTGTATCCACCCAGGGCCGCCGCCCGTGAGCCGGTCTCGATGGTCTCGGCCTCTTCCTTGCCCGGCTCGCGCAGATGCGTGTGGAGATCAACCAGTCCGGGCGACACCACACAACCAGCGGCATCGAGCGTGCGCTTCCCGCTCAAATCAGAACCGACCGCAACGATCACACCGTTCTCGATGGCGACATCGGCCATCCGTGAGCCGGACGCGTCGATAACCCGACCGCCCTTGATAACAAGATCAGTCATGCTTCTCCTCCGAGAGATACGCCGCTGCCGAGCAGCCAGTACAGGACGGCCATGCGGACGGCGACTCCGTTGTGGACTTGGTCGAGGATGACCGAGTTGGGTCGATCGGCCACTTCTGGCGAGATTTCTACGCCGCGGTTCATTGGGCCCGGATGCATGATCAGCGCTCCTTCGGGCAGGCGATCGGCTCGTTCAGGAGTGAGCCCCCACACGGTTGCGTACTCGCGTAGTGAAGGCACCAGCGCCTGGTCTTGGCGTTCGAGCTGCATGCGTAGGCAGTAGGCAACATCGGTGGTGGCCACCACATCGTCGAGCGAGTACGACACATCGACAGGCCAACCAACAAGTGAAGGTGGCATCAATGTGGGCGGCCCTACCAGGGTCACGCGAGCGCCGAGTTTGGTGAAGGCGTCGACGTTGGAGCGGGCCACGCGACTGTGCTTGATGTCGCCGATGATGGCGATGTTCATGTCCTCGAACGGCTTGTTGGCGTGCTGGCGAATCGTGTAGGCATCGAGCAAGGCTTGCGTGGGGTGTTGATGCCAGCCGTCGCCCGCGTTCACGATGGACGCGTCGGTCCATTCGGCCAGTTGCCACGGCACACCCGACGAGCCGTGGCGGACCACGATGGCATCGATACCCATGGCCTCGATCGTCTCGACCGTGTCACGCAGGCTCTCGCCCTTCTTCACGCTGGACGTGGACACGCTGAACGTCATCACGTCGGCCGACAACCGTTTGGCCGCCGCCTCGAAACTCAGCCGGGTACGAGTGGAATCCTCGAAGAAGAGATGCGTGACGGTCTTGCCTCGCAGGGCCGGGACCTTGGGGATGGGGCGGGCGTTGATCTCGGCCATGTGATCGGTGAGATCGAGCAGCGAGCGGATACCCTCGGCCGTGAGTTCATCGATCGAGCGGAGGTGGCGGACGCTCATAACGGCTTCTCGATCACGACACCGTCAACGCCTGCACTCACTCGCTCATCTCGTGATGTAGGAAGATTCTTCCCGACGTAGTCGGGCCGGATTGGAAGCTCTCGATGCCCACGGTCGACCATGACCGCAAGTTGCACGGCGCGGGCTCGTCCGTAGTCGTTGAGCGAGTCGAGCGCGGCGCGGATGGTGCGGCCGGTGAACAGCACGTCGTCGCAGAGGATGACGGTCTTGCCATCGATGGCGGGCACACTGCTGGCCGAGGTGGGAAGGACCGGTCGGAGGCCGATGTCGTCCCGATACATCGAGACGTCGATCATGCCGTGCGGCACGCGCACACCTTCGTTGCGTTCGATCGCATCCGCGATCATGTCGGCCATCCACACGCCACCGCGTTGAATGCCGACCAGCACAAGGCCATCGAGACCACGGTTCTTCTCGGCAATTTCGTGGGCGATACGAGCGGCGGCTCGGCCAACATCAGCGGCTGAAAGCACTTCGTTCCGGGCGAAATTCGCCGCAGAAACACCAGAATCAGGCATCCCTCTCCTTCCGTGCCAGCCTCACGGGACTGACTTCACGGTCGAACTCGCACTGTATCGCGCCGCCGGGCGCGCGATCCCAATCCTCCCCGGGAACCACATCTATAAGGCGAGACGTCAAAAGACTGTGGAGCAATTTCTCGAACAACTGAGAAGGAACCGTTTACGTCTGAGGAGGAGGCGTGTGAAACTTCCGAACATGCATTGGTCGACGACGCGAGCGTTGGTCGTTGTGACCATCACCATGCTGCTTTCAGCCTGTGGCAGCACCCACATTGCCGGCGCTCCTGCACAAAACGGCTCGCCGGCCTCGACCGCGGAATCGCAAAGCGTCGATCCACTAGCACCGCCCGTAACGTCACCAAGCAACGCAGGGTTGCATCGCTGGGAAGGATTTCCCGTCGCCGCCCAGCCTCGGCCGATCGTGTTGCTTTCAGGACCACTGCACTGGTCCGAGAATGGATTCGTGAATGACAGCGAGAAGATCGCATTGTCCTACGGAGGCGCCACACCACCGGCCAGCTACCCGACGGCGCCTGACACTGCCGCCGGCTATCAGCTCATTGACCCCGCAAGCGCGTTTCGGACGTTGATCGATGTGCAGCGGAACGGGGATGAGAGCACGGAGGCTCTCCAAGCCACGGGCGTGACTCTCGGAACGTCGACGTTCGCCACCGACCGCGGTCAGAAGGATCTACCTGCTTGGATCTTTCAGTTCGACGGAGCGACTGCTGTGGCCGTGGCGGCAGTTCATCCCAAGTTTTTCTTCGCGCCACTTCGAGATCACTCAACTTCGGGTACGGCAGGAATACCGGGCGGCGGGTCGGCCACGTTGTCAATCGACGGTCAAACACTGACGGTCGCCTTCACCGGGGCGGCCGAAGGTCAAGGACCTTGCACGGCTGACTATGCCGCTGTACTCGAAGAGCGCTCCAACGTGGTCGGTCTCAGCGTTACGACAACGCGTCGGGGCACGGGCCAGGTGGAAGAGTGCGCTGCGGGCGGCTTCAAGCGAACTGTCTCAGCAACCCTTGCCTCTCCGCTCGCCGACCGCGTCCTGGTCGACTCCACGCGCGGCGACCCAATCGCGGTCACCACGCCTTAGGAACTGGACACCCCCAATCCGAGTTGATCGGCTAGGCGACCAGGTCCGGGTAGTGGGCGCGAACGTTGTCGGGGTAGCTGCGGACGTAGTAGTTCCACAGTTGTTGGCCGTAGACGGGAGCGGTGGTGCTGGCGGTGACGGCAGCCCCGTCGAGCAACTCGTTGCGTTTCGACATGAAACCGGCCGCCGCGTGGCGAGGGCTGGCGGCGACGGCCGCGGCGAAGGATGGGTCGAGCGGGAGGGGGTCAAGACTGGTGCGCAGGTCGGGGCCATGGAAGTAACCCGACGACAGTCGAGCCTCCCGGGCGACAACCCGATGGGTCGTGGCCACAAAATAGTTGCCGGTGATGGCTTGCAGCATCTCGCCGAGGTTGACCACGAGTGCGCCGGGCCGAGGCGTCACGTCGATCCACTTCCCCAGCGGATTCTTGGCCTGCAATCCACCGACGTCATGCTGCACGAGCAGCGTGAGAAAGCCAGCGTCATGGTGCGCGTTCACGCCAGCTTCGCCGTCGGGCGTGGGCGGATAGCTGATGAGCTTGGCGAACGATAGCGGCCGCTCACCGAACAGATCCCGGAGGTGATGTTCACCCAGCCCGAGACCGAGCGACATCGCTGCCATCAGCTGGTTCGCCACGCCACCCAACCGTTCGAAGAACTGATCCACGATGGCGTGGAACCCGAGGAGGATCTCATCAGGCAGCCATTGATTCGGCCCGTCAAGTCGCAGATACGGCGGATCGACATCAAGTCCGTAGGCGGGGTTCTCGGTCGATATGTCGAGCTGTTCGCGATAGTCGGGTCGGTTGTTGGTGAGCTCGGCACCGACGCGTTCCCAACCGCGAAAGTGCGGTGACTGACGCTTGTCAATCGTGGCCTTCACTGCTTCGGGTAACGCAAAGAATGATGCCATCAGCGAGAAGTATCGGTCGAAGAACTCCTGCTCGATACCGTGATCAACCAGGTAGAAGAAACCCACCTCGTGACAGATCGTGGTGAGTCGCGAGGCATTCAACTCTCGATCGGCCGCGAGATCGACCAACGATACCTCAGGGATTGACGAGAAGCTCTGAGCCGATGCGCGGTCGCTCGTTGTGCTCACCCCCAAATCCTACGCCCGCAGCGATTTCGGCGAGGCCTGGAAGCAAGATCCGAGGGCTCTGCAAGACCAGCGTTCAAGGAAGGAATGCTGAGACTATCGACCATGAAGCGATTTCACGTAGATGGCGCATGGATTGCCGGCATCCCATCCAGGTAGCGGATCGATGCAATCAATCTGTGCGAATCCTCGACCTTCCCAGAACCTCCTAGTCGCTTCGTATGGCTCGTAATTGGAGGACGCATCCAACGTCTTTACCTCGACCACAGACACGTCGCGAGACGCCAGCACGTCGAATAGGGCTTCGAGTAGAACGGTTCCGAGGCCTTGGTGCCGTAACGCCGGATGAACGGCGGCATGGCTGATTTCGGCCGCGTGCGGGTAACGCCGCTCCGCGTTGACGAAAGCCACTATCTGCCCGTCCCGTTCTCCGACCATGGCCACGTTTGAGCTGGATCCGAGCGTCGCTCGGGCCTCGGTGTGGGCTGAGGTTGTGAAGTGCTCCGGTAGCAGACGAAGAACCTCGATGCATCCGTCGACATCGTCCGCCGTCGCCTTGCGAACCCTCATCCTCTGAGAGTAGCGAACCCGCGGGAGCCGGTCGGGTGGGATTTCACCTGGAGGCACAGATCCACGGTCACGCGGAACCGTCTGGCCCGATGTCCAATCCGCAGTCGTCAACCCGAGAAACGTGTAACTCTTGGCGGATGGAAGCGGTGAGGCTCGACATTTGGCTGTGGTCGGTGCGGCTGACCCCTACTCGTTCAGCGGCAACTGACCTTTGCCGTACTGGTCGCGTGCTGGTGAACGGCGTACCGGCCAAGTCGGCATACACAGTGAAGGTGGGAGACCGTGTCGAAGCTCGAATCGCGCAACGCCAACGCATCGTCGAAGTGATCGAGTTGATCAACAAACGGGTGGGCGCGCCGCGCGCCGCCGAATGTCTCATCGATCACAGCCCACCCGTCGAACGCCTAGACGTCGGAATTCTCCACCGAGACCGCGGCGCCGGCCGCCCCACCAAACGAGACCGCCGCCAAATCGACCAACTCCGCCGAGGAGATTCCTGACGTGCGGCATGGATGACCGCCCGGCAGACATCCAAGACGAGCTGCTCGAGGGAGGAATGCACACCGTGAAGCGGGTCGGTCCCCACGTGATTCGGCCGATCGGACCGCACTCCGCTTCGGTTCATCGGCTGCTTCGTCACGTCCGCGCCAACGGCTTCTTAGAGGGCCCCGAAGTCATCGACGTCGACGTTGCTGCTGGCGCGGAAACGCTGACATTTCTAAAGGGCGAGACCACCAACTATCCGTTGCCCGATGCCTTTCGGACGGAGGACGCTTTGACGAGCGCTGCGCAACTGCTTCGGCGACTTCACGACGCCACGGTCGGTTTCGACCCACGCCCGGGTGACCTCTGGTTCCTGTCGCCTCAGCACCCGACCGAGGTGATGTGTCACGGCGATTTCGCGCCGTACAACTGCGTGATGAATCACGGCAGGGTGACGGGCGTGTTCGATTTCGACATCGCTCATCCCGGACCTCGACTCTGGGACGTTGGCTACGCGGCGTATCGCTGGGCCCCGCTCTCGGCACCCTCGAACTCCGATGGATTTGGCACTCCAGCGGAGCAGCGTTGCCGTCTACGGCTGTTCTGCGATGCGTACGGCGCCGACGACATCTTGGGCGTTGTTGTTGCTGCGCAGAATCGACTCGGCCTTCTGGTCGAGACGATGCGGTCACTCGCGAGCGACGGCCATGCCACGTTCACGCGGCACATCGCCGACGGGCACGACCAGATCTATCTGGCTGACAGTGCGTACCTTCGGGAGCACGAAGCGTTCTTCGCGGATCGAACCTGAAGGGTCGATTTGAATTGTCAAGAAGTGTTGGATTGCTTGCGATTCTTCGTGCCCTGAACTAGTGTTCGTAGTGCCGTCTTCCCCGGCGAACAGGTTCTCGAGCATCTCTCTGAGGTGCGTTCGCGTGTTGAAGGAAGGTGGTGTCATGAGTCAAGGAACAGCAGAAATCGTGCGAGTATTCGCCCAGGTCGTTACCGCTGGCATCACGCTCGACGTAGCCGAACCGGCCGCGCTTGAACAGACGCTGCGCGACTGCGCGAGAAGTGCCGCCTTCATTGAGAGCGTCCGGTTACGCGCCATTGCACGGCTTGATCAGCACGTCACGGTCGACACCAACCAAACCATCATCACAACCTCCCACGGCTCCAAGCGCCAGGCGCAGACGGCACAGAAGCGGGCCGACGCTGCGACTCGCATGCCCGCGCTCGCCGATGCGTTGGCCAGCGGTTCCATTGGCGCCGATCACGTCGACGCCGTTGCTCAAACCCTGTCACGGATGGAGCCTGCTGATCGCGACAAGCTCGCTGCCGAAGCTGCATGGATCGCGGCAACAGCAACTCGAACCACTCCCGAGCAGTTGACGAAGACGCTGCAGCGACGGGCGCGGGAACTCTCGACCGACGACGGTATCGGCCTACTCGAACGGCAGCGGCGCAATACGTACCTGCGCTATTGGACCGACCCTGAAAGCGGTATGGTTTGTATCCGTGGCGAGTTTGATCCGGAGACCGGCGCCCGGTTGGTTGGCCGTATCCGCAACGCCGCTGAAGCGCTGTTTCACGATCGGGTGCCAGACACCTGCCCGCTGGATGAACGAAAGAATGACCACCTACGCGCGCTGGCGTTGGTACAACTCGCCGAGGGCACCGGTTCTGGGTCGGGTCGGCCCGATCTGATCGTTGTCATTGATCTCGAGACGCTGCTCAACGGAACCCACGCGCAGACCAGAGTTGAAGCGGACGGGGGCGTCGCACTGCCCGTTGAGACCATTCGCCGAATGGCCTGCTTCGCCAACATCATCCCCGCCGTGCTTGGTGCGAACGGCGTGCTGCTTGACCTCGGTCGTTCGCAGCGGCTGGCCACACCACATCAGCGACGAGCGCTTCGAGTGCTCTACCAGACCTGCGCCATCAGCGGATGTGGTGTCGCCTTCGAGCACTGCACGCCACACCACGTTCGCTATTGGCGACATGGCGGTCGCACCGACATCGGCAATCTCTTACCGCTCTGCAGCCGACACCATCACCTTGCGCACGAAGGTGGGTGGCTCCTCAGTCTTGACCCCGAAAGTCGAGCCCTCACCGTCGTCAAACCCGACGGAAGTCGCCCAACTCATCCGCCACCCCTTGTCCTCGCCGGATGAGACATCGCATCGTTTGGGGGACTGCCTCAAAACGTTGGCGATAATCCAACTACAAGACCCCTTACCGAGAGCCGGCGTGCCTCGGCGTCGCCGTGCCGGGTGAGTTGGTCTGCTAGCCGTGATCGTACTGAGTGGCCGTCGTGAGGGGAACGAGTAGCACTTGGCCGGGGTAGATGAGATTGGGATCGGTAAGCTGATGGCGGTTCGCCAGGTAGATCTGATTCCACAGGGCTCCACCGCCGCCGTACTGATACTCCAGCTCGGCTATGGCAAACAGCGACTCGCCCGGCTGCACCGTATGCAGTACAAAGCTCATGTACTGATCAGAGATGGCGGCACCGAACTGAATCGGAACGGAAACGATGGGCGAACCCGATCCGCCCAGACCGGCGAGGATCTCGAACGTGCCATCGATTGTGGATGGAATTGCCGGCAGGGTCAGCACCACATCGAGCGGCCCGCCGAACTCGCCCGACCCCGCACCCGACGCCGACTGACTGGCCAGGACCGCCCCGTTACCATCCACGATGCGCATCGTGAACGACCCACCCGTGCCGTAGAACATGATGGCCGTGTGAACCTGCAAGCCGGTCGTGAGACTGCCGACTAGCTCGTGCGGTCGGGGCATACGTACGTCAATCAGCATCGGCTTCTCCCGGTTCGATATTCGCTCGACTCAGAGAGTACGAACGTCATGCGCTGATACAGCCCTTTCGTAACGAGGTAACGCTAGCGGCCGCCCGCATCCGTGAGTAGACAAAACGAGCGATGTGTCGAGGAAGATGTCGTTATCGATTGCGAGACAACTAGCCGAGAAGGATGTCGGCAAGCTCGGCGGGGGTTTCCACCAGCATCTTGGCGCCGGCCTCGGTGAGTTCGGCGTGATCGCCGTAGCCCCACAACACGCCGATCGTCTCCAGGCCGTTTTCGGCCGCGCCGTGTACGTCGTGCAAGCGATCGCCGATCATCACGGTGCTCGACAGATCAATGTCGCCAAGGTTCGCAAGCGTGTGCGCCACCACACCGGCCTTGGGGCCGCGAGTGCCGTCGAGCGTGGCCCCACCAATGAAGGTGAAGTGGTGGGCGAGCCCAAAGTGCTCGAGGATCTGTACCGCGTAGACATCTGGCTTCGATGTCGCCAGCGCCAACCGATCACCGTTCTCGACCAGGCCGCGGAGCAACTCGGGAATGCCCTCGTAGACGGTGTTTTCGAATTTGCCGATCGTGCCGTACCGAATGCGGTAGAGCTTGACGGCGCCATCGAGCAGGTCGTCAGGCACGTGCAGCATCGAGAAGATGTCCTTGAGCGGTGGACCAAGTAGGTCATCCCGGCGACCCGGAAAGGGCAGGCCCATCTCCTCGAACGCGTACTCGATGGACGCCATGATGCCCGGCGCAGAGTCTGACAGCGTGCCGTCCAGATCGAACAGAATAGTGCGCTGCGTCATGGGCGAACGTTGGCCACGATGCTCGACAACATGCCGTTCACGAACTTGCCTGAATCATCGGTGCCGTACGATTTCGCCAACTCCACCGCCTCGTCCAGGATGACAGCCGTCGGTACATCAGGCGAGGCCAACAGCTCGAAGATAGCGATGCGCAACACGCTCCGGTCGATCACCGGCATGCGCTCCAACGTCCAGGTGCGCGAATACTTGCGGATCAGCGCATCAATCTGTTCCCGGTGTGCGTCGACGCCCTGCACCAGCTTGGTAGCCATGTCATCAGCCGCAACGGGTAGCGCCTCAAGCGTGGCCTCACCCGATTGGGTCTTGGCCTCGGCCTCATACAAGAGCGTGAGAGCGCGTTCGCGCGACTCGGAGCGGCGATCTTCACGATCGGTTCGCTCGGGGCGATCAGCCATCAGAC
This sequence comes from uncultured Acidimicrobiales bacterium, assembly GCA_963791625.1. Lineage (GTDB taxonomy): Bacteria > Actinomycetota > Acidimicrobiia > Acidimicrobiales > Ilumatobacteraceae > JANMCE01. Next base: position 1,698,728 of record CAWBTA010000006.1, read on the forward strand.
GCGGGTGATGTAGTCGCCCGAGCGGGTGTCGACCTTGATCTTGTCACCCGGGTTGACGAAGAGCGGCACCTGCAGCACAAGGCCGGTCTCGAGGGTCGCCGGCTTGCGGGCACCTGACACCCGGTCACCCTGAATACCGGGCTCGGTGTCGGCAATGTGCAGTTCGACCGAGGCGGGGATTTCGACGTAGACGATCTCATTGTTGAACATCGCGATCATGGCGATGGACTGCTCGACCATGTAATTCTCGGCGTCACCCAACTTGGTCGGGTCGACGTTCATCTGGTCGTAGGTATCCACGTCCATGAACACATACTCCTCGCCGTCTTTGTAGAGGAACTGGTAGTCACGCTTGTCGACGATGGCCTGCTCCACCTTGATACCGGCGTTAAAGGTGCGGTCGATGACGGCGCCGGTGCGAGAATTCTTGAGCTTGGTGCGCACGAACGCGCCGCCCTTGCCGGGTTTCACATGCTGGAAATCAACGACCGTGAAAAGCCCGTTGTCGAGCTCCAAAGTGATGCCGTTCTTGATGTCGTTGGTGCTGATTTGGGGCATGGAAAGACCTCGTCGTCGTGGGAAGCAGCCCTTGAGGGTACCGGAGAACACCCCCACCGGTCAGATTCGCTACTGACGAGGAGGCGACTAGGAAGCAATCAAGCGGGCGACGGCGGTGATGGCGAGCTCATAGCCGTGCATGCCGAGGCCGACGATGGTCCCCTTGGCGACGGGGGAAACCACGCTGGTATGGCGCCAGGGTTCACGGGCGTTGGGGTTGGAAATGTGGACTTCGATGATAGGTCCGGCGAACGCGGCAAGTGCATCGTGGATCGACCAGGCGTAGTGGGTGAACGCCCCCGGGTTGATGACGATGGCTGCGCATCGGCCCCGGGCCGCGTGAATGGCATCCACAATGGCGCCTTCGTGGTTCGACTGAAACGCCTCTACCGCCAGTCCGAAGCCGGCGGCTACCGTTGTGGCGGTAGCGATGTAGTCGGCTTCGGTGGCGTGACCGTAGACCTCGGGCTCGCGCTGACCAAGAAGGTTCAGATTCGGGCCGTGCAGCAGCAGCACGATTGGTTGATCAGACACGTCGCATCTCCCCCAGTGCTTCTTTGACGGCGGCAACGGGAACGCCGGCCACCACTTCGATTCCGGTCGGACCATCGAGAATGAACGTCAATCCGTCAATGGCTTTCTTGTCCCGCGCCATCAGGGCCAACAACGCGTCGTCGGTCAGGCCTGCGGGCAGGCGACCGTCGAGGCCGTACTCCCCCAGCACATGCAAATGGTGATCGACCACCTCGGCCGAGACCCGGTCCATCACCACCGCCAGACGGGCCGCATAGACCAGGCCGATGGCAACGGCCTCGCCGTGCAGCAGCGCGTGGTCCGTCGCAATTTCGAGCGCATGAGCAAGGGTGTGGCCATAGTTGAGCAAGGCCCGGCCTCGCTTGTTATCTGATGAGATCGATTCGCGTTCATCCAGTCCGACGACCTCGGCTTTGATCTGCACGCAACGGGCGATGCGGTCTTCGAGGGTGAGGGCGAGGAGGTCGTCGCCGGTGAGAAAGTGGTACTTCGCCATCTCGCCGAAGCCGCACAGACGCTCGCGTTCCGGCAACGTGTCGAGCGTCGACAGATCGCAGATGACGCCGTGGGGCTGCCAAAACGCGCCGACCATGTTCTTGCCCTCGGGCAGATTCACGCCCGTCTTGCCACCGATGGCGGCATCGATCATGGCGAGCAAGGTCGTTGCAACATGAACGACCGGGATACCGCGCATGTACGACGCCGCGGCAAATCCAGCGACGTCGGTCACCATGCCACCGCCGACCGAAACGACACAGTCGGCCCGGTTCATCCCCCACGACGCGAAGTCGCGGCAGAGCGTCTCAATGGTGCCCAGCGTTTTGTGTTGTTCGCCAACACCGATGGTGAAGACCTTGTGCTCGCATCCCGGAACGACACTAAAAGGTACGGATGACTGCGTGACGATCGCGACGCGTTTCGCTCCAGGCGGGATCAATGAACTCAGAGCGGAAATTGCTCCGGAACCAACCACGACTTCGTAGGAACGAGCGGCCAAGGCAACGGTGACGCGCTTCATGCCAGCACCACGTCGATGGCGTCGAGCACGTTGGGCTTGTTGAGCTGATCGACATCGATGATGACGTCGGCCGTTTCGATGTACAACGCCTGGCGATCGTGCACCAGTTGGGTGATGCGAGCCAGCGGGTTCTCATCGATCAGCGGACGATGGCCGCGAGACGCTCGATGGCCAACCCGGTGCGCAAGGGTTGCGGGCGTGGCGCGGAGCCACACCACGCGTGCCGCTACCTGCATGGCCGCGCGATTCTCGGCTGCGAGTACGGCACCGCCCGCAGCAGCGATCACGGCTGGCGTGTGCCGCTGCAACGCGTCGATCAGGACTTCAGTTTCCAGAGCTCGAAACACCGGCTCGCCGTCGGTGGCGAAGATCTCGCGGACGGCTCGCTTGGCCTTTGCTTCTACCATCTGATCGGTGTCGAAGAACGGCCGATCGATGCGCTCGGCGTAGGCACGGCCGATTGTCGACTTTCCGGAGCCCATCATGCCGATCAACACGATGTGGCGGCGGTCAGAGTCCATCGGCGAATGACTTCGCGTTCCGCACGAATTCGGCCAACGAGTCGCCGCCAAACTTGCGTTGCGCCTCGGCTGCCAACACCAACGCCACCATCGTTTCGCCAACCACACCCATGGCCGGAACCGCAGTGACGTCGGTGCGCTCCTTGAAGCTCACGGTCGACTCCTTGGTGACGACGTCGACCGTCTTCAGCGTGGGGCGGTTCAGGGTCGCGAGCGGTTTCATAGCGGCCCGCACGACCAGGACTTCACCGGTGGAGATTCCGCCTTCGGTACCGCCGGCCAACGAACTCTCGCGTACGTAGCTGCGCGTGGCTTCGTCCCAGTTGATGGGGTCGTGGGCCTCGCTGCCGCGTCGACCGGCCACCTCGAATCCGTCACCGACTTCTACGCCCTTCACGGCCTGAATGCTCATGACGGCCTGAGCGAGTAGCGCATCAAGTTTGCGGTCCCAGTGGACGTGGCTGCCGAGACCAATGGGCACGCCGTAGGCCAGGATCTCGACGATGCCACCGAGGCTGTCGCCCACCTTGGCCGCTGCTTCCACCTCGGCGATCATCGCTTCCTCGGCCGCCTTGTCGAAGCAACGAACCGGGCTCTCATCCACCGCGAGCAGGTCGGCGAACAACGGACGTTCGACCGACTTCGATCGGGCCGGCCCCATTTGAATCACGTGCGACAACACCTCACACCCGAGATGCTTCAACAACTGCTTTGCCACAGCGCCCGCAGCGACACGAGCCGCCGTCTCGCGAGCGCTGGCCCGCTCGAGCACGTCGCGGGCATCATCGAAGCCGTACTTCTGCATGCCGACAAGATCGGCGTGACCGGGGCGAACCTGCGTAAGCGGCGTCTTGGTCTTGCCGGGAGCAGGCGACATTTCCTCATGCCACTTGTCGCTCTTGGTCCACTCGCTGTTGCCGATCTCGATCGCGACGGGAGACCCGAGTGTGCGGCCGTGACGGACGCCGCCCAGCAGCGTCACTTCGTCTTGCTCGAACCGCATACGGGGCCCTCGGCCGTAACCGAGACGGCGGCGGGCGAGTTCGCTCTGCACGTCTTCGGCCAGGAGGGGCAGGCCGGCCGGGAGTCCCTCAAGAATCACTACGAGGGCTTTGCCGTGGCTTTCCCCGGCGGTCAAGTAACGCAACATGGTCGTCAGTGTAGGGCGGCGACCCCGTTCGGCTTCAGCCAATTCGCCTACTGGACCGCAGAGCGGGCAGCCGCCAGCATGGTGGCGACCGGAGCTTCTTGGCCAGTGAACAGGCGGAACTGCCGGGCGGCCTGAAAGACCAACATGCCGAGCCCGTCGACCGTGCGGCACCCGCGTCCGGTGGCGGCGTGGAGCAGCGGCGTGATGAGCGGTTGGTAGATGAGGTCCACCACAACCTGTTTCGGCCCAAGCAATGCGGGGTCGAACGGGAACGCACCCGAACTGCCCATGCCGACCGAGGTGGCGTTCACGATGATGTCCGCATCGGCGAGATCCTCCGCGCTGCCGACCCGACCGATGCCGGCCGCAAGTTTCGCTGCCGTCACGGCCTTCTCTGTGCCCCGATTGATAACCACGAGCTCGCCTGCGTCGGAGCGGCCAAACGCCTCTGCGATCGCCCGCCCCGCTCCGCCAGCTCCCAGCAGAACGATCCGCCGCCCGGCGATGGCAATCTCGTCGTGACGGAGGGAATCGAGCAGACCATCGCCGTCGGTGTTGTGGCCCGCCAGGCCACCGTCGGGCAGGGGCACGACGGTATTGCAGGCCGCCAGGGCACGGACGGCCACCGACGGTTCGTCCACCAGGATCGCCACGTGGTCCTTGTGCGGCATGGTGACCGACAGACCGCCGAGGCCAAGCGCGGTCACCGACCGCAGGGCCGACGCGAGGTCGCGTGGAGCCACCTCGAACGCGACGTAGAGCCAGTCGAGGCCAAGTTCGCGGTAGGCCGCGTTGTGAATGGCGGGTGACATCGAATGGCGGACAGGCTGTCCGATAACGCCGGCCACGCGAGTGTTGCCAGAGACCATCGCGCTAGCCAAGCAGGCCGGCGGCACGAGCAGCGTTCACGTTTTCGTCGTGCTTCTCGACCGTCGTAGCAAAAACATGATGGCCCTCTTTGTCCTTCACCACGTAGTACAGGTACTTACATTGCTCCGTACCCGGGCATTCCGACAACGGAGGATCTGGCGCCGGGTTGAGCGCAGCCTTAATCGACGCAGCTCCCGGGCTGGCGATTGGCGTGGGTGGCAGGCCCTTATGCATGTAGACGTTATAGGCCGAATCGGTTTCTCGTAGCGTCTTGAACGGCGTGTTGGCCGGCTGGCCGTAGAACAGGGCCGCGTCGATCTCGAGTTCCTTGTCGATACCCAGGCGGTTGTAGATCACCGACGCAATCTTGGCCCGGTCCTCATCGAACTTGGCTTCCTTCTCTACCAATGAGGCGACGATCAACACCTCATAAGGAGTGCGGAGAACCTTCTCAGGCGCCTTGTCGAGACCCTCTCGATTTCCGACCAGCACCATCTGGTTGATCATCTTCTTCAAGACGGTGGCCTCATCCTGATCACCGGCGAACTGGTAGGTGTCAGGAAACACCAGACCTTCGAGGCTGGTCACCCCAGCAGGCTGGAACGGCGACTTCACCTTGCCACTGTTGGCCACGTCCATAAACGACGGTGGTGTGAAGCGCGGCACTTCCTTCGACAGTCGACGACTGATCTGATCGAGGGTGAACCCCTCGGGGAAGGTCACCTTCTGGAAGATCTGACCCGGGGACGTGCGGAGCGCGCGGGTGACCTCGCCGAGGTTGTCGTGGACGGCAATCTGGAACGTGCCTGTCTGCAGTTCGAGCCCACCTTTTTGCTCCACGTACTGCCGGAAGACCTTCGCATTCGTGATGATGCCTGCGCTCTCCAGCCGCGTAGCGACGGTCACGATGTCGTCGTCAGACGTGACGGTGAAGGCGACCTTGGCGCCGGGTTTGCCGGGTGGGTTCACCTGGCGCAACACCCACAGGCCGTAGAAGCCGCCGACGACGATCGCACCGGCGACGGTGAGCAGGAAGAGAAAGCCCAGCACCTTGGCGATGCCGCGGCTCGGGCGGTTGCGCTCGCCTTCGAACTCATAGAGATCGTCGGGCGCATCCCATTCGTCCTGCTCCCAGTCGTGCAGTACGGGAGGTCTTGCCATCAGCGAGCCGCCTTTCCGTCAAGCCAGGCCTGCAGCATGACCGCGGCCGCCACCTTGTCCACCAGTTTACGGCGATTGGTGGCGGAGATGTTTGCCTCCATCAGAGCCCGATCGGCCGAGACGGTGGTGAGGCGTTCATCAAACGTTTCCACGGGCACCCCGACCACGCTAGCCAGCTCGGCAGCCTCGGCTACGGCACCCTTGGCCGCGGGGCCGTAGGACCCGTTCATGTTGAGAGGCAGCCCGACGATCAGCAATTCGGCCTCCTCCTCTTCGATCAGGGCCTTTATCACCTGGTGATCACGGGTTTTGCTGCCCGACCGCTGGATAACGGTGCGGGGGGTGGCGATGGTTCCCGACAGGTCACTTACGGCCACGCCGATGCGCTTCGTACCGAGGTCGAGCGCCACCACCCGCATCAGGAAAGGCCGACTGCCTTGCGGGCGATGCTGATGGCCTCGGCGATACCTTCCACGTTCTTGCCGCCCGCAGTAGCCACGTCACCCTTGCCTCCACCGCCTCCGCCAACGGCTCGGGCCGCGTCCTTGATGAGGGAGCCGGCTTCAAGGCCGGAGTCGGGGTTGGCGGCAGCCACCAATGAGACGCCACCGGTATCGGTGACGCCAATCAGGACTGCTGCCCGGATGCCGGTCTGTTGTCGGATGGCGAGCGCGAGGTCGCGCAGGTCCGCGGCAGCAAGTCCATCGATCTGGGTGACGACGACGCCGTCAACGGCTGTGGCCGCGAGTTCGCCGGCCTGACCGGTAGCGACCTTGGCGCGCAGCGCCTTGATCTCGTCCTTGAGCGCCTTGATCTCGTCGAGGCGCTTTTCGATACCGTCGATCAGCGTGTCAGGAGTAGCGCCGACCATGCTGGCCGCCTGGGCGACCGTGGCTGATTCCTTCTGGAGGAGCGCCACGCTGCCGAACCCGGTGACCGCCTCGATGCGACGCAGGTTGGAACCAATCGAGCCCTCGCTCACGATCTTAATGGTGCCGATGTCGCCGGTGGCCTTCACATGGGTACCGCCGCACAGTTCGAGCGAGTTGCGACCGGCTTCGAGCACACGCACGATGTCGCCGTACTTGTCACCGAAGAAGGCGTGGGCGCCCATGGCCTCGGCTTCCACCTTGGTGGTCTCATACGAACGCACCGATTCATTGGCCAGTACCTCGCCGTTGGCCAGGGCCTCGATGCGTGCGATCTCCTCGGGCGTGACCGCAGCGTAGTGACTGAAGTCGAAGCGCAATCGATCGGGCTCCACCAGCGAACCGGCCTGCTTGACGTGCTCACCCAACACCTCACGCAACGCCCAATGGAGAATGTGGGTGCCGGTGTGATTGCGGCGAATGGCGTCTCGCCGCGTGTTGTCGATGGTGGCCGTGATGTCTTGGCCGGGGAAGATTTCGCCCTCGACGATTCGAGCCAAATGCCGTCGCAGCCCAGGAATGGCATTGGTGCAATCGGTCACCTCAGCCTTGCCGGTGTGCGATACGAGCGTGCCGGCATCGCCGATCTGACCGCCCGATTCCGCGTAGAAGGGCGTGCGGTCGAGGAAGATTTCCACCTGTCCATCGGCGGCGGGCATGACGGCCAGGACCCGTCCGACCGATTCCTGCTCGACGTAGCCGGTGAACTCGGTGGTGCCGAAGTTCTCCATAACCTCGCGATAAAGATCAACGCGATCCTCATCGATGTTGGCACCCTTGCGAGCGGCCTTCGCCCGGGTCCGCTGCTCCTGCATCTCGGCTTTGAAACCTTCGGTATCAACGGTAACGCCGCGCTCCTCGGTGATCTCAGCCGTAAGTTCGAGCGGAAAGCCATAGGTGTCGTGCAGCGTGAACGCGGTTGAACCCGACAGCGGCTGGCCTTTGAGATCGCTCAGTTCGTTGTCGAGGATCTTCAGGCCGGTGCGCAGCGTCTGACGGAAGCGCTCTTCTTCGCGGGTGATCACGTTGAGGATGAAGTCACGGTTCTTGATGACGTCGGGGTAGGCGTCACCCATGACATCGATGGCCGTGCTCACCAGATTGGGGAGCACCAACTTTTCGCTACCGAGCATGTAGGCATGACGCACGCCGCGGCGGATGATGCGGCGCAACACATAGCCGCGCGCTTCGTTGGAAGGGAAGACGCCGTCGTTCACCAACATGGCACCCGAGCGAGCGTGTTCGGCCATGATGCGCAGGCTGATGTCGGTGCGCTCGTCCTTGCCATACGACTTGCCGGTGGCCGAGCAGGCTTCATGGATGATGGGCTGCATGACGTCGGTGTCCCACACCGCGGTCACACCCTGGAGCACGCTGAGGTTGCGTTCGAAACCGGCACCGGTGTCGATAGACGGCTTCGGTAGCAGCGTGCGGCTGCCGTCGTGCGACTGGTTGTACTGCATGAACACGAGGTTCCAGATCTCGACGAAGCGTTCCTCGCCACCGAACTTCGGGCCGCCATCGGCACCATGCTCGGGGCCGAAGTCGTAGAAGATTTCCGAGCACGGACCGCAGGGCCCGGTATCGCCCATCTGCCAAAAGTTTTCGCTGTCACCCATGCGCTGGATGCGGTCACGAGGTACTCCCGCAGCGTCGTGCCAAATCTCCTCGGCTTCGTCGTCACTGTCGTGCACGGTCACCCAAAGTTTGTCGGCTTCGAGGCCGAGCACTTCGGTATAGAAGTTCCAGGCGTACGGAATGGCGTCGGCCTTGAAGTAGTCACCAAAGCTGAAGTTGCCAAGCATTTCGAAGAACACGAGATGGCGCTTGGTGCGGCCCACATCATCGAGATCGTTGTGCTTGCCACCGGCGCGCACGCACTTCTGCGAGGTAGTAGCCCGCTTGAACGGCGGTGTCTCGTCCCCCGTGAAGTACGACTTGAACGGCACCATGCCTGCGACCGTGAACAGAACCGTCGGGTCGTGAGGAATGAGGCTGGCGGAGGGCACGATGCTGTGGCCCCGGTCACCGAAGTAACCGAGAAAGGCGTTGCGCAGCTCGTTCGCAGTGCGAGGAATCGTCGACATGGCCTGAGAAGCCTATCGACTACGGCGTTCTTCGGTCCGGTCTTAACCCTGGGCCGGTTCCCGAGGCGTGGCGGGTTACTTCGGTTGGTCGTCTTCGGCGGTGATGCCGACAGCCGGACGGGCCGAACCAACAACGGTGAAACCCTGATTGGACTTGCCGATCATCGGCATCAGCACCAGCGTGGCGGTTCCGTTGATAGTGACTTTGACGGTGCACTTCGGCGTCGGTGAGCACGTCACGTCGATCGAGTGATTGGAGAAGCCCTTGTCGTTCAGATACGCCCCCGCCCGGGACTTCGCCTCGGCCTCATCAAAGACGTAACCGACCCGATCGACCTTGGCCGACTGGGCGCCGACCCTTGCCGCGGTGAACGCTGCGTTCGACGCATCACGACGAGCCGAAAGAATCCGTCCACCATCCACCACCATGGCCGTGATGATCAGGAACGTAAAGCTGAACACGACCAGAAACATCGTGAGCGCATAGCCGTCATCGTTCGTTCCGGTCGATCCGGTTCACGCGCCCACCGTCTGAATCTTCGCCACCGCGATCGGCACGTCCGTGCGTCGCAACGTACGACGGCAACGTGCCGCTCTCACCCGTCGTTGCCGTCCACGTGATCTCCCACGTCACCGACACACTGGCCGGGTAACGGAGGTTCGGTTCATCCTTCGATGTCTGTCGGTACGTATACGAACAGTCCTCCCGTTTCGATGGGATATCCGCGCACGTCACCGCGTCCGCTGCGATACCAGGGTTGAACACAACCTTGGTCGCGCGAGCGGTCATCGTGGCGCTCGCCGACGGAACACGCACGTCTAGCGTCACGTCCGCCGTCTTCGCCTTGTCGAGCCACACGTATGTTGGCCACGACACGTACTGCGTCGGCATGAGCGGCGACCACACCGGTTCTGTCTTGGGAATCAGCTTGACCAGGTCATCCCGCCACTCCGGCACGACCAGGCTCGGCGGCAGAACAGGGATCAAATGAAAAGTCGTCCCCGACGCACACGCCTTCGACCAGTACTGCCAGAGGATGCCGCTCGCATCCTTGTACGGGTTATAACTCGTCGTCGACGGACCCGGCCCCGACAACATCGTCCACACACACGTCGGATCCCCACTCCCCACCCCACCCCGCCCACGCGCCGCCTCATGAATCCCCAACCGCACGATCGGCCCCCCAGCAGAAGGCGTCACGGTGGTTCCGTTCGTGTCGCTGTTCTCCGCCGGCAACGAGCGACGCCTTGCGGCACGAGGCACGGCGAAGACCAGGCACAGTGCTCCTAGCGACCGGCGCATTCGTTGACTCCTTCGCTGCTCGCTCAGTTGCCTTCGGTCGGTCATCAGCCATCGTCCCGTCGGAAAGCACCATCGTCACGGTGTTCTCATACGACGACTTGCTGTCGTCCACGATGATGTCCTCACCGTTCGGGCCAGCATTTGGTTGCAGCGTTATTGCCGAGTCCCACAGGCACTCCTTCAACGTGGCGACCGTACGCTTGTTCGTTAAACACGACCGACTCAACGACGGCCACGCTCGGGTCGCTCTCGTTTCGACGAACGATCCATTTCTTCTCCGCCAGCGCCTTGGTGCTCTCCAGGAGTTTCGCCCGCAACGGAGAATCAGCAGCGGTAAACGGAACCGGATCACACGAAGCCGGAGCAGCAATGCACCGGACACGCCGCTACCCAATAGTCCGCATGAGCTTGCCGAACGGCCTTCTCCAGATCCTGCAGACTCATGGTTGTCGTCGTGGGCGCGACGGTCGTGGGCGGCGCGGTCGGTGCCGGCAACGTCGTGGCGGCCGCCGCCGTGGTTGGCGATGCGGTCGTGGCGACCGCTAGCGAAACCGGGGAAGCAGCGGGCGCGGCCTGCTTGGCGCTGCTGCCGCAGGAGGCGAGGAGGACAAGCGTGAGGGCACCCGCAAAGGTCTTGAGACGAGACATGCGACGACGGTAACGGCCCGACGCCGACAGTGCTAGCTACTCAGCGTGATCTTGAAGGCCTGCTGCACTTCCGCAGAGTGTTCTTGCCCGTTGCCAGAATCACCGGATGCTCACCCCATGCAACGCTGTCCCGCCAGGCGGCCAAAACGGCCGTGGGCCGTGACAGCGACTGCCTCGACACCGGTAGGTGGCTAGCGGGTTTTGCGGCGGCGGTAGTCGGAGAGGTGGCTGACTTCGGTGGCGTCGATGGCGTCGGGGAAGCTGACGGCGTGGCCATCTCGCCGGGCGCGCATCTCGGCTTCCTTCGCCACCATGGCCAGGCGACCGTCTTTGAGTGCGTCGGCAACGTCCATCACCACGGCGCGGACACCGGCAACCGTTTGGCGGGCGACGTGATCAGGGCTCAGCTTGTCGACGGTTTGTTGCACTTTGCGCTTGGCCACCCGGGCCGCGCCGATCCCGCTGGCGGCCCCGGCCACAAACCAGGTGAGTCGCTTCATCATCGTGCCCTTCGCTTTGCGGGTACGTCGTCTCGGCCCCGTAGCCGACGCGCTGCTCGTCCCGTACCCGAGGCTAATGCCACCGTCTTGATGAGCGGTGTCGAGAGTGCGATTTTCGCAACCCGTGAAACGCCTTCCACCTGCGACGAAATCGCTTCGGCCGAGCCGAGCACCCTGTCGAAACGGTCGAGATCATCGCGTGCGGTGTCAACCGATGTGCGTAGCTCCGCCAACAGCGGACGAGTCTCGTCACGCAACAACGTGACTTCCCCACGCAGTTCTGCGAGGGCGCGCAACATACGCAGCAGGACTACGACCATTGCGGTGAATCCGATGACGCACAGCACCGTGCCCACGATGAGGGCGAGATCGGTTGCGGTCATGTGCCCTCCTTGGGTTTGGTGATGCGGCCTTCGTAGCCGCGGCTGGTAGGGGTGTAGTAGATCTCGGTGACGCCGTCGGGCCGGTACTGCTGCTCTACCCAGCCGTCGGGTGCATCATGAGGGTACTCGTATCCGACCCCATGCCCGAGCCGCTTGGCCCCCTGATAGTGCCCATCACGCAAATGAGACGGAACTTCGCCCGCCGGACGGTTGCGCACCGCCTCCTGCGCCGCCCAGATTCCGAGGGCCGAACTGTTGCTCTTCGGCGCCATCGAGAGATGCACAACTGCCTGGGCCAGGTTCAAACTCGCTTCGGGAAGGCCGACAAACTCCACCGCATGGGCCGCGGCATTGGCGATGAGCAGACTCATCGGATCGGCCATACCGACATCCTCCGAAGCAAGAATAACGAGGCGTCGGGCGATGAACCGGGCATCCTCCCCCGCTTCCAACATGCGCGCCAACCAGTACAGCCCGGCGTTGGCGTCACTCCCCCGGATCGACTTGATGAACACGCTGACCACGTCATAATGATCGTCGCGTCCGTAACGAAGCGCACGGGTTCCGATGGCGTCTTCGGCATCCACCATAGTGACCGTGTCGTGCTGACGTTCGGTCGCAAGGGCCATCGCAACCTCGAGTGAAGTCAGCAGTTGTCGACCATCACCGCCTGAGCGAGTGACGAGATGATCGACGGCGTCCTGATCGGCCTTGACCTGCTCGGCTTCCAGGCCACGAACCGCTAGCGCCTGCAGCGCGTCTTCGCCCAGCGGTTCCAACCGGAAGAGTGTCGACCGGCTGAGCAGAGGCGGGTTCACCTCGAAGAACGGATTCTCCGTCGTGGCGCCGATCAGCACCAGCAGACCTTCCTCGACGCTGGGCAAAAGCGCGTCCTGCTGCGCCTTGTTGAAACGGTGGATCTCATCGAGGAAGAGGACGGTCCCCTTACCGTGCTGACCCAGCCGCATGCGTGCGCTCTCGATGATCTCGCGCACATCTTTCACACTGGCGCTTACGGCGGAAAGCTGTTCGAATACCTTACTCGATGACTCTGCGAGCACCTTCGCCAGCGTGGTCTTCCCAACGCCGGGTGGTCCCCACAAGATCACCGACGTCAGCCGATCACTCTGCACCAACGCCCGCAAAGGACGACCCGGACCGAGCAGATGCTCCTGCCCCACGATGTCGTCCATCGTGCGCGGGCGCAGTCGGGAAGCAAGCGGCGCCCGATTGGTCAGTCGTTCGGCCGCCGCAGCAGAAAAGAGATCATCGACGGCCACGCCAGCGATGGTAGCCGTCAGATCCTCGGATCAGATCTTGGCTGGCAGCAGACGGATACCCAGCTCGTTGAGCTGCTTGTCGTTCACGTGCGTCGGCGCGTTCGTCATCGGGTCCTGACCCGACTGCGTCTTCGGGAACGCGATGACCTCGCGGATGTTGTCCTCCCCCGCCAGGATGGCGACCAGGCGGTCGAGACCGAACGCGAAACCGCCGTGCGGCGGCGCGCCGTACTTGAACGGGATGAGGAAGAAGCCGAATCGCTTCTGCGCTTCCTCATCGCTAATGCCGAGCAGGGTGAAGATGCGCGCCTGCAGATCGGGCTGATGGATTCGGATCGAGCCCGAGCCCAGCTCCCAGCCGTTCAGCACCAGATCGTAGGCCTGCGAACGGATCTTCAGAATGTCCGCGGGGTCGGTGGAATCCATCAAATGGATGTCGTCGGGGTGCGGCTGGCAGAACGGGTGATGGCCCGGCTTCGGCTTCCCGGTGACGGCGTCAACCCCAACGAACAGCGGGAAGTCGACAACCCACAGGTAGCGGTACGGGCCTTCGAAAACGGGAGGCCGACCGAGGTCGTTGCGGATCGTGCCGAGCACTTCGCACGTGGTGTCCCACTTGTCGGCGATGATGAGGATGAGATCGCCCGCCTCGGCTTCGAACTCGGCGCGGATGGCGGCGATTTCATCGGCGGTGAGGAACTTGGCGACGGGCGAGTCGAAACCTTCGGCGGTGACCTTGAGCCACACCATGCCCTTGGCTCCGGCCTTCTTGGCGCGATCGGTGAGGGCATCGAGTTTGTTGCGACCCATCTCGTCGGCCTTGCCCTTGACGCAGATGCCCTTGATGGATTCCACGCCGGCGAACGCCTTGAACTCGGTAGCGGCGAAGATCGGGGTGAGCTCGTGCAGCGTCATGCCGAACCGAAGGTCAGGCTTGTCGGAGCCGTAGGTGTTCATGGCCTCGTGCCATGTGATCTTTTCGATGGGATCGGGGCGAACGCCCAGCACCTTCTCAGCTGCATCGAGTACCGCTTCGCCGATGGCGTTGTGCACGTCGTCCTGGTCACAGAAGCTCATCTCGATGTCGAGCTGCATGAACTCGTACTGCCGGTCGGCGCGCAGGTCTTCGTCACGAAGGCAACGGGCCAACTGGTAGTAGCGGTCGGTGCCAGCCACCATCAGCAACTGCTTGAACAGCTGCGGACTCTGCGGCAACGCGTAGAACTGGCCCGGCGACTGACGAGACGGCACGATGAACTCGCGAGCCCCTTCCGGGGTGGACGGCATCAACATGGGCGTCTCAACCTCGATAAAGCCCTGGCGCTCCATGGCAGTGCGACACGCCGAGTTCACTGCGGCGCGGATACGAAGGTTGCGCTGCATGCGTTCACGACGCAGGTCGATGTAGCGGTACTGCAAACGCGTCGTTTCGAGCACGCCGTCGGCCCGCTGGTCAACCGGGAAGGGCGGGGCTTCGGCCGTGTTCAATACTTCGACCACACAGTCGCCGATCTCCACGCCGCCGGTCGGGAGCTTGTCGTTCACGGTGCCCTCGGGCCGCTCGCGCACGACGCCAGTGATCTTGAGCACGTACTCGCTGCGCACGTCGACGTCGTTGTCGATCACGCACTGGATGACGCCGGTGTGATCGCGCAGGTCGACGAAGGCAAGATGCTCGCCGTGTTCGCGCCGCTTGGCCACCCAGCCGCACACCGTGACGGTTTGGCCGATGTGCTCGGGACGAAGCTCGCCGCTGTAAATCGTACGCATGCTCATGAGTTCAGGACTTTCAACAGATAGGGGGTAAGGGTGGGGCGTTCGACGACCGTCTGGTCGCCACCGCCCCGCAGGGGTTTCACGGTGACGGTGCCGGCCGCCAGTTCATCGGTACCGACAATCACGGCATAGGCCGCTCCAGAACGATCAGCGGTCTTCATCTGGCTCTTCATCGACCACGCGTCGAAGGCCCGATCGACCCGCACGCCGGCGGCGCGCAGCTCGTGCGAGATGAGCAAAGCCTGCTGCTCGGACGTGGTGTCGATCACATACACATCGACACGAGCCTCGGGTGCGGCGAACGACGCTTCGGCGTCGCAGGCCAGCAGGATGCGTTCGACACCGGCACCGAAGCCGACACCACCGGTGCCGGCCGGGCCACCGAGTTGCTCGACAAGACCGTTGTAGCGACCGCCTCCACCAATGGCGTTTTGGGAACCGGGCAGAGCGTGCGAGGCGATCTCGAAAATGGTGTCGGTGTAGTAGTCGAACCCGCGCACCAGCCGGTTGTTCAGCTCATAGGACAGGCCCAACGCCGTCAGGCCAGAGGTGACCCGTTCGAAGTGAACGCCTGCTTCATCGGACAGGTAGTCGACCATGCGCGGCGCGCCTTCGATGACGACTTGATCGGGCTCGCGTTTCGAGTCGAGCACGCGCAACGGGTTCAGCCCAAGCGTCGTGCGGCTTTCCTCCGACAACTCATCGAGACGAGACTCGAAGTAGGCCACCAGCGCGGAGCGGTAGGCCGGCCGACAACTGGCGTCGCCCAGTGAGTTCAGGTAGATCGTGCGCTGCTGCAGCCCGAGGGCACGGTGAAAGCCGTCAAGCAGCGCGATGACTTCGAGATCGGCGTCGGGATCTTGGGTACCGACGATTTCAGCGTCAACCTGGAAGTGCTGGCGGTAGCGACCGGCCTGCGGACGTTCGTAGCGGAAGTTTGGACCGATGGTCCAGGCCTTCCACGGTGTGGTTGGCCGGTGCTCGACAAAGGCACGCATGAGCGAAGCCGTCAGCTCAGGGCGAACCGCGATGTGCCGGTCGCTCTTGTCCTTGAAGTCGTACATTTCCTTGCGGACGACGTCGGTCGAATCGCCGAGACGGAGGAAGACTTCGATGTGCTCGATCACCGGGGTGACGGCCAGACCGAAACCCGATCGGCCAGCGAGGGTGGCGAACGCGGCAACCAAACGCTCCCATCGCGCCGAGTCCGGCGGGAGGATGTCGAGCATCCCTTTCGGTGCACGGAATTCGGCCATAAGCGCTAGAGGCTAGCAATCACGACCCGAATCAACCCGGTTCGTTTCTGCGGAATCGTTCCGAGCAGACCTTTGCCTTCTTGACCGCTAGTCCACCGAGGCAGCCAAGACCCTCTACCAACGCAGGAGGCCTGAGATTGCACCAACACCATCTATCCGAGCGCGGCAACCCAGGCCTGCAGGACCTCCAACGGAAACTCGGTCCTAGCCGCTATGGCCAGCGGAGGCTGCTTTGCAGCAGCGGTCCCGAATAAGGCCCGTCAGGTGGGAACTCGACCGATCTCACCCGGATCGACGGCGACAAGTACCCTTACGAGAAAGCTGGCTAGTTCGCTCCTTCTGCGTGTTTCGGGCGGGGTGTTTTGGTTTGGGTGCATGCGGGTTAATGAACGGTCACGGTTCACATCCCCAGTGTGACTGGTGAGTTCAGACTGTACGTTCACCCTGATGGACTCAAAAAGAACTGGGCTGTCTGGGTCGACGGGAGCGAAGCCGTAACACGTGCCGTCGTCGTCTGCCCTCACTGTCCAATGCTTGGAGAAGGCTCGCACGAGGAACGAGCACATAGTGGATGTCGGCGTCGATGGCATCTGCGTATCGTCGGAGCACATCAAGCTGGATTGTGCCGTGACGTTCTGATAGCTCGGCGTGACTGACGGCGGACCTGGTGACGGCCATTCGCGTTGCGACATCATTGGCGCTTAGCCCGTGTCTAACTGTGGGCATACTTCGATCCTGACAGCGAGTTGTGACAAAGTTCCCGCCAGCTACCGGAAGCCAGGGCTATTGCTTAGCGGCCTCTCAAGCGCCGTCGACAGCCAGGATGCGGCCGGAGCCGTTGGGGGTTCCGGGGACGTGGCGGTAGGCGTCGAACACGCCGTCGAGGCCCCGCACATTGCGCAGCGTGGCTTGGATGTGGGCGGGGTCGCCCATCTCGATGTCGAAGCGCATCTTGCAGATCCGGTCGACGCCAGTGGTGGTAGAGCATGACACGATGTTGAGATCGTTCTGCGACAGCGCATCGGCAACGTCGCGCAGCAGACCGGTGCGGTCGTACGCCTGCACTTCGATGGACGCGACGAACCGCGACCGGGCCCGCTGCTCATCCCACTCGACATCGACCAGGCGGATGGTCTGCACCTGTTCGAGCGACTCAGCGTTGGCGCAGTCGGTGCGGTGCACGCTGATGCCGCGGCCTCTGGTCAGGAAGCCAATGATCTCGTCACCCGGCACCGGCGTGCAGCATCGTGACAAGCGGACCATGACTCCGTCGAAGCCTTCGACGTGGATGCCGACTTCGCTCTTGTTGTTCCGCAAACGCCCACTCGGTGCGACCGTACTGCTCAGCAACTCGTCCTGGTTTCCCGACTGCAGGCCGACCAAAAGCTGCTCCACGACAATGCCGGCGTCAACCTGGTCGTCACCAACCGCGACCAGCAGCGCGTCGGTATCGCTGAACCCCAAAGCAGTTGCTTCTGCAACCAGTTGTGGACCGTCCAGCAGGCGTTGCACCGGCAAACCCGCGCCGCGCAAAGCAACGGACATGTCCTCGCGACCCTGCTCGAGCAGATCGGACTTGCGCTCGCGTGAGAACCACTGGCGGATCTTGTGGCGAGCGCGGGTGGACGCGACAAACTCAAGCCAGTCTTTGTTGGGGCCACCGCTGTCTACCTGACGCAACACGATCTGCACCGTCTGGCCCGCCTCGAGTTTGGTGTCGAGCCGAACGAGGTCACCGTTGACGCGAGCCCCGATGCACGAGTGACCGACCTCGGTATGGACGGCGTACGCAAAGTCGACCGGGGTGGAGCCGGTGGGGAGACTGACCGCCTGACCCTTCGGGGTGAACACCGAGATTTCGCCCTGGTCGAGATCTCGTTTGATCTCATCAAGGAACTCGCTGGGGTCGCTGCCGTCAACCGGACGATCGGCCAGACGGGACAACCAGGCCAACTCGTCCTGCCCCGAACCCGACTTGTACGACCAGTGGGCGGCGACACCGTTTTCGGCCACCTCGTGCATCTCGACGGTGCGGATCTGCACTTCGATGGCACGGCCATCGGGCCCCATGATGGTCGTATGAAGCGAGCGGTACAGGTTGTACTTCGGTAGCGCGATGTAGTCCTTGAACCGACCGACGACCGGCTGGTAGGCGAGGTGGATGGTGCCGAGGGCGGCGTAGCAGTCGCGTTGGGTTCGCACCACGACGCGCAGCGCAACGAGGTCGAAGATCTCGGTAAACGCGCGGCCCTTGATCTGCATCTTTTCCCAGATGCTCCACAGGTTCTTACTGCGACCGGTAATCGACGCATCGATGTCGACCCCAGCCAGTTTCGACTTCACGTCGGCCACGAGGCGGGCGACGTAGAGATCGCGCTCGGGCGTGCGTACGGCCACCATGTGATCCAACTCGGCGTAGCGCTTCGGGTACATGGCGGCGAACGACAGGTCTTCGAGCTCCTGGCGGATCTGCTGCATGCCGAGCCGGTTGGCGAGCGGTGCGTAGATCTCCAACGTCTCAGAAGCCTTGCGTTCCTGCTTCTCGGAGGAGACGCCGGCAATGGTGCGCATATTGTGCAGGCGGTCGGCCAGTTTGATGAGCAGCACTCGCGTGTCCCGGGCCATGGCCACCAGCATCTTGCGCATGGTGGCGGCCTGCTGTTCCTCCTTCGAGTCAAAGCTGATGCGGTCGATCTTGGTGACACCATCGACCAGCATGGCCACGTCGGCACCGAACCGCTCTTCCACCTCCGCGAGCGACACGTGGGTGTCTTCCACCACGTCATGGATGAGCGCCGCGACCACGGAAGCCTCATCGAGCCCGATGTCGCTCACGATGCGGGCGACGGCCATTGGGTGGTTGATGTACTTCTCGCCGCTCGACCGGTTCTGTTCGCGATGCGCCTCGGCAGCCAGGTCGTAGGCGGCGATGATGTTGTCGAGCCGAGCCTTGGGCCGCATCGCACGATAGGCATCGAGCAGCGGCGTGAGTTCGTTCGCGTGTGCTGGCGTCGACGAGCGGCGCCACGAGCGGACGCGGTCGACGGTGGCCATAGCGTTAGTACGTCACCAGACTGACAGCCTCGCGGCTATGGCCGAGGGCCGCTCGACCGCCGAGGTCACTCAGTTCGATGAGGAAGCCAAGCCCGGCCACCACGCCGCCGAGAGCTTCGATCAGACGCACGGTCGCCATGGCCGTACCACCAGTGGCGAGCACGTCATCGATGATCAGAACCTTCTCACCGGGCAGCACCGCGTCCCGGTGGATCTCAAGCTGATCCTGCCCGTACTCGAGGCTGTACTCCTCACGGGCAACCGCCCAGGGCAGCTTGCCGGCCTTGCGGACGGGCACGAAGGAGGCTCCGGCCCGATAGGCGACCGCTGCGGCCAGGATGAATCCACGGGCCTCGATGCCGATGACCCTGTCGTACTCCACACCGTTGAAGTGATCGACCAACGCGTCAATCACGAATCGGAACGCATCGGCGTCACCCAGCAGCGGGGTGATGTCGCGAAACGTCACACCGTCGCGTGGGTAACCGTCGATGGCTCGAATGTGATCAGTAAGCCAGGTCGTGTCAGTCACCATCCACGTAGCTTATCGGCGCTTCTTCTTCCGGGGCCGAGGAGGATGGGTGAACACCGGGACGACGGGAGCAGAACCACCGGCGGGCGTCACGCCGACGGCAACTGTGGACACACCAGCGGCGACGGCTCGACTCTTGAGCACTTCGCCACCGCCTCGACCGAGGCGGGTCTCCAGCGCCTTGTTGCGGGGCTCGCGATTCTTCAGTAGCCACAGAATCGGCGTGGCGACGAAGATGGACGAATAGGCACCGACGAGCAGGCCGACGAAGAGGGCGAGCGCGAAGTCTTTGATGGCGACAGCTCCCATCACACCGGCACCGATCACCAGCAGCGAAAGCACCGGCAGCACCGCGGCCAACGTGGTGTTTATAGAGCGCATGAGCGTCTGGTTCATCGAGAGGTTCACGACATCGCCATAGGTGTAGCGGCCGGTGGTGAGTTTGCGGGTGTTCTCATGCACCTTGTCGAACACGACGATGGTGTCGTAGAGCGAGAAGCCCAAGATGGTGAGAAAGGCGATGACCGTTGCCGGTGTAACCGTAAAACCAAACAGTGAGTACACGCCGACCGAGATCGCCACGTCGTGAACGACTGCTGCGAACGCGGACACGGCCATCTTCCACTCAAACCGGAAGCGGATGTAGACGGTGAGAGCGATGAAGAACACCACCAGAGCTGATATAGCCTTGCTGGTAATCTCCTTGCCCCAGGTGGAGCTGACGGAGTTTACCGGCACGTCCTGTAGATCGGTGATGCCGGCCTTGGCTGCAAGGTCGCTACGGATCTTCGCCTGCTTGGCATTGTCGAGCACACCGGTCTGTACGCGAACGCGTTCACCCGATGAGCCGGTTACCGTCTGCACCTTGGCATCTTCGCCCCCAATGCCGTTTGCCTCAAGCACTGACTTCACGTCGTCGACGGTCAGGCCGTTCTTGGCGGGGACGTCCCAGACCACGCCGCCTTTGAAGTCGAGGCCGAGGTTGAGACCGCGGCCAAGCAGCGAGACGACAGTGACGGCCAACAGCACGGCCGAGATGGTGAAGCCGATCTTGCGCTTACCGACAAAGTCGTAGGTCGTCTCGCCGTGATAGAGGCGGTGCCACACACTGCGGGGTGCGACCGAAACCGGTTCGGCTGCGTCTTGGATGATTGTGTCGGTCATGCCGCACCTCCGGCGACTGCTTCGCCTGACATGACGCCGAGCACGCGGCGGTTGGCGAAGAACTTGCTGGTGGCCAAGAGGCGCACAGCGTTTCGGGTGAAGAAGTAGGCGACAACCAGGTCGATCAGAGTCGACAGGCCGAGGTAGTAGGCGAAGCCTCGAACCGAACCAACGGTTCGCCAGTAAAGGATGCCCGCGGCGATAAGCGACACAGTGTCGGCGGCCACGATGGTGCGCCATGCGCTGGCAAAGCCCTTGGTGGTGGACGACCGCAGCGTCTTACCGCTGCGCACTTCGTCCTTTAATCGTTCGAAGAACACCACGTAGCTATCGACGGTGACGCCGATGGACACGATGATGCCCGTGGCCCCGGCCAGCGTCATGACGGCGTGCTGCCAACCAATGATGCTCCAGAGGATTGAGGCAGAAACACCGAGGCCGAAGACCACGATGATGGCAAGCATGCGGTAGTAGAAAAGCATGAACAGCAGCACAAGACCGATACCGACGAGACCGGCGACCACGCCAGCCTTCAGTGAGTCTTTGCCAAGAGTGGCAGACAGCGTCTGCACGGCCTGCGGCTCAAGCTGCACGGGCAGCGCTCCGTAACGCAGCACGAGGGCGAGGGCGCTCGCGTCCTTTTCCTTGAAGTTGCCCGAGATGGAGATCTGGTCAGCCTTGAAGGGGGAATAGCCCTGGCCACTCGACTTGCCTTCGGGCTGAATCTGCGGGGCGGACTGCACCTGACCGTCGAGCACGATGGCGATTCGACCCGGGGTCCCCGGGCAGGATGCGTCGCCGTCGAAGCACTTCTTGCCAGCAGCGTTCCAGGCGTCGATGCCATCGGCGCCACCCTTGACCGAAAGCGCGACCGACCAACCGCCGGTGTCGCTGAACCGGGCCGATGCGTCGCTGACGGCGACACCGGTGAGGAACGACGGGCCGAGTTCGAAGCGGGCAACAACCGCCTTGGTGACCGGGTCAACCTGCGGGAGCACGACCGTCTGGTCGGCCTTGTCTTCTTCGGGCTTGGTGGTCTTGATGAGGGTGGTGGGTACTGGCGGCGACGTCGTGGTGGGCGCGTTCGGATCGACCGTGGTGGTGACGCCGGCGGCCGCAGCCGTCGTGGTCGCGCCGGCTGCCGTAGTGGCCGTCGTGGTGGTGGCGTCGGCGGCCGTCGTGGTCGTGGTGGCCGTCTGGCGGGGCGCCGCGTTACCGAGCGAGCCGGCAAGAGTGGTGACCGTCGTGGCCGTGTCACCGGCAACGGTGGTGGCCGGCGCCGTAGCGGTGGCCGGATCGATCGATACCGGCGAAGATGTGGCGGTTGCGCTCTGCAACGCCTGCAACGCAGCGAGGTCGTAGTCACCGACGTTCTCATCTGGATTCAGCTGCCGCAGGACCGGTCGGAACCGGAGTTCGGCCGTCTTGCCGACGAGGTCGAGCGCCTTTTGCTGATCGCTCACACCGGGAAGCGAAATGACGATGTTGTTGCCCTGCCGAGTGATTTCGGGTTCAGCAACGCCGAGTCCGTCAACGCGGCTGCGGATGATTTCCTTCGCCTTGTCGATGGCTTCGGACTTGTACTCGCCCTTGGCCTGCAGCACCACAGAGGCGCCACCCTGCAGGTCGAGACCGAGAAGAGGTTTCTTCCCCAAACCGAGCGTCGTGGAGATGGCCGCTATGGCCAGGATCACGATCGTCAAGAGAGGGACGAGATAGTTCCGCCGCATGAATCAGCCCTTTTCGCTGTTGTCGCCGAGGTCGTCGGTGTCGTCGGTGGTCGCGAGCTTCGCCGCCGGCCGGTAGTTCATCCACCTGTGCACCGGCCGCCACCGGGGTCACTTTGCTGATCGCCTGCTTGGAAACCCGAATGATGACGCCTTCGGAGATTTCCAGCCAGATGATGTCGTCTTCAACCGCATGCACGAATCCGTAGATGCCCGATGCCGTCATCACTTCGGCGCCTTCGGCGACCGAGTTCACCAGCTGACGCTGCTGCTCCACCCGCTTCTTCTGGGGGCGAATCAGTAACACGTACATCAACGGAAGCATGATGACGAGGGGGAGAATGTTTGCCATGGGAGAGAGTCCAGCGATCAGGAATTGAGGGAAGCTAGAGATTACTTGGTCGGTCCCGAGCGCTAGGAATCAACCCCAGACGTCAAGAATCCTCGCTTTGAACCCGCCAAACGTACCTTCCCTGATGGTTCGGCGCATGTCATCCATCAACGCAAGGGTCCATGCCACGTTGTGTATCGACACCAGACGACTGCCGGTTGGCTCGCCAACCTGCAGCAAATGGCGGATATAGCCCCGCGAATGCCGCAAACAAACCTCACATGGGCAGGCCGCGTCGATCGGCTCGTCGCTGAGCGCCGCCGCCACATTCTTCAAATTTACTTTGCCAACCGACGTCAACGCGGTGCCGTGGCGACCGATCCGGGTCTGCATCACGCAGTCGAATTGGTCGATGCCGAGGCCGACGGCTTCCACCAAACTGGCCGGGTCTCCGACTCCCATCAGGTAGCGGGGTTGATCGGTCGGAAGATGTTCGAGTGCCGCGGCGAGGGCGGGCAGCATTTCGGCGCGGGTCTCCCCCACGCTGAGGCCTCCGATGGCGTACCCGTCGAAATCGATGGCAACCGTTCGTTCGGCCGACTCGCGGCGGAGCGCAATGTCGAGTCCGCCCTGCACGATGCCGAACTGCGATTGGGTCTCCCTGCGATGGGCCTTGCGGGCCAGTGCCGCCCACTCACTGGTGCGTTCCACCGCGGTACGGATGACCGCGGGTGGGCTCGGCAGCGGCGGACACACGTCGAGCACCATGGCGATGTCGGCACCCAACTGCTCTTGCACCCGCACCGCTATCTCGGGCGTGAAACGGTGCATCGATCCGTCATACACCGACTTGAACGTCACTCCCTCGTCATCAACTTTCGGGTCGAGTGAGAACACCTGGAAGCCTCCCGAGTCGGTCAGAGTCAACCCCCTCCAACCCGCAAACGCACCCAACCCGCCGAACCGCTCGACCGTGTCGGCGCCTGGCCGCAGCATGAGGTGATAGGTGTTGCCGAGCACGATCTCGGCGCCCAGCCGCTCGTAGTCGGCGGCCGACATGTGCTTGATCGCGCCGCGGGTGCCGACCGGCATGAAGCACGGCGTCTGGTAGCTGCCCCTCGCGGTGGTGGCCAGCCCGGCGCGGGCCGCGCCGTCGGTGGCCTCTACCTTCAGCTCAACCTTGTAGGTCACGGTTGCGCTCCAAAAGCATGGCATCACCGAACGACAGGAATCGGTAGTCGTTGGCCAGCGCGGTCTCGTACAGGTCGCGCCAGCGAGGCCCGATGAATGCGTCAATCATGAGCAACAGTGTGGTGCGTGGCAGATGAAAGTTCGTCATGAGCACGTCGACGTACTTCCACGGATACGGCCTGCGGATGAACAGATTGGTGCGCCCGAACGCTTCACCCGTGGCGCCGTAGCTCTCCAAAGCACGGGCCGAGGTCGTGCCAACGGCGACGACCCGGGTGGCCTTCGCGAGCGCCTCAATCGTTTCGGGCGGAACCCGATAGGCCTCGGTGTGCATCGGGTGATCGGCGGGGTCTTCCACCGCAACGGGGCGGAAGGTATCGAGCCCGACCACCAAGTCAACCCGCGCCAGCCCGACGCCGGCATCAGCCAGACGGGCGAGAAGGTCGTCAGTGAAATGCAGGCCGGCCGTGGGCGCAGCCGCGCTGGCTGCCCGCCGGGCGTAGACCGTCTGGTACCGATCGGGGTCATCGGGCCGATCGGTGATGTAGGGCGGCAGCGGCAGTTGGCCGTGCTGTTGAATGGCACCGAGCGGATCGTCGCCGAGAATCTCCACCTCGCGCTGTCCGGTGTCGTCCAGCCTTTCACCAACCCGCACCTGCAGCGGACCTGCCGAGACGACCTCGCCAACGGCGATCTTGCGACTCGGCCGCACCAGTGCAGCCCACTTCGTGGCCGTGTCGTTACGACGTTCGAGCAACAGCACCTCGACCTGCCCCCCAGTACTCCGATGCAATCCCAGCCTCGCCGGAAGCACACGGGTATCGTTTACGACTAACAGGTCACCGCGCTGCAACAGCTGGGGAAGGTCACGAACATGACGATGCTCAACCCCCGTATTGGGCCCTCGATCCACCAACAGACGCGCCGCGTCCCTCGGCTCCACCGGGCGTTGCGCGATGGCGTGTTCGGGCAGGTCATAAACCACGTCGCTCATCTGCACAGGGCGCCGATTCTATTCGCGACTTTCCCCCTTCCCCCGAGGTCTCCCACGCGACAACATGAACAGCAGTGCCATGCAACACCTTCGTGAAGCCATGAACGCCCTCGACCAGTTCGATGAACAGGGTCGACGTACGGTCGCGTTCGCACAAGAAGAAGCCCGTCTTCTCGGACACAGCTACGTTGGTACTGAGCATCTCCTGCTCGGGCTGCTCGATTCGTGCGACGAGCCCACTTCCCGCATTCTCGCGGCGGCCGGAGTTACCCGCCAGAAGGCGTGGGATGCCACCATCGATCTCGTCGGCAAGGGTCGGCGGCCGCCCGTCGGCTTTGTGCTGCTGACGCCCCGAGCCCGCCACGTGCTTGAGTCGGCCCTGCGGTACCGGTCCCAGCACACGCCGCCTGAGATGGTGTCAGCCGTCGACATCCTGATTGGCCTTATCGATGAGCCGACCTCGATCGCGTTGAAAGTCATCGAATCGCTGGGTGTCGATCAGGCCCAGATGCGTGGCTTCACCGAGCACGTGATCGGCGTACACGAGGCCTGGCACAAGGCGCACGTCAAGCCGGGCGCTCGTGCGTCGTGCCCCCAGTGTCGAGCCAAGTTGGCCACCGCGTTGACGACCACCATGATCGATGACGGCGACGCCATGGTGCGCGTCACGTACTGCGGGGAATGCGGCTACGCGCTGGGCACCAATGAAGTTGGTCCGTCACTCGAACAGTGACGGGCTCTGGTTCCCTCGGTCGGGCGGCGTCATGCCGAGATGCTCGAACGCGGCGGGCATCGCTACCCGCCGCGCGGTGTGCGCGCCAGAAAGCCTTGCTGGATGAGGAACGGCTCGTAGACGTCTTCGACTGTTTCGGTCTGCTCGCCCACACTGATGGCCAGCGTGCTGAGCCCCACCGGCCCACCGCCGAACTGGCGACAGATGGCCGACAGGATGGCACGGTCTACCTTGTCGAGTCCGCGCTCGTCGACACCGAACAGTGACAAGCCGTCCTTGGCGGTGGTGACGTTGATGGTGCCGTCGCCACGTACTTCAGCGAAGTCCCGAACGCGGCGCAATAATCGGTTGGCGATACGGGGCGTGCCGCGGCTGCGCTTGGCGATCTCCCACGCGGCGTCATGCGTGACGTCGACATGCAGGATGCCTGCGGCGCGATTGACGATGGCTTGCAGCTCGTCGGGGTCGTAGAAGTCGAGCCGCGCCGTGAGGCCGAAACGGTCACGCAACGGCCCCGTGATGAGGCCGGTCCGCGTGGTGGCGCCCACCAGGGTGAATCGCGGCAGCGTGAGCCGGATGGAACTGGCGGCAGGTCCCTTGCCGACCACGATGTCGATCTGGAAGTCCTCCATCGCCGGATACAGGATCTCTTCCACCGCCCGCGACAGGCGGTGGATTTCGTCAATGAACAGCACGTCTCCCTCGTCGAGCTTGGTGAGAATGGCGGCCAGATCACCCGCCCGCTCAAGGGTTGGGCCCGACGTAACCAGGAAGTGAGCGTTCATTTCCATGGCGATAATGGCGGCCATCGACGTCTTGCCGAGCCCGGGTGGCCCGGCGAGCAGCACGTGATCGGCGGCTTGGCTCCGGCGACGGGCCGCCTCGAGCATGATGCCGAGGTGGTCCTTCAGTTCGCGCTGACCGACGAAGTCGGCAAGGTGCCGAGGCCGCAGGTTGGATTCATCCGACGCCTCGATCTCATCGGCGACGGGGTCGAGTTCGTCACGCACGCTTTGACCCTAGAAGCCCGAGCGCCTGCCGTAACAACGACGCGGCCGTTCCTCCCGCGGGCAGCTCGCGCAATACGTCGCGGATCTCCTCGGTGCCGTAGCCAAGGCCGACGAGCGCTTCTCGCACTTCGGCCGTGACCGAGGTGGTGCCACCATTCTTGCTCGCGGCCGGAATTTCAAAGTCGGGCACATCGAGCTTGCTCTTCAACTCGATCAGCAGCCGCGCCGCCGTCTTCTTGCCCACGCCAGGCACGAGACACAGCGCGGCGTCATCGCCGGTTGCAACGGCGACACGCAAGTTGTCGGGCGTGTGCACGCCGAGGATCGCAAGGGCCAGCGCGGGGCCGACACCATGAGCGGAGATGAGGGCTTCGAACGTCATGCGATCATCACGACCAACGAAACCGTAGAGGGCTTGCGCATCCTCTCGGATGTGATGGTGGATGAAGAGGAACACATCGCCGCTGCTCGGTAGCTGCGAAAGCGTGCGGGGCGACACGATTACCCGGTAGCCAACGCCCTGGACCTCCACCAACACCTCGCCGCTGCTGCCGCGCTCGAGCATCTGTCCACGCAAGGAGCCGATCATCGTGTCTGTCCTGCCAGCGCCGCCCGGGTCAGTCGTGACATTGGTGCTTGCGCGAGATAGCAAAGCGCCAGTGCGGCGGCGTCGGCCGCGTCGGCAGGTTTTGGTGGGGCGGCCAAACCGAGCCGGGCTTGCACCATACGGGCCACCTGCGTCTTGTCGGCCGCGCCCCAACCGGCGACCGCAGACTTCACCTCGTTCGGCGTGTACTGCACGACCTCGCACCCTCTGCCCGCCGCCTCAGCCAAGGCCAGGCCGCTGGCCTGGCCGACCGACATGGCCGTCCGCACATTCACCTGGAAAAAAACGTGCTCAACCGCGACTACGTCGGGGTTCACGTCGTCCATGAGTTTGGCGAGGTCGTTTTTGAGCTCGGCCAGCCGCATCGGCAGCGGCGTCTTGGCGGGCGTGGTCAAGACGCCGATGCTGATGAGCTTCATGGGCTTTCGGCGATCAACCTCGATACACGCGAAGCCACACCGAGTCAGCCCCGGGTCAATCCCCAAGATCCGACGAGGACCATTTCCCGAAGCAACGAACACAGGTTCGATCCTAACCCGATCCCTCCCGCGATGTGGTGATCCGCAACGTGGCCGATAGGGCCCGAGGGTTTGTAGTCGGCGCTGTGGTGCGTTGGGCCGGTTCGGTAGCGCTGCCCAAGGACCATGCACCCGCCCGCCCCAGACCCATATGGACTGGCTGAAGGCTGTTTTCTTGACAAAACTATCGAGTCTTCAAATAGCATTCCTATTGAAATTGCGCTATACTGTTTTCATGTCGGCGGACACCTCCACCATCGAACTTGCGGCCATTACCTCCGACCCGACGGCAGCAGGTATCCGCGCCAATCTCACGCTGCTTGATCGTGGTTTGGCGTCGATCGTTGCCGATCTCGACCGGTTCGATCAGGGCCTCGGGTGGGGAATCGACGGTGCCCCATCGCTGGTGAGCTGGCTGTGTTCTGATGGTCGCCGCACCCGGGGCGAGGCGCAACGCATTTCGAAACTCGTGCGTGTTCTCCGGTCGCTCCCGGTAACGCAAACTGCGTTCACCAATGGCACTCTCGCCGCCGCGCAGACCGCTGTCATTGCAGCGAACGTCACCGACACCACGATCGATCTGTTTGCCGAAGCGGAAGCCGAATTGGTGCCGCTGCTGAGTGAGCTGTCGGTCGATCAAACGGGCAGGGTTGTGAAGGAATGGTCACAGCGAGCCAAAGCTTCGCTGGGCGAAGACGGCACCGAGCCCGAGCCGGAACACGACCGCGTCCATTTCTCGCCCATGCTCGACAACACCTGGAAACTCGACGGAATTCTCGCAGGTGAGAACGCCAAGACTGTTGACACCGCGCTCGACGCATGCCTGCCCGAGCTCGTTCCCGGCGAGCCGGTGCTCCCGGCGTCCCAACGCTACGCCGCAGCCCTGGTCGAGATGGCCCGCCGCTCGATGCAACACATCGCCCCCAGCGCCCGCCGCTCCATTGACATGACCGTACTCATTGACTGGCAGGACTACGTGAACGGCGGCGTCGCCCGTTACACCGACGGCGCCACCCTCGCTCCTGACCGTGTGCGACGCTTGCTCTGCGACGCGAAACTCAACTTCATCCAACTCGGCGAGCACGGTGAGCCACTCTGGATGTCACGCACCGTCCGCACCGCTACCCCACAGCAGTGGCGTGCCCTCATCGCTCGGGATCGGCACTGTGCGTTCCCCGGCTGCACCGACCAAGCCGTCGCGCTGCGAAGCCCATCACATTCGCGAATACGACCGAGATCACGGCCCCACCGACATCGACAACATGGCCATTCTCTGCAGCCGCCACCACGCCCTTGTCCACAAACCGGGCTGGACCGTCACCATGCATGCCGACCAACAACTCCGAGTCGTCAACCCCGACGGCCTGGTCCTGCGAGGCCCGCCATCAACCCTCCACCTCCGACCCACCGGCTAGTCCCCGCCGGCCCAACCGACTGGACGCCGAGCAGGCCCAACCGGGCCTGCTCGGCCGCGCCTGCACTTCCCATCGCATGTCTCACATCGAACTCCACTGCAGCCACATATCGCCGGTTGTCGGGCGGGTCGTGCATGTGCCCCGCACGACCGATTCCGATGAGCATCTAGCTCGCGGGAAACGGCAGTCGGCGGTGTGACTGCTGACGTATGCGTCTGGTGGTAAGGGAACCCCTGGTACCGAACGTCTCTCGCCCGACGCCTACCAGGGGAGCTGGTAACGTCCAGTGCGCTGACGGCAGCGCCCGCCGCCCCGCGGCACAAGGAGCCGACATGGATCCGATCGAGAAGTTCGCCGCGGCGGTCGACATCGCCCACGGGATCATCGCCAACGTGCCTGCTGACCGCTGGTCATCGCAGTCCCCGTGCAGCGAGTGGGATGTCCGCGCTGTCGTGAATCACCTCATCGGCGGTGCCATGGTGATTAGTGCGAGCGTGAGAGGGCAGGAGATCGACCTCGGCCCGCTGGCGGGGGATCTCGGCGGGGCCGCCCCGGCCGCCATCTTCCGGGCCGCCGCCGACGATGCGCTCGCCGCGTTCAAGGCTGATCCGTCTGTGCTCGGTCGCACAGTGCAGCTGCCGTTCGGTGAGTACCCCGGTGCTGAAGTCGCCAACCTCTTCACGAACGACTTCTTCGGACACGCGTGGGACATTGCGAAGGCCAGCGGTCAGAGCACGGACATCGCGCCCGCCATGGCCGAAGCCGTGCTCGCCGACCTCCGTCACTACATCACCGCCGACCTCCGCATTCCCGGGATGTACGACGCGGAGCAGCCGGCGCCTGCCGATGCGCCGGCGGCCGATCGCATGGCCGCGTTCATGGGCCGCCAGGTCTGACGGTCCGACCCGAGACCAACCACGGGGAGCACCAATGGGGCACGCGTCGGGAGATCCCTTCGCAACGTTCTCTGGACTGGGGTCAGCCTCGGCCTGTCAGCTCACAGCGCGGACGGCGGCGATGAGTTCGTCGGTGGAGCGGAAGGTGAGGCCGGCGATGGCGCGATGGACGTAGCGGATGATGCCGTCCTTGTCGATGACGAACACGCTGCGGCGGGGGAAGCCGAGCGGACCGAGCGTGCCGTAGGCGTCGGCGACGGTCTTGTCGGCGTCGGCAAGAAGCGGAAACGTCAGGCCGAGCTTCTCGGCGAACTTCTCGTGGCTGTCGAGACTCTGACTGCTGATGGCCAGCACCTGAGCGCCGACGTCCTGGAACTCACCCATGCCTGTGTTGTAGCTATTGAGCTGCTTGGTGCAGACCGGGGAGTCGTCGGCCGGATAAAAACCACCACAACGGGCTTGCCCCGGAAATGAGCGAGTGAATACGTGTTGCCACCGGTACCTGGAAGGGAGAAATCAGGCGCTCGGTCGCCAACCGACACGGCCACGGTCAGGCCTCCAGCTGCTGAATGATGGCATCAGGAATATCGAAGTTTCCGTACACCTCTTGCACGTCGTCGTTCTCCTCCAACGCATCGATGGTGCGCAGCACGGCCTTGGCGTTTTCGAGTGTCTCAAGCTCGATGGTGGACGACGGCAGCATGGTGGTATCGGCCGACTCCACCGTGAGTCCGGCGGCTTCGAACGCCTCCCGCAGAGACTCGGTCGCCTGAGGTTCACACACCACGCGCCATGAGTCCTCGTAGCGGCTGATGTCGTCGGCGCCTGCATCGAGGCCGGCCATCATCACATCGTCCTCCGTGTGCTTACCAGCCACCATCACCACGCCTTTGCGGCTGAACTGCCACGACACCGCGCCAGGCTCGGCCAGCGCGCCGCCGGTCTTGGAAAAGATCGAGCGGATGTCGGAGCCACTGCGGTTTCGGTTGTCGGTGAGTACGTCGACCATGATCGCAGCGCCGCCCGGGGCGTAGCCCTCGTATGTGATGTGCTCGTAGTTCACCCCTTCAAGCTCACCGGTGCCGCGCTTGATTGCCCGCTCGATGGTGTCGATCGGCACCGACGAGCTGCGGGCTTTGGTGAAGTGGGTACGAAGGGTGGCGTTGGTGTTGATGTCTCCCCCGCCTTGCCGGGCCGCCACCTCAACCTGACGGATCAGCTTGGCAAACAGCTTGGCGCGGGCCTGGTCGGCCGCACCCTTCTTGTGCTTGATAGTTGCCCATTTGGAGTGGCCGGACATGGTTACTCACGATCCTTGAACGAGGGAAGAAACAAAGTACTGGTGGATACGACGGTCGGCAGTCAGTTCGGGGTGAAACGAGGAAACGAGCACATTCTTGTACCGACAGAGCACCGGGCGTTCCGCGGTCATTGCCAGCACTGTCACTTCCGGCGCAACGTGCTCAACGATGGGGGCGCGAATGAACATCGCATGGAAGTCACCGCCGGGTATTTCGTCGATGCTGAGGTCGGCCTCGAAGCTGTCGATCTGACGTCCGTATGCGTTGCGGCGCACGTCGATTGGGAGCGCGCCGAAGCTGCGCTGATCGGGTCGGCCGTCCAACACTTTTTCCGCCAGCAGGATCATGCCCGCGCAGGTGCCGAACACCGGCATACCGTCGGCGAGTCGGGCGGCGAGCGGCTCGAACAGCTCGAAGGTGACCAACAGTTTCGACATCGTGGTGGACTCTCCGCCCGGCAGTACAAGCGCATCGACCGCGGCAAGCTGTTCGGCGGTACGTACCTCGACAGCGGTTACCCCAATATCAGCAAAGGCCTGCACATGCGCGGCGAACGCGCCCTGCAGGGCCAACACGCCGATCGTTGGTGGCCGGTTCACCTGGGGGCTCCTGAGGGATGATGGTGCCTACCAGCCGCGGTCGGCGAACTTGGCGTGCGGCTCGTCCATGTTGATGCCGGTCATGGGAGCACCGAGGTTGCGGCTTACCTTGGCCAAAATGTGCGCGTCACGGAAGTTGGTGGTGGCTTCCACAATCGCCTTGGCCCGCGGGGCCGGGTCGTCGCTCTTGAAGATGCCTGAGCCGACGAAAACGGCCTCGGCACCAAGCTGCATGGCGAGCGCGGCGTCCGCGGGTGTGGCGAGGCCACCGGCGCAGAACAGCGGCACGGGCAGCTTGCCGGTCTCGGCCAGTTCCTGCACCAGCCCGATCGGGGCCTGCAGGTTCTTGGCCCACTGGTACAGCTCGGCGGAATCGGCCTGGGTGATCTTGCGGATGTCGCCAAGGATGGAACGCAGGTGACGCACGGCCTCAACGATGTTGCCGGTGCCGGCCTCACCCTTCGAGCGGATCATGCAGGCACCTTCGGAGATGCGGCGAAGCGCCTCACCCAGGTTGGTCGCGCCGCAGACGAACGGAACGGTGAAGGCCCACTTGTCGATGTGGTGAGCCTCATCAGCCGGAGTGAGCACTTCGGATTCATCCACGTAGTCGACGCCGAGCGCCTCCAGGATCTGGGCCTCCACGAAGTGACCGATACGAGCTTTCGCCATCACAGGAATGGAGACAACCGCCTGGATGCCCTCGATCATTTCGGGGTCACTCATGCGAGCCACACCACCATCACGGCGGATGTCGGCGGGAACGCGCTCCAACGCCATGACGGCGCACGCACCGGCATCCTCGGCGATCTTTGCCTGCTCAGCATTGACGACGTCCATGATGACGCCGCCCTTCAACATTTCGGCCAGACCGCGCTTGACGGCGACGGTTCCGGTGGCACGGGGAGTGGAGGAGTCAGCCATGTACAAAGTGTATGCCGACGGCGGTCACGAACCCCATTGGAGTTTCTGTAGCGAGCCGACTTTGCGACAAAACCGGGTGTCTGACGACCGGTTTTGTCGCAAAGTCGGCGGAGGTCGTCAGAGCTGCGGGTCGTTTGTGGCTTCGGTGGTGAACGGAAGCTCCAGGAAGGTCCGGCCGGGCGTGAGGCCGATCGGCTTCTTGTCGGCGTCAAGCAACGTGTAGGGGTCGGTCGCCTTCAATCGAGTCCAGGTGCCCTTCACGATCTTGCCCGCCGTCAGCACCCAGGCCTCGCCTTCACCAACGGTGTAGGCAACGGGCGAGCCATTGCTGAACTCGTATCGGGTGAACGCCACCACAACGTTGGCGGGCGACAGCTGTTCACCGTCGAGGTCGTCGTGCTGCCGGCCGTCGGTGTCACGAAGCCAGGCAGACTTCTCTTTGCTCCAGTGCCAGGTTGCGTGCGTGCCTGACAGTTGCAGTTCGAGCTTCTCAAGGTCCTTGCCACCAGTCGGCGCCTCGCCGGCTTTGCGGTAGACGAACATCGGAGCCGGGGTGGTCTTACCGGGCGGCGTCTTCTCATAAGCCTTGGTGGTACTGATAAAGAACTCTGTGTAGTCCGCCAGCCGGCGCCCCACCGTGTAGAGCTCGGTGCCGTACTTGTCGTAGCCGACATCGGTAACGTTGTCGAGGCCGCGGACCACCGCGATGACGCCGTCGTTGGCACCCGACCACGCAAACAACGGCGTGCCAAGGCCGCGCAGCAGGTCGGCATCGGTGTTACGGGCAGAACGGACGGAGCCGATCTTTTCGCAGTCGGTCGACTGGAACACGGCCATGAATCGAGTGATGCCCTCAACGATTTCTTCGATGACGATGTCCGCCTGATTGAGACCGGCCTGCGGACGGGCCGCCGCCGCATTGTTGACCTTGACGGCCAACGCCGGACGGGCGTAGTTGGCGTCATTGGTGGCGGGCAGGCCGGTGAACGGGTAGACCTTGGCCGGGATCGTCGTCGTGGTGGTTGGCGCCACGGTGGTGGTCGGTGCAACCGTTGTGGTCACGGGCGGCAGCGTGGTGGACGATGTGCTCGTCGTGGCGGGAGCCACGGTGGTGGGTGCCACCGCCGCTTTCTTCTTCCCGCCGCAGGCCGCTGCGATGGGCGTGACCACCGCACCGGCAGCGAGGGCGCGAAGAAACGTCGAACGGGTGATCATGATGATTTACAACTCCTGAAGTAAGGCGATGCGCTCTTCAAGTGGCGGATGCGTATCGAAGAGTCGATTGAGGCGAGAAAGCTTTCCCTCGTCCTCGGCTCGGGGCACCGGGTTTTCGATCCAAAGGTGTGCCGTGGCACGGGTCGCCGAATGGGTGACGGTACAGTCTGCCTGCAATTTCTCCAGAGCGGAGATCAGGCCAGGCGGATAGCGGGTCATTTGTACTGCGGAAACGTCGGCAAGCGTTTCTCGTCGGCGGCTGAGCGCCAACTGAAAGAGTTTTCCGATAATCGGGGCCACAATGAGCATGGCGAACCCGATGATGGCGAGCGGGTTGCCGCTGTCGTTGTGATCACCGTCACGTCGAGTACGGCCGCCGTTCCACCACGTCAGACGGATGACCGTGTCGGAAATGATGGCGATAGTGCCGAGCAGCGTGACCGCCAGGGTGGCCACCAGCACGTCGTAGTTGCGGATGTGCGACAGCTCATGGGCCAGCACGCCTTCGAGTTCCACCCGGTTCATCATGTCGAGAAGACCGGTGGTGACGGCAACCGAAGCGTGCTTCGGATCGCGTCCGGTAGCGAAGGCGTTGGGCGCAGGGTCGGTGACGATGTACACCTTCGGCATCGGCAGGCCACCCGCTATGCAGAGGCCCTCGATCACGTTGTACAGCCGTTTGTACTGCTCGGGATCGGCCAACTCAGCCCGACTGACAGCGAGGGCCACTTTGTCGCTGTACCAGTACGAACCGAAGGCCATAACGCCCGACAGGATCAAAGCAGCGACGGTGCCGATCGTGCCGTAGCCGATGAGCTGGCCGACGAAGAAACCAAGCAGCGCAACGAGCGCGACGAAACCGATGACCAGCAGGACCGACCGCCGTTTGTTTGCTGCGATTTGTTCGTACACGTGGCTCCCGCCGTTGACCTGCGTTGGTTAGAACTGCACCTTCGGCACTTCGCGCGACCCTTCGTCGGTCTGGAAGTACTCGCGGTGCACCATCTTCTTGATGCCGGCCAGGATCGAGGTTGGGAACTGCTCGATCTTGGTGTTGTACTTCATCACCGTGTCGTTATAGAACTGTCGGGCATAGGAGATTTTGCCTTCCGTCGCCGACAATTCCTCCTGCAGCGCCAAGAAGTTCTGATTCGCCTTCAGATCCGGATACGCCTCCGACAGCGCGAAAACCTGGCGAAGCGAGGCCGTGAGGTTGGTATCGGCCTGCGCAGCGGCTGCCGCCGTCGACGAGCCACCGGCCGAGGCCGAAATGGCTGAGTTCCGGGCCTGGATGACGGCGTCGAGCGTGCTTTTCTCGTGTGCCGCGTAGCCCTTGACGGTTTCGATGAGGTTGGGAATCAGGTCAAAACGACGCTTGAGTTGCACGTCGATCTGGGCCCAAGCGTTTTCCACCCGGTTGCGCAATTGCACCAGGTTGTTGAACATGACGACGACGACGATGACGAGGAGTACGACCAACACGAGAATGACGATGGCGATCATGGTGCGACCCTTTCAGAAGAGTGAAGCTGAGATGATACGGCGAAGAAGGCCCGTAGGGGTAGCTCCCCGGAATGCTTCCGGTCGGCGCGTCGTGCGGACGGCCTCGTAAATCTGCTCGTAACGCTCGGCCAAGGCGGCCATCGAGAAGTCTTCGGCCCGCTTCAGCCCGGCCGCCATGAAGTGGGCGGCCTGCCCGGGGTCGTCCAGGATCGAACGCAGCGCTTCGGCCAGGGCGGCGGGGTCGTCCGGTTTGGCCAACACCGCGTCCTTTCCGAGCCGTGCGACGGTGCGGTAGCCGTCGATATCGCTGGCGACCACCGGTACCCCGGCGGCCATTGCCTCAATAAGCACGACGCCGAACGACTCGCCTCGCAGCGACGGCGCGCAGTACACGGTGGCGGCTTTCATGCGGGCGAACTTCTCGGTCTCCGACAGGAAACCCAGCCACTGCAGGCGCGGGTCACCGGCGTACTTCACCTTGAGAGCGGCCGTGTCGGGCCCCTCGCCCGCGATCCAACAGCGAACGTTCGGGCCGAGGAAGCGTCATGGCTTCCAGCAGAATGCCAAGGCCCTTGCGCTCCTCGTGGCGACCGACGAACAGGATTGTCGGGCCGTCGGCGCGGTACGGCTTCACCGCTCGGATGCGCTCCAACTCCACGCCGTTCCACAGCAGTTCGTACTCGCCACCGAGATATCGGGTTGCCAGTTCTTTGGCGTCCTCGGACACTGCGCAGCGGTAATCGATGCGCTCAGCAGTCCAACGCACCTGCCGGTTCAGGAGCCGGTAGGTGGAGCTGTCCCCGGCCGCATGGAACGTGCCGACGATGGGCGCCGGGTGCACAAACAGGCTGGTGAGCGTCGGCCCGGGTGCGAGCGGCTCGTGCAGATGGAGCACATCGAAGTCCTCATCCCGCAGTGCCGCGCAACGTTCGCAGCGCTGCAGCCGGATCGGGCGCGAGGGGTGCCACCGAGCCGTTTGCTGCGGTCGGGATCGAGTTCCCCATAGGCGTCACGAAGAGCTCCGGAGGCGGGCCATCGCACGGCGCAAGTACCCGCGCTTCATGGCCACGGCGGCGAAGTTCGCGCGCCAAACCGAGCACTTGCGCTTGCACGCCACCGGGGATGGTGAGGCTGTAGGGGCAGACGAGGCCGATACGGATATGCCGACCGTAGCGGGCGGCCGGTACGGTTCTCCACACAATGGCCACTTTCACCCACGCGCTCGGCACCAGCGAGCTTGTCCGACGCCCCCTTTCCAACGCCGATCTTCTGCTGGCGTGGGACGCGGCCGATCAGCTTCTGCTGGAATGCCTCGCCGAGCAGGCACCCAACGCCGCCAAGGTTCTGGTGGTCAACGACAGTTTCGGCGCGCTGGCTGTCGCCCTGAACAACGCCGAGGTCACGTCATGGTCCGACAGCCGCACCGCGCACCTGGCGACTGAAACCAACCTCGCGGCCAACGGTGGCCGCACCGTGCGCATGCTGCGCAGCACCGAGCAGCCCGACGCCCACTACGACGCCGTGCTTTGGCGGATTCCCCGCTCGATGGATCTGCTGCGCTGGCAGGCCCACGCCCTTCACTCGGTGCTGACACCCGGCACGAAGGTCTGGGCTGGCGGCATGGACAAGCACCTGCCCGATCGCTCGCTTGAGGTGCTGCGCCAAATGGGCGAAACGCAGGTGCTCCCCGGTAAGAAGAAGGCCCATGTGTTCGCTGGGGTCACCGCTGCCGGTACTGCGCCAGCTGTCACGCCGTCGCCCGGTTTCACCGCCAACGACTTCGCGCTGGAATTCGTCTCCAGCCCGAACGTCTTCGGCAACAGCCGCATCGACTCCGGCACGCGTCTGTTGGCCGAGCGTTTCGACAAGATGCCCGATGCCAACCGCATTGCCGATCTCGGCTGCGGCACCGGCATCCTCGGTCTCGTTGCCCAACGCATGCAGCCGCAAGCCACGGTCCACTTCTTCGATGAGTCATACGCCGCCATCGCCGCGACCGAAGCAAACTACCGACTGAA
The DNA here is from genome assembly GCA_963791625.1 of uncultured Acidimicrobiales bacterium. GTDB lineage: Bacteria > Actinomycetota > Acidimicrobiia > Acidimicrobiales > Ilumatobacteraceae > JANMCE01. Next base: position 1,736,434 of record CAWBTA010000006.1, read on the forward strand.
CATCGGTGATCCTGCCGACACCGGTGCCATGTTCTTCGCCGAGGATGTCATCGCCGCGGTTCCGAATGAGCTGTATGACGTCGTGCTTTGCAACCCTCCATTCCACCAGGGCCATGTCGTCGGTGATGGCGTGGCCTGGCAGATGTTCACCAACGCCCGAGTCAGCCTGCGGATGGGTGGCGAGCTGTGGATCGTGGGCAACCGACACCTCGAGTACCACACCAAACTGGCCCGCCTGTACGGCAGCGTTCGTCAGTTGGCCGACAACCCGAAGTTCGTGGTGCTGGCCGCTACCCGGGACTCGAAGCCGTTTGTGCCGGTGAAACGGAAGAAAAAAAGGCCCACGTCGCCTCGGTCGCGTCCAGCGCAAAGCTGACGTTCAACTCATCGTTGGTCGGCGTGCGTCGGCTCGGCCACGGATGCTCCGCACCGTCAATCGAGATGAATTGCACGATGGCGTCGCCGTGGCATTGCGCCCAGGTGAGGGTGGTTACCGAGCCGTCGGTCGATTGGGTTGACTGGTCAGAACACCGATCGAGCCAGCGCCAAGCCGACACGCTGCTCTCACCTGCATCCCATGCCACGTTCTGGTCGTAGGTGCCGTGAATCTCCAGAAACGGCAGAGCCCGGTCGGGAGTGCACGATTGCGTGTCGTCAAGCGCCCCGGCAACCGATGCGACCCCGGCAATGCGATCGGCCATCTGGCAACCAAGCACCTGAGCCATGATCGCTCCGTTCGAGTGACCGACTACAAAGACCCGCTCCGGATCGACGGGGTACCGGGCGATGAGGCGGTCGATCAGTTCACTGAGAAACGCCACGTCGTCCACGCCTGCGCTCGTGGCCGGCTCACAGCACTGGCCTGAATTCCACGACCGAGACGCATATCCGTCGCCTTGCACCAGCAACCCGTCGGCGTAGGCAACGACGAAATGCTGTTGATCGGCCAGATCGTCGTACCCCGTAAGCGCTTCCATGTCCGCGGCCGATCCATCAGAGCCGTGGAGGGCGAGCACGAGGGGCATGAGAGGAGTGTCGCCGCGGTACTTGGGCTGCTCGGGCGTGTGAACCAGCACCGAGCGCAAGGCTCCATCGCTCTCGACAACCACCTCCTGTGTGTCGGGCGGCAGCGTCGTGGTCACTTCCGGCCGTTCCGGCTGAAGCCCGATCGCACTGCCCGCAATGCCCGTCACCACGTCAGCTGGGTCGAAGACGTCGGCCGCCTTCGCCGCAGCCGGGGGTGGCGACGGCTTCAGGGCTGCCGTGGCTTGGCTGTGGGAAGGCGCGCAGGCGCCCAACACCAGACAGCCGAGGACCAGAAGCTTGCGATGCACCCATCTATTGTCGGCCCATCAGCTGTGGATTCGACGGTCGTCAGGTAAAAGTCGTGTAATGACTCGGCGCGAAAGACGCGCAAAACGACAAAGACCCGCTCGTTATGAGCGGGTCTCGATCATTCGACTTGGGGAGCTCTTACAGAACCCGCACGTTTGCAGCGTTGGGGCCCTTGGGTCCCTGTGCTACCTCGTACTCCACCTTGTCATTCTCGTTAAGGTTCTTGTAGCCCCCAGCCTGAATGGCCGAGAAATGCACGAACACGTCGGGTCCACCACCGTCCTGCGTGATGAATCCGAATCCTTTTTCGCCGTTGAACCATTTTACGACGCCTGTAGCCACTGTTGTATCTCCTGTTAATTATCGGATCCCCGACCACAAAACCAGGGGATTGACACGACAACTCGCAGCAGACACCAGGCCAAACGGTCGAAGTTGCCAAGAGCGGCAGAACTCCGATAGGAGGACACTATCGCCATTTGACCTATTGATGTTGATTCGCGCGATATTTCGATCAACATGTTTTGGTCACGGTCGGTCTACACTGCGTTTGCCCACATTCGGGCACGCGCCGCCGCTGACGAGTGAGACCTCGAGTCTCTGTCAGGCCCGGCGACCTTTTGTATCGGAGAAATTCATGGCGGACACCCGCCCCACCACCCCCGCTTCGCAGGCGCACGCGCCTGCAACCTTTGCCAGCCTCGGCGTCCCCGCCCGCCTGGTAGCCGCCCTCGATAACGAGGGCATCGACACCCCCTTTCCCATCCAGACCGCCACCCTGCCCGACTCGCTGGCCGGTCGAGATCTGCTCGGCCGTGGCAAGACTGGCTCGGGCAAGACCCTCGGCTTTGCCATCCCGCTGATCGCTCGTCTGTCGGCGGGCAACGTTCGTACCCAGCCTTCCCGTCCGCGTGCCCTCGTGCTGGCACCCACCCGCGAGCTCGCGTTGCAGATCAACGAAGTCATCGCACCGCTCGCCAAGGCCATGGGCCTGCGCACCACCACCATCTTCGGTGGCGTGTCGGCCGGCCCGCAGATTTCCATCTTGAAGGCCGGCGTCGACATCGTCGTCGCCTGCCCCGGACGACTCATGGACCACATCGAAGGCGGCTACGTCAGCCTCGACGCCATCGAAGTCACCGTGCTCGATGAGGCCGACCACATGGCCGACCTCGGCTTCCTGCCCGTCGTGAAGAAGCTGCTCGACCGCACGCCCAAGGGCGGCCAGCGCCTGTTGTTCTCGGCCACGCTCGACAACGGCATCGACGTGCTCGTCAAGCGCTACCTGCAGAACCCGGTCACGCATTCGGTCGATTCGGCGCAGTCGCCGGTCGCCGAGATGAGCCATCACGTGCTGCACATCCAGGCCGATGATCGTTTGCCGATTCTGGTGGAGCTCACCTCGGCACCTGGCCGCAGCATGGTGTTCACCCGCACCAAGCACGGCGCGAAGAAACTCACCAAGCAACTCGTCGCGTCGGGCATTCCCGCCGTCGAAATGCACGGCAACCTGGCCCAAGCCGTTCGCGTCCGAAACCTCGCGATGTTCTCCGACGGTCGTGCGGTGGCATTGGTCGCCACCGACATTGCGGCCCGCGGTATTCATGTTGACGACGTGCTGTTGGTCATCCACGCCGATCCGCCCATGGAACACAAGGCGTACCTGCACCGTTCGGGTCGCACCGCGCGTGCCGGCGCGTCTGGCACCGTCATCACCATGATGGCCAACGAACAGCAGGCCGATGTCCGTGACCTCACCCGTCGTGCGGGCATCCACCCGACCACCACCAAGGTTCGTCCCGGTGACGCCATGATTCGTGCCCTCGCCCCGGGCGATCGCCGCGTGCTGTCCGGTAGCGATGCAGCCGCGCTCGTCGCTCCCCCGGCGTCGACTCAGCAGCCATCGTCGGGCAAAGGCCCGCGCCAGGCCGCCGGCCATTCCCGTGGTGCTCAGTCTCACGGCCAACGCCGCTCGGGTAGCAAGTCCGCCACGGGTCGTTCCGACGGATCCCGCACGGTGGCCAACGCTGCCGGTACCGCCGAAGGATTCCGCACGCCCCGCCCGGCCGGTGCAGGTCGCCCCGCCGGCAGCGGCCGCCCCGAAGGAGCCCGCGCCGCGCAGGGAGCGCCGGGCAGCCGCAGCTCGCAGCCAACCAGTTCCGGCCGTCGAGGCGGGCCCGGCGCCGGAGCAGCTCCGTCCTCTCGTCGTAGTGGCCCAGGTGCAGGCGTCGGACGGCACCGGCGGCGGCGGTCGACGTTCCGGCCCCGGCCAGTCCAGCGGCCGTTCCGCTGGCGGCCGCGGCCGCCCGTCGTAGCCGCTCCATTTCCCTACAGATTTCACCCGTCTGAAACCTGAGAGGAAACAAAGCTCTACCCTTCACCGATGATGAAGGTCCGAATCATTGGTGAGGGTCGGGCGGGAGGCTCCCTCGGTCTCGCTCTGCAACGCGTCGGGTGGTCCGTGCGATTCCTTCATCGGGATGACGACCTGGCCTCTGCGGCCAATGATGTCGACCTCGTGGTCATCGCCACGCCTGACGCTGTGATTCGATCCGTTGGCGCTGGTATTGAGCCGGTCGAGACGTGCCCCATCATCCATCTGTCCGGTGCGCTTGGGCTCGACGTGCTTGTACCGCATCGACAGGTCGGCTCGCTTCATCCGCTCGTGGCGCTCCCGAACGCCGAGATCGGCTCCGAGCGGCTCGTCGGTGCATGGATGGCCCTTGCGGGTGTTGGCGCAGGCGAGATCGCTCGGGCGTTACGCGCTCGGACATTTCCGGTCTCCGATGAGATCCGCGCCCGCTACCACGCCACCGCGGTCATTGCGTCCAATCACCTGGTTGCGCTCCTCGGCCAAGTGGAGCGACTCGCTACTGCCTGCGGCGTACCGTTTGAGGCCTTCGTTGCCCTGGCCGAAGGAAGTCTCAACAACGCCGCCGATATCGGTCCGACGAACGCGCTCACCGGACCCGTCGCCCGAGGCGACTGGGACACGGTCGCCAAACATCTGGCCGTCTTGCCGGCTGACGAGCGCGAGGCCTACATCGCCCTGGCCAAGGCCGCTGCCCGCCTCGTAAACCGCGCCTGGCCCGCCGAGCTTGAGCTCTAGCGGAGCAAGCGAGTCGGCTGGCGTATCACGATGGCTGATACCAAAGCCGACTTGCTCGGAGATCACGCAGATCGCTCAGGGTTACTTCTCCTTGCAGGCGGTTTCACTGAAGCGTTGGACGTTGAGGGACGCTTCGAGGAATCGCTTGTCTTTCACTAAGGCGGCGATCGCCGGGTCATTGGCGGCGGCAGATTTGTTACCGGCCGCGGTCAACGCGAACGAGATTTTGGTGATGCCGTCACTCACGATGGCCGCGTCGGCTTTGATCGAAGACGGCGCGGTGGCGGCGAGGTCGCTATAGGCCTTCATACGAACGGCCATGCCATCACCCAGGACCTTCGGGTCGTTGTACGCGTCACCCCCGGACAGCGGGTCGGCGCTGACCTTGATGCGTTTCACGACATCGCAGAACTTTCCGTTCGCTCCCGCCGGGTCGGAACACGACGCCGCGACAATCAAGAACGGAACGAGGATGAGAAGACGACGCACGACGACAAGCTACCCCGAGCGGTTAGTTACTCCCCGGCACCGACGAGGTCGCACTGAGCCAACTGGCGTAGAGCCCGGCATAGATTCCATCGGCGTCGACCAGCTCATAATGGGAGCCGTCCTGCACAAGTCGGCCCTGATCAAACACAAGGATGCGGTCGGCCCGCGCTGCAGTAGAGAGCCGGTGGGCAATGACGACCGACGTTCGCCCGCTGGCCAGTCGCTCCAATGCCTGAGCGAGTGTTGCTTCGGTACCGGGGTCGACCGAGCTGGTCGCTTCATCGAGCACCAAGCAACTGGGCGACGCAACCGATGCCCGGGCAAGCGCTACCAGTTGACGTTCGCCAGCCGACAAGTTCTCGCCCCGCTCACCAACGGATGTGGAAAGCCCGTCCGGCAGACCGGATAGCCAGTCCTCTAGGCCAAGGTCGACGAACGCGGCCGTGAGTTGCGCGGGCGTGGCGTCGGGTTGGCCCATGCGCACGTTGTCGCCGATGGTGGTGTTGAAGAGGAACGGCTCCTGAGGAACGAGGACAACGCGATGGCGCAGCGATGCATCGTTCACGTCCCGCAGGTCGACATCGGCCACCAACACCTGGCCCTCGGTCGGATCGGCGAGTCGGGTGAGTAGACGGGCCAGCGTCGTCTTCCCCGAGCCGGTGGCTCCGACGATGGCGACGTGAGAACCCGGCTCGAGGTGGAACGACACGTCACGTAAGGCGGGCTCGTTGTCGGCCTCATCGCCACGCCGGGCAGGGTAGTGAAAGGTGACGTCTTTCAAGGCGATGGATGGAGGACCGAGCGGCAGATCGCAACCGTCAAGAGGGACAGGCACCGTCGTTTCCATGGCGATCAGGCCGAGCACCCGCCGCCAGCCGGACACGGCCGTTTGGGTGTTGTCGAGCACCTCGGTCAGCTCCCCGATCGGGTCGAGGAAGCGATAGGCGAGAAAGATGAACGCAATGAGCGACCCAGCCGTGAGGTGGCTGGATGAGCCACGCAACACGCCGACGGCAACGACGCTGGCGACCGCGAGACTGGAGAACATTTCGCCGGCCGGAAACAGCAACGCAGACAGCGACCCGGCGCGCACTGATGTCGAACGCAATTCGCGTGCGGTGGCGAGGGCACGATCTGCTCGGATTCGTTCGGCACCATAGGCCCGAATGACCGGGGCACCGGCTACTAGTTCGGACACAGACGACAGGAAGTCAGCGTTGCGGTTTCGTACCTCGCTGTAGGCCATGACCAGCCGACGCTGCAGCACCCGCAACAGAACAAACAGCGGTGCTGACACTGCAATGACAATCACGGCCAGCAGCGGGTCGTAGACGAACATCACCACTGCGATCACCATCATTGCGGAAACATCGAGCAGCCATTGCGAGCCGCCCCACTCGAAGAAGTGACTGACGTTCTCCAGATCCGAGGTGACTCTGGCCACCAGCACACCACGACGGAAGTCAGCCTGCTGCGCTACCGACAGCGAGTGAATTCGGGCAAAGGCCCGCATGCGCATCGCCATCAACGCCTGTTCACCTTCGCGGCCAAGACGGAGGTTGGCTTCTCGGGTCGCCCATTGCGCCAGACCGATGACGATGACACCTATGAGCGAGAGCTGCACGATGAGACGGATGTTGACCTGACCGTTCTTGAAGCCACGGTCGATTGCTCGCTGCAGCAAGATCGGCAGCACCAAGCGTCCGGCGGTACCTGCGAAGGCAAACGCGATGGTGAGTCCAGCGCCCTTGTGGAGCTCAGGGCACGCCTTCCACCCGTTGCGCAGCGTCTCCGTGACGGTCCAGTTGGGCACGCCCAGCATGTCTTGTTCGGAGTCTTCAAGCTCGATGCTCATGCCCGGTCTCTCTCATACGCTTCGACCAGGTCGCGGTAGGCGGACAAGGATTCCAGAAGGTCCTGATGCTGCCCGAAGGCTGTAATTCGACCATCTTCCATGAAGGCAACCTGATCGGCGAGACCAATGGTGGAGGGACGACTGGCCACGATGATCGCGCTACCACCCTGCAACGCCTCCGGTAGGGCGGCCAGCACTCGTGCCTCCGTAGACGGGTCAAGACTGGAAGTTGCATCGTCAACTAACAGCAGCGACGACGGCGATGCGAAAGCGCGCGCCAACGCAACCCTCTGACGTTGTCCTCCTGAGAGCGTGACGCCCCGTTCGCCGACGATGGTGTCGATACCAGCCGGGAGATCAATCACGAACTCATCGGCCTGCGCATGCGTCATGGCCCGTTGCACCAGGTGAGGTGAGCGCTGGCCGGACAGGTCAACGTTGTCGAGCAGAGAACCGGCGAACAGGAACGGTTCCTGAAACACCATGCGCCCCGGTCCGCCAACCGTAGCGACGGTGCCTCGGTCCGGTGAGCGAAGACCGGCCAACAACTCCAAGAGCGTCGTCTTACCGGAGCCTGTCGCACCAACGAGCGCAATGACCTGGCCGAGTGGTACGGAGAGATGGACATCGTTGAGCACGTCACGCCCATCGGTGTACGCGAACCCAACGCCGCACAGGCTGACCGCCTCCCCCACTGGTGGAACGCCCGGCAGGACGGCGGATGGATTGGCGGAGTCGAGCATGGCCCGAATTCGTACCCAGCCGCTGTAACCGTGGGTCATGTCGCCCATCATGTAACCGACGACGCCAAGCGGCCAGACCAGCAACGTGAACAGGTACAGCACGCTCGACACATCGCCAAGCGTGATGGCACCCGACCGCACCCGATAGGCGCCCACGACCAGCAGAAGAAGACTCGCCAGGTTCGGAATGAGCCCGAAGAGCGCTATGAACCTGGCGCGCAGACGTACGGTGACGAGCTTGGCCTGCCGTAGCGTTTCGGCCTGCCTATTGAAACGTTCGCGTTCGAGCGCGGCCGCACCAAACGCCTTCACGACGACCGCGCCGTCAACGCTTTCGTGCACGATGTTGGTGAGATCGCCAAGTGCTTCCTGCGCCCGTTGCATCGGACCGGTTTGTGAACGTTGATAGTTCACGCTGACCAACATGAGCAAAGGAAACATCGAAACGGCCACGCCGCCGAGCACCACGTCGGTGACCAGAAGCGATGCAGCAGAAAAGATCAGAAGGAATAGCACCCCAACGGTGAGTGGCAGGGGCCCGAGCGATTCGCCGACGGCGTCGGTATCGACACCGGCGTGCGCCATGAGGGTGCCCGTGTCTCGCTCATCGAACCAGTGAATCGGTCGGTGCGAGAACTGTTCGATCACACGGGACCGCAGCGTAAGGGTGACGGCGTTCACCCCGCGCGTTGCGAATGACCGTCGCAGAATCACCGAGACCGAGCGAAACGTGCCCAGCAAGATGATGGCTCCGGCGGCGATCACCACGGTGCGAGTCGGTATCGACCCCTGCTCGAAACGAACCCGAATGACCTTGTCGACCACCCATGTGAGCAGTCGGCTTGCCGCAACCGTGCCCGCCGCGTACATCGCGGCGCCGAGGATGCCGACGCTGAAGGGCCGTGGATGCATGCGGATGCTGCCCCACAACATGGCTAGTCCGCCGCGGAGAGATGATTCCGTTTCGGCCATGGCTCTATTCTTCCCCTGAGAGAAGCGTCTGCGAGGATGGATATTCGTGAATGACACCCTCGTCCGACCGAAACGCCGGATAACCGTGTGGACCATCCTCATCGGAATCGCCCTTCTAGCTATTGCCGTGATGTGGATCTACGCCTTTTTCTTCGCCAACGTGAAGTCGTCCGACATCATGCCGGACAAAGCCTGGGTGGCCCGGGCCGAGGCCGCCTGCGCGGCCGTCAAACCCAAGATCGCGGCCCTGCCTGCCGCCAACACCTTCAAGAACGTCACGCCCCGATCCGAGGCGCTCCGTCAGCGCGCCGACGTCGCCGACCAGGTCACCGGCTATGTGCGAGAACTCGTCACAACCCTCAAGGCCGACAAACCGGCCGACCCCGCATCGCTCAACCTGGCGACACTGTGGCTGGGCGAATACGACGTATACATCAAGGACCGCGATGCCCACGTGGCCCAGTTCCGAGCCGGGAATGACCCGCCGTTCGCGGAGACCCCGAATGACAAGGGAGCTCCGGGTCCGATTCGTATGGATACGTTCGTGCGTCTGAATCGCATGCCGAGCTGCCAGGTACCTCTCGACCTCGGCTAGCGCTGCTCGGTCAGGATGTCGGGAGGTAGGCCTTCACGCTGCAGTCGTGCTCGCGGCCGACGTACCGACCGGCTCGCACACACCACGGCTGCCGTCGATGGTCACCGAGGTCCGCGCACCGATCACGAGGTCTGCCCCCGCTCGGGTCTCCACGTTCACCAGCTGGTCAAGCACATCAAGCCTGACCGCAACGATGGTTGTTGCGCCTTGAAAGGTGACCGCAGTCACTGTGCCCGGCAATCCCTCAGCATGACCGGTGGAAAGTCCGCAGTCCTCTGGGCGCACGAGCAGCGATACGGGCGTACCGGTGGACATCTCAGCGGCCATGGGCACCGGGATGCGATAGGCAAGTACATCAATGGCGTCGCCCGTGACGACGCCGCGAAGTTCGTTCATCGAGCCGACAAAGCGGGCAACGAATGCCGTCGACGGGCGTTGGTAGACCTCGACCGGCGTGCCGAGTTGTTCCAGTCGACCGTTTGACATCACGCCGATGCGGTCGCTGATTGCGAGTGCCTCGTCCTGATCGTGGGTGACGAAAATGGTGGTTATGCCGAGTTCGGTTTGAATGCGTTTGATTTCATCGCGCAACGTGGCTCGCACCTTTGCGTCGAGTGCGCTCAAAGGCTCGTCAAGCAGCAAGACTGACGGCGACGGAGCGAGCGCACGCGCCAGCGCGACCCGCTGTTGCTGGCCGCCGGACAATTGATGCGGGTATCGCCCGGCCTGCGTGGAGAGCTGGACGAGATCGAGCATCTCGGCGACGCGTCTTGTGCGGTCGGGCTTGGCGATCTTGCGCGTCCGCAGGCCGAAGTCGACGTTCTGCGCAACGGTGAGGTTCGGGAACAGGCTGTAGCTCTGGAACACCATGCCCATGTTCCGCTTGTGTGCAGGTGTGCGGCTGATGTCGGCGCCGTTCACCTGCACCGCACCGGAGTCGGCGAACTCGAACCCAGCAACAATGCGCAGCGCGGTGGTCTTCCCGCAGCCGGAAGGGCCGAGCAGGGTGACGAGTTCGCCGTCATGAACCTGCAAATCGAATGACTCCAGCGCGACGGTGGGCCCGAACGTCTTGCGGACACCTTCGAACGTGAGCGTGCTCATGTGAACTCCAACTTCGTTTGCGGATCAGAACCGAATAGCACTGTCACCTCGTCCTTTTCGGCGAGTGAGGATGGTGAGCAGGCCGAGAAGCGCTGTTGTGAACACCAGCGTCATGAGTGCGAGACCGAGGCCGCCTCGGGCGTTCGCTCGCCCGTACTGGGCGGTGAACGTGGGGAACGTCCGCTTGATCAGCACCTGGGCCATGGTGAATTCGCCGAGCACGACGGTGGCCGTGAGGAACGACGATGAGATCACCGAGCTACGAAGGTTCGGTAGTAGCACGCGAAACAACGTGGCGCCCCAGTCGGCACCGAGACTGCGCGAGGCGTCGATGAGCGTTCGTACGTCGATGGCCCGGATGCCGGAGTCGATCGAGCGATAGGTGAAGGGCAGCGCCAGAATCGCGTAGAACGGGATGAGGCAGTAGTTCGATGCGACGAACCAGCGGGCATTGGGGCGAATGAATCCGATCACGCCTGCCACGAGCGCGATCGGCGGCACCATGTAGGGCAAGAGTGTCATGAACTCGATCAGGCCGCGGGCCTTCGGCAGTTTGATATGGACCAGCAACGCCGTCGGAATCAGTAGCGCGAGCGTGAGTAGGACGGTGCCGATCGCGAGCTGAAGGCTCAGGGTCAGCGTGCTGCCGAACTCCTTCTCGTTGAAGGCGCCGGTGATGCTGTCGAACGACCACCCCTTGAACAGCGTGGACCAGCCGAGCTTTACGACCAGCACGTTCTGAAGCGCCGAGCGGGCCATGCTGACAAGTGGCGCCAGAAAGAAGATCGCGCACGCGATCAGCAAAAGGTTGGGCCCAAGCCGCCCGAATCGGCGGCGACTTGCAGCAGAGCGGCGCGGCGGAGAGGGCACGGGGCGCTTGGCGAGAAGATCGACCAAAGCTTCGTCAGCGGCGATCTGTCCCGGACCCCCCGTTCCTATGCTCGCCATCGTTCGGCTCGCTTTCGGAGGATGAGATAGCCGGCCATCGAGACGGCAATCGTCAGAATCATGAGCGTTGCCAGCGCGTACGGCACCGGGCTCTTGCCGGCGATGTTGTCGCCCTGGAGATAGAAGCTGATCTTGGTTGGCAGCAGATTGGTGGAACCAATGGCGAAGGCGGTGGCGAACGCGCTGAACGCATTGGCGAACAACAGAAGGAAGCCGCCGAGCATGGAGGGCGCGAGAACCGGCAGGCCGACGCGGCGCCAATAGGTGAACGTCGAGCCACCGAGGTTGGCCGCAGCTTCGCGCCACGATTGCTTCAGCCCATCAACGGCAGGCAGGGTAACCAGCACCATCAGCGGAATTTGAAAGTACAGGTAGATGGTGGACACGCCGGCGGTTTTGGAGAGGTCGAACTTCCCCGAATAGAGATCCCAGCCGATGGTCTTCAGGATTTTGGTGCCGAGACCCTGTCGGCCGAGGAGGCTGAGAAAGGCGAAGGCAAGCACGACACCGCCCATGTTGGCGGCCACACCCGTGAACGACGTGACCAGCGAGCGCAGCCACTTCGGCCGTGTTGCTGTGACGGCGGCATAAGCCAACGCGGTGCCGACGACAGCGCCGAGTGCCGCTGTGATGATGGAGATTTTGAACGAGTTCCAAAACGCTGTCCTCTCTTTCGACAGCACGTCGAAGAGTGGTTTCAGCGACCAGTGGCCGTTGATGTCGTGCAGACCCTTGCCGAGGACTCCGAGCGCAGGCAGCAACAGAAAGACGAACAAGAACAACATGAACGGAGCAAGGCCCAGCCAGGCCCAGCTCCGTCGCGCCCGAGGGGCCGCGCCAGCGGCACGGCCCCTCTCAGCGAGATCGATCATCTCGATCGTCATTGCTCGTGACGTGCCATATCAGGCATCGGCAACCATTGGACCCCAGTTGTCCTCGAGCGCCTTGGCGGCCTTGGTGTTCTGGTCGGCGGTGAGGAACTTCACCTTGCCGACGAGATCGGCTGGCGGCAGATTCTTCTTGAGGTCAGCGGTGATCTTGCCGGCCTTGTCGAGGGCCGCGTACCGGGCCGGGAAGGCACCGCCGGCGAGGTACCCGAGGGCGCCTTCGTCGGACAAGATGTGCTCAACCCACAGCTTCGAGCACGCCTGGTGCGGCGAGCCCTTCACGACGCCTTGGGCGTATGGGCTGCCATACACACCATCGCTCGGGAAGGTGACTTTGAACTCGATGCCGGCCTTCTTCAGGTCGGCTTCGATACCGGGAACGTTGTAGCTCCAGCCGATGGCCAGCGGTGTTTCTCCCGACAGGATCGTTGCGTTCGTGGTCTGCGTGGTAAGGAAGTTGCCGCTCTTCTTCAGCTCGGCGAAGTACTTGATGCCGGGCATGATGTCATCCGCGCTACCACCGTTGGCGAGCGAGGCGGCCATGACGGCGGCGAACGCCTCGCCCGACTTGCGCGGGTCGTTACTGAGCGCGACCTTGCCCTTGTACTCGGGCTTCTTCAGGTCGGCGAAACTGGTTGGTGCGTTCTTCACAATTGTGAGGTTCGCACCGAACGCCATGATGCCGTAGTAGGCGTTCACGTAGTTGCCGGCAGGGTCTTTCAGGTTGTCGGGAACCTCGGAGATGGTGGTCGGCTTGTACGGCTCCCAAAGGCCATCGGTAACCGCGGTGAGGGCCTTGGCCGGGCTGACGTCGATGTTGTCGGGCATGTCGGGCTGGCCCTTCAAGTTCTTGATCGCGTCGAGTTCTTCCTGCGACGAAATGTCGGGGCTGGCGACCGGGTTCTTCACGCCGGCATACTTCGTGCGGAAGCTCTCCAGAATGCCCTTGTAGTTCGCCCACGAGTCGGGCAGGGCGATCAAGTTGACCTGACCTTCCTTCTTGCAGTCGGCAACCAGCTTGTCCATGCCACCGGCCGCCGGCGCAGCGGTGGTGGCCGCGGCGGCAGTGCTGGTGGCCGCGGCCGCAGCTGTTGTTGCCGCTGCGGCAGCAGTTGTGGCGGCACCTGCCGTAGTGGCCGCAGCAGGCGTGGTCGTCGCCGCGGTGGTTGTCGATTTGCTACTGCCGCAACCGGCCAGCATCAGTACGCTGACTCCGGCCAGTGCCATAGTGCGACGGTGTTTGGTGATGGACATCGTTGTCTCCCCTTCGTCGTTCGTGTGTGGTCCTGGGTCGTGCGGACCAATTGAAAGCTAGCTCACGCCAGGAACACCACCCATCGAGTGAGGTAAACGGCGAATGAATTGCCGGACAACAGCCGTTAGAACGAGGCGCGAGGCCAGTTACCTTCGCCGTCGTACTGACGAATCACCTTCGCCGGTGATCCGGCCGCAACGCAGTAATCAGGGAGGTCTCCGGTCACCACTGATCCAGCTGCGACCACGACGTGTTTGCCGATGTTGGAACCGGGGAGAACGATGGTGCCGTGGCCGAGCCAGGAGCCGTCGCCAATGGTGACCGGCCTTTCTGGTTGCGTTTGCAACGAAATGGGAATGTCGACGCGTTCGTAGCCATGGTTCTGATCCGTGATGTACACATAGTGACCCGTCCACACATCGTTGCCGATCTCAATGGCGAGATGGCCAACGATGCCGCTCCCCCGTCCGATCAAGCAACGATCACCTATCTTCACGACGGGGTCGGTCACCATCGTCTGTCCTGGCATCATGCCGGCCGAGAGCGATACATGCGGCCCGATCATGGTGTGCGACCCAATCCAGATCGAGTGCTCGTTGTAGATCGTCGACTGCGGGAAACAGATGACGCTGCGGTCCCCGAACTTCCCGAACGCCTTGCCCTTCTTGCTGAGCGGCCCGATCGCCCCGAGTTCGACGACCTTGTCCCACCCACGGTGCACAACTTCAGCCAGCGCCCGCTTGTATGCCACCCGCAATCGCCAGGACCAGGATTTGGGCACGTCATCGCGATGCAGCACAACCAACAAACCTAGTTCGCCGCTGCCCGTTCGATGCGGTTGCGCCGATAGCCTTCTGACATGGCGAATGTGGTGGCAAGGACCCTCAGCGGGCAGATTCGTGGCGAGCGCAACGATCGAGGTGTGACGGTGTTCAAAGGCGTGCCGTACGCTGCCGCGCCCGTCGGCCCGCACCGCTTCCGACCGCCGCAGCCGCACCCTGGTTGGGAAGGTGTGCGAGACGCTCTGACCGTTGGAAATGTCGGACCCCAAAATGGATCTATGGAGGCCATGCTGCTGGGAAGTGACATGCCGCCCCAGTCGGAGGACTGTCTGTTCCTCAACATTTGGACCCCTGCCTTTGGCCCGTCTACCGAACGATCTGCCGCGACCACTGGATTGTCGAGCGAAGCGAGAATGAGCGCCACGAGCGGTAGCGAGCAGCGAAGTGGCAACGTGTCTCGGCCGGTGATGGTGTGGATCCATGGCGGGTCCTACGTGACGGGTTCGGGCAGCAACCCCTGGTATGCCGGCGACTCGCTGGCATCGGAGGGTGACGTCGTGATCGTGACCGCCAACTATCGCATCGGAGCATTCGGGTTTTGTCACCTGGCCGACGTCGGTGGCGAGCGGTTCGCCGGGTCGGGCAATCTTGGTCTGCTTGATCAGACCGCCGTGTTGCAGTGGGTGCAGGACAACATCGCCAATTTCGGCGGCGACGCGGGCAACGTCACGGTGTTCGGCGAATCGGCCGGGGGTGGTGCCGTTTTGGCGCTCCTTGCCGCGCCAGCCGCGTCCGGGCTGTTCCACAAAGCCATTGCGCAAAGCGCCAGCATCGGTCAGTTCCGAAGCCGCGAACGCGCCGACGCAGCGGCGCGACACCTACTCGATGAACTCGGCATTGCCCACGACCGCGCCGAGGATCTGCTCGACCGTTCGACCGAAGACATTCTGGCGGCCCAGGTCGCCGTCGAGGCTTGGCCGCACGGCATCGATGCTTTCGCTCCGACCCATGATGGTGTGGTGCTGCCGACGGGTGTGATCGAAGCCATTCACGCCGGATCGGCCGCATCGAACGTTGCGGTCATGATCGGCACCAACCTCGACGAGATGCGATTGTTCACCGCCTTCGACCCAGCCAACGCCACGGTCGACGAAGCTGCTGTCGTCGCCCGAGCCGCGGCCGAGATCGATCGAGATGCTGCCCGCAGTTTGACTGACGGCTACCGAGCGGCTCGACCCGGCGCCACCTGGGGCCAAATCGCCAGCACACTCGCCACCGAGCACACATTCCACCAGCCCGCCATCCGCGCCGCAACGGCACGAGCCTCGCACGGAAATCCCACCTGGATGTACCGGTTCACGTGGCAGTCACCGGCGTTCGGCGGCATCTTCGGTAGCAGCCACGCCATGGAAATCCCGTTCGTGTTCGGCACCCTGAGTCATGCGGGCGCGGTGATTTTGACTGGCGAGGGCGAGGATCGCCACGCAGTGTCAAAGGCCATGCAGCAGTCGTGGCTAGCGTTCGCCCACCGTGGGGATCCGGGCTGGGCTCCTTACGGTACCGATCACCGGGCCACCATGATCTTCGACATCGAGTGCGTTGTGCAGCACGACCCCGAGGGCGATCTGCGCCAACTCTGGCCGTAGTCGCCAGCCGAAGTGAGCGGTGAGGACGACATGGAGAGCTACGCTCATAGCGTCACTTCAGTGTTTGGTGATGCGCAGCAGGTCGATAGCGAGGGTTGGCCCATCTTGGATCAGAAAGCGGAAACTCAAACCGGCTGGGATGCCCCGTCGCTGACCGAACTGTTAGCAACCGAGCCCCCTGTGACGCCGGTGAATACCGAACTCGATCCCCTGGAAGGCTTCGTCTTCCCGAAGCGTCGCCGCCGCAATCCGCTTCCGAAGATGCTGCTCGTATTGTTCCTGGCGACGGCCGTGGCTTCGGCCTACTACGCCACCCACAAGACCGGCGTGCCGATTGCCGCGGTGCATCCGAAGGACTGCCTGGAGCTCCCCACGGCGAAGGATCTGCCCGGCAAACGGCTCACTCGGTTCAGCCGGGTGCCGTGCAACGCGCCCCACAACGCCGAGGTGTTCGCCAGCAAGATCTTTACTACCGACAGTCCCTACCCGGGCGAAGAGGCCTTGAGCACGGCGGCGGCCAAAAGCTGCGAAGAGTCAGTTCCGACCGCCATCCGCTCGCACCCCGAGGCACCAACCTGGACCATCCGCTACTTCGCTCCCCTTTCCGCCAACACGTACCGCCAGGGAGAAACCGCCACGTTGTTGTGCGTCGTGTCGTTCCCTCATGACATAACCGCATAGGCGGACTCTCGATCCGAGATCGGGTTGCCTGTCGTCCCTGGTCACCGAAGCGCTCGAAACCGGAGCGTGGGAGGTTCCTGGTGTGCGTTGCGCTCAACATTGGGTGGCCTGGAAAGCCGGCCTCTCCCCTGCACGAGCCAAGCAGATCGTGCAGATCGCGTCACGCACCTCAGAGCTGCCGGTCACGCTCTCAATGTTTGCTGACGGGGAGCTTGCGATCGATCAAGTCGCAGTCGTTTCCCGGTTCGTTCCCGAGCACAACGACGCTCAAGCCGCCGAACTCGCTCAGCACGCGACCGTCACACAGCTGTGTCGGTCGTTGGCGTCGTATTGGAAAGGCGCGAAGCCGGCGGCGCCAGACGTGGAGCCTGACAAAGCAGAGAAGGACGCCGAGCCGGAAGAAACAGTGCACGCGTTCTTTGATGACGATGCTCGCTACAAGGTCCACGCCAACCTCGCCGCCGAGCGCGGTGCCATCGTTGACAAGGCTTTGGAAGAAGCACGCGATGCCCTGTTCCAGTCCGGGCGTAAGGACGTCACCTGGGCTGACGCTTTGGAAGAGATCTGCCGCCGGTCGCTCGGCACCGTCACATCGGCAACCCGCAGTGACCGTTACCGCGTCGTCGTGCACGTTGACGAACACGGTGGCTGGCTCAACGCCGGTGCCCGCCTCAAAGACAGCGTGTTGAGAGACATTCTGTCGAACCCGATCATCCAACCCCTGTTCGAACACGGTGGGCGCCCGGTTGCACTCGGACGTTCAGCCCGCGTCGTGCCCTACCGGTTGGCCGAGCTGATCTTGGATCGTGACCGCGTGTGCCGTAACCCGTCCTGTCACGCCACCAGGGGACTCGAAGTACACCATATCCAGCACTGGGCCGATCAAGGACCCACCAACCCAACCAACCTCGGGTGCCTGTGTCGCCCGTGCCATCGGGACCACCACAAGCGCAAGTTCAACATCACCGGCAACGCCGAAACACCTGGCGGACTTGTGTTCACCAAACCAAACGGCGACATCATCGAACCCTGCGGCAAACCAAACCTGCCGACCGATTTACCTACATCCGACAAGCCCTATCAGCATCCCCTCGGCGAGAGTTTCGACCGACGCAACCTCGTGTTCAACCCGCCACCCGGCACCCCGCCAGCCGTCACCCCACTGCCCCGGCGCGAACCCATCGCGAAACCATGGATCGAACAGCGCCCTGCCCCGCCGGTGCCGGACACGTACATTCCCACGGAAGCCGACCTGGCCCGATGGGCGAAAGAACGCCAAGACTTCTTCGACCTCCACAGACGCCTCGCCCGCGAGGAACTCGACGAAATCGAACGGCTCGAACACGCCCGGTAGCTGGTCTTACCTCCGCCGGAGTCATCATCCAACCCCTGCCTGGCGACAGCCGCCTCGCCAGTTGACCGTTACACGGCCGCGAAGAGTGCAGACTAGGGCGCCAACTGCAGGAGGCCCTTTGCCCTGCTAGCCATTGCCTTGTCGACCGTGACCAGCGCGTCAGCCTGCAACATGCACACCGCGACGTGCTCTGCGAGTGCCGCGTGCTCAGTCAGGTCGCCCCGACGGACAGCAGCGAGCAGGAGAGCCAACGCCTCAGTGCGTATGGCATTGGGCGCAACAAGCTGATGGGAGCGGGCGACTTCGACGCCATCGGCTACAAGCTGCAGAAGTGTCGGCGCGTCGATCACGTAGCGGGCCATGCAACGTCAGTGTAGGCAAGCGAACCCCCCAGGGCTTCTGGCTTCTAGGCTTGGGGGATGGTGCTGGCCGAGCCCCTGTGGCAGCCAACGGAGCGCACGGCGGCGCGCCCCTCACTAGGGACGGATCTTTCGGTTGACGTAGCCATTGTCGGGGCTGGCTTTACGGGACTGTGGACCGCCTACTACCTGAGGCAACGAAATCCAGACTGCCGCATTGCGATTGTGGAGAAGGAGGTGGCGGGCTTCGGTGCATCGGGTCGAAACGGCGGTTGGTGCTCGGCATTGCTTCCGATGAGTTTGGAACGCATGACGCAGACACACGGCCGCGCCGGCGCGGTTGCGTTGCAGCGCGAAATGTTCGCCACGGTCGACGAGGTCGCACAGGTCGCGCTGACCCACGGCCTCGACGCCGACATCGCCAAGGGCGGATGGATCGAGCTGGCCCGCAACGGTCGCCAACTCGACCGTATTCGCGCGGACCTGGCCGAGTTTCATTCGTTCGGATTCGACGACGATGATCACCGTGAACTCTCCCGAAGCGAGGCGTTCGAAATGTGTGGAGCCACCGACGTCGTGGGCGCGATCTACACGCCCCACTGCGCGGCCATCCATCCGGGCAAGCTGGTCCGCGGACTGGCTGCCGTCGTGCAAGCAAGCGGTGTCGCAATCTACGAAAACACCACTGCGCTTGAGGTAGTCCCCGGCCACGTGCGAACGGCTACGGGCGATGTACGGGCCGACGTTGTGGTTCGAGCTACCGAGGGATACACGGCACGGCTTCCGGGGTATCGCCGGGCGATTGCTCCCGTCTACTCGCTCATGATTGCGACCGAGCCGTTGGGCGACGAGGTGTGGGATGAGATCGGTCTGGCCGGTCGACCGACATTCAACGACGCTCGCCATCTGGTCATCTACGGTCAGCGCACCGCCGATGGCCGCCTCGCGTTCGGCGGGCGAGGTGCGCCGTACCACTGGGCGTCGTCGATCCGGCCAGTGTTCGAGCAACACCGTCCCACCCACGACGGGCTGCACCAGATCCTGCTCGACCTCTTTCCAGCTCTCGGGAACGCTGCGATCACCCACGAGTGGGGTGGAGCGCTCGGCATCCCGCGCGACTGGTACGCGTCGGTCGGTCTTGACCGAGCAACCGGTATGGCCTGGGCCGGCGGTTACGTGGGCGACGGCGTGGGCGCCACCAACCTCGCCGGGCGAACGCTGGCCGATCTCATCACCGATACCGCCAGCGATCTGACTCGCCTTCCGTGGGTCAACCACGCCTCACCCAAGTGGGAGCCTGAACCGTTCCGCTGGCTCGGCATCAACGCCGCCGCCCGTCTTCCCGGCCACATCGATCGCAGGGAGTCTGCCGGCAAGCCCGCCCGCCTCGCCAACCGCCTCTTCCAAAAACTCGTCGGCTAGGAGAAGCGCAGCGTGAAGCTCTCAGCATTGACCGAGCGAAGCGAGACCGAGAGTAGGGAGCGGTAGCGAGCAAACGAGGCATGTTATGGGAACTTGGGGAGGTCGCTTCCGTCGAGCCATTGGGTAAGGAAGGGATCCATATCGCGTTTGGCGATTTCTGTTGCAACTGCAACGAAATCTGCGGTGCCGGCCGACTTGTAGCGGTAGCGGGTGAACCATGTTTGCAGGATGTTGAAGAACTGGTCGTCGCCTACCTCACGTCGCAGGGCGTGGAGCACGATCGCGCCGCCGTTGTAGACCTGCCGACCGAAGAGGTACTCGGGTTTCGGATTGCCGGTGGAACCACGCACGCGACGATCCTGCGCCGCCGATCGCCGGTTTTCCTCGGCCAACTGCTCGAGCCCGGCCGGATTGTCCCGGAATGACCACAGCCAGTCGGCGTAGGTGGCGAAGCTCTCATTGAGCCACACGTCGTTCCAGCGAATGGGTGACACCGCGTCGCCGAACCACTGGTGCGCCAACTCGTGGGCCAGGAAGGCCTCATCGTCACCACGCACCCCATGCATGTCGGCTGCGGAGAACATCGAGATGGTTTGCGTTTCCATCGCGAGGTTGCGGACCGAGTCGGTGAAGAGCAGCCCGTAGCTTTCGAACGGATACGGGCCGAAGCGCTGGCTGAAGAAGTCGATCATGGTCTCGGTAACCGGCAGGTACTCCCCCTCGTTCGACCAAAAGGTCGGCTCCACGGAACGGAGTGGGAGCCCCGATGCCGAAGTCTTCTCCACAATTCGAAACTGGCCGACGGCAACGAGCGCCAGGTAGGTGGCCATTGGCTCGTTGGCCTGATACGAGAACGTTCGTCGGCCATCGCCCTCGGTGGTGCCGGTGAGCTTGCCGTTTGCCACTGCTGTGAGTGGTGTCGGCACGTCGATGTGAAAGTCGTACGTAGCCTTGTCACTCGGATGGTCGTTGGACGGGAACCAATAGTGTGCTCCACCCGGTTCGGCCAATGTGTAGGCACCGCCGCTGGTGCGCAACCAGCCGAGCGGACGGCCCACCGTGTCCTTTCCCTGCTCGGGCTTTCCGCTGTAGTCGATGGTCACCTGGAACGGTCCGGGTGCGATAACCGAAGCGGGCACGATCGCCAGGTCGTCAAGAGCACGACTGAACGTTGCCGGCAGCCCGTTAACGTTGAGCGTGTCGATCGAGAAGCCGGTGAAGTCGAGATGAAACGAGGCCAGTGGCTCGACAGCGGTGATGTCGAGAGTCGCGGTGCCCGTGAGGATTCCATCGGTCGGCTGCCAAGCGAGGGCGAGATCAACATGGGTTACGTCGATGCCAGCGTTTCCCAAATCGGGGTAGTAAGCGTCGCCCAGCGTGGCCGCGGCGTTCTCGCCAACCAGCACGGTCGTGGAGGTCGTGGACGCAGGAGCCGATGTCGGCGCCACTGTCGGTGTAACCGTGGTGACCGCTGTGACTGCCGAGGACGACGACGCCAGCGTGGTAGCGACCGCGACGGTGGCCGCTGCCGTCGTGTCAGGTGGAGCAGAGGCCGTTGATGACGAGCAACCCGCGAGCAGCAGTACGACAACAAACGCCCGGCGGCTCACACGAGAACAGCCGCGAGCGCGCCTTCGACGATGTCGATGGCGCCCTGGGTCAAGTCGTCCCGTCGGACCGCCATGCCGCCGATAACTTCCGCGCCGCGGTGCTCAAGGATACGAGTCAACTTGTCAACGACGTGGCCGGGGTGAAGCGCGAAGGTGCAGAACGCAATGGTCTTCTTGCCAGCCAGCGTCGGCATGACTTTCAGGCGACCCGAGCGTCCCGGCTTTTGCCCGACCAGAAACAGGCCGTCGGTCCAGCTGCCGACGAACACCAGGTCGGCCTCGGACACGGCCTGCAGGTCGATGTTCGTGATCGAGCTGACCGACGTTTCAATCCCCCGGCTTCGCAACTCATCACCGATCTTGCCAGCCAGGGCTCGGGTGTTTCCGGTCATGCTCTCGTAAATCACGGCGGCCTTCATCGCAGAAGTTTCGCACAACTCTGCTACTCGCTCCTTCCGCCTTCGCGCACACCGCCAATTTCATTCGCGCATGAGAACAAAAGTGGCCGCGCCCAGAACCCCAACTGGTGTTTATGCGCGAATGCGACGGGGCCAACGCGCGGGTCAGCGAACAGCGATGTGGCCGGGATCGCCGCGAACAACGTGGCCGACGACGGCTGCGCCGGGCAGATCGACGGTGGTGCCGGCGGCAACGCACAGCAGTAGACCGCCAGACGTTTGCGGGTCGCCCAGCAGCGTTCGTTGCGCCTCGGTTGCGCCGTGTAACGAGGTGCCGACGAAGTCGAGATTCCGGCCGGTGCCTCCGGGGGCCATGTGGGCCGCAATCAATTCGTGGACGCCCGGCAGCACCGGCAGTGCCTCGAAATCGATGGTGGCCGCGACGCCGCTGCCCTTCAACAATTTGTGGAGATGACCAGCCAGGCCGAACCCGGTTATGTCAGTGGCACAGCGAACGCCGGCGACTCGAGCCGCGTCTGACGCATCTCGGTTCAACATGGTCATGCTTGCGACGGCGGCTTCGTACGACGCCGAAAAGGGCCCGCCGGGTGCGATCTGGGCGGGGTCGAGTCGCTTGACCGCCGTGGCGATCAGTCCGGTGCCGAGGGCCTTGGTGAGCACCAACGTGTCGCCGACCTTGGCCCCGACGTTGGTCATCAGGTGCGCTTCCTCAACCTCGCCCAAGAACACTTGCCCGAACAACGGCTCAGCTCCGTCAATCGAGTGACCGCCGACAACTGGCCATCCGCCGAGGCTTGAGCGATGTCGGCCGCGCCTTCCATCACCTCGGCGAGAAGTGACATCGGCAGTTCGTCCTTGGGCCAGGCAACGACATTGAGTGCGAACAACGGCGTGCCGCCCATGGCATAGACATCACTCGCCGAATTCGCCGCGGCAATGCGTCCCCAGGTGCGGGCGTCGTCCACGACTGGAGTGAAGAAATCGACGGTGGCAATCAGGGCGCGCCCGTTCGGACGACGCCACACGGCGGCATCGTCTCCGTTGGCCAGGCCGACCAGAAGGTCGGGGTGGCCCATCGGTTCGAAGGGGCGCAGCACCTGCGCCAGGTCACTGGGACCGAGCTTGCAGCCTCAACCGGCACCGTGGCTGTAGCGGGTGAGCCGAATCTGTTCTGTCGTCATGGAGGATCAGGGTAACCCGAGCCTTTGCTACGGTGCCGACATGCAAGCAATCGTTGATCAAGTCACCCGCCTCGCCAACGCTTTTGACGCCCGCGTCCAGGCCACCCCCGCCGGTGCATGGGGTAACCAGTCCCCGTGCGAGGAATGGACCGCTCGGGATGTTGTGGCCCACATGTCCGACAACTTCAATCGCATAGCCGGTCACGACGAGCCGGTCAGCGGCGACCACGACATCGTCGACGCATGGAACCAGGCCAAGGCCCGACTCGAGCAGCGTATGACCGGTGATCTTTCGGTCGAGGTCCCCGGACCGATGGGGCCAATGACGATGGCCCAGATGCTTGGGCGCTTCATCTCCACCGACATCCTTGTCCACACCTTCGACCTGGCACGAGCCACCGGGGGCGATGAGATGCTCGACCAGCAGGCCGTCAGCATGGCCTACAGCGGTCTGAAGCCGATGGGCGACGCCATCCGCCGCCCCGGTGCCTTCGGTGCTGCCACGCCGTGCCCGGACGATGCACCGGAGCAGACCCAGTTCCTCTGCCACCTCGGCCGACCCATCTGAGCCATCCCGACTCTGCCGAGCGGGGTCCATGGTGATTGGATAGCGGCGTGTTTTTGTACGGCGTCATCAACGTCTCCCCCGACTCACTCAACACCGACTCCATCGCCACCGATGTGCCGATGGCGTTGGCGCGCGCTTCCAAGCTTGTAGCCAACGGCTGCCATGGCTTCGACATGGGCGCCCAGGGTTCCACTGATATCGCGTCGATCGTGCCTCCGGAAGAAGAATGGGATCGGGCCCATGAGATCATTCCCGCGCTCGCTGCGCTCGGCAAGCCGTTGTCGATCGACACCTGGAAACCGTGGGTGGCGCGCCAGGCGCTGGCGGCCGGGGCGACGGTACTGAACGCGGCAGACGGTCTGCAGGCCGCGGGCATGATGGAGGTGGCCGCGGAGTTCGGCTGCCCCGTGGTGCTGCCCTATCTCAACGGACCCGATCCGCGCTCGCTCAAGCATGTCGATGGCGATCCCTTGGAAGCGATGATCGAATGGTTCGACATCAAACTGCGCCAGGCCGATGCGTTCGGTATCCGCAAGAACATGATCCTCGACCCCGGTACCGGCTTTGCGCCGCTGGCCTGGGAATGGGCGTCCCGCTATCACTTCCAGAAGCACGTCTACTCCGGCCTTGATCGCCTGCGCGTGTTCGACCTGCCGCTCTACATCGCGCTGCCGTGGAAGGTCACTGATCAGCACATGGAACTGTTGGAGATCGTCATCAAGCAGGAGGTCGACTACGGCCGCTGCCACTACCCGGAGACCGTGGTGGCCACTTCCGATCGCCTCGGCGTTCCCCGACACAAGTAGTGGCCAAGCTCGTCACCATCTACTGGCGCGACATTCCCAGCGCAGGTCAATGCTCAGCAGGGCCGGACCAAACATCAGCTGTTGTTGTCCGCCCGTTTTCAGCGAGCGACACAGCGCGCCGCGGTGGTGTCACGCCAGAAGAATGCCCACGATTTTGTGAAGCACTGGAGACGGACCGATCGACCGTGCGGCGAAGATCTGGAAGCCGAGGCTGCCGCAGAGGCTGCTCGTATTGAAGCCGCATACCCACCGGAACGGTTGGTGGCATTGGTGGAAGCGGGCGGCGTCGAGCCGACATCGCAGGACGCCTCGTAGACTGATTGGCGTCATGAACGCGCCGATGCAACGAACGCTCATCATTGCGTGCGGCGCGCTCGCCCGGGAGCTTCGAGTGGTGCTGGCGCCATTCGGTTCCGCAGTCGAGGTGGAGTATCTGCCGTCGTCGTTCCACAATCGGCCCGAGCAGATCGCACCGGCCGTTGAGGCGGTGTTGGCAGCCCGGTCGGCGGACTTTGACCACGTGGCCATCGCGTACGCCGACTGCGGAACCGGTGGTCACCTTGATGCCGTGCTGGATCGCCACGGCGTGCAACGTCTGGCGGGTGCTCACTGCTATGAGTTCTTCGCCGGGTCTGCGCTTTTTGCGTCATTGCAGGATGCCGAACCGGGCACGTTCTACCTGACCGACTACCTCGCTCGTCACTTCGAGCAGTTGGTGTTCGTCGGCCTGGGCCTCGATCGTCATCCACACTTGCGCGACACGTACTTCGGCAACTACACGCGGCTGGTCTTATTCTCGCAGACGGATTCCGCCGAACTCATCGGGTTCGGTGAAGCTGCTGCGACCAGGATCGGACTGGCCTTCGAGCACCGTCACGTCGGCATGGAACCGTTCACCGCCGAGGTTCGTCGCCTCATCCCGCTACGGGTCGGCTAATGGCAAAGCTCGTCATCATCTACTGGCGAGACATCCCCGCGCAGGTCAATGCGCAGTCGGGGCGTTTGCGTGAAAAGGTCATCCTGCCGGGCCTCTTTCAGGAGGCGATCGACAAGTCCATCGTCGCGGCCGAATTGTTCACCTACCACGAGTCGGTGAAGCACTGGCGCCGTACCCACCGGCCGTGTGGCGACGATCTGGAAGCCGAGGCCGCGGCCGAAGCCGAGCGCGTCGTACTGGCCTACCCTGCCAAGCGACTTGATGAACTCGTGGCCAACTTCGGCTTCGAGGCCTGACGCACGTTGCGACAAAACCGATCGTGTGCCGAAGGGTTTTGTCGCAACGTCAGCTCAGGCGTTGCCCTTCATGATCTTGAACGCGGCACCCGTGCTATCGAGCGCGGCGGCCATGCGGCCGTACGGCGTATCCTCGGCAGGCTGCGTGACGGTGCCGCCGAGCTTGACGACCTTCTCCAGGCTGGCATCCACATCGTCGGAGCCGAAGTAGACGACCCAGTGGTTCGGCACGCCTTCAGGTAGCCACGTGGTGGCGTCACCAACTCCTGCGCACCAGTCATTGCCCGTGCCGTCTTTGACCGTGGTGTAGCGCATCTCGGGTGTGTCCATCACCATCTCGGTCTGCCAGTGATGGACGTCTTTGTAGAACTGGATGGCCTTGTCGTACTCACGCGTCGCCAGCTCGAACCAGCACGGCGCGCCTGGCTGGGTGAGCGCTTGGAAACCACGGTGCGTGCCCTGCTGCCAGGCGCCGATACCTGCGCCGGATGGATCCATCGTGACGAGCATCTTGCCCAGGTCCATCACGTCCATGGCCGGGAACAGCACGGTGCCGCCGTGAGCGGTGGTTGCGGCCTCGGTGGCCTTGATGTCGTTGCTCTTCAGGTATACGGACCACATATCGGGCATGCCAGAGTCGGGCTGATTGATCATGCCCCCGCCGACCATCTTGTCGTTGCTGGTGAAGTTGAAGTACCCGCCGAATTCGGGGCCCGGATCGATATGGCTCCAACCAAACAGCCCACCGTAAAAGGCGCGTGAGCGCTCGGGATCAGACGTCATCAAATCGCACCAAATCGGCGCGCCAACAGGGGCTTCATCGGGAAGCAACATGGCAGTCTCCTTCGGGGTAGGTACGACAGATTATCCACCGCCCGCGAAGTCGATTCAATGCACGCTAAGGGAGAAGCCAGACGCGACTCGCACGATTGCCGAGCAAAGCGAGAAGGAGCGCCAGGGAGCGGTAGCGACCCAGCGACGTTATTTACGGCTACTTGGGCCCGCGGCGGCGCTCGCGGGTGCTCTTGTTCACCGTGGGAGCTTGGTTGGCCAGTGGCCCGATGCGAGAAACGATGGTCTCGATGGTCGGGCGAGCATCAGCCCAGCGCCGGTCGACGGCGACGCGCATGGCCTGCAGATGCTCGGGCGATGTGCCGCAACAGCCACCAACAATGCGTGCCCCGGCGTGCACAGCCAGCTCGACGTAGGAGGCCATCAACTGCGGTGTTCCGGAGTAGACGACTTCGGTGCCCTTGAAGAACGGAACACCGCAGTTACCCTTCGAGATATAGGCCGTTTCACGGTCGTTCTGGGTCATCTCCAGGAGCGACACCAGAATGTCCGATGCGCCCACGCCGCAGTTGGCTCCCATGGCGATAGGTGCGGGGTCAAGACCTTCGAACACCGCTTTCAGATCGCCGGGCATGAGGCCCATCATGGTGCGACCTGCGGTATCGAACGAGCAGGTTGCGATGTACGGCATCCCCATCGCAACGGCCGCTTTCGAGGCCGCGCGAATCTCCTCGGGCGATGACATCGTTTCGATCCAGGCGACATCTGCTCCGCCCGCTTTGAGCCCAGCAATTTGGACGGCGAACGATGCCACGGCACTGGCTTCGTTCAGGGCGCCCATAGGCTCGAACAATTCACCCGTCGGCCCTACCGCTCCGGCTACAACGACTGGCCAGTCAACCGCGTCGGCGACCGATCGGGCCAGCTCGGCGGCGCGCTTGGCAATCTCATAGACGCGGTCCTGTGCGTTGTGCAGCTTGAGACGCTGTTGGTTGCAACCGAAACTATTGGTGAGGATGATGTCGGCACCTGCATCGACAAAGCTCTGGTGGAGCGCCTTGACCCGGTCGGGCTGATCGAAGTTCCAGAACTCCGGTGGCTCGCCCGCCTCCAGGCCGGCAGCGAAGTAGTTGGTGCCCGTTGCTCCGTCTGCCAGCAGCACTCGACGTTCGGCGAGCAATTCCGCAAGAGATGCGCGCATCAAGACTCCAGAATGTGGTCGTTGGTGGTATCGCGTTGCAGGGTGAGCCAACGGCGACAGCCAGCGTGGTGGAACCAACGCTCGGTGGACGGGCCCTTCAGATTGTCGAAGAACCACACGTAGTCGAGGTCACGTTCGTCGGGGTCGGTGACGTGATCGGGCACCGTCGGGAGTTCGCCGCCGAAACGGTACTCGTCCACGGGACGGTCCCCACAGTTGGGGCAGGTGATCCAGAGCATCAGCGGGTACCCGTCGATCCCTGGTCGGCCATGGCGTGATCGGCCGCGAAACGGGTGAGCGCGAACGGCGCGATCAGATCGGGCGTCGAGCCGGTGGCAATCAGTTCGGCCATGGTTTCCCCTCCGGCGGGAATGCCCTTAAAGCCCCAGGTACCCCAGCCGGTCGTGACCAGGAAGCCATCGACACCGGTGAAGCCCATGATGGGTGAGAAGTCGGCCGACACATCGCAGATGCCCGTCCACTGCCGCAGGATGCGCAGGTCCCGCATGAACGGCAGATGATAGGTGAGCTTGCTGGCAACGCTGCCGAGATTCGGGAAGGTGGACTGCTTCGAGTAGCTCGGCTGCGATTCGAATTCGGCGCCGGCCAGCATCTGACCACGTGCCGTCTGCGACACGTAGGTCAACAGCTCAGACGACGACACGATGGAGCCGAGCGACTGCGCGTAGGCGTTCGTCACGAACGCCTGCAGCGGGTGGGTTCGAACGGGCAGCCGCACCCCGGCCATGTTGGCAATGGTCGTCACGTTGCCGCCGACGGCGGACATCACGACACCGGCCGAGATGGGGCCGTTATTGGTCATCACGCCCGTGACCCGATGACCGTCGTTGAGCAGGTCGGTGACGGTGGTGTTCTGGTGAACGTGCACACCCCTGCGCATTGCACCCTGGGCGTACGCCCACACCACACGATCGTGCCGTGCCGTAGCACCACCAACGTGATAGCTGGCGCCTCGCACCGGAAAGCGACCGCCGCCTGTGATGTCGATCAGGGGGCAGATCTTCTTTATGTCTTCTGGCCCGACGATTTCGGTGTGGGTGCCGAGCGCCGAGTTCATAAGCGCGCGGGACCGTTCCTGCCGCATACCGGTTTCGGTGTGCGCCATCCAGAGCAGGCCCTTGGTGTCGTGCATGATCCAGCAGCCGGTGTCGTCCTCCAGCGTCTTATAGAGATCCACGGAGTGCTGGTAGAAACGGATGGCTTCGGGAATGCCATAGTTCGCGCGGATAATCGTGGTGTTGCGACCCGAGTTCCCCGAGCCGATGTAGTTCGCCTCGAGCACCGCTACGTTGGTGATGCCGTGCTGGGTGGCCAGGTAGTAGGCGGTACTCAGGCCGTGACCGCCACCGCCGATGATGACCACGTCGTAGCTGGTCTTGGGCGCGTGCCACGTGAGGTCGAGCAGGGTTTCTACGAACTCATTCACCGATGCGCTCCTGCAGTTCGTGGGCGTACGCGGCGTTGGTCATCAGCAGCACCCTGTCGGTGGTGATCCATAGTTTGGTCGGCACGTTGGCAACGAGACCCTGGGTGAACGAGCGGGGAACGATGGGAAGTTCCCAATCGATGTGGGGTCGTATCTGTCTGTCAAAGTCTTCCATCGTGAACCACGCACCGTGGAAACCTGATTCTTCCTCCACGATTGCGTGGGGATCGTCAATGGGCGACTCGGGCGGCACGTGCCCGAAGACGAAGACATCGTCGAGAGCGAAGCGCAGCAGACGTGGGTGGAAGAACTTCTTGTCCCCAAGATCGGATGGATCGTCGAGAGCAACGAAGGCATCAAGAGCCGAAACGGTCGACACGATGCGGTAGCCGGGGATCATCGAGAACTCAGGCACGGGCGCGCGCTCCCTCGTGATCGAAGAAGGGAGTATCAACCACGGTGGCGGATCGGCCACCGATCTCGACATGGGTGATGAGGTTGCCGTCGAGCGATGCGCCCTTCTTCAGCCAGCCGAGCATGATCGCTTTGCCCAACGTTGGCGACGTGAACGTGCTGGAGACGTGGCCGTGGATCTGGCCGTCGACCATGATCGGCGTACCTTCCACCGGGGCATCGCCATCCATCTCGAAACCGTAGAGGCGGCGTTGATCGGGCAGCTTGGCGGTGCGTTCCAGAGCGGCTCGACCGATGAAATCAGGCTTGGACATCTTGACCGCCCAGTCCATGTTGACTCTGCGGGGTGTCGTGTCCATCTCGGTGTCCATGCCGACGATGATGTGGCCCTTCTCCAGGCGCAGACCGAACAGGGTTTGCAGACCGTGCGGCCTGATGCCCATGTCGGCGCCGGCAGCCATGAGCGCCTGCCAGAGTTCGGCCGATCGTTCGACCGCGTGATGCAATTCGAACGACGACTCACCGGTGAACGACAGGCGCATGATGTGGCACTCGATGCCCGCAACGAGGCCGTGTTGGTGCTGCAGGAACTTGGGCGGATTCTCGACGCCGACTCGCTGCAACAGTTCGCCGGCACGAGGCCCGGTGACGTTGATTGCGGCGAGCGACATGGTGCGGTCGAGCACGCGCACGTCGAGGTTCCACGTCTCGATCCAATCCCGCACGAACGCCTCGGCATTGGCCGCGCCGCCGGAAGTGAACGTCAGCACGAATCGGGTGTCGGTCTCACGGCAAACCATGCCGTCGTCGATGATGTGACCACGCTCGTTCAACAGCAGCACGTACCTTGAACGGCCCGGCTTGATGTCGGCGATCGTGGTTGGGTAAAGACGTTCGAGCAGTTCGACGGTGTCGGGCCCGTCCACGATCATCTTGCCAAGGGTGCTGACGTCGCCGAGCGATACGGCGTTGCGCACGGCGTGATACTCGCCTTCGTGATCGCCGTAATTCCACGGTCGCCACCAGTTGCCGAAGCGGTCGAGGTTGGCACCGGCTTTGACGTTTTCCTCGTGGAGCGCCGTGCGACGGAACGGCTCGGGGTGCGCCCCCGCACCGGCCTCGGCCAGAGTGATCTGCCGACTCGCCGGGCGTGCCGTGAACATCTCGGGGGTTTCACCACTGCGTTCGGCTACGTAGCTGCGCAAGTATGGACCGCATACTGCGCCCTGACAGGTGCCGGTTCCGGCGAGGCTGGCGCGCTTGATGAGTTCGAGTTCGGTGAAGCCCTTGTCCCACACCATGTTGAGGTCGTCGACGCTGGTCTTTGCACACGGGCACACCATGCCGCGATCGGGGCATGGCGGCAGGGCGAACTTCTGCGCTGCGGGGCCGACGACGGTGACGTGTTCGTCCTGCGTCATCCTGAGCAGGAGATCCCGTGGTGAAAAGCCCACCCCCACAACAACGCTGTCGCAGGGATGAGCGTCCTGGTTGCCGTCGGCGTCTTCTGTGACGACAGCGATCACGTGACTCTCGCCGATGAACGCTACGACGGTTCCTTCGACGTGTCGACCCGGCATATCGATTCCGGTGCCGCCAATGGCGACGAGATTTCCCAGATCGACGCTGGCCGCCTTGAGTTTTCGAGCGGCTGACGGCGTGTAGATACCGGCCAGCGAGGCGCCCTCGCAGACGGGGTGCAGCTCGGCCGCGCCGGTGGCGATGATGACGTCGTTCGCCCGCAGGTGCAGCATGCCGGTTGCGGTGCGGACAATGACCGTGGGGCCGCCGTAGACACCGACCACTTCATTGCCGTCCCTCGTATCGAGGATGGTGACCAGGCGCCCGGCATCGTCACCGTCGACGGCAGCGGCCGCTCCCCCACTGTCACCGGCGCCGATGACCACGAGGTCGGCCGTCTCCCGTCGGACTGGGATGTGAGCGAACTGCTGCCGGGTCTCGGTGCTGTCGAGCGCCGCTATCGGCGGGCCGCCGATGGCGGGGTGTCGTCGCACGGTTTGGCCATCGGTCGCTCCCACCTGGCAGGTGCGCACGAACGCCGTGCCGTCCACCTCTGCCACGCAGTTGCCGCAATCGCCTGCAAGGCAAAGCATGCCGCCATGCAAGGGGTGCTGCCCGTTGCGCACGATGGCAATGGCGACCGAATCCCCCTCGACAAAAGCCAGTTGCTGCCCGTCAACCGAAATCGTCATGGTCAGATCCTTACCGCTCGGCCGGGGACAGTCATATCGATCGGCCTCACGTCAGCCGCGCATGCGGAGGCCAGCGGGGTCGAAGATGGGCTCGAGTTGGAGACGGGCGGGGCGACGAACCCCGATGATTTCGATCTCGAGGCCGGTGGTATCGGGGTCGAGCAGCTCGGCAGGGATGTAGCCCATGGCGAGCGACACCTTGGAGTTGTGGGCATAGCCGCCCGACGTGATCCAGCCGACGACCTTGTCGTTGTGCCAGACCGGCTCGTCGCCAATGACATCGGCCGCATCGGCGCCGGTGCCAACCTCGACCACGAAGGTGACCAAGCGACGATCTGGGCCTTTGGCCAGCTCTGCTTCGTACGCGGCGCGGCCGATGAAGTCGTGATCGAGCTTGATGTAGTGCTTGATGCCGGCTTCGAGCGGGGTGTAGATGGGGCGGTACTCACGAAACCAGGTGCCGAAGTTCTTCTCGAGGCGAAGTGACATGAGCGCTCGGAATCCGAAGAGGCCAATACCGTGCGGTTCGCCCGCTTTCATGAGCGAGTCGTACAGCGCGCACTGGTATTCGGGCGTCGACCCAGATTTCGTAGCCGAGGTCACCGGAGTAGGTGATGCGGCCGACCATGGCGGGCACCATGCCCACATCGACTTGGCGGAAGTCCATGAACTTGAAGTCGTTGGTGAGGTCGGTATCGACCAGAGTCTGTAGCACCTCGCGCGCCTTCGGTCCGGCGATGGAGAGGCCGACTAAACCGAGCCCATGCACCTTGAACTGCACGCTGCCGTCAGTGGGCATGTGGGCAAGGAACCAGCGGCTGTGGTTGATCTCGGCCGACTGGGATCCGAAGAGAAAGAACTGATCCTCGGCCAGCCGGGCGACGGTGAATTCGCCCTCGATGCGACCGGCCGGGTTCAGCATCGCCGTCAGCACAATGCGGCCAACCTTCGGCATGCGGTTCGTGAGCATCGACGACAACCAGGCCTCGGCCCCACTGCCGGTCACTTCGTACTTAGCGAAGTTCGAAACCTCGGTGAGACCGACACGCTCGCGCACGGCCTTCACTTCTTCTGCCACGACATCGAAGGCGTTGGAGCGATGGAAGGTGACGTTCTCGTGCGGGTCTTCGCCGGGCTTCTGGAACCACAGTGCATGCTCCAAACCGAACGACGCGCCCCACACTGCGTTGGCCTTGTCGAGGCGTCCGTGGATGGGCGTCATGTGCAGTGGACGTGCGCCCGCGAGTTCTTCGTTGGGGAAGGTGATGCGGAAGCGGCGCGCGTAGTTTTCGCGCACCTTGGCGTTGGTGTACTGCAGCGTGGCGTAGTCGCCGTAGCGGGCGACATCCATGCCCCACACATCGAGCCCGGGTTCACCGTTGGTCATCCAGTTCGCCAGTGCCAGGCCGACGCCACCGCCCTGCGAAAGACCGGCCATCACCGCGCAGGCCACCCAACAGTTGCGGATGCCGCGCACCGGACCGACCAGCGGATTGCCGTCGGGCGAGAACGTGAAAGGCCCGTTGATGACCGTCTTGATGCCGGCGGTAGCCATGGCTGGATAGTGCTGGAAGGCGACCTCCAACTCGGGTGCAATACGATCAAGATCTGGCGTGAGCAGACGTTGCGAAAAGTCCCACGGGGTGTGCTTGGGCGACCAGGGCACGCACGCCTGCTCGTAGGTGCCCAGTAACATGCCGCCACCCTCCTGTCGGATGTAGATCTCACCGCTGAAGTCGAGCGCCATCGGCATCTCCTTGCCCGTCTTGGCCACGTGGGCGGCTACTTCGGGCATGTCTTCGGTGAGCAGGTACATGTGTTCCATGGCCAAGACGGGCAGTTCGATGCCGACCATGCGGCCAACTTCCCGTGCCCACAATCCGCCCGCGTTCACGATGTGTTCGGCGTGAATTTCGCCCTGCTCGGTGATGACATCCCAGGTGCCGTCGGCGCGTTGGTTGAGCGCGGAGACCCAGTTGTTGCGGTAGATCTCGGCGCCCTTTTGCTTGGCGCATTCGGCGTACGCCCACGTGACACCGCTGGGGTCGACGTGGCCTTCAACCGGGTCGTAGAGCGCACCGATGAAGTGACTGTGATCCATCAGCGGGAAGAGTTCCTGCGCCTCCTTACTGGAGATGAGTTCGAGGTCCATACCCAGGTAGCGGCCACGAGCGACGGCCATGCGGAGCCAGTCCATCCGCTCGGGCGTGTCTGCCAGCATGAGCCCACCGGGCAGGTGGATGGAACAGTTGCGACCCGACTGCGCCTCGATCTTTTTGTAGAGCTCGATGGTGTACTGCTGCAGCTTGGAAACGTTCGGGTCACCGTTCAACGTGTGCATGCCGCCGGCCGCATGCCAGGTGGAGCCGGAGGTGAGTTCCTTGCGCTCGACAAGCACGAGGTCGGTCCACCCGGCCTCGGCCAGGTGATACAGCACGCTGGCGCCGACCACTCCTCCACCAATAACAACAACCTGCGCTGACGTTTTCACGTACGTGGTTCCCCTTCGTGTGGCCCGGCCGAGCCGACGGTCAATGATTCCAGAGTTCTCATGGGTGCTAGAAGTCCGTCGGGACGCCGCCCTCGGCCTTGCGGCGGGCAACGAACGCTTCGAGTTCTTCCCTGATGGCGCTGTCGAGTGGCGGTGGTTCGTAGGCGGCCAGCATCTGCTTGTAGACGGCGTTGGCCTTGCCAGCGGTTTGCGGGCTACCGGCTTCCTCCCACGTTTCGTAGTTGCGCCAGTCGGACAGCATCGGGTGGTGGAAGGCGGTACGGAATCGCTCCTGCGTATGACCGACGCCGAAGAAGTGTCCGCCGGGCCCAACCTCTTTGATGGCATCGACGGCAAGCTCGACGTCGTTCACCACGATGGGGTCAAGGAAGGCTGACACCATCTGTAGAAGTTCGGCATCAAGCACGAGCTTTTCGAAGCCAGCGTGCAGGCCGCCTTCCATCCATCCGGCGCCGTGCATCATGAGGTTCACGCCGCCCATCACCGCGCCCCAGATAGAGAACACCGACTCGTACGCGGCCTGCATGTCGAGGGCATTCGCGGCGCACACGTTGCTGCTGCGATAGGGGAAGCCGTAGCGCCGGGCGAGTTGCCCGCCGACCATGGCGGTACGCATGTATTCGGGGGTACCAAACGCTGGCGCGCCCGATTGCATGTCGACGTTGGAGGTAAAACCGCCGTACACCGCCGGGCTGCCGGGCCGCACGATCTGCGTGAGCGCTATGCCGGCCAGGGCCTCGGCATTCTGCTGCGCAAGTGCGCCGGCCAGCGTGACCGGGGCCATGGCGCCCGACAGCGTGAACGGCGTGAGCACCACAACTTGGTTGCGGGCCGAGTATTCGAGGATGCCCTGCAGCATCGGCACGTCGAGGCGCAGCGGCGACGACGAGTTGATGATGGTGAAGATTGACGGCTCGTTGTCGATCTGCTCATCGGTGCGACCACGCGCGATGCGCACCATCTCCAGGCAATCCTGATTGCGCTGCCGCCCGAGGCTGTACGCGTGGATGGGTTTGTCGACGAGCGTGAGCGCATCGTAGGTGGCGTCGAGGTGTCGAACCGAGGCATGAATGTCGATCGGCTCCACCGGATACCCGCCGAGGAAGTGGACCGTGTTGAACATCTGACTCAGCCGCAGCAGATCCTGGTAGTCCTGCCGGTTGCCCACCCGGCGACCACGGTCCATGTCGAACACATTCGGCGCGGACGCGACCGACCCGAACGCCATCCAGTTCCCGCCGATCTGCAGATTGTGCGCCGGGTTCGTTGCGTGCAGCGTGAACTGCTTCGGGAACCGTCGTGATCTTCTCCAGGATCAGGTCCGGGTCGAACCGCACCCGATCACCCTGGACATCGGCACCGGCCTGCTTCAACATGTCTCGCGCTTCGGGATCGAGGAAGTCCATCCCGATCTCTTTCAGGATGCGCAGCGACGCTAAGTGAATGTGCTCGAGCTCGTCGGCACTCACGACCTCCGTCGGCGCATATCTCAGCCTGGGCTGCGCGTACGGTCGCTGCTCAACCGCCCGCACTTTCCCACCCGTATCAACCCGTCCACCACGCCTGCGCCGAGTTCCCCCATCATCCTCAGCCATGGCTCCCACTCCCCAGTCGACGTGCCTCAGAACGCTACTCGCCCGATCCTATCCCAGTACGATCGTGTCAGGAATACCGAGCGAGGTTGCCCCGCTCATCCGAACGGTTCTGGGTCAGCCCTCGCGTTCGAGGCGGTCTTGGAGGAGGCGGCGGAACTGCAGGACGGCCTTGTCCATACCGAGGGCCAGCATCGGTGCGTCGGGGTCAAGCTGGATGGTTTCGTACTGCGCGCTGATCATCTGACGATCCTCCTCGAATGCCGCGAGCAGACCCTGATACATCGTCTCGGCCACTTCGTCATCGCCATGCCCGACGCGGTGCGACTGTTGAAAGAAGTAGTGCGTACTCGTCTCGGTTTCGGGCGTGACGGTCTGGCAACTGTGAAGGAGCACAGCCCGACTCATGTCGTCCTCGGCGTCGTGGATCGGCCGGCCACCCGAGTGCATCAGCAGCGTTCCCGGCAACACGAAGTCGTAGATGAACCAACGGTCGATGTTGGAGTCGAACTGACGAAAGCGGTTGTAGAACGGTGACGGCGGCACATCATGGATACGGCGCGATACGTGCACGCCCATCTGTGGCCACGCCTCGTTCGGGCCCGGCGTGACGTCGATCGTGGGCACAGCGAGAGCGATCAGCGGCGACCCGCCGAGGGTCTTTTCGTGCACATAGCTGAGGTGCGAAAAGTCGAGCAGGTTGTCACAGATGAGCAGGTACGGCGTGTCGTACTTCATGTAGCCGGGCCGGTAGTTCCAGTCAGGATCATCATTCGAGAAGTTGTCCGGCAGCAGGGCCTCGTCCGCGGCTGCCGGGTCGCCCATCCACACAAACACCCACTTGTTCTTCACGACGACCGGATACGACTTCACCCGTGCCCGGTCTGGGATTTTAGCGATGCCCGGTGCCTCGATGCAGACGCCGCAAGGATTGAACTTCAGGCCGTGATAGCCACAGCGAACATCGTCACCTTCTCGCCGACCTTTCGAAAGCGGCGCGAGCCGATGCACGCACCGATCCTCCAGCGCGACCAGTCCGCCAGTGGCGCGCATAACGAGAATGGGTTCCCCCAGCACGGTGCGATGAAACAGGTCGGCCGAATCGGCCGCCGGTACCTCATGGTCCCACGCGATGACATACCAGCAGTCCCGCAGCCAAGCGCTGTGGGCAGCTGCCGCCCTGGCCTGTCGATCAGCTTTAGGAAGTGGAAGTAGCGCCATGTGCGGAGTGTAGAACGAACGCTTCGTCTCGGAGCTCGGCAAGCTCGTCGGGTGCCAGGTTCAGTCAATTACCGTCCGGTCGCGACAGCCGATACTGCGATTGCATCGCGCTCCATTCCTCGAACTCAGCCTCGAACTCGAATCCAAGGCGCTCCAACAACCGAACGGATCGCTGGTTGGCTGTCTGCGTCACGGCGATCACCGACGTGCACGAGTCATTGGACCATGTCCACGCGAGCAACTCGGTAAGCGCGGCGGTGGCGATTCCTTTGCCCCACGCACGAGGCACGAACTCATAAGACCCTTCCGAACATCAAATTGGCGTGGCGCGGTTCGTTTACGAATAGCGAGATCCACGCGTTGCACGCCCAAGCCTTCGAGACTCGGCTGCACGACAAAAGCGAATGGGATTGGATAGCTCAATGCGAGCGGTACAGCCTCGGCTGGGTCGTCGCTCGTGACGGCGAACGCTTCGTTGGCTTCGTGAACGTCTTGTGGGACGGACTCGTCCACGCGTTTATCGAAGACGTGATGGTCGGTGCCCAAGCGCGCGGCCGAGGAATTGGCGTAGCACTGGTTCACGCTGCACGAGATGACGCACGCGCTGCAGGTTGCGAATTCCTGCACGTCGGTTTTGGACAGGACCTGAGATCCTTCTACGTTGACGCGTGTGGCTTCACCCCAACGGCTGGCGGCCTCATGGAGCTTGGCTGAGTTCGGCGGGTGGCCGTATCACCCGTACCGGCGACGCTGTGGAAAGAGCACGTGCGGGTTTGAACGCGCATTTGCAGGCCACGATCAGCGCACTAGATATCCTTCAATATGCTCAACGACATGCCTATAATGTGCTTAACGCACTGAGGAAGGGGTGAGCATTTGGATTACCTGCCAAGGGTGGTGGACGAGGAGCTGCGGCAACGGTTGGCTTCAGCGGGCGCCGTGGTTATTGAAGGTCCCAAGGCTTCGGGAAAGACCGAGACGGCGCTGAATGTCACATCCAGCTCGGCGTTTTTCGATGTCGATCTGGCAGTGCGGCAGGCGCTCGCCATTGACCCCTCCCTCGTGCTCGAAGGCGCAACTCCCCGGCTGCTTGACGAATGGCAGGTCGAACCGAGTATCTGGAATCACGTTCGACGCGCCGTCGACGAACGTCAGCGTCCCGGACAATTCATACTCACCGGTTCATCGGTACCCGTTGACGACAAGAACCGGCACACCGGGGCAGGGCGATTCTCGTTCCTCCGAATCCGGCCGATGACCCTGTTCGAATCGGGGGACAGCATCGGCACAATTCCATTGGCGGCCGTCATGCGCGGAGAGCCAGTTCGAAGCGCCGATCCGCTGCTGACGCTCTCCGACCTCGCCGACAGAATCACCATCGGCGGGTGGCCTGCGCAAATCGGATCTAGCATCGCGAACGGTGCCCAGGCAGCCCGTGACTATCTGAAGCAAACCGCCGAGGTCGACATCACCCGGGTGGCCGGGGGTCGGCGTGACCCGGTCAGAGTCGGGAGACTGCTCCGCTCGCTTGCCCGAAATATCGCCACCGAGGCTGGGGTGCCCACCCTCGCCGCCGACGCGGGCGGAGCGGACGGCCCACTTGCTCGTAACACCGCTTCTGACTATCTCGATGCGCTGGAACGATTGATGATTATCGAGAATCAGCCAGCTTGGGGTCCTCATCTCCGCTCGAAGGCGATCCTCCGATCTGCCGCAAAACGGCACTTCGTCGACCCCTCCCTCGCGGTTGCCGCTCTGGCCACTTCACCTCAGGGGCTTATGGCTGACCTCAACCTGTTGGGGCTGCTCT
Organism: uncultured Acidimicrobiales bacterium; assembly: GCA_963791625.1. Lineage (GTDB taxonomy): Bacteria > Actinomycetota > Acidimicrobiia > Acidimicrobiales > Ilumatobacteraceae > JANMCE01. Next base: position 1,774,989 of record CAWBTA010000006.1, read on the forward strand.
TCGAATCGCTCGTCATCCGGGATCTTCGCGTCTTCGCACAACCGCTCGACGGCACGGTGTTTCACTATCGAGACAGCAACGGACTCGAGGTTGACGCGATCGTCCAACTCGCCGACGGGCGCTGGGCGGCGTTCGAAGTGAAGCTTGGAAGCGGCATGGTCGAAGCCGGCGCTGCGACGCTCAAGCGTTTCGCTGCCACCATCGACACCGATAGAAGCGGTGCGCCGACGATGCTCGCCGTTATAACCGGCAACGGATTCGGCTACATGCGAGACGACGGTGTCGCTGTTATCCCCATCGGTTCCCTGGCCCCGTAATCTGACCAACCCGGTTGAGGTCGGCTGGCTATGCACGCCGTGCTTCTTAGCGCTACTAGCCTCCGATCCGAGGCGAAGGGTGGGCGTCGCTCGGTTGAGTGCGATCCGTGAGCTTCACGTTGTTGCCGGCGGTGGATGTGGCCGACGGGCGGGCTGTGCGGCTTGTCCAGGGTGAGGCCGAATCCGAGACCAGTCACGGCACCCCACTCGCCGCGTCGCTTGCGTGGCAGGCCGCGGGCGCAGAGTGGATCCACCTGGTCGACCTTGACGCCGCGCTGGAGCTTGCGCTGTCCACCGGCTGTACGCGGGTCATCCTCAGCGGGCGCAAACTTGGAAGGGTCAATCGTCGGGAAGGCGCTCTACGCCGGCCGCTTCACCTTGCCCGAGGCCCTTGAGGCAATGCGTCAGGTCGAGGTGATGGTGAAGCCGCGCTAAGGGCTGACTGACGAGTTCGGTCTTCACGGCCGGTAGCAGCCCTTCGCGCAACTCAGAACGCAAGCGCGGTCCGGGCTCTCATCGCAGCGAGGCCCGGACCGGTTTCCGCCCGACGTTTACTTCTTGGTGATGGTTTCGATACCGGCCTTGGCGCAGGTTTCATCGAGTTCGCCGCTTGGGGCGCCACCGACCCCGATGGCGCCGATCACTTCCTTGTCGACGCTGATGGGCAGGCCGCCGCGAAGCACGACAAACTTGGGCATTTGCACAATGCCGGGGTTGGTCTTGGCCGCTTCACCGAGGTCCCCGCTTGCCTGCCTGAACGACGCTGACGCGTAGGCCTTGCCCGTCGCTGAATCGACGGAGGCTGGCAAGGCCGCTTCATTCCTCAACAGTGCGATCAGGGCTCCGTCACGACCAACGACCGCCACGGTCACGTTCAGGTTCTTGGCCGTGCACGCATCGTAGGCCGCCATCGCGGCCGCTTGCGCCGACGACGTTGACAGCGTCCTCACGGTGGCTACCCCGGAAGCCCCGGTGGTCGGAGGTGCTGGCACGGTCGTAGCTGCACCGCTGGTGGACGGACCCGACGTTGTCGGATCAGAGGTGCTCGGGCCAGAGGTTGATGGCGTCGAGCTGGTCGGCCCGGAGCCCGTCGTTGAGGGGCCTGAGGTTGATGGCCCCGAAGTCGTCACCCCCGACGACGATGGCGCCGATGAAGCCGGGCCGCTGGTAGAGGGGGCACTGGTGGACGGTCCGCTATTGGTCGGGGCGACGGAGGTGTTGGCCGACGACGAAGTCGTCCCCGCACTCACCGCCGACGCGAAGTTGTTCGTGAGGGCCACCGTGGCGAGTCCGCCTATGGCCGCGATGACAGCAAAAGTTCTGGTCTTGCGCGTCATGGTTACTGTTCTCCTTGGTCTGTTGGGGCATGGAACAAGACCGTTGAAGCAACGCCGACCCGGGGCTCACATCGATCTCGATGACACATGGGACAGAGCCTTCGAGAAATGCTGGAAGGCACCAACGTCGATGTTCCGACGCGGCTCTCACCCTTGTCGAGTGACAACTTCTCGTCAAGGGAGCGCGCTGCGTTTCGAGCGACACACACCGCCCCGAAAACCGGGGAAACCTGTCGAAACTCCACACCAACGGCGGATCATGTCAGGGCCGAAATTTCGAGTGTGACATCGGTCAGCTGCGGCTGGTCTTCTTCCGTATGCGGCGGCTCCAGGTGATCATGGTGGCCGGCAGGTAGAACGCTCGTGCATGGAAATTGACCTCGCTCCACGGGCCGTAGATGAGTGGCCGACGCCAGGCGAAAAGGCGATAGAGCATGAACGCGGCGAGAAGTCCGTGCATGGTGGCGACCGACCAGAAATAGCCCTGGTCACCCATGAGCCGCATGGTGGTCGACACGATCAGCGGACCGAACAAGGCACCGGCGCCGTAGACCATGACCAACTGCGACGCCACCGCCATCAACTTGTCGGGCGGCGACCAGTCGTTGGTGTATGCCGCCGCCAACGCGTACAGCGGATAACTCAAGGCGCCGAGCACAACCATCAACATCGACCCCTTCCAACCCACACCACGGGTGAGAGCCAGGAGCAACGCCACGCCGCCTGCGCCGATCGCCACGAAGAAGGTGACAGCGCGGCGGTCAACGTCGTCGGATGCTGAGCTGATGGGGATCTGACCCAGCACACCACCGACTAACGGGGCCGTCAGAAAAATGGTGAGCTTGGTGGAAGTCAGCCCGACGCGAGTGGCATATACCGCAGCCATGCCGAACATGCCGCCGTGGGTCACGCCGATGATCATGGTGGCGAAGAAGCCGCTTGGCACGATGGTGGCCAGTTCCTTCAATGAGATCGATCCGGGCGCCTGAAACTTCGGAGTACTCGATTCGGACAGCGCAACAGGAACGACCGCGAGCGTCATCAAGATAGTTGCAACTGCAAACAACGTGATGGTGGCCGGATTTCCGAACCCGAGCAGCACCTGACCGAGACCGAACGCGGCGCTCACCACGATCGAATAGACGGCCAGAAGCCGACCACGATTCTCATTGGTTGCAAGGTCATTCAGCCACGACTCGGCCACCACGTACTGCCCGGCAATGCACAGCCCGGTCACGAAACGCATCGACGTCCAGGTGATCGGATTGGGTGCGAGACCCTGCACCAGGATGGCCGCTGCCGTGAGCGCGGCCAACGCCACGTAGACCCGGATATGACCGACCCGACCTAGCGCGGCGTAGGCCAGTTTCGATCCGACGAGGAAGCCGGCGTAGTACGACGCACTGATGATGCCGCTGGTAGTCGTGGAAAAGTGCTCCAACTCTGCTCTCACGCCGAGCAACGAGCCAATGAGCCCCGCTCCGGTCAGCAGCAGTGTCAGTCCCGCGAAGAGCGCCCAGGTGGCCGCGGCGATGCTGTGCACAAGCGGTTCGTCGCTGTTGTCCACTCTCACCCCTCTCCCCTCAGGATTCCGAGGTGCGGACCCGTATCGTATGATGGAACAACGGAGGGAGGTCGCATGTCCAGTGTGCAGTCAATCGAACGGGCTTTCGTTGTGCTGCGTTGTCTGGCCAGCGGGCCGGCCGGCGTCACCGAAATCGCCGACCGCATTGGCCTTCCCAAGTCAACCGTTTCACGCCTGTTGTCCACGTTGGAGGCCATTGGTGCGGTCCAGCAAATCTCCGCCGGCGGGCGATACCGCATCGGCCCGGCCATGGCCGACATCGCTGCGGCAACGCTGCCGGGAAACAACCTGGTGGCCGCCGCTCGGCCCCATCTCACCGAGCTCATGCAGGAAACGGGCGAAGCCACTGGGTTGTCGATCGTGTCCAATATGGAGGTCGAGTACATCGATCAGGTCGAGTCACTCAATCCGGTGCAGGTGCGCGACTGGACGGGTGAGCGAGCTCCGATGCACGTCGTTTCGTCGGGCCTGGTCTTCCTCGCCCATTCCCTCGAACCGCAGATCGACGCGTATCTATCGAAAGCGCTCGTCGCCTGCACGCCCCGCTCGATGACCGACCCGGCCGCGCTACGCAAGCGACTGGCCGACGTGCGAAAGCAGAACGTGGTGTGGGTGTACGAGGAGTTTCTCGAAGGCATGAACTCCGTTGCGGCACCGGTACGCGATGAGCACGACCACGTTGTGGCCGCCATCCACGCACACGGGCCCGCCTATCGCTTCCCTGCCACTGGCAAGGCCGAACACATCGCATCGGAAGTTGCCGCCGTCGCCGAGCGGGTCAGCCGACGCTTGCGTACCTCGAAAGGAAACGCATGACCACCTACGACTACATCATCGTCGGAGGCGGCTCGGCCGGCTGCGCGCTCGCCAACCGTTTGAGCGCAGACCCCAAGAACCAAGTGCTCGTACTGGAAGCCGGGCGCAAGGATTCGAAGTGGGACATCTTCATACACATGCCCGCCGCGCTCACGTTCCCCATCGGCAGCAGGTTTTACGACTGGAAGTACGAGAGCGAACCCGAGCCGTACATGAACGGGCGCCGGATCTATCACGCCCGCGGCAAGGTGCTCGGTGGTTCCAGCAGCATCAACGGCATGATCTTCCAGCGCGGCAACCCGCTCGACTACGAGCGTTGGGCCGCTGATCCGGGCATGGAGAACTGGGACTATGCCCACTGCTTGCCCTACTTCAAGAAAATGGAAACCTGCCTGGCTGGTGGCGATGAGTATCGCGGCACAGACGGGCCGCTTACGCTCGAACGTGGACCGGTATCCAACCCACTGTTCACTGCGTTCTTCAAGGCCACGCGGCAGGCCGGTTTCGCGTACACCAAGGACGTCAACGGATTCCGCCAGGAAGGGTTCGGTCCGTTCGATCGGAACCTCACCCGTGGCCGTCGCCTCTCGGCGGCCCGCGCCTATCTGCACCCGGTACTGAAGCGGCCGAACCTCACTCTCATCACTCGTGCAATGGCGAACAAGATCATCTTCGAAGGCAACAAGGCCGTCGGCGTTTCGTACACGCACCGCAAGAAAGTGATGGAGGTGCGAGGTCGCGAAATCATCCTGTGCGGCGGAGCGTTCAATTCGCCCCAGCTGCTGCAACTTTCCGGCGTGGGCAACGAAAACGAGTTGAAGCCGCTCGGTGTCGACATGGTGCACCACTTGCCGGGCGTCGGCGAGCACATGCAGGATCACCTCGAGGTCTACGTGCAGTACGGGTGCAGCCAACCGGTGTCGATGTCGCCCGGGTTGAAGTACCGCAACCGTCCGTGGATTGGTTTCCAATGGCTGTTCCTGCGCCGCGGACCCGGCGCAACCAACCACTTCGAAGGCGGCGGGTTCGCCCGCAGCAACGCCGATGTCAAGTACCCCAACCTCATGTTCCATTTCCTACCGATTGCGGTCCGATACGACGGTTCCGCGCCCGAAGGCGAGCACGGCTATCAGGTGCACATCGGCCCGATGTATTCCGATGCTCGCGGCAGCGTGAAGATCACGTCCACCAATCCACGCGCAAAGCCGGCCTTGCGGTTCAACTACTTGTCGACCGAGCAGGACAAGCGTGAATGGGTGGAAGCCATCCGGATCGCTCGCCGTATTCTCACCCAGCCAGCGTTCGATGAATTTTCTACCGGCGAACTGTCCCCGGGTCCCTCGGTTGAGACCGACGAGGAGATCCTGGCCTGGGTCGCCAAGGACGGCGAGACCGCACTACACCCGTCATGCACCTGCCGCATGGGCACCGACGACATGAGCGTCGTCGATCCTTCCACCATGCGTGTCCACGGCCTGGAGGGCATCCGCGTGGTTGACGCATCAGTCATGCCATACGTCACCAACGGCAACATCTATGCACCGGTGATGATGCTGGCCGAAAAGGCCGCCGACATCATTCTCGGCAACGACGCCGCTCGCCCCTGAAACCGTCGACTACTACCGCCACACCACCGACGAAGCCACCAACGCGTAGCCATCGGCGGCTCGCCGACCCATTTCGACTGGGGCCTTCTATCCTTCATGGCTCATGCGGAACCTGACGGCACTTCTTCTTGCGATGGCCTTCGTCACGGGTTGCGCCGCCACATCATCAAGTCGACAACCACCGCCTCTGACCGCATCGGCCCCAGCGACCGCGGGGCCAACCACGTCCACCTCGCCGGTTTCGCCCACGACGGGCACAATGGCCGTGACACAAGCGCCTATTGCGACCACGACGGCACCGAATGCGCCGGCACCCTCAACCGTCACGACGAACGCTCCGCCGCCCAGTGCGACCACGGTGCTCAGCGCCAGCGTGCCGTCGGCCCTTCTGGCTCGGATGGCCACAGAGCCAGTTGGCTTGGCGAGGCAGGCGCTGGAAGCCGAGACCACGGTTCGCAATTCGAACGCCACCGCCGAGGATCGGCGCTCGGCTGGCGAGCAACAGCAATTGGTGTACCGCATCTTGGCTCGACACCAGGACTGGGAGGAAGCGTTCTTCGCTCAGATTTCGGCCGACGTGGAGCCGTTCGCTCGAAACAATTACAACGCCGCAAAGGCGCCACTCGATCCTGCCTTGTCCAAGCCCGTCCCACGCAAAGACACGCTTGCCGGCCTGGTCGATTCGTGAAGCCGTGCCGGCGGATCAACTGCTTGCGTTCTATAAAGAGGGTGAAGCGCTCACGGGTATCGAGTGGGTGTATCTGGCTGCGATCAACATGGTGGAGACGCGGTTCGGCCGCATCGTCGGGCTGTCCACGTCTGATGCGATGGGGCCGATGCAATTCCTACCGACGACATGGAATGGTTTCTGCGAAGGTGATCCGTGGAACGACCACGACGCCATCATCTGCGCGGCCCGCTATCTCAAACAGCGCGGCGGGCCGGGCAATATGCATCGGGCCATCCAGGGATACAACCCGAACGACATGTACGAAGTCATGGTCACGAGTTACGCCGCCAACCTTCGAGCCGACCCCGAAGTGCTCGTCGGCTACCACGCCTGGCAGATCTTCCAGCCGACCACCGCCGGAGACATCCGCGTCCCCGTCGGCTTCCGTGCCGACGCACCAATCTCCGCCGCCGACTACCTCACCGCCCACCCCGGCGACCTCGCCTGAGGGCGCCCCGGGGCGCTGTTCGCGCAATACACCTGTTTCATTCGCGCGTAAGGCGTGTTCTCGGCGCTACGAGGGCCCCGAGCTGACGTTGTAACGCGCGAATGAAAGCAGCCATGTGAGCGAACGCCTCGTTGGCCCATCGATCCGTCCGTTCAAACAAAGCCCAAAGTTGTTAGAAATCGTCAGCCGCTGCCGACAGAAACAACAGGACGAGACACTCGTAGACAGCGTGTGGCGTTAGCCGGTACACTTGTTCCACATTGCGGGTTTATTCCGTATCGTGGAAAACCGACCACAGGGGACATCGATGAGCGACGAAGAGTACGAAGACATCATCCTGGCTGATCTGCCCGATGATGAGCTGGTGCCGCAGATGCACAACGACCTCTACGACGGCATGGCCGACGAGATCGCCGAAGGCACTGCCATCCTGCTCGACCGCGGTTGGTCAGCACAGAAGGTGCTCGATGAAGCGTTGGTGGAAGGCATGCGCATCGTCGGCATCGACTTCCGCGACGGCATCTTGTTCGTCCCCGAAGTACTGCTTTCTGCCAACGCCATGAAGGCGGGCATGGAACTACTGCGCCCGATCCTTGCGGCCAACGGCGATGAGCCGATCGGCAAGGTTGTCATCGGAACGGTGAAGGGTGACATCCACGACATCGGTAAGAACCTGGTGGCGATGATGCTCGAAGGTGCCGGCTTCGAAGTGATCGACCTTGGCATCAACACCGACGCCAACGAGTTCCTCGCTGCGCTCGACCAGCACAAGCCCGACATCATGGGGATGTCCGCGCTCCTCACCACCACCATGCCCTACATGAAGGTCGTCATCGACACCCTGAAGGAGAAGGGTCTGCGCGACGACTACGTCATTCTGGTCGGCGGCGCTCCGCTGAACGAAGAGTTTGCGCAGGCCGTCGGGGCCGATGCCTACTGTCGTGACGCAGCCGTCGCCGCCGAAACCGCCAAAACCTTCATCGCCGCCCACCGCGCGAAGCAGCACGCGTAATCATGCCCGGCGCCAAGCTGGTCACCATGTTCTGGCGGGACATTCCGGCGCAGGTCAACGCGCAATCAGGGCGTACCCGCAGCCAGGTCCTGCTGCACCAGCGTTTCCAGGTAGCCATCGATCGTGCCGCCATGATCGCCGGTCTGGCCGGGTCCGACGACTACCTGAACGAATGGCGCAAAGAGAGCAGCCCATGTGGCGACGATCTCGAAGCGGAAGCTGCGGCCGCCGCCAAGAAGCTCGAAGACGACTATCCCCATCTGCTCCTGACCAAGATCGCCGACAACGGTGGCATTGACCTCGACAAGATCTACGCACCGAAGGAAGACGAGTGACCCACACCATCATCAGCTCAGCCACCAAGGAAGTGGTGCTGGGCTTCGACCGACCCTTCGTGATGATCGGTGAGCGCATCAACCCCACCGGCCGCAAACTGCTCGCGGCCGAAATGAAGGCCGGTGACTTCAGTCGGGTCGAAGCCGACGCAATCGCGCAGGTGGAAGCCGGCGCCCACATGCTGGATGTGAATGCCGGCATCCCTTTGGCCGACGAACCGGCACTGCTGGCGCGGGCGGTGCAGTTGGTGCAAGCCGTGACCAACGTGCCGCTGTCAATCGACTCCTCGATCATCGAAGCGCTCGAAGCGGGCCTAGCGGTCTACAAAGGCAAGGCGCTGGTCAACTCGGTGACCGGTGAAGAAGAGGTACTGCAGCGCGTGCTTCCGCTGGTTGCTCGTTACGGCGCCGCGGTGGTTGCCATTTCGAACGATGAGACCGGCATCTCCGAGGATCCTGACGTGCGGTTCTCGATCGCCAAACGGATTGTCGAGCGAGCTTCCGACTACGGCATCCCAGCCTGTGACGTGGTCGTTGACCCGCTGGTCATGCCAATCGGCGCCATCGGCCAGGCCGGCCAGCAGGTGTTCCGTTTGCTGCGCCGCCTGAAGGACGAACTTGGCGTGAACACCACGTGCGGCGCCTCCAACGTCGGCTTTGGTATCCCCAACCGCCACGCCATCACGGGCACGTTCCTGGCCATGGCCATCTCCAACGGCATGACGTCAGCCATCATGAATCCGCTTCACGAAGAGGTGAAGACTGCCGTTATGGCCGCCGACGTGCTGGCCGGTAACGACCGTGACTGTGCGGCATGGATTCGCCAATTCCGTGACCCAGAAGCGGGCGGAGAGCGCGGTTCGGGCGCTCGTGATGCCGGCCGCCGTCGCCGTCGACCTGAGTAGATCAGTATGCCCCGCGTCGTGTTTACGCCCTCTGGCCTGGAGACCGAGGTGCCCGTCGGCACCACGGTTCTCGACGCGGCCCGGCGCCTCGGCGTAGACCTCGACAGCGTGTGCGGCGGACGCGGTATCTGTGGCCGCTGCCAGGTCTCCCCCAACATCGGCACGTTCGCCAAGTGGAGCATCGATTCCACAGCCGATGCACTCAGTCGGTCGGGCGAGATCGAAGCGACCTACCACGGACGACGTGCGTTGGAAGACCGCCGGCTCGGATGCGCCGCGCATGTGCAAGCCGACGTTGTGGTCGATGTGCCGGCCGAGAGCCAGGTGCATCGACAAGTGGTGCGCAAGGCGGTGAACCTCGACGATCTCGTGCTCGATCCGTTGTTCGTGCTGTGCTACATCGAGGTGCCACTCCAACAGTTGGGCGACGCCCGCAGCGTGTACGACTCGATGGTCGATGCCCTCGCCGAACAACACAACCGCAAGGTTCGCCGCGCCGCGCCACATGTGCTGAGCAGCCTGCATCGGGCGCTCGATCATGATGACCGTTGTGCCACCGTCGCACTTCGCATGGGCGCCCACGGCGATGAGCTTGTGGCCGCTTGGCCCGGCTTCGTCGACGCCGCTTATGGCATTGCGGTCGACATCGGCTCCACCACCATTGCCGGTCATCTGGTCGATCTCACGACGGGCGAGGTCGTGGCCAGTGGCGGACGCATGAACCCGCAGATCCGCTTCGGTGAGGATCTCATGAGCCGGGTGTCGTACGTGATGATGAACCCGGGCGGCGACAAAGAACTCACCTCCGCGATTCGCGTCGCCCTCAACGAACTCACCGTCGAACTGATTGCAGATGCAACAACAGCTCCCAATCGGGTGCTTGATGTTGTGCTGGTCGGCAACCCGATCATGCATCACGTGGTGCTCGGCATCGACCCCACTCCGCTCGGCATGGCGCCCTTCACCCTTGCCACCGCCGAGGCCGTGCATTGCCAAGCCACGGACCTGAATATCGACCTACCGCACGCATCGGTCTACCTGTTGCCGTGCATCGCCGGACACGTCGGAGCCGACACCGCTGCAGCCATGTTGGCCGAGGGACCGCACCGCGGCGATACGTTCCAGTTGCTGGTCGATGTCGGCACCAATGCCGAAATCGTGCTCGGGTCCAAGCAATTCCAGTTCGCAGCGTCCTCGCCCACCGGCCCTGCGTTCGAAGGCGCACAGCTCAGCTGTGGGCAGCGGGCCACGGCGGGTGCCATTGAGCGAGTGCGCATTGACCGCGCCACGTTGGAACCGCGGGTCAAAGTCATTGGGTGCGATCTGTGGAGCGATGAAGCCGGTTTCGCCGACGGCACCAAAGACCTGAACATCAGTGGCGTCTGCGGCTCGGGCATCATCGAAGTCATCGCCGAGATGTATCTGTCGGGCATCATTGCCGTCGACGGCACCATCGTCGGTACTGCCTCGTCCGACAGGATCATCGGCGACGGTCGCACCTTTTCGTACCGCCTCTATCAACACGACGGCGTCGACCTGCACATCACCCAAAACGACGTTCGCGCCATCCAGCTGGCGAAGGCCGCGCTGCGGGCCGGTATCGATCTGCTGGTCGAGCAGGCCGGCCTCACCGAACTGACCGACATTCGCCTCGCCGGCGCGTTCGGCTCTCACATCGACCCGCTCTACGCCTTGGTGCTCGGCCTCGTACCCGACTGCCCGCCCGGCGGCGTGCGAGCGGTCGGCAACGCGGCCGGAGCCGGCGCGGTGCGAGCCCTGCTCAGCAGGACTCTGCGCCATGAGATCGAGCACACCGTGCAGGGCGTCGTGAAGATCGAAACGGCCATCGAGCCAAAGTTCCAAGAACTGTTCGTCGCTGCAATGGCGTTCCCGCACGCCACCGCGCCCACGCCGTATCTCGCGCAACAAGTTGCACTGCCCGCCCGAACCGAAGCCGACGACGCCGCCCAGAGCGGTCGGCGTCGGCGTCGTCCCACATCCACCACTACCGAAGTAGGGGAACTCTCGTGAACCAACCAACAGGCCGTCGCTCCGGTGGCCGCGCCGGACGCGCAGCTGTGCGCACCTCGCATGCCGTGATGCACGAACCGTTCCTCACCCGGACGATGAAACCCTTCGAGATCGTCAGCGAGGAAGGTCTCGCGTTACTCGAATGGAACGCTGACTCCATCCTTGAACAGGTCGGCGTGGAGATCCGTGACTACCCCAGCGCCCTCAAGGTGTTCGGTGATGCTGGCGCCGACGTAACGGGCACACGCGTCCGTTTCCCCCGCGGGCTGTGCCGCCAAATCGTCATGGCCACCGCGCCGGCCACCTACATCCAGCACGGCCGCAACCCCGAACGCAATGTGCAGATCGGGGGCAACGCCACCGTGTTCGCACCCAACTACGGCTCCCCGTTCGCGTACGACATCGACAAGGGTCGCCGCTACGCCACCATCGCCGACTTCCAAAACTTCGTGAAGCTTGCGTACATGTCACCCAACCTGCATCACTCGGGCGGCACAGTCTGCGAGCCCGTGGACATCCCGGTCAGCAAGCGTCACCTCGACATGGTGTACTCCCACCTCAAGTACAGCGACAAGCCATTCATGGGTTCGGTCACGGCCGGTACCCGCGCCCAGGACTCGGTAGACCTGGCGCGCATCGGCTTCGGTGGCGACTTGTTGGACCGCACGGTCATGACCAGTCTGATCAACGCGTCCTCACCCATGGTGTGGGACGGCACCATGCTTGCGGCCGCTCAGGTCTACGCCGAAAACAACCAGGCCAGCATCTTCACGCCCTTCATTCTGGCCGGCGCCATGGCACCATCCACCAGCGCCGGAGTTGCAGCGCAGACGTTGGCCGAGGCTCTTGTCGGCATGACCTTCGCGCAGCTCATCCGACCCGGAGCACCCGTCGTCTTCGGTTCGTTCGCCAGCTCCATGTCCATGCAGACTGGCGCCCCCACCTTCGGCACGCCCGAGCCGGCGTTGGTGCTCTATACCGTCGCGGCGCTGGCCCGGCGCCTCAACGTTCCGTTCCGCTCGGGCGGCTCACTGTGCGCCTCCAAACTTCCCGACGCACAGGCCGCCTACGAGAGTGCTTCCACGCTCTTGCCCACGATTATGGGCGGAGTGAACTTCGTACTTCACGCGGCCGGCTGGATGGAAGGCGGCCTGAGCATCGGGTACGAGAAGTTCATCCTCGATGACGACCAGCTCGGCATGATGGGCACGTTTGTGAAAGGCCTCGACATCAGCGAGAACGGTCAGGCCATCGAAGAGATGCTGCAGCACACGCCGGGTGACCACTACCTCGGCACCGGTCATACGCTGGCCAACTTCGAAACGGCGTTCTACCGTTCCGAAACTGCCGATAACTCCAGCTTCGAACAGTGGACCGAGGACGGCGCACTCGATTCGGCCCAGCGGGCCAACAGGATCTGGAAGCAACGCCTCAACGATTACGAGCCGCCTGCGCTCGATGAGGCGGTTGACGAAGCCATGCTCGACTTCGTGAACCGCCGCAAGTCCGAACTTCCCGACGAATTCGCCTGACCAACCAACCCTGACCAACCCGACCCGACCCTCACGCACGAAAGCACGAAATGAAACTGTCCCCGCTCAACATGCTCCGCAAAGCCACTGGCGCCGCCGGTGATTCGGTCGTGCTCCACCACCTCGCCAGCACAATGTGCTTCGAGCTCATCCCGCTCAAGAACGTCGATGCCCAGATGGCGTTTCTACCGCCGGCGAGTCGCATCTCGGTCACCTGTTCACCGGCCAAGGGCATTTCGGCCACGCAGGACATCACCGAGCGCTTGCGGACGCTGGGCCACTTCCCCATTCCTCACATCTCGGCCCGACTCGTCACCGGACCCGAGCAGGTCCGCGAGCTGGCGGCGTGGTTCAAAGCCAACGGCATCGAGGAGATGTTCCTGGTCGGCGGTGACGCCGAACAGCCCGGCCCCTACCTTGAGGCACTCACGTTCCTGAAGGAGTTCCTCGGCCACGATCACGGCGTGAAGCGCATCGGCGTCACTGCCTATCCCGACGGCCACACGCTCATCGAGCGACCGGTGCTGCAGAAGGCCCTGCACGACAAGCAGGCCGTGTTGGCCGAGGCGAAGATTGAAGGCTGGGCCAGCACCCAGATGTGCCTTGACGCCAGCACCATCAAGGCATGGCTCACCGCCGAACGAGCGGCAGGGCTCACACTGCCGATCCACCTCGGCGTGCCCGGCGTCATCGATCGCACCAAGCTGCTCACCATGGGCGTCCGCCTAGGCGTGGGCTCGTCCATCCGGTACGCATCGAAGAACCGCGGTGCCCTCGGCCAGCTCTTTTCGCCCGGAGGGTACGACCCGCTGCAGCTCCTGCAACCCGTCAGTCTCTACGCAAAATCGCTCGATATCGAGGCGCTGCACGTGTTCACCTTCAACAACGTCGACGCCACCGCTGCCTGGCGTGATCGAGTGCTGGGAACTCCCATCTCGTAGAGCAATCCCGGTCTGACGAAATTACGCGGCCGAGATCGAGGTGACCACCTCATCGGAAGTGACAACGGGCAGGGTCTTCATTCGAGCGAGGTAGACGAAGCCGACCACGGTGCAAACCAGCGCGCCCACGCTGCCGTAGGCAAGCGACCATTCGGCGCTTATGTGATCACCGATCCAGCCGGTGATCGGTCCACCAATGGGCGTAGACCCAAGGAACGCCACCGCCACCAAGGCGAGAAGGCGTGAGCGCATCATGGGCGGCGACAGACTCTGGCTGATGGTGTTGGCGCCGTTGATAAGCACTGCCCCGCCGATACCGAGCGGCACCGACGCCGCGAACAGCACGACCTGATTCGGCGCAAACGCCATGGCCAACCCGGAGAAGCCCATCAGGGCAATGCCGCCGAGGTAGCGACGAATGCTCACGACACCGCGGGACGCCATGAACAGCGACCCGATCAAACTGCCCACACTGGTTACGGCCAGCAGCCAGCCGAACAGCCCTTTGTTATGGAATCGATTGGTGGCAAGCAACGCCAACGACACCGAGTAGTTGAAGGCGAAGGTCGACACCACCGCCATCACCACGAACACCAGCCGGAGCGTTGGGTTGCCCCAGACAAACTTCAGTCCGTCCCGAACCGGTGTACCTCCACGAGGCGCCCGGATCGGTACCCGCAACGATGCCGGATCAATCAGCACCAGCGCAGCCAGCACAACGAAAAACGACAGGAGGTTGACGAAGAAACACCAGCTGGTGCCGACCCGCAGCACCATCGCCGCAGCGATGGCCGGCCCGAACATGCGCGACCCGGTCATGACCGCGGTGTTGATCGACATGGCGTTGCTAATGTGCTCGGTATCAACCAGTTCGAGCACCAGTCCGCGACGGGCCGGGTTGTCGATGGCCATGGCCAAGCCCAATGCGAACGACAACCCGTACGCGATTGGCAAGGTGACCATGTGCCGGAAATCCAACACCGTCAACACGAGGGCCTGCGCGGTCATGGCCGACTGCGTAATGAGCGTGAGCTTGCGCCGATTTCGTTGATCGGCAAAACCACCGGCCCACGCACCGAGCAGGAGCATCGGCAGAAATTGCAGCATGACGACGATGCCCAGAGCTTGGCCTTTGTTCTTGACGGCCAGGTCCTGCACGAGCAGCGTCATGGCTGTGAGTTGCACCCATGACCCGATGTTCGACACCAACAAGCCGGTGAAGAAGAGACGAGCATTGCGCTCACGAAGCGCGAAAAAGGTGCTCGTCCTGGTACTCACAGACCCATTCTACGGGCTGTCGGAACCGAGGCCTCATCCCGTTCGGCGACTACTTACCGATGAGCAGCTTGACCGCCCCCGCCGCAGACAGGACGAACACGATACCCAAGAAGGTTTCCTGCTTTATGCGGTGAAACAGCCACCGGCCGAGAAAGACACCGGCCAGCACACCGGGAATAGCAGCCAGATCAAAGATGAGCGAACGGCGCGTAAAGAACGAGCCACCGGTACTCCACCAGCCGAGCGCAAGATAGATCGGGACTTTGGCCAGATTGACGATGAAGTAGAACCACGACGATGACCCGACGAACTCGGCCTTGCTCAGGCCCAAGCGGGTGAAATACGTGTTCAGAATCGGTCCGGCATTGTTGGAGACGAAGGTGGCGAACCCGCCAGTGGTGCCGAAGAAACCCGCGGCGGCGAGCGTTGGCGGAGCCGGCGGAGACTTCCGAATGATGCGCCATACCTGAAGCATCACGATCGAGCAGGATCATCGAGGCAATGACGATGTCGAGGGTTCGCCCGCTCTTGCCGATGACGATGAAGAACCACGCCCCGAGCGCGAACCCGCCCGCCACCCAAGGAACCAGCGGACGCAGCACATCCCAGCGGGCCGTTTGGCGGTAGGTGCGTACCGCGAGAACGTCGGCCAGGAGCAGGATGCCGAGCGTGGCGCCCGGCAGACCGCGACCGTGGAACGTCACGGCAACAACCGGGGTAGCCAGGAGGCCGCCGCCAGGGATCGCGGTCTTGGAGATGCCGATCATGAATGCTGCGATGAGCGCGAGAGCGATGTCGCCGTTCGTAAGCATGACTGGCGAATAGTACCGCTCGATTGTCACGAAACACTCCATTCGGTCAGTGTCGGCTCTTTCTTTACGCTTCCTTCCTTCATTGCTCTTTCGACCACGCACGGTGATGGCCATAGTGATCCTCCAGGTAGTTATCCAAGGGAGATGGAACATGAGAAGCCTTACGACAAGAATCCGTTGGTCGGCGGTCGGAGCCACCGCGGCACTCGTTCTGGGGGGAGGCGGCATGCTTCAGGCTTCGGCATCGACGTCATCCAACGCGGGCGCATCCATGCTCGTTCCGGTCGTGCCCCAGCGAGTGTTCGACACGCGGGGAGCCACCGGTTCCGTTCACCCGCTTGCAGCCGGTGAGACCTACACGCTGTCGTTGGCAAGCTATCTGCCCCTGGACAGTACGGCGATTGCGGCCAACGTCACGGTGACCGACGGCAGCACGGCCTCGTTCTTGACCGTCTTCCCGACCGGCAAACAACTACCGAAGTCGTCAAACATCAACTGGAAAGACAACAGCGCCGTTGCCAACCAGATGACAGTTACCATCGGCAACGACCGCAGCATCAACCTGTTCAACTCCGTAGGCCGAGTCGATGTCATTATCGACCTGCAGGGCTACTACATCCCCGCATCGGCGAGCGGCAGCGGACCGGCCGGACCCTCGGGACCCGCAGGAGCGGCCGGCGCGACGGGCCCTGCCGGACCGTCCGGCGCACGTGGTGCTGACGGTGCCGTCGGACCCAGCGGAGCGGTCGGACCCACTGGTGCAGCCGGTGCGCCTGGCGCCGTGGGGCCGATTGGGGCCACCGGTGCGAACGGCTTGGTCGGCCCGGCCGGGGCGACAGGTCCCATCGGGCCCGCGGGACTTGCGGGTACGGACGGCGCAACGGGTCCGACCGGACCGCAAGGTATCACCGGGCCGCAGGGTGTCCCCGGAGCAGCTGGTGCCAATGGACTGGAGCGACTCGGACGCGCCACCCTGTTCGCCCCAACCGATGACATCGCAGACGGCGCTGGCAACTACCCCAACCCGTCCAGTTCGTCGACGGCACTCAACCTCGGCGTCACGACGGTGCCCAACGGCTACTACCTGGCGTCGATGAGCACGACTCGCAACGTCGATGGATCCGAGTACGTCGCCGTCACCTGCTGGCTCAGCAACGGTACGGATGGGAACGGTGGCCTCTACCCCGGGGCCCTGCCGACGAACTTCATGGTCGAGCCCGACCATCAGGAGCTGCTGCGTGAGTCGCTGAGCCCCACCGTCATTCACGTCACGAACGGCGTCGTGCAGATCCGCTGCAGCCGCGCCGATTACGACGACGTAGCCACAAGCGTCCTCATCACCGACGCCGAACTGAGCCTCATTCCGTTCGCGGCGGTCGTGACTCCCGACAACCTGTAGCCCCCAAACGAGCAGCGGCCGGAACGTTACCCCTCGACGTTCCGGCCGTATCTCATTTTGCTGCTTCGCGATCGAGCGTTAGCCGCGACGACGCTGAATCTCGGCGGTGATGGCGGGCACGATCTTGTGCAGGTCACCGAGCACGGCGTAGTCGGCCTTCACCACCATGTTGGCTTCCTTATCGGTGTTGATGGCGAGGATCTTCTTCGAAGCCATCGCTCCGACCCAGTGCTGAATCGCGCCGGAGATACCACAAGCGATGTAGATCTCGGGAGCGATGCGGGTGCCGGTCTGACCGACCTGATCGGTGTGAGGCCGCCATCCGTTGTTGGTCACGGCGCGGCTGCAACCCACAACTCCGCCGAGTAGGCCCGCAAGTTCTTCCAGCGGCGCGAACGCCTCGGGCGAGCCAACGCCGCGACCACCGCTCACGACGACCGGCGCCGTGGCGAGTGTGACACCGGCTGCGCGTTCTACCCGATCGCTGACGATGGAGCGAGCCAACGATGCATCAAGCTCAACGTTGAACGGTGCCGCGGTGGCCGCCCCCGGCATGTCGGCTGGGGCCTCGTTGACCGCGTGATGGGCAACGGTGATGAGCTTGGTCTCAGCCGTCAACGACGACTTCTCCAGCAGCGATCCACCCCAGCGCACTCGCATCAGTTCCCAGGAACCGTTCGCACCAAGCACCTCGAGAGCGTTGGCCATGAAGGGAAGATCGAGACGGGCGGCGGCTTGGGCCAGCACCTCGTTGCCGCGATCGGTTCCGGTGGCCAGAACAACCGCCGGCGACAGGGTGCGGACCGCCTGCGCCAACGTTTCGCCCCACGCTTCGGGACCGTAATCGCTCAGCATGTCGTGGTGGGCCTGATGCACGGTGGCGACACCGTGGGCGGCGAGAGATGCGGCCACACCGTCGGCCGCCGCACCGATGGTGAGCGCGTGCAACGGTAACCCATGCGCGGCCGCAATAGCGCGGCCGAACGTGAGGGACTCTCCGCTGGCGGCAGACATCGTGCCGCGATCATGTTCGATGACGACGAGCAACATCAGAGCACTCCCAGTTCCTGCAGCATGTCGACAACCGCACCCGCAGCCTCGGGACCGGTGCCAAGGATGACGGTCTTGCTGGCCTGCTCAGCAGTCTGCTGGAGCGCCACCATCTGCTGACCACCCGGCGGGGCCGTGGGCGTGTACTGATCGACCTGCACCTTTTTCGAGTTCAGGCGACCCTTCATCGTTGGGTAGCGCGGAAGGTTGAGGCCTTCTTTGACGCCCAGCACGACGGGCATCGGCAAGGTGTAGACGTCGAGCCCGGCGTCGGACTCTCGACGGGCCTGCAACGAACCGTCGCCTACCTCGATACCCTTGATGCCGTTCACCATCGGACGGCCCAACGCGTAGGCAACCCGAACACCGACCTGGAAGCCGCCGGAATCGGCAGACTCGTTACCGAACAGGATGATGTCGAATGGCCCTTCGGCGCTCTCGATCGAAGAAATTGCATCTGCAATCGACGCGGCAGTGCGCTGCGGATCCCAGTCAGGCCCGTCGATCGGGAGCAGTACCGCCTTGTTGACGCCGAGGCTGGCGGCATAGCGAAGCTGCTCATCGGCCTCGGCCGGGCCGAGGGTGAGCACGGTGGACTCGCCACCGTGCTTCTCGATCAGCTGCACTGCTTCTTCCACTGCGCATTCCTCATGCGGGCTCATGGTGAACCCGAGGAACGCGGTGTCGACCGCCTGCGCATCGGCCGTAATGGCAATACGCGCGCCGGGCGCCGGCACCCGCTTGATGCATACCAGCACGCGCATGATTACACCTTCATTCTTGAGTCGTCGGGATCGAAGAGAGGCTTGGAGCCGACTCGGGCGACCGTGACCGGGAAGAGTTCGTTCATGTACATGACGGTGAGCTTGGTGCCTTCCACCGCGTGCTCCGGCGTGAGGTAGGCGTTCAGCAGATACTGACCCAACGACGGCGCGGCACCGGCCGTGGTGACGCGAGAGACGCGACCCTTGGCGTCGACAATGCGCTCACCGTCGAGGGTGAGGATCGGCTCGTTGCCACCGGTCATGTAGCGGTTGATACCGGCCTTGCTCATGTGGCTGTCGACCGTGAGGGTGCACAGGACGGCAACAACTTCGGCGTCACGAGCCTTCAGGTAGGCCGCCTTGCCGATGAAGTCAGCCGACTTCACCTTCGGGCGAGCCAGGCCGGCTTCGACAGGTGTGTATTCGCTTTCGAGCTCTGCGCCCATGAGGCGGTAGCCCTTCTCGATACGACCGGTCAGGCCGTACACGCCGATACCGACGGGCACCACGTTGTGCTCCTGACCCGCAGCCCACAGCGTGTCCCAAAGGCGCAGGCCGTGCTCCATCTTGGTGTAAATCTCCCAGCCAAGATCACCGACGTACGACACGCGGAACATGGTGCAGGGGATACCGTCGATCAGCACGTCGCGCACCGAGCCGTACGGGAAGCCTTCGTTCGACATGTCAGCATCGGTCAGACCCGACACCAGGTCACGAGCCTTCGGGCCCCACACGCCAACGGTGCAGAGCGCGGTGGACATGTCGGTAAAGGTCACCGAACCGTCGGTGGGCATGTGGCGCTTGAACCAGTACTTGTCCCGGCCACCGTCGAAGGCGCCGGTGACGACACGGAAGTGATCCTGACCGAGTCGCAGGATGGTGAGGTCGGCGCGGAACCCTCCGTCAGCGGTGAGCAACGGCGTGTACACCGAGCGGCCAACGGCCACGTCGACGTTATTCACGGCCATGAATTGCAAGAAGGCCATGGCGCCGGGGCCGGTGAAATCGAACTCGCAGAACGCGGTGAGGTCAACCATGCCGACGTTGTCACGCATGGCGAGGTGCTCGGCGTTGATGATGGGCGACCACCAGCGGGCATCCCACTCATGCGGGCGATCCTGGCACTGCTCGGCGTACTTCTCGACCAACGGTGCATTGGAGGCGTACCACTGCGGACGTTCCCAGCCACGGGCGTCGAAGAACGTCGCGCCGAGGGCTTCTTCACGGGGGAAGAACGGGCTGCGACGCATGTTGCGCTCGGTGGCCCACTGCTCACGCGGGTGCACAATGCCGTAGGTCTTGTTGAAGTGCTCGCCGCAGCGGGCGTAGATGTGGTGCTCGGTCTTCTCATGCTCGTAGAAGCGGCTGATGTCCGACGAGTGCGGCTCACAGATGTGCGGGTAGCCGTAGGTCATCCACTCGGCAACGAGCTTGGCGATGCCGGGGCCTTCCTTGATCCACACGGCAGCAGCCGACCAGAGATTGCGCACTTCGACCGTCTCACCGAGCACCGGCATGGCGTCGGGCGTGAGCGAGAGCAGACCGTTGATGGCGTAGCGGATTTCGGCCGTCTCGAGGATCTCGGGCATGAGCTCGAGGGCCTGTTCCATCTGCGGATCGAAGTCCTCATAGGTCAGTGGCAGCTCGGTGGGTGACAGCGCGGAAGCTTCGTTCGACGGGATGTCATTCGGGTGCATGAAGATGGGGCGGTGGGCGTAGGAGCCGACTTCCATCGAGCCGGTGGACTGGCGCTCGTAACAGAACGTGTCCATGTCACGAACGATGGGGTAGGCCAGTTCCTTGCCCGACTTCTGCAGGATTTCGATGGGGCCGACGTCGGCCATCTGGTGCACGGCGGGCGTCAGCGGAATGTTGGCACCGGCCATGGCGGCGATGCGGGGGCTCCAGACGCCACAGGCGATGACCACGTACTCGCACTCGATGCGACCCTTGTTGGTTACGACTGCGCTGATGGCACCGTCGGTGGTTTCCATCGACATCACTTCGGTGTTGGCGAACACCTGCAGCGCATCTTTCGCCTGCGCTTCTTCGCGAAGCAGCGTGCCCGCACGCAGCGAGTCAACGGCCGAGACCGACGGCGTGTAGAAGCCACCGAGCAGGATCTTTTCGTTGATGAAGGGGACGAGTTCTTTGATTTCCTCAGGCGTGATGAGCTTGGAGGGGATGCCCCAGGCCTTGGCCGAGGTCATGCGGCGATTGAACTCCTCCATGCGCTCGGGCGTGCGGGCTACTTCAATGCCGCCGCACTCGGTGTTCACGCCAAGCTCCACGTACTGACGCTGCGAGTCGAGGGTGAGCAGCGCCATTTCCTTGTTGTGGTCAGTAGGGAAGATGAAGTTCGACGCGTGGCCGGTAGAGCCACCGGGGTTGGGCAGCGGGCCCTTGTCGATGAGGACCATATCGGTCCAGCCGAGGCGGGCCAGATGACCGACCAGACAGTTGCCAACGATGCCGGCGCCGATGATGACGCACTTGGCCTTGGTCGGAAATTCGCTCACGTGTTACCCCTTGAAGAGACCGATTCGGTTATGTACACAAGATATATCAGGGGATAAGCTGCTGTCCATCGCATCGAACTCGCTCTCCGATGTCGCCTACGAGCGACTCAAACACGCCATCGTGTGCCTTGATCTGGCACCCGGTTCGGTCGTGCGCGAGGAGGAGTTGATCGAGCGTTCGAGCATTGGCCGCACACCCGTTCGCGAGGCTATTCAACGCTTGCAGCGTGATCAGTTGGTGACGGTCCTCCCCCGCCAGGGTGTGATGGTCACCAACATCGACGTGGCCGAACTGCCGATCCTGTTCGAGACCCGCACCATTCTCGAGCCGTACGTGCATCGCCTCGCCGCGGTGCGGGGCACGACTGCTGATTGGGACGCAATGGACGCTGCACTGAGTGCCGTCGAGACGCGCTCGGCCACCTGGACTGATCTGCTGGAAGCAGACCGCTTCTGTCACGAGCAGGTCTACAAAGCCGGCGCCAACCGCTTCCTTTTCCAGACGCTCGACATGCTCTACACCCAGTCAGAGCGCCTCTGGTACATGTACCTCAAAGACGGCGCCGACCTGCACGAGCCGCTGGTCGAGCACCGAGCCATCCTGAGTGCGCTTCGCGACGCCGACGGAGACAAAGCCGCCACCATGATCGAAGAACACATCCGCAGTTTCGAAGCCCAAACCCGCGCCGTCCTCTACGACCGCCTCCGCTCCCCCTTGGCCGGCTACTGAGATCGTTAGCGGGGGCGACGGTTGCGGCGGGTGGTGCGTGAGGAGCGGCGGGGATAGGCGGTCGGGTCGACGGCGAGGATCGGCTGAAGGTAGGTCTGGTCGTACCCGGGCTCGTCGGGGAAGCGGCCGTTGTCGTCGGACCAGAGCACCTGCAGAAGCTGCGGCACTGCGGGCAGGGTGCGGTCGTGGGCGTAGTGGCGAAGCCACAGCGCCATGCGACTGGCGTCATGCAGGAGCCACTCTGCTGGCACAGCCTGCAATCGAAGGGTGTGCGAGCCAATATCGATAGCGCAGCCGTCGCCGGCGTCCTCGCCTGACTGCCAGAGGTAATCGACCGTGCGGAACGCAACGCTGACCTGGCCCGGAGTGAGGCCCGCAACCAGCAATTCAGGCCGGCCCTGATCGTGAAAGCCAATGGTGTATGCCCATCGTTCGGACGACATGGTGCAGCGACAGCCGGGAGTGCTACAGCCGCCGTAGCCCACCGGGATACCGGTGTAGCCGAGGCGATCAACGTTGGTGGTTACGGTGTGAAGGAGCAGGTCGGCAGAAGTCATGCCGTCACTGTGACAGCGAGGTGTTACACAGTTCGTCGCCGTTCGTTCCGTGCTGCGAGATCGCTCACCGGCTGAGTGCGCACACGACGACCTTCGGCTGGGAACCGATGACGGTAGACGTGCAGCAAAACGAAGCCCAGCACCGGGCCACCCGCCGCGACGGTGAACGCCGAAGAGAGGCCGCCACTACGGGCCACAGGAGCGAGCACAAAGCCTCCGACGCCAGCGCCAACTTCGAAGAACATGCCGAAGCTCGACATGAGCGGAGCCCGATCGGCGGGGTCTTGCATCAGACGTAGCGCCAATGCGGACAGCGACGGAAACATGAAGGCAATGCCAAGCGCCATCACGATCGCACCCACGATGAGACCGGCGGCCGTCGTGGCCCAGCCGAGAACGAGCAGGCTCACCGTTACCAGGACCGCAGCACCCGATGCGCAACGCCGATGACCGAGGCGGTCGGGCAACTTCGCGCCGACCAGACGGATACCGAGCGACAGTCCGCTGTAGATCGTGAACAAGATCGCGGCGTTGCTCATCCCGATCTCATCGGCGCGCAGGGCAACGTAGTTGTTCCATGCACTCCAACCCAGCACGATCAAGCCGAGCGACAGACCCGGTAGGAGCGCGGCGGGGTGAAAGACTTCCTTGGCCCGCAGCCGGCCGCTCGTGTCGGCCAGCGGTGGCACCCACTCGCGCCGTATGAACAGCCCGACCACCACGCACAACACCGATGACGCCGTCGGCACGATTGCTGCGGTGGCGAAGTGACCTGACCGGGACAGGCCTTCGGTAGCGAGCGGCCCGAGGCCCAACCCGAGGAACAACGCAACCGATGCCAACGAGACTGCCTCAGCCTGGCGATGATTGGGAGCCGTCACCGTCGACAGTGTGCTGAACGCTGTCCACACCAACGCTTCCCCGATTGCGGCAAACACCCGGGACACGGTGAGCACGGTCAGGCTCGACACCCGCCACATGAGGCCGTAACCGACCACCGCCAGAAGGCCGCCCACGATGGCGAGGGCGCGAGCACCACGACGAGATACCAGTGACAGCAATGGTCGGCACAACACGGCAGCAACCGAGAACGCGGCGGCCAGCAGGCCGACGTCACCGCGGTTGCCGCCAAGACCATTGGTGACCAGCCTCGGTAGCAGCGGAATGGCCGCGCCGACGGCGAAATACATGAAGAACGTCAACAGGAAGCCCATCACGAATGGACGCGTGATGATCCGCCCGTCGCCATGCATGTTTCGAGGTTGCCACACCCATCGTGGTGGCTGCCACGTCACGGTTCTACGGCGACACCGGTCGGACATGTCCGACCACCAGCGCAGCGACCGCGATCACCGGCACGATGAGAATTGCCAGTCGCAGCCCAACGACGTCGGCGATGACGCCGAGTGCAAGCGGTGATGTGGTGACGGCCGTTCCCGATGCCAGCGATGCGAGTGCACCGAGACTGCTGGTGTCGGCGTGCGGCGCCGCGGCATAGAGACGATCGACGCTCGCGGTGTAGACCGGGCCGGCCGTCAGCCCGAGGATGGCCAGCACCACAACCTTTCCGGCGAGTGACGGCACCACCCACAACAGTAGGGCACCAAGCCCGGTGGCGGCCAGACACCACTCGCGCAGAGCCGGACCCACCAGCGGCGCGATCCTCGGAATGAGCAGGCGCGAGACGAACAGCGAAAGACCGAACACCGAACCGAGGATCGGGGCAAGGCCGGCGCTTGAATGGCCGACCTCTTTCAGATACACGGTCGCCCAGACACCGATCGGGAAGTCAACCATGACGGCCATCGCCACATCACGCCACGCACGTCTCACGGCGCGGTCGCCGAACAATCGCCAGGCAGGCTCCACGTGATGCAGCACGGCGGGAGGAATACTCGCGCCACGGCCCACGACGAGCAGTACCGCAAGCAGCGTTAGAGCAAAGAGCATGAACGTCACTCGCCACGACCCGTTGGCGCTGATTGTGGCGCCGATTGCGAGGGCCAAGGTCATCCCGCAGAGCGGCGGATAGGCGTTGGTAGCGGCGAACGCGGCCGAGCGATTCTCGCCATGGTGATCAGCCAGAAGGCCAGGCTGCACCATCACGATCGCGGCAGCCGAAAAGCCGCTCACGACTGCGCCAAGCAACGTCACAGCCACAACCTGACCGAGACAGAAAATGCCGACGCCGAAGACCACGCCCGTGCACGCACCCCAGAACACCCTCGCTCGACCGACGCGTGCAGTCAGCTGATTTCCGAACGACCCTGCGACCAGCATCCCGATGCCGAACGTCGAGCCATGCAGCGCTGTGACCGTGCCGCTCATATGGAACTGCTGACGCAGTTCGCCCAGTACCACGCCAACGCTGACCGCAACCGCCAACACGCAGTACGCGAGCGCGCTGGCCACGGTCACCCGGTCCCAGCGAAACGTCGTCCTCTCGCTCTCGGCGACCGCAGTGCTCACCATGTGTTTCTAGCAGCCAGCCCCCCTCCAACAGAGGTTCGATTTCGGTTGCGAGCTGTGTCTTCGGACACGTTCGCCCGTCCGCGGACCGCGAGAATCGCCGGGTTCCCCACGCGGGGTCGTTGCATCGGACACAATGAGTTGCGCTCGATCCGCAGGCGCGTCCCCCACGCCGGCGGCACCGATGATAGAACATCTGTTCGCCTACTGACCGAAACTGATACTGCTCGATGACCAAGCTGTCCACCTACAACGCTGATTCCATTCAGGCTCTCACCGGCCTGGCGCACGTTCGCCATCGACCCCTCATGTATCTCGGCTCGGCTGGTATCGGCGTCGGCGGTTTACACCATCTGATCTGGGAAATTGTCGACAACTCCGTCGATGAGGCCATGGCCGGAAACGGTGATCGCATCATTGTCACGTTGCACAAAGACGGCTCGGTTGGCGTACAGGATTTCGGTCGTGGTATCCCCGTCGACGCCTTCAAAGAAGGCGTGCACAAGGGCCGCTCCGCCCTCGAAGTAGTACTCACCGAGACGAACGCCGGCGGCAAGTTCGATTCGGATTCCTACAAGGTGTCGGGCGGTTTGCACGGTGTTGGTGCGTCGGTTGTGACCGGCCTATCCACCCGCCTCGACGCCGAGGTCTGGCGGAATGGTCGACGCTATGAGCTGACCTTTCGGCTGGTGAAGGATAAGAAGGGTGAGGAGATTCCGGGCGTGCCCGATGGCCCGATGCGTGACCCAGGTCCATCGCCGCGCGGCACCACCGGCACGACCATCACGTTCTGGCCAGACCTTCGCCTGTTCCGAGATGAGCATGGTGAGTCGTTCACATCGCCGCAATGGTCCACCCGCCTGATCGCCGAGCGTCTCCGTCACAAATCGTTCGTGCATCCCGGGCTGACGTTTGAGCTGCGGGACCAACGCGATCCAAAGAATCCCACCGTCAACGAGTGGTGCTCGAAGGGCGGCGTGGCCGACCTGGTCAGCGAGCTCACGGCCGACTCCGATCTCATTTCACCTGTGCTCGGTTTCGCGGGTGTGGCCGAGGCCGGAACGAAGAAGGAAACCACGGTGCACACCGCCGTCGCGTGGACCGTCGACGGGCGAGACACCACGCTCGGCTACGCCAATGGAGTGGCGAACCCCGAGGGCGGCACGCACATCACCGGCTTCCGTGCGGCCGTCACCGAGGCGCTTCAGAACTACATCGTCGACCGCGGCATTCTGAAAGAGAAGGAAGTGCCGCCGACTACCAAAGACATTTTCGCTGGCGCCATCGCTGTCGTGTCGATCATGATCCCCGAACCGGCTTTTGCGGGGAACAGCAAAGGCAAGCTGATGAACCCGGAAGCCACCGGTCGCACCCGCTCGGTGGTGCTCGGCCAGATGGCGAAGTGGTTGGAGGAAAACCCGGCTGAAGCGAAGCGTGTCGGCGACGGTGCCATTGCTGTCATGCGTGCCCGCACCAAGTCGAACGCCGATCAGCTGGCGGCGAAGGCCTTGCTGTCGAAGGGTTCGAAATCACGCGGCGGTCTCCCGGCCAAGCTGCGCGACTGCACCCGCAAAACCGACCGCCCCACCGAACTCCTTTTGGTAGAGGGAGACTCCGCCGGCGGCACAGCCATAGACGCCCGGGACCCTTCGTTTCAAGCGATCCTTCCGCTGCGAGGAAAGCCGCTCAACTCCTACGACGAAACGCTGGAACGGGTCGTGAAGTCAGGCACGCTGGCCGACCTCATCCTCACGCTCGGGTGCGGTATCGGGGAGGACTACGACCTTGACAAGTTGCGTTATCAGAACCTGCTCATCACGGCCGATGCCGACAAGGATGGCCAGCACATTCGCACGCTACTGACCGTCTTCTTTTACCGGTGGATGCCCGGCCTGATCGAGTCGGGCCGTGTGCTCTACGCCATGCCGCCGCTGTGGTCGACGGTGCTGCGCGGTGAGCGGATCTACTTCGCCGACGATCTTGCCCTGGCCGTGTTCCGGGCCGAGAACCCGACCCACCGCGGCCACGTTGGTCGCATGAAGGGTCTCGGCGAAATGGACCATCAGGAGCTGCGGCTGGTGATTGGTTCCGGCCGTACCGTCGGTCGCATCACGGTGTCTGAACCGCTGTTGTTGGCCCAGTTGGCCGACCGATTGTTCGGCCCAAAATCAGAGGCCCGCAAGGCCTGGTTCCTCGACCGTACCGGCCATTCCCTTGGCATTGAGGAGTGAGCAATGGCTCGAAGTAAGAAACCTGCTGCAGTCGCCACTGCAGACTTTGTAGAGACCGTGGTCGAGCTCGACGCCACCGAAGCGCTCGACGCCGACTATGGCGACTACGCCAAAGAAGTCATAGACGACCGCGCCGTGCCCCGCGCCGCCGACGGTTTGAAGCCGGTGCACCGTCGCATCCTGTGGGACATGCACCAGCAGCGTCTGTTCCCTGACCGCCCCTTTGTGAAGACAGCTCGCGTGGTGGGTGACACGATGGCGCTGTTCCACCCGCACGGTGATGCGTCCATCGCCGACGCGTTGGCGCGCATGGCGCAACCGTTCGCCAACCTCGTGCCGCTGCTCGACTTCCACGGCAACTATGGCTCGCCCGACTTCTCCCCCGCTGCTGCTCGTTACACCGAGACCCGGCTGGGCTGGGCCGGCATGCTGCTGCTCGGCGACATCGAGTTGGGCACCGTGCCGATGGTGGAGAACTACGAAGGATCTTCGCAAGAGCCCGTCGTGCTTCCGGCCGAGTTTCCCAACGCGCTGGTGAACGGTTCGAACGGCATCGCGGTGGGGCTCTCGTCCTATCTTCCGCCGCATGATCCGCGTGAAGTCATCGCGGCGGCGCAGCACCTCATCGCCAACCCGAAGGCGTCGGTGGATGAGCTGATGGCGCACATCATCGGTCCGTCATTCCCCTCGCCGTGCGTCGTGGTCAACGGCACTGATCTGGTCGATATCTATCGAGCCGGGGTTGGGCGAGTAATCGTGCGGGGCTGTTGGGAAGTAGAAGAACTCGGGCGTGGCAAACAGCAGCTGGTCATCACTTCGTTGCCGTATGACGACACCAAAACGGGGTCGGCCGAAACGTTTATGGAGAAGTTGCTCGACGCTGTCGACAGCGGCGACATCGGCGGCATCGTGTCACCCAATGACGAGTCGTCCGACGGTCGCACCCGCATCACTATCGGTCTCGCCACCGGCATCAGCGCCGAGCAGGTCATTCCGGCCTTGTTGAAGTACACGAACCTGCAGGTGACCAACAAGGTGCAGATGCACTTCATCGACTCCGACGGTCGAGTGCGCCTCTACAACCTGCGCACGCTGCTTCGCGACTGGATCAACCATCGCGTCGCTGTCATCACCCTTCGCTCCCAGAACCGGCTGCTGAAGATCGACGAGCGGCTGCACCGCCTGCGTGGTTTCCTGGCCGTGTTTCTCGACATCGACCGTGCCGTCGCTATCGTGCGTACCTCCAAGACTCGCGCCATCGCCCGGCCGGCCTTGATGGAAGCCTTCGACATTGACGACGATCAGGCTAACGCGGTGCTCGATCTCAACCTCGGGCAGCTCACCGAAGACGCCATTATCGAGTTCCGCAAAGAGACAACCGAACTCGATAGGGAGCACGCGCGTCTCACCCGTCTCTTGAGCTCAGCGAGCGCGCTACGCAAGCAGGTCGGGGTTGAGTTGGAGGGAATTGCCGATCAGTTCAACCACGTTGAGCGGGTCACCGAAATCACCACCGTGGAGACACCGAAGCCGACCAGGACGTCATTCGTCCTTGAAGAGCCCGTCACCGTCACCATTACCGGCGACGGCTATCTGCAATCGTTCAAAGCGTCATCCAAAGCCAAGCCCCGCGGTGTTGTGGTGCGCCAGTTCGACACCACAACCACCAAGAATCTTGTGGCCATCACCGCGGCCGGACGGCTGTACCGTGCACTCGCCGCCAGCATTCCGGGTGACAAACCGACCGCCGCGGTCAACGTGCTGCCAGGCCTTGAGCCGAACGATCACATCGTCGGCTGGTGGCTCGACGACACGGTACCGGCTGACCTCCTGTTGGTCACGTCGGATGGTTCCATCAAGCGCATCGGTGGCGAGGATTTGGTCGGTGGCGATCGCCGCGGAGGCATTGTCATCATCAAACTCGACGCTGGCGCTACCGTCGTCGCCGCGGTCGATGTGACAGGCGAGGCCGCTGCCGGTCCGTCCTCCGATGAGTTGTTCAGCGACGACAGTCTGCCCCCCGTCGGTCCCCCCATCCTTCTCGTCACCCGAAACGGTCAGTCGATCCGTTTCGCTCTGGACATCCGTTTCATGGGTCGCGCCGCAGCCGGCGTGCGCGGCATCAAGCTCGCCGCCAAAGATGTCGTGATTGGCGCGATCGTTGCTCACGACGACACCGACCTCGTCATCGTGCACACCAGCGGCAACGCGAAGCGACTGACGGCCGATCTGTTTCCCCAGCAACGTCGTGGCGGTGTCGGTCTGCGCTGCACCATCATCACCGGCAAGCACGGTCCCGTCGGCCTCGTTGGTGTTGCCGGTGAGACAATGGGCCGCGTCGGCGATCAGTGGACCGAGATCAACCTTGGCCTCGGCGTCGCCACCGGCGCCCGCGACGCCGCCCCCGCCAAAATCCGCGGCTTCGAGGGCGTCCTCACCAAGGTCCTCTGACCGACGCGCAAACAGGACCCGGTTCGTTCCCGATCGTGTCATCTTCAGCGCTTGATACTTGCCCCATGAATTCCGGAACTGAACCGGCACCGTTCAACCTGCGGCCATGTTCAGTGTTCAGGATTCCTCTAGTAGTGGCGAGCGGCGTCACCAAATGGGTAAGGGGCGGTAGGACTTATGAAACACAAGCGCGTATCACGATTGGGTCGACGAGGCCGAGCTCTCGCCGTCACCAGCATTGCGGCCTTGGCCGTCGCCAGCGGTTCGGTGGCAACACCGGCCAGCGCGGCGGGTGTGAATGGCATCATCGTTTCCGAGGTCTCGCCGTGGGGCAGCGGCAACTCGTCCTACGCGACCGA
This sequence comes from uncultured Acidimicrobiales bacterium, assembly GCA_963791625.1. Classification (GTDB taxonomy): domain Bacteria; phylum Actinomycetota; class Acidimicrobiia; order Acidimicrobiales; family Ilumatobacteraceae; genus JANMCE01. The sequence goes on from CAWBTA010000006.1 coordinate 1,805,204, forward strand.
TTGGTTCGAGGTGACGAATACCGGCTCGACAGCGATCAACATCACCGGCTGGAAGATGGACGACAACTCCAACAGCTTTGCCGCCAGCCTGGCGCTCAACGGAATCACCTCGATTGCGGCTGGTGAGTCAGTCATCTTCCAGGAGTCCGCGACCCCCGCCGTTGCCCAGGCGGCATTCGTCGCAGCCTGGTTCGGCGGAACGGCACCGGCGGGCTTGCAGTTCGGTTCATACGCCGGCTCGGGTGCTGGTCTGAGTACCGCAGGCGACGCGGTCAACCTGTTCGACGCGACCGGCGCGCTGCAGGCCAATGTGAGCTTCGGAGCCTCCCCAACGGTCGCTCCCTTCGCCTCCTTCGATAACGCGGCGGGCCTCAACAGCGCCTTGATCTCGCAGCTCAGTGTGGCCGGCACCAACGGCGCCACGCTCGTTGCGTCCACTCCAGCCGCCATTGGATCACCCGGCACGATCACTGGCAGTTCGACACCGCCCACCACGACCACCACCGTCGCTGGCGCCACGACAACGACGACCACGGTTCCCGGCGGACTCGTCTGGCCCGGCCAGCAAACGGCCGCTGATGCGTCTACCTACAATTTCGGCACCAACATGAGCGGTCTCATTGAAGAGCCCTCAGGTACGTCCGCACCTGGTGTGTTGTGGGGCGTCCGCAACGGCGTCGGCACCCTGTTCCGCATGGCCTGGGACGGGGCGAAGTGGAACCCTGACGCTTCAACCGACTGGGCGAATGGCAAGGCGTTGCACTACGGCGACGGCACCGGGGACCCCGACTCGGAAGGCGTCACTTATGCCGGCAACAGCTCGGCCAACGGCATCTTCGTGTCGACCGAGCGGAACAACTCGGCCAGCGGCGTCAGCAAGCTCAGCATTCTGCGCTTCGACCCGAACGCGGCCGGTACCAACCTGAACGCCAACATGGAATGGAACCTTACGGCCGATCTTCCCGTCGTCGGCGCCAACCTCGGCATGGAAGCCATCACGTGGATCCCCGACACGTACCTGACGGCCAACAACTTCTTCGATGAGCACACCAACGCGGTGTACAACCCGGCCAACTACGCCAACCACGCAGCCGGCCTGTTCTTCATCGGTCTTGAAGGCACCGGAGGCATCTACGCCTACGCCCTTGATCAGGTCAGCGGTGGTTTCACAAAGGTCGCCACGATCCTTGCGGTTCACACCCCGGCCACCGTCATGGACCTGCAGTTCGACCGTGACCTGAACGAACTGTGGGCGGTGTGCGACAACACCTGCGCCGGCCGTCACGCACTGCTTCGGCTCGACCCGGCCACGGGCAAGTTCGCCTCGGTGATCTACGCCCGCCCGACCGGCCTGGCCGACCTCAACAACGAGGGTTTCGCGATCGGCGCCGCCGCTGAATGTGTCAACGGGTTCAAGCCCGTCACCTGGGCCGACGACAACTTCACTGGCGGTGTTTCGCTACGCGTCGGCACGCTGCCATGCACCTCCGGCCCCGTCCCAGTCGTGCCCGAATTCCCGATCCTGACCCTGGCCCTCCTCTTGGGCTTCGGCGTCGTCGGCGCTGTCACGATTCGCCGTCGCAACCTGATGGCCGTTTAGTCCAAGCGAGCGCGGTGAGCAGGCCCGGTTGGGCCTGCTTGCTCGTTTCGATTGTCTCCGCTCGGCTAGTGGAGGGTGCGGGGTGGGCCGCGTAGAACGTGGCCTTCGGGTGTGGTGATGGTGAGGTGTTGGCCGGGTTCCATTTTCACGGTCCAGCCGGTCTTGTGGACGGTTTTGTGGTGTTGACCGCAGAGGAGGGCCATGTTGTCGATATCGGTCGGCCCATTATCGCGGTCGTACTCGGCGATGTGGTGCGCTTCGCACCAGAACGGTTTCATGGTGCAACCCGGAAACGCACAATGCCTATCCCTGGCGACCAAGGCCCGCCATTGGGCGGGTGTGGCCGACCGTGACCGTTCTTGACATGTAGAGCGGTTCACGATTCTCGCCTTGCACGATGACGGTCAGTAGCGCGTCGCATAACAGGCGTTTCACCCGATCAGGTGCGAGCACGGTGCCATCGACATATTTGGCGATGCCACCGTTCACGTAATCGTGAAAGTCGATGAGCACGGTCATCTCGGTCGACCGGCGCGCCGGTGACGGAACGTTCTGTAACGCGTGGCGGGCCATCTCAACCAACGCAGCAGCCAGCCGCTGCGAGAACGGGAGTATCGGTTCGCCTTCGACGAGTTCGGGGAGGCAGGCGGCGAGGCCTTCTTCGACCACTTTCGCGTCGTCACCGGACACTTGCCCATCAAGCTTGAACCGTCCATCCATCAACGCCGAGAAATGCAGATGATCGCTATCGGGTTCCGGGCCGGTCCCGTTGTCGGCGTCGACCGCAGCTTTCGCACGCGCGGCCCATTCCTTCATCACCCGTGCGGTCTGATCCACGCTGCATTCCGCCAACAACGGCACCATCTCGGCCTCAGCATCGGTGAACAGGTCGATCGTTTTGTCGTTCACGTTCACGGCGATAGCCAGCGTTTGTGATGCAGCCAACTCGCCGTTCGCGAACGCTTCTTCGGTGACAGGAAGCGAGCGGAGTTGGCGCATGAGTTGCAGCATCCGACACGCGTCACCCGACGAGCGACGCGTTTCGTGACAGAGCCAACTGTTCAACGACTTGTACCCATCGATCGCCCACTCAGCACTCTGATCGAACACCGAAAGGTCCTGAATGATCGATGCCAAACAACGATCCAACAGAGCCAAATTGACGCGTAGCCCGTGGCCGGTCGTGTTCGAACGGATGGCCTCAAGTTCGGGAGTGGTCGTGTCCGCCGACATAGAACAATTGTACCCAACAACAGATAGGAATGCTATAGGCATGACCGAGTTTCTTTGTTAAGAAAACACTCGTTGACCCGGCCATATGAGCTTGTAATAGCTCCGACCTGGCGTGATGGACCGCTGGACGTTCCGACCCCTCGCGACCAGCAGAACGCCACAGAGCACCCGGCCTTCAGACACGGCTCGACCCAACCTGACCACCCGAGGATTCAACCGATCGAGCAGTAGCCTGCGGGCGTGCCGCATAGTCCCCTCCCGACCGTCGAGGTTCGGCGCGCAGTTATGCACATGCATTGGGATGACCTCACGTTTTTGCATTGGTCCTACGACCCGATGTCATTCAGCGACTGCTTCCCGAGGGGCTCACGGTCGACACCTACGAAGGCCAGAGGGTGGATCTCGCTCGTGCCTTTTGTGATGCGCGTCACCATCCCCGGCGATCGATACCGACTGCCGTTTATCGGCCGCTTCCCTGAGACGAATGTGCGGACCTACGTGCGTGAAGCCGACGGCACACAGGGCATCTGGTTCTTCTCCCTCGATGCCGGTTCGGCCCTTGCCACGCTCGGCGGGCGTGCGGGCTATCGCCTCCCGTACATGTGGAGTGACATGTCGGTGAAGCGAAGCGGTCGGCGACGATCGAGTACGACTGTCATCGCACGTTCCCTGGACCAAAGGGGGCGGCCAGTCATGTCAAAGTCAGCATCGGCGATGCCTACGAACCGGGACACCTGACCGATCTCGACCACTGGCTCTCGGCGCGATGGAGTTTGCACTCAGTCATGTTTGGTCGGCTGTGGGGCGCCCATGCGGTGCACGAGCAATGGCCGCTGCAACACGCGACGCTGCAGCGATGTGAGGATGGACTTGTGACGGCTGCCGGCCTTCCCCACCCGAGCGGCGACCCGATCGTGCAATTCGCACAACGGGTCACCGTGCGCATCGGACGACCATACCGACTGCCGTCAGTAACCTGACCCAACATGTTGAGGGGCGATGGCCGGTAGCCTCGGCTCATGACGATCCTGCCACCGCCGACGACGCCGTGGGGCACGCCCGATCGGGACGCCCGACTGGCTGGAACAGAGATTTACAACTCGGTCATCGACCTCATCGGCAACACCCCGCTGGTGCGGCTCGGTCGCTTGGAACAGGCCATGCACATGCCCTGTCCGCTTGTCATCAAGTGGGAGGTGACGAACCCGGGTGGCTCGTCCAAAGATCGTCCGGCGCTCGAAATGATTCTGGCGGCCGAGCGTTCCGGCGAGCTGAAACCGGGTGGCACCATTGTGGAGCCGACGAGCGGCAACACCGGTGTCGGCCTGGCCATCGTCGCGGCTCACCGTGGCTACAAGTGCATGTTCGTCACCACGAACAAGGTGGTGCCCGAACGGATCGATGCCCTGCGGGCCTACGGGGCCGAGGTTGTGGTGTGCGACGTGGCGCTGCCGCCCGAGCATCCCGACAGTTACTACTCCACCGCCGAACGCCTGGCCCGCGAGACACCCAACTCCTACCGGCCTAATCAGTACGCCAACCCCAACAATCCGGCCGCGCACGAGAAGACCACCGGCCCCGAGATCTGGCGCCAAACAGGCGGGCGTATCACCCACTTTGTCGCCGGTGCCGGCACGTGCGGAACTATCACCGGAACGGCTCGCTTCCTCAAACGTATGAATCCGGGCGTGCAGATCATTGCGGCCGACCCCGACGCCAGCGTGTTCTCGGGAGGCAGCGGGCGCCCCTACCTGATCGAAGGTGTGGGCGAAGACTTCTTCCCCGCCGCGTGGGACCCCAGCCTCTACGACGACATCATCGCTTGCTCCGACGAAGAGGCTTACCTTATGGCTCGTCGCGTGGCGAAGGAAGAAGCGGTCCTGCTCGGTTCGTCGGGCGGCCTTGCGATGGCCGCGGCAATCAAGCTGAAGGATCGGCTCACGCCTGATGATCTCGTCATCGTGCTAATCCCAGACTCGGGTCGCGCGTACGTAAGCCGAGTCTTCAACGATGAGTGGATGGCTGGCTACGGCTTCTTGCGCGAGTGCGAGCAATGCGTCGGCGCCGTGCTTGATGCCCGCGGCGGTGGGCTTCCCTCGTTGCTCTATGTCAACCCTCAGACGACGGTACGCAATGCCATCTTCCTCATGCGAGCGAACGGTGTGAGTCAACTCCCGGTCTGCAAGAACGAGCCTCCGTTCGCGGCGGCCGAAGTGGCTGGCTCGGTGGATGAGCTTGCCTTGATGGATGCCGCGTTCAAGAACGCCGACGTGATGAACATGCCCGTCGAGCGCGTGATGGGCCCCAAACTTCCGACCATCGGCGTCGGACAGAAAGTGGAGTTGGCCGTGCAACTACTCGATCGTGCCCCCGCGCTGCTTGTGCTTTCGGGCGGACGACCGCTCAGCATCCTCACGCGCACCGACGTGCTTTCCTACCTGGGGATGGCTACGCATGGGTGATCTCGACGTGCAGGAGGCGTGGGGGTTCGAGACCCGCGCTGTTCATACCGGCCAAGCCCCCGACCCCACGTCGGGCGCAGTGGTCACTCCGATCACGCTTTCCACCACGTTCGCGCAGGACGGCGTAGGGAACCACAAGGGATTTGAATACTCGCGCTCCGGCAACCCCACTCGCGCCGCGCTCGAAACCTGCGTCGCATCACTCGAACAGGCCAAGCACGGATTCGCATTCTCTTCGGGTCTGGCCGCCGAAGACAATGTGTTGCGAACGCTGGCCCCGGGTGACGGCATCCTGCTCGGCAACGATGCCTACGGTGGCACGTTCCGGCTCATCTCCAAGGTCTACGGACCCGTCGGCTACCCGTGGCATTCCGCTGATCTGCTCGACATCGAAGGCCTTCGCGCCAACTGGAAGCCAACGACCAAACTGGTATGGCTCGAGACGCCGACCAACCCGCTGCTGTCGTGCTTCGACATCGAGGCCATCTGCGAGATCGCCCACGCCAACGGCGCAATCGTGGTGGTGGACAACACGTTCGCCACGCCGTTCCTGCAGCAACCGCTGACCCACGGCGCCGACATCGTCATCCACTCGGCCACCAAGTACCTCGGCGGACACAGCGACGTGGTCGGCGGATTCGCCGCGTTGAATGACGACGCGCTGGCCGATCGCATCCGCTTCACCCAGAACGCAGCGGGGGCCATCCCCGCCCCGTTCGACTGCTACATGGTGTTGCGCGGGCTCAAGACGCTGGCCGTTCGCATGGAACGACATTGCCAGAACGCGCGGGCAATCGTTGATCTGTTGCTCGGCCACCCTGCGGTCGAACGCGTCCTGTATCCGCAGTTGCCCGATCACCCCGGCCATGCTGCGGCGGCCAAGCAGATGCGTGACTTCGGTGGCATGGTCAGCTTTACGTTGCGCGGTGGAGAGCAAGCGGCCCTTCGGGTGGCGGCCGCGACGGAGCTGTTCACGCTGGCCGAGTCGCTCGGCGCAGTCGAGTCGCTCATTGAACACCCCGGGCAGATGACCCACGCGTCGGCGGCCGGATCACCGCTCGAAGTGCCGGCCAGCCTGCTCCGTCTCAGTGTCGGCATCGAGTCGGCCGCCGATCTGATTGCCGATCTGGCCCAAGCACTCGAACACGCCTGACCGGCCAAGTGGCCCGCGGGCAACGCCGGCGTCATGATGCTCAGGTGATGATGCCCCATCTCCAGACCGAACTCATCCTCCAACGTGCGTCGCTGGCGTCGGTGGCAGTCGAGAGCACGGCGGGCGCCCACGTAACGGTGCAGGCCTTTGCGTGGTCGGCGGGTCGAGTGTGGCTGTTTGCTCCGACCGACTCACTGAAAGTCCGTGCCATCGCTCGACAGCCCGTGATCGGCATTACCGTGCGCTTCGGAAAGCAGGCGGTGATGATGTCCGGTGTTGCCGAGTTGATCGACATCTGGCCGCCTCGGCCCGAGTCATTGTCGCCACGACTCCCGTTCGGCCTTGGCTGGTACTTCGCCCGCAACGCGGCCATCACCACTGGCATCGTCGCCGATCTGCTGTCCGGTGATCTGCCGGGCCTTTCCTCTCGAACGCTCATCTCGTTTGCTCTCGAGCGCGAGCTCACCGTCGATAACGGAGTCATCGTTCACCAGGGCGGCACGTGGCCAGAACCCCCCGGCGCGGCGGCGAACGGCGCACCGGCACCCGTGGACCTCCATGTCGACATCCTCCCGCCGCAGCAGCGCCAGCTTCTGCGCCAGGCCACGCAGGCCGACATCGGCTGGCTGACCTCCGTTGGGCCTGTCGTCGTTCCCGCAACCGTCACTGCTGGTCTCGCATCGGTGCCCAGGATCCTGTTGACGAAACTTGGCCAACCGGTCGGCAATGGCGCCCTCACCGTGCACGCGTCGGAGGGCAACCGACCGAGCCGCTACACCGGCGTCATGCTGCGAGGGCCCCTCGTCTACGACGCTGAAGGCGCAGTCGGTGTGGAAGCCGAGCGTGTTACTTGGTGGGAGGGCTACACCTCGAGAACCGTTGCCGTGACCACCCGGCAGGGAAAGGCCCGCCGACCTACCCGCTGATCAGACATGTTGGGCCAAAGTGTGCTCGCGTAGGGCGGTGCGGATGGTGCGTCGGGTTGTAACGATGGTGTTGGTGGTGTCGATCGCCGTGGCGGTCTACGTGCACCGTACCGACCTGCGCGGTGCGTTCCACAACATGGGTGCGTTGTCGTCGGGTTGGGTGGTCGTGCTGCTGGTGGTGTTTGCGCTGGGCATGGTGGCCCAGAGTCTCGTCCTGCAAGCAGTCACGCCCGGGTTGACGCTCCGCCAGAGCTGGATGGTGCAGGAATCAGCGACGGCCGCCACTCACACCATCATCGGCAGCGGCCCCGTCAGCACCGGCGTCCGCATCGCAATGCTGCGTCGCTGGCAGATCGCCGACCGCGCCGTCGGTATCAGTATCGTGGCCCAAAGTGTCATCGCTGCGTTCGCGGTCTGGACGGTCGCGCTGCTCACGGCCATCGCTGGCGCAAGCGGCGCGACCAGGAATGTCGTTGACCACCGGGTCTTTCTGGCCGTCAGTATCGGGGCCGCCGTGATGCTGACAGGATCGCTGCTTTTCTGGGGGTTGCTGCTCTCCCACCCGGCACCGATCCGCTGGATGGCCCAACGGCTGCAACGACTTTTCCACCGAGCTCACCAGCGCTGGTACCGCGTCCCGGCTCTCGAGGTGGTCACCATCGCGGAGAGGGGCCGCACCGACGCTCGCTCGCTGCTTCGCAAGCGCGGTCGACGCATCGCACTCGCCACCGTCTTTGATCAGACCATGACCGTGGCCAAGCCGGTCATCGTGATCCGAGCCTTCGGCATCGGCGACGCCGTGCTACCCACCACGACCATCTTGGTGGCCTGGGGCCTGGTGCGACTGGCTGCCGCCCTGTCCCCCCTACCCGGTGGCCTGGGCGTCACCGAGTTTGGCTTGGCTACCCTCCTGACTCGCTTCGGCGGTCCCGAAGCCACCGTGTTGGCCGCCGTACTCACCTACCGGGTGCTTACCTTCGTACTGCCGATGTTCACCGGCGGAGCGTGCCTCGCTTGGTGGCGTTGGCACAACCAAAGCACCCGGATCGTTGACCGGGGTCTCAGCTTTCCCGACCTTGTGTCGGCCACTGAACCCGGCTAGGCGCCACTCCGATCCGTGCGGGGCGCAATGAGTCCGCCATGATCACCGGGTGACGACAATCTGGGTGCTGGGTGATCAACTCAACCGCAACCTCGGCGCACTGGCCGACGCGAGGCCGGGGCGGGACCGCGTCCTTATGATTCACAGCCACGCCAAGCAGGCCTCCAAGCGGTGGCATCGACAGCGCGCCCACCTGATCATCACCGCCATGCGTCGGTTCGCGAGCGAACTTCGAGCCGAGGGTTTTGAGGTGGACGAACGGGAAGCACCATCGTTTCGGGCTGGGCTCAAGGCCCACGGTGGCGCGTTCAAGCCATCGAAGGTGGTGGCCATGGAGTCAGCCAACTTCGCAGGAAACCAGATGCTGATCGACCTTGGTGTCGAACTCGTTCGGTCTGATCAGTTTCTCTGCCACCGCGACGATTTCGCGTCGTTCGCATCGGGCCGTAAGAGCCTCAAGATGGAGGACTTCTACCGTTGGCAGCGTCGACAGCTGGGATATCTCATGGATGGAGACGAGCCTGCAGAAGGCCGTTGGAACTTCGATGAAGACAACCGCGAGCCGCCCCCGAAGACCGGCCACGACCGCTGGGCCACTCCCCCGATAGACCAACTCGACGATCTCGATAGAAGCGTGCTCGCCAGACTTCCGGCATCATGCTGGGGGGCGGATCCCGACGGCACATGGGCCACCGACCGAGCAGGCGCGCTCCGGCGACTGGACCACTTCATCACCTCTCTGCTGCCTGTCTTCGGACCACACGAAGACGCCATGTTGGCCGACAACTGGCACCTCGCCCACTCGCTGCTGTCTCCCTATCTGAACCTCGGTCTGCTCCTGCCGGCCGAGGTGTGCGACGCAGCCGAGACTGCCTACCGATCAGGCCACGCACCCATTGCCAGCGTGGAGGGTTTCATCCGCCAGATCATCGGCTGGCGCGAGTACGTGCATGGCGTTTACTGGTTCTGGGGTCCGGACTATCGCCGCGCCAACGATCTGCGAGCCCATCGGCCTCTGCCACCAGTTTTTCTCGGTGCCAAGACGGATATGCGTTGCGTTTCCTCCGCGCTCGGCACGCTGCACGACCACGGATACATGCATCACATCCAGCGACTGATGGTAATTGGCAATCTGTCGATGCTGGCTGGAGTCGACCCGTGGGCGCTCACCGAGTGGATGTGGGCCGGGTTCGTCGACGGAGCGGAATGGGTGATGCTGCCGAACGTGATCGGTATGTCGCAGCACGCCGACGGCGGCAAGATGGCGACAAAGCCCTACGCCGCAGGCGGCGCGTACATCGACAAGATGAGCGACTCGTGCAAGGGGTGCCACTACGACCGCAAGCAACGCATCGGACCCGACGCGTGCCCGTTCACCACGCTGTACTGGGACTTTCTGGCCCGCCACGCCGATCAGTTCGGGCGCAACCCACGCGTTGTTCAACAGGTTCGCGCCGCGCAGAAACTCGCCGATCTACCGGCCGTGCAGCAGCGGGCGGTGGAGGTATTGGCCATGCTTGATGCTGGCGAGCTCTAGCGCTCAGTTCCCCACTCGTTTGACCCAGCTCGTGTAGCTGGTGAGCGACCCGGCATCGGGTCGGCGCAACCAGGGCCACGGATGTACCTCAGCAGGATTGATAGCGGCCGCTCGCGTCGCCCAACCGGGTACGGGAGCGAACGTCGTCACCACAGCTCGGCCCTGCAACAACGAGACCGGATCGCCAAGCCAGAGTTCGACCTCTCGACCCTCGGACAGTTCGGCAAGGCGTTGGGTCAGGAACACGAGTCGCTTCCCCGAAAGCCGCAGGCGAGCAAGCAGTGGTTCGTCGAACACAAAGACGACAGGCAGTTCTGGGTGAGCCGCCAGGGCCGGGTCACCGTCGCCCAGTGATTCAGCCGTGAGCCACACGACATGGGCATTACCTGAGAACTGCGGTGCGAGGGGGCCCATGGTGCGCCTCGGGTCAGGGTCGTGGCGAAGTAGCGCAGTGTCGGCGACCGGTTCCATGGCCGGTTCGGCGGGCCAGTCCTCAAGCGGACAGTCGTCTCGGTGCACGCAGGTGTCACACACGCCGGTGCTGCGCTTGTTGACCTGCCAGCGGGAGAAGCCGTACACCTTGCCGGTGCCGGCACCGGTCGTCCACTGCCAACCCAGCCGATTCGCTGCCCGTGACCCGTCCAGCAGGTGCGTGAAGAACAGGTCCTCGCCGTCCTGCCACGGAGCGCCATGACGAACGGTCCAGTGGGCCGCCATCCACATGCGCGTCTGATTTACCATCCAGCCGTCATCGTGCAATTCCGTCATGCACAGATCAACACAATTCATAGAGCGATCCCACGGGTCCTGCTCCACCCGACGGTCGCCAACTGGTTGATAACGCAACGACTTGCGGTTAGCCGTACCGAGGCGGGCGTACACGTGACGGGCGTACTCCTGCCACAACAGTTCATCTCGAAACTTTCGGCTGTCGTGGCCATGCCCGCCAACGACCCGCCAGACGTCAGGCAGGCTCAGGAGACCGTGTCGAATCCATGGTGACAGCCCAGACGCCCCTCGCTTTGAAACGGGCCAAACCTCGTTGCGCCGTTTGGCGTAGCCCCGGACATCGAACGCCTGCAGCGCTGCGTCGGCGGCCTGCTGCGTACCGCTGAACCGGCCAGACACTGCCGCTGTGTCGCAGCAGAGGTGGCCGAGATGTTCCGTGACCCATGCAACCTCGTGACCCGGTGACGGGAGTGGCAGCCTCACGAGGGGTCGACCTTCTTCTTCCGCTTCCGACATCCGTCAGAGCAGTACTTCACTCCATCCCAGTTCCTGGCCCATGCCTTGCGCCACGTCATCGGGCGACCGCAGGTGACACAAATCTTCTCGGGGAGCACGCGGCCTTTCATTCCATCAGCCGAACTGGTCGGAGCCGACTTCGCGTTCGTTCTGTTCGATGGCCAGCACGATGCGGGCAGCCACAACCGCTGGGTCAAGACCGGTCGGAAGCTTCGGTGCCTGGCCAGACACCGCCCGAGAGGCGAGCCCCGTCTCGGTGTGCGGCGGTCGAACGTCGCACACGTGTATGCCCAGCGGCCGAAGCTCACGGGCCAACGCCCGGTCGGCCGCAGTGAGGGCGGCCTTACTGGCGGCATACGACGCCATGCCCGGCAGCGGTTGCTCGGCCACCACGGCGCTGATGTTCACCACGAAACCCTTTGACGCGCTCGAGCAGCGGAATCACCCGGCGCAGCAGCCAGAGCGGGCCGATCACGTTCGTGAGGAAGAGCTCCTCGATGGCAACGTCGTCGGTGTCGGTAAGTGCTCCGAACCCGACGATGCCAGCGGCGTTCACCAGCCCGTCCAACCGCCCGAATCGCGTCGTGACCTCGTTCACCAGACGATCACCGGCACCCGCATCACGCAGATCAACCTCGACCGTTGTCGCGCCCGGAATGGCGGCTGCCATCAGACGGTCCGGGTGCGGTCCGGCGGCTACGACGTGACAACCGCTGGCGGCAAGAAGATGGGCGACGGCAGCGCCCAACACGCCGCTGGCTCCCACCACTACGACAACGGATCCGTCCAACGGGCGAGGTTCGGGCATGCCCAGAACGTAGAGCGGCTCACCTGTCGCCCACGAAGCGGAGCTGACTTCAGACGCCAGGACCCCTCGTGGAAGGCTCAGATGATGCCAGCGTTCGCCAGCCAGTCTTCCGTCATCGTGATCGGTGCCGGACTCACCGGCTTGGTTGCCGCCCGCACCCTGGCCGAACACGATCAACCCTCGACGGTCTTCGACAAGGCCAGGTCGGTTGGTGGCCGCATGGCAACCCGACGGCTCGCTGGCATCGGGGGTGCGGTTGCACTGGTCGATCACGGCGCTCAGTTCTTCACGGCCCGTTCACACGAATTCCGAGCCGAGGTCGAGTCGTGGCTGTCGCTCGGCATCGCCCGTGAGTGGTGCCGCGGCTTTGGTGAGACGCAGGACGGCTACCCCCGTTACTGTGCGCCCGGTGGCATGAACGCCATCACCAAATACCTCGCGTCCGGAGCGCTGGTTGCCCTCAACACCGCGGTGCGATCCATCGGCGTTATCGACGAGGGCCTGGTCGTTGCCGCCGACGATGATGCTCGTCACCTGTGCACGGCTGCTGTGCTCACGCCGCCTGTGCCCCAGTCCCTGGTGCTGTGCGATCAGGGAGGCCTGGCCCTGCCTGACAATGATCGGACCCAGCTGGAGCAGGTGCGCTACGCCCGATGCCTCGCCCTTCTTGTCACCGTTGACCGACCGGGCCTCATCCGGTCACCCGGAGGCCTGCAGCTGACCGCAAGCCAGGATCCGACGTTTTCGTTCGTGGCCGACAACCACGCCAAACGGCTTTCGACGGTTCCTGCCCTTACGCTTCATGCCAACGAGCTCATGTCCGAGCGCCACTACGACGACCCCGACGAAACGCTCTTGCCTTTCCTGCTGTCGGAGGCACAGCGGTACCTCGACGGCGCTGGTGTGGTGGCCGCGGAAATCAGGCGGTGGCGATACGCGAGGCCCACCGTGACCTACCCGCAACCATGTCTGTCGATCCAACCAAACGACCGCACGAAGATCGTCTTTGCTGGCGATGCTTTTGGTGAGGCCAAGGTTGAGGGTGCGTTTCTTTCCGGCCTGGCTGCGGCGCACAGCATGATTGAGAACACCGCGGTCAGCTGAGGCTTCGGGCGTCGCTGCTTCGCGGCGGCCGAGGTACGCCGACGGGGGCGTTCAAGCGATATCCGGCCGCCACCCGTTCCTCTTCGTTCTCGCCACCCCACACGCCGTATTCATGATTGACGCGCCCGTACTCTCGGCACTCAGCCCTCGAGGGGCACATCGCGCAGATTGCGCACGCAGCGGCCTCACGGCGCGTGCGGGAGTCAGGACGTTCACGCAGCGGCGGGTAGAACAGGTGAGACTGGCCTTTGCACTCAGCCTCGATCATCCACGCAAGATCAGTGAACACCAAACCATCGAACGGCTCAGGAACCATGGTGGCCGCCGCCGTTGTGATCCGTTTGCGATCCCTTTGGTGCACCCGCCCAAAACAGCTCGAATGCAGAAAAGGGCACTTGCCAAGTGAGTGGCATCATGCCTCATTTCGTCTGGCCCCGGGTTTTCAGTCCCGATCGAAAGCCGCTTCTTGGTTTACCAAATGTGCGCCGGCGATGAGAGGTCCTCCGGCCGAAGATCCGTCACTCGGCGCGTTACTCTTGTCACAGTAAAGCGGGCCGGTCAGCAGATACGTGGGAGTTGCTCGCCTAAGGGGAGGTCAACGACTCGGCGAGCGCCCAACGAGGTTCGGGCGACGACGATGCCCGGGTGTTGGTCGGTGACCCGTCCGATGATGACGGCCTCGCGGCCGTGCTCGTGCGCTTGCATGGCGGCCATCACGACGTCGACGATTTCGGCCGGCACGATGGCAACGAGCTTTCCCTCATTGGCGATGCTTATCGCATCGAGTCCGAGAAACGAGCAGGCGGCCGCAACCTGCTCCGGGATCGGCAGCAGCACCTCCTCGAACTCGATGCCGACGCCAGCGGTCGAGGCGATTTCGCACAGGCTGGCGGCCAATCCACCGCGTGTCGGATCACGCAAGACGTGGATGTCGAGGCTGGCGCCGAGCATCGCAGCGACGAGGCCGTTAAGGGGCGCTGAATCGGTTTCGATCTCGGTGCCGAACTCCAACTGCTCTCGCTTGGACATGACGGCTACACCGTGCAGGCCAATGGGGCCGCTGACGATGACCACGTCGCCCGGCCGGGCCCGGGACGGACGAATATCGACGCCGTCGGGGATCAGCCCAAAGCCAGACGTGTTGATGTACATGCCGTCAGCCATTCCGGCGTCCACCACCTTGGTATCGCCGGTCACCACCCGCACGCCGGCGAGCTGCGCCGCCTTGCCCATGGCCTCGGCCACCTGGCCGACGACGGCGAGCGGTATGCCTTCTTCCAGGATGAACCCGGCGCTGAGCGCAACGGCTTGGGCACCGCTCATGGCAATGTCGTTGACGGTGCCGTGGATGGCGAGGTCACCAATGCAGCCGCCGGGGAAGAACAACGGCCGCACCACATACGAGTCGGTCGAGAACGCAAGGCGCATGCCGCCGACACTGACGAGCGCAGAGTCGCGTTGTTCACCCAGTGAGCCGAACGCGGGCAGGAAGAGATGCTCCACCAGTTCGGCCGAGAGCTTGCCACCACCACCGTGACCGATCATGACGCGATCGTGACCGCGCAACGGCAACGGGCAGCTCCAGCCCTCGAAGCCCAGCGGCTCAGCCAAGGCGCACCGGAACTTCCCCGATCATGGCGACCGGCCCATCAAGTCGTCGATACTGGAAGTACGCGGCGCAAGCGCCCTCGCTCGACACCATCGTGGCGCCAAGGGGACGGCGGGGCGTGCACTCGTTGCCAAAGGCCTCACACTGATTTGGCTTGATGAGACCCTGCAGCACCTCACCGCTGCGACACAGCGCCGACTCGGGGGAATCGATCGCGCCAACATCGAATCGGTACTCGGCATCGAAGTCTCGATAGCGAGCGCTCAGCCGCCAACCGCTCTGTGGTATCTCGCCGATGCCGCGCCACTGGCGATCGCACACCTCAAAGACATCCTTCAGCATCGCCTGAGCAGGCCCGTTTCCTTCGGGGGTCACCACCCGCGGATAGGCATTCTCGAGTTCGGCCACGCCAGCCTCGAGCTGCACGACAACCCGGCGAATGCCCTCAAGAACATCGAGCGGTTCAAACCCTGTCACCACGATGGGCACATGGTGTTTTTCGACCAGCGGCCCGTACTGCCATGAGCCCATGATGGAGCACACATGGCCCGCAGCCAGGAAACCGTCCACCCGGTTGCTGGGCGAGCTGACAATGGCCTCGATGGCGGGCGGTACGAGTACGTGGCTGACCAGCACCGAATAATTCGTGAGCGCTCGCTGCTTGGCTACATGCACGGACATGGCGTTGGCCGGAGCGGTCGTCTCGAACCCAATGGCGAAGAACACCACCTGTTTGTCCGGGTTCTCCTCGGCCAACTTCACGGCATCGAGCGGCGAGTACACCACGCGCACGTCACCACCTTCGCTTCGCACCTGGAACAGGTCGCAGGCACTTCCGGGCACGCGAAGCATGTCACCGAACGAGCAGAAGATCACCCCCGGTCGACTGGCAATCTCCAACGCTTTGTCGATGACGCCAAGGGGCGTGACACATACCGGACAACCCGGGCCGTGGATGAGTTCGATCTGCTCAGGCAGCATCTGGTCGATGCCGTTGCGGATGATGGCGTGGGTCTGTCCGCCGCACACTTCCATGATCGCCCACTTCTTCGTCGTGATACGGGCGATCTCAGCGAACAGGTGAGCGGCCAACTGCGGATCACGAAATTCGTCGAGATACTTCATGGCGTGCTCGCCGGTTGCGCACCGAGTTCCTTGGTGAGGTCGATACCCAGATCGCGAAACATCTGCAGCGTTTCGAGCGCCGACTTCTCGTCAACGCGAGCAATGGCGAAGCCGACATGCACGATGACGTATTCGTCCACGACCACGTCGGGGAAGTAGGCGAGGCAGATCTCTTTGCGGATACCGGCGAAGTCAACCATGGCCATCCGCGTGCCTCGGTCATCTCGAATGTCGATGACCTTTCCGGGTACGGCAAGACACATATCAGTCGTCCTTTCCTTCGTGAGAACCATAGGCCCCGATGTACGCCTGCCCCAGCGCGAGCCCGCCGTCATTTGGTGGCACCAGGCGATGCGTTCGGACGTCAAATCCATCTGCTGCGAGCAGGCGTTTCACCAACGTCATGAGTACCGCGTTCTGGAACACTCCGCCCGACAGCGCCACCGTGCTGAGCCCAGTCGACGATCGATTTCGCAGCGCCACATCGCTCACCATGATGGCGACGGCATGGTGGAATCCTGCCGCTATAGAGCCGACCGGAACGCCCGTCCGCAGATCGCTCACCATGCCCGACCACACCGGTGCCGCATCTATCTGCAACCCGTTGTGAGCGAAGCTGTAGATCGGATAGTCGTGGAGGAACGACTCCGCAGCAACCTCTAGTTCGATGGCGGCTTGCGCCTCGTAGGTGATCCGATGACGAAGACCGAGCAGCGAACTGACCGCGTCAAACAGCCGTCCGATACTCGATGTCGGCACACAGTTGAGACCGCGTTCAAGCTGACGGAGGAGCAGCCCGCGCTCAATCTCGTTCAACTGGTTGTACGGCGCAAGCTCAGCCGTCCACTCGATACCTGCGGCCCAGAGGTGCGCCAACGCGACCCGACAGGGGTTGCGTACGGCGGCATCGCCACCGGGAAGTGGCAGGTACTTCAAGTGCGCTAGCCGTTCGAACCTGGTTGCGTTTGCAACCATGAACTCTCCGCCCCAAATCGATCCGTCGAGGCCGTAGCCGGTGCCATCAAAGGCCACCCCAAGCACGTCGGCCTGGGGCGGAAGTTGGTGTTCGGCCATCACGGCTGCAATGTGCGCGTGGTGATGCTGCACCTTGAGCACCGAGCCACCGCGAGCGTCGGCCCACTTCGACGTGCGATAGCCCGGGTGGGCATCGGCCACCACCACCTCTGGCTCAACCCGATACATCTCGAGGAAGTGGGCAACCGCGGACTCAAAGGCTTCGATCGTGTCGAGATTCTCCATGTCACCCATGTGCTGGCTGACCCACGCATGCTCACCGGCTGCAACACAGAACGTGTTCTTCAGTTCGCCCCCCACCGCCAACACCCTGCCGGTGTTCTGCGGGAAACGCACCGGCAGGGGCGCGAACCCACGGGAGCGTCGTATGGGCTGAAGCTCTCCATCAACCAGCCGCACAACAGAGTCATCGCACGGCACGTGGATATCGCGGTTGTGGGTAAGGAAACCATCGACAACGTCACCGAGGCGATTACGGGCGTCGGCGTCGTGGTAGGCAATCGGCTCTCCGCTGCGGTTGCCGCTGGTCATCACCAGAGGCACCCCGGCGTACTCGACCAACAGATGTTGCAACGCCATGCTGGGCAACATCACGCCGATCAGCGGGTTGCCGGGGGCCACCAGAGCCGACACCGGCGAATCGGTTCGAGCTCGCAACAGCACGATGGGCCGCGCCGCCAGCAGCAACTGGTCGGCTTCCGCTCGATCAACGAGCGCGACGGAGCGCGCCGGGTCGAGGCCAGCGACCATGACAGCGAAAGGCTTGTCGCCGCGGCCCTTGCGCAGCCGCAACCCCCTCACGGCTTCGTCGCTCGTGGCATCGCAGCACAGGTGATAACCGCCGACGCTCTTCACCGCAAGAATCGCGCCGTCACATAACGCGGCGGCAGCCGATCGGATTGGGTCGCCCTCGGACGAGAACGACACCGTCGGACCGCACTGGTGGCAGCCGATTGGTTGCGCGTGATGACGACGGTCTGCGGGGTTGTCGTACTCGGCTTGGCACGCATCACACATGGGGAATGAGGCCATGGTCGTGTTCGGACGGTCGTAGGGCATCGATTGGATGATGGTGAACCGCGGGCCGCAATTGGTGCAGGTGATAAACGGATGACCAAAGCGACGATCAGCGGGATCACGCATCTCGCGAAGGCAGTCATCGCAAACCGCTGTGTCAGGTGGCACCAACGTAACCCCGCGGTCTCCGGCAACACTGTCGACAATCACGAAACCCGCAGCACCCGTTACTTCGACGGCTTCGGCCGTGACATGCTCAACAACGGCCAGCGGTGGTGCCTCCCGATGCAAACGGCGGAGGAACGCTTCTACGAATGCAGCCGATCCCTCGATCTCGATGAAGACGCCATCGGGATCATTGCCGACACATCCGGCGAGACCCAGTTCGCTTGCGAGGTGGTACACATAGGGGCGAAACCCGACACCCTGAACGATCCCGAACACGCGCACGTCGAGGCGCCGGTAGCCGTCTTCGGTGAATTCGACCGTGGTGGGGCTCACCTGCCATCTCCTCTCGAAGTGGCGCAACGTCGTCAGCCTCCCACATCTTCCAACGCGTGGTGCGAATGGATCAGAGGGCTCCTCAAGACGCTCTGAGTCGTTCATTTCCTCGCCTCAGCAGGTAGATCTTAACGAGAGTTGAAGCGCTGACGCCTCTACCCGAGCGCCAGGACGCCGATGGTGGAACCACAGTCTGGACACGCCCGTGCCCCGGACGCCGACGAGGACGCCATGGCCACGACCCCCAACTTAGCGTCCGGTGGCAGCCGCCAGACTCGTGTCTTGTTGGCGTACTCGTTGTTCCTCACCGCGCTTGGGGCGGTTTTGCAGCGCCTGCTCGTCACGTCGACCGGAACCGTCGACGCTCGATTTCACATGGCGTGGCCCCTGTTGTTCATCCTGATGTTCCTCGCCGAGTCGTACCCGGTTCACTATCTGTTGCGCTCGACGTCCTATTCAGTAACGCTCACCGAAATCCCCTTGGTGCTCGCGTTGCTCGGCGAGCAGCCGCGCCAGATCATGCTTGTCGCTGGACTGGCGGTGCTGAGCGCCCGGATCATCGTTTGCAAGGGGCGCGGCACAAAACTGCTTTGCAACACGGCACTCACGTTTTTCGAACACGCCACGGCGGTCGCTGTCTACCAGTCGATCGGTGGGGGCGCCTCAATCTTGACGCCCAGAACGTGGTTGGCACTCATCACGTCCATTGCGCTGATGAACGTCGTCGGAAACGCCGCGCTGCATGGCGGACTCCGCATTCTCGGCGAGCGATTCTCTCGGCAAAGCCTCTCCGCTTCCTTGAACTACGTCGCATCCTCAATAGGGCTGAGCGGTCTTGTCACCGTGGCCGCGGCGTCGTTTCAGATTTCACCGCTTTCGCTGCCCATGCTTGCTGCCATCGCGGCGATCGTCATCTCCGGCTTCATTCGTTACAGCCGGTTGCGCCAGCGCTACGAGTCGCTCCGCCTCCTGCACGGTTTCATCTCAGGGATGAGTCGCAGTCACAAGTTCGATGACGTACTCGACAGCGTGCTCGCTCAACTCTCCGATGCGATGAATGCCGTCAGTGTCGAGATCGTGCTCCTCGACGGTCCGTCTGCCGGGCATCGTCGATCCTCGGATGGCATGGTGAAGGGGCTTCCAGCCGAAGGTGACTGGGTCTGGGTGCGCGCCATTGATCAGCAGGAGGCCGTGCTGCTCTCACCCGGGCGCGCCGACTCCGGTGAGGACGACTATCTGTCACGGCACGGCATCAAGGACCTGATGGTCGCGCCACTCACCGGTGATGAAGGGGTGATCGCACTGTTGGCGGTGTGTAGTAGGTCAGGCGACACGGGAAGATTTACCGCCGAAGATCGGGACAACCTTGCGACTATCGCCAAGCACGTGACCGTTGCTGTGCAGAACACCAACCTCATTAGTCGTCTCGGTCAGGAAATGCAGCACCGAGAACATCAAGCCCTGCATGATTCGCTCACCAACATGGCAAACCGCACCTCGTTCTCCCAGCGCGTGGCCGAACATCTTGATGCTCTCGACGGGAGCGGCGCAGCATTCGGCGTCGGGATCATCGACCTCAACCGCTTCAAGGAAATCAACGACACCCTTGGTCACGACGTCGGCGACGAGCTTCTCCAAATCGCCGCGCAACGGATCTCCAGCAGTCTTCCCCCTGATGCGTTCGCGGCCCGTCTCGGGGGCGACGAGTTTGCCGTCCTCTTTGCGAACGTGGATGACAAGGCGCAGCTGGCCCAGCGGGCCAAGGTCATCCAGGAGGCATTCTTGGAGCCGTTCGGACTCCGCGACATTCAGGTGCCAATGGACGTCGCGGCTGGCTTCGCCTTGGCACCCCACGACGGACGTGATCAGAGGGTTCTCCTCAAACGAGCGGAAGTGGCCATGTACGCGGCCAAGGAACAACGAAAGTCAGCGGTGGCTCTCTACCACCCCGATCAGGAACGATCGGGCGAACGCCAACTCGGCCTCGTGACCGATCTACGAAAAGCAATCGACCACGACCAAGTCATTGCCTTCTACCAGCCGAAGGCCGACCTGCGAACGGGAGCGATCATTGGCGCTGAGGCGCTGGTGCGCTGGAACCACGATCGCCTGGGTTGGGTCCGCCCCGACGAGTTCATTCCGCTCGCCGAGCACACGGGTCTCATCGGATCGCTCACCAGCCGCATGCTCCAGCAAGCGATCGAGCAATGCGCCGGATGGCGATCACTTGGGCACCCGATCAGCATCGCCGTCAACATCTCGCACCGCTCTCTGGAGGACCCGGGTTTCACCAACGAGATTGCGTCTCTCCTGTGGCGCTACAACCTGCCGGCCGACGCCCTTACCCTCGAAGTGACGGAGAGGGGTTTGGTGGAGGATGCCGGAGATGTCCGCTCCACCATGCGTACGCTCCGCGAGACAGGAGTGCGATTCTCGATCGATGACTTCGGCACCGGTTACTCCTCGCTCTCGTACCTCGCACGACTTCACGTGAACGAGGTCAAGATCGATCGCTCCTTCGTGAAGGACCTGTTGCACTCTGCTTCGAGTCGAACCATCGTGAGCGCCGTTGTGCAGATCGCCCGCAGCCTCGACCTCACGACGGTTGCCGAAGGCATCGAGGATCGCGCCACGTGGGACACCCTTGTGGACCTTGGTTGCGACAACATGCAGGGGTATGTGCTTTCACCGGCGTTGGCGTCGGGGGCGTTCCTCACACTCCTCAACGAGCACGACCCCAGCCTGTGGCACGTTCGCCCGGCCCTGGCCCGACGAAGCGAGGCCGTCTAGCTCGACAGACCAGCACGATGCTGGGGGGCGGCGATGGCTGCGAGGCGACGTCCCCGCTCGATGTCACCGACGCCGCGCAGATCGGCGATGCCGTGCTCGGTGACGACGACGCTGACGTCACATTTGGGCGTGGAGACCACCTCAGTCATTTGCACGATGTTGGACGCGCCCTTCGATGTCGTGGATCGCAGCGCAATGACGGACATGCCACCCAGCGAACGAGAGGCGCCCGCGCAGAAATCCGCGTGTCCGCCTATCGACGTGATCAGCCTGCCGCCGACTCGCTCGACGTTCACAGAACCATCGAGCGCAACCTGGAGCGCCGTGTTGCAGCCGATGAATCTCGGAATGCTGGACACGCCCGTGATGTCGTTGGTGACCTCGACTGTGGCCCATCGCAACCGGCCACTCGCCGCCAGGTTCCGGATCGGTTCACCGCCCCAGGCGTACGCCGCCGTTATCACGCCGTTCAACAACCCGCGGTCGGCGAGGTCGGCCATGGCATCGGTGACGAGACCGGAGAAGATGGAGACCGGTTTGCGAAGGGCACGAGCGATACCTTCGCCAATGCCACCCGGACCGAATTGCAAGGTCGCGTCGTCGGGAACGAGTGACGCGACGAGCGCGCCTATGCGAAGGTCGATGTCGTCAGCGGGCCGTGCGGCGGCACGCAATGGCTCGGAGCGGGGCCGGTTGAGGGTGGCGACGACATTGCCTGTGATCTCGGGAGCGCCAAGGTCGTAACCGTGTTCGTCAACTTCCACCACCACCCGTTGAGCAGACTCCGTCGCGATGGGTATCCAGCTGACGGTCTGTCCGTACACAAGCTTGGTGCCACGACGAACACCAGTCACGACGACGACATCGGGGCGAGTTCGTCGCAACAGGTTCGGCATGGCCGAGATGCGCATCGAGAGCGGCTCGATCTGTCCCCGTGCCACCGCGTTCGCCAAGCCGTAGCCGGCCATAGCCGTTCGTCCGGTCACTGCGGCGTCGTGAAGCCATTCCGGCTCGGCCACCGTCCAACAGAACAGGAGCTCGGGCGAGCCGCTCACACCAGCCGCGGCGGCGACAACCGATGGTGCCGACAACGGACCGTCGGCACCATCGGCGTAGACCATGATCGGATTCACCGACCCAGTGTGGCAGTTATGGTGCGGTGGAACACCCGGATCGTCACGTCACTTCAAGCGATGCCCTATGCGCTCGTGACGTTGAAGCTGGTCGCGAGTTCGGCGGTTGAATCAGTGCCGACCCAGACATCGAACGTGGACGCGTCGGTCACCCAGTCTTTGGCCGCCGCGTTCCAATAGCGCCGCTCGTTCACGCCGACCGGGAACTGCATGACGCATGTTTCGCCGGCGGCGAGGGTGACCCGCTGGAAGCCTTTGAGCTCGCGCACCGGACGCGACGCTGAGCCGTGCCGCTGATGAATGTAGAGCTGCACGACCTCGTCGGCTTCGCGATCTGCGCTGTTGGTCACCTCGACCGACACCGTCACCGTGCCGCTGACGACGACCGTCGGCTGGTCGACGGTGAGGTTGGCGTAGTGGAAACGTCCGTAGCTCAGGCCGTGGCCGAAAGGGAACAGAGGGGTGCTGGCCTCATCCCAGTAGCGCTTGGCCTGGTTATCGGGCTCGTGCGATCGGGTGTGCGCATAGATCATCGGTACCTGCCCAACGGTGCGTGGCCACGTGAAGGGTAACTTGCCACCGGGCGAGACATCACCGAACAACAAATTCGCGACAGCCGCGCCGCCGCGGGTGCCGGGGTACCAGATATCCAAGATCGCAGGCACGTGCTCGGCTGCCCAGCGGAGATCGAGCGGGCGCCCGTTCATCACCAAAGCGACGACCGGTGTTCCGGTGGCAACGACGGCTTGCAGCAGTTCCAACTGGCGTCCGGGCAGGTCCAGCGACGACCGAGAGGCCAACTCACCGATCATGTTCTGCCACTCGCCCACCACCACGACCGCGACATCGGCTGCGCCGGCAAGGTCAATCGCGCGCTGGAACTCCTCTTGTTCGTCAAACCCGTCCGGGTCGGTGGGCGTGTTGCCACCGAACATGTCGAACAGCGACGGGAAGACTCGCTGCACAACGGGTACACCACGAGCATGGTCGACCCGCACATTGTGGCCAACCTTGGCGCGGATGCCGTCCAGCATCGTGACGGTCTCATCGAGGTCGAAATCGAACACCCACGGTCCGAGGGTGTCGCGCTTGGAATCAGCCAGCGGACCGATCACCGCAATCGAACTCAGGCTACCGGCATCGAGCGGCAACAGGTTCCCCTCGTTACGCAGCAACACCGCAGAACGCTCAGCGGCGATGCGAGCCACGTCGCGATGGGCTGGGTCGGACAGCACCCCGCGAGCGTGGTCCTCATCGACATACGGGGCGTCGAACAATCCCATCCGCATCTTCGCTTCCAGCACCCTGCGCACGCTGGCGTCCACCGCCGCCGCGTTCGCCGCGCCCGATTCCAACGCTGCCGTCAGGTGACCAAAGGCGGGGTCTTCAATCGCCATTTCCATATCGACCCCGGCGTTTACTGCTCGGGCACCGGCGTCGGCCAGATCGGTAGCAAAGCCGTGGGTGACCAGGTTCCGGACCGCGTTGGCATCGCTGACAACGAAGCCTTCGAACCCCCACGTGTCGCGCAGCACCTCGGTGAACAACCACGGACTGCCGGTTGCCGGGATGCCGTTGAGGTCCATGTAGGCGGTCATGATGTTGCCCGCGCCAGCGTCGACAGCCGCCTTGAACGGCGGGAAATACACGTTCCACAGCTCGGAATCGGACAGGTTGGCCTCGTCGTAGTCGCGCCCGCCCAGCGCCGCGCCGTACCCGGCGAAATGCTTCGGACCCGAGATGACCCGATCCGGCGCACCTAGCCCGCCGCCCTGAAAACCACGCACCTGCGCAACGGCTACCGCCGCGCCGAGGTACGGGTCCTCGCCTGCCCCTTCGATCATGCGACCCCAACGCGGGTCACGGGCGATGTCGACCATCGGTGCAAAGGTCCAGTGGATACCCACCGCACGCGCCTCGCGGGCAGCCATGGACTGGCCACGCGAGATGGTGTCCGGATCCCACGAGGCTGCCATGGCGATCGGCACCGGCAGAATCGTGCGCAGGCCGTGAATGACGTCGAAGCCGAACAGCAGCGGGATGCCCAGACGATTCCCCTCGATGGCGAGCCGCTGCAGACGGTTGGTCTCGGCCGGGTTGGTAACGAAAAGCAGCGAACCCGCACCGCCCACGTGCAACGCCGCTTCCACCATGCGCGGCTGCGCGGCAGTGTCGAAGTCCTGAGCGGGCGTCGCACCCTCGGGAAGCTTGAAGTAGAAGTACTGGGTCAGCTGCCCCGCCTTCTCGGCTGGCGTCATCTGCGCCAACAACGCATCTACCTTCGACTGGGTCGGATCCATCTCGTTCTCCTTCAGAGCGCACCAATGAACCGGGAACGTTAGACCAGCAGCGACATTACCGAAGGCGACTGAGGACTGACTGGGAAAGCTTCCTCGCCCGCTGGAATGGCTGGAGACGCTTCAGTAAGTGCTCGGCCAAGAGTTTGCCGGGAAGCGTCTGCACGAGTTGGTCAGGGCGAAGCTGCCCGATTCCGTTTGGATCGGCCGCCTCTAAGGCGCGGGCGATTACCGTGCGCGGGTAGTAGAGGCCGCCGTGGCCAGACGCGAGGTCTTCACGTCTCGTCTCCTCTTCGGACCACGCGGCACGTTGTTCGGTGGTGGCAGCCGGGCGGCGCGGCTGTCCAATCACATAGCTGAAGAGCGTGTGGCCGGGGTTGGCGTCGACCTCGGCCTCGTCAACAGCAAGTACTCGCTCCACCCAGCGATCTGCCTCTGGCCCGAGATGATCGAAGAGGCCGTCGTTGCCCGTGAGAACGAGATAGGCCAACCAACCACCGATCGGGCATTCGATAACCGGACTGAAGTAGCGATTGTGAACCTCGAAGAAGAGCTCGGAATGAATGGCCTCAGAAGGGTCGGAGGCCAACATGGTTTGAAGGTGTGGGTAGCTCATCTTGGATCGAAGATGTTCCGGAAGCTCATCATTCAGGTACACAGCCGCCTCCCATTGGTCGGCTGGATACTGATTGCGGTGAGCACCGACGTAGTCGAACGACACGAACCAACCATCATCTGGCAAGGCATCAGCAATTGAGCCAAGCACTCGATCCAGACGAGCCAAGTGATGGCAAGCAGCATGGTTGATCACAAGATCAACCCCATCGAACGGCAGCGCCTCGATATTGGCGTCCCTGACGACGTACTCAATCGGGAGGTTTTGCTCCTGCGCCTTCGAACGAGCGAAGCCAACCAGCGACTCCGAGATATCAGTGGCGATGACCGATTTCGCAGCACCGATCTGAACAAGTTCCCTCTCGACCCAGCCGGAACCGCAGTTGAGTACGAGAGCGCGCTCGAACGGCTTGCCACGACGATTGCGAAAGTCCTTCATCCAGTCGACAGCGGGGTCGCCCGATGTCCGTCTGTTCATCTGCTCGATGACTCGGGGCAGGGTGTTCCAGTACCGCTGATGTTGATAGTAGGGAGACGAGGAGTCGACGGGGTGATCAGACACGCGCACCAGTGTCGCAGGTCGGGCAGGAGGGCCGATGCCTCAGTGGCAAGCGGTCGTCTGAAAGAAGTCAGCGCTGGCGGCCGCGGGTAGGTTCGTTTCCGAGTGACGAATGGTCGCCGACAACCAAGGAGCTGTGGATGGCGCATGACGAGCTGATTCCGCCGAACGTCGATGAGCGCGACGCGTCGCTGCTACGACGCGCCTACGCACTGTCCTCGCAGGAAGAGGGTGAGGCGCTGTATCGCGAGTGGGCGTCGTCGTACGACCGCACGATGGTTGATGGGCTCGGCTACATCGCGCCGGGCCTCCTGTGCGATGCGTTCGCCCGCAGCGTGACGTGGCGCGACGGGCGCGTGCTCGACATCGGGTGCGGAACCGGGCTGGTGGGCGACGAACTGATTCAACGCGGGTTTTCGACCTTCGATGGGTTGGACCTTTCGGTGGAGATGATGAACGAGGCTCGGCGCCGAGGTATCTACCGAGAGTTGATCGTGGCCGATCTGACGAAGCCGCTGCCGATCGCTGACTGCGCGTACCGCGCCGTGGTGTGCAACGGAACGTTCACGAGCGGTCATGTCGATGCGAGATGCCTCGACGAGATCGTGCGCGTCATTGAACCGGGTGGCGTGCTGGCGTGTGCGGTGCATGACGCCGTGTGGCACGCGCTGGGTTTCGCCGATGCGTTCGACCGGCTGGTACGAGATGGCATCCTCGCAATGGTGGAACGTGTCCCCGCGCCGTACTACACGTCGTCGCCCGGGACCGACGGTCAACTGTGCGTCTTCAGCCGACGGTGAGCATTTGTCACGAAGCCACGTCGCTGACGCTTCCATCAGGTTCACTCGGCGCACACTGTCGGCGCGGCCGATATGGCGACTTTCTTGCCTTGCAGGGCTTCTCCCCCACCCAAAGAGCTGCCGAAAATCCGCATTGTCCAATGACGTTGTTCATGCCGAGTTCCAAAACGCAACTCGGCGGCTCTAAAGAGCCGCCGAGCAGGTGTTTCTCTGGAGCGGATGACGAGATTCGAACTCGCGACCCTCACCTTGGCAAGGTGATGCTCTACCAGCTGAGCCACATCCGCAGAGCGCTACGACTGTAGCAAACCATCAACCGGTCCCCCAACTTGATTACGACGAAGGAGGCTTCGGTCGAAGGTCAACCCGTAGAACCAGAACGCCGTCTTCGAGCGAAGCCACCGCGTCACCGACGATGGCGAAGTCCTGGAAGTCCTGCTTCATTTGAGCCAGGAAGTGTTGGCGCTCAGGTCCGCCGACCGGCGGCAGCGAGCGGTTCTTCACCGCCTCGGCTCGAGCACGGAAGCGAGCGGTCATGGCCTCGACATCGAGAGAGTCACCCATGCTGATCACCGTAGCCCTTGTCCGTCGCCGGAGGCCCGACCGGCGGCGGAACGAGTCCGGCCGATGTCAACGGCTGTGGCACCGGCGCCGGATCATCCAACCATCGGTGCGGTTGGGCATCCGGGGCGGGCGGCGACACCGGTTGATCGATCCATCCTGCCGGCACAGCATCGGCGAGGGAGGGTGACATCCACCCGTCGGCCTTACCGGAGGAAGCCGACGCAGCGGACACGATCGGCACACCAGGAGACGACGCCACACCCAGGCTGGTAGATGCAGCGTCGAGTGAGATCGGCATGGCTGGACCCGGCTCAATCGCCTCGGGTTCCCGAGCGGACGAGACCACCGGAGCGGGGCCTCGAACCTCGCGGATCGAGTCCAACAGGTGTTCTCGACGGTTCGTATCCGAACGTAGCCAGCGACGCTTGGTAATGAGGTCGAGTCCTTCGAGATACGGAGGCACGGGGCGCGATGCCCGCCACAGCCACATCGCCACGAGAAGCATGAGCAGGCCGAGGGCAGCAAGGGCGCCGATGATGATGTTCACCGTGCGGCTGGAGCTATGGTCGTTGATCGAGTTTGCTGCACCAAGCAGCGTCGCGCTCCGCATCATCAGCAGGATTCTTTCACGCGCAACGACCGAGCGCTCGACATCAGACCTGATGCTTTGGACAAGAATACGTGGTGCGACCACCAACCGTTCGACGCTGCAAACCCGTGCCGTCTTTCGGGCAGACACCCATCCGATTCCGTTGGGTCTGCAGATCCCCGGTGTGTGACCCGCCCCGGGCGGTCAACTCGGGCAGTACCCGCTGCAGCGAACGGTGGAGCACACCGATGTCCCTCGGGCTCAGCGTAGAAGCAGAACGAGCCGGATCGAGACCGGCGCGCCAGAGCGTCTCGTCGGCGAGAAGATTGCCTATTCCGGCCAAACGCTGCTGGTCGAGCAGCCGAGCCTTGACCGCCACCTCGGTGCCTGAAAGCAGCTTGGCGAGCTGGGCCTTGGTGACGCTGAACGCATCGGGGCCGAGGGCGTTTTCGTCAGGGTCAAGTTCGACGCCGCCGAGGCGCCGGGGGTCGCTGATGACAAAACCACTGCCGTCGTTGAACTTCAGACCGAACCGATCCCACTTTGGGTCGCTGCGTTTGGCGCCGTACTCCAAGACCGAGATGGGCGATACGCCGTCGACCACAAGTCGACCAGTCATCCCGAATCGAATTCCGAGCGTGGAACCATCAATGACATCGAGCATCATGAGCTTTCCCCGTCGTCGCACAGCCGCCACTTCCAGGCCGGCGAGGGCAGCCTTTACTTCGAGCGGCGTGGTGCCCTTGCAGAACCAGGCATCGGGTGCGTCGACCTTGGCAATGGTGCGACCCACCACGGCCGCAGCGGCGCGTCGGTACATTTCGACCTCGATAATTTCGGGCATCTGTCAGCGGGCCAGGGCTTGCGTGAAGTCCGCGATCAGATCATCCTCATGTTCAAGACCGACCGACACCCGAATCAGGCCAGGTGTGATGCCCGCAGCCAGCAACTCGTCGGGGCCGAGCCCTGCATGCGTGGTCAACGCCGGGCTGGTCACCAGTGTCTCGGGGCCGCCAAGTGAGGTGGCCATTTGCGCGAGTGAGACGGCCTCGAGAAAGCGGCGGCCGGACTCCACTCCCCCGGTGAGATCGAAGCTCAACACACCGCCGAAGTCGGACATCTGACGCGTGGCCAGTTCATGTTGCGGGTGGCTCTCAAGCCCCGGATAGTTCACGCCGGCAACAGCCGGATGCGACTCAAGAAATCGCGCCAGCCGCAACGCGGTGCGGCTCTGGCGGGCCAAGCGGATCGGCAGGGTGCGGATACCGCGCAAGGCATTCAGCGCATCGGCCGGGGAAGGGGTGGCGCCGTGCAGCACGGCGTAGCGCCAGATGTCACTCATGAGTTCCTGCTCACCGGCAATCACGCCAAGCGTCGCGTCATTGTGGCCTGCTATACCTTTGGTGGCGGAGTGCAGCACGATATCCACGCCATGGCGAAGGGGCTGCTGAAGGCAGGGTGTGGCAAAGGTCGAATCAACGACTTTGAACGGCCCGGCGATGGCCCCGAGTTCATCGAGATCGACCAGGCTCATGAGCGGATTGGCCGGGGTCTCGGCCAGGATCAGCATCGTCTTGCCCGGTCGCACCGCGGCTGCGAACGCGCCCGGCTCGGTACCGTCGACAAACGTTGTCTC
This sequence comes from uncultured Acidimicrobiales bacterium, assembly GCA_963791625.1. Classification (GTDB taxonomy): domain Bacteria; phylum Actinomycetota; class Acidimicrobiia; order Acidimicrobiales; family Ilumatobacteraceae; genus JANMCE01. The sequence continues at coordinate 1,834,644 of CAWBTA010000006.1, forward strand.
GATGCCGAACCGAGCCGCAGCTGTCTGCAGGAACATCTGCGTGCCCGAGTAGATCTGTCGCTGGGCCACGACGTGATCCCCGGCGGAACACAACGCCAGGATCACCGCGGATACCGCGCCCATCCCCGATGCGAATGCCAGCGCTGCTTCGGCCCCTTCCAGCGTTGCGATTGCCTCCTCGAACGCGGTCACGGTCGGGTTGGCGAATCGACCGTAGAAGCACGCAGCCCGAGTACCGACGGCGGCCTTGCGGGCGTGGTCGAGCGAGGGACTGGTCCACACCGATGAGGCCCACAACGGCGCCGCGAGCGAGGTGCCGTTCGCTGATCTACCAGCGCGGATAGCAGTGGTGTCGAGATGTTGAGGCTCGCTGGACATTTCGGTTACTCCGGGTTCTGCAGGAAGGGGCCGACGGCAGCGCCGACCTGGTCGAAATCGAGAAGGAACGAATCATGCCCGTGCGCCGAATCGATCTCCACATAGCGGGCAGAGGTGCCCTGGGAGCGCAGAGTGTCAACGATCTGACGTTGCTGATAGGTGGGATAGAGGATGTCGCTTCGGATACCGACGGCGAGCGTCGGCACGCGGATACGACGAAAGGCGGCTTCAAGACCACCCCGACCGCGAGCGATGTCGTGCAGGTCCATGGCTTTGCCGATAATGAGGTAGCTGTTGGCGTCGAAGCGGCGCACCAGCTTCTCGCCGTGATAGTCGAGGTAGCGCTCCACCTCGAAGCGTTGCCAAAGATCGGCAGGGCCGTTGCGTCCCTCGGGTGCCAACTCGCGACCGAACCGATCGGTGAAAACATCGTCGGATCGAAACGTCACCTGTGCGACCATGCGCGCGATTGACAGGCCGTCGTGCGGGCCGTCGCCGTCAGCTGCGTCGTAATAATCGCCGCCGCGCCACTGCGGATCGAGACGGATTGATCGTCGACCAATGGCACCCCACCCGATCTGTTGGGCCGTTGATTGGGCGCAGGTGGCCAGGACGACCAGTGAGCCGACGCGGTCGGGGAACGTGATGGCCCACTCCAGTGACTGCATGCCGCCCATCGAGCCACCAATGACCGAGTGCCAACGCTCCACACCCAGGTGGTCGGCCACGTATCGTTGGGCTCGCACCATGTCCCGGATGGTGACAACGGGAAACCGGGGACCGTACGGCCGGCCGGTGCCCGGGTCTACCGACGCGGGGCCGGTGGAACCCTGGCAACCGCCGAGCACGTTGATGCACACGACGAACCATTGCTTGGTATCGATAACGCAACCGGGGCCGACAAGCGTCTCCCACCATCCGGGCGTGGGGTGCCCGGGGCCGGCGGGACCGGCTACATGGCTGTCACCGGTCCAGGCGTGGTGGACAAGAATCGCGTTTGATGCCGTCGAGTTCAGCGTTCCCCAGGTCTCGTAGGCCATGGTCACTTCGGGCAGTTGACCGCCAAGGTCCAGAATGAAGGGGCGACCGAGCCGCAGGGTGAGGAACTGCCGGTGACCCGCGGGCTGTCCCGGGCGCCATGCGCCACTTGCCGGGGGGAGATTGCCCATGTCACTCCATTCGCGTCGAAAGCCAGATCGGTTCGCATGAAGAGCGGACAATTCGTTGCCGGAAACCCGACCACATCCCTGCTGGCCACAAGTGGCCGACAGGAGGCACCTTGGGTGTCCGACCCAGGTTGCCGGATCACGCCAGTGCTGCCGGCGAGATCACTCCTAATGCGAAGAACAGCTTAGCGCGCGCCGAGGCCTTCTGAGGCAAGTGGAATCCAGCCGGTCAGATCGGCCAGCCGTTTGTCGTTGGAGAACATCTGCACGATAGGCACATTGAGGGCCAGTCGCTTCTGCAAACGACGAACTTCGAGTTCTTCGTTCCAGAGCGCCAGCGTGACCACCACGCCACTCGTTCCGGCACGAGCGGTGCGGCCTGAACGGTGCAGATAATCCTTCGGATCAGCCGGCGGGTCGTAGTGCACCACCACACCAATCTCGTCGATATCAAGCCCGCGGGCGGCGACGTCGGTGGCGACCAATACCGAAAGCTTGCCGTCGGTGAAGTCTTCGATGGCCTTCTCGCGGTAGCGCTGCTGCATGTCGCCATGCAGCGCCGAGGCCTTCACGCCTTCTTTCACCAGCGCAGCCGCAATCTGATCGGCACCTCGCTTCGATTTCACAAAGGCGAGCGTGCGCGGGTGATGGCTGGCGATGGAACCAAGCATCTTCACCTTGTCCATCTCGTGCACCATGAGGAAACGGTGGGTCATGTTTTCGACCGTGATCGTTTCGGATGCAACTTCGTGCTTCACCGGGTCCCGTAGGTAGGTGCGCACCACATGGTCGATGGCGCCGTCGAGTGTGGCCGAGAACAGCAACGTCTGATGCTCTCCCTCGATATGACGCAGTAGCCATTCCACTTGCGGGAGGAAGCCCATGTCGACCATGCGGTCAGCCTCATCGAGCACCACCATGGTGATGTCGGCCAGGGACACTGCCTTGCGATCGACCAGGTCGATCAGGCGGCCGGGCGTCGCGACAATGATGTCGACGCCCTTGTCAATGGCATCGGTTTGCTTCTCCACCTTGGCCCCGCCGTAGACCGCGATCACGGTTCGGTCGACGGCTTTGGCGAGCGGCTCGAGCACTTCGGTGACCTGCAGCGCGAGTTCGCGGGTGGGCACCATGATGAGGCTGTGCGGACGGTTGGGTACGGCCTTGGGCGTAAGCGCCAGCACCGGAAGTCCGAACGCGAGCGTCTTACCCGCGCCTGTCTTGGCCTTGCCGCACACGTCGCGTCCGGCCATGCCGTCCTTGATGGTGAGGAGTTGCACGGCGAAAGGCGCGTGGATGCCACTGGCGGCCAGGGCCGCAACAAGGGGTTCAGGTACGCCGAGATCGGCGAATGTTGTCGTCATAAGAAAGAGTAGGAGGGTGCGGCTGAGCCGGCACCGTCATACTCAGTGTAGGGCGGAACACCGATTTTGGCGGTATTGCCCGTGGCGACCACGAGGCCCGGCGCTGCAGGCCAAGCCTGGTCAGGCGGGGCGAACGTCCCGGGCTTGCTCACCCTTGTCGCCCGGCACGACATCAAACTCAACCCGTTGACCCTCCACCAACGTGCGATAGCCATTCATCTGAATGGCCGAGTGATGGACGAACACGTCGGTTCCACCATCGCGGGCAATAAAACCAAAGCCCTTCTCGTTGTTGAACCATTTCACGGTACCAATAGCCACAACTGCTGCCTTTCCCTACACGGGTCTCCCGTGGCACCCCGAACGGAGCGCCAACCACACGGTTAGAATAGCAATTTCCGGACTGAAATGGTGTTGAACTCCGACGCGGAGTTGTACGGAAAGTAAATTGGGCGGACCGCTGAACTGACTGACGCGTCAGTCGACGATATGCTCCGTTTCATGCGAATTCTCGTTCTCGGAGCCGGAGGCGTCGGCTCTGCCCTCGCTTCGATCGCGTCCCGTCGCACGTTCTTCGACGCGCTGCTCCTCGCCGACATCGATGAGGTGCGCGCCGATACCGCTGCGGGTCGTTGCAACGACCCTCGCGTGACCTCCACGCCGGTCGACGCGTCAGACAAGAACGCCATCGTCTCGCTGGCGCGTTCATGGGGAGCGACGGTTCTGGTCAACGCCTGCGACACGCGCTTCAACCCACCGATCTTCGATGCCGCCCTTGAGGCAGGCTGCCACTACCTCGACATGGCGATGCACCCGTCGCGCCAGCATCCCGACCGGCCCACCGAGTTGTGCGGCGTGAAGCTTGGTGATGAGCAATTCGCCGTGCACGACCAATGGAAGAGTGCGGGCCTGCTCGCCTTGTGCGCAATGGGGATCGAGCCGGGGCTGTCCGATGTGTTCGCCCGATACGCGTCCGATCATCTCTTTTCTCGCATCGATGAGATCGGAGTCCGGGACGGCTCCAACATCTCGATCGACGGGTACGACTTCGCGCCGACGTTCTCGATCTGGACGATGATCGAAGAGTGTCTTGCGCCGCCGGTCATCTACGAAAAGGACCGCGGTTGGTTTACGACCGAGCCGTTCAGCGAGATGGAGGTGTTCGACTTTCCGGGCGGCATTGGTCCGCTCGAATGCGTCAACGTCGAACATGAAGAAGTGGTGCTGATGCCGCGTTGGCTTGATTGTGGCCGCGTCACCTTCAAGTACGGGTTGGGCGCCGAGTACATCGAGGTGCTCCGATCCATTCGCACGCTCGGCTTGGATTCCACCACCCCCATCAACGTGAACGGATCAATGGTGACACCGAGATCCATGGTGGCCGCGTCGCTTCCGAATCCGGCCGAACTTGGCGATCGTATGCACGGCCTCACCTGCGCGGGCACCTGGGTGAAGGGGCTCGACAAACTTGGCCACCCCGCGAGGTGTACCTCTATCACCTCGTTGACAACGCGTGGACGATGAACGAGTACGGCCACCAGGCGGTGGTATGGCAAACCGCCATCAACCCCGTTGTCGCTCTCGAATTAATGGCCACCAAGGTCTGGGATGCCGAGGGTGTAGTGGGCCCTGAAGCGTTCGATGCGGTGCCGTTCCTCGATCTTTTGACCGAGTATGGCTCCCCCTGGGAACTGCAGGAACGCACGCCGGTTGCGCACGCTGCTTGAGCGGAGTTCAATGCCAGCAGGCCCGCAGCGCGGCCATAGCCATAGCGTGCAACATGGCCTCTGTCGCATCCCTGTCGACCACCGCCAGATAGGGCGTGGAGTTGATCAGGCCGAGCACTGCGCCAACCGCGACACGGGCGATGGTTTCGTCGAGCACCGGTTCGTGTCGGGTCAGCACCTCGACCCATAGGTGCACATAGCGCGATTGGAGTCGCCGCACTTGCTGGCGGTCGACCTCGGAGGCCTGCACCAAATCGCGAAAGTGCACCGTTATCAACTCCGGGTGACCGATGGCGAAGGCCACATGCGCGCTGGTCAAGGCATCGAGCGCCTCCTCGGCGGTGCTCGTGTCTGCCACGATCGCAGAACCCTGCTCCAACAGGTGCTCGCTGATCGAGACGAGCATCTCGCCCAGCATGGCTTCCTTCCCGGAGAAGTGGTGATAGAGGGCCGGACCCGAGATTCCGGCAGCCCCACCGATGTCGTCCATCGTGACGCCGGCGAACCCCCGCTCGGCAAACAGATGGGCCGCTGCATTGAGCAGCTGCTCGCGGCGTGAAACGGTCCGCTGGCGGGAAAGCACCGGCCGCGACGAGGACTCTGACACGACCCAGAACGTACCAGCGATCCTTGGAGATCGCCTTAATCCAGGCTAACTTATGACTAATGGACCCTAGGTTCGGCAGCGTACGCCCCGTGTTGGTTTCGGCGTGTGACCGCGCCACCGACGTCTTCGCTGCCAACCAAACCGCTCTCGACCACGCCGTCGCCGACATGCGTTCCGTCCGTGCCCTGGCCGCTTCGGGCCCCACCGCAGCCCGAGCCAGGCACGTCGAGCGAGGCAAGCTCTTACCCCGGGACCGAGTAGACGCACTGCTTGATCCGGGGTCACCGTTTCTCGAACTCTCCCCGATGGCCGCGCACGGTATGTACGGCGGGGAGGCCGCGGCCGCGGGCATCATCACCGGCATCGGGCGGGTGTCGGGGCGGCTGTGCATGATCGTCGCCAATGACGCAACGGTGAAGGGCGGCACCTACTACCCCATCACCGTCAAGAAGCACCTACGCGCGCAGGAGATCGCTATGGAGAACGGCCTGCCGTGCCTCTACCTTGTCGACTCGGGTGGTGCCTTCTTACCCGAGCAGGATGCGGTGTTCCCCGATCGCGACCACTTCGGCCGCATCTTCTACAACGAGGCGCGTCTGTCGGCTGCTGGCATCGCTCAACTTGCGGCCGTCCTCGGTTCGTGTACCGCAGGTGGCGCATACGTGCCGGCGATGGCCGACGAGGCCGTTATCGTTCGCAACCAGGGCACTATTTTCCTGGGCGGTCCGCCCCTGGTGAAAGCAGCGACGGGCGAAGTCGTAACGCCTGAGGATCTGGGCGGCGGCGACCTCCACGCGCGGGTGTCGGGAGTTGTTGATCACCTTGCCGACGACGACCAGCACGCCTTGTCCATCCTGCGCTCGATCGTGGAATCGCTGTCGCCTGATCCGTTGCCAGACGTCGGCGATATCGATGAGCCGGTCGTGCCACCCGACGAACTGCATGGCGTGATCTCGGCTGACGCGCGTCAGCCCTACGACGTGCGTGAGGTCATTGCCCGCATCGTCGATGGAAGTCGCTTTCAAGAGTTCAAGGAACAGTTCGGCACCACGCTCGTCACCGGGTTCGCCCACATCTGGGGACGGCAGGTCGGCATCATCGCCAACAACGGCGTGCTGTTCTCCGAGTCGGCGCAAAAGGGCGCCCACTTCATCGAACTGTGCGACCAGCGCGAGATCCCGCTGCTGTTCCTGCAGAACATCACCGGGTTCATGGTGGGGCGTGACTATGAGGCCGGCGGCATCGCGAAACACGGCGCCAAAATGGTCACAGCGGTCGCCTGCGCACGGGTACCGAAGCTCACGGTGATCATCGGCGGCTCGTTCGGCGCCGGCAACTACAGCATGTGCGGCCGGGCGTACTCGCCACGCTTCCTCTGGATGTGGCCCAACGCCCGTATCTCAGTGATGGGCGGCGATCAGGCCGCCGCCGTGCTCGCCACCGTACGACGAGATCAGATCGAGGCCAGGGGCGACACGTGGTCTGCCGACGACGAGCAGGCGTTCACGGCTCCGGTTCGGGCGCAGTACGAGGAACAGGGCCATGCCTACTACGCCACCGCTCGCCTCTGGGACGACGGCATCATCGAACCGAAAGACACCCGAACAGTCCTCGGCCTCGCGTTGGAAGTGGTAGCCCGCACACCACTTCCGCCCATATCCCGCGGCGTGTTTCGGATGTGACCATGTTCAACACCGTCCTCGTTGCCAATAGAGGCGAGATCGCCGTGCGGGTCATCCGCACGTTGCGCTCGCTCGGCATCCGTTCGGCCGCCGTCTATAGCGATGCCGACACCAACGCCCGGCACGTACACGACGCCGACATCGCCGTTCGCCTCGGTCCGGCGTCGGCGCGCGAAAGTTACCTGTCGATCGAGCGGGTGATCGACGCAGCGTTGAGTGTCGGCGCAGATGCGTTGCATCCCGGCTACGGATTTCTCTCCGAGAACGCCGACTTCGCCGAGGCGTGCGCGGCAGCGGGCATTGTCTTCATCGGTCCCCCGCCCGCAGCAATACGGGCGATGGGCGACAAAATCGAATCGAAGCTCACGGTCGGCGGCTTCGGTGTGCCGGTCGTGCCTGGTATCAACGGGCGCGGCCTGTCCGACCACGAACTCGTGGACGCCGCGGGGGCAATCGAGTTTCCCATCCTGATCAAACCGTCGGCGGGTGGCGGCGGCAAGGGCATGCGCCTTGTTCACGAGGCGTCGCAGCTACCAATCGAGTTGGCGGCGGCTCGCCGAGAAGCGCTCGGTGCCTTTGGCGACGATGCGCTCCTGCTCGAGCATTACGTCGAACGACCGCGGCACATCGAGATGCAGATCGTCGCCGACACCCACGGCAACGTGGTGCATCTGGGCGAGCGCGAATGCAGCCTGCAGCGCCGCCACCAAAAGATCATCGAGGAATCTCCGTCGCCGTTCGTGACGCCTGATATGCGGGCCGAGATGGGTCGCCAGGCCATCGCTGCCGCGCAAGCGTGTGGCTATGTGAACGCCGGCACCGTCGAGTTCATCGTGCCCGGCAACGGCAACGGTGCGTTCTTCTTCATGGAGATGAACACCCGCCTCCAGGTGGAGCATCCGGTTACCGAGTTGGTCTACGGCGTCGATCTTGTCGAGTGGCAACTGGGCGTTGCTGCCGGCGAAACCCTGCCGCTCCGCCAGGACGAGCTCATTTCAAACGGTCATGCGATTGAAGCGCGCATCTACGCCGAGGATCCGGCCAACGGATTCCTGCCCACCGGCGGCACGGTCGTCGGCTTGAGCGAGCCGCTCGGTGTACGGGTCGATTCGGGTTTGCGGACCGGCACCGTCATAGGGGCCGACTACGACCCGATGCTGGCGAAGGTGATCGCCCAGGGAACGGATCGCAGCGACGCGATTCGGCGTCTCGACCAAGCCCTGGCGAACTTCGCCGTACTCGGCGTCACCACCAACACCGCGCACCTCCGTGCTGTGCTCGCCGACCCCGACGTGCTTGCTGGCCGACTCGACACGACATTGGTCGAGACCAGGCATGCTCACTTCACCCACGCCACCGTGCCCAGCGCCGCGCTCGCCGTCGTGGCAATACGCCTCCTACCGCGACAGGGGGGTTCGGTGTGGCAGCGCAGCGTGGGCTGGAGACACGGCGGCACGGCGCCCGCCAAGCTGCAGCTGCAGGTCGGCACCATGCCACCGATCCCCGTTACAGCACAGGTCACGCCAACCGGCTGGATGATCGCGGTGGACGCCGGTCCAGCCGTTGCGGCGGCGTTCGATGAGGGTGACGATCAGATCACCGGTCACTACGACGGTCGCTCGACCGCGTTCGATGTCGCTCACGACGGCGCCACCGTCTGGCTTGGTGCTAATGGCGAGACCTGGCCCATCCGCGTTGTTGCCCCGGCACGACTGACGCGCGCCGCGGCCGAGACGACCGCCGGACCAATCCTCAGTCCCATGCCGGGGATGCTTCTGGCCGTGCATGTCGCAGTTGGCGAACAGGTCATTCAGGGTCAAGCCCTGGCCGTCGTCGAGGCCATGAAGATGGAACACACCGTCGTTGCCCCCGCCGCCGGCGTGGTGCTCCGCGTGCTCGCTGCGGCCGGACGGCAGTTGCGCATGAGCGAGCCATTGATGCTGCTCGGGCCTCGCCCCATCACCCAAGCGGAGGACGCTCCCCTATGACCTCATTCGAACTCTCCGAAGATCACGAGATCTTCCGAACAGTCGTGCGCGACTTCGCCGAACATCGCGTCGCGCCCCATGCCGCGCAATGGGATCTTGATCACTACTGCCCCGTCGAGCTCGTGCGCGAGATGGGAGACCTCGGTCTGTTCGGCCTGATCTTCCCCGAGGAGTGGGGCGGCTCAGGTGGTGATTTCGCGTCGTTGTGCGTTGCTATTGAAGAACTCGGCCGCGTCGATCAGGGCATCGGCATCACCCTGTCAGCCGGGGTCGGTTTGGGGGCGAACCCGATCTACCGTTTCGGGAACGATGAGCAGAAGGCGGCGTGGTTGCCCGACCTCATCGCCGGCCGTGCACTTGGCGCGTTCGGCTTGACCGAAGCCGATGGCGGCAGTGACGCCGGGGCCACCAAGACGCGGGCCGTATTGGAGAACGGCGAGTGGGTCATCAACGGCTCGAAGGCGTTCATCACCAACTCGGGCACGTCGATCACATCGGTCATCACGGCCACGGCTCGTACGAACGAAGGAATTTCTTCGTTCCTCATTCCGGCCGGAACACCGGGGCTGACCGTGGAGCCGGCCTACCGCAAACTGGGCTGGCATAGCAGCGACACCCACGGCCTCGTGTTCGATGACTGTCGAGTACCCGAGCACCACCTGCTCGGAAAGCCGGGCCGCGGCTTCAACAACTTCCTCGCCATTCTCGATGACGGACGCATTGCCATCGCTGCCCTCGCGCTCGGCAGCGCCCGAGCGTGCCTCGATATGGCGCTCGACTACGCCAAGCAACGCAATGCATTCGGCGGCCCCATCGGCCGCTTCCAGGCGATCTCATTTGCGTTGGCTGACCTGGCCGTTTCGGTGGAAAACTCGCACAACCTGGTCTACAAGGCGGCCTGGTTAAAAGACACGGGCCGCCCCATCGGGCAAGCTGCAGCAATGGCAAAGCTCTACGCAACCGAAGCCGCCGTCACCGCCACCCGCGTCACTGCTCAGGTGTTCGGCGGGGCGAGCTTCATTGAGGACTCCCCCATCGCTCGTTTCTACCGTGATGCCAAGATTCTCGAAATCGGCGAAGGCACCAGCGAAATCCAGCGCCTGGTGCTCGCCCGATCGCTCGGCCTGCCGGCGTGATGGGCGATCGACCGGTCGGCGGCCGATGGTTTGAAGAGTTGACACCCGGGCTCGTCATCGACCATGTCGTCACTCGCACGATCACCGAGTCGGACAACACCGTCTTTTCCACCATGACCATGAACCCTCAGCCGCTCCACCTCGATGAATCCTTCGCCGAACAGACCGAGTTCGGCACCCGCGTCGTCAACAGCATGTTCACGCTGTCGCTCCTGATCGGCCTCAGCGTCTACGAAACGACGCTTGGCACCACCGTTGCCAACCTCGGCTTCGAGGACATCCGATTTCCGCTACCCGTCATTCCCGGCGACTCGATCAGGGCTCAAACCGAAGTGATCGCAGCGCGGGCCTCGTCGTCCAGACCGACCCAGGGCGTTGTCACGTTTGAACACCGAGCCTTCAACCAGCGGGGCGAACTTGTCGCGCAGTGCCGTCGCTCCGCGTTGATGCACCGGAGGCCGTGATGCGCTGGCGCAGCATGCTCTTCGTTCCCGGTAACCGACCCGACCTGGCCGCCAAGACGCCGCGCAGCAGTCCGGATGTCGTCGTCATCGATCTCGAGGATGCCGTTCCCCCCGCCGACAAGATCGCAGCGCGGGCGACCGCACGACAAGCGGCCCTCGACCTCATGGGCACCGTAGCCGTGTGCATTCGCATCAACCCACCCACGACCGAATGGTTCGAAGGCGACATCGCCTCGCTGCCCGAGGGCCTGGCCGGCGTAGTCGTGCCCAAGTGGGAAACCGACCGCGAGTTCGGCTTCCCGATCGTGGCCGGACTGGAAACCGTACGCGGTGTCGTGAATGCTCGACAGATCCTGGGGATGTCCGTCATCGCCTGCTACTTCGGTGCCGAGGATTACATTGCCGACCTCGGTGGAGTTCGTACAGCTGACAATATGGAGGTGCTCTACGCCCGCTCGGCGGTCGGCGTGGCGGCCCGTCTGGCCGGAGTACCCGCACTCGACATGATCACCGTCGACTTCGGCAACGATGTCCGCTTCCTCGAAGAAGCCACGTTCGCCCGATCACTCGGCTACAGCGGCAAGCTCTGTATCCACCCCAAACAGGTGCCGCTCGCCAATACGGCATTTGCTCCGTCTCCGGCCGAGATCGACCGGGCCCAGCGCTTACTCGCTGCCTTCAACAACGCAAACGGCGCCACTATCGCGTTCGAGGGGCAGATGATCGACGACGTCATCGCCCGCCAAGCCCGAGCGCTCCTCGCCAGTATTGGTTGACCGCAATCAGCGCAGCAGAGCGCTGATGTGATAAGAAACCGGAAGCTCATATCACGGGGGATTTCGCATGCAGATCAATGTCACCGTCAACGGCACCGCCCACTCGGCTGATGTCGAACCACGCACCCTTTTGGTGCACTACATTCGCGAACAGTGCGGCCTTACCGGCACCAACATCGGGTGCGACACCAGCTCTTGCGGTGCCTGCACCATCCACATGGACGGTGAGAGCGTCAAGAGCTGCACGGTGCTTGCGGTGCAAGCCGACGGCGCTGATATCAAGACCATCGAGGGCATGGCTGCCGCCGACGGCACGCTGCACCCCATGCAGGAATCGTTCCGCCAGTGCCACGGCCTGCAGTGCGGTTATTGCACCCCCGGCATGGTCATGGCCGCGGTGGGCCTCCTCAATGAGAACCCGCACCCCACCGAGACCGAAGTACGCCTCGGTCTCGAAGGCAACCTCTGCCGGTGCACCGGCTACCACAACATTGTGAAAGCCGTCCTCCACTGCGCCGAAGGAGCCTCCAAGTGATCCCTGCCCTCTTTGACTATGCGCGGGCCGGTTCCGCCGAAGAAGCCGTAAGCCTCATCGCCCAGCACGGCGACGAAGCAAAGTTCCTTGCTGGTGGCCATTCGCTGCTGCCGCTCATGAAGCTGCGTCTCGCCGCACCGGCGATGCTGATCGACCTGGGTCGCATCAAGGACCTTTCGTACATCCGTGAAGCCGGCGATCACATCGCCATTGGTGCCCTCACCCGTCACCACGACGTGCAGCACTCCACGCTGCTCGCCACCGCTAACCCGTTGCTGGCTCACGCCGCCGGGCACGTTGGCGATCCGCAGGTGCGCCATCGCGGCACCATAGGTGGCTCACTCGCCCACGCCGACGCTGCCTCCGATCTTCCGGCAGTGGCCGTGGCCATGAACGCCCAGCTCATCGTGCAGGGTCCCAACGGCAAGCGCACCATCGCGGCGCGCGAGTTCTACCGCGGCTTCCTCGAGTCCGCCCTTGAGGCCGACGAGATGCTGGTGGAGATTCAGTTCCCGAACCTCACCGGCGGCACCTGGTCGTTCCAGAAGTTCAACCGTCGCGCCCAGGACTGGGCCATCGTCGGGGTCGCCGCCTACAAGCACAATGGCACGGCTGGCGTGGGCCTGGTCAACATGGGTTCCGTCCCCATCTACGCCGCTGCTACATCGGCGGCTGCGGCCGGCGGTGCGTCGGCCGCCGACGCTGCTGACCTCGCGGTGCAAGAAGCCGAGCCGCAGGCGGACCTGAACGCCAGCGTCGCGTACCGCACCCACCTGGCCAAGGTGCTCGTTCGCCGGGCGCTCGAAGAGGCCTCCTGATCCAGTCCGACCACCGTCTCGACCACCTGGTGTACGCCACACCGGATGTGGAAGAGACGGTGGAAGACCTGTTCCAAAAGCTCGGTGTTCGAGCATTGGTCGGCGGTCAGCACATCGGATGGGGCACGCACAATTGCCTCGCTTCGCTTGGAGACGGCGTCTACCTTGAAATCGTGGGGCCCGACCCGCTTCAGCCCGAGCCCGATGCACCGCGGCCGTTTCTGATCGATCACATAACCTCGCCGCGCCTGGTCACCTGGGCGGTAAGCGTGCCCGATATGGCTGCTGCGTTGGCTGCGTCGAACGCCGCAGGATACGACCCGGGCCCGGCTCGAGCCATGTCTCGGGCCACGCCCGACGGCGGCACACTGGCCTGGGAGCTCACGGCACCACCCTTCGGCGACGACGGCGGGCTGCTGCCGTTCATCCTCGCCTGGGGTTCCACCGTCCATCCGTCCACCACGTCGGTGCAGGGGCTGTCACTCGTCTCCTTCGGCGCTACCCATCCTGATCCCGAGCACGTGAACCGGATGCTGCAAGCGCTCGGCACATCGCTTCCCATGGCGCATGGGGCCAAGCCGCGGCTGGAGGCTCGTCTGCGTGGGCCGGCCGGCGAGGCCGTGTTGCACTCCTGAGGCCACCGACCGGTACGGTCACGGGTGATGTATCGCTTCTTGCTCAAACCCAGGTGGTTGGTGTTCCTGCTGCTTGGTGTCATCGGCGCCATCGCCATGCCGATCCTGGGCCAGTGGCAACTCGACCGCTATCACCAGCGTCAGCATCAGAACAAGCTCGTGAAAGAGCGGCAGGCGAAGGACCCGGTACCGTTGCGTTCGGTCGTGCCCGACTCCGCCACCGTGGGCACCCTGCCCGATGTCGAATTCCGACAAGTGAGCGTGACCGGCACGTATGACGGAAAGCACCAGGTGCTGATCGCCAACCGCTCCTACGAGGGCCGCCCCGGTTATCACGTGGTGACGCCACTGCTCGTAGACGGCGAGCAGGAGCAAGCGGTGTTGGTCAACCGGGGATTCGTGCCCTACGAAGCCACCGTAGGAGGACCGCTGCCCGACGCACCGCCGGCAACGGGCACGGTGTCGATCCGGGGCGTGCTGCGTCCTTCGCAAACCAGTGGGGGCATCGGGCCGACCGATCCGGCCAAGGGCGTGCTGAAGGAAATGGCTCGCATCGACATCCAACGCATCTCACTGCAGACGCCAACCCGATTGGCACCGGTCTATATCGAACTCACGGGCGAGACGCCCACACCTCCCCAGCCACTTTCGCTGGTGAAACCCACGACGCTTGACAGCGGCACCAACCTTTCCTACGCCATGCAGTGGTTCATCTTCACCGCGGTCGGCCTCATCACCTGGCCGATCATCATCCGACGCGAGGCAGCAAAACGGAAGAAGGCGGCTAGCTGAGAGCCCGCAACAAGCGGCGCGGGTCGCCCTTGGCGAGGGCCAGGCGCAGCCCGTTGGGCGAGCCCAACCACAGCCGCGACATGAGCCGGGCGATCTCCGCGCCTCCGGTGGCGGGGCCCAGATAGGCCCGCTGGGCATCCTGCGGCAGCGTGAAGAACTGGTCGAAGAAGCGCTGCAGACCGCCCCTGTCCATGCCGAGCATGACGTCGAGGCCGTACTCCTGCAGCGCCCGCGCCCGACGACGCGAGTCGGGCCACATCGCCGCCCAGGCCGCTTCGCTTACCGCCGTCGGCGTGGCTCGGCGCTGCAGGGCATCCGCGATGCCCTTCGCGAGCAGCGGAGCCCCGTGAAGGCTCGTGGTCAACGAATAGCCCGTAGCGGGGTGGATGCCGCCTCCGCTGGCACCAACCGCCACGACACGCTGAGGAAGTGGCACACGCAACCCCATCGGGATCGCAACCATCTCCACCTCCTCGATGTCGCTCAGCACAATGCCTCGATCGCTCAACCGTTGCTCAAGCACCGATTTCAGGCGCTCGGGAAGCGTGTGTTGGCGTGAGGCCAAGACCGTTTCTTCCAAGAACCAGCGACCCTCGTCGAGGTGCTGGGCATAGAGGAACGTAGGCGGCCGATCGGCGGCCGAGCCCGTGGCGAAGTCCATCAAGACGCAGCCGGTGTCGTTGAGAGGGACCGATGGCGTCGCGACTATGCCGTAGGCGGTCTGCCACGCAGGAGCCGGGCCGCGGCCGTGCACGAGCGACCCAATCGCACCCGTCGCGTCGATGACGACGACGGCATCGACCGACCGACCATCAGCGAGCAGCAGCGTGGAATTGGTTCGGTTGTGGCTCACGCCGACGGAACGGCCGCGCATCGTTATCAGACCGGCCGCGCTGCCGCGTTCACGCAGCTGGTCGACCAGCTTGGCGCCGTCGACTCGTCCGTAGGCGCGCTCGACGCGGTGGGTTCGCTGGCTGGTCGCGGTGACAGCGCTCCACTGGTGGCTGAACATGTTGCCGTATCCGAGCGCCGTGAGATCATCCACCCAGCTTCGGTACGTGGCCGGCCACGGCGCATCGGGTTCGGGAGCGACAAGCACGGCGTCGAGACCGGCTTCGGCACAAGCCACCGCGGCCGCCCACCCGGCAGGGCCGGACCCTGCAACCACCACGTCATGACGAGCCACCGGCTAAACCGTAGACCGTGAGTGCCTGGCATGCCCTTGTCCCATCCCATGATGTTCCCGTCGGCGGCATTTTTGCCTGCGTCTTCGGCGACGACGACGTGGTCGTATGGCGCGACATAGACGGCGTGGCCCACGTGAGCGAAGCCCGCTGTCCGCACAACTGGAGTCACCTCGCCGGGGTAGGCGAGGTGCAGGGCTGCGAACTGGTCTGCACCACCCACTTCTGGCGGTTCACAGTGGACGGAGTAGGTGTACGCCGCCTGTCGGACGGCACGGAGGAGCCGATGCGCGACCTACGCGTCTATCCGGTTCGCGAACATGACGGTTGGGTGGAGACCACCGAGCCTGCAGCGACCTGCTCTCGTAGGACAGACTGACGACCATGTCGATTCTTGCCCAGCCCGAATGGTCCGCGCTCTCAACCTCGGCCGCTTCACGACCGAGCCTTCGCGAGCTTTTCGCCGCTGATCCCCAGCGAGCCGCAAAGTACACCCACCCGGTCGGTGTCTTCCATGCCGACCTGTCCAAGCAGCGCCTGACCGACGCCACCTGGAGTGCGTTGCTCAGTTTGGCCGCATCGCTTGGTGTCGCGGAGCGACGGGACGCCATGTTCGCCGGCGAGAAGATCAACACCACCGAAAACCGAGCCGTGCTGCACACCGCCCTGCGAGCCCCGCGGGGGGCGACGGTAATGGTCGACGGACACAACGTCGTGCCCGATGTCCATGACGTGCTCGACCGCATGTCCGCCTTCGCCGATCGGGTGCGTTCGGGCTCCTGGCAGGGCGCAACCGGCAAGCGCATCATCAACGTGATCAACATCGGCATCGGCGGCTCCGACCTCGGGCCGGCCATGGCCGCGCTGGCGTTGCGGAGCTGGTCGGATCGTTCAATGACGTTCAAGTTCGTCTCCAACGTCGACGGCAGCGACATGGCCGAGGCGCTGGTCGGGCTCGATCCGGCCGAGACGATGTTCATCGTTTCGTCCAAAACGTTCACCACCATCGAGACGATGACCAATGCCCGCACCGCTCGCTCGTGGCTGACCGCCGCGCTCGGCGATGCTTCGGTGCCGAAGCATGTAGTTGCAGTGTCAACCAACGCGGCCAAGGTGGGCGAGTTCGGTATCGACACCGCCAACATGTTCGGCTTCTGGGACTGGGTGGGCGGCCGTTACTCGATGGACTCGGCGATCGGGCTTTCGCTCATGCTCGCCATCGGTCCCGATCAGTACCGCGAGATGCTGGCCGGCTTCCACGATATCGACACGCACTTCTGCTCAGCTCCCCTTGCCCAAAACGTGCCGGTGCTGATGGCCCTTGCGGGAATCTGGGAGCGCAACGCCCTCGGGTCGCCGTCGCTTGGTGTGATCCCCTACTGCAACGAGTTGGCGCTGTTTCCCGCGTACCTGCAGCAGCTCGACATGGAGTCGAACGGGAAGCACGTCACCGTCGATGGCACCGTTGTTACCGGCGAGACCGGTCCGATCGTGTGGGGCACGCCCGGTACCAACGGCCAGCACGCCTACTTTCAGTTGTTGCATCAAGGCACCACCACCGTGCCGCTCGACCTCATCGGTTTCGCGACACCAGTGCATGAGATGGGGGTGCATCACGACCTGCTGATGGCCAACATGTTCGCTCAGTCCGAGGCCCTGGCGTTCGGCAAAACGTCCGATGAAGTGCGCGCTCAAGGGGTGGCCGAGGAGCTCGTGCCGCACAAGACGTTCGTGGGCGACCGTCCAACCACGGTGCTCCTGGGCACGTCGTTCTCGCCCCGAGCACTCGGTCAACTGGTGGCGTTGTATGAGCACAAGGTGTTCGTGCAAGGCACCCTGTGGGGCGTGAACAGCTACGACCAGTGGGGCGTGGAGCTGGGCAAGGCGCTCGCCACCCGCATCGCCGGTGAACTCGACGGCACCACCGCGCTCAACACCCACGACAGCTCCACCACGGCGCTCATCGCCCGCTACCGCTCGCTTCGCGGCCGCTAACGCCTCGACTTTGCGACAATACCGGTCGCCACACAACCGGATTTGTCGCAAAGTCATCAAGGCACGGAGAAGACGTCAGCGGCGATAGCGTCGGCGACGGCCATCACCGTTGCCTGCGGAGCGGTCAGCGGCAGGCGCGGAAAGACTGAGGCATCGGCGATGTAGAGGCCGCCTATGCCGAAGACCTGGCCGGTCGGATCAACCACGCTGACCTCGGCCGACACGCCCATCCGACAGGTCCCGGCGACGTGGTACGTACCATCCTCGTGGTGAAGCATCCACCGATCGAGGTCATCGTCGGAGAAGCGAGAAATCCGGTCGAGTGATGCGCCATCGGGCCCGCTGGCTTGCGGCAGACGCAGCGCCAGTTGACGCACGCCGCTACGCAACGCGGCCCGATCTTCTGGATCGCTGAGTTGATTGAGATGAATCATGTTCTCGGTCAACCATCCGGATGACCTCGTCCGCAGCAGGGTCAGCAGCACAAGTTCATTGCGGTCGTAGCTGGTGACCAGAAGGTCCTTGGCACCGTGAGGTGTCGATGACATCAGCGCGAGTCGGGTGGCACGACGGGTCGAGAACGAGCCAGGGACTGTGAAGGCGAGCGATGGATGATCGGCGAGATTGTGGCCCATGGCCGAATGGGCAAGACCCGAGCGCCACAGCAGGCGCGGTGTCTCGATGGCACCCGTGCACAACACGACTTGGCTTGTCCGAATGCTCTCGCCTGAGGCCGTCACGACACCGGAGACCTTGTCAGTAGTTCGCAGCACTCGATCGACCCGAGTATTCGTCGTGAGCACAACGTTGGGCCCTACCGGCCATGACGGCCGTCGGGTGCCTTCGCCGAAGTACAAGGCATTTGCGCTGCCGCTCAACTCGTCGATGACGCTGTCGAGCCGCGATCGCTCTGTATTCGTGGCAGGTGCTGCATCACCAAGCGCTCGGGAGAGGCTGCGCTTGATGCGGGCTGCATCCCAGCCAGGAAGCTGCCACGCATCTGCCACGGCAACTGGATCGGGCGGCATCTTCAGCATCCCGTTCACCAACGCAGACCCACCGACACCCGCCGCCGCGACGTATGACTTTGCTGGCTGGACCTCCGTGCGATGCACCAATAGGTCGGCGCGGCCGTGCGCCGTGATTGCCTCGAACACATCCGATGACGGAGGTGGATCGATGACTGGTCCGGCCTCAACCAAGTGAACCGCGTGGCCGTTGCGCGCCAGCGCATTCGCCGCGGTGCAGCCGGCAGGACCGGCACCGATCACGATGATGGGAGTGCTCAGCGTGTTTCCTCCTGCCAGTTGGCCAGACGGCCGACGACCTCCCCGTTGTACGTGCCACCCGTTGGTTCGAATCCGATTTGTTGCAGGAACCTACCGGTGTCGGAACCGGGCGGCCAGGTGGTGAAGAGTTCGGCACCGTCGGGCTGTTCCTGGCGGACAAGCGCGCAGGCAAGCTGCACGAGGCGACGACCGTAGCCTCGCCGTTGGCGCGTCTGTTCGATGCCGAAGCGCCACAGGTACCAGCCTTCGAAGGGTCGATCGGTGCGAGGTTCAGGCGTGGCCAGGACTACGAAACCGACCACCTTGCCATCGACGTACGCCCCTCGTTCCAGCGTGGTCCACGGGCTCAGGTGCGCATTGAGCAACGCCCGCTGCACCGAGGGCGAGGGCTCATTCGTCCAGGGCGCGGGCCGTGCCGGCTTGATTGCGCTCACCGCATCGACATTGCCGGCGTCAACCGGGCGAAGCTCCATCAACTCGGCATTGGGTTTCTCCGTGACCACCTTCGGTGTGGCCTTCGGTAGACCGGCAAGATGGGCCGCATCGTTGTAACGAATGAGACGCCACGTGTTATCCCGTACGTTGAGAAACTCGGTGATGGATGTATTCACCGTACTGATCTCGAACAGCCCGTTGGGCGGCGAATGCAACAGCAGTCGCACCGCTCGGTCGATCACGCCGCCATGGCAGACGATAACGACCGTCTTGTCTTTGTGCTCAGCCGTGATGGCGGCAACGGCGGTGGCGATCCGATGCTGAAAAGCGGCCAAGGTTTCACCACCGGGAAAGCCGCGCTCATACGGGTTGGCCTCCCAACTCTCACCACCGAACTGGTCAACGTAGTCCTCATACGTCATGCCATCGCACACCGGTCCGGGGAAGTGCTCCCCCACGTCGTGCACCTGCACGACGGGCAGAGCACCAAGCGCCGCGGACAGATACGTCGCCGTTTCGATCGCCCGAGGGTACTCCGACGCAATAAGCACATCGGCCTTGATCTCACCGGTCTCGACCCAACGCTTGCCGAGCGAGGCAGCCTGCTGGCGACCAAGCGGCGAAAGCCCGGTACAACTCACCGGCCCACCAATAATGCGCTCGACCGTCACATTCGATTCGCCGTGCCGCACAAAGATCAACCGAGTCACCCCGTGATCGTACTGAGGAGAGACCGCTCGTCGCCGCTCGCAGTCATTCTCACGACCTGATTGAACCGCATCGTGATATCATGGTTTCATGACGAAGCAGACGACGGTGCGCTTGCCCGATGAACTCGCCGACGACGCCGAAGCCGTTGCCCGTGTCCGGGGCGGGAGCCTCAACCAGCTCATCATTGATTCACTCGCGGCCGAGATCGAGCGTGTCCGGGCCGACGCCGACTTCACCGCCCGAGCCAAGCGACTTCTCGACCGCGACCGCGAGATCCTCGACCGACTGTCTCAGTGATCCGATATCTCAGCCTCGCTGAATTCGGTACCTAGCCGAGCACGTCACAGGTATCAACGCCGCAACACTCATCAAGGCCAGTCGGGTCGATCTGGCCGACTCCGCACTTCACGCTCCCCAGGCTGGGTTCGGCGACACCGACTTCTATCCGGACCTATTCGACAAGGCAGCTGTCCTCGCCTGCCGGATCGCATGGAACCACCCGCTCCCCGACGGCAACAAGCGCGCCGCTTGGGCATGCCTCGTGCTGTTCATCGATCTTAACGATGGCCTATGGACAGCAGACCACCCCAACATTGATGAAGCAGTAACCGCGATACTCTCAGTCGCCGCCCGAGAAGTCGACGAAACCTGGCTAGCGACATGGCTTCGCGATCGAGTCTCTTTTGCCGGCTAACACCGGGACACCAGTTCAGGCGAGTTTTTCGACGAAGCCTTCGAGTTGGCGGAGGTTGCGGCATTCATAGACGCCGTCGGTGTGGGTGCCGTACTCGCCGACGATGGAGTCGCCGGTATTCCAGTAGCTCTTTGGCTCGGGGTTGAGCCAGTAGACGTGGCGGGCCTTGGCCCGGATTTCTTTCACGACCCAGCTTTGACTGGCGTGGTAGTTGTTCCGGGCGTCGCCCAGCAGCAGCACGGTGGTCTTGGGGCCGATCTGCTGGCCCCACTTCTCCCAGAAGACCTCGAAGGCGTGGCCGTAGTCACTGTGCCCGTCCACCCACACGACGTCGGCTTCGGTGTTGACCCGGTGCACCGCTTCGGTGACGTCATCAACGCCTTTGAAGTAGTCGGTGACCTCATCGATGCCGTCGATGAACACGAAGCTGCGCACCTTCGAGAACTGGTTCTGAATGGCGTAGACAAGCATGAGCGTGAAGCGAGCGAACGCCGCGACCGAGCCGGAGATGTCGGCCACCACCATCAGCTCGGGCTTTGATGGACGCGGGTACTTGAACTTGGGTTCTGCGGGCACACCACCGTAGGAAAGCGAGTGGCGCACGGTGGCACGGAAGTCGAGCGGGCCACGTCGCTCGTGCTTTCGCTTGCGGGCCAGCCGGGCTTGCAACTTGCGGGTGAGTGGGCCGAGCGCCTTCTTCAGATTGCCCATCTCGTCACGACTGGCGTGCATGAAGTCGACGTCTTCGGGCAACGGTTTGCGCAGCGTCTTGGCCATGGCCTCGGCACCTCGGTCGGCGACGAGTCGACGGCGGATTTCGGCTTCGATTTCCTTCTTGAACTTCTCGATGCGGTCGTCGAACTCGTCTTTCTCCAACCGCTCTTCCAGTGGCGTCATCTCACCGCCAAGCTGTTCTTTCTGCGCGTCCATCAGCTTGTCGAGCATGTTGTCGAGATCGAGGTTTCGCAGCGTGCGATACAGATAATACGTGCCACCCACGGGACGTCCGGGCTCCATGCCGGCGAACTTCGACACCGCCTGACGCGCCAGCGCACGCATCATGGCGTCGTCGCCGTTCATGAGGGCCTGGTAGAGCATGGCCATCATCTCTTCGGGCGTCATGCCGTCCATCGAGCCGCCGGCGCCCTTTTGGTCCCCCTGCATCTTGGCTTCGTCTTGCATATCCCGCCAGAACTCATCGGCGTCATCCAGCTTGCCAACGGCGTACTGCGGACCACGCAGCGAGAAGTAGACCTCGAACACCGTCTCGAACGACCGCCAGTGCGAGGCGTTCTTCACCAGCGTTGCACCGAGGGCGTACTTGAACGTCTCACGATCTTCCAACGGGATATGGGTGATGGCTTCCATGGCGTCAAGGTTCTCGGTGAGCGACACAGGCAGACCGGCCGCCCGCAACTCGCTGATAAACCCGGCCATGAGATCGAGCATGATTTACTTGTCCACCGACAGTTCCTTGGCGGCCTTCGTGATGTCGGACTGGTACTTGAGCAGCACGTGCAGGGTTTCCTTAGCCTGCTGGGCGTCGATGTGCTCGATGCCGAGCAGCACAAGCGTGCGAGCCCAGTCGATGGTCTCGGAAACGGACGGTGCCTTCTTCAGGTCGATCTGTCGGA
Organism: uncultured Acidimicrobiales bacterium; assembly: GCA_963791625.1. GTDB lineage: Bacteria > Actinomycetota > Acidimicrobiia > Acidimicrobiales > Ilumatobacteraceae > JANMCE01. The sequence continues at coordinate 1,856,654 of CAWBTA010000006.1, forward strand.
TGGAGCGCACGATGCGAGCGATCTGGTCGGCCAGGTTCTCGGTGATGCCGGGAACCTTGGTGAGAACGATCTCCTTCTCGCGGTCCATTTGCGGGTAGTCGATATGGAGGAACAGGCAACGACGCTTGAGCGCCTCGGACAGCTCGCGGGTGTTGTTCGACGTAAGAAATACCAGCGGGATTTGCGTGGCGGTAACGGTGCCAAGCTCGGGGATGGACACCTGATACTCCGAGAGGATTTCGAGCAGCAGCGCTTCGGTTTCAATCTCGACACGATCAACTTCGTCAATCAACAGAACCACCGGCTCTTTGGCCGTGATGGCTTCAAGCAGCGGTCGAGTGAGCAGAAACTCATCCGAGAAGATGTCGTCTGAGATCTCGTCCCAACCGTCAGAAGTTCGGTCGGCCTGGATGCGGAGGAGTTGCTTCTTGTAGTTCCACTCGTAGAGCGCCTTCGACTCGTCGAGGCCCTCGTAACACTGCAGCCGGATAAGACGGGCGCCGATCATGTCGGCCACGCTCTTGGCCAACTGCGTCTTGCCAGTACCGGCGGGGCCCTCGACCAGGATCGGCTTCTGCAGGCGATCGGCCAGGAACACCACCCCGGCAATGCCATCGTCCGCCAGATAGTTGACGCCCTTCAATCCGTCGCGGACCTCAGGAACGGAATCAAACCGATGCTCAGCCATCTGACGACATTACCGGGCGACTTGACCGAGGGGTCAATCAATACGACTCAACGCTGAAACCGAATACGATCCCACCGTGGTTACCGCCCCGCTCACCCGAGCATCCCAGCAGTTCATCGACACCATCACCAGGGCACTGGTCGACCTGTCGGGCAAGGACGAGGGCACGTTACGGCCCGACGTGGCCGTCGAGGCGGCCAACCTCACGGCAGCCATCATAGATGCCGATACCCGCCACACCGATGACGAGCTGTGGGCCTACACCGAGGCATTCGGCGCCGAAGTACCCATCGCTCTCGCTGGCGCCACCCCTACCCAAATCCGCGAGACCGGCGTGATGAGCGGCCGCCGCACCTGGGTCGACAAGCCGAGCGTGCTCTTCAGCCTCCTGGTCGACGCCGACGCCCGCGACCGGGGGCGCCGCACGCACCGCTACTACGAATGCGCCATGCGGCTCGCCCACACGACGGCCAGCCTCGACCTCATCCCATCACCCACCGAGTTGTTCACAATCGAGGCGCTACGGGGCGTGCTGTTGAAGTCGATGGATGCGGCAGGACTCCCTCGACCCGGCACGGTCGAAACGGCTACGCCACCGGTGACGCCCAAAGTCGCTACCACCACGCCCGCCACTGAAGCAGTCGCTGCTATCGCACCCGCGGAACCAGCCAAACCGCTGGAGGAACTGCTGGCAGAACTCGACGCGCTGGTCGGCCTGGCACCGGTGAAAGCCGAGGTGAAACTGCTGACCAACTTGTTGCAGGTGCAACGACTCCGCAGAGAGCGCGGTATGCCTATCATCGACACCAGCAACCACCTCGTGTTCACCGGCAACCCCGGTACCGGCAAGACCACCGTGGCCCGCTTGCTGTCGCAGATTTATCGCACCCTCGGCGTGGTCTCAAAGGGCCAACTGGTCGAGACCGATCGCTCCCGCCTGGTGGCCGGCTTCGTCGGCCAGACCGCTATCAAGACCCGCGAGGCCGTCGAGCAGGCCATTGGTGGCGTGCTGTTGGTGGACGAGGCCTATGCCCTCGTACGCGGTGGCGAAAACGACTTCGGCAGGGAAGCCATCGACACGCTGGTGAAGTTCATGGAGGACAACCGAGACGATCTGGCGGTCATTGCGGCTGGGTACACCGAGGAGATGACGACGTTTATCGACGCCAACCCTGGCCTGCGGTCGCGCTTCACCCGCACTATCACCTTTCCCGACTACAGCAACGACGAACTCGTCTCCATCTTCGTGAGGCTGGGCGAGAAAAGCCGCTATCAGCCCGACGAATCGGCCAAGGTCGCAGTCCGGGACATCCTGAGCAAGCAGACGCGCGACAAGGGCTTCGGCAACGCCCGTTTTGTGCGGAACCTTTTCGAGCGAGCCGTCAGCAACCAGGCCGGCCGCATGGTTGGTATCACCAAGCCGACCGACGACGAACTGGGCACCCTGATCGCCTCCGACATCACTGGTCCATCGGCATGACCATGCGTGCCGTATCCTCGACATCGTGAACGCGAAAAGACTCCTGGCCATCCTGGCCGCGGCGGCCATGATCGCGGGCGCCTGGTTCGTGCGCACCAAGGTCATCGACAAGAAGACCACCGTCGCTACCGGCGGCGATACGACACAGCCCACGAACGCACCCGCGACCGGCCGGCGGGTCGTGTGTGTTGCCGAACTGGATGAGGTCTGCCGGCTCGCCGGCGAGATCTACACTGTTGAGTCGGTGAGTACCACCGTTGCTACGCTGGCGTCCGAACCGAACCCGGACATCGTGTGGATCACCACCTCGCCCCTACCTGAAATGGCCGACGCCGCCCGTGCCCGGGCCAGCCTGCCGCCACTGCCGGTCGACCAGCGCAAGACTCTTGGTTCGACCACCGTCCTCATTGCCGCACCGACCGAACGGGTTGCAGTCCTCAGGGCTGCCTGCCCTGATCTGTCCTGGAAGTGCATCGGTGAAAAGACGAATCGGCCATGGAAGGAGATCGGCGGGCAGGCGGGCTGGCAGGACGTCACCTTCCGCCACCGCGATCCCCTGACGAGCGCCGGCGGTCTGAGCGTGTTGGGTGCCGCGCTGGCCGGTCGCACCGGTCGTACCGACATCGGCACCAGTGACCTCGCCGCCAGCGACGTTCGGTCGTGGACCAACCAACTGGAGAACGCCAACAAGCAGCCAACATCCGATCCGCTCGCCAGCATTATGAACGGTTCGCGGTTCGACGTGATTGGCGCGCTGGCCACCGAAGTGACCTCGCTCGGACGGGTCGCCACCCTCGAACCCACCCCGGCTGCGCGGGTCGGTGCCACCATCATGGTCACATCAGGCAAGTTGCCGACCGACCTCGTACAAAACCTTTTGGCCGCGCTCGGGAAGAATGGGTGGAGCCCAACGGTTGCCCCCAGTGGCCTACCCGACGCCGTCGGCATGGAAGCCGTCCAACGACTCTGGCAAGAAGTGATCCGATGACAAAACTCCGCCCCGCCGTCCTCCTCTCCACCGCCGTTCTCCTGGCGGGCTGTGTCGTGTCGTCCGGCAAATCCGGGACGGGTGGCGGCAGCGGTTCCGGAAATGGTTCGGGGTCAGCCACCACGTTCAGCCCCGGCAAGTGCACCGGCGTAGAAATGGCCGTCAGTTCAGAGAAGATCACCGTGCTCACCGAGCTGGCCAAGAACTTCAACGACTCCAAGGAAGCCAAGATCGGCAAGCAGTGCGTGACGGTGCACGTGTCGAAGAAATCGTCCGGCTCCGCCGCCACCGCCCTCATCAATGGCTGGACGAACACCGACGCCGACGGCGCTCAGCCCGTCGTATGGTCACCCGCCGCCAGTGGTTGGGCCGGCATCGTCAACCAGCGCGCAGGCAAGACTTTGGCGCCCGAAGGCAAGCCGTTCATGCTCACGCCGCTGGTCATCGCCATGCCGGCCAAAATGGCGACGGCGCTCGGCTATCCGGGCAAAGCGCTCGGCTTCAAAGACATCGTCGAACTCGCCAACGATCCGCAGGGCTGGGCCAAGTACAACCACCCCGAATGGGGACCATTTCGCCTCGGCAAGACTAACCCGAACTTTTCTACCAGTGGCCTGAACTTCACCGTTGCCCAGTACTACGCCGCCACCGGCAAGACCCGCGATCTGACGACCGAAGACCTTGATCGTCCCGACGTCGTGAAGTTCGCCATGTCGGTTGAGAACTCGGTTGTCCACTACGGCGATATCACCATGACCTTCCTCAACAACTGGTTCGCCGCCGACAACCGGGGCAGCTCGCTCAGCTACGCCTCCGCCGTGGCGGTAGAGGAAAAGAGCGTCATCGACTACAACCTCGGCAACCCCGACGGCGAGCTGTCGGCCGGCGAGCGTCCCCGTGCACCGCGTGAACCGCTGGTGGCCATCTATCCATCCGAGGGCACGCTGTATTCCGACAGCCCGTTCATCATCCTTGACGCACCCTGGGTTACCGCCGAGCAGAAACAGGCGGCGTTGCTGTTCCAGAACTACGTGCTCACGCCCGAGAATCAGGCCAAGGTGCTCGCCTACGGCTTCCGTCCCGGCAACCCTGCGGTGGCTCTTGGTTCGCCCATTGAGGCGAAGAACGGGGTCGACCCGAAGCAGCCCACCGCAGTGCTCGACGTACCATCCCCCAGCGTCATGATCAAGGTGCTCGACTCATGGGCCACGCAGCGCAAGTCAGCTCGGGTGATGCTGGTCATGGACGTGTCTGGGTCGATGGGCGAAGCCGCGGTGAAGGGCGAACCCGAGACCAAACTCGACCTGGCCAAGCGGGCCGCCATCAGCGCGCTCAGCCAGTTCAAGGATGATGACGAGGTAGGCCTACGCATCTTCTCCACCGGTCTCACCTCCGACCCGAACGTCTCGTTTGTCGACATGCTTCCGTTGGGACCGATCGGTCCACAGCGCGAGGGACTTCGCAACAAAATCGATGGCCTCAGCCCTATCCAGGGCACGCCGCTCTACGACGTCACGGCATCCTCGTTCGCTTCGATGACCGAGTCGTTCGACCCGAAGAAGATCAACGCCGTCGTGTTGCTGACCGACGGCAAGAACGACGACGGTAAACGGGCCGACGACGTGCAGCAGTTGAACGAACTCATCCAAAATCTCCAGTCAGGTTCCGAAGGCGGCTCCGCCCGCCCAGTTCGCCTGTTCACCATCGGCTACGGCAAAGACGCCGACCTCGCCACGCTGCGCCAATTGGCCGAAGCCACCCGGGCCGCCGCCTACGATGCCAGCAACCCCGCCACCATCGAGCAGGTCTTCACCGCAGTGGTATCCAACTTCTAGAGTTCCTCCTCGCTCATTCGCCGGGCGTGTCCATACTCGGAGCGTGAGGCGTCTAATCTGACGCCGTGCCTCGTCAGTTGTCGTTTCGGGATCGGTTCTTTACACCGAAGACGGCACGCGCCATCACGTCCCCCCTCGGCATCTTGCTGGCTGGTGCCGGAGCCGCGCTCGGCATCGTCTCGGGCCTCGGGGTTGTCGGGGCCATCGGGATCGGCGCTGCCGCCTGGGCCGGCCGCGTCCTGGTCGGCATGCCGAAGGGCGAACGCGGACCAGCCATCGACGCGTACAGCCTGAGCGATCCTTGGAAGAGTTACGTCGGCGCCGCCCAGTCGTCGAAACTTCGGTATGACCGCACCGTAAAAGCCATGCAGCCCGGCCCATTGAAGGAACGCCTCGTCGAGGTGGGAGCACGCATCGACACCGGCATCGAGGAGTCATGGCGGGTGGCCAGCCGCGGCGACGATATCGACGGTGCGCTGCGCGAACTCAACCCCAACCTGATTTCCTCACAGTTGGCCCAAGCCACGCAGCTACCGCCCGGTGCAAGCCGTGATGCCACGGTTGCGTCACTGGAGTCACAATGGGCTTCGGTGTCTCGTTTGGGGAAGGTTCGTGAAGACGCCAGTAGTCACCTTCGCACGCTCGACGCTCGGCTCGATGAACTGGTCGCGCGAGTTGTGGAGCTCTCGGTGACCGGAGCCTCAGATCTGGGCGGGCTCGGTTCTGACGTTGAGAGCATGGTCTCCGACATGGAAGCGCTTCGTCAGGCCTTGGATGAAACCAAGCAAGCCGCGTCCGGTGTACCGCAGGGACAGACGTTTCCCTCCACGTGAGCACACCCGGCGATCTCCTCAGAGCCAACGCGACCGTCGCCCTGGGCACGCTGGTCTCCCGCATCACCGGGTTCGCTCGGTTTTTGCTGTTGCTCTGGTTGGTGTCAGGCGACCTCAACGACTCGTTCAACATCGCCAACAACCTGCCCAACAGCCTGTACGAACTGGTGATTGGCGGCATCCTCACGGCAACGCTCATTCCCCTGTTCGCCGAATTCGCTGACAACCCGGACGATCAAGCAACCTCGGCCGTTGTGGGCACGGCCATGTCGGCGATTATTGCCCTCACCGTTCTGGCCACGCTGTTCTCGCCCGTCATCATCTGGCTGTCTACCCGCCGGGTTCCACCGGGTACCGATGCTGCGCACTACCGGTCGGTCACCACGTTGTTCGGCTTCCTGCTCTTTCCGCAGATCCTCTTCTACGGCATCACGTTTCTCGCCAGCGCACTGCTGAATGCCAGGCGAAGGTTTCGGGCCGCGGCGTGGGCACCGGCCATCAACAACATCCTGGTCATTCTCATTGTCGGCAGCCTCCGCGGTCGAAGCACCAAGACCACGGTGGATGCTGCCTACGACTCGCACGCGGTCATCTACACGCTCGGGATCGCCTCCACACTCGGCATCGTCGCCATGGCACTCATGTTGTGGGTAGCGCTGCGGAGCTCGGGCGTTCGGTTGAGCCTGCGACCCAATCGGCAACATCCGGCCGTACGGCGAGTGCTTCGGCTCTCGACCTGGACCATCGGATACACGATTGCCAACCAAATCTCGCTCTGGGTCATGTCCCAGCTTGCGGTCGGTCACAGCAAGGGTGGGTGGACGATCTACCTGTTCGCATTCTTGCTCTTGCAACTACCTATCGGTTTGCTCGCCATGTCGGTCACCACCACCTTCGGCCCGGAGCTCGCCCGAGCGCGACTGGCGCATGACAAGGCCCGACTCATCGACCGGTCGCACCAGGGCCTGCGTGTACTCGCCGCGCTGCTGCTGCCTGCGGGTGCGGGCCTGTGTGTGTTGGCTCGGCCGTTGATCGCCATCATGGCCGAGTACGGAGAATTCGCCAAGGAAGATCCCGCCCTACTCGCAACCACGTTGGCGGCGTTTGCGGTCGGCCTGTTCTCACTGGGCGGCTACCTCTTCGTGCTGCGCGTGTTCTACGCCCACAACGACACCCGCACACCGTTTGCGCTCAACGTGGTGGAGAACGTCATCAACATAGTGCTCGGCCTTGTGCTGGTTGGCCGCTACGGCGTCCCCGGCCTGGCGTGGTCCGTGACCATTGCGTACACCCTCACCTTGGTACTGGCTCTGTTCTCGCTCGACAACAAGCTCAAGGGCATCCGCCTGCGAGAACTCATGGGCAACCTCGCTCGCCTTGCGCTCGCTGCGATCTTGACCGGCGAGGTGGCGTGGCTGGCGTCCCGCTACATCGGCAGTGAGACCGGAGCGGGCGCCGTGCTCCGGGTCGCCGTCGGCAGCATCATCGGTATTGCGGTCTACCTCGGCACGCTTGCCTTACTGAAGGCGCCAGAGCTGCAGAGCGTCCGCACCCTCGGCCGCGACTAGCACGTGGAACCAGGACTTCGGTGGTCCGGCGCGCGACCGATCACGATGGCCGGTAACATCTCGGCCTATGTTCAAAGTGATCCAGAAGTGGTGGAAGTACCTCGGAGCCAAGCTGAGCGGCGACTTCAATGAGCGCGCCGACCCGAAGGTTCAGATCGAGCAGGCCATCCAGGAGGCTCAGGATCAGGACCGCCGCCTTCGCGAGCAGGCCGCCAACGTCATCGCGGGTCAGAAGCAGTCAGAAATGGCGCTCAATCGGTCGATGGATGAGCTGGGCAAGGTGAACAACAACACCCGCCAGGCGCTGTTGATGGCTGCGGACGCCGAGAAGGCCGGTGACGCCAAGCGAGCCACCGAACTCAACGCTACGGCTGGCGTGCTGGCCGGCAAGCTCGTGACGCTGGAGAAGACCATCGAGGATCAAAAGGCCATGGTGCTGCAGGGCACGCAGGCCGCCGATCAGGCCAAGGCTGCGGTGCAGGCCAACTCGACCATGTTGCAAAAGAAGCTGGCCGATCGTCAGCGTCTTTTGTCGCAGCTCGACCAGGCCAAGATGCAGGAGCAGATGAACTCGGCGATGGCTTCAATGAACGCCACGGTCGGCCAGGACGTGCCCACCCTTGACGAGGTCCGCGCCAAGATCGAGGCCCGTTACGCCAAGGCCAAGGCCACCAGCGAGTTGAATTCCACCTCGGTCGAAAGCCACATGATGGAGATCGAAACAGCCACCGCCGATGTCGAAGCCCAGAGCCGTCTCAGCCAGATGAAAGCCGAACTCGGCCTCACCCCCGCCCCCGTCGCCGAAATCCCAGCAGAGGCCCCCAAAGCCGAAGGCACCACCGCATAGCCTCACTTGCTGCGCTCCGGCTCGTTCCTCGCCTCCCGCTCTGCTGCGTTCGGACTCGCTTCGCTCGGACAATGCCGCGAGCGTCGCTCTTACTGTCTAGCGCGGCACGATGACGAGGTCGTCGCGATGCACGGCTTCGGCAGGAAGATGGGCCGGCAGATCTGCGGATCGCCGGCCCTTTGCCTGCTCCAACGCCGCGTCGTTCATCGTCACCATGCCCCGCGCGAACACAGTTCCATCCGGGCCGGCGATGTCGACGATGTCATCTTCCTCAAATGCCCCAGAACACCCGAGCACCCCGGCCGGGAGCAACGATCGTCCTTTGTCCTGTATGGCCACCCGCGCGCCTTCGTCGACCAGGATGGTGCCCTTGCTTGCGGTCGCAAACGCAATCCACAGCTTGCGGGCCGACAAGCGGCGATCGTGTGCTTCGAACACCGTGCCGACGCCGGCCGTACCGTGCACAGCGTCGGTCAGGACGTTGGCCCGATCGGCGTGGGCGATAACGGCTCGCACGCCCGACCATGAGGCGATACGAGCAGCCGTGAGCTTGGAGCCCATGCCGCCGCTGCCCCGCGTGGAACCGGTGCCACCGGCACGCACATCGAGCACCGGGTCATCTGCGGCAACCCGCTCAACGAGCGTGGCGTCAGTGTTGGTGCGAGGGTCGGCCGTGAACAGACCGGCCAGGTCGGTAAGCAGCACCAGTAGGTCGGCATCCACCAGATGACCGACGAGCGCGGCCAGACGATCGTTGTCACCGAAACGAAGTTCGTCGTTGGCGATGGCGTCGTTCTCGTTGATCACCGGCACGCAGCCAAGCTCGAGCAGTCGAGTGACGGTTTGGCGGGCGTGCAGGTACTGGCGGCGAATCATGAAGTCGTACGGCGTGAGCAGCACCTGGGCCGCCACATAACCGGCGGCGCTCAGCTCCCGGTCGTACACCTGCATGAGTCGACTCTGCCCCGCTGCCGATAGCGCCTGAAGGGTTGCCATGTCTGTAGGCCGCTTCGCCATCCCGAGCGCGCCCACGCCAGCGGCCACGGCGCCCGAGCTGACGAGCACGACGTCGTGCCCCTCGCCTCGCAGCGCGATGACTTCGGCGCACAGCTTGGCGATGGCAGCTTCGTTGATGACTCCGAGTTCGTTCGTGAGCGACGACGAGCCAATCTTGGCAACGATGATGGCCATGGCGGGCTACAGGTCAGGTTCGTAGTCGAAACTGAACGTACTGACCCACACGACGTCGCCTGCTTTGGCTCCTGCCATGGACAGCGCCCGACCGACACCGATCTTCTCGAAGCGGTAGTCGATGTAGGCCAGCGCATCGGCCGAGGTCGTATCGGAAATGGCAACAACGCGTTCGGCAGTGCGACCGAGCACGCGGAACTCGCCTTCGCCAATGCGTTCGACGCGGATGCCTTCGGGCTCTGGACGCAGAATGACGAACGCGTCCCGCTCGGGCTCCTGGTTGCGGGCGAACTTCACCAGATCAAACAGGCCACCAACGACGGGACGCAGGCCCTGATGGGTGACAGCCGACATGGTGAGACCGTCGAACTCAAGCTCGGCCACGTCGGCTTTGGTGCCGACGATCAGACGGGGGCGTTCCATCAGTTCGGGCTCGTAGGCCTCCAGCTCGTGCAGCAGAATCTTGAGCTGCTCGTCGGGCCCGACGCCATCGACGGGAGCCAGGTCGAGCAGGATGCACAGCACACGCGCCCGCTCGATGTGGCGAAGGAACTGGTGACCGAGGCCCCGACCCTCGCTGGCCCCCTCGATCAGCCCGGGGATGTCGGCCACGATCATCTCGGATGCGTCATCGATACGCACCACACCAAGGTGCGGCTCAAGCGTGGTGAACGGGTAGTTGGCAATCTTCGGTCGAGCGGCGGAGATCGCCGAGATGAACGTGCTCTTGCCCGCGTTCGGGAAACCCACGAGAGCGACGTCGGCCATCAGTTTGAGTTCGAGCTTCAGCCACTTCTCGACGCCGTACTCACCCTGTTCGGCGAAGCTGGGGGCCCGGCGTTTGTTCGACAGGAACTTTGCGTTCCCTCGCCCACCACGACCACCCTCGGCCGCCAGGTAGCGATCACCGTGAGCAACCAGGTCGGCGAGACGCTCGTGGGTGTACATGTCGAAGACCTGAGTACCCTCGGGCACGGAGATCATCATGTCAACGCCACCCCGGCCGTGCATGTCCTTACCCTTGCCGTTCAGGCCGTCCTTGGCCCGACGGTGCGGGTGATCCCGGAACGGGAGGAGCGAGGCCGCATTGCGATCGGCTACCAGCCAGATGTTGCCGCCGCTGCCACCGTCGCCACCGTTGGGTCCTCCCATGGCCTCAGGACCTTCACGACGGAACGCGACGCAACCAGCGCCACCGTCCCCGCCACGAACATTCAGTTGGGCCTCGTCAACAAAAGCACTCATAGGAGACATCAAGGCTAGCTGGACTGCGGTGGGAATCCCCTGCCCGATCTCCGTAACACCCCCTCTGTACGATCATCTTCGTGAGTAGCGAGCCGACCGACCGAACGGAACGATGGGCCTCCACTATGGCCGGTCATGCGACCGACGCCGACCTCCGAACCGCCCATTTCGGTGCCACAACCGGGCCTGGACAGCACATTCCGGTTTCGCGGCTGGTGCGCGAGGAACGTGAGGCTGTGCATCTCTCCGACGGCGCAACCCTGGCCATTGGCGCCGGCCACCGTGCCATGGAGGAGGAGCCTGACCCGTGGCGAACGTGTTTCGAGCGGGACCGGGATCGCATTCTGCACGCCAGCGCCTTCCGACGGCTGAGCGGCAAAACCCAGGTCTTCGTGTTTCCGGCCGATCACCAACGCACCCGTTTGACCCATGCCCTTGAGGTGGCCCAGGTCGCGGTCGGCGTGGCCCAGGCCCTCGGGCTCAATGCCGCGCTGACCGAGGCCATTGCTCTCGGCCATGACTGCGGTCACGGGCCCGGCGGTCATGCCAGCGAGGATGCGCTCTCGCCCTATCTTCCCGATGGCTACGACCATGCGGTATGGGGTGCCGACGTGGTTTTGACTCCACTCAATCTTTGTAGCGAAACGCTTGACGGCATTCGCAACCACAGTTGGTCACGACCGGCGTCGGCCACACCGGAAGGTGAGGTCGTGGCCTGGGCTGACCGCATCGCCTACGTCTGCCATGACTTCGAAGACGCCGAGAGCACCGGTCTGGTTCATGCGTCCGAACTGCCGGGAACGGTACGCGATGTGTGCGGCCTTCGGCGAAGCACTCAGATTTCGGTGTTCATGCGCTCCATGATTGACGCCGCCGGTCGTAGCGGCCGGGTAGGCATGGGCGCCGAGGAAGCCGATGCCCTCGCCGCGTTCCGGGCGTTCAACTACGAACAGATCTACCTTCGCCCGGCTTCGGTCGAGCAGGCCAAGTCCGTCATTGCGGTGCTCCGAGCTCTGGTCGATCGCTACCTTGCTCGACCCGACGACCTTCCCCTCGCGCAGCGTCGGCAGGCCGAGATGGAAGGGCTGGTGCACACAGCGGTCAGTTACGTGGGCGGCATGACCGACCGCTACGCCTGTCAGCAGGCGGTGCTGTTACTCGATTGGCCGCTTGACCAACTGCCACGCGGCGTCGGCGGCCTGTAGTGCCGAGGGTCCCATGCCAGCTCCGGGCATGACCAAAGTCCCTGGTTCCCCCCTGCCTCGCGGCCCAGCATGAGATCATGACGAACGAGATCGCGGTTGGCTTCAATGGTTCTGCTTCCTCCTACGAGGCTGCGCTGTGGGCGGCCAGCGAGGCGCAGGCCCGAGATACCAGTTTGCGCATCATCACGCGGTACGAGATCCCCGTCACTGGTGAACCGGGCGGACCGTTCGTGATCGCCGAGGTCATGGACTCCCTCGTCCAGCAGGCCACCGACGCAGCAGAAGCCATGGCGAAGACGATCAGCGGGAAGCATCCGGACCTCAAGGTCATCCTCGATGTCACGATGGGTTCGGCCCGAACCGGGCTGACCCATGACCTTGACCCGACCAGCCTGCTGGTGGTCGGGTCAACCAGCCACGACGGCCTGGCCGGCTTCTTCCTCGGCAGCACGGCCCGATGGGCTGCCCGGCACAGTCCTTGCCCAGTTGTGATCGTGCGAGGCGCCGCCACCCGCGGTCGTCCTGATCGCATCGTGGTCGGCGTCGACGGGTCTGCCGCCGCCGGGCATGCCCTCCAGTGGGCGTCAGATGAGGCCGACCTCCACCAGGTCGAACTGGTCGTCGTCCACAGTTGGCTTTACCCGTACCTCGGCACCGACCCCAACCGCTCACAGGGTCGCGACATCAGTGAGGTTGATGCAGCTTGCGTACTTGAGGCTGCCGTCGCCACCGCCCGCGACAGATGCGGTGCCAACGTCAGTGGCCTCCTGGTGGAGAAAGGCCCGGCGAGTGGCCTGCTCGAAACGGTGCAGGACGGTGATCTGCTGGTGCTGGGGTCACGTGGCCGAGGCGCCATCGCAGCCGGGCTGCTGGGCTCCACGGTCAACAGCGTGCTTGAGCATGCGGCGGTTCCTGTGGTGGTCGTGCGCGGGGCCAACGACACAGTCTGAGCAAACACCGAGTGGGTGAGTAGCATCGCCCGCAATGACGAGCTACGAGCATGCCGGCGCAAAGCAGCTTCGTCGACTCCTTGATGCCGTCATGGCCGTGGGCTCAGAGCTCAGCCTTCCGCTTGTGCTGCAGCGCATTATCGAGGCCGCTACCGAACTGGTCGATGCCCGCTACGGCGCGCTCGGCGTTCTCGACGTCTCCGGCACCCGGCTGGCCCAGTTCATCACCGTCGGCATCGACGCCGCAGGTGTGGCGGCTATCGGGAATCGCCCTGAGGGACATGGCATTCTCGGATTGCTGATCAAGGATCCGAAGCCAGTCCGATTGCCTGACCTGCAGGAACACCCCGACAGCTTCGGGTTTCCACCCAACCACCCGCCGATGTCGTCGTTTCTCGGGGTGCCGATCCTGTTGAGAAACGAAGTCTTCGGCAACCTCTACCTCACCGACAAAGCCGACGGTGAGGTCTTCACCGACGTGGACGAGGAGCTGGTCGTGGCCCTGGCAGCGGCGGCGGGCGTGGCTATTGAGAACGCGAGGCTCCATGAGCACGTCGGCGAAGTTGCGCTGCTAGGTGAGCGTGAGCGCATCGCTCGCGACCTGCACGATGATGTGATCCAACGGGTCTTTGCCGCGGGGCTGTCGCTCCAGTCAACGGCGCAGCTTTCTCGGGAACCTCAGGTGGTCGAACGGCTGATGCAGACCATCGATGACCTCGACGTCACTATTCGACAGGTTCGTTCTGCGATCTTTCAGTTGCACCAGAGCCGCATCGGTGAGACCAGTGTGCGAGCCGACATCATGACGGTGTGCGCAGAGTCGTCCCGTGCGCTTGGCTTCGATCCGGTCTGCGTTATCAAGGGCCCGGTCGAAACCGCGGTCTCGGGTGCGGTGGCCGGACATTTGGTTCTCGCCCTGAGGGAGGCGCTGTCGAATGTTGCCCGCCACGCCCACGCAAGCAAGGTGGACGTGGAGGTCAGCGCGGCGCACAACGTGCTGACACTCGATGTGGTTGACGATGGCGTGGGGACCAACGACCACCACCGCCCCGGCAACGGGATCGAGAACATGACGAATCGGGCCCGCAACCTTGGTGGAACCATGACCCTGATCGCCCCGCCCGAGGGTGGAACCAGAGTGCTGTGGGTCGTGCCGCTGCACTGACGCAGAACGCGACGATGCCCGGCCACGGGGCGGTGGCCGGGCATCAACGGGGCATACTTACGACAGCGTTACCCTTGGGGTTCGAGCGTGATGGACGAAGCCTAGGATCACCAACACCGCAAGCACCGCGGCTGCTACGAACGACACAATCGAGGCGATACCGGCGATGGTGCCGAGGGTCGACCAGGCGAAGGCGGTCAGCAGCAGGCCCCGCAACGTCTCACCTTTGAACAGTGTGTTGCGCTGACCGGTGATGGTGTCGGCCTTTGCCTTCAAGGTGTCGATCTGCGACTGCGGAGCCTTGGCGGTAATGGCTGCCTGAAGGTCTGCGTTGGCGGTTCGTTCTGGCGTGCCCAAGTCAGCGTATGTCGAGCCGTTGGCGACCTTGGCGAGGTGGCCGTTGATGTACTTGGCGTAGGCCTCGGCTTCCTTGCCGGTGTCCACCTTGGCCCCGCCGTACTTGGACAGATCGCTGCGGCCTTCTGTGACCAGCGCGTCTTTGGCCGGGAAGGCGATGTTCTGCGACGCCAACTCGCTGCGAACGTAGTCAGCGGAGAAGTTGTGTCCCCATGTCAGCAACCCTCCTGCGGCGGCCAGCACGACAGTGAGCAGCGCACCAAAGCCGATCAGCACGCGGTCGATCGCGCGCCGACTAACCGCCACCACGCTCTTGGGTGCAATGACGCTGCTCGAACTGGGACTTTGGATGGTTGCGGTACTCATAGAAACATCCTCCTGATTGTGGCCTCTACCGTTACGGTACGTCTCAATCCGCACGAGGAACCGAGGACTCGGTCATGAAGGGGGCGGGACCTTTGGCCTCTCGCCCCGACCAACGACCTGAGCCGAGACGCGACGATGCCCCGGGCCAGCGGCGCCGGGGCATCAAGCCGTTCAGATATTGGGGTGTTCAGGTGGTGCGGTGTTCAGTCTGCAGCGGGAGCGAGCACGTCAACGACCTTGCGGCCCTTGCGCTCACCAAACTTCACCGAGCCATGGGCCAAGGCGAACAGGGTGTCGTCCTTGCCGATGCCGACGTTGAGGCCCGGGTGGAACCGGGTGCCACGCTGGCGAACCAGGATGGTACCGGCGTGAATGGCTGTGCCGTCGAACACCTTGACGCCGAGGCGCTGGGCATTGGAGTCACGACCGTTGCGGGTTGATCCGCCACCTTTGGTTTTTGACATTTCAGCCTCCTCGATCAGCCGACGGAGATCTTGGTGATCTCGACGGTGCTGTAGTGCTGGCGATGACCCCAGCGCTTGCGGTTGTTGGACTTGTTCTTGTACGAGAAACCGTTGATCTTGGGGCCCTTGGCCTCGCCGATGACTTTTCCGGTAACGGAAGCGCCCTTCAGCTGATCGGGGGTGGCGAGCACCTTGGTACCGTCGACGACGAGCAGCGTGTCAAAAGTGACCGTGCTTCCGTCTTCGACCCCGAGGAGTTCGACATTGAGGGTCTGGCCCTCAGAGACTCGTTCTTGTTTGCCACCAGTGGCGATTACGGCGTACATAGCCTGACGATCCTAGTCGGTTGGTTGGGAGATAGGAAACTCACGAAAGCAGGGCGGGGTCGACGATCAAGCCCCGACCCGAGCACACCGAACATTGATCGGCGTAGGACGTAAGCAATCCTTCACCGATGCGTTTGCGGGTCATTTCAACTAAGCCCAGCTCAGAGATGTCGAAAACTTGGGTTCGTGTCTTGTCCCGGGCCAGGGCCTGCTTGAACGAGCTGACCACTTTGGTGCGGTTTTCCTTGATCTCCATATCGATGAAGTCAATGACGATGATGCCGCCGATATCCCGCAAGCGGAGCTGGTGAGCGACCTCGGCCGCAGCCTCAAGGTTGTTTTGCAGGACAGTGGCCTCAAGGCTGGTGGAACCAACGTTCTTGCCGGTGTTGACGTCGATGACGGTGAGCGCTTCGGTGTGTTCGATGATGAGTGACCCGCCCGACGGCAGCCACACCTTGCGGTCGAGCGCCTTGTGGACCTGCTCATGGATATGGGTGTGCTCGAACAGGGCAAGACCCTCGACCTTCGGGTCGAAGTACTGCACTCGGTCGACCAGCCCGGGGCTGATGGCGCCGACGTACTCACGGACATCGTCAAACAGGGCCTTGTCATCGATGATGATCTGGCGGTAGTTGGCGTTGAATTCCTCACGGATAACGCGCACGGCCATGTCGGGTTCGCGATAGAGCAGCGCCGGTGATTTCGATTGCTTGGCCAACGCCTCGATCTGGTTCCACTGTGAGAGCAGACGCAACACATCCGCGCGCAGTTCTTCTTCCACCACGCCTTCGGCGGCGGTACGCACGATGACGCCGTGCTGCTCGGGCTTGACTTTGTCGAGGATCGAACGTAGTCGCTTACGTTCGTCATCGGGCAGGCGCTTGGAGATGCCGTAGGTCTTGGAGTTCGGGATCAGCACCACGAAGCGGCCGGGCAGGGACACCTCCTGGGTGAGCCGAGCCCCCTTGGCCCCGATGGGGTTCTTGGTGACCTGGCACACGATCATCTGCTTGGCCTTGAGCATCGTCTCGATACGGGGCTTGGCACCACGCGGCAATCTTGGGGCCATCAACGTCGTCGAGCTCGGCTGACACGTCACCCGCGTAGAGCACTGCGTTCTTGGGCGTGGAGATATCGACGAACGCGGCCTCCATGCCCGGAAGGACATTCTGGACCTTGCCGAGGTAGATGTTGCCGTGGATCTCGCTGACGTCGTCGGACGGGCGGCTCACGTAGTGCTCGATCAGGCTGCGCCCTTCGAGCACGGCAATTTGCTTGACGCCTTCGGTGACGTGCACGGCCATGAGGTACCGGCCGACCGCTTTGCCGTTGCGCGACTGGCCGCGCCGGGCGGCGAGCGTCGCTTCGTCGAGTTCGATTGCGGTGCCCGACATGGTGGCCTGGACCGGAACGGCCGGGGTGCGCTTACGCTGCTGCGGCTGCCTGGCCCCGGGCTCGCGGGGCGGGCGAGTTTGACGCGGCTCGCCGGTGGCCGACGCAGCCGGAGCGCCTGAACCGGCGCCCGAACGACCACGGCCGCCACGACGACGCTTGTTCCCCGAGGACGGCGAGCCGGCCGACGGGGCCGGCGGCGCAGCATCAGCAGCCGCCGACGGCCGCGTGTCACCGATCTGCGGGCGCCGTCGGGGCGCCGGCGCAGGGGTATCAGCGGTGTTGGTCTCTACTCGGCCTTCGCCTGGCGGGTCGGGCAGTTCGGGCAAGTTGCCGTCGTCAGACGACGAGCCCGCCGGTCGGGTGCGACCCCGACCGCCGCGCGATCCTCGACGACGCTTACGCGCAGCAGCTGCGGCTGCTGATTCGGTTCCGGCTGGCCTGTCGGACGATCCGCTCGACGCGATGTCGGGTGCGGGGGCGTTCAGGTCGCCGCCTGCGACTGATTCGGTCATGATTCCTCCTCATACGCACACCTCGATGTGCGTCGCCGTCGTCGCCTCGAGTGGGAGGGGTTCCACTCTGGCGCCGTCGGCCTCGATCCATTGATGGGTGCGCAGGACTCTGCCAATCCGTTCCTCGACATCGTCGAGTTCGGGGAAAAGCACCTGCACGAGTTCTACCGGCCGCAACCCACGGCCTTCTGTGGCAATGTCCGCCTCCAAGAGCACGTGACCCTCATCGGTTCGGACGGAAAGCTGCTTGATTGCCGAGCGAACATCATCCCGGCTCTCAATTCCTTTGCGCGAACGCGTGAGCATGACCGTATCGGCATCGAGCAGACGCCGGACGGATACCTCAAGGTCGCCGGCAGCAACGCCGCGCAAGGCGAACACCCACGAGCACGACGTCACGTCGGCCTGTAGGGATGGTGCCGACCGTTCGATAACGACAGCTGCCGTCGCTTCCAACCCGATCGGCAGGCAGGGGGTGAGCCGAGCCGGCAGATCGGAGATGTCGAAGGCTTCGACCATGTCGATGTCGATGTACTCGGCCAATGACTCATGACCGGTCGACAGCGCCAACCCGAAGTGCATCTTTGGCCGGGGTGAGAAACCTTCGGTGTACATCACCCGAAGGCTTGCCCGGCGCAGGGCGCGCTCCCACATTCGGGCAACATCACGATGACTCGTGAAGCGAACCTTGCCCGTCTTGGAAAACCGAACGCGTACCCGCATGCTCACGCTATGAACCACCAACCGGAACCGGTTCGGCCGAACGGCGAGGGAGCCCCAGGCTGACCGGCACCACGTGGCCAACCGACAGATCCTGACCGGTGCCCTGGCTGCCACCCGCGGGCGGGACCGGTGAGGCCACGACATGCTCGATGCCGTAGCCGGTGCAGACGCCGCAGTCGTAACACGGTGTCCAGCGGCAGTCCTCCACGCCGTGTTCGGCCAGCGCGTCCTGCCAGTCCTGCCAGAGGAAGTCTTTGTGCAGTCCGGCCGAGATGTGCTGCCACGGCAACACCTCGGTCTCTTCGCGATGCCGATGCACATACCAGGCGAAGTCGAGGCCTTCGGCGGCCATCGCCTCTTCCCATCGACCGATCTCGAAGCACTCGCTCCACTCTTGAAAGGTGCCGCCGGCTCGCCAGACGCGCTCAATGACGCGGCCGATGCGACGATCGCCACGGCTGGCCAGACCCTCGACAACCGAGGCGCGCGAGTCGTGCCACTTGAGCGTGACGCCCTTCATCTTCTGAGTGGCGTCACGGAGCAGTTGGATCTTGCGTCGCAGTTCCGTTTCGGTGTTCTGCCCGAACCACTGGAACGGCGTGTGGGACTTGGGCACGAAACCACCGAGGCTGATCGTTACCGACGCCCGGTTGGAATGCTTCTTGCCGATGGCCGCACAGTTGGCGGCAAGATCGGCAATACCGAGCGTGTCGGAGTCCATCTCGGTAGGCAGACCGGTGAGGAAGTAGAGCTTCATACGGCTCCACCCGTTGCCGTAGGCGGAGTCGACGGCCGAGTAGAGATCTTCCTCGGTGATGAGCTTGTTGATGACCTGCCGCAGCCGCCACGAGCCCGCTTCGGGCGCGAAGGTGAGACCGCTTCGCCGAGCCTTGGCCACCTGCGCCGCCACGCCAACGGTGAACGCATCGACCCGCAATGACGGCAGCGACACGCTGATCTGGCCGCAGCCGGTGGGGTCTTCCATGGCGTCGGACACGGTGGTGGCAATGCCCGAGAAGTCGGCAGTGGACAGTGAGGTCAGTGCTACTTCGTCGTAGCCAGTGCGTAACAGTCCCTGCTGCACCATGGTGCGCACCTGCTCAGCCGGACGTTCGCGCACAGGGCGGGTGATCATGCCCGCCTGGCAGAACCGGCAGCCACGGGTGCAACCGCGGAACACTTCGACGTTGAGCCGGTCGTGCACGACTTCCGTGAGCGGCACCAACTGGTTCTTCGGGTACGGGAAGGCCCCCAGGTCGGCAATGGTGCGCTTTTCCACCTGCGCAGGCACATCGGCGTATCGCGGCATAACCGACTTCAGATCTTGTCCGTCGTACTCCACGTCGTACATCGACGGCACGTACACACCCATGATGTGGGACAACTCGCGCAGCACGTTCTCACGCGAACCGGGCGTGCGGCCCGACTTCTTCCACTCGCGCAACACCACGGTGATGTCGGCAATGACTTCTTCACCATCGCCCATCACGAACACGTCGACGTACTCGGCCAGCGGTTCAGGGTTAAAGGTGGCGTGACCGCCCGCCATCACAATGGGGTGCTCGGGCCCGCGCTGGTCGTTGCGGACCGGCACACCGGCCAGGTCGACGCAGTTCAGCAGGTTGGTGTAGACGAGTTCGGCCGACAGGTTGAAGGCCAACACGTCGAACTCGGCCGCGGAACGGTGGGTATCGACGGAGAACAACGGAACGTTCTTTTGACGAAGGAGTCCTTCCATGTCGTGCCAGGGCGCATAGGAGCGCTCGGCAACGGCATCATCACGCTCGTTCAGCAGTTCATACAGGATCTGCAAACCCTGGTTGGGAAGGCCGACTTCGTAGGTGTCGGGGTAGGTCAGGAGCCAGGCGACCTTGTCTGGACCGTGCTCGGGGCGCTGCGAACCGTCCTCGCAACCGATATATCGGGCGGGTTTTTGCACTTTGGCGAGAAGTGGTTCCAAAACGGGCCAGAGGTTCGACATGACCCCGGAAGTCTAACGCGACCGTCTGAAATCAGTTTGGTCGAAGAAAACCGCCCTTTACAACGGCGAATAGCGCCGCATATGCACGTTTTGTACCAATCCGAGCAGCGCGATGAAGGCAATGGTGGACGATCCGCCCGACGACACCATCGGCAGCGGGATGCCCGTTACCGGCATCATGCCCATGTTCATGGCCACATTTTCGAACACGTGCCACGCCAAAAGCGTGGCGGCACCGACGGCGATAAGGGATCCCATGTGATCCGGCGCGATCTGCGCAATACGAAGACATCGCAGGATCAGCATCAGGTACAAGAGAAGTAACACTCCCGAGCCGATCAGGCCGAACTGTTCGGCAATGGCGGAGAAAATGAAGTCGGTTCGTTGCTCGGGTATGTCGCCGCTGCTGGTGTTGAAGCCCTTGCCGAACCCCTTGCCGGTCGCCCGGCCAAGCGTGATGGCCTGCTTGGCGTAGTTCACCTGCTGAATCTGATCCTTGTTGCTGACCTTGGCGACGGTGCCATCGGCATTGAGTTTCGGGCTGCCGTCCGCGTTCTTCAACTCGATGACCTTGAGCGTCGGATGCAGGAACGTCGTGAGTCGATCCTTCTGATAAGGCTTCAGTACAGGGCTGTTGTACACCACGTAGGCGCTGGCCAGTGACAAGACGCTGATCAGAATAATGTGTCTGGCCGGGGCTTTGGCGACGAGCAGCACGCCCATGGTGATGGCCGCCAGCGTCGAGGCGGTGCCGAGGTCGGGCTGCGCGAGTACCAACACCAGCGGAAGCCCCAGGATCATGAGCGCTTTGATGAACCGGTCGTAGGGCAGCTTTTGACCACGATCGTCGGAGCAGTAGGCCGCCAGCATGAACACCAGCGTGACCTTGGCCAACTCGGAGGGCTGCAGCTGGAACGCGCCCAGATTGAACCAGGCCCGAGCACCATTGACCTCGGCGCCCACCAATCTGACGGCAACCAGCAACGAGGCAGTACCGAAGTACAAGAAGATGGCGTACGGACGCAGCTTCCGGTAGTCGACAGACATGATGGCCATCATGATGAGGGCGCCGATCGCGACCGCTATGCCCTGCCGGTTGATGCCCGACTTCGGGTCGAGGCCCTTCGCAACGCGCTCACTCCAACCGGCGATAATGCCGATCCCGGCGAGGCCCGAGGTGATGAGCATCAGTACCCAGTCGATGTGCCTGAACGGCTCGGACGAATCGGAGCGGCTCTTCGACTTGGACAACATGGAAGGGGACATACCGCTGTCGAGCAGCATCAGTTTTCTCTCCGGTTGGACTTGAAGTCGACATTCAGGCAGCTGGCATCGAAGTCCGGCGGAACCGCAGCGGCACGGGGCACGGGATTGGCTCGATCGAGCGGTATCACCGGAAGGAGCTCTGGCATGTTCTTCTCGTCCATCAACGCCGTCCAGATGCACTTCACGACGGGTGCCGATGCCTGACCACCAAATCCGGCTTCCTTCAGAATGGACGCTATCGCGTACTTCGGCGGCTCATCTTTCGGCCCGCCGAAACTGGCGAAGAGCGAGTTATCGAACTCACTCTTTTGGTTTGCCGCCTGGGCTGTACCGGTCTTCCCCCAAATGGGAAACTCTTCAAAATTCCAGTCCTTAAACGTCTCGGCCGCGGTGGCGGGCTGACCGTTGACTTTGTCGTCTCGAAGTACGCCCCGCAAGCCCTTCTTGATTGGCTCGGTCATGTCATCCGGGAGATCAACTTCGCCGAGCTTTTCCACCGGTACATCCCGGACCTTGATGGCGTGTTCCACATCGGCGAGGCCAAAGGTAAGGTCGGGCGTGCCTGCGGCATAGATTGCTTTGGCGATACGGGGTTTGTAGAGGGTGCCGCCGTTTGCGAACGTGGCATAACCGTTGGCGAGTTGCAACGGTGTCACACCGAGAAGTCCCTGACCAATGGACAGCTGGACGTTGTCTCCGGTGAAGTACTGCGAGCCTTCGAACTTGCCGATCACCCCCTTCTTGGCCAGGGCTTTCTTGATCTCTGCATCGGGGATCAGCCCGGCCGTTTCGTTGGGGAGGTCGATGCCGAGTCTTGAACCCATCCCGAAGTTCCGGAGCTCAGTCTGTAGCGCGTCCGTACCCTTCAGCGTGTCGAGCCAGAGAGATTCACCCAGGGTGTAGAAGTAGGCATCGCTTGAGATCGCAAGCGCCTCGGCCAGGTTGACCTCACCGTAGACGGCCCCGTCCGCGTTGCCTTTGCTGCAGCCCCCGGGCTCACCCACCTTGCACTGATCTTTGCGCAACTCCCACTTCCCGGTGTCGTTGAACTTCCGGTACGGATCAAGGAGACCATTGCGAATTGCGGCCACCGACGTAAAGAGCTTCATGGTGGAGCCAATTTGATATTGGGTGGAGATCGATCGATCGACAAGCGGAGCATTGTTGTTCGGCACCACGATCTTGTCTTGGGTGGTCGGATCTACTTCGTCGTGCGAGCCAAACAGGTCTTGCAGCACCTTGCCATCGGTCGTGCCGTCGTACCATCGGTTATCAAAAGTCGGGTTCGATGCCAGCGCCACGACATCACCATCGGTACTGAGCACCGCTACCGCTCCCTCCGGCGTCTTGAACAGCGGACCGTCGGGCGCCCGCGTGCCGTCAATCGGATTGGTCCGGCCCGGCGGCCGTTCGGTTCGACGCTTCAAAATTTCCGCCTGCAGAATCTGCTCGACGTATTGCTGCTGTTTGATGTCGATGGTGAGTTGCACGTCGTAGCCGGGTTCGGGGTCGATCTGGTCGAGCACGCGGACAACGCGGTTGTTCGAGTCGATCTCCACACGACGCGATCCCGGCTTGCCGCGCAGCTCTTTTTCGAAACTCTTCTCGATGCCGTAGATCCCGACGAGGTCGTTGGGCGAATACCCGTTCTCTTTCGAGTAAGTGCTCTCCGATCCCTTCTGAATCTTTCCCATGTAGCCAACGATGGCGCTGGCCACCGGCGAGTAGCGATAGGACCGCTGGCCCGAATCGACAACATCGAGGCCTGGGTAATCGATGATGCGCTCGCGCAGAAAAATCGCCATCGTCTCAGGTACGTCCTCAGCCAGAGGCAGTGGCAGCAGCGGGTCGTACTGCACGTCTTTGTAGCGAGCCTCCATGTCGGCCATCGTCTTGTTCAGCGGGCCCGATAGCTTCTCGAAAATCGCAGAGCGCTTCTTGTCGTTGCGTATGCCATTGCGATCGATGACCACCGAAAGGCCTTGGCGGTTGTCGGCCAGCACGCGGCCCTTTTCATCAAGGATGCGACCGCGGGTCGGTGGAAGCGGAACGGTCCGGATGCGATTGCTGGCCACAATGCGTTCCAGACCCGGTTCGGCGGCGACCTGCAAGAACCACAGACGGCTGAAGAGCGCTGCGAAGAGACCGATGACGGTCACGCCCAGGATGCTGAGCCTTATCCCACTCGTTTCTGCGCGCATGCTGTTACCCATTCTGCCCCGTGGAGACGCCGCCGCAACATCATGGGGACCGTTTGACGCCGTTAGAACCGGGCCCGATCAGCACCCATCATGGCCCATCGCACCGCCCGTTTGGCAACCGGCCCCAACAGCGCCCCTACTGCAGCGGTCACGATCATGGCCGCAAAGAGGTCGCGGGAGAACGCCTCGCCGCGACCGAAAATTGCTGCAACGACCCCTTCGGCGAGCACTGCGAGTGCCGCTCCGCCGGCTGCGATCATCGGCACCAGGAAGCGGACATTGGAAATCGGTTCGTCGGGCAGGAGACCGACGGCGAATGCCGCCAGCCCATAAGCCAGACCCTTGATGCCAAAGGGCGTCGCGATCAGAAGGTCGAAACCGATACCGAACATGAAACCCGCCCGCGCGCCGCGTCGAGGCCCGGCGATAAGCCCCGTTACGGCGGCCAAGACCGCCACGATATCCACGAGGCCGCCAAAGGGCCGCACCTCGGAAAGGAACGACGTCTGCACCCCGAGGACCGTCAGGAGCACAAGTGTGATGCGGAGCAGTGAACTCTCCGCCAGGCTCTCAAGCATGCGTCACGTCGGCGGTGGAGATGACGTTGCCGGGGGCGCAGGCGCAGTGGTGGGAGTTGCGGGCGCGGGGGGCGGCGGACGGCGTGCGGGGTTGTAAAGAACCACGGTGACCAATCCGAGTCGATCAAGATCCGCTACGGGCTCAACAACGACTTCAAGCTGACTCGAGCCCTTCTTGGCCGACACCGACTTCACCCGGCCGATAGGGATACACGGCGGCGCCAGGCTCGAATCGTTTCCTGCGGTCACAACGGGGTCACCGACTCGCACGTTCTGCACGCCTCGCAAGAAGTCGACCGTGATGGGCTTTCCGCGCCCGTTGCCATGAAGGTCACCCAGTTCGGTGGCGACAAGAATCGTCGTGGTCGTCGTGGGCGGCACGGTCGTCGTCGGCGCAACCGTCGTGGTGGGCCCCGGAGTACCATCGCCCTCCTGGGAAGCTGTTGTCGTGGTCGGGGCGTCACCGGCAACCGTTGTTGATGTGGTAGCGATGCCACCGCCGGCCGACGCCGAGGCGTCCAGTATCTCCTGTGGTGTCTTGCTGGTGTTGGCGGTGCCGAGAATGTTCACCGAGAAATGCACCGTCGGGTCGTACAGCAGCTGGACGAACGCGTGCGTCGATGAGACTTGACCAACGCGCCCAACCAGCCCGGCAGGTGTGACCGCAGGCATGCCCGTGACCAGCCCGTCGTCACTGCCCTTGTTGATTTCGACCGACGACTCATAGTTGGTGGCCGGGCGGCCCACCACCTCGGCAAGCTTCTTCGGGATGGCCGAACACGGCAGCAGACCGAACTGGGCCCGCAGTTCGTTGAGCTCCTTTACCTGCGTCTCGGCCTCGATAGATACCCCTTCGTTGCGGGAGACCTGATCTTTCAGCGCGAGGTAGTCCTGACGGAGCTTGTCGTAGTCACGCACACCGTGCCACACGTTCTCGAATGGATGGAACACTTTCCCAAAGGCATCGCGCACCGGCGAGAACCAGTCACGGCTGGTGCTGCGGGCACCCTCAAGGGTCGCGTTGCCACGTACCGAAATGGTGATAAGCGTGACCGACAGCAAGAGAAGGACGAACACCACGCGTCCACGGGATGCGCCGCGAATTGGGAGGGGCATGATGTACCCGGAGCTGGCCGGACTCAGGCGTCCGGGAAGGACGTCTGGAAGAGGCCCGCCTTGGTAAGCGCGTCGATGTTGTCGAGGGCCATGCCCGAGCCGATGACGACCGAGAGCAACGGGTTGTCGGCGATGTGAATGGGCATGCCCGTCTCGTGCTCGAGTCGCTCAGCCAGGCCACGCAGCAGCGCTCCCCCACCGGTCACCATGATGCCCTGCTCCATAATGTCGGCTGCGAGTTCGGGAGGCGTGCGGTCGAGCGTGGCCTTGACGGCATCGATGATGGCGGAAATCGGCTCTTCGAGCGCCTCACGAATTTCCTCCGACGTGACCGTGATGGTCTTCGGCAGACCCGACACCAGATCTCGCCCACGAATCTCGGCCATAAGTTCATCTTCGAGTGGCCAGGCCGAACCCATCGCTACCTTCAACTCTTCGCATGACTGCTCGCCAAGAGCGACGGAGTATTCCTTCTTGATGTAGTTCATGACGGCTTCGTCCAGCTCATCGCCGGCCACGCGGACGCTCTGGCTGACCACGATGCCACCGAGGGAAATGACGGCCACTTCGGTGGTGCCACCGCCGATGTCGACGATCATGTTGCCAGCGGGATCCTGTACCGGCAGGCCGGCACCGATGGCCGCAGCCATGGGCTCTTCAATGATGTAGGCGGGTTTGCGGGCGCCGGCGAACTCGGCTGCGTCACGCACGGCGCGGCGCTCGACCGGCGTGATGCCGGCGGGAACGCAGATGACCATGCGCGGCTTGGCGAACTTGCTGCGGTGCACCTTTTGAATGAAGAACCGAAGCATCTTCTCGCAGATCTCAAAGTCGGCAATGACGCCGTCCTTCAGCGGGCGAATAGCCTGGATATGGCCAGGGGTACGGCCCATCATGCGCTTGGCCTCCAGGCCAACCGCAAGCGGCTTGCCGTCACGGACGTTGACAGCAACAACCGAAGGCTCGTTCAGGATGATGCCCTGCCCGCGCGCGTAGATGAGGGTGTTTGCCGTCCCTAAATCGACTGCGAGGTCGCGAGAGAGTCCGAAATTACCAGCCATGAGAAATTGTGCCCTTCGTGCGGCAGGGTCGGGGCCAACGATAGCGGACGTGGATCCCCGCAGATCCGCACGCCCTACTTGGCGAGCTTGGGAAAGAAGATCTTGATTTCGCGGGCTGCTGACTCGGGACCGTCCGAGCCGTGTACCTGGTTCTCGGTGAACAGCGTACCGAAGTCACCACGGATGGTTCCAGGGGCAGCGGCCATTGGATTGGTGGCACCCATCATGGTGCGAACCGCCGACCACGTGTCCTTCGGGCCTTCGAGCACCATAGTGATAGCTGGGCTGCGGCTCATGAAGGCAACGAGTTCGGCGTAGAAGCCCTTGCCCTTGTGCTCGGCGTAGTGCTTGGCGAGGATCTTCTCATCGAGCTGGCGGTATTCCAGACCGATGATCTTGAGACCCTTCTTTTCGAAACGGGCGATGATCTCGCCGGCGATCCCACGCTCAACAGCGTCGGGCTTGATGATGACAAAAGTACGGTCTGACATAACGGCTTGCCAGGCTAGGCGCTAACAGCACCCGAACGTGAATCCGAAAGTATCCAAGGCGCTCGAGCATTGTCCGAGCGAAGCGAGTCCGAGCGTTGCGCGAGCGGTAGCGAGCCAACCGAGGCATGTTACGGCAGGGCTTTCTTCAGATGCTGGCGTGCTTCACCCACCAGATAGAGGCTACCGGTCACCAGAACGGCGTCGTCGCTGCGGGCGTTCAGCAGGGCGCGGTCACAGGCTCGATCAACCCGTTCCACCACTTCCACGTTGTCGCATCCCAGCCGTCGAGCGGCCTCGGCCGTGTCCTTGGCCGAAACAGCGCGGGGGCTCGGTGGGGTGCAGCAGATGACCCGGTCGGCTTCATCGGCTCGCAATGCGGCGAGCATGGCGGACGGGTCCTGGCTACTGAGAAAGCCGACCACCATGATGCGTTGTCCGGCCGGATCGAAATCCTCAGCGAACACGGCCGCGCACGCGTCGGCGCCGTGCGGGTTATGGGCCCCGTCGATGATGACGAGTGGCTGGTGTCCGAGCACTTCGAACCGGCCCGGCCAGCGCACGCTCGCGAAGCCCTCGTTCAGGACGTCCTCCTGAACGGGTGCCTCGAAGAAGGCTTCTACTGCCGCCAGGGCGAGGGCTGCGTTGTCACCCTGATGCTGACCGTGCAGCGGGATGAACACATCGCCGTATGCCGCGTACGGAGTACGGAAGTCGCACAGACGTCCTTTGAGGGCCAGCTCGTTTCGCACGCACGCGAAGTCGACGTCGCGCTCGATGATTTTCTCGGCGCCCTCTGCCTTGAAAATGGCGGCGAGTTCCGGCGTTGTTTCGCCGAGCACGAGCGTACTGCCGGGTTTGATGATGCCGGCCTTTTCGCGCGCGATATCGAGCAGCGTCGGGCCGGCGAACTGGGCATGATCCATGCCGACGTTGGTGACCACCGCTACCTGCGCGTCAACAACGTTCGTGGCGTCCCAACGGCCGAGCATGCCGACCTCGATCACCGCGACGTCGACGGCCACATCGGCGAACCAGCGGAACGCAGAAGCCGTCACCAACTCGAAGAACGTGGGGCTCACGCCGGCCAGCACTTCGATGTCGGCGATGGCCGCGACCTGATCAGCAAAGTCTTGATCCTCGATCGATTCGCCGTTCAACGACATCCGCTCGTTGATGCGTTCGAGGTGCGGACTGGTCATGGTGCCGACGGTGAGTCCGTGAGCGACCAACAGCTGCGAGATCATCTGCGCCGTCGAGCCCTTGCCATTGGTACCGGTGATGTGAATGACGGGGTAGGCCAGCTGCGGGTCACCGAGGTAGGCCATGAGCCGCTGCATGTTATCGAGCGACGGCGACTCGATACGCCCGGTCTTTTCGTAGTTCGTATGCGCGTCTATATAAGCGAGAGCTTCGGAGTACTCCATGGTCTGCTCAGCCTAGGGGTGATCGAGCAATGCGAGCGGGAGCGACAGCTACCCGGACCTTGTCTGGCGCTTGCACGATTGCCGAGCGAAGCGAGAATGAGCGCCGCGAGCGGTAGCGAGAAGCGAAGCAGGTCTTACGATGCAGCGCGGCGGGGGCGGCTGACCCGGCCGATTTCACGCGGGATCAGCGTGGGGTTGGCCTTGGTACGAACTGTCTCGCCGTCGATGACGCACTTGGAGATATCGGTGCGGCCGGGCAGGTCGTACATGATGCCGAGCAGCACTTCTTCGAGGATGGCGCGCAGACCGCGGGCACCGGTGCCACGAAGCAAGGCCAGGTCGGCAATGGCTTCGAGTGCGTCAGTGGTGAAGTCAAGCTCGACATCTTCGAACTCGAAGAACTTCTGGTACTGCTTGACCAGGGCGTTCTTCGGCTCAACCAGAATCTTGATGAGCGCTTCCTGATCGAGGTTTTGCACCGCTGCGATGACCGGCAGGCGGCCGACGAACTCGGGGATGAGACCGAACTTGAGCAGGTCTTCGGGCAGCACTTCGGCGAAGAGTTGGCCCGTGTTGCGATCCTGCTTTGAACGGATCTGGGCGGCGAAGCCGACGCCCTTGTGACCGACCCGGTTCTCGATGATCTTTTCGAGACCGGCGAACGCGCCACCGCAGATGAACAAAATGTTGGTGGTGTCGATCTGGATGAACTCTTGGTGCGGATGCTTGCGTCCACCTTGCGGCGGTACCGATGCCGTGGTGCCTTCGAGAATCTTCAAGAGTGCCTGCTGCACCCCTTCGCCGGACACGTCACGGGTGATCGACGGGTTCTCGCTCTTGCGAGCGATCTTGTCGATCTCATCGATGTAGATGATGCCGCTCTCGGCCTTCTTCACGTCGTAGTCGGCAGCCTGAATGAGCTTGAGCAGGATGTTCTCGACGTCTTCACCGACGTAACCCGCTTCGGTGAGCGCGGTGGCATCGGCAACCGCGAACGGAACGTTGAGCATGCGGGCCAGCGTTTGGGCCAGGTGGGTCTTACCGCAGCCGGTGGGGCCGAGCAGCATGATGTTGCTCTTGGCCAGTTCGACATCGTCGTGACGGCCGGGGCCGGCACTGGCGTTCTGGTACTGGATGCGCTTGTAGTGGTTGTAGACCGCAACCGACAGGACGCGTTTGGCGCCATCCTGGCCGACGACGTAGTCGTTCAGGAACGAGAAAATCTCGCGGGGCTTGGGCAGTTCATCGAACTTGAGGTCGGAGGTTTCCGACAGCTCCTCTTCGATGATCTCATTGCATAAATCAATGCATTCGTCGCAGATGTAGACGCCAGGTCCGGCGATGAGCTTCTTGACCTGCTTCTGAGATTTTCCGCAAAAGCTGCATTTGAGCAGCTCGCCAGTGTCCCCGAATTTCGCCATGTTGCGCCGTCTCCCTACCTGATCGGACCTGTTGCGTCAGCAGCGTTACGCGAGCTGATGACGTCGTCGATAATCCCATACGCCTTGGCCTCTTCGGCGGACATCACGAAATCTCGGTCGGTGTCGGAGTGAATCCGCTCGACCGGTTGGCCGGTGTGTTGCGCCAGGATGGTTTCCAACAGCTCACGCATGCGAAGGATCTCCTTGGCCGCAAGTTCAAGATCGGATACCTGAGCGTAGCCAGTTTGACCGTAGGGCTGGTGAAGGAGCACCCGACCGTGCGGCAGCGCCATGCGCTTGCCAGCCGTTCCCGAAGCCAAAAGCACCGCTGCGGCCGAGGCGGCCTGGCCGTAACAAATGGTGGCAATGTCGTTCTTGATGAACCGCATGGTGTCGTAGATGGCGAAAAGCGCGGTGATGTCGCCGCCGGGGCTGTTGATGTAGATGTTGATGTCCTTGTCGGGATTCTCCGACTCAAGATGCAGCAACTGGGCACACACCACATTGGCCAGCATCTCGTCGATCGGTGAGCCGATGAAGATGATGTTGTCGCGCAGCAACTTGCTGAACAGGCCCGAACCACGCTCGCCCCGGCTGGTCTGCTCGATAACAGACGGCTCGTACACAATGTTGGAGATCTTCATTCGGTTTCGGCCTCCTCGCCGCCTTGACCCGGGAACACAATCGAACGGTCGATTGCGTGCCCCTCTGGGTCGACGATCTCGACTCTATCGAGCAGAACGTCCAACGCCTTGCGCTTGCGAAGATCTGCGCTCAGATCGGCGACGGCATCGTTCTTCTCGTACGCCTTGCGAACAGCGACGGGCTTCTGACGCACCTCGATGGCGATGCGGCTGTACTCGGCCTCAAGGTCGTCGCTGTCCACCTCGATGTTCTCGGCATCGGCAACAGCCCGCAGGGCGAGGTCGATCTTGACGCCACGAACCGAAGCATCCCGAAGGTTCTCGGTGAGCATGCCCTGATCCTGGCCGGTCATCATGAGGTACTGCTCAAGGGAAATTCCTTGCGCTTGCAACTGCATGACGAAGTTCTGGGCCCGGCTCTGCAACTCCTGGTTGACGAGTGAGTCGGGGACGTCCTCTTCCACCAGATCGGCCAGTGCTTGGGTGGTGCGGTCAACGGCCATTTGGCGAAGCTGGTTGTGGCGCACGTTGGTGAGGCGCTCGCTGATGGAGGCCTTCCAGGCCTCGACCGTGTCGAACTCGCCGACATTCTCATCCACCCATGCGTCGGTTAGTTCGGGAAGCGTCAGTTCTTCGACCTTCTTCACGGTGACCTCGAAGTCAGCCTCAAAGTCGGTTCCACTCGGCGTGGCGGAGAACTCGAGGTGATCATCAACCTCACTGCCGATCAGCTCTTGGTCAAACGTGTCAGCCACCCAACCCTTGCCGATTTCGTACTGCCAGTCTTCGGTGTTGAGCCCGGGCACCGGC
Organism: uncultured Acidimicrobiales bacterium; assembly: GCA_963791625.1. Classification (GTDB taxonomy): domain Bacteria; phylum Actinomycetota; class Acidimicrobiia; order Acidimicrobiales; family Ilumatobacteraceae; genus JANMCE01. The sequence goes on from CAWBTA010000006.1 coordinate 1,887,788, forward strand.
TCGCCGTCACGCTCAGCCGAAAGGTCAACGGTGACGTAGTCGCCAATGACCGCGGGGCGCTCGACTGCTTCGAGCTTGCCGCTCCGGCGAAGCTCGGCCTCGATCGGCGCATTGATCTCTTCGGGGGTCGGCGTGGCAGCCGGAAGCTCGACGCGCAGGCCGCTGTAGCCCGGCACCATGATGCGCGGGCGGATGGCGATGGTGGCATCGAAGCCGACCGGACCCGACTCTTCACCAGAGGTGATGTCGACCGCCGGCGTGTCAATGATGTCGACGTTGTGCTCGCGCACCGCCTTGGCCAGGTACTGCGGAATGCCATCGCGCAACGCCTGCTCACGGGCAGGCGCTATGCCGATGCGCGCCTCAAGCACGGCGCGGGGCGCCTTGCCGGGACGGAAACCGGGCAGCCGGACTTCCTTCGCGATCTTGCGGAACGCGGCATTGATATCGGATTCGAACTCGGCCTCGTCAACGACGACGGAGAGCTTGACTTGGTTACCCTCGAGGGTTTCGACAGAACTTTGCATACGGAGATGGGAATAGTACCGGTAACCCCCGTCATCCGGGGCAACCGGCCAGGACTTTCGGCGACGTTGCGACAAAACCGGTCGCCAGACGTCCGGTTTTGTCGCATGAACTTCTGGTCGAGCGGGGCGGATCTGGCACACTGGTTGCGTATGCCGATCTGGAAAGCCCACAGCCTCGCCAAACCTCACGCCGACCAGCTTGAGCTGCGTAACGGGGACAAGGTCGTCTCCACCGCCGAGATCGAGGGCGTACCGGTCGGGACCGAGGGCAAGGTCATCTTGTCGAATGGCTTCAACTGGCTGCGATACCGGGTCATCTTCGCCAACGACATGGAAGTCGGCGATCTTGATGGTCGGCAGCTCTCGCCCATCGGCCGTGCGGCCAAGCGCCTGGCCAAGGCGGCCCGCACGTACTAAACCACCCGGCCTAAACCTCTCCGCGGCGCGGCCGTGTGAACGGTTAGGCTTCACCAGCACCTTCGGGGTGTGGCGCAGTTGGTAGCGCGCTGCGTTTGGGACGCAGAGGCCGGGAGTTCGAGTCTCCCCACCCCGACCAACCTTCTACGATCAGGTTTATGACCGATCAGCTCTACTTCCGTCAGCTTCTCTCCGGGCGGGACTTCGCCGTGGCCGATCAGCTGGCCGGGCAGATGGCGAACTTCGCCTACGCCATTGGCGACCGAACCACCGGTGAGTGCGTGCTGGTGGACCCGGCCTACGACGTGAACGCGTTGGCCGATGTGGTGGAGGCCGACGGACTGCGAGTGACCGGCGTGCTGGCCACCCACTATCACGCCGATCACGTGGGCGGCTCCATGATGGGTTACCGCATCCAAGGCATCACGACGCTTCTCGAACGAGTAGGCGTGAAGATCCACGTGCAGTCCGAGGAAGCCGAGTTCGTGAAGAAGGTGACGGGGGTATCGGACAAGGACCTTGCATTGCACGCCTCGGGCGACACCGTGATGGTGGGCCACATTCCCATCCAACTACTCCACACTCCCGGACACACGCCGGGGAGCCAGTGCTTCCTGGTCGACGGGCGGCTGGTAGCGGGCGACACGCTGTTTCTCGATGGTTGCGGACGCACCGACTTTCCGGGCTCGGACCAGCGGCCATGTACGACAGTCTCACCCGCCTCGCAAGCCTGCCCGATGACACCGTGCTGTACCCGGGCCACAACTACTCCCCGCCCCACGCCCACCTGCCGATGTCGACCGTGAAACAGTCGAACTACGTCTACCGCCCGACATCGAAAGAGCAATGGCTCACCATGTTCGGGGCGTGAGGCAGGTTTGTGATCCTGATGTCGTAGGACAACATCAGGATCACTGAAACCTCTCAGCCGTAATACTTTTCGCCGCCGCCTGCGGCCAGGACGTCGTCGAGCCAGTTACCTTCGTAGATGTCGTTCGGGCCTTGGAGCAGGTCGGGGGCGTCGGCGCCTTCGGGCGTGGTGACCAGCGTCCAGGCCTGACGCTTGTACGTCCAGTTGTCGGGGTTCAGGCGATGCGCCTCGCGCCACCACGGCACCGCGGCTTCATTACCGACGGAGCGCCAGAGGTGCTGGCCAAGCTCGAAGCACGCCGCGGCCCGGGCGTGCTCGATCGGGTAGGACCGGCTGCGGTCGATGACTTCGTCGGGTGACAGGACGAACTCGCTGGCTGATCCCTTCGCGGCCCAGTCATTGACCATGGCGCGATAGGCGGCGGACACGTCGGGCAGCTTGTTGACCTCGGCCATCATGTTCACGATGCGCTCGGGCATGCCGGGCGGGAGCGCTCTTGGCACCCGAGCTTCTAGCAACGCAAGTTCGGCCGGTCGGACGATCATGCCGTCTTCGTTGATCCACACCGACATCGGAACGTTCACGAAGCCGAACAGATCGTTGGTGATGTGGCCGGTATCGATCAATGACGGATGGGTTGGCGCCGCGGCATCGATCCACGGTGTGGCATGGGCCGGATCGATATCGAGGGCAACAGTGACCACGGTAATGCCGAGCGGCTCAAGTTCGGTATGCAGCGCCTGCCACACGGGCAGGCTGGTGCGACAGCCTCACCAACTGGCCCACGCCACCATGATGACTCGCCGCCCTCGTAGCGACGACAACAAAAACGAATCTCCGTTCCGATCTTTCAACACCGGGTCGGGGGCGACCACCGTGGTGAGCGCCTTGCCACCGCTGGCCGGTCCGAGCGCCCACAACCCGTGCGCCTCGTCCTGTACGAGCGGCATGCGGAGACGCTCCGAGATCACCGTTGCGTCGAGCGTGCCGTCGGACTTGATCGCACCCGGTGCCGGTATGCAGACGTCGCCCTGGCACAGACCCTGTGGCGTGGCGGCCCATCCGGTGCGGGCCGTGAAGTCCAGTGGATCCATCGACAGCGAGGTCAGGAGCATGCCGAACCCTATAGGCCAAGCCGAAGCGCGCGCGTAACTCGCTACGCTCGGCCCGATGACCACGTACGAGCAGATCATCTACAGCGTTGCCGACCCGGTAGCCACCATCTCGCTGAACCGTCCCGACGCGCTCAACGCATGGACCGACCAGATGGCTGCCGAGGTGTTTGACGCATTGCGCCGCGCCACTGACGATCGGGCGGTCGTCGGCATTGTGATCACGGGCGAAGGTCGCGGGTTCTGCGCTGGCGCTGACCTCAAGATGCTCAGCGGCATCAGCGCGGGAAGACGGGGTGAACCCGAACCGGTAGAGCTCGCCGGCGACGCGACGTGGGGTGACGACTTCCGTGGCCTCTACACGTCACTGCTGTCGGTGCCGAAGCCGATCATCGCTGCGATCAACGGCGCGGTCGCCGGAATGGCCGTGCCGCTTGTGCTGTCGTGCGACCTTCGCTTCATCTCGACCGCCGCAAAGATCACGATGGCCTTTTCACATCGCGGTCTCATCGCCGAGTGGGGCTCGAGCTGGCTGCTTCCGAAGGTTTTGGGGCCGTCGAAGGCGCTCGACATCATGCTGTCGTCCCGCTTAGTCGGCGGCACCGAAGCGTTTCAGATGGGGCTCGCCGATCGACTGTTCGAACCCGCCGAACTTCTGCCCGCTGCGACGGCCTACATCACCGACCTCGCCGAGAAGTGCTCACCGACCTCGATGGCCATCATGAAGCGTCAGGTCTACCAGCATCTGCACGAAGGCCTCGGAGCCGCCGAACGCGAGGCCGCGGCCCTCATGCGGGAAAGCTTCGGTCGGCCCGACTTCGCTGAAGGTGTGTCGTCATTCCTCGAGCGTCGACCGCCACAGTTCGGCCGGATCGGAAACTGACTCAGAGGTGACAAAGCTGGAGGCAATCCGTGTCGGCGACATCGTCGTCCATCCCATCTACGACGGCACCGCGGTACTCACGACCGACATGTGGGCGGGTAGTGACTGGACTTCTCACCGCCACCTCGTTGACGAGGCGAATCGACTCGTTGTGCCGGTCGGGGCATTCCTGGTGCGCGTGGGCGACAAACTGCTGCTTCTCGACGCTGGTGTAGGTGATGTTCGGGATGACATGTTCGACGGGGGTCAGTTGCTGCACAGCCTCGCCGTCGCCGGTGCGACGCCCGAAGACATCGACGTGATCGTCGTGTCACATCTGCACAGTGATCATATGGGGTGGCTCGAACGAGACGGGGCTTCCATGTTTCCCCGAGCAACAATTCGCATTGGCGCTGCCGACTGGGAGTACTTCGTGGAGGAAGCCAGCGGCGGTCGCAAACGTGCGGCTCGCTTGCGCACCGTCGAGAACCAGGTGGAGCTCATAGACGGCGATGGCGTCGCCATACTGCCGGGCGTCACCACTCGGTCGACACCCGGCCACACCCCGGGTCACACCAGCACGGTGATCGCAACCGGAACCGAGCGCCTGATCGTGCTCGGCGATGCCCTGCACTGCCCTGCCCAACTCACCGAATCCGAGTGGCAGTTTGTGTTCGATGTCGATGCCGAGCTGGCCGTTCGCACCCGGCAAGCGTTGCTCCGTGATGCTGAGCTGCCGGGCACCGTTGTGCTGCCTTGTCACTTCCCCGGGATGCAGGCGGCGCGCCTGCTCGCCGCGAACGGCTCGCGCCGCTGGGTCGTGGGCGAACGGTTCGCCACGTAGCAGCGTTTTACGACGTTGCGACGGTGGGGCCGAACTCGGCGAGTTTGCTGCCCGTCGAGTGGAGGTGGTTGCCCATCTTGGCGAGGTCTTCGCCGGTGGAATTGAGCCGCTCGCCAACCAAGCGGAACTGGGTGGCGACGCTGCCGAGACCGTCGGCAACACCGCCGAGCTTGGTGGCGTGTTCGGTCAACTCCCCCGCCGCACCAGCATGCAGTCCGTGCACAATCCCGGCCAAGCGAGTGACCATTTCAACGGCGTCATGCAGTTCCTGGCGGCACGTATCGAGCGCATCAGAGGCAACATCTACAAGGGAGTGGATCGGCGAATCGCCACCGCTCAGAAAGCCAGAGGCATTCGTCGCTGCGCTAGCCGCGGTGACCAGCCCGTCACCCGCTTCGCCCAGCAGCTTCGGCGTGTTCTGCACCAGTCGGACGAGGTCATCACCGTGTTCGCGTACGAACTTTATGACGTGCTGCACATCTTCCATGATGTCGCCGAACGGATTGCCCTTGGTGAGGTTGTCCAACAAGCCCATTGATGCTCCTTTTGAGATTCGAGGGCTGACTGTACCGAAGCAGCTGCAATGGACGGGCGTTTCCTCAGGCGGGCCGCTATCCTGCATATGTTCTGCGGGTGTAGCTCAGTGGTAGAGCACCGTCCTTCCAAGTCGGCTACGCCAGTTCGATTCTGGTCACCCGCTCCAACAAACAGCCCGGCCGGCAACGGCCGGGCTGTTGCGTGACAGACGGCAGAAAGCGCACGAACGAGTCTGGCTAGGCCAAACTCCTGTACATGCCTGCCGCCTTACCGATTGCTCCCGCACAGAACTTTGCCAGTGACAACACCGCCACGGTGCACCCTGCGGTGATGCAGGCGTTGGTCGACGCCAACGTCGGGCATCAGATTGCGTACGGTAACGACACCCACACGGCCGAGTGCGAGGCCCATCTACGAGAGCTGTTCGGCGCGCCCGTGGAGAGCGTGTTGGTGTGGGGCGGCACGGGGGCAAACGTGGTTGGGCTGGCCACCATGCTCCATGCAAGTGAAGCCGTCATCTGTAGCGACGTCGCCCATATCAACGTTGACGAAGGCGGCGCCCCCGAAAAGTTTGCCGGAACAAAACTGGTTGATCTTGCAACTACTGACGCCAAACTGACACCGGAACAGATCGAACCGATGTTGCACGTGCTTGGCGATCACCACCATGTGCAGCCGAAGGTGATCTCCCTCACTCAGTCAACCGAGTTGGGCACGCTCTATTCCCCCGCCGAAGTTGCAGCCCTCGCTGACCTCGCCCACCGCTACGGCATGTACCTGCACATGGACGGTGCACGCATCGCCAACGCCACGATTGCCGTCGGTGACCTGCGCTCGTTCACCATCGACGCTGGTGTTGACGTGCTGTCGTTTGGTGGCACCAAGAACGGCATGATGTACGGCGAGGCCGTTGTCTTCCTCAATAGTTCCCTGGCTCGCAACGCCCGCTTCGTTCGCAAGCAGGCCATGCAGTTGCCGTCGAAGTGCCGCTACATCGCAGCCCAATTCAACGCGTTGTTCACCGATGACCTCTGGCTCCGGAACGCACGGCACGCCAACGACATGGCGGTGCGTCTCTATAACGCAACGAAGGATCTCGATGGTGTCACGTTCGCAGCCGCACCCGTCGTAAACGGCATGTTCCCGATCCTGCGGGCGGACGTGATCGACCAACTCCAAGCGTGGTCGCCGTTCTACACCTGGGACCCTGCCATCAACCAGGTCCGCTGGATGGCCAGCTTCGACACGACCGTTGAAGACGTCGACCGCCTCGCCGCCGGAGTCAAAGCTGCACTGACCCCCTAACCTCTTGCTTCTATGACTCATTACGACTTGGTGATTGTCGGTGCGGGCAGCGGGAACAGCTTGATTGGGCCGGAGATGGATGATTGGAAGATCGCCATTGTGGAAAAAGACGTGTTCGGCGGTACGTGTCTGAACAAGGGTTGTATCCCGACCAAGATGCTGATTCACCCCGCCGACCTTGCACACGAGGCACGGCACAGCGACCGCTTTGGCGTACAGAGCTCGGTGCAGCTTGTTGATTGGCCAGCCATCGTCGAGCGAGTCTTCGGGCGCATCGACCCCATCGCCGCTGGTGGTGAAAAGTACCGCCGCAGCCTCAGTAACGTCACCGTGTACGGCGGAGAGGGACGCTTCGTCGGACCGAAGGAGATGGAGGTCGACGAAGAACGCTTCACGGCCGACCGTTTCGTCCTGGCCGCCGGTGCCCGTTCGATGATCCCGAGCATCCCCGGACTTGATGCCGCGTTCGGACCGGTGGTGCCGTTCCACACCAGTGACGACGTCATGCGCCTGGCGACGTTCCCCGAACACATCATCATCTTGGGTGGCGGATTCATCGCCGCGGAAATGGCGCATATGTTCGGCGGCCTCGGGGCCAAGGTAACCATCATCAATCGCGGTCAGCACCTGCTGCGCCACGAGGATCAGGACATCAGTACGCGCTACACCGAGATAGCGTCGCACCGCTACAACGTGTTCGGCGGTGCCACCCTCAACGAGGTCACCGGCAACGAGGGCGACCTCACCGTGCACTTCACCCAAAACGGCTCGCCCAACACGGTGACCGGCGACGTGGTTCTCGTCGCTACCGGACGTATCCCGAACGGTGAGCTGCTGTCGCCCGAACGCACGGGGCTCCATGTGGATCCGTCCGGCGCCATTCTGGTGGACGATCACGGACGCACCAACGTCGATGACATTTGGGCGCTCGGCGACCTGAACGGTCGCCATCAGCTCAAACACATGGCCAACGGTGAGGCCCGAGTCGTCCAGCACAACTTGTTGCATCCCGGCGACCTGCGGTCGTTCGAACATCGCCCGGCGCCGCACACGGTGTTCACCAATCCGCAGGTGGGATCGGTCGGTATGACCGAGGCCGATGCTCTTGCGACCGGCAAGCCCTACGTTGCCATCACCCACGACTACGCCGGGGCGGCCTGGGGTTGGGCGTTGGAGGACACCACCAGCTTCGCCAAGCTCATCGGCGACCCGGCCACCGGCCTGCTGCTTGGCGCTCACATCATCGGATCCCACTCGGCCACCCTCGTGTCGTTGTTGGTGCAGGGCATGTACCTCGGCAACACCATCGACCAGATGGCCCACGACGTCGTCTACATCCACCCCGCACCCAGCGAAGTGGTTGAGCAAGCCCTCCTCAAACTCCTCGACGCCATGACCGAGGCGAAGGCCCCCTAGCCACCTCCTGGCCGGGGTTGGGAGAGAACTCTGGCTGAGTTGGTGGGCGGGCATCGACGGCTGGGAGCGTGCCATCATGGCTGAGTGAGCGTTCATGACCACTCTGTCCTACCGGAACCCGGCGAGCCCGGTGGGCGAATCGACATCGACGGAACGCTGAACTTCCGAGAGCTCGGCGGTTACCGATCGGCCGATGGCCGAACGGTCAAACGGGGCCACATCTTCCGATCGGATCACCTGAACACGGTCACCGACCAGGGACGGGACAGCATGACGTCGCTCGGCATCCGCACGATCGTCGATCTCCGGTTCCCCGTCGAACGTGAGCGCCAGCCGAGTCGTGGCCCGACCGAGGTGACGACGGTGCACGCCCACCCGGATGGCATGGAGGCCGCCGATCAGTCCGTGTTTATGGAGCTCATCCAATCGGGCGGGCTCCGGGCCTATTCGGTCGAGGATGCGGCTGCGGATTATCGAAAGATGGTGGTCGACGGCGTTGGGCTCGTCGTTGAAACTCTGCGCGTGATCGCCGATGCCGAGCGACTGCCAGTGCTCTTTCACTGCACCGCAGGCAAGGACCGGACGGGGCTCACAGCCGCCCTGCTCCTCCGTCTGCTTGGCGTGCCGGACGCAACGGTCATGGGCGACTACCTCCTCACGAACCCCTACCGGGCCGTGCACCGAATCGCCGCGATGAAACCCGTGCTCGCGGCACAAGGTGTCGACATCAATGAGGTTGTCGCGCTCTTCGAGGCAAACAGCGCTGCGCTTGCTGCCGCGCTCGATGAGATTGACCTGCACGGCGGGACGGAGACGTTTCTCCTCAGTCACGGTCTGGCTACCGACATCCCCGCACGACTGCGCCACGATCTCCTCGTGTGACCGCCGGAGACGTTGTCTCTGAGGCTTACGCCTTCTTCTTCTTATCGTCGGGGTCGCGCAGCACGCCCTTCGCGAGCGCTTCGTCGAGGAAGGTCTCAGCGTCGTCGGTGGACACCTTGAGCGCGGGCGCGATCTCGGAGATCAGGTTGATGCGGGCACGCTCGTACATGGTGCGCTCCGCGGCTGACAGTGCCGCGTCACGGTTGCGCGCTGCGAGATTTCGCACCACTTCGGCCACCTGGTAGACGTCACCTGACTTCAGCTTTTCCTGGTGGTTCTTGAAACGACGGGACCAGTTGGACGGCACACGCGGGTCGGGCTTTGACAGCACCGCAACGAGGTCTTCGAGTTCGTCGGAGTTGACCGGCGGGCGCACGCCGACCTGGTCAACGGAGTCGAGCGGGACCGAAAGCGTCATCTCGCCGATGATGGAGCGAAGGATGAGATACTCCTTCGTCTCACCAAACATGGCCTTCTTCTCGGTGCCTTGCACCAGACAAGCGCCATGCTGCGGATAGATGACGGTGTCACCCTTCTTAAACTTCACGGCTCTCCAACGGGGGTTGTCGCAGTTCACTCACAAGCGAGCGGACCAGGTACGGGCGCGGTAAGGGTACCGGAAAAGGGCCATCTTTTCGAAAGGAAGCCTCAAACCAGGAAGTTGATGAACTGCCAGGGGTCGGTTAAGTCCTGGTTTCGCTGGGCGTAGCGGCCGAAAATGTCGAACCGATTCTGCAGTGGATCCCAGTCAATCGGGCCCGACCACAGCGGGCCCCAGTAGGGCCGAGCCACGTCGAGTACTTCCTCCCAGGGGAGCTCATCGGGCACCCGGACGCCTTCGTTTGGATGGCGGATCATCCAGACCACGGCACCCAACACCGAAGACCCGACCTGCACCGTGGTGGCACTCTGGCCCGGTATCAGTGCTCGGGCTTGATCGATGGAGAGCAGGCTTCCGTTCCACCAACTCTTGTAGGGGTGACCCATGAGCAGCACACCCAGTTCGTCGATACCCGAATCGATCTCGTCGTTCAGAATACGCTTCTCGGGCTGCATCACGAACTGGCGCATCTCAAGCTCGTGCATGGACGCGATCGCCACGTCAGCCGGGCAGTACGCGTAATGGACCGTGGGGCGGTACACGGCCTGGCCGTCGTCCCACACGGTGAGGTGATCGGAGATGGTGAACGCTTCACCGTGTCGAATGACCATGCCCACGATCTCACCGCTCGGCACCCGGCTGCGCACCTTCACCTTGCACCCCATCTCGGCCAGTGCGATCTGGTTGCCCGGACCGTGGCCGGCGTGCTGAAACGCGCCCGGTGGCATGAAGCGTTCGTGCGTGCCCCAGCCCAGCTCCGCCGGTGCCACGCCTTCTTCATACAGCCCGTCCACCGACCACGTGTTGACGAACTCGTCCACCTTCTTCGGCACGGAAGTGATCTGCGTATCACGCTCGGCGATGTGAATGACCTTCACGTCGAGCGCGTGCGCCAGCGAGTTGTACGCACCATCCGCCAGCGCGGTTTCCACTGCGGCGACGCGCTTCCCGAGCAGGCCGTCGTGCAGTGCCCGCGTCGCGATCTGGCCCAACGCTTCTTTGGTGAGGTGCGACACCAGGCCGGGGTTTGCGCCGTGCTCCACCACCGCCGACGGACCCTTATTGTCACCCCATCGAGCGAACATTCGGCGCATGGCCATGTGACGCACGTAGAGCGTGCGGTCGAGCGGATGCACCTGGCCCGAGTCTTCGTAGGGATCCCACACTTCGACCGAAGTATTTAGGTAGCGAACACCATGACTACGGCACCACTCGAGCATGGTTTCGCAGTCGATGTTCCATGCCAAATCAAGGCAGATGTCGCCCTCGCCGACCAAGCCTGACAGGGTGCTGTCGAGGTTGTCCGGCGTGATTTGGCCTTGCACATAGTGAACGCCCTGAGCGAGTGGACCGGCGATGCGATGGCGGTTGTCCACCATGTCGAAAACGGTGATCTGGCTTGGTTCGAGAGCAATACTGTCGAGTACAAGCGGCAGGGTGCATTGAGTAACGGAACCGCAGCCGAGAAACAGCAGGCGGCCATCAAAGCGAACGTGGGCCAACGGGACCTCCAAGGGCGGATCAGGGGGTTCTGAGCGCCGCACAATACGCCATTCGACCCACCGGATCGACACCGGTTTGTGCGCGCAGCATGGCACACTGGTTGTGGCGGAGCGGGCAAGGAGCTGGTAGGCAGTGCGGAAATATGTGTCTCTCTACGGGACCGGTGGACACGCGAACGTCGTGCTGGACGCCCTTGTCGCAAGCGGCGATCTCGTTCACGCCGTCTTTGACGACCGACGTGGTGACCGATTCTTTGCCGGGCTGAAAGTTCGGCCAGGCCTGAGTCTGGTCGGACATACATCGTTCGACCCGTCGAGTGCACCGGTCATCGTGTGCGTCGGCCACAACGCAGCGCGCGCCGATATTGCCGCAATGCTGCCCGTAACGTTCGCGACGGCCCGACACCCGAAGGCAATCGTCGCCCCCGATGTCACGCTCGGCGAAGGGAGCATCATCCTTCACGGCGCAATCGTGCTGCCGGGAACTACAGTTGGGCGGCACGTGATCGTGAACACCATGGCGGCTGTTGGTGGCGACTGCATATTGGGCGACTTCTCTCATGTCTCGCCGCAAGCGGCTCTGGGCGAACGGGTCATTGTGGGCGCGGGAAGCCATGTTGGGGCGCGTGCGATCATCGCCGCCGGGGTGCGCGTTGGCGAGTGGAGCACGATTGGTGCCGGCGCAGTGGTCGAGCACGATGTTGCCGACAACACGACCGTCGTCGGCAATCCGGCTCGTGTGGTGGCTGGCCGTGTGGGTCAACCTCGCCCGACCGGCGCCCGGGTGCCCGCCCCACTGGATCACGCCGTTCGCTTGGAGCCGAGCGACTACGAGGATGCGCCCAGAAGAGCCAACGGGTCGGCGTAGTCCATCGACAACGCTTCTGCTACCGGAGCGTTCGTCACCTGACCGGCGATGGTGTTGAAGCCGTGCACCAGCGCTGCGTCGCGGTGGATAGCTCCTGCGGGCCCGTGAACAGCTACTTCGAGTTGATAAGGCAGCGTGGCGTTTGTGAGCGCGTAGGTGCTGGTGTGCGGTACCGCGCCGGGCATGTTGCCCACGCCGTAGTGAAGCACTCCGTGCAGCGTGTAGACAGGGTCGGTGTGTGTCGTCTCATGGATGGTCTCGATGCAGCCACCCTGGTCAATGGCAACGTCGACGATGACGGCGCCCGGCTTCATGTTTCGGACCATGTCTTCGGTCACCACGACGGGTGCCCGGCCACCTGCGACCAACACCGCCCCGATCACGAGGTCGGCGTCAGCCAAGTTGCGTTCGATCGCGCCACGGTTGGAAGCAAGGGTGACGATGCGCCCCTTCTGGATCTGATCGACCCAACGCAGCCGATCGAGGTTCTTGTCGAACAACACGACCTCCGCTTCCATACCCGCCGCGATCCACGCCGAGTTCCAGCCGACGTTGCCCGCACCGAGTACGACGACCTTGGCCGGACGCACGCCAGGTGCACCACCCATCAACACGCCCCGCCCGCCGTTGTGACGTTCGAGGTAGTGCGCGCCCATCTGCGGAGCGAGTCGCCCCGCGACTTCACTCATCGGCGCGAGCAGTGGCAGGGCGCCGGTGTCGAGCTGCACCGTCTCGTACGCAATGCCCGTCGTGCCCGCCGCGATCAATGCCCTCGCCACCTCAGGGTATGCGGCGAGGTGCAGGTACGTGAACAGGGTGAGGTCAGCGCGAAGGAAGCCGAACTCCTCGGCCTTGGGCTCCTTGACCTTCACAACCATCTGCTGGGCCCACGCATCCCCTGCCGTCGGCACGATGGTGGCACCGGCCGCGGCGTAGTCGGCGTCGGAAATGCTGGCGCCCTCGCCCGCATGGGTTTCCACGAACACCTCGATGCCATGGCGTTCGAACTCACGCACCCCATCGGGCGTCATCGCGACCCGGTGTTCGGCGGTCTTGACTTCCTTGGGGACTCCAACGGTGCGCAGTGCGGTCATGGGTCACATCCTGCCCGAAAACCTGGACGCGTTGTCGAGGTCAGCGTCAAGCACCACGTCCAGCATCCGCGTCTATCTCGGCGAAGACGAGCTCGCCGATGGCCTACGCAATGAGGCCCACGCTGCCGATATCGCTCGCATCAGCGCAGCCGACACCGTGATCGAATTGGGGTCGGGAACGTGTGACAAAACTCGGGTCTTGTTGCGCGCCCTCGGCGGCACCATCGGCAACCTGCGGTCACCCGAACGAGCAGCCATGCTGGCCGAGTTGAGCGACAACATGATGCCTGGTGATGCGCAGCTGCTCGGCACCGATCTTGTAAAGGATCGTGGTCGGCTGGTGCGCGCCTACGACGATGAAGCGGGCGTGACCGCGGCATTCAATCTCAACGTACTTCGACGACTCAACCGGGAACTGGGCGCCGACTTCGACCTCAGCCGCTTCACGCATGTGGCTCGGTTCAACGAGTCGGAGGAATGGATCGAGATGCGGCTGCAGTCGATGGGTGCGCAACGGGTAACGATCGCCGATTTGGGCTTGTCCCTCACCTTTGACGACGGCGAGGAACTTCTCACCGAGATCAGTGCCAAATTCCGTCCCGACAAGGTACGTCGTGAAATCGAGGCAGCGGGGCTTGACCTCGCGGCCCGGTGGGCGGATGATGCAAACGACTTCGGACTCTCACTTTCGACGAAGGGGACGATGACATGACGCTGCTCTATTGCGATGTTCGAGAGCTGACCGATCGCCTCACGGCGCCCCTCTCGCCCGAAGACCAGACCGTGCAGTCGATGCCCGATGCCAGCCCGACGAAATGGCATCGAGCTCACACGACATGGTTTTTCGAGACGTTCATTCTACAGCCAACCGTGGCCAGCTATCGACCGTTTGACGACCACTTCTGCTACCTCTTCAACTCGTACTACGAGGCGGTCGGTCCCCGTCATCTGCGATCGGAACGGGGGCTTATTACCCGTCCCAACACGGCTGAGGTCGGCTCGTATCGAAAGCACGTGGACGGAGCGATGCTGTCGTTGCTGGCACGAGGCGTGGACGACCCGGTCGCTGGTTTGATCGAGCTCGGTCTTCATCACGAGCAGCAACACCAGGAGTTGATCTTGATGGATGCGCTGCACCTGCTGTCGCGCAACCCGACCGACCCGATCTATGACTCGACCCTCGTTCCACTGGCAGTCTCGGACCTGTTCGAGTGGCGAGGAGTCGCAGGCGGCGTGACCCACATCGGTCACGACGGCCACGGGTTTTCGTTCGACAACGAAGGCCCGCGTCACGAGGTTTTCTTACAGCCGTTTCAGATCTCGTCGTCACTCGTCACCAACGGTGACTGGATGGCGTTCATCGAAGACGGTGGCTACCAACACGCTGACCTCTGGATGTCGGAGGGGTGGGCCACGATGCAAGCGAACCAGTGGTCAGCGCCGCTGTACTGGCAGCGTGACGCCGTCGGCTTCACCAAGTTCTCGCTGAGCGGGAGAACTCCCGTCGAGCCGCAGCAACCGGTCGAGCATGTGAGCTGGTTTGAAGCCGATGCCTACGCTCGTTGGGCCGGATGTCGCTTGCCGACCGAAGCAGAGTGGGAGGCCGCCGCGCCGACGCCAGCGGATGACACAAGCGGTTGGTACGGCAACGTGTGGCAGTGGACCGCAAGCCCCTATGTGGCGTACCCGGGCTTCGAGATCGCCGAGGGTGCTGTCGGCGAATACAACGGCAAGTTCATGGTGAACCAAGAAGTTCTCCGGGGCAGCAGCTGGGCCACCTCCCCCGGCCACGCCCGCCGCACCTATCGCAACTTCTTTCCCACATCAGCCCGGTGGTGTGTCGGCGGCCTCCGGCTGGCCCGCTAACCGGGTGCTGGTCGTTCAGCGAGCCGAGAGCAGGGTGACGGTGACCAGGCCGACGGCAAGATCGGCAAGATCCCGATTCGTCGTGACGAGCGGAATCTCCAACGTCGAGGCAAGGGCGACCGGGCTCAGGAGTGAGACGTCGATATCGGGGTCGGCACGCGATGAAAGGTGCACGAGTTGCGCCGCCATCGTGTTGGATGAGTACCAGTTCAGCACCGCAATCTGTACCTCGGCGATGTCCGACAGCATGGCACCCACTCGACCATCGTGCTTGATGCGCAGGAACCGCACAACCTCAGCCATGAGCGCATCGGGAGCGACAATGACATCAGCTGAGGGCGGTGGACCATTGACGAATCCGACCCACCGAAGCAATGCGCCGAGGTCGGCTACGACGATCAAGCAGGCCGCCGACGGAGTCGCTCGGTGTAGTAGCGATCAAAGTCGTCGGCCGACATCGCCGAGCCGAGATTGGCGTTGCGCCGGGCAAGCAGCTCAGCGGGCGACGCCAGCGAGGCCACCCGATCAAGGCTCTGTCGTACCCACTCACTGACCGAGACCCCCTCAGCCTCGGCCTGCTGAGCAAGCCGCGTGGCCACAGCCTCATCTAGGTTTCGCACGTTCAGTTGCATAGCATGATGCTATACGAACGTGTAGCAACCCGCAACGAGCAATGGCAGTCACTCGGACTGAGCGGTGATCTGTCGGAGTTTCACGCTGTACCGGGAGAAGTCATGAGCGTGACGAGTTGGTCGAGGGCTGCTCCCCACCCTTCGGCGAAACCCATATCGGCGTGATGCTTGCAGGCGTCCTCGTGGGCGTGCATCGCGATTGCTCGGTAGTTGGCGCCGCCATCGGGCGACGCCTCGATCTCGATACGTGCGGTGAATGCGAGGTCGCCAGCGCCATTGCTCGGGGCGACTGGGCGGAAGTCCTCGGCCATCACGCTGGTGAACACAAGGAGTCGGTTCGGTTCCACCTGGAGATAGCAGCCGGCGTTCGGGTACCGGTCACCTTCGGGAGATTCCATCGTCGTGATGCAGCGGCCACCGGGTCGAAGGTCGACGTCGACCGCGACGGTTTTCCACGGTGCTGGTGTGAACCACTGCATCAATAGTTCCGGCTGGGTCCATGCTGCCCATACCCGTTCGGGCGGCACGGCGATGGTGCGCTCGAGCACCAGGTCGAGGGCAGGGTTTGGGGTGAAATGGCTCATGATGCTCCTTGTGTGTGGTTGGTCGTGATCAACAGATGGTCGAGCTGGTCGAGCCTGCGTTCCCAGTGGTTACGAAACTCAGCCAGCCACGCCCACGCGAGCTGCAACGCTCCCGGCGCAAGTTGATAGGTGCGGGTGCGTCCGCTCTTGTGCGAGGTATACGCCAACGCGATGCTGAGGTAAATACCTAACCTTGAATTGTTGACCACACTCACCGTCAGTCCACGTTCCAGGTGATCGCCCGCGGATCAACGCGGGCGCATCGGGGTCCGCCGTGGTCGTCGGTGAGTCGGACTCGAGCGCTGAGGTGCCCGCGTTCGGTGGCATCACGCATCACGCCCGGATCGACGCGGTTGAGCATCAGCTTGGCCCGCCGGAACATCTGGAACCTGCCGGCATCGTCGACGTTGCCCCAGGCGAGATAGATGAATCGGTCACCGCGTTTGCCGTGGACGGCGTGCCCTCGAAAGTCGAGCTCGCCGTCCCTGTCGATGGCGGTAGCGATCTCGAGTTCCCAGCGGGCATCGGTGGCGTCACCGCGCACGAGATGTTCGGCTTCGGTGCGGATCTGCAAGCCGACATGGACGTTGCCGAGTTGTGTGCCGTCAGGATCGCAGAACGTCCGTCCGGGTAGATCGGTGCCGAAGACGATGAGCTTCATGGTTGCAAGTCTTGCTCGATGCTGGTCGTTCATGCGCGCAGCCCAGGTGCGTGCCCACGTCAAGGCTCAGTCGTCGATCTGCCCTGTTCCGATTCGTTGGATGGCATCGCGCATCGCCCACAGTTTCTCCGGCGAATGACCCACCCACTCGACAAGCTCACCGACGACGCGCAGCGGTGCGCGACTACGGAATGACTGTGTTGGATTCCCAGGGAACTTCTTGTTCGTCACATTTGGGTCGTCTTCAAACTCGCCCATCGGCTCCACGACGTAGATTCGCCCGGGGCCTTCACCAGAAGCGAGCTCGGCGCCCCACGTCGCGGCGTCGAGCGTCGCAGTGAAGTAGACGTAGTTCATCACCCGGCCCTGTTCGAAGTTCGACTCTCGGCCACAGACCAACATCTCGCCCACGGCGAGGTCCGCCTTCGTCCCGTGCAAGTACGCGCCAGGCTCGTACACCTCGAAGGGCACCGGCTCAGTAGACGATGTCCAGGGCATACCGAAGCGCTCGGTCGAGCAGTGAGCGTTTGATTTCGTCGAGACGACCTACCCGGAGTTCGTCTAGGTCTTCAAGAGGCACAGTAAGCACGCTGTCACAGTTGATCACACAGGTTTCTGGAAGCCCTTCGTCGGGGCCGATTTCGACCTCCGACTTGATACCACGAATGGTGCGTGTAATCGGGGCGCAGGTCACTGCGTTACGAACAGATATTGCGGCATCGCGGGTGAGAATGCAGACCGGCCGCCGTCCGGCGGGCCCGCCGAGATCGGCCCAAAAAATGTCGTTGCGAGCTACCACGCTGGCGCGGTTTTTGCCGCGAGTCGAGCAGCGGAGCGAGTGAGAACTGCATCGGGCGGTTGGCGCTTGTAGGCCGCGATGAGTTCGATGTCGTTGGCTCGTTCGGTATCAGCATCGATCACCGCTTGCGCACCGCGGCGAAGCAGTTCTGAGCGGTTTGTGTCGAGTGCTTTGGCAATTCGGTCGAGATGTTCAACCAGTTCATCATCAAGTTGGACCAGGACTTCTCGTCTAGACATGACCATATGGTATCCAATATGGTCACCGGCTACAACTGGCTCAGCCAGAACACGACGTTCCGGGGCAGCTTCCCGAGTCGTCACGGGCTGCCAGGCCCGGCGCTTGAGGTGTCAGTGAAGGCTTCGTCATCGGCCGGAGTGTCAGGCGCTGACATCGAATGGGTCAACACGACACGTCGAGCTAGAGCGCTGAGATGCCCGCGTTCGGCGGCATCACGCATCAGGCCCTCGCCGTGTCGGTCGAGACTTCCAGCTAGGCCCGGTACGGGCGCTGGCTGCGTTGCTATCCGCAGTCGAGACTGCTACCGCTGCTCGTCACGGCCATGCCTGCACTCAGGTCGGTCGCCCGCACGACGATGGTGGTCGGCTGTTCTGTTGGTGCGTTGATGACTTGTCGTCGCGTGCCTCAACTGCCCGGATCCAGGTTCCGCAGTTCACGACCGTCGGTACTCCTTCGGGCGACAGAGTGATCGCGTTGGTGTTCGACGGCGAGCACGCGCTGAAGGTCAGCCCGACGAAAAATGGTGCGAGCACCCTAGGTAAGCGACAAGCCGCGGCGATTCGCCAATGGTATCTCGCATGGGAGATCGAGTCGGCTCAAGAAACGTCTGAACCGGCTCGCAACGGACCCTACACGCGTCGCAGAACGCACCCTGGTGCGAATAGCCTGTCGGGTAGTGAGCGCGCTGTGGCGATGCGGAGCGACCGCTGAGCCGAGTCCGCGGCGCGATGGACCTACAGCACGCAACCCTCGTGGGCGGAGGAGACGAGGCGGACGTACTTGTCGCGAACCGACCCGCGTCGCACACGCGCGGAGAGGTCGGGCGCCTGCCAGTCGGCGAGCCGAAGGGCGATCTCGTCGTCGTCCACCTCGACATCAAGTCGTCGTTCGCCGGGGTCGATCACGATCCAGTCTCCTTCGCGCACGGCGGCGAGCGGGCCTCCACGCGCAGCCTCGGGCGAGATGTGGCCGATGAGAACGCCGTGCGATACGCCCGAGAATCGGCCGTCGGTAATGAGCGCCACGGTGGTGCCCAGTCCCCTGCCTTGGAGTTGCCCGGTCAGCATCACCATCTCCGGCATGCCCGGCCCGCCGACAGGGCCGACGTTGCGAACGACCACAACATCGCCGGCGATGATCGCACCCGAACGAATCGCCGCCATCGCGGTCTCCTCCGATTCGAAGACGCGCGCGGGACCGCGGAACCGGCCCTGGTCGAGCGTCTTGCCCGACAGCTTCAGCACGCAGCTCTGCGGCGCCAGGTTGCCGCGCAACACGCTGATGTGGCGACCGGCCGGCGCGACTGGTTGGGTGACGGGTCGAATGATGTCCTGATCGCCGAGCTCGGCAAGTGTTGGTGCGGCGGCAAGATTCTCGGCCACCGTCTTGCCGGTCACGGTCAGTGCGTCGCCGTGAAGGTACCCATGATCGAGGAGTTCGCGCATCACGACCGGCAACCCCCCGATCTGGTGAAGCGCAACCATCGAGAACGGCCCGTGCGGCTGCAGATTGGCAATCAACGGCACGCGGGCGCCGATGTCGTGGATGCGGTCGATGTCCAAGGGCACACCGGCTTCGCGGGCGACGGCGAGCACGTGCAAGTACAGATTCGTGGAACCACCCATCGCGTACAGCGTGGTGATGGCGTTCTCGAACGCCTTGGTGGTCATGATGTCGCGAGGACGCACGCCGGCGTCGATGAGAGCGAACAGCGCGTCAACCGATGCTACAGTTTGGCGCCGCACATCGTCGTGGATATCGCCAGCGGCCCCATTGTCGGCCGGATGTGACGCGCCGTGCGGCAACATCATTCCGATCGATTCGGCCAGCGTGCTCATCGTGTTGGCCGTGAACATCGCGCCACACGTTCCGCTGCCCGGCATCACCGATGCTTCCAACTCGGCGAACTGCTCCGCGGTGATCCGGCCCGCCTCGCGCGCCGCGCCCGCTTCCAGGTAGTCGAGGACCGTCAGGTTGTTTCCCTTCGCCGCCCACGGTTCGAAGCTGACCCGACCCGGCGAACTTGTTCCCGGATACAGCACGAGGCCGAAAGCGTTCGTGCGAGCAAGGGGCATGAGCGCGGCGGCTCCGGTCTTGTCGCAGCCGGACACGACGATCATCGCCTCGCCATGATGAGCGTGGTGGCCGATCTCGAAACAATCGGCGACGACATCGCGCGACACCAGGCTGTAGCCGGCTGTTGGCGTGCCCTGAGTGAGCGCGTCGGACACTGCCGGCGCACCAACAAGCAGCCCGTGTGCCGCCACGGTCGGCGATGAGATCGACGAGCAGATCGGCGATGGTCGACACCCGGTTGTTGCAGCGATGGGCGTTCGTCGGCCGCGTGAGCGATCGTGACGACCGCCCGAGTGTCGGGCCGTCCGGTCGGGATCGAAACCGGCAGCTCGCACTTCGACCCGCGCTCTGCTCCAGTACTTGCGGTCGTCGTTCGTCCCGTCGCCAACGGTCCGGTTGCTGGTGGAATTGGTCATCGTGTCAGCCCCGTCCGACGAACGGCATCTCGGTGGCCATCACCGTCAGCGACAGCACGTTGGCGCCCAGAGGAAGCCCGGCCATGTAGCTCACGGCGCGGCCGACGTCGGCAACATCGAACGTGGGCTCGGCCCGCAACGAGCCATCAGCCTGGGGCACGCCAGCGGCCATGCGCTGCGTCATCGGCGTGGCGGCATTGCCGATGTCGATCTGCCCACACGCGATGCCGTGCGCTCGACCGTCGAGCGCGATCGCTTTGGTAAGCCCGGTGATCGCATGTTTCGTGGCGGTGTAGGGGGCCGAGTTCGGCCGGGGCGCGTGCGCCGAGATGGAACCGTTGTTAATGATCCTCCCACCAGGTGGGTTCTGTCGTTTCATCAGTCGGACCGCAGCCTGGGCACAGAGAAACGAACCCGTCAGGTTGACGTCGACCACGGCCTGCCATTGCGCGACGGTCAAGTCTTCGAATGGCACCGGCGGCGCACCGGTGCCGGCGTTGTTGAACAACAGATCGACGCGACCGAACGTGGCCTCGACAGCAGCGAACAAGGCGCGGACTGAAGTGTCGTCGGCAACATCGGTCGGGACGACCAGTGGCTTTGTGGCGGCACCGCTGGCGCCGATGAGGCCGGCCGTTTCGTCGAGCGCGTCGGCCCGACGTCCGGCCAGAACCACATCAAATCCGTCGCTGGCCAGTTGCAGAGCCACCGCCCGCCCAATCCCCGAACCAGCCCCAGTCACTACTGCGATGCTCATCGCGCCAGCTTCGCATCGTTCGCCCGGTTCGCGGATTCCTGCCGCCTACGCTCTGGAGTGTATGTACGACCCGGTGAAGGACTGCTGTCCCGAAGGCGGTCGAGTCGGTGGTCTACACCGAGGCCGTGCCGCCGGCCACCCTCAGGGAACTGGCATTGAAGGCGACCACCGTTCGCTCCGCACGACCGGTTGAAGGTGCTGCGGGTGCAGCACTCTTCGACATTTACGTCGAGGATATCGACAGGGCTCAGGCCTTTCGATCATCACCGACACCGGGGGCAACATGATCGGTCTCCACTCGGTGGCCGTGTAGCGGTGCACTGTGATGCAGCGATAAGCCTGAAGGCGGAAACCCGGGTCCATCAGCTGCACTTCGCTGCCGCCGGCACGGGCAATTCGATATGAGTGCATCCGACTGAGACCGATACCCGCCGCCCGGCGTGGTGCTCGGTCCACATCACAAAAAGCGCCTTCGGCAGGACTCGAACCTGCGACCTTGGAATTAGAAGTTCCCTGCTCTATCCATCTGAGCTACGAAGGCATTCATATCCACGATAGAGGGCGGCGCAGGGTTACGCCTATGAGTTGGTTCTGGCAGCTACCGTAGGCTCCTATGGAATGGCACGAGTTCCACTCGTGACGAGCCACCGTTTTCCTCCCCTCCGAACGGGATGCCTCACATGAAGAAGTTCTTCGCTCCGCTTTTCAAGACCACACTCACGACGGTGCTGGTGGCGTCCGTGATGATCGCGGCCGGCATCTTTGCCTTTACCCGAGGCGGGGTGAAGTCCACCAAAGCTCGGCCTGTCGCCACGTTTGCGCAGGACACCGGAGCGGCCCGTCAGGTCATCGTGGTGCGAGCCAAGGACTTCAACACCAACGATGCCACGCTCGAGGCTCAGGAGTTCGACGGCACCAACTGGAAGACCGTGGTCGGGCCGATCAAGGCCAAGATCGGTCGCAACGGTTTCTCCGCCTCGCACAAGGAGGGAGACGGCACGACACCGCAGGGCGTGTTCACCATCACCGAGGCGTTCGGCAGTCAGAAACCGCTTGACGGTTTGAGGCTGCCGTATACGAAGACCGACCTCAACTCGTGGTGGGTGTCGGACCCCGATTCACCGCAGTACAACACGCGTCAGGCCGGACCCTCGAACGGACGCTGGCGCGAGACGTTCGGCGAACGACTCGCCGACAACAAGTACGCCACTGCCTACCGGTACGCCGCCGTCATCAACTACAACCGCTCGCCCGTCGTGCCCGGTAATGGTTCGGCCATTTTCCTGCACGTCGGCGGCAACGACCCGACCTCGGGGTGCGTGGCCATCAATGAGGGCGACCTGACCCGCATTCTGAAATGGATCGATCCCACGCAATCGCCCAAGATCGTGATGGGCACCGACCCGTGGCTGCTCGACCCGACCGAAGCGCCGAGCGTCACCGGGACTGCTCCGGTCGGTCTGGCCGTGACTGCGCCCAAGCGCATCCTCGACACCCGCGAGGGTATCGGTGCGCCGGCAAAGAAGGTTGGCCCCAAGTCGGTCACCACACTCAAGGTTCGCGGTGAAGCCGGCGTGCCCGCCGACGCAACCGTGGTGGCGTTGAACGTCACGATCGATCAGCCGAGCGTGGCAACATTCCTCACGGTCAGCCCGAGTGGCCCGCAACCCGTACCGACCGCGTCAAACCTCAATGCCCACGCGGGTGATGTGCGAGCCGCGCTGGTTCTGGCCCGCATCGGTGACGATGGGTCGGTTCGCATCGCCAACGAAAATGGCGAAGCCAACCTGATTGCCGACGTGGTCGGGTTCGGCAGTCCAACCGTAAAAGGTGGTTTCGAGGCTCGCACTCCCAGCCGTGTGCTCGACACGCGCATCGGTCTGGGTATGGCCAACGCGGCGGCCAGCGCACCCATCGGCCCAAACACCGTGCTTGACCTTCCGCTCACCGGCGTACCGCCGAACGCAACCGCCGTCGTCATGAACGTCACCGCGACAGGTGCCACTCAGCCGACCTTCCTCACCGCCTACGCAGCCAACGGCGCGGCCCCCGATGTTGGTCGCCCTAAGACGAGCACCGTCAACGTGCGGCCGAAGCAGGACACCGCCAACCTCGCCATCGTGCCGCTGGGCATCGGCAACGTCGTTCGCTTCTACAACTCGACCGGTGATACCCACCTGATCGCCGATGTGTTCGGATTCATACTGGGTGACCGAGGCGACCTGTACGTGCCAGCCGTTGAGCCCGTGCGCGTCATGGACACCCGTTCAGGTGTGGGCTCGCGCGGGCAGTTGACCACCGACCCGGTCTCCCTGGCGGTGAAGGGATTGCCGTCAAGCGCCACCGCGCTTGCCTTCACGCTCACGGGTGTGAACGCAAGCGGTGACACCGACCTGCGTGTTGCGCCGAGCGAGCCCGGAGCGAAGGGCAACGGGCAGCCGTTCAGCAACGTCAACCTGCATCAGGGGGAACCGACCGCGAACCTCGTGATCGCATCGGTGGGCAAGCCGAGCATGAGCAATGACATCCTCAACCGATCAGGCACCACCGACGCCATTGTGGACGTGAGCGGCTGGTTCGTGTCTCGCCCGTAACCTCAAAGGGCCAGCAGCGCCCGGCGAAGCACGTCGAGGCTGTTGATGACGGAGAACTGGCGCATCTGTTCACGTTGACCGGGCAGGCGAAACGACGCGGTTGTGACGTTGCCGTTGATCACCAGACCGACGTGCAAGGTGCCGACCGGCTGGCCATCCTGCTCGTCGGGGCCGGCCACGCCAGTGAGGGCGAGACCGACATCGGCACCCAGCACCCGCGCCGCGCCGACGGCCATCTCCGCGGCAGCCGCGGTCGTGACGACCGGGCCGGGCGTAACGCCGAGCAGGTCGAACTTCACGTCGCTGGCGTAGGAAACAACGCCGCCCCGCAAAACCCTGCTCGCGCCCGCCACTGCGGTGAGACGGGCCGCGACAAGGCCACCGGTGACCGATTCGGCCAAGCCGAGCGTGAGGCCTCGATCGCGTAGGAGGTCGAGCACGACGCTTTCCATCGTGTCGTCGTCAACGGCGAACACCTGGTTGCCGATGACCGCGCGTACCTCGCGTTCCCACGTAGCGCAGAGTGCGGCCGCCTCGTCGGTGGTCGGCGCCTTGGCCGTGAGTCGAACCTTGAGTCCTTCCCACCCACTGGCGAGGAACGCGAGCGTCGGGTTTCCTGTAGCTTCGAGCCGAGCGATGATCGGGTCGAGACGTTCGTTGAGGCCGCTTTCGCTGTCGCCCCAGGTGCGCAGCGTGCGACTGACGATAGCGCCGGTGTCGCCGGCACGCCGTCGCAGGTCCGGCAGGACGGCGCGCTGCATCATGTCCTTCATCTCATGCGGCACGCCGGGCACGAGGTAGGCGACCTTGTCCCCCACCGGACAGATCAAGCCAGGAGCAGTGCCGCGAGTCTGCGGAATGATGGTGGCGCCAACGGGCACCAGGGCTTGGCGCAGGTTGTTCTCGGCCATCACCCGACCTCGGCTGGCGAACAGCTCGCGGATGACATCACCGACGGCGGCGTCGGGCACCAACTCGACGCCCATGATGTCGGCAATGGCGTCACGCGTGATGTCGTCGTGGGTGGGGCCGAGGCCGCCGCACACAATGACCGCGTCTGCCCGCTGCAGCGCGGTACGCAGCACGTCGATCATGCGGCCGAGATTGTCGCCCACCTTCACCTGGTGGAGGCTGTCGATGCCAGCCAACGCCAGTTGTTCCCCGATGTAGGACGAGTTGGTGTCGACGATCTGACCCAAGAGCAACTCGGTGCCGACGGCGACCACTTCACACCGCATGAGTCTGCTTTCGCGCCGCCAGGAGATACTGCAGGCCGCTCACGATGGTGAGGACGACCGCAATCCACAACAGCGTCATCCAGAAGTTGCGGGCACGAATGGCGGTGAGCGGCATGAGCGCGAAACCCACGGCGAACTGTTGACACACCGTCTTCATTTTGCCCAACTTCTTGGCGGGAACACTCACACCCTGCGCGCCGACCACCGTGCGGTACAGGCTTATGGCAACTTCTCGCACCGCGATAATTGCAACCGGGACGATCCACAGAACATGCTCGCTTACCAAGGTGAACATGGCACCCAGCACCAGAATCTTGTCCGCCAGCGGGTCGAGGAAGGCCCCCGACGTCGTGACACCCTGACGGCGGGCAATGAAGCCGTCGACGCCGTCACTGGCGCAAAGCAAGAACCACAGCACCAATGCCGTCCACGAACCGTTTCGACCCTCGATAAGGACGAAGAGCACGGGCGATATGAGTACTCGTCCGACAGTGACGAGGTTGGCCCAGGTGGCCACGGCGTCGGGGCCAAACTCGTTGGTCATGCTGTCGTTGCTACCAGATCTGGACCCATTGCGTCGGTGATAGTAACCGTGTGGAACGCGCCTACTTCGAGCAGTTCTGACACCAGTACGACGCCGTCGATTTCAGGAGCTTCGCGGAACGTGCGGCCGATACCGGCTTCATCGACCAGCACCTCGACGGTCGCCCCGATCAGGTCGTCCCGACGGGCCGCG
This sequence comes from uncultured Acidimicrobiales bacterium, assembly GCA_963791625.1. Taxonomy (GTDB): domain Bacteria; phylum Actinomycetota; class Acidimicrobiia; order Acidimicrobiales; family Ilumatobacteraceae; genus JANMCE01. Next base: position 1,913,225 of record CAWBTA010000006.1, read on the forward strand.
GTGATGCGGTCCTGCATCTCGCGCAGTTCAGCCAGTCGCTCGGCCATCAACGTCTTCGGTACGGCACCGTCGAGGGTGTACGCGTGCGTGCCTTCTTCGGGCGAATAGGCGAAGAAGCCGCACCAGTCGAGCTGCGCCGTCTCGATGAACGCGAGCATCTGGTCGTGATCGGCTTCAGTCTCACCGGGATACCCGACGATAAAGTTGCTGCGGAACGCGGCCTGGTCGTCGCGTGCCCTGATGTCGGCAATGCGCTTCAGGAAACGGTCGCCATCTCCCCAGCGGCGCATGCGGCGCAGCAACGGCTTGGAAACATGCTGAAGCGACAGGTCGAAGTACGGCACGCCACTGCCCAGGATCACGTCGATCAGCGCGTCGGACAGGTCGGACGGATAGAGATAGAGCAGCCGAGTACGCGGCACGAGCGCCGAAACCCGCTGCACCAAATCGACGATGCTTCCGGCGCCGAGTGACGCGTCGTCCTTGCCGTAGCTGGCGAGGTCCTGGGCAACCAGCACGATCTCTTTGGTGTCGAGTGCCCGCACCTCATCAAGGATGCTCTCCTTGGTGCGGCTGCGCTGCGGGCCACGGAACGATGGGATGGCGCAGAACCCGCAGCTGCGGTCGCACCCCTCGGCGATCTTCACGTAGGCCCAGGGCGCAGTGGCCTTGGGCCGGGGAAGGTTCAGCAGGTCAAAGCTCGGCAACGGCGGCCCGCCGCGCTTGCCGGCCTTGATCGACAGTGTGACCGGCACGCCGAACCCGGCGACCTGGTCGACCTCGGGCAATGCATCGGCCAGCTCACTGCCGTAACGCTCGGCCATGCAGCCGGTGACCACCAGGCGAGCGCCGGTCTTGCGCACGTCTTCAAGCGCAAGCACCGTGTCGATGGACTCCTGTCGGGCTTCCTCGATGAAGGCGCACGTGTTCACGACGACAAGGTCGGCTTCCTCAGCGCTGCGCGCCGGGGCCATTCCGTCGGCCGTGAGTTTGCCGGACAACTTCTCAGAATCAACCTGATTCTTGGGGCAGCCGAGTGTTTCGATCCAAAAGCGTTCGGCCATGGGAATGATGGTAGCGGGCGGTCGCTCAACCGCCCGCTACGAAATCATCAGCCGCCGAGCTTGCCGAGGATTGACGACAGGTCGAGGCCCTTCGCCGCGCTCATTAGACCACCCGCGTCGGGCACGCTGCCCCCGGGCGTGAGCTGGTTGACCAGGTTCGGGAGCATTCCGGCCACACCCGACTTGACTTCTTCCTGGGGCAGACCGGACTCGTCGGCCATCTGGTTGATGACGTCGTCACCGAGCGCAGCATGCACTTCGTCGCCGCTCAGCGACTGATTTGGGCCGGTTCCGACCCAGCTCTGCACCTTGTCGTCCTGGCCCGCTCCGCTGAACTTGCTGAGCAGTCCTCCGAGACCACCGAGGTTGCCCATCGCTCCGCCCGCACCGCCGCCGAGCACCATCGGCAACAGCATCTTCAAGATTGGGTTGCCACCGGCACCACCCATCAGGTTGCCGAGGACACCTGCCATCGGGTTGCCACCCGCAGCACCGCCGAGCATCGACCCGATTGCGTCGGTGGGATTCGCCGATTGCGCTGCACCAGAAGCTTTGCCAGCTGCAGCTTTTCCGCCTCCGAGCGCACCCTTCAACATATCCAATAGACCCATGATGTTGTACTCCTTACGTAGCGCACGATGCGCAGGGTGAGGCTATCGACCTAGACGGCCGAATGAGGGGATCCACGTAAGAATGTCGTGACAGTTCCCGAGCTATCCGCCGAGCTGTTCGAACTCTTCCACGGTCATGAGCACGGCGCGGGCCTTGGATCCCTCGCTCGGCCCAACCACACCGCGCTGTTCGAGCAGGTCCATGATGCGCCCGGCGCGAGCGAAACCGACCTTCAGTTTGCGCTGCAGCATCGACGTGGAACCGAGCTGGCTGCGCACGATCAGTTCCATGGCGTTGCGCACCAACGTCTCATCATCGTCATCATCACCATTGCCACCGCTGTAGCTCAGCTGACCTCCACCGGCACCGGCTTCTTCGCCTTCCACGCCGGTGGCGTACACCGGCTCGGGAGCCTGACGACGCCAGTGGGCGACGACCTTGCGCACTTCGTCTTCACCAACAAAGCAACCCTGGATTCGTTGCGCGACGTTGGATGTCGGACCCAGCAGCAGCATGTCGCCTTTGCCGACGAGACGCTCCGCGCCCGGCTGATCAAGGATCACGCGACTGTCGGTAAGGCTCGACACCGCGAACGCCATACGGGCCGGAATGTTGGCCTTGATCACGCCGGTGATCACGTTGACCGATGGTCGCTGGGTAGCAACGATCAGGTGGATGCCGACGGCACGAGCCTTCTGAGCAATGCGAGTGACACTCTCCTCCACGTCGCGGGCCGCCACCATCATGAGGTCGTTGAGCTCGTCGACCACAATGACGATGAAGGGAAGCCGATCGTAGGTCTCCACTGAGCCCGGTTCGGGCTGCAGCTCGCCCGCGTCGAACGCGGCGTTGTAGCCGGTGATGTCACGGAAGCCGACCGCCGACAAGATGTCGTACCGGCGCTCCATCTCGCGCACCGCCCACGACAGCGCATTGGCCGCCTTTTTCGGGTTGGTGACCGGCTGGGTGAGCAGGTGCGGCAACCGGGCGTACTGACCCATCTCGACCTGCTTGGGGTCAATGAGGATGAGCTTCACTTGATCGGGGGTGGTGCGCATCAGAATCGACGTGACGATGCAGTTGATGCCCGACGACTTACCTGCGCCGGTGGCACCGGCGATGAGCATGTGCGGCGTGTTGGCCAGGTTCATCATGACGCCCTTGCCGTCGATGCCCTTGCCCACGGCAACTTCGAGAGGGTGCTGCGCAACCTTGCCCTGCGCCGAGTGCAACACGTCGCCCAAGGTGACAAGCACGCGCTGCACATTGGGAACTTCGACGCCGATGGCCGAGCGACCCGGGATGGGCGCCAGGATGCGCACATCAGGCGATGCCATGGCGTACGCGATATCCTTGTTCAAGCTGGTAACGCTGGCCACCTTCACACCGACGCCCAGTTCGAGTTCGTAACGAGTAACGGTTGGACCGCACGTCTGGCCAACCAGAGTGGTTTCCACCCCGTGGCTGGCGAGGGCCGACTGCAGCTTGTGACCGCGTTCGATAATGGCCGTCATGTCAACCTGTTGCGCGGGAAGGTGGGCCAGAAGGTTTTGCGGCGGCAACTTCCAGCTGCCAACCTCGACAGCAGGGCCAAGATCGAGCTTGGTCTGCACACCCTTGCCGGGGGCAATGAGGAAGGCGGCATCGGGTGGCGGGAGGCCCGGGTCACTCTTCTTCGAGCGGGACTTGCGGGTTGGCTGCGGGTCACCTTCTTCGGCGGCGACGTCGTAGAGCGACGGACGCTGGCCGCTGCCTTCGGCATTGCCGAGTCGTTCGCTCGCCAGCGTGGACATGTTGCGACCCGCCCTTCTGGCGGCTCGAACCGTAGGGGTGAGGCTGCGGGCTGCAGTGACGGCAACCGTACGCACCGACGCCTTGGTGGCGATGAGCAACGAGACGACCATGAGCGCCAGCAGCACGATGACGGCGCCGGCGTCGGCCAAAAAGTACTGCAGCGGCCGTGCCGCTGCGATGCCGACAATGCCGCCCGCACCACGAACCTCGCGTACATTAACGCCGAAGACCGGCCCCCACTTCACGTGCAGCAGGCCGAGAATCGAAAGTACGAACAACCCGGAACCGACCGCGAGGCGAGTCGGGTGCTCGGCCTTCCACGACGAGAAACTGGCCGCTGCAACCAGCGCGAACAGGATAGGCAACGCGAAGCGAGCAACGCCGACGAGCACGCCACCGAGCCAGGTGACGCCAACACCGAACGGCCCGATGAACTTCGTGTAGGTACCCAGGCCAACCAGCAACGCCAGCACACCCCAGCCGATGGCGACCAAGTCGCTGCGATGCGATGCCACGAGCGGTGCAAGCGGGCTTTGACCCGTGCGCTTCGGACCGCTCGGTTGGGGTGCGGGACGTGAAACAGCCGAGCGGCTTGACGACTTGGGCGATGCTTTGCGCGCCGCAGCGGTGGCCTTTGGTGCAGCCGTTGGCCGGGAACGCGTTATTGGTCGCCATAACCCCACGCTAGCAACGGGGCGCGCGAACGTTCGGGCATTCCCCGGCTAATTTGCCGGAACCGCGGAAATAATCTGTCCGTCGGGTGAAAACAGGGTGTTCAACAGGCCCCCCTTGTCCGATTGGGACCGAACCGCCCAGACCAACCCGTTCGGCTTCACCGTGACGAGCGCTACCTGAGTGACGGTGGACCCCTTGAACTGCTTGGTGACGTAGGCCGAGACCTTGACCGCCTGTTCCAGTGGGATGCCCCGCAGCGTGAACGGTTCGCCTTCCGTTGCCGTCTCCGGGCCCGGTTCGGTGAGCTTGCCGCCGCTGTACAGATACGCCCGTTCCTTACCCGGGGACGTAACGGCAAACACGTTGACTCCCTCCGGCACGACGTTGATCTCGGTGTAGTTCTGCCCTTCGGTCGAAACGCGCAGCGCTTCCACCGCACGCACGGCGGCAGGCACATCGTTCACGGGCAACACCGGCCCGGTCACCTTTGGCGTGCTGCTCGTACATCCTGCTGCGACCAGCAGCAGCGCTGCGGTCCAACCACGGGCCATTTACGCTTCCATCACCACGGGCACGATCATCGGGCGGCGACGGGTGCGGTCACTGACGAACTTGCCGGCCGATCGACGCACCGCCTTCTCCAGCGCCTCGACGTCACGCAGGCCGCCGGCGAGCGATGACTCGATGGTCTTGGCGATGGTGTCGCACGCCTCGTCGAGCAGGTCCTCGGCTTCGGGCGCGTACACCCAACCACGCGTGATGATCTCGGGGCCGACCAGTACCTTGCCGGTCTGCATATCGACCGTGACCACGACAACGACGACGCCTTCTTCGGCCAAAACCTTGCGGTCGCGCAGCACACCCTGGCCTACGTCGCCGACGATGCCGTCGACGTAGAGATACCCGGCGGGCACACGACCGGTGAGCGCAATACCCTCATCGGAGATGGTGACGACATCACCGTCTTCACACTGGAGCACGTTGGCATCCTTCACGCCCATGAGACGCGCCAGCCGAGCGTGCGCGTACATGTGGCGGTACTCGCCGTGCACCGGAATGAAGCATTGCGGACGCACAATCGACAACAGCATTTTGAGGTCGTCGGCCTGTGCATGTCCGGTGGCGTGCACGTCGGCGATACCTGAGTGCACCACTTCGGCACCCGACTTGAGCAGGCCATCGATAACCGCGTTCACGTTGTGCTCATTGCCGGGAATGGCGTTGCTGGACAAGATGATGACGTCGTTCTCCCCCACCTTCAGCCACTTGCTGTCACCGGCGGCCATAAGCGCCAGCGCCGACATCGGCTCACCCTGCGAACCAGTGGAGATAATGCACAAGTTCTCCGGTTTGTGATCACCGACCGTCTCAATATCGATGAGCTTGTCGTCGGCGATATGGAACAGACCAAGCTCGCGAGCGAGCCTTACGTTCTTGCGCATCGACATGCCGAGCGTGCACACGACACGTCCGTTGGCGACCGCAGCATCGGCGATCTGCTGGATGCGGTGGATGTGACTGGCGAAGCTGGCGGTGATGATCCGCTTGCCCTTTTGCTCGGCGAAGATCTGCCGCAACACGCCACCGACACTGGTCTCGCTTGGCGCGTGGCCGTGCTCTTCGGCGTTGGTGGAATCGCCCAGCAGCAGACGGACGCCTTCGGTGGATGACATGGCGCCCATGCGAGCGAGGTCGGTGAGGCGACCATCGACGGGGGTCATGTCGAGCTTGAAGTCACCCGAGTGCATGATGATGCCCTGCGGCGTGTGCAACGCAATGGCGAACGCGTGCGGCACCGAATGGGTGACGGGAATGAACTCAACATCGAACGGCCCGATCTTGATGCGCTCGCCGTCCTTGACCGAGATCAATTCAGTGCGACCGAGCAGGCCGGCCTCTTCGATGCGATGGCGGGCGAACCCGAGCGTGAGCTTCGAGCCGTAGATGGGAAAGCTGAGCTCGCGCAACAGGTAGCTGAGGGCGCCAACGTGGTCCTCGTGGGCGTGGGTAGCTACGCAACCGACCAGACGATGGGCGTTTTCCCGCAGATAGGTGAAGTCGGGCAACACCAGGTCGATGCCGTGCATGCCGACATCGGGGAACATGAGACCGCAGTCGAGCATGAGGAGCTTGTCGTCCTGCTCAAACACCATGCAGTTCCGACCAATCTCACCCAACCCGCCAAGAAACGCAACGCGTACAGGAGATGGCACCCCGAGAATCTAGCTCTTCATGCCTCCAGGTTCGGTCATCATGGGGCGATGAAAAGCGATACGGAAGCCAAGGTCGTGCTGGTCACCGGAAGCGCGGGTGGCGTCGGATCTGCCGTTGTAGACCGGTTTCGAGCCGGGTGGAGAGTCGTCCGTGTTGATGTTGCGGAACAGGATGCTTACCCCGACACGTTGGCGATTACGGCCGATCTTCGCAGTGTCGCCAACTGCAGGTCGGCCGTCGAGCAGGCGGTTGCGTGGGGCGGCCGGTTGGATGCTGTCGTCAACTCTGCTGGGCTTTGGACCGAGGGTCCGTGCGACGAAACGACAGAGGCCGATTGGGATCGAGTGATGGGCGTGAATCTGAAGGGCCTCTACTTCCTCACGTCTGCCGCCGTGCCACATCTCAAACGGACCGAAGGTTGTGTCGTAAACCTGTCGTCCGACGCCGGGTTGCAGGGCAACGCCGGCGCCGCGGTCTACTGCGCTTCGAAGGGTGCTGTGTCGGTGTTGACCAAAGCCCTGGCGTTGGAGCTTGCACCGTTCGGGGTGCGAGTGAATGCGGTGTGCCCGGGTGACATCGACACACCGATGCTGGCCGGTCAGGCACGCGACCACGGCGGCGATGACCCGGCGGCCTATCTCGAACAACTTCGGTCTGGCTATCCGCAGGGAGCGGGTCGATCACGTTTTGTGCAACCAAGCGAGGTGGCCGAAATGATCTGGTATCTGTGCCAACCGCACGCTGCGCCCATCACCGGAGCAAACATCTCCATCGACTTCGGACTGAGCGCCGGCATCGTCTGACAGGGCGAAGCACCTAGGGTGATCGGCATGGCCTCGTGGCGCAAACCCGGTCTCAGCGGACGCATTATCTACGCACTCTTGGCCGCGTTATTCGGCCTCGGCACCGCAACCGTCAGCCGACTAGTGGTCGAGCGGCGACGTACTCAACGCGAGATCGTCGAGGACCTGCCCAGTGGCGGGCTCATCGTCATCTCCAATCACACCAGTTATGCCGACTCCGTCTTCCTGGCCCTGGCCGGGCGGTCGCTTGGCCGGTCGCTGAGGATGCTCGGGAAGTCGGGCATTGTTGATGCGCCGATCCTGAAGGTGCTGCTCCACCGCATCGGCTTCATTTCCGTTCGGCGCGGGGAGGGCGATGCGTCGGCCGCGCTCGAAACCGCGGCGGAAGCGGTGCGAGCCGGAGAAGCAGTTGCCATCTATCCCGAAGGCCGGCTCACCCGTGACCCCAATCTTTGGCCCGAGCGAGCCAAGACCGGCGCCGTGCGTTTGGCGTTCATGACCGATGCTCCCATCGTGCCCATCGCCTCCATCGGGGCCAACGACATCCTTGGTCGCCGCGCTCGTCTCAGAGCCATCGTGCGGAACATGTGGCATCGACCCGAAGTGCGCTTGAAGGTGGGCGAACCGCTGAACGTTCGACGACTAGGAAGCGTGGCCGTCGGTGTTGAACCCACCTACGAGCAGGTCCGTCAAACGGCCGATCTGGTCATGGCCGAGCTGATCGCCCTAGTGGCCGAGCTCCGCGGCGAGATCGCACCTCATCCCACCGGCGTAGAACGAGAGTCGAAGTGAACACGCTGCCCCGAGTCGACGGTTCTGACGCACGTCCAGCTTTCGGTCACGACTGATTTCAGCCGGTGAAATCTCCCGGACCAGAAGACGGAAACCTCATCCGTTCGCCGAAATGATCGAGGGCCCCAGCGACGGCTGCGTTATGGTCTGGCGTGCTCTCATCTGACCAAACCCATCATCGGAGAGAAACGGTTGGGCTGGTGCTTGGGTTCATTGGGGTTCTCGGGTTCAGCGTGTCGCTGCCCGCAACCCGAGTGGCGGTCAAACCAATCGGCTGGGTCTTTGTCAGCTTCGGGCGCGCCGTCGTGGCTGGCGTACTCGCGCTCGTCACGCTCGCCATCACGAAATCACCCAGACCAACCCGTGCGTCGCTGCCTCGCTTTGCAATGGTGATCGGGGGTGTCGTTCTCGGCTTTCCGGCGATGACCGGCCTTGCCCTGCGCCACGCTCCCGCCGGGCACGGCGCCGTCGTCATCGGACTCCTACCCGCCGCAACCGCAGGGTGGTCACTCTTCCGTTCCGGCGAGCGACCCTCGCCAATGTTCTGGGTGTGGGCTGCCGTTGGGGTTGCCGCCGTTACGTATCTGGCAGTTACCCGTGCGTCTACTCGGGACCTGGCGGTTGGGGATCTCTACCTGCTGGCTGCGGTCGTGTTCGCAGCTATTGGCTACACGGAGGGTGCCATCCTGAGTAAGACCCTGGGCGGTTGGCAGACCATCAGCTGGGCGGTGGTGTTGGCACTGCCCATCACCGTGACGCTCGCCATCATCGGCCTGCCTGCCGTGCAACCTCACGCGGTGTGGACGGCTTGGGCGGGCTTCGCCTACATCAGTGTTGTGTCGATGTACGTCGCGTTCTTCGCCTGGTACTCCGGCCTCGCCATGGGTGGCGTTGCCCGCGTCAGCCAGATACAGCTTCTGCAACCGGTGATGAGTCTGGTCTGGGCCGCGATCTTCCTCCACGAGCACATTGATGCGCTCATCGCCGTCGTGGCCCTCATCGTCTTGATCTCCGTCTTCGGCTCGAAGCGTTCCGCCATCGCCGCGCATAGCACTGGTCCAATCGCGCGTTAGGACGAAGGTAAGCAGTCCACGGACCCCGATCGGTATTTTAAAGCGCGAATGAGCGGCGGGTTATGAGTGGTAGAGGCCACTGTGGCCCCTCGTCAGGTTGGGCGGGCGGGGAAGGTTTCGCGGTTGCGGAGGAGGTTGGCCCACACCTCACGGGCGCGGGGTTCGAGCCAGTCGGGGGCGTTGCCCATGGGGAGGCGGGCTTGGCCGACCTTCATGCCGAAGGTGCGCAACATCGCCTTCGATGGCAGCGGATTCGGGGCTTCGTCGCCGGTCTCGAAGGCGAAGCTTTCGAGCATACGGGCGTTCACGACGCGGGCACCTTCGAGGTCACCCTTTTCGAGCAGTGCAAACATGTGCTGATGATCATCGGCCGTCCAATGGGTGGCTACACCGACGGCACCGACCGCCCCGACCGCGAGCAGCGGAAGCGTCAACGCATCATCACCGGAGTACACCTCAAAGCCTTCCGGCGCCTGCGTGATCAGGCCAGCCGTTTCTCCAGGGTTGCCAGCGGCATCCTTCAATGCAACGATGTTCGTTACCTCACGAGCGAGCTTCAACAGAGTGGCCGTCGCCATCTTGCGACCGGTACGAATGGGGATGTCATACATCATCACGGGCAACGTGGTGGCCGCGGCGATGGCCCGCATATGACCGTCGATACCCGCCTGCGACGGCCGGTTGTAATACGGCCCAACCGCCAGGATTCCGGCAACGCCCACACGCTCGGCTTCCTTCGAGAGATGGACCGAGTGCGCCGTATCGTTCGAGCCGGAACCGGCGATGACGGGCACGGTGACGGCCTCGGCCACGGCGGCCCACATGCTGATCTTTTCGTCCTCGGACAGCGCCGGGGCCTCACCTGTCGTGCCGGTGACAACCAGACCCTGGTTACCGTTGTCGACCAGCCAGCGGGCCAGATCGCGAGCGGCGTCGAGGTCGAGCGCACCGTTCTCGTCGAACGGGGTGACCATGGCGGTGAGGACGTTGCCGAATCGGGCGTTCATGCCCCCGAATCTACTCGCCGCCGCCGATGACCCAAACGATTTAGAAGCTGCCCTCCTCGGCGCGGTCGATCTTCTGGGTGAGTAGAAGATCCTCGTGGAGTTCCATCCACACGTCGTGGAACGAGCCGCACATCACGCCGGTGAACATCTTGGTCTCGCCCGCGTGCACCGCCTTTACGGTGTGCACCAACCGGGGTGCGTAACCGGTGAATCGCACGGCAACAGCACCAAAACCTCCAACGACCGGCTGAGACCGCTCGTTGAGGTGGCTGAGGCGATCGAGAATGGCTTTGTCGTAGGCGACATCGCTGTGGTCGTTGGTTTCGCCGTCCTTGAGCTGCCAGTCGTTGCAGAGCTGCTTGAGTTCCTCATTCAGTTCCAGAAACGTCGGGTAATGCTTGTGAATGCCATCGCGGAAACCATCGCGGCTGGCATCAGCCTCCAAAAGTCCTCGTGCGCGGCGCGACCATCGGGCGTCAGCTGCCACAGCCCCCGCGCCTCACGAAACATGGCATGGCCGTCGGTGACCAGGGCATCGAGGTGCTCCTGGACATGATCGGGTTCGAAACCGGTGAGCTCACAGAGGCCGTCAACCTTTACAAATCCCTTGATTTTCAGAGCGTGATGAACAACAAAACGAGGGTCAGAAGCATGCGCCATGTGACAAACGCTACAGATTCAGCGTGATCTCAGGCAACCTGTCGTTCCGTCGAGGAGAACAACCTTCAGGCCTCGGAACCCAGGGCCAGGGCGTCCATCTCTTCAGTGGTGTCGGCCCAGTCCTCGAACTGGATCACGTTCATTTCCTCGAAGCGATGGCGCAGCCACTTGTCGTTGCGGTCAAGCAGACCGAGCTTCTTGCAGTTAGGGACGATCTTGGAGAAGAGCATCTGCTGGAACAGGTCGCGGCCCGGGTCGGCCAGGATGACGGGGATGACGTCACGGGGGCGAACACCCATGCGGTCCCATACTTCCTGCGACAAGAAGCGGTCGCGCATGCGGACCGCGGCCTCGAAGGCGAACTCCTGACGGACCATCATTTCGGCGTCGCTCATGCCCTCGTAGACCTCTTTGAGGCTGAGCACACCGAAGGCAACGTGGCGGGCCTCGTCACTCATGACATAGCGGAGCAACTTCTTGAGCAGCGGCTCGGAGGTGATCTGATGCTGAAAGCCGAACGCAGCCAGCGCCAGCCCTTCCACCATGATCTGCATACCGAGGTAGGTCATGTCCCAACGGCTGTCGTTGACGATGTCGTCAAGCAGCATGCGCAGATGCGCGTTGATGGGGTAGTTGCCCGACAGCTTTTCGTTCAGATAGCGACCGAACACCTCAACGTGGCGAGCCTCATCGACCACCTGGGTGGAGGCATAGAGTTTGGCGTCGTACCACGGGACGGTCTCGACGATCTTGGCGGTGCAAATGAGGGCGCCCTGCTCACCGTGGAGAAACTGTGACAGCGTCCAGTTCTGGCTCTGCACGCCGAACTCAAGCCACTCCTTGTTGCCCCACTTCTCGACCGGAGTGCCAACGTAGAGATCGGCCGTATAGCCCGTACCGATGGCAGCCTGGTTCTCAACGACGACCTTTTCCTGGTCGACGTCGGTGTCCCACGGCAGGTCGGTGGTGGAGTTCCATTGGCCGACCTTGGCCTTTTCGTACAGCTTGCGAAGATGCGGACGCTGCAGCGAGTAATCCCATGTGAACAACGTGTCGGCGTTGTTCTTCACGATGTGCTCGCCACCGGTGTCGGTGTTGATGATGTCGAGAATCGCTTCCAGATCGTTGATCTCGTCGCGCCCGATGATTTCGTTGTTGGTAAGGGTCATCTCAGTTACCTCGTGATGGTCGTGTCGGTCGAAAATGCGGGGAGGACAAACGCCCTTGCGAACGACCGCGCCGACTTGTGGTCGGCCAGATCGACGTGATCTGAAGGGGTGAAGAAGTAGGAGAGCACCACACGGACCATCCAGTCGGCGAGGTGGTGGGCTTGCTCGGCATCGATGAATCGAGCGACCCGGGGCTGCAGGAAGGCCGACGCGGCGGCGATGATGCGGGGCTGATCGGCGAAGCCAATACTGGCCAACACTTCGCCCGGTCGAGCGGCCAGCATCATCTGCAGGCGATCATCGGTGCGGAGCGCGACCGTAGCTTCAACGAGGATACCGACGACCAGTTCCTCAAGCGTGTCGGAGGCCTGCACGTGCACGTCGAGATCGGCAAAGAACGCCAGCGTCTCGGTCTGGCGGATGGCCTCGAACAACACATCTTTGCCGCCGGGGAACAGGCGGTAAAGCGTGGCGCGAGAGATGCCGGCCTCAGTCGCGATGTCATCAACGGTTACCTTGGCGATGCCCCACCTGTCGACACAACGCACGGCTGCCGCCAGAACGCGGCCCTCCGGCATGGTGAGGTCAAATGTGGCGTTCGGCACAAGTGAGACACTAAGACACTTTGTGTCTCAATGCAACGCGCGAAACCGATCTTTACGAGAGTTTGTAGTCGGCGAAGCGCTCCCGGAGCGTTTTCTTGGAGAACTTCCCGACGCTGGTTTTGGGGACCTCGGTGATGAACTCCACGGCGTCGGGCAGCTGCCACTTGGCCAGACGAGGGCGCAGAAACTCGATGACCTCCTCGCTCGTCAGGGTCTCGCCTTCCTTTACCACCACGCAGGCGAGCGGGCGCTCGTCCCACTTCGGGTGAGGCACGCCAACGACCGCCGCCTCCACGATCTTCGGGTGCGCCATCAGCTCGTTCTCGATGTCTACCGACGAGATCCACTCGCCACCCGATTTGATCAGATCCTTCGTGCGATCGACCAGACGCACATAACCCTCGGGGTCGATCACGGCCACATCGCCGGTTCGAAGGTAGCCGTCGGAGGTGAAGCTCTCATCGGAGCGCGGGTCGTTGTAGTACGCCTTGGCTATCCACGGCCCCTTCACCTGCAGTTCGCCGCTGGTCACGCCGTCCCACGGAAGCTCATTGGTGGTGTCGGGCTCCACAATGCGACCGGTGACGCCCGTGATGAACAGACCCTGGGCGGCGCGGTAGTCGGCCTGTTCGTCCTGGCTGAGGTGGGAAAGGTTGGTCTTGATGCGGCCAATGGATGCGATCGGGTTGGTCTCCGTCATGCCCCAGCCCTGCAGAATCGGTAGCCCGATCGTTTCGCGGTAGCGCTCCGACAACGCCTTGGGCACCGCGGACCCTCCGCACATGACGGCGCGCAGACTCGACAGGTCACGGCCGACCAGATGATCAAGCGCCCCCATCCAAATCGTCGGCACCCCGGCGCACATGGTGACCTTCTGGTCAACGATGAGGTCGGCGATGGCTTTGGGCGAAAGGTCTGGACCGGGCATGACCAGCGCGGCACCGGCGCCGACGCAGGCATGCGGAAGGCCCCACGAGTTGGCGTGGAACATGGGCACCACGGGCAGGATGGTGTCGTCCTCGCCCACGCCAAGCGCGTCGCGGGTCTGGATGCCAATGGAGTGCATGTAGCAACTGCGATGGCTGTAGACAACGCCCTTGGGATTGCCTGTTGTGCCGCTGGTGTAGCACATGGCTGCGGCTTCGCCCTCGTCGTTCGCCGTCCATTCCACCTCAGTTGCATCTGCAAGTAACTGCTCGTAGTCGTGAACCTGAATGTGGGCGGGTGCGTCGGGCACGGCACCCTTGTGGTCGTCCATGATGACGACGTGGCGAACCGTCGTCATGGTGGGCAGCAGCGGGAAGAGCAGACCAGCGACCGACTTATCGCAGAAGATCACTTCATCCTCAGCGTGATTTGCGATATAGGTGAGCTGCTCGGGGAACAGTCGGATATTGAGTGTGTGCAACACCCGGCCGCTGCAGGGCGCCGCGAAGTACAGCTCAAGGTGCCGGGCGGTGTTCCACGCGAACGTGGCCACGCGCCCGTCGGCAGAGATGCCGAGGTTGTTCAAGACGCCTCCGAGGCGGCGGGTGCGCTTGGCCCAATCGGAGTAGTTCACCACTTCGAGGCCAGCCGGCGTGGACGTGGTGACGGTCTTCGTGCCGAACAGCCTCTCGGCCCGATCAAAAAGTGAGTGAGCAACAACGGCTCGTCTTGCATCAAACCACGCATGGAATCCCCCAGCTCGCATGTACCTGTCCGCACGATAATCGTTCTGTCGAGCGCGTGACGCCCACCAGGCGCTGCAAGGTTGCCAGTAGCATCGGTCCATCATGTCTGATGTTGTGTTGCCCAAGCCGCCCGCCGATCGACGGCTCACGCTGCTCGGCACCGCCGTTGGCATCTCGTTCATCGTGGCCAATGTCGGCACGATCCTGTCGGCCAAACTGGTCAAGTCGCACCCTGCGATCCTTCTCGCACTGTCATCGCGAAATCGGCATCTGTTACTCGTCAAAGGTACCGGCATTGGCATTGTGCCGTTCGCTCTCATTCCACTTGTGCGTCTCGGAGGCGTAGCGCTGGCGTACTTCCTGCTCGCCCGCGAGTACGGCGAAAAAGGTAAGGCCTGGATGGAGCGCGAAGCAGGTGGGCTGCCTGGCACCGTCGGGTGGGCTGAGCGGTTGTTCGACAAGATCGGGCCAACGGCCCTCATCCTGTTCGCCGGCTCGCAACTCGCTTGGCTGATGGCTGGGCTGCGCCGCATCTCGGTCAAGACGTTCGTGATCTTTGAAGTGATCGGCATTCTTGTGCGGGTGGTGTTCTTCTGGTTCCTCGGCGAGCGCTTCAAACCGCAGATCGAGAGCTTCCTCAAGGTCATCGGCAAGTTCACGTTACCGCTCACCGTGCTTCTCATTGCGACGGTCATCTATCAAACCTCGAAGTCAATGAAGCGCATGGAAGCGCAACAGGCCAAGAACACATCATCCGAAGGAGACACGCCATGACTCGCACCGCTGTGGTTACCGGAGCATCGAGCGGCATTGGCGCCGCCACGGCGCGGGCGCTTGCGGGCGCCGGGTTCGATGTTGTGGTTGGTGCTCGCCGGATCGAGCAATTAGAAGATGTGGCCGGTCCGATCGGGGCCCGAGCGCTGCCGCTCGACGTGACCGACAAGGACAGCGTCGCGGCATTCTGCGACGCCATTCCAGCGTGCGATGTGCTCGTGAACAACGCTGGCGGGGCGATGGGGCTTGAGCCGATTCGCACTATCAGCGAGGACGACTGGACCTGGATGTACGAGACCAATGTGCTCGGTACGTTGCGGGTCACGCAAGGCTTGCTGCCGAAGCTGGAAGCCTCAGGCGATGGTCTTATCGTGATGATGGGCTCGGTCGCAGGCTTCGAGGTGTACCCGGGTGGCGGTGGCTATCACGCCGCCAAGTTCGCGCTGCGGGCCATGACCCGCACGTTGAGGTTGGAGTTGAACGGAGTACCGATCCGCCTCACGGAACTCGACCCGGGCATGGTCGAATCACCGTTCTCCACGGTGCGTTTCAAAGGTGATGCCGACCGCGCCGCCAAGGTCTACGCCGGCGTCGAAACGCTGAAGCCTGAAGACATCGCAGAAGCGGTGCGTTGGGTGGCAACCCTCCCCCACTATTTCAACGTCGACGAAATGACCATCCGCCCCCGCGACCAGTCCGCGGCGCATGTGTTGAACCGCCGACCGGTCTGAATCGACCTAGAAGCCGAGGAGGGCGTCGAGACCGACGGTGACGCCTGGCTGGTCGGCGATCTTCTTGGTGGCGAGAAGCACGCCCGGCATGTAGGAGTCCCGGTCGTAGCTGTCTTGGCGGATGATGAGGGTCTGACCGCGAGTGCCGAACAGCACTTCCTGGTGGGCTTCCAGTCCGCGCATTCGTACTGAGTGGACATGAATGCCGGCCGGACCGACGCCGCCGCGCGCTCCGGGGTAGACCTCCTGCTTCGTCTTGTCCGGCGCCCACTCGCTCTTGGCTGCAGCCATGCGTTCAACCGTGCGGACAGCCGTTCCGCTCGGTGCGTCGGCCTTGCCGTCGTGGTGCATTTCGATCACTTCAGCCGACTCAAAGAACGGCGCGGCCAACTCCGCGAAGCGCATCATCAAAACTGCGCTGATAGCGAAGTTCGGTACGATCATGCAGTTCGATCGTGTGAACGTGTCGTGGAAGAGCGCTAGATCGTCGGCGGTGAAACCCGTGGTACCGACGAGGGCGTGCACGCCGTGCAGGGCACACCACGCAACATTGGTGCGAGCCGCTTCGAGCACGGTGAAGTCAATGGCTACCTGCACACCAGCGTCAGCCATCGCCTTCGGGTCAGCACTGACCTCGGTCCCAAGAATCGATCGACCAACCGCGTGCGGGTCAACGGCGGCGACCAGATCCAACTCGGGGTCTGCACCCACGGCCGCACACACGGTCTGGCCCATCTTGCCGCCTGCACCAAAGACACCTACTCGAATCGTCATGCCCCGACTCTAGACAGCGCCGGCCGCCGACTCTGAAAGATTGAGCCGACGATCAGGAGTCACCCGGCATTCAGTGTTGGCAAGGTTCACTCGTAGCGCATGAGTTCGCTCACCGGACGCCTGGACGTTTGGACGCAGGTGAGAACACCAATGGCGACCGACACGACGGCCATCAGGCCGACAAGCAGAGTCGTCACCGCGACAGGTGGCGGCGCGCGCAGTTCGGGACCGGCGCCGATCGCCTTGCCGACTGCTTCGAGGAGGGCACGACCGAGCAGAAGACCGGCCGGCACGCCAACCACGATGGCTCCGACGATCAGCAGCAGCGTGGCGATCGCAGTCGACCCGCGAAGTTGGCGAGGCGTGAAGCCGATGGCACGGAGCACACCCGAATCGCGGGCGCGTTCGCGAACACCAAGCGCCATGGTCGAGCCGAGATTGGCCAGGGCGACGGCGAGGACGAGCGCGGCCACGAGCCAGAAGGCGAGACCGAACGCATTGAGGCTTCCTGTGTCGACCGTCAGGGGTCGGACTGTGGCACCGCTCGCAATCGTCCCCTGCAGCCGTGCCACAAGCTCGGCGCGGTTGACTCCCGGTGTAGCCGTCACGAAGTAAGCCGCCGGCTCCGCTTGAGGGAATGCGGTTGCGAGCGTCTCGGCCCGAAAGAGCAGCACCTCGCCGCTGTCCTCTGTTTCGCCGTAGCGCCCCACGATGCGCACCGGCACGCTCACGTTCTCAATCTCGACGTTCACCGTGTCGCCGACCCGGCGACCAAGTCGATGCAGCAGTCCATACCCGGCGATCGCCTCCCCAGAGACCGACATCGCCCGGCCCTCGTGGATGACGTACCGAGCGCTGCCCGGGTTTCCGAAGACAGCGCGAACGAGCGCCACTTGCCCGTCGATAACTCGTCGAGCGCCGGTCTCGCCGAACCACCCGGTCACGCCCGGCGTCGCGGCGATTGCCTTCGTGAGCGCGGTCCGGTCCGTGTCGGCGGTCGGCACCACAAGCGCGTCCCACGGGTCACCGACGTCGGCCGGGTTGCCGGTCGCCCGATCAATCGTGGCGCCGAAACCAAGCGTGACGATGAGCGCGACCACGGCGAGGACCACCGAAAGCATCGCTAACGCTGTTCGCAACGGTCGCTGGACGATGTCTTTCACTCCGCCGATGACGACGGGTCCGCCGCCCAGCCGAGTGGCCAGGCGCGCCGGCCACGCCGACCGGCCACACTCGACCGATGGTCGCAGTGCGACGGCTGCGCTCAGCCGTGCGCTGCGCACCGCTGGCACAACGGTTGCGGCGACGATGATGAACGCCATGACTGCCGCAGTAGTCACCAGCGGGGCCGCCGCCCAGCGAATTCCACCCGGATCGAGCGTCTCGGTCACACCGATGCGCATCGCGGGCAGCAGCGTCGAGCCAGCGGTCCAACCGAGCACGACGGCGAGGCCACCGAGTATGAGGTGTTCGACAACGATTGATGCGACCGCGAGCGCTGGAGTGACACCGGCTGCCTTCAGCAACCCAATATCGCGCCGACGCGCCAGTACCCGGTTGGTGACCGACCCCGCCACGACGATGCCTGCAGCGATCAGCACGAAGACACCAAAGCCGGACAGGAACGTTCCGAAGAAGTCGTTGACCGAGAGCGCGTCACCGCGGGTATCGAGCCAGTCCTGGCTGCCGCTCAGCGTGGATCCGTAGGAACGCAGCACGTCGGTGACAACTTCGGAGGCGAGCGGCGGATCGACGACGCGAATGAAGATCTGGCTATACGTCTGGCTCGGCCCGAGCCGGTCGATGCCGTCGGAAACGGTCCATGCGATCCCGGGATCACACTGCGGGTAGAAGCAGTCGTTGAAGTCGAGCACCAGGCCGACGACCGCATAGTCGGCGGTCGTCGTTTCGTGCCGAAGGCGGACGCGATCACCGACCCTGATACCAAGGTCGCGAGCGAAGGACTTCTCGATGGTTACTTCCTCCGGGGCGGAGGCAGACCGACCCGCGACGACGAATGCTTCTCCGACGGTGAGCGGCGTGGGGGTTGGCTTCGCCCGCACTGACATTTCGGTTTCGCCATCGGGTCGAACAAGGTTGACGCCGTCGAGCGCGGTGATCGTTTGGGAGACAGCGTTCATTCGAGGATCGTGGACGGCGGCCAACAGGGAGTCGGCGTTCGGCGCACTCAGCGTGATGTGTGGACCGTTCGCCCGGTTGAAAGCCCCGTCCCAGAGACGGCCAGCATCGGCGCGACTGCCGATGCCTGCTACGAATGCGGCCGACGCGAGCGCGACGACGATGATGAACAAGAGCGTGCTGAGCAGCCGTCGGCCGCGAACGGCCATCTTGACCAAGCGGCTCAGCGCGGTGAGGTTCATTGCCGGGCCGACGCGGACGCGCCGGCCGCGGTGGAGACTCGGTCGTCGACGATCTGACCGTCGGCCATGACCAGGATCCGGTCTGCCGCACTCGCGACATCGGGGTCGTGGGTGACCATCACGATCGTCTGGCCCGATCGGTTGGTCTGGCGGAGCAGGTCGATCATGTCTTTGGTTGCGACGCTGTCGAGGTTGCCGGTTGGCTCATCAGCCAAGAGCACGTCCGGTTTATTCGCCAGGGCACGCGCCATGGCCACCCGCTGCTGCTGGCCACCGGAGAGCTCAGACGGTGCCGCGTCGGCCAACTCGCCAATGCCGAGGGTGGCGAGCAGTTCGGCGGATCGTTTGTGCGCCGTTCGGCGCGACGTACCGACAAGCAACATTGGCAGTTCTACGTTCTCTCGAACCGAGAGGTTCGAGACCAGATTGAAGAACTGGAACACATAGCCGACGTGCCGACGCCGCAGGAGGGCGCGCCCTGTCTCCGACAGCCTTTCGATGGGCTCGCCCGCTACCAGGATGGTGCCGGTGTCCGGGGCGTCGAGACCGCCGAGCAACTGCAGGAGCGTGGACTTGCCACACCCGCTCGCGCCCATGATCGCAACCCAGGATCCGCTCCGGACGAACAGGTCGACACCGCTGACTGCCGCGACGTGCCGCGAGCCACTCTCGTAGGCCTTGGTCACACCGGAACACGCAATGGCGAGGTTCGGATGGTTCATCGTGACGGCCTCGGCTTTCTGGTCACTCTCGCGACCTCCGCTCAGCGTTACCCGGAGCCGCCGAGTTGGCCAAGGGCCGAACGTCGGCAGCCGCCCGTGTCCTTCGCCCCGTTTGTAGCCGCCACCTCTCGATCCACGGGGCGATCACCTCGGCAAGTGTCGGCGCGCCAACGTCGGCAAGTTCGTAGGTCGCATCGTGAATCGGTATCGTGAGATCGAGCAACGCTGCAAGGTGGCACGGGCTGCCGTTCACAACCGTGTCGCAACCGGATGCTTCGATGGTTGCGGCGAGGTCGGCGAGTTGTGCGTCGCTGTATCCCATTGCTGGCAGGACTGGCCCGATGTGCGGGTAACGGAGGTAGGTGTCGGCGATACCGCCGACCGCGACTGGGCGGGGATCGACAAACTCCGTGACCCCGGCGTGGTGCGCTGCGACCGTGCCTGCGCCGAACGGCATGCCACCATGGGTGATCGTTGGACCGTCTTCGATCACCAGCACCTTTCGGCCCACGAGGGCCCCGGCCTTCTGCAGTACGACGGGCGATGCCATGAGCACCACGATCGCGGTCGGGTTCACCGCGTCGATGTTGGCCACCACGGTCGCGACGGCGTGCGCGGGCGCCGAGTCGACCTTGTTGACCACGACGACATCGGCGAGTCGAAGATTGACCTCGCCGGGGTGGTACGACAGTTCATCGCCGGGACGAAGTGGATCGACGACCGTGATCGTGAGATCGGGTCTGAAGAACGAGAAGTCGTTGTTCCCACCGTCCCACACCACCACGTCGGCCTCGGCCTCGGCTGCTCGTAAAATCGCCTCGTAGTCGACCCCGGCGTACATCACCAGGCCTTCTCGGATGGGTGCCTCGTACTCCTCGCGCTCCTCGACCGTGGGATTCGAGGCGTCGATGTCGGCCTGTGTTGCGAACCGTTGTACCCGCATCTTCTCGAGATTGCCGTAGGGCATGGGGTGTCGCACCAATACGACCTTCAACCCTGCGGCCGCGACGTGGCGTGCGATCATGCGACTTGTTTGGCTCTTGCCGCAACCGGTGCGAGTGGCACACACCGCCACAACCGGTTTCGACGAAACGATCATCGTGGCGTGCGGACCGAGCAGTGTGAACGTCGCACCCGCGGCCATGGCACGCGCAGCTCGGTGCATCACGTCGGCATACGACACGTCGCTGTAGGCGAACACGACCTCATCGACCTCGTGTTCGCGGATGAGCTGCGCCAACTCCCCCTCCGGGCGGATGGGGATGCCGTCGGGATAGCTCGGTCCGGCGAGCGACATCGGGTAGTACCGGTTGTCGATTCCTGGAATCTGTGCTGCGGTGAAGGCGACCACGCGAGTCGTCGGATCGTCGCGATACACGACGTTGAAATTATGAAAGTCGCGCCCCCCGGCACCCATGATTATGATTCTCCGGGTCATTGCAACCGTCCTCGTGCGACGACAGGCCTGGCCGTGATTGTCGGCCGTGTCACCTTGGCCGGGTAGGGTCGTTGGTCCTGCTCGATGTCTGACCTCATCCCCGACGCTGCAGCGGTGCAGTCGATTGCGATAGGGCCGGAGGCCAAGCCGACCTCGATGATGAGACCGTGATGATCGCTTCCGGGGACGGCGAAGTCGGTGATGAATCGCGGCCTGAGCGGCGACGTAACGAATGCATGATCGAGTCGAAGCACCGGAAGCCAGGCGGGCCAGGACCCGCCGCCGTCTGATCTCGAGGCATCGCGCACGTCGACGAAACCACGTCGTCGAAGATCACGCATCGGACGCTGCTGGGTGAGCGAGTTGAAGTCGCCAATAACGACGATTGGCTGCGGGAGCTTCTGTGTCATCCGTTCGAGCAGCTCATGGGAACGCCGCCAGGCGCTTCGACCCGCCTCGAACGCGCTCGGAAGGTGTACCGCAAGCACGGAAACGGGCAGACCATCGAGGTTCACAACAGCCGCAACAGCGGAGAGACCCGGCCGGAGCATCTTTGCCGCGTGCAACCGCTTTCGATTTCGCAGATAGACGTTGGCGAACCCGACGCGGAGGAGACGAGATGTGGGCAACACGGGCTCCACAGCAGGTCGAGAGACTTCATCTTGCTGCGACATAGACGGTCTTCGCCTCCAGTTCGGCATTCAACATACGAGCGAAGCGTCGGGCGAGATAGGGCCGAACGGGTGCATCGGTTGCGGCAAAGGGCCCGCATCGCTTGGCCTCGGAGGTGTTCTCAGTGGCGCCAGCTATGGAGGACTTGGTAGTAGTTGGCTCGTTCGTAGACCTCGGGGTCGGGCACGTTGCGTTGGCAGACGCTGCCCTTCAACTGTTCGACGCTGTCGTAGTCGCGCTCGGTCATCCACTCGCGTATCCACGTCAGCATCGTGGCGATCTGTTCCGGTCCGTGGCGCAACAGGGCACTGGTCGTCATCGCTACGTCGGCACCGGCAAGCAGAAGCTTCAAAGCATCGGCGCCGTCGTGCACGCCGGTGGTACCTGCGAGCGAGCAGGTCATGAACCCACGCAGGATGCCGATCCAATGAAGCGGTAACCCCGACTCGGCCGACGTCGACAGTCGGAGGTGCGGGGCGACATCAAGTGTGTCGAGGTCGATGTCGGGTTGGTACAAGCGGTTGAAGAGCACCAGCCCATCCACGCCCGCCGACTGGAGGGCGACGGCGAAGTGGCCGAGCGATGTGAACCACGGTGCCAGCTTGACGGCCAGCGGCACGGTGACCTCGAGCGCGCACTTCCTCGACGACTTCGATGTATCGCTTTTCGACGTCAGCGGCGTCGCGACGCGGATCGATGATCACGTCGTAGAGGTTGAGCTCGATCGCATGCGCCCCGGCGCCTTCAAGGTACCGGGCGTACTGCACCCATCCTCCAGGACTGGTCCCGTTCAGGCTGGCGATGACCGGGATCGACAGCCGCTCGCAGGCGTGCTCGACGAGAGCGAGATGCCGCGCCGGACCGGTGTCGTACTTGTCGAACTCGGGCAGGTAGCTGAGCGACTCGGCCGAGCTGTCGGTGCCATGGTCGAGTGTTGCGTCGACGGCGAAGGCCTCGTGCTCGATCTGTTCTTCGAACAGCGACGGCAGCACGATGGCCCCCGCTCCGGCTTCTTCGAGCGCCTCCCACTTGCCTGGGTCGCCGGTCAGCGGACTGGCCGAGGCGACGATCGGGCTGCGCAGCCGCAGGCCGAGGTAGTTCGTCGAGAGATCCACCGTGCGGGTCACCTGGCTGGTGTCGAGGCTCATCACTTGCTCCTCACTCGTCGTCGGTCTCGTTGATCGTCGCTTCGGCGATGTGCGCCGGCGCCGTGCGCTCGACACCTGCGAGCTGTTCGTAGAACCTCCATCGCGCCGCTACATCGGACTCGGCCAGTGCCAGCAACTCGGCCGCTCGGGCCGGTTCGCTGCGCTGGAGCATCGAGAACCGCGCCTCGCTGCGGGCGAAGTCCGCGTACGGCGCGCTTGGCGCGGTGCTGTCCAACTGGAACGGCCGGGTAGCCTCGCCGTCGCCGGGTCGGTAGCGGTAAAGCGGCCAATGACCGGTCTGTACGGCCAGCTTCTGCTGGGTCATCGACTTGGCCATATCGAACCCGTGGGCGATGCAGGTGCTGTAGGCGATCACTAACGACACCCCCGGCCACGCCTCGGCTTCGAGCAGCGCCTTCACCGTCTGAATGTCGCTGGCGCCGAGGGCGACGTGGGCGACGTACACGTCGCCGTACGACATCGCCTCCAGACCAAGGTCCTTCTTCGAGGTGCCCTTGCCGACCGCTGCGAACTTGGCGACGGCGCCACGCGGCGTGGCCTTCGACGCCTGACCCCCGGTGTTCGAGTACACCTCGGTGTCGAGGACGAGGATGTTGACGTTGTGGCCGCTGCCGAGGACGTGGTCGAGCCCGCCTGCGCCGATGTCGTAGGCCCAGCCGTCGCCGCCGACGATCCACACCGTCTTGCGAACCAATGTGCCGGCCAGCTCAAGAAGCTGACCGGCCTTGGGGTGATCGATAGCGCCCAATGTGTCGCGTAGTTTGTCGACGCGGTCGCGTTGTGCCCTGATCGGGAGATCGCCGGCGTCGTCCACGCCAGCGGCGACCGCTTCAGCGAGCGCTGGATCGACCAGTGAATGGTCCCCAGCTGAAAGCGATTCGAGCAGGGCGAGTGCGGCGCGGCGCTGGGCGTCGAGGCCGAGTCTGATCCCCAAGCCGAACTCGGCGTTGTCCTCGAACAAGCTGTTGCTCCAAGCGGGACCGCGACCTTCGTCGTTCGTGCAGTACGGAGTGGTCGGCAAGTTGCCGCCATAGATGCTGCTGCAGCCTGTGGCGTTGGCGATCATCAGGTGGTCGCCGAACAACTGGGTCAACAGCTTGAGATAAGGCGTTTCACCACAGCCGAGGCACGCTCCACTGAACTCGAACAATGGTCGCCGAAGCTGACTGGTCTTGACCGACGCCGGGTCCCATTGCGCCGGGTCGGTTTCGTGCAACCGCAAGAAGGCGTCCCACGCGATCCGTTCGGTGTCGAGGTGTTCGGCAATCGGCCGAAGGTTCAGACTCTTGCGCTTTACTTCGCTCTTGTCGTGAGCGGGACAGGCGGTGACGCACAGCCCGCAGCCGGTGCAGTCGTCGGGAGCGACTTGGACCGTCAGCGACATGCCGGGGACGTCGTGGCTGCGAAACGACTTGGTCTTCAACACCTCAGCGCCGTTCGCCGAAAGCTCGCCGGGTTCGTAGACCTTCATCCGGATCGCGGCGTGCGGGCAGACGATGGCGCACTTGCCGCAGTCGATGCACAGGTCCGCCTCCCAGATCGGAATCTCGGTGGCGATCGTCCGCTTTTCCACGTGGGATGTGCCCGTCGGAAACGTGCCGTCGGGTGGCAAAGCGCTGACGGGCAGCAAGTCTCCTTCGCCGGCAAGCATCCGTGCCGTCACCCGTTGGACGAAGTCGGTGACGGCGCCGGACACGGTTGGACGACGATGGTTGAGCGCCGTCACGGTCGATCCGAGCGGCACTGGGAAAAGGTGGGCGAGAGTTGTGTCGACGGCGGCGATGTTGCGCTGCACGACCACGTCTCCCCGTTTCCCGTAGGTAGCGGTGATCGCTTCCTTCAGTTTGGTGATCGCTTCCTCGGTCGGCAGCACGCCGGCAAGAGCGAAGAAGCACGTCTGCATCACGGTGTTCACCCGGTTGCCCAAACCTGCCGTGTTCGCGACTGCAGCGGCGTCGATCGTGTGCAGCCGCAAACCTCGCTCAAGCACCGTTTGCTGGACCTCACACGGCAAGCGGTCCCACACCTGATCGGCGGGATGCGGACTGTTGATCAAGACGGTGGCACCCGGTTCGGCGATACGCAGCACGTCGACGCGGTCGAGGAAGCTCCATTGGTGTACGCCGACGAAAGTTGCCCGGTCGATGAGGTACGTACTGTCGATTGGCGCCGGATCGAAGCGCAGGTGGCTCACCGTCATCGACCCCGACTTTTTCGAGTCGTAGACGAAGTACGCCTGGACGAACAGGTCAGTGTTCTGACCGACCACCTTCGCCGTGTTCTTGTTGGCGCCGACGGTGCCGTCCGAGCCAAGCCCGAAGAACACGGCCCGCACCGCGGCCCCATCGGTGCTGAACGTCGGATCGTGGGTCAGGCTGGTATGGGCGACGTCGTCAATGATCCCGACGGTGAATCCGTTGCGCGGGTCGTCCAGCGCTGCTTCGTCAAACACCGCCTTGACCATCGCCGGGGTGAACTCCTTGCTGCCGAGACCGTAGCGCCCACCGATCACGCGAGGTCGTTTGTCGCCGGCCCACATCTGCTCAGGGCTGTGCCACAGCGCCGACAGCACGTCGAGATGCAGCGGCTCGAACGGCGCACCGGGCTCCTTGGTGCGGTCGAGAACTGCAACGGTGCGGGTGCTCGGGGGGAGAGCCGCCAGCAAGGCCTCGGTAGGGAAAGGGCGATAGAGGCGCATCACCGCAACCCCGACCCGCTCGCCGCGCCGACACAGCTCGTCGACGGTCTCCTTCGCCGCCCCGACTCCGGAGCCCATCAACACGATCACCCGGTCGGCGTCTGGGGCACCGTGGTAGTCGACCAAGTGGTACGACCGCTGCGTCAGTCCGGCGAGGCGGTCCATCATCGACTGCACCGCGTCGGGTACTCGTGCATAAAACGCGTTGCACGCCTCGCGCGCCTGGAAGAACACGTCTGGGTTCTGAGCGCTGCCGCGCAACACCGGGTGGTCCGGATCGAGACCCCGGGCACGGTGCTCGGTTAGGGCGACGGGGTCAATCATCGCCGCGAGCACGTCTGCCGTCGGGACATCGACAGTGTCGATCTCGTGACTCGTGCGGAAGCCGTCGAAGAAGTGCAAGAACGGCACCCGCGTGCTCAGTGCGGTGGCGTGGGCGATCGCCGCGAAATCGGCGGCCTCTTGCACACTGCTGGCGCACAGCATGGCGAACCCCGTGGTCCGCGCCGCCATCACGTCGCTGTGATCGCCGAAGATACTGAGGGCATGCGTCGCCACCGTGCGCGCCGCGACATGGATCACCGTCGGCGTCAGCTCGCCGGCGATTTTGAACATGTTCGGCAGCATCAAGAGCAGCCCTTGGCTCGCCGTAAAGGTCGTACCCAGCGCACCACGGGTGATTGCTCCGTGCAGCGCACCGGCCGCGCCTGCCTCGCTCTGCATCTCGATCACCTCAGGCACGGCACCCCACAGGTTGGTCCGCCCCTTGGCGCTCCAGTCGTCGGCGAACTCACCCATCGGCGATGCCGGCGTGATCGGATAGATGGCGATCACTTCCGAGGCCAAGTGGGCGATACGCGCCGCTGCTTCATTGCCGTCGACGATGTCGTTAGGCGAGCGGTGCGCTCGTACGAGCGGCGCTACTTCGATGTTGGTGGCTGCCATGCACTGTCAGTGTCCGCGGCAGGAGGCGCAAACGTGTAGAGGCCAAAGTCCCGATCGGGAGGGCTACTTCCGAGCCAGCGCCTTCTTGGTGACGGGTCCGACCACGGCTAGCGCCTGCTGGCCGCTCAACACGCGCTTCGAGACGCGGCGGACATCGTCGCCGGTCACCGCGTCGAGACGGGCAACCTGATCTTCGACACTGCGCACGTACCCGCGGGCCGATACGTGACCGGCGAGGCGGCTCATACGGCTGGCAGAATCCTCCAGACCGAGCACGAAAGCACCAGTGAGGTAGCCCTTCGCTATCTCCAACTCGTGGTCGGTGACGCCATCGGTGGCCAACTTGTCGAGTTCGGTGTCAACGATGTCGAGCACTTCGCCGACATGGTCGGCGCTGGTCCCGACGTACACGCTGAATGCACCGGCATCGGCGTAAGTTACCTGACTGGCGAACACGGAATAGGCCAGCCCACGCTTCTCGCGGATTTCGTCGAAGAGGCGTGACGACGGTCCGCCGCCCAAAACCTGGCTGGCGACATCGAGTGCCTCGCGGTCCGGATCGTCGCGATCAACGCCGAGGTAACCAAGCGCGATGTGAGCCTGCTCACTCCTCTTGCGTAGGACCGCCAACGCACGGGATTCACCTACGGGAGCGACACGCTTCGGCGTGGAACCACCCGGCGCGGACGTGAACCACTTCTCGACCGCAGCTGCAGCTTCGTCGTGGTCAATTGCACCGGCGAGCGATACGACCATGTTGGCCGGACGGTACCACTTCTTGAAGAAAGCCCGCACAGCTTTGGGTGTGATGGCGGCAACAGTGTCCTTGTCACCAGCCGTCTCCCAACCCAACGGATGATCGGGGAACAACGACTCGGCCAGCAACGTGAGCGCACGATCATCGAGCGCATCTTCGTCCATACCGAGTTCTTCGAGAATGACTTCCCGCTCGGTCTCTACGTCGGCGTCCCGAAGTGCGGGTGACGACACGACGGAGCCCAAAATCTCCAACCCCAACGCCCAATGACGAGCGGGAAGTCGGGTGTAATACGCCGTCACTTCTTTCGACGTGAACGCGTTCATATCGCCGCCGACGCGATCAATCGCTTCGGCAATCGACTTGGCCGAACGATCGGCGGTGCCCTTGAACAACAGGTGCTCAAGGAAGTGCGACACGCCCGACATTTCGCGGGCCTCGTCACGCGCCCCGACCCCCACCCACACGCCGGAGGAAACCGACAACGCGTCGGGCATCCGCTCAGTGACGAGACGGATACCCGACGACAGTGTGACTTGTTGAATACTCAACTCGCGTTTAGCGGTGCCGACGGGGGCCACGGCCACGGCCGCCGCCTTCGCGGCCGCCACCAGCGGGCTTGGAACCGGCGTCGTTGCCACCAGCGGGACCACCGGGACCGAGGTCACCGAATGTCTCGCGGGCCTCAGCGTCGAAGGCATCTTCGAAGCTGGCAACGGCAACCGGGGCCGAACCGCCGTCACTTGCCGGAGCTGCCGCGCGGGGACCACGATCGCCACGGTCGTTGCCACGGGCGCGGGGTGCACGCTCGTCGGCTGCGTCATCGCCGCCACCGGCAACTTCCCACTCGGGACCAGACGGGGTCAGGCTGACCTTGCCCTGGGGATCGATGTCCTCGACTCGCACCATGATCTCGTCACCAAGGCTGACTGCGTCTTCAACGTTGTTGATGCGCTTGCCCTTGCCGAGCTTGGAGATGTGGACCAGGCCATCACGGCCCGGAAGGATGTTGACGAACGCACCGAACTTGGTGATGTTCACGACACGGCCCGGGTAGATCTCGCCGACCTTGGCGAGCGGCGGGTTGATGATGAGCTCAATCTGACGACGAGCCTCAGCAACCTTGCTGGAGTCAGTGGAGCCAATGGTGACGGTACCCATGACGCCGTCGTCATCGACCGCGATGTCAGCGCCCGTCTCGGCCTGCATGGCGTTGATGACCTTGCCCTTCGGCCCGATCACCTCACCGATCTTGTCGATCGGGATCTGGAAGCTGACGATCTTCGGTGCGGTCTCGCCCACTTCGGCACGCGGTGTGGCCAACGCCGCGTTCATGACCTTCAGGATGGCCATGCGGGCGTCACGAGCCTGCAGGAGCGCGGCGGTCAAGACATCGGCGGGGATGCCGTCGATCTTGGTGTCGAGCTGCAGTGCGGTGATGAAGTCCTCGGTGCCGGCGACCTTGAAGTCCATGTCGCCGAATGCATCTTCGGCGCCGAGGATGTCGGTGAGGGTGATGTACTTGCCTTCATCGAGGATGAGGCCCATGGCGATGCCGGCGACGGCGCCCTTCGTGGGAACACCGGCGTCCATCAGGGCGAGCGATGCCGAACACACCGAACCCATCGAAGTGGAGCCGTTCGAAGCCAGCACTTCGGACACGAGACGCAGCGTGTACGCGAACTCTTCCTGCGAGGGAACGATCGGCAACAGCGCACGCTCGGCGAGCGCACCGTGGCCGATTTCGCGGCGCTTGGGCGAACCGACGCGACCGGTCTCACCGTTGGCCCAAGGGGCCATGTTGTAGTGATGCAGGAAGCGCTTGTTGGTCTCCGGCGACAGGGTGTCGAGCAGCTGGTTCATGCGGGGCATACCGAGGGTTGCCACGTTCATGACCTGGGTCTCGCCACGCTGGAACAGCGCGGAACCGTGAGCCGAGTGCAGCACGCCGACTTCGGCGGTGACCGCACGAAGATCGGCCGGGCCCCGTCCGTCGAGACGGATGCCGTCCTTCACGACGCGCTTGCGCACGAGCTTCTTGGTGAGGCTGCGCACAGCCTCCTTGATTTCCTTCTCGCGACCGACGAACGGCTTGCCTTCACCAGCGAGATCGGCGAGCACGTCAGCCGTTGCGGCGTCGGTGGCTTCGTTGCGATCATGCTTGGCGGCGATGGTGATGGCCTTGCCGAGCGCCTTGGTTCCGCTCTTTTCAACGGCTGCGAACACGTCGTCGCCGTAGTCGAGAACGGGCGTGTACTTGAGCGGCTCACGAGCGCCGGCAGCTTTGACCAAATCGGCCTGCAGCTGGATGGCCTGCTTGATGAACGGCTTGCATGCCTCAAGACCGTCAGCAATGACCGCCTCGGTCACCTTGGGGGCGCCACCTTCGTAGTAGCTGTAGGCCTTGGCGGTACCGCCGGCCTCAACCATCATGACGGCGACGTCGCCGCTGTCGAGCTGACGACCAGCAACGACGAGCTCGAACGTGGAGTTCTCGCCCTCTTCGTACGTCGGGTGGGGAATCCAGGTGCCTTCTTGGCTGTAGGCAAGGCGAACAGCGCCGATCGGGCCCTCAAACGGGATGCCCGACAGCATGAACGCGGCCGAAGCAGCGTTGATGGCCAGCACGTCGTGCGGGTTCTCCTGGTCGGCACCGATGACGGTGATAACGACCTGGGTCTCGTTGCGATAGCCGTCAGCGAACGCGGGGCGCAGCGGGCGGTCGGTAAGGCGGCAGGTGAGAATGGCAGCCTCGGTAGGGCGGCCTTCACGGCGGAAGAAGGATCCGGGGATCTTTCCGGCGGCGTAGGCGCGCTCCTCGACGTCGACCGTCAGGGGGAAGAAGTCGATACCGTCACGAACGCCCTTTGCGGCGTTGGCGGTGGCGAGGACGGTGGTGTTGCCGATCGAGGCAAGAACGGCACCTTGGCTCTGAGGCGCAAGCTTGCCAGTCTCGAAGGACATGGTCTTTTCGGTTCCCGGGACAATGCCCGAGACTTTTTGGGGTCTCCCATCGTAGGAAACTCCTTTCTGGCCGGTCCGGAGCCCATTTGGCTGAGCCGGCCGTTTGGAGCACCGCCCAGTTCCCAGTCGGCAAACCATTGAGCCGTATGCTCAACGAATCGGCGACTGACAACCGGCGTCAGTGCTCAGCGAATTGTGGTGAAACAGGTGTTACATGAAAGCGAGCGGCCGAACTGGCCGCTCGCTTCCAGAAAATCGATTATCGACGCAAGCCAAGCTTGGCGATGATGGCTCGGTAACGCTCGACGTCGTTCTTCTTGACGTAATCGAGCATGCGACGCCGGCGACCGACCATGGTCAACAGACCACGGCGGCTGTGATTGTCCTTCTTGTTCGTCTTCAGGTGGCCGGTGAGGTGGTTGATGCGCTCTGTAAGGATGGCAATCTGCACTTCCGGGGAGCCCGTATCGGTTGCGTGAAGCTTGTTCGCGGCAATCGTTGCTTGTTTATCTGGCAAGGTGAAAAGAACTTTCTTGTGATCCGCCCAGGAAGGGACGCGCTGCCGGTGGCAGTCGCATCACGCCGCAGCTTCAGGCCGCAACGGACCTGTCAACTGTAGCAGCATCGCGCCCAACGCGTGAGGCGTGATGCCCAGACCCGCGAACAACCCTGCGGCATTGCCGAGCGAAGCGACAACGAGCGCCAGGGAGCGGTAGCGACCCAGCGAGGCATGACACGTCTTGACTAGAGGATTCTTCTAGACGATAGTTCTCTCGTGTCCGTTGGTTCCCCGATGATCGAATTCACTGCTGTCTCGCACGGGTTCGTTGCGAAACAGGGTCGAACCGAGGCACTTTCCGGCATCGACCTGTCCGTAAGGAGTGGCGAGTTCGTCACCCTGCTCGGCCCGAGCGGCTGCGGGAAATCCACGCTGCTGCGGCTGGCCGCCGGCCTGCTGCGTGCCGAGCACGGCCTCGTCAAGGTCAATAGTGGCTCCCCCGCCGCTGGCCGTGCCGCCAAAAGCTTTGCGCTCGCGCCGCAGCAACCAGCCCTACTGACGTGGCGAACGGTGCGTCAGAACGCCCGCCTCCTGCTCGACGTCAACTCCCGGTCAGGCGCGAGCGATGACGCGGTCGACGGCCTCCTTGAAGAGGTCGGCCTAAAGGACTTCGCCGATGCGTACCCACACCAACTGTCTGGCGGCATGCAACAGCGCGTCGCACTGGTGCGAGCGTTTGCGTTGCAGGCTCCGGTGCTGCTGCTCGACGAACCGTTCGCATCACTCGACGAACTCACCCGGGCCGACATGCGACACCTGCTCCTGCGCTTGTGGAAGCACCACCAATCAACCGCACTCTTTGTCACTCACTCGATCGCCGAGGCGGTGCTGCTCTCGGATCGCGTTGTCGTGCTCTCGGGACGCCCCGGAAAGATCGTTGCACTCGAAACTATTTCTCTTTCCCGGCCGCGAACAGCCGACGTGGAAGATACCGACGAATTCGATCACTACGTCCGTCGTCTTCGCCTGCTGCTGCGAGGTTCGGCCCCATGATGGCCCGACTGTCCCGCTGGACGGCGCCGCTGATCGGCCTTGCCCTCTTTTTTGGCCTGTGGGAAGTACTGCTGCTCGCATTCGGAGTGAAAGCGTTCGTCCTTCCGCGTCCGAGTCGGATTCTTTCGGCGATGAACGCGGATCCGTCGTTCTTTGCCCGTGAAGCACTCGCGACCGGACGAGAAGCCATCCTCGGCCTCGCCGCCGCGCTGGTGTTGGCCTTCGTGCTCGCTGTACCCATGGCGCGCTGGCGCTCAGTGGAGCGGGCAGTGCAACCGGTCGCCACGCTCATTCAGGTCATCCCCATCGTCGTCTACGCCCCCGCGTTCGTGATCTGGCTGGGCTTTGGTCGACTGCCGATAGTGGCGGTGATCATGTTGATCGCGCTTGTGCCGCTGTTGTTCAACATGGTTGCCGGATTCCGCACTGCCGATCCGGCCACCCTCGAACTCCTGCAGTCAGTCGGCGCATCTCGGTGGGAGATACTTCGCACCCTGCAAGCCCCGAGCGCCGTCCCGTCTGTGTTCGCCGGCCTTCGCATCGCCGTGGGCCTATCGCTGGTTGGAGCGGTGCTGGGTGAATGGTTCGCGGGCGTCACCCATGGTCTGGGCTATCAGATCCAAAAGGGAGCGAACCAGAACTCGGCACCGCTGGTGTGGGCTTCGGCCTTTTCGCTCGGCGTGCTCGGTGGCCTCGCCCTGCTTGCACTTTCAATGATTGAGCACCGTGTGCCGGGGGGCCGACCGCGGTCGTAACCAGCGGTTTCGCCGACGTTCGCTGAATCTTTCCTCTAGAGGAATTGACTAGAGGAATCTTCTACATCAGACTTTCCGGGTGACAACTCGACCCGAAGGGAAACGACAAGCGCTCCTTGACGCTGCTCTGGCGTTGTTCCTCGAACAAGGCGTGGTCGACACGACGGTCGATCAGATTCTCCAGCGATCCGGAGCCAGTGTCGGCAGCCTCTATCACCACTTTGGTGGCAAAGAGCAGCTGGCTGATGGCCTCTATGTCGAGTGCTTGTCGGCGTATCACGACGTTGCGCTGGCCGGACTTCGGGGTGCTGCCACGCCCGAGCAGGGTGTGCGCTCCCTTGTGGATCACCACCTCACCTGGATTGTTGATCATCGGGCGCCCTCACAGTTCATTCTCGTGTACCGCGACCATGAGATCCGCCCCGCAGCCGAAAACCTGCGGGCGCTCAACACGAATTTCTACACCGAGCTTGAGCACTGGATCGTGTCGCATGCCAGCCACGCCGTACCGCTACTCCCAGCCGTCATTTCTCAATGGATCGGGCCCATGCACATGTACGCCCGCCACTGGCTCACCAGCACGGTGAAAACCACACCTGCCGACGTGCGCACGTTCCTATCCGACGGCGCATGGCATTCGCTCCAACCTCTCTTCACTTCTGCCCCGAAAGGCTGATCCCATGTCCCGTTCCCTTCGCTTCACCGCTCTCGCCGTCGGCGGCATGCTTGTCATCGCCGGATGTGGCTCGTCGAAGACCACCACCAAAGGCGCCGCTACCGTTGGCACCGTCACTGCCAAGGCCATCAGTGCCGATCGCTGCGCCGAGAACAAGAAGGCCGGAAAGATCACCTACCTCACCGGGTTTGACTTCGCTGCGTCGGCTTCCATCGTCGAAGTGACCGTGGCCAAGGAGAAGGGCTACTTCGAAAAGATGTGTCTTGATGTCGAGATGAAGGCCGGGTTCTCCGCCGCCAACTACCCGCTCGTGGCGGCCAACACGGCGCAGTTCGCATCAGCCGGTTCCTATGTGGAAACGCTGAATTTCGCCAAGGACGGCGCCGAGTTCGTCACCGTTGCCGTGGACGGCAAGATCGGTATCGATGCCCTCCTGGTAAAGCCGGAGATCACCAAGCTGGCCGATCTGAAGGGAAAGAAGATCGGCATCAAGGGCGCGCTCCCGCCGGCCGAAGTTGCCATGCTGAACAAGGCCGGGCTGAAGCAGGGCACCGATTACGAGGAGGTTTCGCTCCAGGGCTTTGACCCGAACCAGCACTGGGCCACGCCGATCATGGCGCTGCCCGTCTACAAGTCGAACGAGCCCGGCCAGCTCGATGCCAAGGGCCAGAAGTACACCATGTTCGATCCGGCCAAGGAAGGCATCCCGGGCAGCTTCGGTCTGATCTACACCAACAAGAAGTTCCACGATGAACACCCGACTGCTGTGCAGGACTTCCTGCGTGCTGCCATGAAGGGCATGGAAGACGCCATCGCCAACCCCGACGCCGCGGTTGCATCATCGTTCAAGAAGATCACCGAGGGCGGGAACAAGAACTTCCTGCAACCCGACGGCGAGAAATTCCGCTGGGGCATCGAATCGAAGATCGTCACCGACAACACACCCAAGGGCGAAGGCATCGGCATCGTTCATCGTGCCGATCTCGACAAGCAGGTAGCCGCCTACACCGCGGCAGGTGTCTTCAAGACCGCCCCGAAGGTCGACGGCACTTACGACGACACACTCGCCAACGGCGTCTACGACAAAGCCGGCAAGGTCATCTGGCCGGCATAGCGCCGCGACTGTTTCGCGTCCAGATACACGCGGAAGATTCGGACTCACACTGCGATATCGAACGGGACGATCATGGGGGAGTCGCCAAGCTGTATGTCGGCTTCATCCTCGAAGAACAACTCAAGTGCTTCGATCAAGTGCTTTGCGGGTGGCTTCGATGTCGTGGGCGAGCTGTTGGCGGAGCGAGTCGATACCGTCGAATTTGCGCTCGCTACGCAGGAAAGCGACGAAGCGAACCTTGGCCGGCTCGCCGTAGAGATCGCCTTGGAAGTCAAGGAGGTGTGCTTCGAGCAGAGAGTGATCGGTGTGGGCGTAGAACGTGGGGCGTCGCCCAAGGTTGATCGCGCACTTGTGCACGCTGCCGTCGGGCCGCTCGTAGAAGCCGGCATAGACGCCATCGGCCGGCAGGCAAACTTGATTGGGAATCTCGACGTTGGCGGTAGGGAAGCCGAGCAACCGACCGCGCTGGTCGCCCGCGACAACGATGCCGCGGCCCTCAAACGGGCGGCCCAGCAGTCGTGCCGCGACTTCGACCTGACCACCGGCGAGGGCGCGGCGTATGGCGGTTGAACTGATCGACTCGGTCACGCCATCACTTCGTTCGATCAAGGGCAGGCCCTCCACGTCGAAACCTTCGGTCTGGCCGAGTTTGGTGAGGAACGCGACGTTGCCGCTGCGGTCGTGGCCAAAGTGGAAGTCTTCGCCTACCACGACGGTCTGAGCCGAGAGGCACCGTACCAAAACGTCGTTCGCCCACTGCGAAGCCGAGAGCTCCGACATCGCATGGTCGAAGTGGAGCACGACGACGGCGTCGATGCCGGTGGCTTCGAGAAGCTCGAGCTTCTGCTCAAGGTCGGTGATGAGTTGTGGCGCCGACTCGGGCCGCACGATAGACGCCGGGTGACGGTCGAAGGTGACGACCGCCGAGGCACAGCCCTGGGCCTTGGCCTTCGCCCGCACTTCGGCGATGACGGCCTGGTGACCGAGATGTACGCCGTCGTACGCGCCGATGGTGACCACCGTTCCCCGGTCACGAAAGTGTGGCTGCGAAAGATCCCGAATCACCTGCACGGTTCTGACCCTATCGTCCACGGCGCGCCATGGCCGATGCGTACAACCCTTACGACAGCTCGGGCACCACGACCGCGGGTTTGGCTTCGTCGCCGTTTGCTTCGAACATCGCCAACAGGTTGCCTTCAACGTCACAGACGGCCCATGGGCCATCACCCTCGAACAATGGCAACGAGCGGCCGTGGCGCACAAGGCGGGCCTGGTCGTCATCAACGGTGACGGTGGCATAGTCACGCAGGCCACGGGCCATCGGCCAGACCTCGCATTGGTCAGGGGCGGCTGCTTCGGCGACGGTGAACGAGCCAATGGCGGTGCGACGCAGCTTGCGCACATGCGCTCCCCCGCCGAGCAGTTCACCAAGGTCGGCAGCCAGCGTACGGATGTAGGTGCCGCTGGAGCACTGCACCTCGATGGCGAACACGAGCGGATCTTGGGTGGCATTGACATCGTAGCGGTAGACCGTGACGGGCCGGGCCTCACGGTCGACTTCGATACCTTCGCGTGCCAATTCGTGCAGACGCTTACCGTCGATTCGGATGGCCGACACCATGGGTGGTACCTGCATGATGGGGCCGGTGAGGTGGGCGGCGGCCAGTTCGCGGGCCTGCTCAAGGGTCACCCCGGTCATGTCGAACGTGGCGGTCACCTCGCCCGAATCGTCGAGCGTGTTGGTGGTGGAGCCAAGCACGACCTCAGCCGTGTAGGTCTTGGGCAGATCGGTCAGGTAGCGCAGGAATCGGGTGAGGTTGCCTACACCGCACAACAGCACGCCGGTGGCATCGGGGTCGAGCGTTCCGGAGTGACCGATGCGACGCTCCCCCAGTCGACGGCGCAGCAGACCGACCACGTCGTGACTGGTCATGCCGGCCGGCTTATCCACCACACATAAGCCGTGCAGCGTGGCGGGGCGACGCTTGGCTATGACTCGTCCTCTTGAGGCACCTCGGGGCGAACCGGAATGGGGTTGTCCCGCAGGATCTCTTCGATGCGGGCGGCTGAGCGGATGACCTTGTCGGGTTGGAACGACAAGATGGGCGTCTTGCGGGCAGTGATCTGCTTGCCGATCGCAGCCTGCAGCTTCACTCGCTGTTGCGTGAACGCCGCCAGGATCTGCTCGTCACCAGATTCACCCGCGAGTGAGTCGTAGGTGACGATGGCTCGGTTGAGATCCTGATCGACATCGACCGTCGTGATGGTTACCAGTTCCAGCCGGTCGTCCTCGATGCGTTCAAGTTCGTCGGCGATGATCTCGCGGAGAAGCTCGTTCAACCGAGCCGTGCGGGGCACGTTGTGGGAAGTTGCATTGGTTGTTCGTCGTCGTTTCGGTGCGCCTCGGCTCATTCGATCCAGCTCCGTTCCATCGACAGGACCGCAACCTCTGGGTGCGACCACACAAACCGTTCCACTTCGTCTATCACGTCCGACAGATGATCAGCCGACGCACCGACAACAGCAAAGCCCATCGAGCAGCGCTGCCACGTGTCCTGATGATCCACCTCAGCGGAAGAAACGCCAAACCGACGCTTCGCACCATCGAGGATCGGGCGAATGACCGCCCGCTTCTCCTTCAACGAGTGACAGTCGTTCATATGAAGTTCCGCCCGAAGCGCCAACACAAACATGGGTTGGCGAGGTTACCCTCGCCAACCCACTCACGTACGAGGGATTTCTTTTTCTTCGTAGGTTTCGATGACGTCGCCGGGCTTGAGGTCCTGGAAGTCACTGAGAGCGATACCGCACTCGAAGCCTTCACGAACCTCACGCACGTCGTCCTTGAAGCGCTTGAGCGTCTGAATGGCGCCCTTCCAAATGATGGTGCCCTCCCGGAGGAAGCGAACCTTGGAACCGCGGGTGATGACACCGTTGAGCACGTAGCAACCGGCGATG
The DNA here is from genome assembly GCA_963791625.1 of uncultured Acidimicrobiales bacterium. Taxonomy (GTDB): domain Bacteria; phylum Actinomycetota; class Acidimicrobiia; order Acidimicrobiales; family Ilumatobacteraceae; genus JANMCE01. Next base: position 1,950,446 of record CAWBTA010000006.1, read on the forward strand.
GCACCAATGCGGGGAACCCGGAAGATTTCACGCACTTCGGCATCACCCGTAACCACTTCTTCGAAGACGGGAGCGAGCAGACCGAGCATGGCCTTTTCGATGTCTTCAAGGACCTGGTAGATGATTTCGTAGGCACGAATCTCGACCTGCTCAACCTGCGCCATTTCGCGAGCCTTGCGGTCGGGACGCACGTTGAAGCCGATGATGGTGGCGTTCGTGGTAGCCGCCAGCGTGATGTCGTTCTCGCTGATGCCGCCCACGCCACGATGGACGAAGGCCAGCTTGACGTCATCACGTTCAAGGCGACGCAATGCTTCGGTGAGGGCTTCGAGTGAACCCTGCACGTCGGCTTTGACCACCAGGTTGAGCGTGGCCTGCTCACCCTTTTGGATACGGTCGAAGATGTCTTCGAGCTTGACGCCACCCTGTACACGGGCGTCACCACGCTGGGCCTTGAGCTTCTGTCGAATCTCACGAGCTTCGGCGACCGTCTTTGCCGTCTTCAGGTCGGGAGCGGTACGGAACTCATCACCGGCGCGGGGCACGGCCGAAAGACCGAGCACCTGCACGGGCATGGACGGACCGGCCTCCTTGACTTGCTGACCCTTGTCATCGATGAGCGCACGCACGGAACCCCACGCGGCACCGGCGACGATGGGGTCACCGATCTTGAGGGTGCCCTTGTCGACTAAGACGGTGGCAACGGGGCCACGACCGGTATCGAGGTTGGCTTCAAGCACGGTGCCCTTGGCCCGACCCGTCGGGTTGGCCGTGAGCTCTTCGAGTTCGGCGACGGCGGTGAGCTGCTCGAGCAGATCGTCGATACCGAGTTCCTGCTGAGCCGACATTTCGACGCAGATGGTGTCGCCACCCCAGCTCTCGGGAACAAGCTCCTGTTCGGCCAGACCGGCGTAGACGCGCTGCACGTCGGCGTTCTCTTTGTCGATCTTGTTGATGGCAACAATGATCGGCACTTCGGCCGCTTTGGCGTGGTTGATGGCTTCAATCGTTTGTGGCATGACGCCGTCGTCGGCCGCAACCATCAACACGACGATGTCGGTGACATTGGCACCACGTGCACGCATCTTGGAGAACGCGGCGTGACCGGGGGTGTCGATGAAGGTGACCGGATGACCGTCATAGACCGCCTGGTAGGCACCGATGTGCTGGGTGATGCCACCGGACTCGCCCGACACGACGTTGGCCTTGCGGATCTTGTCGAGCAGCGTGGTCTTACCGTGGTCGACGTGACCCATGACGGTGACGATGGGCGGGCGAGTCTGCTGCAACTCGGGATCGTCGTCATCGTCGTCGTTGAAGAGCGCCTGCAACTCAAGCTCTTCTTGCATGCCTGGCTCAACCAGCAGAATCTCGGCGCCGATTTCGAGGCCGAACACTTCCATCTGATCGTCGGACAACGCCATAGTGGCGGTGACCATTTCGCCCTGCTGCAAAAGGAACCGAACGACGTCGGCTGCGGTGCGGTTCAGCTTGGGCGCAAAGTCCTGCGCCGATGAACCACGCTCGACCACGATGGTGCCCGCAGGTACGGGACGATCACTGGCCGAGTAATTCTTCATTGATGGAGCGAGTTCGTCTCCACCACGACGGCGACGCGAGCTACGACGCTTCGGTGCACGACGCTGCGAGTTCGGGCGTCCGCCCGGACCGCGCGGCGGACCACCGGTACCACCACCGGGAGCTGCGCCGCCGGGGCCGCCGCCAGGACCACCGGGACGACCAGCGAAACCGCCACCGGGACCACCGGGACGACCGGCAAAACCGCCACCGGGACCACCGGGACGACCGGCACCTGCACCGGGACCGCCGGGACGACCGGCGAACGACGGACGCGCACCACCGGGGCCGGACGGGCGCGGACTACCGGGACCGCGGCCGGGTCCGGCGGGTGCCGGACGAGCCATGGGCTTGCCGCCACCGGGGGGCGGTGGAATGGGACGACCCGTGGGCGACAACGGAATGCCACCACCCGGAGGCGGCGGGATCGGTCGACCGGTGGGAGACGTGGGACGGCCGGGCGGCGGACCAGCCGGACGAGGAGGAGCCGGCGCGCGGGGCGGAGCGACCGCGCCTTCGCGGGCGACAGGAGCCAGGGGGCGGCCCGGCGGCGGACCGGCCGGACGTGGCGGCATGCCAGCAGGGCGAACCGGAGTGGCCGTCTCTTCACCGCGACCACTGGAGATGACACCGGCCGGGCGAGCCTCTTCCGTTTCGACCGGCGCGGGCGCAACGACCGGCGCTGGCGCTACGACCACAGCAGCAGCGACGTCGGGGACGACCGGGGCAACGTCAACCACGGGCGCGACAATCGGGGCCGGCGGCGCGACAGGGGCCTCACCAACGGGGGCGGGCGGAGGTGTCGGCTTGTCGACCGCAGGCGGAACAGCAGCGACAATCTTCTCGACGACCGGTGCTTCGACGACAACCGGGGCTGGAGCTTCGACGACCGGCTTGGCCTCAACGACCTCGGCTGGTGCCGCGGTCTCCGCTGCGGCTTGGGCCGCGGCAGCCTTCTTGGTCGGCTTCTTACCCGGCTTGGGCGGCTCTTCGGGTTGGACGTCCCGCTTCAGGCCGTCCTTCTCCGCGCGACGGCGAACCCGGTCACCCTGGGCTTCCTCGATGGAGGATGAATGGCTCTTGATGCCAATGCCGAGAACATTGCACAGGTCAACCGCCTCTTTATTCGTGAGGCCGAGCTCTTTAGCGAGCTCATGGACCCTGATCTTTCCTGCCACGTGCGCGGTGAACCTTTCGTCGAGCCCCAACCATCGGAGCGAACACTTCAGTGTGACACGTTCGGGGGTGTCACTCCGAATACAAACTGCAAATCAGCCGTTGCCTGCGGCTTGATCGAGCATCGCAGCGCCCGGTCAAACCCCTTCTTTTGAAGAGCCCGTGTCAAACACGACGGTGAGTGATCACAAAGCCACGCTCCCCGCCCGGGGGCGGTACGGCTCGCAGCGAGGATACCGTCAACCAGCGCAATCCGAGTGAGTTCGGACTGCGGCGCCCGGCGCCGGCAGCCGATGCAGGTTCGCACCGGGCCGACGCCGATCAGGTCATTCGACGGTTTCAGCCGCATCGCCCTGCGCCGGCTCGGCGATTACGTCGGCTGCCGGTTCGGCCGTCGACGCATCAGCCGGAGCCTCTGCCGGAGCATCGGCGCCGGGTTCGCCGGCCGACCATTCCTTAGCCGACACGACGGATCCGTCGGGCGAATGGAACTCCATCTCACCCGTGTCGGCATTGGCGATCCACTGACCTTCGGCGTATTCGCCGCCCTCGCGGTAGATGCCGGCTTCCTCTTCGGCCAGCTGTGTCTCGGACTTGATGTCGACGCGCCAACCGGTGAGACGGGCGGCGAGACGAGCGTTCTGGCCCTCCTTACCGATAGCCAAGCTGAGCTGGTAATCGGGCACGATGACCTCGGCGATGCCCGTGTCTTCATGGATGCGCACCTCGGTCACCTTGGCTGGCGACAGCGCCTTGGCCACGAAGTCGGCCTGGTCTTCGGAGAAGGGGACGATGTCGATCTTCTCGCCCCGCAACTCGGTGACGACCATGCGCACACGAGCGCCGCGGGCACCGACGCACGCCCCGACGGGGTCGACGTTGTGGTCATTGGAGTGCACGGCGATCTTGGTGCGATGACCTGGTTCCCGGGCACAGGCCTTGATCTCGACAATGCCGTCGGCAATCTCGGGAACTTCGAGCTCGAACAGGCGCTTGATGAGCCCGGGGTGGGTGCGGGACACGACAATCTGCGGACCCTTGGCTGTGCGGCGCACTTCAACGATGTAGGCCTTGAGACGGGCGTTCGGCTCGGGACGCTCGTAGGGAACCTGCTCGGCCTGGGGCAGCAGAGCTTCGACTTTACCCAGGTCAAGCAGCGTGTAACGGCTGTCGGACTGCTGGATGATACCGGTAACGATGTCGCCCTCGCGGTTGGCGTACTCCTCGAACTTGCGGTCGCGCTCGGCCTCGCGGATGCGCTGGTTCATCACCTGACGGAACGTCTGCGCGGCGATACGACCGAGCTCGTTCTTGTTGGGCGTATCGTCCCGGGCGTTGACCCAGTTGAGGTCGTCGTCGAGGTCATACGCGATGAAGTTGATGCCCATGGTGTCGGGATCAATCTGCACTTCGACTTCGTCGGCAGCACCGGGGCGACGCTTGTAGGCGCTCACAAGGGCGTCTGCGAGAACCTGCAGCAACGTCTCAACGCTGATGCCCTTTTCGGTCGCCAACATGCGTACCGCTTCGTTCATGTCAATGTCGCTCATGATGCAGCCTTCCCTTGAGGATCTTCGGTTTTCGGTGTAGCGGTTTTGGGTGTTGCGGCCTTCACTCTGGCCGGTGTCTTTGCCGGTGCTTTGACCTTTGCGGGCGCGTTGATCTTGGTCTTGTTTGCCGTGACGATGCCGGTTTCGGCCTTTTCGGTCTTGGCCCACTCGAACACGGTGCGAGCCCGGTCGATCTCGCCGTAGGCCAGGCGACGTTCGAGAAGTTCCTTACCCTTGGTGAACGTAACGGTGATGCCATTGTCGTCAGCCGTGGACAGCACGCCCTGGACGCGACGATCGCCCTCGACCGAGGCGTGGGTGCGCACGTTCACCGTCCAGCCAATGATGCGCTGGAAGTGCGTTGGCGTTCGCAGGTTTCGTTCCAGACCCGGGCTCGACACCTCGAGCGTGTAGCGACCCGAGATCGGATCGACATGGTCCATCTCGCGAGATATCAGCCGGGTAGCCAGTGCGATGGCTTCGAGGTCGACTCCGCCAGGTTTGTCGAGGGTGACCCGCACGACGCCACCGGCGTACTCGAAGTCGTAGAGATCGAGCCCGAGATCGGCAATGATCGGCACGACCAGCGCCCTCACTCGTTCCTCTGCTGTTGCCATCATTCACCTGCCTCTCATCGGACTCGGAAACCTCCCCAAGATGAACAAAAGGCGTGAGCTTTCGCTCACGCCTTCCGAACTGCGATCTGGAGGACGGTAAAAGTATAGACGAATTGGCCAGAAATTCGGCTACGGAGCGCCACGTCTCGTCAAATGCAGGCCGGCGACGGCGCGGAGACCGAACGAGGCGACGACTACGGCACGTAGTTCCAATAGCTGATCAGCAGACCAAACCACACCATGAGCACGGCCGATGTCACCAGTGGCCAGCGCGCAAGTCGATCGGGCGAACGACGGGAAACCGCATCACTAGCCGCGACCGCAAGGGGAAAGCAGCAGATGCTGTAACGAGCCAAACCAACGACACCAAAGCCGACCGGCGGAAGCAGTGAAAAGACCACCAGCACACGCCACGCCAACGGATAGCGACCCCAACCGATGAGGAATGGCAGTGCCAGCACAGCCGCTAGCGCAACATGTAACAGCGCATATCGCTCGGCGAGGGGTGCCTTCATCACGTCGAGCAGCGTGGATTCCTGCCATGCTCCCTTGGATTGTACGAACACGAACGGGGAGCCCGTGGCGTGCCACAACCATGTGCACCAACCGGCGAGGAACAACAGCGATGGCCCCAGAACCACACGGAGCCGAACGATTCGCCGCGTCTCGTGACCGTGGAGTGCTGCAACGGCAAGGGGCAACAGAAGCAGGAACCCGTTGGGCCTCGCCCCAGTAGCGATGGCCGCAGCAAGCCCGGCGAGCCCAGGGCGCTTGGTTGCAACGAGAGCGAACGCCCAGACCGCACCGGCCAGATAGAGCGAGTCGGGATAGGCCATCACAAAGGTGATCGAACCGGGAAACAGCGCCGTCAGCCAGACCGCCCAGTTCGCGGCTCGCTCGCCATAGGAGCGGCCGAGCCGGTGGACGCCGGCGAGGGCAACCAACGCCGCCACGTTGGAGCACACCAGAAGCGCCGCTGTATAAGGGGATCCAAAAACGTGTGCCAGCCAGCTGACCGCGGGCAGTAACGGAAAGAACGGCCACGTCGACCACTGCCCAGAGGATGGCGCCGAGCCGTAGCCGGTAGCCGCGATGATGCGATACCAATTGCCGTCCCACATCACGAGACGCGAGTAGTCAGGTATGAATCGAGCGCTTCGCGCGCCGAACACTATCAAGGTGACGATCCCGAGAATTCGGGAGGTCACCCAGGACACCAGGACGCTTCGCCGCACGCCGAACCACACAGGCGCCACCGCTCGTAAACCCGAATCGGAGCTCGGTCGAGGACGTTCCAGGATCGCCACGTGCGGAATCGTACCTGCTGGCCACGACCGGTTTGGCGGACGCTAACCAGTGCTCTAGCGGCGTAGCTCTTCGGCCAAGACGCCCGCAGCGCCTACGAAGTCAATGTTGTGACGCTCACCAGTTTTGCGGTCCTTCACTTCGATGAAACCCTCGGCCAGCGTCTTGCCTATCACCACAATGGTCGGCACGCCGATGAGTTCGGCATCCTTGAACTTCACGCCGGGCGACACCCCGATGCGATCGTCGATGAGCACCCGCACGCCCTGCTTCTCCAGGTCGGCGGCGAGCTCGAGCGCGGCTTCGGTGATGTCCTGTGGCGCTCCCTTCCAGGCCACCGCCACGATATGCACATCGGCGGGCGCGACTTCGCGAGGCCAGCACAACCCGAGATCGTCGTGGGTCTGTTCGGCGATCACGGCGACAGCGCGGGTGACGCCGATGCCGTAGCTGCCCATCGTGACCCGCTTGGGCTTGCCGTCGGGGCCGAGCACGTCGAGGTTGAAAGCGTCGGCGTACTTGCGGCCCAGCTGGAAGATGTGGCCGATCTCGATGGCCCGGTCGATTTCGAGTGGCGACGAGCAGGTCGGGCAGGGGTCGCCGTCCGCGACTGTGGCCACCTCCACGTAGTGATCGACGTTGAAGTCACGTCCGACCACGGCATTGGCGGCGTGGTGTTCGAACTTGTTGGCACCGGTAACCCAGGAGGTGCCGAGTGCGATGCGCGGGTCGGCGTACACAGCCACGTCGCGCTCGGCCATGCCGTTGGCCCCCACGTAGCCCTTCACCAGGTCGGGGCGACCCTCGAAATCGGCCTCCTCGAAGTAGTCGAGCTTGCCGGGTGCCAGCTGCGCCGCCAGTCGCTCGGCATCCACCTCACGGTCACCGGGAACGAGCACGCAGATCGGCTTGCCGTCGAGCTTGAACAGGATGTTCTTGAGCAGTGCCGACGCATCAATGTTGGCACCCTCATGCTCGTTCATGTACGCAACGAGTGCAGCGATACCGGGGCAATTCGGCGTATGGATGACCCGATAGGCGGGGTGCTCGACCGGGGTGTCCGCTGCCTTCGGCGGCGCGACCTGCACGGCCTCAACGTTGGCCGCGTAGCCGCACGACGGGCACTGCACGAACGTGTCTTCACCGATGGGCGAGGGAGCGAGGAACTCCTCGCTTTTCGAGCCGCCCATCGCACCGCTCATGGCGCTGACGATCTTGAAGTCGATGCCGAGCCGCCCGAACGTTTTGATGTACGCGTCGCGGTGCAGCTTGTAGCTGACGTCGAGCCCGGCGTCATCGATGTCGAACGAGTACGAATCCTTCATGATGAACTCGCGGCCGCGCAGGATGCCTGAACGAGGACGGGCTTCGTCCCGGTACTTGATCTGAATTTGGTAGAGCATGACCGGCAGGTCTTTGTAGGAGGAATACTCGCCTTTCACCATCAGCGTGAACAGTTCCTCGTGAGTGGGCCCGAGCAGGTAGTCGTTGCCGCGGCGATCTTTGAGACGGAACAGCGTGTCGCCGTACTCGGTCCAGCGACCCGAAGCCTCATAAGGCTCGCGGGGCAAAAGACCGGGGAACAGCACTTCCTGGCTGCCCATGGCGTCCATCTCTTCGCGCACGATGCGAGTGATGTTTTCCATCATGATTTTGCCGAGCGGCAGCCATGAGTAGATGCCGGGCGCGATGCGGCGCACGTACCCGGCCCGAACCAGCAGGCGGTGCGACGGCACCTCGGCATCGGCGGGGTCGTCTCGAAGGGTACGGAGGAACAGGCGCGACATGCGGAGCATAAGGATCGACAGGTTAATCGGCGGTCCGCGATTCGGGCGGGACGATTGGGGTGTCCCGCGACTTTGCGACAAAACCCTCCGCCACACGCTCGGTTTTGTCGCAAAGTCCGGTGAGGTGGTGGAATTTCGCAGTTGTTTCGCGGTTTGGCCGATACTTTTCGGGCGTTTGGACCGAAGATAGAGACATGTCAACTCGTCGCCAGGGCGCATTCGCCGGAGTGCTTTCCCTCGCCGTCAGCATGGCCGTGGCCTCGCTGGTCGCGGCCATCATCAAAGTCGACGGCCCTATCGTGGCCGTCGGCAACCGCTTCATCGACGCCACACCAAAGTGGCTCAAGATTTTTGCCATTGACACGTTCGGTACCAACGACAAGCCCGTACTACTGGCCGGGATCGGCATCGTGCTTATCATCGCCGCCGGCTCGCTGGGCATCGTGGCCCGCACCAAATTTGCCGCCGCCATCGCCGGAACCGGCGCGCTGGCCGTCGTGGGCGCTCTCGCCGCCACCACTCGCACCGGATCGCAGAGCGGCGACTGGCTGCCGCCTGTGGTTGGGGCGCTCGCTGGTTTGGGCGCGTTTTGGGCGCTTCTGCGCCGACCGATCGTACCCGCCGTCGCCGACTCACCCCTCGCCTTCGATCGTCGCCGCTTCCTCGCCGGAGCAGGCGCGCTCGCAGTCACTTCCGGCGCCATGTCGCTCATCAGCAGCGGTGTCCGGAACACCCGCACCAAGGCCATCGCCACCAAGCGGACCGAGTCAGCCTTGGCGCTGCCAACACCAAAATCGCCCGCGCCGGTCGTGGCCGAGACGGCAACGATCAAGGAAGGGGCCGAGCCTTACCTCACGCCGATGGCCGACTTCTACCGTATCGACACTGCGCTCTCCATCCCGCAGATCGATGCCTCCACCTGGAAGCTCCAGATCAAGGGCATGGTGGACAAACCGATCACGCTCACCTACGCCGACCTGCTCGCCCGGCCGATGATCGAACGGGTCATCACGATCTCGTGTGTGTCGAACGAGGTTGGCGGAAGTCTTATCGGAAACGCGCGCTGGTTGGGCGTTCCCCTAGCTGATCTGTTGGAGGAAGCCGGTGTCCACAATGACGCCACCCAGGTCGCGTCGAAGTCGGAGGATGGTTGGACCTGCGGCTTTCCCACGGCCCTCGCGCTCGATGGCCGCGACGCCATGATCGCGGTGGCGATGAACGGCGAGCCGCTCAACGCCAAGCACGGTTTCCCGGCCCGCATCATTGTGCCCGGCATCTACGGCTATGTGTCGGCCACCAAGTGGCTCACCGAAATCAACCTCACCACGATGGAAGCTTTCAACGGCTACTGGATACCTCGCGGGTGGGCCAAGGAAGCACCGATCAAGACTCAGAGCCGAATCGACGTGCCCAAGCGGGGCCAGCCCGTGAAGGCCGGCAAGGTCGCCGTAGCCGGTGTGGCGTGGGCGATGCATCGTGGCATCAAAGTGGTGGAGGTGCAGATCGACGACGGTCCGTGGGTGCCGACCAAGCTGGCCGACGAACCAACGGTCGACGCCTGGCGCCAGTGGCTGTACGAGTGGGACGCAACCCCCGGACGGCACAAGATCACCGTGCGGGCCACCGATTCCACCGGCGCCACCCAGACGAAAGAGTTGGCGTCGCCCGACCCTGACGGGGCCACCGGCTGGCACAACATCAGCCTCACCGTCGACGCCTGACGGTCGCATTTCGCCGGTCGTCTGCCACAGTTTCGTGGCAAAGGTCGTCGTTCGACAGGTACTGCGCCGTAGCCTGGCCGGGTTCATGGAAAAGTTGCGCACCCGCATCCAGCCATACCCCTGGGGTTCCCACTCCGCCATTGCTGCCCTCAAGGGAGAACCACCGACGAGTGAGCCGCAAGCCGAGCTGTGGGCCGGAGCGCACCCGTCTGCACCTTCGCAGCTTTTTCGCGCCGGACGATGGGTGGACCTCGACGCGATTATTGCCGACGACCCTGTCACCGAATTGGGAGAAGACGTCGCCGAACGCTTCGGCGAGCGGCTGCCGTTTCTGGCCAAGATCCTCGCTGCCGGTCAGCCGCTGTCGCTGCAAACCCATCCCGACCCCGCCGCAGCGAGAGCCGGGTTTCTCCGGGAGAACGCCGCCGGTGTGCCGATTGAGGCATCCAACCGCACCTACCGCGACGACTCGGCCAAGCCCGAGATTCTCATCGCACTCACGCCCTTCGAGGGCCTCTGCGGCTTTCGTCCTGTCCCCGAGACGCTGCATTTTCTCGACGAGTTGAACGTCGCGATGCTGCGGCCATTCGCCGACATGTTGCGCGCCTCCCCCAACGCCGACGGTCTGCGCTCGGTTGTTGAAACCTTCCTTACTCACGATCTCGACCATCGAACGAAACTGATCGATGCGATCGTTGCGGCTGCAACTACCTACAGCGGAGCGCAAGCCGGACTGGCTGACTGGATCGGCCGTCTCAACTCGCTCTATGAGAACGACATCGGCATTGCGATCACGCTGATGCTCAACCACGTCGTCCTCGCGCCCGGTGAAGCTCTGTTCCTGAAAGCAGGCAACCTGCACGCCTACCTGTGTGGTACCGGTGTGGAAGTTATGGCGAACAGCGACAACGTGCTGCGAGCCGGCTTTACCGGCAAGCACATCGACATTCCTGAGCTGTTGTCGATCACCGATTTCACACCTCTCGCCGACCCTCTGTTCCGACCGGTTGTCACTCACACCGACCACGCCGTCGTCACCACCTTCCGGCCACCCGTCCGCGACTTCGCGGTGGAGCGTTTCGATCTCGACGGTTCCGCCGAGCTGCGGTTGAAGTCCGATGGCCCGAGCATCGTGCTCTGCACCAGCGGCAGGGTCCACGGCCTCGCCCCGACAGAAGCGGCCTACGCCCGTCCGGGCATCACGACGCTGACCGGTTCGGGCACCGTTTGGCGCGTCACCACCGGGTAAGGGGCGTACAAACCGGGGCCTTCAGCTGACGCGTTTGCGGATGATGTCGATCTTTTCGCCGGCGTGGTTGGCGTCGGCACCTTTCTCGTCCATGAGTGCGTCACGGTCGAGGCGAGCTTCGCGTGTTGCTTTGGCCACATCGGCGCGAGCGATGGCGGCTTCGGTGCCGTGCTCGTTGATGAACTCGGCCCACTCAACCAGGGCGTCGACCATTTCGTCTTCCTTCACGACCGCAACATTGACGCCCTTCACGAACAGGTGACCCCGCTTGTTGCCAGCGGCGATGCCGATGTCGGCTTCCCGTGCTTCGCCCGGCCCGTTCACCACGCAACCCATGACGGCAACCTGAAGCGGCAGCTTGCGATCGCCAAAGGCTTCCTGGGCCTTGTTGGCCACCGCGATCACATCGATCTCGGCCCGACCGCAAGACGGGCAAGCGATGAGGTCAACGTTCTTTCGCTCACGAAGACCGAGCGCCTCAAGTAGTTGACGACCGGCGCGGGCCTCTTCGACCGGGTCTGCGGTGAGGCTGTAGCGGATGGTGTCGCCGATGCCCTCGGACAGCAGTGTGGCAATACCTGCGGTGGCCTTCAGGAGCCCGCCGGGCAGCGGGCCGGCCTCGGTGACGCCGAGGTGCAGCGGAAAGTCACAGACATCGGCCAGCTGGCGGTACGCCTCGATCATGAGCGGCACGTTGGACGCCTTCACCGAGATCTTCACGTCATCGAAGCCCACCTCTTCGAAATAGGCCAGCTCCCGTTGGGCTGACTCGACCATGGCCTCAGCGGTGATCCTGCCACCGTGCTTTTCGTAGAGCTCAGGGTCGAGACTGCCACCGTTCACGCCGATGCGGATCGGGACACCGCGATCCTTGCACGCCTGGGCCACGATCTTGATGTGCTCGGGCTTGCGGATGTTGCCCGGGTTCAAGCGGAGGCACGCTACGCCGGCATCGAGGGCTGCGAGCGCCATTTTGTACTGGTGATGAATGTCGGCCACGATCGGCACCGGGCTGCGGGGCACGATCTGGGCGAGACCCTCGGCAGCTTCGGCGTCATTGCACGTGCAACGCACAATGTCGGCGCCAGCGCCGGCCAGCGCATAAATCTGCTGCAGCGTGCCTTCGACATCGGCGGTCTTGGTGATGGTCATCGACTGCACCGTGATGGGTGCTCCGCCGCCAACAGGAATCGAGCCGACCTTGATCTGGCGGGTGAGACGACGTTCGTACATAGGACTCAGTCTTATTGCATCGAGCGGCGGATGCGTGGTCAGCCGTTGAGGTGGAAGAGGTCGAGGTACCCGTTGCCCAAGCCGAGCACGATCATGAGGAGCATGATCGCGTAGGCGAACGGCATCATCTTGCTGACATCGGCAACATATCGCTTGCCGGCACGCGAGCGGATGCGCTCGTACGTGGCGATCAGCATGTGGCCACCATCGAAAGGCAACAGCGGCACCCAGTTGATGATGCCGATGAAGATGTTGGCCTGGGCCAGGAACAGCAGAAAGTTGTTGACACCGCTCTTGGCCACGAGTGAGCCAATCTTCACGGCTCCAATCGGAGAGACGAAGCGTTCGTTGGTACCGCAACCCGACGACACCGACTTCCCGTACGACTTGAGGCCCGAGAAGCTCATGATCTTGCCGAGGCCGCCCAATGAGCCCGCCGCGGTGCCACCAAAGTCGGTGAAGGTCTGCTTGACTGCGCTCGGGACCGTTAGATTGTTGACTGTGGGGTCATCGATGATCGGCCGGAAGCCCAGGTAGCCGCCCGTACGGCACTTGTCGACGGCTGACATCGATCCGAGCGTGGGGTTCAGCGTCAGCGTCTCGCTGCCCCGCTTGATGGTGAGGGCAACGACGGCGCCCTCATGATTGTGCAGATACGTACCGAACTTCTCGTAGTCGACCATGGTCTGACCGTCATACGACAGCACCCGGTCACCCGGGCGCAGACCGGCCGATGCCGCCGGGGAGCCGGCTTCAACCTTGTCGACCTTCCATGTCTTCGATTGCGTGGTGACGCCGTACGCGGCATATGCGAAGCCCATGAGCACAAGCGCGATCGCAAAGTGCATCAGCGATCCGGCCGCAGCCATCTTCAAACGGGACAGGTACGGCGCGGCGCGGTAGGTGCGGGGTTCGTCGGCGGGATCAACATCGGGGTCGAGATTGTGCATGCCGGGCACCTTGACGAAGGCACCGAGTGGGATCAGGCGGACGCCATATTCCGTTTCTCCCCGACGGAAACTCCAGATGCGCGGGCCGAAGAACAAGAAGAACTGCGTGACTTTCATACCTGCCCGCTTGGCCGCCAGGTAGTGACCGAGTTCGTGCAGCAGGATGCAGCCAATGAGTGCAAGCACGAAGGCCACCGCGCCCCAGCTGTAGAAGACACCGAGCGCAACGATGGGCACGATGAGCGCGGCGAACCGCAGCCAGCTCTGCCAGGCGGGCATGGGTGCCTCAACGACGGTGTCTTTGCCTTCAAGTGTGATCACAATGCGAACCTCTTCAACTCCACCTGGGCCAGTGCCCTCGCCGTTCGGTCTGCATGGACTATGTCCTCGACCGTCGTTGGTGTGTTGCCATCATGCCGCGACAGAACCGCTTCGGAAACGTCAGGTATCGCTAACCAGGCGATTTGTCCGTCAAGAAACGCCTCAACCGCTACTTCGTTGGCTGCACTGAGCCAGGCGGGAGCCGAGCCGCCGATGCGACCAGCGGCATACGCGAGCGACAGGCATCGAAATGTCTCAAGATCGGGCGCCTCAAAGTCGAGCCGCTTCAGCGTCGCCCAGTCGATACGACCGAACGGGGTGGCGATGCGCTCCGGATAGGCCAGCGCGTAGCCGATGGGCAGGCGCATGTCGGGCAGGCTGAGCTGCGCAATGGTGGCCCCATCGGTGAACTCCACCATTGAGTGGATAATCGATTGCGGATGCACCACGACGTCGATCTGGTCGTACGGCGTGCCGAACAGTTCGTGGGCCTCGATCACCTCAAGGCCCTTGTTCATCAGCGTGGAGGAATCGATGGTGATCTTCGGGCCCATCGACCAGGTGGGATGGTTGAGCGCCTGGGCAACGGTGATATCGGACATGTCGGCCCGGGTACGGCCCCGAAACGGGCCGCCAGAGGCCGTAATGACCAGCCGGGCCAGCTCTCGCCCGCCGTTGGCGAAAACGCCCGCACGCAGGCACTGGTGCACCGCGCAATGCTCGCTGTCGACCGGCACGAGTTCGGCCCCCGGCGTCGCCCGCAGTGGCTGCACGATGGGCCCGGCCGCAATCAGGCTTTCCTTGTTGGCGAGCGCCAGGCGTTTGCCGGCCCGCAACGTTTCGATGGTGATGGGTAGCCCGGCAAATCCGACGACGCCGTTCACCACCACATCGGCATCGGCCACCAAGTCGGTCATGTCGGCCACCACGGTGGCAAACGGAAGCGCGTCGGCTACTTCCTTGCGTCGGGCCGAGTCGGCCACCGCGACGACCTTCGGGCGTAAGAGCAACGCCTGTGCGATGAGCACTTCGACCGATGAAGAGACACCGAGGCCGGTGACTTCGTAACGATCCGGTTCGGCTTGGATGACCTCGATGGTTTGCGTGCCGATGGAGCCCGAAGATCCGGCGATGGCCACCTTCATGGCATCAATAGACGTTCAGCGTCCGGCACAGGAAGTACACGGCCGGCAACGAAAAGAGGTAGCAGTCGAAACGGTCGAGCACGCCACCATGGCCCGGCAGGATGTTGCCGAAGTCCTTCACACCCAGGCTGCGCTTGAGCATTGATTCAGCCAGATCGCCAAGCGGCGCGGCGATGCCCACCACTAGCCCAAGCTGAAGTGCCTGCATCAGCTTGGCGTCCCACGGGGTCCAATTGCCGAACTTGCTCATCACTACGATGGACAAGAAGGCGCCGAGGAAGCCGAAGAGCAGGCCCTCCCAGGTCTTGTTCGGGCTGATCCACTCGACGAGCGGGTGCTTGCCGATACTGGAGCCGAACACAAGGCCGAAGATGTCGTACGCAACGGTGCCAACCACGAGGGCGACCAGGGTGTGGATGCCGTGTTGGAACTGGCCGAGCATGAGCCCCGCGAAGGACCCGAGCACGCCGATATAGACGATGCCGAGCATGGTGGCCGCGGTGTTGGGCAGCGGGTTTGACTCGATGGAGCCCGACAGCATGAACAGCACCAGCGTGGCGATCATGGCGAAGGCCAGCACGGTCACCATGCCGTCGGAGCCACGCCAGTAGGCCGCAAGCGGCATGACGGCGACGGTGACGATGCCAAGGAGCTGGGCAGGCTGGTAACCCTGCCGGCGGACGGTGTCGTAGAACTCGACGGCTGCAAACGCCAGGACGGCCACGACGATGGCTACCAGGTAGCCCTTGCCCAGCCTGCTGGCAACAGCGAAGACCGCAAGGAGGGCAGCACCCACGGCGACAGCGGCACCCATGTTGCGCCCCGACGGAACGGGTCGCGAGCTCGAGCCGGGACGAACCGTTTCGGTTCGTACGGGGCGACGGGCGTCAGGGGCCTTACGGGGTCCGCTCGACGCACCACCGGACGAGCCGGTGGTGACGCCGCTGGTTGCCCTGGCACCCGAGCGGATGGCGGCCACGCGGGGTTGCGTCGTCGGTGTTTCGCGGACGGGCGGGGCGACCGGCACTACGAGTTCCTCGATCGCCTCTTCGGGATCATCCTCCAAGAAGGGATCATCGCTCAGCGGCGACTCATCGAGCGCGCCCGGGCGTTCGCCATCGTCCAGATAGGAAAAGTCGGTCTCGACCGGACCGGTGGCGTTGGCTGAACGGTCGTCGCGCCACACGGGTGCCTGGGCCCCGAAGCCGGACCACGCCGCGAGCTCGGAGTCGCCTTTGGCCGACGCGTCGTCGGCGAGAATGGCCGGCATCTGCCCGGTTGGCGGTTCGGTCCAGTGTGGGAGAAGACCGTCGTCCTGACTGAAGCGCAGCAGTGGCTCATCGGTGTCCGCCTCGACAACGGGGACGGCTTCGGTCGGCGACGACGGAGGTGCCTCAAGCTCCTCGTCCTCTTGCGGACGGGCTTTCCACAGGTCGTTGTCGTGCTCGTCTGTCATGCTGATCCTTCCGTCGGCAACGGACGTCGCGGAGTCGGGGTCCGCTCAACTATCGATGGCTGGACTGGCTCAAACATCGAGGAGTTCGTGCTCTTTACGAGCAAACGCCTTATCTATCTCGTCGATATGGTCGTGGGTAATCTTCTCAAGCTCTTTTTCGGCTCGCTCTAATTCGTCAGCCGAAATCTCATGCTTCTTTTCTGCAGCCTCGAGATGCTTTCGACCATCTCGGCGCACATTGCGCACGGCAATACGTCCGTCTTCAGCCATGTTCTTGGCGATCTTTACGTACTCTTTGCGACGCTCCTCGGTAAGCGCGGGAACATTGAGCCGGATCACCACGCCGTCATTCGAGGGAGACAGGCCGAGGTCGGAATCTCGGATCGCCTTTTCGATGGCGTTGAGGGAACCTTTGTCGTGAGGTTTGACCACGAGCTGGCGGGCCTCAGGCACGCTGAAGCCGGCAAGCTGCTGGAGCGGGACGTCGCTGCCGTAGTAGTTCACGATCAGGCGCTCAACGAGCGCTGGCGTCGCGCGCCCGGTTCGCACCGTCGTGAACTGCACCTGCGTGTGCTCGACGGCCTTCCCCATCTTCTCCATGGCTTCCAGGAGTTCTTCATCAATCACAGTGGTCAGCGTACCCATGTGACAGGGGTCGGATCGGGATGTTCGCTACTTTTCAGGGTCTCGGACGATCGTTCCGACGTTATTACCCTGGAGAATGGCCTTGAGCGCACCCGGAGCGGTCATGTCGAAGACCACGATCGGAATCTTGTTGTCTCGACAAAACGCAATGGCGGTGGCGTCCATGACCTTGAGGTCCTTGGTCATGACTTCGAGGTAGCTCACCTCGTCGTAGCGTTTGGCGTCGGGGTTCTTGCGGGGGTCGGAGTCGTAGACGCCGTCCACGCCGGAATGGGTTCCCTTCAACAGTGCGTCGGCGTCGATTTCAGCGGCGCGCAGTGCAGCTGCGGTGTCGGTGGTGAAGAACGGGTTGCCGGTACCTGCCGCGAAGATCACGACGCGGCCTTTCTCCAAATGCCGCATGGCCCGGCGACGAATGTACGGCTCGGCGATTCGCGGCATTTCAATAGCACTCTGCACCCGGGTGACCTGTCCGACTCGTTCGAGGGCGTCCTGCAAGGCGAGGGCATTCATGACGGTGCCCAACATGCCAATGTGATCGGATTGGGTGGGATCCATTCCGGCGAGCGCACCGGTGCGACCTCGCCAGAAATTTCCACCGCCCACGACGACAGCAACATCAACGTCGAGGGTCTCGCGGATGTCTTTAATTTCGAGAGCCGTCTGGCGGAGGGTGTCTCCGTCAAGGCCGTTACCGGCGGGACCGGCCAGTGCCTCCCCCGATGGTTTGAAGATGATGCGCTTCCATCGGGGAGAGGCCATAACGATCAGCCGATGAGAATCTGGGCGAAGCGGACAACGGACCCCGAACCGAGGTACTGGGCGATGGTCTGCTTTTCGTCCTTCACGAACGCCTGCTCTACCAGGCAGTTGTCCTTGAAGAAGCCGCCGATGCGTCCTTCGACGATCTTGGCGATTGCCGCTTCGGGCTTGCCCTCGTTGCGGGTGATGGCTTCGAGCGTGGCCCGCTCGGCAGCGAGGGTGTCGGCCGGTACTTCGTCCCGGCTGAGGTACTTCGGCTTGGTGAACCCGGCGTGGACCGCAACGTCGTGGGCCTGCTCCTGGGTGGCGCCAGTCACTTCAACGATGACACCGTTGACGCCGCGACCGCCCTGCATGTGCAGGTAGTGGTCGAGCAGGTTGCCCGCAGCGGCCTCAAAGCGCACAACCCGGCCCATCTCGATGTTTTCCTTCAGGGTGATAATCAGGTTTTCGAGAGCGTCCTTCTTCTCGCTGACGGCGTCTTCGCCCTTGGCCGCCACGAGCGCAGCCATTTCCTGGGCGAGACCCTTAAAACCGTCGGAGGCGGCAACGAAGTCGGTTTCGCACTTGATCTGCACCATCGCGCCGACGTTGCCGTCGATCACCAGCGCAACACAACCCTGGTTGTTGTCACGGTCGGCGCGCTCGGCAGCCTTGGTCATACCTTTTTCGCGGAGGTACTGGATGGCCCTGTCGATGTCGCCATCGCAGGCTTCAAGGGCCTTCTTGCAGTCCATCATGCCGACCTGAGTGGCGGCGCGCAGAGCTGCGACGTCTTTTGCTGTGAACGACATGATTACTCCGTGGGGGTGGTGGCGTCGGCCGGTGCGGCCTCGACGGCGGGGGCTTCAACAACTTCGGCAACGGCTGACCGGGGCAGCCTCGACGACCGGGGCAGCCTCGGCGAGGGCGGCTGGAGCGGGGGCGGCGGCGGTCAGGCGGGCGTCGCGCTCGGCCTGAGCCTGACGGGCCTGGCGCTGGGCTTCGGCCTGGGCCTGGGCGATAGCGGCTTCCTGCTCGGGCGTACGGCTGACCGGGGCGGCCTGCGGGTTGCGACGGCTGGCGATGAAGCGACCTTCTTCGACGGCGTCGGAGATCACACGGCACATGAGCGTTCCGGCGCGGATGGCGTCGTCGTTGCCCGGGATGACGTACTGGCACAGGTCGGGGTCACAGTTGGTGTCGACCACAGCAACGACCGGGATACCGAGCTTGTTGGCCTCGGTGACGCCGATGTGCTCTTTCTTGGTATCGAGCACGAATACCGCGTCGGGGCGGCGGGTCATGTTGCGGATACCGCCGAGGTTGCGCTGCAGCTTCTCAAGCTCGCGGCTGAGGAGCAAGGCTTCCTTCTTGGGCATGGCCTCGAATTCGCCCGAGAGCTTCATCCGCTCGTATTCCTTCATCTTCTCGACGCGCTTGGCCATGGTCTCGAAGTTGGTGAGCATGCCACCGAGCCAACGCTCGTTGATGTACGGCATACCGCACTTCTCGGCGTAGCTCTGGATCGGGTCCTGCGCCTGCTTCTTGGTGCCGATGAACAAGATGGTGCCGCCACCGGCCACGGTGTCACGCACGTAGGTGTAGGCCGTCTCGATACGCGAGAGGGTCTGGTTGAGATCGATGATGTAGATACCGGAACGCTCGCCATAGATGAAGCGCTTCATCTTGGGGTTCCAACGGCGGGTCTGGTGACCGAAGTGGACGCCGGCGTCGAGGAGCTGGCGCATTGTGATGACAGCAGTCATTGCTCAACTTTCTTCTGCGGTTTCGTGGAAACGACCGGCGTGGCATTCCGAAGAATGACCGCAGAAACCGGCCGCATGGTTGGTGGGCCACCAGGCTGGTAGCCGACGGGAAAGGATAGTCGAAACCGCTCTCAGGCGACCAGCCGAGCCTTGAGCCGCCGCCCGATGAAGAACGGTTCGGGGTCGAGGTAGGTGTCTCCTCGCCGGACCCCGAAGTGCAGTTCCGGGCCCGCGAGCGCCACGACATCGCCGGTAGCCACGATCTGACCGACGGACACGCTCACGCTTTGGAGGAACGCGTAGGTCGTGCGCAGGCCGTCGCCGTGGCTGACTACCACGAACAGTTCCTTGCCAACCGGTCCGGCGAAATCGACCCGGCCGGGGCCAGCGGCGTGGACCGGCGTTCCGGGCGCGACGGCGTAGTCGATGCCCCGGTTCCCGGCGCACCACAGGCAGGCTGGCGGCCGGAAGTGGTCGACGATGGGTGCCGTGACCGGAGGCTGAAACCTGGGTGGCACCGTGACCGAAGGCGCGATCGTGAGAATGACGGAGAACAACAAGACGTTCATGGGAATACTCCCCTTGCTTGGCAGACGAGGAGGTTGACCGGGGTCAACGAGGGTGCGACGACTTACTCAGGTTCCTCATCCGAATTCGCGGCGGCGAGGCGCGCCCGAAGGTGGAGCACCGCTTTGGCATGGATCTGACAGATGCGACTCTCGGATACGCCGAGCACCTGACCAATATCAGCCATATTGAGATCCTCGAAGTAGTACAGCGACAACACCTTGCGTTCTCGGTCGGGTAGCCCGGCGATGGCGAGTTGCAGGTCCCGTCGATTCTCGTCATTGAGCAGACCCTCCCCCGGGCCCGCGCCGCGGTCGGTGAGCGCGTCACCAAGCGGCGTGCGTTCGTCGTCGAGCATGCCGTCGAGGGTGGTGACACCACTGTGCGAAAGGCGGCTCAGTGAGGCATGGAGTTGACCAACGGTGGTGCGGAGCGAGCTTGCCAACTCTTCGTCGGTGGGAGCGCGGTGCAAGGTGGCTTCAAGCTGCTGGTAGGCCCGCTCAATCTCGCGAGCCTTGGCCCGCAGCGTGCGAGGCACCCAGTCAAGGGCGCGAAGTTCATCGACGATGGCACCTCGGATGCGGGACATGGCGTAGCTCTCGAACTTCAAACCTCGTTCGGGCTCGAACTTATCGATGGCGTCGATCAACCCGAACACGCCGTAGCTCACGAGGTCGGCCGGATCGATGGAACTCGGCAGACCGGAGGCAAGTCGCCCGGCCACGTACTTCACGAGTGGGGAGTAGACGAGGATCAGCTGATCACGAAGCACCCGCGCTGAATGGGCATCGTTGGCAGCCTTGAAGGTCAGCCACAGATCCTGGCCCGGTGGAGCGACGGTATCGGCCACCTCATCACGCCCGGGGGTGAGCTTGGTGGTAGACGGCGCGCAGCCGCTCCTTGCTGACGTGGGTATAGATCTGCGTGGTGGCGACATCGGCGTGACCGAGCAGTTCTTGCACGGTACGTAGATCGGCACCACCGTCGAGAAGATGAGTAGCGAAACTGTGTCGAAGTGCATGCGGATGGGTGGGGTTTGTCGATCTTTGGTCAAGAATCCGCCGGACATCGCGGCTGGTGAGGCGCTTACCCCGCTGATTGAAGAACACGGCGACCATATCGGGCCCTTCCGCTGGCGCCAGCACGTGGCGCCCGCGCGACAGCCATCCCTGCAGCGCATCGGCGGCGGGTGCTCCCAGCGGGACGCGCCGCTGTTTGGAGCCCTTGCCCCACACCGACAAGGTGTTGGAACGCAGATCAACCCGATCGATGTCGAGACCGCACAGTTCACCCACCCGCAGCCCGCAGCCGTAGAGCACTTCGAGCACCGCGTCGTCCCGCAGTCGCAGATGTTCGGCCTGGGCGTCGAGCTTGGTGGGCACATCGTCAAGCAGGTGTTCAACCTGGGTGGCGGTGAGCACCTCGGGCAGACGGCCGTCTCCGCCGAGTGCGGTAAGCGTGACAGCGGGATCGGTGGCAAGCACCCCGGTGCGGCGCAACCAGGCGAAGTAGCGACGAAGAGATGACGCCTTGCGGGCAATGGACGTGCGGGCGTACTTGCGGGTGGTGAGGAAGGCGAGGAAGCGGCGCAGGTCGAGTCGGCTGACGCGTTGGGGTCCGTCGAAGCCAGCCCGTTCGGCCCATTCGACGAAGCCGTTGAGGTCACGGCGATACGCCGCGACCGTATTGGGTGATGATGCGGTGAGGGACCGCTCAAAATCGTCGAGCTGCCACGCCATGGACTCACGGTACCCTCGTTGCTCGCCCGGGAGAGTGAACCCGTTCGAACGAACCTGCGGTCTCCACCACCCATCCGTGCATCTCGAGACGAGCTAGCGACCCTGCGACGGCGCGCACATCGCACTCGCTGAGACGGACCAATTCATCGATCGATGCTGACCTCTCGGCGATCAGTTCAAGGATCTCTCGATCACGCGGCTCGGGGTCGGATCGGTGATCGTGTTCGGCTACGAACGGCAGGCGACCAAGCCCCAGCTGCATCAAGACATCGTCCGTAGTGAGCACCGGCAGAGAGCCGTCGCGCAGCAGTTCGTTGGTGCCCTTGGCCGCGTCATTGCGCGGTGAGCCCGGCACAGCCATCACGATGCGATCCCGGTCCATCGCCTGGTGGACCGTCAGCAGCGATCCACCGCGAAGGTGGCTTTCGACCACGACCACGACCTCTGCCAACGCAGCGATGACGCGATTGCGCTGCGGGAAGCGGTGGCCTTCCGGCTGAGCGCCGGGCGGTACCTCGGCCAGCAGCACGCCACTGGCCGCCACCTCTTCCCAAAGCACCGCGTGACGGCGAGGGTAGGGAACGTCGAGCCCGGATCCAACCACGCCGATCGGCGGAGCGGCGCCGACCGACAGCACGCCTCGGTGCGCAGCGCCGTCAATTCCCGCGGCAAGGCCCGACACGATCCGCACGCCCTGCTGGGCCAGCTCGGCACCCAGATCCGCGGCCATCTCGCGACCGACAGCCGTGGCGCGTCTCGTTCCGATGATGGCCACCCGTCGACCCTCGATCACTCCGAGATCACCGCGAGAGAACAACACCGCGGGCGCGAACGTGTCCTCGGCCAGTGCCGCCGGGTAGTCGTCGCGGCCGAGAAGCGTGACCGTCGTGCCCGTTCGCTGGCAGCTCTCCCAGACCGCATCCGGCCGGACAGCGGCGGCCTGGGCCCGGAGGGCGCCGATCGGATCCACCGTCCTGGTGGGTGTCGGCAGCCCGACCGGAAACGCGGTCCCCTGCCGCACCGCCGCCCACGCGTCCGCGGGCGCCATGCGGGCCAGCAGCGCTCGCAGCCGCGGAGGCGTAAGGTGAGCCAGCGACGCGAGCGACGCGGCATAGGCCTGTTCGGGAAGCGCCGTCATGCCGCAACCTCTCGTCGAGCCAAGGGGTCGCTGCGCAGGCTGAGCGCAGCCCCGATCTGGTCCTCGTTGAGCGGCCCGTCCTCACCCCGAAGGTCGGCCAGTGTGAGAGCAACACGGCGAATGCGGTGCAACCCGCGGCCGGTCAGGTTGCCCTGGTCGAGCCGGTGCCGAAGCAACGCGCTGGCCTCCTTCGTAAGCGGTGCATGCTTTTCGAGAAGGGAACCGGGTAGATCGGCGTTGATCACGCCTGCTCGCTCGACGGCGCGTTGCCGCGCCTTCTGCACGCGGTCGGCCATCACCGCCGTGGATTCGCCTTTCTGATCGCTGAGCAGGTCATCGGCATGCACCCGTTCGACCCCGACCCGAAGGTCGAAGCGATCGAGCAACGGGCCCGATAATCGCCGCAGGTAGCGAAGCCGCATGGCGTCACTGCACTCGCACCCTCGTCGCGTTCCGCCCGCTCCGCAGCCGCACGGGTTGGTTGCCCCCACCAGCAGGAACCTGGCCGGAAACGTCACCGTGCCGCGGGCCCGTGACACCCGCACAACGCCCTCTTCCAAAGGCTGACGCAGACTGTCGAGGATGCCGGACGGGAACTCGCTCATCTCATCGAGAAACAGCACGCCGCCCGACGCCAACGACACCTCCCCCGGACGCATCGATGCGGTGCCGCCGCCGATCACCGACACGATCGACGCGGTCTGATGCGGAGCCCGAAAGGGTGGGATGGTGATGAGACCTTCCTGCGGCAGCGGTAGACCGGCAGCCGAATGAATCTTGGTGGTCTCAAGCCCTTGCTCCGATGTCAGGTGTGGCAACAGGCCTCGCAACCGCTCGGCCAGCATGGTCTTGCCTGCGCCGGGAGGGCCGACCAGCATCAAGTGGTGATGCCCCGCCGCAGCAACTTCGGCCGCGAGACGCGCCTGCGACTGGCCTCGTAGGTCGGCCATGTCGATCGTTACCGCCGGCACCGGCTTGCGGACGCGTGGCGGCGGATCTGGCCATGGCTTCAGGCCACGAAGTGCCGCAGCCAACTCGGCCAGGTCACCGACCGATTTGAACTTTGGGTTGATGACCGCTGCCTCCCACTCGCAGCCGAAGGGCACAATGGGCACGGCAGCCTCCAGGGCAGCCACCAACGGCACGACGCCGGCAATCGGCCGGACCGAACCGTCGAGACCAAGTTCGCCGAGAAAGCCCATATCGGCCACAGCCCGGGCCGGTATCTCCTCGGACGCCACCAAGATGCCGATGGCGATAGCGAGGTCAAGCCCTGACCCGCCCTTGCGGCGAGTGGTTGGCGCAAGGTTCACCGTGATCCGTTTCGCCGGCCACGGCAACGAACTGGACAGGAACGCAGCGCGAACCCGGTCGCGCGATTCTCGGCACGATTCGTCGGGAAGACCAACAATGGTGAAGCCCGGCAGGCCGCTGGAGACGTGGACTTCCACGGTGACCGGTTGACCTTCTGCGCCGAGCACACTGGCCGAGGCAATGGCAGAAAACATGGTGCTCCTCCAAGGAAATGAAACGGGAGGAGACCGGAGCCTCAAGGCCACGCCGCACGTGACTGACCGTCACTGTAGCAAGGGGGTGCGCGATGGTTCCAGGGTGGGCCTGCCAAACTGGCCGGGTGAAACCCCTTGGCCGCCTCTTTGTTGTTGGCGCGCTCATACTCGGCGGGGGTTGCAGCCGCGGCCCGCAGCGCGGGGTGGCGGCGTTCTGCGAGAAGCTCGGCAAGGATCGCACCCTGCTCGAGCTCCCCATGACGACGCCCGAGGACATCACCGCGATGGTCGCCCGCTACCGGGCAGTCGACAAATTGGCCCCGGAAGAGATCCGAGACCAGTGGCACGCAGTCACCGAACTCATTGCCAAGGTTGCTGCCAGCGACGTGTCCAAGCCCAAGCAGCCCGACCTCATCAACACGATCTACGCAACCGTGAAGTCAATCGACGCAACAAAGAAGTACAGCAAAGAAACCTGCAATGTCGACTTCACCATCCCCATCACCCCACCCACCACCGTGCTCACGGAGCCAGCAACGACGGTCGCGCCTGGTTAGACGATTTCGCCGCGGCGGCGGATGACGCGGTCGATGATGCCGTAGTCCTTGGCGCCTTCGGCGGTGAACCAGCGGTCGCGGTCGGAGTCGAGGGTGATCTGCTCGACGGTCTGACCGGTGTGGCGGGCGATTTCCTCGGCGAGCTGGCGTTTCATGTAGGTGAGCTGCTCGGCCTGGATGGCGATGTCGGCGGCCTGGCCACGCAGGCCAGCCGACGGCTGGTGCATCATGATCCGGGCGTTCGGCAGGGCGTAGCGCTTGCCCTGGGCACCCGCACCGAGCAGGAACTGACCCATGCTGGCGGCCAGGCCGAGCGCGACAGTGGCAACGTCACACGACACGAAATTCATGGTGTCGTAGATTGCCATGCCGGCCGTCACCGAGCCGCCGGGAGAGTTGATGTAAAGCCAGATATCGGAGGAGGGATCTTCGGACTCAAGGAACAACAGCTGCGCACAGATTGCGTTGGCAATGTCGTCGTTGACATCGGTGCCGAGCATGATGACGCGGCTCTTCAGCAGACGGGTGAACACTTCGGATCGGCCTTCGCCGTTACCGCCTTCGGAGCGGATGTCGATCGACGTGGGATAAGTCATGGCGCAGAGGTTATAGCTGAGGTGCTCGATTTGCTCGCTTCGCCAGAATCCAGAACGCGATTGACCACGGCAACACGCTCACGAGATTGTCCGAGCCAGGCTGTGAATTGCCAGCCTGCGTCGGCGGTGTGTTGCGACACATTGCGCAGGCGCGGAAACGGCGTGCGGGCTGTTAGCCCACACGCCGTTTGTCAGCCAATTACCGAGGTGAAGACCGCGCTTGCTACGCCTTGCAGATGGCGTAGGCGGTCACGGCGACACCGTTCGCGTTCTTCACCGAGATGGTCCACCGCTGGTTGGCCATGTCAGGAAAGTTCGAGGTGACGGCAAGGTTGGATGCCGCCGACCCAGAGTATCCGCCCGCCAAAATCGTCTCACCGACGTTGCACGGCGAGCTAATCACGAACGAACCGTTGCTCGTGGGTGTGCTGACGTTCGTTCGGACGGTGACGGACACGCCGCCAGCGCCTTGGGCGCCTTGGGCGCCCTGCGCACCTTGGACACCTTGGATGCCTTGGATGCCGGCCGCTCCGGTGAGGCCTTGCGGTCCGGCCGGGCCTTGGGCACCGGTCGCGCCTTGGGACCCGGTTGCTCCCGTCGCTCCCGTTTCGCCGGTTGCTCCGATAGCGCCTTGGGTACCGGTAGCGCCTTGGGTGCCGGTTGCTCCGGTTGCGCCTTGTGCTCCGGTTTCACCGGTAGCTCCCGCGGCACCTTGAGGCCCGACGGCACCTTGGGGACCCATCGGGCCCTGGACTCCAGCGGCCCCGGTCTCACCGGTTGCCCCAACAGCACCCTGGGCACCGGTCTCACCGGCAGCTCCAGTCGCACCCTGCGACCCTGTAGCCCCCGTCGCACCCTGGGCACCGGTCTCACCAGTAGCTCCAGCCGCACCCTGCGACCCGGTCTCACCCGTTGCTCCAGTAGCGCCCTGCACCCCGACAGCCCCCTCGGGACCCATCGGACCCTGAGGTCCAGCCTCACCAGTAGCTCCCGTCGCACCCTGGGCACCGGACTCACCAGTAGCTCCAGCCGCACCCTGCGACCCAGTAGCCCCGGTCGCACCCTGAGAACCGGCCTCACCCGTAGCTCCAGCCGCACCCTGCGAACCGGTAGCTCCGTAGCACCCTGAGAACCGGACTCACCAGTAGCTCCAGCCGCACCCTGCGACCCGGTAGCTCCCGTCGCACCCTGGGCACCGGCCTCACCGGTAGCTCCAGCCGCACCCTGCGACCCGGTAGCTCCCGTCGCACCCTGGGCACCGGACTCACCAGTAGCTCCAGTCGCACCCTGCGACCCTGTAGCCCCGGTCGCTCCTTGCGACCCGACAGGTCCCTGCGGACCCATCACACCCTGAGGTCCAGCGTCACCCGTTGCCCCAGCGGCGCCCTGAGAACCGGTCTCACCAGTAGCTCCAGTAGCACCCTGAGAACCGGTCTCACCGGTAGCTCCAGTAGCACCCTGAGAACCGGTCTCACCCGTTGCCCCAGTAGCACCCTGAGAACCGGCCTCACCCGTTGCCCCAGTAGCACCCTGAGAACCGGCCTCACCGGTAGCTCCAGTAGCACCCTGAGAACCGGTCTCACCGGTCGCACCCTGGGCACCGGACTCACCAGTAGCTCCAGCCGCACCCTGCGACCCTGTAGCCCCGGTCGCGCCTTGCGACCCGACAGGTCCCTGCGGACCCATCGCACCCTGAGGTCCAGCGTCACCCGTTGCCCCAGCGGCGCCCTGAGAACCGGTCTCACCCGTAGCTCCAGTAGCACCCTGAGAACCGGTGTCACCCGTTGCTCCAGCCGCGCCCTGCGACCCAGTAGCCCCGGTCGCGCCTTGCGACCCGACGGCTCCCTCCGGACCCATCGGGCCCTGCGGTCCGGTGGCACCCTGCGTACCAGTTGCACCTTGCTCACCTGCGGCGCCTTGCGTACCCGTCGCACCTTGCTCACCTGTGGCGCCTTGCGTACCCGTCGCGCCTTGCGTACCCAGTCGCGCCCTGCGACCCAGTCGCGCCTTGCGTACCCGTCGCACCTTGCGAACCCGTCGCACCCTGCGACCCAGTTGCGCCTTGCGCACCGGTTGCTCCAGTGGCGCCCTGGAAACCAGTTGCGCCCTGGGGACCCGCCGGGCCCTGCGGACCGACCAGACTCTGCGTCGGCACGTAGTAGCCGAGCACGTCAATCACAATGTTGACCGAACTACTCGCTGCCAGCACGTTGATGGCTCCGTCGGCACTCAGTGCGATCGAGTTCACGTTGGCGCTGGCCTGATTGCCGATGAAGTTGACGTTCGATGTCCCCTGAGAGGGCGCGTCCGCCGGCCAGAGCGAGATGAAACCTGCTCCCTGGCCACCGACCGCGGTGACATTGATCATCACCGCAGTGGCGGTCGAAGGAACGCCGACCAGGCTTCGAAAGTCAACCGTACGAGTCTCGTTGGCAGCGAACTTGTTGTTGTTATTCCGAGTATCAATCGCTCGAATGGGATTGATGGCGACGAACGATGTCGGCGCTGTAGCGGCCGCCGCTTGCTGTGCGGCAAAGAAGGTCGGAGCCGCAACGCCTAGGATGGCGAGGCCAGCCGCAAGCGAGCGATTGTTCTTTCGTGAGATGTTCCGGCGGATCTGTCTCATTGGTTGCCTCTCCCGGCTTGGCAGCAACCCGGCGTCGCTGACCCAACTAATCCGGTCGGTAGGTAGCGATCCTCGTTTAAGCAGAGTTTGATCTATCTTGAGGATAAACAGATAGGAAGCATGCCTTCCGGTTACTTATGGGCCGTCGAGAGGGCCGGGTCGAGCGCCAGTGCGCGGTTTACGAAAGGCTGCCCCTCCTCCACGTTGCCCTTGGCGACCAGCAACGACCCAAGCCGGAACATGGCGGGTGCACTGTTGGGGTCACGCGTCAGCGCCCGTCGGTAGAACTCGATGGCCTTCGTGGTATCGCCCACAGCCTCATAGGCAATCGCCGAGTTGTAAATCGCCGGCGTGTAGTCGGCGTCGGTGGCGAGCGCCTTGTCATACTGAGCGAGGGCCGCAGCGTTGTTACCGCCGACCTGTGAGATCTGCCCGAGATTGTAATGGGCGAGCACGTGGCTTGGATCCTTCTTGAGGATCGCCTCATAGACGGTCGTCGCCTCAGCCAGTTGACCCTTCACATGGAGGGCAAGCGCGGCGGTGAGCAGTTCGTCGACGGTGCCCGATGTCGGAACCGGAAGTACCTGCGTGGGCACGGTCGATGCTCCCACCGGCTTCACGCCGACGGTGGATGAAACCGCATCAGCTGAAGCCGCCGTCGTTTCGCGTGCGGCCGACGGGCTCTCGTCCCGGTTTCCCAGCAGAAAGCCGCCAGTGCCGACGGCGGCGAGGGCGACCGCAGCGCCCACGGCAACGAGGACTGATTTGGACCGGCGTGGTGGCAGGGGTGGTCGTGGCGGCATGAGAGGTGTCTCGAGCGTGTTGGTCATGATGATCTCCCTTGGCTGATGGGTCGGCGCCCAACTGACCAGCGAACCGTATGGTGATCCTCTGCTTGCGCGCGTCGGACTCGGCGAGCCTCGTCACCTCCGCACACGATTAGCTCGGAGCAGCGCGGGCTGAGTCGCTCATAGCTTGCGGCGATGGCGTTCGATCTCATCACCGCTGTCCTCATTGGCCACCGTGACCCGGAGGCTGCCGAGAAACTTCGTCTGATCGATGTGCGGCCCGACGAAGCCGATGGCTTCGACGTCCACGTCTGGGCTGACGACCGTGACCTGCTGGCAAGGCTGGCTGATGCCCGACCGCATGCGATCGTGACGTTCGGCGATCTGGCCGACTTCGGCCAGGTGGCCCGCTGTCCGCTTGAGTATCGCCGTAGATGGATCCACCTCGATGACCGTGACGCACCGCTTGGGGACGTCGCATCACGTATCGTGCGGGTGTTCCTCGACGTCGCGCTCAATGACCGGTTTCCCGAGGTTCCGCTTGTGTCGGTGTATACCCCGAGCTGCTGCACCGGTGATCGGCTGCTACGGCCCTATACCTCGCTTGTCGGTCAGACGTACAACAATTGGGAGTGGGTCATCTATGACGATTCCCCCGACGATGAGACCTTCAAATTTGCGACGCAGCTGGCCGAAAGCGATCCACGCATCAAGGTGTTCCGATCGCATGCGCCCTGCGGCGCAATCGGTGAGGTCAAGCGGCGGGCTGTTGGCCTGTCGCGCGGACCCCTCATCGCCGAGCTCGACCACGATGACCAGCTCACCGACCACTGCATTGCCGACCTTGTCGAGGCGTACAACCGCTACCCGGAGGCCGGCTTCTTCTACACCGATTGTGCCGAAGTGTTTGAAAATGGCGACAACGGCCACTACCCGGACGGCTACGGATTCGGGTTTGGGTCATACCGCAACGAGCAGTACAACGATCGCAACTATCTCGTTTGCAACTATCCGTCCGTGAACGCCAAGACGGTGCGACACATTGTCGGTATGCCGAACCATGTTCGGTCGTGGCGTCGGTCAGCGTATGACGCTCTCGGCGGCTACTCGGGCGAGATCCATGTCGCCGACGACTACGAACTCTGTATCCGTACGTTTCTGTCGACGCCCATGGTCCACATCCAGCGATTCGGCTACATCCAGTACCTGTCGACAGAGGGAAGCAACACTCAACGTCGACGGAATGCCGATATCCAACGCCTCGTACGGCTGTTTGCGGCGACCTATGAAGAGCGTATTCATGAACGACTTGTCGAACTTGGGGTTGACGACTTCATCTGGCGTGAGGGCGGGCTTGATTGGTCGGTACCCAACCCTGAGCCGGCACCGATCGCCAATATCGTGATGCGATAGGAAGCCCATTCCGGACAGAACCAAACGACGCCTCTTTCGTACTCGGGAGTCCGGCGACCTCACCCCTGACACCGCCGAACTCCCGAGGCACCGTGGGCATGAGTCCGGTCGAACCGCCGATCCAGACTCTCGCCACTTGGCAAGCTCGACGATTGCAGAGAGGCGAGTAGACCTTCAATGAGTCGATTGAATCAAGATTGATTCAATTCACGCGTCTGGTGGGTGAGGATGCGCTCAGCGACGGATCACGCCGCTCAGGATCACGCCGACCCGTTCGTTCGGACCAATGTCGCCGCGCCGAGCGACCAGCCCCGCGAGGCCAGCCGAGCCAGTCGGGTCGACCGGCACCGAGGTGTGGTCAAGAGCAAGATCATTGGCCTCGGCGACGTGTACCTCGGACACCACGGCCGAGTCGCCGTGGCTGCGGGCCAGGCTCTCAATGATGCCGATCCAGTCGTAGGTTTCGTCATCGAGGATGCCCGTCGCCAGACTGTGCGGAGCGCCGGGCTCGGTCGATTGCCACGGCTGCATGCACGAGTCCCACTCATAGCCGATGTCATCGAGACCGAGCTGCTGGGCCTTGCGCCAGGCCCGATCGAACGGTGCGCAGGACTCGGTTTGTACCACGGTGAGACGCGGGGTCGGCCCGCCCCGGAAGCCGTCACCGACGCACGTAGCGAATGCTCCTCCGCCCACCTGCACAAAGATGTGATCGAGCGGAGCTGCGGCCGACTGTGCGGCAATCTCCCAGGCAATACTGCGCCCGACATCGAGGCAGAGCGCGTTTTCGGGTCCCTGCACACTGAACGGAATGGCCCCGCTTTCCACGGCCTCACGGAACCGAAGGATGCACGGATCGCCCGGCAGATCCTCGCTCCTGCGGGGGCACAGCACGATGGTTGCTCCCAGTGATTTCAACGTGGTGAGGACCGCCGGGCTGGCCGAGGGTGGCACGAAGACACGCAGAGGCCATTCGACGGCTGCGGCCAGTGTTGCGGCTGCAATGGCCGCGTTGCCGCACGACGCGATAGCGAGGTCGGGTCGCCCTTGAACGGGAGCGATGCCGAGTATTTCTGCAACGCGTAGGTGCAAGAGGATCGACACGAGGTGCCGTGCCTTTTGGCTGCCGGCGACGTTGCCGGTTTCGTCTTTCACGTAGACGCCACCGGCCTTGCCGAAGCCCATCGCATCCGACAAATCATTGGCTCGACCGAACGGGGTCACGTGGAAACCGACGCCGTCCACCGAACGCACTGCGGTGTCGACATCGGCGGCCAGGGCCTCGCACGCGCCACCGGTCATGCCGTGCGCGCTCGCAAAGGAAAGCCACGCCAGGTTGGCGCCGCCGTCGAGCAACGGATGCGAACCGAGCAACGGACGCCTGTGGACGCCCATGAGTCGCAACACGTGGTGACGGTCGGTCAGCGAGCTGTTGGGGCAGCGCCATGCCCACGGCGTTGCGATATCAACCAGATGTCCGCACGCCGCACAGCGGTAGCCGACGATCATGCGGAGGCGACGCGCCCGTTGAAGTCGTCGATCATAGCGTCCCACTCGGGCAGGAAAGATCGAACGGAACGCCAGAACGACTGGTGTCGGCGGGCCTCGAACACGTCGAATGGCGTGCCCTGCTGCTCCACCCAGGTGTAGTAGCCGAGGTTGAAGATGCGGTTCTTGTCCCGCTCGGTGCAGTCGATGATGGCGTCTGTTGTGACATCGGCCAGATGTTCGCCGAACACTTCGGCCGCTTCCACCGTGTCGAAGGTGCCGTCGAAGCGGCGCACCATGGTCTTGGCCCGTTCGCTCGGATAAAGATCGGCGCCGTCGGTGGCCACGGTGATCAGGGCGTCGTCGGGGCCGAGGTTGAGCAGCTTGGCCGTCTTGATAGCGGCCAGCACATTGCAGATGGCCGAGAACCCGAAGTGCTGCAGCACATCGACGATCGCCTCGGGCACGCCGCGCCGGCGAAGCAGATACGAGCGACCGGCGTCAGTGTTGAACAGCACGTCGAGCTCGTCGGTGGCGCGGTCGCTGACGGCGGCCACCAGGTCGGTCTGCATCACGTTGTGGATGAGTGGAATGTGCTTATCGCCGATGCCCTGGATGTTGTGTTCACCAAAGCCATTTTCCAACATGGTGGGGCATTCGAGCGCCTCAACGGCGACCGTGAGCGAGCCGTAGTCCTCCTTCAACCGGTCGCCCGCGGCGATGGTGCCGGCCGAGCCGGTGGCCGAGGTGAACGCAGCCAAACGCAGACCCGGATGGGATGCGGCGACGTGCTCAAAGGCACGGCCGAGGGCACGACCGGTGACCTCGTAGTGGCCGACGTGGTTCCCGAA
This sequence comes from uncultured Acidimicrobiales bacterium, assembly GCA_963791625.1. Classification (GTDB taxonomy): domain Bacteria; phylum Actinomycetota; class Acidimicrobiia; order Acidimicrobiales; family Ilumatobacteraceae; genus JANMCE01. The sequence continues at coordinate 1,982,960 of CAWBTA010000006.1, forward strand.
TTCGCAGAACTGGTTGAGCACGAAGTTGCCCGGGTCGAGTGCCAGTTCGTTGCAAGCGTCGTAGATCTCTTTCACGTTGCTTTCGCTGCCTGGTGTTTTGATGACGTCTTCGGCCGGGTTCGCGCACCACCGATCAAGCCAGTCGAATCGCTCCTGGCTCATACCCGCGGGCAGGATGGCGACGCCACGGCAGCCCATGATCCGGCTGATGGCAATGCCGCCTCGTGCGTAGTTGCCGGTGGATGGCCAGATGGCGCGGTGCCGGGTGGGGTCGAACTGACCCGAGATCACGCGGGGTGCCAGGCAACTGAATGCGGCCAAAACCTTGTGCGCGTTGATCATGGGGAACGGTTCACCGAACACGACGATGATGGGCGACGCAACGCCGGTGAGCGACGGCGGCAGCACCACGTGTTCGGGCACTCCGAGCACGTCGTTGTTGCGTCGATTGAGCGAGTTGAACCAGTGGACACGGAAAAGGTTCGCAGCGTGTGGATCATCACGTCCGACGCCGACCAGCCGCTCACGCGCCGCGGCTGGGATGGTCGATGGATCAGCCAGCTGCCCAAAGGTCGGCAGCACGATGTTCTGCCCGCGGAAGCGAGTAATCGAGCGCGCCAGTGACGCCTCATCCACCACCGTACGGGCCAAACCAAGCTGGCCGGACAGGACTTCGGGCGAAAGAGCGACGGGGGTTGCGGCCATGGTTGGACAGTCTGTCAAAGTTGGTGATCCTCGTCGCAGTGAAGCGGCCAATCCACTGCCGTCGCCTATCGTTGCGGCGTGCCTCTCCTGCATCACACGCCCTTACCTCGTCGCGCCTTCGTACTGCTTGTCGGTTTTTCGCTGCTTACCGCGTCGTGTGCGGCCAACGCAGCTCCCACCGCCTCGGCTACTCCACCCAGTTCGGTGGGCGCGGCCGTTTCAACCTCCGGAAAAGCCACGACAGCAGCCCCTGGATCCACCACGAAGGCAGGCCCAACGACCCTCCCCGAGGCCACGACCGCCGCACCAACCACGGTGGCGCCGGCCAGCACGCTGCCGGCGGTACCGGTCATTGCGGGTATGCCTGCGTTGATCGATCCGACAAACATCTATAGCGAAGCGTCGGCCGGCAAGCTCTCGCCCAACGTGGCTGGAGCAAAGGAGTATGTGTACGTTCCGTCTACCGATGACGGCTCCATAACCGTCATCGACCAGGCAACCGGCACCGTCGTCGACAGCTACAAAACCGGCGGCAAGCTGGTACAGCACGTCGTGGCGGGGTACGACATGAAGTCGCTCTACGCCAACGTCAGCGGCAACAACTTCCTGTTCGAAATCAACCCTATGACCGGCAAGCCGACGGGCGACACCATCCCGGTTCCCGCCCCGTACAACCTCTACTGGACGCCCGACGGCAGCCGCGCCATCGTGATGGCCGAGCGGGTCGACCGCATCGATTTCTACGATCGAGTCACGTGGCAAAAGATCAAGTCGACGCCCATCCAGTCGTTCTGCAAGTCGCAGATGAAATCGATGAGTTTCGGTGGCGTCAACCACGCCGACTGGTCGCCCGACGGCAAGTACTTTTTGGCCACCTGCGAGTTCGCCGGCGACATGCTCAAAATCGACACCACCACCATGGAAGTCGTCGACTCCATCCATCTGTCGAACACGGCCATGCCGCAAGATGTTCGGATCACGCCGGATGGTTCCAAGTTCTACGTCGCCGACATGCAGACCGGCGGCATCTGGGTACTCGACGGCGGCAAGACGGTTGCCGACAAGATGACGATCGTTAAGCAGATCCCTACCGCCAAGGGCACTCACGGGCTGTACCCCAGCCGTGATGGGAGCGTGTTCTATGTCGCCAACCGCGGCCATACCGCCAGCGAAACCGGCCGACGTTCCAAGTCTGGGGAAGGATCTGTCAGCGTGGTCGACTGGAAGACCGACACCGTCATCAAAACGTGGGAAGTCCCCAATGGCGGATCGCCCGACATGGGCGGGGTCTCAGCCGATGGCAAGACGCTGTGGTTGTCGGGTCGCTACGACGCCGAGGTCTACGCCTTCGACACCACATCGGGCGCGATGAAGTACCGCATCAAGGTCCCCACCGGCCCCCACGGCCTGTCGGTCTTTCCCCAGCCCGGCCGCTACTCCCTCGGCCACACCGGCAACTACCGCTAGCACCGACCGAGCTAGCCGATCAGCTGCGAGACGGTGACGGGTTTGAGGTTTTTGGACTTCATGTGATCGATGATGGCGGGCAGGGCATCGATGGTGTTCTGATGGTCGAAGTGGAGGCTCACGATCGAGCCACTCTGAATGGCTCCGATCACGTTCTTCTTCACCGCTGCTGCACCCGGATCCTGGAAGTCCATCGAGTCAAGGTCGTAGCCCACGCTCACGCCGTAGCCCACCTTGCCCGCCGCGGCCAGGATGGCGGCGGTGGGTACCTCGATCTGGCTGGGGCGGAACCAGCGACCGTTCGATCCGGTGAGCTTCGTGAGGGCGTCGGCCGCTTTCGAAATCTCCGCGGTGAGATCCGCTGGTGACATCGTGCGCATGGCGCCATGGCTCCACGTGTGGTTCGACAACTCGTGTCCGTCGGCCAGAATGCGCTTGGCCAACTGCGGATTCTCCGAGATCCAGTTGCCCACGGCGAACACCGTCACGGGTGTGCCCGACTGCTTGAGCAGATCGAGCAAGGCCGTGGCCATGGCCGGGTTGCCGGCGGCGTGGAAGGTGAGGGCGGCGTTGCCGGAATCACGGGCACCGTGATTGATGAATGAGGCCGGGTCGCCCGGACCGGGGCCGGGGGTTACGGTTGAGGGCTTGGCCGTCGTGGCGATGATCGTCGGCTCCGCTGGGGCGGCCGTGACCGCTGGCAGCGCGGACGACCCTGGAGCGGGCACGGTGACGCCAGCATCGGTTGAAGCCGAACTCTCCGAGCCAGCCGACGACGCCTCGGTTGCGTCGGTCGCAACAGATGCACTCGAACTGGAGTCGCTCGGGAGCTTGTTGGCGGCACAACCGGCCAGGCCGGCGGCAGCGGCCCAGGTCAGAAACGTTCGACGGGACAAAGAGGACACACCGACAGTCAACCACGCCGATCCGGAGAATCCGCACCGCCGACCCACGCCGAATTGATGAAGCTCCTTGTTCGGAAATTCCGGGTATCCTGTTCGGCATGGCGGAGCCGATGGACACCAAGCACCGACTGCTCGGACGGTTGAAGCGCGCCACATCGGCCAGTGCGGCCGAATTGGCGGACGAATTCGGCTTCACCGACACCGCCATCCGCCAACACCTCGAAGCACTTGAACGCGCCGGACTCGTCGAGCGCGTGTCCACAGCGCCCAGCGGTCGCGGTCGCCCTCCCCTGGCCTGGCGGGTGACGCCGGCGTCGGCCGACGCCTTTCCCGATCGCCACGCCGATCTCACGGTTGAGCTGATCGATGCCGTTCGAACCCAGCTGGGTGACGACGCATTGCAGGTCGTGTTGAATGCTCGATCCGCACGCCAAAAGACGAGCTATGCCAGCGAGCTGCGCAAAGGCTCCTTGCTCGAAAAGGTGCAGGATCTCGCTCGTCTGCGTACCGCCGAGGGGTACCTGGCCGAGGCGCACAACACCGGAGACGGCACGGTTGTCTTGGTGGAACACCATTGCCCTATCGCCAGCGCCGCACGCACATGCGGCGGGCTCTGCAGCTCGGAACTTGATGTGTTCCGCTCCGTGCTCGGGCCCAAGGTCACCGTGCAACGCCGACAGCATCTCCTTGCGGGTGACCCGCGCTGCGACTACACGATTACACCGACAGCAGGCACGCCGACATAGGCCCGCTCACATGTAATTCCCAGGAAGATCGCAGTAGTTCCCCAGCCTCAGCTGGTGAACTTTCCAAAGCCAAGCGGCAAGGAGACGACGATGTCAGACGAAACGGCAGCAGATGCCTGGATGGCGCGGGGCAACTGCACGAACACTCCCCCCACCGTGTTCTTTCCCCACGATGGCGTCGGTGTCGATCACGCCCGCAAGGTCTGTGTCGGCTGTCCCGTGCTCGACACCTGCCTCGAGTACGCGCTCGTCAACCGCATCGATCACGGTGTCTGGGGCGGCACCAGTGAGCGTGAGCGCAAGCGCATTCTGTACCAGCGCCGCCACGCCGCGCTGCCTGTTGCCTGACTTGGGCTGTCGCGTAAGCAGCCTGTCGCGCAAACGGGCGCTCCGGCACCTACGCTTCGGACACTATGGCTGACCTCAACATTGGTGAACTCATTGACGCGGCATCGCACAAGCGCAATGGCACTGCGGTAAAGATTCCAACCTCCGACCTCACGACACACGGCGTGATTGTTGGTATGACCGGCTCCGGCAAGACCGGTCTCGGTGTGGTTCTCATTGAAGAAGTGCTGTCGGCGGGTGTGCCGTGCATCCTCATCGACCCCAAGGGTGACCTCACCAACTTGGCGCTCACCTTTCCCAATCTCGCTCCCGGTGATTTCCAACCGTGGGTGAACGAGGGAGATGCGCAGAAGGCCGGTCTGTCGGTTCCAGATTTCGCCGCGCAGCAGGCCAAGACGTGGGAAGACGGCCTTGCGTCGTGGGGCGTCGGTAAGGATCGCATCCAAGCGCTGCGAGACAAGACCCGCTTCACCATCTACACACCGGGTTCCAACTCTGGCGTGCCGATCAACATCGTTGGTTCGTTGCAGGCACCCGCTGACATGAACGACATGGAGATCGTCAACGACGAGATCGAAGGGTTCGTCACCGGTCTGCTCGGCCTGGTCGGCATTGATGCCGATCCGCTGTCATCGCGTGAGCACATCTTGCTCTCGAACCTCATCGCCAACGCGTGGACGAACAACCGTCCTATCGATCTCGCCGCGCTCGTCGGTCAGGTCATGACCCCACCCATCCGCAAGCTCGGGGTGTTCGATCTCGACCAGTTCTTCCCACCGAACGACCGCACTGCGCTCGCCATGAAGCTCAACGGCCTGCTCGCCTCGTCGGCGTTTGCGGCATGGGCCGAAGGCCAGCCGCTCGACATCGACGCCATGCTCCGCTCACCCGACGGCAAGCCCAGTTGCGCGATCGTCACCGTGGCCCACCTGTCCGACCAGGAGCGCCAGTTCGTCGTCTCCATGGTTCTGTCGAAGCTGGTGACGTGGATGCGTCGCCAGTCGGGCACCACTGATCTTCGCGCTCTGCTTTACATGGATGAGGTGGCCGGCTACCTGCCGCCGACGGCCATGCCGCCCACCAAGAAGCCCATCATGTTGTTGATGAAGCAGGCTCGTGCGTTCGGCGTCGGTGTGGTGCTGTCCACCCAAAACCCGGTGGATATCGACTACAAGGCCATCACCAACGCAGGCACGTGGATGGTTGGCAAGTTGCAGACCGAGCAGGACAAGAACCGGCTTCTCGACGGCATGAGTTCGGCCGACGGAGGCGTCGACGTGTCCACCATCAGCGACACCATCTCGGCTCTCGGGAAGCGCGAGTTCGTGCTGCGCCGGGTCGGTCACGCCACGCCCGATGTGTTCACCACGCGCTGGGCTATGAGTTACCTGCGCGGACCGTTGACGCGTGATCAGATCAAGGCCGTCGTTGGCGACGACCGTCCGGCCGCCCCGGTCGCGGCCGCAGCGTCGGGTGCTTCGGCTGGCTCGGCCGCCACTCCGGCTGCTGCGCCTATTGGTGATGATCAGACCCCGGTCATGCCCGAGGTGGCAGCGGGTATCCCGGTCCGCTTCGTGTCCCCCAGCGCCGATTGGATCCAGACCTGGTCGGGCTACCCGAACGGCACCCAGTTCGAAGCGGCTGCGATGGCACGGGCCAAGGTGCGCTACGACGACGAGAAGGCCGGCCTGGTGGAGGACACCGAGTGGGAATGCGTGCTGTACCCACTCACTCAGCAGCCCGATCCCAGTCAGGCCACAGCAGTCGACTACGACGACCGCGACCTGGTGACCGAAGCTCCCGCCGGCGCCACCTTCGCCATCCCTGAGGGCGCGATCAAGAGCAAGACCTACTGGGCCGACATCGAGCGCGGCCTCATTGACAATTTGGTCCGCACGCAGAGCATGAACGTATCGGTCAACAAGGCGCTCAAGCTCTACTCCCGTTCGGGTGAAAGCCCCGAGGACTTCGCCACTCGCTGCCAGAAGGCAGCCTCCGACGCGTCCGACGCCGAGGCAGCAACCTTGCGCGGCAAGTACGAGGACAAGGCCAAGAAGATCCAGGATCAGCTCGACCTCTCGCAGCAGCGTTTGGAAGCAGCAAAGTCGGCCGAGCACGCCAAGGCCGCCGGCGCCATCTTGTCGACGGCCGGCAGCATCCTCGGCTCGTTCCTCGGCGGTCGCAGCAACGCTGGCTCCATTCTCGGCAAGGTCGTGCGTGGCGCCGGGCGTGGTGCCGGAACGGCGACGGCCAAGCAGCGAGCCGATGTGGTGGAGACCAAGGTGCAACAGCTCACCAACGACCTGCAGACGTGTCGAAGACGAACTGACGACCGAGCTCAGCGACATCAGCAGCAAGTGGAGTGATGTTGCCAGCCAGATCGACACCATTCCGGTGTCGCTCGAGAAGACCGACATCAACATCGTGCAGTTGGTGCTGGCCTGGATCCCCGTGAAGTGATGGACGACTCGACGGCTGCTTCCGGGGAACCACTCCCCTGGAAGCAGCTCTCGACCAAGCCGATCTACGACAACCCGTGGATCAGCGTGCGCGAAGACCAGGCCCTCATGCCTGACGGCCGCACCACGGTCTACGGGGTCATCACCACCACGCCGGCTGTCGGCGTGCTCGGTTTCGTGGATGACCATCACGTCGTAATGGTGCGCCAGTGGCGTTACGTGGCCGACCGCGCCATGTGGGAAATCCCGACCGGCGCCGCGAACGTGGCAGAGGCGTTGGAGGATGCCGCTCGGCGCGAAATGATCGAGGAGACCGGCTACCGCGTCGGCTCACTCCAGCTCCTCACCAGCTTCCACTCCTCCAAGAGTGTGATGGATGAAACGTGCACCGTGTACCTCGGCACCGATCTCACCGTCGGCACCGCGCAACCCGACCCCACCGAGTTCATCCGGGTCGAGGTGCTTCCCTTCAGCGATGTGGTCGCCATGGTGTTGTCCGGTGAAATCAAAGACGCCATGACCGTGGTGGCCGTGCTCCTCGCCGAACGCGCCCGCTCCGGCCGCTAATCGGGCGGGCCGAGCGGCGCGTTCGCGCAATAGCGACCTTGCATTCGCGCATAAGCCCCCAAAGCGAGCTTGACTGGCTCACCTGGCGGCGTAATGCGCGAATGAATCGCCCGAAACGCGCGATTCAGGCCGCGCGTGGGAAACAACGAAGGCGACACGCGCAATGCTGATCGGCCAAACTGGTCGGGTCACGTGGGCGTGGCGGAATGGCAGACGCGCTGGACTTAGGATCCAGTGAGGAAACTCGTGGGGGTTCAAGTCCCCCCGCCCACACCATCAGACCCGACAGTTGAACTTGTCGGGGTGCGCGGCCGGAGTTGTTTGATGGAATTGCATACAAGGTGACGAAATACTCGACAGGGTGACGAAATAGTGACATGGTTGCGGAATGGATCTTCGGCATCCGCTTCGTTCGCTTGTTCCCTCGCTCGACTGGGCGGTGCTTGAAGTTCTCGCCGGTACCGAGTCCGGTCTGGGTGCGAGTCAGATCGCCCGGCTTTCTTACGATGGTTCGCGTTCGGGTCAGGCACCTATCCTCGATCGCCTGGTGCGGCAGGGTCTCGTGATTGCAGAACCAGCAAATCAGGGCTTCCTCTACCGGCTCAACCGAGACCATCTTCTTGCCCCTGCAATTCTGCATACCGCGGGGATCCGCGGCCGTCTTCTTGAGCTGCTCGGCGAGCGGGTTCGGCAACTCACGCCCATGCCGCTGCACGCCTCGGTCTTCGGTTCCTTCGCTCGAGGTGAAGCCGGCGAAGAAAGCGATATCGACCTCCTGCTGATTGCGGCCACCGATCAAGACGTGAGGGAGTGGGAATCGGCTATCGAGCTCATCGAAAAACTGTCCGGCGCTGGACCGGCAACAGTTGCTCGTGCATGGCCTTCAGCCTCGAACGACTTCATGAACTCTTTGCGCAGGGCGAACCGATCGTCGAGAGCTGGGCTGCTGACGGCGTACTACTGATGGGCGATCCGCTACCACGCATCGTCGGTGGATTCGTGACGCCAGCGGGCGCTCGCAAGAGGGCGCGATGAGTCCAAAGAAGGTGCAGCCCTAGCGACACGCACGTCCTGCCACAACCCGATGGCCTACGGTACGTGCGCCAAGCAGAAGGGACACGACCAGCATGGCCGCCAAGACCAAAACCCAGTCGCCCGTGCCACCAACAGCCAACCGGCACGAGTTGATTCGCGTGCAGGGTGCACGGGTGAACAACCTCAAAGACGTCAGCGTCGAGATACCAAAACGCCGCTTGACCGTGTTCACCGGTGTCTCCGGTTCGGGCAAGAGTTCGCTAGTGTTCGGCACGATCGCCGCGGAGTCGCAGCGGCTGATCAACGAGACATACAGCGCGTTCGTGCAGGGTTTCATGCCGACCCTCGCGCGGCCCGATGTCGATGTGCTCGAAGGGCTGACGACGGCCATCATCGTTGATCAGGAGCGGATGGGCGCCAACTCCCGTTCCACCGTCGGTACGGCCACCGACGCCAACGCCATGCTGCGCATCCTGTTCAGCCGACTGGGGCAGCCGCACATCGGCTCACCCAAGGCGTTCTCCTTCAACGTTGCGTCCATCAGCGGCGCGGGTGCGGTCACCCTTCAGCGGGGCGGACAAACCGTGAAGGAGCGTCGGAGCTTCACCATCACGGGCGGCATGTGCCCGCGCTGCGAGGGCATGGGCAACGTGAACGACATCGACCTCACCCAGATCTTCGACGACAACAAGTCGCTCGCCGAGGGCGCCATCACCGTTCCCGGCTACAGCATGGACGGCTGGTTCGGGCGGATCTTTATGGAGTCGGGGTTCCTCGACGCAAACAAGCCGATCCGCAAGTACACCAAGAAGGAGATGCAGGACTTCCTGCACCGGGAGCCCACCAAGGTGAAGATCAACGGTATCAACCTCACCTATGAGGGGCTCATCCCGAAGATCCAAAAGTCCATGCTTTCCAAGGACGTCGACGCGATGCAGCCGCACATCCGTGCCTTCGTGGAGCGGGCGGTCACCTTCACCGCGTGCCCCGAATGTAACGGCACGCGACTCAGTGAAGGGGCGCGGTCATCGAAGATCACCGGCATCAACATCGCGGATGCGAGTGCTATGCAGATCAGCGACCTGGCGGCGTGGGTCGGCGGCATTCACGAACCGTCGGTGGCACCGCTGCTCGCAACCCTGCAACAGACGCTCGACTCGTTCGTGTTGATTGGGTTGGGTTACCTCGCGCTCGACCGGCCGTCGGGCACGCTGTCGGGCGGCGAGGCGCAACGCGTCAAGATGATCCGCCACCTCGGCTCGTCGCTTACCGATGTCACCTATGTCTTCGACGAGCCGACCATCGGCCTGCACCCCCATGACATCCAGCGGATGAACGAGCTGCTGCTGCGCCTGCGGGACAAGGGCAACACGGTGCTGGTGGTAGAGCACAAGCCGGAGACCATCGCGATCGCCGACCATGTGGTCGACCTCGGTCCTGGCGCCGGAGCAGCGGGCGGTACCGTGTGCTTCGAGGGTACCGTCGAAGGTCTGCGAACCAGCGGCACGCTCACCGGTCGCCACTTCGACGACCGGGCCGTGCTCAAAACCCAGGTTCGTACGGCCACCGGCTCGCTGGAGATTCGCAACGCGACGGCGCACAACCTGCGCAACGTCAATGTTGATATTCCCCTCGGCGTGCTGGTGGTCGTTACCGGCGTCGCCGGATCCGGAAAGAGTTCGCTTATCAACGGATCGATCCCCTCCGGCGCCGGCGTGGTGTCCATCGACCAGGCCGCCATCCGGGGCTCTCGACGCAGCAACCCGGCGACCTACACCGGGCTGCTCGACCCCATCCGCAATGCGTTCGCCAAGGCCAATGGCGTGAAGCCGGCGCTGTTCAGCGCCAACTCGGAAGGTGCCTGCCCCACCTGCAATGGCGCGGGCGTCATCTACACCGACCTGGCGATGATGGCCGGCGTCGCCACCACGTGCGAGGACTGCGAGGGAAAGCGGTTTGAAGCGTCGGTGCTGGACCACCACCTCGGCGGCCGCGACATCAGCGAGGTGCTCGCGATGTCGGTGAGCGAAGCCAACGAATTCTTCGGCGCGGGTGAGGCGCACACGCCGGCTGCGCACGTCATCCTTGGTCGACTCGCCGATGTCGGACTCGGCTATCTCACGCTCGGCCAGCCACTCCCGACGCTGTCGGGCGGCGAGCGGCAACGGCTCAAGCTGGCCACCCACATGGCCGAAAAGGGCGGCATCTACATCCTCGATGAGCCAACGGCCGGTCTTCATCTCGCCGATGTCGAGCAACTACTCGGGCTCCTCGACAGGCTCGTCGACTCCGGCAAATCGGTCATCGTCATCGAGCACCATCAAGCGGTCATGGCGCACGCCGACTGGATCATCGACCTTGGCCCCGGCGCCGGTCACGATGGTGGCCGGATCGTGTTCGAGGGCACGCCGGCCGACCTGGTGGCTGCTCGTTCCACCCTCACCGGCCAGCACCTTGCCGCCTACGTCGGCGGCTGAAGGCGGCCGTCCCGTTCGAGCACTGCTTTGGCCGCGTTGTGGCCGGGGATACCGCTGACCGCCCCGCCTCGAATCGCGCCAGCGCCGCAGATGAAGATGTTGGCGTGGTCGGTTTCAACGCCCCAGCGGCCGACCTGTTCGTCGGACACTGCGAACGGCCACGTGAGCGGCCGGTGGAAGATGTTTCCTCGGGGAAGGTTGACCGAGTGCTCCAGATCGAGCGGTGACTTCACTTCCACGCACGGCTGGCCGTTGGCGTCGATGGCGAGGCACTCCTCGATCGGGTCGATGAGATAGGCATTCAGACCGGCCAACGAGCGGGCCAAGGCAACGCTGCGCATGGCGTCGTGATCGGCGTCAAACAGCGCGGCCGGCGCGTGGAGACCGAACAGCGTGAGCGTCTGATGGCCGCTGCGACGAAGGTCATCACCAAGGATCGATGGGTCGGTCAACGTGTGGCAGTACACCTCGCCGGGCAGCACGTCCGGCAGTGTTCCCGCGGCCGCCATGTCGTAGGCCGTCTGCAGTTGGCGGGCCGATTCGTCGATGTGGAAGGTGCCGGCGAAGGCTTGGGTCGGGTCGGCACCGGACTTCAGTCGGGGAAGCTTGTGCAGCAGCATGTTGATCTTGAGCTGGCACCCTTCGACCGTGGCATCAGTACCCGGATCATCGCCAAGCAGCCGCGACAGCACCTTGGGCGCGGCGTTCGACAGCACGTATGAGGCACTCACCCGACGCCCGTCGGCGAGTACGACTTCGGCCGTCTTTCCGTCCGTCCTCACTGCGCTCACCGGAGCCGCGGTTTGCAGCTCGACACCGGCCGTAAGGCACGACGCGAGCAGTGCTTCAACCAGCGCACCCATGCCGCCGACCGGCACCTTCCATTCCCCCGTTCCGTTGCCGACCACGTGATAGAGGAAGCAGCGGTTGCCGAGCAGGCTCGGGTCGTGGGCGTGTGTGAACGAGCCGATCAACGCGTCGGTGAGCACCACTCCCTGCACCACGTCATCGGTGAAGTGCGCCTCGATCGTTTCACCGATCGGGCGTTCCATCATTGAGTCCCACAGGGCATCATCACCCAGCCGAGTTCGCATCTCGTTGCGGCTGCGGAGGGGTTCGAGCAACGTCGGCGCGATCGTCTCAGCAACTCGGGTGCAGTCGTCGTAGAACGATTGCCACTGCTTCCACTCGGTGTCGCCGCCGGTCAGGGCGCGGAACGAGGCGGCCGTTTCGTCGTCGGTAGTAGCGCCGCGGCCCACGAAGAGCCCGGTGTCTCGACTGTCACGGTGCACGGGCGTATACGACGAGACGCGGCGTGACGCGCAGGTGAAGGCCAGGTCGAGTTCGTGAACGATCTGGTCAGGCAGCAACGAGACGAGATACGAGTAGCGCGACAGACGAGCGTCCATGCCGGGGAAGGTACGCACGCTGGCAGTGGCACCGCCGAGTGTTTCGAGCGCTTCGAGCACCAGCACCGACTTCCCGGCCCGGCCCAGGTACGCAGCGGCCACAAGCCCGTTGTGGCCTCCACCGATTATCACGACGTCGTAGCGATCTTTCATCGTGCCTCAGCGTACGGGTGAGCAACGTAGCCTGACGAACGTGCAAAGCATTCACGACCTGCCCACCCCGTCCCTCATCGTGGATGCCGATGCGCTCGAACACAACCTCGCCACCATGGCCGCGCTGCGTCCGGGCTCGCTGTTGCGGCCTCACGTGAAGGCTCATAAGTGCACAACGCTTGCGGCAGAACAGATGCGTCACGGCCACCGCTCGTTCACGTGTGCCACGCCACGAGAGGTGCTCGGCATGGTGGAAGCGGGCCTCGGCCACGACCTGTTGCTCGCCAATGAGTCGGTGAATCCGTGGCGACTGGCCGCCATGGCGTTTGTGCAGGGTGAGGCGCGCATCACCATCGCGGTCGACTCCGAGGCAACGATCGACGCCGCTGTCACGGCAGGCATTCGTGAGGTGCTGATCGATGTGAACATCGGGCTCCCCCGATGTGGTTGCCCGCCCGACGAAGCCGCTCGGCTGGCCGACTACGCCCGGGCGAAGGGCCTGACGGTGCGGGGGGTGATGGGTTACGAGGGACATCTCATGATGGAAATGGACCCCGAAGTGCAGAAGGCAAAGGTCGATGCTGCAGTCGATCTTCTGATGGCCGCTCATGCCGCGGTGGGAGGTGAGTTGGTGAGCTCGGGCGGCACCGGCACCTATCACCTGCACGACCGTGTCGATGAGGTGCAGGCGGGCAGCTACGCGTTAATGGACACGCAGTACATGACCCGCGATCAGCCCTTCCGACAGGCGCTTCAGCTGTGGGCGACGGTGATTGCGGTGACGCCCGATTGGGCGGTGTGTGATGCCGGCCTGAAGTCACTCGCCATGGATCACGGCAAACCGACCATTGCCGATGCTGCGGTCTGGTTCTGCTCGGACGAACACGTCACCTTCGCCCCGTCCGGCGGAACGGGACCGTTGCGGGTCGGCCAAGGCATAGCGGTGACCCCGGCGCATGTCGACCCCACCGTGGCGATGCACGAGTTCCTGCATATCGTCCGTGGCGAGGACGTCATCGATTCATGGCCGATCGACCTACGCGGCTGGTGACAATTGGTCAGCACAGTCGGCCAGACTGTTGGTGATGACCACGAAGCAATCCGGCTGGCGGATCATGCTCAGCCTGATCGGCTGGATGGTGGTGGCCTATCCCGCGTGGTTGGCCGTCAGCGAATGGCTGGGTGCCTCGACGCCTCGCATCACCGCGTGGGGCCAGACCTTTCTGCACTGGTTCATCATCCCGACCGGCATCCTCGGCTTCGTCGCCACGCGGGTGCGCTTGCGGGCGCTGGCGGTGGTGGCCCTGCTCACCACGCTGTCGCTCTCGCTCACGACCTTCCTCGTCATGCGGCCCTACCCGATCCCGACCGCCAAGCCCGGCGATGAGCGACTCACCGTCGCGTTCGCGAACGTCTACAACAACAACACGCTGACAACCGCCATCACCGACTCGCTCATGGCGTCAGACGCAGACGTGATCGCCATTGCAGAGCTGACGCCTCCCGTTTTTCGCGCCATGAACGCCCTCAGCACATCGACCAACCATCCGTACCAAGCCGGCGAGGCCGATCGACGCGCCGAGGGCATCGCTATCTGGTCGCGCTACCCCATCACCCGTACCGAGAACCGACGCGCCGGGCACAATGCGCTTCTCGTGACGCTCGATGTCCATGGGAAATCAGTGCAGCTTTTCGCTGTCCACCCGTTCAACAACGGCATCGGTATTCCCAACTCCGACTGGGAACGAAGCGCCGATGAGGTCGCTCGCCAGTCCGATGCGATCACCGGGCCGACCATCGTTTTCGGCGATTTCAACGCCACCCTCGCGCACCCGCCGTTGCAACAGATGCAAGACAACGGCTACCGCGAAGTACACAGTTGGCTCGGGCACGGACTGTCCCCCTCATGGCCGACGGATCGGTTCTTCCCGCCGCTGTTCCGCATCGATCATGCCTTTGTGCGCGGCGCCGTGGCCCCGCTGGCGGTGAAGGAGCTGCCGATACCGGGTAGCGATCATCGCGGCTTCGTGGCCACGTACCTTCTCACCGGCTGAGCGCGGTGAGCAGTGCCCGGAAGGCCCGGCCCCGGTGACTCATGTCGTGCTTTTCGTCCTCGTCCATGGCGGAGAATGTGCGGCCACCGCCTTCCACCGGGATGAACAGCGGGTCATAACCGAAGCCGCGGCCAGCCCGCTCCTCCTCGGCGATGAAACCGTGGCACACACCCTGAACGGCCAGTTCGTGACCATCGGGATACGCCACCAACACCACGGTCCGGAAGCTGGCCGTGCGCTGCTGCAGCGGCACGCCTTCAAGCGCATGGAGCATCTTCGCCCGATTGTCGGCGTAGCTGGCGTCGGGTCCGGCGAAGTAGGCCGTTTCCACGCCGGGCTCGCCACCGAGCGCATCGACGAACAGGCCGGTGTCATCGGCGACCGATGGTAGACCGGTGGCCGCGCAGATTGCCTGAGCCTTCAGTCGCGCGTTCCCGATCAAACTGGTTGCATCCTCAACTACTTCGGGAACATCGCCTGGGCGGGGCAGCAGTTCAACGGCGCCGTTCAGAATGATTTGTATCTCGGCCACCTTGTCGGGGTTGGCCGATGCACACACCAGTCGCATCATCGTTTGGCGGGCGGGACTGCGATCATCTCGGTCTGCAAGGCAAAGATCTCGGCCAGCCCACCCTCGGCCAGACCGAGCAGTGCGTCGAGTTCACCGCGACTGAACGGCGCCCCCTCAGCGGTGCCCTGCACTTCGACAAAGTTCGACTCGGTGCCACCGAACGGCCGCACCATCACGACGTTCATGTCGGTCTGGGCCTTCACATCTTCCACGTACGGAAGATCGAGCCGGGGCTCGCCGTCGATGACGCCGACGCTGATGGCCGCACACAAAGAGTGAAGCGGATGCTTGGGAATCTTGTTGGCCATGCACGACGCGGGTGAGGGCGTCATGCAGTGCGAGATAGCCGCCGCAGATCGCGGCAGTACGGGTGCCACCATCGGCCTGCAACACGTCACAGTCAACAATGACCTGACGCTCACCGAGGGCCTTCATGTCGCACACGCCCCGTAAGGCGCCGGCCGATCAATCGTTGGATCTCAATGGTGCGGCCCTGCTGCTTGCCCTTTGCCGCTTCACGACCGACACGCTCGGGTGATGAGCCCGGAAGCATCGAGTATTCGGCCGTCACCCAGCCCTTTCCCTTGCCTTTCATCCAGCGCGGGACGTCCTCATCGATGCTGGCGGTGCACAGGACACGAGTCTTCCCGAACGAGACCAGGATGCTGCCGGCGGCCATTTCGGTGTAGTCACGCTCGAAGGTGATGGGTCGCAGTTCGTTGGTTTGGCGTCCGTCGGGGCGGGGCATTCAGACTCCTCAGATGGGACGGCTGCCACACGGCGAGACCGGACGCAGTGACTGCAGTCGCCCTACGATATTCGATATGCCGCGTCAGCCACTGGTTCCGATTCTCCTGTGACGTACACGCGCGAGTCATTCTCGGCCTTCCGCGTGCTGCCCTGGACCGTTGACGGCGAGACCCTGACGCTGCGGTATTCCCTCGACGACGGCATCGAATTTGTCGAGACCTTCGGCTTCCCGACGGCCATTGAGGTCACTCGACCTGGCGTTCTGGCTGCCATCGATCTGCTCGCCGCGGTTGCCGGCGTGAGCTATTTCAAAGTCGCCAGTCCACATCGCATCATGCTTGAAGGCGAACCGCTGACGGATGACGGTTTGCAGCTTGCTGCGCCGACTTTACGACGACGGCCTGCGTGAGTACGCCTATCGCAACGAACTGCCGGTTCCGTTTGAAACCACTCTGGAGAATGCGGGCAGCGAGCGGCCGGTGACACTACCGACGCGACCAAAGCCTTTCCGCGGCAGCATCCTGCTACCCGATGGGCGGTGGACGAGACTCCGGCCTGCTCGCCAGCCTATTACGCCACCGTGACCCCACGTTGATGAGCGTCGGCGAGAACAGCTACGTGGCTCGCCTTGCCTTCGAGCTGCAACTGCGCTACTTCGTGGTCACCCGCACGATCTCGCCCAACATCGCCGAGCTCAACAAGGGCGAAGCGATGAACGGCCACGTCCCGGTGACCGCCATCAATTCGTTGGTATCCATCGTGGCCGCGCTGCTCACCGATCACGACACCGTTGCCATGGCGAACGAATCCTCCGCGTCCAGCCCCACCATCACCCTTCGAAGTGGTTGCACAATCAACCATCAGTTCAGCAAGTCATTTGAGGTGGAACTCTTGCTGAACGCAGCCCTCAAGGCAGCGAAGATTCCCGTCGACTACTTCTCGGCCGTGCGCCCGTACGGTGAGTTGGCCATCGCCAAGGCCTTTGCCACCAAGCCTGAGCTCTTCCCGCTCATCATGAGTTGCAACCGGGCCTTCGTTCGCGACCCTGCCCAACGCAGTAATGGTTGGTGCGGTCGGTGCGCGAAGTGTCGGTTCGTCTTTCTGACCCTCGCACCGTTCACCACACCTAAAGAACTCAAAGCCATGTTCGGACGTGACCTGCTCAACTCCGCCGACGGGTGGGACGCAGCCGGGTTTGCCGCGCTGCTGCTCGAGGATCGCCCCTTCGATTGCGTGGGGGAAGTGTCTGAAGTCCGCCTGGCCATTGGATTGTTGGCGGAATCGCCCGAATGGAGCAACCACCCGGGGGTGCAGTCACTGGAGAAACTCGTTCCACCCCTCGACAGGGTGAAGTTGGCCCAATCTTTGGCGCCCAAGCCGGAACACAACGTGCCCGCCGCGATCTTGGCTGACATCGCTCCCGCCTTCACATGAGCCGATGGGGATTGCGCGATCTGGTCGATCGACGCCTGGTGGTATGGGGCGCCGGCCTTGACGGCGCGGCGACCATTGCCCATCTGTTGAGTCGCAACGACATCTGCCTCGTGGTCGATGACCCCGACACGAACGGTCCCGCTCAGGAACTCGCGGGCTCGTTTGGTGTATCTCTTTCCTCGCCTTTGGCAGCGGTGTTGTCTTCCGCTGACCTGATCATCCGCGCTCCTGGTGTCTCGCGATATCGACCTGAGCTGGTTGGTCTGCCCTCGTCCAACCTCGCCGCGCTTTGGATGGCCGATGATCACGCTGGGACCATCATCGGTGTGACGGGGACGAAGGGGAAGAGCACCACCTCGCACCTCACCGCGTTACTGCTGCGGGCCGATGGTCAGGTGGCCAACCTCGGGGGAAACATCGGGGTGCCAGTACTCGAACTCGATGAGGCGGCCTCGTTCCATGTCGTGGAGATTTCGAGCTACATGGCCGCCGACATGCAACGGTCACCCGATGTCGGCGTGCTGACCAACCTCGGTGAAGACCACCTCACCTGGCACGGCTCAGTCGAGCGTTATCACGCCGACAAACTCAACCTCTTCGCCCATGATCGCCTCCGTCGGCTCATCGTGTCCGGTGCCGATGAGCCCGCGGTCACCGCCACCCGTGGATTCTCGAACCGATTGTTGAGCGGCACCGCCGGATGGATCGTGGGCGAGTCATCGGTGTCGCATGCCGGCCATGAACGCACGGTCGATTTGTCGGGCACACCGCTGGCTCGCAACCACTTCGCGCTCGACCTGTGTGCGGCGTTGACCGCGGTGGAACACGCGTCGGGGTCGGTGCCGTCGCTGGCGGCGATCGAGAGCGTGGTCGACAACTACACCACGCTGCCTTCCCGCCTAGAGCCGGTCGCCACCATTGACGGCGCGGAGTACATCGACGACGCCCTCGCCAGCAATCCGTTCGGCGCATGCGCGGCTCTGGCCGCGTACCCCGACCGCCCGGTCGTCATCCTGCTCGGCGGCCAAGATCGCGGCGTCGATCTCGCGCCGCTGATCGCGGTCATCCAAGAACGACGCGCGCCGATCTCACTTGTGCTGTTCTCCCAAACCCGTGACCGCATGGCCGCCGCGTTCAGCGACGCGGGCGTTGCGTTCGAGCGCTACGAAGGCGACGACCTCGACGGCCCCGTTCGCCTCGCCCACCAGTTGGCCAGCCCCGGCACCGTCGTACTGTTCTCCCCCGCCGTGCCTACCCCCACCTCGATGGGCACCTACGCCGACCGAAGCCGACTCTTCAAAGCCGCTGTCGCCTCACTGGCTCGGGCCTGAGCCGGCGTCGACGCAGGCGAGTGCGTCCGCGGACGCGCAGTATGCGTACTCAGTGAGACGGAGGGCAGGCCAACTCGACGATGAGGCCGGCATCCGGTTCCTTGTCGCGAGTGCATCAGCCTTATCGCTGCACTGCAATGCACCGCTTCGCAGCGGCTTTGTGGTGCACTCGGATGCAGCGATAAGGCTGACGAGGCGGAGACTGTTTCCCGGCCGCGTCGCCAGACACGAACGAAGGCCGTTAACCGGGCTGAGGCTCCAGCTTGCCGTCCGCCAGAGCAAACGCCGCCTGATAGCAGCGCGGCGAACACTTGGGTCCGTTCGGCTGCAGCTTCTCGAAGGTGATCAGGCCCTCATAACGAAGACCGTCGACCATCAGAACGTGCTTCGAGTACCGCTCGTGAACATCGTCGAGGGGGGCGAATCGACCGCGAGCGCCGCCGCCGCTAGCGAGGGCCGTGCACACGTCGTCGAGGCACACCTGCGCGTCCGCGGACGCGCCAATGATGTAAACGCCGCTCACGCATCCCACGAGCGTGCAATCTTGCGTGGAGCACCCACTCAGCAGTACCAGCGCCAGCAGCGCGTGGCGCATTAGAAGTAGATGATCTGCTCGGCTTTGGCTTCGGCGGCGTCGAGGTCGTCGGTGTAGGCGCCGGTGGACAGGTACTTCCAGCCGCCATCGCACACGATGAACACGATGACACCCTCATCAATCTCGCTGGCCACCTTCGCGGCTCCGGCCATGGCCGCACCCGCTGAGATACCGGCGAAGATGCCGCACTCGGCCACGAGACGGCGGGTCCATTCCAGCGACTCACGCGGGCGCACCACGCGTTTGCGGTCGAGCAATTCGAGGCCGTGCCAGTTGTCGAAGATGGGCGGCACGTAGCCCTCGTCGAGGTTGCGCAGACCTTCAACGCGCTCGCCGAGCGGCGGCTCGATGGAAATGAGCTTGACGCTCGGCTTCACTTCTTTCAGGTACTTGCCGACGCCCATCAGCGTGCCCGACGTGCCGAGGCCGGCCACGAAGTGGGTGATCTCGGGGCAGTCTCGCCAGATCTCGGGGCCGGTGCCCTCGTAGTGAGCCATGGGGTTGGCATCATTCGCATACTGGTAGAGGAACGCCCATTCCGGATGCTCGTCGGCCATGACCTTGGCCCGGGCGACCGCTCCGTTGGAGCCTTCGCCGCCGGGCGTCAAAATGACTTCGGCACCGAATACCTCAAGCATCTGACGACGCTCGATAGAGACGCTCTCCGGCATGAGAATCTTTATCGGGTAACCCCGGAGCCGCGCAATGGCCGCCATCGCAATGCCGGTGTTGCCCGACGACGGCTCGATGATGGTCTGACCGGGCTGGAGGCGACCGTCTTTTTCGGCGGTCTCGATCATCGACTTTGCGATGCGGTCCTTCACCGATCCGAACGGGTTCTGCATCTCCATTTTGCCGAGAATGCGTACGTTCGAGTTGGGTGAAATGTTGCTGACATCCACGAGCGGGGTGTTCCCGATCATGTCCAAGACGTTTTCGTAGATGGGCATAACGCCTCCAAGGCCACTAATCCCGAGTTCTCTGATCAGAATTGTAGCGAACTCAACCCCAAACCGCCCCCTCGTGGTCCGGACATTTAGCGCAGCAGGGTGACGGGTACTTCTTCCACGGTTCCGTCCACCAGGTGGTAGCTCCGCACGACGGGGGCGTCTCGCTTGAGGCTGACGATCAGGTAGTGCCAGGTGGGGTCGGGGGCTTGGTTGATATCGGTGGGGCTCGGGTAGGCCTCGGTGTGGGTGTGGCTGTGCATGACACCGATGATTTCCAGACCCTGATCCTCCGCGTCACGTTCGGCTCGCAGGTGTTCCCGTCCGTCGATCGAGTACACCTTGGCCGACGCGGAAACGTTGGTGCACGGGTAGAACAGGGTGACATCACCCGTTGCTGGGTCGCCGCCCATCAGGCCGCACGCCTCCAATGGATACTGGTCGTAGGCGAGGGCCACCATGCGGGCATGCACGTCGGGTGTGATTCGGATCATCGGGACGCGAACGTACCCGATACATTGAACAGCGTTATGGCCTCCCCCACCACCAAGCCGGTCGCATCCAATCGAAAGGCGCGTCACGACTTCACCATTCTCGATGTGTTCGAGGCGGGCATGGTTCTCATGGGGTCCGAGGTCAAGAGCCTGCGCGACGGTCACATCCAGTTGGTGGACGCCTACGCGCGCATCGAGGGCCGCGGCGAGGTGTGGCTCGACGGCGTCAACATCGCCCCGTACTCACGAGCCCACGGGTTCGGCGCACACAGCCCTGACCGCCGCCGCCGGCTCCTCTTACACAAGAGCGAGATCGAGCGTTTGCGCCACCGGATGAACGTCGAACGCCTCACCCTGGTGCCGCTGTCGATCTACTTCAAGGACGGTCGAGCCAAGGTAGAACTCGCCCTCTGCAAGGGCAAGACCAAGGGTGACAAACGCCAGTCGATGGCCGAGCGTGATTCGAAGGCCGAGATGGCCAAAGCCATGGGCCGCCAACGCAAAGGCATGACCGGGTAACACCCGACGCCGACGCACAGACGATCGGTGCAAGAATCGCGGCATGGCGAGGATCGATGATGTTCTCAATGTGTTGCGCTCGCAGATCGGTAAGCCGTACCAGTTCGCTGTTGTTGTCGACATCAACAATCCGAACCCGGCCGCCTTCGATTGTTCCGCGTTGCCAATGTGGTCGTGCGGCCGGCTCGGGGTGGCCCCGGCGATGCCGAGAACAAGCATGCAGCAGCACCAGCACTTCATTAACAACGGAACGCTCCTGGGGGACATCCGCAGCGACCGAACGGTTGTGGCGCGGGCGATGGGCATTCGGGGATCGTTGATGATCCGTTCCCTCATGGCCGACGGAAAGACCGTGTGCGATCCGGGCCAGGCGGATGCCGGTCGGAGCCATATTGCTGTCAGCCTCGGCGACGGCACGGTGCTCGAAGCCCGTGGCGGCGGTAAGCCGGTAAGCATCAACGCGGCGAACCCGCAATGGCGGCTTTGGACCGCAGCCGGGCTCATCCCCGGCGTCGATTATTCGTCCGGGCCGCCAGGCCTGCCGGGCAACGCTCACGCCCGGCTCGGCCGCCCGCATCTGCTGGCGGATTCGAACAACAGTCCCATCAACTACCGCGGCGCCGACCGCCGCACCTGGGTTGCCCGCATGCAGCAGTTGCTCATCGCGCGTGGCCTGCTGACGGTCGGTGGCGCGGACGGTGCGTTCGGGCGATTCACCAACGCCGCGCTGCTCGCATTCCAGCAGTACGTCGCCACTCATCACGTCAGGGGCTTCGCCGTTGATGGTGACTGCGGTCCACAAACATGGGGCTGGCTGCTCTACCTCACGGGCCACGGGTTGGAGGAGTAACTCGTCCGGCTACTCACCGGTAGTCTCGGCCCCGTGATGACGGAACGATTGACGCTGCAAGACCCGCACTTTTGGCATCGGCCGCTTCAGGCCCGGATGGACGACTTCGCGGCCATGCGTGAAGTCGGCCCGTTCACGCCCGCCTCGACGTTCAACGAACTGACGCAGGAGATCGACCACTACTTCGCGGTTACCCGCTACGCCGAACTGGTGGAAATCAGTCGACGAGCGCAGGACTTCTGTTCAGGGCGCGGTTCCATCTCCATCATCGACATGCCGAGTGAAGCGGTCGAATTCTTCGGATCGTTCATCGCAATGGATGACCCTCGCCATCATCGTCAGCGCTCCATCGTGGCCCGCTCGTTTACAGCCAAGGCATTGCAGAACGTGCTCGACTCGGTGGAAACCATCGGCAACGAGGTGATCGATGACATGTGCGAGAAGGGTGAGGTTGACCTGGTGGAGGCCATCTCGCAGCCGTTCCCGCTGCTGGTGATCTGCGACATGATGGGCATTCCCCGCAGCGAGTTCAAGACCGTGCTCGATGCCACCAACGTCATTTTGGGCGCGGGCGATCCGGAAATTCTCGGCGGCCGAGACGCGCTGGGCGCCATACTCGAAGCGGGTCTCACACTGACCACGCTCATGAATGAGATCGCGGAGAAGCGGCGCGCCGACCCGACCGACGATCTCACGTCCGCGCTCGTGCACAACACGGTTGGCGAAGACATGCTGGCCCCGCATGAGGTGGCGCCGTTCTTCATCCTGCTCGCAGTCGCCGGCAACGACACCACCCGCACCGCCATCAGCCTCGGTATGGATCTCTTGTCGAAGAACCCCGACCAGCGTCGTCTTTGGCAGAACGATATCGACGGCATCAGTGCTACTGCAGTGGAGGAAATCGTCCGCGTCGCATCGCCGGTCACGTTCATGCGTCGCACCGTGACCCGCCCGCTCTCGCTCAGCGGACAGGACTTCAACGAGGGTGACCGGCTCATTCTGTTCTACGGCGCGGCCAATCGCGACCCACGCGTGTTTGACGATCCGGACCGATTCGATGTTCGGCGCGCGGTGAACCCGCACGTCGGATTCGGCGGACCGGGGCCACACTTCTGTCTCGGCGCGCATCTTGCCCGCCGCGAGCTGGCGGTCATCTTCCGGCAGCTTTTCACCCGCTTGCCCGACATCGAGTTGGTCGGCGAGCCCGAGTACCTCCAGGCCGCTGGCGTGCCCCTTGTTGGTGGGATCAAGCGGATGCGGGTTCGCTTCACGCCAACGGCACGGTGAGCACCTACCCACCACCTCTGCCATCGGTGGGATGGCCGCCACCGCACCCGTCAACGCTCAACCAGTCGGCGCCGCCCGCCAAGCGCTTCCCCACCATTGCGAACAGCATTGGTTGGATTGGCATGTACTTCGGCTTCCAGATCGTCTTCACCATCGTGACGTTGATCGTTGCTGCCGTGGCCGACAGCACCTTGCGAAGCGACATTACGTCGGGTGATCCTCAACGAACGCAGGACGCGCTGCAGGGCGGGTCGATGCCGATACTGGCCGCGTTGGTGCTGGCCGGGTTGGCCAGCCTGGCCATCATGGCGCCCCAGCTTCGCAAGCAACAGCGGCATCGGCTGATCGGCCTGTTCACGCCGAACCGGTGGACGTGGAGTCGCACGTTTCGCCGCCGGCATCGGCCTGTCCGCTCGCCACGCTCACGTTGAACGCCCTCTACAGCCAGTTGGTGCTGCAAAGCAAAGACTCCCAGGCCCAAACGACCGCCATCGTGAAAGGCCTCGACAGCATTGGAGCGAAGGTCATCGGCTTTCGTGGCCATCGTGGTGATCGGCCCCATCGTGGAAGAGCTGCTGTTCCGCGGCTATCTCCAGACTGCGCTGTCGAAGCGATTGAAACCGTGGCTGGCCATCGTGGTGGCGTCATGCGTCTTCGCCGCCATCCACCTACAACCCGCCGCGTTTCCCATGCTCGCCCTGGTCGGCGGCGTCTTCGGTTACCTCTACCATCGCACCGGCTCCCTACGAGTAAGCATGGTGCTCCACATGCTGAACAACGGCCTGGCCTACGTGGCGCTGCTGGCTTCGACCTGACCGAGGCGTGTTGCCACATAACGATCGAAGTCGTAGACGTTTCGTTCGAGGTACGACAAGGGCGCTCGGGGAAACTGAGGACTCTCCACACTGCGACGTAGACCTTCCACGATCGGTTGGTCTTCGGCGTTCACTGCGTTCAGCAGCGCAAGAACGCTTGCAACGTACTCGGCTGGATCGGGTTGTGCGGCCAGCATCTCGGGTGCGACCGAGACGTCCCAACGGATGCGACAACGGTCGGTGCCGAGCGGCGTGATCTGCAGGTACCAGAGCCAGTTCCCTTGCAACTGCATGACGTGACTTGGGAAGACGGCAGCGAGCACCACTGCCTTGCGCATGTCACCGACCAGCGAGGTGTTGTCGGCGTGACAGATGTCGTCTCCACCATCGTGCACCACGCGATGGTGGGCCCAATCGTCGGTGCCGGGGAACATGGTGGTATCGAGCGTGTTGTCACCGTTCTTGGCGAACGTGCCCTTGTGCACTTTGAAGATGTGATAGGCGTCCATGAAGTTCTCCACCAGCAACTTCCAGTTGGTCGCCCACACATCCACTTGGCTGTGAACCGGCACGTAGCCCGCCATGTTGAACGACGAAACCACCTCGGTCAGCCCGGTCAGCCGGGGCGCCAGTGGTTCGGCGTTCGGGTCTTGGTTGACGTAGATGAAGCCTTCCCACACCTCGGTTCGCAGCCCGACCAACCGATGTTGCGTCGGGTCGAAATCAGGCGTATGCGTCATGTACGGACCGCCGATCAACTGACCGTCCAACCGGTACACCCACGCGTGATAGGGGCACGTCAGGCGGGCCTGCGTACCGCAGCCGTCCAGCAACCGAGCGCCACGATGGACGCACACGTTGTCGAACGCCGCGATCTCGCCGTCGTCACCACGCAGCACGATGACGGACCGATGCTCTGCTGAGATGTCATCACCGGGCGAGATCGACTCGTCGGAGCGCCCGATCGGAACTTCGGCAGTGAGATAGTCGCCTGTGTTGAGAAGGTCGGCAGTGCGTCCAACACAGATCCAGCCGCTGTGGAAGATTCGACTCCGTTCGACCGCAAGCACGTAGTCAGATCGATACGTTTCGAGCGGCAGCATGCGGGCTGATTCAAACGGCAGCGCCGCGTGATCGGCCAGCTCACGAAAGATCGACATCGATCACCTTTCCGATGTTCCAGGGAAGCGTCGATGCCTCCACCACATAGGTTGACCCGTGCTGTCGTGCGAACGAGAACTCACAGTCGATGAGCCGCTCGACAGCCGCCCGATCATCACCGCAGTCGGCCACCAACTCCTGCAGCCTCGCTGCCCGCGGGATGGGGTGTGGCCGATCACGAACGAGCACCGCGACCGATCCGGCGATGTATATCTCGCTGCCATCCGTGCGCTGGCGGTATTCCAGGCGGCCAGAGGTGTCGGGGATGAGGCGCCACTCCTCCACGTACGCGCCGCTGGGGGCTCGCTCGTAGAGGACCGTGCCGTCGTCGTTCCATTCCAACAGGCCCGGCTCCGGGAAGGCCGACACCGGCTGGAAGGCCACCCCGTGACCGCGAGTGAACCACTCGGCCGTGGCCCGTCGGACGCTGTCGTCACCGATGACGATTGGGCTGCAAGTGGTGAAGCCGCTGCTGGACTCGCTGGTGGCCAGGGCACGAAGCTCACCGAGCGAGCACTCCGAGAGGCCCGCTCGATCATGTCCAGGCTGATCGGTACTGACTCGAATGTCGGCCATCTTTGATTGCAGTTGCAACCAGATTACCGTCGACGTGTCATCCCGAGATCCATCGGCGAACTCAATCCAAGCCCGCTGCCAACACCCAAACAGCTCCGGCGGCACGGTCGGGGAATCCATCGAGTCAAGGTAGTCGCGCCGCTCGTCGCAACGCACGCCTGGGGATTCGGGCGTGATCGTTACTCAGTAATTTGCTCGGTAGTTACTCGAACCCACGTGACCGAGTAACCCGGCAAGTTGGCTACCGGGTAGTGGGACTCGCGGCCTTCGCGGTCATCGAGGGTGCAGATCGGGCGATTGCCCGCTAGCTTGGTAAGTCCTACGCAACATCTAGGGGCTGACCGGTTTCGACATCAGTTTCTTTGATCGAGCGTGCGACCCGAGTTGCTCAGACTCGCTAAACGGGGCAAAAACAGAATTGCCAACGAGCAGTTCGCTCTCGCCGCCTAAGTAATTAGGTTGTAGAGAGACACCGTGAGCCGCAAGGCCGCACGGGGCCAATCAACTGCAGCCCGGCACCAGAAGCAGACGATGACGTTCGGAAAGACGAATGACGGCGAGAAAGACCGCTGGCCCCGAGGAAAGACTCGGCGGTGATCGCAAGATCAATCGACCCGGCGATCGGTTGCCGTCAGACCGAACCACGGGAATGGTCGTAGCACGAGCTTTCACTGCCTGGTGGACGGGGGTTCGATTCCCCCCAGCTCCACAACACCAACGCCACCTATGTCGGACTTGGGCCTTGACGCCTGACCTGACGAGGCGGCAAGTTCGGTTCTCCGAGAAGGATGCGAAACCGGCCAGAACCTCGCTACAGTACGCGCTCGACGCGCTACTTAAAGTCGGCGACGGAGAGCTCGCCTCATCGCTGAGCCGATGTTCTCAATTTCGGCTTGACGTGAAGTATCGGACACCAGGACAGCCACACGGTGAACTTCCCCTTCGAAAGGCGCTATTGGGATAGGGGGCACCGCCCGAGCAGCCTCCACTGCTGCCACCCCATCACGCAGACTCTCGACTGCCTGATTTATCATCGAGGCACTTCGATAGACACTCGACTTGCCAATGGCGGACACGACCCGTGATCGGAGATCATGAGCCTCTACCGCTTCCTCTATTGATGAGTCAAGCAAGGCAATGCAGTCATTTACCAGTGCAAAATCGACTTCCTTAGCTGTCCCAAGCCCTACCTCGGAGTACCAATTTGACATCGCCCGAGTGTATTTTGTCACTGTGCAATAGAAGGGATTTCCGTGGAGTTCCGCCAGTTGATCATTTTTGGCCGCCATTTCAGCCACAGCATGATCGACCTTAAACAGTCTTTCCCGCCTCGCCTTGCCGATAGCTGTCCAAACTAAGGTGTTTCGTGCCATGATCAGATTCTCGTCAAGCCCGAGTGCAGCGCTCAGCCCGACAGACGACTCCAGAAGCTCCGTTCTTCGCGCGACGCTGGCGGGGTCCACGGTTCCGAGCGCAAGGAGATGCAGAGCAATTGCTTCGATGCCGTCCTCTTGCCTTTCGTCACACAGCGCAAGCAACAACGGCCTCGCTCCAGAGTGATCCTCGTCGACGTAGTGATCGAAAGCCTCAAAGAAGCGACCGATCCTCGAAACCTCTCCGGAAATCGCTGTGTACCGCCCAGTCAATGAGGAGAGCCATCGGCGACACGAGGCCCGGGTCTCGAATGGGGCATCGTCAAATGCACGAACAAACGAATCGGTGGCACTGTCCTCGTCACTGCCCAGGAGGTAGTAAGCCAACCGAGACTTCGCTTGCCACGCGGCGAATGGTTCGGCAGCGTCAGCGGCCAGCCGAGCGGCTTCAGTCCGACCGAATGCGGCGAAAGCTAGATTAAAGTGCCCCGGATCGCTGTCGTGAAGATCACGCGCGAGTTCTGCCCCCAATGGTTCCGCAACTCGAACGCGGCCGTTAGCATGCTCGACGAATGGCAGGCTGACAAGTGCATCCAGCACACGCTCAAGGTCGCGGTTGGCCATCGGCCACACCTGTGCATATACGGTGCGTAGCTCGTCGAGGGTGGCTCCGATCGCAACCGAAAGCGTGCTAGCCATGCTCAGAAGTTCGGCTGGCAGGAAGTCCAGAGATCGACTCAGAGCGCGCAATATCGAACTCTCGCTCGGCCGTTCGTAGGGGGGAAAGTCAGTCAGCATCATGGCAGCGCCTCAAAGGTCTGGCTCAGCCAAGTATAGGCCGCCATCGGTACGACGGTACCGTCATCGGAGGTCAGATCCTCAAGAGTCTCTCTGACGGCCGCCAATTGAGACTCAGTAGCGCGCCCGTCTCGCAGGAGGCACAGTTCTACATGTCGTTTCTGGAAGCCGAGAAGAGGAACGATGCAGTCCAGCTCGACAGACATCTCTGACTCAGGCCGCCGAAGGCCAGCCACAATCGAGAAGTTCAGCCCTGAAATTCCGTGCAGGAATTTTGCTTCGGATTCAATAAGGGGCATCAACAAGTCGAGCTGAGGAACAAGAAAGCAGTGCCTTCCTTCGACTCCTCCAAGCACGTCCGTTAAGTGGTTCTCAAGATTCCGCAGACCGAGTCCGGCGACCTGAGCACGGTGCGAAACTGCACACGGCTGAGTCGGCAAAAGGTCTTCAAGGATTGCAACCGCCAGATCGAATCCGCTAAATGGACCATCAAACAAAACCTCGTGACAATCCCACCCGCTCCGCACCATTTCCTTGGCTACAAACGACATCGCCTCGACATGTCCGAACCCGGCTGGGCCACTTAGGGCCAGAATCCCTCCGACTTGAGAATGTCTGGCCGCGGCTCGAATAACGTGCGCTCGATCCACTAAGCCCCACCACTTAATTGACTGAGACCACTTAGGCACGATGACTTCGCTTTAGCCTCGAAATTGCGGATAAGGCGCTGTTCACGCCGGAGCTAACACCGAGGTGACTGGGCCCTGAAAGGACTGTGCGAGTCGTCGAAACTCGACACGTGCGTCTTCGTATGGTGACGTCGCTGTTATCTGAACGAGGTCGCCGACGATACCTATTTGATAGTTTGCATGGTCGACCGATTTGTAGAGGCTGGAGATCGCTGCATAATCGCTCCCGAGACGACGAACCTCTGCCGAGTCCGCAAGTGACCGCCACGCCCTAGTCGGGTAGGGAGGATCAAGCCGAAGGTCGGAAGGGCTGCGCTGCGTGCGCTCGCGAGCGTCAGATTCGATGGTCGCAATCTCGTCCTGAAGTGCACTCAATAGAACGACAAAGTGAGCCCGACTTCCGCGACGGACCACGAGTGACTGTAGAAATACGGCAACGAACGAACCAAATGTGGCGCCCACAAATGTCAATACGACTGTTTGGGCCGTGCTTAGACCCTGTTCCGCCGACATCCCTACCCCCACGCAAAGTGTTGCCGATCAAGCTTCATATCTAGCTAGCCAGAGGCCTCACAACAACCTCGACACACTTTATGTCTACCACATGATCTGGCCCTCGTCGCGCGGGTGACGACGCATGCGAGCCGCCTCAGAGGTCCTGGAGCGCTGAACAGGCGGAGATTTCTCGGCTGACCCTGGCCGTAAGCGTCGTTTCAGGAGTCCTGCTTGCGGAAGCGTGGGGATCGTTGCATCTCAGTCGACATCGTTCGATGCCCCGATGACCGCGTAGCTCAACCGTGTCACACCCGTCGCCTACGATCATCGGCGTGAGTGTGCTGGCTGTTGACCGGGATCGGAACCATGGTGAGGTGTTTACGCGCCGGTGGATCGTGGAGCTCATCTTGGACCTCGCTGGATACACGATGGACAGGGACTTGGCCGTGCTTCGGGCGGTCGAGCCGTCGTGCGGCAGTGGTGCGTTCCTCGGCCCGATGGTCGAGCGGCTGATCGAGTCGTGCCGCCGTCACGGTCGGGACATCACCACCACCAACTCGGCGATCCAGGCGACCGATGTGTTGCCAGACAACGTCGCGGCAGCCCGCGAGGTCATCCGAGAACTCCTCGCCAACGCAGGAGTTGCCTCGACGCACGCCGATGACCTCGTCCAGGCCTGGATCAACACCGGCGACTACCTCCTTGCCCAGCCCGAGCATGAGGGGCTGTTCGGCGCGCTCGATACTCCGCAGGCTGATTTCGTCATCGGGAACCCGCCCTACATCCGCCCGGAGGATGTGCCCGCCAGCCTCTACGACTCCTATCGCCGTGCATGCTCCACCATGCTGGGGCGGGCCGATGTGTATGTCGGCTTCTTTGAGGCAGCGCTGCGAAGCCTGTCCCCCGGTGGCGTCGTGGCGTTCATCTGCGCCGACCGCTGGATGCGCAACCAGTACGGGCGCGGCCTGCGTTCGCTCATCAGTAACGAGTACGCCATCGACCTCATCCTGCCTATGCACGACGTGGATGCCTTCGAGGCCCAGGTATCGGCCTACCCCGCCGTCGTGATCTTGCGGAACGGCACACAGGGCCCGTCGCGCTCGGCGAGGCCAACGCTGCGTTCCAACCAGCCGGTGCCTCAGCGTTCACCGAATGGGCGCACGGCACGCGACGATCACCTTTCCGCTACCGGAGTGACCGGCACCCGGCTGGCGAAATGGACTGGCGGTGATGCATCGTGGCCCGGTGGCGACCCCGAGATGGTCGCCATCATCGAACAACTCAATGAACGATTCGAACTGCTGGAGAACCCGCACACCGGCACCCGCGTCGGCATCGGCGTGGCCACCGGAGCCGACGAACTCTTCGTCACCACCGACCATGATCTCGTCGAAAGCGACCGCCTTCTCCCGCTGACCATGTCACGAGATGGTGCAACCGGTCAGAACACCTGGGGCGGCACCTACTTGGTCAACCCGTGGGAGCAGAACGGGGCACTGGTCGACCTCGATCTGTATCCACGGCTCGCCGAGTATTTCAATCTGCACGGCCGTGTACTCCGCAATCGGCACGTCGCCGGCAAGGCTGCCGACAAGTGGTACCGCACCATCGACAAGGTTGACCACACGCTGATCGATCGCCCGAAGCTGCTCTTTCCCGATCTGAAGATGACTACCCACCCCGTGCTGGAATCAGGTGGTCTCTACCCGCACCACAACCTGTACTACGTCGTCTCCGACAAGTGGGACCTGCGTGTGCTTGGCGGGCTACTCCTGTCCAAAGTTGCCGAGGCATTCGTAGCGGCCTACTGCGTGAAGATGCGCGGCGGCACCCTTCGGTTCCAGGCGCAATACCTTCGCCGCATCCGCCTCCCCTCCCCCGACACCCTCACCGCAGCCGACCAGGCCGCACTGGCATCGGCGTTCGACCGACGAGATGCCGTGGCCGCGACCGAAATCGCCATCCGTCTGTATGGACTTGAAGAGCACGCCGGAATCATTCGTGGCGCTTGACCTACCCGATTACGAGCCGGCCTTCGCCACGGCTATCGAGCAGTTCTGGCAAGACCGAGCCGGGCAGATGGCCCGCCAGCGAGCCAAGGGCCTGACTGACGCTGGCACCCGCGGCTCGGTCACGGGCGGCACGCACCTTCACGCGGTACGAGATGTCATCCACCAGGTGATTATCGACGCAGGCATGACGCCAGCCGGTAGCAATCGGCTTCCGGGCTTCTACCGGGCGGCCAAGAACTGGGACACGGTCGTGATGCACAACGGAGCCGTGCTGGCCATCATCGAACTGAAGTCGCAGGTGGGCAGCTTTAGCAACAACATCAACAACCGCATGGAGGAGATGATCGGGCAGAGCCCGATATCTGGAAGGCAACACGCGAACGCCTGCTCGGCCCGGTTCGGCCGTGGTTCGGGTACGTGATGATCCTCGAAGCCGACGAGAAGTCAACCCGCCCCCAAGCCCCGAAGAACACCGTCTTGCCGGTCGACCCCGTGTTCGATCGGGCGAGCTATGCGGACCAGTACGGCATCGCGCTCGACAGGCTTCGTCTCGAAGGCGACATGAACGCCGTGTGCCTCGCCACCACCAACCGCCACGACGACAACCCTGTCCGCTACCCGAACCCCCACCATGACCTTCAGCCATTTCGCCCGATCCCTCCGCCTCCGCCTCGAAGAGGTCGCCGACGCTTCGTAAGAGCGCGGTTCCACGGCTGTGCCTTCTAAAAGTCATGCCAGGTATGTAGGCACGATACCTGTCAGGGTGGACCGCCGTCTTGCGCCACCCCGCTGCATAACGCCAGGTCAGCAAGGGTGAGCGCTAGCAGCCTTTGCGCCAACCTGCGGGAGCGCACACCCAGGTGGAAATACGTTGCTCCGCGAGCGGGGCAACATGGGTGTAACGGAAGGAGTTTGTTGGAGTCCGGCTCACGACGGCTGCGCACCGCCGAAGTTGCGCCGGCGTGCGCAACATTCTGCACGGGGTCGCCCAAAGCTGTAACACCGAATTTCCCGACGCGCGATTTGAGACCGAGAAAGTATCATTTCGTTCATGAGCGACGGGGACCGCCAACGACTTGAGCCTCCACACGGAACCGGCCTGCTTCCTCGCGACCTCACACCCGACGAGCTTGGTGCTGCGCCAGTCCTTACTTCTCTTGACCAGCTCCTCATCGCGGATCTGACTGACGAAGAGGCCGACGCTTTTGCCGCTGCTATTGCCTCGTGAGGCTGCTGGTCGATACTGACGTCTTCAGCGCATCGCTCAGTCCTAGATATTTGCCGTCGCTCGATCGCCGCGCCACAGCGCTGCTCGGGAACCACTCTTCGTCGCATCGGCCACTCTCGCCGAGTCGCGATACGGCGGAATCACCGCCGAGTGGGGCGTTCCGCGAAGAGAGCGGATCGAAACGGCCATGACCGCTGCCACAGTTGTGCCGGAGACCGACGCTCCCTTGACGGCTATGGCTGAGCTTCGAGGGGCCTGTCGTCGGGCAGGTCACCCACTGGCCGACAGAGTCCACAGCAACGACCTTTGGGATCGTAGGCTGCGACCGAGATGGTGAGGGGAAACGTATGGCGACGCAGAAAAAGCGCGTGAAGTACACAGTCTCGCAGGCGAAGAATTTGATGCGACGCAGCCTCGATGAGATCCTCGACCCTGGGCCGAGCAGCGTCGACGAACTCTGGTTGCACTTTGAGAGCGCGTGCGCCTACTGCCGCATGCCACTGAATCGAGAGCTACGCCAGGGCCATGTCGATCATGCGACGCCAGGAGGAGGCAACCAGCTGGGGAACTTGATCCTCGCCTGCGGTCGGTGCAACGGCGACGAGAAGCTTGATCAGGCTTGGCAAGCCTTTCTCCTCCTCAAGACGGCGGGGGACGGGACTGCACTCGCCGAAAGAATCGAGCGAATTGAGTCGTGGTTTGCCAGGCACCCAATCCGAACAGTCACTCTTTCGAGAGACGCGCTTCGGCTGCGGGACGAGATTGAAGCGCTGATCGAGCAGTTTCACAAGAAGTGCAACGAGTTGAAGGTCGCCGTTCGGCAACTCGACCAGACTCCGCTCGACAACAGCGACGCATCGCTCACGGGGGACTCGAATTCGTAGGCCTTACTGGCTTCTGGACCTGGCCTGCTCATCTACCATTTTTCTACCCAACTCGGTAGAAAAGGGCAGCACGAGCCATCACGGATCAACACGTCAACTTCAGAAAAGCCCAGTTCAGCGGCACTATTTGTGACAAGGCAGCACTCGCCAAAACGTCCTTAGTGAGTTCGATTCCCCCCAGCTCTACAGTTTCCCTGGCGAACTCCACCTTGCTGGCGGTTCGGAAGCCCGGTCGGCAACTTTGACAACAACGTGAACAACCGATCGAGGACATGATCGACCAGAGCGCCGACATCTGGAAGGCGACACGCGAACGCCTACTCGGCCCGGTTCGGGTACGTCATGATTCTCGAGGCGGACACACCCGCGGACTCAGCCGAACGCCGCCTCGCAGGCAGGTGCACAGCGCTCCCAATCGAGGCACCGAAGCCGGTGCACGCAGATAGAGTGTCGACATGGCCAAGCGAGTCGAGGAACTGTCGGGCGACCCCATGATCGTCCTCGTCAATCCGGACGACGACACATCCGTTGAGGCATTGGAAGCTTGGATCGCGGAGCTGGAAGCGAGTGACGACTGGATCGACCTGCCGGTAACGGCTGCCGAGTTGATTGCCGAAGACCGCTCACGCCTCGAGACGTGAGCATTGTTGTTCTTGACGCATCAGCCGGGGCCGAGATCGTTGTCCAGACCGGCACCGGAAAGCGGCTTCTCGCACTGACACCCCGCAACCGGATCTGGTGGGCACCCGACCACTTCCACGTCGAAGCCACCGGTGCAATCCGCCGCATGCTTATGAGGGGCCTGATCACGGAGGATCCGCCGAAGTAGCGCTTCGGAGGCTGCTTCGTGTACCGATCCGCATCGCATCCGGGCGGCCGCTCGTTGCGGAAGCCTGGACCCTGAGACATAACTGCATCATTCAGGACGGTATCTACGTGGTGCTCGCGAAACACTTGAACGCTCCACTGCTCACCGGTGATCGAAAGCTTGCCGGGGCGCCGCGGCTTCCAATTCAGGTACTTCACCTGTCACCCGCAACCTGAGTGATCACTCATCAAGCCGGGCGAAACACTGAGTCGAGAAGCACCGCGATCTCGCTCACACGCTTCGGCAGAAGCGGTCCTGGCTGGCAGACCACGCCCGGAAGCGATGTCTCATCAACAACCTGAACGCCGCGCACAGTGAACTTCAGCGATGCTGGCTGGCGAACGAAGCAAAGGACCGGAAGGACGTCGACCCCTGCAACTTCGCGCACCGCGGCTGCCTGTGATTGAACACCCTCTACCCACATCGTACGGTCGGTCCCACCCACATAGAGCCGGGCATCGGTAGTGAGCGAGCCACCAAAGTCCATGTATCGCGGCACACCGGCAATGTTCTTCGCATCGACCACGAACACCCCAGCAGCGGTCACAACGATGTGGTCAAGATTGCGCTTTGAGCCAGGAAGCTTCCGATCGTGCAACACGTGCCCGATGCCCCTACACACCGCGTCGAGCGCCTTGCCGATGACACGTTCACCTACGGCTCCCTTGGCATGCCCTTCGCCATTCGGGCCACGGCGCGTGGCGAGCACATCAGCTGACCAACCAGCCAGGCCGGGGGCCGGAGGAGGTGGCCACGGTGACGTGGCCGGGCTGTGACAATTCATGCACATGACCGTCTTGGTGCTCGGGGTATGGAAGCATGCCTCGCCCTTGGCGACCGCAGCCGCACAGCGGCTGCACTTGCCCGGGAACCTGGCCTGAATCATGCGACCATCGAGTGCCACACCTGACTCCATGGCAGTCTCGTCGGCCGAGGCTGCCGAGATGTGAGGGCAGATACTGATGGTGCTACTGGAGAAATTGCGGTGAGAAGTACGTCGAACTCGACCCTGAGCCAAAGCTGCCAGCTCATCGTGCTCCTGGACCTGCCGCGAATGCTCCTTCAATAACACCCAAACGGTGGCTACACTTGTGACCACAAAGGAGCGTGGTCGATGAGAACGGTAGGCGTGAGAGAGTTCAGGGATCAGGCAAGCTCCATCCTCGCCGGCGGTGAGACGCTCGTGATCGAACGACACGGCGAACCAATTGGTTTCTTCGTACCGATCACGGCCAAGGACCGTCGCGCCGGACGCGACGCCCTCGGTCGGCTGGCCGAGCTGGTCGATGACGTCGCTACTCGCACTGGTCTCAACGAGGACGAACTGGTCCGCGAGATCTCGGCCAAACGCCACGTTCGCTAGTGCGGCTGTTGGTCGACCCGAGCGTGCTCGTGGGCGAACTCCTCCGGGTCTCAGGCCGGGCCCGTCTGGGCGACGATCGGCTCGAGCTGTACCTGCCCGAGCAGATGTGGGGCGAGACACAAGTGGAGCTCCCTCGACGGATCGCCGCGTTCGTTCGTCGACGCGGGCTCGAACCCAGCCTCGGCGACGAACTGATCGCGGCGTGCCTTGCCGCCGTCGAGGCGAACATCGTCATCCTGGCCGAGGGTATCTACGCCGCCCTGGAGGACGAGGCACGCGCCCGTTCTCTACGCGATGCCAGAGACTGGCCGTTGGTGGCAAGTGCACTTGCACTGAACGCTGGGATCTGGACAAACGACAACGACTTTCTCGGCACCGGTGTCGCCACCTGGACGACCGACACCCTGCAGCGCTGGCTTCAACGCCAACCCAAACCATGACACCGTTCAACACGAGCGGCCTGTCCAGTTCCTGACCAGCGGGCTATCGATGGGCTAACGGAATCTGGCGCACAATCCGTTAATTCAGAACCGAAATATGTACTGACTAACAGATTTCATCTACTTTCTTGTTAGTATTTCCCATGCCGACAAACTCTCTCCTCGTCGCTCTTGCCAATGCTCGGAGGGAGTTCGAGACGCTGAGGGTCGGCAAGGAAGACCTGTTGCGACTCCTCGATGAGTCCGAGGTGCCCGAGTCGGTGTACAACTCCAACGCTATCGAGAACTCGACGCTCACCCTTGAGGACACCGAGCGGATTTTGTTAGCCGTTGAGATCTCTCGTCACATGGATCTGCGAGAGGTTCACGGGGCTCAGAACCTTGCTCGGGTCGTTGATTACATCCGTGTCAATCATGCCGAGCCCCTCACACTCGATCGAATGCGGCTCCTTCACACGATGTTGTTGGCCAACATCGATGACGAGATCGCGGGCCGCTTCCGGATCAGCGGCGAGTACGTACGCGTCGGCACCCATATTGCTCCGGCGCCCGAGAACGTCGAGCCGATGTTGGCAGACATGCTGGTGAGGTTCGCGAGCGACCTCGGTGTTCATCCAGTCGAGCGCCTCGCCCGCGTCCATCTCGAGTTCGAGCACATTCATCCGTTCGTCGATGGCAACGGACGGATCGGCCGCGTCGTGCTGAACTACCTGCTCTACCAACTTGGCTTCCCTCCGATAATCGTGCGAACGAAGGGGAAAGAGAAGTACTACGCCATGCTCCGCGAGTTCGACACGGCAGGAAAGACCAAGCCGTTCGCGCAACATCTATCGCTGCTTATGTTGGAGTCGATGCATCGACGAATCGCCTACTTGAAGGGTGCTCGGATCGTACCGGCCGTCGATGTTGCGCGCGAGCGATCAATCGGTGTGAGCGTCGTTCTGAACCAGGCGCGACGACAGGTGATCCCCGCATTTCGCGAACGCGGCGTCT
Organism: uncultured Acidimicrobiales bacterium; assembly: GCA_963791625.1. Classification (GTDB taxonomy): domain Bacteria; phylum Actinomycetota; class Acidimicrobiia; order Acidimicrobiales; family Ilumatobacteraceae; genus JANMCE01. The sequence goes on from CAWBTA010000006.1 coordinate 2,019,758, forward strand.
GGAAACTTCCCGCCGACTAGCGCCGCCATTTCCGAAAGCGCCACGTTTTCACTGCGCATCGCCGAGTAAAGGCTGTTGCGCCATCTCGCGTCAACAATGGCATCGCGACAGGGTCGATCTGCGTGTCAGAATCACCCACAATGGGTTCTCACGGGACGCATTCATGAGTGAAGAACTGGAACGGGACACGGCGTTCTACGACGCGACCTTCGCCGCGTCGCCCGACGAACTGAATAGTGCCATTCGTCGAGCAGCCTTCGGTGAAGACATCGGACAGTTCTCATGGACCACCGCCGACGAGCACCGCCGCTTCCAACACCGACTCGGCATCGGTCCCGACAGCTCGGTGCTGGAGGTGGCGTCAGGGTCAGGCGGGCCGGCGCTCTTCCTGGTGCGCTCGACCGGATGTCGACTCGTCGGTATTGACATTCACGCTGCCGGCATCACCGCTGCCAACGACGCGGCCGCTCAGCAAGGGCTCAGTGACAACGCTTCGTTTCTGGTGCACGATGACGCCACGGAGAACATCGCAGCTGTCGCAGCGGCCTGGCACAGGGCCCGCACACTGGCAAGCCGTCAGCTCAACGAACTGGAAGGACCCGAAGCGAACGCGACGTTCCAGCACTTCCTCCACATCGTGCACCTGCTCTCCGCCGAGCGACGCTTGAGCCGGCTTGCCTACACCGCGCGCAAACCACTCGGCCCATCGAATAGTCGGTCGGCGTAAACCACACCGTCCTCGGCCCGAGTCAGGCCCAGAACATCGAGAGTGCCTCGCCCGGTGAGCCCTACAGATCTGAGGGGGTCTGTCCGATGCGGTACGCCACCCCTTAGGTGGATCGTGGCAAACACCACACATCACACACCAAGGAGTCATCATGCACGGTCGTCCCACCACCCAATCCATTGGCGACACACACGACAGCCATCCCAACCGTTGGCGCATCCTCGGCGTGCTCGTGCTCGCCTTGCTCGTCACCTCCATCGATCACACCATCATCAACGTCGCGATGCCTCGGCTCGTCGGCGATCTGGGTGCCAGCTCGGCCCAACTTCAGTGGATCGTCGCTGCATACACCATCGTGTTCGCCGGGCTGCTCCTCACGGCTGGCAGCATGGGCGACCGGTTCAGCCGGCGGCACGCACTGCTCGCCGGCCTCCTGACGTTCCTCGGCGGCTCAGTCGTCGCCGCCACGGCAGGCTCGACGACTGCGCTCATCGCCGGTCGCTGTGTGATGGGCGTCGGCGGTGCGCTGATCATGCCGACCACGCTGTCGATCCTTGTCAATGTATTCGGTGACCCTCGCGAACGCGCCAAAGCGATAGCCGGATGGACCGCCGCCAGCGGAGCCGGCATCGCGCTCGGACCGATCGTCGGGGGTGCATTGATGCGCAGCTTCTCGTGGTCGTCCGTGTTCTGGATCAACGTGCCGCTGCTCGTCGTTGCGTTCGTCGGTGCGGTGCACCTGGTGCCCGACTCCCGCGACCCGCACGCCACCCGGCTCGACCCTGTCGGCGCCACCCTGTCCATCGCCGCAATCAGCTCGCTGGTCTACGCCATCATCCAGGCACCAGAGCGGGGCTGGACCTCGACCTCCTCCATCGTCAACTTCGCGGTCGGGGCTGTGATCGCGGTCGTGTTCGTCGGCTGGGAGATACGCCGTGACGACCCGATGCTCGACATCGCCCTGTTCCGCAACCGCAGCTTCTCCGCCGGCAGCATCGCCCTCGCACTGCTTTTCTTTGCGATGGCCGGCACGGTCTTTCTGCAGGCCCAGTACCTGCAGTTCGTGCTTGAATACACGCCGCTCGCAGCCGGCTTTGCGCTCGTCCCCGCTGCGATCGGGATGTTGTTCGGGACCGGCGCGGGCGCGCACCTTGCTGAGATGCATGGTGGCCGCATTGCGGTTACCGCTGGCACATTGATCGCCGCGGCCGGCATCGCCGCACAGGCTGCGTTTGTCGACGATGGTTCGTACGTGCCAACCGGTGTGGGTCTGCTGCTGTTCGGGCTCGGTGCCGGCGTCGCAATGCCGGCCGCGACCGAGATGATCATGGCGACGCTGCCTCCGGCTCGCGCCGGCGTCGGTTCCGCCGTGAACGACACCGTCCGCGAGTTCGGGGGCGCACTCGGCGTCGCTGTCATCGGCAGCGTCGCTGCCACGAGCTATGCGACGTCGATGCACGGCAAGCTCGATCAGTTCCCGAATCTGACCGGCGTCGATCGCAGCCTCGTGGTCAACAACGTCGGCGCTGCCATCCACACCAGCCAGCACCTCGGTGCGCAGCGCGAGCAGATCGCAGCGGCCGCCCGGACGGCATTTGTCGACTCGATGCACAGCTCGCTGTGGATCGCGGTGGGCTTGGCGTTGTGCGCCGCCGTGGTGACCTTCACGCAGCTACCCCGCCAGACGGCAGACCAGACCGCTCACGCCGCTCATGCCGGTCACGGTGGTCACGGTGGTCACGGCGCCGTCACCCATGCCGGCCACGGGCCGCACGTCGCGGTGCTCGCCACCGGCGTGCACGACAAGCTCCCACCCATCGACGGTCTCGCCCACCGGTGGGGCAAGTCGGTGTTCAACTGTCCGTTCTGCGACGGATGGGAGCATCGCGATCAACCGGTCGTCGTGATCGACGCGGCCCCTGGCGCCGACCATCTCGCGACCCTGGTCCGGTCATGGACGCCCCACGTCACTGTTGTTGCTGCGACCGAAGTCGTGGCGCTCGTCGGCGACGGTGTGGCGCTCAGCCATGTGATCCTTGGCGACGGACGCATGATCACAGCGTCAGCCGCGTTCCTGAAGGCAGCCGTCGTGCCGCGCAGCTCGATCGCTCAAGCGCTCGGCTGCGAGGTCGATGTCGACGGCTACATCGTCACAAGCGATACCGGCGCCACCAGCCATCCCCTCGTCTGGGCCGCCGGAGACGTGCGTCGCCCGCCGCCCGCACCGCATCAAGTAGTACTCGCCGCAGCCGACGGCTCCACTGCCGCCATCGCCATCCACAAGGCCTTCATTGCCAACGCAATCGGTTCCGCCCAGCCGGAAGCCCGACCACTAGACACACCGTTGACAAAAAGTCCAAGCTGTGGTTTGTTTGTCACTGATCAGTTATTTGTAAAGAAATAGTCAGCGAATTAGTCAGTTACCAGACGCAACCAGCGGTCTAGGCACTCTGCGACCGCTCAACGGACGGGAGTAGCACTATGGCGAATGACATGAAGGCCGTCGACCTCGAAGAGGTGCGCACCGAACTGGCTCGGGCCGGTCACCCCTGGATCTCGGCTGACACGTCGATGAGCGTGCTGAACGAGGCCGACCGGCGAATGCGACTTGGCGTGAAGCTGCCCTCGGCAGCCGAAGTCACCGCCCTTGTCGCTTCGTCGGCCTCGGTCGCGCTGGCCGCTCGGGCACCGTCGGCAGCGGCCCTAAACGCGGGAGCTGCGACGTCATTTGACGCCCGGAACGTGGGCGGCAACAACTACACCACCCCCATCAAGGATCAGGGAAACTGTGGCTCGTGCGTTGCGTTCGGCACGGTCGCCACGATGGAAACAACGGCGGCGTTGACCCGGGGTCAACCGGCGTTTGACCCTGACTTGTCCGAGGCGCATCTCTTCTACGTGCACGGTGCGAGCGACGGCGCCACCTGTGACACCGGTTGGCTACCGAGCCACGCCTACACCTACTGCAAGAACGTCGGCGTCACGTTCGAGGACTACTTTCCGTACACACCGCGCAACACCGGCGGGGCCACGCTCAACGCGGATTGGCCGAACCGCCTGGCGCGCATGGTGTCGTACCAAACGCTGACGAACAACCCGGCCGCCATCAAGCAGCACATTGCGACCCACGGCGCAGTGTCGGCTTGCTTTGTCGTGTATCAGGACTTCTTCAGCTATCGCACCGGCATCTACCGGCATCTCACTGGTGCCGCCGCAGGCGGCCACTGCGTCTCGCTTGTCGGCTACAACGATGCCGGGGGCTACTGGATCGCGAAGAACAGTTGGAGTACCGGCTGGGGCGACAATGGCTACGTGTGCATTGCCTATGGCGAGTGCGGCATCGAGACATGGGAGGTGCACGGTGTCGACGCCGTGTCCTTGCGGGCGTGGACCGGTCAAACCCAGGTCGTCGGTCTGTACCACGCCAACACACCACGCAGCGGCTGGGCCTTCATCAATGGCCGCGGCTGGTTGAAAGTGAACACCGCTACTGATTCGAGCCACGAGATGATGCTTGCTGATCTCGTCGGAGCACGCGTCGGAAACCGTCCCGTCAATGTCTTCGAGAACAACGGCTCGATCGACATCTCACAAGTGTATTGAGGAGTGCGTCATGGCAACCACGAAGACCCGCCCCACCGCTACACCCCTGGACGATATCCAGACTCCGCCCGAGCCGACACAGCAACAGCTCGCGGCCGCTCAAATCTCCGTCGGAACCACATCGACGGCGAGTGGCCTTGACACGCCGACGATGTCGCCTCCCGGCACCGCGAGCGCAGTGACTGCGGCCGCGGCCGGGTGGTTGACCAACAAGCATGTCCTGATGACGTGGCAGACATCCGGTCCCCTCGACAACTGGGCGTTCATCGACGGCGGCACCGGGTGGAAGCACCTCACCCAAAGCGGCGACGTGGCGATAAGGGGCATGGCCCTTCTGGCCGCCGGCGCACGCGCTGGCGGTGGCCTCGTTCATCTCAATGAGGGAGCAACCGGGGCGATTGACGCCATGTACCTTTGGTGACGATGACGCATGAGTTCGGTCGCAACGAAAACGGCAAGCGCCACGTCCTACGCGTCGGTGATCACTTCGATGTTGTCCTTCCGGAGACAGCATCGGCGGGATACCAGTGGTCGCCCATATCCATTCCCGCCGTCGTGAAGTTGACCGAGCACGGCAGCCATGTCGACCTTGATCGACCCGGCGCAAGTGCAAGCCATCGATTCTCGTTCGTCGTCGACAGGGCCGAGACCGGCACTTTGGTGCTCGGTCTCACCCGTGCGTGGGAAGAGCAAGCCCCCATCGAGACCTACGAACTTGAAATCGTCGGGAGCGAATCGAAACACAGCTAACGAGCGCCGTTAGCCAAGCTCTAGGCAGCGTCCAGCGCCTCGCGCACCTCAGAGGGGTCCAGGATCTGCATTGGCTCGGAATCAGAGAGCCACAGAAACATCCTGCCGCCCCGCTTCGTGGTGGTAATCGCGAGCGCACAAAGCACCGCGACGGCGCCTTCGTCGATCTCGTCAGCGTCCGTGAGATCGATGCTGATGTCGGTCACACCGTCATCCAAGGCCAGAGCTGCATCCTCGTACGCACGCGGAGCCACGCTGCCGTCGAACCGCCCGTTCACGGTCACGAGCAGTTCCGCATCAACACGAAGTGACCGGTACACGACTCAAGTATCGGCCATCGCGTCCTCGAGTTGAGGTCGGGTCGACTCATCACGAGCCGTCCAGCGGGTTGCTTGCGCCAGGGGAAACCGCAAAACTCGGGTCATGCGGTGGTGGCGAGATGCGGTGATCTATCAGATCTATCCTCGATCGTTCGCGGATGCGAACGGTGACGGAATGGGTGATCTGCAAGGCATCACCTCACGGCTGGAACACCTCGCCCACCTCGGCGTCGATGCGGTGTGGCTGTCACCGTTCTACCGTTCACCGCAGGTTGACGGTGGCTACGACGTCGCCGACTACCGGGCCATCGATGCCATGTTCGGCACGCTGTCCGACTTCGATGCGTTGCTCCAACGGGCGCACGAACTCGGCCTCCGCGTCATCATCGATCTGGTGCCGAACCACACCTCCGACGAGCACGACTGGTTCCAGGCTGCTCTGGCGAGCGCGCCGGGCAGCCCCGAGCGCAACCGCTACTGGTTCCGCACCAGTAAGGACGCGCCGCCGAACAACTGGCTGTCGATCTTTCACGGCTCGGCGTGGACGTGTGTAAAGGATCTCACCGGTCGAGACGTCGACGGCGACCAGTGGTACCTGCACATGTTCGATACCCGCCAGCCGGACCTCAACTGGACCAACCCCGAGGTGCACGCCGAGTTCGAGAGCATCTTGCGCTTCTGGCTCGATCGCGGCGTTGACGGTTTCCGTATCGATGTCGCTCACGGAATGGTGAAGGACCCGGCCCTTCCCGACTGGGCCTGCGCCGCCGCCATGGTGATGGGAGCCGCCACCGAGTCGACCAAACCCGATCCGTCCGTGCCGTTCGATCACGGGCCGATGTTTGACCAGCCCGGTGTGCACGACATCTATCGCGCCTGGAATCGGATCCTGGCCGAGTACCCCGGCGATCGAGCCCTGGTAGCAGAGGCGTGTGTCGAGCCCCTTGAGCACATCTCGGATTACGTGCGGGCCGACGAGATGCAGCAGGCCTTCAACTTCGCCTATCTCCAAGCACCATGGAACGCCCCAAAGCTCCGCGACATCATCGACCGTTCGCTACACGCCAACGCGGCTGTCGGCGCGCCGACGACCTGGGTGCTGTCGAATCACGACGTGGTACGACACGCCTCGCTGCTCGGCTATCCGAACATGGCGAAGTCACCCAACGGGATCGGCCCCCGAGACCCGCAGCCCGACGCTGCGCTCGGCCTGCGTCGAGCACGCGCCGCAGCCATGCTGACGCTTGCGCTGCCCGGTTCTGCGTATCTCTACCAGGGCGAAGAACTCGGGCTGCCTGAGCACACCACGCTGGCCGACGAATACCGCCAGGATCCCAGCTTCGAACGCTCGCACCGCACGCAGCCCGGACGAGACGGCTGCCGCGTGCCGCTGCCCTGGATGGCCGATGCGCCCGGCTTCGGGTTCGGCCCCACCGGCAACACCTGGCTACCCCAACCAGCCAACTGGAATGCCTACGCGGTCGATGCACAAGACGGGGTGGCCGATTCCACACTCGAGCTCTACCGCTCTGCGCTACGGCTTCGCCGCCATCATCGGCTCGGCGGTGGCGAACTGCGGTGGGTCACCGATCTGACCGGCCAGACCGACGACACCATTGCCTTCACGAACGGCGATGTGCTGGTCATTGCCAACCTCGGATCGACCGTGGTGGAGATCCCGCACCGAGCCCGCCCGCTCCTCCGTTCTGATGGACAACAGGGAAAGACCGGTGTCCAGCCCGACACGGCGGTCTGGCTGCTTCTCGCCCCCGACTAGGGCCGGTATGCTGCGCGTCATCACGTCAATCGAGCTTGGAGGCACCGATGGCAAACGGCTTACTCGTTGGCACCCGTAAGGGCATTTTCGTCCTGAAGGCCGACGCCGATCGACATACCTGGTCGGTGAGCGCGCCGCACTTTCTCGGGCACATCGCCCAGCACGTCGTGCAGGATCCTCGCAATCCGCAGAGCATCCTTGCCGGCATGAGCACCGGCCATCTCGGTCCAACAGTCTTTCGTTCGGAGGATGGAGGGGACACCTGGAAAGAGGCCACTAACCCACCCGCATTCCGCACCGGCGAGCGGTTGAAGCGCAGCCTCAAATCGGTCTTCTGGCTCTCCCCCGGCCATCACACCCAGCCCGGCGTTTGGTACGCCGGCGGGTCACCGCAGGGCCTGTTCCGTACGGACGACAGCGGTGATACATGGACGACCGTCGACGGCTGGAACGACCACCCGATGTGGGAGACGTGGGCCGAGTGGCCGGTGGAGCAAACACCTGACGGGTCAATGCTGCATTCGGTCGTACACGACCCTCGCGACCCCGCGCATATGTACATCGGTCTGTCGTCCGGCGGCGTGTTCGAGACGCTCGACGGTTGCGTCAACTGGCATCCGTTGAACCTCGGCCTCGCCAACCCGATGTTTCCCGACAAGGAGATGGAGTTCGGTCAGGATCCGCATTGTGTGCGCATCCATCCGACCAATCCCGATCGGCTCTACCAGCAGAACCACTGCGGCATCTACCGCATCGACCGGCCAGCAACCCGCTGGACCCGCATCGGCGACAACATGCCGCGCTCGGTCGGTGACATCGGCTTTCCGATCGAGCTGCATCCTCGTGATCCCGACACCGCGTGGGTCTTCCCGATGGACGGCACCGACGTGTGGCCCCGCACCAGCCCCGACGGCAAGCCTGCCGCCTATCGCACCCGCGACGGCGGCGACAGTTGGACCCGGTGCGACAAAGGCCTGCCCGACACCGGATGGTTCACAGTGAAACGACAAGCCATGACCGTTGACAACCACGAACAGATCGGCGTCTACTTCGGCACGACCAGCGGCGAAGTGTGGGGCAGCACCGACGAGGGCGAAACGTGGCACTCGATCGCGTCGCACCTGCCCGAGATTTACACCGTCGAACCCGCCACATTCGGCTGAGCGAATGCCCCGCGTCCGCATCCCCACACCGTTGTTGTCATACACCAATGCCACCTGGGTGCAGGCCACGGGTGACACGGTTTCCGAGGTAATGGCCGATCTCGATCGCGCCTATCCCGGACTGAGGTTTCGCGTTATCGACGAACAGAACGCCATCCGCAAACACATGCGCATCTTCCTCAACAATGACATCGCCGATGACCTCGCAACCCCGGTAACCGAAGCCGACGAGGTCACCCTCATGCAGGCCCTGTCGGGCGGCTAAGACACCGTCCATCCGAGGCTTGGGTTAACAAACCCAGCGTTTCTTGACAAACTGCAAACAGTTCGCGGCTCATGGAAGTCTCGTGACCTGCCGACTTAGCAGAGGTGACGAGTGAACCAAGCCGACTTCATCGGCGATCCCTCGGCTTTCGCCTGTTCGCCCTCATCCTCGTACCGGTGATCTTTGCATCGGGTCTGCTCCTCGATCGACTGAACCGTGGCTTCGCCCAGACCAAACGGGTCCAGCAGCTCGACATGCTTACCCGGGAGACGCTCACCGGCGGTCGACTACAGGCGTTGCTTGATCTCGAGCGCGGCAGCGTGCTCGGCATCGTACGAGGCCGATCGCTGCCGACCGGGCTCGACGGCCTGAAGGATTTGATCGGCATCGACATTTCCGCAGCCCAGATCGAACTCAACCAACTCGTGCTTGGTGCAACTGCTGCGTATCTGGAGGTTGCGACACCCAGCGACGAGTTCACCTTTCTTGTCAACGAACGAAACAGCCTCGTGGCTGGCGACTCCACCGCCGGTGGAAGCGATGTCGAAAGAACCTACGGCGCCCTGATCAATCTGCTCGGCAAGCGACAGGATGCTTTGAACGCCGAGATTCTGAGCCTTTCCACCGCAGGAGTCGGAGACGAACAGGAGACGGAAGCTCTTCGCGATCGCCTGCTCGATGCGCAGGCCTTCAATGCACTCGTCACTTCGGTCGGTGACCAGAGCTATTTGCTCGTGCAATTCCTCAACGACCCCACCAGCTTCACCGATACCACCAAACTCGAATACGCCAACGCCGTCCTGGCCGAACGGCAAGCCGCCAAGCATCTGACATCAAGCGCGGAGGTGCAGAGTGTGGTGATCATGGATCGCTCCGAGTCCGCCCAGGAGTGGAGGAACGCTCAGGCCCTTGCGCTGACCAAGTTCGGTCTGTCCGTCGAACCCGCGCCGGACCTCAACATCATCGAGAGCGCCAGGCTGGTGGGCAACGTCGGTCTGGCTGCGACGCACTGGCTCAAGGACGCGACGCCGGTCTTCGCCGATCTGTCCCGGACCGTATCCGAATCGGTCAATGCTCTCAACACCAAGAGCCGCGCCCAGAGCCATAGGGATCTGCTCCTCGCCGGAGCTGCAGGAGCCGCTGCGCTTTTGTGGGTCACCGTTATCTCGTTCTCACTGATTCGGCCGCTGCGAAAGCTCACCAGGCGCGCGGCACACATCCGCGACGGCGAATTCAACGCCCCACCGATCGGTGCGATCGGTCCGAGGGAGATTGCGGTACTCGCCACGACTTTCGATCAGCTCAGCAGCAACCTGCAGCTGGTCGCCCGTCAAACCGAGGCACTCGGCGCCGGTCGTCTCCAGGATGATGTACTGCGTCAGCCCCTGCCGGGAAGCTTCGGCGCGAGTATGCAACGCTCCATCGAACAGTCAGCCGCGATGACCGAACGCCTCGCCCATCAGGCGCGGCGTGACGCCATGACCGGACTCCCAAACCGCGTGGCGGCGCTCGAGCGACTACAGGAGGCAATCGATCGTTCGGCCCGCTCGAACCAGTCAGTTGCGTTGCTGTTCTGCGATCTTGACGGCTTCAAGGTCGTCAACGACACCTATGGCCACGCGGTAGGCGACGCGGTCTTGAAGGAGATTGCCACCCGGCTTTCCGGTCAATGCCGTGGTGCTGAGATGGTGGCTCGCCTCGGTGGCGACGAGTTCGTGGTGATCGCCGAAGGCATCGACAACGTGACCGATGCAGCAACATTCGGCCAACGGTTGATTGCGGCCGTCGAGCAGCCCATCCACATGGAGGACGCCCGCTTCCACCTGTCGTGCAGCGTTGGCATCACGATGAGCGACCCCGACGCGACGCCCACGTCGTTGCTGGGCCAGGCCGACTTCGCGGTCTATGAGGCCAAGCGCGCCGGCAAGGCTCGGGTGATGTGCTTCGACTCATCGATGCAGGCATCGGTGGACAATCGATTCAAGCTCGAAGGCGAACTTCGTCAAGCGTTGGCGGAAAGCCAATTCGAGCTGCACATCCAGCCAATCGTCGGTGCCGACTCGCTGACGATCGAATCGGCCGAAGCTCTGCTGCGTTGGAACCGTCCGGGCCACGGCCTGGTTGCTCCGGGTGAATTCATCACCGTGGCGGAGGAAAGCTGGCTCATCGTCGACATCGGCAAGTTCGTCATCACCGAGGCCTGCCGTCTGCTGTCTGCGTGGAGAAGCGCTGGGATCGAAATTCCCCTTGCCGTCAACGTCGCAGGCCGACACCTGGTGGATGGCGATCTCGTTGGCGACGTAAAGCGTGCACTCATTGCGCACGGCACACCGGCCCATCTGCTCAGCATCGAGTTGACCGAGTCCCAGCTCGTCGCCGATCTTCCCCGTGGCGCAGCCGTACTGACGACACTGCGCGCGCTTGGTGTGCGGGTGGCGCTCGATGACTTCGGTGCCGGCTACTCGTCACTCACCTATCTGCGGCAACTGCCGATCGACACCATGAAAATCGACCGCAGTTTCGTGTCGGAACTCCCGAGCAACAGCCAGTCGGGCTCCATCGTGGCGAGCCTCCAGCAACTGGCGCAAAGCCTCCACCTCGATGTCGTCGCAGAGGGCGTGGAGACGGCTGAGCAGGCTCGCTTCCTGGTGGACCTCGGGTGCACGCGACTCCAGGGCTTCCACTTTGCCCGACCAATGCCCGCCGGCGATTTCGGCGCGTGGGTCGCCCACGATCTAGACCGCTCTCACCTCGAGCAGGCTGGCTGAACCCCACGCCAGCGCGGCGCGTTGTCGAGGAGAAGCGCCCTCGCTCAGACGGGCAACCGCCTCGGCTGCCTGCCACTTTTTGAACGTCAGTGGCTCGATGGGAACAAGCTTCCCCACCCGTTCAGCGTACGCGTCGGCGAGCACCTTGAGGGTGGAGATATCAGCCCCGACAAGGTGAGCGGGGCAGCGGCCGTGGTCGGGAATGAGAAGTTGTATAGTCCGCGCCACATCAGCGAGCAAGTCTCCGCATGACGCATCGAACCAGTCAACGAGCACGGCACCGCTCTTGGCCAGAATGATGTTTCCGGGGTGCAGGTCACCGTGGCACAGCCGAGATGGGCCGTTGGCGACGGGAAGAAGACTGAGGGCAGCGTCGGCCGAGGTGTGAAGTGACTCGGTGGCACGGCGGATTTTTGCCGACAACCGGTCGCCCTGACGCGGCAGCGATACCGGCGGCACCAGTTCCGCCAGTTCGACCTGCACGTTTGCCAGCAGTGCTCCGCAAGGCGCGCTCTGATCGGGGTGGCGCACCACGTGGTCCCACATCGATGGTCCGACCACGCGCTCGTAAATCGCAGCGGCCCGACCTTGTATCTGTTCGATACCGAGGAAGCGTGGTGCCGGTGCTCCTACGCTCGAAACGGCTGCTGCGTAGCGCGCTTCGGCATGAATCCAGTGGTCAGGGGTGTTGGAATCGGGCACCTTGGCGACCGCTCCGCGTCCCCACGCGTAGATGCGGGAGCGACTACCCCGAGCAATAAGTTCCCCCAGACCGATAGCCACGTGCAGATCCCCCTGACGACGTTTCGGTGCACGAACAGCGTAGCTGGGTTGCGCTGGCCGGGGCTACGTCAGGAGCCTTGCGTTACTTGAGCCCGCCCGAAGTCCGTTGGCGTCAAAGAGGTGCACTGTCCCGTTGATCTGCACACCGACATCGTCGCCGGGACGACCTGAGAACGGCACGGGCATCTTGGAGACGAGGGCCAGACTCTCACCGCCATGCTCCAGGGCCAAGTGCACAAACACTTCGGAGCCAAGATCCTCAACAGTGCGGATGCGGGCCCGGAGCGGGCCGTCACCGATCTGAAGCGCCTCCGGACGAAACCCCACCGAGACTGCTCCGACCAACCCGGATAGCGCGGCCTCCCCGGCCGGATCGAACCCGATCGCCGATGTACCCAAGTGAAGAGGCCGCTCGGATCCAACGGGCACCAGGTTCATCGCGGGTGATCCAATGAAACCAGCCACGAAGATGTTGGCCGGCGCGTGGTAGAGCACGCCTGGCGCATCACACTGCTGCAGGAAGCCGTCCTTCAGCACGGCGACACGGTCCCCCATCGTCATGGCCTCGACCTGATCGTGGGTGACGTACACGGTCGTGACCGCGAGGCGAGATTGCAGTTCGGCCAATTCGGTTCGGGTCTGCACGCGCAACTTGGCATCAAGGTTCGACAACGGTTCATCCATGAGAAACACGGCGGGGCGACGCACGATGGCTCGACCCATGGCAACGCGCTGACGCTGGCCTCCGGATAGGTTCTTGGGCTTGCGATCGAGATACGGCTCAAGGTCAAGTACCCGGGCTGCTTCCTGCACCTGCTTGATCCGCTCCTCTTTGGGAACACCGGCTTGCTTGAGCGCGAAGCCCATGTTTTCGGCCACCGTGAGGTTTGGGTACAGCGCGTAGTTCTGGAACACCATGGCGATATCGCGATCACGCGGACGGGTACTGCTGACATCTTTGTCACCGATGTAAATGGCGCCACCGTCGAGCGGTTCCAGCCCGGCCAGCATGCGAAGCGCCGTGGACTTTCCCGATCCGGAGGGACCGACCAGTACCAGCAGTTCGCCGTCACCGATCTCGAGGTCGAGCGCGTTCACGGCCGGGCTCGTCGTGCCCGGGTACATGCGCATGGCCTTTTCGAAACGTACTGAGGTCATCGAGATCCTTACTTGATGGCACCCATGGCGAGGCCACGGATCATTCGTTTTTGAGCAATCCAGCCGGCGGCCACGACCGGAATACTGGCGAGCACCGATGCCGCGGAAAGCTTGGCCAAGAAGTTGCCGCGGGTGCTGATGGTGGTGGTCACCCAGATAGGTACGGTCGCACCGGACACGGGGTTGAGCTGCACGGCAAAGAAGTACTCGTTCCAGGCAAAGATGACGCAGAGCAATGCTGTGGCCGCTATGCCCGGAGCCGCCATGGGCAAGATGATCGAGGTCAACTGGCCTCGCAGGCTCGCGCCATCGATCTCGGCTGCTTCGATGAGTTCACGGGGAACCTCGGAGAAGAACGATCGCAACATCCACACCGCGAGGGGCAGGTTCATGCCCGTGTAAAGAATGACCAACACCAGCCGGGTGTTCAGCAGATGGAACTGTTTCGCCAAGATCCAGAGCGGCAGGATGGACGCAACCAGCGGCAAGAACTTGGTGGAGATGAAGAAGAACAGCACGTCGCGCCATTTCGGAACCGGGCGTATGGCCAGCGTGTACGCCGCAGGGATGGCGAGGAGCAAGACAATGATCGTCGAGCTGACCACGATCAATGCTGAGTTCGAAAATGCCTGCCCAAACGACAGCAGACCGCTTGTGCTCTTGGTCACTTCGCGGTAGCGATCAAGAGTGGGCGTGAAGGCAATCTTGGGGCTGGTGGCGGCTTCCTGCTCGGTCTTGAATGAGCTGAGCACCATCCAGGCAACGGGGAAGAAGAACAGCCCGCCCAGTACCCAGGCCATCAGTCCGAAGACTCCGTTCACCCAACGCTTTTCACCTACGGCACGTTCCTTGGTCATGCGATGTCCTCCCCTTTCAACAGGCCGGAGAGCACCCGGAGTGAAACCGTGGCGATGACGATGGAGAAGATCACGACCACGATGCTGTACGCCGATGCTGCGCCGAAGCGCCAACCGCCACCGATCGACTCTTGGAACACATAATACGGCACGTTGGTTGAGCCTGGTCCGCCGCCGGTCATCACCGCGATGTGGTCGAACACCTGGATCAGGTAGATCGTGCCGAGCAGAATGCCCAGCTCCATGTACGGCCGCAGGTGCGACAGCGTGAGCTGGCGGAAGATCGCAAACGGGGTGGCGCCATCCATCTTGGCGGCCTCCAACACGTCGGAAGGTTGGCCCTGCAGTCCGGCCAACATGATGAGCATCATGAACGGCGTCCATTGCCAGATGAGCGTCGCAACAATCGCCCAGGTGGGATAGCGCGAGACGAACTCGATAGGCGTACCGCCGAAGAGTTTGAGCAGCCAGTTGATGACGCCGTAGATGCTGTTGAACATCTGGTTCTTCCAGACGAGCCCGGCCACGACCGGCATCATGAGGAACGGCGTGATGAGCAGCGTGCGGATGAAGCCCTGGCCGAAGAACTTCCGGTCGAGCAACAGCGCAAAGAGCGAACCGAGGATGAGGGAGCCGAGTACGGCTGCCACCGTCATCATCACGGTGATGCCTGCCGCTTCACGAAAGAAGCGATCACCTATGAGGTCTTTGAAGTTGGTGAGGCCGACGAACTTACGCGGGCGGGGTGGAACGATTTTCCAGTTGGTGAGGCTGTACCAAATACTCATCAGGAAGGGGATCTGCGTGAGCAGCACCGTGAAGATGAGGGCCGGCAGCAGCGGAAGCCGCCGACGCCATGAGTTGTTGACCTGCTGTCCGACAGCTGCCGAACTCTTCGAACTCATGACGTCGACGATTACCTTCCTAAGGGAGAAACACGATCCGGGAGAAGATCATCTCCCCTCTGAAGTCTTACTTGATTGCTTTGGTGGCAATGTCCTGGCAGTTCTTCAAAGCGGTATCGATGTCGGTCTTGCCGGCCATCACGCTGGAGAACTGCTCGGTGCACTTGTTGCCAACGTCCTGGAACTCGGGGACGCCGACGAACTGCACGCCCGGCAAGCCGGGACGCTTGGTGGTGCCGGGGTTGTCGATCGGCGCAGCCTTCATGGCGTCGAGCGTCGGCTGAGCGAAGGCAGCAGCTGCGGCCTTGTACTCGGGGATCTCATAGGTGGAGACACGAGTTCCCGGCGGGATGGATGCCCAGCCGCCCTTGGTCATGGTGCCAGCAGCCTTGATGTAGTCCTGGCCTGTGGCGAACGACAGGAACTGCCAGGCGTTGTCCGGCTTGGTGTTCGACTTCGGGATGGCCAGCGACCATGCCCACAGCCAGCCCGATGCCTTGGTCTTGTTGACCGGGGCGAGGGCGAAACCGTTCTTGCCCTTCACCGGGCTGTCGTTGGCCTCAAGCAGACCAGCAGCAACGGTGGCGTCGTACCACATGGCAACTTTGCCGTCCTTGTACTGCGACAGGCACTCGTTGAAGCTGGAGTTGGCGGCATCCTTCTCGCCGGCGTCCTTCACCAGACCGGTGTAGAACTGCAACGCCTCTTTGAACTCGGGCTGATCAATCATGGCCTTGTCGATGGAACCATCGGCCTTGGCCGACCACCACGTGCCGCCGTAGGTGTTGAGCACCGTGGTGAACGCGGCGCCCAAGTCACCCCAGCCCGGCTTACCGCGAAGGCAGATGCCAGCAACGTCGGGCTTGTTGACCTTCTTCGCGATGTCGGCCAGTTCGGCCCAGGTCGGGGCGGCGGGCATCTTGACGCCGGCAGCCTCGACCAGGTCCTTGCGGTACATCACGAACGATGACTCGGCGTAGAACGGCGCAGCGTAGAGCTTGCCATCGGCCGAAAGACCGTTCTTCACCGACGGGATAATGTCGTCCAGCTTGTACGACGCATCCTTGGTGGCGAACGGGGTGAGGTCCTGGATGAAGCCGCTCTTACCGAACTGCGGGGCCTCGTACATACCGATCATGACGGCGTCGAACTGCTTGCCGCCTGCGGCAACGTCACGAGTGGTCACCTGGCGAAGTTCACCTTCGGGCAGCAGGGTGAAGTTGACCTTGATGCCGGTCTTCTTGGTGAACAGCTCGGGCGTGAGCTCGGCAATGTCCTTCATCTGCGGGTTGTCAACGATAGCGACGTTGATCTCGCCACCGGCGGGTGCCGCGGCGGGAGCAGCGGTGGTGTCGGCCGGCTTCGCGGTCGTCGCTGCAGCCGGGGCCGCGGTGGTGGCTGCGGCCGGGGCCGCAGTCGTTGCGGCCGGTGCAGCTGCGGTGGTGACGGGGGTAGCCGTCTTGGAACTTCCACAGCCCGCGGCGATAACTCCGGACACTGCGACGAACGCGATCAAGCTCGTTCGTTTACTCGCCCGACTCTGGGCACTTCTCATGGTGTCTCCTCTGGGTCATAAGGACACCGGAGGTGCGATTCCCCCCGGAATGCGGTCATCCTAAGTTGGCTTTGTGTTGATATTCAAGACATCCGTCACATTTTCCCAAGAATATTGGGATCTTGTATGTTGACTTGCCTTCGTTTAGCGTGCCGAACGTGAATGCACCCGAACTTCTGAGGCTCCGAGCGTCAACCCTTGGAGCCATCGCCAGTCGCGGCGTGCCCGTCCCAAAATATGACCGCTCGCACCTGCAACCCCGGATCGCCCATATCGGCGTCGGCGGATTTCATCGCGCCCATCTTGCGCTGTACACCCACGAGTTGGCCCAAGCCGGAAGCGACTGGGGCATCGTGGGTGTCGGTCTCTTGGCACAGGACGCGGAAATGGCCAGGGTGCTGCACGCACAGGACGGTCTCTACACGCTCAGCGAGAAGGGCAGCGGCGAGCCGACGCCTCAGATCATCGGCTCGCTACTTCGATTCCTGCACTCCGCCGACAGTGACGAGGCGTTTCAGGAATTTGATTGCATCCGCAACGACATCGATCATTTCGCTCACCATCACTGAGGCCGGGTACACCGAACTCAGCAGTGAACAGCGCGCCGCCGGCCAGACCACGACCCTTGATCGGCTCGCGGCAGCCCTCGACGAACGGCGCGCCCGTGGCGGCGGTCCAGTCACGATTCTCAGCTGCGACAATCTGCCCGGCAATGGCACGGTTGCCCGCCACGCCCTACTTGCTGCGGCGTCGCGCCGAAGCGACGAGCTGGCCGCATGGGTCACCGCCAACTGCACGTTTCCGAACTCGATGGTCGACCGCATCACCCCGGCAACATCGGAAGCGGATCGGGCCTGGCTGCGAGACAACCGGGGCATCGATGACGGATGGCCGGTCGTGGCCGAACCTTTTCGCCAGTGGGTGATCGAGGATGATTTCGCGGCTGGGCGCCCGAAGTGGGAAGACGTCGGCGCTCTCTTCACCGACCGGGTGCACGACTGGGAGCTCTACAAACTGCGCATGTTGAACGCCGGGCACTCCTGCATTGCGTACCTGTCAGCCCTCGCCGACATCACCTTCGTTGACGAAGCAATGAGCAACCCCGTCGTGCGAGCGTTTCTTGTTGACCTGCTCTCCAACGAGTCGGTTCCGACGCTGACCGAGATACCCGGTCATCCGCGGGAGGACTATGTGGCCAGCGTTCTCGAACGGTTCGCCAACACCGGAGTACGCGACCAGATCTCCCGACTCTGCGAGAACGGCAGCGCCAAGTTTCCGACGTTCCTTCTTCCCACCATCATGAGCAATCTCGATCGCGGCGGCCCCATCGTTCGCGGCACCACCGCATTGGCGGGTTGGGCCCGCTATCTCGGCGTGGTTCCCCACGAACGCCAGTCGTTCGATGCCATTCTCGACACCGCACGGCAGTACGGCGCCAAGGCACTCACCGACCCCGTTTCGTTTCTCGACTATGCCGAGGTCTTCCCGATTGAGCTTCGTGATTCGAAACGTTTCCGCGCCGCGTTCACCGCAGCGTATCAAGGCATCGAACACCACGGTCCGCTCGCAGCAATGGCGATGCCCGAGCACTAACATCCCGACTACGCGGGAGGCGAGGCCATGAGCGTTCAGAGCAGTCGAAACGGAAAGCTTCAGCACAACCGGCAACACGACATCTATCTGCTTGCACTGAAACACGGTTCGGTCGACGTGTCGGAGTTGGCCGAACTCTTTGAGGTCACCACCGAGACCATTCGCCGCGATCTCTCCGACATGCAGGATCGCCAGCTGCTTCGCCGCGTGCACGGTGGCGCCGTGCCGATCGAGCGTCTCAATCATGAGCCAATGGTCGCAGCCCGTGACATGCTCAACGCCGAGGAGAAGCTTCGCATCGCTCAGCTCGCCATCGCAGAGGTGCCGCAGCAGGGTTCGGTCATTCTCGATTCCGGTTCCACCGGGCAGCGTCTGGCCGAAGTCTTCCCGCTCGACCGAGATGTCCACGTCGTCACCAACTCGTTGATCTCGGCCATAACTCTCACACGCCGCGGCATCAAGGAACTCACGGTTCTCGGGGGCGGGGTACGCACCAACACCTTCGCCATGATCGACGCCAGTGCAGTCACCGCCGTCCGCCAGATGCAGGTCGACGTCCTGTTCATCAGCTGCGACGGCTTGTCGTTCCGTCGGGGCCTCACCACGCCCTATCGCGAAGAGTTGTTCATCAAGCGAGCCATGATCGAAAGCGCACGACGCGTCGTGGCCATTGTCGATCAGAGCAAGTTCGGAAACGGTCAGATGTTCAGTTACGCCTCGCTCAACGAGATCGATGTGCTGATCACCGATTCACGAGTTGACGACGACACCGTCGGCATCCTGGCGGGGCATGACATCGATGTCCGTCGTGCCTGACTACCAAGGCATTCCCAACCCGGTCGAGCTCGAACGGATTGCCATCAAAACGGCTCAAGCCGCGTCGGCCATCATCCGGGCGAGTTACGGCAACGCCACGTCGCTTCGCAGCAAATCCTCCCCCACCGACATCGTCACCCAGACCGACATCGACTCAGAGAATCTCGTAAGACAGCTTCTCGGTGCCGCCACCCCACAGGCTGGGTTGCTGGGCGAAGAGGGGGGAGGCACCGACCCTGGCCAACCGCTGCAGTGGATTATCGACCCGCTCGACGGCACGATCAACTTTCTCTACGGTGTTCCCATCTTTGCCGTCAGTATCGCCGCGGCCGTTCATGGCGACGTCGTCGCCGGCGCAGTCATCGACGTGCTGCGTGAGGAGGTCTTCTCGGCTCACCTCGGTGGCGGTGCCCGATTGAACGGCGAGTCGATCCACGTTGCGCCGTGTGATGGCCTGGCCAAAGCCCTTATCGCCACTGGGTTCTCCTATCGGCCGGAATTGCGTGAACAACAAGGTCGCATCGCACACACGTTGCTCCCCAATGTCCGCGATGTACGCGCCTTTGGTTCTGCTGCGCTTGAGTGTTGCTGGGTCGCGTGTGGGCGATTGAACGGCTACTTCGAGCGGGACATCAAGCTGTGGGACTACGCCGCGGGAGCTCTCATCGCCACCGAGGCTGGTGCACTGGCCGAACTTCCCTGCCCTGAGAACGCTGACCTTGTCGTCACCGCGTCCCCCAACATCTTCGGCGCACTTCGCGGAATGCTGCAGGATCCGTTGCCCTAGTTGGCTGGTCGCCGACTACGCGAGGTCGGCCAGGGCCGAGGTCGCCACGTCGATAAACGACGTGAGCGCGAACGAGGGAGTTTTGTCTGCCGCCCAGGTGAGGCCAATCGCTCGGTGGATGTCTTCCACCAGTCGCACGATGACGCCACCATGCCGCAACCCGGGCTCAACGGTGAGGCCCGGTTGCACCGTGCAGCCAAGACCAGCGTCAACCATGCGTTGGCGCATCATGTTGTCGAGCGCGCGAAACGCAACCTTTGGTTCGAACCCGATCACTCGCATCGCCTTTTCCAGCCGGAGTGAGCACGTGTCGTTCAACGCGCCAAACAGCATGTCTTCATCCGCGAACTCTTCGAGCTTGATCGACTTGCGCTTGGCCAGACGATGACCGGGCGGAACGACAGCCACGTACGAATCCTTCATCAGCGTCCGGTACTCGAGCCCGGGCAGTTCCTGCTGCGCTTCAACGAAGGCCACATCGAGAGCACCCGACCGAACCAGGCCGGGCAACTCGCCGTCTTCGACCTCGTTGTAAATCGAGACCGAGATCGAGGGCCATTGCGCGCGGAACTCGGCCAACACCCTTGGCAACAGCCGAGCGCCGGCCGACTGAAAGGTACCGACGCGGATACTGCCGCTACTGCCAGAGTC
Organism: uncultured Acidimicrobiales bacterium; assembly: GCA_963791625.1. Lineage (GTDB taxonomy): Bacteria > Actinomycetota > Acidimicrobiia > Acidimicrobiales > Ilumatobacteraceae > JANMCE01. The sequence continues at coordinate 2,040,236 of CAWBTA010000006.1, forward strand.
CAGGCTGTGCAGTTCGGCTCGCGCCGTTTCAAGCCGATCGAGAATCCACAGAGCGTGTGGCAACAGCGCCGCTCCCGCCGCTGTCAGGGTCACCGGTCTGGGTCCGCTTTCGCGGTCGACCAGGCGGTGCCCGACGATCCGTTCCAACGACGCCAACTGTTGCGACACCGCGCTCTGTACGTAGTTCAACTCCTCTGCGGCCCTGCTGATCGACTTCGTCCGAGCTACGGCAGTAAAGGCATCCAGCAGGCGGATGTCGATGGCCCAACGTTCATCAATATTCAGCATGATCACTAGCATAGACATTCGTTGGACAGATAGATGCTTTGGCGTGATGATGAATACAGAGTTCATCACGAAAGGTGCTCATCATGTTCTTCGTCCTTGTCTTCGGCCTCTTCCTCGCCCTTGATGTCGCCGCTCTCATCTGGGGCGTCGACAGCCGCCCCTCCAACGACTGGCATTCTCATCGGGACTGATCCCGCACTACCGTGCCGGTGTGGCACTTCTCCATGTTCACCAGCTCGGCACGCCATCGGGTTCGCCCATCCTCGCCATCCACGGGATCACCGCCCACGGGCGGCGCTTCCGTCGGCTCGCCGAGGAGGGGTGGCCGGAGCGACAGACCGTCGCGGTCGATCTGAGGGGCCACGGACGGTCGCTCAGCGACGGGCCGTGGAACATCGGCCAGCACGTCGCCGATCTCGTCGACACGCTCGACGCCCACAATCTGTCCACGGTTGATGTGGTCGGGCACTCCTACGGCGGTGTGATCGGCCTCGCTCTCGTCGCCATGCATCCCCACCGGGTCGCACGCCTCGTCATGCTCGACCCAGCGTTCGCGCTTTCGCCCGACACCGCCAACCAACGGGCCGCGGAATCGATAGCGGACACTGGTTACGCTTCGGTGCAGGAGGCCACCATTGGCCGCAACGACGGCCTCGGCGATGCCATCAACCCCGCCGTCATCGAAGATGTGGCCGAGCACCTCGTTGAAGGGGAGGATGGCCGGTTTCGATTCCGGTTCCATCGGCCGGCGGTGATCGCAGGCTGGGGTGAACTCTGCACGCAACTGCCCCCCATCGCCCATCCTCGCCCGGCTCTGCTCGTCGTGGCCGAGAAGGCCGGCATCGTAAAGCCGGCGGTGGAAAAGGCCCTTGCCGATCTTTTCGGCGACCAGCTGCGCACCGAGCGAATCGACTGCGGTCACATGCTTTACTGGGAACGCTTCGACGAAACGGCCGCTGCGGTAAATCGCTTCCTGGCGTGAGTCAGGGCGTCGCTCCCTGCAAGCGACCCGGTCCGACTCCGCAGTACAGTGCCGACATCTGCGCCACACACGCAAAGGGGAGCACACAATGAGTACCTTCGTCTCGATTGCGGCCGCTGACGGGAGCGGTTCGTTCGACGCGTACGTTGCCCGTCCGGCCAACGGGTCCGGTCCGGGGATCGTTCTGATCCAGGAGATCTTCGGCGTGAACGGCTACGTGCGACGCACGGCCGATCGGCTGGCCGAAGAGGGTTATGTCGTCTACGCACCCGACCTGTTTTGGCGAACCAAGCCAGGCATCGATCTCGGCTACAGCCCGGAGGAATGGCAGCAGGCATTCGGTCTGTTCCAAGGCTTCGATGTCGACAAGGGCATTGACGACATCGGCGCGACGGTCGCCGCGTTGCGGAATGACGCCAATCAGGTCGGTGGCGTTGGCGCCATTGGGTACTGCCTCGGCGGCAAACTGGCGATGCTCACTGCGGCCCGCACGGATGTCGACTGCGCCGTGAGCTACTACGGCGTCGGACTTGAAGCCAACATCGACGAGGTCGACAAGATCACCTGCCCCAGCCTCTTCCACTTTGCCGAGCTCGATGAGTACGCACCGGCCGAAGCGAGAGATGCGGTGCAGGCTGCGTTCGCCCACAAGACCAACGCCTCCTTCTACACCTACGCCGGTCAGAACCATGCCTTCTCCCGACCCGAGGGTGACCACTACGACAAGCCCTCGTCGATGATGGCCTACGACCGCACCATTGCGCTGTTCCGCAAGGTGCTCGGCCCGATCTACGACCTGTCGACGTTGTGGGATCAGCACTGCTACTTCGAGTTCGCCACCCGAGAGGTGGGCAACACCATGGCCACCATGGTGGCCGAGCCCTACGTCAACCACATCCCCACGATGACCGGTGGTGTCGGAGCCCAGCAGCTGAGCCGCTTCTATCAGTGGCACTTCGTGAACGCGAACCCGCCCGACACCAAGTTGATCCCCATCTCGCGCACCATTGGTGCAACCAGCCTGGTGGATGAGATGTTGTTCTGCTTCACGCACACCAGCGAGATCGACTGGATGCTGCCCGGCGTCGCGCCTACCGGCAAGTACGTCGAGATTCCGCTCGTCGCCATCGTGAAATTCCGCGGCGACAAGCTTTTCAACGAACACATCTATTGGGATCAGGCGTCGGTGTTGGTGCAGATCGGCGCCCTTGACCCGACTGGGCTACCGGTGGCAGGCACCGAGACGGCAAGGAAACTCATGGACGAATCGCTGCCCTCCAACACCTTGATGGCCGCGTGGGCATCCAGCGACGGAAAGCCGGTCGGCTGATGAAACTCAACGGAGCCGTCGTCCTCATCACCGGCGCAGGCGGCGGTATCGGCCAGGCCGCCACCAAGGCCTTTCTCGATGCCGGCGTTGCCAAGGTCTACGCCGCGACGCGCGTCGACGGAGCCGAGGTTGGCCTCACCCACGACAGAGTCGTACCGGTGCATCTCGACGTCACCGACGCCCACTCGATCACAACAGCGGCCGCTCTGTGCAGCGATGTCACCATCCTGGTCAACAACGCAGGCGTCAATCACAACGCACCGGTCATCGGAGCATCCGACGACGAGTGGGCCCGCCATGAGATCGAGGTCAACTATCTCGGCAACCTGGCCGTAGCCCGGGCCTTCACACCTACGTTGGCCGACAACGGCGGCGGCGCCATGGTGAACGTGCTGTCGATCCTGAGTCGCATCAATCACCCGGCCATGGCCACGTACTGTGCATCAAAGGCCGCTCTGTACTCGGCCACCCAAGCGCTTCGCGCCCAACTGCGCGGCCAGGGCACGTTTGTCTGCGCGTTCATGCCAGGGGCGGTCGACACTCGACTGACCGCGCACTTGCCGATCCCGAAGATGACAACCGAAGAGACCGCGGCGGCGTTGATCGATGCGTTGGCGAACGACATCGAGGATGCCTATCCCGGCGATATGGCCGGGGGTGTGTCAGCCGGACTCGCGCATGACCACAAGGCCGTCGAAGCCCAGTTCGCCGAGTTCATCTAATGCCAACCGACGCGCTGGAGTTCCGTTCGCACTTCCCGATCTTCGAAGATCGGGTCTACCTGAACTCCTGCTCGCAAGGTGCTCTTTCCCACGAGGTGCGGGCCGCGTACCTCGAGTTCCTCGATGGCTGGGAGCGCGAAGGCGCGCAGTGGGGCGCATGGATTGAACGCAACGAGCTGGTACGAAACGCGTGGGCACAACTCGTCAACGCTCCGCTCGATTCGGTGGCCGTGACGACGTCGGTTTCGGCCGGTCTTTCGGCCTTCATGTCAAGCCTCGACCTGACCGGCGAACGCAACCGCATTGTGATCACCGATTTCGAATTTCCGACGGCGGGCCAAATCGCGCACGCCCAGGCGATGACCGGAGCCGAGATCATCGTCGTGCCTTCGCGGGATGGCACGGTGACGCTGGAAGATATCGACGCCGCGGTCGACGAACGCACGGCCATCGTCATCATGACGTACGTCTGCTACCGCAACGGCAGCAAGCTCGACCCGAAAGCCGTCGCCAAGATCGCCCATGCGAAAGGCGCACTCGTCGCCCTCGACGCCTATCAGGCCGTCGGCTCGATGACCGTCGATGTCATCGACCTCGATGTCGATGTTATGGCATGCGGCGCGCTCAAATATCTCCTGGGTTCGGCCGGTCTCGGATTCCTCTACGTGCGACCCTCGCTCATCGCCGGGCATACGCCGACAGCTACCGGCTGGTTCGCCGACGCAGACATCTTCGCCATGGATCACCGCCGTTACGCACCCTCGGCGACCGCAAGCCGATTCGAGTCGGGCACTCCCCCGGTCCCCAACCTGTTCGCGGGTCTGGCGGGTCTCAACCTCGTTCTCGAAGCGGGTACCGACATCGATCGAGGCACACGTGCAGAGCCTGATCGACCGATTCCGATCCGGGCTTGACGAACTCGGCGCCACCATCGTCACCCCCGCCGATCGGTGCCAACGTGGCGCCATGTTGGCCGTTGCGTCAACCGACGAAAACGCACTGGTGGCCGCCCTCGATGCGATGAACATCGGCGCGTCGTGCCGAGACGGCAATCTGCGTCTCTCGCTGCACCTCTACAACTCCGACGAGGACGTCGACACCTGCCTCGCCGCGCTCACAAGCATCGATCCTTGTTGCGCTAACCCGTCAACAGGCGCAGGCGGGATTGGCCGATCCACGCCTGTGGTACCGTGCAAATGACCCATTTTTGCGGTTCTACCGTGAAAATATGCCGCTCCGGCCCAGTTCGGCCGCACCGAAAATGACGACCACGATCGTCTATCTCAAAGGGGAGATCATGACCAAGGGAAGAATTGCAGCGACGCTGCTCGCGATCACGCTTGCGGCAACCGCCTGCGGTAGCAGCAAGAAGACAGAGACCGCCGCCACGACAGCCGCAGCCGCCACAACGGCCGCACCAGCGGCCACGACGGCAGCACCCGCTGCCACGACCGCCGCACCCGCGGCAACCACCGTGGCAAAAGCTGCCCCATGCTCAGCCAAGATCGGCTTCATGGGACCGTTCACCGGCGACGCTGCCTCCATCGGTCAGGAGCAGCTCAACTGGGGCAAGCTCGGCTTGGCCGACTACAACAAGGCCAACGGCACCGACTTTGCCTTCGTTGAAACCGACACCAAGCTCGACCCGGCCGAAGCCACCACCGGTGCGCAAAAGCTCGTCTCCGACAACTCAGTCGTCGCCATTCTCGGGCCGGCCGGCTCGCAGGAAGTGGAAGCCGTCGGGCCAGCCATGACCGCGGCCAACCTCGCCTACGTCTCACCTTCGGCGACCCGCACCAGCCTCACGTCCGGCAAGCTTCCGTCGTTCGCCCGCGTGGTTCCCAACGACGATGCGCAAGGGCCCACGGTGGCGAAGTTCATCGCCGAGAAGATCGCGGCCAAGAAGGTGCTCATCATCGACGATCAGACGTCGTACTCCACCGGTCTGGCCGATTCCGCGACCGCCGCGTTCAAAACGCTGAACGTCACCGTTGCCCGTGAGTCCATCGCTCAGAAGTCCACCGACTTCTCATCCCTGGTCTCCAAGGTCACCGACGACACCGGCGCCGTGTTCCTGCCCTGGCAGCTTGCGGCCAACGCACAGCAGCTCGGCACCCAGCTCAAGGAGCAGGGCAAGAAGGCTGTCGTTGTCGGCAGCGACGGCGTGTATTCGCCGAAGGACTTCTCGCTCGAAGGCGCCTACGTCACCTCGTTCGCTCCCGACGTTCGCGGTGTCGCCAGCGCGGCCACCGTTGTCGCTGCGTACCAGAAGGCATATGACGACAAGTTCGGCACCTTCGGTCCTCCCGTCTACGTGGCTGCTCAGCTTCTGGCCACCGCAGTGCAGGCCACCTGCAAGGACGGCAAGGCTGGTGCCCGCGCCGACGTCACCGCAGCCATGAAGAAGGTCAAGCTCGACAACACCATCCTCGGTGGCCCGGTGGCCCTCGACGACAAGGGTGATGTGGTCGGCGCCAAGTTCTACCTGTCGCAGGTCAAGGGCGGAAAGTACACGCTCGTCGCCTAAGTCGGGCCACGAACAACCGACACCTGCATACGCCGTGAACACGCTGAACCGCTGATGGCCCAATTCGTCCAACTGGTCGTCAACGGTCTGACACTGGGGAGTCTCTACGCGCTCATCGCGCTGGGGTACTCCCTGGTGTACGGCGTGCTCAAGCTGTTGAACTTCGCCCACGGCGAGGTCTACATGATCGGATCCTTCATCGGATATGGCGTGTTGCAGGTGCTCGGCGGCTCGGCCAACCCGTCGGTGCCGATCGGGATTCTGCTGCCCCTGCTCATGCTGGTTGCCGCACTCGGCGCTGGCCTGGTGGGCGTCGGCATCGAACGGTTCGCGTATCGCCCGCTGCGACAGTCGCCCCGCATTGCGCCACTCGTGTCGGCCCTGGGGACGTCGTTCTTCTTGCAGGCCACCATGCTGCTGGTGGTCGGTGCGCGTATCGTGCGATACGAGAGCGAAAAGCTCATCGACGTCAGCAGCGGCGTTCACGCCGGTGTCCTCAACATCAGCGTCATGCGCATGTTGGTGATCGGCGTCAGCGCGGTCGTGATGATCGGGCTCAACATTTTCATGAAACGCAGCAAGCTCGGCAAGGCGATGCGGGCAACGTCATATGACCCCGAAGCCGCTCAGATGATGGGCATGGACGTCAACCGGGTGGTGATGGTGACGTTCTTTCTCGGTTCCGCGCTCGCCGGGGTGGCCGGGGTGATGAGCGGCCTTGTCTACAACCGGGTGTTCCACACCATGGGCTTCGTGGCCGGACTCAAGGGTTTCACCGCATCGGTCGTTGGCGGCATCGGATCAATCCAGGGGGCCATGGCCGGAGGCCTGATCATCGGGTTCGCCGAGAGCTTCGCCCAGGGCTACGTCTCCACCACGTTCTATGACGTGGTCGTGTTCGTCGTGCTCATCGGCTTCCTGCTGACCCGACCACGCGGTCTGTTCGGCGTTCCGGAGTTGAAGAAGGTCTGATGACCGACGAGGACGCCCCCCAGACCGGCACCCGCTCCATCGGGAAGGACCAGTGGGTCGAGCAGGCCGCCGAGCGCATCGACAACCGACCCGTCGCCAAGATGCGTCGGCGGCTGGTGCACACCCCAGTGCAGTGGCGCGTGCTCGGCATCGGGGCGCTGGCGCTGCTGTTCGCCCTCGTTTCGCCGACCGACTACACCACTCGCGTTGCCTTCACCGTTGCCCTCTACACGTTGCTCGCCACCGGTTTGAATGTGGTGGTCGGCTGGTCCGGTCTGCTCGATCTCGGTTACGTCGCCTTCTTCGGCTTCGGCGCATATGCCTACGCATTGCTGTCGTCGGAGAAGTTCGGCCTGCATTGGCCCACGCTCGTGTCGGTGCCGGTCGTTGTGCTCGGTACCGCAGCGCTCGGCTTCGTGCTCGGGTTGCCCTCTCGTCGCTTGAGTGGCGACTACCTCGCCATCGTCACCCTGTTCTTCGGACAGATTTTCGTGAGCATCGTGAACAACGGTGACCGCCTGCAGCTCAGCCTGAACGGTCGCAACGTGCCGAACAAACCCTTCAATCTCACGGGCGGCCCGAATGGCGTAACGGGAATCGACCCACTGTCGTTGTTCGGCAAGAAGGTCCACACCATCACCGGCTACTACGTGGTCACCGTCATCGTGGCCGTGGTCGTGATGCTGCTGCTCTACCGGCTGCGCAACGCGCGATCAGGTCTCGCCCTTCGGGCCATGCGGGAGGATCCTCTGGCTGCCGAGATTCTGTCGGTACCCGTACGTCGCCTGCGCCTGGTGGCGTTCGCCGTCGGTGCAGGCATTGCCGCGCTGGCAGGCACCCTGTTCGCATCGGTGCAGCTCTCCGTGTTCGGCAGCAACTTCGATCTCCCCTTTCTGGTGCTCATGTACGCGGCAGCCATTCTCGGCGGGCTCGGCAACATCGGCGGCGGCTTTATCGGCGCACTCATCGTGGCCGTCCTGCCCGAGATGCTTCGCACACCGTCCACGGGACGGGCACTGGTCTACGGCGCGCTGGTCGTGTTCGTGGCGCTCCGGCTTCGCCCGTGGGGACGCCTCGCCCAGTACGTCGGTGCGCTCATCGCAACGGGTGTGCTGGTCCGCCTCGGTCTCGCCGCGTTCGGCACCTCGATTCGACCGCGGGCGACCGGATTCGCAGGCGTCACGGGCGCGCTCGTGCCCCACCTCACCAAGAGCGTGTCGTTCGGCAACGTGGCCTTTCTCACCCTCATTGCCGGTGGACTGGGCCTCACCCTTCTGCAACCGAAATGGAGAGCCGTCGCCGCTGGCTTCGTGAGTTACATCGGGATGCTGGCGTGGGAGAACCGGCTGGCCGAACAGGGTTCCATCACCCGTCAATTGCTGGTGGGGGCTGCGCTCGTTGCGATCATGGCCAGTCGCCCGCAGGGGTTCTTCGGCATCAAACGGGTCGAGGTTCTGTAATGGGCCTGCTCGATCTCACCGAGGTGTCGCTCAGCTTCGGGGGCTTGAAGGTCATGCAGGTGCTCGATCTCACCGTCAACGAGGGTGAGATCGTGGCCGTCATCGGACCGAACGGGGCAGGCAAGACCACCCTCTTCAATCTCATCACCGGCGTGTACAAACCCGACCAGGGCGACATCTGTTTCGACGGCACGAGCATCGTAGGCATCGACCCCAACCGCAGGAACGATCTCGGTATCGCCCGCACCTTTCAGAACCTTCGTCTGTTCCTCAACATGACCGTCAAAGAAAACGTGTTGGCCACCATGTATGGCCGCAACACGTCAGGCATCGTTGCCGGTGCACTCGGGCTGCCCAAGGCACGCCGAGAAGAAAAGGCCATGCACGCCCACGCCGAAGAACTGCTCGCCTTCTTCGGCACAAGACTTCAGGGTTATCGCTGGGACCAACCCGCCTACTCGCTGTCATACGCGAACCGTCGCCGACTGGAAATCGCTCGCGCCCTGGCGACCCGACCCCGACTCTTGCTGCTCGACGAACCCGCCGCGGGTATGAACCCCACCGAGACCCATGAGATAACCGAGCTGATCGGGCGGCTACGCACCGAACTTGGGCTCACCGTGCTCATCATCGAACATGACATGCACGTCGTGGAGGGCGTAAGCGATCGAGTCGTGGCACTCGACTATGGCACCAAGATCGCCGAAGGCAGCTTCGATTATGTCGCCACCGACCCGGGCGTGATCGAGGCGTATCTCGGCAAAGGTTCCGCCACAAAGTGACCACCGAACCCATCCTTCGTCTCGCCGGTATCAACACGTACTACGGCCCGATCCACATCCTGCAGGACGTCAACCTCGAAGTCGGCGCCGGTGAGTTGGTGTGTCTGCTGGGCGGCAACGCATGCGGGAAATCCACCACGCTGAAGACCATCATCGGCCTCGTCTCACCTACCACCGGTTCGGTGACCTTTGACGGTACCGACGTCACCAAACACGGCACACCCAAACGAATCGAAGCGGGCATGGCCGTCGTTCCCGAGAACCGCCGGGTCTTCGCGCCGATGACCGTGGTCGAGAACCTGGAGATGGGCGCCTACATTCGCAACGACGATCTCACCGAAGACTTCGCCCGTGTGTATGACCTTTTCCCGCTGTTGTTCGAGCGTCGTGAGCAGTTGGCCGGCACGCTGTCGGGTGGCGAGCAGCAGATGCTGGCGATGGGCCGAGCGCTCATGAGTCGCCCGAAGTTGATCCTGATGGACGAACCGTCGATGGGTCTCGCTCCGGTCCTGGTCGAGCGCAGCTTCGAGATCATTCAGCAGGTCAACCAAGCAGGCGTCGCGATGCTGGTGGTCGAGCAGAACGCCAATCAGGCGCTGTCCATCGCGTCACGCGGCTACGTGCTTCAAACCGGCCGCGTCGTGCTGTCGGGCGCCGCAGCCGATCTGGCCAACGACGAGGAACTTCGCCGCGCCTACCTTGGCCGCTGACCCGTCTCAGTCGGGGGTGCTGCCGTTGAGGATGGTGGCGAGACGGGCCGGGTCGATGTTGCCGCCGGACACGATGCACACGATGCGCCCCGTGCCGGCACCCCCGGTGAGCGCCGAGGCCAGGGCAAGCGCACCGGCACCTTCGGCCACGACGCGGGCGCGAGATGACAACAGACGCACGGCCGCGGCCGTGTCATCGAGCGAAGGAGCAAAGGTGCCGTCCACGAGGTGGCGACCGATCTCCCACATGGCGGGCAGCAGCGACTTGCTGCCCGAACCGTCCACAAACGAAGGTGCGTAGTCGACCGGGGTGGGCACGCCCGCCGCAAACGAGGCATGCATCGGTGCCCCCGAGGCCGGCTCGCAGGAGTAGATGCGGGTGCGCTGGCTGCGGGCGCGAAAAGCGCTGGCGATCCCGCAGGTGAGTCCGCCTCCACCCCACGGCACGATCACGGCGTCGATGTCGTCGAGATCCTCCATCAGCTCGAGGCCGATGGTGCCGTTGCCGGCCATCACCGCATCATCCTGCACAGGGTGCACGAAGTAGCCCTCCACGCCTGGGTACGAACCCTCCACCATGGCCTGCCACCAGCGGTCGAGGTCAACCTTGATGACCGTGCCGCCCAATCGTTCGATGGCATCGAGCTTGGCCTGCGGGGCATGGCCCGGAACGACGATGGTGGCCGGAATGCCCAACTCGCGCGCCATCCACGCCACGCCTTGCGCCATGTTGCCGGCGCTGGTCGTGAACACGCCGCGGTCCAGCGCCCCTTCGGGCGCGCTGAGCATCGCGTTGGCCGCACCGCGGATCTTGAAGGCACCGATCGGCTGCAGACATTCGAGCTTCAACCAGATCTCGGCGGGCGACTCGGGGGCATGCAGTCGCACGAGCGGTGTTCGGATCGCAACGTCCTTGATCCGTTCGCGGGCCGCCTCGATCTCTTCAATCGCGATCACCACGCCACCTCCGTTCCGATGCCGCGCTCTCTCGCTCGGAGTACGCACAGCTCGGCGGCAGCAAGATCTTCTACCGCGATGCCGAGCGACTTGAACAGCGTGATCTCGTCGGCCGAAGTTCGGCCCGGATGCGCGCCCGTCAACAGTTCGCCGATCTCGGCCCGAATGTGATCCGGGCCGATGCCCGCTTCCCGCACCGCGTCGAGATAGTCGCCCGATTCGTTGACGGTTGACTCACGTCGGTCGACGAAAAGGGAGGCCGCAGCCATGGCGGCGCCATCAAACTCGCGAGCGTGCGCAACCGAGGAGCCCACCGCGTTGTAGTGCGTGCCGGCCCGCAACATGTCTTTGCTGATGATGGGCTCCTTGGACGATGTTGTCGTACACACGACGTCGGCCCCGTCGAGGGCCTCCTGCAGCGTGTTGGCGACACGGCAGCCCGTGGCGGCGGCGAGCGATTCGGCATGCGCGCGATTGCGGCTCCAGATGACAATGTCGGCCCCTTCGACCGCCGTTTGCATGGCGGCAACGTGCGAGCGCCCCTGCACCCCCGACCCGATGATGGCGACTCGACGGGCGTCGGGTCGGGCCAGCAGGCGCGTCGCAACCGCCGAAACCGCGGCCGTGCGTATCTCGGTGATGGCGCTGGCATTCAACATCGCCCGCAACTCGCCGGTGACGCCGTCATGCAACAGCACACCGCCCTGATGCGAGTCGAGGCCGCGCTCGTGATTGGCGGGTGCGATGACCACTTCCTTCAAGGAGAACACGGGGTCGGCACCGGCGCGGTAGGCGGGCATGAAACCCATGAACGTAGTGGCGGGTGGGCGAACCACGAACCGCAACGGGTTGAACAATTCGCCACGCGCCAGGTCGGCCAACACACTCGCCATAGCTGCCATGCACGACGGCATATCGAGCACCTCGCGCACATCGCGATCGGACAGGATCAGTACGGTCATGAGAACAACTCCGATAGATACGCAATTACGTCGGGTGAAAGCGTCAGGCGTACTGCCTGGAGCGCGGGGGTCATCTGCTCCACCCGGTTCGGGCCGATCACAATGGCGGTGATACCGGGCTGCGAAAGTAGCCACGCAAGAGACATCGCCGCCATCGACGTTCGGTGTTCCGCGGCCAGGCGTTCCAACGCCTCCAGCGCGTCGAACACGCTCTCGGCCAGGTAGGGGGCATAGGGCTCGGGTCGCAGCGTCATGCGCGAGCCAGCTGGTGCAGTTGCGCCACGCCGATACTTTCCCGTGAGCCAACCTCCCGCCAGTGGACTGAACGGCGAGTAACCCAGTTGCTGCTCCTCACACAGAGGAACCACGTCGTGAGCGTCTTTGCGTTCGAGCAATGAGAACGAATTCTGCACCCACGAATAACGCACCACACCAAGTTGCGTCGAGATGTCCAACGACCGTTGCAGCTGATCGGCCGAGAAGTTGGACGCGCCGACAGCACCGACCTTCCCCGCCCGAACGATCTCGTCGAAACCCGCCATGGTCTCCGCGATCGCAACCGCGGGGTCAAACTCGTGCGCCAGGTACAGGGCCACTCGATCGACGCCGAGGCGGCCAAGGCTGGTGTCGATCTGGCGCACCATTCGATCTCTCGACAGCCCGCTGTCAGCCCCCTGCGCCATGGGGTTGTAGGTCTTGGTGGTCAACGTGATGCGATCACGAACCGACGCATCCTTGTGAGCCAACCACTCGCCGATGAACGTTTCACTGTTGCCGCCGCCGTACGCATCGGCCGTGTCAAATGTGGTGAGACCGGCCTCCCACGCCGCATCCATCAACGCGAACGCATCCTCCTTCGACGAGCCCCTACCGAAGAAGGCCGGCGACGAACCAATGCCACCGAAGTTGCCGCAGCCGAGAATCAGCCGGGATACCCCCACACCTGTGGTTCCCAGCGGCCGATGCTCCATCGGTTCATACTACGGACCCTGGGGTCAGCAGGCTGCTCCCGATTGACCATCGCTAACCTGGTGTCAATGACGCAAACCGCTCCCACCGAATTGTCCACCGTTCGGGCGGCCGAAGTCATGATTGCCTGCCGCGACATCGCCGCCGCCCTCGGGTTCTACGTTGAGCGCCTCGGTTTTCGCGTTGCCTCCATCTTTCCTGCCGACGCTCCGACGGTTGCCGTGTTACGTGGCTACGGGATGCAACTTCGTCTCGATCCTGCGGCGACATCGTCGGGTTGGTTGCGCCTTCACTGTGATGACCCCGACGTGCTCGGACCAGATCGTCGCCTCGTGGCGCCGGATGGCACCATCGTCGAGATCGTGCCAGCGAATCCGCCCATGGTGCTGCCGCCGGTGCAGCAGTCGTTCGTGCTGGAGCGAGCCTCCGATGAGGCCAGTTGGTCCGTCGGCCGTGCCGGTATGCGCTACCGGGATCTGATCCCCGGTCGCCAGGGAGGTCGGTTCATTGCGTCGCATATCCACATCCCCGACGCCGGCCCTGTGCCCGACTACGTGCACTTCCACGACGTTCGCTTCCAGATGATCTTTTGCTACCGGGGTTGGACGCGACTGGTCTACGAGGATCAGGGGGAGCCGTTCATCCTCAATGCCGGTGACTGCGTGCTCCAGCCGCCTCACATCCGCCATCGCGTGTTGGAGGCATCGGCGAACTTAGAGGTCATCGAGCTCGGCTGCCCGGCACTGCATGAGACCCACGCCGACCCCGACATGTCGCTGCCCACCGCAACGCTCAACCCGAGCCGCCTGTTCGGCGGGCAACGCTTCGTACGCCATCAAGCCGCCCATGCCTTGTGGGAGCCCTACGTGCACGGATTCGAGCGACGTCGCTTCGGGATTCGCGAGGCAACATCGGGGTTGGCCGAAGCCAGTGTGCTTCGGCCATCGGCAGCCTCGCTCAAACCGCGGTCGCACGACGGCGAGTTCTTCTTCCACTTCGTACTCCAAGGTTCCGTCAGTTTGGAACGAGGTGGCCATGCACCGAATGACCTGCACGCCGGGGACAGCTACGTCATGCCGGCCGGGGACACGTTCGCACTCGGGCATCATTCCGCCGATCTCGAAATTCTCGAAGTGACGTTGCCCGGATGAGCGCGCTCAACGAACGACGGGCAGAGGCCGAGCAACTCGACGTCAGCGACCCTGCCCCCGCGCAGCCGTTTCGAATTCCCGCCCGCACCCGTCGGCAGTGGCTACGAGAGCGCCGCCTATTTCGCGGGCAACTCCCTCGGCCTCCTGCCCGACACTGCCCGAGCAGCGATCGACGAGGTGCTCACCAGTTGGTCGACGCGAGCGGTGAGCGGACACTTCACCGGCCCGGAACCGTGGTCGAAGCAGGCCGAGCGACTCGCGGCGCCGATGGCAGAACTGGTCGGCGCGTTTCCCGACGAGGTCATCGTGATGAACACCCTCACGATCAACCTGCACCTCATCCTGAGTGCCCTGTTTCGACCCGAGGGTGATCGGCGAATCATCGCTATTGAATCCGGCGCATTTCCGTCGGATGACTATGCCGTCGCGTCACAGTTGCACTGGCACGGGCTGGACCGCTCAACGCTCGTCCGTCTGGCACCTTCAGACGACTCCGGCCTGTTCACGACCGAATCGCTCATCTCGCAGATCCAACAGATCGGACCGAAGCTTGCGGCGGTCGTGCTTGGCGTCGTCAACTTCCGCACCGGGCAACTGCTCGATGTTGAAGCCATCACACAGGCCGTCCACGACGTTGGTGCGCTGGCTATCTGGGACTTGGCGCACGCCGCCGGTAACGTGCGCACCCGACTGCACGACTGGGATGTGGACGCTGCGGTCTGGTGCAACTACAAGTATCTCAACGGGGGTCCGGGCGCGCTCGGCTCGGCCTTCATCAATCGTCGCTTCAACGGCTACGGCGACCTGCCGCGGCTGAACGGTTGGTGGGGCAACGCTCCGGAAACCCGCTTCGCTATGCGGCGCGACATTGACCTCGATCACGGTGCCGCTGGATGGCAGGTCTCCACGCCGCCCACTCTCGCGATGGTGCCGGTGCGAGCCGCGGTAGAGATGTTCCACGACGTAGGTTTCGACCGGTTGATCGCCCGCTCGCAGCGGCTGACCGCCTTCCTCGAATCGCTCTTCGATGAGGTGTGCCTCACCCGGCAAATGACGCAACTCACGCCAAGGTCGTTGCGCGAGCGGGGCGCTCAGTTGTCGATGATCGTCGATGATGCGCCCGCCGTAACCGATGCCCTGGTTGCGCTCGGCGTGGTACCTGATGAGCGTCCGCCAAACATCGTGCGCTTCGCCCCGATCCCGCTGTACACGTCGTACCTCGACTGCTGGAGGGCCGCCGACGCGCTCATGCAGGTACTGCTACCGCATCTCGACTGACGAGGGTCAGTAGTGCGTCTGGCAGTGGGGAGCCAGGCTTGTTGGAAAGAACAGATCGGCCCGGCGCAACACATCACCATTGCGAGCCGTCATGCGTCGACCAGCAACGAGCGACGACGGTTGTACGCCGCCGTAGAGCAGCGCGCTCGAGCCAACCGTGTGAGGTCACGAGGTCGGGCTTCGTGCGCACCAGCTTGCAGACAGCACCGTCAGGACCGCCTTCGATCCTCCAGCGTTTGCCGTCGGCTTCCACGACCAGTCGATCTTCGGTGCGGTACGTGCGGGCCCCGAAACAGGTGGCGATGTCTCGGGCGTTCAGCCAAACACCGTCGTTGAGCTCGGTCGTGCGCACGACGCGCGGGTTGTCCAACAGGTACGGCAACGGATCATCGATCGGCAGTTGCCGAGTGGTGATCGAACCGACCAAATCGACGCGTAACAACGTCTGCCACAGCGCGAGGTGGGCTTCGGGCGTCACTGCCGCGACCTGCGTGACCCGCATCGAGTGGGCCGGGTGTCCCTCGTTCCAGTTCATCGTGACGCGATAGGCCGCGAATCCGTCACGGTGGGCGAGGTAGAGCGCAGCGCTCATCCCTTCGGCCGGTTTGCTTTCCAAGTCGATGAAGAACTGACGCTCCGCCCGTTCCACCTGCAGCTCACCGGCGCGGACGCGGCGAAATCGCTCCCAGATCTTGGTGACGGTCGCCGCTACCTCGTCGTCCTCCAGGTAACGAACGCCGGTAGACGCCAATTCGTACTCTGGGCGGATTTGCGCTTGGCGCGTGTCGATCGAGACGACTCGGGTTGTTGACGCAACGCCGTAGCCGAAGTTTTCGTAGATGCCGCCCTCCGAGGCGTACAGGGAAGCCAACGGTTCGCCCCGATCATCAATGTCGGCGTGTACGGCTTCGATCACTCGACGGGCAAGACCCTGTCGGCGGTGCGTGGCCGCCGTCGACACCCACGTGACCCCACCCATCGGAACCGTTGAGCCGCCCGGCAACGTCACCTCTTTCGCATACGAGCCGGCCACCGAAACAATGCGCCCGGCATCGACCGCGATACGAAACCGCGTCATGTCATGCCAGGGCCGCTGCTTCTCAACGTCTTCGTCGGTGTAGGCAAACCCAAACGCCCTTCCATCGACGCGGCAGAGTGGCCCAAACTCCTCGTCGGTGGGCTGACGAATCTCGATTGCCATAGCCGGAAGTCTGGCATCGCCGCCCCTGCTGATGCCGACCAAAAGTCTAGGACGCTGCGTGGTGGGGTGAGCACGTTCCACGGTTATTCGGAACCCGATATAGGTCAAAAGGCCCCCTTTGTTGGGGTGATGGTGCCCTCTTCTTTACGGTTTCATTACAGAGCGGTCGTTACCGTCGGAGTCATGCCTACCGATCCCGGACTTGTCGCCCTCCATCGCACCGCCGCCATGGCTGGATTTCTTGCCTATGGCTTGATGGTCGGAACGGTTGCATGGGGCATCCTCACCACCACGCACATCGCCCGGCGCGGCATCCGCAGACAGACGCTGTACGGCGGCCACATGACCATGGCCATCATGACGCTTTCGTTCACGGTCATCCATATCGCCGGCAACATCTTCAGTCCGAAGAACAGTCTGGGCGTGCTCAACGCGCTTATTCCCTTCTTCCCTGGCAGCACCTTCGGGGTCAGTATGGGAGTGGTTGCCGCCGAACTGGCCACGGCCATCACCGTTTCCGTCTGGGCCCAACAGCGGCTCGGTTACCGGACCTGGCATGTCATTCACTGGTTGGCGTATCCCTCGTACGGACTGGCCATTGCGCACACCATCGTGAGCGGCAGCGATGTTCGGGCGCTGTTGGCCGAAGTCGGCCTGGCCACCTCTGCCCTCGCCGTTCTGCTGCTCTTCGTCCTTCGAGCCATGCCAGCCACATCACTGGTGCGCAACCGCGTCGCTCCGTCCGAAGCCTGAACCAATCCCTCTGCAAGGAGAACACCATGTCGCTCAACGTTTCGCAGTCTCCCGAAATCGAACGCTGGTCGTTGCAAGAGCAACAACTTGCGGTGCGCATCTCGGTAAGTGTCGACAACAATCATTGCCATCGCTACGCCATCTGTCAGCAGGAGGCACCAAAGGTCTTCCAACTCACCAACGACGGCAGACTCAGCTACGACCCGTCGCCGGACCCCGCCGAGCTACGCGCTGTCCTTCAGGCCGCCAGGGTCTGCCCGATGCAAGCCATAGAGATCGCATTCGTCGAAGGAGACACTGCATGAAGCGTCAACACATCGTCATCGTCGGAGGCGGCTTGGCCGCCTTGCGGGCCGCCGAGCGTCTGCGAGAACTGTCCTTCACCGGCACCCTCACCATCGTGGGTGACGAGCCCGTGCCCGCCTACAACCGGCCACCGCTGTCCAAGCAGATCCTCGAACACAAGCTGCACCCGGACCAGCTCGGCTTTGCCACCTATGGAGAGCTGGACCTTGACGCGCGCTACGGCGTGCGAGCCGACCGGCTGGACCCGGCGCAGCGTCTGCTCTTCCTCGATAACGGCGAGACGCTCGGTTATGACGGCCTGATCATCGCCACTGGCGTGCGCCCTCGGCTGCTGCCGGATGCCCCTCTCATGGATGATCGGGTCGTCACCCTGCGCACCATGCGCAATGCCGCGGCGCTTGATGGCCTGATGACACGGGCCCGGCGGCTCCTGATTGTGGGTGGCGGATTCATCGGTTGCGAGGTCGCGGCCACTGCACGCAAGCGCGCGATCCAGGTCACCATCGTCGATCGTGCTCCCTATCTCCTCGGTCGGGTTGTCGGCCCGGCGTTGGGTGCGATGGTCACCAACATGCACGCCGAGGCCGGTGTCGACCTTCGCCTGGAACGCGGCATCACCGAGTGGCGGACCGGACCCAAGACCGTGACCGCACACCTCGATGACGGCAATGAGATTGTGGCCGATGCCGTCCTGCTGGCCGTGGGCACCTTGCCCTGTGTGGATTGGTTGTCCGATCTGCCCCTCGATCTGACCGACGGCGTTCTGTGCGATGAAACTTCCCACGTTGTCGGTCTGGACGATGTGGTGGCTGCCGGCGATGTGGCGCGTTGGCCGAACCAGCGATTTGGTGGCCCGGCTCGACGCGTGGAGCATTGGATCAACGCGGTGGAACACGGTCAGGCCGCGGCCGAAAGCCTCCTGGCCGGCTGCGGTGCGGCCAAGCCGTTCGCACCACTGCCGCGCTTTTGGTCAGAGCAGTACGGAGTGCGGATCCAGGCCGTGGGCATGCCCGCACTCGCCGACCGCGTGGCGCTTTCCGAGGGATCGCTGGAAGAGCGGCGGCTCGTAGCGGTCTGCCTCGACGGCCAGCGCCTCGTCGGCGCCATCGGCATCGACAGCCCGCGTGCCATGCTGCGCTATGCGGAACTGCTCGACTCCGAAACGGCCGAAGCCGCCGCGGCGCCGTGGACCGCACCGGTTCCGGCGCCCGCTCCGGCACTGGCCGTGACCAGCGATGGTTGGCCCATCGTCGTCCAGCATCACGCCGAGCATGTTCACCACGCGCCGGCAGCCGAGCATCGTCATCCCCATCGTCGACCGCTTCCTTCGCCGCGGCCCCGTCCCCGCATATGGGCTCCACCCGCCGCGACGGACCTCATTCGTCACACCCATCTCGCGCCCCGTCCGGCCCTCGCTCAAGCCCGCCAACCCGCCTAACGCGAATGGTGTCGTCGGCCCGGGTCAGTCGGGGTTATCAGTTACTCGGCCACAGCAGCGTGTCATCCGAGACTTTGGCGAAGAAGCCACCGACGACATCCACCAGCTGATCCAGACTGTCGGCCCCGAAGAGGGTCGGCTGGTACGAGGTGATGTCGTATGTGGTGCGACCCATCTGCAGCGGTTCCACCGCGTGGATGGTCGCGTGGGAGGCAAACCACGACAGCTCACCCACGGACGAGAGGAGACCTGCGCCATACGCCTTCCACTGGCCGTGCTGGCGAACCACACCGAACTCGCCCGAGAACCAGAACACGTCGGAGATGAACTGGCGGGTCTCGGCCCGCTCCACTCGCGTCATGGCCTGGCCGGCAAGGCAGTGCAGTTCGGCGAGCTGCGGAACCGCCAGACAGGTGGCGTGACCGATCACCTCGTGAATGACGTCGGGCTCGGGCGTGTAGTGCGGCCAGTCGGGATGGCGGACGAACTGGGTGGACAGAAACCGACGGCGGGCCAGCGCTCCGAAGAACTGCTCTTTGGACACCAACCCGGGAACGGCCTCGTAGCGAAACCCGGTCATTGGCTCGAGTCGGTCCGAAAGCGCGTCGAGCTGCTCGACCCGATCAGCGGCAAGTGACAAGCGAGCGCGGGCGTCGAGGATCTCGGCACAAGCGTGAAACTGCAATGCCGACTCCAACGCCGTCTGCACGGTCGCCCACACCTCGTTCTCGGAGGCGAGATAGTTGATCGTGGCCGGTTGGACGCCAGTTCCTCCGGCCAGGGCGGCGATGGTGTCTCGCCGCGTGCGATACGCGGCATCACTCAGCCAGGGGTGTTCGAGTGGCATCAGTTGGCGCATACGAGCATCGTCGCCAGGTCTGCATGAATCGTCAACTAAGGACGGTACATTCCAGATGATCGTCTGCACTATCTTGATGTGTATGGCCGTTTCATCCATCAGCACCCTCGACGATATTGACCACCAGATCCTCGCCGAACTCCAGCGGGACGGGCGTATCTCCATACCGGCGTTGGCCGAGAAGGTAGGCATTGCCCGGGCCACCGCCTATGCCCGATTCGATCGCCTGCAGCAAAGCGGCGTCATCAGCAGGTTCACCGCCGTGATCGAACCGGAAGCGTTGGGGCTCGGCGTCTGCGCCCTGCTCATGGTGTCGGCCCGCCAGGGCGCTTGGCACGAGGTGAGCGCCCGGCTGCGGGCACTCCCAGGCGTGGAATGGGTCGGGCTCTGCACCGGCGCGTTCGACTACGTGCTGCGGGTCAGGGTTACCGATCTGAAGGCACTACGCACCCTGGTTCTCGATCAGATCCAAGCCATGCCCGAAGTGCGCAACAGCCAGACCATTCTCGTCCTCGACGAGGTGTAGTTCGTTCCCATAACCGACCTGCTTCGCACTCGTAACGCTACGCTGACTTCGGTGCGTGCGGTGAGGGTTCTTGACCACCGTGATCCGGACGGTTGGAGGGCAAATGAGTGAGAGTTGGAAGGTTGACGGGTAACTACAGCTCGCCTGCGGCTACCAGTTCGATGGCGCGTCGCACCGTGCGGTTGAACGCGTCGGCGCCCATGCGAAGGTGGTCGTGCGGCGTGTCCTCTTCCTTGGTGTGCGAGAGACCGTTCGTTGAAGACGTGAAGATCATGGCGGTGGGCACCCGCCGGGCCATTTCCGACGCGTCGTGCAGCGCACCGGATGGCAACTCGAAGTCGTGGCCTTCGATGTCGAGCACAGCCTGGCGAGCCGCGGCCATCAACCGTTCGTCGAAGGGCATGGGCGGAATGCGGAAGATGTGCTCCCATTCGACGGTGCAGCCTTCACGCTCGGCGGCCCGATCCGCAGCCTCGTGTGCGGCGCGGTACATGGCGGCCAGTGAGTCGGCGTCGATGTGGCGCATGTCCATCGCGATGCGGGTCTCCCCCGCGACCGCAGTGACCACACCCGGCCAGCACTGAGCCACGCCAACGGTGGCCACGCCGTTGTGCTGCTCGGCGATCTCGGCCAACTCGATGGCGAAACGACCCGCCGCCCGAAACGAATCCTTGCGCATCGACATCGGCATGGTGCCCGAGTGGGCCGCTTGACCGCGAAAGACGAGACGGTCGCGTTCGATGCCGTTGGTTCCGATCACCGATGCGATGCCTAGGCCCTTGTGTTCCAGCACCGGCCCCTGTTCGATATGGACCTCCACGTAGGCCTTCACGTCGGCCATGCGGGTTTGGCAGCCGTCAAGGTTGTCGATGTTGACACCGTGTTCGGCCAGCACCTCTGGCAGCTTGTTGCCTTCCTTATCGGAGAGCCCGCGCAGCACGTCGATATCGAGGGTGCCCATCGACGCCGCCGAGCCGAACAGGCTTCGTGAGAATCGGGCACCCTCCTCGTCGGCCCAGTCGACGACCGCAACGGTGCACGCGGGCGTGCCCTCCTCGGCAAGCGAACGCAACAGTTCGATGCCCGACATCACACCGAGCGCACCGTCGAGCCAGCCACCCTTTGGCACCGAATCGAGGTGCGAACCAACGACCACCGTCTCGGGCATTGCGCCTCGAAGATAGGCCCACAGGTTTCCGGCCTCATCCTGCTCAATGTCCACCGGAAGCGTGGCCAGCGCTTCACGGAAATATGACCGCGCCTCCAACCATTCGGGCGTCCAGGCGAGACGGCGTGACCCCTCGGGCCCGCCGGTACGGGAGGCCAGTTCCTGCAGGAGATGAACAACATTCTGCGACCGGTAGGTACTCATCGCGGCAACGATAACGGCCCTCACCGCTCACCGGCTGAGAAGGACTCCTGACGAGTAGTTGCAACTGCACCAACCTGTCAATGCGGTGCTAGTTTTGGACGCTGTGAGCGTATTGGGTGCGCCGCAGTCAGACCCGGAACCAGACGGGGGCGATGATGCACGCAGCGCGCCGCGAGCAGCATCGAAACGACATCCTCGACGCAATGCTGGCGCTGAATCTCGGCGGCAATCTCGACCCGGACTCGGAGCAGATCACGAAGGAGGCCGGGCTTGAATCGGGCGCCATCTTTTTGTACTTCGACAACATCGACGACCTACAACAGGCAGCCATCACTCGACAGCGGAATCGTATGTTGCCGCTGGTCACCATCAAGCCTGGTCTGGAGTCGGCCTTGGCCGAACGGGTTGCGCGCGCTGGCCGAGCAACGGGCACGGCTGTTCGAAATGTACGGTCCCCTCGGGGTGGTCGCCCGTTTGCAAGCGCCGTTTCAACCCCTGATTCAGGATGAACTGGTTCGGATCAGAACCTTTCTGCGCTACCAACTGAAAGGTCTGTTCGCACCGGAGTTGACCGCAATGAGTTCTGATCGGGCCGAGACGACGCTCACTGCTATCGACATGATTTGTTCCTTCGAGTCCTACCGGCTGATGCGGGCCGAGCAGGGCCTTTCCGCCGACGATGCCGGCAGGGTCGTGACCACCTCACTCACCACGCTGCTCACATCGTCTGATTCGTAACGCCCATCCCATGATCGAATCACCTTCCCGTACGATCAGCCGATGAGCTCACCTGCTGCCGCGTGGCACCCGGACCCCATGGGTCGACATCAACTGCGCTACTGGGATGGCCAGGCGTGGACGGAGCATGTCTCCACCAACGGGGTGCAAACCGTTGACCCGCTGCAGCCAACGGCCCCCGGACAGGTCCAGGCGACGGCGACCGGAGCAGATGGAATCACCAAAATCGAACAGCTGACCAGCTTCGACAACGCGCACGATCCGTCGAAGATCCACGAGCAGGTGCACGGCAGCAACGGCTACCGCAGCGCCGGTGTAGGTGACGTCGCGTTCGAAGGTGACGGCACCATCTTCAACGAGCCGATTCTGGTTGTGAACCAGAAGGCGAAAGTGTTCGAGGTGACCAACCAGTACAGCGTGTTCGACCGCCAGGGTCGACAGATCGCCGCTGTCAACGAGGTGGGTCAGAGCGGCGCCAAGAAGGCCATGAGACTGCTCACGAATCTCGATCAGTTCATGACCCACAAGCTCGAAGTGGTGAATGGCGCCGGCGAGGTGCAACTGCGCATCACGCGACCGGCCAAGGTGATGAAGAGCACGGTCATCGTGAGCAACGCGCAGGATCAGGAGATCGGCCGGATCGTGCAGGACAACGTGTTCGGCAAGATCCACTTCACCCTCCAGGCCGGCGGCCACACCTACGGTGCGGTCAAGGCCGAGAACTGGCGGGCCTGGAACTTTCGCATCGAAGATCACGCCGGTACCGAGGTGGCCCGCATCACCAAGACGTTCGAGGGTTTCGCCAAGGCCATGTTCACCACGGCCGACAACTACGTGGTGCAGATACACACACAGTTGGCGCAGCCGCTCAACACGCTCGTCGTCGCGGCCGCCCTCTGCGTTGACACGGCCCTGAAGCAGGACTCCAAGTAGCGTTTCGCCATGACGCTTTCACCGCTCGGTATCGACGTCCCTGGCCGTCTCGCTGCGATCGATCAGACCAAACTGTGCACCGACCGACTGGCAAGAGTCCGCGAACAGCTCGTACGGCTCGACTACGGAGCCGCGGTTCTCAGCGACCCCATGAACATCCGGTACGCGACCGGATCGCGAAACATGGCGGTGTGGACCTTGCACGGCCCTGGTCGCTACGTCTTCGTCCCGGTCGACGGTCCGGTAGTGATGTTCGAGTTCGCGTCGTCGCAGCACAACCTCGCCGGTCTCACCACGATCGACGAAGTGCGTAACAGCACGTCGTGGTTCTACTTCATGGCCGGTCCGCGTACGCAGGAGAAAGGCCGGCGTGTGGGCGAGCGAGATTATCGACCTCATGCGCCAGTACGGAGGCGTCGACCAGCGCTTGGCCGTCGATCGGTGCGAGCCGTGGGGGGCGGCCCATCTGATCAACGCCGGCATCTCGCTGCATGATGCGCAGGAGCCCCTCGAGTTGGCCCGCGTGATCAAGACGACCGAGGAGTTGGCCTGTCTGCAACTTTCGATGGACGTGTGCGACCTTGCCGTTGCCCGCATGCGTTCGAAGCTGGAGCCTGGCGTTACCGAGAATCAGTTGTGGTCCGAACTGCACGCCACCAACATTGCCCACGACGGTGAGTGGATCGAGGCCCGCCTCCTCACGTCCGGTCCCCGCACGAACCCATGGTTTCAGGAGAGCGGTAACCGCACCATTCAAGCCGGTGAGCTGGTGGCGTTTGATACCGACATGGTCGGCCCTGTCGGCTACCTGGCCGACATCTCCCGCACCTGGGTGTGCCCGGGCAAGTCAGCCACTGCCGCCCAACGCACCCAGTTCGAAATCGCTCAGGAGCAGGTGCTCACCAACATCGAACTCCTGCGCCCAGGCCTCGGGTTCCGCGAATTCGGCGAGAAGTGCTGGACCGTGCCCGACCGCTTCGTTCCAAACCGCTACATGATGATGCTGCACGGCGCCGGCCTCGTTGACGAGTATCCCACCGTTGCCTACGCGGTCGATTTCAAGGACTGGGGCTACGACGGCACGTTCGAAGAAAACATGGTCGTGTGCGTCGAGAGTTATATCGGCGAGGTCGGCGGCCCCCACGGCGTGAAGTTGGAGCAGCAAGTGGTGATCACAGCCAACGGCGCCGTGCCGCTGTCCAATACGCCGTTCGTTGATTCACTCGACGTATGAGCAACTGGAGTGAGTGGCGGGCGCAGGTCGATCTGGACGACTATGAGGCCCGTTGGCAGCAGATGGTTGACGACGGCGCCAACCCGCATGGGGAGGCCGATTTCATCGATCGCTTCGCCCCCTCCTCCGTGCTCGATGCCGGGTGCGGCACCGGGCGGGTGGGCATCGAACTCGCCCGTCGTGGCATTGAGGTGGTGGGTACCGATCTGGACGCGGACATGCTCTCGTACGCACGCAAGAAGGCTCCGCAGATCGACTGGATTCACTCAGACTTGGTCCACCTCGACCTCGGGCGCGTCTTTGATGTGGTGGCGTTGGCCGGCAATGTGATCCCCTACGTCGAACCACCTGATCGGCCGGCCGCCGTCGCCGGTGCCGCCCGCCACGTGGCCATCGGCGGCTATCTGATTGCCGGCTTCACGCTCCGCGGCGGACTGGTTCGCGCTGGCCGACTATGACCGGTGGTGCACCAAAGCAGGCGTGCGCCGGGTCGCCCACTATGCGACCTGGACCGGAGATGACTACGACGGCGGTGACTACGTCGTTGCGGTGCATCGTCGCCCGTAAGCAGCCCTAGCTGACTGGATTCTCGGCCGGTCGTCCGGTGGCGAAGTCGTCCCACAGCGCCCGATACGCGCCCCCTTCGGCCAGCAGCTCGTCATGCGAACCCGACTCCACGATGCGGCCGCCATCGACCACGAAGATGCGATCGGCTGATGCCGCGGTGGTCAAGCGATGGGCTACCAGCAGCGTGGTACGCCCCTGCGCCGCGGCGTGCATGGCCCGTTGCACGCGAGCTTCGGTGGCGAGGTCGAGCTGCGATGTAGCTTCATCGAGCAGGAGGATGGCCGGGTTGACCAGGAGAGCCCTGGCCAGGGCAATCAACTGCCGCTGACCCGACGACAGCGACCGACCGCGCTCGCTGACCGCGGTGCGGTAGCCGTTGGGCAACGACGCTACGAAGTCATGCGCACCGACGGCGCGAGCCGCTGCCTCGACCTCGGCATCCGTGGCATTTTCGGCGCCGTACGCAATATTGTCCCGCACGGTTCCCGTGAACAGAAACGCTTCCTGGGGAACGACACCGAGATGCCTGCGGTACGCACCCAGTTCGAGCGAGCGCAGATCGCTTCCGTCTATGAGTATCTGACCCGACGCCGGGTCGTAGTAGCGGGCCACCAGCTTCACGATGGTCGACTTTCCTGCGCCCGTCTCCCCCACCAGTGCCACCGTTTCACCGGGCCGAATATGCATGGTGACGCCCGACAGCGCATCACGAACGCCACCGTCGTAGCGGAACGAGACGTCGTCGAAGATCACATCACCGGCGACGACCGACGGGAAGATTGGATGGGCAGCCGGTGGAGTGGCCGACGGAGTCGACAGCAGTTCACCGATTCGGGACGTGGAGACCGACGCTTGCTGCCAGGTATCGAAGACCTGTGAGAGCTGTTGAATGGGCGAGAAGAACTGACCCACGTACAAGATGAACGCCACCACGACGGGGGCGGTAACCGTGCCGCGGGCCGTCAACGCCGCGCCGGCACCAAGCACCAGCACACCGGTGAGGTCGCCCAAAACGTTCACCAGCGGAAAGAATACCGAGATGAGCCTTTGTGAGCTGAGCCGGGCATTTCGATAGGCGCTGTTGACTGATCGGAAGCCGCCGATGTTGCGATCCTGTCGCACCGACGCCTGCGTCAGCCGGACGCCCGCCAGGCTCTCTTGCAGGTTCGCGTTCACGGTTGCAATGGCGTCGCGTGATCGGTCGTACGCCCGTCGCGCCCGACGCTGAAACCACACCGTGGCGATCACGAGCGGCGGGATCATGGCCGCGGTTACCAGTGCCAATGGCGGAGACAACACCACGAGAAAAACAAAGACTCCAACGCACGTCAGCCCGCCAACGATGGCGGTCACCAGCCCGGTCTGAATCAACTGAGACAGCGACTCAACATCGGTCGTCATGCGGGTCATGATGCGACCGTCCAGCTCGCGGTCGTAGTAATCGAGCGACAATCGCTGCAGCTGTCCGAAGATGGTGAGGCGCAATGAGTAGAGCACGCTCTCCGAGGTGCGACCCGTGACGAGGGTGTAACCCCACGTAACGACCGCGTCAAGCAGCACAGCGGCCAGAAACAGCAAGGCCGAGCCGAACAGCAGCGACTGGTTACCGAGGCGCACCCCCTGATCGAGTCCGCGTCGAATGAGGAACGGTCCCGTCAGCGTCAGCAGCGCGTCGACAACCACCAACGCGAACCCGAACATCAGCCGTCCGCGCCACGGTCGGAGATAGTCGAGAATACGAAACGGCGAGGCAGGCGCTGCCGTTGCCAAGGCGTCGTCCACATCGGGGTGGTCCACTACTGGCGGCAGCGTTTCCAGTCGCGCCAGCAACTCTGGCGTGGCCGACAACGCGCCCATGCCCCCTGCTCCCGGTGGCCCCTGGCGCTGCGGCCCCGCCTCGATCATGGCCACCGGGGCGTCATCATCGGGCTCCGGCCACGCTGCGATCGTTTTGCCGTCAACTGTCGCCCCCATGGCGTGCACGACTGGATCATCCTCGCCGCCTTCGGCTCCTTCGCCCGGCCCGGCCAACAGACTTCGATACAGCACTGACGATGCGAGAAGTTCCTCGTGCGTCCCGTCGGCAACGACACGCCCCTTGTCGATGACAACGATGCGATCAGCCAAGCGAAGCGTCGATCGACGGTGCGCGACCAGGATGGTGGTTCGGCCCTGCATGATCGTGCCCAGCGTGTCGTGGATGGCTTCTTCGGTCGTTGCATCCACCGATGACGTTGCATCGTCAAGCACGAGAATCCGCGGGTCACCCAGGATGGCCCGGGCCAACGCAACCCGCTGCCGCTGGCCCCCCGAAATGGTGACGCCCCGTTCGCCAACCACTGTGTCGTACCCGTTGGGCAGTGCCATCACGAAGTCGTGAGCACCTGCCGCGCGAGCCGCCGCCTCGACCTCAGGCTGGGTGGCGTCGGGACGGGCGTAGGCAATGTTGGCCCGGACCGTGTCGGAGAAAAGGAACGCCTCCTCGAACGCAACCCCGACCTGATGTCGTAGCGAGTCGAGGGTGACGTCTCGCACGTCCACCCCATCGATCGTGATACTGCCCGAGGTCGCGTCATAGAACCGCGGCAGCAGTGCCGTCACCGTCGACTTGCCAGACCCACTGGCGCCGACCAGCGCCACCACCTCGCCGGCGCGAACATGCAGATCGAATCCGTCAAGCACCGGCTGCTTCAACGAGTACCCGAATCGCACGCCTTCAAAGCGAACCTCGCCCCGCGCCGTCGGCAGGGCCACGGCGTCGGCCCGTTCGATCACGAGTGGCGTTGCATCCAAAACATCGAGCACCCGCTCGGCTCCGGCCCGAGCCTGCTGCGAGGTGGCGAACACCACGCTCATCATCCGTACGGGTGCCACGAGCTGGACGAGGTAGGTGGAGAACGCGAGGAACGTGCCCAGGCTGAGGCGACCGTGTATCGAGAGCCAGCCGCCCAACGCCAGCACCGCCACTTGGGCAAGGACCGGTACCGTCGCCAGCCCGGCGGTGTACTTCGCCTGCAGCTTGACGAGCCGAACACGCGAGCCGAAGAGGTTCTTGGCGGCCGACGCCAGCCGTCGCTGCTCGCGATCTTCCTGCCCGAAACCTTTCACCACTCGCACCCCGGTCACCGCCTCATCCACAACTCCCGCCACTTCGCCGGACCGCTGCTGCGCGTGCCACGTCGCAGGGAACACCAGGCTTCGCATCCGCATCGACAGCGCCAACAAAAGCGGCAATGTCACCAGCGTCACCAGGGTGAGCAACGGCGAAAGAATCACCATGACTACCAGCGCGACGATGAGCAACACCAGGTTCCCAATCACGATCGGCAAGAAGCCAAGCAGCGTCTGTAACAGGCCTAGATCAGACGATGCACGCGACACGAGTTGTCCCGTTTGCAGTTTGTCGTGCCCGGCAAAATCGAGCCGCTGCAACCGTTCGTAGATGGCGTTGCGCAGATCGAACTGCACCTCCAGGCTCACCCTCCCGCCGACCCACCGCCGCACATAGGCGCAGGCAAACGTGAACAGTGACGCCGTCACCAAGAGGATCAAGAGCGGCCACACCGGACGGCGATGAGCGACGATCACATCGTCAATCACCAGCCGCTCCACCACCGGCACCAGCGCATAGATACCCTGCCCGAAAACCGAAACCCCGAACGCAACCAGCGCATCGCGCTTGTGCGCCGCCACGAACGGCCACAACCGCTTGATCCATCCCCCGCTGCCAATCGGAGCTGGCTCCAGCGGTCGAGATCCCATCGCCGCCACACTACGCCTGGCCGTACGACAGGGCGGGTTGGACGATCCGCAAATGGCCATTCGGCACTCACCGACGAGCGGGCGGGGAGATGATTCGTCCGCCGACGGCCTCAGTGTTCACTCTGCCATCGAGCATCCGGCGGGAGCATCACTGCCAGATTCAGAGCAGTGCCTCGAGGCCGGCGACGGCGACGGCGGCCGACGGCATCGCGCTGATCTCGTCCTTGATTTTCGATGCGGCTTGGCGATAGGAGGGTTCGCTCAGCAGTGCCATCACTCGATCGCGCACGGCGTCAGCTGATATCTCGTCGCGCAGCAGTCGTTGACCCGCACCCGCGGTGACGACCCGCTCGGCGTTGCTCCATTGATCGGCACCTTGGGGAACGACCAGCAGGGGCACTCCGTGGGCCAGGGCGCCAAGCACCGTACCCGACCCGCCGTGAGCGACCACCGCGTCACACCACGGGAGAACTTCGTGCTGGGGGATGTAGTTGCGGATAATCACATCCCTCGGTTGAGGCCCGAGCGCCGCGGGGTCGTTGTGCTGACCGACGGTAACGATCAGATTGACATGATCGCGCAGAGCTTCGATCACGACGCGGAACACCTCCAGGTTGGTGTTCCAGACCG
Source organism: uncultured Acidimicrobiales bacterium (assembly GCA_963791625.1). GTDB lineage: Bacteria > Actinomycetota > Acidimicrobiia > Acidimicrobiales > Ilumatobacteraceae > JANMCE01. The sequence continues at coordinate 2,069,645 of CAWBTA010000006.1, forward strand.
TCCCCAGCGTGACATACACCGTGGGCCGTTGCGTGAGGTCGTCGAGCCACGCCGGCCGTTCCGTGACCTGCACGTCGCCTGCGGCCGGCCGCATCGGCTGCACGATGGCGACGTCGGCGATCTCTGGATTCTGGAATGTTCGTGGACACGGGTCGACGTAGAGGTATCGGAAGAGTCCGGCGAGCGGATGGGGTTCGAGTCCGCGAGCTCGCCAGTGCGCAGCGGCAGTAGCACCGGCCGCTTCAAGCAATGCACGGGGGACGAGCGAGCCGTATCCGACATCGACATAGGGAACACCCAGCGCCGTACTGACCAGCGGCGCAGCCAGCTCGGCCACCTCGTGCACGACCAGGTCCGGTTGCCACGTCGCCATGATCGACTCGAGATCGACGACTCGCGGCGCCAGTTCCAGGTTGGCGAAGATCTCCGTGAAGAAGAACTCGCGCTGGGCGTCGCCGACCAGCGCGGTGTGGTTGGGGAACCGTGGCGCCCATTCGTCGCGAAATGTCTCCGGTGTCCCAGCCTCGAACACCGTGAAGCCCGCGTCCCGTGCCCGACCGACCACCGGATGACCCGACGCGAAGGCCACCGTGTGCCCCGACGCTCGCGCCGCGGTGGCAAGAGGTAGCAGCGGTTCGAAGTGGCCCGACAGAGGGCGACAGGTGAACAGGATCCTGGACTTGCCGCTCACATCCGCACTCCACGTAACACTCGGGGCGATCACAGAGATACAAACTATCGACGATTTGTGATCGTTGCGGTCCCGTTGGAGTCAGGAAGCGTTAGGTCAGCCGCTTTGAGCGAAAGACGGCCGCTAGTCGTGTCGAGAGCGCGCCAAAGATGCAACCCAGAACCAGTGTGGCCAACACGGTGAAGTACACGACGCTGTAGGGACGGGAGAGGACATCGCTGATGCCGCTCGACGCGACATCGGCAACGCTCTGCTTGTGCTCGACGGCTTCGAGACCCTGTACCCCGGTCACGATCCACCAGAACACGACGCACGCGAACGCGCCGAACGTGGCCGGCACGAAGTACCAATCGCCGAGGAAGACCGAAGCGACGAGCAGCGCAGCGAGGATCGCGATCCACAAACCAATGCCCCAATAGTCGGACAGGCCAGCGGTCTTGACCGCCAACACCATGGTGGCCATCCCGGCCGTTGCACCAACCATGCACGCCACCACCACCTTGCGAAACGCCATCAGGTTTCCGCCGGCCGCGAAGTAGCAGGCCCACGCCACGAAACCAACCGGTGGCACCAACTGCACGCGAATGGGCACCACACCATGACCCGCGATGAACCAGTGAAATCGCACGTTTAGTACGAGCTCCATATAGATCAGAGAGAGCAACCCGACCGCCATCGCGATCGGAAACAGACCTCTAACTCTGTCCGCCATCACGCCTCTGACTCTCCGCTGTTCGTTGCCATCCGCGCGTCAACACGTTCGTCTTCGTCATCAAACCCCACTTGAGGAAGCTGCAACACGACCCCCCGGACGTGCTGTGGCGACAGTAACACCCCTGGTGAGGAATCTCCACAAATTGTGGTTAAACCGACATGAACTGGAAGGGGCCTCTACTGCAGCGTAGGTAGCGGCTGGCCGTGCGGGGCAACCAGCACACCCTCCACTGCGTTGAGTGCCACAAGGGAAAACGTGGTCGGTAAAAGTTTGGTCAGTATCAGCCGGGCACCATCGGCTTCAGCCAGCGTCCGACCGATCGACAGGCCAAGCCCGTTATGTTCGCCGACTCCACGCCGGAAGATTTGTTCGGCAACGATAAGCTCGGTTCCTTCGTCCTGCACGTCGATTGAAGTCCCTCCGAGCAGCGACCGGGTCGCGAGCGTGATGGTGCCGTGGCCGTGACGATGGGCATTGCATATCAGCACGTCAAGAACCTGGTCGAAAGCAATGGCCGAACCCTGCACCACTGCGGATTCTCCGGGGACGATACGGATGTGCCGAGCATCCCTGGTGAGGATTGGTTGCCATCGCTGGAGCGCACGGCGAATCACGTCGTCAACGACGACCACGCTGTCCAACCGAGCGGGCGCACGATCCAGGTGCAGCAGATGGTCGATGGTTCGTTCCATCTGCAGGAGGTCGTTGCGAAACGATTGTGTCTTTTCTGTCGGCCAACGCACCGGATCCAGCGCATCAAGCTTCAGCCGAAGCGATGCGAGCGGTGTTCGCAGCTGGTGAGAAACATCGGCGCTGAACTGCCGCTCGTGCAGGATCGCTTCCTTTACTCGGAACGCGCTGCTTTGAAAGGTCTGCGCGAGCTCGTCGATCTCGACGATGCCGGTGGGCGCCAATGGTTCGAACGACTCGCCCTGCCCACACAGCTCGGCAATGTGACGGAGTCTCTCCATCGGCCGAGTCAGCCGCCTGGCCTGGTAGGTCGCGAGCACATATCCGGCCAATACCATGCTGATGGAAAGACCGGCCAAGAGCACCCACACGACGTGCTCGTCGGTGCGAGATGCAGTCAACCGCCCGCCGTCGCGAACGAGCCGATCTAGCTCGATCAGGATCGGCGCGACGAACAACACGGTCACGGCCACCAGCACCGCAGTGATCAACAGACTCGGGTGCTTCTTCATGCTGACTCGAGGCGGTAGCCGACCCCTCGGATGGTGGTGATCTCGATGGCGGCGCCAACCTTGGTGCGCAATGCGTGAATGTGCATGTCGAGGGTCTTACTGGAGTTCTCCCATCGTACGTCCCAGATTTCGGCAAACAGTTCGCGTCGGGTGACGACCTGGCCGACGTGGCGGCAGAGATACACGAGGAGATCGAACTCACGATTTCGCAGGTCGATCGTGTTCTCCTTCCAGGTCACCGCATGGGACGCCGGTGAGACGACGAGTTCACCAACAACGAGCGGCGCCGCAAGATCGACAGCTCTCGGACTCCGGAGATGGGCTCGGACACGGGCAAGCAGTACGTCAAGCGAGAATGGTTTGGCGACGTAGTCAACCGCACCGCTGTCGAGCCCTAGGACGACATCGATATCCGAACCACGGGCAGTGACGATGACGACGGGTAGGCCAGGCTGGTCGGTGCTGATCTCACGGCAGAAGGCAAAGCCGTCCGTGTCGGGTAGACCAAGGTCGAGCAGAACGAGATCAAGGTGCGTGTCCTTCAGTATCACGCGAGCCTCAGCCGAAGTTCTCGCCAAGACCGTTTCGTAGCCATTTCCGACTAAACTCGCCGCGAGAGATCTTCCGAGGGATTCGTCGTCTTCCACGACGAGAATACGCGCTGCGCCGTCCGACGCACCTGCATCATTCGGACGGGGCAATTTCGTCATGCGTATCAACACTCAATCCTCGCGGTCGGTGAACGGCGTAAGCCTATCGGGGGATTTCACCCTCCGTGGTCGGATCAGGAAACATTCAGCAACTTGTAGCTGGCATTCCGATCGGGTCGCGCTGCGGAATGTTGTGACCTAACGTGCAGTCCATGGGTGAACACAGCCTCAACATCGGATCATGATCACGCTGTGGTGTGAGCTGGCGTGGCTCGGCGGTGAGCACGCGGTGCAGGGCGTGATGATCGAGGTCGTCGGCGATCGCATCCACTCGGTCACGCCGAATGTCGCCGATGCGCCCGATGGCAGCCAGCGCCTGAACGGCCTCACCCTGCCAGGATTTGCCAACGCCCACAGCCACGCGTTCCATCGGGCCCTGCGCGGCCGCACCCACGGCGGCGCCGGCACCTTTTGGACGTGGCGTGACGTGATGTATGAGGTGGCCTCGTTGCTGGACCCCGACGGTTACTACCGGTTGGCCCGAGCGGTGTACGCCGAAATGGTGTTGGCCGGATTTACTTCAGCGGGCGAGTTCCACTATCTCCATCACGGTCCCGGCGGCGTGCCGTACGCGAACCCGAATGCCATGGGCGAATCGCTGATCGCCGCCGCGCACGATGCCGGGATTCGACTGACGATTCTTGATACCTGCTATTTGCACGGCGGCATCGGCGCCGATCTGAATACGGTGCAACAACGGTTCGCCGACGCCGATGTTCGACGCCTGGTCCGCTCGTGTCGCTGCCTTATCAGACGGCCCTAACGTGCGCATCGGCGCCGCCGTGCATTCGGTACGCGCCTGCACACCGCAAGAGATCAGCGATGTCGCGTTGTGGACCGGAGGGCGGCCGTTGCACGCCCATGTCAGCGAACAGCCAGCGGAAAACCAGGCGTGTCTCGACGCCTACCGGCAGACACCGGTCGGTGTGCTGGTCGACGCCGGAGCCGTGACGCCTCAGTTCTCCGCCATTCATGCCACCCATCTGACCGATGCCGATATTGCCGGGCTTCGCGGCGCGACTGTGTGCTTCTGTCCGACGACCGAGCGCGATCTGGCTGATGGCATCGGACCCGCCCGAAGGTTGCTTGACGCAGGTGCTGCCCTCTCCATCGGGTCCGATTCACATGCCGTCATTGACCCGTTCGAAGAGACTCGGGCGATCGAGCTGAACGAGCGTCTCCACCGGGGCACTCGCGGCAACATCGAGGTCGCCGCCTTGCTCGACGCGGCGACGAGTGCCGGTCACCGCAGCATTGGTTGGGACGACGCCGGCACCATCACACCCGGCGCGCTGGCCGACCTGGTGACGGTGTCGCTCGCCTCGGTTCGCCTGGCGGGAACCCGACCGCACGATGTACTCGCGGCCGTAGTCTTCGGTGCCAGCCCAGCCGATGTCACCCACGTCATGGTTGGCGGCCGCGCCATCGTGACCGACGGTCGACACCATTCGATCGATGTCGCGGTCGAACTCGCTGCGGTGCTTTCGTGATCGAGGTCGACCTGCTCATCGTCGGTGCGGGCGAACTGCTGACCTGCCCAGGGCCGACCATCGGCGTGCGGCAACCGTCCCTCGTCGACCTCGGCATTATCCACGACGGTGCCATCGCAATCGACCGCGGCCAGATTGTCGCCGTCGGCCACGCCCCCGACGTGACCGGCCGGTTCGCCGCTCACTCCACCGTGGACGCCGGCGGTAGGTTGGTGACGCCCGGCCTGGTTGATCCGCACACCCACCTTGTGCACGGCGGCTCCCGCCACGAGGAGTGGGAGCGCAAGGTGACCGACGAGCCCCTCACCGGCTTGGTGACCGGAATCGCCTCCACACGCGCCGCAACCCGTGCGACGCCGTCTGCGGATCTTCGGGCCGATGCGATGCGCAACTTGGACGTCGCACTGCTCCACGGCACCACCACGCTCGAAGCCAAGTCCGGATACGGCCTTACGGCGGCCGAAGAACTGCGGCTCCTCGACGTCATGCACGAGTTGCATCACCCGATAGAGATCGCCACCACGTTCCTGGGCGCCCACGTCGTGCCAACAGAGTTCGCCGATCGCCGTGACGACTACGTGCGCCTGATCATCGACATGCTCCCTGACGTGAAGGCGGACTGGTTCGACGTGTGGTGTGACCCGATCGCCTTCACCCCCGCGGAATCGCGTCAACTTCTGGCGGCCGCCACGGCGCTCAGCTTCGGCTGCCGGGTACACGCCGACCAGACCGGCGGTGTCGGCGGAACCGGATTGGCCGTCGAGTTCGGGGCCGCATCGGTGGATCACCTCGATGAGGTTTCCGATGCCGATCTCCTCGCTCTGGGAGCCAGCGACACGGTGGCCGTGTTGTTGCCTGGCTGCACGCTCCACCAGTTCGAGACCACCCTTCGCGACTGGCGTGCCTGGAGTCGGCGGATCATCGAAAGCAACGCGGTGGTAGCCCTGTCCACCGACTTCAATCCCGGCACCTGTCCGATGCTTTCACTGCCGGTCATCATGGGGCTGGCCGCACGGCTGTATCGCATGAGCGCGGCTGAGATCTGGCTGGGCGTCACCCGCAATGCAGCGGCAAGCCTGCGCCGGGCCGACCGCGTCGGCAGCCTGGTCGTGGGGCATCAGGCCGACGTCGTCATCTGGAACGTGAACGATCATCGCCAGGTGCTGAATCGCTTCGGCTACAACCTGGTCGATCAGGTCATCAAGGCGGGCAAACCCATGGTGCGCGCCGGTATGCGCGTCTGATCAAGAGGCCGTGATCTGCAGTCCTGCGATGAGACCGACCTCGAAGAGACCGGCGACGGTTGCGTAGAAGTCATCCAGCCCGTCCACGACATCGCTACCGTGGACGGCCACGTTGCGGTCTCGGGCTCGCCGAAACATATCGAGCCGTGAGGCCGTGAACGAGAGCCAGTCCGCCGTCACGTCATGCAGATCGACGTCTCCAAAACCGGCGCGGTACAGCTCGGCGACATATTCGGCCGGAGTCGGAAGATCGACGCACTGCACCTTTACCCGTAGCGCAGTCGCCTCATCAGCCGTGGGTTCGCGTCGCCGCCCGTAGTCCTCGATATACATACCGCCGCCGGCCCGAAGGGCGCTGCGGCACACTTCGAACAACCGGGCTCGATTCGGGATGTGCAGGAAACAGAGAAACGACACGATCGCATCGAAGGGCTCATCGTTCCAGCCGCCAAGAATGTCAGCGCAGCGATGCTCCACCAGGCCGGCCAGACCGCATCGGCCGGTCAGATCGGTCGCCACCTCGTGCAGATCGGGTTGCAGATCGATCGCCACCACGTGCGCTCGGCACCGCTCGGCGATGTAGCGGGCCGGGCCGCCCAATCCCGAGCCGATGTCCAGCACTCGCATACCTGGTTGCAGATGCAACGATGCGATTGCAGCGTCGACGGCTTGCGTGCCGAAGTAATGGTACTGATCGAAGGGTGTGAGCTGGTCGACCGCCAACCGATCCGATGGGCCAACCCCAACCGCGGCGAGATCGTTGTAGATCCGGCGTACCTGGTCGTACAGCTTCATCGACTTCATCCTGCGAACCTTATGTCGGCGGTATCGAGCTGGCGGACGCTAGTTCGGCGCCAGGCCGTGACCGGTTCCGATGACCGATGACCCCATCACGCCGCCGCGTGCTGGAAGATCGGTGACGAACTTGCCGTTGTGATCGATGAGCACAAGGCCGGTGGATGTCGTGGCAACAAGGCCTTGCCCATCGGGAAGGAACGTCACGTTCGTAGCCAGCGGAAACGTCGGATCAAAGGGAACGTGGTCGGTCATGACGCACCGGCACCACATCGCCGGTGACACCGTTGAGCAGCGAGAGCGTTCCGTCCTCGAGCACGACGGCAATCATGGGACCATAAGGATCGAAACGCACCATCGACTTCGGTGTAAGAAGGATCGCTCGCTTCTGGGTGTCGAAGTGCCCGACCGTGAGCGCAATTTTGCTGATCGTCACAGGTGGTCTCGGTGAACTTCCCGTTCTCCACATAGCTCGTCAGCCCAGAACTGAGCAGCGCGCGATTACCCACCTTGTCCATCACGTAGCTTCGCTGGTCGGCGCCGCGTACGACGGGCCGACCATCACTCATCGATCCGTAAAGATCGGCGCCGACCGGCAGGTCGTACTCGGGACCACGCGGTCCGTCCCGCCCGATCAGTTGCAGTTTTCCCCGAGTCGGATAGCGCACCCACACGCCACCGTCGGGTCCGCTGGCCACACGCCCAAACGGGGCATCGGCATAGCCGTTGCCACCCCCGCTCGCGAGTCCGTGCACACCGTCAGGTTGCACGCTTAGCACCTCACCCCCGTCCACCACGACTGCGCCCGACATGTCGATGGCGCGTATGTACCAGCCGACATCCGTGCCCAGATCCACCTCGCGCAGCGCGCCGGTATCGAGCTCGTAGAGCTGCACACTGAACGGGCCTCCGCTGGAGGGCGTGAGATAGAGGAATGCGGCAGTCTCGTGACCGAGGGGTAGCACAGGGCCGACCACTTTCGCCTGAACCCCAGGGAGGCGTACGTCGGAGGGGAACGCTGCGCGTTCCTCCGTGCGGGTGGTCGTGGACGAGACCACCGTCGTCGCCGGTGACGCTGTCATGGTGGGTATTTCCGTGCTGGGCACCGCGGCAACGTTGGGCTGCGGTCCGGAGCGGGTGGCAGCGAACGCCAATAGTGCGACGGCGCCCAGCACAGCCATCATCCACGGTGTCCGACGGCGAGGGCCGTTTCCGAGCTCAACGTCCGCAGCGACGGCGTCGTCGTTGAGCAGTTCGATCTCGATTCGATCGCCCTTCTCCGTCTTCACCGCTGCACCCCCGATCTCCCTCAACGATAGTGATTTCCAGCCCTCACGACACCGGCGGGGCTGAGTCGGTTCCAGCTCGCCGCAAGGTGGCAGACGCCACTGGAGGGCTGGTTCACCGGGGCCAACCGTTACTGTGGTTGGTTGATCTTCGATAAGGACCCGTGCCGCCCATGAGTGAAACCGAAAACACCGAGCAGTCGGGCTTTGCCGAGCTTGGGCTTCGGGCCGAGTTGTTAGGTGTTCTGACGGCTCTTGGCTACGAGGAACCCACGCCGATCCAGCGCGAGACCATCCCCCTGTTGATGGCCGGACGCGACCTGTTGGGCCAGGCCGCAACGGGTACCGGCAAGACCGCCGCGTTTGCGCTCCCCATCCTGAACCGCATCGACAAGACGGCGCGGGCTAAGCCCCTTGCACTCGTGCTGGTACCCACCCGCGAGTTGGCCGTGCAGGTGTCCGAGGCCATGTACAAATACGGTAAGGACCTTGGCGCCAGCGTGCTGCCGATCTACGGCGGCCAGCCTATCGGCCGTCAGCTCACCGCTTTGAACCGCGGCGTGCACGTGGTCGTGGCAACCCCGGGGCGAGCGATCGATCACATCAACCGCGGCACGCTTCCGTTGGATGATGTGCAGATGGTGGTGCTTGATGAGGCGGACGAAATGCTCGACATGGGTTTTGCCGAGGACATCGAAGCCATCCTGAAGGCCACTCCGGCCGAGCGTCAGACCGTGCTGTTCTCGGCCACCATGCCGCCCCGTATCAACGGCATCGCCAAACGTCACCAGCGTGATCCGTTGAAGATCCAGATCGGTCTTGCCCCCGGCGATCGCAACAAGTCGCCCCTCGTCAAACAGAGCGCCTATGTCGTGATGCGCCAGCACAAGCCAGCCGCGCTCGGCCGTATTCTCGACGTGGAAGCGCCTGCCGCAGCCATCGTGTTCTGCCGCACCCGTACCGAGGTGGACGAGCTCACCGAGACGCTCAACGGTCGCGGGTACCGGGCCGAGGCGCTGCACGGAGGTATGAGCCAGGAACAGCGTGACCGGGTCATGCTGCGCATGCGAAACGGGTCGGCCGAGCTGCTTATCGCCACCGACGTGGCTGCCCGCGGTCTCGACCTCGACCAGCTCACCCACGTGGTCAACTACGACGTGCCGTCAGCGCCTGAGGCCTATGTGCACCGCATCGGCCGAGTCGGACGGGCCGGGCGCGAAGGCATCGCAATAACGCTCTCCGAGCCGCGCGAACAACGTCTGTTGAACAACATCGAGCGGCTCACCAAGCAGCCCATCCAGATCGAGAAACTGCCGACGGTGGCCGACCTGCGAGCTCGTCAGATGGAGCTCACGCTCGGGACGTTGCGTGAGATGTTGGCCAGCGATGATCTGGCCGACTTCAACGGCACCATCAACGCACTGATCTCTGACTTCGAGCTGCGCGACATTGCGCTCGCTGCGATCAAGATCGCCCACGAAGCCGCCGGCAACACCGTGGACGAAAAGGAGATCCCCGAGGCGTTCGCCAAGAAGCCGTATGAGGGAGCCAAGAAGGACTTCCCGAAGAAAGAGTTCGGCGCCAAACGCGAGTACGTGAAGAAGGACTTCGGGGACAAGAAGACCAGCTATCGAGACGAGAGCACTCCCGGCCGGGAAGTGCCTTCCTTCGCCAGCAAGAAGGCGTTCGACGCGGGACGTGAAACTCCCGCCGTTGCCCGCACCGAACGACCGGCGCGACGTGAACCTCGCGCCCATGATTCCGGTTCGGAAACGGCACGTCTCTACATCAACGTTGGCCGCACCGATGGGATAAGGCCGCAGGATCTGGTTGGTTGCATCGCTAACGAAACCGATTTGAGCGGCCGCGACATCGGCCCGATCAAGATCGCCGAACGGTTCTCCATCGTTGGCGTTCCAAGCGAATCAGCCGACCTCGTGATCGAAGCGATCAAACACACAACGCTCAAGGGGAAACGAGCGAAAGCTCGGCGCTATTCTGAGTAGCGTCCCCTAGGAAGGCGGTCCTGTGAAATTCCATCTCGCGATCAACCTCGAACGCATGGATCCATCCGACGAAATGGCCGAAGTTCAGCGCCACACGCTTGAGATGGTGCAGATGGCCGACGAGGCCGGCTTCGAGATTGCCTGGGCGGCCGAACATAACGCCATCGAAATGACCATTGCGCCCAACCCGTTCCAGCTACTCGCGTGGTGGGCGGCCCACACCACTCGCATCCGCCTCGGCACCGCGGTTGCCGTCGCCGCCTATTGGCATCCCATTCGGCTCGCCGGTGAGGCTGCCCTGCTCGACCTGCTGTCGAACGGTCGGCTTGAACTCGGTCTCGGTCGAGGCGCCTACCAGCGTGAATACGATCGCATCGCACCCGGTCTTACGCCGGCCAGCGCGTCGGCCGCGCTACGAGAGATCCTGCCAGCCGTGCGCGGACTGTGGGCGGGCGACTATACCCACGAGGGTGACCGATGGTCATTTCCCACGTCGACCGCGTGTCCGAAACCGCTGCAATCGCACTCCCCCGATCTGGATCGCCGCTCGTGACCCCGACACCTACGACTGGGCGGTGGCCAACGGTTGTGACCTCATGTGCTGGCCGTTGACACGACCGTTCAGCGAACTGGTCTCCTACGTCGGCCGACTCGACGACTCCCTGGCCAAGGCTCCTGCAGGCACTCCGCGTCCCCGCATGACGGCCATGCGTTACGCGGCGGTGTTCGACAACGACAACGATGGTGATCGTTTCATCCGCTCGATGCAGCGCCAGAGCGGCCAGTTCGAGAATCTGTTCAAGCAACTCGGCACCGTGGACAACGGCTTCGCCGAGTCGGTCGATCTTGAAGCGCTGTCGCACCGGGACGAGTACCAGCCCGACATGCTGCGCCAGAATCTCATGTTCGGCACCCCCGATGAGGTTGTCGCAAAGCTCCGTGCCTACGACGAACTGGGTGTCGATTTCCTCTACTGCGCCAGCTACGGCGCGCCGATCGCCGAGCAGAAGAAGTCACTCAACATGTTTATCAATGAAGTCATGCCCGCCTTCGCCGGAGCTTCGGCATGACCGCCGAGATCCGCAAGTACATCCGCTACATCGAAGACATTCACATCGACGGCAGGCCGGGTGGTCCGGTCCGCATGGTCGCCGCCGCGGCGGTCATGACCAACCCGTGGGCCGGACGCGGCTTTGTGGAAGATCTCCGGCCCGACATCATGGCCATCGCCCCCGCACTCGGGCAGACACTGGTTGACGCCATCTTGGACATGTGTGGCGGGGGCGACAAGGTGGAGGCGTACGGCAAGGCAGCCGTCGTGGGAACCAGTGGCGAAACCGAGCATGCCTCCGCGCTCATACACACGCTTCGCTTCGGCAATCTCTTTCGTGAAGCAGTCGGCGGCACGTCGTACCTGAGCTTCACCAACTTCCGAGGCGGGCCCGGCTGCGCCATCAGTGTGCCCATGATGCACAAGCTCGACGAGGGGCTGCGGTCCCACTATCTCACGCTGAACTTCACCATCCCCGACGCCCCCGGACCCGACGAGTTGGTTGTGGTGCTCGGTGCGGCTACGGGCGGGCGGCTGCACGCGCGCCTCGGCAACCGCTACATGGACATGGAAGAGATGGCGGCCGAAAAGGCCGCCGCCGAAAAGGGGTGACCGTCGCGCCGTCCGTCGTGCTGATCCACGGCGTGGGTCTCGACCACACGATGTGGAACCACGTTGTGCCCGGGCTTCCTGATCGACACGTGGTCACCTACGACCTGCTCGGCCATGGCTTAGCCGCTCCCCTGCCCCCTGGCAGTGACCTGTCGACACTCGTTGACCAACTGCGGTCGGTCTGTGATGCGGAGCCGGCTCCCGTCGATCTCGTCGGCTTCTCGCTCGGCGCACTCATCGCCCAGGGTTTCGCCCTGAAGTATCCCGAGCGAGTGCGACGGCTGATGCTGGTCAGTGGGGTGTTCGACCGGTCCACCGGCGAACGCTTGGCCATTCTGCAGCGCGTTGCCGACGTGCGGGAGGGCGGCTACTTGAACAACGTGGCCATCGCCATCGACCGGTGGTTCGCACCCGAATTCGCCGCCGCGCACCCCGACGTGCTCGCCGCCGTCACCGAACGCATGATGAACAACGACGTGGCTTCATACGCCAACGCCTATGAGATCTTCGCGACCGCCGATGAGGAACTGGCTGCGCAGGTGCATCGCATCACCTGTCGCACACTCGTGGTGACTGGCGAGTTCGATCCTCGATCTACGCCGGCGATGAGTCACGCCTTAGCCGCTACCGTTGCGAACGGGCGGGCCGTTGTACTTCCCGGTGCCCGTCATCTCACGCCCCTCGAAGTGCCCGACGCCCTCGCCCGCCTGATCACCACCTTCGTTGAGGAACCCGATGCCTGATCTGCAGATGTACATCGATGGCGCCTGGGTAGACGCATCCGATGGCGGCCGGCTCGACAGCCGCAACCCCGCCACCGGTCAGGTGTGGGCGACGTTCCCGAATGCCACCGCGTTCGATGTCGATCGCGCCGTGAGGGCCGCACATCGGGCCATGTACGAGGGCCCGTGGTCGAAGATGAACGCCACGCAGCGGGGCAAGGCTCTGCGGAGGCTGGGCGATTTACTGGCGGCGCAGGCCGAGCGGATCGGCGCCGTCGAAACTACCGACACAGGCAAACTCTTCCGCGAGACCAAGGCCATTACCGGTTACATCGCTGAGTACTTCCACTACTTCGCTGGCGCCGCCGACAAGCTGCAAGGTGCCACGTTCCCCGTGGACAAAGTTGATCTCATGGCCTTCACGCTGCGCGAGCCGATTGGTGTTGTGGCCGGCATCATTCCGTGGAACAACCAACTCTTTCTGACGGCCGTGAAGGTCGGGCCTGCCCTCGCGACGGGCAACGCGATCGTGCTCAAGGCGTCCGAGCACGGCCCAGCTGCGCTGCTTGAGTTCGCCCGACTCTGTGACGAGGCCGGTATTCCGCCCGGCGTCGTGAACGTCGTGACAGGTCTGGGTGATCCGTGCGGCACGGCGTTGACGACGCACCCGTTGGTCGCCCGTATCGCCTTTACCGGGGGCACAGCGGCGGCCCGGCACATCATCCGCAACTCGGCCGAAAACCTCGCAGTCGTCACGCTGGAGTTGGGAGGGAAATCACCGATCCTGGTGTTCGATGATGCCGATGTGGAGAACGCGGTGAACAGCATCGTGGCCGCCAACTTCGGGGCCACTGGCCAGAGCTGCGTGGCCGGCACCCGTGTCTACGTGCATCGCCACTTGTTCGAAGAAGTGTCGTCGCGTGTCGCAGACCGTGCCCGCACGATCGTGATAGGTGACCCGCTGGCGGTGGCTACCGAGATCGGCCCGCTTGCAACTGTTGGCCAACGTGACCGCATCGAGTCGGCTCTGTCGAGCTCGGTGGACGAAGGGGCTGTGGTGCTGGCCGGCGGACGGCGGCCCGACGGTTTCGGCGACGGCTGGTACTACGAGCCGACCATCCTGCACTGTGCCTCGAACAGTGTCACCGCTGCGCGACAGGAGCTGTTCGGGCCGGTCATGTGCGCCTTCGAATTCAGCGATGAGGCCGCCGTCATCGCGGCTGCCAACGACAGCGTCTACAGCTACGCATCCGGCGTGTTCACCCGCGACGTCGGCCGGGCCATGCGGGTCACCCAGCAGCTTCGGGCCGGCATTGTGTACGTGAACACCTATCGGGTGGTTTCCCCGATGGTTCCCTTTGGCGGCAACGGCGAGACCGGATACGGACGCGAATCCGGCAGCGAATCTCTGCTCGACTACACCCGCACCAAAACTGTCTGGCTCAACACGTCCACCGAGCCAATGGCAGACCCGTTCGTCATGCGTTAGGCGGTCGGTGTCAGCGCACCGAGCGATACGAGCGTGTCGGCCACCGCCACCAACGCCGGATCGTGACTGGTGCACACGATGGCACGACCTTCCTGCGCAAGTCGTTGCAGGACCGATGCCACCCGAGCGGCCGACGCCTCGTCGAGCTGCGATGTCGGCTCGTCCAACAACACGACCTCTGCATCCGTAACGAGGGCACGGGCGATGCCTGCCCGCTGACGTTCCCCGCCGGACAACATGCCGACCGGGCGATCGGCCAACCGCTCGATGCCCAGCGCCGTCAAGGCCCACATCACGTCGGCAGCGGGCAGTCGGCGCACCTGTCGGGCCAGCTGGAGGTTCTGGGCCACGCTCACCTGCTCGGCGAATCCGGCCAAGGAGGAACCGATACTGGTCGTGTGCGCAGCGACGTGTTCGATGACACCGTCGCTCGGCTGGCCCAGACCACCGAGGAGCCCCAACAGTGTGGTCTTCCCCGAACCGGACGGCCCCGACAGCACCGTGAGCTGACCGGTGGTGATCGTGGCCGTGGTTGGCGCCAGCACGGTGACGCCATCGATCACCATCGAGACGTCACGAGCGACTATCCGTACGGTTCCGGCCGTTGATGTCGCACCCCTTTGATCCTCAATGACGGCCTCCCTGACGGGAGCGGTGCCGGAAAGCATCAGACCATCCGACAACGGCCGGGTGGTCGCTCGATCGGTGATACCGGCAACGTGTCGATCGGCGTCGGGGAGGCGAACCCAGCCGCGCTCGTCCACGATCAGACGCGAGGTGTGATCGATCAGTCTCGCTCGAAACACGGCCGTCACGGATGGTCACAACCCGATCCGCGATGCGATTGGCCTTCACGTCATGGGTGACAAGCAGCAAACCCGCACCAGACTCCGCAGCCTGCTCGGCCAGAAGGTCGTACACGATGTCGGCATTGACGCGATCGAGCTCGCCGGTCGGCTCATCGGCAACGATCACTCCCGGTTTCGATGCCAGGGCTGCCGCCACCCCTACCCGCTGCGCCTCACCGCCTGACAGCGACGCTGGCCAGCGGTCGGCCAGGTGTCCGACCCGGCACCGCTCCAGTGCCGCCTGCGCGTCGGTCAGTGCGGTGGATCTTGGAACTCCGGCCAGTCGAGCCTGCAACGCAACGTTGTCAACGCAGGTGAGCTCGGGAGCAAGATCACGACCGCTGCCCTGGGTGATGATGCCGATCCGTTCACGACGCAGCAATCGCGACGCGGCCGCGCCCAGCTGGCCGAGATCACGGCCGAGCACGACGGCCCGTCCTGCTCCGGGAAGCACGTCGGCGGTCACCACCTTTATCAGCGTTGATTTGCCCGAACCGCTGGGGCCGTTCACCACCACTCGCTCACCGGGCGCCACCTTGAGGCTCAGACCGCGCAGGGCAACCACGTCATGCTCGGCGCCCCGGTAGAGCACAAAGACATCGTCGAGTTCAATCATTGCTGACCTCGCAACAGATCGCCCGGAGCGATCGATCGGGCCAGGCGCGACGCCACACGCGGCCGTGACGGAAAAGATTGCGATGACGCCAATGAGGGCGGTTGCGATGATCAACCACGGGAGTAGGAGCCGAAGTGGAGGCTCCGGCGTGCGTGCGGTGGCCGAAATCTTCACCACATCGACGATGATCGACACGAGAAACCCGCCGCCAACCAAACCTACCGGCATCGCAACCAGAGCGAGACCCATCGCCCGGTCGGCGACGAGCTTGCTGATCACCCGGTGACTGGCCCCCTCCAACGCCAACGCCCGATGAAAGGCCTCGTCGTCGGATCGCTCGGCCACTGCGTTGAGTGCCAATGCGCCGGCTGCCAACAGCGCGGCAAGTGCAGCCGATCCGAGCAGCACCGCGAGCGTCATGCGTGACAGCGGGTCGGTGCGCAATGTGTTGGAGCGCTCCACTCGACTGTCCACCTTGAGCGCGCTGTACGGAGCCTCGCGGAGCAACCGGCGGAGTTCTTTTTCGTGCACCGATGTGTCGGCGGCCAGCCACACTTCGGTCGGCGTGCCAAACCCCGGCTGAGCGAGATCGAGATGCTGACGGAGATGGGAAACGTCAGTAACGATGAAACGGTTGCTGGCCGTGGGAAAGAGCGGGGCGACGCCCACGACGCGAAACGCAATCTGCGAACCCGAGGTGTCGATGGTGACGATCCCATCGGTTGCAGCCGAAGCGGTCACCGTATCGACCAGGGCTGGCAAGGGATCTGGGCTAGGCGTCGGCAGCACGAGCGCGGCCGAACCTTGCAGCGCCACATCCACCCTCATCGAGCCATCAGCCAGCGCGGTCACATTGGCCTGTCGACTCGAAAAGCTCGACGGGTCGAAAGGCAACGCCACGTCGCCGGACGCGGCGACAGCGACGACACCGTCGAACGCGAGCGCCACAGACGCAGCCGGTGCCCCCGTGTTGCCCTCCTGCACGTGATGCTCGATGCGTTCGGTCGTGGATGCCGGTTGACCGACACGAAAGCCGATGAATCTGCCGCCGCGATCGG
Source organism: uncultured Acidimicrobiales bacterium (assembly GCA_963791625.1). Classification (GTDB taxonomy): domain Bacteria; phylum Actinomycetota; class Acidimicrobiia; order Acidimicrobiales; family Ilumatobacteraceae; genus JANMCE01. Next base: position 2,086,180 of record CAWBTA010000006.1, read on the forward strand.
TGGCTTCCAGTCCGAGTGTCGGTCGGCCCTGCCCATCGGGCACGGCCAATTCCTCGTGCCACGTACCGTCGGCCCTGGCCAGCACAAAGGCCAGCTCACTGCCGTCCCATGTACCGACCACGCCGGCCCGAAGCGCGGTTGTTCCGTCGGGAATCATCGAGCCGATCGGAACGGGCGGCGGCAGGGCGAGGGCCTGCGACACCTGTTCGGGAGAGGCGCCATAGTCAGGCCGCCAGGAGCGCGCCGACACCAGGGTGGCGGGGTCAAGGCCGATCAGATCGATGCCGTCACCCCCGGTGCCGGATCGCCGCAGCGTCACCCCGCGTCGCAGAACGTCGGTTGCGGTCGTACCGGCGAGTACCTGGTTCCAGTCGGCCGTTTTCGTCAGCTGCCAGGGGCGAACGAGGTCACGGCCGACGTTGAGGCTGGCGTCGAACGGAACCTGGAAGGCAGCCTGCTCTTGAGCGCCCTGCATGAGGGTGCTCCGATACGCGAGCGCGAACGACCCGAAGGCCACGGCTGCCGCGATGATGGATGCCGCGGCCAGTGGGCGAAGCGGGCGCCGGGTGGCATCCAGGAGCGCTATGCGGGCCAACGCTGCCCGTCTAGGCAGCAAACGACCTGCGAGCGATAGCAGGATCGGAACGATGCGAACGGCCGCGCAGGCGAGGGTCACCGCAAGCAGGATGGGCAGCGACCACAGGAGCGGATCGGCGCCAGCCGACAACTGCCCGGCGGACGTATTGCCCCGCTTGAGCAGCAAGCTCATCACTCCGATGGTGACAAGCCCGATGAGGTCGCTGCTCAGCACCCGTCGCTGACGGGCACTTCCGTCGCTCACGTTGAGACGGAGAAAGCCGGTGGTCACCAGCCAGAGCCCAAGCAGTGCGACGGCGAAACGTCGGATGGCCGACGACGTCCATGCTGCTCGCAGCGTGGGGCCTGTCGGCAGGTCGAGTCCTCGCAGGAGTAACCAGGACGCCAGTGCGCCGGCCGCGGTTCCGACGATGCAGCCGGCACCGACAGCGATCAGTCCGGAGATGGTGTCAAACGCCATCAACAGCGAGCGGTCGGCACCTCGCCGTGCCAGGCGATCACTGGCGAGTTGGTGACGATTTCGCAGGCCGAGACCGACCAGCGTTGCCATACCGAACAGCAGCACCAGCGTCTGCCCGATCGGTAGGGCCAGGCTGCGTCCGGCAACATCGGCACGCGCTAACGCCGTGCGCAAGAGCGCATCAGGAGCTTCGATCGTGACTCCGGGGATGGTGATGTCCTTGGCGGCAGCAGGCAGGGTGACCAGTAGTTGAGCGAGTGCCGACCGGTTCACTTCGGCCGGAACGATTGTTGCTACCCAGGCGTCAACCCTTCGGATGAGGCGGATGCTTTCGACTCCGTTCACCGCAGCCGGGTCGCCCGACAGCAAGAGATTTTCGCCAACGTTGGGCGTGAGCCCACCGGTGAAAGGGACAGGGTCGATGCGGGTCACGTGCCCGACAATCACGACATCGGGAAGCGCCAACTTGTTCAGGTCGGTGCCGGGATTCTTCCCGACCGCGACTACTTCGCAGCGCGTGGGTGTGCATGAGTCGGGCAGGCGGCCATCAAGGATCTGCACGGCGGAGGTCAACTTCTCCATGCCGCCCAACCGAAACAGGGTGCCGTCGGGCATGGCGAGGCTGCGGAACTCCACGAGCCGACGCAGCGGGCCGATACCCGGCACCGCCAACCGAGCCCGAAGCCCTGCGTCGACAGAACCAATGACGGCCTGCGTTGGTTGCGATTCGGGAGCAAGGGCCACCGTCACCGCCCGCTCGGAAGGATCAAGCTCCTGCAACGTTCGCCTCAGCAGGAGATCACCGGCAACGGTGGGCAGAACGACCAGTATCGCGAGGGCGGCAACGGCTGCGCCGATGGCGATACCCGCCACAACGATTTGGGCGGGACGAGCGCGTACGCGGGCCAGTGCATACGACCCGGCGACCCGCCAGGCCGCAAATGGTCGCCAGCCTTCCCCTCGTTGCGTCACGGGTAATAGAGTAACAGTCGTGACGCAGCCTGCCAGCCCAACACCGGCGACGGACGCGCGCGGACGCCCACTCGATCGTCACGGCCGCATGATTCCGGCGGGCGCGTGGCCCGAAGGACGCGAAGCGCCCGGGAAGCTCGAACTGGTTCGTCGCCTCCTCAACACTCAGAACCTGGAGAACGGCGCCGAACTCCTGGGTGACACCGCTGAACTACGGCGGTGGATGTCGCACGAGGGGTGTGGGGTCCACGGACGGATTCTCCGCGCCGATGTGGCCCGTGTGCATGAGCTCCGCTCGCTGCTTCGCGACACCCTGCTCGTACGTGGGACCGGAGCCATTGATGCGGGCGCACGGCTCACGCGTTTCGCCGAGTCGCTGCCCGTCACCTTCGCCTTCCCGGACGGTGTGCAATTTGTCCGACTCGGCGGTGACGTCGACGTCTTCCTCGTCACCGTGCTCGCGGCGGTACATACGGCTATGGCTGATCGGACGTGGCAACGGTTGAGAGCATGCAGGCACTGTGCATGGGTCGTGTACGACCATTCAAAAAACAACTCGGCATCGTGGTGTACCGAAAAGGCCTGCGGATCGCGGCAACGCGCCCGCCAGTACCGACAACGCGTGAAGCAACGCAACAGCCTCTAACTCGTCGGTGGTCGGTCGGCGACTGACATCCTTGCGGTACCTTTGGTGTTGTCAAAAAACTACAATGCCGTCCCAGAGCTTCAACGGTCCCTTCACGACGTTGCCACCCATCTTGTTCACGAACGCCTCCGGGTTTGACCATTCAGCCAGCGGAGTCGTCACCAATATATTCTCGGCATCAGCGCGTGTGGGACATCGGATAGCGCCTCTCCGGGCATCGGCCGAAGACCGGTCAATAACGAGCGTGGGGTGTTCCATCCACTCCACATAGACGACATACGGAGAGGTAATGCGGCGGAGTCTTATCTGTTTGAGGAGAATACTGAAGAACCAGCCGCCGCCGGCCGCCCACGGAAGGCGCGGTCTGCCCGGCGGCAGACAGTACAAGAATACCGGACGCCTATCGACAATGGTTCTTATGCTACGCATCTTTCACCACAGTTTCTTACGGCATGCAATTTCATAGCCGAAAATGAACCCAGCCTGCTTCGGGCCCATTGTGACACCCTTCTTTCCACCGCCGGGGATCCGTGAGACAGACCTCGGTCGCACGCGTCCGGCAGCGATATGAAAGCATCGCTGGTATGGAAACGCTGCCGTACTTCGACGCCGAGGCCATCTTCGACGCTGTTTCCATGACCGATGCCGTGGAAGCGCTTCGACGCGCCTTCGCGTCACGCCCCACCCACGCACCTCGCACGCACCTGCGTACCGCCGGGGCCGAGTTCCTGGTGATGCCCGCCGCGAACGGCGACGCGGCCGGCGCCAAGATGGTCATCATTCAGCCGAACAACGAGCGAGTGGGCCGACCGGTCATACAAGGCCTCTACGTGCTGTTCGACGCGGCGGGCGGGCTGCCGTTGGCGCTCCTCGATGGCGCCGCGCTCACGCTGCTTCGAACGCCCGCTGTGTCAGCGCTCGCCACCGACGTCTTGGCTCGACCCGATGTCACCTCGGTCGGCATCCTCGGCACCGGCCCGCAAGCGCTGGCCCACCCGGCGGCCATGCGAGCGGTGCGCCCTTCCGTTCAGACCGTCATCGTTGCCGGTCGATCGTCGGAACGGGTCGACGAGCTTGTGAAGGATCTGAATGCCGATGGCTTCGAAGCCCGGTCGGGTACGTGGGCCGAGGCTGCCGGGTGCGACCTTGTGTGCGGATGCACCCGGTCATCCGAGCCGCTCTTCTCCGTCGACGCGCTGCGTCCGGGGGCGCACCTCAACCTTGTCGGTTCGTACCGTACCGATCTCCGCGAGGTCGGCGCTGATGTCCTTTCACATGCAACTATCTTCGTCGATGAAATCGAAGCAGCGAAGGCCGAGGCCGGCGAGCTGACGATGGCCGTCGACGAGGGGCGCTGGACCTGGAACTTCGGTCGCCGGAGACCTATCCGATCTCGCCGCCGGAAACGTTGCACGTGCCACCACCGGAGAAATCACGCTGTTCAAAAGTGTCGGCTTGGCTGTGCAGGACCTCGCCATTGCCCAACAAGTCGCCCGATCACGAGGTTTGCTATGACCAAGTCTGTTGTCATCATCGGTGGCGGGCTCATCGGCCTGTCGACCGCCTTCTTCCTTACCGAACTGGGCGCCGAGGTCACCATCATCGACCACGGCAAGTTGGGTGGAGGAGCGGCCCGCGGCAACGCCGGCTACATGTGCGGTTCCATCCTGGAGCCGCTGGCCAATCCAACGGCCATTCCGGCCGCCTTCAAGTCGTTGAAGGATCCCACCCGTGCCCTGCGCGTCGACCCGACCAAGCTCCCGTCGCTGCTCCCGTGGTTCGTGAAGTTCGCGTCACGGTCGACGGCTGCTATTCACCGCAGGACCAGCACCGAGTTGGTGAACTTCAATCGGCCGATGCTGCAGTTGATGGAGCAGATGACCGCCGCCGGCATCGACCTCACGCAGGGCAAGGGCCTAGTCGTTCCGTTCCACGATGAGTCACTGGCCAAGCACTGGGGCGACATCATGTCGCCGATGTCCGAAATGATCGGCTACCCCACGCTCAAGATGCTCGGCGGAGATGAGCTGCGCAAGGTCGTGCCCGCGCTCACCGATCACATCAACGCCGGGTTCGTCATGGAAGCAGACCGCTCCATCGATCCTCGCCGCTACGTCGACACCATGATCGATGTCATTCGATCGTGTGGGGTGCGCATCATCGAGGATGCTCCGATCCGCTCGTTCGAGTACGGCAATGGCCGGGTTGGCGCGGTGAAGACCGCGCAGGGCAGTGTCACCGGCGGCGAGTTCGTGCTGGCCGTAGGCAGTGGTAGTCGGGCTATGGGCAAGATGCTTGGGCTACGCATTCCGGTCATCTCGGGCCAGGGCTACAACGTTGCCCTGCCGAAGGACCCGGGCCTCGACTCCCCCGTCATTTTCGAGGAAGCTCACGCGGCGTCCACGCCCTTTGACGATCAGATTCGTCTTGGCGGCACCATGGAGTTCGCAGGCGACAACCCCAAGTTCGACGGACGACGGGTCGATGCCATCATCAGCTCGATGCGCAAGTTCGTAAACCTCGACTGGGAAAAGCGCACCGGTACATGGGCCGGTTGCCGCCCCATGACCGCCGACGGCAAACCGTTCATCGGCAGGCCAAAGGGCTGGCAGAACCTGACGCTCGCAACGGGTCACGGCATGTTCGGCCTTACGCTGTCGCCCGTCACCGGCCACGCCGTCAGCGAGCTCTTGGTAAACGGCCACGCCTCAGCCGACCTCACGCCGTTCCACCCGAACCGCTAACGCTACGAGCCGCCGATTTCGCGGCCCCACACATCGGAGAGCACAAAGCCGGTCTGGTACGGATCGCTGGGGTCAACGGCCGAGGTGCGCGTGCCCACCACCCAGCCACGACCGGAAATCGACGGCACCACCGCCGGCCGGCCAGCAACGGTGATGTCGCTCAGAATGCTCACGTTGAACTCACTGTCAATCAATGATCGAGCCACGAACTGTTGACCCACCGCGGCCTGGCCGCGGGCCGACATGACCGCGAGGCGAGCCGAGTTTCCGGTACCGCACGGCGACCGATCAACTCGACCGCTCAACACGGTGGCGCCCCGCAACGAACCGTTGGCCGGGTCATCATCACCGGTGACCATCACGTAGGAGATGAAGTCGATCTCGGGCACCTCCGGGTGCTTCACACTGATCTCTTTGCGAGCCGCAGCCGATACCAGTTCCGCTGCTTCCACCACGTCTCGGGCCGACCCCCGGTTGAGGGTGACACCGAGTTGCTTGGAATCCACCAGCACGTAGTAGCAACCTCCGTAGGCAACGTCCACCATGACGCGACCGATACCGGGCACGTCGAGCGGCACGTCGAGCGCTTCCACAAACGACGGAACGCCCTGCAGCGTGACCCGTTCGCAACGTCCGTCGTGGCACGTGGCTTTCACGCGTACCAGACCGGCCGCGGTCTCGAGCACCACGGTCGTTTCGGGTTCGGTCATGGGCACCACGCCCGTTTCGAGGAGCGCCGTCACCACGCAGATGGTGTTCGACCCGCTCATCGCGTGAGCGCGATCGGCCTGCAGGATGATGAACCCTGCATCGGCTTCGGGATCGTTGGAGGGAAAGACCAGGTTGGCGCTGGCCTGCGGACGACCCCGCGGTTCGAACGCAAGGTAACGGCGGATGGAATCGTCCACCTCATTCACATAGTGCAACTTCTCGCGCATGGTGGCACCGGGAATCTCGAAAACGCTCCCGAGATAGCAGGTGCCCTGCTCCCCCTCCGCGTGGGCCTCGACGGCCGTGAGCGTGCGGGTCTGTCGCATCAGCCGAGATCAAGCGCGAGGGCTTGGTCGAGCACCCGCAGTGTTTCAGCGGCAACATCGTCCAGCAGCGGCAACAGCGGCTGGCGCACGTCGCCGCACTGGATCCCCTGATGGCCGAGCCCGAGCTTGGCCTTCTGGTTGTACGAACCGCTCTCCATGTTTTGCACCCACGGCAGCATGCCGTCGAAGATGCGAACGGCTTCGGCATGATCACCGCGGCGCGCCGCGTTGAGCAGCATCACGTGATGTTTGGGCAGCACGTTGGAGGTGCCCGCCAGCCAGCTGCGCACGCCCCACACGAAGTAGTCGACGGCCTGGTCATCTGAGCCGCACATGATCTCGATCTTGCCCGCATAACGCTTGCGCATGGCCAGGAAACGGGAGAAGTCTCCGCTCGACTCCTTGATACCGACTATCTCAGGGATGTCGGCGACCGCATCCAGGCACTCGAACCCGATCTCGATGCCGGCGCGGGCCGGGTAGTTGTACAAAATGATCGGCAGGCCGACTTCACTGGCCACTGCGGCGTAGTGAGCGGCCAGCTCACGTTGTGTCGGCAGCGACGTGTAGGGGGCGGCCAGCATGAGCGCGTCGTACCCGAGGTCACGGGCGATGAGGCCGTGAGCGATCACCTCACGGGTGGAACCGGCATTGCACCCGGCCACCATTTGGGCCCGGCCGGCGGCAACCTCGATCGCTTTACGAGCGAGTTGCGTGCGCTCGTCGGTGCTGAGCGCGTAGTACTCGCCCGTGGTGCCGTTGGCGACCAGACCACGCACGCCACCGGCGAGGCAGAACTCGATCACCTTGGCAAAGCCATCGAGATCCAGGTCACCATTTGCGTGCATCGGCGCGACGATTGGCGTGTAGACACCTTCAAGTTCGAGAGAAAGTTTGGCCATCAGCCCAGTGTAATGAAAGCGATGCTGCTACTCACCTGGGACCGACGCCATCACCGACTTCAGCGCTTGGGCCGCGCCCATCAGCCCGGCACTTTCGAAGGGAACTACAATTGTGGAGTTGTCGCTCTCGGCGAATTTGGTCAATGTCTCGAGTTGCAGAATTGCTATGAGCGAGGGACTCGGGTTGGCTTTCTCGATCGCGTCGTAGACACTGGCGATGGCCTGGGCCTTGCCTTCGGCTTCGAGGATGTAGGCCTGCCGGTTGCCTTCGGCCCGAAGGATGGCCGCCTCCCGCTCACCCTCGGCAGCGCGGATCGCGGCCTTGGCTGCACCGTCGGCAATGTTGATGGCGGACTGCTGGTTTCCCTCCGACTGGAGGATCTTGGCTCGCTTCTCCTGATCGGCCTGCTTCTGCAGCGCGAGAGCTTCGAGGATTTTCGGCGGCGGCGTGATCTCCACAATTTCGATGCGGGCGATGCGGATGCCCCACTTGTCGGTGACCGCTTCCATCTGCAGTTGCACGTCGGTGTTGATCCGCTCGCGCTCCGACAGCGCCTCGTCGAGCGACAGGGTGCCGATGACCGAACGCAACGCGGTACGAGCGAGGGCATCGATGGCGATGTCGAAGTTGGCCACGCTGAACAGCGCCTGCTTGGCGTCGACGATCTGGGTGAAGATCGTGGCGTTTACCGTCACGACCACGTTGTCCTTGGTGATGACCTCCTGACGGTCTCCGGGCACGGGGATTTCGCGCATGTCCACCCGCTTCAAGTCATCGATGAACGGCGCAATGATGACCAGTCCGGGTTCATGCGTCTTGCGGTACTCACCGAGACGTTTCACCACGCCGACCTCGCCCTGCTGCACGATGTTCACCATCTTTCGAAGCATGAACAGCAACACTGCGGCGATCAAAACCGCGAGAACAAGACTGACAATGGCAACGGGACTGATGGCAATCATTCGTACTCCTCATAAGCGGGTGTGACGGTGAGCGTGGTTCCGACAACAGCGGTGACAATCACGTGAGTAGCGGGCGGAATGGACGGGCTGAAGGTGGCCGTCGCCGCCAGCCAGTTCTCGCCGAGGAGCCGCACGTGGCCACCCGGCAGTGGCCCTACTTCATCGGTCGTTATGCCCTTCGCGCCAACGAGGCCACCGTGCACACCGCCGATCACCAGACCAGGGCCCCGGCGCGCGAAAGGCGCGACTCATGTGCGGTCGCACGGCGACCAGACCGACTGCTGCGACCATGATGGCCACCAAAATCTGCAGCGGAATGGCCGTCGGCGCGAACACCGCCGTGAGCGCCGCCGCCAGCGCGCCAATGGCACCGAACATGGCGAAGAAGGCCAAGTGATGCATTTCGACGGCAAGCAGCACCACGCCGAGAAGCACCCAGATCAGAATGGTGACCGTCCTTCGCGTCGGTTGAACCGATCGGGACGCGGCGGCAGTCGCAGGCGCCTCGACCAGACTGGTCGGTGCAGCGACGGACACCGACGGCACCGTCACCGACGTCACGGACGTGACCGAGGTGACCGAGGGCTCGCCCGTGCGAATCTGTGCGGGCTGGCGGGCGAGGCTGGTTAGACCGGCTCCGATGCCAACCAGCAGCAGCGCAGCAATCACCGACAGCAACGCCACGGCTCGCGGCCGACGATGCGGGCGTTCATTCATCCTGGCAACCGACGCGTCGGCCTTGGCCACGTGCGGCGACGGTGCCAGATCGAGAATGTCGCCAAGAGCCGAACGGAGGTTGTCGTCGAGTGGTTCCGTCATCGCAACGCCTTCCGTAAGTGCACTCGAGCGCGGGCGAGGTGACGGCGAACGCTGTCGGGGGTTATGCCGAGCAGCGTTCCAATCTGGCTGGCGTCCAAGTCTTCCCAATAGGTGAAGTAGACCACCGATCGTTGCTTCACGCTCAGAGCGGCAACGGCTCGACGAATGTCGAGTTGACTTTCATGCGGTGGCGAGACTGCCGGTAGGACCGCGTGCAGGTCACGAACCTGTCGCCGCTGTCGACTCCGCATCTGATCAAGTGCCGTGTTGGTGACGGCTCGAAACAGATACGCGCGCTCATGTTCCATCTCCGGGCGACTCGACCGCTCGAACTTGGCGAAAGTGATTGACACGACATCGGCTGCGTCATTCGGGCCGACAAGCAGCGTGGCGTACCGCAGCAGTTCTGCCGCATACCGATCCCACCGTTCGGCCTGCCCCGACTGTCGGGGCGCGTCCACAGTGGTCATCACACCTCTTTTGACGTCACCGAGCCGCTTGGGCATGGACAGCCAATCCAAGAAAGTCGAAGGATTTCGCAAGAGCCAGTCTGCCCGACCGGACGCCGTTCCACACACGCAGCCTCCCGCGCCAATTTTCGGCATCCGACGTCGATAGACAACGCCGAATGTCGAAAGCTGGGAGCTACTGGCCTTTGAAGTTGGCGACCTGACGCAGGATGACCTGGGTCTTCACGAGGTCGGTCTGGGCTTCCATCACCTTGTCGATGTTCTTGTAGCTGGACGGAATCTCATCGATCAACGCGGCTGCGTGATCGTCGAGCCATGCCCGACCCTTCATCTGACGCTTCAGGTCGGCAACCGTGTACTGACGCTTTGCGGCCGTTCGGCTCATCCGTCGGCCAGCCCCGTGCGAGCACGAGTTGTACGACAGCGGATTGCCGAGCCCCTCCACGATGTGCGTGGCAGCACCCATCGAACCGGGGATGACGCCAAGGTCGCCAACACCGGCCTTGATGGCACCCTTTCGAGTCAGCCAGACCGACTTCTCGACGCCGTCGATGACGTGGGTTTCCTGCTGGCAGAAGTTGTGGTGACAGTTGATGCGCTGCACTTCACGACCCTTGCCGACAATGGCAAAGATGCGCTTGAGCGCGGCGTCCATCATGGCCTCACGAGAGCCGAGCGCATAGCCCTGCGCCCACAGCATGTCGGCAATGTAGGCATCGAAACCGGGCGTGCCTTCCTGCAGCCACGCCTGGTCCTGCTCCTCCAACCGATACCCGGTGACCAGGTCGACAAAGTCCCGCTTGGCAGCACGGATATGACCCGACGCCAACTCGTTGCCGATACCTCGGCTGCCCGAATGCAGCACGACCCAGACGCGGTCGGCCTCACCCGGGAATCGAGTTGAGTAGTCATCGAGACACAGCTCGGCAAAGTGATTGCCAGACCCGAGTGTTCCGAACTGCTTGAGCGACTTCACCTTCTGGTTGGTACTGAGCGCGGCCGGCATGCCATGGACGTCGTGCCAACGATGCGAGGCCTTGGTCGCTTCTACGTGACCGACACCGACTCCGGCCGGGCACGATTCCGCAAACGCCTCGACCATGCAGTTGAGGTTGTCGGGAAGATGCTTGGCCAACAAATCCGTACGCACCGCAATCATGCCGCAACCGAGATCGACGCCGACTGCAGCCGGAACGACGGCGCCGAGCGTCGGCAATACCGAACCAACCGTTGCACCCTTGCCAAGGTGCGCGTCGGGCATGAGCGCGAGGTGTGAAGGCACGATCGGCAGGCGCGCCAACCGATGGGCCTGGGCCTTGGTCTGCTCATCAAACTCCACCGGCCACGCGGCTACCTTCGGGCTGAACCATTCCATCGCACTGCACTTTCGGTCGTCGTTTCGTTTCCCAGTATGAACTGGTCATGACGAGATGTGTCGAGGGATTTACTCGTGCAACGAACTCTGTAACACCCCTTCTGTAGGTTGTCGGTGAGGAGGTTTGCAGGTGTCCGACCCATCGGCTGTCGACAACAGATTCGCCCGAATGCGTGCCGCCGAGGGCACGTTTACGCGATGCGCCGCGCCATGTCGTGGAGGTCGCGTTGCAGGACTGCAGCCACCTCGCATCGTGGGTCGAAAGCGTGCGGCTTGCTGCTCTGAACCGCCTGCAGGCCCTGGCCGATGCCGATACGTCGATCGATCCTGACACGGTCGCCAGCCTTGCTGCGCGTACGTCGCGCCGTAACGCGTCGGCTGCTGCTCGACGAGCAAAGGTCACCAACCAGATGCCCACACTGGGCGAAGGGCTCTCCACCGGGGCCATTACTCCTGATCATGTTGATGCCGTCGCCCAAGCCCTCGCACGGCTCGAACCTGACGAACGCACCCGGCTCGCTCGCGAGGCCGAATGGATCCGAACCGTTGCGTCGCGTTCCACACCAGAAGAACTCACGAAACTGCTGCAGCAACGTGCCCGGCAACTCTCCGGCGATGATGGCATCACCCGGCTCGAACGCCAACGCCGCAACATCTACCTACGCTGGTGGCTCGACAAGAACTCCGGCATGCTCCACATCCACGGCGAACTCGACCCCGAATCAGGGGCCACGTTCACCGGCCGAGTACGACGCAAGGTCGAAGCACTCTTCCACGACAAGATCCCCGACACCTGCCCAACCGACGACCGCAAACAAGACCACCTCCGCGCCCTCGCCCTCCTCAACCTCACCGAAAACGAAACCGGCGGAGCGTCATCGTCGAATCGTGCCGATCTCGTCGTTGTCATCGACCTTGAAACACTGATGAACGGCGTCCACACGAACAGTCGCATCGATATCGAAAGCGGTGTCGAGCTCCCGGTCGAAACCATTCGACGCATGGCGTGCATGGCCAACATCATCCCGGCCGTACTCGGTGCCGACGGGGTCGTACTTGACCTTGGCCGATCGCAGCGTGTCGCCAACGCCCACCAACGACGCGCCCTGCAAGTCATGTACGCCACCTGCGCCATACACGGTTGCACCGTCGCCGCGCACGATTGTCAACCCCATCACATTGCCTACTGGGGCAAACACCACGGGCCCAACAGACATCGCCAACCTGATCCCCCTATGCAGTCGCCACCATCACTACGTGCACGAAGGCGGCTGGCACCTCAGTCTCAACCCCACCAACCGCTACCTCACCATCACCCTGCCCGACGGCACCCGCATGACCCACCCCCCACCCTTCGCCCGAGCCGGCTAACCGCCCGGCGGCAAGGACCCCGCGCAGACGCACCGCAACGGCCACCTCAGTCGTAGGAGGTGTTGATGGCGAAGTCGGTTCGGTAACGATCGGGGGTCAGCTGACCAGCGCTCTTGGCACCGTCGATCGGGAGGGCAACGCCGTTGATGAACGGGCTCTCATCCGACGCGAGAAACACGACAGCTGCAGCAACTTCGCTCGCATGAGCGACGCGCGCCATTGGTGTGTTGGCGACGAACTGGCGGACCATCTCGTCATGCGTGCCCGAGCCGGAAACACTGGCACGCAGCATGGGCGTATCGATGGCACCTGGACACACGGCATTCACACGCACGCCCTGCTGCGCGTACGCGACCGCGAGTGACTTGGTGAGGCCGACCACAGCGTGCTTCGACGCGTTGTACAGCGGGTCACCCGGTCGGCCCATCACGCCGCCATTGGATGCGGTGTTGATGATGCTGCCTCGCCCTCGCGCCAACATCGACGGCAACAGATAGCGACAGGCAAGATAGGCCGGCTTCACGTTAGCGGCGAAGATGCGATCGAACTCTTCGGGCGTACTGTCCACGACCGACTTCGGCAAGTGGATACCGACGTTGTTCACCAAGATGTCGACATGGCCGGAATGCGCCATCACCCCGTCCAGAAACGAAGTGACCGCTCCAGGGTCGGAAGCATCCACGATGGCCGACCGCAAAGACGACTCGGGCTCGTTACCTGGCTCAAGCGAGAGCAGATCCGCTGCGTGCACGAACGCGCCTTCGGCCACGAACTGTCGGACGATTTCGCGCCCGATGCCGCGAGCGGCACCGAACACAACAGCAACTTTTCCTTCAAGACGAGGCATGACTTCCTTTGATGGGATCGTATCCTGAGAAGACATCGATTGTGGGAGGCTTGATGACCGGTCGGCTGGGCGTGGATATCGGCGGCACCTTTACGGATCTCGTGCTTGAGACCGAGCATGGCATGTTCTCCACGAAGGTGCTCACCACCTACGCCGCGCCCGAGGACGCCATTGTCGAAGGCCTGCATCGCGTCTGCGCAAAGGCCGGCGTACAGCCGTCGTTCATTTCGCAGATCATTCACGGCACGACCCTCGCGACCAATGCGCTGATCGAACGGCGCGGCGCCAAGACGGCACTCATCACCACCAACGGCTTTCGTGACGTCATCGAAATGCGTACCGAGAGCCGCTTCGAGCTCTATGACCTGAACCTCTCGCTGCCCGAACCACTGCTGGCCCGAAACCGTCGGTACGTCGTGAACGAACGAGTAGAGGCAACTGGGCGAGTGCTCATCCCGCTTGATCGGACCGAGGTCGAACGGCTCGCCGACGAGCTGGCCGAAGCCGAGTACGAGAGCATCGCCGTTGGCCTTCTGCACTCGTACGTGAACGATTCGCACGAGCGCATGATCCGCGATGTGCTGATCGAAAAGCTGCCCGGTGTGATGATCTCGCTGTCGTCGGAGGTGTCGCCGCAAATGCGCGAGTACGAGCGCTTCAACACCACCATCGCCAATGCCTATATCAAGCCGCTGATGAAGACCTACCTCGACCGGCTGGCAGGTCGGCTGGCGGCCGAGGGCGCGAACTGTCCGATCTTCCTGATGCATTCGGGCGGCGGCATCATCAGCATCGAGAGCGCAGCCGAGTTCCCCGTGCGACTTGTTGAATCCGGTCCTGCTGGCGGTGCGGTTTTCGCCGCCGACATCGCAGCGCGGCACGGCTTGGAGAAGGTGCTCAGCTTCGACATGGGCGGCACCACCGCCAAGATCTGTCTCATCAAGAATCGTGCACCCAAGACGGCGCGTGTGTTTGAGGCGGCGCGGGCCTACCGGTTCAAGAAGGGGTCGGGCATGCCGATCTCCATACCGGTCATCGACATGGTGGAGATCGGCGCGGGTGGCGGCAGTCTGGCCCATGTGGACGCGCTCAACCAGATTCGTGTCGGGCCGGAAAGCGCTGGTTCCGAACCCGGCCCCGCGTGTTACGGCCAGGGCGGCGAACGGCCCGCCGTCACCGATGCCGACCTCGTGCTCGGCAGGCTCGACCCAAACAACTTCGCCGGCGGCACCATCGCGCTTCACCCCCACGATGCCGAAAAGGCGCTCAGCGCCCACCTCGGCGACAAACTCGGTATGGATGCGCTGGAAGCAGCCTGGGGTGTGGCTGAGATGGTCGACGAAAACATGGCAAACGCCGCCCGGGTGCACGCAGTGGAGAACGGGGAAGACCTCAGCGAGTACACCATGATCGCGTTCGGTGGCGCCGCGCCGCTGCACGCCGGACGCCTGTGCGAAAAGCTCGGCATCGACCGCTGTCTCATCCCGGTCGGAGCCGGCGTCGGTTCGGCCATCGGATTCCTGCGAGCGCCCTTCAGTTTCGAAGCGAACCGATCGGTGTTCATGCGCATCAGCGCGTTTGATGCCGACGCGGTGAAGCGACTCTTCGCCGAGATGGAGGTTGAGGCTCGCGGCTTTGTTCGCTCATGTGACGCCGACGCCGACATGAGTACGGAGCACAAGGTATATGTCCGTTACGCAGGGCAGGGCTGGGAGATTCCTGTTCGCCTCACCGCAGAACAGGTTGCCTATCCCGATGCCGACACGTTTCTGAAGTTGTTCGAGGAGGACTACGCCAAGCTCTTCGGACGCACCGTCGATGGCATGCAAGCCGAGATCACCGTCTGGTCGGTCAACGCCTTCACTCCCCCGCCGACGGTCAAAGCGATTGAGTCCGCCGCCCGGACCACAACCGCCGAAGTCGTCAGCCAGCGCCAACTCTTCGACCCCGGTCTCGGCAAGCTCACCGAAGCGGCCGTCACACTTCGCCAGGACTTCTCCCCGGGCACGCACCTCGAAGGCCCAGCAGTGGTCACCGAGGATGAAACGACCGTCGTGGTTCCTGCCAGCCGAGCGCTCATCGCTCAGGCCGATGGCACGCTCGATATGACGGCCAGAGCCACGCAGGCACAAACGGGCAGTGTCTCCACCGTTGGCTATCAGGTGATGTGGAACCGGCTGATCTCGGTGGTGGAAGAACAGGCGCAGGCACTCATTCGCACGGCGTTCTCCACGTCCGTTCGTGAGGCCGGCGACCTTTCGGCTGGTGTCTATAACGACCGGGGCGAGATGCTGGCCCAAGCGGTCACCGGTACGCCTGGCCATATCAACGCCATGGCCGACTCGGTGCCGCACTTCATTCGCCGCATCGGTCGAGACAACATCCACGAAGGCGACGTGTACATCACCAACGATCCGTGGGAGGGCACCGGCCACCTGCACGACTTCACCGTCGTCACGCCATCGTTCCATCACAGTCAGCTCGTGGGTTTCTTCGCCTGCACCGCGCATGTTGTCGACATCGGCGGACGCGGCTTCGGCGCCGATGCCAACTCGATCTACGAGGAGGGCCTGTATGTCCCCATCATGAAGTTCGCCGACCGTGGCGAGGTGAACCCGACCCTCATCCACATCATCCGTGGCAACGTGCGAGAGCCCGAACAGATCATTGGTGACCTCTTCGCCCTCACCACCTGCAACACCATTGGGCATCGTCGCCTGATGGACATGATGAACGAATTCGCGCTCGCCGATCTCACCGGCATCTCCGATTTCATCCTCACCAACTCACGTAACGCAACACTCGTTCGGATCAACGCACTGCAGCCCGGTGTGGCCGATGGCCACATGCGTATCGACGGCTACGACACGCCGATCGACCTGAAGGTGCGCGTGTCGATTCGAACACGATCGCGTGCTGTGCGATTGGACCGGCACATCTGGCCTCGACAAGAAGGGCATCAACGTGCCTTTGGTCTACACCAAGGCCTACTCGTGTTACGCGTTGAAATGCGCCATCGCGCCAGACATCCCGAACAACACGGCCAGCCTCGCGCCCTTCGAAGTGGTGGCACCCGTCAACTCCATCCTCAACGCCGTGCACCCCGCACCGGTAGCCCTGCGCCACGTGATTGGCCACATGCTGCCCGACACCGTCTACGGAGCTCTCGATCAGCTGTTGCCGGACACCGTGCCGGCCGAAGGGGCCGGATCGATCTGCAACTTCCAGGTGTCGCTTCGCCCCCGCACCGATCAAACCGGCACCAGCCGGCACCGTGCGAGCCGAGGTACTCACGTTCAACTCGGGCGGCTCGGGTGCACGACCAACGCTCGACGGCATGAACGCCACCGCGTTCCCGTCCGGCGTGATGACCATGCCCGTCGAAGCCACCGAGCAGGTCGGCCCGGTCATCATCTGGCGCAAAGAACTCCGGCCCGACTCGGGCGGTGCCGGTCGTTGCCGTGGCGGGCTTGGTCAGTTCATGGACGTCGGTGCCTGTGAAGGCCACGAGTTCGATCTGCAGGCCATGTTCGACCGCGTGAAGTTCCCGGCACTCGGCCGACGCGGTGGTCAACCCGGAGCGCCCACCATCATCGGGCAGGACGACGGCACGCCCATGAAGGGCAAGGGCAAGCAGTTCGTGCCCCACGGCCGAAAGGTGATGATGGCCTTCCCCGGTGGGGCTGGCTACGGCTCGACGGCCGAACGCCCTCACGCGATGGCGTGTCGCGATCTGGCGCTCGGCTACATAAGTGCAGAAGCTGCTCGAACGGTGTACAACATGACCCAAGCCGAGATTGATGACGTGGTCGCCCGGGCCCGTCGAGGAGAAACGTTCTGATGCTGCCCCTGTCCGCAACGCCAACACGGTCGTCGTACGACGTCGTCATCATCGGTGGGGCCATCATGGGGTCCTCCACGGCATGGTTCCTCTCCGAGAACCCCGACTTCACCGGCACCGTGCTCGTTGTCGAGAAGGACCCGACCTACGAGAAGGCAGCCACCATGCTGTCCACCTCGTGCATGCGCCAGCAGTTCTCCATGGAACTGAATGTACGCATTTCGCAGTTTGGCGCCGACTTCGTGAAGAACCTTCGTGCCTACATGGGCGGCGACGAGCGGGTTCCCGATCTCGATATCCGCAGCTTCGGCTACATGTACATGGCCGATAACGAAGACTTCGCCGGCCTGTTGCGAGACAACCAGGTTGTGCAGTTGGCCGCCGGCGCCAAGACCGAACTGCTCACCCCGGCCGAGATTCAAGAGCGTTACCCGTTCTACTTCGTCGACGACCTCGTGCTCGGCAGTATCAACCGACAGAACGAGGGCTACTTCGACGGCACCGCCGTTTTTGACTGGTGTCGGCGCATCGCTCGCGAACGCGGCACCGAATACGTCACCAATGAGGTGGTGGCACTCACCAAAGCTGGCACCCGCGTTGCCAGCGTCACGTTGGCGTCGGGCGAAATCATTGCGTGTGGCCATGTAGTGAACGCCTCGGGCACACGGGCGGCGCGCACCGCACGCATGGCCGGAATCGACATTCCCATCGAGCCCCGCAAGCGGTTCAGCTGGATCTTCGAGGCAGAGCATCCGCTTGGCCAGGACCTGCCACTCACCATCGACCCGACCGGTGTTCACGTTCGGGAAAATGGTGGCGGCACCTATATGGCCGGCGGTCATCCCGAGGTCGATAACGCCGTCGATCCTGACGACTTCGTGATGGACCTCGACATGTGGGAGGACGAGGTGTGGCCCACCATCGCCACCCGTATTCCGCAGTTCGACGCCATCAAGGTAATCAGCAAATTTGCCGGTCAGTACGACTACAACGTGCTCGACCAGAACGCCATCACTGGCCCTCACCCACAGGTGGACAACTTCCTGTTCCTCAACGGCTTCTCAGGCCACGGTCTCCAGCAATCACCGGCCATGGGACGGGCCACCGCCGAGTGGCTGACCTACGGCGAATACCGCACCTTCGACATGCGACCCTTCCACTACGAGCGCATCACCCGCAACGAACCCATCCCCGAGCGCGCCATCATCTAGCCTCGGCTCACGTCCGCTCGACGGCGGGTACCCATCGCACCGACGTTGTGGGCGGTGGCATCATCTTGGCTTTCACCACGATCACGTTGGGCGTGGCGCTGGCGATGCCGGCCGCGAGCGCGTCGGCGAAGGGCTGACCGAAGCCGACCATGGTGGTGACGGGCAGACCAAAGGCTCGCACCATCATGTCGAAGTCGGGCGTCAGCAAATCGACGCCGCGTGTTTCAAGGCCGGCATGAATCTGGCCGAAGCGCAGCATGCCGTAACCGCCGTCGTCGATGATGACGAGCGTGACGGGCAGTTGCTCCTGCGCCATCGTGGCGAGATCGCCGCATGCATAGAGGAAGCCACCGTCACCGACCAGCGCTACGACGGGGCCGACATCGGCGGCCGCGCTGCCGAGCGAGGCGGGGAAGCCGAATCCGAGCGTTCCCCAGCCGACCGGATATGCGAACTTTCGTGGGCCGGAGACACGGTGAAATCCGCCCGACCAGTAGCCCGCCACGCACATATCGACGATGAGGATGCCGTCGTCGGGCAAAACACTGTGCAGCGTGTCAAGCATGTCGGCCGCGTCGGGACTCTCCGCCCGAATCTGGGACCAGACTTTGTCCTCGATGGCGCGCAATTCATCCACCACGAACTGACGACCATCACGCTGTTCGATGTCGGGAAGAAGCTCTTCGATGATGGTTCGGGCGTCGCCTTCGAGCACGAGCGTCGGCGTGTAGTTCTTTGACGCGTCGTCGGCATCGATGTTGATGACCAACAGTTCGGTGGGTTGTTTGAGCCCCCAGCCCCGGGTCATCATTGCGTCGAAGTCGGTGCCGATGGCGATGACCACGTCAGCTTGATCCCACAGTGCTTCGACATCCTTCACCAGCACCGAAGCATTGACCACAAGCGGGTGAGACGACGGCAGGATGCCCTTGCCGCCGTAGGTGGTGAGCACCGGCGCGTCGAGCCGTTCGGCCAGCGCCTGGACCGCAGCCGATGCACCGGACGCGATCGATCCGCCGCCCGCCCAGATCAGTGGCCGCGGCGCGCTCTTGAGGATGGCGATGGCCGCTGCCCGATCCTTGACGTTGACGGCGAGCCCTCGACCTTTCCGCGACGTCGCTTCGTACGTGGCTGGTGGCAAGGCCGATGGCGCAGCGCCGGTGAGCGTGTCTATGGGAACGCCGAGGTACACCGGGCCGGGCGACCCGCCGAGCGCGATCCCGGCGACATGCAGTACGTCTCCACCGACACCGTCAGCCGACTCGCACGTGTGCGCATACTTCACGACCGGACCGAACATGGCGGCCTGATCGCGGCACTCGTGCAGTACACCACGGAACACGCCGGGCTGCCGAATGGTGGTCGGAATGTCGGTCGCAATGATCATGATCGGACTGCCCACGGTCCACGCCTCACCCGTTGCCGTCACGGTGTTCGCCGCGCCAGGTCCGGTCGTGACCAGCGCTACGCCAAGTTTGCCCGTCGCTCGGGCGTAGCCATCAGCCGCGTACGCCGCGGTCTGCTCATGGCGTACGCCGACGAGACGGATGTCGGTCCTGGCGATAGCTTCCCAAATCGACAAGTTGTGCACGCCGGGCAGGCCGAACACCACGTCAACCCCGAGCGCCACCAGCGCCTCCACCAGTCGATCGGCCCCGGTCACAACCTCGCTCTTCCCCATACCCCAACCCTAGAACTTCCTGTCCCGACCATAGTGGCGAAGTTCGATGGTGGTGCCGTCGGGGTCGTGGGTGTAGATGGAGGTGCCGTGGCCTTGCGCGCCGTATCGTTCGGCGGGTGGTTCGGCGATGTGGATGGTGCCGGCGGCACGGACGGCCGCGAGGTCGGTCGGGGTGATGGTGAAGCAGATGTGGTCGAGCCGGCCTGCTGGTGTCGTACCGGGGATGAGGTCGATAATTGTGGTGGGGTCGACGCGCAGGGATGGGAATGGGGCGGCGCCGTTTCGCCATTCGTCGACTCGGACCGGGGTGAGTCCGAGGTTGTTGATGTACCAGGTGAGCGTGGTCTCGATGTCGGCACAGTGCAGCACGATGTGGTCGAGTCCGGTGACGGTGACAATGGGTTTCATGGGTAGGCCTCGGTTGCAGCGTAATCCTGGTCGGCGTGCTCGAACTTCGTAGATGTGGAGGCGAACTGCCCAGCGCGGTGTTGATCCCCGGTGGTTTCTGGTCGTTGGCCGATCCAGAGCGCGGTGAGCACGAGCATGCCGCCAACCATCTGGGTGGTGGTGAGTTGTTGGTGCAGGGCGAGCCATCCGGCGAGGGTGGCGACGATGGGGCTGGTGAGGCCGAGGAGTGACACTTGACGAATGGGGAGTTTGGCGATGCCCCGGAACCAGATGTAGTAGGCGAGGGCAGTGCCGCCAGTGGCAAGCCAGGTGTAGCCGATCAGGTTGCGGGTGCTGAGCGCTGTTGGGAGTCCTTCGGCGAGCATGGCGATGGGCGCAAGCATTAGGCCCCCGGCGATGAGTTGCCAGGAGGTGAAGGTGGTGAGTGGGACGGGCCGGCCCCATCGTTTGGTGAGCACGACACCGGTGGCCATTGATGCTGCGGCTGTGAGCCCGGCGATGATGCCGACTGCATCGAGTTTGGCATTGGATCGCAGGACGAGCAGGGAGACACCGGCGATGCCGACGGCCGCGGCGATGAGGGTGGGGGGTCGGAGTCGCTCTCGCAGCAGTGTGGTGGCGAGCCCGGCGGCGATGAGTGGTTGGATGGCGCCGAGGGTTGCGGCGACACCGCCGGGGAGCCGGTAGGCCGCGGCGAACAGTAGAGCGAAGAACGCCCCGATGTTGAGTGCGCCGAGAATGGTGGCCTTCCACCACCAGGCGCCGCGTGGTCGGTGGGGTGCGAGCACGGCCAGCATGAGCCCGGCCGGGAGTGCTCGCAGGGTGCCGGCGAGGAGGGGTCGGTCGGGTGGGAGAAATTCGGTGGTCGTGAGGTAGGTGAGGCCCCATGCGGCGGGGGCGACCGCGGTGACGGCGATGTCACTGCGGCGCACCCCGCCGAAACCCGATGGGGTGGTGGTCATGGGGTTGTTTCCAGCATCGAGCGGAGGGTGGCGAGGTCGCGTTGCAGGCTGCGTTGCAGCCACCAGCGCAGTACTGGTCGCGCCGAGCGGGGGATGCTTTCGGGTTCGAGTTCGATGTCGTAGCTGAAGACCGCACTGGTCGCGGCCGTGGGGGTGACGGTGCGTCGCCCACGAACGTTTCCGCTGGTGCCCTTGCCGTCGAAGGCATAGGTCATGCCGGGGCCGACATCAGTGACGGTGGTGTCGGTGACGTAGTCGCGTCCGGCGAGGTGGAGCACCTCGCGGACCTTGGTTCCGGGTTCGGGAGGGCCGTCACGGTCGGGAGCCATTTCCGTGATCCCTTTACGCCAGGTCGTGTCGGTGGCGTAGTCGGTCACGACGTTCCAGATCGTGTCGGCCGGTCGGGCTATCTCAATATCGACGTGGGTGTGCAGTGTGGTGCTCATTGAGGTTCCTTTCGGTTGGTGATGTGGAGTCAGGCTTGAGCGGCGACCAGCGAGTGGTCGGAGGCAGCGGCGTGAATCGTGCGGCGTGTGCGGGTGGCGCAGGCGACGGTGAAGGCAAGGGCGGGCATGCCGACGAGTTCGATGACGCTCGACAGGGTGAGGTCTTTGCCGAAGGTGACGCCGGGTTCCATCTGGGTGAGGCGGGCGAGCCCGCCGGCGAAGATGGCAGCGAACACCAGGTACAGGCCGGTGCGGTACTTGTGCAGGTTGGTGGCCGCGACGATCAGAAACCCGGCGAGGGCGAGGTAGACGCCGCCGTAGAACCGGGTATGGCTATCGCGCAGCAGGTAGGCGTCGTGGTCGGTGATCTGGAAGTACTTGGTTGGGCCTTGCCAGCCGAGCGTTTCGAGGCCGCCGAACGCGACGTTGATGGCGACGAACGCGCTGATTGCTCCGAGCAGTCCGATCACGAACCGCAGGATCGTGCTTCCGGTGGTGGATGTTGGGTGGGTGGTCATTGCGAAGTCTCCTTGCTCTCGTGTATCTTTGTATCAAGATACATGAGAGGAAGCTATGCGTCAAGATACTTTGCGACAAGATACTTTGCCCGGAGCTGGAGCTGGTGACGCGGTGGACGTGATTGTTGAGCAATGGCATGAGCAACGCCCGGACCTGGATGTGAGCGCGAAGCAGATCACGGGGCGAATCATCCGGCTGGCCTCGCAGTTCCAACAGGAGTACTCGGCGACCTTCGTTCCGCTTGGTCTCAACGATGGTGACTACGGGGTGCTGGCGCCGTTGCGCCGCGCCGGAGCGCCGTACGAGCTGACCCCGACCGAGTTGGCCAAGCATCGAATGATGACGTCCGGAGGAATGACCGCGGCGCTTGATCGGCTTGAACGCAAAGGTTGGCTGGCTCGGGTACCAAACCCGACCGATCGTCGTGGCAGCCTCGTCCGCCTCACCGACGCCGGTCTGGCGATCATGGATGAAGCGATGACGCAACATGTCGCTACCGAACATCGACTGACCGACGGTCTCGACGACCTCGAACGCGAACAACTGCAAGGCCTGCTGCGCAAACTCCTCCGGGCCGTCGAACGCGAATGAACCTGGGCGACGCCGGTGGCCCTGACGGGTCTCGACTTCACGGTGGAACGCGCTGGAGGTGACCCGAGCGACTTCGTCCTCTCGCTGCGGCCGTCGGGACTGTCCAAATCTTGTGCCAGTCCCGTGGACGGTCTCAGAGTTTGCGTAGCTCGTTGGCCAGCGGTTCCAAGAACTCAACGCGATACGGGCCGCGCATGGAGAAAATGACGAGATCGACGATTCCCAGATATGGCGCAGCCTGTGCTGCCAGGGCCGCTGGGTCGGCGTCTGCTGGCCAGGACAGGTGGATGGACGATCGGATGTCCAACGGGTTCCGGGCGATGGCGGCACAGTGCTCATCGAGAATGGAACGGGTCGCCTGCCAGCCCTCCACCGACTCGGGGAAGGTGTCCCACATATCGGCCCAACGCGCCACCACCTTCAGCGTGCGCTTCGGACCCGTGCCGCCGATGACGATGGGGATCGGCGTCTGAACCGGCTTCGGATTGCAGCGCGCATCAACCAGTTGGAAGTAGTCACCGGTGAATGTGGTCATGTCCTGGGTGAGGAGGCGCACGATCACTTCGACGCCTTCCTCGAAACGGTCGGATCGTTCCTTCCGGGTGCCGAGCGCTATGCCGTAGGCCGCGGCCTCGGACTCGAACCACCCGGTGCCGAGCCCAAGATCGAACCGACCATTCGAAATGTGGTCCAGCGTCACGGCCATGTTGGCGGTGACCGCCGGATGACGAAAGTGCATCCCGTTCACCATCGACCCCAGCCGCAACCGCGTCGTAGCCTGCGCCAACGCGGCGAGCATCGTCCAACTCTCGTGGATGTCACCGTCCATCGGCGGCGTCAGGGGGTAGAAGTGGTCCATCGTCCATCCGGACTCGAACACCTCGATGTCATCGGCCGCTCGCCACACATCGAGGAAATCCTGCCAGGTGCCGTGCTGTGGAGGTGTCTTGAACGCGAAGGTGGTCATGAGGGGGCAGAATATGGCATGGCTACTGCTCTCGCCTCGAACGACGCACTTACCAAGGCTCGCATCGACTACACCGACCGCAACGTCGAGAGCCGACGGCTCCACGACAGCGCTCGTGAAGTCCTGCCGGGCGGCAACACGCGAACCCTCTTCTACCACCCGCCGTTTCCACTCACGTTTGTCCGTGGCCACGACTCAGTGTTGGTTGACGCCGATGGTCACGAGTACGTCGACATGCTGGGTGACTACACCGCCGGCCTGTTGGGCCACAGTGACCGACGCGCCCGTGATGCGGCCATGGCGGCCCTTGACGTGAACATGAGCGTGGGTGGCATCCATCCGACCGAGCAACAACTGGCTCGCCTCATGTGCGAGCGCTTCGACCTCGATCTGGTCCGCTTCACCAACTCCGGCAGCGAGGCCAACCTCATGGCCATGACGGCCGCGCGCATGTATACGGGCCGCACCAAAATCATGGTGATGTACGGTGCCTACCACGGCGGTCTGATGTACTTCGGCGCGGGCCCTGCCGCGTGGAATGTGTCCGTTCCCCATCGTCGTCGGCCGGTTCAACGACCTGGACGCCTGCAAGGCAGTGATCGCCGAACATGCGTCGGATCTGGCCGCTGTTCTCGTTGAGCCACTGCTCGGCTCCGCCGGTTGCGTCCCCGCTGATCCGGCGTTTCTGCGTGGGCTCGCCGACGCAGCCCGAGCAGTCGGAGCCGTCGCAATCATGGACGAGGTGATGAGTTCGCGCCTCGGACCGAAAGGGCTCAGCGTGCAGTTCGGCGTGAACGCGGATCTCAAGACCTACGGGAAATACATCGCTGGCGGCTTCTCGTTCGGCTGCCTTCGGTGGCACGGCCGAGGTGATGGGTATCTTCGACAGCACCCACCCTGCCCACGTGCCTCACGCCGGCACGTTCAACAACAACATCACCAGCATGGCCGCCGGCACCGAGGTGCTGGCCAACGTCTATACAGCCGACGTGGCCGCATCGTTCACGGAACGCGGTGATGAGCTTCGGGACAACATCGCCCAGGTGCTGGCCCGCTACCCGCTGGCATTGTGCGTCAGCGGGTCGGGCACCATGATGGCCATCCACGCCCGTGCCCAACGCCCGACCGACGGCGAGTCGGCCGCCGACAAGGACCCCGCGCTCCAGGAGATGCTGTTCCTCGGTCTGCTGCGCCGCGGCATCTACATCGCCCCACGCGGCATGATCAACCTCAGCCTGCCCGTCACCGACGACCAGCTCGCCGCCTTCATCGATGCCCTCGACGACCTCTGCCAGGAACTCGCAGCCTGAGCTAGCCGGCCGCCATGAGGGCGACGGCTATGGCGGTCATGGTAACGCCGATGCTCTGCCACCAACGGAGGTGCTCCTTGTTGAAGACGACTGCGAGCAGCACCGCAACGGTGGCGAACTGGGAGGACGCAACTGACACGACGCCGGCCGAGGCGTATTTGAAACCGAGTTGCAGACAGGCCATGCCTGCCCCGGCAAACACGCCGCACCAGATGCCGGTCCAGCGGGCTTTCGTATTCCATGTGAACAGCGGGCCCTTGTCGAAGGGAAGCATCAGCGCCAGCACGGCAAACGCGGCCCAGCGTTGGGCAATAACCGGAGTGAGGCCGGATGCCTTGGTGCGCGAAAGCATGGTGAAACCGACGCCGAACAGGATGCCTGAAGTGGACCCGAGCATGAAGCCCATCATCGGGCTGCCCTTGCCTCCCTTCACGTAGGACGTAAGACCGAGAGCGACCAGGCCGAGCGCCATGCCGACCATGGTGATCGTCTTCAGGGTCGTGCCGGTTACCAGGTCGTACACAATGGGCACGACGGCGAGCAGCACCGAAGCCGATGGCCCGACGATACCCATCGGGGCGATCCGGTAGCCCTGGTAGAGCATGGAGAGCCCGATCGCCATACACACGCCGGAACCAGCTGCGATGAGCAGGTGCCCCCCGATGACGTGCGACGGGATGACCAGGAAGAGGATCGGTGTCAACACGCCAGCGCTCACCATGGCCGTGCGCACCACGGTGATGGACGGGGCATGGCGTCCCGACCGA
Organism: uncultured Acidimicrobiales bacterium; assembly: GCA_963791625.1. Lineage (GTDB taxonomy): Bacteria > Actinomycetota > Acidimicrobiia > Acidimicrobiales > Ilumatobacteraceae > JANMCE01. Next base: position 2,112,086 of record CAWBTA010000006.1, read on the forward strand.
GCCGCGAAGAAGTCGGAACTCCCGATGAAGATGGCGGCGAGCGCGCCGAAGAGCAGACCCATTGCGCTACCCCGACCCTGTCATCAAACCACCCGCATGCACGCGTCCAGTCTGGCAGACCGGCTCGACCACGACCTGGGAGCAGCGACGACACGCGGTCGCCGGATCGAATACGTTGAAGGGATGAAGATCGTTGCGGTGGAAGCCTACGGATATGAACTCGGCTATCGGTACGGCACGTATGTGATGTCGGGGGGCCGCATCGTGAAGACGCTCACCAGCACCGTGGTGCGCATCATCACCGATGAAGGCATCGACGGGTTCGCCGAGACGTGCCCGCTCGGCAACACCTACCTGGCCGCTCATGCCCGCGGCGCTCTGGCCGCACTGCATGAACTCGCCCCCGCCATCATCGGGGCCGACCCGACGAATCTGCGCGAAATCCAGCAGCGGATGCACGGTGCCCTGATGGGCCACAACTACGCCAAGAGTCCGATCGACATCGCGTGCTGGGACATCTTCGGCAAGGCCGTCGGACGACCGGTGGTCGATCTGCTCGGCGGCCGTGTGCAGGACGACATGCGCATGTACAAGGCGGTCCCGCTCGGACCGGCCGACGACATGGTGGCGTTCGTGCTTGAGCAGCGCTCGCACGGCGTGCATCGCTTCCAACTCAAGCTGGGTGGTGACCCCCGGGAAGACGCTCGCCGCACACTCGCCGTGCTGGCCGCAACCGACGGTGACGACCTCGTGTTGGGTGACGCCAACGGAGGCTGGCGACGACAAGACGCCATCGTGGCGGCGCGTGCGTTGGAGGGTACCGAGCGGTTCTTCATGGAGCAGCCGTGCCCGACGCTGTCGGAGTGCCTGGCCGTTCGCCAGCACACCACGCTGCCGATGGTGCTCGACGAAGTCATCACCGACCTCGGCGCGCTGGTGGAGGCATCGACCGCCGGTGGCATGGAAGCGATCAACCTCAAGCTCAACCGGGTCGGCGGTCTCACGCCCGCGAAGCTCATGCGGGACACGGCAGTCGAGCTCGGCATACGACTCACCATCGAAGACAGTTGGGGCGGCGATCTCACCAGCGCCGCGGTCAGCCACCTGGGTGCCAGCACGCCCGAGCACGCGTTGTTTGCAGTGTCGTTCATGAACGACTGGACCGACAACCACCTCGCCGGATACAACCCTCGCTCGGTCAACGGCCGGGGGTCCGCGCCCACGGCGCCTGGCCTGGGCGTTACGCCCGATCTCAGCCTTCTCGGCACACCTTTAGGAGTATGGAAATGACCGACCCCATCCAGCCCGTCGATGCCACCAAGATGCCGCGCTATGCGGGATCATCGACGTTCGTGCGAGTCCCAGAACTGCGCGATGTGGCGCGGGCCGACGTTGCCATCCTTGGCGTGCCCTTTGATGGTGGCGTGAGCTTCCGTCCTGGCGCACGCTTCGGTCCGGCCGCAGTTCGGCAAGCCTCGCGTGCGATTCGCCCGCAGTACCACCCCGAGTTCGACGTGCAGCCCTTCGCCCGCATGCAGGTTGCCGATGCCGGCGACGTCGCTTGCAATCCGTACTCCATTGCGGAGTCGCTGGCTGCGATCGAGGCGCGGGCAAGCGAGCTGCTCGGGCCGGCCGAGGGGCCGCATCCGGTCGACGCCATCATCAGCATTGGCGGCGATCACACCATCGCCTACTCGCTGCTCAAGGCGGTGAACCGCCGCTATGGGCCACCGGCGCTGCTGCACTTCGACGCCCACCTCGACACGTGGGACAGCTACTTCGGTCAGGACTTCACGCATGGCACCCCGTTTCGACGCGCGGCCGAAGAAGGGCTGTTCGACTCGGAGGCTTCGATGCACGTCGGCATCCGTGGGCCTGTCTACAGCGCCAACGATCTGGCCGCCGATCGTGAGTTGGGCTTTCGCACCATCACGTGCGATCAGTTGCACCGCATGGGTGTGGACGGCGCCATCGGCCGCATCCGCGAGCGGGTCGGCACCAGGCCGCTCTACATTTCCATCGACATCGACGTGCTCGACCCGGCCCATGCCCCCGGCACCGGCACACCCGAAATCGCGGGCATGTCGAGCCGGGAGTTGGTCATGATTCTGCGCGGCCTCATGGACCTCAACGTGATTTCGGGTGACGTGGTGGAGGTCGCTCCCGCCTATGACCACGCCGAGATCACCTCCCTCGCAGCCGCCACGTGCGTCTACGAGTTGGCCTGCCTCATCGCCACCCGCCGCTCCGGCCCACCCGGAGGAAGGTGAAGGGGCAGGTGAAGGGGCAGCGGAACGGGCCGATGCAACGGGCTTGCAGCATTGTCCGAGCGAAGCAAGTCCGAGCGTTGCGCGAGCGGTAGCGAGCCAACCGAGGCAGTGTTTCAGTCTTCGCCGAGGTACGCCTTGCGGACTTCGTCGTTGACGGCGAGTTCTTTGGCCGGGCCTTCGAGCGAAATGTGGCCGGTTTCAAGCACGTAGCCGTAGTTGGCGATGTTGAGCGCCACCAGGGCGTTCTGCTCCACCAACAGCACCGTGGTTCCTTGGGCGTTGACCTTCTTGATGGTGTCGAACACCATCTCGACCAAAATGGGGGCCAGGCCCATGGAGGGTTCATCGAGCAACAGCAACCGCGGCTGGCTCATAAGCGCACGACCCATGGCGAGCATCTGCTGCTCGCCTCCAGACATGGTGCCGGCCTTCTGAGCAATGCGTTCTTTCAGCCGGGGGAAAAGGTCGAAGACCCGATCCATGTCGGCGGCGATGCCGGGCTTGTCCTTGCGCATGAAGGCACCGAGTTCAAGGTTCTCGGCCACGGTCATGCGGGGGAAGATGCGACGACCCTCGGGGCTCTGCGCGATGCCGAGCTTGGCGACTTCGTTGCCCTTGATGCCGGTGATCTCTTTGCCCTCGAAGTTGATCGAGCCTTTCTTCGACTTCAGAAGACCCGAGATCGAACGCATGGTGGTGGACTTGCCGGCACCGTTGCCGCCGATGAGCGACACGATCTCACCCGGATATACCTTGAGCGAAATGCCCTTCACCGCGGCGATGGCGCCGTAAGAAACGTGGAGATCATCGATCACCAAAAGCGGCTGCGCGCCGTTCCCACGCTGGGTGGGAGGAGCGAGGTTGCTCATGCTGCACCTTCCGTTGCGTCCTTGCCGAGGTATGCCTCGATCACTCGCTGATTTGAACGAATCTCCGATGGGGTGCCTTCGGCGATCTTGGCGCCGTACTCCAGCACCGTGATGCGTTCGGCCGTTCCCATCACCACTTTCATGTCGTGCTCGATGAGCAGGACGGTGACGCCGCGCTGATCCCGGACACGGTGCACGAACGCGGTGAAGGCTGCGGACTCCTGCGGGTTCATACCGGCTGTCGGCTCATCCAGCAGCAACAGCTTCGGGCGCAGGGCCAAGGCGCGGGCGACTTCGAGACGACGTTGGTCACCGTAGGGAAGGTTCTTGGCGAACTCCTCGTCCACGCCGCCGATGCCGACGAACTCGAGCAGTTCCTTGGCCGTCGCCTTGGCCTCGGCTTCCTCGTGGCGCTGCTTAGGTGTGCGCAGCACGGTGGCAATCACGCCGCTCTTCATGTGCGGATGCATGGCGACCATCACATTTTCGGCGGCAGTCATTGCGCCGAATAGGCGGATGTTCTGGAAGGTTCGCGCCATTCCGCTGGCCGCAATTTCGTGCGGCGGACGGGCGGTGATCTTCTGACCATCAAACATGACCGTACCGGTCGTGGGGGAATACAGGCCGGTGAGCACGTTGAAGAAGGTGGTCTTGCCGGCACCGTTCGGACCAATGAGCGCCACGATCGAAGCCTTCGGAATTTGGAAATCGACGTTGTTGACGGCCGTCAGACCACCGAAGACAACGCTGATGCCCTGTGCGTCGAGCAGAAGATCGCTCATGCGTGTGCTCCTTCCACGAGGGCTTCGGCCGCGTCGGCAGCCTTGTCGGCCTGCTTGACTGCTTTCGATCGAGCGGCGGGGATGAAGCCTTCCGGACGGAAGAGCATCATGAGCACGAGCACCAGACCAAAGAAACCGAAGTTGTACTTCACCAGATCGATCTTTGTATCAAAGGTCTTGTTGATCTTTTGCCCGATCCAGATAAGACCGGTGTAGTTGAACCACGTAATCACAACGCCACCAAGGATTGCTCCCCACACGTTGCCCATGCCGCCCAGAATGACGGCGCAGAGGATGATGATGGAGAACGCAAAGGTGAAGCTGTCGACGTTGACGGTACCAACGATAGTGGCGTAGAAAGCCCCACCGACACCACCGGCCAACGCACCCACGGCGTAGGACCAGAGCTTGGTCTTCATGAGCGGAACGCCCATCAGGCTGGCAGCCAGTTCGTCTTCTCGAATAGCCATCCACGCTCGCCCGAGGCGACCATCTCGCAGTTTGATCGAGATCCAGACGAATAACGCGCAGAAGACCAAAATGACGTAGTACTTCGCGATGTAGTCGCTTGGCGTAATGGTCTTGTCGATGCCGGGCAGTACCGCCAAAGGGCCCATGCCTACCGCGTCAACAGGGCCAATGCCTTTAGTACCGTTGGTGAACTTCTCGGCGTTGCGGAAAACCTCGGGCAGAATCTCACCGAAGCCCAAGGTGACAAGGGCAAGGTAGTCGCTCTTCAACCGCAGTGTTGGTGCGCCGATGACCACGCCCACCAGCGCCGCGATGATGCCGGCCACAATCACCACAAACCAGAACGACAGATGAATACCGGGGATGACCGCACGAGCCGTGTCGAGAATGTGGATGTTCTGACTGCTGATGAAGTCCGACATGAACCAGGCCGACACATAGGCGCCGACAAGGAAGAACGCGACGTACCCAAGGTCGAGCAGTCCAGCGAAACCCACCACGATGTTCAGGCCCAGCGCAAACAGCGCGTACACCGCGCACAGCACCACGGTGAACAGCGGCAGCACGCCGGCGTTGTCGGTCACGCCGTAATGCGGCAGCAGCAACGCCACCACCAGGGCAACAGCACCAATAATGATCTTCTTCGCGTCCCTGCCCGATGTGGCTTTCTTTGCGTCTGCCATCAGACTTTCTCCTGCTGTGCTTTACCGAAGATACCGCTCGGTCGAAAGATGACCATCAGGATGAGGATGCTGAACATGACGGTCTGCGTCCAGGCCTGACCAAAAAAGCCAGGAGCACCATCGTTGAGGCCCTGGATGACACCGATCAGTACGCCACCGATGACTGCGCCGAGCAGATTGCCCACGCCACCCAGCACAGCGGCAGTAAAGGCGATGAGACCGAGGCGGAAGCCGGCGTCGTAGCGAGTTTGACCGTTTACCTGTACGAACAAAAGGCCAGCCGCACCGGCCAAAGCACCGCCGAGGGCGAAGGTGAACGAGATCACCCGGTCAACGTTGATGCCCATCAAGAGTGAAGCGTCGCGATCCTGGGCCGTGGCCCGCATGGCCTTGCCGATCTTGGTGCGCTGCACGATGTAGGTCATCAGCAGCAGCAACGGTACGGTGACGGCGAGCACGATGAGGTACTTGTACTTCACCTCGATGGAGCCGAGCTTGAGAGCGCCGGTTGGTAACACGCTGCGTCGGGAACGGGGCGCCGAACCGTTCAGCACGATGCCGATGTTTTGCAGGATGAAGCTCATACCGACGGCCGTAATCAGCGGCGCCAGCTTGGGAGCGTTCCGGAGTCGACGGTAGGCAAGGCGCTCAATGGTGACGTTGATCAACGCACAGATCGCCATGGTGCCGACGAGCGCTACCAGCAAGAAGATGAGGGCACTGCCGCCGGGCTTGGTCTTGTTGAAGCCGTCCTCCATGATGATGGCGGCGAACACCGACCCGAGCATGAACAGGTCGCCGTGGGCGAAGTTTATGAGCTCGATGATGCCGTAAACCATCGTGTAGCCCAACGCAATGAGCGCGTAGAGCGCACCGTTGGACAGACCGATGGTGAGGACCTGAGTGAAGGTCTTCGGCCCTGAAATAAAGCTGCGAATAATAAAGGCAATTGCGAGGGCCAGCACGATGAGGCCGACCCGCGACGCCAGGTCCTTCGGTATTTTCAGTCGCGCCGCGGCCGGCGCAGCAACTGTTGACATGCAAGAAACCCCCACTTGAAAAGATTGGGGTGACCTCGGAATGAGGCCACCCCAATCAACTGACTACATACGTTTGTTACAGGTTGACGCTAGGTTCAGCCGACGGGCCAGGGCTTGAGGAACGTCTCCGCTCCACCCTTGACCAGCTGGATGCTCATGTCCTTGACGGTGACGTCACCGTTGGTGTCGATGCCGAATTCCTTGCCGATGAGGGACTCAGCGGCGGGGATCTTCAGGTTCGACAGGGTCTTGGCGGTGATGTCGGCACGGGTGCCGTCAGAGAGCGAGATGCCCTTCATGATCATCTGCAGTGCAGCCGCACCGTAGATGGCGTACGCCGAGGCCGGGTCGTGGCCATATGCAGCCTTGAAGTCGGTGACGAACTTGGCACCAGCGCCACCGGCCTTGACGAGCTCACCAGCCGGCAGGCCGGCGAAGGTGATGTACATGCCGTCGGACTCGGTCAGCTTGAGCAGCGTCGGGTAACCGGTGAATCCGTCCGGGGCGATGAGCTTGACCGCACCGGTGTTGGGGCCGAGGGCCGTGACCTTGTCACGGACCAGCTGCTCACCGTTGTTGTCGTTGATGCCGCCGAGGTAGACACAGTCCGGGCTCTTGGCCTTGAGGCCTTCGAAGAGGGCGGTGTAGTTCGGCTGCTTGGCATCCCACGCCGCGTCAGCGACAATCTCGATGCCCTGCTTGGCGGCCTCGGTCTTGAACGCAGTGGCCACGCCGACGCCGTAGGTCTGGGCATCATTGAGCACAACGCACTTCTTCAGACCGAGTTCCTTGGCGAACTGGGCGCCAGCGGCACCCTGGAAATCGTCGGTAGCAACGACGCGGCCGTAGTTACGCTTGCCAGTCGGGTAGTACTTCTCCGGCTCGCCCGGATCCCACTTCTTGGTGATACCGGGGTTGGTGTTGGCGTGCGACACCATGAGCATCGGGCCGGTCTTATCCTGGTTCAGAACCGGGATTTCGATCTTGGCGCAACCCGAGTTGTAGGTGCCCATAACGGCAACTTCCTTGGCGTTACTGACGTGGTCCTGAGCGTTCTTGGCACAGGTCGCATCGTCCCAGCCGCCCTTGGCCGCGGTGGAGTTGTCATACTCCTTCAGCGTGATGTTGAACTTGCCGGCCTTGCCACCCTGCTGCTTCAGGAACAGCTGCATGGCGAGGTTGGTGTCCTTGGATGCATCGGCCGAAGCACCCTGCAACGGAAGGTCGGACGAAATGATCAATGCATCGCCGGCCGGAGCCGCACCGGCTGCGGCGGTCGTGGCCGAACCGGAAGCGGCGGCCGTGGTGGCAGCCGTCGTTGTCGCCTTGCTGGAACCACAGGCTCCAACGATCAGCATCAACGGCAACGCTGCTGCCAATACTTTTCTGTTCATCATGGAATGTGTCACCTTTCTTACCATCCGGTTCGCCCCCTCTTGGGAAGTCAGGCTGCATGGTTCGCTGAGCGAACATGCCCCTGCTGCCCCTCGATCGCTCGCCGATAGGAACGGTCAGCTTGACCGCTTTTCGACGTTACCACAGGGTAGTGGTGACTCACGACACATGCCGATGAATGCCCTGTAGACTCTAGGTTACCCGCGTGCTCACCGAGTTGTTCAGGCGTCGATAGCGACCGAGCGAAGATCAGCCAGCGAGGAATACTCCAGAGCGGAAATGTGGGTCGACCCGAGGCGAACCTGCGGGGCCATGCCCGCCTCGAAGGCTTCCTGCCAACGCATCGCACAGAGACACCACTGATCACCGGCCTTCAGACCAGCGAAGCCGTAGTCGGGCATGGGGGTGCTCAGGTCGTTGCCAACCGACTTGCTGAACGCCAGGAAGTCATCGGTCATCACGACGCAAACGACGTGCATACCCGGATCATCACCATGGTTCTCACAGCACCCAGTGCGGTAGTACCCCGTCAACGGATCCAACGAGCACGACTGCAGTTCCTCACCGAGCACATTCATTTGAGTCATGTGCCAGACGCTAGAGCAAAGCAGACTCACTGCATTGCTTGAGTCATGTACCAAACGTCAGACCGGAGCCGACTCGCTGCATTGTTTGAGCGAAGCGAGTCTGAGAGCAGGGAGCGGTAGCGAGCAAACGAGGCATGTCATCGTGCGGTTGGCATGTCCAACGATGCGCCGATGGCGTCGCCGGAGTTGGGCCAGCGGGAGGTGACGACTTTGCCGCGGGTGTAGAAGCCGACGCCGTCGGGGCCGTGCACGTGGTGCTCGCCGAACAGCGAATCCTTCCAACCACCGAAGGAGTAGAACGCCATGGGCACGGGCACCGGCACGTTGATGCCGATCATGCCGACCTTCACACCGCGGGTGAATTGACGGGCTGCTCCCCCGCTGTTGGTAAAGATGGCGGTGCCATTGCCGTAGGGGTTGGCGTTGATGAGATCGATGGCTTCCTTCACCGTTCCCGCCCGCAGCACAGACAGGACCGGGCCGAAGATCTCATTGGTGTAGGAATCCATGTCGACGGTGACGTGATCCATCACGGTCGGTCCGACAAAGAAGCCGTCCTCGAAGCCGGGTACCACGAGGCCACGGCCATCAACGGCAACCTTCGCGCCCTGCGACTCACCCCGACCGATGAGATCGATGATGCGGTCACGGGCCTGGGGCGTGACGACCGGCCCCATCTCACTCGCACTGTCGCGACCCGAACCAACCCGCACCGCACGGGCCTTCTTCTCAACGAACTCCATCAGCGTGTCGCCGGCGGAGCCCACGGTGACCGCGGCCGAAATGGCCATGCAACGCTCGCCGGCCGAACCGAAGGCCGCAGCCGAGAGGTGGTCGGACGCGAAGTCGAAGTCGGCGTCGGGCATGACGATGGCATGGTTCTTGGCGCCACCGAGCGCCTGAACCCGCTTGCCGTTGGCCGTGCCACGCTCGTAGATGTACTTGGCGATCGGCGTGGAACCGACGAAGGAGATGGCGGCGACGTCCTTGTGGTCGAGCAGTGCGTCGACCGCGGTCTTGTCTCCATGCACCACGTTGAACACGCCGGCGGGAAGGCCAGCTTCAGCCCAGATCTCGGCCATGACGTTGGAGACCGAAGGGTCACGCTCGGAGGGCTTCAGCACGAAGGTGTTACCGCAGGCGATGGCGACCGGGTACATCCACATCGGCACCATGGCCGGGAAGTTGAACGGCGTGATACCGGCCACGACACCGAGCGGCTGACGAAAGGTGTAGCTGTCGACATCGGTGGACACCTGGTCGGAGTAGCCGCCCTTCAGCAGCGTGGGGATGCCGCACGCGTACTCGACCACTTCAAGGCCGCGCTGCACCTCACCTTTGGCATCGGAGAGCACCTTGCCGTGCTCATCGGAAATGATGCCGGCCAGTTCGTCCATGCGGGCGTTCACGATCTCGCGGAACGCGAACAGGATCTTGGTGCGGCGGCTGAGCGAGCTGTCGGCCCAGTCGTCGGATGCGGCCAGGGCTGCGGCAACGGCACGGTCAACGTCACTCACTTCGGCCAGCAGCACGCTGGCCTGATGGGCGCCGGTGGCCGGGTTCCACACCACGCTTGAGCGGGTCGAGTTGCCAGCGGTGGATGATCCCCCGATGAAGTGTTCGATAGTTCGCATGATGCTCCTAGGGGGTAGTGGTGGGTGCGTGCACCATGGCAACGGCCTGGTCAACTGCGGCGGCTACGTCGTGGTCGGCAGGATAGAGCAGGGCTCGGCCGACGATAAGTCCGCGCACGCCCGGGGCGGCGAGCGCCTTTTCCCATCGGGCGTACGTCTCTTGCGCGGGGCCGGTCGGATCGCCGCCCAACAGCAGCGTGGGCAACGTGGTGGACCGCATGACGCGTTCCATATCGTCGACCACCGGCAGTTTCATCCAGGTATGCCGGCTACTGCGGCCGAGGCCCTGGGTGATGCCGATCGAAAGGATAACGGCATCTGCAGAGAGATCGTTCTTGATCTTGCCGTCAACCCGCGACGACATGAACGGCTCGACCATGGCCATCACACCGTGGTCGGTGAGGTCGTCGATGGCGTGCGCGCTACTCTCCAACGTGGCGACGGTGCCTGCATCCTGCAGATCGACGCGGGTCAACATCTTCCCGCCGTCGAACCCCATGGCAGCAATGGTGGATGCGTCGTAGCCGGTGAAGCGATCGTCCATCTCGAACGACGCGCCCAGCAGTCCGCCGCGGTTCATCGAACCGATCACGATTTTGTCGTCGAGGGCGCCGAGCAGCAGCAGATCTTCGAGAATGTCGGCCGTGCCGAGCACCCCGTCAACACCCGGGCGGGCAAGCGCGGTGACGAGGCGCCTCAGCAGTTCGTAACGGTCGGCCATCACGGCCCCGCGCCCGCCCACGCCGAGCGCACCGCGCCGGCATGATCGGCCGCCACCAACATCAGGCGACCATCGGACCCCAACAACGGGCGACGACGACGCGACGCTGCCGCTCGGACGACGGCGTGAGGGTCGCGGGCGCGCGTTTCTCGGAGCTTGTCAAAGACGGAATCGTTCATGGCTGCTTGAACGCTACGGCCGCCAGGAGCCAGGCGTCAACATTATGTCCTTACATTCTGACAAAGCGTAGCCGTTGCATGTCACGCATAGAACGTCGGGCGTTCGATCATCGTGACCGACGTGCGGGCTTGGGTGGCGTTGGCCTGCAGTGCGGCTTGGCAGACAACGGTGGCCGCATAGCCGTCCCAGGCGCTCGGGCCAGCCGCTGTTCCCGCCGACGCCGCTGCGATCCAGGCACGGAACTCATCGTCGAAAGCCTGAGCGAAGCGCTCCGGCCAGTTGCCAGGTACGTGACCACGAGCAACGCCCTCGGTCTTCACGAGGATTGAAGTGCTCGTCGCCAGCTCGGCAGCTCCCCACTCACCCGACACCTCCCCGCGGATGTCGTAGCCATAACCGACATTTACCGACACCTCAATGTCCACAATCGCTCCGCCAACCATCTCGAGAATGACGAGCAGCGGATCGGCGCCACCACCGCGCGAATTCGGGCGGGCCTTGAGTACCGTGACCGCCGAAACCTCGTCGGACAACAGCCAGCGCGAGATGTCGATGTCGTGCACCGCGGTGTCGTTGATCAGCATGTCGGACGTGTAGAACGACGGGACCGTCGGATTGCGGTGGACGCTGTGATAGAGCAACGGTGCGCCAAGGCTCCCGCTGTCGATCGCCTTTTTCATCGCCACGTAGGCGGGGTCGTACTGGCGCATGAATCCAACCTGTACAAGCCGTCGACCAAACGCCATCTCGGCGTCGATGATGCGCCGACACGAGTCGGCTGTCGTTGCCAGCGGCTTCTCACAGAACACGGGCTTTCCCGCGGCGATGGACGCGAGGACGTACTGCTCGTGGGTGGGGCCCCACGATGCGACAACGACGGCGTCAACGTCCGCGCTGGAGATGAGTTCCTCGCCGCTCTCGACGAGGCGCGCCCCATGCCGAGCGGCAACCTCGGCAGCCAACGTCTGATCGACATCACTGACGGCAACGACTTTGGCTCCGGGCAGGGTTTGATTGAGCCGACTGATGTGCTCCTGGCCGATCATTCCGGTGCCGATGACGCCGACGTTGAGACTCATGGTGTGCTCCATTGCGTAGAGAGGGGAGTTGACTGCCAACGACCTTTGTCGGCCACGCTGGCCATTGCGGCGGCGACCAACTGCTGTATGCGAGCGCCGGTGGCCAGATCGGGTTCTACCGTACGGCCTTCGGCGATGGCTGACACCCAGTCACGGGTCATAGCTTCGGTGCGGCGGAAGATGTGGCGGTACGTGTCGTGAACGACTTCGCGCGGACTGCCGCGCCAGAATTCGTCGGGGATGGTCAGAGCCGCAGCCGGGCCGGGTTGGCCGCTCTTCAGACCGGTGAGTTCCTGCCGTCTGTCCCAGTCGTTATAGGCGTGCAACGTGCCATCCGAACCGTGGAGATCCAGCGCGTGTACCTGTCCAAAACCGGCGCCCTCCCAACAGACCGCGCTGGTCTGCAGGCTTGCCGTTGCGCCACTTGCGAAGCGCGCTGAGATGAGGGCCGAATCCTCGGCTTGGTCGTACCCACTGTCATCCGGCCGCGGTGCACGGGGTACAAAGTGCTCGACCGACGCGCTGATGGAGGTGACTTCGCCGAGGAACCAGCGCGCCATATCCAACCAGTGCGTGCCGAGGTCACCAATGATGCCCGAGCCGGCCTTCTCCGTGTCGAATCGCCATGAGTACGCCGAGTCACGAGCGAACCCGGTGAAGTAGCGCATGTTCAACGAGTACGGCTGCCCGATGTAACCGTCGTCGATGAGATGCTTGATGTACTGGTTGGTCGGCATGTAGCGGTAGGTGAACGGCACCATCGTCACGACACCGGCCTTGGCCGCGGCGGCCGCCATACGCGTGGCCTCGTCCGCGGTGAGGGCAATGGGCTTCTCGCACAGCACGGGCAAGCCCTGCTCGAGCGCGGCCATGGTGATGTCGTAGTGCGTCTCGTTGGTGGACGCCACGATGATCGCATCGATCTCGCCGGAGTCGAGCATGGTGCGCCAGTCGTCGAAGGCATGCGCGACGCCCCAGCGGTCAGCGGCCGTACGGGTGCGATGCATGTCGCGGCCACACAGGGCAGTTACCCGACCGATCGGATGGTGGGCGAGCGCGGGTAGATACATCGCATCAGCCCACCAGCTCACCCCGACGATGCCGACCCTTACGCTCCCATGCCATGTCATGACAATATGTCCTATCATGACTGCCCTGTGAACAACATTGCCGTCAACTTGGCCCGCTCCAGCCCGGTGCCGCTCTATCACCAGTTGGCGCGGCTCTTGGAGGCGGCGATACAGAGTGGCGAGATCGCCAAGGGCGAGTTCCTGAACAACGAGTTGGAGCTGGTCGAACTCTGGCAAGTCTCCCGGCCGACGGTGCGGCGCGCCATTCAGGATCTGGTCGATACGGGTCTTGTCGTGCGCCGCCGTGGCGTGGGTACCCAAGTGGTCAGCGACCAGATCCGCCGACCTGTCCAACTCACCTCACTGTACGAAGATCTCAATGCACAGGGTCGGACACCCAAGACCAAAGTACTCGTGCATGAGCGCCGCCCAGCCGACGCCGCCATCGCCAAGACGCTGAACATCTCCAAGGGTAACGAAGTCGTCTACATCGAACGCGTGCGATCCGCCGGCAACACGGGCCTGGCGATCCTGCGAAACACCCTGTTGCTGGAAGCCGCCGGTGCCATTACCACCCAACAGCTGGAAACCGCCGGGCTGTACGAACTGCTGCGTTCCAAAGGCGTGCGGCCTCGCGTGGCCGATGAGATCATCGGCGCGAAGTTGGCTTCGGCGGAGGAGGCGAAAGCGCTTGGCCTCAAGGTGGGCGCCGCCCTTGTCAGCATGCATCGCGTGATGCAGGACGACACCGGCCGCACCGTCGAAGTCGGGTCGCACGTGTACGACGCCACTAAGTACACCGTGGAAATCACCGTCGTGGCCAACTGACCCGGAAGAACGAAGTGACCACCCCCCTCCACACCTACATCATCACCGTTCGCTGCCCCGACCAGCCCGGCATCGTGTTCTCGTTCGCTGCCGGCATCATGGCCGCCCAAGGCAACATCTTGGAGAGCGCCCAGTTCGACGACCGCGTCATCGTTTTTCACTAACTCTCACCAATCAAGGAGCACCATGACCACCAACGTTCGTATCGGCATTCTCGGCTGTGGCCGTATCGGCAAAATGCACGCCGACCTCATCGAGCGACGCACCCACGGCGCCAGCGTCGCCATGGTGTTCGACCCCTTCCCTGAGGCATCCGCCGCGGTCGCGGCCGAGCTTGGCGTGCCGGTCGCAGCCAGTGCCGAGGAGCTCATCAATTCGCCCGACGTTGATGCGGTGGCGATCTGCACGTCGACCGACACCCACGCCGACCTCATGATCCTGTGCGCTCACGCAGGCAAGGCGATCTTCTGCGAAAAACCCGTGTCGCTCGACCTGGCAACCGTCGACGCAGCCATCGCCGAGGTGAACAAGGCCGGCGTGCCGATTCAGATCGGCTTCAACCGTCGCTTTGACCCCGCCCACGCGTCGGTTGCGGCGGCAGTGGCCAGCGGCGAGTTGGGCGAGGTGTACATCACCAAGATCACCTCACGTGACCCAGCTCCGCCCCCACTCGCGTACGTGAAGGTGTCGGGTGGTCTGTTCCTCGACATGATGATTCACGACTTCGACATGGCCCGTTTCGTCGTCGGCAGCGAAGTCGTCGAGGTCTACGCCCAGGCCGCAGTGCGCATCACTCCCGAGATCGCCACCGCGTTCGGACCGGATAGTGGTGACGTGGATGTTGCGGTCGTAACCCTTCGCCATGCGAACGGTGCGCTGACCGTGATCGACAACAGTCGCCAGGCCGTCTACGGCTATGACCAGCGGGTTGAAGTGCTCGGTTCAAAGGGGATGGCGGCCAGCGAGAACCCGTTGGCGCACACCGGCATCAAGCGTGATGCCAGTGGTTCCACCAGCGAGTTGCTGCCGTTCTTCTTCCTCGACCGATACATCCCCAGCTACGTGAACGAGTGGGCTGCGTTTGTGAACATGGTTGCCAACGGTTCGCCGTCGATCGTAGGTACTGCCGACGGCCGCGCGCCCCTGGTGATCGGCCTGGCCGCCATCAAGTCCCTCGCCGAAGGTCGCCCGGTGCAGACCAGCGAAATCGGCTAATCGGTTCACGCCTCCAGCAGAGACTTCATCTTCACGTCTGGATCGGCCAACAACAGCGGGTCGGGATGTGCTCCGGAGGCGATCAGCATCTCGGCCACACGGGCGTCTTTCGCGACGCTCTTGTTGGTGCCCCACGAACTGGTGGCCACCAGGCGACCGTCGGCTGCCAGATGGAACAGCAATCGAGAACCGGTGAACGGCCTTTCGACAATCACCACGCCCTCGTCACTCAGACCCGACACCTGCAAGATGCCGTCGTACTGGTCGGACCAAAACCACGGCACTTTGCAATAGGGCTCGGTGGTGGTCCCGGCGATGACGGCCGCGACGTAGCCGGCTTGCTCGAACGCGTTCCGCCAAGCTTCAAGCCGAACCCGCCGACCGCCGTACAGCGCGTGCGGGAACGAGCACGCATCGCCGACGGCGTACACATCAGGTGCCGACGTGCGCAGGAATTCGTCGACGGCAATGCCGTTGTCGATGGTGAGACCTGCGGACGCGGCGAGGCTGGATTCGGGTGCCGCGCCGATACCTGCGATGACGACATCGGCCGTCAGTTCTTCGCCGCCGTCGAGGCTGATTTGGGTGCTGCCGTCGTCGGCTTTGGCGAAGCGTTCGATCACCCGGCCAAGCATCAGAACGACCCCCTCGGTCCGATGACGCTCGGCTACGTCGGCCGCCAGGGTTTCAGGCACGGCACGGCCAAGCACTCGCGGCAGAAACTCGATGACCGTCACCGACGCTCCGCGTTTGAGGGATGCCGCGGCCAACTCCAGGCCGATGAAACCGGCCCCGACAACCGCAACCCGCACGCCCGTTCCGAGCGATTCTCGCAGGCGCGTCGCGTCGTCCCACGTGCGCAGGTACTGAATGCCGACCTCATCGGCACCAGGTGTGGACAACCGACGAGGGATGGCCCCGGTGGCCAGAACCAGCGTGTCGTAGGCCACCCACGAGCCGTCGGCGAGCGTGACCGTCTTGGCCAGAATATCGAGATGCGTGACCTTCGCGTTCAGACGCAGGTCGATGTTGGCCGCTGCGATTTGGTCAACCTGAGCAAGCGGCCGAAACTCGAGATCGGCGGTGAGTACCCGTTTGGAGAGTGGGGGCCGGCCATACGGCGCGTGGGCTTCCTCGCCGAGCAGCGTGACCGAACCATCGAAGCCTTCTTCACGCAGCGATTGTGCAACGCGTAGACCGGCTTCACCGGCACCAACGATGACGACCGAGGTCATGTGTGATCGACCCGGAGTTGCACCTTGCCGCCGTGCACTCGAACCTCATGCATCCTGAGAGCGACACACACTGGTGCGCCCTTGGGAGCGCCCGTCGTGTAGTTGAACCGGCCGTTGTGCTTGGGGCATTCGATGATGTCGCCCATCACCAAGCCATCGGCCAAATGCACGTGCTCGTGGGTGCACAGGCCGTCGGTGGCGTAATACCTGTCGCCGTCCTCGTTGCGATAGACGGCAAAGGTCTCGCCCGCGTGATCGAACCGGATGACGTCTTCTTCGTCGATGTCGTCGGTCCCGCAGACGTCGACCCAGTGTTCGCTCATACTTGGTCCTTAAGCCCGGCTGGCCGCTGGCAGGGGCCGCTGAACGTAGTAGGTCGGGTCGGTCATCTGCTTCCGCAACGCCGAGATGATCTCTTTGTAAACCACCATCGAATTCCGATACGGCGGCGGCGAGTCGGCCAAAACCTCGGCGTGCAGCGCAGGCAGCTGGTGGTACGGCACCATGGGGTTTTGGTGGTGCTCAAGGTGATAGTTCATATTGAGGTACATGAAGCGGAACAGCGGATTCATGTAAACCGTGCGGCAATTCAGACGGTGATCGAGCACGTCTTCGGCCAGGCCGATGTGTTGCATGAGCCCGGTGAACAACTGGAACCACGAGCCGTAGAACTTCGGGCCCAGCACCAACAGAAGCGGCAGCCAGGAGCGCGTGAGCACTGCAAAGGCGATGACGACCGCGAACAGGACCAGCCAAATCCGAGCGACCTTGGTGACCTTCGGAAGTTCGGACTCAGGCAGAAAGACCCGCTCCTCGTCGGACATCCGTCCTGCAGCGTGACGGAGGATGCCGAGGAGCTGTCGAGGGCCGGTCTTCAGCGACAAGATGTCCGCGAACAGCGCGGCAACTCGAGGAGGGCGCGGCGTGATGATTTCCGGATCGAGCCCGACGATAATGGTGTCGGTGTGATGTCGTGTGTGGCTCCATCGCCACAACTCGGGCTCGCGCCAAAGCATGAAACACGCCAGTTGATACACGGCGTTGTTCTTCCAGTCGGTCTTGAACGCCGTGCGATGGCCGCATTCATGCCAACGCGCATCAGAGGTTGACCCGTAGAACGTGCCGTAGACAAAGAAGATCGGCCAGGACCACCATGACCGCCACGTGAGCACCCCCGCGGTACCGGTTCCGAGCAAGATCGCCAGCCAGATGAGCGTGTGGCGGGTTGCCGGGCCGTCGGAGCGTTTCATCAACTCCTTCATCCGCTTGCGATCGACCGGCGACTTGTACCACTCCGCCGAACGCATACCAGCGGCGACAGCCTTCGCGCTTTCCTCGCCGACGAGCGAATAATCCCGGCGCATCACTTGTCGGGCCACCTGCGTAGACATAGGAGTCATCTTGCCACCCGATCCCACCCGTCAGCGATGTGGCCCGAGAGGGTCAGCCAGGGTGAACGGTATCAGCGTCGGAGGGAAGTGGCGGATCACCAGCGCCCTGGACGGACTGGTCGATGTCGATGCAGTTACCGGTCATCAGGCCCGCGTCGTCCGACAGGCAATACACCACGGCGTTCGCGACTTCCCATGGCTGCACCAGGCGGCCAAGCGGGCGCTGCGGCGCGGCCAGCTCCAGCCAGTTCTCCGGTGAACCGTCGTGGTTCACCTGCGTCCAGTGCTCGGACTCCGTCTCCATCCAACCGGGGTTCACCTGGTTGACCCGGATGTTGTTCTTCATCAGCCCAAACGCCAGGTTCTTGGTCATGATGGTCATCGCACCTTTGGAGATGTTGTAGGCCGACAGCTTCGTCTGGCCACCGTGACCGGACGTGGAACCAATGTTGACGATGGAGCCTTTCGCCCCCGTTGCGATCATCAGTTGAGCCGCGGCTTGGATCATGAAATAGGGCGCCCTGACGTTCATGGCCATCATGCGATCGAAGTGGTCGGGGCTGTCTTGGAACAGCGTCGCCCGGGTCGTCAACGCGGCCACGTTTACCAATCCATTCACCGTGCCGAACCGAGCCCGACATGCCTCGACAACGACGTGCGGAGAATCGACCGCCGACGCATCGGCGAGCACGAAGATCGAGGGGGTGCCGGCGGCAGTGAGTTCGTCGGCCAGAGCCTGACCGCGATCCGCGGACCGACCCGTCAGGACTAGGCCCGTGGAGCCCTGGGAAACCAGCCTGCGGGCAATCGCCTCGCCCAAGCCCTGGGTGCCGCCGTTGATAATGGTGATGGTCATGGGTGTTGTCCTTCGGGTTTCGTGGGGTGTCGGGGTGCTTCAGCCGACAGCGGGCAGCTGGCGCATGATGGCGTAGGTCGGGTCGACCTTTTGCTTGGCCAAGGCCGGCAGGAATTCCCGCCAGGCGGCCAGCACGTTGGGGCTCGCCGGGTGACATTGAGCCTTGATTTCCTCGTACAGGTCCGGCAGCGCGTGGAATGGCACCATGGGGAACATGTGGTGCTCCACGTGATAATTCATGTTCATGTAGAGGAAGCGGGACACCGGGTTCAGCAGTACCGTGCGGCAGCTCATGCGGTGGTCGGGGGTGTTCTCGGGTAACCCGGCGTGTTGGGTGACGTTGAACAACTGGGCAAACCAGCCGCCCCACATGCGCGGAGTCACGATGACGACCGCGGGCAGAATCGATTTGAGCGCCACGCAGGCCACGATGGTGGCGACGAAGATCGCCACGTAGACGCGGGAGTTGCGCACGACCTTGCCGCGTTCGGACTCGGGGATGAAGTGGGCACCGTCACCGGTGATCTTGCCGGTGAGCGCTATCTGCGTCTCCAGCCGGAGCTGACCGTACCCGGCGTGCAGGTTGAGAAAGTTGAGCCACATCTGCCAGGTCTTGGGTGGCCGCTGCAGCGCAATCTCAGGGTCGAGTCCGACCATCAGGGTGTTGGTGTGATGCCGGGTATGACTCCAGCGCCAGTAGTACGCCTCGTGCAGTGTCATGAACGCATTGAGGTGATAGAGCACCTCGTTGACCGTGCGGTTCTTGAACGGCGTGCCGTGGGAAAGCT
Source organism: uncultured Acidimicrobiales bacterium (assembly GCA_963791625.1). Taxonomy (GTDB): domain Bacteria; phylum Actinomycetota; class Acidimicrobiia; order Acidimicrobiales; family Ilumatobacteraceae; genus JANMCE01. The sequence goes on from CAWBTA010000006.1 coordinate 2,131,180, forward strand.
CATGGGCATGGTGATCGGACATCGCGTACATCACCCCGTAGACCGCCAGGAACGGCACGGTGGCCCAGCTGAACCAGGTGGCGATGATGCCGACCAACGATCCGATCAGCAGCACCAACCACACACCAAAGTGACGGTACCCGGCGGCATCGGAGCGCTTCATCAGACTCTTCAGACGCTTGCGATCCACGGTTGCGGTGAACCACTGCGCCTCAACTTCGTCCTCAAAGCGCTCCTCGTCCAGCGAGGTAACCGCAGCGGCGTTGCCGCCAAGTGCGTAAGCGCTCTGTACGTTCACTATCTCACCCTCTCCGTGCGACTTTGTCATGACATACTAATGACCGACGCCAGGGGTTGCACGGTTGGGAGATGCGACGGTGCTCCTCAGACGATCTTGTCAACCATGGACACGTGAATCTGCACGGTGTGCTTCGGCTGGCCAGCGAACAAATCGGCCCGTTCGGCTGAGGTCATCCAGGCGGCTTCGGCCGCGGCGAACTCCTCGTTGTCGCCGTCACCCTCCACGATCCAGGTGAACTCGTGGCCGACGCGGTCGACGTACGCCGCCAAGACTTTCATCCCGTACTTCGCCCGACCGGCGGGGATGGCCATGAACCATTCGAGGAAGTGCTCCTGCAGTTCAGGGACGAGTTCGTAGCGACGCATTTGGATAGCCATGGGTGCGCAAGCTAGCTCATGCGAACGACGTCACCGAAGGGAAACCGATCCTCGTCGATCCCGCCCGGGGTAACGATCCACAGCACGGGGTAATTCGGCGGTTCGGAAGGAAACGGACCTTCGCCATCGGTGAGGTAGACCGCTACCGTGCCGTCGGCCACGAGACCGGCCTCGTCGGTAGCTTCGAAGAAGGGAGCGAAGTCGGTGCCGCCACCACCCATCGGCGATGGGAGCTCGTCACCGGCAACGATGGGGAACGGACCGTAGGCCTCGGTGTCAACGTAGAACAACCACGCCTGCGTGGCGGGGTAGGCACGCAGGATGCCGTGGAGTTCGGCGAGAAAGTGTTCGAGACTCACCTGGTCGATCGAGCCGGACGTGTCGATGCCGACCACAACACGTAGCGAGACGGCTTCGAGCGTTTCGAGGTACAGGCCCTGGTGCACGAAACGGCGATCGAAGGTGGCGAAGTCGGTGGGAGCGCGGGCCAAGAAGCGCCAGAGCAACGTACGCCAGTCGAGGCGAGGTCGCTGAAGGAGTCCGAACGCTCGCTCAAGTGCGGCCGGCAGGTTGCCATGCTCGCGGCCACGAGTGACGCTGGCGGCCCGATCGATTGCTTCGGCCCATTGGCGACGCACCTTGTCCTGTCTGGCCTGATCTGCAATGCCGCCTGGCTGGCCCGCACCATCGCGATCCTGGTCGGCCCTGCCGTCGGCCAGCGAGGGTAGGAGATCTAGCTCAACTTCTTGGTGCTTGTCTCCGTTGCGACTCAGCAGTGCGTACACCTCCTCGACGCTGAACCGTTCGAGTGCCGAGTCACGCAGGGCACTCTCGGGAAGCGACATGCCGGCATCGATGATGAGGCCGTTGACCACGATGTCGGCGGCTTGATTCCAACCCATGGCGTCACGAGAGCCCCGACGAAACACGTGGTCGAGCGCGGCATGGAGCACCTCGTGCACCAACACTCCATCAAGATGCGCAGGTGCGAGCGACAGCATGAACTCGGGGTTGTAGTACACATCTTGCCCGTCGGTGGCAGCAGTCGGGATGGTGTCGGTGGCAATGAAGCGTGCGTACAGCGCGAGGGTGCCGAAGAACGGGGCCCTGGCCCGCAGTCGAAGCATCGAGGAACGCAACGCACGATCGGCTTCGAGCAGCGCAGCCTCCAGAGGTGGATCGTTGGCAGCCATCACATGCCCCGAACGAGTTGGGCGCGGGCTGCTGCTCGCACCGCCACATGCCCGTCATCAGCCAGACGCTCAAGGACATCATGGGGTGTCCGCTCATTCACTGCCACGGCGTAGCGGACCCACCAGTCGAGGCACTGCCATTGACGACGGTGGCGAAGATCGCTGGTGGGAAGATATGTGGACGACGCCGCCGCGGTTCGGGTGGCAACCGAACTCGAGCGCGTCGACCGCCGGACCAACGCGGCAAGCGTGACGCGGCGCCCTTCCCCAGCCAGATTCGGGTGGATGAGTGCTTGCCTGCGCACGATGTCGCTGCCGTCACTCACAAGGCTGTCGAGCACCGACTGGGGCGTGTTGGCGTGCGCGGCGACCGCACGGCGCACATCACGATCGCTATCACCGGCGAGACGGGTCAAGACGATAGCCGAGGTGTTCGCATTGCCCGCGACTGCCTCGCGAACCTGCCAGTAGCCATCGTTGGCCAGACCCGCAAGCAGCCTGGGGGTGGCCGACGGATGAAGGGCAACGGCCATGCGCCGAGGCATCGATCCCGATGCAGCTGTTCGCAAGACGGCGAGGGGCACCGGCCGACCTTGCTCGAACGCCTGCTGCTGGTTCGAAACAGCGGCGGGGCACGACGGGTGGCCTAGCGCAAGAGCACGCACCTCGGCATCTTCGTCCTCGATCAACCGAGTGACCGACTCGCTCGGAAGGTCCGGTCGTTCTAACGCGGCTCGTCGCACCGGCGCGCTGTCATCGGCGGTGAGCCGTTCGACGATATCGGCCGCCGTGTTCGGGTTGCGAGCAACGGCTTGGCGAACGTCATGGTCGAGGTCAGCCGAGAGACGGCGCAACAGTTCGACGTGGTGTGCCGAGGCCGCCTCGGCCGCTTGTTGCCGGAGTCGCCATTCGGGCGAAGCGCCGAGTGCCAGCACAACACCGGGTAGGTCCGGGCGATCGACAATGGCGGGAATCACCCAAGGAGCCGCCGCCGCAATGGCCACAATCCTCTCAGGAGCAAGTTGCTCCGGGTGGCGCACCAGCAGACCGGCATCACCAGCCAGCTCGGGGTTGGTCGCCAGCAACCGGGCCGCCGCGCCGTCGGACAGATCGGCGCGACGGAGCAACGCCAGCCGTACCTCGTCATCGTCGGTTTCGACCAGTTCGGCCAGGGCGTCGATGGACAGAGACGCCCGTTTGGCCGCAGCTCGACGCACGATGGTCTCACCGCTACGGATGAAGGTGAGCACCAGGTCGTCGCCGAGTTGGTCGTTGCCGAGCAATGCAGTCCGAACGGCGGAGTCGGATTCGGTGGCGAACAGGCGCAGGATCGCCATGTCGCGGGTGGTAGCTGCTACGGCAGCGCGGACAAGGTCATCGCCGTCGGCCGCAAGCCGCTTGCAAACCGCCATGGCGACAGACGGGTTGCTGGCCACCGCAGCGCGCACATCACGGTCATTGTCGCCGGCCAGACGCGACAGGACCGCCGGTGGCGTCATCGGGTTCCGGGCACACGCCTGGCGCACCTTCCAGTTGGGATCGACCGCCAGCCGGGACAATCGTGATCGACCGGCGTTCGCCTGCGTCGCGACCAGCACCCGACCGCGCTCGCCATGCTGCTCGAGCCGCTCGAGTTCAGCGCGGCTTACCTCGGCCCTCGCACCGGCCGGGCAGGCATCTCGAACGAGACCGTCATCATCGGATCGGAGCAGTGCGATAACGAAGGCGGGCGCACGCGGGTTGGCGGCGACCGCGGCTCGAACATCTCGGTCAAGGTCGAGGGCCAAGGTGTTGGCCACCGAGGCCGGGAGCGACGGGCTGGCCGCTATCGCTCGGCGAACCGTCCACGCTGCCGACGTCGCCATCATCTCAGCATTTTCGCGGGGCAAATCCGACCGCTGACCGAGCCGAGCCAGACCATCGGCGGTGACAATCAGACGATCGAAGACGAGGGGCGGCACGGTTGGCAGGGGAACGGTGAGGTCGTCGAGCGCAGCCAGAAAGGCAAGAACGTCAACCGGTGCAGCGGGATGCTGAGCAGCAATGGTTCGCACCCGGTCGTCGGCATCGAACAGCAGCACCTCGATGTCGGACGTGGTGAGTTCTGGTCTGGCCGCCACCAGTCGTCGCACGTCGACATCGCTGGCGTGTACCGCGCTCGGCAACATCCAGGTCGGCACGAGACCCATGAACACCAGCTCCTCGAAGTCACCCGCGCCGGCCGACGGCAGCAGTCGACCAACGATGCTGGCGTCAATCGGACCGGGGAAGCCGATGTGCTCCCGGGCCAGGAGTTGGATCACCTCGGTGTCGTTCTGGTCGAGCCACTGCAGCAGTTCAACCGGAACGTCCGAATTCATGAGCAGCGCACGCTTGTCGTCCTCCGTGCCAAAGCGGGCCGCCCACCACAGCAGCCCAGGCTCGGCCACCATAAGCAACCGATGGCGAACCAGCACGGGCAAACCGGCGAGGAAGTCGGCGTTCTCGACATGTAACCAACCGAGGAGCGGGTTGGCGGCAAGCTCGTTCGGAAACGCGGCACCGAGACGACTCAAGACGGTCACTGACGTGTTCGGGTTCGCCACGACCGCGGCGCGCACGGCCCGTTCACGGTGGCGCGCCAGACGATCCAAACGCTCGGGCAACGTCGCTGGATCGCGCGCTTCACGCAACGCCGCCGCGTCAAAGACGACCGCACCGTTCACGACGAGGGTGCACCGTGTCCGGTGAGCTCCGCATAGGACCGGACGAACTCGGCGAAGGTCGGGTCCTTCTCGGCCATCGATGCCAGCAGACCGATCTGCCCGACACCTCGCAGGTGAGCGGCGAGGTCACCCGCGTAGAGCTGCACCCACTCGGCGTCGGCGTGGGCGGCCAACCAGCGGAACCCGTTCAAACCGCGGACCGCCGTACGAGCCCGTAGCGCCAACCCGAGCACCATCGCATATCGGGCGGACGGCTCGGACGGCAGCGAGGTCGACCTTCCCTTTCCGTCCAAGATCCGGTCGAGGTCGGGCAAGGACGAGTAGACCGCGGTGAACGCGTCGAACTCCCCTGCCGCCGCCTCGCCGACGGCCGGAGCGATGTCGAGACCGGCGGCCAGCAAACGTGATGCCATCATCCACGACCGCGGACTCGGCCACGCCGGACGGCGAACGTCCATGGCGTGCAGCAACTGCGGACGGAACGACAAGAACGCGGCGAGTCGCTCGTGAAGGCCGTTGGCCAGGCCGAAGTTGGTGAAGCTGGTGAGGTCGGCTTCAACATCGAGATGAAGGAAACGGTTCGCCAGCGGCGCCGGCATTTCGAACACACTGGCCCGATCCTCTTTACGGTTGCCGGCGGCCCACACGAACCAGCCGTCGGGCAGATGGTACGAGCCGACCTTGCGATCGAGGATGAGCTGCTGGGCCACGCCCTGCATGGTCGGCGGCGCCATGTTCAACTCATCAAGAAACAGCACACCGCTGCCGCCGCGAGGCAGGAACTCCGGCGGCAACCAGCGAGACACCTCGCCATCGGGAACAGGAAGCCCGCGCAGGTCGGTGGGTGCCAGCTGCGATAGGCGGACATCGATGAAGTCGAGACTGTTCGCCTCGGCACACTGAGCGACGATGGAGCTCTTGCCGACGCCGGCCGGCCCCCAGATCATGACGGCGTGCACGACCCGCTCGGACACCATGGTGGACAGAAATCGGCCGAGGTCAAGCGGAGTCACCCGCAGGACGCTACCGACTGCCGCGTGTCGTTCACGTTACAAAGCTCCTGAAGACTCCCTGGATTCTGGGTCTTTGACCGGGAAGAACGCACAGGGTGATTTACGCTATGCAGCCATGACAGCCAAGCGGGCATTTTTGGTGGCGGCAGTTCTGGCGGCTCCCCTTTCACTCCTTCTCAGCGTCGGTGCTGGAGGAGCGGCTTCGGCCGCCCCGGCCGGGTTCCACGCCATCACACCGCAGCGGGCACTCGACACGCGTGACAGCACTCCGATCGACGGCGGGTCGTCACGTTCGGCGCACATCGTCGGGGTCGGTGGCGTACCGGCCTCGGCCACTGCGGTTGCGTTGAACGTCACGATCACCGGTCCAGATGCCACCGGCTTTTTGACCGTCTTTCCCGAAGGCGCAGCCCGGCCCGACACATCGAACCTGAACTTCGTCACCAATCAGACGGTGGCCAACATGGTGACGACTGCGCTCGGCACCGGCGGCAACATCTTGCTGTTCAACGCTTCTCTGGGCGCGACAGAGGCCATCGTCGATGTCGCTGGTTGGTACGACAGCGGGTTCCATCCCGTTGCGCCCACCCGCCTCATGGACACCCGGAACACACAGGGCGGCAGCACCGTTGGCGAAGATCAGACGCAGACATTGGCCATAGCCGGACTGGCCGGCGTGCCAGCGGAAGCCACCTCGGTCGCACTCAACGTCACGGTCGTGAACCCGACGCACTCCAGCTTTCTGACGGTGTGGCCGGCGAACACGGCGCGCCCGACTGCTTCCAATCTCAACTTCGTAGCCGGACAGACCGTGCCCAACATGGTCACGGTCGGCCTCAACGGTGGTGCCATTTCGATCTACAACGCTGTTCGGCACCACCGACGTGCTGGTCGACCTTGCCGGCTGGTTCGACGGAGCGCTCCACCCGGTCGCCCCGACGCGCATCATGGACACTCGAGCGAATCAGTGCCTGGTCAAGATGGGTCCGGACGAGACCCGCCTGGTTGCCGTCGCTGGCCAAGCAGGTGTACCGGCCAACGCGGGTGCCGTGTCGCTCAATGTCACCGCCGTCAACCCAACACAGTCGACGTTCCTTACGCTGTGGCCCAGTGGCCAGTCCCGCCCGACCGCCAGCAACCTGAACCCGATTGCGGGCATCGTGCCCAACATGGTCACCGTTGGCCTGGGTGCCGATGGGCGCATCGCGCTCTACAACTCAACCGGCGTGGTCGATGTGCTGATTGACGTGAACGGCTGGTACGACGGAGCGGGTTCAGTCGCCCCGGTGGGTACGTGTGACACCGTCGGTCCCAAGCCCTCCATCGAAACGAATGGCGCCGAGCTGGCGCCCGGAAACAACGACACGTTCCATGCCGCCAAGTTCGGCCAGTCGGGCGACAACGTTTCCGCGCTGCAGCACCGTCTCTACGAGCTTGGCTACTGGGTCGCCGACTTCGATGGCTATTACGGCCAGGTCACCAGCCAGGCCGTGCTCGCCTTTCAGAAATACATGGGCCTGGCGCGCACCGGCAACCTCGACGAGTGGGGTGCATTCCTGCTGTCGATGCAGAGCTACAAGCCCATCGCTACGTCGAAGTCTGGCGACATCACCGAGGTCGACAAGGGCAAGCAGTTGCTGTTCTTCGTGAAGGGCGGCAAGACCGTGTGGACGCTCAACACGTCGACCGGTTCCGACATCCCGTACACCGAAGTGAACCAGCGCGACGGTGGCACCATCGACGGCGACGCACACACACCTGAAGGCCGCTTTCGTATCTACCAGGCCTACAGCGACGGTTGGGAAAACGGTCAGCTCGGCCAGTTGTACCGGCCCCGGTACTTCAACGGTGGCGTTGCTGTCCATGGCGCGCCGAACATCCCCGGCTACCCCGCTTCGCACGGTTGTGTGCGGGTAAGCACCACCTTCATGGACTGGGTGTGGGACACCAACCTGCTGCCGATGGGTTCCAACGTCTGGGTACACAACTGACCCCGAAGTAGCGTGGTCCGATGCGAGCTCTGGTCATTCACGCCCACCCCGTGGATGACGGTTACTCGGCAGAACTGTTTTCTACCGCAGTGTCGGCTCTACAAGGTGCCGGCCATGCGGTGCGCTCGCACCAGTTGTACCAGGAGGGCTTTACGGCGGCCATGAGCCCCGCCGAGCACTACGCCTACCACACCGACACGCCGATCATCTCCGATGAAATCCAGCATCACGTGGACGACCTGCAGTGGGCCGACGTGTTGGTGTTCGTCTACCCAACATGGTGGGCGGGGCTCCCTGCGGTGCTCAAGGGTTGGTTGGAACGGGTGATGGTGCCCGGCGTCGCCTTCGCGTTCGATGAGAAGTCGGGCAAGGTGAAGCCGAACCTGAGCAACATCCAACATCTCGTCGGCATCACCACCTACGGCTCGGCCCACTGGTCGAACTGGCTCACCGGTGATGGCGGTCGTCGCACCACCATGCGGGGGCTGCGCATGCTGTGTCCGTTGCGCACCCGCCGCCACTGGTTCGGGCTGTACAAGATGGATACCTGCACCGACGACCATCGGGCCGCGTTCTTGGAACGGGTGGCAGCCGGGATGCGCGCCCTGTGAGGGTGCTGGTCGTCTACACCCACCCATCGCCATCGAGCTACACGGCGTCGGTGCTGACTCGGGTACTCGCCGGTCTTGAGGCAGCCGGGCATGACGTTGATGTGTTGGATCTGTACGCCCTTGGGTTCGACCCGATGCTGAGCGCGGAGGAACGCTTCCGGTCCGGTGATGACCCGCTGACGGCACCTCTGGTTCGCGAACATATTGCGCTGGTCCGGTCGGCATCGGCCATGGTGTTCGTGCACCCAACGTGGTGGTCCGGCCCGCCCGCCATGCTCAAGGGTTGGATCGATCGCGTCTTCGTGGCCGACGTGGCGTACACGGTTGGCCAATCCGGTCGGATGCGGTCGAGGTTGCGTCACATTCGCCACCTCATCGTGATCACCACACACGGCTCGGCTAAGCGCGTCAACATGATCGAAGGCGAGTCAGGCAAGCTCCTCTTCGGTCGCTCCCTACGCCGCTTGATCGGTCTCCGCGGCCGCTTCCGATGGATCGCCCTCTACAACATCGACCGCGCGACCCCAGCCCAACGCCAAGCCCACCTCGCCCGCGTGGAGGCCACCATGACCCGCATCTAAGAGTCAATCGTCGGGAGCACGAGCAGAGCACTCTCGGCATCGTCGACGAACGCAGCCTCGACACCGCTGTATCGATGCTCGACGCAAACCGGGTCGCAGCGCCACCCAAGCGCATCCTCGTCGCCCGTTCCGGGTTCACCCGAGAACTCGAACAGCACGCACGTACCCGACCCGAAGTCGAACTCGTCGATCTATCAAGGCTTTACAACGGCGCCTGATCAGGTCACAACTCGTTCTTGTTCGCAGAGAGGGAGTCGAGCCAATGGGCCTGCCGAGGCAGTTGTTAGCGGGTGAGGGTGAGCTGCAGTTCCAGGACGCCTTTGTTTTCGACGGTGACGATGGCCGGGATCGTTGGCGGCTCGATGGCGTAGTCCGCCATGAGGATGTCGGTCTTGCCCGCTACGTCGATGCGGTCACCGCTCCAACGGGCCTTCAGGTCAAGCGTGATCTCCTTGGTGACGCCGTGCAGGGTGAGCTTCCCGCTGGCTTTCACCAGCAGCTCGGCACCGATCTTCGGGGCTCCTCCAAGATTGATAGGAGTCGACAGAACGAAGGTTGCCTTGGGGAACTTCGTGCTTTCAATTCCTCTGACTTTGATCTGCGAATCCCTCCTGGACTCGTCACTCTTGAGCGCGGTCATGTCGGCTTCGAAGTTTGCCTCGGGGATAGTTGCACCTGCAACGACAATGCTGCCCATAACACCTGGGGTGCGGCCTACGGCGGTCTTGTTGACGGCACCGGCCGCAAAGACTTCATCCACCCGGTATCCGACGAACGTGTCGGCTCCGGTCGCAACTTTCCAGGCGCCATCGGCACTGGTGCCGCCGGGAGCGACAATCGTTGATCCGGTTGCGCCAGCGGCTGGCGACGTCGCACCGGACGAGCCGGGTTGGGCAACGGTGGTGAGCGCTGGCAGTGCAGCCTCCTTCACGTTGTCCGAACGCAGGAAGAACCAGGCCAATACCCCGCCGAGGATGACAAGCGGAATGAGGACGGCCAGCACGACACGACGCATCCCGCCAGCGTAGGGCCGCAACCTCACCGCTACGAGTCGGCTTCGGTAACACCCGTTGGGGACCGAACCCGACTCGTTCCGGAACTACCCGAGGCGGCAGATGGCGACGGCGACCTGGGCCGCTACGGACGCGTTGTTTTCGGCCAGGGCGAGGTTGGCGGGAATGCTGCGGCCCTCGGTGGCCGCGCCGATACGACCCAGCACGAACGGGGTGATGGCGGCGCCTGTAATACCAGCCGCTTCACAGTCGGCCAAGGCATTTTGCAGTACGGCGTCGAGACCGACTGGGTCGATTTCGTCGGCGGCCGGAATCGGTGCGGTGAGCAACACGCCGACCTCAGGGCGGCTGCGATTGGCGAACACGGCGGCAACCTCATCGGCCGATGTCACTCGGTGCGGCACGGGCAGGCCCGATGAGCGGCTGTAGAAGGCCGGAAACCAGTCGTGCTGCCAACCGAGCACGGGAACGCCGTAGGTCTCCAGGTACTCCAACGTGCGGGCCAGATCGAGAAAGGCTTTGGCGCCTGCGCACACGGTGACCACCGGGTGGCTGGCCAGCGCGTCGAGATCGGCGGAAATGTCTCCCGTAAGTTCCGCACCGCGGTGGACCCCACCGATGCCACCGGTTGCGAACACCTTGACGCCTGCTTTATGCGCCAGCATGACCGAGGCCGACACCGTCGTAGCACCGAACTCCCAACACTGCGCGACGGCAACGGCAACATCGCGTTCGGCGATCTTTCGACCCACGCCGAGGATGCGTTCATGGTCGTGCTCGTCAATGCCGACACGGGCAACGCCATCGAGAACTGCGGTTACGGCGGGCACCGCTCCGTGCGCCCGCACCGCGGCGATGCAGCGGCGAAGTGCTTCACCGTTCGCCGGGCTCGGCAGTCCGAGGTTGGAAAAGATCGTCGATTCCATCGCCACGATCGGCCTGTTGTCGGCCAGGGCCTGGGTCACTTCGGGTGAGCAGCGGATAATCAGTGGCACACAGAGGTTCTACAGGCTGGCGCCAGGGACCATCAATACGCGTGCGGCCAAGCGATTTCCCGCGACCGCGGCTTCTTGAGCGGCGACGCGGTTACTGAAGGCGTGCAGGAATCCGGCCGCAAACGCATCGCCTGCCCCTGTCGCGTCGAGCACAGTAGGAACGGGTGGCACCGGAATTCGTACGACCGCTCTCGCGGAGTCGATGATCTCAACAGGCTCTGGGCCGTGCTTCACCACCAAAAGCCCCGGGCCCTTCCATCGTTGTTGGAGGCCCAGAAGCGCGGCCTCGTCCTCATTGGCGAACACGACATCGGGAGCGACGGCAGCGAGCCAAGTGAGGAAACGGCCGGTGCCATACGTCCTCAACACTGCGGTGGACGAGCAATCGACACTCGTGCGCACCCCCATCTCTTTGGCGAGTCCAAAGGCGTGGGAAGCGGTGGACGCCAAGGGTTCTTCGACGAGGCAGTAGGCCGGTACATGAAGCCACGTCGCGTCTTCCAACATGCGAGGGGTCAGTAGGTCGACCTGTGATGCCGAGCCTCGATCGGTGAGGAAGCTGCGCTCGCCATCGGCCGACACGATGACCACGATCGAGCCGGTGCGACCGCGCCGATGCACGGCCATGGTGACCCCGAGGTCCGCCATTTCCTCCTCGAATCGGTCACCGAGCGCATCAGCGCCGAGCGTTCCGACGAAACACGACTCCGCATCGACCTCGGCGAGAAACGCGGCAACGTTCGCGGCACTTCCTCCCCGGCAGCGAGTGATGGTGGCCGGCGTATCGGTACCGACGGCGATGGGCGATGTCAGCCAGACGACGATGTCTTCGACGAGGTCGCCGAGACAGACGATCATCGTCGGTCGAACCGGGCGACCACCTCGACGTGAGGCGTGTGGGGAAAGAGGTCGATCATGGTGGCGGTGGCCATTGCGTAACCGCGAGCCGCCAAGAGTTTGGTGTCCCGCGCCATGGCCACGGGGTCACAGCTCACCAGCACCAGGCGCTCCGCGTTGCATCGGACCAGCACGTCTATTGCGGGAGCCCCAAGCCCGCGGCGCGTCGGGTCGGCAATCACGACATCGGCGGGTTGCGGCTGCCACCGCTCGATCGACGAGCAGACGAGGGTGGCATCACGATCGGCAAGGTTGGCGCGGGCATCCAGACTGGAGGAGGGGCTCTCCTCGATGGAAATGACGCTCGCGTCAGCACCCAATGTCGACGCAAACAAACCGACGCCGCCGTAGGCATCGATGAATGTCTTGCCGACCAACGATCCGGCCGCTTGGGACACCGCGTCGACCAGCGCAGCAGCGCCATCGGTTCGGGTTTGGAAGAACGAGGTCGAGGTGATCTGAAAGGTACGGCCGCCGACTTCCTCGTGCACCATTGCCTTCGGCCCGCTCGCCACGCCGGTTGGTAGGAAGCCATCTCGGAAGATCGGCCGCGGATCGATCAATACCGTCCGCTCGCCCGACGCCACACCAACCCGCAGAGAAACTTCGTCAGCCTTCGGGAAGCGACCCTCGGCGATGATTTCCTGCAGCAGCGGATGGGCCACCATGCAGTTTTCGATCACAACGGTGTCGTGCGAGCGAGCCTTGCGGAAGGCGAGCCGATCACCGGTAACCACCATGCGCAACGACGTGCGGAATCCGTCCGAGGGCAGCATCGGGCCCATGGCCACTACCGGGTCGGCCACTCCGCCGGTGCGACGCAACGCGTCAATGACGATCTGCTGCTTCATCTCGCGCTGACCCTCCACCGAGCTGTGCATCCAACCGCAACCACCGCAACCGGCCCGAGCGTGGGCGCATGGCAACGACGTGCGATGCGGTGACGGCACCACTACCTCGACCACGTCGGCGCGGGCGAAGTCCTTCTTCTGTTCGCCGATCTTGGCTCGAACCTGCTCGCCCGGCAGGCCGCCGCGCACGAAAACGACCCGGCCGGACGCCTCCCGGGCGATGGCGTCGCCACCAGCGACAACGCCAGTCAGGGTGAAATCAACGGTGGTCACGGGCCGAGAGCGTACCGGTCGGGTACCGTCATTCCCATGTCTGCCGCGCCCACCGCCCCTGCTCGACCCATTCAACTGGCCCCTTCGGTGCTGCCGGCCGATTGGGCCCGCATGGGTGACGAGGTGGCCGCACTGGAAGAGGCCGGGGCCGATCGCATCCAGTGGGACGTGATGGACGGCCAGTTCGTTCCCAATCTGTCGTTCGGGCCCGACTTGATCGCCGCCTGCCGTAAGCACGCCACGCTCCCCTTCGAGGCGCATCTCATGGTGTTCACCCCGGACGAGTTGGCGTCCCGTTATGTCGACGCCGGTTGCGAGCGCCTCATCGTGCACGCTGAGGCGTGCCAACATCTGCATCGCACCCTCGGCAACATCAACTCGCTCGGCATCAAGGCGGCGGTCGCCCTCAATCCGTCCACGCCTGCGTCGGCCGTAGCCCACGTGCTCGACCTGGTTGATCTGGTGCTGGTGATGACGGTGAACCCCGGCTTCGGCGGGCAGGCCTATATCTCCACCATGGCGCCCAAAATCGCCGAGGTACGGGCCATGGCCGACGCCAGCGGCTACGACATCGATGTCGAGGTCGATGGCGGCATCAGCGCGGACACCATTGCGCATGCCACTGCGGCAGGCGCCAACGTGTTCGTTGCGGGCAGCGCACTCTACCGTGACTCGCTCGGCCTGACCCACGCCATGACGACGTTGCGGGACGCGGCCGGGCGCCCATGAGCGCCCGACCCGGTCGCCCCGAGCTCATCAACTCCGGCTACGGACGCGCCGCGCTCGGCGAACTGAACCGCCTGGTGAGGGTGACGAAGAAGGGTGACCCGCTCGCTCCGGTCACCGTGTTGGTCCCGACGAACGGCGTTGGTGTGGCGGCCCGGCGATGGTTGGCCAGTGAGCCGCCCGGCGTCGGCAATGTCTCGTTCACCACCGTGCACCGTCTCGCCGAATCGTTCGGTGCTCCCGCGCTGGCCGCGCAAAAGCGGCGCCCTGTTTCTCCCCCGATCGTGCTCGCGGCGTTGCGCCATGAACTGGCCCACAACGCCGGGGTGCTCGCTCCCGTCGGCGATCACCCCGCGACCGAGGAGGCGTTGCTGCGGGTCGACCGAGAACTCACCGGAATGACGGCGGCGGGCCTGCATCGCCTGTCGACTCTCTCTCGCCGCGCCGGCGACGTCGTACGTCTCCACCGTGCCACTCGCGCCCGGCTCGCCGCGCAGTGGTACGACGAGGCCGACCTGCTGGAAGCGGCAAGTCAGCACCTGGCGTCCCTGCCACGCCTCGACAAGCGCTTCGGGCCGCTCATCGTGTTCCTGCCACAACGTCTGTCGCCTCGCGCTCGGAGCTTTCTGGCCATGCTGGCCGACACCGTGTCCACCACCGTTATCGTTGCCATGACGACCGGGCAGGACGCGGATCGCGACGTGATGGATCTGCTCGATGATCTGAAGCTCAGCGTGGGCCTGCCGATGCCCGCGCCGCTGGCGTCCGTGACCGAGGTCGTTGCGGCCGACCCCGATGACGAAGTCCGCGTCGCCATCCGCCACGTGCTGGCCGGACTCGATGCCGGCCTTCGACTCGACAGGTGCGCGCTGCTGTATCCGACGGCCGATCCCTATGGCGCGCTGGTCGCCGACCGGCTCGACGACGCCGGACTGTCGTGGAACGGACCGGACGGCCGAGATCTCAGCGACACCGTGCTCGGTCACGCTGCCATCGCACTGGCCGAGCTGGCCGGCTCAGACCTGCGGCGAGGCGACGTTTTCGCCTTCCTCGCCAGCATCCCCGCCCGCCACGCCGGTCGACCCATTCCGGTCGCGGCCTGGGAGCGAACGAGCCGGGACGCCGGCATCGTCGGCGGTCGAAAGGAGTGGACTCGACAGCTCGCTGGCCTGCGCGAAAAACTGATCGCCCGAGCCGACGGCTTGGACGAACAGGGTGAGGACGCGAGGGCGGCTCGTCTGCGCCAGGACGCCGAACGCATCGATCCATTCGTTGCGTTCATCGACGACTTCTTCTCCCGACTCGATCGACTGCAGGCGCTCAGCAGTTGGAAGGCGGGCACCGGCACGCTGCAAACACTCATCAACCACCTCCTCGGAAACGAAACCGTGCGGGCCCACTGGCCGCTCGCCGAGCAACGCAATGCCGATGAGGTCGAAGCCATTCTCGATCAGCTCTCAAGCCTCGACGCCGTCGACCCTGCGCCGACGCTGGTCCGGTTCCAGCGGGCACTCACCCACGCGATCACCAACGCCGCCATTCGCCGAGGTCGACGCGGTACCGGCCTTGTCGTCGGTCCCCTGGGTGAAGCGCTCGGTCTCGACCTCGATCTGGTCATCATGGTTGGCGCGGCCGAAGGCATCATGCCCGCCATCATCGGTGACGATCCGGTGTTGCCCGATCGCGAGCGGCGCGCCACCCGAGAACTGGATCTCTCGTCCACCCGTCCGTGGCAGCAGCAGCGTGAGTTCCTTGCTGCCGCCGCGGCGGCCGGGCACGGTCGTCTCATCGTCACCTGGCCTCAGGGTGATCTTCGTCAACGAGCGGAACGCCGCCGATCACGATGGATCGGCCCGCTCCTGTCACCGGCTGAAACCACCGATGTGGGCGGCTTCTCCCAGTCGCTTCGCGAGGCGACCGCGCTCGGCACCGAGCATGAGGCGCGCCTACAGGCACTGGCGGCCGGCGCCGCACCCGATCCCGATGACGCCTCTTATCGTCTCGCCGCCACGCTCATTTCGGCTCGTTCCTCCAACGGTTTCACCGCCTTCGACGGTCATGTGGGCGCCGAGGTTTCCAACGTCTTGCACCTCGGATCTTCGGCCATGTCACCAACCAGGTTGCAGATGTGGGCGTCGTGCCCGCACTCGTATTTCGTTCGCTACGTGCTGAACGTCGAACCGGTGGAAGACCCAGCGGATGAGTTCACCCTCACCCCGCTCGACGAAGGCAATCTGGTGCACACGGTGCTCGACCGTTTCGTCAGCGCGACGATCGATGAGGCCACTGCGCCCGCTTGGACGGCGGCGGCCGACCGACAACGGCTCCGGGCGATCTTCGAGGAGGAAGCCGACGAGGTCGAGCACCGAGGCCGGTCGGGCCGCGCGGTCTACTGGCGCTACGACCGTGAGCGAGTGTGGGACAACCTGATCACGTTTGTGCAGAGCGATGCCGAGCGACTGGCAGTCCAGCACGCGCGGCCGGTGGGGAGCGAGGTCCCGTTCGGCAACGTCGGCGAGCCAGCGGCCGTGCTCACGCTGCCGAGCGGCCGACAGGTCTCCTTCCGCGGCATGATCGACCGCGTCGACCAAACTCGTTTCGGTCACCTCGAAGTAACCGACTACAAGACCGGAAAGTCGGATCCCTACACCAAGCTGACGGCGGACGCTCCCGACGATAACGGCGTGCATCTCCAGCTCCCCATCTACGCCCTCGCGGCACGAGCGGCGTTTGCCGACCACGATGGCACCACGATCCAATCGTCGTACCGCTTCGTCAATAAGAACGCCGGCAAACGAGAGATCGGCTACGTGGTAGACGAAAATGTGCTCGCCTTGTTCAGCGCAGATGTCGAGATCATTGTGGACGGCATTGAACAGGGCCTCTTCCCCGCCCGACCGCTGGCCACAACTCGGCAGGGCTTCACGCCCTGCCAATACTGCGATCCTGACGGCATGGGGGTGGTCGAACTCGCTCGAGAATGGGACCGCAAACAGACCGCTGACGTACTGGCCGCCTACCGTCGCTTGCTCGGCACGGACGAGGGCGAAGACGATGCGAGCGATGCCGAAACCGATGCCTGAGCCACGACTGCTTCCTCCCGACGAACCGGCGCGCCAACGCATCCGGACCTCGCTCGACGAGACGCTCTTCGTCGAGGCCGGTGCCGGTTCGGGCAAGACCACCGCACTGGTCGAGCGAATCGTGTCGAGCGTGAAGGCTGGCGTCGCGATCACCGAGATTGCCGCCATCACCTTCACCGAGAAGGCCGCCAGCGAGTTGCGCCATCGCATCCGCGAGGAGCTGGGTCGCGCCGCGGAGGTCAATGACCGCGGACGGTCGTTCCTGCGCCCAAGCGTTGGAGGAGCTCGACCGCGCCGCGCTCGGCACGCTGCACTCGTTCGCGCAGCGTGTCCTGTCGGAGTTTCCGATCGAGGCCGGCCTTCCTCCGCGCATCGAGGTGCTCGACGAAATCGCGTCACAATTGGTGTTCGAGCAACGGTGGCGCGACGATCTCGACGCCCTACTTCGAGAGGCCGACACCGATTCGGCCTTGGCCGACGTGCTGCTTTTCTCACGAGCCGCCAACATCCGTCGCCGCGAGTTCCGTCAGCTCATGGTGGCCCTCGGCCGGGAGATCGACCTCGTCGAAACATGGCTGCCGTCGGACGCACCGACGGTTCCGGCGCTGGTTGTCGACGACATCATTCGAGGCGTGCACGAACTCCTGAGTGAATGCAGATCCACCATTGAATCGCAGCCCGACGACAAGCTGGTGCAACACCTCGTCTCGCTGCTCCCCGTCGCGGCCGACTTGGAGCGGGCCGACAGCTACCACCGGTTCGTATTGCTCCATAGCGTCAAGTTCACCAACCGCTACGGCGTGGCCAAGGCGTGGGGTGGCGCCGAGGGCAAACAGCGGATTGTCGACGCTCTCAACGAACTGCAGGGGCGGGCGAGCGACCGGACCAGGGCGATCGTGCACGCCTGTCTCGAACACCTTGCGGTGATCTTCGGTCGCATGTCACTGGCGGCTGCCCGTGAACGCAAGCGCGAGGGCATGCTCGAGTTCCACGATCTGCTCGTCCATGCTCGTGCTCTGTTGCGGCACCCGGAGCATGGCCAGGTCGTGCGGGTCCACCTGCATCAGCGGTGGAAGCGGCTGCTGCTCGACGAGTTTCAAGACACTGACCCCATCCAGTTGGAGTTGGCCAGCCTCATCACGACCAACCCTGACCTGGTTGATGCTGATTGGCAGGATCTGCCGCCGCAACCCGGTCACCTCTTCGTGGTCGGTGACCCCAAGCAGTCGATCTACCGGTTCCGTCGTGCCGACATCGGGCTGTTCCTTGCTGCTCGCGAAGCGCTGACCGACGATGTGGTGCAGCTGACCACGAACTTCCGCACGACGGCGCCGATCATCGAATGGATCAATGCGGTGTTCGGTCAAATGATCCAGGAGAAGCCCGGCGCTCAGGCCGCATTCGTTTCGTTGCACAGCCCACGTGATGGCGCGTCGGCGGGTCCGCACGTCGTGACACTCGGCCATGAGCATCAGGGTGCCATCGCCGATGATGTTCGAGCTGCCGAAGCAGCCGATCTTGCGGCCGTCCTCCGCAGTGCCACCGCC
The DNA here is from genome assembly GCA_963791625.1 of uncultured Acidimicrobiales bacterium. Lineage (GTDB taxonomy): Bacteria > Actinomycetota > Acidimicrobiia > Acidimicrobiales > Ilumatobacteraceae > JANMCE01. Next base: position 2,149,337 of record CAWBTA010000006.1, read on the forward strand.
TGGACCGTGCATGACGGGGGCGAGTGGCGTCAAGCTCGCTTCGGCGACATGGCCATTCTCTTGCCAACGCGCATCAGCTTGCCGGCTATCGAAGACGCCCTGACCGCTGCCGACATTCCCTATCGTGCCGAGTCGAGCGCCCTGGTCTACGCCACCCGCGAGATCCGGGATCTCCTGATGGCAGCCCGCGCCCTCGACGACCCCAGCGATGCGTTGGCGTTGGTGGCTGCGCTGCGCAGTCCGCTGTTCGGTTGTTCCGATCTCGACCTGGCGCTGTGGCGTCAACGCAACGGACGCTTCGGTCTGTTGAACAGCCGCCATCCCGAACGCCACGACACCGATGATCCCGTCTACGACGCCATCGTCTACCTACGCCAGTTGCACGATGAACGTCACTGGCTCTCGCCCGCCCAGCTGCTCGAACGCCTCGCTAACGATCGCCGCATGTTCGATGTGGCGCTGCTCGGATCGCGGTCCGCTGACGTGTGGCGGCGCCTGCGGTTCGTGCTCGATCAGGCTCGGGCGTGGTCGGGTGCGGGCGGTCGAGGTCTGCGTTCATTCCTCGGCTGGTGTGCTCTGCAGGGCCGGGAGGGCACCTACGCAAGCGATGGAGCGTTGGCCGAGCACGATGACAATGCGGTGCGCATTATGACCGTGCACGCCGCCAAGGGCCTGGAGTTCCCCATCACTGTTGTGGCTGGCCTGTCGACCAAGCGAGGCACCGAGCGACCGGGCGTGTCGGTTCGTTGGCACCACGGCACCCCGCAGATCGGGGTGCGTCGCGACGTCAGTACGTCCGACTACGACGAGGCCCGCGAGCTCGACGATCAGATGGACCACGAGGAACGATTGCGCCTGCTCTATGTTGCCTGTACTCGAGCCCGGGACCACCTGGTGGTCTCGTTGCATCGCAAGGCGCCGCCGAAGAAGGGCTACACGGCCGGAGCCGAACCGAGTGCGACGCTGATCGCAGATGCCTGCACTGCTGCTCCGAATGAAACACAGTGGACCGACGACATGGCTATGGCCGTCGCCGCCGTCGATCCGCCGGCCCCCGACGTTGCCCGCCCACCCTCGTTCGCACGCAACGAATGGCAGGCGCAACGCAACGCCCTGTTCGCCCGAGCGCTCGAACCGTCCACAATTTCGCCGTCCCGACTGGCCGGCTTCGCCTCCGACGAAGACGAACAGCCGGGTCTCGCGAAAGACGCCCGGCCGCTCGATCTTCCCCCGTGGAACCGTGGGCGTTATGGCACCGCCATTGGTCGGGCAGTCCACGGTGTGTTGCAGAGCATCGACCTGTCGAGCGAGCGCGACGTTGAAGCGACCGCTGCCGCCCAAGCCGCGGCTGAAGGTGTCATCGGAAAAGAAGATGTCATTGCCCAACTCGTCCGCTCGGCGCTGCGCTCACCAACCGTTCGCAACGCAGCCGCGCTTCCCTACTGGCGCGAAATGTTCGTCGGCACCAAGATCGGCGACCGCGTTCTTGAGGGCTATATCGACCTGCTCTATAGGACGCCAGAGGGCTACGTCGTTGTTGACTACAAGACCGATGCGGTTGACGATGCAACCATCGACGATCGGGTAGAGCACTACCGATTGCAGGGCGCCGGTTACGCTGTGGCAGTTGAGGCCATTGTGGATGCACCCGTCGTCGACTGCCGGTTTGTGTTCTGCCGACCCGGCGACGCGGTGGAACGGTCTCTGCCCAATCTGGCCGAAGCGATGGATGAGGTCAGGCGTCGGCTGGGCGGCGAACGAATAGGCGAGCCAAACGCCGTACGATCCACCACAACGAGTGCTTCAGAATGACGAGCGCAAGCAGGATGCCGACCGCCCCGCCGAGGGGGTAGAGCAACGTCAACGGCAGCCGTTTCCAGTTGCCGCTCATGCCTGAAAAGACGCCTGTGTCGATCGCTGAGCCATCGCCGTGCACGGTGTAGATCTTGTCCTTGGCCAGACAGTGCGCCGGTGTGTTGCGGGGCGGACGGACTTTGCTGACGAACACCTTTGATTCGGCGTCGAAGCTGGCCGCGACGCGGTAGGGACGGTTGTCGAAGATGAACCGGTCGTCCAGCGGGAAGTTCACGTTGGTGGTGTTGGTCGTGATCTCGCCCGTAATGACCGTATCGACCTCAAACGTCACGATGGTGTCGATCCGCACCACGGGTCGACCGATGAACACAACGGCGAGGTCGGCCGTCTTTTCGCACGGAGCAAGCGTGGTTGTCGTCTGTGGGGCCGTTGGCTCGGGTGGCACCGTTGTCGGCTCCGTGACGGCCGGAGCGTCCGGCGCCAGCGATTCGGCCGGGGCCTCGGGGGCGGGCTCAACCGGCGGCGGATCCGTCTGCGCACCGGCGACAGACGTCACACCGAGCACGCCGATGAAGAGCGCGAACGCGAGGACTACCCGCCGACCGAACGATTGCATGGACATGGTCTACCACCGACGATACTGGAGGACATGGGATTCAATCCTTATCGAAAGCTGCACCGCCGCCCGTCCGACTATCTCATGGTCGCCGGCGCCCTCATTGCTATCGCCGCCATTGTTGTGTGGGCGTTCTTCGGCTGACGAAGAAGGAGTGGCTGGAAACCAGCCACTCCCGGCCTGGGGGATGGCCTGACGTCTCCCGTCTCAGGGTCCGCTTCTTGGCCGAAGCCTCCCGCTTCTCCACAAGCACCGATGAACCACCTCAAAATTCACCAATTCCGGAAAACGCTGCCCTTAGGTTAGGCCACGGTCACCAATAGGTCACGTAGGGAAACCCCTCGTTCTTCAGAACGCGGCCTCGATGACTTCGACGTGGCCGGCGAGGATGCTGACGACGTCGAAGCGGATGTCGACGCGGCCAGGTGCTTCCGCTTTCAACCATTCCGTGGCGAGGCGTCGGAGGCGTTTCTGCTTGGCCGGGCCGACGGCTTCGGCGGGCGAACCGAACGCGGCCGAACTGCGGGTCTTCACCTCGCAAATGACAATCAAACGATCACGCCGCAGCACGAGGTCGATCTCGCCGGCCGCGCCGCGCCAGTTCTGCGAGACGATGCGGTAGCCATTGTCTTCGTACCAGCGAGCCGCCAGGTTTTCACCGAACGCGCCGAGCGCCTGATTCGGGCCAAGTACCACGTGGTTACAGCTGGTCGACTTTGGGAAGTTCTTCGACGTTGACGTCTTTGAACGTCACTACCCGCACGTTGGGCACAAAACGTGTCTTGCGGTACATGTCCCAGACCCAGGCGTCGGTGAGCACGACTTCGACCATGGGGCGCGCGACCATCGGAGAGCACGTTGAGCTTCACGTCGTTGGCGAGATAGAAGCGCCGCTCAGTCTCGACGGCGAACTTGAACATCGCCGTCACGTCTTGATACTCCTGAGCCAGCTTGAGTTCGCGCTCCGCCTCGAAATTCTCGAGGTCTTCGGTGCTCATGGCTGGAAGGCTACGCCGCTGCGGGGCTTTTGCCCACGCATACTGATCAGCGGTCGCGCTTTTCCTTGATCTTGGAGGCCTTACCAACGCGATCGCGGATGTAGTAGAGCTTGGCGCGACGTACGTCACCCTTCTTCACGACTTCGAGCTTGGCGATGATGGGCGAGTGCATGGGGAAGATGCGCTCGACGCCGACCTGGAAGCTCAGCTTGCGGACCGTGAAGGTCTCCTGCACGCCTGAGCCGCGAATGGCGATGATGTTGCCTTGGAAGACCTGGATGCGCTCGCGGGTGCCTTCCACGACACGCACGTGGACCTTGACTTCGTCGCCAGGGCCAAACGCTGGAATGTCCGTACGCAGGCTGACCTGGTCGATGACATCGGTTGTTTTCATAGCGAATGACTCCTGAAGCGTTGAGGACTAGCCGGCGGACGCGCCACGAGGCGGTCTACGGGAACAAGAAAGGATAGGCGACAGGAGCGAATTCGTCCAAGACGCGCTGTTCCTTGGCCGTGATGCCGCCCCGAGCATCGATCAGGTCTGGGCGGTCCTGGAGAGTGCGATGCAGCGCCTGCGCCAGTCGCCAGCGGGCAATTTTCGGCGTGATCACCACTCCTCAGCACGTCGGGCACGCTCCACCCATCGAGGTCAAAAGGCCGGGTGAACTGGGGATACTCCAACAGGCCGTTGGCGCCGAACGACTCGTCGCCAGCCGATTCCTGGTTGCCCATGACACCGGGTAGCAGGCGGGTGACGGCCTCGATGACCACGCACGCCGCCACCTCTCCCCCGGCCAGTACCACGTCACCGATCGAGATCTCGCCGTCACACAGATGCTCGCGCACGCGATGGTCGATGCCTTCGTAGCGACCACAAAGCAGGGTGAAACCTTCGGTGCGGCCGAGTTCAACGGCCAGATCCTGCGTGAGTTTTCGACCGCCCGGCCCGAGAGCCAAGATCGGCCGGGGGCACGACGTTTCCTCGATGGCGCGTTTGATCGGCTCAGCCTTGAGCACCATGCCGGCGCCACCGCCGAACGGCGTGTCATCCGTGGTGCGGTGGACATCGGTGGTGAACTCGCGCAGATCGTGGCAACGCAGATCAAGCTTGTCTGTAGCACGGGCCCGACCGAGCAGACTCTCTTCGCAGAACGTGTCGACCAGTTTCGGGAAGATGGTCAACACGTCGATGCGGAGACATGCTCACAAGTCAAACAGTCCGTCGGGCGGATCGATAGTCGTTATACCGTCAATGCAAGATTTCACGAACACCACCGGCACCAGCGCGCCGTCTTCGAGTTCGAGCAGATCGTGGGCCGGGTTCTCCAGCACCATCACGACCTTGCCGTGATCGACACCCTGCGTATCGACAACGGACGTGCCTATCAGCTCGTGCACCCAGAGGGCATCAGGGTCATCGAGGGGTGCCGCGCTCAGCACGGTGCCAGCCAACGCTTCGGCTGCTTCTCGCGAGTTGCAGCCTTCGAAAGTGACGATGAAGCCACCATGATGGGGGCGACTCGCAGTGATGGTGAGCGGGCCCTTCTTGGTGGACAGTTCTGCTCCCGTGGCGACGCGTTCCAGCCGGTCAGTGATCAGCGAAACGATGACGTCGCCACGGACGCCATGGGGCTTGGTGATGCGCCCAATCTCGAGCAGTTCAGTCATGGGTCAGTCGGCAAAGTCGACGTCGACGTCGACGCCATCTTTGGCGGCGGCCGCACGCACAACGGTGCGGATGCTCTGCGCCGTACGACCACGACGGCCGATCACGCGACCCATGTCGCCATCGGCCGTGCGCACTTCGAGCTGCACGTTGCCGCGACGGCCTTCGACTTCTTCGATGGTGACCGCATCAGGCTCTTCGACCAGTTGCTTGACCAGGAACGTGAGGACGGCGTTGGCGGTAGGTGCCGTTGCCGCCATCACTTGGCCTTGAACTCGGCCCAGGTGCCCGAGATTTCGAGCAGGCGCTGCACACGATCAGTGGGCTGGGCGCCCTGGCGCAGCCACTTGAGGGCCTTGGCACTGTCGACGTTGATGACCGAGGGATCCTGACGGGGCTGATACGTACCCACGATCTCGATGAAACGGCCGTCGCGGGGCGAACGGCTGTCGGCCGCAACGATGCGGTAGGTCGGCTGCTTGGTCTTACCCATGCGCATAAGGCGAAGTTTTACGGCCATGTTTCCTCTTTCGTAGGTCGTCCCGGGCGGCGATTCCACCCGCAGGGCGTGGGTACCTGAAGTACCGGTAGTGCAGTCCTTGAACAGGACCGGTGAATACTAGCCAGGACGACCGATTCGGGTCGATTCCCGTCGTTTGATCGCGAGCTGGGATTTCTGCGGGAAGGTTGTCGAAACGGGACGAGTCTGTTCGTCGTTCTAGTGTCGGAAGAACTTCGACATCACCAACGACAAGGAGTCAACATGCCCCGATATGCCGCACTCATCTACGGAACCGAAGAAACTGGCGGGTCGCCCGAGGTGTGGGCCGACATCATGGCCCAGTACAACGCGTTCGGCGATGCAGCCGGAGCCGCCGGCGTCATGGCCGGAGGTGAGGCATTGCAGCCGACAACAACCGCAACCACCGTCCACGTGAAGGGTGGAGCCAAGGGCGGCGATGTCGTCACGACCGATGGACCGTTCGCGGAGACGAAAGAAGTGCTGGGCGGCTTCTACCTACTCGACTGCGCCAACCTGGATGACGCCATCAACTGGGCTGCGCAGATCCCGGGCGCCTGGCTGGGACGCGTCGAAGTGCGGCCCGTCATCGACTTCTCCCAGGGATAGATGGAAGAACACCCGCTGGCGGAGATGTTGCGGATCGAGGGTGGCCGTGTGTTGGCCACCCTCATCCGCTTCACCGGCGACATCGACCTCGCTGAGGAGGCCGTGCACGACGCCGTTGTCATCGCGCTCGAACGATGGGAGCGCGACGGAATTCCCGACAACCCCGCCGCCTGGATCACCGCCGTGGCGCGGCGTCGAGCGTTGGATCACCTTCGGCGGGAGTCGAAGCGGTCGTTGAAGGAGAGCGTGGCCGAACCGCTGCTGGATGAGCTGCCCATAGTCGAGGTCGATACCGACTCGGCCATTGGCGACGATCGGCTTCGGCTGCTCTTCACCTGCTGCCATCCGGCCCTCGGCATAGAGGCCCGCATCGCGCTCGCATTACGAACGCTGTGCCGATTGACGACACCCGAGATTGCACGCGCCTTTCTGGTGTCCGACACCACAATGGGACAACGGATAAGTCGAGCAAAGAGCAAGATCGCCAACGCTCACATTCCGTATCGGATACCCGACGACCATGAGTTGCCCGAACGTCTCGACGCTGTACTCGCCACGATCTACCTCGTGTTCACCGCTGGCCACCATGCAGCGGTTGGTTCGCTCGACTCGCGGGTGGATCTGGCCGACGAAGGCATCCGGCTGGCCCGACTGATGGCCGAGCTCATGCCCGATGAACCCGAATGTGTCGGGTTGGTTGCGCTGCTCGTGGCGACGAACGCACGACGTCGCGGGCGCGTTGACGTCGACGGTGAACTTGTCTTGATGGCAGATCAGGATCGGTCACTTTGGGATCACGGCGCGATCAGCGAGGCCACGGTGTTGGTGGAGTCGTCACTCACCAGACGTCGACCCGGTCCGTACCAAATCCAAGCCGCCATCGCAACGCTGCACGGCTTGGCCCCGAACTACGCCGCCACCGATTGGCCACAGATCGCGGAGCTCTATCGACTGCTGGAACATCGAGTGCCGACTCCGGTCGTACGAGTCAATCGAGCCGTGGCCGAAGCCGAAGTGCATGGGGCTGCAGTCGGGCTGGCGATGCTGGATGAACTGCTTCTCGCCGACGTCGATGCCGATGTCACGCGCTGGCATTTGTACTGGGCGACGCGGGCCGATTTTCTTCGGCGTCTCGACCGCGATGCCGAATCCATCAAGGCCTACGAAGCCGCGCTCAACTGCAATCCGAACGAAAGCGACCGCCGATTCCTTCTGCGGCGACTGGACGAGCTTCGGCGCTAGCGCTCTATCGATCGAGCTCGGCGAGGACTGCTGCGAGGGACTCGATCGAGTCCCTCGTGATTGGGTCGACCACGAGTTGCACATGCGATGAGCCAACCGCGGCGAAGGCCCGGAGTTGGTCGGCAAGTTCGGACGGCGAGCCTCGCAGCGGTTTTACTGCGTCATTGTCATGGCCCATGAGCCGACCAACGCTCGTTCCGATCTGCACATACACCGCACACGTCGCTTCCACCTGACCGTTGCGACCGGCGGCAGCCAGGGCGGTGTCGACCTCGGCTTTGATGGCTGCGAATCCGGCAGGAGAGTTCCCGAACAAGCTCCACCAGATGTTCCACGAACTGACATGTGGAAGGGTGATGGACAGCATGCGCGGGCTGGCTGAGCCGACCATGAGCGGCACGTGGCGGTCGAGCCTTGGGTGCAGCACGCAGTGATCGGCGTCGTAGTAATTGCCGTGAAAGTCGATCTCGCCGTCATGCAGCAACGCCCGGATGATCGTGAACGCCTCCTCGAATCGGCTGACGCGGTTGTCGTACACAAATCCGAAGGCGCGGTACTCACGCTCGTTCCATCCGGCGCCAAGCCCGAGGATGAGGCGACCACCGGAGATGGCGTCAACCGTTGCCGCCTGCTTCGCCAACATCTGCGGCGCATGGAAACTTGTCGATGCAACAAGTGGACCGAGGGCGATCCTTTCCGTCGACGCAGCGATCGCTGCCAGCGATGTCCACACCTCCCACGGCCCACGCGGTCCCGCTGGCAAGTCGTACAGCAGATGGTCCCCCAGCCAGAGCGAATCGAACCCGACCTCCTCGGCCGCCTGCGCCATGCGGATCAGCTCCGGGAATGGGACTTCCCACTCAACTTCCGGAAGCTGAATCCCGACCTTGATCGGACGCATCGGACAAGCCTAAACGCCCGAACCCTCCAACTCGACGGTGTTCGCCCTCCAACCCACGTCGCTGCGACGCTTTCCGGGCTCGACAGAGCTGGGTTGGGGGGTCTGAGCCTCCGAGTTGGAGGGTGATCGGCGGCCCAGATCGTCGGCGGCATGCCCGCTCGCATCACGAGCATCTCTTATCCTTCGAGGATGGCGTGGCTAAAGGTTTCGACGATTGGCCTCGGCTACCTCCCACTCATAACCTCGTTGCTGCAACACACGGTGATCACCGATCCGCAGGACGGAGTGTGGGAGGCGGCCGACTTCCAGTGGTCATGGCGAATCGACCAACATGCCGACTCCAGTCGGCAGACGTTCTGGCTCGACGGTGCACGACTGCCTGTCGCCGCTGTTGTCTTGACGGATTGGAAGGGTGAGCTCGCCATCGATGTCATGTGGTCGAGCGAGCATCACGAGCAAGCGATGAACGCAGTGTGGCCCACCGTGGTCGAGAAGCTCGCCGCACTGGATGGTCCGATCGATACGACGCTTGTGGACGGATCACCGCTCATCGCCGCATTCGAACGCGTCGGGTTCGCACCCACCGATGACGTTGCCGTAACTACAACGATGCCTGCCGCATCTCGGCCGCCGATATGGGCGCGGCCCGCAGGCTTCGAGCTACATGATCGTACGACGGTCGACACCCCGCACCACATGATCGGCCGATCGGGCCCGGACGTGGCCGAGCGGCTGGCCGAGTGCTCCCTCTACCGACCCGACCTGGATCTCGCCGTATGCACCTCCGATAGCAAGGTTGTCGCCTACGGATTGTTCTGGGCCGACCTCGTTACCGGCGTCGGCATGGTGGAACCGATGCGCACCGAAGACGCCTACCAGGGTCGCGGTCTCGCCCGACATGTACTGACGGCAGGCCTCGACCGGCTCGCTGCGGCCGGTTGCAAGACCCTGATGGTCACCTACCTGGCCAACAACCCTGTGTCCAAGCATCTCTACCTCTCCACCGGCTTCAAACCGCAAAAGACCAGTCGCCGGTATCGCCGCCAAAAGTAAAGTCTAAGCACCTCTCGCGTACTCAACCTCGGGAAGGATGAGGTTGTCGGAGAAGGCGAGATCTCGGGCTTGGCCGGTGCGACTGAAGCCGACCTTTTCGTAGAAACCGTGGGAGCGGGGCGTGTCACGGTGCGTCCAGAGATGCACGCCCGGACTACCCGGCGCCACCGTGGCGAGCGCTGCTTCCATCAGCTCGGTGGACGCGCCTGTCCCCCATGCCGCCGGGTGAAAATGAAACCCGCGGATTTCGGTCCACCCATCGCGTTCCGGGCTGGCGAGGAGCATTGCGAAGCCTTCGAGCAGCCCAGGTGTGACGCTCACCAGAAAGGTGAAGTCGAACCGCCGTGGCGAGGTGAAAAAGCCGAGCCATCGCGTACGTCGAACAGCAACCTCCTCGGCCAGAACCGCAGGCGCGATCAGGTCAACGTACGCAGCCAGCCACGCCTCAGCATGGGTGTCACCGAGTGCAGCAGCGTCGGACGGTTCTGCCAACCGAATGACCCTTTCCGAAGACACCAGCCCATGTTGTCAGCATGGGCCAAGCAAGGGACGTGCCATTTCAGGTAGGGCTGCAGCGTGGCGTGGCTCCTTGCCGAGCACAACCGTCGGTCGAGTCGCGAACGTATGCGGATCGACCTCGTAACCGCGCCGGGCAGCCGAGCGCGCACTTCTCAGCCGAGCGACCGCCACCCTCCGAAAGAACATCACGCTATGAACGACCTCGACACAGAGCTAGAAGCAGCCATCCGCGGTGCACTCGCCACCGACGCCTCCCGAGCGCCTCGCCCCGCGCCAAGGTGGGACGGACTCCTGAGATACGCCGACGCTCCCGTCGAGCGGCGGCGCTCACCGTGGGTTGCGGCGGCGGCAGTCGGACTTGTTATCGAGACGAAGCGCATCGTCGGTGAACAAGTCACGGCCATGAACGTTCCACTCCTACGATCCGCCGCAAGTGCGCGGCGGCCGAGCCTTGGACTCGGCTAGAGCTGCATGGATTTGGTTTGGAGGAATTCTTCGAAGCCGTAGCGGCCGTACTCGCGGCCGATGCCGGATTGTTTGTAGCCGCCGAACGGGGCCATGGGGTTGGCTTTGCCGCCGTTCACTTCGATCTGGCCGGCCCGCAACTTTCGGGCGACGGCTTTGGCATGGTCTTGGCTGCCTGACCAGACGCCCGCCGAGAGTCCATACGGTGTGTCGTTAGCGATGGTGATGGCGTCGGCCTCATCGGTGTAGCCGATGATGGAAAGCACCGGACCGAAGATCTCTTCCTGCGAAATACGCATCGACGGCTTCACGTCAGCGAACACGGTGGGGCGCACGTAGTAGCCCGCGTCCAAACCTTCGGGTGCATCGGGGCCACCGGCGACGAGGGTAGCTCCCTCCTCGATGCCGATCCGAATGTACGACTGCACCCGATCACGATGCACCGCTGAAGCCAACGGTCCGAGCTTGGTACCTTCAGCGAACGGATCGCCGACCACGAAACTGTTGGCGACCTTCGCCGCGATGGCGGCAGCTTCGTCCATCCGTGACGCGGGAACGAGCATGCGGGTAAGAGCCGCGCAGGTCTGACCGGAGTTCGGGAAACATCGCCCGACACCGGCAGTGACGGCAGCGGCGAACTGCTCGGTGGAGAGATCTTCGAGCAACACATTCGGACCCTTGCCGCCGAGTTCCAACGCCACCTTCTTTGCGGTCTTCGCCGCTAGCTCGGCCACACACGTTCCGGCGCGCGTGGAGCCGGTGAAGGACACCATGTCGATGAGCGGATGAGAAGCAATCGCTTCACCCACGACAGGGCCGTACCCTGAAACCAGGTTGAACACGCCAGCGGGCAGACCCGCGGCGTGACAGGCCTCGGCCAAAATAAACGAGTCGATCGGTGCGACTTCGGTGGGCTTCAACACGATGGTGCAACCGGCCGCCATTGCGTACGCCACTTTGGCTGCCACTTGGCGCAACGGGTAGTTCCACGGCGTGATGCAGCCGACCACGCCAATCGCTTCCTTCACGACCAGGCTGTTTCCGATGGTCTCCTCGTACTCGAACGATTCGGCCAGATCGGCGGCCGTACGGAACGAGCTGACCGGATGCGCAACTTGTGCCACGGACGACGCCGGCTTTGGCATACCCGTCTCACGGATGATGACATCGAGCAGCTCATCGGACCGTGCCTCCAACGCGTCGGCAACGGCTCGCAGATGGGCTGCCCGCTCAGCGGTCGTGAGCGCAGCCCAAGCCGGGAACGCAGCACTGGCCGCGGCCGCCGCAAGATCAACATCGTCCGCGACGCCTGCGGGAGCGCTACCAATGACCTGCCCGTTCGTCGAGTCGAACACCTCAATGGCATCCGTGCCGCCCGAAGGAATCCAGCCGCCATTCACGTAGATCTGCTCGTATCGCATCATGGCCGCATCATACGACCATGTCAGGACACCTCACACTGCCAGGCGAGCTGAGTCAGGTGCCGGGGAACCCGGGGGGAAGCTGCGGCATGCCACCCGGCATTCCGCCGGGCATACTGAAGCGGCCTTTCTTGCCCTTCTTGCCGCCGCCTTTTTGGCCGAAGCCACCCATCTTCTTCATCATCTTCTGCATGTCCTGGAACTGTTTGACCAGACGACCGACATCGGCGGGAGTGCTGCCGCTGCCCCGAGCGATGCGCTCGCGGCGGCTGCCGTTGATGAGGTCGGGGCGGCGGCGTTCTTCCGTGGTCATCGAGTGGATGATGGCCTCGATGGGCTTGAGCGCGTCATCACCGATCTCGGCGTTCTTCAGCTCCTTCGGGATGCCCGGCATCATGCCGATGATTCCCGATAGCGGCCCCATCTTCTTGATGGCCTGCATCTGTTCCAGGAAGTCATCGAGGGTGAACTGGCCCTCCATGAGCCGCTCGGCGGCCTTCTCGCTGCTCTCCTTGTCGAAGGCCTTTTCGGCCTTGTCGATAAGCGTGAGCATGTCACCCATGCCAAGGATGCGCTGCGCCATGCGATCGGGGTAGAACTGATCGAAGGCGTCAAGCTTTTCGCCAGTACTTGCAAATGCAATTGGTTTTCCGACGACTTCTTTCACCGAGAGCGCAGCGCCACCGCGAGCATCACCATCGAGCTTCGACAAGATCACGCCGTCGAGTTCCAACGTCTGGTGGAACGCCTCGGCGGTCTGCACTGCGTCCTGACCGGTCATGGCGTCGATCACCAGGAACGTGTACGTCGGGTTGACGGTTTCGGAGATTCGACGCACCTCGTCCATCAACTCGGCATCGATGGACAATCGACCGGCGGTGTCGACGATCACCACGTCACGGCCGAGGCGCCTGGCCTCGTCCATGCCGCGGGCGGCGACAAACACCGGATCTCCGTCGCCGCGCTTGGCAGCTTCGTCATCGGAGAACACCGGCACGTCGATCTGCTTGCCGAGCGTGCGGAGCTGATCGATGGCCGCCGGACGCTGAAGATCAGCACCGACCAGCAGCACCTGGCGACCCTGCCCCTTGAAATGGCGGGCGAGTTTGGCCGAGTTCGTGGTCTTACCCGAGCCCTGCAGACCGGCCATAAGAATGACGGTCGGTGGCTTGGACGCGAACTGCATCTTGAAGCCCTCGCCTCCGAGGGCGACCGTCAGCTCGTCGTAGACAGCTTTGATCACCTGCTGGCTGGGGTTGATTGCCTTCGACAACTCGACACCCACACAGGCAGCACGGATGCGGTCGGTCAGACCACGCACCACCTTGATGTTGACGTCGGCTTCGAGCAGCGCGGTGCGCACCTCGGCCAGCATGGCGGTGACATCGGCATCGGACAGACGGCCACGGCCACGGAGCTTCTTGAAGATGCCGTCGAAACGGTCGGAGAGAGAGTCAAACATCGCCGCAAAGGCTAGTGCGGAGTAAGAGATTCCGGTGATTCAGCCCGGATCAGCCTTCGGTCAGGCGAAGAGGGCGTCGACGAATTCGTCGGGGTCGAACGGGATGAGGTCGTTGATGCCTTCGCCCAAGCCAACAAGCTTCACAGGGATACCGAGTTCGGTTTCGATTGCGAACACGATGCCGCCTTTGGCCGAACCATCGAGTTTGGTGAGCACGACGCCGGTCAGGTCGGTGGCTTCGGTGAACTGCTGCGCCTGAATCATGCCGTTCTGACCCGTGGTGGCGTCGATCACAAGCAGCACTTCCATCACTCGGCCCGGCTCGCGATCAGCGACCCGACGGACCTTCTTCAGCTCTTCCATCAAGTTGGTCTTGGTGTGCAAACGACCTGCAGTATCAGCCAACACCAGGTCGGCTCCCTTGGCTGCGGCACGCTGGATGCCGTCGAAGATGACCGAACTCGGGTCACCGCCTTCCGCTCCACGAACCAGCTCGGAGCCTCCCCGGCTGGCCCACGTACCGAGCTGCTCGGCGGCAGCGGCGCGGAACGTATCCCCAGCGGCCATGATGACGCTTCGACCCTCAGTAACTTGCTGCGCGCCAACCTTGCCGATGGTGGTGGTCTTGCCCACGCCGTTCACGCCAACGAATAACCACACATTGGGCGATCCCTCGACATGCTCGAAGTGGAGCGAGCGGTCGGCGCCGGCGAGGCGAGCCTTGAGATCGGCCTTCAGGGCATCGACGACTCCGTCGGGTGTCGTGAGTTCCTTCGCGCTGACGCGTTCCTTCAGCGAGGTGAGCATGGCGTCGGTGCGATGCACGCCAAGGTCTGAAAGGAGGAGGGATTCTTCCAGGTCGTCCCACGTCGACTGATCGATAGCGGTCTTTCCCCGTACCCCGATGGCAGCGGCGAACGCGTTACGGGCCCGACCCAGCCGATCACGGAACCGTGGTCGTTCGGGGAGCACCTCGACCGGTGACTCCTCGACCACCGGAGCCTCTTCGACCAGCGTGTCACCATCGCCGACCTGCCACTCATCACCGATAACGTCGGAGTGGTCGTCTTCCACCGGCGCCGGCGCTACCGGGGTCACGGGCGCGGCGACCGGTGGCCTGGTCGGTGCCAGTGTCGGCTTTCCGGGTGGCGCCTTTACCACCGCGTCCTTCTTGCGCCTCAGGCGGCCAACCAGTGGCACACTCAGTCCGAATGCGAGGACGGCCGGAATCAGGATCTCAAGCAGGAGTTTCATGCGCCTGACACCCTACCGGCCCTCCCCTACCGTTGACCCAAGCCACTGGCGCCGAATTCGGTCACGCCAAGTTTCGGCGGACGGAGCTACGAGCGGTTGCCGACCGGGGAGGTGCCTTCGCTGAGCCGTTGGGCCAACCAGACCGGGATGATTGACAGCAGCACCACTGCGGTGGCGACCACGTTGACCAGCGGCAGGTTGTTGGGGCGGAACATGTTGTTGAAGATCCATTGCGGGAGCGTTTGCATGCCCGGTCCGGACGTGAACGTGGTAACCACAATCTCATCGAACGACAGCGCAAAGGCCAGCAGCCCGCCAGCGAGAAGCGCGGACCGAACCATCGGGAACGTCACATAGCGGAACGTTTGGAAGGTGTTCGCTCCGAGATCAGAGGATGCTTCTTCTAGGTTCGGTGAGAGACGCCGCAGTCGCGCGATCACGTTGTTATAGACCACCACGATGCAGAACGTTGCGTGTGCAACCACCAGCGTGAAGAAGCCCATCGAGAACCCGAGCGAGCGGAACGCCCGGTTGAGCGCAATACCAGTGACGATGCCGGGCAAGGCGATGGGCAGGATAACGAGAAAGCTCACGGTCTCTCGGCCGAAGAACCTGAATCGTTGTACCGCGAAACTGGCCATCGTGCCGAGTATCATCGCGATAAGCGAGGCAACCACAGCCGTTTGTACCGATTGGCCGAGAGCCTTGCGCACGTCGGAGCTCTGGGCCGCCTTCGACCACCATGAGGTCGTGATGCCGTCTGGCGGCCATGAGAACGAACGTGACGTGTTGAACGACAGCACCGCCACCACCAGGAGCGGCAGATAGAGGAATGCGAATCCGAAGGACGTGAAGGCTCGCAGCACGTTGCGGGTGAAGCGCGAGAACTGCATCAGCGAGCCATCAGAGGTTCTCGAACGCGCCGGTGCGCCGGGCGGCGAGGAGGTAGGCGACCATCACGGCCACCGGGACAAGGGCGAAGGCCGCGGCAAACGGAATATTGTTCACGCCGAAGTTGTCGTACACGACGTTGCCGATCATCTGTGACTTTCCGCCGACGATCTTCACGGTGATGTAGTCACCCATGGTGAGTGAGAACGTGAAGATCGATCCGGCCACCATCGATGGCAGCAGCAGAGGCATCACCACACTGCGCATCGTGCGGCCGCCCTTGGCGCCAAGATCAGATGACGCCTCAAGGAGGCTGTCGGGCAGGCGGTCGAGGCCGGCGTAGATGGGCATCACCATGTACGGCAGCCACAGGTAGGCCAAGGCAACGGTGGTAGCGACAAGGCCGTAGCCCGGCGTTGCACCGAAGGTATTCTTCAGCACGCCGCTACCGGAATCGAAGATGGCTCGCCAGGCGTAGCCCTTTACGAGGTAGCTGGCCCACAGCGGCATGAGGATACCGACGACCAGCAGGTTCCTCGTGCGGGGCTTAGCGATCTTGGCCATGAAAATCGCCATCGGCAGTGCCAGGCACAGATCAATAACCGTGACCGCCACCGCAATGCCGATGGTGCGCACCGAGATAGCCCGGTACACCGACGTGCGGGCCAGTTCGGAGAAGTTCTGGCCTCCGATTGTCTTCACGATGTCGCTCGTGAACGGGTCGGTCTTGTAGAGCGCCGTCAGAAAGAGCGCCGACAGCGACCCGAGATACGCCAGCACCAGCCACGT
The DNA here is from genome assembly GCA_963791625.1 of uncultured Acidimicrobiales bacterium. Lineage (GTDB taxonomy): Bacteria > Actinomycetota > Acidimicrobiia > Acidimicrobiales > Ilumatobacteraceae > JANMCE01. The sequence continues at coordinate 2,165,558 of CAWBTA010000006.1, forward strand.
GACGGGCGCGGCCAACAACAGACCCAGTCGAGTCCGTGGGTGACGGTGAAGATAGCGAGAGATCGATGCCGAGGTGGTCATACATCACCCGAGTTTGGGACCACACCCGAGAGCACCCGAGCGTGGTCCCGAAACGACGGTTTAGCCCTTGATCTCAGTCCATGCCTTGGTCCACTCGGCGTAGTCCTTGCAGACCGAACCGCGGCCATCGACACAGGCCTTGGTGGGCGTCGTCCAGTACCAAATCTTCTTGAAGTACTCCTCGTCGTCGGCGTGGAAGGTCTTGCAGTGATCCTTATCGGCCGTCTTGCCGCAGGCGAGTTTGTTGGAGGGGGCTTCACCGAAGTACTCCGAGACCGCAGCGTTGGCCTCAGGCGAGATGATGTGGTTCAACCACAGGTACGCGCAGTTCGGATTCTTGGCCTTGGACGACACCATCCATGTGTCGGACCAACCGGTGGACCCTTCCTTCGGGAGCGTGGTCTCGACCGGTGTGCCTTCACCAGCGGCCAGGTTGGCAATGACCTGCCAGCTCGTGCCGACAACGGTGGAGCCGCTCTTAAAGGCAGCCTGCGACTTGGTGTAGTCACTCCAGTATTCGCCCACAACAGTCTTTTGCTTCTTCAACAGGTCGACTGCCGCAGCGAACTGCTTGTCGTCGAGTGCGTACGGGTTCTTGATGCCAAGATCAGGTTGGATAGCCATAAGGTAGACGGCCGCGTCGGCGATGTAGATGGGCGAGTCGTACGCAGTGACGGCACCCTTGTACGGCGACTTCTCATCGAACACGACGGCCCAACTATCGGGAGCCGGCGTGACCTTGTCCTTGTTCCACATGAGCACGTTGGCGCCGCGTCCGTGAGGAACGCCGTATGCCTTACCACCCGAAGAGTTCCACTTCTGGTTCTTCAGCCCCTCATACACGTCCTTGTAGTTGGGGATCAGCGAAGTGTTCACCGGCGCAACGTCCTTGCCTGCGATGAGGCGAAGGGTGGCATCACCCGATGCCGACACGGCGTCGTATTCGCCCGTCTTCATGAGCTGCACCATCTCGTCGGACGTGCCGCCAATCTTCACGTTGACCTTGCAGCCAGTCTCCTTCTCAAACCCAGTGACCCAGTCAACCTTCGGGTCAGTGCCACCGTTCTCCACATAGCCGGCCCACGCGATCAGATTGACCTTGCCTTCGCCCTTACCGAGCTTGGAAAGTGCACTTCCACCGCCGGAAGCGGTAGAGCCGCAGGCCGACAGCGCCAGCCCGGCTACAGCGAGGCCAGCTGCAAGCTTTTTGAACGTCATTGTTCTCCCCTTACGAGTATTGGTAGTTGGTACTGGTGCTCAGGCGACCAACGAAGTCCCGTTCGTCGGCCGCGGGCCGCGGTGACATCGGACGACATGGTCGTGAGATTTTGTTGGGTGACGACGAGTTCCGTGCCATCGTCGAGGCGTACCCGATAGCGGGTGTCGGCACCGAGGTACTGCACCTCGGTGATGGTGGCGTCTGCGGTGCCGGAACCAGCATCGGTGAGCGCGATTTTTTCGGGCCGAACAGTAAACGTGCGGCCGTCACGAGTGATGAGATTCGACGTGCCGACGAAGCCCGCCACAAAAGCAGTAGCCGGGCGTTCGTACATTTCGGCCGGCGTGCCGACCTGTTCGATCTTGCCGTGGTTGAACACGGCGATGCGGTCACTCATGGTGAGTGCCTCTTCCTGATCGTGAGTGACGAAGAGGAACGTGATGCCGACCGACCGCTGGATCTGTTTCAGCTCGATCTGCATGTCCTCGCGCAGCTTCAGATCCAACGCACCGAGAGGCTCGTCGAGCAGCAACACTTTCGGTCGATTCACCAATGCCCGAGCCAGCGCCACACGCTGACGCTGGCCGCCCGAGAGTTGATTGGGTTTGCGACTTCCGAACGACCCGAGCTGCACGCTTTCCAGTGCTTCACCCACGCGTTGGTTGCGTTCGGTGCGCTCAACCTTCTTCACCATCAACCCGTAGGCCACGTTCTGGGCGACCGTCATGTGGGGGAACAGGGCATAGTCCTGGAAGACCGTGTTGACGTCGCGGTCGAACGGGGGCAGGTGCGTGACGTCCTGACCGTCGAGCAGGATCGCTCCGGCCGTGGGCATCTCGAAACCGGCCACCATTCGCAGCATGGTGGTTTTGCCGGAGCCCGAAGGACCCAGCATGGAGAAGAATTCGCCGGATGCGATCTCAAGATCAACTCCGTCGACGGCGATGGTGCCACCGTTCGATGGATCTCCGAAGATCTTGCGCACGCCGACGAAGCGAATTGCCGCTTCCGACCCGGTCATGTTGTGCTCTCACATCCCCTGGTGAACTTGCTTGAAGCGACATTAGCCCTAACGGCCACACGCCTTGAACATTTCGTACAGGTAGTTACGAGCGAGCGGACACCTTCTCGGACACGATCTTGCTGGAGCCACCCGGTTGCATGGTGACGCCGAACAGGCAGTCACCCGTTTCCATGGTGCGCTTCTGATGGGAAACGATGAGCAGCTGCGCCTCACTGCGGAACTCATTCACCAGGCCTAAGAAGCGGTGCAGGTTCACATCGTCGAGGGCGGCCTCCACTTCGTCCATCACGTAGAACGGAGACGGGCGACTGCGGAAGACAGCAAACAGGAACGCCAGCGCGGTAAGTGAACGCTCGCCACCCGACAGCAGGGAGAGCTTCTTGACGTTCTTTCCCGACGGCTTGGCTTCCACCTCGATGCCAGTGCGCAACATGTCTTCGGGCTGGGTGAGGATCAGCTTGCCCTGTCCACCGGGGAACAGCATGCCGAACAGCAGATCGAAATTGCGGCTCACGTCGGCAAATGCCTCGGCGAACACCCGCTGAATCTCGTCGTCGATGGCTTTGATAACCCCGGACAACTCACGACGCGTTGTCTTCACGTCCTCGAGCTGAGCTTCAAGGAAGGTGTGGCGTTCCTGCAGAGCGGTGAACTCTTCAAGGGCGAGCGGGTTAATGGGGCCCATGATGCGCAGTTCACGCTCGAGGTCTCGCATGCGCGCGTCGGGCTTGGCGCCCTCCGGAAGTCCTTCGGGAAGCTCGGCCAGCATGGCTACTTCGGGGTCGACATCGAGGTCACGTCGCAACGTTTCGATCGTCGCTTCGAGGCGAGCCGACACCTCGGCCTGTTCGATCTCGATGCGATGCAGCAGCTCGCGCCTCTCCGTGAGGTGCTTGTCGAGGGCGCTCCGTTCACGCCGCATGTTTTCCAGCGCCGATGACACGGCCCTGGCCTGCTCGGACTGCTGGCGACGACGCTGCTGCAGGTCGGACAGCTCACCATCGAGGATCGTCCGGCGGGACTCCACCACGACGAGTAGCCGGTCGATCGCCCCAACACTGCGTTCGAGACGACCACGTTTCTCTTGCGCCTCGGCGCGGGCCGCAACGTCGGCTTCGAGCCGGGCTTCGGTCTCGCTGAGACGACGGCGAAGGAAGGCCTGACGCTCCTGCAGGCCGGCGCCGCGCACCTCGAACTCCTTACGGAGCTGGGCGACGTTGGCAACTTTGCGGTCAAGCTCGGTGCGGGCTTCCTGCGCGGCGCGAGCGTGGGCAACCTCGGCGGTTTCGTCGGCTTCAAGCGTCGGCAGCAACACTTCTAGCTCGGTGATGCGCGTGCGATCACGCTCGATGCGCTCATCGAGATCCTTCGCCGAGCCCGCCAGCGATTCTGCTTCAGTCGCCGCCTCACGACGCTCGGCTTGCGAGCGCCCGAGTGCGTCAGCGGAAGCGGTGAAGCGGGTGTCATTCACGTCGAGGCGACGGGTGAGGTCGTTTTCTCGCTGGCTGACGGCCTGCAGTTCGGCCCGGGCCGACTTGAGCGTGGCGTCGCAGTGGGCCAGATGTTCGGCTGCAGCCGAAGCCTTGGTCTGGGCCTCTTCGAGCGCGGCACCGGTGGCACCAGCACTGGCCACGCCAACGCGCCAGCCCTGGCGGCCGAAACGATCACCGGTCTGGGTGACGATTACTGCGGTCGGATGAGCAAGTGCGGCCTCGACAGCGACTTCCCAGCCGCCCTCTACTGCGACGGCGGAGCCGATGAGTCCGTCGAGTAGGCGGGAGACCGCAGCGTTGTTACTACGCACGTGGTTGCGTACCGCTTCGCCAATTGCCGGAGGCGACAGCGCTGGCAGGCCGTTGTCGAGAGCGAGAACGGCGCCAGGCGTGTCGTGTTGGTGAAGCATGGCGAGGGCCCGACGAGCGGCGGGCAGGCCGTCGACCACGACGGCCGACAACGCCTCACCAGCTGCGGCTTCGAACGCGGTTTCCCACCCGGCGTCAATCTCCACAAGGTCGAGCAGGGTGCCGACGACGCCATCGACATCGGCGAGCCGTTCAGCACCGGCTCGGGCGCGAGCGGCGTCGAGGGCAAGTGCCAGCGCGTCGGTTCGGGCCGCCCAGGTGGCGTGGTCGCCCTGCGCGGCGCGCAGCTGGGCTTCGCTGCTGGCCACCAGATCGGCAGCGGCGACCCGAGCGGCCTCGGCCTCACCGAGCTCGATAACCAAGGGCTGCTCACTGGCTTCGGCTTCCTCA
>CAWBTA010000007.1:0-200309 GCA_963791625.1 uncultured Acidimicrobiales bacterium
TTGCGAGCCATGGAACCAGTGCCGGTGTTGTCAATGCCCTAGCAAGCCAAAACTGCAGCCATAGCGGCACAGACCTCCGGCCATCGTTGGCTGTCGAGTACTCCTACTTGATTCAGCAGGTCACTCACCAGAAGCTGCCGGGCGTTATCGATGGAGGCAACGCTGCCGGCTGACACCCCATGGCTTTCGTCAAGCGGGACCTCCGTCGCCAATCCTCGAACAGTGGAAGTGATTGGCGCGACAAGAACCTGACGGAGTCTCGGGGCCACGTTGGCACGAGTGAGGACGAGCACGGGTCTTACTTTTTCGTCGGGAACATCGGCCCACCATATTTGCCCGTGGCCGAGGCCGATCAAGGCCGGTGCCGCCTTCGCTCATCGGCAAGCGCTTGGACTTCCGGAGGAACCGGACCGTTGTAGGGAATGCCATAAGGCAGTGGTGCCTGGGGCAAGTCCAGCTCCTGGTCCAGATCGTACGGGAGGCGGGCGAGCACCTCTCGCTCGCGAGCCTGCTCGACCTGCCGAGTCAGTTCCGCAAGCGCTCGGTCCATCAACGCTGCATCGTTTATCTCTGGAATGCTCGCCCGCGCCCGCTGTAGGAGGTCACTATCTACTGTGGTAGAGATCCGAACACGGGTCATGCCACAAATTGTAGCATCCTGAAACGTAAGGTTGGGCCGGGGAGGCCTGGACTGCATTGAGAAAATATCAGCGCTCCCGGGACCAGAGCAACCGTCCTCGGGCGTGGCCTTCATTGAGGCAGCTCGCGGATACACGACTGTGCACCGTCGATCTCCTGGTTCGCCACGTCTTCGGGCGTGGCCTGCATTGAGGCACCGTCCCACGATGCCGTGACGCCGGCAGAGGTAACACCTTCGCCAACGTCTCCGTGCATGGCCCTCGGCGGGGCCATCATCTGCGTAAGCGTGGCCTCAAGTCGGCTTGTGCCCGGCCATGCGACACGCTCGCCCTTGTCGCTACCGGCGGCTCAACGGGGGGCCGGTTCCAAACAACGCAAAAACGATCGCGTCGTCCACCGCCAACATTTGCGTGCGGGTGAGCGTTGCCGCCTTATCGCCGAGTTCACTCTTGAGCACCGTGTTCAGGGTGGACGCATTCACCGATCCGCTGATGACGCTATCAACCGACTCATCGTCAAGCAGCACCCACCCTGGACGGTCCGCTCGCTGCGGCGTTGACGTGATGAACGCGACGATGCACGATGCAATTCTCGACTCGTTCATCTCGTCACACGACACAACCACAACTGGACGGGATTTGATCGGGAAGTCGTACCAATAGACCTCGCCGCGGAAGATCATGAGCTGCTTGAGATGCTGCGACGACTGATCGCTGCGGCGTCAGCCAGCAGGTCACGGTCATCGTCCGTCTGGTCGTCGACATACGAATTGATGAGGTCGACCATGTCTTTGCGAATCGTGCCTTGGAGTCGCGAGGCCACAAGGGCCGACCGCGACATGCCCAAATGCCTGGCAATTCTGTCGAGGTTGTCGACGAGTCCGTCGGGCAGTGAAATTGTGATCGTTGCCATCTTTTTAGCGTATCATTTGCTAATCACCAATGTTAAGGATGAAGCATAATGTCATTGAGACGGGATGACCCGGGCTGAACAACCTGTGGAGTCCTTTGGTGTCAGGCTGTCGGGGTGACATGGCGCAACGCGATACAGACAGTTGGATGGCTGATCGTGGCGGCCTGCGGGTGGATTCTGGTGTCCTCCCAGATCGGGATTACCTGGCCGTTTGCCACGGTGGCCGGCCAGGCCTTCGCTCCGATCACACTGCTCGTTGCGTGGCCGGTGCTGATTGCTGCAGCCCTGCGCCGAGCGTGGGCACTCACCACCGCGGCCGCACTGGTCTGCATCGCCCACGTGGCTCTTGTGGCTCCGCTTGTGCGCCAAGACCCTCGGCCGTCGTGGGCGGCAACGGCACCAACTCTCACCATTGCTTCGGCCAATGTGCTGTTCGAGAACACTCGACCAACCGCGGGTGCCGCCGCGCTCGCCAAGGTTGACGCCGATGTCATGGTACTGGTGGAACTCACCCCGGAATGGGTCGAAGCCATGCGCGTGGCGGGTCTGCTCGACCGCTATCCATTCCATCAAATGGCGCCAGTGAAGGGAGCCGCCACCGGCTCCGGGATCTTCTCCAAACTGCCGATTGCCGCCGAGTACGTCGACAAAGCGCAGGCTCGGCTGGTGCACTCTGTCGACGTTGTGGTCGGCAACCAGACCGTGCGGATCGTCGAGCTTCATCCGCAGGCACCGAATTCGGGACCCATGCTCGATTCGTGGGAAAAGCAGATCGAGGGCCACGCTCCGATCGTTGACAAGCGAGCGGGGCCGATGATCCTGGTAGGCGATCTCAACGCCAGCTATCTCCATCCGCCGTTTCGACAGCTCCTGTCGCATGGCCTGCGCGATGCCCACGAACTGGCAGGAGAGGGCCTGACGTTCTCGTTCCCCCTTGGCTCCTCAGTGCCTCCGGTGACCCGGATCGACCACGCGCTCATTACGAAGGAGATCGCCGTGCTGTCGGTGAAGGAGATGACGATTCCGGGCAGCGATCACCGTGGTTTCGTAACTCGCCTCGCGGTGCAGCAGCGTCCGTAGAGGTCCGGTCGAGACACCTCGGTTAGCACTCTCGGGGCGAGGTTGCTAACGGGTCTTTCGGCCCGCTAGCGTTAGCAGTCGCCCGACGAGAGTGCTAACGCTGTCGTCAGAGTTCCCCAAGTGACACGCCAATGGAGGCCGAATCATGAATCTCAAGCCCCTCGATGACCGGATCGTCGTCAAGGCCAACGAAGCCGAAGAGCGCACCGCTTCCGGCCTTGTTATCCCCGACACCGCCAAAGAAAAGCCCCAGCAGGGCACCGTTCTCGCCGTCGGCCCCGGTCGCCGTTCGGACCAGACCGGCAACGTCATCCCGATGGACGTCAAGGTCGGCGACACCGTTGTCTACTCGAAGTACGGCGGCACCGAGATCTCCATCGGTGGCGAGGATGTCCTCATCCTCACCAGCCGTGACGTCCTCGGCGTCATCGAGAAGTAGGCCGCATGTCGAAGATTCTGAAGTTTGACGAAGAGGCGCGTCGCGCCCTCGAGGCGGGCGTCAACAAGCTCGCCAACGCTGTCAAGGTCACGCTGGGGCCAAAGGGCCGCAACGTGGTGCTCGACAAGAAGTTCGGCGCCCCCACCATCACCAATGACGGCGTGTCCATCGCCCGTGAAGTTGAGCTGGAAGACCCGTTCGAAAACATGGGTGCCCAGCTGGTGAAGGAAGTCGCCACCAAGACCAACGACGTTGCCGGTGATGGCACCACCACCGCCACGGTGCTGGCCCAGGCCATGGTCCGCGAAGGCATGAAGAACGTCGCCGCTGGCGCCAACCCAATGTCGCTCAAGAAGGGCATCGAGAAGGCCGTTGCCGCTGCGGTTGCCTCCATCAAGGAGCAGTCGAAGGAAATCGACGACAAGAGCGAAATCGCTCAGGTCGCCACCATTTCCGCCGCTGACCCGGCCATCGGTACCGTCATCGCTGACGCCATCGACAAGGTCGGCAAGGACGGCGTTGTTACCGTTGAAGAGTCCAACACCTTCGGTACCGAGCTTGACTTCGTTGAGGGTATGCAGTTCGACAAGGGCTACATCTCGCCCTACTTCGTGACCGATCCCGAGCGCCAAGAAGCGGTTCTCGAGAACCCCTACATCCTGTTCCATTCCGGCAAGATCTCATCGGTGCAGTCGGTGCTTCCGCTGCTCGAAAAGGTCATGCAGGGCGGCCAGTCGCTCGTCATCATCGCTGAAGATGTTGACGGTGAAGCCCTCGCCACTCTCGTGGTGAACAAGATCCGCGGCACCTTCAAGTCGGTGTCGGTCAAGGCCCCCGGCTTTGGCGATCGTCGTAAGGCGATGCTGCAGGACATGGCCATCCTCACCGGCGGCCAGGTCATCTCCGAAGAAGTTGGCCTCAAGCTTGAGAACGCCACGCTTGACCTGCTCGGTCGGGCCCGCAAGGTCGTTATCGAGAAGGACAACACCACCATCATCGAGGGTTCAGGCGACGATGACGAGGTCAAGGGTCGCATCAACCAGATCAAGGCCGAGATCGAAAACACCGACTCCGACTGGGACAAAGAGAAGCTGCAGGAGCGTCTGGCCAAGCTTGCCGGCGGCGTTGCCGTCATCAAGGTTGGCGCCGCCACCGAGGTTGAGCTGAAGGAAAAGAAGCACCGCATCGAAGACGCCATCTCGGCTACCCGTGCGGCCATCGAGGAAGGCATCGTCGCCGGTGGTGGCACCGCCCTCATTCGTGCGAAGGCCGCAGTTGCGGCGGTTGCGGCTTCACTCAGTGGCGACGAGGCTACGGGTGCTCGCACCGTGCTTGCCTCACTCGATACTCCGGCTCGTCTCATCGCTGAGAACGCAGGCATGGAAGGCGGCGTTGTCGTCGAGTCAATCGAGCGTCAGACCGGCAATATGGGCATGAACGCTGCAACCGGCGAGATTGTCGACATGGTCAAGGCCGGCATCATCGATCCGGCCAAGGTCACCCGGGCGGCACTGCAGAACGCAGCGTCTATCGCAGCCATGGTGCTCACCACCGAGTGCCTCGTTTCCGACAAGCCGGAGAAGGCGCCGGCTGGCGGCGGTGGAGGCGGCGGCATGCCCGGCGGTATGGGTGGCATGGGCGGCATGATGTAGCCACTCCTTCGGGAGTAGTGCATGCACGCTTTCGGTCGCTACATCCGACATACTGGATGGGCCAAGCGGCGACTTAGCAACAAGATGCGACCCGGAACCCCGTTCCGGGTCGTTCTTGTTTTTCCCGGGTAACCTCGGGTGAGATGAGCAAGCCGCAACGCCAGGGACCCCTCGCCTTTTGGATCCACCAGGTCTCCGAATACGCCCTCGGCGTGCTGGTTGCGTCCAGCGCAGCCCGGCTGCAGCACCCCGAACTGCCTATCGCTGTCGCCGTTGTGATCCTGTTACTTGCGGCAACAGCGGACGGCTCGGCGGCAGCTGTCCACCTGGTCAAACGTCCGCTGCATCGTCGCCTCGACGTCGGCATCGGGATTGCCATCGTGGCGGTTTCCGCGGCGCTGTTCACCCAGGTCGGCGCGAGCGCCGCCATCCTCACCGGTCTCGCCGGAGTGGCACTGTTGGCGCTGAGTTGGCAGACGAACTACGCGCCACGGCCCGTCAAAGTTCGACGTCCACCGCGCCAGATTCGTATTCCTCAGCGACCACCGCGACCAAAGGCTGGTGTGGCGCAACTGAGTCGCGGCGCCAAGGCGGAAAAGGTCGGCCGCAAGGCGGGTCGATATACAGCGGTCGGGGTGAAGGTGTGGAAGAACCGGAACAAGTAGCTCGACGGGCGGGCGGAAAGCAGCTCATTCCCCGACCGTCACAATGGGCGCCGGGCCACCCGGCACCGTGGGCCGGCGATCCGACACCCCCGTCGATCGCGCTTGATCCACTACTCGATCGCATTCAAAGGCGCGGAGACGGGCAACCTCCGACCCGACTGTTTGAAGGTGCCCGCGCCTCTGCCGTTCTTATAGCGCTGTTCGAAGGTGACCAGGGTGCCGAAGTGCTGCTGACCCGACGCGCGTGGCACCTGCGCAGTCACAGGGGTGAGGTGTGTTTCCCGGGCGGACGACAGGATGAGGGCGAGACGCCGATGCAGGCGGCGCTTCGTGAGGCCCACGAAGAGGTGCTCCTTGATCCGTCCCACGTCACGGTGGTGGGAGAGCTTGATCACCTCGCCACCTTGGCCAGCTACAGCCTCATCGTGCCGATCGTCGCCCGTCTCGATCGACGCCCCGTGCTTTCGGCCGGAACGTCCGAAGTCGACCGAATCTTCACGACTCCGCTGGTCGATTTCCTTCGTGCCGACACGTTCCGCGAAGAGCATTGGACCCGCGACAACATCACGTTCCCGGTGACGTTTTTCGAACTCGACGACGAGACGGTATGGGGCGCTACGGCCCGGTTACTTCGGGATCTTTTGGTTCTTGCGACCGAACGTGAGTAATGCATTGATCGCGCCGGAAGTAGCCAAAGTCAAGAGTTGACTTTGAGTTTTTCGAGGCGCACCATGATCCTTGTCACATCATCTTCCGGCGCACTGAGGAGGCATTGAACATGACAAAGAGCTATCCGTCAGGACTGCAGGCTCCACCGGGTTGACGGGGGAGCGGCGCACCGTCAGTCTGCAGGCCATCGGGCCGCAGGTGTGCCGGTAGCTTGACTCGATCACTGTCCCCCGCGAGCTCCCACAAACGACCGGACTGCAACATCAGCCGGCATTGAGCATCGACGCGTGAACAGCTTGCACCGAGTCCTGCGAGCCCCGCTCCTTCTCATCGGACGGCTGCCCTCGGAACCTACGGGTTCCGGGGGCCGCTGCCTTTTTGGAGCCCGGCGTCACGGACACGTGAGTTGCGCATCGTGGAGCGGATGATGACCGCACCGATGAAGGCCAGGGCCAACACCAGCACACCGAACAGACCAACCTGCAGGGTGCCACCGCGGTCACCAGCCTGCTTTGGAGCGGAGCCCGAGTTCGGCTTCGGGATGACCGACTTGGTCTGGCCGGCTTGGCCGTCGTCGGTCATGGCAACCGTGGTCGTCGTGGTCGTCGTTTGCGCGTGAACACCGAACGACGGTGCCAGCGACACGGCGACAACCAGCATCAGCGCAACGATCAGGCGCCGCATCTAGCTCGGCTTCCGCACGAGCCGCACCCACAGTTGGCCAAGCTGCCGAGCCGAGCGGGCGATGGCGGGAAGACGGAAGAACTGGCTCTTGCCATGGGGACGGAAGTAGTGATGAACGGGCACTTCCACGAAACGGGCACCGACTTTTTCGAACGAGTGCATCATCTCCACGCAGATCACTCCCGAGGTTGAGGTGAGCGTGACCTTGTCGAGGATCGATCGGTTGATCAGTCGGAAATCGCAATCGGTGTCGCGCACGTGGAGTTTGAAGAGACGCTTCACCATGTGGTGATAGGTGCGGCCGATCACCTTGCGGTACCAGCTGTCGCCGCGGCCGATCTTCCACCCTTGCACCACGTCGGTGTTCGGCGTGACTGCGTCAATGCAAATGGTCACCTCGCCGGCGTCGTATTGCGCGTCGCCGTCGGTATAGAACACCCACTGCTTGGTGGAGGCAGCGAAGCCTGACTGGAGTGCACCTCCGTAGCCTTTGTTGGTTTCGTGGTGCACGATGCGCAGCTCGGGAATCTCGAGCGAGAGCCGCTTGAGGACATCGAGTGAGTCGTCAGCCGAACCGTCGTTGACGACGATGACTTCGAAGTCGTCGACCCGGGTCTTCAGGGCGGCCTGCACATCACGCACCATCTTTCCGATGGACAAGGCGTCGTTGTAGCAGGGGAAGAAGGCCGAGACGCTGGTGACATTTGGGTTTCGGGGGGAATCCATGACGGGCCGATGCTAGGGCGTGGCAGCCAGTGCGGCTGCTACCTGAGCGATCTCTTCGTCGGTCATCTCCGGGAAACACGGCAGGCTGACGCACTCGGCCGCCCACGCTTCCGCTTCGGGGCAGGCTTGCCTCGTGAGGTGCCGGTAGGCCGGCTGCTGCGTGACGGCGAGCGGATAGTGGATGCCTGTCGCGACACCGTGCTCGCTCAACTGTGCCCGATAGGTCTCGCGGTCGGGAGCGCGCACGACGGCGAGGTGATACACGTGATCGGGGTGCTCCGGATGAAATCGCAGATGCGGCGCGGCAGACGCGATATGCCGCCATGGCTTCCTGACGCCTCGCATTCGCCTCGCGTAGATCGGGCAGCAGCAACCGCAGCCACGCGGCCTCGATCTCGCTCAAACGGAAGTTCTGGCTGATGTCGACGTGCACGTACTGCGCTGCCATGCCGTGCGCACGCAGTCGGCGCAGGCGGGCGGCAAGATCGGCGTCGTTGGTGACCACTGCACCGCCGTCACCGATCCCGCCCAGGTTCTTCGTCGGATAGAAGCTGTAGGCCGTCGCGAAGCTGTCATCGTTGGCGTGCAGCGCGCCGTGGGCCTGTGCCGCGTCCTCCAGAATGGGGAGGCCAAGCTCGACCGGAAGGAGCGCGGGTCGACCGTAGAGATGCACGGGAATGACGACTTTGGTCTTGTCGGTTACGGCGGCGCGTGCGGCCGCAAGGTCGAGGGCGCCGGTGTTGTGATCCACATCGACCATCACCGGAGTGGCGCCCGTGGCGAGCACGGCCGAGGCGGTTGGCACGGCGGTATGCGCCGGCACAATCACCTCATCGCCGGGGCCGACACCCTTGGCGACCAGCGAGAGCTGTAGTGCCGTCGCGCCGGAGGACACGCCGACGCAGTGCGCGTATCCGGTGAAGGCCGCGAACTCTTCTTCGAACGCGGCGATCTCCGGCCCGAGCAGCACCGCCCCGCTGGACAACACCCGGTCGACTGCGGCGACAAACGCATCGCGATATCGAGCACCACGCCGACTGAGATCAAGGACCGGAACCACGACCGTCCACGTTACGTCGTCACGCCGGTCGAGCCGTGGTCCGTGGGCGCGACAAGCCAGGCCGATTGAATTGTCAAGATTGTTCGGACTGCTTGCCCTCCCCGAATCTGGGAACTACAGTTCGTAGTGCCGTCTTCCCCGGCGAAAAGAGTTGCATCTCATTGAGGTGCTTTTCGCGTGTAAGGAAGGTGGTGTGATGTCGGTCGCGATGGTCGAACTTGTGGAGGCGTTCTCCCGCCTGATCTCTGCTGGCATCATGATCGATGATGCAGACCAGCGCGTTGTCGAGCAGGCACTGCGCGACTGTCTTCGCGTTTCGTCGTTCGTCGAGAGTGTCCGGTTACGAGCCATCACCCGGCTCGACGCGTTCGCCACCGCTACATCGTCCCCGGATGCTGCTCAATCCATTATCGAGATCACCCGCGGTTCCCGTCGCCAAGCGCAGGCGGCGCAAAAGCGGGCGGTGACAACTTCTCACATGCCGTCTCTCGGTGACGCGCTTGAGCAGGGCGCGATTGGTAGCGATCATGTCGACGTCGTTGCGCAAACGCTGTCTCGCATGGATCCGGTCGATCGATCGAAGCTCGCGAATGACGAACGATGGATCGCCGATATGGCCGCTCGCTCCACCCCCGAGCAACTGGCCAAGAAGCTCCAGTCCCGGGCACGCGAGCTGGCTCACGATGACGGTGTGAAGGTGCTTGAGCGGCAACGCCGGGCCGCATTCCTGCGATCTTGGACCGACAAGGACACCGGCATGGTGTGTCTCTACGGACAGTTCGACCCGGAAAGCGGCGCAACCCTGATTGGTCGGCTCCGTAACGCCGTCGAGGCTCTCTTTCACGATCGCGTACCCGACACCTGTCCACTTGACGAGCGCAAGCAGGACCACCTTCGTGCGCTTGCTCTGCTCCATCTCACCGAGGGCAAGGGCCCCTCATCGGGTCGACCAGACATTACGGTCGTGATCGATCTGCAGACGCTGCTTGATGGCGTCCACGGGCAGAGTCGGGTGGAGGTTGAAGGCGGCGTAACTCTGCCGGTCGAAACCATTCGGCGCATGGCCTGTTTCGCCAACATCATTCCCGCCGTGCTGGGTGCCGACGGCGTGCTGCTTGACCTTGGTCGTTCACAACGATTGGCTACCGGGCAGCAACGCACAGCGATGCGAGCCATGTATTCCACCTGCGGTGCGCCTGGCTGTGCAGTTGCGTTTGCACACTGCACGATGCACCACGTCACGTACTGGGGTCGCGGTGGCTCTACCGACCTCGGCAACATGCTGCCACTGTGCAGCAAACACCACCACCTTGCCCACGAGGGTGGTTGGAAACTTGAACTCGACGCCGAGAGACGCCTCACCATCACCAAACCCGACGGCTCTCGCCAAACTCACCCTCCGCCACTCGCCCGCGCCGGCTAACGCTGGTTCTCCCTGCGGTCGGGGAGATACCAGTGGTGGTTGCGGTAGAAGTCCAGCGTGGTGGCGATGCCGTGAGCAAAGCTGACTTCGGGTTCCCAGCCGAGTACCCGTTTGGCTTTGCTGAAGTCACCCTGGAAGCTGCCGATGTCGATCTGCGCGTGTTCGGGTGGCCAAGGGATGAGCGACACGTCGCTGCCTCCACCAGCCGCAGCGACGGTGAGGTTGGCGATGTCGAACAGACCGAGCGCCTGGGGGTGACCGAGGTTGAAGATCTGACCGACGGCGTCGGGGCTGAGCATGGCCAAACACATGGCCGAGACCACGTCATCGACATGCAGACAATCGCGCAGTTGCTTGCCGTCGCCGTACACCGTGATCGGTTCGTGCCGCAGAGCCCGACGAATGAACACCGGCAGGAAGCCAAGTCCATCGCGGGTCAGACACTGGCGCGGGCCGTACACATTGGTCAGCCGCAACGCACACGTCCGCAGCCCGTGGACAGCGTGATAAAGCAGATGAAACTGCTCGCCGGCCAGCTTATCCACACCGTTGATATCCACCGGATTGGTGGGGTGATCTTCATCCACCGGCAGATACTTCGGGCGCCCGTAGACCTGACGCGTACTGGTCTGCACCACCATCGCGGTTGGGTTGTTGTAACGAAGGATTTCGAGGAAGGCGAGGTGACTGCGAGCATTCAAGTCGAGGTCGCGAAGGGGCTCGTGCATCGACTCGAGGTGACTCACCTGGCCGGCCACGTTGAAGACGAACTCGGCGTCGGCAACGGCCGCAGTGACGAGTTCGGCGTCGCCAATATCGGCCCGCACCAGCGTGACGCCCTCGAGTCCATCGAGGTTGCGCAGATCTCCACCATGCTGGGGAATCAGAGCGTCAATCACGGTCACATCCGCGCCAACGCCAACAAGATGATGCACGATCGCCGCACCGATAAAGCCCAGTCCGCCCGTCACCACACACCTACGACCTTCGAAGGGCGAAACAGTCATCACCAGAAATGTAGCTGGCTGTCGGGGTGAGGCGTCCCGTCGGCTGCACAGGCCGGGCACTAACGTACAAAGGTGTCTGTGACCCTGCTTCCGGCCGAACCGCCGCGTGCCCGGGTCCTTTTGGCGGAATCGGCCGTCGCTGCGCTGGCTGCGTTGATTGCTGTCACGCTGCACCTGCGGCTGTGGCGAGTGCGTTGGAGTGAACCGTTCGCGCTCGGCGGCGACGCGTCGTTCTATCTGATGGAGGTCCGATCGCTCGGGAGATTCGGCACCTACCTGTCGTCGCCGAACCTGGGATGGCCGTTTGGTCAGTCGGTGCATGACTTGCCGCAGGGCGTCGACAACTTCCACTGGTTGATCCTGAAGGCGCTGTACGTCATCAGCGGCACCACCGGGGGAGCCGTCAACCTTTTCTACGTGCTGTCGTCGTGCGCAGTGGCCGCCATGGCCATGATCGTGATGCGCCTGTTCGGTCTGCGTCGGTGGTTGGCGTTAGTGATGGCGCTGCTGTTCGTGTTCCTGCCGTATCACTTCGCCCGTGGTGAGGGGCACCTTCTGCTCTCGGGCTATCAGCTGGTGCCGCTCGGCGTATTGCTGGCCGCATCACTGTTTGGTGATCGCCCGCCGCTTGTTCGCCGCAACGACGCCGGACGGGTGCGCATTGACTGGGGCGACCGACGTACCTGGCTGGTGATGCTCGCGTGTGTGGGGCTGGCATCCACGGGCGCGTACTACATGATGTTCTCGCTCGGCCTCGTCGTGATCGCGGCGCTGCTCTCGGCCACCACGAACCAGCGGGGCAACCGTGCTTCCCCGCTCATGGCTGCCGGAGTGATCGTCGTGGTCACGGGCTTTGTGTTTGCGCTGAATGTTTCGCCGACAATCCTGTATCTCGCCAAGAACGGTGCGAACGCCGGCGTCGCTACCCGCAGCCCGAGCGAGACCGAGCTGTACGGATTGCGCATCAGTCAACTCTTCCTGCCGAGAGAGCAGCATCGCATCGGGCCGCTGTCGAAGATCGCGACGCGATCGCAGGGCAAGGTCGTACCGTCGGAGGGCGGACAGCAGCTCGGCATCATCGGCGCGGCTGGTCTCGCTGCGCTGCTCGGCAGTGTCGTGCTTGCGGCGATGGGAAAGCGGCTTCGGCAACCGTTTGATGTGCTGAACCGGCTCGGGTTGCTGACGCTCGCGTGCATTCTTGCGGGTACTGTCAGCGGCTTCGCGGTCTTCATTTCGGCCGCGGGCATGAGTTATATCCGGGCGTGGAATCGCATCAGTGTCGTGATCGGGTTCATGGCATTGCTGGCCGTGGGTTTGCTGCTCGAACACCTGTTGCAACGTCGGCCCGCCGGATCGTGGTTGGCTCCGGTGCTGGCCCCATCGCTGGCTGTAGTCCTGCTCGGTGTCGGCTACATCGACCAGACCAGTCCCTTTGATGTGCCGCCTTACGACGCAATACACACACAAGCGCAGAGCGAAACGGCCTTCTTCCAATCGGTAAGAACCACTGCTGGCGTCGAGGGCACGGTGTTCAGTTGGCCGCACGTTCCGTTTCCCGAAGTACCCGATCGCGGCGGTACCGGTGCCTACGACCAGGCTCTGGGCTACGTGTATCAACCCGACCTGAAATGGAGCTTCGGTTTCACCCGCGGTCGTCATCCGGACTACCCGCTGGCCTTCGAAAAGCAGCCCGCCAGCCAGTGGCTTACTTCGGTAGTCGCTATCGGTTTTCGAACGCTCGTGATCGATCGCGCTGCGCTCAAGGGTACCAACTCGGTGCCCGACGTGGAACCCGAAGTGCGCACGCAATTGGGCGAGCCGGTAACGGTCAGTGCCGACGGTCGCTATGCGCTCTACGACCTCCATGCATTCGCCGTCAAGGCCGAAGCGAGCCAGGGAGCCGACGTGTTGAAGGCACTCGCCAGCCGTGTGCTGGCCGGATCGTAGGGCCTGATGGAGCGTGAAGAGTTTCGACGTATGGCGGAGGTCGAAGATGCGCACTGGTGGTACCGGGCCACCCGCGCCCTTCTCGCTGATCACCTGGGCCCGAGGCTGCCATCCGGAGGTCTCTTTCTCGACGCCGGCGCCGGCACCGGCGCCACCGGCGGATGGATGTCGGCGAACGGCCGGGTTGTGGCCAGCGATGTCGAGCCGATGGCCCTCGACCTCTACGGCGACCGTGCCACCGGACGCGTGGCTGCCGACCTGAATCACCTCCCCTTCGCCGACGGCTCGTTCGATGCTGCGCTGTGCGTCACCGTTCTCTATCACTCGGCCATTGCGTCGCCGGCAGCGGCCGTTGCCGAGCTGGCGCGCGTGGTAAGACCAGGCGGCGTGGTGTGCCTGATGGAACCGGGTGTGCGTCGCCTTTTCCGCGCCCACGACCGCGAGGTGCACGGCGCTCGGCGTTTCTCGCTACAGGATCTCAAGACGCTCGCTGCCGATGCGGGTTTGGTGCCTGAGGTTGCGACGGGTGCCTACAGCTTTCTGGTTCCGCTCGCGGCGGCCAAAGCGCTACTCGAACGGGGTAAACAGTTGAGTGATCTCGACAACAACCAGAGCGGACTTGGCGGTCTGCTCGGCAAGGTAGCCGACGCGGAACGAAAGCTGTTGCACCGAACCCGCCTCCCCTTCGGCCTCTCCGTCCTTGTCGTCGCCCGCAAAGGGAAATGATGAGGTCATTCCTGCTTGTCGTGCTGGTGGCGCTCACCGCCTGCGCTTCGAACACAAAGCAAGTTGTTGCATCAACAACTACTCTGCCGGCGGTCACCTCGACGACCGTGGCGGCGACGACCACGACCACCGTTGCCGCGACCACGACCACGGTGGCGCTGCTCGATCGCATCCTTGCTGCGCCGGCCGATGAGGTGGAGCATGCCTTTCCGATTGGGGTCGGCGTGAACGCGAGCTATGCCCGCACGCATGGTGAATATCCGGCGACGGATGTGTTTGCCGATTGCGGGACGGAGGTGCATGCGATGGCCACCGGTGTCGTCCAGTATGTGCGTCGGGTGGATGATTACGACAAGAAGACCGACAACCCGGCGCTGCGGGGCGGCAAGTCGGTCTCGGTCGTCGGTCTCGACGGAGTGCGCTACTACACGTCGCATCTCGATCGCATCGACGTGGCCGTTGGTCAGGCGGTCACCGCTGGCGACGTGCTCGGCACCATCGGACTCACCGGTGATTCAACGGCATGCCATACCCACGTTGGAATCTCGCTGCTGTGTCCATCCATCGAATGGTCGGTGCGTCGGGGTGCGATCTGGCCCTGGCCCTATCTCGACGCGTGGCGCAAAGGTCAGCAAAAGGACCCCCGGCCCGAGATCCAGACCTGGTTGGCAACCCACCCCGAGGCCTGTGCCAAAGCGGCTGCCGACCCCAACGCGGCCGACTGACACCGACGGCATGCACGACGGCATGCTGATGGAATCTCAGCCAGGCGGGCTCGCTCGGTAACCTGGGCGGAACATGCCTACGCCATCCCGTGACACCGTTCTCGTCGTTGATTTCGGCGCCCAGTACGCCCAGTTGATCGCCCGACGGGTCCGGGAGCTTCACGTCTACTCCGAGATCGTCCCCCACTCGATAACTGCCGCGTCCGTCAAAGACAAGCAGCCAACCGCAATTATTCTGTCGGGCGGACCGAAAAGCGTGCACGTCGATGGCGCGCCGCTGCTCGACCCGGCCATCTACGAACTGGGTGTGCCGATCCTTGGCATCTGTTACGGCGCCCAGCTCATCGCGCAGCAACTCGGGGGAGAGGTCGGACGCAGCGATGCCGGCGAGTACGGGCGCGCGACCATGACCCGCCATGATGTCGCTTCAAACCTCATTCCTGACGGGCTACCGAGCCAGTCCGACGTGTGGATGTCGCACTTCGACGCCGTCACCAAGACTCCGCCAGGATTTGTTGCAACTGCAAGTACAACGGGCGCGCCGATGGCAATCATCGAAAACGACGACCGGCGCATCTGGGGCATCCAGTTCCATGCTGAGGTCGGCCACACCGAGAACGGTATGGCGTTCCTCGGACGATTTCTTCATCTCGCCGAATGCCACGCCGACTGGACTGATGAGTCGATTATTGAAACCGGCATGGCTGCGGTAAAGGCCCAGGTCGGCAAGGGACGGGTAATCTGTGGACTTTCCGGTGGCGTCGATTCGTCCGTTGCGGCAGCCTTGGTGCACAAGGCCGTAGGCAGCCAGCTCACGTGTATCTACGTCGATATCGGACTTATGCGCAAGGGTGAGACCGAGCAGGTGCTCGAGACGTTTCGTCGCCACCAGGGCATCGAACTCATTCACGTCGACGCGGGTGATCGGTTCTTTGAAGCACTGGCCGGCATCACCGAACCGGAAGCGAAGCGCAAGACCATCGGCGAGTTGTTCATCCGTATCTTCGAGGAGAACACGGGCGGCCTCACCGATGCGAAGTATCTCGTCCAGGGCACGCTCTACCCCGACGTGATCGAAAGTGGCGGCACCGATGGCAAGGCCAGTGTGATCAAGAGTCATCACAACGTCGGCGGCCTGCCCGAAGACATGACGTTGATTCTGGTGGAGCCACTGCGAAGCCTCTTCAAAGACGAGGTGCGACGCATTGGATCTGAGCTCGGTCTGCCCGACGAGATCGTGTGGCGTCAGCCGTTCCCCGGCCCGGGTCTGGGTGTGCGCATCATTGGCGAGGTGACGCCCGACAAGGTGGCCATCCTGCAAGAAGCCGATGCGATTGTGCGGGCCGAAATAAAGGCGGCCGGGCTCGAACGGGAGATCTGGCAGGCCTTCGCGGTCCTACCCGATATCAAAGCCGTCGGTGTCATGGGAGATGAGCGCACGTATGGCTACCCCATCATCATTCGTGCCGTCACCTCCGACGACGCCATGACCGCCGACTGGGCCCGCCTGCCCTACGAAGTGCTCGAAAAGATGGCCAGTCGCATCATCAATGAGGTCGCGGGTGTAAATCGGGTGGCATATGACATCACGTCGAAGCCACCGGGCACCATCGAGTGGGAATAGCCCCGAGAACCGGTGCTCAAACAGTTGTAAAGATGTGTGTTACGGAATGCAACACGTTTGTAATGTTGCTAAGGTGAGGGTCGTTATGTC
Organism: uncultured Acidimicrobiales bacterium; assembly: GCA_963791625.1. Taxonomy (GTDB): domain Bacteria; phylum Actinomycetota; class Acidimicrobiia; order Acidimicrobiales; family Ilumatobacteraceae; genus JANMCE01. The sequence goes on from CAWBTA010000007.1 coordinate 16,069, forward strand.
CCGTCGTACCCCCGCAGCGGCCGTGGTCGCGGTCCTGCTGATTTTCGCCTCCGCGCTCCCGGCCAGCGCAGATGCCGTTTCCGACCTGAAGGCAAAGGCCGAGCGGATCCGGGTCAAGAAGGACAAGCTCCGCGAGGACAGCGAAATCCTTGCCGAAAAGATCAACGCATCCGTCGAAGAACTGGCCACCATCGACAAGGATGTCGGCGTTGCCGAGGTGCAGCTTGGTGCGCAGGAAGCGGCCATCGCCAAGCTTGGTACCCAGGCCTTCCAGTTCGCCGTGAACTCCTACGTGCTGGGCTCGGAGTCCAACGGACTCGGCACGATCTTGGCCCCCGGTGGCATCGGCAACGACAGCGCGCAACGCGACGGTTACTCGTCGGTGCTGCTAGGCGGCACCGCCGACATGACCGATCAGGTGAAGGCCGTCCGACAGGACACGGATCGCATCAAGGTCGGTCTGCTGGCCAAGCAGAAGCGTCAGGCCGAACTGAAAGCAACGCTCGTTGGTGATCAGGCCCAAGTCGAAAAGGCCCGCATCGAGCTCGAGGCGCTCGAGCAGCAGAACGATGCAGCGCTCACCCAAGCGGTCAAGGACGCCGAGGAAGCCGAACGCAAGCGCCTCGAAGCGCAGGCGGCCGAGGCAATTCGCAGGCAGAGCGAAGCGTTCCGTCAGAGCACAGCAGAACCCGCAACCTCTCCGGCTACGGGTGGCCGAACTCCGGCGGCCAAGCCGGTGGCTAAGCCGGCGGCCAAGCCCGCAGGTGGTGGTGCCGCGAAACCGGCAGCGGTGCCCATCACGGCCAAGCCGGCCAAGCCCGCGAACCCAGCACCGAATCCGGGTCCGGGTCCAGCGGAAACAACGGTTGCCAAGCCCGCTACCACTAAGCCGGCCGCGAAACCGCGTCCCGCTCCGCCCGCGCCGCCGGCCGTCTCCGGCGCGGCTGGCCGTGCCGTTGCGGCGGCGTACAGCCAGATTGGCGTGCCCTACTCCTATGCCACCGCCAAGCCGGGCGTGTCGTTCGATTGCTCTGGTCTCACGAGCTGGGCGTGGTCGCAAGCCGGCGTCAGTATCCCTCGCACGTCACAGGATCAATGGGCCGGGTTGCCGCACGTGGCGCTCGATCAGATTCAGCCGGGCGACCTCATCTTCTTCTACAAAGACGTCCACCACGTTGGTATCTACGTCGGCAACGGAACCATCATTCACGCACCGTTCACCGGTTCAACCGTGAGTTTCTCCGGTATCAGCGGCAACGTCATCGGTGCGGCTCGCCCGGGCTGACCTCAGCCTGATCTGCGCTACCGTCGTCGCATGCGAGGGATTGATGAACAGCGCGTCACACAGTGGTTTGTCGATCACGTTGATGGATGTGTTCCGCCCCTAGCGTTTTCGGTGATTGCAGGTGGGCACTCCAACCTCACCTTTCGGGTGGCTGACGCGGCCGGTCGACAGTTCGTACTGCGCCGGCCGCCACTCGGACATGTGCTCGCCACGGCCCACGACATGTCCCGCGAGCATCGACTCATCAGTGCCATCGGACAGACGTCGGTGCCCGTGCCGAGCGCGCTCGGGCTGTGCACTGATGTCTCGGTGAACGATGCCCCCTTTTACGTGATGGATTTCGTGGACGGCGTCGTCCTTGACACCATCGAGAAGGCGGCGGAGGTATCAGTAGCTGCTCGGCATCGCCTCGGCCTCGATCTCTTCGATGTGCTCGCCGACCTGCACAGCATTGATGTCGACGCGGTCGGTCTTGGCAATCTCGCCAAGCGCGAGGGATACGTCGAGCGTCAGATCAAGCGATGGAGCGGCCAGTGGGACATGTCGAAGACCCGAGAACTCCCTGCGGTCGAAGAGGTGCGTGATCGACTGAGCGCCAACGTGCCGGTACAGCAGTCGGTCAGCATTGCCCACGGTGACTACCGGCTCGGGAACTGTCTGGTTGATCCCGTCAGCGGCCGCGTGAACGCGGTACTCGACTGGGAACTTTGTACGCTCGGCGACCCGCTGGCCGATGTCGGCTACCTCGGCGTCAACTGGTCAGATGACGGCGCTCCGAGTATGCGCGTCGGCGATGCGACCGGGGCTGGCGGCTTTCCCACCTACGACGAACTGGTACATCGGTACTCGCTTCGTACCGGCCGCGATTGTTCCAACATCAACTACTACAAAGCCTTCAGTGCGTGGCGTCTGTGCATCATCAGCGAAGGCGTACTGGCCCGCTATCTCCACGGACAAATGGCCGACGAAGACCCCGAGGTCATTGCCAGGTTCCGCACTGGCGCCGAGCAGTTGGCCGACGAGGCCCTCGCCCTTCTCCGCAGGTCCTGACGTGCTTGATCGCTGGACTCAGGGCTTGTTTACGGCAGACGGCCGCACCTATCCGATCTATAGACGTGGTACCGGCCCCGGCGTCATCGTGATGGCCGAGATTCCGGGCATTACGCCTGCTGTCATCGCCTTTGCCGATCGGGTGGTCGCAGCGGGTATGACTGTCGTGATGCCCTCGTTGTTCGGCACGCCGGGCAAGGAGCCCTCGGCCGTCGCCACAGCCAGAGTTGTTGCGAAGGTCTGCGTGTCGAAAGAGTTTGCCGCCCTGGCGCTCAACAAGACGCCGCCCATCGCAGTATGGCTGCGTGCCTTGGCCTCCAGTCTCCATGAAGAGTTGGGCGGTCCAGGGGTCGGCGCGGTTGGCATGTGTTTCACCGGCGGCTTCGCATTGGCCATGATGGTCGAGCCGCATGTCGTTGCACCCGTGTTGAGTCAACCATCGAGCCCACTCGTCATACGGGGAAAGGCGGCAGGAGCGGATCTCAACCTGTCGCCTGCCGATCTCGCCGTGGTCAAGGCCCGGGCCGCCGCCGGCTGTGAGGTACTGGGGCTGCGCTATACCGGCGACAAGCTTGTAGGTACCCGGTTCGACACGTTGCGCCGCGAACTCGGTGACGCGTTCTTGGCGGTCGAGATGGAAAGCCGTCAGCCGAGGGACCACAGCGTGCTCACAGAGCAGGCCGATCAGGGTTCGATTACCCGCGTCATTGAGTTCCTGCGCGCCAAGCTGTTCGTTTAACGCGATGACTTCTTCGCAGCGGATTTCTTGGCAGGAGTCTTCTTGGCCGGAGTCTTCTTAGCCGCGACCGTCTTGGCGGAGGGCACGGCCCGGGTCGGGGCCGGTGAGGCTGACGGTGGCTCTGTGCTTGGGCGCCCGATGCCGAACATTGATGCGGCACCGCCGAGTAGATCGCTCAATGGACCGAGACGACGAGGGAGATCTCCCATCCCGCCTACGATTTTCTGGAGCTGATCGTTGAACTGAGTGAGGGTCTCCGGTAGTTGTTCGAGTGGTGCTCGCTCGAACATCGTGGCGACCCGCTGCACGCCGGGCAGAATCGTTTCGAGCGGCCCGTCGAGAGCTTCTCCGATGTCGTGCAGGCGTGTCGCGAACTTCTCCATCTCGGGAGCCAGCGCACGTGCTGGGGCTTCGACGACGTTCACGATCGCGTTCAATCGTTCGATCAGCTCTTCCAATCCTGCCGCCGAACGCTGCAGGCTGCCCACCGTCTCGACCGCGGCCGACAAGGTCTGCTTGGTTGCCTCCATGCCGCTCATCATCAGTCCGATGAGCTGCACCGGCGCGGCGAGCAGTTGGGTCATATCGAAATCGTCGGTAGCAGCCATGACCAAACGCTACGCCACGCACCGTCAAACCCGGTGACTGCGCAGCTGAAGACGAGCGTCTCCTAATCGGGCGGGCGCTCGAAGACGAAGCGGTCGTAGTGGTTGTAGACGCTGAAGCCGAGACGCTCGTAGACACCGAAGCCGGCACGGCTCGACTGAAGCGTCACCACTTCTGCGCCTTCGTCGAACAGGGCGTTGGCTAGCCACCCCGTCGCTGCCGCCGCGATCCCCCGGCCCCGATTCGCAGGAGGTGTGGCGACGTAATACACGCCACCCGTTTTGCCGAAAATGTAACCGCAGGCAACGCCCACAGGGAGCGCACCGTCATACACGATTGCCCACTTCGTCCCGGGCGCGTCGTAGCCGTGCCGCGCTTGCACCCAGGCCAACCCTGGCGTTTCGTAGCCCGACTCGGCGAGCGCTCCGAACACGTCGCCATCGGCCGTCGACTCGACAAGCCGAACGCGCAAGCCACACGGCGTGAACGGCGGGCGACTGCGAATAGCCATCGCCGGGGAACGCGACGGGTGTCGTTGGCCGCCACGCCGAACCGCCTCGTTGAGCAACTCGTCGTGACCATCGGGAACCCACAGGACGAACGAGCGCGCCAGCCGCTCGAAGAACGCTGCGGCTTCACCCAGAAACGTCGACGCCGAGGCGGACACGTCGATGGGCACGGCGGCATTTACGTATCCGTGCGCAACCGCGACGACGCTTGCAATGGCGACACCGCCAGACGTCTCTGTAACTGAGCCATGACGACCGGCATTTGCGGCGACAAACCTCGCGAGGTTCAGTGCACCCGCCGTGTGGTTGTCCATCAATCGTCAGGGTACTCCAGCTGTTTCACGAGCTACACCTCGTCTCCCGGCGGTAATGACGGGTGTCGACGAGTTCAACCAGCCAAGGGCCCGCGAGCTGTGGTTGCTATCCACGCAGCGTGAGGTGAAGGCGGTGATCTTTTCGGGCGAGCCGTATCGAGGCCAGCGACGCCACCAGACCGTGTGTGTGGTTGCCCGTCAACTGGTCGGCTCGGTGGGTCGTGGTGAGTCCAATGACCGTGCAGCCGGCCAGGCTTGCGGCCTGCAGACCGGCCGGTGCGTCCTCGAAGGCGATGCAGTCGGCCGGTTCGATGGACAGACGCAGGGCGGCTGCGATGTAGCCCTCTGGGTCTGGCTTGCCGCGTCCGACATCTTCGGCGCCGATAAGCACGCTTGGCCGTGGGAGATGGCACGCCTCAAGCCGTCCGAATGCCAGCCGACGGGAGCCGGATGTGACCACGGCCCACTGGTGGTCAGTCAACATGGCCAGGGTGTCGCGAGCGCCGGGCAGCGCGACAACGGCGTCAAGTTCGGACAGTTCGATCGCTTCCAGCCGGGCCACCTCGCTCAACAGGTCTCCGGCTGGCACGAAATTGCGAACCGTATCCAGCGCCCGTCGTCCGTGCGCTGCCGCAAGAACCTTGGCCGGATCGAAACCGTGCATGCTCGACCACGCCGTCCAGGTCCGTTCGACCACAGAAGTGGAATCAACAAGGGTGCCATCGAGGTCAAACAGCAGGGCGCCACAGTCGATCACGGACCAAAGGCTACGACGATGTCCGTTCCTTCTGGCGGACCGCCCCCGCCACCCGAACTTCATCACACCCCCGCCGTAGGATGGGTGGGCGATGTCCTTCTCTGCCGACGATGGTTTGAACCCCGATCAACTTGATGCTGTCGTCCATATGGATGGGCCGCTTTTGATCGTGGCCGGGGCCGGGTCGGGCAAGACGCGGGTGCTCACCCACCGCATTGCCAATCTCATTCGTGAGCACGACGTGAGCCCTATGCAGATCCTGGCCATCACGTTCACCAACAAGGCCGCCCAGGAGATGCGCGAGCGAGTTGGGCACCTGGTTGGGCCGGTGGCCCAAAAGATGTGGGTGTCGACCTTCCACTCGGCCTGTGTACGCATCTTGCGGCGCGATGCTGGGCGGCTCGGGTATCCGTCCAACTTCACCATCTACGACCAGGCCGATGCCGAGCGCCTGACGAGTTACGTCATTCGTGACCTCAGTCTCGACGCCAAGAAGTTCACCGCCCGAGGCGTGCACGCCGCGATCTCGAAGGCGAAGAATGATTTGATCTTCCCTCCCGAATACGCCGAGCGGGTCACGTCGATTTTCGAGCGCAAGATCGCCGACATCTACACCGAGTACCAGGCCCGCTTACAGAAGGCCGGCGCAATGGACTTCGACGATCTCCTCACGAACACGGTACGTCTGTTCCACGAACATCCCGAAGCCCTGCAGAGCTACCAGGAACGCTTCCAACACATCCTGGTGGATGAATACCAGGACACCAACAAAGCCCAGAACGAAATCGTGCTCCTCTTGGGCGCTCATCATCATGCCGTGACTGCGGTGGGCGACTCAGATCAGTGTTTCGTTGCGGGCACGATGGTGCGTACGCCGACCGGCTTGGTGCCCATCGAGTCGATTGCTCCGGGAGATCAGGTCGACTCATGTTTCGGAAAATCGCTCCTGACCGCGGCCACCGTTCGTCATGTCATGCCTGGTCATTACAAGGGTGACATCATGCGCGTCAGCGTTGGGTCGTCGACGCTTGTTGGCACGCCCCACCATATGGTGCCGGCTCGCGTCACTCATCGGCCCGGCGCCCACATCGTGTATCTGATGTTCCGGGCGGACCGAGGATTTCGAATCGGTCGAACCTCTGCTGTTCGATCGACGGGCGACATCCTGACTGAGGGCTTCCGCGTTCGCATGAACCAAGAGCATGGCGACGCCCTCTGGATCCTTGAGCTGCACGATGAGCTTGGGGAGGCCGCACTCGCGGAGGCGAGAATTGCCGCTCAGTACGGCATCCCTACCGCCTGTTTTCATAGCGTCGGGCGTACCTTGGCGCTCGATGAGAGCCGCCTGGCGCGGCTGTTTGCCTCCATCGACACCGAGACACGAGCCAAGGCGCTGCTGCAGGACAAGAACTACCACCTTGAGTTTCCGCACTACCGCCCCGCGAACGGTCTCTGCCGACAAACGCTGAACCTCACCATGTTTTCCGATGTGCGTCCTGGTCGAGGTGGACCGCACCGAATTCAGTGGTCATCGAGTCAGCAAGACATAACGAATCGGATTCGCAGCGCAGGGCACAGTGTCCGACCAGGAAAGGGGCCTAATGTTCGATGTGAAACCAGCCGCAAGAGCTACGTCGACGCCCTGATTCTCGCTCGCTCCGTTGCGAGCGCGGGTGGACTAGAGGTTCGCCGTCGTCTCGCCGTCGACGGTGCGATTTACGACTTCGTTCCGCTCGCTCATCTCCTTCCTGGGATGACCGTGCTGAGTCGCGACGATGCCGGGAGGCTCGTTGAGCAGATCGTTGATGCAACTGAGACGGTCGCCTATGACGGTCCTGTCTACGACCTTGAGGTAGCCGACGCCCACACCTACGTTGCCAACGACATCCTCGTGCACAACTCGATTTACAAGTTTCGCGGAGCAGATTTCACCAACATTCTCGACTTCGAAAATGCGTTTCCCGACGTCACCACCATCTTGCTGGAGCAGAACTACCGGTCGTCGCAGACCATTCTCGACGCCGCCAACGCCGTCATCGAACAGAACATCTCCCGCAAGCCGAAGTCGCTGTGGACCGACGCCGGCCACGGCGAAAAGATCGTGCGCTACCACGCCGATGATGAGGGCGATGAGAGTCGATGGATCTCGCACACCATCAACCAGATGCACGACACGGGAGATTTTCGATGGGGTGACATCGCGGTCTTCTACCGCACCAACGCGCAGTCGCGAGTGCTGGAAGAAGGCCTCATGCGGTCGGGCATCCCGTACAAGGTCGTGGGCGGTACCCGCTTCTACGACCGGCGCGAAATCAAAGATGCGCTCGCCTATCTGAAGGTGGCGGTGAACCCGGCCGACGAGGTGTCGATCAAGCGGGTGCTCAACTCGCCCAAGCGAGGCATCGGTGACACCACTGTGGAGCGGGTCGATGGATGGGCAAACGCGCACGGTGTCACCTTTCTCGACGCGCTCCGCCACGCGGAAGAAGCAGGCGTGCGGGGTCCGGCGCAGCGCGGTATCCGCGGTTTCGTGAACCTTGTCGATGTGCTGACCGCGACGGCCGAGGGTGGACCGGGTGACGTGCTGCAGACCGCACTCGAGAATTCCGGCTACCTCGCCGAACTGGAAGCGGAGAACACCGTTGAATCCGCCGGTCGGCTGGAGAACTTGTCCGAACTGGTCGGCAACGCCGGCGAGTTCGAAACGATCGCCGAGTTCCTTGAACAGGTGGCGCTGGTGGCCGATACCGACCAGATCGACGGTGCCGACGACAGCCGCGTGCTCATGATGACGTTGCACTCGGCGAAGGGCCTCGAGTTCCCCGTCGTGTTCCTGGCCGGTTGTGAGGAAGGCATCTTTCCGCACATCCGCTCACTCACCGAACCCGACGAAATGGAAGAGGAACGACGCCTCGCGTACGTCGGCATCACCCGGGCCATGAAGCGGCTGTTCGTCAGCCACGCCTGGAGCCGCATGTTGTTCGGTTCTACGCAGTACAACCCGCCTTCCCGATTCCTCGATGAGATTCCCGTCGCACTCATCGAGAATGTCGGCACCCGCGGTCGCCGTTCGGGTCGAGCCAGTCAGCGTCGTTCGTTTGGGAGCGACAGTGGTAGTCGACGCGACGGCTGGGATGAACCGAAGCCGACACCCCGGCGTTCGTTCGGCAGCTTCGACCCTGACGAAGAAGACGCGGCTGCCAACGCCCATCGAGAGCGGGTGGTGGAGGCGGCTATCCGCGGCTCGCTGAACGCCGTCGACACCACGACGGGCGCCGAGAAAATGGGTCTGCGTGTCGGTGACGATGTGAAGCACGTCAAGTTCGGCGAAGGCGTCATCCTTCTGCTCCGCGGCGAAGGTGACAAGGCCGAAGCCACCGTCCGCTTCCGCGAGGTTGGCAACAAAACGCTCTTGCTGGCGTGGAGCCCGCTCGAAAAGCTCTAACCGTTAGGCCGTGGCGAGTGTTGCGATCGGCGGTGTCGGGGATGCCGTTCTGCGGTGGCGCATGACGAGCCAGCCGCCGAGGCCGAATGCTGTGATGACGAAGACGGTATTCAGGATGAACAGAACGCGGGCCTGGCTGTGCACGCTTGTGCACGGGGTCCGCTGATAGCCGAGTTTGTTGACGCCTTCGGGCTGCACGGGGAGGACGGGCAGCACACGCGGTCCGGCCGCGGATGCGAAGAGGTTGTTGCACGACACTTTCGCGGAGTACAAGACCTCCGGACCGATCTTTTGATCGGCAGGCGCATTTGCCGCGGGGCGACGGTCCTTGCCGGCTGGCACGGAGTCGGAGAGCGGTCGCAGGGCCCAGAACCCGAGCGTGACGGCGTACCAGGCCAGTAGGCCAACCGCAGCGATGATGATGGACCGACGACCCGACGACATGCGGCCCAGCCTACGTGGAGCACGCCTCTCTAGCGTGGTGGCCCGTCGTAGGCGTCCTGCAGACCCTGGATGTCGATCTTGGTCATCTGCAGCATGGCTTGCATGACCCGTTGGGACTTGACCGGGTCGGGGTCGCCCATCAGGCGGCCGAGCGCGGTGGGCACGATCTGCCAGGAGATGCCGAACTTGTCACGGAGCCAGGCGCATTGTTCGTACGCGCCTCCATCACCGAGCCGCTCCCACAGATCATCGACTTCGGCTTGCGTCTCGCAGCTCACGAACATGGAGATGGCGGGAGAGAACGTGAACATCGGGCCACCATCGAGGGCCATGAACTGCTGACCGTCAAGGGTGAACGTCCCCATCGCCATGCTGCCATCGGGACCGATGTGGTTGATGCTGTCGATCTTCGAGTTGGGGAAGATCGAGGTGTAGAAGTTCATGGCCTCTTCGGCTCGGCCGTCGAACCAGAGGAAAGGGGTGATCCGTTGCGTCATGCCGGTACTCTACGCACGCGGTGCCCATCCGAAACGATGGGTGTGAATACCGAAGTACATGTGGCTCTCCACACTTCGCACGCCTGAGATGGCCTTGATGCGATCGTTGATCATGGCGAGGAGACCGGCCGCGTCCTCGCTGAGCACCTCCACCATGATGTCGAAGCGGCCTGAAGTGAGCACCACGTAGATCACCCCTTCGATTTCGGCGATGCGATCCGCAATGGCAACCACGTCACCATCGACCGAAACGCCGAGCATCGCCATGGACGGATAACCGAGCGCCATGGGGTCCGTGACGCCCACCACCTGAAGGGCGCGTGATTCGATCAGACGCTGGACCCGTTGGCGAGCTGCTGCAGCCGAGAGTCCGACAAGGGGACCAAGGTCCGCGTAACTCGTGCGGCCGTCCGCCTGTAGGGCGGTGATGATCTTTCGATCGATCTCGTCGAGGACGACAGCAGGCTCGGGGAGCTGGTTGCCCCTTTTCACGGCCGCCAGCCGCGGTCTTCCGGAAGTGAGTTCCCACCGTCAATCACGATCATCTGTCCGGTGATGAACGATGCATCGGGGGACGCGAGGAAGGCAATAGCGGCCGCGACTTCGTCGGGTGTGCCGGGTCGTCCGACCGGTGTGAGCTTGGCGGCTGCGCTTTCCTGGTCGGCGCTGCTACCGGTTGCGATCCAACCGGGGGCGACGGCGTTGCAGGTGATGCCCGCGCCCGCCGCTTCCAGCGCGACGGCCTTGGTCAGTCCGATTATTCCCGCCTTTGCTGCGTGATAGGCGGCGTCGTTGGTGTACGCCTGGACCGTGCCGCTGGTGGAGCTGACATTGATAATGCGCCCGTAGTGGTTGTTGCGCATTGGACCAAGAGCGAGCGCGGGTCACGTTGAACGCGGTCGTCAGGTTCACCGTCAGACCGTCGTGCCACTCCTGTGACGTGATGGCCTCGGTGGCCGAGGTGACAGCGGGTTTACTTACGCTGGTCATGCCCGCGTTGTTCACCACGATGTCGAGTCGCTGGTGGCGTCCGAGGATTTCGGCGACGAGTTGGTCAACGTGATTAGCCAGCGTCAGGTCGATGACGGCGCCCGTGGCCCGAACGCCAATGGTCAGCAGTTCTGCGGCGCGTTCGCGGATTCGGTTCGTGGTGGACACCAACACGACCGACGCGCCGAGCTGGCCCAATCGCTTCGCGGTGGCAAAGCCGATACCGCTCGCGCTGCCCGCGCCGGTCACCAAAGCGACCTGGCCGGTCAGCAGGAGTTCTTCAGACATCCAGTAACTCTTGCACGGCGTTGCGGAACACCTCGCTATGGACCGCGACGTGAGCTTCGGTGTGCACGGGTGACATCAGCGCCATGTTGTGGAATGGCGTGAGGAGAACCCGGCGATTGAGGGCGTAGAGGTGCATGAACGCGTCCAACTCGTCATCGACGGCCAACGCCGCCGCCCTCCCGGATCGAGGCGGTGGACAGAACCAGTACTCGGCTCGGGCGCCCAACTGCTGCACACACCACGGCAGTTCGTACTTGTCGACCGTCTGTTGCACTCCCTCAGTCCAAGTAGTTGCAAGTGGAATCATTCGCTCGAAGTCGTCTGCTCTCAGGGTGGACGACAACGTGGCTCGAACGGCTGCGGTCGCCAAGGCATTGCCCGTCAAGGTTCCGCCGATGCCGGAGACGTCGATGGACGAATCACGAATGAGCGGCGCCAACATTGAGGCGACCTCGGCGGTCATACCGTACGCGGCTGCAGGCATGCCGCCACCGATGGTCTTTCCGATCACGATGAAGTCGGGCTGCAGCCCCCAGGCCGATGTTGCGCCGCCCTCGCCGGTGCAAATGGTGTGAGTTTCGTCGATCACGAGCAACGCGCCGTACTTCGTGCAGAGCTCGCGCATGGCTACGTGGAAACCTGACTCGGGAAGCACGATGCCGATGTTGGTGAGCGCCGGTTCGGCTAATACGCAGGCCACGTCGCCATAGGCAAGGGCGGCTTCGAGCGCCTCAAGATCATTGAACGGGACCACCCGGGTCGTCGCCGACGGATCGCACATGGGGGAGATGTTGCCCGGTCGTGCGACGACATCGCCGTCATCGTTCAATGTGGCCAGCGCCTCATCGACGGCGCCGTGATAACACCAGTCGAAGACGAGCACCTTGGGTCGTGCGGTGAGACGGCGAGCGAAGCGCAGGACGAAGCGGTTGGCGTCAGTGGCGGTCATCGCCATCTGCCAGACCGGCAGCCCGAAGCGGCGTGCCAGTTCGCCGGCAACCCACGGCGCATCATCGGACGGCATCATCGTGGTGATGCCGCGTTGGGCCTGACGGTAAAGAGCCTCGGCCACCGCCGGAAGGGCGTGACCGGCCATGGCGCCGGTGTCGCCCAGACAGAAGTCGACGTACTCGATGCCGTCGACATCGGTGAGGCTGGCGCCGTCAGCTTCGGCGAAAAACAGTGGGAACGAGCCCGGCAAACGGGTCATCCACGCCATCGGCACACCACCGAGCAGATTGCGGCTGGCGCCCTCGGCGCGGCCGGCCGATTGCGGATGCAGCGCCACGAACGCCCGATCTTCCCGTTCGCGCAACAGAGCCAATCGGGCACGATCAATGGTGGTCACGATGACAGAATCACTCTCCCTTCGTGGATTGTCAATCGATTCAGCTGTGAAACGAATGTCGTACGCAATTTTCGATTGCCGGGAATGTGACTCGCACTTGCCCGGTTGGCCCTCCCGGTATCGTCAGTTCGATACGGAAGGACAGTTCCCGAATGAATCCACTCTCTCAGGCTTCGGCGCAGGTCGGCAGGGTCGCTCTGCAGGCCGTTGACTACGTTGTTGAAAACCGGCTTTCGGACGCCGACGCGCTCGTCGACCGGGCCCGCGCGGCAAACCCGGACGCCCCCCACGCCAAGATCGCCGACGTCGTGGTGAAGCGGGTGGCCAAGGAGATGGCCGGCCTGGGAGCGATGAGCGGAGCCGTGGCCGCGGCACCGGCAGTCGGCACGATGGCCTCTATGGCCACCAGCGTGGCTGATGTCGGCATTGCGTTCGCCCGCATCGCCACCATGGTGATGGCGGTCGGCATCGCCTTCGGGCATGACCTGTCCGACTTCGAAACGCGCAAGCAGTGGGTCTACAACGTACTGAGTGGATCAGGCGGTCAGATGACGGCGAAGGAGCGCAAGGCCGGCGACATGAAGAAGAACCTCGGCAAGCAAGCTCTCGGTCAAAAGACAGCGGGTACCGCAGCCATTGGACGGGTGAACGAAATGGTTGGCACCCGCGTGGCCGCTCGTCTGATCGAGAAGGAAACCCTCGTACGGGTCGCCACCTTGATCCCCCTCGGCATCGGCGCCGGTGTTGGTGCCGTCGGCAACCGCGCCATGGTGAACTCCGTCGGCCGTCACGCCAAGAAGTACTTCGACACCTGGCCCAAGGCCGACCACGTCACGGTGCTCCCCGCCCTCAACCGCTAAGGCCCTGGTGGCAGGTGCTGGCAGCCTTCGATGTGGTCGTTGACCATGCCGCTTGATTGCATGAACGCGTACATGGTGGTGGGGCCGACGAAACGGAAGCCGCGCTTCAGCAGCGCCTTCGACATCGCTTTCGACTCGGGCGTCGCAGCCTGAATCTCATCCGTCAGGCTCAGCAATGGCTTGCGGTCGATGGGCGCGAATGACCAGACGAACTCGTCGAGCGACTCGCCTGCGTCAAGCATCTTCTCGGCCGTCTGCGCGTTGGTGATAGCCGCTTCGATCTTGGCGCGATTGCGCACGATGCCAGCATCGCCCATCAACCGTTCGATGTCCTTCGGCGTGAAGCGAGCCACCTTCGGAATATCGAAGCCGGCGAACGCGTCGCGAAAGTTTTCTCGCTTCCGCAGGATGGTGATCCACGAGAGTCCGGCTTGCATGCCTTCTAGCGAGATCTTTTCGAAGATCTTGTTTTCGCCGTGGAGGGCGTGGCCCCATTCGGTGTCGTGATAGCGCTGATACAGCTCGTCGTCGCCGCACCACCAACAACGGGTGCGACCATCGGTTCCGACATGAAGGCTTCCGAACATCGCCCTATCCTGCCAGGCCCGACTCTCGAAGCGTCACGTTCCATCGGCCGCCAAACGAGCCGGGCAACAGCCTGGTGACGCCGTGAAAGGCCATGCGGCTTTCTCCTCCGAACACGACCAGGTCGCCTGAACGCAGTTCGATATCGGTCCACGGTTTGCCGCGGTTGTCGCTATTACCGAAGCGAAAGATGCACGGATCGCCGATACTGAACGACACGACCGGCGCGGTGGAGCGCTCGTCTTTGTCCTGGTGAAGACCCATTTTCGCGGTCGGCGAGTACCAGTTGATCAGGGCCACGTCGGGGTCGTAGGTCGCGAGTCCGCAAGCGTCAGCAACAGCTCGTCGGCCCAGCTCACCCAGCCATGCGGGGAACGGCTTGACCCTTGAGTGGTCGGTGTCTTCGCAGATACGCGTGTAGCGGTACGGCTGCCAGTGCCAACCGAGACACATCGTCTGCACCGACATTTCCCCGTTTCGAACCTTCACGTGGCGCAGCCCACCCGGTGACTTCCCCCACTCGACACAGGCAGCGGCAAGGGTCGCCTGCGCCTCGGCATCGAGCCAGTCGGGCAGGTGATGAGCCCCTGGCGCGAGCTCGGTTCGAGGGCGGGAGAAAAGCTGCTCCATGACCAGCCCATGCTGCCACGAGCAGTGCTCTATGGTCGGAGTCGTGACAGCGGAGCGGGACACCGAAGCGATCACCGAACTCAGTGCAGGCCTCGCCAAGAAGCGTGTGTTTGAACCGTTTCGTACCGCCCTGTATACGCCCGAGGAATTGTACGACTGCTTCGATCCGGCCCGATCCGAGTCGTATCGGGACTGCACCGATTGGCGCACATTCGTCAGCTACGTGGCCGTCGACCGTGACCATCGGCCCCTTCGGCCAAGGCAGTACGTGCCGGTCGGTCTCGATGAGCATTTGGCGCGGCGGCTGCATGACCATTTCGTCGTCAACGAACTGAACGACTTCCTCGCCACGTGTACACCGCCGATCAAGATCGGGGTTGTGGCGATGATGGGCGGCCATGATGTGCCCCGTGGTCGGGGTTTGTATCTGACCGTGGCCCGGTTGGCGCGTGATCTCACCCGGGATGGCTTCCTTCTGGCCACTGGTGGCGGTCCGGGTCTTATGGAAGCGACCAACCTCGGCGCGTGGCTCGCATCCGCATCCGACCAAGGTCTCGTTGCGGCGGTTGATCAACTCGCTACCGCGCCGCTTTCGACCGACGCCGACTGGCTCAGCGTCGCTTGGCGGGTGCGCGCAGAAACCACGCCGACCGACCAAGGGGCCTGCGCCAGTCTCGGCGTGCCGACGTGGTTCTACGGACATGAGCCACCGAACGTGTTCGCCACGCATATCGCCAAGTACTTCGAGAACAGCCTGCGCGAGGAAGGCCTGCTGGCCATCGCAACCCACGGAGTGATTTTCGCCCCGGGAAACGCAGGAACGGTGCAGGAGATCTTTCAGGACGGTTGTCAGAACTATTACGCCACCTACGGTTACGCAAGCCCGATGGTGCTTTTCGATGCCGGCTACTGGAACCCCGGCGAGTCGCCCGTTGATGGAGCCAAACCGGTATGGCCGCTCTTGTCGGCCCTGGCCAGGGAAAAGGGCATCGAGCACCTGCTGACGCTCACCTCGTCGGCCGATGAGGCACGGCGCTGCATTCTGGATTTTCGACCCTTGTCGATCTGACGGTGAGGTCCGTCACAGAGTGCTCACAGAATCTTCTCAGCGAACCGGCAGTTCAATGAGGCAAACTGCTTAGGATGACCGACAAGCCACACATTCTGGTAGTGGATGACGAGGCCAATATTCGTGACCTCCTGAGCATTGCCCTTCGCCACGTCGGGTTCGAGGTGACCACCGCCGACACCTGCCTGGCCGCGCAGAACATCGTGGTGAAGCAGGCACCCGACCTGCTCGTGCTTGACGTCATGCTGCCGGACGGAGACGGTATCGAGTTGTGTCAGCGTCTGCGTCGCGACGGCATGCGTGCTCCGGTGCTGTTCCTGACCGCTCGCGACGCCACCGAGGACAAGGTCCGCGGCCTGACCGTGGGCGGCGACGACTATGTCACCAAGCCCTTCAGCCTCGAGGAATTGGTGGCCCGCGTGCGAGCCGTGCTGCGGCGGGTGCAGGGTGACGAGAACGTGGCGAAGGCGCTGTCGTTTGCTGATGTCGTGCTCGACGACGACAGTCATGAAGTGCGCCGAGACGGCCACGTCGTCAATCTGTCGCCCACCGAGTTCAAGCTGTTGCGCTTCCTCATTGCCAACGCCGGTCGCGTGCTGTCGAAGGCGCAGATCCTTGATCACGTCTGGCAGTACGACTTCGACGGTGACGCCAACGTCGTGGAGACCTACGTGTCGTACCTGCGCAAGAAGCTCGACCCGTTGGGTCCGCCGATTCTGCACACCGTGCGTGGTGTCGGCTACGTGTTGCGACAGGCCTAAGTACATGTCCATCCGCCGCCGTCTGGTGCTTGGCATCTTGTTGATGTCGGCGGCCGGTCTGATCGGGCTGTCCCTCGTGACGATCCAACTGCTTCGCCAGTCGCTGCTGACCCAGAAGGACGCCCAGGTCGAGGCCATCTCGGCACGGGTGTTGCAGAGCCGTGGCCCCAGCGGTCCGAACGGTCCGACTCGAAACGGCAGCCGCAACGATCCCCTGGCGAATGAGGGCCCCACCGGATTCTTCCAGTCGTTCTACGACATCGGGGGCGATTCATCGGTGCTGCTCAACCTGTCCCAGGCCGATACTGGCGGGGGCCTGCCAACCGACTTCGATGTCATAAAAGCCCCGAAGAACCGACCGTTCACGACCGACTCGGTGAAGGCATCGCGGTACAGGGTGCTCGTCGTGCCGAGCACCATTGAATTCCGCGGCATCAAGCTAGGCGAGGGATTTCTGGTGTCCGGAGTTGAGATCAGCGACGTTGACCTCACCACATCCCGCCTCGTGCACAACGAGGTTCTGGCCATCGGCATCGGGCTGGCGCTCATGGGGTTCATGACCTGGTTCATCGTGAGGACCGGACTCAAGCCGCTCAACCACATGGCCGACACGGCGGGCGCAATTGCCGCCGGTGACCTCAGTGCGCGTGTCGACACGGTCGATGACGGCACCGAGGTGGGCCGTCTCGGCGGGGCACTCAACACCATGCTCGGCCGCATTGAGGCTGCCTTCGCCGAACGCACGAAGTCGGAGGAGAAGCTGCGGCGTTTCGTTGCCGACGCATCGCACGAACTTCGCACGCCGCTGACGTCCATCCGCGGCTACAGCGAATTGCTCCGTAACGGCGCGATTCCGAGCGGAGACGAAACCCACTCTGCGCTCGGTCGTATCGAGAGTGAAGCAATGCGCATGGGCGTGCTTGTTGATGACCTGTTGCTTTTGGCCAGGCTCGATCAGGGACGTCCGCTCGAACATCACCCGGTCGAACTCACGACCATCGTGGGTGACGCGGTCAACGACGCCCGCATCACCGACCCCGACCGCGTCTGGACGCTCGACATGATTCCGCAGGCGTTGGTGTCGGGTGATGAATCGCGGTTGCGGCAAGTGGTGGGCAATTTGCTCACCAACGCTCGTACCCACACGACGGCTGGTACGCCCGTCGACGTGTCGGTTGCGATGGCCGACGGCCAGGTCGAACTCGTGGTCGCCGATCATGGGGCCGGCGTACCGCCGGGTGAGGAGAAACGTATCTTCGAGCGATTCGCCCGTCTGGACGGCAGCCGCCAACGCGCCAGTGGAGGCACCGGACTCGGGCTCGCCATCGTGAACGCGATTGCGTGGACCCACGGCGGAACCGTCGGCGTACGTCAGACCGAGGGCGGCGGCGCATCCTTCTGGCTGCGGCTCCCACCCCTCGATGCCAACGGACCCTGGCCAGCGCCGGTAGCCGACGTCGACGGGCCAGCAACCTCGGACGCCTCTGTTTCGTAGGTAGCGAAAGAACGGCCGGGCGATCCGAGAGGGGTGGCCGGTAGGCTGATTGGGTTATGCCCGTTGCCGATGAGTTGATCTATCTCGATCACGCTGCCACCACGCCCATGCGGGCTGAGGCCATCGCGGCAATGATGCCGTTTCTCACCACTCGTTTCGCCAATCCATCCGGCTCGCACCGGGCGTCGCGTGACGTGCGCAAGGCTATCGATGAGGCTCGTGACATTGTGGCCGAGTGCCTCGGCTGCGAGCCGGGCGAGGTGGTGTTCACCGGCTGTGGCACCGAGGCCGACAGCCTGGCCATCAACGGCATCATCACCCGCCACGGCGGCACCGCGGTCTCCGTGTCCACCGAGCATCACGCGGTGCTGCACGCGGTGGAGCATCTGAAGGGCACCATCGTTGGCGTCGACCAGTTTGGCGTGGTCGACATGGCGGCGCTGGAGGCCGCGCTCACGCCCGAGACACGCATCGTGTCGGTCATGCTCGTGAACAATGAGGTCGGCACCATCCAGCCCATGCGGCGCATCACCCGCATGGTGTCGAAGCGTGCACCGCAGGCTTTCGTGCACACGGACGCCATCCAAGCGCTCACGTGGGTCGATGTGGCCACCGACGCCAAGCACGCCCATCTCATCGCCATCAGCGCTCACAAATTCGGCGGCCCGAAGGGCGTCGGCGCGCTCGTCATCCGCAAGGGCACCACAGTGGCACCCATGCTGCTCGGCGGTGGACAGGAGCGAGATCTGCGCAGCGGCACGCACAACGTTGCCGGCATCGTGGCCATGGCCGAGGCCATGCGGTTGACGGTGGCCGAGCGAGCATCAACCGTTGCCAGAGTGGGGGCCTTGCGTGACCGCCTGGTCGACGGACTACTCGATGCCGTTCCCCACACCATCGAGACCGTGCCTCGTGAGATGAAGATCGCCGGGTCGGCCCATGTGTGTTTCGACGGCATCGAGAACGAGGCGCTGCTCTATCTGCTCGACCGCGCCGGGCTGTGTGCCTCGGCGGCGTCGGCGTGTGCATCCGGCGCGATGGATCCAAGCCATGTGCTTGCGGCAATGGGTATCGCACGTGAGCGAGCCAACGGTGCGCTTCGGCTCAGCCTGGGCACCGCCACCACCGATCACGACATCGACCGCGCGTTGGCCATCATCCCGCCCGCGGTCGCGCAACTCCGTCGGGGCGTGGTGTGATGCAGGTACTCATAGGTATGTCGGGCGGCGTGGATTCCTCCGTCGCCGCCGCGCTGTTGGTGGAGCAGGGTCACGAAGTTGTCGGCGTCACGTTGAAGTTGTGGGGTGGCGAGAGCGATACGGGCTGCTGTTCGGTGAGCGATGTCGATGATGCCCGACGTGTGGCGCAGCAGATCGGTATCGATCACCTCGTGTTCAACTTTACCGACGACTTCAACGCGCACGTCGTGCAGCCCTACGTTGACGCGCACACCAACGGCCTCACTCCCAACCCGTGCATCGAGTGCAACCGTCACCTCAAGTTCGACCGCCTGCTTGAGCGTGCCGAGGTGCTCGGATTCGACGCTGTCGCCACTGGCCACCACGCCCGTGTCGAGACCGACTCGTTCGGTTCGCTGCGTATTGCTCGCGGCCACGACGTGGCCAAGGACCAGAGCTACGTGGTGCACATGCTCAACCAGCGGCAGCTTTCCCGCACGCTGTTTCCGGTGGGTGACCGCACGAAGGATGACGTGCGCGCCGATGCAGCCCGCCTCGGTTTGCGCACGGCCTCCAAGCCCGACAGCCAGGACGTGTGTTTCATCACCAATGTTGGTGGCCGGTCAACGTTTCTTGGCGATCGAATTCCCCTGCGTGCCGCTCGTGTGGTCGATACCTCCGGCGCATCGGTAGGTCAGGTTGATGCCATCGAAATGGTCACCATCGGCCAACGCAAAGGCCTCGGCATGGTGGGCGGGGGAGACCCCCTCTATGCCGTGGACATCGACGCCGCCAACTGCGTGGTCACGGTCGGATCGTCTGCGGATCTGCAGCGTCCGTCGGTTGCGCTCACGCAACTCGTGTGGTCTGACCAGCCGGTCAGGGGCCCGGTGCGAGTGCAGTGGAGCGCCCATGGGGCGACCCGGTCCGGCCACCTTGACCAGGCCGGAACCATCACATGGGACGACCCCCAACGCCGCATCGCACCCGGCCAGAGCGTGGTCATCTACGACGCCGCCGACCGCCACGTCCTCGGCGGCGGCATCGCCCGCTGAGGTTTAGAACAGGGGGGCTTCGCCTGGTTGGCGGGGGGCGAACATGGTGCGGTCGGCCTGGGTGATGGCAACGTCGTTGATGCTCGCCTCGCGGCGGCTCATGTAGCCGAGTTCGTCGAACTCCCAATTCTCGTTGCCGTACGAGCGCCACCACTGGCCGGCGTCGTCGTGCCATTCGTAGCGGAACCTCACGGCAATGCGATTGCCGGTGTAGGCCCAGAGCTCTTTGCGCAGCACGTAGTCATGCTCGCGTTCCCACTTGGCGGTGAGGAAGGACACGATTTCGTCGCGGCCTTGGAGGAATTGGCTGCGGTTTCGCCATACCGAATCAAGGGTGTACGCGAGCGAAACTCGAGCAGGGTCCTTCGAGTTCCACGCATCCTCAGCGGCTTGGACTTTCTTGCGAGCGGTCTCTTCGGTAAAGGGCGGCAGGGGTGGTCGAGGGTCCACGGCGGAGTTCCTTTCGAGCGTCGTGTCGCAGCATACGACGTGACCGCGGCGGCCACTATCGAGGGCGGCTGGTGAAGACAGCGGGCCGCTTCTCGAGGAAGGACGTGATTCCCTCCTGCGCGTCGCGGGTTGTTGCCGACGCTGACATGACCTCGATCGCATGACTGTAGGCCTGGCTCTGCGGAAGGTCGATCTGCGCGTAGTACGTCTGCTTGCCCATGCCCTTCGACTGGGCCGAGCCGCGTGTGACCCGGCGAAGAAGATCGGCCACAGTCGAGTCGAGCTCATCGGCAGGTACGACACGGTTGACGAGGCCCCAGTCGGCTGCGGTTTGCGCGTCGATCGGGTCGCCGGTCATGGCGAGTTCGAGGGCACGCTTGCGGCCGACGTTTCGGGCGACAGCAACGAGCGGCGTGTGGCAGAACAGGCCGCCCTTGCCGCCGGGGATGGCGAAGCCGGCGTTGTCACTGGCGACGGCCAGATCGCACGTTGCGACGAGTTGGCACCCGGCGGCGGTGGCCAGACCGTGCACGCGAGCGATCACCGGTTGAGGGACGGCCTGAATGGTGTCCATCATCTCGGTGCATACCTTGAACAGATTGCGAATGGTGAGAAAGTCGCCGCCGGCCATGTCTCGGAAGTCGTGACCCGCCGAGAATACGGGTCCGTTGGCGGCCAGCACGATGCCCAACGCGTCGCTGTCGGCCACGGCTCGAAACGCGTCGGTGAGTTCGAGCATGACGTCGAGCGCCAGCGCATTGCGGCGCTCGGGACGATTTAACGTGATCGTCGCCGCGCTCTCGCCAATCGACAGGGTGATGTTCCGGTAGCTCATGGTTCGAGACTGGCAGTTCCCGGTGGCGACGTCAACGTACGTGCGCCGGGTCACTCGGCTGTCCCGCAATCCGACGGGGCTGGCGTCAGCGAACGACGTGACCGCGCCGGGCGGCTTCGGTGAGCATGCGACCAGGTCGGCTCGGGCTCACCAGCACCGCCAGCACGTGCAACGCGGTGCCACCAGGCTTCTTGGGTGTGCCCGCCAGCACCACCGTGTCGAAGTCTTTCAGCACGATCTCTACTGCGTTGCCGAGCGCCTTTCCGGTGAGGTCGGCGGCCTCGGTCTTGTCGAGGGCCAGACCAACACTGGCGACGTCGCTCTTGCGGAACATCGAGGTGTCCGACAAGACCAGATGATCGTGCACCACGATGCCAGCAGGAACGAGCACCAGAAAGCGACGCGCCAACCGGTGGCAGCGGCGACCGAAGATCCACGCCACTGCCACGCCCAAAGCGGAAACCACCGCGCCGACGACATAGGAGCGGGCGGCCAGGAGCAATGGCCCGGCGACGATCGCTGCGGCCGTGAGTGCCCATCCGATCGGTAGCGGACCGACAACGAGCGGGCCGGGCGGACGCAGCGGAAATCGAGTTTCGTCACCGTAGGCCGACCCCTGTACAAACACGCCGCCGAATTCGGCCGAGTAGGCCAGGCTGACCGCCACGATGGCGACCACAACTGCCCCGATAATGACCGGCGTACTGGCGTGTCGCGTGGCGGACGCGAACGCAGCCACCACTGCCCCCGGTGACACAAGGCGGACAACGGTGAGCGAGACCGTGGTGGGAACGAGAGACGCAGTGAGCACCACGATCCACCCCAACCACAACCCGGCGGAACCAACGAGTTGCACCGCACGACTGGCATCGCTGAACACATGGGCGAGCGCGGGAGCGGCGGCGAAGGGCATGCTGGCCCACACCGCCCGGAAGGCCCACGTCACCAGTGACGCGGTCGACCAGCGTCGATGATCGAGAGCGGCAGCGCGAGACACGGCGCAAGGTTTATCGCTGCCAGGCCACACTCGCCAATACCGTAAGTTTACTTTCGGTTGGGCCGACGACGAAGCGAGCGTTTAGGGTAGGAGGCGCAGGAACCAAGTCGGGTTGGCGAATCAGAGGAGGTCGGCTGAGATGCACAAGCTGTTGTCCAGCGCGCTTCTTCCTGGTGCCGTCACCGGCATCGGCAGCGTGTCGCATCTGTCGGCCGACGTCGCGTCCGAGTTCAGCCTGGCATCGTGCCCGACCATGCCATTCGTGCCGCAGCTGGTGCACCGCCATCCGGCCGAAGGCATGATCGCCCAGGTACTGCTTGGGCTGCCCGCCGTCGAACTCGCCGGTGATCTTCTGCAGATCGACCTTGCCAAGTTCGATGCGAAGGCCGAGCTTCGGATTGACCTCAGCCACCAGGCGTTCCACAGCATGCGCACTTTTCTTCGTGTTGCCCATGGTCACCGAGGTGCGGTGAAGTGGCAGCTCACCGGCCCGCTCACCATTGGCATGGCGTTACTCCACTTTGGTGTCCCCGTGTCCGACGCTTTCCACGTCGCGTTGCGCGTGGTGCGGGCAACCGCAAGAGCAATTCACTCCCAGGTCGCGCATGACCTTCCT
Source organism: uncultured Acidimicrobiales bacterium (assembly GCA_963791625.1). GTDB lineage: Bacteria > Actinomycetota > Acidimicrobiia > Acidimicrobiales > Ilumatobacteraceae > JANMCE01. The sequence continues at coordinate 38,872 of CAWBTA010000007.1, forward strand.
GGTTGTACCCAGGTCGTGTTCATCGATGAACCGAGCGCCGGGGCGGTACTCACCCCCGGCTTTCCTCTTTCGCCCGACCATGCCATCGACTTGGTCTCGGGAGCGATGGCCGTGTTAGAAGATGACGCGGTCATGGGGCTGCACTGTTGTGCCCACGCCGACCTAGCGGCCCTTCTGGCCTCAGGCCCTGCGATTGTGTCGGTGCCAGCCGAAGCAACGGTGGCCCGGCTCAGCGGCTACCTCGCTCCGTTCCTTGACGGCGGTGGCATCGTGGCGTGGGGTGTCGTGCCCACCGATCGTCCACTTGCGTTGCACGCGGACCGCTACTGGCATGAGCTGTCGTCGCTCTGGTCCGAGCTGGCGGTCGGCGGTTGCGACCCGGGTCGTTTGCGTCGGCAATCAATCATCACGCCGGCGTGCGGGCTGGCGACGCACACACCCGAGCAGGCGGCTCACGTGTTTGCGCTCACGAACGTCGTGGCGGCTCATGTGGCCGAGCAGGCAGCGGCCACCCGCCTGACCGCCAGGGCGTAATCTCGGAGCCATCATGGCTACTCGGAAAGATGCTGCTGCCCGCGCGACGTTCCTGCGGGGCGAAATCCTGCGTCATAACGAGCGGTACTACCTGCGGGACGATCCCGAGGTTTCCGACGCCGAATACGACGCCCTCGTGCGCGAGTTGGCATCGCTGGAAGAGGCCAACCCCGACCTGGCCACGCCCGACTCGCCTACTCAGGCGGTAGCGGGCTTTGCCGGTGCGACATTCGCGCCGGTCGTTCATGCCATGCCGATGATGAGCCTCGACAACGCCATGGATCTCGCCGAGCTGCGGGGTTGGGGCGAGCGCGTCAACCGAGGCCTGGCGGGTGCCCCGGCCACCTACGTCTGCGAGCTGAAGATCGACGGTCTGGCCATGAGCCTTCGCTACGAAGACGGCAGACTGGTTCAGGCCGCAACCCGCGGCGACGGGCGCGTAGGTGAAGACGTCACCGCCAACATCATGACCATCGCGGCCGTCCCCAAAAAGCTTCCCCCTGGTTCGCCCGCCGTGGTCGAGGTGCGTGGCGAGGTGTACATGCCCATCGCCGCGTTTGAGGCGTTGAACGAGCGTCAGGCCGCGCTCGGCGAGAAGCGATTCGTGAACCCACGCAACTCGGCCGCGGGCAGTCTGCGCCAGAAGGACCCGCGCATCACGGCGAGCCGTGAGCTGTCGATGTGGTGCTACCAGTTGGGCGAAGTGGTCGGCGGGCCCGAACTCACCAGCCACATGGCGTCACTTGCTTGGCTGGAGTCGCTCGGTTTCCCGGTCAACCCCGAGATTCGAGCGCTGCCTTCGCTCGATGAGGTGTACGCGTTCACCGATCAATGGCTCCAACACCGCCACGACTTGCGCTACGAGATTGACGGTGCCGTGGTGAAGCTCGATGACCTCGCGCAGCGAACCTTGCTCGGGTTCACGTCGAAGGCGCCGCGCTGGGCCATAGCTTTCAAGTTCCCTCCTGAGGAACGCACCACGCTCTTGAAGGACATCCAGGTGTCGATCGGTCGCACCGGTCGGGCCACGCCGTTCGCGGTACTCGACCCGGTGTTCGTCGGCGGGTCCACCGTCGGCATGGCGACCCTGCACAACCAGGATCAGGTCGCCCTGAAGGATGTGCGTCCGGGCGACACCGTGGTGGTTCGCAAGGCGGGCGATGTCATCCCAGAAGTCGTCGGACCGGTGTTGTCCTTGCGACCCGACGGTCTCCCGGCGTGGGAGTTCCCGACCGTGTGCTCGTGTCCGCTGAAGAGCACGCTGGTACGACCAGAGGGCGAAGCAAACATCATGTGCGTCGAGGTTGACTGCCCCTTCCAACGCGATGCCCGCATCATCCACTTCGGATCGCGCGGCGCCATGGACATCGAAGGTCTCGGCGAAAAGACGGTGTATGCCCTTTCCGACGCGGACCTCGTTCGGGACGCTGCCGACATCTATGCACTCACCACCGAGAAGCTGCTGACGCTCGAAGGCTTCGGGACGATCAGTGCCAACAATCTTCTCGCCGCCATCGAAGGTTCAAAGGTCCGGCCGCTGCCCCGGCTCCTGGTGGGCTTCGGCTGCAAACATCTCGGCCCCTCAGCGGCCGAAGCGTTGGCCCGAGCCTTCGGAAACCTCGACGCCATCATGGCTGCCAGCGAAGCCGATCTCGCGACGGTCGAAGGAGTGGGTGGCACCATCGCCGCGTCGGTGGTGCGCTGGTTCGCACAACCGCAACATCGGGCGATGATCGAAAAGTTCCGCGCCGCCGGCGTCGCGTTCGGCAATGTGCAGACCAGCTTCCTGCCGCAAAACCTCGCGGGCAAAGCCATCGTCGTCACCGGTTCCCTTGAGGCGTTCAGCCGCGAGGAGGCCGAAGCTGCCATCAAGGACCGCGGCGGCAAGAGCCCCGGCAGCGTTAGCAAGAAAACCTTCGCCGTCGTGGTGGGAGCGGAACCTGGCGCCAGCAAACTCACCAAAGCCGAAGAACTCGGCGTGCCAATCCTAGATGAAGCGGCGTTCGTCGCCCTTTTGGAAACGGGCGAACTTTAAGAGACTTTGAACGTCCAGGTGGCCCGCTGGGCGGTCTCCTGGCTTTCGCAGATCTTCCAGTACTCGACCGTGATGCGATGTTCGCCGGGAGCAAAACGCTCGATGGTGGAACCCGATCGAGGAGTGAAGTACACGGTGTTGCTGCCACCGTCGAACACCGAGTCGAGACCCGTGAACTTGGTGGTGTTGGTGGCGCACGGCCCCGGATCACCGAGGTCGTAGGTGGGGATGCTCTGGCCGTCGATGATGAGGTTGCCGCGGTAGCCGGTGGCCAGGTCGGCCCCAACTTGGGTCTGGCGCAGCACCAGCTCACCCGGGGCCGGAACGAAGCGGTCGACGCCCGCCGGAGGATGCTGGGAGGCTGTCCCGGTTACGGCGCTGCTGACCCCGGCCACGATGAAAGTGAGCGCCGCCGCGACCATGGCGGCGGTGATCAATCGTTGGCGGTCCATGCGGATCTTCACGGGTCCCATCATGGTCCTCATCGAGGTGTCCTCGCCAAGCGGCCAATGCCCGGTAGTTTTGGTGTTGATATGAGCGCCTACGGTGATGATCAAATTGGGCGCGTGCTCGGCGCGCGGTACCGGCTGGTAACGCCGGTTGGTTCTGGCGCGTCCGCAACGGTGTACCAGGCCGACGATGTGCAGCTGCGGCGGACGGTGGCAGTCAAGCTGCTCCACCCCACGCTGGCAGCCGATCCGACCTTTCTGAAGCGGTTTCGGGCCGAAGCGCAGGCGGCGGCCGGGCTGAGCCATCCGAATGTGATGGCCGTGTTCGATTGGGGCGAGGACAACGGCACGCCGTACCTCGTGCTCGAGTATCTGGCCGGGGGCAGCCTGCGTGCCATGCTCGACCTCGGGAGACTTTTGTCACCGTCGCAGGTGCTTGTGCTCGGCCTCGAAGCCGCCCGTGGTCTCGACTACGCCCACAAACGGGGCGTGGTGCATCGCGACATCAAGCCGGCCAACCTGTTGTTTGGTGAAGATGGTCGACTTCGCATCGCCGACTTCGGTCTTGCCCGCGCCATCAGCGAAGCCAGCTGGACCGAACCCGATGGCGTCATGCTCGGCACCGCCCGCTACGCCTCGCCCGAACAGGCCACCGGGCAGCCCCTCGACGGCAAGAGCGACGTGTACTCCCTCGCGCTCTCGATGGTGGAGGCGGTCACCGGTAGCGTGCCGTTCGCGGCCGAGACCACCGTCGCCACGCTCATGGCCCGCCTGGGCAAGCTCCTGCCGGTTTCGGCCGATCTTGGTCCGCTGGCTCCGGTGCTCGAACGGTCCGGCCGACCCGATCCCGAGGAACGCTACGACTCCGCCGAAATGGGCCGGGCCTTGCTGGCCACGGCCGAGCGGCTGCCTCGCCCGGCACCGTTGCCGCTGGTGGTGACGCAGGCTCCAAAGCGCCATGACGAGACCGCGCTCGGCGTCCCGGTGCTGGCGCAGCCATCCCCGCCAGCCCGTGGTCCCGCAACCCCGCCCATGATCGACCCCACCGCCACCGTCGCGCCGGTGGTCATTGCTCCTGAAGAGGTTGCCGATCCAGGATTGAGCCTGCCGTCGAATTCGGTGGACGACAGCGAGGCCATCAAGGCGCTCAACCTCGGCAAGCCCAAGAAGCGACGGCTCGGGCGCGGCGCCCTGTGGGGGATGGTGCTTGCCCTCGTCGCCCTGGTGGGTGGTGGTGGTTTCTGGGCCGTCGCCGCCAACAAAGTGAAGACCCACCCGGTGCCTTCGCTGCTGCTGCTGCCCGAAGGCGAGGCCCGCAATTTAGTCAGTCCGTTCGGTTTCTCGGTGCAGACCAAGGCAGAGAAGAGTGATGACACCCCGACGCCGGGTGTGGTCATTGCGCAGGATCCTCCGCAGGGAACGCCGCTGAAGAAGGGTGACTCGATCATCCTCACCGTCTCTGACGGCCCGAAGCTGGCCAAGCTCCCGGACATCACCAAACTGACGAGCGCCGAGGCCAAGAAGCTGCTCGAAAGCGAGAAACTGGTCTACAAAGAAGCGCCTCGGGTTTTTGATGAGAACGCACTCAGCGACACGGTGATGTCGTGGACGGTCGAGGGTCAGACGCTGGCCGTCAATTCGGAGGTGGCGAAAGGAACGGTCGTCGAGGCCGTTGTTTCCGACGGCCCGAAGCCCCGACAGGTTCCTGAGATCCGCAGTATGAACTGGGAGGAGGCCAAGACCACGATCGAAGCTGCTGGTCTGAAGGCGGTCAGGCTGGAGGACATCTTCAGCGACAAATGGGCGGCAGGCATCGTGGCCAGTATCGACCCCGGTGTCGAAAGCGAACTGCCTCGTGGCGGCGAAGTAAAGATCGCCATCTCGAAAGGCCCCGACCTCGTCATCGTGCCCAACATCTATGCGTCGTCGTTGACCAAGGCAGTCGAAGTTCTCAAAGAGGCCGGCCTGGAGCAGGGCACGATCGATGGTCCCATCGATCGTCCCGTGATCTCCTGCGATCCGCCCCCCGGCACCAAAGTGAAGCGTGGTGCCAAGGTGAATCTGCGACTCGGGTAGCCGCTGCGGTTACTCTGCCTTTACACATTGGATGAGGGGGAGACCGTGGGGGCATTGGACGGGCGCGTCGCGATCATTACCGGTGCAGGCCGGGGCATCGGGCGCGAGCATGCCATCCTCTTCGCAGCAGAGGGTGCCAAGGTCGTGGTGAACGACCTTGGCGGAGGTGGTGACGTGTCCGGCACCGATCTCACCTCGGTCGAGCAGGTCGTGGCGGACATTCGCGAAGCTGGCGGCGAGGCCATCGGTAACGGTGACGACGTGTCCGATTGGAACGGCGGCCGTCGTCTTGTCCGCTCGGCGATCGATGCCTTCGGGGACCTCGACATCCTGGTGAACAACGCAGGCATCCTGCGCGACCGGGCGCTCGTCAACATGACCGAGGATGAGTGGGATGCCGTTATCGCCGTGCATCTGAAAGGCCACTTCGTCCCGACGCGATGGGCCGCTGCGTACTGGCGTGAACAACACAAAGACGGCAGCAGTCGACGTCGCAACCTGGTCCACACCACGTCCACCTCCGGGTTGTTCGCCAACACCGGCCAGACCAATTACGGCTCGGCCAAATCGGGCGTGGCCACGTTCAGCCAGATCTGTGCCAAGGAACTCGGCCGTTACAAAGTGACCTCGAACTGTGTGTCGCCGTCGGCCCGCACTCGCCTCACTCTCGCCACGCCAGGTCTCGATGACGTGGTGGCCGCGCCCACCTCCAACGATCGGTTTGACGTGTGGGATCCGGCCAACGTGTCACCGCTGGTGGCCTACCTTGCCAGCGAGGCATGCACCTTTCACGGCGAGACGTTCTTCATCCAGGGCGGCACCGTAAAGCGAGTGAAGCCCTGGGAGCTGGGCGAGGGACTCGAACGAAACGACCGCTGGACCGTCAACGAACTCGCCACCGCCATGCAATCCCTCGCCGAGTAGCTACCTCGCTGGTCGCTACCGCTTGCTACGCAATGGCGGCTCTTCGAGCCTACGGGAGCCCGGCTCCGCCGGTCTCCATCGGCGCTCGTTCTCGCTGTCGCTCGGCAATCCTTCAGGCCGTCGTATGCATAACCCCTAGCCGCAGTTTTTTTGGATTTCACTCACGAGGGTAGCCGGGGCGACGATGCCCGTCATGGTGCGGAGTTCGCGGCCGCTGGTGGGGGTGACAGTGTGTTTGCCGAGGTCGAGCTTCCAGTTGGCGCAGTAGATGATGGTGCGCTTGCCGCTGGTGGTGACTTCGTGTGCAACGAGCCCGAGTTTCATGGTGTGGGGGTCGGCGCCCGACGATATCGACACCGGGAACACCGTTGATGCGTCGAGGTATTTGTAGCCCGACAGGTCACCGGACTGGCTTGGATTGAGCGCTTTGACTAGGTCGGCGTTCTTGCTGGCCAGCGCGGTTGCATACTCCTGGGCGAGCGATGTCAGCTGCGACGGCGTGGCGTTCGGCGGCGTCGTTGCGCTCTTCGTGGCAAGCGTGGTTACGGGTGCTGCGACGGTCGTGGCCGGGGCAACGGTGGCCTTGGTGGTTTTCGTTGTGGCTGGCGCGGTAGCGGGCGGCGGTGTCGTCTCCGGTTCGGGCGCTTCGGTGGCCGCTGCCGTCGGTGCCTCTGTGACCGGAGCGGGGTTGACGATAGATGGGCTGGCAGCCACCACCGCGGGAATGACAGCCGTGGTAGCTCCTGAACCGGGGCTTGCTGCGCCGAGCGCCGTGGTTGGCACGGCAGGTGTTGCAGCGCCGGTGGGTGACTTGGGCGTGAGACGTTTGTCGGTCTGCGCCCGGGTGTCACCCTTGGATGCGGAGATCGCCTTGAAACCGAGCACGCCGATAGCGAGGAGCCCCAGCAGGGCAAAGAAGCCGATCAGGCCGACGGGGCCGACTTTGGCTCGACTGCTGTCGAGCGTCTTGCCGGTGAGCGAGAAGCGACCCCTGCCGTCGCTGTCGGAGGCACCAGCAGCGCCGGCCCCGACGGCTGCGGCAACGTTGGTGGCGTCCCTCGTTGGGGTGGCAACTCCGGGCACGGCACCGAACGGAGTGACGGTACGAACGGTGTTGACCCCGTACAGCGGAGCGGTGGCCGCTACGTCCGGGTCGACCGGCCACTCGCTGTCGGCCGTTGCCGGGATGACTCCGGTGATGTCGGCACGAAGCGCCATGCCGCATGAGAAGCATCGGACCTGCTCGGGTCGGACCGTTGCCTGGCATGCCGGGTTGGGGCAGTGCTGCTCGGTCGTCTGACCGATCGGCGCTGGTTCGGGTGCCACCGCGGTGGGTGCCGGCCATGGCGTACGGGGGCGGATGCTGCTGGCAACCGCGGTTGGGTTGTTGCGGATGGCGTCGATGATGGCCGGATCGTCACTGTTGGCCAGACGGGCTAACAGATAGACCGGCGTGCGCGGGTTGCCAGCCAGTTCGGCGTGCACGGCGGGCCATTGCTGGTAGAGCCGGGCCAGCAGCGTTTCGGTGGATGCGTCGTCGGCGGCCCATGCTTTGGCCGTTGCCAAATCGCGCAATCCACTGGCAGGTGTGGTCGAGTCCTCGTTCACGCCGACGATGTTACGACGCTGGAATGGTTGTGATCGCCTTTACCGCTTCGGCCGCCTCTAGACCGACTGGTGAAGCCGGCGCCGTCTGCACCGCCATCATCATCACCATCAGCTTCGCCATGTCACCCTGCACCTTGATTCTCCCGGCCATGAACGCCTGCATGACACCCTGCTGGTCCTGCTGGATGAGCAACGCAGTGCACGTTTCATAATCGGTGGTGACGGTGCAGTCGGCCTCGTCAAGACTGCCTTTGGCCAGCAGCATCTGCCCGCTCGACGTGTCGAGATAGGTGCGCACCGGCTCGTTGCCGAACGGCGTGGCGGTGACGATCATGTTGATCTTGGCTCGTTCGGTGATCTCGGGAAGTTGGTCGGCGTACTTCTCCGCCAGGACGGACGTAGCTTCGAACCAGGCTTCAGACAGGAACACGTGAGACATGGCGGCCAGGTTACCGCCCGACCGCGCAACCGACTCGCTCGCATTCAGGAAACGTCCGTGAGAATCGTCGTTCCGGTTCGACGCACAACGGTGGCTGGAATGCTCAGGTCACCCCTGAGGAGTCGGGCGAGCATAGGAGCCTTCGCGGCGCCGGCCACCAGGAACATGACGTGGCGGGCGTTGTTCACGACGGGTGGAGTCAACGTAAGACGCACGCGATCCTTGAATGGACCGACGACCGCGACCCGCTCCGTGAGATTGACGACCGGGTCTCGGGGCGGCCAACTGGCTGTGTGGCCGTCATCACCGAGACCAAGATGGATCACATCGAAACGATCAGGCAGTTCAGCAGCATACGACGCGGCAGCGACAACTAGCGACGGGTTCGTGACGTCCATGAGATGGATGACGGCGCCCACGTCGCGAAGGGCATCGAGCTGTCCGGCGTTGCGATCCTGGTCGCCTTCTGGGGCAACCCGTTCGTCTACCTGCCAGACGTGCACCTGCGGCCACGGGAGGGGCAGCGCGGCCAGTGCGGCGAACATAGCGAGCGGCGTCGCCCCGCCGCTCACGGCCAGGTGAGCTTCGCCTCGTTCAGCAATCGCAGTGCAGAGGCGATCGGCCACCCAGATCGCCGCTCGACCGGGAAGCAGTGAAGTGGAGACGACTTCAGTCGACATGGTCATTCCACCGGTGTACCACGCGGCGGTGATCTTTCCAGCCCAGTTCTGAGGTGCTGGCCGGGTCGACGGTGAATCTCTGGGCCACGATGCCGGGCAGTTCAATCCAACGGGCGACCAACACGCGCAGGAAGTGGGCGTGGGCGAAGGCCAGTGTGTCTCCCTTCGCGTCGATGGCACGGGCAATGACGCGATCGGCACGAGCCACGACCTGGTCGAGCGTTTCGGCATTGCCGGCGAACCCGTCGCGCCACATGTCCCAACCGGGCCGGGCCTTTCGAATCTCGTCGGAGGTGATGCCCTCATCGTCGCCGTAATTCCATTCGACCAGGTCGTCATCAAGGATCGCATCGGGATACCCGGCCAGCTCGGCTGTGTGACGAGCCCTGCGACGAGGCGAGGTAACCACGACCGCAAAGTCTCGGTGCTTCAGAACGCGATCGAGCGTCAGCGCATCGTCCTCACCGCGAGGCAGGAGAGGCAGGTCGGTAGAGCTGGTGTGTTTCCCGTCCCGCGCCCACTCCGTTAGGCCGTGACGCACCACAAAGAGGGAGTTCTCGCGACCGGTCATGCCGACGGAGGGAACCAACCGCCGGGTACGAATGCGTCAGCCTCAACGGGGCCCCATGTGCCCCGTTCATACGAGAACACCGGTCCGGGGTTGTCGAGCGCGGGTTGGACGACGCGCCAGGTCTGCTCCACCACATCTTGTCGGGCAAAGCGTCTTGATGAGCCGTCGACAGCATCCCAAATCAGACGCTCGTACGGCTCGCTACGATCACCAAGCGTCGCCGCGAAGTCGCACTTCAAGTCGACGTCCTGACTGTCGAGGTACTGGCCCGGCTGCTTGGCCTGCACCGTGAACGTAACGCCATCGTTCTTGCCCAGCCGGAAGCGGATGAGGTTGGCCGACGGCGTCTTGCCATCGGGATTCTCATCGAACAGCATGCGAGGCGGGGTGTTCAGTTCGACGACGCACTCGGTGGCCGCTGATGTCATTGCCTTGCCACAGCGCACGTAGATCGGCACGCCGGCCCAACGCCACGAATCGATGCCGAGCTTGGCGGCCACATACGTTTCGACGGTAGAGCCCTCGGCCACGCCCGGTTCGGCCTCGTAACCGACGTACTGCCCGCGCACCATGTGCTCACAGTGCATGGCGGGCATCGCCGCGAACACCTTGGCCTTTTCGTCGTGAAGGTAGCTGGCGTCCGGGCCGACGGGCGGCTCCATAGCGAGCAAGGCCAACACCTGCAGCAGGTGGTTCTGGAGGAAGTCGCGAATGGTGCCGACCGAGTCGTAGAAGCTGCCCCGTCCCTCCACGCCGATCGTTTCCGACATCGTGATCTGAATCTGCTTCACGTAGTTTCGATTCCAGATCGGCTCCAGCAGCAGGTTGGAGAAACGGAAGACCAGCAGATCCTCCACACTCTCCTTGCCAAGGTAGTGATCGATGCGGAAGATCCGTTCCTCGGGGAAGACGGCGTGAAGCGTGGCGTTCAGTTCCTTCGCCGATGCAAGGTCGCGACCGAACGGCTTTTCCACGACGACGCGCCCACGATCGGCCAGGCCGACCGCAGCGAGGGACTGAATGACCATCGGGAACATTGACGGCGGGATTGCCAGGTAGAAGAGAGCGTTCTTGGAGCCGAGTCGGTCGAGCACGCCAGCCAACGCTTCGAACGTGATGTGCTGTGAGTAGTCACCGGCCACGAGGTGCAGTCCGTCGATGAGCGCATCGACCATCACCGCGTTCGCGTCGGGCTCAAACTCTTTCAGGCTGTCGCGGACGTGCTGGTGGAACGTGTCGTCGTCCCAGTTGTCACGAGCGACACCGACGATCGGCAGGTCGAGCCCCTGGTGACCAATGATGTTGTAAAGCGCCGGAAAGATCTTGCGTTTGGCGAGGTCGCCGGTAGCACCGAACAGAACGAGGGCATCGGCCTGCGGCTGCATCTACTTGTTCTTCTTCTCGTGATGGCCACCGAACTGCTTGCGCATGGCGGAGAGCACTTTGTTGGCGTAGAGATCGTTGCTTCGGCTGGAGAACCGCTCGTGCAGCGCGGCCGTCAACACTGGCGTGGGGACGCCTTCATCGATAGAGGCGAGGATGGTCCAACGGCCCTCGCCGCTGTCGCTCACCTTGCCTTCGAACTCCCTGAGTTCCGGATCTTCCACGAGCGCCTGCGCGGTGAGGTCGAGCAGCCAACTGCTGACCACACTGCCGCGTCGCCACAGTTCGGTGACCGACGGAATGTCGATGTCGAACTGGTAGTACTTCGGGTCACGCAGCGGTGTTGTCTCGGCATCGATCTCGTGATCGGCCTTGCCGATGTTGGCGCCCTTCAACACGTTCAGGCCCTCGGCGTACGCAGCCATGAGGCCGTACTCGATGCCGTTGTGCACCATCTTCACGAAGTGACCGGCACCGCTCGGTCCGCAGTGAAGCCAGCCCTTCTCGGCCTGTACCGCCTTGCCCTTGCGACCCGGTGTGCGAGGCGCGCTTTCCATACCTGGTGCGAGTGTGTCGAAGATCGGGGTCATGCGCTTGACGGCCTTGTCGTCGCCGCCCACCATCATGCAGTAGCCGCGTTCCAATCCGAAGACGCCACCCGAGGTTCCGACATCGAGATAGTGAATGCCAATGGCCGCCAGCGGACCCGATCGGTCGATGTCATCGCGGTAGTAGCTGTTGCCACCGTCGATGATCGTGTCGCCGCGTGACAACAGTGGCGCCAGCTTGGCGATGGTGCCATCGACGTACGCGGCGGGCACCATGATCCAGATGTTGCGGGGGCCCTTCAGCTTGGACACCATGTCCTCCAGGCTGGAAGCGCCGGTTGCCCCTTCTTTGGCCATAGCTTTTACGGCATCGGCGCTGACGTCGTGGGCCACACATTCGTGTCCGTGCTTCATGAGTCGTCGCACCATGTTGGCGCCCATCCGGCCGAGCCCGATCATCGCTAATTGCATAGTGGGGGAGGCTAATCGCTCCGCGTTGGCCGGGCTTGCGTAGTGTTGTCTGACGTGGATGTGACTGCAGATTTGGCCGGAGTTGGTGCGGCCCACGTTCGGCTTTGGGTGACGCTTGAGGGGCTGTCGGACTCGACAATTGGCCAACCAAGTCTGCTGCCCGGCTGGACGGTCGGCCACGTGTTGAATCATCTGTCTCGCAACGCCGAAAGTCACCTGCGGTTGATCAACGGCGCACTCGCTGGCGTTGGTGTCGACCGCTACCCGGGCGGCGATGCCGAGCGAGACGCCATGATCGAGGACGGCGCTCGGCGCTCAGCTGCAGTCTTGGTCGCGGATGTGCGACGCACCGCCGACGAACTGGAAGCTGCCTGGGCGAAGATGACGCCTTCGTCGTGGCAGGTTGTTGGTCGCTGCATCGACACCGACGAACCGGCACACACCTCGCCGTGGAACCGCTGGCGCGAGGTAGAGATTCACCACGCCGACCTAGGCCTGGCATCCTTCGGCGCATCGCAGTGGAGCCGTGAGTTCCTCCGCCGCGAGTTGTACCTGCAGGAAATGTCCTGGCGCGCCGGCCACACACTGGGTCTCACCTCGTTGCCCGCTGCCGCGCTCAAGCTGCCCGCGCACGATCGCCTTGCGTGGCTCCTCGGCCGACTCGCCGTGGACGGCCTGCCGAACCCGGGGTAACGCCGTACAGCGTGAGAGCCAATTTCCTAGCGCTGGCATCCACGCGTTGGATGGTCAAATACCTGCTCTGAGCAGGTATTTCTTGACCAATTGGACAGATAGAGCGACTACGAACTGGTGTACGCTTACGGGTATGGCCGACGATCTAGAAACACGACTCGCAGCGGTGTGTGGGGTGCTGAACGCGGCACACGCACAGCTCGTACAACTGGTCGCTGAAGTAGCCGAAACAGGCGTGTGGGACGTGCCTGGTGTTCGCACTGTTGAGCAGTGGGTCGCTTGGAAAACGGGTCTCGCTCCCGCCCGTGCGAAACAGACTGTGCAGATCGCTTCGCGCTCCAAAGAGTTGCCCGTCACGCTGCAATCCTTTGCGAGCGGTGAGGTGTCTATCGATCAGGTCGCGGTCGTCACGAAATATACGCCCGCACGAAACGACACCGAGGTCGCTGGTGTCGCGAAGCACGCGACCGTGTCGCAGCTTCGAGCCAAGCTCGGGTCCTATTGGAAAGTTGTCGTCCCAACCGTCGAACCGGGCGAACCAATCACGCCCGAACCAGAACGCATCGATGTCGCGATGGCGTTCTTTGATGATGAAGGTCGCTGGCGTCTGCACGCCGACTACGCCGCTGAACGCGGTGCGGTGCAGCAAATAGCGTTGGACGAGGCCCGCGACGCCCTGTTCAACGCGGGCAACAAGAACGTGACATGGGCTGATGCGTTCGAAGAGGTTTGCCTGCGGTCACTCGCCACGATCACGTCGGTGTCACGTAGCGATCGCTACCGAGTCCTCGTGCACCTCAACGAAGACGGCGGCTGGCTCAATGCCGGGCAACATCTCAACGACGGTGTCCTGAAACAACTCCTGTCGAACACCACCATCCAAGCGGTGTTCGAACGCGGTGGTCGGCCGGTGAACCTCGGCCGTAGTGCACGCGTCGTTCCGCACCGGATCGCCGCGCTCATTCTTGATCGTGATCGCATGTGCCGCAACCCGTTGTGCTCGGCAACGAAAGGCTTAGAAGCCCATCACGTCGTGCATTGGACCGACGGCGGACTAACCAACACCTGCAACCTCGGGGCACTCTGTCGTCACTGCCACCGGGCGCATCACGCCGGGAAGTTCTCCATCACTGGAAACGCCGACAACCCTGACGGTCTCATCTTCCGTCGACCAGACGGCACCATCATCGAAGGTGCAGCCAAACCATCATTGCCCGTCGGGCCACTCCCCACCTCGGACAAACCGTTCGTTCACCCAACCGGCGAGCGCTGGCTCAATCGTGACACCTGGTTCACCCCCGACCCCGCCACCCAACCCGTCGTAACACCACGCGGTTACATCGCTCCACGCGAGAAAACCTGGCTCCGCCTCCAAACTCCGGCCGAGCGAGCGCAGTGGGAACAGCAACACTGCGTCCCCGACGAAACGTCCTCCCACGAAACGTACCCCCACGTCATCGACATCGACGCCCCCGAACACGCGGAACGAACCGGCCGCTAGCCGGGAACCTCGGCCAGCTCCTCCCCTGCAACGCCGTCACGGTTGGCGGCCGTGGTGGACGTCGGGCGGGACAGCGTTGAACCGAGTACACCTCTAGCGGGTAACGGTGAGGAGGAGGGACGCGGTGGGGATGTGGGCGGAGCCGTCGGGCTGCGTGTAGTCCGCCAGGGAATCGACCATTGCGTGTACTGCGGCAGTCTGAGTGGCGGGGGAGAGGGCGAAGAAGGGGGCGGACCACGGAAGCGCTCGAAGGTGGTTGACGATGTGCTCTTGCAGCGGAGGGAACTCGACGACGAACTGCAGTGTCTCGACGCGGGCATCGGGCAATCCTGCCTCGGTTGCCCAGCGGTTGAGCAACGCCTCGCCCTCACGAGGAATGGCTTGGTCGAGTACGGCCGGCGCGATGCCGCAGTGCTCCGACATCATCGAGGCTTGCGCAGCGAGGTACGGGGAGAGGTGGATCGGCGCCCACACGGTGGCGCCAAGCGATCCTCCCGGCTTCAGTACTCGGTGCATCTCTGCAAGTCCGTCGGCAGGTGACGGGAAGAACTGCAGACCCTGCTGGCAGATGACGCCATCAAACGATCCGTCTTCGAACGGCAACTCCAGTGCAGACCCAACGTGCCACTCAACGTCGCCTGCCATCGGATGTGAGCGAGCCTTGTCGATCATGCCCGGGTTGATGTCGATTGCCGAGACGCTTCCACCAGAACCAACGACGCTCGATGCCGCCCGCGTGGCAAACCCGGTTCCGCACGCAACATCCAACACGCGTTGGCCCGGGCGCACGACGGAAGCGATGAGCGCCGCAATGAACGGCTTCATGAGGGGGGCGACGTAGGCGTCGTAATGATCAGGTACTCCGAGCCCTACTTGGAATCCTGAGCTCTGCTGATCCGTCATGTGAACGCTCCTTACAGGCTGGGGTTGATGAGGTACTTCTGGCCGGTCTTGATGCTGGCGTAGGCGCGGGCGTTGTCGAGGTTGAGCGCTTCGGCCAGTGAGATGACGCTGGTGTAGTGACTGGCGAAGGTGGTGGTGAGCTCGCGGCCGACGCGCTGCTGCAAGGCGATCATGTCGGCGAAGCCAATCTTCTCCAGGTACGGCGTCAGCAACCATCCGCCGAGCGCCCAACACAGACCGAACGACCGGGTGAGTTCGGTTGGGCTGGGGTCGAGCCCGCCGTAGATGTACACCTGCTTAAAGGTTGATGACCCGTACCGACTGTAGGTCGTCGCCTTGGCATTGGCAGCCGCCTCCATCGCCGTCAAAATCTGGCCGGCGAGCTTGCCGCCGCCGATAGCGTCAAAGGCGATCGTTGCGCCGGTTTCGGTCAGCGCAGCGACGAGGTCCTTCATGAACGTGTCCGAACTTGAGTCGACGATGTGCTTCGCGCCAATGCTTCGCAGTAGGTCGACCTGTTCGGGTTTGCGCACGATGTTGACGAGCTCGATGCCGTCGGCAATGCAGATCTTGTTGAGCATCTGGCCGAGGTTCGATGCCGCCGCCGTGTGCACGAGAGCCGTGTGGCCCTCGCGACGCATGGCTTCCGGCATGCATAACGCGGTGAGCGGATTCACGAAACTGGAGGCCCCCTGCTGGGCGGTGATGCCCTCGGGGAGCGCAAAACACATCGCTGCCTTTGCACACCTGTACTCGGAGAACATGGCACCACCAAAGCTGGCGACGGTCTTTCCGAGTAACGCTTGCGCCGCGTCGGAAGATCCGGCTGCAACCACGACGCCGGCGCCCTCGTTGCCGACGGCCATGGACTCATCGAGTCGGCTCGTCAATCCCCGCAGCTCATTGGGCGCTAGAGGTGCTGAGATCGTCGCTGCCGCGCCGGACCCGGCCGAGGTCGCTTGGGTGAGATCGGCTCCAGCAATCAGCAGGCGCAGATCAGAAGGATTTATCGGTGCCGCCTCAACTCGGATGACCACCTCGTCATCCTTCGGTGTGGGAGTCGGTACATCCACCAGCGAGAGTTCGAGTGTGCCAGCACTCGTAACGACGGAACGCAGCTGCAAACCAGAAGCGGGAAGTGACGTCATGGGCCAGACCCTACGACGCCCCGACCGTTGGCGCCCGCGTCGTTAGATGCGGTGGATGGCGAACGCGGGGATTTGCCGGGGTGCGGCTGACTTCACATAGTCGCCAAACGATGGCATCAGTTCGGCTTGGGCTTGGATGGCGCTGCTGGCGTCTTCAGCTGACAGTTGTTCGAGGCGCGCCCGGAACTTTTCGGCGCCGAACTCGACATCGATCTCGGGCGTTGCGACCAAGTTGTGATACCAGTCCGGGTTCGTGGTCGCACCGGCCTTCGACGCAAAGATGATCATGCTGTCGTGATCAACCTTCGCGACCAGCGGAATCTCGCGAAGGACACCGGTCTTGGCTCCAACGGTGTGAAGGATGACCATCGGGGCGTCACCGAACTGGGCAACTTTTCCTCCGTTGGCTCTGAACTCGGCAATGATCTGCTTGTTCCAATCGTTCATAGCCAAAGCTTAGGCTGGTCTTGTGGCGGGTATGGCCCGAGGATGAAGTTACGTGCCGAGTTTGATGGTTTCGGTGGACACGGTGAACTCGGCAAGCAGCTCCGCGATGGGCTCGACGCCGATGCCGGGACCGGTGGGAACACGGAGGTGGCCCTCTTCCAAGACGAATGGCGCGGTGACATCGCGATGGAAGTACCGGGACGACGCCGAGGTGTCACCCGGCAACGTGAATCCCGGCAGCGCCGCGAGCGCAACGTTTGCGGCACGACCGATGCCGGTTTCGAGCATGCCGCCGCACCACACGGCGAGCCCGGCGGCAACGCAGATGTCGTGGATCTTCACCGCTTCGAGGTAACCGCCAACTCGGCCAGGCTTAATGTTGATGATGCGACACGCGCCAAGTGCGATCGCGTGGTGCGCAGCCCGCGGCGAGGTGATCGACTCGTCGAGACAGATGGGTGTACGCAACAGTTGGGCGAGTTGAGCATGGCCACGAACGTCGTCTTCGGGCAGGGGTTGCTCAATCAACAGCAGGTCGAACGGGTCGAGCCGGGCGAGCAATGCCGCGTCGGCCAGCGTGTAGGCACAGTTGGCATCCACCTGGAGCAGCATGTCGGGGAACTTTTCACGAACAGCAGCAACATGCGCAATGTCGTTACCTGGCTCGATCTTCAGTTTGATGCGCAGGTAGCCCTCGGCGACGTAGCCCTCGACGGTGTCGAGCAACGCCGGAATCGAGTCGTGGATGCCGACCGACACTCCTGACGGCACACGATCTTTGGTGGCACCGAGTCGCTCGGAAAGGGGCTGACCGTAGAGGCGACATTCCGCGTCGAGCACGGCGGCCTCGATGCCGCCCTTGGCCATCGGGTGGCCACTGACGGGTGACATGATCCCCGACACCGTCGAGGCAACGACGTGATTCGGATCGAGGCGGGGGAGGAGGAATCGCTTGATCATCTGCGCCGCTCCGTCGGAATACTCCGAGGAATACAGCGGCAGCTTGTCGGCCACGCATTCGCCCCAGCCCTCGGTGTCGGGGCCGACTATTTGGACGAGCAGAACCTGGCGTGAGGTCTCCGTACCGAACGAGGTGCGGAACGGCGCGACCAACGGCAGGTGCAGCTGATGAAGCACGGCATGGGTCAGTTTCACGATGACTCCTTCTTCGGAGGTCTGAGGACGTAGCGATAGTCAGCGGTCATCCCGACAAGATGCCAGCCGTTGCGGAGTGGTTCATCAACAATGGCACGAAGGTCGCGTCGCCATTGTTGGGCAAGTAGCAGATCGTCGGTACGCATGGTTTCGATATCGGCCGGCAGCTCAACGAGTACGTCGTCGCTCATGGGAACGACCACGCTCGGGTCGAGTGGGACGCCGACCGGCCAGGCCACCTCGAAACGATCGGTGTCATCCATACCGTTGATGTCGTCGTTGAGCGCGCCGTAGTAGTTGACGACGTGGCGGCGCACCGACGCGCCAAGTCGCACCAGGTTGAACCAGGCGTTACGACGCACGAGCGGGTCAAAGGTCCAGGTAATGGTGTCGATGCCCTGCGTCTGCGCCCACGCCCGCTGGTGTTGCTTGAGGGCGAACCCAATACCGGCTCCGGCGAACCCGGGGATAACGCCGGTGAAGTGCGACACCAACTCGGTCCCCCGATGCGCGAGTACGCCGAGCGAAGCGCCAACGGGCTCACCGTCGAGCCGAGCAACGGACAAGTACCCGCCGTGCGTTGCAATAACCCAGTAGAGCTCGTGATCCTGCGCGGCGGTGGTTCCCCACACCTTGCGACACACGCCGAGAGCAATGCCGTTCTCGTCAAGCGTGTCCACCAGACTGATCGAGAGACGACGGTCTGTCGGTGGCACAGCAGCACGCTAGCGAAGCTTGGCCGAAGTAGCATCTACCCGATATTGAGGTGACGAATGCCGGACTTTCCCCAGCCGCTCGGTGGTAACGAGATGCCGCGCTTCGGCGGTATCGCCACCTTCATGCGGCTGCCGCTCATGAGCGATCTGTCACAACTCGATGTGGCAATCGTCGGGGTGCCGTTCGACATCGGCACGTCGAACCGACCCGGCGCCCGGTTTGGACCACGTGGTATCCGAAGTGAGTCGGTGCTGTTGCGGCCGTACAACATGGCGACTCGCGCAGCGCCGTTCGATCACCTACGCATCGCCGACACCGGTGATGTGGCTACGAATCCCTACAACCTGCTCGACTCGGTCGATCGCATCGAAGCCCACTTTGACCGGTTGATGGCAGCGAAGCTCACCACCCTGACGATGGGCGGTGACCACACCATCGTGCTGCCGATCCTTCGGTCTCTGGCCAAGCAGCACGGCCCAGTCGGACTCATTCATATCGATGCGCACACCGACATCAACGACACCATGTTCGGCGAACGCATCGCCCACGGCACCCCATTCCGTCGAGCAATGGAAGAGGGTCTCCTCGACCCGTTACGCGTCACCCAGATCGGGGTGCGCGGCACCGGCTACGCAGCCGACGACTTCGACTGGTCACGCGACCAGGGCTTCACCGTGGTGCAGGCAGAGGAATGTTGGGGAAAGTCAATGGCTCCGCTTATGGACCAGGTACGAGCACGAGTCGGTGAAGGTCCCGTCTATCTCAGCTTTGACATCGACGGTCTCGATCCGTCGTTTGCGCCCGGTACCGGAACGCCCGAAATCGGTGGGCTCACCATATGGCAGGCGCTCGAAATCATCCGCGGGTGTCGCGGGCTGAACCTGGTTGGTGGTGACCTGGTGGAGGTGGCACCGGCCTACGACACCACGGGCAACACCTCGCTCGTGGCGGCCAACCTGCTGTACGAAATGCTGTGTGTCCTACCGGGCGTGCAGTACCGAGCCTAAGCACCTGAGCCTGGGCTGACGGCTCGCACTAACCTGCGGGCACATGTCTAACAAGGTCACCGCCCGCAACGTCCTTCGCGACCGATCGGTGGCTTCGGTGCTCTTCTGCACGTTCGCCGGCTCGACCGCCGCCGTCGCCCAGGCCGTGGCGCTGGGCAAGTTGGTGTACGACATCACGGGTAGCAAGGCCGATCTCGGGTTGCTCGGGCTGGCCGAATTCCTCCCCACCGCCATCCTCGTGCTCGTCGCCGGTTCCGTCGCCGATCGTTTCGATCGTCGGCGGGTCGCCGCGGCCGGGCTCACGGTCGAGATCATCAGTTCGCTCTACCTGGCCTGGTTCGCGACCCACCACGGCCAGCGGATTTGGCCGATCTTCGTGGCGGTGACCTTCTTCGGTGTCGCTCGCAGCTTTGCCACGCCTGCTGCCCGAGCACTTACGCCCGCAGTCGCCCCCGAGGGCACCATGCCACGGGTTGCTGCTCTCGGCTCGGTGATGTGGCAGTCGGCGTCCATTGCCGGACCGGTGCTAGCCGGCGTCCTCTTCCTCGTCGGCCCGGAGTGGCCCTTCATTGCAGCGGCTCTGCTGCTCGCCATCGCCGCCGTGGCGATCTCGTTCGTCCACCCGATTCACGGCGTCGAGGCTTCCACCGAGCGGCCGACACTCTCGCACGCGTTGGAAGGATTGAAGTTCGTCCGCCGCACACCACTGCTGCTCGCCGCCATCGCGCTCGACTTGTTCGCGGTGCTGTTCGGCGGTGCCGTTGCACTGCTGCCGGTGCTGGCCAAAGACCGGTTGCACGTGAACGCAGTGGGCCTGGGCTGGCTGCGCGCCGCGGGAGGCATCGGTGCCGCAGCCACCGCCATCTACCTCGCGGCGAAGCCATTCAATAGCCGCGTCGGCAAGCGGTTGCTGATCGCGGTCGGCGTGTTCGGTGTTGCCACCATCATGCTTGGGCTGACGAAGAGCTTCGTGGTCGCCATGCTGATGATGGCCGTGCTCATGGCGGCGGATATGGTGAGTGTGTTCGTCCGTTCGACCGTCGTGCCGCTCGCCACGCCCGCGCTCATGCGCGGTCGAGTGCTCGCACTTGAAGCCGTGTTCATCGGCGCGTCAAACGAGCTCGGCGCCTTCGAATCGGGCGTGACGGCGCAGGCCTTGGGTACAGTCGTCGCGATCGTGCTTGGCGGTGCCGCAACGTTGGTCATCGTGCTGGTGTGGTGGGCGCGCTTTCCGCAGCTGCGCAACCTCAACAGTTTTGACGAACTGCACCCAGCCGCGGGACGTTCCGGCTTAACGGCGGCGGTTTTTGGCGGTGCCCATCTCCAGTGGCTCGTGGAGTCGGCAGTTCACTCGAAGGTCACTTGATGACATGGTGATCTTCGAGCGCGTCGCAGAAGCGGGTGCCGTCGGCCTGATCGCTCATGAAACTGCACGTCGAACAGGCCCGAACGACGCCGATGATGCCTGCATTGTGGAAGGTGGCCATGAGGTCGATGAGCGTCGACAGGATCGCCGCGTTCTCCTCCTCGTTCCGATCGCTGAGGGCTTCTCGAATGGTCTCGCGCGCACCGTTTAGCTGTGCAGCTAGGGCGCGGCCCTGCTCGGTCAAGGTGATCACCGAACGGCGACGATCGGATGGATCGACGGCACGGCTGACATGACCCTTGTCCTCCAGCGACGCAATGGCTTCACTGGCGCTGGGCTGGGTTACGCCAACCTCGCGGGCGAGTTCGCCCACGTGGCCGGTTGGGGGAGCGCCGTCGGCGATCAGCTCAAGGAGCTGAATCTGCAACGGGGTTACGCCGTACTTGGTGCCGAGTTCTTGATAGAAGGCGCGCTGCCCTTGTGCTATGCGCTCTATGGCAGCAAGCACCTTGTTTTCCGTGCCGTACTCGGCTGTCTTCACTATTACTTCTCCTGTTACGTCGACCGAGTCATTCACAGCCACTTCACCCGCCACTGGTATCCGCCGCATGTATCGCTGCCAGCCCTCTCACCGTGGGCACCATATCATCGAACATGCCACTCTCCGTGCTCGGTAACAGAATCTTTCTTGAGCTTAGCTCTTCCGGCAATGTGCCGTTGCTAGCGTCGGCGCATGGAGCAGCCAGAACTCGTCCAGTTAGATCGTCAAACCAGCGGAGTAGCCATTCTCACTCTAGCCAATCCGAAGGTCAACGCCCTCTCGGTACGGCTGCTCGGCCAGCTCGAAGAACATGCCCTTGACCTGCAACGCAACCCCCCTGGGGCCGTGATCGTCACCGGCGGTGACCGGATCTTTGCCGCTGGCGCCGACATCACTGAGTTCGGCGGACGGGCGGAAGCCGAGCGCATCGGACCGAAATTTCATTCGGCGCTCAACGCCATTTCGGCGATCCCGCGCATGGTGATTGCCGCGGTTTCGGGGTTCGCGTTGGGCGGTGGCTGCGAGCTGGCGTTGGCGTGCGACTACCGGATTGCCAGTGAACGCGCCGTGTTCGGTCAGCCGGAAATCCTGCTCGGTATCATCCCTGGCGGCGGCGGAACGCAACGGCTGAGCCGCCTGGTTGGGCCGGCTCGGGCCAAGGAGATCTGTCTCACCGGTCGTCAGGTGAAAGCCGACGAAGCGCTCCGCATCGGGCTGTGCGACGAGATCGTGTCGGCCGAGCAACTGCACGAACGCGCCCTGGCCCTCGCCAGCCAACTTGCTGCCGGCGCCCTCCAGGCACAAGCGTTGGCGAAGGCCGCCATCGACGGCGGATTGCAAGGATCGCTGGCTGACGGCCTCGGCATCGAGCTGCGCCTCTTCGCCGACGTATTCGAAACAGAGGACAGTCGCATCGGGGTCAAGAGCTTCCTCGAGCAGGGTCCGGGCAAGGCGAACTTCGTCGGGCGCTAAGGTCTGCCGCTATGCCCTACGCAGCGGTCAACGGTCAGCGGATCTGGTTTGAAGATTCGGGAGGTGAGGGCCCCGTCATCATCTTGGGCCATGGATTTTTGATGGATCGATCGATGTTCGACCATCAAGTCGTAGGGCTTCGCGAGAAGTACCGACTGATCACATGGGACGCTCGTGGGTTCGGTCGGACCGAGTACGACGGCAAAGCCTTCACGTACTGGGATCTGGCCGATGACTGCGTCGGGGTGCTCGACTTACTCGGCATTGATCAAGCAATAGTCGGCGGCATGAGCCAGGGTGGGTTCGTGTCGTTGCGGGTTGCGCTGCGCTACCCCGACCGGGTGCGTGCCCTCGTCCTCATCGACACCCAGGCCGGCCCCGAGCATCCCGAACAGATTCCGGTTTACCAGGGCATGTTCGACGCGTGGGCCGAGCATGGCGCCGACGACGACATGGCCTACGTCGCGGCATCGATCATCATTGCCGACCCCGTAGAAAACATGCGCTGGATACCGAAGTGGAAAGCCCGCGCCAAGGAATCGATTGTGGAACCCGGCCGCTGCCTGCTGACTCGCGACGACATTTCCGAGCAGGTGAAGAGCATCACCTGCCCGGCCATGATCGTGCACGGTCTGGCCGACGTCGCCATCTCGATCGATCATGCTCAGCACCTGCGCAACCTGCTGCCCGGTTTTCAGCAGATGAGCATCATCGAGAGCGCCGGGCACGCTGCCAACCTCACCCACCCGGAAGTCACCAACCGGGCGATGAGAGAGTTTCTGTCTACGCTGACGGCGTAAAGGTCGCCAGGCCCATCTCGAGCGGATGGGCCAACGCCGGATGCGTCGGTCGTACCCGCACGGTCACGCCGTAGGGGCCATTTTCGGCTGGCGTCAACGAGGCATGCCACACGCCGGACTCGCCGAGACTCAATGCGGTGGCGTGCGGGGAGATCAGCAGATCTTCGCCGTCGACCGGTCCGTGGATGGCCTCCACCACGACATCGGTCGACGCGATCGAACCGAGTGAAACCGTGGCGGTTACGTCGAACTGGGGTCCGTCGCTTCCGCCGGTTGCGTTCACCGTGATGTCGTCAATCGAAACCTTCGGCCACTGTGCGACGATCGACGCTTTCCACGCCGTGAGCTGGCGTCCGACTGCGAAGTCGTGGTCGGTGAACACATCGGCCTGCGCTGCAGCTGGCTCGTACAGGCGCTCCACATAGTCACGCACCATGCGAGACGCCGTGAACACCGGACCGATAGATGCCCAGTTGTGGCGCACCATGTCCCACCAGTTGTCGGTGCCGTCGTAGTAGGAGCCGATCACCTCGTTTTCCAGCACGTCAAAAAGGGACTCGGCTTCGAGACGATCGCGAGCTTCCATGTCGTGCTCCTGCTCGAAGGAGTCGATCTTCCAACCGTTACGGCCATCGAAGGCTTCGTCCCACCAGCCGTCGAGCACCGAGCAGTTCAGCGCGCCGTTGAGGGCGGCCTTCATACCACTGGTGCCGCAGGCTTCGAGAGGCCGGCGAGGGTTGTTGAGCCACACGTCGCAACCCTGGTACATCGTCTTCGCCAGATCCATGTCGTAGTCATCGACGAACACAAAGTGGTCGTGGGTCTCGGTGCGCTGCGCGAATCGATTGACCGCCTGGATCACCCGCTTGCCCTCGTCATCGGCCGGGTGCGCCTTACCGGCGAAGACGAACTGCACCGGTCGTTTGTCGTCGGTCAGCAGCGCCAGTAAACGATCGGGCTGACTGAGCAGGAGAGCAGCACGTTTGTACGTGGCGAAGCGTCGAGCGAAACCAATGGTCAGCACATCTTCGTTGAGCACCCTCGGTCGACCGGTGCGCACCCGAATATCTCGTACGAGTTCTTGCCGCCCGATGGCCCGGGCTGCCCTGATGTCGGCCGACGGGATGCTGTAGGCGCCCTTCCATTCTTCGGCGGTGGCGCCGTCCCAGATGGCGCCAACCGATGACGCCAGCACCTTGCTGAAATGGGGACCAACCCATGTATGAGCGTGCACACCGTTGGTGACCGACGTGATCGGCACCTCATCAGGATCAAGCCCTCCCCACAACCCTGCGAACATGGCGCGGCTCACTTCGCCGTGCAGTGCGGCCACACCGTTGGCCCTTGCTGCGACTCGCAATCCCATCGCAGCCATGTTGAACCGATCGAGGTCTTCGTCGGCTCGCTGGCCGAGGGCGAACAGGTGATCAAACGTGGTGTCGCAACGCTTTGCGAACGCAGTGAAGTAACGCTCAATCAGGTCACGAGGGAAGCGATCGATACCGGCCGGGACCGGAGTGTGGGTGGTGAAGATGTTTCCGGCACGACCGACCTCCAGCGCTTCATCAAACGTCAATCCGCTGCCCGTGAGCTGACGAATGCGCTCGAACGCCAGGAAGCCGGCGTGGCCCTCATTCGAGTGGAAGACCTGGGCATGGATGCCGAGCGCCTGCAGGGCGCGGACGCCACCGATACCGAGCAGGATCTCTTGGCGAAGACGCTGCTCGTTGTCGCCACCGTAGAGGCGATCAGCGACGGTCCGCAGCTCGGGAGCGTTCTCGGGAAGATCGGTATCGAGCAGATATAACGGGGTGCGACCAACATCAGCGCGCCACACTTTGGCGTGCAGTGTGTCGTTGGGAAACTCGACCGTTACCCGAACGCCGGTGTCGGCCAGACCCAGTTCGGTCGGGTCTTGGGCGACAAACCGTTCCTGCTGCCAGCCGTCGGAACGCAGTGACTGACGGAAGTAGCCGTAGCGGTAGAACAGGCCAATGCCCACTAGTGGAATGCCAAGGTCACTGGCGGCCTTCAGGTGATCACCCGCAAGGATGCCGAGGCCACCGGAGTACTGCGGCATGGCTCCGCTGACACCGAACTCGGGGGAGAAGTAAGCGATGACGCGCAGCGGGCTGTTGGTCTTTTCGGTCTGGAACCAGCGTGGACCGGTTCGGGCGTCGCGCTGCTCGGCTACAAGCGCGGCGAGATCACCGAGGAAGCGTTGGTCGTGCGCAGCGGCGTCGAGTCGGTCTTGGCTGGCCCGACGCAACGTTTCGAGTGGCACCCCACCCGTGGCCAACCAGGCGTCGGCGTCGAGTCGGGCAAACAGATCGCCCGTCGCATTGTGCCAGCTCCATCGCCAGTTCTTGGCGAGCTCCTCCAGACCGGCAAGCGACTCTGGGACGCGCGAACTGACGACAAAACGACGAGTGGCTTTCATGCGAGCACCTTCTGATACGTGTTGATGGTTTGAGCGGCAACCGCGTCCCAGCTGTAGTGCTGATGCACGAGGTTGAGCCCATTGGTGGTCTGACGGGTGCGGAGGTCCGCATCGGTCAGCGTGCGGGTGACCGCGTCGGCCAAGGCCTCGGCGTCGCCCGGAGCGAAGAGTAAACCGGCGTCGGCATCGTCGAGCACTTCGGCCATGCCGCCGGTTCGAGCCGCGACCAGTGGGGCAGCTGCCGCGAGCGTTTCCAGCGCAACGATGCCGAATGGTTCGTAGAAACTGGGGATCACGACACAGCTCGCCGCCTGCAGCAGTTGGGCCAGTTCGTCGGCCGGTACGAAGCCGGCGAAGTGCACCAGATCGGCTACACCGAACGCCTCGGCTCGCTCGGCCAATTCAGCCCGATACGAACCGGTTCCGGCGATGACGACCCGAATGCCGGGCAGTCGCTCGCGCAGGATCGGCATTGCCTCTACCAGCGTTTGGAAGCCCTTCTCGTATTGCACCCGACCCCACGACACAATGAGCGGTCCGGCGGTCTCGGTCGGTTCTGGCTCTGTCGAGCGCGTCCACAGTGCGGCGTCGACGGCATTGTGAATGGTCACCAGTTTCTCGGCGGGGACTTCAAAACTGTCGGTGATCTGATGAGCCATGAACTGGCTGCAGCAGATCACCATGCTGGCCCGAAACGTCAACCACCACTCGGCCGAATGAATTGATGCCGACTGCCCGTTGGTGGGCACGACACCACCGTTGCGGCCTCGTTCGGTGGCGTGGATGGTGGCGATCATTGGCACGCCCCACAGCGCACTGAGCGTGTCACCCGCCCAGCCGCTCAACCAGTCGTGGACGTGCACGATCTCTGGCTTCCAGTCGGAGCCGAGCTTGGTGGAAAGCTGCACAAGCTGGTGGTTGGCGCTGATCATCTTGGAGACAAACTGGTCGTCGGGGAACCATGGAAGATCGATGGAAGCACGCAAAATCCGAACTCCGTCGATCATTGCATCGTCTGGAGCGTCTGGATGTTGAAACGTGAGCACCACCACCTCATGGCCGGATCGGACCATTGCCGTGGCAATACCGTGCACATGAGTGGCGAGACCACCCACGAAAAGGGGTGGGTATTCCCACGAAACCATGACGATTCGCATGGGGGAGGGGTCGCCGCGCACCGGGCAAGGATAGCCGCGGGGTTTCGGCATGGCGATAGACCATTCGTTGTGACGTGTGCCCGGCGGGCACTGGGCGAAATGGCATGGATGACGGGGGCGGGAGATCGGCCGGTAAACTGGTGCGATGGTGCACGCGGCGGTTCATGGCCACTTCTATCAACCTCCGCGTGAAATGCCGTCCAACGGCTGCGTGCCGGTGGAACCGTCGGCTGCCCCGGCGCATGACTGGAACGAGCGCATCACCGACGAGTGCTATCGGCCCAACGCGGCGGCTCGTATCGTCGACGGTCGCGGTCGCATCCTCGCCATCGTCAACAACTTCGAGTTGCTGTCGTTTGACCTCGGACCCACGTTGGCCCGATGGTTGCAACGGGCTCGGCCGGAAGTGCACGACAAGATCGTGGCGGCCGACCGTGTGGCGCACACCGCGGTAGCCCAACCGTTCCATCACGTCATCATGCCGCTGGCTACCGCGCAGGATCGACGCACTGAAATGCTCTGGGGTCTGGCCGACTTTCGCACCCGGTTCGGCCGGGAGGCTGAAGCCGTGTGGCTTCCCGAAACCGGTGTTGACGACGCCACCATGCAAACACTGGCCGAACTCGGCGTTGGTGCCACCATCCTCATGGCCGACCAGGCGGCCGCACCGGTCGACACCAGCATGCCCTATCAGTGGCGCTCCCTTGACGGGCGCGCCGTGGCCATTGCGTTCGCCGATCAGTCCTTCAGTCACGACCTTGCGTTCGGGGTGATGGGTGGCAGCGCCGAAGCCCTCATCAACCGAGCCGAAGGTATCGCGCGGGGCGGTCTTGGCCTTGCCGCCACCGACGGCGAAACCTTCGGACACCACCACACCTTTTCCGAGCGGACCGTCGCCTTCGGCCTCGGCGTACTGGCGCGGCGTCGTGGCTTCACTACCGGGTCGGTGGTGAAATGGTTGCAAGAGCAACGACCTGGCAGCGATGTCGGCGTTCGCGAAAGCGCATGGAGTTGTGCCCACGGCCTGGGCCGTTGGCAGACCGACTGCAGCTGCTCCACCGGCGGTCCCGCCGGAAGCAGCCAGGCATGGAGAGCGCCTCTGCGCGCTGCCCTCGATGTCGTACGCGAGCAGGCTGCCCGGGCGTTCAACGTGGCCGGGGCCGACTCCTTTGTCGACCCCTGGGCCGCACGTGACAGCTACGGCGAAGTTCTGGCCGATCCGTCGAGCCGTGAAGGTTTCTGCGGCAAGTACCTCAAGGCGGGTGTCGACTCGGTCGTGGCCCTTGAGCTGCTCGAAAGCCAGCGCCATGCGCTCGCCATGTACACCAGCTGTGCATGGTTCTTTCATGACCTCGCGGGGCTTGAGACCGTGCTCGTCATGCGCCACGCAGCGCGATGTCTTGATCTCATCCGCCACGCCACCGGCGTTCGCCCGTCACTCGACCCGGTCTTTGCTCACCTGGCGACGGCTTTCAGTAACGACCGGAGCGAAGGCTCAGGCGTGGATATCTGGCAGCGGTGGGTCGACCCAGTCCGAGACGCCGAGGCCGATGTGGCGTCGGTGGTTCCCTCGCCCCAGGTGGCTATGCGTCTCGTCGTCAGCGATGCGGTTGGTCGAGCGGTGCAGACCCGGAGCCATGACGACATCGGCCGCGCCCGAGACGTTGTTCGCATGGCGGGTCACGGCACTGTGCTCGAAGTGGCCCAGGAGGCTGTCTACGACGTGCTCCTCGCCGAAGGCGATCACACCGGGCTTGAGTCCCTGGGCTTCGATCTCGGCCTCGCCGTCGGACGCCTGGGCCTGGACCGACTGGTCGAATCCTCCGTCAACCTGGGCTGAGCCGCCCTCAGGACGTCGCTTCCACCAGCTGCTTGAGGGCTTTGAGATTGCGGTTCCAGATGAACTTCAGCACGACCTTGCCGCCCAGCACACCGGCGATGGGGCCTCCGAGCCACCACGGGAACGTGAGGTTTTCACGCCAGATGAAATTGGTGGAGCGAGGGCCCCGCTGCGAAAGCGTGAAGCGACCAACACCGCTCACGATGCCGGTATGGCGAACGCCCATGGCGTGACCCGGCTCCCATTCGGTAATTTCCATTGGGTCGGTCATGCGGATCGGGCCGACTTTGGTGTCGCAGAGAAACTTGGTACCCACACCTCGAGTCTGCCCGGTAGTGAAGCGGATCGCCTCGGCATCGGCCATCCAGTCGACGTGACGCTCGACCGGTTCAAGGACCTTCCACACGTCGTCGGGTAGTGCGTCGATAACGATGGAAACCGCGATGGCACTCACGAAGCTGGTGACACAACCCGCAGCTGCTGTAACGCCGCGGCGGCGTCTTCGGGCGGGGTGATGTTGATCATCACACCCGTGCCACGCTCGAAGCCGGCAACGGTCGTGAGCTTCGGGAAGATGTGGGCGTGCCAGTGGTAGTGGCTGTCGTGATGCTGATGCGGCGCGCTGTGGAACACGAGGTTGTACGCAACATCGCCCAGCAACTTTTCGAGATCGGCGAGCGACTGTTTGATACCGATACCAATGGAGCTGAGTTGGTCGGGATCGGAGTCGTTCAGGTGGCCGACGTGAGCGCGGGGGATGACGAGCATCTCGAAGGGGCAGCCGCTCCAGAATGGGCAGACGATGATGACGTTGTCATCCTCATAGATCACTCGGCTGCGATCGTTCAGTTCGGCCTCTACCGTGGTGCACAGAATGCAGCCGCCGTCGAAGCGTCCGAAGGCTCGTTCTTCCTCGATGATTTCACCAGGAACGAACGGCATGCCGAGTAACTGACCGTGCGGGTGGGCAACCGATGCGCCGGCTTCACGGCCGTGGTTCACGATGGCTTGCGTGTAGCGGATGTGGGGAAGGTGGGCATGCCCGGCCATACGCTCAGCGAGCGCGTGCATCACTTGTGAGGCGCCCTGATCGTCAAGTTGACCCCAGGAAATAGCGTGCTCGGGCGACAGGATGAGCACCTCATGGATGCCTGACGCGGCAGCCTGCACGTGCACCGGGCCGAGGTTGCGCACCGACATGGAATCGTCACCGAAGAAAGCTGGGTAGCGATTGGCGACGACCTGCACCTGCCAGTTCCCGTCGGGACCGCTGGCCTCCCACAGAGGAGTCTCATGATCGGTGCCGGGGCAAAAGGGGCAGGCGCGACCGGTATCAGCCTCAACCTGAGGGCTGCGGGGCGCAAAGTCGGTGGGTCGCTCACGCCGCTCAGCGACGATGGTGACCCATCGCCCATTGAGGGGATTCAAGCGGAGCTGACTCATGACTCTTTCATCCTAGGCTTCCTGTCGGCCCGAAACACGGAAACATGATGTGAACTTCGACTTTTGAAGACAGATTTTGACCAATTTTCCCACCGGTTTACCAAGGTCATACCGGCAACGGCTGCCATCTGGTCAAGTTGGTCCGGGCTCTGAAAACAGATCTGAAACGGTCGAAGACGAGGGAGCGAGTTGTTGCGGAGCTCGACGTACTGGCCGGTCATGAGCTGACGGTCGACATCGGTATGAGATGCGGCCAGAATCACGTGATCAAGATCAACCGTGCGCAGCGAGAGCCCCGAGCCGTACCGGTCGAGGTCGGGGACAAACGCTTCGATGACGAACACGCCGTCGTCAGCCAGCCGTTCGGCTACGCCCCTCATACACGCCAACTGCTGGTCGCGACTGGTCAGATTGAAGAAGGTGTTGATGGCCACGAAGACGAGTGAAAATGGTCCCTCGGGCAGATCCGTCGACATGTCGGCGCAGACGGTCGTGACGCGCTCTCCGTTCGGCTTGGCTGTCAGTTGGTCGAGCATTTTGGCCGATGCGTCAATACCAACGACGTCGAGCCCGGTTGCGGCGAGCGGCAACGCTATTCGACCGGTGCCGACACCAAGTTCAAGCACACGGCCGTTGTTGGCCAGCTCAACCAGGCACTGCACGGTCACATCGATGTCGGAACTGGCGACAGAGGGTGAGTCGCCGTACCACTCGTCGTAAATGTCGGCGAAGGCGTCGCCGTAGCTCGCCGGGCCGTAACTGTCTGCGGCACTCACGGGTTCGGGGTCAGGTCGATGACGAGACGTTTGTTGTTCTGATTGGGGATCGCCTCGAACTGCTTCAAGCCCTCGCCCGTCGGTGGATAGTGCTTCTTGTCGCACGGATCCTCAAACACCTTCTCGACGGGCTTCCACACGACGGTGCATTTGATGGGTTGCCCCTCGCGGAGCGCACTGAAGGCGTACCAACCCTTGGTGGCATCCTCACCAATGTGGTTCACGAAGATGTAGCCGTTGTCCTTCCCGATCAGGCCGGGGTACAGCTGCGGCCCCTTCTCGGTAATGCGCTTGGCCTCCCGCTCGTAGAACAGCGAGTCGAAGTTGTCCTTTCCGATGCGGACGTCGGCGGTCTTGCCCCGGCTGAGCCACCACGCCGCACCCCACAGCCCGCCTCCAAGCACGGCGAGGAAGAGAATGCCAAGCAGCACCGGCGTGAGCGTCTGCGCCAACATCGACTTTTCCTTCGCTTCGTCCACGTACAGAGTCTCTCAGGCGTGGCTGCTTCCGTTCGGTTTGACGCGATCGGGTCAATCGAAGAACCGATCCGTTTGGGCGAACAGGCGGATGCGTCGTCGAAATCCACATGTACCTACTCTAAATTGTTTAGAGTAGGTACATGTCTACTGTCGCTGCCGAACGGGCACTGAACTTGGCGGTGGCGGAACGCGCCGCCGCACTCCTGCGCATACGTGAGGATCAGTGGTTTGACCGCAAAAGCGCACGAATCACCGGCAAGGATCTGGCCGAGAGTCTGGTGGCGTTTGCTAACGCTGATGGTGGCTTCATCGTCATCGGCCTATGGGACGGCCAGGTCGAGGGCATTTCGCAGGCTGTCGGCGGTCGGGTTTCTGAGTGGCAGCAAGCCGCGTTCGACTTCACCGTGCCTTCCGTACCGGCGAGAACACAGTTCGTTGAGTGCATCAATCGAAGTGGCGTACTCGATCAGCTGATGGTCATCGAGATTCAACCCAGCCAGCAGGTACACGCAACAAGGCGCGATGACGTCTTCCTTCGCGTCGGGGACGAGAACCGAAGACTCACCTTTGCTCAACGGCAAGAACTGGTCTACGACAAGGGTCAGTCCAACTTTGAGACCACGGTTGTTCCCAATGTCGATCTTGCGGACCTCGATCAGGGCCTTCTTGGTGTGTATGCCGAAGCGGTTCACCACCCAGCACCCCTGCGACTGCTTAGCGCACGTGGACTTATGACCCGTTCTGGGCAACCGACCGTCGGCGCGGTGCTCCTGTTTGCTAAGGAACCGCAACGATGGTTCCCCGAGGCGAGTACCCGCGTCTTACGTTACCGAGGCGTTGAGCGTGGAACAGGTGCCCGCCAGCAACTCTTACACGATCGAAGGATTGATGGCCCGGTACCCCATCAACTCACCGAGGCGCGGAAGGAGATATTCGATCTGCTGCCGACCCGGAGCGCGCTCGGCCGGGACGGCCGGTTTGAGCAGATCGGGCTTATTCCGCAAGACGCCTGGCTGGAGGCCTTGGTGAACGCCGCCGTTCACCGGTCCTACAGCGTCAGCGGCGACCACATCCGTGTGGAGATTTTTGACGATCGGATTGAGATCGAAAGTCCCGGCCGGTTCCCTGGCATCGCCGACACGTCTGATCCACTCCGCGTGACGCGGTTCGCACGAAACCCCCGCATCGCCAGAGTGTGTGCTGACCTTTCGTTCGGCCAGGAATTGGGCGAGGGCATACGGCGAATCTTTGAGGAGATGCGACTGGCCGGTCTCAGTGACCCAAGCTATTTCCAAACCTCCGGCAGCGTACGGGTCACCCTCTCCTCGGCCCCGGTGGACCGAGAACTTGAGAGTCGGCTCCCACCGGGTGCCCGAGACATTGCTTCACTCGTCCGGCAAACCGGTCGCCTCAGCACCGGTGAGATCATCGCCGCGAGCGGTCTCTCGCGGCCGGTGGTGATTCGACAGCTGAAGTCCCTCCAAGAAGCCGGGATCCTCGAACGGCACGGCCATAGCCCGAAAGATCCGCGTGCCTACTGGGCGCTTCGAGTCACATGACAAACCGCTGACCTCGCACTCTCGACGAAGGGATGTTTTGGTTCACTCGGTCGGGCCGTTTAAGGTGCGAAACCGTGAAGCGGGTCTATCGAGTGGTCGTCGCCAAGCCAGGGCTGGACGGGCACGACCGCGGGGCCAAGACCATCACCCGGGCGTTGCGTGACGCCGGTTTTGAAGTGATCTACACGGGCTTGCATCAGACCCCCGAACAGATCGCCGAAACCGCCCTGCAAGAAGATGTCGACGCCGTCGGGCTTTCGCTCCTTTCGGGTGCGCACAACACACTGTTTCCCCGAGTCATGGAAGAGTTACGGTCACGGGACCTCGGTGACGTGTTGATTTTCGGCGGTGGCGTCATTCCCAACGCGGATGTCGTCACGCTGAAGGCGCAAGGCGTTTCGGAAGTGTTCACACCAGGTAGTTCGTTGAAAGACATTTGTCGTTGGCTGGAAGATGCCCTCGACTCGAAAGAGGGTTAGGCGATGGACCTATTCGAATATCAGGGGAAGCAGTACTTCGCGAAGTACGACATTCCCGTGTCCCCCGGCGCAGCAGTCACGACCCCACAGGAGGCCGTAGATGTTGCCAACAGCATCGGCTACCCAGTTGTGGTGAAGGCCCAGGTGCAGGTTGGTGGTCGTGGGAAGGCGGGTGGCATCAAACTTGCCGCCAACGCTGCCGAGACGCTTGAACATGCAACCAACATCTTGGGCATGGACATCAAGGGCCACATCGTGCACGTGGTCTGGGTAGAGAAAGCCTCCGACATCGCCGAGGAGTACTACGCCAGCTACACCCTCGACCGCGGAGCAAAGAAGCATCTCCTGATGCTGTCCGCACAGGGTGGTGTGGAGATCGAAGTGGTAGCCGAGGAAAATCCTGACGCCATTCTGTTGCGCCATATCGACCCAGTCGATGGGTTCACGCTGGCCGAGGCGCATCAGGCATGTGTGGATGCCAAGCTCAACCCGGAAGCCGTTGATGGTGCCGCCGAGATCCTGGTGAAGCTCTACCACTGCTTCACTGCCGGCGACTGCGACCTGGCCGAAATCAATCCGCTCATCTTCCGTCCCGACGGTGGTGTGCATGCGCTCGACGCCAAGGTGTCACTCGACAACAACGCGGCCTATCGCCACCCGGAATGGGACGAATATCGAGCCACCGAAGTGCTCGACGAGCGCGAGAAGCTCGCCCGAGAGTCCGACCTGCAGTACATCGGTCTCGATGGCTCGGTTGGCATCATCGCCAACGGCGCAGGCCTGGCCATGTCGACCCTCGACATGGTCAATCAGGTCGGTGGCTCAGCCGCCAACTTCCTCGACATCGGCGGCGGCGCCAACGCCGACGTCATGGCGGCGGCCCTGAACGTCATCAACTTCGACGAGAACGTGAAGGCCATCTTCATCAACATCTTCGGCGGCATCACCCGCGGCGAAGAGGTAGCGAAGGGCATCGTGGAAGCGATGAGCCGAGTCGATTTGCGGGCACCGATTGTTATTCGCCTCGACGGCACCAACGCCGAAGAGGGACGCAAGATCCTGCTCGACGCCGGCATCCCGGCATCGAAACTCATCAGCAAGGCCACCATGTTGGAAGCAGCCGAAGCTGCCGTTGCACTAGCGAAAGGCGCGTAAGAACATGGCGATCTTCGTCGACGAAAATACCAAGGTCATCGTGCAGGGCCTCACCGGTGGGCAGGGCAAGTACCACGGGCTCAAGAACAAGGCATACGGCACGCAGGTTGTGGCCGGGTGCACCCCCGGCAAGGGCGGCAGTAACGTGGAAGGCATCCCCGTGTTCAACACGGTGGCCGAAGCCAAGGCGGCAACGGGTGCAACCGCTTCGTTCGTGGCGGTGCCGCCGAAGGCTGCTGCCGCAGCCATTCTCGAAGCAGCTGCGGCGGGTATCGAGTTTATTGTGTGCATCACCGAAGGCATCCCGGCCCAGGACGAGGCCAAGGTCTACAACACGCTCATCCGTGACTTCCCGAATACCCGACTGCTCGGACCGAACTGCCCCGGCATCATCAGCCCGGGCAAATGCAACATCGGCATCACCGCCGGCGAGATCGCGCTGCCACCGCAGCCGGGCAAGCCGACGGTCGGCATCGTGAGCCGCTCCGGCACGCTCACCTATCAGGCCCTGTACGAGCTAAAGCTGCAGGGCATTGGCGTGTCCACCTGCGTGGGCATCGGCGGCGACCCGGTTCCGGGCACCAACTTCATCGACTGCCTGTCGCGCTTTCAGGCCGACCCGGAGACCGACGCCATCATCATGATCGGCGAGATCGGCGGCTCGGCCGAAGAGGAAGCAGCCGAGTACATCAAGGCCAACGTCACCAAGCCGATGAGCGCCTACATCGCCGGGGTCACGGCGCCGGAGGGCAAGAAGATGGGTCACGCCGGCGCCATCGTGTCGGGCGGCAAGGGCACGGCCAAGGGCAAAATGGACGCGTTGCGAGCAGCCGGCGTAAAGGTCGGACTGAACCCAACCGAAGCCGGTCAGCTCATGGGCGAGATCGTCCGCGGCCTCACCAAGTAGCCGACCCGCAGCGGGAGCTGCGGCCTGACGCGTACACTCCCCCGACGTGAGTCGGGGGAGTGGGGCGCAGCGTTCGGCATCGGTGGTTTCAGCCGGAGTACTGCTCGGCTTGGCGGTTGGAGTCTTCGGTGTTTCCTTCGGACTGATTGCGGTGACTGCCGGACTGTCTCCGGCCAAGGCCTGTGCGATGAGCCTGCTGGTGTTCACCGGCGCCTCCCAATTCGCCGCGGTCGGCGTGGTGGGCGCCGGAGGATCACCGGTGGCGGCTATTGCCTCTGCGCTGTTCTTGGGCGCCCGCAATGCGGCGTATGGCCTCACGATGGCCCCGATCATGACGGGTCGGCTACCCAAGCGACTCGTGGCCGCACAACTGGTGATCGATGAGTCGACGGCACTCGCGATGGCCCAGTCGGACAATCGGGAACGGCAGCGCGGATTCTGGGCCGCGGGCGTCAGCATCTACGTGTTCTGGAACATCGGAACGGTCATCGGCGCGTTGGGCGGGCAGCTCATCGGGAAACCGGAAACATGGGGACTCGATGCTGCGTTTCCCGCCGCGTTCGTGGCGCTGCTCATTCCGCACCTTCGCAGAGTCGGGGGCAAACAGACGGCACTGCTCGGTGCCGCTTTCGCCATCGCGCTCACGCCGATTCTCCCGCCCGGTATTCCGATCCTGTTCGCTGCCGTCGCATCGGTGCTCGGACTGCGAAGGCGAACAGCGCCGTGAGTTGGGCAACCATCTTCGTCATCGCCGGTGGGGCGTACCTGCTCAAGGTGAGTGGTCTCGTGCTGCTTCGAGGCTGGCAGCCGCCCACCGTGGTGCAACGCTGCCTCGATCTGCTGCCGGCTGCGCTCATCGCCGCGTTGATCGTGGTGAACACCGTGGTGACGGGCCGACACCTCGTCGCCGATGCGCGGTTGGTGGGCGTCTCCTCGGCAGCGGTTGCCGCGTGGCGCAAGCTGCCCTTCCCCGTCGTGGTCATCATCGGCGCCGCGGTCACCGCACTGGTGCGTCGGCTCGCCTGATCAGCACGGGTGTTGGTTTTGTTCAAGTCCACGTCCGCCTCGTACGTTCATGCCATGACCAAACGAGCGTTGCTGTCCGTTTTCGACAAGACGGGCATCGTCGATTTTGCTCGCTCCTTGGTTGAGCTCGGCTGGGAGGTCGTGTCGAGCGGCGGCACCGCCAAGGTGATTGGCGAGGCCGGCATTCCCGTTCGCGACGTCGCCGAGATCACCGGGTTGCCTGCCATTCTCGGCCACCGCGTCGTTACGCTTCACCCGAAGATTCATGGCGGGCTGCTGGCCGACCTCGACGACTCGAGCCACGTTGCCGACCTGGAGCGCTACGGCATTGAGCCCTTCAGTCTGGTGGCGGTCAATCTCTACCCGTTCCGGGCCCAGCCTGGCATCGAGATGATCGACATCGGTGGCCCGGCCATGGTGCGTGCCGCGGCCAAGAACCACGCGCACGTTGGTGTGGTCGTGTCGCCATCTGAGTATCCGGGCGTGCTGAACGAACTGCGGGCCGCGGGTTCGCTCTCGGCTTCCACCCGCCGCGCCCTCGCCCGCGCCGCCTTCGCACATACGGCGGCGTACGACGCCGAGGTCGTCACCTGGTTCGACTCGGTGGAGAGCGACGACATGCTGCCGGCAACGCTGCACCTCGCGCTCGAAAAGGCTCAGCCGCTTCGCTATGGCGAGAACCCGCATCAAGCCGGAGCGCGCTATCGCCGCATAGGCGCGACAAGTTGGTGGGATGTCGCCGTGCAGCACAACGGCAAGGAGATGAGCTACCTCAACGTCTATGACACCGAAGCCGCGTGGCGACTGGTGAACCGATTCGACGGACCAGCTGCGGTGGTCGTGAAGCACGCCAACCCGTGCGGCGTCGCCGTCGCGTCGTCTATCGAAGACGCCTACCGGCGAGCACACGCGTGCGATCCGGTCTCGGCGTTCGGCGGCATCGTCGCGCTCAATCGCCCCGTCACGACTGAACTGGCCAACGATCTGGTCGGCGTGTTTACCGAAGTCGTCGTGGCGCCGTCGTTCAGCGAGGATGCCCTGGCCGTGTTGGCGACGAAGGCCAACCTGCGCGTGCTCTCCGCCCCGGCTCCTGGCCATGACACGCTCGACATCCGAGGTGTTGACGGTGGCTTGCTCATCCAGGATCGTGATCCTGTCTCGGTTGATCGGTCGGCCTGGCGGGTTGTCAGTCGTCGTCAGCCGACAGAAGCCGAATGGCGTGATCTCGAACTTGGCTGGGTAGTCGTGGCCTCGGTGAGCTCCAACGCCATTGTGATCACCCACGACGAGCAGGCGGTCGGCATCGGCGCCGGACAACAAAACCGTCTGGACTCTGCCCGCATCGCAGTGGAGAAGGCCGCCGACCGGGCGCCGGGCGCTGTGGCCTCCAGCGATGCATTCTTCCCCTTCCGCGACGGTCTCGACGCTCTGGCTGCGTCGGGCGTGACTGCGGCCATCGAGCCCGGTGGCAGCATGCGAGACGCCGACGTCATCGCCGCGGCCGACGAACACAACATGGCTCTCGTCTTCACGAGCGAGCGGCACTTCAAGCACTAGCGGGCATCCTCCTCGCCCTCAAAGCTCACGTCTCGTAGAGCGTCGGTTTCGGCGTCGGGGTATCTGAACGACACGTTGTGGAAGTGAATGGTGCCGTCGACGAAGGGTACCTCGCACACGGTGCGCCGCTCAGTGACTGAGGGCGTGGCGGCGAAGAGTTCGACCACGCGCTCGCCGCTCGCTGCCGCTGACTGCATGCTCTGCGACAGCCGACCGAGCCCGCGGATCGGGCTGAAGAGCTGCGTGAGATAGGCCAAGAAGGCCGTCAGTTCTCCGAACGTCAGGGACCGGTTGCGGATCTGGAATGCGCCAAAGGCAACGGCCGCACCGCCGCCGATGAGCTCAAGCACCTCGACAAATGGGCGGTAGAGGGCCCGTAGCCGCGCCGATTTCATGTCGGCCTCAAACAGCCGATGCATGTCCTGGCTGAAGCGTCGAAGCTCGGCCGCTTCGCCGTTGTTGGCCTGAACAGCGGTGACACTGCCGAGAATCTCCTCAGCAGAGGTGGACAGTGCCCCGGTCAGCTGCCGCCGAGCCCGAGCAAGCTCGCGCGTGCGGCCAGCGAATCGTCGGGCCAACAGCACAAAGAACGGCACGATAAGCAGCGCCGAAAGCGCCATCTTCCACTCCAGAAGAAACAGCGCAGTACCGAGGACAACAACACGGAGTGAGTTGGAAAGACCCTCCTGTAGACCCGACAATACAAAGCCTTCTATGGCCGAAACATCTCCGCTTAGACGCGCCAAAAGATCCCCGAGCGGGTGTTTGTCGAAGAACTCCGGAGAGAGCTTTAGGAGGCGACTCAGCAAACTCGGCGAATACTTTGAATAAATCGAGAACTC
Source organism: uncultured Acidimicrobiales bacterium (assembly GCA_963791625.1). Taxonomy (GTDB): domain Bacteria; phylum Actinomycetota; class Acidimicrobiia; order Acidimicrobiales; family Ilumatobacteraceae; genus JANMCE01. Next base: position 77,500 of record CAWBTA010000007.1, read on the forward strand.
ACCGATGCCGATATTGCGGCCTCCGCATAACCAGCCAGGGATTCCATCAACGTGAGTACAGCCATCAGCCCAAGGAGTGGGCCGAGGCGGTCGGGGCGACCTGGTACGAGGACACGATCGATGATCACATGAAAGATCCAGACGCCGCCCGCCGCCGCAACGGGCGAGACCAGGTTCAGGAGAACAACGACCGCAAGCCGCAGACGGAACGGCTTGGCAAAAGGCCAAAAAATCCGGAATTGATCGGTAATCGGGTGCCTTATTGGCTTTCCCTGGGAGAGCTGGCGTCGAGTCCGGGTGTACGGCGCAACGAGCGGAACCGTCATGGGAGGGCCACCGAGGGTGGCATCACCGGGCGAACCCGGTGATGCCGGGTCGGCTACCAGCAGCCGCCGCTGCCCGAACCGCCGGACTTGCCGCCTCCGGACTTGCCGCCTCCTGATTTGCCTCCGCCTGATTTGCCTCCGCCCTTACCTGATTTGCCTCCGCCCTTACCTGACTTGCCGTTCCCTCCGCCGTAGGCGGGTGACGCGTGCGAAAAAGCTCCCATAGTGAGTCTCCTTATCTAGGTATGTTTGGTGCCAACCTTCCCTAATGCAGCGAAAGTTCGCGGTCAAAACGATAAGGCAACCTACCGAGGCGCCTAGGTCTGGAGAACTACCTTTACACACTCTTTACTGTCTTCACAGTGCGTCTTCTAGTTGCTATGTCGGGTGTTGTTGCCGCGTGCGTGGGCATTACGTTTAGGAGTGCCATTGGGATTGCGTCTTTTCGGATCTTTTGGGCAAGAACTGAAGACGAATTAGGGTCTTGCCATGGCCATCGCACCTCTTCCTCCTGTCCGTGTTGCTGTCACCGGGGCCGCCGGCCAGATCGGGTACAGCCTGCTCTTCCGCATCGCCTCGGGTGCCATGCTCGGGCCGAAGCAGCCGGTCATCCTCCAGCTCCTTGAAGTCACCCCTGCGCTGGGTGCGCTTGGCGGCGTGGCGATGGAACTCGATGACTGTGCCTTCCCGCTTCTGACCGGCATCGTGCAGACCGACGATCCCAACGTGGCGTTCAAGGACGCCGACTACGCCCTTCTTGTTGGCGCCATGCCCCGCAAGGAAGGTATGGAGCGCTCCGACCTGCTTGCTGCCAATGGAGGAATCTTCAAGCCGCAGGGCGAAGCTATTGCCCGTCACGCCAACCCGAACATCAAGGTGCTCGTGGTCGGTAACCCGGCGAACACCAACGCCCTCATCGCCCGTGAGGCGGCCATGAAGGTCAAGGGCACCAAGGTCAACCCGCGCAACTTCACCGCCATGACCCGCCTTGATCACAATCGGGCCATCACCCAAATCGCCGCTCGCCTTGAGGTGCCCGTCACCGAGGTGAAGCGCATGACCATCTGGGGGAACCACTCCGTCACGCAGTATCCCGATCTGTTCAACTGCAAGGTCGGCGGCAAGAGCGCGGCCGGCCTCGTGAAGGACCGCGCCTGGATCCGCAAAACGTACGTGCCCACGGTTGCCAAGCGAGGTGCGGCCATTATTGCTGCCCGCAAACTGTCGTCGGCCGCCAGCGCGGCCAATGCGGCCATCGATCACATGCACGACTGGGCGCTCGGTTCGGCCAAGCGTGACTGGGTATCGATGGGCGTTCCATCCGACGGCTCCTACGGTGTGCCGGAAGGGCTCATCTCGTCGTTCCCGGTCGTCTGCAAGGACGGGGACTACACCATCGTGCAGGGCGTCAAACTGAATGCCTTCAGTCAGAAGTTTGTCGATGCTTCCGTGGCCGAGTTGATGGAAGAACGAGCCGCGGTAAAGGACCTCAACCTCATCTGAGCCGACCCTAGAAGCGGCGGTAGGACCAGCTCGACGGACGGCCTTCGTGATACGGCATCACGCCGTGGAACGGGCGCGGATCAGCGTCGAACACAAGCGGTAGGAACGATCGGTCGCCTTCCCACATGGGCAGCGTGGGAAGCGACGGATCGTTGAGCACCCGGCGGCGCGGTATCCAGTGAAGTTGGCCCTCCGGGTTGGATTGCGGGGGAGTGCCTTCCCATCCGGTGATGAGAAAGATAAAGCCGAGCCAGTCCTCGAGGTTCGGGCCGAAGCCGGGCCAGCTGACCGTGCCGCGCAGACTCATTGCAGTCACAACGATGTCGGCTTCTTCGTGCAGCTCGCGGATCATGCCGCCGGCCACATCTTCGTTGTCCTCCAGCTTTCCGCCCAAGCCGTTGTACTTTCCGAGGTGATCGTCGTTCGTTCGAGCCGTGCGGTGCACCATGAGTACCGAGTCAGTCTCGGCGTCAAGCACGTAGCCCAGCGTGCCGATGATGGGGGCGTAGGGCACTAACTGACGGCGACGCGCGCCGCGACCTCGGTCATGGTGTCCACACCGCGTCGGAGCTCTTCGTCGCTGATGCGCTCGAACTCACCAGACTCGGTGACCAAGAGATCCGACACCGTCATAATGCCGAGCGCGGCGATCTTGCGCAGCGCCGCAACCGTGTAGAGCGTGGCCACTTCCATCTCGATGCCGAGGTGGCCGCGGGCCGCAAGACGGCCGAATCGCCCCTGGTCGGGGTCATAAAACACATCGCTGCTCGCCACCAGTCCGACATGGAGCGGGAGCCCTTTGGCCTTCACGGCGTTGGCGGCTGCCTCCAACAGACCCCAGTCAGCGGTCGGGGAGTGCGCCTCGCCCATGGTGTAGGTGGACGTGGTGGAATCGAGCGCCGTGGCGGCCATGGCAATGATGACGTCGGCCATCCGCATCGATGACACCAACGCGCCGCAGGTACCGACCCGCACCAGGCGTGTGGCACCCAGCTGGATCAGTTCCTCGTAATAGATGGCCGCCGACGGCCCGCCCATGCCGACGCCCTGCACGCTCAGCGGCTTGCCCTCGAACAGGCCGGTGAAGCCGAGCATTCCTCGCTGGTCGTTGACCAGTCTGGCGTCGGTCAGGAAGGTCTTGGCGATGTGCTCGGCCCGCTTCGGGTCGCCAGGGCACAGCACGGCAGGGGCGTAGTCACCAGGTGTCGCTCGAATGTGAATCGGCATGGCGACAACTTAGGACATGGCGTCGTGGCGTGGCTTCTTGGCGGGTGCTTTCGGGTGAGGACGGCGAACGTTGGAGTCGGCCCTGCGCAGGGTGACGATGGCGTCGAGGCCACCGCCCGGTGCGGCCTCCAGCCTGATGCTGCCCTTGTCCGCGGCGAGCATGCTGGCGGCGATGGACAGCCCGAGGCCGGTCCCGCCGAAACCGTCGGTCTGGCTCGGGTCGGCCCGCCAGAACCGGTCAAACGCGCGGGCCCGTTGCGGCGGGGTGAGGCCGGGTCCGTTATCCATAATGTGAATATCGATCACGTCGTTGAACGGCTTGGCGACCAATTGCACCTGTGGTCGCTTACCGTCGGACTTGCTGAGCGCGTCGAACGCGTTGGCGATGAGGTTATCCAGCACCTGGGAGAACCGGTCTGGGTTGGCCACCACGATCAACTCGGGTGAGCAGGTCAAATCCAGGGTGATGGACCGCTCGGTCGCAAATGGTTCCCAGTCGTTGATGCGAGTTTGCAGCAACGATTCGAGCACCATTGGTTGGCTGTCGTTCCAGGTGGTGGAGCGGTCGGCACGAGCAAGCGTGAGAAGCCCGTCAACCAGTCGGGACAAGCGGTCGGTCTGATCGAGCGCGCTTTCCAGATCCTCTTGGCCAGCCTCCGTCACTTCTGATTCCATACCCTCCAATCGCAGCCGCAGTCCGGTGAGCGGTGTTCGTAGTTGATGCGATGCGTCTGCCACGAAGGTCTGTTGGCGCTTTACCAGGCGCTCGAGCCCCTCGGCGGTCGTGTTGAACGCGTTGCGCAATGAGGCGACTTCGGGTGGGCCGCCCACGTCGGGGGCGCGGCGGTCTAGCTGGCCGCTGCCGAAGTCGGCCGCAGCTCGTTCGAGCGCTTTGATCGGGCGGGCAATCGATCGGGAGAGCAGCACGCCGAGCGCCGCCACGAGCGCCAGGGAGATCAGTGCGGTTACGCCGATTATGAGCCAGTAGCGATTGACGTCGGCCCTGGTGGCGTCGCTTGGGAACGTCAGTCGTACCGCACCGATGATGCTGCCATTGCGAACGACCGGCGCTACCACAAACGTCAGTTTCTTCCCCAGCGTGTTGGACAGTCGTTCGCCGGTTTGGACGGTTCGTTCGGCGAAGAGCGCGGCGATCTCCGGTCGATCGGCCATATTGTTGGCTGGGCCGACCATGGACGCCTGCTGGCTGTCGAGCACCACGGTGCCATCCTTCGTGACGGCAACGACGCGTAGTTCGCTGTTCGCGGCGAAGGTCCGCACCCACTCCTCGTTGGCCGGGTCCGGTGTTCCCTGGTCGACCGATTCCTCCACTTCGCTGGCGATGAGAAACGCTCGTTGCACAAGGCTGTTGGTCAGCTCCTGCCGCTTCTGGCGCTGGAACGTCGCTCCCATCGGAATGGTGAGGATCACCAACACCGTCAGGGTGATGGCGAGGTAGCTCGCCAGGAGTCTCCTGGTCACTCGATCGGTCGAAGTCGGAAACCGACGCCGCGGACGGTCTCAATCCACGCAGTGTCACCCAGCTTCTTGCGCAGCGATGCAATATGGACGTCAAGGGTCTTGGTGGGGCCGTACCAGTGACTGTCCCACACCTGGTCGATGATCTCGCCCCGCGTGCGAAGCGCGCCAGGGTCCTCGGCCAGAATGGCGAGCAGATCGTATTCCTTCGGAGTGAGTATCAACTCGACCTCACGCAGCAGAACCCGGTGTGATCGACGATCAAGAGTGAGGATGCCGAGGCGCTGGACGTTGTCGACGTCGGCGCCACCGGCTTGGGCGGCCCCCTCGGCATCGGGCGGTGCGGCGTTGGTGCGCCGCGTCACCGCCCGGATACGAGCGATGAGTTCGCGGCTTCCGAACGGCTTGACGACATAGTCATCGGCACCGAGCTCGAGACCCAAAACGCGGTCGATCTCCTCGCCTCGCGCCGTAATGACGATGATGGGCGTGGCCGAAGTCGAGCGCAGTGTTTTGCACACGTCCAGTCCGTCCATGTCGGGTAGCCCGAGGTCAAGCAGCACGAGGTCGGCTGGTTCGGCCGCAAGGGCTGCGGCACCGGTGGATACCCACGTCACCTCGTAGCCGTCGCGTTCGAGGGCGCGCTGCAGCGGCTCGCCAATGGCCTTATCATCTTCCACAAGCATGATCCGCACTTCAGTACCTTTACACGAAAAGGACCGCTGTCTAGGGAATTCACTGATTCCTTACCTTGGCTTGGCCTGGTCTTGTCACGGTGCCTCATAGAGTTGGCGCATGCCATCCCGCCGAAAATCGCTGATCGTTGCCACGATCTGCAGCATTGTGATGGTTTCCGGTGCCGCAGCCGCAGCCAACGCTGCGCTCCTGAACCAGGTCGGTGAGAGCAAGCAGCTTCCCACCGGCAAGCTGGCGCTCCCCCCGTCAGCACCACAAACGACGGTCGTCGACCCCAGCGAAGAACCCACCGATTCGTCGGTCCAACCGGTAACGACGCCTGCCGTGACGACCACCACGACTGCCGCCGTCGTCACCCCCGTTGACCCCACCGCAAGCACCGTGGTCGAGCCAACCGACCCTCCCGCCGGCGCGCCCGACGTCCCCGGAAAGTCGTCGGCTCCTCGGAATTCCTCCTCGGTGACGACTTCGCCTGACGAAGTTCAAGGTAGTCAGGTGACCGCACCCTCATCGAAAGCGCCTGTAGCAACACCTGTGCGCGGCACGTCCTCGGCCACCTCAACGGCGCCTCCGGCCCGTCCCGTGTCCACGCCATCTCCCACGAAGGCCCCGGCTCCGCAGCCGGTAGGGTCGGCGTCACCGACCACCACGGCCCGCCAACGGCCCGTCTCCACGCCGCCCACCACCCGGGCGAGCATCACGTCGACCACGCATCACGAAGACGACGACCACAACGAACACCCAGACGACTGATTTCTTCGTCGGTTGGGCTCGCGTTCTAATGTCGAGGCATGGCAGACATTGATCGAGTCGGTGTAATAGGAAGCGGCCTCATGGGCTCGGGTATCGCGGAGGTCTGTGCGAAAGCCGGCCTCGATGTCTTGGTTCGCGAGATCAATGCCTCGGCCGCCGAAGCCGGACTGGCGCGTCTCACGGCATCCTTCGATCGGGCGGTTCGAAACGGGAAGCTCGACGAAGCAGCGCGCGACAGCGCCATGAAAAACATCCGCTTCACCACGGAGCTAGCCGACATGGCTGACCGCGACCTGGTTATCGAGGCAGCCATAGAGGACGAGGCTCTGAAGACCGACATCTTCCGGCAGCTCGACGCCATCGTCACCAGCCCGACCGCGCTCCTGGCCTCGAACACCAGCTCGATTCCCCTTACGCGCCTTGGCGCTGTGACCGACCGCCCCGAGAGTGTGCTTGGAATGCACTTCTTCAACCCGGTGCCGGTGCTGCGACTCTGCGAATTGGTGCAGGGTGCACGCACATCCACCGAGTCGATGGATCGGGCCGCCGCGTTTGCCTCCGACCGACTCGGCAAGACCGTTATCCGTAGCAAAGACCAGGCCGGATTCATCGTGAATGCGCTCCTGGTCCCGTACCTGCTCGCCGCGATTCGCATGCACGCCAACGGCTTCGCTTCAGCCGAAGACATCGACGCAGGCATGGTCGAAGGCTGCGCACACCCCATGGGCCCGCTGCGGCTGTCTGACCTCATCGGGCTCGACACGTTGGTGTTCGTCGCCAACAGCCTCTACGAGGAATTCAAGGAGCCGCTCTACGCTGCCCCGCCAGCCCTACTCCGCATGGTCGAAGCCGGCCTCCTCGGCCGCAAATCCAAGCAAGGCTTCTACACCTATTGACTCGGCCTCACTTCAAAAACTTGCTGGTGGTGTTGTCGGCGAGGACTTTGCCATCGGTTTGGCAGGTTGGGCAGTAGTTGACGGTGTAGCGGGAATACGACACTTCGCGAACGCTGTCATTGCAGTCGGGGCAGGGTAAGCCGGTGCGGTTATGCATCGCCGCGGGTCGCTCCTTGGACGAGCTCATGTTGTCCTGCTCGCGCTCGAACGCGAGGCCTTCGTCGCAACAACGACGAATGGCGTCGACGACGGCAGCGGCACCGGCGGTGCCGAGCTTGCCGGTCATGGCAAAGGGGGATAGGCGGGCCGCGTGGCAGATCTCGTTGGCGAGCAATCGGCCGAGGCCGGCGATGCAGGCCTGGTCTCGCAAGAAGCCATGCAGGCGCATGTTGTGAATGGCGAAGCGTTCGGCTAGCGCCGCGGCCGAGAGGTCAAGCGCGTCAGGGCCGAGCCTGTCGAGCGGCGGGTGGTCGAGACGGCCCTCGGTCTCGACGCACCACACGCCGGCCTTGCGCTCTGTTCCGGCCTCGGTCAACAGCCAGGTGCGTCCATCTTCGAACGCCCAGCGGGCCTGAGCCGTCTTGGGTTTGGCGTCGGGCTTCATGTCGTCTTTCAACCGTCCGCCCTGCATGAGGTGTACGACGAACGTGGTCGGGCCGAAGGTGGCCAGCAGGTACTTTCCGCGGCGGGCCACAACGCTTAGGGCATGCCCCGTGGCGGTGGCCGGGTCGGGCAAGGCCGTCTTCAACGCTGTGAAGCGAAGCGGTTCAAAGCGCTGCAGCACGGCGCCAGAGAATCGGGCGGTCAGCCGCTCGCAGTGCGCCTGCACCTCGGGCAGCTCAGGCATAGTCGGTGTGGTCTCTCACCCGGCTGAACACGGGTTCAAGGGCGGCGAGCACCGGTTGGTTAGCGACCAGTTTGTCCTTGTCACCCTGCAGCTTGATGAGACCCTTCAAGAACGCCTCCTGAGCGGCGAGGGTTCCGGTGGCGACCCCGACGGCGGTCTTCCAGGTCTGCTCGAATCGCACGTCTTCGGGGTCGGCGGGGCCCGGTCCGAACGCCACGCTACCGTCGAGTACCTGGAGGTGGTAGACGATGGTTCCCTCGGGGCCCTTGGTGACGACTTGGGTTATGCCGATGGCCCGTTCGCCAGCGGAACCGAGTACCGCAGGGTCGGTTGCCACTTCCTGAGAGAGTTCTTCTATCCAGGCCAGAGACAGGTAGCGCGCCACGGCCTCTAGTCTGCCTCACATGACTGGCCCGGACCGAGTGTCACTCCCGTGGTCAGCCGCCGACGAGATGTCCCACGCATCTGATGGACGGCCGAGTTGGCGGGAGGAGTGGGCCTTCTGGTTCTGGTCGGACGATGGTTTGACCGGCGGCTACACCGGTCTCACCGTGGTCGGCGGTGGTACCTGGTACTGGGCCGCCCTCATTCGACCCGGCGAGCCACTGCTGCACGTGTGCGACCTGGACGGACCTGCGCTGCGACCCGGGTCGTCCTCACTGTTGCTGAAGTCCGAGGGTTTGTGGGCCGACCACGACTGTGAGATGGCGTTCGAGCAGTGGACCGTCAGCAACGAGTGTTACGCCGTCGCACTCGACGACCCCAACGAAGTGTTTGCCCGGGCGTACGGGGTTGCATCACCGATCGCCTTCGACCTCGAGTGGTATGCCACCGACAGCCCGCATGAGGTCGAAGGCGGTTACGGGCAAGTCGGCGCGGTGCATGCGGTCATCGAGCTAGCGGCTGGTCCGATGCACGGAGAGTTCCTGGGCTACCGAACCCATCGATGGGGACACTGGTTGTGGGGGAGCGACCAATTCGCCGACGGTGCAAGGGCACCGCTGCTCGTCGATGGCGTCCGAGTAGAACGTCGACTCACCGCCCGAGGTTGGAGCGAGACCGCGCTCAGACCTTGACGGCAGTGCGCCGATGCTTCACGAACTCAAGTACCACCGGAAGCAGGCTGAGGCCGACGATGCCGACAACCGCGAGGTCGATGTGATCACGGATGAAAGCGACCCTGCCGAGGAAGTAGCCGAGCAGCGTGATGCCAACCGCCCACAGGGCGCCACCAATGAGATTGAACGTCACGAACGTGCGGTACCGCATCTTTGAGACGCCGGCCAGAACCGGCGCAAAGGTGCGCACCACGGGCACGAAGCGGGCCATCACGATCGCCTTTGGGCCGTGCTTGTCGAAGAACGCCTGTGCTTTCAGAACGTTGCTCTGCTTGAACAGCTTCGAGTCCTCCCGCTTGAAAAGTGCAGGCCCGACCTTGCTGCCGAACAGGTAGCCGACCTGGTCGCCAGCAACGGCGGCGAGGAACAAGATGAGGAGCACGACCGGGAGTGGAGGGAACTTCACGTCCGTGAGCGCGGCCGATAGCCCAGTTGGTTTGGTGAGCAGGAATCCGGTGATGAAGAGCAGGCTGTCCCCCGGAAGAAAGAAGCCGACGAGGAGACCTGATTCAGCGAAAATGACGGCAGCAACCAGCAGGAGTCCGCCCTTGGCGAAGGTTTCGGGGCTGAGGAAGCTGGCGGCGAGGACGGTGGAAAGCACGGCGGAAGGCTAGTAGGCGGGGAGTCGAAGAACTATTCAGGTCACCGTATGCTCATGCGCCACGTTTACGCTGCTCGATGGCGTGACGGACGAGTGCGATGAGTACCTTCTTGGTGTCGATACGCTCCCGCACGTCAACGGCCAGAACCGGGATCTGCTCGGCGATGCCGAGTGCGTCTCGAACGTCGGCGATTTCGTGGTGCAGCGAGCCGTCGAACCGGTTCAGCACCACCACGTAGGGAACGCCACGCTGTTCGAAGAAGTCCAGTGGAGCGAATGAGTCGGCCAGACGACGGGTATCGGCGATTACGACGGCTCCGACCGCACCGCGGACCAGTTCGTCCCACATGAACCAGAAGCGGTCCTGACCGGGCGTGCCGAACAGATAAAGCATGGTCTGCTCGAAGGTGATGCGACCGAAATCCATGGCGACCGTGGTCGTCGTCTTCGTTCGCACCTCACCCGTTTGGTCGATGCCAAGCCCGAGGCTGGTCATGGGTGCCTCAGTGGTCAGAGGTTGAATCTCGCTGATGGCTTCCACGAATGTGGTCTTGCCAGACGCGAAACCACCGGCGATCACAATCTTGAGCGGCCGGGTGGTGAGCAGCGCCGGCTTTTGGAGCAGGTCAGTAGGCCTGGAGGTCATTGAGCAACCTTTCTAGGGTTGGAAGATCGGGTCGGCCATCACCGGTGACGGCTTCGCTGACTGCGACCAAGCCGGCTGCGGCAAGGTCAGAAACGATGACTCGGGCAATGCCGAGGTGGACACCTACGCGAGCGCTGATCTCAGCGATCGACATAGGGTCGGACACGTGCCGCAGGATTGCCGCGCGCTCGGCTATCTCCCTAGGCAGTGCGCGCTCGCCAACCGGCGTGATTTTCACCAACGTGTCGAGCGCCAGGTCCTCACCGTGCGAGCGCGCCCGTCCTTGCGTCAGCGCGAACTGACGCACGAAACGCGGGGCGGCGCCCCCCGACGTCGGGGTGTCGGACAAGGAACTCAGGTCCGGGGCAGTGATGTTTGAAGCTCAGCGATGAGTAACGGCGTGAGCACGGTGCGCATCCGCTTGGTGAGCATGGTCATCTCATAGCCGACGACACCGGCATCACACTGTTTGCTGGCCAAGACCGCGAGCGAACTGCCGTTGCCGATGGCCATGAAGAACATGAACCCGGCGTCGAGTTCCACGATGACCTGGCTCACGTTGCCACCGCCGAAGCACCGCGCCGCCCCCTGCGTGAGGCTGGTGAGGCCGGACGCAACGGCGGACAGTTGGTCGCCGCCCGCTCGCCCAATACCGCTCGACATGGCCATGAGCAGGCCGTCGGCCGACACCACGACGGCATCGACGACACCCGTGATGCGCTCGACGAAGGATTCGAGCAACCAGTTGAGGTTGGTGGCTTCCGAACTCATGGTGCTCATGATGCATCTCCATCTGTGTGTTGGTCGTCGCGTCCAGCTTCGACTCCTTGGGTGAATGACTTCAGCATGCTGGCTCGACGCTCCGCGTCGTCGCCGACGACCGGCTCGCTCACCCGTGGGAAGCGGTGGATGACGTCGGTTCCGGCCGCGGCGAATGTGTCGCCGAGCGTGCCTCGCCGGGGGAGCCCCGCCGACATCAGCGACGCCGGGCTCGCCGCTGGTTTCGGAGCGAGCCGAGGGATGACAGTGGGTGGTGGTTGGGCGGTCCGGTCGACTCGACGGGGAAGCCCTCCCGGTGTCTGCGAGGGGCCGTGCGCAGCCGGTGAATGCGTCTTGGGCAGCACCGCTTCGTTGAACTTCATCGCTGGTGCTGCGCGGATGGCTTCCTCGGCTTCCGCAACGACGGGAACGTCCTGGTTGAGCACGTCGAAGAGTGAAAAGGGCAAATCGACGCTAGCCGCGACGCCGCCAGCCGGGTTGTTCTGCAGCCGTACCCGTACGCCGAACCGTTGCGCCAAACGTCCGACAACCTGGAACCCGACTCGATCGGTGGCGATGTCTTCGATCAACGGCGGTGACTTCACGACCACATTCGCGGCCAGAAGTTCGTCCTCGGTCATACCGACGCCCGAGTCGATCACCCACACGCGGAACTGCGATGGACCGCGCTGCACGCGGACCGTGACCGACGTCAGCGGATTTGAGTAAAGGGTGGCGTTCTCGATGAGTTCGGCGAGTAAATGGGAGAGGTCAACTGCGTACTGACCCGACAGCAGTAAGTCGTTGCCCGGTTGTGCTTCGAACTGAACGCGGTTGAGGTCGGCCACTTCAGATGCGGCACCGCGGATGACGTCGGAAAGGGGCACCGACGCCGACCATGAACGCGATCGGTTGCTGCCGGCCAGAATCAAAAGGCTCTCGGCGTTGCGTCGCTGACGGGTGACCATGTGGTCGAGTTTGAACAGGCCCTCAAGGAGGTCGGGATCCTGCTCGGACGACTCCATCCGGTCGATCAATTCAAGCTGACGGTCGATCAATGACTGATTACGGCGGCCGAGATTCAACAGCAGGTTCGTCATCGTTGTGGCTTGGCGCTGCGAGTGCTCAAGCGAGGTTTCAATCGAGGTGCGCAGGATCGTGTTGAAGTCGGCGGCGAGTTGACCGATCTCGTCGTTCTTGTCCGAAGCCAGCTGCGGGAGGGCGCCGGCGAGTGCTTCGGGGGTTGGATGGCGCAGTGTCTCCAACACCTGTGGGAGTTGGTCGACTGCGATGTTGTGGGCGTCGGTGGTGACCTTGCGCATGCGGCGGGTCAGGCTGCGGCCCACGACGAACGCGGCGAGCGCAGCTGACAGGAGACCGGCGGTGGCAAGCAATCCGTAGAGGACGGCGGAACGCCGCTCGGACGACGCGATCTCGCCCGCCTTGCGGTTGTACTGGGCGAACTGGTTGTCGTCGAGACTGTTCACGGCGTCGAGTGCCTTGGTGGCGCGTTGCACCCAGGCCTCGCTGGCCAACGTGATGCCTATGTTCTTGCGACCGGCCGCAATGAACTCGTCCGCCAACTGATCGGTTTCGGTGACCTCGGGTCTGCTGGCGAGAGAGCCGTAGACGCGCAGGGTGTCGATGTCGGCGGTTGCCTTGAACGCGGCGAGCGCCCGGTCGGCGTTGTCCTGTAGACCGACGAAGGTGGCGACTTCGCTCGGCGTCCATTGGGTGCCGTCGAGGCGACCGGCCGGGTAGGTGTAGACCAGGCCCTTGAGTTCCTTGGCCTCGAGGTAGCTCGTGATCAACGAGCCAAGATCGATGAGGGACTTATCTCCCGTGGTGCGGGTGAGCGCGCTGGCGAGGAGCACGAGCGATCGTTGGACACGAGCGAAGGCGGCGAACGACTCGTCGGGGCTGATGGTGACGTTGTCGACTGAACCGCGCAGTGGATCGATGTCGTTGGCGGCGCTCGCTCCGGGTTTGCTCAAACCGTTCACGCCGTCGACCGGCACGCTGGTAAGGGGAGTGACCAGTGTGCGGAATGCAACTCGACGAGCATCGGTCTTGGCTCGCTGCAACGTAAGGTCGGCTCTGGCGGCCTCCGCCTTCGTGCGCAAATAACGCGACGACAGGGTCGACTCCTGCTGCACCTCATCGAACAACAACATGGCGGACTCCGCCACGCTGCCATTGGCCGCGGCCTTCTTGGCGATCCGCGCCGCGGCAACGCGTGGCAACGTCGCCGCGAATCCGAGGGCAGCAACGACCAAAAGACTGGGCAACACAACGAGAAGCAACCTGCTTCGAAACGAGAGAGCCCGCTTCATCTCACACTCAACTTTCACGCCGGCGTTGTTCTTTGGAGAGGCGATCCGCCGCGCCGAGTGGCATCGTATGGTTAGGCTCAAGGCGAAACTAGGGACGTATGGACTATTGCCGGGGTGCGAAGGCTCGTCTCGTCGCCAGAATTCGCCGCCGAACAACGAAAGGTATCGCTCAGGTCACCTAGAGTGCGGGCAATGGCGAACGACTCATGCCCATTTACTCCAGGGTCGCGCCCGCCTGTAATGGCCGGCCGGGCTCATGAACTTGAGTTGCTGAAAGAACGGCTTGGCGCGTTACACGATGGACGATCGTCGTCATGCGTGTTGGTGGTGGGGCAGGTAGGCAACGGACGCACCACACTGGTGCGAGAGTTCGCTCGCTCGGCGGCCGACGCGGGTTGGTCGCCAGCCATCGTCACGCTGTCGGCGTCCGATGACCTCGGTCAACAGGTTGCCCGAGGACTCGCTACCGCGGCGCTCCACCTGCGTCAGCATCGCGACGATCCTTCGTCCACCAACGCGCTCCTGCGAGCCGCCCACAGCTTCGGCTTGGCCTACGGCGCAGATCTTCCCGTTGGGGCCGATGCCGTCGGACCCGAGATCGGGTGGTCGGGTCGGTTGCACGACGACGTGTCGGTCGTCCTCGAAGAGGTCGGCACCCTCTGTCGACAGCTAGGCAGTGGGCTGGTGCTGATTTTTGACGATGCCCCCGGCTCGGTTGCCGACGAGCTCACCGTTCTGGTGTCTGCTGCTGCAAATGCCGCGCAGGCCGGTCTTCCGGTCATGGTGGTGGTGACGGGCCTCGCGTCCCTGCCAAGACTGCTCGCCGACCGGTGGGTGCCTGACGTCGGCGTCGAGACGGTTGTGGTGTCGCGGCTGGGTCCGGACGACATCGCCGAAGCGGTGGTCGAGCCCGCGCGTCGTAGCGGCCGACCGTTCACACTCGACGGACTCGAATCGTTCGTTCGTCGCTGTCGCGGCCTGCCGACGTTTGCGCAACTTCTGGCTCGTCACTCGTGGCTGGCGTCAGAGGGACCGATCACCGAGAGCGACGTCGCGATCGGTGCGGCCGCGGTTGAACGGCATCTGGTCACCACCGTGTACGAACCGATCCATCAGGTCCTGTCGCCGGCTCACCGCCGCTTCCTTCAAGCGTTGAGCGCAGAAGGTGGCACGGCCAGCTTCGAATCGATCCGTCGACGGCTCGGTGACACGAACCGCTTCGACCCCAATGCGTCGGGCCTTGTCGCCGTGCGAGACGATCTGTTCGCCCGTGATGTGCTTGCCAGTCCTGATGGTCAAACGCTCGAGTTCACCCTCGCCGGCTTCGACCGCTACATCCAAAAAGCCCTCTAAACGAAAGCGGCCCCGGACACGGAGTCCGGGGCCGCCGTGTGGCAAGTACCGCCTGATTAGGCGTCCATTGCCTCGGTCTTGCGCTTCGAGAAGGCGACGGCGCCGATGAGTACCACAGTGCAGACAGCAGCAATGGCGTAGCGGGCAGCGTCGTTGTCTTGCAGCTTGATGACGGCAGGCAGGATCAAGAGGGCCACCAGGTTCATCACCTTGATGAGTGGGTTGAGCGCCGGACCAGCGGTGTCCTTGAACGGGTCACCAACGGTGTCACCGATGACGGCGGCCTTGTGAGCGTCGGAGCCCTTGCCGCCTTCGTGGCCATCTTCGATGTATTTCTTCGCGTTGTCCCACGCACCACCGGCGTTACTCAGGTAGTTGGCCATGAGCTGACCGGTGAGGATGACGGCTGCAAGGAACGCACCGAGCGCGTAGTAGTTGATGCCGAAGCCGATGATGACCGGGGTCAGTACCGCGAGCAGCGCGGGCGTTGCCAGCTCGCGCAACGACGCCTTGGTGCAGATGTCGATGACGGGGCCGTAGTCGGGCTTCTTGGTGCCGGCCATGATCTTGCCATCGGCAAACTGCTTGCGAACTTCTTGCACCACGACGCCGGCGGTGCGGCTTACCGCACGAATGGCCAGGGCGGAGAAGAGGAACGCTACCGAGCCGCCGATGAGCATGCCGATGAACGTCTTGGGGTCGCCAACGTTGATCTTTACGGCGTCGTAGGCATCCTTGAAGGGCAGACCCTCGCCGATCTTGCCGATGAACTTCTTGTCTTCGGAGGCAATCGTCTCGATATACGAGGCGAACAAGGCGACCGCGGCAATGACAGCTGAACCGATGGCAAAGCCCTTGGTGACGGCCTTGGTGGTGTTGCCGACGGCATCGAGCGAAACCATGATGCGCTCGGCTTCACCGTGGAACTCGCCCGACATTTCGGCGATACCGGCAGCGTTGTCCGATACCGGGCCGAAGGTGTCTTCAGACACAATGACGCCGGTAGTGGCCAGCATGCCCATGCCACATAGAGCGACCAGGTAGAACGAGAACTGCAGGTTGCCGCCGCCCATCGCCAGTGAAATTCCGATCGCGATAGCAATGGCGATGATGGCGTACACCGAGCTTTCGAGACCTGATGCGGTACCCGACAGCACAACGGTGGCGGGGCCGGTACGGGCCGATTCAGCAATTTCCTGCACGGGGCCGTACTCGGTGCCGGTGAAGTACTCGGTGAGGCGGCTGACGGCTTGGGCCAGTACGAGGCCAACGACGACCGCGCCGAAGCACTTCCAGCCCGCGTTGGTAGACGAACCGTCCGTGCCCGAGTTGCCGACGTAGCCGAGCGCCAGAGCGCCGACGCCGACCACCGTGAGTAGACCGGCGACGAGGAAGCCACGGTTGATCGGCTTGAGGGCATTGGTCTCGCCCTCCTTCGCCTTCACCGCGAACACACCGGCGATGGATGCAATGACGCCAACCGCACGAGCAGCGAGCGGGAAGACCAGGCCGAGCGCAGGGTTCATACCGATGGACTTGAACGCAGCGACACCAAGAATGATGGAGGCAACAAGCGTAACTTCGTACGATTCGAAGAGGTCGGCAGCCATACCGGCGCAGTCGCCGACATTGTCGCCGACGTTGTCGGCAATGGTGGCCGGGTTGCGAGGATCGTCTTCGGGAATGCCAGCCTCAACCTTGCCGACGAGGTCGGCGCCGACGTCGGCGGCCTTGGTGAAGATGCCACCGCCAACGCGGAGGAACAGGGCCAGCAGCGAACCACCGAAACCGAAGCCGATCAGGATGGCCGACGACGTGTTCTGGAAAATCATGATGATGATCGTGGCGCCGAGCAGGCCGAGGCCGACCGTGAACATGCCGGCCACGCCGCCGGTGCGGAACGCCACTTCAAGGGCGGCAGCCATCGACGGCTTGCCGTTCGGACCGATGCCCTTGGCCGCTGCCGCCGTGCGCACGTTGCCCGCGCGTTGCCAGCTGCATGCCGATGAAACCAGTGAGGCCCGACAGGAACGCCCCGGCCACAAAGGCCAGGGTGCGGACGGTTCCGGACAGCCCGAAGCTGAGTGCCTCGGTGCCGTCAGGCTTGACTACGGCCGCTGAGGTAAGGAACACGATGACGGCAAGCGGCACCAGGATGATGAGGATGGTGCGGAACTGACGCTTCAGGTAGGCAAGGGCGCCTTCCTGAATGGCGAGGGCGATCTCCTGCATTTTGGGAGTGCCCTGATCTTTCGAGAGCACGTCCCTCATGAGGTAGAGACCAACGCCCAAGGCAAGGACGGCAGAGACGGCCGAAAGGATCAGGACGACCCATTCACCCCCGTGCAATACGAAGTCCTGATAGCCGCCTTCTGCGGCGAAAATACTTGTCACCGGTGTTGCCCCCCGGGGTGTCGATACGGAGCGCGCCCGCCGGGCGCGACTCATGGGTGAATTTGCTGGACGGGATACTAGGGAACCCGGAGCCGTTCGCGAAAACTCTGCGTTCCCGCAGGAGGTACGGCGAAGTTCGTTCGTCAAGCAAATTGGAGCTACCTTTCGACATATGGCGTTGAACGCTGAGACGAGAAGGGCATCACACCGATGGCTCAAGTAATGAAACGCGGTCCGGTTACCGGCACTGCGGTGCGGCCCGATCGCAAGAAGGCTCCGTTCCTGGTTGAGTTCTATCGATCAGCGGTGGCGAAGAAGTGGATCATGGCCATCACGGGCCTGATGCTCATGGGCTTCGTGTTTTTCCACATGATCGGCAACCTCAAGATGTACCTCGGCAAACTGCCCGATGGTCGCTACGACATCGATGTGTACGGCGAGTTTCTTCGAGACCTGCTGGTGCCGATTCTTCCCCGCACGGTCACTCTTTGGCTCCTCCGATTGGGTCTTATCGGCGCTTTCGCTCTGCACATCCAGTCGGCGTATGCCTTGACCGTGATGAACCGGAAAGCCCGTCCGGTGAATTACCAGTCAAAGCGTGACTACATTGCGGCCAGTTTCGCCAGTCGCACGATGCGGTACACGGGCGTCATCTTCTCTCTCTTCCTGCTGTGGCACCTCGCCGACTTCACGTGGGGCTGGTTCAACAAGGGCTACGTGCGAGGCGAGGTCTACCGAAACGTGGGTGCCAGCCTGTCGTACTTTCCGGTCGCGCTGATCTACATCGTCGGCAACGTGGCGCTCGGCGTGCATTTGTTCCACGGCGCATGGAGCTTGTTCCAAAGCCTCGGCATCAACAACCCACGGTTCAACCGTTTCCGTCGTCTCTTTGCAACCGGCTTCGCTGCCGTGATCGTCCTCGGCAACCTGAGCTTCGTGTTCGCCTGGCTTTTCCGCATCCTCGATAAGGCGGTTTGATCATGCTTGAGTCCAAAGTCCCGTCCGGCCCGATGGCCGACCGGTGGGAGAACTACAAGGCTGACGCCAAACTGGTGAACCCGGCCAACCGTCGCAAGTACGAAATCATCGTGGTCGGTACTGGCCTGGCCGGTGCCTCTGCGGCGGCAACGCTCGGCGAGATGGGCTATCAGGTGAAGGCTTTTACCTTCCATGACTCGCCCCGCCGCGCCCACTCCATCGCGGCCCAGGGCGGGATCAACGGCGCCAAGAACTATCGCGGCGACGGTGACAGCGTCCACCGTTTGTTCTACGACACCATCAAGGGTGGCGACTTCCGCGCTCGTGAATCAAACGTGCATCGCCTAGCCGAAGCGTCGGTGCAGATCATCGACCAGTGCGTGGCGCAGGGCGTGCCGTTCGCTCGCGAATACGGCGGCCTGCTCGACAACCGTTCGTTCGGTGGCGCCCAGGTCAGTCGCACGTTCTACGCCCGCGGTCAGACCGGCCAGCAGCTCCTGCTCGGTGCTTACCAGGCACTTGCCCGGCAGGTCGGTCTCGGCAACGTCAAGCTCTACAACCGGTCCGAGCTGATCGATGTCGTCACCCACGACGGCACCTGTGTCGGCATCACCACGCGTGACCTGGTGAACGGCGAGATTGAAAGCCACTCGGCGCACGCCACCATCCTGGCTACGGGCGGCTATTCCAACGTGTACTTCCTGTCCACGAACGCCATGGCCTGCAATGTGACCGCGGCCTGGCGTGCCCATCGCAAGGGTGCTTACTTCGCCAACCCCTGTTACACGCAGATTCACCCGACGTGCATTCCTCAGTCCGATGAGTTCCAATCGAAGCTCACGCTCATGTCCGAGTCACTACGAAACGACGGTCGCATCTGGGTGCCGAAGAAGATGGACGATCCTCGGTCGCCCGACCAGATCCCCGAGGAAGATCGGGACTACTACCTTGAGCGTCGCTATCCGTCGTTCGGCAACCTCGCACCTCGTGACATAGCCAGCCGCGCCGCCAAAGTGGAGTGCGACAAGGGCATGGGTGTCGGGCCGTTGAAGAATGGTGTGTACCTTGACTTCGGTCCGGCCATCAATCGTCTCGGCGAGAACGTCATCCGTGAGCGCTACGGCAACCTGTTCGAGATGTACGACCGCATTACCGACGAAAATCCGTACAAGGTTCCCATGCGTATCTACCCGGCCGTGCACTACACGATGGGTGGCTTGTGGGTTGACTACGAACTGCAGACCACCATCCCGAACCTGTACGCCGCGGGCGAGGCCAACTTCTCCGATCACGGCGCGAACCGCCTCGGTGCGTCGGCTCTCATGCAGGGCTTGTCCGATGGTTACTTTGTGCTGCCGGCCACGCTCGCCAACGGTCTGGCCGGGCGTCTTTCCGAGAAGCCGTTGCCGACCGATCATGCTGCGTTTAAGCAGGTTGAGGCTGACGCCAAGGCCCGCTACGACGGCTTCCTAGCGGTCAAGGGCACCAAGTCAGTTGACTACTACCACCGCGAACTCGGCAAGATCATGTGGGACTACTGCGGCATGGAACGCACCAAAGTCGGCCTGGAAAAGGCGCTGTCCGAACTGCCTGCGCTGCACGCCGAGTTCAAGGCCAACATGAACATTCCCGGCACTGCCGGCACACTCAACCAGTCCCTTGAAAAGGCTGGCCGTGTCGATGACTTCTTCGAGCTTGGCATGCTTATGTGCAAGGACGCCCTTGATCGTGAAGAGAGCTGCGGCGGCCACTTCCGTGCCGAGCATCAGTATGAAGACGGCGAAGCAAAGCGTGACGACGAGAACTTTGCGCACGTGTCCGCCTACGAATTTATGGGCGACAACAAAGCCGAAGTGCTGCACAAAGAGGCTCTCGAATTCGAAGCCGTCCACCTCGCCGTCCGCTCCTACAAGTAGGGATTTCTTCGTGTCTAAAATTCTGAATCTCACGTTGAAGGTGTGGCGCCAGGACGGCCCTACCGCGGCCGGTCATTTCGACACCATCGCCGCACCGGGAATCAAGGACGACATGTCGTTCCTGGAGATGATGGACGTGGTGAATGAGAACCTCACCAACTCCGGCAAAGAACCCATCGTGTTCGATCACGATTGCCGCGAGGGTATCTGCGGTACGTGTTCGCTCATGATCGACGGTCAGGCCCACGGGCCGGAGAAGCGCACGGCTACGTGCCAGTTACACATGCGCAAATTCAACGACGGCCAGACCATCACCATCGAGCCGTGGCGTGCAGCTGCCTTCCCGATCGTGAAGGACCTCATGGTCGATCGCTCGGCGTTTGACCGCATCATCGAGTCCGGCGGTTACATCACGGCCAACACCGGTGGTGCGCCTGATGCCAACCTGATCCTCATCCCCAAAACCGTCGCGGACGCCGCTATGGACGCGGCCGAATGTATCGGTTGCGGTGCCTGTGTGGCTGCATGCCCGAACGGCGCAGCCAACCTGTTCACCTCAGCCAAGGTTGCGCACCTGAACCTCTTGCCGCAGGGGCAGTCCGAGCGGTTCGACCGGGTAGAAGCCATGGTGGACACGATGGAGGAGCACTTCGGTTCCTGCACCAATCACGGTGAGTGTGAGCAGGCCTGCCCGAAGGCCATCAGTATCGATTGGATTGCACTGATGAACAAGGACTACATCAAGTCCAAGTTCAAGAACCGCGCCTTCTCCAGCCGCAAGTAGGGGTCCAGGTTGCATAATGGATGCCGTTCCTGAGCTCCCGAACCTCGTGCCGCAGCCCGATCCCGCCGAGCTGCTCGAGCGTATCCGGGAACGCAAGCGACGGACCAAATCGACTCTGAACGCGGAGCAGATTCTGAAGCATCAGGACGAAGATCGCGCATGACGCAAGCGGCTGGCCCGCGCTGCGGGTTCCTAGGCGTTAGCTCAGACGTATCCTGTTTGTCGTGAGCCCACGGAGTGAGCGTCCGAACATGGCCGACTATGGCGTGCCGACCGACCTCGCAGGAGCGTTGCCTTGGGGGTGGGCGGCGGAGCGGTTGGCCCGTTGTCGCAACTTTTGGGTCACCACGGTCGACCCGTTACACCGACCGCACTCGATGCCGGTGTGGGGTGTGTGGAGCGAGTCCGATCAGCGGTTTTTCTTCTCTTGTGCCCCATCGTCATTGAAAGCCCGAAACCTGGCCGAGAATCCGCATGTCGTGGTGGCAATCGACGGCACCGTCGAGGTGGTATCGGTCGAAGGAGTCGCCACCCCCTTGGCTGCCGGTTCGGATGCCGACCGGTACATTGCCTCATACGTCGAGAAGTACGAGCCCGACCCGGTGAAGGCCGCGGCCATGACCCAATTTGTGGCCGAGAACAATATGTTCGGCGTGACGCCGCATCGTGCCTTCGCCGTGATCGAGCGCGAGGAAGACTTCGGCCCCAAAGCCACTCGGTGGGTCTGGGATCAGGCGGGATCGCGAACTATCTAACCCCCCTCGCGTACAGTCGGGGGCATGGCTGAACGCAAGAGGAATTCCACGACGACCTCGGCGTTCGGCCTGTCCGGGCACGAGAGCCATGACCCGGCCGAGGAAGCGGCGACAGCGTGAGCAACTTTCAGGCCTCGGCATCGCGGCAGGGGGCCCAGTTTCGCGATCAGTGCAACGACCTTCTCGTCGGTCTGGGATTCGCTCTGCACGGTTCGGCCAACCTGGACAGCATCGGTGTCGAACTCGATCAGGTGGCCACCAGCCCGTCTGGAGCGTTGATCTGGTTTGAGTACAAAGGCAGCGTGCAGGGTGACCGTCCCGGTCTCATTCGCACCGACACCTTGAAGAAGGCCATCGCCAACGGCGCCCTGTTGCGTGCCCATGAGCACCCCATGCCGTACGTGGTACTCACCTCGCATGTGCCAACGGCCGGCGCGGGCAAGGCGATGCTTGACGCAGCGCTGGCGCTCGGCATCTTCGCTGACGTGGTCTGTGTCTATGACCCTGCGGCTCAACGTCGTCTGAAGCAGTGGTCGGTACCCAGACCGGGCCAGAACCTGCTGCCCCTCTTGTAGCTCAAGAATGCAGGGCTTCGGTGAACGTGGTCAAGATCTCGGGCCCGTCTATCGGAAGGGGGACGAAAACGATGGCGTCTGCCCCTGCGTCCACAAATCTTTGGCATTGCGCGCGCCAGCCGGCGGCCGGTCCGGCGATGATCACTTCCGAATACAGGTTTACGTCGGTGCCCTCGTAGACCTTCATTTGGCTCGCAAAACGGCCTTGCTCGATACGGTGATCAATCTCGGCCCGTGCCGCATCTACGTCGGTCGTGACATAGATGAACACCGTCAAGCGGGACGTGCTTGTGAGCGCGGCTCGTGTTTCGGCCACATAGGCCGGGCCGGAGCACTCGGCCAGGATGACACCGTCGGCCACCTCTGCGGCCAGCGCGATCGATCTCGGCTGACGGACCCCGAAGGAGATCAGCGGTGCCGTCGCGGTTGGTGCAACCGGGTGCACCAACGTCACCTCGTCAAGATGGACGTGCCGTCCGTTGAGCGTGACCGTTTCTCCCTGCACGAGTTGCCTGGTGGCCTGGGTCACCTCGCGTAACGAGGCCAGCCACGACACCGGCGTTGCGCCGACCTGCTCGATCCAAAAGTCGACGCCGTGACCGAGGCCCAGGTGGAACCGACCGGGAAACAGACGTGCCGTCGTGGCCACTTCCATGGCGAGATAGCCAGTATTGCGGGCGACAGCTGGGGCGATGCCGATACCAACGGTGAGCCGTTCGGTTACCGCCAGCGCCGCGACGGCCTGCGCGAATCCACCGCCGAACCCGAGGTCCTCCACCACCCACAGCTCGTCGAAGCCGGCGTGCTCGACCGCTCGGGAGAAGTTGAGCAGTTGCTCCGGTGCCCAGTCACGTCGAAACATCACCCCGAACGAGGTCTTTGCTTTCATATCCCTCCACCGTACTGTGGGGCCGGTGGCATCCGGTGCCTAGATACGAGCGATGCTGGCCTCGTAGCGGTTACTGGCCACATGGTCGCCGCTGACGAGGTGAAGGTCGAGCACGAGTGGCCCGGGAGCGTCCGGGGCCACGAAGCGGGCGGTGCCGACGAACGCCACGCCATCGGCCTCAACCGCACCGCCCCAACGCCAGCCGTGACTCCCACCGTTCCACGTGAGTTCAGCCGTGACTTCGAGGCCATCTAACGGTGTGCGAAGGTCGCTGATGACATGGATGTCGATCGCCACCGGCTGGTCGGTGGAGAGCCGAGAAGGCATCCGCTCGGCCACCACGATGATCGGTCGGCATGAGTCGATGAGGGCCTGGTACGCCGGTTTCGCCACTCGTTTGTGATCAAGCAGGCTGGCGCTGATGGCTGGTTGGGAATCGGCAAGGAAGAACACCGCGAATCCACCGGTGGGGCGGTACTTCAATCGCCGAAGCGTCTCCACCTGATGCTTGACCAGCTCGGCCTGGTAGGCCTGACTGGCGGCGCGCCACTGCTCGAAGGTGCGAAACGTGCTGGGGGACACGTAGTTGTCGAACGCTGTACGTTCCATGCCGAATCGCTCGACCAGCAGCTCAAAGTCCAGTTCGGGCCAGATCGTGGCATCGATGAACTCGCTGGATGTCGGGACGCTTTGGGCACCGAACTCGCTCACGAAGCGCACAAGGCGGGGCACGGTATTGGCGAACAGAGGAAGGTCTCGTTCGTCGCCCTTATGCCAACCCAGATACAGGTGGCTGTCGGTGCCGTCCAGCTGCGGGAGATGGGGGAGTACGCCGGAATGAGCGATGACGGGCCGGCTGTCATCGGCCTTGCGCAGCGCGTTTTTGATCCAGCCATCCAGCACTGACTTGTTCCACGTCGGCAAGCCCTGACGGAAAAACGATTTGGCGCGGCCTGACAACGACTCGGCTTCGGGTGTCGTCGGCGAAATGGGAACCGGCTCGTTGTGGCCGCACCACACGGCCAGCGATGGGTGATGGCCCAGCGCGTAGACCGCTTCGCCGGCCATGCGGACGGCCGAGCGCCGCACCGTGTGAGCGTAGCCGCGGTGGAGCGGCAGGTCCTGCCACACCAGCATGCCCAGTTCATCGGCCGCGTCGTACAACTCGGGCCGGGCGATGTGGCCGTGCACCCGAACCAGGTCAAGGCCAGCGTCACGAGCGAGGGACACATCTCGCCGAATGTCGGCTTCGGTTGCCTCCCCGAGCGCGTGACGGGTGGGGGTCAGGTTCACCCCCTTGCTGAACAGACGCTCGCCATTGATCGACAGCACGAAGTCGTTCATCGCCACCTGGCGTAGACCCGTGCGCACGGTCCGGGCATGCGAAAGCTCACTGACCCCGGCTCCGTCGAGGTCGTCATCAACGAAGACCTCTACCTGCGCGGTCACGAAATTCTGCTCGCCGAGCGACCACGGCCACCAGAGCTCCGGGTCGTTGATACCGAAGCTCCATTCCACAACGTTGCTGCCGGTTGCGAGCGGTTGCGTCAGCTCGCGATCGACCGTATCGTCCACGGTGGTGCGGATGCGAACCGGTCTTGCCCGGTTACTGTCGAGTACGGCGCGTACATCGATGACGGCCCGTTGTGCCGTCGCCTCGCGACATCGGATGCTCAGCCGGTCGATGCGCACGGGACCGGTACGCTCGATGTGGACCTGGCGCCAGATGCCACCCGGATTCCAGGACGGATCGAGATAGACCGCGTCCTGAAACACACCCGTGAGATTCCGTTTCAACGCCCGGTTGCGCTGCGGTGAACAGGTCACCTCAACCGCAAGGACATGTTCGTTGCTGAGACGCGCCAGATCGGTGACCTCGTAGGAATGAGGAAAGAAGTAACCCTCCGGGTCGCCGAGGTAGGCGCCGTCGAACCACACGTCTCCCTGGTAGAAAAGCCCGTCAAGCACAACCCAGCTGCGCGCGTCGCTCGGTCCGGCGTCCCACTCGAAACCGGTGCGGTAAATGAGCGGCCCGTCGCTGTCGGCAAAAGCTGGCTCCGACCGCCAGTGGCCCGGCACGCGCACCTGCTGCCACGCCGCGTCGTCAAAGCCAAGCGAGAAGGCCTGACGCCGAAGGTCATCGTCCGCGAGTGCTGCTCGCCAGGTGCCCGAGAGATCCATCGGTGACGAGGGTAACGCGGTACGCCATCGGTGGCTCAGCGTTGCTACGGTGCGTTCATGGCAAGCCAACCGCAGACGCTCGGGTCCTTGAAGGCATCAGGCTGGAAATCGGTGCCGATTAAAGAGGAGCTGCGCGCCAACGCGGTCGCCAAGATCCGCAGTGGGCAGCCACTGTTCGAGGCCGTGCTCGGCTACGAGGACACCGTGATGCCGCAGCTCGAGAATGCCCTGCTTGCCGGCCATGACATCGTCTTTCTGGGCGAGCGGGGCCAGGCCAAGACCCGCATGATCCGCTCACTCACCGGCTTGCTCGATGAGTGGATGCCCATCATTCACGGCAGCGAGATCAACGACGATCCGTACCATCCGGTGTCGCGCTATGCCCGCGATCTTGTGGCCGAACACGGCGACGACACGGCCATTTCGTGGGTGCACCGAGACGTCCGCTACGGCGAGAAGTTGGCCACACCAGACACCTCGATCGCGGACCTCATCGGCGAGGTCGATCCCATCCGGGTGGCCGAGGGTCGCTACCTTTCCGACGAACTCACCCTGCACTACGGCCTCGTACCCCGCACCAACCGCGGCATCTTCGCTATCAACGAGCTGCCTGACCTGGCCGAACGCATTCAGGTGGGCCTGCTCAATGTGCTCGAAGAACGTGACGTACAGATCCGCGGCTACAAGATCCGCCTTCCGCTCGACATATTGCTGGTGGCGTCGGCCAACCCCGACGACTACACCAACCGCGGCCGCATCATCACCCCGTTGAAGGATCGTTTCGGCAGCCAGATCCGTACGCACTACCCGCTTGAAGTGTCCACCGAAATCGACATTATGCGTCAGGAATCGCGCCCCATGTCGGTCGGTGATGTACATGTGTCGACGCCTGCGTTCATGCAGGAGATCGTGGCGACGTTCTCCCATGTGGCCCGCCAGTCCAGCCAGGTCAACCAGCGCTCGGGCGTGTCGGTCCGCCTCAGCGTGTCCAACCTCGAAGTGCTCGGCGCCAGCGCGCTGAGGCGTGCGTTGCGCAGCGGCGAAACCGTCGTCGTGCCCCGCGTATCGGACATGGAAGCGCTCGCCGCCTCCACGTCCGGAAAGATCGAAATCGAGAGCCTCGAAGAGGGCCGTGACGGTCTCATCATCGAAAACATGGTGAAGCAGGCAGTGCTCACGGTCTTCAAGGCGCGGGTCACCCCGGCCGAATACAAAGACGTCATTCTCGCTTTCGAGGACGGCCTCATCTTCCAGACTGGTGAAGATGTGACCTCGGTCGAGGAAGCTTCACTGGTGGAAAAGGTGCCCGCCATCCGTGCCACCATCCTCGGCCTCACCGATGGCGACGAATCACCAGCCGCAATTGCCAGCGCTGTTGAGTTCCTTGTCGAAGGCCTCCACCTGTCCAAGCGTTTGAACAAAGACGCATCCGGCGGCCGCGCTCACTACCGCGCCCGCAGCTAAGGGCGTTATCCCGAAGTTCGGACGGGTTCGGTGACGAAGTTCAGAGTGACCAGAGCTGCTGTCGCCATGCCGGCAGCCAGCAGTGATGACCCGCCGATGCCGTGCGCGGTGTAGAGCCGGGTACTTGCAATTGCAACAATTCCGCGACTGACGGTGCCCACGCCGACCGCAAGACCGAACGCGGTGCTTGGCGAGTCGGGCTGCAAGCTGGGCAAAAGAGATGCGAATGACACCACGGCGAACTCGAAGCCGAGAAACAGAACGCTCAGGAGGGCTAAGCCAACGGCGGCTTGGTGACCGGCGAAGGCGAGGCCCACGGCTGCAGGTAGCGCAACTATCACGCCGACTCTGATGGAGCGACGCTTCCCCCAGCGGTCGGTAAACCGAACGGTGGATGTGCTGGCCAGGAGCTCAACTGCTCCGAGAAGGATGGACACCGCCCCGATACCGAGTGACGAGAATCCGTGCACGTCCTTCAGCCAAGATCCGAACGACACGAACAAGCAACCACCGATTGCCATCACCAGACCGAACGACACGAAGCCAGCCGTTGCGGGAAGCGACCAAACGATGGCAGCTCGGGTGCCATCAAGGTGAGCTGTCGGCCGGTCTCTGGGCAGGTGACGCCAAAGGTGCCAGGCCATGAAGAGCAGGCACACGGCGATGGCGCCATAGGCGTAGCGCCATGAGGTAGCGAACACCAGGACGGCCAGGAGCGGGATGCCGATCAGAATCGCACCAGCCCAGGCAATCTCTGTCAGTCCGACGACGCGTCCACGCGTGGCGTATTCGGTGCGTTCGACCAGCCAGGAATTCATGCCGTTGTCGAACATGATCTTGCCGAGCGACAACACCACGAAGCCCACACTGATGGCCGCCACCGATGGAGCTGCGCCGGCGAGCGCGGTGCCGAGGGCCAGCACGCACAGCGACAACGTCATGGAGGCTCGGCGGCTTCGTTTATTGAGCTGGTGACCAACGACGGGTCCGAGGAGTCCGGTGAACTCGCCGAAACTTGTTGCGATACCCATGGTGCTGAGGCTCACGCCGAGGCTGCGACCGATCACGCCGAGATAGGGCTGAGCAAATCGCAGACCGGTGTTGCCGACGAACCGGGCGACGGTCAGGCGCGTGACGTGATCACGAACCTCGGGCGAGTGCTCCTCGTCCAGGAAACGTCCGAGCGGCATCTACCCCTGCCCGGTCCATGATCGCAACGCTGGTCGCGGGTTGCGATCACGGTCGAAGAGTCCGGTTGCGAGGTTGAAGCCGTGCTGGAAGGACCAGCCGTCGATCGCGGTTGACCACAACGCCGCTTCCACTCCGATGCCGTCGCGCACGGCATCTTCGATGACAGCGCGCGCCAGCCGTGCCTCGTC
Organism: uncultured Acidimicrobiales bacterium; assembly: GCA_963791625.1. Lineage (GTDB taxonomy): Bacteria > Actinomycetota > Acidimicrobiia > Acidimicrobiales > Ilumatobacteraceae > JANMCE01. Next base: position 105,352 of record CAWBTA010000007.1, read on the forward strand.
ACCTTGCCACGCCGAGTCGGTGGTTGGTGCGCCATAGGAGGTGATCGCGAGCGGTCGTTGCGGCAGCATCTCGGCCAGTCGGTGCAGCGTGAGCGCGAGACCTTCCGACCACACCATGATGCCGTCGTCGCCCCTGCGTCCGTCGGGCGGATAGGAGCGGAGCTTGTCCTCTGACGATGCCAGGGCACCGGTGTACGCAATACCTACGATGTCACCACTGTCCTGCAGATCGGGCACATCCTCAATGAACAGACCGGGCACCGCGAGCTCCCCATCTCGGATGGCGCGTACGGCCACATCCCACGTGTGCTCGTCTACTCGGCGGGCGCGCTTGGCGGCCTCGACCGTGCCGTCCATCGTGAACACGGGAGCGAGCGAAAGCGAATGCACGACGGGAGCACCGTTGCCCCGCAGCAGCCGCCATGCGTCTCGCCACGCCAGCCAGGCACCGCGCAACGCCTTCGCTCGCATCTCGGGGTCCTTCTTGGCCGGCGGGTGAAGTCCCCGGCTGTACGCGAGCGACGCGTACATGCTGGGGTCATGCAGCGGCACCCATGCACCTACCAGCGAGCCGATCGCGTCGGCCACCACGTCGATGTAGCGGGGCCAGAAGTAGCCGCGAGACTTGTCGTCAAGGAACCCGCCCTCGTCAATGAACCAACCCGGAACGGTGCGGTTCTGCAGGGTGACCCAGGGCGAGAGCCCGGCATCATGAGCCGCTTCCAAGACCAGTGTGTAGTGCTCCACGGCGTCGCCGTCGATCTTGCCCGGTTGCGGTTCGATGCGGGCCCACTCAATGCCGATGCCAATTGCATGTAATCCGTTCTCGGCGAAGAGTTGCAGGTCGTCACGAAACTGCGTTCGCGCGCCGTTGCCGTCAGAAGAGTTTGGCAAGCGTCCCGATGACTGCCACGAGAACGCGTCAGCCGCCGGAGCAAGCCCCTCCGCCTGAGCCGACGAAGAAGTAGCCCCCCACAAAACAGTCACCCCCGAAGGGTGCCAGACCCAAGGTCCGTAAGACGAAAGCAGCGGGCGCGCTTGCGGCATTGCGGAGCGAAGCGACAATGAGCGCAACGAGCGGTAGCGAGAAGCGAAGCAGGTCTTACGCGACGAAAGGGGAGCGGGTCCAGAGTTCGCCGGTGTCGTTGCGGGTGGTGGTTTCGGCGACGCCGGTGAGGACTACCACGTCGATGGGATCGGGAAAGCCGCGCAGGTTGATCTTGCTGTGGTGTTTTGAGATAGCGCCTTTGGGTAGGCGCTCGATCTGACTGGTGGGCATCAGAACCTCCCAACCCTCGGCCGCGTCGCACAGGCGCGCTGCCATATTGACGGCCGAGCCGATGTAGTCGTCACCTTCGAAGAGCAGCGCGTAGCCCGACGCAATACCGGCGCGAAGGGTGAGGGGCGCACAGGCTTCCCGGCTGCGGCTCTCCAGGTCGAGCACGGCGGCAATGGCGTCGGTCTGGTCGACCGACACGAACATGCAACCGTCGCCAAGCCATTTGGCGATGCGCACCCCGCGCTCGCTGGCAACGTCGCGCACGATGGCTCGGAAGGCTGACAGCAGCCGACCAGACGCGTCGTCGCCGTTCTCGGCGGTGTAGTTGGTGAACCCGCCGAGGTCCAGAAAGACGAACGTCCGCGGAACTCGCATCCTGTGAGGATATGAGATTTTGGTCACAAGTTGCTCGGGAAATGTTCCCGACGGTCGAATTGCCCGGATTCCGGTACGAAATCCCGGCAAAAGCGCGTTAGCGTCGCCACATGGCATCTCGGTTTTCGTACAGCCGGTGGGATGGACTCCAGAAGGGTTTCGACCTCGACGCGGACCACTTGATGCAGCAGGTGACCGACGATCTGCTCTATCACGGCGATATGCACGCCGCCCTGCGCCGCCTGATGCAGGAGGGCATGGAAGACCGCAATGGCGAGCGCATCCAGGGTCTGCGCGAGATGATGGAGAAACTCCGCCAAAAGCGCCAGGAGACGCTCGAGAATCACAACCTTGGTGGGGTGTACGACGACATCGCCAAAGAGCTTCGGGAGGTCGTCAATCAGGAACGTGCCGCGCTGGACGAACTGGCGAAAGAGGCCCGAGAGTCGGGCGACGAACGGCGTCAGGAAGTCACGCAGCAGGCGGTGGAGGAGCGTCAGTTCAAACTCGACATGCTGCCACCCGATCTGGCTGGTCAGGTCAAGGATCTGCAGGAGTACGACTTCACATCATCCGAAGCGCGCGAGAAGTTCGAAGAGTTGCTGCAGAAGCTGCGCGAGCAACTCATGCAGAACATGGTCGACAAGATGACCGGCGCCATGAAGAGCCAAACACCAGAAGACCTCAAGGCCATGAAGGACATGATGGCCGACCTCAACCAGATGCTGGAGCGGCGCGAACGCGGCGAAGATCCGGGCTTCGACGAATTCATGGAAAAGCACGGCGAGTTCTTCCCCGAGAATCCGCAGACGCTCGATGAACTGCTGGAGAACATGGCGCAACGTATGGCCGCCATGCAGCGCATGATGAACTCGATGACGCCAGAACAACGGGCGCAGATGAAGGAATTGTCCGATCAGTTAATGGAGGACATGGACCTCCAGTTCCAGATGGATCAACTCGGCCAGAACCTGCAATCGCTCTTCCCTCAGATGGGCTGGGGGCAGGGTTACGACTTCCGCGGCCAGGACCCGCTGGGGTTCAGCGACTCGATGCAAATGATGAATGACCTCGGCGACATGGATCAGCTCGAACAGCTCATGCAGGGTGTCACCAACCCGGGCGCGCTCGCCGAAGCCGACATCGATCGCGTGCGCGACCTGCTCGGTGACGACGCGGCTCGGTCGATGGAGAAGCTGGCCGAGATGGCCAAAATGCTCGAAGAAGCCGGCCTCATCAATCAGAAGGAAGGCCGACTCGAACTCACCCCGCGCGCCATCCGGTCGCTCGGCGCCAACGCACTCGACGAGCTGTTTTCGAAGTTGGCCAAAGACAAGCTTGGCCAACACCAGCAGAACCGCCACGGTGTCGGCCACGAGCGCGAGTACGAGACCAAGCCGTACGAATTCGGTGACCCGTTCAACCTCGATCTGCAACGCACCATCAGGAACGGCCTCCGTCGCCAAGGCGGTGGAACACCCGTGCGGCTTCTGCCCGAAGACTTCGAGATTGAGCGCACCGAGAACCTCACGCGGTCATCCACCGTGCTGATGCTCGACCTGTCGTTGTCGATGCCGATGCGTGACAACTTCCTGCCTGCGAAGAAAGTAGCGCTGGCGTTGCACTCGCTCATCACGTCGCAGTTCCCGCGGGACTACATGGGCATCGTCGGGTTCAGCGAAGTGGCACGCATCGTGAAAGCTGAGCAACTGCCCGAGGTGAGCTGGGACTTTGTATACGGTACCAACATGCACCATGGGTTCTCGCTCGCCCGCAAGCTGCTGGCCAAGCAGACCGGTACCAAGCAGATCATCATGATCACCGACGGCGAGCCGACTGCCCACATCGAACCGAGCGGCCAGGTCTTCTTCAACTACCCGCCCGTGTGGGAGACCGTCGAAGCCACCCTGAAGGAGGTCGCCCGCTGTACGCGAGATGGCATCACCATTAACACCTTCATGCTCGATGCCGACCGCGGCCTGAAGTCATTCGTGGAAAAGATCAGCGCCATGAACCGCGGCCGCGCGTTCTTCACTACCCCCGAGAACCTGGGTGACTACGTCCTGGTTGACTTCCTCGAACACAAGAAGTCCCTGGGCCGATCCCGCAAGGGCGCCTGACGCCTTCCGATAGCTCGGGACAGCCGCACACTTTCCGGTGTGACGACCGTTGACGTACAAACTGGAGCACTTCTCGACGCAGCCCGCGTCCTGTATTCCGCTGTTCGACCGAGCTGGTTCGAGACGAAAGCCAGCGCTCACGTTGGGCCGCACGTGTCGGACGTGTGTGACGCGTTTGTACAGCGCCTCGTTCGGGCGGCGATGACGAAAGAGCTCATGGGGCTGGCCCGTGCTCTGGAAATAGCGTCGAGTACCTACGTCTCTACCGATACTGCTGTGGCACAGCGAGCGGCCGGTCATGGCGGCTGATCCGGTCGCTCTTTACGAATACGCGCGCGCGAACGAGGCCGCAGCAACGGCATTGGAATCAATCGTGTTTCCGATCATCGGATCATGGCACGGCGTGGCTGGACAGGTCTTCCAAGCTCGGCTTGCGGCACTGGCGAAACGGCGCAACGAGTTGAAAGACGCGCATGTTCGTGCAGCCTCCGCGCTGCGCGTCTTCGCGGTGGCGGCCGAGCGTATCCAGCAGGACATGCGGTTCCGACAGTCGCAACGAGCGGACGCTGTTGATCGTCTGGTTTGGATCGATGCCATGTCCAGCCAAACCGCCGATCCGGTCGAGCTTCGACGATTGCAACACGAACGTGACGTCTGCGAACACGACATTCGTGCGGCCGACCAGGCCTACGCGAAAGCCGAACAGATGTTCATCGCTGCCGAGAAGAAATGCACCTGCGACCTCGAGCAGCTGGGGCAACTGCAGGAGATGGAGCCGTTGGCCGAACGCGTCGGGCGGTTGTCGCTTGGAGATTTCATGGCATACAAGACGCTGGTGCAGACGCACGTCGTTGCGGCTGAGGGACTGAACTGGACCTCCGACGGCTGCTCGGATGGCGGGGTCGTGACGGGCAACGTAGATCTTGCCGCGTGCGTGCTTCATGACTTCGGCTACCGCAACCATGACAAGACGCGAGATCCGTGGTGGCTCGACAAGCAAAAAGCTGATGTCCGTTTGGCTCAGGAAATGGTTCGTAGGGCCGCGGCGAAGTATGGCGGCCCGAGCATTCTCGTGAGCGGACCAACGCAGATCGCCGTTGATATCGGACGGGTGGGGCTGGTCTGGCTGGGTGCCGAAGTGCTCGGGCGGCCCGACGCGACGACCATGGACGAGCGAAAGAAGGGCAAGAGCAAATCGCGCGGCAAGTAGTCATTTCGCCACAAATTCAAATCCACCCTTGCGCAAACAGGGTGTGATAGGAGACAATGACATCGTTGTAACTACAACGGTGACAGTCACTCGAACCTGACGTACTGGTTCGTGTGGTCCGGGCGCCGGCGGCCAGCAGGAGGCCCCTTATGAGATACGAATCCAATGAGCGTGACGAACGGTCCTGGCAGGACAATGCGAACTGCCTGGGCGTCGACCCCGATCTCTTCTTCCCCGAACGCGGTGCATCCACCCGTGAGGCCAAAGAAGTCTGCCGTGGTTGTGTCGTCCGCGAAGACTGCCTCGAGTATGCCCTCGCCAACGGTGAGAAGTTCGGCATATGGGGCGGCCTCTCGGAGCGTGAACGTCGCCGCATCCGCCGGCAACGGGCCCTCACCGGTCGACGCGTCGCCACGGCGTGAGTTCCGCCGGGAAGCGACGTTTCCTTTTCGGACCGAGTGGTAACCTAAGACCATGCTCGCATTTCTTGATGGCGCCGAACTCTATATCGTGCTCGGAATTGTCGTTTTGATCTTCGGTGGTTCCCAGATCCCCAAGCTGGCCAAGTCCCTCGGCCAGGCCCAGAAGGAATTCAAAAAGGGCATCGCCGAAGGCACCTCAGACGACGAAACCAAGACGGCCAAACCCGAATAGCACCGCCAACGAGTCAAAGGCCCGGACCAAGCGGTCCGGGCCTGTTGCCGTTTTCGGCTACTTCAACAGTGCGACGAGCCGACGTGACTTGAGAATGCGGCGACGTTCGCGTTCGCTGGTGCCACCCCACACGCCGTGGTCAATCCGGTGCTCCAAGGCGTACTCGAGACACGTCTTGGCGACCGGGCAGTCAACGCAAACCTTCTTGGCCCGTTCGACACCGACCCCATCGGGTGGGAAGAACGCGGTCGGCGGATGATTCCGGCAGTTTCCCTGCGCCATCCAGCTGTTTTCCTGCTCGTCTTCGTACACGGCATCTCCCTTGGGGGGTTTGAAAGCGTTGGTGTTGCCGCCCGCTTCAAGTTCCACTGTGGTGGGTGAACTCCATGACCTTTGACTGCTGAGGTCCCTGTTTGGTTCCCAAAAGTTTGCACCTTTCTTGGCGCCGGGCAACTTCTGGGCCGAACTTTGGAAGAACCTTCACCCTAGAATGTCTGGTTATGTCGAACGTGTTGTCCGTAGATCCCTCCGCTGCGCCTCGTGCCCATGCCCGCGTCGTGTACCTCGGGCCGGTTGCGCCCCACTGGGAGGTCTACAGCGAGTTCGGTGACCGCACCATCGTGGAGGAGTTCCGCACGCGTGTGCTGGCCCGCCTGGTGCTGCTTCCCCGCGACGACCCGCAATTTCGCCGCAACCGTGAGCGTGTCGTGCGTGACGCCGAGCGCGAAGGCATTGCGCTCGAGTGGGACCTTGGCTTGCCGGAGGACGCTGAATAGTCCGTGTCGCACAACCGGCTGCTGAATCGAGAGTACTCCTGGCTTGATTTCAACGGTCGCGTCCTCCAACTGGCGGCCGACCCGCAACAGCGGCTGATGGAGCGAGTGAAGTTCCTGGCCATCTTCTCATCGAATCTCGACGAGTTCTTCCAGGTGCGCGTCGCCGCCCTCAGTGACCAGGCCGCTGCCCAGGTGGCCTCGCGCTCGCCCGATGGCCGGTTGCCTCAGGAGCAGCTCGATGAGATCAGCAGGCGGGTCACTGCGCTCGTGGCCGATCAGGAACGCCTGTGGCTCGATGATGTGCATCCGGCGCTCCAACAACTCGACGCCGGACTGGTGTCCTGGCACGACCTCCCCCACGAGAAGCGGGCCGAACTCTCCGAGTGGTTTGAGCATCAGGTCTTCCCTGTTCTTACTCCGTTGGCCGTTGATCCTGCCCATCCGTTTCCGTATATCTCAAGCTTGTCGCTCAACATTGCCGTGCTCGTCAACGATCCGATCACGGGCGAGGAGCGATTCGCCCGGGTGAAGGTTCCGGCCACCCTGCCCCGCCTGGTGCCGGCACCGGGCGACACCCGGATGGTGCTGTTCGAAGAAGTCATCGCCGCTCATCTGCCCGTGTTGTTCCCCGGCATGAATGTGGCGGGGCACTGGTCATTTCGGGTCACCCGCAACGCCGACAGCGACCAGACCGACGATGGTGAAGCCGAAGACCTACTTGCCGCCGTCGAGCTGGAGCTGCGCCGCCGCCGCTTCGGGCGCGCGGTGCGTCTCGAAGTCGACCGGTCGATGCCGAACCGCGTCGTGGATCTGTTGTGCGATGAACTCGACCTGAGCTTGATCGATGTGTCGCGCCATGACGGTCCGCTCGATCTGAGCGCCTTGTTCCGGCTGGCGGCCCGCGGCAGCGCCGAGCTGAGGGATGAACCGTGGCGGTCGGTCGTGCCGGCCCGGTTGGCCGAAGCAGCTGACAATGGTCGGGACATGTTCTCGGTCATCGCCGAGGGCGATGTCATGGTGCACCACCCATACGATTCATTCGCGTCAACCGTCGGTGAGTTCGTCCGTCAGGCCGCGGACGACCCGCTCACGCTGTCTATCAAGATGACGCTGTACCGCACCAACGGCGACAGCGAGATTGTGCGCAGCCTTGCCCACGCCGCCGAACGCGGCGTGCAGGTCGTGGCGCTGGTTGAGCTGAAAGCCCGCTTCGACGAGGCGGCCAATATCTCCTGGGCCCGCATGCTCGAACAGGCGGGCGCTCACGTGGTGTACGGCCTGGTCGGGCTCAAGACCCACGCCAAGTGCGTTCTGGTGGTGCGCCAGGAGGCTGATGGCATCCGTCGTTACGTGCATCTCGGCACCGGCAATTACAACGCTTCCACCGCTCGTCTCTATGAGGACTTCGGCGTGTTCTCCGCCACCCCAGCCCTGGCCGACGATGTGGGTCAGCTGTTCAACCATCTGACGGGCTATTCCCGCGTGCCCGACTACCGCCAGATCGTGGTGGCACCTGAACACCTGCGGTCGCGTCTGCTCGAACTCATTGACCAGGAAGCTCGGTTCGGACCAGCAGGGCGGATCCTGATCAAGTCCAACTCGGTCACGGACCCGCAAGTCATTGAGGCGCTCTATGCCGCTTCCGCTTCCGGGACACAGATCGACATCATCGTGCGCGGCATCAGCTGCCTGCGGCCAGGTGTCCCCGGACTCTCGGAAACGATTCGCGTCCGCTCTATTCTGGGTCGCAACCTCGAGCATTCTCGCGTCTACATGTTCCGTCACGGGTCGCCCGGTGACGAGCCGCTGTGGATGATTGGCTCGGCCGATCTCATGGGACGCAACCTCGACCGTCGCGTCGAAGTGCTGGTACCGGTGACGGCCGAAGCCCACCAACGACGCATCGCGGCGGTGCTCGAAGCGCAGTTGGCCGACGATACCGGCTCGTGGACGCTGAGCGGTGAGGGCCAATGGCAACGCATGTGCGGCGGGCAGGTAAACGCCCAGCAGATCTGTCGAGACTTGGCCCGCGCCGAGGCCCGACGAGCCCTCGATCGTGATGCGCCGTGACCGTGATCGAAGCCGCGGGAGGAGTGGTAGAACGCGACGGGCTCGTGCTGGTCGCCCATCGACCCATGTATGACGACTGGACCCTGCCCAAAGGCAAACTCGACCGCACCGACGCCGATCTCCAGACGTGCGCGCAGCGCGAGGTATGGGAAGAAACGGGCTATCGCTGTTCGGTCAGTGGACCGTCGGTTGAGGTGCAGTACGCCTTGGATGCCACCAGGAACAAGCGGGTCACCTACTGGCGCATGACCGTCGTCGAGGGCGAATTCGTACCGAACACCGAGGTGGACGAGGTGCGCTGGCTCGCCCCCAGTGAGGCGCTCTTCCTGCTCACCTACGAGCAGGACCGCGCGATCCTCAACCAACTTCTACGATAAGGACGTGACGGAGAACGCGACGAGCGGCTGGCAGCCCCTTCGCACCGAGCCGCCCCTGCCCAAGCGCGAGCGACGCCTGTTGATTTCGGCCTTCACTCGCCTCGCCCGTACCCACACAGCCGCCGCAGCGGGCGACGCAGCTGTCGCCATCGCGCTGGCCGGATCGCTGTTCTTCGATATCGGTCCGGGAGAAGCTCGCAGCAAGATTGCGCTGTACCTCGTATTCACCATGGCACCGTTCGCAGTGGTCGCGCCGCTGATGGGGCCGCTGCTCGATCGGCTGCAGGGTGGCCGTCGCTGGATGGTGACCATCGGTGCGTTCCTGCGGGCACTGCTGTGCGCCTCGATGATCCGCCACCTCCAGTCGAACTGGCTGTTCCCTCAGGCGTTCCTGGTGCTCGTGTTGTCCAAGACGTACGCCATCTCCAAAAGTGCGCTCGTACCTCGTGTGGTGCGCGGCGAAGACGAGTTGGTGGAGGCCAACGCCAAGCTCGGCCTGCTGTCGGGGATCGGCGGTCTTGCCGTGGCCGTTCCAGCACTCGGCCTGCGGGCGATCTTTCACACCGGCAAACCGGTGTTGGGCCTGGCGTCGGTCTTGTTCCTGCTGGCGGCCGTCTACGGCCTCAAGCTGCCCGGCGGGGCCGTGGCCGAACACCGCATCGAGCCGGAAGAGAAGGCGATGCTGCGCTCCATCGGTATTGCGCTGGCGGCATCGGCCATGGCGGTCGTGCGCGCCACCGTTGGCTTCCTGTCGTTTCACATGGCGTTCTGGCTGCGAGAAAAGGGCACGCCGGTCTGGTGGTTCGGTGTGGTGATCGCAGCTTCGTCCATCGGCGCGTTCGCCGGCAACGCGCTGGCGCCCAAGCTGCGCCAAAGACTGCAAGAAGAGACCATGCTCGCTGGCTGTCTCGGCGGCGTCGCGCTCCTCGGTCTGCTGGTAGCGCTGGATGGTTCGAAAGCCGGAGCGGCGGTGCTTTCGGCCGCCGTCGGTGTCGCGGCGTCGGTAGGACGTTTGGCGTTTGACGCCATCGTGCAGCGAGATGCGCCCGAAGCCAACCGCGGCCGGGCGTTCGCTCGCTTCGAAACGCGTTTTCAGGTGGCCTGGGTGGCGGCCGCATTCGTGCCGGTCGTCATTCACCTGCCCGCCCGGGTTGGCCTGCTCTGCGTTGGTCTCTTGGCCGTTGCCGGTCTGGTGTCGTTCCTGCTCGGCACCCGAGTAGCCCGCGAGCGGGGGCAGCACCGCGTCGGTCTTCTGGCTCGTTCCCGCCAGGAAATCTCAAAACGCCGAGCGCAGGAGTTAGGTCGATCCACCAAGCCAAAACGCTCGCCCAAAGCAACGGCCGACCGACCACCATCATCGCGGCCGAGCCGTTAGTAGAGGGCGTCAGTCGGGGTTGTCGGTGAGGGAGAGGCGGGCTAGCCAAAGACCGGGGGCATCGACTTCGGCTGGTGTCGGGAGGTTCACGGCGGACTGCAGCAGCATCGACAGGTTCTCCGGTTCGCGCTCGATCACCCCCTTGACGAACGCCGCGCCCCGGTCAACCTGCGCGCGCCCGATTCGCAAGCCGAGAAGTTGCTCGACGAACTGGTCGGAATGAGAGGGCTCCAGCCGACGACGGCGAACCGCTTCCGACACTGCGCTGCCGGGGCCGATGAGTCGAGCCGCAGCGAGGTCGACCGCGTGGTCGATGTAGCCCACGATGACCGCCACCAGTGCGTCGAGCCGGGGCACCAGTGCCTGCTGTTCGGGCGTGGTGGCCGCGCCGAGTAGCAGTTCAGGTCGGCTGAAGACGGCCTGCAGCTGTTGCGTTGGGTCGCCGCTGCCGTCCTCCAGATCGCCAAGGGCACGAGCCAACGAATCGGGGTCGGGCCGGAACGTTTTCGCGTACGAGGTGAGCAGGTCGGAGAGCGCTTCTTTTATGTGCGGCACCCGCAACACCGCATGGCTGGTGAGCTGATGCACACACACCCACAACCGAAGGCCTTCCTGATCGAGGCTCCAGTCCTCGCCGAACGAATCGATGCGGGCTGACACCACCTGGATCTCATCCGATGTCGGACGGGGGATGGGCAGGTCGTAGTCCCCAAAGGACCGTTGCGACAGGTGACCTACAAGCGAGCCAGCGGCCATGCCGAGCATAACGGGGCTCATCATCGACATGAGACCCTGCATCATCGCCGCGGTCGGGTCGGGGTCGGTGTCATCGGTGGGCAGCTTGCTCGGATGCAGTGATGTGGCGAGATGCTCGAAGAGGGGCTTGTAGGCGTCGAGGGAGTGCTGCGACCACTGCGCCGCGGTGACCGGCAGGATCCGCACGGGGCGCCCGTCGTTGGTCAGCTCAAGCCCGGTGATGTCGCGGACGTGCATGTCGGCCAGTGACGAGAGGTGCTCGTAGGAAATCCTTACGGTCGGGTCGATGTTGCCGGTTTCGCCGTCGGTTGCTGCGATGGAGTTGGCGAACTGGCGCGCAGAGTCCCAGTGCAGCGAACCTTGTGACTGCATCATGCGGGCCAGATCACCGAAAAATGGCATCGCGCCGAAGGGATTGCCGCCGAAGGGGTCTCGATCCGGATGTTCGTCGCTCACGCTCAGCATGGTATGCCCCGGATCGGTCAAGATGTCGGGCGCGACCAGGAGGTGACGATGACGACGATGACGAAACAGCTGGTGCTGGGCGACGTGGTGGTCATCACCGGTGCCCGGAGTGCCCTCGGCCAACGCGTCGTGCGCGCCCTGTCCAACGACCCCGGAGTTTTCGAGGTCCGCACCATCGACAGCGCTCCGGTTGATGACGACGAGTCCCTCGCGTCAGCGCTTGCCGGGGCAACGGTGCTGATCCACCTCATGTTTGTGGACGACACCGAGTGGCGACCGCGAGGCAGCGAGCGTGACAACGTCGGTGGTGCCCGTCGGCTGCTGTCGTTGGCTACCGAGGTCGATCATGTCGTCGGACTGTCATCGGCCCTCGTCTATGGCGCCTGGTCCAACAACCCGGCCCCGCTCACCGAGGACGCTCCGTTACGCCCCAACCCCGATTTCGCCTACGCGGTACAGCGGGCCCAGATTGAACAACTGCTGGCCGACTGGGTGAACGAGCGGCCCGACCGTACGGCCACCGTGTTGCGGCCCTGTCTCACCCTCAGCCGAGACAATGACGGCGGATGGATCGCTCGCTCGCTCGCTGCCGCGGCTGGTGCCCGTCTTGGTGAGGAAGACCCGCCCGCCCAATTCCTCCACATGGACGACCTCGCATCAGCCATCGACCTGGCCCGCCGTGAACGCCTGGACGGGCCGTACAATGTCGCGCCGGATGGTTGGGTGCCGGGTGAGACGGTTCGCGCCCTGGCCGGTGCCCGACCCCGATTGCGACTGCCCGCGGCAGTCGCCGGACGGTTGGCCGAATGGCAGTGGAAGTTTCAGCAGGGCCCTGTTCCGCCCGGGCTGTTGCCGTACGCGTCGTCCACCTGGGTGATAGCAAACGACCGGTTGAAGTTGGCCGGTTGGAAGCCGCGCAAAACCAACGAGCAGGCCTACGTGGCCGGTACCGAGGCTCGCTGGTGGACGCTGCTCACGCCGAAGCGCAAACAGGAACTGGCGCTTGGTGGTGTTATTGGTTTGGGGGCAGTGGTTGCGTTGGCGAGCTCGTTGTTGTTCCGACAGATCCTGAGACGCCGGGCTTCGCGCTGAGCGTTATCTTCATGTTGTGGGTCTGACCGGCGGTGATGACCCGAAGCTCCACCGTGTCTCTGGCCGAGTAACGGCGGAGCGTGACGGCAAGTGACCACATCGACGTCACCGGCTGACCGTCGATGGCCATCACGATGTCACCGGTTTTGAGCATGTGATCGGCCGGCGAGCCGCCGGTGACGTTGTCCACCTGCACCCCTTGCGGTGCATCGATACCGCCGATACCAAGCCAGGGCATGGCGCTGTCGCCGTCGTCCGCCGCGGCGCGGGCCAGTCCGATGGCTACATCGGTAGGAATAGCGATCAGCTGACCGTCGTTCTGTCGGCGCACGCCGAGCGCCACGATTTTTCCGTCCTGCCACAGGACGGAGTTGGTAGCGTCGAGCGAGCCGGCGGTGCGCACGATCACGACGGGCGTACTCGGCTCGTTCACGTCGTCCAGCTGTACCATGCCGAGGGCGGAGATGTCTCCGGTGGTCGAGCCGTCGGCGGTCATCACCTGGACGGAGGCGCCCACCTTGAGGCGCATGCAGCTGCCGAGCGGCGAGAGCGGAGCGTGAGGCGAACCTTGCACGACGGCCAGTTGGCTCTGCGTGGCCTTCTTCACGGAAAGATTCGTTGCCGTGCTGCTTGCATCGGTCGGATCAGAAACCGAATGGGCTTTGTTCAGCCCGGCCAGGCTGGTGACGATGGTGCCGAGCCCGTCCAGCACGAGGGCCGGAATGGAGCGGCGGCCGTTGCCGTCTTCGACCACCAGCGTGTAGAGGTGCTCGAGCTGCTCGTTGATCGTGGTGACCGGATAGCCGAATCCGGTGCCCCGGGCTGTCCGGCTATTTTGACGGCCCGAGACCACAACGATGGCAACCGTGGTGGCGATGACGGTTACAACCAGTGCGACGCCGAACGACGCAACCAGGGTTCGGAATGGGAATCCGACTGCCGATTCCGGCTCAAGCGTGGTGACTCTTGCGTGGATCTCAGACGGGTGACGCCACACGCGGTCTGGTGGCGGCCCAGGCGACCACGAGGTCGCTGCATCGTCGTCAAACTCCTCGTCGCCCTCCACGACGCAGCATCGTACTGTGTGGTTGCGCTCTGTTGTCCGCGCGGGGTTAGCGTTCCGAGGTGGTCGGGTCGCTACGATGCTTTCGTGCAAGTTCCTCCCTCCGGCGACACATGGTGCGGCCTCACCTCAAACCCGCTCCCTGTCGGCGCAGTGTACGAGTGGTGCGTGCAGCCGAACTGCGGGGCGGTCGTGCTGTTCTCGGGCACCGTGCGTGACCATGCGGCCGACAGCACGGGCGCGTTCCGTGATGGCGTCGAGCACCTGATCTACGAGGCCTACGAGGAGCAGGTCGTCCCCACCTTCGAAGCCATTGCCGCCGAGGCTCGGGCAACGTGGCCCACACTCGGGCGCATCGTTTTGTTGCACCGGGTGGGCAAGCTGGAGCTCGGTGACTCATCGGTGCTGGTTGCCGTGTCGTCTCCCCATCGGCCAGAGGCGTTTGAGGCGGCCCGATTCGGTATCGACGCGCTGAAGCGCTCGGCACCGATCTGGAAGCAGGAAAGCTGGGAAGGCGGACAGGATTGGGGACTTGGTTCCCACGCGATCGAGCCTGTGCGACCGACCTCGGTGGATGCTTCGTAGTGGCTCGGGATCTGGCGATTGACTTAGGGACGGCGAACACGCTGGTGTACGCCAAGGGACGCGGCATCGTGCTGAACGAGCCGTCGGTTATCGCGCTCAACAGTCAGAGCGGCGAAGTGCTTGCCACCGGCCATGAGGCCTGGCAGATGATCGGCCGTACGCCGGGTTACATCGTGGCGGTGCGTCCGCTGCGCGGCGGCGCGATCACCGACTTCGACGTAACGGAGAAAATGATTCGGTTGCTTTTGCAACGAGTTGGCGTGTCCCGCTTCAACCGGCCCCGCGTCGTCATCTGCGTACCGTCGGCCATCACCGAGGTGGAAAAGCGCGCCGTCACCGAAGCGGCTCGGCGAGCCGGTGCTGCCGATCCGCAGCTTATTGAGCAGCCCATGGCCGCGGCCATCGGTGCCGGGCTCCCCATCGAAGAGCCCATCGGCAACATGGTCATCGACATCGGCGGTGGCACTAGTGAGACGGCGTGTATTTCGCTCGGCGGCATTGTGGCGCTCGAAGCGGTGCGCGTCGGTTCCTTCGACATCGACTCGGCCATCCAGTCGTTCGTGCGTCGCGAATACGGCATTGCCATTGGCGAGCGCACGGCTGAAGAAATCAAGGTTGCGATCGGCTCGGCCGACCCGACTCCCGATGAGACCTACGCCGAGGTGCGCGGGCGCGACCTCATGACGGGCCTGCCGAAGACGGTCACGCTCACCCCGCTGGAGGTGCGCGAAGCGATCGAGGAAGTCGTGGTCGCCATTGTCGATTCCGTCGTGCGTTGTCTGTCGAAAGCGCCACCTGAACTGTCGCAGGACTTTCTGCTGCGCGGCATCAACCTGGTCGGTGGCGGTGGCATGCTGCGCGGCCTCGACACCCGTCTGGAACGAGAGACCCGCGTGCCGGTGCGCATTGTGGAAGCACCGCTCGAGTCGGTCGTGCTCGGTGCCGGACACTGCATCGAGAACTGGGACGCCCTGAAGGGCATGTTCATGGGTGCTCGCCGCTAGTGCGAGCTGACGATAACGCCACTGCATTGCTCAAAGCAGGACTGGACTCGTTGCGGACGCAATACGCGATCCCGACCGCTTTCCCGCCCGATGTGCTGGAAGCGGCCGACAAGGCCGCGTCCCGCCCGGTCACGACCGAGGGTCGCCGGGATGCTCGTGACTTGCCCATGGCAACGCTCGATCCGGCCTCCAGCGTCGACCTCGACCAAGCGTTCTCAATCGCGGCCGAGGGCAACGTTTTGGTGCTTTCGTACGCCATTGCCGACGTCGGTTTCTTCGTCGACCGTGGGGGTGTGATCGAGGCCGAAGCGTGGAAGCGCGGTTCCACGGTGTACCTACCTGACGGACGCACTCCGCAGTATCCACCCGTGCTCTGTGAGAACGCGGCCAGCCTGCTGCCGAACGTTGATCGGCCCTGCATCCTGCTCACCGTGCTGGTGGCCCCTGACGGAGGCTCCACGCTGCGAACAGCCGAATGGGCCGTCATTCGCAGTCGGGCCAAGCTTGCCTACGAGACGGCCACCGCGGCCGAGTACGGAGCACTTTTGCCGGAGCTGTTCCGTCGCATCCATGACGCCGAGGACAAGCGTGGAGCGTCACGCGTCGACTTCCCGGAGCAGGACGTGGAAACCGACTCGACTGCACCCGGTGGCTTGCGTCTGGTGGCTCGTGAGCGTAAAGAGAGCGAGGACCAGAACTCGGGCATGTCCTTGGCCGCCAACCTCGCGGTGGCGCGGGCAATGCTCGATGCCCACACCGGCCTGTTCCGCACCATGGAGGAACCGAATGGCGGTGCCATTGGTGCGCTCCATCACTCCGCCCGTGCGCTGGGAATCGTGTGGGAGAAGGGTGAGACGCTTCGGGAGTTGAACCGCACGCTCGACCCGAAGAACCCGAAGCACGTCGCCTTCTTGCTTCAGGCTCGTCGTGCCGGCGGGGGAGCCACCTACAGCGTGTTCGACTCGGCCAACACGCCATGGCACGCGGCCATTGCCGACTCGTATGCGCATGCCACCGCGCCGCTTCGTCGGTTGGCCGACCGCTACGTGCTCGACCTGGTGGTGGCACTCACGTCGGGCCTCGCGCCCAATGCGGCCGAGCTGGCGACGCTGGCTGAGTTGCCTGCCGTGATGGAGCGAGCCGAATCGGTCGGCCACAAGCTCGACCGCGCTGCTATCGACCTGGTGGAGGCCGTGACACTGGTTGACCGGGTGGGTGAGGTGTTCGACGCGGTCGTGACGTCGGTGGAGCGCGGCGTCGCAGCCATTCAGATCGCCGACCCGCCGGTGTGGGCGAAGGTGCCAGCCCCGAACGCCGGACCGGGTGACGCTGTGCGCGTCACGCTTGTATCAAGCGACCCCGCCGCCCATCTGATCCGCTTCGAACTCGCCTGAGGGGCCGTGCGCTGTCCTCGGCCGTGAGGTCGGGTCACGCGTCCGCGGACGCGTGACGACAGCCGGACTTGCGTGTCGAGCTGTTTGTCCTGTTCCGCTTTGCGGTGACTTTCATCTCGCCTCGTTATCCGGTTCGCATCACCCCGGAGCGCGCCGCTGAACACGCCGAGCTGACTCGCGCAAAAAGCACAAATCATTCGCGCATAGACACCGCTCTGGGTCAAACGCGTCGTTGTATTTGCCGTATTGCGCGAATGAAGGGGGTGCTACGCGCGGGTGGGCTGCGAGCTGACAGTTACCGGGAGACGGCCGAAGTACGTCAGCGGGTGACGCCGACGCTGCGGGCAGCGTGACGGATGGCGGTGATGAACGGTGTGGGGTCGGGGTGGAGACGGGGAGCGGCGGGCCCGGTGGTATGGCGGGCGGAGATGAATGGGCGGGTGACGACCGGCTTTACCGCATCGGCTTCGCCGGGGCCCACCGTCGCGACGTGCACGAGGGTTGGGGTGTTGCCCGGCACGGCCCAACGCGCCTGGCCGACACGCCACGGCGCGTCGCTGAGCTCGATAGTGCCGAGGGTGGTGCGAGCATCATCCTCGGGTCCGAGCACGAGGTGGGCGGCGCCCGACGGGAGTAGCCCGGCGGCAAACAATCCTTCAGGGCGACGGGTGGCGAGTATGAGGTGCGGGCCACCGACGGACTGCTGACCGAGCTTCGCCAACGCTGCGGCTGCGCCAGGCACGGCCGCCGCCAAGGTAGTTGCATCATCAACAAAGACGACGGTACGTCGGGTGCTGATGCGCACGCCGTTGAAAGACATACCGCTCGCCAGTCGCTCAAGGGTGTCGGTGGTGCGGAGGTCATCAAGGCCGACGATCCAGGTGCGGAGGTGAGGCACGTTACAAAGACGATCGAAGGTGCCCTCACTGCCCGCGTCGATGGCGATTACTTCGACCGAGTCCGGTGGGTGATTGAGCGCCAACGACAAAAGGAGATTGGCCAACGCGGTGCTTCGGCCCGATCCGGCCGGCCCGCTGACCACGACGTGAGCCGTCGTCGCCAGATCAAGCGCAACCAGTCCGTTCCTGTCGGCACCGAACGGGACGAGCGCGGTGCCCGCGGCAACGGTGGTGCGCCAGCGACTCACAATGTCGTCGGGCATGGTGTCGCCCTCGGTGAGTCCGCAGACGCGATCGAGTCGTAGGGCTGGCGGCTCGGTGGAAGGCGTGCTGGCCACGACCAGCGGAGCGAGTGATCGGGCCCAGGCCAATGCCGTTGATTCGCTCAGTCCGGTGGCCAGACCGTCAACGCCATCGAGGTGGATATGGCCGTCGGCGTCGATCCGGGTGACGGGCGTGGTGGAGCGGGTCGCTTCGAGTTCGCTGAGGAGGCGCACGACGAGTCGGGTTTTGCCATGCGGGGGCGTGGTGATGGCTGTTCCGTCGGCGATGATCAACTCGACGTCGCTGCCGATAGCCGCACAGTGCGGCAGCCACTTCGTCCACTCCCATAGGCCGGGCGCCGATGACGCAACACTTAACGACAGTGATGCGGGATCGGTCCGGCTGGCCGATTGCACAATGATCCAGCGAGCGACTGACAACAGTGCATGGCGGGGGCCGGCCAACGTGAGAAGGCCACTGTCGCTCAGGTCGGCAGCGAGCGGAACCGACGGCAACCGTGAGAAGCGGCTGAGCACGCCCGAGAGTTCATCGGGGGACTGGCTGCCGGGCGCGATCGCGTCGGTCCAGCTGATGTCGCCGTAGCCGAGTTGCACGGGCACATCGGAGCGTCGCGTCCAAAGGTCGGGGCTGGCCACCCGGACTGCTTGGCGAAGCTCGCCAGTATCGGCGTGCATCCGGCGAGCGCGAGTTGTGGCCGATTTATGAGCGCGGGCAAGGTCGGCGCGGAAGGTGGCGTGCACGGGATGGCTTGATTGCTGCAGTGCCGTTCGTTCACGACGACGCAGGCTGTCGACGTTGGGTGGCGTGACGTACTCAGGCGGCGCAGTGGCCTCGACAGCCCCAGGAAGGTTGATTTCTATGCGGCCCTCAGCATTGCCGAAACGTCGCCGACCCGTCGGGAACGGAGCCACCCGGAACAATGCGCTACCGACATCGATGATGTTGTCTGGATGAAGCGCCCGAACTTCGGGCACCGGGACGCCGTCGACCACCACCCGATCGACCGATGTGGTGATCAACGACACTTCGCCCGATGTCGTCACATCAAGGTGAAGTCGCGGCGCCGCGACCGTGCCGAGTTGCAGTTCGGAACGGGCGGGTCCTGACGATCCAAGGGCGTGGCGCCCGGGCGGAAGGTCGACGGAGCCGCCTGCCGCAAGGCCGCCGATTTGGTACAACGTCACAACGGGTGCCACAACATTTGGCGCCGAGGCAAGCGCGCCAGAGCGACCAATACGACTCCCCGCAACCAGACCGCTCGCGGTCACGGGAAGATCGGCCTCGACGAGGCGCCCATCAATGCTGAGAGCGTCTCCCAAGCCGAGCTCGAGGCCGAGTTGTCCGACTGTTGTCGTTGCATCGGCAACTTCTATGACGAGATCGAGTTCGCGATCACCATCAACCGCTGTGACGAGAACGGAGAAACTCATCGCCGCCACCGTCGCCGAGTTGGGGCGTTCTCGCCCGCCGACACCAGCAGCTCGACGACCCATGTTTCGCCTGGTTCGGCCGGCGCGAGATTCTGCCGACCACGGTCGAGTGGAAGAGCCTGGCGAAGGTCCACTGGCACGAGCGGATCGGGTGCACTGCCGAGCGCGGCACCGACGGCTACTGCCAACTGGGCGGGTGTGAACCGGGCCGACAGCCGGTCGGAGATCTCGACGGCGGCGAGGTCGCTCACCGCCACGAAGGAGTGGTCGGCGCCAAGCCCAACGGCGTCGAACAATGGTGGCCCGTCGTTGCCATCCCCGTTTCGCATCGTGCCGTGGACGGTGGAGCCGACCCTCACCGACCAGATGCCGCTGGTGTCGCGGTAGCGCAGCGCAAGGTCTTGCGTGGACTGCCAGAAGTCGGGTTGGGTGCGCGCCAACGCGGACGGTGTCGTGTCGATCGATGCAACTGTGAAACCTGCCCGGTCGAGCAGTGATGTCATGCGGTCAACGCTGGATCGCAGTGCCACCGCCACAAGCGGGATGGCGTGATGGCTCGGTACCAGTTGCGTGACAACCTGTTCGGTAAGAGCGGCTGGACCGACTTCGGTCAGCAACGACATCGTTTCGTTGCTGTCCTCTTCCAGATCAAGCTGGAGCAGAATGCCGTCGGGCGAGCCCAGCGCAACCGCTACCGGCTCCCAGTTGAACGTCATCTGCTGCCATACCCGTTGGAGCAGCTGCACAATGATGTGCTCGTCCTGCACCCGACCGTTCACCACGACTCCGGCCGGTAGTCGCAATTCAGCCGCGTCGGTCAGCCGGGGGGAATCGCGAAACTCCAAACGGGCCACTCGGATCGTCTGATCGGTAATCTGCACTCCCACCACTGCTGAGGTCTCACCGGCCATGCCACCACCTTAGGCATGGCATACCCCTTCCATCGGGTACCTGACGACTACGGTGGAAGGTTGTGAGTTCACGTTTGCGTGCGGAAGCACAACGGGGTCGTGCCGAACCCCTGCAACTCATCACCGTGTCGGACCGTCGTGCTCCGGCTGCTCCGTCGCGCCGCGCCTGGTGGGTGGTGCCCCTCTTGCTGGCCGGGACCGCTGGCGGATTCGTGGCTGGTCGTACCACGGCGCCCACCAAGCAAGTCATCGTGACCGTCACGTTGCCCGCCACAACCGCTCAGCCGACCTCTACTGCCCGAACCACCCTTGCCCCCACCACGGCACCCGTGCCGATCACGACCGCAGCTGCGGCCGTTCCAACCACCGGCGCGCCCTTGCCGCCATCGCCGGAGACGACGGCCACACCCGCACCGACCGAGCCGCCCGTCGAGCCGTCCACGGCGTAGGAAACTGCTGAGCAAGTCGTTCTTTCTCTGCCTTGAGGCAGAGCCGTCGCAGGACGCTTGCGATGTTTTGTTTTGCGTTCATACGGGTTAACGCACAGTCACGGTTCACATCAGCCGACACGGCTGGTGAGTTCAGGCTGTACGTTAGCCCTGATGGACTCAAACAGAACTGCTGGCGGCCCGGGTCGCCGGGAGCGAAGTCGTGACACGTGCCGTCGTCGTCTTCCCTGACGGTCGCCTAGGCCGTAACTCGGATCAGGCCCTCCTGTACGACGGACACGACAAGCCGGCCGTCCTGGGTGTAGATCGACCCGTAGGCCAGACCACGGCTGTTCGACGTGGACGGCGTGTGCTGGTCGTACAGCAGCCAGCCATCAGCGCGAAACGGGCGGTGGAACCACATTGCATGATCAAGGCTGGCCATCTGTACCCGACCATCCCAAAAGGTCATCCCGTGGGGCAACATCGTGGTGTCGAGCAGGGTCATGTCGCTGGCGTAGGTCAGGATGCAGGCGTGCAGCACGGGGTCATCGGGCAGCTTGCCTGCCGCCTTCAGCCACACCCGCTGAAAAGGCTCTTGACTTCCGGTTCGTTCCACCGGCATCTTGCCGATGTAGCGCGTATCGATCGGGCGGGGCTGGTCGTACCAGGCGCCGATCTGGTCTTTGTACGGTGCCATCCGGGTCCTGAAGTCGGGCAACGTCAACGGACCCGGCACGATCGGCATGTCGAGTTGATGCTCAAGGCCAGGCTCGTCGTGATGAAAGCTGGCCTGCATATTGAAAATCGCCTTGCCGTGCTGGATGGCCACGACCCGGCGAGTTGTGAAACTCTTCCCGTCCCGGATGCGATCGACCTCGTACAGGATCGGCACTAGCGGGTCACCCGGGCGGAGGAAGTAGGCGTGCAGCGAGTGGATGTTGCCGTTGTCAACCGTGCGGGCAGCAGCCACGAGCGCCTGGCCCGCCACCTGACCACCGAACACGCGCTGCCGATTCTCATCGGGTGAAGTGCCGCGGAACATGTTGACCTCGATCACTTCGAGATCGAGCAGGTCCACAAGCGCGTCGAGTGCAGCTTGTTCATTCACGAGAGCTCCGTTGACCGCTTGGGGGAAGAGAATCGGTCGGGCGCATCGTAATCGCTGAGAGCCGGGATCGGCACGGAGACAGCTGGCCGAGTAAGACTGGGCGGATGGTATCTTCGCAGCGCTTCCTACGCGGCTGGCAATTCAGCCGTTTGCTGCGCTTTGCCAGCGTGTCTTTGGTCGGGACGCTTGCCACCCAAGCACTTTTGTGGCTGTTGGTCGCTCGATGGGAGTGGCACGGTGCCCCCGCCAATCTTGTTGCGGTGTCCCTTGTCTCGCTGCCCGGCTATCTTGCCAACCGCCACTGGGTCTGGGAACGGCAACGGGGGCAGCACTCGTTTCGTGGCGAGGTTGCGCCGTACTGGGTGATGTCGTTCTGCGGCCTGTTCCTCTCCACCATTTTTGCGTGGCTCGCCTATCGGGCTACGCCCCACGCGTGGGCCGTCAGCGTGGCCAACCTGTCCGGTTTCGGCGTGCTATGGCTGGCCAAGTTCCACCTGTTCGATCGCTTCATCTTCGGAGACAACACGGTTCCGGCTGTCGTGGGAGAGAATGCGCCCTGTGACCTTGACGCGTAGACCCTGGCGCGACGTTGCGCTGAGTGCGACCGGTTTCATGCCTCCCGATGAGGGCGACGCGTTGCATGCGGCGGCGCTGCTGGCGGCATCGGCGTGTCCTGGTCTGCCGTTCGTGGAGATCGGCTCGTACTGCGGTCGCTCCACGGTGTGGGTTGGTGCTGCGGCGCGGGCGGCGGGAACGGTCTTGTTCGCCGTGGACCACCATCGAGGCAGCGAGGAGAATCAGGCCGGATGGGAGTGGCACGACCCCACCCTTGTCGACCCGGTCGTCGGCCAGATGGACACCCTGCCGTTCTTCCGCCACACGATCTTTGCCGCCGACCTTGAAGACGTCGTCATTGGCGTCGTCGGCCGTTCACCTGTCGTCGCCAAACACTGGACGATGCCGTGTGCATTGGTGTTCATCGACGGCGGCCACGGTGTGGAGCCCGCCCGCGCCGACTACGCTGGTTGGACACCGCACGTGGCGCCCGGTGGTCTCCTGGCTATCCATGACGTCTTCCCCGACCCCGCCGACGGCGGACGCCCGCCCTACGAGGACATCTATCTTCCGGCACTACGAAGCGGCGACTTCACCGAACTCTCCCACACCGGAAGCCTCCGAGTCCTACGCCGCGTGGTCGCGCGTGCGGCATTGTCTGAGCGAAGCGAGTCCGAGTTCAGGGAGCGGTAGCGAGCAAACGAGGCATGTCACGGGTCTCCTAGCTCGGCTTCGGCATCGGCTGCGGCATGGTGTTCTTCGGGGAGCTTTCGGAGTACGTTGTCCACGTAGTCCTGCGTGGCGATGGCGGTGCCGATGTCCTTGTCGAGGGCTTCCGACATGAACCAGCGGTGCTCCAGTACCTGGTGGAATATCTCGGCCGGTTCGAGCTTGCCGTGCAGCTCGTGGGGCACCGCGCTAATGACCGGCTCGAAAATCTCCTGCAGCCAGCGCATGGCGGCTCGGGCTTCCGAGAGCGGTTTGCCTTCTTTGCGTTCCAGATAGGACCGGTAGCCGCGCACGTCGTTCAGCAACCGGCGGGCTTGTCCCTCTTGCACATCGAGTCCGGTAAGCGCTTGCAGTTGGCGCCGGTGATGATCGGCTTCCACGACCGCCGTCTCGAAGCGCATTCGGTAACCGCCCGGTGCTTCCTCCAACGTGATCTCCGAAACGTCGAAGCCGAGTTCGTTGATGCGGCGAACTTTGGCTTCGATGGCGTACTTGTCGTTTCCGGCAATGATCTCGGTGGCGGTGAGCTCGTTCCACAGAGCCTGGTACCGACCGAGCAGATCCTCGGCGATCTCGGCTGGATCGAATGCGTCTTCGAAGCCACCTTCGGCCGCTACATCGGCCAGTTCGGCCGCCACGTTGAACTGCGCCAACTCAAGGTCGTACTTGCGTTGCCCCTCTGACAGCCGGTCGTGCAGCTCGCCCGTCTCGGCATCGACCAACGTGGCCGAGAGCGACCCGGCGTCCCGGCGGAACAGGCTATTGGAGAGCGAACAATCACCCCAGTAGAAACCGGCCAGATGGATCCGCACCAACAGTTGGGCCAGCGCGTCAAGCAGCAGGGGAGCGCCGTCGGCGAGTGAGGTGCGGTTGAAAAGCACCCGGAAAGGCAGCGAGAAGTCGAGGTGTCGAGTGATAACGATGCCTTCGAGCGGGTTGCCATCAATGTCGGTGCGGCCGGTGATTGTGCCGATGGCATCAACCGTGGGAACGTCACGTTCCACCAACTCACGTAGGTTGCGGTATTCCCGCTCTGCGACCTTGTCGGGCAGCTCCTTCAGCGCATACATGTCATCGCCGTAGGCAACGAAGACGACCACATGGCGATGGAGACCGCGCACCGGACTCACGAGTCGCTCGTGGGTCCAGTCGATCATCGGCTCGTCAAGCGGCAGGTCGAGAAACGTGGGGTGTCCCGGCCGAGTGAGGAGCCGGAAACTCACTCGCTTACCAACCACACATACGAGCGGGGCGGCAACACCCAGCCGGTGGTAGAGCGGTCGGCCCCGCCACCGAGGAGCACGCTGCGGTGGGCTCGCCCCTGCCAGCTCGGGACGGAGGTCTCGGCGATGGTCAGCATGTCGTCACCGAAGTTGCCGACCATCCAGAACGGCTCGCGTTGGCGGTGCTTGCGGGAGAAGCAGAACAGGCGCGGGTCAGCCAGGCGGTGCAGTGCGGTGGTTGCGCCGCCGTGCAACTCGGGTCGGATGGCGCGGGCTGCGGCCAGTTTGGCGAAGGTGTGAAAGACCCGATGTTCCACCGTACCGGGGACGCTGCGACGCGATGCCGCCTTCCAGTCCATGAAGGGACGGTGCATCCAACGGTTGTCATCGGCATGGTTGGGATCGTCGGCAAAGTGAGCGTCGTTTGGCAGGGCCAGTTCGTCCCCCATGTAAAGCAATGGGGTACCGCCATACGACATCACGACGGCGTAGAGCAGTTCAAGGCGCTGAAGGGCCTCGTCGAGCGCGACGGGGTCGTTCTCCGCCGTTGCCTTCTCGACACCGCAGAGCGCGGCCGCCGACCCGGAGATGCGCGCGTCACCCGTCAGCTCATTCACCTGGAAAAGCGCACCGCGTGCGAACGATCCCTTAAACGTTCCGGAGAAGAAGCTGTTCAAAAAGCGACGGTGTTCGAAGCCGCTCCAACCCATTGAGCCGGCATCTTCGTCGGTGACCGCCCATCCGATGTCGTCATGGCAGCGCACGTACGTGGCCCATGCGGCGTGCTCGGGAATCGTGCCCATGCGATCGAGCGCGTTGGTCATCAGCCGCGCCTCACGGGTGGCGATACTGCTCCACAACATCACCATCAACTGGTTGTGATACGCCAACTCGCATTCGACTCGTTCGGGGTCACCGGCACCGACGTAGGGCACGAGATCTTCCGGGGATACGATAGCTTCGGCCTTGAGCACCATGGCTGGCGCCGCAATGCCGACGAGGGCTCGAAGAGCGGTGAGCAGTTCGTGCACCTCGGGCTGGTTCTCACAATTGGTGCCGAGGCGTTTCCACAAGAAAGCAACTGCGTCGAGCCGCACGACGTCGACGCCCTTGTTGGCGAGGTTGAGGATGACGCCGAGCATCGCCTCGAACACCCGCGGGTTGCTGTAATTCAGGTCCCACTGGAACTCGTTGAACGTCGTCCACACCCACGTCTTGTGCTCGGGCAGCCAGGTGAAGTTGCCGGGCTTGAACGTGGGGAAGACCTCGCGCAGCGTCTTTTCGTACTGGTCCGGCTGTACGCGATCGGGGAACAGAAAGTAGAAATCGCGATACTTCGGATCCCCGGTAAGGGTGGCCTTTGCCCAGGTGTGTTCTTTGGCCGTGTGGTTCACGACGAGGTCGATGCACAGGCTGATACCGCGCCGGTGCAGTGCGTCGGCGAGCTCCTCGAGATCGTCCATGGTGCCGAGTTGAGCATCGACTTCTTCGTACGAGGCAACCGCGTAGCCGCCGTCATTTTCACCCTCGCGTGACTTCAGCAGCGGCATCAGGTGCAGGTAGGTGACACCAAGTTCGCCCAGGTAGTCGAGGTGATCCTGCACCTTGTCGAGTGTGCCGGCGAAGCGGTCGGTGTAGCAGACGTAGCCGAGAGAGGTTGGGCTTTGGAACCACTCGGGGTTTGCTTCGCGCTGGTGATCAAGAATCCAAAGTGCTTCGCTGCGATCGGCGACCGCGTCGAGGATCTGCTGGTTCAGACGGGCGAGCACTGCGTCGACAGTGTTTCCGTAGACGGTGCGAAGACGTCGCTCCACGTCGGGCCAACGACGGTCGAATCGACTCTGGAGCACGCTGGAGCGCGATGCGAGCACAGGCTCGGTTTGGGGGGCGGCGGTGGTGACGGTGGTGACGGTGGTGACGGTGGAGGAAGTCATGGCGATATGGCCGTGGGCGGACCCTACGGCGTGACCTCGAGTGTGGCCCGCACATCTCGGCTGGATAGTCCGACCCGGAGCTGTACACGACCCGGAATGGTGTTCCAGTCGTTCGTACTCTCATTCCACTCTCGATAGCCACGGGCATCGAGACGGACCGGAGCGGTGACCGTTGCCCCGGCTGGCACTGCGACCTTGGCGAACCCGACGAGCTTCTGGTCGGGTTCATCGGCCCGCACGCCTTCGCGATGCAGTCGGTGGGCGTAGACCTGCACGACCTGCAGGCCGTCACGATCAGAGTGATTGGTGAGGGTGACATCGATCGAGTGCAACGATCGGACCACTGCGTCGGTGATCTCGACGTCGGCGTAGCCCAGGCCGAAGCCGAAGGGGAACAGCGGCTCGCGGCCGACGGTGTCGTACCAGCGGTAACCAACGAGGCGTCGTTCGGCGTAGTCGGCCACGCCGTTGCGACCGGGATGATGCTCGAACGCAGGCGTGTCTTCGAGGCGCTTCGGGAACGTGACCGGCAGACGACCGCTCGGTTCCACATCGCCGAACAACAGATCCGCGAGAGAGTCGCCCAACTCCTGGCCGGGGAACCAGGCCATCACGACCGCAGCAACATGGTCGAGCCACGGCATGGCCACCGGCGATCCGGCGTTGACCACGACGACAACCTTGCCCGTGACCAGCGCGATGCGTTCGATCAGCTCGTTCTGGCGACCGGGCAGATCGATGGTGTCGCGATCCCAGCCTTCGGATTCCCAGTCGTCGTTGGTGCCAACGATCACAATGGCCAGATCGGCTTCGCTGGCGAGGGTGGCGGCGTCCTCGATCGGATCACCGATGACCGGCCGCTGTACCCCGACGTGCAGGCCGGATACGGACATGTCAGTTCGCGGTCGTTGCAGGGTCACGACGATGTCGTAGGCGCGTCCGGCTTGAAGGTGTTGTGCAACGATCGCCTCGCCTTTTCCGAGGCCGAAGAAACCGCCACCGACCGCAACGTCGGCGTTGGAAAGAACCGTTTCACCATTGATGAGGATCGTGGCATCACCGACGGAACTGACGCCGAACTGCCACGTACCGTCGATATCCGGCGTGAAGGTGGTGGAGAGCCGGGCGCCGA
The DNA here is from genome assembly GCA_963791625.1 of uncultured Acidimicrobiales bacterium. Lineage (GTDB taxonomy): Bacteria > Actinomycetota > Acidimicrobiia > Acidimicrobiales > Ilumatobacteraceae > JANMCE01. The sequence continues at coordinate 132,584 of CAWBTA010000007.1, forward strand.
ATTCGGGAGGCTGCGTACTGCCGGTGGCCGGGTCGCCGAACCACATGAAACGGCTGGTGGAAATCGCCTTCGACGTGACCGGAGGGGCTGTAGGGGACAGTGCATCAGCTGGATCACTGAACAGGTCAAGGCGAACCTCGCCGCACAGCGCGAGGTCCAGCTCGGGCAGTCGCTTGTTGATGGCGCAACCGGCGGTGTGGAGCACGTCGACACCCATGGCGGTGAAGCGCTCGGTGAGCGCGGGAAGCGGGTGAACCAGGTGGGTGGCGTTGACATGCGCGCTGCCGCCACCCCGGTTCTCGCCCTTGGCTGCGTTGGGGCCGACGATGAGTACCTTCGGACGAGCCGGAGCCGACACGATCGGTAGCGTGTGGCCCTCGTTCTTCAGCAGCACCATGCCCGCCGCGCCAGCTCGCCGCACGAGGGCGCGGTCCTCGGGATGGTCGCGGGTTGTCTCCGGGCCGGGGCCGCCGTCGGCGAAGGCGCCAACCTTGTCGAGCAGCGCCAGCACATTGCGAGCGGCGGTTCGTACGTCGCTGCGCGAAACCTCGCCTCGCTCGACGGCATCGACCAAGGCCTGGCCGCGATGGCGGGTGGGGCCGGGCATCTCCAGATCGCAACCGGCCTCGAGGCCTTCCTTCATGGAGTTGAGGCCGAACCAGTCGCTGATGACCAGACCGTCAAAGCCCCACTCGCCACGCAACACGTCGGCCAGCAGCCGCTTCTCGTCAGCCGCCCACGTGCCGTTTACCCGGTTGTACGACGTCATGACCGACTGCACGTGAGCGTCCTCCACAGCGGCTTCGAACGGAACCAGGTACATCTCGCGCAGCGTCTTTTCGTCGATGCGGGAGTCGATGGTATTGCGCTCGAACTCGGTGTCGTTGCCCACATAGTGCTTGATGCACGCGGCTACACCCTCGGCCTGCAACCCGTTCACGTAGGCAACCGCTGTCTCGGAAGTGAGGTACGGGTCTTCACTCATGCACTCGAAGTTTCGGCCGCCGATCGGGGTGCGATGCAGGTTGACCGTGGGCGCGAGCAGCACGCGGGCGCCCTTGGCCCGGGTCTCCTTGCCGAGCAGATGGCCGATCTCTTCGACCAGCGTCGGGATCGAACGTTGCCGCGAGTGAGGTGCCGCACGGCGTGTTCACCGATGCCGGTCCGTTGAAGTCGGTGCCGCGGGCGCCAACCGGACCGTCACTGACGCGGATCGACGGAATGCCGACCCGCGCAATGGCTTCGGTCTCCCAGATGTTGCGTCCGGCCAGTAGCGACACCTGCTCGGCCAGGGTGAGGGAGTCGACCAGTTCGTCGACGTTGATTGGATGCTTACTCATGGTGATTCCTAGGGATGGTCGGGCGCGTTCGAAGAAACGCGCCCGATGATGAACAGATTGTCGGCTGCAAGAAAGCCGGGTGAGGTCAGCCCTTGACGGCGCCGGCGAGCAGGCCCTTCACGAAGTACTTCTGGAACGAGAAGAACACAATGAGCGGAAGCACCATCGAGATAACGGCCGCTGCGGTGAGCAGGTGCCACGACTGTCCGCGAGTACCGGAAACCTCAACCAGTTTGGCGATGATGGGGAAGTTCTTGGTCCCGCCAAACACCTTGCCGATGAGCAGGTCGTTGAAGATGTAGACGAACTGAAAGATGGTCAGCGAGGCAATGGCCGGAAGCGACAGCGGCAGCACCACGGTACGGAAGATCGTGAGGTGACCGGCACCGTCGACCCTGGCGGCCTCCATGATTTCTTTCGGGAGCGCTGACATGAAGTTGCGCAGCAGAAAGATGCAGAACGGCATACCGAAGCAGGTGTGAGCGACCCAGATCGTGATGACCGAGTTGGTCAGGTGGAAGTTGGGGAAGATGGTGAACGTGCCGATATGAGCACCGCCCGTGAAGAGTCGGAGCAGCGGGATAATGGCCGTCTGGAGAGGCACGATCAGCATGGTGATGACCGCCACGTAGGTCCAGTCGCGGCCCTTGAAATCCATCCACGAAAATGCGTAGGCGGCGAGCGCAGCGATACCAACCGAGATGACCACCGACGGGATCGTGATGCGGAGCGAGTTCACGAAGAAGTGTCCGAGGTTGTCGCCGCCCTTCGTGGACCCCCACACGCTTGAGTAGTTACTGAACGTGAACTGCGGCTTGGTGAAGATCTTCCACCAACCCGTGGTCTTCACCGCCAACTCGGGACGGATGGATGATGACAGCAGGCCAAAGGTCGGGATGGTCCACAAGAAAACCAGGATGTACACAATGATGCGCCCACCCTTACCCGAGACGGACGCCGCAACGGAGCGACCCATGGGCTCCTGCTTGAGGCCCTTGACGGCTTCAGTGATTCCGGGGGTCTGCGTGGCAACTTCGAGTGCGGAACTCATGCGCCCATCAACTCCTCAGCTCGGCGCTGTGCACGCCGGTTAATGACAACGAACGGGATAACCAGAATGAACATCAGAACGGCCAGCGCGGAGGCGTAGCCCTCGCTGTCCTGGAGAAAGAACTTCACGTACCACTCATTGGCGATGGTGGAGGTGTCGGCGTTTCCGCCGGTCATGGCCGCCACGATGTCGTAGGCCTTGAAACCGGCGATGACGGTGAGCGTCGCCACCGTGATGATGGTCGAGCGAATGTAGGGCAGCGTCACCTTGTAGAACGCCTGGCGGTTAGTAGCCCCATCCATCTTTGCGGCCTCAATCAGGGACTCGGGCACGCCCTTGATCGCAGCGGAGAGAATGACGGTGGCAATGCCAGAGCTCGCCCAGATGAAGACGACGATGAGCAAAAAGGTGTTGAATCCGGGGGCCGTCACCGGAGGCTTGATGCTGCCCAGCGCCCGCTCGGTCAACCAGAGTTGGTCGCCGTCGCCGCCCAGGTTGGTTGGCAGGCCGATGCTCTTGGTGACGGAGTTCAGCAAGCCGACTTTGATGGGTGGGCCCGCGTAGACGAAGCGCCAGATGATGCCGGCCCCGGCAAGCGAGATGCAGGTGGGGATGAACATGAGCGACTTGGCAATCCGTTCGCCCTTCATGCCGTCGGCGAATCGGGCGACCGTGATGGAGAGCACGACGACAGCGAGAGTGCCAACCACAACCCAGGTGATGCTGTTGATGACGACCTGTCGGCCGCCTTTGTCGGTGAGAATTTCCTTGAAGTTGTGAAGCCCGACGAACTTGGGGTTTTTCAGTTTGTCATCGAGAAGCGACCGGTAGATGGTCTTGATAGCCGGCACGAACAGACCGATGAAGATCGCGAACAGACCGGGCAGCAGGAACACGCCGACCTGGGCTCGCTCACGCCATCGGCCGGGCAACTTGATAGTGATTCCGTACAAGGCCAGCAGCACCAAGGCCAGTGCCCCAAGCCCCAGAACAATCGTCACAAGAGTCGATAACACGTCACCCATCAAGGCCCCCCTAGGTCTTGGCTTGTTCTACACAGTACAGAAAGACGGGTGCCTGCCAGGCCTGAGCCTGGCAGGCACCCGGTGTTGCATATTCAGGAGTACAACTCAGGCGTGCTTTACGCCTGCACCGCTACTTCCAGGACTTCTCAATGTTGTTCAGCATGTCGTCGGTGCTGCCACCGAGGATCCATGCGGTTGCTTCCTTCCAGAACGAACCCGAGCCAACTGCGGCCGGCATCATGTCGGCACCGTCGAAGCGGAACACGTCCGAGCTCTTCAGCAGGTCGGCCCAGCCCTTCTGGTTCGGGTCCTTGATGAGCGTCGTGTCGAAGTCCTTGCGGGTCGACAGGCCGGTCTCGCCAGCGGCGACGGTATCGCTCTGGTACTGAGCGCTGTTCGTGTACGCCAGCACGGCGAACGTCTCGGGCTTGTCGGTACCGGCGCCGATGAGGTCGCCACCGCCGAGCATGTACTTCTTGCCACCAGCCGGCGACGGGAAGTACGCGAAGTTCACGTCACCGTCAGGACCGATCTTGGTGCCCTTGGCCCAGATGCCACCGTAGAACGACGCCTGCTTGTGCATGTAGCACTTCTTCTCGAGGATCGGGAAGCCGCCCTCCTGGAACTTGGTGGAGGCAATGGCCTTGACCGCGTTCTCGCTACCGATGTACTTCGGGTTCTTCACGAACGCACCTACGGCGTCAGCAACGGCCTTTACCTTCGGGTCGTTGAAGGGGATCTTGTGCTGGACCCACTGGTCGTAGACCTCGGGGCCGTTGATGCGCAGCATGAAGTCTTCGAACCAGTCGGTGATGGCCCAACCGGTGGCGACACCGGACTCGATACCGACACACCAGGGCGTACCGCCGTCAGCGACGATCTTGTCCGAGAGGGTCTTGACTTCTTCGAAGGTCTTGGGCAGCTCGTAGCCCTTTTCCTTGAACATGGCGGGGGAGTACCAGATGAGGGACTTCACGTTGGCACGGCTCGGTACGCCGTAGACCTTGCCGCCAACGGTGGCCAGCTGCGGCCAACCGTCGAGGTTCTCGGTGGTGACGGCCTTGGCCAGGGTGTCGGGGAACGCCTTCATGGAACCCTTGGTGATGAGGTCAAGGAGACCACCCGGCTGGGGGAAGTCGACGACGTCGGGCGGGTTACCGCCGGCCATCTTGACCTTGATTTCGGTTTCGAACTGGTCGGTGCCGTCGTAGACAACCTTGACGCCGGTGCACTTCTCGAGCGGGGCGTAGCCGTCACGCAGGCGCGTGGCTGCCGGGTCGGTAGCGCTGTCGCGAACCGGGCTGAAGATATGCACTTCTTTGCCCTTGAACTGTCCGTCGCACTTGATCTCGGTGCCGAGCAGGCTGCCAGCAGGCTGCTTGTCACCTGCGGCCGGAGCCGCGGTGGTGGCTGCAGGTGCGGCCGTCGTGGCCGGAGCTGCTGCGGCGGTTGTGGCTGTCGCTGCGGCGGTGGTGGCCGTTGCTGCAGCGGTGGTTGCTGCCGTGGTGGTGCTCTTGCTGCTTCCGCAACCGGCTGCAATGAGCGCAGCGGTGACGGTCGTGAGCACGAGCAATTTGCGTTGCTTCATTGCGTGACTCCCCCTCATGAAAGTCGGCCCTCGGGGACATCCCGAACGCCAGGTGGTTGAGCACAACTGCAGGATCCGCAGCAGTTGTGGAACTTCATGGAATCTCTTGGAAGACTCCAGCGCCTAAAGTAGCATGACATTCGTCACTAGGGGAATAGCCTTCTAAGATTCCGGCAGTTTCGAGCGCCGAGACCGACAAGCAAGCAATGGGGGAGTAGCACATGGCAAGCATCACACTCGACGGTATGGACAAGGTGTACGACAACGGTTTCCATGCCGTGCACAAGCTGTCACTCGAGATCGAGGATGGTGAGTTCCTGGTGCTGGTCGGGCCGTCGGGCTGCGGCAAGTCAACGGCGCTGCGCATGATTGCCGGGCTTGAGTCGATTACGTCGGGCAAGCTTGAAATCGGGGACAACGACGTCACCGACCTCGAGCCGAAGGATCGTGACATCGCCATGGTGTTCCAGTCGTACGCGCTCTATCCGCATCTCACGGTGCGTGACAACATCGCGTTCCCGCTCAAGATCCGCAAGCTGGACAAGGCTGAGATCGAGACCCGCGTGAACGAGGCTGCCGACATCCTCGAACTGACGGAGAACCTCGACCGTCGACCCGGGCAACTCTCCGGTGGCCAGCGTCAGCGCGTGGCCATGGGTCGTGCCATTGTTCGTCAGCCTGCCTGCTTCCTCATGGACGAGCCGCTGTCCAACCTCGACGCCAAGCTGCGCGTGCAAATGCGCTCGGAGATCTCCCGTCTGCAGCGAAAGCTCAAGACCACCACCGTGTACGTCACCCACGACCAGGTCGAAGCCATGACCATGGGTGATCGGGTGGCGGTGCTTTCGGCCGGTGTGCTGCAGCAGGTCGACTCACCGCAGAACTTGTACGACAACCCTGACAACGTGTTCGTCGCATCCTTCATCGGCTCCCCGCAGATGAACCTGTTTGCCGGCACGTTGCATCTGCAAGGAGACGGGGGCTACATCACACTCGGCTCACAGCAGCTTCGTGTCTCGCCGACGCTCTTGGTCCAGCGGCCAGGGCTGCGCAACCACGATGGAAAGAACGTGTCGGTCGGTATCCGCCCCGAAGACATTGGCGACGCCGCCATCCAGGCTCCCGACAACGACGTCATCCGTGGTGAGGTCGAAGTGCGAGAAGGTCTCGGCTCCGAGGTCATTCTCTACAGCAAGATCGACGCTTCCCGGGTCGCCGGGACCAACAGTGAGGCCGGCGGCATGTTCGTCGCTCGCGTCGAGCCCAAGACGCAACTCAAGCCGGGCGACATCGGCACGTTCGTGGTCAACGTCGACAAGCTCCATGTGTTCGACGGCGAAACGGGCCTCGCCATCCGTAGCTGAATCCCCTCGAAGGGCGCCGGGTCGAAAGGCCCGGTGCCCTTGTTGTTCAGCGCAGCCAGACCGCACTGTTCGACAACAGCCGCTGCGCATTGTGATGGCCGTGTACCGACGATGCCAGCACCGAGCGGCCCTTGGTGACGGTGTGGTCAAGCAGCACATCGTCGGGACCGAAGTTGACGGCCACCAACACGTCGCCACGCGCAAAGGCGATGACGGTCGGGTGGTCCTCGATAATCCATTCCAACGGGCCGTTGGCAAGGCCGAGCGAGTGGCGGGTGGCCACGACATGGCGGTAATGGGCCAGCATTGAGGCGGCATCGGAAGCCTGCCGGTCGGCGCCGTAGATTCCCCAATCGGCGGGTTGCGGCATCCACGCGGCGCCGGTGGAGGCTGCAGGCGAGAAGCCGAACGAACCCGCGGGGTCACTGGTCCACGGGAGCGGAACGCGGCAACCGTCACGGCCGATCTCCTTGCCGTCGGTCATGGCGAAGATGGGGTCCTGGCGGGCGGTGTCGGGAATGTCGAGTACCTCGGGCAAGCCCATTTCCTCACCCTGGTACAGATACACCGTGCCCGGCAACGCAAGCATGAGCATGATAGCGGCGCGGGCCCGGCGCGTGCCGAGCACAAGGTCGACCGGCTCACGTGAGTTGACCAGATTGTTCTGCGTGAACGACGAGAGCTGATCGGCATCGGCGCGGCCGTAGCGAGTGACGCCACGCTGGGCGTCGTGGTTGTTCATGGTCCAACTTGGTGTAACGCCGACAGCCGAAAGGGCGTCGAGATTGTCGCGAACCGCTGCTACGTAGTACTTCGCGATCCACGGGGCCAAGAGGAGGTCAAAGGCAAAGCACTGATGGAACTCGGTGGGGTTGGTGTATTCGAGCAGGATGTCGGGTCGCCCCGGCGTGTAGGCCTCGGCCACCAGCAACAGCTCTCGACCCGGGTGCTCTCGTTCGTAACGGTCGACAACCTGGCGCCAGTGCTTCCACGCCACGTGTCCCTCGGGTCGATACATACTGAACGGGTTTCGTCCGGCTACATCGGTCGGGGGAGTACCGGCCGGGACAGGCGGCGCATCGGGCAGCCCGGGTGCCTTGCCGACCGGCACCACAGCATCGCAGCGGAACCCGTCGACCCCACGGTCGAACCAGAATCGCAGCATGTTGTCGAAGTGATCGATGACATCTTGGTTCGACCAGTTCAGGTCGATCTGCTGCTCCGCGAACGTGTGCAGATACCACTGGCCGGGCGTGCCATCGGGTTCGGTTATGCGTGTCCAGGCCGTGCCACCGAAAACGGCGTGCCAGTTGTTCGGCGGCTCTTCACCGTTGGGTCCCTTGCCGTCCCGGAAGAAGAAGCGGTCCCGCTCGGGCGAACCAGGCGTCGCGGTGAGGGCAGCCTTGAACCACTCGTGATCCCAGCTGCAATGGTTTGGCACCACGTCGAGGAGCACCCGAATCTTGTGACTGTGTGCATCTGCAACCAACGCGTCGAATGACGCAAGATCACCGTAGGCCGGCTCGATGTCGAAGTAGTTGGCTACGTCGTAGCCGTGATCAAACTGCGGGGACGGGAAGCAGGGCGTGAGCCAGATGGCGTTGATGCCGAGCTGCTCAAGGTACGGCAGGCGGCTACGGATGCCGGCGAGATCGCCGATGCCATCCCCGTTGCCGTCGGCCATGGAGCGGACGTAGACCTGATACACGACCGCCGTGTCAGCCCATCGCTTCGCCATCATGCCGTCCTTCGGTGTCGTTGAGAGAGATTGGTGGGCGAGGGGGGCGGGCCGCTGGTTGCTCGCACGACCAATTCGACTGCGAGGTGTTCGTCGTACTCGGCGCTCCCGCGGCCGGAGGCAATGGCCTCAATGAGCAGTTCGGCGCCGCGCTCACCCGTGCCGATGAGCGGCTGGCGGATGGTGGAAAGGCCAACGTGCGATGACAAGTCGATATCGTCGTAACCAATGACCGAGACGTCACGCGGCGACTCAAGCCCGGCGGCCGTGATGGCCTCCAGTACCCCGAGGGCCTGCATGTCGCTGGCGGCCATGACGGCAGTAGGTCGTTCCGTCAACCCAAGAAGCTGGTTGGCCTGCTGACGGGCCGCAGTGCGCAGATGAGCGGCATGACGCACGTAGCTGGCCCGCACGGGCACGCCGGCTTCAGCCATGGCGGTGCGGAAACCTTCCTCGCGATACCGACTGGACACGAAGCCGAATGGGTTGTGAATCGGTTCGCCAACGAACGCGATCCGCTCGTGCCCCATCGACAACAAGTGGGTTGCGGCCAGGCGTCCGCCCTCGAAGTCGTCGACGGTAACGCTGGGCAGGCCGGTGTGCCGGGTATCGATCAGCATGGTGGGGAAACGAGCCGAGATGAGCCGCTCGATCTCGTCGTCCAGCAGCGGCAGAGAGATGACGATCAGACCACTCAGCGTGGTCGAGTAGGGGATCTCGGCCATGGTCTTGCGAGCCAGGTCGGGTGTGTCGAGATTGAAAAGCACCACGTTGAAACCGTGGGGTTGCAGGCGGCTGACGATGCCGCGCACTCTCGGGTACACCGACGGCGTGTCGAAGAACGGTACGACCACGCCGACGTAACCGGTCTTCTCGGTCGATCGCTTGGCACTGGATCGTGACGGACGATAGTGCAGTGCTTCGATACTGGCCTGTACGTGGGCTCGGGTTTCGGGACGTACCTGGGGGTTGCCGGTGAGCACCCGCGACACTGTTCCGACGCCCACACCAGCATGGGCGGCAACATCGGCAATGGTTGTCATCTGCTCCCCCTCGCTCGTGTCGGCGACTCCAGCGATGGAAAGAGTAGTCGCTAACTTCCAAATCGGTGGAAGATCTAGAGTGGAAGTTCGGCCGCCTCATCGATAACTGGCGGAAGATGCTCCCCGAGGAACAGGCCGCTGGCGGCGCTGGCCCGGCTCAACACGTCGGCGGCGAGGATGACTGCGGCAGCCGTGTAGGCCGAACATTCCTGATCGGGGAACGAGATCACGTCGGGGTACACCAGGCCGGTGAGGTAACTGCCGTCGGTCTGGCGGTGGGCGCGGGTCCAGAGCAGAAGGTCAGTTGCGACCTCGGTCTGGCCGGCCGCGGCATACGCCATGGCGCACTCGGCCGTTTCCGATGCCGTCACCCACGGTTCGTTGTTGACGCAACGAACTCCCTTGCCGGGCATCACGAACTCGTCCCACTTTTTCGCGAGCCGTTCCTGTGCTGCTCGCCCCGTGATGATGTTGGCGAGTACCGGGTAGTACCAGTCCATGGCCCACCGGTTCTTTGGCTCAAAGGCCGACGGTTGGGTGCGAATGACGTCGGCCAGCGTCACCGCACTCAACTCCCAGTCGGGCCGGTCGTCTTCAACCAACTGCGCCAGCGCCACGGCGCAACGAAGCGCATGACAGATGGACGACGATCCGGTGAGCAGCGCGTACGACCACGGCCGACCGTTGGTGTGTCGGGCCCAGATGATCTCGCCCCGCGGTGTTTGTAGTTCGAGTACGAAGTCGATGGCGCGCTGCACCGTCGGCCAAAGATGATCGACAAACCCGCGATCACCGGTGGAGCACCAGTGGTGCCACACGCCGGTGGCGATGTAGGCGATGACGTTGGTATCGAGCTTGTGATCCTCGATGGAACCGTCGGGACGGTAGTAGTTCCGCCATGAGCCGTCGGGCAGCTGCTTGTCGATCAACCACTGATAGGCCAGCTCGGCTTCATGCCATCGGCCGGCCACGGAAAGAGCCATTGCCGTTTCAACGTGGTTCCAGGGATCAGCGTGCCCGCCCGGGTACCACTGGATCATGCCGCTCGGCAGCTGCAGTGTCGTGATGGTCTCGGCCGTCTCTTCGACCTCAGAGGCGCTCAGCACACCCGGTAGGTGGGGGATCATTTCGCCTGCTTTCGGCTGTAGACCACGTAGCTCTTGCCCATCACCGGCGACAGCACCTTCTCGGCGAGCCGAGTGGAGCGGGGGCCTTCGATGATGTCCTTCTCCAACAACTTTCGGAACTTGGCGACCATCGGGTGATCGTTGTTACTCGGGCCGACCGCACACTTCAGCCACCAGTACGGGCTGTGTAATGCGTGGGCGTGGTGCTGGCCCTTCACGGTCATACCAGCTGCGCGCAGCTTCGCCTTCAACTCAGTGGCGGTATAGATACGCACGTGCCCGCCCACCGACTTTGGCGCGTGGTACTCGTCCGACAGCATCCAGTTGATCTTCTCCGGGTACCACGTGGGTACCGTGACAGCCAGCGTGCCGCCGGGGGAGAGGATGCGGTGCATCTCGGCAATGACAGCCACGTCGTCCTGAATGTGTTCGAGCACTTCGGACACGATGATCTGCTGAAACACGCCATTGCGGAACGGCAGCTTGGTGGCGTCACCGCGGACCGTTCCCGCCAGTGCGTTCTCGGGCAGTTCGCCCGCTTCGAACATGGCGCCAAAGGTGTTGCGCACCTGAACCAACTCGCCCTGCGCATAGTCAAGGGCAACGACGCGAGCGCCCTTGCGGGCCGCCTCGTAGGCGTGCCGCCCAAACCCCGCGCCCAGGTCGAGCAGCAAATCGCCCGGCGCAATGTCCATCAACTCATACCGAACGGTCAGCATGAAAGCGAGCGAGTCGACTCAGAGAGCAACCAGATCGATGCCGGCAGCGACTCGCGGGATTGTCCGAGCGAAGCGAGTCCGAGAGAGACGGAGCGGTAGCGACCGAACGAGGCATGTCGCGGCACTGTCATCTCCCGTTCGCCCGCAGCTTGGCTTGGTTGGCCGGCATGGCCAGTACCTCTCGGTACTGATCGACGGTCAGCTGCGCGCAGTGCGTCCAGCTCCATCGCTCGGCCACGCGCTGACGGCCGGCCGCACCGATGCGCGCCCGCAGCTCAGGGTCGGCCAGGCCGCGTCGTAGCGCGGCGGCCAGTCCTTCGGCATCGCCGGCCTTGCAGCCGAGCACGGTGTCGTTATCGCTGCCGGTCACCTCGGGCAGCGCTCCACCGTCGGTAGCAACCAGGCATGTGCCGGTCGCCATCGCCTCGATAGCCGGGAGGCTGAAGCCCTCGTACAAGCTGGGGACAACGGCGAGCTCACTTTCGGCATACAGCTCGACGATGCGCTCGTCGGTCACACCCGTGACGAACTCGACGCAGTCATTCAGCCCGAGCTTGTCAATGAGCTTGGCCGACATGCCACCCGGCTTGGCCCGCCCGATGACGGTCAGACGGATCTCGGGTCGTTCCGTGCGGATCTTGGCGACGGCTTCCAGCAGGTACTCCAGGCCCTTCAACGCCACGTCGGCCGACGCAGTGGTGATGAGGTGACCGGGCTTGCGAGCAACGTGATCGAGCGGCTTGAACAGATCAAGGTCGACGCCCACCGGCACGAGCCGCATGCGGTCGAGACTCACGCCCATGTCGGTGTTGATGTCCTTGATCGAGTTCTCACTCACCACCACCACACGCGGCATGCGGCTTGCGACGCGGCCCTGCATCTTCACGAAGCTGTACCAGCGACTGATGGAGTACTTCTTGCGCCATGTCTTCGACGCCTCGACTTCGAGCGCTCGGTCGCGCGTGATGGGGTGGTGCAAGGTGACGATGGTCGGCAGCATCTTTTCCACCGCCAACATGCCGTAGCCGAGGCACTGGTTGTCGTGCACCAGATCGAAGTCACCCTTGCGCTTCTTCAGCACGTCGAGGATGCGTACGCTGAACGCGAGCGGCTCCGAGAAGGTGCCGGTCATGAACTGCGCGGCCTCAACGATGTCACCCTTGGTCTTGATCTCCCAGTACGACGGCATACGGCCGGGGTAGTGGTCGTTCCAAATGTCGAGTGACGGCATTTGATGCAGCTCGACCCGCGAATCGAGGATGGGGTATGGCTGACCGCTGAACACCTCCACGTGGTGACCGAGGTCGACGAGTGCTTTGGTGAGGTGGCGGGTATATACGCCCTGGCCGCCGACGTGGGGCTTGCCCCGGTAGGTCAAATAGGCGAGGCGGAGCGGGTCGTTCGGACCGGGGGTGATGGGTGACACGAGTCGCAAGCCTACCGGTCGGTAACGCAAACCCATCACCCTGGTGAACGGACCGGGAATTCAGCCCCAGGTGTACGTCATGGAGGCGATGAGCGGCTTGCCCGGCTCCACGATTTCGGGTGCGAGATTGAATGCGTCCGGCGGTCCGGTTTGCGGTTCGACACAGACTGCGTGGGCCGGTTGGTCGTAGACGACCCAGTGATCGCACGTGGAGGTCAGCGTGACGGTCGGCCCACCCGGCCAGCTGAGTTTCGGCGGCGCCACGACGCCGGTGAAGCAGTCGTCCCATGGCCCGGACGGAGGCATGATCAGCTCGCCCGACGGGATGTAGTCGTCGTCTCGCACGTACATCTTGCTCGCCGCAAACGAGAGCGACACGGGTCGCCGAAACCACGGGTGCCATCCCACCGACGCGGGCATCGACCGCACATCGTTGTGGACTTCAATGGTGCAGAGCAGCCGATTTGTTGTGAGGTCGAAACGTTGGATGGCGCTGCCGCCGAACGGCCAGCTGCGGCCCAGCTCGATACCGAGCGAGCCGTCGTCGTTCACGTCCCAAGGTCGGGTGAAACAGGTGCCGTGAATGCTGTGTGGCGCCATGTTGATCGGCAACTGGTACTCGCCACCTTTGAACAGAAAGCGCCCCTTGCGGATGCGTCCCGCCCACGGAATCATCGGGTACGAACCCCACCCCATCGGGTCCTTCGACTCGGTAACCAGCAGTTCGTGACCGCGTAGTTGGATCGATGCGATCCTTCCCCCAGCCTTGGTGTCAATCGATACCCGTACCGCAGTTGCGCTGAGTTCCATAGCGCCTTGACGCTACAAGGTCGATGCAGTTCACTGACCAACGCTTTAGCCTGCCACCATGCGTGACCCGGGTGATTCGGTATGGAGTCCGAGTCGGCGGGGGTTGACGGCGGGGCTGGTAGCCACCATCACGTTGTTCGCGTCGGAGTCTTTGGCGGTGTCAACCATCCTTCCGGACGTCGCCAAGGATCTCGGTCGTGCCGGGTACGGCGCGGTGTTCAGCCTGTTCTTCCTGGGCAGCATCGTGGGAGTTTTGGTTGGTGGCCCTGCTGCCGATCGCTATGGATTGCGCAGACCGTTCGTGTCGGTCGTGGTGTTGTTCGCGATCGGGCTGATCGTCGGAGGGCTTGCCCCGACCATGTGGTTGCTTATCGTGGGGCGGTTCCTTCAAGGGCTCGGCGCCGGCGCCAGCTCACCAATCATCTATGCCGCGATCGGGCGCAGCTTACTCCGAGGCGGCCCAGGTGCGGATGTTCGCGGTGACATCAACGGCTTGGGTCGTGCCGGGAGTGATCGGGCCGGGGCTGGCGGGTGTGGTGAGCAATCAGTTCGGCTGGCGATGGATCTTCCTGGGCCTTCTCCCATTGGTTGTACTTGCAACGATCGCGACGGTGCCGAAGTTGGAGAACGAACCGGTCGCGGGCGATACCGTCGTGCCTTTCAGTGCGTCGGACATTGCTCGCTTCACGATCGGCGCCGGCCTACTGTTGGCGGCACTGGCCAGCACCCGATTCATCCCGGCCGTACTCATGGCTGTGGTCGGCATTGTTGTCGCCGCTGGATCGGCACGGCGGGTGTTTCCGTCAGGCCTGATCCGCCTGCAACGAGGAACTGCGGCCACCGTGGCATTACGCGGCTTGCTTACCGTCGTGTTCATCGTCGTTGACGCATTCGTACCCTTGGTGATCTCCAGCATTCGCGGCCGCAGCGTGCTCGTGTCCTCTGCGTACGTAACGACCGACACGCTGGCGTGGACGGTTGGCGCGTGGATTGCGGCCAACATGCAGGAACGTCGCGGCCCGGCGTGGTTGGTGCGGCAGGGCTTCCTCGCGCTCGCCATCGGTACGGCGCTCGAACTGGTACTCGTGTTCAAATCGATCCCGCTCGGCTACGGATTCTTCGGAGCTATTTTGGTTGGCCTCGGTATGGGTCTCGCCTACGCCCCTATGACCACGGTCGTGCTGACTTTGGCACCCGTTGGTCAGCAGGGCACCAGCTCATCGGCATTGGCTCTCTCCGATGGTCTGGGTTTCTCATTCGGCGCAGCAATTATGGGAGCGCTCCTCACCACTGGCGCTCAGCTCCGTTGGCATGAGCTCACGCCCTACGTTGTGCTCTGGCCGATCACCGCGGCCCTGGCCATGATCGGCTTCTTCACGGCTCATCGTATGAACGTTCGCTAACGTCGGCCGCCATGCGAGCGTTGGTTCAACGAGTAGCCCGGGCAAGTGTGACGAGCGAGGGCGTTCTTGTCGGTGACATCGGGCCCGGGTTGTGTGTGCTGCTCGGGGTGACGCATGCCGACACCGAGGCAATGGCCGACAAGATGGCCGAGCGTATCTACAACCTGCGTGTCATTGATGACGACAACGGTGTGATGAACCTCTCCGTTGCGCAGACCTCGAAAGCCATACTTCTCGTGAGTCAGTTCACCCTGTACGGAGACACAAATGGTGGGCGTCGCCCAAGCTGGATTGCTGCTGCTCGCCCCGAGTACGCGGAGCCGCTGGTGGAGCGGGTGGCAGCGTCGCTTCTCAGGCTGGGGGCCTCAGTGGAGACCGGCCGCTTCCGCACCAACATGCAGGTCAGCCTTGTCAATGACGGACCCGTCACCGTGATGATCGAGCTTTGACGCCCGCGTGCGCCGAGTTGTGAGGAAGAACACCGCCGCGGCGAGGACGACCCAGGGTTTGTCTCCGATGGTGCGGTACGGCGTGAAACCCTCTCGCAGATCGACGGTGCGCTTCTCGACTCTGGCCTCAACCTGGGCACTGCGCTGATAGACACGGCCTTCGGGGGAAACGAATGCGCTGAAGCCGGTGGGCGCGACTTGTACGACCCATCGCCCGCTCTCAAGCGCACGCAATCGTGATGACGCGATTTGTTGCGTTTGCAACAATGTGCCTACATAGCTCGCCCCGTTGGTCGGGTTCAGCAGCACCTTGCCGCCGCTGCCAGCGGCGTCCCGGCCACGACCTCCGAAGAACACCTCCCATGAGATCATCACCCCGACCTTGCCGATGCCGGGCACTTCGATGATGGCTGGACCGGTGCCCGCAATCGCATCGCGCGGGACGAGATCGGTCGGCGCTCCGAGTGAGTGGAGAAAGCCGCGCATCGGCATGAACTCTCCGAATGGCACCCGACGCACCTTGTCGTACTGGTCCCGCAGGGTGCCGTCGGTTTGCACAACGACCTGCGCGTTGATGAAGCGGGTCGGGCCGAGGTCACTGTCTTCGGTGACGCCCACGGCGAACGGAGCGTTGACCCGAACGGCTTGGGCCGCTACTTCCTCGCGTTCGGGGCTGTTGGCGAAGGAATCGACGTTCACGACGTTCTCCGGCCACACCACCAGATCGACAGGACCACTGACCAGATCGCTGGTGGCAAGATGCCGTTTGAAGACCAGGCCGGCGTCGTCGGTCTTGGCTCGTGTTCCCTGCTTTCCGCCTCCTTGCACGTACGCGATGGTCGCGGAGCCCACGTTGTGGCCGTTCGCCACAACGTGGCCCAGGCCGACCAGCGTGAGCACCGCAGCGCCCGACCAGGCGGCCAGAGCTCGACGATGGGAGAGCGACGCTAGGGCGACACCGACGAGCAGCGTCGCGATGGTGAGCAGCATCGGGCCGCCGATGCGGGCGATTGGTGCCAGCGGTCCGGCGGCCTGGCTGATGGGCAGCGATGCGACCGGCACGCCGCCGAAGGGCCACGAGAAGCGCAGCGCCTCCATCAGCGTGTAGGTGGCGACCAGTGAGACGAGTTGCCAGCGACCGCGGCGGGCGCCCGCACACGCAGCGGCGCTCATCGATGAATAGAGCAGGATCACCACCACGTAGCCAGGTGCGGTGAGCTGAAACATCCAGGCACAACCCAGCGCGAAGAGGCTGATACCAAACGCGAAACCGCGAATCGCCCGTTCCCGCTTCTCAACCCGCAGCAGCGACGCCAGAATGGCGATACCGATCGGCGCGAGCGGCCAGACGCCCCACGGGGGGAGCGCCATCGCCACGAGGAAACCGGCACCCATCGCGGCAGCAGCAGCCATCCGTGACTGTCGAGGAGCGCCGGTTGACATCACTCCATCATGGCTCGGCGAGCCAAGGCCGGGAAATCAGCAGCAGCTGCCGTGCTGCCACGAGTCGACCGCCTGATTCACGGCGAGGGCCGAGAGGTGATGTGCCCGCTTGCGACCATCCTCGATCTGCCCGCTCATACACAGGTTCACGATGCCGGTCAGTGACGCCCAGAGGAGCTCGACAGCGTCTGGCAGCATGGTCTTTTTCGGCAGGAGCTTGAGCACAGTGGCTTCGATGATGTCGATGATGCGAAAGGCTTCGGCGGGCATCTGGTCTGGCGAGCACGTCACGCCGATTCCGGCGATGGCCTGGTAGAACTCCGGATGGTCGTAGGCCATGTCAACGTGGGCTTTGGCCATACCGAGAAGCGCTTTGCGTGGAGCCTTGTCCTTCACCTTCTCGAACTCGGCCAGCATCAATGCGTGGCCCCGACGATTGATTTCCTCGATCACCGAGTCTTTGCTGGGGAAGTGGTGATAGAGACCTGCCGCGGTATAGCCGAGCTTGTCGGCAATAGCGCGCATCGTGACCGCCCCCCAACCAGCTGCTGCCAGTTGGATTGCGGCCGCGATGATGCTCTCGCGGAGTTCCTCGCGTTGACGAAGCCGTCGATCAGAGCTGAGCATGGTGCAACATCCGCCGATTGGGGGTTGTGCTTAGTCGGCCAGGGAATCAACCAGAACCGGGATGTCCTGGATGTCTTTGGCGGGGGCGGAACCCTCGACGTTGAGCTTGGGGATCAGGCGGTCGAGCCAGTTCGGGAACCACCAGTTGCGGTCGCCAAGCAATTCCATCGTGGCCGGCACCATGATGACGCGAACAATGGTGGCGTCGATGAATACGGCGGCGGCGAGACCGATGCCCATCATTTTGATCGGCCGCTCGCCGAGCGCGAACCCGAGGAACACGCAGACCATGATGGCGGCCGCAGCAGTGATGACTCGGGCGGTCGAGGCAAGGCCTTCGACGACGGCTTCGCTGTTGGTCTCGCCGTTGTCGTAGTGCTCTCGGATGCGGGACAGCAGGAATACCTCGTAATCCATCGACAGACCGAACACGATGGCGAAAAGCATCATGGGAATCCACGGCTCGATGGGGCCCGACTTGCCGACACCGATGAGGGATGCTCCCCAACCCCACTGGAACACGGCAACGATCAGGCCGTACGCAGCACCGATGGAGAGCAGGTTCATGATGACCGCCTTCAGCGGTACAAGGATGCTTCGGAACACGGCCATTAGCAGAATGAAGCTGAGCAGCAGCACGACGCCGATGAACAGTGGCAGGCGATCACCCATCAATCCGGCGAAGTCGATTCCGCCAGCCGTAAATCCGCCGACGTAGGCAACGGTGCCGGTTGTACCAACGACTTGCGGCACGACGGTGTCGCGCAGGGTGTGCACCAGTTCCTCGGTGGCCAGGTCCTGGGGGGAGGTCTTGGGCGCGTAGCTCACGAGAAACGCTTTGCCCGAAGGCAGGGGGCTCGCCTGGACGAACGCGACGTTCGGCGTCGCTTTCACAGCTGCTTCAAGCGTAGGCATCAGGCTCATCGCCTTCTCGGTGGGTGCCTCGACCACGATGAAACCGGGTGCGTTCGACCCCGCTCCGAAGGCCTGCGCCTTGATGTCGTAGGCCTTGCGCGTCGTGTTGTCCTTCGCGTTGTTGCCCTGATCGGAGAACCCGAGTCGCAACGACAGCAGGGGCCCGCCGAGCGCCAGCAACACAACCAGACTGCCAATGGCGAAGGGCCACGCCCGACGCTGCACCATACGGCTCCAGCGGTGCCAGCCGGTTTCCTTCACGACGGTTGTATCGGGCTTCTTGCGATGGATCGAGAACCGATCGATGTTGTAACCAATGAAACCGAGCATCGCCGGGATCAGCGTGACCGTTGCGAGCACAATGACGAACACCGGGAGAGCACCGGCGATGGCGATGCCGTTGATGAACTTCAGTCCCATGAGGAACATACCGAGCATCGAGATGATCACCGTCACGCCGGCGAACACCACGGCTCGACCAGCCGTACCCAACGCGCGCACGGTGGCGTCGTGGGGGTTCTTGTCGACAAGTTCTTCCTTGTAGCGGGTGACGATGAACAGCACGTAGTCGATGCCGACGCCAAGGCCGATCATGCCCGTGATGCTGGTGACGAACGACGGCATGCTCGTGAAGTACGACGCAATACCGACCATGGCGACGGCGATGCCGACGCCCATCAGGGCGGTGAGGATCGGCAGGCCCATGGCGACGATCGAACCGAATGCCAGTAACAGAATGATGATTGCGGCGAGCAGACCAAAAGCTTCACTCGGAGGTAGTTCGAAGCCGGCAAACGGCAGGCCACCGAACTCGGTCGTTACCCCTTGGGCTCGCAACGACTTGGCCAGCGGGAGAATCTTGGCAACCGGTTGGGTCTGCACGTCAACCCCTGGTTTGAAGTTGACCTTCGAAACACCAACCGTGCCGTCCTGCGAGACCTGGCCTTGAGGATCGAACGGCGAGGTGACTTCGGCGATGATCGGCTGCTTCGCCACGTCGGCCAGCCATGCCGTGATCTCGGCCTGCTTGGTGTTCAAACCATCCTTGACCTGGAAGACGATCTCGCCCGTTCTGCCCTGGGCATCATCCTTGGCGGTCGGGAACTCTTTGCTCAGGATTTCCGACGCCTTTTGAGACTCGGTACCCCCCTCGCCGCCCTGGGAGGTGTCGAACTTGCCGCCGAGAGCGCCAGACACCATGAACGAGGCCGGAAGGGCAACAATCCACAGAACCAAAACCCACCAGCGGTGACGGTGGCAAAAGGATGCAAGACGTTCAAGCATGAGACTCTCCGTTGAGTTCGTGCGCCGGGGGGTGCGCGTAGTACTTGTCTAGCTGCAGAAGTTCTAACATTGTTAGAACTTATTCGTCAACGTGACGTTGGTCATTCGACCCACGAACGTCAGTCCTCAGACAATTCCCTTTCATACCCCCGCTGAAGGCCCGCGCGCAAGGATGATTCCTCGTCATCCCAGCCGAGCTGGCAGCGAAGGATGTCGACCGCATCGGGCGCATCATCGAACGACGGCCATGTTTCGGGCTTCCACACGCCACCCCGCCGGAATGCCTTCGCGCAGTGAATGAAAACCTCGACGGGACGAACGACGATCGCACACTTCGGCGTCTTGAGTTCAGCGGTGAATCCACCAAGCAGTTCGGGGTCCACGCCGACGTAGGCATCACCATTCACCCGAAGCGTTTCGTCCCGCCCCGGGTGAACAAACATCATCCCCACTCGCCCCGTCTCCACGATGGCGCGCAACGTGTCGAGCAGGTTGTTTCCATTGAGATCGGGGATGGCGACGCTGCCGTTTTCGAGCACGCGCACAAAGCCCGACGGCCCACCTCGTGGCGATACGTCCACCCGTCCGTCACCGCCCACAGTTGCGATCGTGAGAAACGTTGCTCGCTCGATGAACTGAATGCTGAGCGGATCCAATGATTGCTGCACCTTGGCCTGCACGACTTCGCTCTGCTCGCGGTACATCCCTCGCAACTCCTCGACCGTTGCGACGCGCTCGTTGCTCATTCCGGCAAGGCTACGCGGTCGTCCGCGAGCACGGCTCGCGACGGCAAACCTTCCAACCAGTGGCTGCAAACCTTCCAACTCGGGCATTTCGGGCTCGATTGCGACTCTTTCGGGCCGAGTTGGAGGGTGAACCAGCCCGAGTTGGAGGGTGGCAGCTGTTACGGTGCGCGCATGTTGGATCTTCCGATTGCGGATCCGTGGTTTGTGCGAGAGCGCGCTGGCGACGGCATCACGCTGGTGACTGAACCGCATGTGCACCCGTTGCTGCGTTGCAATGTCTGGCACGTCGAGGGCCGGGACCGCGATCTGGTCATCGACACGTCACTTGGCCTTCGCCCGTTGCGACACCTTGTTGAGCGTGAGTTGGCTGGTGGGCTACTGGCAGTCGCAACGCACAATCACTCCGACCACGTCGGCGGAATGGGTGAGTTTGATGAGCGGGCGATCCACCATCTCGAAGCCGATCGCCTGAATGAACCGGGACGTACGGTGCTGTTGAGTGAGTTGTTCGGTCCCTCGGTCTGTGACCCCTACCGTGATGCCGGCTACGACATTCCGGAGCTCTTCATCGACGCGATGCCCCTCGGCGGTCTGGCCGATTCCATCCTCGAGTTTCCCGCCGCGTCGGCAACGCAGCTGCTGAGCGAGGGCGACGTCATCGACATAGGCGATCGTGCCTTCGAGGTGCTCCATCTCCCCGGTCACTCGCCCGGCAGTATCGGCCTGTGGGAAGCCGCCACCGGCATCTTGTTCTCGGGCGACGCTATCTACGACGGCCCGCTCCTTGATGATCTCGACGGCTCGGACCGAGACGACTACGTGATGACTATGCGCCGTCTACGCGACATGCCCGTCACGGTTGTTCACGGCGGCCACGAGCCAAGCTTCGGCCGAGAACGCCTCATCGAACTCTGCGATGCCTACCTTGCCAAGTCCTGAGAACCAGCCAGCTGTCGCGCCGGATTGCGGGATTGCCGAGCAGAGCGAGAACGAGCGCCAGGAGCGGTAGCGACCAGCGAGGTAACAGCAGGGTTATTTACGGCGCGTATTTCAGGTAGGTGACCCAGCGGTAGGCGATGGATCCCGGGGGATGGCAGGCGAAGAGCGTAGCGGTAGCGGTGGGGGTCGGGTCGACGATCCTGATGGCGTCGGGGTTGACGATCTCCGTGCCCGTGACCTCGTAGCGGTATTTCTTGCCTTCGGCCGAGAAGTAGACCTCATCACCGACGCCGAGGTCGTTGATGTGCAGAAACGGATGGGTGTGGCTGACACGGTGGCCGGCGATCACCATGTTGCCGACCTCGCCTGGCATGGCGGTGTCGGGCCAGTGACCGGGTCCTTTGTCGAGTACGGACAACTCGATTCCTTCGAACATGTACTCGGTCACGCCGAGCTTAGGGATCTCGATCTTGCCGATGCCGACGTTGTCGTTGGCTACCTGCTCGGGCGCCTTCTCGGTGGTGGTGGTCGGTGCGGCCGTCGTGGTGGTGGTCGGTGCGTTCGTCGTGCTCGTCGTTGGCGCCAGTGTGGTGGTGCTCGCCACGAGAGTGGTCGTGGTGGTCGTCGTTGGCGCCACTGTGGTGGCGACGGCGGCGACGGTCGTTGCCGGCACAACGGGTGCTGCCTTCTTGCTGTGGCCGCACGCTGCAAGAAGAACCACCGAGAGGGCCAGCGCTACCACCGGATGCCTGCGCATGGATAAAAACTTTACTCTCAAGCCGACTCCTCCGTCATGGTCCTGGCGACCTGATTTCCCTGCCGAATACACGCCGGTACGCCAATCCCGTCATATCCTGCCCCGGCCAGGTGGAGGCGAGGCAAGTCTGATGCCACGGTTTTCTTGATGGTAAGGATATGGCCGAGGTGTCCGGGCCGGTACTGGGGAAAAGCTCGGTCCCAGCGGGTGATGCGGTGAGCTGTCGGGTCGGAGCGCAGGCCGAGGGCGGGCCGGATGTCGTCAAGCGCCCGCTGGAGCAGCGTGTCGTCGTCGCCGATGGTGACAGCCTCGGTGCCGTAACGCCCGACCGAGACGCGCAAGATGACCTGGTCATCCACCCGCCAGGCCGGCCACTTCGCCGTTCCAACCGATACAGCGGTCACCGAACGCTGTTGCGGCTTCGGTACCAGGTAGCCAGCGCCCTCCGGTAAATATTCGAACGCGGCCGACGGAAATGCCAACGTCACCATGACGACCGACGCGTGATCGATGCCTCGCAGCCCTGTCGTTGCGGCCGGAGACAGATCGGCCAGAAGATCGGCCGCGACGAACGCTGGCACGGCAAGCAGCACGCCGTCTGCCCAGAGCGAGTGGGTATCGGTTTCGACCCGCCAGCCGCCGTTGTCGCGAGCGAGGGAGCGGACCGGGGTCGACAGCCGCACGTCGTTCAGACGCGAGGCGAGGGCTCGCGGGATAGTGGCCATACCTCCGCGAGGTGCGTAGAAGATGGGGCCAGTGGTGGAAGGCCGGTTGCGGCGCAGACCGTGGAGCAGGCTGTGGTATTCCTTCGCCGCCGTTTCCAGTTGCGGTGCGGAGGCTGCGAGTGACAGTTGGTCACAGTCGCCGGCGTTGATGCCGCCAAGCAACGGATCGACGAGGCGTTCGAGCACCTCGTCGCCGAATCGGGCGCGTATCAACGAGCCGACGTTGTCGTGGGCATCACGTGGCCGTCGCAGCGGCTCCAGCGCGGCTGCGATCTTTCCTCGCGGTGACAACAACTGCGACCGGGCCAGCCCACCGAGACCAGCGGGAACGCCGAGGACGAGCCCGGTGGGTATCGGATGCATGCGCCCGTTCCACCACACTGAGGCGCTGGCGGCGGCGGGGGAAATGAGGTCGACACCGAGGCCCAGTTCTTGGCACAGTTCGGTAGCCCACGGCACGCGGGCGAGGAACACGTCGGCGCCTTCGTCCACCGCGGGCGCTCCCGCGAATGGTGTGGTGCGCAGCTTTCCGCCGACGATGTCCGATGCTTCGAGCACCGTGACGTCGTGGCCAACCTGCGTGAGCCGATACGCCGCGGTCAGGCCCGTCACGCCGGCACCGACGACGACGAAGCGACTCATAGCCAGTCGGCCGCCCGCGTGATGATCTGATCGGCCAGCGCCCCGAGAATGGTCGGGTCGTCGTTCATCGCTTTGGTGCGAGCGAACGCGACGCCGACGTCGGCCGCCCGACGAGCGGTCTCGATGTCGAGGTCGTACAGCACTTCGAGGTGATCGGAAATGAACCCGCACGCGCACACCAACACACCGTCCCACGACTTCGCGGCATCCTCGACGACGGCGAGAATGTCGGGCCCCAACCACGGCTCGGGCGTGCGGCCGGCCGACTGCCACGCGGTCTGCCAACGATCAGCCGAAAGGCCGACCTTGGCCGCCACCGCAACCGCGGTTTCGCGCAACTGGTCGGGGTACGGGTCGCCGAGGGCGAGCACCCGTTCGGGCAGGCTGTGGGCGGTGAAAAGCACCCGCGTGCGCTCGGGCATGTCGGCCAGCTTGGCCTTCATATCGGCGGCAAGGAAGTCGATATAGGTGGGCTCGAGATGCCAGTTGGTGATGCCGCGAATCTGCACGTCGTGCTCGTCGCCGGCGGCCGTGGCGCGGTGGAGATATTCGCCGACCGACATGGTAGAGAAGTGCGGTGCGAGCACCATGGCCACTGCCTTGGTGTACCCGGCTGCGGCGAGGTTGGCGACGCTTGCTTCCACCTTCGGGTCGGCGTGTTTGAGGCCGAGCACGACGTGGAAGGTGCCCGGTGATCGGGCGTCGAGTGCGGCCTGCAATCCGTCACGTTGAGCCTCGGTGCGGGCGGCTAGGGGCGACGTGCCGCCGAGCGCTTCGTAGCGCGCCGTGAGGTCGGCGAGCTGCTCGGGCGTCGGTGGGCGGCCACGGCGAATGTCGGTGTAGTAGGGCTCGATCTCGGCCCGCGTACGGGGCGTGCCGTACGCCATGAGGAGAACGGCAAGGGGTCTAGCGGTAGGCATGAACGTAGGCAACCAGTTGTTCGAGGATGGACGGATCGACCGCGGGCATGACACCGTGGCCGAGGTTGAAGATGTGACCGGGCCGACCGGCGTTGCTGTCGAGCACATCGGTGGCGAGACGGCGGGTGGTTTCCCATCCGCAGAGCAAGGCCACTGGGTCGAGGTTGCCCTGCACGCTTACGCCAGGGCCGACGCGGCGACGCGCTTCATCGATCGGAATCCGCCAGTCGGCTCCCACCACGAATCGACCGGCCAACGCCTTACCGGCCTCGGCCATCGCACCGAGTAGCTCGCCGGTGTCAACGCCGAAGTGGATGCCGGGCACGTTGAGGTCGGCGATGCCGTCGAACACTTTGGTGGAGTGTGGCAACACGTAGCGCCGATAGTCGGCGAGCGACAGCGTGCCGGCCCAGCTGTCGAACAACTGGATGGCCTGCGCACCGCACGCCACCTGGCTACGAAGTGACGCGATGGCGAGGTCGGCCAAGCGATCAAGCAGCGAATGCCACAACACATCGTCTGAGTACATGAGCGCTTTGGTGTGCTCGTACGTGCGGCTCGGCCGACCTTCCAGCAGGTAGCTCGCCACGGTGAACGGCGCACCAGCGAAACCAATGAGAGGCACGGTCAGTTCGCGACTGAGGATGCGGCACGTTTCCAACACGTACGGCGTGTCAGCCTCAGGGTCGAGCGGACGCAATCGCGAGAGATCTGCGGCCGATCGAAATGGCTCGGCCACGACTGGCCCGGTGCCAGGTGCCACATCGACGCCGAATCCGATGGCCGCGACCGGCACCACGATGTCGCTGTAGAGAATGGCGGCATCGACGCCGTAGCGACGGACCGGTTGCAGCGTTATCTCGGCCGCCAGAGCGGGCTGCGCAATCGCATCCAAAATGGAGCCGGGCCCACGGATGGCCCGATATTCCGGGAGGGAACGACCTGCCTGGCGCATGAACCACACCGGGGTGTACTCGGCGGCCTCACCCCGGGCGGCGAGCAGAAACGGGGCGTCAGCAGGAGCAGTCACAGACCACGCACTGTACGGGTGACGTGGTCCATTGGTCACATTCGGCTAGTCGTAATTGGCCGGATTCTCTCAAGTCTTGGCCGACCCAGTTCAAAACCATTGGCGGTGGCCGATAGAGTTAGTCCTCCCCGTACCCAGGGAATTGAGAGAGTCGGAAGGGCGAATGGCGCAGCATCATCCGGATCTGGCGGAAGAACAAGCCAACATCGACCGCGCGTACCTGTGCCTGCAGCGCAGCCGTGACGATGCGTGGCGTTTGCGCGACCTGACGGAGACCGGTCGTGGCGGCACGCACCAGGCCCGCTGGGAAGCCGACATGTTCGAGGGCCAGATACTCGCTCGGCTCGGGCACCTCGATTTGTACGACGCGGCGCTGGTCTTCGGCCGTATCGACCGTGTGCACGGTGCGAATGGTGACGCTCAGCATGAGTCGTTTCATATCGGACGACTTGCCGTTTCTGACGAAGAGCGCGAACCGGTCGTGGTCGACTGGCGAGCACCCGTTGCCGAGCCGTTCTACCGGGCCACCGGCCGTGAGCCCATGGGTCTGGTCCGCCGTCGCCATTTCAGCATCAAGGGCCCGAAGCTGGTTGACATCGAAGATGAACTTTTCGGTGAAGGTCAGCTTGGTATCGGCTCCACCGTCGGTGGGGCCGAGATCCGCGGCTATTCCACGTTGATCGCAGCATTGGAGGAAGGCCGCACCGGACAACTCGGTGACATCGTCGCCACTATCCAAGCCGAGCAGGATGAAATCATCCGGTCGTCCCATGCAGGCGTGTTGGTGGTGCAGGGAGGACCGGGCACGGGTAAGACGGTTGTTGCGCTGCACCGTGCCGCCTATCTGCTCTACACCCATCGCTTCCCGTTGGAGGACCAGGGCGTCCTTGTCATCGGTCCGAACCGGTTGTTCCTGCGGTACATCGCACGGGTGCTGCCGAGTCTGGGTGAAGCAGGCGTCGAGCAGGTGATCCTGGCCGATCTTATCCCGGACGTTGCGTTTGGCCGTCCCGTTGATCCGCAGCTCACGTCGTTCGTCAAGGGCGACCCCCGTATGGCCAACGTCTTGTCCAAAGCCATGCGTGATCGTCAGCGTCCGCTGAAGGAAGACCTGGTCATTCCGTTCGGCGTCGGGCGCCTCACGCTGAAGGCCGACGAGACGGTCGCCATCCTGCAGGCCGCTCGTCGTCGGTTCCGTCGACACAACGCCGGCCGTCGCTTTGTGGAGACCGAAGTCTTTGCGGCACTCGCCAACTCGTCGCGTGACGAACTGGCCGTCGAGTACGTGCGCGAAAAGCTGAAGCACAACGACGATGTCCGCATCCTGTTCGAGCGCATGTGGCCGGTGCTTACACCCGCGCAGCTGCTGCACGACCTCTTCGGGTCGAAGGCGCTGCTGAAGTCGGCTGCGGCAAAGTGGTGCTCCGAGGAGGAGTACTCGTCGCTGTATCGCCCACGCGTCGAACGCATTGGTGATGCCACCTGGAACGACGCCGACGCGCCACTGCTCGACGAAGCGCGTGCGTTGCTAGGCCCGCGTCCGCCGAAGCCGGGCAAGACGTCGGATGCCGATGAGATTCGTACCTACGGTCACATCGTGGTTGACGAGGTGCAGGACCTCACGCCCATGCAGTTGCGCATGGTCGAGCGCCGCAGCCTGAATGGCTCCATGACCGTCGTTGGCGATCTCGGTCAGGCCACCGGTGCGCATGCTCCGGCCGACTGGGAAGACGTGCTTCGGCATCTGCCCGATCGCCGTGACCCCCGCACCGTGGAACTCACCGTCGGTTATCGCATTCCCGCGTCGGCCATGGCGCTGGCCGCCAGAGTGTTGGCGGTCGCGGCTCCGCAGTTGCATCCGCCCAAGAGCGTGCGCACCACCGACGAGACACCCGAGATCGTATCGGCGCCCGGAGATCTGCTGGCCGCCGTTGTCGCCCAGACCCAGCGCGAACTGGCCCGCGTCGGCGCCGGCAACCTGGCGGTCATTACGCCGGCGTCGCTATCTGACTCCGTTGCCGATGCGCTGGCCGCGGCAGGTCTCACCGTCGGTCGGGCAATGACCGAAGGCCTCGACGAAACCATCACCGTTGTTCCCGTCGGCCTGGTGAAGGGCCTCGAACTCGACGCCGTTGTGGTGGTCGAACCCGCCCGCATGGTCAGCGAAGAACACCAGGGCCTCCGCGCTCTCTACGTCGCCCTTACCCGCGCCACCCGCCGCCTGTCCATCGTCCACGCCGACCCCTTGCCGGAGATGCTCCGCGACTGATCCAGGCGCACGGCGTCCGGTCGTCCGGTAGTCCGGTCAGACTGGCCGACGTCGGCGGATAGCAACGATCGCGACGCCCGTGACGAAGAGGGCGAGCGCAAGGAGCAGGATTGGTGCGATCGTGGCGCCGGTAATCGGAAGCGACGGAGAGTCTGTCCTGACCAATCCGGCGTCGACCGTCACGTCGACGATATGCATGGTGCCATCCTGGACGCTGCCGCTCTGCGCCCGTGGCGACGTGACCGAAAGCACGAACTCCGGCGTGAGACCGTCGGCCGCGACGTCGGAGTCATTTGCGGCAGCCGACCCCTGCGCCGTCTGGGCGGTGAGAGTGAAGCCAAAGGGCGGTGTGATTCGGATCCGGTACGAACCAGGGGCCAGGTTGTCGAACAGGTACTTCCCGTCGGCCGCGGTGATAATCGGAGCGACTGCGATGCCATAGGCGTCAACGGCCGGGGTGCCGTCGGCATTGAGCAGCTCAAGCTTGGCGCCGCCCACAGGCTGCTCCCCGTTGTCCTGAATACCGTTCTTGTTCGCGTCGAACCAGATGAAGTTGCCGACGGCAAGGGGCTGCCAGATCCCGGCATCGAGGGTGGGATCAATGAACCCGGCGAGGGCCGCGCCATCGGGAGCAGTGACCGGGCGAACGTTGGCGCCGCTTGGAACCAGTTCAAATACGTTCGAAAGGCCCGTCTGCGGATCCGCATCGGAGTCAGCTGTCAAGGAGCCTCGGCCGGTCAGCGTGAAGGCGTAGCCCGACGGCACGTTCCCGAACCGCACCCGATACGTGCCGGGGAGAAGGTTGTCGAAGACGTAGCGCCCATCGGCAGCCGTCGTCACCGCGCCCACGGTTTCGGCCTTGGCGTTCTTGGCCGGGCTGCCGTCGGCGGTCAACAGCTCGACGGTCATGCCGGCCACGGGCACTTCGGCATCGCTTTGGATGCCGTCATGGTTGGCATCGAACCAGACGTGATCGCCGAGCGCCATCAGCACTATAACGACTGGCTCCACCGGCACCTTCCAGTACCCGGCGTCGATTGTTGGGTCGATCCCATTGGCAAGGCTGGCGCCGTCAGAGGGAGTGACAAGACGCGTGTTGCCACCACTGGCGGCCAGCGTGAACACGGCCGTGAGGCCAACGGTACCGGTGTCCGAATCGGTGGCCGCGGTTGATCCTCTCGCGGTAGGGGCGGTGGGAACGTACCCGCTGCCTGCCGGGGCGGTGAACCGCAGCTGGTAGTCGCCGGCCGTCAGGTTGTCGAACTGGTAGTGCCCGGCCGTGTTCGTGGTAACAGCCGGCACTTGCACGCCCGTCGCATCCACGGCGGGCTGACCGCGTCCGTCCAGCAATGCAACCGTGAATCCCGGTAGGCCGGATTCGTCTGATTGCTGGATGCCGTCGTGGCTGACGTCGTTCCACACAAGGTCACCAATGGCCAACGGAATCCAGATGCCCGCATCGCTGGAGGGATCAACGTAGAGCGCCGCCAATGTGGTCCCGTAGGAAGCATCGTCGGCTGCGGTCGCCCGACGCACGTTGGCCGAGCCGATTCCCAGTGTGATCACCGCGGTCGATGCCGACGCATCCGCCGAACTGGTGAACGTTGCGTCGGAATCGTTGTCGTCGGTCGCGGGTGTCGCCGCGTTCGGTACCGTCCAGAGATAGCTGGTCTTTTTTTTATTATATTTATTTTTTTCATCTCTTTTTATTATTTTTAATATCCTTCTCTTTTTTATATTAATAATATTTTTTTCTTTTAATATATTTCTTCATACTAAAATTATTTTTTTCTTTTTATTTTTTACTTATTAACTCAATTCTAATAAGTAAATATAATATTAATAAATATAATAATAATATAATAATAATAAATATAATAATAATAATAATATAATAATAATAATAATAATAATAATAATATATAATAAAATAATATAATATAATATAATATAATAATAATAATAATAATATAATAATAATATAATATATAATAATATAATAATAATAATAATAATATAATAATAATAATATAATAGAATTTATTATATAATAATAATAATAATAATAATAAAAAATAAAAAATAAAAATAATAATAATATATAATAATATAAAATAATGATAATAATAATAATATAAATATATAAATAATAAAATATATATAATAATATAATAATAATATAATAATAATAATATAAATAATAAATAATAATAATAAATAATAATAATAAATAA
Source organism: uncultured Acidimicrobiales bacterium (assembly GCA_963791625.1). Classification (GTDB taxonomy): domain Bacteria; phylum Actinomycetota; class Acidimicrobiia; order Acidimicrobiales; family Ilumatobacteraceae; genus JANMCE01. Next base: position 162,198 of record CAWBTA010000007.1, read on the forward strand.
TAAATAATAAATAATATAATAATAAAAATAATTAATAATAATAATAAAAAAATTAATAAATAATATAAATAATTAATAATAATAATAAATAATAATAAATAATAATAATAAATAATAAATAATAATATAATAATAATAATATAATAATAAAAAATTAATAAATAATAATAAATAATTAATAATAATAAAAATAATTAATAAATAATAAAATAATAATAAATAATAAGAGAGAGAAAGAGAGATAGAGAGAGAGAGAGAGAGAGAGAAGAGATAGAGAGAAGAAGAAGAAGGAAGAAAAGGATAGAGAAAGGAATGGTAGGGGAAGAGAAGGTAGTGATGAAAGAGAGAGAGAGAGAGAGAGAGAGAGAGAGAGAAGGGATAGAGAAAGATAGATAGAAAAAGTGCGAGTAAAAATGGAGTTGCAAAGTGTATAGAGACACTGTTGTTTTGTTTTATACGAACTCCTGAGCGCCGGATCCTATCAAACAATAAACACTGGCTCAATATATATATATCTACATCTACACTAACCTAACCCTAACGCTAACCCTAACGCTAATGTGTTGGTACTCTATTTTGTTTTGTATTATCATTTTCCCATCATTTTTCATTCACTTTCATCCAGTCACATGTTCATATATGAGAACCGTGGCCATTGGCCAAAGTTGACTTCGTGCAAGGCAGGTGTAGTGCAGATCTACCTCTTTTTAACTGGAACATAGAAGCTGCATCCAGTGAACTTTTCCATGTACTTCTCCCCAATTGTCGCATTTTTCGTTTTGTTTATTTGTTAGTTTCTTGGTTTGTTTTTGCTTTTCTTTCGTTTCTTTTGTAGGTCATTTACTTCGTTTTGGTTTCTTTCTTTGTTTATTATATCTTGTTTTAGGTTTAAAACATTCTCTGGCGCTGTCAGCTCTCGTTTGCCTCCCTCTCTCTATCAGTGCGGAGGCACGATATACCTGGGGAGGTGGCGGGGCTCGGCTCTCGTCGGTGTTCATCTAATGGCGGCCCCCGCTAACCTGATCGGACGTAGTTATGCTGTACATGAACGACATGGAGCAACACTAAGTCTCTCTGTGTTCTCTCTCTCTCTCTTTCGCTCGCTCTCCCGCTCTCTCCTTGTGTGGCGTGTCTGTGTGTGTGTCTCTTTTCTCCGCGCTCTCTCTCTCTCCTCTTCGCTCTCTGTGCTCTTTTGTGCGCTCTTTCTTTCTCTCTCTCTCTCTCTCTCTCTCTCTCTCTCTCTCTCTCTCTCTCTCTCTCTCTCTCTCTCTCTGTGTGACGCGCGCTCTCATCAACGAGTGTGTTTATTAAACACATACAAATTGTTTATTTCCCTATTATGTTCATCACAATGTCATACACACAACACGCATACATACAATGTCATACAACATCCTGCACACACACAATGTGATGCACATACACAATGCCATGCATACACAATGTCATCACCACATGCATACACAATGTCCTGCATACAATGTCATGCATACACAACACGCATACATACAATGTCTTGCACACAACAATGTGATGCACACACAATGTCACACACACAATAATGTCATTCGCACGCGTGTCATGCAGTGTCATGCACACAATGTCATGCACACACACAATGCCGATGTCATGCATGCACACACACAGTGTCATGCATACACGCAATGTCATGTATGCACACACACGATGTGATGCATGCACAATGTCATCCACACATGCAATGTCAATGTCATGCATGCACACAATGCCATGCACACACACACACACACACACACACACAATGTCATACACAATGTCATGCACACACACACACACACACACACACACACAATGTCATTGCACACACACACACACAATGTCATGCATGCACACACACAATGTCATGCATGCACACACAATGTCATGAACGCAATATCATGCATACACACACACACATTATATATATATATATCTATATAAATATGTATATCTATATAAGTATATATAATATAATATATATATATATATATATATATATATATATATATATATATATATATATATATAGAGGAAAAAAATAATATATATATATATAATATATACTCCCTATACAGTTCGTTATAGCTTCCAACTTAAGTAAAGAAAGTATAAGTAGCAAGTAAGTGAGTACAAGAAGCAAGCAGCGAGTAAGTAAGTGAGTACAAGTAGCAAGCAGCACGTAAGTGAGTACAAGTAGCAAGCAGCACGTAAGTAAGTGAGTACAAGCAGCAAGCAAGTGAGTACAAGTAGCAAGTAAGTAAGGAAGTAAATTAGTCAGTTCCCTGAATCCAACAACTGTAATATCAACACATACTAACTGTGTTTGTGGACACTGTGGTGTCGGCCCCGTTTTAACCACTGTCGGCCCCGTCTAAAAGATTTGATGGGTAGTTGGGTTAGTTGGGGAGGTAGTGGCTAGTACATCCCTTTGGGAGTAGTTCGGAATAGCCGGCGCTTGGGGATAGCAAGGATAGTTTTGGCGTTTGAGAATAGTTCGGACTACTATTTAGGGATAGTAAACCTGGGATAAGAGCGGCAAATTGCCGACCGAATGTTTGCTGATAGTTGGGTGATAGTGGCAGATGGGATACTGGGCGTTTGGGACTGTGATGTCGGCCCGTTTTAATGACTTACATAATGTCCTGCACACACACACAGTGTCACGCACACAACTCGCATACATACAATGTCATGCATACAATGTCCTGCAATGTGATGCACACAGTGTCATGCATGCGCAATGCCACACACAACGTCATGCACACGTGTCATGCATGCACACACAATGTCGATGTGCATGAGCAATGTCACACACAATGTCATGCACACATGTCATGCACACAATGCCGATGTCATGCGCACAATGTCATGCATACACACAATGTCAAACACTCAATGTCAATGTCATGCATGCACACACACACACATGCAGACACACAACATACACACACACACACACACACACACACATTATATATAATATATATAATATATATATAATATATATTATATATATTATCTACATATACAGTTCGTTCTCGCTATGATAAGAAAAGTGAGTACGAGTAGCAAGTAAGTAAGGAAGTAAATTAGTCAGTTCTCTGAATCCAACGACTGTAATATCAACACATACTAACTGTGTTTGTGTACACTGCGGTGTCGACCCCGTTTTAACCACTGTCGGCCCCGTTCTAATGACTTACATAATGTCATGCACACACAATGTCATGCACAATGTCAGATGTCATGCATGCACACACAGTGTCATGCATACACACAATGTCATCCACACATGCCAATGTCATGCATGCACACACACAATGTCATGCATGCGCAATGTCACACACAATGTCATGCACGCATCATGCCTGCACACATGGTGTCATGCATGCACACACAATGTCATGCACGCACATGTCATTACATTGCACACACAATGCCGATGTCACAATGTCATGCATACACACAATGTCATCCACACATGTGTGTGCATGCACACACAATGTCATGCATGCACACAATGTCATTTCATGCACACACAACGTCATGCATGCACACAATGTCATGTACACACAATGTCATGTACACACACAATGTCATGTACACACAATGTCATGTCATGCACACAATGTCATGTACACACAATGTCATGTACACAATGTCATGTACACACTAATTTAGGGATAGTAAACCTAGTTTCGGTGGGGATAAGAGCGGCATGACCTGAGACTAACTAGGCTCTGTACGATGTAACGCGAGTAGAAAGGGGTTGTCTCCAATAGGCTTGAGTGTTCTGAATGCTATTCCATGCTACCCTTTGGAAAGGCTGGTCAGCAGAACAAGTGCTAAGTGAAAATGCAGAGTATTTTGTTGCAGCAGAGTCATTACCCCAAAATTGCCTCGCGACTTGTTCTGCTGGCTCAGTTTGTTTCAAGCGAGCACGGAATAGCATTCAGGCATGTCGTGGGCAACCTCTTTGCACTCGGACATTTCTTTGTGTGGGACGGAGCAGCAGAACAAGGAACGATTGTTCCACGGGCTGAGTTGTGAGAGGGGTGTTACCTTTTTTTTTTTTTTCCCCCCCCCCCTCCCTCCCCCTCCCCCTCCCCCCTCCCCCCCCTCCTTCCCCCCCCCCTCCCCCCCTCCTTCCCCCCCCCCCCCCTCCCCCCCCCCCCCCCCCCCTCCCCCCCCCCCCCCCCCCCCCCCCCCCCCCCCCCCCCCCCCCCCCCCCCCCCCCCCCCCCCCCCCCCCCCCTCCCCCCCCCCCCCCCTCCCCCCCCCCCCCCCTTCCCCCCTTCCCCTCTTCCCCTCTCTCCCCTCTCCCCCCCCCCCCCCCCCCCGCCGTGCGTGAAGGTAACGATGTAGCTACCGGGGAGAAGGTTGTCGAACACGTAGTGCCCGCTCACATCGGTAGTGGCCGTGGCGACGAGGCCGGCGTTCGCGTCGGTTACCTCGTTGCCGGTGGCGTCGGTGAGGGTGACTGTGGCTCCGACGACGGGTTGTTCACCGGCGTCGTGGATGCCGTTGTGATCGAGGTCGTACCAGACAACGTCGCCGATGGCGAACGGTGCCCAAAGACCGGCGTCCCGGGACGGATCGGTCACCGTCCGGCCGTTCGGGTCGCTATCAATCACGATGTCGGAGAGTGTGAACACGCCGGTCGACGCCACTGTGTCCGTCACTCCGTCGTACATGGCGTCTGAGTCGAGGGTGTCCGGCGCGTCCAGCGCATGATCGAGGGTCCAGAGATATCCGGTTGGGCGGTTGAACCGGAGTTGATAGTCATCCGGAAGAAGGTTGGAGAACGAGTAGCGGCCGTTCGCATCGGTTATCACCGAGTCCACCGCGTTCCCGTCGGCATCAGTCACGGCATTGCCCGACGCGTCGAGCAGATTGACGGTTACGTCCTTGACGCCCGACTCGCTATCGACATCGAACACGCCGTTGCGGTTCGCGTCGAACCACACAAGGTCTCCGACCGACACCGTTCGGTAGAGACCGGCGTCGATGGTGAGATCCTTGGTCGTCACACCATTCAGGGTCACCACCGGTGTGAGGCCGGTGAAATCCGGATTGGAGTCGATGGCATGATCGTCGACCTCGGCCTGCTTGGTCATCATGAGGCCGGCCGGATAGTTGGAGAACTGCACCTTGTAGTCACCCGGGGCCAGGCCGGAGAAGAGGAATGTCCCGTCGACATCGGTCACTTGCGTGATGTCGTTCCCAAGCGCATCGGTAACTGCTGAACCATCGACATGTAGCAGGGAGGCTTTGACCCCCTTGATGCCCGGCTCGAGCATTGTGTCGGTGTCTTGCTTGCCGTCGTGGTTCCGATCGAACCAAACTCGGTCGCCTAACAGTAGCGAGGGCCAGATTCCGGCATCATTGGTGGAGTCGAGAGTGGTTGCCAGGAGCAAGCCGTAACGGGCCACGTCCTCGGTTGTCACGGCGTGCACGTTCGGTTCGCCGACCGACAGCTTGATGGGCGCGGTAGTTGCGGTGGCATCGCTTTCGGCGGCGAAGGTTGCGTCCGAATCCGTGGCATCATCGGTCGGTTGGTCCGGTGTCGTCCACGCGAAGCCGGGTTGATTGTGGGTGAATCGCACCTTGTACAGACCGGGCGCAAGATGGTCGAACAAGTACAGCCCGTTTGCGCCCGTGGTCTGGGACGCAACGGCGATGTCGCTGATGTCCTTGGCCGCAATGTAGGCGCCCGGCTCCGCCGGGTCCTCCATCAGGAGTTCAACCATGGCGTCCTTGACCGGCAACTCCTCGGTGTCCTGCGTGCCGTTCTTGTTCGCGTCGAACCAGACGTAGTCGCCGATCGCGAACTGCTGGAACAGGCCGAGGTCCCATGTTGGGTCGAATTCACCCTCACCGTTCTTCTTGCCCAAGTGGACCGACGGCGTTTCCACATAGGCCTGTCCAACCACCGCGAGACCGTCTGAATCGGACACCGCGTTGGGGCTGCCATCGATGGTGTCGGCCCCGCCGTCGACACCGGGGGAACTGTCGCCCTGGTCGGCCGGCGACACGGAGTAGCCCGCGGGTGGGAAGAACCGGACCTTGAAGTCACCGTTGCCGAGGTTATAGAAGCTGTACTGCCCATTCGCATCGGTGAAGGCCGCCTCGACAGCGTTGCCATCTTCGTCAATCGCGGGACTACCGGTCGGATCAAGGAGCTCAACGCGAACGCCGCTGATCGGCGGCTCGGTCGACTGGTGGAGGCCGTCGGAGTTCGTGTCGAACCAGACCAGATCGCCAATGGAGTTGTTCTGCGGGGCGTAAACCGTGACTTCGCTGCTGGGTGGCTCGGACCCGAGCGATATGTCGGCGAACAGGCCGGTGGCACTGAAAGCCGTTCCACGGTATGCGAACGAGTTTCGAGCGACCGGACAACGGTCAGCGGTCAAGGCCGGGTTGTCGCCGGGGTTGTTCTCGTCTCGGCAGTTCGTCTGCAGCGCAGGGTTGATGTTGAGTTGGAGCGGCGGATTGAGGTTCTCGTACGGGAACGCCGTCGTGCCACCCGTGTCGTACACGGCTGCGCGTACCGGTGCCTTCATCGAATACTGCACGACGATTTCCTCGCCGGTCTCCAGCACATTGTCGTTGGTCTGAGGAGGGCCGTTCGTGGAGTCGCCGTCGAACGGCGTACCGGTACCGACCAGGGTGAGCCGGAACGAGTGGACGTCAGCGAAGTTCGCGGGTGTCGCGGTCCAGCCGGGAGCGACGCATCCCACAAGGCCGATCGGTGCGACCTCGGGTCGGCACGGATTTGTCTGCGTGGAATACTCGACCAGGTAGTCGGCCGGCACTCGGATAGCGCCGGTCAATTCGGGCTGGAACTGGGTGTAGCGGCTTTGGCCCGTGACCTTCACGCCGGTGTCGCCGACGAACGGGAGGATGTCGATGATCTGGAAATCCTTGACGTTCGAGTTGCCGCTGTTTTCCACGGCAAGCTGATAGTCAATCCGACCGCCGGGCTTGGTGTTGCCCGAGTACTGCAGGGTCGAGGAGCTGTAGGGAATCAGGCCCGACACCACGCCGGAGTAGACGCCCGGGCCCACCAGCGGGGCGTCGTAGAAACCGGCTACCTGCTTTCGCGATTTCAGGGTGGTGGCGACAGGGACCTGCACGGTGTCGCTGGCGCTGCAATTGGCGACTGTGCAATGGGTGAGGGTTGTGTGGACCAGCCGCGCCGTGTTCGTGACCGTTTGCGGTAGCGCGGCTCCCCTCGGGTCACCGAGTTCGGAAACATGGAACGCAACCACCGGTGTGGGGAGCGTCGCGCCGGGTGCCGTGGTGGTGGGAGCGGACAGCTGCAAGACGAGCGGAATCGTGGAGGCCGGACACGTGAGCGTTCCCGGGCTCACATCTACCCATCCGTTGAGCACGATGGAATTGACCAAGAGTACGTCGGGCATGCAGTCCAGAATCTGCGCCGGTGCCGCAGCCGACGTGACGAAATTGCTGGTTGCCTCCACGGAGTTTCCTGCCGTGAACGTGAAGTGACCTACCTGGCCCGGCTGCAGGCTGGGGATATCAACCTTTTTGGTGAACGTGCCGTCGGGTTGGGCCGCCTCCATCGTCGTGGTGGCACAGGCGTTCTTGGACGTGACCGTTTGGAACGTCCCGTTGAGGAGGTCTGCGGAGCCGGTCACCTTCTGACAGTTGGTTACGTCGAGAGGCAAGCCGGGGGAGGGCAGCAGTGCGGCTTCCACCATCGTGCCGGTCACCAACCCTTTCGTCGTCATGGTGAACTTCTTCGGCAGCACACCCACGAATCGCCAACGCACGAATCGGTTGATGCCATCGGTGGCGTCGGCGAGAAGCGCGGTGGTCTTCACCAGATCTTGGCTGGCCTTGCCGTTCGCAGTACCGATCTCGGTCCATGGGCCGGCCTCACCGGTCGTGGAGACCTCAAGGTGGGCAACGAACGAACCGGCCCATTGGCCGGGTTTCACCGAGGTCAACTTGAATCCCTGAACGAGCGGTCCGTCGATCATCATCGTGTCTTGCACGGTTGTCTTGCCGTCGTTGGTGAATCCGAGGCTGTAGTTGATGGTGTCGCCACCTTTGACGAACTTGCCGGCGTCCTGGGTCTTGGTGGCTGTAATGTTCGGCTTCGGCACCGGTGACGGCGCCAGGATCGAGATCGACGCCTTGTCCTTACACAGGGCGGGAGTGCAGTGGACGATGGTGGAGTCGACGAGCTGCGCGTTGTTTGTCAACGTCGATATCGGTGCCACACCCAGCGGATCAGAGGTGTCCGAGACGTGGAAGGTGATGACGATGGCGGGCAACGACGTTCCCGGCGCGACCGTTGTCGAAGCCGGAATCCGGAAGACCAACGGGGTGTTACCGGCTGGGCAGGTGAGGGTGCCGGGGCTGATATTGGTCCAACCGTTCAGTGCGATCGAGTCGATCACCAACAGGTTCGGCATGCAGTCGGTGATCTGGGTGTTCGCGGTACCCAGCAGGCCCGTGCCTTCGGCCGAATTGCTGGCCGTCAGGGTGAAGTTGCCGGTGTCACCGGGTTGAGCCTGCGTGATGTCGGATCGCTTGGTGAACACGGCGTCGGGCTGGGGGCTCTCCAGCTTGGTGGACACGCACGAGTTGTTTGAGGTGACGGCCGCGAACGTTCCGTTGCCGAGATCGCCCCGACCGGTGACCTTCTCGCAGTTCGAGATGTCCTGCGGTAACCCGGGTGAGGGCAGGAATGCCGACTCCACGAGAGAACCGGTCACCAGACCCTTGGACGACAGGGTGAAGTTGATAGGCAGCACGCCAACGAAACGCCAACGCACAAACCGGTTCGTCGCATCCGTGGCCGTGGCGAGCAGGGAGGTCGTCACGGCGATGTTCTGCGCGGCCGTTCCGTCGGCGGTGCCGATTTCGGTCCACGGTCCGGTGGCACCGGTGGTGGAGACCTCAAGGTGGGCAACGAAGCCGCCCGTCCACTCGCCCGGTTTGACCGAGGACATCGAGAAGCCCTTCAGCAGCGGGCCGTCGACAAGCATCACGTCTTCAACCGTCGTTTGCCCATCGTCGATGAAGCCGAGGCTGTAGTTGATTGTGTTGCCGCTCTTGGCATAGAGCCCGGCGTCGTGGGTCTTGGTGGCGGTGATCTTGGGCTTGGGTAGCACCACTGCCTTCACGGCGACCGATGCCGTGTCCTTACAGAGGGCTGGCGCACAATGGCTGATGGTGGAGTCGACGAGCTGCGCGTTGTTCACCAATGTCTGCGCCGGCGCCGCACCGAGGGGATCGCCAGTGTTGGAGATATGGAAGGTGATGACGATGGCCGGTAGCGAACTACCCGCAGCGGCAGTCGTCGATGCTGGCAACTGGAATACCAGCGGCGTGCTGCCGGCGGGGCAGCTGAGCGTGCCGGGGCTGACGTTGGTCCAACCGTTCAGTGCGATCGAATCCACGACCAGCAGGTTCGGCATGCAGTCGGTGATCTTGGTAACGGCCGTACCGAGTGCGCCGGTCGCCTCGCCCGAGTCGCTGGCGGTCAACGTGAAGTGGCCGACCTGGCCGGGCTGGCCCTGGGTGATGTCGGACCGTTTGGTGAAGACCCCGTCAGGTTGCGGTGCCTCAAGCCGAGTCGTGGCGCAGACGCTGGTCGACCCGACGGTTGCAAAGATGCCGCCACCTGTATCACCCTCGCCCAAAGCCGCCTGACAATTGGTCACGTTCTGCGGTAGGCCGGGGCTGGGGAGGAAGACCGAATCGACCATCGAACCGGTCACGACCCCCTTGGTGGAGAGCGTGAAGTTCACCGGGAGGAGCCCGTCGAAGCGCCAACGCACGAAACGATTCGTTGCGTCGCTGGCAACAGTCAGCGCCGATGTGGCGATGACCACATCTTGGGTGGACGTTCCATCCGCCGTGCCGATCTCTGTCCAAGGCCCGGATGCGCCTACGGTGGAGACCTCGAGGTGGGCGAGAAATCCGCCGGTCCACTGACCCGGTTTCACCGATGTTAGCGAGAAGCCCTTCGGCAGCGGACCATCGACCATGGTGGCGGTGCGAACGGTGGTGGCGCCGCTGTTGGTAAACCCGACCGAGTAGTTCAGCGTGTCGCCACCCGTGACGTACAACCCGCCGTCTTGCGTCTTGGTCGCCGTCATCTTGGGCACGAGCGCAACGATCTGGTCGATGTCGGTTGCGGTTGGCAACGCAGGATCCGGGCCGATGGGATCGGCCGTCACGGAGTTCGTCACCGAGGATCCACCAGGGAACGAAGCGGCGGGATAGGTGACCGTGAGGGTTCGTGTGAAGCACCGAGTGGTGGTTGAGTACCCGGGATCGCCGGCGAGACCAACGGTCCATTGGTACTGCCCGCTACCCGGAGCTGTTTCCACGCCGCCGTCGCTGCTGACGACGGTGGTTCCGGCTGGCAGGGTGTCGGTCAGGAGATATCCGCCCGGGTACTGACGGTGCCCAATCGTCGGGCAGATCGACAACTTGTAGGCCGTGGTTGACCCCGGCGCCAGCGTGGTCTTGCCATCGGTCTTGCTGACGGTCGCGCCGATGGGCAATCCGGGAACGGTGGTCACGGCACTTCCGCTCGCCACACTGCCGGGAAACGACGCCCAGTTCGTCACGGTCAAGCCGGCATCGGGCAGATTGGTAGCCGGCAGCCGCAAGATGACCGACACAGCGCCGCTATCGCCGGCCACCACGTTGTTGGCCGTCCAGACGATCTTGGTCGGTGATCCGGCCGCCTTCACACCGGTAACCTGCGCGTTGCTGGAGAACGAATCGATCGCCAGCGTCTGGGTCACGCCGAGTGGGTCGAGGAACGTGGGGATCACGTCCTCAAACGTCGACCCGTTGCAATTGTCACCGGCGATTGAACTCGCGCAGTAGTAGGAGATCTGGTAGTGCAAAAGGTCGCCGGCGACGGCCGTGGGCTCCAGCACCGTCGTTGATCCGCCCGGCAGGAACGAGCCAACCGCGTAGGCGGGCTGCACCGCCACCAGGGTGGAGGCCACGAGGCCGACCGCCGCAGCCAAGGCGATATGACGCCATGATCGGCGGCCAGTCCGCTCAATTCGAAACTTCGTTCCGTCTCCCAGGAAGTCCATGTCGTCCTTCAGTCCCGCTGCACCCGCCACCGGGCGAGTCCCTGTGGTCCTGGTACCCATCGGACGACACGCAAAGAAGCCAATCTTCCTTGACAAAAAGCAGATAAAAAAATTGTATGAACGGGAGGGGAATACGTGCTCGGCAAGTCTCGACCTCTTCATGAGGGTCAGAGTTCGGGAAGGGCACATGAGCCCCCGGGGCGGCCATTGACCGCGAGTCCGGCCATGTTCGTGGCACGATGCGGGGGTGCATTGTTTGACGTGTCGGGCGCAAGTGCAGCCGGAGGACAAACGCTGCCCCTCTTGCCGGGCGCGCACACGTCCGTTGTTCATCCGGCCGTTCGTGTACGTCGCAGTGCTGAGCGCGCTGTTCGGTGGGTTGTTCATCGGTTGGAAGAAGCTCAACGCCGAGGCCCAGGCTCGGGGCGCCTTCGAGGTGCAGAAGGACTCGCTGCCCGGAGCACCGAAGAAGCACCGCACCCTGCAGGTGCCCCTCGTGCCTACGATTGCCCCGGGTGCTGCGCCCGCTGCCTCCACTACGACCGCTGTGCCCCAGGTGCCGCAGCCGCTCGTGGCGATTTCCGCCGAGGCCACTTCGGTGGCCGAGCCCGCACAAAACGGGTGCGGGCAATCAACCAGTTACGACGCGGCACAACTGCTCGACAGTGACCCGAGCACGGCGTGGCGCGCTGTCGGCGCGGGCAAGGGCATCAAGATTACGCTGACACTGAAAGAGGCCAAACGCATCACCGAAGTCGGTCTGATCCCGGGCTACGACAAGACCGACCAGTGCACCGGCATCGACCGTTTCGTGCAAATGCGTCGCATCAAGAAGGTGCGGTGGAGCTTCGACGACAACACCAGCATCGAGCAGACCTTCACCGATGAACGCAGCTCGCAAGCCATCGCCGTCACCGCCGTGTCCACTCACATCTTTCTCGAAATCCTTGAAACCACCACGCAACGAGAACTCGACTACACCGCAATCAGCGACATCCGTATCGCCGGCACCGCCGCCTAGGCGGATGGCCTGACGCTGTCCCGCCCTGCGGCCAACCCGGCCGCCGAGCGTGACAGCGTCAGGAACTCCCGCGCAGCGGTACGCTTGTCGGATCAGTTCTGATCTCTTGCACGATTGCCGAGCGAAGCGAGAATGAGCGCCGTGAGCGAAGCTGAGCGAAAAGGAGCGGTAGCGACCAAGCGAAGCCAATCAGGTAGCGAGAAGCGAAGTAGCAGCGCGTGCTAGAGCTCTTTTCGCCCTCGGTTGCCGCGTGGTTTGCATCGAGTTTTCCTGAGCCGACGGCACCGCAGCGACTGGGCTGGCCGGCTATCGCTCGTGGTGAGCACACGCTGATCCTCTCGCCCACCGGTTCGGGCAAGACACTCTCGGCCTTCCTGTGGGGCATCGATCGCTTGGTCACGTCACCGGTGCCAGAAGCGAAGCGCCGCACCCGCATCCTCTACATCAGCCCGCTACGCGCCCTGGCGTTCGACGTGGAGAAGAATCTGCGGTCACCCATCGTCGGCATCCGTCATGCCGCCGAACGACTGGGCGAGCCGTTCAACGAACCAGTGATTGGTGTGCGCACCGGTGACACGTCGGCCAAGGATCGTGCCACGCTCATCCGCCGCCCGCCCGACCTCTTGATCACCACGCCCGAGAGTCTCTACCTCATGCTCACCTCATCAGCGCGCGAGACATTGGCCGGGGTCGAAGCCGTCATCATCGATGAGATCCACGCGCTGGCGCCGACCAAACGCGGCGCCCACCTGGCGCTGTCGTTGGAGCGGCTGGATGAGTTGTGCGACAAGCCGCCGCAGCGCATCGGTCTGTCGGCCACGCAACGCCCGTTGGAGGAGATCGCACGATTCCTCGGCGGCTTCGCGGAGCCCGGCAAACCTCGTGCCGTGACGATTGTGGACGCCGGTATCCGCAAGCCGCTCGACCTCAACATTGTCATCCCCATCGAGGACATGGGTGACCTCGGTCAGCCGTCAGGCGGTGACGCGCAATTGCGTTCAGGCAACGCCGCGTCGGCGCTGGGTCCACCGTCGCGGAACAGCATCTGGCCGTCGATCTATCCACGCATTCTCGAGCAGGTGATGGCGCATCGTTCCACCATCATCTTCTGCAACGCCCGTCGGGGTGCCGAGCGTTTGGCGGCCAAGTTGAACGAGCAGGCGATCGAACTCGGCTACATGCCCGAGGGTGGCGAAGACCTGGTGAAGGCCCACCACGGTTCGCTCGCCCGCGAGCAGCGAGTGGTGATTGAGGACCAACTCAAGCGGGGTGTGTTGCGGGCGCTCGTGGCGACGTCTTCGCTGGAACTGGGTATCGACATGGGAGCGGTCGATCTGGTCATTCAGGTGGAGTCGCCCGGTGCGGTGTCTCGCGGTCTGCAGCGCGTCGGTCGTGCCGGGCACTCCGTTGGTGAGCCGAGCAAGGGCACGATCTATCCGAAGCATCGTGGTGATCTGTTGGAAGCGACGGTGGTTGCGCAGCGCATGCGTGGCGGCTTGATCGAGGCGACTCGATACCTGCGCAATCCGCTCGACGTGTTGGCCCAGCAGATCGTCGCCCATGTCGCCATGGACGAACGTGCGGTCGACGAAGTGGCCGCCATGGTGCGACGATGCGCCTGCTTTGCCGACCTGACTGACGATGTGTTCGCGGCCACGCTCGACCTGCTCGCCGGTCGCTATCCGAGCGAGGAGTTCGCCGAGTTGCGGCCGCGTCTGGTGTGGGACCGAGTGGCCAACAAGCTTCGGGCGCGGGACGGCTCGCGACGTTTGGCGGTGACATCCGGCGGCACCATTCCCGACCGTGGATTGTTCGGCGTGTTCCTGCCCGATGGCGCACGGGTCGGTGAGCTCGATGAGGAAATGGTCTACGAAAGTCGGGCGGGGGAGTGTTTCGTGCTCGGCGCGTCCACGTGGCGTATCGAGGAGATCACGTTCCAAAAAGTGATTGTCACGCCCGCGCCCGGGCAGCCGGCCAAGATGCCGTTCTGGCACGGTGACCGACCGGGCCGACCGCTCGAACTCGGCCGGGCGCTCGGCGGGTTCGTGCGCGACATGCGCGGCCGCGACCCGCACGCCGCGTTCGACGAGCTCGTGGCCAACTACGGGCTTGATGATCTGGCCGCCAACAACGTGGTGCTCTACCTGAACGACCAGGCGGCCGCCACCGGCGTGGTGCCCGACGACCGCACCGTGGTGGTCGAGCGCTTCCGTGATGAGATCGGTGACTGGCGAGTCTGCATCCTCACGCCGTTCGGTACGCCGGTGCACGCGCCGTGGGCGATGGCCATCGAGCGGCGTCTGGTGGAGCGATACGACCTGCCCGTGGAGACGATGTGGGGCGACGACGGCATCGTCATCCGTCTGCCCGAATCAGCCGATGAGATCCCGCTCGAAGAACTCATGATCGATCCCGCCGACATCGATGAAATGGTTGTGTCAACGCTGCCAACGACGGCGCTGTTCTCGTCCCGCTTTCGCGAATGCGCGGCCCGCGCGTTGCTGCTGCCCCGGCGACGGCCCGATCAACGGACGCCGCTCTGGCAACAGCGCCAACGCTCGGCCGGACTGTTGCAGGTCGCATCGAAGTACCCGGCGTTCCCGATCCTGTTGGAGACGACCCGTGAGGTCATTCAGGATGTCTTCGACGTGCCGGCGCTGCGGGAGGTGCTGACCGATCTGCGCAGCCGCAAGATACGAGTCGTCAGCGTCGATACGCCGAAGGCGTCACCCTTCGCGCAGAGCCTGCTGTTCAACTGGATCGCGTCATACATGTACGACGGGGACGCACCTCTGGCCGAACGTCGCGCCGCCGCGCTGTCGCTCGATCGCGATCTGCTGCGCGAACTGCTCGGTGCCGAAGAACTGCGTGAGCTCATCGATGCCGAGGTGCTCGCTGACCTCGAACTCGAACTGCAGTGCCTTACCGAGACCCGTCGGGCCCGCACCGCTGATGAACTCCACGACGTGCTGCGCAAACTCGGCGACCTCACCCTCGACGAGATCGACGTGCGATGTGACGGACCGGGCGCGACGTGGATTGCGGAGCTGTGTCGCGAGAAGCGGGCTATCGAGATTCGGGTGGCCGACGACACCCGATACGCGGCGGCCGAGGATGCCGCTCGCTTTCGTGATGCGCTCGGTACCAACATTCCGATGGGCCTTCCGTGGGCGTTCACCGAACCGGTTGATCGTCCGCTTGAGTCGCTGGTCGCCCGCTATGCCAGGACGCACGGGCCGTTCGTCACGACCCAGGTGGCGCGTCGGTTTGGTATCACGCCCCAGGTCGCAGCGGGCGCGCTGCAAGCGTTGGAGAACGATGACCGGCTGGTGGTCGGCGAGTTTCGTCCCGAGGGTCGCGAGCGCGAGTGGTGTGATCAGGACGTGCTGCGTCAGCTCCGGCGCCGCTCGCTGTCGAGCCTACGCAAAGAGATCGAACCGGTTGAACCGGCCGCGTTCGTCCGCTTCCTCGGCGCGTGGCAGGGCATCGGCGCCAACCGTCGCGGCCTTGACGCGCTGGTGGAAACCATCGGCACGTTGCAGGGCGCTGCCCTTCCGGTCGCCTCGTTGGAAAGCGAGATCCTGCCTGCCCGGGTCGTCGGATATCGCGGCGCTGATCTCGACGCGCTCGGCACGTCGGGCGACATCGTGTGGACCGGTGCTGGCCGCGACAAAGTGCGGCTGTACTTTCGCGATCAGATAGCGCTGTTGGCAGCACCGGTGCCGATCGATGACCGACCGACTGATCCAATGCACGATGCCATCCGGTTGCTGTTGCAACAACAGGGCGCCTGCTTCTGGCCGCAGCTGCTGGCGGCATCCGCGTCATCGACGGAGGCGGAGTTACTTGCGGCCCTCTGGGATCTGGTGTGGGCCGGCGAGATCACCAATGACTCCCTCGCGCCGTTGCGAGCAGTGATCGGAGGGGCGACGACGAAGCGACCGTCATCCTCTACGGCAAAGAGCCGGCCTCGACCCGGTCGGCTGACCCGGCTCGGACCGCCCGCCGGCTCGGGTCGATGGAGTCTGGTGGCGTCCCTGTTGGAACCGAAACCGTCGCCCACTGAGGCTGCGCTCGCCCGAGCACAACAGCTGCTTGAACGTCACGGCGTGCTCACCCGGGAGGCCGTGAACGCCGAAGGCATCGATGGCGGATTCACCAGCGTGTACGGGATGCTGAAGGTACTGGAGGAGCGCGGCCAAGCCCGCCGTGGTTACTTCATCGCCGGGCTTGGCGCCGCCCAGTTCGCCCTGCCCGGCGCGGTTGATCGCCTGCGCAGCGCCCGCGGCGACGACCCAGCTCTTGCGCCGGTCGTGCTGGCCGCTACCGACCCGGCCCAGCCCTACGGCGCCGCGCTCAGCTGGCCCGACTCGCCCGGCCGACCGTCTCGGATCGCGGCCGCAGTCGTCGTGCTGGTCGATGGTGATGCGGTGGCCTGGTTCGACCGACGCAGTTACAACCTCCTCGCATTTGCGGGCGCGAACGACGCCGACGACTGGATCGACGCGTTGGTCGCCACCGTCAAAGACGGTCGCTCGCGCAGCGCTGGAGATTCGAAAGATCAACGGCGAATCGATCAATGACAGCGAGCTTTCGGTACGACTGCGCGCGCGTGGGTTCACGGACGGTTACAAAGGGCTCATAATCCGCCAAAACTCTCAACCAAAGGTCTAGCGTTTCGACTGTGCCGGAGGGAGATACCATCTATCGAGTGGCTGCGGCACTACGCGCAGCGCTTCTAGGGAAGTCCCTGTTGTCGTTCGAGACAACCCGTTACTTCGGCGTGCGCCCGCAGATCGGCTCGGTCATTGAACGGGTCGACAGTTCGGGCAAGCACCTCGAAATCGGCTGGGACGACGGCACCGTTCTGCACACCCACCTCCGCATGAACGGAAGCTGGCACCTTTTTCGGGTCGGCGAGACGTGGAGTAGGCCACCGAAACTGGCTCGGGTCGTGATCACGGTCGAAGGATTCGAGGCCGCGTGTTTTAATGCGCCGATTATCGAAACGTATCGGTCCCACGACTACTACTGGCACCCCGGCCAGGGGCGCCTCGGCCCGGACCTGTGCAAGCCACCCGTCAACGTCGATGACTGCGTCTACCGGATGGACCGCTTCTGCGAACCGGACCGCACCGTGGCCGAGACGCTGCTCGACCAGCGCATTGCGTGTGGTGTCGGCAACGTGTTCAAGAGCGAGATCCTGTGGTCGTGCGGCGTGCATCCCGAAACATGCATCGGTGCCATCATCGACGAACAGCGCGCCTTTCTGATCGAGACGGCGGCTCGCTTCCTGCAAGCCAATCTCCACCTGATGCATCGCACCACCATCGGCGGGGTGCCGGGCGGTCTGGCGGTATACGGCCGCTACCGCAAGCCGTGTGCTCGTTGTGGCGAGTCCATCGAGGTGGCCCGTCACGGTGAGAATGCCCGCGTTACCTACTGGTGTCCGGGCTGCCAGTTGTACATTCCGATGGCGCGAGACGCGACCGCCCCGGAGCCGATCGCGAAGCGCTCGGGCGCCCGCTGGTTCGGTCGCCCGGTCAGCGAGCCCGAAACCATGCCCGAAAGAAACAGCACCGCCCCGCTGGCGGCGCCCCTTCTGGTCCCTGCTGGTCGGGTCGAATCGCCGCAGTTCCATGACCCGTTGTTGGCCCGAGCGCGAGGCTAGGTCGCTCTTTCCGGCACCTTGCGGGTAGGCGTCCGAATTGGTACTGCCCCGAGCCACAATCCACATGCCAATGCGAGGGCGGGAAAGACCGCTCCAGCCAGCAGTCTTTGGCCCAGCCCGGCAATTGCTGGGTTCCCTCCGCTCAGGATCGCTCCACCGGCCACGAAGGCGGCGATGTTCAAACCAAGATAGGGACGCAATCGAACCCGGTCACGCAACGCAAACGCAACAGCAAACGGCGTGACGAACATTCCTGCGCCGATTGGCCCGCCTCCGTGACGGACGTCGGGCAACGGATAGAGACCGGCCGTCACCGCTGCCGCTCCCGCCGATAGACAACAGACCGCAACGATGATGGTTGCGACCCGGCGAGGGATGGGGCGCATGCTCACCAGCAGAAGCCCCATCCCACCGCAGACGAGCGAGGAGCCGGTCGCAAAGGCTGCACCGTTGAAGAATCGGTGATACGGCCGATCTGATGTCCCAAGGTCGCTTGCTGCCTCCCGCATGAAGCTGTATCCGTCAGTCATCAACCCACATACGAGTTGGGCTCCGAAGTACAGAACCGGAGAAACCACACCTAACCCCAGCAACACCACAGGCAAATGGGTGCGCATGGCTCGACGTGACACACCCCGAGCATAGGCCTCCGCCACGAAGGCGGAGCCTGACTGGCTTAGTGCGGGGCGAGCCCGGCGTCGACGAATCGCTTCTTCGACAGCTCGATTTCGCGCATCGCCGCCTTGCGGCCTTCGAAGCCTTGCGTGTTCGACATCTTGCCGGGCTCGAGCGCTTTGTAGACGTCGAAGAAGTGCTTGATTTCTTCGAGTAGTTCTTCGGGGAGGTCGCGCAGGTCCTGCACTTCTTTCCAACGAGGTTCCTTCGGCGGCACGCAGATGATCTTGGCGTCGCCGCCGGCTTCGTCCTGCATCCACATCACCCCAACCGGGCGAGCATCCACCCAGATACCGGGGTAGACCGGATCTTCGAGCAGCACGAGCGCATCGAGGGGATCACCGTCATCGCCAAGGGTATTGGGCAGAAAGCCATAGTCGGCCGGGTAGGTCGTGGCCGTGAACAAACGGCGATCGAGAAAGACGTGGCCGGTTTCGTGATCTATCTCGTACTTGTTGCGGCTTCCACGCGGGATTTCGATGACGACATGGATGCAGCCTTCAGACGGTTGACGCGACATGGGCCTCATCGTGTCACGTTCCGCCTGGATGCGCACCACGCCGAACAGCCCATCGTGCGAGTCGTGTGACCGATGACATGGCCCCTTCCGAATTGCCTGGGGCCGCGCACACTCTGGTGGCGTATCCGATCAACGGGATCGGAACGGAGGAGGAATCATGTCAACTCGCATTACCGTCACCTCGACCGAACTTCGTGACACCGCCACCCAGATGACGACGTCGGGTGCCCAGATCAGTGCCGAGCTGAGCCGCCTTATGAAGCACGTTGAGGAGCTCACCGGCAGCTGGACCGGTCAGGCGTCGGCCAGCTTCAACGGTTTCTACACCCAGTTCAACCAGAACTGGTCGAAGTGTGAGGAGGCCCTGAAGGCCATTTCCACCATGCTCAATGGTGCCGCCACCAGCTACGACGACGCCGAGTCGAACGTGGCCTCCCGCTTCTCGGCCTGACCTCCACCCGCCGAAACGATGCGATCGGGGCCCCGGCGAACACTGGGGCCACCGGTCGCTTCGTCGTTTTCAGGGGCCGATGTACTGGGCCCGGGGTCGGAAGCGCAACGGCACCTCGCCGTACTCCTCGATGGCATGGGCCAACCAGCCGGCGGTTCGCGAGATGGCCATGATGGCCTCGGCCGCGTCGGGTGGCATATCGGCGACGTGGGTGAACGTCGCCATGGCGAAGTCGATATTGGCCTCGCGGTCGAATCGCTTGCGGACCTCGGTACACACATCGTCGGCGACCGCCAATACATGGTGCGCTCCGGACGAGCGGCGGAGCAGCTCGAACAAGACCTCGGCTCTCGGATCGATCCCCGCGTATACCTTGTGGCCGAAACCGGGGGCACGTTGGCCGGCGTCAGCCAACGCGGTCACCGCTGCACCGGCGCCGCGTGTCGAGCGCGTCGTCCAACAGCGCTCGAGCCGGTCGACTCGCGCCGCCGTGAAGGGTGCCGCTGAGTACCCCGAGACCGGTGGTGACGACGGCGAACGGGTTGGCGTGGGCGGATGCTGCGACTCGCACCGCAAGGGTCGAGGCGGCCAACTCGTGGTCGGCCAAGAGCACGAGCGTGGCGTTGAGAGCAATGAGCAGTGATGGCGTTGCGGCGCTGGCTGAGAATTTTCCCCAGAGTCGACCGGCGATGGACGATCGATAGGGTGGCCCGCCGTTGGGTAGGACAAGCCGTGGGATCCGAGCGCTCATGGTGGGCAACGAATCGGTCATGGAGGCGATGAGGTGGCGGCCGACGGCAGCGACATCGGCGGCGCTTCGACCAATCTCGGTTGGGGCGTGCGAGAGGGCGTGGGCGGCAATGACCCGAATGGCATTCGGGAGGCCGAGACCGGGTGCCGCTGGATAGTGATCGCCGCGCCAGGGCGAGTGCGCTGGATCGAGCGCTCCGAGCCACAGGAGATGGGCGACCTGCTCGAAGGTGTGGGATCGGGCGAGCTCGGCGTTGAGAAGACCTCGGTAGCGAACCCCATCGGCCGCCAGCGACGTCACTCCCGTTTCGATGAGCATGTTGAGCGATGTGCTGCGGCTGCTCTGTCGAGGACGACCCCGTCGTGCCAGCGTCTCGATGGCTCGGGCGTCGAACAGCCGGGTGCGGCCCACACCGGGATGGCTTTCGAGCACTCCTCGGCTCACGTAGGCGTAGATCGTCTCCAGCTTTACGCCCATGCGATTGGCGGCCTCGCGAGCGGTGAGAAGGTGGGCCATGGGTGGATCATAATCAACGTTGACTTTTCGCCACGATGATCGCACGCTAGGAGGGTGACCGATCTGGCATCGTCCTCCGTACCGCAACTAATCGTCGCGCCTCCCGGTCTGAAGGGCGTCATCGTCGCCGAGACATCGGTCGGCGATGTACGCGGGCTTGAGGGCTTCTATCACTACCGCCAGTACTCGGCCGTCGACCTTGCGGAGCAGCGTCCGTTGGAGGATGTGTGGCGGTTGATGATTGATGGTTGGCTGCCTACGACGCTGGCCGAAAGGGAACGGTTCACGCAGGAGGTGTCGTTGTTGAGCACGGCTCCGGATTCGGTCTTGGCGGTGCTGCCGGCCATCGCCGAGGTCAGCGAGCCTCTCGACGGTCTACGGACCGCACTGTCACTGGCCGCCGCGCAACGGGGGATGAGGCCGAACATCGACATCAGCACCGAGCAGCGGCGAAGCGATGCGCTGTACCTGTGCGCCGTCACCCCGACGCTGCTGTGCGCGCTGTATCGCTTGCGCCAGGGGCAGCGACCCGTCGCCGCTCGAACCGATCTGGGCTACGCGGCCAACTACCTCTGGATGATGCAGGGAGTAGAAGCTTCGCCCGATCATGTGCGCGCCGTTGAGCAGTACTTGATCACGACGATTGACCACGGCTTCAACGCCAGCACCTTTACCGCTCGCGTCGTCGCCTCGACGGGCGCCGATTTCGGCGCGTGCGTTACCGCCGCGATCGGCTCCTTGAGCGGTCCGTTCCACGGCGGGGCGCCGAGCCGAGCACTGGCATTGCTGGATGCCATCGGTACACCCGATCGCATCGACGCGATCGTGCGACCGATGGTGGCCGGTGGCGACAAGATCATGGGCTTCGGCCATCCCGTCTACAAGACCGACGACCCGCGCTCGGTGCTGTTACGTCGAGTTGCTCGCCGCATCGCCACCGATGACGCTTCGCGACGGCTCGTGACGTTTGCCGAGCAGGTAGAAGCGAGCGTGTTTCGTCTTCTGCAGGAGTTGAAGCCGGGCCGCCAGCTGCACACCAACGTCGAGTTCTACGCGGGCGTGGTCATGGAGGTGTGCGGCATCCCGCGGTCGATGTTCACGCCGACCTTCGCGTCGAGTCGGGTGATCGGCTGGTGCGCCAACATCCTCGAACAGGCAGCCGACAACAAGATCATTCGCCCCAGTGCCCGCTACGTCGGCGAAGCGCCGCCGCAACCGGTTCCGTCGATCAGCTGAGGTTTGCTGCCGCGATCGCTCGGGCGGTGGCCTGGTCGCCCGGAGTGCGTGATTGCAGACCGGCGATCACGCCTTCGATGTCGGCTGCAGGCCGGTTCTGGCTGAGCTTCTGTTTGCCCTCCAACGTGGTGATCGGAATTTCGATTCCGACAATGGCAGCGAGCTGCTTGTCGATGTAGTCGGTCGGGGCATCATCGATTGACCACGGCACGTCGCGGTCGTCCTCGTGATGGTCGGTGAGGCGGCTCACGAGCGCGCGAACCCAGTTGCGATCATCGTGGCTGACCAGCGGGCCGCGAGCGTACACGCTCACATAGTTCCAGGTAGGAACCACTTTTCCGTGCTCGGCCTTGCTTGCGTAGTACGAAGGTGAGACGTATGCGTCCACGGTGCGAAAGATGACCAAGGCCTCGACGTGGGCGTCGGTCGTGCTCCACTGCGTGTTCGCTCGAGCGAGGTGCCCAACGAGCCGACCGTGCTCGCCGTCAGGCTCCCACAGCAGCGGAATGGTCGATGCCAGAAGGCCGTCCGCTCCGAGCGTTATCAACTCGCCGATGTGCGCCTGGCGGATCAACTCGACCAGTACGTCGTGTCGGGATTCGGCGAAGTGCGGCGGGTTGTACATGACGCCCATCCTCGCGCTTGTGGTCGGTCGGATCGTGCGATTTAGGGTCGAAGCTCTTTGCGGAGGACGAACTTGAGGCCGCTCCACGTGTCATCGATGGCGCACACTTTGATGTCGACCCAACCGGTCGGCAGGATCATGTCGCGCCAGACATCTTCGGTGATGTCGGTGGGGACTTTGCTGGCCTTCTTCGGCCAACCGACCCAGATAACGCCCAGCGGACCGACCGCCGTCACCAGCTTGGGCCAGAGCTTTTCTGCGTCACGGCGCCACACAAAGAACGCGATCACCAACTCCGGCTGCTGCTTCAGCGTCACCTCTCGGCAGTCCTCGAAGTCAGCACCGAATCCGTCCGGTGCGTTGGGCGCCGACCACGACATACCAGGCTTGATGCCGAGTTTCTTCTGCAGGGAGGCGGAGGAGTAGCCGGCCATCAGCCCCGCCCCATCATGCGTTCTACTGCGATCTCGATCACCACACGATCATCGCGCTGCTTGGGCTCCCGGTAGCGCTCCGCGTAGGCACGTACACCCCGCTCGATACCCGGCCCCTCGGTCACCAGTCGCACCGGCCCTTCCAGGCTGAGCCAGCGACCACCGTCGACCTGACCAACGGCCGCTCTTCCGCCACGTGCCGCGTTGAGCGCCTTGTGCGCCGTGGCCCACGTGATAATGCGGGCGACGCGTTCTGCCGGGTCGTAGGTGAACCCGACGGCAACAAGGTGCAGCCCACCATCGGCGCGCATGGTGGTGAGCGTCGCCAGATGACGTTCCGTCAGAAACGCCAAAATCTCCGGCGACAAGTCGGCAAGGTCATGAGCCATGGGAGCAACGTAGCTTTAGACGGGATCGTGGTCGAGACCGAGTGCGTTAACGCGGTAGCCGAGGCAGGCGGCCATGAATCGCTAACCTTCGAAGGTGCTCAGGAGACTTTCGGCGTTATGCATCGCAGCGCTGACGCTCTCAGCTTGTGGGACTCAAGATCACCGTTCGGAGATGAAGGCAAAGTTCATCGGCCGTCGTGGCGATCGGGTTTGCTTCGTCCCCGAAAGGATCGCTCTACGCGGGAATTCCTCCGGGTGCTACCTGCAGGATGACGGTATGCGAGCTGTGTCCGCCTCGTTCAGCGATGGGCAATGCATGACGGTAAGACTGGCGGATCATCCCCGATTTCCGGATGAGGCCGCCGGATTCCTCCAGTTGGAGTCCGCGGGTTGCGAGCTGAGCCAGATCGAAACGGATTGCTGGAAACAACAAGTTGTCGACCAGCCAAAGAAGACTCGCGCCTGCCTCGCTTGACCTCGACTCGATGTCACTCTCGGGAGAGCGATTAGCTCGCTGCTTTAGCGTGAAGGAGATGTTGACGTCGCCGTTGAGCGAGACGGCGATCCTCTGGAGTGACGTGAGTGTTGCTGCGACGTGGCCGGGCTCGATTCGAGCGGCCACGGGTTGGCTCGTGCGCATTCCGCGGGCCAGTTCGCGTTGAGCGAGGCCTACTGCTTCTCGTGCGCTCTGACGATTCCTCCGACCAGCGCGTCCAGGGAGGCTTGCGGCAACAACCGAGCCGTCCGAGTTAGACGGCGATGGCTTGGAGGATGTCGAGTTTGCCGGCGCGGCGGGCGGCGCCGATGGCGGCGGTGACGCCGAGGAGGAACGCAGCGAACAGCGCCAACGACAGTTGGATGATGGGCACGGAGATGATGGTGAAGCCTTGGGCACGCAGCACGCGCACGATGGCGATACCGGAGCCGACGCCGATGATGATGCCAACCAGTGCGCCATAGAGCGCGATGATCACGGACTCCCAGCGGACCATCGAGCGGGCTTGGCGTCGGGCCATGCCCACGCCACGTAGCAGGCCAAGTTCACGGGTGCGTTCGATGACCGACAGGTTCAGCGTGTTCCACACACCGACGCCCGCGATGATGATGGAGAGCGCGAGCATCACGAACACGAAACCGAGGAAGCCGTTCACCTGCTTCATGACGAAGGCCTTGTACGCGGCCTGATCGAGCACCTTGGCCGTCGGGTAGGCCTTCAGTGATTCCTTCAGGCTCGCTTTGATGGTGGCTTTCGGCTGACCGTCGGCGCCCTTGGCGATCACGAAGTTGTCGAGCTTGAGGGTGATGGCCTGGTCCCAGGTTTCGAGCGAGATGATGCGGGTCACGCCCTGGAAGATGCCTGCGGTCTTGGCTTCATCGACGATGGCCGAGATCGTCAGTGGCTTCTCGCCGGTGGCGAAGATGATGGGGAAGCTGTCACCGACCTTGAGTGAATACTTGGCGGCTTCCTTATCGCCGAGAGCGATCGTTCCCGGCGCGACGTCGCTCATCTTGCCGACCTTCATGGGGACGTTGACCACGTCGGCAATATGAGCGACATCGACCGCGGCGATTGCGTCCTCACCCTTCGGATCACGTGCAGCAGGTGCACCACCGAAGGCGATGCGCACGGCCGCGGCCGATGAAATGCCGGGGGTTTCACTCACCTTCTTTGCGACGTCGTTGGTGAAGCCGAGCCCTTGCGCGAGTACGACGAAGTCACCCTTGAACTGGCCTTCAACGGTGTTGT
Organism: uncultured Acidimicrobiales bacterium; assembly: GCA_963791625.1. GTDB lineage: Bacteria > Actinomycetota > Acidimicrobiia > Acidimicrobiales > Ilumatobacteraceae > JANMCE01. Next base: position 187,347 of record CAWBTA010000007.1, read on the forward strand.
TGAGCAGCGCCTTGAACGACGACGCGAACACCAGCAAGATCGACACGATCGACAGTCCGAGCGTGAGGGCGATGCCGGTCAGGGCGGCCCGGCGGGGTGAGCGCAGCACGTTCTGCTGAGCCAACTCGCCGCTGACACCGCGCTGCGCCATGATCGGTCGACCGACCTTGGCGAAGAACGTCAGGAAGAGCGGCGCCAAAAACACTGCTGCAATCAGGGCCAGCGCTGCGCCGATACCGACACGTTTGGCGGCGGGATCACCCGTCCTGGACAGCCCATCGATGAGCGACGCGAGCGACAGAGCTGTGACCAACCCGCCGAGCAGGATCCGCAATTTCGATTGCTTCTGGACTTCGATAGCGGCTTCTCGCAGCGCCGCGATCGGGGCGATCTGCGAGGCCCGCCAGGACGGCAATACGGCGGCCAACATGGTGATGAACGAGCCGACCAGGAGGGCCACCCAGATCGTTCGTGACTTCAGCACGACTGATCCCGTGGGAAGCGAGAAGCCGAAGAGTCCAATCAGCGCCTTCAAGCCCTGTGCGATGCCGATGCCGACCACCACGCCGATGACGGACGCGACGACACCGATCACCAACGCTTCAAGCAGAATCGATCGCAGCACTTGGGCTCGGCTGGCGCCGATAGCGCGCAGCAGCGCTAGCTCTTGGCGACGTTGGGCGATCAGAATGGCAAAGGTGTTGGCGATGACGAACGCGCCGACGAACACCGCGAGGTACCCGAAGATGAGCAGCAGCGACGTGACGCTCGACAGGCGTTTGCGCAACTCACTCTGCCGTTGAGCGGCCGCCGCGACGCCGGTTATCGATTCGACCTTGGGCGTGTCGAACACGGCGCCGAGGCGAGTAGCCAGTTCGTCCTGCGTGACGCCAGGCTTGGCCACGGCGAGCAATTGATCAAAGCCTGGCTCGATGCCCAGCGACGTGGATGCGTCTCCGCCAAAGCCGACCGAACTGACCCCGGCTGCACTGTCGGCCGTACCGAAACGGGAGATGCCGACCACGGTGTAGACAGCCGATGGACCACTGGTCAAGACGGGTACCTGGTCACCAAGGTTGATCTTGCCGATCTTGGCGGTCGTGCGGTCGATGACTATTTCGCCCTGCGTTGCGGGTGCTCGGCCCTCGGCGATACGGAACGGATTGACGCGCTCGTCATTCGTCCAATTGGTTCCGAACGCCGGCTTGTTGTCGCCACCGATCGGCTCATTTCTGGTGTCCAAAACTTGGGCGTAAGCCTGCACGTAACCGCTGACAAAGTCGACACCGTCCACCTCGCGAGCCCGTTCCAACGCGTCGATAGGCAGTCTTGTTGGAGCGCTGCGAAGGCGACCTTCCCCGTTGGCGATGGGCTGCACGACCACGTCGGTTCGGGCGTACACACTGCCGAACAAGTCATCGAACGTACGCTGCAAGGTGTCGGTGAGCACATAGACGCCCGAGATGAACCCGACTCCGAGAATGATCGCCAGCATGGTTCCGACCAGCCGACTCTTGCGCTGCAACAAACCCTTCAGCGCTACCCGAAACATGACCGTCCCTAACTCGTTGCGAGGGCGGCCATGATGTCGGTTTTCGACGCCTTGTACGCGGGGAAGACCGAGGCCGCCACCCCGGCAAGCGCTCCGAGCAGGGTCACGATAACCAGTTGCACTGGTGGGATCGCGATGGTGTTGAAGCCGCTGTCACGGGCTGCACGGATGATGGCCGCACCGAACGCGACGCCGATCACCAGACCGATCACGGTCCCCAGTACCGAGATCAAAACCGACTCCCAGCGCACGGTCGAACTGGTCTGCTTGCGTTGCTGACCAATGGCACGCAGCACGCCAAGCTCACGGACCCGCTCGAAAATCGAAAGCGACAATGTGATGGCGATGCCAACCAGCGCAATGATGATGGCGAGGAACAACAGGATCGATACGAGGGCCAGGATCTGATTGACGGCACCGCCCTGGCTGTCCTTGAATGTGGCGCGGTCCTGCACCGTGAGCGTTGGGTACGCCTTCAATTGTTCGGTGAGCTGCTTGCCGACCACCTTTTGGTCGGCACCTTTGGCCAGCTTCAGCACGAGCGCCGCGTCCTGGGTGACCGAAGGAACACGGGCGTTCATCGTGGCGATGCCGACGAGATACTCGGCGTTGATGGCGTCGTTCTTTTCGAAGAGCGCAGCGATCTTGAGTGGCACCGGTCCGGTCTCAAGCGAGGCGTTCAACACCGTACCGACGGTCCAACCCTTCTTGACCGCCGTCTTGGTGAGCACTGCCACGTTGTCGCCGCCTAGGTCGGTGATCTTGCCCTCGACCTTGCCGAAATCGAACAGATTGCCGACGGTCAACGGGTCGGCGCCAACGATGGGAGCGCGCTTGCCGTCAACCGCCATGATGGCGAACCGGAGGCCGGTGGTATCGCCGATCCCGGGGATGGCGCTGACCTGCTTCGCGAGATCGGCCGACAGTCCGGACGGCCCGCCCTGCGTGGCGCTGCGCACGATGTAGTCGGCGGTGAACTGTCGATCGATGAGCTTGTTCACGCTGGCCTTCACCGATGCACCAACCACCAGGAAGAACGCCACCACGGCCACGCCAATCGTGAGCGCAAGCGAACTCGATGACGTGCGCCGCGGGTTGCGAATGGCGTTCTCCTTGGCCAGCGTGCCAGCCATGCCGCGAAGCTTGGGAAGGGGAGCGCCGAGCACGTTCATGATCGGTTTCACCAGCACCGGACCAACGATGGCCACCCCGGCGATGACAGAGAGGAACGCGCCGCCGACAAGGAAGATGCCGTTGTTCTTCGCCGTGAGGCCCAAGAAAAGCTGCACTGCGCCAAGCACGATGACGAGGGCGCCGATGAGGCTGCGGCTGCGCGAGTTACCGGTCGTATCGAGCGCGGCACTGCGGATGGCTGCCACCGGTGGGACGCTGCTGCCCTTGATAGCCGGTACCAGTGCGGACAGTACCGTGGCCAGCATGCCGGCCAGGAAGCCGATCAGAATCGTGCGCGAGTTGATGATGAGACCCGAGGACGGAGGATTCGATCCGAACGCTGCGAACAGTCCCTTCAGACCGAAGGCAGCGAGCACACCAAACCCGAGGCCGAGGAGCGAACCAATCAGTCCGATCACCACCGACTCGGCCAACACCGAGCTGAGCACCTGGCGGCGACTGGCTCCAACGGCGCGCAGTAACGCCAGTTCTCGTTGGCGCTGCGCAATCAGGATGGAGAATGTGTTGTAGATGACGAACACGCCAACCATCAGCGCAATGAGGCCGAAGCCGAGCAGCACTTTGGCGAACACGCCGATGAAGTCCTGGAATGTTTTGGAGGTCTCGTCGCTGATCTGCTTGCCGGTGACCACGTCGTACTTCGGGTCGGCCAGCGTCTGCTTCACCGCGTCGCGCACGGTCACCGACGAGGAGCCCGGCGTAGCCACGATGGCGACCTCGTTAAATCCATCGGTGCGACCGGCGAGCCGGAACGCCGTGGCCTCATCGAACATCATGTCGAGCGTGCTGCCATCTGCGGTGCCGAACTTTGCGATGCCGACAACGCTGAACGTTTCGGGCTTGTCTCCAACGGCTGCTTTGAGCGGATCGCCGACCTTGAACGATCCCTTCTTGGAGAGGATCCGGCTGATGACGACCTCGCCGTCCTTCTGGGGAGCGCGACCTTCGGCGAGCTGATAGGGGTTGGCCTTCGAATCGAACCAGTTCCGACCGAATGTCGGTGGGCCGATTTCGATGGGCTTGTTGGTGTTCTTGTCGAGCACGCTCATGAAGATGGTGATGACGCCGTTGGCGGTGGCCACGCCGGCCGCTTTGCTCACCGTTCCGAGCACGGACTTCGGCACCAGGTTGCGGGCGCCGCTGTCGAAGCTATCGGCATCAGTGGCGACCTTCTGGCCGCGCACAACGGCGGCGGTGTCTTTGTACACGGTGCCGAACAGATCACCGAAGCCCTTCGAGATGGTGTCGGTGAACATGAACGTTCCGGTGATGAAACCGACCGACGTCATCACGATGGCGCCAAGCAGGCCGAGTTTTACCTTGCGGGCCCACACGCTTTTCAATGCGAGCTTCCACATATCAGTCGCCCAGCCCGCGCATCTTGTTCAGGATCTTCTCCGCAGTGGGTTCGGTCATTTCGTCCACGATGTTGCCGTCGGCCAGAAAGATGACGCGGTCGGCATAGCTGGCGGCACCGGGGTCGTGGGTGACCATGACGATGGTCTGGCCCAGTTCCTTTACCGCTCGCCGCATGAACGACAGGATTTCGGTGGAGGACTTCGAGTCAAGGTTGCCGGTGGGCTCGTCGGCGAAGATGATGGCGGGCTTGCTGGCCAAGGCGCGGGCGACGGCCACACGCTGCTGCTGGCCGCCGGAGAGTTCGGACGGTCGGTGGGTCAAGCGGTTGCCGAGACCGACCGTGTTCACCACATTGTCGAGCCACGCCTGATCGGGCTTGCGGCCGGCGAGCGACATCGGCAGCACAATGTTTTCGAGCGCATTCAAGGTTGGCACCAGGTTGAACGACTGGAAAATGAAGCCGATCTGGTCACGTCGCAGCTGGGTGAGATTCTTTTCGTTCAGCGTGGAAAGGTAGGTCTCACCGATGAAGACATCGCCGCCGCTCAGCCGGTCGAGGCCTGCAACGCAGTGCATGAGGGTGGACTTACCCGACCCCGACGGGCCCATGATGGCGGTGAATTTGCCCTGCTCGAAACCGACGCTCACGCCATTGATGGCGCGGACTTCGCTTTCACCTTTGCCGTAGATCTTGGAAGCATCGACCGCACCGGCTGCCATCGTGGGGCCGGCCAGTGTTGCCGTAGAGGAGGGGAACGTCGACATGGTGGGGTCCTTATCCATAACTCGGTTATCGCACGGAGACGGTGGGGGTGTCGTCCATCGGAGGGATGATGAGCAATCCGGCGCCGCCAGGCTAGGCCCAACGACGCCGAAGTGCTGAACGGGAGCTGCAGATCACGTGACGCTGCAACGACCGACTGCCTTGGACTGGCCGCCAGCTGTGACAGCGTCGCTTCGATTGTCCGCGCCGTAACTCACACCGCGAGGGCGGCCATGATGTCGGTCTTGGATGCTTTGTAGGACGGGAACAGGCTGGCGCCGATGCCGGCCAGAGCGCCGAGAAGGGCGACCGCAAGGAGCTGGCCGGGAGCCAGGGCGATGTTGCTGATGCCGCTGTTCCTAGCGGCTCGAACGATGGCGACGCCGAAACCGGTGCCGATCACCAGGCCGGTAAGGGTACCCAGTACCGACACCAGTACGGCTTCCCAGCGCACCGTTGAGCGGGTCTGCTTGCGTTGCTGACCAACGGCTCGCAGCACGCCCAGCTCCCGCACCCGTTCAAAGATCGACAGCGACAACGTGATGGCGATACCGATCAGGGCGATCAGGATGGCCAGCACGAGCATGGCCGAGACCAGCGCCAGGATCTGGTTGACCTGACCCGCTTGAGCCGACTTGAACTCGGCAAGATCCTGCACGGTCACGGTTGGGTACGGCTTGAGTGCCCCGTCGATGTCGGCGCGGGCGGCCTTCACGTCTGTGCCCTTGTTGAGTTTCACGACGATGGCGTCGTCCTTGGTGCTTTGCGGGTCATGCTTGGCCAGGGTTGTTGTGCTGATGATGTAGTTGCCCAACAGATCTTTCTCCTCATACAGAGCAACGATCTTCAGCGGCACATTGTCCAGGCCCACCTTGGCGTTGAGTGTGGTGCCGAGCTGCCATCCTCGTTGCGTGGCCAACTCGCTCAGCACGGCGATGTTGTCGCCTTCGAGGTCGGCGAGCTTGCCTTCGGTCTTGCCCAGGGTGACTGCGTCGGTGATGGTCTCCGGGTCAACGGCTTGGGCAAATTTGTTCTTGCCGTCGATAGTGATCTGCGCTCCACGGAACGCCGAGACGGTCGCCACGTTCATCACAGCCTTGAGCTTGGTTGCGACATCGGGGTTCAGGCCGGTCTGGTCGGACTGGATGATGTAGTCAGCCACGAACGACTTGTCGAGCGTGGTGTTCAGGCTGGCCTTGAGTGATGCGCCGACCACGATGAAGAACGCCACCACCGCAACTCCGATGGTGAGGGCGAGTGAACTTGCCGATGTGCGACGAGGGTTGCGGATGGCGTTCTGCTGGGCCAGCTTGCCGGTCATGCCTCGCAGCTTCGGCAGCGGAGCGCCGAGCACCTTCATGATCGGCTTGACCAGCGTGGGGCCGAGCACCGAGACGCCCACCACGACGCACAGGAACGACGCCGCCGAGAATTGCACGGCGTTCGACTTGGCGTTGAGTCCAACGCCCAGCAGCACAGCACCGAGCGTCACGATGAGTGCACCGATGGCGACCCGCACCCGGGAGCTGCCCGACGAGTCGAGCGCCGCACCTCGGATGGCTGCGATCGGTGGAACCGAACTGGCCCGCATGGCCGGAACCACGGCCGACAAGATGGTGGAGACGATGCCCACGATGATGCCGAGCACCAGCGTGCCCGGCGTGACCTTGAGCGCGGTCTTGGGTCCGTCAGCACCGACGGCCGCGAACAGTGCCTGCAGACCCTTGGCCGTCACCAGCCCAAAGCCGAGACCCAGGATGGAACCGAGCACACCGACCACCACCGACTCGGCGAGCACCGACCGCAGTACCTGTCTGCGGCTGGCGCCGACGGCGCGGAGCAGCGCAAGTTCGCGTTGGCGCTGAGCAATGAGGATGGAGAACGTGTTGGAGATCACGAAGATGCCGACCAACAACGCGATGAGTCCGAAGCCGAGCAGGAAGGTGGCGAAACCCCTCACCTGGTTGTTGATTTCCTTCTGCTTTTCGTCGGTGATCATCTTGCCGGTGACCACGTCGAACGTGGTCGGCTCGCCGACGGCCTTTGCGATGCCGGCCTGGAGTTGATCCTGGCTGGTACCGGGGTTCGCGGTCACGAGAATGTCGCGGTACTCGCTGCTGCCGGCCAAGCGGAATGCGGTTGCTTCGTCAACGAACATGTCGAAGCCATCGCCGTCGGTGGAGCCGAACACGTTGACACCAACGATGGTGAACGACTCGGGCTGATCGCCGACGGCCACCTTCACGGTTTCACCAAGCTTGAACGACCCTTTCTTCGCCAGGGTGCGGTTGATGACGATCTCGCCCGCCTTCTCGGGCTTGTGACCCTCCACCAGCGGATAGGGGTTGGCGGGGGAGTCGAGCCACTTGCGCACGGCCGTTCCCTGATTGCTGGGGATGACCTTGTCGGCCTTGTCGAGCACTGCGGCTGCGGTGACCACCTGGCCTTCTGCGGTCTTCACGCCCGGAACGGCTTTGACCTTGTCGACCGTTGCCTTCGGGATCAGGTTGCGCTGACCGAACGCATTGTCGTCGGGATCATTGCTGAGCTTCTGGCCTCGCACCACGACAGCGGTGTCCTTGTAGACGGTGCCGAACAGGTTGTTGAAGCCACTGTTGATGGTGTTGGTGAAGGTAAAGGTGCCGACGATGAAACCGACTGACGCCATGATGATGCCGACCAGCAGGCCGAGCTTGACCTTGCGGGCCCAGACCGATTTGAGAGCAAGACGGAACATGATCAGTCACCCAGTCCACGCATCTTGTTGAGGATGCGCTCCGCGGTGGGGTCGAGCATTTCGTCCACGATGTTGCCGTCGGCAAGGAAGATGACGCGGTCTGAATAGCTGGCGGCGACCGGGTCGTGGGTGACCATCACAATGGTCTGGCCCAGCTCCTTTACGGCTCGCCGCATGAACGACAGGATCTCCGTTCCGGTGCGGCTGTCGAGGTTGCCGGTGGGTTCGTCGGCGAAGATGATGTCGGGTCGGCTGGCGAGCGCTCGGGCCACCGCAACTCGCTGTTGCTGTCCGCCCGACAGTTCCGACGGACGGTGGGTCAGGCGGTTGCCGAGACCGACAGTGGTGACCACATTGTCGAGCCACACCTGGTCGGGCTTGCGACCGGCGAGCGACATCGGCAGCACGATGTTCTCCAGCGCGTTCAAGGTGGGCACCAGGTTGAACGACTGGAAGATGAAGCCGATCTTGTCGCGGCGAAGCTGCGTCAGCTTCTTCTCGTTGAGCGACGACAGGTAGGTGTCACCGATGAAGACGTCGCCTCCGGTCAGGCGGTCGAGGCCGGCCACGCAGTGCATGAGGGTGGATTTGCCGGAGCCCGAGGGGCCCATAATGGCGGTGAACTTGCCCTGCTCGAAACCGACGCTCACGCCGTTGATGGCGCGGACTTCGCTTTCGCCTTTGCCGTACACCTTGGCGGCATCGACGGCTCCCGCGGCCATGGTGGCGGCGGCGGTGGTGGTGGGCACGGGCAGGGACGGTGCGGTCAGCGATGTATTTGGCATACACCAGTTGTCTCAGTTGCAGCCCGCCCCGTCGCCCGCTTGTGAGGTGATTGCCTGTCGTCCGTGCGGTTGATGGCACCCGGTCGCTGGGATGAGCGGCGTCGTTCCTGTGGTGGAGTTCGAGTCAGCCTTCGCCGGGGGAGATGAGGCCGGTCTCGTACGCGAACACGACGGCCTGTACCCGGTCACGCAGACCAAGCTTCATGAGGACCCGGCCGACGTGAGTTTTCACGGTGGCTTCGCCGAGGATCAAGTCGCCGGCAATTTCGGCGTTGGAGCGGCCCTTGGCCACGAGGTGGAGCACTTCCATTTCGCGGTCGGTCAGGTCGTTGAGTGATGCGGGCGGCGTGATGTTGACGCCTTTGGTGAACGACTCGATCAGGCGTCGGGTGACGCTGGGGGCTACTACCGCGTCGCCGGCTGCGATGATGCGGATCGCGTCGACCAGCTGTTCGGGTGGTGTGTCTTTCAGCAGGAAGCCGCTGGCCCCGGCTCGCAGCGCGGCGTGCACGTACTCATCGAGATCGAAGGTGGTGAGCACGAGGATCCGCGGCGGGTTGGCAGTCGCCGTGATGCGAGCGGCTGCTTCGATGCCGTCGAGCTTGGGCATGCGGATGTCCATCAGCACGACATCGGCATTGGCACGGGCGACGACCTCGACCGCTTCGATGCCGTCGGTGGCTTCGCCGACGACGGCGAGGTCGTCTTCGGCTTCAAGGATCATGCGGAACCCGGTGCGGACGAGGTGCTGGTCATCGACCACCACGACACGGATCATGGGGCAACCGGCAGCGTGGCGCGTACGAACCAGCCGCCACCCTGGCGTGGTCCGGCATCGAGTCGCCCACCGCACAGGGCGGCGCGTTCGCGCATGCCGGTCAGGCCGTGACCGCCGCCTGTGTCATTTGCTGCTGCGCCACGACCATCGTCGATCACTTCAACCTCCACGGAGTCCGGCAGATAGCGTACGGCAACCGCAACGGCGGCCGAGGTGAGTCCGGCGTGCTTGCGAACGTTCGTGAGCGCCTCTTGCACGATGCGGTAGGCCGATAGGTCGACCATGGCTGGTATGGATGTCTGCTCGCCGTTGACGGTGAGCGTGACCGCCAGTTTCGGGTCGGCGTGGACGAGCGTTTCAAGATCGGAAATACCCGGTTGCGGTGCATTCTCCGGCGTGGGATCGGCCGTGCGCAACACGCCGAGCAAATCGCGGAGTTCGTCAAGGGTTTGCCGTGCTGTGCTCTCGATGGTGGTGAGCGCCTCGACCGCGAGATCGGGCTTGGTGTGGACAACGCGACGGGCGCCGCCGGCTTGAATGGCCATCACGCTGACAGAGTGGGCGACGACGTCGTGGAGCTCACGGGCGATGCGGGTGCGTTCGGCCACGACGGCGCGATCGGCCAGCAGACCTTGTTCGCGCTCCAGGAATGCGTTGCGCTGTTGGAGGTCGACCAGCCGCTGGCGACGTTGGCGCATGTTGTCGCCGAGGAGGAACGCGGTGCCGAAGACGACAACATTACTGACGAGCGAACCGACGAAATTTCCGGTGGTGATGGTGCCGAGGTCGAAGAGGGTGAAGAACGTGACGACGGCCAGCACGCTGCCGGCGATCCACGCCAGACGGCGACGCACATCGGTCGTGACGGCCACTGTGTACGCTGCGAGGATGGGGGCGAGAGAGTCGGCCCCACCCTGGTAGTTCAGTCGCTCCCGCAGGATGAGCATGGCCAGCGAGACGACCAATACCGGTAGCGGCTTCACCCGTCGCCAGATCAGCGCGAGGGCGCCAACGGTCACGAGGCTGACTGCGAAGGCGTTCGTGCTGCGGGGAGTGCGAAGTCCCGACGATGTGTCATTCGCTGGGTCGGTAACGATGGCGACTATCGCAAGGGCAGCGATGGCGAAAGCGAGGAGGGTATCGGCGACGCGGGGATGGCGGCGGAGCCACAAGATCGGGTGCGGACGGGTCGCCATACTGAGCTAACGGTAGCGACCGACGGCTCGATCAGCGTCCATCGGCATGCTGAGCGCCCATCATCCAATCAGATGATCAATTTCCGGGCGCGAAAACGCCCCGCCCACTCTTGGGTTCTGACGGTGGGCGGGGCGTTGTTGATCGGCTGTTGCTACTTGGGCTGGGGGAGGACCCGCAGGTACGGCTTGACCGTGGTCCAGCCGCCGGGGAACTTCACCTTGGCGTCTTCGTCGCTGACGGCCGCGCCGATGATGACGTCGCCGCCGTTTACCCAGTTGACCGGGGTGGCCACGCTGAACTTGCTGGTGAGCTGCAGGGAGTCGATGACGCGCAGGATCTCATCGAAGTTGCGGCCGGTGGAAGCCGGATACGTGATGGTGAGCTTCACCTTCTTGTCCGGCCCGATGACGAAGACCGAGCGCACGGTGAAGGTGTCGTTGGCGTTCGGGTGGATCATGTCGTAGAGGTCGGAAACATGCTTGTCGGCGTCGCCGATCATGGGGAAGTTGACCGGTGTGCCCTGGGTCTCACCGATGTCGCCTTCCCACTTGATGTGGCTCTCGACGGAGTCGACCGACAGGCCGATGACCTTCACGTTGCGCTTGTCGAACTCTGGCTTGATCTTGGCCACGTAGCCGAGTTCGGTGGTGCAGACCGGCGTGAAGTCCTTGGGGTGGGAGAACAGGACGCCCCAGCTGTCGCCCAGCCACTCGTGGAAGTTGATCTTGCCCTGCGTGGTGTCAGCGGTGAAGTCGGGGGCGGTGTCGCCAAGTCGAACGGCCATGGGGGTTGCTCCTTGAGATGGGGTTATCGGTGCTTTTGGCCCACTCTATCGCCGCGACTTCTAATTGTCGACCTGATCGGTCGGGATTGAATTCGACCACTCAGCGTTGTAACTACACGCGTGTCATTGATTCAGGCAGCCCATTTCGCCTCAATTTGCTCTCAAAGTGTTGTAGTCGTCACGGGGTGTGACTTATAACTGTGACTGCGGGAAGTGACGGACCAACTACGGTCCATGGCGGATAGGGCGGATTCGAATGGAAAAAGTTACAACGGTTCATGACGTGGAGAAGTTCCTCCCGTTGGTCGAGCAGGTTGTTGTGCAGACTGCGGTGAACTTCCCCCGGCACGTGGACCGGGGCGAGTTGGTTCGAGCCGGTGTGCTCGGACTGGTGGAAGCCGCGCATCGCTTTGATGGCGAGCGCGGGGTTCCTTTCGAGCGTTTCGCAGCCCAGCGCATTCGTGGCGCCGTGCTTGATGCGGTTCGGGCCGCCGACTGGGCGCCCCGCTCGGTTCGGGCCATGAGCCGCCGGGTGGATTCCACCGAGCAGGAACTGGCGAACCGCCTGGCCCGCACCCCCACCACGGCCGAACTGGCCGAGGCAATGGGCACCGACGTCGAAGACATCACCTCGTTCCGCGACCGTGTGTTCCGCTCCGTCGTGCTGGCGCTTGACCAGAAGGTATCGGGCGACTCCGAAGACGTCAGCCTCATCGACGGACTGTGCGATCGCACCACCCTTGAGCCGTCGGAAGAGCTGGAAGGCCGCGAGCTGCGTGCCTACCTGCGAGATGCCGTTTCTCTTCTGCCCGAGCGTCACCGCATTGTGATCGTCGGCTACTTCCTGGAGAACCAGAGCTCGGAGCACCTCGCCAATTTCCTTGGCGTTACCGAGAGCCGGGTGTCGCAGCTTCGTTCGGAAGCCCTCGTGATGCTGAAGGAAGGCATCGAGGCGCAGTACGACGACGGCGAGGATGACGCCGAAGCGCTGGCCATCTCCGGTCGCATGGCCCGCCGCAAGGCTGGCTACGCCGCTGCTGTCGGCACCCAGTCTGAATGGCGCAACCGTCTGGATCAGACCAAGACCGCCTGATGTTTGGTGGAACGGCCTGGCTGACCCTGCGGGGGATCGGCCAGGCCGTTTCGCCGTTTTCGAGGTTCGCGCTGGGCTGCGCTCGCGGCTCGCTTTGGCGGGCCCGTCGCTCTGGCGGGGCTGCCGGTTACGGCTGGCGGATGCCGGCGGGGGTGCGCAGGAACCAGACGAGCGAACGGGGCACGGCGCTGATGAGCTGATCGGCCAGACCATGGCGAACGGGGTTGGCGATCAGCAGGTGATGGCCGATCTCGGCGGTGAGGGCGTCCACCTCGGCGACCGCAGCCGAGAGCGCCACGTGATGGCTGAGTAGTGGTGCCTGCCACGGCTCGGTGAGTGCCTGTGCCAGTTCGAGAAGCGGGGCGTCCTCATCGAGCCCGAGTTCCTGAGCAAGGCTTGCGGCCAGGAGTGCCCGCTGCAGTTCGAGCGCTCGGAGTTGGGAGAGCGCATTGAGGACATCACCGTCCTGGGTCTTACTGGCCGTGAGGTGGCCGGCCAGCACGTTGCGACGCAACGACCAGAGCGCATACGAGAGCGTCTCGATATGTTGGCCCTCGTTACGGAGCAGCTTGCTCAAAGTGACGCTTGATCGTTTTTCGGACACACCAAACTGATCGGCACGCCGGGCTGAACGTCGAGTCAGGATTCCTACAGTGTTTCCTCTCGCCCGCCCACTAGTCTGGCAACTTCGCTCCCGTAGCTCAGGGGATAGAGCGTCGGT
>CAWBTA010000008.1:0-10437 GCA_963791625.1 uncultured Acidimicrobiales bacterium
GGGCTGCGTGGGAGAAGCTGACTGACGATCCCCGCACCCGTACCGAACGTCAGCATCCCCTCCGTGGCGATCTCGGTACTCGTGACGTGTCGGGCCAGAGCATGGAGCAGTGGCAGTACGAAGGCGCTGCTGGCGGCCGGCTCTCGTATTGCATCGACGACGACCGACGAACCATCTGGCTCATGGATGCCATGGTTGGCCATCCCAAGGCCACCGAATGATCCGTCGAGCAAGGTAATAAGCGCGCTTGTGAGAACAAAATTGAGAACATCCCGTGTTCTCAAAGATCCGCCGGACGCAGATCCAGCCCTCGCCGGACTCCGAAGCGAGCATCACGCAGTCCCCAGATTCCGCCGAGGGAGTCTTCGGAAGGTTTCGTTACGCAACTCAGCTGCCGGTAGGATCTCGGCGTGTACCCGGGAGATGCCGCATCTATTGGTTCTGACGCCGCTGCGGTGGTGATGACCGGCTCTGGTCGAACGCGGACGTGGGCGGAACTCGACGAACGTTCGAATCGTCTCGCACGGTACTGGCGAAGCCTTGGCTTGGGGGTTGGGGACCATGTGGCGATGTTGATGGAGAACGTGATCGAGTTTCCGGAGGTGTGTTGGGCGGCGTACCGATCGGGTCTGGTGTTCACGCCGATCAACTCCCATCTCACCGCCCAAGAGGTTGCGTACATTCTGCGTGATTGCGGTGCCCGATCGTTGATCACCACGGCCGCGATGTCGCCGCTTGCCAGCGCTGCTGTCGTGGAATGTCCAGTCGTCGAAACGGTTCTTTGCGTGGGCGGGGGTGGCGGCTTTGATGACTACGAAACCGCTCTTGCTGGCTCGTCGGCAGAACCTCTCGGCGATGAAACGGCCGGTGCGCCGATGCTGTACTCGTCGGGTACGACGGGGGTTCCGAAGGGTGTGGTGCGTCCGTTGAGTGGCCGTCATCCGAGCGACATCGTTGGTACCGGTCTGGCCTTCAAGCATCACTACAACGCCGGCACGTCAACCCGCTACTTGTCGCCAGCACCGATGTACCACTCGGCGCCATTGTCGTTCGCGATGGGTGTGCACATGGTCGGTGGCACGTTGTACATGATGGAGCGATTCGACGCTGAAGCGGCGTTGCGGAGCATCGAGACCTATCGGATCACCCATAGCCAGTGGGTGCCGACCATGTTCAGTCGCATGCTCAAGTTGCCGGAGGCAGTGCGGTCGAGTGTGGACCTGTCCTCACATGAAGCCGCTGTGCATGGTGCCGCCCCGTGCCCGGTGCCACTCAAACGTCAGATGATCGATTGGTGGGGGCCGATCATTTGGGAGTACTACGCCGGCACTGAAGGCCCCGGCTCAACGCTGGTCACCAGCGAGGAATGGTTGAAGAGGCCAGGCACTGTCGGCCGTGTCACAGCGGGCACGATTCACGTCCTCGGCGATGACGGCTCCGAACTCCGGGCCGGCGAGTCGGGCTCGATCTACTTTGAGTCACCGACGGCAACCGGGTTTCGGTACCACGGTGATGAGGCGAAGACTGCTGCGAGTCGAACCGCGCAGGGCTGGTCGACGATGGGCGACATCGGCTTTCTCGACGAAGACGGTTACCTGTTTCTCACCGATCGCAAAGCCTTCATGATCATCTCCGGTGGCGTGAACGTGTACCCGCAAGAGGCCGAGAATGTGCTGTCGATGCACCCGTCGGTCGCCGACGCAGCGGTGTTCGGTATCCCCGACGATGACCTGGGCGAAGTGCCGATGGCCGTGGTGCAAGTCGCCGTCGGCGTGATCCCGTCGAACGAACTCGCCAACGAACTGATGGCCTACTGCCGTGAGCACTTGGCGTCCATCAAGTGCCCGCGAACTGTCGTATTCGAGGCCGAACTCCCACGCCTTCCAACGGGAAAGCTCTACAAGCAGATACTCCGAGAACGTCATGTCAAGGCGTAGCCGAACACCGGGCCGCACAGATTCGGCAGCGGCCAGACCGTTCTATTCGTGCAACCGCACGTGAGCGAGCGCGACCTGTGGGGGAAGAGACCGTGACGGAGCCGAACGTCCGAGTTCGGTTGATCGGCGCGCCAACCGATATCAACAGCAGTTTTCTGCGAGGTCCCGCCTCGGCACCACATGAAATTCGGAAGATTCTCGGTTCGGATGTCGGAAACAGCGCGGCCGAGAATGGTTGGGAAATCGGCAACGAAATTGAGTTGGTCGACTCCGGCGACTTAGCGCTCGTTGAGGGAGCAGGTGATGACGAAATGATTCAACAAGCGGTGAGCGATGCGCTCGCCGATGGTTTTGCGCCGCTGGTGATGGGTGGTGATCATTCGATTACGTTCCCAATCATGGCGGCCGTCGCTGCTCACTTCGGGCCCGTCAGCATCCTGCACATTGACGCTCACCCCGATCTCTACGACGAACTGTTGGGCAACCGTCGAAGTCACGCCTCTCCTTTTGCTCGCATCATGGAAGCGGGCCTTTGCGCTCGACTCGTTCAGGTCGGAATCCGCACGTTGAATTCGCATCAACGTGACCAGGCGAACCGCTTTGGTGTCGAGATCGTTTCAATGCGCGACTTTTCACCATCTCAAGTTCCAATGCTCGATGGATATGTGTACATATCGATTGATCTTGACGGACTCGACCCTGCGCATGCGCCTGGCGTTTCGCACCATGAACCGGGCGGCCTCACGGTCCGCCAACTTCTTGACGTCTTGGCCCCTTTGAAGGGTCAAGTCATTGGGGCCGACGTGGTGGAACTCAATCCAGTTCGCGATGTCCATAACATGACAGCGGCAGTAGGTGCCAAGCTGGTGCGAGAACTTGCATCGCTCATGGTGAACGCGCCACTGGCTGCGGACTGATCCCTGGAGGCTGTCCGAGCCGTCCAGCAATGCTGACTCAAGCCGGTGGCGAGGCGGAGTGAATCGCCGCAACGGTCCGCTCGAGGTTGTGGATCTGTTCGCCCGAGCCGTGCCCCACAGGTGACAGGCGCAAGGTGGTGATTCCAGTGGCTGCGGTCGCTCGGATGCGCTCGGCAACCATTGCTTCGGTACCGATGAACAGCGCCGCCAACACGAACTCGTCAGCGACCGCCGCAATGGCGGCTGGCTTGTCACCCGACACCCATAACGACTGAACCTTTTCGGCCATGTCACCCCACCCGGCCCGGGTGTACGCGGCGTTGTAGAAGTTCGTCTTCGCCGAACCCATCGCCCCCAACGTGAACGCGGCCATCGGCCGATACTTGGCGATGAGCGCGTCGATGTCGTCTCCGACTTCGACGGTGGCGTTGATCTGCAGGTCAAGGTCAGCAAGGGTGCGGCCGGCCCGCTCGGCTCCCGCTCGCAGGTGGGGAATGACTTGGTCGGCGGCGTCGGCCATAAAGGACGTGCCGAGCCATCCGTTCGCGACTTCGCCGGTGAGTTCGAGCATCTTCGGGCCGAGCGTTGCGAGGTAGATCGGGATGTCCGGTTTCGGGGGCATTGACAGGCGTAGGGCCTTTCCTTCACCACCAGGTCGGGGCAGTTCGTAGTGAGGCCCGACACTGGTCACGCGTTCACCGGCGATGCCTTTGCGGATGATGGCGACGTATTCGCGGAGGCGGGCCAGGGGTTTATCGAACGATGCCCCGTGGAGACCCTCGACCACCTGTGGCCCGCTAACGCCCAGGCCGAGACAGAACCGGTCGTTCGTCAGCCGGGCCATCGTGAGCGCGGTCATCGCAGTGGTCGCTGGGGTACGGGCGTTGATCTGCATGATGCCCGTGCCGAGGCGGATGCGTTGGGTGAGTGGCGCGAGGTAGGCGAGTGGGGCGATTGTCTCCATGCCCCACGCTTCGGCTGTCCAGGCGAAGTCGACCCCGATCCGATCAGCGGCACGGACGAGTTCGACCATGCCTTCCCAATTGGCGCCGTCGTAGTAGGCGCTTCCGATCGATAAACCAATCTTCATGGCGTGTTCTCCGGTTTGGTGGTGTCGTGTTGCGAATCAGGCGCGTTGATTGTGATGGTTTCACTGTTCACCTCATGGACAAGATCGATGAGTTGAGCAATGGCGTCGAGTTGTGCGCTGCTCTTTCCGGGGATCTTCGCCTGCAGCGTGTTGATCCCTGCGGCACGGTATTTGCGGAGCCGTTCTTTGACGGTTGAGGCTGTACCGAGAAGGTTTGTGTGCATACCAATCTCGATTGGAACCCGCGCTGCAGCTTCTTCACGTTTTCCGTCCAGCCACAATGCCTGCACCGCGGCGACGTCGTCACCGAACTCTTGGCGTTCGAATGCTGCGTTGTAGAAGTTCTGCTTCGCCGAGCCCATTGCACCGATCGTGAACGCGTACCCGCCCGCGTGACGTCGCCCCGCCTCCTCGACGTTGTCGGTGAATTCGAGCGCTACCGGGATCACGAGTTCGATCTCCGACATCGAACGACCGGACACAGCGGCCCCGTCTCGGAGGTGGGAGAGGAACGCTTCGGCGTGTTCGGGAATGAAGGCGTTGCCGATCCAGCCGTTCGCCAACTCGCCAGTCAATTCGAGGTTGCGTGGACCGAGCGCGGCGATCGTGATGGGAACGTCGACCGGTGGGAGCATCGAGCGGATCGCCCGGCCGGCACTGTCGGGCAGCGGGAGTTGATAGACGGTGCCCTGGTGCGACAGGCGCTCACCGATGGCGACTTGACGGACGATCTCGATCGTCTCGCGTGTCGCTTGAATCGGGGATCGGAACCGCACCCCGTGCCAGCCCTCCATGACCTGAGGTCCGCTGGTGCCGAGCCCCAAAACGAAACGACCCCCAGACAAGCCCTGCATCGTCATGGCCGACATGGCAAGCATCGCCGGAGTGCGTGCGCCGATCTGGATGATCCCTGTGGCGAGGCGGATCGTGGTCGTGCGCGCGGCAAGGTACGCAAGCGGTGTGAGTGCGTCGGTCCCCCATGCTTCTGCGATGTACACCGTGCTCACACCGAGCCGTTCGGCGTCGACGACGAAGTCTGCATCGGACGGTTCACGTATCGACGAGGCGATCGCGACCTGCAGCTGCGGGGTCGTATTCATGTGTTCACACTCTCATTCTCCGCAAATGGCGGTGAGCGTTCTCGCCAGCGCCGCGCGCTCCCCGTCGTCGAAGCAGCCAAGGGGTGCGAAGCACTGGTACATGGGCATGGTGGGAGTCCTTTTCAGTCCACGTCACTCGGAAGGGTGTCGAAGCGTTCGGCCTCGATCCGGCGGCATGCGGCGAGAAGTCGTTCCCGTCGGGCATCGTCGATGGGGGAGCTGACGAGGCATCGATACGTCACCGTGGGAATGCTCACGTTGTCGCGTTCTCGGCGAGCTGGTTCACGCCATCGACGTTTGCCTGCATGTTCTTCTGATGCTCACTCAGGCGACGAGTGATGATCTTTTCCTCTTTGTCGGGCATCGCCTCGATTGCCGGCGTGAGGCCTGACGGCGCCGGGCCCATCTGCATCCACTGGGTGAGGGTGACACCCTCGGGCGACGGCTCGAGCATGAACCGCCATTTGGCCGACGGGTTCTCGGGTTCGCCAACGCACCACTCGAACACTTCATGATCCACGTAGCGGGTGACCGTGCAGGTCGTTTGCCAGCTACCAATCGCGGCGTGGTGATTGCGTCCGGCGAACGTCGCTCCGACCCCGGGCGTGGGATCGATCCAGTCCGCTCCCTGGAACTCGCTGGAGAACTTCGCCGGCAGGTTGATGTCAGTGATAAGTGCCCATACGATATCGACGGGCGCTTTGACAATGGCCTGAGCCTGTGTGGTGGGGCCGTCGCTGTAACGCATCAGTTCGTTCCGCTCAGTCCACTCATTGCCGGTACCGCAGTAGCGACCGCTCGTTCAAGACGGGCTGGGACGTGTTTGTGATACGGCGTCCCGGCGAAGGGGTCGCGGTGGTCGCTGGTCGTGAGCTCGTTGGTCGACACACCGGTGATGTCGCCGTTGGGTTGCACGTCGAGCCCGAACCCGTTCGGCAGCGACATGTGCCCGGCTCCCATCATCGGGCTGACCTCGATCACCACCGTGGCCGTTCCACCCCTCGTCGTGAGCACGCCCGTGTCGCCGGTGGTGAATCCCAACGCATCAGCGTCGGCCTGCGAGATCCGCAGCGCACCCTCGGCGTCACGCTTACGCCACGTCGGATCGCGGAAGATGTCGTTGGCCGTGAACGAACGGCGCTCGCCTGCCGACAGGACAAGCGGGAAGGTCGGGTCCGTCCCGGGCGGATCGAGGTGCACCAACGCAGCTACCTGCTCCAGCAGCGCCGGTACGGCGAGGTTGATCTGTCGACCGCGAACCCGGGACCATGATGCGTCGTAGTCGTCGACCGAGAAGGTGACACCGTTCGGCGAGGAGATGATCGCGTCGAACAACGCGTCACCAAGAGCGGTTCCCTCACCGCTGAATCCGGCTGCCCGCACTGACGACGCAAACAACTGCACGCACCCTTGAGCTGATGCCCACAGCAACGCCGCGGCGGCCGAGTCGCCCGGAAGAGTGGGGCCGAGGGTGCGGTAGAGCAACACGGGAGCGACATCAGCGAGTTGAGGATGTTCGCCGAGGAACGCTGTGAACGCTGCGGCGAAGCTTGGTCGGTCGAGCGCCGCCGCGTACAGCGGGCCGAGATCGATGCCGTCGAAGACCCCAAGAGCCTCCACGATCCGGGCATGCATCTCGGGTTCCGGAAGGGTCCCCGGCAGCGGCGTCAGGATCGGCTGGCGAAGCTGGAACACATTGTGCGGGAACTCGAAGTTGAAGAACGTGCACTCCCACTTCTCGAACTGCGACGAAGCCGGGAGCACGTAACTGGCCCGGCGCGCGGTCTCGGTCATCGCCACATCGATCACCACAGAGAACTCGAGAGCGTCGAGAGCGTCACGCCACTTCGGGCTCTCGGCCAGCGAGTGCACCGGATTCGACGAATCGATCAGCATCGCCCGGTACCGGTCCGGATGGTCGGTGAGAATCTCGTCGCAAATCACGTTGCACGGGACCAACCCCGCAATGATCGGTGCACCGACCACCGGAGACACCTTGGCCCGATCGGCACGCGACGCCGTGGTGCGCGGGGCGAGCGACGGGCCCGCCATCGCAGTGGCGATGTACTGAGCGCCCTGCTTGCCAAAATTCCCAGTCAAGCCCCAGAGGAACTTGCCAAGGTAGGTACACAACGTCGAGTGAAGGCCCATCTGCAACCCGAGGTCTTCGAACACCGCCACACTCTCAGCCCCGGCGATGCGACGCGCCGTGCGCCGGATCAGATCCGGATCAAGACCGCAGATGGCCGCATATCCCTCGACGTCAACCGCACCAAGAACCGCTTCAACCTCGGCCAGACCAGTCGCATGTGCAGCAACCCAGGCACGGTCGACGAGATCCTCCTGCACCATCACCCCAGCCAGTGCCGCGAGACACCACGCATCGGTACCGGGCCGCAACGCCAGATGGAACTCGGCCATTTCTGCGGTCTCGGATCGGCGGGGATCAATCACGACCATCGCGCGTGCCGGGTCACGAACGATTTCCTTCAACGTGGTTCGCGCATGGGAGAAACCATGCGACTGCCACGGGTTCTTTCCCAAGAACACCGCCACCTCGGCGTGCTCAACGTCGCTACGGACCAACGCTCCGACCATGCGCCCATTGACCCACGCCTCGCCAGTCTTCTCCTGTGCGAGCGCGTTCGAACGGAACTTGACCCCAATCGCCGACTGCGTTGCCGCCGAATAGCGACCGCCCAGATGGTTGCCCTGACCGGCACCGCCGTAGAAGAAGATCGAACCGCCGCCGTAGGTGTCACGAACCCGGGCGAACCCGGCCGCCACCTCGCGGATCGCCGTGTCCCAATCGACCTCTACATAGGTCCCGTCGGGCATCCGCTTCATCGGTGACGCAAGCCGGTGCCGACCATTTTGGTAATGATCGAGCCGCAGCGCCTTCTCGCACGTGTACCCCTGCGAACCGGGATGGGATTTGTCGCCCCGAATCCGTTCGAACGTCCGACCGGTTTCGCCGCCCAGGCGAATCTCGATCCCGCAGTTCGACTCACACAAAATGCACGCTGTGGTTTTCCACCCGCCCGAAGCATCGGCGGCGTCGGCCGCGACCGGGTGCGAACCTTCGTCTGGCGTTGTTAGTTGCGTCACGGAACTGACCGTACCATAGAGTTGCGTAACGGAACCAAGTAGGGTTCTTGGCGTGAGTCGGACCGATACCTCAAAGTGGCCGTGCACCATGGCCCGCAGCGCAGATGTCCTCGGCGACAGCTGGAACCTGCTGATCATCCGGCACGCATGCATGGGAACCCGCCGCTTCGATGAGTTCAAGGCCGCGCTCGGGATCGGCCGCAACATCCTCGCCAACCACCTGACCGAACTGGTTGATCAGGGCCTCCTCACCCGCGTCCCCTATCAAGATCGCCCGCTCCGTCACGAGTATCGCCTCACCGACAAAGGACGAGAGGTCTACCCGATCCTCGCCGCCATGGCCGCCTGGGGCGACAAATGGCTCACCGGGCCCGAAGGCACACCCTTGGTCCTCCACCACAACGCGTGCGGACACGACATGCACGCCGAAGTCGTCTGCAATCAATGCCACCAGCCAATCGACGTCCGCCAGACCACCGGCAAACCCGGACCCGGCTTCCCATCGAAACCCGCACCGCTAACCAAAGAGACGACAACGCCCGCCTAACGTTCACGTCCGTCCCGGACCAAAACAGCCCCCGACATCATCGCCTCAGCCCGACGAGGACGAAACCGCCTCAACACCCCCACCAACACTGCGACGAACCACTAGGTCATCGAACAGCGATCATGGACAAAACTATTGGTGTCACGGTATGGTTATGTCCATGCGGTCGGTCGCTCAGGTTGCCAGCGAGTTGGGAGTGACGCCTGAGCGTGTGCGCCAGCTGATCGCTACTGGAGCGTTGCCGGCGGTCCGGGTCGGCGACCGGTGGGTGATCGGCGACGGAATGCCGGTGAGGCGGCAAGAGGGTCGTCCGTGGAGTGAGGCAGCGGCGTGGGGGTTGTTGTGGATGGCCGCTGGGCGCCCAGCGCCGTGGTTGTCGGTGAAGCAGCGTCAACGCGTTCGGATGCGGATGGTTGAGGGCGTGCCGGCCCATGTTGGCCGTTTGTCAGCTCGGGCGAAGCCGTTGTGGTTTCGCGCCCACCCGTCTGCGCTTCCGCGTCTCGTCAGCGATTCTCGGCTCGTAGATTCTGGGCTGAGTGCCGCCAGTGTGCTGGGTGCCGATCTCGTTGTCGCCGATCGTGTCGAGGGTTATGTGAGGTCGTCTGACGTGATTGCGCTCATCGCAGAGTACGGGCTCGAGCCGGTAGCTCCCGGGCAGGGAGACCTGGTGCTTCGTTCGGTGAGCGAGGTGTGGCCCTTCGTCGACGGCGAGCGCGTTGCGCCCGCGTTGGTGGTCGCACTGGATCTGATGGATAGCCCGGACGCCCGCACGAGTCGCGCCGGACGGGGGCTCCTCAAGCGTTCGCTGCGGAAGGAGGCCGAATGATCGAGCTTCCGGACTTCGCCACGCCGACGCGCTGTGGAACGCGCTGCTCGATCTCGGAGAGGCCGTGTCGTCGGACTGGGTGCTTGTTGGGGGGCAGATGGTGCTGCTGCATGCGATCGAACATGGCGCCGCGTGGCCGCGGGTCAGCATGGATCTCGATGTGATCGTGAACGCAAGGGTCTAGGCGTCGGTGCGAGGGTTCGTTGCCGATATCGAAGCGCTCGGGTTCGTTGCCGATATCGAAGCGCTCGGGTTCGTTCTTGATGGCATGAGCCCGGAGTTGCTCGCTCATCGTTACCGTCGCGGAGCGGCATCGATCGATGTTCTCGCTCCCGAGGGGCTCGGTGACCGGAACCGATCTCACGACCACGCCTCCCGGGCACACGTTGCAGGTGCCTGGCGGGACCCAGGCGCAGCATCGCTTTGACCATCGGCGAACTCGATCGAATTCTTCGGTTGACTGCCGGATCTGCTTCTTGGCGTCCTCAACCTCCATAGCTATTCACGAATCGATGGGCGCGATGACGAAGTAGGAGTTCGAGACGACCGCATTCTCGTGAGGGTGCGCTCCAACGAGCGGCGGTCGATACTTCTGTGGAAGTTGGCCGGGCTCGATGACGGTCAGGTTGGTGATCGGCTTGGAATTCGCCGTCGAACCGCTAAGTACCGGAAGAGTCGTGTCTTCGCGATCGTGGAAGAGGCCCTCGGGTCGCTTCGCTACGACGATCGGATGGCCTGCGTGGACCGAGGTTGCCTTGACCACATCGAGTGGTCTGTGTAGGTTCATAGGTACTTCCTGCAGGTATGAAGCGCTACCCCTGGGACCGGCGCTGCACGGCTTGGGAGTACTGCGTGGTCAATTCAGGCTCGCCACGTTGCGTCGTGGTGTCACAATCGAGCGTGGAAAAATCC
>CAWBTA010000009.1:0-94826 GCA_963791625.1 uncultured Acidimicrobiales bacterium
CATTCAGTGCGGTAGCGCTCGATCTCGCTCTGCAGACGGGTGACGCGCTCGTCGAGTGCCCGCATGCGCGCGGCCATACGTGAACTTTCACTGGTGCCGCGATCCAAGGACGATCGCAACGTGCGTAGTTCGCCGCGCACTTCGGCGGCTGCGCCGGCTGCGGTTGTGCCGAGCGCCAGTTCGACGGGAGCGTGATCATCTTTGAAGCGATCACGTTCGGCGGCTAGTTCGGCTTCGGCGTCGTGCAGCTCGGCCTCGTCGGGCCCGAGGCGTTCGAGCCCGGCTTCGACGTCGACCAGTTCGGTAGAAAGCCGCGCCGCTTCCGATTCGAGGTTGGCCACCACGCCCGTATCCATCAGTCGGCCGCGGTCGCGCTCAAGCGAACGACGGCGCTCGGTGAGCACCGCACCGAGACCACGCACGCGTTCGGACAGCTGCTCGGCCCGAGTGAGCTGGTCACCAAGGTCGAAGCCACCCATTGCTGCCAGCTGGGCTTCGGTGGAAATGATTTCGCCTTCAAGACGGGCGAGGCTTTCTTGCACCGTGCCCTGGTTCTGCGAGTGGTCCGTGCTCTCGGCGAGAAGCGTGGCGAGGCGATCACGATGTTGCGCCACTTCGCGTCCGGCAAGATACAAACGCAGGCCGTTCAGTTCCTTCACCAGATCACCGTGGCGCTTGGCGGCCTCAGCTTGACGCTCAAGCGGACGCAACTGACGACGCACTTCGCGCAGCAGATCCTGCACGCGCAACAGGTTCCCCTCGGTCGCTTCCAGGCGACGCTCGGCCTTCTCTTTGCGCTTGCGGTACTTCAACACACCGGCGGCTTCTTCGATGATGGAGCGGCGGTCTTCGGGCCGGGCGTTCAGCACCGCGTCGATCTGGCCCTGGCTGACAATGACGTGCTGCTGACGGCCGACGCCGGAGTCACTCAGCAGGTCTTGTACGTCGAGCAGGCGAACGGGCGCTCCGTTGATCTGGTACTCACTCTCACCCGTGCGGAACAGCGTGCGGGTAATGGTGACTTCGGTGAAATCGATGGGCAACAAGCCCGAGGAATTGTCGAGCGTAAGGCTCACCTCGGCCCGGCCAAGCGCCGGACGCTTGGCGGTACCGGCGAAAATCACGTCGTCCATCTTCTGGCTTCGAACCGCACTTGGCGCCTGCGCGCCGAGCACCCAGGCGATGGCGTCGACCACGTTCGATTTGCCGGAACCATTCGGACCGACAACAACGGTGACCCCCGGCTCAAGCGTGAGCGTGGTGGAGTCGGCGAAGGACTTGAACCCCTTGAGGGTGAGCGCTTTTAGGAACACAGAAACCCAAACAAAGATCCGTCAACACGGCCGGAAACCGTCTCCGACCCTACCAGGACCAGCGTCGGCCCGACCGCCCCGCCATCGTGCCCGCCGCATTCGCGCAAAGGATCCACTTCATTCGCGCAGAAGCCGGCGGGGTGAGCCGTTCTGAGCCGCAATCCTGCGTTATCCGCGAACAAACCGATCGGAACGCGCGGTTGGCCTTAGCGCTGGCACGTCTTGCAGTAGTAGGTGCTGCGCCCGCTCCAGGCGACTCGCAGAATCGGGTTGCCGCAGTTCAGGCACGGTTTTCCGCCTCGGGCGTGGACCTGGTGGTTGTGCTGGTACGAGCCGGGCGAGCCGAACAGGTCGACGTACTGCTCGTCGGCCAGGCTGCTTCCCCGCGCAACGATTGCCGAGCCGAGCACGCTTTGCATCGCGTCGTGCAGTCGGGCGACGGCCGGCTTGGTGAGCGTGTCGGCCCGCTTCAACGGTCGGATGCGGGCACGGTGGCAGATCTCATCGGCATAGATGTTGCCGATACCGGCGATGACCTTCTGATCCAGCAACATTGCCTTGAGCTGCCGATGCCGACCCTTCAACAGCCCGACCAACATGCTCGCGTCAACCGACAGCGCATCCGGACCCTGGTTGATAACGGCCGTGTGATCGACGAACGGTGGCACCACCATCACTTCGCCAAAGGTGCGCGGATCGACGAACAGCAACTCTCCCCCGTCGACGAACGGCAAGGCAACGTGCGTATGTTTCGGCCGCTCACCCGCAGTTGGCAGCCACAGCAACTGGCCACTCATCCGCAGATGGATCAGCGCCCGCGCCTCGTCGTCCAGGTCGAGCCAGAACCACTTGCCATGACGTCCGGTGCCAACGACCGTACGACCAGTCAGACCTGCTTCGACCAGGGCGGCTGAGGTGCGGCGAACGGTCCGGGCTCCGGTGGCGTTGACCTCGCCGATCGTGCGACCGACGGCCACTTCATGGACGCCGCGGCGAACGGTTTCAACCTCGGGAAGTTCAGGCATTGACACGTTGGCGCAAGCGAACGCGCCGGCTTCGCGAGCCGCGGCGACCTCGGCCAACTTCTTGCTGCGCCCTTCACCGCGACCCAGCACTTCGTTGTTCACTCGGACCTCGGCGAAGAAACTCTTTTTATGATCGGGTCCTTCTTCGCGAAGCACATACACCGGCGTCTTCATATCGAGACGGGCCAAGAGTTCCTGCAGTGCCGTCTTCTGGTCGAGATCATCAAGCTGTGACACGGCGCGCTCCAGACCCGGCCCGATCAGTCGCCCGATCAAGGCGCCGGCCTGCTCGATACCGCCGTCGAGATACACCGCGCCGATGACCGCTTCGAGCGCGTCGGAAAGGATCGACGGTTTGTCATGACCATCGGCCATGGCCTCACCCTTCCCGAGTCGAAGCTCGCCGCCCAGCGCGATCTCGCGAGCAACATCAGCCAGAGACATTGCGTTCACCACCGCCTTACGAAGGTCGGTGAGCTTGCCTTCAGGCAGGTCGGCGTGTCGGCGGTAGGCGTGCTCGGCCACGACGAAGCCCAAGATGGCGTCACCCAGAAACTCGAGCCGTTCGTTCGAGTCGGTTCCGGGATGTTCGGAGCACCACGAGCGGTGCGCCAGCGCTTGGGCAAGCAAAGACGCGTCGGTGAACTGGTACCCGATGCGACGGCTCAGGCCATCAAGATCGGGGCGGGATGGGGTCACTTCACCCGGCTGTAGACGTAATCAACGGCATCACGAACGCTCTTCAGATCTTCGAGATCTTCGTCTTCGATGCGAAACCCAACGGTGCGCTCGGACAGTTCCTCTTCAAGGCCCTCGACCAGTTCGATCAGGGCGAGGGAGTCGCAGTCGAGATCGTCGGCAAAGCTCTGGCCTTCGCTGATGGTGCCGGGTTCGATTTCGAGGATGTCGGCCAGCCGGTCACGAACCATTTCGAAAACTTCGGATCTCGTCATGGGGGTGCGGTTCACGTGGGTCTCAGCAGGCATGCCGACAATGATAGCGACCTCGGCCGCCGCAGGAGGATTGCTAATCGGCTGGCTTGAGCGCAGCGCGCAACGCTCCGACGAGATCGGCTTGCACCATGTCGGCTCCGACCTTGATGGCGTTGACCATGGCGGTCGAACTGGAGGAACCGTGGCTGATGATGCACACGCCGTCGACGCCGAGCAGCATGGCGCCGCCGTAGGTTTCGGGGTCGAGCGTGGCGTACAGCTCGAGCAGCGCGGGCAGCAGCGCGTCAGCGTGTTCCTTGTACTCGGGCTTACTGGCGAACGCGGCGAGCAGGCCCTTCACGATGGTCTTCACTCCACCTTCGAGCGCCTTCAACACCACGTTGCCGGTGAAGCCGTCGGTGACTACCACGTCGACGTGAGTGGTCATGATGTCTCGACCCTCGACGTTGCCGACGAAATTGATACCGCTCGCAACAGTCAGCAGTTCGAACGCTTCTTTGCGGAGGATGTCGCCCTTGCCGGCTTCCTCCCCAATGCTCAGCAGACCAACGCGAGGGTTCTCGATGCCGAAGCGCTTGGTGGTGTAGACCGAGCCCATCTGGGCGAACTGCACCAGCCAGTCGGCCTGCACATCGGCATTGGCGCCGGCGTCAAGCAGCACGGTCGGGCGTGCACCCGGGACCGGGATAGGGGTGGCAATGGCCGGGCGGTTGACGCCCTTGATGCGGCCCATGCGGAACAGGGCCGACGCCATGGTGGCACCGGTGTTGCCGGCCGACAACATGGCCGACGCCTTGCCATCTCGCACGGCTTCGGCGCAACGAACAAGGGACGAGTCCTTCTTGCGACGCACACCACCGGCCGCGTCCTCATCCATCTCGATGACTTCGCTGGCCTCGATAGTGGGCAACCCGTGATCGCCAAGCTCGGCCGTGCGGCCGACGAGCACAACGGGAATACCGTGATCGGCATGGGCCTTCACCGCCCCCGCGACGATTTCGCCGGGGGCTTTGTCGCCGCCCATCGCGTCAACGGCGATGGGGAGCATGTCGTTCATCAATCGACGTCGACAGCGACGCGGTTCTTGTACCAACCGCACGCACCACACACCGTGTGGGGCAACTTGGCAGCGCTGCAACGCGGGCACAGGCTGCGGGCAGGCGCGGACAGCGTCCAGGCCGATGCGCGGCCGGCGCGGGTGCGAGCTTTCGACTTCTTCTTCTTCGGGACAGCCATGACGAGGTCTCCTCTTGCGAACCGGGAAAGTGTAGCCGCCCTCCCCTCTCAAGGGGAAATGGGTGCGCGCTCTAGTCCTTGAGCTGGGACTTTAGAGCGTCGAGACCGGACCAGCGGGCGTCGGTTGGGGCCGAGGTGTGACCGCAGTCGTGCTCGTTGCGGTTCGCGCCGCACTCGGCGCACAGACCGGCACAATCGGCTTTGCAGAGGGGTGCGATCGGCAATTCGAAGACGATGGCTTCCCGGGCGAGGGGTTCGAGGTCAAGCTGTTCGCCGTCGAACTCGTAGATGTCCTCGCTGGCGGGCGTCTTCTGAAACAACTCCAGGACGTTGACGTCGGCTCGTCCAGAAGCGTCGCCAAGACAGCGGCGGCACTCGGCCTTCCACGGCGCGCTGATGTTGCCGGACACGGTGACACCGTCGCTGAGGCTTTCCAGAACCAGGTCGAGCGTGACTTCGGTGCCCTCCGGCAACGTGACGTCACCGATGACCAGTTCGCCCACCGGCGCGGTGAGTTGCACCACCTTTCGGGTTCCGGGGCGCCGCACCACCTCCAGCACATTGAGGACGAACGGGCTGGTCATCAGTCGAGATCCTGATCGAAGAACGCCTGACTACTCGCCTCTTCACGGCGGGCCTCTTCACGCGACGGAACGGCGGCCACCTGACCGGTGAGCGGGCCGTTCAACTTTTCGCGACCCTGCATGACCGTCTTGTGGACCTTCTCGAGGATGATCTGGAACGAGGCGAGACGCTGATCGCAAAAGTCTTCCACCTGATGCTGCATGCGACGGGCTTCGGTTTCGGCCGAGTCGACCACTTGGCGGGCGCGCAGCTCGCTAGCACGCACCACTTCGGTGCGCTGCACCATGCGTTCGGCCTGCGCCCGCGCCGAATCGAGAATGTCGTCGGCTTCGCGCTGCGTCTTGGCGAGGAACTCGTCACGTTCCTTCAGCATCCAGCGAGCCTGGCGAAGATCATCGGGGAAGCGATTGAGTGACTCTTCCAAGAGCTCGATGATCTCGTCACGGTTGATCATCGGAGACGCCGACAACGGGATGGTGCGAGCCGTCGCGATGATGTCGATAACGCGTCGAAGAATCGCCTCGGAGTCGTGAACGGGCTGATCTTCTTCGTAGTAGTTGCTCATGAATGCAGGTCTTTCAGGAACCGGGCGACAGGCGCCGGCACCAGGGCTGAGACATCGCCGCCGAGGCGGGCGATGTCACGGATGAAGGATGAAGCAACGAACCCTCTGGCGGGGTCGCACGGAACGAAGACGCTAGCAACACCGGCGACGGCCCGGTTCGTGTGGGCCATGGTGGTCTCGTATTCAAAGTCGGCAACCGTACGTAAACCCTTGACGATGAAATCGACCTTGAGTTCTCTCGCGGCGTCAACGACGAGGCCCTGACGGGTGGTAACGGTTACGTGGGGCAGGTGGGAAACCGACTCTTCGATCATGGCCACCCGCTGGTCGAAGGTGAACAACGAGCCGGGTTTCTGCGGGTTTCCCATGATGCAGACGATGACGGGACCGAAAAGGGCATGCGCCTGTTCGACCACGTCGAGGTGGCCCGAATGAAACGGATCAAAGCTGCCCGGGAACAGCGATAGCGGCACGAGTCAATGTTACGTCGCTACGTTCGGGAATCGCGTTACGCCCGTTCCAGGAATGTGACCCAGGTCTTGCCGTACCGCTTCTCCCGAAGGACTTCCCAGCCCTCTGGCGGCGTGATCGTGCGGTTCGATTCGGCCACTACAAGCGGCGCAGTGACACCTTGCAACAGCTCGTTCCATTGACTGAAGTCATAGGGAGGGTCGGCCAGCACGAGGTCGAAATCGGCTGCTTTGCCTTGTGAGACAAAGGTCATTGCATCAGCAACCACCACATCGGCTCGATCAGACAATCCGGTCACTTCCAGGTTCGAGCGAATGGCGTCAAGCGCTGGCCGGGCGCGTTCCACAAACGTGCAATGCGCCCCATAGCGACTCAGCGCCTCAATGCCGAGCGCACCACTTCCGGCAAACAGGTCAAGCACCTTGGCGTCATCGAGCGCGTCCATGCTGGCCAGTGAGTTGAAGATCGCCTCGCGCACCCGGTCTGACGTCGGGCGCGTGTCGGCGCCGTCGGGGGCTTCTAGACGACGTCCTTTTGCTTCACCGGCGACAACACGCATGGCGTGCACTCTAAGGTGCGGCCATGGACGTCGAAGCAACCATCATCTGTGTTGACTGCGGCAGCCGCTGCCACCTCATCAGTTTCGCCCCCGAAGAAGGCTGGCAACCCGGTGACATCGTTGCCTACCGCTGCGAAGACTGCCTGGACCGATGGGACCTCGTCATTCCGGACGATGACGAAGAGAGACGCGGCGACCGGACGTACTGAGTCACCACAGGTTGGCCAGGGCGAGCCAGGCTTCGGCAAATGTACGCGCCGGCTGAGGCGGAGTTTCTCAAACTGTTAGCAGTTGTTTCGCGTTTTCCCGATGACAGACGAGTCCTAGATGCGTACGGTGAATGATGGCTGCGCAGCCATCTCACCACTCCATCAAACAGAGGGAATCTGATGTCTTCACTTAGCAGTCGATTGACGCTGGTACGCGCCGCAACTCTTGGTGCCGCCGCTCTAGCTACCATCATCGGTGCATCGTCGGGCGCCGCCTTTGCGGGCGGATCTCGACCGAAGCCACCGCCGCCACCGACCACTGTGCCGGTCGCCACGACCTCGGCGCCACGGGACTTGTCGGCCCCAACGGTCCCGAACAACTTCCGCCCACTCGTGATCCCGTACCGAATTCCAGATCCGCACCAACTGGACATCCAGTGGGATCAGTCGACCGACAACATCGACGTATCCAGCAATCTGGACTATCGGGTCTACCTGAACGGCGTGTCTCAGGGTCTCGTCTGTGCCGGGAGGCCGTACTGCTTCGGGGAATCGAGTGTCCGTCTCTCAAATCTGGTGCCCGGCGCCACCTATCGACTGTCGGTCGAAGCCATCGACCGCTCGGGCAACACCTCCGCCCGCAGCGCCGACTACGTGTTTGTCGGCGTGTAGCCGAATCCATCTGCCATCAACCTGGTTGCTCGCACCCCGCAACATTTAGCGGGATGCGAGTGGCCAGGTCCGGCGGCGGGGGCCACACCATCTTCACCAAAGATCGGCGAGGGCGAGCCAGGCTTCGGTCGTAAGGCGGAGACTTTCGACATCGATGCGTTCGTTGTTGCCGTGGAAGCGTTGGGCGAACTCACCTGGGCTGACCTGGCGACTGAACAGGCCGAAGCCGTAGGCGACCGAACCCGCAGCGCGAAAGAACGTGGCATCGGTGCCGCCTGCCGTCATACGCGGCACGAGGCTGGCTTCGGGGAAGAAGCCCCTCGCGACCTTTTGTAGCGCGTCGTACAGCGGCGTGTCGGTGGGCGAGGCAGAAGCGTCGAGATCGCGAATGGTTTCGATCTTGACGCGGCCGATCAGGTCGGGGCCGATGGCATCACGCAGCATGGCGTCGACCATGTCGGGTGTGACACCGGGCAGGGTGCGGATGTCGACCTCGACCGCGATCTCGTCGGGAATGACGTTGGTCTTTTGACCACCGCTGACCACGTTGGGCGAGAACGTCGTGTGCGAGCAGGCGTGAACGAACTTTGCGGTGCCGTGGTCGTGGATCTCGGCCAAACCGGCGACCACATGGTCCGGGTTGTGCAGCTTTGCGATCGTCTCGGCCGGAAGGTTCAGCGCAGCCGTGTAGGACTTGAACACGTCGCTGACCGTTGCCATCGGTCGATAACTTCCAACTCGCCGAATGACTTCGGCCGCCGTCATGAGCGCGTTGTCACTGCCGTACGGCATGGAGCCGTGGCCAGGGGTGCCGCCGATGACCAACCGTCGCCAGCCGATGCCCTTTTCGCCCACCGTGATGGTGAGCCGATGACCCTGGTTTCCGTCGAGTGACAGGCCGCCCGATTCGGTGATCACATAGTCGGCCTTCACCAGATCGGATTCATGCTCGATGAGGTGTTTGGCTCCGTAGCTGGCCCCGGCCTCCTCATCGGCGACCGCGACGTAGACGATGGTGCCGCGGGGGCGCTTACCGGTGACGGCCAGCTCACGAACGGCCACGGCCATGGAGCAGGTGAGGTTGAGCATGTCGAGCGCGCCCCTCCCCCACACCTCGCCGTCAACCAACTCACCGCCGAAAGGGTCACGCTCCCAGCCAGCCGGGTTCACGGGCACGACGTCGGTATGACCGAGGAGACAAAGTGAGGGCGCGCTCGGGTCGGTGCCTTCCAGACGCGCCACCAGCGAGCGGCGGCCGGGCGCCGGTTCGACGCGCTCGAGGTCGAGACCCGCGCCACCGAGATACTGCTCGATCACGTCACTCGACCGGATTTCCTCGCCCGACTCGACACGACCGTCATTCACGCAGGCATTGCGAATGCAGGCCTGCAACAGTTCGACGGTGTCCCCGGTGCGCTTGTCCACCACCTCAATGTAACGGGGCGGGGTCAGTTCTTAATCGCCTGAACCCGCAACATCAGCGGGATTCGCATGGCGAGTTCCGGCGGAAGCGCCCATTGGCCCGGGGACACCTGAGGTTGCCCCTCGTAGAATTCCCATTCCAGGATGTCTTCGTCGGCCACCTCGGTGATGGTGAGACCAGCTTCAATCATCGCTTGGATAATCTCGGCAACCGAGTGATTCCACTCGTAGGTTCGGGTGTTCGTCATGGTGCCCTCACCCGAGTACGACGTCTCTTCATCCAGCACTAACGCCTGACCCCGCTCGGTGTATGGGTACTTCAGTACGACCTCGCCGGGCAGACGAACCTCATCGAGGGCAAAGAGAATGGGATGTGTGTCACGAAGGTAGACGCGACCACCCGGCTTGAGAAGCCCCGCCACCACGGAGGCCCAGCGGCCGATGTCGGGTAGCCAGTTGATGACACCGCAGGTGGTGTAGACGAGATCGAACGTGCCATGTCCCATGACTTCGCACGCGTCGTAGACCGAGCTTTCCACGAAGGTCATCGGCGCGTTCGTTTCTGCGGCCAACGCTCGTGCCACCACGATCGCGTCAGGCGAGAAGTCGAGGCCCACACATATTGCACCGAGCCGCGTCAACGAGAGCGTGTCCGTGCCAATATGACACTGCAGGTGCGCAACCCGCAGTCCGTCAAGCGATCCCAGATGTGGCGCATCGATCTTCACCGTTCCCGACAGTCGCGTTGGGTCCGCGCCGAGACCCGCAACGTCGTAGCCGTTCGGGCCGAGATGGATCGCTACCCGGTCGTTCCAGTTGGCCTGGTTCGCCTTCATCTCCGGCAGCAGCTCGGTCATCAGCCGGCTGCGATGTTTTCGGTGATATCGGCGAGGTGATGCTCGGACTCGTGCACGGCTTGTTGGCCCATCCACAACAGCGTGCGAGGAGTGGGGTCGGGGAAGCCGTACTGCACGATGCGGTCGAGCTGTTCCGTGTCAATCGCATCGAAGAGTCGCGACAGCATGTTGGCCGCGGCCACCACTTCTGCGGCGACATCGGTGGCGGTGTCTGCCTTGTACAACCCGAGGTCGACGCGCTCATCCCGGTAGAGCGGCTTGAAGCCTGGCTCGTCCTCCACGAGCCCGATGACGAGTCGATCGCGAATGGTGAGGAACACATCGCGCACATGCGCCGCGTACTCGAGCGCCGACCAACGTTCCGGCCTTGGTCGAATGCGTGCGCGGTCTGCGTTGGCACCGATCACGTTCGCGATCTGCCGCGCAGCCGCGATGCTTCTTGGAGCTATTTCGCCGCGACGAACCTGCACCCACGCGAACCCGCAGTCTTCACACGCTTCCATGGTCAAGACCGTAGCTGCGGCGACACCACGCAGGTCGAGGAAGAACCTTCGCTCACCGACCTGAGGCGCGCGGAGAACGGGGTCGTTGACGATGCAAGGAATGACCAAAGGCTGCTCTAAACGACAGCGGGGGCGGGCTGGTTCATGGGTCTGGTTTTGCCGGGTTTCGTAGCGCTCAGAGTGGTGCGGATGGCGCTATATGTCCTGGTCAGATTAGATTTTCTTGACACTCTAACGGTGGCAAACACTCGTTCGGTCCGGTATGATTCTCCTATGGAAACGGCGGCCATGTTGGACGAGGCATTGGACAAAATGCTCGCTGCCGATCACGAGTTCCTGACCGCTCAAGAGGCCGGGGTGTTGGCGGGTGCGTTGGAGCGTGCGAGCCGCAAACTTGATGCATTGAAGATCGCGATTGTGGACACGGTTGACCGGAACGGTCTGTATGCCGAGGATGGTCATGCTTCTGCGAGGACGTGGGTGGCGTTCACGTGTCGTACGTCGGGGAGTGAAGCACACCGTCGTTTGGCGTTCGCCAAAATGTTCCGCACGCTTGATGAGACGGCATGCCGGTATCGGGCCGGTGAGATCGGTCAGGATCAGGTGTTCGAACTTTCCCGTGCGTTCCGCAACCCGCGCTGTGGACATCAGCTTGTTGAGAGCGAAGCCCTGCTCCTTGAACACGAGCGTGATCTCACCGCGAAACAGTTCGAGATTGCCGTCAAACACTGGCTCTCCGTTGCGGATGCTGAGGGGATCAAGCAGCGGCATGATTCGCTCCATAAGCATCGTGATCTGCGGATCACTCCGCAGTTTGATGGCGGGTTCAAGATCGATGGCGTCTTCGGTCCTGAGCAGGGCGCGGCGATCAAAGAAATCCATGACCGCTGCACCGAAACCGAACGCTTTGGTCGACTGGGCTGCCGCCAAGGCTGAGCATGGTGACAACGTCACCCCCGCTGACCTTGAGCGTACGGAAGCGCAACGTCGAGCAGACGCGTTCTACGCGATCTTCGTGAACGCCGCATCAACCCCTGCCGGTGCGCAAAAGCCCGTGCCGTTGGTGACGATCATCATGAGCGAGGACGCCTACCAAGCCGGTCTCGCCGACATCACCGGTGAAACCCTCGTGTTCGATCCGAAACGGTATCGGCGGTGGCAATGCGAAACCCTCGGTGGCACCACCCTCACCCCCGGCGCAGCGCTCGCAGCAGCGATGGCCGGACATATACGCAGAGTCGTGATCGGCGCGCCCGACGCTTCGATATCGCAAAAGACCAGGCTGTTCACCGGACCGTTACGACGCTTGATCCAAACACTCGACACCACCTGCGTCTGGGCGGGATGCGAGATCCCATCAGATCGATGTCAGACCGACCACATCACACCATGGCGTGACCACACGGGACACCTCTGCAGGCAACGGCGCGCCCCTGTGCGGGCGACATAACCGATACAAAGAACACGGCTACCACACCCACCGAGACACCAACGGCAACTGGCACACCCAACGACCCAACGGCACCACCATCACACCCGCCGCCTGACAGGTCACTTACGACTTGAAGAGGAAGGCTTCGTCTTCGGCGGCGAAGAACAGGGAGAGTTCGTCGTAAAGGGTCTTGTGGTCGGTGAGCAGAGGGTCGCTGTTGACGATGGTGAACGCGGCTTCGCGGGCCTTGGTCACCAACTCACGGTCACGGCGAAGCGACGCCAACTTCAGGTCGCTGCGGCCTTTTTGGGCGGTGTTCATGATGGTGCCTTCGCCACGCAGGTCGAGGTCGACTTCGGCCAGTTCGAAACCGTCGGTGGATGCCACCAAGGCCTCGACACGTGGGTTGCCAGCGGGCGCGCCCTCGTCCTTCTCCCCCGTTACGAGCCAGCACATCGACGCAACCTTGCCGCGACCTACCCGGCCACGAAGCTGATGAAGCTGGGCGATGCCGAACCGGTCGGCGTCGAGGATGACCATGACCGTGGCGTTGGGGACATCAACACCGACTTCGATCACGGTGGTGGCCACGAGCACGTCGAGTTCGCCCCTTCGGAACTTCTCCATGGTCTCGGTCTTTTCGGCTGCGGGCAGGCGGCCGTGGAGCAGGCCAAGTCGAAGGCCGGGCAGATCAACCAACGACAAGCGGTGGAACGTTTCTTCAGCTGACGCCACTTCGAGCTTCTCGCTCTCATCAATGAGGGGACACACGACGAATGCTTGCTGGCCCGCCGCGACCGCTTCCTTCACGTCGGCCCAGACCGCTTCTTCCATCAATGGACCGTCGGCCCACATGGTCTTGATGGGCGTGCGACCGGGCGGCAATTCGTCCAGAACCGACACGTCGAGATCTCCGTACACCGTCATGGCAGCAGTGCGAGGAATTGGCGTGGCCGTCATCACCAAAACGTCCGGCACGGTGCCTGCGGCCCCCTCTTCACCCTTGGTACGCAGCATGGCGCGCTGTTCCACACCGAAGCGGTGCTGCTCGTCCACCACCACGACACCGAGACTCTTGAAGGCAACCGCCTCCTGAATGAGCGCATGGGTGCCGACGGCAAGATCGATGGTGCCGTCGGCAAGACCGGCCATCGTTTCCCGACGCTCGGGCCCGGTGACCTTGTTGGTGAGTAGCGCCACCCGAAGCGGACGATCGCCGAACAGATTGTTTGGGTCGGGTACTTCAAGGCCCGCCAACATACGGGTGATGCCGACGTAGTGCTGATCGGCCAACACCTCGGTGGGTGCCATGAGCGCACCCTGATGTCCACCCTGAACTGCGGCAAGTAACGCTGAGACCGCAACGGTCGTCTTGCCCGCACCCACATCACCCTGCAGCAGCCGGTGCATGGGGTGGGGGCCAGCGAGATCGGCTTCAATCTCGGCGATGGTGCGCACCTGGGCACCCGTCAGGCCGTACGGCAGCGCGGCGTGAAAGCGGCGAACAAGCTCTCCCCCCACCTGGTGACGCAGACTCGAGCGCGTCACGCTCCAACGCCTTCTTGCGCAAGACCAAAACAAGTTGCACACGCAACAACTCATCGAAGGCCAAGCGCCGGCGAGCCTTCTCCTTGTCATCCATCGTCTCAGGAAGATGAATGTTGAACAGTGCAGTCTGGCGATCGATCAGGCCGTAACGCTCCAAAACCGAGGCGGGCACCGGGTCGGCCAGACCCCGAGGCTTGCAGCGGTTGAGGGCTGACTCGACCCAGCCCGCGATCTCCCACGTGGCCAGACCGCTCTTCTCGCTCTGCGGGTAGATCGGCACGATACGGCCGGTGCGATCACCGATCACGTCGACGATGGGGTTGGTCATCTGCAGGCCGCCCTGGAACGTATCGGCCTTTCCGAACAGGGCGACGGTCATGCCCTCGCGCAGCTGCTTTTCTCGCCACGGTTGGTTGAAGAACACCACCGACAACTGCCCTGAACCATCGCCCACCCGTGCCGTGATCATGGTCTTGCGTTGCTTCGTCAGACGCTTGGTGACGCCACGAATATCGACCAGGACGAGTGCTTCCTGCCCGACGACCAAGTCACGGATGCGCGCTTCATTGGTGCGATCAAGCCAGCGACGGGGGTAGTAGGCGATCAGGTCAGCGACGCTGGTGACACCCATGTCGGCCAGGCCGACCAACTTCTTGGGGCCGATGCCTTTGATGTCCGCGACGGGTCGCGCCGCAAGGTCGTTGAACGTGATGGCTGCAGTCACTACGCCTATTCAACACCGAACAGGTACGGGTAGAGCGCCTGTCCACCGCCGTGCACCTCAATCTCCACGTGCGGATGGGCTTCACCAAGCCAAGAAATCAGCTCTTCGGTGGTGGCCCGCTTGGCATCCGCGCCGGTGATGACCGTGACGATCTCACGATCGGCTGTCACCAGATGGTCGAGCAGACGACGCGATGCAGAGGTGACCGAACCGCCGATGGCCACGATACCGTCGCCTCGTACCAGACCGATCCAGTCGCCCGAGGTGACCGGGCCGACCTCACTCTGCGTGTCTCGGATGGCCTGCGTGACCTCGCCCGTTTGGGTGGCTTCGGCCGCCGCCGTCATAGCCGCCAGATTCGCGTCGCTGGAATCCTCGGGGTCGTACACCACCAACGCCGCAAGAGCCTCGGGCATGGAACGGGTGGGGACCACAACGACCTTTTTGCCGGTGAGCGTATGAAGCTGTTGGGCGACCGGGATGATGTTCTTGTTGTTCGGCAGCACCACCACCTGCTGCGCGTTGACCGCCTCGACGGCCGCCAGCAATTCGGCCGTCGACGGGTTCGCGGTCTGTCCACCACCGACAACGCCCTGCACACCGAGCTGGCCGAACATCTCGGTCAACCCGCTACCCGACGAGACGGCCACGACCGCCGTGGTGACCGCAGGCAGACCTGCCATCGAGCCGTTGCTTCCGCCTGAGATCGAGGCTTCGCGAATGGCGTGCTCGGCCGCCACTTCCTCGAACAGATCGGTAACGCGGATCTGTTTCGGTCGACCACCAAGATCGAGCGGCACCTCAATGGCGGCACCCACGTCGTTGGTGTGCACGTGACAGTTCCAGATGCCGTCGCCACCCACGACGACAATGGAGTCCCCGATCTCACCCCAACTTGTCTTGAAGTCTTCGATCAAGTGATCTTCGAGATCGAGAAAGTACATCACTTCGTAGCGAAGTTCGGACACGTCGCCTTCGCCGCGGTGGGCAATGGCGTCGAACTGGTCAGCGGCGATGCCGTCGCCTTCCTCCGCCTCGGGGATGGGGCGACCGTCGACCACATGGAGGGCGGCGTCCAGGAAGAGCAAAAAGCCGGCGCCACCCGCGTCCACAACGCCCGCCGCTTTGAGCACCGGCAGCATGTCGGGCGTGCGGTCGAGCGCGCTCTTCGCAGAGACTCGCGCCTGGTCCATCACGTCAAGGAGTTGCTTGCCGTCGGCTGCCGCGGCCATGGCTCCTTCGGACGCTTCACGCACGACAGTGAGGATGGTGCCTTCCATCGGGCGACCAACCGCAGCGTAGGCAGCAATCGACGCCGCCGACAACGCCTTGGCCATGGCGGTCCCGTCAACCACCGCTTCACCGGCAACCACCCCTGCGATACCGCGCAGGATCTGGGACAGAATCACGCCAGAGTTGCCGCGGGCGCCCATGAGCGAACCATGGCTGATGGCCTTGCAGGTGGCGACCATTTCGGCTTCGGACGTCATCATCTCTGCGACGACGGCGTCGAGGGTGCGGCTCATGTTGGTGCCGGTGTCACCATCGGGCACGGGGTAGACGTTCAGGCGGTTCAGAGGCTCCGGCATGGGCTCGGACGGCATCGGCAAATTCGGCGATGGTGGCGCGTAAACCGTCAACATCGAGCCGCTCGAGGGTCTGCATACCTCCGATGGTAGCGACCGGCGCCTAACGAGACGGCTGTCACAGGCTCGGATTCGTTACTTTTGGACTTACGGCCACCCCTGGTAGCCTCACTGTCCACATTAGTTTGGTCGTTTCTAGGAGAGCCCCAATGGCTTCAGTTTGTGAATTGTGCGGGAAGCACCCGTCATGGGGTCGTAGCGTGTCGCACTCCCATATCCGTACCAAGCGTCGCTGGAACCCGAATATCCAGCGCGTGCGTGCCCTTGTGAACGGGTCCGCCAAGCGCGTGAACGTCTGCACCGGCTGCATCAAGTCCGGCAAAGTCGTCAAAGCCGGCCACTGAGCGATCGAGGCGGAACCGGATCATGCAAGGAGTCATCAAAGCGTACGACCCAGCATCCGGCAACGGCTTAGTTCTTCGAGATACCGACCTGTCCGAGTACGACCTTTCACCGGTCGCACTTGAAGGGTCGGTTTTTCGCATGCTCCGACAAGGTCAGCGTGTGGTCTTCGACCTCGATGACCTTGGTCGGGCAACCCGGTTACGCCTTGGCTCCGAGGGCGACATGGGTACCCCGGGCTTTGCGCCCGCATCGGCGTAACACCACAACTTCATTTTCTAGCGGGACAAATCAGGGCGCTCAATGAGGAGTAGTCACGATGACGGCAACAACGGCGAATCAGGCTCTACGTACATGGGTGGATGAATGGGCGCGGGTCTTTGAGCCAGCGGCCATCCATTGGTGCGACGGCACATCGGAGGAGTACGACGCGCTGTGCGCGGGTCTGGTTGACTCCGGCACCTTCGTAAAGCTCGACGATGAGAAGCGACCCAACAGTTACTGGGCCCACTCCGACCCGGACGACGTCGCCCGAGTGGAAGATCGCACGTTTATCTGTTCGAAGGACGTGGCCGATGCTGGCCCGAACAACAACTGGCGAGACCCGGCCGACATGGAAGCCACCATGCTCGCCCTGTTCAAAGGCTCGATGCACGGCCGCACGATGTACGTCGTACCGTTCTCGATGGGGCCGCTGGGCTCACCCATTGCCCACATCGGTGTGCAGCTCACCGACTCGGCGTACGTGGCGGTCAGCATGCGCACCATGACCCGCATGGGCCAGGGCGCACTCGATGCCCTTGGCGACAACCAGTGGGTGCCGTGTGTGCACTCCGTCGGCGCACCACTTGAGGCCGGCGAGGCTGACGTGCCGTGGCCATGTAACCCCGACAACAAGTTCATCGTCCACTTCCCCGAGACCCGTAACATCTGGTCATTCGGGTCGGGCTACGGCGGCAATGCGCTGCTCGGCAAGAAGTGCTTGGCCCTTCGCATCGCTTCGGTCATGGCCCGAGACGATGGATGGCTGGCCGAACACATGCTCATCCTCAAGCTCAGCTCGCCCGACAAGATCGTGAAGTACGTCGCGGCAGCGTTCCCGTCGGCGTGTGGCAAGACCAACCTCGCCATGCTGGTTCCCACCATCAAGGGCTGGGATGTGGAGACCGTTGGCGACGACATCTGCTGGATGAAATTCGGCGCTGACGGACAGCTCTACGCCATCAACCCCGAAGCCGGTTTCTTCGGCGTGGCACCCGGTACCGGTGACGACACCAACCCCAACGCCATGGCCACGCTGTGGGGCAACGCCGTGTTCACCAACACCGCGCTCACGCCCGATGGTGATGTGTGGTGGGAAGGCATGACGGCCGACAAGCCGGCCCGCCTCACCGACTGGCGCGGCAACCAGTGGACTCCCGAATCCGACACTCCCGCTGCCCACCCGAACGCCCGTTTCACGGTCGGCGCGGCGCAGTGCCCCTCGATTGCACCTGAGTGGCAGGACCCGGCCGGCGTGCCGATCTCGGCCATCTTCTTTGGCGGTCGCCGTCGCACCACCGTGCCGCTGGTTCAGCAAGCGTTCGACTGGGAACACGGCGTATTCCTCGGCTCCACCATGGCCTCGGAGACGACCGCGGCCGCCGGCGGCGCCGTCGGCAAGCTGCGTTTCGACCCGATGGCCATGCTCCCGTTCTGCGGCTACGACATGGGCTCTTACTTCGCTCACTGGCTCAAGATCGGTACAGCAACCTCACCCGAAAAGTTGCCGGAGATCTTCTTCGTCAACTGGTTCCGCCGTGATGAAGACGGTCGCTTCCTGTGGCCCGGCTATGGAGAGAACTCCCGAGTGCTCAAGTGGGCTTTCGAGCGTGTCATCGGTAAGGCCGAGGCCGTGAAGACGCCCCTCGGCTATCTGCCGACACGCGCCAGCGCTCGACATCACCGGGCTCGACATCTCGGCCGCCGACCTCGACACGCTGTTGTCCGTTGACGTCGACGGTTGGCAGGCCGCCCTCCCCCAGATCGAAGCTCACTTCGCCCAGTTCGGCGACCGTCTCCCGATCGAACTCACCCAGCAACTCGACGCCCTTCGGGCCCGTCTGGCCGCGGCCTAGTCAACCCCGCCGGAACGGCACGACGACTTCGTTCATGAAGAGCTCCAGCGACGCAAGTTTGCGGTCGATTGGACCGAAGGTGAAGTCGGGCATGACGAACTCGTCAATACCGGCGGCAACGTACGCATGCATCTGCTCGACGAGTTCGGCCGGCGTGCCAATGAGATGGGCTCGCTCCGGCGCATCCGACCGCATGCGATCGAGCCATGATTGGTCCTCGCTCATGAACACCAGCGCCACTGCCGAGCGGGTCAGCGATGCCGGATCACGATGGATTTCCTCACAGCGTGCATCGAGAACGACGTTCTTGGCCGTCATGAACTCGGGAGTACCCCAGTAGTTCCACTCATCGGCATACTTCGCAGCGATACGCATGGTGCGTTGTTCGCCAGCGCCACCCACGAGCAGTGGCATCGCCGACGGCTTCGGTTCGAGCGGGGCGTCGAGCACGGTGTAGTGCTCGCCGTAGAAAGTGGTGCGCTCGTCACTGAGCAGGCCCTTCCAGATTGCGCATGATTCTTCCAATCGGTCGAGACGACTCTTGGGTGAACCGAGATCGAAGCCGTACGCGGTGTGTTCGTTCTCCTGCCAGCCGGCCCCGACACCGAGCACGACCCGATCGCCCCCGGCGATGTGGTCGACCGTTGCCGCGATCTTCGCAAGCAGCGCCGGATTCCGGTAGGTGTTACCTGTGACCATCGAGCCGAGTCGCACGCGTGGCACCGCCGCGGCGAGCCCGCTAAGCAGCGACCAGCATTCGTGCATCGGGCCACCCTTGCCTCCTCCAAATGGCGTGGCGTTGTCAACAACGCCAAATGGCATGAAGTGGTCGGCAACCCACAAACCTTCGTAACCGAGCTGCTCGGCGTGCCTGCCCGCCACGAGGATGTCGTCCCAAGACTGGGTGCTCTGAAGCCACACGCTGAATCGCATGTCGCCACCGTAGCGACATATGGCTCAAACTCGGCTGTGATCGCAGCCGCGAGCCATATGTCGCTAGCGGGCGAGGCCGACGAGCATGGCTCGTATGCCGAGGCCCATGATGAACAGGCCGCCACCGCCGTACAGGAGGTACTTGCGGCTGGCCAACTGGCGGCGGTACGAGGCAAGAATGCCGACGGCGATGATGGCGACGAAGCCGTAGAAGCTGTGGAACTTGGGGTGCACGAACTTCAACCCAGCCACCATGTACGTGCCGACCATCACCTGAATGAACACGGAAACCTCGGCCACGCCGGTGAACCACCACAGGGCCCGGGTGCGCAGGGCCGGCTTCTTGTGGGCCAG
Organism: uncultured Acidimicrobiales bacterium; assembly: GCA_963791625.1. Classification (GTDB taxonomy): domain Bacteria; phylum Actinomycetota; class Acidimicrobiia; order Acidimicrobiales; family Ilumatobacteraceae; genus JANMCE01. The sequence goes on from CAWBTA010000009.1 coordinate 19,467, forward strand.
CAGCGCCCAAATGCCGGCGAAGCCGTTTCCGAGTATGACGAACCAGGCGAAACCCTTGTGGAAGTTGCGAACGGCGATGGACGAGACGGCGAGCAAGGAGGGCAAATTACCCGATTGACCTATCATCAGCGAAAGAGCGTCTCGGCCACGGCGCCGGCTTCGACCAATCGCAACGTGCTGCCATCGTGTTCGAAGGTGGAGCAAGACGTGTTGTCGAGACTATGGATGACGACACGGTCATCTCCGGTGGCTGCGCCGATAGCGGCGTTGATGGCGATGAAGTGGCTGAACACGATGGTGTCTTCGGTCAGTGTCAGCAGGAATGCCGCCACGTCATCGCGGTAGGACTGGTAACGCGGGCCTAGCCCAACCCACGTGCCCGAACACGCTTCTCGTAGCCAACCGACCCGATCATTGAGGGGCACGCCAACGGGTGAAGGAAGCTCGGCCACTCTCGCTTCGATCAGTATCTGAGCCGACCAGATCTTGGCCAGTGAGGCAGCCGTCTCGCGACAGCGACGCAACGGACTCGACACGATCGCTACCGGCGAACCGGTGGCGAGGCGTCCGGCGACGGCGATCGCCTGCTGCTGACCGAGTTCGTCGAGGCCCGGATCGGGGTCGTCGTCCCATCCGCCGGTGGCTCGACCGTGGCGGACAAGAACCAGGCGTGGCATCAGTCGAACAGCCAAGTGGCGTTGACGCCGGCTGGTTTACCGACCTCGATGAACCATTCGGTACCGAACGCTGCCTGGAACGCCTCATCAGGCATGGTGAGGAAGAACGACGTGTCGCTGATTTGGCTGGCGTGGCACGCCATGCTGGCCTTCTTCTGTACGACGTAGGCGGTGACGTCAACCTTGTGGGTCAGCACGGCTTCGGGTTCGCCGAACGGGTTGCCGTCGTCGGCGGGGGCATCGGGATCGAACGGCATCTCACCACCCATATCAGCGGTCATCTTGAAGAAGTCTCGAACGGCGTCACGATTCACTGTGGCCTCGAACACCCTCGGCGTGCCCGCCAGCTTCGATGCTGCGTGCCCGACCCGGTGCACCTGAATGTGATCGGGATGCCCATAGTTGCCGTGCCAGTCGTAGACGACAAGAACATCGGCATCCTCCTCACGAAGAATGTGCGCCATGCGTGCACCAGCAACGTCAACGGCAGCCGACCAGAAAGCCTCCGCACCAGCGTTCTGCTCCCAGCCGGTCATGCCCGAATCGACGTAGCCAAGCCAATAGATCGCATCGACGCCGAGCGTGGCAGCCGACGTCGACACTTCCATCCTGCGGCGATCGGCCAGCGTTTCGTTGGGGCCGAGATCATCCGGCTTTTCGCCATGTTCGCCGCCCGTGGCGACAACCAAGACGACTCGGTGACCCTCCTCCTTGGCTCGCACCATCGTTCCGCCGGTGGAGATGCATTCATCGTCGGGATGGGCGTGAAGGAAGACAAGTGTGCTCATAGGAACCGCTGAGACGCTAGCAGCGCTCGCCTTTCTGCGCCGTGGCGATGCGGTTAGGCCGACGCGGCTCCGTCTGCGAGCAACTGGTCGATGTCAACGCTGGAGTAGCCGGCGCTCGCAAGCAGTTCTCGCGTATGCGCACCAGGCCGAGCTGGCGGCTGCGACAGTGCTGCGGCCGTGCGCGGAAACCGGGGCGCCGGAGCCGGCTGCAGAAAGCCGTTGTGCTCGACAAACGTCTGACGCTCACGGTTGTGCGGGTGCGCGGCAGCCTGACTCATGGTCAGCACGGGGGCGAAACAGACATCGGTGTGCTCCATGAGCGCGCACCATTCGGCCTGAGTCTTGCCGGCGAAAACCTCGCGTAGACGCGTCTTGAGATGGGGCCACATCGACGAGTCGTACTGACGAGCGAACCCGGCGTCATCGCTGAGACCAGTGATGCGCAACAGCTCCACGTAGAACTGTGGCTCGATCGAACCGATCGATACGTACTTGCCATCGGCACACGCAAAGACGTCGTAGAAGTGAGCACCGGTGTCGAGCAGGTTGGTACCGCGGCTTTCTTCATTGAACGCGCCAGCATGCTTCATGGCCCAAAAGAACGTCATGAGGCTGGCAGAACCATCAACCATGGCGGCGTCGATCACCTGGCCCTGCCCGCTGCGTTGGGCTTCGAGAATGCCGCACACCATCCCGAAGGCAAGGAACATGCCACCGCCCCCGAAGTCACCGACCAGGTTGAGCGGAGGCGTGGGACGCTCCCCGGCTCGGCCGATGTGCGCCAGTGCGCCCGCGAGCGAAATGTAGTTGATGTCGTGTCCGGCAGCTTGTGCGTAGGGCCCGTCCTGCCCCCAACCAGTCATGCGACCGAAGACCAGCTTTAGGTTCCGGGCCGCGCAGACGTCCGGGCCGAGCCCAAGCCGTTCCATTACCCCTGGCCGAAAACCCTCCACGAGGCCATCGGCGGTCTCGACGAGTCGAAGCACGGCCGCGACTCCGTCGGGATGCTTCAGGTTGATCGCAATACTGCGACGGCCGCGCAGCATCACATCGGTGACGGGCTTGTCCGTGGTGGGCCCGGCACGGTCGATTCGGATGACCTCCGCACCCATGTCGGCGAGCATCATCGACGCAAACGGAGCCGGACCGATGCCAGCGAATTCGATGATGCGATACCCGGTAAGTGGTCCAGACATGGTGACGACTTCCTTCTATGAACGACAGGACGAAGAGATCATGCCTCACCGGGATTTCATGTCGCGCTTTGGTCGTTTCGGTCCACCAGGTGAACGCCCGGCAAACAATCACAGGATGCTGTGGGGAGCGCGGCATCGGTCTCTTGAAAGTGTCTAGAAACGTCCCGAAGAATCCACCCTCTCGTTCATTTCCCGTCAACAAAGGAGTTCATGCTTTCCGTCGGCGGGGCGGTCTCGCCATGGACCTAAGGGAGCGGTAGGCGACTATGTCGAATCGAAAGAAGATCAAAACTGGCGCGGCCATTGTCGGCGCAACAGTGTTCCTCGGAGCGGGAATCTCTGGAGCGGCGCCGGCCGGTACCAGCATCGGGCCACGCACCACGAAGGATCCGTACGTGATCCCGATTAACCCGGCTGCGGTGCAGATCAAGTCGTTGCTCACGACGCTCGATCAGCCGGCCGGTGGCGCCTCGGCATACAAGATGGCAGGTATCCCCGATGGCCTCGGTCTGTACTCCGATGCGGGCACGATCAAGTTCATTGCGAACCACGAGCTCCCGGCCGCGTCGGGCGTTGTCCGTACGCATGGCAGCAAGGGTTCATTCATCGCGAGCTACACGCTTGACGGTGTCACCTCCGATGTGACCGACGGCAAGGACCTGTGGCCGAACGCTGCAGCGATCGACTACTCCGGCACGAACACTGCAGGCGGCGGCAACGACGCGTTCAGCCGTTTCTGCTCGGGCGATCTTTCAACAGCCGCCTCGTTCTACAACGCCTCGACCGGCAACGGCTACAACGGCTCGCTGTTCTTCGCCGGTGAAGAAGACAGCGCTTCTCCCGGCCGAATGGTTGCTACCGATCCCCTCACGGGCAACGCCAAGGTGCTCACCGCACTTGGTCGGCTGTCGTGGGAGAACGGACTTGCCCCAAACACCTCGGCCAGCGACACCACGGTCATCATGGGCAACCATGACTCAGGCCCCGGCTATAACAACATCTACGTGGGCACCAAGACCAACACTGGTTCCATCTTCGACAAGGCCGGCCTCACCAACGGAACCACGTATGGCTACAAAGTGACCACGGCCGGAGTGACCAACGATGTCACCTTCCGTTCGTTGGTCGGCAAGGGCACACCGGCGCCGTTCAGCCTCACCTCACCGATGAGCCCGACCGCTCAGACGATCGCCGCCTATCAGACCGATCTGGCGGCCAAGGGAGCGATCCTTCTCGACCGCTCTGAAGACGGTGCATGGGATCCGCAGAACCCGAACGACTACTACTTCGTCACGACCGGCTCCATCGCCGCGACGGCGGCGGGTGGTCGTGGTGGACTCTGGAAAATGAGCTTCGCCGATCGCACGAACCCTGCCGCTGGCGGCACACTCACGCTGCTCCTTGACGGCAACGAGGCGACGAGCAACGCGCTCGACCCCGGACGGCCCGCTGTACATGCCCGACAACCTGACAATCGACACCCATGGCCACGTGGTCATCCAGGAGGATCCGGGTAACGACAATTACCTCGCTCGCATGTGGGCCTACGACATTGCGACCGGTGGTCTGAGGGCGATTGCCACGTTCGATCCGGCGCTGTTCGGTTCGGCCGGTCCGGTCAAGGCGGCCGCGGGCAGCAACGCAGGAACTCCGGCCGTTGCCGCCACCTTCGTCACCCGTGACGAGGAGAGCAGCGGTGTCATCGCTACCGAGGCTCTGCTCGGTGCCGATACGTTCCTGTTCGACGCCCAGGTCCACACCACCGCACTGCCGGCCACCTACGAGGTTGAGAATGGCCAGTTCCTCACCATGAAGGTTGACTTTGCGGCGCTGTTCGGTGGTCCACCGGCCAACGTTCCCGAGTTCCAGTACCCCGCCATCATGGCGATGGCTGCCGGTCTTGGCGTCGGCGGATTCCTGCTGATCCGTCGCCGCCAGATGAACGCAGTCCACAGCTGATCATGCTTTCAAGCTGAGGCAGTCGCCTCCCACGAAGCGAGCGTGACATCCCGCGGCACGGGTGTCACGCTCGCTTTCGTGGTTCATCGGGGCAGTACGAGTCCTGCGTTGTGATCGGCATCACGGTCGCCGAGTAACGATTCGAGTTCCGGGGACTGCTGCTGACAGCGCAACGATGTCGGTGGGATCCGTCGTAAAAACCACCGCCGCCTCGGCATCGGCGCAAAGCGCGACCACGTGGGCATCGGCCATTGCTTCGCTGCCGCGGTTTGCTTCGTAGAGAATCTGCCCCACGCGCTTGGCAAATCGTTCGTCTGTTTCGCGGATGCGAATCCTCGGGTCCTCACGATGTCGGGCCAGCAGCGACTCAACCTGGCGAGTTCGAGCGGTACCCCGGCAAGCTTCAGCCAACGTTACGGCACACAGCCATACCTCGCCGCCTCGAAGCAACGCCTGCCTGGTGACGGCCCGCAGGGTTCGGGCCGACGCAAGTTCGGTATCGAATACCCCTGCATCCAGCGCTATTACCAGCTTCACGCGGCCGTTGTGCGGTCTGACTGGGAAACGCCCAGTTCATCGAGCATGGCGTCGGCCTCGTCGAGTTCCTCTTGGGAAATCGGGCCGAACTGCTCGTCGAGCTCATCCAGCCATTGGCGCACCGCCTGCTGATGACGAGCCGTGGCAATCGCCTCGCGCAGAATGCCGTTGACGGTGGACGAAACGCTTCGCCCAGCAAGCAGATCCAAGCTCGCAGCCACCTCGTCGTCGACCACCACCGTTATGCGTTTGCTCATACCTTTAGCATACCTGACGCATCGGCCATCTTGGCCGTCGCCTCAGCGGGAGTTGTTCTGGTGGCTGATCGTTGCGTCAATCAGAACCGGCCAGAGCGGAATCGGCAGATCGTGACCCATGTCGTTGAGCACGAACAGGTTGGCGCCGGGCACCAGTGCAGCGGTGCGCTCGCCGCCCGACAGTGAGATGAGCGTGTCGGCCCGACCATGAATGACCAGCGTCGGCGTGGTGAGTTGGGCCAGACCTTCGGCGCGGGACGGAGAACCGAGGATGGCAAGGTACTGGCGGGTCGCGCCGTCGGGAAAGAACATGCGGTCGAAATCGCGGGCGATGCGAGCTCGCTCGAGCTGCTCATCGAAGTAGCGAGGGCTCGACCACACCTTGCGCCCGACGACGGTCTGCTCGATGTACGCAGCGCGGATCGAGGTGGGGGCGGCGGTCAGCGCAGCGTTGGCCTCGGGCGACGACCGACCGAACTCCGGCTCGCCAGTGTTCGACATGATGGACGTGAGCGACAGCACTCGATCAGGATGCTCTATAGCCATGGTCTGCACGATCATGCCGCCCATGGAGGCCCCTGCGATGTGGGCGCGCTCGATTCCGAGCGCCGTCAGCAGAGCCATGCCATCGGCCGCCATGTCACCGAGCCGGTACGGCAGGTCTGGCATCTCACCTTCGCCGTTGCGAGCAGCCATCACCTTCGACAACAGGCCGCTGCCGCCCGCGAGGTGGGTTGACAATCCGACATCGCGATTGTCGTAACGGATGACGAAGCGACCCCGGTCCGCGAAGCGCTCGCACATGCCGGTCTCCCAAGCCGTGAGCTGCGAGGTGAAGCCGTTCACCAACAGCAAGGCCGGATCGTCCGGCTTGCCGAACGTTTCGAAACAGAATTCCAGCCCATTCGCCTCAATCATCGCCATGCCTGAAGTATCTCCATTGACGAACGGCCGGTCAAACGCCCGCCATTAGCGCAGGATGAGTGCAGCGATTTGGCGCATCTCGTAGTCGAAGAAGACCTGATGGTTGTCGACGACGTTGTGGCGGTGGCCGAACAGCTCGGAGCTGATGGCGCCGAACAGATGAGTCCAACCAATGACGCCATTGATCACCGCCGCGTCCGGAAGGTCCGACGGCGCCTGGGCTCGCAACGATCCGAAGGATCGAGCGACGCTCTTCGAGACCGGTGAGGCTGACTCGGCCAGTCGACCAACCACATGTGCGTCAACCAGGATGTCCAACAGAACAGTCGAGAATCGCACGACGGGTTCGACGGTTGCAACGGGTGCCACGTAACCGGGAACGGGCGTGCCGTAGATCAGTGCGTACTCGTGGGGATTCGCCAACGCCCAGGTCCGCACGGCCTTGCAAACGGCGAGCCACCGCCCGAGCAAGTCTGTCCGTTTGCAGGCGCGATCGGCCGCCTCACCGACATCGGCAACGGCCCCGTAAGCATCAACGATGAGCGCCGTCAGCAGGTCGTCCCGGCTCGGGAAGTAGCGGTAGAGCGCGGACGAAACCATGCCGAGATCGCGGGCGACGGCCCGAAGCGACAGGTTCACCGCTCCACCCTCGGCCAGGTGTCGACGAGCGACGCCAAGAATCTCACTCGTGAGCTCGGCCCGCACACGCGCTCGGGCGTTTCGGGGGGCGGAGGCATCAGTCATGGACAAATGATGCCCCATTTCGAGAGCGGTGACAAGTATCGAGAGCGGTGCTCTTGACAATGTGCTGGGAACAGGTACAGACTGAAACCACCGAGAGCAGTGCTCTCTCAATGAATCAGGAGTCACGAAATGACCGCATCATCCACTCACGTCATCGTCGGATCGGGCCCGGTCGGCACGACCACCGCCTTGCTGTTGGCCGACCTCGGTTACCAGGTCCGAGTGATCACCCGCTCGGGCAGCGGTCCGAGCCACCGCAACATCGAGCGGGTGATGCTCGACGCCTGCAACGTGGCGGCCCTCACCAAAGCGACTGCGGGAGCCGTCGCGATCTACAACTGCGTGAACCCGCCGTATCACCGTTGGCCTACTGACTGGCCGCCGATTGCGAACGCCATGCTGGCCGCGGCCGAGTCATCCGGGGCGGTGCTCGTCATCATCGGAAACCTCTACGGCTACGGACCCACCACGAGGCCGATGAGGGAGAGCGATCCACTCGCTTCAACCGGCGTCAAAGGGGGCGTGCGCATCAAGATGTGGCGCGACGCACTGGCCGCGCACGAGTCCGGCCGCATCCGCGCTACAGAAGTCAGGGCCAGTGATTTCATCGGCCCCGAGGTGTTGAACAGCCACCTCGGCGAGCGGGTCATCCCAAAGCTTTTGAAGGGCAAGGGCGTGCAGGTGCTTGGCAACCCCGACATGGTGCACAGCTTTACGTTCATGCCAGACGTCGCCCGCGCGCTCGTGACCGCCGCCACCGACGAACGTGCATGGGGCAAGGCCTGGCACGTACCCACCAACCCGGCCACCACCCCCCACGAAATGATCACCATGATGAGCAAGATTGCTGGTGTCGCTCCCGTCAAGGTCAGCGGCATACCGAACGCCCTTCTGAAGGTCGGCGGATTGTTCTCGCCCCTGTTTCGCGAGTTGCCCGAAATGCTCTACCAGTTCGACCGGCCGTTCGTCGTTGACTCCTCGCTCTTCACCGCCACCTTCGGCCAGAGCGCTACTCCTCTGCAGGAGGTTCTGACCTCGACGGTCGATTGGTATCGCAATCGCGCGTCTTGAGCCGGAGCCGAGCTGATCCTCTAGATTCGTCATGTGACCAGCGGAGTGATTCGGGCCATTGCGCCGGGGCGAGTGAACATCATTGGCGACCACACCGACTACACCGGTGGTCTGGTTCTTCCGATGACCATCGACCGAGCCACCATTATCGAAGGCCGCCCGCAGGACGGTCCGGTCGAGTTGGTGTCGTCCACTGAGGCTACGCCGGCGGTGGTAAGGCTCGACGAGGACGATCCGTTCCACGTCACACCCGAGTGGGCTCGCTACGTGGCCGGTGTGGTCTACGAGATGAGGCCTGCCCGCGGTTTCAAGGGCACGGTCACCACGAGTATTCCGAGCGGCGCCGGACTTTCGTCCAGCGCAGCGCTGGAGGTGGCGGTCGGCCTGGCGCTCGGATTCGACGGTACCGCTACCGAGCTAGCCGTACTTGCACAACGAGCCGAGCAGAACGCCAGCGGCGTGCCGTGCGGCATCATGGATCAGCTCAGTATCGCGGCCGGGAGCGACCTAGGTCCCACCCTGATCGACTGTCACGAGTTGACGGTCACGCCCGTGCGGTTTCCCGAGGATCTCGACGTTGTCGTGGTCTATGGCCACCACCGCACGCTGGTCGGGAGTGAGTACGCCACTCGCGTAAAGGAGTGCGCCGAGGCCGAAGCCGTCATCGGGCCTCTGCGCTTGGCCGTTCCGGCTGACTGCGCCCAGATCGTCGACGCAGTCGTGCGATCACACGCTCGTCACGTCATTAGCGAAAACCGAGCGCGTGCGCGACTTCGTGATCGCCATGCAAGCCGATGCAAGGGTCGCGGCGGGTCGACTGATGGTGGAAAGCCACAACAGCTTGCGCGACGACTTCAACACCTCCACGTCACAGATGGACGCCCTGGTGAAGGACCTCTCGTCTCGAAAGGGCGTGTGGGGTGCTCGCATGACTGGCGGCGGATTCGGTGGTTGCGTGGTGGCGCTTACCGAGCCCGGCGTGTTCGCAACCGACGAGGACAAGCGCGTGTGGGTGGTACATCCGGCACCGGGAGCGCACCTCGAACACGTCTGATCCGAGCGTGTCAGACTGAGCCCATGAAGCTCTCGATGATGCTCAACTATTCGGGCGACTCCAAGGCAGCAGCCGACGAGGTCGTGGCGCTGGAAAAGGCCGGGGTCGAAGCGGTGTGGGTACCAGAGGCCTACAGTTTCGACGCCATCTCGATGATGGGTTACCTGGCCGCCAAGACCACCTCGATGGAGATCGGCTCGGCCATCGTCAACGTGTTCAGCCGAACGCCCACGCTGCTCGCCATGTCAGCCGCGGGTCTCGACTACGTATCGGGTGGACGCATTAATTTCGGTCTTGGCGCATCTGGGCCGCAGGTCATCGAAGGCTTCCACGGCGTGCCGTACGAGGCGCCTATGACCAAGATCAAAGAGACCATCGAAGTCTGCCGTCAGGTGTGGCGGCGCGAGGTCATCAACTATCAGGGCAAGACCATCCACATTCCCTTACCCGAGGGTCAAGGAACCGGGTTGGCCAAGCCGCTCAAACTCATCAATCACCCGGTGCGTGACAACATCCCGCTCTACTGGGCCTCGCTGAAAGGCAAGAGCGTCGAAGCCACCGCGGAAGTTGCCGACGGCTGGATCCCCATCTTCTACATTCCCGAATTGGCTGACCGGGTCTGGGGCGATGCGATCTCGCTTGGCATGAAGAAGCGAGACGCTTCGCTCGGCAAGCTCGACATTCTGGCGGGCGGAGCGGTGGCCATCGGCGACGACCTTCCGATCGACACGCTGCTCGATATGGGGCGCCCGCAGACCGCGCTTTACGTGGGCGGAATGGGTGCAAGGGGCAAGAACTTCTACAACGACATTCTGAGCGCGTATGGCTGGGAGGCCGAGGCCAAGCTGGTGCAGGATCTGTACCTCGACGGCAACAAGACTGAGGCCGAGGCCGCTCTGCCTGCCGAGTACCTGCGGTTGGGTTCGCTCATCGGGCCCGCGGGTTACGTTCGCGACCGGTTAGCCGCGTATGCGGAGGCCGGCGTCACCTACTTCCAGGCTGGCCTGTTCGGCACGCTGGAGCAGAAGCTCGCAACCGTCGAGCAACTCCGCAAAATCATCGACGATCTCTAGCTGTCAGTTCCCGAGCAGACGGGCCTTCTGCGCCGCGAACTCTTCTGCCGTGAGCGTGCCGCGCTGCATCATCGCCTCCAACTTTTCGAGCTGGCTGGCGACATCGGCACCAGCGTTTTGGCCAACGGCGGCGCGCATGGTGCGCGTGCTTTCGGCCAGGATGAGCTTCTGCACCGACTGCGGCTTACGGATATCGGTGAAGGTCTGTTGGCCATCTTCTCCACCAGACTCGATGAGGAGGTTGCCGGCTCCGAGCAGCCGCTCCTGTACCGATTGGGCGAAGTTGACGTTCATCACCCGATCGATCGGGATCTCCACCCCAGCCTTGGCGAACACGCCGTGGCGATGAAGGATGCGGTGCGATGTCACGACGAAATTGGTGGTGACCCACTTCATGTAGCGCACGATTGTCCAGAGGATGCCCGCGACGATGACGATCAGCGCCACCCAGCCAAGCCCTTTCTTCAGGTTGCCGGTCTTGAGGATCAGCGCGCCGATGCCCAGCACGATCCCGAGCAACAGCAGACCGACCGACTCGGCAAAGAACACCCAGTGGGGATGAATGTCGAGCGCGACGTCTTCGTCGGCCAGGAGCAACTTGCGAGGAAACGGCATGTCCAGAAGCGTACCGGCCAACAGGCCCCCAAGTTGTCCTCTCGCGTCTCGTAGGGTTTCGGCGTGGACACGATGAACGACAACCTGCTGGAGGGGCTGGACGCGGCCCAGCAGGCTGCCGTCATGTCCCCAGGCGCTCCTCTGTGCATTCTGGCCGGGGCTGGTTCGGGAAAGACCACGGTGCTCACCCGACGCATCGTGCGCAGGGTCATCGACGGAAGCGCCGATTCCGCCCACGTGCTGGCGCTCACCTTCACCCGTCAGGCCGCGGGCGAGCTGGTTCGACGGCTCAGCCGCTTCGGCCTTCAGGACCGCCCGACCGTCGGCACCTTCCACGGCGTGGCTTACAGCGTGCTGCGCCAGCGCTGGGAGGACCAGGGCCGCCGACCACCCACGTTGCTCACGAGTCGCATCACGGTCGTGCGTGGTCTGGCTGGCGCGGGCACGAGCGCGGCGACCGTCGCCGAGATCGTGGCCGAGATCGACTGGAGCCGTGCGCGGCGCATCACACCCGATCGCTACATCGCACTGGCAGCGAAGGCGGCACGGCGGACCAAGCTTTCCTCCGATCGCATCGCTGCCGCCTTCACCGCCTATGAGACCGAGAAGGCAAAACGCGGCCTTATCGATTTCGACGATCTGCTCGAGCAGTGCCTGCGCACTATCGAGCGTGATCGGGCCTTCGCCGAAGTGCAACGTTGGCGCTTCCGACACATCTTCGTGGACGAGTTTCAGGACATCAACCCGTTGCAGATGAAACTGCTGGAGATGTGGCGAGGAGGCCGCAACGACCTCTGCATCGTCGGCGACCCGAACCAGGCTATCTACGGATGGAATGGTGCCGACCCGTCGTTCCTCCGCAACGCCCAGAAGCTCTTCCCCGGACTGACCGTTGTGCGCCTCGCGGCCAATTACCGCTCAACGCCCGAGATCATTGCGGCCGGTCAACACGTGCTCGGCGACGACGCCACTGCGGTGACGGCCACCAGGGCCGGGGGCAACCTTCCTGCGCTGCACGCGTTCGCAACGGACACGGCGGAAGCTGACGGCATCGCGTCGCTTTTGTCGGTCGCCCGCCGTCCGGGTCAGCGTTGGGCCTCGTGCGCGGTGCTCACTCGCACCAACGCTCAGCTGATCACCATCGCGCAGCAGTTGCTGGCGGCAGGTATTCCCGTTCGCTCACGCCTGGCCACGTCTCAGCTCACTCATCCGGCGGTTCGATCCGCCGTAGCGGACAGCGCCGAGTTCGCCGGTCGCACCGGCGTCCGCGACTGGATCACCGAAGTTCAGTTCAAACTGCAGGACCCCGACGCGGTGCTCGAACCCGACGCCCGCGAAGCACTCGAGCGACTGGTGGAGGCAACCTTCGAGCACATCGACAGTGAGCCCTTCGCCACGCACCAGTCCTTGCGCCTGTCGTTGTCGGGTGAGAACAGCCAGGGTGACGGCGTGGAGTTATTCACCTTCCACGCCGCGAAGGGTCGCGAGTGGCACACCGTGGTGGTGGCGGGGTTGGAGCATGGTTTGGTCCCTCATTCCAGCGCCGACACGCCCGCAGCCATGGCCGAGGAAACCCGCCTGTTATACGTGGCCCTCACCCGCGCCACACAGACCCTTCTCGGCACATGGGCCAAGACCCGCACCGGCTATCGGGCCGGCCGAAAACGCTCGCCGCTGGTCGCCGGCATGCTGACCGAAACCGCGCCCACCACCCCTCCCCCGATCGAGGTCCGCCGCACCCCAATCCGGCCCGACCCGGTCCTCGTCGCGCTGCAATCGTGGCGCGCCCACCGTGCCCGCGCCGCTGCTGTGGCGCCCTCGTTCATCATGACCGACGCCGTCCTCGCCGCCCTGGCCACCGCTCGGCCCCGAACCGCCGACGAGCTCGCCCTCGTTGCCGACCTCTCCCCGGCCGCCCTCCACCACTTCGGCCCTCAACTCCTGGCCCTGCTCGGGACCGCTGTGCTGTTGCAGAGCAACTCAGAATCCGCCGCCTATCAGGCTCCGACGTCTGGGAGCGAGCGGTAGATCGTGTAGAGCTCGTGCACAGTCTGGGGGAGGCGCTCGTCGATGTCCCGGTCACTTACCCGTTCGGAATGCCAGCCCAACAGGTGATACTGACGGTCGCGCCAGCGGTCGTACTGGCTGGCTTCTCGTCGGGAATGCCACTCGGCATGGTCCACTTCGATGATGAACCGACGAGTTGGTTCAGCCAAATCAGGATGCACAAGTTCACCACCTGTGAGCAGCAAGGGCATTTGGCGTTCAAATGTTGGCATGCCGTTGTCCTGCAGGGCTCGGAGCAGCCGCAATTCGTAGTCGGAGTCCACCGGCCGTTGACGAAGTGAACGACTCGCCAGCACGCGACGGAGCTGCTTTGTTCCCTTACGCCCGGGTGTGGAAAGGCGGTCCTGCGTCGCGAGCAGTTTGGTCAGTGAAAATCGCCCCATGGCAAGACCCTGCTCAATGATCGACTCCAGGTCTTCTTCGGGAATGACAGCAGCAAGATCAAAGACTGTCCTCGCCGGAGAAGTGACGATGATGCCGTCACCTCGCCTGACCACATCAGATGCAGGAAGCTCCGACGAGCGATGCAGCACCACGTCATCGAGTCCTTCACCATCGAAACGACGTTGCACGCCTTGCGCGACGCTGAGGTGAATGTCTCGATAGCGATTCAGCTTGCGGAAGCCCCAGATCTGTCCGGCGCTCGTGTGTGAAACTGCGCCGTCCGTACACGCGACCAGTTCGACCATCCGCTGATACTGCGTCCGAGGTGCCGAGGACGAGCGATAGACCCCTCGGTGAGCTTCCAGAATCCGACCGCCGTCTCGCATTTGCCGTACCTGGCCGTCGGTAAACCCGTGCTCGCGCAACCATGCTCTGGTCACAACTCCGTGGTGCGCGCCGAACCACTCAGCCAAGCTTGTTTCTTCCGCCATCTTCTTCCTCCAACGCTGATTGCAGCAGGGGAAGAACCGTCAAGGTATGTGATTCTGATGTTGTAGGGCAACATCAGAATCACAGAAAGATCCGCTCGACCTACCAGGTGGGGTCGAGGTCGATGATGACGGGGGCGTGGTCCGAAGGTTGGGTGCCTTTGCGGGCGTTACGGTCGACGATGGCCCACTTCGTGGCGGCTCTTACCGGGGCCGAACCGAGGATGTAGTCGATGCGCATGCCGCGGCCCATGTGGAAGTCGCCGGCGCGGTAATCCCACCAGGAGTAGAACGGGCCTTGGGGATGCATCTCGCGAAACAGGTCGGTGAGACCCCACGCTTTCAGTCGTTCAAGGGCAGCCCGTTCCTCGGCGGACACGTGGGTACTGCCCTGAGCCTTGGCGCCATTCCACACGTCGACGTCGGTTGGCGCGATGTTGAAATCGCCGCCGATCGCTACGGGCTCGTCAGGCTTGCTGTTCTTCTCGAGGTGGATGCGGAGCCGTTCGAGCCAGGCGAGCTTGTAGGTGTAGTGGTCGTCGTCGAGGGCGCGTCCGTTGGGTACGTAGACCGAGGTACAGCGCACCCCGCCGCAGGTGGCGGTAAGGAGACGAGCGTCGCCATCCGGTTCGCCCCCATCAGCGAAATTGGCAACCACGTTGTCGATACCAACGCGGGACAAGATGGCGACACCGTTCCACTGTCCCTGGCCGTGATGAGCGGTCTCATAACCGAGCGCCTCGAAGGCCAGACCGGGCCAGGCGCTGTCGGCCAGCTTGGTTTCCTGCAGCAACGCGACGTCGGGACGGACCTCATCCAGCCAGGCCTCAACCCGAGGCAGCCGCACCTTCAATGAGTTCACATTCCACGTCGCAATACGCATTCGCCCACCTTAGGTCGTGGGCATCAGCGAAGACCTCAGGTGGCGGCGGGCTTGGCCTTCGGTGCGACTCTCTTGGCGGAGGATGCAGCCTTTGCTGGCGCCTTCTTCGCCGCGGCGGGCTTCGACACGACGGCGGCCTTCGCCGCCGCAGGCTTGTCCGTAACGGTCGATTTCGTTTCTGAAGCGGCCACGGGCTCGTTCGCCGCCGATACCTTCTTCGCGGCCGGAGCCTTCTTTGCTGCGGGAACCTTCTTCGCAGGCGCGTCCTTCGACACGTCGGCGACGGATGCCGCGGCCTTCTTCGGGGCTGCGGCCTTCTTGGCCACGGCCTTTTTTGGCGCAGCTTTCGGCGTAGCCGCTTCGACCGTGGGGGTTGTGACTGGCGGCGCGGATGGCGTTGCTGCCTTCTTCGACACGGCAGCCTTGCGCGGCCTGGTGCTGGGCTTCGCTTCGGTTGGCGTCGGGGCCGCCTCGGTCGGAGCAACGACCACGTCGGGACCGACATCGAGCTTGGCCCCCCGAGGAGCTGCCTTCTTGCGGCCGGCGGCCTTGACGGGCTTCGGCTCGGCGACAGCAGCGACGGCTACTGCACCCGGGCGCGAAGCCGGGCAACGCGGCATCGATGCCGCGGCGAGCGGCGTTGAAGCTCACGATGATGACGGCACGCTTCTCACCCAAGGCCACCACTTCACGAGCGCTGCGAGGTGCGGGCACGGCCATGGAGCGCATGGGGACGTAGATATGCACACCATCGGCCGTGACGGCGTAGGCACCGTGGGAGGAGTAACTCTCGAAGGTCGCGTCGATCGTGGTGCCGACCGGGTGGTGCTCGACGAAGCCGAGGAAGGCCATGAGCTCGTTGGCGGGGTTGCCCTTGGGCGCAGCCGGGGCTGCCGGCTTCGGACCAGCAGCAGCCTTGGCCGCAGCGACCTGCGACCGAGACGGCTTTGGCTCTGCGACGCCGGCCGCGGCAGGCGCGGCTGCAGGCGCTTCCATACGCGGACCACGACGGCCGGGCGGCGGACTCTTCGGTACCGGCATCGGTTGGGAGGCCGACACGCTCGGCCGGGCCGCCACTTTCGGGTCCCGCTTGGCGACGCGGGTGGCTCGACGTGAAATCATGCCGCGCACGGGCGCTCGTGGCACGAACACCCAGCCAACGTGCGGAACCGGCTTGCCACCGATCAGACGACCCTCATCGAACAGCCACTCATGCTCGCCGTGGAACTCTTGGAACGAATCATTCGACAGGATGATCGCATGGGCCTTTTTGGCGATCTGCAGAACGAATGCGTCGCCACGCCCGATGGCCCCCGCTGGAGGAGAAACGAGCTCGTTGTTCTCAATGGCCTCGTCAAACTCGGCCACCTCTTTGGCGTCGATGCGGTGGCCGAAGGTTGCGTCGACCACGACGGTAATGATGTCGTTGGGATTCTCTTCCAGATAGGCCAGAACAGCCTCATTCAGCTGGTGCAGACTGGGGAGCGAACGGCCTTCAGTAGCAAGGTTGGATCCATCAACGACGACGTGTCTCGACATAACGCTGTCCAGTCAATCATTCCTTGGGCCTTTCGTCGGGTATCTCCCCCAACGATTGGACTCCAAAGGGCCTAGAAACCGGCGAAGGTTTCGTCCATGAGGTCGGCAAGTTCCTGTTCGTGGATCTTGGCCGAGCCGGTGGCGGGGCTGCCTGATTCGACCCGGGCGACGGCCCGAAGGTCGTAGCCGTCGTTCTTGATGCGGAAGATGCGGTGCTCGACGAACGTCCACGGACCCATGTTTTCGGGCTCTTCCTGCAACCAGACGACTTCATGGGCATTCGGGTAGCTGCCGAGCACGTCGATGATCTGGTCGTGCGGAAAGGGGAACAACTGCTCCACCCGCACCACGGCCACAGGGGCGTTGCGCTTGTCCCGCTCGGCCAGTGCATCAAAGCCAACCTTGCCCGAACACAGCACGACGCGAGTGACGGTGTTGCGATCAACCACTTTGGGGTCATCCAGCACTTCCTGGAAGTGGCCCGTGGTGAAGGCAACAATCGGCGAGCGCGACTCAGCGCGACGCAGATAGCTCTTGGGCGTGAACAGCACGAGCGGCTTGCGGACCTCACGACGAAGCTGACGCCGCAGCACGTGGAAGTACTGTGCGGCGTTGGTTGCGTTGACAACTTGAATGTTGTCCTCGGCGCATAGCGTGAGGAAGCGTTCGATACGGGCGGATGAATGCTCGGGGCCCTGACCCTCGAATCCGTGGGGCAGCAACATGACGAGACCAGAGGTCTGATCCCACTTGTCTTCAGCCGCAACCAAGTACTGGTCGATGATGATCTGCGCGCCGTTGACGAAGTCGCCGAACTGCGCTTCCCACAACACCAACGAGTTCTTGTCGGTGACCGAGTAGCCGTACTCGAAACCGAGCGCCGCGTATTCCGACAGCAGCGAGTCGTAGATACGGAAGGCGCCCGACGCGCCCGGAAGCGTTTGCAGCGGGGTCCAGACATCGCCGTTGTCGTTGTCGATGAGCGCTGCATGTCGCTGGCTGAACGTGCCGCGGCGGCAGTCCTCTCCGGCGAGGCGCACACTGTGACCGTCGAGCAGCAACGAACCGAAGGCCAGTGCTTCACCGGTGGCCCATTCGACCTCGCCCCCCTCGTGGAACAGCTTGGCACGAGTCTCAAACTGACGCACCAACTTTGGGTGCGCGGTGAACGTCTCGGGGTAGGCGGTGAAATGGTCGAAGATCGAGGTGAGCATGGCTCGATCAACACCGGTCTCCACGTGCGGCAGCACGCCCTCCGGCGCGGGTGGCCTGGCCGCGCGAACAACTTCGGTGGGTGCCGATGATCGGGTCTCTTCAAGTGCTACCTGTAGGCGCGACTGGAAGTCTTCGAGCGCAGCCTCGGCCTCGGCGATGGTGATGTCGCCCCGCTTCACCAGGCTCTCGGTGAACAGCTTCCGCACGGTGCGGCGCTGATCGATGGCCCGGTACATCAGCGGCTGCGTGTAGCTCGGGTCGTCACCCTCGTTGTGGCCGTGGCGGCGGTAACAGACCATGTCGATAACGACGTCGTCGTGGAACTCTTGGCGGTAGTCGTAGGCCAGCTTTGCGACTCGTACGCATGCCTCGGGGTCGTCACCGTTGACGTGGAAGATAGGCGCCTGAATGGCCTTGGCCATGTCGGTGCAGTACGGCGACGAACGGGCGAACTCCGGCGCGGTGGTAAAGCCGATCTGGTTGTTGATGACCACGTGAATGGTGCCGCCGACGCGGTACCCACCGGTGTCGCTCATGGCGAAGCACTCGGCCACGATGCCCTGACCAGCGAACGCCGCGTCACCATGAATCAGCACGGGCAGTACGGGGAACGAACCGGGCGGATCGATCTGATCCTGTCGGGCCCTTACCATGCCGAGCACGATCGGGTCGACCGTTTCCAGGTGGCTGGGGTTGGCCGCCAGCTCGACTTTGATGTCCTTGCCGGTCGGGCTTTCGTACTTGCCCTGGGCACCGAGGTGGTACTTCACATCGCCCGAACCTTGCACGGAATCGGGGGCGACGTAGCCCTCGAACTCCTTGAAGATCGTGCCCATGCTTTTGCCGATGATGTTGGCCAACACGTTCAGTCGACCACGGTGCGCCATACCCAGCACCGCTGAATCGAGCCCGTCATCGGCCGCAGCGGCAAGGATCGTGTCGAGGATCGGAATAGCCGACTCCGCGCCCTCCAGACCGAAGCGCTTGGTGCCCACGTACTTCGTGCCGAGGAACTTCTCCATTGCTTCGGCTGCGTTCAAACGCGACAGGAGGTGGCGAAGCTCGGAGGACGACAACTTGAACGGCACGCCCTCGATACGGGCCTGCAACCAACGCTGCTTTTCGGTCTCCTGCATGTGCATGTATTCGATGCCGATGGTGCGGCAGTACGCGTCACGCAGCACCTTCAAAATCTCGCCGAGTGGCAGCCGGTCATAGCCCGCAAGGCCGCCAGTGAGGAACTCTCGGTCGAGGTCCCAGATGGTGAGGCCGTAGGTAGCCGGATCGAGCTCGTCGTGCATCTTGGGCTCTTTCCAGCTCAACGGATCGAGGTCGGCGATGAGGTGGCCGCGAGCGCGGTGGGTGCGGATGAGCTGACCAACCTGCATCTGCTTGGCCAGCATGGCCTCTTCCCGATTGAGCGGGCTGACATCTCGCCGCCACTGCACCTCCTCGTATGGCACACCGAGGCTGCGGAAGATGTCGTGATAGAAGCCGTGATCACCTACGAGCAACTCGTGGATGCGCTTGAGGAACAGACCAGACTCGGCACCCTGGATAATGCGGTGGTCGTACGTGCTGGTGATGGTGACGACTTTCGACACGCCCATGTCGGCGAGCTGACGCTCATCGGCACCCTGCCACTCGGCCGGGTAGTCGATGGTGCCGACGCCCACGATGACACCCTGCCCCTGTTGGAGGCGCGGCACGCTCTGCACCGTACCGATGGTGCCGGGGTTGGTGAGCGTGATGGACGCGCCCTGAAAATCAGTGACGGCGAGCTTGTTGGTGCGCACCTTGCGCACGATCTCTTCGTACGCGCCGAGGAACTCTTTGAAGTCGAGCGCGGCGGCGTTGCGTAGCACCGGCACGACCAGCGCACGCGAGCCATCGGGCTTGGCCACATCGACGGCGAGGCCCATATTGACTTCGGTCTTACGGACGATGCGCGGCTTGCCGTCGACACCCTCCAGGTAGGAATGGTTCATGGCCGGGACCGTGTCGGCAATGGCGCGCACGATGGCGTACCCGATGATGTGGGTGAAACTGACCTTGCCGCCATCCTTGCGACCGAGGTAGCCGTTCATCACCCGCCGGTTGATCTCCAACAGCTTGGCCGGCACGTTGCGAAAGCTGGTGGCCGTCGGTACTTCGAGGCTCTTTTCCATGTTGGCCACGATGACGGCGCCCACGCCGCGGATCGGATCGCCGAGTTCAGCGGCCGGTTCGACGACTGCCGGCGCAGCCAGTGCCACGGCCGGAGCGACCGGAGCTGCATCAACCGGCGGAGGGGGCAGCAGACCCACTGGCGAGCTGCTCTTGTAGTCCGCAAAGAACTCCTGCCAGGCCGCGCTCACCGTAGTTGGGTTCGAGCGATACTGCTCGAACATCTCCTCGACAAGCCATGCGTTGGGACCGAACGGTTGAGGCAGTTCATCGGACATTTCTCAAGTCTATGTCTGGAGCCCTGATGAAACGTAGGTCCCGCATGGTGTATTTCGAAAGTATTTGCTATCGTAAATAGTCATGACGTCACGACGCACCCCCGTTACCCGATTCGCCGTCGGTCTTGGCATCGTTGCCTCCCTCGCCGCCTGCGGCGGAACCGCGCAAAAGACCACCGACAACACGGTCCCCGCCACGCCCGATCTCACGGTGCTCGCGCAGGACATCAAGTTCGACAAGACCGAGTACACCGCCAAAGCCGGCACCGTTGCCCTCGCCTATCTCTCAAAGGGCCAGCAAACCCACAACCTCGTGCTCGAAGACGGCTCCGGCAACCGTGTCGGCAAAGAACTGGTCGTCGCTCCTGGTGGTCAGACGGGCGAGGTCTTCACCCTCACCGCCGGCACCTACAAGATGTACTGCACTGTCCCCGGCCACAAAGCCTCCATGAACGCCACCCTCACGGTCGCATAGCCCAACGGTCCGGTCCGAAAACGACAAAGGGGCCGCCCAGCCGGGCGGCCCCTTCAGATGTGGGGTCAGGAGGTCTTGTTGAGGAACACTTCCGACAGGATCAGGAAGATGACCCACAGACCGAACGCGCTGATCAGCATGTTGCGCACGCTGTCGTACATCATGTTGAGGCCCTTCTTGGGAGCGACCTTCCAGGGCATGAAGCCGAGGGCGTTGAGCTCCATGACGGCGATGATGATCAGGCCGATCAGCCAGAAGGCACCCTTACTACCACCACCGGGCGTTCCGCCGGCGTACGGCGCGTGGGACTTGAACACCATGAAGAACAGCATGGAGATCGAGAAGATGGAGTTCTGACGTGACGCCATGAGCGCCTTGCGCCCGGCGCCGGCCGCATCGGGATTGGCGGCACCGCCACCCAGCACCGTCACCGCATTGGCAAGAACGGTCTTCTGGTTGCGCCAGATAACGCCCCACACGTTCAGCATCATGATGGTTCCGAGCAGCATGCCCATCGAGATGGCAGTGAAGCCCGAGTTCTGGTTCTCCTTGGCGAAGTAGTCGGGCGTCAGTACCGCGATAAGGATGCCGGTAACGAACGTGGACACGGCCGCCCAGCGGAACCACCACAGGGCGCGGCGCGCCACCTTGTCGAGCGCGACGTTACGGGCGCGAGCCCCACCGTCATGCTGCTCGAACTCGGCAAACGCCGGAACCTGCACGAAGTTGAAGTAGTAGAGCAGGCCGATCCACATAATGCCGACCAGGATGTGCAGCCACCGGAATCCCCAGTTCGAAAGACCAGTGCGACTGAAAAAACTGTCAAGAGCAAACAGCATGGAAACCCCCGGGGTGTTGAACAGCACGTTGTACGCGCCAACGTAGCACCGCCACCGAAAACGCTGAGACATTGCCGCTTTCGGCGGGAAGCAGAAGATCACTTAACGACCCTCCGACGAACTTGCCGAACCCTTTCCTCGTCTTTTGCGCCGATCTGCCGTTCATAGAACTCACAGGCGTGGACCGATTGCGAGAGGAGGCACCGCGAGTGGCAGAACCAATCACCAAACCCGTCACGACCGCGCTGGCCAACCCGCTCGACACGACTGACGCGCTTGCCGCTGCCTCCGCGGCGTCCGAGCCCACCGTCGTCGCGCCGCCCGCCCGCTATCGACCAGCTTTCGTTGCGTACATCTCGACTCATCGTGGGCACCTTTGTCGCCCTCGAAGTCTTCCTGGTGCGGGGAGCTACCACTCTCCGACCGACAAACCTCGGTTCGTTCGGCTTGTTCGTAGTGCTCGCGCTCGTTAGCCGAGATGCGCCCGTTGAGTTGGCTCGGGCCCAGCAAGAAGTACGAAATTTCGACCTCCTGGACGTTCTTCCTCTGCCTCTTCCTTTCCGCACCCATTCCGACCGCGGCCGCCGCCATGTTCTGCATCTGCCTGCTCAACTTCGCCGTACATCGCCGGCCGATACTCCTCAGCTTCTTCAACGCTTCGCTGGGTTCGCTGGCTCTCGCGATCTCGAGCATTGCGGTCACAGCTACCGGTTCAACGCCAAGCTTTCAAAATGCCAACGGCTCGGTCGACCAACGTTGGGTGGTTGGTGCCATCGCCGTCGGCGCGACGGGCTTTGCGTTGGACCTAGTCATGGCTTCCATCGGTGTCGCCCTGCGCCAGCGCGTTTCATGTCTTCGGTTTCTCCGGAACGCATTTGCCAACATCATGGCCACGAACGCGATGCCGATCGGCCTAGCTCCTGCTTTCATTCTGGTGAACCGAACCAGCTTGCTGGCCGGCGCGCTGTTAACGCTCACCGTCGGCGTGCTCTACAAGACGACCGAGACGGCCCTCAACCATCGCCACGAGGCCACCCATGATCCACTTACGTTGCTGTCGAACCGCCGCTCGTTCCACGACCAGGCTGAAGTGGCGATCGCTGTTGCTGCCCGACGGCAGCAAACCTTCTTCGTCCTGCAGCTCAGCATCGATGGCTTCAAAAGCCTGAACGATCGCCTGGGCAGGGCCGTGGGAGATGACGTTCTGCAGAAAGTAGCCGAACGCCTGCAAGACGACCGGCGCGCCGGAGATCTGGTAGCGCGACTGGATGCGAACGACTTCGCCATTCTCCTCCCCGGCCCCTGCTCGGCCGATGAGGCACGCGCCGTGGCCGACCGAATAATGCAACGACTACACGCCCCGCTTGAACTGGCGGGAGTGCCCCTCAAGACCACGGTGAGCGTCGGGATGGCGGAGTTCCCAAACCATGGCGAAGATATTGACACGCTCCTGGCCAAGGCCGACATGGCGCTGTATCGCGCTAAGAAGGCCAAGAACGGACCCGAGATGTACGCCGATGACCACACCCGTACCGGTCCGTTGCGGATGATGCTCGCAGGCGAAATCCAGGAAGCGATGCGCCGCGGTGAGTTCTTTCTCGCCTATCAGCCCAAACTGGATCTCCATTCCCATGCCTTCATCGGTGTGGAGGCACTGGTGCGCTGGCTCCACCCAGAGCGAGGCATTCTGTATCCCGACGCCTTCATTCCCACGGCCGAGCAAACAGATCTCATGCAGGAACTCACCGAGTACGTCATTGACCGGGCACTGCAGCAATGCGCCCTATGGCATGACGAGGGCCTCTACGTCACCATGGCGGTGAACGTCTCAGCCCGTAACCTGCACAACCACGACTTTGTCGACATGGTTTCCACCGCCCTAACCCGCCACGACATCAACCCCATGTGGCTGGAATTGGAACTCACCGAAAACACCGTGATGGTCGACCCCGAGCGAACCGCTCTGGTTCTGCAGGAGTTGCGGACTCTTGGGGTGCAGATTTCCCTCGACGACTTCGGTACCGGTTTTAGCTCACTGGCCAACCTTCGTAACCTTCCTATCGACCGGGTGAAGATTGACAAGACCTTTGTGTTCGGCATGCTGCACTCCCCCAAGGACGAAAGCATTGTGCGGTCCATCATCGATCTGGCCACCAACCTCGGCATCGGCACGGTGGCCGAAGGAGTGGAGAGCCAGGAGGTGCTCGACCGTTTGGCAGTGCTGAACTGCGAGGCGGTGCAGGGATACTTCATCGCCAAGCCGATTTCCGCTATCGAGATCCGCAACATGCTCAACGACGGCGCCCTCACGCCGCTACCCCGCCCGGTGTCCGTGCCGTAACTTGTTAAATTCTTACCGATTGACTTGCCCGCATACGGACGAACCCGTACTCTCGATTTCGACGGGGTCCGGCCCGTTCAACTCGGCGAGGGTGGAACGACATGCACAGGCAGTGGTAAGCACCTCTTGATAAGGTGAAGACGGGGCAGCGATACGCGAGGAGCCGAATTATGGGTGATTCGCACAGGAGCGTTCGCTGCCCAAAGTTTTTCTACGAACACGAAGATCGAGCAGATGGCATTTCCGAGGCGAACCGTCTCGACGGCCAGGCTCTCTTCTGAGGAGCATTTCGCGTAGCCTGTCGGCTGACATGGCTGCTCAATACATTTACACGTGTTACAAACTCGCTCGCTTCTACCCGCCCGACAAGACGGTGCTGGAGAACATCTCGCTGTCGTTTTACCCGGGCGCCAAGATCGGCGTATTGGGTAGCAACGGTGCTGGTAAGTCGAGTCTGCTCAAGATCATGGCCGGGCTTGATGACGGCTTCACCGGCGAAGCGCGCCTCACCCAGGGTTTCACCGTTGGGTACCTGGCCCAAGAGCCGAAGCTTGATCCGGGCAAGGACGTGATGGGCAACGTGATGGAAGGCGTGGGCGAGATCCACGGCATCATCACGCGCTACAACGAGGTCATGGCCATGTGGGCCGACCCCGATGCCGACTACGACAAGATCGGCGTGTTGCAGGCCGAGCTGGAAGACAAGATCGCCGCCACCGACGCGTGGAACCTCGAACGCAACGTCGAGATCGCCATGGACGCACTTCGCTGCCCGCCCGGCGACGCCGATGTCACCAAGCTTTCCGGCGGCGAGCGTCGTCGTGTCGCGCTGTGCCGTCTGCTGCTGTCGAGGCCTGACCTTTTGCTGCTCGATGAGCCCACCAACCATCTCGACGCAGAGTCGGTCGCGTGGCTTGAGCGCTACCTGCAGGAGTACGCCGGCGCGGTCATCGCCATCACCCACGATCGCTACTTCCTCGACAACGTGGCCCA
This sequence comes from uncultured Acidimicrobiales bacterium, assembly GCA_963791625.1. Taxonomy (GTDB): domain Bacteria; phylum Actinomycetota; class Acidimicrobiia; order Acidimicrobiales; family Ilumatobacteraceae; genus JANMCE01. Next base: position 44,030 of record CAWBTA010000009.1, read on the forward strand.
GTGGATTCTCGAACTCGACAAGGGCAAGGGCTTTCCGTTCGAAGGCAACTACTCCAGCTGGCTGGAGCAGAAGCAGGCTCGTTTGGCGCAGGAAGAAAAGACGCAGTCGGCTCGCCAGCGCACCCTGCAGAAAGAACTGGAATGGGTGCGCATGTCGCCCAAGGCCCGCCAGTCGAAGGGCAAGGCTCGCCTCACCGCCTACGACAAGCTGCAAACCGAAGCCGAAGCGAACCGCAGCGAAGACAACCGTCTTGAGATCATGATTCCAGCAGGCAAGCGCCTGGGCGATCAGGTCATCGAAGTGGAACATCTGTCCAAGGGCTTCGGTGATCGGCTCCTCGTCGAAGACCTCTCGTTCTCGTTACCCAAGGCCGGCATCGTCGGCGTGATCGGGCCGAACGGAGCCGGTAAGACCACGCTGTTCCGCATGCTCACCGGACAGGAGCAAGCCGACAGTGGCTCGGTGAAGATCGGCGAGTCGGTCGACATGGCCTACGTAGATCAGAGCCGTGACTCGCTCGACCCTGACAAGTCTGTCTTCGAAGAAATCACCGAAGGAGTCGAACACATGAAGGTCGGCGGGCGAGAAATTCATGCTCGCGCCTACTGCGCCTCGTTCAACTTCAAGGGCTCCGACCAGCAGAAACGAGTCGGTGACCTCTCGGGTGGCGAGCGCAACCGCGTCCACCTGGCCAAGTTGTTGAAGACAGGCGGCAACGTGCTGCTGCTCGACGAACCAACCAACGACCTTGACGTCGACACGTTGCGCGCCCTCGAAGGAGCGCTCGAAAACTTCCCCGGCTGCGCGGTGGTCATCAGCCATGATCGCTGGTTCCTCGACCGCATCTGCACCCACGTCCTGGCTTTCGAAGGTGACAGTCAGGTGCGCTGGTTCGAAGGCAACTTCAGCGAGTACGAGGCCTTCCGCAAGAAGGAACTCGGCGCCGATGCCGACACCCCCCACCGCATCAAGTACAAGCCCTTAGCGCGCTAATGACTTTGGCTCGGTTGCGATCGGTCGTGCTTATCGTTTGTGCGTGTGGGATCGCGGGGATGATCGCGTCGACGATTGCGACTGACAATAACAACGGGTGGGTGATGTCCTTCGGGGGGATGACCGCAGTCGCCATGACCGTGTTGTTGGTTGCATCGTTTGTGCAGCCGTCGGTGACGCCGGATGAGGAGGCGTTGGCGGCGCGCATTGAGGACAAGGTCGGTCTTCTCGTAGGGCAGGGAGCAGCCGAGGCCGATGTCCGGTCGTTGCTCGGCGACGCAGTGGCGTTTGGGCGGGCCCGGGCAGGCAAGTGAACGACCACGAGTTGTCGGTCGACCTGGCGACAAAGGCCGGCAAGCTGCTCGTGAACCTTCGGGCCAGCATGGAAACCGAGGGTGCCTGGCCCGAGGAAATCATGGACGCCGGCGACGCCGCGGCGCACCGCTTCCTCATGACGGAACTCACTCGGTTTCGCCCGGGCGATGCCGTGTTGTCAGAAGAAGGGGCCGACGATCACCGTCGCCTGGCAGCCCGACGTGTGTGGATTGTGGATCCATTGGACGGCACTCGCGAGTACGGCGAGCCGGGCCGCAGTGATTGGGCCGTGCACGTCGCGCTGTGGGAGGACGGACGGCTTGCCGCCGGAGCGGTGACGCTGCCTGCGTTCGACCTCGCCTTCGGAACCGACCCCCCGCCGCCTGTCCTCAACGTGCCCGAGCGCCGCCCCCGCATGATCACCTCTCGCTTTCGTGCGCCCTATGTGGCTGCGGTCATCGCCGAAGCGATCGGCGCCGATGCCGTGCGACTGGGTTCCGCCGGCGCAAAGGCCATGGCCGTCGTGATGGGCGAGGCCGATATTTACGCCCACGCTGGCGGCATGTACGAGTGGGATTCCGCCGCACCGATTGCCGTCGCGGCCGCCGCCGGGTTGCACGTGTCACGCATCGACGGTTCCCCGCTCGTCTACAACCAGCCCGACCCTTGGATGCCCGACCTCCTCATCTGCCGCCCCGAACTCGCCGTCCCCGCCCTGGCCGCCGCTCGGTCTCTCTGACCCCCGTTTTTCGCACGAGGCGGCCGCGGCCAGCGGGAAGGTTTTCGAAGAAGGTAACCCGGATGCCGGCGTCGTTCGGCGAACTCTGTCGCACCCCGTCGTCATGATGGTCCCATGACGAACCCTCCGTATTCGCCCACGCCCCGCCATCTGCAAGCCAACCGCCGTCGGCTCATCGAGCAGCGGCGCCGATGGGGCAGCCGCATTACGTGGCCCGCTCGACCCGCACCCGGTTGGCTGGCCGAAAGCGGCGAGCGCCGTTGCGCCTTCGGGCGAAGCGCAGCGGCCGATGACCACGGCGGCGGTGGAGCGGATAGGGTCGTTCTGCCATCGAGCGGGTGGTGAACAGGGTCGTGTCTGGGTGTGTTCTTCCGCCTAACGACTCGAAAGGAGCGTTCTCTCACGATGTCGAAGCTGAAGTGTCTGGCCGTAGCCGGATTGTTCGCTACCACGATGGTGGCGACTGCGAGTCCGACTGCCAGTGCGTCAGTGGCCGACGGACGGGTGCCCGCTGGCGGTGTGTTGCGGGTGAAGGTTCCCGAGGCCATCGGCGGAAAGACGGTCATCGGCCAACTCACCGCCGACCGCGTCCGCGACATCGGCTACATCACCGCCTACGGCTGCGCCGATGGGATGCCGAACCGATCCGACCTCAACTACGTCGGCACCGTGTCGCCCGTGGCATCCAACCGGCTGATCGTGAAAGCCGACAACAACGGTGAGGTGTGCTTTTACACACTGCGACCCGCTGCGCTGATTGTGGACGTCAACGCCGTAACGTTTGACACCGGCATCGAATCATTCACGAACCGTCGCACGGATTCCCGCGACAATCCGGCAGGAGATCGAGTGACGGCAGGTGGCGTGCTGCGCGTGAACGTACCCGAAGCAATCGGGGGCAAGACCGTCATCGGCCAACTCACCGCGGATCGCGTCCGCGACATCGGCTACGTCACCGCCTACGGCTGCGCAGACGGGATCGCCAACCGGTCCGATGTGAACTACGTCGGCACGGTGCTTCCGGTCGCATCCAACCGACTCATCGTGAAAGCCGACAACAACGGTGATCTCTGCTTCTCGACACTTCGTCCGGCTGCGCTCATCGTCGACATCAATGGCCTTGCCGATGTCGGCATTCGCTCGTTCCCTAGCCGCCGTACCGATACGCGTGACAACCCTGCAGGTGATCGACTGACGGCAGGCGGTGTGCTGCGCGTGAACGTGCCCGAAGCAATCGGCGGAAAGACCGTCATCGGCCAACTCACGGCCGACCGAGTCCGCGACATCGGCTACGTCACCGCCTACGGATGCGCCGACGGAATGCCGAACCGATCCGACCTCAACTACGTCGGCACCGTTTCACCGGTGGCATCCAACCGGCTGATCGTGAAGGCCGATGACAGCGGCGACGTGTGCTTCGCCACGACCCAGCCTGCGGCACTCGTCGTGGACATCAACGGCGTTTCCGCGGTCGGCATCAGCTCGTTCCCCAACCGACGCACCGACACCCGTGACGGCCCCGGAGCGCCCGGTGCAATCACCGTGGAAGATGTGCCCGTGTGGCCCGCTTACACCGTGAAGCCAGCGCTTGATGGTGTCGCTGCGCTCACCGGTCTTCCGGCCGATAGCACCGTCACGAAGCGCCCGATTCTCGCCGTCAAGATCGACAACTACTCGATCGCCCGTCCGCAATGGGGACTGGACAGCGCCGACGCGATCCTCGAGGAGAACGTCGAGGGGGTTACCCGTTTCATCGGGCTGTTCCAAACGCAGTTGCCCAACGAGATCGGTCCGGTTCGTTCGGCTCGCACGGCTGACCTTGACCTGTTGATCGCCATGAACCATCCGGTCTTCGCGTTCTCGGGTGCCAACGACACGGTCAACGCGTGGGTCGACTCGGCCGCAACGTCGGGTTTGCTCACCAACTTCACGGCGCTCAGCAGTCCGTGTTACGTGCGCACCGCGGAACGACCGGGCCCGCACAACCTTCTGCTGGACCCGACGTGCGCCGTCACCACCGCGTCCAGCGGCGGTCCGGCTCGATCGCTGTGGCCCATCAGCGCCGCGTGGACGCGCCCGGCCTCCGCCTCGCCCGACACCACGTTCGCGGTGCCGATGGATGGCGTCGATGTGAGTTGGTCGTGGGACGCTGCCACCGGCACATACCTGCGGTCGACCGACGGCAAACCGCACCTCGCTGTGTCCGGTGCCCAGCTGTCGGCCCGCACGGTGGTGCAGGTCAACTGCGACCACGTCCCCTCCCCCGCCGACGCACGGTCGCCCAACGCTGTCACCACCGGGTCCGGTACCGGTGTCGTGCACCGCAACGGTGTCGCCGTCCCGGTCGTGTGGTCTCGACCCACCGCCTACGACCCGTTCACGTTCGTGGACGCCACCACTCGGGCGCCGGTCCCGCTCGACACCGGCCGATCATTCCTCGAACTGGTGCGGGCCTAGCCCAACCAGCTTGCGTGACCTTTGGCCGCTGCCAACACGTTTTCGGCGCAGACGGGCGAGAATGGACGGGTGCTGCCGGACGAGACAACATTGACCGCAACCGATCTTGAGTTGGGAGCGTTCAGTGATAACCCCCCGTGGGTGATCACCAGCGAGCCCATGCGGTGGCAGGGGGCCGTCCCTCGCCTGCGGGCCGAGGCCAAGGCCCTGGTGCCCGTACTCACCACCCCCGGCAAGTATCCGCCCGGCGCTCGCGTGCTGACGGTTATCGGCCAGGGTGTCGTCGCACTCGCTCCTTGGTTCGTGCTGAAGAAGCTCGGGCGACTGGCGACCCCCGAGGCCAGTAGGGCCGATGTGTCCAAGCGTCTTCGACTGGCGGTCGAACGCCTCGGGCCGACGTTCATCAAGCTCGGGCAGATCCTCTCATCGGGCCAAGGCCTATTCCCAGAGGAGCTTGTAAGCGAGTTCAAACGTTGCCGTGACCAGGTGCCGGCCGAACCGTTCGATCATGTGCGAAGCGTGGTGGAAGCCGACCTCGGCCAGACGCTCGAGGAGGTCTTCGAGTGGTTCGATCGCACACCGCTTGCGGCTGCTTCGATCGCGCAGGTGCACGCGGCGACGTTGAAGACCGGTGAATCGGTCGTGGTGAAGGTGCAACGGCCCGATGTCGAAAAGATGGTCCGCAAAGACCTCCGCACCCTTGCGTGGTTGGCGCCGTACCTCATCGGCCGTATCAAAGTTGCCGCGCTCGCAAATCCTCCTGCGCTGGTTGAGTTGTTCGCCGAGACCATCACCGAGGAACTCGACTTCCGCATCGAAGCGCAGAACATGCTCGACGTCGCCAAGGTGCTCGTAGATCTGGGCCAGCGCGGCTACGTCGTACCCCGACCGCATCCCACTCTGGTCGCCAAGCGCGTGCTCGTGATGGAGCGTTTGGCCGGCTTCGCGTTCGATGACGCGGTCGCCATCAAAGCCGCAGGCATCGACACCCACGCCGTCATCCGCACCGGCATGATCGCCTTCCTGGAGGGTGCGATGATCCACGGCATCTTCCACGGTGACCTGCACGGCGGCAACCTTTTCGTCATGGCCGACGGCCGGACCGCCATGCTCGACTTCGGCATCACCGCTCGGCTCACACCCGCCCGTCGCACCGCGTTTTTGCGCATGTTGCTCGGCGGAATGGCCAACGACATCAAGACCCAGATCCAGGCCCTGATCGACCTCGGCGCGCTTCCCACCGACACCGACATCGATCAGGTCATCATCGACCTGCGACTGAATGAAGCCGTGATCGACCCCACCACATTGTCGGGCGAGGAATTAGTCGCCGAAGTGCAGCGCGTGGTGAAGGCCATGCTCGGCTACGGCGCCAAGTTGCCGAAAGAACTCATGCTCTACGTGAAGAACCTGGTCTTCCTCGACGGAGCCATTGCTGCGCTCGCGCCCGACCTTGACCTCATCGGCGAAGTGCAGTCGATCGCCATGACGTTCGCCACCAAGTACGGCAACCAGCTCGCCGCCGAGATGGGAATGGGCGACTCCTTCAAGGTCGACATGACCGGGTTCAAAGCGAGCCTCGGCCTCGAAGCCGACGTACCCGGCATCACCTATCGCGAACTCCAGCAGCGCCGCGACCTGATCAATCGCCGCATGCGAAATCGGAACTAGAGGTTTCGTGCCCCGCCCTGTGAGGGGTGGCGGCGGCGGATCATCTTGAACCGCAGTTCGGCAGCCGCCTGCGGGGTCATCTTCAGCTGGGTGACCAGCCGCTCCTCCAAGCCGTGGTCATGCAGATCGAGCACACCAGCCAGCAGATCGATGTCCGTACGACGCAGATGGACTGCCTCATCGGGGGCGAGCGCACGCTGGATGCGCACCAGCCGCAGGTAGGTCGTGAGAACGATCTCGTTGTTCGGGTCGACGATTGATACGACCTGATCGCCGACGCGCATCAAGAGGCTGCGCGGGTCAAACTCCAGCCGATCTCGCTGGGGGAACATGTCATCGATGGTGATGCCGCACACACCGGCAAACGCATCCATCTCCACATCTGAAGGAATTTCGTCACCAGCTTCCCACCGCCGGAAACGACGGCCACGCACGCCGAGCGCCTTGGCCATATCCTTCTCCGTCCACCCCGCCGATATGCGCGTCGTGCGCAAAAGTTCAGCCACGCGAAAGGCCGGAATGCCGCTGGTGTAGGTGTACGGTTCATCGTCTTGCGGCATACCTATGTTGTCGGAAGAATCCAACCTGATCGTGAGTCCCCGTCGTTCTTCCTTCAGTCAAGAACTTGAACTAAATGCGCCTTCTTCTCGCCCGATGCACCGTCGACTACCAGGGTCGCCTCGCTGCCCACCTCCCGATGGCTACCCGACTCATCATGATGAAGGCCGACGGCTGCGTCGCCATCCACGCCGACGGAGGCGCGTACAAGCCACTCAACTGGATGAACGCGCCGAACAAACTGGTGGATGAGGGCATGGTGCTCACCGTCACCAACCCGAAGGGCGAGCAGCTGATCATCACACTGGAGGAGATCTTCAGCGACGTCGCTCATGAACTCGGGGTCGACCCCGGCCTGCAAAAGGACGGGGTGGAGGCGCACCTTCAGGAGTTACTGGCCGCCACACCAGGATCCATTGAGGACGACCTGATCCTGGTGCGCCGTGAATACCCCACCGACATCGGCCCGGTCGATCTGCTGTGCCGTGACGCGTTGGGCCAGGTGGTGGCCATCGAAGTAAAACGCCGCGGCGAGATCGACGGGGTAGAGCAGCTGGCCCGCTACATCGAACGGCTCGAACGTGACTCATCACTCGGATCGGTCCGCGGCATCTACGTGGCCCAGGTCATCAAGCCGCAGGCGCGCGTGCTGGCCGAAGCCCGCGGGTTCCGCTGCGTAGAGGTCGACTACGACGAACTCCGCGGCCTCCAGATAGATGAGCTCCGCCTGTTCTGAGTGTTTGGTTGCTCCGGTTGCGATGCTGGTCGCAGCTAGCCTCCTTTCGTGCGGCGTCTTCCCTTGCTTGTCGCAGCGGCCCTCTTGGTCAGCTGCACGACGGGACGGGCGGCAACACCTGCAGCACCCGCCGTACCGGCTACCGCCCCTGCGAGCACTGCGGTGTTCGCACCACTCACTGAGCCAACCACGACGGCGCCGCCACCTCCTCCCGCCCCGACCACGACATCGACCACGCTTCCGCCCCTCGTCATCGATCCGGGCGCCACGTCGTATCGAGCACTTCCCCCGGCCCGGCTCTTGGACAGCCGCGACCTCGGACTGCCCCTGGTGAGCGGCAAGGTGCGGACCGTGTCGTTGGCGGGCTCGGCCGGACTACCCACTACGGGCATCGCCGCCGTCGCGGTCAATATGACCGCGATCAACGCCGACGATGTTGGCTCGCTTGCCGTCTGGACCGCTGGCTTGCCGGCACCGCCGTCGCCCAGCTTGGCCGTCGCCGGCACCGGTGACGCGGTGGGAAAGCTCATCGTCACCGTTCCCAACGCGGCTGGCGAAATCGCGCTGCAGTCCACCACGGGCATGGACGTGCTAATCGATGTGGTCGGTTGGTTCCAACAGTCACCAACGGGCTCAGCCGAAGGACGATACGTTCGCGGTCCCGGTACCCGCATCGTCGACTCCACTCGGTCGCTGGCAACGCCGGGGGCGCTACCTGCCGGTGGTCTCATCGACGTAGCGGTTGCGGGCGTTGGCGGAATTCCGCCCGATGCGATGGCGGTGGCACTCAAGGTCGACCTGTTCGAGTCGGTTCCGGTCGGATTCGTCACGGTCTGGGCGTCAGGACCAGCGCCACCCGGTGTGTCCCAACTCCAAGTCCCGCCGGCGGGCTACACCGCAACCAACATTGTGATCGTCGCTCCCGGTGACGGCGGCAAGGTCTCGCTGTCGACGAGCGCGGCCACCGGCCTCACCGTTGATGTTGTCGGCTGGTTCACCGGACCGAGCGCGCCGAAGACCAGCGAAGGTCTGTTCGTTCCGTTGAACCCACCACTTCTCCTTGATGCCGGGGCGCTTGAACCGCCCTACCGGCACGACGTGACGCTGCGAACGGCGGGCGGCCTGCCGACCCAGAGCGGCGCAGCCGTCTTCGCCGACGTGATCGCGGCAGACGCAGCGGATGCGGGCAGCGTTTCGGTGTCGGCTGCACGCACCCCCAAGGCTGATGTCAACGTGCTCCCAGTACAGGGAATCGGCACGACCACGGTGTCGCCAGCAATGGTCTCGGTGGGCGAAGGGGATCGCCTCTCGCTGTCGGCCCAACAGCGCGTCAACGTGTCGCTGCTCGTACGCGGCTACATCATCGGTCGACCGACCCCGCCCGACCCGGCCCTACCGCCCGAACCAGCGACGGCCGACGGCACTCCTGCGTTGCCGGCGTTTGACGCCGTCATCGAGCAATTGCTCGCATCCACCGGTTCGGCTGGCGCGTCCGTGGCCGTCGCCAAAGATGGCCGCATCGTGTACGCCCGCGCCTATGGCCTGCGTGACATCGACACCGGGGACCCGACGCGCATCAACGCCCGCTACCGCTTCGCTTCGATGACCAAGGTGCTCACTGCCGCGACGCTGTTGCAGCTGGTGCAAGCGGGCGGTATTGCCCTCGATGACCCGGTGTTCCTGGTTCTTGCATCGAAGATCTCCTTACCTGCCGGGCACGACCCGAGGCTGGACACCATCACGGTTCGCCAGTTGTTGTCGCACACGTCGGGCCTGCGCTCCAGCCCCGATGTGTTTTTCAACGAGGAACCGGGCGTGGCGGACGCGTTCGGCCCCGGAGGCCCGACGTCGTGCCTCCAAGCAGCACAGTGGTTCGTGCAGTTCCCGCTCGCTCGGGACCCTGGCACCCAGTTCGATTACGTGAACATGAACTACTGCCTGGCCGGACTCATCATCGAAGAACTCACCGGTGAAAAATTCGCAGCCGCCGTCACCCACCTGACCCTGGCGCGACGAGGAGTGACCGATGTTGCCGTCGGACGAAGCCATCTCTTCGGACCCACCGATGTCACCCACCGCACACCCGCAGTAGACGTACCCGGAGGCGGCAACTTCATGGAGTCGATCGGTGGCGCCGGCGCACTCATCGGCACACCCATCGACCTCGTACGGTTCCTCGACGGCCTCGACCCCAACAAGCCCGGCCCCCACCTCCTCACGCCCGAGCTCTACCAGCAGTTCACGACCGTGCAGCCTGGTCAGGGCAACTGGGGACTCGGTGCTGAAGTGTTCGGCTCGGGATCATTCGGCCACAGTGGCAGCCTCGACGGCGCCCGCGGCGCCATGGTGCATCGCGCCGACGGCTTCACCTACGCCATCACCGTCAACGGCAGTTTCAACGCCCACTCCTCCACCCTGCGCGACGCCGTCGCCCGCGCCATCGCCACCGTCCCGTCCTGGCCCACCTGGGCCTACAACGACGAACTGCCCTAGACCGCCTCATCACTTTGCGACAAAATCCCGCGAGTGACGCCGGGTTTTGTCGCAAAGTCGGACAGGTCACGCGGCGAGCCGTCGCTGGAGTACCTGGCGGATCTCGGCGGCGAGGCTGTGTGGTTCTTGCATCAGCCGACGCCACGTGATGCGCAGCGTGATCCAACCATCGGCGGCGGCGCGAATGTCTCGTTGCCGATCATTCTCGAACGACTTCCGACGACCGTGCGTGCCGAAGCCATCCATCTCGATAAGGACTCGGGCCGCTCGGTGACAGAAGTCGGGTTCTGATTTCTTGCCGCCGAACACAATCTTCGGATGGAATTCGAACTCGGGCAGCCGGTACCGACGCACGAATTCCGCAAAGATCGACTCAAGCTCGGAGTCCGAAATCTCCGTGCCTATGAGACGATCATGCACCAGATCTCTCAGGACGGTAACACGGCGAATGCCCGGGCGGGATTGGCGTTCCAGAGCCACCAGCAACGCGTTGCCATTCAGCCTGTGGTGAAGGTTCAGGTAGTCGAATGTCGTCTCAAGGTCGGACCCCGATTCACGATCGGCAACCAGGTCGAAGAGCAACCTCACAGGATCCGAAGTTGGGATGCCTGCCCGGCGGGTCACACCCCACAGGTCGTCCGACTGTTTGCCCACGACGCCAGCAAGGCGAATTCGATGCGACCGGTCGGTGGTGGCCCGAATGACTTCCGGCTCGCGCTGCCACGCTCCCCAAAGTGACGCGGCAGACGAGCCAGACACGAAAGCAGGCGACCCGGCCGAAAGACAAACAGCGAAGAGGGCCGAATGGCGAGTTTCCGGCGCTCCTGCGATGCGGACGACGGCTGGGCGGACGACAACAAATTGCCCGGACCGCTGACGTCGCCGGATCTGCTCTTCGTTCAGACCAACGCGGTGGAGCTGGCGATAAGTGACGAGGGCGTGTTGACGCCGAGCGAGTTGGGCGATCGCCCTCTCAGGGCTCATGCATTCATCGTGGCACCGAGGTGTGACAGAGATGACTTTGCGACAAAACCCGGCGCGTGACACCGGGTTTTGTCGCAAAGTCGAGACTGGCTAGCAGCTTTGGTTGGGGCCAGGTGCCCGTTTGGCCGTCCATGCCGGAGTTGCGGCGGGCGGTGGCGAGGAGCGCTTCGACGACCGGGCCGAGCGCCGTCGGGTCGTCGACGGGGGCGTGGGACGGGCCGCGGACCCAGCCTTCGGCGACGGCCAGGGTTTCACCCGATGCCTCGAAGACGCGGCCGGTGACACCGGCCGACTCAACCGACGCGAGCCAGGTCACGATGGGGGCGATCCAGCGCGGGTTGCGGCGCTCGCGTTCCTCGTCGGTCTCCGGTGCGTTCGAAAGGCCTTCTGTCATGCGGGTAAGCGCTACGGGCGCGACCGCGTTCACGGTGACGCCGTAGCGAGCGAGCTCGAGCGCGGCGATGTTGGTGAACGACGCAATGCCGGCTTTGGCTGCGCCGTAGTTGGTCTGGCCGATATTGCCGTAGATACCTGACACTGAGGTGGTGTTGATGATCCGACCCGACACCTCGTGGCCGGCCTTCGACCGGTCCTTCCAGTACGCGGCCGCCCAGCGGCTGGGCGCGAAGGTGCCTTTGAGATGCACCTTGATAACGGCATCCCATTCCTCCTCGGTCATGTTGGTGAGCATGCGGTCGCGCAGGATCCCGGCGTTGTTCACCACGACGTGGAGATCACCGAATACCTCGACTGCGGTGTTGATCAATCGCTGAGCGCCTTCCCACGAGGAGATGTCCTCACCGTTGGCTACCGCTGCTCCGCCCATGGCCACGATCTCGGCCACCACCTGCTCGGCCGGTGAGGCGTCACCACCCTCACCGCCCACACTCGCTCCCAGATCGTTCACAACCACCACGGCACCGTGGCGGGCGAGCGACAACGCATGTTCTCGACCAATACCTCGGCCACCGCCCGTCACAATCGCCACACGGCCTTCACAAAGTCGAGCCACCAGAAACCCCTTACGTTCATCGAGCGGAGCCTCAGTGGATCTTTTCGGTTGGGAATTGTCAAGGTCGTCGAAAATTCACGTCGATGAGGTAACACAACGCCCACATCGGCCGACTAGTGAAACTGGTACTAAAGGAGCGGACATTTGAGCGTCACCGGATTCACCCCACAACTTTCCAGCTCGGCCGCCAACTTCAACTGGCTGATGACGAGTTTCATCGACAATACCGCGGGTGCCGATCAAGCCGTCGTGGTGTCATCCGACGGAGTGTTGATGGCCGTTGCCAATCTCGATCTTCGCTCGGCCGACCGTGTTGCCGCCATCGTTACCGGCGTGCGCAGTCTTTCCGACGGTGCGTCACAGCTCCTCGGCAAGGGCGAGTTGCACCGCGTCATCGTGGAGATGCGCACGGGCTATCTGCTGGTTGCTGCCATTAGTGGCGGCTCTGTGCTCGGCGTTGTATGCGGCAAGCAGTGTGACCTGGGCCTGGTCAGCTACGAGATGGCCATGGTGGTGCAGCGGGTAGGTCACCAACTCACGCCAGAGTTGATCACCGAGCTCACCAACCTCATCCGCAGCAACATGTAGCCCCGTTTGGCGGGTCGAGCCGGTATCCTGACGAGCGTGACTTCGACGGACGTGCTCATCATCGGAGCCGGTCCGGCGGGCACAGCAGCCGCCATCACGCTCGCCGACTACGGCACCCGCGTGATGGTGGTGGACAAGGCCACCTTCCCCCGTGATAAATGCTGCGGCGACGGTCTCACCACCGGCGCGTTGCGTGCATTTCGAAGCGCTCGGCTTCACACCCAACATGGTGCCGTCCTGGCAGGAAGTGGACGCGGCCTGGGTGCGTTCACCATCGGGCCGCGAGGTGTCGTTTCCGTTTCCTGAGGGGCGTGGGGTCTACGGCGCGGTCGTTCCCCGACGGGAACTCGATGCCGCACTCGTGCAACTCGCCCGCTCCAAGGGTGCCGAGATTTGGGAGGGTTGCGGGCTGACCTCGATCCGTTCAACGGGAGACACGGTGGAGGCAGACGTCGACGGAATCGGCACCGTGCAGGCTAAATACGTGATCGCGGCCGACGGCATGTGGAGTCCGACGCGCAAGATGCTCGGCCTGGCCGGCGAGCCGTACTTGGGCGAGTGGCATGCGTTTCGTCAGTACGCCGAGAACGTCACGGGCAGTGCAGCCGAGAAACTGTGGGTCTGGTTCGAACCCGATCTGCTTCCGGGTTACATGTGGAGCTTTCCGCTTCCGGGCAATCGGGCCAACGTTGGTTTCGGCATCCTGCGTGACGGCGTGCGCAAGGTGCAGTACATGAAGGATCTGTGGCCCGAGTTGTTGGCCCGTCCCCACGTCGCCGCCGCACTCGGACCGAACGTCACGTGGCCGGAGCGACACACGGCCTGGCCCATTCCGGCCCGCATCGACAAGGCGGTCTACGGTCACGACCGGGTGCTGTTCGTGGGCGATGCCGTCGCCGCCACCGACGCGCTCACCGGTGAAGGTATCGGCCAGGCTCTGCTCACCGGCACGCTCGCGGCCGACGCCATCGCCCACGCAACGAGCGTCTCGGCCCTGCAGACGGCGTACGCCACCAGCGTTCGCCATCACCTGCTGGCCGATCACAAGATGTCGATGCTGCTGGGCCGGGCCCTCAAGCACGACCGCGGCGCCCGAGGCTCCATCCGTTTGGCCGGGTCAACCGAGTGGACGCGGCGAAACTTCGCCCGCTGGCTTTTCGAGGACGAACCGCGGGCCATTCTCACCACACCGAAACGGTGGCATCGCCACTTCCTCAACCAGTCCGGCGCCTATCGCTGAGGCAGTACCGTGGCCGGTATGCGTACCCGACTGACCGACCTGTTGGAGATCGAACATCCGGTGATGCTGGCCGGCATGGGCGGCGTCAGCTACCACCGCCTGGTCGCAGCCGTGAGTGAAGCCGGCGGCATCGGCACACTTGGCGCGTCAACGATGCGAGCAAGCGAACTGGTGGAGGAAATTGCGGCCACCCGAGCTTTGACCAGCAAGCCGTTCGGTGTCGATCTGCTCACCGCGCTTCCAGGTCAGGTGGAAAACGGAGTACAGGCGTTGATCGATGGCGGTGCCCGGCTGTTCGTTGCCGGTCTCGGCGTGCCCCGTGAGGTGATCGATCAGTTGCACGCCGCGAACATCATCGTCGGCTCGATGTGCGGCAAGGTGCGTCACGCCATTGGCGCGGTGGCGAGCGGTTGCGATTTCGTGGTGGCCCAAGGCACCGAGGGCGGCGGCCACACCGGCACGGTCGCCACGATGGCGCTGGTCCCGCAGGTCGTCGATGCGGTAGGTGCGAAGGTGCCGGTGGTGGCGGCCGGCGGACTCTTCGACGGTCGTGGCCTGGCGGCCGCGCTCGCGCTCGGTGCAGACGGGGTATGGCTCGGTACTCGCTTCATCGCAACGCCCGAGGCGCGGGCCGTGGCCGGATACAAGGAGGCCCTGCTCGCCGCGGCCGAAGACGGAACGGTCATCAGCCGTGCCTACACGGGAAAGACATGCCGCGTCGTTCGCACCGAGTGGACGACGTATTACGAGGAGCACCCCGACGAGTTGGCGCCATTTCCCGAGCAGGCCATCCGCTCGATGAAGGCTGGCGTCAACCACCTCGGCCATCCCGACGGCTTCCTGGTGGACAGCTCAAAGGAGTTCATGCCGTGCGGGCAAGGCGTGGGAGCGATCCACGAGCTGATACCGGCCGGCGACATCGTGCGAAGCGTGGTCGCAGAAGCCGAAGCCACCCTCGATCGACTCCTGAACGCAAGAGCGGGATAGCCTTCGGGACGCAACCTTGTTACACCCCCTCTGTACGTTGGGAGGCATGACCATGACTACTCGGATGCTTGTTGAAGACTTTCTTCAAGGCGGCTTTCCTCGCGGCACGCAACTCATCAACGGCGAGGTAGTCATGAACGACCCGACCCTCCTCCACCAACGCGCCGTCGGGCGCATTTATCTTGCTCTTGGCATGTGGACGATGGCCGACCCACAGCGGGGCGAAGCCGGCCTCGGCGGTAACTGGCGCTTCGGCCCTGCCACCTCGCTCATCCCGGACGTGTGGTGGGTTCCGGCCGACGTCTCGGCCCAGCTCGAAGGTCTGCTGCACGACGAGCATCCGAGCATCGCGGTCGAAGTCCGTTCCCCGTCCACCTGGCACTGTGACACCGGCGTGAAGCTCCGCTATTACGAAAGCGCTGGTGTGCAGGAGGTGTGGCTGGTCGATACTGCAGCCCGCAGCGTGATCGTTCATCATCGCAGCTCACCGGCGTGCCCGGTTTTTGATGAGAGTTATGAGATCGCTGAAGGTGAGCTGACGTCACCCCTGCTGGAGGGTTTTGCCATGGCGGTTCCACCGTTGTTTGCCGGATCAGCCCCCACCTCCTGAGCCGTCACTCGACGGCGAGTTTGCCTTGGCGGCCGCATGCCCGGGCCCTCGGTCACCGCTACCGTGCCGCCCGACCCGGTGGCCGTTACTTTGCCTCCGCAGCCCGCCAGCACGGCCACCATCATCACGGAGGCAAGCACGACAGATCGAGTCAACATGCCGGGCAATGTATCCCCGAACCTTGGGCCGTAGCATTGCGCCCATGACGTTTGCTGACCTTGTCCGTGCCCGTGCCGCCGAGGTTTGGGAGCAGTCGATCACACCAACGCTGTACGACTACATCGCAATTCCAAACGTGTCCGAGGCGTTCGACGCCGACTGGAAAGCCCACGGCTATATGGACGCGGCGGTCACGCTGATCACCGACTGGTGCCGGGCCCGACCGATCCCTGGCCTTACCGTCGAGGTTGTCCAACTCGACGGACGCAGCCCACTCATCCTCATGGAAATACCGCCCACCGGTGGAGCCAGCGCCCAGGACACCGTGCTGCTGTACGGCCATCTCGACAAACAACCGGAGATGAGCGGATGGCGCGACGGTCTCGGCCCCTGGACACCCGTGCGAGAAGGTGACCGCCTCTACGGCCGCGGCGGCGCGGATGACGGGTACGCCGCGTTTGCTTCCCTTACCGCCATCGAGGCCGTGCACGCGGCAGGCGGGGCGCACACCCGCTGCATCGTGATGATTGAGGCCAGCGAGGAATCGGGCAGCCCCGACCTACCCGCCTATGTCGAACATCTGCTTCACCGCATCGGAACACCGAGCCTGGTGGTGTGCCTCGACTCTGGCTGCGCCAACTACGACCGCATGTGGGTCACCACCAGTCTGCGCGGTCTGGTGGGATTTACGCTTACCGTCGACGTGCTCGATGAAGGCGTGCACTCGGGTGACGCCAGCGGCATCGTGCCGTCAAGCTTCCGCATTCTGCCGCGAGCTGCTCGACCGGATCGAAGATGCCACGAGTGGTCGAGTGCTCGTGCCCGAGATGCACGTCGACATCCCCGCCGATCGCGCCGCTCAGGCTGCGGCCACCGCGCAGGCACTGGGATACCCGGCGAGCAACGACTTCCACCTTCACGGCAGTACCCAGCCGATGGTTGCAGATGCAACAGAGCAGTTACTCAACCGCACGTGGCGGCCAACGTTGTCGTACATCGGCGCCGGCGGTTTCCCTCCGCCTGATCGCGAGGGCAACGTGCTGCGTCCGTCTACGTCGCTCACGCTTTCGTTCCGACTCCCTCCTACCTGCGACACCGCGTGCCGCCATGGACGCGGTCACCAAGACGCTGCTCGCCCATCCGCCGTCGAATGCCACCGTGACGATCAACGGGCGAGAAGCCGCCACCGGTTGGAACGCGCCAGAGTTCGCGCCCTGGCTCCTGTCCAGCTTGGATGCGGCATCCACCGAGACGTTCGGTTTGCCGACCCTGACCGAAGGCGAGGGCGGCAGCATTCCGTTCATGGGCATGCTGGGCGACAAGTTCCCGCACGCGCAGTTCGTGATCACCGGCGTGCTCGGCCCCGAAAGCAATGCCCACGGACCCAACGAGTACCTCCACCTGCCGACGGCCGAGCGCATCACGGCCGCGCTGGCCATCGTGCTCAACGATCACGCCAAGCGATAGACGGTGTTCCGTCTACTGCGACGAAATCGAGATTTCCGCGCCCTGTTCATTGGCGAAGTCGTTTCCCTCGGCGGGGACTGGTTCGCGACCGTCGCCATCGTGGGTGTGCTGAGCGACGCCACCAACGGTTCGGCCCTGGCCATCGCCGGTATCTTCGTCGCCCAAATGCTGCCGTCATTCCTGCTTTCGCCGTTCGCAGGGCCGGTGGCCGACCGGTTTGACCGTCGGGCTGTCATGGTGGTGACTTCGCTGGTCGCCAGCGTCGCGGCCCTTGGGTTCCTGTTCGTCAAACCGGGCCACATCTGGGTGGCCTACGTGTCGCAGCTCATCATCTCAAGCCTGGCCGCGTTCTTCGCTCCCGCCGCGGGCGCGGCGCTGCCGAACCTCGTCGATGCTTCTGATCTCCCCGACGCCATCCGAGCCACAAGCTCGCTGTGGGGCATCATGCTGGCCGTCGGTTCGGCGGCGGGCGCATTGTTCAACCACCTCTTCGGTCGCAACGCGTCATTCGTTGCCAACGCCGCCAGCTTCGTCATGGCGGGTGTCGTGATGTGGACGATTCGACGTTCGACGAACGCCGCGAGCGGCTCGGTACGACCGCGGGTCCACCCGATCAAAGACAGTCACGAAGCCATTGCATATGCCCGCCGCGACCCGACGCTTCTCGCTCTGATTTTCGCCAAGGGCGGCGTCGGCCTATCGGGTGGCGTGGTCGCACTGCTCACAACGCTGTCGGTTGAGCGATTCCATGCCGGTGACACGGGCGTCGGCATTCTGATGGCTGCCCGCGGCGTTGGTGTCGTTGTCGGCCCGCTCTTGGCAAAGCGCTACACCTCCAACGGCATTCCTACCGTGTTAAAGGTCTGTGGCCTGTCCTGTGTTGTCTACGGCGCCGCTTACGTTGGGGTTGCGATGGCACCGGTTATAGGTCTGGCCGCTCTCGGCACCATGATCGCCCATCTCGGCGGCGGCAATCAGTGGTCGCTCTCGGTGTACGGCATTCAGGCCCGGTCATCCGATGAGTTCCGCGGCAGGGTGCTGGCCGCCGACATGGCCATCGTGATGCTGGCCTCGACCGTCAGCTACTTCGCAGCCGCGTTCCTGCAGCGAACACTCGGTACCGGCAAAGCCATGGCCATACTGGGCGCGCTGGCCGTGGCGTGGGGTCTGTTGTACCTCCGCCTCACCCGGACCCTGCGCGAGGAAAACGTCCTCCAAACGCAGCCGGCCTAGACGCCTCAGCCCTCGGGTGTGGGGACGGCCGTTGCGTCGAGCACCTGAAGATGGTTGGACAGGACGTCACTGTTCGGAATGAAGACGATCGAGCCGTCTTCCAACTGCATCTCCATGCTGGCCGGACGCACCGCAACGATGCGGCCGGTTCGACCGGCGGTCTTGACCGTCCAGCCCGGATGCACCACGCCACGCAGATAGCGGCCGGCAGCGATGTGACGAGAGATGTCCCGCCCGCCGAACCCAACCAGCAGGGCCGCGGAAAGCGAAATGCACGCCAGCATGGCCGCGAGAACCAGGTTGACCACCGCGGTGTCGATGCCCAGTTGAGCGACACCGATCAGCGCCGCGAAGGCCATCACAACAGCTGCGATCATGCGCTCGAGACCGGGCTTGCGTTGCCCGGTTGCCTTCAAGATGCCACGGCCCACCGTCATGCCGAGCAACGTGCCCGCCACCTTGCCGGCGATGACCATCACGCCGGCCACCACGACCTTCGGGACATAGGCGATGATGCTGCTTGGAATGTTGTCGAGTGAGCCGGGGCTGGACTGAGCCAGCGCGAACAGGACACCGGCCACGACGAACAGCCAGAACACAAAGCTGGCAATAGCCGGCGCCACTTCCTTGATGGCGTCGGGCTGGTTTGGCCTGGTGAGGTACTTCTTCAACAGCGGGGCCAAGATCGAACCCAGGATGAAGCAAACCGCTATAACCGCAGCCGCGATTATCAATGACTTCATTTATTCTGCTCCCTGAATTCGTTTTGGATCGACAAGCACTGACGCGGTCCGCCACGGCAAGGTCAACATGTCGAGCAGCAGCGCCGGCGTCTCTCCCGCCTTGGGCGACGGGGTGACGGCCCGCAGCATGCGCTCGCGGAAGTCTTCGGTTGGGGCGAGGGCCTCTTCGAGGTGCGTACCCATGGACGGGCTGAACTCGGTGAGCTCATCGAGACGAGCGGCTGCCTCAGGATGCTTTTCGATGTAACGCTCAAGCCGCGCGGGAGCATCATCGAGCCACTTGAGCAGGTCAGCATCGGTTGCTTTGCGAAACGGGACGCTCATCGCCATTCCTTCAATCGTTCCGACAGCGTACGCCGTGCCCGGAACAACCGCGTCTTTACCGTCGGCAACGGCAGACCGAGCACCTCGGCAATTTCCTCGTAACTCATGCGTTCGATCTCGCGAAGCACGACAATGGATCGGCTCACGCTGTCGAGCGAGTCGAGCGCAAGCCAGAGGCCATCCACGGCGGCACGGCCGGCGACGGTGCGTTCGGTATCGATCTGTCCGACAGCCTGCTCGGTTTCGCCCATCACCATCGGGTCACGGGCTTCTTCTCGGCGACGACGCAGCGACGACACCGCACAGTTGTGCGTGATGCGCAGCACCCAGTTCTTCAGTGGCGCGTCGCCCCGATAGTCGCCAATGTGTTGCCACGCCCGAAGTAACGCTTCCTGCACCACATCTTCAGCCATCGTCCGTTCACCCACGATCGACTGCGCAACCCGGTACATGGCCGGACCGAACTCGGCGACGAGATCCTCGATAGGAACCGCGGCAAATTGACCCGGCGGATCGGCGACCGCCGCGCTCACCAGACGCCCCGATCAGAGGGCGCGTCACAAGAGGCACTCCAGTCGCGGACCGCGTCGAGGACAATTCGGAGGAAGAATGGAGGCATTGCGGCGAATTCCGGTTCGAAAGGCTGTGAGGCTCGATACGGGACGGATGCGAACGATAGTCGGCCAGGCTCGGTTCCCAAAGCAGTTGAATGGGCACTAAGCCATCGCTACGCCGCAGGATTACGTAACCACCCCGGTTTTCCACGTACCGTGAGCCCCATGAGCGGATGGAATTTCGCAGATGTCTGGGAAAATCACGCTGATCGATTTCCGGACGCGCCCGCCCAGGTGTGGGGCGAACAGCGGACCACTTGGCATCAGTTTGATCGGCGAGCCGACGGTCTGGCCCGCTCGCTGCTGGCCGCAGGTGTCGTCGAGCAGGACAAGGTTGCGCTCTACCTGCACAACCGACCCGAGTACCTCGAGGCGACTTTTGCGACCTTCAAGGCAGGGCTGGCGCCGGTCAACACCAACTACCGCTACGGCATCGAAGAACTGGCCTACCTCTGGGACAACGCTGATGCCGTTGCCGTTGTGTTCGAAGGCTGTTTCACCGACCGAGTTGAGGCCGTGCGTCAACGCTTGCCCAAGTTGCGCACCTTCTTTCACGTCGCCGACGGCTCAGGCCCCTGCCCTGACTGGGCAGTGTCGTACGAGCACGCAGCCGCGTCCGCCGCCGGACGCACGGTCGCACCCTGGGGTCGCAGCCGTGACCATCTCTTCATCCTCTACACCGGTGGCACGACGGGCATGCCCAAAGGCGTCATGTGGCGCCAGGAGGATCTGCTCCTCGCTCTTGATGGCTCGAACCGCAACCCGTTGCCCGCCGAGGTCGACTGGGAGGCACTGGCACAGCGGGTGACCAAACCCGGACCCACCAACCTGCCTGCGGCGCCGCTGATGCATGGCACCGGCGGCCACAACGCGTTCAGCAACCTTTTGCTGGCCGGCTGCATCGTCACCACCACCGGGCGCAGCTTCGACGTGATCGAACTCCTCGAAACCATCGCCCGCGAGCACGTGAAGTCGATCTCCATCGTGGGTGACGCCTTCGCCGGTCCCATCCTGCGTGCCCTCGACGCCGAACCGAATCGTTTCGACATCAGCTCGCTGCGGGTCATCGTGTCCTCAGGCGTGATGTGGAGCGCGGAGAACAAAGCGGGGCTGCTGCGCCACAATCCGCGCCTCATCATGGTGGACGCCCTTGGCTCGTCCGAAGCAATCAGTATGGCCACCAGCACCACCACGGCCGATACCAGCGAAAGCACTGCGACGTTCAAACCCGGCAGCAAGACCGTGGTGTTGAGCGAGGACGGTCGCATCATTTCGCCCGGCACCGGCGAGCGTGGGCGACTGGCCCAGCCCGGTCGTCTCCCGATTGGTTACTACAAGGATGAGACCAAGTCGGCGGCCACCTTCCAGACCGTGAACGGTGTGCGCTATTCCATTCCGGGCGATTGGGCTGAGGTGGATGCCGATGGCACGATCCGCCTGCTCGGACGCGGGAGCCAGTGCATCAACACCGGCGGCGAGAAGGTCTACCCCGAGGAGGTGGAGGAGGCGCTCAAGCTCCATCCATCCGTCGCCGATGCCGCCGTGGTCGGTCTACCCGACGAACGATTCGGCCAGGCCATCTGCGCGCTCGTGGAGGCATCCAACCCGGCGGAAGGCATCGACCCGGCCGAACTGATCGCCCATGTGAAGGCCAAGTTGTCCGCCTTCAAGGCTCCCAAGCGCATTGTTTTGGTCGCAAAGATCGGCCGGGCCGCCAATGGCAAGCTCGACTACCGCGCCCTCACAGAGTTAGCTGAGAATTCTCTGTGAATGTTGATGGCGGGGAATGCGTTGCCTAACGAGGTAGGTTGACGCCCGAGAGCACCTTTCCGACAACGCTCCCAGGAGTATCACCCCATGCCCAATCCCGTTCTCAACGACAAGGCCTTCCGCGAAGCCTCCGGCGCCGGCTGGGCCGCCCCCGATAGTGCCACGCAATACATCCCAGGCATCACCGACGGCCCGTCGTCCCCCATGGCGTCCGCCGGTCGCATGACCATGTCCGGCACCATGACCGCCACCGGCGTGCTGTTTGCCCTTCTGCTCGCCGCCTCCGTCTTCGGCTGGAACGCGGTCAAGACCGGCGACCCCTTCCCAGCATGGATGCTCGGGGCGATTCTCGGCGGGTTCGTGCTCAGCATGGTGCTTCGCTTCAAGCCGAAGATGGCCATGGTCATCGCCCCGATCTATGCCCTTATCGAAGGGGTCGTGGTCGGCGGAATTTCCAAGTACTACAACGAGGCCTACAAGGGCATCGTGTTCCAGGCCGTCGGCGCCACGCTTGGTGTGTTCGCCATCATGCTCACCCTCTTCGCCACCCGCATTATCAAGGTCACCGACCGCATGCGTCGAGTCGTCGGTGCCGCAACGGCCGGGCTGATGTTGTTCTACCTCGTCTCGATCGTGCTGCATTTCTTCAAGGTCGACGTACCCCTGATCAACTCGGCGTCGGGCTTCGGCATCCTGTTCAGCGTGCTGGCAGCAGGTCTTGCGGCATGGCACCTCACGCTTGACTTCGACAACATCGAGAAGTGGACCAAGGCCGGGTCACCCAAGTACATGGAGTGGTACGCAGGCTTTGGCCTCATGGTTACGGTGGTCTGGCTCTACCTCGAGCTGCTCCGGTTGCTGTCCAAACTGAACCGTCGCTAATCGCCTCGCAAACGCCCGGGTTTCGGCCGCTTCTGGCGGTCGAACCCGGGCGTTAACCGTTTTCGACCCGTCTCGTTGACGAACTGAGAGACAACCTGCACAAAACAGCACTGTTCTTACCTCAGTTCTGTGGAGAGCACGCCGATCATTGAGGACATGTCCCGTAGGACCATCCTCACCATCTCATCCCTCGTTGCCACCGCCACCATGGCTGCAGCGCCCGCCCTCGCCGCCGACACTCCCGCGCCTGCTGCCGAAACCCAGGCACCGTCCTCGGTTGCGGCCGCTCCTGCGTCGTCGGCTGCGCCCGCGCCGAGTTCGTCGGCTGCCGCTCCGTCGTCGGAGGTAGCGGTGTCGAGCACCGTGGTCGCCAACGATTCGTCGGCTCCGACGAGTGCGGCTGACACCGGATCGTCCACCAGCATCGCGGGCACCGCCTCATCGATTGCCGACAGTTCGACTTCCGTTGCTGCTGGCGCGCCCTCGACGACCAGCATCGCCGGAACCGGTTCGTCCACGACCACCACAACCGCAGTTGCGGCCAAGGCAGGCGCCGGCCCAGCCACGACCGCTTCCAAGATTGCCTCAGCTGGCGCAGCCAACACCACCACGACCTCGGTCGACCCGGCTGCTGCCGTCAACAAGTCGCTGTTCGAAGCGCCCGTCGGCGGATGGCCGATCCGCCCGATCGTGTTCCCGACGCTCGGAGCTAGCAGCTATTACGACGGCTGGGGTGACTACCGCGGTGATATCGCGACCCACTTCCACATCGGCGTCGACATCCTCGGCTCCAAGCTGCAGCCATTGGTCGCGGCTACCAACGGTCAGATCAGCCACATCGTGCAAAACCACGTCACCGCCGGTTGGGGTTTGGTCATCACCGATGACGAAGGTTGGGACTACCGCTACTACCACATGAACAACGACACGCCGGGCACCGACGATGCGTCCAACCCGACCCGTTGGCGTTTCGCACCCGGCATCGCCGAGGGCAGCCGAGTGGTTGCCGGTCAGCTCATTGGGTACATGGGTGACAGCGGTGACTCCGAAGCAACCACCCACGTCCACTTCGAAGTCCACCGCCCCGACGGCACGCCCGTCAACCCATTCCCGAGCGTGCGAGCTGCTGAGAAGGGCACCCGCTGCAACCCGGTGAAGGGTCTGGGCGACATGCCCAACTTCGTACCCCCAACCGATGCCGACGCCGAAATCGTCAGCACCGACGCGTACTCCGGTATCGGCAGTTTCACGCTGTCGGCCAACGGCACGGTGTTCCGTGTGGGCACCGCCCGCCAGATCGGCGACCCACGCTTCAGTCAGGTCGACGGCCCCTGCAACGAGCCCGGCAAGTAAGACCTCCCCCACCGGCAAGGGCCTCTCGCTTCGGCGAGGGGCCTTTGTTGTTTTTGAGACTCAGTCGTTTCGGCTCAGTGACTGACCTGGCCGCCGACATGGCTGACGAGCCGCCAGCGGCCATCGGACAGCACGAACATGTTCATGGCGGCAACCGTGGCACCGGACGCCTCGTTGAGCACATTTTCATCGCAGGTCACCCAGGCGACATCGCCTTCCACCTCGACGACCTCGTTGGTGATGATGAACTGGTTGTGACCACCATTGGTGAGCAGCGTGAACCAGGCGGCGGCCACCTGCTGCCATCCACGCAGCATCGGCCAGCCCGGGTGCACGCACGTGGCCCGCTCGGTGTGCTCCCACAGGCCGTTCATGGTGTCGAGGTCGTTCTCCTCGAAGGCCTGGTAGAAGGCCATGTTGGCGGCCCGCACCGCTTCGCGATCGAGAAGATGACCAGCCATGGATCCGACCTTAGCTGAGAACGGCTGCCAATGAACCTAACCTTGACACACCCCTCGCGTACGATGATGTCCATGGAAGCCACCATTGCTCAGCGCAGCTTTCCGGTGCCTACCAATCTGTCGCCTAGCCGGGTCGATGCGTTTACGTCATGCCCGTTGCAGTTCCGGTTTGCCAGCATTCAAAAGCTGCCCGAACCGCCCAGTATTCCGGCCACGAAGGGTTCGCTCGTCCACCGTGCCCTTGAGATCCTGTTCATGCTGGAACCGACCGAACGCACGCTCGTCGCGGGCCTCACCGCGCTTGATCAGGCTGCCACCGAGTTTCAGTCCGATGCCGAGTGGATCGGGCTCGGGCTCGATGCCGAGGGTGAGCAGCGGGTGCTCGATGATGCCGAGAAGCTGGTACGCACCTACTTCACCATGGAAGATCCAACCGTGGTGAGCGCCATCGGGCTCGAGTTGCGGCTTGAAGTGCCCGTCGGCAGTCTGCACCTACGCGGCATCATCGACCGGCTCGACCGCACGCCAGAGGGCGACATCATCGTGGTCGACTACAAGACGGGCAAGCCACCACGGGTGAACAACGAACAATCAAAGCTCGGCGGGGTCAACTTCTACGCGTTCTTGTGCCAGCAGTTCTTCGGTCAACGCCCAGCCGAGGTTCGCCTCATGTACCTCTCCACCGGGGAAACCATCATCGCCCGCCCCACCGAACAGTCGGTCAACTTCCTGCCGAAGCGCACCCTGGCCGTGTGGGGCGCAGTAGAAAAGGCGTGTTCGTCGGGCAACTTCCAACCCCGCCAGGGCCCGCTCTGCAACTACTGCTCGTTCCAGGCATGGTGCCCCGCATTCGGCGGTGACCCCGAGTTGGCAGCGCTTGAGTCCATGGCTGCGCTGGCCGAAGCTCTGCCCGCCGCCGAGTAATCCCGGTGACACCCGCGCTCGATCGCGCCGATGAACTGCTGGACGGCGCGCTCGATCGCGTTCGCGGCAATGCCGTCGCCGACCGAGTGTTTTACACCGCGTCACAGGTCGGTGATTTCAGCATCATCTGGCACGTGCTCAACATTGGCCTGGTGCTGCTCGGCGTACGAACCCGCAAGCAGGCGGTGCGACTGGCGCTGTGTCTGGGTGCCGAGTCGCTCATTGTGAATCAGGGCATCAAGCGACTCTTCCGCCGCGACAGACCCGCGTCTGGCGACGTTCATCCGCACGCCGTGCGCACACCGTCCACCAGCAGCTTTCCGAGCGGCCACGCCTCGTCGGCCGCGTTCGCCGCCCAGCTGCTTGGCGACGACCATCCGGGCCTGCGGCCGCTCTTCTGGCTGATCGCCTCCATCGTCTCGTTGAGCCGGCCCTACGTACGGGCGCACCACGCATCCGACATCGCGGGCGGCCTCATCACCGGGTCGCTACTCGCCAGGCTGGCCCGCCGGCTCTGGCCTCGCTAGCGCCACCCGCAGCAACCGACCGCTAGCCTCTCGGCCGTGGCCCGATCCGTGACGTTCGACAGCAAGATGAGTGACGCAGAAGGCCTCATGTGGCGGCTTGAGAAAGATCCGTTCCTGTCGTCCACGTTTGCCAACATCACCATTACCGATCAACCCATCGACGTCGAGCGCTTCCGCAGGCGCATGGAGCGGGCCAGCATCGCGGTGCCGCGGCTGCGTCAACGGGTGCGGCCCGCCATGGGCAACCTGGCGCCACCAGCGTGGGTGGATGACCCCGAGTTCGCCATCACTCGCCATGTACGTCACCTTGCTCTGCCCGCCCCGGGTTCGATGCGGCAACTGCAGGATCTGGCCACGCTCATTGCCGCCGATCCGTTCGACCGAACTCGCCCGCTGTGGGAGTTCGTCGTGGTCGACGGGTTGCGAGGCGGCAAGGGTGCTCTCATCCAGAAGTTGCACCACACCGTGGCCGACGGCGAAGGAAGCATCAGACTCTCGCTGCAGTTCCTCGACATGGAACGCGACGCACCCGAACCAGAGCCACTCGTGTACGAGCCGCCGGCATCTATCGATACGCCGTCCACCGCTGAGGTTGTCCACACCCTGGTGAGCGATGCGTTGCGGGTACCGGTCGGCGCACTCCGTCAGGTCGCCACCCTGCTCGCCGACCCGGTCCGACTTCCTGCGGCTGGCCAGGAGTTGTTGGCGACGGCATCGTCCGCAGTGCGCCAGTTGAGTGACACGCAGCCCCACCGATCGCCGCTGTGGACGGCCCGCTCGCTCGATCATCAGCTGGAGATCCTGCGCACACCGCTCGAACCGATCAGGAAGGCGGCCAAACGATTGGGCGGCACGCTCAACACCGCGTTCATGACGGTGGCAGCCGACGCTTCCGGCGCGTATCACCGTCAGAAGGGCTTCCCGGTCGAGGAGCTTCGCTCGTCGATGGCCATCAGCACCCGCACGTCCGAGTCGGGCTCGAACGCATTCTCACTCGTACGCTTCCTCATCCCCACCGGTGACATGTCGATCGAGGAACGATTCGCTCGCACCACCAACGCAATCGAAGCGGCCCGCAGCAGCGCTGGGCCGGCGACACTCAACCGCCTCGCTGCGCTTACGACATCGTTGCCGACGTCGCTGTTGACGCGTCTGGCTCGCACCCAGGCCGAGGCGATTGACTTCGCCACATCAAACGTCCGTGCTGCGCCGTTTCCTGTGTACATCAGTGGCGCCAAGGTTCTCCAGAATCATGCGATCGGACCGTTGGGTGGCGTGGCGTTCAACCTCACCCTCATGTCCTACAACGGCAGCCTTGACATGGGCCTCAACACCGACCGCGCGGCGATAGAGGAGCCAGAACTCCTCAGGTCACTGCTGGTGGATGCCTTCCGCCGGTTCAGCAAGGCCCGCTAGGGGCCACTCGTTAGCCGGCCGGGTTGGTGGTCAGCAGCGAACGCACGTCGAGCAGCAGATCCGACATTTCGTCGGACGAAACCAGCGAACGGCTGGTCATCTCCGAGAGGGCGCGATCGATAATCGCGAGGGCCTCGTTGATGACGTCTAGCTCACGGATTTCGGTCATGGATCCTCCTGATGTTGGTGGAGCACTCACAACACTACGTCGTGACGAACTCCGTGTTGCAGATGGTATCGGCCCGGAGCTCGATACGCGCAGGAGACATCCGACCTATAACGCGATCTTTCGTCACTTTTAACGAGAGGAGAACGTCCCGGTCACCAATCGTCTACGGTCCCCGCATGGAAATTTCCGGCAAGATCGTGGTGGTTACCGGTGGCGCGAGCGGTATCGGTCGGGCGATGGCCCGACGCTTTCATGCAGACGGTGCTCAAGCAGTAGCCGTGCTCGACCGAGACGCAGCTGGCGCGCACCAGGTCGCGCAAGAGCTGAACGCGTTACGACCGGATTCGGCGATCGCGATTGCTGGCAACGTCGATCGTACGGAAGAAGTGGTGGGAGCGATCGACGCAGTAGAAGAACGATTCGGCCTGATCGATCTCTACTGCGCGAACGCTGGCGTCAGTCTGGGTACCGACCTCGAAACGACCGATGCCGACTGGGACCTCGCCTTCGGCGTGAACGTGAAGGCGCACTACTTCGCCGCTCGCCGCCTGGTGCCGGGCTGGGTCGGCCGCGGCCACGGCTACTTCCTGAGTACCGCTTCTGCGGCAGGCCTCCTCAGCCAGATCGGTTCTGCTCCGTACTCGGTGACGAAACACGCGGCAGTTGGTTTCGCCGAATGGTTGTCGATCACCTACGGCGACCGCGGCGTGCGGGTGTCGTGCCTGTGTCCGCAGGGCGTGAATACCAACATGTTGAACAACGGCATCGTGGGTGCCGGCGCCGACGCGGTGCGAGCCGGAGGCGCGGTGCTTGAGCCCGAAGATGTCGCCGCCGTCGTGGTTGACGGGCTGCGCGAGGAACACTTCCTCATCCTCCCCCACCCGGAGGCGCTCACCTACTGGCAGCGCAAGACGGGGGACAACGAGCGCTGGCTGGCTGGTATGCGAAAGCTCCAGGCCCGCGTGAACGGATGATCGAGGCATAAGGTCGCGGCCATGACGGCCCGACGATCCCTTCTGCGACTGGTCACGGTCCTTGCTGCGGTCGTGCTCAGTGTGCTCAGCCTTACCGGCTCGGCCCACGCGCAGACTGCACGGAGCTTTCAGCTGACATCGCTCTCCGTCGATGCCACGGTGCTGGCCGACGGCTCGATGCAGGTTGAAGAGAATGTCACCTACCGCTTCTCGGGTGGGCCTTTCACCTTCGCGTTCCGCACGTTCAAACCCGACTGGTTCAATCGAATCGACAGCTTCACGGCGGCCGAGCAAGGGACGCCGCTTCAGGTGGAAGCGGGCACCGACCGCTGGACGTGGCGATACGCGCCAACCAGCGACAGCTCGCACACGTACACGCTCAGCTATCGCGTCGCTGGTGCCGTCGATGTCGGAAGTGACGTGGGCGAGCTCTACTGGCAGTTCATCGGCACCGACCATCCGGGGGTGGGGTCGATGAACGTACACATCAGCCTGCCCGGTGAATACCCGGTGGCCGCTCCCACCACCGCCGACACCGATACGAGCGTCGTGCGGGCGTGGGCGCACGGGCCCCTCAACGGCACCGTTCAACCCTCGGCCCGCGGCGTCGACCTGTCGGTCACTGGTGTGCCGGCCCGTAGGTTCGTAGAGGGCCGCATCGTCATTCCGTTGAAGGCGTTCACCTCACCGGGAACCTCGGTCCGCCTGCCCAAGATCCTGCGAGAAGAAAAGGGTTACCTGAACACCGGCAAGACCGGACGGAAGCTGGCGAACGTTCTTGCGCCGATAGCCACGCTGGCTGGTGGCCTGGGCTTTGCGGCGTTGTGGCGCAAGCACGGCAAGGAGCCACAGAAGCCCGACTACATCGGCGACTACTGGCGCGAACCGCTCACCGATCCGCCCGCCGTCGTGTACGCCAACCTCAACTTCGGCAAGGTGGAAGGCCGAGCCATGGCCAGCACGCTGGTCGACCTGGCCCAGCGCGGTTACCTCACCATCACCGAGCAGGAGGGCAAGCGGTTCGGGCGCCAAAAGGACGTGTACACCTTCACGGCGACCACGCCCAAGCCGCGGGCGGGCCACCCGCTGCCACCCCCGTTGAGTCAGTGGGAGAGCGACCTGTTGGCCAACGTCTTCCAGGGCCAGAACGAAACGACCTCGGACGCGTTTGAGGATTGGGCGAAGGCCAACCAAACCACCTCGGCGAAGTTTTGGAACGGCTGGAAAAGCGCGGTGTCCGCCGACATGAAAGCCCGCGGCTATGTCGAGACCGGGCGGGCCGGTGTCTGGCTGACGGCGGTGGGCATCATCGCTACGCTGATCGTCACCGGAATCATTCTGATCGCGGTCTCAAAGAACCGCGCCGGCAGTGTCAGCCCAATCGGTGGGTTGTGCCTTGTGGCCGCGGTCGTGATGCTGGCGCTGCTCCCCACCCTTCGCAAGCGAACCGCCACTGGCACCGAAGAACAGGCACAGGCCCAGGCGCTCAAGAAGTACCTTGAGGACTTCAGCAACATGAAGGATGCTCCGGTCGAATCGCTGATCATCTGGGAACGCTTCCTGGTGTACGCGGTGGTGCTCGGCGTGGCCAGTCATGTCATCAGCGGCCTGGCTGTCCGGTTGCCGAACGTGGTCAACAACCCCGGCTTTGCGCCCTGGTGGGTGCCGATCGGCGGCCGCAGCGACATGGGTACCTCGATGGACAACTTCCCCGGTTCGTGGGGCTCGGCCGCTACTGCCGCCATGACGCCGGCCAACACCAGCTCGGGTTCGGGAGGCGGATTCTCGGGTGGTGGCGGAGGCGGAGGCGGGGGAGGCGGATTCGGTGCCGGTTAAATCATTGCGTTTGCAACGATCGTAGGCCCGACGAACGCCACGCAGCGAGCTGACGACCGCCAACTCATCACAGGCCGACAGTTCGGCTGCGAACAGCACCCGCTCGGACACCCGACCACTGGCGAGTTCGACGGCACGGCCGATCCCGTCCAGACCACCGCTCGACAGCGGTGGCGTGAACCACGAATCGCCCAATCGATAGAGCAGATTGGCGATGGTGGTCTCCACTACCTCGCCCCGTTCATTGATCAGAATCACATCGTCCACGCCCGGATGCCGGGCCTGCGCAGCCTCGTACACCGATCGGTTGGTGGTTTTGTGCAGGCAGAACACATCGTCGGACCGCACGATGTGATTGTCGACCACGACGTGCACCACCGCGGGCGCATCGCCAAGCAGGAACATCTCGACCGTCAGGTTGCCGCCCCGATCAAGGAGCAGTCGCACCCGGTGCGGTTCGATCGGTGCGCCGAGCCTGTCGATTTCATGGGAGATCTGAGTTTCGTTGGCTTCGAAGCCGAACCACGCAGCCGAGTCCAGAAGTCGTTGCAGATGCAATGATCGGTTGCGAACGCCGTTCGGACCGAGATACATGGTTTCCAACAACTGCATGGGCGGACGGCGTTCAGACAGCACGCGGGCCTTGGCCACCACCTCGGCATCCTCGGCGACCGGGTCCGACGACCAGGTGATACCACCGCCTACGCCGTAGGTCAGGCGCTGGCTTGCCGAGTCGATCACTGCGGTGCGAATAGCAACGCTGAACGTTGCCCGGACGCCGTGGCCTGGCGGGGCCAGCACACCGATGGCACCGCAGTACACGCCGCGTGGTCGGCCTTCGAGCTCGGCGATGATGGACATGGCCGACGCCTTCGGGGCGCCCGTGATCGAACCACACGGAAACGCGGCCGCGAAGACATCCACCAGCATCGTCTTCGGCTTCGGCGTCACCGCAACAGTCGATGTCAGCTGCCAAACGGTCTCGTAGCGTTCGGCTTCGAAGAGCGACGGCACCCGCACGCTGCCGACCTTGGCCACGCGTGATAGGTCGTTACGGAGCAGGTCGACGATCATCACGTTCTCGGCACGCTGCTTCGGGTCTTCCAGCAGCTCGCGGCGGCGAACGGCGTCGTCGCTTTGCCGTCGGCCGCGCACGACCGTGCCCTTCATTGGTTTGGCCGACAGGGTGTCGCCATCCCAGCGAAGGAACAACTCCGGAGATGCCGACACGATGATCTGATCGCCGAAGTCGAGGTAGGCGTTGTAGGCGCCGCGCTGCGCCAAGGCCATCGACACATAGAGGTCGAACGGGTCGCCCAGCAGAGTTCCGTGCAGTCGGTCGGTGTGGTTGACCTGATAGACGTCGCCCCGTTCAATACGGTGACGAATCACGTCGACGGCTTCGACATACGGCATCGTGCCCGCCGACCGTTGAAGGTCCGTGATGCGATGCTTCGGCGCGTTCGCCGTATCCAAGCTGGGCAGCGCGTCCCGTCGAGCGAACACGGCAAACCGAACCAGTGGCTGGCCGGGAGCGGCCACAACCGTGAAGGCCGGATCAAACGCAGCCGCGGCTTCATACGCGACGAAACCCACCACCCAGTTGCCATGCTGGGCCGCTTCTTCGGCGGCGGCCAGCACGTGACGAACCTCGTCGACGTGGTCGGTTTCGAGGATCCTGAGCAGTTCGGTAAAGCCGAATGCCGTACCCGCCGACAGGTCATCGATCCGGGCCGAACGCACGGGGCCCACGCTATCGGCGAGCCGTCGTTCGAGCGTTATCGCTCGCCCGCCACCCACCGGTCAATCAGCTTGCGGGCAATCGAAATCCCGGGTGGGATGTTGGGCAGTTGGTCACGGGTGTACCAGTTGGCGTCGACGATCTCCGACGGATCGCACACGATGTCACCCGACACGTAGTCGGCCTCGAAGCCGAGCATGAGCGAGTGTGGGAAAGGCCACGGCTGGCTCGACACGTAGCGGATGTTGCCGACCTCGATCGCCACTTCCTCCAAGACCTCGCGGGCAACAGCCTGCTCCAGCGTCTCGCCCGCTTCTACGAAACCAGCAAGCGCCGAGTACGTCGGGTTGCGGAAGTTCACACCACGAGCGAGCAGCGCCTCGTCGCCCCGGGTAACCAGGGTGATGATGGCCGGGGCGAGTCGCGGGTAGGCGGGCAGCCCGCAGGCCGGGCATTTCATCGAGCGGTCATTCGGGTTGGCGATCGTCGGGGTGCTGCACCGTCCGCAAAACCGGTGGGTACGGGCCCAGTCGACGATCTGCACGGCCCGGCCGGCCAGCATCCATTCGACCTCGGGTAGGCGAGTGAAAAGCGAGAACAGGTCGATGAACGCACCGTCATCCTCGTGGTGATCACCAACGTCCTCGGCGAAGACCGGCTGCCCGTCAAGCAGCCCCAGGAAGTGATGATCGCCGCCAAAGCACGGGGCATCGGTCACGAAAACCTTGGCGCCGCGTACCGCCAGCCATCGTGCCGCCGCTCGATCGATGCCGTCGGGAAGGAAGGTGAGCGGGACGAACGAAGCCATGGCCGAACGCTAACGGGCCTACGGGCGACGTGCCCGAGTAAAGCCCTATCCGAGTGGGACGCCGATACCCTTGGGCCGATGACCGATCTCGATCTGCGCGAACGCCACGACCTGGTTGACCTGATGGCCGAGCTCGGCCCCGACGCACCGACGCTGTGCGAGGGCTGGACCACCCGCCACCTCGCCGCCCACCTGGCCATTCGTGAACGCGATCTGCGGGCTGGCCCCGGCATCATTTTCGGCGGCCCGTTCGCCAGCTTCACCGACAAGCTGATGGCGAAAGAAATGAAGCGGCCCTACGAGGACATTCTCGCCCGAGTGCGAACGCCGCCGCTCGGACCGCTGTCGATCCCCGCCGTGCGGTCGGCCATGAGTTTCGTGGAGTACCTCGTCCATTACGAAGATGTCCGCCGGGCCAACGGTGATGCGCCTCGCAGCGACCGAGGTGACCTCCAGGCCGAGGCGTGGAAGGCACTGTCCCGCCTGGGCCCGCTCATGGTCCGCAAGGCCAAGACCGGGCGAGCCCTCAAGCTGGTCGCCACCGGCACCACCGCTGGCTCCAAGACATTCGGGAAGGGCGCCACCGTGATGATCACGGGCGAACCGGTGGAGCTGCTGTTGTACCTCGAAGGACGCCGCCGCGCCGCCGTTGTCACCATTGATGGCGCCGCCGAAGATGTCGCCGCCGTGGACGCCGGCACCTTCGGCATCTAATCTGCAACCACTCGCGGTCACCCGCCTCCTCATGCGCTCGTCGGAGGTCCCCATGTACCGCGTTGCACTGGTGCTCGTTGCGCTGCTGGCTGGCTGTCGATCCACGCCCAAGCCGATGCCGACCGGTGAGGCGGTCGTTCTAAAGGTCGTCGACGGCGATACCGTTATCGTGAGTATCGACGGCAAAGAGGAGAACGTGCGCCTCCTTGGTATCAACACCCCCGAAACGGTGAAACAGAACTGGCCGATCGAGTGCTACGGCCCTGAGGCCAGCCAGCTGACCAAGACCCTCCTGCCCCCCGGAACGGCCGTGCGCCTCGAGCGCGACATCGAGGCGAGGGACGCCTACAACCGTCTGCTCGCCTACATCTATCGCACCGATGATGGCCTCTTCATCAACCTCGAACTGCTGCGTCAGGGCGACGCCAGGGAGATGGCGTTCAAGCCGAACACAGCGCACGCCACCGACTTCCATGAAGCCGCCAAGCAAGCCGAAGCGGCGGGCCGCGGCCTGTGGAGCCACTGTAGATAACATGCCAGGCAATGACATCGCTCGTTGAACGGCTTGGCCACCCAACCGGCACCAAGCTGGTGATTTTGAGTTGCGACGACCTCGGGTCGTGTCATGCCGCCAACATCGCGGTGTACGAGGCCTTGCGTGATGGCGCCGCGACGTGTTCGTCGCTGATGGTGCCGGCGCCCTGGGCCCGACACGCGGCCCACCTGTACAACGGCGAGGACATCGGCGTACATCTCACGCTCAACGCCGAGAACGAGTTCTACCGTTGGGGGCCGCTCACCCACGCACCCTCCTTGCTGTCGGGCGAGGGCGGTTTCCCCCGCACCATCGATGACTTGTGGGAACACGCCGACCCCGAAGAAGTACGACGGGAATGCCGGGCTCAGATCGAGCGCACCTTGGCGTGGGGCATCGACGTCACCCACCTGGCGCCCCACCTCACCTCGATCACCTTGCGGCCCGAGTTCTTCGACATCTACATCGATCTTGCGTGCGAGTTTCGGTTACCCATCCGACTGCCGTCGTCCATCAGCGAGCAGCAGGCCGGATTCCCGTTCCGAAAGCTCGCCGCCGAAGAAGGCATCGTGTTTCCCGATTCGTTCAATCACACCTGGAAGGCGCCGAGCCGCGATCGCATTCTGGCCGAGCTCGCCAACCTGTCGCCCGGCGTCACCGAGATCCATGTGCAGCCCGCCATCGACACGGCCGAGGTTCGCGCCATGTCCACCGACGCGCAGGGCTGGATCGACGACTACAACCTCGTGGTGCATGACGAGGCGCTGCGCCAGGCGATAACTGCGTCCGGCGCCGTGATGATCGGCTACCGAGCGCTGCGCGACGCGATGCGCGCCTAGCTACGTTTGGTCTTCAGCGCGGCGGCGACTTCTCCCGATTTGAGGGCGTCGAAGAACTTGCCGGTATGGCCAACCACCTTGAGCTTGCCGCGCATGTAGGCGACGTTCGGGTCCATCGCCGCGTCGGCGGCCTCGATGGAGATGACGACGTCGGCATCATCGGGGCCCATGACCTGTTCGTCTTTCTTGCCGTGGATGATGCGGTACTGCACCGTCATGAGCGCACCATCTCGCGGATGCCGGCGAACAGGTCTGCTTCCATTTCGCCCACGGCGGGCATGCCGACACGGCTGTCGGCCAGCACCCAGTCCTCCCAGGGGTGAAGCTCGATCAATTCCTCGTCGGTCAGCCCGAACCACCAACCTTCGTTGGGATCGATCTGGGTGGCATGGGCCAGCAACGACTGGGTGCGGGCCCACATGTAGTCGGCAATGGGCACCTTGGTGGTGATGCGGTCGTCCTGATTCGGACGGTCAAACCAGGCGTCCTCGAACGGGCTCTTGCCGAGCTTGGCGATGAGCGCGTGGTGGATCTTCAGCATGCGATCACGGCTCCACAGCGTGTAGTACAGCTTGAGTGGCGTCCACGGTTGGCCGTGCTCGGGATACCAGTCGGCACTACCCGCTCGATCCCACGCCAGCGCAGTGATGTCGTGTACTCGCACATGATCGGGGTGCGGGTAGCCCTGCTGATCATCGTTATAGGTCAACAGCACGTGCGGGCGGGTGCGACGAATGATGGCGACGAGGCGACCGGTGGCTTCGTCGAGGTCGGCCTGCCAGAAGCACTCGGGGTGGTCGTTGGGCGGCGTGTCCTTCATGCCTGAGTCCCGGTAGCCGAGCATGATGCATTCGGTGAAGCCGATGATCTCAACCGATCGAGCCAACTCATAGGGGCGCAGCTCGGCCATCTTGACCTTGATGGCGGCCTCATCGAGACCGTGGAAGGCGCCTCCTTCCTCCAGCAGACTTTTATTCTGGATGTCACCCTCTTCGCCGCCGGTGCAGCACACCAGAACGGCTTCGGCTCCCTCGGCTACATATTTCGCCACCGATGGCGCGCCTTTGGAAGCCTCATCATCGGGATGGGCGTGCACGGACAAAAGGCGAAGATCAGCAGCCATAGGTGCTCAGATTATCGGCCACGGCCGGAATCGGCTCATATGCTTCGCAACGGGAGTGCCCACCCGCATCAGCGAAAGCCGCCTAGAGTTCACCACTCGTGAACCGAGTTGTGACGATCCTTGTGGCTCTGGGCAGTGTGACGGTCCTGGTCAGTTGCAAGAGCGACGGGCGCGCCCTCAAGCCTGCTTCACCGGACCAGACTCTGTCGATTGTGGTCCCCACCACTCTTCCCGTCACCACGCTGGCCCCCGGTCAGGACGCTCCCGTCGAATCGCTGGACAGCCTGCCAGCCGAAATTTCCACGACCGCGCTCAGTCTGAGCGGCTCCTGGGTCGACGGCGGACCATTGCCGCCCGATTCCACCTGCAAGGGCAAGGGCCTTTCACCAGATCTCACGTGGACCAACATTCCCGCCGATGCGACCGAACTTGTACTCACCGTCACCGACGCCGACGCGTCCGGTTTCGTGCATTGGATTCTGGGCGGCATCGATCCTGCTACCCCCGGACTGTCACAAGGCAAGATCCCGCGAGGCACGGTGCAGACGTTGAACAGCTCGCCGACGCTCGGCTGGTTCGCACCGTGTCCGCCTCAGGGGACGCATCGCTATATCTTCTCGCTGTTCGTCCTGACGTCATCGTCTGGCATCTTGGCGGGCATGGATCCGGCTGACGCGATCGCCGGATTGCAGAATCCGGGTATTCGCCACGTTGCCATTACCGGCACCGCAACGGCATAGCGCGCCAAACCGCCCGATTGCCCGTTAGCCTGCCCGTCACTGTGTCTCCCGTCTGCTACCGCCACCCCGATCGCCCCACCGGCCGCTCCTGCACCCGATGTGGCAAGCCCGCTTGCCCCGAGTGCCTCATACCCGCGTCGGTCGGCTCGCACTGCGTCGACTGCGTGAAGGCCGCCATGCCGCCCGCAGCCGAACGCATCCGCCGCTGGAGCGCAACTCGCGGCGGCAACCTCGCCACCATGGTCCTGATGGGAATCAACATCGCTGTGTTTGTGGTGGGCGTGATTGCAAGCAAGGGCCAATCACTGAGCGGAGGCAATGACACTTTCAGCGACCGTTTCGTCGTTGATCTTCCGGACGTCTTTCGTGGCGACTACTGGCGGCTGCTCACCAGCGGATTCCTCCACTTCGGCCTCATCCATCTGGCGTTCAATATGTTCGCGTTGTTCCAGCTGGGTCGTGCTCTCGAAAATGGGCTCGGCCGGGCGCGATTTGTGGGAGTTTATCTGGCGTCCTTGCTCGCAGGATCTGCCGGCGTACTAGTGCTGCAGAAGATAAGCGGCCCTTCGGGATACAACCCAACGGCTGGTGCATCAGGGGCTATCTTCGGCCTGCTCGGCTGCCTAGCGCTCGGCATGCGGGCCAGAGGCCTCAGCATCATGCGCAGCGGCCTCGGCGCCACGCTCCTGATCAACCTCGTGATCACCTTCTCCGTGCCGGGGATCTCCATTGGCGGTCACCTCGGCGGGCTCGTAGGTGGCGCAATTTGTGGGGCGATCTTGTTGTCACCGAGGCCGGTCGTGTCGAAACAGCTCACTCAACTGACGCCGCTTCTGGTTGCTGTTGCCAGCGTCGTCATTGCCATTGCCGTCTCCCGGTAGCCCCAGCGGTCGGTCGCTCGACCAGCGAGCCGGGGGCGCCACCACCATGCGAGCCAAACCGACCAGCACCGGGTCATAGTTGACCCGCCAACCGGCGAAGTCCTTCCAGGCCTGATCGCGATCCGCCTTCAGCGGCACATCGGCGGCCACGAGCTCAACGCAAAGATTGTCGAACTCACGACGTGAGATGGTGATGGGGTCATCGGGTCTCGGGTCGGGGTCGAAAGGGATACGGAATGTGCCCGAGATTCTCCGCAATGAAAGCGAGCCGCTGCGGATAACGAGCGCAGCCCGCGGCGACCAAGGCACGTCGACGACCGCCAACAGCAAGGCAGCTGTGTCGAGCACGATGCCGGCAGCGGTCACCCAGTTGCGTTCACTGTGCGGGCTGCGGAAGTACACCAGTGCCGGGTGGCTGCTGTGGCTTTCCTCGATATCGGCAAACCAAATCTCCCATGGCGGCAAGAGCTCTTCGCTGATGTTGGCCAGCCAACCAATGCGGTGGTAGCGGGCCAGTAGTTCGGCTGGTGACGGCGGCAGGCCGGCGCGCACCTCAAGCAGCGCCACGAGCTGCTCACGACGGCTGTACGACGTGTACATGGTGGGCAGATACGAGATCATCAGCGATACCAGGCCGAGGCCAAAGATGGCTTCGACAAAGGCCACACCGGCATGCGGCAGATCCTTCTGGAAGACGACGCCAAGAGTGAGGATCGATGAGCCGCTGGTAAGGAAGGCGGTGCGAAGCGACACGCCGCCGAGCCCCCACACCACCCCGGTAAATCCAAGCGCGGTGAGCAGTACCCACACACCCGGCAGCATGATCAAAGTGACCGGTCCAAAGTACGCCAGTATCCGGTCGCGGTGGGCGTAACTGTGCTTTGGATGGGCGACCAGATTGAAGGCCCGACGCATCGTACGAAACAGCTTGCGGGTGATCAACGACGGAAGGGCGCGAGGCACCACCACCGTTTTGATGGCGGACGCCACCGTGAACAGAACCAGGGCTACGCCAGCGACGAGTGCGCCAATCCTCGCAACAATCATCGCAGGAAGTTACGCCGCGCCCGGCCAGATGAGCGCGGTGTAAGCCGGACCGTCGTGCAGCATGATGGCCACGGCCTGCCTCGGTGCATCGGGGGTGCTGGCGACCGACGCGATCAGGTCGGCTGTTTCCTCGACGGTGCAGGTGCAGACCGTCGACAGCGGAATGATGTGGGAGTTGATCCCGGCGACATCATCGTCGTCGGCTTCCTCCCATCCCGCGGCGATGAATTCGTCGGCCAGACCCTCGGCGATGGACCGGAGTTTCTTCTTGGGGGACTCGGTAACCCGTCCACCCTTTTCTTCTTCGCGCTCACGACCGAATTGTGTCACAGCCCCTCTGTACAGTTCAGAGAACTTCCCCTCTGAACGCTCATCTCTCCCTTCAGGGGGTTCCATGCCTGCACCATTGTGCTGTCCCACCGCCGCGCTCGACGTCGTCCTCATGCTTGCCAGTCATCCGCCTCGGCCCGAAGTGGTATGCCTTCTGCTTGATGCCAACCACCGTGGCCAATCGGCTTTCGTGGTGACCGACGCGCCCCGAGACTTGCCCGAGCTCACCGCCTCAATTACCCGAGTCTGCGCAGAGCTCCCCTGGGTTCGGGCTGTGGTGTTGGCCTGCTGCTCACCCGGCGGCGGTTACCTGCCGAGCGCCCTCGAACAGATTGCCTTCCTCGACAGCCGAGAGCAGTTCGATCTGATCGGTGTTGAGTTGATCGATTGGTTCTTAGTCGACGCCGGCCGGGCTTCCTCTCTGGCCGAAGCCACCGATGCCCGCGAGTTATGGCGGCACGGCAACGGCACCGCTACGTGTTGCTCATCGCGCGACGTTGCGCCGGTGTGATGCGCAGGCCGGAGTCACGCAGCAGCACGACAACCTCGCGGCTCGTCACAAC
The DNA here is from genome assembly GCA_963791625.1 of uncultured Acidimicrobiales bacterium. GTDB lineage: Bacteria > Actinomycetota > Acidimicrobiia > Acidimicrobiales > Ilumatobacteraceae > JANMCE01. Next base: position 83,587 of record CAWBTA010000009.1, read on the forward strand.
GATCGCGCCAGCGCGGATCGCCATCTCGCGCACGCCAACATGGAGGTCGTAGTGATCGCCCTGAAAGGCCCAACGTGGCACGCCTGCGCTTCTGGCGACGGTGTGCAGTTCCAGCAGGTCGGTGTCGCTGATCAAATGGCACCACTGACGACCGCGCCACCACCAGCGGCATTCGTCTACGTAGACGGTCACGCGGTCAGTGGCAGGCGCATCCGCCGCCGCAACCGCCACCCGACGGCCGAGGTGCCGCTGCAGCCGGGGTCGAGGCCGCACCGACCGATGCGAACGCCGAGAGCTTTCGCATCGAGTTCTGATGGCCGTCGGGGCAGGTGGCCGGGTCGTTGGATTCGCTCATCGCCCGACGCATTTCAAAGGAGGCATCACAGGTCTTGCAGCGGTATTCGTAAACGGCCATGGGGGTCACTCTATCTCGTCGCCTGCTGGCCGCTAGCGTGGTCCGTCATGCGCGAACGCCCCTTCATCCTTGCCATTGCGGGTGGCACCGGTTCGGGAAAGACAACCGTTGCGCACCGCCTTGCCGACGCCCTCGACCCGTCCCATTTCGCGTTGGTGAAGCTTGACTCGTACTACCGCGATCGCACCGATCTGACCCTCGCCGAGCGGGCCGAGATCAACTACGACCACCCCGACGCATTCGACTGGCAACTGTTGCGGGATCATCTGCGCACCTTGCTCGATGGTCGGTCGGTCGACATCCCGGTCTACGACTTTGCCGACTTCAATCGGTCGGCCAATGTGACGCGTACTGAACCGGCCCGAGTCGTGTGTGTTGAGGGCATCCTTGTGCTCTACGAAGCCGAACTGCGTTCGCTGTTCGACCTGCGCGTGTACGTCGATACCGACGCTGACGTACGGCTGATTCGTCGATTGCGTCGAGACGTGGCCGAGCGCGGCCGCACGCCCGAAAGCGTGATCGACCAGTACTTGTCCACCGTTCGCCCGAGCCACGAGCAGTTTGTTGAACCCAGCAAACGGTTCGCGCATGTCATCATTCCTGAGGGTGGTCGCAACGATGCCGCCTTCGACATGCTGGTCGCTCGCCTAAAGGAGTTCGCATGACCGATACCTCAACCCGCATCGAGGAACGTACCGAGTACGAACTCGAAACCGGCGAACCCGTTGTGTCCCACATCGTCAAAACCGAGCCTGGTGAGAACGCTGCAGCGAAAGTGCTGGAAGCGCGGATTTACGGTTCCCCGCTCGAAGCATTGTGCGGCCACCGCTGGGTCCCCTCCCGCGACCCCGGTAAGCACCCCCTCTGCCAGAAGTGCAAGGAGATCTACCAGGTCTACAAGGCCTTCAACGACGGCCTCGGCGACCAGCCAAGCTCATAGCGCTTCTACGAGCCGCTCGCCGATCGGATCGATGCCGTCCCGCACCACCGTGCTCGACAAACTCGTTCCCGAAACAGCTGAGATCGAGGGGCTGCCGGCACTGGAGTTGTTCAACCGATCAGGCATGGATGTCGATCGAGCACGACGCCAGGGGGATTCGGTTTCAGCCCGTCAGCCGTCGGAACCGTGTCATACCCCCTCGTCATACTGACCCCATGGTGAAACTTCAACAGGCAAGGACGGCGAGATATCTCCAAGCCAACCGTCGTCGAATCATCGAGCAACGGCGTCAATGGGGAGGTCGCCTCGCGTGGCCAGATCGACCTACCCGGGGTGACGAGCGCAGCCGCGCCTGAAAGCGAAACGTGCCGACACCCGGCGCCTCTAACAGGACACCGAAACGCAGCGCCGCTTCTTCACACCCGACTACAGCATGCCGACGCTAAAGACTCGTCAGGTACCGGCGAAATCGACCTCGGCCGTGGGTACGGTGCCGCCCTTGCGGCCGGGCGCTGAGGAGTATTTCCAGTACAGGTTCGTGTAGGCAATGGCCTGATCGGGCCCGACCGGCGAGCCCCACTCGCGCATGTCCTCGGTGGTGTGGGCGTCCTCGACAAGGGTGGCGTCGTAGCCACGAACCAACGCACCATGCAGGGTCGAGCGGATACAGGCGTCGGTCTGCGCGCCGGTGACAATGAGGCGACCGACGCCGCGCTCGGAGAGCAGGGATTCGAGGTCGGTCTCCTCGAAGGAATCTCCGTAGCGCTTGTGCACGAGCGGCTCGTCACTGTGCCTGGTGAGTTCGGGAATGTACTGCCATCCCTCTGACCCCTGGGGCATGTCGTCATCGGAATGCTGCACCCAGATGACCGGCACGTGCTCGGTGCGGGCCTTGTCGACGAGCGTGTTGATGTTCGACACCACTCGGTCGACGTCGTGCGCATTGCTAACGACATTTCGCTGCATATCAATCACGACGAGTGCCGTATTCGGACGGTCTACCAGCGATGTCATCTCTGCCTCCTAGATCGGACTCTCAGGCTATGCACACCTCTCATGGAGGTCAACCAACGTGGGGGCGACAGGCGCGATGCCGAAAAATTTTCGGATCCGACCAATCCGCTTCGCAAGCAGCGACGAACGCACCCCGGCTGTATTCCCCGCCACCGATCCCCCACAGGTGAACAAATGCTGAGAAAATCCCTTTCCTCCGGAGTCCTCGTTGTCGGACTCGTCCTGAGTGCTGCAGCGTGCGGTTCAGACAAGGCCGCAACCCCGGCCACCACCGCCGCGCCTGCAACCACCGCGCCGGCCGCCACCAAGCCCGTCGATATTGTCGACACGGCCGTTGCCGCCGGTTCGTTCAAGACGCTCGCTGCTGCTCTGACTGCAGCCGGCCTCGTCGACACGCTGAAAGGCCCCGGACCGTTCACGGTGTTCGCTCCGACCGACGACGCGTTCGCCAAGCTCCCGGCGGGCACGCTCGATGACCTGCTCAAGCCCGAGAACAAGGCCAAGCTTGCTGGCATCCTCACCTACCACGTCGTTTCGGGCGAGGTTGCTGCCGCGGACGTCGTCAAGCTGAAGACGGCCAAAACCGTCAACGGCAAGGACGTCGCCATCGAGGTCAAGGGCGCCGACGTGATGCTCAACGCCACCACCAAGGTCACCAAGACCGACATTGCGACGTCGAACGGCATCATCCACGTCATCGACTCGGTGCTTCTCCCCCCGGCATAGCAGTCTGGTGGGTCGGACTGCGCCCGGTCCGACCCACCGAACCCCTCGTTAGGCGAACTTGCGCTCGATGCGCTCAAGTTCCTCGCCTGCGGCCACCCACTCATCGGAGAGGGTGGCCGCTTTTGTTTTAGCCTTCTCATGCTGCTCGACCAACTCTTTGACCTTGGCCTTGTCTTCGTAGATGGCTGGGTCGGCCAGTTGGCGATGCAACGACAGGACATCCGCCTCAGCTTTGCCAAGATCTTTTTCGAGCTTGTCGATCTTCTTGATCAGATCACGAGTAGCGACGTGACGCTGGTTGCGCTTCTCGGCATCGGTGCGCTTGTCGACAACGACCGGCGCGGCCGCTTTGGCGACAGTCTTGGGCGCCGGGGCAGAGTGGCTCGACAAGCCTCCGGAAGTGCGGGGCGACAGCACGGCGTCATCCACGCCCATGTGCAGTTTCACCTTGCCATGGCGGACCGATACCAGCGCATCGCACACCTCACGCACCAGGTAGCGGTCGTGACTGATCAGCAGCACCGTGCCCGGGTAGGCGCGTAGGGCATCTTCCAGCAGGTCACAACTGGCGAGGTCGAGATGGTTCGTCGGCTCGTCCAGGATGAGCAGGTTGACCGGATTCAAGAGAGCCTTTGCCAGCGCGAGTCGAGTGCGCTCGCCGCCGGACAGATCGCCGATCAGCCGCTCGGCCGCCTCACCCGAAAAGCCGAAGCTGCCGAGCACCGTGCGCAGATTGCGCTTCTCGTCGGCACGAGCGACCTTCTGCAGTTCCTGGATGGGTGTGCACAGAAAGTCGAGTCCTTCAACCTGGTGCTGGGCGAACGTGGCGATGTCGACATTGCTCCCGAGCTGCCAGTGCCCCGCCATTGGCTGCAACTGGCCGAGCAGGAGCTTGATGAGGGTGGTCTTGCCCGCCCCGTTCGGCCCGACGATGCCCACTTTTTGACCGCGCTCGATCACCAGGTTCACATGCGATACGACCGGCACACCGTCGTAGCCAAGCGTGATGTCCTCCATCTCGGCCACCTCACGACCGGAGCGACGCGGATCCGGGAAGCCGAACTTGGTGACCAACTGTTTCTGCGTCGGGACTTCGATCTTTTCCAGCTTTTCCAGCGTCTTGATTCTGCTCTGCGCCTGCTTCGCCTTGGTGGCCTTGTACCGGAACCGTTCGATGAACTGCTCGATCTTGGCCACTTCTTTGTTTTGTTGCGCGCGCAACGATTCGAGTCGCTGGAGTCGTTCCTCGCGCTCGACCACGAACTCGGCGAACCCGCCGACGTATTCGGTGGCCGTAAGGAAAGCCAGTTCGATCACCCGGTTGGCGACGTTGTCGATGAAGTCGCGATCGTGGCTGACGAAAAGCACTGCGCCCGGGTACTCCTTGAGCGTGTCTTCCAGCCAGGTGACTGAGTCGGTGTCGAGATGGTTGGTTGGTTCGTCGAGGATCAACACATCGGGCTTGGCGAGCAGCAGTCGACCGAGCGCAGCGCGCATGCGCCAACCACCGGACATTTCTCGTAACGGACGGCTGCTGTCTTCGCTGTCGAAACCGAGGCCGGCCAGAATCGAATGGGCCTCGGACTCGATGGCGTAGCCGCCAAGCGTTTCGAACCGGTGCTGCGCGTCGCCGTACTGCTCCATCACCTTGTCGTGCTCGTCACCGGTCGTGGTCGCGATGCGCTGAGCAAGATCGGCGAGGCGAACTTCGAGTTCGGCAACCTCGGTGGCGCCGCCCATGACCGTGTCGAGCACGCTGCCCTGGCTGATCTCGGTGAGCTCCTGGGGTAGGTAGCCGATCTGCATCCCCTTGGGCCGATGCACCTCGCCGGAGTCAGGCTGTTGCTCGCCCAGCAGGATCTCGATGAGAGTGGTTTTGCCCGCTCCGTTATTGCCCACAAGGGCGGTGCGGCGACCGGGAGCGAGGGTGATGGTGACGTCGCGAAACAGCACCTTTGCCCCGAAGGCTTTGCTGAGTCCGCTGACAGTAATCACAAGCCGTAAATTCTAGACGCCACAGGCGATCCGGGCACCGTCCGGTGTCGAACGACACCGTGCCGGCGCGGTGCGGTACGGTCCGGACATGAGCGTTCCCGTTGCCCTCGACCAACTCCACGCCGCCCTCGACGAGTTCGGCACGGTCGCCTATCTCCTGTCCGCAGGAGGTGATGGCAGGCCTCGTTGTGTGTCGGTTCCGCTGTCCTGGAGCGACGATCAGCTCGTGGCCAGTGTCGGCAAGCGCACCGGTGCCAACATCGGCATCCAGCCACTCGTCTCGTTGCTGTGGCCTCCCGTTGAGCCGGGCGGCTACAGCCTGATCGTGGATGGATCAGCTGCCGTAACCGGCGAGTCCGACGGTGGTGGAGCGGTCATCACCATCACCCCCTCCAACGGCGTACGCCACCGCAACGCCGAACCCTCCGCCGACGCCTCCGCCTGCGGCAACGACTGCGCCCCCCTGGCCTGAACCATCCACTTTTGTGATTCTGATGTCGTACAGCAACACCAGGATCACAAAGGTGTGTCACTGCGACGCTCGGAGCATGAGCCCGGCCCCGAGCTACGGCGCGTCAAACTTCGCACTGTCGTCCCAATCGGCCTCGGGAACACCACAGCGGAGCGTGGGTGTCATGACGTGAAGCAACTTGCGCTGGCCGGCGCGTTCGAGAGAGAACGTAACCCCCTCCACGTCTCGGCCCTGTAGACCGTCCTTGCCGTCCACGAATGCCGTCAGCTCCGTCCGCTCTTGCATGATGACAAGTGGCGGGTTCGTCGTCTGCGTTGTGATGACGGCACCTCCGGGAGCCGTCATCGGCGGCGCATACTGCAGTTCGCTCCCGCGGCATGTTTCGGTCGATGCCGGCGTCCATCCGGACGGTAGGTGCGAGCGGTGGAACGCCAACACCTCGGACGAGGAGGTTGAAGCCGGCAGTTCATAGAAGAGCTGCAGGCTGTACGAGCCTCGCGGAACGCCGTCTTCCCTATCCTCCTCCACAACCTCACGCGTCTTTGTCGCGCCCGGATAGACAGGGACCTGGCCGTAGATCGCTCGCCAGTGGGCAACATCGCTTCGACGCGACAGAAACGGCCGACCAAACAGCAAGTTACGTTCTCTCTCGAACGCGCTCGTCGAAGGCGTCGAAGGCGGATGGGGCAACTTCGGCGCAGCCGCCGCGCGAGACCCATTGCCGTGAGTGAGCCTGTCTTCATTTCCGCGATACCCGCACCGGCGCTTGTTGCCGGAAACTGATCCGGCATTTCGCAGATCGGAAACCTGCACGAAACGAGCGGGCCTCAGAATTCGAGGATGACCAACGTTCCGTACCGCATCCGCGTCGAACTGCCGAACCGCCCTGGCGCGCTCGCCAATGTGGCCTCGATTATCGGCAATCATGGCGGCAACGTCGTGTCCGTCGACATCCACGAGGTGGAGGGTCAGCAGGCGGTCGACGAAATCATCGTGATGCTGCCGCCGGACTGGACACCGGCCGAGTTGGCCAGTGACCTCCGCGAGCATGACGCGGGCACGTTGCTTTCATCTACGTCAGCGGCGCTCGCATCCGACAGCATCGTGCGTGCGTTGCGGTGGGCGACATCACTCGTGCGATCCGGTGCGATGGACGGCGGGTTGGAACTCGCTCGTGCTCTGGCCGAACTTTGCACGTCATCGGTCGCCTGGATCGCGACCATCGATGAAGCCATGCAGCATGAGGTCGGCCGCCTCTCCATGGAACGCGGCGCGCCCTACGTGCAGTTGGCCACTCCCCCAACGTCGATGAGCGAGGGCCTTCCCGAGTCATCATGGATCCTGGCCGTGCCCGATGATGCGCTCCAACCCACCCGCGTTGCCTTCGTCGGCCGGGCATCGTCGTTTCGTTTCACGAACTCCGAGATCGTTCGAGTTGAGGCGCTACTCCACCTCGTGCGTGAAATGGCGTCCGTCGCCCTCTGAGGAGGTCCGAAAGCTCGCAAGTGAACCGACCAGATCGCGATCTCGCTGAAAGCCACGTGCGGTGATCAACTTGCACGCTGTCTCGGCGAGATGCCAATCGGCGTCAGTCGCAACTGCCTTCAGTGCGTCAAGATCAATCAGATCCTGACGCCGCCGTTCGGAATCCTGTGACAGCAGCTTCAGCGCGATCAGGTGGCCGACGAGTGCGACAGGCATGTGGAGCTGACGGGCCACCGTAAGGTGCTCCGCCGCTTCGGCAATCTCCGTTTCGATGCCGCTCGATGCGAACAGTAGGTCGACTATGACACCGTTGACGATGCGAGATCGCAGCCGCGCGGTGGCCAGCCGGCCAGTCGCTGTCTGTTCCACAACTGTGTCGACCGAGTATCCCCGCGTGATCAGAGCGTTCACGGTCAGTTCGGCCTCGTTATCGGAGGACACCGAAACGACCATGTCGGCATCGCGGGTGAAACGCGGTTCTGCTCGAAGTGACACAGCTAATCCACCGATGAGAGCAAAGGGCCGTTTCAGGTCGCTCAGGTCGGCAGCTGCCGCTGCCAGCGAATCAAGCAGTGCCGTCATCGACGAGGCCATGTGCCAGCGGTACCGGCGCTGTCACCCAATGGTGCCGACGGCCGCGAAACCAGCCATGCATCGACGATGGCGTCGATCGCCGCTTCATCGAGGTCGGGACACTCGCGGCGGGCGCGCCCACGCCGAAGTTCGACAGCCAGGTCGAACATTTCATCGACAAGGTCGAGCGGGTACACATCCACACGTGTATTCTACGCCCGTCTGTCGGCTACCACGGCGGCCACGTCGCCGTGCGGCTAACGCGAACGGGCCGCTTAGATGTCGGGACGCCCAACAGAACGCACGCTGATGACAGGCCACTTCTCCAGCAGCCAGCGCTTCACGGCAACGGCAAGTGGGAGGTCCAGGTCGGCATCGTCGGCAACTACCCAGCTGCGTACCTTCACTTCGGCCGCACCGGTGTCGTCGGGGTCGATGTAGACGCAGCCCACGACGTCTTCATCCCGCATCACTGAGTAGGCGAAACACAGTCGCTCATCAAACTCGCGATGGTGCTCGGCCAGGTCGGCCAGGTTCTCCTCCAGCGACATCGGGCGGGGCCACACATCATTGCCCCAATCTCCAAGCTTGAAGCCTGGCGTGGCTTTGATGTGGTCGATGCTGCCCGTCCATGCCGCGAAATCGCGCTCGTTGTGCAGCTCCTCCAGCCGCTCCAAACGCACCCCAGCGAGTCGATGAACAATGGGCGCGTTGAAGCCAGTGGAAGCGAACATTGGTCGAGCCTATTGCGGCGAAGCGCCCTTCACTGCTTCGGCCCTTCCGTGCCGACACGCAAAGCCACCAGGCCGCACCACCATCAGCGAGACTGTGGGTTGTGGAACAGCGCGCTTGGCCAAGGTCGCAACGTGAGCTGAACGAGGGTCCGATCCAGGTGCGCGTCCCCACAATCGAACGCATCTTCAACCCCATGGACCCGAGCCCACTGCACGAGCGGTCGCTCAACGATGAAGTAGCGCTTTGGATTGAGGAGTGGGCGGAGGACATCGACGGCGACGAGCCGATCGTGCTCGAGATCTACATTGGTGACGGCAGCGCCGCGGGTAAAGAGGACGCCATCATCGCCGGTCTACGAGATCACTTCGAATATCGCGAGTGGTCGGCGGGACGGCGACTCTCCGAGATGTGGCGCGACGGTCGCATCAGCCTTCTTATCGGCATCGTGGCTATCACATTTTTCACCAGCGCATCTCGCATGATCGGCGACAGCACGTTTCCGCCGCTGCAGGTGCTGCACGAGGGCCTGCTCGTACTCGGTTGGGTGTCCATGTGGAAGCCAACCGAGATCTTCCTCTACCTCTGGTGGCCGATCCGCCGAGAGCTCGTCGCCTACCGCCGACTCTCCAACGCCGAAGTCACCTTCCCAGCCGTCAAACCTCGCTAGCTGCTCGTCACGTTCTCGCTCAGCCGTTCGCGACGGCTCGCCACACCTTGAGTGCGTCAACGGTTTCGGCTACGTCGTGTACTCGAACCATCGACGCACCTCGCTGGGCGGCCAGTAGCGCCATGGCGACGCTGGCCACGACGCGCTGCCCCGCTGGGCGGCCGGTGATCAGGCCGAGCGTCGACTTCTGGGAGAAGCCCACCGCAATCGGGAAGCCGCACTGCGCCAACACATCGAACTCGCGCATCAGCGTGAGGTTGTGATCGGCGGTCTTGCCGAAACCGAAGCCGGGGTCAAGCACGATGCGATCCCGCTCGATTCCGCCCTCCTCGCACGCCCTCGCTCGCGCCAACAGGAAGTCTCGGACTTCGATCGTGACGTCGTCGTAGTGCGGCGCTAGTTGCATGGTGCGCGGCGTCCCCTGCATGTGCATGAGGCAGACGGCAACACCGGTTGCGGCGCACAACTCGATGGCATCGTCTGCTCGCAGCGCCTCCACGTCGTTCACCATCACGGCGCCCGCGTCGATAGCTCGACGCATCACTTCGGTCTTACGAGAGTCGATGGACACCAGCGCGCCGTCGGCTACAAGTCCAACGATTACCGGCAGCACGCGAGCAAGCTCATCGTTGATCGACACCTCCGGTGCACCCGGTCGGGTTGACTCACCACCGATGTCGATGATGTCGGCTCCCTCTGCCATCAGCCGTCGACCGTGGGCCAAGGCTCGATCGGTTGAGTCATAGCGACCGCCGTCGGCGAACGAGTCAGGCGTGACGTTGACGATGCCCATCACCAGTGGACGGGCCGGATCCGACCACGACGGAAACCGAAGACTCAAGGCCGCACCGTTCGGAAAAAGGTGCGGATGTCATCCACCAGTTCGACCGGATGTTCCAACGCCGCGAAGTGGCCACCATGCGGCATCTTGGTCCAGTGCGTGATGTTGAAACGGGCCTTCGCCCAGGCCAGCGGCGGCCGGTACAGCTCTTTCGGAAACACGGCTGCGCCCACCGGGATTTCAACTCGGCCTTTGACCGTTCGGAACGACGACTGCTTCCCGAGCGTCTCGTAGTAGAGCCGCATTGACGAGTTGATGGTGTTGGTCACCCAGTAGATCGTGAGGTTGGTGCACAGCTCGTCACGAGTGACGGTGGAGAACACATCACCCTCGTTGTCGGTCCAGGTTTGGAACTTCTCCACGATCCACCCGGCGAGGCCGGCGGGTGAGTCACTCAGGCCGTAACTCAGCGACTGCGGTTTGGTCTGCTGAATCTTCTGGTAGCCCGTCTCCTGCTCCTGGAAATGCATCATGGCCGTCACACCATCCATCTCATCAGGCTCAACCCCCTCGAGCGGATTGGCTGGATCGGGCGGCCCGACGGCCACCATGTTCAGATGGATGCCGAACAACTGCTCGGGAGCAATCAACCCCATGTGAGCCGTCGCAATCGCGCCCCAATCACCACCCTGCGCGCCGTAGCGCTCATAACCGAGGCGCGCCATCAGCGCCACGTTGGTCTTGGCAACTTCACCGATGTCGAAGCCACGCCGGGTCGTCGGGCCCGAGAAGCCGTAGCCGGGCATCGACGGCGCAACGACGTGAAAGGCATCCTTCGCCTCACCGCCGAACACGGTGGGGTCGGTCAGCGGGCCGAGCACCTTCAGGAACTCGGCGACCGAACCCGGCCAACCATGGGTGAGGCACAACGGCATCGCATCAGCGTGCTTCGAACGGGCATGGATGAAGTGGACATGGGTGTCGTCAAGGGTCGTCTCGAACTGCGGCCACACGTTCAGAGCCGCTTCGGCCGGCCGCCAGTCGTACTGGTGCAGCCAGTAGTTGCAGAGGTCCTGCACCGTCGCCAGATCGGCGCCGTACTCCCGACCCGTTCCCGAAAGCTGATCGGGCCAACGCGTGCGCGCCAACCGCTCCCGCAGATCAACCAACACGTCCTCGGCCACTGCGATCTTGAAAGGGATGATCTCGTCGTCCATCCGGCTGATGGTAACGCCGCCGCAACCAGTGAGCCCGGCTGGCAGCGACTATGACCGCGGTCCATTTATAGGGATCTGTGGCATTTGCCTAGTCGGTCGTCGTCGGTCCGGCGTGTCTGTAGTCGCCCGAGGTTGTGGGACTACCTCCAGCGCCTACAGAACACAAAGATCCGGCCGCGGGTGAGACCAGGGCGCCTGGCAGAGCTGCCGGGTCCGGCGC
>CAWBTA010000010.1:0-53127 GCA_963791625.1 uncultured Acidimicrobiales bacterium
CTCGCTAGGGCCTCGGTGTAAGACGAGTGAATGTAGCGCAGCCCGCCGCTACCGTGGGAGTACACAACAAGTGGAAACTTCTCAGTCGTTGCGATCTGGTCGGCCTTGGCCGCGAAGGCGGAGGACGACTGGTAGTAGACCTCCGGCAGGAGGGAGTAGCGCTCTGGCGACAACGTCGTCTTGTCGACCGACGCGGCCAACGGAAACCACACGTCGACGGTCAACGGGCGGACGCCGGCCGGATCGTTCACCTTGATCGTGGCCACACCGACCGCGAACTTTCCGGCTGGAATGGGCGCCCATGCGGCCGGGGCCGCCGTCGTGGTCGTGGGCGCGACCGTCGTTGTGGTGACGGGGGCCGCCGTCGTCGCCGGGGTGGTCGTCGCCGGCGCAGTCGCAGCAAGGGTCGTTGTCGCGGCGGGTGCGGTCGCTATTACGGTCGTCGAGGACCTTGCCGTCGAGCTTGCACACGAAGCCAGCAACATCATCGGAATCGCACAAGCAAGGCGAGGCATGTTCTTCACGCAAATGACGGTACTACCGTGCTTCGTCCGTTACGCCGTCGGCGCCGGGTACTCGTCGGCATTCAGAACCCATCCGGGTTGAGTGGAGAAATCGAAGCGCGGTGGACAGAAGATGTCGATCAGCTGGTTGCACTCAAGCCCAACCGCCTGCGATGTATGGACCGACGGCGGAGGAATCACCGTCACCGATGGCGACGTACAGAACTGGTGCTCGTCGTCACGCCACTCGGTCATGTTGACCGTCCATGGCGTGCGAATGTGATGGACGTACTCACCCGAGAGTTGCAATGACAACTGTTCGAAGTCGTCGTGGTGATGCGGCGACATCTTGGTGGCATCGCGCGGACCGACATTTTCGCCGAGGTAGTTGATCATGATGGTGGAGCAGCGGAAGATCCGACCGAATCGGCCAGCCTGAATCGGCGCATCATCAATGGGGTACGCCCGAATGCGGTAGCCAGCGGGCGGTGCTGGCCAGGCCGCGTATGGAGCCACGTTCGCATCGGCCGTGGCATAGAAATCGTTGTTCTCGCACAGGCTGCAGAGGTCGGACGACTGGGCACTGAACACTCTGATGACATCGGCGTCGACATCGGTCGCCAACTGCGTGTCCCCCGGTGGCATGACCATGACGGCCGGGCCGACAACGGACACAACATCGGTGCCGTGCGTGATGGTTGCGGTCGCTCCTCGACTGGGGAACACGACCATGTACTCATCCATCTGACGTGTCCGTACGATCGGGTCACCCGCGTTGGCTCGCACGAAGTTGATCACGCACGATTGACTACGGGCCCACCACAACAGCGAGCCACCAGTGGTCGACTGCGCAGGCGGATGCTTGTCGAACTCGAAGTACTGCGGGGCGACGTTCGCACCCGTGTTGCGGGCTGCCGAGCCTGCGAGCGATTGGCGGGGGTCACTGCGGTCGTAGGCCACAATCTGTTCCGATCAGGTTAGGGTCGGTGCCCGGCTGCGCTCCGGTCTGGCCATCCGAGATTAGCTCGCCATCCACCGTTAGCGACCGCTCAAAAAGCGCAAATCCCGGCGGCTCCTCGATTCGGGGGAGAACGCCGGGATCACTTTCTCTCCTAGTGGAGTGAACGAACTAAGTATGACGGCTTGCTTCAGGTTTGGCAACGCGTTGACGGTCGAGCCGAGCACACTCGACCGTGGTCGAAATTCCCCTGCGCCGCAGGTGACCGAGCTGTCACGCTGACAGGGTGGAGCCAGCACAGAATCGTTCTGTCTCGAGCCACCGTCCGACATCTGAGGAGGCACGCTATGACTCTCGAAACGTCCTGCGGGTCGAGCGAGAAAGTCCCACCCTGCTGGTTGATGCGATAGACCTCGTCGGCAACTACGGCATCGACTACGACACCAGTAAGACAATCGTCGGGCCGTTCGTCATCAACGCGCACGCACTCGCCCGCCGAGACCTCTGATGGGCATCTCTGAGCTACGAAGCTGGCCAGGTCAGTCTACGTAGAGGTCCACCGTGGTGAGGGCGTCGATGAGGGCAGCGGCGTGGTGACGAAGCTCGTCACTGAGTCGAGGGTCGAGGTTGGCGAGGAGTTGGTCGGTCGAGTCGGTGGCTTGCTTGACCAAGCGGTCGGCCAGCCGCTTGCCCGACGGCGTGAGCGACACGACCGAGCGCCGACCGTCATCGGCCGACTGCTGTCGTTGCACTCGCCCCGACACAACGAGTCGACCAATGGCATGGGTGCACGTTGGTTGCGGCAACATGGTGTCGGTTGCGAGTTCGCCGACGCTGCGCACTCTGCCGTCGCGGAGTACGGCCAAAATGCGCCAGTCGGAAACAGCGACACCATCGGCGGCGATGGCGCGGTGAAACTCGTCTGACAGCAGTTGGTCGGCTCGTTGCAAGAGATAGGGCAGGTAGCCCCGAAGGAAATCGTTCGCCACGCGGGCGACGTTAGCGGGGCTCGAGGTCAAGGACTCCGGTGGACTTGTCGAGAATGGGTGGGGACTGCACGGAGAGGAACACCAGAGGTGACGCACCAGTTCGCACACCGTGGTACTGGCCAGTGCGAATGCGGATGCGATCTCCGACAACCACGTTGTGATCGATGTCTTCGACCACGACGACGCCGTGTCCATCCAGGATGTACAGCACCGTCTCGGCCCGGTTATGCCGGTGGATCTTCGAGGTCTGCTCGGGGTCGAGCCGCACGTAGTCTGCTCCGACAATCGATTCGAGCGCGGTGCCCCGCGTGAGCTGCATCACTTGGAACACGTCATTCACATCGACGGCGAGATCGCGGTCGATCACGGGTTCGGACATGTCGAGTCTCCTTCGGTTCGAATAGTGGCGGCGATGGCAGTGAGGGCTCTGAGGAACGCTTCGTTCTCCGGGGGTGTGCCCACCGTGACGCGCAGCCCACCGTCAAGGGCACGGGCGATGATGCCGAGTCGTTCGAGCCCTTCGCCTAACGCCATTGGGTCTGAGCAGGGCAGCCAGATGAAGTTGCCGCCCGCATCGGGGACGGGCCAGCCGAGGGAACGCGACCCGACCACGAGACGATCTCGCTCCACCGCAGTGGCGCCACGGCGCCGATCGAGTTCGGGTGCCTCGTCAAGCGACGCACTCGCCGCCGCCAACGCCAACCCGTTGACGGCAAAAGGCGGGGGAACACGGTTCATCAGTTCGATCACCATCGGCGACGCCACGCAGTAGCCGATGCGCAGCGACGCCAAACCGTGCAGCTTGGAGAACGTGCGCAGGACGACCAGGTTTGGGTATCGGTCAACCAGTTGAGGCAGACCCGATTCGGGTTGCCCAACATTGAAATCGGCGTACGCCTCGTCGATCACGACGAGGGTCGAAGGGTGCGTCCGATCGAGCAATGCCTCAATGTCCGCGACCGGAATCACGGTGCTGGTCGGATTGTTGGGGTTGGCCACAATGACCATTCGCACGTTCCCCGTCGTATCGATCGCGGTCAGATCGCACGTTTGGTCGACGAGAGGAACGGGAACGAAGGTCGCGCCAGCCAGATCAGCGAGGATCGGGTAGAGCTCAAAGCTCGGCCATGGCACCAACACCCGATCACCCGATTCGAGAGCCGCGAGGCTCAGCTGGGTGAGAACGGCGGCCGACCCAGGACCGACGAAGATCGATCCGATCGACACGCCAATCTGACCCGCGAGCTTGGTCCGCAGATCGCGACACGTTGGGTCTGGATAGCGAGCGATGTCTCGACAGGCAGCGTCAATGGCCTCCAGCACACCCGGAAGGGGCCCGAAGGCCGACTCATTACTCGACAGCTTCACCGCTTGTTCGAGACCGCGCTGAGCCACAACGTCGGCGACGGTCCGACCCGGCCGGTAGGCCCGAAGGGTGCGCATGCCTCCATATTGCATTCATGTGAATGGACCTGTCAATGACATGGCCGAGGCGCAAGATGATCCTCACAGAGCATCTCGGTGCGCGATACTTGTACCGGGCGGCACGTAGGCAGGAGATTTCGCGTGGTGTTTCCCCATGGAGAAGTACGCAAGACGGCGACGGTGGCGTGGGTCGCGCTTGCGCTCGTTGCCGGTGGAGTTGGCGTCGCTCCGCCCGCCCTTGCCGCGCCTGCGATTTCGCGGATGGCCGCGCTGCCGAACAAGGTCGTGGCGGCTGCCCGATCACAGCTTGGCGTGCGCGAGATCCCCGAGAACCGGGGTCGGCGTGTGCGCGAGTATCAGAAGTCGGTGAAGAACGATCACTACGCGCTCGACGTGCCGTGGTGTTCAAGCTTCGTGACGTGGGCGGGGGTACAAGCCAATGACCCGACACCGTTTCGCAGTGCCATCGTGTCCGACTGGATCGTGGCCGCCGACCACGGTCGGCACGGGATGTCGTTCGTCCGCCAGTCGTCGGTGCGCGCCGGAGACATTGTCGCTCTCAAGAAGGCCGGCACCTGGCAACACATGGGCATCGTGTCGTCAGTAGGCAGCGGCATCACCGTGATCTCCGGCAACACCGTGGCCCCCGACAAGAAGGCCGACGGCGTGTTCGAAAAGCCTCTGACCAACTGGACCAAGAAGGGTTACTTCGCCACCTTCATCCGCAACAGCGGCTGAACCGAGCAGCTCCGACCGTTCGAACCACGCGAAGATGTTACGTATGGAACCATCGTTCGATGTTGTCTGGCCGAAGTCACCGCTCGGGATGCAAGCGAGGCGGCCGGCTCCTCGCCTCGACACGCTGAACGGCAAGCGTATCGGGTTCGCGTGGGACTATCTGTTCCGTGGGGACGAACTGTTCCCCGTGCTGGCCGAGGAGCTACAACGGCGTTTCGAAGGCGTCGAGATCATCAACTACGACGTCTTCGGCAACCTGCATGGTCCGCAGGAGCATGAACTGGTGGCACAGCTCCCGGTCGGGCTCGCTCGCCATCGGGTCGACGCCGTCGTGTCCGGCAACGGCTGTTGAGGCAGCTGCACGCCCGCCGTGTTGCGGGCATCGGTTGCGTGTGAAGCGGCCGGGGTGCCGACCGTGTCGTTGGTGTGTGAAGGTTTTGAGCGTCAAGCCGGAGCCACCGGGCGTGGCCTCGGATTCGACAAGCTTCCGATCGCCAGGCTGGTGGGTCACGTCGACGCACAGTCGTATGACGACATGGTTGCCTCGTTCATCGAACACACCGTCGGGCAGATCGTGTCCGGCCTGACGACACCGATCGAGTGGGACGAAAATGGCACCGCCGAACCCAGCGCGCTCGACATCGTTGCCAGTGGAACGATCGATGAGATCCATCGCACCTTTGTCGCCAACGGCTGGTCGGATGGCCTGGCCATCATCCCACCGACGCGCGACCGGGTGGAGGCCTTCATCGCCGCAACAGGTCATGACCCGTGGCGCGTGCTCGGTACCATTCGTCCGTCGGGACGAGACGTCACGGTCTGGTCGATCGCGGTCAACGCTGTGATGGCTGGGTGTGAGGCGGTGCAGCTTCCTGTGCTGCTCGCGCTCGCCGAAGTGCTGCTCGACCCGCACTACAACGTGCAACACTCGGGCAACACCACCGGAGCTGATGCGATCATCGTGCTCAATGGTCCGGTGATTGAGGACCTCGGGTTCAACCACGGTCCGGGTGCAATGCGCGACGGCGCCGGCGCGCCCAACACGGTGGTGGCGCGTTGGCTGCGGTTGTTCCTGCGCAACGTGTGCGGGTTCACCGCCGATGAGCACGACAAGGCAACGTTCGGAAACAGCAGCCGCGTTGTGCTCGCCGAGGATGAAGCAGCGCTGTCCGCGATTGGTTGGGAGCCGTTCGCCGCGACGTTCGGTCACCCGGCGGGTACCGACGCAGTGACCGTCGCCCGCATGAACAGCGGCGCCATGATCGGCAGTGTTTTCGGTTCGACGCCGGAGCAGATCATTCCGTACCTGGCTGACGGGCTCGCCCGCATCACGGGTTGGGATCTGACCCACGTCTACGGCTTGGGGCAGGGACACCATCGACCGCTGCTCGTGCTGTCGCCTGTGCTCGCCCGCATTTTCGGGCGCGCCGGCTGGACAAAAGCCCAGGTACAGCACGCGTTGTTCGAGCATGCCCGTATTCCGGCGTGGCGGTTCGAAAAACTCATCGGTGACTGGACCAACCTCACCGCCGGACGACGTACGCTCGTCGATCTCGTGCATGCGGGCGTGGTGCCACCTGTGTTCGCCGAGTCGAGTGACCCGGACCGCCTGGTGCCGATCGTGACGTCGCCCGACAAGCTGCTCATCGCCGTTGCCGGCGACCCGAACCGGACGAACGCCTACACGCTCAGCCACGATGGATCCCATGGCGACTGGACCAGCAAAGCGATCGACCGCACCTACAGCGACGATCTCGTTTGCCGGATCGACAACCGCGACGCCTGTACCTGAGGCGCGCCGATGTACCGGCCGCTAGGGTCGTCGGGGTGCTCGATACCATCGATTCCGAAATCCTTGCCAACGATACGGCTGTCATCGCAACGATCAATCCCGCCGGTGTGCCGCAGCTGACCGCAGTCTGGTACGTCATCCAAGACGGCCACGTGCGTGTCTCCATCAACAGGAAACGGCAGAAAGGCCGCAATCTGCAAAAGAATCCGAACGTGTCGCTGCTCATCTATCACCCGGAAACGCAGGACTACTTCGCCGAGATACGCGGGCTAGCCACGCTGATCGCCGACGATGACTACCAATTGTCTGATGTCATCGCCAAGCGTTACAACGCGGACTTCCGAGCGTTCGATCAGCCCGGCGACGGACGGTGGATCATTGATGTGGCACCAACCCGCGTGGTCATCACCGACGTCCGCCACTGAACATCCGGGTACGTCGGCACCGGCGGTGCACCAGCACGAGGCCGAGTTCAACGCCTCCCGACGTTGGCACGCTGCCAACAACAATTTCGTGGGACGGCGGATAGCCTGCATACAGGCGCAAGAAAACCGTCTCTCTGCCAACACGCGGTCACGCGGAAACGGAACACTCCACTGTTAGCGCATCCCGCATCCGACTACGACAGCGAAAGTGACTCGGCCTGGACGCTCCACCCGACGAGGCGGCGCGTGGCCCGTGCTGTCGGCCGGCGACTCGTTCCTACGCTGATCGAGGCCACGCTCATCCCGACGGTGTTGTTCTATTCGACGCTCTTGGCGACTCGCAGTCTCGGTTGGGCACTCGCCGTCATCCTCGGGTGGTCCTACACGGCGCTTCTCCGACGCGTCTTCTCCGGTCGATCGGTACCGGTTTTGCTGCTCCTGGCTTCGCTCGGCATCACGGTGCGAACCAGCGTGTTCCTGCTGAGTGGGAACGCCTTCATCTACTTCGCTCAGCCGATTCTGGGTACCGTGGTGACCGCGACGGTGTTCGGTGCGTCGTGTGCCTTCGGCCGTCCGCTCATCGGCCGCTTCGCGAGCGATTTCTGCGAACTCCCCTCCGATGTCCGCAGCCGACCGGCAATCGAACTGCTGTTTCACCGACTGACCCTACTGTGGGCGGCCGTAAACCTCGCCTCTGCTGCCGTGAGCGTCGCGGTTCTGCTCACGATGCCAGTCACGGTCTTCGTGGGCGTTCGCACGCTAGCGACGTGGACGTTGACAGTAACCGGCGCCCTGGTGACCGTGTCGGCCTCGGTGCGAGTTGCCCGCAGCGAGGGACTCTCCACTGCCGTCGGACCGAATGGCGCGTTGCGCGCCGTCATGGTCGCCGAGTAGACGGTCGAAAGACCACGGGAAGGGACCTTCGGCCCGAGACATCGCGATCACGAGGGCGTTGACTGCAAGTATGGTGATCAGCGCGCTCGTGTCCCGGATACGCAGCGAGACCGGCGAGTTGCACGCCCTCGGCCTCTACAAGGCGGAACGGGTCCTCACCTCACCGCAGCGGGCACATATCCGCGTGGCCGGCCGCGAGTTGCTCAACCTTTGCGCCAACAACTACCTCGGCCTGGCCGATCATCCTCAGCTGATCGAGGCGGCCAAGGCGGCGCTCGACAAGTGGGGGTTCGGCATGGCGAGCGTGCGGTTCATCTGCGGCACACAACAGGTTCATCGCGAACTCGAGGAACGACTCTCGGCCTTCCTCGGTACCGAGGACACGATCCTGTACTCGTCGTGCTTCGACGCGAACGGCGGTCTTTTCGAGACGCTGCTCGGCGACAACGATGCCGTCGTGAGCGACTCACTCAACCACGCCTCGATCATTGATGGCATCCGGCTCTGTCGGGCGAGGAAGTACCGGTATGCGAACAGCGATATGACCGACCTACGAGACCAACTCGTGCAGGCGCGTGCCGACCGCGCCGGCGCCGTCATGATCGCAACCGACGGCGTGTTCTCCATGGACGGCGTGATCGCCGATCTGAGATCCATCTGCGATCTCGCGGAGGAGTTCGACGCCACGGTGATGGTGGACGACTCACACGCCGTCGGCTTCGTCGGCGAGACCGGACGCGGTACTCCTCAGGCGTGCGGCGTGAGCGACCGGGTGGACATCATCACGGGCACGCTCGGCAAGGCGCTCGGCGGCGCCGCGGGCGGCTACACATCGGGACCGCGTGACGTGATCGAATGGCTTCGACAGCAGTCACGTCCGTATCTGTTCTCAAACTCACTCACACCCGCCATCGCGGCGACCTCGATCGCTGTGCTCGACCTGCTCGATCGCGAACCGGAGCGGCGCGAGCAGGTACATGCGAACGCTGTGTACTTTCGCGCCCAGATGGCGTCGCTCGGCTTCACCCTCGCTGGTGCCGGTCACGCGATCATCCCGGTGATGATCGGCGACGCGGGGCTCGCCACTTCGTTCGCTTCCCGGATGCTGGAAGAGGGCGTCTATGTGATCGGGTTCAGCTTCCCGGTCGTGCCGCACGATTCGGCTCGTATCAGAACGCAAATGTCGGCCGCCCACACCCGTGACGATCTCGATCAGGCCATTGCCGCGTTCGGCCGCGTTGGGCGCGCCCTCGGGGTAATCACATGAGAGCGCTCGTGAAGACCGGGCCCGGATTAGGGCTCGTTATGGTCGACGTGCCCGTGCCCGAGTATGGCCCGAACGACGTGCTGATCCGCGTACGACACACGTCCATCTGCGGAACTGATCTGCACATCTGGGACTGGAACGACTGGGCCCGCGAAACCATCGCTCCACCCATGACCGTCGGCCATGAGTTCATGGGCGAGATTGCCGCACTCGGTGCCGACGTGAAGGGCCTGTGCGTCGGTCAGCGGGTGAGCGCCGAGGGCCATATCACCTGCGGCCACTGCCGCAACTGCCGAGCCGGAAAGCGACATCTCTGCCGCAACACCATCGGCATCGGCGTGAACCGCGATGGCGCATTTGCGGACTACATCACCATGCCAGCGGCGAACATCTTTCCTCTGCCCGACACAATCCCCGACGAGATCGCAAGCTTTCTCGACCCGCTTGGAAACGCTGCGCATACGGCTCTTGCTTTCGATCTCGTCGGCGAGGACGTGCTGATCACCGGAGCCGGTCCGATCGGCGTCATGGCTTCGGCAATCGCCCGGTTCGTCGGCGCGCGCTACATAGTCGTGACCGACATCAACGACGATCGCCTCGAGCTGGCGCGACGACTCGGCGCCACACGGGCCGTCAACGCGAGAACGACCCGGCTCGAAGATGTCCAGCACGAGCTCGGCATGACCGAGGGCTTCGATGTGGCATTCGAGATGAGTGGCAGCGGCGACGCCCTCTACCACATGCTCGACGCCATGAACCACGGCGGAAGGATCGCGCTGCTCGGTCTGCCGGAACACGACATCGCGATCGATTGGAACGTCGTGATCTTCAAAGCGCTCACCATTCAAGGTATCTACGGCCGCGAGGTATTCGGTACGTGGTACAAGATGGCGGCGATGCTGCAAAGCGGCCTCGATATCCGGCCCGTCCTCACCCACCACGTGGCGGCCGACGAGTACCACGAGGCCTTCGAGGTGATGCGACACGGTCGGTCCGGCAAGGTCGTAATGGACTGGACCTGAGAGGACGCAAACGAGATGGACACCCAGCCACATCGTCACATGACAAACGCGGTCCGGTTGGCGGCAACGGGAATCGGGTCTGCCGATTCAGGTGAGATACGAGCCGACGCACCCATTCGGTACAGCCCGCAGGAAGCAGGCCTGTTCGAGTTGCTCACGGCCGACGAGGTGAACCGTTGCCGCGGAGCTACGCGGACGGAAGGAGCCTGAGCAGGTCGTGGTCCATCACGGCAGATGATGAGCGGTGGAGCATCTGACGCATGAAAGCCGCGCCACGTTCGTTGGACGGGTCGAGCGTCCCGGCGATCAGGACGGCGTAGGCGAACAGGTGCAGCACAACCAGGTGATAGTCCGCCGAGCATTGCTCCAATGAGTAGTCGGCGACGCCGTGGGCAAGCAGGCCTTGGTGGTAATGCTCGATGATCTCGGTCTCATGGGCGCGCCGCTGCTCCAGGTCGACGTTCTGCGACACGAGGTAGGCGACATCGTGCAGCCCCGATGTCTTGGTCAACGTCCAATCAAGCAATACCACGGGACGCTGATCGGCCTCATCACCGAACATCATGTTGTCGAGGCGGAGGTCGCCGTGAATGACGGTCTGCACCCGGCGGCCAACCATCCGGTGCAGTTCGGGCACGGAGCCGATGAAGTGGTCCTTGGCGGCGCGGATTGCATCGGGCATCGCCTCGGGAAACATTTCGACGCACCGATCCCAGCCCACCGCGCAACCACCCGCGATGCCGGCGATCTGGGGCGCATCGTCGACCTTGGTCACGCCGTCGAGCAGCGGGTCGTCGATCCGGTTCCAGTACGCGGCGTGCAGCGGAATCGCCGAGTCGAGGATCATCATCGCCTCCGCCCCGCTACAGCCGGTGACCTGGTCACCGACTCGGTATGCGCCGAGATCCTCGAGAAGCAGGAACGAGTCACCGGTGCCGGGCTCGTAGTGACCGCCGTAGCACTCCGGCGCGGCGAGACCGCCGATCTTGGTGCGGATGTTGGTGTAGAAGTTCACCTCGCGCTCATAGAGGCGGTAGGTCACCCCTATTTCGCGGTTACCGGGCACGGCGCTTGGGAACTTGGCGATCAACGTCTGGGGCGCGTCGGGCGCCGGTCGGTCGTAGGTCAGGGTGACCCGCACCAGGATTCCTAGCATGCCGATGCCTTCGCCGACCGGTGTCGTCTCGAAGCTGATGACCTGCGCGCCGCTCGACACGCCAGCGGCATCGAGGGTCTCGGTGAGCCACTCGGTGGTCAACTCATTGGGATGAGTTGGAAAGCCCTTCGCCGTCATGATCTCCCCCTCGTCTGCCGACCTGGCACGCACCGTTGAAGTCTGTCAGACCGGTTCCGGCCGACGAGGATTCGGAGCGTGGGGAACGGCTCCCCACTCTTCGAAGTACACGTTGATGCGCCTTGTTGATGAGCAAAGCCAAGGCGCGGTGCGTATGGGTCCGGGCACGCTCTACGGCACGCTCAACCGACTCCTTGCCGACTGTCTGATTGTTGAAACGACTGACGATTCGGACCGGTCCGGCAACGAACGCCGCCGCTATTACCGCCTGACGCAGGACGGTGAACGGGTCGCCCACACCGAACTCGGTCGGCTCCGCGCACTCGTGAATCGGTTCCACAGTCTTCCTGGGATCAGCGGTGCCCCCGCATGAACGCCCAACGAAGTATCGCCCTGTATCGGCATCTCTCGGCTTTGTACCCGCAGTCGTTTCGCGCCGAGTACGGCGACGATCTGATCGCCACGTTCGCCGAGCAGCTCCGAGACGAGCGCGCCGGCCGGGTGTGGTTATCGACCATGCGAGATCTTGTTGTCACTGTCCCTTTCCAACACTTGGAGGCCCGAATGAACCGTCGTCCCGCACGTCAAACCGTCGCCGTGCTCGCTACCGCTGTGACCACCGCGGCCATGGTGCTTGCTGTTGTCGCCGGCACTGGCCCCGTCGTTGGTGTGTTCCTGCTCATCGCACTCGTCGGCCTGGTCGTCGCCACCTTGGCATGGAAAGCCGCCCGCCCCCCGACCGACGGGGTGAGCGTCGCGAATCGTTGGCGCACGGTCCTCATCGTTGGTGTCACCCTCCTCTCCGCCGTGATCGTGTTGATCAACGTGCCCCCGTACAACGACCGGGAACTCCCCGAAGCCGGATGGGTTCTGATGATGCTGTCCCTGGTCACCAGCGTCGGACTGATCACGGTCGGGCTCACGATGGGTATCGCTCGTCGATTGAACCGCCGCACCACCGCCAGCTAACGACCCACGCAACCACAACGTGACCGCAACGTCTGCCACCGACACGGCTCCCATCTACAGCCATTTACCGCCGACGATGAGGCTTACCGCGTCCGTACGGCGGCTTCGTACGGCGGACTACTGACGGTTGCGGTAGGCGGCGACGTTCACACGGTTACCGCATTGCGTGTCGCAGTACCGGCGTGACTGGTTTTTGGTGAGGTCCACCAGCGCCCGTCCGCAACCCGGAGCCGCGCACAGCCGGAACCGCTGATACCCGAGGTCGCGCACCACGATGGCCATGGCGACCGCAATCTCTGCACCGAGTCGCTGATCGAGTGGTGCGTCGTTCGGGGTGAAGTGCAGATGAAGCGGCAGTTGATCGTGGCGTACGAGCCGAGGTGTCGCCCCACTCTTCGAGATGATCGTGTTGAGCGCGTCGATGACCGCGGCCTCGTTGCCGGCAGTGGCGAGCTCGAACACCTCCCGGAGCCGCGCTCGCAGGCGATGCATTGCCCGCAGTTCGGCGGTGGTGCCGGCGCGTGATCCGGTTACCCGTCGCGCCTTGAGCCAATCGGCAAGGGCCTCCGGCGTCGGCAGGCGCTCCTCACCGTCACCAACGTCGTCGCTGTTGACCAGCCCCACGAGATCCTCAAGGGCGAACACCGTGTCATGATCTACTCCCACTTGACTCCTTACATGGCGTGACCGTAATATCATGAGCATATCAACGATTGCTCCTGACACGAACACGGACGTCTCCGCACCGATCCGGCGCCAGTCGGTTCAACGCAACGGCCTCGGCACCGTCCTGTCGATCGCCGCGGCCGCGTTCTTCGGGCTCGGTGCGAGTGTCTCGAAAGTCGCCCTGCACGCTGGTCTCGATCCGATCCGCCTGACCGCATTGCGATGCACTGGCACCGCAATTGGCCTCTTGGCCGTGATCCTCATGGTGAGGCCCGCACTTCTCCGTATTCGCCGTGCCGACCTCCCCGTGCTGATCGTGCTCGGCCTGACAGGCGCGGCCGCGGTGCAGTTCCTGTTCTTTACGGCAATCGACCGGCTACCCGTCGGGATCGCGCTGCTCCTCGAGTTCACCGCACCGTTCCTGATCACTGTCTATTCGAAAGTGATCCTGCGGCATCCGGCCGATCGGCGAAGTTGGATCGCGATCGCGCTCGGCATGAGCGGACTCGCGTTGGTCGCCAAGGTCTGGACGGACACGGGGCTCGACCCGATCGGCGTCGCCGCCGGCCTCGGAGCCGCCGCATGCCTCGCAGCGTTCTTCATGATCGGCAAGAACGCGCTGCAGCGCCACCACCCACTCACGATGTCGTTCTGGATGTTTGCCGTTGCCTCCGTGTTCTGGGCTGCGGTGGCACCATGGTGGAACTTCGACATCGCAGTGCTCGGCACCAACGCGTCGCTACTCGGGGTGTTCGACCGGACTCACCTGCCCGTCTGGGCATCGGTGCTGTGGGTCGTGATCCTCGGAACACTGGTGCCCTACCTACTCGAAATCGCATCGCTCGAGCACCTCACACCGACGGCGAAGGGTGTCGTCGGGATGAGCGAACCGCTGATGGCAGCAGCGATCGCCTGGGCATGGCTCGGCCAGGCCCTCGACAGCATTCAACTCGTGGGAGCAACCGTCACGCTGCTCGGCATCTTCATCATCCAAAGCCGACGAGCGGCAACGAGCTCGTCCGCGTCCTCATTCTCGACGGACTCGAACGATCACCACGAACAGCACGCAGGGGCAGCGGCTGCTCAAACGTCACGCTGACAGGCGGGAGAGATGGGCCTGGCAGCGAGCGACATCCTGCGGCTGGCCCGCATCCCGAAAGCCGCGCAATGCCTCTCCGATGTAGGCACGAGCCGCAGCCACGTCCCCCTGCGCGGCGCAGCGGTGGCCGCGCACCTCGTCGAGCGCCGCATACCAGGCGGGGAGCTGCATGACCACTTCGGCAAGCCATTCGCACGACGCCTCGTACCTCGCCAGCCGGTCGAGCTCGCCGGCTCGCGCCAACGCGATCGCGGCTGGTACAGCAAGGGTGATTCGGCAACCAGGGCAGGTCTCAAGTGGACCGCGCACGCGGTCCTCCGCCTCGTCCACCGCAGCCAAGGCCTCAGCAGGTTCCGCTGCCAGCATGATGCGCGCGCCGTAGATACGGTCGAAGAGGTGGAACCCGACGTCGCTCTCACGGGCGACGGCCAACGACTCGTCGAGCAGACGGTTGGCGACGCGCAGATCGCCGCGTGCGCCAGCAAGCTCGGCGAGGCGCTGCAACGAGAAGGCCTCGCCCGTCGCAGCGCCCATGTCGTGGTGCAACTGTCGACCACGCCGAAGGTCACGGTCGGCGTCGTCGAGACGACCCGACAGCAGTCCGGCCTCGCCACGTAACGTCGTTGCGAACGCCCGGCCACGAGCCGCGCCGAGCCGCTCGGCCTCCTTCGCGAAGGCGTCGGCCCAACGAATCACGTCGTCGTAGGGCCGCGAGCCGTAGAGCAGTCGCTGGGTGATGCACAGCTGCCCATCGAACACCGACACCGCCAGACGAGGCAGTGACTTGGTGTCGTGCAGGTCAGTGTGGAGGCTTGTGCGCAGCTCACCGCGGGCGTGGGCCGCGCCCGCCTGCGCCCACGACGCGACGACGATCGCCGACGGGTCACCGGCGCGCAGTGCGAGCCGACGACCGGCGGCCGCCAGCTGTGCGCCCACTGCAGGGTCGGCATGGCCCATCAACCCGGCTCCACAGTACGCCAGCGCCTTGGCCAGCTGGGACTCGAGCCGCTTCGGCTCGGCACCAGCCACGAGACGCATTCCGCCTGCGGGGTCGCCGAGCTTCACCATGGCGAGCGCCTGCAGAGGTCGGAGCTCGTGCACCTCGTCGGTTGACGCGACTCGCGCAGCGTCGTCGTAGGCAGCGATGACTCCCGGGTCGCCCATTGCGTCGAGGGCGCCAGCCCGCCGGCGCAGCGCCTCAGCATGGTCGGGGTCGTGCTCGATGATGCGGTCGAGGTACTCCAAAGCGGCCGGGTAGCCACCAAGGACCACAGCATCATCGGCAGCGCTGAGCAACCACTCCTTGGCGCGTTCCGGGCGCCCTCCTGCCAGCCAATGATGGGCGATCGCACCGGGGCGCGCGCCGAGGTCCGCCAGCCGACGCGCGGCATCGCGGTGGATGGCGACAGCGTGATGCGGTGGTAGCTGATCGGCCAACGTGCGTCGCACGAGTTCATGGCCGAAGCGGTACTGGCCCTGGTATGCGACGAGCACACCGACGGCCATGGCCGTATCGAGCAGACGCGTGAGTTCGTCGTCAGTGCATCCCGTGAGGGCGACGACCGATGTGAGATCGAGCGGGCCGCTGACGAGCGACAGCCGTCGCAGCCATGCGACGATGTCCTCGTCGAGGTCGAGGAAGCGACGGCTGATGGTCTCGACCAGCGACGTTCGCAACTCACCCCCAATGGTGCGCTCCCGGCAGAGCTCGACAGCGAAGAGGGCGTTGCCCTCCGACGCGACTGCGAGTGCCTCGATGGCGTCGTCACCGGCCGATACACCGAGCGACAGAGCGAGCGACCGGAGCGCGTCGTGGTCCAGCGGCCCGAGGTCGAGGGTCGTGAGCGCACCATGCCGTGCCGCGCGAGCGATCGCGCGCTGCACCCCTGGACCTGCAACGCCGGCACGGAAGGAAAACACCACCACCGGCCCGGTGTCGATGCACTCGGTGAGCTGCGCCAGAACCTCCAGCGAGCTGTCGTCGGCTCGGTGCGCGTCATCGACCACAACTACTACGTGCTCGCCCGCGACCTCCACCAGCCGCTGCACCGCTCCAATCAACTGATGACGAGTGAGAGGCATCTCCAACGCCACACCAGCTTGGACGACAGGCGTCAACCGAGCGAGCACAGAACGCGTTCGGTCGTTCAACCGCTCCCCTGCCGACGGCACGCGCAGCAACAGCTCCTCCACCACGGCCGTGAGGGTGGCGAACGCATCCTTGGGCGCGTCGGCGAGCACGAGAGCAGCGGTGCCCCCACGCTCCCGCACTCGTTCGACGATGGCGTCAACGAACGACGACTTGCCGATACCGACCGGGCCGCGCACCAGCACCAGAGCGCTCTCACGCGACCGCCGCACCAGTGCGTCGACGGTGGCCAACTCCTGTTCGCGACCAACGAACAACGGTGCTGCGGGAGCGAGGCCGTCGAGGGACCTGGCGTACAGCTCGTCCGTAGCCGGTTGGGGCAGTACGCCGAGCTCGAGCGAGAGTGCCGAACGCAGTCGTCCATACACCGCGATCGAGTGATGGCGCTGCCCCTCGTCGAGCGCAGCTTGCATGACCTCACGAGCCGCCGTCTCGTCCAGCGGATCGAGCTCGAGCACGCGGTCCCATTGACCGCCGACGCGCAGCAGATCGAGGTACCGAGCGGCCACCACCCGTCGCTGATCGTCGGCCCACGGTTCGTATCGGGCGCCTGGCAACAACTCTCCGGCGTAGCGCAGCGCTGCGGCACGAGCCTCGACAGCGTCACCGACGGCGAGGGCGGCGTCGGCGGCGCCGACGAACTCATCCACGTCGGTGCTGACAACGGCGCCAGGAAACAGCTGAACATGCTGCTGGTAAAGGTCCACGGCACCCGCGTGACCGAGCGCCCTGCGAGCGTGGTACACCGCCTTGCGCAGGTTCGCGCCGCCCGCTGACGCATCGAGCTGTGGCCAGAGCGCGTCGATCACCTGGTCGCGCACTAGGCGGTGGCCGGGCGCGAGCGCCAGCAACTGCACCAGTTCGCCCGAACGACGGGTCGGGAACCGCGTAACCGCTGCCCCTTCGTCCACCGTCACGTCGAACGCACCGAGGAGACGGATGTGCACGGTCGCAACAATCATCAGCAGTTCTCCTTCCCGTCCCCCGGTATAGCCCGCCGTGCGCCCGATCGCGGCGCGACCGAATGGCTCATCCAATCACCGACGGTGTCATCACCGGACGACCATCGGCGACCCAGGCCGCCAGTCCTCCATCGAGATGGGCGACATCGCGATAGCCCAGCGCATACAAGGCGTGCACCACGAGAGCAGAGCGGGCTCCGGTGGCACTGTAGACAACCACGCGACGGCCTGGATCGAGGACGGTGCTATCGGCGGAGCCAGCTGGGTCTGCGGCGAACTCGATGACGCCACGCGGCACAATGATTGCACCCTCGATGGTACCGCTGACTAACTCGTCCGGCTCGCGAACATCGACGAGCACAAGGTCACCATGCTCCAGTTCCGCCGCCAGATCGGCCGGTCGAAGGTTCTCGGCTGCCGCTCGCGCCAGCCGAACCTGCGTGTCGATGGGTTGGACCCCCGGATCATTGGTCATATGACCAATGATGCCCAGCGATGCGTTCCCTGGCCGTTCCCTGGCCCGTGGGTAGCCCAGACGACGGTGGGAACGTCTTGGGAACGCAGACGGGCGCACAATGTCCTCGACCAAGGCGCCATCCGGCGCCAGCGACCCGAGGAGCAGCCATGACCACCACCGAGCAATCCACGGTCAGTACCGGACCGGCCACCCTTTTCGACCGTATCGGCGGTCGCGCCGGCCTGGAGAAGATCGTGCCAGACGTCGTCCAACTGCACTTGGAGAACCCCGTGTGCGGCGAGCGCTTCCGCGCCGCCAAGAAGCCGCCCGCCGAGTTGACTCGGCTGGCCATCGAGTTCTTCGCCAGCGGCCTCAGCGGTATCGCCACCTATGACGGCCTCTCCATGCCCGATGCCCATGCCGGTATGGGCATCACCGATGCCGAGTACGTGGCCGTGCTCGATGACATCCTGGCGGCATTGCAGCGACACAACGTGGGCCAGCAAGAGCAAGCGGAGCTGCTGTACATCGCGTACACCATGAAGTCGGAGATTATCGCGAAATGAGCATCCTCACCGCCCTCATCGAGCAGGCCGACGCAGTGGTCATCTCACTCACCCCGGAGCAGTTCGCCGCCGAGGCAGACGACCCGAAGACGGTCGTCGTCGACGTGCGCGAAACTGACGAGCGCGTGGCGTCTGGCAGCGTCGCTCACGCCGTACACGTGCCTCGCGGCCTGCTCGAATTCCGCGCCGATCCCGAAAACGCCGGACACAACCCGCGACTGCTACCGCACACCCGCGTGCTGCTCTACTGCGACGACGGCAGCCGCTCGGCGCTGGGCGCCACGTCGTTACACACCCTCGGCTACACCAACGTCGCCCAACTAAAGGGCGGCCTGCGCGCCTGGGAAGCAGCTCGGCTACCACTCGTGGGCCGGATACCCCCGCCGTACTGACTGCTCGTGTTGCAGCCAGCGGGTGAGTTCGGAGATCTCGTGGTCGACAGCTGCCGCGACCGCTCTGCTGAACGGTGCGTCTTCGTGAACGGCATCGACTCGCAGCGCGCCGGTCTTGCGGTTGGTGGTGGCGTCAAGTTTTCCGATGAGGCGGTCGTTGTGCAGGATCGGGAGTGCGTAGTAGCCCCAGCGTCGCTGAGGCGCTGGTTTGAACATCTCGAGCGCATAGTCGAACTCGAAGAGATCGCGCATTCTCGTGCGTTCGTGGATGAGCCGATCGAGTGGTGATAACAACGCCGTTCGACCCGTGAACGGCTTACCAAGCTGATCGGGATCGACACGCCATTGGCCGGGAACACCCTCGATGACCGCTGCCTCGCCGACATCGCCGACGTCGGCCGGCTCGACGGGACATTCCGGCCCACGGGGACGGGCGATGCCAAGCGAGCGGAGCCGTTTCTCGTTGCGGATCCGTTCAGCCGCGTCGGCTGGCACGATCGGGGCATCAGGATAGACACGTTCGGCCATGTCCCAGAGCCGATCACGTCCGCGGCGGCCGGTGACGGCGACTTCACCGCGCTGGGTCATGAACTCGAGCATCATGGCGATGTTCTTGTCGTTGTTCCACCCGCTCGATGCCCACGGCTTCACGCAGGTATCGGGAAGTTCACTCTGTTTGAGCGGGCCTGATGACCGCAACCGGCGGATGATGTCACGACGGCAGGCGTCATTCGATGTGACCCAGTCGCGTTGTGTCTTCTTGAAGTTGCGCAGCTCGCCCGTTCCGGGCCACTGGGCCATGTCGGCCTGATAGAGG
This sequence comes from uncultured Acidimicrobiales bacterium, assembly GCA_963791625.1. Taxonomy (GTDB): domain Bacteria; phylum Actinomycetota; class Acidimicrobiia; order Acidimicrobiales; family Ilumatobacteraceae; genus JANMCE01. The sequence goes on from CAWBTA010000010.1 coordinate 19,385, forward strand.
GCGATGTCCTCGCTCGGGCGCAACATGCCGCGGAGATCGACGACCGAGTGATCGGCAATTGCACGTCGGAGTTCGGCCGTGTCGTAGCCGGATCCGAGTCGGCTCCACAGCACCAGATCGGCGCTGGGCGCCACTGCGGCGGTCCAGTCGAGCTGCAACACCGTCAAACGCCGAACGACATCGGCGAAGTCAGCGGGCCGAGCCGAGTCGAGCAGTTGCGCCCGTATGGCAATTCGCCGAGCGTCTCGGCGCGAAAGTCGGTGAACCGTCTCCACGACCCAGAGCCTACGTTTGCACCTCAAGCCGCATTTGGAATGCCGTCAGCCGGACGGCGTGCCGAGTAGCTTGCCGAGCGCATCGAAGAGTTCGTCGATGAGGTATTCCTCGTGGATCACGAGCCGTCGAGCAGCGAACTCGACCGATAGCTGCGGGTCCCACGGAGTTGGTCCGGTCTCACCCGCGTCGGGGAGTAGCTCAAGCATGTCGGCAGCTGCACGAACGAGAGCGCGCCGGTAGGCCGGTGCGCTCATTTCCCATGGAACCGCGCCGATCTCGGACATACGTCTGCAGATTGCGATGCCGGGCGAGTCGAAGTCGCCGTGATAGCGCACAGTCGCTCCGGAGGCGACGAGTTGCTGCACCAACGTGGTAACCGTCGTCGAGGGGTTACCGTTCGCCGCGACCACGCACCAGGGAGAATCGTTTCCGACAGCCGCTTCGAGTACTTGTGGGTTCTCAACGACAAGCACCGGGCATCCCGATCGAACGGTCACCGGATGGGTTTGCAGCGCAAGGAGCGACAGGTGAACCGGGAGCCCCGCATCGGATGCCGTATGGCAGAGCGTCGCCACCGGTGAGCTTCCCTCGACTGGCAATCGCCAGGTCAACACCGGGGCTGAGACACGATCGGTCAGAATTCCGGCCGCCTCCCAGATCTCTCTGGCGTCACGCTGGCCAGAGCGTGACGCGCGATCAGGCGGGGTAAAGGCATGCTGAAGGGCACGCCGAGCGATGGCTTCGCGCCGTGTTCCGGCATCGAGAGCGTGCGATGACCCGAAAACAGAGGCGGCGACGTGCGCCCGGCTGACAAGGATGCTGGGATCACGATCGACTAACCGCCGAACATCCGATGAGATGCGTGCGACATCGTCGGCGGTGAACCGACGCAGCGCTCCGGACGCAATAACTTCATCGGCCCATGCAGGTGCCCATTCCTCGGGCCACGTGGCCGCCACTTCACGAATCGTGTGCCGGGCCGCGTCGGAGCGTGACCGGTTCACGCGCCGCTCGTCGGCGGTGGTCGAGGGTGCAAAACCGAGGCGGCCGAGCGCTGAGACAAGGTCGTCGGCCACACCGCGCGCCGCGAGCGCAGTCTCGATCTGCAGAAGCGACAGCCTCCTCGGCGCAGCCCGTGTGCCGAGGAGCGACGCGAGCGCGAGCGCGCCGTTCGGGCCGAGATCGGGAACAACCATGCCGCCTCGCCAGTCGGTGCCGTTCTTCGAAAGTCGCGCTTGTACGGCTTGCCAGAGCGGCGCCAGCGGCGGACCCAGAAGCGACTTCGGAACGTCACTCACCACAGCGATGCCTGATCCGGTTCGGCGGTCGAGTCGACGTCATCCATCATGGACAGTTCCACGGCGAAGCGGAACGCCGCCGGGAGCACCCGGACGACATCACCGTCGACGCTCATCTCGACAAGACGATGGTCGGCCAGCACGTCCAGAACATCGTTGGTGAGCGCCTCGGGTTGGTCGGCGAGCTGTGACCAAAAGCGTCGGTGGGCCGCACCAAGGTCAGCCACAAGCCGAACCACATCGTCACGCGGAAGCGTGTCGGATCCGTCCGCGACAAGGCGATCGACGAGCAGCAGCGCAGCATGACCTGTCGTGCCTGTCGCCGGGAAACGGCTGTCGGTCAGCCGCGACGACGCGTCGATTGCCGCGAGTCCTTCGGCTCGGGCCTCAAGTCGAAGGTCGAACATCTCGGACAGGATCTCGGCTTCCTCACCGAGGCGTCTGCGCAATTCGCCCCACTCGGCGTCGGTCAGATCAGAGCGATAGAGCACCGGCTCCTCCACCAGCTGCGCACGCATCCAAACACGGCCGTTGCGACGCTCCTCGGAACGGTCGACCAACTCGCCGGCCGTTTCCGCCAACGTCAGCGCCGGCAGTGACACAAGCGCAATCCGGTCGGGCCGCAAGCGCAGCACGGCATCAGCCGACTCGTCCCCGGCATAGCGATCCACCCGATCGTGCATCTCGCTGACAAGACCGTGAGCCATCATCCACCGTAGGGCCGTCACGAGTGAGCGCCGCTCACTCGTATCGTCAATGATCGAGATATCGGCATCAGCCGCGGCCGAGCGTATTTCGTGGACAAGGTCGCGGAGCGAGATGACATTCGGTCCGGCGGCGATCGCGGCGAGCGTGAGCGCGAGCATCACGTATTCGCGTCGCGTGAACGGCCGGGGTTGACTCGAGACGGTCATCAGCTGCCGGCGACCGGGGACGGTCGTGGTTTTGAACAAGCGGGCCGAGTCGGCCGTGACCTGCAGCCGGTAACCGAGACGCTGCGTGAACCATCGATCGAGCAGCTGTTCATGACGACGGACGAGCCGGAAGATCTCCGGATCGGCCTCCATCCGCACGAACGGTTGGGTGATGAGGTGACGAGCGACCGCACGCTGCTCGGCGACGACGTGGCCGTTCGCGGAGACTTCGGTACCGGCGGGCATCGGCTTGTGCACAGTCACGTGACGGCTCCGACGACGTCGTCGACATCGGCGCGAATTCGTTGCAGACGGACCTCGAACCCGTACATCGTCAAGGTCCCTTCCGGGCTCGACACCGTAGTAGCTGCATCATGCACTCGACGCACGGCGCAGTGCACCCATGCATCGGTAACCAGCCGATCCTGGCCTGCACCCTCACCCGTGCGCCCGGCATGCGTGGACCGACCGATCAACGACCGCAGGTGCGAGAACGCTGCGTGCGAAAGATGCGCCCCATCGATCGATCCGTCGTCGGCGCACGCGGCAAGCAACTCGTCCACGACGCGCTGCTGCGTGACCCGCTCATACTCGCGGCGTCGTCGAAGCATCTCGCGTTCCAGCGACCGGTCACGGATCGGCGTAACCTTCCCGCGCTGGCCGACCTCGCCGCGTTCCCGAAGAGCCACCGGAACCACAGCCCGCGGGGCCGCGGACCACGGTGTCACCGTTGCCACGGGATCATCGACATCGGCCGAAAGCGCGCTCAGATGCCGACATGACGTGAGGCCGAACGCGGCCGTCACCAGCACATGGGCTTCGTCGGGCGTAGCGGCGTCGAGGAATCGCGCGAGCTTGACGAAGTCGGCACGACGCGAGGCCCCACCAAGACCGCTCCGAGAGAGCCTGGTCAGATTGGCCGTCAGAGTTCGGACGGCGGCAATGGCCTGATCGGTGAGCTGATCGAGCCGGGCGCGGCGCCCCGCGACTGGTTCGAACCACTGGGCGAGGTGATCCCAGTCGTCGCGACGGGTTCCTGGTTGGCGCCGAACAGAGACCTGCTCGGCGAGCCCGGCATCATCAACGCGCGCGGCCAGGCCCGTGTGCAATCCGGCCACGAGTTCGTCCAGGTCGGCGGCCAGTTGACGGAGGTGCTGCGCGATCGGGCGCGTCATCCGTTCGATCTCGGTGAGCTGTTCGGACACGTAGTCGACGAGCACGCCAGCGAAGAACTGCACCTCGTCGGCGCGGAGGTCATAGCGGCTCTGCCACTGGTTCAGCTCGGCGAAGAACTGGGTGAGTTCTGTCGTGAATTGCTCGTGCAGATCAAAGACCGTCCGAACCGCATCGGCGAGCGCGTTGGGATCGGCGCGACCGATTCCGGCATCGCAGAGTTCGAGAAGGCGGACGAGACCGCGGTCGAGCTCGCGAAGCCGACCGGCGTTCACGTCACCGATCTCGTCGATGCCAGCGAGCACTCGTTCAACGAGCTCGAAAACCTCCTGCCCCTCACGGGTGATGAGGTACCGGCTTCGGCGACGGTAATAATCATCGAGACTGGTCGGGTTGCCGACCGTGGACGACACGGTCAGGTTTCCCCACCGGCGGAGGCTTTCGAGCCGATCGCCGACAACTTGTGGGTCGACGCCCTTGCCCTCTATCGCGGCGATCACATCATCGGGCGTGAACTCGGCAAAGAACGTGCCCGCGAACAGCTCCAGGATCGCCCGATAGTCGCGCCACTCCTCGCCTCCGAGGTAGCGGAAGAGCTGGCGGGCCCGTTCCCCGACTGCGTCAGCCGCCACGATAGGACCGTCGGGATTCTGCTCGCTCACGCCCCTCCCACGCGGCTCAGGACGTGGCCGTTCCAGCGGTAATGCTCAAGCATGATCACGCCCATCGCCTCGTCACGAACCACCTCGGTGATGGAAAGCTCGGGTACCTCGGCGTGTGTACCCCAGAGCCGCTCGCTGGTTGCGATGAGATCGAGATCGAGTGCCACGAGCAGCCCGAACAGTTGGCCATGGTTGTCCTCCGACACTTTGGCAAAGGCGTCATCGAGAAGGACGAACCGCGGGCTCGCCGTCACTCGGAGACCGTTGGTCGAGCGGCGCTCAGTTTCGTCGCTCTGTTCAGCCATCGCGTCGCACGACGCGGCAACGGCTGCGAACAGCGGCAGATAGGTAACAAGCTTCTTCTCGCCCTCAGACAGTGGAGTGGAGCGGGTCAACTTCGTTTCGGGGCGTTCACCTCGGCGGAGCATCACGGAGAGTTCGAACCAACGCCGATAGTCCAACGTCTCGGCGATGAGCTGACGATACGGTGTCTCGGGCTGCTCGCGCCGGACCGTTTCAAGCCGGTGCGAGAGCAGTACACGCAGCTCACCTTCGTCATCGTCGGTGCGCAGGTCAGGCACGCGCGAGAGCAGCTCGATCATGCGCTGCATGCCCGGCTCGAGTTCTGGGTCGTGTCGCCACCGGAGTCGAACGCCGATGCCGTGCGCTGTGGCAATGACTCCGAGCCGAGTGTTCATCAGATCGATCAGCCGCTGCGCGCCGTGCAACTTCTCGGCTACTTCGCGCGCAACGAGCCCCTGCAGTAGCTCGCGCAACGCCGCATCCTGCTTGGCCGAGAGCAGCGCATCGAGCTGTTGGTGTTGTGCGGCCACGGCACGCGCCGCAACAGCCAGGGTGGCGCGGCCGGTCGGCCCGACCACTTCAATGCTCATGGGCAGCAAAGGGTCGGGTTGGCTCGTGTCGGCGTCCCAACCCGCTCCGAGCGAGTCGCGCCGTTGCCGCAGTGACTGGCGAACACCATCGGCCGTAACCGCAGCTATGCCAGCGGGTAGTCGGGTGTCGATCGCGTCGGCCAGCTCCGTCAGCCCCGCTGCTCCGGTGCCGCTGGTGACCAGCATGCCGTCGCTCGCGTCGGACACCGCGTCGACGATGCCGGGCGCGCCGACCACCGAACGCAACGCCGCGAGATGGCGCTCACAGTCGGCATCGGCCGCAACCCGGGCTTCGGTGGCCGCCTTCGCTTCGGCCGCCGATTGCGCTCGGGCCTCGACAGCGACATCGCGCTCAGCTTGGAGGCGGACGACATCACGTTCGGAGTCCTCGAGTTGCGCTCGGTATCGATCGCGTTCATCGATCACTTGGCGGTAGTCAGCGCCGACGCTGTTCTCGAGTATCGCAAGGCGCGCCTGCTCGCCATTGTGCTCACTGTCCAGGTGGCGACACGACGCTTCTTGGTTCGTCACGTCGGAGGCGGTGCGCGCCAGGGCCGCGACCGCTGACACCCAAGCGGCGAACGACCGGTCGAGCATGTCGAGCGACTTGACTGTTTGCCGGACCGAAGCCGCTAGGGCCACAAGATCAGCCGTGATTTCTGTCAGCCCGACTTCGTCTGCCGGCAGCCGAAGCGTGGTCGCTGCATGGTGCAAGCGATTGGAGGCCTCGGCGGCGGCGCGGTCGGCGGCGGCCGCTGACGTGGCCGCCCCGGCCACACGCTCCGACGCCCGTGCCGCCTCGCGGTCGGCCGCCTCGAGTGCAAGGCGGGCGGCAACAACCGCGTCGAGGCCAGGCAGGTTCCGGCGATGCTGCTCGGCGGTGGAGCGCTCGACGAGCAGGCGATCACGTTCAGTTGCAGCGGCCGAAAGCGCAGTCGGTCGCGTCGGCGAGTTTCGCGCCCGCCTCGTCGCGGAGGCGTTCAAGCGCGGCACGACGGGCGGAAGCGCCCACGAACTCGGCCGTTGCCTTTTCGTGACGACCGGCAAGCGTGCCGACCCGGAAGCGTCCTTCGACCGTAGCGACGGCCGACGCCGTTGGATCATCGACGAGCGAGATGGCGTCGAGCAGCCGTTCGACGTCGGCGTGGGCAACCGAGCCGGCGAGATGCTCGGGGACGCTGATGTCGAGAACGGCGCGCAGCGAGTGCGCTACAGGCCGATCGCCGATGGCGACGAGATCGCCGGTTGCCAGCTGCACCGTCGACGAGCCAACAACGCGTGCTGCCAACATGCCGGACGCCTCGAGCGCTGCTTCGAGACCGGCGCGGGCGGGTGCGGCGAGATCGGCGGCGAAGTCGACCAGATCGGCCAGACAGTGATCGCCCGCCGCCTGCCACGTCAACCGGGGTGACTCCGGCTGGGCCATGGCCGCAAGTTCGGCCACGAGCGCCTCGGCCTGTTCAACGGCCGAGTGGCGCTGGGTGATCTCGACATCGCTCGCGGCGATGCTGCGGTTCCAATGGGCAACCAAGCCGTCGGCTGCCGACCGCATGTGTTCGTGGGCCAAGGCCACCTCAGCCAGGTCGACGCCGGAACCGGGCTCGGCGCCGACAGCGGCAAGGGCGTCGGCCAACGTGTCGAACCACGCGGTGGCCTGTTTCCGCCACCTCGTTGATTCGGTCGCAACGGCCTGCTCGGCAGCGGCAAAGCGCTCGCCGCACTCGCGGTCCAACTCTCGGGCCGTTTCGAGAACCTCAAGCGCCCGGCTCGACGTGTCGGCCAGCCGTTGCGCTTCCGATCGCAGTGCGCTGACGTGATCGACATCGGCTCGACGGGCCAAGGTGGCCACGATGGTCTTCCCGAGCCCGTCGCGAACCGCGGCCGCGTCCGCAATGGCGGCATCGGTCGCGGCCTCGGTCGATGATTGCAGCGGGAACGGAGCCGGCGGTTTGTGCGTGACCGATAGGAGTTCGGCCTGACGGGCAAGGTCGGTGAGTTCCTTGTTCACCTCCTCGTGGTCGCGGTTCACAGCCGACCCGGCAAATCGCGCCGCGGCGTCATCTTGTGCAGCGCGCCCACGCAACTCACCGAGCCGTGTCTCGGCGTCACGAACCTGACGGGCCAGGTTGGCCACAAGATCGCGCATGGCTTCGAGCTGCTGGCCGTCGCGATATGCCTGCGATTCCTCGAGCGCTGCTATCTCGCGGCGGAGCACTATTGCGGTTGACTCGATGGCACGAAGTTCTTCGTCGAGTTCGGTCACGCCGACGGCCGCCGCCGCTGCCTCCCGTTCGGCACGACGTTCGCGCTGTCCTCGACGTACGGCCTCGGCCACCGCGCCCCGTGCGTCAGCGGTGTGGCGGCGGAGTTCGCCCGTGACGTAGGAGCGATAGACATCGAGCAACGCCGCGATCGTGGAGTCGGTGCGTGCGAGTTCGGCCACGTTCCGACGATGTTCTTCGAGATCGTCGAGCGGTTGCGCGGCCTCAACAAGTGCCGTCTCAGAAAGCCGAGGCAACGCGTCGACGAGATGCTCCGGCAGGTCGACATCGATTCGATCACCGACGCGCGGATTGCGTACGACGTTGATGAGCCCAATGTGCTGATCGAGTGACGCGCCGCCGTACAATTGACGCTCAACGGCGCGCCGATAGTCGCGCCGTCGGTCGTGGCTGAACACCACGTCGCCATCGAGTGCCGTGCGAAGCGCGTCGGCCGATAGCGGCACGCCGTTGTCAACGAGCCAGAGATCGATGCCTGGCCGCTTTGGAGTGATGAACCACCAGGTGGTCACGTTGTCGGATTGCCGGTTCGCTTTGATGCCGCAGCCGATGACGAGGAAGTCGCCGCCCGACTCGAATTCGAGCCAGAGATAGCCAACCGGTTGTGCGTCGTCCCGGTCGGTCAGCATCCACGAGCGCAGGATGCCGCTCTGCTCACCAGCGGCGTCGATCCTGCCGGGCTGGGCGGTGAGCAGGAACGGCAGCAACATGTTCATCGCCGTCGACTTACCGGACCCGTTCACGCCACGAAGCAGCAGGCGACCGCCAGCGAACGCCAGGGTCTCGTTTTCATACTGGTAGACGTTGATGATGCCGCCCCGATGCAACCGCCACCGCGCTTTATCGGCGCCCGGAGGCGGAGACCCGGACCCGCTCTCGTATCTGGTCCTCACCGGCGGCATCGTTCGCACGCTACTCCGACCGAAACCATCTCTGAAGCGGTCGGTGCATCAGTACGCGAAAGTCGACGATGAAATCGTAACCAGAGCGACGGAGTAGCGGAGGTGCGCGGCCCGGTACTGCGGGTCGCGGCGTGCCTTGTCGACCTGTGCGGCGAGCGCGGCGGCGAATCGGTCGTCATTCAACCGGTCGGCGACGTGATGGATGTAGGTGTCGAGATCGGAGGTGAAGTGACCGGTGAGGGGCGGTGGTGACACCCATGTAGCTGTGTAGTACATCTGTGTTCCACAAATGGAGGGGTGCATGACGAACGAACAAGGCCGTGTCGCTGTGGTGACGGGCGGGGCGAGTGGGATCGGTGAAGGCATTGTCCGTCGGTTCGTGGCCGACGGCGGGCGTTGCGTGGTGGCGGATCTACAGTTCGAGCGGGCCGAAGCGCTAGCGGCCGAACTCGGTGACGGCGTGCTCGCAGCGCGGCGTGGACGTGACCCAGGAAGCCGATGTCGCCGGAGCTGTCGATCTCGCCATCGCCCGGTTCGGCCGCTTGGATTGCATGTTCAACAACGCCGGGATGTTGGGCGTGATCGGCTCGATCGTGGACCATTCGCTCGAGGCATGGCAGCAGACGATGGCCGTTCTGTCGACCAGCGTGTTCCTCGGCATCCGCGAGGCTGCCCGGGTGATGATCCCGCAGGGCGGGGGCGCGATCGTCAACACCGCCAGCACCGCTGGCGTGCGCGGCGGTCTTGGCCCGCATGGCTACACCGCAGCCAAGTTCGCCGTGGTCGGCCTCACCGAGTCCACAGCCGTCGAGCTGTCGGCTCACAACATCCGGGTCAATGCCATCGCTCCTGGCCGCACGGTGAGCGGGCTGACCGCAGGGCTGATCGCGGGCGACCCCGATGACGTCGCCACGACCGCAAGCCACATGGCGTCGAGGGCTCGCAACGGCCGTGCCGCGTTCCCGGCGGACATTGCGGCGGTCGCCGTGTTCCTGGCGAGCGAGGAGGCATGGTACGTCAACGGAGCCTGCCTGGTGATCGACGGGGCCGGCGAGGTGCCGGGTGAGAAGGCGGCGCGCTACTTCACGTCGCCGGCATCGCTGGTCGGCCCGGCGCTGCATGGAACGGGACCGGCGGGGTCATGAGCGGCAGCACGAAGTCGGAGGATCGTCATGCGCTGATCCTCACCCGGTTCGAGTCGTGAACGAGATCGAGGCGCAGCGCCTCGCCGACCGCGCCGCTATCCACGACCTGCTCGTGCGGCTCGCCCTCGCACAGGACGCACACGACTGGACGACGCTGACCGACTGCTTCACGCCCGACGCCCTCTACGTGCACCCCGGCGGCGAGCTCGTCGGTGTCGAGGCGATCGTCGACCGGACCCGCACCGCGCTCACCCCGCTCGATGCGAGCCAGCATCTGCTCGGCACGATCCTTGTGACGGTCGCCGACGCCGACGCGTCCGCCATCACCTACTTCCAGGCCCAGCACGTGCGCCGCGGTATCGAGGGGGGCGACCTCTACGTGATCGCCGGCACCTATCGCGATCGGCTCGCGCACGGCGACGACGGCCGCTGGCGCGTTGCCCACCGCACCCAGGAGTACACCTGGCGTGACGGCAACCCCGCCGTCACCCGCCGCAACACCGCCGTCACCCAGGAGCCAACATGACCGCCTCGAACGCGGCAACCGGTGGCTGGGTGATGTGGGCCGGGTCCGTCGGCTTCGCGACCCCGGTGTTCGATCGGCTCGACGCGACGCGTGCCCTTGATGTGCAGCGCTTCTCCGTCACCCCGCTCGACGTCGAATGGGCCTCGGAAAACGGCATCACCGCCCACGACCTGGGTGCTCGAATCCGCGACGCCGGCTACGACGTCGTGATGGACCCGATCGTCGGCTGGTACGGCGGCACGCCCCGCCCCACGTCCCGCTTCGGCCGCTTCACCAGCGACACGACCATCCGGATGAGCGCCGAACTCGGTGCCGTCGCGATGAACCTCATCGGCCAACCCACCCACGACGCATCCATCCAGCAGCTCGCCACCAGCTTCGCTGACGTGTGCGATCGGGCCGCCGACTTCGGAGCCCAGGCCCACCTCGAGTTCACGCCCATCACCGCGATCACCGACCTGGCAACCGGCTGGGACATCGTGCGCACCGCGGACCGGCCCAACGGCGGCCTGCTGTTCGACACCTGGCACTTCTGCAAAGGCACGCCTGACCTCGCGCTCCTCGAACAGATCCCGGGCGACCGCATCTTCTCCGTCCAGATCTCCGACGCCCGAGCCCTCACGCTGCCCGACGTTCACCAGGACACGCAGCACCGCGCGCTCCCCGGTGACGGTGTCCTCGACCTGGTCACCATCGTGCGAGTGCTGCACCGCATCGGCGCCCTCACCTGGGTCGGCCCCGAGGTCATCTCCCCCGACCTCGCCGCACTCCCCACGGAGACCGCCGCCCAGCTTGCCGACTCCCGGACGAGAGATCTGCTCGCCCGAGCGATGGCGGACGAGCCCCAACCGTAAGGACCTCCTGATGACGAACGACGACCTCGCCGACGAGCACGCGATCCGTACCCTGACCGCGTCCTACACCGATGCCATCAACCGCTCCGACATCGACGACATCGCCCAGGTGTACGACGACGACGCGGTGTTCACGATGATGGACCGCCCGAGCGTGGTCGGACGGACAGCGATCCTCGAAACGCTCCGCACGACCGTGGCCCGCTATCAGCTCATCATGCAGCTGCTCCACAGTGGCGTCGTTCAGATCGACGGCGACCGCGCCCGAGCCCGCTGGCAGATCACCGAGCTCCAGATCATGACCGACGGCCACCCGCGATTCGTCGCCGGCAGATACGAGGACGAACACGTCCGCCGCGACGACGGATGGAAGTTCGCCCGACGGACCTTCACCGCCCGCTACCTCGGCGACATCGACCTGACCAGCGGCGCCCGACCCGACCCGCCGACCCTGTTCCCGCTGTGGAGACCACGAGTATCCGACCGCTGACCGATACGACATGCTCGATCGAGGGCCGACATCGTCACCGACAACGTGGCGGAGATGTTCCCCGACGACCCGCCTCGCTTCCTGGCCCGCACGCCGCACGGATACCACGACGCGTCACTCATTCGGGCCGACCTGAAAACTGTCGGCCTCACGTCGACGGCGACGATCAGCGCCGTGAAGGCCGAAGTCGAGCCGCAAGCGCGGATCGGCAGCGATCGCGTACTGCCACGGATCTCCGCTATGCAACGAGATCCTTGCTCGCGATCCAGATGGTTCCTCGGGACCCGCGGTGACGTCGTCAGTAGAGTGGTCGGACGTCATAGCGACAGGGGGCAACGTGGGCGAAGAGAAGGTCTGGCTGATCACCGGGGCGAGCCGTGGGATGGGAGTGGCGTTCACGAAGGCGGTGCTCGACTCTGGCCACGCTGTCGTGGCGACGGGGCGTCGCCCGGAGGAAGTCGCAGCGGCTATTGGTGCGTCGGATCGATTGCTTGTCACGGCGCTCGACGTCACCAGCGTTGACGATGCAACCGCGGCGGCCGAGGCGGCGGTTGACCGGTTCGGTCGGATCGACGTGTTGATCAACAACGCCGGCGCCTCATTCAAGGGTTTCTTCGAGGAGATGTCACCGGCACAGGTTGAGCAGCAGTTGGCGGTGAACTTGCTGGGGCCGATGAACGTGACCCGAGCGGTGCTGCCGGTGATGCGCCGCCAACGGGCGGGTCATGTGATCGCAATCTCATCAGGTGCCGGGCTGATCGGGTTCCCATACTCATCGGTGTATGCCGCGTCGAAGGCCGGGTTGGAGGGCTGGATGAGCGCGCTCGCCCAAGAGGTCGAACCGTTCGGCATCGCGACCACGATCGTCAATCCAGGATTCTTCCGCACAGGATTGGCGAGCCCGGAGTCGCTCGTCTGGCCCGATGTGCACGTCAATGACTACGAAGTGGCAAGCGCTACGCAACGCGCCTGGTGGTCGGCTGTGGACGGGACCCAGGCCGGCGACCCGAACAAGCTCGCCGCGGCGATCTTGGCCATCGTCGATGAGGTTCCACCGCCGCGCCGTTTTCTCGCCGGCGCTGACGTCATCGCTCTGGCACAAACCAAGATCCAGCAACTCGAGCAAGACATCGAGTCGCACCGCGCCCTTTCCGAGTCGTTACTGTTCGACCAGTAGCGACGCCGGGCCCTTCTGGTGTCGGTCGCCAACAACAACCCTCGTCTACAGCGTCATCGGACTAGTTGTTGGGCTGGGTGGCCGTGGCGGGGGCGAGGCGTTCGAGTATCCGTCGTTCGGCGGGCCACGCTTCGATGAGCGCTTCGGGTGGAATACGTCGTGCCGCGTAACGCAGCGCCAGCGCGACGACAACGATGTCATCGAGGGGACCGATAACGGGAAGGAACTCGGGGATGAGATCGATGGGTGACAACACCCACAGGCCAGCGAACCCAACCGCGAGCTTTACTCGCCTCGGCACACGCGGGTCTTTGCGGAGTCGGCGGGCGGTAGTAACGCACGCGGGTAAAACCGTCGCCAAATCCTTCGCCAGGCCGGGCGGCAGGCGACGGGCGAGGATGATCATCACGACCCAAGAAGCCGTCAGCACGACCAGACCAATGATCAACCACCGCAGGTACATCAACTGGCAACTGTAACCGCTGGTCGCAGCAGACGACCCTCGCCCACGATTGCTCGTGGGCGAGGCCTCAAGTGAGCAAATGCTGTGGCTCCCCTACGGGACGAACTTGGCGACGAAGGCGTCGGTGTTGCCGAACTGAGACGGGCACACGGCGGGTGGTGCCGGCTTCACCGACGGGTCGGAGAGCGCTGGATTCACGCCGGTTTCGCGTTGGCTCAGTCGGTCGGCCATGTCGCCACGTGTAGCGAGGCCATTGTCCTTCAGATACTTCTGGTAGGCGTCGACGTCGGCGCAACCAACGCCGGTGCGGCTATCGGTGGAAATGAACCACGCAGCCGAATCTGTTGCGACGAGCGTGTTGTAGTCACCCCAGAACTGCCGCTGCAGGTTGTTCTGCGCGCTCACGGCCGGGTCAGAGGAGATGGTGTTCAGTTTCACGGGAACGGTCCACGACCCGGCTGCCGGCTTCGACACGGCGTAGGTGTCTATGCGGGCGTTGCCCGTGCCGAACGTGGCCGGGTTCACAGCGTTGAGCACCTGGTATGCCACGACGACCTTACCCGATTCGGTCACGTCGAGCCCTTGGAAGAAGGCGTAGCCCTCAGTGCCCGAGACTTCACCTGGGGCTCCCCAGGTCGCACCCTTGTCGGTCGAAGTCACGACGACGATGCGGCCTCCGTTTGCGGTGCGGGTCGACCACGATGCATACACGCTGGTGTTGCCCACGCGTGGGTCAGCGGCAATGGTGGGGAAACTGTCGGTGCGGAAGTTGGCACCGGGGATGGGGTCGTGGATGTCGGTGACCGGCCCCATCGTGATCGGTCGGGTGTATGACTTCCCGCCATCGCGGGAGATGGCCACAACCTGCGAGAAGCCCTGCTCAAATGCCACGTACACCGAGCCGTCGGGGCCGGTGGTGACCGACGAGCCCTGGCGACCATTGCCCGTTCCGTTGTTGCCCGCCGGCGACAGTTGGTTCGGTGCGCCAAACGTCGCGCCGCCATCGGCGGAGGACGCCACCATGATCGGCTCACTGCCGTTGCCCTTCGCGGTGTTCGAACGGAACTCGGTCCAGCTCAGATATGCCCGACCGAAAAACGGGCTCGTTGATGTCGTGTCGACGGTGATCCAGTTCTTATCGTTGAAGTCGACGGCACCCGATTTTGTCGTAGCAAGCACGGGCGCGGTCCACGTGGCGCCGTTGTCGTCGGAGGTGCTGACGATGATCGACATGGTTCCTTTTGCACCTGGGAAAAACGCAAGGCTTGAGTAGTAGGCCCGCGCACCGTTGGTCCACGAGAAGCGACCGGCCGCATCTGGCTTCGGTCCGTAGGCGATGACCGGGTCGCCGTTCGACAGCGCGCCGAAGCCCTGCCACGATGGCTGATCGTCGAGCAGGCCACGGTTCATCCACGTGGTCCCGCCGTCGTTCGAAGTGTAGATGCCCGACGTGCCGACGTTCGGGAAGAACGAGCAATCGGACGGCACGGTTGCGCCGCGAACCAGGCCCGGCCCACACGCCGGTTGGCGCTGTTCGTCGTTCGACCCGGCAATGAGGAAATTCTTGTCGACAGGGTTGAGCGCGATGGTGGGTTCGTTCTGCTTGTTCGTGGGAAACACTGCAGAGGTGTTCGACGAAGGCACACCCTCTACCTGCGGTTCGTTAGCCCGCTGATCTGACGTTGGACCGAGGGCCATGGTCACGCCGGTCCCCGCAATCAGAACGACAAATCCAGCAACAACACCGACGATTTTCGACTTCATGAGCCCCCGCCCTTTCCGAGCCGACGGCCCGCCACTAAGCAACGTACTCCTTTGATCAGACCTTGAGAAGGGGCCAAAATTTTCCGTAGCCTCTTGGACCCGCTTGCTTACGCCTTAGGTTTGAGCGGTGAACTCTGCTGTAGCGATTCACGAACGTCGATAGAGCGTTGATCGTTGGCCGGGTCCGCCATCGCGAAGGGCAAGCCCCTGCTCCATCAACACACGCAGCGATTTGCGGACGAAGTCGGGCGGTTGGAGACCGTGCGACAGTTCTGCCCGGATCGTCTGGATGAATCCCACGAGACCGAGTCGACGCGTGAACCGACTTCTCGCTCTGAGGAACCTCGTTGTTTCGAAGCGCCACACGCCGTGCCGGGGTTTGAGTAGCTCCTCGCGAGCGGGCGCTACGGAACGAACGAAGTGCGCAATGCGCATCGGGACGTTGGTCTCTGCCAAGACACTTCGCTCACCCAAACCGCACGATGAACGACCAGCATCCAGCGATATCGGTGAACGGCGCACGGGAACGCGCGCTGACGTGGCCTCGCGTTCGCCACCCACGGTCGGGGCCGCGTCGCAACGGCGGTGCGGTGCTCCGCCCGATGCATCGCCCAGTCACCGGCCGCTGAGTCATCGGCAGCGCGGTAACGTTCGATGATGGACGACGACGATGTTGCGCTCCGTACCCTGACGTACCGGCAGTTCGTGGAGCTGGGCCATGCGCCGACAGTCCACGACATCGCTGCTATCAGCGGCGCGTCCTCTGACGATGTGTGGTCCGGTTGGCAACGGTTGCACGATGAGCATGCATTGGTGTTGCAGTCGCACACCCGCGAGATTCGGATGGCCAACCCGTTCTCGGCCGTTCCGACCGCCTATCGAGTGTTTGCCGACGACCGTTGGTGGTACGCGAACTGTGCGTGGGACGCGTTCGGTGTCTGCGCTGCGTTGCATGTCGATGGTCGTATTGAGGCGTCGTGCGCCGACTGCGGTGAGCCGATCGTTGTCCACGTGCGCGGTGAGCAGCCGGACGACGAATACCTGTTGTTCCACTGCCTGGTCCCAGCCGTTCACTGGTGGGACGACATCGTCTTCACTTGAGGCACGATGAATCTCTTCCGGTCGGAGGAGCACATCGGTCGCTGGCTCGGTTCGAGAGCTCCCGGCGCGACGATCAGCGTCAGGAAACTGTGTGAGCTGGCGCACGCATGGTGGGGCGATCGGATCGATCCGAACTGGCGGCCGCGCACCCGCGAACAGAACCAGGCGATCCTCAACGGTCTCGGGCTCACGGATGCGTTCTGGAACCTGTCCGCGGTGCATCCCAGTCCCTGACAAGAACACGCCGTACGCGGCGCCGGCTCCGACGCGCCACGATGACGCCACTCGCACCGCGTTACGACATGGGACAGCCATGACGCTCGAACATCCGCGGTCCTTCATCGGCCCGCGCGACCCGCCCGAAGACTGAGGTTGCCGCCGACCGAAACGGAAATCGGAAGAGGCTTGCAGCGGAATGGGTGAGCTGAGCATCTGTAAGGATATGGATGCAAAACTCTCACTGCTTGGGGACATCACGGTGCAGGATGAGCTCTACGTAGTTCCCGACTTCGACGGGTTCGACGAGCTTTACCGGCGCGAGTATCCAGGGCTCCACGCTGTCGCAGCGGCGCTTGTCAGCGTGGACAGGTGCGAAGACATGGTGCAGGACACGATGTTTCGTGCTCTGTTGAACTGGAAGCATGTCCGCCGACTCGATCGGCCGGGCGCGTGGTGTCACCGAGTGCTCGTGAACGCGTGCCGGATGTTGTGGCGGCGCCGTCTCGTCGAACGGCGGTATCTCTCCCGCTATCCGTACCAGGATCTCACGACGAGCGAGCCCTCGCCCGACATCGTGGCCTTCTGGACAGCGGTACGTGAGCTGCCATCGCGGCCCAGGCTCGCAGTGGCGTTGTACTACGCCGCCGATTACACAACCGTGGAAATCGCATCCATCCTCGGCGTTCCGGAAGGGACAGTCCGATCCGACCTGGCCCGCGCTCGAACGGCGCTGGTCGCTCAGCTAAGGGGATCAGAATGAGTGACAAGGACACGACTGTGACCGGGCCGAACTCGGCCGAAGACGATGGACCATGGATCGACGATCTCGGGAGACGCGCCGGTGCTGCGCTGCGGAAACCGGCGCCCGATAACGGCCTCGCCAATCTGAAACAAAGGCAGCGGCGGCGAACGACACAACTCAGTGCGGCGGCGGCCATGGCCGGCCTGCTCATCGTCGTTGCGGTGATTTTCGCAAAACGTCGTAGCGACGGGCCAGCAACGATTCAGAACCCGGTGACACCGACGACGGTCGCGCCGAGGGTTGCGGCCGATGTTTCGTGGGCGGCGCAGTATCTCGGCGTGCAACCGGGAGCGGCCACAGGCACGCCGTACAAGATCGGGTGGATCGGTGGCGATGCAGAGACGCTCTCTGCGCTGACGGCAGTCGCCGGCTACCTGAACGCCAACGCGACCGGCGTTGGTGGTCGTCCGATCGAGTTCGTGTCGTGCGACTCGTCGTCTGGTCGGGAACAGACCTGTGCCGACGAGTTCGCTACCCGCAACGACTTCGCCCTCGTCATGTCGGACATGGGCGCAGTGAACTCGAAGCCATTCAAGACGCTCGCTCCCAGCAAGGCCATCGAACTGATCGGGAGTAGCGGTTCCACGGCGATCGGCACGGACGCGTACATCTTCAACACCGACGGACCGAGTTGGTACCGCCTCATCCTGTCGTTCGCGATCAACTTCCTTCCCGCCACGGTGAAGAACATCGTCGTCGTGAACGATTTGGGAATCGGTTCATTCGGAAGCGACCAGGGCGAACTCATAACCACGCGGCCCGGCGCGAATGTCAGCTTCGTCAAAGTCTCGGGTGACGCGTCGTCCGACGACATCGCTTCGAAGATCCGCGAGAAGCCCGGCGCGGCCGATGCCGATGTGTTTCTCGCCTTCGGTAATAAGCCGAATTTTTGTACGAACCTTCCGGCCGCTCGTTCCCAACTCGGCAGTACGGCGACCGTGATGCTGTTCGACATGTGCGTCATGTCGGCGAGCGGAAAGGCGATGCTCGGCTCCGAGTCCGGCCGCGGATCAGCCGAGGGAGCGTACGTGTTGTCGGCCTTCGACCTTCTCGACAGTGGCAGAGATGGCCTCGATGTCTACAGCAAGGCGACGGGCAAGGACGGCGCGGCCTACACCGCCGGCCAGGACGCGTTCAGAGGGCTGATGACGATGGTGCGAATTCTGAATAAAGCCGGCAATCTCGACACGCTCACCTCGACCGACATTCATACCGCTATGGCGAACTATCGCGGCCCGGTACCGATGAACGCCGGTCCGATGAACTGCGGCAACCTCAACCCTGGCTACGGATGGGTGTCGGCGAAATCGGCATGCGGCGAGCACGCGAACCTCTACCGCTTCGAGGGCGGCAAACTCGTGTCCATCGCCGACGGGCGAAACGGCAAGCTCCTCGGCTTCCAAGGCATCGTGGACGCCGACCCGAACCTCTTCCCCAAACCGGCCTGACCCACCGGCAGCGACGGCCGGGAGCGGCGGGGTGCACTCAGCTGTTCCAGGGTCGTGGACGAATGTGCGTTCACGTAGGAAGTGGAGGGGTCAGCCTTACGAATCGCGATGTTGGAAATACTGGTCCAAGTGTTCGATGTCGTGCAGTTGCACGGCCATTCCGCCGATCACGACGTAGTGGACACCATGCTTGTTGAGGATCCGTACGGGTGCCTCTGGATCGAAGCTAGGCCCGCGCACTCCTGCTTGCGACTCTGACGTGCTCCTTTTCGTTGTGTGCGGCAACCTGGTCCGCGGGGAGCATCGCCTCAGCCGTTCGTCGGGTTGCGTCATGCAGGTCCGGTGCGGCGAGGCGCATGCGGACCTCAAACCCGGCTGCCCCGAGGACGCGGCAGAGTGTGTCCACCGAAGGAGAACGTCGGCCTGATTCATAGGCTGACATCGCCGCCTGGCTGGTGCCGGCCCGTTCGGCCAACGACTTCTGCGTCAGCCCAGCCTGCCGGCGCGCCATGCGGATCAAATGTCGCGAGTACGTCTCCGAAGCCATGCCCCAGTATACCTGTACCGGTATGGCTAGCGTCTTGCCGGCGACCTGGGCATGGCCCTCTCCGAGCTGAGACGCTTCGCCGATCTGACCCAAGTCGAACTGGCCCGCCGCCTCCTCGTGACCCAACCGTCGGTGTCCGAAATCGAACGTAGCGAGAGCCCCGCTGTACCTACGGTGCGCCGCTATGTCGAAGCCCTCGGCGCTCACCTCGAACTCACAGCAGTCTTCAACGACGGACGACGCATCCCGATCAACGTCTGACGGCAAAATCCGCATTCTCCCTTCGAGCGAGCACGACGATGTAGTCGTCATGTGCAACGCGTGGAACCTGCGTTGTATCGTCTTTCCGGCGCTTGGGGCAGCCGAATCGGCGCTTCGGAGAAGCCGATTAAGTAGGGTTAAAGGCCCCGACAGCGGGCTAACAGAGTGCTCTGCTCCCTCCCACCTCGAAAGCATGCTCGACCTAAACCGGCGCTTACGTTCCGCCGATTTGTTTCGGTCGTCATCTACCCCGATGCGGTCAGCGACGCCATCACCGCAGCTCTCACCTCTTTGTCCGAAAGAGCGCGTGGCTGGCTAGCCATCGATGGCGAGAGTCTAGGACCGTCCGCTACACGCGTGGACCAGAGTGCACGGCTGGCGCCCCGTTCAGTGTGATGCCGTCCAATCGCCCGCCGACCGTCCGCCAGCTACTGTTCCGGCCAACGATTTGCGGAGTCGAGCGGGGGACGAATGACGGCATGGCTGGTGCGTGCAGGTGGCAATGGCGAGCGAGAGGACTTTGTCGTTGCGAACGGATGCGCAGGTACCGGATTCGATGAAGTCGGGGACCTCACTGCAGCTGGTGATCGCTCAGCGATTACCGTGGCCGTCGAGGCGGCCTACCCGACGATGGCACCAAGGCAATCGGCAACTACGCCGCTCAACTGAACGCGCTGCGGAACAAGATCGTTGCCGGGGATCTCGTCGTGCTTCCATTGAAACGAACCGCCCAGCTCGCAATCGGCCGGGTCACCAGCGCATACCGCTACGACTCGACAGTCGAGCCAAGCCTTCGACACACCGTCGGTGTCGAGTGGATGACGACCGACGTTCCTCGCACGGCGATCGGCCAAGACCTTCTGTATTCGCTGGGCGCCTTCAGCACGATCTGCGAGATGCGTCGTAACGATGCCGCCTACCGCCTCGAACAACTGGCCAAGACGGGTGCCGACCCGGGGGCTCGCCCCGAAGCTGAGCCGGCGGGGAGCGAAGCGGCCGACTCTGAGGTTGTCGATACGTCGACCACGTTGATCGACATCGTGGAGCAATCAAGCAACCTTGTGATGGACCGTGTCCACAACCAGTTCTCTGGGCACGCTATGGAGCACCTCGTTGCAGCTGTGCTGCGAGCCAACGGCTTCAAGTGCGAAGTCGTACCCGAAGGGCCCGATGGTGGCATCGACATTTATGCCGGCAAAGGCCCGCTTGGCCTCGACTCGCCGAGGCTCATCGTGCAGGTGAAGTCGAGCCCGACACCGGTGGGTGCCGGAACGATTCGAGAGTTGCAGGGAGTGCTCACCACATACGGTGCCGACCAAGGGCTACTCGTTGCCTGGGGAGGTCTCACCAAGCCGGCGCAGCGAGAGGTGTCGACGCTCGCCTTCAAGGTTCGCGTGTGGGACTCCAACGACCTCCTCGACGCAATCTACAACTGCTACGACGAGCTACCCGAAGACGTGCGGAGCCAACTGTCTCTGCAGCGCGTATGGACGCTCGTGAGCAAGCCATGATGACAGTCATGATGTTGACCATCCTGGTGAGATCGCTGTGACCGAGCCGGACAAGTCGCCTGCGTGGCTGAGTTGGGCCCTTGCGGGGCTGCTGGGCGGGTTCGTCGCGGGCGTTCCGGTCCTTGAGCACTTCTTCCCAGAAAGTTGGCAACGTGGCCAGCTTTGTCGTGCTCGTCCTCTGGGGATCGGCGGCGGCCTTATGGGCCGAGGCCGAGATCTCCACAACGATTCCGAACGTGCCATGCGAGCCTTATCGGCGGGGCGGCGATCATGCTCATCGGAGTCTTTGTAGGCGCCGCTTCGTCTCGTCCGGACAGCCCAGCAGAAGCGACAACCAACGTGGCGCCCCAGCCAGCGAAAGAATCCGGGGTTGCCACTTCGGCAATCGCGGCAACAACGGTGACCTCATCGAATGCGCCATCGTCGCCCTTTTGGTCGACGCTCCGGACTTGGTGCTCACGAATACCGT
Organism: uncultured Acidimicrobiales bacterium; assembly: GCA_963791625.1. Lineage (GTDB taxonomy): Bacteria > Actinomycetota > Acidimicrobiia > Acidimicrobiales > Ilumatobacteraceae > JANMCE01. The sequence goes on from CAWBTA010000010.1 coordinate 40,562, forward strand.
AGCCATGGCGGTAGACCTCGGTGGTTCGCCACACGCCAAATCCTTTCGAGCAACGATAGACGGCGCACAATGCGGAGCGACTTCGAAGGCGCACATTGCTGGCACAGCAACAGTCGGAGGAACGCTGCGATCTGATATCGACCTCGGCACACAGAACACGGCAGTATCCGTCCGAGTTTCTATTTCGGCTGGAGATCTCCAGTCAGCTAGCCAAACGGTAACTCCCGGGGCGTCAGCTCCAGTTCAAGTATCAATCGGGCCTGGGCTCGTGGCTATTGACATCGAATCCGTGAGCCACGACGACTTTGAGTGTGGAAACAGAGAGATAGCTATTGCACTCGTCGACCCTCGTATCGTCTAGCTTGTGTCAAGAAATAGACAAAAGGTGGAAAAATGAAACCTTCACGGGTCATAGCGGCGGGGGCCGCCGTAGCGATTCTCGCCGGATGCGGCGGAGGCGGAATGCCAACGGTGTTAGGCACAACCGTCGTCCCGACGACGACGGCAGCCGCGCCGACAACCGTCACTACAGCCTCTGTCACAACCGTGGCGCCGACTACTTCCACGGCTGCGGCGCCGACGACTACTTCGTCTTTGGCGCCTACAACCACGACGATTGCAGTACCGAAGGTGATGCCTGATCTCGTCGGGCAGCAATTATCCATAGTCCGAGCGCAGCTCGAAAATACAACGCTCGAATAACCGAGCGTAAGGAGATCGCGACGCAGGCAGCTGGGACCATCATCAAGCAAGACCCTGCAGCCGGGGCGCCATTCGCAATCGCCATCGTCCTAACAGTTTCGGTAAGCTCGCCGGTTGTTCCAACGGTTGTGGGGCTCACGGTCGGCGACGCGAAGACGCAGCTCGAAGGCCTCGGTTTCAAAGTCAAGGAATCAAGCGTCATCGATGAGACGAGGGCCGACGGACTAGTGGTCGAGCAGCAGCCTGCTGCCGGGACTCCAAACGCCGGCGAAGTAACCGTCAACGTTGTCGCGACGCCCTGAGATTCGGTTCCTGTCGCAGTTCACCCCCGTCACGCGGTCGCTGGAGCAGGAACCGGCGGCGAGGCACGCAAGGGCAATGCTCAGGTGTACAACCGATGGATTGAGTTTGATCAGTCTTACGGCAGCACGTATATCTCGTTTGACCTGAGCCGCGGATACAGAAGCTTGAAGGTCGAGGCCGTATTCGACGACAACGCAAATGATAAGGCGAAAGCAAAGATCGAGCTTTTTGGAGACGATCGGCTGCTCGGCGAAGCTGAAGCGGTTTTCGGTCAAACATTTCCGGTCGACCTGGACGTGACCGGTGTTCTCCGCCTCCGGATCGAGGTAACCAGCCTTGGCGGCGGTCGCGGCTCAAGGCTTTACCTGGCGGATCCTCGACTTCTGGCGTCGTGGGCGAAGTACCAACGACGACCGTCAAGAAATAGCCCGCATGCCAGCCTGACTACGTGGTCAAACAACAACGGTCGACTATCGGCAGGATGTATCAAGTGCTGCGCTGCGAGTTTCCTGAGCCAAACAGACCGGTTGGCTAAGCCTCGATCCACCGAATTGATCGGATGGGTGGAAGGTGAGGCGGGCTGTGGCGTGTTGATGACCGTTGCGGCGGCGTGTTGAAGCTGGTTCGTGCGTTGGTTTCGGCGCTGGTCGTCGTGGGTGAAGTGAGAGGTGAGGGAAGCGGCGGGTCGAAGCGTCGAATTAGATGAGAATGGCATCGGGTGGGAAGCGCAGGAGCTGGTGCGGCGTGGTTCCGATGACGCGGGAGATTGATGATGCGGGTCGTCGGGTGGTGCGTGACGCGCTGGAGGTCGCTGATGGTGGTGGTCAGATGCGAGGTGTGAGCAAACGGCCAGGCGAGCATGCGCTGTGGCTGGTGGTGGAGGGGAGGTGTCGAGGGCGTCTCAATGGATGGCGAGTCACACGGCGTGTCGATGGACTGGTGGCTGATGTGTGAGATGGAGCGTGTGATGAACGTGGTGTGCATCAGGCCACATCGTCGTTGGGCTCGGTCGGCGAGACGAGTGCGACGCACAACCAGCCGAACGCTGCGAGCGTGTTTGCCTTTGCCGGTCGTGTAGACGGTTTCGGCGACTTGGGCATACCGCCAATGGTGTAGTCGATGTCGTGCCAGGTGTTCGTCGATGGCTGCGATGGCTTGTTTCATGTGTTTATGCAGCTGACGTGATCGACCAGCCGATCTGGTGGACGTTCAAACGGTCGATGAGTTTCCACGCCAGAACCCGAATCGGCGGATCGTGATCGGTCCAGTCGCGCCGGCGCGTCGGAGGACGCGACGAGTTCATCAACGAACCGGACCGCACGCGGGCGGTGTTCGCTGACCCAGCCGCATCGGGGCAACAACCTCACCGGTCCGGCATGGTGGCCAGGAGCGGGTGATACCGAGCACACCGGTATAGCCATAGCCGGTGCCTGTCTGTTTGCCGTGGACCTCGCAGATCGTGGAGTCCAGATCGATCACGACCGGACTGCTTCCGGGCCGGCACCAGCGGCCCACGCGGCGTGATGCCTGTGAGCACACGGCATCCAACTGGCGGACATGCCCGAACGTGAACGTGCGCAGGAACGTCCCGATCGTGGACGTGGACATTGCTTTGAACGGCAACACTCGCTGCGTCGCTCCAGCGCGCACATGTCGACATGATCGATATGTGTCGCACCGGCGATGATCGCGGCGACCACAGTCAAAATCTTGCGACCTGGCTGTGACGACCCCGTCGCACGAGACCGTGGATCAGAGCTTCCGAGCCGAGTCGGGTCATCAACGTGGCCGGCACGATCAGCCCGGCGTTCGCTACCAGCCCCTCATGATCAAAGGTCGCTTTCAACCGGTCCAGAATGCGCGAAGATGTCGACACAAGAAGTGCCTCCTGTGGTTCGAGATACGTTGACTTCAGACATCAACAGACTCCCAGCCCAGGAGGCCTTTTTGGTGGACGCGCCCGCCTCACCCGCTCATGAAACGGTGGATCGAGGCTAAGACTCGAAAGACCGCTGGATCCGCGGGCCCGGTGAATCGAGCAGATCGACGCTAGGCCGCTCCGGCGTTTCGGCGGATGCGGTCGAGGACAGTGATCATGTCGGTTATTTCTGTTTGGGTGAACAGATCTTCCGGGCCCCTCGGCGCGAGATCGGTGAAGGGCGTCTCGTAGAAACGCGTGGGTGGCACGATACCGGTCGCAGCGAGGTGATCGATCACGGTGTCGATAAAGTCGATCTGCGTTGCGTTCAACCGTTTGTCGAGGAATTCGCCGAAGGCTTCCTTGGCGGCGTTCTTGTCGAGGCCTACGAGCGAGCGGATGAAAAGACCAAGGCCGCCTGACTCGGCCGCGGCACGCTGTTCGTCCGCTTCGGAGCCGGCGCGGGCCTCATGCACGATGCGGGCAAGGTCGGCGACGTCAACGTCGGTGAGCGGGAAGTTGTTGTAGACCTTGCGCAGCGACATCTGATCGCGGTGGTCGTAGACGTACACCTTCACCTTGCGCTTGAAACGCTCGAAGTCGGTCGACGAGCCAGCGAATGCACCCAGGAGCACTTCTGCCGAAGCGCCGAGGTCGGCGCGCCACGTGGTGCCGGAACTCGTCACCGACTGGGTCTTGTTGTCGGCCGGGGGCACCGCACCCGCCGACCCGAGTCGAAGCGCTAGGCCGGCGGTTGGCCGTTCGGGACGACGGGGAACCAGCATGGTCGGGGTGCGTCGGCGGAGCGGAGGGCGGCTTGGGCTTGGCGGAGAACGAGCCCGGTGGCAGTTGACCGGTAGAACCAGGACTCGGCTTGCCGAGCGGCGGGCACATGGCCGGCGAGCGCCACGGCTGCTTCCTCAAAGAAGGCCCGGATGTCGAGCGCCGCCTGGCCGATCTGCGCCGGTGTCAGGTCGAAGCTGTCCCACGCTGCGCCCTCAACGACACGGACGAACAGTGCGACCAGTTCCGGAACGCGCTCTGGTCCACCGAGGCGGCCAACGTTCGTTTTTCCGGTCTCGGCGAACCGGCGGTCATACGCGGGTCGAAGACCCAGCGCCTCATCAACGGCAGGATGCAACGCCGGGTTGTGCCTCGGAGGCAGCGAGCACGACAGCGGCGTATCGGCTTCATCCTCGATCACCACGTCGAAGTCCACCAGAACCGGCACATCGACGCGTTGCACCAAGCCCAGCGCGGCGGCCAGTACCCGATGCTGGAACGCAGGCTCGTTCGGACGTCCGAGCGGACGTCCGAGCGGGAAATCGCAATGCAACATGCGCGGTGGCCGGGCTCGTTCCGCTTGGCTGCGGACACTGCTTATTCCAACCGTGGCAATGCCGGCTGCTTCGAACACGTGGGCGAGCGCACTCACGGTGCGCGTGCAGAACGGTCAAACGGGTGTCAGCAGCACGACGTCGACGCCGTCCGCTTTCAACAACGCCGCGGCTGCGGGCCCGGTGTCCAGTCGCAATGTCGTGAGGGTGTGGTCGGGTTGCGCGCCCATGAACGACAGGTGTCGTGCGGCGACCGAACCGATCTCACCACGGGCGGCAAGTTCTTCCAACCGGTCAACCGGGAACACAACATTCAGGTCCGCGGCGATGCCTGTGCGGTCAAAGTTGGCCGACGCCTGCGCCAACGTCAACGAGCGTTCGGCACCATCGATCACGACGAAGCCTTGCCCATCCGACCAGACCGCGTGCCCATCCGCACGAAGCCCGGCAGTGGTCGCGATCGCCACCCGCGCTTCACGAAGAGCTGGAGCAACCGCGCATGCCGTGCCCCCGAAGTCGAAGACATCAACGTTCTCAACACCCTTGCGGACCACAGCGTCGCTACCCATACCGCATTCTTCACCAAACGAGCGGTCTGCGTGCGAAACCGTCCACAGGAAACCAAGAGGAAACCGCCAGAATATGGCAGGGTTTGTCGGCGATGATGGTCACGTGACTTCCGTGCCCCTGGTTCTCGTCGTGGATGACGAGGAGAACATCGCGTACGTGCTGAAAGCGGCGTTGCGGTTGAACGGTTTCGAGGTAATGACCGCGGCGACCGGGCGGGAGGCGCTGGCCGCTGTCGAGACGCGAATCCCCGACCTCATCGTTCTCGATGTGATGCTTCCCGATCTCGACGGGTTCGAGGTGTGTCGTCGTCTTCGACAGAATCACAACGATACGCCCGTGCTGTTCCTCACCGCTCGCTCCGACACCGGGGATCGACTGCGCGGTCTGACCATCGGCGGTGATGACTATGTGGTGAAGCCGTTCAGTGTTGAGGAACTCGTAGCTCGTGTGCGGGTGATCCTTCGGCGTGCCGGTGTCGTGACCGACGAGCGGGTACTGCGTTGTGGCCCGGTTCGTCTCGACGACGATGCCCATGTGGTTTCCCGCGATGGCGTCGAAGCGGCGTTGTCGCCGACGGAGTACAAACTCCTGAGGTTCCTGATGCACAACCAGGGACGGGCGTTGACACGTGCACAGATTCTTGACCACGTCTGGGACTACGACTTCGAGGGCGAATCGACGGTTGTCGAGACGTTTATGTCGTCGCTGCGCCGCAAGATAGATGCTGGCGAGCCGAAGCTGATCGCAACCATCCGCAACGTCGGTTATCGCATGAGCTTTCCGACATGATCCGGTCGAAGGGTCTTCGATGAAATTGCGATCGCGACTTGCCGTCGCCGCTGGCATCGTGGTCGCCGTGCTCGTCGTGATCGGGTTCCTTCTTCCGAGTTTGGTTCGCTCAGCGCTCGTCCGTCAGGCCGACGATCAGCTGGCCGCTGCGTTTCCGATCGCCCTCTCGCGGTTCGGACCCGGACCCGTACCGGGCTCACCGGGCCCGGTACTGCCGAGCCCCGCGGCCTCGCCGACACCTTTCAGCGATCTGTACATCGCCGAAATTGACGGCGACGGGACAATCCACCAGCTCATTGCATCGACGCTCGCGGTCGGTCGTCAGCCGCCGATTCCGGCGAAGGCGGACCAGGCTGGCCCGACGTCATCGCCTGGGCTGCGCTCGGTGAATGCCACCGTGGGGACGGGCGCAAGTCGGTGGCGCACGGCGATCTTGGCGATCCCGGGCAGCGACCGTCGTCTGCTGTTCGCGGTTCCGATGGACCGGATCGACGCGACCCTTGGCCGGTTGCGCTGGTTCCTGGTCGCGGCGGGCGCAGCGGTCGCAGGAGCAATTGGACTGGCAGCGTGGTGGATCGTTCGCCTCGGTCTGCGGCCGATTGCGGACGTGACGGCGGTGGCCGACGCGATCGCCGCCGGTGAAAGGGACCGACGCGCCAATGAGTCAAGCACGGGGACAGAGGCGGCCATCCTTGCCCATTCGCTCAACGCGATGCTGGACGAGCGCACTGCAACCGAAGACCGGCTACGCCGCTTCGTAGCGGACGCGTCGCACGAGCTACGTACGCCGGTCGCTGCCATCCGCGGCTTCACTGATCTCCATCGCAACCGGGATCTGAATGACCCGGACAGCCTGGAGCAGGCCATGCGGCGAATCGGCCAGGAGGCCGCCCGCATGGGTGGCCTTGTCGAAGACCTCCTCCTGCTCGCAAGCCTCGACCAGGGGCGCCCGCTCGAACGCTGTCCCGTGAACATCACGAATCTTCTGAACGACGCCGCGCTCGACGCGTCGGCGACCCACCCCTCTCGGACGGTGGAGGTGTCGGTCGGGCCGTCCCTCCTGGTGTCGGGTGACGAGGCCAAGCTTCGGCAGGTGGTCGCAAACCTTGTGACCAACGCCCTTGTGCATGGTGGTCCGGACGCGAAAATCACGCTCCTGGCTGGCCGAACGGCGGATGGACGATGCGTGATCGAGGTCATCGATGACGGCCATGGCATGGACTCCGATGCCGCAGCTCATGCGTTCGACCGGTTCTGGCGCGGCGACCTGTCGCGGGTGCGCGGTGGGTCTGGCGCTGGTCTCGGCTTGTCGATTGTGCAGGCGATCGTTGATGCTCACGGCGGTTCGATGGCGATGCAGACGGCACCCGGAGCGGGCACAAGGGTCGCGGTTGTGGTGCCCGGCGTCTGAGCAAGTCTCCCAGGAAACCCGCATCCGACCGCCAGGAGCACCGAAGGTGGCCCGACGACCATGGCATCATGAGCACTGCTGTTGCAACGCACCGCCGCCCCGATCCGGCCGTGGCCCGCCCGATGGTCGACATCGTGATCCCGGTGTATAACGAAGCCGCAACCATTGCTTCGAGCATCGCCCGGCTTCACGCCCATCTCACAAATTCGTTCCCGTTCACGTGGCGCATCACGATCGCCGACAACGCCTCCACCGATGACACTTGGTCACAAGCGGCCACGCTCGCAGCTCTCTTTCCCGGCATCCGGCTCGTTCATCTCGATGAGAAGGGCCGAGGCCGGGCGCTGCGAGCTGCCTGGGAATCAAGTGATGCCGATGTGGTGGCCTACATGGACGTGGACCTTTCCACCGATCTCGCAGGCCTGCTCCCACTCGTGGCTCCGCTGCTGTCGGGCCACTCCGATGTCGCGATCGGGTCTCGCCTCGCCATGGGGTCGCGAACCGTTCGAGGACCGAAACGAGAGTTCATCTCACGTAGCTACAACCGGTTGATCCACCTGTTCTTCCGGAACGGATTCCGCGATGCGCAGTGTGGCTTCAAAGCCGTCCGCGCCGACGTCGCTCGCCGACTGCTCCCCGCCATCGTGGACCAGACCTGGTTCTTCGATACCGAGTTACTCCTGCTGGCCGAGCACAACGGACTCCGCATCGCCGAGGTGCCCGTCGACTGGGTAGATGACCCCGACACCCGGGTACATATCGCACGCACCGCGACCGATGATCTGAAAGGACTCGCTCGAATGGCGTGGCGGTTCTGGACCGGGCGCGGCACGATCGACCTGGCCGGCATCGGACGTGAGCCGATACCGCTCGGTGCGCCGGCCCTCCCCCTCGTACGTCACTCAATTTCGGAGAATCCATCATGATCATGCTCGAAGACGAGGCAATGCCCGCCACAAACCCGCAGGACGATTCCGCGCCTGCGGTGGACGCGAGCGGTCCGTCCGCCTCGGCTTACCGTCGGCTACCGGAGCTGATTGTGTTCGCCCTCGCCGCGGTCACCAACTTGTGGTCCCTCTCCACGAACGGTTGGGGCAACACGTACTACGCTGCGGCCGTCCGCTCGATGACGAACAGTTGGTCGAACTTCTTCTTCGCGTCGTTTGATCCGGGCGGTTGGATCACCGTTGACAAGCCACCACTCGCCTACTGGGCCCCGGCTCTTCTTGCACGGGTCTTCGGGTTCTCGTCGTGGACGATTCTGATTCCGTCGGCGCTGGCCGGCGCCGTTGCGGTCTGGCTGCTCACCATCACCGTGAGACGTGTGTGGGGAAGAGCCGCGGGTCTTGTTGCCGGACTGGCGCTGGCGACGATGCCGACGGCCGTCGCGGTATCGCGATCGAACAACCCCGACGTGTATCTGGTGCTGGGTATCGTCGCCGCAGCATGGGCGCTTGAACGAGCGGTTGCGACCGGGCGTACCAAGTGGATGGCGTGGATGGGCGTGTTCGTCGGCATGGCGTTCCTGTCGAAGCTCGGAGCAGCCTTGATCCCCGTCCCGGCGCTGTGGTTCGCGTACCTCGTCGCGGCGCCGGTTTCGTGGAAGCGCCGCATCCGAAATCTCGCGCTGGCCACGGCAGCGTTGGCCGCCGTGTCGTTCGTGTGGATCGGTGCCGTCGCCCTCATGCCCCTGTCGTCACGCCCCTGGATCGGCGGTTCAACCACAGGGTCGGCCTGGAACCTGATCGTCGGGTACAACGGTCTCGGCCGGGTGACCGGAAGCTCGGGCCCGCCCGGCGGCGGCGGTATCGGTCGAGGCACTCCCAGCGGCGCGATCGGCGGCGGTTTCCCGGGTGGAGGTTTCCCTGGCGGCGGCTCGGGCGTGCAGAGCTTTGGTGGTGCCACCGGCATCGGCCGCCTCTTCAACCTTGGCATGGGTGACCAGGTCATGTGGCTCGCGCCGCTCGTGATCGCCGCGTTGATCGGTGCCACGTGGCTGTTCCTCCGTCGCAAACTGAACCGCCGCGAGGTGGTCTCGCTCGGAGGGTTCGCAGGATGGGGTCTCACGGCGTTCCTCGTCTTCTCCTATGCGAGCGGCATTTACCACAACTACTACGTGTCGTTGCTGGCCCCCGCCATGGCAGCGCTGGTCGGCATAGGTGGTGGCCTCGCCCTACGGGCAGGGTGGCGCGGCCGGAGCCTCGCTGCGGTCGGGCTGCTCACAACAGCTCTCGTAGAGGTGACCTTGTTACGACGCATCAATTCGCTCACGGCGCTGCGCATCATCGTCCCCGTCGCGCTCGTGGCCGCAGCCGTCGTCGCGATCGCAACGTTGCGGTCTCGGTCCGCCCTGGCAAAACCGGCCGCGCTGGTCCTCGGCACCATCGCCGCACTGATCGGCCCGGCGGCATGGTCCGTGAGCACGCTCGGTCACGCATCGAGCGGCACCTTTCCCGAGGCTCGACCCGTTTCCCTGGAGTCGAACGGCGGCGGCGCCCGCGGTCCCGGTGGCACGGGCATCGCAACGGGCGGGCCAGGTGGCCCCGGTGCCGCAGCAGCGTTTGGTGGTGGCCTCGACAACGCCACCCTCACCTGGTTGCAGTCGCAGCGCACTACCGAGAAATGGATCGTTTCGGTTTCGAGCTCGATGTCTGCGTCGCAGGCGATCATCGACGGATACTCGGTCATGGCCTCGGGAGGGTTCAGTGGCGGTGACCCGGCACTGACCCAAACCCGTTTGGCCGACCTGGTCCGCAACGGCGAACTTCGGTTCGTGCAAGCCGGCGGCGGGTTCGGTGGCGGTGCTCCGGGTGGCGGCATTGGCGGCAGTGCTGCGGGCGGCGGCCGAGGCACGATCGGCGTCACGAGCATCGTGACGTCTGTATGCACGGCAGTCCCGGCGACCAACTGGGGTGGAACCGGAACCTCATCGATCTACGATTGCGCCACGAAAGCCGACGCAATCGCTGCGGCAACGCCCACCGCTGGTCAGGCCGCTGAAACCACCCCGACAGGCGCCGCTCCCGGAGCATCGAATGGCGGCCAAGGTGTACCTGCGGGACAGCCCGATTTCGCGGCGGTACAAGCTTGCATGGACGACAAGGGCCTGACATTGCCGGCACCGACTGGCGGCCAGCCGACTCCCGATGACAAGACGCTTGCGGCGTTGCAGGCGTGCGGCCTTACCGTGCCAACCGGCGCCGGTCCTCCGGTAGCCCAAACATGAATCGCGGTTGCGTACCACGCGGGATTGCGGTCCTCTGAGGTCGTGATGCCCCTGGTCGGACGACGCCGTGAGATTGGCCGCGACACTATGAGTATTGGCGCGCAGGACCGGGTGCTCGTCGACATGGAACGCCGTAGCCACCTCCACCGGGTAAGCCGCGGTCTGTATCGATTCCGGACGTTCCCGAGCGCCCGCGATGAACTGATGGCGGCCACGCTGTGGCCCGACAGGCTCGGTGTCATATCGCACGATTCGGCGCTCAACCCGTGGGATCTGTGCGACGTCAACCCGGCCGACGTAACAAACGGCGAGCGAGCGAAACGCCCATGACGAGCGGCGCTCACGGCCCGTCCGATGGTGGAGCGAGCTTCCAGAACTCGATGGCGAAGGCCGAGCGCTCGGATAGTTCGAGGTGATGCTGGCGTACGGGTGGGATCACGACCGCCTTGCCTCCCATGACTGTCACCGGGTCGTCGCCTTCGTCGTCGAACACGAAACGCACGGCCCCAGCATGAACCACGAGACGGCCCCACACGTCGGCAGCAAGCCGATGCGCCCGCAGAAGACCAGCAGGAACGGTCTCGTTGTCGAACACGTCAGTGGTGCGCACAAGTTCGGCAGTGGCGGGAAGTTCGAACGCGGCCGGAGGCATGACTGACAGTCTGGGCGCAATCGCACGCGCGAGACGAAGCGCGGTTCGGCAGCGGTCCGACCGTTTGGCCACCGTCGATGTCACCCAATTCGGGCTCGGAAACGTCTGTACCAGCAACGTGATCTACTTGGATCTTGAACCGAATGGCCAGATGCAGAGAGGTGATCCCAACGAAATGGACCGACACCGGACTACCCGGATTTCCATTCCTGTTCTGGCAGCCGTCGCGCTGTGGACCGGTCGCACACCGCACGCCGACAGCAACGTTCCATGACCGAAGTTCAGGCCGCACCTGGTCTCGACCCGACGCGACGGATCGCTGAAACGATCCGCGTGATCGTCGTGACCGGCATCCTCTACGGCGTCGTCGTTGCCGGTATCGGGAGCCGGCTGGCGATGCTGCTCCTGCGAGTCACCTCGTCGGATCGAGTGATCGGCATCCAAAGCGACGATGACTTCACGATCGGGCGGTTCACCCTCGCCGGGACCTACAACCTGCTGTTACTCGGCGCGGGGTTCGGGATACTCGGTGCCGCCGTCTACCGGCTCGTTGCCCCACGATTGATCGGACCGGTCTGGTTTCGGCGGGTCACCGTCGGCCTCGCATCCGGTGCGGTCGTCGGGTCGATGCTCGTCCACGCCGACGGGATCGACTTCACCCAACTCACCCCGAAATGGTTGGCGATCGGGCTGTTCGTCGCTCTCCCCGCCATCTTCGGCACGTTCATCGGGCCCGCCTTCGAAGCGGTCAGCGCACCCGATTCGTGGGCCGCAACCGGACGGCGACGATGGCTCATTCCCGTAATCGCCATCGCCTGTTTCCCGCCCACCATCCTCCCCGTCATCATGATCGCCCTCGTCGTCGCCTTGCTCACCGGCATCGGCGAAGTCATCGCGAGTCCGAAAACTGCGAGCCACCACGGCCGTCACCCTGATTATCCGCGGTGTCTGGCTGCTCATCGCCGTCGCCGGTCTCAAGGCGCTGATCAACGACATCACCGATCTGACCTAAAGGAGCCCGCACCGTGAAACGATTCGCCCGACGCTGGTGGCCGATACCGGCCATGCTCGCTGCGACCGTTGCCCTCCAGAACATCTGGTTCGGTCGCTATCAGGCGACCGGCCACGCCGCCGGGCACCTCGCCAGCGCCAGCGCGATCTTCGCGATCGCATTCGTTCTCGTCGTGCTCGTGTGGGCATCACCGCCGCACCTTCGCCGGTCACCCGGACTGTGGGTGTTGGCTGCTGGCGTCGCGATCGCTGCGGTGGTTCCGACGATTGGGAATCTGCGAGTCGTGAACGCGGTCGGCACCGACAATTGGACCGACGACCAAGCAAGCTCGCTCGGACAGGCCCGCTCGGGATTCGACTCCGGACACGACCTCGCGGAGCGCGGCATGTGGATCGTCGTCGGGTTCGCCGTGCTGCTCGCCGGCTGGCTGTGGATCAAGTGCGCCGTCAGCAACGGCGTTGGCATCGCGTCAATCGTCCTCTGCCTGATCTTCCCGCCATGGATCTTCCCCGGCGCCGGACTGATCGTGCTCGCCATCGCCGCCGTCATCAAACGCGCCGCACGGCTCCGCCAACAGGTATTGCCTGCTAGCCATGATACAGGGCGCCCCCGGCATGATTCGAACATGCGACGCACGGTTTAGGAA
>CAWBTA010000011.1:0-5110 GCA_963791625.1 uncultured Acidimicrobiales bacterium
TTGTAGGGAAATTGGTCACCGCTATGGTGATCGTGTAAAACTGGCCGCTGGCACCTACAACCAGAGGACTTTGGCTGACGGTTTTGTCGACTTTCAGGACTGGTGGTAGTGCGAGCACCGTCAAAGTAACTGGCCCGGCAGCAGCCCCTTGAATAGGTGTTTGTACCGTAGTCACACCACTAACGCTATTTGGATTGCTACCTGGGGTTGTACTCGTCACTTGGACTTCGACAGTACAACCTCCCGGCGCTAGATTAGGCACCGTTAGATTTAATGCATTTAATCCAGATGCACCCATCAACAATGCGGGAGAATTAGTTACACCAGCACACGTGCCACCAATAGTGGTGGAGGCAACACTCATGTTAACAAGTGTGTCGGTGAAGTTAGCAGTATTTAAAATCGTAGCATTAGCACTTCCAAGTGTAAATCTGATGATGCTAATGCCGCCACTCGGAATAATGGCAGGTAAAAATGTTTTCGAAATAGTTGGCGAAGTTAGGGGAGGTGCAGTAACTATCAAATTCGCCGCCGCTGCCGCACTCGTGTTGGCGTTGGTCGAGGTCACGGTACCTGTGGTATTGGTTACACCGGGCGAAGCCGCAACTACAGTACTCGTCACGTTCACACTGATACTGCAACTTGCCGTACCACTGATATTGAACGGCACAGTCGCTCCACTGATAGCTATTGATGTATCGTTTGCCGCATTGCCAGCAGTCACTGAGCCACCACATGTATTGGTGAAAACTGGCGTACCAAACACCTTCATTCCAGCCGGAAAATATCGCTCCATGCTACACCTGTAATCGCTTGCGTAGTTGACGGATTAGTAATTGTCAGCATCATGTTAGTCGCAGCATTCGCAACGACGGTCGAAGGATTAAAGCTTTTACTAACTGTAGGTGCAGCCAAGCGCACTGATAGTGGCGCCGTAGCTGCCGCAGTATTTCCCCCGCCGTTTATGGTATTTAAAAAACCTGCAGTCGGCGATGCGGGAATGATGTTTGTATAGTCACCGGCCAAACTAGCTTTAACTTGAACAGTGATGGTACAACTACCGTTTGAGGGTATGGTACCTGCGGTTAATTGAATGCCAGCCGAGCCCACGACAAGGGCAGCACCCAAATTACTCAGTAGTGTACCGCTGCAACTGTTTGTGGTCGCGGTATTCGCCAGTGTCATTGCGCCTGGTATTGTGGGGAATGTATCAATGAATGTAGCGCCGGTTAGAGCTACTGAGTTGCTGTTTGAAAGCACAATCTGCAGGGTAGATATGCCAGTATTTGGCAAAATGGGACTCGTTGAGAAAGACTTAGTGATAGTAGGTGAAGCCAGAACACTGATACTTGCGTTAGCTGCTGTGCCATTCGTTGCCGCTGCAGGCCCGGTTATGGACAAGCCCCCAACATCGATGGTGTTGGTTTTGAGGCCGACAGTCGTGCCAGTGACTGTCGCCGTTACGGTACATGAACCATTGGCCGGAATGGTACCTGCCAATAAAGTAACCGTTGATCCACTTGCAGTCTTCGTGCCTACACACGTTCCACCTGGTGCCGATGCTATCAAACCAGAGGGTATATTGTCTATAAATGCAGCACCCGTCATTGCAACGGTGGTGGGGTTGCTCAATGTTATGCTAAGCACCGCATTACCATTGGTTGGAACAGTAGCAACGCTAAACGCTTTACTGATATTTGGTCGTGCAACATCCAAAGTTGCACTTGTATTGACTGCATTAAAGCCTATGCTAGAACTTAAAGCTCCAGCACTTATAGTATTCGTGTAGCTGCCACTGGTAGCAGATTGCACGTTTACTCTTAAGGTACAACTTGCACCAGCAGCAAGTGTGCCCCCTGTAAAGGTCAATGTACCAGGGTTTGTTGCAATAGCGCTTGCTGTAGGGGTACCACCGCATCCAGTATTAGTTACGGTTGTTGCACTATTGACCAAACCACTGGGATAGGTATCTGTAAATGAAAGACCAGTGATAGCTATACCGCTTACATTGGTCAATGTGATTGTCATGGCAGTCGGAGTATTAGCAGCAACAGTAGATACGGCAAAGGCTTTACTCACCTGCGGACTGGCAATTTGCAATGTCGCTGCCGCTTGCGCGGTATTCGACCCGCCACTGGTGATGAGCGCACCCGCAGGTATCGTGTTCCCATAAGCTCCACCAGCAGGTGCTTGCACACGCACGGTAATCGTACAAACGTTATTCGCAGGAATCGTGCCGCCTGTCAACTTAATGCCACTGCTACCCACAGTCAGTACGGCACCTGCCGTATCAGTCAATGTGCCGCCACAGCTATTTGTCGTAGTTGCGTCAAACAAGGTCATATTGCCCGGAGCTCCAGCGCCAGCGCTCGGGAAAAAATCATTAAAACTAGCACTGGTTAACGCGGCAGACGTAGGGTTTGCGAGCGTAATGGTCAATGTAGACACAGTATTTGGAGCGACTGTACTGGGGATAAAAGACTTACTCACAGACGGTGCTGGAGTCACAGTAAGTGTTTGACTTCCTGGCGCATTGGCACCTGCATTGTTGCTGGAAACTGCACCAGCAGGAATTGTGTTGATATAGCTTCCCGCTGCGCTGACACTAACATCAGCCGAGAATGTACAGGAGCCGGACGCGGGGTAAAGTAGCACCACTAAGAGTTAGAGTGGTACCGGAAACTGTCGCTGACACCGCTCCACTTGGGCAATTAGTCGTAACATTGGCTGGGCTCGCAATCACCATACCACTGGGCAAATTATCTGTGACACCAGCGCCTGTGATTGAGGTAGCGTTTGGATTGGTCAACGTCACAGTCAAAGTTGATTTACCACCTGCACCGATGCTAGATGGCAGAAAAGTTTTAGCGACTGCAGGACCCACAAGCCCGCTATTGACTGCTGATACGATAATTGACGTACCTGGTCCAGCCCCATCTGGATCAATGGTAGCTATGTTATTGATGTTACCGCCAGTTGTCACAACGACACTGAATTGGATTGTCGCTGCACTGCCAAAAGCAATGACACCCGGGGATTGCCCGGCACTATTGACCAACGCCGCTGTAGCAAAGGGCATCGTGCCCCCAACTCCGTCTGTCACGCTGACACCGTTTAGTTTAGTACTGCCAATAACGTATGCAGTGCCCGCTGGAATTGGGTCTGCTAAAGTCGTCCCAGATGTATTTAGCTGCCCTGAATTGGGTATGTAAATAGTATAAGTGGCGGTTTGCCCGCCAACCAAAGCACCTGTGGGCGAAACTGATTTGACAGGCTCTAATCGTGCCGCTGGAGTGGTAATTGAATTGGTTGTTACACTGCCGGGTTGTGCTATGACCCCAGCACAGGCTACATAGGTGTAAGTCCAATTTGCACTGTTATTGAAATTAGCCGGCGCAGGAGAAGCGGGTAAGGACACAACACTGACATCGAAACTCACGGTAACAACCGCACCAACAGGCACATTTCCGACATTAATGCCTGTCGAAGGATCTGCGCCGGGTTGCACAGTACCGTTGATAGTCACGCTATTGGGTACAAGTACCATGCCGGCTGGGATGTTATCGAAAAACCTGACATTATTCGCGACACCATTGCCCGCCGTGTTGTCTAAATTAACGGTGTAACGCAAGGTGTCTCCAGCAAAAGTCGAGGTCTTGTTGACTGATTTGGCAGAAACTGGAAACACTGGCGATGTAACGTTAATTTGCAAAGCTAGTGCATTGATGGCAAAATTATCACCGGTGGTCTGGCCTTGAGCAAAAGCCGTCGTTTGCGAGTTAATCAGCTTCGTAGAGGCATCTACATTGGTTATGTCATAGCCCTGTCTAACACCGACTGTGTTACCACCTACAGGCTGATTCGCAGTACCGAAAGTTCCCAAAGTATTCAAGGTACCTGTATCACCATTGATCTGGCTTGCAAAAAAATTAGTCGCAAGATTGTTGGGTCCGGATAGCTGATTAGCCACACCAAGTGTAGAACTTGGACCAAACAGCATTTGATCTCCAAGAACAGCAGAATCACCTTCAATTGAACTCACCAGTAACCGCCCATTAACAGGACCATTAACAGGAGTACAAAAACCACTAACTGATGCAGGGGTGGCACCAGCTTGCTCCGCACCAACAAAAATAGTTAGATTACGTGCAACTTGGGCTGGATCGGCATAAGCAACAGCTAATGTCCAACCGGCGCCATCGGTAGAGCCTGAAGCTAATGTGCCAGGAACACCACCTACCGTGTAAGTGCCTGCGCCACCAAGCTGCACTAGACCCGTCACATTGGCAGAACGTGTGTAGTACGTGCCTGAATTACCATCTGTACTTCGATTACTGGCAATTGAATAATTACCAAGTGGCGTCGTAAAACTGACATTACCATTTAGCGTCGCCAGCGTATTCGTGCCAATGGAACCTGACCATATCAACTCAGCATAAAGCACAGTGGCACCAGCAGGCACACTGAGAACTGCTTTTGAGTTGTTAAGCAAATAATTAGATGTTGTACCAATAGGATAGCCAGCAACGGCTGTCCCTAGGTTGGCCGCGACATAGGCACCGCCAGTGCCTGAAGTCCCAGTACTTTGCAAAACTAGCGTATTGCCAGTAAAGGTGACTGCACCTTTTTGAATGGTGTTATAGACCTGTACATAAGCTGCTTGTGCGGTTGGAATCGCTAACAGACAAAGCAGCAGTAACGCTTGCGAAATTTGCAAACAGGCAAATTTGATTTTTTTAATACTTGTTGACATATCTTTTTTTACTTAGTAAATCTCTATGAATTTTTGCCAATTGGACTGAACCGTTATATTGGTCTTAACTTTAATGACAACTGGAGTCTAATTTTGACTTTTAGCAGCATTAAGTTTTGTAAATGCCATTTTAAAATTTCTGAACCACTAATCATCAAATATTTATTTAAATTCCGCGTGAAACCAGTAAATAATTGGTTTAATTTACTTTTTTTTCACATCTTTCTGTAAATAAACAACAATCAATAAATTTCAATTAAATATGAGTACTTATGAATATGTGCCTAAATCAATCAAAATAATGGGAGTGCGAAGTATTTAATTTTTTGAACTGATCGACCAGCATTGAGTAAACAA
>CAWBTA010000012.1:0-33419 GCA_963791625.1 uncultured Acidimicrobiales bacterium
CTTGCCGCTGTTGAACCTCGCGCTCAGCTTCGGGTACGACCCGAGGATCGTCAGCGTCTACAGACGCGCTGTCACCTCTGGCGATGCCGGCATCCGGGCTGCGGCAGTTCGCGGGCTCGCGATGATCGGCGAAATGGGTCCGACAGTCGATGCGGTCAACGACCCAGCTCCAATGGTTCGCGTTGAGGCGGGAGCCGCTCTCGGCGGATGGTCGACACTCGAACCGGTCGAACTCGAAGCGGCACATGCGTTAGCCGTTGATCCTGATCCAGCAGTGAAGCGAATGGGACGCAAGGCGTTGCGGCTTCTCGGCGTTCAGCCGACACCGAAGGCGAAGGCGAAGGCGAAGAACGTTGTTGGCGGCGCCCGGCCCATCGACCCTTTCGGCTGGACCGTTCTACTCGAACGCATCTCGCTCCTGTGGCTGAGCGATCGCGATTACGCCGCTGGATTGGACGACGAGATCATCGAGTCAGGCTGGCTGGGTCGTCCGCCGGCGACCGAATCCGAGATCGCCTCGCTTGAATCCCGCATCGGTCAGCCGCTGCCGCTTTCGTACGCCGCGTTTCTACGCGCGAGCAATGGCTTCGATCGGGTTAGCCGGTTCATCGACAAGGTCCTCGCCGCTGGCGATGTGCGACCATTCAGCGACGGGCACTCCGACTGGATCGCGGCATACGCAGAACACGACCCGATACTGGGCGAAGCCCTGTCAACGGCGTGGCAGGTGAGCGGCGTAGACGACGGAGTGCTGCTGATCCACCCCGCCCCCGGCACGAGCGAAGAGTGGACGGCGTCGCTCTTCGCCAACTGGGTACCCGGGCTCGCCCGCTACGAGTCGTTCCTCGATCTCGTGACCCACTACGCGGACCTCTGAAACGATTTCGCCCGGCGCTTGCATCGTTGATTTCGGTCCGCAGGATGCCGACGGGGACCTGGTCACTGAACGTCACTGAAGACTGCCCGGCATGTGCCGAGTTGTCCGGCTTTCACCGATTCGTTGAGCACCCACCGGAACTGCTCGGCCGCCGGCGTGCCGGGAAGCTCGACCGACGCCGCCATTGGCAGCGACGTCGAGGCAGTGGAGGTAGTAGTTGACGAAGACGCAGTCGAAGTCGGCATGTAGATCACCGAGTCGATCTGTGGCGTGATTGCGTCGATCGGCTCGTCATCTAGAGCCCCTCTGCCACAGCAATGACGGGTGATAGGTCATAGCCCGGCGCGTGCGGTGGCGCGGCGTCGCCGCCATGTGGCGGGGAGCAGCCAGAGCCGACCGATGAGGATGGCGCCGAGGATCCACAGTGCCCATGCCAGTGGGGTTGCCGCTCCTCCGACGCTGGTGATGTTGCCGCTGGTGGCGGTGTAGGTGACCGGGCTTTGGAGGTAGCTGATGCCGCTCCAATGAAACGTGCCGGTGGCGTTGGGTTGGGCGGCGATGATGCCATCGCCGAACGCCAAGGCCGCGTCGGTCAGCAGCGAGAAGAAGAAGAGTGTTCCGATGGCAAGGAACACGCCCGCAGCCATCCAGGACGGTCGCGGTCCGGTACCGAACTCGGAGACGAGGTACTCGCCCGCGAGTTGGCGGGTGCTTCCCAGTTGTCTGAGTGCCGTGGTGGTGCCGACGTCGTGAGCTGCTTCGAGCAGGTTCTGGCGTAGCTCGCGGCGTTTGCCAATGCGCGAGCCGCGAGGGAGGTCGTAGAGCCGTTGGTCGAGGCCCCATACCACTCGTTCGATACGCGCCCGGTCGAGGAGGTTCACCGAGTGGGTCATGTCAGGGTCCCTTTCGTGGGTGCTGGAGGTGTGCTGGGTGCCGGCAGCGGTTGTGAGAGCACCGCGCCGACGAGATCAGCCAGGGATTGCCAGCTCGCAGTGCCGATTGCGAGCGCCTCGCGCCCGAGCGGGGTTGGTCGGTAGTACTTGCGTGCCGGGCCAGAGTTGGACGCGACCAGCCGCGAGGTCAGGCGGTTCTCTCGCTCAAGGCGAGCGAGCGCCGGGTACACGGTGCCTTCAAGCACATCGGTCAGGCCAATCTCGTGGAGCCGTTGGACGACCTCATAGCCGTACGACTCACGCTCGGCGAGCAAATGCAACAGCAGCAACGAGAGCACGCCCTTGAGGAGTTGAGGGTCGTGTCCAGCGGGCATGGACACAGACTAAGCCCGCTACAAGAGAATGTCAAGTAGTAGGGTTAGAACAGTAGGGTCGTCGAGTGACGGTTCAGGATCGGGCGGTGACGGTTGGCAGAACCGTTTGAATGAGGAGCTGGTGGAACTCGTCGGTCTGTTCCCACTGGGGGAAATGGCCCGACTCCTCGAACCAGACCCATTCTTTGCGCGGTGCGGTCAGCGCGTTGAAGTAACGCTCGGCTACTTCGGGTGGGGCGATCCGGTCATAGCGGCCAACGGCCATGAACACGGGCACAGCCAACTCGAGACATGAGCTGTTGAGGTCGGCGAGCACCAGGTCGGCATAGAGCAGTTCGAATGATCGATTGGCGGCGTTGGTGAAGCGCAGCTTTTCTTGCCAGGAGTACTCGGGCGAGTTGATCATCCAGCGGACCGGGCGGAACTTGTCGGGCTGATGCCACAAAGCACCGAACTCGCCGAGCCAGCGCACGCACTGCATCCACGCCATGAGGCCCTCGGCGCCGACATAGGGGGGCGGCGCAATCGATGCCAGGGCTGATACCGCCGATGTGTGTCCGCGACGGTGCGCTTCGGCAACCACAAACTCATAGGCGACCTTCTGGCCGTCGGCGAAGGCGGTGATCTGGCCGGTGCTCACGAACGCGGCATACAGATCGGGGCGGCGATGGACCGCGAGCACGCCGACGAGGCTGCCCCAGGAGTGGCCGAGCAAGATGACGGTGCGGGTTCCGAACTCGTCGATGAGGCGCTCGGTGAGTTCGATGGTGTCGGCCACGATCTGTTCCAACGTCATAGCCGAGCGTGGCTCAATAGCTGCGGCTGATTTGCCTGCCCCTCGTTGGTCCCACTCCACCACGAGGAAGTGTTCTTCGAGTCGAGCGTTCATGTCGATCGTCGGTATCTCGGCTTGACCAGGGCCGCCATGGATCTTCAGCAGGATCGGCGCAGCAGGTTGGCCGCGTACGAGCACCCATTGCTCGACGCCGCCCAGTGTCATCGGGGCGAGCCGGGCGAGCCCGCCGTGGGCGTGTCGTATCGGGCGTGTCCGTCGCGAGACCCCGGTGATCGGGCTCCATCTCATCGCGACCACCGCAGACTCCGCGGTCTGGCGTGGCAGCCGCTCAAGAGTTGTTCCGCATCGGAGCCGTCTTTGTCCCCGGGGCCGGTGACCGGAGTTGGAACACGTTGCCTTCGGGATCGTGACCGTCGCAATGGATGAAGCCGTGCCAGATCCATCCCTCATCGGCGGTTCGTAGTGCACCTCCGAGCGCCAGGGCATGGGAGCGGCAGGCGTCGAGGTCATCAACGACGAAACTCAACTTGATCGGAGTGTCGTCGCGTGGTGACACAGGATCGGCGAAGTCGATGGTTTCGGCGATTTCGCGTGGGATCGCGACGATCGAAATCTCGATCGCGTGGGCATGCGATTCGAGTCGCGCGAAGTCGTTGTCGAGCGATTCGACGATTGAGAGACCAAGCACCCGAGAATAGAACTCGGTCATGCGGCTCAGATCGACCGCGTAGATGGTCGCGGTCATCGAACTCACCATCACGATAGTAGCGGCCGATTGATCGTCGGGTCGGTTCAGCCGAGCGGGCATGCTTTGATCATCTCGATGAAGCCGAAGTGGCTGATGAGTTCGGCGATTGTCGATTTCGGTTTGCGGGCCTCTGCTTCCATGGCCTGGACGAGTTCGCCGATGAACGGTCCTCGCGGTTGGTTAGTGAGCACGGCAGCGAGGACGTGTTGAGTGATGTCACCGGCGCGGAGGCCGATCACGTCGAGCGCGGCGCCGAGGTGCACTCCGGCGACCTCGGGGCGTTCGTCGTCGGCTGTGCTGAGGAGAAGGTGCAGCTTGATGGCGTCGGCCACTGCGCGCGATCGCTCGGGGCTTGCTCCCGAACGGGTCATGAAGTCTTCGGCGACCCGTGCACCGATCACCTCGAATGGTGTGTCCGGTTGGTCGAGATCGGTTCCGAGCGCGATGTCGTGCAGGATCGATCCGACGAACAGCAACTCGGCGTCGGCCGATCTGCCCGCCGCTTCCAAGAGCGCGAGGCCGAAATGAAAGGTCCGGTAGCTATGCGCTAACAGCCACTTGGGCATGTGGGCGGTGGCCAAGTCAACAGCAGCGACAGCGACACGCGAGTCAGGCACGGGAAGCATCAGATGGTGCCTGCCGCCGTAGCGACGCCGGTCACGACGTCGTAGACGATGCCCGTGATGGGCATCGTTGGCGGGATACCGGGCCAGGACCGCAACCGCTGAATGTCGGAGAGGACCGAGCGGACCGGGTCGTCCAACCACAACTCGCCTGGCTCGGTCTCGGGTTGAGCGAGATAGCGACGGGCGATATCGATCACCGCCGGGGAGGCGAGTCGGGACATGCCGCAGTCGGTGTGGTGCATCACGATCATCTCCGGTTCGATCACGAGTGCCTCCACCATCGCCACGACCGCAAGCACCTCGAACGATGCGAGCACATCGGGCGTCACTCGGCCGCCCGCGTTGCGGATCACGACTGCCTCCCCATTTTTGAGACCGAGAACATGCGAAGGGTCAACGCGATGGTCGCAACATGTGAGCACGATCGCCTGCAACGCAGGTAGTACATCGAGCCACGGCCGGAGCGTCGACCGGGCGAGGGATTCGTTTCGCTCCAGCAGCACATCAACGGCCGAGCGCGATTTTCCTGATCGGTCCGGATGGTTCGCCAGTTGGGTTCGGGTTTCGTTCACGAGGTCTATCGTGCGCCCGAACAAGCGCCGGCGCCAGAGGCGAGATCGCCTCTAGTTGGGGCTATTCTCGCCACATGGCTGCTCCTTCGCCCAGGTCCACCGATGGTCCCGAGGCGGTCGGGTCACTGCGTGTCGACGTGCTCGCCTTCGATGGCTGCTACGCGTCTGAGGTTTTTGCGATCGTTGACGTGCTGAACATCGCGAATCACGTCCATCTGCACCTCGGCGGCAACCGATCCCTCCTTGAGGTCACGATCACGTCGGCCGGGCGCCGGTCCATTGCCACGGCGGACGGCACTCGCCTGACCACACGTCCGCCCACGGCCCTACCCGATTTGGTGCTGGTTCCCGGTTTCGAACTTCTCCCTTTTGACGACCAGATCGACGCCACGCTCCGCAAGCGGCGACGAGAAGTCGCATTTATCCGCGACGCCGCCGCAAAACATCAGCCGATCGCCGCCGTTTGCGTCGGCGCCTTCTTGGTCGGCGAGGCAGGGTTGCTCGACGGGCGCCGCTGCACGACCGCATGGGCCTATGCCGACGCTCTCGCACGCCGGTACCCGGCCGCCATGGTCGACATCGGAGACATCATCGTGCACGACCACGGTGTCACGACCGCGGCGGCGTTCAGCGCGGCAGGCGACCTGGCCATGCACCTTGTCCGCACGATGCTGCCCGCCGATGCTGCCACCGTGACCGGCAAACTCACGTTGATGAGCGAAGCCCGACCCTCGCAACGCGCCTACATCGACGAGCGCGTCCTACTCGGTCGCAACTCGACGCTCGCGAGCCGGGTTACCGCATCACTGGCACGCCACTTGAACGAACCCTACGACCTCGACACCCTCGCCGCCGGGCTCGGCATGAGCTCGCGAACACTGCTGCGAAAGTTCAACATCGAAACCGGCACGTCACCCCTCCAGCACCTGCAAACCCTGCGCGTTGCGCGGGCCAAGCAACTACTGGAAACAACCGGGGCATCTCTCGAGCACGTGACCTCCGAAGTCGGCTACCGAGACCCGACGACATTCCGACGGCTCTTCCAAGCACACACCGGTCTCACACCCGCGGCGTACCGCCGGCGATTCTCGTCAGGCAACGGCCCGTCATCCAAGGTGTCGTTAACGAGTCCGCGTTCGATCACGGCGCGGCGGTCGACGTTCGAGCGTTGAGGTGCAGGCCCAGGCCCGACCGGCTCGACCCAGCGGCGAGTAGGGGTCGCAACACTTTCGTGAGCGCCTCGGATTGACCGGCGAAAAACTCCTCGTCTGCCGCCTCGACAATCACAATGGCCCGAGCGGCAAGCGCAGCCCCTTCGGGAGTCACCGTGAGGGCTCTCGCGCGACTGTCGTGCTGGTCGGCCTGGCGCGCCAGGAGCCCTCGAGATTCGAGTTTGCGAAACACCTCCGACGCCACTTTCACATCGGTCCCGGCTTGTGTCGCCGCAGTCAACTGGTTCGGCTGGAGGCCCTGCTCGTTGAGCCACCACGTGCACGCGAGCAGCACGAACTGGGTGTGGGTGAGCCCCAGCGGACCAAGAGCGCTCGTGAGGTGCCGCTGCCAGCGCAATGTCACGTGCCAGAGCAGGAACCCGGGACTGTCCCCGGGTCCCGCCTCGAAACGCGTCACCGGCCTGCGGCTGCCAGCAGATCGGCCATTGCGACCGGAAAGTCCTCACTGATCTGGGCTCCGACGACCGGGCCGACCTCATTCACGCCCGGGCCGTCGATGACCAGTTCGTGGGTAACGGTAGTGCCGTCGCCTTTCGGAGCCAGGGTGTGGCGGAACAGCAGGGTGAGGCCCTCGTACTCGGTACAGTCGGCGTACACGCGGTTCTCGGTGAACTCGACGATCGTCGAACGGAATGTGCCCTGCCCCTGCGGCGTGACCGACAGTTCCGTGCCGAGCGCGAACGGTCCGTGCAACTCGAACGTGTCACTGCGCTCGCTCAACCGGGTGCCCGAATGCAACGCCTCAAGCGCGGACCAGACCTGCTCGGGTGAAGCCTCGGTGTCGGCTGAATAGTTGGTCGTGAACATGATTGGTGCCTTCCTGTTGGAGACACTCAATGTACTCTGTGCACAGATCATCTGTCAACAGATTACTGCTGAGTGCCCGTTGATGTGGCGTCAACGGACCTTGACCGAGACCGCTAGCGAGCCAGCGGTCATACCTGCTGCGTTTCTGACAATGAGCCAGTAGTCGTAGGTCGTTCCGGACTTGACCGAGTTGTCGATGAACGACGTCTCGGAGGCTCCGAGCGACGCCACAATCATCGGGTTGGTGCACTTTCGAGTGGGGCAACGCCAGACGAGGATTTCGATTGCGTCGCTGACCGGGTTCGTCCAGCTGAGACTGACCATGCGCTTCGCCGACGACGCCGTCATGTTGGTCGGCGCGGTGAGCGGTGGCGCTGCAGCATCGACAAGGGCCACTGCCGTTCCGGCGTCGTTGCCGAATCCTCCAGTGCTCGGCGCCAGGACGAGAACGGTCGCGGCGTAGGTCGCGAATTCGGTGTACGTGTGAGTCACGGTCGCCCCGGTAGCGGTGGTGCCGTCCCCGAAGAACCAATTGATGGTCGGTGCGGTGGTTATTGCTTGGAAGGTCACGGTCAGCGGCACCACTCCCGACGTCGGCGACGCCGTGGCGCTGACCGCTATCGCCGAATTCGTCGACACGATAGAGATCGGCAGCGACGTCGCATACGCCGAGAATCCCCGATCGTTGCGTGCGCGTACCTGATACCTGTAGCTGGTGATGCCGAACGACATGTCAGCGAACGATGTGACGTTGGCGCCTACCGTTCCGATCACCCCGAAAGGCCCGTTCAGCATCGATCGCTCAACGACGAAACTGGTTTCGTCGTTCGAGTTGTCCACCCAGCTCACGACGATTCCGGTGCTCAGTCGGGCCGCGGCGTTCGTCGGCGCAGCGGGCGCAACTGTGGCGGCGCCGCTCGATGACGCGACGACAAGGGGTGCACACACAAGCGCCACGACGACACCGACTACGCGCAGCAGCATGGATCTGGACGACCGTCGAACGTTCCTCATGAGAAGAACCTACTGCTGCGCGCTTTTGGCAGCCAGGGGCATTGGTCATCGCCACATCAGACCATTGGACCTCGCCCTCGGATGCGGTCCGAGTGGACCGTCGCGGGCAACCCGTGTGGTGAACTCGTGATCGTCGTCGCGTGTCAGCGGCCACCAGAAACACTGCCCACTGACGGCCAACGGATCCTTCGCAAATGTGAACGCTCAATGTGGTGGCTTCGGGGTCCGCATTGCGTCGTTGATCGCTGCGAAGCCAGGCGGTAGGAGGCACCCGATAAGGGCTTCGTAGTCGTGCGGGCGCCCGACGGCACTCGTCGGAGTATCGCGCGTTGGCTATGGGGCGATACTGGGCGGAACCATGACTAGAGCGTGGGCGGAAGCGGTTGCCCGATTGAAATCCTTCATATTCCTTGACACGCATATGAACCTTCCATATCCTGCTGTTATGGAAACGACGCGATCGGCACGAGACCTCCACCGATTGTTGGCATACGTGTTCACCGTGGTCGTCATCGCGAACATCGTGTCGGCGGTTGCTGGCGGTCCGGACTGGATTGGGTACATAGCGCTGGCCCCGTTGATTGTGATGATGCTGACCGGTTGGTATCTGCTGTGGATGCCGCACTCCAGGTCCCGTCGACGCAACCGTGCGCCGGATGGATCGGTGTGATGGTGTCCGCGGCCGTAAACGTTGGGACGTTCTCGGCGCTAGGCGAACCGAGCCGATTGCGGATCGTCGAAGCGCTGCGGGACGGGCCGCTATCGGTCGGCGCCATCGTCGAGCGGCTCGGCATCGGGCAACCGCAAGCTTCCAAGCACCTCCGGGTGCTGGGCGACGCAGGAATCGTTCAGTTCGATGTTCGTCATCGCTACCGGATCTACCGGCTCCGGTCCGAACCATTCGACGCTGTTGCTGGCTGGGTGAACTCGTTCGAACAGCTTTGGGAAACCCGCCTGGACTCCCTTGCCGCCCTCCTTGGCACGCTCGACTCCGAAAGGAACACCAATGGCACCGAAACCAACTGATGGCAACGGCATTGAAGACAAGATCGCGTCCCTCCCGGCGTTTCGTGACGTTGCGGCTCGCCTGCACGAGGTGATCCTCGCTGCCGCGCCGGAGCTCAAGCCCCGCCTCTGGTACGGAATGCCGGGCTACGCCGCCACGGCAAAGACTCCCGTCCTTTGCTTCTTTCGGGTCGACGACGAGAAGTTCGTCACCTTCGGGCTGTCCGAGCACGCCCGCCACGAACCCGAACCAGGCGCCGGACATCAGTTGATGAGTTCGGCGTGGTTCCTGACCAGTCTCGACGAACCAACCGCGGCGCGTATCGCTGAAATCGTGCGCCGTGCCGTCGCCTGAAGCAACCCGCCTTCGATAGCAATGCACCTGTTCAAGAAGGCGAAGCAACTCAACTTCGAACGCTCCTACCCGGCGCCGATCGCGACGGTGTGGGCAGCCTGGACCGAACCCGACTTGCTTCGCCAGTGGTGGGGCCCCGAGCACACAAGCGTCACCGACTGTGAAATCGACCTTCGCGTTGGCGGCGCCATTCACATCGTCATGGAGGCCGGCGAGGGAATGGGCAAATACCGAGGTACCCGCTGGCCGATGGCCGGCACGTTCACCGCGATCAACGCGCACACGAACCTCAGCTACGACGCACGATCCTGGACCGAAGGCGAAGAAGCCGGCACCACCATCGACCACACCAACAACGTCACCTTCACCGACAACGGGGCTACCACGACCGTGCATCTCCAAGTCGCGATAACCAAGATCGGCCCCAAGGCAAAGATGGCCGCGTTCGGGATGAAGTGGGGATACAAGGCCTACCTCGACAAACTCGACAAGGTCCTCGCCACCAAATAGCGGCCGGCCTTACGAAAGTCACTCACCCGATAGCGCTCGCAGCGGGCGGCACCGACATCTGCGCTATACCCGGCGATCCCGCGTACGAGTGGCGCTTGGGATCGGGGAACAACTTTGCGACCGCCGATCGTGTTGTCGGACTTTGGCGTCCACGGCGATCACGAGCGTGTCGGTCGGGCCGGATTGCGACGGGTGAACCCGATGGGGCGCCGGGTGACAGGCTTGTGGTAAGGGGAACTCGCCTTCGTGCTGGCTGGTCTCGATCACGACTCGTGTGTCCTGTCGGTACCGAATAGAGACTTCCTTCCTGAACTTCGTAGCGCGATGATGACGAGATGGGAGGTGACGTCGGCTCTCGCCCATCCTCGATGGGGAGCACCATCGTCCGGACGCGGGTCTCGATTCGCTCTTCTCGGGCGTTTCGCAACGACGCTTTCGCGGCGCGACTCGTGGGCGGTGGTCGTGCTCACTGATGAGATGCGGCGGATGGTTGACGCCGGTCTCGGCTTCGTCGCCACGATCAACGCGGACGGCACCCCGAACCTGTCGCCGAAAGGAACGCTCGGAGTGTGGGATGACGAACACTTGGTCTTCGCCGATATCGCCTCACCGAACACATCGGCCAATCTGGAACGGAACCCGGCTGTGGCAATCAACGTGGTCGACCCGCTCATCCGGCGGGGCTACCGGTTTGCCGGAACCGCGGTCGTCCACCGTCGCGGATCCGGCTTCGAGTCTGGCGTGAAGTTCTACGAGGATCGTGGCACTGCCGAGGCCCGGGCGAGGATTCGGGCCGTGGTCATGATCGCCGTGGCCAGCGCTCGGCCGGTTCGTTCGCCGGCCTACGCGCTGGGAGCAACCGAGGAGGAGCTCAGGGCCAAGTACCGCAGGCTTCTGCTCGACGATGAATAGCAGCCCGAGCAAGGTTTTCTGGTGGCCAACGTCATGCTGGTTGCCACCCGTCCGATTCCCCACCGGCGAGCTGGGCCGGCGACGTCGACAGGCTTCGAGCGTGATCCGGTCGGCTGCGGTCCGGGCGCAAGCGGCGTGGCGCAAGTGTGTCGGTGCGGGCGTAGTGGCCAACGACGTCGAAGTAACGCTTGGCGTGGAGCGTCTCGCGAAGATTGCACTCGACGGTGATGATCCCTTCGGTGTCGTAGAGCGGGCCGCCGCGAACCGTGCCGTCGGGCGACACAATGCAGGCACCTCCTCGACCGAACACCTCGACGCCGTCAGGCAACGCGAGCGGGAAGTCAACGGGAAATGCGTTCGCCGGGATGAACTGAGGAACGCTCACTACGAACGCTCCGGCCTCGATGGCGATGTGTCGCATAGACGAGATCCAGCTGTCGCTGTCGTCCGCGGTCGGTGCGAGCCAGATCTGCGGGCCACCCTGATAGACGCTCCATCGTGCCAGTGGCATTCGGTTCTCCCAACAGATGAGGCCCCCGACTCGGGTGCTATCGGGTAGCTCGATCACGTCGAGATCGTTGCCTGTTCCGATTCCGTGGAACACACGCTCGTGCATCGTGGGCATCAGCTTGCGGTGCCGGAGAATCACCCCGTCGCCGCCGATCACCAGCAGCGTGTTGTATAGCGTGCCCGGTCGCTCGTCCTCGCGTTCGTTGATGCCGATGGCGAGATGAACGCCGCGCTTAGCGCAGACTGCGCTCAGGCGAGCGACCAGCGGCCCACCGACATCGATCGCGGACGACCACAGTCGTTCCCACAGCTCATCACAGCCCTCAGCCCACGTCGCGGCGGGTGCGGCCCACGCCCCGCTCGGGTACACGGATACGAAGCACTCCGGGAAAACAATCAGCGTCGCCCCATCGTCTGCTGCTTGGCCGAGGAGGTCGAT
Source organism: uncultured Acidimicrobiales bacterium (assembly GCA_963791625.1). Classification (GTDB taxonomy): domain Bacteria; phylum Actinomycetota; class Acidimicrobiia; order Acidimicrobiales; family Ilumatobacteraceae; genus JANMCE01. The sequence goes on from CAWBTA010000012.1 coordinate 11,671, forward strand.
GGCTTTGTCGATGGTGGCGTCGGCGTCGAGGATCGCCGGCGTCGCTTGGACCGCTGCCACCCGCACCGTCGGGAAACCGGCCAGATGATCGGCCATCAGATCGTGTCGCACGGCAACCCGAGCGCGAGCCGGCCGGCGTGCACGAGGGTCTGTTCGGGGGTGAACGGGTGGAGTTTGGCGCCCCTGACGTCGCGGTATGCCCGCTCGATGGTGGAGCCTCGCCGGTAGGCGCCGTCGACGATGCCCATCGCTAGGTCGCACACTTCGATTCCGGCGAGGGCGATCTCGCGTTTGGCTGCCATCACGGCTGCCACTGTCTCCATCGATGCCACCGGGTCGTCGCCCACGACGTCGAGGGCCCCCCCGTCGAGTGCCCATCCGGCCACACGCAACCGGTGGGACATCAACCCGATCGTCCGCTGGATCACCGTGTCACCGGCCTTGTCACGTACCGACTCGATCGCCGCAGCCGCTGCCGAGTCGGCCACGCCCAGATAGACGGCCGAGATGATCGGCATGGCGATGCTCACGATCACTTGAAGCGGGGGATCGACAACACCATGGGGGCGATCGGCGAGCACCCGCTCATCGGGAACGAAGACGTTCTCGACCGACACCGAATTGCTGGCCGTGCCGCGCATGCCCATGGCATCCCAGTCGTCACCAACCGTAACGCCGTCACCGAACGGGACAGCCATATTGAGCACCCGCCGGCCCCGCTCAGGGTCGTCGTAGGTGAACATCGTCGACATCACCGTGCCAACCGGTGACTGGCTGGCAAATCGCTTGACGCCGGACACCCGATAGCCGCCCTCGACCCTGAATGCCTCCCCACGAGGATGGGTGAAGTCGCCGCCCCCGGTCGAGACCAGCACCGTCTCATTGTCGGCGACACGACGCAGTGTCGCTTCGGCACCAGGGAGCTCGCGACGCCACCGCCACGCAGTGAATGCCGTGACGTGGTGATGCATAGAGATCGCCAGTGCTGTCGAGCCGCAGTGTCGAGCAAGCTCCCGCTCGACGAGCGCGACCTGGCGGATAGTGGCACCCATCCCACCGAGCTCGGTCGGCACCGCAAGAGCCAACATCCCGGCGTGGCGGAGGCTTTCGAATGACTCGTGCACCCAGCTGCCCTCACGATCATGCTGGGCAGCGTGGGAGTCCAGGATTGGCCCGAACTCGGCTGCCCACGCAATGAACTCCTCGTCAGAGGAGATCTTGGGAAGCGAAGCGTCCCCCGTGGCGTTCCGAGCGGGCAGGTTGGTTGTTGTCATGCCATCAACGGTGCGCTCAGCGACCTCACCGCATCCAGTACAGCATCGGAACCAACCCAGTACCGAAATGGGACTTTCCGTCGAAACGTTGCGGCGCGACGATGAACATATGAAAGACGACATCCGCTACTGCCCGATCTCAATGGGCAGCGAAATCGTCGCCGACCGCTGGACACCCATGATCCTGCGCGAGCTCGTGCTCGGCAACTCCAGGTTCAACGACATCGCCCGTGGTCTGCCGGGAATCTCACGGTCGCTGCTCGTCAGGCGCCTGGGCCATCTCGAACGGACCGGCGTGATCGAGCGCTGGCCGGCTCGAACCGGTAAGGGCAACGAGTACCGCCTCACGCCGGCGGGCGAAGATCTCGAGGGCGTGCTCATGACGCTCGGGAGATGGTCAGTCACCTGGCTGTACAAGGAGCTACGTCCCCGCGACCTCGATCCCGTCACACTGATGTGGTGGATGCACCGGCGCGTCGTCGCCAACGAATTGCCGAGCGACCAGATCACGGTCGAGTTCGTGTTCACCGCTCCCACCCCCACCACCATCTGGCTCGTACTCTCTCAACGCGAGGTATCGGTCTGCACGAACTACCCCGGCTACGAGGTCGACGTGATCGTCCGCTGCCCGACACCCGTCCTGTCAGCCATCTTCAGCGGACTGGACGACTGGCACGACCAGATCGCCAACGGCGCCATCGACGTGTCAGGCCCACCCCGTCTCACACGAGCCCTGCCCCGATGGTTCGCCTGGAGCCCGTTTCGCACCCGACATACGCGCCGCGAACGCCCAACTCGCCAAGAGCAGTTGAGTCGTCGGGCGAATCTCGCGTCGCTGACCCCCGGGCACAGGTGCTCATGACGCCAGGTCAACGTATTTCGCCCAAAGCGCCGCTTGCGGTTGCCGAATGCATAACCCGTTCCGTTCGGTGACGTGCAGAACGCCCCACTGGCCGGTGGGGCGTCACTCAGAATGCTCGTCAATCTGACTCGCTGCGACCGCTCACAATCGGCAGATCTGATCGCACTGACCATCAGTGACCGACAGCAGCACAAATCACGAGGTGGGACGGTCCCATCGGCCGCACAGTTCCGGCGATACATAGCTGATCCGCATCCCCACCAGTTGCTGGTCTGTCCTGAATGACCCTCTCTCCAAGCGACCACCCTCGGCGACCAAATTGCCATCAACGGGCAGGTCCAGATGGCCACCATGGGCAGATTCGCCTGTCCGCCGACAGTCGCGCAGACGCTGTTGACCCTCGGCATCGGAGCACGTCGTGAATGATCAGTTGAAGGTAGGCCGATCACGTCGACCTCGGCCTCGAGGTGAACGCCCTACACCGAACGTCTTGCTGCTCGACTCATTCGTGGTGAAGCAAGCGGTGGTTTTCGACGAGCCACCGTTGCTCTTGCGAAGAGAAGGCCTTCGATGGCGAGGAGGGTTGTGGTGAACACGATCGAGCCGACAATTCGCGTCCGGTCGGAACCGGCAAGCACGGTGGCGGTGCCCGTACGGGTGGTCCACCAGAAGGTGGCGGCCGCAGCGCCGAAGCCGTAAGGTGACCACGACATGTAGGAGGTACTCGACCGAAGGGAGCCCGCCGAGTGCGGCCCGCGAACTGCGTTCGAGAATGAGGTCGACAACACTCACGGCCAGGTTGGCAGCGAAGAGTCCGAGGATGACGCCCCGTGCCTTGGCGGCGTCATCAGCCGCGAGCAGCGCCGCAGCGATCGCGACGAACATCACATAGCCCAGGAGGTGGATCAGCTCCTCGATAGACGCTGCCCGGTTGCCGGTAGAGGCGGAGCCGGAAGAGGTGGAAGTAGAAGACATCGAACGCGCCGAGCATCGACGCCCCCATCAGAAGCAACGCTGTCTGGGTCATAGTTCAGCTCCCGCAACAGGGGCCGAGGTGCCGTCGGTCGAACTCGGGCAGCAAATCTCGCGATCGTCGACAATGTCCGGGTCCGGGTTGTCATTGATCACGGCGTAGAACTCCCACTGATCGAGCGGCACGTCCGACGCTGCGACATACACCTTGTCCTGCACAGCGTTGCAGCACGTCTCATGGTTCGAGGTGCGGGTTGCGAAACCGAGTTCCGTGAACCGTCTTGTTAGCGCGGAGACTTCGTCGGTGTTGGCGAGTTCGACTCCGAGGTGGTTGAGTGCGCCTTCGGCATCGGCGTTCTCGATGAGGACGAGCTTGAGCGGTGGATCAGCGATCGCGAAGTTGGCATACCCATCGCGCTGCTTGTGCGGCTCCACGCCGAAGAGCTTCGAATAGAACGCGGTTGCGGCCTTCACGTCGGTCACGTTCAAGGCGAGCTGGACTCGGCTGGGTGGTCTTGGGGGTCATTTGGGGCTCCTTCGATGAATCGGTTGGTCCTGTTCAGACGGGAGCCGGCCGCCGCGGATGCACAAACCGGAACTTTGCGTCCCTCGGGTTCCGACTACGTCTGAACGCCGACAACGTCCCAAGGAGAATGCAATGACCAGAACCAGCTCAGCTCCGATGGCCGAGCCAGCGACGAGCGAAGGCGACCCGCCCGCCTGTTGCAGCCCGGCGCAGCAGATCAGCTGCTGCGAACCGCAGGACAAGGCGGACTGTTGCAGCCCAAAACCCGAACCTTCGAGCTGTGGCTGCCAATAGCCTGAACGGCGTGCTCACTCGCACCGACGGCCCATGGACCGAGACCCGCACGGAACTCATCGCGTTCATCGAACGTCGTGTCGCGAACCGCGAGACCGCCGAAGACATCGCCCACGACCTCCTCGAACGACTCCACCGCACCGACCCGGCAACGATCACGAACCTCCACGCCTGGCTGTACCGCTCGGCCCGAAACGCCATCATCGATCACTACCGCAAGCCACGGGCGGCCAGGCTCGACCTGCACGATCACGATCGAGCTCACCGCGACCGACCACGATCTGGAGGACAGCGAAACCGCGCGCGAAGTGCAGGAACTCGCGCGGTGCCTCCGGCCCTTGATGCGACTGTTGCCGGACGACTATCGCGATGCCGTCACACTCGTCGACCTCGACGGCCGAACCCACCACGCCGCCGCACAACTGGCGGGGCTTTCGACCTCGGGGATGAAGTCACGCGTTCAACGCGGACGCAGAAAGCTGGCCGCGCTGCTCCATGACTGCTGTCGCATCGAGACCACCGGCACCGCTATCGACGGCTACACCCCGCGAACCGGGTCCTGCCCTTGTACCAACAACAACGAACAGATCGCGGCCGGCACCGCAGCCTCGAGCGGAGACTGATCTCGTGCGCGGCCAAGTCCGTTACGCCGGAGGTCTCTACGATGCCGGGTCATCCGACCCTGTAGGGCTTCAAGGTCCACCGTTGATGATCGGAAAATGCCAGGTCGTCCGAGTCTGAGATCCAGCCACAATCACCGAGGGTACGTTGTCCCGTTCGGCCTGATCGGGCTAGTCATTTTGGTGGTTGGGCTTGTCGGTGGTTTCCTGATCGCGACCGCGAGCCGACCATCGAGATCGCCGCCGAGTTTCCGGGCGACTTTTTCCCGTGCAGTGGCCTGCAGCGTGGCTGGGACCTGATCGGGATGGGCAATCATCAGTCGCCAGTGCCAGGCCGTCCGATCAGTACTGGTCGGATCGGACGGTTCGTCGCCGTCAGCCCACCACAGCCCTTCGAGCGGTCCCACCTTGCGGCGCGGCCCGTCGATCCTGTTCAGCGCGATCACGACCGGGTACGAGCACGCGTACAAGGCTGCTACGCACGCCGCGAAGTCAGGGGATTCCGGCGCTCCGGTGCCTTCGATTGCGACGAAGTCTGCCGCCGGGACCTCCACGAGCCTCGGCTCGTCCCGGGTCCGCTCGTCGCCCCGCGTTCCCGCCCGATTCTGTGCCGTGACCATCAGCCGCCCTCCTTTCAGAGTGCCCGTTTGCCCCACGATGCCACCGCCGACGGTTGCACACGGGCGAAGGTCCCGTTCTGCACCGGGCGTTCGCCAGCGGTGACCGAGCGATCATGCGGCTCCAAGATCGCAAACGCCACCTGCGGTGGTGTGTGGGCCGCAGCTGCGGGCGGACGACCAACTCCACACGCGAGTCGTGGTCGGGTTCGTGATCGACACCGTGATCGTTCCCTCGTTATGGCGTTCCGCTCGCGCTTCTCGCAACGTGGAGCGCAGAGGTCGAGCGGGCGGCGCGGCGCACCGCTCGTCGGTTTGCGACTCGATACAGCAATGCCCAGGCGACGGCTAAGATTGCATGGCGCGTTCGCAGGAACCGATACCTCGCTTTGGCTGTACCGCGGCGGAGCTGCAGCATCATGCTGGTGAGCCAGAAGGCGATGTAGCTGGACAGGTGCACACCGCGCCAGAACCTGCGCGGAAGGCGTCGCATCGCCAGTGAAGTGATTTGGTCGGCGACGAGTAGCCACATTCCAGTCCGTCGCGTACGGGATCGTGATGTCGGCAAGCCCGAACGACACGTAGTTGTCGGCGACCAGCGCGACGAAATGGATCGAGCGGAACGACATGGTGAGGCCGCCGAGCCATCGGTGCAACGCGAGCAGCCACAGCGGGCTGCGATAGCTCGGGAACGCCTTCGTGGACAGCAGGATGCCCCAGATCACCGATGCGGTAAGCATCAGCCAAGCGACGATGCCGGGCGAGCGGGTCAGGAACCACCAGAACTGAGGGTTCATCGCACACCGCCGCACGATCGCGTCTCGATCCCGACGAGGTCGGCGGTTGTTAACACGAGGTCCGACGAGCTGGGAATGGCGATTCCACTGAGCCCGTGGCCCCTCGAGAGCGAGGCTTGGCCGAGGAAGTCGCCAAAGTCGAACACGGCATGGCTCGCCACCTGCTGCGAGTGCAGGGCATCGTGCTCCGCCACGTCAAAGCACTCCTGCTGTTTCTCGCCACATCCATCGCGGCTTTCGCAGCCTCCGGTGCGATTCAGTCCGATCCGAGCGTCGGAACCGCCACCGAGATCTGGCTTTCCGTGATCTATCTCGCCTGGGCCACCGGCGTAGTACTCGCCGATGGAGACCCGGTCCGACCGATTGAGCAGTTGCTGCGCTCCGAAGGTGCCACACGAACAGCGCTCGGTGCCGACATTCAACTCACCCGCATCGAGCGGATCTCAGTGCGCATCGCCTTCGCCGCGTTTGCTCTGTCCGCAACAGCGCTCGTCGTGACGATCACCAACGAACACCCACATGGTCGAACGCTTGTGTTCGGTCTGGTTGGAGGGTCAAATGACGGCGCTCGCGTTCGCCGTCACGCTCCTCCGGTGGATCAGCCGACTCCGGCACCACTAGCGCGTACCAAGCGGCGGCGTTCGGAGCGATGCCGCTTCAGAAGCGCGGCGCCGCGTCGAAGCCATCGCGGCCAACATCATTCGGTGCCTCTCGGCGTCACCCCGTACCAAGGCTCGGCTGCGAGGTCGGCCTCGACAATGGCCCGGTCCTCGGGATCGTCGACCACCACCCCGAGCGCTGCCAAGAGTTCGGCCGTGGCCGCCGAAGAATCACCGCTGCAAGCCAAGGACCGAGCCATCGCTTCGTGAGCGTAGGCCCGATCGAAGTCCTGCGCGCCTTCGGCATCGGACAGCAGTACCGCGCACCGCCTCGCATGGCGCAAAGCCTCTGCTCCGTGCCCGGCGAACGCGTGCACACGACTGCACAGATACTCGGCCCGGGCCCGATTCAGCGGCGTACCCGCAATCGACCAGTGGTAGGCCGACGCGTGGGCGGCGTGGATCATCAACTCGTCGTTCTCGCGGCTGTCGAGCAACTCATAGGTGCGGCCGTTCGCCTGAGATGCCATCGTCTTGTGGAAGGCAATGTCAGCCGGCTGGGTGGCTGAAAACGGGCTTCCCCCATCGGCGGGGACTTGACCAAGCGGTGTGCCTGTCTCCAGCACCGACTTCAATCCGTTGATCACGACGTTCCAACCGTCGGCCGTATGCGCCCACGTGTTCGGCGAGTTGAACAGGTCACCGTGACGAAGCACGACGCGACACACCACCGGGTCATCGCAGAGCGGTGTGATCGTCCATTCGACCCGCGAAGGCGGCTCTCCGGCGAGGGCCGGCGCGTACTTCGCCGACCACGTCATCACCAACCTGCGCGGTTCGTCCACTTCGACCAGGACGCCGTCCACCGCGAGCGAGCCGTTAGGCATCGTGTAGGCAACCGACCCGTTTGGTTCCCAACCCGAATTCACGGCGGTGTGGAAGAAGTACTGCCGTGTGAACTCCGGTTTGGTGAGCGCGGCCCAGACCGCTTGGGGCGTGGCACGAATGTAGGTCTCGAAGACATGGGCGGGTCGGGACACGGCGCTTCCTCCACGGTGGTCTTTAGGTCGAGCATCGCGACGACCCAGGGTTCGGTGAATTGCGAGATCCAGCGGTCGTGGACCTCACGGATCGGCACGGGGTTGAGATAGTGAAACTTCTCTCGACCGTCGCGATGCGTGACCACCAGGTGTGCCTCTTCGAGGACAACGAGGTGCTTCATCACGCCAAAGCGGGTCATCACTGGAAACGCCGAGCAGATCCCCCCAAGGGTCAAGCCACCCGTTGCATCCCGTAGCAGGTCGAGAATGGCACGCCGGGTCGGATCAGCTAACGCTCTGAACACGGCATCCACACCAGCAGCTTATGTGACAATATGGTCACATGTAAAGGGCTTCGTGTGCCGACGGTCGGCCGCCATTTCGATCAGGAGATAATGCATCAAATAGAGCTGATACGGTTCGGCCGGTGGACCACCTGTCACCACCCGAGATCCTCGGCTGCTCAGCGACCCGCTTCGATGGCAGCTGATGGTCGAACTCGGCCACAGCGATCGTCGCGTAGCTGAGCTCGTGGAGTTGGTCGGGAAACCGCAGAACCTGGTCTCCTACCACTTGGCGGAACTTCGCCACGCTGGAATTGTCAGTGCTCGCCGAAGTTCGGCCGATGGCCGTGACGTCTACTACCGGGCCGATGTGTTCCGATGTCGAGACCTGGTTGGCGAAGCCGGCCGCTTGCTTCATCCAGGGCTCTCGCTCGCTCCGACGTCAATCGACGCGAAGGGGCGACGGGCCCGAGCGCGGGTGCTGTTCCTGTGCACCGATAACAGCGCCCGTTCCCAGATCGCCGAAGCCCTCGTCACCCACCAATCCGCCGGCTCCGTCGAGGCCCGAAGCGCAGGTAGCCATCCCAAGGCGTTGCATCCGAACGCGGTGCGGGGCGTCGAAATTTCCGCCAACTTCCCAATGACAAATGAATGACAAATCGGCCTCTGGAACCGGGAAAGCCCTCCCCGGATTTTCCGGAAAGGGCCTTTGACCAGGTATTACGTTGGTGGCGGGGACAGGATTTGAACCTGTGACCTTCGGGTTATGAGGTCGAATCCGCTGCTCAGAGAAACTCCTGGTAGATGGCCATTTTACCTGACCAGGAACGGTTTCAACTCCCCGTTGTTTACCGCTATTCCCCGCTGATTACCGCTGTGCTGGTACATATTTGGTACATGGGAATCGTGCGCAACCACCCGAGGAGGTCAGTGCGAATCACCCCGCCTACGAGTCCTCCGGGTTCACGGTGGGTAGCGGCCCGTCAGCGGTCGTCTTGCCCTGCGTACGGGGCCTCGCGACGTCGTTGACGACAGTGCAGATGCCGTACACCCTGGCGTGGCCGGTCCAGCCGTTCACTCGACCGCGGTTGTTGCTGATCTGGACCCGTGCTCGGTCATGGTCGACGGCCGATACCAGGTGCAGATAGGTGGTGCCGGCCACGCGTACGAGCACGATGTCACCGACCTCGACCTTGGTGGCATCGACGGGTTCGACTCTCACGTTCTGGCGGCTCTGTATGAGCGGCACCATCGAGTTTCCCGCCGGTCGGAACTCGACCGTCTCACCACCGACAACGCGAGCGGCGATGGCGTCCATCATTCCCACAGTTGTGCCTTACGCGGCGGCCGGATCATTGAGTGTCGCCGTCTCGGTGACGCTCACCCCGAGGGCCTCGGCGATATCGGCGAGTCTGGCGAGACTCGCAGCCGAGTAACCGGTCGATTCGTACCGTTGCACTTGCTGTTCGGCAATCCCCAACTCGTCAGCAAGTCGACGTTGTGTCCAACCACGAGCAACGCGCGCCTTGATCAGCAGGTCCGCGATGCCGCGCAGACTGGATGCTTCGAACGTGCGCTGCTCACCGGACCGCAGTTGGTCGTAGTCACTGATCTCCAACCGGAGATCCTCAGCCTGAGCGAGCGCGGCGTCGATCTGCAACTGCTCCATCCGCGTTCGGTTCTCGGCCGGGTGGCGTTCGCCGAGTTCGGCCGCGGCAGCCTCGAACCGGGCCAGCCAGGTCTTCGTATTGCGGTACTGCACGTCGTTCGTGATCATGTGTTCACCTCGGCAGGATTGAAGACGACGATGCCTTTTTGTCGTCCGGTTCGGTCGTGTTGAAAGAACTCGCTGAACAACGAGTCACTGGACAGGTTCACCCAATTCGGGAACAACTCTCCCCCGAACCGCATCTTCTGAGCCTTACGGCCACACGCGAGATCGAAGAAGACGGGGTCAAGTCCAGACTCGTCGACTCCGCTGTCGTCCCAAACGGCATCGAAATCGCCCGGCGTGTCTTTCGCTGTCACGAAGCTGCCGTTGAGCCAGATCTTCCGACAGCCCGCCACCGCTAGCAAGCTCGCAGCCTCTGATAACCCGTCGAGGAGTCCGCGCCGCCATGATGTCCAACCGAAGCGGTCGACGATCTCGACCCATGACGCGACGTGCTCTCCCGACGGCAGGTAGCCAGTCTCAGGATCGAACGGCGGGAGCGACACACCCCAACAATATCACTGTGTTACTCGTTTGGTTTCCCGGGTTTGCGGGGTCGAAAAGTCCGCAGGTCGCAAACCACGATCACGTGACTCGAAGGTTCGCGAGGAGGAGAACAACGAACCCACCATTGTGGGCTTCGATGTCGGACAGCGATTCCTTCGATCTCGGTTTCGAGATAGCTGGCCCGATACCGACGGTGATAATGGCCGTGCAGCAGAAGTTTGGGGTCGCGTGACACGCACGGCTTGAGCGACCCGCTGGTTCGAGTCGGCACAATCAGCGCGCAATATCGGGTCGGCGAGCGGCATGATGCCTGGCGGCAGGATCGGTGCGTCATGGGCCAGCAGCACATCGAGCCCTTCGTCGCGCGCGTTCGATCAGCGTCTCGACATCGTCATCGGTGATCGTTTCGGTTGACCACCATGACTCGTTCTCGACCCGTACAGAACGGTCGATCGAAACTGCGCCGCCGAGTGCCCCGAACCGGACTCCGTGCCATGACCAGACCGCGCCACGGTCGGCCCAATCGAGCACACCATCGCGTATCGGTCGAACACCATGGTCGTTCGCGGGATGAACATCGCGGACGAGTGGATGCGCGTCATGATTGCCGTCGATAACTCGCAGCCACACGCCAGCGGTCCGGTAGATGTCGGCGAGTTCATCGAGCCACCGATTGTCCAGCGTTACGTATCCGGTCGCGCGCAGGACCCGTTGGTCGGGCCAGAACCCGAAATCACCGAGCTGTATGACACCGCAACAGCCGAGCTTGACCGCAAGGTCGGCAAGGGTCCGCAGCCACCAGCCGTTGCCGTGCGTATCACCCACGACGAGCAGACGCGACTCAAGTGCCGGTGGGCCCGGCACCTCGTTGATCGTCACCGTCGGCATGTCAATGATTGTCGCTGATCAGCGAGTGGCCGCGCCGGTCGGTTTCGTGGGCGCGCACGGGAACGATGCGCGGGAAGGTTCGATTGGAGCGCGTACGGTGGGAGCGTGCCGGGTTCGATTTCTGCTGCGCTTCGAGCGCTCGCCGCCGATGATCCCGAAGCTGCCAACGACGCCCGCCACACGCTCGGATGGATCGTTGGCGACGAAGACGTTGACGATCCCGCCGCGGTGTCGTTGGCTGGTGTGGAGCGGTTCGTCTGGTACGACCTGGCCATCAAATGGATGATGCCCGATGAGGACAAGCCACCAGTCGTGGATGCGCTGGCCCGCGTGTTCGATCTGCTTGATCGGCCGTTGTGCGCAGAAGTTTGCCGGTCGGCGCTCACAGCCGATGTACTGGCGGCGTGGGCTGAATCACATCAAGCAGGCCGCAAGGCGTTCGACCGGGCAATGAAGACTTCGATGGTGGAACCGGTCGACAGCGACCGCCTCGTGTGGGGTTCGATGTTCGGGTTGAACGAGGCGCTCGCTCGTGACGCTGTTGAAAATGCGTTGGAGGACGCCCTCGTGACGAATCGGCTGGTGCGTGGCCGTCAGGGGTGGCGGGCGGTGCAGAAGGCGGTCGCCGGTGAGGTGCTCGATAGCGATCATCCGACCGAGCCGGCTCAAAGCTGGTTGACGTCGATCATCACGGAACGGCTTTCGTCGTGGGTCGGTGATACTCGCCGTTCACCGGCTCTCACCGCGCTGCGGTCTCGTGTCGCGAATCAGCTTCTCGCTCCGATCGCGGTGCCGGCAGGTGTGGTCGAGGTGTTGGAACCGGCGCTGTGGTTCTGTGACGAACTGTGCGCGGGCGGGATCGATCTCACGCAGAAAGGGTTCCTTGGTCAGAAGTTCGTGCAACGCACCGCGACCGAACGGGGCTGGTGGACCTATGGCGGAACACCTCGTACCGAGACCGACGTGTGGCAACTCCACGAACTCCACACCCTCACCAAGAAGACCCGGCTCGCGCAACGCGAAGGCACACGGTTGATGCCGACCATCGCCGGGATTGAATCACGCTCGAAACCACAACAGACGTGGGGGCGGATTGTTGAGCATCTTGCAGGAGGCGGCGACTTCGAACAGGCCGCGTTCGAGGCATGCATGCTCATCATCGTCGGGGCGAACGGACCGGTCAGCCACAAACTGATGGTCACCGACGCGGCGCGGGCGTTAGTCGAATACGGCTGGCAGACCGGACCGAAAGGTCGACCGACCGAACCGGTCGGCGAACAGCAAATCAGCTACGCGTTCACGACCGGCATACGACGCCTGAACCTGCTCGGCATGACCATCGAGAACGACGACTGGAAGAACCGCCAGATCGAACTCACCCCAACCGGCCGGGTCATGGTGCTCGCCTGGCTACGCAACCTCGCAACCGGACCGCGTCACGGATTCGCCTGAGCCACGCACCGCACATTCCTTGGCGTCTCGTGTGATCTTCGGGTTGGCTCCGAACAGTTCACGGCCGATGAGGACGGCTATGGCTTACATCATTGAACGAAACAACCGCTTCTACGTCGTTGGGTACGACGGCATCGATCCACTCACCGGCAGAGAACGGCGACGCTGGCATCCGGCGGGACGATCCCGTGCTGACGCCGAAGCGATCGCCGCGACACTCGACACCCAACACACAATCGAGGTCGCCGAGGAGACCTCGCCGATCACGCTCGGTCGTTACCTCACCGAGCAATGGCTCCCGTTCCGCAGGAACCAACTTCGGCCCACAACCTTCCGACGGTACAGCTGGATCGTGGAGAACTACATCAACCCGCGTCTCGGCGACATCCAACTCCGCCGCCTGCGGGCTGAACATCTCGATCGGCTGTACCTCGAACTGCTCACGACCGGGAACCAGCACGGTGAGTCGCTCGCCCCGAAGACCGTTTACGACGTTCATGTCGTTCTGCGAGCGTGTCTCGGTGACGCGAAACGCCGCCACTACCTCACCACGAACATCGCGCTCGAAGCCCGACCGCCACGACCACAAGCCCAAGCACGCAAAGGGCCGGAAACCTGGACCGCCGAACAACTACGGGCATATCTCGACAGCACCGGGCACCTACGGCTTCAGCCCGCCATCTACGTCGCTGCGACCACCGGGATGCGACGCGGCGAGGTCGCCGGCCTCCGATGGGGCGACTGGCAACAAGCCACCCACCGGGTCTCGGTCGCCCGGTCACGCCAAGTCGTCGGTGGCCGATCGATGGAAGTGCCCTGCAAAACGAAAACGTCGCGACGGTCCGTTGATCTCGACAAGACCACCGAGAAAGTTCTTGCGCGATGGAAACGCCGCCAGCAACGCGACGGGCACCCGACCGGGCTCGACGACCCGATCTTCACGAACACCGACGGCAACACGATCCACCCCGAATCGGTCACCCAACTCTTCGATCGCAACATCGTTCGCGCCGGCGTACCGAGGATCAGATTTCACGACCTCAGGCATACGCACGCGAGCTTGCTCGTCGCCGCTGGGACACCGATCAAAGTCGTCTCAGAACGACTCGGCCACTCGCACCCCGGTTTCACGATGGCCACCTACCAACATCTGATCCCGGGCATGTCAAGCCAAGCAGCGCATGACTTCGCAAACATGCTCCACCCCACCAAACCCGCAACCCGCCGACGCAAGCGCCGGTAGACATCTACCGGCTCACCAACACGGAAAACCCTTGTCAGACAGCCATCCGGCGATCGGCTCGGTAGACGAGCGCCCGAGGAACAACGAAGCCCTGGTCCGATTCGCATCGTGACCAGGGCTTTCGCGTAGTGGCGGGGACAGGATTTGAACCTGTGACCTTCGGGTTATGAGCCTCACGAGGCTCGTCTGCAACAGGATGTTCTCGTCGGCATCTGTCCTGCTCAGCGGCTGTTTCCGTGACCTGCTGGTCTGCTCCCGTAGGCGTGCGTAGGCATCTGTCTGCGCGGGTCGCGATGACATTCTGATGACACGGGCCCGAGAACCTCTGCGGGTCATGAGCCCATTTCGGTCAGCGCTCGGAGTCCCGCGTCATTCGGCCCGGCGAGTACGTTGCTGATCGCATGGCGTCGCTGGCGGACATCGTTCTTCCGCTCATCCGAACTCGAGCCGATCTGCACCGCTGGAGCGCTGCCAACGCGCATGGCAGCGTGATGCACCGGGCGATTGATGTGCTCGAAGCTGCGCGAGCAACCACCGACCCGGCCGAGTTCCACGCGGTCGTGCACGCAGCGATGACCAGCGCGATCAAGGTGATTGCTCGTGCTGACGACTCGAGCGGGGTCATCGGCGACGCGTGCCGTCGGCTGCTGGCGGTTCACCCGGGGACCGCCGCGGCTGCGGGGATGGCGCCGAGCAAATTGGTGGACTGGATGGTCACGTTCCAGTTCAACGGGGACGTCGACTACTTCGAACTCGATCCGGTCGCCTATGCCCCGGCTCTCGGCGACATCGGCATGAAGGCGTACCGGGCACGCCTCGACGCCGTCCGCGCCGCTTTGGCTCCGGAACCGCCCGAGGCGGATCGCTGGTCGGCACCAGATCGACACGAGCGTTGGGTGCTGGAGTGGAACGATCGACGCCTCGCCGTTCACGACCGCGACATCGACGCGATCATCCGCACCCATGCCCACGACCGTCGGGTCGCGGCATGGCTGCAGGACACCGCCAAGGCGTTCGACGAGATCGGCGAGATCGATCTGGCGATCGACTGGGCCCGCCGGGCGGCCGATCACCATCCGGACCATCAAGCGCTGCAAGCGGCCGACTACTGGTGCGAACTGCTCGCACGTCACCGTCCCGCTGAAGTCGTTGCGACTCGACGTCTGGTGTTCACCCGGTGGCCATCGGCGACAACCGCAGCGCGTCTGTACCGAGATGCCGGTGGTTCGTGGCCCGACTACCGCGACCACGTGCTTGCGACGTTGGCAGCGAGACCGGATCAGGCCGTGCTGTTCGCGCTCGGCACGCTCAAGGACCCACGTCTGGCCTGGGAACAGGCCGCGAAACTGCGCGCCGATGACGACCACACCTGGGCGGAAGTGGCCAATGCGTACGAGCCGATCGACCCGCTGGCGGTGTTGCCCATCCACCGACGACTGGTCGAACACGAACTGGCCAACGCCGGCGCCCAGCATTATCGGCTCGCAGCCCGCCGCCTGGCGAAGATGCGCAAGCTTGCGTCCGGGACCGACCAGGCCGACGTCGTCGACACGTTCATCGCCGGGCTCCGCGAGGATCACCGGCGGCGTCCACGGCTTCAGCAGGAGTTCGACCGAGCACGACTGCCCTGAGCGCTGGCACCGCGCACCATCCGCCCCTGCCCGGCATTCCGGCTCGCTGCCAGCACCCGTGACAGAGGAGACGTACCGATCGTCGCGGTGGGAGGCCGATTCCCCGAGCGTTCGAGAGCTACCCCCGGGCCTTTGCAGGCCTCGATATGTCGGAACCCCCCACCTTTTGCGGGCTGGTGAATGTCTGAACCCCCCGCCTTTTGCAGGCTAGATTCGTTGCCATGCGAGATGACGACCTTCGCAGGGTTCTCACGGATGCGAACCCGTGGTGGCGCGCTGCCTCCCACGGAACCGATCCGATCGAGTGGGTTGCGGGTCACCCGTTGCTGGTGGATCGGGCCGATCACGATCTCGGCTACCGAGCGAATGTTCTTGATGACGTCGCTGCTGTTCCGCGGATCGATGATCGGCTCGTGATCCTGACCGGACCGCGTCGCGTCGGGAAATCGGTCGCGCTGCTTGATGTCGCCGCCGCGATGTGCGCCCGCTCAGATATCGATCCGCGTCAGATCGTGCACCTCCCGTGTGACGGCTTCGCAGCCCGTGACCTTCGCCGAGCATTGACGTTGGGGCGCGAACTGACGCGCGTTGTCGATCAGCCGTCGCCAGTTCCCCGGGTGTGGCTGCTCGACGAAGTGAGCGCCATCGACGGCTGGACCGCGACGCTCAAGGCAGCCCGTGACGGCACAGCGTTTGGTCGTGACACGGTGGTGGCCACCGGGAGCCGCTGGTCCGCGAACGACGATGTCGAAGGAAACCTGCTCGCCGGACGTGCTGGCCGTGCCGAGTCGAGACGCGTCCGGCATCTCCTCCCGATGTCGTTCCGATCATTCCTCGAATCGACGCGCCCGGAACTCGCCAGACCGGCTGCTGTGAACCCCTCGCTGCTGCAGACCCAGACGGTCGCAAACGCGATCGACAGTCTGCGCTTCGACGTCGACGCCTACGACTTCGCCTGGCAGGACTATCTGACGTGTGGCGGATTCCCGAGAGCCGTGTTCGAACACACCCGTATCGGCGCGGTCAGCAACGGCTACATCCACGACCTTGCCGCTTGGCTTCGCCGAGACGTCGACCGTGACGCCCCCTCCGAGTCGATCGCGCTGCTCCTCGAAGGGCTCTCGAAACGATCGACCAGCCCGCTGAACCAGCGCGCCGCCGCAGCGGACCTCGGCTACACCTACGACTCCCTGTCGTTGCGGCTCGCCAAGCTGGTTCGGAATTTCGGAGCGGTCTGGTGCCCTCAGCGTGACGACGACGGCCGCATCGTTCGTGGCAGCCAAGCCAAGCTCTACCTCGCCGACCCGATCCTCAACTGGCTCCCCAGCCGGCTACGGCCAGGTTGCGCCGAGCCGGACATGACGTCGCTCACCGAGACGACCATCGGCCTGCACCTTGCCCGAGCGATCGACAACCTCGACGAAGGACGGCTCGTCGTCAACGACACCATCGGCTACGCCCGCACCGGGTCGGGTAACGAGGTGGATTTGTCGCGTGTCTCGGTCAGCGGCCCGGCAGGTACGGCGCTCACGGTACCGATCGAAGGAAAATGGGTCGACGATCATTGGCGCAGCGACGCCAAGACCATCGAGGCGAAATACGGCGCAGGCGTCCTCGCGACAAAGTCGATCCTCAACACCGACCACCCCGTCTGGGCGATCCCTGCCCCGCTGCTCGCGCTGTTGCTCGTCGGAACGTGAGCGGAGATTCATCACGCGCCGCGTGATGAATCTCGACCAGGACGCGGATGGTGGGCCAGAAACTCATCGTCGCAGGACGTGATCGAGCGGCCAGAATCTGACGATGCCCGATCCGACGACAGATTACGACGACATGCGCCACGTCCTCGTCGCCGGCGATACTCACGGCAATACACGCTGGACGTGCCATCTCGCAGCTCTCGCGGTCGCCAACGGGTGCGAGCTGGTCGTTCAAGTCGGCGACTTCGGGTACTTTCCGCGCGTCTCCGAAGGTGAGCGTTTCCTCGACGATGTCGACGCCGCGTTCGCAGCCGCCGGACTCGAGCTGTGGTTCATCGACGGCAACCACGACGACCACGCGGCGCTCGCCGTGCATCGTGGATCCACAGAACCCGTCGCCATCCGGGACCGAATCGTCCATCTCCCCCGTGGTTGCCGGCTCCAGCTCGGCGGGCTCCAGTTCGGCTTTCTTGGCGGCGCTTTCTCGGTCGACTGGCGAGACCGCAGAATCGGCCAGGACTGGTGGCCCACCGAAGCCATCGATCGCAGCGACGTCGAGCGCATCGGAACGGCAGCGCTCGACGTGCTCGTCACCCATGACGCTCCTGGCGGAGTTCACTTCCACTCGGGGTGGAGGCTGCCGCCGGACGATCAGGCACGGGCCGACGAGAACCGTGCGCTACTCGCTGAGGTCGTCGCTGCCACGCACCCGCAACTGGTGGTCCACGGCCACTGGCATCACGCGCACGACACCGAACTCGCCTGGATCGACCGAGCTGCAACCGAACGAACCGGTGAGCTGACGTGGGCGTCGACGCACGTGGCGGGACTCGGCAGCGACGGAGACGACATCCATGGATGGGCCGTCCTCGACCTCGCTACCGCCGGCGTCCGGCGACCACAGTTGACGCCGCCAGTATGTTCGTGACTTCTTGACCGACGCCACATTCGAGCGGGCCGCCGGCCGTCATCACCGCCGGCAACGTCGAGCGCGCCTCACAGAAGGCGTGGGATCGTAGGTTCCGGTCGCGCCAAAAGATCGCCCAATCCCGCCGGGATGTCGTGTCTCCACACGCTGAAGCGCGACGTGAGCGTGGCGGGTCGTTCAGTACCCGCCGAACTACGAGGTCGGCTCGCCCGACTCCTCGGAATCCGGATGAGGTCGTTGACCCGATCGCTCCGCGTCTCCAACCACAAGTTCAGAGAGGCAACCGGCTTCCGGCGCTGCCCTACTCCGCCAGGTCGAGCAGCAGTCGAACGAGTTCGGCAGGCCGGTTCTGCGGAATCATGTGATTCGTATCGACCTCGTGATAGTTCCACGCGGGATGATCGCGGAGGCGGTCGGCCACATTCCAGAACGGGTTCGCCGCTCCGGTCGTGCGAAGATCGTCGAGTGCCTTGATGTAGGTGCGGCCAAAGGTGTGGTCCTCGATTGGCTGGTGTAGACGCACCGGCTCGCTAAAACACCTTCCGGGCTGTGGCGTGAGGCGCACTTCGTTCCACGCCGCTTCCGTCGAGTCGTCGAATACTGGAGGTCGGGGCGGAACCAACCACTGCTCGCCGACTGACGATGCGGGCGATCGCGGATGTCCGGCCAGATCGCCGAGCGACTGTCCATCGGCTGGGACGAACGCGTCGAGATAGACCAAGTGGCGGATGCGATCGGCGATGTGAGCCAAGGCACCAGTGACCACCATCCCGCCATATGAGAAGCCGAGTAAGACGATGTCGGTGAGGTCTTCGTACAGGATGTGATTGACGACGTCGTCAATATGCGTGGTCAAATTGACTTGCGGACTGGCTAAGTGGACCCGCTCGCCGATCCCCGTCAGG
This sequence comes from uncultured Acidimicrobiales bacterium, assembly GCA_963791625.1. Classification (GTDB taxonomy): domain Bacteria; phylum Actinomycetota; class Acidimicrobiia; order Acidimicrobiales; family Ilumatobacteraceae; genus JANMCE01. The sequence continues at coordinate 30,521 of CAWBTA010000012.1, forward strand.
CCCGGCGTGAACACCTGATGACCGACGGCCTGCAGCCGGGGACGCACAGGTTTCCAAGTGTCCGCGCCGCCCCATGCGCCGTGAACAAGAACGAATGTCGACATGCCCACCAGTATGGTCCGAACGCAGGCCCGACGAAGGCTTCAGGCCTACCTGCGAGCTACCGATCCGTCAGTCAGTCGAGAACCGCAATGGCGTCGATCTCGATGAGGATGTCGGGCTCGGCCAACGTCGCGACGCCAAGCATCGTGATTGCCTTGCGCGTGTCGATGCCCAAATCCTCCGACACCCGAGCAAATCCGGCCTCGATCAATGCCATTTTGTCGAGGTCCCAGTCGATGACATAGATGGTGAGTTTGGCAACGTCGGCGAACGATCCACCGACGGACTCAACTGCCGTCACCACGTTACGGAGTGCCTGACAACACTGAGCTGAAAGGTCGCCATTTCCGACCTGTGCCCCATCGGCATCGCGGGCGACCTGACCAGCGAGAAACACGAGCCGGCTACCCGACGCAACCGCAACCTGACGGTACGAGTCCGGCTTCGGAAGACCATCGGGATTGGATACTTCTATTGCCATAGCCATTTCTACATCGTGGGGACAGCGACAGTGACGGGGAGGGGGCTGCGAGCACGTGTCACGACCGCTGCGACGAGAACCCAACAGATGCGTGGTCGCGGCGACGGAAACGAGGTGCGCTGGACAACCCAGAAGTCTCCGACGCGGTCTCGGTCCAATTGGTGGGACGCAAGCGCCAACAAGACCGGAGCCTGATCTCGCTCCTGACCTTCGGGTTGTCGACCCGAAGCTTTACGTGGCGTCATTTGGCGACGCCACACACATGACGACACCGCTCCACGATCGGTCGACACCCGATCACCGGATGACCACAAACAGTCGACGAAGCTGCGTCGCGCACCACTGGAGAGGCTTTCGATGACAGGATCGGCAGGCGTCGTTGACATGTCACGAGAATTGCGATGACAAATCCGTTGACAAATCGCCGTTTCAAGCTCGGGAACAACAAAGCCCTGGTCCGGATTGTGGTCCTGACCAGGGCTTCTTGGTGGCGGGGACAGGATTTGAACCTGTGACCTTCGGGTTATGAGCCGGATGGTCACGGTCGGCTCCTGTAGACGTTGGCAGACTGTCGTGCCTGCTTACAGCCTATTTGTAGCTCCGCGGTCAAGACTCCTGTAGAACCTTGTAGGCGCCTGTTGGCTGCCGTTCCGTTGACATCTCGTTGACATCTCGTCGGGTTTTCCTTTGGCCGGTTAGCCCAGTATCGACCACACCCCCCGGTCTTTGCGGGCATCACCTGCTCTACACCCCCCACCTTCTGCAGGCACATGACATCCTCTACCCCCACCCTTTTGCAGGCTACTATCAGAGCCAATGCGCGATGACGATCTACGCCGGGTACTGACAGATGCCAACCCGTGGTGGCGTGCAGGCTCTCTCGGCACCGATCCGGTCGCCTGGGTCGGTGCCCATAGGTTGCTGGTCGACCGCGCCGAACACGACCTCGGGTACCGGGCGCCGTCCTCGCCGACATAGCTCCGAACCGCGGGTCGAGACCGGCTCGTCGTGCTCACCGGGCCCCGGAGGGTCGGCAAGTCCGTTGCCCTCTTCGACGTCGTCGCCGGCCTGTGCGCCCGGGCCGACATCGATCCTCGCCAAATCATCCATCTCCCATGCGACGGGTTCGCGACCCGCGATCTGCGTCGTGCGCTCAGGCTTGGACGCGAACTCACACGAGTCGTCGATCAGCCCCAACCCGCCGCCAGGGTGTGGCTGCTCGACGAGGTGAGCTCGATCGAGGGATGGACTGCAGTCCTCAAGTCAGCCCGCGACGGAACAGCATTCGGTAGTGACACAGTCGTCGCCACCGGCAGCCGATGGTCAGCCAACGACGACATCGAAGGGAACCTGCTCGCCGGCCGTGCCGGGCGAGCCACCTCCCGCCGCGTCCGCCATCTGCTTCCAATGTCGTTCCGCTCGTTCCTTGCCGCGTCACGGCCAGAGCTCGCTCGGCCCGACGCGGTCCATCCTGCGTTACTGCAAACCCAACCGGTCGCAGCGACACTCGACGCGCTCCGTTTCGACGTCGACGCGTACGACTTCGCTTGGCAGGACTACCTCACTTGCGGGGGCTTTCCCCGAGCAGTCTTCGAACACACTCGCATCGGTGCTGTCAGCGACGGGTTCCTCCAAGACCTCGCCGCCTGGCTTCGACGCGATGTCGATCGCGACGCAGCCCCAGAGTCGATCCCACTGCTCCTCGACGGTCTCGTCACCGCTCGACAAGTCCGCTCAACCAACGCAGGGCTGCTTCAGATCTCGGCTACACCTACGACTCGCTGTCCTTGCGCCTTGCCAAGCTCGTACGGAACTTCGCGCGGTCTGGTGTCCACAACGTGACGACCGCGGACGAACGCGTACCCGGGAGTCAACCCAAGCTGTACCTCGCCGATCCGATCCTCAGCTGGCTACCAAGCCGACTCCACCCAGCATGCCGCGAGCCATCCATGACGACGCTCACCGAAACAACCATCGCGATTCACCTTGCACGAGCGATCGATGGGATCGACGAAGGTCGCCTCATCGTCAACGACACCATCGGTCATGCCCGTTCCGGGGCCGGCAACGAAATCGATCTCCTCCCTGTCCCGATCAGCAGCCCGGCCGGCGCGGCCCGGACCGTTGCGATCGAAGGCAAATGGGTCGATGATCGATGGCGCGCCGACGCCCGTACCATCGAAGCCAAGTACGGCAACGGTATCCTCGCCACCAAATCAATCATCGACACCAAACACCCCACGTGGGCCATCCCAGCGCCCCTCCTCGCGCTTCTCCTGTATAGCGAGAACCCGATGGGCCACCGTTACGCGGGCC
>CAWBTA010000013.1:0-60805 GCA_963791625.1 uncultured Acidimicrobiales bacterium
TTTGGTGAAGGTACCGCCGACGTTGCCTTCGAGCGAGGTGATGCTGGCGTTGACTCGGGCATCGTTCGCGCCATAGTGGGCGAGGATCGGGATCGTTGCCTTCTTCATCTGATCGACCGGTTCGGGGGCGGGGCCGTAGTAGGCGACCGCCGCCGACAGGCCGGGCACGTTGGCAGCGGCGCGGAGTGTCATGCCGCCGCCGTAGCAGAAGCCGGTTACGCCAATCTTTCCTGCCCCCACCGAAGCGAGGTGTTGCACGCCTGCGGTCAGATCGGCGATGGCGTCGGCGGGAGCGAGTTGACCAAGAGCGCCCGACACGTTGCCCTTCGCTGTTCCCCCCGAGCGAGAGGTCAGGTCGATGGCGAGCGCGGTTATGCCGGCCTTGGCGAGGCGGCGAGTGACGTCCTTGATGTGTTCGGTCAGCCCGAAGATCTCATGGATGACCAACACGCCTGGTGTCCCCGCAAGTGGGGTTTTCGGTTTGGCCAGGTAGCCGAGCAGTTGGCCGGACGGCCCGGCGAAAGTGACATCGCTTGCGGTCAGGGCGGGGTCGTCGGCCGCAACCGAGAGCGGCGCGCCGGGTTTCGCGGCCACGGCCACGGTCGTAGGCGAGGGGGCCGGGCTGATGGTGGTCGGTGCAGCGCTGGCAGCGGCGCTGCTCGTCGAGGCGATCGGTGCCGATGAAGGAGCCGCCGTCGTCCCCGGAGTGGACACTGTGGTCGATGCGTTTCCCGGTGCCGCCGAGGTGGGTGAAGCCTTGGTCGTGTCCGATGACGAGCAGGCCGCCAAAAGCGCGGCGGCGCCCGCTGTTGTGCCGCAGATACCGATGAGTTGACGCAACATCTCGCGTCGGTCGATGAGGCCATCTCGCCAGTGGTGCACCGTCTCGACACCCAGGTAGTGCTGGATATCGTTGATTCGAGGCTTCGGCATGCTCGCTCCCTCACTGCGTCGAGTTCGACTCGCGAAGCTGAAGGTTAGGCCGGTATTCGCTGGTCGCGTTCGCGGACAAAGACCAGCGTCGAATCCGAGGCCGGGGTGTTCGCGAAGGTGACGAACCGGTCGAGCCGTTCGGGGCTGGCGAGGGCGGCCTTCCACTCGCACTCATAGGTTGCTACGTGGGTGGCCATTTGGGCATCGAGGTCGGCGGCGAGGCCGAGGGAGTCCTCGACTACGACCTCTTTCAGGTATTCGAGCCCGCCGTCCAGCTTGTTCAACCAGGTGGCGGTGCGCTCCAACCGATCGGCGGTGCGGATGTAGAACATGAGGATCCGGTCCACGTAGGTCAGCAGCGTGTCGGCGTCCAGGTCGGTGGCGAAGAGAATGGCGTGCTGTGGACGCAGGCCTCCGTTGCCGCCCACGTACAGGTTGTAACCGTTCTCGGTGGCGATGATGCCGATGTCCTTACTCTGCGCCTCAGCGCATTCACGAGCACAACCGGACACCGCCATCTTGATCTTGTGGGGCGACCGCAAACCGCGATAGCGCAGCTCGGTACGCACGGCCAGGCCGACGGAATCTTGTACGCCGTATCGGCACCACGTGCTTCCCACGCAACTCTTCACCGTCCGCAACGCCTTGCCGTAGGCATGCCCGCTCTCAAACCCGGCGGCGATCAGGCGATCCCAGATGAGTGGTAGTTCTTCCAGCCGAGCGCCGAGAAGATCGATGCGCTGGCCTCCCGTGATCTTCGTATACAGGTCGAAATCGCGTGCCACTTCACCAATGACAATGAGCCGCTCCGGTGTGATTTCGCCACCTGGAATGCGAGGGATGACCGAGTAGGTGCCGTCTCGCTGGATGTTGGCCAGGAAGGCATCATTGGTGTCCTGCAGTGCGGCCTGCTCGCCATCCAGGATGTAGCCGTTGCCGAGTGAGGCCAGCATCGATGCCACCGCTGGCTTGCAGATCTCGCATCCCCGACCGTTGCCATGGCGGTTGATCAGGTCCCGGAAGGAACCGATGCGTTGCACTCGAACCAGGTCGAACAACTCCTGGCGTGACTGAGCGAAGTGCTCACACAACGCCGTGGAAACCGTGCGCCCGGCCTTCACCATCTCATCGGTAAGGATCTCCTTCACCACCATGGTGCAGCTTCCGCAGCCGGTGCCGGCCTTCGTGCAGGCTTTGATGGCGGCGAGGTCGTAAAGGTCGTTCGACTTGATTGCATTTACAATCAAACCCTTGGTGACGTTGTGGCAAGAGCAGATCGTTGCGGCGTCGGGCAGAGCGGCGGGTGTCAGCGGGTTGGCACCTCCGGCCACTTTCGGCAGGATGAGGGACTCAGGAGCGCGGGGCGTGGGCATGGTGCCGGCCACCATTGCTGCCAACGCGGTGAAGGCACTGACATCACCCACCAACACTGCGCCGATCACCTTCTTGCCCGCCTTGTCCAGCACCAGCTTCTGGTAGGTACGAGCGCGCGGATCGCTGTACACCAGGTCCTGGGCGCCGGGTGCGGATCCGTGGGCGTCGCCGATGCTGGCGACGTCCACGCCAATCAGCTTCAACTTGGTTGAGGTATCGGCACCGACAAAGGCGGCCGCGCCGCCTGCTAGTACGTCGGCCGCAGTCTCTGCCATGAGATACCCGGGTGCGACCAGGCCGTAGACCTTGCCGGCATGGCAGGCGACCTCACCGATGGCGAAGATGCTGTTGTCGGATGTGCGGCATTGGTCATCGATGGCAACACCCCCGCGGTCGCCCATGGTGAGGCCACCGTCTCGCGGTAGCTCGTCTCGGGGGCGAATCCCGGCCGAGAACAGCACCAGATCGGCGTTCAGGCTGGTGTCATCGGCGAACGACAAACCCGTGGTCACACCACGGTCCGCGTCGACGGTGACGGCTGCCGCGGCCTTGGCGCAGTGAACCGTGATGCCGAGCGCCTCGATTTCCCTGCGCAGCAGCGCGGAGCCGCCCTCATCCAGTTGAGCCGGCATCAGCCGCGGCGCAAATTCCACGACGTGCGTGGTCAGGCCCAACAGACGCAGCGCGTTGGCCGCTTCCAGCCCGAGCAGCCCACCACCAACGACCGCACCCGTCCGACAGCCAGCCGCGTAGTCGGCGATCGCTTCAAGATCGTCCAGCGTGCGATACACGAATGTGCCGGGAGCATCGTTGCCCGGAAGGGGCGGCACGAACGGCGTGGAGCCGGTCGCAAGAACCAGCGTGTCGTAGGCAACTGTCTCACCGGCCTCGGTTCGTACAGTCTTTCCAAAACGATCGATGGACGTCGCTCTCGTACCCAGCGTGAGCGCGATCCCATGCTGGCTCAACCAGCCGTCCGGCGACAGGGACAGCTCCTCGGCCGATGTTCCGTCGAAGAAGGCGCTGAGGTGCACCCGGTCGTACGCAGGCCGCGGTTCTTCTCCGATGACGACCATCTGATGCGTTTCGTGCAGGCCGAGTGAGACGGCCTTTTCGAGGAATCGTTGGCTGACCATGCCATGGCCGATAACGACAACGGTTGGTCGCAGAGCTGATGGGTCGCAGGAGTTGCTCATGTCACGCGGCCTTGTCGCCCTCAAGGGTGAGTAGGTTCATCAGCCGCTCCTGGATCTCCCGGAATCGGGGCGAATCCAGCACGTTGACCCGGTTGCGAGGGCGGGGGATATCAACGTCGATGACGTCCACGACCGACGGGTTCGGCTGGTTGGACATCACCACAATCCGATCAGACAACAGGATCGCCTCATCGATGCCATGAGTGACCATCAACACGATTTCGGTTTCACTCTCGGACTGCCACAGGTCGATCAACTGCCCCTGCAGTCGAGCGCGGGTGAGGGCATCGAGCGCACCGAATGGCTCGTCCAGCAGCAGCGCCTTGGGCTCCACCGCGAATGCCCGCGCGACGGCGGCGCGTTGCTGCATGCCACCCGACACTTGGGAGGGGCGCTTGAATCGGTGCTCCCACAAGCCGACCGCGGTCAAATACCGCTCGACCAACGCGGCGCGTTCGGTCGGTGAGTGCGAAGGCCGGGCCGAGGCGACGGCGACATCGATGTTCTTCAGGAGGGAGAGGCGGGGGAGGAGCGAGTAATTCTGGAACACCATGGCCCTTTCCGGCCCCGCGCTGGTGACGGGCACGCCGTCCAGCGAAACGGACCCGCCGTCGGGGGTGGTGAGGCCGCCGGCGATGGTGAGCAGTGTGGATTTTCCGCAGCCCGAGTGGCCGATGAGGGACACGAACTCGCCCCGTTCAACGGTGAGATCCACGCCACGCAGCACGTCCTGTAGGCCGCCGTGATGAGGGTAGGACTTCCAGATGTTCTTCAGTTCGAGGCTCATGCGTGACCTTCTTCCAGGGAGACGAGCTTGCCGAGGCGGAGGAATGCGGCGTCAAGGAGCAGGCCGACAACGCCGATCAGCACGATGGCGGAGATGACTTTGGCGAGGTTGAGCGCGTTGTAGGCGACCCACACGTAGTCGCCGATTCCGACGCCGCCGGACAGCATTTCCACGGCCACGATGACCATCCACGCGACGCCCATCGACAATCGAAGACCCGTCACGATGGAGGGCAGCGTGTGGGGAAGCATCACATGGCGGACGTACGCAAACGGCTTCAACCTGAAGACCTTCGCAACGTTGCGCTGATCCTTCGGGATGGAGGCTGCGCCCGCTGCGGTGTTCAGCACGATGGGCCACAAAGCGGTGATGAAGATCACCCAGACGGCGGCGTGCGGCGCATTCTTGAAGGCCACCAACCAGATGGGAAACCAGGCCAACGGTGACACCGGTCGGAGTAACTGGATGACCGGGTTCGCTGCTTTCCACACTCGCTTGGAAGCACCCATGGCAATGCCGAGCGGCACGCCGACGACGGCTGCGATGCCGAAACCCGTCAGGACCCGCTGGAGCGAGCCGAGCATCAGGAGGCCGATGCCCTTCCCGCCCGGACCGTTGTTGATGAACGGGTGAGCGAGTAGGTGTCGCAACTCGGTGAAGGTCGCTCCCGGTGTCGGAAGGCCCTTCACCCGGGACGCTGCGATGGCCCACAACGAAACCAGTACCGCGAATCCGACCGTTGCCCAGCCGAAGGTGGAGGCCAGCGAGCCAAGGCGGCTGCCCTGACGTCGAGCTGTCGGGCGACCCAGGGACTCGCTGAGGGTCGCGTGCTCGGGACTCCCGACAAGCGCTAGCGCAGGTGGATCGAGTGTTTCCGTGATCAGGGAACTCATGGGCGTGCCACCTCGACTTCTGGCTTGGATGGATCGAACATGGCCTTGTCGAGGCGCACCTCGAATGGCCTCATGTCATCGTCGGGCACCGCGATACCTTCGGCTCTGGCAACCTTGGCGTACAGGTCGGTCAAGATGATGGAGTCGACGATGCCCTTGTAGTCCGGGGTCTCCTTCAACAAGCCGAGGCGCTGATACTGAGCGAGGGCCCAGATGCCGTAGGAGCGGCGGGGTGCGTTGGTCTCTCCTCCGCGGAAGAACTGCATCTGCTCGCCCTTGAAATCCTTGTCCGGCAAACTTGCGCCAAGTTGGTAGACGCCAGTGAGGCGACCGCGGATGTCGTCGGGCTTGGAGTTGACGTACTTCTCCTGGCCGAGGGTGTCGGCGGCCTTGGCCCGGTTGGCCGGATCATCCAGCCACTTTGAGGCTTCGAGGATGGCGGCCATCACATCTTCCAGAGCATCGGTTCGTTCTTTGGCGAACTTGGCGCCGACGACCAGGGCCTTCTCGGGATGGTTGAGCCAGAGATCCTGTGTGGCCAAGGTCGTGAAGCCGATGCCTTGGGTGACGGCGACCGCGTTCCACGGTTCACCCACGCAGTATCCCTTCACATTGCCGACGGTCATGTTTTGCACCATCTGCGGCGGTGGGACCGGTCCGATCTTCAGCGTGGATGCGTCCACGCCGCAGGCCTTCAACCAGTAGCGCAGCCACAGATCATGCGTGCCGCCGGGGAACGTCATGGCCAGCTCGGGCGCGTTGGCCTTGGCGAACAACTCCTTGGCCTTGGTGAGATCGCCGTAGCCGACGCTCGCGAACTCCTTGGCCAGCGTGATGGCCTGCCCGTTGTTGTTGAGGATCATGGCGATCTTCAGATCGGTGTTGCCAGGTCCGCCGATCTTGGAGGCCACCGAGAACGGCATGCTGTACAGGCAGTGGGCGCCATCGATCTGGTTGTTCAAGAGCGCGTCACGCAGCGCTGGCCATGATGCCTGCTTGGCCACGGTTACATCCAAGGACCGCTTCTCGAACAGCCCCAGCTCCTTGGCCATGATGATGGAGGCAGCGTCGGTGAGGGCGATGAACCCGAGCGTTACTTTGCGGACTTCCTTCTTGATGGCCATGGCGGTGGTAGCTGCAGCGGCCGTCGTGGTTGCCGGTGCTGCTGTGGTCGCCGCAGTCGTCGCCGCCCCAGCCGTCGTGGCACCCCCTGCAGCGTCCGTCGACGCCGTTGTCGAGGACGCGCTACCGCATGCGGCGAGGAGGCTGAGCGCTGCGGGAGTAAGCGCCATGGCGCCGCCGAGCTTGAGGAAATGTCGTCGATCCATGTCGCCAACGGTAAGGACGCCACTGGTCAGGCGGGTTTCCTCGCAGAGAACAACCCGTTACCGTCGCCTCACCCTGCCTCTGGTCACGGCGTGCGACATCGGAAACCTTGTGTACTCCCGGTATCGAGCACGTTTCCGGCTCGTTCAACGAATGCGTCCACAACGCGTTCTTCTGGGGGGAACGGGCACGGCTTATCGAACGGGGTGTCGTGTGTACTGTGCCTCGACGGCAACCCGACACCGAAGGACACAAAAAATGGCTACTCAAGAACCGACGCGGTCGCTTCAGGACGTGCTGGATTCGATTCCTAACCTGGTTGACCACCTGTATGACAACCGTAAGGGGTCAGTGCTGAAGGACGCCGTGTTGCGTCAGCCCACCCAGTTCGTAGCGCCGGAGTTCACGAACTGGCGTGAGGAGCAGATGGCGTGTCGTACAAGCATCGCCTTCTACGACCAGTCGTACCACATGACCACCACGTTCATCCGGGGCAAGGACGCGGTGGCGCTGATGAACCACCTCACCGTCAACAACTACGGCACCTTCGGTGTCGATCGCTCTCGTCACAGCGTGGTGTGCAGCCCTGATGGCTACGTCATTGGCGACGGCATTCTCTACTGCCTCGCTCCCGACGAACTCTGCCTCGTGGGCCGCCAGGCCGGGCACAACTGGGTGCGGTTCAACGCGAAGGTGGGTGGCTTCGATGTTGAGATCGAAGAAGACGAGTTCATGGCCGACAACCCCAACGGCCGCCGCAACTTCTATCGCTACCAGGTCGAGGGCCCGCACGCTCCGGCGTTGATGGAGCAACTCACCGGTGCCCCGATGCCGCAGGTGCCGAAACTGCACCTCATGCACGTCACCATCGCCGGCCGTTCGGTTACCGCAATGCAGCACACCATGGCCGGCAACCCGGGTTGGGAACTCTTCGGTCCGTGGGACGACGGCCCGGCCGTCAAAGAGGCAGTCCTGGCGGCCGGTGAGGCGTACGACATGAAGCGCGTCGGCTCGGTCGCGTACTTCACAACTGCGATGGAGCTTGGCTGGGTATCACGCCCGATGCCGGCGATCTTCACTCATCCTGAGATGCAGGCATTTCGAGAGTGGCTGCCCGAAACGGCGCCGGAGGCAACGTGGGCGCTCGGCGGCAGCTACAACGCCCCCAACATTGAGGACTACTACTTCACGCCGTGGGAGCTCGGTTACGGCAACGTCATCAAGCTCGACAAGGGCGACTTCGTCGGTCGCGACGCCCTCGCTGCGTCAAAGGACAACGATCACCGCCAGAAGGTGTCGCTGGTGTGGAACCCCGAGGACGTCGCCAAGATCATCGAGGGCTACATGGACCACGACCAGTTGCCGACCCGCTACCTCGAGTTCCCGCGCTCGAACTACGCCACGTGGCTCTACGACGGTGTGCACGACGCCGACGGCAACAACATCGGTGTGTCGATCTATCCAACGTTCCTCTGGACCGAGCGCTCGATGTGCACCATCGGCATCCTTGACTCGGCCCACGCCGCGATAGGCAGCGAAGTCTTCCTCGTCTGGGGCGAACCGAGCAGCCGGAAGAGCAAGTACCTCGAGCCGCATCGCCAGATCAAGATCCGCGCCACCGTCGCCCCTGCCCCCATCGGGAAGCGCTAGCCCTAGGCCGCGCTTGTCCACTGCTGGAGCCGATCACGCAGACGTGATCGGCTCTAGACTTGCGTGTGTCCGCACTGTTGATAGGAAGTCGTGCCTGTGGGTGACGCAGCATCGGTTGGTCGCTCGCGCGTGCGTCTCGCCCAACTGGTTCTCGATGAGCTGAAGGAGCGATTGCTCGACGGTCAGTATGCCGTGGGCTCGCGGATTTCCATCGAGGATGTCCGTGGCGAGTTCCAGGTCAGTAAGCAGCCGGTTATGGATGCCATGCGCCGCTTGGAATCGATCGGAATTGTCGAGATCATTCCGCAGAGCGGTTGTCGCGTCGCGTCGTACTCGTTCCAGGAAGTGCGTGATTTCTTCCGTCTGTTCGGCAGCTTCGAGGGTGAGATCGCAGCGGCGGCTGCGGCCCGGCGAACCGACGCTCAGGTCACCGAGTTGGAAGCGACGTGGCAGCGGATCGAAGATTTGAAGTCGCTGGTCGAGCCAATACCTCGGTCTCGCGGCTACCGGTTCGAAAATCGCGCGTTTCATCTGATCGTGCATGAGATGGCCCATTCCCGCGTGATGGCCGAGTTGAGCGAACGAATGTGGGACATGTCGGATTTCTTCATCAACACCGTCGGCACCGATCACCCGTTAGCTGCCGCTTTGGATGATCGGAATCATGATCACGACGTCATCCGCCGCGCCATTCGGTCGCGCAATGCCGATGTCGCTCGCGCCGCGATGGAGTCTCACATTGTGAGCACGATCGGGTTACTGGAAGACGGCACCGACTGATCAGTGTGTCGCCGCGGTCAGCGGGTGGCGGCGGCGATGAACCGTTCAAGTTCGCGGGGGATGTTGTCGCCCATGGGCTGGTAGGCGATCTCGGTTATGCCCATCTCGCCAAGGCTCTCGACTTTGCTTCGCACCTCTGCAGCTGTGCCCGTGACCGTCACCTGCTCGAGCATGACGGACCCGCCCGCGACCCAGGCGGCGCGGTCGGCATCATTCATGGCGAGGAGGTGGTTGGTGTGGATGGCGAAATGTCGTTCGTCGGCTGGATGTTCGTTCACGACCGCGAGCCACGCCTCGCCACCCGGCATTCCCTTTACAGCGTCGGGGCCGCCGTATTCGTAGGCGAGGTGGTAGTTGAGTGCCCACCCGGCGCCGACTGCTGCCAACTCGCGCTCGCTGTGCGGTGCTTCGCCGTCTTCGCGCACGGTGCCGAACGTAATGGCGGCAACCCAGTTGAACACTCCTGCCGGGAACGTACCCGGTGCTGCGAAAAGACCGTACCCTCGTTCCCGTGTGATCTCGGTGCCTCTCGGCCCAAACGCGCTGAGGATGATCGGCACCTCAATGGGGCGGGCCGGTGCACTGCCGTCTGGGTGCAGCATGCGCATCTTGGCGCCCTCCCATTCGATGGTTTCACCCCGGAGCAGTGCGCTGTAGGCGTCGATGTAATGCAGGGTGTCGGACCACGAGATCGAGCGGTAGCCCATGGCACGCCGGCCGGTGAACCCGGTGCCGAAACCGATGGCAACGCGCCCCGGTGCCAGTGCGACGAGTCCGGCGGTACCCGCAGCGTTCACCATGGGGTGGCGCAGCGAGGGGATGAGCACCCCCGGGCCGAGTTCGATGCGTTCCGTCTTCACGGCGGCGAGGGCGAGTGACATCCAGATGTCGGGGCTCTGTTGGGGTGTGTCGTAGAGCCACGCCCGGCGATACCCCAGGTCCTCGGCGATTTTGACATGGTCCGGTGTGTCGAGCGTCGTTGGGAACGAACACGAGATGTCCACAGGTGGCCTTCTTTCGGTTGGTAACGGTGCGTCGATAGCTTGGATCTAGAGCGCAGCCAGGATGTCTGCGCTGGAGGCAACTTCGCCGAGCAGGCCGAAGCTGGCGAGTGTCGCGTCATGAGCTTCCTGCGCTGCCGCGGAACAGCCGTCGGCGACGACAATGACTCGGTACCCGAGATCCCCAGCCGCCCGGCCGGTGCTCTCGACGGAGATATTTGTGGCGACACCGAACAGAACGACGGTGTCGATGCCGGCGGCGCGCAGGCGATCATCGAGGTCGCAGCCGGCGAACGCGCTGACCTTGGCGTTGGTCGAGATCCAGTCGCTCGCCTCAGGAGTGAGTTCGGTGATGATGTCGGTGGCCGGCGTGTTGTCTAGCAGACACTGCATCTGCGCCACTGCGCCGGCGAGCGGGATGTTGGTGACGAGGTTGCCGTGTCCCTCGGAGTAAGCAACGCGCGCGTACACGACCGTTGCCCCCGCCTTGCGCGCTCCGCTGAGGAGACGCTTCGCAGTTGCGATCACGTTGTGCTTTTCGATCTCGGCGCGAAAGAAGCTGGCGAAGGCCCCGTCGGCTCCGACAATGTCGTTCTCGAAATGCATGGCGAGGAAGGCGGTGGTGGTCGGGTTGAGTTCCATGATGGGCGCTTCGCTTTCGTTCGGGTTAGCTCGGTCAGGCGAGCGTAGTTGCGCCGAGATCGGCGATTTACCGGTGGGCATTCATTGGCACCCTCATGTCCCCAAGGCGAAACCGGTGTTCGCTTCTAGCGTGCCAGTTGTCACAGTACAATGGCCATGGTGGATCAACAAGGTCTGGAGTGGCGAAAAATGGGAGTTCGGTCCACTGGTCCAACAGCATTAGCATGCCAGTCGTGGTAGATACTCGCTATGACATTGATGTGATTGTCGTCGGGTTGGGACCGTTCGGTGGCACGACGGTGCTCGCACTCGCCACCTATGGTGGTGTTCGGGTTCATGGCGTGACGATGTATCCATGGTGTGCGAACGGGCCACGGGCACACATCACGAACCAGCGCGCGGTTGAGGTGCTCCGCGATCTCGGCGTTGAGTCGGAAGCGAAAAAGTACGCCACGCCGTGGGATCAGATGGGCGACACTCTGTTCACCACCAGCCTCGCCGGTGAGGAAATCTTGCGCCTCCACACGTGGGGGACCGGTGATGAACGATACGGGGACTACCTGCGGGGCAGCCCTTGTCCGATGCTCGACATCCCCCAACCCCTCCTGGAACCGATACTTCTCAAGAATGCAGCCGAACGCGGTGCCACGGTGTCGTTCAATACCGAATACCTCTCGCACACGCAGGACGATCACGGGGTGACGGTACGTCTCCGGAGCCTGGTCGACGGCCATGAGTACGAGCAGCGAGCGAAGTATCTGGTGGGTGCCGATGGGGCGCGGTCAAAGATCGTCGATGAGATCGGTCTCCCGCTCGTCGGTGAACTCGCCCGCGCTGGCACGTCGTATGTGTTGTTCAACGCGGATCTCACTCGATATGTGGCTCACCGACCGAGCATTCTGCAGTGGATCATGAACTCCAAGGCAGGTTTCGGTGAGATCGGTATGGGGCTGCTCCGCGCTATCAAGCCGTGGCATCAATGGATTGCCGGATGGGGGTTCGACATCTCCGCCGGTGAACCGAATCTCGCTGACGAAGTGATCGTTGCGCAGATCCGCATGCTGGTCGGCGATGCCGACCTTGATGTCGAGATCGTCAATCGATCGGTGTGGTATGTCAACCAGCAGTACGCCACCGAATACTCGTCGGGTCGCGTGTTCTGCGGTGGTGATGCTGTACACCGGCACCCGCCCAGCAGTGGGCTGGGTTCAAACACCAGCATCCAAGACGGGTTCAACCTTGCGTGGAAACTCGCCTACGTCATCCGGGGCCACGCCGGTGCCGATCTGCTCGCGTCCTATTCGGCCGAGCGGGCTCCCATCGGAGCGCAAGTTGTCGCTCGTGCGAACCAGTCGCGTAAGGACTACGCGGGTCTACGTGCTTGGTTTGACCACGACGCCCCGGACCCGGTCCTCGATGGTCTCGCCAAACTCAAAGCTGGCTCTCCGGCGGGCGTTGCCCTTCGAGACAGTCTCTATGAGGCGCTCGAGTTGAAGAACACCGAGTTCAACGCGCAAGGCGTCGAGATGAATCAGCGCTACGAGTCAACAGCGGTTCTCCCGGACTCGACCGTCGCCCCTGAGGAATGGCCACGGCATCGCGAGTTGTATCTTCAAGCCACCACGCGACCGGGCGCCAAACTGCCCCACACATGGTTGGTCGGCAAACACGGCATCCGCGTCTCTACGCTCGACGTCACCGGTCGCGGGCGCTTCACCCTACTCACCGGTCTCGCCGGAACCGCATGGACAGCGGCCGCAGAGAAGCTCGCTCTGTCGTACCTCGACGCCATCGTCGTCGGCGCTCCCGGCACGATCGATCCCTACGGGAATTGGCACCGCATCCGGGAGATTCACGAAGCAGGAGCGATCCTCGTACGCCCCGACGGCTACGTCGCATGGCGCCACACGGCTGCGATGTGGGATGTCGACGGCGCGATCTCGCACCTCGCTCATGCCTTAGCCAACATCATGTCTGAGCCGATCGAAGGAACAGGATGACACGCCCCTACACAAGCGTTTGGAACGATCTGAATCAGGTCGAATTCAGCCAGGGCTTCCTCCAGACAGGCCCCTACCGTACGCGATACCTTCACGCCGGCGACCGGTCGAAACCGACGCTGTTGTTCATGCATGGCATCACCGGCCACGCCGAAGCGTACGTCCGGAATCTCGCGGCGCACGCCGAGCTTTTCGATGTGTGGGCGTTCGATTTCATTGGTCACGGCTACTCGACCAAACCCGATCATCCGCTCGAAATCCCGCATTACCTCACCCACCTGAACCATGTGCTCGATGCCATTGGTGTCGAGCGAGCGCACCTCAGCGGTGAGTCGTTGGGTGGGTGGGTCGCCGCCCGCTATGCCATTGACTTTCCGGATCGAGTGGACAAGATCGTGCTCAACACGATGGGTGGCACCATGGCGAACCCGGTCGTGATGGAGCGGCTCTACACGCTCTCGATGGAAGCAGCAAAGGATCCGTCGTGGGAACGGGTGAAGGCTCGCCTCGAATGGTTGATGGCCGACCCCAGCATGGTCACCGACGATCTCATCCGCACGCGTCAGGCGATCTTCCAACAGCCCGACTGGCTCAGGGCGTGCGAGTCGAACATGGCGCTGCAGAACCTGGAGGTGCGCAAGCGCAACATGCTCAGCGACGATGACCTCCGCCGCATCACCG
This sequence comes from uncultured Acidimicrobiales bacterium, assembly GCA_963791625.1. Lineage (GTDB taxonomy): Bacteria > Actinomycetota > Acidimicrobiia > Acidimicrobiales > Ilumatobacteraceae > JANMCE01. The sequence goes on from CAWBTA010000013.1 coordinate 13,264, forward strand.
CGGAGGCGCTGGTGGTTTGGACCACCAAAGATCCGTCCGGTCCTGTCGACGAAGGCGAGCGCATCGCGTCGCTCATCCCGAACGCCCGCCTTGCGATCATCAACGAGTGTGGCCACTGGCCTCAGTACGAAGATCCGGCAACCTTCAACCGGATACACCTCGACTTCCTGCTCGGCAGATAGCCCGTGACCGTCGCGCTCATCGCCACCAGTCACAGTCCGCTTCTGCCCTACGCAACGCTTCCCGCTGACGTCCAACACGAACTCGATGGCACGTTCGAGGTGGCTCGCACATTCGTGCGCGACTTCGACCCCGACCTGATCGCGGTCTTCGCTCCCGACCATTACAACGGGTTCTTCTACAACGTGATGCCTCCGTTCTGCCTCGGGTACCGCGCCACCGCCATTGGGGACTTCGGCACCCCGGCCGGTTCCCTCGATGTACCGACCGCGCTCGTCGCCCAACTCGCCGAGGCCGTGCTGGCCGATGGCGTCGACTTGGCCGTCTCATACGACATGCAGATCGACCACGGCGCGGTCCAACCCCTGGCGATGTTGTACGGCGACATTCGAGCCAAACCCGTCATCCCGCTCTTCATCAACTGCGTCGCGCCACCATTCGCCCCCATCAGCCGAATCCGTCGACTGGGCGAGGCCGTTGGGCGTCACCTCGACACACTCGACGCCAAGGTTCTGATCCTGGCATCGGGCGGACTGTCGCACGACCCGCCCATTCCCACCATCGCGACGGCGACGCCCGAACAACGCACCATGCTGCTGGGCCACCACCGGCCCGTCACGCCCGAGGAGCGCGCCGCACGCCAGCAACGAGTCATTGACGCCGCTCACGCCTTCGCCGCCGGAACCGCCACCATCCACGATCTGGCGCCCGTGTGGGATCAGGAATTCCTTGCGGTGCTTGCCTCCGGAGAACTCGATCGGCTCGACTCGTGGACGTCCGACGAGATCACCAGACTCGCCGGAAACTCGGCCCACGAAATCCGCACCTGGATCGCAGGCTACGCCGCTCTGTCCGCCATCGGCCCCTACACCATCACCAACAGCTACTACCGCCCCATCAAAGAACTCATCGCCGGATTCGCCCTCACCACCGTCACGATCAGTCCGTAGCGAACGACCCATGATGGCTGTGTCTCCAGCGCGGCTCGTCCGCGTCGTGTGCATAGATGCCAATATGCGACGGACTTCCGCGACTCATGCACTCATACTGCTACGTTCGGGTCGGCACGGCAGACGTAGGGGAGGCAGTGATGAGTAGTGAGCATCCGGCGGCCAATCGCAGGGAGGATCGGCCACTGTTGGTTGGGGAAGGTACGTTCATTGACGGCCTCAACCTTCCGGAGTTGGAAGGTGCCTATCACGCGGTGTTTGTGCGCTCGATTGAGCCGCATGCCCGTTTGGTCGCTCTCGATACCGCAGACGCGTCGGCCATGCCCGGCGTTGTCGCGATCTATACGGGTGCGGATCTGCGGCTCGAGCTGTGGCCGCTGCCGCCCCGCCTCCCGATCATGAACGTCAAGATGGTGCGGTCGATGCTCGCCCACGACATCGTGCGTTTCGTTGGTGAACCGGTGGCCGTCGTCATTGCCACGACGAAGGCCGTGGCCATGGATGCTGCGGAGGCCGTCATTGTTGACTACGACCCGTTACCAGTCATCAGCGACATCGAGGAATCCCGTCGTGACGAGGCGTTACTCCACCCTCACGCCGGAACAAACGTGTCCTACTTCTGGGAGACGCCTCCGTTCGAAGATGACCCGTTTGCCTCGTGTGAAGTGGTGCTCGATTTCACGTTGCGCCACCCGCGCCTTAGTGCCTGCCCGATCGAGCCCCGGGCCGGCGCGTCCATCTGGTCCAGCGCCGATCAGGCGCTCACCGCCTATGTCTGTTCGCAACGACCGGCCGGGGCGAAGTACGTGATGGAGTGCTCGTTGGGACTCGGGCCCGGCAAGGTGCGAGCAATCGCTCCCGATGTGGGCGGAGGATTCGGCGCCAAGGGCGGTTACGGCTGCTACCCGGAAGATGTCGTCGTCGCATGGGTCGCGCGCCATCTCGATCATCCGACGCGATGGTGTGAAACCCGCACCGAGGCAATGCTGGCAATGGGCCATGGCCGCGCGTCGACGCACGATGTGAAGATCGGTGCGACGCGTGACGGCATCGTGCAGGCCTATTCGGTGCGGGCGCTGCAAGACAGCGGCGCGTATCCGGCCATGGGTACCTTCATCACCTCGAACCTCAAGAACTCCGGCACCGGCACCTACGACATCGCTCGGGCCTACGTGTCGGGCACGTCGGTGGTGACCAACTCGAACTCCACTAACGCGTTCCGGGGTGCAGGCCGACCCGAGGCTGCCTGCAGTATCGAGCGGGCGATGGACAATCTTGCCCTGGCCCTTGGCGTGTCGCCAGTAGAAATTCGCCGACGGAACTTCGTTGCGCCGACGGCATTCCCCTATAAGACCGCAGTCGGTTCCGTGTACGACAGTGGCGACTACCAGGTGGCCTTCGACCGTTGTCTCGAGGCGGCAGGCTACGACGCATTGGTGGCCGAGCAAGCTGCCCGCCGCGCCGCGGGCGACTCCGTCGAGCTGGGCATCGGTGTGTCGTGCACCGTCGAATCCACCGGCGGTGGCGAGGAGGAATCGACGATCACGATCAACGGCGACGGCACGGCGACGCTCATCATCGGTACCTCCCCGCACGGCCAAGGCCATGAGACCACGTTTGCCAAGGTTGTCGCCGACCAACTCGGCATCGCCGCCGACGCGGTGACGGTGGTGCACAGCGATACGAAATACGCACCTTTCGGTGGCGGCACGATCGGGTCGCGCTCGACCCAGCTCGGGGGATCTGCGTCCTACCGGGCAGCAGAAGCGGCGATCGAGTCGGCCAAACGAAAGGCCGCATCGCTCCTTGAGGCCGCTGAAGAAGACGTCGTCTTCGAGGCAGGCAAGTTCCACGTGGTGGGCACGCCATCACGGGCGCTCGGCTGGACCGATCTCGGCGAGATCTCCGAGGTCGCGAAGTTCGCCGCAGCTGCCGCGTTCGCGTTCGGCGCATGCGTCGCCGCGGTCGAACTCGACACCGAGACCGGATCCTGCTGGGTGAGATCGCTCGTCTGTGTGGATGACGCCGGGACGATTCTGCAGCCGCAGATGGCCGAGGGCCAGGTACACGGCGGCCTTGGCCTGGCTGTTGGTGCGGTGCTGTTCGAGGAGATGCAATACGGAAAATGGCGTACCTCGCACGAGCAACTTCGCCGACTACGGCATCCCATCCGCGGCCGAGATGCCGTCGTTCGTGTGCATCGAAATGGAGACACCCTCGCCGTTGAGCCCGCTTGGTGTGAAGGGGATCGGCGAGTCCGGCACGGTCGTGGGAACCCCGGCATTGCACTCCGCGGTGCTTGATGCGCTTCGCCCTCATGGCGTGACGGAGATCGATCTGCCGTGCTCGCCGATGCGCATCTGGGAGGCGCTGCAGGCCGCCCAGTGACCCGGGTCGGCACGGCCGTCCGACAGCTCGGTCACAAAACGTGCGCGAGGTCGTTTACGCTGCGGGAATGGAAGGTGTGAAGGTAGCTCTCGCTCATCTCGGTATCAGCGTGTTCGACTTCGATCGGATGCTCTCGTTCTATACGGAAACACTCGGCATGGTGGTGTCCGACACCGACAGGCTGCCGCGTGGGAACCATGCTCGGATTGCGTTTCTCACCACGAGCCCGGGTGACCATCATCAGCTCGTGATCGTGGAGGGTCGCGATCAAGAAGAGCTTCGGACCGATCCTCCGTTCGGCGGCAGCATCGGCAGCCAGCTCTTCCAACTGTCGTTCCGCCTGCCCGATCTGGCCACCATGAAGATGGTGAAGACCCGGCTTGAAGCTGCCGGTCTCGACAACTTTGCGCCGATGAACCACGGCAACGCGTGGGCTCTCTACGTGCGTGACCCAGAAGGCAACGCGCTCGAGTTCTTCGTTGACAGCCCCTGGTATGTCCGTCAGCCGTGTGGCTTTCCGCTTGACCTCAGCCGGTCGGACGACGAGATCCTGGCCGAGACCGAGGCGTACTGCACCGCTCAGCCCGAGTGCATGCCCATGGATGCCTGGCAGGCCGAACAGGCCGTGCGCATCCGTGCCGCTCAAGCACTGCTGGCGTAGGCCAACCCGTGGACCTGGGAATCTCTGGCCGGTGGGCCGTCGTGTGCGCATCGAGTCAAGGGCTTGGCCTGGCCTGTGCACAGGCGCTGCTGGCTGAGGGCGTCAACGTGGTCATCAACGGCCGGTCAGCCGACAAGCTTGACGCCGTTGCGGCTGAACTTCGGGCCGCGCCTGGTTGCGGGGGAGAGGTCGTCGCCGCAGCGGCCGACATCACCACGCCCGAGGGTCGCGCTGCACTGCTGGCGGCCGCTCCGACGGTTGACATCCTGGTGACGAACAACGTCGGCCCCAAGCCGGGCACCATCGCCGACATCACCGAGGACGATCTGAGCGAGGCGCTCCGGCTGCACTTTCATGCACCGATCGCCCTGGTGAAAGCTGTACTGCCGGCGATGAAGGAGCAGCGGTTCGGTCGAATCGTGAACATCACCTCCGCCATGGTGAAGCGCCCCAGTAGCCACATGATCGCGTCGGCCGGTGCTCGTGCGGGGCAGAGCGCGGTGATGAAAGCGGTGTCGCTTGAGGTTGCGCGCTTCAACGTGACTATCAACAACCTGCTGCCCGAACGTATCGACTCTCCGCGGCAGGATTTCATGGCCAAACGCGAGGTCGATCAGCTCGGCATCACCTACGACGAGGCCCGCCAACGGCAGAGCGACTCAATCGCGGCCAAGCGCCTGGGACTCCCGAGCGAGTTCGGTGCCGCGTGCGCTTTCTTGTGCAGCGCGCAGGCGTCATTCATCTCGGGTGTCCACCTCCACCTCGACGGCGGCAGCTACCCCGGGTTGGTATAGAGGTCAATCGGTAGCGAACGCCAAGAGATCGCTGATGTCTCCAGCGGTTGCCGCTCGGAGGGATGCGATGTAGCGGGTGCGGGCGGTGCCGGCATTGGTGAGTACGGCTTGGCCACCCCATGTCAGCGCTGGAGCCTTGCAAAGGTGGACGTAAAGGTCGGCCATCATGCGGGTTTGTCGGCCGTTCCCGTTCACGTAAGGGTGGATGCAAACGAGGCGATGATGGATGCGCACGGCGATCTCCCGAGGCGAGAACACCCTGTGGTCGTGCCAATACAGCGCATCGTCGAAGAGCAGCTTCATGCAGACGTTGATCTCCGCTGGATCGACACCAATGTTGGTCAGTCGGCGTCTGCGGGCTCCGGCCCACGTCCACACATCGCCGAACATTCGTCGATGGAGAAGGTCGCTGAAGCCGATGGTGAGGAGGTCCGAAACGTCGTTCAGGGGCCGCTGGCCGCGAGTGTTGAAGACCCAGCGCATAGCGGCTTGGATATTTTGCTGTTCACACTCGTTCAGTTGTGATCGATTGGAAACCCACGTCGGTCGGAGACCTTCGACATCGTCGGGCGTGAGCGGCGTGGCGTCGGGAGCGTCGCCCCCGCCCAACACGGTCACGTGATCGACTCGTCCCAGAGCGTGGGGCTGGTGAGGCTTTGCATCACAAGATCATCGATCTGGCGTTGCAGCTGCGTAGCAGCGAGGCCCTGGCCTTCAAGCAGCATGGTTTGGTTCGCGCGGGCAACAAGTCGGGACGCTTGTCGCTCAGCCTGTCGTTGAACGGTGTTGGCCAGACTGGTTCGCGGAACGAATGCGTAGACGAGTTCACACTCAAGCGCGTCGGCGAGCCGTCTGAGAGTGGCGAGTTGAGCGGTGCCCTGAACTTCGGACTTTTCGAGTTGCACGATGGCAGAAGACGAGATGCCCAACCGGCGGCCCATCTGCGCGGTGGTCATACCGAGGGCATTTCGGATGGCCCGCGTCCAGCCCCGGGGTGGCGGTGTCAGCGCATGCCGATTCACTTCGGCAAATTGTTCATCGAGCGCGGTACGCGCCCGAGAAGCCACGACTGTTCGGATCATAGCTATAGCTTAGCAAACCTCCTCAGAATTGTAAGCTATAACTGTCACAAATCTCGTTGATTCGAAACCTATGGCTTAGTTCCAGCGGATTCGTCCTTACGGAGGGCGTTAGCGCGGCGCTTGCCTTCGTGCATCGCCGCTACTCGTGCGATGGGGATCTCGTGGCCTTCGTCGAGGAGGTGGGCGGGGATCGTCTGCGGAGCAGGGAGTGCCGCCTGCCAGGGGTTCCGATCACCCAATCGCTCGATCGCGGTGAGGATCGTAAAGTCGCCGGGTGTGATGTGGTCGAGTTCGTCCCAAGCGACGGGGAATGACACGGGGAGACCCGCACGTGCACGCGGACTGTAGGCCGCAGCCACGGTGGCCCCGCCTGATCGAGTGGCGTCTACGAACACTTTCCCTTCTCGATCCGCTTTCAGAAACGCAGTCGTAGCGGTAGCAGGATCGAGCTGCTCCACTCGTCGCGCGATCGCTCGCGTCGCTGCCGCGGCGTCGTCCATCGTCACGTTTGCCGCGATGGGCACGAACACGTGGAGGCCCTTGGCGCCGCTCGTCTTCACTGCCCCGACGAGGCCAGCGTCCGTGAGCACCAGGTGAACGAGATGAGCGGCCGTCACCGTCTTCGCAAAGTCGGTGTCTCTGGGGGGATCGAGGTCGAGGACCAGATGGGTGGCATGATCGGGCTTGTCTGCCAGTGTCAGCGTCGGGTGGTATTCGACAGCTCGCTGATTGGCGAACCAGAGCAATGTGCGGCGATCGTTGCAGAGGGCATACGTCACCGTCCGTTTCGATGCCTCGGCCCAGACGGGCGTGGTCGCCACCCAGTCGGGCGTGTACTTCGGCACATTCTTCTGCATGAATGGTCCCTGACCGCTGGTGACCCGTATGACGGACAGCGGCCGATTCTGCAGCTCGAGAATGATGCGATCATGTACGGCGTCCAGGTAATCCACCAGATCGCGTTTGGTGACGCCGGCGCCCTCGAACAACGTCTGATCGAGATTCGTGAACTCAACTCCGGCGCGGCTTTCGAGCTTTGGCTTCTCTGCCATCCGGGGAGCCTACCGCTGTGCTGAAGCCCGGCTCAGGCCCGAGTGGGAGCAAAGTAAAGAGCTCGTCGGCGGCCGCCGCATTGAGCCTCTTGTCGAAGCAGGCAAAGGTGTGCCTCGACCGGCGGCCGTCATGGCTGCGGCCACGACAGCAGGGTCCGGCCGCTCGGTATCGCCCGACGTTGGAGTCATAGTCAAGGCGTTGGGAGTCGCTACCAGCCGCCGTCGCAATGAATATCTTGACCGGTGATGAGGTCAGCCTGCGGTGATGACAGGAACAGCACGAGGTTGGCGACGTCGCTCGGTTGGATCCGACGTTTGAGGCACTGACGATCGAGAACCCATTGGTCGTATTCGTCCCGCTTGTCGCCGAAATGCCTCCATTCGGCTTCAGAAACGATCGCACCCGGATTGACACCGTTGACGTTGATGCCATGGTGGCCGAGCTCGCGTGCCAGTCCCTTCACAAGCCCGTACATGGCGCCCTTCGACGCGATGTAGGGCACGAAACCATCCCAGTGCCCGGTCAGTGTCAAGGAAGTAAGGCAGATGATCTTTCCGGCCTTTCGGGCCTTCATGTGTCCACTGAAAGCCCTCGACAGAACGAATGCTGCAGAAGAGTTGACGCGGATCTCTTCCTCGTAGTTCTGGATGGAGAACTCCTCGTGAGGCTTGTTGGTGACAAACGCCGCGTTGTTCACGAGGATGTCAATACCGTTGAGCCGATCAGCGAGAGCAAGGGCGGCAGCCTCGGTCGCGACGAGATCGTTCAAGTCGCAGCCGACAAAGGTGACGCCGGGCGCGACGTCGTCCAGTGTTTGCTGCGGGTTTAACGCGTTTGGACGGTCCCATGCGAAGACCGTCGCGCCTTCGCCCGCAAACTGCCTTACAAGCGCCTGGCCCAATGTCCCGAGCGCCCCCGTGATGACCACTTTTTTGCCGGTGAACGATGCCAACGTGGTGTCCCAGCCCTTCCAGTCTTGTGAACGGACCGATCATGTCACGGCGGACGATGTATCGTCGCTGGCTTAGAGGTCTTTGACGAGGCGGAGGGCGTCGTAAACGGCGGCGTGGATGTTGCGGCTGGCGACGGCGTCCCCGATGCGGAACAGTTGGTACTGGCCGTCGGGGTTGCGGACGAGCGACTGCGGTCGGCCTTCGGTGAGGGCCAGATAGTCGACTGCGCCCAGGTTGGATGATCCGGGCTTGAGCTCGAAGTAGAGATCGGCGTTGGCCGATGTGCCGTGGTCGGCCACGACAACGTCGACGTGTCGTGTTGTGGTGTGCGGGCTGTGGTCAGAGCCGATCTCCACGCACAGCCGGCCGTTCTCGGGGCGCACGGAAAGCACGCGCTGGTTGAGGGTGACCCGCGTGTCGGTCTCGTTGAACGCTCGGGCGTACGGCACGTGGTTCATACCGCCAACCTCGATCGCCAGTGTCCGCTCAGGGGTGACGATCTCAAGCGAGGCGCCAGAGCGGGCGATGATCTCGGCCGCGGAGAGGGCCGAATGGGTGCCGTTGTCGTCGTAGAACAACACCTCGCCGCGCGGCGTTACCTCGCCACCAAGAACATCCCACGACGTGGCGACGGTTGCGCCACGCTCCACCGTGACGCCTTCCTCCTCGGCCGACCGGGGGAGACCACCGGTGGCGATGATGACCACGCCGGGTTGCATGCGCTGCACATCGTCGGCTTCCGCGAACACGTCGTACCGCACTTCAACACCGAGTCGTTCCAGTTCGGCGACGCGCCACTCGATGATGCCTGTCAGGTCCCGCCGTCGCGGGTTTCGGGCAGCCAGCGGGATCTGTCCGCCGGCCCACGGCATCGCCTCGAGCACCGTGACGTGGTGGCCTCGCTCGCCTGCCACGCGAGCAGCTTCAAGCCCACCGGGTCCGGCGCCGACGATCACCACACGGCGCTGCGTGGCTGCTTTGGGAATGATGTGCGGCATGGTCTCTTCGCGAGACGTCGCAGCATTGTGGATGCACAGCGCCTCACCCGCGGCGTAGATGCGGTCGAGACAGTAGGTGGCACCGACGCATGGCCGTATTTCGGCTTCGCGGCCCTCCAGGATTTTGCGCACCAGGTGCGGGTCGGCGATCTGGGCGCGGGTCATGCCGATCAGGTCAACTTTGCCTTCGGCGATCGCGTGGCGCGCCGTTGCGACATCGTCGATCTTGGCGGCGTGCAGAACAGCGAGGTTGGTCTTGCTGCGCACCTCGCCTGCGAAGTCGAGGTGCGGAGCCGACGGCATGCCTTGAATGGGGATGAGGTCGACCAGGTCGGTCTCTTTGGCGATGTGGCCTCGGTTGACGTTGACGAAATCGATCAAGCCCTCCGACTCCAGGAGGCGCAGAATCTCCAGCCCGGCCGCCGGATCGAGGCCGCCCGCGATCCTCTCGTCGATCGCTGGTCGGATGCCGACGATGAACTCGGTGCCGACCCGTGCCCGGATAGCGCGTAGGACGGCGCGCGGGAACCGAAGGCGGTTGTCGAGCGAACCGCCCCACTCGTCGGAGCGATGATTGGTGAGCGGCGACCAGAACTGGTCGAACAAGTGGCCGTGGGCCTCAATCTCGATGCCGTCCATGCCAGCGGTCTGCATCCGTTCGGCCGCGTCGGCGAAGTGGCCGATGATCCGCTCGATGTCCCACTCCTCGGCTTCCTTCGGAATCGCCCGGTGAGATGGCTCGCGCAGCGCAGACGGTGCGACAACCGGCAGCCAGTCGTCCTGGCCCCATCCGGTGCGCCGCCCGAGGTGGGTGAGCTGGATCATGCACGCGGCACCATGCTCGTGCACTCCGTCGGTCATGCGACGGATCCACGGCACGATGTCGTCGTTGTATGCGTGGAGGTTTCCGAAGGCCGGTGGCGAATCGGGTGACACGACAGCCGACCCGGCCGTCATGGTCATCGCGACGCCGCCCTTCGCCTTCTCCACGTGATAGAGCCGATAGCGGTCCTTCGGCATACCCTCTTCGGAATACGCCGGTTCATGCGAGGTGGAAAAGATCCGGTTCCGCAGCGTGAGATGACGCAGCATGAACGGTTGAAGAAGAGGGTCGTTCGAGGACATGGTCAAGCCTTCTCAGTTCGGGTCCGCACAATCATGCCTCGTTTGCGGTCTGCCCGACCTACGCAGCCTTCGAGGGCGAGAGCGCTGTTTGTCCGCTGATGTCGTCAGCCAGTTTTTCGGTGGTTGAACACGATCGATGGTGCGTCAACGGGTGATGCCGAGCGAAGCGACACCCGGCCGCGGGAGAGCGGCCGGGACAGGTCCATCCAGAGCTGAAACCCGGGTACAGGGACGAGTTTGCCGTTCACGATCTTGCTGGTGAGGGCAAGGAACTCGTACTGCATGTTGGGGAAGGCGACATCATCCCGGGTGCGCAGGCCTCGAAGAAGTTGCTGGTCCCCAGCCCGCGCTTACGCAACGCCCAGTCGGCTCCGAGTTTCGCTCGGCCGAGCAGGCCAAGTTGCGACGTAAGTGACGACTCATCGGGAGCGCTGTATTGCACGTCAACACCGGGGTGGCTTTCGAGGTTGTGGCCGACGCCCGGCAGGACGTGCTGCACGGCGATGCCGTGAGGCGCCAGGTCGGCTGGGTTGCCGGTGCCCGACAGCATCAACAGCTTCAGCGAGTTGAACGACCCGGCGCTAACGATGACTTCACGGTTGCAATCGAACCGTCGGGTGCCCCGTTCGAACACAATCCGATCAACCATGCCCGTGGCCAGCACGTGCAGTTTCGTGCGTTCGATGGCAGCAGCGCGAGAACCACCGTTCCGCGCTCGGCCTATCGCCCTCTCAGAGCGCCCGATATCGCTCGGCCCAAAACTCGCACCGACCCGCTCGTAACCGGCGATCCGGCGTACCGTTCTCACTCGGGATCAGCGCACAGTTTCACGACCCACGGCGCAGATGACCCCGCCAATCCCGACAGCTCACGCTGATCTCTTCACGACCTTTCGCGTTGAAGAGCTCAGCACCTGAGGATGCCCGCTGAAGAGCGAGACCTTGCGACTTCCTCTCCGGACACTGATCTCGAGCTGGCCGCCCAACGCGTCGATATAGCTGTCAAGCACATCGATAGTGACGTTCCGAGCGCGTTCGATCGCAGCGACACGCGGCTGCGATACACCAAGCCGTTCGGCGAGTTCGCGCTGCGACAGACCGGCCTGCTCGCGCAGTGCCGTCAGGCCGGCAGACAAGCGCAACTCGTCCTCGATCTCGGCGACACGCTCACTTGCACCTGGTGCAGCCAAGACCTTGCGTTCCCAATTCTTCAAACTCATCGTCGTTTTCCTTTCTTGCCTTTCGGATCTCGCAGTTGCTTCTCGGCGTGCTGCTTTGCGAGCGCTTTCTGGTGTTCATCGAATCGGTCATCAGCGATCGATATGTTGATGTCGTACCAACGGGACCAATCACCGCTCTTGTCGCCGCCAACCAACAAAATGGCGTGACGGATCTTGTCGAACGCGAACAGCAGTCGAACCTCGGACCGCCCGGTCGATCCCGGCCGGAGTTCCTTCATGTTGTTGTGCCGGCTTCCGTTGATCGTGTCGACCAGAGGCCGCCCGAGACTCGGGCCTTGATCTCGCAGCACTCGAACCGCAGCGAGCAAGGCCTCGGCATCGTTCTGGTCAAGGTTGTCAGCCCAGGCCTCACAGCCGGCATGGAACTCGACTATCCACGGCACACTCGCCATAGCGATAACAATAGCGTTATCGCGGCGAGACGTCAACCACATCGGCAATTGGGGTCCCGTCCGCGATGACGGCACCGGTTGCCTCGATGTCGGCACCAGCGTCAAGCAGTGCGTCAATGACATCGACATCGTTGCTGCTTGCTGCCCAGTGCAAGGGCGTCTCAGTGCGCGGTCCGCTGAAACGGGCGTTTACGTCGGCGCCGTGTTCGACGAGCAGATTCACAGCGGCGAAGTGGTTTGGGCACTGGCCGAGCCGCCGGGCCGGTCAGTAGCCGCGTGTAACAAACGACCGGCTCATTCCCTCGGGTTCGCGGTCCCCGATCTCGGCGGCCGCAAGACCTGGATGCTCGGTAAGCAGCCGTCGCAAACGGTCAAATCACCGCGATGAACGGCCTCGCTGGCCTCAACCGCGAGCGGATCGTCTCCAGCAAGCAACATCGACCAAGACAATACCTCGGCTGCCAACGCAGCTGACGCCCGCTCGATAATCCACGCGCTGGCCCCACGACCGCCCGCAGGAGTTCCGGCGATCTGCGCGTTGCGAGTGCTCGGTGCTCGGGATCACCCCACCGCCATGCCTCTCGGACCGGACGTGCAGCGACATGCCAGCCGCGGCGCGAAACTGTTCGCCGTGAACGAATTCGAACAACGGGCAGTCGCGGTCGCCAACGGCGATGGTTGGCTCATGTCCACGTTCGCGAGCATCGGGCCAGGCTCGATCGGTGTCCTCGACATGGACCTGTCGAGACACGGCTTTACGTAGGGTGCCATGAGCTGAAGACTAGCGTTATTGGCGGCTTGCCATTAGCGTTTTAAGCGCCCTCTCACTTATGTTTTGTGCAGCGCGCCTGTTGGGTGTTGAAGCGGGTGAAGCGGATCCTTCGGTGATAGCCGCCCACACAGCGGCACGTGATCACTTCATGGCGGTGCGATGGAAGCTGACCGTGCAACGAGAAGCAGCCGGTCTCGCCGATCACACTTGGGTGGACCGCACCCATCCTCTCGCGGCGCGTGATCGGCGGCCGGCGAACGGACCGAGGCCGAACGGCGAGCGATCCAATACCGCATGTCGCGCTCGAACTTGTCAGTGAGGGTGTAACGGCGCCAGGCCGTCACACCCTCAGAAGGTCAGGGCCTCAGGCGTTGACCTTGGGCATGATGTCGTTCTGGAGGCGCTTGAGGTCGTCGAGCGTCTTCGACGTCGGTACGTCGGCGAATGGTGGCCAGAGGAGCGGCATGTCCATGCCGGCTTCCTTGTAGCTCTTGAGCCGATCGGTGATCTGATCTGCGGTGCCAACCAGAAGGTTGGTGAGCTTGCCGTTCAGGGCTTGATCGACGGGCTCGTCGGTGATGACGAACCAGATCATGCTGCACATGTCGAAGCCATCGTCGAGTTTGCGGTCGCTGCCCATGTCCGTGAGCTCGCGCTGGATCTCGGTCTTCCAGCGCTTGATGTCGTCGGGCGTGTCCTGGATGCCGATCCATCCCGACAGGCCGTACTTGGCGATGCGGTTGGCCGAGCGCTTCGGGTCCTTGAGGCCGCTGAAGTAGATGGGCGGGCCGGGCTTCTGCACTGGCTTGGCGCCGAACCCGCAGCTCTCGAAGTCGGCGAACTCACCGTGATACTCGAACAGCTCGTTACCCCATATGCCCTGCATGATCTCGATGGTCTCCCGCACGTGCTTGTGTCGCTTCGGGAAGATGTGCGACGCGCTGGCGGCGGCAAATTCCTCTGGCATCCAGCCCGAGCCGACACCCACGTTCAAGCGTCCGTTCGACAGCTGGTCGATGGTGGCGCACTCGGCGGCGAGCACGGCGGGAGCGCGGTACGGGGTGTCGGTGATGCTCATACCAATCCGAAGCTTGGCGGTACGCCGCCGCAAGCCACGGGAGCAACGGCCAGCCCTGGAGGAATTCGCCACGGGCCGACACGGGCATCTGCAACGGGAACTGATCCATCATGCCGAACGGGAACTTCAGTTCACCGCGATCGGATGCTTCCGGTACGACGATTCGGTCGAGCGTCCAGACCGAGTCGAAGTCGAGTTCTTCAGCGAGATCAGTGAGATCGGCGAGTTCCTTGACAGTCACCTTGTCGCGGAAGTTTGGGAGGTACAGAGCGAGTTTCATGAGATGGCATCCTCGGTTTCGTGATTGCAGTGCGGTCGGCCGGTGTGACGCTTGGCACCGTAGAGAACGACCGCTCGCCAAGCGATCAACGGAATCTCAACTTTCCAACAACGGCTACGTTTAGGAGATGCAATCACGGTCCCGTGTGCTGGTCGTCGACGACGACGACGGCGTTCGTACCGCCGTAACGTGGGCGCTCGAGGCCGACGGGTTCGATGTGCGTGCGGTCGATGACGGGCTGAGCGCCATGGAAGCAATCGAGTCATCGTCGCCGTCCCTCATGATCCTCGATCTGTCGCTGCCCGGACTTGGTGGGCTCGACATCCTCAGGCGCCTGCGAGCGAACGAGGCTCGCAACGGACTGTGGCGTTTGCCGATCATCGTGCTGTCGGGCCGAGATGGCGAGACGGACCGCATCGTCGGCCTCGATCTCGGCGCCGATGACTATCTCGTCAAACCGTTCTCTCCCGGTGAGCTCGCGGCGAGAGCCCGATCGCTGCTGCGTCGCTGCGCCGAGCCGAGCCCCGGAGGTAAGCAGCCGTTCAGTCCGATGGGCTCGGGTGTCGAGATCGACCGAGACTCGCGCAACGTCTGGCTCGACGGAACGCCGATCGAACTCGCCGCCAAGGAGTTCGACCTGTTGGCGCATCTCATGGATCATCCCCGGCGCGTCTTTCGCCGTTCCGAACTCTTGGCCGCGGTGTGGTCAAGTGACTCTGGCTGGCAAAACGAGTCCACCATTACCGAGCACGTTTATCGCTTGCGGCTCAAGGTCGAAGCCGATCCGCAGCATCCCGTGCGGCTCAGTACGGTTCGCTCGGTCGGGTATCGGTGGGACGGGTGATCGTGCTCTCCGGCGACGAAGCGACCGCGGTGCTTGATCGCCAGACCGCGGTGATGGAAGAGATCGCATCGGGAACCTCGCTGTCGGACGTGCTCGACTCCGTCGTGAGCGCGCTCGAAGATCTCATGCCGGCCAGCCAGTGTTCGATCCTCCTGCTCGATGATGCCGGTACGTTGCGGCATGGCTCGGCGCCCACCCTTCCCGAGGCCTATTCGGCGGCAATCGACGGGCTGGTTCCGGGGCCGCTGGCTGGTTCATGTGGAACCGCTGTCTACTTCGATGAGCCGGTGATAGCGAGCGACGTCAACACCGACCCGAGGTGGGTGCAGTTCCGCGATCTCGCCGCGCGCTACCGCTTGCGGGCCTGCTGGTCGAGCCCCATCCGCTGCCAGTCGCGCGTGGTCGGAACCTTCGCGGTGTACCACCCGACGCCCTACCAGCCCGATCACCGCGATCAAGAACTGGTGCGCCGGTTCACCCACCTCGCGTCGCTCGCCGTCGAGCACGACGAAGCAGCAAAGGAACGTGAGGCCCGCCATCGGGCCGACCTGGCCCGACAAACGGCGGAACGGGCGAACCTGGCCAAGTCGCAGTTCGTCACGGCGCTGAGCCATGAGCTCCGAACCCCGCTGCAGGCCATCACCGGCTTCACGGAGAACCTCCAGAGCCTCGATCTGTCACCCGATCAGCGCCGTCTCGCGCTCGAGAAAATCGGGATCGCATCGGCACACATCCTGTCCATCGTCGACGATGTGCTCGACCTCGCCCGCGTCGAAGCCGGCGCGATGCCGATCACGGTCGGCCTCATTGATGCCAACGATGTCGTCGCCGAGTCGTTCGACCTGATGCAGCCAGTGGCCGATCGGCGCCATATCCGTCTCGAGCGAAGCGGGCTGTCGGTAGCTGTCGTTGCCGATCGTCGTCGCCTGCAGCAGGTGTTGCTGAACCTCATGTCGAACGCCGTCCGATTTTCACCAGCGAACAGCGGGGTGCACGTGAGCACCGAGGCGGGCCAAGGGTTGGCAAAGATTCACGTCACCGACCAGGGCCCAGGGATTCCGGCGGAACTTCTCGCCCGACTGTTCGTGCCCTTCGACCGCCTCGGCGCCGATGCAGGACGCGAAGGCGGTGCCGGCCTCGGCCTCGTCCTTGCTCGACGGCTGACCGAGGCCATGAACGGCACGCTTGAACTGTCGAGCACCGTCGGCGTCGGCACACACATCACCGTCACGCTTCCGGCTGTTCCTCCCGAAGCAGTTCGCGCAGTTCGCGTTTGACGACCTTGCCGTAGTTGTTCGTCGGCAGGCTGTCGACGAAGCGGTACTCCTTGGGTCGCTTGTAGCGGGCGATGCGGTCGAGGCACGTTTGGTCGAGATCGGCCGTCGACGGCGGCGCGCTGCCATCGGAGGCCACTACGAACGCGACGATGGATTCGCCCCACTCGGGGTCGGGCCGGCCGATCACCGAGACGGCCCGCACGCCTTGATGGACGAGCAGCGCCTCCTCCACCTCGCGCGGGTAGATGTTCATGCCGCCACTGATGATGAGGTCCTTCGACCGATCGCGAAGGGTGAGGTAGCCGTCGGAATCGAAGCTGCCGACATCGCCGGTGTGCAGCCACCCGCCGCGCAGCGTCTCAGCCGAGGCCTCGGGTTGATTCCAGTAGCCGGCCATCACCACATCACCTCGCACGACGATCTCGCCGGGCTCGCCGATGGGCACCTCGTGGTCGGTAGGGTCGACGACGCGTACCTCGACATCGGTGCGGGGCGTGCCGACACTTTGCATGTGTTCGCGCCACCGGGGATGGGTGCGGTCGGCGTGATCGGCCTTGGACAGAGCAGCGATTGTCATGGGTGTCTCACCCTGTCCGTAGATCTGCGCGAGCCGCGGGCCGAACACCGCGAGGGCATCTTCAAGGTCGGCCAGATACATCGGCGCGCCGCCGTAGATGATTGTCTTCAGGTTGGTTAGGTCGGCACTTGTCATCGCGGCATCGTGCGTGAGCCTCCTCACCATGGTCGGCGCAGCGAAGAACGACATGCCGGGCCACCGTTGGATGAGCGCCGCGATCTCGGCGCCGTCGACGCCGCCGGACTGTGGGATCACACTGACTGCCCCGCGAGCCATATGGGGCAGGCCGTAGAGACCCGAACCATGGGACAGTGGTCCGGCATGCAGGATGCTGTCGCTCGCCGAAACCGGGTCGATGTCGGCGAAGTAGCTGAGCGACGCCATCAGCAGGTTGCGGTGCGTCAAGGTGGCGCCCTTGGGCTGTCCGGTGGTGCCACTGGTGTAGAAGAGCCAGGCCGGGTCGGTCGGTAGTCGATCGATGAGCGGCGAGGGTGATGACACAGTCAGCCGGTCCCACTGTTCGCCGGGTGCGACCACCACGGCCCGCAACGAACCGACGGTGCCGACCAGTGACTCGACCTCAGTGGCATGATCCGCATCGGTTACGACGAGGGTCGTCTGGCTGTGGTCGAGGATGTAGGCAATCTCGTCGCGGTGAAGGCGAGCGTTGACCGGCACCGCCACTAGGCCTGCGTGCCAAATGGCGAACTGGGCCTCAAGATATTCGGGCCGGTTGCGCATCACGATGGCGACCCGGTCGCCGGGTGACAGGCCGAAAGATTCGCGAAGGCCGCCGGCGACAGCGGCAACGCGGGCGGCGAATTCGACCCACGTGGCATGGACGCGTTCACCCTCGGCCAACGCCGGCCGGTCGGGTCGCATGCGGCCGTGGCGCTCGACCCACGTGGCCAGGTTCATTGAATCCTCCGCCTGTCGATGGTGGAGAGGTCGTGATGGCATGCGTGCCCTGGCATGCGGGTCAGAATATCGCCATGAGGCTTACCGAGGAACACGCACGGGTTCGGCTCGCCGCCGCGGACCACGCCATCTTGTGCACCGTTCATGCCGAGCGCGGCGTCGACGCCGTACCCGTCGCGTTCGCCGTTGATGACGACGGCTTCGTCGGCGTGCCGGTCGATAAGGTCAAACCCAAAGCCTCGATGCGTCTGCAGCGGGAAAGGAACCTGCAGGCCGACCCGCGGGCCACGCTGCTGGTCGAGTACTGGGACCGCACCGATTGGTCGAGGCTGTGGTGGGTGCGGGCCGAGCTGCGTTGGCAAGCCGATCCGCCCGCCGATCGGACTGGCGCACTGGCCGCGCTGCTGGCCGATCGCTATAGGCAGTACGCGGACCAACCGTTCGCGCAGGTGCTCGTGATGCGCATTGTCAACCTGACCGGATGGTCGGCCAGTACGGTTTAGCCGGCCGGTTGACCGACCGCACTCATGTGTCTATGAGGAACAATTCTATCGTGAGGTGGCTGCCGTCGAGGGTGCCTTTTCCGACGGCGACCGCGTCATTGAGCCAGGCGATGCGTTCCGATGCCGTCTCGAAGATCACGCCTTCGCGCACGCCGACCGCGGTGCCGCGACCATTGCCGCGATAGGTGATCACCTCGTCGTCACCGCTGATAATGACATGCACGTCAATACGAGCTGTACCTGTGCTGCTTAGCGTGATGTGGTCGATGCCGTACACCTCGCGCGTGCCGTCCCACAGGTTCGAGGTTGCCGTTCCTTCGAACGGCACCTCCAGTCGTGCGCCGTACGGTGTCGTACCGATCGGAATGGTACGCAGCGTCAGTTCGAGAATCATGAACGGCTCTTGGGCAACCTCTGGTGCAGTCACACTTCAAGCTTACGCGTCGTCTCCGATGCGAGAGAGAAGTCCTCGACAGCCGGGCACCGAGCGGTGGTCCTGCGGTGGTGCATCCGGAAAGCCGTGCGGCGAGCTGATCAAGCCGAAGGAGTCGTTGTTCGGTACCGTGAGCACATGTCAGTGGAGAAGGTCGAGGTACTCGTGGTCGGCGGTGGTCAGGCCGGTGTAGCAATGAGTGAGCATCTCGGCGCGAGTGGCGTGTCGCATCTCGTCTTGGAACGAGGCCGAATCGCGGAGCGTTGGCGTTCTGAGCGATGGGATTCGTTGGTCGCCAACGGCCCGGCGTGGCACGACCGATTCCCCGGCATGCAGTTCGACGATTGCGACCCTGACGCATTCCCATCGAAGGAACGAGTCGCCGACTACTTCGTGGCGTATGCCCAGAAGGTCAAGGCTCCGATCCGCTGTGGGGTCAATGTGACGGAGGTACGACGCAACGTGGGCCGTGCCGGATTCCACATCGAGACCTCGCACGGTGCCATCGAGGCCGACTACGTGGTGGCCGCGACCGGCGCGTTTCAAGGTCCCATCATTCCGGCCATCGTCCCCGATGACACAACGATCGTGCAGATGCATTCCAACGCATACCGGAACCCTGACCAGTTGCCTACCGGCGGTGTTTTGGTCGTTGGCAGCGGTTCGTCTGGTGCGCAAATCGCCGATGAATTGGCGCGAACAGGCCGGCATGTCTACCTGTCGGTCGGCGCGCACGGTCGTCCGCCAAGGAGCTATCGCGGGCGGGACTTCGTGTGGTGGCTTGGTGTGCTGAACAAGTGGGACGACGAAACGCTGCCCGGTTCAGCACACACCACGATCGCCGTCAGCGGTGCCGATGGCGGGCACACGGTGGACTTCCGTCGTATGGCCGAGCGCGGGTTGACACTGCTCGGAACAACAGCGGCGTTCGCTGATGGCGTGCTGCATTTCGCGCCCAACTTGGCGGACACTATCGCCAGCGGTGACGCCGACTACCTGTCACTCCTGGACGAGGCCGATGCCTACGTCGAAGAACATGGTCTCGACCTCCCTCCC
Organism: uncultured Acidimicrobiales bacterium; assembly: GCA_963791625.1. Classification (GTDB taxonomy): domain Bacteria; phylum Actinomycetota; class Acidimicrobiia; order Acidimicrobiales; family Ilumatobacteraceae; genus JANMCE01. The sequence goes on from CAWBTA010000013.1 coordinate 32,818, forward strand.
GAACCGTTGGCCCGCGACATCGGGCCCGACCCGGACAGTGTGACGTCGCCGATCCTCTCGCTGAACCTTGCCGACGCGGGCATCACTTCCATCATCTGGGCGACCGGTTATGCGGTCGACTTCAGCTGGTTGAAGGTTCGCGCCGTCGACAAGAACGGACGGCCGCTCCACCATCGTGGCGTGTCAGCGGAACCGGGCGTTTACTTCCTCGGACAGCCGTGGCAGACACGCCGAGGATCGTCGTTCATCTGGGGTGTCTGGCATGACGCGAAGTACATCTCCGACCACATCTCCAAACAACGCGCTTACCTGGCGTACCAACCGCATCGTTCAGGGTTGTCGGCTGGCGACCACGGCGTAGGAGATGGGGCTGAGAAGGAAAAGGTCGTTCACGCGACGCACGACAGCGGGCGCACCACGTAGTTCGATCGTGCCTGAGCCTTGTGCCTCACGCAGATCGAGATCACCCATCCACACCCGGTAGAGGGTCGGCAAGTCGGTGATGACCACGAGATCGACCTCGAAACCGGGATCGGCGGTGCAGACCGACGAGCCAACCGAGTCGTTCACGATCCAGAAATAGCGGGCTTCGTCGCGGAAGCGGAATTCGAGTACCGCTCGGCGGGCGGGAAGAACGGAGAAGTCGAGCCGGTCGTGCGCCCACCACATGAGCAGTTCGGCGTCGAGTTCATGTTCGCGCGGGTCACCGAACTGCCACTTGGCCCCCCACTCGCCGAGGCCGAAGACCAGCGGGCGAAGTTCGGCGCCTGCCGGGGTGAGCGCGTACTCGCCGTCGAGGCGCTCCACTATCCCGGCCACCTCCAGTTGGCGCAGACGTTTGGTGAGGAGTGACCGCGACAGCCGCGGATTTCCCCGGGCGAGCTCGTTGAAGTGGGTGTAGCCGCACAGCATGTCTCGCACGATGAGCAGGCACCAGCGTTCGCCCAGCACCTCGAGCGCCCGTGAGATCGGGCAGTACTGGCCGTAGTTGCCGTCTTGAACTGGCATACGAGACCTCCTCCCCTCGCCGCGGGCCCGAACTGGCGGAGCGTTGCGGTTCAGATCGAGAACCAGCGTAGTCCAGGATTTGGACTAGTCGACAGGGTTTGAGAAGCGCACGCTTGGTTCAAAGGTCGTATCAAAGTGAGGAGATGCCATGTCGATAACCGCAATGGAGAAGCCTTCCGCCGTGTGGCCGGGAACGGACGCAGACGGGCCCTGGGCGAGCATCGCCCGACAGGTTGCTGCAGCAGCACGGGAGCACTCAGCCGAGCATGATCGCGTCGGTGACTTCGTTACCGACGAGATGTCGCTCGTTCGTCGTAGCGGGCTCGTGTCGATGCTTGTGCCCGAGCAGTTCGGCGGGGGAGGAGCGACGTATGCCGAGACGTGTGCGGCCCTCGCGCTGCTCGCTCAGGGATGCCCGGCCACAGCGCTGACGCTGTCGATGCACACCCATCTTGTCGCCGCTCAGGTCTGGCGGCACAAGCACGACTTGCCTGCGCCCGTCCTGCAACGGGTTGGCAGGGATCAGGTGCTTCTGGTATCCACCGGTGCCGCGGACTGGGTGAGTTCGAACGGTACCGCGAGGCCGGTCGATGGCGGGTTCCGGGTGTCAGCCCGCAAGACCCCATCGAGCGGAGCGCCTGTTGGTGACATCGTGGTCAGTAGCGCCCGTTGGGACGACGGTCCCGACGGTCCGCAGGTGATCCACTTTGCCGTGCCCTTCGCTACTGAGGGGGTGAGCATCGACGCGACCTGGGACACAATGGGCATGCGCGCCACCGGCTCACACACGGTCGTGCTGAATGACGTGTTCATTCCCGAAGCAGCGGTCTCCCTTACCCGACCCGCCGACCGTTGGCACCCCGTCTGGAACACCATCATGGGTGCCGCCATGCCGCTGATCATGTCGGTCTACGTCGGTATCGCCGAGGCCGCGTCGGATCTCGCCATCGAACTGGCCAGAGTCCGGACCGATCAGCAACTCGTGGTTCCGCTCGTGGGGCGCATGCTCAGTCGGTTGGCGACGGTGCAGGACACCGTTGGCGCCATGGTCGCAATGAGCGACGATCTGCAGTTCGCGAATACCGATCAGCACGCGTCGGCAGTTCTCATGCGCAAGACAGCCGCGGCAGAGGCCGCTATTGATACGGTTCGCCTGGCGATGGATGTTGCCGGCGGCGTCGGATATCTGACGGCGACCGGGCTGGAGCGGCTGTACCGCGATGTGCACGGTGTCCTGTATCACCCGCTCCCCGCAGCCAAACAGGAACCGTTCTGCGGCAGGGTCGCCCTCGGTCTCGACCCGATCGGGTGAAATCTCGCTCGCAATCGACGCGCTGAACGGCGTCACTCATCGCCGGGACCAGCTGGCGGTGGCGTACTCTGCGTACATGTCCTACACAGTGGATTTTACGACGGTATCGAACGTTGGTCTGGAGTCGTCGCCGGTCGCGGATGCCCTGGCCGGTCTGCGGGCGAATGAGGCCCGCTACTTCATGAACAAGTACGACCACGTCTTCACCGTGGAACCGGCAAGCAAGGCCAGGGCAACCGTCGACTATGTGCATCGCATCCTCAAAGAGGAACGTGACATCGTCATTGCGTCGAGGCCGCTCGAGGCCACGGCTTTCCAGGTGGAGAACATCAAGATGGCCTACGTGTTCTACGAGAGTGGGCTGTCAATCAACGTGATGTACACCGTCGATGGCGACGCGCCGAAGCGGGCGGTCGGGTTCAAGCTTTCCGAAGGTATGGAAATCCCCGAAGAGCTGGCAACCCGATTCAAGTTCGCCCGGCAGAAGTCGAAACTCGCCGGAGTCATCCGTGGCTCCTACTTCGTGATCAAGAACCAATACTGATCCGGGGTCCGGTGCTTACGGTGAACACAACGACGGGTACACGATGACGCATCTTTGGGTTCGGGCCGAGCAGCGGGAGAACGAGGAGCGAGTTGGCATCACCCCCGCCGGCGTTGTTGCCCTTCAGGCTGCCGGGGTGAAGGTCACCGTTGAGCACAGTTCGGTTCGGGCGATCCCCATCGATGGCTACATCGCGGCGGGCTGCGCCGTCGCGCCCGAGAACTCTTGGCCAGACGCCCCGGCCGATGCCATCGTGTTCGGTCTCAAGGAACTTCCCGAAGACGGCACACCCCTTCCACATCGACACATCATGTTCGGTCACGCGTACAAGGGCCAGAGCGCCGGTCGTGTCCTGCTCGACCGGCTCGCCGCGGGCGGTGGCACCCTGTTCGACCTCGAATACCTCGTTGATGAGACCGGTCGTCGGGTTGCGGCATTCGGGTATTGGGCCGGGTTCGCTGGGGCTGCTGTTTCCTATCACTGCTGGGTGGCCCAGCAACGTGGTGAACTCGCCGGGCCGATCTCGCGGTTTGCCGACAAGGCAGCGCTGCTTCAGGAGCTCACCGCGGTCCACGATGGCCCCAGACCGAACGCAATGGTCATCGGGGCGCTGGGGCGGGTCGGAACCGGAGCCTCGGACTTTTGTGAGGCTATGGGCATAGCGGTCACGAAATGGGATCTGGCGGAAACAGCCGGTGGCGGACCCTTCCCCCAGGTTCTGCAGCACGACCTGTTCTTCAACTGCATCCTTGCCCGACCGGGATGTCCGGTGTTTGTTCCCGCGTCGGCCCGAGCCGCCGAGCGACACCTCACCGTTATCGGCGATATTGCGTGTGACCCCACGTCGGACTTTTCGCCGATCAAGGTCTATGACCGGGTGACGACCTGGGCTGCGCCAGCGCTCCGTGTTGCCGACACCCCGCCGCTCGATGTCATGGCCATCGACAACCTTCCGTCGTTACTACCGATCGAGAGCAGCGAGGATTTTGCCCAGCAACTGTTGCCCTCGCTGATGAGCTTGGCTGAACTCGACACGGGTGACGGTGATGCGGATGTCTGGCATCGTGCCCAGGCAGTGTTTGAGGCTCACGTCTAGCGACCTTTCTGCTAGGAACGTGGTCATGACAATTCACTGGTGTGGCACGGGCCTGTCCTCGGGCCCTGGCTTGCGACGACTTCTCGAAAATGGGCACCAGGTAGTGGTGTGGAACCGGACAGTCGAAAAGGCGCGTGAGTTGGTTGGCGATCTCACCGACGACATCCGCGAGTTCTCCCTCGACGCGCTCAGCGACGCCCTTGCACCCGGGGATCTTGCCGTCTCGATGCTGCCCGCCGACCAGCACGTCGGCATTGCGCAGGTCTGCCTGAACAGGTCGGCCCACTTCGCATCATCGTCGTACATCGCGCCAGAGATGCGGGTGCTCGACGCAGAGTTCAAGGCAAAAGGTTTGGTGTCGGTCAACGAAGTCGGACTCGATCCGGGCCTCGACCATTTGATGGCGCACGATCTCGTCGCCCGTTATCGCGCATCGTCGGCATTCGACGTCGACAACGTGCTGAGCTTCACGTCGTACTGCGGTGGGGTTCCGAAGATACCCAACGACTTCAAGTACAAGTTCAGTTGGGCGCCTCTTGGCGTGCTGAAGGCGTTGCGGTCGCCGTCCAGAAGCTTGCGGGACTTCAAAGAAGTGCGCGTCGACCGACCCTGGAATGCCATCAGCAGCTACACCGCCCCACTTCCGGAGGCTGAGACCTTCGAGGTCTACCCCAATCGCGACAGCTACCCCTTCATGGAGGACTATCGCTTCGATCCGGCGTGGAAGGTCCGTGACTTCGTGCGCGGCACCATTCGACTGAACGGCTGGACGAAGGCGTGGACGCCGATCTTCGAAGAGATCGAGACGCTCAGCGGTTCGGAAGGCGACGCCCGCCTGGCCGAGATGTCCGCCCAACTGGTGGCCGAGAACTCGTACGCCCCGGGCGAACCCGATCGGGTGGTTTTATTCGTTTCGCTGCAGGCCGAACGTGACGGTGCTGTGGTTTTCCACGAAACCTGGGCGCTCGACGCGTCCGGCGATGAGAACGGATCGGCGATGGGCCGCTTGGTGTCCGTTCCCGTCGCCATCGCCATCGAGTCGCTGCTACGCGGTGAGATCGAGCCAGGGGTTCACGCCGCTCCCCATGATCCCGCCCTGGTGAAGCACTGGCTCAGCCAGATCCAACCGCAGGCGCAATACATGCAACTGGTCGTTGGACTAAACGCCGGGTTTGAAAAGGTTCATGCGGGCACCGAGTTTCTTGCGCCAATCAGCGTACGGCTCGAAACCTTCCTGAGCTTTCGCCAGCCTCTCGGTGTGGGCCACGATCTCCTCGTCGGTCATCGACCAGTCGAGCGGTTCGAGGAAGGGTTGGGGGAAATACCAGTCCGTATCCACAAAGAACTCGAGGTTGTTGCCGTCGGGGTCATGACAGTAGATGCTCCACGCGATGCCGTGATTGACGGGGAAGATCGACTGGATGTTCTCGGCCTCCAACGTGGCGAGAAGCGAACGCAAGCCGGTGAGCGACCCAACACGGTAGGACATTTGGTTGATGACGGGGCCGAATTGGGGGTGGTATGGATTCGGTGGCAGGTTGTCTGGCCGACCCGACACCAGGATGACCTGGTGGTGGTCGTTCGGGTCGCGGGACATGAACACCAGCGCCATGCCTGCTACGTCACCTCGGTCGGTCACGGTAAAGCCGAGGACTCGGGTGTAGAAGTCCTCCATCTTTTCCATGTCGCTGCACGCGATGCCCAGATGGCTGAACATGAGGTTGGGAACGTTGGCGGGTTTGTCTGTGATTGTCATGATCTACACCAGGAGAGTAATGCCGTCGGTGAAGCCCAGCAGTGCTCGCCCGTAGACCAGTTCGCTGGTCTCGGGCACGACGACCGCGTGACGACTCGCTACTTCGGAGTCGCGCCACCATCTCTGCATGGGGCTGGCGTCGGCGAACGAACCAGCGCCATGGGCCGAGCACAGAATGCGGATCGCTTCGCGGGCCGATGAGATCGCAACGCCCGTGTCGCTTCGTACTCGAGCACGCTCGACGTACTCCATCTTGCGGTTCTCAAGCCCTGCCGCGTCGAGTGCGTCCGCGGCCCGGTAGGCAAACATGTGGGCGGTGTCAACCAGCACCGCGGCCTTGGCGATCGCGATCTGGAAGGTGGGCGAGTCGGTCTGCCGCTCCCATTCCGAATAGGTGATACCTCGCGTGGGTGCCTTGGCGATGGTGTAGTCGAGCGCGGCCTGCGCCAGGCCAAGCTGGGGGCCGGCCAGTACCAACGCGGCCATCGGCATGAACGAGGTGCGGTACAGCACTTCATCGGTGAAGGGTGTGTCGTAAACCTGGCTCAGCAGGGTCGGCAGCGGGTACATGCGGTGCTCGGGAACGAACACGTCATTTGCGACAACGCGATTGCTAGCAGTGCCTTTCATGCCGCTCATGAACCACGTGTCTTCAACGGTGAATTCGCTCTTGGGCGTCACGGTAATGACGGGATACATCGGGACACCGGCGTCATCAAAGCGCATCGCGCCGAGATACAGCCAGTCGGCATGCATGACGCCACTCGCCCAGTCCCACGTGCCGGTCATACGAATGCCGCCCTCGACGTTCCGCGTCTCCATCACGGGCGTCAACACCCCAGCGATTCGTGCGTCTGGCGTATCGGCCCACACGTCGTCCTGGCATTGCTTCGACATTTTGCCAGTGAAGTAAGCGCACACGTTTTGCAGGGCTGTCACCCACGCAGTCGAACCGCAGCCCAGCGCGATCTCGCGGGACACTTGCAGCTTCTGCTTCACTGTGCCTTCGTAACCGCCGTAACGTTTCGGCACCATGATTTTGAAGGCGCCGGCGTCTTCGAGCGCGGAGATGTTTTCCTCGACGACCTGTCGGTTCTCCTCGGTCTTCGCGGCGTTTTGCTGAAGCATTGGACGAATCTCGGCGATGCGCTCGAGAAGTCCTTCCAGCGGAGCTGCCATGGTGTGCTGCCTTTCTGGTCTCGGCCTCGAAAATCGACGCCGACGGTCCCCAAACCGCACGATCAATTCTGTCACACCGCGCCACACGTCGGTGACGCGCCCGGTCGGGTGGCGTGGGTAGGGTCTCTCTATGGGGGATCTGGCGTTCGCGCATCTTTTGGCCGATGCCGCCGACCGCGTCTCGGTTGCCGACTTTCGCTCGGACGAATTGCGTACGACGACCAAGGGTGACGGCACACCGGTGTCGCAGGTGGACTTCGATGTCGAGCAGACCATGCTCGACCTGGTGCGGTCAGAACACCCCGCGGATGCGGTGGTCGGTGAGGAAGTGGGTCCGCACGACGGGTCGTCAGGTCGGCGCTGGATCTTTGACGGGATCGACGGCACCCATAACTATGCGGCGGGCCATGCGGGTTGGGGCACCATCATCGCCCTTGAAATCGATGGCGAGATCGCCGTCGGCATGGTGTCGTCGCCGATGCGGGGTAAACGTTGGTGGGCGGTGCGGGGCCAAGGAGCATGGTCGGCGCAGCACACGGCCGACGGCGCGCTCACGACGCCTACGCCGATCCGATGTGGCAAGGCACTCGTGCTCGCAGACGCGTCCGTTACCGTGATTCCTTCCGAAGGCATTTTGCTCGGCTGGCGCAACGAGGTCACCCGGCGGTTCACGCCTCCCGTCTCGCCGCGCAGCCAGTGCTTTGCTCTTGACGCAGTCATGGTCGCCACCGGCGAACTCGATGTTGCGATTTTGACTCTGGGCGGCGTGTGGGATTTCGCGGCCACCAGCCTGATTGTGACCGAAGCCGGCGGGGTCTTCCGAGACGCGTGGGGCGGCACACGATTTACCACCGCGACAGCGGTGTACACCAACGCGTCACTCGCCGGTCAGGTGCTTGACGCGCTCGCCGAAATGAGGCCCGACGTGCCGGACAAACCACAACTCGCCAAAACGGTCAGCACGCCGATGGGCACCGATGCCGAGCAGGCCTTGGACGGCTGGCGGAGGTTCGGCATCCGGCCGCTGCCTTCGATGTCAGCGCGTGTCCACGTCGAGAACGCTCCACCACCGATCCTTGAGATCGTCGACGAACGCGCCGCCGAGCTCGCTCACCCGGTGACGGGCGTAACCACCGACGGCTCATTGCGACCGGCGTTTCGATCACTCGATGAACCAAAGGTCAGCACCGAGCCGATCCGTGACGCAGCACTCGCATTCCTACAGGCGCTGACTGCCGAGCAGCGCGAGCGGACGAGTTTCGCCATGGACGCAACCGAGTGGCGTTTGTGGATCAACGTCCACATGAACCACTTCCGTCACGGGCTCCTGCTCGAAGATCTTACCCAACCAGCGCGTGACCTGGCGCTCGATATCCTGCGCGCCACGCTGTCGGCTCGGGGCTTTCACCAGGCCCGGTCGATCATGCGTATCAACCAGCTGCTGGCCGAGCTGACCGGCGACCATGAGGCGTTCGGCGAGTGGCCGTACTTCATGTCGATCTTCGGTTCGCCGTCCGATGGCGAGCCGTGGGGCTGGCAGATCGACGGTCATCACCTGTGTATCAACACGGTCGTGTTCGACGGGCGAATCGTCATGACACCGACCTTTATGGGTTCCGAACCACGACGCGTGCATGGCGGACCGTACGGAGGCATTTCACTGTTCGATCCCGAAGAAGCGCTCGGCATCGATCTCATCCGATCGTTCGACAGCGCGCAGCGCCACAGAGCCATCATCCACCCGTCGATCCATCCCGACGACATCCCGGTACATCTACAGAACATGTTCGACGGGCGTATGCAGGCGGGTGCGTTCCACGACAACCTTGTCGCCCCGTATCAGGGCGTGGCCGGGCGCGACATGACTGATGCACAGCGGCGCATCATGTTGTCGCTTGCCGGCACCTACGTCGGTTGGAGCGCCGAGGGACACGCGGCGGCAAAGCTGCCCGAGGTTGCTGCGCACCTGGATGAGACCTGGTTCTCCTGGTACGGCGGTACCGACGACGACTCGCCCTTCTACTACCGGCTGCACAGTCCGGTGATTCTGATCGAGTTCGACCATCATCCGGGCGTCGCGTTCGACAATCAGGTGCCGACGCGCCATCACGTGCACACCGTGGTTCGCACGCCAAACGGCGGTGACTACGGTGCCGATCTCCTGAGACAGCATCACGAGCAGTTCGACCACGGCAACGGCCACCACCGCCCGCGGCTCAATCCTGACGGCTCGATGACGTGAACATCACGGCTTGATGACAAGCAGATGAACACTCGGCGAGGTGTCGCGCGTGATAGCTCTGTGTCGTGAAAGATTCGTTTCGATAGCCGACAGGAGTTCACGTGCCCCCACGGATCAACGACCTCTCCGGTGACATCGGTTTCCATGAATCGGTGCCCGGCCCGACGCCCGTAGCGAAAGCTCGTCCCGTCAGGAAAGGGTCGCCGAAGGAGAAGCCGGGTGCATCGCCCGGCCGGCCAACCGTCGTGCTCGATACCTCCGTGCTTATTGCTGACCCTGCGGCGTTTCGATGCTTCGACGGACACGATGTCGTCATCCCCCTCATCGTCATAGAAGAACTCGATAACCAAAAGAGTCGCCGGGACGACGTGGGCGCCGCAGCACGAGAGGCGCTGCGCTCGGTAGAAGCCCTCCGCAACCAGCACGCAGGTGATATTCAGACGCCGATCGAGCTGCCCAACGGCAGTTCGGTTCGGGTCGAAACGAACGGCGTGCACCTGGAAGCGATCCGACAGTTCGGTCTTGATGATGCGAAGGCCGACAACCGAATCTTGGCCGCCTGCTGCGGGCTGCGGGATCACGGTTCGGTGATTCGACTGATGACCAACGACACCGCCCTTCGCATCAAGGCTGCCCAGATTGGCTTTGAGGCGCAGGAGTACGTGCGCAATGGGGACTCGGTCATCGATCCCGGCTTCGGCGTGTGGCCGGTTTTCGAGGTGAGCGATGCGCTGGTGCGCGAGCTGTGCCATCCGAGTTCGATCGGGGTGGAGTTTGTCGATCTGCTTCCCGAAGATGAAGTCGTCGCAACCCTCGACATGAACGCGTTCGGCGTGCTGCGCTGTGGCGAGTCCTCCGTGGCGGTCCGCAGCGTCGATAAGGCGATCGTCCCCCTCCCGCGGGTTCTGCGGGCCTACGGGCTCACACCTCGATCAATCGAGCAACGGGGCGCGCTTGACCTGCTGCTCGATCCGACCATTTCGGTCGTCGCACTTGACGGTACCGCTGGCACCGGCAAGACGATCCTTGCGCTCGCGGCCGGATTGGAACAGTCAACGGATCGACACGCGCGGTACGACCGCTTGGCGGTCTATCGGCCGATAGTGCCGGTCGGCAAAGCCGAGGTCGGCTACCTTCCTGGTTCGCTTGACGAGAAACTGGCGCCGTGGATGTCGGCCATCGTTGACGCCGTCAGTGCCTTGCTCGGCGACATGGATTACCTCCATGCCCAGGAAGAAATCGAGGAACTGGTGAACCGGCGCAAACTCACCATGGAGAGCGTCACGTTCCTACGCGGTCGAACGCTGCACTCCAGTTTCATTGTCGTGGATGAGGCGCAGAACCTCGAGCCGTCAACAGTGAAGACGATCCTGACCCGCCTGGGCGAAGGGGCCAAGGTGGTGTTTTGCGGCGACCGTGACCAGATCGACGCACCGTATCTGTCGAAGCACAACAACGGCCTTGCCGTGCTTCTCGACGCGTTTCAAGGTCAGCGCTGCTTCGGCAGCGTCCGCCTGGCGGCGTGCGAACGAAGTGAAATAGCCGGCCTCGCGGCGACCCTTCTCTGAGGGTCGTCTACCGCTCAGAGCGACCCGCGCTTACAAGGGGTCGATGGATATGGGCCGGAAGTGCACGTCGCGCTTTCGCCCAAGGCGAGACTGCCCGGCGACGTGAAACGTGACGGCGGCACCGGCGACGAGCACGATGTCACCGATAGAGAACACGTTGGCGAGGGGGTAGCCCGACGGGATGGCGAAGTTGTCACCCAGGATGGCGAGGTGCGCATTTTGCGTCTCGGCCGAGTTCACAAACTTGGTGGAAACCTTGTCATGCCCGGCCAATTTTGAGGCAGCAGGCGACGATGGCATCACGCCATTGTTGGCCGCGATGACCGCCAGATTGAGCGCCGCGCCGAGCGCGATTAGCGGCAGCCCGGGGATCTTTCGATTCGCGAGAACAAACCATGCCGCGAGCACGTAGGTGCCCATATGGATGGCAGCCAGGGCGCTGTTCGAAAGGCCCGGGGGGAGCACGTTGAGAATGCCGATCTGGATGAGGAGGGCACCGACAGCCGCCCAGACCGACTTCAGTTTGATGTCCGCTATGCGGCTCAGTTTTCCACCGAGCAGGGGCACAGCAAGGACGATGATGAGGACAGCAACGGGGACAATCACGGTCGAACTTTCTCTGGAGCGCTGACGGGCGTGAGTACTTGGCGGGTGAGGATCTGCTGCACGATGTCATCAACATCGGTCGGCATACCCAGGAAGTAACCCTGGGCGGCGTTGCATCCCATTTCGGTCAGCAGTTGCAGCGTCTCGGCATCCTCGACACCTTCGGCGATGGTCGTGAGGTTGAGGTTGGCCGCAAGGTCGATAATGCAGCGCACGATCATCCGGTCGCCATTATTGGTGCAGAGGTCCTTCACGAAGGAGCGGTCGATCTTGATGGCGTCGAGCTGCAGGCTGCGGAGGTGGGCAAGTGAGCTGTAGCCGGTGCCGAAGTCGTCAACGGAGATGCGCACGCCGAGGCGCTTCAGTTTGCCGAGGATCACTTCGGCGCGAGCCGGGTCGGCCGTCACGGTATTCTCGGTGATCTCGAACTCGAGCCCGTTGGCCGGAATCTCGAATTGGCGCAGCACCTCATCGACCGCCTCCGGGAAGCGGTAGTCCGACAAGTTGCGGGCCGAGATGTTCACCGCGATTGGAACGTTGATGCCTCGCTTTCGCCACCGTTCCGCCTGGGCTGCGGCCTGACGGATGACCATCATGGTGATCTCATCCATCAGTTCGGTCTGCTCGGCCACCGGCATGAAATACCCAGCCGTCAACAGCCCCCGAGTCGGGTGGTTCCATCGAATGAGGGCTTCCACGCCTGAGATGGTGCTCGTCTTCAGATCGACCTTCGGCTGGTACATCAAGAACAACTCGTGGTCGTTGGTGAGCGCGTGGCGCAGCTCGCCCAGCAGTCCGAGACGCGTGGGGCCGTTGCGGTCAAGCTCGCCGTCGTAGACCTGCACACCGAGCTGGCCGACTTTGGCCTGGTACATCGCTGCGTCCGCGTGGCCAAGCAGGGTGTCGATGTCGTCACCATGTTCGGGGAAGACCGCGAGGCCGACGCTGCCGCTCACGATCATGGGCACACCGTCCACCTCGAGGGGCTCCTGCAGCGCCGCGGCAATAGAGGACGCCGCGCTGGACGCCGCCGCCAACGTCGTGGTGTTTCCGAGCAAGATGGCAAACTCGTCACCACCCAGGCGGGCGATGACATCGTCGGACCGGCAGTGTTCGACCAGGCGAGTAGCGACGTGTTTGAGGGCCAAGTCGCCGACAGCGTGGCCCAGCCGGTCGTTGATCTCCTTGAACCCGTTGAGGTCGATGACGACAATGCCGACGACGCGGTTACGGGTGCGGGCGCCGCTGAGAGCGAGTTCGGATTGCTGGTAGAACATGCGCCGGTTCGGGAGGCCGGTCAGGAGGTCATGGGTTGCTTCATAGCGGTGACTCATGCCGGACTTGGCACTCATGTAGATGCCGGCGATAACGGCGAGCAGCATGGGAATCACCACGACGGAACGAACAGCCATCACGACCAGCACCGGGGCCATGGCCACCAGCAGTAGGTCAATCGCCCAGGTCGGAGCGAGCGCATCTCGGAGAACGGCAAAGATCGAGCGCTTGTGGCTCAATGACAGGACACCGCAGATGAGTGCGGTGTTCACCAGAATGGCAGCGAGCCCAGCGAGCATGACCGCGACAACCCAGGCGAAAGAGGGGCCGGCCGGGTTCCAGATGTCGTCTCGCTTGCCGAACGCGGCGACGATCCACTCGGCGGCTGCCAGCGAGAGGGTGATTTGTGCGACGTTGAAGGCGATACGGCGAGCCATCTTCTTCGAACGCATCTCGAGCGCCGCACTAACGAGGGCAACAATGCCAAGGGCGACGCCCAGAGGGGCAAGGCAGACAAGCCCGATACTGAACGTCCAGGTCGCGGTGATCCCGCCGCCCTCAGGCCCTGAACGCCATTCCAACGGCTTCAATTCGCCGATAATCAGCAGCACGACGAACAGTCCAAACACCGAGCCGTTATGGCCGAGCGGTTGGACCAGTGTCGTCTTGGCCAGAGTGATGGCGAGGACCGCAGCGCCGGCGGCGATGACTGCGCCAACAAACGCAGTCACCACTCGGCCGCGCATTCGATTCGACATCCTCAACACCTCCTACCGATCTCGGGACGAATTCCAGATAGACAATCGGCATGCGAAGGTATTTTGTTGAGGATCCGCACAACGACTTGACGAGATCACCACCACTTCAACGGGGCAGCGAAAACCGCAACTGCGGCGCCGACTCCACCAATGAGCTGGGCGATCCGGAACATTTGTGACTTCTTCATGAGACACCTCCTGGGGTGATGCATTTCGGGGAAGCGGGGCTTCCGTCGGCTGAACAGCTATTTCATCGACCGATTTGTCGACCAACTCCACTAAGAACCCCGATGGAAGCTCGCAAGGATTCGTCAGGTGCGAAACGGCACGAACCACGCGGAGAACCACCGTTAGGCTGACGCACCTACATGTTGACTCGACTGCTTCGCACCTATCTCCGTCGCTATAAGCCTGTGTTGGCGGGGGTGGTTGGCCTGCAGTTCGTGCAGACGGTCGCCGCTCTCTACCTGCCCCGGTTGTTCGCCGACATCATTGACAAGGGCGTGGCCAGGGGGAACAACCGTTACGTGTGGACGACCGGGTCGGTGATGCTCGTCATCGCAGTTGTCCAGGTTGTCTTTGCGATTGGTGCGGTCTACTTCGGGTCACGCGCCGCGATGGGGTTCGGGCGTGACGTGCGAGGAGCCCTGTTCCACAAGGTCGGGGCCTTCTCGGCTCGCGAGGTCGGTGAGCTGGGTGCTCCGTCGCTGATCACTCGCATCACCAACGATGTGCAGCAGGTACAGATGCTCGTGTTGATGACGTGCACCTTGCTGGTGGCCGCGCCCATCACTGCGGTCGGCGGCATCATTATGGCGTTGCGGGTTGATACCGGTCTGTCGTCGATTCTGTTGGTTTCGATACCGGCGTTGGCCATCGGCATCGGCATTGTCATTGCCCGGATGGTTCCGCAGTTTCGACTGATGCAGGACCGCATCGACGCAGTAAACCGAGTCCTTCGGGAGCAGATCACCGGCATGCGTGTCGTGCGGGCGTTCGTGCGTGAGCCCCATGAGACGCGCCGCTTCGCCAAGGTCAACGATGATGTCACCGAAACCTCACTGCGCGCCGGTCGGTTGATGGCGTTCTTCTTCCCGATCGTCATCATGGTGCTCAATGTGTCGAGCGCGGCCGTGTTGTGGTTCGGAGGGAGCCGAGTCGACAAGGGCACCCTGTCGGTCGGGTCGATGATTGCCTTCCTGAGCTACCTGAGCCAGATCCTGATCTCGGTGATGCAGGCCACGTTCATGGCCGTGATGATTCCTCGTGCCGCGGTTTGCGCCGAACGCATTCAAGAAGTGCTTGACACCGTTCCATCGGTGGTAACCGCAACCAACCCTGTGCGCGAACTCGTGGGCCCGTCCAGCCTTGAACTGCGAGACGCGAGCTTCCAGTATCCCGGTGCCGAAACGGCGGTGCTGGAAGGTATCGCCCTTCGCTGTCGTGCCGGTGAGACGACAGCCATCATCGGCAGCACCGGTTCAGGGAAGACCACGCTGCTCGGGCTCATTCCCCGCTTGTTCGACGTGACCGACGGCTCGGTACTGATGAACGATGTGGACATTCGCGACCTCGATCCCGACGTGCTGCGCGCTCGGATCGGGCTGGTGCCGCAGAAGCCGTATCTGTTCTCCGGCACCGTCGCCACCAACCTTCGTTACGGCAAGCCGGACGCTACCGACGACGAGTTGTGGGAGGCATTGACGGTTGCGCAAGCCGCCGACTTCGTGCGGGCCTTGCCCGATCAGCTCGACAGTGCGATTTTGCAGGGTGGGTCAAACGTATCGGGTGGCCAACGCCAGCGACTCGCCATCGCCCGGGCGCTCGTGCGTCGCCCTGAGATTTACCTGTTTGACGACTCGTTTTCTGCTCTCGACCTCGTCACCGACGCCAACCTGCGCGCTGCGCTGAAGCCCTACACCGCGGATGCCGCCGTGCTGATCGTGGCGCAACGTATTTCCACTATCCGCGCTGCCGAACAGATTCTGGTTCTCGAAGACGGAAAGACCGTCGGCCTCGGCACCCACGAGGAGCTGTTGAGAGACTGCCCGACCTACGGTGAGATCGCGGCCTCGCAAGCGACCGAGTCGGCGGCGGCATGAGCACGACACCGAAGGCGCCCAAGGCTCCGGAGGCGTATCGACCACCATCGTCGGAGCTGCGCGGCGGTCCGGGTTCGGGTCGCATGCCGGGCGGATTCGGTATGCCGACTGAGAAGTCGAAGGACTTCAAATCGTCGGCACGTCGGTTAGTGCACTGCCTGCGACCCGAGCGGGTTTTGGTGGCGACAGTGCTCGGATTCGGTGTCATCAGTGTGGTGTGCGGCGTGATCGGCCCGAAAATTCTGGGGCACGCCACCGACATCATCTTCAGCGGCGCGCGCAGCAAGCAGGGGGTCGACTTTGCGGCGCTACGCCGCACGATCGCCCAGGCCGTCGTACTGTTCGTCGCGTCCTCGGTCCTGGCCTATCTGCAGTCGTTTCTTCTGGCCGGCGCCGTGCAGCGCACGATGCGCAAAATGCGCTCGGACGTGGAGGACAAGCTCAATCGGCTGCCCCTTGGTTACGTCGACCGTCAGCCTCGCGGTGATCTGCTGAGCCGGGTCACCAACGACATCGACAACATCGCCCAGAGCCTGCAACAGACGCTGAGCCAGCTGCTCATATCGATCATGACATTGATCGGCGTGATCATCATGATGGTCATCATCTCGCCGCTTCTTGCCCTCGTCGCCATCATCACCGTTCCGCTGTCGATCTTCATCATGCGCGGGATTGCAGCCCGATCGCGCGAGAGGTTCAAGGCGCAGTGGAAGCACACCGGCATGCTCAACGCTCAGGTGGAGGAAGCCTTCACCGGCCACGCCATCGTGAAGGCGTTCGGGCGTCATGCCGAAGTAGAGGAACGCTTCCGACAAAAGAATGAGGAGCTGTACGAGGCCAGCTTTTGGGCGCAGTTCATCTCGGGCATCATCCAACCGTCCATGATGTTCCTCGGCAACCTGAACTACGTGGCCATCGCCGTCATCGGCGGGCTGCGGGTGGCCGCTGGCGCCATCACTCTCGGTGACGTGCAGGCGTTCATTTCGTACTCGCGTCAGTTCACCCAGCCCCTCACCCAGGTGGCCTCCATGATGAATGTGCTGCAGTCCGGCATTGCGTCGGCGGAGCGGGTCTTTCATCTTCTGGACGCCGAAGAACAGACGATGGAAGCGCACGCGCTCACCTCGGACGAGCCGCATGGTCGGGTGGAGTTCAGCAATGTGTCGTTCGCCTACAACCCGGACCGGCCGCTGATTCAGGACCTTTCGCTGGTAGCGCAGCCCGGCCAGACCATAGCCATCGTCGGTCCGACGGGCGCGGGCAAGACCACCCTGGTCAACCTCATCATGCGGTTCTACGAAGTGGATGCCGGCAACATCACTCTTGACGGCGTGGACATTGCCACGCTGCCGCGGGCCGCGTTGCGATCAAACGTCGGCATGGTGCTGCAGGATACGTGGCTCTTCAAAGGCACCATCCGTGAAAACATCGCCTACGGCAATCTCGACGCCACTGACGAGCAGATCATGGCGGCGGCCAAAGCCACCTACGTGGACCGCTTTGTGCACTCCCTGCCCGATGGCTACGACACCATCATCGATGACGAGGGCGGCACGATCAGCGCCGGTGAAAAGCAGCTGCTCACCATCGCCCGAGCGTTCCTGTCTGATCCGGCCATGCTCATCCTTGATGAAGCCACTAGCTCGGTCGACACCCGAACCGAGATACTGATCCGCCGGGCCATGACTGCCCTTCGATCGGAGCGCACCAGCTTCGTCATCGCCCACCGTTTGTCCACCATCCGTGACGCGGACCTCATCTTGGTCATGGAAGCCGGCCAAATCGTTGAGCAGGGCAACCACGACCAGCTGCTCGCCGCCAATGGCGCCTACGCCACCCTCTACAATGCCCAGTTCACCAACGCCGCGGCTTCGGACTAGGAACCCCCGAGCAGGTCGTGAATTCCGATGTGGTGAGGTGGTGCGGCCGCAGGTCGCTGACGGATTTCTTGTCTGGGTCCATCAGGGTTAGTGACCAGTCACAGTTCACATTCGCCAGAACCGCTGGTGAGTTCAGACTGTACGTTCACCCTGACGGACTCCAACAGAATTGGCTGCCTCCTTGGTCGATCCAAGCGAAGCCCTAACACGTGCCGTCGCGCACGTAGCCACAATGACCATCCCTGGACAACAAACTGCATCGGCCACAACGGAGTTCGTCAGTTTGAGGAGGCGTGTTTGCGGATGTCCTGGGCGATGGTGAACGGATCTTCGAATGGGCCGAAGTGACCGATGTGGTCGTAGTGCAACAACGTCGCGTTGGCGAGGCCCTTTGCCACGAACGGGCCGAGCAGGGCTGGGTCGAGCGATTCGTGCGTCTGGCCAACGGCAATGACGGTGGGCGTGACGACATCAGCGACTCGCTCGATCTGCATGGACCGAGCCTCCTCGAAGATGCGGGCCTCGTTCCCGGGGAGACACTTGAGGCTGACGCTGCCGTCAGGGTTGTCGACAAAACCGTTGTCGACGTAGTCGACCAGGAACTCGGCGCGAATGCTGTTCAGCGGAGGGCGACTGGCGTAGCGGTAAAGCACTTCCTCGCGAGAGGCAAACGTGTCACGCCGCTTGCCGCGCCGCGTTGGCCATCAAATTCTGTCCGGTCATCGGAAAGTCGGAGGGGAATGCGATCGGCTCGTACAGAAAGAAGGACCGGAACGTACCGGGGCGACGATGTTCGGCGAGGGCCAGAACGCCGCCGCCCATCGAATGGCCAAACGCGTGCGGCGAGCCGTCACCAATACGGTTGGCAACTGCGAGGACATCATCGGCGAGGCGGTCCCAATCCAGGTCGATGTCTGGCTGAGCGCTGGAGTTCCCGTGGCCGCGCACATCGAGGGCCACGACCTGGAACGTGTCGGTGAGTTCGCGGGCGAAGGCTCGGTACATCGGTGCGCAAAAACCTGTCGCGTGCACGAGCAGGAGAGGCTCGCCCGAGCCGCCGAATTCATAGACCGCAATGGTGTTTCCATCGGCGCTCGCTATGGTCCAGTCCGGCTCGACAATCACACCAACATCTTCGCATCCAGCTCGCGTACCGAGCGAGCCGAGCGGTCGGGCTCAGCCGTTGACCCCGCTACGTGCTCTGGTAGCGTCAAGCCGCGATGCACGCACCGGAGGGGTCATTTTCACGACACCGACCGACGCAGTCGCTTGTCGCCGTGGTGGTCTGCTTGGTACCCGTGTTGGCCTATCTGCGCACGCGAACGTGGATCAGCGATGATCTGGCGCAGCCGGTTGCGTTGACGACATGGCGGCCATTCGGTGGGAGTCACTTCGCCGTCGCGGCCGACACGTTCTGGCTGAAGTGGCCGTTCATGATCGTGGTGAACCAACTGGGGTTTTCGCGCCTCGCCGTCGCTGGGCTCGTAGCGATCTTTCTTGTCATCATGGGTCTGGCCTACCTTGCTGTCGTTGCGTTGGCGGGGCGCAAGACCTCACCTTTCGCGGCCTGGGCGAGCCTGCTTTGGTTCTGGTCGTTACCACCTTTCTTTATCTACGCAATCACCGACACGGCAGGCCGGAATCTTGAGATCACGGTCGGCGTGCTGGCTGCCTACGGGTTGGGGGCAGCCATTGTGCGCTCGTCATGGGTCGGCGCGGTGGCGATGTCGTTGGTGATAGCAGCGCTGCTTGTGCACGATCCGTTCTCGCTTCTTTATCTCGTGGTGCCAGTGCTCTTGGTGTGGCGCCGGGGGTGGCGGGGTTTCGTATGGTTGATCGGGTGCGTTGTCACGGCGCAGGGTGTGGCGATTGGTCTGCGGAGGATGCTGCGTTGGTCAGACGTGATCATCGGTGAGCGTCCGTTTGCGTTGACGCCCGCCAAGCAGTTCGGTGCCCGCGTGCGCGAGATTTCGAAGTGGATACTGTCGTTTGCTGGCTTCCGAGACGGGCGAGTGACGGGGTGGCCGGGTCGCCTCACACAGGTCACCAGCGTGATGGTGGCGTTGCTCGTTGTGGCGGTGCTCGTCGAGGTCGTGTGGCGTCGCCGTGGACGACAGCTTCCGGCCATTGGGGTGGCGCTGATACTCGTAACGATTGCGGCCTTCGTGTTCTACCGAGGCGCGAGCGGTTCGGCTCGTTATCTCACCCCGGTCTTCGTCGGGGTTGCCCTGATACTTGCATCTGCAACAAACAGGTGGCTGCGCATCCTGGTGATCATGACGGGTCTGCTCTCTGTGGTAACGCCCTTGGCCACCTGGAATGATCGGCCGGTTGGCAACGCCTTCGAGCGCGATCTACAGCGCGTTATCGAACAGCGACACCTCACCGTGGGCTACGGCGACTACTGGCATGCTCAGGTGGTGACCTATTTCTCATCAACCAGGGTTCGTGCGATGTCGGTGACATGCCTTGGCCACGAGTTCGCCCGTGATGTGACCTTCGCCGATGAGCGTCAGTTCGAGCGGGCGGCCGATCGCATGTTCTTCGTCTTCCGTCCAACCACCGTGGGGACGTGCTCGCTCGATGATGCGCGATCGCAGTTCGGCGCGACCAAGGAAGAGGTTCGAGTCACCGACGATGCCATCGTGCTGGTATTCGACCACGACATCAGTGGCAACCTGCGCTAAGCGGCGTTAGGCGTAGAGCTTGTTGATGTCGATCGTGACGACCGGGCAGGGGAGGAACAGCACGCCATCGAGGCCTTGGGTCTCGTGTTTCCAAGGCGCTTCGGCGTTGACTCGGATGTGCGACTCGACCATTGGCATCTCGGGGTCGACGATGAGATAGCTGAGCAGATGGGGAATGGCCAAGTAGCTGTGCAGCTTTTCCCGTCGATCAACGGTAGCCGTAGATGGCGAGAGCACTTCGACGATCAGACACGGCGACGTGCGCACCAGGTCATCGTTATCGCTCGCCTCGCAGCAAACCATCAGGTCCGGGTAATACACCGCCGTATCGCCGATCTGGAGCTTCATGTCAGCGATAAAGGTGTCGCAACCCTTTGCCTGAGCGGTTGGAGCAAGAGCGACGGCCCAACGAGTCACCATTCTGTTGTGGCCGGCTCGAGCACCGGCCATGGCATACATCGCTCCGCTGACGTACTCATGCTTGACGTCGTTACCCTCTTCGATGGCGAAGTACTCAGCCAGGCTGAGGAACTGGCGAGCAGCGACGGACATGGCGTAAGCCTACCTGCGACTCGCTCCTGCGTGAGAACGACATCAGCGGCAACCTGCGCTAAGCGAACATCAGGGCCCGTGCGTCGGCGAAGTCCTTGAGGTAGTGCGAGAGCGCACTGACGACATGCACATCGCGTTCGTGGGTGAGACGGCTGCCCGCCGACGACAACGAAATCCAGGCAATGGCATCGACTTCGGCGTTGGGGCGAAAGGCTCCTGACCGTGGTTCCATGGCCCAAAAGCGCACCTGCTTCTTGCGATCCTTGCGGTCCAGATAGGTCACGGTGAGCAGTTCGTGGTTGGTGACGCAGAGGAATCCGGTTTCCTCGCGTACCTCGCGTAGGGCACACGTTCGGGCCGCTTCACCGCGGCGCTGTTTGCCCTTCGGCAGCGACCACACGCCGCGGCGCGTACGGATGAGCAGGACCTCGATCTCGCTGTTTTCCTCTGCACGCCAAAGTGCGCCGCCTGCCGCCAGGATCACACCGTTACGTTACGCGCGATGCCATTAGCAGAAGGTGACCATCGACCAAACTTCTTATGAATCTCCAGAAGGATGCCGTGGCAATTCCGGTCGGCCGTGGCGCGACAGGGATGCGTTCGACCAGGCCGGTTGCCCGGTGACCTCGGTACCAAACCAGTCGGGAGGGACGAATGTGGCGGCGCTTTGTTCGTCAGCGAACTCCACCTCGGTGGTGCAGAGTCCGGTCAGGTCTCCGGCATAGAGGTCGACTTCGGCCAAGTTTTCGCCGAGGGTCACCCGGGTGCGTCGCTTGTCGATACGCCGACCATTGGTGTGCACCCACAGCGCTTCGGCGTCCTCGGGGTCGATCACGGCCTCCACCTCGGTGCGGCTCAGGCCCTTTCCCGCCTTCACGGTGAGGGTGGCAACCACCGGGGTGATGCGCACCCGCGCCTCGACATCGCCCTCCTGGGCTAGGTACCCCTGACGGATAGGGACGCCGGTGGTCAGGTCGGCGGGAACGCGATGAGCGTCGACCAGAAACTTTCGTTCGATTTCGACGGCCACCCCATGGAGTATTGCGCACCCGTGCAGCTAGCGTCGGCGAAACGATGTTCACGACGACGCTCGTAGCGAAGGCGGCTGATATGGCCGAGCTTCTCGCTGCGCTTGGGCATGCCGATTTCGAGATCGACATAGCGGAGCGCCGCAGTTACCAGTGGCACGACACCTTCGATGGTCGGTTGCATGCGGCACGGCTTCAACTGGTGCTGGCCCGCGGTAGAGACAACGAGCTGATCCTTGCGTCTGCCGATTCGGGGCCCGCCAGTGTTGCGCTATCCACGGTTCCGAAGTTTGTGGATGGGTTGCCTGCGGGACCGTTCCGGTCTCGCCTCGGCGCGTTGGTCGAGATGCGGGCACTGCTACCAACGGTTGGGTGTGCCGCGGAGGTTACCGAGGCTTGGCGCCGTGACGGGTCAGACAAGATCGTTTCGGCCGTGCGAGTTCTCTCCGATGTGCGGACCACGAGCGGTGTGTCGCTGGCCGCCACGGTTGTCGAAGTCGACGAGCTTCCGGGCCACCCGGGCGCAGCGAAACGAGTCCGGCAACTGATTGCCGCGTCGGGTTGGGCCGAGAGTGAATCGACGCTCGTAGAGCTCATCGCCGAGGCCAGCGGTTCCGACCTGGCGGGGTTCCGGGACTCGCCGACCGTTCCACTCAAACCGGCCGATCAGGCCATCGATGGTTTCGCGGCGGTCCTGCAGAACCTCGCGGCCAGCATGACGGCGAATCTCGCGGGAGCGATCGCCGATATCGACACCGAGTTTCTGCACGATCTTCGCGTCGCTATCCGCCGAACGCGGGCGATCCTGAGTCGAGCCAAGCGTGTGCTGCCGGAGGAGGCCCGCCAGCAGTTTCAGCTGGCCTTTGCCGACTTCGGTCGTGAGACCAGCGCCGTTCGGGACCTCGACGTGTATCTCCTCGGGTGGGACCACGATGTCGCATCGCTCCCGCCGGCGACGCGCTCAGCGCTCAACCCCATCCGTGCGCTCCTCGTTCAGCGGCGCCAGCAGGCGCAGCAGGAATTGCGGAAGGTGCTGATGTCAACGGCCACCCAGGAGCTGTTGGCTTCGTGGTCGGAATGGTTGGCCGAACCCGGTCCTGCTGAGGCATCCGGACGCCCGCTGGGCGCGTTCGTTGCCGACCAGATCATGAAGGTCGAGCGGCGCTTGGTCACCGATGGGCGAGCGATCACCGACGAGTCGCCCGCGGCCGAAGTGCATCAGCTCCGGAAGGATGCGAAACGCCTTCGCTACTTGGTGGAGTGCTTCGGAGGTTTGCCGGGAGACGTGCCGAGGAAGGCGTTCGTCGGGCAACTCAAGGCGCTGCAGAACAACCTTGGGGTTCATCAGGATGCCGAGGTGCAGGCCGAATGGCTCCGTCACGTCGTGCTGACGGACCCGTCGGTTCGTGGCCACGACGAGACGCTGGTGGCCGTCGGCCAGTTGATCGAGTCGATTGAGCAACGCCGAGCGCGATGCTCGTCGCGAGTTTGCGCATCGCTTCCGTCAGTTCGACTCCGAGGTGACCCGTCGGCATCTTCGCGAGCTTGTCCGCGGGTGGTCGACGTGAAAGTCGTGGCCACCTACAGCATCAAAGGCGGAGTCGGAAAGACAACTGCCGCGGTGAACCTTGCGTACGAAGCGACGCGTGCCGGGGTTCGTGTGCTTCTGTGGGATCTCGATCCCCAGGGCGCAGCCACCTTCTTTCTCCGGGTGAAACCAAAGGTGTCGGGTGGTGCAGAGAGGATGGTGAGCGCGAAGGGAGACTTGGCGCCGCATGTGCGGGCCACCGACTTTCGGTCGTTGCACGTGGTGCCCGCGGACTTCTCGTTGCGTCATCTCGACCTGCATCTTGATGACACCAAGCACCCGACCCGTCGTCTGGGTGCGTTACTGGAACCTCTCGCCGACCAGTACGACCTTGCCCTACTGGATTGTCCGCCCTCGATCTCCTTGAGTAGTGAGAGCGTCTTCGGCGCGGCTGATGCGCTGCTCGTTCCCACCATTCCAACGACGCTGTCGGCCCGGACCCTCACTCCACTCGTGGACTTCCTGGCTGACTGGTCGAAGCCACCGAGACTGCTTCCGTTTCTGTCGATGGTCGATCGGCGAAAGAAGTTGCAAGTGGAACTTGTTCAATCGTTGACCGAAACGTGGCCGAATATGCTTCCTACTGCAATCCCAAACTCAAGCGTGGCTGAACGCATGGGGGTTGAACGGGCGCCCATTGCCGCGTTCGCGCCGAACACCGCAGTGGCCCGCGCGTTTCGGGGGCTCTGGTCGGACGTTTCTGCTCGACTCTGGAGTTGAAGGCGGCCGGTAGCGAGTCAGGCGCGCCACACACCGAAGTCCCGCCAACCTTCCTGTCGATGCCAGCGCACGACCTGGTTCAAGGTGGAAGCCAACCACACCGCGTCGATTGCCCGTGGCACGTGGGGTTCGGCCAATCCCCGCACCAAATTCCTCAAGCCGAACGCGCCGAATGGTCCGGTTGCCGTGCTGTCGATCCAGACGAAAAGATGTCGTTCGGCGTACACGGTGGCCTGCGCCAGGTTGGACATGGTGTCCGGCTTGGAGGCGTACTCCTCGGCGACATCGACCAGCGCAGACGGACCGGTCCAGGCACCCGACTGCTGGAGCGCAACGCGCACCTCACCACCAACCGTTGGCTCGGCCCGTTCGGCCCGCACGAACGAACGGGCACCCCGGTGATACCAGGTGCGTGCGACATCGTGCAGGTCAGTGCTCATCAATCGAGATGCATGCGGACGGTCGGCTGGCTGCATCCCGTTGATGGCAGTGCCGTCGAAAAAGCACGGCCGTAGCCGAAGCGTCTCAAGCCCCGACTGCTCAATAAGGACCACGGCACCAACCAGCGAGTCGGCCACAATGCCGACGCCCATGGAGCGAGCGAAGCCGGCATCCCAGTTGTGCGTCAGACTCGCCGAGAGCCAGACTCGGTTGTCGATTTCGGCGTGCGTTTGCAGGGCATTCGGATCGGTGCAACGGGTCACCTCCACCGCCAGTCTGCTTCCGTCGAAACGCTCGACGTCGAAGTCGTGGACCTGCTCCGATCCGCCGCCCAGGTCGGTTGGTGTGGCGCGGCCGATCACGAGTGACGCAACGATCGTTCTTGCGTCATCTTCGGCATCCCAGGTGGATCTCATCGGGCTCATGGTTCCTCAGGCGGCATCGAGACGTCATGGCGGAGCCGAGGACGTTCCCACAAAGTTCACACAGACGCTGAACTTTTACGCAGGCGATCATTTCTACGGCCGAGTGGGAGTGACCGGGGTGGTTGCGGGGCAGGGGCCGTCTTCGGCCTGGAAGCGCGGTGAGCCGATTTCGCGGGCGCTACCGACCCGAAAGACAGTGCCATTGGCGGACAGCGTGAAGGTGCCGTCGCCGGAGAACGAACCAACGTTGACGATCTCGGCGTCGGTGTCGGTGGGCGGCATGATGTTGGGCAGTTGGCCCAGGCCGGCCGGCGGCGTGCAGCGCGTGTGCAACTCGGAGCCACGCACACTGGGGAACGGGTTGACCGGCGTTCCGTCGGGCCGGTGAATTTCGAAGTGGACGTGCGTGGTGGCCTCGGCATCACCGCTGTCGCCCATGTAGCCAAGGAGCTGACCGGCGGTTACCAGGCTGCCTTCGGCGACACCGGGAGCGAAACGGAAGACCAGCGGGTTGCTGGCATCGTCGGTTCCGGGGGCGTCGTTGTTCATGTGGTAGTAGCGGTAGTCCCACCCGTCGTTGTCGGTGATGACCAAGCCCCAACCAGCAGTGACGTGATTCTGGACGACGTGGGTGACGCGGCCATTGGTGACCGCCACGAGGGGCTGCAGTTTGGAGCCGAGGATGTCGACACCGATGTGGAAGTGGGTGGCGATGTCGGCGCGGTAGTCACCCCACCCGTCGGAATAGCTCACCGGCCCGAGCGTCGGGAAAATCATGGCGCGCACCGGCCAGCCGCCCGGGGGAACGACGGCCAGTGACACCGGAACCGGCGCAGCCGGATCGACGGGTTTCAGGGGAGCAGTGGATGTGGTCGTGGCGATGGTGGTGGTCGTCGATGTGCTCGTACTGCTCGTGGCCGTCGGCACCGCAGGCTGCCCGCCGGGGACTGTCGTGGTGGTCGACGCGACGGTGGTGGTGGACGATGGTCCGGCTGTTGTCGTGCTTGTGGTGGTCGGTGTGCTCGATAAGGGCGGATCCGTCGACGTCGACGTATTGGTCGCCAGCGTCGACGAGGTGGTCGTCGTGTCGCCGACCCCGTCGGAGTTCGAGGTCACCATGGTGGCAGCCGTCGTTGATGTGGTGACCGCTTCGGCTGACGGGTCAGACGTTGTCGGACCAACCGTCGAAGTCGTGGTCGGCTTCAGGGCCGGAGGGCCGAGCGGGGTGACCGTGGTAGCCGGCGTGGTGTCAACGGTGGTTGGCGTGGGGGGCGGGGCGTCGGCCGCCATGGCCGGGGCTGCGGCCATGAAGGCCGTGGCCGCGACAGAGGATAGAGAAAGGAACAACCGCCTTGACATTGCAGCCATGATCCCCGCTCGGCAGGTGCCGGGGCGCGGCTGGACGCACTTCGCCCGGAACTGTTCATTTCTCGTTAAGAAAGCGGTTGCTGACCGTTTGTATGCTCATCTTCGTCCGAAACGGTCGGCGGATGAGCAACATTTCGGTGAATTCCTCGGGAAGCCTTCATTTGTTGAGGGAAACAAGAGGGCGGTCCAAACCATGATGGAAGCGGCAAGACACACGAAAGGCGGGATTGTGAGCACTGCAGTCGTAGAGAACGGAGTCGCGGCGCAGAGCCATGCGTCTTGAGACGCTCGCTGCGCGGCGTAGCGATCATCGTGGCCACTACGGTCGCCTATCACCGTTCGCTTTGGACGCTGGTCCGCAACCTCGCACTCGATACCCCACTGGCGTACCTCGGGTCTCATCCCGTTGATCTCGGCTGGTCTCGCCTACTCGGCACTGCGCAATAACGAACCGGGTCCGCCCATCCACGACCGACAGATCGACTTCATCGTCGGTGTACCGCTGCTGATCGTGGCGCTCTACATCAACCTTTTGATGCCAGCGCAATTGTCCAGCCAATATTGGATCTACCGCCTGGACATGGTGTCGCTGCCGCTGTTCGTCGCTGGCGCATCGATGTTGCTTTACGGCCTGCGGCCCACGTGGCGGGCTCGCTGGGCCGTGATCTTTTTGATGATGGCATGGCCGTACCCTTACACCGTCGCGCTGCTGCGGTGGCTGGAAGGATTCACGCAGCTGACGATCTCGACTCTTGCTTTCGTCGTTCGTTTCATTCCCGTTGCAAGTCACGTTGCGACGGGTGACGGTTCCACGTTTGCACTGAAGCACGGGGTGGACACCTTCAAACTCAGTGTTGCGTCGTCGTGCTCGGGCGCGAACAGCCTGGTCGGATTCTTCCTTATCGGCGGGGCACTGATTACCGCCGTGCGGGGGCCTCGTCTGCAGAAACTCTTGTGGATGTTGATTGGCTCCGCGCTCACCTGGGTGCTCAACGTCGTGCGCATCATGATCATCTTCGCGGTCGGCCAGAAGTGGGGCCAGAAGATTGCGGTCGACGCCTTTCACCCGGTGTTGGGCCTCATCCTCTTCAACCTCGGCATCGGCATCTTGTGCATCCTGCTTCCCCGCTTCGGCATGCGCATCGGCCGGGCGCAAGAGCGAGGATGCAATTGGTACCAGAAAACGGTCGTGCCGACTCGCAAGTGGGTGCTTGCGGTCCCGGTCGTTGCGGCCGTGATGCTCACGCTTGGCTTAGCCAACAGCGGATCGCGAAGTACGGCTTGATCGCTTCTGACCTGGGTATTCCTCGCCTCGACTCGTTTGCCAAGTCGCCGCCCAAGCTGCCCAACTGGAACGCAACAACAAAGACCAACACCTACGACTTTGCTCGTCGATTCTTTGGTGACGACTCCACCTGGAATCGCTACTCGATGTCATCGGCTGGTGCGGACCAGAGCGAACTATGGGCGTCTTCGCCGATTATTGCTGACGTCATCACCGGCAGCAGTCTTACTCGCTTGGAAACGTGGGGGCTTGAGGCCTGCTACAACTTCCACGGCTACGAGGTGAAGGACCAACAGACTGTCGACCTCGGCGGCGGCATCAAGGGCACCACTTTGCGTTTTCGCCCGAAGGGTTTCAAGGCCATGTACTCAACCGTGTTCTGGCATTGGCCGGTATTGGAGAACGGGAAGATCCGATACGAGCGGGTGACGCTGATGCTGCGCGACGACGGCAACACCAAGGTTCGCGTTCCCGACAGCGCAGGGGCGACCGGAATTGGCGACAAGATCAACGACCAGCTGTCCCGAGGCAAGATTGGAACGGGGCCAACGAACGAGCACGACAAGGA
>CAWBTA010000014.1:0-29985 GCA_963791625.1 uncultured Acidimicrobiales bacterium
TGACCAGGGCTTTCTTTGGTGGCGGGGACAGGATTTGAACCTGTGACCTTCGGGTTATGAGATCGAAGATCTTAGTTTGTATTGATCTGTTTCCGTGGGACGTTGTCCCAGTTCAGATGCATAATCGCTAGTCTATTATCAGCGTTCATCTGCTCTGATATGCACCAGTACGCACGATTTCCAATGACATTTCAATGACAAGCAGCGAGGGTGATTTGTCATTCGTTGTCATTTGCAGAGGTTCGATCGTCGGGGCCACCGCTTGGGCACGACGAGGGGGCGAGTTAGAACCTCTTCGGGTTTCCGCTCGGGTTGGCCGTTCCGGTGGTCGAAGATGCCGAGTTGCGGTGCGCCGATGAGGCGCTCGGCGGTTCGAGGCATTCGCCGGCCACTGCGGCGGCATCGTTGGCTTCGTCGGTCGTTACGGGGTCATAGCTTGCGGGTTCGGGATACTCGGCTTGGTTGCGTCTGCGGCGGAGCCGGTCGATCGACTTGAGGCCGGGAACCGAGGGGAACTGGGCGTTGACTGCCTCGACCACGACGATGTGGCCACCGACCGTTGTCGGGCGTAGGCCCTGGTGCGCCAGCAGCGCTGTCGCGGTTTTCTTCGCCGCGTCGTACACGAGCGAGAACGCACCCTCGGGATCATCGCCAGCAGACCTCGACACGGAACCGGCGTGACAGACGCGCCGACGCGAGCAGTGCGTCAACCGTTGCCGAGTCGGCAGGTACCCGTTGCAGTTGGCGCGCGTCGAGCAGACGCTCGATTACTTCACTTCCTTTGTTCCATCTCGGCACGACTTTGAGGATACGGCAGTTCGACAATCGGTGAGGCGCGAACGTGCTGAGTGAATCCATCGTCGGCGGCAGCCCACTCCGCGCCAGTTCGTTGCGTCACATTCACCTCACAACCCAGCCGCTGCTGCGACCGTGCAGCAGCGTCATCGACGTCATCACGCTCAGGTGTGCCGACAACGAGAACATCGATGTCGTTCGGTGTTGGACCAGGCTGACCTCGAAACGCGCCGCCCACAACCCTCAATAAAGACCCGTTCCACACGGGCCACCTGGCCGAACTCTTCGGCGATCACAAGCGGCGGACCGAACGCCATCAACACCAACTCGCTCAACGGTCGAACATACGGGTTCGCTGAGTTCACCGCGAACAGCTTCGTTCGACCCACGATCGTGACATCGAGCATCCCCGCTTCTTGCCACCGGCGAACCTCGGTGGCCACCGTCTGATAAGGGTGCCGAGTACGGTCGGCGAGTTCATCGATCGTCCAACGTCGGCTTGCGTCGGCGAGCAGCAAGGCAAGCACCTCACCCTGAAGACCGACCTGAACAACGGCAACAACGGTGGCGCAGCAACTCTCACCCCACCAGTATCGCTTCATAACCAAGCGATATCAACTACAAATAGAGCGATTGGCCGTTGGACGGTTAGTGTGGGTGTCATCTACTCGGCCGTGCACGCTGACCTGGTACTTCGCGACAGACTCGACGGTGTGTTCCGCCACCTCTACCGACTCCTGGTCGGCCTCGCAACGCTCGCCGTCTGGTCCGGCCGCAAGAAAGATGTCGAGATGTCGCGCTGCGCCATCAAGTCATGGTCCTGCAACGAAGCACGAAAGTCTCGAACGTCCGCGAACGCGACCGATGGTTCCTTGCTGCGCTCGCTCGAGCCCTACCCAAAGCCCGAAGTGCGGACTGGCTCGTCACCCCAGACACCCTGCTTCGCTGGCATCGACGGCTGATCGCCCGACATTGGAACCAACCCAACCGGCCACCGGGCCGACCCTCGACAGCAAGCGAGATCCGTCGACTCATCGTGCGGATGGCCAGAGACAACCCAACCTGGGGATACGGCAATCACCGGGGAGCTCTGCCGTCTCGGTCACCCGATCGCTGCGACGAACGTCTGGAACGTTCTCCACGCGGCGAAGATCGCACCGGCGCCAACTCGATCGACGGTTTCGTGGACAGCGTTCCTCCGATCGCAGGCAGCCGCTGCGTGCGATCATCTGGAACGAACCGCAGCTACGACGACTCATCGAGGAGTATGTCGCGCACTACAACGAGCACCGGCCACACCGCTCCCTTGGCCAACAGCCACCACAACCAGCCGTGGTTCTACCGTTCCGCACGAGAGCGCCAGTCACCGTAACAACACGATGCAACGGACTCGTTCACGAATACCACCAAGCGGCCTGACCAGGCACGACAGGGTTTTTGACACCCACACCTCGAGACCACGATTGTGCTACGGGTGCTACACTCCTTTCATGGACACCATCTCCCACCGCGACCTTCGCAATAACAGTGGGCAGGTTCTCGAACGTGTACGGCGTGGCGAGTCCATCGGTGTCACGAACCACGGGGAGTTGACGGCAATTCTCGTGCCGCCGACAACGACGGCCATCGATCGGCTGGTCGCCGCAGGTCGAATCCGCCGGGCTACGAACATCGCTGCTCTCGGTCCGGCTGCGCCCCTCAGGCACGACACGCTGACGACTGCCGAGGTACTCGCCGATCTCCGCGATGATCGATGATCCGCTACATCGACACCTCGGCATACCTGAAGCTCTTCGTCGCTGAACCAGAGACGCCTGCGCTTCAGGCCGACATCGAAAACGCCCGCAAGGCCGGCCACCGAATCGTGTCGTCCATCCTGCTTGAGACGGAGCTTCGCCGCGCCGGTCTTCGCCTCGGCATCGACGCGACGGACATCGAAGCCGAGCTCACAAAGATCGACATCATCAGCGCCGATGACGCCACCTTCATCAGAGCGGGCAATCTCCCTGGTCGGCATCTCCGATCGCTCGACGCGCTCCACCTGGCTGCCGCTCTCGAAGTGGGCGCAACCGAGATCTACACCTACGACGCTCGCCAAGCCGAGGCTGCGACCAATGCCGGCCTGACCCCGGTTGCCCCGGTGGGCTCGTGAGGACTTGTCCCGGTGGCCGAGCGGCAATACTGGCCACAGGGGGATTCGAACGTCACTGACCGTTGCGGTTGCACTTCTTGCCGCCGGTTGCGCGAGTAGCAGCAACGAAACCAGTCAGACGACGGCGGCGCCAGCCACGACCGTCGCGATCGCAGGGACCACGACCGTCGCAGCCGAGATCACAACGACCACCACGACGACGGCGACGACTGTCGCCACGACAGCTCAGGCGGCCACGCGCACCTGGCAGCGCGTGGAGGGTGACGAAACGTGCATGTGCGCCGACGGCAGCGACTGGAACCTCTGGGTCCGTGAAGCGAACCCCGAGAAGGTCGTCCTGTACTTCCAGGGAGGAGGTGCGTGCTTCAGCGCCGAGATGTGCAACTTCTCCACGTCGAGCACGTACGACCGCACCGTTACCGCTGACGACGACCCTTCCCGCTACGTCGGTCTGTTCAACCTTTCACGCGCCGACAACCCGGTGGCCGACTGGTCGTTCGTGTACGTGCCGTACTGCACGGGCGATGTCCACCTTGGCAACAGCACACACGACTACGGCAATGGTCTCGTCGTCGAGCAAAACGGCATGGTGAACGCCCGCTTCGGGTTCGAAGAGATGGTGCGACGCTTTCCGAAGGCCACCGAGATTCTCGTGACGGATCGTCGGCAGGCGGCGTGCCCTCACCGCTCTTTGGCGGCCTAGCCGCCGACCGTTACCCGACCGCGAGCATCACGGCGTTGGCCGACGGTTCTGGCGTGTACCCGTCACGGCCCACCGTCAATACCTTCATCGGCAACCTCTGGGGTGCCTTTCGACGCCCGACCAACTTGGCCGGAGACAGCCAATCTCACACCCGAGCAGTGGGGCATCCCCGATGCCTTCGCCTACGCCGGGGCACACGCGCCCAAGGTCGTGATGGCGCGTCATGATCACGCGTTCGACAGCGTGCAGGCCT
Organism: uncultured Acidimicrobiales bacterium; assembly: GCA_963791625.1. Taxonomy (GTDB): domain Bacteria; phylum Actinomycetota; class Acidimicrobiia; order Acidimicrobiales; family Ilumatobacteraceae; genus JANMCE01. Next base: position 3,904 of record CAWBTA010000014.1, read on the forward strand.
CGTTCTCGGCGGTCGCCGGTGTCGGCAGTGACTAGCTCGACAAGTTGATTACCGATAACGGCGCCAAGGTCGAAGCCACCGGTGTGAACATCGCCGACTACCTCGCCCCCGGCACGACCCACACGATCCTGGCGAGGCCCGAGTTCTACACGCAGTCGGTCAACGGCGTGCGCTTCGTGGACTGGTTCACCCGCCTGCTCGCCGGTGAGAAGGTCCCGGACGTTCGCTGCACCTCATGTGCCTAAGGTGACCTCACGATGAATCCGATGATCCCTGAAGATTCCGGTTGGAACCCGTGGTGGATCGTCATGTGGTGGACGACGACGATCACCTGGGTCACCTACAGCATCGTCGTCCGCGACTTCACACGCGGCGCGTCGGCGTTCGTCGTTCTCTTCCTCGTTCCCGAGTTGATCAGCATCGCGAAGTCTCAAGACAACCTGCCGCCACTTACGCACGTCATCCGCTCGACCTTCCGCAACGTCGAGATATCGATGCCGCTCATCACGGGCGCGTCGGGTGCGGTGATCGCCAGCTGGACGAACACGACGTTGCGGTTGGTCGGGTTTGCGGGCATGGCTTCAGCCGCGCTCGGTTGGCTGATCGCCCACTTCCTCAACGTGTACGCAGCCAAGAGCCCCCGCGTCAGCACTGCCCAAGAGGAAGCAGGCACGCGGCTCGCCTGATCTCGCATGACGCGATCCTGACCCGAGTCAGCGGCTCACGGGTGACCGGCGACGGCGGGTGATCAGGACGAGTGCTCCACCGAGCAGGACCGCGAGGAGTGCCCACCGAAGGATTGCTTCAGAGTCGACGCCAGTCACCGGCAGACTCTTGGCGCTAAAGTGGAAGCCGAACTGCTGTGTCGTTGTCTGGTCGACCTGGTTGGCAATCGTGATGTCCTGTGTTGTGTTCGTCGTCGCTGAAGCGCCGAACGGCAATGTCGCCTTCACGATCTCGACACGGTAGGTACCGTCACGAAGCCCCTCGAAGACGTACGGGCTGTGAGTGGTCGCCGTCTGGATGTGAACGTCGTCGCCGGTGCCGAGAACACCGTCCGGGCCGGGCGTCCACAGACGAACCTCGACGTTGGAGATGTCGGGCTCGTCCGGATCGGCGACGCCATCGCGGTCAAGGTCGCGGAACACGCGGCCGATGATCTTGGCGTTGGCCGCCACAACGGTGACGTTCAGTACGACCGATGTCGTGGAGCGGTTTCCTGCGCCGTCGGTCTGGGTGACCGAGAGTTGCTGCGACCCGATCGGCAAGGCCGCCGACGGTTTGCATGACCAGGTTCCCGATGCCGACACTTGCGCAGCGCAGATTGCTTCGCCGTTGGCGCCAGACACGTTGATGGTGGCGTCGGGCTCGCCGGTGCCGGAGAGCGTCGGTGACGCGGATCCGTCCTGGGTCGACTCGGCTGTCGGCGATGCCGGCGCGGTGGTGTCGACGGTGAAGGTCAACGTGGTGGACGGGGAGTCGTGACCGGCTGCGTCTCGTTGCGTCGCCGTGAGCGACATCGAGCCGTCGGACAGCGCGGTTTGCGGTGTGCACGACCATGTGCCGGCGGCCGACACCTCGGCCGAGCAGATCGTGGCACCGCTCCCGTTCTTCACCGTGACGATTGAGCCCGACTCGCCGGTGCCACTGATGGTCGACGGCGAGACCCGCAGCTTTGCTCGATCTGCGGGCGACGAGACCACTGGGGCAGTCGGGGGGAGCGAATCGATGAAAACGTCGAGGTTCGTGGCGGCCGACGTGTTGCCGACACCGTCAGTTTGCGTGGCCACCAAGGTGACCGCGCCCTCCGGGAGGGCTACCAAAGGCGTGCAAATCCAGGCACCCTCCGGTCCGACGGTGGTGGTGCACACGGGCGCGCCGGTCGATGTCGCCACCGTGACGGTTGCGCCGGCTTCTCCGCCCGAGCCGGTGATCGTCGGTGTGTTGTCGGTCAGGGCGTCACCGCTTCCAGGGGTCGTGATCACCAGGGCGCCGGGAGCGGTCAGGTCGATGCTGAACTTGACGAGTCCGGCGTTGGAAAAATTGCCCGCACGGTCAAACTGCCAGGCGTAGAACCTCCGCGGGCCTTCCGCAATAGGCGCGGACGGCGTGCACGACCAGTCGGGAGCTGTCGTCACGACCGTCTCGCACGCAGGTCTGTTCCGGTCGTAAAACACCTGGACGGTAGCGCCGGCTTCAGCCCCCGTCCCACGGATGGTTGGGGTTGCGTCGTTCGTCGTCGAACCCTCGGCCGGGGTAGTGACGACACCCTCGGCAGGCGCCGTGTCGTCAAGGGTCAAGGCGACTTGCGAACTCGCGGACGTGTTGCCGGCCGGGTCTGTGGCGGTGGCCTCCCACGTGATCGGTCCCTCCAGTTGTGGTGTTGGGTCGCACCCCCAGGAGCCCTCCGAGGTGACAAGGGCGGTGCACACCGTTGCGCCGTCCGGGAGTTTCACCGTGACGGTGCTCGCCGCTTCACCGGTGCCCAAAATTGACGGGAGCGTGCGGCTGTTAAACGCGGAACCATTGATCGGGCTTGTGAATGCCGGCGGCGCTGGCGCTCCGGTGTCAACGCTGAACTGCCTCGTCGTGGCGTCCGAGGAGTTGTTCGAAGTGTCGGTTTGCGTGGCGGTCAGCGTCACGGACCCATCGGAGAAAGGCTGCGCGGGCGTGCACGACCATGCGCCGGCGACGACGGTCGCGGTGCAGATGGTGGGGTCGTCGGCCGATGGCCTCTTCACCGTGACGGTATTGCCGGTGGCACCGGTACCCGAGATCGTCGGCGTGGTGTCCGACGTCGCCGATCCCGCTGCCGGGGCGCTGATCACGGGGGCAGCCGGCGCATCGGCAACGGTGAACGACTGTGTGTCCGCGGTCGATGTGTTGCCGGCACGGTCAGCCTGAGTTGTCGACAATGTGACTGCGCCAACCGCGAACGCCGCGCTCGGCGTGCACGACCACGTTGTGCTGCCGTCTGGCACCGTCGCCGTGCAAACCGTCGCGTTGGCGGCATCCTTGACCGTCACCGTGGCGTTCGACTCACCGGTGCCGGAGATCGCCGGAGTGGTGGTGTTCGTGGTCGACCCTTCAGCGGGCGCGGTAACAACCGGGGCAGCCGGCGTCGTCGTGTCGACGGTGAACGAACGTGTCGCAGCCGGCGACACCGTTCCCGACACGGTCTGCGTGGCCGTCACGGTCACGACGCCTTGCGAAAGTGGGGTCGATGGCGCGCACGACCATGCGCCGGCCACAACTGTGGCGGTGCAGAGGGTCGCAGTCGACGCGTCCTTCACGGTCACGGTCGCGCCGGTGAGTCCGTATCCGGAGATCGTCGGCGTCGTGGACCGTGCGAACCCGTTCGCTGGCGGAGCGGCCACAATTGGTGCCGGCCGCGTCGCGCCGATGGCGAACGCGTGCGTCACCGAGGGTGACACATTGCCGGCCACGTCGGCCTGGGTCACGGTGAGGACCACAAGTCCGGCCGGGAGGCTGATGGTTGGGTTGCAGTACCAAGTGCCTTCGTTGACCTGTTCTCCGTTGCAGATCGTGTTTCCCCCGGCATCGGTCACCGTCACCTTGGCCCCTTCTTCACCGGATCCCCAGATGATGCTGGGTGAACTCGCCACGAGCGCACCCGAGGCCGGATTGTCAACCGACGGGGCTCCCGGTGGCGTCGCATCGATGGCGAACCGATTGGTCACCGGAAACGACGCCAACGTGCCGTCGCTCTGCGTCGCCGAGATCTCCACATTCCCGACGGCGAACGCGGTCGTCGGCGTGCATGACCACGTGGCACCGGTCGCAACGGTCGTGCAGAACGTCGCGTCTCCGGGACCCTTCACGGCGACGGTGTTGCCCGAGACAGCCCCCGCACCCGAAATCGTCGGCGTGGTGTCGTTCGTTGCAACGAGCGGACTCGTGAATCTCAAATCAGGAGGACCGGCCGCGGTCACGATAAGGCATTGCGGAGTTGTGTCGTCGACGACGTTTGGCACGTGCGTGGTGAGTTCTACCAAGTCCGAACTGGTAATCGTGTGAGACGCCGGATTCGAGTCGCACGAAGGGTTCAAAGCCGACGCCGTGAGTTCCACCTGGACACGGCATTTCTGTCCAGCCGGAAGGGAAAAGCCGGGAGTCTCGCGACCCGGACTTGTCGGGTTCACAACCAAAGACCAAACCGAGGGCGAGCTGAACGTGTCGAGATAGTAGGAACTCGACGTGAGGGGTTTGTCGTACGCCGTGCACCCATCCAAGCCGAAAGGCTGAGCATTGATCGTGATCGCTGACGGAAGGTTCAGACGGAAGCCGAGGCCAGCTGCTGCACTCGTACCGGAGGTGTTGTCCAACCAAACGGTGAGAGTCGTTGAACGCCCGGATCGAATCGTTTTTGTCCCCAACGTCGCGTAGATCGACGGTGACCCCGCAGCGTGCGCCGGCGCTGCGGCAACCGTGACAGTCACAACGCCCGGTGCCGCGAGCGCGCTGACGGCGGCGAGCCGCCACGCTGACTGAGTAACGCCTCGGCAGAATTGTGCGGTCGCCCGTCGTGCCGTTGCCCAAGTGTCGAACTTCATCGGTGTTTCCCTCCAGAATCTCAGAGGGAAAAGTCGACGCCAAGCGTTCGTTCTTGACGCTAAATAGGTAAGGGTTCCTTCATACAGCCTGGCCGTTGCACCGTGCGACCCGAGTTGGACAAGCAGACGCGACGGAGCCCCACCCACGAAGTGGGTGGGGCTCCGTCCACGGTCCGAGGGAGATGAGGGAGTGATCTACCTCGGAGCGAACGAACCGTTGAGGTCAACGATCACGTGCGTCGAACGGCTGCTGTAGACACACGCCTTGCCGCCGGTACCGAGTTTCACCGACACGCCGTTCGACCTGGTCTGGCCGGGCATGAAGTTGACGTTCGAGGTCTGTGGGATCGGGCTGCCGCACGGGTACACCGTGATGAAACCAGCGGCGGCCGGGTCATCAGCAATCACGTTGAGCACGGCGTCGGTGGCGGTGGCGGGAACGCCACTCACGCCCGCGACCTGCACCTCGGTCACCGATCCGGCACCGACCTTCGCGCCGCCACGAGTGTCACGCAGTCGAGCCGGGTTGACGGCGACGAAGCCGGCCGGGTCGGCGACAACGACCGGGGTCGGTACGACACCGTTGGCAAGGGACGTCGTAACACCGCTTCCGAGGGTGTAGTTACCGGCCTTGGCCGTCTTGAGGATCACGCTGAAGGTACACGTTCGTGCGGTCGCGGTCTCGGTGCCCGGGAAGGCAACGCCGGTGAGCGCCACGGCCGTACCCGTCGCCGTCAGCGAACCGCCACAGGTATTCGACCCGGAGCGAACCGTGCCGACGCCGGTGGGCAGCGCATGGGTTGACCGTCATGTTCGTATGGGCAATACCGAACGCATGTCCGTCGACGTTGTAGGTAAGCGTGACGTCATCACCAGTGGTGATGTTCGCCGAGGTTGCCGTCATGGTCATGCCCGGTTTAGAGGGATCACCCACGTAGATGACCGACGGAACCACCAGGTTCGTCACGCCCGTAGTAGCCACCGATGCATACCCCTCGTCTCCGCCGTAGCCGCCGAGCGTGAATCCTTCCGATGTGATCCCGCCGACGGCGTCGAACTTGCCCGCTACACGAGCCAACACCCGCATGGTGAGTTCACACTTCGGAGCTGCGGAGACCGACCAGCCCGACATGTTCTGGTTCACCGTCAGGGTCGAGGGCGAGTGTGCGTGCTCGTTACCGCAGGTCGAGTTGACTCTCAGCCACGACTTGCGCGGCGCTCGTCATTCCCACCGGGTACTGGTGGCTGAACTCCGTCACCTCGGTGAGGTTCTTGAGCGTGTAGGTGAACTTGACCTGCTCACCCATCACGCGGCTGGTCTCGTCGACCTCGACCACAACTTCGGGCGGGTCATCGACCGCCATCGCGGTGGCGTGGGCTGGGGCGATAGCCACCAAGCCGGCACAAGCGGTGGCCGCCGCAAGCAGCGCTCGGCCGAACAGTGTTCTCATCGGTGATCAACTCCGTCGTACTCGATCGCCCCCGGTGGGCGGATCGTCCGCCGTTGTGTCGGCCCGGAAGCTCGCTACTTGGGGAGTGTGAAGAGACCTTGACCGGGGTATGTAAAGAAACACACACAATGTCGGCCACGAACATCCACTCGTTGGCCGCTTACTAGGCTTTCCGAGTTCCGATCGCTACCCAACGGAGACGTCGTTGCCTGCCAGTTCCCTCGCTCGCGTCCTTGTTGTCGAGGATGTGCCATCCATCGCCGGTGCGATCGCCGCGCACTTAAATGCGGCGGGCTACGCAGTTGACATCGTCGACGATGGCGAGACAGCTATCACGGCGGATCTCAGCCGCTACGTCGCCGTTACCCTCGACGCCATGCTGCCGCGGTTGTCGGGTTTCGAAGTGTGCCGCCAGTGGCGGACGTTCAGCGCCATTCCCGTACTGATGATCACCGCACTCACCGAGCAGACCGACAGAGCCGAAGCCTTCGACGCAGGGGTGGATGACTTCATGACGAAACCATTCGTCGCGGTCGAGGTCGTCCGGCGGATCGGTGCGCTGATTCGCCGCAAGGACAGCGAACAACGAACGGACAGCGCACAAAGACGGGTCGGTGACATCGAACTCGATCTCGTGAAGCGCACGATCGACGTCGATGGGCGTTTGATTCGGCTGACACCGGTCGAGTGCAGTCTTCTCGGCCTGCTCGCCAGTGACCCGGGCCGCGCCTTCAGTCGCGAAGAGATCGCTTTCCATCTCTACGGAAGCAGCTTCGTCGGCGACAGCCGCTCGAGTGACGTCCATGTGAAGAACCTGCGACGCAAGATCGAGCGCGATCCGATCCGGCCCGATCGCATCCTCACCGCCCGCGGAGCCGGCTACCTCCTGAACGACTCGACGACGAGCAACGCATGACGACTGAGGACGACATCGAGAAGCTCCTAGCAAGCGTTCCCGAGATCCCCGGTCAGGTGAGCGCTGCGGCGCGCGACACCTGGCTGAACGCGACCACAGACACCGCCCGATGCGACGCGCTTCGGTCCATCGTGTTCGAAGTCGAGCACGGCAACCGTGAACTCGGAATCGAATTCGCGGCCAGAAGCCTCGACTTTGCCCATCGAACCGGGGATCATGCGCTGATCGTGAAGGGGATGCTGTTGCATGCGTTCCAGAACATGGAGGCGCTCCGGACCGACCAGGCGATGGCCGAGACGAACGAGGCGATCAGGTTCGCCCGTGAGGTGCGCGACACCAATCCGCTTCCTTTCCTCCAGTCGATCTCGACTCGGGCTTTGATCAACCTCTACCTTGGGGATGAGCACGCTGCCCGAGCGGATTTCGAGACGGTGCTGATGGCAACGGCCGATCCGGTGACGGTGACGGTCGCCCGAATCAACATCGCGGCGCTTGAGGACGACGCCGGTCACCCGGCGCGGGCTCTGCATCATCTTGAGTGCGCTGGCGAGGTGCTGTCCGGCGACGGAACGGCAGGGATGGTCCCGGGCGCGAGCGACTACTTTCAGCAGGCGCGCGATCTTGGCTTGCTGACGGCCCTGGTGAACGCGGCCGAAGAGGACGTCGCGAACGGAATCGACAACGAGCCGCGTTTGGTGGAGGTCGAACGCATCTGTGCCAGGCGGCGAGCGGTTGACCGTCCGGAGGATAGAAAGTCGCACATGTTTATGGCGGCAGCGGAGGTAGACGTTTTGCGTCTCCGCGGCGATCTTGCCGGGGCGTCACGGCAGGCGGCGATCGCTGTTGAACTGGCCGAACAGAACCGGCCCCAACCCGAACATCAGGCGTACGCCAGTCGAGCGAAGTTGTTTGAGGCGCTCGGCGACGATGCTGCCGCGATCGAGGACTGGAAGCGGGCGTTGGAACTCTGCCGGCCCGGTGGGCGGCGGCTGTTGGTGCAACCGTTGCTGGCCCGGATCGCCGCGGCGTATGAGCGGATTGGGGATTTGGGTTTGGCGCTCGAGACGACCCGCGAGGCCTTCAGGGAGCAGCAGCAGGTTGTCGAGGCCATTCGGCGTCAGGCATCGCCGCCCAACTCAGCCGACGAACCTTTGATCGGCGTGTGAACCGCACGTGACGCGTCGGTAGTCCCGGATGGCCGGTACATCGGTGACGTCGAAATGTTCCAGGCACGATCAGAACGAGGGGCGTCGGGGGCCGAGGACTCAGATGGCGGGCTCGTCGCGATCACGAGGATTTCGTCCCCCGCAGTCAGATGGAGCACCGCCGATTTCGGCGGATTGATTCGCACCTCTTGCGTTGCACCGATCCGAACCCCAACCGCGCACTCACCTCGTCGCGACGCCGACGCAACCACCTCGGCTGGGAATGGCACTCTGATTCGGCCCCACTTGTGATGGTTTTGGGGCCTGTCAGGTTCCGAGCCAGGGCGTCGATGTCGAGCAGGTCGCTAGCGATCGGAACCAGGGCGGTAGCACTGCGAGTGGTCGGTCCCATGCCAACCATCGGGACACCAGAAACCCGCTTCGGACACTCGAACCGCACCCGGCCACGACCATCGGCGACGGTACCAGCGGGTCGGCGTGGTACATATTTGGTACATGAACATGCAAGAGGCCCTTTCCGGTTGGAACCAGAAAGGGCCTCTGAGCAGGTTCTTCTTTGGTGGCGGGGACAGTGTGTAGTCTCAGGACATAGGTAAGGGATGTCGCGCGTCATCGGCAAGGCCTGAGGTTGGGGCGGGCAGCGTTGGCGTATGTCGAAAGCCCGTCTCATCATCACTGCGGTCATTCTCGAACGTCGCTCCCAAACGGAGGTCGCACGCGACTACGGCGTGTCCGAAGCCTGGGTCTCGCGGTTGATCGCCCGCTACCGCAACGAGGGTGAGGCAGCGTTCGAGCCACGCTCGCGCCGGCCGCACACCAGACCGCAAGCAACCCCGTCACCAACGATCGAGCTGATCCTGAAACTCAGGTGAGCCTGCCGCGTTGACGGAGAGTTGCAGCACATCGGCCTCGGACAACCCCTCAACGGAACCCCATCGTCACGCTCATCCACGGCTACGACATCCGAGTCATCCACGCCGCCACCGGCGAAATCATCCGCCGACTCACCATCGACCCCACCATCCGCTACCACGGCACCGGCACCAAACGCGGCGGACCATCACGCCCATACGGACCCTACGGACAACGAAAAAACAAGAAACCCGAACCCCAATAAGGGTTCGGGCCTTGCCGATGTCTCGCGACATCACAATAGTGGCGGGGACAGGATTTGAACCTGTGGCCTCCGGGTTATGAGGTCGAATCCGCTGCTCAGAGAAACTCCTGGTAGATCGCCACTTTACCTGATCAGCGGTGATGTTCAACTGCCCGTCGTTCCCCTCTACTCCCCGCTGTTTACCGTGGCGCTGGTACATATTTGGTACATGGGAGCATTCGAATGGCGACGCCGTTGGTGGCAGCCCTATCAGACGACCGCGTCCGCGATGTCGGCGACGTACATGCGGAATAGGGTCGTGCTCGACAACGAAGTGCCGACGAGACGCTCCGCATTCGTCACGAGCAGTTCGACCACGCCCACGGGCATCACACCAACAAGCTGCCGCCCAGAGATGTGTAAGCATTTCTTTGCACGGGATCGGTCGAGTGTTCGTCAAGCGGCATCGTCGTCGGCCGACAAAGAGACCATGCGGACGGGACGGCGACGACAATTTCTCAGACGATTCCGACCCGAGGCTCGCGCGGCGATTGTGGCGTTGGTACTGCTGGTAGCGCCGACGACCCTCATGATTGTGGCGGCATCGATCGCTCAAGCAGCGGTGACTCAGGCCGATCCGGATGATGGCGGTTCCGACCCCAATGGCCCGACCACCTCGGACGGTACCGGTAAGCAATCAACCGACCCTGCCGGTGATGCCGGTAGTTCGACGGGTGATACCGCAAACGACACAACCACCCCGGCCGACAAACCGGATGCATCGCCGGGAACGACCGCCGTCGAAGGCGACGATGATGCTGCGACGCCGACTGACGACTCGAAGGTCGACTCCGGCGAAGCCGAGGATCCGAGCAACGATTCCGATGTCGACGGTGCGCCGACTGATGGAACCGGTGATGCCGACGACTCGCCATCCGACTCACCCGATGCGAGCGATTTGAACGATTCGCCCGCAGCGTCGAGCGATGGTGCCACCGATGCCAAGTGGTAATGACGATTCGCCGACCGATCCCGAATCGCTGCCGGCCTTCGAGCCCGCCGACGAACCGGAGCAGACTCATTCGTTACTGGCTACGGCGGTGACCTCGGCCGCTGTTGCGACGGCGGCCGCGGCTGGTGCAGCGGGAGCGGCCGGTGCGGCCGGATCACGATCGGGGTCGAGTGGTCGGACGGCGACTCCGACCAGCGGTTCGGACGGTAAACCTGCCTCGGGGCCCGATCCGGAGTTTGCCGAGGTGTACGCCGGTGACGTCGCCTTTCTGGATGGGTCGGCGCAGGCGGCCGGTCGTGGTGATCGGATTGGAACGTGGCAGGTCCCGCTGACCAATCCGCTTGACCGTGCCGCGCAAACAGCCGTCGAGAAGACCGGTCGCTTTTCGCCGCTCATCGCTGCCATCTTGTCCAACGGCATCTGGTTGCGGGCGGTAGTCGGTTCGCTCGCATCTGCACTGCCGTTGGTCGGAATCGTGGTGGGAATAGCGGCGGCCTTCGATGCCGAGGGCAGTTTCCTTCCGCCCGCCCTGGCGTACGTCATCGCGCTGACCATCATCGGGATCGCCGACGCCTTCGCCGGGGGATCGGCGGCCGCCGCCTACCTGGTCACGACGCTTGTACTTGGCGGGGTTCCGTCGATGCGTGAGCTGCGAACGGTGCTCGGACTCGTGGTCCTGTGGTTCGTGCCGGTCATCATTTGCGGTGCCACCCGACCGCTGCGACGTGCTCTTGATGGCAGTTGGAGCAGTCGCCTCGACCGACTCGGTGACCTTGCGATCGGCCCCATGATGGCGACATGGTGCGCTCAGGGATTTGCTTACGGGCAGCAGGCGCTCATCGGCCGGAAGCTTCCGATCGCCGACTCCTACGTGCGGATCGGATGGATCGTGTTCGCTGCGCTCGTGGTGCGTCTGCTGGCGGAGTCTGCAGTCGCTTCGCTCTACCCACTGCGACTGGCAGCCCTGGAGACGGCGGCACCCGAACCTCCAACATGGCAACGTCGCTGTGTCACTGCTGGGCCGAGTTCTGATGTACGTCGCTATCGCCAACGCCTTCTTTCCGTTGTCGTGGCAGTTGCTGGTTGCCACGGCAGCGATGGCCTACGGCGTCTTTGGCTACTGGGAAGGTTTCGTGAGCCGCTTCCCGAACAGCCCGTGGCTCGCCCGCTGGCTGCCCGCCGGACTGCCTCTGATGGTCGTGTGGCTGTTCGCCACTGAGCGCCTCGCCAAGTGGATGGCGTCGGGAACGCTCGATGCGTCCGAGCGTCTCCTCAACACGTTTGTCTACCTCGGCCTGCCGACACTGGTGTACACCACCCTGGCGGCGCTCGGCCGCGAGGGCGAGCGCCCAACACTCAAGAGGTGGCATCGCCTCGCGGCGCTTCCCTTGCTGGCAATCGCCGCCCACTACATGTTCGGGTGGTTCAAGTTCCTACCGTGACAGCTCACATCCGCCTCCGCGTTACACTCGTTCGGTGACCAAGGCTGTCGTGGTCGTGAGGAACTCAACGCCGAGACCGTTGGCCGAAGTCATCGACCGGAGTTGGATCCCGATGCTGGTCTACTCCGCCGACTTCACCATCATCGATGCTAACGACGCCGCGACGCGACTGATCGGCGACGATGTGATCGGCCGCCCAGGTATGTCGATTCTGCATCCGGATGACGTTGCAATGGGCGCCAAATCCGTCGAAGTGGTGACCGTCGATCCCAGCCGCAGCTTTCCCGGTTTGGTTCGAGTTATTCGACCTGACGGCACCGAGGCTCCCGTCACGGTGTACCTGACCGTTCTTCGCAGCGCCGAGCGTGACCCTGCCGAAAGCGGCCCTGCCTATGTCTCCTCGCTCGTACCGGCTGATGCGGAGGTCGCCTTACACGCGCTCACCGACGCACTGCTGCTCGACCTGCCCTTCGAGACCGTGTCGTCTCGAGCCATCGCGTACCTGCAGGCACGCGGGCTTTACGGAGCAACGGTGCACTACCGGTCGATGCTCGGTGCCGACGGATCATTCGATCGGGCGGCATCGCTCGGAATCGAACGATCCATCGACGTGCATGCTTCGCTCCTGCTGGAGCGGATCGAAAATGCTGCCGCTATCGGCGAGGGGGAAACCCTGGTTCCGAACACCGACGTCGGGCTCGAGGAGACAATGATCCATGACGGGTTGCTCCTGCGCAGCGTGACGATCTTTCCGCTTCGGAACCGCTTTGGGGTGTTCGGCGCCCTCGGGGTCTGGAGCGCACAGCTGGGAAAGCTTGGACCCGCCGGGTTCGCCTCCGCCCTCCGAGTCAGTCGAATGCTCGATATGGCAGGGGAGCGACAGATCGCACTCACCGAGATCAGCAGTCGGCGCTCGGTCGAAGGCATGGAGGTCGACCTCGCGACCCGTGTCGCCAATGTGCTCGGACGAGAGGTGCGGCTCACCCCGGTGGAGTGCAGTGTCCTCGGCTTGCTGATCGACGCTCGGGGCGGCGTCGTGTCCCGGGAGCGCATCGTCGAGCATCTCACCGGCTCAAACTTCGTCGGCAGCAGCCGATCGTGCTGACGTGCACGTCAAGAATCTTCGACGCAAGCTCGAGGACGATCCGCAGCGGGCGCAGTGGATCACAACCGTACGCGGCGAGGGCTATAGATTCCGTCTCCCGACGTGAGGTTCGTCCTGGTCAACAGGGGGTCAGCGACGTAGGCCCGAAGCCGTGAGCGGTGCCCTGGCAAGGGTCGCCCGCACGAAGTCCATGTTCACGAGCTCGGCGAGCGGTTGCTCGACTGCGTCGAAGGAGACCATCGCGTCGGCAATGAGCGAGTCCCATTGAGGGCGCAGATGGGTCCGGTCGAGGCCGCGCACAACACGACGACAGACCAGAGTGTCGCACCCGCACAGGAACGCCTCGTCAGGGTCGTTCATCATCAGGTAGTCGTTGGTGAGCTGTTCGCCCGCTTCGATGTCACGAATCGCGATTTCGACTCCGGCGTCGGTGATGGCGCAATTCGGGTCGCAGCTGTGGTTCATGTAGCGAGCGTCGTCCCAGAGGACGAGGAATCCACCCGTTCGCCGTCGATAGCCGAAGCGATGCAAGCGCGTTCGCCTGCATCGGCGCCAGTTCTGGCGACCTCGCAGAGCTGTCAGCACGCGGTCGACACGAATCGAGCGCCCACGTCAGGGTTCCCCGGGGAATGAACCGGGTGGCAACGAGACCGAAGCCGATGACGTCGTTGACATGCGCGACGCGGGTCGATGGATGGATCATTCTGAACTCCGCCGGATCCGAGTCAACGAGCCTGCTGGCAGACCAAGACCGACGGTGCCGGCGCGTCACCGCCGGCGAGAAGAGCGAAGCCGTCCGGGTGCAGCATGTAGCGGGCGAGCGGTTGGGCGACTGCACCGGCGACGGCGAGTGCCGATCCCGTCAATGCGTCGATTCGTTCGACGAGGGGGGACTCCACCAGATCGAGTTCGGTGATGCCGCCGCGGCAGATGGCACTGCCGCACACGCAGCGCAACTGCTCGACGAGATTGAGGGTGCCGTAGTCGCACGTCAGTTCGTCGCCGGCGGCGATATCCCGTACGGCAATCTCGTGGTACTGGCCGACCGGCATCATGGCCGGGTCGCAGGAATGGTTGACGAACCGGCCGTGATCCCAGCACAGAATGAAGGCACCCGAGGCGTCGACATAGGCATAGGTGTCCAGTTCCCGCCTCGAACCCTCCGACAGTTCCAGCCGGCGCGCCGGGCTGATGTGCTGGTCGAGCTCGCAGAGCGTCCACACGACGGTTCCCCGTGGAATGGCCCGGGTCGCAAAGACACCGAACCCCATCGACTCGCTGATATGCCTGATTTCGGTATCGGGATGAATCATGGCTGGGTTCCTTCCGCTCGAACACTGCGATCGGCGGTTCGGGCAGCGGTCTGAGGTACGTAAAGAAATACTCACGACGACGGTTCGAGGGGCCCCTCAAGGTGCTGGGGTAGATGCCGTACTAGTCCGGGTGAGCGTCCACCCCTCCAAAGCCACCTGGCGTGCCCGCGCTCGCTACCGGTTCGACGCGGCGTTGTCCCGGGGAAGTGCTGTCGTGGTCGGCTGGCTGGGACTGGCCACGCTTGCAGCCATCTCCCTGTGCGCGGCGGTCCTCGTTGTGTTCGGTCTCGTGGGCGTCAACGGAAACAACGGTCAGCTCGGGTTCGCCGAGGCGGCCTGGCAGGCATTGACTCGGGTGCTCGACCCGGGAACGTTCTCGGGTGATGCGGGCTGGCTGACCCGAATCGTTGGGTTGGTCATCACCCTCACCGGGGTGTTCGTGGCGGGCAGCCTGATCGGGCTTATCTCCTCCAGCATCGAAACAAGACTGAACCTCCTACGCGAGGGGCACGGTCGCGTGATCGAGTCGGACCACACCCTGATCCTCGGCTGGTCACCGCGCGTTCCCACGATCATTTCCGAACTCGTCGTTGCCAACAGCAGCCGGAAGCGGGCGGCGATCGTGGTGCTTGCCGACGAGAACAAAGGGGATATGGAAGCGGCCATACATCGTCACGTGGGCGACCGGAGGACGACACGGATCGTCTGCCGGAACGGGGACCCCTGCAGCGACTCGCAACTCGGTCTCGTCAGTAGTAGCACGGCACGCTCGGTCATAGTCGTCCACGAGAACGACGCGGCCGTCGTCAAGATCCTCCTGGCCTTACGCTCGGTGCAACATCCCGACGGCACTGCCACCGTCGTCGCAGAGATGCGTGATCCCAGTCTCTCCAAGTCCGTTACCTCGGTTCTCGGTGATGGCGTCGTGGTCGTCAACACGACACGCATCGTTGCCGACCTCACCGCGCAGGCCTGTCGCCAACGAGGCCTCAGCAACGTCTTTCGCGAGCTGCTCGATTTCGACGGCGACGAGATCTACTTCGACTCGTTCAGTGAACTGAATGGCTGGCGATTTGGGGATGCGCAACTCGCCTTCGAGCGCGCTTCGCTCATCGGAATCTTCCGTGACGGCACCGTGCATCTCAACCCGGCCGCCGATGCCCGTCTCGCTGCTCACGATCAGGTCATCGGTATCGCCGAGGACGACTCGATCTTCGAGTTCACCGGAACCCGACCTGCCGTGAAACAGCTTTCGCCGAGCCGACGTGATCAGGGTGGGAAGCATCGACGCCTTGCCATCGTCGGATGGAGCGAGCTCGGACCTCGGGTGCTGGAGGAACTCGGATCGGCGCTCGGCGTCGAAGAAACCTTGACGGTGCTCGTTGATCCCGATCGAGTCGACGGCACCAAGGTCCGCTCCATGCCCGCGCTCGGCGAAACGAATCGGGACTATTGCGAAGTGCCGTTCACGCCCGAGCGGGTGATCGCCGAGCTCACTGCTCGGTCGGTCACCGACGTCGTAGTGCTCGGTGACCGATCGGCGCTGACGGCCGACGACGCCGATGCTCGGACGCTGCTCATGCTGGTGGCATTGCGTGCGTTGCCTCCGACCGACCACGGGGCCGTTCGCGTGGTGGCCGAACTCCTCGACCAGCGTAACGGTGCCCTGGCGGCGGCCGCCGGAGCGGACGACTTCATCGTCAGCGACGACCTGACCAGTCTTCTGATCGCCCAGGTCTCCGAACGCAGGGAACTAGCTGAAGTCTTTGACGACCTGTTCGATCCCGAAGGATGCACGATCGGGTTGGAGCCGTGCGAGCGGTATGGCGCAACCGGCAATGTCACGTTCGCCGAGATCGTCTCGTCGGCATCCCGGCTAGGGCAGTGCGCCGTTGGCGTTCGGTTCGGCGCGACCCATGAGATGCGGATCAATCCTGGCAAGTCGACGACGATGCAACTCGGCCTCGGCGACGAAGTTCTCGTTATCGCGACCAGTCAGCCGGCCGTGACCGCGGATCCCGCTCCGGACCGGGCCTGGAACATGTCCGCTTCCGGCCCGCTTTCGACACCATCGGACCATGGAGCGACCGGGTGCTCACACGCCGATCATCGGTCCGTCGGCGGACGTGGCTGGCGAGGTCTGATGGCGGGCGGCCTCGACGATCTGCTGCAACTCGGCGAAGGCCTGCCGGGTGGTTTCCAACGCGAGTCGCAGTTCGCCGAGTTGCTCGTATGCCGAGGCAATCCGAGCCAACAAGGGCTGAGTCAGCAGGCGGCGCCCACCGGCCCGACTGACCTCGAGTGCGGCTTTCCAGTCCTGTACCGCCGAAGCGAAATCGCCGACAGACTCGTGCAACTTCGCCCGGCTCACGTACGGCTCCACGTACACGTGCGGCAGGCTCTGCTCAGCCAGATCCACGGCGATTGCCGCCAGCTTCGCCGCACCGGAAGGGTCCCCACGCAGACGCCGAAGGTCCGCTTCGATGGCCGCCAGCAGCATCTGCGACTGGCGGTCGTCGGCCGGGTCGTTCCGCCGCCGCTCAACGCAGATGCTCTCGATCCGCGCCAGCAGCGCTTCCCTTTCCGCGTCTGCATGATTGCCGGAATCGCCTTCGATCATGTCCACGAGGGCAATGGCAGAACACTGGTCGACACCTTGGCGAAGGTAGGAGGCAATCTCGATCGGGATGCCGTCGGTCCTCCCCTCGGCCTGGTCAATTGCCTTGCGAGCGCAGTCGAGGTGGTGCAGAGCCCTGGCGGCCTGATTCACGTCGAGTTCGAGCGATGCGAGGTTGGTCCGAGCGAGCACGACGGTCAACGGATCGGCCGACGCCATCAGCACCGTCTCGAAGTCCGACCGGGCCGCGTGCTCGTTGCCGAGCGAGTGGTTGACGAAACCGCGGGCGGAGATGGCGCTCACGTAGGGAAGTGGATTGCTGTCGCGTATCTCGCGAGCGATCACCATCGCGTCCCGCACTTTGACCAGGGCCGCGTCAGGAGAGCGTTGTTCGACGAGTTGGAAAGCATGGAGGAGGATCGCCCGCACGATCAGCGCGGGATCGTTGGTGCGCCGCGCAAACATGACGCTCTGATGCGCAAACTCGATGGCGAGATCACGGTTGTTGTGTTCGAGTTGAAAGACGATCTCGCGTAGCGCTTCGGACCGTTCGGCGTCGGTGACTGCGTCGACCCATGCGGCCCGAACGGCCGGGTCGATATGGCCCGGAATATCAGGCACGAGGCCCAGGAACTCTTCGAGGTCATCGTTGCCGATCATCGTGAGCTCAGCGTCGGGTCGTTGAGCAGGTACCCCGCGCCGCGTTCGGTGAGGATTCGGTCAGGCCGCATCGGATCGCGTTCGATCTTGCGGCGAAGGTTCTTCACATGGACGTCGCACGAGCGACTGTCGCCGACGAACGTGCTTCCGTAGAGATGGAACGAGATCTCCTCGCGACTGAAGGTGCGCCCGGGCTCGCCGGCGAGGAGACCGAGCAGACTGCATTCCACCGGGGTTAGCCGCACGAGACGCCCGTCAACCTCGACGTTCCGCTTCACGAGATCGAGTTCGAGATCTCCGACCCGACGTTGCGTACCGTCGGGTCGGTGGTCGGACATACTCCGCCGGACCAGCGCGCCGATCCGACGGATGAGTTCGGTGGCGGCTACGGGCTTCGTCATGAAGTCGTCGACGCCTGCTGCGAAGGCCTCGGCCTCATCGTTCGGATCTCGGAGCGCCGTGACCATCAGCACGGGAATGGAACTGGACGTTCGCCATCGCCGACACACCTCGAACCCGGACATCCGCGGAAGCATGGCATCGAGGGTGACGGCGGCGTATCGTCCGATATCGGTGCTGGCGGCGGTCGCACCGTCGTGGACGATGTCGACGTCGTATCCCGCATCGCTCAAATGCGACGCAATCGCCTCGGCAATGGTCGGCACGTCTTCGACGACAAGAATTCTAGCGGTGGCTCTGGTCGACACGAGTTCCCCACTGCACTCGATCAAGACTAGGACGATAGCAAGGCGTCGGATGGCGAACGTTTGCCTACCGACTCTGTGTGGTTTTCCTTACACGTCTCTTCTGTGCGCGTTTCTTTACAGATAGCACCGTGAAGGTCTCTTCATAGTCCGCAGAAGTTCCGCTCGTGATCCGACAGAACATTGACGATCCGCCCATTCCGGGTGGACGAGATCACACGGAGTTGATGACCGATGAGAACTTTGTTCGGCCGAGCGCTGCTGGCCGCGGCCACAGCCTGCGCCGGGCTGGCGGCTGTTGCCCCGGCCCCCGCACTAGCCATGCCCGTAGACCCTCCCGAGGTCGTGGTGGCGGTCGACGAGACCAGCCGCGTCATGAACGAGAAGGTGAAGTTCACCTACACGCTGAAGAACCTGACGGAGGTGACCGAGTTCAGCCACCAGTATCCGGTGGGGATGACCGGCGCCGCCCAGGTAGTTGCCGAAACGACCTGTCCGGTCGCCGTGTTCCCAACGGCGGCAACCGCCACAGCCGGCAGCAAGGTGCGCGTGCTGTTCAACAGCGTCCCGTCGACTGACTGCAAGGTCGTCGTCAATGCCACCGCTTCCAAGCGCGGCTCGTTCGACCTGTCGGAGGGCTTCACGTCCACGACACTTGGAACACGCGGCGAGTGGGTGTGTCCTGACCCTGGTCCCGGCCCTGGCCCCGGCCCCGGTGCCGGCGAGATTCTTGCGTGTGACGATCCGACGTTCGAGGGTGACTACGCGTATTCAGCGGAGGGCACCACGGTGATCGTTCACGACCCGGCGTTGCCCACGGTCACGACGACCGTTACCAGCGACCCCGAGAGTGCCACGAACATCACCTCCGACCTGCTCGGAAACGTGCAGCTGCTGACCTACACGGTCACCGGCGTTCCCTACGGCGTCGAGAACAACTACAGCTTTACCCACTCGCTCCCCGATGGCCTTGCGTTCCACACGCCGACCGACTCTGGCGGTCCCTTCATTTTGACACCCTGCTCCTACGACGACGACTACGCGATTGATGACGACGGCATGCTGTCGCTCAACGACGGGCGCCTCGACAACAACGACACCGACACGGCGAAGTCGTGCACGGTCAGCGCGTGGGTCAAGCCTGCCCAGGCCGGCCCGTTCAACTACGCGAGTGGGTTCGTCGTCGGCAAAGACGACGACGACCTCAACACGCTCGCTGGGGCTCCGGCCGCCCGCAACGTCTACATCGCCGACCCGACCATCCCGACCGTGATGCTGTCGCTCGACAAGAGCCGTGTCACCCTCGGCGACGACGTGATCTTCGACTACAAGGTCACCGGCATGCCGTATGGCACGGACCACGTCGACTTCAGCTTCGCCGACAGCTCGCTGTCGAACGTGAACCAGAACTACTTCTCATCGCAGGGAGTGGTCTCGAACACCTGCGGCGGCGTGGCGCAGGGCTACGGCGTCACGGGCGCAACGCTCAACGCGGTCACGACGGCGACCGCTCCTGAATGCCACCTCAAGGTGAAGTGGCGGGCGCTCGGTGCTGGCCACTTCGAGTTCGGCTCCGACATGATTCTGCTCGGCCTCACCAATGGCATCGACCCGGTCGTCGAGCTCGATGTCGACCCGACGGTCACCATGGAAGTCGACGAGGTCGACGTCGTCCGTGGTGACGATCTCACGGTCACCTACACGGTGGATGGCGGCAACGCCAAGGGCGACAACGACTGGTCGTGGAGCCATGAGTACCTCCCCGCCTTCGACTCCGCCACGGTCGTCAGCAACTCGTGCTCGTCTGGCGACGGTCCTCCTGTTGGAGAGATCGTCATCGGTAACGCCGGCGTCGACGAGGGCGTGGCGTCCGCCAATCTCAGCGGCGACACGACCGACCTCATGGACAACGACGGTTCTTGCACGTTCGTCGTGACCGTGCGCACCGGCACACCGGGTCATCACGACCTGGCTGCCGGTATCACGACCGAGGGTGTTACCAACCGGGTCACCGAGACCAGCATCTTCATCGCCGACCCGACCCTGCCGAGCTACACCATCAGCACCGACAAGTCGGTGATCGCCATCGGCGAGAAGGTGAATGTGACCTTCGACGTCACCGGCGTGGCCTACGGTACCCCGCACGACGAGTTCTTCATCGGGCTCTCCAATCCGCTGTTCTGGCGGGGCATGTTCGACGTGACGATGACCTCGAACACCTGCGGTGGCGTCCTCTACCTCAATGACCCAACCGTGCAGACGTACGACCACTCGCTGCCCGGTACCGAGGAGACAACCCCGATGACGTGCCGCGTGAACCTCGAGATGGTGGCCAATGGCGTCGGTATGCTCGACCTGGCCCGAGGAATAACCGGACTGAATGACCTGCCATACGTCGACACTGGGTGGAAGACCATCACCGTGCTCCCAACGCTGACCGCCTCGGTGGGCAGCACCTCGTACCGGGTAGGCGACGAATTCAACATCACGTACAAGGTTGCGGGCGGAACCTTCACCAACCCGAGCTCGCCGTGGGATCCGATGTCGTTCGTCGGTTCCTCAGCTCCGGGTGGCTACACCTACAGGCACGAGCTGCCGGCGAACCTCTCGTTCGAGTCAGTCGTGAACTCCAGCTGCGGCAACGAACACACACACACGGCTTCGACCTTGACGGTGAACCAGAACATGTCGGCCTGGTCGGTCTCGTCTGCTCCGAAGTGTGAACTCACCATGCGGGTGAAGGCGCTTACACCGGGCAAGTTCGATGCACTGCAGAGAATCACGATGAGCGGATTCACACTCGGTGCCTACCTCGAAGACGATGGGCACGCGGCCCCCACTGCCGGTCTCACCAACAGCGTGGTGCCTTCGGTCATCTACGTGGCCGACCCCACCAAGCCGACGGTGACGATGACGGCAAGCTCGGCGAACATCACCACCGGTGATGACGTCACGCTCACCTACACCGTCGCTGGGCTTCCGTTCGGTGCAGCGCACCCGAACAGCACGGTCAGCCATGCGTTGCCGACCGGTATCGGAACGGTTCGCCCGGGGACCAACACCTGCGGCGGCTCCCTCACAGCGACCGGTACGGCCGTAGCGCTCACGGGCGTTCCCTTCCCCGGGACCGAGACCTCTACGGCTCCGTCGTGCTCGTTCAGTGTGATCCTGAAGACGGCTAAGGCCGGCAACTACTCCGTTGGTTCCGGCGTCACCACGTCGATGACCAATGGCGTGGCGGCCACTCCGGTGGTCATTGCCGACCCGGCCGGTTTCGTCGCGGTCAACCCGGCTCGAGTGCTCGACACCCGCACCGGGCAGACCTCACCCACCGGCTCCAACCTTGCCGCTGCTCCGGTGACCGCCGGATCGGTGACCGAGGTGGTCATCGCCGGTGTCAGCGGTGTGCCGGCCACCGCAACCGACGTGGTGCTGAACGTGATTGCCGTCGATCCATCTGCGGCCGGCTACCTCACGGTGTACCCGTGCGGCAGCACCCGCCCGCAGACGTCCAACGTCAACTTCACGCCCGGCCAGACCCGTTCGAACGGCGTGTCGGTGAAGCTGGGTACCGGTGGCAAGGTGTGCATCTACAGCTCGGCGGCGACGCACCTCGTGGTCGACGTGAACGGTGCCCAGGTACCGCACGCCGGCGACGGCTTCGCCACGCTGGCCCCGACCCGTGCACTCGACACTCGGTCGGGTCAGCGGATCAACGCCAACGAGACCTACCGACTGGCCCTCGCCGGTCGGCACGGTGTGCCGGCGAACGCCAGCGCCGCAGTGCTCAACGTGACATCCACGGGAGCTCAGGCGACCGGCTACCTCACGGTGTTCCCGTGCGGAACCTCGATGCCGCTGGCATCGAGCCTCAACTTCACGGCTGGCAACGACATCGCCAACTCGGTCGTGTCGAAGATCGGCAGCACTGGTGAGGTGTGCATCTTCGCCTCGGCGCCGACGCACGTGATCGTCGATGCGAACGGTGCGTTCTCGCCGTCGGGTCAGAACCGCTCCTGGCAGTTCGACCCGAGCCGCCTCCTCGACACCCGTTCGTCGGTCAAGCCGGCGGCCGGTTCGGTGACCGAGGTGACGGTGGCCGGTCGCCAGGGCGTGCCCGCCAACGCAACGGCCGTGGTGCTGAACGTGACCGCCGTCGATCCCAATAGCGCCGGGTACATCACGGTGTTCCCCTGCGGCTCGACCATGCCGATCGTATCGAACCTGAACTATTCGTCAGGCCAAGTAGTCCCCAACGCGGCGACCGTCTCGGTGGGAGCGAACGGCAAGGTGTGCATCTTCACCACCAGCGCGGCCCATCTGGTCGTCGACCTGAACGGCTCGTTCGCGCCGAGGTAGATCACTCCCGCATCTCCTTCGGTAGACGACAGTGCCCCGCCCATTCGTGGGTGGGGCACTGTCGCGTCAAGCGAGATCAGACGAGTCGCGTGCCCGCCTTCCTGGTGGGCACGATCCAGACCGAGCAGGATGCTGAAAAACGCCGTGTGGGTGGCGGTCGGTGATGGCGTTCGGTGTGGCTGGCTACGAAAAAGAAACGACCCGACCCATGATGAGGGTTCGGGTTGAACTTCCACACCGGGGCACGCCACCTGCGATCGGGTTCAGGCGATTCGTCGAAGGGTTGCCGTCTCGGAGATTTCGATGCCGAGGGCGGCGGCGATGTCGGCGAGCCGGGCAAGGCTCGCAGAGCTGTAGCCGGTGGCTTCGTAGCGTTGCACCTGCTGCACCGCGACCCCGAGCGCGTCCGCAAGCCCGGCCTGGGTCCAACCTCGCGCTACTCGAGCTTTGATCAGGAGTTCGGCGATCCCGAGAAGTCCGTTTGCGGCGATAGTTTCCACGTCGCCGGCGCGGAGGCGCTCGTAGTCGACCAACTCCTCGCGCAGACTCTCGGCCTGCGATCGGACCGCAGCGATCTCGATCGCACGCAGCTTCGGGCGCGCCGCGGACGAGGCGGTGCCTTCAAGGTTTTCGATCGCTGCTTCGAACTGGGCGAGGATCGCTTTGGTGTTGCGGTACTGGAACTCGTTGGTGATCATGATTGCCTCCGGGAACTCAGATCGAGCGCGACGATGCCTTTATCGACGGCGTTGCGGTCTCGTTGGAAGAACGTCGCGAAGAACAGGCCGCTGTCACGCTCCAAGATGTTCGGGAACCATTCGCCGCCGAATCGTTCCTTCTGCAGACGGCGCCCAGCCGCCATGCCGAGCGGACCGAACACTGGGTCGAGCAGGTCGTCATCGACATCGGCGGGATCCCACACGGCATCAAAGTCGCCTGGGTCCTCCTTCGCGGTGACGAAACTTCCGTTCAACCAGACCCTCCGACACCCGGCGAAAGCGAGTAGATCGAGGGACTCGGCCAGCCCGTCAAGCAATCGGCGACGCCATGGTGTCCACCCGAATCGATCGACCACCTCGTCCCATGACGCCAGATGTTCACCAGGCGGCAGGAACCCACTCGCTGGATCGAACGCTGGAAGCACCGTGCAACAATATCATTGTAACCATGGGTTCGGTTCTTGAGGCTGCTGACGCTCGAGGGTCTCCGGCCCGACTTGCTGAAGAGAGGCAATGTGTTAGGACAAGAGCGGGACACATCCAAGGAAGGACGATGGCCGAGACGAAACACCGAATCTTCACGACGAGCGTCGCGAGCGTGTACCCGCACTACGTAGCGAAAGCTGAACGAAAGGGACGCACCCGAAACGAGGTCGACGAAATCCTGCGATGGCTCACCGGCTATGACCAGCAGACCCTGGAAGTGCACCTCGACCAACAGACAGACTTCGAGATGTTCTTCGCACACGCCCCCAACCCAACCCGGCGCGACATTCCATCACGGGCATGATCTGTGGTGTGCGGATCGAGGACATCACCGAACGAACAATGCGAGAAATCCGCTACACCGACAAGCTGATCGATGAACTCGCCAAAGGCAGACCGATGGCCAAGACCCTGCGCAGCAGCCCAGACGTTACGGTGAGCTGATGATGTTCTTCGGACCGTCGGTGTACGTGTTGCGGGTGTCGCTACGCGACGTGAAGCCCGAGGTCTGGCGTTCGGCTTGCGGTGCGATCGGAGACATCGCTACCGAAGTTCGCGCAGATCCTCGAACGCGTGATGGGTTGGGAGGGATACCACCTCCACATGTTCGACGTCGGCGGGGTGCTGTTCGGCGACCCAGACGAAGACGCCGACTATGTCATCAACGAACGCTCAGCTACCGTGCGCCACGTACTCCCCGGGTCGGGTCCGCTCTGAAATGGGACTACGACTTCGGTGACAGCTGGCAACACGATGTCGTGGTCGAAGCCATCGACGAACCGAAGGAAACCACCCGCTACCCCATCTGTGTCGACGGAGCCTGCGCTTGTCCACCAGAGGACTGCGGCGGCACCACCGGTTACAAGGACCTCGTAAAGATCTTGGCGAACCCGCGCCATCGCGAACACGACTCGATGGTCGAATGGGCTCCTGATGGTTTTGATCCCGCGGCGTTCGATCTGACCGCAGCGAACCGCCGCCTTCGAGCCCGATAGCAGTCGGTCGCCGCCGACTTTTGTCTGTCGACTACTGACTCCGACCAGCACGATCTACCGACCTCTCTCACGTCCTCGGTCACCCCAAACAATCAGGCGACACCGGACGGTGACCTGATCAGTGCGTTTCGATTCTGCTTGCATAGGCAGGCGGTCAAGGTTGCGGTTTACTCCGGACTGTTCTACCGATTCTTCTACCGAGTGTCGACCGTCGGCGCCGGTAGAACAAGGAGAACATCATGGATGGTTACATCGCGCGCAAGGGAAACCGGTGGTACGCCGTCATCTACCACGGGCTCGACCCCGTCACCGGACGCGAACAACGCACGTGGCACGCCGCTGGCACCGACCGCGCCGCGGCTGAACGGCTCGCCCGGAAACTTGCCACGGAAACCGTCGGACGCGATGACGGGAACCGCAGCCTCACCTTCGGTGCGTACCTGACCCAGCGTTGGCTTCCAGGCAAGAAGGTCGAGCTCGCATCCACGACGTTCGCCGGCTATCGGCGGCTCGTCGAACGGCACATCCTTCCAACGCTCGGCGGGGTGAAGATCCGGCGGCTTACCCCCGACCAGCTCGAGCAGCTGTACGCCGCCAAACTCGCCCCGACTGATGGCAGTCGACAGTTGTCCCGAAAGAGCGTGCTCGAGATCCACGTCGTTATCCGTAGCGCGCTCGGCGATGCCCTCCTCAAAGGAGTCGTACGACGCAACGTCGCTGCCATCGCGTCGAGGCCGACGATTCGCAACGTGCCACCGGTCGAGGCACGGGCGTGGGACGAGAACCAGTTACGCACGTTCCTGGGCACCGCGGTGCCTCATCGGTTGTATGCGGCGTTCCGGCTGTCAGCGGCCACCGGAATGCGACGAAGCGAAGTACTCGGCGTCAAATGGACCGACATCGACTGGGCACGAGCCACAATCTCCGTCGACCGAGGGCTGGTCTCAGTCGACTATGAACGGCAACTCACGCGCTGCAAAACCCGCAACTCACGCCGACTCGTCGAGCTCGACCCGACCACCCTGGCCATGCTCGCCGCATGGCGAGCATGGCAGCAAGCCGCATGTTTCGCTGCCGAGCCGAGCGAGTGGATGTTCCCAGCCGACGACGGCAGTCCAACTCACCCGCACGCGTTCTCTCAAGCGTTCGAGCGGATCGTTAACCCGCGAGCCTGCCACCCACAAGGTTGCATGATTCCGCCATACCCATGCCAGTCTGCTCTTCAAACACGGCATACCGCTCAAGGTCGTGAGCGAACGACTTGGGCACGCGAAAGCGTCATTCACGATGGACACCTACCAGCACATCATGCCCGGCATGCAAGCCGACGCCGCACGCACCTACGAACGGGTAACCAACCGGCCGGAAGCGAAGAGAGGAGCGCCGATTTCTACCGGCCGGCGACGGAAGAAGCCCCGGTAGAAGAAGCCCGAAAACGGTAGAAGCCTGGCCAGAAAGTGCTTCTGG
>CAWBTA010000015.1:0-1239146 GCA_963791625.1 uncultured Acidimicrobiales bacterium
CGTGAAGGGGGTGCGGATCGCTCAGACGGCGAATAGGGCCTCGCTGGATGCAGTTTTCTTGACAAAACTCTCGAAACTTTCGATAGCATTCCTATACGAACAGGTGTATGCTGGTGTCATGTCGGCGGACCTGTTGGAACACGAAAACTGGGTGCTCACCGCCGACCCGACCGGTCACGGTCTACGCACCCGCATGGCCTTGATGGACCGGCTCCGCGCCTCGATCATCACCGACCTCGCAGTGTTCGAGGCGTCCGCGATGTGGGCCATCGAAGGGTATGCGTCGGTGAACGCATGGGTGGCTGATCACGGTCGCTGTACCCGGGGTGAAGCGAACCGGCTCGTCAAAACCTCACGCCTCCTCCAACAACTCCCGGTTACCGCTACCGCGTTCCGGGACGGGACCCTGTCAGCCGGACAGGTCTCGGTGATCGCCGCGAACCTCACCTCGCGAACCGTTGGAAAGTTCGCGGAGACCGAGACCGAACGCGTCCCGCTACTCGCCGAGTTGGATGTGAACGGCACGGTCATGGTGATGCGCACCTTCGCCGCGCACGCCCAAGCTGAGCTCGATGACGAACGCGATCCCGAACCCGAACAAGATCATCTGCATTTCTCACCGATGCTCGACAACCGGTTCCGGCTCGATGGGACCCTCACCGGTGACAACGCCAAAACCGTCGAAGCCGGCTTGGACGCCTGCCTCCCACCGTTGGTGGAGGGTGAGCCGGTCGCGCCGGCGTCACAACGCTACGCCGAAGCGCTCGTTGAGATGGCCCGCCGCGCCCTACAAAACGTGCCCGTCCCCGCCCGACGATCGGTCGATATGACCGTGCTGATCGACTGGCACGACTACGTGAACGGGGGCATCGCCCGCTACGCCGATGGCACCACCCTCGCCCCCGACCGCGTCCGCCGCCTCCTGTGCGACGCGGAACTCAACATCATCATCACCGGGGAACACGGCGAACCGCTATGGATGTCACGCAAAGTCCGCACTGCCACCCCGCAACAATGGCGAGCCCTCGTAGCACGAGACCGGCACTGCGCATTCCCCGGCTGCCACCGCAAACCCACACTCTGCGAAGCACACCACATTCTTGAGTACGACCGAGACCACGGCCCCACCGACATCGACAACATGGCCTTGCTCTGCAGCAAGCATCACAAAATCGTTCACAAACCAGGCTGGACCGCCAAAATGGACCCCGGCCAACACCTCATCGTGACGAATCCCGACGGCCACGTACTACGCGGCCCACCCCGAACCCAACAGTACAAACCCCGCACCTAAACCCGGCGGCGGGGCAACACGAAACACCACGAGCAGGCCCACCCGGGCCTGCTCGGCGCGCCCCTCGGCACCCCAACGCTGGAAGAAAGAGGAGTCGGCGGTATCGGTCCATCGAGGCGCGCGATCATTTATGCGTGACGACGAACTACGAACAAGCCTTCGCGCCGCACCCCGCCGTGTACCAGGCGTGGGGTCAGTTGAACGAAGCGATCAAAGCCAGCATGGATCTACGACGCTACGAACTGGCCACCTTGGCGGCCGCCATTGCGCTGAGATCGAGCTACTGCAGTTTGGCCCACGGCAAGGTTCTCGCGGAGCGGTTCGGCGAGTCCGTGGTCGGTATCGTTCAGAATCGAGCGAACGTCGGGCTCAGCGCCGTTGACGTCGCTGTGATGGATCTTGCCGAGCAGGTGGTGCGTGACGCGACAGAGGTGACCGCGGCTGATCGTCAGCGGTTGTATGACCTTGGTCTGTCAGAAGGGGACGTCGACCTCGTGATCATGGCCGCTGCCGCCCGCTGCTTCTTTTCAAAGTCGCTCGATGGCCTCGGTGTCGAACCTGATTCTGCCTACTTCGACCTGGACGCCGACTTGCGAAAGGTTTTGGTCGTGGGGCGAGCGATTCAACAACGATGACAGGCGGCGCGGCGCCGGCGCGGTGGTCAGCGGAAGTCTCTACTTGGCACGGTTGCTGACAGTGCCAGGGGTTCTAAGTGTTCGGCGACGATGTTGATGACGGTCTCGACCTTCTCCAGATCGTCCTCGCACCAACAGTGCGGGGGCGCCACGGGCGGTGCGGCGGAAGCGGGCCCAACAGCCTTTCGAGCAGATGATGTTGATGAGTCCGGTTTCGTCTTCGAGGTTGATGAAGGTGGTGCCGCCGGCGGTCATGGGGCGTTGGCGATGGGTGACCACTCCCCCGACCAACACACGGCTGCCGTGTTCCACCAGCGACAAACGGTTGGCGGGGACGGCGCCCATCGCGTCGAGCTGCGAACGCACGAACATGGTCGGGTGACCATCGGGCGCGACGCCGTTGGTGAGCAGGTCGGCAACGGCAACTTCCCAATCGGCCATCCCGGGCAGGGGTGGCGAGTGTTCGCCGGTGACGATGCCGGGCAACCGATCTGCGGTCGCCTGGCTGACCGCACCGGCCGCCCACAACGCAGCACGCCGATCCATGCCGAAGCAACCGAACGCACCAGCCGTGGCCAGTGCTTCGAGGTGACCGAGCGTGAGACCGGGCACCCGTCGCACCAGATCCTGCGGCGCAGTGAACGGGCGGGCGGCAGCAATGGCTTCGGCCAGCGCGGTGCCGATGGTGCGCACCTCGCCGATGCCCAATCGCACGGCAACACCGTTATGACTGTCGGGGCAGGGTTCCATCGTGCACAACGCATCGGACGCGTTGAGATCGGGTGTGAGCACCACGACGCCGTGACGTCGGGCATCTTGCGCGAGCGAGTGCGGCGAGTAGAAGCCCATGGGTTGCGCGTTGATGAGCGCGGCGCAGAACGCGGCGGGGTGATGCAGCTTGATCCACGACGACGAGTACACCAGGTAGGCGAACGACACCGAGTGCGATTCGGGGAAGCCGTAGTTGGCGAACGCGGCCATCTTCATGAAGATCTCCTCGGCCACTTCGCTGGTAACACCACGCGCTTTCATGCCGGCGAAGAGCCGTTCCTTCAGCCGCTCCATCTTTTCCCGGCTGCGTTTTGACCCCATCGCCTGTCGCAACTGATCGGCTTCAGAGGGCGTGAACCCGGCGACGTCGATAGCCATCTGCATGAGCTGCTCCTGGAACAACGGGATGCCCAACGTCTTGCCGAGCGAGTTCTCGAGCGAGCGGGTGGAGATAGGTGACCGGCTCAGTGCCGTTGCGGCGACGTATATAGGGATGCACCGAGCCACCCTGGATAGGACCAGGCCGGATCAACGCCACTTCCACCACAAGGTCGTAAAACTTGCGGGGCTTCAGACGAGGCAGCGTGGCCATCTGGGCCCGGCTCTCGATCTGGAACACGCCGATGGTGTCGGCGCGGCACATCATGTCGTATACCTCATCCTCTTGCGGAATAGTTGCAAGATCAATCACTTCACCCGTATAGGTGGCAATGAGATCGACCGCGCCGTGCAGCGCTGAGAGCATGCCGAGACCCAAGCAGGTCGAACTTCACCAGACCGGTTGCCGCGCAGTCGTCCTTATCCCACTGCAGGATGCTGCGATTCTCCATGCGCGCCCACTCCACCGGGCACACCTCGATAACCGGCCGATCACAGATCACCATGCCGCCGGAGTGGATACCGAGGTGGCGCGGAAAGTCCTCCACCTGCATGGCCAGGTCAAGCACCTGCGCAGGAATGTCGTGATCGGGTCTGCTCAGCGGTTTTGGCGACCCGACCCCAGCCATCAACCTGTTTCGACCAGGCGTCTTGTTGGCCGGGTGCGTAGCCGAGGGCTTTGGCCATGTCTCGCACGGCCGAGCGGGAGCGGTAGGTGATGACGTTGGCGACCTGGGCGGTATGGTCCCGGCCGTAGCGGTTGAAGACGTACTGAATCACCTCTTCTCGACGGCCTGACTCGATGTCGATGTCGATGTCGGGCGGGCCGTCACGTTCGGGAGATAGGAACCGCTCGAACAACAGGCCCAGCGACACCGCATCGGCCTTGGTGATACCGAGCGCGAAACACACGGCCGAGTTGGCTGCGGACCCGCGGCCCTGACAGAAGATGTTCTCCCGGCGACAGAACTCGACGATGTCCCACACCACCAAGAAGTAGCCGGGGAAACCGAGACCCTCGATGATGTCGAGTTCCCGGTCGATGGTCTGCCACGCCCGAGCACCCAGCCCCATGTCGACATGAGCGGGTGGCCGACGCCCGTACCGACGCTCGGCCCCTTCGAACGCGATACGGCGGAGGAAGGCCATCTCGCTCATACCGTCCGGACACGGATAGGGCGGCAGGTTCGGCGCCACCAGGCGCAGATCGAACGCCATGGCCCGACCCAGCTCGGCCGCCGTCTCCACTGCGCCGGGGTAACGGGCAAACCGTCGGGCCTGCTCGGCCCCGCTGCGTAGGTGCGCGCCGGCGCATGCGGGCAGCCATGGATCGATGTCTTCCAAGCTGCGACGGGCCCGCACTGCGGCCAGCGCGCTGGCCAGTGGCCGTTGGGCGGGCGTGGCGTAGTGCCCGTTCACGGTGGCGACCACGGCCAGGTTGTTGCGCACCGCGAGTTGCGCCATGGCATCGTTGCGGTGGCTATCAAGTGGATCACCGTGATCCCACAGTTCCACCGCCACCCGATCCCTGCCGAACAGGTCCATCAGCTTGCGCAGCTCCCGTTCAGCCGCAGCCGGACCATCGGCCACGAGCGCTGCGGGCACCGCGCCCTTACGACACGCCGTCAGCACCTGCACATGCCCAGCCGTCTCAGCCGCCAGGTCAACAAGTGTGAACCGAGCCGCGTTCTTCGCCCCCGCCATCTGCCCTCGACTCAGCGCCGTAGAAAGCCGGGCATACCCCGCCGGCCCATCAGCCAAAAGCAACACATGCTGCCCCGCCGGATCCGGCGTCCCCGTCCTCGAACCCGCCTCTACCGTAATTTCGGCGCCGAAGATGGTGGGCAGGCCGACGGCACGGGCTGCTTCGGCGAAACGCACCACGCCGTAGAAGCCATCGTGGTCGGTGAGGGCCAGGGCTTCCAGGCCGAGGCGGGCTGCTTCCTCAGCGAGTTCTTCGGGATGGGATGCACCATCGAGAAAACTGAAATTGGAATGGCAGTGCAACTCGGCGTACGGCGTGCCTCCGACTCGACGTGATGCTCCATCGGCATCGTATGGTTGACGCTTTCTACTCCACGCCGGACTGTCTCCCCCGGCGTTCCACGATGGCGAACCAGGAGCGCGTCCATTGGACAGACGTCTTTCCAGATCCTTCCAAGAAACCGTGGGGTTGTTGAAGCCCATACTCACCACTATCGAACACTTGTTCGTAAAGGTCAACCCAGCCTTACGGCCTCTCTCATTCGCAAGATTTGTTCTGACTTGAGAGATACTTGAGAAAATTTCATGCGAACATGGAGCTATAGGCCGAACGAATCATACAATTCGACAGAGAGGCATATGCTTTGCAGAACAGCCACAAACAAGTCGCGGGAAGCAAAAGGCAAGCAGAACCCTCAAGACTTCGTACATGTAGCCGATAGTCAAAGCGTCCTATGAACACGACAACTGCCCCCACAGAATCCACCAGCCCCATCAGAGCGCTGATTGTGGATGACGCCCCCGAGCTGTGTCTGTTGCTCGAGCCGCTCCTTTCCCGCGAAGGTTTTGACGTCAAGATCGTTGGAGAGGGCGATGGTGCTGTTGAACTCGCTCGCACCTTCGAACCGGACGTCATCATCCTCGACCTTCTGCTCCCTGGAATCGACGGGCTTGAAGCCTGCCGTCGCATCCGGGCGTTCAGTGACGCCTACGTCGTCATGGTCTCCGCCAAAGACACCGAGATCGACAAAGTCGTCGGTCTGTCCATTGGCGCTGACGACTATGTGACGAAGCCGTTCTCACCGAACGAGCTGGTCGCCCGTCTTCGTGCCATGCTCCGCCGTCCCCGTCGGGCCGGTCGCGCAGTGGCATACGGTGGAGAAGTAACGACTCGTACCTTCGGTCCTCTCACCGTCGACACCGCCACCCGCGAGGTTCTCGTGAACGGTCAGATAGCAGATCTGACCCGTATCGAGTTCGACTTGTTGGCCACGCTGTGCAGCCGCCCCCGTTTGGTTTTCACCCGTACCCAGCTTCTGGAGACGGTGTGGGGTCCGAACTGGTACGGCGACACGCACGTGGTGGATGTCCATATGTCCAACCTGCGACGCAAGCTGAGTCTCACCGACCCGGCTACCCGTTTCATCCACACCGTTCGTGGCGTCGGTTTCCGTCTCGCCGACGAAATCGCCACCAATTAGATCACCCCAAAACGAATCGGGCGGCACCTTCGGGTGCCGCCTTTCGTCGTTTTGGCAGATTTACGCGGCGGGGGTGGAGTGGCTTTCGAGCCAGTCGCGCAGCGCAGCGCTGGCGGGGTCGATGGCGGCTTCAATGGTGGCGAGGTGCTCGGTGATGAACTCGTTGGTGGGCTTACCCTCATCGAGAGCTCGTTCGAGGGCAAGACAAGGCTCGGCAACGGCCCGTACACCCAAGGTTGCGCTCGGGGAGGCGAGGCCGTGGGCTGCTCGGCTGAGCAGACCCATGTCCATACCGGCGGCCCGTAAGGCGTCGAGACGGGCGGGCAGGCCAGCGAAGTAGCTATCGATCACTCGACGCAGCACGGACGTGTCGCCACCAAGGGCGACGTGCAGTTGGTCGAGGACACTGTTGTCAACGGCGGAGGACATCGCGTCTAATCGTAGGTCGCTTCCAGCCGCCAAACACCGCTCTCAACAACAATCAGATGAGCTTCACCCGAATCCAAGAGAATGTGAAACCGCGCACAGCGTCGATATCGCTGCGGATCCCACCAATGTTCCTCAATTGGCCACGGTCCGCCCCAGGCAACGACTCGTTGTGGCTTTTCGTCAAGAAGTGCAAATATGGCCGGTGCGGCGCTCACGAAGCCTCTGCCACTTACCCGCACCAGGGCCCCTTGTGCGTCCAAAACACGCACCGCAACCGGGTCGGCCCAGACCGTGGCGGGAGATGGTGGGGGCAGCACGCCGGGCCAGGGACCTCTGGTCGGTTCTTTTGTACCGCAGCATCACGGTCGACCAAATCAGTGGAGGCCGCTGACACCAGCGCAATCGTGTCACCGGGACTGCGGCTTCCTCGCCATTCGGGAACGAGAACAGCATCGGTGCCCAACTGGCCGACCAGTCGAGCAACACCTCGGATGGCGCGATCATCAGCTTGCGATCTTCCGCCCCAAAAGCCGATCTGTTGACCGGTGCCGGCAATCACTTCAGTGGGCGCAATGCGGAGGAACGTGATACCGGCTGTCGGCCCGTCGAGCAGCGCTTGAGCCCAACCGTCGAGTTGCCACCGGACCCGTTCGGCCACCGTCACCGGTTGAAAGGCCGGCTCATGGCGCCACAGCCGATCATGCTGCTCGCCGTGATCGGTCTGTGCCGTCACCAGAATCTGCGTGCAGGCAAGGCCACGGGCCCGCATGCGTTCAAACATCTCGTCGGCCAACTGTTTGGCCGCGAACGCAACCGGCCCACTGGTGGGCACCGGGTCATCGAACACGCACGAGACAGAGAGGTCCGGTGGCGGTTGTCGAGCAACGGGTGGGCGAGCATCGAGTCCGCTGGCCAGTCGATGAGCGGCGCGACCAACATGTCCGAATCGGGCCGCAAAGTCTGAACGCGGCAAGGCGGCAAGTTGCCCCAACGACCGAACACCAAGCTGAGGGAGCAAGCTGAGGAAACGATCATCGATACCGTCTCGGCCAGCGAGTACCGCGACGGAGAACGATGCAAGGAACGCAGCACTCTCCCCCTGAGCAATAACGATGGGTCGTGCCGAGGTCGTAGGTGCCGCCGCCAGCCATGCTGCGAAGACACCATCAGCCAGGCCGATCTGCGGCGGCCCGGCAATGCCAAGAGTGTCCTCACCGAACGTCGCACGGACATGGGTCGAGACCCGTTCGGCCAGCGCGTCATCTCCTCCGTAGTAACGCGACGGGCCTCGAGTGGCAAACGTGCAGCAACCAGGCGCAGTCGCTTCCAAGAGTGGCGTGGTTTGTTCAAGCACGCGTAACACCGGCTCAAAGGCACGGGCATCGCGCTCAAGGTCATGGGGCAAGATGACCAGCCCGGGGCAGTGTCGTTGCGCTTCTCGACGACGCAGGCCAGGCACTACCCCATCGGCTCGAGCCGCAGGGGTAGCAGCGACGACCCGATTGGCATGAAAGACCGCAGCGGCCTGCCCCGGTTTCGCCCCAGCAGCCACCACTGCCCAGTCCGGCCACCGCACGACCGCGACACGCTTCACTTGGTCGCCGTCATAACCGTTCATGATGCGTTCGCAGCATTGTCTGAGCGAAGCGAGTCCGAGCGCAGTGGAGCGGGAGGCGAGGTACGAGCCGGAGCGACCAAGCGAGGCATTGTTACGTCTTTTACAGCTTCGATCTGGCCGCTCGTGTTGGGGAGCCAGAGGGAGAGTTTGCGGGCGCGGGTGGCGGCGCGGCGGCCGGTGGCAACGATGGAGATCTGGCGGGCGCGCAGATAACCGTGGCCCTCGTGGAGGCCCTGCCATTGCACCGACGTGACCTGCAGGGTGGAGTCCACTTCCAACGTGCCGGGGTCACCGACGGTCAGCAGCACAGAACCGCGCTCACGTGCTCGGGCCTGCACGCGTCGGGCATCGGATCCGTGCAGAAATCCGGGACCGACGACAACAACGTCGAACGCGTCGAGCGCGGCACCGAGCGCAGCTGCACCCTGCACCGCATCGACGTTGACCGACACCAGGCGCGACAGCGGGAGACCCAGCTCACTTGCGGCCAGCAGCCCGAGTGTTGGGATACCGAGAACGGCTACCCAGGCCCCGGCGGCAACGGGGCCGGCAGCCAGGGCAAGCAGGAGTGAGCGAGCCGCAGGGCCGGCCCCGGCAACGATGGTGCCCCGCTGGAGCCCACCCCAGGCAAAGAGCGGGGCGAATACCGGAAGCGTGGGAAGAACCTGGTCCCCCGCCAGGGTGACCGGCCGGGAAAGCTGCGCGGCGCGAGCGAGCAGAGCCGCATCACCACGAGGTTCGGGAAGAATTGTTGCTACAGCAGCCGCCATCCCCGTGATGGTACCGAACAAGTGTTCGTATTGCAACGGGCTATCCGGTCGTTCGGAGACTGCTGAGTAAGTCGTTCTTTCCGATGGGGTGAGGTGGAGCATCTGGCCGATGTTTTGGTTTTGGGTGCATGAGGGTTAGCGAACAGTCACGGTTCACCTTCGTCAGCTTGGCTGGTGAGTTCAGACTGTGCATTAACCCTGATGGACCCAAACAAAACTGCCGGGTGCCTGGGTCGACGGGAGCGAAGTCGTAACCCCCGCAGCCTCTTACTCCTTCAGGAGCTTTTCGATGTCCGACCGCTCAACCAGCTTGGTGAGACGGAAGATGGCGTCAGCCAGTGTGGATGAAGGCGAGATGTACCACTTGCCGTCAATCTGGCGGGTGACGATGCCGGACTGCAAGGGATTCGCTGCGGCACGATTGGTGATGGCCCGCATCACGTCCTGGGCAACGTTGGCCCGGGCGCAGTCCTGATCGCCTTCGTCGCACGTGCCATCACCGCCGTTCAGGAACATGTCCTGCATATCAGTGGAACAGAACTTCTGTGTGTCCATCACTTCGCCATCGGTCTCAGAGGTGATGCTGGTGCAATTGCCAGACTGCTCAATGGTCGCTCTTTCCTTGGAACCATTGTCGCTGTTGGTGGAAGCCACCACCAGCTTTTTCAGTCCCACGACCGTGCCCCAGTCACCTGGTGCGGAAGTGAGCTGCAACTCCTCCACCTTGGGCCAGTCGGTCGTGTCGATGTCGTCCTGGTTGACGGCATCCACCAGGAGCTGACCGTAGTCGTGGAAGACCGCGCCCTCTTGCGGATCGACCAGTTCGAGCACGCGATTCACATCAGCCGACAAACCGGCTTGCACCATCTCCTCCACCGCCTTTTCCGGTGATCCTGCGCCCTTGGCCGCGATCGCTTCTCTTGGCATCGCTTTCCGACCACGCGCGTTTTCGGCCGCGGTGTACATGAGGCTGACGTGCCAGCCATCGTCATCTTTCACGGTGCCGATGAAGCCCTTTGACGAGTCGTCGTCGGGGGTAATGGTTTGCTCGTTGTGCAGGTCGGTCACCGAAGCGTTGGCGTGTCCCATGAGCTTGTTCAACACGTCACCGATAGGCAATTCACTTGCGGTGATATCGGAGGTAACCGACCCGCCGGTAATCGTCACCCGAGCAATACGGTCGTTCACCGTGAGGCTCTGCATGGTGATGTCTTTGAAGTCGATCTTGATGCCGGACACCTTGCGCGCTGACCCGGCTTCGGAAAGGAACCCGAGGCGCTTGGCTTCGGTCATCGACTTCTCTGCAACTTTCACGTAGAACTGACGCTCGCCCTGCGGCATCGTCTCCATGGCGCCGAGCCAGTCGCCCGCTTCGATCGCGTTCATCATCGACTGCACTGCAGCTTCGGGAGAGACGGCGCCGCTGTTCGAACTGCTACGGATGGCGATGGCGGTACCCGCACCACCGAGCAACATCACGCCAGCTGCAATGGCACCGACAAGCTTGCCCCTGCCTCGCTTGGCCGCTGCGGGTGCTGCGTAGACCGGCAACGGATCATCGGCCACCAGCGGTACTGCGGCGGCAGAATAGGGGGCAAACAAGGCATGCGACGACGGAATAGCCGTGGGCGGCGCGATCTGCATGGATGGAGCGGCAACAGGCGGCGCCGCAGCAGGGGGTGGCAGCGGCGGCGGCAGAAATCCTGATGCCGGATTCGTTGGCTCTTGCCAGTTATTGCTCATCGCTGTTCCTCCGCCATGCCGTTGTACTCAAAAGCACCATACCGAGACTGCCGACCAACGCAACTCTAGATCCGATCAAAGACGGCAGCGGAAGCTGAAAAACGGCCACCGACAGAGCTCCAGTGGCAAGGGCGAGTATGCATCCCGCCACCGCGGCTGCTCGCCGATAGCCGAGCAAGACGCACGCGATAACCGCCGAGCCGAGCAACGGCACAACTGGCCAACCAGCGAGCGCGACGCGACCCCACGACGACTGAATGATTCCGAGCCGACGCACCGAGGCCAGCAATGAGAAGCTCGACCGGGATCGGGAACCGATCTGCACCCAGGGCAAGGCGCAGCTCAGAACCAGAACGGTTGCTGTTGCAACAAACCCGATCTCACGCCATCGCCGCACGCAGCAAGCATATGACGGGTCGTTACGCCCGGGCGATGGCCATTGCTTGGGCGAGGTAGGCGGGAAGCTCGGCAGAGTCTCGTACCCAAAGATCAGCACCGAGGTCGATACGCGTGTCGTCGGATTGAACGGCATTGCCACCAACCATGACCGGCACGTTGTGGAGCTGCTCTCGCAGCAAGACAATGGTGTCGCGGGCCGACCCAAGGTTGATAGGCGATGTCACGCTGAGGCCCACTGCCACAAGTCGGTCGAGACCCGCAGCAGCCGTTGCGAATGAGGCGGGCGGCGTATCCGCACCCAGGTCGGAGACCTCGTAGCCCTCGAGGCGAATAAGGTCCGCCACCATCGCAACGGGAAGAGAGTGATGTTCTCCGGCCGGCGCCCCCACGAGCACGGTACCCAGGGTGCGCCCCCGTCGGGTGAACCGAGGCCCGAGGCGACCAACGAGACGGGCGGCAACACCCGAGGCACGATGCTCGTATGCGATATCGAGTTCGCCCCGTTCCCAACGCTCACCAATGGAGACCAGGGCGGGGGTGATGACATCGAGGTAAATCGATCGTGGATCCCCACCCGAAGCCAGGGCAGCCTCAACGACGCCCCAGGCTCCGCCACCGTCGCCGGCAAGCAACCTTGACTCAAGGCGCTCGGCCCATGGCGCGGGTGGGCGGGCGACACCGGCGGCAGGTACCGCGGCGCGGAACGTATCGAGGTCGTCACGTCGTACGCGCCACACGTTGCCGGATTTGTGGGCTTGGAGCGTGCCGAGGCGGACGTACCGGTACGCCGTCATGTAGTGGACCCCAAGAAACTCTGCCGCTTCTTGGAGCGTCACATCAGTCGTTATCGCGTCGTTTCTCTCATCGATGCTCAACCTGTTCTGGCTTTCCATCGTTCGCGTGCGAGGCGAGACCGTTCCAGCAGCGCCGCCGGAATCCGACTATCGACAACAGGACCGGAACCATCGGCGCTGGGAGCAGCGGCAGCCGGTTCTTCTGGCATAACAATGGCGGGCGGAACAAACCCCTCGACGTAGTAGGTGTAGAGGTTCTCAACAACTTCTTTGAGGCCCGTCGCCTGGTAGCCGGTCTTCAAGGACACCGTCACCATGTTGGCGAAGACATGGACCGCGTCGACACGGCCGGTATCGAACAAGCGGCGAGCGAGCACCGCAGACGGGCGAACACCAACGGCCGAGGTATAGGACGGGTAACGATCATGACCCTGCCCCGTAAGATTACGATTTGCCTCAAAGCGGACCACACCGGGCGTGGCGCTCACCTTCTCCACAACGCCAACCGGCTGACCCATGAGCCGAACGATACTCCTAATCACCCGGTCAATTCACCTTCTGCACTAAATCCGCCCAATGTTTTTCTGGGCGCGCTCAACGTCGCCAGGCGGGGGCCATCAACTTTCTTGCGAACTTTGAGCAGAAGGTGAGAGGAGTAGTGCTGTTGGCCTACTCTGACGGCTTATGTCTATCCCTGAAATCCCCCTTGACCTCGCGAACCAGCTGAAGGACAACCTGGCGAGCGGCGACCTCAGCAAGATCGAGTCCGCCTACAAGAGCGGTGGCCTCGACTGGCTCAAGAGCCACCTCTCCCCCGGAGATTGGGTCGAGTTGCCCAAGCGCATCGTCGCCAAGGACATCTCCTGGATCCGCAATCTCCTGGGCGGCCTGAACCTTCCGGGTGTCGGACGCCTCTTTGGCGGCGGGT
Source organism: uncultured Acidimicrobiales bacterium (assembly GCA_963791625.1). Taxonomy (GTDB): domain Bacteria; phylum Actinomycetota; class Acidimicrobiia; order Acidimicrobiales; family Ilumatobacteraceae; genus JANMCE01. Next base: position 12,945 of record CAWBTA010000015.1, read on the forward strand.
CCGACGCTGCTGCGGCCGCGGCCACCACCGTTACCGAAAGCGTCACCTCCCGTTCCTCCGGACTCGGTGCCGTTGGCGGCGTCGCCGCAGCGGCGGCCGGTGGGGTCGGCGTTGTGGCCCTGGCCTCCACCTTGAAGGACAAGATCGGTGGCAAGGACATCGACTGGAACTGGCTCTCGTCCGAGCACAAGTCTGGCAAACTCGACTGGCTCAAGGCCCACCTCTCCCCCGGTGACTGGACCGAGTTCCCCAAGCGCATCGCATCGCGTGACTCTGCGTGGATCAAGTCACTGTTCGGCCGCATCGAACTGCCGGGCGTCGGCAAGCTTCTTGCCGGCGGCGCTGCTGCTGCGGCGGTTGGCGGCGCAGCCAAGATGGCCACCGGCTCGGCGTCGTCCAACGTGAAGAAGGCCGTGGTCACCGAAACCGCCCGAAAGGGTGGCCTCGCCTGGTGGAAGTGGCTCATTCCGCTGTTGATCATTGCGGCCATCATCTTTGGCCTAACCCGGTGCGGCAGCTCGAAGAGCGCATCAACCTCGGCGTCCACGACGGCAAGCACCGCGGCCGCTCCGGCCACCACCGTTGCTGCTCCGGCCACCACGGCCGCCGCAGTCACCACTGCCGCGGCCACGACAACCGCTGCACCTGCCACCACGACGGCTACGACTGCGGCGCCCGCCACCACGGCCGCTCCGGCCAGCACCACGACGGCTGCCGCAGCATCCAGCACAACGGCCGCGCCACCCGCTGGTGACATCCTCTCGGTCGCCACCGGTGCCGGGAAGTTCACCACGCTGGCCAAGCTCATCGGTGATGCCGGGCTCACCGACACACTCAAGGGTGCCGGTCCGTTCACCGTGTTTGCGCCTACCGACGAAGCGTTCGCCAAGGTTCCCAAGGCCACGCTCGATGCGTTGGCGGCCAACAAGGATCTCCTGAAGCAGGTGCTGAGCTACCACGTCGTCGCGGGCAACGTGAAGGCCAGCGACCTGAAGGCCGGTGACGTCAAGACCGTCAACGGCGCAACGTTCGCCGTTGCCATCAACGGCGGCAAGGTCACCGTAAATAGCGCCAACGTCGTCACCACCGACATCGCCGCCAAGAACGGCACCATCCACGTGCTCGACGCCGTCATCCTGCCCCCCGGCGCCACCCCGGCGCCGGCCACTACCACCGGTTCGACCCTGGTCGGTACTGAGTAACCAGCAAACGAATCGAACGGGTCCCGGTCACTTGATGACCGGGACCGTTTCGCTTTTAGGCGCAGTTACGCCGCGGTCGCAGCATTGTTTGAGCGAAGCGAGTCCGAGCGCGGTGGAGCGGGAGGCGAGGTACGAGCCGGAGCGACCAAGCGAGGCATCAAAAGAGTGTCGGTTGCTCAGGGCGGAAGATGCGGGCAGTGGTATAGGCGAGGCCGTCCATGAACACCCAGCTGCGGCGGTGTTCGCTGCACGGGCCATAACCCTGCAGCGCTGCCTTGTGCGTGGGGCACGGGTAGCCCTTGTTCGTTTCGAAGCTGTACGCCGGAAAGTGTTCGGACATCTCACGCATCTCGCGATCACGGCTGACCTTGGCGAGAATGCTTGCTGCCGCCACGGCCAGGCAGTAGGCGTCGGCCTTCACCATCATCTGCGTGTGGGGGACGATGCCGGCAAGAAAGTTCCACTTACCGTCGACGATGGCGGCGTCGACCGACATGCCCAGCCCTTCCACCGCGCGCCGGGCGGCTAGGCGTTGCGCTTCGGCCATGCCCAGGTCGTCGCACTCCTGTCGGCTGGCGGCCCCGACCGCCCACGCCTGGCACCAGCCGGCAACACGATCGAACAGTTGCTCGCGCTCGACTTCGGTGAGCATCTTCGAGTCGCGCACGCCGTTGACCCGCTTGCCCCGCGGCAGCAACGCCGCACCGACCACGAGGGGTCCGGCCCACGCACCTCGGCCAACCTCATCCACACCGATCACGTACTGATGACCGGCCGACCACAACTCTTGTTCGGCATGGCGCGTCGGAGCCACTTTCTTGGAAGGTGCCTTCGACCGGACCACACCAGGACGGTAGCGTGCATTCCCATGACGAAGCCCACCGTTACCATTCCCGACGAACTTGCTCCGGCCGAACTGGTCATTGTTGATGACGTTGTCGGTGGCGGTGCCACTGCGGCTTCCGGTCAGAATGTGATGGTCCACTACGTTGGGGTCTCTTGGTCGACTGGTGAGCAGTTCGATGCCTCCTGGGATCGGATGGAACCGTTCGAGTTCCGGTTGGGCGCAGGCCAGGTCATCACCGGGTGGGACAAGGGCGTGGCCGGTATGAAGATCGGTGGACGCCGCACGCTCACCATTCCTCCTCACCTCGGCTATGGCGCACGGGGTGCCGGTGGTGTGATCAAGCCCAACGAAACCCTGGTGTTCGTCGTCGATCTCCTTGCGGTTCGGTAGGAGTTCTCCTTGATCAACGTCGATGGGCACCTGTACGACGCGCAGGACGCAGCCGGAACTATTGCTGCGCTCGGCGCCTGGTGGGAACAGCTCACACGCGGCCGAGTGACTCCTGTCGGGTTTGAAGACTTACTGGCAGCGCAGAGCGCCGCGCTGACCGACATGCTCGAGGTGACTGCAACCGATGCGTCGCTCGAAACGATCGACCGCTTGGCCCAGACCGCGTCGGGCCTGGTGCGCAAGGGTGGTGACGCCTCAATGTTGCTCCCCGTGTCGCTCCGACTCATCCGCGACGCCGGCGAATCGTTACGAGCGGCCGGGGCGTTGCCGCACACCGATCACGGACTGGTAGCGCAGCTGAACGTGTCGGGCGGCGGTGTGCCCAAGGTTCCGGTGTCGTCGTTCATGATCGAGATGACCGGGCCGGTTGGCGACACGCAACGCACTCGGCTCCATCACGGACGGCCGTGGCAGGCCGTGTGTCTGTGGGCCGCTGAAGTGGTCGACGCCTTCGCGGCCGAGGGTCATCCGATCGCCTACGGAAGCGCGGGCGAGAACATCACCGTGCGCGGCGTACCGTGGGGTCAGGTGCAGGCCGGCGTGCGCATGCAGGTCGGCGAAGCGCTGCTTGAGATGGCACCGTGGGCGCTGCCCTGCTCGAAGAACGCGCAATGGTTCATCGGGCGCGACTCATCGTTGATGCATCACGACCGCGGGCCCGTCAGCCGTATCTACGCCAGTGTGATCGAACCCGGTCAAGTGAACGAAGGCGACGAGGTCGTACTCGAACCTTGAGCGGAGGCCGACGCTGCGTTCTTACGCGCCGATGATTTGGATCTTGGCGACGGGGATCCGCAGCGGTTGCGTAAGCGTCTCGGGCGGGAACGTAACCGAGCCGGGTCCGGTGCTGCTGAACACGAAATCCCACTCAATCGACACGCCGGCGAAGAACTTCAGCTGATCTGCATCTTTCGACGTTTCCCGATACGTGTATTGACATTGCTCTACCGCGATCGGCAAGGTCGGGCACACAAAAGCTTCGCCGTCTGATGCGCCTGGGTGAAACATCACTACCTTCGCCACCGGCTGGATGCTGATCGCGAACCCTGATGGCAAGGTTGCTGTGGCCGGAGGCGCAGTCAGTTGCTCGGGCTTGAAGTAGATGTTCGTGGGCCATGACCGGTACTGCAAACCCACCGGTCCCAACAGCGGCATCTGCGGCCTGACATGGGTTCTTGCCTTGACGTACGTTGCCCAGATCACCGATTCATCCGTGACGACTTCCCACCAGCGAAACGTGCCGGTCGGCAGGCCATTGCACACCTTCTCCTGCAAAATCGACGTGACGTGATCAACGACTTTCACGGCGCTCGACGCGATCGCTCGCGGATCCTTGATGTCGTAATTCGCCCAGACACACACCACCGGCGGTGGACCACCCGCCGCCGAATTCGGATCCGACCCAGGATGATCCGCCCCGGTCTTGCTCGACTCGCTCCCGTCGGGCGTTCCAGCCCCCACATTGACCGAAAGACTCTCGCCGTTGTTCGAAACCGAAGCCACCGTCGTCACCGTCGTAGCCGCCCGATCCGTCGGGCAGCGGTCGGCCCGACGCCTGCGCTGACACCGAGAGACAGATCGCAACTACCGCCGTGGCCAGAGAACTACTTTGCGGGGCATGTGTTGAATCCTTCGTACTCCGTCAGATTGGTGAAGTCCGCGATGAGCCATCGTTTCCCGACCAGCACCATCTGAATCACCAGGTCGAAGCTCGCCTTCTTGTCGTTGGAGATGATCTCTCCGCCTGCAGCTTTCTCGTTCGGCTCGAACACGATGTCCGTCGACCAGTAGCACGCCTTCACCTCGGCTGTGGTCCGGTCCGCGCCCAGGACAACTCCTTTGGCGAACGATGTAACTCGGGTCGTCGGTATTGGCACGCATCTCTGAAGTTGGCCGCCCGATAGTCCGTCACCAACTTTCGTCAACCGCTCGCGGTTCGCGCTGCCCTCCGGGGTGAATGCGGTCGGGTCGCACGTGTCGATGGCCAGAAGACAACCCTCACGATCCACCATCCAGTTCTGGACGGCCGCTTCGGCCACGACCACTTCGAGGCTTTTCGCCGCGGTGGTTGATGTGGTTGACGGCGGAACCGTCGCAAGCAACAGCCGTGCTCGTCGCCGCAACAGCAGTCGTCGTCGAGGCCGACGAGGCGCGCAAGGACGACAGCGCGGCTGATGGCTTGGCTGACCCGGCGCATGACGCCAGGCCGAGCAGCACGAATGGGACCAGACTCCGCCGACAACGCATCCGAAAACGGTAACCGGTCGCTCAATGGCAAGAAAGGGGCCGTGCGGTTCTTCACGGAAAGCTGCCGCACTTGAGGTCGAACCAACACCAGCGGCCTCGGCAACTTGGGAAAGTCTCTTTGCCCGTCGGACTTATCGCTGCATCCGAGTGCACCACGAGAGCGCCGGTTTGTAGCGGTGCATTGCAGTGCACCGGTAAGGCTGACGCGGTTGCGACAAAGAACCGGATGTCGGCGGCGGTGCGTGAAGCTGTTAGCCGATCGGTGCGGCCAGGAGAGCTTCGCCTTTGAGGCCCACGCCGCGCCAGGATGGGTCGAGGCCGGGACAGCGCACCACACCCGTGTGGGTTGACTCCCACAGCAACGCCGGCCGTTCACCATGCCAACGGACGGCGAACGACACCGATCCTTGCGTCAGGGGCGCGTCGTGCACTTCCAATGGTTGACCGAACCAGGCAGACGGTACCGGCTCGGCCAGTAGCAGCAGTTCGTCGTTCTGCACCGACGCCAAGCCGTCGAGAGTCCGGGCGAGTCGGTAGGTCACAGACTCGTTCGGCGACGCAGCTGACGGAGCAACCTTCAGTCGCATGCGATCAACATCGGATGCGGCTGTTGGTTGATCGGCCCGCCAAAGGATCTCGGCTGCTCGAGAAAGCGCAGCCGCGGCCCCCGGTTGCGTCGTCTTCTTGCTGAGCTTCGCGACGGCCACCGCTGCCACGACAACATCGTCGACCAGGGGTTCGGCGGGCTGCCCGCATCGCACCCGTTCCGATGCTGCGAGCAGAAACGCAACCGGGTCTGCTTGCGTGGGGACGTCTGCCAGTAGCAGGTCGGATCGGTCACGAAGCACGCTGAGCCGCACGGCATCATCGGGCAGCACCAGGCGGGGCAAACGGTCGATCACACCGAGCCAGCCGCGCATCACATCGTCGGCCGACGGCACCGTCGTTGGCAGTGAACCGGTCCCCTGGCCAAGGGCGATGCGAATAGTGGAACCCTTGCCGATCGGAATCACGATCGAAGCTTCGGGAAGCTCGATGCCTTGAATAGCCATGGCGGTCGGCGGACGACTGGTGAGCAGGTCATGACGGTCGAATGCGATGGCCACAGGAAGCGTCGACTGGTTCTCCACCTCCACCACGATGAGACCGCCCTGATCGACCACGGCGTAGACGCGATGCACGACATCACCCGATGGCACCCGGATGGCCGTCTCAACGACTGGGGTGCCCTCCAGGCGGGTCTGGCGGCACGTCGGCTCGTCGGGCGGCGTGTGCCACCGGTCGTCGGCAGCGATCCACCAGTTCAGTGCGCCGACGTTTGGGCCCGAGATCTGGCCGGCCGATCCAACGGTGGCCATGGCGCCGTCAACAAGCGTGCCGATGTTGGTCATAGGCCACCACGATGTCGCTTTCGACCCTGCGTTGTCCAAGCGCTGGTGCGGTTGACGTGGGAAACTCACAATATGCGTGTCGCTGTCCTCGTTCCTATCAAGGACTTTCGACAAGCCAAGCAGCGACTTGCCCCGGTGCTGTCACCCGATGAACGCATCGAACTCGCCCGTCGGATGGCGACCCACGTCATTGGCGCATCGGCGCCCTATGAGGTGTTTGTGGTCTGCGACGACCACGACGTTGCCGCGTTCGCGAAAGATCTCGACGCCGAGGTGTTGTGGCGACCGGATCTCGGCCTGAACGGTGCCATCCTGGAAGGCGTGCAACACATTGGTCGGACGTTTGAACGGGTGCTTATCGCACACAGCGACCTGCCCCTCGCCCATTCGTTTGAGGGCGTGATGGACACCGGGGGTGTGGCTATCGTGCCCGATCGCCACGGGCGGGGCACCAACGTCATCGCGCTGCCGGCCAGCAGATCGTTCTCGTTTCACTTCGGCACCGGCTCCTATCTGGCTCATCAGCACGAAGCACATCGGCACGGCCTACCTGTGCATCACATCGTCGATAGGCGTCTGGGGTGGGACGTCGATACGCCCGAGGATCTTGACCATCCCGATTTGCAGGAGTTCCTCGCGTGGCTCCCGCCTCGGTCACCCCGCAAGGAGTTTCTGCCATGACTGCGAACGAACCCGGACAGCCGCCTTACGCCGAGGCACCGAACATCACGTCGGTCGACCTGGACGTGCCGAAGGTTGCGCTCGCGATTGGGGCGCATCCCGATGATGTCGAGTTCGGTTGTGGCGCAACGCTCGCGAAGTGGGCCGCGGCCGGATGCGTGGTGCATCACCTCGTGTGCACCGATGGCTCGAAGGGCACATGGAACCCAGATGCCGACACCACCGCACTGGCCGTCACCCGACAGCACGAACAACGCGCCGCGGCGCGTGCACTCGGCGCGACGGGTGAGGTTGTCTTTCTCGGATGGCCGGATGGCGAACTCGACAGCGGTCTGCGCCAGCGGTGGCAGGTGGCCTACTGGATTCGCAAGCTACGTCCGGATGTCGTGCTTGGTCACGACCCGTGGAAGCGTTACCGCTTGCATCCCGATCATCGCCACGCCGGGCTGCTGGCGTGCGACGGCGTGGTGGCGGCGCGGGATCCGCACTTCTTCAAAGAACAAGAGTTGCCCCCTCACCGACCGAGCAGCCTGCTGCTCTGGGAAGCCGACGCACCTGACCACGCCGAAGATGTCACCGAGTTCGTTGACGTGAAGATCGCAGCACTCCTCGCGCACACGAGCCAACTTGAATCCACCATGCACGCCGTCAGCGACGAGCAGATCGCGGCGTTCGGCCATCGCATCGAGTTCCGGTTGCGATCGCTCGGCGCTCCGATCGGTCGGGACGCGGCAGAGGCCTTCAAGCACATTTCCGATCTGTAAAACGACGAAAGCGGAAGGCGTTGGCCTTCCGCTCCGTCACCTACGAATCGCCGTAAGCAACGGCGATCGGACTACTTCTTGGCTGCTGCCTTCTTGGCCGGAGCTGCCTTCTTCGCGGCGGCCTTCTTGGCCGGAGCCTTCTTCACTGCAGCCTTCTTGGCCGGAGCTGCCTTCTTCGCAGCGGCCTTCTTGGCCGGAGCCTTCTTCACCGCAGCCTTCTTGGCCGGAGCCGCCTTCTTCGCAGCGGCCTTCTTGGCCGGAGCCTTCTTCACTGCAGCCTTCTTGGCCGGAGCCGCCTTCTTCGCAGCGGCCTTCTTCGGAGCAGCCTTCTTCACTGCAGCCTTCTTGGCCGGTGCCGCAGCCTTGGCCGGTGCAACCTTCTTGGCTGCTGCTTTCTTCGGTGCTGCTTTCTTTGCTACTGCCATTTTCATTCTCCTTGAGTCGGGGGTACTACTGGGTCTGGGTTATGAGTTGAGCGAAGTCTTCAACGCCGCTGCGGCGGTGAACTTCATCTTGGAGCGGGCGGGTACCTGCACCATTCCGCCAGTGGACGGGTTCCGCGTTTCGCGGGCCGGCGACTGCGTGACGGTGAAGTGACCGAAGCCGGGCCACGCCGCCTTCTCGCCACCCTTGGTTGTAGCCGTAACAGTCGCGAAGAACGACTCGATGACACGCTCGGCATCAGCCTTGGTGACATCGGCACTCTTTGCAACTGCATCTATCAATTCAGCTTTGGTCATGTGATTTCTCCTTGTACAGAGCGAACTCCGATGCATATGTCAATGCGTAGCGAAGTCAAGGTCAAGCATTTCGCTCGTTGCGTTTGCAACTACTTGTTTCTGCACGTAGAAATCATATCGTTGAATTCGCAAACATCGCGTTGATGGTCGAACAAAATCGGCCACGCGAACTCGCCAGACCCTTCAGATTGGTGATTGTTGCATTTGCAACTATTGCGAACATGGTCGTGACAGATGCGCCGATCAAAGATGTGAATCTGTCACCCGACGGATGCGCCTCCGGCTGAAATGCCTTGGGTCTATGCTGCAGAGTGACCCGATCCCCCGTAGGAGACAGCATGAAACGAAACACCCTTATCGCAAGTGCATTGGTACTTACCGTCGTCGCTTCCGCATGCGGCTCATCCAAGACCACCACCACGGCCGCCACGTCGGCTGCCGGTGGCGCAGCCATGATGATGGGCAAGTGCGAAGTCACGGGCACGGAAGGCTCCATCAAGCTCAAGCCTGTCGTGGCAGACACGCTGACCATTCAGACGGCTCTGCCTGCGCCGGGCTGGTTCAACGGTGACGATCCCGCCAAGATCGAAGACGGCTACGAGTACTGCATGGCCGCAAACATTGCGCACCTCGCTGGTCTGAAGAAGGTCGTTGTTGCCAATGTCGACTTTGACCAGATGGTTTCTGGTGGCACGAAAGACTTCGATCTCGGCCTTGCTGAAATCTCCATCACCGAGAAGCGCAAGCAGGTCGTCGACTTCTCCATTCCGTATTTCGCCTCCGACATCGGCGTGCTCGTGAAGAAGGACAGCAAGGTGGCGAGCACCGACGATCTCAAGAAGGTCAAGCTCGGCGTGCAGAAGGGCACCACCGGGGCTGACTTCGCCACGGCCAAGGTCAACAAGGACGCCAAGGTGTTCGAAGATGCCGCCTCGATGTTCACCGCCCTCGACTCCGGCGCCGTCGATGCCGTCATGACGGACACATCTATCGTGCAGGAACAGGAGAAGAAGTCCCAGGGCGCGCTCAAAGTCGTAGGGCAGTACAAGACAGGCGAGTCGTACGGTGCCCTGTATCCCAAGGGATCAGCGAACAAGACCGAACTCGACAAGGCCATCAAGATGCTCATCGACGACAAGGTGCTGAACAAGCTGGCCACCACGTACCTCTCGGGCGATCCGTCAGTCCCGCCGATCTTCACGGCCTAGGCACCTCCACTCCCGGTGGATCAATCACCATCGACCACCAACCAACTGCCCGGCGCCGATGGGCGCCGGGCAGTACCGCACGCTCAGATCTACCGAACGCGCACGATTTTGGCGCTGCTGCTTTCCGTCGCAGTCGTTGCCCTCATGTGGCTGTCACTGACGGCCTTTCGAAACTCGCTCAACCTGAGCAGCTTCGATGTCACTGGCCAGCCGCCGAAGACGTCCTTCGAAGTCGTGCCCTGCGGCAGCGAATCCCGATTCAAGTTCGGTCGGACCGGCGAGAAGGACAACCCCGACACGGGTGAACGGGCCGGAGCCAAGCGCGTCAGCGTTCCGTCGGGCTGTTGGAAGATCCGACCCGACGCCGACGGCTCCGTTGGCCTCATCCCATTGCAGGCGACAGCCCCGGTCACCACGGGAGAACGCATCGCTTTGATCCTCACGACGCTGGTGGGGCTTATCGCCACGGGACTCATCTACCCCGCCGTGCGCGGCCTGCTCGCCTCTCGCAAGGCGGCATTGGCACTCGCGGGTCACGACACCATTGAGGCACGCATCAACGGCGACGATGCGCGTCAATGGTCGAGCTATGTCTTCGGTGTCGGTGCCGCCATCAGCGTCACGGCGCTGCTGTTGTCCTTCCTCGCCCTAGCCAATGGACAGGTACGCACGCCCTTCTTCAAGTTCTCCCTGATGACCGGCAAGTTCGGGCTCATCATCGGCAAGTTCGCCGTCAACGTAAAAATCTTCGTCATCGCCGAAGTCTTCGTACTGATCTGGGGCCTCATCGTCGCCATCGCGCGACTGGCACCTGGCAAGGCCGGTGCACCAGTTCGATGGATGGCCATCTTCTACATCGATCTCTTCCGCGGCATCCCTGCGGTCATCACCCTCACGATCATGAACTACGGCTTGAAGAAGGCAGGCATCCCGTTTTTCTCAAAACTGGATGACCTGTGGTTCGCCGTCATCGCCCTCACGCTCACGTACGGCGCCTACGTAGCCGAGGTGTACCGATCGGGCATCGAGTCGATCCACTGGAGCCAGACCGCGGCCGCGCGATCACTCGGCCTCTCCTACGGGCAGACGCTCAAGGAAGTGATCGTGCCTCAGGCCGTGCGCCGCATCATTCCGCCGCTGCTGAACGATTTCATCGGCTTACAGAAAGACACCGCGCTGGTCGGTTTCATCGGCGTGGTGGAAGCGTTCAACCAGGCGCGCATCATCAACTCCAACGCGTTCAACACCTCGGCCATCACGGTCGTCGCCATGTTGTTCTACGTGATCACCGTGCCACAGGCGCGACTGGTCGATCGACTTATCGCCCGAGACCAGGCGAAGACCCGTGGAGGCAGCTGACGTGTCGAACTTCATCGAGATGATCGACGTACAGAAGCGCTTCGGATCGAACCTTGTGTTGCGCGGCGTCAACCTCAATGTCGACCAGCACCAGGTCGTCTGTCTCATCGGTCCCTCGGGCTGCGGCAAGTCAACGCTGCTCCGTTGCATCAATGCGCTTGAGACCATCAACGAAGGCGAGATCCGAATCGATGGTGATCGAGTATCGGGGCGAGGCGTTGACGTGGACGCATTACGCGCCGATGTGGGCATCGTGTTTCAGAGCTTCAACCTGTTTCCGCACAAAACCGTCATGGACAACGTGACGCTTGCACCCATCAAGGTACTCGGGATGGAGAAGGCGGCGGCTCAGGATCGGGCCATGGTGCTGCTCAAGCGCATCGGGCTTGATCACAAGGCTACGGAGTATCCCGATCGTCTCTCGGGCGGGCAGCAACAGCGTGTTGCCATCGCGAGGGCACTCGCCATGCAACCTCGGGTGATGTTGCTCGATGAGATTACGTCCGCGCTTGACCCGGAGCTTGTCTCCGAGGTGCTCAACATCGTTCGGGACCTTGCGGCCGAAGGTATGACGATGCTCCTGGCCACCCATGAGATGGGGTTCGCCAAGGAGGTCGCATCCAAGGTGTGCTTCCTATACGAGGGCGTCGTGCATGAAGAGGGCCCGCCTGAGCAGATCTTCGGCGACCCTCGCCAGGAGCGCACCCGGGCCTTCCTGAAGTCCATCATCGAGGCTGGCCGCCTGTAATTTCTGATTGTTTGCTTTACATTTCGGGCGCCCAAACTTAGTGTTAATACGTAATGATCAACAACGATCCACCCGAGTGGGCCGACCGTGCCCGATGCAAGGGACACACGACGTTGTTCTTTCCGCCGGCGGCCGAACGCCCGCAGGCGCGAGCTCGGCGCGAAGCCAAGGCCAAGGTCCTCTGTGAACAATGCCCCGTGGCCGACTGCTGTCGCGCCCACGCCCGGTCGCATCATGAGTACGGATTCTGGGGAGCCGAGTCCGAAGAGGAACGCCACCTCGCGGGATACACCCTCGCGGCCCCCATCGGCATTCGCGCCCGCTCCCTCTCTGCCTAATCCGTAACGCGAACTCTCGCGCACCCCTTGCGTAGGGTGAGGGTATGAGCGGCGAGACCACTTCCCCCATGGCGATGCCGCGTTTCGTGGTGATCGATGTCGAGACCAGTGGCCTGTCCACGCGCCGCGACCGCATCCTGCAAGTTGCCGCCGTCGAACTCGACTCAAGCGGCGCCCTGGTCAACGAGTGGTCGAGCTTCGTGCGGCCACGCTTCGGTCGCGTCGGACCAACGCATGTCCACGGGCTTACGGCGGCATCGCTCCAGTCGGCACCGGCGTTCCGGGTCGTTGCGCCAGAGCTGGCCCGACAGCTTGAGGGTGCGGTCGTAGTCGGGCACAACATCGACTTCGACTGGGCGTTCGTACGCCGATCCATGCGGCGGGCGCGGGTGCCGTTGGAACCCACGGCCCGCCTGTGCACACTCGATCTTTCGCGCTCACTCGACCCCGATCGGGTGATGCGTCACAAGTTGGCCGACATTTGTAGTCGACTCGATGTCCCGCTCGACAACGCGCACGACGCGCTGGCCGATGCCCGCGCCACGGCAGAAGTGCTTGGCCGTCTTCTTCACAGCGCCCAGCTCGACGGCACCACGCTCGTTACGCACCGGGCCTATCGATCAACGACCAACCCCGGGCGCCCCCGCCGAAAGAAGCGTTGGTGGCGCCGATTGAAACGTCAGCGGTAACGGGCCAGTACGCGTGCCGCGGCGCGTTGGCCAAGATCGGTCCACTTCGTTGGCGTTACAACCGTCGCGTTATCGGCCAGGCGAAGCAGCAACCGTTCGAGCCAGGGTTCACCCGACACCAGCAGGTCAACTTCGGCCGAACCGTCGGGCTGCCGACGTTCGGCCTGCACCGGATACCGCGACGTGATCCACAGCCCCGCCGGTTGCACCAGAAGTGTCACCGGCGTCATTCCCGCCGACGACGCGAACCAGGTGGCGTCGGGTTGCGGCACATCACGATGCTCGAAGTTGCGGCCCTGCGGGAGGCACGCCTCGATACGGTCGATACGGAAGCGACGCTCCTCCCCCGACAACGAATCATCGGCAATGACATACCAATCGCCCTGACTGGCAAAGACCGCTTGCGGTGCCAGCACCCGCTCGGTTCGCTCGTCCCGCCGAGCCGTGTAGTACGTGACGGCCAGATACTCCCGCTGTTCCATGGCGGCGCGAACGAGATCGAGGAAGGGTGGACGCTCCAGATCGATGGCGACATTCGGTGCCGCGCCCAACGTCTTCTCCAGCTTGCCCAAGGCGCGATCAAGGGGGCCGCCCGGCTCGGCGCCCGGCATGGCCATGGCAGCCCGGCCGGCGGCGAGCAGTGAGAACCCTTCGGCTGATGTGAGTCGCAGGGGGCGGGTGAACAAGCGGGGCACGCCCATGTGGATGACGCCGTCTTCGATGAAGAGGTCGATCATCTCGTCGACATAGGGCGGCAGGCCGCACAGCGAGGCTTTTTCAAGGTCGGCAATGAGTTGCTTCTCGCCCACGCCGAACCGGCTTGCGGTTTCGGCCACCGACGCTTCACCGCGTTCCATCAACCAGGGCAGCATCACCAGCAGCCGACGCAGACGATCGGCGGTTGCCTGCGGCCCACTCACGCCGCACCCGCCATGTGTTCGAGCCACGCCACAATGTCGGCGCGCACCTCGGGTGGGCTCAACACTTCTGCGTGATCACCCAAGCCGAACAGCCAGCTGCGGAATGCACCGACGTTGGCACATGGCACGCGCACCACGATCGATCCGTCGGCGCCGCGTTCATCGACATTGCCCGCGCCAACCTCGTTCTCAACGCGTTGAGCGCGTAACGAACCCACCCGCACCTTGGCACTTGTACCGATGGCGTCCCCGATGGCTTTGGGGTCGTCCATTACCGCGGTGGCAGGGTCGAATCCGTCAGGCACGGTGAAGCTGGCACCTTCCCCGACCTCGACATCGCTCTCGATGCGGTCGACACGAAAGGTGCGCCGCTCCCCCGAGGTGTGCTCCAACCCGACGACGTACCAGAAGCCCTCGCGGGACAGGAGCCCCCACGGATCGAGTTGTCGCTCTTTGCCGCGATACCGAAAGGTGGTGGTGGCCCGCGAGAGATGAGCGTCGAACAGCGGCGCCAACGCCGGGAGGGACGGGAGGGCTGCGGTGATATCGGTTGCCTCGAACGAACCGTCGGACCCGCCAATCTTGAGCATCGCATCGTCACCCCATTCCACGCCAAGCCGCACGGCCGCGACCGCCAGCTGCAGGGCGCGTTTCTCCTCCTCGGTCAGCCCGAGGTCACCCAGCTCGTAGGCGCCACGGTCGATCCAGTAGCCGGTGGCGCCGTCGGCGAGCACGGTTTGCTGCAACGGAATGCCCTGGCTGCGCAGCACGCCCTTATCCCGTTCGAACGCGCCACGACGAGCCGACGCTTCGGTCGGGTACTGGCCCGCCATGTTGTGAAGGATCCGGTCGAGAGAGAGCGGCACCTTGGTCTCCAACAGCACCGCCAGCAGATTCGTCAGGCGTTCGAGCGGATCGGCCATCAGATCGTCCGCAGGTTGTCGGGCAAATGTTCCACGCCGGAAAGTCGCGTGACACTGAAGATGAAATGGTCGTGTACGGGGAGCGCTTCCAGGCGGCAGATCGACGCGTGACCGAGGCGGAAGCGATCCCACTCCCAGGGCACCGGCGTGAGCCCGAGCAGGTGTGAGATGGCCACCGTGTTCGTGCCGCCGTGGGCGACCCAGACGAGGGTGCGGCCCGGCGCGTCGATATCCCACAGGGGAAACTCGCTGTCGACCCGGCGAATGCCGTGGGACGCCAACCAACCCGTGAGACCCTCATGGATGCGAACGGTGAACTCACGCATCGTCTCACCGCCGGGCACACCATTCCAGCGCTCGTGGGGAAGCACCAGCCGCTCGGCTGCGTAGGCGTCGGCCGCGATATGGGCCGGTTCGCCGTGCCAGTCGGGCTCACGGCATTCCTGCAGCCAATCGACGATCACCGGTTCGCGCCCGATGATCGTGGCCAGTGGCGCGGCCGTCTGCCGGGCCCGCAGCAGCGGCGACACATAGAACTCATCGATCCGCTCGTCACCCATGGCCTTGCCCAGAAGCTCGGCCTGGGCGAACCCGTTGGCGTTCAGCGTGGGGTCAACGACGCAGAGATCGTCCTTTACCCACTCGGGTTGGCCATGACGAAGCAGCACGATTTGCACGCACAGACGGTAGCGCCAACACCTACGCTGCGGCGATGCGATGGACAGTGCACGGCCAAAGATTCGTCTACGAGAGCGAGTGGATGAACGTGGCGCTGGTCGATGTGGAGATCCCGGGACACGATCGGTTTGAGCATCATGTGCTGCGGATGAAGCCTGCGGCGGCAACCGTGGTCACCGACCCCGACCGCGGCGTGCTGCTGCTGTGGCGCCACCGTTTCATCACCGACACCTGGGGCTGGGAAATCCCGGGGGGTGGCGTAGAGGAAGGCGAAGACATCGCTTCCGCCGCCGCCCGGGAGGTACTGGAGGAAACGGGGTGGCGGCCCGGCCAGGTACACCTGCTCACGACCTACGCTCCCGGCAACGGCCACAGCGATCTGCTGTTTCACGTCTTCCGTGCCGATGGCGCAAGCTATGTAGGAGAGCCAGCCGACGCCTACGAATCCGAACGTGTCGAGTGGGTGCCGTGGGAACAAGTCCGCCGAGAAGTGGCCGCGGGTCGGGTGATGGACGGGTTCTCCCTCGTTGGTCTGTTGTGGGAACTTGGCGGTCTCGGAGCCACGCCAGGGGCCTGAGCGCTACGGTCTAGGCCCATGACCGGCGGCCCCAAACCTCAACTTCTCGCAGCAATCGATGTAGGGACCAACTCGTTCCACCTGGTCATCGCGCGGGTCGCGTCGTCGGGCCGTATCGAAGTCATCACCCGCGAACGCGAAATGGTGCGACTCGGCAAGGGTGCCGGCGAGATGAAAGAGCTCGATGTCGATGCGATGGACCGCGGCATCGGCGCCCTTCGCCGCATGAAGCTCCTGGCCGACGGGGCTGGCGCGCCGCTGCGCGCCGTCGCCACCAGCGCGGTGCGCGAAGCCACCAACGCCAGCACGTTCGTCAACCGCGCCAGAGACGAAGCGGGTGTCGAGGTTGAGGTCGTATCGGGTGTGGAGGAAGCCCGACTCATCCACCTCGGCGTCTTGCAGGCACTCCCCGTCTTCGATCGCAAGCTTTTGCTGTGTGACATTGGTGGCGGTTCCACCGAACTGTTGCTCGGCCACAAGGGTGAGGTGATCGACGCCCGCAGTTTCAAGATCGGCGCGGTCCGCCTGACCGATCGCTTCTTCGCCGACGGCCGTATCCGCGGCGGCGAGAAGAAGGCGTGCCGCGCGTGGGTGCGCTCGGCCATCGCCCCGTTCCAGCAGCCGGT
Source organism: uncultured Acidimicrobiales bacterium (assembly GCA_963791625.1). Taxonomy (GTDB): domain Bacteria; phylum Actinomycetota; class Acidimicrobiia; order Acidimicrobiales; family Ilumatobacteraceae; genus JANMCE01. Next base: position 29,333 of record CAWBTA010000015.1, read on the forward strand.
CGAGCGAGCCGGATTCGAGGTCGCGATCGCCTCGTCCGGATCGGCCGAGACCGTGGCGCGACTCTCACAGGGTCTGCGCGGCCAGAAACCGTTGCGGACCTACAACGGCTTCGAAATCACCGCTGACGAAATCCACGATGTATGCGAGCTCTTGGCGAACACCCGGCCAGAAGATCGCGCCGGCCTTGAGGGCATGGACCCCAAGCGCGCCGACATTTCCTTGGCGGGCGCCCTCATCCTCGACGAGGTCGTGAACGCCTTCGGCATTCAGAAACTGGTGATCTCCGACTTCGCACTTCGAGAAGGCATTCTGCTCGACACCGTGTCGCGCATCGACGGCGACGAACTCCACCACCTGCGCGATATTTCGCGACGAGGCGTGCGCCGACTTTTGGAGGAGTGCGACGATGAACCCGCACATGCCCAACAGGTTGCCCGCCTGGCCACCGCCCTGTTTGATGCCACCCAAGTGCTCCACGAGTTACCTGACGACTGCCGTGAGTACCTCGAAGCCGGCGCGATGCTGGCCAATGTCGGGCTCTTCATCTCTCACTCGAAGCATCATCTGCACAGCTACTACATGATCCGGAACTCCGACGCGCTGGCCGGACTTACCGATGCCGAGATCGACATCATCGCCCTTGTCGCCCGTTATCACCGCAAGGGATTCCCGAAGAACGACCACGCCGAGTTCGCCCGCCTGCGCGACGATCAGAAGGATACCGTTCGTACCCTGGCCGGTATCCTGCGGGTGGCCATCGGCCTTGATCGACGCCACGACGCTCGGGTCACTGGTGTGCGAGTCGAGCGAACGGCAGAGGGTCTGAAGATTGTGGCGGAGGCGCCGACCGCCACGGATCTCAGCCTTGAGTTGTATGCCGCCGACGAACGAAGCGGGCTGTTGGCGAACGTGTTGGGGATGGCTGTCATCCTTTCGGCTGATTGAACCGAAAACCTCGGCCCCTGCCATGCGGTACCCCGAAGGTTGGTCCTACGGTGGACGAGTCCGACCCACACGGGTCGTGCTCTCGGAGGAATGTCGTGGAACAACTCAACGTTGCCAGTTGCCGTCGCGCGGCCATCGCTCTCGCAGCGCTGACCTGTCTCGCCGGGTGCAGCAGCTCCAAGGCAGCGGCGCCGCCGGTAGCTGCGCCGACTACGACCGTTGGCGCCACCACATCGACCGCGCCGGCCACAACTGCCGCGCCAACGCAGTCGACTGCAACCGATCGGGTCGCCACGGCATCGCCGGTCGGGCCCGCGGGCGACGCGTTCTACACACCACCGGCCGGGGATCCAGGCAAGCCCGGAACGCTGATCTGGTGGCGCGAGTTCACCGCGCCGAGCGGCACCGTTGGACGCACCATCCTGTACTGGTCGCTTTCAGCCATCGGGAAACCAATTCCTGTGTCCGGCGTCGTCATCGCGCCGGCCAACGGCACCGCCGCGGCACCGAACGTCATCGCGTGGGCCCACGGCACGGCTGGCATGGGTGACCAGTGCGCGCCCTCAAAGGCGTTCGCCGCCGGCACCGCACCCGAGCTGGCGTTCGCCCCACTCGTCACGCAAACCAACGCCGTGTTCGTCGCTACCGACTACGAGGGCCTCGGAACCGCCGGCGATCCGGCCTACCTTGTTGGTCGAAGCGAGGGCCAGGGTGTGCTTGATGCGGCGCGGGCGGTGCAGCAACTCAGCCTGGGGGCGACGTCGGCGTCACCGATTCTTCTGTGGGGTCATTCGCAGGGTGGCGGCGCCGCAGCATGGGCGGCCGAACTGGCCCCGACGTATGCCCCCGAACTCAAGATCGTTGGCGCCATGGTCGGTGCTCCGGCTGGCGAGCTGACGTTTGGCAATCTGTCGAAGGCAACCGACGCCGCACAGATTGGCTACGCGCTGGCGGGCATTGCCGGTCTCAAAGCGAGCTACCCCGAACTCAACGTCGACGACGTGCTCAACGCCAAGGGTCAGGAACTGTTGGCCAAAGTGGTCGCCGCGTGCGATGCGGCTCCCGTCGTCGCTGGCGTCACCGGGGCCGATCTCGTCACGGCCGGCTCGGCCACGGCACCCGGGTGGGCCGAGCGCATCGCCGAGAACAACCCAGCGCAAATGGCCACATCCATTCCGCTGTTCATCTACCACGGAGACGCCGACACGACCGTGCCCGTCGACGTCAGCACGGCGATGCAGACCAAGTACTGCAAGCTCGGCGTCATTTCCCAGCGCAAGGTGTATCCGGGCAAAGGTCACGTCGACGTCATCCCGGCTGCACTTACCGACCTGCTGGCCTTCGCAACGACCCGATGGGCCGGTGCGCCACCAACCAACTCCTGTCCATAATTACCGCCCTCCGGACTCGTCAAACCGCTCCCCGCGAACACAGTTCTCCTCAGAAGCTTCTGTTTCGTGTAAATTCTCACCACCGGGAGTAGACAGCGGGTCGCTCAAAGACGGGCGATGCGATTGATTTGCGGCTCAAATCGCAACTGGAGGCAGGCAAACATGGCTTCATTGGTTCGGCGCGTACTAGGCGCCCTCGTCCTCGGGATAGGCGGCACCGCCCTTCCCATACTGGCACTACCGGCTGCCGCTGCGGGCGTGCCCGTCGGCCACCTCAGCCTGGCAACCCAGACCGTGCCCACGATCGCCAGCGGTCTGCAGGAGCCGATTGTCCCGTACAACCTCGATCCTGTTCGAACGACCAAGGCCATCTCGTTGAAGTCGACGGCCGAAGCCGCTACGGACACGGTCATTGCGTACGACGATGTCACTGGCTCCATTGGTGGCGTGGCCTACGTTGCGCCCACGAGTTCTCCCAGCGGTGCGGCCCTCTACGTCACGGCGCCCAAGACGGCGCCGCTCAACAAGCAGTCACCCAACGGTCCGGGCGCTATCACCACCGTTGACGACACCGGTGCGGTGCTGGCCACCCAATACGTGCCCAAGGTGCTGCCCGGGCCGGCCGGTTGCACCAACAACTGGGGCGACGGAACGGCCACCGAGTACAAGACCAACATGTCGTCATACATCGTCGCCGACACCGCCGTGTCGACGTGCGCCACACCTATCGGCCAGGTGGGCGAGTCAACCGCACCGGGCACCAACGTCGTTGATGCCTCGTCGGTCGTCGGCATTGGCGACCTCATCTTGACCGATGACGGCAAGCTCATTGCCGCCAACGCCAATGATGGCCACCTCTACACCGGCCCGATCCTCGCGACCGGCACTGGCACGCTCACACAGATCGCGACGCTGCCCGCCTTCGCCACCGATTCGTCCTGGCGTCCGTACGCATTGTCGAACCACAACGGCCAGACCCTGGTTGGTTTCACCCAGATCGGTGCCGCCAGTTCACCCGATGCGTTGCAGTTCGCCGTTGCTTCCTACGACAACGTCGGCAACACATGGAAGACCGTCATGAGCCCGGCGTCGGCCGCCGGTATCGTGGTCACCAACCCGGCGCCGACGGCACCCGCGTTTGCGACCTACACGCTGACGGGCTCGATCCTGTCGGGTGTGTCCATCGATTCCGCCGGCTCGCTCAAGCTGACGTTCATGAGTATCAAGGAAGCGTCGAAGACGCCGTCGGCCGGTCTTGGATCGACACCGCTACTCACCCTTGCTGCCGACGGCGTTGATCACTGGGGCAACAATCTGGTCGCAGCGGCCAGGACCGACATCGGCACACTGACCACCGAGAACAACCTGGTTGCGTCGTTCGGTCACGTGGTCCGTTCGCCTATTGGGAACAAGTCGGTACTCGCCACCGAAGATCCGGGTGCCTTCAACTCGGCCGGACTCGGCTGGTTGCCCGACTCGGCGCCTTCGAGCGGCACCAGCCAAATCCTCATGATCCGCGGCGGCGCCGCGGTGACGAACGACAACCTCTGGATCGGCTCGACCTTCCCCGCCGATGGAACCGGAGCCGTCGACAAATACGCCTTCGGAAAGGGCGCCGGCCTGGGACAGTTGTCTGACATGGCGAGCTACGCCGAGATTGGTGACCGCACGTGGATCGACACCAACGTGAACGGCCTGCAGGACGCTGGCGAACCGAATCTTCCGGGCGTACTGCTCGAAGTGAAGGACATGAACGGCGCCGCCATCATCGACCCCGCCACCAGCGCAGCGGCCGTAGTGCAGACCGACGCCACCGGACGTTGGACCCTGGTGATCGACGCCAATGTGAAGGTACAGGTGTGCATCGCGGCCTCCAACTACACCGCCGGAGGTGTGTTTGCGACCGGAGAGACCTACGCAGGCTACGTGCCCACGCTGGCCAAGCAGGGCACCGACCCTTCCGTCGACTCAAACGCGGATGCCACCAAGTGTCTGCTCGCTGCTGGAGGCCAGTCGTTCCCGGCCGGCTCGCGCAACTACACGTTCGACGCCGGCTTCGTGCCAGCATCAGCTGCACCGCAGCCCGTGTCGATCGGTGACTACACGTGGATCGACGTGAACCGCAACGGGACGCAAGATGCCGGCGAACCGCCGCTGGCTGACGTCAGCGTCACGCTGAAGGACGCCGAAGGCGCCACCCTCGGCACGACGACCACCAACGCTGTCGGCTTCTACTCCTTCACCGGCATCACGGCCAGCATCGCCTGTTCGGTCACGTTCACCAAGGCCGGTTTCACACCCACCGAAAAGACCGTTGCCGCGGCAGGGGGAACGTTGGATTCGAACCCCGATCCGGCAACCGGTGTGTCGACCTGTACGGCACCGGCATCGGGTACGAACTCGGCAACGACACCTGATGATCCCAGCATTGATGCCGGCTTCGTCTCCATCGACCTCATGGTCACGAAGAAGCTGATCAGCACCGAGTTGCTTCGCGCCGGTGACATCGCCACGTTTGAGCTGACGCCCCACAACAACGGTCCAGCCGACGCCTTGGCCGGGTGGTCGGTCACCGACGTGCTGCCAACCGATCTGACGTTGGTGTCCATGACGGGTACCGGTTACAACTGCACGGGTGCGACCTGCACGAGCACCACGGGTCTGGCCAACGGAGCCGACGGCGGCACGATCACGGTCACCACTCGCATCAGCGCAACGGCCACGGCGTCGTCGTCGCTGGCGAACGTGGCGTACATCAAACCAGCGCCCAATGACGTGCTCGAATCCAACGTGCTGGCCGTGCCGGACACCAACACCAACCCCGCCAATACACCAACCAACAACGACGTGCGTGTCAGTCTGGTGCTGGGGCCGTTGCCGGCCACCGGTTCACGTACCCGCGGCCCGCTCACACTCGGCCTGGTGCTCTTCGGCCTTGGCGCCGCAATGGTGCTCGTGGCCCGCAAGCCACGCACCCTGCGCTAAACGCTGGTTCGTTCGAAGGCCACCAACACCGCGGCAGCTGCGGTGGTGTTGGTGGCTTCATCGATCAGGATGGCGCGGCCGCCGTCGCGGTGATCGACGTAGCGGTCGACCACGATGGGCTCGGTGAGCGTGAGACGCACCCGTCCGATGTCATTGAGGCCGAGCCCGTTGGTGGCAACTTCATCAAGCGTGCTGACATCGAGCTGATGCACGACGGCTGCAACGGTGGCCCGCACCTGACGGCCGCCCTGCTTGAGGAACCAACGGCTGCCGAGTTCCAGCGGTCGGTCAATCATCCAGCAGAGATCGACCACCACATCGGTGACCACTGACGGTTGCAACGCTGCGTTGCCCGCCACGATGACGTCACCGCGGCTGATGTCGAGCTTGGTCGCCAACTGCACCGAGATCGCCTCACCGGCATGAGCTTCGTCAAGAGGCACGCCACCACGATCGAGGCCGGACACGGTGGTGGTGTGACCGGCCGGTAGCACCGTGACCTCATCACCCACGCGCAGCGTGCCGCCGGACAGTCGACCGGCGTAACCGCGATAGTCGGGGTGTTCGCGCGTGTTGGGGCGGATCACCCACTGCACTTCAAGACGCGAACCGACGACGTCGCGCTCGCCCACCGGGAAGGTTTCGAGCAGCTCAAGCAAGGTCGGTCCGTCGTACCAGGGTGACTGGGTAGAACGTTCCACTACGTTGTCGCCATGCAAGGCGGAGACCGGAATGAGGGTGACCGGAACTGGATGGGGCAGGGCTTCGACAAACCCGAGGAACTCTTTGGACACGGCCTTGAACTCGGCTTCGTCCCAGTCGATGAGATCCATTTTGTTCACGGCCACGATGATGCTCGACACGCCGAGCAGCGCGGCAATGAAGGTGTGACGGCGGGTCTGTTCCACCATGCCGTGGCGGGCGTCGAGCAGCACGATGGCCACGTCGGCCACCGACGCGCCGGTGACCATGTTACGGGTGTACTGCGCATGCCCCGGTGTATCGGCCACCACGAAGCTGCGGGCCGGCGTAGCGAAGTAGCGGTAGGCCACATCGATGGTGATGCCCTGCTCGCGCTCGGCCCGAAGGCCGTCGGTAAGCAGCGCCAGGTTGACGCTGCCGTCGCCGTAACGGCGGCTGGCCTTGGTGACGGCCGACAGCTGATCTTCAAAGACTGACTTGGTGTCGTGCAGCAGACGGCCGATCAGCGTCGACTTGCCGTCGTCAACCGAACCGGCCGTGGCGATGCGGAGTTGTGCGATCGCAGTCATCAGAAGTAGCCCTCTTTCTTTCGGTCTTCCATGGCGGAATCACTGATGGTGTCGTCGGCCCGGGTGGCGCCCCGCTCGGTGATTCGAGAGGCAGCAACGTCGGCGATGATGTCATCGATGTTGGTGGCATCCGAGAGCACTGCGCCAGTGCAGCTCATGTCGCCAACCGTGCGGTAGCGAACCGTTTCGACCCGAGTGGTTTCGTGCGGCTCAGCTACCACCGGTCCACCGATACCGAGCAACATGCCGTCACGCTTCACCACCGAGCGCTGGTGGGAGAAGTAGATCGACGGCAGCTTGATGCCCTCGGCCGCGATGTAGCGCCAGATGTCGAGCTCGGTCCAGTTACTGAGCGGGAACGCTCGAAGGTGTTCACCCTTGCGGATGCGGGCGTTGAGCATGTTCCACGGCTCGGGCCGCTGATTGCGCGGATCCCACTGGCCGTGCTGGTCACGGAACGACAAGATGCGTTCTTTCGCCCGCGCCTTGTCCTCATCCCGACGACCGCCACCAAAGGCCGCGTCGAAACGGTGCTCGGCAATTGCATCGAGCAGCGTCACGGACTGCAGTCGGTTACGACTTGCCCGAGGGCCAGCTTCTTCGACTGCTCGGCCGGTGTCGATCGACTGTTGCACGCTGGCCACGACCAGCTCGACGCCGAGGCGTGCAACCTCTGCATCTCGATAGGCAATCACCTCGGGGAAGTTGTGACCGGTGTCGACATGCATGACCGGGAACGGAAGCCGACCCGGAGCGAACGCCTTGACCGCGGTGTGCAACAGGACCGCAGAGTCCTTGCCGCCCGAGAACAACAGCACCGGTGACGCGCACTCGGCCGTGACTTCGCGGATGATGGTGATGGCCTCATCCTCAAGACCGCGAACAAGGCTGGCGACGCTCATACGTGCAACCCACATTCAACTTTGGCCTGACCGGACCAGCGGCCCGCCCGACGATCTTCACCCGGCGCCACCGGCCGCGTGCACGGCCAGCACCCGATAGAGAAGTACCCGCGTTCCACCAGCGGATTTCGCGGCAGATCTTCCAGCTGCTCATAGAGCGCCATCTGCTCGTCGGTCATGGTGGCGAGGGGGTTGATCTTGACCAACTGCCGGCCGAGGTCGTAGCTGACGATCGGTGCGTTGGCACGGGTGGGCGCATCCACGCGACGCACACCAGTGATCCACGCAGCCTTGCCGGCAAGCGCACGCTGCAGCGGCTCGACCTTGCGAATCTGGCAGCAGCCCTCCACGTCGGTCTGCCAGAGATTGTCGGGCACGACCTCGGGCTGAGGATGCACGACACGAATGTTGAGGTTGTAGCGACGGATCAGTTCGTCGGCGAACCACTTCGTCTCGGCGAACAGATACTGCGTGTCGAGCAGCACGATGTCAGCCAGTGGCGCGACACGAGCAACGACGTCGACCAGCACCGCATCTTCGAAACTGGCCGTGAACACCAGGCCATCACCGAACGTGTCGAACGCCCATTGCACGATGTCGCGTGGGTGGGCTGATTCGAGCGAAACGTTGACGCGGGCGAGCTCCGCGAGATCAGGAAGAGGCATGTTTCTCCTTACAGAAAGCGCAGCATCTTGAGGCCGGTGGCGACGAGCACCGTGGCCAAGGCGGGACGAATGACGTGATCGGGAGCACGCGATGACACCTGGCTGCCCAGCCAGACCCCGGGGAAGGCACCAATGAGCAGGGCGCCAACGACGGCGATCTGCACCTGGCCGAACAGCACGTGACCGAGCGCAGCTGAAGCGACGAGCGGAATGGCCTGAGCCAGATCGGTACCGACCAGTTCGGCCGACGTGAGACGCGGGTACACCCACATCATCAGCACGAGCATGAGCGAACCGGAGCCGACCGACGTGAGCCCGACGATAAGTCCACCGGCCAAGCCGATGGCCAGCGTCGGCCACGGGCGAACCAATGTCGGCAAGGTCGAGACCATGCCGTGGCGGCGGCGGTAGGCCATCCACATGCGCAGTGTCATTGCCGCGGCAGCGGTAACCAGCGTGATGCCCAGCGCTATCTCAAGGGGGCGATGCGTGCGCTTGGCGCCGATGACGTCCAACAGAACCGCGCCGGCGAACGCGGTTGGCACCGAGCCGAGCGCCAGCCATTTCACGATGTCCCGTCGCACGGTGCGCTGCTTGGCGTGCACGGCGGCTCCGACGGGCTTGATGGCCAATGACACCACCAGGTCGCTCGAAATAGCCGCCAGCGGGGACACATGGAAGATCAGGACCAGCATGGGCGTGAGCAGCGCGCCACCGCCCATACCGGTCAATCCGACCAGGAAACCGCCCAAAAGCCCACCTACGACGAGTCCGCCATCGATATGGAGGAACGCTTGGGCGATGAGCACGCCTTCTGTTGTATCAAATCCCGACTAACTTGATCAACTTTATGGGGATTAAAAACCCTGTGACGTTAGACCAGCCCACTCGGCTCGAAGGTGCCGAGCAGAATCTCCTGAGCCGGTCGTTGAAAATGCTGCAATCCGGCAGCCAGATCGCCAGGGAGTCTGGCCTGGGCCTCCACCGGATATGAACAGACTGTGATGGAACGCCTACGGACTTGCTGCCGCCTGTGCGTCAGCGGCGGCTGCGGTAACCGTCGCGGCCTTTACCGACGTGGGTGGCGTGGTCGTGGAGGCGAGTGGCGGCGGACCCGTGGTGGGGGAAACCGTGACCGGTACCGTGGTTGTCGGAACGGGCACAGGCTTCACCGTCGTGGCCGTCGGCAAGGTGGTCGTGGGCGCAGCTGGCTTCGTCGTGGTGGTACCAGCCACCGTTGTCGTCGGCTTGATCGTGGTCGTTGTTGTCGTGACGACGGTGGTATCGGTGGGGTCTCGCTCGTCGGCCGGGGGCTTCTGGTTGCCGTAGACCTCGGGCTCCTTCACACCGTCCCACACGAAGATTTGATCGCCCGTGCGCAGTATCCCGGGAAGATACTTTGCGATATGCATGGGTACTCGCACGCATCCGTGCGATGCAGGGTTCTTCGGAACCTCGGGGTAGCCGTGGATGGCAATGCCGGCGTTAAAGGAGATGGGGTTGTACACCCGGCCGAGCGGAATATCGACCCAGTCCGATCGTTTCAGGTACACCTTGAAGGTTCCACCGGGCGTGGTTGACGTGCCGCAATACCGGGGGTTCTTCTGACCCGGCGGCACGGTGGTGGTTGTGGCACCCGGCCAAGCGGGGACGTTCTTGAGTTCGTCACACCACTGCTTACCCGATCCGCTTGAGATGTGGGTGATGAGTCGCAACTCACGGTCGGCATAGAGCACCATGGTCTGGGCCGGGAGGAAGATTTCTGCGTGTGTTGGTGATGCGTCGGGGCGGAACTGCGGAAGACCGAGCGGATCCTGCATACGGGTCCACAGCTCGGGCGTGACCTTGCCGGTGACGTCTTTGCCGCTGAGGTTCATGATGAGCGACTGGTACGCCCACACGGCCATTTCGGTGTTGGCGCCGTAGATGCCATCGACCACGCCGACGTCGAAATGGAGATCGTTCAGCCGCTGCTGCACTACCCTCACGTCTTCGGCAGCAGCCAGACCTTTCTCCAGCGTGCGCGAGATGGTGGTCTTCGGAAGCGTCGTCGTGGTCTCCGCAGCGGCGGTAGGGGCTGTTGGTGGGGCGGACGGGTCGGTGACCACCTCGACTCCGGCGGCTGGCGGCAGGTCAGACGGAGCCGCAGCCGGCGAGGCGGTGGATGTGTTCGGCGAGCAGGCCGCGAGTACGAGCAGCGCCGTACACGCGCCCAAGCGCGCTGCATTCGAGAGAGAGCAAGGTCGGGGCCGCATTACGACGTCGAGGATACCGAACGCAGAGCGTGAAACCGATATTGAACGGACACCAGCGGGTTACGCCTCAATCGGCTGGATGTCACGGAGTTGACGTCGCAGTTGGAACATTTCGCGCAGAAGCTTCACGATGACGGCAGGTGACGACAGGGTGGAGACCCCGCGGGTGCGAGGGAAGTAGTCGACCCCGAACTGCACGACCCGGTAGCCATAACGCTGGGCACGGATGACCAGCTCGGCATCGATAAAGCTGCCTTCACTCTCAAGCTTCACATGGTCGAAGACGCGCTTGCGCACGAGCTTGAACGCAAAGTTGACGTCGCGCATCTTCACACCGAAGAGCACTTTGACGAGCGTGTTGTAGAAGAACGAGTAGACGACGCGCACGTAGCCTTCGCCGGTGCGGTCGAAGCGGTAGGTGGACACGATGTCGGCTTCGTAGTGACGCATGACCCGGCAGGCCTTTTGCAGTTCATCCATGTCGAAGGGCAGATCGGCATCCGAGTACAGGATGAGATCGCCACGGCTCTCGGCAAAGCCGGTCTTGAGGGAGCCACCCAACTTGCGATTGACCGGGTGGTGCACGACACGGACGCGTCGGTCGGTAGCGGCCAGTTCATCGGCCATGCGCCCGGTTGCGTCGGTAGACGCGTCGTTCACGATCAGCAGTTCATAGTCACCGATTTCGCCCTGCGCGAGCAGGATGTCGCAGGCTTCGCGACCGGCCCCGAGGGCGCGGTGAAGGTACTCCTCCTCGTTCCACATGGGGTAGAAGATGGTGAGCAACTTGAAGGGGGGCTCGGACGGCGCAACCGGGTCCATCCCGTAAGAGTATCCGAGCGCCTCGGAAATGTGGGGTCGAGCGCCCCAGAAGCCGCCGAGTCGCAGGGTAGTGTTGACTCGCCATGGACGCCCCGCCGCCGATTACGGCCGATCCCGTAGCCGAGGTCGGCCCAGTCGATGAGGCAACGACATTGGCCGCCAAATCGTCCAAGGCGAACACCATCCTTCTCGTGGTGGGCTGGCTGGGTGTGTTGACCGGCCTCGGCCTCACAACCGCCGCCGCCCAGATCGTCGATCACCCCACCATCCAGGGGCGATTCCTGCCCATCTTTTGGGTTGGCCCCGTTCTAACGGTATTCGGTGCCCTTCGGAAACGGCCGAACGTGGTCGCCCTCAGTGCCCTCAGCACCTTCGTGCTCGCCATCGGCGCAGCCATCGATTTCGGTCACCGCCACCCGATCGCCGGGCGCTACGAGTTCTGGCTGGCCGCCTCAGCGGGCCTCGTCACCGTCGCCGGTTGGCTGACCTCGCGCTCCAACAAAGCCTGATCGGAACTTGTTGCCTTCTTAACTCCACGCCTGGGTCGTCTCGGCTGTCCTTGGTTACGTGGTCGGAGTTGGGCACAGTACTTCTCTCTTTTTCGGCGTTGCCTTGCTGTTTCGGCGATGATCGGCGTCGGACTCACCTGGATAGGTGACCCCGCTTTGGCGCGCATCCGCGCCGCGGATGACGGCAGCAGCCCGGTGGCAGTACTGGTCGATGACCTGTCCGCAACGAATGCCACGGGCAGTCCGGCGTATGAGGTGACCGTGTTCTCGCCCGCTACCGACAACACGGGGGCGAGTGCGGTGGTGTTCCGACGAGGGAAGGCACAAGACGTTCGGGCCGCCGTGTCGGCGACGGGCGCCGTGTTCGGCGTCGCCCACGCATCGGGCACGAACCGGGCCGCACCGCTGGCCGCCCAGCAGGCCCGCTCGTTCTACGCCGCCTTCGCCAAGGTCGGCACCCGCTACGGCCAAGCCGGTCCCGGCGGCGTTCTCGTGCGTGGCGCGAACGGCACCGTGGAAACGCTCGCAACCATCCCCAACGCCCACGCGGGCAGCACCGTGCCCGGCCACACCTCGCTCGGCTCGCTCGTTCTCGATCCGGCCGAACATCAGCTCTACGTGGTGAACCTGCACGACCGCCTCGTGTACCAACTCGATACCTGGGCCACCACCGTCACCCCGACCGCGCTGCCCACCCTGCCTGCGATAGCTGCGGCCGACACGTGTGCGGGGCATCCCGGCGACCTTCAACCGGGAGCGCTCTACGTGAGCGGCACTCGCTTGCTGCTCGGCACGATCTGTACCGCCGAGACATCTGGGCTGGACCAAGACGTGTCGGCTGCAGTGTGGGCATTCGACCTCGAAGCCAAAACCTGGTCGACATCTCCTGTTCTGCAGACCACCTTTGGACCGCCGACCGGACCGTTCCGGGTGGCGCGCCACTGGGCTCCAAACGGACCGACGGCACTTCCGTCGCCACGCCAACTGCTGCTGTCCCACCTTGACGTCGCCGAGAGTGGAGCGCTCCTCCTCGGCTTCCGCAACCGCGGCGCTGACACCACCACGCTCGCCACGGCTGGCGATGAAGGCCTCGTGGTCCGAGCCGCGCCGGTGGGGGTCGGTTGGTCGGATCCGTTCGTCGGTCGCTCTGCGGTCGACGCAACCGTTCGCACACCCGGCCTTCTGGGGGCCGTGGCATCGTCGCCCGGTTCGGTCTGGGGTCTACCCGGTGACGAACTGGCCGCCACCGCTCGCTCGACCGGTGCGACGGGCAACGCTGGCGTGGTGTGGCTTGATCGAGCCAATCCGCAACCGGCGCTCAGCGAGCGGCTGTCGACCACCTCAGCGCTGCCCGGTGCGCTAGGCGACCTCACGCTGCTGGCGGCCTGGCGCTCGGTGACGGTTGCGGTGTTCGCCGACGACAACGGCGACGGCATCCAACAACCATCGGAGGTCCTGCTCGACGGCGTTCGCCTCACCGTCAGTGTCGCCGGACAGACGGCGACCAGTGCAACGGTCACGAGCGGACTGCTCGACGGCAAACACGGCCAGTTAAGGCTCTACCTTGCCCCCTTCGACCGGTACCAGCTCAATGTTGACGCCACGGCCTTTGCCGTCGGCGGCCCGGCGGCGGGCGGTAGGCGCACCACTGCTGCGGAGGAATTCCGACTGGGCGAACGGGGCGAGCAGACCGCCGGACCTGCGATCGGTCTGGCGACGACACCACCGGTCGCAATCGCACCGGAGGTCCTGGCCACCTCAGCCGAGCCGATGCCTGCCACCGGAGGCAATCCGGGCTGGTTCCTGGCGGCGGGCATTGCGTTGTTGTTCCTTGGCACCGTCTTCGTGATGGTCACCAAGATCCCTCGACCGGCTCGTCAGCACCCTTTATGAACGGTGCAGTTCCGGGTTCGTCTGGTACATGCGGGTACGAACGGTGAAGACCGAGTCGCCTGAAAGCACGCCGCTACGAGCGAACAAACGGCCGTTGGCCCAGTTCGACAGACCGAGTTCGGGGCGCAGCAGGGCGAACTGGCCGTCGACCCAGCGGGTGAAGCCGTTGCCGACGAACGGCGCGTCGATCCGGTCGTAGAACGTCTGCTGTTCGGCCGGGTCGTCGGAGATAAGACTGGCAACGAGCCGGGGGCTGTGAGCGTTGAAAAGCGCAACCGCTTCCTCCACGCTTTCAACAACGACAAGGGTGACTTCGGGGCTGCCTTCCCACTCCCACTCATGGCCCAACATGTCGTCGGCCAGCACCTCGGCCTGGTTCTCCATCACGCCACCTTCGGCTCGCTCGATGGTGACCTCGCGCTCGAACCAGGCATCGGGCACAAATGATTTAGCCGATAGTTGCACATGCAACTTTGTGGCGCAGTTGCGGCGTTGGCCCGCCTGCTCGATGGCAGCAAGGAACCGTGGCACAAGATCGTCCGCTCGTGAACGCAGTACGCAACAGACGTTCAGCGTATTACACACCTTGCGATCGAGCGAGTGGCCAACCGCGGCAGCGAACACGTCTGCGTCCGCGGCCACGCCCGTCACCATCCATCCGCCGCCCGTGCCGTGGAGGCTCACCGGGATGCCCGCCTGGCGAGCAACCGCACCCAGCTGTTCCACGGCCTGACCCGACCCGCGGGCGACCGCCAAGGCGACGAGGGGGTTGGAGAACAACGCCCAACCACCAGCTCGAGACGGTGTGTCGAGCAGCTGTACACAACCGACCGGCAGGCCGGCTGCCGCGAGCGCCGGCCGGAGGGCATGCTCCACGATGGCTCGGGCCGTGCCCAGCGCGTCACGACCGATGCGGAAGACCACGGCGTTACCGCTACGCAACACACCCGCTGCGTCGGCAAAAACGTTGGGTCGCCCTTCGAACACGAACCCAATGACGCCGAGGCCGGCCTTGCGTTGCTCGATACGCCAGCCGTCATGCTCGACCGCTTCTACGATCTGTCCACGCAGCGGTGCAGTGTCACGCCAGCCTCGGAGACCGGCGACCATTCCGGCGCGCATCGACGGGCTGAGCTCAAGCCGTGTGGTGCTGCGTCCGGCCTGCCGGGCAACGTCGACATCAGCCGCGTTGGCCGTGAGGATCGGAGCGAATGAATCGTCATCCTCGAGACGGGCTGCGAAGCGGTCGTAGAACGCCGTGATCTGGTCGTCGCTCACGTCATTGAGCTGCAGGAACGCGTCGTGCGCAGCTGACACCGCCGCATCGACCAGGGCCTGATCGGTGGCGGGCACGTGCAACAGATCGCCCGTGGTCTGCACAACGACCAGCCGGTCACCGGAACCGAAGCCAGCGGCCAATTCGTGGCTGACGCGGGTTACCCGATTGCCTCCGAACACGAGCGCCATACCGGGCGTCAGAGCGTTCAGTGTGCCGAGAAGTTCTGCCATCCGCTCAGTTTGGCCGCGCTGGCACGGCAGCGCCCGTTCAATCAGCCCGCGAGGGCAGGCGATGCGTGCTTGGCCCGACGCGCAACGAGGCGCTGGCTGAGCTTGCTCAGGCGTTCCATATGTGCCAGCACCCGCGTGCGGGCCTCATCGGCTTCGGCTGTCAGACCCTCAAGCTTCTCGAGGCCCCAGTGACGAATGACGACCGGCTGCAGGATCTGCTCGCAGAACAAGTTCAGGTCGTAGATTCCGGCCTCGGCGATGCGGGCAGCATGCTTGTTGAAGTCAGCAATGCCGGTACCCGGCATGGCGAAGTTGCGCACGACGTCATCGATAGCGATCACCAGCCGCGACGGGTTCAGTTCGATAGCCGCCGTTGTGAGGTCCCGGTAGAAGAGGAAGTGCATGTTCTCATCGGCGCCAACGCGGGCCATCACCTCGTAACCGACGGGATCACCGATGAGTTTGCCGGTATTGCGGTGGGAGATGCGTGTCGCCAATTCCTGCAGGGTGACGTACACCATGCCTTCGATGGGTGACTCGGGCTGTGGCACCTCACCGCCGGAGACCTGGGCCATACGAGAGCGTTCAAGGAAGGTCGGGTCAATGGCCCGGCTGACGGTGAGGTAATCACGGATCACGATGGCGTGACGACCCTCTTCGGCCGTCCAGCGACGGGCCCACACGCCAAACGCGTTCTCGGTACCGAACATGCGCTCGATGTCACGGAAGTAGTACGGGAGGTTGTCCTCGGTGAGCAGGTTGAGCAGCAGGGCGCTGCGCACCGCAGGCGTGAGGATGGCGCCACCGACGTCGGTCTGATCCTCGCTCCAGACCTCACCGGCTTCGAAGTCACGGGCGCGGTGGTACGGGATCAACTCGTGGGGAAACCACTCCTTGGTGGTCGCGAGGTGGCGATTGAGCAGCTTCTCGGCCACCGGCTCAAGTTCGACCAGGAATGCGTCGTTGTTCATGAGCGAACAGCCTACCGACCAGTAGGTAGGCAAGCAACGTTCCGTGCGCTTGAGATGTGGGCGCGGCCGGACTCGTAAGAGTTTCCTGTGAACTGTCTCGGACGCACCCAGACATCGTGGGGCGTCTCGTAGGGTGCTCTGTGCTTTCTTTTGGCGGTCTGCTGTGTTTCGTGTAGCGCTCAAGGGGTTAGTAAGCCATCGGCGGCGATTCCTCTCCACGTTGCTGGCCGTGGTGCTCGGCATTTCGTTCCTCTGCGGCACCTTGGTCTTGGCCGACACGCTGCAGCGCTCGTTCCAGAGCGTGTTGTCCACGGGCAATGCGTCGGTCGACACCTACGTGCGCCACGCCCGGACCGACAACGGCGGGCAACGGGGCGGCGGTTTCGGTGGCGGCCGTCAGCGTGATCGCATCGACCAGGCCATCATCGATCAGCTGCGAGCGCTGCCCGGCGTCGCCGCAGTCGAAGGCGAAGTGCAGGCCAACGGCATTCGCATGGTGGGCAAGGACGGCAAGGTGCTCGGCAGCGGCGGCCGCGGCATCCCGAGCCGGGGTACGTCATGGCGCACCGACGCGACGCTGAATCCGTTCAAGCTCGCGGCGGGAACTGCGCCGGTGAAGGATGACGATGTCGTGATCGACAAGGCGTCGTCCAAAACGTCCGGCCTCGGAGTGGGCGATCCGATCACCATCCTCGTACCCGATCCCACCGTGTTCCATATCACCGGCATCGTCACCTTCGGCAAGGAGGACAGCCGGCTGGGAGGCACCGACGCACTCTTCACCCTTGCATCGGCGCAGAACCTGCTCGGCGCCGCTGGCAAGGTCGACGGCATCCTGGTCCAAGCGTCCCCTGGTGTGACGCAGGATGAACTTGCGGCACGCATCACGCCGACCCTGCCAACAGGCGTCGAAGCCATCACCGGTGCCGCCCTCACGGTGGAAACGCAGAGCAGTATCCAGCAGCGCTTGGCCGGGTTCACGTCAGTGCTGTCGGCCTTTGCATTCATCGCGATCATCGTCGGCGCGTTCGTCATCTACAACACGTTCTCCATCGTGGTCGCGCAACGCACCCGTGAAATGGCACTCCTGCGGGCACTCGGTGCGGCGCGCAAACAGGTACTCGGATCGATTCTGATTGAGGCATCCATCGTGGGCGTGATTTCGTCCGCGCTTGGTGTTGGCGGAGGGCTGTTCCTCGGGTCGATGTTGCGCCGCCTGCTGGCCTCCGGAGGCATCAAGTTCCCGCCCGGCGGTCTGGTGATGAAGCCGAACACCATGATCATCGGCATGCTGGTGGGCGTGGCCGTCACCATGCTGGCCGCCCTGCTTCCGGCCATTCGTGCCGCTCGCATCGCACCGATGGAAGCACTTCGCGAAGCAGCCATCGACACGTCGAACCAGTCTCGTTGGCGAGCAATCGTCGGCTTCATTGTCACGGCTTTCGGTTTGGTGCTGGTGGTGCGCGGCGTAATGCAGAAAGCGTCAAACCCGATAGGTATCGGTGCTGCGCTCGCTCTGATCGGCATGGTGATTCTCGGACCGGTTCTGGCCGGACCCATCAGTCGTTTCATCGGTTTCCCCCTGACCAAATTCCGAGGCATCAGCGGCAATCTGGCCCGCCAGAACGCCATCCGCAACCCCCGGCGCACGGCGGGCACCGCGGCCGCGTTGTTGATCGGTGTGGCAGTCGTGAGCTTCTTTGCGGTGATTGCGTCGTCGTTGACAGCCACCACCAACGATCAGATCGACCGGTCGTTCGTCGGTGACATCGCCATCACCGGTCTGGGCGGACGTAACGGAGGCTTCAGCCCGGCACTCGGCGACAGCATCGCCAAACTGCCGGAGGTCGATGCCGTGGTGCCGATCCGTCTCACCGATGTTCCGGTCAACGGACAACGCGAGACGCTGCTGGCCACCGACCCGGTCGCGCTCGGCAAGGTACTCAAACTCACCATCACCGCCGGTTCGATCTCCGAACTGGCCGGTGATCAGGTGGCTGTCGCTGACGCCAAGGCGACCGAACGAGGCTGGAAGATCGGTGATCGCCTCACGGCCACGTATCCCGACTCAGGCGATCACACGTTCACCATCTCGGCGCGGTTCCTGGCCACCGATCTGCTCGACGCGGACATGATCATCCCGAAGTCGGTCGATGACATCGTTACCGCCAAGCCGCGCGAACGACAGGTGTTCATCAAGCTGAAGTCGGGCGTTCCGTTTGCGTCCGGACGAGCCGCGATCGAAGCCGTGGCCAAGCCGTACCCGACGGCGCAGGTGCAGGACCAGAACGATCTGAAGACGAGCATCTCGGGTCGAGTGAACGCACTGTTGTCAATCTTCGTCGGCATGCTGGCACTGGCGATTGTCATCGCGCTCATCGGCATCAGCAACACACTGCAGCTCTCGGTGTTCGAACGCACCCGCGAAATCGGCCTGCTGCGTGCCGTCGGAGCATCACGTCCGCAGATCCGTTCGATGGTGCGGTGGGAAGCGGTGATCATTGCGCTGCTCGGCACGCTTGGTGGCACCGTGTTGGGCATCGCGTTCGGGTGGGCCATCATCCACGGACTCGGGCGGGACAACAACCTGCTGTTCAGTGTGCCGGTGCGTCAGGCTGTCGTCATCATCTTGCTCGGTGGCCTCGCCGGCATCATCGCCGCGCTGCGCCCTGCATCGACGGCCAGCAAGCTCAACATCCTGCAAGCTGTTGGGGCCGAGTAACTACGGCTTGGCCGGCGGCCGATAGCACGCTGCCAGCATGAGCAGGGCGGGAATGATGCCAACACCCAGCGTCAGCCACATCGGCGTCCACCCGTGCCAGTTGATCTTGAGCGCGTGATCAAGCGAGTACTTCCCGGCGCCTATCGTTCCGACCGCGAAGGCCACGATGCCGAGGATGAACACGTACTCCCATCCCTGGTTCTTATTGAAGATGAAGAACCCATTCTGCCGGTGAGCAACCACGAAAGCCACCACCATCAGACCGATCATCGCGGCCGCGCTCAGGGGCATCAGCAGCCCGGCGGCAAACATGAGCCCGCCACCGATCTCGGTCAGCGCCGCGGTCCACGCCTGCACCAGCGGCGGCCTCATGCCGATCGAGCCAAACCATCCGGCGGTGTTCTCGATACCTCCGCGGATCTTGTTTGCCCCATGCAACGCCATGGTCAGTCCGAGCGCAAGACGCAGCACAAGCAAAGCGAGATCAACACGAGTCATGACGTGACCATACTCAGGTGGAGGAGCTGGCGAGACGGATGACCCGGTCGCACACCACCGCAGCCTCGTCCGGGTCGTGCGTGACGTGGATCGCCGTCATTCCGAGCTGCTTGAGCAGGCCGCGCACTTCATCCGCGAGGCGGTCGTGCAACTCACGGTCGAGCGCCGAGAACGGCTCATCGAGCAGAAGGAGACGCGGCTGAGGCGCCAGCGCCCGAGCGAGCGCGACGCGTTGGCCCTCCCCACCCGACAGGGTCGCAATCGAGCGGCGTTCGTAGCCGGGAAGCCCGACCAATTCCAGGAGCTCCGCTACTCGCTTCGCAATGTCGGGCTTGGCCGTTCGGGCCACCTTGAGCCCGAAGCCGACGTTGGCGGCCACGTCCATGTGGGGAAACAACTGCTGATCCTGGAACACGAATCCGAAGCTTCGGGCATGGGCCGCCACGTCGACCAGGTCCTTGCCGTCCCATCGCACCACTCCACGTTCGATCGGCTGTAGGCCAGCGATCACGCGCAACAGCGTGCTCTTGCCACAACCGCTCGGGCCGAGCAGGCCGACGATCTCGCTGTCGTTCACGGTGAGCGAAACATCGTCAAGCACGACCCGATCACCGAACCGCACGCTGACGCCATCGACCTCAAGCACGGTCGGTCACGGCTCGCGTGTTGAGCGCGTCCACCAGCACCATCACGACGGCCGTCACAATGGCCAGTATGACGGCCAACGCGTACGCCTGCTGATTGTTGGCAACGCCGGGCTTACCCAACAGTTCCCCGATGAGTGTCGGCAACGTCGGGCTCCCGCGGCGAATGAGAAACGACGTGGCGCCGAACTCGCCGAGAGAGATGGCAAAGGCGAACGCCAGACCCGTCAGCAACCCACGACGAAGCAGCGGCGCATCAATCGACCACCACGTCTGCACCTGCGTCGCTCCCAGCATCGCCGCGGCATCACGCTGCCGCGGGTCGATGGACCGCAGCACGGGCACCACCGACCGCACGACGAACGGCAGCCCAATGAGCGCATGAGCGATCGGCACGATGACGGCTGAGCCTCGCAGATCGACCGGTGCCCGATTGAATGTGATGAGCAGCCCGAAGCCCACCGTGACTGCGCTCGTGCCAAGGGGCAGCATGAGCCCGGCATCGAGCCAGCGACTGACTCGGCCTCGGCCGGCGATAGCGACTCCGGCCATGCCACCGAGCACCGTTGCCACCACCGCCGCGATCAGCGCGGTGCGCAGGGACATGACGAGCGCGGCCCGTCCAGTGCTGCCGACAGCGGACGACCATCGGCCCGCCCGCCGCGCCAACGCAACCATGGGGAGGCCGAACAGAACGAGCGAGGTGAGTAGCACCGGCACCAGCACGACGAGCCGGGCCGGTTGGCTGTGATCCACCAGTCGTTGCCGAACGGCGGCCCGAGCCTGGCTGCGGGACGACCACAGCAGCAGCCCCCCGAGCGCTACGAGTTGCAGGAACGCCAAGGCGGCGGCGCTGCGCAGATCGAGCTGTTGCGCGGTGCGCTGGTAGATCTCCACCTCCAGCGTGCGGCGGCGCGGACCACCCAGCAGCAGCACCACGCCGAACGATGTAAAGGTGAAAAGGAACACGATGCCTGCCGCGGCCACCACCGACTGGCGCAGGAGCGGGAGTGTCACGTTTTGCCACACTTGCACCCGGCCGGCGCCCAGGGTTCGAGCCGCGTCGGCGAAGCGAGGGTCCAGCTTGCGCCAGAGCGGCGTGACGGTACGAACGACAACGGGGACGTTGAAGAACACGTGCGCCAGCAGCACGCCCCGCACCGATTGTTCACCATGCAACAACGCAAGGAACGCCGCGCCCACGACGACAGTCGGCAGCACGAAGGGAACAACGAGCAGGCTCTCCACCAGTGATCGTCCGCGGAACCGGTAGCGAGCCAGCACAAAGGCGAGTGGTAGGCCGAGGGCCACCGCGCACGCGGTGGACAACACGGCCTGCCAGAGGGTGAACCAGGCGACACGGCGCAAGGTGGCGTCGCGCAGTACATCGCTGACCCCTCCACCAGAAAGACCGCGCGCCACGATAGCGGCGACCGGCCAAGCGAAGAACAGCACGAACGAACAACGCCGGAGCTATGCCAAGAAGCGTTAGCCGAGAACGGCGTCGTTCCACTGCTTGATCCACTTGTCGCGGTTGGTTGCGATCTCCGATGGCGAGACCACCAACGGCGTCTTGGGCAGCACGGCAAACTTGGCCCAGGCATCGGGTACCTTCACATCGGTGCGCACCGGGAACACGTACATCTGGCCGGGCATGTCGGCTTGGAAGGCGTCGGAGAGCAGGAAGTCGATCAGCTTCTGGGCAGCTAACGGGTGCTTCGTGCCAGCAAGGATGCCGGCGAATTCCACCTGTCGAAAACAGCTCGATTCCATGACGGCAGTCGGCGCGGCGGTGGCCGCCGGATCGGTCACTTCACTGGGCGGTGACGAGCCGTAACTCACCACGATCGGTCGGGTGCCCTTGCCCGACGAGCCGGAGAAGTCGACCGTATAGGCAGTGGTCCAGCCATCGACGATCTTCACGCCGTTGGCTCGTAGCTTCTTCCAGTAGTCGACGAACTTGTCGGGTCCATACGTGGCCACGGTGGCCAGCAGGAACGCCAGCCCGGGTGACGACGTGGATGAACTCGGAGCGACGAACAGATCCTTGTACTTGGGGTCCGTCAAGTCATCGAGCGTGGTCGGCGCCGGCAGGTTCTTTGCCGCGAAGTAGGCGGTGTCGATGTTGATGCACACGTCACCACGATCGACCGGCGTGGCCTCACCACCGGGCACGAGGGCGACGGCCGCCTTGTCAAGTTTCCCCAGCTCAGGTGATTTGTACGGCAGGAAGATCTTCTCCTTCACCGCTCGCGACAACAGCGTGTTATCGGTACCCCACAACACATCGCCAACGGGTCTACCTTTCGTGAGTACCGCCTCATTCACCATCACCCCGGCGTCCTTACCCTTGGCTACGGTGACCTTGATTCCAGACGCCTTCGTGAACGCCTCGAGGATGCCGTCACTCACGGCGAAGCTGTCGTGGGTAACCAGCGTGATCGTGGATCCCTCCACCACTTCCTTGGTCGGACTGCTCGACGAACTGCAGGCTGACGCGCTCAGCATCACCGCAACAGACAAGGTGATAAGGACAGGTCGTAACATGCGCATCTTTTTCCTCCGCCGGCATTATCCGGATCAGGTTCGCGGGTCGGTGGCGAATTGGCCACCCTCTCAGCCCGGCTTCTCCCGAGCTCCCCGTTTGGGTTGTGAAACCACCTTAGCCACCGCGGCTCCGAAATCAACACACGTGCAATCCGCTGCTTTATGGGATCATTGTCTGATGTCGGTCGTTACCTCTCTCCCGACAAAGACCCGCGTCCCCATTGTTGCATCGCTGCTGGTCGCGGCAGCCGGACTCGTGTGGAGCCTCGGTGCCGTGACCGCTCGACTCGCGAAGCACACCGATGCGTGGCAGTACCTCGTGTGGCGATCCATCGGAGTGCTCGTCGTGATGGAAGTCATGACGCTGGTCAAGCGCCAAAAGCCCCTCATGCCGCAGGCGTATCGCACCGGTCGCATGATGCAGATGGCCACCTTTGGATTGCTGCTGGCGTCGCTTTCCTATGTGTATGCGCTGAAAAACACCACGGCTGCGAACGCAGCATTCCTCTCGTCGCTTACCCCGTTGGTGGCCGCCGTGCTTGGTCGAGTGCTGTTGAAAGAACGCCTCAGCCGGGTCACCATTGGCTGTATAGCAATGGCCCTCGGCGGATTGCTACTGATGGTGCTGTCCGATCTAAACGCCGGCAATATGGTGGGCAATGCGGCGGCCATGATGTCGTCGTTCGGTTTCGGGATCTACATGATCTGTATCAGATCTTCGGCTGCTCGCAACTGGTCACCGGTGCTACCCGGCTACGCGGTTGCGATGATCGCGTTGTGCGGCACCGTCACGCTTATCAACGGCAAGACCCTGCTGCCTCCACTGTTCGACATCCTGATGGCGATGCTGCACGGCGGCGCCTTCATCGTCATCGGCACGCTGCTGTTCAACATCGCGTCCAAGTCAGTTCCCGCCGTCGGCATGGCCGTGCTGTCTCAAGTGGAAAACGTGTTCGTGCCCGTGTGGATCTTCGTGTGGTTCTCCGATATCCCCAAGGCCACCGCCCTCATCGGCGGAGCCATCATCCTCGCCGCCGTTCTCACCAAAGCCGTCCTCGACGCCCGCTAAGAGCATGCCGGTCGGTGCACAGCTTCGAACACCAACGTCCGGCGCGCGTAGCGGCAGCAAAAGTTGGCGCACTACTCTGCGAGCGATGCCCATAGCCGGGCAGCGCAGGACACGTCAGGTCGCTTCGAGCTTCCCGGTTGTCGGCCGGACGGCGCGTGTGTGCTCACCCGACGTTCCATGGGCGACGGCGACCTCGGTGATCGCCCGACGGTGCACTCCGGTGACAGTGAACCGCCACCGGTCGATGTCTACGATGTCACCTGGGGCATCAGGGATGCGGCCCAGACGGGCGAGTAGTAAGCCTGCAAGCGTGACATAAGGGCCCTGCGGCACCTCTATCCCGAGGTCGGTGAGGTCGTGAATAGGGAACCGTCCGGGTAGCGTAAGAGTTCCGTCGTCCTGGCGTCGCACCAACAGTGCATCGCGATCTGACTCGTCGTAGATCTCCCCGACAAGTTCCTCCACCAGATCCTCGAGCGTGACGATCCCTTCGGCGCTGCCGTGTTCGTTCACGACGATGGCCAGATGTACCCGCCCAATTTGCATCGCTTGTAGGGCGTGGAGCACTCCGGAGGTCTCGGGGAAGACCACGGCAGGTTGCGTCATTGCTTCGACGTCGCACGCCGGATCGTCCGAGAGCAGATCGCGCCAGTGCACGATACCGATGACTTCATCGAGAGATCGGCCGATTCCGACCGGCGCACGCGAATAACCTGCGGCGGCCAAAGCCGAGAGCGCGTCGCGGCAATTCTGAGCCGGGTCGAGCACGAACACATCGAGCCGCGGTCGAACGATCTGGCTCAGCGTGCGGTCGGCGATCTCGAAGGCGCCGTCGATGATCGTTCGTTGCTGGTCCGAGAACGTGACCTGAGACGCAACCATGTCGCGGAGCTCCTCTCCGGTGACCTGCTCGCGTGCACGACTCGGGTCACCGCCAATGAGGCGAACCACGATGTCTGTCGAGCGCGACAGCAACCAGACCAGCGGGCGAGCGCCCACGGCCATCGCCGCGAGCGGCCTGGCGGCGAGTAGACCCCACCGCTCGGCCCGTTGCATCGCAATCCGTTTTGGGGCCAGTTCACCGAACACAAGGGTGAAGTAGGCCAGGATCAAAGTGACCAGGATTATGGCGACTGGCTCGGCAGCTCCACCGAGGAATCCGAGATGGGTCTTGAGCGGTTCAGCCAACGACACCGCTGCAGAGGCCGACGCGAGAAATCCCGCCATTGTGATGCCGATCTGGATGGTGGCCAGGAACCGGTTCGGGTCCCGGGCCAGGCGTGCCAGAACGCCACCGGTCGCGGAGTGGTCCTCCATTCGTTGCAGTTGGCTCTCCCGCAGCGACACCAGCGCCATCTCGGAACCGGCGAACACAGCATTCAGCAGAACGAGAAATCCGACCAACCCCAACTGAAGCCAAATACCAGTCACGAGAGAACTCCTTTGCAACTCGTACTTGCGTGATCTCCCGTGGCCCAGCGCAGCGAGCCGACGAAGCAATGACCGTCGAAGTCATCGGTCACAGGCATCACTCGGCCCGCAATCCGGGTCTGCGGGTCGCCCCACGGCTGGTTCGTCGGTGCGGGTACGAACCGAGTCAAACGTCGAGGTGGTTGCTGCCGGCGAAATCGGATCGGGCGTCTGGGTAATCCAGCGTCGGGTCGCGGGCACAAGTACGCTAAGTGCACACAACCCCGCCACCACGGTGGTGGCACCGACGACGCGGTGGCCGTCGACCATCACGAGAACGGCGCCGCCGCCCAGGATCAGACCGGCAGCTGACAGCGTGAACACGGCGCGACCGGTCCGGCTGGCGGTCAGTTTGGTACTGGCATCGGCCGCACGGGATCGCGTGCGGTCCAGCGTCCGTTCGGCCCAGGCAAACTCTGTCGCTAACACGGCAAGCCCGACCACGATCACCAGTATTCCGGGGCCCGGAAGAACGAGCATTGCGACGCCGGCTCCAAGGATCGCCATTCCGATCAACAGGACGAACAGTCGCTTCAGGTTCGAGAAAATCAAGCGCAACCACTGCGTAGGGTGGTTCAGGTTGGGGAACAACTCGGGATCCTTTCGACGGACGACAACGTGTCGCATCGAAGGTCTCTCCCGCTCAAACGAGCCGGTCTGCCGGAACCAGCGAGTGGTCCGTGTTGACGACAGTGCCGAATCGGGATACTCCCCTTCAGGAACGAAAGGCTACCACAATCGCATGCTTTCGTACTGAGCCACAGCCAATCAGCTTTCATCCACGGTGACATCGGGGCTAGCGGCGGCCCTCGGCGAAGGCTTCCTTGACGGCTACGACGTTTGTCTTGTCGACAAAGCTCGGCCCGGCCGAAATCGGCTGGCCGCCGACCTCGGCGTTCTTGTTCGCGAGGTTCAGGTACAGCACGACAACCGCGAGGTAGCCCTGCGTGTACTGCTGCTGATCGATCGTGAAGGCGACGTCACCCTTCTCGATGGCATCGAGCAACGGTCCGGAAAGGTCAATTGCTCCGATCGCAGTCTTCCTGTTCAGTTCGACGGCGGCCTTCTGGGCCAGCACTGCACCGACGGCACTGGTTGCGAGTACGGCGTCGATGGACGCATCGGCCGAAAGTGCGGATTTGACTGCAGCCTGAGAAGCGACGGGGTCGGGGTCGGCTGGTGTAACGAGCTCAACAACCCTGCCGGGAGCAAACGTCTCGGCCGCACCCTGGCAGCGCGCGACATCCCCGACGCTGCTGTCGGGCCGCACACACAACATCACCTTGCCGCCCGCAGCTTTCAAGCGTTCGCCTGCGCCGCGACCGGCGTCACGCTCGCTCTGTCCCACATGGGTGATAGCCCCAAGCTCTTTGTACTGCTCGTCGCCTGCATTGAGGGTGACCAGGGGGATCTGAGCCTGCCTGACCCGGGCGGCCACATCGGTGAGGGCCTTGGGGTCAGCGACCGAGATGGCAAGGCCTGACACCTTGTTGATGACCGCCTGGTCGACCAGCTTGGTCTGACCGTCGGAGTTGTTGTTCGCACCCTCATAAGTGACCTTGATACCGAGGTCTTTCCCCGCCTGCTCCGCGCCCTGCTGAACCTGCCCCCAGAATTCGCTGTCGTCGCCGTTGGTGATCACGGCAATCGTGATGTTCTCGTTTCCGGCCACCGGCGCAGCGTTTGAAGTGGTGACCGCCGCCGCAGCGGTCGTTGCCGCCGGCGCAGCAGTCGTGGCGGCCGCGGCTGCCGACGTCGCCGAGGTGGTCGCCTTCTTACTGCTCCCGCAGCCGGCAGCCGCCAGACTCAGTGCAACCACGAGCGCCGCCGAGCTGGTTGTCCTCATGGCGCGATGTTAGGTCTCACAACAGTCCAGCTAGGCGCACCCATTAGAGCGCTCTCATTTCCGGTACGCTCGCCCGTCGAAGGAGCGTCGTGCCCGGGAAGAAGCCAGCCAGGATGACCGCCGGTCGCTATCGCGACGGCAGCGAGAACGCCGCCATCGACACCATGCTCCAGCACCGGGTCGACGGCATGATGCTCATCAGTCCGCGCCTGTCGTCAACGCACATCACGGCGGTCAGTCGGCAAGCCCCGCTTGTGGTTATCGGAAGGGGCCAGGAGGTCTGATGTATATCGGCGTTGACTGGGGCGGCACCAAGATTGAGGTGATTGCCCTCTCCACCGACGGCGTCGAAGAAGCCCGGTTTCGTGAGGACACTCCGAAGGGCGACTACGACGGCTGCCTCGCCACCATCGCGCGTATGGTCGAAAAGATCGAGCGGGTGACCGGCAGTACAGGTTTGGTCGGTGTAGGTATCCCTGGTTCGCTCGAACCGCTGAGTCGTCGAGGCAAGGGCGGCAACTCCACGTGGATCAACGGGCGCCCGATCGAGGATGACCTGCGCCGGGTTCTCCATCGCGAGGTGCGGGTTCGCAACGACGCAGATTGCCTCGCCATGTCAGAAGCGATCGACGGGGCCGGCACGGGCCATCGCGTGGTCTTCGCCGTCATTCTCGGCACCGGTGCCGGCGCGGGTGTTGCGCTGGACGGCCGTGCCCATCACGGTCCGAACAACAGCGCCGGTGAATGGGCCCACAATCCGCTGCCGTTCCCAGCGCTCGCCGAGGTGCCCGGCCCGGCGTGCTACTGCGGTCGCCACGGCTGCCTTGAAACCTGGATCTCCGGAACCGGCTTTTGCGACGACTACGCCCGCCACAAGGGGTCGCGCCTCAGTGGTGCCGAGATCATGCATCTCGCCCGCGGCGGCGACCATCTCGCCCGAATGGTCTACGAGCGCTACGTCAATCGTCTTGCCCGCGGCCTCGCCGTCGTGGTCAACGTGCTCGATCCGGATGTCATCGTGCTCGGCGGTGGCATGTCGAACATTGCCGAGCTGTACGACGACCTGCCCTTACAGCTGGCCCGCTCGGTCTTCTCTACGGTCTTCCACACACCGATCGGCAAAGCAGTCCACGGTGATTCGAGCGGCGTACGCGGGGCGGCGTGGCTTTGGCAAGACCTGGCGTGACCGGCAACGATGACGGCACCCCCCTTGCGACGGAGAATTTCATGACTTCCCCCACCCTCACCGATCAACAACTCGCGGATCGCTTCGCGTTCGCCACCAAGCTGGTGCGTGAGGCCGGCGCGCTGGCGGCCGGGTACTTTGCCGACATTGCGTCGCTCACGGTGAAGAACAAGGGCCCGCAGGATCTGGTGAGTGAAGCCGACCACAACACCGAAGTACTCATCAAAGACAGCCTGAAGATGGCCTTCCCCGCCGATGCGTTCTTGGGCGAGGAAACCGGACCGACCGACATCGATGGTGCGGTCGGCATCTGGGTGGTCGACCCCATCGACGGTACGCAGCCATTCCTCAGCGGGATGTCCAGTTGGTGTGTCTCGATCGCGTTCATTGTGGGGCACACGATGGAGATCGGACTGGTGTACGACCCGATGGCCGACGAGCTGTTCTCTGCTCGCCGCGGCCACGGTGCCACCCTGAACGATCGCCCCATACACGTTGCATCGGCCACCGGTTTCGGCGACGGCATCGTGAGCGTCGGCTATTCCCTGCGGACCAACCCCGACGCCGTTCTTCGCACGATGTCCCGGCTGCTCCATGCCGGTGGTATGTACCAACGCAACGGGTCGGGTGCGCTCAGCCTGTGCTTCGTCGCCTGCGGCCGATTGATTGGCTATGTCGAGCAGCACATCAACTCGTGGGACTGTCTGGCCGCCCTGCTCATCATTTCCGAGGCAGGCGGGCACATCAATGACTTCCTTGCTGATGACGGTCTGACCGCAGGCAATAGGGTGATTGCCGGGCCCCCGGCCCTGTATCCGGCCCTTGCGGCGCTGCTCACTGACTGAGTTCGCCGCTGGCGGCCAACAGCCGATCAGCCGAAAGCTACGCTGGCGGGACTATGCCAACCCCACTGCTCGGCGAGATTGACCTTCATCTGTTCGGCGAAGGGAAGCATCGTCGGCTCTGGGACGCGCTGGGCGCCAACGTCGAGAGCCGCAATGGCGTCGAAGGCGTGCGGTTCGCAGTGTGGGCGCCGAACGCTCGCTACGTGAACGTGGTCGGTGAATGGAACAGCTGGGATCCGACTGCCACTCATCTTGAGCCGCAGGGAACGTCGGGGATTTTTGCCGGTTTCGCTCCGGGCGCCCGGGCGGGGCAGCACTACAAACTGGTGATCGAAACGCCGGATTGCGTGGTGCACTGGAAGGCCGACCCGATGGCGCGCCGGGCCGAGATGCCACCCGGAACGGCCAGCATCATCGACGGACCGACCGAGCACGTATGGAGTGACGCCGCCTTCATCACGAAGCGTACGCAGACCCCCGCCCACGAACAGTCGCTGCGGATCTACGAGATGCACGCGCAGAGTTGGCGGCCGGGTCTTGGCTGGCGCGAACTGGCCCACCAGCTTGCCGACTACGTGGTCGATCTCGGTTTCACGCACGTCGAACTGCTCCCCATCGCCGAGCATCCCTACGGCCCGAGCTGGGGCTATCAGGTCACCGGCTTTTACGCCCCCACCGCCCGGCTCGGCTCGCCCGACGACCTCCGCTACTTCATTGATCACCTCCATCAGCGCGGCATCGGCGTCATCCTCGACTGGGTACCTGCTCACTTCCCGAAAGACGACTGGGCTCTCGGCCGCTTCGACGGTACCGCGCTCTATGAGCACCTCGACCCCCGCCTCGGCGAGCACCCCGACTGGGGCACCTACGTCTTCAACTACGGGCGCAACGAGGTCCGCAACTTCCTCGTCGCCAACGCCCTCTACTGGATTGATGAGTTCCATATCGACGGCCTGCGGGTTGATGCCGTCGCCTCGATGCTCTACCTCGACTACTCACGCGAGGCCGGCCAGTGGATTCCGAACCGCTACGGCGGCAAGGAGAACCTCGAGGCCATCTCATTCCTGCAGGAGTTCAATGCCGTCGTCCACGGTGAGCACCCCGGCGTGCTCACCATCGCCGAGGAATCCACGTCGTACCCGAAGGTGTCGCGACCGGTACACGAAGGCGGGCTCGGCTTCACCCACAAGTGGAACATGGGTTGGATGCACGACACCCTCAGCTACATGTCGCGGCACCATGTGCATCGCAGCCATCACCACAACGAACTCACCTTCGGCCTGCTCTACGCGTTCAGCGAGCAGTTCGTTCTCCCGCTGAGCCACGACGAAGTGGTGCACGGCAAGGGGTCACTGCTCCACAAGATCGCCGGCGACGAATGGCAGCAGTTCGCCGGTCTGCGCGCGCTCTACGGGTGGATGTGGGCCTACCCCGGCGGCAAGTTGATCTTCATGGGCAGCGAGTTCGGGCAACGTCCCGAGTGGAACGAGGAAACGGGCGTCGACTGGGCCGGGCTTACCTATCCCGCGCACCAGGGCGTGCGTGACGTGGTTCGCGCCGCCAACCAGGCGCTCGCCGACAGTCCAGCACTGCGTACCGGTGATCACGACGGCAAGGCATTCCGATGGCTCGAAGCCGACGATGCCACGCACTCGATCTACTCGTTCATCCGCTACTCGCCAGACGGTGAAGAGGCCGTCGTGTGCCTCGCCAACTTCACTCCCGTACCCCGTGATGGTTACCGAACCGGGCTGCCCTGGGGCGGCACCTGGCGGGTCATGCTCGACACCAACGCCACCTACTTCGGCGGCAGCGGCTACGGCGGCGTGGGTGAGGTCACATCAGAGTCGCAGCCGTGTCAGCGCCAGCCGGCCTCCGGCGTTCTGACCCTTCCCCCTCTGTCTGTGTTGTGGTTGACGTCGAAACGGGCGTCGTAACCGTCACGGTCGGCAGGCAGACCAGACGGTTTCGCCCAGCCCGTTTTGCTTCGTACATCGCCCGATCAGCGCGAGCCAGCGCCAGCGTGGCGTCCATATGCTGCTCTCCCGCGACGAGCCCGGCCGATAGCGTGACGTGCCCAAATCCCAGGTCGACCGCAGCCACCGCCGACCGCACTCGTTCCACGACGGTCACGGCATCGTCGAACGTGATGTCCTGAAGGAGCAAGCCGAATTCTTCGCCACCGATACGGGCGAGGCAGTCGGTCCATCGCAGTTGAGCACTGGCCACGTTTGCGATCGACATCAGCACTTGATCGCCGGCCTGATGCCCAAACTCATCGTTTATCCGCTTGAAGAAATCGGCGTCGAGTATGACGAGGAACCACGGCCGAGTCGCAACGTCCGTTGCTCGCACGCGATCCAGCCACTCCGTGAAGTGGCGTCGGTTGTAGAGCCCGGTCAATGGATCGCGGCGGGCCATCTCGCTGAGTTGGTCGTTGCGAGTTTGTAGCTCCGCATTCGAGGCCTCGGCCCGAGCTCGAGCCAGTTCGAGCTGGTCAGCCAGATGGGCATTCTCCAAACGACCGACGATGGCGTTCTTAAGCAACAGGTGAGCCGCTCGGACATAGGCGATTGTCATGCCGTAGATCAACAGCACGCCGGCCGCTCCCGACCAACCCCAGCGCCCACCCTGCAACCCCATCCAGACGGCGAGGCCGAGGTTGATGGGCAACGTGAACAAGATGGCGGAGCGGAGGTAAGGCGACAGCGCGAGGGACGAAACGATGCTGACGGCCAGCAGCGTGCAGAGCACGAACACCTCGTAACGCTGCTGCCGAACGTCGAGCAGGAAGGGGCTGACACCCCAGATCATCCCCTCGATGGTTTCGCTCAACAGAAACCAGCGCCTCTGTCCGCCGCGGCTCTCGGGGCTCGCGTCGATGTAGCGCCTTGAGCGAACTCGCACGAAGAGCCGGCTCAGCGTGAGCGCGAGAAGCCAGCCGACCACCGTGGCGGGCACGACTTCACCGAGGAGAACGATGGCGAGAGCGAGTGCCCCGACCAATCCCGCGATGGTGTTTCCCACCGTGCGCGAGCAGACCGATCGCAGGCACTCATCAGCTACCTCGTCGCCCGACACAGGCGCCACCGGGTTTTCGTGGCGAGCTGATATCAGCCCTTCAACCAGAGGCAAGACGGGCGCGGACAGACCGGGCGATACTGAGTACCCCTGTGCATCCGATCCCATCCTCTCCACCTATGACCAATCGGCGGCTCCAGCAGCGCTCTTGATGCCTTAGAGGGAACGTCGCCGCAGGATCTTGTTAAGAACCACCCCGACCGGCATGCTTGCGGTGCGTGCGTGCCCGCCGCGGCAGGCACGCACGCACGCAGGAGTTGATCAAGTTCGGTTACAGCACGATGTTGCCGTACATCTCCCCGAGCGGGTCACTGATCAGTTCAAGCCGGGCACCGTCGGGATCTCTGAAATAGATCGATGATCCGTCGATATGGGCGTAGTCGATGCCAGCGGCGTCGAGTCGGGCCTTCGCCGCGGTCCACTGCTCCGGCACCATCGAGATAGCCAGATGATGCAAGCCACCCAGCACCTCGGCGTACGGCCCGAGGTCGAGACCTGGCAGGTCGAAGAAGGCCAGCGCGTTGCCATTGCCAATGTCGAAGAAGAAGTGAGTGGAGCCTCGGTAGTCACGGTTCTCGAACATGTCGGTGAGCGGGAAGCCGAGCAGATCTTGATAGAACTCGACCGTCCGCTCGACGTCGGCCGAGAGCAGCGCCAGGTGATGCACACCGCGTGCCGATGACTCGGGCCGTCGCTCCTTGGCAAGAAGGTGTCGGCCGCCGATCTCCAAGCGGCGATCCGTGCAGGCGGCTATCTCGGCTTCTGTGGGCACAAGCGCACGCTATCTCGTTGTCAGTTCGGGTCGTGCGGCAGCCGACCTCGATCGGCGCGTAGGTAGCCGTACGGTGTTTCGGCGAGCAGATTCGAGACACGCGACATGTAAAGATCGGCGTGTCGTTCGATCTGGCGAGCAAACAGACTTTTGTCGTTTCCCGCCCGCAGCAGCGGACCCCAGTTCACGTTGCCGATCTCGCCGGCTGCCTGCGCCAACGGGGCGACTTGTGCGTCAAGATCGGTAATCGAGCGGATGGTGCTGTTGATCCTGCGGTCGAGCTGAGACGCTTCTTCGGCTGGTCCGTAGCCATGACGCTGCCTCAAACGGGACAGCCTCAGCTGAGCCAATGTGTGGTCGAGTTCGGTCTTGGCCGCCATCAGCTCGACGAGCCTCTCCTCCGTCGATCGGAAGTCAACGAGGGCATCGATCTCGTATTCCAGTTCGCGAACGACGAGACCGGTGCGCCATCGCAGCATGGCCTTGCTGGCGTGCACATCACCGAAGAGATGGTCGCCAACGTAGAGCAGGTCGGCGCCAGCAAGCCCAAGGCTGGTTTCAACCAAACGCGCATCACCCCCGGCGTAGACCCGACCCCGTTCCAGCAGACCGCGGTACGGGGCGAGCAGCCCGCGCTCTTCGTCCTCGACCCGATAGGCCGGTTGGCTGCCGTTGAAGAACTGCGGCTTGCGAGCATCGACGATGACCACGTCGAACAAATCACGCCACGTCATCGGAGCAGGAAGATACGGATCGACCGCATAGGCCATCATCGACCGGGTGTAGGCCCAGTCGGAGTTCGTGATGAGCAAGAGCGTGCGGCCGGCGTGATGCTGATCCAGCAAGGTGAGCGCAAGTTCCTTATCGAGTTCAACAAACTGATCGGGGTTGGCCACGATCTTCGCCTTCAGGGCGCCCTGCGCGTGCGCGGTGTCGAGCGCATTGCGCACGCTGCGGTGCAGCTCGTGGTAGCCCATCACACCGGGGAGTTTGCCAGCGTCGAGGAGGTCGACCAGTTGGTTGAACAGGCTTGCCTCCGAGAGGGAGAACAGCGTATTCATGAACTCCCAACGCGGCTCACCCAACTCGACGAAGTCACCCGAGTACATCTCCCGCAACTCGTCGTACTCCAACAACCTCGTTCCGTGCTGGGCCCGGATCACGTAGCCGAATCGCGTTGCCTTCACCAGGTTGCCGAGATCGAGATCGAAGGCCAACCCGAGGATCACCTCCCGCGGATCAAACACCAGATCGGCCACCGGCCAGCCCCGACCGGCGAGCAGTTCGCGCCCGTGTTCGAACGCCTCGTTTTCCCATCGCTCAACGCGATAGTGGACGAGCGTGTAGTCCATGTCGTAGCCAATGGCCTTGATTGAGCGAAGGTTCAGCGTGCGGTTCGCATAGACCCGCCGCGATGCCGGAGTTTCATTGGGAGCGATGCCCACAGCCTACCGGCCCGCTCCCACGAGTGGCCGGTGGCTAGGTCGCAGGAAGCTGGCGAGGACCAAGCTCGCTTTGCTGCGTGTCGTGTACGTCGAGACGGTCAGGAGGCGTGCCCGTTGCTGTCGCCGTGGTGACGCGATCGCCGGTGTTCGTGGTCTCGAAGTACAAGGTGATCGATGCACCGGCGGGAAGGAGTGCCAGCGAACCGGTTTGACCACCTTTCACCTTGAGGTTCATCTGCGTGCCACTCACGGACGGGTCATCGATGGTGATGTTCGTCAGATCGACGTTGCCGGTGTTAGTGACCACGTAGCAGTAGGTAATTTGGGACGCAGGTGGCGCATAGAAGGTGTCTTTGCCCGGGCAGCCAACGCCGCCGTCGTGCCCTTCGAAGATTCCGACGAAAAGCTCGAGCGCCGGATTCGAAACGAAATAGTAGGCATTGTCGTCCTTGGTCACAGCCTTGCCAGCAGGCTTTTCAAACGCGTCGATCGGGTCACCGGTCAAAACCGGATGCAGCCTATGGTTCCCGAGGGCCCTGTCCGGTTCACCGGAGTAGTCCCAGATCTCGCCGATATCGAGGATGCCGTTGTTGTTCTTGTCGCCACCCAGATATGTCGTTACGTGGTCGTCGCCCTTGCCGGGGGTGCCCGCATCATCGATCAGCACCGGATGGGCAAGCGCGACGGTGCCTCCGACATTCGACACCGAATAGCGAATCACCTGCGTGACGGTGTTGCGAAGGTCGAAGGGATTGTCCGCAGGACGGTGTTCACCATTGATCGTCGCCTTGATATCGAGCACCGGCAAAGCACAGATAGCTGGGGTGATGTAATCGAAGGCCGGCGTCGCCGAGCCCGACACGACCCCACCAGTCTCAGCTTCGCTCTTCACGCTGATCGCGCCTGGATCGACGGCCACATACGACGGCGGGCAGTACGCGTGTACGACCGTGCGGGTGCAGACCTGAAGGGGGTCGCCCTTCCATGAGATCTCTATGGTGGGGGTAGCCGACACGAAGGCTGACGCCTTCAAGCCGCTGAACGCAACCTCTGCGGTCAACGCCTTGCGGGCGCCGCTAAACAGGATCGAGCTGATGTCGATGACATTGGTTGTCGCGCCGAACTTACGAGCCGACCAGCCCGGAACGACTGCGCCGGTTGAGTCCTTCAGGGTCAGAACGAAGCCGTTGTGAGCTCCGGCCGGAAGATCATTCATGCGAAGGGCGTCCCAGCCGGTGACGTGCAACGACGCGTCATCGGCGCAGTAGACGGGCTTGGCGGCTACTGTCCCAGAGGTACATCCCGCAGGGCCCCCGTAGGCATGGAAGCTCTCGAGGAAGCCGTCGTCGCTCATCTTCCACATGCAGGACGGCTGCGACGGATCACGGCGAAGGCTGTACGCCTTATGCGAGACCGAAGAGACGAATGGAAAGCCATCGCACGAGGTGTCGGTCCTCCAGTCGTAGCAGGGCACCGTCTCGGGGTTCGTGGCGGAAAGGGGGATGTAGCTGCGGGCGTCGCCGGTGAGGCCGTAACCGCCGAGTACGCCGTTCCACGACACGCGAGTCTTCGGAAGCCAGGCCTCGAAAGATGCCGGCACGGTCTGCGGGTTGCCGGTGAGGTCGAAACAGGCGACGGCACCGGTCATCCTCGGTCGGGCACAGAAACCGCTCAATCGACCCGCGCTATCAGCACGAAGCACCGGGTCCTGGCCACCGACCCACGAAGCTGTGGTCTGACCGGCACACGCCGTGTGGTTCGCCGAATCAAAGCACTCGAGTGACAGCACGTTGCTTTCGTCGGCAACCGCTGTGTACGAAACCAGCCCATCGGCGCGATACGGCGTCATGCCGTCGGCTGACCAGTACACGTTCGTCTTCCGGGACGATGGAGTAATGATGCTCACCGGGAAGTCGAGGCCCGCCGAGAAGGGTTGCCCCGCGCACGGCGTCATGGTCACGGCGATGACACAGCCGACCATGAGTTCCTTGGTGGCCTTCCGCGGGTAGACGAACATAACCTCGCCGTTGAACATCCAAGGCTGGGACACGAGCGCCGCGCTGAGCGAAATGCCGTCGCCGTCCAGTTCGGTGATGCCGCAGTCGGACTTGGTGTTGAAGTCGAGGCAGGACATGACGACGTCGTTCTTGCCGTTGGTCCGATCGATGGCTGGGAAGTACGCCTTGCCCGTTGCCTGGTCCACCCAGGCATCAGTCACGTCGGATGAGAACAGCGTGCGGGACGGGCCGAAGGATCCGCAGGAGGAACCGTCGTTCTTGTTGAAGCAAAGCACCTTGAGCGTCGTGTGGTGGAGAGCCGAGTAGACGTTCTGTTTGTAGAAGAGCAGCTCGAAGCTGTCGCCGCCTCCACCGATGCTGGTCGAGATACTCGACGCCGTGGGCGGATTGATGGGCGTCGCAACACCGCTACGACCATCAGCCGGGACGAAGTCGGCCGAGGCCTTGACCGATGTGACTTCACCCTTGCCGTTCATGATGACATCGGCCTTCCAGCCGTCCGGTACCACCACGGAACCCGGCTCGTAGCTGGCCCGGTTCGGTGTGAAGGTTTGGGTGACCGAGCCGGCCGCTACCTTCGTCCCGAGATTCTGATAGGCGTCCGTCCAGGTGATGCTGTCACCGGCGTTCACCCGGTTGGCCGGGCTGTTCGAGATCGGCGTATTACCGAGGGTGGCCGCGGCGAGGGGGCCCGTTACGATGGCGGTGCTCTGCAGGGTTGTCAACGCGGTCGGGCCCGTCGCTGACGACGCGGCGACGCCGACGAGCACGCTCGTCACGATCGCTCCAAGCGCGAGACCTTTGTACCCAAGACGTTTCATGCGTACCAGAGTGGATTGGTTTCATCACTGAGAGAAGGGGTTAGACCAACCCTTGTGGCACTCTCGACTGAGCAGATCAGAAGCAGAGAATTGCCAGACCGCCATCGCTGCCAAGGTGATCCAAACGACCCTTGTCAGTACTGGGCGGCCGCCAGAGTTGGACGTTCGTTGAGGTCGGCCATGGCGAAGCCGGCGGCCCTTCGGTAGCCCTCGGTGGCCTGCAAAATCTCTTCCGGCGTGATCACATCGTTGATGTCGGCGAACCCATTGGGCGCCCGTTCTTCCACCAACGTCATGGGTCGTTCGGGTCCGTGACCGCGGTTGGCGAGCACGATTCCCGACGTCGCCGGACGGCGGACCTCGTCGTACTTTTCCAGCGCCACAAGCGGGTCGTTTGGGTAGGACCGCAGGCACCCGGCCAGCGCTCTGGCGTCAAGGATCGCCTGCGACGCGCCGTTGGAGCCGACGGGATACATCGGGTGAGCGGCATCCCCGAGCAGCGTGACGCGGCCATGCGTCCAACGGTCGAGAGGGTCACGATCAACCATGGGGAACTGAAAGGTGGCCGGTGCCGAGCGGATGAGTTCGGGCACGTTGAGCCAGTCAAAGTTCCAGCTCTCGAACTGCGGCAGGAAGTCGTCGGGGTTGCCCCGTTTGTTCCAGTCCTCGCGCTCAGCGAGCTCGGTTTCGTCGTAGACCAGCTCTGCAATGAAGTTCAGTTGCTGGCGCCCATTGACCACATCCGAAATCGGATAGAAAACAAACTTCTGCCGCGCGTGGCCGGCCCAGACCAGGGTCTTTCCGTCGAATACCGGCGGCCCTTCCGCCAGCCCGCGCCACAGAATCGCGCCGTTCCACTTGGGCATTCCCTCATCGGGGTAGAAGTGCTTGCGGATCACCGAATGGATGCCATCGGCGGCTATCAGGAGTGACCCTTTCGCGGTGCCGATACGTTCACCGGTGCGGCGATTTATGAAGTGGGCCGTTACGCCATCGCCGGTCTGTTCAAAGCCATCAAGGTGGTGTCCGGTGTGTACCCGATCGGCCCCGATCTTCTGAACGACCGCGTCGTGCAGAAACGTTTGCAGATGCCCGCGATGGACCGATATCTGTGGCCACTTGTAGCCCGCCAGAAGCCCTCGGGTCTCGCTCCAAATCAGCTCCCCGCGCTTCGTAAAGTACGACAGATGATCGGGAGCGAGGCCGACCTGCTGGAGTTGCTCCAGCAGGCCAAGCTCGTCGAGTTCGCGCACGGCGTGCGGCAACAGGTTGATGCCGACGCCGAGCGCCTGCACCTGTTCGACCGTCTCAAAGATGCGCACCGGGAACCCGGCCTCGTGCAGGCTGAGTGCCGCAGCGAAGCCACCAATGCCACCGCCAGCAATGAGGATGTCGTCCACTGGTGCGGCTAGAAGCGGTCGAGCACGATGTCGAAGCGAGTTTCCAATTCGCCGTGCGCATCTTTGGTGAATTCGCGGATGAGGCTCTTCTGCACGCCGAAGACCGCGTCGCCCTCCAAGTACTCGCTCTCCACATCGAAGACGTGTGTGATGAGATCCTTGTAACCCGGGTGCTTCACCCAGATGTGCAGGTGACCCGGACGCCACCAGTTGCGACCGTTGCGCTTCAGCCAATCGCCCACCGGCCCGTCACTCGGGATCGGGTACGGCACGGGGCGGATGCTACGGATCTCGTACTCACCGTTGGCATCGGTGCGATAGATACCGCGCAGGT
Organism: uncultured Acidimicrobiales bacterium; assembly: GCA_963791625.1. Classification (GTDB taxonomy): domain Bacteria; phylum Actinomycetota; class Acidimicrobiia; order Acidimicrobiales; family Ilumatobacteraceae; genus JANMCE01. The sequence continues at coordinate 68,150 of CAWBTA010000015.1, forward strand.
TCTCCTCACTCTGGCCGCCCGGCTGCTGCACGGCGTAGAACATGTTGGTGGCGTTCTGCCAGCAGTCGAGCATGACGTTTTCGAGCGGGTTGCCCTCAATGTCGGTGACTCGGCCCCGGAACACGACGCGGTCGCCTTCGTCTTCGTCCACCAACATTGATGCGCCTTTGGCCCGCTCGGGAGAGTTCGGCACATAGAACGGTCCAAGCACCGTGTTGTCCGTGAGTGCCTCGGAGCTGGCGTCGTAGGCCAACATCTCGATAAGCGTCGACACGCCAGTCGTGTCGGACATCAGGATGAACTCTTGGCGAATGTCCGAACACTTCTGACCGGTCGCGGTGAGGAACTGGATGGCCGTGAACCACTCGTCACGAGTGAGGTTCAACTCGCGCACAAGCGCATGCAGATGCTTGATGACCGCAACGCTGACTTCCTTCAGCCGTGGATCCGGCGAGTTGTCGTACCTCGATACGACCTCGGCCAAATGTTCATCGAGCTTCGCGTCAGTTGCCATGGTGATCCCCCTTGTTGTCCCTGCCTCGTATTCAATCACAGGTACCCTGACGTTGTTGCGGCCCACCTACCGACCGGTTGTCGTTGTTTCGCTCGATGGAGCCGCTGTTGTGGCCGGAACGGCCGTCACAAACGCTCCCTTCACGTCTGTAGGCGTCGGCGCCTCGTCCAGGGCCCGGACGGCGTAGTCGACGATCGGCAGGCCGCACCGCAGAATGCTGACCCCCGGTTGGAGTTTCGTCCGCGCTTCGAACCCGCCGTTGTCGAGGTCGCGGTTCATCACGGCACGAAAGCTGGTCGGAACACTTTGACCGTCCGCGAAGGAGAGGTCAGCCATTTCCGGGAAGAGGTGTTTGATCTCCTGCAGTGCCTCGCGCTTGTCAACGTATCGAAACGACTTGACCGATGGTTCCGTTTCGAAAGCGCTGCGGACGGCGGCGAGCTGCTGTGCCGTTGCGTCCGAGTTCATGAAGGCGCTGCAACCACGCTCGGCCAGAGCCAGGATTTCGGTGCGCTTCACAACAGCGGATGCAACGGCTGCGGAAGTTGCTCGACTGTCTGCTGCGAGAAAGTACTCATCGCGTTCAAGCACCACCGGACGCGCTCCTATCGTATTCGGCGTGGGCTCTGCCTGGAGGTTGAGGTAGTCCTCCCTCAGTTGCTTACCGTCGATCATGACTGGTCCACCTCCGAGCAGTACCGATTCTCCGGGGAGGCCGATGATGCGCAGGATGACTGACTTGGCAGACATTTCGGGAACTTGGGCAACAACGAGATCCGATCGCCTCAACGTTGTGAAGTTGTAGTCGACCTGAATCTTGTCGAACTGACCAAGGGTCGGTTCCATCGAGGTCGACTTTTCTTCGAACCAGTTCGACGTCGAGACCGCCGGGGCAACACGACCCGACCGGCGAGCCAACGCAGTAACTCCGGCACCGAGCAGGACCACCAGCGCAACAGAGAGAACGACTCGACCGACTGCCGGCCGCGCTTCGGGTATGCCTGGGGCAATTGGTTGCAGGGCCAGTTCGAGCTCATCTCGCAGCGCGTCGAAACGGTCGTTGAGTGTCTTCATGGCGATTCCTCCGGGGGTGCCGGCTCGGTGACACCGAGCTTCGATGCCAAGGCCAGGCGGCCTCGGCGGAGATGGGTGCGAGTTGTTCCCGCGCTGCAGCCGAGCAGGTCGGCAACGTCATCAATCGAACGATCTTCCAGCAGCACCAATGCGACGGCCTGTGCCTGTCTCACCGGGAGCGACCGAATGGCAGCAAGAAGATCTTGGTCGGCGAGAACGATCTCAGCGGACCGTTCACGTTCACCCGAGAGACGAATGAGCGCGCGCGTTTCAACGGCGAGACGACGATGCCGGCCGATGCATCGTTGCAGCACGACCCGTCGTACCCATGCGCCGGGCCGGTCATACTCGCTGAGCCGGTGCCATTTTCGGTGTGCCGCTTCGAAGGCGTCCTGCACCAATTCCTCGGCGACATCGAGTCGCCCGGTAAGTACGAAAGCGAGCCGGACCAGCCCCGGGTACTCCCTTTGGTAGATGTCGTCGAACGACGCAACGTATGTGTCGGTGTGGCCGCAGCCGATGGCTGCAGCGTCAGCACCGATCGGCAGTTGAGTCACATCAGACACACGCGCCAGCCATGCCTAATGGTTACACGCTTCACAGATGCTGGCGCGTGACGCGTCCGCGGACGCGTCAAGATGCCGCGGAGTCGTTGGGCGTTGGACGCAGGGCCGCCTCTGCAAGAGCGGTACGAACGTTGCATTCAATCCATGGCCACGACGGACCTGTCACGTTCAACAGCGGTCGTAACGGCTCGGTGAGGAACCGGGCCTTCTACGAAATGAGCGCTTCGCATCTCGTAGGTCGAGCTCGCTCGACTCAAGCATACAGAGGCGGTGTTACACAGTTCTCCGGATCGGTCGTTCGACGCGTCCACGGACGCGTCGAACCGGACCGCCGAGTCGTTGCTACCATCGACGCAGCAGCCCACTGGAGGAGCCCGAACCATGCGTGTCGTCGTCAATGAATTCATGAGCCTCGATGGTGTCGTCCAGGCACCCGGTGGTCCAGATGAAGATACCGACGGCGGCTTCACTCATGGCGGCTGGTCGCATCCGTACTTCGATGTCGACGTCATGGGACCGATCATTGGCGGAGGCATGGAGACCGCTGAGGCGCTCCTTTTCGGTCGACGAACATGGCAGGCGATGGCCGGCGCGTGGCCCGATCGGGCTGGCGACCCGTATGCCGATCAGATGAATGCGATCAAGAAGTACGTGGCCTCACGAACACTTGCGCAACATGATGCGCACTGGCACAACACGACGGTGCTGTCCGCCGACCATGCGATGGCCGACATCGCAAAGCTCCGAGAGACCGACGGCGGGGACATCATCGTGTGGGGCAGCGTCAGCCTCGTCCAAGCAATGTTGGCCGCCGGCCTCGTCGACGTGCTGAACCTCATGATCGAACCGATCCTGCTCGGCGGCGGCAAGCGGATTTTCCCCGACGACGGTGTGGCCCGACCGATGGAACTGGTCAGCTCCGTCACGGCAGGCACGGGCGTGCTGGTCTGCTCCTACCGCCCGGTGCTCTAACGCACATCTCAGGAAACCGGATACGTTAGGAAGCATGGCTTTGGACGCTCCGAACATTGTGCGGTCGGCGTATGCGACGTTGATCGTCACCGACCTCGAAGCCAGTCGACACTTCTGGGTGGAACGGCTGGGCTTCCACATCAGTGCCGAGGAACCCGACGCGCTCTACCTGCGTGGCTTCGAAGAGTTCGTCCACCACTCCCTGATCTTGCGGAAGGGTCCCGAACCGGCCTGCGCGTATTACGCGCTCCGGGTACGCACGCCCGAAGATGTCGATCGAGCCAAGGCGTGGCACCTGGCCAGGGGCTGCGAGGTGCGTGACATTCCGAAGGGCACGACGGTGGGCGTAGGTGATGCCATTCGCGTACAGGATCCGTTCGGGTTCGTGGTTGAGTACTTCCATCACATGGATAACGCCGAGAAGCTGCATCAGCGCTACGACCTGCGCAAGGGTGCCAGCATCAATCGGCTCGATCACATCAACATCGTCACCGACGACGTGAAGGGATCCTACGAGTGGTATTCCGACTTGGGCTTCGGTCTGTCGGAGACCATCGAGGACACCGACGGCACGCTGTTCGCGGCGTGGATGTTCCGCAAGCAGACCGTGCACGATGTTGCGTTCACGCAGGGCTCATCGCCACGCCTGCATCACTTGGCGTTTGCGGTGCCCGAGTCACACCACATCCTGCATCTGGCCGATGTGCTTGGCGCCACGAATGAGTACGCAGCTATTGAGCGCGGACCCGGTCGCCATGGTGTGTCCAACGCCTTCTATTTGTACCTGCGCGATCCCGATGGGCATCGGGTGGAGATTTACACCACCGACTACTTCACCGGTGATCCGGGTTTTGAACCGCTGCGGTGGAGTGTGCATGATGAGCGCCGACGGGACTTCTGGGCCAGCCCGGTTGTGCCCAAGTGGTACGAAGAAGCAAGCCGCATCTTGGATCTCGATGGCAACATCGTGCCTTTGCGGGAACGGAAATCAGACGAACAGCGCATCACGGTTGGTGCCGACGGATTAGGAGTCACACGAAAATGACCATCAGCGCCGAGACTCGCAAGAATCTCGAATCGGTAGCCACCGCAACGCTCACCGGACGGCTGCAGGACCGCGGCATTCACCAGGTGTTCTTCACGGGCATCAAGCCCATCAAGGCCGGTCAGCGCATGATCGGTACGGCGAAAACCCTTCGCTACGCACCGATGCGTGAGGACCTGTTGCCATCCCTGTCTCGACAGGTGAACGCGCAGCGTTTGGCCATCGAATCCATCGAGCCGGGCGAGGTCATGTGCATTGAGGCTCGAGGTGATCTTGGCGCCGGAACCTTCGGTGACATCTACGCCATGCGCATGTTCCAGCGTGGTGCAACCGGCATCGTGACCGACGGTTGCGTGCGTGACTCGGGCGCGGTCGCCAAGCTCGAAATTCCCGTGTATCTCCGGGCCGCCCATGCCGCCACCTTAAGCCTGTCGCACCTCTCGGTTGACTATGACCGTCCCGTCACCATTGGCGGCGTCTTGGTCATGCCCGGCGACGTCATTGTCGGTGATGACGATGGCGCCATGGTGATCCCGATTGCACTGGTGGATGAAGTGGCAGCGGAAGCAGCCGAGCAGGAGCTGCGCGACGAGTTCTCGTTCAACCTCGTATCAAAGGGCGACACCATTGCCCAGGCGTTCCCGATGAACGCCGAGCGCAAAGCTGAGTTCGAGGTGTGGAAGGCCGCCCGCACGTGAGCCGCACGCTCACCGATGCGCAGGTCGCCGAGATCGCACAGCAGCACGAACAGGCTCGCCTCAGCGTTACGTCCATCGCTGCACCGTCGCTCACCTACCCCGACATGAATCTCGATGACGCCTACGCCAATCAGCAGGCGTGGGTCGATCTGCAGATTGCCAATGGCGCGTCGCTTGTCGGTCGCAAGATTGGTCTTACCAGCCGAGCGATGCAGCAGCAGATGCAGATCAACGAGCCAGACTTCGGCGCGCTGCTTGATTACATGATCATGCCCGATGGCGTCGACCTGCGAACCGCCGACTACCTCGACCCGAAGCTTGAGGTGGAGATCGCCTTCGTGTTGAAGGAACGACTTTCAGGTGATCGCCTCACCATCATCGACGTGCTTCGCGCAACCGAATACGTGCAGCCTGCCTTCGAGCTGATCGACGCTCGAAGCCGTCGTATCGACCCGATCACCAAGAAGGCTCGCACGGTGATGGACACCATCTCCGACAACGCAGCCGACGCTGGCGTGATACTTGGCGGTCGTCCGATGCGTCCCGACGATCTCGACCTGCGATGGGCGGGCGCGATCCTGTCGGTCAACGGTGTGGTGGAGGAAACGGGCATCGCCGCCGGCGTGCTTGGTCATCCGGCGGCCGGTATCGCCTGGCTGGCCCGCCGCCTCGCCCCGCACGACCTGGCCGTTGAGCCCGGCCACATCATCCTGTCCGGCTCGTTCACCCGCGCCGTCACAGCCCGGGCCGGCGATACCTTCACCGCCGACTACGGCCCCATGGGCACCGTCAGCTGCCACTTCTCCTGATCCATCTCTTCACGGGCTGTCGGCAGCGATGAGGTCAGCGACGGTGCGTTGAAGTTGGGTGCTGAGTGCGAGGTGGGTTTGGCTGCGGACGACGGTTTGGATGGCCACGATGGATTGCAGGATGTCGTGGAGGTTGTCGTTCGAGCGGGCGACGATGCGGCACAGGAGATCACCCGGGCCGGTGACAGTGTGGATTTCCAACACCTGGGGAATCTTGCTCAACGCTGCGACCGTGACCGAGTGTGACCCTTGGGAGATTTCTAACGTTGCAAATGCAACTACTCCGAACCCGGCTGCGGTTGCATCGACGTCTGGGCCGTAGCCGGTGATGACTCCACGCTTCCACAGTCCGGCGAGACGTGACTGCACAGTTCCCCGCGCCACGTCGAGCTTGCGGGCGAGGTCAGACGTGGACGACTGCGGGTCTCGGCGCAAACCGGCGATCAGGCGGGCATCCAGGGCATCGAGCTCGTTTGGCATTCTGTTCATTCTCCCGGGCAGCGTCGTGCCGATCTACATCATTCTGGCACTGATTTCGTACAGGAGTCAGCAATTTGATGAGTGACTTGCCTGGCCACTAGGCGATTTGTTGAACTACGACCATGTCGAAACTCACCAAGGTTGACCACATCACGTACGCCTGCGACAAAGGAACCATTGAGAAGTGGGCCTGGTTTCACATCGAAGTAGAGGGCGGCACGCTGATCAATCGCATCGACGATGTGCGGCCGGAGGACCCCGACAGCAGCATGAAGATCTGGTGCATCGACTACGGCAACTTCGGCGTGGCCCTCATCGAAGGGATTGACCGCAACAAGAAGTCACAGGTCACCACGTTCGTGGAAAAGCACGGCGACCATTCCGTGCAACACGTTGCCTACGACACCGGCAACCTCGACAGTTTCCAACGTCACCTCAAGTCGCTCGGCGGCCATCCCCGTGGAACCACGTTGGTGCGAGATGACGGCTTCGGCATCTTGAAGCAAATGTTCGCCAAGGGCTACGCCGGTGGTCACCCGGCCGAGGCATGCTTCCCCGAGTACGTCGAGCGTCCGAAGACCTCAACGAGCGACGGCGTCGCTATCACCTTCTCCGAAGATGCCGGTCGTGGGTTCTACGACCAGATCGAAGACGCCATCGACGCCGGTGATGACGAGCCCTTCTTCGACTTCAACGCTATGCCCAAGGACTGGACCGTACCGGCCCCCCAACCGAGGCTCGCGACCGCCAGCTGATCGCCAGGTAGGTTTCGGTGCATGCCTGTTGTCTTGCATCTGCTTTCATCGACCGCGTGGAACGCTGGGCGTCATGCCCCGATCATTCCCGAGTCATTGGCTACCGAAGGTTTCGTTCACTGCACGGCTGATGACGAGACGCTGCTACGGGTCGCCAATCAGTTCTACACAGCCGTGCCCGGCACCATGGTGGCCATCTCGATCGATCTTGATCGAGTGAGCGCCGAGGTGAAGTGGGAGCACCCACCCGGGAGCGACCCGCTCACCTCCATCGCGTTCCCCCACATCTACGGGCCGATTCCGCGAACGGCGGTCGTGTCATCGCGGCTCATGCAACGGGCCGATGACGGCGCCTACACCGGATACGGCCCGCCGGTGCATACTGATTAGCGACTCGGCGACGGCAACCTCATCCGAGACGGGTCACCCAGCCGGTGAGAGAAAGCGGCGCAACACTTCGGTTGCTCCGTTAGCGACCGCTGAGTCGTTGCCAGTCCAGAGCCGGTCGGCCCAGTCTCCGACGAACAGGCCGACCAGAACGGGTTGGCCGATTTCGTCGGTGAGATCCAGCCATTCGCTGGACTGTCCGGGCTGCTCTCCAATGATGCGGAAGTAGCCAGACGGCGAGGGCGGCCACCAGCGTTCGGCGAAGCGGAGCACAACCTTTTCCACTCGGCCCGCGTCGAGATGATCGAGAGCCTGTTGGTGCGATCGTTGGAGGGGAGGATCGAAGGTGATCGCCTTGGCCTTCAGCACGGCGATGGGGACCGTGACGATGACAGCATCCCCGTGGACGACGCCTCGCGGGCCGGTGACGAGCACACCGTTGTAGGTCGACGTGATCCGGTCGACCGGCCACGACTTCTCGACGTTCACGCCGCTTGCCAGGTGGTCGAGCAGTTGGCGGTAGCCGCCGCGAATCCAGCGATCCCCCAAGCCGACGCCCGGCTCGAATCCGGATCGGGCCGAGAGGTCCGAGAGGGCTATGCCCGAATCGAGAGAGACCTCGCTGTTGATGACCCGCAAGATGTCGGCCACTGTCCACGGATCAGGCTGAGACACCCAATCGTCAACCAGCGACGCCATCGACTGGTCCGCATTCCCGAGCGCAGCGATCCTCTTTCGCAGCTCACTCTCGATGGCTTCGTCGCGCGTCCTATCGACGACACCTGCATGGTCGTAGTCGATGGGCGACGTGAAGTCCGTATCCACGAAGCCGAGGCCGAGCTCACTCGCAAGCGGAAGCAGCGAGTTGCGCTCCCCCTGTTGCAGCCAGTTTGCACCCAGTTCGGCAGTGACATCATCGGCCAGCGAAACCGTTCGCACTCGGCCACCGATGCGATCGCGCGCCTCCAGCACGGTCACGTGGTGGCCAGCATCCATGAGCCGCTTGGCTGCGGCGAGCCCGGCGAACCCCGCACCGATCACCACAACACGACGATGGCCCTCGTCGATGCACCATGCCGCGGCCCGCAGGCCTTCTTCGTAGGCACCGTGGGTCATACCTGCTTGGTCGGGATGGGTCGCCTCCCCCGCCAGCACGATGCGGCCGAACGGCTGACCCAACGCGCGCCGCGTCTCAGCCGTGCCGCCGACGCGAAGCACGCTCCACGCTCCTCGGGAGAACGGGTCGTCCCACCAACGCGAGACGGCCCATTCGACCGCTTCCACCACTACGGTTTACGTCCGGCGAACGTCAGTAGCTCGGTTTGCAGATCGACCGCACCGTCAACGGCCACAATGTCGGCGTAGCGGCCAGGGGCACGAGCAATGGTTGGATCGAGCTTCTGGAGGCGAGCGTAGGCCACCGCCACAAGTTGGGGATCGAGCCGCTCATCCCCGCCGGTCGCGCGAGCAACATCCCAGCTGTGCACGACAAGATCGACCGTCATTTGCAGGATGTAGTCATCGAGCACCATGTCGCCCAACGACGAGTTGAATGTGGTTTGTAGCGCGCCGGGTCGGTCAAGTGCGGCGAGCGTACGGTTCCGAATGTCGAGCCACGTGGCGTAGGGATCGGGTCCGACGATCGCTCCAACGTTCTTGAAGACGTCGAGCAACTCGCCGACGCCGGCACGCGCACCAACGTTGGACACAACCCCCATGGCGTGGCCAGCCACGTCACGCGCTGTCCATTCCGAACACGGCGACGGGTTGCCCCACGCACTGGTGGGCACGCCTCGCATGATGTGATCGAAGCCGAAGATGGCCGTGATGTAGTTGCGTGAATTGATGCTCATGTCAGCCTCCTGCGTACGCCGAGGTGTAGCCACCATCGGGATGAAGGATCGAACCGGTGAAGAACTCGCCATCATCGGAGCACAAGAACAACGCCGTCTTGGCCACATCAAGCGGCGTGCCCAAACGGCCGAGCGGAATCTGTGCGGTGCGGTCGGCCAACCATGCTTCACCGCCTGACTTCGAGGCGATGTCGGTGATCATGTCAGTGGCGACATACACCGGCCCAATGGCGTTCACCCGAATACCGTACGGTGCAAGTTCGGCGGCAAAGCATCGCGTCAGCATCCACACGGCTGCCTTCGACACGGCGTACGCACCGGCCGTGGCCCGCTTGGACGCAATGGATGCCAACGACAGCATCACGCCTTTGTTTCCGTCGGCAACCATGTGCTTGCCTGCCTGTTGAAACGTGAGGAACACGCCGCGGGTGTTGATGTTCTGCACGAAGTCGTAGTGCTCAGGCTCAAGGTCAAGCAGCGACCGAAACGCGCTATCGGGATGCGCGGAAACGCCTGCCGACGCCACCACGATGTCGATGCTCCCAAGGGCTGCGTGCGCCGCGTCGATGGCAGCACGAATCGATTCGGGCGAGGTGACATCGCCTTGGAAGAACATCGGCCCGGACCCGGCCAGATCGATCACCGCGACCGTCGCGCCCTCGTCCGCAAACATGGACCCGATCGCCTCGCCGATGCCCTTCGCTCCCCCGGTGATCACTACCTTCTTGCCTTCGAGTTTCATCACGCCCGCCCCATGTTCACGATCTCCAACAGATCGGCATGGATCGCAGCCGGGGCAGCCACCACGTTGCATAGCCCGACGCCCAGGTTGATCGGACCTCCATCAAAGTCGGTCACGATGCCGCCAGCTTCCTCCAACAGGATCGCTGCGGCTGCGATATCCCACGCGTACGTAGCGTTCTTCTCCACGAACCCGTCGAGCTTGCCCGCTGCCACGTAGGCCATGGCAAACGCGGGTGACCCAATGCTTCGGACCGCGCGGCAATGCACGTGCATCTGCTCCACGCGGAGTACATACTCGCGAATGATGGCCGGGTCATCGTTCTGCAGACCGGTGGCGATCATGGCCTTCGAGATGTCGGTGGTATCGGCCACTCGCAGATCGGTACCGTCACCCTTCACACAGCTGAAAAGTTCGTCGCGAAGCGGATCAAAGATGACGCCGCACACCAGCGGCCCGTTCGTCTGGCGCACCGCGATGGACGAACCCCACGGGGACATTCCTCTCGCGTAGTTGGAGGTGCCGTCGAGTGGGTCGACGATCCAGGTGTACGGCCCGTCGGGGTTACCCGCGTTTCCTTCTTCACCGAGTACGGCGTGGTCGGGATACGTCGACAAGATCACCTCGATGATGGCTGCCTGCGCCGCCTCATCAGCCCACGTGACGATATTGGCCCTGGCCGTCTTTTGCAGCACCTCCTTCGGGCGCTCCAAACCCTCAAGCAGCTTCGCCCCACCCGCACGTGCCGCGAGCAGTGCTGTATCCAACAGACTCATGAAATCCCCCAAGTAACGATGTGCCAGCACCATACCTTCACAGGGCTCCTGACATGGCTGTAGCATCACCCTCCGGGGCTCGCAGCATGTGCGAGTGCAAAATCTGAGGGGAAGTCTCATGGCTGAAATCGTTTCCGTTGACCAGTTTCTTGATGGTTGGTATCCGGGGTGGAAGCCCGAGCATCTCGATGCGCCGTGGGTCCGTGAACAGGCTGGTCCGTTCAAGAAGGAGGACGAAGACAAGTTCTGGTTTGTCGACTTCCACTGGCCAAAGGGTTTCGTGCCGTTGGGCATGACCACGGTTCAGGGCGCAGCATTCTCCACCCAGCTCGCAGCCCACCAGCTACCGCTTCCTCCCGCTGGCGGCCTCGTGCAACGCATGGGTGGCCCCTTCCTCTACGAAGGCGAAGTGTCCGTCACCTCGCCGTGGGAGATCGGGAACCGTGCGGCCCGCATCGAAAAGAACATGCCCAAGTTCCTCTCCAACTTTGAACCATTGTGGGAGGAGCGCAAGTGGGAACTCGAACTCGGTCTCGACTACTTCGAGAACTACGACTTCGCCGGCAAGTCAATGCAGGAGCTCGTCGGCTATGTGACCGACGCCAACACCTTCCAGATCCGTGCGTGGGAAATTCACTTCGAGATCATGTACCCGCTGCTCGTCATCTACCTACAGCTGTACGGCATCTGTGCCCAGAACGGGATCGACCCTTCCGAGATCTCCAAGATGCTGCAGGGCCGAGACTCTAAAATCATGGAAACCGACCGGGCTATGTGGGGTCTGGTAGCCGAAGCAAAGCGCCTCGGCATCACCGAGCACTTCGACAACGACCCGAAGAACATCCGGCCTGCGCTGGCCAAGGCCGGCGGCAATGCTGGCGTCTGGCTCCAGAAGTTCGACGACTTCCTGCACATCTACGGACATCGCACTGAAGGCATCGTCGACGTCAACCTCCCTTCGTGGATTGAGGATCAGCAGTCACCACTCGGTCAGCTTCGCAACTTCATCGGCATGGACAAGCCCCACAACTTCGATGGTGCGCTCGAGACATCGCAGAAGGAGCGAGACGCCGCCATCGAGGCCGCCCGCGGGCAGCTGAATGGCGAGGCACTGGGCGCATTCAACGAAGTGCTCGGGCTGTGCAGCATGGCCAACTTCGCGTGGTGGAACGAAGACCACAACTATTACATCGACCTTCGTGCCTCCATCCCGTTGCGCATGGGTGCAATAGCGCTCAGCGAGGCGGTCGGCGCCAACAAGCGTGACGACGCTCTGTTCTGCTTCTACCCTGAACTCGTCGACCTTGGCCGGGGCAAGACCACGTGGAAGGATCTGCAGCCGCTGTCCAACGCCCGTCGTGACTATTTCGACGGCTACCAGTCGAAGCGCACCACGGTTCCCAAGGTGGTCGGCACCATGCCCGAAAGCGCCATCGAAGACCCGGTGCTCATCGAGATCTTCGGTATGCACCACCACTACTTCGATGGCCTGAAGAGCGATGCCAACTCGATGAACCTCACCGGCTTCCCGGCCTCGCAGGGCGTCTATACCGGCAAGGCCGTCGTGATGCTTTCTGCCGATGCACTGTTCGATCTGGAGGAGGGTGACATCCTGGTCACCGAGGCCACCTCACCCAACTGGACACCAGCGTTCGCGATCATCGGCGCATGCGTGTGCGACGGCGGCGGCTCCCTCACCCACGCCGCGACGGTGTCTCGTGAGTACGGCATCCCCTGCGTTGTCGGCACCTCTGTAGCAACGCAGCGCATCCGCACCGGCGACATCATCGAAGTCGACGGCACCAAGGGCGTCGTCACCATCAAGGTGCGTGACGGCGTCGCCGTCGAAGCGTGAGCAAGACGGTTCTCATCACGGGGGCGGGGAGAGGGATTGGTGCGGGACTCGCCGCCTTTCTCCGCTCCCGGGGAACGACCGTCATCACCACTGACATCAACCCCGATGGTGTTGATCACATCTGTGATGTGAGTGACGAAACGCAGGTCACAGCCCTCTTTTCGGCGGTCGGACCGATTGATGGATTGGTGAACAACGCGGCGTGGTTGTCGGGTCGAAAGCCGTCGTCGGAACTCACGGTGGCAGAGTGGGATCGGATGTTTGCCGTCAACGTTCGGGGCACGTTTCTGTGCTCCCGCGCGGCGGCAGCGAACATGGCCGACCGGGGTGGCAGCATTGTGAATGTTGCGTCCGAGACGGCGTTCACCGGCAGTCACGGCTTCGCCCATTACGTTGCGTCGAAGGGCGCCATCGTGTCACTCACTCGCGCCCTTGCGAACGAGTACGGCGCGCAGCAGATACGAGTGAACTGCGTCGCTCCGGGCTACACGCCCACTCCCGGTTCGAGCGCGCTCGGCACCTACGACCCCACCCGTACGCCACTCGGTCGCGTGATGGAACCGCAGGATCTCTACGGCACTTTCGCGTATCTGCTGTCCGACGACGCCGCGTTCGTCAGCGGACAAACCATGCTTGTGAACGGCGGTCGTGTCCCCTACTGACGATGGCCTCGGTATGGCGGCGCTGGTTCGATCCGGCGACGTGACACCCCGAGAATTAGTTGACGATGCAATCAATCGCATCGAACGACTGAACCCCCAACTGAACGCTGTCATCCACCGCCAGTTCGAACGGGCACGTACCGAAGCCGATGGTCCGCTGCCTGAAGGCGCATTCAGCGGCGTGCCGTTCCTGCTGAAGGACTACAAGGGCCGCGAGGCCGGCGAGCCGTACCACATGGGTTGCAAGGTGCTGGCCGAGATCGACTACCGGCCACGTACCTCGGCACCGCTGTCGTTGGCGTTCCGTGCCGCCGGGTTCATTCCCCTCGGACGCACCAACGTGCCCGAGATGGCACTCATGGGAACGACGGAACCCGATCTCTACGGCCCCACCCACAACCCGTGGAATCTCGACCGTTCTCCCGGCGGCTCGTCGGGCGGCTCGGCCGCAGCGGTCGCGGCACGACTGGTGCCCGTCGCTCACGCCAACGACATCTCCGGTTCAATCCGCATCCCCGCGGCACAGTGCGGCATCGTCGGCCTGAAGCCCACCCGTGGCCGAGTGGTATTGAGCGCATATGACCCGCCCGTCGGGATGAACGCGGAAGGTGTCGTTTCGATCAGCGTGCGGGATACGGCAGCCGCGCTCGACGCCATCACCACCACATCGGCTTGGTGGCCCGCCCCCGCTTTGCCCCGACCGCTGTTGCGAGAGGTGGGTCGCGATCCCGGTCAACTCCGCATCGGGCTCTGGACCACCGCGCTGAACGGATCGACCGTCGACCCCGAGTGCGCCAAGGCTGCCGACGATACCGGTCGGCTGCTCGAAGCCCTCGGTCATCACGTCACGGTCGCCGCTCCTGCGGTGCTGTCCAGCGACGAAATGTGGGCCGTCGCCAAGACTGCGATGGCCGCGACCGCCGCCAACGAAGCGGCAGCGTGGACCGAGCGGCTCGGCCGGGAGATGAACGAAGGCGACGTCGAACCCGGCACGTGGAAAACGCTCTTGGCCGGTCGAGCCATCACCGCCGTCGAGTTGTTGACCACGCTCGAGCGTATGCAGGCACTGAGCGCCGAAGCCCTTGCGTGGTGGCACGACTTCGACCTACTCGTCACACCAACTACCGCTGCGCCGGGCCCGCCGCTGGGTGAGTACAAGCGCAACTACACGAGTGGTCTCGGCTCGGCCTTCACCCGCCCCTTCAACGTCACCGGCCAACCCGCTATCAGTCTTCCCCTCGGCTGGCCCGACGACGGCCTCCCCCGCGGCGTCCAACTCATCGCCGGCTACGGCCGTGAAGATCTCCTCATCCAGGTCTCTTCCCAACTCGAAGCCGCTGCTCCGTGGGCCCACCATCTGCCCCCACTACTGTCGGCGCCATGATCATTGCGATTGTGTACTTCCATCTGCCGGAGCCGATGAGTGTGGAGAAGGCTCGCCAGGTGTTCGAGGCCAGCGCTCCCGAGTTACCAGAACGTCGACGGGTTGCTACGAAAGCATTACCTGGTGGCCGAGGACGGCACCAACGCCGGCGGCGTCTATCTGTGGGAGAGCAAGGCGCAGGCCGAAGCCCTCTACACGCAGGAATGGTCCGACCGTCTGGCCGCTCGTTACGGCGGCGCGCCCATGGTCCGCTACTACGAAAGCCCCGTCCAAGTAGACCCCGAAGCCATCACGCTCACCTGAGCGTCAGGTGATCCTGCACGTCAGGTGCAGACGCCGACCCACGCCGGAACGGTCGGTGAAACCGAAAGGAGCGTTTGCATCTCGCTCGCGGCCAGCGCGAAGCCTTGCACCTGACCATCGAGCCGCGAAGCAAAGAGCATGCCGACAACCCGACCGGCGTCGTCAAGAACAGGTGAGCCCGAATCACCCGCTCTACTTTCCTGATCGATCAGGAAGCCCTTGCGTAACCACGTGGAGTGGAGGCGAAGATCGCTGTACTCAATCGGGGCCACCGTCGTGACCGTCGCCCTGACGCGTTGTGTTCGGTTCAGCTGCCAACGTAGGACGTCAACATTGGCCGACGAAACCGGCTCGGCGAACGCCACAAATCGTTCGGGGCTGTTGTCGATGTGCAGCAGCGCGGCATCCATCCGTTCATCGACGGAAACAACCGTGGCCGGCCTTCCGTCTACCGTGACCAGCTTCGTGTCCCGCAACGCGTGGGCGACGGTCATCACCACTCCGGGTTGCACCATGAAGCCGGTTGATACCTCCCGGGAGATACAACCCGACGCCACAACCTGCACGAGCCGAACCACCGGTACGTTGTCGCGGGCCGATGCGCAGCTAGCCGACGAACCGAGTCCGACGAGCATGAGAAGCGCTCCGACAAGTCTACGACAGCTTCGTAAGACAGCTCGACCAGCGCGAAAGACGCCGCTTGAGCTGCAGGGGCGTGTTGGCAGAGACGACATAGGACGCGACCCCGAACCTAGCCCGTTTCGCGATTGTAGAGACGCTGCCGAGATGTATGACAGAATTCACCCTGCAGGATGATCACACCTGTACGGACGTCGGCGTCTCGCAGCCGTCTGGAACTCAGAAAATCCAATCAAGGGGGATTTTGTCTTGAAGAAGTCATATCGTTTTGTAGCGCTTGCTGCCGTGGTCGCTGTCGCAGCCACCGGTTGCTCGAGCTCGAAGAAGGCCACCACGGCATCAACCGAGGCGCCCGCCGCAACCACGGCTGCTCCGGCTGCCACCACCGCTGCTGGTGCCACCACGGCCGCTCCGGCCGCAACCACCGCCGCAGCTGCCACCACGGCCGCACCGGTGAAGGCAACCGCAGGCGAGGACATCACCATTGCTGTCATCACCCACAGCGACGGCGGCGTGTTCTGGTCCGTGTTCAAGAAGGGCGCCGAGAAGGCTGGCAAGGACCTCGGCATCACCGTCAAGGAGCAGGGCTCGGTGAACAACGGCGTCAAGCAGGCTGAAATGATCAACCAGGCCGTCACCGACAAGGTTGCCGGTATCGCCGTCTCCCTCGCCGACCCGGCGGCCGTGAAGGATGCTGTTGCCGCCGCGGTCAAGGCTGGTATCCCGATCGTCACGACGAACTCGGGCTCGAACCTGTACAAGGAATTCGGTGCATTCACCCACATTGGTCAGGACGAAGAGACTGCCGGTATGGGCGCTGGTGACAAGTTCAACGCCGCTGGCGTGAAGGTGCTCCTCTGCGTCAAGCAGGAGCAGACCAATACCGGTCTCGACGCCCGTTGCAACGGTGCCAAGAAGACCTTCAAGGGCAAGTTCCTCGACCCGGTCACCACCTCGGGTGACAAGTCCGGCAAGCAGCAGGCAGACGTCAAGGCCGCACTCGATTCGAACAAGGACGTCGATGGCGTGTTCGGTGTCGGTCCGGTTGTCGGCCACGACGCCGCAGCCGCCGCCAAGGAGCTCGGCCGCAAGGTCACCATCGGTGCCGTCGACCTGTCGACCGACATCCTGAAGGACATCGCGGCTGGCGACGTTGCGTTCACCATTGATCAGCAGCAGTACCTCCAGGGCTACGTTTCGGTCCTGGCCCTGTACCTGAAGGCCACGAACCAGAACACCCTCGGTGGTGGCCTGCCGATCAACACCGGCCCCGGCTTCGTCACCAAGGAAAACGCTGATGCCGTGTCCAAGCTTGTTGCCGCTGGCACCCGCTGACCACTGATGCACCCTCTCGGCCGATAGTGGTCTGAGAGATACCAGTTGTTCCCGTTGGCCGGGGTGCTTGCCACCCCGGCCAACGTTTTTCACTACACAGGCAGCACCAAAGGGATCAGGGGGACCCCAATGAGTTTGACTGAGGTAGCCGCAACAGCGGTACCCAAAGCGTCAGCCGCAGAAGGCGACGAACGTATTGCCCACCGCGGCCCGATGCGCCGCTGGTTGATTTCTCCAGAGATTGGCGCCCTGATCGGCGCCGTCGTGGTGTGGGCCTTCCTGTGGGGGAATGGCCAAACATTCGGCACTGCCGGCACCACACTGAACTGGCTCGACGTCGCCGCCCCGTATGGCGTCATGGCGACCGCTATCGCCCTGCTCATGATTGGCGGAGAGTTCGATCTGTCCTCCGGCATCATGACCGGCGGCTCAGCCATGATGATCGGACTGATCTCGCGCTTCTTCATGGGGCAAGGCGTTCATATCGGCTGGGCCATCTTGGTGGCCTTTGCCGGTGCCGGAGCCATCGGCTGGTTCAACGGCTACATGGTCAACAAGACCGGGTTACCCAGCTTCATCATCACTCTGGCCTCGTTCTTCGTTGCCCGAGGCCTCATGCTCGTCCTCTCCAAGCGACTCGCTCAAAAGGTGTATGTCGATCAGATCAAAGACCAGCGCGGCGCCAAGGGCTTTCGCCAATGGGTGGCACACGAGTGGCTCCTGAAAGAGTTCCCCGCTCGCGACAAGATCTTCCTCGTCGGTGTGATCCTGGGCGCAGCAATATTCATCTACGGACTCTGCGAGCAGTCATTCATCCGACGCGCCTCGCTCAACATGTCGGGCCTCGGACTGTGTGCCGTTGGTATCGCTGTGGCTCTGTTCGGTTTCCTCAGCTTGCATGGCACCGACGGCGTGTCGAAGAACGTCATGTTCGGCGCGCTGGCTGCGGTCGGCACGATTCTCACCATCGTCGGTGCTGGCGTCGGGCGTTGGAAGTCTCGCGAGCGAGCAGCCACCGAGACATCTGGAGGACTACCGAAAGAAGTAGTCCTGCGAGCCAGTCTCGGTCTTCTCGGCATCATCCTTGCGTGCGTCATCCACTTCCCCTTCGACCGTGGCGAACGCCGAGCAGTACTGACGTGGATTTCGCCGTCCATCCGGCCAATCCTCGCTGTCCTGGCTGGGGTCATCGGACTCGGTCTTACCGCTCGCTCCATGCTGCCCAGCCTTCGCGAACGGGTGCGTGCCGCCAGCGTGCTCAAGCTCATCTTCTTCGGGCTCTACGGTGCGCTCGTGCTGGGCGCTCTGGCCATCTCTGCCTTGCAGCTCACCACGGTGCAGGCGCTCCGGGCTATCGGCATGCTGCTCCTCGGCACCGGCGGCGTGGCGCTTCTGCTCCTCGCGCGCAGTCAAGCCGCGAAAGCACACAACAGATCGATGCAGCTCGTGCTCGGCGTCATTGCCGCTGCGGCGATTGTCCTGATGGGTTTGGTCACCCGAGTCGACTCGACCGCCAGCCGATTCCGCACACAGTTAACGGCCGCCATGATCGTCGGAGCGACCCTGCTGCTGGCGAACTCGCTGCTCGAATTTCTGATGGAGAAGCGAGCGTACGGCAACCCGGGTGCCGACCGAACCGGCCGGCGGATGCAAGTCATCGGTGCGGTACTCGCCGTAGTCGGCGTCATCATCCGCCTCATCTTCACCAACTTCACCGACGCTAACGCCGCTGCCTTGCGAGCGGCGGGGAAACCCGTTCCGCAGAATGTGCTTCGCGAGACGGTCGTGTGGTGGATTATCGTCGCTGCCATTGGCGCGTACGTGCTCGGCAAGACCCGATGGGGTAACTGGATCTTTGCCGTCGGCGGTAACAAGGACGCATCCCGCGCTATCGGCGTCCCTGCGAACCGCGTCAAGATCGGGTTGTTCGTGGTCGTCGGGCTCTGCGCAGCTCTATCCGGCACGCTCGTTGCGCTGCGCTACGGCACGGTGCAGGCCGACCAGGGAGCCGGCCTCGAGTTCGAATTCATCATTGCGGCCGTCGTCGGCGGATGTCTGATGACCGGTGGCTACGGATCGGTCATCGGTGCCAGTCTCGGTGCCGCGATACTCGCCATGTCCACCACCGGGTTCCAGACCGTGAAGGGCTGGAACAGCGATGCTCGCTACGCCTTCCTTGGCGGCGTGCTCCTCGTCGCCGTGCTCGTCAACACCTATATCCGCAAGAAGGCCCAGGAGGCACGCTGATGAGTTCACTGCTCGAGCTCGTAGGAATCTCCAAGTACTTCGGAAACGTCACCGCGCTTGAGGGCGTTTCCACCCACGTCGAGGCCGGCAACGTCACCTGTGTGCTCGGCGACAACGGTGCCGGTAAGTCCACATTCATCAAAATTCTTGCTGGCTTGCACAAGCCGTCCGAGGGCGAATACCTCATCGACGGAGTACCGGTAGAGTTCGAGTCACCCCGTGAGGCCCGCGATCGCGGAATCGCGACCGTGTATCAGGACTTGGCCATGGCACCGCTGATGTCGGTGTGGCGAAACTTCTTTCTGGGTGCCGAGCCAATGCACGCCGGCATCCTTCTGCGGTCGGCGTTCATGCGTAAGACAGCCAAGGAAGAGATGGCCAAGATGGGTATCGATGTGCGCGACATCGATCAGCCGGTCGGCACGTTGTCCGGTGGCGAACGGCAGTCGGTCGCTATTGCCCGAGCTGTCTACTTCGGGGCTCGGGTCCTCATCCTCGACGAGCCGACCTCCGCCCTCGGCGTGCGCCAGTCAGGCGTGGTTCTGAAGTACGTACGCGCTGCCGCTGACCGCGGGTTGGGCGTGATCTTCATCACCCACAACCCGCACCACGCCTACCCGGTCGGCGACCGCTTCCTGGTGCTCAACCGCGGCCACTCCCTGGGTGACTTCGCCAAGGGTGAAATCAGCCGGGACGCCCTCACCAAACTCATGGCCGGCGGTGCCGAGCTTGAGGCACTCGAGCACGAGATCGGCGTGCGCTAGCTGCCCTTACCAGGGATGGATAGAACCGTCCGAGCGGATGAACGTGCTGGTGTCGTCAAGCGTTAGTCCGTTGATGGTCCCCACGATCTCGGCCGCAGCAACGTCTGGCTCCACTGCGGCCGAGGGGCCACCCATTGCCGTGCGGAGCCAGCCGGGATGCATCATTACGACCGTTACGCCGTCCGGCTTCAGGGCCTGGGCCAACTTGATGGACACCATGTTGAAGGCGGCCTTCGACGCCGCGTAGCTGATGTCACGACCCATGGTCTGGGCAACCTCCATCGACGCGATCTGCGAGGAGATGTTCACAACCTTGCCTTTCGTGGCGCGAAGGTTGGGTGCAAGGTGTTGTGTCAGCAGCAGCGGGCCGTTCACGTTTACCTCCATCACCGCCGTGAACGTGGCCGAGGAGATGGTGAGCGCCTCACGATGGCCATCGGTTGCACCAACGTTGCGTCCGTCGATACCGGCGTTGTTGATAAGCACGTCGATTGGCCGGTCGCCCAAGTGAGCTGCGAATGCAGCGATGGACGACTCACTCGCCATGTCCAGTTCGTAGGCTTCCCCGACCGGTGCGGCCGAGGCGTTGCGGCACCCCACTATGACGTGATGTCCGGCCGCGTCGTAGGCCTTGGCCAACTCCAGGCCGAGGCCGCTCTTGCCGCCGGTGATAACCACATTGCCCATCTATGCCCCCAGAAGTTCGTGGATGATGTCTGCTGCCGATTGTTTCTTGGTGACGCCGCCGACCGAGGTGCCGGCGTACAGCGCCATGGCCTCGATCTGACCGGTGGTGGACCGACTGGGCGGCGTGGTGCCCCGCCTCGGAAGCGGCCGACCGGCCAGCTCACCAACCGGATCGGGTCCAGGTAGGCGGGCGGCTGCCGCGGCCGAAGCCAGTACCCGCACCGGAGCGTCGGGCCAGCCGACGTCGAAAAGACCGCAATACTCGGTGTCGTGCTCGGTGGCCTCGAGCAGCAGGTCGAGATAGATCGGATGGGTGTCGGCTTCGGTAGCCGCAAGAAAGCGCGTGCCGATTCTGACCGCGTCGGCACCAAGCGACATGGCAGCCCGCACTTGTTCGGCCGAACCGATCCCACCGGAAGCCAGCACAGGAACGTCAACAACCGCGCGCACCGCGGGCAGCAGATCAGCGAGCGGCACAGTGCCGCGTACGTGTCCACCGGCCTCATGGCCCTGCGCGATCACATACGAGCAGCCGGCGTCGACCGCAGCGCGAGCCTCCTCGACCGTGCCCACCTGCCAGCCGACGATCTTGCCGGGCAGCACGAGAGCGGGGTCGGGCCAGCCGTAGAAATACTCGATGATGTTCAGCCGTTGCGAGATGACGTCGAGGGTTTCCATCGACAGATACGGCACGATGAACCCGCCACCGAACACACCGGCTGTCATCGCTTCGATCTCATCGATCTGTCGGTTCGCCTCGGCTATCGAACTGCGGCCAACGGCCATCATGCCGAGTGCGCCCGTATCGGCAACCGCAGCGACCAGACCGGGGGTGGCGACCCGCGTCATAGCCGCCATCTGTAACGGCAACGTGGCGCCCACCAATGAGCAGAAAGCGTTCATAACTCCTCAGTTCGAAAGTTGTAGGCGTGCCACTCGATGAGCAACCCGTAACGCATCGTCCAGAACTCGCCGGCCTTACTGCTGACGAGAACCCCGTCTTCACGGCGGTAGCTCGACTCCCATTCGACACAGATAGTGTCACCCTGCGCAGCGCGCAGCGTCTTGGTGAGCCGATAGTCGCGACGCCTTGCCGATGACCCGAAGCCAAGCTTGTCGAGGTGAAACTGCTTCGCTTCGGCCAGGCCGGAGGCGACCTTCTGCCCATTCCAGTAGATGACGATCTGGGGGTGCAGCATCGGCATGATGGCATCGAGATCCCGTGAGCCGTACGCTGCCTCGGCCATGCTCACAAGTCGCTGCGCCTCGCTCGGCGGCACCAGTCCAAGAAGCTCCCGAGCGCGCTGGAAGCCGAGCTCGCGGTCGAGCGGATCGATGTGCACACCGATCATGCCGACGGCTCTGGCCCCCTCGACGCATTCGGGTGTGTCGTCAAGGAACACGATGTCTTCCGGGGGTAGGCCGAGCTCGGCGATGACCTTGAGGTAGCCCTCGGGCGCGGGCTTGCGATGGCCGATCACGGTGGCATCAACAAACGTGTCGTGGCCTTGAAGCGCGGGTTGCTTCTCTGACCACTCAAGTCCCGATATGCGCACGAGGTCGTTACTGAGAATGCCGGTCTTCACGCCTGCGGCGCGCGCTTCGGCCAGAAGAGCAAGCGCGTCTGGGGCGAAGAAGTCGGGGAGGTGCTCTGGGAAGTCGGCAAACATGGCGATGCCGTCGGCGTAGCCGGCGGCACACGCCTTGCGGTCCCAGTATGGGTACATGCCCAGTTCGCCGCGCAACACGGCCTGCCAATCAGGGTCGCCGTCGGGATCGTAGGGACCACGGCCCGCAATGGTGCGGCCGGTGGCGCGCTCGAGGTCGTCAAGCACTTCCCAGTTCGACAACAACATCACGTCACCCACGTCAAACACCAGCGCCTTGGTCACCTGTTCAGGTTAGACGTTCGGCAGGCAGCCCTGCCTGGGTCGCTCCTAGCGAAACCGCACGAGGTCGGGGGTGAGTTCGGCGATGGTCGTAGCACCGAGCAGTTGCATGGTGCGGATCAGCTCGGTGGACAAGATGTCGTAGGCCCGCTGCACGCCCGCCTCGCCTCCCGCCATCAGTCCGTACAGGTACGCACGACCGACCAGCACCGCCTTTGCGCCCATCGCCATTGCGGCCGCGATGTCGGCTCCGGTGCGAACACCCGTGTCGAGCAACACCTCTAGGTGTTCACCGACTTCCGCGACGATCTGAGGGAGCAACTCAATTGGTGTTGCGGCGCGATCGAGCTGTCGGCCGCCGTGGTTCGACACGATGATGCCGTCCACACCGGCTTCGGCGAGCAGTACAGCATCGGCCACGGTCTGCACGCCCTTGACGACGAGCGGGCCTTTCCAGATGGAACGGAACCAATCGAGGTCAGCGAACGAGACCGAAGGGTCGAACGTGGTGGAGGCAATCTGCGACATCGTGACATTGGTGCCTGCCGTGAGCGTTGCGAATGTAGGGGGCGGCGTGGTGAGAAAGTCTGCCAACCAAAACGGTCTGGCGGCGCCATGCAGGAACGTCTGCCAGGTGAGCTTGGGTGGAATGGTCAAGCCGCTACGCACATCACGAAGTCGAGCGCCACCGACCGGCACGTCGACCGTCAGCAGCATCACATCGAAGCCCGAAGCTTGCGCCCGTTCCATCAACGCAGCGCTGCGGTCGCGGTCACGCCACGTGTACAGCTGAAACCAGCGACGAGCATCACTCGATACTTTCGCGATGTCTTCCGGCGTGGTCGTTCCCATGGTGGAAAGCGAGTACGGAATGCCGGCCTTTGCCGCCACCCGGGCGACCGCAGTCTCGCCCTCGGCATGCATCATGCGGGTGTATCCCGTTGGCGCAAACACGAACGGCATCGACGACTCCCGCCCAAGAATGGTTGTGGTCGTTGACACGTTGGAGACATCACGCAACACACGCGGCTTGAACTCGATGCGGTTGAACGCGTCACGCGAACGTTGGATGCTGATCTCGTCACCAGCCGCTCCGTCGACGTAGTCGAACACGGGCTTGGGCGTACGCCGTCGGCCCATCTCTCGAAGGTCGGCGATATCCGCGGCCTTGGCCACCTTGCGTTCCACCCGGGTGCCGGTTCCAAAAGAGGGCTTCAGGAGAGGCGCGAATTCGGACCAGCGCGGCGATTGACGTTCCATGGTGGGTAGCGTCTTACCATGCGACGCACCGGTCTGGTAGCCCACGAACGATTCTTCTGGCACGACCCGGGTCCCTCCGCCGGTGGACGCCGCCCCGATGGCACCACGCTCCAGGTGGCGGAGCCTTCCGATCACCCCGAAACGAAACGACGCTTGCTCGGCCTCCTCGAGGCCAGCGGGTACCTCGACAACCTCGAACGTGTGAAACCACGTGAAGCGACACCGGCCGAGGTCGGGCGATTTCACACCACCCGCTACATCAACGAGGTTGCCGCCATGTCGGCCGCGGGCTTTGGTGAGGTCGGTCGATCCGCCTATATCGGAGCGGGCACCTACGAGATCGCGTTGCTCGCTGCGGGTGGCGCCATGGAGGCGGTCGATGCGGTGCTCGGTGGCACGGTCGATAACTGTTACGCGCTGTTGCGCCCGGCTGGTCACCACGCTGAGGCCGATGCCGGCATGGGTTTTTGTATCTTCAACAATGCCGTGCTCGCCGCCATGCACGCCCGCGCCGAGCGCGACATAGAGCGCATTGCCATTCTTGATTGGGACGTGCACCACGGCAACGGCACCCAAGCCGCCTTCTACAACGACCCCAACACCCTCACCATCTCCATCCACCAGGACGGACGATTTCCCCTCGGTGCCGGCAAGCTCGACGAGCGGGGCGAGGGTGCAGGATTTGGTTGCAATATCAATGTTCCCCTCCCACCCGGTTGCGGACACGGCGCATATGTCGCGACGTTCGAGCGGGTCGTTGGTCCTGCGCTCGATGCATTCCGACCCGAGTTGATCATCGTGTCAAGCGGATACGACGCAGGCGGGTTCGACTCGATGGCGCACATGATGGCTCACTCTGACACCTTCCGCATGATGGCCGAAACTGTCATGGCTGCGGCTGATCGCCACTGCGATGGCCGACTGGTCGTGCTGCATGAAGGCGGCTACTCCACCTATCACGTGCCGTTCTGCGGGCTGGCCGTCATCGAGACCATGGTCGGCGAGCCGTCAGGCGTCACCGACCCGTACCTCTCGCTCGCCAACCTTCCCTACCAGGATCTGCAGGCGCATCAAGACGCGGTCATTGATGCAGCGGCAGGCCTTCTCGCCGACATTCCATCAGCAAGAACTTAGGATGATCGACTGCCTACGCCCGGCCGAGCGATGTGCAGCCGATCGCAACAGCCGCAGCCAGACAAACAGCATGCATCTGCTCGGCGTTCGCGCGGCCAAGTAATCGCAACAACTGTGTTCGAGGCAGGAGGAACATGTTGTCAAAGTTGGCAACCGAGTCATTCTTCAAACCCGCCTCAGATCCCAGCGCGACCTCGGTGGAGATGCCACGGACCGTCGACGTGATCGGAGCGCAGATAACAGAGTGGAGATGGCGCCCCATCGGATCTCTCGTCACGACCAAGACCGGTCGCTTTTTCTCGCCAGTTATGTCGGCGAACCAAACCTCACCTCTGGACGGCTCAGGGCTGTTCACGGCGCACCGTAGAGCGCTTCGTAATCCACGACGTCATCGTCAAGATCGAATCGGACGGGCACGCTTCCGAACATGGCCTCTTCGGCCGTCGGCGGTCGACCCAGATACGCACGGAGGTCGCGGAGTAAACGTTCGGATTGCACGAGACGTTCAAGTGCTACGTCAACGACCTCCGAGGTGGACGTCAGACCGAGGAGTTCCGACGCATCACGCAGGCTTTGCTCATCAATACTGACCGTTGTCTTCAACCTTGGCATACCAGTTATCATACTTCAGGTATGCGAGACCCGCATCCGATGTTTGATCAGACGAACCTTCGTCTCCGCGCGATCGAACGATCTCATTCGCGCGTAAGCCATGTTCTCGGGACCGTCACGAGCTCGGGGTGTTGTTATGCGCGAATGACCACGGCCTTCTGCGCGAATGCGTCGTGCGGCAACGTCGGGTCGTCGAGCGGCCACGCTCACCGACGGCTGCGAACCACCGGCCGCTACGTCGCGACAGATTTCACTGCACCGGAGCGGGCCCAGACGATGAGTGCGGTGCCGATGAGGCCGCTCACGAAGAAGGCTCGGGTGAAGGGGTTGACGGTGCCGTCGTAGGCGTTGTCGATGATGGCGCCGATAACCGCACCGACCAAATTCGACGTTGTGCCCATTACGGCTGCGGCTGCCCCGGCGACGTGTCCGACTGGTTGCATCGCGCCGGAGTTCAACTGCGGGAACGCGCCATTGTGGGCCATGAGCACGATCGTGAAGATCCCGAAGTAAAGCCAGAAGTTCGGCTTACCATGCGCTGCGGCAGCCACAACGGTGGCGGCCAAACACGCGACGGTGTAGACGACGATGAGGCCGCGGATGAGCCGATGCATGCCCAAACGTTCGACGTTCTTACCGATGACGAGGGACGCGGCCGCCATGGCAAACGCGGTGAAGCCGAACATGAGTGGGAAGAGTGACGGCTTGGCGAACACCTTGCCAACAAGGCGCTCCGAGCTCGCCAGGTACGACGCGAACACGCCGAAGATCGGCAGCATCGCCAGCGTGTAGCCGAGTGAGGTGCGGTTGTGGCCGATGGCCTTGACCGCAACCAACAACTGGCTGAGACGCATTGGCTGCCGATCATCGATATGCAGCGTCTCGGGAAGCCGCGACTGCCACCAAAAAATAACGAGGCCAAACAGTGCGCACACCACGAAAAGGGCCCGCCACGTCATTACCTTGATGAGCAGCGAACCAACGACCGGCGCGATCACCGGCACGATCAGGAAGATGGTCATTGCGAATGCCATCTCGCGACCCATCTCGGCGCCTGAGAAGCGATCTCGGATCATGGCCATCGCACAGGTGCGAAGCCCGGCCGCACCGAGACCCCACACGAAGCGGGACACCAGAAGCAGCGGCAGCGTTGGGGAGAAGAACGCGCCAATCGTTCCGAGCACGAACAGCGCGCAGCTCCATCGCACGACCGGCTTACGGCCCCAACGGTCAGAGGCCATGCCGGCCGGAATTTGGCCAACGGCCAGACCGATAAATATGGCCGTAATCAGTCCGGCCGTGCCCGACGACGCTTCACCGAGTTTGAGATCACGACGAATCCGATCGAACGCGGGCAGGATCAGGTCGATCGACAGCGCGGAAGCGGCCATCGACAAACCCGTGAAGGCGCGAAACTCCTTGCTGCCGCGCTCCCCCGCCGGCTTGGAGATCGTTGCGGTCACTGTGTCAGGGTACTTGTCACTCGCGGAGCAGAGCGAACTGGTCAAGGTCGACGCCACAGACGATTTCGCCGTCGAAGTAGGGACGCGCTCGACTCTCCCACTCGGCCTCGGTGAACTCATCATCGCCGGGCACAAGGTGGGACATGACCAGGGTTTTCACGCCGGCCCGCTGCGCGATGCGGCCAGCATCAGCGGGCGAGGTGTGCGACTCGGTGAGATGCTTGATGATGCCATCACGGTTCGGCAGCTTGGCCACCCGATCAGCCAGAAACGCCACGTCGATCACTTCATGAACCAGTACGTCGGCACCTTGCGCCAGACGCACGACGTTGTCGCAGGGTCCGGTATCGCCCGAGATCACAATCGAGCCGGTCGGCGTGTCGACGCGGTAGGCCATGGCCGGAAACACCGGCGCATGCTGCACGAGGATGCAGCTGATCTGCACCCCGTTGGCGTCGGTGGGATAGATGATCACCGGGTCCATCGCCGGCGCGCATGACTCCATCGACGTGCCGCTGGCAACCACGCCGAGATCGATATCGGGCACGTACGAACCATGGCGCACGCCGATCTCGTGCACGTTCACCATCTTGGTCACGTCGTGACGACCCTCATCGGCAATGCGCGTGTTGATGTTGTACGCGAAACCGCGAAACAGATGGTCAGTCAAACCCCGAATACCCGGTGTCGGTTCTTCGGGATAAAGCGGGTCGACCACTCGTCCGGGCGGATAGGTAGTGATCGGCAAGCCCGCCTGTCCGGGGCCGAACACCTCAACCGGTTGCACCGGCCAGAAGCCCATCAACAGGTTGGCGTAATCGATAACGTGATCCGCGTGCAGGTGCGTCAGGAAGATTGCAGCCACCGTCGACCCGCCGCGTGGGCGCCGGTTTGGGTGCATGCTGATGCCCGACTTCCAGGCTTGATGATGAACCCCTTCGCCGCAGTCGATGAGGTAGGCCGTCTCGCCGACGACAACCGCGTTCGAGAACCCGTAGCGCGAATTCTTCGGATTTCCGCCGCCCGCCGTGCCGAGCAGGATCAGGCGATTCGACCCCTCCGGAGCGCGGCGAGGCGCCCGCCGTATCGGAGAAGATACAACGGGTGCCTCAACGTCAGGATGGAGTGCGGCTGCCTCTCGGAGCGCGTCGGAGGCTTGGCACATGACTACAGGTTACGGGTGAATCCGCACGGTTCCCTTATTGCCATCAACGGTGATGGTCTGCCCCGTCTTGATGACGTTGGAGCCGATCTGTGTACCGACGACCGCGGGGATGCCGATCTCACGGGCAACGATGGCGCAATGACTGAGGACGCCACCGGTGTCGGTCACGAACGCCGAGGCGATGGAGAACAACGGCACCCATGGCGGCAGCGTCATCTCGCACACGATGATGTCGCCTTCGTCCACGTCGCTCGCTTCGTTGAGTGACTTCACCACACGGGCCTTGCCGGTGATGACACCGCCGGAGCCGGCCACGCCAGTGATGAGCATCGGGTCGGTGTTCTCGTTCGGCGGTGTAATACCGAGCAACCGCACGACAACTGCCTCGATGAAGGGGTCGCCCTTTTCCCCGGGCGCGGGCGGCGGTGGCGGTGTACCGAGGACGGGCGGAACGGGCACCTTGGCCCATTCGGCCATGTCGGCCCGACGTTCGGCCACGACGGCCTTGTGATCGCCGCCAGCAGTAAGGGCAGACTTCAGCTCGTCGGGAAACAGGTAGTGCACGTCGTCGGCCGTAGCGATGGACCCCTTTGCGGTAAGTCGCTTGCCGATCTCCATCACGAAACGGCGGAACACTGCAATACCCGACTGGTCAATCCAGAACGCGTGGTCCTCGGTGAGCGGCAGGTTGTAGCTGGCCGCCTTGAAGCGCTTCTCGAACTCAGCCGTCTTTTCGGCGTCGCCCGCGATCTTGGCCCGTGCTGCGGCCATGAGCTTCTCGCGGCGGGAGGCCGCCTTGGCCAGATGCTGATCGGGATCTTCTGAGTCGGGCAGATCGATGTAGCCACCGAGCGCGCCGAGCGGAATTGAGGGGTCCTCGATCCAGGTGATGTCGGCCATGTCGTACACGGCGTCCGAACGCCAGCCGAACTCGAACAGATAGGTGTCGAACGCCGCCAGGAACGACTTGCCCGACTCCGACTGACCCAGGACGCCCATCAGTTCCTTCGGAGGTGTGTTCCTGAACGCTGCGTTGAGCGTGGCGTCGTTTCGGATCATGCGGCTGAGGTTCCATAGCGCCTTGGAGGCGTCGACCGAGCGGGTGTGGTAACCCTGCAGACACTGGTACGACTCGGTGACATCACTCGGTGCCACGATCTCGTCGTACATATCGCAGAACGCAGCAGCAGCGAGCAGCGCGAAGTTGATGTGGCCGTGCACGTACCATTGATGCGCCATGTGCTTGTGAAACCAGTCGAACTGAGGCACCAGTTCGGCATCGCTCAGCTTGGTCCAGTCGGCCCGCTTGTTCTTCTCCACCAATTCGATCAGCGGCGGCTTCCACTCGTTCTCCCACCGCGGCCCCACCAGCGGGAACTTCTCGGCCAGCGTTGTCTCGTAACGCGACATGCGATCGGCGATGACTGCAGGATCGCGGTGCGGGCGGAACTGGGCGAAGTAGTAGTAGTTGATCCACTTGTCTTCGGTGATGATCGGCGAGTCGTATTCGGCCTGCGCCTTGGTGAAACCCTCGCTCAGCGTCGGCAGAATGACCTGGCTCGACAGCGGCGTAATGGGCCGCGGTGCGTGCATCTTGTCGAACGACCAGAACCCGTCGATCTGGTCGGCCGTTGGAAAGGCCTCTGGCCCGTACGTCTTGCTGCTCATCTTGTCCCCTTTTTTGGTGGTGATGCGGTCGGCCCTCCCCGAGAGCCAACCGCCGCCAGATTACTGAATCCCTGCTACTTCTTCTTCGCCTTGGTCTTCTTGGTCGACTTGTCGGCAGCGGGCTTGGCGACCGCTGCCTTCTTTGCAACGGGCTTGGCAGCGGCAGCCTTCTTGGCCACGGGCTTGGACGCGGCCGCTGGCTTGGCGGCCGCTGATTTGCTGGCAGCCGACTTGGTGGCCCACAGCTTCTTGCTGGCAATAGCCGCGCCCTGCGACAGTGCCTTGAACTTCGGCCACACCACGGTCGGGTGCACCTCGGGTGCATAGCTTGCACGAGATGAGAATCCGCAGTCGGTGCCTGCGATAACCCGCTCGCGTCCGACGATGGAGGCGTAGTGCATGATGTACTCGGCAATCAGTTCGGGGTGCTCCACGTAGTTGTTGGCGTGGCCGAGCAGACCCGGAATGAGGATGGCGTCATCGGGCACGCCGACTTCGGCCGCGTGCGTCCACTCGTGCATGTGGCGCGGGTTCATCACTTCAAACGAGTACGCCCCGGCCG
Organism: uncultured Acidimicrobiales bacterium; assembly: GCA_963791625.1. Taxonomy (GTDB): domain Bacteria; phylum Actinomycetota; class Acidimicrobiia; order Acidimicrobiales; family Ilumatobacteraceae; genus JANMCE01. Next base: position 98,450 of record CAWBTA010000015.1, read on the forward strand.
CGATCTGGAACGTGAACTTGAGCGCATCCCTCAACGGGATATCGGTGAGGCGCGGGCCGTGGTTGAGGCCGTAGCAGGTGTGATGGCGGATCTTGTCCTTCGGGATGCCCCGCAGCGCGTTGTTCAACGCTTCCACGTGGACCGAGGCTGCCTTCTTGCGGTCCTTGAGCGATTTGTGCGGATCGGCGAGCATGTCGATCAGCCAGGGGTCGTCGACCTGCAGAATGAAGCCTGCGTCCACAATGCCGAGGTACTCCTCACGCATGGCTTCGGCCACCGCGTGCAGGTACTCCTCGTGCGTCTTGTAATAGTCGTTGGAACCGAACCCGCTCGGGCCGCTGGAAGGCATGAAGATGTCAGCCACCTTGCGCTTGCCCTTGGTCGCGGCCTTGAGGTTGGCGATGTCGGTGGCGAGAAGTTCTTGGCCGACGTAGCTGATTGGCCCTTTGCACACGATGCGCTTGAGCGGGCTGATGGCCGACGAGTACTTCTTGAAATAGCCCTCGTAGTACTCGGGGAACATGTCGACTTCGGCCTGCCATGTGGGCGCCAGACGGCTCGGGCCATTGTCGATCTCGAAGCCACCAAGTCGATCCTTCACGTAGCCGAGGAACGACACCTTGCTCATCTCACCGTCAGCAACGATGTCGATGCCGTTGTCGAGCTGCTTTTGCACCACGTCGGCAACGGCCTTGGTGATTTCGGCATCGAGCGCCTTCTTGTCGTACGGACGATCGTGCTCACGTTCGCGCATGATGTCGAGCAGCGAGTGCGGGCGCGCCAGCGACCCAACGTGCGTGGTGAGGATGCGATCGGTGCTTTGCTTCATGAAGTGTTCCCCTCGTCAGTTGTCTTTCGTTGGCGACGGGCGCGCAACCATTCCCGGCAGGCCCCTTGTGCCGACCGTCACTGTAGCGGCATCACCGACCCCGCTGTACCTGCACCGTTCCGCCATCGAGAACAGCGGCGAAGTCTCGTCCCACGACGGTTGAATCTGGGATTACCTTTCTCTCCTGAGGCCAACACTCGGTGGGCCTCGAAACGGGAGGTAGTGAGATGTCTGAAGTCGATAGTCGAATCGCGCAACTCGAAGCACAACTCCACGCATTGAAGGCCGAGGTCGCGGCCGATCGCAACGACGACCAAACAACCCGCAGAGCCATGTTCAAAAAACTCGCCATCGGCGCCGCCGGTGTCGCTGCGGTGGGCCTGGCCACATCCGAGCCCGCGGCCGCAGCAAACGGTGACTTCATCGAGCTCGGGCTGGAAGGCCCAACGAATGCGGCGACGTCGCCCACCCGTGCCGATCACACTGGTGTCGCCGCAAACCGTATGGGCTTTGTCTTCCAAGACGGAACAACCTATGAGGCTGCTGACGCCTTCTATCCATCGGCTCTCGGTGGTTGGGCGTCGGGCGGCGGTAGCGGTGCGAAGAACGGGATCTACGGGTACACCGATTGGGATGATCATGCAGGCTTGGTTGGCTGGGGTGGCGCGACCGGATCGATCGGCGGCCGATTCGAAGGCGAGCGAGCCGACCTGAATCTCGTGTCCAATGGGGCAGCTGCATCGGTCGTCACCGTCGCCCATAAGGTCGGAGATGTCATACGAACGGATGATGGTGACCTGTGGTACGTCGCTGCTGATGGGACACCGGGCACGTTGCGCAAGTTGGCCGGCGTTGCAACGGCCGGACAACTCCATCTGCTCACAACACCGCAGCGTGTGTACGACAGCCGCAGCATCCCGAAGCTTGCGGCCGGCAGTACGACAACGGTGTTGCTCACGACGGCGACCGACGGAACCACACCAGCCCTACCCGCCGGGGCAAACGGTGCACTGCTCACGATCACAGCCGTTGGCCCGACCAACAGCGGCTACCTCACCGCCTACAACAACTCGCTCGGCACCGCGCCCGGCACGAGCACGCTGAACTTCACGGCCCTGCAGGACATCGCTACAACCACAGTGGTGTCCGTCGACGCGGCCGGCCGGATCAAGATCACGATCGGTCCAGGCACAAGCGTCTTTGCCCTCGTCGACGTGATTGGGTACTACCTGTAGCGCCAACCGATGGTGGGGCCGGCGACGTCGGCCTCACCATCGGTTTCGCTACGAACGCGCCGCCACAAGATCGACCCCGTAGTCGTCGAATTGTCCGTCGGCGGTAACGATGCGAAGTTGTTCAAGCCCGGCTTGAGCCAGCAGCATTCGATCGAAGGGATCGCGATGATGCGGTGGCAACTCTGGCGCGCGCTCGGCGTGCTCGGCACGAATGGGCAGTGATTCGAACCCCTGCCGGAGGACGAGCGCCGAAAGCCCCTCCGGGAACGACAGCTTGCCGAGCGCGCGCTTGATGCCGAGTTCCCACGGAGTCACGGCCGATACGAAGACCTCGTCGGCGTCAACGATGGCGGCACGAGCCTGAGTCCCAAGCTGCGGATCGTCGTTCAACCACCAGAGCACGACATGACTATCGAGCAGCAACCTCATGCGTCGTCGCCGGACGCGTCGAACAGCGCATCGACATCGGGATCACTTCCGACAAGATCGTCGCCGTAGCTCACCTGCCCCTTCCACGCGCCGGCCACACGCTTCGGGCTGGGTGGCGGCCAGGTAATGAGTTTGGCCACGGTCACACCATTTCGGGCCAAGATGACCTCTTCGCCCTGCTCAGCGGCCCGGATCAACTCCGACAACCGACTCTTCGCCTCATGAATGTTCACAACCCTTGTCGACATAGGCTAAGTCTAGCTAAGACTGAGGACAACGGAAGGAGCAATTGACCATAGTGTGGCTTCCATGACCGATGCATCGGGTGCTGTTGATCGATTTAGTGGCTTCGCCGACTTGTACGACTCGGTCCGGCCCACCCCGCCAGACGCCATCGGCGCTCTGCTCTGTCGCTATGCGAACGAGCCGTCGCCTCGCGTCATCGATCTCGGGAGCGGGACAGGGTTGTCGAGCCGGTGGGCCGCAACCTGGGCCGGCTCGGTCATCGGCGTTGAACCCAACGACGACATGCGCTCGGTAGCAATGGCACGGCCGGTTGGGTCCGTGACGTATCAATCGGGCTTCTCGTTCGCAACCGGCCTACCCGATGCCTCGGCCGATGTCGTGATCGCAGTGCAGGCGATGCACTGGATGGAACCGGTCTCCACACTGGCCGAGATCGCTCGCATCCTTCGACCGGGCGGAGTGTTCGCCAGCTTTGACGCCGACTGGCCGCCCGTAGCTGGTTTAGCACGAGCCGAGTCGGCGTGGTCATCCCTCGACGATCTCGTGCGCACCAACGGGCGCGACACGCAGGACTCGGCAAAGGCCTGGCCTCGAGCCGAACACCTCGCCAACATGATCGCGAGCAACCATTTCGCATGGTGCCGCGAGCTGTTCTTCCACCAGACCGAAGCTGGCGGAGCCGACCGCTTCATCGCTCTGCTGCAAAGCCAGGGCGGCTTCCAGTCACTCTTGAAGCAGGGCCGCACCCCCGCCGAGATCGGGTCCGACATCTTCGAACGCGAAGTCCGCGCCGCGCACGCCGAATCCACCATGGACCACGGCATCACCTTTTCGTGGAGAGCCCGTCTGGGCGTAAGGCCATAGTATTGGTTCGTGGTTACGTTGCAGGATGTTCGTGAGCTGGCGCTCAGTCTTGATCGAGTGACGGAGGCAATCGTTGCTAAGCGGGTGAAGTTCCGCGTCGCTCGCACCGTTTGGCTGGCGTTCTCACGCGATGAGACCACCATGGGATTCGCCTTCCCGAAGCACGAACGGGACGCACTCATCGCCAGCGAACCGGACAAGTTTCTGCTGCCGGAGCCGGCCGATCTCCGCTACAACTGGGCTGTGGTGCGCCTCGCAGCCATCGACCACCAGGAGATGACCGAAATCGTCTTCGAAGCCTGGCGATTCGTCGTCCCCAGATTCATCGTCACTCGCTACAACGCCCGCAACAAGGTAGGCCACCTCTAAGACTCCGTTCGACAGGCGTTGTCTCTGCACGGAATCTTCACAACACATGCGGGACATCTCGACAGCTCGTTCTTTACTGTGGAGGCATGGCGGTTCACATACTGGTGGTGGAGGATGATGGGACTATCGCCGGCGCCATTGCTGATCGCCTGCGCAGCGAAGGGTTCGACGTCACCATCGCCACCGACGGGCTGGTCGCGCTCGATCTCGTCGATCAACTGAAGCCAAGCGTCGTCGTGCTCGACGTTATGCTGCCGAGCCTCGACGGCGTAGAAGTCTGTCGGCGGATTCACACCAAAGTTCCCGTCGTGATGTTGACGGCGCGTGACGACGAGACCGACATGCTCGTCGGGCTGGCCGTTGGGGCCGACGACTACATCACCAAACCATTCAGCATGCGCGAGTTGGTCGCCCGCATCCGCGTCGTCCTGCGACGAGTCGAACGCTCGACCACGCCGACGGCGATCATGTTCGGCTCTGTTCGAATAGATGAGGCCCCACGTCGAGTGTTTCGCGACAGCGACGAAGTCACGCTGACGCCGACCGAGTTCGACATCCTGCTCTGTCTCTGCTCGCACCAGGGCGCCGTTCGCACGCGCGACCAACTTCTACAGGATGTTTGGGGCTACAGGGACGGATCGGGTGCGCGAACGGTCGATAGTCACGTCCGAGCGCTGCGCCGCAAGCTCGGCGAGGATGTCATCCGCACGGTTCACGGTGTCGGGTACGCGGCGGGAGAACCATCATGAATCCGCTGAGGCTCACTCGCTCGATCAAGGTGAAGTTTTCCATCGTGATCCTCGCGGCGATCGGGACCGCAGTGGTAACCAGCCAGGTCGGCTACTACGCGGGTTGGCCCCTATGGGTGCGGCCGACAGTCGCTGCCGCCGTGTCGCTGATCGCGGTGCCCTTCTTGGCGAAGGGTATGACGAAGCCGCTGCGAGACATGTCCAAGGCGGCTCGCCACATGTCCACCGGCGACTATACGCAAAGGGTCGAAACCTCATCTGTGGATGAGGTTGGTCAGCTCGCAGCTGCCTTCAACTCGATGGCCGAAGCCGTGGCCGATGCCGACCGTCAACAGCGCGATCTCATCGGCAACGTCTCCCACGAACTGCGCACGCCCATCGCCGGCCTACGCGCCACGCTCGAGAACATCGTCGACGGCGTGACGGAGCCGACGCCTGAGGTTCTTTCGACAATGGCGGGCCGCGTGAACCGCCTCGAACGATTGGTGTCTGACCTGCTCGACCTCTCGCGACTTGAGGCCGGTATGGCTCCTCTCAGCACCTCGGTCGTCAACCTCCGCGAGATCGTTGACGGTGCTGTCGAGGAATGCACGGCCGTTGATCCAGCGGCCTGCATCACAATCGCAGTATCGGACGAGACCTTGCTCACTGCCGATCCCGAGCGTCTACATCAAGTCGTGTCGAACCTGCTTGCGAACGCAATCGCGCACGGTGGCGGGCTTATCGATATCACCGCCGTCGCGACTGCGGGAAACGTCACGCTCATCGTCGCCGACCAGGGCCGTGGCCTCGACGGTGACACCGACCGATTGTTCGAACGGTTCTACCGAGCCGACAACTCGATTACCGGTACCGGACTCGGCCTCGCCATCGTGCGGTGGATCGTTGACCTCCACGGCGGCACCGTCAGTGCCGAACCGAACCAGCCGACCGGCGCCCGTTTCATCGTCACCCTGCCCGCAACCTGACCGACTACGTCGAGGAGTACCACCATGACCTTTCCACCACCTGCCTTCGTCGCGCCCGCACCACCCCCGGTCCACGTTCCCAAGAAGACCAGGGTGATCCCCGACTGGTCGCAGCGTGATGCCCGGAGTGCAATCGTCGGCATGTTTGCGGTCGGGCTGTCGGTTGATCTCGCGGCCCACAGTCACCTGATCGGCACAGCGGGCGCTCTAGCGGTCGCCATGGTATGCCTCGCGCTTTTGCGGTCCGGTCGTCTCTCGGCGAGGGGGCGGGCCGCCTTGCTGCTCGCGGCCGGGTTGTCGCCGTGGTTGCTCATCAGGACGAGCCCCTGGTTGATCACACTGAACACGCTGGCCATGACTGGGCTCTTGCTCCTCGCGGTCACCCGCTCACGTCGGCTGACCTCTTTGTTCAACGGTCTGGGAGCAACCCCGGGCACCACCAGCAGCATCGCTCGATCCGCGGTGCCCGAAGCCAGCCGAAGCAAGGGCAAGGCCTACGGCCGAGCGTTGTTGGTGGCTGTTCCCCTCGGCGGCGCAGTGCTGCTCTTGCTGGCATCGGGCGACCGGTTCTTTGCGTCGTGGCTGGGGTTGAGTGCCGTGGTCGAACGCATCGCCGATGCCATCTGGATAGCCGTGATCGGCATGGCCTGGCTGGTCTTCGTGGCGACATCACAGACAGTCGAACCGAAGTCTGTCGTCAGGGCGTCGAAGCACCGTAGCGCGCAGGTCGAGGCGAAGGTGACCCTCACGACAGTCTCGGTAGTGCTCGTCGGTTACGTCGCGTCGCTCGTCGTTGCCGCGTTCGCCGGCCGAGCGTACGTCGAACGCCGGGCGGGTCTGACCTACGCGAACTACGCGCGCAGCGGCTTCTTTCAACTGGTCGCCGTGGTGATGGTCATCGTCGCGACCCTGCTGTACTTCCGTCCGGCCATCACCAACTGCGCAGGACGCCTGCGCCTGCTCACTCTTGTCACCGCCACCGGTACGATCGCTATGGCCGCGGTAGCCGCGGTAAGGCTGCAGACCTACCGTTCCATTTTCGGACTCACCATGCTGCGGTTTGGTACCACGGTCTTTGCCATGTGGCTCGGAGTCGTCGTGTTCCTGGTGGCCGTCGCTCTCACCCAACGGCGCTTCTATCGCCACCTCGGCGTGGCCGTGCTGCTGAGCGCGTACGCGGCGGTTACGTACGGGAATTTGGCCAATCCCGAGGCGATGATCGCCCGGGAGAACATCGCTCGAATCGACTGGGCGAGAGGCGCGACCAGGTCTGCGACGGGCGCCGAGTTTGATGTCAACTACCTCTCCGGCCTCTCTGACGATGCGGTACCGGCGCTCGTCATCGGCCTCGAAACGTTGCCGCCCGAGCAAGCAGCCGCACTCACCGATCGGCTATGTAACGTGCCACACCAACTCGACGGAGGTTGGTCGTGGAACCGGAGTCGGGCCGACGCCTACGACGCTCGCCGGGTACTCTGCCATTGGCAATGATGTCGATCGTGTCGCATTCGATAACGTTCGGTTGTGGATCTTCGCCGACTGAGCTATTTCGTGGCCGTCGCCGAGGAGCAGCATTTCGGACGCGCGGCAGCACGGCTGCACATGTCGGCTCCCCCACTGTCGCAGCGCATCCAGGAGCTCGAGGCTGAACTCGGCCTCCCGCTGTTCGAACGGACCAGCCGAAAGGTGTCGCTCACGCCCGCGGGCGAGCGACTTCTGCCCGAGGCAAGAGCCGTGCTGCAGGCGGTCGAGAGGTTCCGGCTTTCGGCCAGCGAACTGGTCGATGACGACTCGCTGCCGTTCGCCTATTGCAACGGCAGCGAGTACGCCGCCCTCCAGATCGCCAAGAGATTTCACCAGGCCCATCCGGCCATCGCAGTGAGGCCCGCGGCTTTCACCTCGCTGCGCACCTATGAGGCCATTCGCTCGGGACGCATCCGCGTCGGCATTGTGCACTCCCCCGTGCCTGTCACGCTGAGCTCACGTCCCCTCGCACGAGTTCCGTTCAGCCACGTCGCGGTCCCCGAAGGCCACCGACTGGCCACGCAAGAAGTTGTAGCTGCAACCGATTTGGAAGGTGAGCCGGCGCTCTTGGTGGAGCGGGCAGAGGCACCGACCTACCACGACGAAACGCTCGCGTACTGCAACAGCCTCGGTGTTCGCCCCGCGTGGGTGCTGCACGTTGCCACCCAGGTGGAACGTATGCTCGACATGGTGTCGGTGGGCACCGGGATCGGTTGGTTGAATGCGTGGCAGGCCGAACACGTCTCACACGACGGCGTCGTCGTACGTCCTCTCTCACCCGTCACCCGGTTCGATGATCTCCATATCGCCTGGCGTAAAGACGATGCGTCTCCAGCCGTGGCGGACTTCGTGCGGCTGGCGGTGGCGTTCTGCCAGGCGTGATTCGCCAAGCTCGCTGATACCGTGATCGCCGTGACTGCGCTCTCCGTTCCCCTCTCGGTGCTCGATCTCAGTCCGATTCCTGACGGATTCACCGCCGCTGATGCGTTGCGCAACTCGATAGATCTCGTGCAACACGCAGAGCGCCTCGGGTACACCCGCTACTGGGTGGCCGAACACCACAACCACCCCGGCGTCGCCTGCACCTCTCCCCCAGTGCTGATAGCGCATCTCGCCTCCGCCACCACGACTATTCGGGTCGGAGCCGGCGGCGTGATGCTGCCCAACCATTCGTCCCTTGTTGTGGCCGAGCAGTTCGGGATGCTCGAAGGTCTGCATCCCGGCCGCATTGATCTCGGCCTCGGTCGTGCTCCCGGCACCGACCAACTCACCGCGACAGCACTCCGCCGAGCGCAGCTGACCGCACGGGATGACTTCCCCGAACAGTTCAACGATCTCATGGGCTACTTCGACGGCACCCTGCCCCCCGAGCACCCATTCCACCGGGTGAAAGCCACCTCAGCCGTTGGGAACATGCCCAAGATCTGGATGCTCGGCTCAAGCGACTATGGCGCCCGAGCGGCCGCTGTGTTGAGCCTGCCGTTCTCGTTCGCCCACCACTTCGCGGCCGACAACACGTTGCTGGCCCTCAGCGCCTACCGGTCACACTTTCAACCGTCCGACGAGATGCCCACGTCGTACGCATCCATCGGCGTGAACGTCGTGTGCGCGCCGACCGATGAGGAGGCCGACTGGCTTGCCGGTTCGGGTCGTCTGGCCGTATTGCGCCTTCGCACGGGCCATCCGGCCGCGTTCCCGACACCGCAGACCGCGGCCGACCACCCCTACTCGCCGATGGAACGCCATCAGATCACGGCGTGGACATCGGCCCACGTGGTCGGCAGCCCGGCGACTGTTGTCGCCAAGCTGCAGGAGCTGGTCGATCACACCCAGGTTGACGAGTTGATCGTCACCTCCATGGTGCACGATCACGCCGCCCGGGTGCGTTCGTTCGAATTGCTGGCCGAAGCCGTCGGCCTGTCGGCAACGTCTGCCCGAGCCGCCGCCTAGCGCTTCTTACCAGTCCGGAAACGACGTCGCCGCCCGCAGGGCTCCGGTGCGTCGGCCGCGGTAGGTTGCCGATGTGAATGAACCGTCGGTGTGCGATCTACGCGGTGCCGGCTGTGCGAGTGTGCTCATAGAACTTGCCGCACAGGCGCGAGCCGACATCACACCCGACCGCGCCGTTGTGGTCTGGACCGATGACCGCGGTGCACCGACCGAGTTGCCGGCCTGGTGCCGCATGACCGGCCATCGCTACGTGGGTCCGACCGACCAACCCGATCAGTATCAGCTGATCCTTCATCCCAAGGAGACACCATGACCGACCGCTTCTGCGTCAACCTCAGTACCGGAGCCGAGAACGTCGACAAGGCCACCGTTGCCTTCGTCGTTGCCAATGCCGCGCTGGCAAGTGGAAAGGACGTGCTGGTCTTCCTCACGATCGAGGCAGTCCGCCTGGGCATAGTCGGCGGAGCCGAGGGCATCCACGCTCCGGGTTTCGCGCCGTTGGCCGACTTGATCGATTCGTTCGGCCAAGGCGGCGGCAAGATCCTCGTGTGCACGCCATGCGCCAAGGTTCGCGGGCTCGATGAGAAGCCACTCGTACACGGTGGCGTCCTCGGCGGAGGCGCCGGTCTGGTCGATTTCATGACCAGCGGCGACACCACCGCTGCGTCGGTCAGCTACTAAGGGGCCCGCCACCCCCTTCGCGGACGAGGAGCTGACCAACCTGACGACACCTGAGAACGGCGTGGCAGACTGGACGAGAAAGCTCACACACGGGGGATGGTCATGACGGGTCGATTGGCAGGCAAGGTCTGCGCCATCACGGGTGCCACGGGAATTGCTGAGGCTTCGGCGTTGATGTTCGCCGCTGAAGGAGCATCACTCTTTGTCGCCTCATTACGAGAGCACGAGTGCGAGGCGCTCGCGGCCCGACTCGGGCCAGATGTTCCGTTCGAGTGGGTGGCAGCCGATCTCACTCAAGAGTCTGAGGCCGAGCGTGCCTTCGCAGTGTGCCGAGAGAAGTACGGACGCCTCGATGCCACGTTCGCGTCAGCAGGTGGCAGTGGGCGAACGTTTGGTGACGGATCGATTCACCTCACCTCGATGAAGTCGTTCAACGACACCGTCGCGCTCAACCTGCACACGTCTTTTCTTACGGCTCGCGAGTCGTTGAAGATCATGCTTGACCAGGCCCAGGGCGGGTCGATCGTGTTCGTCTCATCAGTTGCCGCTACGCACCCGGTGCCCGGTACGTTCGACACCATCGCGTACGCGGCGGCCAAAGGCGGCATCAACGCTATGACCTTGCACGGCGCCAGCCACTACGGCCCGAGCGGTGTTCGTTTCAACACCATCGCTCCCGCCCTCACCTTGACGCCGATGGCCAAGCGAGCGGCATCAGACCCCGACACGATCGACGTGATGAAGATACGCATGGGCCTGACCGGTGGCGGCCCGCTGTCCGCCGACGATCACGCCAACCTTGCCCTCTTCCTGTGCAGCGACGAAAGCCGACACATCACCGGCCAAGTCATCCGGGTCGACGGCGGCTGGGGTGTTTCCTAATAGTGGTAGCGGGCTTGGAGAATCACGAGCTCCGCCTCCCCACCGGGTGCCGTGCGGATGAGGTAGACGAGGCGATGCTCGGAATCGATCCGACGCGACCATGCACCGGCGAGTTCGTGTTTGAGCGGTTCGGGTTTCCCGATGCCGACGTATGGATCACGGCAGGTGTCATCGATGAGTTTGCGGAGCCTCTTGAACATCGCCCGGTCCGTCACCGCCCAGTGACAGACGTCTTCCCACGCCTCAGGCTGGAAAACGAGCCTCACAACGCATCGAGATCCCCGACAACCGAGCCCTCCCCGACGCGCGCTGCAGCGAGGGCAGATGTGAGTCGGGATGCGTTGACAGGCGAGCGAAGCAGATAGGCCGTCTCCTGCAGCGAGAGCCACTCGGACTCGGACACGAGAACTGCGTTCCCAGCAGCCGACACGATCGTGACGGACGTGGAATCCTCGTTCACCTCGCGGATGAGTGGGAAGAGCCGACGGCGAGCGTCAGACGCAGAAACGGACATAGCGTCATGGTACCACAATATGGTACGTATTCATAGAGGCGGCCGAGATTCGCAACACATCCGAGACACGGTGCTGCCAGTAGTCTGCCGGTCGTGACTGCCCTGACGATCCGACCGCTGCGCTCCGACGAACGGACGATCTGGGAGCCGCTGTGGCAGGGCTACCTCACCTTCTACAAGGCAACGATCGCCGATGACGTCACGGCGCTTACGTGGCAACGACTGCACGATGACGCCGAGCCGATGCACGTGCTCGGCGCGTTTGAAGGTGAAACGTTGCTCGGCATCGTTCACTACATTTTCCACCGAAGCACATGGACGGTGGGCCCGTACTGCTACTTGCAGGATCTGTTCACCGTGTCTGAAGCTCGCGGCAAGGGTGTCGGGCGCGCCTTGATCCAAGCCGTCTACAACAAGGCCGCCGAGGTCGGCGCCAGCCGCGTCTACTGGCTTACGCATGAGAGCAACGCCGAAGCCATGGTGCTCTACAACAAGGTGGCTGACCGTTCCGGCTTCCTGCAGTACCGCAAAATGCTTTAGTTGAACATGGGCATGATGTTGTCGGAGAACAACTTCATTGAGTTGCGGACGGTCTCCGTGGGCATTCCGGCGTGGTTGAACTCGAGCGCGACGTGCGTGATGGGTCGGTGGTTGTAGCTCTGGAAATGGGCGGCAATGTCATCGGGTGTGCCGACCAGGAAGGGCAGCACCATGCCGATGTCCTTCGCTTTGCGAAACTCGCCCAACGGCGGCAGCTCTTTGAGCGGCCCGTTGGCATCGGTTCCCGAGTTGGGGTTGGTCCACTCTCGGTAGAACTTCAGCACGTGATGCAGACCTTCCTCGGCTTCGTCCCAGGCCTTTTCCCGCGTCTCGGCGACGTGAATCCAACGGAGGTCGCACGCGTAGTGATCGGAGGGATTGCGGCCGTGAGCGGCGAGCCGAGCGGCGAACGGTTCGGCCACGCCAGAGCCGAGGTGATAGCCGCGTCGGGCCGTCTCATCGATCATCTTCGGGCCGAACGTACCAACCCACATCGGCACCTTTGGCTGCACCGGATACGTCGTCATGGTGAACTCGGGGTACTTGTAGAACCGACCCTCATGCTGCACGGGCTGACCTGACAGGCACTTGTCGAGCACGTCGCAGCCTTCCCACAACTGCGCCATGCGATCGGCCATTTTGGCGCCGAACACCTCGTACTCAAGCGGCGCTGAACCGACGCCGACACCGAGGTCGAAGCGGCCGTTGGACAAGATGTCGACCGTGGCCGCGTCCTCGGCAATGCGAACGGGATCATGCATCGGCAGACACACCACCATGGAGCCGAGGCGGATGCGTTCGGTGCGGGCGGCGAGGTTGGCCAAGATCGGGAACATCGACGGACCCCACTGGTCTTGACTGAAATGGTGTTCGCCGTTCCACGCGTGATCGAAACCGAGCTGCTCGGCGTAGATCGCTTCCTCAATGAACTGTTGGTAGAGATCCTTCAGCGGCCGAGGTCGTGACGGCAGGTTGCGGATGCCGAAGATGATGCCGAAGTCGAGCTGCTTTCCCATTGTTCCCCCAGTGTCGTGGGCACGAGCGCGCCCGGCTCCCAGCTTGTCAGATTCACCGGAGACGCGGTTCAAGCCCCAGCGCTGTCCCAGCTGACGGCCACCGTGGCCGCAGGCAGTGACAGCGTTCGGGCTGCGGTGCTGCGGATCGCTACTTCGCCGCGTTGATGGCGTTCCAGACGCGTTCGGGGGTGGTGGGGCCGTCGATGTGACGAACGCCAAGCGGTGATAGCGCGTCAACCACGGCATTCAGCACCGCTGGGATCGAGCCGATGGTGCCACTCTCCCCCGCACCTTTGGCTCCCAGCGGATTCACCCACGTCGGGGTCTCCATGTGCACCATCTCGAAGCTCGGGAGTTCGGCTGCGGAGATGACCGGGTAGTCGGCAAAGTTCGAGGTGACCGGGTTGCCCTGATCGTCGAACTGCTGCCACTCCATAATGGCCTGGGCGATACCCTGGGCAAGTCCGCCGTGGAACTGCCCTTCAGCGAGCAGCGGGTTGATCAGCGTGCCGGCATCGTCAACGGCGATGATGCGCTTCAGCACCACCTTGCCGGTCTCCCGATCGACATCGACGACGGCGATATGGGCGCCGAACGGGTAGGTAGGCGAGGCAGCTTTGAAGTCGGAGATACCAACCAGGGGCTCGCCGGGAGCGGCAGCAACCTCGGCCCAACCGACCGCTGGAGTCGGGCTGCCGACGACATGGAAGCCACCCTCGTCGAGCACGACATCTTCGATAGCTGCTTCGAGAATTTCTGCGGCGCGTTGACGGGCAAGCACGACCAACTTCTCCGTCGCGTCAGCAAGTGACGAACCGGCAACCTGCACCGAACGCGAGCCAACCGTGAGGCCGCCCGACGGCACCTGATCGGTGTCGCCGTGCACCACATCGACGTCATCCATGCTCACCCCGGCACGGTCGGACACGATCATCTTCCACGTGGTGTCATGACCCTGACCGTAGGGCGTAGCACCCGACACTGCTTTCAGCCGGCCATCGGCCAACAGATGCACGCTGCCGTGCTCGACACCCGGGCCGCCCGAGGTGATCTCGACATACACGCTGAGACCGATACCCATGAGCGGGCCGCCGTCGGCCCGGCGGCGAACCTGCTCGGCTCGCAGCGCGTCGTAATCGGCAGCCTTCAGCACTTTCGACATGGCTTCGGGGTAGTCACCGACGTCGTACACATTGCCAATGCCGGTGGTGTACGCCTCGGTGAACTTCGGGATGAAGTTGCGCCGACGAACTTCGGCCGGGTCCATGCCGATTTCGGCCGCAAAGAAATCCATCGCTCGCTCGATGGCCAGCGCAGCCTCAGGGCGGCCGGCCCCGCGATACGCGGTGACCGACATCTTGTTGGTGGCCACCGACACGCCGTTGAATCCGCAGTTGGGAATGTCGTACACGCCAGGCACCATGCGCTGCGTCATGGCCGGAAGGAAGGCTCCCATGAGCGGATAGGCCCCCGCGTCTTGCACGATGTCGACCTGGTAGGCGGTAATGCGACCGTCACGGGTGCCGCCGATGGTGAGATCCATGCGTTGGCCGCGACCCTGCGGCATGGCCTGCATCGACTCGGTGCGGGTCTCGGTGAAACGCACCGGACGACCGACCTGCTTCGACAGCCAGCCGAGCGTGAGTTCCTCACCAATAGTGCGGCTCTTCACACCGAAGCCACCACCGACATCGGGCACAACGGCACGAATCTGCTCGGGTGGCAGGCCGTAGATCTTGCCCAAGATTTCGCGGGTGGGATGGGCGCCCTGGCACGACGAGTAGTGCACCAACCGATCGCCCTCCCAGTACGCCATGCCCGATCGCGGTTCCAAGGGTGCGCCCGCAATGCGTTGGTTCATCACCCGAAGGTTCAGCACGACCTCGCAACCGGTGAAATCAGCCTGGTTAGGTGACGCGAACTTCATGTAGGTGTTCGAACCAACATCGGGATGCAGCAGCATCTCGTCACTGAGCGCGTCATCAAGTTCGATCACCGCTGGCAGCGGGTCGATATCGACGAACACCATCTCGGCCGCGTCGGTGGCCTGCGCCTTCGTCTCGGCGACGACAGCGGCCACTGCTTCACCGACAAACCGCACACGATCCCGGGCGAGGAGTGGGCGCTCGCATCCGGCCGGGTACATCGGATTGACATGAGGGAACGGTGGAAGATCGAGCTGTGCACCGGTGAAGATGCCGAGCACGCCAGGCATGTCGGCGGCATCGGTGGTGTCGATCGACAGGATGGTGCCGTGGGCGAACTGGGAGCGTACAAACGTGACATGCACCGCGTTCGGCATGGCGATGTCCTCGACGTACATGCCCCCTTCGGTCAGCATCCGCGGATCTTCCACCCGAACGACCCGGTTGCCCAGAATGCTCGCCACATTGTCCCCTTTGATTCTCAGGTTGCCTGCCAACGAAACTAGCCGGGCGGTGCCGGGCTGGGCCTACTGCATGTCCCACTCAGAGGAACGGGCGCCGTATCGGATTGCGCGAGGGGTTTGTCGTAACCTGCGCTTATGCGTACTCAGGTGGCGATTGTGGGGGGTGGGCCGTCGGGGATGCTGCTCGCCCACCTTCTGGCGAAGGCAGGGATCGAGAGCGTCGTCATCGAGCAGCGCACCCGCGCGTACGTCCTTGATCGGGTGCGGGCCGGGGTGTTGGAGAATGGCTCCGTGGAGCTGCTTCGCTCGATCGGCGTTGGTGAGCGCATGGACCGCGAGGGGTTCGTGCACGACGGCACCGAACTGTCCAACAACGGGCAGGGTTTCCGCATCGACTTCAAGGCCGTGTCGGGTCGAGCGGTGATGGTATACGGCCAAACCGAGGTGCAGAAAGATCTCTACGACATCGGTGATCAGAAAGGTCTCGTGGTGTACGACGACTGTGCCGATGTCGCCGTGCACGACCCGACCTCAGCAACGCCCTCGGTCACTTTCACCAAAGACGGCCAGCCGCACCGCGTCGATGCCGACTTCATCGCCGGGTGCGACGGGTTCCACGGCGTGTGTCGCACCGTGTTCCCCCGTCGATGATCACCGAGTTCGAGCGGGTCTATCCGTTCGGTTGGCTGGGCGTGCTGTCCGAGACGCCGCCGGTCAGTCACGAGCTGATCTACGCCCGGCACCCCGACGGGTTTGCGCTGTGCTCAATGCGAAACCCGATGCTGTCGCGCTACTACATCCAGTGCACGGCAAACACGAAAGCCACCGATTGGAGCGACCAGCAGTTCTGGGACGCACTGCGCCATCGCCTCCCTGCCGAGGCGGCCGAGACCATGGTGATCGGTCCGTCCATCGAGAAGTCGGTCACGCCGCTACGCAGCTACGTACGCGAACCACTCCGGTACGGCAACCTGTTCCTCGCCGGTGACTCAGCCCACATCGTGCCACCCACCGGAGCCAAAGGGCTGAACCTGGCGTTCTCCGACATCTTCTACCTGTCCCGCGCCCTGGTGGAGCACTACGACGAACACTCCGACGCCGGCCTCGACCACTACTCGGCACTGGCGCTGAAGCGGGTCTGGAAGGCCGTGCGTTTCTCGTGGTGGATGACCACAATGTTGCACACCTTTCCCGACCAGACCGAGTTCGACCATCGCATGCAGGAGACCGAATTGGACTACCTCGCCAGCTCCCCCGCTGCTCAGGCCGCCATGGCCGAGCAGTACACCGGAATCCCATACTGATGGGCGATTACGACGCCGGCATGAAGGTGCGACGCGAGGTGCTGGGCGACGCCCATGTCGACCGATCCCTTGCTGCCGCTACCGATCTGAACCGGCCGTTCCAGCAGTGGATCACCGAGAACGTGTGGGGCCATTTGTGGACCAACCAAACGCTCGATCGTAAGACGCGCAGCATGCTCACTGTCGCCATTCTCGCGGCTCTCGGACGGGAGGAGTTATCGTTGCATATGCAAGCATCGACCAACACCGGGGTCTCCGACGAGGAACTGGCCCAGGTGTTACAGCATGTCGCCATCTACGCGGGCGTGCCGGCCGCGAATCACGCGTTCGGGGTTGCAAAGGAAGCCCGCCCGTGACCATCGACCATGGTTCCCGGGCGCACAGTGACCATCCGCCCTTCCGGTACGCCGACTACAAGTCGACCGTCAAGCGCTCACCCGACATGGGCCTGATCAAGATCGCCCACACGCTGTCGGAACGGACCGGGCCGGGCTTTGCGTGGGCTGACCTCGAAACCGAAGATGCCGACCTGACCACCAACAGCGGAACGGGCGAGGAGGCGATCGGGCAGCGTTCGATCATCACCGGCCGAGTGCTGGACGAAGGCGGTGAGCCGGTTCCCAACACACTGATCGAACTGTGGCAGGCCAATGCGTGCGGTCGCTACATGCACTGGCGCGAAGACATGTTCCCTGCCCCGCTCGACCCGAACTTCCTCGGCGTCGGTCAATGCAGAAGTGACGCCGATGGCGTGTACCGATTCACCACCATCAAACCCGGCCCGTACCCATGGGGCAATCACCCGAATGCTTGGCGGCCAGCTCACATTCACTTCTCGCTGCTCGGCCCGGCGTTGCCCAGTCGACTGGTCACCCAGATGTACTTCCCGGACGATCCGCTGTTCGCGTTCGACCCGATCTTCCAGGCGGCGCCGATCCATTCCCGGCAGCGCATGGTGGCTCGCTACGACAACAACGTCACCGAGGAGAATTGGGCCATCGGCTACACCTGGGACATCGTGCTGCGCGGCACCTCCGCCACGCCCGGAGAGTTCGAGCGATGAGATACCGGCTCGGTGTCACCCCGTCGCAGACGGTCGGGCCGTACTTCTCGATGCGCCTTGCCGCCGAGGGCCAAAACGTGTTGGTCACCCCCGACACCGTTGGCGATCGGATCCGCGTTCAGGGCCACGTGCTTGACGGTGACCGCAAGCCCATCGAGGACGCGTTACTGGAGCTGTGGCAGGCCAACGACGCCGGTCGTTACAACCATCCGGAAGACGACCGCGAAGACGTCGCGCTCGATCCGGCGTTCATTGGGTTCGGGCGTTGTGCCACCGGTTTCGGCGATGGGTCGTATGCGTTCCTCACCATCATGCCCGGCGCCGTTCCGGCCCCGGATGGCGGCATGCAGGCCCCTCATCTCAACATCGTCATTCAGGCCCGCGGCATGCTGAACCCGACGTACACGCGTGTCTACTTTCCGGAGGAAGCCGCGGCTAACGCCATGGACCCGGTGCTCCGTTCCGTTCCCGCCGAGCGACGAGCCACGCTCATCGCCGAGTTGATCGATGATGACGCCCTTCCCACCTATCGCTTCGACATCCGCTACCAGGGTGCCGACGAAACCGTCTTCTTCGATGTTTGAATCATGATCGACCCCGGTTTCACCACGCCTGCCATGGCAACGCTCTTCTCTCCCGGGGCGCGGGTACAGGCGATGTTGCGCGTCGAGGCTGCGCTCGCGGCCTCACAAGCAAAGGCCGGGATCATTCCTCCGGAGGCCGCCGATGAGATTCGTATCGTCTGCGACCGTGTCCATCCGAACCCCGAAGCGCTGCTGGCCCACGGATGGACCGCCGGCACACCGGTTCTCCCCCTGCTCGATTATCTGCGTGAGAATCTCAGCACCGATGCAGCGCTGTGCGTTCATCGCGGTGCGACGACGCAGGATATTGTTGATACTGCAACGATGGTCCAGCTGTTTTCGGCTGCCAAGGTGTTGGATCAGCAGGCTCGAGTATGCGCTGATTCGTTGCGGACTCATCTGGCCACATTCGGCGCGGCGCCCATGATGGCGCGCTCGTTTCTTCAACTGGCAGAGCCAACGACATTCAACCTGCAGCGGCGCGAACTGGTTGGCTCCACTGGTGGACGCCATCGATAGCCTGAATCGTTTGTGCTTTCCCGCGCAGTTGGGTGGCGCCATTGGTGACCGATTCGGCCTGGTCGACGATGGCGGCCAAGGACTTGCTGACGAACTCGAACTCGATCCAAGCGACATCGTTTGGCACACCGACCGCACGCCCATCGTTACCATCGTTCAGTCCATTGAACAGCTGGTTCGATGGGCCGCTAAAGTAGCCAGTGACCTGGTCTTTCTCGCCCAATCGGGGGATGCCACCATGCGGGCCGGCGGGTCATCTGCCATGCCCAACAAACGAAACCCGATTGACGCGATTCGTGCGTTGGCCGAGCGCGGCGTCATTCTCCGGCCTGGCCACCGTCATCACTGCCGCCGGGCCTCACCAACTGGAGCGCGGAGCCGGCAGCTGGCACGCCGAGTGGTTCGCGCTCCCGCTGCTTGCTCAGACTGCTGCCGCAACACTCGACGCGGTTGGCCAGGCGCTCGGCTCTCTCGTGATCAACGCGGCCGACATCGACGTGTCAGAGGAACGAGCCCACGCCGCGACCCTTGTGGCGGCGCGAGTCATCGCCAGATACGACGCCGGTCTCGCTCGACAAGGAGCAGATGATGGGCAGGCTTGACGGCAAGGTCGCACTGATCACCGGCGTGGCGGGAGGTATCGGTCGAGCCGCGGCCCAGCTGTTCGCTCGCGAAGGCGCACGAGTCGTGGGGTGCGATCTCAAGGTAGACGAGACGAACGAGACGGCGCGCGTGGTGGCGGAGGATGGCGGTGCGATAACGGTGATGACCGGTGTCGATCTCGGGGACGAGACCGCCGCACGGGATTGGGTCGCGCAGGCTGCCGAGGTCTACGGCGGCGTCGACATCGTGTACAACAATGCCGGCGCCTTCCGCATCGGGCCGATCGATCAGATGACCGGCGACGACTGGCGCTTCACCATGAGAATGGAGGTTGACAGCGCGTTCTATGTCACCTCGGCCGCATGGCCACATCTCGTCGCCCGGGGCGGCGGCAGCATCATCAATATGGCATCGATGGCCGCCATTCGCGGCGCCCGGTTCGTGCCAATGGTGGCCCACGGTGCCGGGAAGGGAGCACTGCTGTCAGCGACGTATCACTTCGCTGCCGCGGGTGCTGGGCTCGGCATCCGGGCCAACGCCATTCTGCCCGGCTTGATCCGCACACCTGGCACCGAGGCCGACGGCGTGTACGACCACGACGACTCGCCCGGTTTCATCATGGGTGCGGTCAACCCGATGGGGCGCACCGGAGAGCCGATGGATATCGCCAAGGTCGCCCTGTTCCTGGCGTCGGACGACGCCTTCTACGTGAACGCCACGTCGATTGTGGTCGACGGCGGCCAGAACGTGGTTGTCTAAGGACATGAGCACCCATCTCCTCACCAGCGACAACACCCGCATTGCCTTCGAACTCACCGGCAACGCCGTAGGACAGCCGCTCATCTTCCTGCATTCGCTCGGGTCCGACCGAAACCAATGGCGACCACAGATCACCGCCCTGTCTGGCGACTTCCGGATTCTCGGGGTCGACACCCGTGGCTTTGGTCTTTCGGACGCACCGACCGGTCCGTACACGTTGGAACGTTTGTCCACCGATGTCATCGAGCTGGCCGACATGGCAGGCTTCGACACCTTCCACCTGTGTGGACTCTCCCTCGGCGGCATGATGGCTCAGTGGATCGCCATCCACCATCCGCACCGTCTGCGGACATTGACGCTCGCCGACACCGCGGCCAAGATCGGCACGGCCGAGGTGTGGAACGAACGAGGCGAGACCGCCATGGCCCACGGCGTCGGATCGATGGTCGAGGTGATTTTGGCGCGATGGTTCCTACCAACGTTCACCGCCCGGAATCCCGAGTTGATCGCATCGCTGAGAGCAACACTCACCGCCACCGAGGCAAATGGCTACGCAGGTGCCTGCGCCGCGTTACGAGATGCCGACCTACGCGATGAGGTCAGCGCCATCACGGCCAAGACCTTGGTCATTGCCGCATCCGACGATGGGGCCACGCCTCCGTCGGACCTTGAGTATCTCCATGCCCAGATCGAGAAGAGTCGGTACCACCTGATCCAGAACGCGGCGCACATCTCCAACCTCGAAGCGGCCGACGAGTTCACTCGCGAACTAAAAGCCCATCTCCTGCCGTGACCGACCTGCACGGTTCGTTTGACGAAGCGTTCGCGCCGTTGGTCGAAGCCTTCGTTGCCATGTTCGAGCGCAACCCGACCAGCGTCGGTCTGCCCGAGTTGGGTGCCGCACTCAGCCTGGCGGTGGACGGTGAAACGGTCGTGGACATCTGGGCCGGCGCACTCGCCAACGACGCCAGCACGCCGTGGCAGGCCGACACGCTGGTGCCCGTGCTGTCAGCTACGAAAGGCATGGTGGCCATCGCGTTTCACCGGCTGGCCGAGCGCGGCGTGATCGATGTCGAGGCACCGGTCGCCCACTACTGGCCCGAGTACGCGGCCTACGGGAAACAGGGCGTGTTGGTTCGTCACCTCCTCACCCACACGGCCGGACAACCGAGTCTCCAAACCGACCTCGGGCCTGGCGGCGTCTGGGACTGGCCGAAGGTCACTCACGCGTTCGCAACGGCGCCACTCCAGTGGAGCCCGGGTGAGGCGGTCGGTTACCACACGTTGTCGTTCGGACACCTGGTAGGCGAAGTCATCCGCCGCGCCAGTGGCCGCCCCGTCTCCGAGCATCTCACCGACCTCGCCGACGAGTTCGACGCCGATCTGCACCTCGGCGTCGACGACGCGACCCTGTCCCGCTGCTCGGACCTCACCGAACCGCCGGACGACTCACCCTTCATCGAGCTGGCCCGCCAGTCACGCGGCGTGGACTACGACCTGTCTTCGAACTACGACGATCTCAGAGTCATCTGCCCGGCCGGCCTCGCCTCGAGTGCGTGGAAACGAGGCGGCTATCCCGGTGCCGGAGCCTTCAGCAATGCCCGCAGCCTCGCCACGATCTACGGCGCGCTCGCAGCCGGACGCATCCTCCCACGCGATTACATGAAGGACGTTTCGCGCGAGCGGGTCCGGGGGCTCGATCGCACGCTCGGATCCGAGCAGGCCTTCGCACTCGGGTGGCAGGTGGCGATGCCCAACAAGGCCAATCGACCGACCACCGGTTTCGGACATTCGGGCGCCTGGGGTTCACTCGGCTGGTGCGAGCTCGAACGTCGGATCGGCTTCGGCTACACCATGAATCGAACGTTCAATTTCGGCGGAGACGAACGCGGCGCCTACCTGTGGCGCGCCGCAACCGCGTGTCTCTAACCGATCATGTCGGCACCGGTAGGTCTCACGCAGTTGCACAAGTTACCGGATGCCGTCAGCAGGGTGATGAAGAGGGCTTGAGGGTGCTCACGTCGGATCAGAACGATCGGCGGGGGCGGAGGCTCGGATACAACCGTCGGCTGATCAGGTTGGTGGACCGAGCGGCGGAATAGTCGGCCTGGCCGCTCGCTGTCGACACCGAGCCGTGTCGCCCTGCGCCACGAACCGGACGAAGCGAACGCCGCCCCTCCAGCTATGACGGCCAGCAGGCCAAGCCCAACCGTGATGACCTTGCGGCTCTTGACGAGGAACAGCCAATTTCGGCTAGGAGCGCTGGGTGACGCGCAAAGGTCCGGCCCCCTCCCGGAGGGCCGGACCAAACAATCAATCAATCAGTCAACCAATCGATCAGGTAGGCGGACCTGCAGGCGGCAGCGTCGTGGTCGGTGCCGCGGTCACCCCGGTCGGAGCGACCTGCGGAGCCGTCGTTGTCGTATTGCCGGTACCGGTGGGTGACACGTTGCTCGCAAGCGTCGTCGTCGTCGGAGGCACGGTGGTCGTCGTGGCTACCGCCGTCGTCGTCGTCGGAGGAACCGTCGTGGCCGGAACGGTCGTGGTTGTTGCCGGCACCGTGGTCACCGGTGCCGCCGTGGTTGTTGTCGCAGCAACCGTCGTGGTTGGTGCAGCAACAGTGGTGGTCACCGCCGGAGCAGTCGTCGGGGTCGGAGGCATGATGATCGTACCCGGAAGGCTCGCCATCTTCATCACGAAGGTCACCGGCACGATGACATCCTGGTTGGTGCCGATGGTGACGTTCATCGACGTGCTGCCGGCGGTGAGGTTGCCGGTCAAGGTGTGGATGTCCACGGCTTGGCCGTTGGATCCACCAGTTCCACCGTTCACGGTCTCATTGGCGAAACCGGACGGGAAGTCGGGGAAGCTCGTATCGGACGTTGTGGCGTACTCGCCGGGCAGGGTGCTGTCGCCCTGCGCAACAAACGAGGTCATGCTCGAGACCTTGCCGACCGGTGCCTGATAGCCCGAAATCGCAAAGGTCTTCGTCGTGTTGACCAGGTACTCCAGTCCCTCGTAGACGTAAACCCGGGAGAACTCAGTGGAGGGCGTCTGGTACAGAACGACGAGCTGCCAGGCTCGGGCATTCTCACCCTGATAGGCACACAGATTCGGAATGCCACCAGAGATGGCGACCGAGTATTGACCATTCATGGCGGGCTTGATCAGATCGGTGACATCGGCGGAGTAGCCGGCATACTGGATTGCCCCGCCGCTATAGGTGCCGCTTGCGACCATGCGCTTCTGGGCCGTGACCGTGGTCGGTGTTCCGCCGCTCGGAGTGAACGTCGCCGTATTGCTCAACGTCGTCACGGACGAATAGCCGCGGCTGGCGTGCTGCTCAAGTCCAACCCAGTAGAGATACGCCTTGACGTTCCTGGCCGTGCTCGGCACGTTCAACGCGGCGGATGATGATGTCGTGTTCACCGAGGCGCAGTTGCTGCCCATCGTGCCGCCGCCATCACCCTTCACCTGGGATGCACCGGTGGATATGTAGTCCAAGCCGTAGTCGGCATATTCCACCGCCTTGACGAAGCCGTCCAGTGCCGGTGAGGCCGAGCCGATCAAGCTGACGCAGGCGAAGGCCGCGCCGCTTCCGAATAGGGCTGCGAGTAATCCGATGCCAAGCTTCTTACGGTTCCGTGGGAGCGTCATGGCTATTAACTCGGCGGTATGACCTCGGCACTGCAGCCATTTGAACCAACCTTGAAACACCTGTGACCCAGTCAGACCAAACGGCGCCGAAACATACGAATCGCTAACCGTCCGGTATTTCTTCCGCACACCAATCAGCCTCGCGCCCGGCGGCCTCACGCCCGGGGGAACGCCCGGCCGGTACGCTCGCGACCGGAGGATTCAAACCATGCCCGCACTTAACCCGCCGTTCCGCGCTGATCACGTCGGCAGCCTGCTTCGCCCACGGGCCGTGCTCGATGCCCGCGCCAAGTTCGTGGCCAAGCACATCGACGCGACCGAAAAGAGGGCGGTTGAAGATGCCGCCATCGCGGACGCGATCCGCAGCCAGCAAGACGTCGGTCTGCAATCCATCACCGACGGCGAATTTCGGCGTGAGTGGTTCCACCTCGACTTCCTCCAGGAATTGGCGGGCGTAACGGTCAGCGGCGCGATCGCGGCCAGTTCCGATTCGGCGACCTCCGTCGGATTCACGCCACCGCGCCTGGAGGTAACGGGCAAGCTCAGCCACCAGCACAACATTCAGGTCGACGACTACTCGTTCGTGGCCAGCCACACCACCAGGACCCCGAAGGTCTGTATTCCGTCACCGACCATGGTGCATTTTCGCGGCGGAAGGGCCGCAATCGACATCAACTCCTACCCCGACATGGACGTCTTCTTTGCCGACCTGGCCGCCAGCTACCGAGCCGAGATCGACGCCCTGTACGCGGCCGGCTGCCGGTACATCCAACTGGACGACACCAACCTGGCCTACCTGTGCGATCCGAAGATGCGAGCCGGCGCGGTCGAGCGCGGCGACGACCCAAACGAACTGCCGCGCACGTACGCCGCGCTGATCAACGCGGTCATCTCGGGTCGTCCGAGCGACCTCACCGTCGGTATCCACCTGTGTCGCGGCAACTTCCGAAGCACCCACTTCGCCGAGGGTGGCTACGAGCCGGTCGCCGAGGTGCTGTTCAGTGAGCTCGATGTCGACACCTACTTCCTTGAGTACGACGACGAACGATCGGGCGACTTCACGCCACTGCGCTTCGTGCCGCCCAACAAGACCGTGGTGCTCGGCATCGTGTCGTCAAAGCACGCCGCGCTCGAACTGCCCGATGAGTTGCGGGCCCGCATCGACCAGGCAGCCAGACACATGCCGATCGATCAACTCTGCCTCTCACCCCAGTGTGGATTTTCGAGCACGGTGCACGGCAACATCATCACACCCGAAGATCAGTGGGCCAAGCTACGACTGGTCGTTGATACCGCGGCGGCGCACTGGCACTGATCGCCGTGCCCGAAGACTCCCCCCTCCGCTCGGTCAGCATCGCCCTCGACATCCTCGAAGAGTTTTTCACCGCCCCGGAACTGGGCGTGTCTGAACTTGCGCGTCGAACGGGTGTGGCCAAGAGCACCGCCCACCGGGCGTGCGGTGTGCTGGCCGACCGAGGCTTTCTTGAACGCACGATCGACGGACGCTACCGACTCGGCGTGCGCCTGTATGAGTACGGCCACCTCGTCACGACCCGTTCGGCGCTCCGATCCAAAGCGCTGCCACTCCTGACCGAGCTGCGAAACATGGTGGGTGAAACCATCCAGTTGGGTGTGCCTGCTGGCGGTGACGTGCTTTACGTCGAACGAGTCGAGGGGCTCCACGCGCTGCGCTTCACGACCGAGCTTCACCGTCGTTCCCCCGTTCATCGATCAAGTGCCGGCAAGGCCCTCGCTGCATTCCTCCCTGCGGTTGCTGCCGCTCGTGTCAAGGCCGGATTGAAACCCTTCACGGGGCACACCATCGTGGTGCCGCGCTTGTTTCTGGAGGAGTTGGAGAAGGTCCGCCGGCGTGGCTACGCCATCAGTATCGACGAGAACGAAATGGGGCTGTCGTCCATCGGTGTGCCCGTGCGTTCGGAGCCAGGAGGCCCGGTGATCGCGGCCATCTCCATGGCGGGGCCGACGACACGAGTGATCGGTACCCACGAAACGCATCACGCCAGGCTTCTCATACAGGCGGCCGAACGGTTGACCCTCGCGCTACGAGCCGGGCAAATAAGCCTGCCGGCCTCTCGCCCAGCGCGTGTAACGAAAACCTGACCGACACTCCATCCCTTATCCGGCCCGCATAGCGTGGCAAGGATCATGGACCAGTTTCCCCCGCCCCCTCCGTCCTGGAGTCCGACGCCTCTCCCTCCCCCCGCGCCCCCCGCTGCGCCGGCGGGGTGGCGGCCAGCCGCGCCCGCGGCGTGGCAACCGGCCGCGTTGCCTCCGCAGCCGCCAGCTCGCAAGACGCCAACTTCTAAGAACGGGACGTGGAGGGTCCCGGCCGCGATCGCCGTCGCTGCCGTTGCGATCGGCATCGGCGCACTGGCCGCGGTCAGGACGACATCGTCGGCTCCTAAGGCTACGGCCACCACCACACCAGTGACCTCCACGTCGTCGACCACCGCATCCGCCACCAGTCAGCCGGCGCCGGTATCAACGGCAGTCATCACACTCCCGACGACCGCTCCGGTTACCGCCGCGATAACGACGGCGCCGAAGACCGCCACCACCATCGCAAGCATCGCCCATACGGGCATGACCAGCCTGCAGTTCGCCGGCATCAAATCGGTCATCGAACAGATCGCCCAGGTGGACATTTCTCCCTATGAGGACTGCATTCGGCAGGCGCCGTACACGCTTCAGATGACCGACGCCACCATGATTGTGTGTGTCGACGATGCCGCGCTGCGCTTGCAGTACATCAAGGCTGCGCTTGATCGCTCCGGCCTCACCGCCAG
Organism: uncultured Acidimicrobiales bacterium; assembly: GCA_963791625.1. Lineage (GTDB taxonomy): Bacteria > Actinomycetota > Acidimicrobiia > Acidimicrobiales > Ilumatobacteraceae > JANMCE01. The sequence goes on from CAWBTA010000015.1 coordinate 124,931, forward strand.
CTCTCCGCCAGCGTTCACGGACTGTTACGAGAACGCGATCGTCGCCGACGAATTCTCGGAGCGGCTGGCGAACCCCGTTGGTGTCGGCAAGGAAGCCGACGCGTGGGCAATCGATCAGTTCACTGCGGCTGGTTTGGACTGCTCGAAGCCCAACGGCTAGCGGCGCCCATCGTTCTTGCTGGTGGAACGGTTCTGATGGGACGAACGACGCAAGACGATTAGTGTCCAACCATGCGCGCTGCAGTGTTGTTCGACGGGACCGACCAGCTGGAAATTGCCGATGTTGAGCACGACGATCCGCGTGGCCGCGAGATCCTCGTGCGGACCCACGCAGTCGGTCTGTGTCATAGCGACTATCACGTCATGGACGGCACGCTGAACCGTCCGCGGCCGATGATTCCGGGACACGAAGCAGCCGGGGTCGTGGTGGCGGTCGGGCCGAACGTGACGTCGGTGAACGTGGGCGACCACGTGGTCACCTGTCTGGTGATGGGGTGCCGAGAGTGCCCCTCATGCCAGGCCGGTGTGCCCACTCAGTGCACGCAACCCGCGGCAACAAAACGGCCCGCGGGTGAGCCGCCACGGTTGACGATGAACGGCAAGCCGATCGGCGTCATGTCGAATATCGGCGGGCTGGCCGAACGAATCCTGCTGGATGAACGAGCGGTTGTGGTGGTGCCCAAGGATCTCGATTTCACTCTCGCTCCCCTGTTCGGTTGTGCCGTCGTCACCGGCCTCGGGGCGGTGCTGAATGTCGCGAACGTGCAACGCGGTGAAACGGTTGCGGTGATTGGGTGCGGCGGTGTCGGGCTCAATGTCATTCAGGGCGCTCGCATCGCCGGGGCCAGTCGCGTCATCGCCGTTGACCGCAATCCGGACAAGTTCAACCTCGCACGCCGGTTGGGCGCTACGGACACGATCGACGCCAGTGCCGTTGATCCTGTGCTCGCCGTGCGCGAACTGGTGGGCGCCGGCGTGCACCACGCGTTCGAAGTGGTCGGTCGCGAGACCACGGTGCAGCAGGCGCTCGATATGGCGGCGCCGGGTCACGCCGCGTACCTGCTTGGCATCTTCCCCGATACCGGCACGGTCACCTTGCCGACCACCGCCTTTCGGCGCGGTAAGTCGATGGTCGGCGTCTTCATGGGCTCCACCCAACCGCTCCTCGACATCCCCCGCTATATCGACATGCTGACCGCCCGCCAACTTGACGTAGAGTCAATGGTGTCAAGCGTCCTGACACTTGACCAGGTCAACGACGGCTTTGCCGCCATGGCCCGGGCCGACGGCGCACGCACCGTCATTCGTTTCTGACCGGAAGGAACCACCATGAAACTCACGTCTGCGCAACACAAGAAGGCGGCCAAGGCGCTGTTCGACGCTCATCTGGCAGGGGGTCAGATCGACTCGGTGTCCACGAAACATCCGAATGCCGATGTGGAGGACGCCTACGCCATCGCACGCGGCGTTGTTGATCTGAAGTTGAAATCCGGTCGGACCATTAAGGGCCACAAGATTGGTCTCACCTCCAAAGCCATGCAGGCCATCACACTGGCCGAAGAGCCCGACTACGGCACCCTTACCGACGACTACTTCCGCTACGAAGGTGCAACGGTGCAGCGGTCGGAGATGAACAACCCGCTGGTCGAAGTTGAGATCGCGTTTGTTATGAAGCACGCATTGAAAGGCCCCGGCGTGAACGCCGCCGATGTCATCACCGCTACCGACTACATCTTGCCGTGCCTTGAGATTGTCGACAGCCGCCAAAAGCGCGGTGGCCCCGGCCCGCTTGTCGACACTATCGCCGACGCTGCCTCTTGTGGATTTGTCGTGCTGGGTGGAAATCCGCGAAAGCTGCACCAGGTCGATGTTCGCCGCATCGGCGCAGTGTTGCTCATCAACGGATCACAGGAGCAAAGTGGCGTCGCTGCCGCGGTGATGGGCAACCCCATCAGTTCGGTCGCCTGGCTCATCAACAAGCTCTCGGAGTTCGGCGTCGGGGTCGAGGCCGGTCAAACCATCCTGTCGGGCTCGTTCGTGAAGGCCATCCCATTCGGCGCAGGAGACACCCTCACGGCCATCTTCGACACCTTGGGCGAAGTCACGCTCGCGGTGGCCAAGGACTGACGTGCCTGCCTCCGAAGAAGTTGTGCTTGCAACTATTCAGCGAGTGCTCAAGCCGATCCAGCAGTTCGTGCGGGGATGGATGACGGGTGACGAAACCGAACAGTTGGCGCAACGTCTCGGTCTCCGTAGCGGCAACGACGTTTGGATCGTCGGTCGGGCCGGAGTACTCGGTGACGGAGATGCCGACGTTGCGGCCGCGGGCCTGGGTTTCCTGGGTCGCTCCGGCGTTCGGGCAGCGTGGGAGTCACTTCCTTCGGGCACCACACCGCGGATGGTTGCTACCGAGTATGCCCGGCTCTGCGCGGCGTGGGGTTCTGAAGCGCTGGCCGTCTTCGACCCGGCCCACATGGCTCGCATGGACGAATTGGGCCGCCGCATCATCAATGCCGCCGACGGCGCGCTCGGTCCGGTCTTCGCCGGCTGGCGGGCCATGCCGCAACCGACCGAGGTAGGTGCTCGCGCCGCACTCACCATGCACGTACTGCGTGAGCTAAGGGGCGGCGCCCACATCGCCGCGGTATTCGCCAGCGGCATCACGCCACTTGAAGCAGTGCTTGCGTCCCCGGCACCAGCGCCCCGGCACGGGCCAGGTTGGGCCGAGCATCTAAAGTGGGCCGGCCCGTTTCCCGAGACCTCCGACGCCATGCGAGCCGCTCGGATGTCGGCCGAGGCGCTCACGTCCCGCATGCTGATTCCGGCATTCTCCACGTTGTCGCCAACCGAGTTGGACGAGTTCGGTGAGCTTTGCGAAACCACCCGCAACGCCATCGATATGTGATGTCATGAAGTACGGCACGATGTTCAGCCACGCCGAGATCGGTAACGACCCTGGCGTCATCCGCAATTACGTCACGGCGCTCGACGAGGCCGGACTCGACTTCTTGACCGCCCCCGAACATGTCATTGGCGGACATCCCGATCGTCTTCGGGGCGAGGTCCTGCACACCTACGACAAGCCGTACCACGAGCCCTTTGTGCTGTTCGGCTTCATCGCCGGAGTAACCCGCCACATCGAACTGGCCACGTCCATTCTCATCCTGCCCCAGCGACAAACCGCGCTCGTTGCCAAGCAGGCGGCTGAACTCGATCTGCTCAGCGGTGGGCGGCTTCGGCTGGGTATCGGCAGCGGCCGGAACTGGATGGAGTACGAGGCCCTCAACGTCGAGTTCGCCGAGCGAGGCGAGCGGATGGAAGAGCAGGTCGACGTGTTACGTCACTTGTGGACCGAAGAGTTGGTCACCTTCGAGGGTCGCTGGCATCACCTCGATCGCATGGGCCTCAACCCCATGCCCGTGCAACGACCGATACCGATCTGGATGGGTTCCTTTGTCGGCAAGGTGGTGGAGAAGGTGATCAGGCGGGTCGGCCGCACCGCCGATGGTTGGATGTGCCAGATGCAGCCCGGTGACGAAATGACCGCTGTCGTGAGTCGCCTGCGCGGCTACGCCCGTGAGGCCGGGCGAGACCCCGACACGCTGGGCATCGAGGGCGTCGCCAGAATCAAGCCGGGCGAGAGTGCCGAGCAGTGGCTCGCAACAGCTCACGCATTTGCGACCAGTAGCGCGACCCATCTCAAAGTGATGCCCCTTGGCTTTGAATCGCCCGACGAGATGTTGGCGGCCGTCCTCGCATGGCATGCCGTCGTCAGCAACTGACCGGATTCCCAGCGAAGAGACACGCTCCTCTTAGGTCGAGCAGTCAGAATGCATCCCGTGGATGAACCGTTGGAATCAGGCACGATCGACCTGCTCTCGCCTCTCGGCTGGGATGAGCTAACCGTAACGAGGCCGGACTTTCAGATCCCCGATGCTCACCCGATCATTGCCCCGCCGGCATTCATCCGACCCGGTCGCGCCAGGCTGGCCGAAATCGTGCTCGCCGGCCTGGCGCTGTTGCTGAATGCCTGGCGTCTCGACCGCAACGGACTGGGCAACTCCTACTACGCCGCGGCCGTTCGATCGATGACGACGAATTGGAAGGCGTTCTTCTACGGATCCCTTGACCCCGGCAACTGGATCACCACCGACAAGCCACCGGGCGCACTGTGGTTACAGGCGCTGTCCGCTCGCATCTTCGGATACTCGGGCTGGTCACTTCTGCTGCCATCGGCGGTGTGCGGCGCGTTGGCGGTATACCTGTTGATCGTGACCGTCCGCCGCGTGTGGGGCACGAGCGCCGGGCTCGTCGCGGGAGGCGCCTTAGCGTTCACCCCGGCGGTGGTTGCAGTGAGCCGATCGAACAATCCCGACGCCTTGCTCATGCTCGCCGTGGTTGCCGCGGCGTGGGCGACCGAGCGGGCCATCACGACCAAGCGGGTTCGCTGGCTGATGCTCGCCGGCGCGATCTGCGGATTCGGCTTTCTCACCAAGCTGCTGGTCGTTGGGCTGGTCATGCCGGGGTTGTGGTCCGGCTATCTGGTTGCCGCGCGCGAGCCCTTCACCAAGCGTTGTCTCCATCTCGTCGCGGCAACCGGTCTCTTCGCAACAATCTCGCTCGCGTGGATAGCGGCCGTCGATCTCACGCCCACGACCAGTCGCCCCTACATCGCAGGATCGACCAACAACACGGCGCTCGATCTCGCGTTCGGTTACCGCGGCGTTGGTCGGTTGACGGGAACGTCCTACGACGGTGGCGGTCCCGGGCCCAACGGACCCGGCGGCGGCTCCGGTCGGCCGCCCGGAGGATTCCCCGGTACGGCTGCGGGCGGGTTCAGTGTTGACGAGTTCGGTGGCAGGACAGGCATCGACCGGTTGTTCAACAACGGCATGGGTGATCAGGTGATGTGGCTTGCGCCCATTGCCGCGATGTCGCTTGTCGCGGCAGCAATTGCTGCGGTTCGTCGCCGCAGCCGAGATGCCCGGCTGGGGTCACTGGTCCTGTTCGCCGGGTGGACCGCGGTTACGTTCGTGGTGTTCTCGTTCATCAGCGGGGTGTTCCATAACTACTACGTCTCGTTCCTCGCGCCGGCGGTCGCCGCGCTCTGCGGCATCGGTGCCTCATTCGCCATTCACGGCGGCCGCGTTGGACGATGGATGACGGCGGTGGCCTTGGTGGGCACCGGATTTGTCCAAGTCGCTTTCATCAGCCGCGTCGGTGGATTTGGCTGGCTGAAAGTGACGCTTGCAACGGGGGTACTGCTGTTCTTGCTCAGTACGCTGGCTTCGCTGCTGCAGTTGGGTCGCATGCGCCGGTTCGGCAGTGGCCTCGGGATTGTGGCGTGGCTGGTTGTGCTTGTCGCTCCGGGTACGTGGGCGCTGGCCGGCACGACGCATCCGCAGAACGCCACCTTCCCCGATGCACGCCCGGAGGTCGCCGGTGTCGTCCCGTTCGGCGTGCCTGGTGCTCCCGGCCTCCCTGGCTCACAACCGCCGCCGGGCGCGCCGATCGTTCCCGCTGGCAGAGGGGGGCCACCATCCGGTCCGACCGGGCTCGACGGAGCGATGCTCGATTGGCTAAGGACCCAACGCACCTCGGAGAAATGGCTGGTTGCGGTCCAGAGCGCGATGCAGGCGTCATCGGCCCTCATTGCCGGAGACTCTGTCATGCCGATCGGTGGCTTTTCCGGAGGTGACGCGTCACTATCGGTCGAGCGATTGGCTGATCTGATCCAGAAGAGCGACCTCCGGTTCGTCATGACCGGCGGCGGATTCGGCGGGCCTCCTCGGGCCGACGGGGCAACCATCATGGGTGCGGTCGAGACGGCGTGCGTTCCGGTTTCCGCCGCGACATGGGGTGGGTCCGGAAGCAGCAGTCTGTTTGACTGTGCCGGACAAGCCAACAACGTCCGAGCCAACGCTCCCTGAACGAACGGCATGTAGCGCCGCTCCTGCGGCCCAGGATCGTTCGCCGTGTGGCACAGTTCTGTTGTGCATCGATATCGGCGTCTGGTTGGTATTGCCTGCATCGTCGCGCTCCAGGCGTGCAGTTCTTCTCCCAAGTCGACCGCGCCCTGCCCGCCAAGTCCCTTCGCCAGCAAGCGGACACTCGTCATTGCCCATGCCGGCGGCGAAGGCCTCGGGCCGGCAAACACGATCGAGGCAATGAAACTGTCGATGGCCGCCGGTGCCGACGTGAACGATGCTGACGTGCACATCACCTCTGATGGTGTACTCGTCGCCATTCACGATGACTCCGTCGATGCCACTACCGACGGCATCGGCATGGTCGGCGACATGACCTTCGCCCAACTCGAAAAGCTGGACGCCGGCGCCAAGTTCGCCGGGCCGAACAACGACTTTCCCTTCCGAGGAAAGGGCGTGAAGATTCCGACCGTCGAAGAGATCCTTACGACGTTTCCGGAGACGCTGACCTCACTTGAGTTCAAGGTGCACGGTGATGCACCGAAGGCGATGTGCACGCTGCTGCGACGGCTGAAGCGAACGAAGAACGTCTACATGTCCTCCAAGACCGACGACATGATCGAGGAGTTCAACACCCTCTGTCCCGAGGTGGTCAGTACCGTCACCGACGCTCTGGTGCCCGTCATGCGGGAGGCTCAGACAAGCGGACGAGCTTGGTGCTCACCGGTCCCCATTGGCCAACCGCCATTCAACGAGGCTCGGATGACAGCAGCCTCCTTGAAGTGGTCGCATGATCACGGGTTGGCCACCTACACGTGGACCGTCGACAACCCCAAAGACATCACCTATCTGGTGAACCTCGGCGTCGACGCGATCTACACCACGCGACCCGACGTTGCTCGCAAGATCGTTGATCAACTGAAGCCGGACAAGAGCTCCGGCAATCGACCGCCAGCCATGCCGGCGACCACGACATAGAGATCTTCCATCGTGTCGATATCCCGGTGCGATGGCAGCATTGTGGTGCGAAGTCTCAGCAGATCAAGCTGACGCCGTTGTGCTGCAGCGGTCCGCGATGTGCTCATGGGAACGTTCTCGAACACGGTCGCCACGTCAACACCGCGGCGCAGGCCGATAACCCAATAGCCGCCATCGTCGGCCAGACCAAGCACGGCATCCGCTCCATCGGCAAGAGCGGTGAGTCCGGCCGACAACTGTTGGATGGTGGCCTGCGGTGTGTCCATGGCAACGACGATTCCCGCATCCCCGACGTCGGAGAACGCCGCCGCGAGTCGCTCGGCCAGCCCATGGCCGCGCTGCGGTATGACCTCAAAGATGTCAGGAATCCACGAACCGGGTTCGCCGTCAAGAACGAGCACATGGCGCACCGCGGGCACCGAGGCCGCTGTATCCAACGTGTCGAGCAGGCATGCCCACGCGACGTCACACGCCTGTTCAAGGGACAGCGGTGGACACAGGCGCGTCTTTACCCGCCCAACCTCGGGGGTCTTGGCGATGACCATCATCGCCCCGGCGAGGACGTCGGTCATCGAACTACGAAGGTTGCCGTGGCGACCCGACCGGGCCGCTCATACCTACGCTCAACGGATGCCGAGGGTGGCATCGTTCCCTTTCGGCTGACCGCTCGCAATGCGCAGCATGGCGTTGGCGGGAACGGAGAGCGGCGCCGTGGTGCGGGTGATCAGCAGATCGGTATCGACCACACCGTTGCGCACGGTCGGACCGAACGCACTCCAGAACGCGCCATCGGCGGTAATACAGAGCTCGGGCGCCAGATCGGCCAGGCCCGCAATAACGCCAATGCCGTCAAGTTGGGCCCGACCACGCGCCACGATCGGGCGCACAACGTGATCTTCGTCGGGCACGCCCCACCCTCGATGCAGCGTGCAGAGGCGTTCGTGATCAGCGGGCGTGAGGTCATCTGATCGTCGTGGCCAGACGCACCTTGATGCCTCGTGCGACCAGTTCCGGGATGGCCTCGGCCACGAGTCGCCAGTTGTCATCGCCGCGCTTGGTGTCGTTGGCCAGCGCATCGGGAGCGTCGAGCGAAATCTGAATGTGTACGTTCTTGCCCGCCAGACGCTTCGGTGACGCGCTCGAGGCGCGGCCCATGAAAGAGCGTGGCATTCGACAACACGACAGTGGGCAAGACCTCGGACATGGCGGCAATGGTTGTGGGCATGGAAGCAACCATGAACGGCTCGCCGCCGGTGACGCCGAGTTGACGGAAGCCAAGATCTTTGGCTTCCTGGGCGCGCTCAAGCATCCAGGAGGAATCAACCATGCGGCGGGCCACGTTCGGACCCGACTCGGTGAGGCAGTACGAGCACTCAAGATTGCAGTGATAGTTGGCGTAGAACCAGACGCGCTCGCCCAACAGACCCGACTCGACCGCCTCAGCAACGGCGGTCATGCCGCCGCGCTCGAAGCCGTCGGCCGCGAGCCGAGTGATGGTGTTGTCGCCCACCGGCAACTCAAGCGACGTGGCAAAGCGGTTCAGCAGCATGGTGGCGCCAATCAACAACGTGAGTTCCACAATCTCGTGCTCTGCGAAGTGCTTCGACATCTCCGCGCCGATGGCCGATGGCACCGCACCGGTCTTTCCCGCTACGGCGTCGTTCCAGGCAATCAACGCTCGGTCGCGGGCATCGGCAAATCGATCGGAGGTATCGAAACCTCGTTCATGGCGTAGCGCCCGAACCTGTTCGGTCGCCAGGCCCGAGTCAAGCGCGACCGGCGTGTGACTGTCGATGCAGTAGCGGCACGCCAACACCGACGACGTGCGCAGGATGACGATCTCCTTGGTGCGAAAGTCGATAGCCGAAGGGCTGAGGATGGCACCAAGAAAGGGAAGCGCTACTTCGAGAAGTTCTGGCACATGGGCGAGCGCCGCCGTTATCGGTCCGGGATCACCACCTGCGTAGAAGGGCTTGGCGAGTAGCGGAGCCTGGTCTTCGGGCAAGGGAGTTACAACGGCCATGCCGCGACCCTAGTAACCACGTGGCTATCGTGCGCCCGAAAGCCATTACGACTTGCGAAACTTCGCCCCGAACAGCGCAGCGGAGGCCCGAAGTGCGACACGATGCATGCATGCCCCGCCCCGCTCATGCCCTGGTCACCGGAGGAGCAGGCTTTATTGGTTCGCACGTTGTGGATGAACTGGTGGCCGAGGGCATTGAAGTGACCGTGCTCGACAATTTGGACCCGGCCGCCCACAGCGGTCGGCCCGACTATCTGAACCCGCAGGCGCGCTACGTATGGGATGACGTGCGGAACACCGACGCGTGGCGACGAGTGCTTCCCGGTGTCGACGCGGTGTGTCATCAGGCAGGCAAAGTCGGCCTGGGTGTCGACTTCGGCGATGCGGCCTCGTACGTGGATCACAACGATGTCGGGTTGGTGGTTGGGCTTGGCGTGCTGCACGAGCGCCGCTTCGAAGGAACGTTCGTGCTGGCATCCAGCATGGTGGTGTACGGCGAAGGTCGATACCGCTGTCCGGTCGACGGTGTTGTGCGACCGGCGCCACGGGCACGGGACCAGCTGATGGACGGGAACTTCGAGCCTCCGTGCCCACGTTGTGGTCGCAACTTGACCCCCGAACCCATCCCGGAGGACGCTCCCCTCGAACCACGCAATGTGTACGCCGCCACCAAACTCCACCAGGAACACCTGCTGGAAGCATTCGCCCGAGAGCACGCAGTCACTGCGTCGTCGTTGCGCTACCACAACGTGTACGGTCCGCGCATGCCACGGGATACGCCGTACGCCGGGGTGGCCAGCATCTTCCGGTCGGCACTCGCCGCCGAGAACGCGCCCAAGGTGACCGAAGATGGGCGCCAGATGCGGAACTTCGTTCACGTACGCGACGTCGCTCGCGCCAATGTGCTCGCCCTTCATCGGCACGATAAGACCACCAACGCCTGGAACGTCGCCTCACCGCAGCCACGGTCGGTCGGAGACATGGCGTGTTCGCTGGCTCGAGCCTTCGGGGCTGGGGAGGGCGACCAGTTGTGGCCGGTTGTCACCGGAGCATTCCGCCTGGGCGATGTTCGCCATGTGTTTGCATCTGCAACAAACGCGACAGAATCACTCGGCTTCACCGCCACCGTCGCCTTCGACGATGGTATGGCCGAGTTTGCACGATCAACCATGCGGACCTCCGCCTCCCACGGCCCGCTACCTCTCCCCGAAAGCACGGTCTCGACATGAAAGCTCCCGCCGGTATCAAGAGGCTGGATGACAAAGCCAGCCATCTCATCATCGGGCTGATGCGTGTCGTCGTTGGCACCCTCTGGCTCGCCAACCTCGAATGGAAGCGCCCGCGTGACTTTGGCTTCAAGGCCAAGAACGGTCTCTACAAATACGTCGACTCCGCCGTTCGCAACCCGGTTCTCGGCGTGCACAAGTACTTCATTCAGCATGTGGTGCTGCCCAACTACACCTTCTTCGGGTGGGTCACACTCTTCACCGAAGTCGCGCTGGCCGTCACCCTGATCCTCGGGTGGCACACGCGCATCGCTGCTTTGGTCGGCGCGTTCATGTCCATCAATATCGGCCTGTCGGTGCTCTACTACGACAAGGCGGCCGAATGGCCGTGGTCCTACTACCTGATGTTCGCAGCCCACCTGCTGATCTTTGCCATTGCAGCCGGCAAGCACCTTGGTCTCGACGGGGTGCTGAAGCGGGACGGCGCTGCTCGTCGCAGCGCCCTTCGAGTACTCGGCCTCGTATCAGTTGTAGTCGCTGTCCTGGGGCTTGTTGTGGCCCGAAACACCGGGTTTGCCGCCAAGCAGGGTGCCCTTCTCGGGTGGGCTCGTGGCGAGATGAAGGTGCTGTGGTTCACGCCGCTGAGCGCGCTGCTGACGTTGGTGTTTGGCGCACTGGGCGCGGCGTCGGCGCAGCTTCGACGCAGGGAACTCGGCCTCATCGGCGCGGCCGGATTCGCGGTGATGGCGCTGTTCACGCTGCTGCAATGGCGGGCCCTGGACGCAGGGGGTTGGACCGGAGGGATCTTTGGCGGTACCGGCGCCAACATGGCGTTCTGGGCGATGATGGCGCTTGGCATGGCCCGCTGCGCCTTCGGGACGTCGTCAACCACCGACGCGATCATGACAGACGCCGCCATGCCAGCGGCGATGAAGAAGAGCGCATCGGCTGCATGAAGCTTTCTCGGGCGACACTGCTCGCTTCTTCCGGCATGATCGCCATGGTGATTGCCAGCGTTCTGTGGGGTCGACGCGTCCAGACCGATGCTCGGGTCAAGCTTGGCGCGGCCCCTCTCGTCGGCCTGTGGAAGTGGCGACCCGGGCTCGGCACGCTGCTCCCGATCGCGGTCGGCATCGTTGCGCTCGTCGTGCTCCCCCGCATCGCTACCCGGGCTCGATTTGCTGTCGCTGCCGCTTCCACCGCCGTTGGTGCGGTGGCATTCACGTTGGCCCTCGCGGCTTCCGATGGTTGGTCTCACGTGCTAGACCCAGTCGTACATCCGACCGAGTACTGGGCGAACCTCGCCACCCTTCCTCCTGCTGGCGACATGCTCCGTCAGTACGGAACAATCGACTTCCTCCTGAAGTACAGCGTGCACACGAAAGGGCACCCACCCGCATTCGTCCTCGTGCTGAAGATGTTGTCTGCGGTTGGTCTTGGACATCCATGGGCGGCGGGTGCGTTGAGTTACCTCGGCGTCGGCGTCCTTCCGGTGGCAGTACTGCTGACGGTCCGCGCGGCTGCGTCGGAGAACGCGGCACGCACCAGCGCACCCTTCTTCGCCCTCGCTCCTTACGCGGTATGGATGGGAACCTCGGCTGACGCGCTGTACACCGCGGTGGCTGCGTCGGGTGTCGCGTGCCTGGCCCTGTCGCTGCAAACGGCGTCTCGTCGCAACCGCTGGACCATGGCCTTCTCCGGGGGATTGCTGCTGGGTGTGGGCCTGTTCTTCACCTACGGCCTGGTGCCCTTTCTCCTCCTCCCGGTCCTGGTCACCATCGCCATGCGACCGTCCCGGCGAGTCGTTGTCGAGACCGCGGGCCTCGCGGTGGTGGCTGCAGCGTTGGTCACGTTCGGATTTCGTGCCACAGGCTTTTGGTGGTTCGACGGCGTTCGAACGACGCGTACATTTTACTGGTGGGGCACAGCCCAGTACCGACCGTGGCGCTACTTTCTTGTCGGGAACCTCGGGTCTTCGCTCATTGCCGTCGGCCCGGTTGTGGCGCTCGGACTGGCAGCGTTGCGACAACGCACCATCTGGTGGATTGTCGGCGGCGGACTGTTCTGTCTTCTGGTCGCCGACGTATCGCAGTACTCCAAGGGCGAAGTCGAGCGGATCTGGCTCCTCTTCTTCCCCTGGCTCATTCCTGCCGTGGTCGCGCTTCCGAAACGACGGGCTGTTCTTGCGGTTCACGCCATGAGCGCCGTTGTTCTCCAGACCTGGCTGGTTTCGAAATGGTAGTCAGCAACGACCAGGCTCACTGGGACAAAGCTTGGGACCACCGCGATCCTGACGGCACTAGTTGGTATGAGCCCGTGCCGACGATGTCACTTGCGTTGATCGACATGACGGCGCCTGGTCCTGACGCAGGAATCGTTGATGTCGGCGGCGGAGCGTCATACCTTGTCGACCACCTAGTCGCCCGCGGCCACCGCGATGTCACGGTTGTCGACATCGCCGCGGAGGCACTGGCACATGCCCAGGCTCGGCTGGCCGACCGGCCCGAAGTTCACTGGGTCGTTGCGGATGCAACGACATGGCAACCGGGTCGCACCTTCGATCTGTGGCATGACCGAGCCGTCTTTCACTTCCTTACCGACCAGGCGCAACGAGCGAGCTACGTGCGCACCGCTACACAGTCGATCGTCTCCGGTGGTCACCTCATCATCGGCACGTTCGCGCTCGACGGACCAACGATGTGCAGCGGACTACCGGTGCGGCAGTACGACGCCGCTTCACTTTCGGAAGAATTCGATAACGCCTTTCGGCTCATTCACAGCGCCGTCGAAGATCATCTGACGCCAAGCGGAGGTCAGCAGCGGTTTACCTTCGTGGTTCTGCAGCGCCGATGACCGATACCTCATCACGCGGCTGGAGAGCGCTGCGGTTCGTACTGGGTGTGCTCTACCTTGCCTTCTTCGTGCAGCAGGTACAAGCGAAAGGCTTTCCCTTCGACCGTGAGCGCCTGTTCCTCTGGATCGGTGGAGCGCTCGGCATCTCCTGCCTGGGTCGACCCTGGCGACGGGCGCTGCAACTCGTCGGCGACTGGGTACCCCTCGCAGCAATCCTGGTGCTGTATGACATCTCTCGTGGACTCGCGGACAACATCGGCGCCCCAGTCCAACGACAACTTCCGATTCGGGTGGAGAAGTTCATCTTCTTCGACCACCTTCCAACCGAGTTCTTGCAGAAGCAGTTCTTTCCTACCGGAAGCAGTATTTCGTGGTGGGAGTTGGGGATCTCCGTCATCTACGCATCACACTTCCTCGTCCCCTTCCTTACCGCCGGCATCCTCTGGGCCCGGTCGCGGACCGAATGGCGGCGTTGGGTGAACCGATTTCTCTTGATCAGCTTCGGCGGGCTCCTCACCTACGCCGTCTTGCCGGTCGCACCGCCGTGGATGTCATCGAACAACGGTCTCTTACCTCCGCTTGAACGGCCGATCGGGCGCGGCTGGGGTCGGGTGCATTTTGAGGCTGCAACCAAGCTGCTCAACGAAGGTCGCATCGTCCTGAATCCGGTAGCGGCTATCCCTTCGTTGCACGCTGCCTATTCGATGCTGCTCGTGGCGTTCATGTGGAAACGGGTGCGACAACCGTTAGTGCGATGGGCGATGTTGGCCTACCCGCTGGCGATGTCATTCGCGTTGGTCTACGGCGCAGAGCACTACGTCATCGACATTTTCATCGGTTGGCTCTACGTGTGGTTCGCCTTTCTTCTTGCACGACGCTTGGAAGCATGGTGGACCCTGCGAAGGCTCAACACATCTGCCCAGGGAGGCATCTGACATGGAACCAGCAGTCGGCATCGTCGGGGGTTCGGGCCTTTACTCGCTTCTCGACAACCCTGAGGTTGTCTCGGTTGACACGCCGTTCGGTGAACCATCCTCGCCCTTACACATCGGTTCAATCAGCGGTCGCCGCGTTGTGTTCCTGCCGCGTCACGGAGATCACCATCAGTTCCCAGCGCACCGGGTGAACTACCGGGCCAACCTGTGGGCGATGCAATCGGTTGGGGTACGGGCAATCCTGGCGCCGTGCTCGGTCGGCTCCCTGCAGCGAGAGATGGAGCCGGGCCACTTCGTGGTCATCACCCAGTTTGTCGATCGAACCTCGGCGCGGGCCGACACGTTCTTCGACGGACCCCAGGTGAAACACACCTCCATGGCTCACCCGTATGACGCGCACCTGTCCGCGGTGCTTGCGCAGGCCGCCGCCGCCGAGGGCGCAACGGTGCACACCTCCGGCACGGTTGTCGTCATTCAGGGGCCACGGTTTTCAACGCTGGCCGAATCACGCTGGTTCTCCGCCATGGGTTGGCACGTCGTAAACATGACGCAGTATCCGGAAGCCGCCCTGGCGAATGAACTGGGCATTCCCTACGGAGGGCTGGCGCTCGTCACCGACTACGACGCCGGTCTTCATGGCGATGACGACATCGCACCTGTCACCATGGAGCAAGTCTTCGCCTTCTTCAACGCCAACATCTCGCAGGTGCGGGGCGTGCTGTCACGGGCCGTTTCATTGGTGGAGCTCACATGACGGGGCTGCGGCTGATCACGTACTTGGCGCCCGGTCTTCCGATGGCCTTCTTCCAGACGATCGCCGACGCGATTGGAACGGACACGTCGTTGTCCTCCGATCCACGAGCATCCGGGCCGGTAGCCGGGGAGGTTGACCCGTTCTCGGATGGTCGGGCTGACATCGGGTTCATGTGCGCGCCGGCGTTCTTGGCGATGCGGCGCGGTGTGGCCAACCCGCCCGTGCGGCTCCTCGGGTTGGCTCCTGTGTTCGATGACCCTCGCGCCAACGGGAAGCCGCTCTACCACGCCGATGTTGTGGTGCGTGCCGACGATGCCGCGCAGACCTTTGCGGACTTGCGAGGACGACGGGTCGGGTACAACGACGCCATCTCGTTGTCGGGCCGATTGGCGCTCTTGATCCATCTGGCAACCTTCGGCGAGGACCTGACCTACTTCTCCGAGACGGTCGGAACTGGTTCCCACGATGCCAGCCTCGTCGCCCTCCGCGACGGATTGATTGATACCGCAACGATCGACGCCACCACGTTGCGTTTGCGTCGAAACGCGGGTGACCCGCTCGCCACCGACCTACGAGTGATCGAGGGATTGGGTCCACATCCCATCCAACCCATCGTCATTCGTGCCGACCTGGCCGAGGTTCAGGTTGTTCACGTGCAGCACGCACTCAACGCCCTGTCGCAATCGGCCGAGGGTCGAGCAGCGCTTGCACCCGTTGGCTGTATCGGTTTCGCGCCAGTGACTGACGAGTCGTACCGCGAACTGGATCGACTGCTCGCTGACCTCGACGACAAGTGTGGGGTTCCATCGTGACCACCTTCGACGTGATCCTGCCCGTCCTCAACGAGGTCGGCAACATCGGCTGGGTGCTCGACCGGATGCCTGCCGACTACCGGGCCATCGTGGTCGACAACGGGTCAACCGATGGCTCAGGTGACCTGGCTCGCGAACGCGGGGCGGTGGTCGTGCATGAGCCGCGGCGGGGCTTTGGCTCGGCATGCTGGGCCGGCCTCCAAGCGGCTACCGCCGACATCGTTTGTTACATGGATGCCGACGGCTCGCTCAATCCAACACATCTGCCCAAGGTGGCCGGCATCGTGGCCGACGGTCGAGCCGATCTCGTGCTGGCTCGTCGCATCGCCGACCGGGGCGCGTGGCCGTTGCACACCAGGCTGGCCAACCGGGTGCTCGCAGCTCAGCTCAATTGGCGGTGCAAAACCAACCTGCACGACCTCGGTCCGATGCGCGCCGCCCGACGGCAGGCTCTGCTCGACCTCGGCATGACCGACCGCCGATCCGGCTGGCCGTTGGAGATGGTGGTGAAGGCAGCCGCCGCCGGCTGGAAAGTGGTTGAAGTGCCGGTCCCCTACCACCAGCGCCGCACCGGAACCAGCAAGGAAACCGGCACCATTTCCGGCACCGCCCGCGCCGTGAAGGACATGAGCGCCATCCTGCGCGCCATGTGAGCGTTAGACCG
Organism: uncultured Acidimicrobiales bacterium; assembly: GCA_963791625.1. Lineage (GTDB taxonomy): Bacteria > Actinomycetota > Acidimicrobiia > Acidimicrobiales > Ilumatobacteraceae > JANMCE01. The sequence goes on from CAWBTA010000015.1 coordinate 141,103, forward strand.
TTTCGGCGCGACCACTCTTCGCCGAGGCGAACACGGCGTCGATGACACGCATGTTGGCGATGGCATCGCGCAGCGGACCGTCGGTGGGTGATTCATTGCGGATGCGGTCACCGAACGCTTCGGCCTGAGCGGTGTACTGATCTTTGACCGCGGACTCGGTCGGAGTGGTGCGCAGTCCGTTGAGGTGTTTGCTGCCATCGTGCACCAGATACACGCCTGGCTCGTCGGCGGGTTGGTTGAACGGCACGGTGATCTCAAGGCGCCCCTCGGTACCGAGGATCTGGATGCGCTGATAGCTGCCGGTCTGGGTGCTGACCGAGAACATGCTGATGCGACCATCGCCAACATCGAGGAGCGCACTCGTGAGCCGATCGGTTCCAAAGGTGGGGTCGATGTCGGACATCGCCATCACGCGCTTCGGTTCCACTTCCATGAACCAGCGAGTGGCGACGACCGCGTAGCAGCCGATGTCGTACATTGCCCCGCCACCAACGTTAGCGGTGTTGCGGATGTTGCTCGGGTCGACGTTGTGATAGTTGAACTCGATGTTCAGGTGAGTGACCCGGCCGAGCGAGCCGCTGCGCACAACCTCACGGGCATCGATCCACTGCGGATGGAAACGCACCATGAACGCCTCGGCGATGTGTACCTTGCCGGCAAGTGGGAGGAGCACATCAAGCTCGGCGGCGTTGATGCCCATGGGCTTTTCACACATCACGTGCTTGCCCGCCTCGGCGGCCTTGCGCGTCCACTCTGCGTGCAGACTGTTCGGTAGCGGGTTGTAGATGACATCGATCGACGGGTCGGCCAGGAGTTCTTCATACGTGCCGTACGCGGTCGGAATGTTGTTGCGCTCGGCGTACGCCTGAGCGCTCGGCAGGTTGCGGGAAGCCACAGCCGCGACCTCGATAATGGGTGACTTCTTCAGCCCGGGAATGAAGTGCTTCTCGGCAAAATTGGATGTCGACAGAATTCCCCAGCGCAACGGCGTCATTCCCCCATCATGCCAGGGTCTTACCCACCGCTCGCTGGGTCTGGCCCAGCATCAGGACGTTGTGCGACGCCTGGGTTCGTGATGTCGAGCGCCCGCACAAGACGGGCATCAACCGTCAGAAGCGATCCATCTACCCGCACCGCCACGACGGCGTAGAGCGCGTCCCGCAACGCGACGTTCGCCTGCAGCGCCCATGCGTCCGCCAGAAGCCCTGGCAGTGGGACGCGGGTCATTGGCATGTCGGCCAAGTCGGTGAGGCACTCCTCGACGACTTCTCCCGAAATCTGTTCGGATCTCGCCATTCGGCCAAGGGCCGACAGGACTTCAGCATCGACGTGGGCGGGGGCAAGAACCGCTCGGGCATCACGGAGTCGCTTTGCGACGCGCTCCCCCGCCGGTGTCGCCAAGAGCAACTCGATAAGGGCCGATGCATCAAGGACAACAACGTCAGCCGACAAGCCGGTCGTCCTCGTCGCGGGATTCTCGCAGTGCCGCGACGACATCCACCTTCAGTGCCAGTGCGCGCCTTCGCGCTACACGGTCCAGCCACTCATCCATGGTTGGCACCTCGGTATGGCTGACCAAGACGTCGAGCACGTACTGCCGAAGCGTCTTTCCGCAGTTCGATGCCCGATCCACGAGCTCGGCATGGACGTCATCGGGCACGTCTCGAAGATGCATGTTGACTGTCATGAGACGAATGGTAGCAATCCGCTACCATTTCCGTCAACCATGCCGGTCACGCGGAGTCCTCGGCAGAGAGCGAGCGAGGAAATCCATGTAGGCATGCCGAGAGCATGCTAGTCTCATGCCGTGAGTAGCCTTCAAGTGAAGAACGTGGAGCCAGAACTCCACGAGGCTCTCCGCAAACGTGCGTCGCATGTCGGCAAGACGATGAGCGAATACGTTCTCGATCTCATCCGTCGTGACCTTCGCAAACCCTCTCGACAGGAATGGATAGAGCGGGTACGACGACTGGAGCCCGTTGAGGTCGGCTACGACGTCGTTGTCGCCCTTGAGGCCGACCGAGAATCTCGACTCGATACGTGAAGGTCATAGACGCGTCGGTACTGCTCGAAGTACTGCACCATTCCGCCGCAGGGGACCAACTGCTGGCCCATTTCGACGATGATCTCTTCGCTCCCGATCTGCTCATAAGTGAGGTCCTCAACCGGCTCCAACACGACATTCGTTCGGGCCAACTCTCCGAGGGCCGAGCCCTCGCGGCTGTCGACGCCCTCCGCGATGCCGACATCGAGTTTCTTCCGGTGTGGCCGTATACCAAGCGAATGTGGGAGCTACGCCACAACGTCACCTCCTACGATGCCGCGTACGTTGCCATGGCCGAAGATCTTGGCTGCCCCCTTCTCACCCGAGACCTCCGCATCGCTCGCGCACCGGGTCTCAAGACGTCAGTGATCACCGGTTGACCGCCCCTGTCGCTCTCGTGACCGGAGTGGGGCGCGCTGCGGGTATCGGTGCCGCGGTCGCGTCGGCATTGGCCGCAGACGGTTGGACGGTTGCGACCACCGGGTGGCGGGCATATGACGACAAGATGCCATGGGGTGCGGACGCTCAACCGATTGCGCGCTTTGAGGCCGACTTTGCTGACCCTGCCGTTCCGGCGCAGGTCTTTGCCCAGGTGAACATCGAACTTGGGCCGGTCACAGCGTTGGTGATGTGCCATTGCGAGTCGGTCGATTCCTCCATTGCCGACACCACCGTCGAGAGTTTCGATCGCCACTTCGCGGTGAACGCCCGGGCGCCGTGGCTGCTGATCAAGGCGTTCGCCGAGCAGTTTGCGGGGCCGTCGGGGAGTGGGCGCATCGTCGCCATAACGAGCGATGCCCTCGTGAACAACATTCCCTACGGGGCCAGCAAGGGCGCACTCGACCGCATCGTGTTGGCGGCGGCCGAGGAGCTGGCCGACCTCGGTCTCACGGCCAACGTCGTGAACCCGGGGCCGGTTGACAACGGTTGGATGACCGAGGAGCTCAAGGTCGTTCTTCAGGCCCGCAACCTACAGCCACGACTTGGCCGGTCGACCGATTGCGCCAACCTCGTGCGGTTCCTCTGCTCAACGGGGGGTCAGTGGATCAACCGGCAGTTGCTCTACGCCGACGGGGGCTTGCGCTCTAGTTGAACGCGGCTCTCATGCCAGGCTTTAGTTCGCCGCCTTCGGTCCACAGGCCGAAGCATGCGTCGGCCCCACCCGGGATGAACGTGGACTTGAACGCCAGGTCGTAGCCCTCCATCCAGAAGTACGGCACATTCGACGTTGCCGCCCACGCCTTCACGATCGCAAGATACGTGGCGGCATTGACCACCGACGGGACCGCGGCGCCTTTGGTGCTGCCGCACGTCGGCCAGCCGGTTTCGGAGATGGTGACCGGCTTGGTTCCGGCCGCGGTGACAACGGCTGCGAAGCTGGTCTGAAGATTCGCCAGAGCGTTGTCGATACCAATGCCCGCCCAGTACGGGTAGATGTTGGCGTACACCACTTCCACCGCGGCGAGGACGCTGGGGTGAGCGATGAGCACCGCGTCGGTGTCGACTGTCGTAACGGGGACCGTAACGGCCGCCTTCACTTCGTTCACGAAGGCTATGAGCTGGGCTTCGCTGAGGTCTCCACGCTTGAGTACCTCATTGCCGATGACCACAACATCTGCGTTCCCGGCATTGGCCTGTTTGATAACACAGTCGAGTTCGGTCCGGTTCCGGGTTGCGTCCTTCGATAGCCAGCCGCCGAGACCGATCTTCAGGCCGAGTCGTCGGGCTTCGGTCGCAAAAGAACCGAACGAGCCGGAGCACTCGTATGAGCGAATCCACTCTGTATACGGCGCCACGCGATCGCTCAGTTCGCGAACGAGTTCGGGCGTGACCACGGCCGGAGGCGAGCCGATGAACGGCGACAGATTGATGCCGTTGAGCGGCTTCACGGTAGGCACGTCGCCGGGGAGCCAGCCGACAATGTCGACGATCAGATGGGTAGATGACTGCGAATACAACGAAATGCGACCGCCGTCGCCTAGCGGCACGATGGTGCCGTTCGCGACGGTGGCACCCTTCTTGTAGTTCAGCATTGAGGCTGTCGGTCGTTGCTGACCGGTCGCCCATGCCGTCACGAAACCATCGGCCGCCGGATCGACCGCGGTGACGTTCAAGATGACCGCACCGGCGCCCGTGGCCGGTGCCGGTCCTCGTCCGGCCACCACCACGCTGAGTTCGCTCAGTGGCCGCAACACTCCGCCGGCTGCGTACTTGCCGTCAATGGTCTCACCCGTCTTGCGGGTGTCGAGCAGTCGAGCGGGCGTTGACGGCAGCGGCGCGGCGTCGATGGGTACGTAACCCACGATGTCGACAATGAGGTGGCTCGCCGCCTGCGTGAAGACCGAAATCTTGCCGTTCGCTCCGAGGCCGACGTACGCGTTATTGGCCACGTTCTGACCTGTCACGTAGTTCGCCGTGGACGCGTTCGGCATGGTGACACGGCTCGGCCATGTGGTCAGGAAGCCGGCCGAGGTCGGATCGACGGCCGTCACGTTGACGAACACACCGGCCACACCGGTGGTTGGTACGCCGGCGCGACCGGCGACAACAACATCGGTGGTCGACTTGGCCGATGCGCGACCCGCGCCAGCCTCCTGTCCATCGATGGTGCTGTTGGCGGAACGGGTGTCGAGCAGGCGGGCCGGAGTCATCACCGCGATGGGTGAGCCGGTCGGTACATACCCCTGCACGTCCACCAGCAGGTGGGTCGGAACGGAACTGAAGACGGAGATCTTGCCGCCGTCACCCACCCGCACGAGCGCGCCGTTGGCAACCGTGCCACCAGCACCGACGTTCAAGGTGGACGCCGTCGGTCGGCCGGCACCCGTTGGCCACACGGTCAGAAAGCCAGCAGCGCCCGCGCCATCCGCCGTGACGTTCACGAACACCGCTGACACGCCTGCGGCCGGAACACCTCCCCGCCCGAGCACCACCACCTCGGTCGTTGCGTCGGCCGTAACCCGGTTGTTCGGCCGAGTATCTAACAACCGGTCCGGGGAAAACGCCACATAACTGGTCGATGTCACCGCTGATGCGGCCTGAGGAGCAACGAGCAGGATCGAGAGACCGAAAGCCAGGAGGCAACCCGCAAGGCCAAGGCGGACCGATCGACCACTTTCGAAGAACGTCATGCGGTGACCCTAGGCCCCAACGTCGACTGCCCTCGATCACCTTCAACCCGGCGATGAAGTGCCCCTCACGAGACTGTATTCGAACCTCGATCTACTCGGCCGAGATATCTCGGTGCACGATGACGGCATTCGAGGTCAGCTCGACATAGTCGGCAGATGACAGTTCATGTGCGATGACGGCGAGATTGTTCTCGAACAAACCGATGAGTGCGTTGTTCGCAATGTTGCCAGTTGTCACGAGCAAGAGCCGCCGTGGGCTGCGGCGCAATGCGTGGCTGATCTCGAAATCGCGGTCCTTCGTCACCATGACGCGATCTTCGGCGTTCGCCAGCTCGGCGAGCACTTGATCCGAGGTTCGATTTCCATCAGGCAGAGCCGACGAATGCCTCACGTCGTGGCCCTCCTGGGCGAGGTACGCCGCCAGGCGAACGGGGAGCTGCGCGTCGATCAGGAACTTCACGCGGCGCCGAGCCGCACAACCCTGCTCACTGCGGAGGCTCGGGCGCCATACTCCAGCGCGGCGTAGAGATCATCGAGCTCAAGATCGGCGTAGTCGCCGAGGATCTCGTCGTTCGACATGCCCGACGCAAGGAGATCAAGAATGAACTCGACCGGGTAACGAAGACCGCGCACGACCGGCTGGCCATGACAGACGTTCGGATCAGAGACAATACGGTCGAGCCGAGACATGACCGAAGTCTACCTATCGATCCCGAAGCAGCAGTTGGGTTCGGGACCACGACGCTGATCGACACGCCGTCCAAACCGTCGGCTGGGTTCGAGTAACGACGGTTAGGTGTCAGATATGTGCCCAGGACGGGACTTGAACCCGTACTCCCTCTCGGGAAGAGGTGTTTAAGACCTCCGCGTCTGCCGATTCCGCCACCCGGGCGGGTGCGTCATGCCACGTTAGGCCAACAACCAGGGATCAGCCGAGCACGATTGCGGTGTCGGCGAGTTGTCGTTTGATGTCGAGGCGATCCTCATTGACCGCCAAGGCCGTGAGGCCGACGAGGACAACGGCCAGAGCGATGATCTGTGCCGGTAATTGACGCTCACCAAGCACGACCCAGGCGATAACGGCCGCACCGACGGTCTCGGCTTGCATGAGCACCGACGACACCGAAGCGTCCACGTGCTTTTGAGCCCAGGCCACCAGACCGTGGGCCAACATGCCGGGGCCGAGGGCGAGCAACATGATCCACAACCAGTGCACGCCGTGCGGCACGTGCGCGTTGCGTCCGAGCACGAGAGCAACCGGAGTCACGACAATGGCGCCGACCAGGCTGATAGATGACAGGAATGGCACGGTACCCATCGTCGATCGGACCCGTTTCGACACCACCAGGTACACCACCCACAACGACATGGCGCTCACCACGAGGGCATAGCCGAGCACTGGTCGATTCGGCGCAGACTTCCCAGATGTTGGAGTGACGACCGTGTACATCACCACACCAGAAACCGCGAGCAACGCGCAGGCCAAGCGGGCCACGGTGATGTGTTCGCCGAGCACCTTTCGAGCGACGACGAGCATCACGACCGGTGTGAGCGCAATGACCACCAAGGCATTCACAAGCGGGATGTATTTCAGCGCACTGAAGAACAGTGCAAGATTCGCGCCGAACAGAACACCAGCAGGCGCAGCTTGTCGAACCTCGCTTCGCCTTGGGAGTTGGTGGGTGATCGCTGCGAGCCCGAACCACAGCGCGGCTGCGAACCAGTTACGCCACATCGTGATGACGACGCCCGGCGCGTCAACCGATTTGGCCAGCACCCCACCGAACGACCACGCCACCGTCGCGCCGAGCACCGCAAGGATGCCGGTGCGCTGGGTCACCGGGCGCTGCGCCCGCGCTGCCGCCGAAAAGCTCACCCGATAAGGATACGCGACCGGCGTGTCGCAACAACGACTCCGTCAGCGTGGCCAGACCGGCGGGATACGCGAGCCGTCGGTGACGGAGCGCTCCCGCTCATGATGCGCTAGGCCACGGACTTTTGGCTGGTGGGGGCGGCATCTTCGGTGAGGGAGGCTTCGGCTGCGCGCCAGAGGGCGGTGCGGAGCTGGTCGGCAGGGCCACCGGTGAGTTTGTTGGCGGCGACGACGCCTTCGATCATGTCGGCCAGCACCGCGGCCCACGGGCGCCCCCGCACCAACACGGCGACTTGGGCGCCGCCGGCCTGCCAACGCCGCAACGTTCGGGACACGCCGAGTATCCGCGGTGGACTGCGGAAACCGGGTGATATGAGCTTGCGGGCGCGCGCCTCGGCACCAAGCGCTCGGGCGGCATGTACAAATCGAGCGGTGGTCGCCTCATCCATACCCACGACTCTGACAGGGGGGTGTTACACAGTTCGCGGTAGGGAGCGGTAGCGACCCAGCGGACCAATCAGAGAGTTCGCGAGTAGGCCTGGATCTGGGCGACGGTCAGGTCGAAAAGATCGCCGGGTGATTGGGCAGCGGCTTCCCATTCCCAGGTCATGGCCAGCGCTTCACGAGCGGTCATGCGGGGCGACCATCCGAGGGATCGGGTCGCCAACGTGCTGTCCAAGGCCAACAGTGGCGCCTCCGCGAATGGGGCGACGGCAACCTTGTCCCATGAGCCTCGACCCATCAGCGAGTACAGCTCGGTGACCAGTTCCGACACGGTGTCTCGTACCGTGAGCGGGTCGGGTCCGAAGTTCAGTGCGTGAGGCGACTCGGCAGGCCGGGACACGATGTCCTCGGCGTACAGAAGGTAGCCCGACAGCGGTTCAAGCACGTGCTGCCACGGGCGCGTTGCGTTCGGGCTGCGCAGGATGAGGGTGCGATCGTGCAGCGCGGCGTCGATAGCATCGGGCACGATGCGGTCCATGTGACGATCCCCACCGCCGATCACGTTCCCCGCGCGGGCGGTTACCAGCGCAATGTTTCGGGCCGCGAAGTAGCTCGCTCGCATCGAGTCCGCAGCGATCTCGGAGGCCGATTTCGATGCCGAGTACGGATCGTGCCCGCCGAGTGGAGCGTCCTCGTTCAAGGGGGTGCCCGAGCCATCGTTGCGGTACACCTTGTCGCTCGTAATCACTACGACGCCTTCGAGCCCGTCGAGGTGACGCACGGCTTCAAGCACAGACACGGTCCCCACCACGTTGATGGAGAACGTCTCAACCGGCGTGACATAGCTGATGCCGACGATCGGTTGCGCGGCGAGATGAAACACCAGGTGCGGCTGGAACTCCGTCACCAGTTTGCGGACCGTCTCGGTGTCGCGGATGTCGCCCCGGAAGTCTTGTATCAAGAGCGTTGAGGAGATTCGGTCGAACACGCCACCTGCTACGGGGGGCCATGAGTAGCCCATGACCTCCGCGCCCAAGTGCTGCAGCCAGACGGCCAGCCATGCGCCTTTGAAACCGGTGTGCCCGGTGAGAAACACCCGGCGACCCTTCCAGAAACCCGGATCGGGCAGGCGAGCGGATGGCATAACTACGAAGGTATGCGATAGCCGGGCAGAATGACATGGTGAGCATGCCCGCTGAGCACCTGAACCCGGCCCAGCAGGAAGTCATCAACCTGCTCGGCAAAAGCCCTGCACCCGTCGCATGGGATCCGACCGTGGCGGCTGACCTGAGGGACGAACTGGCCGAGGCCACCGACGATCTGTTCGGTCGAGTCGGCGACGACAAGATCTGGATCTCCAAGCACGGGCTGTCGGGGCTGCATGGGTGCGAGACCCATCACCTTGCGACCGAGGGCAAGTTCGAGTGGACGGTGCAGAACGTGCGCGGCACCATCGCCCACAAGGCTATTGAGCTGTCGATTCATTGGGACGGCGAGGCGTACCCGCTCACACTCGTTCGAGAAGCCGTGGCCCGGGTCGGCAACAGCGACCACGGTGCGGCCCGCTTCATCGAAGGTTTGGGCGATGCCGATCTGGCCGAGTTACGCGGGGAATGCACCGACCTGGTGACCAAGTTTGCCGAGAGCTTCCCGAAACTGAAAGCCGAGTGGACGCCCGTTACCGAGAGCAAGTCCACCTACACCTTGGCCGAGGGCAAGGTCGTTTTGTCGGGCAAGGTCGACCTGACCCTCGGGCGCATCAAGGGCACGGAACCGGCCAAGGTCATCATCGACCTCAAGTCGGGTCGACGGCACAAGAACCACGTGGATGACCTGCGCTTCTACGCTCTGTTGGAGACGCTCAAGCTGGGTGTGCCGCCCCGAAAGGTGGCGTCCTACTATCTCGATGAGGCGCGGGCGCAGGTGGAGGAAGTGACCGAAGCCGGACTGCGAGCGGCGCTGGCGAGAACGATCGACGGCATCTACAAGGCGGTCGAGTTGAAAGAGGGACGACCACCAAACGTGCAGCCCGGGCCGCCATGTCGCTGGTGCCCGGTGTCAGACGACTGCCCGGCCGGCATCGCCTTTCTTTCCGATCAGGACGAACCCGACTTCTGACGCGGGGCGAGTCAGGGACGGACGTTGAGGTGACCACCGATGAAGGTCAACACGTCGGCTCCGTCGGCGGCCATCTTCGCTTGCGGGCGGCCGGCGCCGTGCCCGGCTCGCTCGCCTTGGCGAAGAAGAATCGGGGCGTCGCCCGACGTCGCCCATTGCAAAAGCGCCGTCATCTTGCGGGCGTGGCAGGGGTCGACGCGAGTGTCGCCCTCTGCGGTGGTGATGAGCGTTGCCGGGTACATCGCGCCCTGCCGAACATGGTGGTAGGGCGAGTAGGCCCACAGCCACGGGAACTCTTCGGCCACATCGGGGTCGCCGTATTCATGGGTCCAGAGCCGGGCGATGAGGAACTGGGGAAAGCGGATCATGTCGAGCAAGGGCACCTCGCACACCACGGCCTTGGCGAGCTCAGGGCGTTGGGTGACGGCCGCGCCCATGAGCAGACCGCCGTTCGACCCGCCCCGGATCGCGAGTCGTTCCCGACTGGTCCGACCGGACGACACGAGGAAGTCGGCCGCCGCGTGGAAGTCGTCGAACACGTTCTGCTTGTTGGCGCGCATGCCAGCGGTGTGCCAGTCCTCCCCCTCCTCATTGCCGCCGCGAAGCCCGGCCACGGCCACCATGCCGCCGGCCTCGCACCAGGCCACGTACAGCGCGCTGAATGCTGGAGTGGATGCGATGTTGAAGCCGCCGTAACCGGTCAGCAAAACGGGGGTGTCCGATGTGGGTGTGGCGGTGTGTTGTCGCACGAGGTACATGCCGATGGAGGTGCCATCAATGCTCGGATACGTCAAGCGGTCAACCGCAATGGTTGATGGATCAAACCCTGCTTCGGTCGTGGCCCAACCCTCAAGCCCGCGCCCGGGTGACCAGCGATACATGGCCGTCGGCATACCGAACGAGGTGAGCGCGAGGAAGAAATCGTCTTCATCCTTGTCGACGGCGATGCCCGCGATTTCGGCAAAAGCTGGCAGCGTGATCGCGCTGACGAACGCGCCGCTGAGTTCGTGCTGCTGCAACACCCGAACGCCCGACCGCATGCCCGCCACAAACCGGTGCGTGCGTGTTCGGCCGTCGAACTCGATCACCAGGTCGGTCTCGGGCACCAGTGTCGTCCAGAGATCAGGCGTCGCCAACGGGATCGACACGACGCGCCCGCGTGGCGCATTCAAGTTGGTGACGCCGACCAGACAGTCGCCATCGAAGACGAGACTGGTGTTGACCTCGACGCCGTCAAGGATGGTGGTCCACGTGTTGGTGGCAAGGTTCAGCAGGTGCAGATCGTTGCGGCTCCACCCAACGCTGGCGGCCACGAGCACGTGCGTGCCTTCGTCGTTCGCGGTCACCATGGTCCATGCGTCGGGGACCGGCAGATCGCCGAAGATCAGTTCGTCATCCTGCCAGGGCTGGCCGAGAACATGACGGTAGATCTTTCGGTTGTACTGATCGCCCTCTGGATAGCGGGAGTAGTAGAAGCCGGAATTGTCGGGCAGCCACGACAGTGAACAGGCGCGGGTGTTCGGGATGGTGTCGGGCAGGTTGTGGCCGGTGTCGACATCCATCACCTGCAACGTGGAGTTCTCGGTGCCACCTTCCGACAGGCCGTACGCAAGGAGCTTGCCGTCGCTGGATGGCTCCGACCAGTCAAGGGCCACGGCACCGTCATCGGCCAGGGCAGCCGGATCAAGCAACACTCGGCGCGCTGCTGTCGGGTCGGTTGCCGAGGTGACGAAGAGGATCGGCTGGGCTTGACTGCCGCTGCGGGAACTGGCAAACAACCGATCGGCTCGGCGGGCGTCGGGCCAGTCGATCGACAGGCCCATCAACGCCAAAAGGCGCTCGTGCCATCGATCGTAAGATCCGATGGAATCGAGCGCCTGCCGGGTGCGAGCGTTCTGCTCGGCGACCCAAACCTGGGTTTCAGTTGATGCTGCGTCTTCCAGCCAGCGGTAGGGGTCGGGGACCTTTACGCCGTGATAGACGTCGACAATCGACTCACGGCGCGCCGCCGGAGCCGATGGAAGCGGGCTGGTTTCAGCCACGTCCCATGTTTGGACGCTTACCGTGGTTGGCCTTCGAGCGGCGCATACGCGCCTTCTTCTTCTTGGTCTTCTTCGACATAAGGGTGAGAGCTTAGTGGAGTCGGTTCACTTTGAACCAGCCCACGCCAGCAGGCGGTCGACCGGCCAGGTGTTGATGATGCGATCGACCGGTACTCCCCCGGCTGCAGCGATGTCGCAACCGTGCGGTTGCCACTCGAGCTGGCCGGTGGCATGGGCGTCGGAATTGATCGAGAACAAACAGTTGTAGCCGAGCGCAATGGCCAACAATTCGGGCGGCGGGTCGAGCCGTTCGGGCCGACAATTGATCTCGACAGCCGTCCCGTATGTGGCGCAGGCGGCGAAGACGTAGTCGGCATCAAAGCTGCTCTGCGCTCGCTTTCCGATCATGCGGCCGGTGCAGTGGCCGAGGATGTCGACGTGCGGACTGGACACGGCCAGCATCATGCGGGCTGTCATTTCCTTCGACTCCATGGCGAGTTTGGAGTGCACGCTGGCCACCACGATGTCGAGCGTTTGAAGAAGGTCATCGTCAAGATCGAGCGAGCCGTCGATGTTGATGTCGACCTCCATACCGCTCAGAATGCGGAATGGGGCGTGGCGCTTGTTGAGTTCAGCCACTTCATCGAGCTGCTTTTCCAGCCGCTCTCGGTTCAGACCATGGGCCACCGTCAGCCGAGGCGAGTGGTCGCTGACCAGGAGGTAGTCGTGCCCGAGTGCCTTCGCGGTCTGCACCATTTTGTCGATGACGGCGCCGCCATCGGACCAGACGGAATGGCTGTGCAAATCGCCCTTCAGCACGCTTCGAATTGCCGCGCCCGCGGGCGTGATCGGAACGACCGTTTCGGTTTCGAGCTTGGCAAGGTACTCAGGCGTTTCCCCGGCCAGGGTCTGGGTAATGATCTTGGCCGTCGAGTCACCAATGGCCGGCAGTTCGGCCAGCGTTCCCGCTGCCGCCCGCGCCACGATCTCGTCGGCCGGCGTTTCGCGCAGCACATCGAGCGCCCGTGTGAACGCCTTCACCCGATGGCCTTGATCAAACGATCGATCAAGACAGTGCATCACCCGTTCCAGCGACTCAACCGGCGTCATGATTCCAGGATAGCGGTCGTAGCGCGTACCCTTGGCGGCGTCATGGAACGTTTTGGCCTGGTGGGCCTCCCGAATGCGGGCAAGTCATCTCTGTACAACGCACTCACGTCGGGCAGCGCGCTGGCCGCGCCGTACGCTTTCGCCACGAAGGATCCGAACATCGGTGTGGCCACCGTGCCCGACGAGCGGATCGACAAGTTGGCCGTCATGTCGAAGACCAAGAAGTCGATCTACGCCCAGGTTGAAGTGGTCGACATCGGCGGTCTGGTGGAAGGCGCATCGAAGGGCGAAGGCCTCGGCAACCGGTTCCTCGCCAACATCCGCGAAGTCGACGCCATCGTGTTCGTGCTTCGGGCGTTTGAGGACGGCGACGTTCCCGGCGATCCCGATCCGCTTGAGCATCTGCGCGTTCTCGAAATCGAACTCGCCCTTGCCGACCTGGAGACGGTGGAGAAGAACGCCACCCGCATCACCAAACAGAGCCGTATGGACAAGAGCCTCACCGAAGATGCTGAGGCGCTAAACGCGGCGCTCAAGGCGCTGGAGGATGGCCGCCCGTTGTACCGAGGCGGACTGTCGGCGAAGCACAAGGAAACACTTGAGCCGTACTTTCTGTTGACGAACAAGCCGGTGCTCGTTGTCGTCAATGTTGGCGAAGATGAGCTCGATCAGATCCCGGCCAAGATCGCTCCGGTGCAGGCCGAGTTCTCAGAGCTAGGTGATGCGGTTGAGATCATCGGCATGTGCGTGCAACTGGAAGCAGAGGCTGCCCAACTCTCGGGCGAAGACAAGCAAGAGATGCTCGATGGGTTCGGCCTCGGCGAAGGAGCGCTCCCCCGCCTGGTGCGCGCTGCGTATCACCTGCTTGGCCTGCGAACGTTTCTCACGACCGGCGAGAAGGAAACCCGCGCCTGGACGTTCAAGGCCGGCTCGAAAGCGCCCGAGTGCGCCGGCAAGATCCACAGCGACATCCAGCGCGGCTTCATCCGCGCCGAGGTCATCCAGTGGACCGAACTGCTCGAGCTGGGCTCCTGGGCCAAAGCCAAAGACGTCGGCAAGCTCCGCGTCGAAGGCAAGGAGTACATCTTCGAAGACGGCGACGTCACCGAGTTCCGCTTCAACGTGTAGCAGGGGTTTCGCGATCTGCGGCGTTTCGGCGCGCAGTGCCTCTGAGCTGGTCTTTTCTATCCGTCTAGGTGCGTTCAGTTTCGCCCTGTTCGTTTGGAGGAAGGACCTGAGAAGGACCAATCCGGGACTAACCCAGATGAGAACCTCGCTCAAACGGATGCCGGCTCGACGACAAGGCCCGACGAAGTCGGTCGTAGGACGGCCATTCCTCGTTGCTTCGTGTCGCTGTCGATGAGGTCTTCCAACCCGGACACTTCGAAGCCGATCAACGCGAGTCGGAAGCTGACCCGATCGAAGATCTGCCGCCCAACTAACACGAACCACTCGTCGATCGGGCGCCGCCAGACGAGCGATGACTCGTTGTCACCGAACGGGTACGCGCCAACTCGTCGGTCCGCGTTCGAGAGCGCTCCGACTGGCAGGTAGAAGTCGAGCCAATCCTCACCCGGGTCTTCTTCCCTGATGATCACGGTGCCACAGACAACGTCCGAGACACCGGGAACGGACGCGACACCACGAAGATGCCCGAACCTCTCGGCATTGCTCAAGGTCGGCTCAACCCGCTCCTGTGAGGCGGGCTCCATCGATCGCGAACCGAAGCAACCAGCGACGCCTTCGAAGCCCCAACAAGCCCGGAGAGCTGATTCAAGACGAGCGTCGTCTCGTGGTCCGAGCAGTATTGCGAGTTCGTAGAACCCACCTCTCCAGTTGTCCTCGATCAAGAAGGAAGCAGCGCTCAATCGAGTCTCGCCTCGGCACGCGAAGAGCGGCTCATGAGCTCACCGAGCCCAAGACGGGATACGCGGCGAGCATCTCATCCAGAGCGGCGATCATCGGCGCGAGATCGGTCTGATCGAGGTCTGGTATCTCAAAGCTCAAAACGTTCCTCTTGGCGGGATCGTCGACCAGCGTCCCCTCGACCTTGAGGTGGCCGCGACCGTCGATCGAGATCGAGAGGTCGCCGTAGCCATCCATCGAGCTGATCTCGACCTCACCGACAAGACTCTGGTGCATTTCGCCGAGCCCTTTCCGGAGCCAGAGGAGCGTGTCGGCGCGCAGGCTCATGTTCGGATGGCTGGCGCGCAGGCATCCGACAACCAGCTCGGCCGGAGTGACTAGCCAGTTGCCGTCCCAGTAGTCGTTCGCGCCCGGGTGCTGGCGACCGAGTACGCGCAGCACGAGATGATCGCCCCGCTCGCGACCAATTCGAAGCTCCAGGTCACCCACATCGCCCAGCGTAGGGACCGCGCCGCTTCGATGACAGCTACTTTGAGCGCTTCGCCGGCACGAACCGACTAGCGAGCTCTCGCTCGATCTCCACCGACTTACGAACCTCAACACAACTGGTATGTTGTGTCGATGATCCCGGCACTCGTCGATGGTCGCCTGCCAGCTGGTGAGTGGACCGCGGCTTGGACCGAGGTCGAGGAAGCCTTCGGCACGTCGAGCTGGCGGCTCCATCTCCTCAACGGGTGCCGCCGTGCGCTCGTGGCGCTGAAGACCGCCGGGTGCCGGCGGGCTTGGATCGACGGCAGCTTCGTCACCGGGAAGCTCCACCCCGGCGATATCGATGGTTGCTACGACCCGATCGGCGTCGACAGAGCACTGCTCCACCCGGCATTGCTCGATCTGTCTCCCGGCCGGCCCGCGCAGAAGGCCGAGTTCGGCTGCGAGTTCTTCCCGAACATCGTCGAGGCCGGCTCCGGTGAGTACTTCGTGGAGTTCTTTCAACGAGACCGTGATGGTCAACGCAAGGGAATCGTCGTCATAGACCTGGAGGAGTTCGAGCCATGATCAAGAACGAGCGGCAGTACAAGATCACGCGCAGCCGCGCCGACGAGGTGCGCAACACCATCGGCGAGCTGCAGCGCACGCCACTGCCCGATGGGCTGCAACCGGAGATGCGCGAGCTGCAATTCGACGCCCTCCGCGGCACGCTCGGCGACCTCGAGGCCGAGCTCGCCGAGTACGACGCGCTTCACGACGCGACCCTGATCGAAGCGACCGGCATCGAACAACTCCCGACCGCGCTCATCCGGGCGCGCATCGCCTGCGGGCTCACCCAACGGCAGCTCGCCGAACGGGTCGGGCTCCAGGAGCAAGCGATCCAGCGCTACGAGGCCACCGACTATGCCGGCGTCAGCTTTGCCCGCCTCGTCGAGATCGCCGAGGCCCTCGACCTCACGATCCACTACGACGTCCGCCTCACCCAGGCGAGCTAACCGGACCGAGCCATGCAGCATCCGCTACCGCACTATTCAAAGACTGGACGAGGGAGTTGAGCGAACCTTCCGTCATCTACGAGACCGTGCACGGAAGCAACGCGTACGGTCTCGCACGCGCGGGCTCCGATGTCGATGTCAAGGGTGTGATCATCGGCCCAGCAGCGTGGTACTTCGGATGGGCGGGCGGACCAGAACAGATCGATCTCTCTCCCGACCACGTGCGCTACGAGATCCGGAAGTTCTTCCGCCTCGCTGTGGACGCCAACCCCACGGTCCTCGAACTGATGTGGACCCGTCCCGAGGATCACCGTGTGGTCAGCCCGGCCGGAGAACTGCTGCTTGCTGCACGCGAGAGCTTCCTCTCGCGTCGGGTCGCGGAGCGCTTCGGACGCTACGCACTCGCGCAACTCAAGCGCATTCGAACGCATCGAACCTGGCTGCTCTCCCCGCCGTCCGGTGCTCCGACGCGAGGCCAGTTCGGTCTTCCCGATCGGACGTTGATTCCAGCCGACCAACTGGCTGCCGCCGAGGCCCTGCTCGACGCGGGCGAGCGCGACGCCGCTGACGTCTCACCGAACTTCATCGAGGTGTTGAACCGCGAGAAGCGCTACAAGTCCGCACAGGCTCAATGGCGCCAGTACAACGACTGGCTGAAGAATCGCAACCCTGCGCGGTCGGACCTCGAGGTTCGATTCGGGTACGACACCAAGCACGGCATGCACCTCGTTCGCCTCCAGCGCATGGCCTTGGAGATCCTCGACAGCGGGAACGTCAACGTGTTCAGGCCAGACCACGAAGAACTGCTCGCGATCCGTGACGGCGCGTGGACCTTCGACGAACTGGAAGTGCGGACCTCCGAGATGTCGGCGAAGATCGACGCCGCCGCACGCGTCAGTCAGCTGCCAGAGAGGCCCGACGAAGCCGCCCTTGACGGCCTGTGTGTTTCTCTCGTGGCGGAGCACCTCGGATGCTGACGCCAGATCTCGACCTTGCCCGCGAGTTCGTTGCGACGAATCCGCCACACGGACGTCTTCTGCTCTGCGCTGTGTCGGGTGCGCACATGTACGGCTTCCCTTCGGCGGACAGCGACCTCGACCTCAAGGGCATTCACCTCGTGCCGACCCGCGAGTTGCTCGGGCTCCGGCCTGACGTTGCTGTCCACGACCTGACCGCGATCCATCGCGGAGTGGAGTGCGACCTCACCACCAACGAAGCCGGCTCGGCGCTCGCGCTGCTTCTCAACGGCAATGGCAACATGCTCGAGCGGATCCTGTCACCCTTCCAGCTCACGCTGACCGACGAGGTACTCGAGCTGCAGGAGCTCGCTCGCCGATCCGTGTCCCGGTTGTTCGTTCGCCACTACGCCGGCTTCTTCCGCGGCTGCCAGCGCGAGCACGAACACGAGGCAACTGCGAAGACGATGCTCTACAGCTACCGGGTGGCGCTCACCGGAGTCCATCTGCTCCGCTCCGGAGTGCTCGAACCGAACCTGACCGTGCTCGCACCGACGTTCGGCTATCACGACGTAGCCGACCTGGTCGCCCTCAAGCAGGCGGGGACAGAGCACGGGCCCCTTCCCGACGACCTCGACCAGCATCACCGACGGCGCTGGCCCGAGCTCGAGCAGGCTCTCATCCACGCTGAGGCTGAATCGACCCTGCCAGCTGCGGCGCCCAACGCCTCCGACATCGAGGCATGGCTCATCTCGAGACGGCTCGCCGAGCTGAAGTCAGCCTGACCGCAGGCGTGGAGTTACAGACGCGGATCGACGGGTTCGGATTCGAGGGCGAGTACGCCGAACACGCATTCGTGGACACGATGGAGCGGTTCGCCACCAACGAAGCGCTCGAGCGCTTCGACCCCGAGGCAGAACTCGCGCACCGCGAGGCTGCGCTTGTGCCCCAGGCCGCGCTCGCGAAGGCGCGAGAGCTGCTCGGGCGACGTGTACTCGGCGCCGTAGATGATGCGGAGGTACTCGGGACCACGGCACTTGATGCCTGGCTGGACGACGCCGCGTTTCCACTGGGCGACCACGTCGACCGGCTTTATAACCATGCCCTCTCCACCAGCCCCGGTGAGCTCCTCCCACCAGGCGATCGCTGCGGCGACTGACTCTTCGTCATCGAGATCGACCATGGTGTTGCGCGTCGCCCGAAACGTCTCCGGCGCAGCAGCAGCGAGCCGGTCGGCCAACGCGATGTGCCACGGGTGAGGGTCCAGCGCTCGTACCCGACCCTCGGTGGCGAGCACTTGGAACGGAGCGAGGCGCAAGCCCTCGAGCCCGACCGTCGGCCAGCAGTAGCGACGGTATGCCTCCACGAATCGCACAGCCATCGAGAGCCGCTCTGCTGCACGGTCCGCCAACGGTGCAGCGTCTGCGACCCTTCCTGCAACCGCGACGAGCACGTCGCGTTCAGCCGCCAGCGTGGTGGTGGCGGCAGCGCCGACCGAGGCGTATTGGGTGCGGAGCAGCTCCTCCGCCTTGGCCGACCAGGGCAGCAACTCGCAGTCGAGCACCAACCAGTCGGACTCGAGTTCCGCCCAGAGGTCGAGCGATTCGACCGTCGACCTGACGTTGTTCAACATCGCCGATTCGAGGGCAAGGTCGTTGAAGAATGCGCGACCAGTGCGGGTGAAGATCGTTCCGAGACCGGCCACACCGAACCGGCGGAGCGCCGCATCCTCGTCCCGGCACACGACAACGACCGCCCGTGACCCCATGTGCTTTTCCTCACACACGAGCCGCGTCACGCCGTCGCGTCGGTACGCCTCGAATGCCTCGTGCGGGTGCTCCAACAGACCGCCACGGGTCGAGGTCGCCGGTGGCGACATCGTCGGCGGGAGGTACACGAGCCAGTGCGGATCGATCGCGAACCGGCTCATCACCTCGATCGCTGCGGCGGCGTTCTCCTCGCGGATCGTCACCGTACCTGTGAGGCGCGCTTCGATGATCCGCTTCCCGATCACATCATCGAGGTCGAGAACGTCCGAGGGCCGCTCCACGACGGCGGTCTGGAGCGGGCGGACGGGTTCGTAGTAGATGGCCTTCGCAGGGACCGACACCAGCTCGCGCTCGGGCCACCGAAGCGCCGACAACGAGCCACCGAAGACACATCCGGTGTCGATGCAGATCGTGCCGTTGATCCAGACTGCCTCGGGGACCGGCGTGTGGCCGTAAACGACAGCGGCACGACCGCGGTAGTCGTTGGCCCACGGATACCGGACCGGCAGACCGAACTCGTCAGTCTCACCAGTGGTGTCGCCGTACAACGCGAAAGATCGCACCGCGCCCGACGACCGACCGTGCATCACCTCGGGGAGTCCCGCGTGAGCAACGACCAGTGCCCCGCCATCGAGCACTGCGTGGCTGACGAGACCGTCGATGAACGCGGCGACCTCGCGTCGAAACTCCTCGGGCTCGGTGGAGAGCTGCGCCATCGTCTCCGCCAGTCCATGGCTGAGCGTGACGTTCTTGCCGTCGAGCGCACGCTTGAGCTTGTTCTCGTGGTTCCCCGGAATGCACATGGCCGCGCCCGAGCGGACCATGTTCATGACGAGCCGAAGGACCGCGGGCGAGGCTGGGCCGCGGTCGACGAGGTCGCCGAGGAAGACGGCCTGCCGTCCGTGCGGGTGGCTGGCATCGAGGCCGGCGCCGTCGACCGTCCACCCGAGCTGGCGGAGGAGATCGACCAGCTCGGCGTGGCAACCGTGGATGTCGCCGATGATGTCGAACGGACCGGTCTGGTCTCTCCTGTCCGTCCAGAGGCGCTCGCGGACCACCTCGGCGCGATCGATGTCGTCGACGCCGTTCAACACGTACACCTTTCGAAAGCCTTCGCGGTGCAGGTTGTTGATGGAGCGACGAAGCGCGGCGCGCTGGTTCCGGATCACGTGATCGCCGAAGGCTCGGTCCGGTCGCGATGCGTTCCGCTCGCGGCAGATCTCGGGAGGCACGTCGAGCACGATTGCGTAGGCGAACACGTGGTGGTCCTTGGCCAGCTGCACGATCGGCCGACGATCCTCTGGCCGAACACTGGTCGCATCGATGACCGCCATTCGCCCGGACTCGAGGCGCTTCGCGGCGATCGTGTGCAGAACGGCGAACGCTGCCTCGGTCGCGCTCTGGTCGTTCTCGTCGTCGCTCACCAGCTTGCGACAGAAGTCGGACGAGATGACCTCGGTGGGCAAGAAGTGCCGACGGGCGAACGTCGACTTGCCCGAGCCGGACACGCCGACAAGCGCGACGACGCTCAGCTCTGGGATGGTGAGCTTCATCGCGTGAACACCGCCATCTGTGTGGGGCTGCCGAGGACGTCGTCGGTCGGTCCGATGCCCGAAATCGTGACCGAGTATTCGTGGCGGTCAGCGACGGCCGCGCACCATGCTTCGAACTCGGCCCGCGTCCACTCGAAGCGGTGGTCCCTGTGGCGCAACCGATCGGCGGGCATGTTGTCGAACAACGAGTTGTACTCGACGTTCGGCGTGGTGACGATGGCCGTTCGCGGGTGGGCATCGCCGAACAGCGCGTCCTCGAACGCCGCCAGCCTCGGAGGGTCGATGTGCTCGATCACTTCGACGATGGCGAGCGCGTCGAAATCGCGCAGCCGACGGTCGCGATACGTGAGCGCTCCTTGCCAGAGGTCCACACGAGCGCGCTGGCGAGGTGGCATCTCATCGAGTCGCAGCCTGCGTCCAGCGACTTCGAGCGAACGCCACGAGACATCGACGCCGACGACCCGGTCGACCCACGCCTCCTTCAGCAGGGCACGAACGAGCATTCCCTGGCCACATCCGAGGTCGGCGATCCGCTGTGCGCCAGCATCACGGAGAGCCGAAACGACTGCTTCCATGCGCTGGTCGTTCAGCCGAACGGGCTTCTCGATCGCGGCTTCCTCCTCGTCATGCGCCTGCTGCGTCTCGTCGGGATCTTCAGTCGAGCCGTCGGCCTCGATCAGGCGCGCCAACGCGTCGCGGGTGAGCCGACGATCGTGGCGGAGGTATCGGCGGGTGATCAGCTCGCGCTCCGGGTGCGCGCCAAGCCAGTCGCCGCCACGTCGCAGCAGCTTGTCCACCTCCTCATCGCCGACCCAGTAATGCTTGTCGTCATCGAGCACAGGGAGCAGCACGAACAAGTGCTCGAGGAGCTCCCGCAGTCGCACGGACGCGGAGAGCGTGACGTCGAGGTAGCTGCTGCTACCCCACTCTGGGAACGTCTCGTCGAGCGGGATCTCCGATGCCAACACGTGGTAGCCGAGGGGTTCGAACATCCCCCGCAGCACGCTTTCGCCCCCACGACACGGGAGCACAGGGAGCCGAACCGTCAGCGGAATCGCCTGGTCGGCGAGCTCCGGCCGATCCTTGCTGCGCCCGGTCATCGCCGTGCCGAACAGCCTGTTGAGCGCCACCGACATGAATGACGACACTGCGTACGGCCGGTCATTGACGTACTGGGACAACGAGAACCCATTGCCGTGTGGCCCGCCTCGTCGCCCGCGAACCAACTGCACCGGGTCGATGTCGACGATGAGCGCGGCCGTGCACCGCTCGGCAGTTGCCTCCGGGTAGCAGACACGAGCCAACCCGAACGACAGCTCCTTCTCATGCACGCGGTCTGGGTTCTTGTGGAGGAGGAAACCGAGATCAGTAGCAGGAGAGGCCGACGACGTGATCGTCAGCAGCATTGATGCTCCGCTCTGAGGTTCGCAGGCTCCGCCACATCACCAGCGTAGGCGACGCACCCAATCGAGGCGGTCGGGTTTCCGCTGTTCGGCCTCACCGCCCTACTCCAACGGCGTTGGTTGAGGAACTTTGAACACGTTTCTTGCTGCGCTTAGGCGATTTCTCCCTCTGTAAGTCCGTGTCGGCGCGTTGCGTCCCAGCGGATCGCCGACCCACCCGCTCCAGGAGCGAGGCCGGCGAGAGCGAGGAGAACCGCATGAGTGCCATCACCGACAATGGACCGTTCCTCTGCGTCGAGGAGGTCGTCCACCTCTTCAAGATCAGCCGCACGAAGGCCTACAAGGAAGCCCAGCTCTACATCGAGACCGCCGGCAAGGCCGGCATCCCGGCCGTTCGCATCGGCCGCTCGATCCGCTTCCTGTCCGAGCCGATCGAGCGCATGGCGGCGGGTCGAGTCTCCGCATGAACGCCAACCGCACCACGGTCGGCGGACCCCGGCCGAACGTCGCACACGCAAGCACTGATGAAGGTCACGAACTTGCACCACAGGCGCGCGTGGCCCTCGCGGCTCCGCTCGTTACGGCGGCTCGGCCATGCTGAGCATCGGGAAGCTGGCCAAGGGCCAGGAAGGCTACTACCTCGACGCCGTCGCTCGCGGCGTGGAGGACTACTACCTCGAGGGCGAGGCTCCCGGCCGGTGGCTCGGTGCCGGGACCGCGCTGCTCGGGCTGGCGGGCGAGGTCGACGCCGACGCGCTCGCGGCCGTGCTCGATGGCCGTGACCCAACAACCGACGCACGGCTCCGATCGTCGAAGGGTGGGCGAATCCCCGGATTCGACCTCACCTTCCGCGCGCCGAAGTCCGTGTCCGTCGTCTTCGGACTCGCCGAGGCCGACATCGCTGCGGTGGTGGCCGAGGCGCACGACCTCGCCGTCGATGCCGCACTCGGCTACTTGGAGCGGCACGCAACGTGGACCCGGCGAGGTCATGGTGGCGTCGAACAGATCCGAGGAGACGGGCTCGTCGCAGCCGCCTTCCGCCACCGCACGAGTCGCGCCGGCGATCCACACCTCCACACGCATGTGCTCGTCGCCAACGCCGTTCGAGGCGCCGACGGCCGGTGGTCGACGGTCGACGCCCGCCACTTCTACTGGCACTCGAAGACGGCCGGCTACCTGTACGAAGCCCACCTGCGATCGGAACTGACCGCCCGGCTCGGCGTCCGCTGGACGAAGGCCATCAAGGGCATCGCCGACATCGAGGGTGTGCCCCTCGACGTCCTCGGCACCTTCTCGACCCGCCGCGCCGAGATCGAGGAGCGCCTCGCGATCGGCGGCTGGTCGTCACCCCGCGCCGCCGAGATCGCAGCTCTGACGACCCGCAAGGCCAAGCAGCACGACGTCGACCCGGCGACGCTGCGGAGCCGGTGGCGGGACCAGGCCCGAGCGATGAACTTCGGGCCTCGGCAACTGGCCGCCGTGATGGACCAGCAACCGGCCGAGCATCGAGGCCTCGCCGAGGTCCGCGCAATCGAGGCAGCGCTGCTGTCCCCTGCCGGCCTGACGAAGCAATCGTCGTCGTTCGACCGGCGAGACGTTCTTCTCGGCGTCGCCGAAGCACTCCGCAACGGAGCATCGGTCGCGTACCTCGAAGCGATCGCCGACCGGCTGCTCTGCCACCCCGAGGTCGTGGCGCTCGCCGGCCAGACCAACGACGTGATCCGGACCGACAGCGGCCGAGTGATCTCGCGGGCCTCGACAGGCGCACGGTGGACCACACGCGAGCTGCTCGCCCTCGAACAGCGGACGGTCGACCGAGCCCTCGCCCGCCGTGGAACCGGTGTCGGCCTGGTCGACGCACAGGCTTTGGCGGAGGCCGTGCTGGCTCTGCCTGACGATCAACGTGCGGTCGTCGAGCACCTGGGCTCCTCAGGGCACGGAGTCGACGTGCTCACCGCGCCGGCGGGCAGCGGCAAGACCTACACGCTCAAGACGGCACGGCAGGTCTGGGAGGCATCCGGCTATCAGGTCATCGGCGCCGCGCTCGCCGCCCGCGCCGCCGCCGAGCTCCAGTCGGCCGCCGGCATCCCGTCCTCGACGTTGACGCGATTGCTGGGACGGCTCGACCGGACGTCGATGGAACCCAACACCGTGCTCGTGATCGACGAAGCCGGGATGGTCGGCACACGCGTGCTCGCTCGCGCACTCGACCACGCCGAGCGGGCCGGAGCGAAGGTCGTTCTCGTCGGCGATCCGAAGCAGCTCCCTGAGATCGATGCCGGCGGTCTGCTCGCCGCCCTCGCCGAGCGGATGCCCGGTGCCGAGCTGACCACCAACCGCCGCCAGCGCGAACGGTGGGAGCAGCAAGCCTTGCGGCAGCTTCGCGACGGCGACGTCGATCGCGCGTTGGCCGCCTACCACGGCCACGACCGCATCACCGTCGCCGACTCCTACGACCAGGCGCTCGAGACCATCGTCGGTCGGTGGGCCGCCGCCCGCGCCGAGGGCGAAGACGCCGTGATGCTCGCGTCGCGCAACCAGGACGTCGCCAGCCTGAACCGATGCGCTCGTACCGTCGTCGCGGCGGCCGGTCGACTCGACGGCCCGGAGCTGTCCGTTCGAGGGCTTGCCTACCAGCGCGGCGACGAGGTGATGACCCTCCGCAACGACGCTCGCCTCGGCGTCCGCAACGGCACGCGTGGTGTCATCGACCACGTCGACCTCGACCAGCGGACGATGACGGTCGCGTTCTCCACCGGAGAGCGGGCGACCCTCCCGCCCGACTACCTCGATGCCGGCTACCTCGCTCATGCGTACGCATCGACGGTGCACAAGGCCCAGGGGATGACGTGCGACCGGGCGTTCCTGCTTGCCACCGACGACCTGTACCAAGAACTGGGCTACGTTGCGCTCAGCCGGGGTCGGCTCGGCAACCACATCGTCACCGTCGGCGAACTCGAGCACGACCTCGAAAGCCCACCACACGCGACGACGGTCGAGCGCGACAGCCTCGACGTCCTGCGGTCGGGGCTGTCGACCAGCCGGGCGCAGCAACTCGCGATCGACCTCGACCGGGCCGCCCACTTCTCGTCGATGCCGAGCGCCGACCTGATCCGCGAGCGGAAGCGACTGACCACCATCGTGGATCGCGCGCCCACCGACCGCACTGCGGACGTGCCGGAACTGATTGCCGCACGCGACTCCGCCGAGCAGCAGCTCAGGAAGCTCCAACAGGAGCGCAGTCGCGTCCACATGCCGGGACGATCGCGTGGACAGTCGCGTGCCGAACGCGATCGCATCATCGATCGCGTTGCCGCAGATGTTGCTCACCACGCGACCGCGGTCACCGAAGCGGAGGGCTCGACCACCGAGCGCAGCCGATACCTCGTCGAGCATGCAACTGACGTCGCCGACCTCCGTCACATCGACGACGTCATCGCCAGGCGCGTCGATGAGACGGTCCTCGAAGCCGAGGACGACAGCGACCACTACCTCCGTCGAGCCGATCGGCACCTCGCCGGTCGGGTCGAGGCGGCGGCAGGTCTGGCGCGACCGCGCACGCGCCGTCGAGCAGTACCGGATGACCTACGCGATCGCCGACCCGGACAACCCGCTCGGGTTGAGGCCCAGCGATACGCGGCAGCTCGTCGCCTACTGGGCAATGCTTCAGGAGGCGAAGGTCGTCGAGCCGGCGTTGCTCCCGAAGTCGCTGCGCCGCAACGGGCGAGGCCTCGCGTGATCGCCGGGTCCGACCTCTGTGCACGACGTGAAAGGCTTGTCCCATGCCGCACGTGAAGAAGCGGGTGAAGACCCGAGAGCGCCAGGACGGAACGACCGTCTCGACCACGGTGTACCAAGCGGTGTGGCGCGAGCACGCGAACGGCGCCGACCGGACCAAGGAGTTCCGCCGCAAGGGTGACGCCGAGCGGTTCCTCGTCGACGTGCAGCACCGTTTGATGACCGGCGCCTACACCGACCCGGTGCTCGGCCGCACGCCGTTCCGCGAGGTCGCCGAGCGGTACCTGTCGCTGGGCGTCTGGAAGCCGAAGAGCCGTCAGACCGCGACCGAGAAGCTCCGCTACGCGATCGACAAGTTCGGCGACCGTCCGATCGCCAGCATCCGCAAAGGCGACGTCCAGGCGCTGATCGCCGAACTCGGCGACGTCCTCGCCCCCAGCACCATTCGCATCGTGCGCCAGCACGTTGGCGCGACCTTCACTCGCGCCATCGACGACAAGCTGATCGTCGCCAACCCAGCGGTCGGCGTCCGGCTGCCGCGGGTCGAGACGCCCTCCGTCGTGCCGCTCACGGCCGAGCAGGTGCAGTTGCTGCTGGACGCTGCTGATCCCTGGTACCGAGTGGCGATCGTCATTGGTGCCGGACTGGGGCTGCGATCCAGCGAGGCCGCTGGACTCACGGTCGATCGAATCGACTTCCTCCGGCGCACCACCCGCGTCGACCGCCAGTGGCAGCAGGCGACGCAGAAGACAGGCGGCGGGTTCACGACCACGAAGACGAGGGCGAGCAACCGAGTCATCCCGACCAGTCAGTGGGTGCTCGACGAGATCGCGGCACACCTTGCCCGGCGACCGGCCGGCGAGCACGGCGTGATCGTCACTCCCGACGGCCAGCCGCTCGACGCGGCACGGTGGGGCTACTACTTCCGCCGGGCACGCAAGCGCGCTGGCCTGAACGACGACATCACGTTCCACGACCTCCGGCACTTCTTCGCCTCGGTGCTGATCGCCTCCGGCTGCTCGATCAAGCAGGTGCAGGCGGCGCTCGGCCACGATTCGGCGAGGATCACGCTCGACACCTACGCCCACCTCATCCCCGGCGATGAAGACCGCGTGCGTGATGCGATCGACGCCCAGCGGCTCGGAGGCATCCAGCGCAAGTCGCGCAGTGCACTACCTGGAGTGACGTGACGGCTCTGCCAGGATTGGCCGTGTGACAAGCATTCTCGCCCTCGCACCCCCACCAGTTGCAGCGGGCAGGACTCTGTATCGGGCCATGTACCCTGCGGAGGAGTCAGGCCCCGCTCTTGGAGATGAAGATCTCGGGGTGCGCGTACCGACCGACATTCGCCCCAACGCGGCGGGCGAAGTCGTCAGTGGCGGACGCGGGATGAGCGTCGCACCTGACGATCCCTCCAACCTTCATCCACATCACAGGCCCCACAGCCTCGGAGGAACGGGCACCAGGCCGGTTTGGTCCCTCATGCAGGAACGCGTGAACGGAGACCTCTGCTTCACGCTGACATCCGTTAGCCATGGCGTCATCGCACCAAATCGAACCATGGCGCTCTCGACATACATCGCCGCGTTGGGCCGGACGCAGCCAGACTGGACGCTGCACCATGCCTAACGAACTGGCGCTTCCATCGGCTCTCGACCTTCTCGACACCCGCTTGGCTCAACTGAGCGACCCCCAAGACCTCGCGCAAGTTCTGCTGGTACTGCAACGCCTCGGCTTGAGCAGACTTGACCTCCAGATCCACCTCGAGCGCGCCCGCGCCGCGAACGACGTGTTGGATCGCAGTCAGGTGATTGAACGGAACTGCCTTCTGGCGCTTGACCTAGTCGTCGGCATTGGAGACTTGGCGCTTCGTTGGGATGCGTCGCAGATGGCGAGCTTGTACATGGCGAAGTCTCTGGACCGACGAGCATTTGAAGGCGCCCTTGAACACGCCCTCGTGCCGAGCGACCTTCTTCCGCCGAGGCCCACTGAGTCGCTCGCCGGCCGCAGTGATCTCGATCTGGTCGGTCGCCACATTCAGATGGCAGAGTCCGGCCAAGGAGTGCCAGTTCGCGCCGACTTCTTTCGCGTTCCCAAATCGGCATTCACCAGCAGACCCGCAGCGCTTCTCTCGTTCTCCGACCGACTCTCGTTCGAAGCAATGGCCGATTGGGTCGCCGAACCTCTCAACGCCGCATTACCACCAGGCGTGCTCTGGCCTCGTCGGCGAGGAGACACCGCAATACGACAGTTCTCCGCCTCGCAAGGCCAGTTCAAGACCCCGTACGTGGTGAAGACCGACATCAATGCCTTCTACGAGGTCGTGGATCACGGGATCCTCGCAGTCTTCCTGGCTCGATACCTCGGACTGACCACGGCGCAAGTCCATGCGATCCAGAACTTCTTGGATGCCGTCATGGGGTCACAAGCTGGCCTTCCTCAAGGTCCGCCCGCCAGTGACATGTTCGCATCGGCATTCTTGCTGCCAGTGGACCTGTCAATTGCCGCGCAGGGCTGGAGCTACGTGCGCTATGCCGATGACTACGTGATCGGGGCCACGTCGCTAGCCGATGCACGCCGGAAGCTTGAGATGATCGAGCAGTTGCTCCACGGGGTGGGCCTTCGCCTCAGCGACGGGAAGACCATGATCATGCGCCGTTCGACTTTCGCCGCATCGGTGTCGCGGCCGCCTCGAAAGGTCGAGCAGATCCGATTGCGGGTCCGTCGCCAACTCGAAACGTCACTCCTCGAAGCGGACGACAACGACTACGTCGAGGAAGAACTGAAGCGACTCGGAGTCGAAGATCAGACCCTGTGGGACCTTCTTTACCACGGCACAACGACCATGGAGGAGGTCCTCGAGTCGATTCGTGACCGCCTGGAGCCGACGATCGCTGAGGCCTATGCCCAGTTGCTCAGGGAGACCGCACGTGATCTTCGAGCAGGCAAGAGCACGGAGGATCTCCAATTCTCCGAGAGCACCGCGATCGAAGCGCTCACCTTCGTTGCCGGTGGCGGCATCGCCGTCGACTCGGACGTCCTCGAAGTCATCCTGCAGTGGTTTCCGCGAACGTCACCCAACCTGGCCGTCTATCTCCTGGAGATCGGCCGCACCGACACTGGGTACGTCAGCGAGTTCTGTCGGAAGGCTGTCGGCCACTCGTCGAGCTCGGATTGGTCGCTTGCTTGGCTAGTTCATGTGCTTGAAGTGCAGCCCGACCTCATCGATGAAGAACTCGCGAAGGCTCTCCGGAAGACGATCTCCAATGCTGAACGCACACCGTTGGCCGCTGTAACCGCCGTGCGGGCTTTGGCCCACAGCGGACTGCTCAAGGCGCCGACATGGCGAAAGCTCTTCGATCGCGTCTCGCTGCCATTGCGCGCGGAGATGCTTTTCGCGGCGATGGCCCAGCCCACCTCGTACCCATGGCGGCTTCCCCCCCTGGAGCGCGAGAACGCAGTGCTTCGAGCGATCGAGCGCGGAGGCACGGGCGAACGCTCGTGAATGTCTCACCGGGTATGGGTTGTCGGAAACACAAGCGCCCGTGCCGGTGGCAACGCTCGTCGTGTCACACCGGCTCCGTAGGCTCGGGCTGTGGAGATTCTCCTGCCGATCCTTCTCGAACTGATTGCATCAGAGGTCTGGGACAAGGTCAAGCAGCGCTACGCCAAGCCGGATCCCACCTGGGCCGACCACGCCGTTCGCTCGCTAGAGCCAAGCCTTGGCCGGTCCCTCACGCAGGCGGAGCGCGAAGGCATTGCGCGATGGTTGCTTCGTCCTGACGTTTTCTCTGCCCTCGCGGCCTCCACGACAGCGACGCTGACCGATGACGTCAGCCGGGTGGTGAACGCGCTCGAGTACGAACTCGGGCCACCCAACGACCTGACGAAGTCACTCGCTGCGAACATCGTTGCCGCTGTCGTCGTACACGTGACGGAGCTCGTCGATCCGGCAATTGCCGCCACGCTGTCTTCTCATCGCTCTCTCAAGCGAGAGCTCACCGATCTCAAGCTGGGTCAAGGCGTCATCTACGACGGAATCCAGAATCTCCAATCACGGCTTGACGACCTTGCGATCTCGCGGTCCGGGCCCGACCTCGATGCCGTCGATCTAGCGCGCCTCCCGAGTCACGTCAGCAGTTGGATCCAGGCAGCGCACGCACACGGAGCAGATGGCGGCGCAATGCTGCGGTGGCTCCGCGACCCATCGACGGCGAGATCAAACCTCATACTTCTTACGTCCGAACCTACGTCATGGCTGCTCCGCTCCGGGGAGCTGTGGGCTGCGACTGGTTTCGCCGCAGAGACGTACGACCTGAACAGCGAGGCAGTAGTCGCATTCGAACGCGCTGCGGAACTGCTGCCAGATCGCCGCTCGGAGTTGCTCACTCGTGCAGCGCTCGCTGCGTCACGAGGCGCGGAGCCCGAGAGCGCGCAACCTCTTCTGCAGCGCGCGGTCGTCGGTGCCTCCGACACGGTCCTGCTGTTCATCGGCGTTGTGGAGGCCGCAATAGCTGAGGATGTCGTCGCGCTTGAGGAGCGAGCAAGTGAAGCTCTCGCACACCCGATCCCTGATCCAACGATGATTCGAGCTTGGTTGGGCCGGGCACAAGCGCGTCGAAACGATCTCGATGCCTCGGCCAACTCGTTCGAGGCTGGAATGACCGAGGCGATGTCTCATGCCGGCTATTTGCTCTCCTACGCGGACGTCCTCCTCAGACGAGCTTTCGGGCAGTCGGGCGGCCATCGGGTCAAAGACTCGCAGAAGGCGCTCGACCTGGCGCTCGCCGCACGGAACCTTCGAAGAGGCTGGGGCGGAGACTCTGCCGAGGCAACGGTCACTGCGTGCCAAGCCGCCCTCAGCCTCGAGCGATACGCCGATGTAGTCGCACTTGGGAGCCACACCGAGGGCGAGGCGACCGAGGTTGAGGCTTCGCACCCTGAGGTCCGCCAAGTCCTCGCCCTGGCGAAGTTGATCGAGGGCGGAAAGGTTCCAGAACCGAACAGCCCCTTCGAGCACTCGTGGTTCCTCGGACTGTCTTTGGCGCGAGACCCTGCAACTCGGGCTGATGCTATTCGCGAGTTCGAGCAGGCAGCGCAGTTGGCCTCAAACGAGGGCGAGCTGGATCGGGCGCAACGGAGCCTGGCGAACATTGGGCATCTCGCGTTACCCAGACTCGACGAGGTTCGAGAACGAGACGCCGACCACGCCGAGGTTCTGATGGCGATAGCGGAGACCAATGCCGGGAACCTAGAGGCAGCCGCAGCGCGGCTCAGGCCCCTCGTGGGTCGGAACCGAATCGCCGTGCTTCAGCTCTCCGAGACTTACGTGCATCAAGACAAGAGCGAGGACGCCGCTGATCTTCTTCGCAGCGGAGGTGAGCGGTTCGGCGACGCTCGGCTGCTTCTCCAAGCCGCGCGGCTCTTTCTGAAGCTTGATCGAGCCGAGCAGTCGAAGCAGTGTCTGAACCTTGCGCTGCCGCTGGCTCCCCCTCCGTCGCCCCTCCGCCGCGAGGCCCGATGGATCGAAATCGAAATCGCCGTCAAACACGGCGACCCTTCGTCGGTGGAGGCCGCGGCGAGCACGGCCATCTCGGAGGGCGAGGACAACCCTGCGATCCGATGGGTGCGGGTCGAGGCGCTGACCAAGCTGCACCGTCTCAAGGACGCTTGGACCGAAATCCGCGGAGCCCCCGCGCTTCAGCCTGACACCGAGGGCCGGGCGAGGCTGTTCCTACAACTCCTGATGCGGCGAGAGCCTTCGCGTTTGGACTTGATGGCCGAAGTACTCGAGAGCTTCCCGAATTCTCACGAAGTTCAGGCGACGGGCATTTCGCTGTTCCTCGCATTTGACGCCACAGAGCCTCGACGATGAACCCGGTGTTGGTGCCATGCAGGCCCATCTCGCACGTTTCCTCGAGATGTATCCGGATAGCCCGGTGTTGCAGTCCGTGGAGGTCAACGTCGACGATCCGGAGCAGTTCCGCGAGCAGATGCGGCTGATGCTCAACCCGGACCCGGAACGTGATCGGCAGCACCGGCAGCTCGCCGAGCAGGCTGCCTCCGGTCAGCTGCCCGTCGGCTTCGCAGCATCGATCTTCTCGCGTGGTTACCTGGACTCGATTCTGAACGGGTCAGCCCTCGGCTTCACAAGCATTCCGCGAGACCCCGTTGTTCTCGAACAGGAAATCCAGCTCGCGACGGAACACCTCGAACACCCGATAGTCGCCGACCTGAGCAGCCTCGTTGCGATGACATTCGCCCCCGAGCTGTGGCCCGCTGTGCTTGCGTCCTTCACGTCGATATCAATCCCTGACGCGACGTTCGCCGAGGTCGACGACTCCGTCTTCCGCAAGACCGCTGCCGGGTCGATGCGGTGGGACCACCAACAGGACAGCTGGACAATGGTGGAGTTCTCGCCCGAGCAACTTGAGGCGGTTCGGGTGCAGCGCGATCGGCTGCGGGTTTGGGCATCTGAACTTCCCGTCGTGAAGACCGGCAGCCTCGCGGGCGTCCAGGGCCTTGACGCGTTGGAGAATGGCAGTAATTGGACTGCAGGACTTGCGACTGCTCACGGCAGGTCTTGCGGGCTGCTTTGCGACGACGTGGCGTTGGCGGCCATCGCAAGATCCATCGGCGTTCCAGCGTTCGGCTCCTTCGCTCTCGCTATCGCGCTGGCAAGAACGGGCCGCCTCCCGGGCTCGGCCATCGACGGGTTGATCACCGAACTCTTCACGGCTCAAGCTGACGACCTTCCTCTGACGCCAGCCCAACTCGCTGGACTCGCGGAGTCGGTGGGATGGCCGTTGGCCTCAACGCTCCACCCGATGTCCCGTCCCCACTACTGGCGTGACCCCCAGGCCGCGTACGCAGCGTTTGTCACAACGATCGAAGGCCTCGGCGCTGGAACGGAGGCAGCGGCCAACGCGCTGTACGTCGCCGGCCTTGGAGTGATCCGCGCGGTCGCTGCCGGGTCACCGGTTGCGCTCATCACCGGGCTATTCGTTGCCGCGACGCTGCGGGTGCAGGCCGAGCCAGCTGACGCGGTCACGTTGGTGTCAGCCGTGCGGGCGGCGTGCAACTACTACGAGCTCGATGATCCGTTCGCAGCTTGCGTTGGTGCCGTTCTGGACGTCGTCGGCGCGGCGGAGGACCCGGCTACAGCGGCCCAGTTCGTAACAACGCTGTTCTCCGCCATGGACCCGCAGGACCGCGCCCTGGCGACGGCAATCGTGCTGGGCGTCGACAACCACTGACGTACAACGAGCTAGATACGTCAAGCCAGGAAGGACCTGAGAAGGACCACGCGACCCAGCCAAACCAAGAAGAACCAGGTCAGTGTCTATGCGCGGCCCCATGTCTGCAGTTCCGCTTCAACGTCTAACAGGGCTTCGCGGACGAGCACTCGCCGTCGACCGCGCTGGGCTCTGGCCGTTCGCGTGCGTTGCTCTACGGCGAGCAGTCCTGAGTCCGCAGAAGCGCCGTACTTTCTTTGTACCACTACGTCTTGTTGAACACGCGATCGCGGCCTGACGGACGCGAGTGGCGTATCCGCCTTACCGGTCGATCGACACGGGTGACAGTCGGCCCGAAGGCGGCCAGCTGGCCGGCAGACGATCCTCGTAGAACACGAACTCGAGATAGCTCAGTTCGCCGTCGCGGACGAACAAGATCACCCGCCTAGGCGGCTCCTCGGCGAGCGGGTAAACGTTCAAACTCCACTGGTACGAGTCCATCGGCCCGAATAGATCTCCGTGCGTCCGCCGCGACGGCGAGGTCGATCGAAGGACAGCCGCAGGAACACCGGCTGACAACGCGAACATCACTCGACTGAGCACGGAGTGGCTCGACACCTTCGAACGTCGCTGCGAGGATCAGGTCGAGGACGCGGTTCTCGTCGTCGGTCAGCGGTCGCGGCTCGAATCCCACACCGCAATCATGCTGCACCGAGCCGGATTCAAGTGCGTCCATCTGTCATTCGTGGGCGCTGCCGAGGATTGGGCCGCGTTCCGAGGCCTTCACCGATCAAGCGCGAAGTTCGCGAGTGACCTTCCGCTGAATGCTTCGAAGTGTCACAAGTGTCTGATCATCCGGCAGCCCGGTCGTGATGGACCAGTCCCGCCCAGATCCGACGAGGTCGCTCGCGAAAACGATTTCCGTTGCCAACAGCACCCGAAGCCAGTCAAACCTGCTCATTGCCAGCGACGACTCGATGGTGTCGATAGGCCGTCTCTGCTCGGCGAACATATCGGACACGCCAGCGAAGCCCATCGCTATGCGAGTTCTTCGGTGCACCTTGCTGGACCGGCCCACTCGGCAAGGCCACATCGGAGCAAGAGACGCTCGTCGACATCAAGGTCGAACTCGATCAGATCCTTCGCAGACCCACCCTCGTCCATGCTGCGAATAGTGATCGATCACCCGCCACACGTCCAGCGATCGCAGATCTGTTCACGCGAGCCAAAGTCAGTTGATTGGACAGGTCTCGACGTACGAATTGCCGCGCTCATCGTCCCAAGAGACTGTCAGCGTGGCGAACGCACGACTCCCGAAGGTCTGTGCCCAATGCCCGATGTTGAATCGTGCTCTTGCCGGAAGCGTGGGCGGCAGCTCGCCGAGCAGGACGGGCGATTTCTCAACGTCGCTGTCGATGACGACGATGCTCATAGCGACGCCCGTGCCAACGTTCGTCATGACAACCTGCTTGCCAGATCTCCGCACCTGAAGCAGTGGACCGGTTCGCGATATGTCAGGCGAATCGTCCTTTGCAAGCGAGCCAAGCAGGAGGAGGGCGAAGCGAACCAGCTCGCTGTCCGTGGCCCAAGCTCGGCTCGTGGAGCCGTGCAGTTCGCTCTTCGCCTTCATTTCGCGAAGCACCTCGACGGTGTGAAGGTCCGGATCTAGGCGGTCGATCAGCTTGTGGTGTTTCGGACACAGCAGCATGAGGTTGTCGTAGGAGTTGCGCTCTTCGACCGACATTGCTGGATCAAACCGGGCCGCGCCCGGGCGCTCGCCGCAGATGTGAGCAATCTCCGCGTTCGTTTCCTTCCACGCCGGGTCGGTCAGCTTCTCATCACATCCTGTGAAGGCGCACACATTCGGACTCGCTGCGAACAACGCCTTGACGATCGTGATCGATACCGGACTGGCCATGCACGGACGCTAACGGAAGCGTTAGTCCGTCCCGTGTGGCAGCGCTACGCGCTGGTCCAAACGAGCTTTACGTCGCCGCCATCGAAGCCAACGCCGACCCCTCTAAGCCTGGACGGCCCGGACTCCCATGGTCTCACTTCGCCGACGACGGCAACCGCAAGGGTTATCGCATCCTGCCAATCCGACCGATTGATCGCGGCTAGGCCGTCGAGTCTGACATAGCGGTCGATTGGCTCCCAAACGTACTCACAGGCCCAAACCCCCCGCAGGGTGCACGACCGAGCGCTGGCTGTCCAGAGGCACACCGAGTGCCGCTCTCCGCGCCGACATCGGGCAAGAACGGGCATGCCATCACTAACCTCACGCTGTGGCGCTTATTTGGGATGAGATCGAACGAAAGGACGGGCAACCCATGACAAGACCGTAACCCCATGACGCTGGTCTGATCATCGAGATTCGGTAGGACAGGCGAGATCAGTTCTGTAGACGTACCTCCGCCGCCGCAACCAGCTGCTCGGCCCACTTCACACAACTCGCAGCGTCGGCAGCGCTGATGTCGACACTCTCGTAGCCAGCCTGAGTTTTGCGATCGAGCGCCCGCCTAAGGGCAGTCGACAACTTAACGTCGACCGGGCGAAGCAGATCAACAGCTGATACGAGGTTGCCATCACTCGACCGCTCACCGAGCGCATGGCATGTGATCGCGCCGGCCGCCGCGATCGTAGCGTGGATCGCACACGTAGCGACAACCTCT
This sequence comes from uncultured Acidimicrobiales bacterium, assembly GCA_963791625.1. GTDB lineage: Bacteria > Actinomycetota > Acidimicrobiia > Acidimicrobiales > Ilumatobacteraceae > JANMCE01. The sequence goes on from CAWBTA010000015.1 coordinate 176,541, forward strand.
GACGCGTCGAGCAGCTCAGCCGCTTCGAGGAACTGACGAGCGTCGACCAGACGTTGCCGCGCCTGTTGTACATCGCAAGGCTTGCGGTTGCCCTTGGCCCGGCTCACTGGTGGCGCCCCAGCAATGAGGCAGTGTCACCGGCGAGTGCAATTCCGTCCTGCCGAACCTGCTGGACCAGCGGGTTCTTGGCTCGGACGAGTTTCTGCCACGACGCTGGCGAGTGTTCGACAAGCTGTAAGTCATTGCCGGTCCAGGAACGAACATCGGCTTGGAGTCTCGACAGTCGCTCATGCAGGTTGGGTGCCTGGATGTCGTCCGCAACGATCAGAAGGTCGACATACGAGTCGCTGTCGGCATCGCCTCGGGCCACGGACCCGAAGAGCCAGGCACCATGGAGGTCGGGCCACGTGGAGAGCTGCTCTCGCAAACGCCGGATCAGCTCACCCCGCAGACCCGCCAGAGCAACTACAGGCCCAGCCGCAAGGTGGTTCCTGTTCAGCAATACCATCGACGATCGGCCGGCCAGAGTCTCGCTCACGAGTCCGCTATGGATGAGCTCCTCGATGACGGCACTCGCGTTACCTGGCGCAACGCCAGCGACAGCGGCAAGCTGCCGCCGAGTGACCGGCTGTTCGAGTCGAGCCAACGCCTGAAGCAGCGCGCCGCGCACGGCGGGGGCGACGTTAAGCACTGGTGAGCCAAGATCCACGCAGTCATCTTACTAGCTCAATGATCGGAAACAAGATCATATGATCTGCTTATAGATCATATGATCGGGCGCGTTCGCCGGGGTGGCCAACTGCGACCGGTTCCTCGCGATCGGAGCCGCTCCGAAGACATCGTCGATCAATTCGTCGAGGTCGTCGCGTGACGACGGCAAGCGCGTCGGCCGCAGCATCGAGAGGCCACGTCAACTCTCCCGGCAGCCCAGGCACCCGCAAAGGCGACCAACCGACGCACTTTCAACCTCGAGGGATTCCGCCCTTCGTAGCTGCGGTCACATGTGCGGTCATGTGGCGGCCGATGGCACGCATACGATTCGCGTCCCGGGCGGTTCGGGCCAGGATGAACGCTCCACCGAGAGCGGCGATGACGGTCGCGGCAAGGGCATCGGCGGCCTTCGGCGCCATGCCGTCCCGTCTGAACATCGCGGTAGCCGTCGCGGTCCAGTTGGCGAACACGCTGTCGCATGCCATCCGGAGTGTCTCGTCCGCGCTGGCCACCTCGAGTGCCACGGTGAAGATGGGGCACGCGTCGACGTAGTCGCTGTTCTCCAGGGTGGCAGCGGCTCCCTCGAAGAGCATCGAGATGGCTTGTGCCGACGTCGTCGCGACCGCGGTAACGAGCTGAACCAACCCGAGGTATCCGGCCCCTGAGGTGCGGATCACCTCGGCGGCCAGTTCATCCTTGCCGCCGGGGAAGAAGTGGTACAGCGAGCCCGTGGTCGCTTTGGCCCCATCGGTGATCTGCTTCATCGACGTGCCGTTGAATCCCTGGCGCTGAAACAGTTCAGCAGCAGTCGCCACCAGGCGGTCGCGGGTCTCGGCCATGACCGTTGACTCTAGAACAATCGCTCTACTAGAGTGATCGTTCTAACGTCGGGACCAAGCGAGGTGCAGCATGTACAAGACGATCGTGCGGGCAATGGTGCGTCGAAACGTGGCCCGGCTCAACGCCGGAGACGCCGCCCCCATGCTGAAGATGGCATCACGCGACGTGCAGCTTCGCTTTCCCGGTGACAACTCGTGGTCCACCATGTTCCGACCAGCGGTGAAAGGTCGAGCGCCGCACGCCACGCATCGAGGCCTCGACGAATGCCGAGCGTTCGCCGATCGGTTCGCGGCCAACCGTATCCAATTCGTATTGGAAGATATCCTCGTGAATGGCGGCCCCTGGAACACGCGGGTTGCGATGCGGCTGCACTCGTTCCTGCCCTCCGCCGATGGCGACAGATACAACAACCGTGCCGTCGCCATCCTCGAATTGCGATGGGGAAAGCTTGTCGTATGGGAGGACTACGAGGACACCGAACGCGTCGCGGCCTGGGACCGGGCCGAGTCGACGGCCACTGGCTGACCCGGTTCCAGCTGCGGTCGGATAGGGGCCAACGGCCCGGCAGGTAGTCTCGGCCGATGAACGCTACGGAAGCAACGTTTCCCGGCGCCGGTGGTGTCACGCTGCACACGGCGGTGTGGGCGCCCGACGCCGAGCCGATTGCTGACGTGGTGCTGATCCACGGGCTGGGTGAGCACTCGGGCCGCTACGTGCCGGTGGCCGAGGCATTGACCGCTGCCGGGTTTCAGGTGTCCGCGCTCGACCTGCGTGGTCACGGCCGCACGACCGGCGTGGAACGGGGCACGATTGATGACTTTGATCTGCTCATCGATGACGCGACCCGATTCATCGGCTCGGTGCGCACCACTCGACCGCTGTTCGTCTACGGGCACTCGATGGGTGGGCTCGCGGCCGTTCGTCTGGCCGAGCGTTCGCAGGATGACATCGCTGGTTTCGTCATTACCAGCCCTGCACTGGTAGCGGCCGAGAGCATTCCGAAGATCCTGGTGAAGATCGTGAACTTCGTCGGGAAGATCGCCCCTCGGCTGAAAACCATCGCGCTCGAAGGCGACGCGATTTCTCGCGTCCAGAGTGTGAGGGACGACTACGACCGCGATCCGCTGAACTATCGCGGCAAACTCCGCGCCGGTACCGCTCGGCAAATGAATATCACCATGGCCAAGGCACTGGCCGAAGCGGGCCGCGTCACCAAGCCCATCTTGATCATGCACGGCGATGCGGATCGTCTGACCTCACCTGCCGGTTCGCGAAAGCTGGACGAGCTGGTCGCTTCTTCCGACCGCACCCTTCGCATCTGGCCCGGCGCATACCACGAGCTTCACCACGAACCCGAGCGCGAAGAGGTGCTGCAGACAATCATCACCTGGATGAAAGCCCGCATCTGACCAATAGGTCTCTGGCGCGACGAGCGTGAGTTACTTCGACCCTCCAACTCGGACCATTTCACCCTCCAACTTGACCCGGATGATGGTCCAGCGGACTCGAGAACGCTGGGTTGGAGGGTGAGACTGCCAGGGTTGGAGGGCGTTTCGCCTGCGGGAACGGAATGGGTCGAAACGAGGCCGCCCGCTGGTACGGTCGATGACACTGTGGCGATGACGAGGGGGACGAAGGCGCTGGTTGTGACATCGGTTGGTGTCTCGATGTCCGCATTGGATACCACCATCGTGAACGTGGCCAGGGACACCATCGGGCGCAGCTTCAACGCGTCGGAATCGGCCGTGTCTTGGGTGCTGTCGGGGTACAGCATCGTGTTCGCCGCGGTACTGCTGACTGCTGGTCGTATCGCCGATCGCTACGGGCGCAAGAAGATCTACACCATTGGCCTGCTCGCTTTCATAACGGCGTCGGGCCTGTGCGCTCTGGCACCGACGCTGCCGATTCTCATCGCTGCCCGCGCCCTGCAGGCCGTCGGCGGCGCGCTGCTCAGCCCGGCTGCGCTTGCGCTCGTGCTTCCGGAGTTCCCCCTAGAGAAGCGATCAGCGGCGATTGCCGTGTGGGGCGCTATCGGATCGATCGGCGCCGGGGCCGGACCCGTTCTGGGCAGCCTCCTGCTGCGTGCATTCGGGTGGCGCAGCGCCTTCTTCATCAACCTCCCCATCGGCATCATCGCATTCGTTCTCGGTCGCAAGTTGCTGCACGAATCGAAGGACGAAGCCGCCACAGGCATTCCCGATCCGGTCAGCATCGCGGCCGGGGTCGGGTCGGTCGGTATCCTCGCCCTCGCCATCACGAAGGGCAACGAGTGGGGCTACCTGAGCACACGCAGCACTATTTGTTTCATTGCCGCGGCCGCACTGCTCCCACTGTTCATTTGGCGTTGCCGCACGGCGAAGCTGCCCGTGCTCGATCTGAGGCTGTTGAAGCAACGAGCATTCGCGGTGGGCAACGTTTCGGTACTTTTCTTCGGCTTGCCCTTCTACGGCCAATTAGTCGGCAACATCACGTTCCTTCAGCGAACGTGGCATTACTCCGTACTTGGGTCGGGTCTGGCGAGTGTGCCGCCACCACTTGTCGCCTTCCTCACCTCACGCGCCGCGGGTCGATGGTGCGACCGCGTCGGACACCGTCTGGTCGCTCTACCCGGAGCCATCCTCCTTGCGCTGTCACTGTTCCTGCACGCTGCCTTTGATCCGGTCACCCCCGCCTACTGGCGCACCTACGGGCCGTTCAGCCTGCTCACCGGTTTCGGCCTCGGCATCCTCATCAGCACGCTCCAGTCATCGGCGTGCAAGTACCTCCCGAAGGATCGCTACGCTATGGGCTCGGCGTTCTTCACCACCATCCGCCAATTGGGATCGGCCCTGGCTATCGCCATCACGGTGGCGCTCTTGACGCGACCGGCACTTGGCGTCATGGACAATGCTCGCACGGCGTGGGTCGTACAAGGCGCAAGTTCGCTCATGGTCGGCGTGCTCATGGTGACCCTCTACCGACCACCGTCAACGTCCGATGATGTGGTCCAAGGCATGCCTGCAGTGCCGACGAACCTCACCGCCTGACCAATTCCGCCAGGCGCGCTGACGAACCGACCTGGCACCATGGTTGCAACATGAACACCTGGTTTACGTCCGATATGCATTTCGGACACGCAAATATCATCCGCTATTCACACCGCCCGTTTCACGACCTTGACCATATGCACGCCGGACTTATCGAGCGATGGAACGAGGTCGTGCAACCCGAGGACACTGTCTGGGTACTCGGTGATGTCGCGATGGGCATTATCGACGAATCGCTCGCGTTCGTCGGTCGACTGAACGGTCGCAAGCTGCTGCTGGCTGGCAATCACGATCGGTGCTGGGCCTTCCACGGACCGAAGCACGAACCATGGATCCAGCGATACCAAGAAGCCGGTTTTGCCGAGGTCCATCAGGGCCAGGTGCCGCTCGGCCTCGAAGAGCACATGGTCGAGATGTGTCACTTTCCGTACAACGGCGATAGCCAGTACGAGGATCGCTACGTCGAAGCCAGACCGGTGGATAGCGGCGCCTGGCTGCTGCATGGCCATGTGCATGAAACCTGGAAGCAGTGGGGACGCATGATCAATGTGGGCTGCGATGTGTGGGACTATCGACCGGTAGCGGCATCGGAGCTGGCAGCGTTGATCCGCAACGGACCGGCCGACCGTGACCTTCAGGAGCAGACGGTCGGCGAGGCCTGACGATTTCCGCTTGAATAGGGGCCGTGGCCGCCTCCCCCGGATCCTCACCCCTGCCACCACCACGGGTCGCTTGGCTGATGAGCGATGGTTCTGTCCTCGCGTCCGCGCACGTCGCCGATACGTTCCGCAGCCGCCTGCAGGGCTTGATCGGTCGCAATGGCTTGGAAGGCGCCCTCGTCATTGAACACAGCAAGTGGATACACACCTTCGGCATGCGCTTCGCGCTCGACGTCGCCTACATCGACAAGGAAGGCAACGTCGTACGCATCGACAAGCTCGGAGCCAACCGGTTGGGCCGCCCTGAACCGCGAGCCGTCATGATCGTTGAAGCCGAAGCGGGTGCCTTCGAACGCTGGGGGCTGAAGGTCGGCCAACAGGTCGAGCTGCGCCAATGATGCGTCCCGGCACGCTGGTGCTGGTGGCCACCCCGATCGGAAACCTGGGTGACCTCAGCCCCCGCGCCATAGAGACCCTCACGGAGGTGGACGCCATCGTGTGCGAGGACACCCGCCGCACTGGTCGTCTGCTGGCCCATTTCGGGGTTCCGAACAAGAGGCTGATCGTGGCCAACGAACACACCGAATCGAACGCGGCGATAACGGTGGTCGGGCTGCTCGCTGGTGGCGGCAAGGTAGCCGTTGTGACCGACGCCGGGTTGCCCGGCATTTCCGATCCCGGTGAGTGGTTGGTGCGCGCCGCGATAGATGCAGATGCAACAATCTCCGTCGTCCCGGGCCCGTCTGCTGCTGACGCTGCGCTGGTGATCAGTGGTCTCCCCACCGCTCGATATGTGATGGACGGATTTCTCCCCCGCACCGGTAGCGACCGCAAGACGCGCCTTGCCGAGGTCGCCAACGAGCCTCGAACCGTGGTGCTTTATGAAGCACCACATCGTCTCCTTCGCACCCTGACCGACCTCACCGCAGCGTGCGGAGGTGAGCGACGTGTGGTGCTTGGTCCGTGAGCTGACCAAGCTTCATGAAGAGGTGTGGCGCGGCGCCCTTGCTGGTGCCCTGGAGCACGCCGCAGTCATGGAACCGCGCGGTGAATACGTGATCGTGCTGGCGGGTAGCGCCAGCCGCCGAGGCCGCTGATGACGCCGCCATCGCGGCAGCCGCGGCGGATGCGCTGGCCCAAGGACTGCGCGGAAAAGATGCAGCCGATCACGTAGCGACCACGCTCGGCGTGCCGCGCCGCCAAGCCTACGAAGCGGTGCTGACAGCGAAGGCGGCACCTCTCAGAGTGCAAAGCAACCCTATGGACAACAGCGCCCCGTAGTACCGCACACGCTCTCAGCGAGAAGTCATCAAGGACCTCTGAGGTCTGTCAGGCTATACAGAATGATGACCGGCCACGACGTCCTGCGTGTCCTCGATGCACTCCACGTGAATGGTGTCAGCCCCGTCATTCAGGGTGGTTGGGGCGTCGATGCGCTGCTCGGTCGCCAGACCCGTCTGCACAAATTCGTTGACCTTATTGTCGATGAAAAAGAGCAGGATGACATCCTCAGCGCACTCGACGCGCTGGGCTACGACCAGATCGAATATGTGTCACGCGGCCGTACCGAACTGAGCCAGCCCGACGGTCGAAAGATCAGCCTCCACCTCCTCGACGACGAACTCGTGCAACACACCAACGAGTGGCGGTTTCAGTTTCCGGCGCAGTCGTTGCTGGGTCGCGGTCTTATCGTTGGGCGCCCGGTGCGATGCCTCAGCGCCGACGGCCATGTGCTGGTGCAGGCCGATCGTGACCTCACCGACACGGTGCAGGCCGACCTCTTCTTACTCGCTGATCAGCTTGGTGCCCGTCTGTTCTACCCACTCGCTCGCGGCACCGAACTGATCTGCCGCACGGCCGAACGAACCGACATCCCCGCCATGGCGGCCATCATGGCCGACGCTCGACGGGCCCATCCGCTACCGCACGTCGATGAGACCAAGACACTCAAATCCGACACCTACGCCCGCTACTGGCAGCAGCGCATGGAGATGGAGGACACCACCGTCGTGGTGATTTCGGTCGGGGAAGCCATCGTGGCCACCATCGCCATCAGTCCTTGGCAGCACCCGGATCTTCCATCGTCCACCACCGCTGCTCTTTACGGACTTGCGAAGCATTCCGATCCGGCCGTGGCCCACCTCGACCGCATCATCCTGCAACGGGCCGGTGCCTTCGCCCGCCAGCGCGGTTTCCTCGATCTGCGTTCCTGGGTGCTCGAAGACGACCGCGAAACCCGGGCTGTCTTTGAGCAGGCCGGCTGGCAAACGGACGGCCAACGAAACGAGATTGTTTCCGGGCTCACACAAATCCGGTACGTCGCTCGATAGCTTGGGGTTCACATGGATATGGCTCCCCATGTCGCTCCTGCGGCAGCGTTCTTCGATCTCGATCGGACTCTGATCAGTGGCTCCAGCGCGTTCACGTTCGGCGTGACGGCCTGGCGCAACGATCTGGTGCCCACCGGCCAGTTCGCCAAGGATGCACTCGGCGCCATCATGTTCCGGCTCAGCGGCGCGTCCGACGGCAAGACCGACCAGACCCGCGCCCGCATCCTCGGCGCAGTAAAAGGGGTTGAGCAGGCCGAGTTGATCGCGTTGAATGCCAGCATCATTCCCAAACTTCTCGACCGCATCCGCCCCGAGGCCCAGACGTTGCTCGACATGCATCGTCGTGCCGGCCGAGACACGTACATCATTTCTGCTTCCCCTTCTGAACTGGTCGCACCCTTGGCCCAAGCTCTCGGCATGACCGGTGGCATCGGTACCGTCGCCGAAGTGGTGGACGGCGTCTACTCCGGTGAACTGGTCGGGCCTTTCTGCTACGGCGAGGGCAAGGTCGACGCCATCCGAGAGCTTGAGCGATGGGACGGGTACGACCTGGAGCGTTGCTACTCCTACAGCGACTCGGCGTCCGACTTGCCCATGATGGAAGTGGTCGGCCACCCCGTTGCAGTCAACCCCGATGCTCATCTTGAACGCATCGCCCGCGAACGGGGCTGGCCGGTCGTCATCTTCAGCCGCAAGCGCAAAACCGTCGTGAAAGCATCCAGCGCCGGCCTCGGTGCCGCCGCCCTCGCCGGCGCCACCTTCGCCGCCGGAATTAAGACCGGTCGGAAACGAACGCCCTCCCGTAACCTCTAGGGCGTGAGCAGCTACTACCTGACAACGCCGATCTATTACGTGAACGACGCTGCCCCACATCGGGCACGCGTATACCACGGTCATTGGTGACGCCGTCACCCGGTGGCACCGCATGTTGGGTGACGACGTTCGCTTCCTCACCGGCACCGACGAGCACGGCCTGAAGGTGCAGCGCACCGCGGATGAAAAGGGCGTGACACCGCAGGAGTGGGCCGACAAGACCGCCGTGCGGTTTGTCGAGGCCTGGACCGAGCTTGGTATCAAGAACGACGACTTCATCCGCACCACCGAACCGCGCCACTACGACGCGGTGAAGAAGCTGTTGCAGGCCTGCTACGACAACGGCGCCATCGAACTGAAGTCGTACGAGGGTCTCTACTGTGTGGCCTGCGAGGCGTACTACGTCGAAGCTGATCTGTTGGACGGTGGTCTGTGCCCCATCCACAAGCGACCCGTCGAGCGGTTTGCGGAGGAGAACTACTTCTTCAAACTGAGCGAGTACGAAAAGCCGCTCCTCGACTGGTTCGCACGCCATCCCGACTTCGTGCGGCCTGACGGCAAGCGCAATGAGGCGCTCGGTTTCATCAAACAGGGCCTCAACGACTTCAGCATTTCCCGCACGTCGATCACGTGGGGCATCCCGTTGCCGTGGGACGAGAAGCACGTCACCTACGTGTGGTTCGATGCGCTCACCAACTACCTTTCATCGGTCGGCTACGGCCGGGATGACGCCGAGAGCAAGGCGCAGTTCGAGAAGTTCTGGCCCGCCTATCACGTCATCGGAAAAGACATCCTGCGGTTCCACTGTGTGTATTGGCCGGCCATGCTGCTGGCCGCTGGTCTCGAACCACCGCTCAACATTTTCGTTCACGGCTTCCTGCTGGTCGGTGGCGAAAAAATGTCCAAGACGGGCCTCACCCAGATCGCGCCTCACGACCTGGTTGAAGACTTTGGTGTGGATGGCTACCGCTACCACTTCCTGTCTGACGTCATCTTCGGTAACGACGGCGACTTCAGCTATGAAGGGATGACTGCTCGCTACAACGCCGACCTCGCCAACAACCTCGGCAACCTTTTGGCCCGCGTCGCTACCGTGGTTGGCAAGAAGTGTGACGGCATCGGCCCCAAGCCATCACCCACGTCACCGCTGGCTCCGCTCGCGGCCGCCGCGTATGAGGCAACGGCCCAAGGTTGGGCCGACTTCGCGCCGTCCACCGCGCTGCGAGCAACGTGGGATCTGGTACGCGCCACCAACGCGCACCTTGAGCGCAACGAACCCTGGAAGGCCGAGCCGGGTCCTGAAGTCGACGCCGTGATGGGTGACGCGCTCGAGGCGCTGCGCATTGTTGCAGTCCTGGCCAGCCCGGCGATCCCGGCGTCGAGCCAGGCCATCTGGGAACGGCTCGGACTACCCGGTCTGGTCGAGGATCAGCGCTTGCCTCAGGCTGCCGCCTGGGGTGGCTACCCAGGTGGTCTCCCGGTGACCAAGGGCGAATCGCTCTTCCCGCGCCGATGACCGGAACCTTTCTCGGCGGTCGGTTCTTCGACAACCACTGCCACCTGGAACACGAACGTATTCCAGGTGGCACGGTGGCGACCCTGGAGCGGGCACGAGCCGCCGGCGTCATTGGTTTCATCACCGTTGGTTGCGACGCGGCCGACAGCCAACGTTGCATCGACATCGCTGCGCAGCATGATGACGTGTGGGCAACGGTCGGGGTGCACCCGCATGAGGCCAAGGGTGGCATCGACGGCATCCTGCCGCTCATCGGCCAACCCAAGGTGATGGCCATCGGCGAATGCGGCCTCGACTATCACTATGACAATTCGCCTCGTGAGGCGCAGCGCGAGGTGTTCGCCGCGCAGATCGCGCTGGCCCATCAGCATGACCTGCCGCTGGTGATTCACACCCGTGAAGCGTGGGATGACACCTTCGATATTCTGGCTGCCGAGGGCACGCCGACCAACACGATCTTCCACTGCTTCACTGGTGGCCCCGATGACGCCCGGCGGTGCCTCGACATCGGTGCGTTCCTATCCTTCTCCGGCATCGTGACGTTCCCCTCCGCCAAGGATCTGCAAGCCGCAGCGGTGCTGTGCCCAGCCGATCGAATCCTGGCCGAAACCGACAGCCCGTTCCTTGCCCCGATTCCGCATCGTGGGAAGAAAAACGAACCAGCGTTCGTGGGTCATGTGGTCTACGCCTTGGCCGCCCTCCGCGGTGACACCCCTACTGAGCTGGGAGAACGCACAATTTCGAACGCGCGTATTGCGTTCCGACTTTGACCCACTTATCGTACGCAAATCACTGCGGGCGGCAGAGCCGGCCGCAGCGACCCCCGGAATCGGACCGTCCGACCGGGAAGCGTTACAACGTGAGGCACAGTTGAGGCTTGAAGCGGGTGATTGGGTCAGGATCGTCGTGGCTGCCGTTGTGACCGCCGTGGCCGTTCCCTTCCTGCTCAGTAACGGGCCGACGGGCGACCAGCCTGCGGTTGCAACAGTGCAAGGTGGTGACGTGGCGGCCGGGCTCCGTTCGGCGCCTGCCGAAAGCAGCGTGCCGTCTACCTCGCCCGAGATCGCGTTCCTCAATGGTCCAGCTACCACGCTCGAAGCGGCGCCGATCCTCATTGGTGTTCCCGCTCCCAAGAGTGCGACCGAAATCGATGGCAAGGTCGGCTTCCAAGTCGTACCGCCCCTCTGGCGCGAGCTTCCGCGGCCGTGTATTGCCGCCAAGACCGGCATCGGAGCTGTTCTTCCCGTCGGTGGCAACATCACCCTCGTCAACCTGAGCAACAACCACACCACCACCTGCATCGTGGCCGTCCATCGAGATATTCCCCCCGATCAGGTGCTGCAGCTCACCGAGTCGATCTTCAACGAGCTCGGTGACCAGATCGACGCGCCGCTCACGGTTCGCATCAGCTGGAAATGACGCTCTCGCCCCGCGAGGCGCGCGAGCTCTTGGAACGGCACGGACTGTCGCCTCGACGGGCGTTCGGCCAGAACTTCGTCGTTGACCCCAACACGGTGCGGCGCATTGCTCGTCTGGCCGACATCGGGCCCGGCGACCGCGTAGTGGAGATAGGCCCAGGCCTTGGTTCGCTCACCCGGGCGTTGGTAGAGACGGGCGCGTCGGTGACCGCGGTAGAGATCGATCACGGCCTGTGCGATGTCCTGCGTATCGAACTGGCCGACACTGGCGTGACGCTGGTGGAAGGCGATGCGCTCAAACTCGACTGGCCGCAGGTGCTTGGTGGCACCGACGGTTGGACGATGGTGGCCAATCTCCCCTACAACGTCGCTACGCCGCTCGTGTGCGACTTGCTCGACGACGTACCCCAGATCAGCCGCATGCTGGTGATGGTGCAGCGTGAGGTCGGCGACCGCATGGTGGCTGCCGCCGGCACCGACCCGTACGGCGCGGTGTCCGTCAAGATCGCCTACTGGGGCGAGGCACGCATTGCCGGGTATGTGCCTCCAACGGTCTTCCTTCCCCAGCCCAAGGTCGATTCGGCGTTGGTCTCTATCACCCGATGGCCGACGCCCGCCGTGCCCGACGTCGACCGGGCGCTGTTGTTCTCCTTGGTAAAGGCCGGATTCGGTCAACGACGCAAGATGCTTCGCCGAGCGCTGGCTGCGCACGTGACACCCGAGGCGTTCGAGCAGGCCGGCATCCGCCCCGAAGCCCGAGCCGAAGAACTTGACGTGCAGCAGTGGGGCGCCCTCACCCGCGCCGTCGCCGCCGCTCAAGGCGTAGCCTCAGCCAGGATGACCGTCGTTGTTCGTGCGCCCGCCAAACTCACTGTGTCGCTGCGTCTTACGGGCATTCGCCATGACGGCTATCACCTGATCGATGCCGAGATGGTGACGCTGGAACTGGCCGATGAGCTGGTATTCGCGGAGGGCGACAGCCTGTCGATCTCGGGCCCGTTCGGCGCGGGCATCCCGACCGACGACAGCAACCTCGTCCGCAAGGCCCTGCGCGCAGTTGGTCATCAGGCTGCTGTGCATGTGACCAAGAACATCCCGGCGCAGGGCGGCCTGGGTGGCGGCTCAGCCGACGCAGCCGCGGTACTGCGATGGGCGGGCTGCCACGACGTTGCCATCGCAACGAGCATCGGTGCCGACGTGCCGTTCTGTGTGGTCGGTGGCCGAGGCCGCGTCACGGGAATCGGCGACATCATCGACCCACTCCCCCATCTCGACCGGTCGTTCACGCTCATTGTTCCGCCCGTCGGCGTGTCCACCGTGGCCGCCTACAGGGCCTGGGATGCGCTTGGCGGTCCGCACGCCGAAGGCCCAAACGACCTGGAGCAGGCCGCCCTCGCGGTCGAACCGGCGTTGGTTCGCTGGCGGGACCGCATCACCGAAGCTGCGGGAATCCGCCCGACCATGGCCGGTAGCGGTTCCACCTGGTTTCTCGACGGTCACCACGCCGGGCTTAGCGAGGCACTGCCCGACGCTGTAGTCGTGCAGACGCGAACCGACCGCCCGTCGTAACGGGCGGTCGGTCGTAGCTCCCCCCGAATCAGGAGATCTGCTGCAGTGTTACTTGTTACGACGCTGGAAACGCGTGCGCTTCAACATCTTCTTGTGCTTCTTCTTGCGCATGCGCTTTCGGCGCTTCTTGATCAGCGATCCCATAAGGCTGAGAACGGTAGTCGCTCCACCCCACCCCGTGCGAACTGACTGAGCTAAGCGTTACGAGCGCTAGCGGCATTGCCGAGCGAAGCGAGTCTGAGCGACACGGAGCGGTAGCGACCGAGCGAAGCATGTCATAGCTGGCGGGGAAGGGCTCGAACCTTCAACAACTGGATTCAAAGTCCAGTGTTCTGCCAATTGAACTACCCGCCATCGGGCGAGAACCACTCTAGACCAAATGACTATTTTCCCGCCTTGCCCTTACCGGAACGGGACGGTTTTGTTAGAACGTCTTCATGACTCAACGGCCGATAGCTGCCATCGTTCTTGCCGCCGGGGAAGGTTCCCGCATGCGTTCGGACCGCCCGAAGCCCATCCACCCGGTGTGCGGTCGTCCGATGGTGATGCACGTTATCCATTCGCTCGGCGGCCTTCCGGTGGAACGAACCGCCGTCGTGGTCGGCCATGGTGCCGATCGCGTCAGCCGAAAGGTGGCCGAGCAGGCGCCAACGGAACTCAACGTCACCTTCGTCGAACAACGGGTGCAGAGGGGCACGGGCGATGCCGTCATCGTGGGCATGACGGCGTTCGAGTCGGCCGACGATGTGGACGACACATCCACCGTGGTTGTGATGCCGGGCGACACACCGTTGCTGCGGGCCGAAACGATCACTGCTCTTGTCGAGCAGCATGAGGCGGCCGGTCATGCTGCCACCATCCTCACCGCCATCACCGACGACCCGGCCGGCTACGGACGCATCGTGCGCGACAAACACGGTCGGGTTGCTCGCATCGTGGAGCACAAGGACGCCACCGAGGAAGAACGCGCCATCAAGGAGTGGAACACCGGCATCTTCGCGTTTCGCCGCGATCTGCTCGGCCCGGCGCTGCGCAAGCTTTCCCCCGACAACGCGCAGGGCGAGTACTACCTGACCGACGTCATCTCGCTGCTCGCCACCGCGGGCTACCCCGTCGGCTCGGTGGTGGTAGCCGACCCTGGCGAAACCCAGGGAGTCAACGATCGCTTTCAGTTGGCGATGGCCGAGCGTGAGCTGCGGGCCCGTACGAACAAGGCCTGGATGCTGGCCGGGGTGACCATGTTCGACCCTCGCCAGACGTTTATCGATGTCACGGTCACGCTTGGTCGCGACGTCACGCTTTTCCCCGGAACGATCTTGCAGGGTGACACCTCGATTGGCGCCGGATGCGAGATCGGGCCGGACACCCGCATCATCGATTCCGTGGTGGAAGACGGCTGTGTGGTGGAGAATTCAGTGGTCCGTAAGTCAATTATCGGAGCGGGCGCGCATGTCGGGCCTTATGCATCACTGGCCGAAGGTGCCAAGATCATGCCGGGCGCGATTACCGGTCCCTTCGCCGACGGGTCGTAGAGTCGACTCAACCACCGCACGAAAGAGACAACCGATGGAACGGGTTACCAAGAAGGTCCTGGCGCTATTTTCCGGGTCTACCCACGTAGAACTGGCCGAAGAGATCGCCGTCCATCTCGGTATCGAGCTCGGCGAAGCCAACCTGGTGCAGTTCGCCAACGGTGAGATCCGTCCCCGCTTTTCCGAGAGCGTGCGCGGCGCCGACGTGTTCATCGTTCAGTCCCATGGCATGAGCGGTGACCGCAGCATCAACGACTCCATCATGGAGCAGCTCATCATGATCGATGCGGCCCAGCGGGCATCGGCCAAGCGCATCACAGCAGTGTGCCCGAACTACGGCTACGCCCGTCAGGATCGCAAGGCCGAGGGTCGCGAGCCCATTACAGCAAAGTTGGTAGCCGACCTGTTCAAGGCTGCGGGCGCCAAGCGCATGGTGTCGGTCGACCTGCACTCCGGGCAGATCCAGGGCTTCTTCGATGGCCCCGTCGATCACCTCACTGCTATCCCGGTGCTTGAGCAGTACATCCGGGAAAACGGCACGGCGCCGGTCATCGTCAGCCCGGACGCTGGTCGCATCAAGGTGGCTGAGCGTATGGCCCAGCACCTCAATGCGGACCTTGCATTCATCTACAAGCGCCGCCCGAAGGGCAGCACCAACGTTGCGATTGCCCGTGACGTGATCGGCGACGTGGATGGGCGGCAGTGCATTCTCGTGGACGACATGATCGACACCGCGGGAACCATCGTGTCGGCCTGCGAGATCCTGAAGGCCAAGGGCGCTGCCGATGTGTGGGCCATGGCCACGCACGGCGTGTTGTCCGGCCCGGCCATCGACCGGCTCAAGTCGGCCCCCATCGACCGGGTCGTCATCACCAACACCGTTCCCATCCCGCCGGAGAAGCGTTTCCCCAAGCTTGAAGTGCTCTCCGTGGCCAAAATCATTGCCGATGCCCTTGCCGCCGTGTTCGACGACAGCAGCGTTTCGGAGATCTTTGGTGGGGAAAACCAGTCGTAGAGCACCCGCCATTGGCACATTTGGGGTCTGTGGCTTAAGATTCATCGCCGTTTGTAAACACTGAGTTGGAGCGCGTCATGTCGGAAGTCATCCTTGCAACCGAAACTGGACGGACCCACGGGTCGCCGTCGTCACGACGTCTCCGCGCCGAGGACCGCATTCCCGGTGTTGTCTATGGCAACGGCGTGGGTCCCGTCTCGGTGTCTGTCGCCCGTCGTGATCTGCGTGTTGCCCTCACCGGCCCCGCTGGCACCAACGCAGTGCTCACGCTCACGGTCGACGGCAACAAGCATGCTGCCGTCATCAAGGAGCTGCAGCGCGACAAGGTGAAGCGCAACGTTTCCCACGTTGACTTCCTGGTCGTGAACCTCAACGTCGTCATCGATGTTGAAGTGCCGGTCGTGCTTCACGGTGAGTCGAAGGCCGTAAACGCCGGAAACGGCATCGTCGATCTGCAGCACACCACCATGACGGTGTCCACCAAGCCGGCCGACATCCCCAACGAGATTTCCATCGACGTCACCGCCATGGACATGGACTCGGTCATCAAGGTTTCCGACATCGTGCTGCCGGCCAACGTCACCACGCCGATGGACCCCGACACCATTCTGGTCAACGTGCTCGTCACCCGCGCCGCTGTCGAAGACGAAGCGGCCGAAGGCGAAGAGGCTGGCGAGGGCGCACCGGCGGCCGAGGGCGAAGAGAAGTAAACCTGCCGTATGGCGCTGTGGGGCAAAGGCTCCGAGCGTCGGGGCACACCAGCTGATTTCCTCGTGATCGGCCTCGGGAATCCCGGGGCCGAATACGCGCGCTCGCGCCACAACGTTGGTTTCGAGGTGATCGATGAACTGGCGCGTCGGGGCGGCACCCGTCTGGCGTCATCGAAGTTGAAGGCCAGCACTGTTGAGGCTCTGCTGTCGGGGAAGCGTCTGGCCTTGGCCTGCCCGACGACGTACATGAACCTTTCCGGCGAATCGGCTGTGCTGTTGGTGCGCCGTTACGGGATCGAGTCTCCGGATCAGATCATCGTGGTGCAGGACGAGCTTGATCTTCCGCCCGGCGTTGTTCGGGTGAAGGCCGGCGGCGGGCTGGCCGGCCACAACGGCCTGCGATCGCTGACCCAACATCTGCACACGCAGGACTACCTGCGGGTGCGCATTGGCGTGGGCAAACCCCCGTCGAAGGACGCCGGTGTCAGCCATGTGCTGAAGAAAATCCCCAAGGCCGAACGATCGCTGCTGGATGTAGCTGTTCAAGTGGCCGCCGACGCCGTCGAGTCGATTGCCGCCAACGGTGTAGGTCCGGCCATGACCGACTTCAACGGACGAACCTGACGCCGAACCTGCGTACCTGGCGCTCCTGGCGCTCGGGAGCGGGGAGCAGGCGATAGCACCGTAGTTCTCGGCGTGGTTTGTCAGCCGGGCCACCGGCCTGCGGGGTGTTGTGCCGTTCCGCTTTGCGGTGACTTTTCCATGGTCACAGCGATGGCCCGATGCGACTTCCGCACCCCGGGCGCGCCGCATTGCTCACGCTGCCTGGGCGTGAGCAACGGGCGGGGCGAAGTGCCAATGGTCGGGACCACCGGTGAGTTGCCAACCGACATCGTGGATCAAGTGGTGGTGACTACTGCAGACCAGACCGAGGTCGGCCAGGTTTGTTTCGCCACCGTCGATCCAATCTCGCTTCCAGTGGTGCGCTTGGCACCATCCGGGTGGTCGATCACATCCGGGGATGACGCACCCGCCGTCTCGCACCGTAAGCGCTTTGAACTGTTCGATGGTGGCTGTTCGCACCGATCGACCAAAGTCGAGAATTGCCGAGGCCCCGTCGGTGATGATGCGGTGAATGTTGGCGTCGCAGCAGAGCCTCCGCAAGGCATCGGCGGAGATCGTTCCGTTGGCGCCATGCACCACAGCTCGCCCTGCCCGCTTCTCAAGCACCTCAAGCGGCGCGGTGATCAGCACTTGCGGTCGCTGACGCCCGCCCGAAACATCGCCCGCGGCATAGGCCGCACACAGGTCGGTGAGTGCGTCGGCGTTTCGCTGCTCGGGCGTGCGGCCCGTCTCATCGAGGCGCTGCTGTTCGGCAATATGGTTGATGGCCGACTGCACGACTTTGGCGTCCTCATTGGTGAGCAGCGCCGTGGCGCGAACCATGCCGTCGGCGGTTGCGCTGAACCGAAGGGAACGAGCGGCGTAGGCCCGAGCCTCACGCTCCTTCTCGCCCGGACCATCGACCATGGCCAACCACTGATCAATCTCGCTGTTCAACTTTGCCGGGCTTAGCCGCTCGGCCGCCTTGAACAGTTCAGCCTTGTCGAGCTCGAATGCTGGCTTGCCAATCGCTCGGCCAAGGGCCCGAGCATTCTCCGGACTAATTGCACATGCAACGACTCTTTCAGCCAGCTCAGGACAGGCCTTGAGCGACTTTCCCAGCGCGACAGCGGAACGGGATTTGGCAACAGAAGAACCAGACGCCGCAGCGAGCCAATGAGCAGCAGACGCAGCACCCGTGGCCTTCCAAACGTCACCCTCGGCGGCCACATGGACGACCTGCGCAACCGCACCTTCGAGCCCACCCATCAGCCGATGCAGATCTTGACAAAACCCCAGTACCAGAGTCGTTTCATGGCCGGTAAGATCGACGGAAGAAACCGCATCCAGCGCCGCCCGCAGGGCGTCAAGAGAAGTGGTGATTGCTTCCGACATGAAGATCATTCTAGCAGAAGTACGAACGTATGTTCGTAAAGAAATGGTCAACACTTTCGGAGATTCGCAGCCCGGCTGCCTCTATCGGCCGACATCAGGCCCTTGCGCACAGCTCTGGAGGTTGCGATGAGTACTACGACAACGATTGACACTACGGACGAACCAAACGGTCCTCGCGAATGCGGATCCTGGTGCGCGCCGCTGCACCTCGTAGACCGCCTCATAAGAGGTCGGTCATTCGCTTGCTACTTCAATGCCGACGACTTCATGCTCATGTCGATTGAGCGACGCGCCAAGCGGCCACCTATCTACCTTTACAAACACTGCGACACAAGGCACTACCTGAACATCGACGAGAACGGGGATGCGTACGGTTATCTGCCTCCACGCAATCCCGACTCACTCGCACGCGGCCGGTACAACCCGCACGCCAACCTCGTGGCCGCGATAGATGCGCTCCACCTGTACGAGCTGCCATGGATGCAGGAGGAGCTCCTTGACGAGCAGTACGACCTCCCATGGGAGCAGCGGTTCGAGCACCCGATCTACATTGCATGGAGACTTCGACGAGAGGCGCGCTGAGATTTCGACCGTGACACTCACGGGGCCGAGGGTCCCGACCCCGTGAGTATTCGGCATTCAGTCGTCGTCGACGTCACCAACGATCTGGGCGCGAATCTCGCCGCTCGGAATCGCCTTCGTATGCACGTTGACGTACGCGGTACCGGCATCCATGCGAGCCATGAGTTGGTCGAGCGTGACTCCGGCTATTTGGATGGCGCTTGCGTCGAACGAGCCGCGGGCCAAGGTCTCACCGCGGGCGAAGTCTTTGGCGTTGGCCGGATTGGCCGGTGGACCGCCGTACAGCCAGACCACGATGGGACCGTTCTTCCCGGCTTCGGCCAAATGGATATGGGCCATGAACGCGCCCTTGATGGGCGACTTGATCCGGATCTTGTAGTGGATCCTGCCGTCCTCCTCCATTTCAAACGAAGCCTTGGCCGAGGCGGTGCTCGAGTTAGCCGGTACCTCGTTCGCCCCCGTGAGCCTTCCGACCTTCCATTCGTGGCCGGATGCAGCGGCGACACCGCCGAGCAGCATGATGGTTCCGGCAATAGTGGACGTAAACAGTGTTGCTCTTCGCATGCACGTTTCCTCTCAATTGGCGCCCAGCCGCAACTTGCGGCCCCCACCGAGATACGGGCGAGATGACCAGATGGATTGCGCCACCGATCTACATTGAGACCTCGACGAGAGGGCCGCTGAGATGTCAATGACTTCCTCCCATGTACGGCGCACGGCTCATGACTGCGTCTCGTTCTTGCGGGCTTCGATGGATGGTGATTGGCAGGCTTCGGTCACGGGTCTCGACTTCTCGGTAGTGGGGGTCGTGGCCCACGCTGCCGAGGGGTGCCTCTGGTACGCAATCGACCTGGCAGCCGCAGGCAAGGACCTCAGGTCGGTCGAACATCGAGTGAAGACAGACACAAGTCCGGCCGATGTGGTCGACACGCTTGCTGCCTACGCCGAAATTGTGGCGGCCGTGATCGAAGCAGCACCCGCTACCGCCCGCGGCTTTCACCCTTTCGGTATGGCTGATCCATCCGGCTTCGCCGCGATGGCGTGCGACGAGATGTTGATCCACACCGACGATGCCGCACGCGGTCTGGGTCTGGCTTTCCACCCGGACGATGATCTCGCCGCGGCAGTGCTTCAACGTCTGTTCCCGTGGGTCAGCAGCATCACCGACCCGTGGGAACAGTTGAGATGGGCCAATGGGCGGACCGACTTTGGTGAGCAGCCGCGTTTGAGCGGCTGGGCGTGGCACTGTGCGCCGCTTGAAGAGTGGGACGGAACCTCGTTGGCCGCGACCCGGCTAGATCACCTGCGCCCCTAGTACCCTCATGAGCCGACATGGGTTCATTGGTTGCGCTGACGAAAATGCTGAGGGAGGACCCGGCTTTTTTGCAGGTTCTGGGTCGGTCGCACGCAACGCTTGCCGTGCCCGAGGCGGGTCGCGCCATCGCAATCGCGACACTGGCGACCATGAGCGACCATCGGCCGATCATCGTCGCAATGCCGACGTCAACCGTTGCCGCAATACTCGTCGACGACCTCAAGCAGTACATGCCCGACGGTGATGTCGAGCTTTTCCCGGGGTGGGAGACGTTGCCGTTCGAGCGGGTCTCGCCCAGCGTGGAAACCATGGGGCAGCGCCAGCGGGTGCTGCACCGACTCAAACATCCGGACACGACGCCCAAGATCATCGTCGCCTCCGTTCGCTCGCTGCTGCAGCGGCTTGGGCCGCACGTCGAAGACGTTGAACCGATCACCGTCACGCCAGGCGCACGACTGGACCCCACTGACCTTGCCCGGCAGCTCGTCCTGCTTGGCTATCGACGCGAAGAACTGGTCGAGCACAGAGGCGAAGTTGCGCTGCGTGGCTCCATCGTCGACGTGTTCCCCTCTACTGGCGAGGTACCGGTGCGTATCGACTGCTGGGGAGACGAAGTCGATCGGCTCAGTGAATTTTCCGTCGCCGATCAGCGGTCCACCGACGACCTTGAACGGGTCGAACTCTTCCCGGCTCGCGAGCTGCTGCCGACCGACGACGTCAAACAGCGGGCCGCCGAACTCGTGGCAAAAGAGCCGTGGGGCCGCGAGCAGTGGGAACGACTCGCCGAGGGCACCTTCTTCGACGGAATGGAAAGCTGGCTGCCGTGGCTCAGCGGCGACGAACATCTCCTCACCGACCGCCTGCCGGAGAACGCCCAGATCCTGCTGGTTGAACCAAGCCGCATGCGCGATCGCGCCAACGATCTCATCGCCGAAGAGGTCGACCTGGCCAAGTCGCTCGCCAAAACGTGGGGGGCCAATACCGAGACGTTCCCGCGTCTGCATGTCGACCCCGATCGCATGCTCAAGGGCACGGCGAATAACGCCTGGTCGCTCGTAAACGTGCCCGAGAACCCCGACACGCCGACGGTCACCACCAGTCTGTGGGCGCCGGTTGCCGCCGGTGGCGGTGAGGTGCTGGTCAACCGGGTCAAGAATCTGCTGCAGGACAAGGTGCGGGTGATCGTGTGCGCCGATGGTTACGGCTCGGCCGAGCGCATCGCGAACATGCTCGGCGAGCACGGCGTCGACCTTCCCGTTCTGGCAAAGGGGGACCTCAGCAAGTCCGGCATCACCAGCGCCACCATCCACGTCGGCGCCATTTTCGAGGCCGCCAAACTCGCAGTGCTGGCCGAGGCCGATCTCACCGGACGACGTCGCGCCCACCGGGCGCCACGGCCACGCAAACGTCAGGCTGCCGGCTTCTTTGAGGACTTGCAGGCCGGCGATTACGTGGTGCACTTCCACCACGGCGTGGGCAAGTACGGCGGCATGGTGAAGCGCACCATTGGTGGTACCGAACGGGACTATCTGCTGCTGGAATACAAGGGCGGCGACAAGCTCTACGTGCCGTCCGATCAGATCGACACGGTGCGCCATTACGTCGGTGGCGAGTCCCCCGCGCTGCATCGTTTGGGCGGCAGTGACTTCGCCGGGGCCAAGGCCCGTGTGAGATCGGCAGTGGTCGAAATCGCGCAGGAACTGGTGGTGCTCTACCAGACCCGCACCAACTCGGTCGGCCACGCGTTTGCCGAGGACACGCCGTGGCAACACGAGATGGAAGAGTCGTTCGCGTACATCGAAACGCCCGACCAGATGAAGGCCATCAACGACGTGAAGGCCGACATGGAACTGGCAGCACCGATGGATCGCCTGGTGTGCGGCGATGTCGGTTTCGGCAAGACCGAAGTAGCCGTGCGAGCCGCGTTCAAGGCCATCCAGGACGGCAAGCAGGTGGCCGTGCTTGTGCCCACCACCCTCCTCGCCACGCAACACTTCAACACCTTCGCTGACCGCTTCGCCGGCTACCCGGTGCGGGTTGAAGTGCTGTCCCGATTCCTCACTGCCGGTCAAGCCAAGAAGGTGCTCACCGCCTTGGCCGAGGGTGAGGTTGACCTCATTGTGGCCACCCATCGCATTCTCGCTCAGGACGTGAAGTTCCGTGATCTTGGGCTGTTGATCGTGGATGAGGAACAGCGCTTCGGCGTGCAGCACAAAGAGGCAATGAAGAAGCTGAAGACCAATGTCGACGTGCTCACGATGTCGGCTACGCCGATCCCACGCACGCTCGAAATGAGCCTCACCGGCATCCGTGATCTGTCGCTCATCCAGACGCCTCCCGCCGACCGACAGCCAATCCTCACCTTCGTCGGCCCGTTCGACAACAGGGCCGTGGGCGAGGCCATTCGTCGTGAACTGCTGCGTGAGGGCCAGGTCTTCTACGTGCACAATCGTGTGGCCGACATCGAGCTCAAGGCCGCCGAAATCCAAGAGTTGGTGCCCGAAGCGCGTATCGCCATCGCCCACGGCCAGATGGACGAAGGCTCGCTCGAACAGATCGTGTTCGACTTCTGGCAGGGCGAATACGACGTGCTGTTGTGCACCACCATCATCGAGAGCGGCATCGATATGCCAACGGTGAACACCCTGGTTGTCGACCGCGCTGATCGTCTCGGTCTCGGCCAGCTCCACCAGCTACGAGGACGAGTCGGGCGAAGCGGACAGCGCGCGTACGCCTACCTGTTCCATCCGCCAGATCAGACCCTCACCGAACAGGCCTACGAGCGACTGAAAACGATCGGCGAGGCAACCGAGCTGGGAAGTGGTTTCAAGATCGCCATGCGCGACTTGGAAATCCGAGGTGCCGGCAACCTGCTCGGCACCGGGCAGAGCGGGCACGTTGCCGCCGTCGGCTACGACCTGTACTGCCAGATGGTGAAAGAGGCCGTCGCCGAGATGAAGGGGGAGCCCATCAAGCCGCCCGCCGAGATCAAACTCGACGTTCCGACCGACGCGTCCCTACCCAAGGACTACGTGGAGAAAGAAGAGAGTCGGCTTGAGGCCTACCGTCGTCTCGCTAACGTCACCACGCATGTTGAGGTCGATGACATTCGCGCCGAATGGGAGGACCGCTACGGGCCCGTCCCCAAGGAAGCCGAAGCATTGCTCACCATCGGCTCGCTCCGGGCCGAGTGTCACCGGTTAGGCATCAAGGAACTGGCCGTGACATCGCGCGATGTGCGCCTCATGCCGCTCGAGCTGAAAGGCAGCGAGGAACTGCGGCTCAAGCGGCTGGCGAAGGACCACATCTTCAAAGACGCCACCCAGCAGCTCGTGCTTGCCACTGAAGCGCGGCGTCGAACCAGCCGCGTTCCTGGTGAAGTTTCTGCAAGAACTGATCCCGCCAGTCTGAATCCGGTCAAGATCGCTAGATAGCGATTCCCTTTGGTTTGCTCGTCGCTTACCTTCAGGTCGTGTCTCGCCAAAGCCGCCTCCTGGACGACCGGTTTCAAACGTTGGCCCTAGCGGTTCGCCCCATCTCTTCTGAGAAGCAGAGCTCCCTGGCACGTGAGTTCGAAGGGTGCTCGGCCTGCCTCATCGTCGATTCGGCCAGCATCTCGAAGTGGCAGCATCAGGCGCTCGTGGACACCTGCGGGCGTGGGTTGAAGATAACGACCGTTCTCTGGTGCGACAACACGAATACCCCGAAACGGCCCGCCGAGCACGAGGCGCACCACGCGCTTCACCTCGGACCGATGAGCAGCGACCTGACCAAGCTGGTGCCCTGGGGCGACCTCGTCGATCCCAGTGCCGAGGTCATCCACTTCCAATCGGAATGGGAGGGGGCGTGGCAGCGTGTGCCTGCTTCGGTTGGCTCAAAGGTCGGCGCTCGCGATGTCGACCTGATCGTGAAGTTCGGAATGTATCTGCTTCGTGACCCGCAGGACATTCCGAGCCGACTAGGTGTTCTGAGCTTCCACCACGGCAACACCGCGAAATACCGAGGACGGCCGGCGGGCTTCTACGAGCTGATGACCGGCGCCGACTCGGTCAGTGCCATGGTGCAGCGGCTGAACAACAACCTCGACGGTGGCGACGTGCTGGCCTTGGGTGAGTACAGACTCACGCGGCACTCGTATCGACGTGTCAGCCGCACACTCTACGAGAACAGCACGCTGTTGCTGTCGAAGGCAATCCGCAATGCGTTGCGCGGCGAGGTCCTACAGCTTCCAACCACCGGCGAGAACTGCCGATTGCCGAGCAACGGCACGGGCGCTCGGTTTGTGGCGCGGCTCGGACGGGCAAAGCTGTCGCGGATCGCCTATGGGATGACGCGTGAGAAGCTCTGGCAGATTGCTCAGACCGGGCCCATCGATCTCTCTACTACCCACGGCCTGCACCATCCGACGATCACCCGGCGCTATCCCGTGCCGAAGGGATATTCGTTCGTCGCCGACCCGGGTGTGCTCGAAGACGGCAGCATCGTGTGCGAGGGCATGGATCGGCGCACCGGTCTCGGCCAGCTGCTCGTGCTCGATGCAGCGGACCCCCGTGCGCTCGACACGTCGGGTTTCGGACCCGGACACCTGTCGTACCCCTTCGTTGTCACCGACAATGGCGTCAGCTATCTCATGCCGGAGATGGCAGGCATCGGGGCACAGCACATCGTTCGTGTCGGGCCTGGTCCGTCGCTCGGCGGCGCGGTCCCACTTGCCGGTCTCGAAGCCGTTCGCCTTGTCGACCCGACGGTGGTGAAACACGGCGGCCGTTGGTGGCTGTTCGCAGGCAGATCGGGATCGACGTCGGCCGATCACCTCTACCTGTGGTCGTCCGACGAGCTCCTCGGACCGTACCGCGAGCATCCCGACAATCCGATCGTGATCGACCCTTCCTGTGCCCGCCCGGCAGGCCCAATTGTTGCGGCAGGGGGAGAGTTGTTCCGCTGTGGTCAGGACAATCGGGGCTCTTACGGCAACGGCATCGTGGTTCGCAAGATCGTCAGTCTCACCGAGACCAGCTATCGCGAGGAGCCACACGCTGAACTGCGGATGCGTGAAGGGTTCGGGCCGCACACACTCGTCGTTCGCGACGGCTACGCCGTGGTCGACTGGTATGAAGAGAGGTTCAATCCGCTTGCGTGGTTGCTTCGTGCAAAGGGTCGACTATCCCACAGAGCGAAACCACCTGCTGCGTGATGCCTCACCGAGACCAAGACAGCACCAGCGACGACGGGTTTCAAGCATTGGAGTTGGCGGTGCTGTTCCCGATCGTCATCCTCTTTGCGCTGTTGGCCGTCGGCGCTGGGCGTACCTTCTCCGCCCGGAATCAAGTGCGTTTTGCCGCTCAGAGCGGTTCGCGTGCCGGCTCGCTCGTCGGGCCGGCGGCCGCGGCCGGGCAGGCCAGCGCGCAAGCCCATCTATCCCTGAGCGTTGGCACCGACTCCTGCGCCGGCGCCCAGGTTTCCACGGCAGTCAGAGAGTTGAACGGCATGACCTTCGTGAGCGCAACGGTCACCTGCACCATCCGCGTGAGCGACCTCGGCCTGAAGTTCAGCCAAACCGTGTCGGCGACAGCGGAGGAAGTAGTCGACCAGGAGAATCTCCCCCGCTAACCGGCAACACGAAGGCGCGAGCGGTGGATTGGGGCCGCGGCCACTAACCTGGTCTCCCGTGAACCGACCCCTTCTTGCCATCGCTGGCGCAGTCGCTTTGGCGATAGCCGTCTCCTCGTGCTCCACCACCAATCCCGACGCGGCCACGGTCAACGGGGTGCACATCAACCGCACTGCGTTTGAAGCCGACATGAACACCCTCGCCAAGAATGAGGCCTACACGAAGGCAAATGAGGCTGCAGCCGCCCAGGGCGCTCCTGCGATCGCCGGTGATACGAAGGGTTCGATCAGCAGCGCGTTCGCCGGATCGCAGCTGTCGAATCTGGTGTTGCTCGAGTTGGTTCATGCCGAACTGGGCCGCCGCAACGTCACTCCCGACGCCGACCAGACGACCAAGGGGGAACAAGTCGCCCAAGGCATTCTGGCTGTCGGCGACCCGGCAACCTGGACCTCGCTGCCTGCCGACCTGAAGACGAAGTACACCCAGAAGGGCGCCGAGTACTTGGCCCTTCAAAAAGAACTCAGCCCGAAGACCGACGCCGAACTTCTGGCGATTTTCGCATCGGTGCAGGATCAGCTCCCCCTCTGCGTGAGCCACATTTTGGTCGCTACCGAGAACGATGCCGCCGCGGTAGAGGATGATCTGAAGGCCGGGAAAACGTTCGCCGATGTCGCCAAGGCACGCTCCACCGACCCGGGCAGCAAAGACAGCGGCGGCAGCCTGATCGACCCGCAGACCGGCCAGTGCCCGGCCGCTGGCACCCTTGACCCCGACTTCGTGGCCGGAGCAAAGGCGGCCAAAGAGGGCGAGCCAACTGCCCCGGTGAAGACGCAATTCGGCTTCCACATCATCAAGCTCGACAAGCCACTCCCCACAATTGAGAGCCTGCGCGACAACCTGGTTACCTACGGCGGACAGCAGTCGTTGAAGCAGTTCATCGACAAGTCCCGCAAGGAAGCTGTCGTCACCGTCGATCCGCACTACGGCACGTGGGACGCCGCCAGTGGCGGCATCGTGCCCACCGAGGCAGCCGGCACCACCAAGGAAGGCTCCGTCACCACGGCGCCCGCGGCAGGAGCTTTGGCGCCGGGCGCCGACCCCGCCGCCACTCCCGTTTCCACGCCCTGATGAACGCCCGGCCCCGCGTGGTCGTGGCCGGCATCGGGCCGGCGGGCCCGGATCAGGTTACCGCCGAAGTATTGGCCGCAATCGAGCGCATCCCTCATCGTTTCCTGCGTACCCGTCGCCATCCGGCCGCGATGGTGGTGGGCGAAGCCGAGAGCTTCGACGACGCCTACGAACGAGCCGACACCTTCGACCAGGTGTACCAGTCCATCGTTGAAGATCTCGTTGCATCTGCAACGAAACACGGTGAGGTGCTCTACGCCGTCCCCGGCTCTCCCCTCGTGCTGGAACGAACGGTCCGCTACCTACTCGCGGACGTTCGGGTAGACGTCACGGTTTTGGCCGGCATGAGCTTTCTGGACATCGCCTACGCCCGCTTGAAGCTCGATCCGATCGAAGCGCGTCTCACGCTGATTGACGGGCACCTGTTCACGACCGCGTCGGCCGGCTGCGACGGACCGATGCTGGTCGCCCATTGCCACAACCAACGGGTCCTCTCCGACATCAAACTTGCCGTTGACGATGGTCCCGACGTCACGGTGCTGCAGCGCCTCGGTCTACCCGACGAGCGAGTCGTTACCGTGCCATGGGCCGAACTGGATCGTGAGATTGAGGCCGATCATCTGACCTCAATCTTCATCCCAGCGCTGTCCGCGCCGGTCGGGTCGTCGTTGCTGGAATTCCACGAGACGGTCCGGCGCCTGCGAGCAGAGTGCCCGTGGGATCGAGAGCAAACCCATGACTCCTTGTTGCAGTATCTGCATGCCGAGACCAGCGAGGTAGCCGAAGCCATCGCCCTGCTGGGTGACGACGGCGAGGGCGACGAGGATTTCTTGGGTGAACTGGGCGACGTGTTGCTGCAGGTGGTGCTCCACTCGGCCATTGCCGAGCAGGAGGGTCGCTTCACTTTGGCTGACGTAGCAGCCACGGTGAATGCCAAGATGATTCGCCGCCATCCGCACGTCTTCGGCGATGTGGTTGCCACGACTCCCGACGAGGTCGCGGCCCTGTGGGCGTCCATCAAAGCGAGTGAGAAGGCCGCCAGGACGGCCGACCCTTCTTCTCTTTCTTCGTAACTTCTTCACCACTCTTCGCGTCCGGAGTCTTGAGGTGCGGTCACAGGTTGTTCAAGATCACCTCTAACCGTGGCGCTCTCAGCGGGCGCGCTGTCATCGTCATGGCATGCCGTCGCGTGATCACCTCCCTCACCGCGCGAATCACCGATGGGCTGCGGTACTTCTCTTCGTGCTCAGCTCCTGCGGTTTGGAGACCACGCGGGAGCCAAACCTTCGAGTCGTCGGGCCTCCCACGCTCGTGCGCCCCACGAGTGCCGGACCGGCGGCGACCTCCACGACCATCAGGACCGAGATCGGCGAGGCCATGATCATTTCCACTCGCCCCACCGACAAACAGTTGGCTCCCGATCCAGAAGCTGAAACCTTCGGAGCCGATCCCGCCGTCATTCGTCCGGCCACCACGGAGGCGACGGAGCCAAAGACAACGACGACCATCGCTCCCACCACCACCGACATCACCACCACCACGACGGTGGCGCCGACGACGACGCTCGCCGCCTCCACCACCGTGGCTCCCACGACGACGGTGGTCACGACCACGACGGTGCCAGTCACCACGATTGCGGCGACGACCACAACCACCACCGAGCCCGCCACCACCTCCACCCCGGCGACAACAACCACGACGCTCGATCCGGGCAAACCCGCAGCCGTGAAGCCTGCTGCCCGAGCCGATGGCGAGCGACGGGCCACAGTTGCTTTTGCCACGGCGCAGACCCATGTCAACGGTTGCCTCACCAATCCGACGACATGCGATCACGCGCTCTTGAGGTCATCGTTCTCCGGACCGGCGCTGACCGAGGTGACCACCATGGTCGCGGGCCTCACGCGCAGCAATCTCTACGTAAGCATCGCGGCCGGTGACGGCTACGTTCTGGATGCCGCGGCCATCAACAACGACGCGACGCGAGCCAGCCTGAGCGGGTGCTTCACCACCATTCGCAACACCATGGATGCCGCCGGTCAGCTGCTGACGACGAGCTTCGAGAGCGGCCGCGTTGCCTACGAGATGACCCAGGTGGATGGGCAGTGGACGGTCGCCACCCATCGCGGCCTTGGAGCCTGCTGAGCGGTTGCCTCGGATTGGCTGGCACCGCCAACTACGGTGGAAGCCATCATGAGCGAAATTACTACGGTCCTTGGACGAGAACTTCTGGATTCACGCGGCAACCCCACCGTTGAGGTGGAAGTGATCTTGGCATCGGGAGCGAGCGGTCAGGCACTTGTGCCCTCAGGTGCCTCCACGGGTGAGCACGAAGCAATGGAACGCCGCGACGGCGGTAGCCGTTACATGGGCAAGGGCGTGCAGGGAGCCGTTGGCGCGGTGAACGGCGCACTGTCCAAGGCCATCAGCGGCATGAGCGTGTTCGAGCAGCGCCAGATCGACAACGAGATGATTCTGCTCGACGGCACTGACAACAAGGGGCAGTTCGGCGCCAACGCCATCCTCGGTGTGTCGCTCGCCGTAGCCAAGGCCGCCGCCAACGAACTGCGCATGCCGCTGTACCGCTACATCGGCGGACCGAACGCGCATGTGCTGCCGGTGCCGATGATGAACGTGCTGAACGGTGGTGTGCACGCCGACAACTCCATCGACATGCAGGAATTCATGATCATGCCGGTGGGCGCGCCGAGCTTCAGCGAAGCCCTGCGATGGGGCACTGAGGTGTACCACACGCTGAAGAAGCTTCTGCACGATCGCAAACTCTCAACAGCGGTCGGTGACGAGGGTGGTTTCGCCCCGAACCTGGCGAGTAACGAAGACGCCATCAAGGCGCTGATGGAAGCCATCGAGAAGGCCGGCTACACACCCGGCGAACAGATAGCGATCGCACTCGACCCTGCCGTCAGTGAGCTGTACAAGGGCGGCCAGTATCACCTCGAAGGCGAAGGCAAAGTGCTCTCCAGTGACGACCTCGTCGCCTACTGGTCGCGCCTCGTAGACACCTACCCGATCGTGTCGATCGAAGACGGCATGGCAGAAGACGATTGGGACGGTTGGGCCAAGCTCACGGCCGCGGTCGGTAATCGCGTCCAGCTTGTGGGCGATGACCTGTTCGTCACCAACGTCGACCGCCTGCAGATGGGTATCGACAAGGGCACAGCGAACAGCGTGCTCATCAAGGTCAACCAGATCGGCTCCCTCACCGAGACGCTCAACACCATCGACCTCGCAACCCGCCACGCCTACACCAGCGTGATGAGCCACCGCTCGGGCGAGACGGAGGACACCACCATCGCGGACCTCGCGGTCGCTACCAACTGCGGACAGATCAAGACCGGCGCCCCGGCTCGATCCGACCGGGTGGCCAAGTACAACCAGCTGCTTCGTATCGAGGCCAACCTGGGGGAAGCGGCTCGCTTCCTCGGACGCCGCGCCATCGCTCGCGCTGCGAAGTAGCCCATGACCAAGACGCCCTCCATCGGAACGCGACGACCAACGGGGCCTTCCCGTGCGGCCGATGCGACGGCGCGCCATGATCGCCATCTGAAGGTTGCGGCCGCCGACGAAGTGCTCGAGGTCGAAGGTGTCGGTCTACCGATGCGCCCTCGGCGCCGACGCGGCGCCCGTATCCTGTTGTGGGTAGGTATCCCGATCGTCGTGCTGGCGGGATTTGCCGCGCTGTTCATCGTGCCGACCAAGTCATATCTGAACCAGCGCAAGCAGTACAACGAGAACCTACGCAAGCTTGAGGCGGTCCAGGCCGCCAACGCCCGTCTCGATACCCAAATCGAGGCCCTCCAGACCGACACCGAAGTAGAACGCATCGCCCGTGCCCGCTACAACCTGGTGCGCAACGGAGACCAGATCATTGCCGTGCTGCCCGCTCCGGCGCCGAACCCGCTCCCCAACGAATGGCCGTACACCCTGCTGCAGGACATCGTCACGATCCGATTACAGAACCCCGAGTCCACGCCCGGTGCCGCACCGACTACGGCCGTCTCAGCGTCCACGACCGCTGGCGCGCTGACGGCCTCTGATCCTGCATCGAGCCCGCCGGACACCACTCCAGCTCCGTGACCTCGGCACATTTCCCCAACTGCGGATAGTCTGCGAAACAGATTTCGACCCCAGGGGGAAACATGGCAGGCAGTGTTCTCGGTACTCGCGTTCTTCGTAGCGAGGACCCGAAGTTTTTGACCAGCGGCGGCGTGTACATGTCCGACTTCCAGGACCCGATGCTCAGCGGTGCGTTGTTCGCCACCTACGTGCGGTCCGACGTTGCCCACGGCCACATCACGGCGATTCACACCGATGACGCCAAGGCCATGCCCGGCGTGGTCGCAGTGCTTACCGGCACGGATCTCGGTCTGGCCCCTTCGCCGACCTCAGCATTCACGCCGGGTACCACGCGTACGGCGTTGGCCATCGGCAAGGTGCGCCACGTCGGCGAGCCCATCGCCGTCGTCCTGTCCGAGACCGCCAGCCAAGGTGAGGATGCTGCCGCCGCGGTGCACGCCGAGTACGACCAACTTCCCGCCGTCGTCGATGTGCTCGACGCCCTCACCGGTCAGACGCTGCTTTTCGAAGAAACTGGCTCCAACGTGGTGTTCGACACGGCAGCCATGGGCATGCCGCAGGACATCGAAGGACTCTTCGACGGCTGCGAAGTCGTCGTCAGTTTCCGCACCATCAACCAGCGCGTTGCGCCCTGCCCACTCGAAGTACGCGGCTCGGCCGCAGCATGGGTTGACGACCGCCTCATCTTCTGGACCAGCACGCAGCAGGTGCAAGGCGTCCGTGATGCCCTGGCAGGCGTGTACGAGGGTTCCAATCCCCGCGTGATCACGCCTGATGTCGGCGGCGGCTTCGGCGCCAAGATCGGCCCCTACGTGGAAGACCTCCTCCTGCCTGCGTTGGCCAAGGTTGCCGGTCGTCCCGTGCGCTGGCACGAGCACCGCTCCGAATCCATGACCAACCTCGGCCACGGCCGGGCCCAGGTCCAAGACGTCACCATTGGTGGCAGCCGTGACGGCGACGTGCAGGCTTACCGTCTCACCATCGCCGCCGACGTTGGCGCCTACCCCAACATCGGCACCATCCTGCCGGCCTTCATGACCCGCACCATGGCCTCGGCCGTGTACGACATCCCCAAGATGGAATGTTCCGCCAAGAGTGTGGTCACCAACACCACCGCCATCGTCGCCTACCGCGGCGCCGGCCGCCCCGAGGCCACCGCGGCCATGGAGCGGGCGATGGACCGGTTCGCTCTCGAAATCGGCATGGACCCGGTGGACGTTCGCCGCAAGAACCTGGTCGCCAAATTCGACGAAGCACACACCACGCCGATGGGCACCGCCTATGACTGCGGCGACTACGAAGGTGCACTCGACAAGGCCCTCGCTGCCGCCGACTACAAGGGCTTGCGGGCTAAGCAGGCGGCGTTGCGTGCGTCGGGAGCAAAGATCCAAATGGGCATCGGCGTGAGCGCCTACGTGGAGATCACCGGCGGTGTCGATCCGAAGGAAGAGTCGGCCCGGGTCATCGTGAACGGTGACGGTTCGTGCACCGTGCTCACCGGCACCTCGCCCCACGGCCAGGGCCACGCCACATCGTGGGCCATGCTCGTGCACGAGCAGACCGGCATCCCGATGGACAAGGTCACCGTCATCCACGGTGACACCGACCTCATTCCCGTCGGTGGCGGCACCATGGGTTCACGCTCACTGCAACAGGGTGGCAACGCCGTGTTCCAGGTGTCGGCCAAGGTGGCCGAGAAGGCCCGCCAGCTGGCGGCCAAGTTGCTCGAGGCCGACGAGGCCGACGTGGTACTCGACAAGGACTCCGGCACGTTCCACGTGGCCGGCACGCCCGCCATCTCGAAGACCTGGGGCGAGCTGTCGATGGCGGCTGCGGCCGAAGGTGACCCCCTCAACATCGAAGAGGTCATCAAGGTCGAGTCGGCTACGTTCCCGTTCGGCGCCCACGTCGCCGTCGTTGATGTCGACACCGAAACGGGCAAGGTGCGACTCAATCGCATCGTGGCGTGCGACGATGCCGGACGGGTGCTGAACCCCAACCTGCTCGACGGGCAGATCCACGGCGGCATAGGCCAGGGCGCAGCGCAGGCCCTGTTCGAGGAGGTCTGCTACGACGCAGCTGGTAACCCGGTCACGTCGAACCTGGCCGAGTACGCCTTCCCTGCAGCATCCGAGTTCCCGAGCTTCGAGGTGGTCCACATGGAGACGGCTACTTGGGTCAACCCGCTCGGTGCCAAAGGTATCGGCGAGAGCGGTTCCATCGGGTCCACACCCGCCATCCAGTCGGCTGTCGTCGATGCGCTCAGTCATCTCGGTGTAAAGCACGTCGAGATGCCCGCCACCCCCGAGCGCGTCTGGAACGCCATCAACGCTGCGTAAACCGCCAGCCCGCGCCTTCGTGATGCCCGACCTCGTGGTGAGGTCGGGCATCATGCGTTTTCGACCCAGATTCGGACTTCCCCGTGACGCGAGGCACATCGA
Organism: uncultured Acidimicrobiales bacterium; assembly: GCA_963791625.1. Classification (GTDB taxonomy): domain Bacteria; phylum Actinomycetota; class Acidimicrobiia; order Acidimicrobiales; family Ilumatobacteraceae; genus JANMCE01. Next base: position 209,850 of record CAWBTA010000015.1, read on the forward strand.
TTTGAGGCATGATGTCAGACGCCGGTTGGGGAAACACCGGTTCCGACGAATCATGGAGGTGGTCCGAGGTATGACAATGACCGAGAACAAGCAGGGCACCGTTATTGGTAGCCGTCTCCTTCGCCGTGAGGATCCGCCGCTGTTGACAGGCGAGTCGAAGTTTACCGCCGACCTCGCGATTCCTGGTGCCCTCCACATGGCACTGGCGCGCAGCCCGTATGCGCACGCCAACATCGTGTCGGTCGACTGCTCCGCTGCCCGCAACATGCCGGGCGTGTACGGCGCGTGGAGTGGCGCCGAGCTGCAGGCACTCTGGGCCGGCCCCATGCCGTGTGCCTGGCCCGTCACGCCCGACATGAAGAACCCGACCCACTACCCCGTCGCCGTTAGCCGCGCCAACTACGTCGGTGACGCCGTCGCCGTCGTGCTCGCCTACACCGATGCGCAAGCTCGCGACGCGGTCGAGGCCATTGATGTGCAGTACGAGGCGTTGCCCGCTGTTGTCGATCTGGAAGACGCGCTCAGTGATCGCGTGCTGGTCCACCCCGAGCTCGGCACCAACCGCTCGTACATCTGGGAGCTGAAGCCCCAAGGTGATCTCGAACCGATCTTCGCCAGCGCAGCCCACACGGTGAAGGAGCGCTACATCCAGCAGCGTTTGCTTCCGATGTCCATGGAGCCGCGAGGCGTAGCCGCGGTGCCGCAACCGTTCGGTGGCGACATCACGCTCTATTCGGCCACCCAGGTGCCGCACATTCTGAAGGTGATGGCTGCGCTTACGCTCGGCATTCCTGAGCATCAACTGCGTGTCGTGGCCCCAAGCGTCGGCGGCGGCTTTGGTTGCAAACTCAACGTGTACGCCGAGGAACTGCTCTGCACTGCGCTGGCCCGCAAACACGGCGTGCCGGTGCGTTGGGCCGAAGAGCGCGGCGAGAACACCATGGCCACGATCCACGGTCGCGGCCAGGTGCAGGACATCGAACTCGCGGCTGATGCCAGCGGCAAGATCCAAGCCGTGCGTGTCCACCTTATTGGTGACATGGGCGCCTACCTGCAGTTGGTCACCCCTGGCGTGCCGCTGCTCGGTGCGTTCCTCTACGCCGGCGTCTACGACGTGCCGAACCTTGAGTTCGTGTGCGAGTCGGTGTTCACCACCATGACCCCCACCGACGCCTACCGCGGCGCCGGTCGCCCCGAGGCCACCTACGCCATCGAGCGTGCCATCGATGCGTTGGCGCGCAAGATGAACATGGACCCCATGGCGTTGCGCCACATCAATTTCATCAAGAAGGAACAGTTCCCCTACACGGCCATGACCGGCCTCACCTACGACTCCGGCGACCATGCATTGGCTGCCGACAAGGCCGTCGAGATGGTGGACTACGCAGGCGTTCGAGCCGAGCAGGCTCGCCGTCGCGCGGCTGGTGACACAAAGCAGATCGGCATCGGCATCTCGACCTATTTCGAGATGTGCGGCCTGGCGCCCTCACGGGTTCTTGCCAGCCTCAACTACTCGGCGGGCGGCTGGGAAGCCGCCACCGTTCGCGTGCTGCCGACCAACAAGGTCGTGGTGGTCACCGGCGCAACGCCGCACGGTCAGGGCCACGAAACGTCGTGGTCGATGATCATTGCCGACAAGCTCGGCGTGCCACCCGAAGACGTGCAGGTCGTCCACTCCGACACCGCGCTCAGCCCGCTCGGCCTTGACACCTACGGCTCTCGTTCGCTGGTGGTTGGCGGTATCGCCATCGTGCAGGCCGCCGACAAGGTGATCGATAAGGCCCGCAAGATCGCGGCGCACCAGTTGGAGTGCAACGAGGACGACCTCGATTTCGCCAACGGCACGTTCACGGTGCGGGGCACGCCGGACAAGGCCATGCCGCTCGCCGGTATTGCCTTCGCGGCGTTCACGGCGCACAACCTGCCCGATGGCATGGAGCCGAATCTTGAGGCCCACACAACCTATGACCCGCCCAACTTCTCGTGGCCGTTCGGTTCTCACATCTGTGTTGTCGAAGTCGACACCGAAACGGGCAAGACCGACGTGATCAAGTACGTGGCGGTCGATGACTGCGGCAACCAGATCAACCCGCTGATCGTCGAAGGCCAGGTGCACGGCGGCATCATCCAGGGCCTGGCTCAGGCCCTGTTCGAGGAGGCTGTCTATGACAAGGACGGCAACCTGCGCACCACATCGTTGGCCGAGTATCTGGTGCCTGCGGCATCCGATGTGATCTCGCTCGACACCGCGCACACCTACACCCCTTCGCCCACCAACCCGCTAGGCGTGAAGGGCATCGGCGAGGCGGGCACCATCGGTGCCGCGCCCGCCGTCATGAACGCCATCTGCGACGCCCTGTCGCCCTACGGCGTCACCGACATCAACATGCCCGCCTCGCCGCTGCGAGTGTGGGAAGCCATTCACGCAAGCAGCAAGTAGCTCGGCACGAGGTGGTCACGTCAGTCCTACTCACGGTCTGACGTGACCGCCGACCATCCTGGTCCCCCGCACTCACATACCAGTCGGTCAAGCCTGGGCGGCGTCTGTGCGCCTAAAGTCTCGGCGGGCGGTCTCGGGATTTCAACGGTCGAGACCGCTCATCCAACGCAACATCGACCGGCGTGCCGGACCGCAGTGCGCCCAGGGACTGAGAACCGATGAACGATCACTATCTCGACGCAATCGCCGATGCCGATCCGTATCCCTACTGGTTTGATGACGTTGACGAGCCCGACTCCAACCCCACGTTGGTGCGCGGCGAGAGCTGCGATCTGTGCATCGTCGGCGGCGGCTACACCGGCTTGTGGACCGCCATCATCGCAAAGGAACGTGACCCGAACCGCGACATTGTTCTTATTGATTCTGAAACGGTCGGCTGGGGTGCGTCAGGTCGCAACGGTGGTTTCATGGAGGCCAGCCTCACCCACGGCGTGGCCAACGGGCAGGACCGATTCCCCAACGAGCTACCAATCCTCGAGCAGCTCGGCTTGCAAAATCTGAACGAGATCGAAGCCGCCATCAAGCGCTACAACATCGACTGCGACTACGAGCGCACGGGCGTTATCGATGTCGCCACAACACCTCACAACGTCAGTGAATTACGGGACGATTTCCGCCAGCTCAAGCAACTCGGGCAACGGGTGGAGTGGTACGACCAGGACGCCATGCGCCTAGAGGTCAACTCCCCGACGTACCTCGCTGGGCTCGAACGCAAGGACCGCGCCGCCATCGTCGACCCTGCCCGACTCGTCTGGGGTCTGAAGGCCGCGGCCGAATCACTGGGCGTGCGCATCTACGAAGACACCCGCGCCACCGGCCTTGAGCGCGACGGCGTTGGCGTCATGGTCACCACTCCCCTCGCCAACGTACGCGCCGGTCGCGTGGCGTTGTGTACCAATGCGTTCCCACCACTGCTCAAGCGCATCAACCAGTACATGATTCCCGGTGTACGACTACTGCATGGTAACCGAGCCACTCACCGAGGAGCAGCTGTCATCCATCGGTTGGAAGAACCGCCAGGGTCTGTCGGACTTCACCAACCAGTTCCACTACTACCGGCTCACCGAAGACAACCGCATCCTGTGGGGCGGCTATGACGTCATCTACTACTTCGGCGGGAAAACCAGTCACACCTACGAGCAGCGGCCGGAGACCCACGCCAAGTTGAGCCAGCACTTCTTCAACAACTTTCCTCAATTGGAAGGCGTGAAGTTCAGCCATATCTGGGGTGGCGCCATCGACACCTGCACACGGTTCTGCGTGTTCTGGGGCAAGGCCATGGGCGGACGCATTGCCTACGCCAGCGGCTACACCGGCCTGGGTGTGGCGGCCACACGTTTCGGGGCCGAGGTCATGCTGGATCTGCTCGACGGGAAGCGCTCGAAAGCAACCGAACTCGACTTCGTGCGCAAAAAGCCCATCCCGTTCCCGCCCGAGCCCTTCCGCTTCATCGGCATCCAAGCCACGCGCTGGAGCCTGAACCAAGAGGACAAGACGGGCGACCGAAACGCCTGGCTCCGCGCCCTCGACAAACTGGGCCTCGGCTTCGACAGCTAACCGGCGCGTGGTGAGCCCGATATGAACGAACGCGCCTCTGTCGACAGCAGCGGTCAGCTTCGACAGCCTTGCCGCAACTGCCTTTGCCGGTTGAGCCCGTGAGGCCGAGGAGGGGCTGCGTGCCGTACGCTGGTTGATCATGCCAAGCGCTGCTTCTCCCGCCTCTGTTGATGATGTTTCGGCTGCCCTGACAGCTCACGATTACCTGCCTGACACCGGGCTGTCAACGGCGGTGTTCCTGGCCATGAAGCTGCATCGCCCCTTGCTGCTCGAAGGGGAGGCCGGCGTGGGGAAAACCGAAGTCGCCAAGGTTCTTTCGCGGTGGACCGGGGGCGAGCTCATTCGCCTGCAGTGCTACGAGGGTATCGACTCTTCGCAGGCCGTGTACGAGTGGGACTACAGCAAGCAGCTCCTCCATCTAAGAGCGGCCGAGGCGGCGGGCGCGGCCGGAACCGACGCGGAGAAGCTCGAGAACGACCTGTACGCCGAACGCTTCCTGGTAAAGCGACCCCTGCTACGTGCGGTTGAGAATCGCGAGGGTCCGCCGCCCATTTTACTGATTGACGAAATCGATCGCGCCGACGATGAGTTCGAGGCCTTCCTGCTCGAGGTGCTGTCCGACTATCAGGTGACGGTGCCCGAGCTTGGCACGTTCACCGCCAACGTTCCGCCGGTCGTGCTTCTTACGTCGAATCGCACCCGTGACGTGCACGACGCGCTCAAGCGTCGCTGCCTCTATCACTGGGTGGAGCATCCCGATTTCGACCGCGAGGTTGCCATCGTGCGGCTCCGCGCTCCGCTGGTCAGCGAGCGCCTGGCCCGCCAAGTTGCGGGTGCGGTGGAGGCTATGCGTGACCTTGGGCTCTACAAACCGCCGGGAGTTGCCGAAACCATCGACTGGGCCACATCGCTCGCGGTGCTCGGCCAGACCGAGCTCAACGAAGAGAGCGTCCGCGCCACCCTCGGCACGGTACTGAAGTACCGCGAGGATGCTCAGCGCGTGGAAGGCCACGGTGTCGCCGACCTCGTGCGCCAGGCGTTCGAGCGCGGGATGTTGAGTGGCTGACCAACCCCGCCGCACGTTGGCGGAAGAGATCGCGGCGCTTCCCGCCAACTCCGAGCCTTCACGGCGTACCACCGACACCGTGAAGTTCTCGGGCGCGCTTCCAACGCTGCCCGGTGTCGCCGTCGTTGTTGGCCGCGAACCGAACTCCGCCGAGCTCTTGGCCGTCTCGTTCGCACGCATCCTTCGGGGTGCAGGATTGATTGTTCCGGTCGACACCGTGTTCGCATGTCAGGTCGCGCTCGATGCCGTCGGTCTGCACGATCGAGAACTTGTCTACTGGGCGACCCGCGCCACACTGCTACGGCGGCCCGAAGACATCGAGCTTTTCGACCGGGCATTCAAGGTGTTCTGGGATCGACGCAAGGTCGTGATCGACATGCTGCCCAACACGCAGACCGAGACGCTCTCCATCGGTATCGATGACGACTCCGACGATGGCAACGCCGATCAGGACTCGGCCGAGGCAGCCGAGGAGCCCGACATCATGCTTCGCTTTTCGGCCACCGAAGTGCTGCGAGCCAAAGACTTCGCGCAGTACTCGCAGCAAGAACTCGAGGACGCCTACCGCATGATGACCGCCTTGCGATTGGTGGGTGCGCCGCGCCGATCTCGACGGCTGATCGCCACCCGTAAGCATCAGGGTCGACCTGACCTTCGCCGCACGGTGCGCGCGGCACTGCGCGCAGGGGGCGAGCCGGTGCAGTGGCGGTACCGCACCCAGGGCGAAAGGCAGCGGCGCCTCATCCTGCTGCTCGACATCTCCGGGTCGATGGAGCCCTATGCTCGTGCCCTGCTTCGTTTCGTACACGCGGCTGTGGTCGGCCGCCAGAAGGTGGAGGTGTTCACGCTCGGCACGCGTCTCACGCGAGTCACCAGGGAGTTGTCGAGCCGAGACCCTGACCGGGCGCTGGCCAGCGCGGCGCACAGCGTGCAGGACTGGTCAGGCGGCACTCGTCTCGGCGACGGTCTGCGAGCGTTCAACGATGCGTGGGGCGTGCGCGGTATGGCTCGCGGCGCAACCGTAGTGATCATGTCCGACGGTTGGGACCGCGGCTTACCCGAAGTGCTCGCCGAGCAGATGGCGCGCCTGCATCGTGTCGCCTACCAGACCGTATGGGTCAACCCCTTGAAGTTCACACCCGGCTACGCGCCCCTCGCCCGAGGCATGGCCGCCGCGCTTCCGTACGTTGACGACTTCATCGAAGGCCACTCCGTCGATGCCATGGCCGAACTGGCCCGCGTCATCTCCAAAGCTTCATAACGTTGCCGAGCCCAGCCAATCCGGGGGACACGACGGTAGAGTCGAATGCATGATCGACGTACTGAATGACATCGAACGGTGGCGGTCGGCAGGCAAGCGGGTGGCCGTGGCCCGGGTGATCGGCCTTGACGGGTCGGGGCCACGTGATCCGGGCGCGACCATGGTGGTCAACGAGGACGGTGAGGTGGCCGGGTCGGTATCGGGCGGCTGTGTCGAAGGCGCCGTTGTGTCCGAGGCACTAGCGATCTTGGCGGGTGAGAACGAGCGTCGCATCGTCACGTTCGGGTTCTCCGACGATGAAGCCTTCTCTGTCGGCCTCACGTGCGGGGGCACCATTCGCCTGTTCATCGAACCGCTCGACTGGTGAGCGATATGACTGTGTACGAAGTTCTGCGCGAGTGCTTGAAGCGGTCCGAGCCAGTCGGCCTGGCCACGGTTGTCGAGGGTCCGAACATTGGCGCGAAACTGCTGGTTCGTCCGGGCCAGGCTCCGCTCGGGTCGCTCGGACACCCCGAGTTGACCCGTGTCGTCGGCCGGGATGCGCTGGCCGAGCTCGAAGCGGGTCGCACCGGCACCCGCACCTACGGCGAGACTGGTCAGACCATCGAGATCGACGAACCCGACGTGCAGTCGGTGCGGGTGTTCATCGAGAGCTTCGCTCCCCCACCCCGCATGATCATCTTCGGTGCGGTTGACTTCACCGCGGCGCTCACCCGGGTGGCCAAGGTGCTCGGGTTCGCGGTGACGGTATGTGACGCCCGCAAGGTGTTCGCCACCACCCGACGCTTTCCCTTGGCCGACGAAGTCGTGGTCGATTGGCCCGACCGGCTGTTGGCCCGTATCGGCGACGAGCTCGGCTCGCGTGACGCCGTCTGCATCCTTACCCACGACCCGAAGTTCGACGTGCCCGCCATTCAGGGCGCACTGAAGACGAGCGTCGGCTACATCGGCGTGATGGGCAGCCGCGCCACGCACGAGCGACGCCTGCCGCGACTGACCGAAGCGGGCATCACCTCGCCATCAGACTTGGCCCGCATTTTCGCGCCTATCGGTCTCGACATCGGCGCCCGCACGCCGGAGGAAACCGCCGTGTCGATCTGCGCCGAGATCATCGCCCGCCGCACCAAGCGTCACGTCCCCTCACTTCGTGACGGCGAGGGGCCCATTCACGTTTGAGCTGTGGCGTCAGCTGAGCGGGGCGATGACGTTCTTCGTGCTTTCACTGGCGATGCCTATGGCGAGGTCTGTCTGATGATTGACGGCGTGCACGATTGCCCGACCCGCACCCAGGTACATACCGATATGGCCGGGGTAGTGCAGGAGGTCACCGGGCTGGGCGCTGGCAAAGGTGCGGACCTCGCCTTGGCGAGCTTGCGCTTCGGACTGGTGCTCCAGCGTGACGCCGGCCTTCGCCCAGGAATACTTGGTGAGACCGGAGCAGTCGAACCCGACCTCCGGAGATTCCCCGTTCGTCACGTATGGCTTTTCGAGCTGGGACAGCGCGGTGTAGATCACGGTCTGGCGACGGGGGTCGGCGAGGGCCCAGGCATCTTCCAGGGCCGAAGCATCGACGCCTACGAAGGGTGCAACCGCATCGGCAAGGGCGTGACGATTGGCGCCGATCTCCAGCCAGTTGCCGTTTTCGAGCGACTGCTGCATCGCCTCGGCCCGCGCCGCGACCTGGGAGAAATCTGAAGACTGGCTGCTCGATGCAGGCATCGAGCCAAGGGCACTACCGACCACGATTGCTGCCAAGGCCATGCCGCCAACCGTCTTACGGAACCGTCCGTAAGGCATCCACTTCTTCATACTGACCTGCGTCCTCCGGTAGAGCGGGCGCAGCACTACGAGGAGTGTGCATCTCAGGGGTGAGCCGCCGTGCTTCATTACGAAACGATGTCACTAGTATGACAGAAGGACGACATGTGTCAAGTGTGTTACAAAGACTCAACCATCTGTCAAACTTTGGCCATGACAACCGCCGCGGTCGTTTTGGCCGCTGGGCTGGGCAGCCGTTACGTCGGACCCACCCACAAACTGCTCGCCCCGTTCCGAGGACGAACCGTGGCGGAATGGGCCATCGCCAACGCGCTGGCCGCCGGATTCGACGAAACCATCGTCATCCTTGGTGCCGTCGACATCACCCTCATCCCCGGGGTGACCGTGGTGCGCAACCCTGACTTTCCGCGTGGTCAGGCAACGTCGGTCCATCTCGCCATGCGGTATGCACGTCACATCGGCCACGATGCCATCGTCACCGGACTGGCCGACCAACCTCTGATCCCGCCGGACAGCTGGCGAGCCGTCGGCAACCAGCGCGACACACCAATCGCTGTGGCCACCTATGACGGCAAGCGCCGCAATCCGGTTCGCCTCGCGGCCGCTGTCTGGGATCTCCTGCCTCTCGATGGCGACGAGGGCGCACGTAGCATCATGCGTTTACACCCCGAGCTGGTTACAGAGATACCCTGCACCGGTAATCCAGCTGATATTGACACCGTGGAGGATCTGGACCGATGGAACTCATAAACGAATTCACCGTGAACGTGCCGATTGAGAAGGCCTGGGTCACGCTGACTGACGTGGAACTCATCGCCCCCTGCCTGCCCGGAGCCCAACTGCAAGAAGTCGAGGGCGAGACCTACCGCGGCCAGGTCAAGGTGAAGGTCGGCCCGATCCTCGCTCAGTTCAAAGGCGAGGCGCACTTTGTCGAAAAGGATGACGTCAATCACAAGGCCGTGCTCCGCGGCAAGGGCCGTGATCTTGGCGGGAAGGGCAACGCGGACGCGTTGATCACCGCCCAGCTCACCGAGGCGACCGCGTCGTCCACCAAGGTGGTCGTCACCACTGATCTCAACATCACGGGCAAGGTCGCCCAGTTCGGCCGTGGCGCGCTGGCCGATGTGAGCAACAAACTGCTCGTACAGTTCGTAGACAACCTGGAGACCACGGTGCTGAATCAGCCCGTTGCCGGAGCGACGGTCGCCGCCGCTCCGCTCGCCGCTGTCGCCGATACCACGGCTACAACCGAAGCTGCTGCAGATGCAACGACCCTCACCTCTCCGGTAGCTGAGACGGCTGCTACCGCCGAGCCGACGAAGCCGACCATTCGTAAGATCGAATCGAAGGAAGTCGAGCCGCTCGACCTGCTCGACACCGCTGGCAGCGTCATGCTGAAGAAGTTCGCCCCCCTCGGAGCCGTTGCTCTCCTGTTGCTCATCTGGCTGTTCCGTCGTCGACGCAGCTGAGCATCTGCCCCACCGGATGGATGATCTGACCGCTGTCACGCAACTTCTTGGGCGCACGCCGCAGGGCGCTTTTGAGGTCGTGGTCCGAGACGCGTCGGGGCTTCCGGTAGTCATCACCAACGCGCCGTTGATGGACGATGGCACCCCCATGCCGACGCGCTACTGGCTCATCGGCCACGCCGAGATACGAGCCGTTGGTCGCCTGGAATCCACCGGCGGTGTTCGCCAGGCCGAAGCCGACATCGAGCCGGCCGAGGTCGAGCGCGCCCATGCGCTCTATGCGGCCGAGCGTGATGCACTTATCCCTGAGGATCACGTCGGGCCACGCCCGTATGGCGGAGTGGCTGGCACGCGTCAGGGTGTGAAGTGTCTCCATGCCCATTACGCCTGGTATCTCGCCGGCGGACCCGATCCGGTTGGCGCCTGGGTTGCTCGTCGGCTGGCCGAACAGCAAGCATCGGCATGACCGAGCGCACGCTGTACGTCCATGTGGCCGATCACACCACCCAGTTTGTCGTGGCGGGCGACGACGCGCCCCGCATGTACGAGATTCCGCTCGGCTGCGTGCAGCTGACCCGAGATGAGCTCGGTAGTGATCCGCCTCGCGCCGAGGAGCTGTCGAACGCGATTGCCATGGTGCAGAACTACCTGGACGATGTGTTGCGAGAACTGCCAGAGGTGGCACACTGCAGCCATGCGATCGGCCTGGGTCGAACCACCCGGATCCTGGCTGCGGTAGAGCTGGGAGTTCCCGAGTCGGCACCCGAGATCGAGGGGTTCCGGCTCAGTCGAGACGCGGCCGAGGACGTGTACCGTACCCTCGCCACCGAGACGTTGGACGACCGACGCCACAACCCGGGCCTTCCGATCGAGCACGCCTCCGTCATCGTCGGCGGCTGCTGCATCGCGGTGGCGATCATGCGACGCCTGTGTCTTCACGAAATCGCCCTTGAACACGTGGACGGCCCCGTGGCCGACATGCTGAACGGCTCATCGTGATCAGGCTGTATGGACGACGCGTCATGCTGCGGCCACTGGTGGCGTCGGACTTCGCCGAGTGGAGCGAGGTGCGGCGCCGCAACGCCGAATGGCTTCGCATCTGGGAGCCGCAAACCCAACCGAGCCCCATCGACCCGACTCGTGATCGAAGCCTGTTCAACAACCGGTGCACCACCCACGAACGCGAGCGCCAGCAGGGCATCGCCTACGGGCTTGGCATCTTCGTTGACGGGGCATTCTGCGGGGAGATCAACCTCAACAACGTCGTGCGGGGAGCGTTTCAATCGGCGTACGTCGGCTACTGGATCGATGAAGCCCGAGCAGGGCGCAGCTACATGTCTGAAGCCGTCGCGGTCGTCACCAAGTTCGCGTTCGACGACTTACATCTGCACCGCCTCGAAGTCGACATCATTCCCCGCAACACCAACAGCCGCCGCGTCATGGAGAAGCTCCGCTACCGCGAGGAAGGCGTGGCCGAACGCTTCCTGGAAATCAACGGCCTCTGGGAAGACCACGTGCGCTACGGCATCACCGTCGAGGAATGGGAAGCCCGCGAAACCGACCTCACGGCCGCGTGGTTATGAAGGGTTCTTTGAGGAGATTTTGGCTTGGAGGGCGGCGATGCGATCTCGGAAGAATTGCTGCTGGGTGCTCCACAGCTGCGGGGTGAGCTCACGCTCGACGGCTTGGTCGTGAGTGGCAACGCCAGCCATGTCCCGGATGGTCGCCTTGGTGACTTCGATCAGCTCCCGGGGTGCCGATGCCGCTCGGGCCGCCATCTTCTGGGCGCTGGCGAGAAGCTCGTCGTCCTCGTAGCAACGAAACGCGAGACCGATGCGAGCAGCTTCCTCGCCGTTGAGAATTTCACCGAACAAGATCGCCGCAGCTGCTGCTTGCGGGCCGACGATGCGGCGCAGCATCCACGTGTGGCCACCGCCGGGGTGTAGGCCGATCTGCATGAAGCGGGTGTCGAACTTGGCCGACTTGGCTGCCAGGCGCACGTCGCACCCAAGCGCCATGTTCATGCCCGCGCCGACCGCAGCGCCATTGACGGCGGCGATCGTTGGCAGCGGGCTGTTTGCCACCCGCAGGAAGCCCTGGTAGATCACCTTGAGACTGTCGCCGGTTGCCTCGCTCAGATTGCCCAAATTGGCACCCGCGCAGAACGCCGGAGCCGTCCCGGTGATGATCAGTGCGCCGACGTTCCGATCGGCCTCGGCCGTGTCCATGGCCGCCACAATTTCCTCGACCATCGGCTGCGTCAGGGTATTGCGTTCAGCCGAGTTGTTGAGCGTGAGCGTTGCGACACCATCAACGACCGAGTAGAGAACGAGAGCCATGGGCCGAGGCTAGCGACCCGTGGCGCCTCAGTCGTCTTCCGGGCCGACGACGGGGCGGCCTTCGACCTCGCCGATCACAGCTTCAGGCTCGGCACAGGCGAAGGCGACCTGCATGACCGACTGGAAGTAGCGGTCGGAGGTTTGCACGGCGGGATAGAGCAGATTCTTCAACAGCGGATGCGTCAGGGTAGCGCCCTCGAAATCGAGGCTGGCCTTGTAACGCACTTCTCCGTCGCGGAAATCCATCTCGAAGTTGCCGATCCGCAAGCCGTAATTGGCAGCGCGTGAGCAACTCGGCCACGGCCGGGCGACGTTCTGCAGGCACTGATTCGGAGAAGATCACGTACACGTAGATTTGCTCAAGTTCGACGTTGATGTGAGCGACTACCCGGAACTCGGCGTGGGTGCCGACGTAGCGGGCCGAAAAGGCCGTGAGACCCTCAACGTCGTCCGGAAACCAGCCGTCTACCTGCAGAAACTGCTGGACGTTCTCGTACGCCGCCCATCCGTTGTCGTGCTCAAGTTTGACGTCTTCACCGTCGTTCGGCCGTTCCATGTACCCATTCTGGCCCTTCCTTCCCCGTTTGCCACGCCACCGACGAGATCATGCGTTGAAGTTGACGGAGCCGAGCGGCGCAAGTGTGTCGAGAGCCACGATCTCCAATCCGCTGTAGGCAACGAGCACCAGTTTGTTGTCGACGATCATCGAGCGGGTGAACGGCATGGAGAAGTCGGGTCGGTAGCAGGCGTCCGGGTACTGCTTGCACTGCTCGTCAATCTGGCGCTGCTGCTCTTCCGCTCCAGGCTGCAGCAGACCCTTGACCCGGCCCTGCTCGGTCAGCGACGTCGGCGTCACGTTGGCGACGATGGCACCGGTCAGTTGGTTCGGCTGGCCGTAGCTCTGCACCGGCACCACAACCTGACCGGTCTTCTCCCAGAGAAGGAATGCGTGCGGGTCGTACTGCGCCTCAGTGAAACCCTGCCCGATGGGAAGGGTGGCCACCTGCGTGGGCTTCGATGGGTCCCGCACGTCGAACAGTGACAGTTGCGGGCCCGTTACCCGGCCCTCGTCAGTTCCCCCCTGGCCGACACCGAGCAGATAACCCTCACCAAAGGGGTGGAGGTACGAGCTGAATCCGGGGATCTTCAACTCACCGGCGACCTTGGGATTGGTGGGGTCCTTGAGGTCGATGACGTAGAGCGGATCGGTCTGGCGGAAGGTGACGACGTAGCCGAGGTCGCCGATAAAGCGAACAGCATAGATCTGCTCGGTCGCCCCGAGGCCGGTCACTGAACCGATCTGCTCAAGCGTGTCGCCCTTGCGGGCCAACACCCGCACGCCGCTCGATTGGGCGGAGCCGAAGTTGGCCGCCTGATCGGTGGTGGCAATGCGGAGATTGCCGTTCAACTCGCTCATCGAATACGAGTTGAGCAGCACGCCATCAATGAGACCCGACGCCTTGTACGACACCAGTTCGCCGTTGAAATCGAACGCATGCACCGCAGTCTTGGGTGGGTCGGGATTGATCGGCTGCACCGCCGGATCCGGTGACTCCTGCCAACGAGTGGTGGTTACGTAGAGCGACTTCTCGCTCGAATACACCGTGGACCCTTCGGCCACGACACCGGCCGAACCGACGACCTTGGGATTGTCGGTCTTCAGGTCGACCGAGGCGACCCACGTGAGGCCGAGGCCGCCGAATTCACCAGGACGGCCCATCTGGTTGCATTCGAGCGCTGAGGCTGGCGTACCGATCGAGCCGGGCCTGCCGCTGGCCGAGCGGGGCAACCAGTCCTCGATCTTGGAGTCCTTGATGGCTTGCTCGTTGAGCGCCTTGGCCTTGTCTTCCGCGGCCTTGCCGGCAATGGCCGGCTGCAAAAGCGGGAGACGATCACCGAAGCCGGAACGCACCACGATGCGCACGGTGTTGCCCGCGGCCCGAACGGCCAACGCATCGCCCTCAAGCGTGGACTGGCTGGTCATGGTTGGCTTGGTCGGGTCGCTGACGTCGAACACTGTAACGGTGGAGGCGCCGCCTCCGTAGCCACGGTAGGGCATGGCACCGAAGACTCTGAGCTGGATGTCGCCCCAGCCACCGGTCACGACGACAAGGCGCTTGCCGTCAAGAATGATCTGCTGCTGACCCGGTGGCAGATCAACCGTCGCCACCTTGGTGGAGTTGGTGGTGTCAACGATCTGCAGTCGAGCCGAGTCCACCACGGCGTAGACATAGCGGCCGTCGTTCTCCACGGTGTCACCCTCGTCGACGCCTGCCTCTTGCGTATTCGTGCCAGAGGAGTCACCGGCGACTCCCGGTGCCGTTGCCGTCTTCGAGGTGGGTGCCGAGCCAGACTGTCGGGCGGCTGGCGCCGCGGTCGTGGCCGCAGCCGCTGCAGCGGTGGTGGGCACCCCCGCTGCACCCTCGGCGAAAACTGGGCCGCCCGGGTAACCGTACCCGGTGTTGAATCCGTACGGCCCGACCCGCTTGAGGGCCGACTCCTGCAGGTAGGCGAGCAGGCTCTTGCAGCCGTCGAAGGCCTCGTAGCGCAGGAAACGTCCGCCCGCCCCGCCTCCGCCCGACGATGAGGAAGACGAGCCAGACGATGAGGAAGACGGCTTGGGCGAGCCCGACGAACTGGGCGAACCAGTCGAACCGGACGAACCCGACGACGTCGGGCCGGGCAGGACGGTTGGCCCGCTGGTCGATGCCTTTGAGCCGGAGCAAGCCGACAAGACAAGCGCGGCCGAAACGGCCGAGAGCGTGAGCTTGGAAACGGGTGAGGTTCGCATGTTCATTCTGACGTTCCCTCCTCAGGGTTCAGTTCCCGAAACCTTCAACAATCTCGTACAGTCGACCAATCATGGAAGAACGCCACCTGATTCCTGCCGCGACCGTAGTGGTCGTACGCGACGCACGTGTGGGTCCCCAGGTGTTGATGCTGCACCGATCCTCCACCGGAGCATTTGGGGGTCACTGGGTTTTCCCTGGTGGCAAAGTCGACCCGCATGACTATGCGCCTGCCGACACCGATTCGCTCGACCCTTATCGTCGCGCCGCCGTTCGGGAAGCTGCGGAGGAAGCCGACATTGCGCTTCACATTTCGGACCTCGTAACGCTTTCGTACTGGGAGCCTCCACCCTCCCAACCCAAGCGGTTTGGCACCTGGTTCTTCGTCGCCGCAGCCACGGCAGGCGACGTCACCGTCGATGGTCACGAGATCCACGACCACGCCTGGCTCACCCCGAACGAAGTGCTCGCCCGCCGCGACCGGGGCGAAGTCGAACTGGCCGCGCCCGACATGGATGACCCTCTACCAACTCTCGGCTCATCCAGCACCGCCGCGCTTCTGACCGCCGAGCGGACGCGACCCACACCAGAGTTCCGCACCCGGATGGGCGTCGTGGATGATGTCCGCCTCACCATGTGGACGGGTGACGCCGGCTACGAAGCCGACGACGCCACCCTGCCCGGTGAGCGCCACCGCATGGTCATGGATCCGCAAGGTTGGCGCTACGAGGGCAACTTCGTCAGCCTTCGGTCGTAGCTTTGCAAGGCGAGACGACCGAGACACCCGGAACCTGGTCGATACCAGAGCCGCCGCTCCCGTGCGTATCACCTGCTGACCAAGCCAAGAGCGCTCGTCGTCTCGATTTGAGCGATCATCCGGCGACCCGGCCCGGGTCGTGGATGACATCCGCCCATCAGTATTCGTCGGTGCCCCACCGCAACGCCAGCACCTTTCCGCCGAATGAGCCGCACGACCCGCTCAAATCGACGCAAAAGAGCCAATCGACCCAGATTCCCACAATGGGATGCGATCAGTTTTTTGCGGCACGTGCGTCGAGCTCTTTTGGAGTTCGGCGAAGACGTAGCGACCGAGTCGTTCAGCACCCGGAACGCTCAGGTGAAACCCGTCACTCTGGCGCATCAACTTGGCCTGTCCATCATCATCAATCAGGTAGGCCGCGTAGCTGTTCTCGGGACTCTCGAACAGGGTCCACGTGTCGACAAAGGTGACGCCGGATCGCTTGGCGGTCTCGTCGCGATAGATCTGGTTGATGATGTTCTGGCGCACAAAGTCCGTCGGGTCTTCCGGCATCGGCGTTCCGACCCAGATGACTTTGCGACCGTCTCGCAACAGATAATCCATGGTGGCACCGACCCGAACGGCGTACTCCCCGCTCCATTCCGGTGAGCCGGGCTGAAACGGCCTTTTGTCAATGAGCAAACCCTGCGCGTCATTGCCGCCGAAACCGACCACCACAATCTGCGGGCGCAACGCGGTCATCTGCTGCACGAGTCGTGACGGCCAGTCGAAACTGTCGGGACGAGACAGGCCGGTAGCAGCCTTGTAGTCAACCGAGCGGGAATCGACCACCTTGGTCGCGACGGCCAGGCGTTGCAGCACCGCCCCCCAGCCCTGTACCAACGAGTCGCCGCCGATATACAGCCGCGCCGGATCGGCGGCGGTGGCTGGGCGCGGGGCAGTTTCGGGTGGCGTTGTGGGTGCTGCCTCGGCCGGAACCGTCGTATCAACGGACCCTTCCGTTGCACCGGGCTCGGTCACCGACGGCGAGTCGGGCTCGACCGATGCGGGCTCTGGACCGAAGGCACCGCCCTCGCCAGCTGTGGTCGGAGACGTGATACCCCGGTAGGCATCGACGCGCACCCCCGGCTCGGTGAGCCGCAGCGTGCTCGACACACGGTGCAGTGCCTTGGTGAGCGAAAGGGCCGGGCCCCGTGTGGGTGAGCTGAGGGGCAGGCGGATGGCCATCTGCTCCAGGTTTGAGCTGTTCAGCAATGCCGACAACACGTAGAGGATGACCCCAATCTTGGCCACACTGCCCGCAGAAATCGGGCGGCGGCGATCGGCATCACCGTGCGTTTCGCTCATCACTAGAACTGAAAGTAGATGAAGGGCTGCACCCCAATGGGCGCGAGCCGGTCAATAAAGAAGAAACAGACAGCGAGGGTAAGGCCCTGAAACACGACGGGCATGGTGGAAAAGCGGAACTGCACCATCTTCATAAAACCTTCGGGCACGAACTGGCTGAAGATCATGATGGCCAGAACGGCAGCGAGTAGCGGGGTCACCAACGGCGATGGGCTTCCCCATCCCGACACCAACCGCCCGAGCACGTCGTAGGCCAGGGACAACTTCTCGGCCCGGAAGAAAACCCAGGCGAAACAGACGATGTGGAAGGTGACGACCCACCCGACCAGCCGCCTGGGTAGGAAGCCGCTCTCGATCGGTGCGTCGTCGGTGATGCCACGCGCCTGGTTCATGAACCGCTCGACCGCAAGACCGACGCCGTGGATGCCTCCCCAGATCACAAACCGCCACGCCGCGCCGTGCCACAGGCCACCGATCAGCATGGTGAGCGCCAAGTTGACGTAGGTGCGAGCCGTGCCCTTTCGGCTGCCGCCAAGGGGTATGTAGAGATAGTCGCGCAACCAGCGCGACAGGCTCATGTGCCACCGTCGCCAGAAGTCCTGCAGGCTGGTGGCGGTATACGGCGAGTCGAAGTTCTTCGGGAAACGCACACCCATGAGCAGGGCGATGCCGATGGCGATATCGGTGTAGCCGCTGAAGTCGGCATAGATCTGCAACGCGTAGGCGTAGATGCCGAACAGCGTTTCGAGGGCGCTGTGACCCTTGGGGTTCGTGAAGACCTGATCGGCAATCGAGTGGCTGAGATAGGCCGAGATGACGACCTTTTTGAACATGCCCGCCACGATCAAACGGAACGCGTGCGACGCGTCGATGAACCGCGGATCGGGCCGGACTCGCAACTGCGGCAGGAACTCGGTGGCCCGCACGATCGGCCCGGCGACGAGGTGCGGGAAAAAGCACAGGTACGTGGCGAAGTCGATCAACTGGGTCGGCTTCACCTTGCCTCGGTAGGCGTCGATCACATAGCTGAGCGCCTGGAAAATGAAGAACGAAATGGCCACCGGCAAGATGACTTGGCGCTTGGGCAGCCAGCTGAGCAGCGGCCCGAAGTTGTCTCGCCCGAAGTTGTAGTACTTGAAGTAGGCCAGCACACTGAGGTCGGATATGACCGCGACGTATACCCAAATCTTGCGGGTGACGTCGTTGCGAGCCTGGAAAATGCCGACCACGAACACCTGGTTTATGACCGTGACCAGCAACAACAGGGCCGGGTACTTCCATCGGTTTCCGGTATCCCACGGCAACCACGAGCCCTTGAAGGCGAACGCGTAGAACACATAGCTGGCAGCGATCATGAACAGCTTCCAGCGCTGCGGTTGTGGGCGCAGCAGCCACGAGCCGATGAACACGATCGGAAAGAAGATGCCGAACTGGATAGTAGGGAAGAGCACGGTACCCCAACGTTAGAATGACCCCGCGTAACTGTCGGGGATGGCCGAGGACGAGTGCCGGTTGTCAGCCCAGCAGTTCAGCAACGTCGACCGACACAGGCCCGATGTCGAGGCGGCCGGAGGTCAGGGTTTCATGGCGGCCAAACCGAGCGTCGTCTCCGCTGATCGGCGCCGTGTAGGACTCGATGACGTTGTCGGGCAGATTGACGATGATGTAGTGACCGATGTCGGCGTTGGCGTAGATGCGCTGCTTCGACGAACGATCACGGGCGAGTGACGACCCGGCAACTTCGATCACGGCTTCGATTTCTGAGCCGGTTGGGTGACGCAGCGAATAGTCGAGGTCTGCGACGATCGCCAGATCGGGCTCCGGTTCGGAGTCGAGCGTTGAGATCGGGTTCTGAACTCGAACCTGCCATGGCCCGTCTCCGACTGCCTGGAGGAGCAATCGGGTGAGTCGGGTGATACGAAAGGCGTGCGCCGGACCTTCGGTCATCTTCTCGACCAACACTCCCTCGAAGAGTTCAAGCGGATCGCCGTCGAGCAGCACGCCGCTTGCGACCATCTGGTGGTACTGCGCGACGCTGAGCCTGGCGAGAGAAATCGCAGGATCGCCAAGCAGCGAGGACATGGCCATACGTTACAGCGATT
The DNA here is from genome assembly GCA_963791625.1 of uncultured Acidimicrobiales bacterium. Lineage (GTDB taxonomy): Bacteria > Actinomycetota > Acidimicrobiia > Acidimicrobiales > Ilumatobacteraceae > JANMCE01. The sequence goes on from CAWBTA010000015.1 coordinate 228,819, forward strand.
GCCGCAAGCGACTGGCTCGGGAGGTTCGGGCGAGGCGGGTAGAGTGTTCGGCCCTATGGCTGATGCGGCGGCACTCTTTCCTGACCTGGTCGCTGAGCAGGAGCATTTAGCTTCATCACGCCATCATCGGCAGCGGATGATCACGCAGTTGCTGGCGGCGATTGAGAATCACACGGCGGCTGACGAGATCACGCAGGAGTACGTGGAGATGACGGTGGAGGAAGCCGTTGCCGATCTGCGCTCCCCCGGCGCGGGCGACTTTTTCGGCCGCATCGATGATGAGGAGGGCGCGCGCTGGTATGTCGGTCGACGCCACATCGAGGATGAGAAGCACGACCCGCTGGTGGTGGATTGGCGGGCCGGAATTGCGGCGCCGTTCTACCGAGCAACCGGTATCGACCCGCTCGGACTCAAGTTCCGGCGCCGCTTCATGTTGACCGAAGGCGAGATCACCACCTATCTCGATGAGCATCTCGATGACGCCGACGAGAGCGGCGTCGGCAGCGGTATCCCCGACCCAGTGCTGGCCGAAATCGGTGCGGCTCGAACGGGTGCGATGCGCGAAATCGTCGCCACCATTCAGGGCGAGCAGGACGTTGTCATCCGTTCATCACTTGAAGGTTGCCTGGTCGTACAGGGTGGCCCCGGCACAGGAAAGACCGCCGTTGGTCTCCATCGCGCTGCGTACCTCCTGTTCCAACATCGGCGTGAGTTGGTTCGCACGGGCGTGTTGGTGATCGGGCCGAACAAGGTGTTCCTTGATTACATCGGCAACGTGTTGCCGTCGCTTGGCGAGCGATCGGTGCAGCAGCAGACGTTGCTCGACCTGTGCATTCCGAAGGTGCCGATCGACGGAGACGACACGGTCGAGGTGGCCCGCTTGAAAGGCTCGGCCCGGATGGCGGATGTGATCGGGCGAGCGGCTCGGCAGGCCATTGTTCGTCCCGTCACCGCCGTGCGTGTTCCACTTGGCGTACGCACCGTCGTGATCGAGCCCGAAGACATGAGCAACTGGATTGATCAAGCGCTTGATTCGCAGCAGCCGATCAACCGGAGGAGAGTCGGGCTCAAGGCCATCATGACCAACGAGATGCGCCGCCGGTCGGGCAAGGACAACGCCAAGGCTGACGCATTGCGCACCACCCTCGACAAGGCGTGGCCCCTCGTGCAGCCGAAGGCCTTGATCGAGAAACTGCTCTCGAACGCCGACCTCCTCGCCGCGGCAGCCGAAGGTCTGTACACGCCTGATGAACAGCAGCTGTTGCTGACCAGGGTGGGTCGCAAGAAGGCGTGGACGGCGGCCGATCAGGTGTTGGTGGACGAGGCCAACAACCAGCTGAACGGGTCGCCGACAACCGTTGGCCACATCGTGGTGGATGAGGCGCAGGACCACTCCGCGCTTGCCCTCATTGCCATCGGGCGCCGTTGTCCCGCTCGTTCGTTCACCATCCTCGGTGACCTTGCCCAGTCAACCGGTGCCGCCGGTCAGGAGGATTGGACCGACGTGCTGCAGTGGCTCGGCTCTGGCACAGCCGACAACCGTGTCGAGCATCTCACCATCGGCTACCGCGTCCCGGCCGCTGTGCTCGACGTTGCCAACCGACTGCTGCCGAGTACCGGCGTGACCGTGCCCGCCAGTCGTTCGGCTCGAACCGAAGGCGCGCCGCCGGCCGTACGCATCACCGACGTCGACCAGCTCGCAGCAGCCGTCGTGGCCGAGGTGACGGCGTTGAAGCACCACCACAAACTCACCGCGGTGATTGCGCCCGACGACGTGCGGGACGACATCGAGAACGCGCTCGTGGCGGCCGGTTGGCAACCCGTGCAACGGGTGCAGGACGTGCAGCGGGCCGAGGTGCCGGTGTTCTCCCCCGAGGTCGTCAAGGGCCTCGAGTTCGACGGCGTGGTGCTGGTGAACCCCGGCGACATCCTCGACGGCACCCAACGCGGGGCTCGGGTGTTGTACGTCGCTATGACCCGCGCCGTACAAGCCCTCTCACTCATCTCCGACCAATCCCTGCCCGACGTGCTCGCACTCGGATAGTCCGTCGGACGGAGCCGATGCATCATGCGTGGCGACCAGGAGAGAGACGGCGAGAAGAGTGAGCGGAGCCAGACTGACGAAGAGCATCAGCTCTTGCCGAGCTCGGGCTCAGTCTGCACGATGGTGATGTTGCCGATACCGACCTTGAGATCGAGATCGATCGTGCGGATGGCACCATCCGGCTTGTTTGTGCGGTCAATGTGCACACTGGTGCCGCCGGTGTCCTGGTCACCGATCTTCACGTCGCCGAGGCTCACCTCACTGCGCAACGTGTAACCGACATTGCTCGGTACAAGCACTTCGATCTGACCGGCACCAACGCGGTACTTCAATGGTTGTGGTGTCGTGACGCCGCGCAGATCGACCTTGATGTGTCCGGCGGAAAGAGCGCGCTCGGCCGGATCGCCGTTGACATCGGCGGCGCGCAGAATCAACTCGCCGGACCTGCCGTCGAGCGGCACCCCGGCGCTGGAGTACCACCGGGCAAACGGCAGCAGGGTCAGGAGCGCGAGCAGCGGCAGCAACAGCGCCCACGATGGTCGACGGGCCAACAGCCCGACCACAAACCCGACGAGTAACACGACGAACCCGCTGAAGAGGACGTTGAACACGTTGGTGAACGGTGACAGCACCACCATCGTCCCAATCGACGCGGCGAATGATGCCCAGCCCCATCCCTTCCTGCGAGGAACCACGGGAAGCGGAACAGGCACGGACGGTGCGACGTACGGCGGCGGCACGAAGCCGTCGTGATCGTGCAGATCAACATCAGGCTTCCAGGTCTGCCAATCCGGCGTTTCCTGAACGGGCTGGCCGGCAGTGACATGGGTACTGGCGACCGGCTGTGGCCATGTGGGTACGCCACCGCTGGGCCGGGGAACCGCTGGACGATCCTTCGTCCACAAGTAGTACCCGGCGCTACCGAGTACGGCGACGGCCAGCAGGTCGAATGAGCCGCCGTTGAAGAGCGCATAGGCAGCGAGCGCAATGCCCGCAATGACGGCGAGGAGTCGATCAGGTCGACCGCCAGAGACGCGCTCGCCGAGCGAGTTGACCTCACCAACCTTTGGGATGAGCGCCGCGGCAGCCAAATACGCAAACAGGCCAAGCCCGCCTGCAAACGACAGCAAGAAGAACGCCCAGCGCAGGACAGCCACGGGGGCGCCGGTGTAGTCGGCCAGACCCTTGGCGACGCCGAGCCAGCGCTTTTTGTCGACGGCGCGGTACAGGTGCCGCACGGGGGGAACAGGCGGTATGGGCGGAGGGAGAGGGTTACGGAATTCGTTGTCGGTCATCGGGTTCATGGAACGAGCATGCGCCTCGCTGACCGACCACGGTATCGGGCAAGGCCCGCTTCGTACCCTGATTTGGTTCCCAGGGTGGTCCCTGATGACATCGACCTGTGAGGAGTGCGACGATAGACACATGTCGGCCACCCCGGCGGCACCCGGCCGCCGCAGTTTTGCCCGTTCCAGCAACGATCGAGTCTTGGCGGGCGTAGCGGCGGGCATCGCCACCCGCTGGGGTGTGGATGCCCTCGCCGTTCGAGCCGCATTCGTTCTGCTGTCGGTGGCAGGCGGTGCCGGCATCGCGCTCTATTTGATGGCTTTGGCCTTTGCGGAGACGCCGACCCAAACTCCCCTTGCGGCGGCAACGGTGGCAACTACTCGGCGTTCGTGGGCAGTGCTGTGCTTCACACTGGCGGCGTTGTTCATTTTGCGCCGACTCCATGTGTGGGTCGGTGACGCACTGGCCTGGCCCATTGCGTTGCTGGTAGCCGGTTCGCTTGTGGTGTGGTTGCGACGGCCAGACTCCGCAGCCGAAGCGCGTCGCATCACCAAGTTGGTGCGCAATCCCCCACCCCTTCCGCGAGTCATTCTAGGGTTGGCGTTGAGTGTGATCGGCATCGCGCTTCTCACCATCACCACCGGGTCCTCTTCCCAAATTGGCGGTGTGATCGCAGCAGCGAGCGCGGTCATCGTCGGGCTGGTGCTGACCGCCGGGCCGTGGGTGTTGAAGGTCGGGCGAGAGCTTTCCGACGAACGACGCGAACGTATTCGTGGCGAAGAACGAGCAGAGCTTTCCGCTCACCTGCATGACTCTGTGCTGCAGACCCTGACGCTCATTCAGCGACAGGCCGACGACCCAGATGCCATCGTGAAACTGGCGCGTCAGCAGGAGCACGAATTGCGTGACTGGCTCTACGGTCGCACGACTCCCGGCGAGGCAACCGTCCGCGGCGAGATGGAGGCAGTGGCGCGTGACGTTGAGGCAAGGCACGGTGTGACGATTGAAACGGTGCATGTCGGTGATCGACCGCTTGACCAAGCCACTCGCGCCTTGAGCGAAGCCACCCGCGAGGCACTGGTGAACGCCGCCAAGCATGCGGGCGTCGCGACCGTTTCGCTCTACGTTGAGAACACTCCGGAGGCCACGACGGTGTTCGTGCGCGACAGGGGATGCGGCTTCGAGCCGACTGCAGTATCCGATGATCGCGCCGGCATTCGCGAGTCGATCCGCGGCCGCTTGACCCGACTGGGCGGAACATCAGAGATTGCATCCACACCGGGCGAAGGCACCGAAGTCGAAATGCACCTGCCTCGCTCACGGAGCGACGCATGATCCGGGTCGTGCTGGTGGACGACCACGGGCTGTTCCGTGCCGGTGTTCGCGCCGAGCTCGAAGGCCGAGTCGATGTGGTCGGTGAGGCGGCTGATGCAACCTCGGCCATTGCAGTGATCACCGAACACAAGCCCGACGTCGTCCTGCTCGATGTGCACATGCCAGGAGGCGGGGGCGCGCTCGTGCCACCGGCCGTGCACGAGACCGAGCCCGGCGTGCGGTTTCTCGCACTGTCGGTCAGCGACGTGCCCGAGGACGTGATCGCGGTCATTCGCGCCGGGGCCCGCGGGTACGTCACCAAAAACATCGCCACCGACGACCTGATTGATGCGATTGAACGAGTCAACGCCGGCGACGCGGTTTTTCGCCGCGCCTGGCCGGTTTCGTCCTTGATGCTTTTTCTTCAGCACCCAGCCCGGTTACCGACGACGAAATGGATCGCCTTTCGCCCCGGGAGAAGGAGGTGCTGCAGCTGATCGCCCGTGGCTACACCTATCGCGAAATCGCCAGCCGATTATTTCTGTCGGTAAAGACCGTCGAGACGCACGTGTCGGCGGTGTTGCGGAAACTCCAACTCTCCAACCGCCACGAATTGACCGCCTGGGCCGCCCGGCGGAACCTGTTGGAGTGACAAACGATCGACCTTGAGGCTCCATGCGGAGCTGTTTGCTGGTTAAACTTGTACGAACAGTCCAAATAAGGGGAGACATATGCAGACATCCAAGAAGGTCGCGCTTAGCGGCCTCGGCATCATTCTTGCCATGACCGCAGCAGCCTGCGGCTCAAGCAAAACCACCACGGCACCTGCCGCCACCACCGCCGCTGGGGCGGCAACAACCGCCGCAGCAACGGCTACCACGGCTGCTGCCGCAACCACCGCGGCGCCAGCGGCTGGCGCAACCACAGCGGCCCCCGCTGCTGGTGGCGGAGCCAAGAAGATGGCCATCCTGTTTGACCTAAAGGGTCGCGGCGACAAGAGCTTCAACGACTCGGCGGCCATTGGCCTCGATAAGGCGAAGAAGGAATTCGGTTACACCGTTACCGAGCAGGTCCGTACCGGCACCGACGCAGCCGAACAGCTGAAGTTGGCCGTTGACGCCAAGAACGACCTCATCATCGGCGTCGGCTTCGCCTGGGCCGAGGAGATGGAAAAGACCGCCCTGGCCAACCCCAACATCAAGTTCGGTATCGTCGACTCAACGATCGAGAAAGCAACCAACGTGTCTGGCCTGGTCTTCAAGGCCAACGAAGGCTCTTATCTCGTCGGTGTTGCCGCCGGTCTCAAGTCGAAGGCCAAGCACGTCGGCTTCATCGGCGGTGTTGACATTCCTCTTATCCAGGACTTCGCCGTTGGTTTCGAAGCAGGCGCAAAGTCGGTTGACCCGGCCATGAAGGTCGACATGAAGTACATCTCGCCCGCCGGTGACTTCTCTGGCTTCGGCGATCCGGCGAAGGCCAAGACCATCGCGCTCTCGCAGTACGAGGGTGGCGCCGATGTGGTGTACCACGCTGCTGGCGGTTCGGGTGACGGCCTCTTTGGTGCGGCCAAGGAATTCAGTGCCAAGGGCTCGAAGGTGTGGGCCATCGGCGTCGACTCCGACCAGGCCACCACGGTCAACCCCGACCTGGCCCCGTTCATCCTCACCTCGATGATCAAGCACGTTGACGTTGCGGTGTACGAGACCATGAAGGCTGCGGCCGGTGGCTCGTTCAAGGGTGGCGTTCGGGTGTTCGCCGCCAAGGACGGCGGCGTCGACTACTCCACCACCGGTGGCTTCGTCGATGACATCAAGGCCAAGCTTGATGCAGCGAAAGCCGACATTGCTTCTGGAAAGATCACTGTTCCCAGCAAGGGCTGACGAATACCGAGTAAAACTACGGTCGTGACTAACGACCGACCTGGGGGCGTCGGCAGCGCTGCCGACGCCCCTTCTGTATCTCCGGCCATTCAACTGGTCGACATTGTGAAGCGTTTCCCCGGCGTGGTTGCCAACGACGGCGTGAACCTCACGGTGCGTCCCGGCACTATTCACGCCTTGGTCGGAGAGAACGGCGCCGGCAAATCAACGGTGATGAAGATCCTCTACGGCGCGCAAAAGCCCGATGAAGGTCACATCATCGTCAACGGCGCAGAGCAGCACTTCAAGAGCCCGAAGGACGCCATCAACCACGGGATCGGCATGGTGTTCCAGCACTTCATGCTGGCCGACAACCTCACGGTGTGGGAGAACGTCATCCTCGGGTCCGAACCCATGAGTGGTGTGCAGCTAAACGACCGCAAGGCCAAGAGCGACATTGCTGCGTTGGCCAAAGCCAACGGCATGAACATCGACCCCGAGGACTACGTGAGCGACCTCGGCGTCGGAGAACGCCAACGAGTAGAGATTCTGAAAGTGCTCTACCGCGGTGCCCGCATCATCATCCTCGACGAGCCAACAGCCGTGCTCGTACCGCAGGAAGTGGACGAGCTCTTTGATTCACTGCGTGAACTCACGGCCCAGGGCGTCACTATCGTGTTCATCTCGCACAAGCTTGACGAGGTGTTGTCGATAGCTGATGAGATCACCGTCATCCGCCGGGGCAAGACCGTTGGTACTACGAAACCAGCTGACGTCACCGCACGCGACCTCGCCGAGATGATGGTAGGCAGCGAGCTACCCAGCCCCGAGACCCGCACCAGCACCGTCACCACCGACGTGGCGCTTGATGTCGTTGACCTTACCTTGGCCGGAGCGGCGGGCAGCCGCCCCACACTGTCCAACATTTCGTTCACCGTTCACAAGGGGGAGATCGTCGGCATAGCCGGGGTTGAAGGCAACGGACAGACCGAACTGCTCGACCTCATCCTCGGCACGCACAAACCAACGTCGGGCCGCATCATGATGGCGGGCAGCGACCTCGCTCGAATCGATACCCGGGAACGCCGCGATATGGGGCTCGGCTTCATTCCTGAGGATCGTCAACGTGATGGATTGTTGCTTTCGCAACCACTTTGGGAAAACGTGATGCTCGGTTATCAACACGCTCCGCCGTTTGCGAAGGGCCCTTGGATCGACCAGGGCGCGGCTCGAGAGCGGGCCGAACACGTGGTGAAGAACTACGACGTTCGCACACCCGGTGTCGACACGATGGCCCTCGCCCTTTCTGGTGGTAATCAACAAAAGCTGATCGTCGGGCGAGAGATGGAAAGCAAGCCTCGGGTACTTGTGGCCGCACACCCGACCCGTGGTATCGATGTCGGCGCTCAGGCCGCCGTGTGGGATTCGTTCCGAGACGCTCGCGAAGCGGGGCTTGCCATCTTGCTGGTCTCGGCCGACCTTGAAGAACTGATCGGCCTTTCCGACACGCTGCTGGTCATGCTGCGGGGACGTATCGTGGCCAGACTCAACCCAGCCAGCGTCACCAAGAGCACGCTTGGCGAGTACATGACAGGGGCAAGGGGCGAAGAAGCAGCATGAATCGCAAGACGCTGTACTCACTCGCCGCTCCCATCGCAGCCTTAGCGCTGGCCCTCATTGTCACGTCGCTGGCTCTTCTCGCCGGAGGCCACAGTCCGCTCCTGGCCTTCAGCAAGATGTTGAAGTACTGCTTCTCGAAAGACTCCGGGGCCGTCATTGCGAACAAGAGCCTGCCGCTTTTCATTTCGGGCTTGGCCGTTGCGATCGGCTTCAAAATGAACGTCTTCAACATCGGCGTCGAAGGTCAGTATCGACTGGCCGCAATTCTGGCTGCCGCAGCCGGCGCACAAGTCAACCTGCCTGCTCCGCTTCACGTGCTCTTCATCATGGTCATCGCCATGGCCGTCGGTGCCGCATGGGCTGCTGTTGCCGGCATCTTGAACGTCACCCGCAACGTCAACATCGTGGTCGGAACCATCATGCTGAACGGTGTCGTGGCCAGCCTCTTGGGCTATTTGTTGAAACACATCGCCTCCGTGAAAGGAGGCATGCGATCCACCACAACCCTGCCGAAATCAGCCTGGTTCCCCGACCTGGTGCAATTCGGCAAAGGTTCGCGGGTGTACGCGTTTGTGCTGGTGGCTGCGCTGCTCGGTGTGATCTTTTCGATCGTCATCAATCGCACCCGATTCGGATTCGACCTGCGAGCATCCGGAGTGAACCCCGGAGCGGCGAGCGCATCAGGTGTGAACTCGAAAGCGATGGTCGTGAAAACGATGATGATTTCGGGCGGCATAGCCGGTCTTATCGGCATGCCGCTGCTGTTGAGTGACGCACACAAGTACACCCAGGAGTTCCCCACCGGTTTCGGCTTTGCCGGCATCGCCGTCGCCATCGTCGGCCGCTACCGGGCCGGTGGCGTGGCCCTCGCTGCTCTGCTGTTCGCCACCATTGAACGAGCCGCCCAGATCTTGCCGCAACTACCCACCGCACCGCCGAAGGAGATCGGCACGATCATGCAAGGCACCATGATGCTCTCGGCCGTGGTGGCCTACGAGGTGGTCAGACGCTTCGGCGAAGCTGCGGCAATCAAAGACGCGGCAGCACGGGCCGAAGTGGTGCCGGCATGAAGTGGTTCAGCAACCTTCCAAAGAGTCGCCGAAACGTTCTCATTGCCGCTGATCGCCTTCATCGTGCTGTCAATCGTGCGGTGGGCGTCGGGCGAAAACGCGTTGACATCTCAGTTCACCATTGCGGTCACCATCACGGCTGCTATCCCGATCGCCATGGCTGGTCTCGGAGCCATGATGTCCGAGCGGTCCGGCATCATCAACCTCGGGGTCGAGGGCATGATGATTCTTGGCACCTGGTTCGCTGGTCTGTTCGGGTTCCACTGGGGCGCCTGGGCCGCTCTGGCCGGTGGCGCCATCGGCGGAGCCATCGGCGGAGCGCTACATGCCCTGGCCACCGTGACATTCGGGGTGGATCACACCATCTCCGGCATTGCGCTGAACACCTTGGCGTTCGGCTGGACGAGGTTTCTTTCCGCGGCGTACTTCAAGGGTCGTGGTGCGGGGTCAGAGACAAACTCTCCTGGCTTCGATTCCGGCAAGACCATTGTCATTCCCGGTCTTGGCCCGAAGGGACCGCTGGCCGTCCTCGAAAAGAAGCACTGGCCGATCGTGAGTGACTTCTGCGGTTTGATCCGCGGGCTGCTCGCCGAGTGGACGTTCTATCGAGCGGTCGCGTTTTTGCTCATTCCGCTCGTGGCCTTCGTCATCTTCCGCACCAAGTTCGGGTTGCGCTTGCGCTCGTCGGGTGAGAAGCCGTCGGCCGCAGATTCCCTCGGCGTGGCGGTGAACAAGATCCGTTACCTGGCCGTGATGCTGTCGGGTTCTCTCGCCGGGGTAGGCGGCGCAATTCTTGTGCTCAACAACAACGGTGGATACCAGGAAGCGCAAACAGCCAATCGCGGCTTCCTCGGAATTGCCGCCATGATTTTCGGAAACTGGCGACCCGCCGGTGTCGCGGCAGGGTCGCTGCTCTTCGGATTCTTCGACAGCCTGCAGCTCACCTCGGTCGGTGCAGTCCGCGGGCTGTACCTAGCCGGCGTCGTAGCTGCTGTCGTGGCTGGCTATCTGGCTCTTCGCCGACGATCGCAACGCCTCCTTGCCGGTATGGTGCTTATCGGCGCAAGCCTGTTCACGGCTTTCATCACCAAGTTCAAGCTTGATGACGACATCGTGAAGGGCCTCCCGTACCTTGCGACGCTCGTAGTGCTCACCATCTTCAGCCGACGACTTCGTCCGCCTGCTGCTGCAGGTCTCCCGTGGCGCAAGGGTCAGACCACGTGATCGATTGGCCTCAGCTGCACGCGGCCGCTGCCGACGCGGCTACGCGTAGTTACAGCCCGTACTCGCACTACCCGGTTGGCGCTGCGGCCCTAGTCGATGATGGTCGAGTCATCTCCGGCTGCAACGTCGAAAACGCGAGTTACGGCCTGACGTTGTGCGCCGAGTGCAGCCTGATCTCTGCGTTGCACATGACGGGCGGCGGTCGGCTGATCGCCGTCGTTACGTGCACCCTCGACCCCGGGTCGGGCAAGCCGAGGCCGGTCATGCCGTGCGGCCGTTGTCGACAGTTGTTGTGGGAGCACGGCGGCGCCGATTGCCTGCTCAACGGTAACGGTCTCATACAGCCGATGAGCGATGTGCTCCCCGGCGCTTTCGACCGCAGCGAACTCTCCACGTAGGGCTGCTCCTGGTCACCCGTGCGAGTTCGGCGAGGTACCACTACCCTCTTGGCATGACGACGCCGACCGACGAGCTTCTTCGCCACGCCCCGAAGGTGCTGCTGCACGATCATCTTGACGGCGGTCTGCGACCCGAGACCGTCATCGAACTGGCCGCCGAATACGGCTACAAGGATCTACCCACCACCGACGTCACCGACTTAAAGAAGTGGTTCCACCGCGGCGCCAAACGAAATGACCTTGTGCTCTACCTTGAGACGTTCGCTCACACCTGCGGCGTCATGCAACACAGGGACGCCATCGAGCGAGTGGCCTTTGAGTGTGCTCAAGACCTAGCCGCAGACGGTTGTGTGTACGCCGAAGTGCGCTTCGCCCCCGAACTCGCGACGGAGAAGGGCCTGACTCTTGACGAAGTGGTGGAAGCGGTCACCGCCGGCTTTACCCGCGGCGCGGCAGGCGCTCCGCTGACGATCTATGCGTTGCTCTGCGCCATGCGAACGGCGGCTCGCAGCACCGAGATCGCCGAACTGGCCGTGCGCTGGCGCGATCGTGGCGTGGTCGGTTTCGACATTGCCGGAGCTGAAGCCGGGCATCCGCCCACCCGCCATCTGGACGCGTTCCAGTACGTGAAGCAGCAGAACTTTCACGCCACTATCCACGCCGGCGAGGCGTTCGGCTTGCCGTCTATTTGGGAGGCGGTGCAGTGGTGCGGTGCCGAACGGCTCGGACATGGCGTGCGCATTGTGGACGACATCACCATGCACGAAGACGGCACGGCCACCCTCGGCCAGTTGGCCACCTACATCCGCGACCGCCGTATTCCCCTCGAGCTGTGCCCAACCTCAAACGTGAACACGGGCGTGTGTGCGTCCATTGCCGATCACCCCATCAACATGCTGCGCAAGCTGCGCTTCCGAGTGACCGTCAACACCGATAACCGCTTGATGAGCGCGACCTCCATGACGAATGAATTCATCCAGCTTCGAGATGCGTTCGGCTACGACTACACCGACTTCCAGTGGCTCACGGTGAACGCCATGAAGAGCGCGTTCGCACACTTCGAAGAGCGCCTCACCATTATCGACAGCCAGATCAAACCGGGTTACGCCAAACTGCGAGCCGAATAGTGGTCGTTGAGTTCCTTACGTTTCGCGTTGACCCACGCGAGCAGGCAGAGTGGTTGCCGGTGGAGGAACAGACCTGGAGCCGGTTTCTCGAACAGCAGCCCGGCTTCATCCGCAAGGAGATGTGGACCAACCGGGAAGATGCGTGGGAGGTCCACGCCGTCATCTGGTGGGAAACCCAAGAGCAATGGTTCTCGATCACATCGGCGAAGGTGGCCGAGATCGACGCCACCATGGCCGCTTGGTTTCGTGAAGCAACGAGCATGCGCATCTTTGACGTCGCCCGCCAAAGCTGACCTCGCGGTAGCGTTGCGTCGGTGGAAAGCGACTGGGCTACAGGCCTGAGCGAGGACGACATCGCCCGCACGCTTCTCGCGGCTCGAGTCGATCAGCGGACGCTTCCGCCGATCTCGGCGTCGGGTGAACTTCCACTTGAGCGGGCCTATGCCATCCAGCAGTGTGGAACGAACCGCCGGCTCGCCGACGGCCAGCGCATCATCGGTTGGAAGCTGGGCTACACCTCCATCGCGATGCGCGAACAGATGGGCGTTTCGGAGCCGAACTTCGGCCCACTGTTCAGCTCGATGGTGGTGCGCGACTACGACGATGTGGGCAACCGATTCACCCAGCCGAAGGTCGAGCCGGAGATAGCGGTCGTGATGGGCCGTGACATAACCGACCCGAGCCAAGTCCGTGGCGCAGTGGTCGCTGCGTACGCATGCTTGGAAATCGTCGACTCCGTCTTCACCGACTACAAGTTCACACTTGCCGACAACACCGCTGACGGCTCGTCGGCTGCTGGTGTGGTGTGCGGTCTCAGCCTGCCTTCGATCGATCTCGCGGCGGTCGAAGTCGACCTCATGCGCGATGACGAAGTGATCGCCACTGCTACCGGCGCCGCCGCGTCGGGCGACCCGCTCGCCGGCGTCGAGTGGCTCGCCGAACAGTTGCTTGCCCGGGGCGAACAACTGCACATTGGTGACTTCGTGATCACCGGCGGGCTGACCAAGGCATGCGATCTTCCATCTGGCAGCAAGGTGGAAGGTCGATTCACGAGCGTCGACGGTATCGCCAGCGCGACGGTACGCCGGTCGTAACGTCCAGCAAAGTGCGGAGTCCGGGTCGCCCCCGGCTCTTTCTGCAGTACCCGATGTCGATTCACGACATCACCTACTGGCATGAGTCGAGGCGCTCAAACGTCTCAAGGGCTTTGGTCATCATCACGGGGATCGAATCTCCGTCCACAAGGGCCAGTCCGATGCAATCGGGCAGATGCGCCTCGGCCAGCGCCGCCATGTCCGCAGCGACCTGCGCAGGTGTGCCGCTAAGTGAAGTCGGATCGGGCGGAGCGTCGGACCGGAATCGAGCGGACGCATACATCGCCACAGTGATCGGCCGGACCGAGCGAGCCCACGCGACTGGTGTGGCGAGTTGGTCAAGCGCAAAGCCGGACAGGAACGCGCCGTCGGCCTCTCGGGACGCGAGCCGGTTCAGCTGCTCACCCTTGGCACCCACGTAGATCGGCACGTCGCGGGCGGGAGCTGCGTGGTCCGGTGGCTCGTAGCCGTCGATCTTGGTGCGTTGCAGGACGGCCCGGCTCAAACGGAGGGAGTCACGCAAAAGAGCGACGGGCTTGTCGACTGTGATCCCGAACGGCCCAAGGGATTCGTGACCGCCGACACCGATACCGAGCATGGTGCGGCCGCCGTTGAGTTCATCCAGCGTCGCGATGGACGACGCAATGGCGCCGGGGTGACGCAAGGCTGGAGACGTGATGCCAACGCCCATCCTGATCCGTGTGGTGAGCGGCGCCGCCGCGCTGAAGATGACGATGGGCTCCCGGGCGACGCCTTCGTCCGCGATCCAAATCTCATCGACCCCCGCTCGGTCGGCCGCGATGACCGCCTCGATGAGATCACGCACCGGTGCGTTCGGGTACAGCCAGATCCCGACGTTCACGGGCCGACGGATGACGTCGCAAACGGGTCGTTCATTGCATCCCAACATCCGGTCGGATGGGCGGCACGCCAACGACGCACCTCGTCTTGCGGGCTGAGGTTCTGACCGGCCTTCCACGCGTCGAGGTACGGCCATGGCCACACGATGCCCCGTCGTACCCACCACTCCGGCCCGGGACACGCTATAGACAGTCCGAAGTGCAGATGGCACACCGTCGTGTCACCGGTCTTGCCCATGGTGCCCAGCCGGGTGCCAGCCACTACCCGAGCGCCCGGAACCGTTGCCGCCTCGATCGTGTCGTAATGGGAGCCGTAGTAGCGCACACCATCATCACCGACGACCGCTACCGAGCGTCCGCCAAACGTTGCCGGATTCGACGCGCTGTAGCTGTCGACCCGCCTCACGTCGCTGACCACACCATCCACCGGCGACAGGATCGGCGTGCCGCACGCTGCGAAGATATCGGTGGCCGTGTAGTTCGCATGCGTGCGCGCGTAGCCGACGTTCGTGCCTGCCGCGATGGGGAATCCGTGCCGCACTTGCACTCCGGGCTGGACCGGCGAGCGGGTATCCACGATGCGTTTTGGAACGAGACTGTGGAAGCTCGACCCCGCCGGGAATACGCCGAACAGATCGACAACGATGTTTGCGGGCACTGTCCAACGGACCGTGATGTCACCACTCGATGAGTCGGAACGAACCACGGCCAGGTTCGGCGTTGTTCTTCCGGCCATTGCATTGACATTGGAGGTGGTCGGAGCCAGGCTCGTCGGGCCGACCGGCTCAACGGTCACGAAACCGTCCGCGACCGCGTCGACTGCGGTCACGTTCACAATGACGGCGTCGCCCTCACCTGCGCCGGTAGCCACGCTCTGATTACGAGAGATCAACAACTCACGGTTGATGCGGGTGTCGTACAACCGTTTCGGACCGACGGGGCGGAAGTCGGTCGCCGAAACAGCGCCCATGATATCGACCACGAGGTCGGTCGTCATGCTTGACGCAATGGACAGCTTGCCTCCGGTACCAGCAGCGACGATCACGAGATTGGCCGCCGTCTCCGCGGCAGCCAGGTTGAGGTTGGACGTCTCCGGCTTCGGCGCGCCAGACGGCCACACCGTGATGAACCCAGCCGAACTTGGATCGACGCCGGTGACGTTCACAATCGCGCCCTCGCCGGGGGCCAAGTTCGTTGCAACGTCAACGACCTCACCAGCTTTGACCCGAGTCTTGGTCGAGCGGGTATCGAGAAGGCGGGTCGAGCCAAGGCTGCGGAAGCCGCCTCCCTTGGCAAACCAACCTTGCAGATCGACAAGCACGTCGGCGAACGCGCCGCCTGTCGCGACTTGAATGCGGCCGTCGGAACCGACCTTGCTCACCACCAGGTTCGGTCGGGTCTGACCGGCCCGAACGTTCAGATTCGACGTTCCCGGCCGATCCTGTCCCGACGGCCAGACCGTGAGGAACAGATCAGCCCCCGCATCAACGACGGTGACATTGAATACCGCGGCTTCCACCTGACCCACCGGCAGCCCCGCCAGCGCCACCACATCCACACTCAGCGGCACCGCCGACACCGGCTTTGGTCGCGGATCCGCGGCCGCACCACTCGGCCTTTCACCGACGGCAACACCAAACAAAACAACGACCAAAGCCAACATCACACGACGCATGCCCCGGAGGCTAGCCAGTCCCTCCATCTCCAGCGCGAAGCCAACGGCACTAGAGCAGTCGGCTTCTGTATCACGATGGCCGATACGCCAGCCGCCTTGCTCAGCGGGTCGACATCTCCACCAGCTTCAACACCGTGTTCCAGTTTCGGCTGGTACCGAGTCTGCCCAGCTTCTGGCCAATGTGGACCGCGAGCTTGGACGTACCCATGCCGCCCGGCAGGTGAAGGTACAGGTCGCGGCCATCGAGCACGAACGTGTCGGGCGGTGCAATGGCCGGATCGAGTTTGGCAACCATCGCCGCGGCAAGCGGCTCGGCGAAACACGTCACGTGCAACTTTGTCCCATCGGTCTCACTCGGAAAGGGGTTGCGAGCAACGATCTCGACCAATTCCGCAGCCGAGCGCATCACGACCGACAACGTCAGTCCAAACGTAGCCAGCAGTGCAGCTTCCATGGCCGCTACGACCTCAGCCTCCGAGCCCGATGCGTCAAACACGACGTTGCCGCTTTGGATGTAGGTCTCGACGTTGTCGTACCCGAGGCCGAGACACATAGCGCGCAGGTCGGCCATCGGCACCTTGTTGTTACCGCCGACGTTGATGCCTCGGAGCAGCGCCACGTAGGTCGTCATGATCCAACCCTACGGCGATACGCTCGACCCATGGCGACGTTGACCTCAGGGCAGATTTCAGATTTCGAGCGGGACGGGTTCCTCGTGGTGGAGGATTTCGTGAGCGAGCAGGCGTGCAACGACCTCAAGCACAGGGCGGTTGAACTGGTGCACGAATGGCAGCCGAGCACAAAGCGCACGGCCTTCAGCACCAACGAACAGACCCGAGTAAGCAACGACGAGTTTCTCGATTCGGGCGACAGTATCTGGTGCTTCTTCGAGGAGGAAGCCTTCGACGATCACGGCGAGCTGAAGCAGGCGAAGGAGTTGTCGATCAACAAGATCGGCCACGCCATGCACGACCTTGACCGCGTGTTCGCGTCGTTCAGCTATACCGCCGATCTGGCCGGCGTCACGCATGATCTCGGCATGACCGATCCGCGGGCACTACAAAGCATGTACATCTTCAAACAGCCCGGTATCGGCGGCGAGGTGGGCTGTCATCAGGACGCCACGTTTCTCTACACGGACCCGCTCACTGTCACCGGGTTCTGGTTCGCCATCGAAGATGCCACCCTCGACAACGGATGCCTGTGGGCGCTGCCCGGCGGTCACAAGACCAGCCTGCGCCGCACCTTCCAGCGTTCGGGCGACGACAACCGCACCATGATCTTCGACACCCTCGACGACACGCCGCTGCCGTCGCCGAGTGAACTCACCCCGCTGCCGGTCAAGGCCGGCACGATGGTTGTCTTGAACGGCCTGCTCCCCCACTGGAGCGACACAAACCGATCGACCAAGAGTCGTCACGCCTACTCGCTGCACTGCATCGACGGCACCGCCGACTACCCCGCGTGGAACTGGCTGCAACGCTCACCGGACCGCCCGCTGCGCCCGTTCGCCGCTGACCTCCAGCCGATCTGACCCGAGCGGCGCCCACCGTTGATCTGAAACACTGGCGCCATGAATGTGACGGTTATCGATCATCCCCTTGCCGCCGAGCGGTTGGCCATCCTGCGCGATGTGCGCACGACCAACGCCGAGTTTCGCCAGGCCCTTGACGGGCTGGGCGGCATGCTCGTCTATGAGGCCATGCGCGACCTGGCCACCACCAACTCCACCGTCACCACGCCGCTCGGGCCTGCTCCGGCTCGCTCGTTGGCGAAGGTGCCGATGCTTGTGCCGATCCTGCGCGCCGGCATCGGTCTGGTGAACCCGGCATTGCGACTGGTGCCACAGGCCGAGGTTGGGTTCGTCGGTCTGGCTCGCAACGAGGAGACCTTCGACCCGCATCCGTACCTGGCGAAGCTGCCCGAGCGCCTCGACGGGCGAGACATCTTCATCCTCGATCCAATGCTCGCCACCGGTGGCTCGCTCGAGTTTTGCTGCCGCCTTCTCATCGAACGAGGCGCGCCCCAACCCATGACCGTCGTCTGCGTACTGGCCGCACCCGAGGGCATCGAACGCATGAAGCAGTCGGGCATCGATGTCAACATCATCACCGCGTCGATCGACAGCCACCTCAACGACTCCGCCTACATCGTGCCCGGTCTCGGCGATGCCGGAGACCGCCAGTTCGGTCTCTGGTAGTTACACGTACCAGCCCACCAGATCGCAGATGATGTGGGTGGTGCCGCGCTTGTTGTAGATGGCAATCTTGCCGCCATCGCCCACGGTCGCAATGACCTGATTCGGTACCGTGCGGCCGGGCGTGAAGTTGAGGTTACTGGCGTTCGGTAGCGGCTGGCCGGCGGGATACACGGTGAGGAAGCCGGTCTCGGTCGGGTCCACCGCGGTGACGTTGAGCACCACGGCTTTGGCGTCGTTGGGCACACCCGCCACGCCGGTCACCTTCAACTCATACGTACTGTCGGCACCCACCTTGGTCTTGGTGTCGCGTGTGTCCATCAATCGCTGCGGCGACGATGCACTCGCGGCCGGACCGCCTCCGGACACGTCGTACCAACCGAGCAGGTCAACGATGATGTGACTCGATCCGTCACTGTTGAAGAAGGTGACAGCACCATTCCGACCGAGCTTGGCCACGACCAGGTTCGGTACCGTGAGGCCGGATGTGAAGTTCAGGCTGGACGCAGTGGGCACTGCTTCGCCAGCGGGAAACACGGTGACGAAACCGGCGTTGGTCGGTTCGCTCACGGTCACGTTCAATACGACCGCGCTGACACCACTGGCGGGGATTCCGGCCTTGCCGGTCATTTGGACATCGATTGACTTGCCGGGCCCGACCTTGCCCTCACCGTTGCGGGTATCGCGCAGGCGAATAGGTGTCATGGGGACGAGGGAACTGCCACCGGCTTTGCTGAAGTAGCCGACCACATCGGCGATCAGGTTGGCCGAGCCATCGCTCACCGCCATGCTGACCCGGCCGTTGGCCCCCACCTTTGACATCACCAGATTTGGCACGGTTTGTTTGGGTACGAAGTTCAGACTCGACGCGTTCGGCTTCGCCTCACCCGTGGGCCACACGGTGACGAAACCAGCGTCGGTCGGGTCGGTCACGGTGACGTTCATGATGACTGCGGTGATGTCCTGCATGGGGACACCGCCGGCTCCAAGTACGTAGACGGTCTCTTCTACGCCGGCTGGAAACTTGGCCTGCGGACCGCCGTTGCCCTCTCGCGTATCAAGCTTGCGAGTGGGGGTGACCGGCAGCAGGCGGCCCGGCACGACAGGGATCGGCGGCGGCGCGGGCACACCTTCCAAGAGGGCACCGGTGTAGAGCGGCAGCGTCTCGTAGGTCGCACCAAGGATCTGCGGATGATCCGCGCCGAGCACCTTGTCAAGCACGGTGGCGTAGATCGCGCGGAAGTCGAGGCTGGACTTGAAACGTTCGTTGCGATCCAAATCGGTCCACGACGGTGATTGGCCGTACATACCGCCAGCGACCGGTGGCCCAATGAGCATGGTGGTGTTCGTGGTGCCATGGTCGGTGCCCGCGCTGTCGTTGGCCGCAGGCTCACGACCGAACTCAGAGATGACGAGGACCGTCGTCCGATTCGCAAACCGCGGCTCCAGCCCGGCGTACAGCGCCCGCAACCCGCCGTCGAGATCACCCATCAGCTTGTCGTGCTCGCTGGCTTGATCGCGGTGTGTGTCGTACCCATCGTGGCTCACGTTCACCACACGAACGCCCAGGTTGGCATTGATCAGCCGGGCGGCCAGAGTCATGTTGCGGGCCATGTTGCCGTCAGGAAGCTTGGTGGAAAACACCGGCGTTACATCACGGCCGATGTCGAGGGCGTCTCGCTCGACCCGCGCAATGGTGTCTCCCCACTGACCGAGACCAGTGGGAGCATCCGACAGCGACCGCAACGCGCCGTACAAGCGACTGTGCGGAGCATCGCTATTGCTACCGAGATCCATACCCCAGGGAGCAATGCTTGACCCCGCTCGAACTTCACCGACCAGATGCAGCGGAACGCTCACGCCAATGTTCACCATGTGCAGCGGGCTGGTGTCGGCGGCACCGTCGAGCCAACGGCCAAGCCAGCCGCTGAACGACCCGCCGTTTGCCTGACCTCGCATCCACGTGGCCATGGAGTCGAAGTGGCTCAGACTGGGATCGGCGTAACCCACACCTTGCACGAGGGCCACATGCCCCTGGTCGTACAGACTCTTCAGGTAGGTGAGTTTCGGGTGAAGGCCAAAACCCTGACCAATACCGAGGGTCTGGTTTGGCTGTATCGCTAGGCCCCCTCGCTTGTCGTAGTACGCACCGTTGGCGATGGGCACAACGGTGTCCATACCGTCGTTTCCACCGCCCAACAACAGCACCACCAGGATGCCGTCGCTGGGCGGCAGCGCAGTGGCTGCGTAGGCGTCAAGGTTCTGGCCGTACGTGCCAAGTGCAATGCCTGCGCCGGTTGCACCCATCGCCTGAAGAAAGCGGCGTCGGGATAACAGGTTGAGCGTGTGTTCGGTTTCGATGTCGGAGGGAAGCATGAAAGACCTTTC
This sequence comes from uncultured Acidimicrobiales bacterium, assembly GCA_963791625.1. Classification (GTDB taxonomy): domain Bacteria; phylum Actinomycetota; class Acidimicrobiia; order Acidimicrobiales; family Ilumatobacteraceae; genus JANMCE01. The sequence goes on from CAWBTA010000015.1 coordinate 248,976, forward strand.
GCCGCGGGTGCCGCTTTACGCGAGTTGAAGTTCGGGGAGCATCATGACGAGCGTGGTGAGTCCGTAGTTCTCGAACCACCCCTCATAAGGTGCTGCCCGCTGTTGTTCGAGCCAGGCGGTGACTACTGCCTTGCTTCGGTCCGACCCGCTCGGAATGCCGACCCTGGTCAACGCTGCCTCGACTGCTTGCGGCACCGGCACGTTGGCCAGGTCTGCGAACAGCTCCCGCTTTTGGTCGGAAAGCCGGTAATGCAGATCACCGGCCCACGATGCTTTTTGACCCGCCGTTCCCGCGGAAAGCCAGTACTTGTTGGGCCGCCAGCCCGACACGTTGGGCGGGTTGAAGGGCTGCTGCCCGAGACCTTCGGCGTACTGCATGGGTTCGACATCGCTAGAGCGCAGGCCGCTGGCCTTCATGATGCCGACGAAGAATTCGATGGGCGAGCGCACGAGGCCCTCAGTTGCTGCAGGTTGGTAGAACTCCGGCCGCAGGAACAGAGCGCGTAGCACGGGCTTCATTTCGAACGACCCGGCGACCATCACGTTGGCCAGGTCGATCACCACATTGGCGGGAGGACCGGGGTGAGCGAAGAAGGACCAGAGCCTGGCCGACAGGAATGTTGCTACCTTCATCCGCTGGGTGGGGTCATCGAACAAGAAGTCGATGATTTCTGGGCCGTCCCAGTTCTTGGTGATGCCCATGAACGACTTGGCACCGGTGTCGTGATCCTTTGGACGGAACACGTACTGGTCGGTGTTCTCATCAAGGTTGTGACCCGACCATGCCCGGGCACAACTGTCGACGTCGGTCTCGTTGTAGTTCCCGACACCGAGCACGAAAAGCTCGAGCAGCTCGCGGGCAAAGTTCTGATTAGGGTTGCCCTTCCGGCTGTAGGCGTTGTCGAGGTACACCAACATGGCGGGTTCGATGGCACACTTCTTGACCATGGTGCGGATGTTGCCCAGTGCGTTGGCTCGCTGCGCAGCGTGCATGCGCCACAGGTAGTCGGTATCGCCGACCTTTTCTTGGGCAGCGGTGATGTGACCGTGCCAGAACAGCGTCGCCTTTTCGAGCAGGGGCACCGGGGCGCTGGCCATGTGGTCGAACCACCAGTTTCCCATGGCCTGGAACTGCTCCCAGTCGCCCTTGTTGGGATCTGAGGCCCCGGCCGGTTTGCCCGGCTGTGGCGCTCGGGTGTCGTTCAACAGCTGGTCGACGACCTGGTCGAGATTTTGCGATGCGAACGAGTTGATCTCGGTGGTTGTTCCGCCAAATCCGGCCCGTCGTAGAAGGTGCGCTATGTCTGCTGCGGGTGTTGCCATTTGCCGCCGACCTCTGTTTCGTTAAGAAATTTGAGCGCCCATAGTGACACTGAGGTCAGAATATTGCATTTGGATTACAGAGAAGTAACGAACGAGTCTTTGTTGGGTTAAGGCACGGACCATTCCTCACGAGACCCTCATAGCCTGCCTCGGTGCGGAACTTTTCGGCCTTTTTGGGCACTCTGGCGGGTGTTGCTCTTATCGGGGCTGGCTTGTCTTTCTCTGGATCACTCACTGCATCGGCTGCCACGGCCACTATCAGCTCGGTTTCGGCTCACGCAGAGACGATCCGTCCAACGCTCAGCGTGGTACCAGCCGATACGACATCAAGGCGACGAGCCGACGGCAGCGGGGTCGCATCATCGGCGCAATGGCAGTCCGCCCGCCAGACCGATCTGCCTGGCTTTCATGTTTTGGGCGTCTCGTATCGGAGCGCCAGCGGCGGCGTTGCCCGTGTTCGAACGGTCCTCAACAGCACATGGAGCGACTGGGTCGAGCCCGAGCGACAGAGTGATGAAGGCCCCGATCCTTCCTCCTCCGAAGGCGGCCAAGCCGGGCCGGCCGGCATCATTTCGAACCCGGTCTGGGTGAGCAACGCCACCGGCTATGAGGTGCAGTTTCCGCTCGATGCCACCGACACCGCCGTGCACGTCGTGCGTGACATGGTCGGCGGCGCGCTGCACACGAAGGCGGCCACCGACGCCGCCACACCCATCTACCCGTTCGGCATTCACCCGCGCGCCGATTGGAATGCCCGTCCTCCAAAAATTCACGTCGGCATGGGCAACCCGTTGAAGGGCGTGCAGATGGTGGTCGTGCACCACACCGCGTTGCCCGGCAACAATTACACCCAGGCTGAGGCGGCCACGTTGGTGCGGAATTTCCAGGCGTACGACATGGACGTCCGCCACTATGACGACCTTGGCTACAACGTGATGGTCGACCAGTTCGGCGGTATCTGGGAAGGTCGCAGCGGCGGTCTTGACCAGGCCGCCATCGGCGCCCACGCGCTCGGCTTCAACCAGGTCGCCACCGGCATCGCCGTGCTGGGCAACTTCGTTGATGTCGACCCGCCCGCGGCCGTGATCGACGCCATCGCCAAAGTGGCCGGCTGGAAGCTCTCACTCGATGGTTACGACCCGTTGTCGTCGGTGACCATCGGTGCCGACGAGACCGAAGGCCATCCGATGCATCCGGTACCACTCACCACCCCGCGTATCGTCGGGCATCGTGACGTCGGTCAAACCGAATGTCCCGGCCGCATCTGGAACCACCTGGCCGAGATCCGCACCAAGGCCGCGGCCTACGCCAAGACCGCGCCGGGCAAACTCAACCCACCGACCCAACCGCGACCGAAGACGATCGTGATCTCAGGTGAGGCGGCTTCTGTCGGGGCAACGGAACCGAAGGTTGTCATCCAAATTGACCACCGCGCCGTTGCCACCACGGCTACCTCTTTCGCCACTCCACTCGCTGCCACTCCCACCTCAAGCACTCCCCCGGTCCCGTCAACGGCGCTGTTCGAGACCGACCTGGCCGTTGAGCCCGGCCCGCACCGAGCGTGCGTCTATACGGTGGCCGATGACGGCACACGATCACTCGTCGGTTGCGACAGTTTTACGGTCACGGATCCAAACATCAATCCCATCCGACCGGTGCGTCTGCTTGACACCCGCAACGGCGCCCACCTCACGGCCCGTCAACTTCGGCCGGTACCCATCGCCGGCTTGAAGACCGTGCCGGTGGAAGCCGCCAGTGTCTCGGCGAACATCACCGTCACCAACCCGGCCAAGGACGGCTACCTCACCGTCGTGCCCTGCGGCAGCGCACTCCCCGATGAGACCTCCAACGTGAACTTCGCCCGCGGTCAGACCATCCCCGCTCTGGTGCTCACGAAACTCGGTACGGACGGCCAGCTCTGCCTGTTCGCTGACACCGAGGTTGATGTCGTCATCGACGTCACCGCCTGGTTCCCCGAGAACGGCGCCTTTACCGGGACAACTCCCACCCGTCTGCTCGACACCCGCCTGCCGTCGACGAAACTCGCCGCTGGCGAGGAACGCAAGGTGCAGGTCACGGGGCGCGGTGGTGTCGGTCCTGACGCAACCGCCGCTGCCCTGAACGTCGTCGCTACCAACGGCAAGGCGGCCGGTTGGCTGGCGGTCTACCCGTGCGACAGTGGCTTCACCGGAACGTCGAACGTGAACTACGGCGCGGGCCAAACCATCGCGAACCTGGCCGTGTCGAAGCTGTCCGCTGACGGCTCGGTATGTCTGAAGGCAGACAAGGCACTCGATGTCATTGTCGATGTGACCGGGTGGTTCCCGCCCGGCGCGTTCCATCCGATTACGCCGACCCGCATCATGGATACGCGAGATGGTCTGGGCGGCAAGCGCATCAACTACGAGGACACCGTCGAATTGAAGATCAGAGGTCAGCGCTCGATCCCTGCCGAAGCCACCTCGGTCATGGTGAACCTCACCGTCACCAATCCGGATACGGCGGGCTACCTGACCGTGTACCCATGCGCGCAAGTACACCCGGGCACATCAAACCTGAACTTCGCGGCCCACGAAACCATCCCCAATCTCACGCTCACAAAGGTCGGCATCAATGGCTGTGTGCGAGTCGACAGCGGATCGACCACCGATGTCGTCGCCGATGCCGTGGGCTACTTCGTTTAGGCCAGGGCGTCGAGCACGGCTGCGAGTGCGTCCACCAGTTCGACGGGGTTGCCGTTGATGGCTTCGCCGTACAACTTCACCTTGGGTTCGGTGCCGCTTGGGCGGGCCTGTACCCGTGCGTTCGGGCCGCATTGAAACCGCACAAGGTTGGCCTCGGGAAAGTCGATGACCTCGGTGACCTCGTGACCGGCCAGTGAGCGAGGCGGTTGGTTGCGGAGCATCGCGACGCGACGAGCCCCCTCGGCCGGTGGAAGAGGTACCGAACGTTCGGCCACCCGGTGGGCTCCGTATCGTGCGTCGATGTCGGCCAGGCGGGCCTCAACGGTGGTGCCTTCAGCGGCGGCCAGTCCAGCAAGCTCGGCCATCAATATGGCGGCGGTGATGCCGTCCTTGTCGGCGGGATGCTCAGCAACCAGGTAGCCGAGGGCCTGCTCGTAGCCGAACACGAAACGCAGATCGGGCTGGGCCCGGCGCGCAGCCGCGATCCACTTGAAACCGGTATAGGTCTCGGCGTAGTGCACCCCGTAGTGAGCAGCCATCTTGCCCAGCAGCGATGACGACACGAGCGTCGTCACCACCAGCCGATCGTCACCGGTGGTGTGCCTCAGAATATGGTCGGCCAACAGCCAGCCGATCTCGTCGCCACGCAACACTCGCCAGTCGCCCGAAGCGGTCGGGATGGCCACGCCGAGCCGATCGGCATCGGGGTCGTTGGCCAGCGCGATGTCGGCGTTGATCTGCCGGGCCATTGCGAGCAGCCGATCGAGCGCTCCCGGCTCCTCCGGGTTCGGGAAACGTACGGTGGGGAATGCGCCATCCGGGTCGCCCTGGGCGGCAACGACCGAAGGGACGGGAAATCCGGCAGCTCGGAAGGCGGCAAGCAGCGTCTCTCGGCCGACTCCGTGCATGGGCGTGTACGCCACACGAAGGCTTCGCCCTACCTCGGGAACGAGTCGAACGGCGGCGGCCATTACCACGTACTTGTGAAAGGCGTCGTCATCAAGGAAGGTGATGAGGGGGTCATCAATTTCGGCCAGCGTCAACGTGGTCGGGTCGATCCCATCGATGCCCTCGCTGATCGCCTCATCGATCGGCGACACGATCTGCGAACCATCGGAGAGGAACACCTTGTACCCGTTGTCGGCAGGCGGGTTGTGGCTCGCCGTCACCATGATGCCAGCCGACGAGTTCAGCAATGTAGTTGCATATGCAAGCACCGGCGTGGGGAACGGACGAGGCAGCAGCGAGGCCCGAACCCCCATCGATGCCATGACCCGAGCGGTGTCGATCGCAAAGACATCGCTCTTTCGACGAGCGTCGTAACCAATGACCACGGTGGGGCTTTCACTCGCTCCGATGAGGTAACGCGCTACGCCCGCCGCAGCCTGCCTCACGATCAACCGGTTCATACGGTTCGGACCGGCACCAAGCGCCCCGCGCAGACCCGCTGTACCGAACTGAAGGCGTCCGGTGAAACGGTTGTTCAACTCGGCCGGGTCGCCCGCCAGGAGACGACGCGTCTCATCGCGCGTATCTTCATCGGGGTCGGCTTGCAGCCAGCGCTGAGCACACTCAGCCGACTGACTCACGCCGACTCGAGTCCTGCCAGCCGCCGCAGCGACACCGCCGGGCGGGCACCGACATGGCTGATGACCTCAGCCGCCGCTACGGACGCCATGCGACCACACTCGGGCAGCGACGCACCCGAGGTGAGCCCCACCAGGAAACCCGCTGCAAACAGATCGCCCGCACCCGTCGTGTCGACGACGTGCCTGACTGGTTCGACCGGAACATCGACGATGCGGTCGGCGCTGATGACCATCGAACCCTGCGACCCGAGCGTGATCGCAGCGAGCTGACAGTCCTTTCGCACCATCGCCACCGCGTGATCGAAATCGGTGGTCTCATAGAGGCTGAGCAATTCGTCGATGTTGCCGAAAAGCACGTCGACATCATCGGTCACCAGCGACCGGAAATCGGCCCGATGACGGTCAACGCAAAAGCTGTCGGACAGGGTCAGGGACACCATGCGACCAGCCGCGTGAGCAGCCTTGGCGGCCTTGCGGTACGCCTCTTTGGCTGGCGGGCGATCCCACAGATAGCCCTCCATGTAGAGGACCTTGCCGCTGGCGATGAGATCCTCGTCGATGTCCTCGGGTCCGAGCAGCGATGACATGCCCAGGTAGGTACTCATGGTCCGCTCGGCGTCGGGTGTCACCACGATGAGGCAGCGCCCGGTGGGCACGCCAAGCGTGGACGGCTTGTTGGGGAAGTCGACATCGACGGCGCGCATATCGTGGCCGAATTCGGAACCGAGATCGTCGTCGGCCACCTTGCCCACATAGCAGGCTCTCGCCCCGAAGCTGGCCACGCCGGTCATGGTGTTGGCCGCCGAACCACCCGACATGCTGATACCAGCGCCCATCACGCGGTGCAGGTAGACGGCCCGGTCGGTGTCAATGAGCGACATCGAGCCCTTCACCAAATCCTCACGCGCGAGAAAATCGTCGTCCTGGTGCGTTATCACGTCGACCAACGCGTTTCCGATACCGATGACGTCAAAGACCGCCGGAGTGTTCACGAAACGAGGTTAGCCGTTCGTCTGAGCGCATGACCATGCAACTACGCTTCAACGGGTGAGCGACAACCCCCACCGCCTACCACGCAACGTGGTGCCTTCCCGCTATGACCTGCACCTCGAACCCGATCTCGACAATGCCACCTTTGTCGGCACCGTCGCCATCTTGGTCGACATCACCGAAGCCACCGACCGCATCGTGTTGAATGCCATCGAACTCGACGTGAAAAGTGCAAACGTGACGGCGCACGGAGGCGAACCGATGTCCGCCACAGTGTCACTCGATGAGGCGTCCGAACGGTGCACGCTCTCGGGCCACTCGTTCCCGACCGGTCCAGCCGTCGTCCATCTGTCGTTCAGTGGCATTCTCAATGACAAGCTGCGCGGCTTCTACCGCTCCACGTTCGTTGACGCTGACGGCGCCACGCAGACGATCGCCACCACGCAGATGCAGGCCACCGACTGCCGCCGAGGTTTCCCGTGCTGGGACGAGCCCGATTTCAAGGCCGTCTTCGCCGTCACCCTGGTCGTGCCCGAGCATCTCGTCGCCATCTCCGGCTCTCCGGAGGCGTCTCGCACACCGGTCGGCAACGGCAAGGTGGCGGTCTCGTTCAAGGACTCAATGATCATGTCGAGCTACCTCATCGCGTTTGTGATCGGGCCGCTTGAGATCACTGAGCCCATCGACGTCGACGGAACGCCCCTCCGCATTGTGCACGTTCCCGGCAAGGGCCATCTCACGACGTTCGGCAAGGAGATTGGCAGCTTCGCGTTGCGCTGGTTCGAGAACTACTACGGCATCCGGTATCCAGGCGAAAAAGTTGACCTGGTGGCGCTCCCTGATTTCGCCGCCGGCGCCATGGAGAACCTTGGCTGCATCACCTTCCGCGAGAATCTGCTGCTGGTCGATCCCGCCACGTCCACCCATGCCGAGGAGCAAATCGTCGCCGATGTGGTCGCCCATGAACTCGCTCATATGTGGTTCGGCGACCTTGTCACCATGCGCTGGTGGAACGGCATCTGGTTGAACGAAGCGTTCGCCACCTTTATGGAAGTGGCCGCGTGCAACGCCTTCCGCAAGGACTGGGATCGTTGGACCAGCTTCTCGCTCGACCGCACCGGAGCATTCGAGGTCGACAGCCTCTCCACCACTCGTCCGGTTGAGTTCGAGGTTGTTTCCCCGAACGACGCCGACGGGATGTTCGACGTGCTCACCTACGAAAAGGGGGGCGCGCTCCTGCGGATGCTCGAGCAATATTTGGGCGAAGACGTCTTCCGCTCGGGCGTCAGCCACTACCTGCGAAAGCACGCGTACGGAAACACCGAAACGAGTGACCTGTGGGATGCCATCGAGCACACCTCGGGCGAGCCGGTGCGACGCATGATGGACAGCTGGATCTGGCAGGAGGGCTACCCGGTGCTCGACGCCAAACTCGAGGGCAACGATCTCGTCTTGCGGCAGCGTCGTTTCCGGTTCGACACCGAAGACGATCCCACGCTTTGGGTCGTGCCAGTGCATATTCGGGAGCTCGCCTCTGACCTTGCCACGAAAGTGCTCATGAACGAGGCAGCCGAACGTGTCACGCTTACCGATCCAGCCGCAGCCGTTGTGGTGAACGCCGGAAGTCACAGCTTTCTTCGAGTGGCCTACTCGCCCGAGTTGCTGAGCCGCCTGACGGGCGAACGACTGAAGACCCTGTCAACGGCCGAGCGTTACAGCATCGTTGATGATGCGTGGGCTTCGGTTGTTGCGGGCAAGCTCGATGCCCGTGCGTTCTGCCGACTGACCGAGGAGTTCGCGGAGGAGACTGCGGTGCACGTGTGGCAGATCCTGCTGTCGGGGCTCACATGGTGCGACCGGTTCGTGCACGGTGCAACTCGCGAGCATTTCCGTACCTTCGTGCGCAACCTCGTCGGCCCGGCGCTTGCCCGGCTGGGCTGGGAGGCAACTCCGGAGGAATCCGATCTCGACGGAGAGCTGCGAGGCCAGCTCATCCGGGCCATGGGTTTGCTCGGCCATGACCCGGCCACACAGGCTGAATGCCGTCGCCGCCACGCGCTGGCCGAAGGCGACGGGTCCGTCGATCCAACCGTTGCGGCCGCCTCGCTTGCCGTGGTGGCGGGCACCGGAAACGGTGTCGACTATGAGCAGATTCTCGGCGTTTATCGCAGGACGACGAACCCGCAGGAGAAGATGCGCTACCTGCAGGCGCTGGCCGCCGTACCGCACCCCGAGCAGATCATGCGCACCATCGAGCTGTGCTTCTCCGACGAGGTAAAGACCCAGAACGCGCCCTTCGTGCTCGCGCGCATGATCTCCCAGCGAGACCACGGCAAGCTCGCCTGGGACGAACTGCGCAAACGTTGGGACGAAGCCGCCGCCCGCTTCCCCGACAACATCATTAGCCGCATGGTGGAGCCAGTAAAGACCTTGACATTGCCGGAGGAGCGCGCCGATGTGGCCGCGTTCTTCTCCGAGCACGACATCCCGCAGGCGGCCAAAGCACTGCAGCAGACACTCGATCGTCAGACCATCAACGTCGCCCTGCGCGAGCGGGCAACCGAAAGCCTGGCCAGCGCGTTCGCATGAACGGCCTCGTTGAGGTCTTCGCGACTGAACCCACGCGAGCGCAGCTGATTTGGCGGCGTCGCGGTAAGGGCCGATCGGTCGTGCGCGTCGGTGAACAGACGCTCTCACCGGAGAACAGTGATGCCATCCTGGCGTGGGAGCTCCACGACCTTACGCCAGGCTCGACAGTGCCCATATTGGTCAATGACGAACCGGTCGGTTCCGTCGCCACGATGCCGACGCTCGGCGGCGCGCGACCCGACCGCATCGCCACCATCTCCGACCTCCATCTCGGCGAACCTGGCTTCGGTTTCCTTCCTCGTCGCCAACGACCCGATGGCGATCACGCACTCATCTGCCTGCGAGCCGCGTTAACCGAGATCGTGGCGTGGCAGGCCGACATTCTGGTGGTGAAGGGCGACATCGCTCACCAACCAGATCGAGCGACCTACGACCTGTTCGCCGATGAGATCGCGGCGACGGACCTCAAGGTCATCATCCTCCCCGGGAACCACGACGGAGGTAATCATCGAGGCGTGTCGATGGTCGAATCGCTCGCTCGTGTCGGCCACACGCTGACCGACGAGCTCGCCGTGGTCGACCTGGAACACGTCCGCGTGATCGCAGCGAGTTCTTTGCGTAGCGGCAACGGCCTTGGCCGAATCGGCGCTGCCGACGCCGTCCTGGCCGCAGCGAGTAGCGCGCCCGGCGGTGTGCTTTTGGCTACTCATCATCAGTGCAACGCGCTGCCGGTGCCCACCTATTGGCCGATCGGAATTCCGTATCACGAAGCAAAACGCTTCCTTGGAGCTTTGGCCGAGGCGAGCCCACGCACGTTGATGACCAGCGGCCATACCCATCGACACCGCGCTCGTCGCCACGGCCCGATCATGATCACCGAGGTCGGCAGCACCAAGGACTACCCAGGCGCTTGGGGCGGCTATCTCGCCGGCCCGGACGCGATCGTCCAGGTTGTTCGGCGCGTGGCCGACCCTGAGGCGCTTCGCTGGACCGAATCAACGCGCAGCACCGTCGTCAACGTGTGGGGCAGATGGTCGGCTGGACCCTTGAGCCACCGCAGCTTCCATCACTCCTGGCCGAACTGACCGGCCCTTAGCCGGGGCGCACGGCGCCGGCGAAATCGCTGCCATACACCGATGCGTAACGCACCCACGCGCCGGTATGAGGTGCATCGATCATCATGCCGCCGCCAATGAAGAGGCCGACGTGATGAAGGTCTCCACCGAAGAAGACCAGGTCGCCCGGCTGCATGGCTTCGTACGGGACGTGCGGAAACGCGTTGTACTGGGCTCCGGTGAAGTGACCCATCGACACGCCCGCTTGCGCCCACGCCCACATCGTGAGTCCCGAGCAATCGAAACTCACGCCAGGATTCGACGTTGCCCAAATGTACGGCACGCCGATCTGGCTCTTGGCCGCGGCGACGGCCCGCGCCGCTCCTGCCGACGGGGCCGGGAAGTTATAGCTCGGAGCGTTGTCTACGGCTGCCTGGCGCGCCGGCGCTGCAGCACCAGCGCGAGCACGTCGAGACGCGGCGTTGGCCGCGGCCGTCGCAGCCGCGGCCGACGCAGCCGCGGCAGCCCGCTCACGGGCAACACGTTCTTCGGCAGCTCGCTTGGCTGCAGCCTCTGCCTCGCGGGCGAGGCGTTCTTCCTCTTTGCGCACCAGCTCAGCCAGGTCACCCTTGGCGGTGGCCAACAACGCCTGCGACTTCTCGATGGCCTTTTCGGCTTCGACCCGCTTGTTCTCGGTGGACTTGATCAGCGTGGCTTTGCGGGCCTGCTGCTCATCGAGCTTCTTTTGACGGATGCTGGCGTCCTGCCGCACGGCCTTCACCTGATCGGTGATGTCGGAAAGATCACCGAGCATGGTCGACAGGTATGCCTCACGCGGCGCGTTGTCAGATCCGTTCACCTGCTCGATCACCTGAATGGGTCCACTGGCTGCGCCGCCGTAAAGGTACGCCTGGATGGCCGCCTGCGTGGCCCGAGATGCCAGCGCGGATGATTCCTCGTCCTTGGCTGTGACCTGCGCTTGGCTGTAGGCGAGCTCAACCTCGAGCTGACCCAGGTCGAACCTGGCCTTGTTGTATTGCTCCGTGAGCTGCTCGGCCCAAACCCTGAGCTCCTCGATGCGCTTCGCCAACTTCGCGGCCTCGGCCTTCTTGTCCGCGATGGGGTCGGCGGATGCAGGCGCGGAAAGACCGGCGACCAGGAGCAGCCCGGTCAGAAGGAGTCGTATGTGTGTGCGAGCGCGGGTCATGAGAAGAACTTCGCCCGCGTCCTCAACGTACCGTAGCAGATAAGCCTTGGCGAGCTGGCAGGCGCTCAAGCAAAAAGAACGCAAGCCCCCGAAAGGACTTGCGCGTTTGCTACTCGGGTGGAGGTGAAGGGAATTGAACCCACGACCTCTTCATTGCGAACGAAGCGCTCTGCCAACTGAGCTACACCCCCGAATGGAGCACCTTGACTCTAGCGGACAACCGCCGCGACCTGCACGCAGTTAGGCGGCGCGGGACCAGTCGTAGCGCACAGACTTGGCCTGCTGGGTCTTTTTGATCTGCACGAGCAGGTAGATGTAGCCGACGAGCAGCACATCGACCAACAGGTTGAGGAGACCAATGGCCCGGATGGGCATACCGAAGCCGATGATGGCCGTCACTGCGGCCAAAGCGACGAGACCGACAAGGATGTTCTGGCGACGTTGCTTCATGGCCGAACGAGCGGTCACCGGTGCTGCGACGGGACGAACCGCCGTGCGGGTGCCACCACTGGACGGACGGTACGCAGCAACCGGACGCAGGTGGGACGCGCCGTGCGACCGGACGGTCGGAGTGGTCTGCAAGGTGGAGAGCTGACGGCGGAAATCACCAACCGAGCTGGACGGGCGACCGATGGAGCGCGACCGCAGCAACGGTGGCACGAGCACAACGATCCACATAACCGCCAACACAACAACCAACAACTGGGTCACCCTTCGCCTACTTTCACGCCTAGGACGAAACTACTTACAGCGGCGCGGCAAACGGTGGATCCCCCACAGGACTTCAAGTTTTCGCGGCACTTCGAGGAGTTCGTCATCTTCGAGATCATTACATTTGTACTACAAAAGTCGTCAGAAGGCAACCTTAGCTGATGCGGACGGCTTACTTTTCCATCCGCTGATAGTGGCCGGACTTACCGCCGGTTTTCTCCCACAACGCCATTTCGCCGATGACCATGCCCTTGTCGGCCGACTTACACATGTCGTAAATGGTGAGCGCAGCCACCGAGCAGGCGTGCAGGGCTTCCATCTCCACACCCGTGCGATCCACCGTGTCCACCTGGCATTCGACCGCGATGTGATCATCGGCGATCTCGAAGTTCACTGTGACCGCGCCGATCAGCAATGGATGGCACAGCGGAATCATGTCCGCCGTACGTTTCGCCGCTTGAATGGCTGCAACCCGGGCCACCGCAAGTACATCACCCTTCTTCACTTCGCGGTTTGTGACCGCCGCAGTGGTCTCGGGGGCCATGAACACTTTGCAGCGGGCGACCGCTCGTCGGTACGTCGGGTCTTTCACCGAGACATCGACCATGCGGGCTCGACCGAGTGGATCAAGATGGGTGAAGGAGAGATCGCTCATGGACGGCCAAGTCTAAATGACGACTACCTCCCGGGGCGGAGCGTGACCCACCCGGGCTGTGTGTTGGCACGATTGGCCGATAACCTCCGATCACGAAACCTCGGCTTCTTTCCACGGCAAGACGCGCCATGCTCGGATTGGCCGTCACGACTGCCCTTGCCGCTTGCGCGTCCCATAAGCCGGCAGCGGTGGGCGGCGCATCCACCGCGTCGTCTCCACCGGCTTCGTCCTCACCGGCCTCGACAACGTCGCCAACCCGGGCCGCTACCACGCTGTTCGATAACAACGGACGCACCAATCCATTCCGGATCGGACGCCCACTCGTCATTCCCCACGGCGGCGGAGACGGCATGTTCCCGGAAGACACGACGTATGCCTTCGAACACAGCATGGCGCTGGGCGGCGAAGTGGTCGACATCGACCTGTGGGTAGCGGCCGATGGGGTGCCTGTTGCGATCCACGATCCGACAGTGGACAGAACGACGAACGGTACCGGCGACGTGGCCACCATGACGTCGGCAGATCTCGGGAAGCTCGATGCCGGTTACGAGTTCGAAGCGAACGGCACCCATCCATTTCGAGGACAGGGCATCACCGTGCCCACTGTCGAGTCGCTGTTACTGCGATTCCCCACGACCCTCACCACTATCGACATGAAGGATCAGCGAACCAGTTCCGCGGCGCCAGTTTGCGATCTGCTGCGTCGCCTCGGTCGTACCGACAACGTCTACATCGGTTCCGACACGAACGAGCAGGTGATGGCCTTTCGTCAGGACTGTCCCGAGGTCCACACGTCGGGGACGAGCGCCGAACGCCAGGCGACACGCGCCGCCCGGGACTCCGGCGACACGACGTACCGCTCCAATCAGCTCGTCGGTCAACCCGAGTACGTCAACGCCGACGGCACGCACCGCGTTACGCCGCAGACCCTCGCCTTTTCGCACCGCGCCGGCACGGCGATCCTGACCTGGGTAGTCGATGATCCAAAGGACATGAACGACCTGATCGACATGGGTGTCGATGGTATCTACACCCGTCGCCCTGACCTGCTGGTCAAAATCCTGCAGGACCGCGGCCTACTGCCAGCCGAATAGCGCTAACCGGCAAGGCGCCGGCACCGACAGCAGCCGGTCATTTGGGGAAACCCTGACGACTCTTTTCCTTCAGGTCGGTCTACGGTTGCCGATCTAGTTACCGGAACCGGATACGGGCGGTGAAGGAACGATATGAAGAGAAGTCCAATCCTTGGCGGAATCGGCGCGCTTCTGGCCGGTACCGTCGCAGTCCTCGTCCCCGCGACGAGCGCATCGGCGGCCACGTCGGTCACCATCGACCGCGTCAACGCTCCGGGTGCGACGGGCATCATCTATCTCGAAGGCCCGGGCGGCTACTGCTTTCAGCCGGGGACGAGTCGGACCCAGACCGGTTTCAAATTCGACGCGAACGGCAACATCACTATCTCGGGTGGTGGTCGGACGCTGCGCTGCGATGATGCCAACGGTTCGTCGTTGCGAGTCGAGGCCTATCCGAGCAGTGACGGCACCGAGTGCACCGGTCCTGCGCCTGAGCGAATCCCCAGCATCAATCCCTTCGTTTCACCGGCCGGCGGCATGCATCTGAACGTCTCCTCCGGCGCCAACATCGGCACGCTGACCTTTCCGACCCAAAGCACGGGCGGGATCAAGCCGATGGGCAAGGTGATCCGTGCAGCGGGCCCCACTCCGTCGTGCAAGATCAAAGTGGAGATCTTCCAGGACGAAGGCTTCGCGCTCGGCACCCGTGGTGCGTTCAACGCCTTCTACGCCAACCACAACGACGACACGACCACCGGATGGATCTTTCCGGGGAACTACAACATCTTCATCGAAGACGAGATGACGGGTGCCAAGATCCGCACGTTGGCTTCATTCGATGCCTCGAGCCGGTTCGACATTGACGTCGATGCAAGCTGCTTCGGCTTCGACACCTGTGTCTACGAAAAGGGTGCGCCACCCACGACCGGCGGCGGCTTTCATCCGCTGCCTCCGGCTCGGGTGCTTGATACGCGCAGCAACATCGGGATCGTCGGCAAGGTAACGGCCGGCGACGGCTCACTTCGCGATGAGCCGAACCCCGACATGCGCCGTGACGCGGCGAACAACCACCAGACCAAGGTGACCGGTGTGGGGGGCGTGCCCGAGCACGGAGTGTCGGCCGTGCTGTTGAATGTCACCGCTGCCGGGCCTGATGCCGACAGTTTTCTGTCGGTGTACCCGAAGCTGCCGCGTGCGAACACCGGCGGGCTGGCCATCTTTGATGATCAGGGCGGCTTCCGCACCGGCCCCGGTACTTCCAACTTGAACTTCCGGGCCGGACAGACCCTGCCGAATCTGGTGTTGGCCCGGGTCGGCGCCGGAGGCCGCATCATGGTGGAGAACTTCGGCGGCAACGTCGATGTCATCGCCGACGTGGTCGGTTGGGTCGATACCGGTACCGGTGGCGACGGCTTCACGGGCGTCACCCCCGAGCGCCTGCTCGACACCCGGCAGGTCGGTCAGGGGCCAATCTTCGGACCGAATGAAACTCGCCACCTCAAGGTGACCGGCCGCGCCGGCGTGCCCGCCGATGCAACCGCGGTTGTCCTCAACGTCACCCAGATCGATGCGACCACCTACGGCTACATGACGGTTTGGCCGACCGGCCTCGGGCGTCCCAACACGTCAAACCTGAACGGCGCCCCGGGTCGCATTCGCCCCAACCTCGTCGTGTCCAAGATCGGCGAGGGCGGTCAGGTCGACATCTTCAACTATGACGGTAATGCGCACGTAGCGGTGGACGTCGTCGGCTACTTCAGCGCCCGCGGCGGTGGCCAGATCTACCCACTCTCGCCCAGCCGCCTCATGGACAGCCGCAGCGGCTTCGGCACGCCGAAGGCCCCGTTCGGCGCCACCGAGGTGCGCAACCTCACGGTCACCGGCGTCGGTGGTGTCCCCACTGACGCCAAGGCCGTCATCGTGAACGTCACCGGTACGCAGTCGACCAGCGGTTCGTTCCTCACCGTGTTCCCCACCGGCGACAAGCTACCGACAACGTCCAACGTGAACCTCGACCTCGGTGACCCCGCACCGAACCTGGTGATGATGAAAGTGGGCGCCGGTGGCCAAATCTCCATCTCGAACGACCGCGGCCTCACCCACGTCATCGTCGACGTGATGGGCTTCGTGCGATAACACCTCGGCGGTCAGCCGCCGATCTGGCTCATCGACTTGTTGGGTCGTAGGAAGTTGACCTGACCGATCTTGTGTCCGGCCCACTTGGTGCCAACGGCACGAACGATTTCGGCGGCGATCTGATCGTCGCTGGAATCGTTGCGCAGCAGCTCTCGCAGATCGAAGCTGCGGGTGGCGAACAGACAGGTGAGGAACTGGCCTTCAGCGGTGAGTCGCACCCGATCGCAATCACCGCAGAACGGCTTGGTAACGGTGGGAATCACGCCGACGTCACCGATGCCGTCTGCGTAGAGCCAGCGGTCGGCCGGCGCCGCGCCCCGGTTAGGTGCGGGCACGAGTGGATAGACGGCGCCGATGGCCGCCACGATTTCGTCCTGACTGACCACTTTGTTGGCGGTCCAGTCGCCGGAGGCGTCGAGCGGCATGAACTCGATGAACCTGACCGCAACGTTGTGCTGGCGTCCGAAAGTTGCAAAATCAACGATCTCGTCGTCGTTCACGCCACGCTCAAGCACACAGTTGATCTTCACCGGACCGAAGCCGGCTTCCTGCGCGGCGGCGATACCGTCGAGCACAGCAACGAGTTCGTCGCGCCGTGTCATGCGATGGAACTTTTCGCGGTCGAGCGAATCGAGGCTGATGTTGACCCGGTCGAGCCCTGCGGCCTTGAGGTCATGGGCAGCATGTCGGAATGTGGCTGCATTGGTGGTGATGGAAAGGTCGGGTTTGCGCCCGGCGAACTCGGAGTCGGCGTCGGTCGGCACCCGGAGTTGCGCCAGCTTCTCGACCAGGATCGGGAGATGGGCACGCATGGTGGGTTCACCGCCCGTAAGGCGTATACCGTCGACACCGAAGCGCTCGACAAAGATCTTGGCCAGTCGGGTGAACTCTTCAAACGTCAGCACGTCGGCCCGCGGCAGCCAGGTCATGCCCTCGGCCGGCATGCAGTACGTGCATCGGAAGTTGCACCGGTCGGTTACCGAAATGCGCAGGTCTCGCACGGTACGAGCGAACGGATCGACCAGTGGCGCGTACGAAGACATACTCCGATCCTACCGACCAACGCCGGTTGGGCCACACGCGAGGTCCTTGGCGAACCAGCGTTGGGCATACGGGTTGTCGTTGTAGCGTTCGATTGCGTCGTAGCCGGCGCGTTCGTACATGGCGATCGCAACCTTCAAGGTCGCATTCGTGTCGAGCACAACACGGGTGTAGCCCAGCTGCTCTGCGACAAACTCGAGGTGGTCGAGCAGTCGGCGGCCGAGGCCCGTACCCCGGCGGTCGGCATGGATCCACATGCGCTTGATCTCGCCCGTCGTGACGTCAATGCGTTGGATGCCACCACAGCCGACCGGCACCGATCCGTCACGCACGATGACGAACGCTCCGTGCGGCGCCTGAAATGCAACGGGGTCGGCTGTGAGTGCGTCGCCGGCATCGAACCCGGTGGGGAACCGGTCGTTCAGCTCTGCGAAGTAGCTGCTCAATCGCCAACTGGGCCTCGGGCGAGAGCGGGTCGGCCACGACGAATTCGACGGCGCGTCCCTGATCCACGGCTTCTGAGACTACGCCGGAACTACGGACGTGGGGATCGAGACAGGGCTGTTTCCGATCGCTCGTTGTCGGTGGGGATTGCGATGAACCTGGGCCAACGTGGCGGGTATTTGGGCGATTTCAACGCCGGGAATCTTGAGACTTTTTATTAGGATTCCTTTGCAATATGGAGGGAACGCCTGTACGATAGAACCATGGAAAGGGCGGCGGCGATCGACATGTTCGAGCGGGTGATCAGCCCGCTCCCATCGCCATCTATCGAGGATCTGCGCCTCGCTGTTTCAGAAGCGACATCGCTTGAGAACATGCTCTCGGCCATCAAAACGCGGTTGATGAATGACCTGAACGAACAATCCGCGGTCGGGCAGGACGTGTACGCCAAGGCGGCGAATGTCTCCCTCGGTCAAAGTGACCAGGTCGTGAAACGGGCGCGGTTCCTCCGCAAGGTCGCTCCGGTCGCCGACGCGTTCGAGGATGGCGAACTGTCCACCGGGCACGTCGAAGCATTCGCCTCCGTCTACCGGCAAGCGAAACCGGCCGTCCAAACCGCACTCACACAACAAGCCAACGAACTGGTCGAGGTTGGCCGCACCACCACCAGCGGCGAGTTCCGCAAACGCGTCGCTGCCGTCGCCCGCGAGCTCGAAGACGCCGATGATGCCGACGAGCGACTCGTCCGACAGAAGCGGGCGACGCGACTGAAGCTGTGGCTCGACCCCGAATCGGGGATGGGGCGACTGTCTGGCTGGTTCGATCCCGAGTCATACCGACTCCTCCACGGACGAATCATTAACGAAACCGAAGCGCGTTTTCACGACCTCACCCCCGAGCACTGCCCCGACGACCCGCTCGAACGCCAGCAATTCCTCCGAGCCCACGCGCTTACCGGACTCGTCGCCGGCAACGCGACCTCTGGATCAGGCGCCACAGCCGAAGTCGTGATCGTGCACCATCGCAACGATGATGTCGAGATCGACTGGAGCATCGAAGGACTCCAACTCCCCGACTCCGCCCTCGACCGAATCCTCGCGACACGCGCCCGTATCTACGACATCGTCGTCCGCAACGGTGCCATCGTGTCTGCGCCCGGCGAACTCAATCTCGGACGCAAATCCCGACTTGCCAACCGAGCGCAACGCCGAGCGCTCGCAGCCGTCCACACAACATGCTGCTACCCCGGCTGCGAAGTTCGCTACTGGCAAACCAAACTCCACCACATTCGCTACTGGCGAGACGGCGGGCGCACCGACCTCGACAACCTCGTACCCCTCTGCGCCCAGCATCACGCAAAAGTTCACGCCGAGAACATCGGCCTACAACTCCTCACCAACCGCCGCGTGCAATTCACCCACACCCAACACTCCACCGGCCCACCCCAAACCCGCGCCGGCTAACCGCCCGACCAGCCCCAGCACTTCAACAACCGAAAAGAAGCCGCTCGCCGTGAGCTACTCACTCGTGCTCCGAAGCCGAACGAACCGAACGGCCTCGCACAACATGCGCGCCTATCGAAGCAGCACGCACTCGACGAGATCACCAGCAGCAAGGCCCGAGCCGTTCGGGATGAGGGCGAGGGAATTGGCGTGCGCGGTGGCGGCCAACTGGTGACTGCCCTGAGGTCCCCCTGCGCGAATGTGCCATCGACCGTCGGAGCCGAACGCGCCGTGCACGCGGGTGATGTGGAGCTTGTCGTCGGGGTGACGCGTGAGCGGTTCATCGGCCACGGCCATGAGACGCGGCCGCTCGACCTCGGTCGTGTGTCCCATCATCTGACGCAGCGCCGGGCGAGCCAACATCTCAAAACTGATCAGTGATGACACCGGGTTGCCGGGCAGAGCGAACAGCGGCACGCCGTCGAGCAACCCGAACGCGAATGGCTTGGCCGGCTTGATGGCGATCTGCATCCAACGCATGTCGGCGCGACGGCTCAGCACCGCCTTCACGATGTCGAAATCTCCCATGCTCACGCCGCCGCTCGTGATGATGGCGTCGTGGCCACGGGCAGCCTCCACGAGCAGAGCTTCGAGCTCGTCCTCGTTGTCGCGCACCGTGCCGAGATCGACCGGCGAGCAACCAGCTTCTTCCACCAGGCCCCTCAACATCCGGCGGTTGCTCTCTCGAATTTCGCCAGGGCCAAGGGGGCGGTCGTCGTCCACCAGCTCGTCACCGGTTGAGAAAAGCGCAACACGCGGCCGCTTCACTACCGGCACGCGAAGGCGGCCAAGCGACGCCATCATGCCGATATGGGCGGGGTGCAGCACGGTACCGGCGGCAAACACCATCTCGCCCGATTGCACGTCGCTGCCGGCCAGTCGTAACGCGTCACCCGGATGGACCGAACGAGAAAACGACACCGTCGCCCCGTCGGCCGAGACGCTGCTGTCCTCCACCATCACGATGGCGTCGGCTCCCTCCGGCATGGGCGCGCCGGTCATGATGCGCATCGCTTCGCCGACACCGACGGGAACCGTGGCGGCGGCACCCGCTGCCAACGTGCCGAGCACCCGCAGCGAGGCGCCCACCGCGGTCGTGTCGGTGGCACGAACGGCGAACCCGTCAACGGCCGAGTTGTCGAACGGTGGAATCGGGTCGATCGCCGTGGCGTCCTCGGCCAACACACAGCCGAGCGCGTCGGCAAGGTCAACCGCTACCACCGGGCCGACCGGGCAGGACGAGAAGACGTGGGCGCGGGCGTCATCGAGCGAAATCACACTCCGACCTTAGAGGACAGGTTTCCTCAGGCTCCGTGCGGACGCCTTCCAGGACGCTGTTAGTCGGCGCTGCTGACGGCGGGCTGACCGGGCCGGGCGTGGCGAGGCACGCCAGGATGGTCATCCGGATACGGCAGGAGGGTGTCGTTGATCCGTTCCCACTCGGCTCGCATAGACGCCACAAGTTCGGGGTGATGCCTGGCAATATCGGCATGTTCGCGGGCGTCGCCCGACAGGTCGAACAGCTGATGCACGTGAGCGGGGTAGCGCGGCCAGTTACTCAGGCGAGCGCGATCTCGGCAGTCGACGAGATACTTGTACTTTCCTCGTCGTAGTGCGCCCTGACTGGAGATGCGCCAGAACAGGTCGTGACCGGGATGATCGGCGCCGTCCACCAGCCAGGGCAGCAGAGAGAAACCGTCCAACAGATGGTCTTCTGCGGCAGGCGCGCCGGCTACGTCCAGCATCGTGGCTGTCCAGTCGGTTGTTTGGTGGGGCGCGTCCGTCCACTGCTGGGGGTCGATGGCAGCGGGCCACCGCACGATGAACGGCACACGGATGCCGCCCTCGGTGACATCACCCTTCTCTCCCACGAAAGGCCACATGAACGAATATCGCTCGCCACCATTGTCCGAAGCGAACACGATGATGGTGTCGTCGGCCTTGCCCGTTTCGTCCAGCGCGTCCAGGATCTGACCGATTCCTTCGTCCATGGACTCGATCATCTCGCCGTATTTTGCGAGCGAACCGGCATCGCCGTGCAACAACGGGAAGGGCACGGTGTTTTCTCGATAACGGCGTTCAATTTCCTCGCCTACCGAGCGGTCCCCCGGTCCCTCCCACGGCCAATGGGGCGAGTTGTAGTTGACCTGCATATAGAACGGCGCATCACCGGAGGTACGCACGTAGTCGGTGGCCCGGTCGGAGATGAGGTGGGTGTAGTAGCCCTCCATCTCTACCGGGGCCTCGCCCTCGTACAAGTCCTTTGGCCAAGGGTGTCGATATGGGTGAAGTAGTCCATCGCACCATCGAGGTTCCCGAAGAACGTTTGAAACCCGATCTTCAGCGGGCTGTACCAAGGCAGCCAACCGCAATGCCATTTGCCAAACATTGCGGTCGTGTAGCCCGCGTCCACCAGCCGAGACGGCAGTGTCGGATGCCCGTGCGGAATGCCGTTGCCGTCCGCGCGAGTCGTGAGTGGCTCCTCCAGGCCCGCCGTGAAACGACCAGGATTCTGTCCGGTATACAGCGCTATGCGGGCAGGCGAGCACCATGGCGAGGACGAATAGCCGTCAGTGAAACGGACTCCCCCCGCAGCCATGCGATCAAGATTTGGGGTGCGGATATGCAGCGAGCCGTAGCAGCCGAGGTCACCCCAGCCCATGTCGTCGGCCAGGATGAAGATCAGGTTGGGCCGTTTGGCCGGTCGCCCGGTGCCACGTGACACGAATGGGCGCTCGGTTGCCGAACCCTCTCGACGGCGGTCCCACAATCCTTCGACGTATTGCACCTCTGCTCCTTCGACGGGTCAGAGTTCACCCGGGCGTCGGACCAGATCGAGAATCTGGTGACGCAGGCGGGAGAACTCGGGGTTTTCCTTGGTGGTGGTCTGGCTGCGTGGGTAAGGCAACGGGATCGGCACGATCGTGGACACGATCGACGGCGACTGGCTGAGCACCACCACGTGATCAGCGAGGTAGACGGCCTCGTCGATGTCGTGCGTGACGAACACGATGGTGACCTCGAATTGGTCCCGGAGCGGCAGCACCAGATCTTCTAAATCCATGCGGGTCTGTGCGTCGACGGAGGCGAACGGTTCGTCCATCAGTAAGAGCTTGGGCTGATAGGCCAACGCCCGCGCGATAGCCACCCGCTGCTGCATGCCACCCGACATCTGTCGCGGATACCGCTTGTATCGGCCTGCTAAGCCCACGGCATCCAGCGCCGCCTCCGCCTTCTGCCGAGCCAGGTCCTTGGTGAACCCTTTGGCGCGTAAAGGCAACATGACGTTGCCCACGGCCGTGAACCACGGCAGCAACGACCGGCTGTAGTCCTGAAACACGAATGCTGCGCCCGGTGGAGGGCCACTGACCGGCGAACCGTCTACGAGAATGTTCCCGCCGGTCGGCTCCAGTAGGCCGCCGATGGCGCGCAACACGGTGGTCTTGCCTGCACCTGAAGGGCCCACAATGGCTACGACGCTGCCTGCTTCCACCGAGAAACTCACGTCGTCAACCGCCACCGACGTGCCCGCTGACATCCAATACGCATGGCGCAGCGAACGTACCTCCACCAACGCTGATCCGATATCCGCCGCGCTCATCGACGCTTCCTCCTCGTACTCCCCGAGGGAAAGCCCAATCGCTCGAGTATCGGATCCTCAAGCAGGGTGAACAGGAAATTCAGCCCGTACCCAAGCATGGCCAGCAGGACCATGCCCGCCCACATTCTGCTGTACTGAAACGACTGCTGTGCGGTCAGCGTGGCAACGCCGATCCCGCGGGACGCACCAACGAGTTCGGACACGACCATGATGAGCAGCGCGATAGACAGTGACGACCGCGCCGCGGCCAGCACCTGTGGCGTTGTGGCGGGCAGGATCACCTGGGCCAGCCGGCGTACACCTCGAATACCAAACGACGATGCGACATCATGCAGCGTCGGGTCGGTGGCAGCCATGGCGTCGGCCGTATTCACCACCATGGTGAAGAACACGGCGAAGATGATGATGCCAACCTGCAGCGCGGCGCTGATGCCGAAGAACACGATGAACAGGGGCAGCAGTGCTACCGGTGGCAACGTAAGCGTGAAAGCAATCAGTGGCGACAGGGCTCGCCGGAGCGCCTGGTGGCGACCGAGGGCAACGCCGATCAGGACGCCTAACAGCAGCCCGATCAGGTACCCCTTCGCCAGATTTCCGAGGCTGGGCACAATGTCACGGCGGAATCCCTCGCCGATCCACATCTTCTGAAACGCTTTCGCGATTTTCGGAATCGTGGGGAAATAGGGGCTGCGGTGGTGAGACGACCAAAGTTGGTAGCCGACGAGGAGCAGCACCGGCACGACCAGCTCAATGCCCATCCTTTTCAAACGAGCCATCAGCCAGCGACCTTCGGTGCCCAACGGGTAAGCCGCTTTTCGACCAGTCCGAAAACCGTCGCGATGACCATGCCAAAGATGCCTGCCACCACCGTGAGCGCCAGCAGGCGAGCCACGTTGCCGCCCGTCTGAGCAATCAACATGCCCGCCCCCAACCCGCGGGCACCACCTACCAGTTCGGTCACCAAGCACACCGCAAACGCCGTGGCGGCGGCCAACCGAAGGCCGGTCGCCATGGTCGTGGCGGCGGATGGCAGCCGAACCTGCAGCAGTCGGCGAGCGGTGCCGAGCTGGAAAGAGCGAGCCGTATCCAGCGCAACCGGATCGGTGTTGCGCACGCCGTAGGTGGTCTGGATAAAGAGTGGCCACACCGCGCCCTGTGCGATGAGAGCAACCTTAAAGGATAGGCCGCCGCCCAACACGAGCAACGCGAGCGGCAGCACGACGACGGGCGGGATCGGTCGTAGCGCCTCGATGGTAACCCGGGTCAGCCGCACCGCCAACGCGCTCGAGCCGACGAGCAGGCCAAGCGGGACGGCGATGGCGGCCGCAACGAGTAGTCCAACCGCCCAGGAAACGCCCGTCTGGCGCAACTGCTGCCAGAACTTTGGCTCACCGACCAGCTTGACCAGCTCCCGTGCCGTGGCACTTGGTGATGGGATCGACTCCTTCGGAAGCCAGCCGATCCGCCACGTAAAACCCCAAAGGACGAAGAAGCCAATCAGGCCGGCCAGAGGCAACACGTAGCGGGAGGTTGGGCTCCCGGACGTCACGACCCGGCGAAGCTGGCGAGGTCGGGTGCCTTCTCCAACCACCCCGACTGGACCATCAAGTCAAGGAGCGCCTTCAGAGCGCCCGCATCGACCTTGTCGGCAAACGAGGGTACCGGCAGCGTCTTGGCGACCTCGGGTGTGAGGCCAGCCAGCTCCGCGCCAGCCACCTTGGCGTCGTCAGGGTGAGCGTTGGCGTAGACGACAGCCTCGGACATCGCCTTCTTGAAGCCAGCAATGGCTGCGGCCTTGTCCTTCACCGTGGCATCACTGGAGAAAATCACCGTCTGAGGTGAACCCTCCGCCAGAACCACGTTGGCCGGATCTCCGATCGACACCAGGTCGGGGAATTCGGTCTTGGCCTTGGTGAGGAACGGCTCAACCAGAGCTGCCGCATCAACCTTGCCCTCCTCAACGGCCCGACCCATTTCACCAAACGGAAGCGGGGTCACTTTCACGGTCTTGCTGTCGCCGCCATCCTTCTGTACCGCCCCCAGTCCGGTGAGCGTCAGCAGGGATCGTGGCGCATTCGACGCGAACGACTTCCCGGCGAGCTGGGAATATTTGGTGATGCCGCTGTCCTTCTTCACCATGATGTCGCCGTTTGAATGAGGCGCACCAATAGTGCCCACGCCGGACACCAACCGCAGCGGTTGCCCACCCCCAACGGCCAAAAGTGCCGGAGGATAGGCGGTGTAACCAAGGTCGTATTGCTTGGAGATCACGCCGGTCACCACGTTCGGACCGGCATCCACCAGTGTTATCTCAACCTCCACGCCGTTCTTGGAAAAAATGCCTTGGGCGGTCGCCAGTTTGATGAGGCCGAGTTCGAGCGTGGGTACTCCGCCAAGCTTCAGCTTCGTCAGTGCCGCCGGCGGCGCGCTCGTAGCCGCAGTTGTAGCCGTCGCTGCCGTTGTGGCTGCCGGCGCAGCGGTCGTGGCCGCTGCCGCGGCTGCGGCAGTAGTGGCCGGCGCTGCCGTAGTGGCCGCTGTCTTCGTGCCGGACGAACCACATGCTGCGGCCGACGTCGCCAACACGAGCGCCAAAACTGCACGGGCCGGTACGGAAAGTCTCATAACATCCCCCCAAAGGTTGTAACAGATTTCGTTTGGTACCTTACCAGTTTGGCCAGGCAGGATTTCCCACTGTTCAAATCGTGTTGAAGGGACAACCGCATGACCAACCAGATGACCCACCCTTTCAACCTGCCAGGAAACTAGCCGTGCGCTTTGAGGAACGCGAGATCTGTTGGACGACCTGGGATGGCGAGTACGAACAGACGCTTCGTCTCGGTTTTGAGAACGGCGGTTGGACCGCAGAAGGTGCCATAGGTGGCCTCGACATCACCTATGTGCTGCGATTCGACGCCGCGTGGCGCACCCGTCAGTTTCTGCTGTTCCGGGATCTCGACGAGCCTGATCTCTGGCTCGCCACCGACGGCTCCGGAAGCTGGGGCGAAACGAACGGGTCGGTGCGCGATGACCTTGCGCGGTGTAGCGACGTAGCGCTTTCGTGTACGCCGTTTACAACGGCCGCCGCCGTCATGCGACTCCGTGCCGGCGACCAGCAGAACGCATCACTCTCGGTTGCGATGGTCGACGTGGAGACACTCGGCGTGACCGTGCACGAGCAAGACCTCACCCACCTCGGCAACGACCTGTGGGAGCACCGATCGCGCACCACGGGGCGCAGCTACCAGTTTCTGGTTGACGAGTTCGGGTTGATCGTCGACGAGCCCGAACGCTTCCGCCGATCGAACCGCTGAACAGGTACCAATGCCCGCTCGCCGGGAAGCCGACGACCCAGGAGCCAGAGGTGCACCACGATCAACATGACCACGCCAAGGACCAGTGCAAAACGAATGATGCCGGAGCTGTCGGCGGGAAGATAGGCCGGAGTCGTTGCGCTCTTCACGGCCGTGGACGAAACCGCAGACGGTTCCGCGGCTAAGGCGAAGGCGCCGAGGGCAACAGCAGAGGCGACACAGAGTGCGGCGCGAGTGACGCTGTGCTTCGGTTGCGAGGGGTGCTGATGCTTTGCCACCCCGTATGCATCGGCGCCGTTGGCGAAGGCCTGAGATGAACGCGTCGTTCGGGGCCCACAATGATCCCGGCGAACTACCCGAAGGTACGAGTGTTGATTTCCTGCAGAACCTTGCGGAAATCAGCGCCGAGCACCGGGTGTCCGAGGGCGAGTTCCACCGTGGCGCGCAACCAGTCGAGCTTGTTACCGGTGTCATATCGACCGGAGGTGAACACAAGCCCGGAGAACGATTCGGTCTCCAACAACATGCGCATCGCGTCGGTGAGTTGCAACTCGCCACCTGCGCCCGGCTTGAGTCGCTTGATGCAGTCGAAGATGGCTGGCGTGAGCAAGTAGCGGCCCATGATGGCGAGATCGCTCGGCGCGTCCTCTGGCTTGGGTTTTTCCACCATGTCGACCACTCGCACCAAACCGTCGGCGTCGGGAACGCCATCGGGCTTCACGACGCCGTAGGCACCAATCTCAGGCGACCCGAACTGCTTCAACGCAATGACCGAAGAGCCGGTGCGGTCGTACGCGGCGAGCATCCCGGTGAGCAGCGCCGGATCGGACATCAGGTCGTCGGGCAACATCACCACGAACGGTTCATCGCCCACGTGCTGGCGAGCCATGCCCACGGCGTGACCGAGTCCACGCGGCTGATGCTGGCGCACGAAGTGGATGTCAGCCATTTCGGCGAGCTTGCGCATCTCTTCGGCCTGCTCATGCTTGCCCGACTTTTCCAGCGAGGCCTCAAGCTCGAGGGAGCGGTCGAAGTGGTCTTCGATGGTGCGCTTTGAGCGGCCGGTGATGATCAGAATGTCGGTGATCCCAGCGGCAACCGCTTCTTCGACGACATACTGGATGCCCGGCTTGTCCACCACTGGGAGCATTTCCTTCGGGGTGGCTTTGGTGGCGGGAAGGAACCGAGTTCCGAGCCCCGCCGCTGGGATGACCGCTTTTCGCACACGCACGGTGGGCACCATAGCCCTTGCCCGTTGCCCGGTCTGTGTGACGTTCGGCCCGTTTCGCGCCGATCAATGGCCGATCCGCTGGCGACCTCGCTAGGCTTAGCAGTCGACGCGTGCGAGTGCCAGCGGCGGAAAGCGAATCAGAGCCATGCCTACCTACGTCTATCGGTTCACGGATTGCGACGGGACCATCGAGGTCCAGCAGTCATTCAAGGACGATGCCCTCACCGAGGCCCTCAACCCGGCCGACGGCAAACTGCATCCCGTGAAGAAGGTCTTCACTCCTGTCGGCGTCACCTTCAAGGGCGGCGGTTTCTACAAGAACGACAGCCGCGGTTCATCGTCATCGTCGTCGACCACACCGTCCACGCCGGCGTCGTCAACCACGACCAGCGATTCGTCCTCCAGCAGCGACACCAACAAAGCCCCAGTCCCTGCCGCGCCGTCCACCCCTGCACCCGCCACTTCGTCAAGTTCTTCCGCCAGCTAGTGCGTCGGCCCGAACGGTCGGGCTAGCGTTGCGGTTCTTCCCCTTCTGAAACTCCAGCAGAAGGAGGCGACACATGGTCGCTCCCGCCCGTCGCATCAGCCTTGCTCTCTCGTCGCGCCCGTGGCTGTACTGGGCCGGCGTCGCCGTGCTCGCGATCCTCACCGGCGTCTCGATGCAGAACCTCACGAAGCCGGCGTCGGCTGCCGCCAGCTGTCAACCGTCCGCAGCAACCGCCACTGCGCTGTTGGGCACCCGCGGACTAGCCGTACCGCTCGGAGACCCGGCCCTACCGTTGCACGCCGGTGACCATGTGGACATCGTCGGCGTGGCAACAAACATGCCGGTGCTGACCGTGTCGGACACCGCTGCCGTCGTGGCGGTCAAAGACGTTGACGTCGACGCCGTGGTAGCCGCCGTGCGCAACCACAGCACGACGCTGGCGCTGGTTCAGCGGCCGGCCTGAATCGTCAAAATCGCCAGGCCCGCAAGCACGCGATAGACCACGAACGGCATGAAACTCTTGGTGCGGATGAGCTTCAGCATGCCCCACACGGCCAGCCAACCCGACACACCCGAGGTGATAATGCCGAGCACCATCGCTCCCTTCAGGTCGCCCGGAATGCCGGTCTTGGCGAGCTTCAGCATCTTGTACGCAATGGCCCCGCCGGTAACGGGAATAGCCATGAGAAACGAGGCCCGAGCGGCGGCGTCACGGGTGAAGCCGACGGCGCGCCCGGCGGTGATGGTGATACCCGAGCGCGACGTGCCGGGATTGAGCGACAGGATCTGCGCGCCACCGATGATGATGGCGTCTCGCATCGTGTAGGTCTCAAGCTTGCGCTTGCCCCGCAGACGGTCGGCCCAGCCGAGGGCCAGACCGAACACGATCAGCGACACCGCAATCAATGCCGGCTTGCCGAGCTTTTCGTCGATCTTCTTTTCGAGCACTGCGCCAATGGCGGCAGCGGGAAGCGAAGACACCACGAGCAACCAAGCCAGCTTGCCCTCAATCGTGGCGGGAATCTTGCGATTCACGACGGCCTTCACACCCTCGCGGATGTACACCACAAGATCTTTCCGGAAGTAGGCAAGTGCGGCGATGAACGTGCCGATGTGCAACGCCACGTCGAACGCCTTCTCAGAGGCCAGCCCCGCGGCGCTGCTGTCGAAGTCATTCCAGTTAAAAAGCCATGGCACGATCAACAGATGGCCGGACGAGGACACCGGCAAGAACTCGGTGAGGCCCTGCGTGAGACCAAGAACAATCGCGTGAAGGGGGGACATACAAATCCGATCGGGCTGGGTGAACGGCAAATCTTGACAGGTGTCGGCACGGATTGTCGCCCAACCTGACGAAGATGAGTAGAGATACCCACAACGCGCAGGCCCGATCATGACTGTCGCCGCATAGCCTGTCTCGGTGCCGCGTCGATTGTTCGTTTCAGGAGGTTGGGGGTTTCTGGGCAGGGGCATCGTCCGCGCTGCCAACGAAGCCGGCTGGATGGTTTTCGAGCCCCGTCACAGCGAACTCGACGTTCGAGACGAGAGCGCGGTTCGCAACGCGTTGGCGTTCGCTCGGCCCGACGTGATCGTCCATACCGCCTACCGCAAAGACGGTCCGGATGCCTGGTCCACCAACGTTGACGGGTCAGCCGCCATGGCCCGAGCCGCGGTGGCAGGTGGCAGCAGGCTCATTCACGTGTCTTCGGATCTGGTGTTTTCGGGCCGCAGCACACCGTATGAAGAAGCGGCCGAGCCCACCCCGTTACAGGCCTATGGCCGTTCAAAAGTGGCCGCCGAACGCGCCGTCACGCTAATCGATCCGAAGGCCGCCATCGTGCGCACCAGTGTCCTGTACGACCTCGACTTGATGAACGACCTGTCGCGAACAATTCTCGGGGCAGCGACGGGAAAGATCCAATACGACTTCTTCGACGACGAGGTGCGCTGCTTCACGCCGATGATCGATCTGGCTTCAGCCATCATGGATCTCTGCTACCACGACTATGCCGGCCCCCTCCACGTGGCCGGGCCCGAACCAATGACCCGCTACGACTTCGCGGTTCGATACGCCCACCAACACGGCAAGCGCAAGCACCAGCTCACCCGTTCATCGCAGACCGACACCCACAAGGACCGCCCGGGCATGCTGGTACTCGACTCATCACGCGCCGCCGGTCTGCTGACCACCCGCGTCCGTCCGGTCAGCGAACTCATCCGCCCCCCGCGGGACTAACCGCTGGGTGGGGTCGGGGTCGATCGCTTCGGCGTCGAGTGAGAACCAACGGATGCCCCCGGTGCCGTGGTGGCCGTAGTCGGAGCGCGGTAAGCAGGCCCGGTTGGGCCTGCTTACCGGTGTTTCGATTGTTCCCGCTCGGCTAGTGGAGTGTGCGGGGTGGGCCGCGTAGAACGTGGCCGTCTGGTGTGGTGATGGCGAGGTGTTGACCTGGTTCCATCTTGACCGACCAGCCGGTCTTGTGGACGGTCTTGTGATGTTGGTTGCAGAGCAGGGCCATGTTGTCGATATCGGTCGGCCCGTGGTCTCGGTCGTACTCGGCGATGTGGTGGGCTTCGCACCAGAACGGTTTCATGGTGCACCCCGGAAACGAGCAGTGCCGATCCCGTGCAACGAGTGCCCGCCATTGGGCGGGTGTGGCCGACCGTGACCGTTCTTGACATGTAGAGCGGTTCACGATTTTCGCCTTGCACGATGACGGTCAGTAGCGCGTCGCATAACAGGCGTTTCACCCGATCAGGCGCCAGCACGGTCCCATCAACATATTTCGCGATGCCACCGTTCACGTAATCGTGAAAATCGATGAGCACGGTCATCTCGGTCGACCGGCGCGCCGGGGACGGGACGTTCTGTAACGCGCGGCGGGCCATCTCCACCAACGCAGCAGCGAGCCGCTGCGAGAACGGGAGTATCGGTTCGCCTTCGACGAGTTCGGGGAGGCAGGCGGCGAGGCCTTCTTCGACCACTTTCGCGTCGTCACCGGACACTTGCCCATCAAGCTTGAACCGTCCATCCATCAACGCCGAGAAATGCAGATGATCACCATCCGGTTCCGGGCCGGTCCCGTTGTCGGCGTCGACCGCGGCTTTGGCGCGTGCGGCCCATTCCTTCATCACCCGTGCGGTCTGATCCACGCTGCATTCCGCCAACAACGGCACCATCTCGGCCTCAGCATCGGTGAACAGGTCGATCGTTTTGTCGTTCACGTTCACGGCGATAGCCAGCGTTTGTGATGCAGCAAGCACACCTGACGCGAAAGCTTCGGCCGTGACCGGGAGCGAGCGGAGTTGGCGCATCAATTGCAGCATCCGAAACGCGTCAGCCGAGGACCGGCGCGTTTCGTGGCAGAGCCAACTGTTCAACGATTTGTAGCCGTCGATCGCCCACTCCGCACTCTGATCGAACACGGAAAGGTCCTGAATGATCGATGCCAAACAACGATCCAACAGAGCCAGATTGGCGCGTAGCCCGCGGCCGGTCGTGTTCGAACGGATGGCCTCAAGTTCGGGAGTGGTCGTGTCCGCCGACATAGAACAATTGTACCCAACAACAGATAGGAATGCTATAGGCAGGACCATGTTTCTTTGTTAAGAAAACGATCGTTGAACAGGCTCTATGAGCTTGTAATAGCTCCGACCTGTCGTGATGGACCGCTGGACGTTCCGACCCCTCCGACCAACAGAACGCCACACAGAATTCTGTTCGCTCCGGCTGCTGAGCAGCGCTGGGACTAACTGCCGGAGACGCTGACGCCTTCGATAACAAGGCTGAGGCCCGCAGCGCGACTGGGAAGCCATTCGAGGTCGGCGCCGATTTCGACGATGTCGAGGAGCATACGTTGGAGGGTGGAAGCAATGGTGAACTCGCGGATGGGTGCACCGAGTTCACCATTCACGATGTTGAGCCCGGACGCACCGGTGGAGAAGTCACCCGAAACCGAGTTCACGCCCGAGTGAAGACCCTGCACGTTTTGGATAAGCACACCGTCGGATACGCCAGCGACGAGTTCGGCCTGACTCTTGGTGCCGGGCGTGACGGACAGCGCGATACAGCCACAGCCGGGTGTGCCCTTGTAGCCACCGCGGGTTGCATTGCCGGTGGAGGCCGTGCCGTTGCGACGACCGCTGTAACTCGACTGCACGAACGTGCGCAGCGTGCCGTTGTCGATCAGCAGATTGCGACGAGTGGCCAAGCCCTCGCCGTCGACTTCGCTGGCCGTATACGCCAGCGGATTGGTGGGGTCATCCACCAGAGTAAAGAACGACGGGGCCACGGTTTCGCCAAGCCGGTTGGCGAACAGTGAGCGCCCCTTCAGCACCGATTCACCGTTGAGCGTCGAGCCAATGATCGAAAGGAAGCTGGCCGTGACCATCGGGTCAAGGATGATGGTGGTGCGACGGCTGACCGGCTTGGTGGCACCGAGCAGACGGGTGGCCCGATCAACGCCGTCTTTGGCGGCCTTGGCCGGATCAAGCTTGGAGGGATCGCGAGCCACGGAATAGCCGTAACCGGACTGGGTCTCATCACCATCGTCAGCGAGGGTGCCGACACTGAGGTAGCACCCCGAGTCACGCCCGTACAGGGCGATACCGGTGGACGTCGCGACCGCTTCCTCGGAGAAGGAATCGGCGTACTCGGATGCTTCGACGCGAACGCGAGGGTCGCCCGCCAGCGTGAGCTTTTCGAGCTCCATGGCCAAGCGGACCTTCTCGTCGGTAGGCAGCGCAGCGAGCGCTTCGTTCCACAAGTCCTGCTTGACGACGGCGACTCCGTCGGGCGATGCAACGCCGGCCCATTCATCGGGTGTACCGAACTGCACGTTGTCACGCGCTTCGGCCAGGGCTTCGGCGATCGATTTCGGATCGAGGTTGCCGACGTACGCGAAACCGGTGCGGCCGTCCTTGATGACCCGAATGCCGCAGCCCGATGACTGGGCCGACTGCAGCTGTTCGATATCACCTTCGTAGATGCGGATCTCTGTATCGCGCGAGCGACCGACGTAGGCATCGATCTGCTCGCCGGGTTTGGCCTGATCGGCAACACCGCGGGCCAACTGCAACAACTCGTTTTCGGTGCTCATACTCAGCCGGCCGTCCCGCCGACCGTCATGGCCTTGACTCGTAGCGTTGGTTGGCCATCGCCGACGGGAACACCCTGGCCATCTTTCCCACAGGTTCCGGGGGAACCCATCGCGAAGTCGTTACCAAGCAGATCGATGTCACTCAGCACCTGGGGCCCATTTCCGATGAGATTGCCCTCCCGGATCGGCTCGGTGATCTCACCGTTTTCGATCAGATAGGCCTCGGTCATACCGAACACGAAATCGCCCGTTGCGGTGTCGACCGAACCGCCGCCGAGGTGCGCCACGTAGATGCCGCTCGGCGTGTCGCGGATGATGTCAGCCGGGTCAACGGTCCCGTTCAGCACAAACGTGTTGGTCATGCGCACCATCGGAAGGCACTGGTAGTTCTCACGGCGACCGTTACCCGACTGGGCGTGACCCTGTTTACGACCACGGAGGTAATCCCACATGTAGTCGGTGAGGATGCCGTCCTGGATGAGCACGTTGCGCTGGGCAGCATGGCCCTCGTCGTCGATGGAGATGGCGCCCCATTCACCGGTCAGAGTGCCGTCGTCAACAAGCGTGACGAGCGGCGAGGCGACGAGTTGACCGACCCGATTGGCGTACACCGACGCACCCTTGCCGACGAGGTCGGCTTCGAGGCCGTGACCGCAGGCCTCATGGAAGAGCACGCCACCGCTGCCGGCCTTGATGACGACAGGCACGCTGCCCGACGGCGCAGGACGTGCGTTGAGCTTGGTGATGGCGACGTGCGCGGCCTCACGGGCGAGGTCCTGCACGTCGTAGCGAGCGAACAACTCAAAGCCGTAGGTGTGGCCAAGCGACCGGTAGCCCGTCTGCATGCCTGCGTCCCCGGTGGCCACGACGTTGATGCGGAACATGGTGCGGACCTGATCGTCTTCCACCAGCAGGCCATCGGAGTTGGCGACCAGGATGCGTTTGCGGCTGTCGCCATACCCGGCCGACACTTGCACGATGGACGAACCAGCGCTGCGAGCAGCGTCGTCGGCCTGCTGCAGCAAGGCGACCTTGGTAGCCTTGGCGACCGACTCGGGGTAGACCTCGACGGTGTTGATCGGGCGCACCGCGCTGCGGTTGAGAGCAACGATGTTGGCTCCCCCACCACCCTTGCGAGCCGCAGCAGCCGCAGCCTCTGCAGCCGCAACCAGGCCGGCCTCGGACAGGTCGGCGGTATGGGCATAGCCGGTTGTTTCACCCGCAACGACCCGAATGCCAGCGCCGATGTCACGACCGGAGGTGACCTGCTCCACTTTGCCGTCATCGAGATAGGCCGATGACGACCGCTTGTCCTCGGCGTAGACCTCGGCAAACTCGGCACCGGTACGCAGTGCTGCACCGAGCGCCCGTGACAGCACATCCTGGTCGATCATCGAAGCCTCCTAAAGCCGTGACCTGCCAGCCTATCGACCTGCCACCAAAACGGGTTAGGCCGACCAGAACTGCCGAAATCGTGAAGGAATCAGTCGGTGCCGGTGGCCAGCAGGGTAAGGGCCCTGGCTCGTTGCCGTTCACCGCGAGGCGGCCGGAGCAGGATGACTCGCAGCGTGGCCGGATGACGCACCACCACAATGCCGACCGGATTGCCGGCAACCGACACATCGGTGGGTTCGGCCAGTAGGTCGACGCCCTGTCGCCAGCAGCCGAGCGCGTTCACCATGAGATAGCGGCGATCGACAAGGGGGTCGGTGAGCCAACCCGCCGCCCGTACCCGCCCACGACCCGGGCCATACACCACGCCCCGCCAGCGAAGCGTCTGCCACGTCTGGCCCTTCAGATACTTCCGACAACGCGCCGCCGCCTGCAGATCGAACAGACCCATGCCCATCACGAGGAACGACGAGACGAGCAGCCCGGCTACGGGCATGGACGTCACCCGTTCTCGCTTGGTCGCGCCGACGATGATGGTGCGTACCTTGCTGGCACGATCAACCGAAAGTCGCACGAGACTGTCGACGTCAAATGACTCGGTGGTCTTGTCGGGAAGCGACACCATGACCGTGGCCACTTTTTTGTCATGAGAGTACTCCACGACCACCCAGCGTTGGCCTGGCTTGGCGTCGGCCGGTGACTTCTCGATGACGCGGCCGTCCACCTCCTGGCCGTTGCGATTCACCGTGTTCTTGGTCTCGTTGAAGTACCGGGCGGCGACGATGAAGCCGCCGAACAACGTCACTCCAATGGCAAGCACAACGGCGCCGCGGCGGACCCATTTGCGCAACGCCTCGTCAACGAGACGCGCTGCTTCGAGCGTGGCTGATTGGGTACGCATCCGAGTTTCGGTCGCAACGGTTCTCGCTTGTGACTGCGTGCTCACCCCAATGACCTTTCCCTGTTCTTCCCCGCCAAAGCGTAACCTGTTCGTAGTGAACAGTCCGCGGCGAGCCCCCGATCCCGCCACAAAGCCCCTAAAGCTGAGCTGGAAGAAGGAAGTCCTGATCGTCGGGTTCTTCTATGCCATCTATTCGGTGGTGCGGAATCGCTTCGGGTCTGCGCTGCTCGAATCGGGCGGATCACCCGAGCAGGCGTTCAATCACGCCATCCAGATCATCAAGGCCGAACGATTTGTCGGGCTCTTCCACGAGCACCCGATTCAGGAGTTCTTCCTGCCGTATCCGTCGCTGGTGAAGTTCTTCAACGTGTTCTACGGCACGGCACACTTCCTCGTCACCATCGGAACCTTCATCACCTTGTTTGTCGTGAGCCGATCCCGCTTTGTTCGTTGGCGCAACGCTCTGGCATTCACCACCGCGCTGGCGCTGGTGGGGTTTTCGCTCTACCCGCTCATGCCTCCTCGACTCATGAACGACACCGGCGCGTACGGTGGCGCTCGACTGGCAGGCGTTACCGATCCCCCGGGGAGGACCGACTTTCACGACACCCTCAAGGAGTACGGCGGTCTGTGGAGTTTCGACTCCGGAGCGATGACCAAGGTGTCGAATCAGTACGCGGCGATGCCAAGTCTTCATTGCGCCTGGGCGACGTGGTGCACCCTTGCGTTATGGCCGATTTTTCGACGTCGGTGGGCGCGAGCATTGCTCGTGATCTATCCGTTCGTCACGGTGTTGTGCATCATTGTGACCGGCAACCACTTCTGGCTCGACGCCATCGGCGGCCTGCTCGCGCTGGCGGTGGGTTGGCAGTTTGGCAACTGGTTTGAGGACATCAACCAACAGCGTCTGCACCACGGTGCGCCCGCAGCCGACGCCGTTCGTGAGACGGTCTCGTCAGTCGACTGAGTAACCAACCACATCCACCACGAGATGGGTGTTGCCCGACCGGTTGAAGAACGCAACCCTGCCCGTGCTACCGACCTTGGCGAGCACCAGGTTGGCCACGGTCTGACCTTTCGTGAAGTTGAGGCTGGACGAGTTCGGCCGGTCCGCTCCTGCCGGGAACACGGTCACAAATCCCGGCGAGGTCGGCGCGACCGCGGTCACATTCAACATGACCGATCGCACACCCGTTGCCGGGACCGGCCCGACTCCTGCGACCAGCAACTCGTGCACCCCGTTCTCCCCGACCGAGCCCGTGCCGCGCGTATCGAGGAGCCGGGACGGGGTTATCGAGATGATGCCGGTGCCGGTGCTTGACGCGTAGTACCCGACAATGTCGATGATCAGGTGGGTGTTTCCGGAGTCGTTGTAGACGCTGATTGAGCCATCGGCACTCACCTTCGACACCACCATGTTGGGCACCGTCTGGTCTGGACCGAAGTTGAGGTTTGAGGTTACGGGCATCGTCTCTCCCGCCGGCCACACCGTCAGGAAGCCCGCCGCGGTGGGGGCGACCGCGGTGACGTTCAAGGCAACGGCGTCGATACCGCTCGACGGAATGCCGCCGACGGACGCCAGCTTGATCGTCACCACGCCGCGCGGGGGCAGCACACCTGGCGCCATCGAACGGGTGTCAAGAGCGCGGTAGGGGGCGAGCGGAACCAACCGGCTGCCCGGCTTGTTCACAAAGTAGCCGCAGACGTCGGCGATGAGATGGGTGTTGCCCGCCGAGTTCTTCATCGAAACCTTGCCGCCGGCACCGAGCTTGGCCAGCACCAGGTTGGGGACGGTTTGACCCGAGTCGAAGTTCAGGTTCGATGCGTTGGGGAATGGGGCGTCTTTCGGCCAGACCGTAAGAAATCCAGACGCGGTCGGACCGGTTGCGGTGACGTTCATCAGCACCGCGGTTACGTCGGTGGGCGGCACATGACCGACGCCGGCGACGGCGAGATCGAGCACACCGTTGGGGCCAACCGGACCGGCCGGAGCCCCGATGCCGCTTCGCGTATCAAGGATGCGCTCGGGCACGATGGCGCGGAACGAAGAACCCGTCGCAACGATGACCGGAGTGGACACGGGGGCGGGCGAACCGCCGACGTCACCGGGGGCGGCCGAGAACAGATTCAGGCCGCTGTACGTCGCGCCGAGCAGCTGGCGGCTATCGGCACCGAGCCATTTGTCGGCGATCTGTTGGTACACCTGACGGAAATCGACCGTGGCTCGCAGCTGATTGTTTTCCAGCAGATCACCCGCCTTGAGAGACGGGTACTGGCCGTGCATACCACCGTTGACACGAGGTCCCATGACAAACAGACATGACGCCGAACCGTGATCGCTTCCGTTCGACTTGTTGCCGAGCAACCGACGACCGAACTCGGAGAAGGTCATGGCAGTCGTACGGTTCTGGAATGACGGCGACAACATCGACCAGAAGAGTTGCAAACCGTCGTTCAGGGTCTTCATGTTGTCGGCGTGATCGACGAGTTCAGTGGCGTGGTTGTCGAAGTTCCCTATTTCGATGTTAATGACGCGTACACCAACGTTGGCGTTGATCAGGCCGGCCGCCACCGCAAACTGGCGTAGGTCACTGTTGTCAGTCACGCCGACATAGGCGGGCGCCACCAGGGACGCCACCGAGAGCTGATCGCTGAGCGCGTTCGCTACTTGGTTTGCCCACGTACCCGCCGTGGAACGAGTTGCCATAGATCGAATGGCTTTGTAACCCTCCTGACGCCACTCGTCGGTATCGCCGCCGTACCCTCCGTCATACGGCGAGAGCGCAACGGCGCTGTGATTCGCACCGATCAGGTGCAACGGGATGCCGCCCCACCCGATGTTCACGGCGCTCAACAGATCGGTGGAGGTTGCACCGTCGAGCCACCGGCCGATCCAACCCGTGGGAGACAGTGACGAGCCGTTGTTCGAGCCCTCCATCCAGCGGGCCAGCATTTCGAAATGGCTGAAGTTCGGGTCCGACACACCGACGCCCTGCACGATGGCCAATTGCCTTTGGTTGAACTGCTGCTGCAGGAAGCCGAGATTCGGGTGCAGACCGATGCCGGAGACACCCTCGAGTCGAAGGGCCGGGTTCACCGCACCAGCTTTGTCCGGGGAACTGATGGCAATGTCGGGACGGTTGTCGTAGTACTCGCCCTGACCGAACGGCACCACCGTGTTCAAACCATCATTGCCACCGGCGAGATAGATCATGAGCAAGATGCCGTCGTGTGGGCCGACCGGGGCGAGCGCGGACGCCATTCCGCTCGGCAGGAATGACGAGGCCGCAGCAATGCCGGCACCACCGGCGATGGCCTGCAGGAAGCGGCGGCGAGACAGGTTCAGGTCGCTGTTCGGGCGACTGAGATGGCGCAGCGCGTCATGGGAGCTGATGTCGGAGGGGAGCACGGCGAGCCTTTTCTAGGAAACGTGGAATTCGGGCGCGACAAGCGCAAGGACAAGAAGCTGCGGTTCGGTCCAGCGGTGTTGACCGGCGCGGGTGTTCGTCACGAAATCGACCATCGCCTGGCGAGTGCCGGCGCCAAGTGTGACGTCGAGAAAGCTCTCGATGAGATCCACCATCTGGGTCGGCGTCTTCGAGTAATTCTTGCGATCCATCTCGCCCTCAAGATGCTTCAACGGATGGATGTTGGGCCTGTTCACGGGGTCGTTCTTGTCACCCCACATGCGCCAATGCATGTCGATGGCCAGGTCGGCACGTGCCGACATCGCACTCGTGGTGAGCCAGTACGCGTTGTTCTTCCAACCGGCAACGTTGGGCGGGTCGAACACCGCTTGACCCATCTTGTCGCCATACCACAGGGGATGGATCGACTTGGCCGGCATGTTCAAGCCGCGCATGAGCGCAACCATGTATTCCACCGGGCTACGCACCAGGGCGTTCTTGGCGGTTGCGCTGTAGAACTCCGGGCGGAGGAAGAGGGCACGAAGCAACGGCTTCACCACGAAGTTGTTGGTGATGAACACCGTCGCCAACTCATTGACGATCGTGTCGGACGGGTTCGGGTACGCGAAGAACGTCCACAACTTGCGGGCCATAAAACGGGCCGTTGCGGTCCGCTTCGCGGGGTCGGTGAAGATGTAGTCGATGACTTCGGGCCCATCCCAATTCTTGGACGGCAAGACACCGAAAATCGACTTCAAACCGGTGTCGTGATCATTGGCGCGGAAGAGGTACGTGCCCGTCTGCCAGTCGACCGAATGCCCAGTCCAAGCCCGGGCGACTTCGATGATGTCCTGCTCAGTGTAGTGGTCGGCGCCGATGCCCATGGTGAACAACTCCATGAGTTCGCGAGCGAAGTTCTGTTGCGCGCCCCACTTGGTGTTGTACCGGTTGTTCAGGTAGTCGAGCATGATCGGCTGGATCGCCATCTCCTGTGTGAGCAGATGCATGTCACCCAACGCTCGACGGCGAAAGAGCACGTTCTGGTCGTAGGTCCAGTTGACGTTGCCGGCCGCACTATGGCTGCTGGTGAAGTGTCCGTGCCAGAAGAACGTCATCTTCTCCACGATCGGCGTGGCTGAGGTGGCCATCAGGTCGAACCACCACTGGACGACGTCGACGTACTGCTCCCAACCCGACGTCACGCCATCGTTCAGTGTCGGTGGCGGTGCCGGCACGTCGTTGGGCGCAAGCGGCACCGTGAGCACAGCGTCAACCGCGTCGACCAGGTTCATCGCCGAAAACGCGGCAATCTGGGTCTTCGTGCCACCGAACCAGGCGCGGCGAAGGAGATGGGCGACGTCAGCTGCTGGAGTGGACACCGTGGACGTGAACCTTTCTTCGAATGCGTACCCAAGGAATCGGCAGCCCGCCCTGGGGTCGTGACGGCTGCCCGGTCAAGTTCGCGTCAGGTGAGCTTCAGGTCTGTGTGTGGTCCATCGGAACCATCGACTCAACGACTCCCCATACCGGCAGGTAACGTCATGGGTTAGCTGTTCGCGGCGGGAAGAAAAGGTGTCGCATTCGATGCTCATCGATGAAATCAACGAACCACAAGACCTACGAAACCTCACCGAAGGCCAGCTCATCGAGCTCGCCGCGGAGATCCGCGACTTCATCGTCCAGTCCGTCGCCAAGCACGGTGGTCATCTCGGCTCCAACCTGGGCGCGGTCGAACTCACCCTGGCGTTACACCGCGTTTTCGATTCCCCCCGTGACGCGATCCTGTGGGATACCGGCCACCAGGCCTACGTCCACAAGATCGTTACCGGACGAAAAGCGGGCTTTGATGCGCTGCGGCAAGCCGATGGACTGTCGGGTTATCCGAGTCGCGAGGAAAGCCGTCACGACCTGGTGGAAAACAGCCACGCATCCACCATTTTGTCCTACGCCTACGGGTTAGCTGTCGCCCGTGACGCTGGCGTAGATCATCATCGCCACATCGTGGCCGTCATTGGTGACGGCTCTATGACCGGCGGCATGGCGTATGAGGCGCTCAATAACCTTGGCCACGCCAACCGCAAGGTCATCATCATTCTGAACGACAACGGCCGCAGCTATGCGCCCACCATTTCGCAGCTGTCGGGCAGCTTGGCCCAGATTCGTCTGAATCCGGTCTACATGCGGCGCCAGCAAAAGATCGAACAGGCGCTCCGCAATCTCCCGGTCGTGAGTCGGCAGGCCGAAAAAGGCATGAACGCGTTGAAGGCTGCCGCTCGCGAATACTTCCAACCTCCGGCATTTTTCGAGACACTCGGCGTGCGTTACTCCGGCCCCATCGACGGTCACAACATCCCGGCGCTCGAGCAGGCCATGCGGAACGCATCCGAGTTCGACGGACCGACGGTTGTGCATGTGCTTACCCAAAAGGGACGGGGCTATTCCCCTGCTGAAGACGACGACGAAAAGCACCTCCACGACACACCCGTCTTCGATCCCCTGACCGGCCCCGCCAACGCGATGCCCACCGGCTACACGCAGGCGTTCGCCGAAGCCATGATCGCCGAGGGCGAGGCCCGACCCAACCTGGTGGCCATCACCGCGGCCATGCCGGGGCCGACCGGGCTGCTGCCCTTCGAGAAGCACTTTCCCGACCGCTTCTTCGACGTCGGTATCGCCGAGCAGCACGCGGTCACGGGCGCTGCCGGTATGGCGATGGGCGGACTGCGGCCGGTCGTCGCGTTGTACTCCACCTTCTTCAACCGGGCGTGGGATCAGGTCGTGTACGACGTGGCGCTGCACCGACTGCCGGTGGTGTTCTGCCTCGATCGTGCCGGCATTACCGGTGACGACGGTCCGTCCCATCACGGTGTGTACGACATGGCGCTGCTGAGCAAGGTGCCGGGCATGACCGTGTTCGCGCCGTCGTCCGCGCAGGAACTGAAGGTGATGTTGCGCGACGCGCTCAACCTATGCGTCGATGGCCCGGCCACCATCCGCTATCCGAAGGGGCAGGCTCGCATCGTCGACGCCAGCCAGGTCGGTTCAGGCTTCACGGCCCGCCGGGTGCGCGAGGGGGACGGACAGGTCTGCATTCTGGCGGTCGGCAAGATGGTGGAAGCTGCCGAAATCGCGGCAGCCCGTCTGGCCGCCGAGGGTATCTCGGTCACCATCTGGGACCCGCGGGTTGTGCAACCGCTGGACCCCATGATGATCACTGACGCGTCGTTGCACGGTGCGGTACTGACCATCGAAGACGGCATCGTCGACGGTGGCATTGGCAGTCATATGGCCGCCGCAATTATGGCCGCCGTGACCCACGCCATCCCGACGATCGACCAGCTGGGCATCCCGCAGAAGTTCATTCCGCACGGGAAACCCGATCGCATCCTGGCCAAGTTCGGACTCGACGCTGACGGCATCGAGAAGTCGGTGCGTTCGGCCATCCATCGCCTGGCCGAACGCGTTCCCACCACCACTGCGTGAAACTCCTCCCACAAAGATCTGGCGCACTCAATCTGCGAGTGCGCCAGATCCTGGGTGTAGTTGACGGCCCAGCGGGAGACGGGCCGTCGTAAGTCAGAGACGCTCAAGTCGCGGGGAAGTCGCGAACTTTTCGTGTTAGTCGTAAATATTTTGCGCGGCCGGCCCAAAAGTAAAGAAGACCGGAAGAACGGCGCTCGGATCACCAGACCAGTCGTAGGTGGCAACCTGTTCGCGCGACCGCCGGCCCAGCAACGAGCGGAAGGCCTCGTGCTGCGAGATCCGCAGGACAAGGCCGTCGGGAACGCCCTCGGCCATGACCTCTCCCTCCACCTCGACCCGCACCGATGGCAGCCCCGCGTTTGCAACGCGTCGGGTTAGGCCGTGCATCATCATCGGCAGCGCCCAGGCAATGGTGGCGTTGTAACGCGACCCTGGCTTGCCGAGCGCGCCGCGGATGTCCTGCTCATGGGCCGCGACATCGATAGCGGCAGGCGCGATAGCAGGACCGACCGAGGTGAGCACGGCTTGGAAGTCAACCGACTGTGTTTCCCAGCGCGTGATCAGTTCGTCCACCGAAAGCTGCGCCGAGCGCGCAACCTGGTCGGCCGTCTGCGCATCGTCGGGAATACCTTTCATCCGGCCATGCAGCGCGTCGTCGGTGATACCAGCGACGTGACCGAGCACATCGCGCACCGACCAACCCGGGCAAGACGGAACTGCTGTTGCAAGTTCGGCGGGCGACAGCTCGCGGACGAACGCCGTGAACCGTTCCCTGGATGTCCGGTAGTGAAC
This sequence comes from uncultured Acidimicrobiales bacterium, assembly GCA_963791625.1. GTDB lineage: Bacteria > Actinomycetota > Acidimicrobiia > Acidimicrobiales > Ilumatobacteraceae > JANMCE01. The sequence continues at coordinate 291,676 of CAWBTA010000015.1, forward strand.
GCCGACGTCACCGTCGTACGGGTCGCTCATTGGTAGTAGGGGTTCTCGCCAACCGAGTGATCGGTTGCATCCACAACCTTTTGCACCGCCGGTATGAGTTCCTTCAGTGTGGACTGCACGCCCTGCAGCATGGTCTGTTTCGACATGGAACAGCCATGGCAACCGCCACCCATCGTCAGGTAGACGCGGCCCTCACCATCGTGGCCGACAAACGTGACAAAGCCGCCGTGCGCGTCGAGGGACGGGTTGATGTTGTCAGCGATAATGCCGCGTACTTCGGTGGACAGATCGTCGTTGGCCACAAGGTTGCCGAGCGAGATTGGGCGGGGCTTGTTGGGGTTACGCAGCACCAAACCGCCCTCCTCGTAGTCGAGGGTGGCGCCTTCGAGGTTGCTGGCGTCTTTGGCTGGAATGATGACTCGCAGACCACCGTGGTTCTTCACCATGTCGGTGAAGTCAGCCTTGACCAGCTCCTGGAACGAGAGGTCGTAGGTGAACTCGGTTCCCTCGTCGGCCAGGATTTCGAGGCGCAGACCGAGTTGCTTGCCCTCGGGCTCTTCATCGCGGAGTTCCATGATCTTGTCCCGGCCCGCGGGCGTGACCGTGATGATCAGGTCGTCAACGACAACCTCTTCGGTGGTGGCGAAAGGACTACTCATAGAAAAGGCTACCGTCGTTCGCATGGCAATCGACTATCGACAGACCATCATTGACGAGACTTCGGCCATGGTGTCCATCATCCGAGCCCACGGTACCGACAAACGGGTCCCCAGCTGCCCCGAATGGAACCTGGGTGAACTCGCCGTTCACATGGGTCAGGTACAGCGCTGGGCGACGGGAATAGTCATCGCGCCGGAGCCACCCACGAGCTACATCCCACCGCCCGACTACGACGGAACGCCACCGGCTGACTATTTGGCGGCCGGGGTCGGGCCGCTGGTTGCCGCGCTAATGGCTGCCGAAATGAGCGCACCGACGTGGACGTTCATTGGCACGCCGCAGACGAAATCCTTCTGGCTGCGCCGCCAGGCGATCGAGGTGTCGATCCACCGCTGGGATGCCGCGCATGCGGCCGGTGTCTCAGTGTCGCTTGATCCACTTGTGGCCGCCGACAGCCTCGACGAGCACCTGCGCCTGATGGTGCCGCGCATCGTGCGCCGCTCCAAGGCCGACATCAGCGGGTTGGTCGGTGATGTGCACGTGCACTGCACCGACACCGAGGGCGAGTGGACCTTCGATGTGCACGACGGCGCGGTACGGGTGACCACGGGTCACGGCAAGGCGACGACGGCCGTCCGTGGCCCGGCGTCGGATGTGGCACTGTTTCTGTTCAACCGGGTACCGGCGGAACGGGTGGAGATCTTTGGGGACCACACGCTGCTCACGTCCTGGCAAGACATTCTTCGCTTCTAAGGACTGAGATGACGACCCTCTTGAGCACCGCCAACGACGGGCCCTTCCGGTTCTATGACAACCGGGAGAAGTACCTGCTGTTCGTTACGACCACCAGCGAGAAGCCGGTCGTGGCGGCGCGCATCGGCCGCGAATTGGAGCACCTGAAGCCGCTTCCACCGGCGCTACGCATCTATGACGCGGGCACCGGCAACGGGCAGGTGATGAGCCACGTACTGCGTCATCTGCATCATCGTTTCCCGCACGTTCCGTTCTGCATCGTTGGCAAAGAAATCAGCATGGAAGACACCCGGCTCACGCTGTCGACGTTGCCCGACCGGTTGGCCGAACATCCCCAGACTGTGGTGGTTCTCACCAATATGTCGTACATCGAATCACCCGAGCTGTTTCCCCGCTCGACCGAACATCAGGCCACCCTGAACTGGCACGAAATCGGGCTCGACGGCACCTCGGCTCATGAGTTCGTACAGCAGATCGAAGATCTCGACGAGTTGCTGCAGAACGACTGGCAGACCACCACCAGCCCCAAGACCGGTAACCCGGTGTACGCGGCACCGTCGGTTCTGATCCTGTATCGCAAGGATCACGAATTCGTGCTGAGTGACGTCATCCCTCGCAACACCGGCGCGCCGCAACACCAGGGATACGACCTCGCGTTGGCCGTGCAGCCGTACCGTTCACGCACCTTGGCGGAGGGCAAAGTTCGCATGGTGCTCGCCCCGGTCGCGCAAAACCTTCGCGTCGGTGGTCGGCTGGTGGTGGTGCAATCCACCGGTCACGACCCCGGCATGGAAATCATCCGCCGCATCTGGCCCGACGAGCAGCCCTTCGCCACACCTCGCCACACGCTGATCACCGAGATGCAGGCGCAGCTTCCGTCCAGTGCGTTTTCATTCGAGGGTGCCAGCGATGACCGGGCGCTGTTCAGCTATCACCTGCACGCCATGCCGAGCGAAGTGTCGAGCAAGATCTCGACGTCCACCATGCTGGCCGCGTGGAACGCCGCGGTCTACGTCGCCCAGATCGAAGAGGACCGCATCATGGCCGAGCTGGAACGGGGCGCCTATCTCGACGCCACCACCGATGTCGTGCGCCGCCACGGAGGGCTGTGGTTCCAGGACGAATCCTTCGTCGTCGTCCGCAAGTCGGGCTCACCCGGCTCGTAGCCAAGCCTCGACGCCGTCTCGGCTTCGAAGGGGTCGGACGGCTAGATTCGGCGGCGATCCCCGAGGAGTGCCGCTCATGTCTGATGGTTCGAAACGTAACCCGCTGCTTGCTATTTTCACCACGGTCTTCATCGACCTCCTGGGCTTCGGCATCCTGCTGCCGGTCTTCCCGCTGCTGATCACGCCGGGTTCGCCGTACAAGGTCATGCCCGGATCACCCCAGCACGGGCTCATTTTGCTCGGCTGGTTGCAGGCCATCTTCCCCTTCTGCATCTTCCTTGCTGCACCCGTGCTTGGTCAGTTGTCCGACCGTTTCGGCCGTCGTCCGGTGTTGGCGTTCTCCATCGCCGGAACGTCGATCAGCTACGTGCTTTTCGCTATCGGCATCATCAACAAGAACCTGCCGCTGCTGTTCATCGCCCGGGCATTCGACGGCTTCACCGGTGGCAACATCGCCGTTGCCCAGGCAGCCATCGGTGACATCAGCACCAACGAAAACCGGGCCAAGAACTTCGGCGTGCTCGGCGCGGCATTCGGGTTGGGTTTCGTGATCGGGCCGTACCTCGGCGGACGACTGAGCGCTCCCAATACGAGCTTCTACGGCCTGTTCCAATCGCCGTCATGGTTCAGCGCCTCCACGCCCTTCTGGTTCGCCGCCATCCTGGCTGCGCTGAACTGCATGTTGATCCTGTTCAAGCTGCCCGAGACGCTGAAGACGAAGGATCCAAACCGCAAGGTGGAACTCGGCCGGTCCTTCCACAATGTTGCCGAGGGCTTTGCCTCGCCCCGATTGCGGATACCGCTCCTCGCGACGTTTCTGTTTAACAGCGGCTTCACGTTCTTCACCACCTTCGCCGGTGTCTATCTGGCCCGGCAGTTCAAGTTCGGTCCATCAAAGACCGGTGACTTCTTCGCTCTCGTCGGCATCTTCATCGCCCTGTCGCAAGGTCTGCTGGTCGGCAAGGTCGCCAAAAAGCTGCCCGACTTCAAGGTGCTTCGGTTCGCCTTCTTCGGCAACGCTATTGCGATCTTCACCTACGTGTGGGCCAAGAGCACGCTGCCGCTGTACCTCACCGTGCCGATCTTCACCGCGTTCAACGGGTTGTGCATGGCGAACCTCACCAGCCTGGTGAGCCGGTCAGCCGAGATGGGCAAGCAAGGCCAAGCCATGGGCATCTACTCCAGCGTGCAGAGCTTCGCTCAGGTCATCCCTGCGGCGCTCGTTGGCTACATCACCGCCGGCATCGGTTCGAAGACGCCACTCATTGTGTCCTCCGTCGTGATGGGCCTCGCCGGTCTCGCCTTCGTCACCCTCTTCCGCCCCACCTACGTCGCCTCCGCCCACCCCGTCGCCCCCGCCATGGCCCACTAACCCGTCGAGCAAGTCGGCTGCCATATCACGATGGCTGATACAGACGCCGACTTGCTCAGCGGGAGATGGCGAGCCCCAGCGACTCGACGACCCCTTTGCGCACCATGTCGGGCCGGGTGAAGACGTCTTCAAAGGTAAACGAGATGACGACACGACCGAGCTGCATCAGGTCGCGTCGGCGCTCGGCGTCACGTTGCCGCTGGCGAGGACTGCTATGCGCCACGTGACCTTCCACTTCGACGACGAGCGCCGATGGTGAAAAGTCGAAGTCGACCGGATCAACAGGTTGGCCAGCTCGACGGTGTCTGATTTGGCACGCGGGGCGAGGTAGGCCGGCCGCCCGACACAGGGCCAGGAAGCGACGCTCCAACCGGTTCGCTCCGCCGGTGTCGATCCAGATGTCATCGAGCAGGCCGACACCATCACATCCTCGATAGCGAAGCTTCGAGTGTGCCTTCCATCAAACGATCCCGATGACGACGCGCCGTCAGCACCTCGACCGGTCCGTCGACAAAGCCATCGAATTTGTGCAGCTGGGCAGCGGATCGATGTCTGATCACCGCACCCGGGCCGGCATCGTTCAGGGCGACGCGTAGCTCGAAGCGCCAGGTGCGAGGCGTTCCGGGGAATGTAAGACTGCGGCGCCGATACGAAAGCCGACTGGCTCGATGAACGACTAGAACCAGGTTGGGGGTGGGGTGATGGTGTCGCCGACGGGGCGGCTGAAGAGCCAGGTGAGCTCGGCTTTGTCACCCAGCCCGGCGACATCGGCGGGGATCGGTTGTCCGAATGCCGAGCGGCGGACGGCGAGGTCGGCCGCGACCCAGTCGGACGGGATGTCTCGCCAGGTGTAGCCGAGGCCGGTATCCATGCGATGCACCTCCACCTCGCGCCAGCGACGCAGCGGCACCGACTCGACCGTGATCACGCCGAACGGGCCGGATGCTTCGCTGGCCCACTGCTCGTCGGTCAAGGCCGTTAAGGTGCGCTCGAAATCATCGGAGGTAGCGCCGATGTGAGCGACCTGCTCGGCAAACCCTCGGCCTGCGCCGGCCTCGATATCAGCATTGCGCTGCGGAATGCCACCGGGGTACATCGAGCCGCCGTAGAGCATGTTGCGGCAGCCCTCGGCGTTACGGGCTATATGCGTGAGCACGTGACCGACCGTCCAGTTCGGCAGGAGGCTGGGTTTGGTCACATCAACGTCACCCAGGCCGTGAAGCCAGTGGACGAGGGCGGTCTGGCTGGCTATGCAGCCTTGGATGAAGTCAGCACGTGAGGTCATGATCTGATTCAATCGCGTTTCGTGCAAGACGGAAGCAAGAAAGCCATCATCGCTGCGCTGGCCGCCAACCTCGGCATCGCTATCGCAAAGTTCATCGGGTTCTTCTTCACCCGTTCCACAGGGATGCTGGCCGAGGCGGTGCACTCCCTCGCAGACTCGGGTAACCAAGGCCTGCTTCTGCTTGGATCGAAGCGGGCGAAGAAAGGCGCCACTGCCATGCACCCGTTTGGTTACGGTCGCGAGCGCTATTTCTGGGCCTTTGCGGTGGCGCTGGTGATCTTTTCCCTCGGAGGCGCTTTTGCGTTCTACGAAGGTCTCGACAAGTTGATCCACCCGCACGAACCGAAGAATCTTGGCATTGGCGTCGGCATTCTCGTCTTCTCCATCCTGCTGGAGAGTTACTCGTTCAAGACGGCCATCGTCGAGGCGAACAAATTGCGGGGGAACACGCCGATGTTCAAGTTCCTGCGGCGCGCAAAGACTCCCGAGCTGCCCGTGGTGCTTTTGGAAGATGCCGGAGCACTGTTTGGACTTGTACTGGCCCTTGGCGGCTTGATCATGGCCGAGGTGACGGGCAACGCTCGTTGGGATGCCGTTGGTTCGCTCACCATTGGCGTGCTGTTGATTGGCATCGCCATCTTCCTGTCGGTGGAAATGAAGAGCCTCCTGATCGGGGAGGCGGCCTCGCCGGAACAGGAGGCTGCGATCGCGATGGCGATTGAGGCTTCGCCCGAGGTCCACAAGCTCATCCACATGCGAACGATGCACCTCGGGCCAGACGAGTTGCTGCTCGGCACCAAAGTTCACTTTGATGATGCCTTCACCACCTCGGAGTTGGCGAGCGCCATAGATGCGGTCGAGGCCCGCATCCGCGCCGCTGTGCCGTCAGCGCGCGTCGTCTACGTGGAGCCAGATATCGCCCGCACCGCATGACGTCACGGGTCGTCATCATGCTCGGTGGCGAACCACCCGACCCGCAGCTGCGTCGCCATATTCGATCGCTCGCCGACGCGGTCATCGCGGCCGACGGAGGCATAGATCACGCCATCGCGTGGGATCTGCCGATCAACATCGCGGTGGGAGATATGGACTCGGTGTCGCTCACCGGCCTCGCCCATCTCCAGCAGGAACGCATCGCCACTGAACGCCACCCCGCCGACAAGGAAGCTTCCGATGGCGAACTTGCCCTTGAGGTCGCGTTGCGTTCGGACCCGCAGGAAGTCCATCTTTTTACCGGCGGCGGGGCAGATCGACTCGATCATCTGTTGATCACCGCAGCGCTGCTCACCAATCCGTCGCTGGCATCTCGGCGGGTGTGGGCCTGGATCGGGTCGACGCTGATCATCCCGCTGCAGGCCGGGCAATCGACCGATTTCTGGGGACACGAGGGGGCCAATATCACGCTATTAGCCGTCAACGGACCGGCTCAGGGCGTCGGCACCGTCGGACTCGAGTTTCCGCTACATGGCGAGACGCTGCAACCCTGGAGCAGTCGGGGCCTTTCGAACCGGGGCATGGGCGCCGCTGTCACCGTCTCGATCGAGAGAGGTTGCCTCCTGGTGATCAGGCCGAATGCCGCCGCCGATCTGCCGAACATAGAGTAACTCCGAACAACCGCAGGCCACCGACGGTCGATACCCTGTCTGCGTCCGTAAACCGATCGGGAGACACCAGTGACCACAAGACGCGGTATCGGCATTGGCATCATCACGCTGGTGTTGGCCGGACTCCCGATTTTCACCTCACCGGCCCACGCCAAGGTTGCCCCGCCGGCCCCGCCCCCTGCGGATACTCCAGCGGACGATAATCTCCACCAGCTCATCGATCGTGGCCTGACCGCGGTTGCCGTCACGCCGCAGTCGGCCGCGTCGGCGGCCAACAGTCCGTTTGTGTCCGTTTTCCCCCGCCGCCTGCTCGACACCCGCGATGGCACCGGCGGTATTCGCGGGAAGATCCCGGCCGACAACACCGTCAAGTTGCGAGTGGTCGGTCCCGGCACCGGCAATGCCGAGGTGGCCACCGCCGTAGCGCTCAACGTCACCGCGCTCGACTCGATCGACGCCGGATTCATCACGGTGTGGCCCTGTGACAAAGCCGAACCCACCACGTCGAACCTCAACTTTGCGGCCAAACAAACCATTCCAAACGCCGTCGTCACTCGCATCAGTGCAGACGGTTACATCTGTTTGAAGGCCTCCGCTGCCGTTGGTGTGCTGGTGGATACAAGCGGCTGGTTCCCTGCGGGTTCCTACATGCAGCCCAAGTCGCCTGACCGCCTGATCGATACGCGAGACAGCGGCATCCTTGCCGCCAATACGCCTCTCGAAGTTCCCGTCGCCGGGCGCTTCGACGTGCCCGCCGACGCCAGCGCCACCCTGATCAACGTGACGGCAGTCGCTGCCGTTGCCGACGGGTTCGTGACGGTCTATCCCTGCGGCCAAGTCGCTCCGCTTGCGTCCAACATCAACTTCCGGGCTGGGCAGAACGTGCCAAACCTCGTTCTCGCGGCGGCGGGAGTAGGAGGCAAGACGTGTATCCAGTCATCGGTGGCCACCCACATTCTGGCCGATGTCACGGCCTGGTTCCCGGCTGCCGCTGACGTCAAGGCGCAGGCGCCCGCCCGCATCATGGACACTCGCGTCGCTCGTCCTGACTCGGCCGTTGCGGGACAGGTCGGCGCCGGTGAGACGTTGACGCTTCCGCTGCGTCAGACACCCGCCAATCCTTTGCTGCTCAGGTCGACCGGAGCGGTCGTCAACGTAACGGTTACCGGCCCGCGAACCGCCGGATTCATGACCGTGTTTCCGTGCGGAACAGCGCGCCCAACAGCGTCCAACCTCAACTTCCAGGCCGGAACCGACGCGGCAAATCTGGTGATTACCTCGAGCAGTGCAGATGGCACCATCTGCCTCTACAGCGACTCCGTTGCCGACGTGATCGTCGACGTGAACGGACTCTTCAACTCCGTCCACCATGCAACCCCGTTCGCCACGGCGACAACGACCCCGCTGCCGGTGGCCCACACGGGGCTCAGCACCATCGGGCCAGCCCAGCCGTTGCCTGCCACCCAAGCGATTCCCTGGAGCGACGCCGCCTTCTCCCGCGCCAACCTGCCCCGAGGCGACTGGGGCTATCTCACTGCTGCGCAGGCACCGGCCTTCGTGGGCGAACTGGTCATCACGGCGTTCGACTCCGTGCAGTACCGCTGCAGCGGGACCGTCGTCGCCCGTGACGTGATCCTCACCGCAGGCCATTGCGTGTTGGATTTTCCAGCAGCTCCTACCACGGCAAATCCGACTCCGTCTCCTCTTCCGCTCAAGGCGGTCAAGGTGTCGTTCATACCCGGCTTGTACGGCGCCACCAGCGGACTCGGCGAATGGCACACCGCCACCGCTGATGACATCCACCCCAGCCCCGGCTTTTTCAATGACCTGAGAGCCGATACGCCTGAGGTCACCCCCATTGATGAGACGACCAACGACTGGGCACTCATCAAGCTGGCACCCAACAGCAGCGGGCAGCACATCGGCGACGTGACGGGAATCGTGCCGGTTGCTCCCGACCTGGGCCGAGCGCCGCTGGCGAAGTTGTCGCTGCACTATCCGGCCGGCGGATTCTTCAGCGAGCACTGCCGCGGCGGTAACCCCCTCAACTGCCAGCCCGTCTTTTGCACGAGTCCCAACCCACCGGTGTTCTCGGCCGACAAGCCCGGCCGTTACGTGGTGTCGATTGGGTGTCCGTTGATGAACGGGTCGAGTGGCGGCGGCGTGTTCAGCTTCTTTAACGGACAGTGGTGGGTGGTCTCGGTGATCTCCAGAGGGCCCGACAGCCGCATCGACGGTGAGCCCAACTCAAACACCACACCCACACTCGGCGCCTACACGGTCAACACCATCGGCCCTGAGCTGAACTCAGACGCCTACCCGGCGCTGCTCGCGGAGGCTTCTGCGTAACGCATCTTCTTGAAGGTCCTGAGGGCTTGTCCACTACGGTGAGTCATCATGACTTCAACGGTTCGTACTGCCTCCGGTGCCGGTCTGGCCACTCGCTCGCTCGTGTCGGGAAAGACGCTGGCGGTGCACTATCCGTCAGTGGCGCTTGGCGATGTTCACCATGAGTTCGATAGTGCGCTCAAGGCCTTGGCCGGGCACGACACCGTGCGCAAGGTCGACCGTGTCGTCATCAACCGCACCATCAATCTCGACGCCGCTCCGGTCGACGTCGAGGATGTGTACCTGCGACTTCACCTGCTGTCCCATCGCCTCGTGAAGCCACACGGGCAAAATCTCGACGGCCTCTTCGGGCTGTTGAACACCGTTGTGTGGACCAACTACGGGCCCTGCGACCCGGATGATTTCGAACTGACCCGTCTGCATCTGGCCGCAACCGGAATGCCAGTGCAGGTGTTTGGTGTCGACAAGTTCCCGCGCATGACCGACTTCGTCATTCCATCAGGTGTCCGCATCGCGAATGCCGATCGCGTGCGTCTCGGGGCCCATCTCGCCGAGGGCACGGTCGTGATGCACGAAGGATTTGTGAACTTCAACGCCGGAACCCTCGGCACGGCCATGGTCGAAGGCCGCATCTCGGCGGGCGTCGTCGTCGGTGCCAACTCCGATATCGGAGGCGGCGCATCCATCATGGGCACTCTGTCGGGTGGCGGCAAGGAACGCATCACGGTGGGTGAGCGTTGCCTGCTTGGCGCCAACTCGGGCATCGGCATCAGCCTCGGTGACGACTGCACGGTGGAGGCCGGGCTGTACGTGACAGCTGGCACGCGCGTCGTTTTACCCGACGGTGAAGTGGTGAAGGCGCGTGCTCTTTCTGGCCAATCCGGGCTCCTTTTCCTGCGTGACAGCGAAACAGGAGCGGTTCTAGCCAAGATGCGTTCCGGATCATGGGACGGGCTCAACACGCTTCTTCACTCCGCAACGTGACTCTCAGAATTCACCTGTAGCCTTAACGAAATGTCCAGATTCAAGGTCGGCCTGCAACTGCATCCGCAGGCGACCAACACCGATGCCCTGCAGACCGCATGGCAAGCTGCCGACAATATGGGTGTCGACACCTTGTGGGTTTGGGATCACTTCTACCCCCTCTACGGCGAGCCCGACGAAACACACTTTGAAGCGTGGACCCTGCTGGCCGCAATGGCGGTCACCACCCGACGCGCCCACTTCGGCGCCATGGTCTCCTGCCTGACCTACCGAAACGCCGACCTCACGGCTGACATGGCCCGTACCATCGATCACCTCTCCGGCGGTCGCTTCATCCTCGGCATCGGCGCAGGCTGGTTCGAGCGCGACTACGACGAGTACGGCTACCACTTCGGCACGGCAGGAGAGCGTCTCGAACTGCTGGCCGAGGCACTCCCCCGCATCAAGGCCCGCCTGGGCAAACTCAATCCGCCGCCCGAAGGCTCGATGAAAATGCTCATCGGCGGCGGCGGCGAGAAGAAGACGCTCAAGATGGTGGCGCAGTACGCCCAGATGTGGAACACCACGTCGTCCGATCTTGAGGAAATCGCTCACAAGAACCGCGTGCTCGACAACTGGTGCAACGAGCTCGGACGTGACCCAGCTGAAATCGAGCGCACTGCCCTAGTCGGCCCCGAGGCCGACCCCGATGCATACCTCGCAGCCGGCATTACACACCTCGTTCTGACGTCGGGTCATCCGTTCGATCTGGCCCCGTTGCAGCGCCTGCTCGACCTCGCCCACGAATGACCCGGGCGGTTGCCGTTCGGCCGATAGCGGGGGCCGACACCCATCCGCTACGACTGCTCGTTCTACGCAACAATTCGCCGACGGCAGTGTTGGTGTTCGACGGCGATGATGAACCAACTACCGTCCACCTCGGTGCCTTCCACGCTGACGAGTTGGTGGGCATCGCCACGTTCCTCCATCGGCCGTGCTCCAACACGCCCGACGCGAAGCGCGCGGTACAGCTCCGTGGCATGGCCGTGTCGCCGACGCTGCAATCAGGCGGCGTCGGCGGGCTGCTCCTGCGCGCCGCGATTGAACGGCTGCGTGACGACGGTGTCGACGTGTTGTGGGCCAACGCCCGTGACGCGGCCTTAGGGTTCTACCAGGGTCGACTCGGCATGACCGTCGGCGACGATGCTTTCGTCGATGCCGCCACCGGCCTCTCCCACCATCGGGTCTGGCTCCACCTCTAACGGTTCGGGCACGGGTAGTGCGGGCGCCCATGCCGGTCGGGTGCCCTGCTCAAGTTCCAACAGCGTCGCCAGTGCGGCGCGATAGTCGGACTCGGCTTTGGCAATCTGTTCCCCGCTGGCCTGGCCCTTGCGAATATCGCGCAGGCGCGCCGCAGCCTGATCTTTGGCCCCTCTGGCAACCTCGACCTGGCGAGCGAGCTCCGCCTTCGCCCGTTGCTCGTCCACCTCGGCCTGAGCAGTAGCGCGAGCTTGCTGCTCGTCGGCCTCTTTCTTCCGCAGGAGCGCCGCAAACCGTTTCACATCATCATCAGCCACCCTGTCATTCTGGCGCACTCGGCGGTGTTGCGGTGCTGAAGACCCTTGGTCAGAAGAAGATCAGCTTGAGCGCCACCAGGATGCCGAACGACACCACGACACGGCGAAGCTTCACCGGATCGACCCGGCTGGCGTAGCGGCCACCCACTACCCCGCCAACGAGGCTGCCGACGGCCATCACACCCACCAAACCCCATTGCACATGGCCGGACAGCGACAGGAAGATGGCGGCGGCAACGTTGATGAAGAGTGAGAGCACCTGCTTGAGCGCGTTCAGCGAAGCCAACGGACCATGCAGCAGTACGCCGAGCGCGGCGAGCAGCATGATGCCCAGCCCGGCGCCGAAGTAGCCGCCATAGACGCCCGAGGCGAACACGGCGGCAATCGCGGCGACCGACACGGTCTTCATCACATCGCTGCCCGAGCCGATGCCGAGCTTGGCCCGAATCTGCTTCTGGAACCCGAGCAGCGCGCAAGCCAGCAGGATCAGGATGGGGGCGAGGAAGGAGAACAGTTTGTCGCTGGTTCGTATGAGCAGCATCGAACCAGCCAGTCCGCCGAGGGCTCCGGCGATGAGTAGCGGGCGGGCCTTCTTTCCCCAGCCGATCAGGTCGTCACGTTGCGCCCAGGTGCCACCCAGGTAGCCCAGGCACAGCGACACGGTGTTCGTGGCGTTGGCCATCACGCTCGGCACGCCCAGCGCCAGCAACGCTGGGAACGACACCATCGTGCCGCCACCGGCCACTGCGTTGATGCCGCCCGCGGCAACGGCCGCGAGCGCGGCCACGACGTATCCCCCGCCAGAAATCACTATGCGCCGATGGGGTTAAGCATGAGATCGGCCGCGCTCCAAGGGTCGAGCCGACGGGCCAGGACATCACTCGCGGCCCGCTCCCAGATATCGCCCTCGCACAACTCGCGGGCCCGCTGCCCGAGTCGGGTCGCAACGATTTCGGAGAGCTCCTGACGGGTGCGCTGCTCACGTCGCTTAGCGAGCGTGCCGTCGGCTTCTATCGCGGCCCGATGGGCGTTGATCTGCTCCCATAATTCCGGCACGCCCGAGCCGTCGTTGGCGACGGTGGCGACAATAGGCGGATGCCAGGCATCATGGGCCAGGTCGCTGAGTTCGAGCATCATGTCGATGTCGCGGCGGGTCTCTTCCACACCCTTGCGGTCGGCTTTGTTGATGACGAACACGTCGGCGATTTCCATGATGCCGGCCTTGTTGGCCTGTACCGAATCACCCCACCCCGGGTTCACGACCACCACCGTGGTGTCGGCCTTGCCGGCGATCTCTATCTCCACCTGACCAACACCGACGGTCTCGATAAGCACCCAATGCCGGCCGACGGCGTCGAGCAGGCGGATGGCTTCGGGTGTGGCCAACGACAAGCCGCCGAGATGCCCGCGGGTAGCCATCGAACGGATAAACACGCCGGGGTCGGTGGCATGGTCCTGCATACGGACCCGATCGCCAAGGATGGCACCGCCGGTGAACGGTGACGACGGATCGACCGCCAGCACCGCTACTTCCAACTGCTGCGAACGGAGGTGTCCGATCAACGCCGAGGTAAGTGTGCTCTTGCCCGCGCCGGGCGAACCGGTGAGCCCAACGGTGTAGGCGCTGCCGCCCAGCGGGTAGGCAAGGCGTCCGGTTTCGCGGGCTTGCGGACCGCCCCGTTCAACGATCGAAAGCAGCCGGGCGAGCGCGGCCCGATCACCCGATCGGGCGCTCTCGAGCAGTTCTCCGACGTCGTTACTGCGACGGGCCACCATGGTCATTCGATGTTGATCACTTCGGTGACACCATCGACACGGTCACGCATGATCCGCTCGATGCCTGCCTTCAACGTCTGGGTAGACGCCGGGCACGTACCGCACGCGCCAACGAGAGTGACCGACACAATGCCGGTGGTCTCATCCACATCGCGCAACACGATGTCGCCGCCGTCGGCCTGCAGGGCCGGGCGTATGACTTCGATTGTCTTTTCGACCAGGGCGCGCATGTTTCTCCTCAGAGTGGCGACCGCAGATTGTCGCAGGCTTCGACATAGGCTCGCCACCTATGAAAAGGCTAGCCCGTTATGCCCTCATTCCTACAGTGTTCCTTGTCGGCGGCTGTGGCTCGTCATCCAAGGCTGCCGTCACGTCGATCCCAGCTGTTTCGGTGACGGCTGCTGCAACAAGCGTCGCACCATCAGCCACGACGGCGACCACCGTGACCATGTCCGCCGAGTCGGTCGTGCCCGCAACGACCGGTGCAGCGGCAACCACGGCCGCCACCGCTCCGCCTGTCGCAACCAACATCGTGAACATCTCGGTGACGGTGGGCAAGGACAGCTCACCCACCCGCGAGGAAAAGGTGAAGCTCAACGCCACGGTGCAGATCGCGCTGCTCAACCCAACGGCCGATGATGAGTTCCACCTGCACGGCTACGAGATCGAGCAAGCGCAGAAGGCCGGAGAGCAGGGTGTGCTGTCGTTCGTAGCCGACAAGGCCGGGCGCTTCGAACTCGAAAGCCATGTCACCAATGCACCACTGGTGATCCTGGTCGTCGAGTGATGATCTACGCCCACCAGGGCGGCTGGGACGAATTCCTTCTCGTGATCGGCCCCCTCCTGATCATCGCCTGGTTGGTAAGCGTGGCGAAGAAGCGCGCCGACCGCTCCAGCCGGGACGACAAGGGTCACAACTCAGCCGATTAGTTCAGCCGCTCGATGTCGGCGCCGAGAGACGCGAGTTTGCCGACAAGATTTTCGTAGCCGCGATCAATATGGAACGGGTTGGCGATAACCGTTTCACCGTCGGCTCCGAGGCCCGCCACCACGAGACACGCTCCCGCCCGAATGTCATGCGCCTTGACCGGTGCACCTTGGAGGCGGGGCACGCCACGCACCACGGCGTGGTGGCCGTTGGTACGGATGTCGGCACCCATGCGGAGCAGTTCTTCGATATAGCGAAAGCGACCGGCGTAGAGGTTTTCGGTGACGATACCGACGCCATCGCCCATGGAAAGCATGACGGTGATGAGTGGTTTGTAGTCGGTGGCGATACCCGGATACGGCAGGGTGGCAACATCGACGGAGCGGATCTTGCCGTCACCGTGCGCCCACAAGCCACTGCCGGTATCGGTGACCGTGACACCCATTTGGCTGAGCTTGGACAGGAAAAGCTCCATGTGCGCCGCCCGGCCATCGGTGATGGTGATGTCACCACCGGCAACCGCAAGTGATGCGAGAAACGTGGCCACTTCGAGTCGGTCGGGAATGACGCGATGGCTGACGGCGTGCAGCGCGGTCATGGGTTGGCCGTGGATGGTGAGCGTGGCCGAACCGATTCCCTCGATGTCAGCGCCCATCTCCTGCAACATGGTCAGAAGATCACTTATCTCGGGCTCACGCGCGGCGTTGTCGAGCACCGTCGTGCCTTTGGCCCCGACCGCGGCCATCACGATGTTCTCGGTGGCACCAACGCTGGGGAAATCGAGCGTGATGTCGGCACCGCGTAGGCCCGAGGAGGCCGACGCGTGCAGTACGCCGTGCTTCAGTTCAATGGTTGCGCCCATCGCTTCAAGACCGCGGATGTGCATGTCGATCGGACGAGTACCGAAGTCATCACCACCGGGCAGCGAGATGCGGGCCTCACCGCAGCGGGCCAGCAGCGGCCCCATCACCACGATCGACGCGCGAATCGCTTCGGCGAGCTCATAGGGCGCTTCGGGAATGACGATGGCCGGCACGTCGAGCAAGATGCGAGTGGACATCGTGCGGGTCGCGGGTCATGGTGACGCCCATCGCGCCGAGCAGTTCGCCCATGGTGCCGACGTCGGAGATACCCGGCACGTTGGTGAGCTCGTAGTGGCCCTCGGCCAACAGCGAGGCCGCCATCAACTTGAGCACAGAGTTCTTCGCGCCGCCCGGCTTCACCGTGCCTGACAGCGGTTGCCCACGGCGAACGACGATTCGGTCAAAAGGGGACGACTGGTCGGCGGCACGATCCATCCTGTCAGTATGCTCGGTCCAGCCATGGCGACCCTGCAACGGCGCTACGTGCGCACCGAAGACATGCTCGCGCTACTGGTGACCCCCCGCGACGATATCGCGCACGAGCAGGTCGATGAGGATGGCTCATTTTACCTGGCCAGCGGCCCTTTTCGGACGTATCACCGCTCGGTAGAAGTACTGCCGGAAACGCTGGTCGAGCGCACGAAATTCCATCTCGCCATTCCGTGGTTCGGTTGGTTGTTCGTGCCGTTTGTGTGGTTCTCCCTTCGTCGTCCGCCCGGCCCGGACCGCTTCAGCGGTAGGCAACCGGTGTGGGCTCCACCCTCACGACTCGATGCTCGATCTGGCACCATCCTCGGCCTGTTGGCGGCGGCATCGCTCGTGGTCGGCTATGTCAACACGCTGTTCACCCAGACCGTTGCCCTCACCCAGAACGAGTTCCACTTCTCCAACTCTGCGCAGGGCACGGCCGGAGTCATCGTGCGGTTGGGCGTGATCGTCGCGCTGCCGTTTGTCTTCAACGCCGATCGACGCGGCCGCAAACGGATGGTCATTTTCTGCGGGACCGCGAGCCTGCTGTTGACGGCGCTCGGCGCTGCCGCCCCGAACCTCAGTTGGTTGACGGCTACCCAGACGCTCGGGCGTCCCCTTGGCCTGGCGCTCGACATCCTCATCACCGTTATCGCGGCCGAAGAGATGCCCCGGGGCGCTCGGGCCTACGCGTTATCGGTGTTAGCGATGTCCACCGGATTGGGCGCAGGGTTCTGTGTGATGGCGTTGCCTCTAGCTGATCTCGGCGTGCGGGCGTGGCGCCTGTTGTACGTGTTGCCGTTGGTGATGCTGTTCATCGTGCTGGACCTGGCCCGGCGACTGCCCGAGAGTCGGCGGTTTGTCGCAGCTCACGCCGCCCCAGCCCCGGTGCTCACCCGCCGGCTCGCGCTGGTGGCGTCGGTTTCGTTCTTCGGCAATATGTTCGTGGCCCCGGCCAGCTTCTTCCAGAACCGCTACCTGAAAGACATCCGCCACTTCGACGCCAAGCATGTGGCCATCTTCACGCTCGTCACAGCCACGCCCGCCGGGCTCGGCATCTTTCTGGGTGGGCGCCTGGCCGAGACGCGAGGACGCCGTTTGGTGGGCATGGTCGGCATCATCGGCGGCACCATCTCGGTGCTCGGCTCGTTCTACATCGGAGGGTGGCCGATGTGGGTATTGGCCTTCCTCGGTGGGTTCATCGGCGGGTCGGGCTACCCGGCAGTGCAGGTGTACCGATCCGAGTTGTTCCCCACCGGCAATCGCGGTCGAGCGGGCGGAATGATCGTGGCCGCCGCACTCGTGGGCGGCAGCATCGGGCTGCTCGCCACCGGGCCGTTACTTGACGCCAAGCACGGTTACGGTCCAGCGCTCACGGTCGCAGCGGTCGGGGAAATGGTTGCAGCTGCAATCATCTGGTTCACCTTCCCCGAGACTGCTCGCAAAGAGCTGGAAGAGTTGAACCCCGAGGATGCTATCGGCGAGTTCAGAGTGCTTTGATCCAGGCTGCGACGGCTGCGGCCACCGTGTCGTCGGAGTTCTTGAGGTCATGACCCCGACCCTCGATCCAGATATGCGTGACCTTGCCCGGGATGATGGCCGAGGCCTGCTGAAGCTCGTCCGGCGTGCCGAAAGGATCCTTGGTTCCGTGGATGAACAGGCAGGGCACCAGCAGCTTCGGCAGGTGTTCGGTGCGGAGTTTGTCTGGCTTGCCAGGCGGGTGGAGCGGGTAGGAGATGAGCACCAAGCCGGCGGCGGGCAGTCCCTCGGCCACAGCCATTGAGCACATGCGACCGCCCATCGAACGACCACCCAACAGCAGGGTCGCAGGCTGCTTCTTCGCCCGCTGAACCAGCGCCTCAGCCTCGGCCACGACCGCGGCGAGCAGCACGGGCGCTCGGTCAGGCGGCTTGCGCCCGGCCTTGCGGTACGGGAAGTCCATCCGCTCGACCGGTAGCGGCTTGACGGCCTGCTCGATCGCAACGAGACATGAGTGGTTGCGATCCGATCCGGCGCCCGGAGCCAGAAGCAGCGCGCCGGGTTTCACGAGGTGAGCAGCCTTCGGGCCTCGGTGATGTCCATGATGAGCTTGCTCGCATCATCGTCGTCCCCACCATGATCGGGATGGACGTCCCGCAGCCGCTGGCGGTACTGCGCGGTGACTTCCTTCTTCGTCGGCGCAATGGTGCCCAGCGGGAAACCGAGGATATCGAGGGCCCACGCCTTTGGGTCGGCGAAGGCCATGAGCGACGCGTTCGGTGATCCGCCCACGCCAGCCAGGTGAGCGATGAACGACGGCCCGATCGCACCCTGCCAACGCATTGCTTTGCGCAGCAGACCGGCGAGTGCATGCCGGGTGACGTCGTCGAATCGCTCGACCGCGTAGACCGCGGCGAGCGCCTGCTGGAGCGGACTCGGTGTCTCGGCCAGCTCGAACGAGACGTTCTCACCATCGCCTGACAGGCGATGGACTGTACGGGCCAGACCAACGTGATCGACCTGAAAGCGGTGCAAAAGCCGGGGCTGCACGACCCGCTGGCCGTACTCGACCTGGTTCACCAACCGGTGCAGATCGGGCAGCAATTCCTCATCTATACCATCGAGATTGGCGGCGAGGACCGCAGCCAGAAGCAGCCCACCGAAGCCGGGCAACGGATCGACGGGCAGGAACAGATGGCCGAGCGAAAGCCGCCTGGTAGGGGTAATCGGGCGGGAATGCCACACTTCAAACTCGGCCAATAACACAGGATCAAACTACCTTCCCGATCGCGGCCGACCCTCACCCGGACCCGGCTAGAGCGAGCGCGAGGTCCAGCTTTCCTGCAGTACGTGATGTCGTCTATCGACATCAGGTACGGGCAGATCCGCCTGCATCGGCCTGTGGCCACGGCGGTCGCACCAAGACTTCCCATCAGCAGAACCTAGGACGGTGACGATGTCCAGAAGATGCTCTATACCGACCAGGTCCCCGGCGTTACGCGTGTACAGCCGAGCGCCGTTGGCATGCGCGGTGGCGGCGATCAGGAGATCCGTCACCCTCGACCTCGGTTGACGATCACAAGCAACGCCTTCATCGCGAGACCGCGGCGCCGCAGGTACCAGCCGCGCAGCAAGTCGCCCGGCAACCGTGATCTCGATCCCCGCCAGCCTCAACACGTCGAACGAGCTCGGACGCGTCCTGACGTAGCTTTCTCAAACCGACGGTAGCCATCGCGACTTTGTCGCACATGAGCTACCAATCGCCCGACAAAGGCCACCAGTACCGGGTCGGGCGGGGCTTGACCCATAACCTCGGGCCGATTGATGATGGACTTCGTGACGAATCAGGCCGAAAGTCAGCGCGTTCGCCGTGCTCGATGAAACCCTGACAGCCGCGTACCTGCGGCGACTTGGACTCGAGCCCGAGCCGGCCACAGCCGAGGCGCTGCAGCGCCTTCACCAGCGTCATGTCGAACGAGTTCCGTATGAGACCTTGTGGATCCACTCCGGAGAGAAGTGGGGTCTCGATCCAATCGCATCGGCTCGCAGGATCGCCCTGCACGGCAGGGGCGGCTACTGCTATCACCTGAATGGGGCGTTTGCGGAGCTGCTCGATTCCTTGGGCTATCGCGTGCACCGACATGTGGGAGGGGTGCATGGCCCAGACGGCCCTGATGCCGTGGCCGTCGGGAACCACCTTGTCCTCACCGTGACTGGGCTTGCGACCGAGACCAACAACTCAGGAGTGTGGTACGTCGATGTCGGACTCGGTGATGCTTTGTACGAGCCGATCCCACTCCTCGGTGGCGAGTACCGGCATGACCCGTTCACGCTGCAGCTGAGTCGCTCTCCTGGTGCAGCAGGCGGCTGGCGTTTGAAGCACGACCCAAAGGGTGGGTTCCACGGAATGGCCTGGACCGACGCCGAGGCCGCTTGGGGCGACTTCGCAGCGCAACATGACTACCTATCGACCGCACCGGATTCAGGTTTCGTGCGCATCGGTATGGCTCAGTGCCGGGACGCTACGGGCGTCGATGTCGTGCGTGGCCTGATCATGATCAGGGTCGGGGCCGACGCTCGCGCAAGCGAACCGCTGACTGATCGTGCGGAGTGGTTCGCCGCGCTGCGCGAGATCTGTGGACTTCACTTCGATGCGACACCCCCCGAAGTACTCGACCGCCTCTGGAGTCGTACGCTCGCAAACCATCGCTCGTGGGAAGCAGCTGGCAACGTGCCGTAGGGTCCGGAAGGAGTCACACGTAGGGGTGGAGCAAGTCCCTCAGCGCGCTGGCTTTGGCTTTGACGGCTTCGCTGGAGGCTTCTTCGTCGACGATGGTGTCGCTGAGGCCGTTGGCCGACTCGACGATCTTCTTCCACACAAGGGTCTCGATGCCGAAGGGCGGAACGTTGAGGGCCATGGTGTCTAGGTGGGTGGCGAGCGAATCCATGGCGTCGCCATCGTTGGGATCTTTGCGTAGCTGATCGGCTGCTACGAACAACTCGCTCATCACTTCGGGCGACATGCCCGTGTCGGCATTTTCGTCACCGAACTCGGCCTGGTCGAGCAGATCATCCACATGATCCTCGTCCTCGGCGCGCACCACCAACACCATGCCGGCGTCGCCTTCCCAGCGGTACGGAATGCTGTTCGACAGCAGGCTCTGTTGGATGGTGGCGCGCTGGGCGTCGCTCCAGTCCTCGAGGTCGTAGGCAAGCTCGCCGACACCGGCTTCCTTCTGCAGGCCAGCGCCCTTCTCGACGTCATCAAGGATGGTGTCGACTGCGGCCTCATGTTCTTCCATGATGGCCAGGTCGGCACCCACCCACTCGTGAGGGATACCGCTCTCGGCCATGGCCTGCGCGGCAGCGGCCTGGAGCTTCAAGGGCCACGTGCCAACCTCGTAGATAACGCGCTCGGGCTCGTCCTCACTGGAGGATTCCACCAACTGCGCGCCGCAGTCGGAACAGGTGGTGATCCAGTCGGTGTATTCGGCTTCGCACGCCAGGCAGAACTTCATGGGACGTACCGTAGGACATGGCGGTCGAGGAACGCACAAACGCGCTCCATTTCATCGAGCGTCGTGTCTGCCTTACGCCACCCGTGGCCTTCGCCGTCGTAGACGTGCAACTCCGCGGCCGGACATGTCTTCGCGAATGCGAGCGACTGCGCGACCGGCACGACATTGTCGTCCGAACCATGCAGGATGAGCGTTGGCGTCGTGATCTTGTCCGCCTTAGACAACGGGCTGCGGGCGTCGTACTGGGCGACCGCTTCCGGGAGGCGGCCAACCAGACTGTCGGTGTAATGGGCCTCATAGCGATGCGTGCCTTGAGCGAGCGCCACGAGATCGCTCACCGGGTAGAGCGCGACGCCCGCCAGACAGAGATCGGGATGATCGGCCAGCACATTGAGAACCGTGAAGCCACCCGCAGAGCCGCCCATGAGCGCGATGCGATCGGACCATCCCTGCTGTTTCGCGTACCGGAGCGCAGCAGCCGTGTCGCTCGTGTCGAGGTCACCCCAACGCCCGGCCATGGCCTGTGTGTAGGCCCTCCCATGGCCGGTTGAACCCCGATGGTCGGGCACCAGCACCGACCAACCACGATCGAGCCACCACGCAATACGTGGGTTGAACACCACCGGCCACTGATCGGTCGGACCTCCGTGCAGCCAGCAAATCATCGGCCGTTCGCTGCGCGGTTGGCGTGGCGCGTAGAGGCGAGCATGCAACGTTGTGCCATCCTCAGAGAGGAACGTTTCCAGCGACGGCTCTGGCAGATTTGCCGCCTCGAAACCGACGACCGGCCCGTGCGCGAGCGTGCGCCGCTCGTTGGTGGTGATGTCGTAGGCGACGATCTGATGGGGTGTGCGACCTCCGCTGCGCACCCCGACGAGGGTGTTGCCCTTCCAGTCGAGACCGCCGTGATGGGCCTTGGCCACCTCGGTCACCTCACCCGTTGCGAGCGTGATGATGCAGAGCCGACCGAACCCGCCCTCATTGCGATTGAACGCAATCCGGGTGCCATCGGGCGACCACGCGAAACTGCGTTGCCCAACCCCCAACGTGGGGCTGCCATGCTCGTGCGGTTCCGCTACGAGTGGCTGCTCTCCGGTGTGCGACGGGCCGAAGACGTGCACGTTGAGCCAGCCACTCTGGTCGGACAGATATGCAAGGTCACTGCCTACCGGTGCGAAGCGCGGCTGCTGTACCTGCACACCCGCTTCGCCCATGGCACCGGTCGGACCCTCGCCCGTCGCCGGCGCAACGACCCAGGCACTCTCGTCCCAAGGCATATGCGGCACGTTCCATTCCTGCCACACGATGAAACCGCCGTCAGCCGACCAGGTCGGGTCGAGCGCAAAGTCGTTACCGCCACCTGAGATGCGACGCGGCCATTGTGCATTCGTTGCAAGTGAAACGACTGCGATGTGGCGCTCATCCACCACATAGGCGACCTCGTTGCCATCGGGCGACACGGTCGGCGCATTGGCGGGTTGATCGGCCGGTTGTGTCGTGATGCGCCGAGCAGGGCCGCCAAGAATTGGCTGTCGCCAAAGGTCACCGGCACCCGCGTACACGATGGCCGAACCGTCGGGCAGCCAGTCGAAGGACCCACCACCAAACGGCCGCGGGCGCCCAGGCGATGGTGAGGTCGTCAGCATGCGTTCCGTTCCCCCACCGACCGGTACGACCACGACGGCCGACACCGCACCCCACGCGGAGGTGAACGCGACCAGTTCCCCATCCGGCGACAGTCTCGGTTCCCCAAGCGTCCGCCCACCCGCGACCATGTGCGCGCTGATTCTCGACATCGAGCGATGTTAACCCTCTCGCCCCTCGCGTCGTTGGCCCGATCGCGCTACGGTGACCGGATGAGCGGACAGCAGATTCCTGACCGAAACCTTGCGCTCGAACTGGTGCGGGTCACTGAAGCGGCCGCCATGGCCGCATCCCGCTGGGTCGGGCGAGGTGACAAGAACGGCGTCGACCATGCCGCCGTTGAGGCCATGCGCACCGTACTTTCCTCCGTTGCCATGGATGGAGTCGTCGTGATCGGCGAGGGCGAAAAAGACGAAGCGCCCATGCTCTATAACGGCGAAAAGATCGGCGACGGCACTCCCCCGCTGACCGACATTGCTGTTGACCCGATCGACGGCACGTCACTCGCCGCTTTCGGCCGCGCCGGTGCCATTGCCGTTATCGCCGTGTCCGAACAGGGCACGATGTTCAACCCGGGTCCGTGTGTCTACATGGAGAAGATCATCGTTGGCCCCGACGCCGTCGGCTCCATCGACATCACCGCCAGCCCCACCCAGAACCTGCGTTGGATTGCGAAAGCCAAGCAGGAAAACGTGCGGGACCTCACCATCATGATCCTTGACCGCCCCCGCCACGATGACCTCATTGCCGAAGTACGCGCCAGCGGTGCCCGAGTGAAGCTGATAACCGACGGCGACATCATGGGCGGTATCGCCACGGCTTGGCGTGACGCAGGTGTCGACGCACTCTTCGGTATCGGCGGCACACCTGAAGGCGTCACCACGGCGTGCGCGCTCAAATGCATGGGCGGCGAAATCCAGGGCCGGCTTTACCCCCGGGACGAGAAGGAACGTCAAGCCGCGATCGCCGCTGGGTACGACCTCGACAAGGTGCTCATGACCGACGATCTTGTATCGGGCGACAACTGCTTCTTCGCCGCTACCGGCGTGACCGACGGTGACCTGTTGCGCGGCGTTCGGTTTGAGCACGACTACTGCACGACCCAGTCGCTGGTGATGCGTTCCAAGAGCGGCACCGTACGCCTCGACAATGCCCGTCACCGCCTATCGAAACTCACCGGTTTCTCCGCCATCGACTACCGCTAACGGCTACAACGTCCGGCTGACGACGGCGTTGACCACGACCCGGGGGAGGTAGCGAGTAAGGCCGACGGCCACCTTGTTGTGGGTGCCGGGGATGCTGTGGGTACGACCGGCCGCGGCATCGGCAAGGGCCGTGCGCGCCACCTCTTCGGCTGACTGCCACATCCAGCCGGGTGCGCCGGTCTCCGATGCGGGGCTGCCTGACACGTCGTGAAACTCGGTGTGGGTGTAGCCGGGCAGCAATGCCGTGACCTTCACGCCGGACGACTTCAGCTCAAGGCCGAGCGCATCACTGAAGTTGGTGACGAACGCCTTCGAAGCGCCGTAGACGGCGTTCTCGGGCGTACAGATCCCACCGGCCACCGAGCTGACATTGAGGATCCAACCGCGCCGCCGGGCGCTCATGGCGACCGCTGCGGCGCGGCTCAGTTCCACGACGGCACCGATGTTGACGGCCACCTGGTTGTCGAAGTGGTGGGCCGGGGCTTCGGCTGCCTTGCAGTGCACACCAAGACCAGCGTTGTTGACCAAGAGGTCAACCTCTGCCACGCGGGCAGAGATGCGATCGATGTCAACGGAATTGGCCACGTCACCGACGAGCACCTCAACACCAGGCAATTCCTTCGCGAGCGCTTCCAGCCGATCGGCCCGTCGAGCCACGATGATGGTGTTTACCCCATCAGCCGCCAGTTGACGCACGATGGCTTCACCAATTCCAGCCGAGGCTCCGGTCACAAGTGCGGTGCGAAACGGATAGGTAGTAGACATCGCGCCAACGTACCGCGACGTGCCTGCCAGGTACGGGTCGGCTGTGGTCACACCCGACGGGGACCGCAGCCCACTCGTGTTCGCCACAGGCAGAAAACGACCACGGGCCGACCCCTTGCGAGGTCGGCCCGTTGTATGAAGTTCGGGTTAGTGCTTGGCTGCGGCCGGGGTGCCGTCGGTGAGTTCGGCGCCGTCGCTCAGGATCGACACTTTGCTCTTGCTCACTTCGACGAAGCCGCCGTGCACGTTGAGGTGTTGCACGGTGCCATCGGCCATGTGGATCTTGGTGTGGCAATCGGCCAACGCCGCGAGGAACGGGGCGTGACCGGCCATGAACGCGATATCGCCTCCACCCAACGTGCGGGTGATCACCATGGTGGCCTCACCAGAGAACAACAGCTTCTCCGGTGACACCACTTCAACTTTCATGGTGGTGGCCATGACGGGCTAGACGTTGGCCTGGAGGGCCTTGGCCTTGGCCAACACCTGCTCCACGCCACCAACGTTGAGGAACGCCTGCTCGGGCACGTCGTCGAGATCGCCACGAAGGATCGCTTCGAACGACTCAACCGTCTCCTGCACGGGCACCGTCTCACCGGACACGCCGGTGAACACTTCGGCCACGTAGAACGGCTGCGACAGGAACCGCTGGATCTTGCGGGCCCGGTTCACCGTCTGGCGGTCTTCTTCAGCCAGTTCGTCGAGACCGAGGATGGCGATGATGTCCTGCAGTTCCTTGTAGCGCTGCAGGTTCCGCTGCACGGCGTTCGCAACGTCGTAGTGACGCTGGCCGACAACTTCGGGCGCAAGAATGGTGGACGTTGACGCCAACGGATCCACGGCCGGGTAGATACCGAGAGCAGCAACCTGGCGGCTGAGTTCGGTGGTGGCGTCGAGGTGCGTGAACGTGGTGAACGGGGCCGGGTCGGTGTAGTCGTCGGCGGGCACGTACACGGCCTGAAGCGACGTAATAGAGCGACCGCGGGTGGATGTGATGCGCTCCTGCAACTGGCCCATTTCATCGGCGAGCGTGGGCTGGTAACCCACCGCGGACGGCATACGGCCGAGCAGCGTGGAAACCTCGGAACCGGCCTGCACGAAGCGGAAGATGTTGTCGACGAACAGAAGCACGTCCTGGCCGGCAACGTCGCGGAAGTACTCGGCCATGGTGAGGGCCGACAACGCGACACGGAGGCGCACGCCCGGTGGCTCGTCCATCTGGCCGAACACGAGGGCGGCCTTTTCGTACACGCCCGACTCCATCATTTCGAGACGAAGGTCGGTGCCTTCACGGGTGCGCTCACCGACACCGGCGAACACCGAAACACCACCGTGGTTCTGGGCCACACGACGGATCATCTCGGTGATGAGCACGGTCTTACCAACGCCGGCACCACCGAACAGGCCGATCTTGCCGCCCTGAAGGTACGGGGTGAGGAGGTCGATGACCTTGATGCCGGTCTCGAACATCTTGGCGTTCGACTCAAGAGTGTCGAAGGCCGGGGCGGGACGGTGGATGTCCCAGCGCTCGAGGTCATCGGCATAGCCAGCGGGAGCGTCGAGGGCGTCGCCCCAGGCGTTCCACACATGACCGAGCACCTTGGGGCCAACGGGCACGGCAATGCCGCGACCGGTGTTGCGGATGGGGGTGCCACGCTTGAGACCGTCGGTGGGCTTGAGGCACACCGCACGCACGCGGCTGTCACCGAGGTGCTGCGCCACTTCGGCGAGCATCGTGGTGTCCTTGCCCTCAACCGTGATGGTCATCTCAAGCGCGGTGTTGATCTCCGGCAGCGAACCGCGGGGGAACTCGCAGTCGATAACGGGGCCGGCGATGGCAACAACCCGGCCATCCTTCAGTGCGTTTTCAGTGATTGTCATTGCAACTATCTCCTTTCTGTTCGTGTCAGGATTCGACGGATTCGAGGATGCGTTCGTGGACGGCGTTCGCGTCCTTGTTCTTGTCACCGCTGAGGGCTTCGGCACCACTGACGATCTCCATGATCTCGGTGGTGATGCTGTCCTGGCGGGCCCGGTTCATAACCCGGGTGAGGTTCTTGGCGATTTCATCGGCGTTGTCGGTAGCGGCCTTCATGGCCCGCTGGCGAGCCGCGTGCTCGGACGCCGCCGCGTTCAACAACGCGGCGTAGACGCGAGCTTCGATGTAGCGGGGGACGAGGGTGTCGAGGATGGTCTCCGGTGACGGTTCAAACTCGTAGCCCGCGGCCGCGCTTTCGGCGGCTTTGACGGCGCCATCAGTCGTGAGTTCGCGGTCGAGCGGCACCAGCGGACGCAGCACCACTTCCTGGAAGCCGGCCGATACGAAGCGGGTGTAGACGAGCTGCACCGAGTCGACCTCGCCCGAGTCGAAGAGTCCGACAACCTTCTGGCCAAGCGCCTTGGCCTGCTCGTAGGTGGGGTTCTCACTGAACCCGCCGACCGAGTGCGCCATCTTGTAGCCACGGAAGCGGAAGTAAGCTTCGGCCTTCTTGCCCACCGTGACGATGGTGTAGTCACGGCCGGCTTTCACGTCGGCCTTGATCTCGCCTTCGACCGAGCGCAAAACGCCAGAGTTGTAGCCACCGCACAAGCCACGATCGGCCACGACGGCGACATAGCAAACCTTCTTCACGTCGGGGCGACCGACCAGCAAGGGGCTGGAGGATTCACTGCCGCCGGCCGCCGCCAGGTCTTTGACGACTTGGGTGATCTGCTCGGAGTACGGGACGGCGGCATGCACGCGCTGCTGGGCCTTGACGATGCGCGACGCCGCGATGAGTTCCATGGCGCGCGTGATCTTCTTGGTGGCCTGAATGCTTCGAATGCGAGAGCGCAGGGCTCGTTCTTGACCGCCAGCCATGGTTACTCCGTGGCCAGGGTCTTGTCGGACTCGGCGTCGCCGAGTTCCTCAGCGTCGACCGAGGCCGGGTCAACCGGCTTTACGCCGCCGCCCATCGCCGTGGTCTTGAAGCCAGCCTTGAACGACTTGACGACATCGCCGAGTGCATCGGGAACCGAAGCCTTCGGGTCACGAAGCGTTGCCAGCATGCCAGCCTGCGACGAGCGCATATGGGCCAGCAGTTCACTCTCGAAGCGACGCACGTCGGCCACCGGCAGGTCGTCGAGGTAGCCCTTCGTGCCGGCGAACACCGACACGACTTGCTCTTCGACGGGCATGGGGCTGTTGAGCGGCTGCTTGAGCAACTCAACCAACCGGTAACCACGCTCAAGCTGTGCCTTGGAGATGGCGTCGAGTTCGGAACCGAACGTGGCGAAGGCTTCGAGCTCGCGGAACTGGGCGAGGTCGAGCTTTAGCGTGCCGGAAACGGACTTCATCGACTTGATCTGCGCGGCGCCGCCGACTCGAGATACCGAGATACCGACGTCGACGGCCGGGCGGATACCCGACTTGAAGAGGTTGTCCTGCAGGTACACCTGACCGTCGGTGATGGAGATCACGTTGGTGGGGATGTAGGCCGAGACGTCGCCGCCCTTCGTCTCAATGATTGGCAGCGCGGTGAGCGAGCCAGCACCAAGATCGTCGGACAACTTGGCCGCACGCTCAAGCAAACGGGAGTGCAAATAGAACACATCGCCGGGGTACGCCTCACGGCCCGGTGGGCGGCGCAGCAGCAGCGACATCTGACGGTACGCCTCGGCCTGCTTTGAGAGGTCGTCGTACACGATGAGCGCGTCTTCGGAGTTCTCCATCCAGTGCTGGCCCATGGCGCAACCGGCATACGGTGCGAGGTACTTGAAGGGCGCCGGGTCAGAGGCCGGAGCCACGACAACGACGGTGTAATCCATGGCACCGTACTTGCGGAGGGTTTCGACGGTCTGCGCAACGGTGGAACCCTTGAGGCCGATGGCGACGTAAATGCACTTCACGCCGAGGCCCTTCTGGTTCAAGATGGCGTCGACCGCAACGGTGGTCTTACCGGTCTTGCGGTCACCAATGATGAGCTGGCGCTGACCACGACCGATTGGGGTCATGGCGTCGACGGCCTTGATGCCGGTCTGGAGCGGTTGGTGCACCGGCTGGCGACCCATGATGCCGGGCGCCTGGATCTCCATGCGGCGCTGCTGGACGCCCACGAGCGGGCCCTTGCCGTCGATCGGCTCGCCGAGGCCGTTCAGCACTCGACCGAGCACGCCGTCACCGACGGGAATCGAAAGGATTCGGCCGGTGGCCTTGACCGTCTGGCCTTCTTCGATGCCGCTCGACTCCCCGAGCACAACGGCGCCGATTGAGGTTTCGTCGAGGTTGAGTGCGAGGCCGATGGAACCGTCTTCGAACTCGAGCATCTCGTTGACCGAGGCGTTCGGAAGGCCAGACACGCGGGCGATACCGTCACCGACTTCGGTGACACGACCGATGGTCTTTGCTTCCAGCGACGGCTCGAAGCCTTCGAGGTTCTTCTTGAGCGCTGAGGCGATGTCGCCAGCGTTGATGGTGAGCTCTGCCATGTTGAAACCGATCTCCTAGAGCTTGGCTTTGAGCTGGTCAAGGCGGGTACGCACGCTGCCGTCGATGATCTGGTCATCAATTTGGGCAACGAGTCCGCCGAGCACGCTCGGGTCGATGATGACCTTCACCTCGACGGACTTGCCGGTGGCGTTGGCCAGGGCAGCCGCAAGGCGGGTCTTTTGGTCGTCGGTGAGCTCGATGGCCGAACGGACTTCGGCTATGGCTTTCGACTTGGAGCTGGCCGCACGTTCCACCAGCTTGTTGATGATGGCCGGCAGGTCCTTGCCACGGCCCGAACCGACCACGAAGCTGATGAGCTGGGTAGTGGTGGCCGAGGCCTTGCCGCCGAGCAGATCCTCAACGACAGCCTGGCGCTTGGCGGCCGGGACCATGTCGTCGGTGAGCGTGTTCTTCAGTGCGTCGGAACCCTCAAGGGCCCGACCGAATCGGAACAACTCATCTTCGACCGTGTCGATGTTGCCTTCGGCCTGGGCAACGTTGAACATCGCGGCGGCGTAAGCATCAATTCTGTCCTCAGACATGAGCACCGACCTTTGCGATGAAGTCTTCGATGAGGCTGACTTGGGTGGCGTGGTCGAGGCTGCCGGTTACGACGTGCTCGGTGGCAGCAGCCGCAAGCGTTGCGACTTGGCCTTGCACTTCGTTGGTGAGGCGTCCTTGACCGGCGTCGATGTCGGCGGTGGCCTTGGCTTCCGCCTCAGCTGCCTCGACATCGATTCGAGCACGACCCTCGCTCAACACACGAGCTGCTTCGGTGTCGGCATCGGCGAGGATGCGAGCACGCTCGGTTTCGATGTCGCCCTTGTCGGCCTTGATGGTGGCAGCCAGGTTGACGGAGTTCTGCTTGTTGTTGTGGGCCTGCAGCAATTCCTTGCCGATGCCCTCAGAACGAGCAGCGAGCGCCTTCTTCAGTTGCGGCAACACGAACTTGACGAGCGCACCGATGATAATGAGCGAGGCAACGCCACCAAACGCAATCTCGTACCACTCGGGCAACCACGCGTTCGGCGTGTTTGTGGCGTGCTCGCCACCTTCTTCGGCCATGAACCGAACGATGGTGAAAATCATTTCGCAGCCCCCATGGCGGTCGTCACGGCGCTCTTCACGACGTCAGCATTCGGGACCTTGCCGAGCACCATGTGGGCGACCTGGCTGGCCACGTCGGAAGCCGCCGTGTGCACCTGGTCGGACATGCTGGCCTTCGCCGCGTCGGATGCGGCAACGGCAGCGGCACGACGCTCGGCGAGGCGAGCGTTCACGCCAGCCATCTTCTCGGCTCGTTCGGATTCCACGGTTTGGCGAGCGGCGTCGATTCGAGCCGCTGCCTCCTCGTGCACCTTGGCGAGATCGGCCTTGTAGTCGGCAACTTCCTTGTGGGCGCCGTCACGGATGGCATCGGACTCGGCCAACGTCTTCGCGACGTGCTCAGTGCGGGCGACCATGGCGCCGTGCACCTTCGGATAGAAGACGTAGCGCAGCAGCAGGAACATGACAAGGAATGACGCCAAACCGGCGATCAGTTCCTTTGGCTCCACCTGTAGCGGAGACGGATCTTCCTTCACTTCCGCAGTGGTCTCGCCCGCAGCCGCGGTCGTACCCGCTGCTGTGGTGGCTTCTGCTCCGGCCACGGTCGTGGCGGTCTCACCACTGGTGATCCGAAGCGAAACCAGGCGACCGTTGGCCACGGTGGCATGGGTGGTACTCATCACTGCCTCCTTAGGCTTGTCGTCGGGTTTGGCAAGGCCAGTTACTTCTGGACGAGGAAGACCACGACGAAGCCAATGAGGGCAAGGGCTTCGGTGAAGGCGATGCCGAGGAACATGGTGGTACGCACCATGCCGGCGGACTCTGGCTGACGGGCCATGGCCTCGACGGCCTTGCCGACGAGGTAACCAATGCCAATACCGGGGCCGATGGCGGCGAGGCCATAGGCGAATCCGGCAACGTTTCCGTTGATTTCAGCGAGGATTGCTACTGCTTCCATGTTTTGATGCTCCCGTGTTGGAGGGACTTGCTCGGTGATCCCGAGATCTTGGTGGGTAGAGGTAATGCGGTACTGCGAAGGGGCGGAACTCAGTGCTCCGGATGCGCCGATGAACCGATGTACACGCCGGTCAGCATGCCGAAGATGTACGCCTGGAGGAACGCGACCAACACCTCAAAGGCGGTAAGGAACAGCAGCATGAGGAACGGCAGGAAGGAGAGACCCTTCAGCCACCACACGCTGTTGAGCATCGTCTTCATCATGAGGGCGAAAGTGAATAGCAGAATGTGACCGGCCATCATGTTGGCAAAGAGTCGAACGGCGAGCGAGAAAGGGCGCACCAGGATGGTGGAGACGAACTCGATCACACCTACCAGCGGCTTGAGGGCAGTCGGCACCCCGGGAGGCCACAACAAAGACGTGAAGTACCTCACGCCCTGATGCTTGAGTCCAACACCTATGAAGATCAGCCACACGATGAGCGCTAGAAACAGCGGGGCGGCCAGACGGGCGTTGGCCGGCATCTGGAAGGTCGGGATGATGCCGGTGATGTTGGTGAGAAACACGAACATGAACAGTGAAAGCAGAAATGGCGTCCATGCCAGTCCGTCATGGCCCATGGTCGGCTCGATGATGTTCTTCTGTACGAACTCGATGATCGACTCGGCGAAGTTCTTGATGCCCTTTGGTGCCGTGAGCGGATCACCCTTACCCGCCAGCGCAAAGATGAGCAGCGTGATCAGCGCGGCCAGGATCGAGATGACGCCGATCTTGTTAAACCCAGAGAAAAGATCTTTCCAACGCAGGATGTGGCTGAGCGGTGGGAAGACGAGCTCTTCGGCAAAAATGGTCACAGGTTTTTCCTCGTAGAACGGGGTCCGGGGGCAAGCCCAGGAAATGCGAGTGAAGCGGATACAAACTTTGTTTCCCAGAGCAGAAGCCCCAGGTGGGTCACAATGATGGTCAAGCCGAACGCCATTCGGTGGAACCAGGCCATGTCACGCACGGCCACGAACGCCAAAAAGATAAGCCCTAAACGCAGCAAATAGCCAAACAGAGCGGCGCCCATCATCAAACCGACCGAAATTCGAGCGGTTATGGTGATCAGGGACGCCGAAAGCAGGAAGTTGCAGACAACCACCAGCATGCCGAAGGCACAGCTGATGACACCGTCCCAACCCCAGAACGCGCCGCAGATCGCAACAAGAGCCGGCGCTACCCACAGGGCTCGTTTGGCAATATCGTGGGCGATCTGTCGTTCTGGCGCGCTCGCCGCGGGAACGTCGGTCATGACGCCTCTGCCGAGCGGCTGGGAAGTTCGGCTTCGAGCTTGGTCATCGCCGCGTCGTAGGAGTACCACATGCGAGCGAAGTTCCCCACGAAGGCCAGCACCGTGAACACGATAATGAACAGCGGCGCCGTGCCGAGCCAACGGTCGAGCAGCCAGCCGAGGCCGGTGAAGATGGCAATGGTGACGACGAACTCAAAGCCCCGCGATGTAGCGCTGGCAAACCCTCTGTTCAGTTCGCGCTTGCTCTGTAGGTCGTCCACGGGCCTCTGGGATTGTGTCTGAGGGAGCGCACCGTGATGGCCGCCCGCCTTCAAGCCCCCAAAGTGTAGAAAACTCAGGCTAGCCCGCGCAAAATGAGCGAGAGGTTTATCGAGCCGCGAGCGCGGCGAGCGAACCGAAGGCGAAGAGTGCCGCCACGTGCGACTGATAGAGGGTCTGATCAGCACCGAAAGCTCTCGGTGGCGTTCGTGACGACTGACTCGTTGCGCGGCGGCCGCACCGGCGAAGAGATACGAGCTCCAGGGGTCAGCTGCGTAGGCGAACAGACGCTGTTTGGTCGTCCACGACACCTGACCTTTCCGGTGGCGTGGCATCGGCTTCGATGCCGCCCCGTATGCCGCCACCTCGATCCTGCAACCTCATGTAGAGGTCGAGACTCCACATGCGATGGGACACGGACCGCCATGGCCTGCCATGCTGTCAGGGGACAACGCTCTTGAGTGTTCGCCGGCGGAATCTTGAAGAATGGCTGATACGGCCCATCAAATTCATGGGCCGGAGTCACTACTATCGGGGTCCGAATGGCTGCCAACCGGTAGCAGTGTTTTTCTCCAGGAGGGCACATGGCGATGCGGCGACACCCGGCAGCGCGCGCTGTCCTTGTCGCGCTCGCATGCGTGGGCCTCGTCGCCGGCTTTCTGGCCCTCCTCGTCCGCCAAACCGGCATCTCCACCACGGACCTACGGGCCACCCCCGGCACCACTTGGCTCTCCGGCGAAGCCCAAGGCCAAGTCGTGCTGGCGGCTGCAGGCGGCGAACTCGCCAGTGTCAGTGTCAGCGTCGGTAGGCCCGCCGATCAACTTGATGTCGTCGATGTCGGCCAATCCGTCTTCGTGCACAACCGCACCGCCGGTGAGGTGGTGCGCCTCGCCGGTGTCGACGGCGAAATAAAGGACCGCTTTCCGGCCCCGGCGCTTGCCGCCGGACCCACCGATCTCGTGCGGGCCGGCAACTCGGTGTACCTCGTGGATCAGGCGAAATCCACCGCAGAGCGTATCGATGACGACGGAACCCATCTGACCCCCGTCGCACTCGGCGCCTTCACCAGTTGGGTCGGTGCCGATGACGGTCGGCTCTGGCTGGTCGACATCGCCAGCGGAAACGTCACTGCGTTCGACGGACAGCTCGCCCGAACCAGTCGTGTCGTGCAACTTGGCACTGACTCGACGTTGACCGCGGTCGGCGGTGACCCGGTCCTGGTTGACCGCACCAATGACCGTCTTCGCTGGTTGCGTCGAGGGGTTACCTTCCAGACCGACGTGAGCCTGACCGGGGCGCTCGTCCAACAGTCGTCGTTGCGCGGCTCGTGCCTGCAAATCGTCGCGAAAGGTTCGTTGCGCTGCTACTCACCAAAGCGCCAGGAACGGAGTCTGGCCATGACCGGCACCGCCGGCCCTTCCGCCCAACTGTTTGCCAACGAACGAAACGCATTGATTGCCAACACCGACAACGGCGACGTGCTGCTGGGCTCGTGGCGGACCGGCACGTGGAGCCAGGCCGAGCGCCCGGCCCCTTCGAAACGTTCACCCCTCGCGTGGCCGAACCCGGGTCCGCTGCTCGTTGACGATCCCGGCTCGCGCTACGCCATCACCGCCGACGACGCCCGGCTGGTCATCATGGACAAGTTCTCTCGACTCACCGTTGTTTCTGAGGCGGGCCCGGACGCCAACGGGGTCGCCGTCGTCGGTGAGGGCCCCAATGATCCGAACCAGAACGATGTGCTGGCCACCCAGATCGAACGAGACCAGGCCAAGGCCCAGGGCGGGCCGAACCTGGCACCGAACCCGAAGCCCGACAGTGTCATCACCCGGTCAGGTCGCACGGTGCAGATCGCCGCGTTGGCCAACGACAGCGACCCGAACGGCGACATCCTGGCAATAAGTTCGGCCGGTCCGCTTCGCGACACCAGCCAAGGCAAAGTAGTGGTGTCCGACGGACAGATCATCAACTACACACCACCCGAGCGTTTCGTCGGTCAGATCACGTTTCCCTACAGCGTGACCGATCCCGGCAACCTCAAAGCGTCAAGCACTGTCACCGTCGACGTGATCGGCCTCGACCGCAACACGCCACCGCGCCTCAGCGATGACTCGGGTCGTACTCCTGCCAACACCGGCATCACCACGGATGTGCTGTCCAACGACCGCGACGACGAAGGCGATCCGCTTACCATCACCGAAACGTCCACGCCTGCGCACGGCGCGGTCTCGCTTCGACCCGAAGGCATCCGCTACGAACCAGCTACCAGCTTCGTCGGCGCCGACGAATACACCTACACCGCCATAGATGGCTACGGCGGAAAGTCGACGGCAACGGTACGCATCACGGTGGTTGCGCCCGCTGCCGGTAACCGTCCTCCGCTCGCCGTGGACGACCGGGCTACCACCCGGGCTGGTCGCCACGTCACCGTCCCCGTCATGCTCAACGACAGTGATCCCGACGGCGACCAGATCCGCATCATCGAGGTTCGCGAAACCCCCGGCCTCACCCTCGCCATCGCCGGTGGACAGGCCATCGATGTACTCCCCGCCAACAATCTCAGCGGCCCCACATCGTTCACCTACACCATCGAAGACTCTGGCGGGCTGCGTGCCACGGCCACCGTAATTCTGCTGGTCGACGCCGTGGCCGAGAACCGCGCACCGCAAGCCGTCGATGACCGCTCCACGTCTGCCTCCGCGCCCATCAACATCGACGTGACCGGCAACGACTCCGATCCCGATGGTGACCCGTTGACCATCATCGATTACAGCCAGCCGGCCACCGGCCGCGCCACCAGGACCTCGTCAAGCGTCATCCGGTTCGAGCCGCTCGCCGGGGTGTCAGGCACGCAGACGTTCACCTACACGATCTCCGATCCGGGCGGCCTCAAATCCACCGCCCGCGTCACCGTCGAGGTCATCGCACCGACCCGATCAGGTCCGGTTGCCCGTGACGATTTCGCCACCGTGTTCCCGGGCGAGACCGTCGTCATTCGACCAACCGCCAACGACAGCCATCCGGACAGTCTCGGCTTCTCTCTGAGTGGAACACCGGTCGGCCGTGGCGCCGACATCAAGGTGAACGGTGATGGCAGTCTGTCGTTCACCCCGCCCGACGCCACCCTCGCCACATACACCTTCACCTACACCATTCAGGACACGGCCGGGAAGACGGCCAGTGCCCAAATCGCGATCACCGTGGTGGCCAAGCCGGTCGTGAACCGGGCGCCAAACGCGAACGACGACCGAGCCGACGCCGCCTTCGGAGCCGCGGTCACCGTCCCCGTCCTTGCCAACGACAGCGACCCGGATAACGATCAACTCAGCCTGGTTGAGACATCCGCTGCGGTCGGTGGCGCTGCGGCCGTCAGCGGTGCCAACGTGATTTTCACACCGAGCGCCGGGTTCAGCGGTCTGGCCTCGTTCACCTACACCATTGCCGACCCGGCCGGACTGAAGTCGACGGCCAAAGTCATCGTTCAGGTCGCTGATCGACCCAAGCTTGCGCCCATCGCCGCCAGCGACGCCATCATCTCGATCGGTGGTGCCCGCGTCTCACTCGACCCGCTCACCAACGACAGTGATCCCGATGGTGTGGCCTCGGCCCTCATCGTGAAGAGCGCGGCCGCCGAATCGGACTCGGTCATGGTGGCTGTTGCGCCTCACCTGGTCACCATCCAGCCGCCGTCCACCCCGGGCAACTACCGGGTGTCCTATGTCGTGGCCGACCCCGACGGCCTGACCGCGACCGGGGTCATCACCGTCACCGTCCAGTCGCCGCCAAACCAGCCACCCGTCGCCGTGGCCGACGCCGTCGAGACCAACTTCGGCACGGCGGTAAGTATTCCGGTGCTGAGCAACGACAGCGACCCCGACGGTGGCCAACTCACCATTCAGGAGTTTTCCCAGGGTGAACCGAGCGGCACCGTCAGCAGGGCGGCGGCCAGCAACCTGCGCTACACCCCCGCTCCCGGCTTCTCCGGTAGTGCCCGTTTCACCTACACCATCAGTGATCCGCAGGGTGCCACCAGCACCACCACGGTCGCGGTCACGGTCAACCGCTGTTCGGCCGCCGCCCCCTCCCTGACCGATGACGCAGCCGGCACCAAGCTCAATACCGCGGTCTCGATCGACCTTTTCGCCAACGACGCGTCGCGTAACGGCATCTTTGCGGTGCTGCCAGCCGCTACTGGATCCGTCACACAAACCGGCCCGGGTCAAGTGCTCTACACACCGCCAGCCAACTTCTCGGGTCGCGCCCAGTTCGCTTACACCGTGACGAACTCGTGCGGCGTGGTAGCCACCGCTTCGGTCACCGTCACGGTCAATCACCCGCCGAGCGCCGGCAACGACACCGCCCAGGTCACGGCTGGCCAAAGCGTGTCCATCCCGGTGCTTGCCAATGACGGCGACCCTGACGGCGACCCATGTCACGATCATTCGGTGTCAGCCCCGTCGTCATCGGTGGCACGGCGAGCTCACTGGCACCGATGTCGTCTTCACCGCAAACGCCGCCGCCACCTCTGGCGGCTTCAGCTATACGATCAGCGATCCCGGCGGTCTCACTGCAACTGCCTCGGTCACCGTTGCCATCGGGGTGGCGAACAGAGCGCCGAAAGCCAGAGACGACACGGCATCCACACTCGTTGGCGTGACCATCAACTCGATCGACGTGCTGAGCAACGACACCGACTCCGACGGTGACACACTCACGGTCACGGCGGTTGGGGCGGCGACGGGCGGAGGATCGGTGTCGCTCAACGGCTCGACTATCAGCTTTACGCCCGGAGCCAGCGCTGGCACGGACTCGTTTTCGTATACGATCTCTGACGGAAATGGCGGCACCGATAGTGCCGTCGTGCGTGTCACCGTGACTGCCCCGATCATCAATCAGCCGCCCATCGCCAGCTTCGACAGCTGCAATCAAGCCCTTGGCGTGCCCAGCTTTGCGTGCAACCTGATCGGCAACGACAGCGATCCCGAGGGCGATCCCCTCTCGATCACGGGTTTCTCGGCCAACAGCGACACACCCGGCGGGCTGCTGTCGTCCAGCCTGTCAAACGGCGTCTTGAGCCTCACGGTCGACCCAACCATTCCACAAACAATTACTATCTCGTACACACTTTCAGACGGCACCCATTTGGTGACCGGATCGGCAGGGGCAAAGATCGCGTGACCGAAAAAACGAAGACCGCTAATCCACTCGATCGCGCCAGTGAGGTTTTCGCCGGCATTCTCGACAATCTCAACGTCGTGCTCAAGGGCAAGAACGAACAGGCCGAGCTGGCCGTCACCTGCCTCATGGCCGAAGGTCACCTTCTCATCGAGGACAAGCCCGGCACCGGCAAGACGTCACTCGCTCGGGCGCTCGCGGCGTCTATCGGCGGCACGGCCCGGCGTATCCAGTTCACGCCCGACTTGCTGCCCACCGACATCACCGGTGTCACCATTTACGACCCCAGTGGTGGCGAGTTCCGCTACCGCCCCGGTCCGGTATTCGCCAACGTGGTCATTGCCGACGAAATCAACCGTGCCTCACCGAAGACCCAGTCGGCGTTGCTCGAAGTGATGGAGGAGCGCCAGGTCACCGCCGATGGCACCAGCCGACCGGTGCCGCGTCCGTTCATGGTGGTTGGTACCCAGAACCCTCTCGACTTCCAGGGCACCTACCCGTTGCCTGAAGTGCAGCTCGACCGCTTCGCCATGAAGCTCAGCCTCGGCTACACCGACCGTGACGCGGAGCTTGAGGTCATCTCCGACCGCGCCGGTGGCGACCCGGTTGTCACCCTGAGCCCGGTGGTCAACGACGTGCAGCTGCAGAAGATCATCCGCGCCATCCGCGACGTGACCGTGGGCGAGAACCTGCAGCGCTACGTCGTCAACATGGTGGTGGCCACCCGAGAGCACCCCGACCTTCGGCTCGGTGTCAGCACCCGCGGCACGCTGTTGCTTTTGTCGGTCGCCCGCGCCTACGCGGTCGGACGCGGCCGCAACTGGGTGAGCCCCGATGACATCAAGGCCGTTGCGGTGCCCGTGCTGGCGCATCGTCTGAGCATCGCTCCGGAGGCCGAGCTCGACGGCGTCACTTCCCTCGACGTGCTCGAACAGATCATCGCCGCTACCGCCGTTCCCCGATGAAAAAAGTTCGACCAACAGCCAGCGGCCTCGCGCTGCTGGTCGGCGTGGTGGTCCTCACCATTGCCGGGGTGTGGTCGAGCTATCGGGAGTTCTTGCTGTTCGCGCTCGCAGGCCTCATCCTGCTGGCGCTCGGCTTTCTGCTGCCGCGATTTTCCACGAACATCGAGGCCTCCCGCCGCATGACCCGAGTACTGGTCCAGCGAGGCGAGCCGATCGACATGAAGCTTACGGTGCTGGCCGATCGACCACTCCCCCGGCTGTCGATGACTGATCAAGTCGGCGGTAACCCCGTCGCTTTCGAGGTACCGCCACTGCTCGCCAACGAGCCGGTGGACATCGCCTACAGCATCAAGGCCGAACAACGAGGCGTGCATCAGGTCGGCCCGCTTCGTGAGGAGCGCCGAGACCCGTTCGATCTCGCCGTGCGCACCAGCCGTCACGAAGTTATCGATGAAGTGATGGTGCACCCCGTCGTGCACAAGCTCGGACGCACCGACAACAGTGCCCTGCTGCTGCAGCGCAACACCCCGTTTCGGTCGGTGATCGATGACCCCAGCTCCGAGTTCCGCACACTGCGCGATTATGTGCCCGGCGACGATCCCCGGCTGATCCATTGGGCCAGTTCTGCCCGCACCGGCCAGCTGGTCATCCGCGATTTCCTCGACCTGCGCCGGTTGGCCCGGGTCATCGCCATGGAGACGAACGAGAGCGTGCTCACCGAGGCCGAGTTTGAAGAGGCGGCCGAGATAGGTTGCAGCCTGGCCGTGCAGGCGCTTGACTCCGGGCTCATCACCATCGTGCGATCGTCCGACCCGACGTCAGCGGCGCAATGGACTCCGCTGACGCAACGAACCGACATTCTCACCGCCTTCGCCAAGGTGAACCGTTCAACTGCGGCGGAAACCAAAACCGATCGGCTTACCTCGGTGGCCGGGCTACCCGCCGGCCAGATCTACCTCATCACCGGTGGCCGCTCCCAGGTCCTCCCGCAACTGCTCGGTGGTTCGGAGATGAGGTCCAAGCTGATCGTCGTTCGCATTTCCAGCCAGCCCAACAAGCTGCCGCGACTGCCGGTCGCATCCATCGACGTGCGCTCCGGGGTGGAGTTCGCCCGCCGCTGGCGCCGAGGAGCGGCAGCATGATTCGCACCCCTCCCAGGAGCCTTGTCCCGGTCGTGCTTCTTTCGGCCGTCGCCGCCGCCCACGCACGCAAGATCTTCGACGTAGCTTCCTGGCGATGGGCGTTGATCGGCATCGGCCTGTTCTGTGGAGTCGTCGCGCTCCTCACCGCCAAGCTCCCCACGTGGATCCGGGCCGCTATCAGTGCGGTCACCGTCCTGGTGTCCACCGCAGTGATCGTCAAAGCCGCTGGCGGCCTGCTGCCCGGCGATGTGTTCAACTCGCTGACGAACGGCGCCGGAGAGCTGTTGAGCGGCCGCTGGCCTTCGCCGGTCACACCAACCACTATCGGGTTCGTCGCGGTGTGCGCCGGTACCACCAGCATCCTGGGCGCGCACGCATCACTGCGACGGCTCATTGGTCCCGCACAGTTGCTGCCGTCACTGGCCATGTTGGCCACCATCGCGTTGTTCGCGTCGCAGGCCGGCACTCCGTCGGTCCGTTTCCTCACCGCCTATGTTGGTCTGAGCGTCGCCACGCTGTGGCTGGCGGCTCAAGATCGTCAACGCGCCAGCGACGAACCTGAACCCGTAAAACAACCGCAGCGAGCCGCGGTGCTGGCCACCATCGGGCTGCTCGCTCTGCCGATCGTATTCTCCGGCCTGCTGTCCTCCAATCGCTACGACCCGCGACTCAACCGGGACGATCCGGTACAGCAAGAAGAAGACCTCAGTCCGCTCACCGTCGTCGATCAGCTCCGCAGCCGCAGCCCCGAAATCGTGCTGTTCGAATCCGAGGGCACGCCCGTGGGACGCTGGCGTCTCGTGGGACTCAACCGTTACGACGGCCGCGCCTGGATGGCGCCGGCCAATCTTCGTCGAGCCAGCACCCGCCTTGTCGATCAGGTCACCAAGCGAAACGCGCCCGGCGTTCGCTCCGTGAATGTCACCATCAAAGACCTCGACGGACAATGGCTGCCGGCCCCCGCCGGTCGCACCTTCGAGGTCTCCGTTCCTGTTCGTACCGACGGCACCGTATCCAGCCTGCTCGCCGCCAAACCACTGACGCCGGGCACCAAGTACCGCATCGTTGCCAACGAGCTCGGCTCCGAAGAGACCACGGCCGCCAGCTCCAATGCCGACCGCACATTGCTCGCCACGCTTACCGATTTCCAGACCCCCGTCGCCATTCGGACCCTCGCGACGCAGATCACCGCAGCGGCCACCACCGACCGAGATCGCGCCGAGCTGCTGGCGAGCTACCTGCGGGACAACTATCAACTGGACGAGCAGGCGCCCGCCGGACACTCGGCCGGACTCCTTGAACTCTTCCTCACCAAGAGCAAGCGCGGCCGACGCGAACAGTTCGTTGCCGCCTACGCGTTGCTCTCGTCATCCATTGGACTCCCGGTACGAATCGCGGTGGGCTTCGCTCCTGCCGAGGGCTCCAGTCAGGTCATGTCATCCACCGCCGTCGCCTGGCCCGAGGTTGCCTTCGAGGGTGCGGGTTGGCAAAGTTTCGACCCGACGCCTGCCACCGAGGGCAAGCAGCAGCGGGGCACCAGCCCGCAGGCACCGAACGCCCAGGTGCAGACGCCGCCACCCACCACCGCCGCCCCAATCGAGTCGACGGTTCCCGCCACGCCCATCTTGCCGTCGACGCCACAAACCTCCATCTCGAAGGCCAAGCTCCTTGTCATCGGCGTGCCGCTGCTGCTCATCATCGGAAGCATCGCCTACGTGCTCGGCATCCTCGACCTGAAGAAGCGTCAATGGGAACGACGGGCGTCGGCCGACACAACCAACGGCCAGGTGGTCGGCGCGTTCTTGAACGGCACCGACCGCATCATCGACCTTGGTGTGAATCTGCCGCCCAGCGGCACCGACCGGGAACTGATCCTGGTTGGCGCCAGCAAACTCGATGCCGCGGTCGAACTGGCCCCGCTGGCAGACATGGCCACCGAAGCTGCGTACGGTACCCGCGTCATGCACGAAAGCGAGGTCGAAGACGCCCAGCGTTACCTGCGGCAGTTCGAAATCGCCACGGCCTCCATCCCCCGCAAGGAACTTCTAAAAGCCCGACTCAGCCTCCGGTCGCTACGCAAGGGACTCGGCCCCCGCCGTGGCATCAAACACTCCGGAAAGCCGTGACAGGCCGTGACATGCCTCGTTCGGCCCCTACCGCCTTCTACCGAGCGCGGGCGGGGTGGGTGACGACGGGGAGCACGCTCTTCATTCGCTGGGCACCGAGTTGATCGGCGATGTCTTCAAGACCATCGAGCTGCTGGCTCTTCATGGGCACCGCAAGCACGATGCTGTCCGCCATCTGAGCGAATTGCATGGTGGTGGCGGCTTCGAGCAATGCCCCGCCATCGACCACCACGACGTGCGCGTGTGCCATAGCGCCCGATAGCAGTTCGGCTACATCGGCGCGACGAAGCCATGTTCGACCGTCAACCGGCCCAAGACCGAGCACCTCAACGCCGGCAATCGACGTCTCGGTGAAGGCACCGAACGTATCGTCAAGCGACGTACTGCTGCGGGTCCGGGAACGGGTCTTGACGCCAGCAGAGCGCGCAAGGAACGCCGGAATGCCACCCTGCTGATCGGCCTGGAATTGGTACGTGATCGCACCTGTCTGCTGGTCGGCATCAATGAGCACGACCGACAGACCAGACTGCGCAAACCGCGATGCCAGCGCAACCGCGAGCGTCGATGTAGCCGCCGGACGGGTGGAGCCGGCCACCAGCACGGACAGGGACTTGCCGTCGGTGGCACGGGCCTCGGCCCGTACACAGAGTTGATCGGTCATTTGTGCGGTGTCGTTCGGCAGGTC
Source organism: uncultured Acidimicrobiales bacterium (assembly GCA_963791625.1). Classification (GTDB taxonomy): domain Bacteria; phylum Actinomycetota; class Acidimicrobiia; order Acidimicrobiales; family Ilumatobacteraceae; genus JANMCE01. Next base: position 334,166 of record CAWBTA010000015.1, read on the forward strand.
CTTCAACAGTGTCGGGAGCCCCACCGCCATGGCCGACGAGCGACCGAGCCGACCGACAACAGGTTGACCGAGGGCGTGGCCGACATCCTGCTCATCGACAGCCTTACCGGAGAGTCGAGCCAGAGCCATGGCAAGCGCCAGTCCGAGCAGACCGCCACCGATAAGGCCACCGGCAGGGAGCAGCTTGGATTGGACCGGGAGCGGCACGGTGGGAACGACCGCTGGCTGAACAACTTCGCTGGCCACTTTGACGTTGGCGGCCTGCTCGAGCTGGGCCTTGCTGGACAGCGCCTGCGCCTGCTCGGCACGAAGCGACTGCAGATCGCCCTCGATCTGCCCATTGCTGTCAAGGGCCGTGTCGAGACGCTGACGGGCTTCATTCAGGGTGGCCTGGGCGACACCGGTCGGCGCAGCAAGGGTGAGGTTGGCCGCGTTGATGGCCTGAGAATTCGCCTCTCGCTTCTTTTGCAGATCGACGATCTCGGATTTGATCCGGGCCAGTTGCTGATTGAACGAAGCGACAGCCGGACCCTGCTGTTCGGCCGCCCGAGCCTTCAGGTCGGCGATGTAGGTGTTTACGTAGGTGTTGGCAATAGCGGCCGCTTGCTGCGGATCGGCAAGGGTGACGCCCACTGTCACGAGGTCACTGCGGGGCTCATGGGTCACCGTGATCGCACGAGAGACACTCTCGGTGGTCTGACCCGGATACTGCGTTGCGACCTTCTCGGCAATAAACGAGCTCTGCAGAACGCTGAGCTGACTGAGGACATAGCGGTCGGGGTCATTCAAAAAGACCGTGCCACCCAGCGCATTCTGGGGCGGCTGGATGTTCACCAGCGCGCGGGCTTGGTACGTCTCTGCCTTCTTGCCGTTGGCCAAATAGCCGCCGAAGGCGCCGAGAATCGAGAGCAGCACTACCAGCCACCAACGGCGGCGAATAGCGGAGAAGAGATAGGACAATTCCACTACAGGGTCCTTCCGGATTGGAACAGGCAACCTATGAACAGGATGCGCGTTGGAGCACAGGCGACGAATTTATGAAGGCAACCGGGACGCATGGTCGACTTTCTCGAGTGAGGCGGCATTCGGCAGTTCCGCCGACCGAACGGTGATCGAGTTGCGCCGAGGCCGGCGCCGGGGAGGCTGTTCGGCCCGCAGAGTCATGCCGCGACACAGACAAATGAACGGGATCCACGGCCCGAGAAAGAGGCTCTCGGACAATGACATCACAGCGATGGCGAGCCCGGCCACGATGATCACCGCACCCACCGAACTTCCGTGCCGGGCCAATCGCAGCGAGGACAGAAGTGTTGGTATGAACAAGCAAACAAAAAAGACCAAGCCGATGACGCCGACCTGCAGGATGACATCGAGCACACCGTTGTGAGCATGGAAGGCGCGAAAGCCGATGCGGCGCATCATCGAAAATGTGGGTTCAACGTTCTCGGAAACCCACACCCCGCCGTAGCCGTAGCCCAGGAGCGGCCGTCGCTCTACTGCCCAAAGCACCCCGGACCAAATGTTGGTACGACCGGTGAAAGTGGTGTCCTTGCCGTACGCCGCGAGGATGATCGGCAAGGTACTCAGGCCGACCACCATCGAAACCAGCAGACCGGCAAAGGAAAAGAAGACGAACGGCGCGCTCATGCGCGTTTGTTGCTTTACGAAGGTGCGCAACCAGTTCCAGGCCGTAATCACGAAGATAATGCCGGCCAATCCGGTTCCGGAACGCGAGCCAATCAGGAGCACGGCAATCACACCGAAGGCCGCCCAACGCACGCGACGACGAGTCTCAAAGGCCAGCAGGAAGACCACGCCGACAACAAGGAGCGTGCTCATAGCGTTTTTGTGATTGAACGGGCCGTGCCATCCAGGTAACGCTCCTTCATTCGACGTGGCAGCTTGCACCCGCGCGGCGGGGTTGGTCACGAGGGTGAAGACGATGTAGCCGAGCAATACGTAATAGCCCTGCAGAAATCCACGAACGATGAGTTCGGCCGGTACGGACGCGCCGATGGCAAGAAAGAGAAACGCTGGTATCAGGAACCGTTCCGATTTGTTCACGAACAGGGTCGAGTCATACACCCACGTTGCGCTCACGAGACACCAGCCGACAAAGGCGATCGCGGCCGTGCTGATGCGCATGTCGGCGAAGGTGCCTCTGGCCGATGTGAGCAGCGCCAGTACGCCGAGGCCCGAGACGCCAAGGATCGCGATGGTCGGCAGCGGAACAGCCTCAAAGGTGATCAAAGGCATGAGGAAGAGATAGGTGAGGATGAGCCGTTCATGGATCACCTCGTTCGGAATCCGTCGGCCCAGGCTGATGCCGCGCCGTCGCACCAGCGGCTGGCTGATGGTTGCCATCACCGGTCGGCCAGTCGGGAGGAGTCGTCTCGTTCCCATCGCGTGCCTGTGCCCCGGGCTACGACCCGGCCAGCAGTAACGAAACCGGCATAGACCGTCGCATCTGCGAGTGACAACGGGCCACGAATCGACCGTACGAGTGAACTGACGGTCTGCCTGGTCGTGAGCGGGGCGATGTCGGGGAACATGGCGCCGAGCTGCCGATTGCCGCGCACGTTACGAGCAAGCACACGGGTGAGCGAGCGGCTGTCCCGGGGTGGGCGCACTACAACGGGTGGTGCGTCAATGATCTCGGCTCTGCCCTCTGGCACCACTCGCGCCGCGAACAGGTCGTCACCTAACACCTCCGGAAACGCACCGAACAGCTGTCGGGTCTCCCACGACAGTCCGTAGCTACCGCCACCGGAAAACTCCTGTTGCACGCTGGACAATCGGCCGCGAGCCCGGTGAAATGAACAAACCAGCCAACTTGCACCGTCCACATCGACCACAGCGGGCGGGCGGGCACCTCCCGCTCCCGCCGAAAGTCGAGCAAAAACAGCCTTCGCCGAGGCCGCCGACATGGCGATATCGGCGTCGAGGTAGATGCGCGGACCGGGTCCGAGCTGGGCCTCGGCCGCCCGAATGGCACCCGTCTTGCCCGGTTCTGGAAGATCGAGCACCGTGATCCAGCGTGCCACCGCTCTGGCCTTGGTGGCCGTGTCGTCGGTGCAACCGTTGGCGGCCACGATCACGGTGACTTCATCAGGCGCAAACCCATCGAGCAAGACGCGCAGGGTGTTTTCGATGACGGCCGACTCGTTGTGGGCCGGGATGATGATGGCGGGTTGCATGGTCACGGCCAGAGCACGCGCTTTCGTTCGCGGGCCCACGTGCGCTCGAGCACATGGTTTTCCTGCTGCTGATACTTGTGGAGCGCGACCCATGAGGCGACGACCAGGGCGACCTCGGTGATGAACGTGGCCGCGAGCGCACCCTTCCAGGAGAACCTGGGAATGAGGATGATGTACAGCGTGAGGGACAACAAGGCAGAACCGACGTTGAACATCATCCGCGTCCGGACCTTGCCCAGTCCGAGCAGGCCGTTGTCCGCGAAATTTCGACAACCTCGCAGCAACACCAGCGGCGACAACCAGCGCAGCTGCGTGATCGCGGTCGTGAAGTCGGGCGCGAGAACTCGAAGCATGAACGGCCCCATCACATTGAGACCGATCACCGCCAGCACGCCGTAGCCGACGCCGAGTGCGGTGAACTTCCGCGCCCGATATACATGCTCACTCAGCTGGCTACCGCGCTCGACCGACTGGGTGTGCGTGGCGCTTTCCATCGCGGCCAACGGCACCATCGCCAGCCGGGCGACCCGGTATGCGATCGCGTAGAGGCCGGCGTCCTCCTTGAAGTGCGAGGCAGCCATGATGGGCTTGTCACCTTCCTCGTTCACGGCGTACGAACCCACCGACACCATGAAGGTGGCGGCCGTCGCCAGATGGTGGCGCATTGGTTGGCCCGGACTCGGGAAGAACCCGAGCCGCCGCGCGATCAGAAGGCTGCAAATGAGCCAGATCGCGAGCTGCGTAGCAAGCAACGCCAGCCCGATGTTCACAAAGCTGATCGACCCGAATCGCCACAGCGCGCCCAAGGCAACGGCCTTGCCAAGCGCGCCGGTCGTGCGAACCCACTGCCCGGCTCGTACCGAAATAGTCGACTGCGCCAACATGGCCAACGGCAGCACGGCCGCGGCACCAATCAACTCGGCTGCTGCGAGCGCCGCGATGCTTGCAAGTGAAACTTCATGGATCAGCAGGCCGCCCAGCACGATCACGACCGCCATACCGAGCGCGCTCAGCATGCAGAGATACGTGAGCGTCGAGTGCATCGTGGTCCGAACGGCTTCGCGCTCGCGCACGATCCACTGCGGAATGACCAACGCTGCCCAACTTGTGCAACTGGCAACGGCGAAACCGATGATCCCGTAGATACCGGCGTACTTGCCGTACTGCACCCTGTTGAAGTGATGGCTCACGATCAACACGGACACCATCGAGGCGACGAGGGTCGAGCCTTCCGCAATCAACGCCCACAGGAGGTTCTGCGACAGACCGTGTTTGCGGTGGGGTGTGGTTGCAGGCACAGACTGCTGCACAGGCACTCACATCGCTTTCGACAGGGGCTTCTTCGGCACAAAGAGACAGAGCTACCCGCGGACCGCGCCGACTTTACTGTCCGAGTTGGCGGGAATGGAGGGTCGTCCGGCTCAACGACATCAAGATTCCGTGTCGAAATCCCGGACCGTTGCTCTGGGCGTTCACCTCGTTACGAAGCGCAGCAAACGTGCCGATCAGCAGAATCTGTGTCCGCAAAGGACCAGGTCAGGCAACAGGAAAGGTGGCGCTGCCGTCATGTGGTGTACCAACCGGCCAGATCCACCAGGAGGTTGGCGTCCACCGTGGTGTATAACGACACGCCTCCGTCTTGCACCAGCGTGGTGACGTGGTTGGCAATGGTCTGTCCGCCCTCGACGTTGAGATTGGATGTGTTGGGCACGGCCTGACCCGGCGGATAGACCGTGACGAATCCGGGTGCCGATGCATCAACAACCGTGGTGTTGGCAACGATGGCAAGCACGCCCGCGGCGGGCACGCCCTGCTGACCAATTACGGCAAGGTTAGTGCTGCTACCGCCAACCGCTTTGGTGTCGTTTCGGGTGTCGAGCAGTCGGGAGGGGCCTGCGGGCACGAAGAGCCCGCTGCGTGAGGCCGGCCCGGTACCGTCTGCTGTGAAGTAGCCGACGACATCGACAATGAGGTGCGCGCCGTTGGACGTGAATAGCGAGATGGCTCCGCCGTCGCCCAGTTTGACGATGACCTGATTGGCGCGTGTCTGCCCAACATGATCGAGGTTGATGTTGGACACCTGCGGCGCCTTGCCGCTGGCCGGCCACACCGTGACGTAGCCGGGTGCGCTGGCGTCGTCGGCCGTTACGTTGAGCACCACCGCTTCAGCTCCGCTGGCCGGTACACCAACCGACCCGGCAACCGTTACGGTGCGCTCAGCGTTGTCCCCCGGTTTCGGGCCAAGGCCGCGAGTGTCAGAGAGACGTTGCGGGGACGGCAGCGGTACAAAGCGACCGTCGACGGAAGCCGACGACAACGTGTAGTAGCCGAATACGTCAACCAGAAGGTGCACGTTGGTGGTCGGCAGGATCGTGATGGCACCGTTGCTGCCGGGTGACACGGTGACAAGGTTCGGCGCCGTCTCCCCCTTGCGAACATTGATGTTGGAGACGGTCGGTGCCAACGCGCCACTTTGCCACACCGTGACAAACCCGGCGTCGGCGGCATCCACGGCCGTGACGTTCACGACCACGGCGGTGGCGCCGAGACCGGGCACACCGCCGACGCCGGTCACGCCAACGTCCACCGGCACGTTGGCCTGCGGTTTGGCACCGAGGTTGCGCGTATCGAAGAGGCGTACCGGCGGGAGGGGTACGTACTTGCTTTCACACATCCCGGTCGGCTCGAACGTGGCTATCAGCGACTGGCCCGCCGCAGCACTTACCGTGTGGACCCGAGCTCCCCCGTCGGACCACCGTACGAACCGCTGCCTCACGCCGGTGACGCACTGCTCAGCCGGAACCTCAACGCTGTGTCGAAAACCCGGCACGGTGTCGATGGCGAATGGAAGGGCCTGGGTGATGCCACTGAGCACCGCGTTGGTGGCTACGTTCGACGTGACCGGAACCGTGATCTTGTTGGGTTTGATCTCGATCGATGTCGTGGTGGAAACAGAGCTGGCATCGGTGGCCGTCAGCGAGATGAGAAACGACGTATTGCCCGAAAATCCGTGGCCGCTCGTCGGGATCGGAAGCGACACCGAACTACCGGGCTGATTGCTGATTTCCGGGTGGGCGTGGCTGTCGTGCTTGAAGGCGATAGTCCACGACAGCTTGCTGGCCGCAAGGGTGCTGCCGGTTGCGTCCGTGGCGGTGCCGGTGGCCACGATCGTTTGCCCGGCGGTGAACACGAAGCCGTTAGCGGGGCTGGTGATGGTGACATTCGGGCCGTTGCCGACCTTGATCTTGATCGGGTTGGCGTTCACAGTTACGCCGCCTGCGGTCACCTTCAGCAAGGCGTTGTAGGTGCCACCGTTGACGTAGCGGTGGACGGGTGACGCCAGCGTCGACGTGGTGCCATCGCCGAAGTTCCACAGGTACGACACGGGGTTTCCGGCCGGGTCGGATGCGGCGCCGGTGAAGGTCACGTCACGGCCGACCGGCCCGGTGACCGCGTTGGCCGAGGCGGTCTGCACGATGGGGTGCGGGCCATAGGTGAGACGGCGCAGGTTCCCGGTGAAGATGTCGAGGAAGTAGATGTTGCCGTCCGGGCTGACATCGACCCAGACCGGAGCCTCATCGAGATTGCTCGTTTGCAGCTTGTGTAACAGCCCCGAGTTGGTGGTGGGCTGTCCGCTGGCATCGGGCACCATCCATGAGATGGTCGACGATGGATAGTCACCGTAGATGTATGCGCCGGCCAGGGGGAAGTCACCGCTGCGGTACATCTGTCCGCCGACGATCGCCTTGTTGAAACAGCACGCAACACCCGCCGTGTGTCCATAGGTAAGCGCCGGCCCGGTCACCCCGGCGGGGCAGCCGACACCGTTCTTCGGGAGCCCGAGCGGACCTTCGCACAACGGCCACCCATAGTTGGCCCCGGCCTGACCGACGTTCACTTCCTCATACGCTGTCTCAGCCACGTTGCCGCCGACGTCACCGATCCAGAGTGGCAATGCCGGAGCACCCTGCGGATTAGCCGTCGTGCGGCCTCGCTCGAACTGGCTGCGATACGGATTCCGCAGGCCGTAGGCCCAGATCTCTTGGACGGTCTTGCCGGAGATCGGCGGGTTGTCGGTAGGCACCGTGCCGTCGAGATTGATGCGGAGCACCTTGCCGAACACGTTGGTCAGATCCTGCGACAGGCTGGCCAGCGCGTCGCCGATGGTGAGGTAGAGCTTGTTGTCGGGACCGATGTCGAGCGAGCCACCAATGTGGTTGGTCGGGTCGGCGTAGACCGTGCGCAGCGGACCCGGATTCGACCAGAGTGTTGCGTTGGAAGAGACCGTCGTAAGGAGCGAATCGACTTCGAGCTTCGCGATCCGGAGCCTCGAATCCGAGTTGGCCGAGTAGTACACATACAGCCGGTGATTGGTAGCGAACGAGAGATCGACGACGATGTCGAGCGCACCCGATTCACCACGCGAGTCCACATCGGGAATCGTGTACAGCATCGACTTGGTTTCGGTCGCAGGGTTCACCAGATACAACGAACCCGGTTTGGTCAGCACCACCATGCGACCATCAGGCAGCCAGTCGGCCGCGACCGCCTGAGACATGCCGCCGATGACGAACTCGTCGTTGACCAGCGCCGGGTCGAACGTCGGCGCCGCGTGCGCGGCCGAGCCGAAGACGAACAGACCGCTCAGGATCATGCAGGTCGCCGAGACGAGGGCGAGCACGCTCCTTTTCACGGGGTCAGTCAATCGCAACGTCATCAATCTACGTTCTCATTGCGACGCCGAACCTCAGGATGCAAGATTGTGTAAAGAGCCAAACCTAGGGCCAGCACCGCAAAGATCACCAGGCCGTTCGCCCGCTGAGATGTGGCCGGTACCAGCACCACACCGGACAGGATCGCCGTCCACAGCCAGAGGATGAACACGCTGCGGCGATGACCGTGGCCGAGCCGCAGCAGGCGGTGATGCAGGTGTCCCTTGTCGGCACCCGTGATGCCCTGCCGCCTGCTGGTGCGGCGCACGATGGCAAAGGCCACGTCGAAAAGAGGTACCCCCAGAATCACCAGAGGGATCACGAGCGGCGCAAACAAAAAGTAGGTCTGACCCTGTGCACCTTCTCCTGAACTTCCTTCACTCGGACTGACCCGGCCGCCCACCAGCGCGGTGCAGACAGCCATCAGCCCGCCGAGCAGCAACGCACCGCAGTCCCCCATGAAGATACGCGCCGGGTGAACGTTGTACGGCAGGAAACCAAGACACATACCGAGCACGATCACCGCGATCACGGGACCAAGACTGGGAGCAATCAGATGACGGTTGTCGAGGTTTCGGCTGTAGAGAAAAACGCACCCGAGCTGATCGCCACAATGCCGGCCGCCAGTCCGTCAAGACCGTCGATGAGGTTAATGGCGTTGGCCATTCCGAGCAGCCACACGATGATGACGAGGGGCCGCAGATCGCCGGAGATGACCAGGATGCGACGACCAAGAATACCCGGCACGCGGAAGTAATACATCGAAGCACCTGCTAACGCCAGTACCGCGCCGGCGAGTACGAGTCCGGCAACCTTGGCCGGAGCCGAGATGCCTTCGGGATCTTTGACCTTTGGGTTCGACTTGTGCAGATCATCCAGCAGGCCGACGAACACGATGATAGTTGCGGCCGCCACCACCCCCAACGACTCACTGGTGTTGAACACCCGGGCGAAGCGTTTCATCTGGCTGGCGACACCGAACGACACCAGAAACCCGAGGTACATCGCCACGCCACCCACCGACGGGGTGGCCTTGGTGTGGACTCGGCGGGCGTCAGGCAGTGTGACCCGACCAGCGCGAATCGCCAGCACTCGCACAATCGGCGTGGCCACCGCTGTGGTCACAGCAGCGATTGCTCCAACCAACGGGTAACTATCGGACCATGCCACGGCGCAGAGCGTAGGGCACGCAGCCCGTCAGAATTCGTCCTCAAGCGCAGAAAGCATGGCGACGCGACGGGCGTGACGGCCGCCTTCGAAGGCTGTCGCCAGAAACAGCGTCACGATTTCCTCGGCCAGACCGAAGCCAACCACCCTGCCGCCCATCGACAACACGTTGGCGTCGTTGTGTTCGCGGGCCAGTCGGGCGGTGTAGAGGTCATTGCAGAGCGCCGCTCGAACACCACGCACCTTATTGGCCGCCAGCTGTTCACCCTGGCCACTACCACCGATAACGATGCCCACCTCGGCCTCGCCATCGCGCACGGCTCGCCCCACGCCGGCGCAGACCGGTGGATAGTCGACCGAGTCGGTGCTGTGCGTGCCGTGGTCCTGCACCTCATGGCCGGCGGCGTGCAGCAGGGCGACAACATGCTCTTTCAGGGGGAATCCGGCATGGTCTGCGCCAACGGCGATACGGGTCATAGGCGCCGAGTGTACCGAACAGGCCGTCTCCATCTTGACTACTTTGAGCGGCTGCGCCACCACACACTGACCCACCGTCACCGCACGGATGAGCACAGTTGGTGGTCGCAGTGGCACAACTCGCTCAAGGTTTCGTCTGACTCTTCTCCCAGGTCTTGTCACCGAATGTGGTCGTGCGGCAACGTGCCAGCTGTCCAGCGAGCGGCGGAAGTTTGTGGCGAACCAGATCAAGCGAGCGAACCGGACCCAATTTGTGACCAGCATCTGTGCAGCGACCGTCAGGCGGACGAATGACCATGACCCTTCCCTCAACTCACACCTCACTTCCCGAAGGGGTTGAGATGCCGCTTACCCCGGACGAAATTGCCAACAAGTCCTTCCCCTCCGTCATTCGTGGCTACGCCAAGTGGGAGGTCGATGAGTTCCTGAAAGATGTTGCGCTCGACTACCAGCGCGCCCTCGGTCTGGCCGAGTGGGCCATGCAACGATCGTCACTTCTTGTCCCGGAGGCCCAGCCCGAGCAGCCCACCGTCGCAGAGGTCGATCGGCCCTCTTCGGTTACGGTCAACGTTTCCACCGCTCTCCCGCCTCCTCCCCCTGCATCAAATGGGGCGAGTCAGTCCGTCGTCCAGATCGAAAAGCTCGGCGAGCACATCCGCTACTTGGCGGTGCTGGTCAACAACCTCAACCAGCGCATCGACGTGCTCGAGTCGCAGCGTCCGCAGGCAGCCGCAGTGCAGATTCCCCCGATGCAGGTCCGCTCCGAACCGCAACCGGTTGCCTCGCTCGCCAATGGCGTCTACCCGTCGGGATTCGCTGCCGCCGGCGCGCCGCCAAGCGCACCGTCACCCATCGACACCGTCGAACAAACCCGACTGTCACCAAGCGACTGGTGGCCGACCGAATCACCCTTGTGGGTCGTCACCAAGAGCAACGTTTCAACGCCGCCCTCAGGCAACCGTCCTCCGGCGTGACCATTTCGTCGGGCCGGGAGGCTCGGACCGGTGCCGGATTGCTCTAGCCTGCCCACCTCGTGGATCCTCGTACCCCGGTTCTGATCGGCTCCGGACAGCGCACCCATCGCGCTGCTTCACTGGCTGAAGCGCGTTCGCCCATTGTGCTGATGGCGGAGGCCGTGGAGCTTGCCGTTGCTGACGCGGGTCTGCGCCACCTGCCCGACATCGATCTGTTCACCGTGGTAAACACGCTGAGTTTCCGCTCGGCCGACCCGGCCCGTTGCGTTGCCACAGCGCTAGGAGTGTCCCCGGCTGTCACGGCGGTAACGACGATGGGCGGCAACGCACCCCAGGCACTGGTCAACCACGTTGCCGCGTCAATTCAGCAGGGCGAGGCCGAGTTCGTCGTCCTGACCGGCGGCGAGGCCAGGCGCAGTCAACGCCGCGGCCGCACGGCGGGCATGAAACCGTGGCCCGATGACCCGGACCCGACCCCAGCCGACGAAGTGATCGGCGACGACTTCGTCATGTCCAGCCCCGCCGAGTTGGCCCGCGAGATCTGGCTTCCGATTCAGATCTACCCGCTCTTCGAGTCCGCGCTGCGCGCCGCTTCAGGTCGGACACCGTCGGAGCATCAGGCCCATCTGGCCGCGCTGTGGGCACGCTTCGCCGCCGTCGCCGCCGACAACCCGTTTGCATGGAATCGGACCGCACCGACCGCTTCCGATATCGCCACCCCCGGGCCGAGAAACCGCATGATCGGCTGGCCGTATCCGAAGCTGATGAACTCCAACAACGACGTGGACCAAACCGCCGCTCTCTTGATCTGCTCCGTTGAAAAGGCCACCGAACTGGGCGTGCCTCGCGACCGCTGGGTATTCCCGGTGAGCGGCACCGATTGCCACGAGCATCCGTTCATCTCCAACCGATGGACGTTTGCCGAGACACCTGCGATTCGGGCAGGCGGACGGCTGGCACTCGAACTAGCGGAGCTGGGAATCGACGACATCGGCGTGATCGATCTGTACTCCTGCTTCCCGTCCGCAGTGCAATTGGGCGCAACCTCGCTCGGTCTGTCACTGGATCGGCAGCTCACCCGAACTGGCGGCCTGAGCTTCGCAGGCGGGCCGTGGAACAACTACTCGATGCACGCGATTGCGACCGTCATGAACGATCTCCGCAACGACCCGACGGCCAACGGGTTGGTGTGGGCCAATGGCGGTTTCGCCAGCAAGCACACGTTCGGCGTTTACCGCACCCAGCCTCCCACCGAGGGCTACCGCCATGCCTCGCCGCAGGCCAAGATCGACGCGCTCCGTCAACGGGCCTGCGCCGATTCGGGCGAGGCCGCCGGTGCCGCGGTGGTGGAGGCGTACACCGTGATGCACGACCGAGACGGGCAGCCCGAGCGGGGCATCGCCAGCTGCCTCCTGGCCGACGGGAGACGGGCCTGGGGAACCTCGATCGACAGGCAGCTGGCGGCCGCGATGACCAACGGTGAGTGGGTCGGCCGGACCGTGACACTGAAGAGCGACGGCGATCTGGTGGCGTAGTCTGGCGACGTACATCTATGACTGACACCTTCCCGCGGCAATATGCCCGCACGCGTCACCTCACGCTAGGCGAGCCGAGAAACATCGTGGTCTCCCCCGATGGCGATCGGGTGGTGTTTCTCCGTTCCCGTGGCGGCGATGACCCGGTGAACTGCCTGTGGGTTATGGATCCGCATACGGGTGTCGAGCGACTGGTTGCCGATCCATTGGTGCTCCTGGCCGGCTCCGATGAAGCTGACCTACCGGCCGAGGAACGGGCCCGCCGAGAGCGCGCTCGCGAAGGGGCCGGAGGCATCGTCACCTTCGCCACAAACCGGGATGTCACGGCGGCCAGCTTCAGCCTGGCCGGTCGCCTATTCACCGCTGGTTTGATCAGCGCAACGTCACGCGAGCTCGAAGTTCCGGGCCCGGTGTTTGACCCGCGGCCCGACCCAACCGGGACCCGCATCGCGTACACCCGGTCCGGCAGCTTGCGACTGGCGACGCCCAAGGGAACGCACTGGGAGTTGGCCGACGACGATGATGAGAACATCACCTGGGGTCTGGCCGACTTCATCGCCGCCGAGGAGATGGGCCGGTCCCGCGGCTTTTGGTGGAACCCGGAAGGCACCCATCTGGCCGTCGCCCGGGTGGACAACACCCCGGTGCAGCGTTGGTGGCTGTCCAACCCGGCCGACCCCAGCCTGGTGCCGACCAGCGTTCCGTATCCGGCCGCGGGAACACCGAACGCCATCGTGCAGCTGTTCATCATTGATGAACACGGCGGGCGCGTCCCCGTCGTGTGGGATGACCATGCACTCCCCTATCTGACTGACGTGTCGTGGTCGTCTCACGGACTGCACATCGTGGTGCAGAGCCGGGATCAAAAGCGCGTTGAAGTGCGCACCGTCACGCCCGCCACCGGCGCCACGTACCTCCGTCTGGAAGATGTCGACCAACACTGGGTTGAGCTGGTGCCGGGCACGCCTACCTTCCTCGGCGACGGGCGGCTGGTGACCTGCGCCGACCGTGGCGGTTCGCGTCGTCTGATGGTGGATGGTGAACCAGTGACACTCGCTCCCCTCCAAGTGCGCTCGGTGCTGCACGCCGATGACGACAGTGTGATCTTCACCGGCAACTTCCTGGTCGATCCCGTCCATCATCACGTGTACCGCTGGCACACCAATGGAAAGCTCGACCGACTGACCGAAGAGCCCGGCGTACACACTGCCATTATCGGCGGCGGAACCGTGGTGTTGCGATCGGCGACGCTTGATCGCGACGGCACCACGACCCGCATCCTGGGCGATGCCCGAGTGGTTGCCTCTCACGCCGAAACGGCGCTGGTGCAGCCAAACGTGCAGTTCATCGACGCCGGCGACCGCAGCCTCGTGACCGCGCTGATTCTGCCGCGGAACATCACACCGGGTCAGAAACTGCCGGTGCTGCTTGACCCCTACGGTGGGCCTCACGCCCAGCGAGCCGTCGCCTCTCGTGGCGCATTTCTTACCTCGCAGTGGTTCGCCGACCAGGGCTTTGCCGTCATCGTCACCGACGGCCGCGGCACACCCGGACGCGGTTCGGCGTGGGAGCGATCGGTAGCCAACGACCTTGCTTCGGCTGTACTCGAGGATCAAGTCGATGCCCTCCAAGCCGTGGGCGAGCAGTTCCCCGAACTCGATCTCAGTCGCGTCGGTATCCGGGGGTGGAGTTTCGGCGGCTACCTCGCCGCGCTGGCCGTGCTGCGCAACCCCGAGACCTTCCACTGCGCCATTGCGGGTGCTCCGGTCACCGACTGGCGGCTCTACGACACCCACTACACCGAGCGCTACCTGGGTGACCCAACCACCAATGCTGCTGCCTACGACCGCAGCTCACTGCTGACCGACGCTGCTCGTCTTGAGCGGCCGCTGCTGCTCATCCACGGGCTCGCTGACGACAACGTGTACGCCGCCCACACGTTGCAGCTGTCTTCTGCCCTGATGGCGGCCGGTCGCCCCCACACGGTGTTGCCCTTGACGGGCGTGTCCCACATGACGCCTCAGGAAGTCGTGGCTGAGAACTTGTTGCATCTGCAACTGAAGTTCCTCCGCCAACACCTCGGTCTCGCTTCCGAACTGGGCGACTCTGCTGTTCCTGCCGCGCAGTAACTACCCGAACTCGCTACTGGTGTGCGAAACGAGCAACCACAACGCGGTCGAGGCCCGCAAGATCGCGATGGATCGCAACGTCAATCATGCCCGCATCGACGCACAACGCGCTGACGGGGGCGGCCTGACGGTGGCCGATCTCCAGCACCAGCCAGCCGCCTTCGGCCAGCCAGCGAGGCGCGTCAGCAATGATGGTTTCGTAGGCCGCCAGTCCGTCGTTTTCGGCGAACAGCGCGAGATGCGGTTCCCACGAACGCACCGACTCGTCGAGCTCGGGATCATCGGGCGCGATGTAGGGCGGATTGGCGACGATCAGGTTCACGGCTCCTGCGAGTTCGGCCGGAAGAGCGTCGAACCAGGTGCCCTGTACAAATCGAACGGCGGAGCCCCGTCGGCCGAGCCCGGCGAGGTTGGCGCGGGCCACATCGAGCGCGTCCTCGGACAGGTCGGTGCCCCACACCTCGACCGAGCCGATCGGCAACTCGGCCGCCAGCGCCAAGGCAATCGCACCCGATCCGGTGCCAAGGTCGACCGCCCGAATCGGAGGGCGCAACGTGCAAGCCCGGTCGATGGCGACGCCCGCCACCAGTTCAGTTTCCGGACGGGGGATCAGTACCCGCGGGTCCACCATCAACTCGATGGTGCGGAAGGACCACGAGCCGAGCACATACTGCAGCGGCTCGCCGGCCTTGCGACGAGCAAGGAGCGCATCGAAGCGGACGACGAAGCGCTCAGTGGTCGGCTGGCCCAACGCGGCCTGGAAGGCGGCGCCGCGCTCGCCGAAGACCTCTTCGCACAGCCAGCGCGCTTCGTTCGTATCACCGAGGGTGTCGGTGGCCTGGGCGAGCAGTTCGCGCCAGGTGACAGTGCCGTCGTCAGGCATCCGGCGTGGAGAGTTGGGCGGCGCGTTCTTCCGCGATCAGGGCCTCAATGACTTCGTCGAGGTCACCGGCCAGCACGGCTTGCAACTTGTAGATCGTCAGCCCGATGCGATGATCGGTAACACGGTTCTCTTTGTAGTTGTAGGTGCGGATCTTCTCGCTCCGCCCGCCGCCACCGAGCTGCGCTTTGCGTGAGACCGACTGCTCGGCATCCTGCTTGTCCTGCTCAAGCTGCAGCATGCGGGACCGCAGCACGATCATGGCTTTGGCCCGGTTCTGAATCTGCGAACGCTCGTCCTGCATGGTGACGACCACACCGGTCGGCTTGTGAGTGATACGGACCGCTGAGTCGGTGGTGTTGACGTGCTGACCACCCGCGCCCGATGACCGGTACACGTCGACCTGCAGGTCCTTTTCGTCGATGTGCACGTCGACCTCGTCGGCCTCCGGAAGCACCAAAACGGTGGCCGATGATGTGTGGACGCGTCCCTGGCTTTCGGTGGCCGGTACCCGTTGCACACGGTGGGGGCCGCCCTCGAACTTGAAGTGGGTCCAGGCGTCATCACCCTTCACCGTGAAGGTGACCTGATTGAGGCCGCCCATCTCGGAGAGGTCGGCCGACATGGTCTCGACCTTCCACTTGTGGCGGTCGGCGTAGGCCATGTACATCTCGTAGAGGTCACGTGCGAACAGGTTGGCTTCTTCGCCCCCTTCTGCCCCGCGGACTTCCACAATGACGTTGCGACCAGCGTTGGGGTCCTTCGGGAGCAGCAGCAGCCGGAGCTCTTCCTCGATGGCTTCGATATCACTTTCAGCGCTGGAGATTTCGCCACGCATCGACTCGCGATCATCACCGGTCGAATCGGTGAACATCTCACGAGCGGCCGCCAGATCCTCGACACGTCGCTCGTAGCGCCCGATGCAGTCAACGATGGGCGACAGCTCCTTGTAGCGCTTGGAAAGCTCCACCAGGCGAGTCTGATCGGAGAGGACGGCGGGGTCGCCAAGCCGCGTCTCCAACTCCGAATGTTCATGTTTCAGGCCAGCCAACCGATCGAGCACAACCGAAGAGGCTACGCGACGGTCCCCGCTCCGGCCGATTCAGTGCCGCCGCGACGACGTGTCCGGTCGATAGCCTGGATACCCTGATGGGTGGCAAGCACAACGGGAACAGCCCGTCCGGTCCGCATTGGACGATGCTCGGGGCGCTGGCAATCCTGGCCGCCTGCAGCACGCCGCATGTCACTGCGGTTGCGCCTACAACGGTGCCAACGCCGACCAGCACGACCCGGCCCGCATTCATCGGCGCTCCGACAACGGCGGCTACTCCAGTGCAGCAGTCGAGCGCTGCGCCGATGGCGACGACGGTGGCCAAGCCGATCCCCAAGGCCGTCGTGTCCCTTTCGCCCACCGCAACCGAGACGCTTTTCGCGCTGGGTGCCGGCGGTCTCGTCAAGGCTGTCGACAATCTGAGCAGCTATCCGCTGAGCGCACCCCGCACCGACCTGACCGGCGCAACGCCGGACATCGACAGACTCATGGCTTTCGGGCCAGACCTCGTGGTGTTGAGCGAAGATCAGGCAGGTACCGCGGCGACACTCGCGGCGCGTGGCGTCACGGTGATCGTCCAACCTCCTGCGACGTCCCTCGACGACAGCTACGCGCAGATTCGTCAACTCGGCGCCACGATCGGCAAGACGCCAGAAGCCGAACAACTCGTCGGGGGCATGCAGGCAAAGATCGCTGAAATTGTGAGCAAGACCCCACCGACTCCGCTGCGTTACTACCACGAGCGAACTGATCAGTTCGCCAGCGTGACCTCGGCCAGTTTCCTCGGTCAGCTCTACGGGCTGCTGCACCTGCGCAGCATCGCGGACACCGGCGCAGCACCCGGTGCCCGGGAGGCGACCCTTTCGTCTCAGGCAATCATCGACGCCAACCCCGACCTGATCGTGCTGGCCGACACAAAGTGCTGTCGGCAAACGAGCGACACACTGCGGGCCAGACCCGGCTGGAGCGCGCTCACTGCCCTCACTACCAACACGGTCGTGATCGTTGATGACGACCTGGCGAACAGATGGGGGCCGCGCGTCGTTGACCTGCTGCAGGCGATTTCTGGGCGACTCCTGGCACGCACCGCCTCATAGTCTGGAAACGTTCAAGAAAGAGAAAACGAAAGAAAACCCAAGTAGTCCTACCTGAGCCTTGTAGCCTGACCTCCCGTGCACAAGAGTCCCCCGGTGATGTTGCGTGTCTTACATCGAACCGAACTCTTCGAGCTCGATTTTGTTGATGCGGCCAATGAGGCCGAGATTTCCGAGATCCTGTTGTCGCCCGGCGAAATCGAACATCGCTCCGATCGCTCACTGCCTCTCGTCGTCACTCCCAACGTCGATCAGCTCGTGCACATCGCCAATGACAGTTCGTCGGAAGCGTCCGCCATCGTCCGTCAGGCCGCCTACGTCCTGCCCGACGGCCAACCGGTGGTATGGGCCAGCCGGTTGCTTGGCGCACCCTTGAGCGCCCGCCTGGCCGGCAGCACCCTGGTGGCCGAGCTGTGGCCGACGTTGTTGAAAGAGGGGCGTCCGGTGTTGGTGATCGCCAACTCCAACGAGGTCGCCGCTCGGGTCCGGGCCGAGACGGGGGCCATGAACACCGCCATCGTGGCGCCGATGTTCGCCGCGGGTGACCGCGTGGCCATCACCGATTTTTCGGTTGACTGCGCCAACCTGATCACCGTCGAGCAGCCCGAGTTCGTGTTCGTCACCTTGGGCTTCCCAAAGCAGTGCCTGCTCATCAGCGACATCGTCGATCATTGCCGCGCTGCTGGCACCAATCTGCCGCTGTTCCTCGCCATCGGTGCATCCTTCGACATGTACTACGGCATCGTGAAGCGTGCGCCGCAGTGGATGCAACGATCGGGTCTCGAATGGTTCTTTCGCTTCGCTCAGGAACCCCGACGCCTCTTCCGCCGCTACTTCGTGCAAGACCCGTACTTCATCGTGCTGACCTGGAGCGAGTGGCGCAAACGTCGCCGCAAGAGCAGCAGTCGATCAACGATTTAAACCGGGTTCGGCACCGCCACCAGTTCCGCGGGCTCGCGCAGCAGGCTGAGCAGATCGAGCGTGACGGCATGCGCATCCCGCTCGGGCAGGACCACGATCAACCGACCGCCGTGGCGGATGCGGGCATCGGCGGCGAAGGGCACCAGATCGAGGTCAATGCCGACCGAGCACACGACCGTCAGCGCGGTGTCCCGCGCATCCACCCCGGTCGCCACACACGGCACCGGGTCTTTGACGTTCGCACGAGGCACTGGCGGATCATTCGCCACGAGCCGAACAGCACCAACGATGCCGGGTGCGTTGATGAGCGACGCCCGGAGGAGTCGCTCGGTGGCGATACGGTTCAACGCGTGGGGCGCGGCGTTCAGCATTCGGTGCGGGGCCACGGCCTGCACCACTCCCTGCAGCGCCACGAGGGGCGGCCGGTCGCCGTGCAGCATGGCGAACGCCTCGCGGTCATGAGCACCGATACCGACCTGCAACACGACGTCGCCGGTTTCGTTGCTGCGCACAACCCGGCAGACTTCGAGCCCTTCCACCTCGCCGACCAGCACGCCCCATTCGCAAAGCGGATCGGCTCCCGCTGCCGCGATCTCGCCACTCAGAGCCAACAGCTCCGGTTGCACCATCGGCACCACTGCAACCGGCTCCGGGGCTGCGGCGACGAGCGTGCGGTCATGCACTTCCCACACGCGGATGTCCCCGACGAAGGCCTCTGCCCGTCGAGCCACGATTGGCGCTGCGCTGTGTTGGTTATCTGGCGCGGCTGCCGGATTGTCTGAGCGAAGCGAGTCCGAGAGAGACGGAGACGTAGCGACCGAACGAGGTATCAATACGTTCAACACGGTGATGTTAGGTTGGCGACGGGACCAGGCCAGGGCTTGACCAAGGATGCGTTGGGGGTTTTCATCGGCCAGCACCCATGCTTCGCCCAAACGCGTCAGCGCCGCTCCACCCGGAAGGGTTGAAGCGGCGATGGGGGCCTCACCGGCGTGGTCTCGGACCAGGGCGGCGAGTTTGATGCCCAGCAGCGCGCTGCGGCGCGCCGGGTCAATGGTCATGCGAGAAGGACTACTTGCCCTTGCGTTCGCCGTAGCGCTTCTGGAAGCGCTCGACACGGCCACCGGTGTCAACCAGCTTCTGCTTGCCGGTGAAGAAGGGATGGCACTCGTTGCAAAGGTCGAGCGTCACTTCGCCGCCACGGGTGGAACCGGTGACGAAGGTGTTGCCACATGAGCAACGGAAGGTGGTGTCGATGTACTTCGGGTGGATTGCTGTCTGCATAAGAATCGTTCTCCAAATGAGGGTCTGCGAAGTGTACCGGCAATGGGTCAAATCCCACCAACGGCGGGGCTCGCACGTGGGTCGCGGCGAGATACTTAGGGTTGCTTGCCGATTTCGGTCAGGAACTCTTCGTTCAGGCGGAAGGTCTTCAGCCGGTCGGTGAGCAGTTCGAGGCCTGCTGCTCCTGAGCCGCCTTCGGCCATACCGTGCAGGACCTTGCGCAGCTTCCAGACCTGCTGCAGTTGCTTGCGCTCAAACAGCAGCTCTTCGTGCCTGGTGGAAGACGCGTCAACGTCAATGGCCGGGAAGATGCGACGTTCGGCCAGCTTGCGGTCAAGGCGCAGTTCCATGTTGCCGGTGCCTTTGAACTCTTCGAAGATGGCGTCGTCCATGCGGCTGTTGGTGTCAACGAGCGCCGTGGCCAGGATGGTGAGCGAGCCGCCCTCTTCCACGTTACGAGCCGCACCGAAGAACTTCTTGGGCGGATACAACGCCCCCGCGTCGATGCCACCCGACATGATCTTGCCGGTGGCTGGGGCCGCCAGGTTGTAGGCGCGAGCGAGGCGGGTGATGCCGTCGAGAATGATCACCACGTCTTGGCCGGCCTCCACCATGCGCTTCGCCTTCTCGATGGTCATCTCGGCGAGGTGGGTGTGCTCTTCGCTCGGACGATCGAAGGTTGACGCGATCACTTCACCTTTGACGGTGCGGCGCATGTCCGTGACCTCTTCGGGACGCTCGTCGATGAGCAACACGATGAGCTTCACGCCGGGATGATTCCGCTCGATGGACGTGGCGATGGCCTTCATGATGCTGGTCTTGCCCGCCTTCGGGGGCGACACGATAAGGCCGCGCTGACCCTTGCCGATCGGCGCGATCAGATCGATGATCCGAGTGGTCATGTTGTACGGATCGTCTTTGTGCTCGAGCGTGAGTTTCTCATCCGGGAACAGCGGCGTGAGGTCCTCGAACTTCGGACGATCACGGGCGGCATCGGGCTCGCCGCCGTTCACCGTGGTGATGGTGAGCAGCGCTGGGTTCTTCTCGTTGCGGCCGGCCGGGCGAGCCGTACCGGTGACATGGTCACCTTTGCGCAGGCCGTACTGCTTGGACTGCTTCACGCTCACGTACGCGTCATCACGGCTCGGCACGTAACCCGAGACCCGCAGAAAGCCGTAGCCCTCGTCACGCAGATCGAGGTATCCGGCCACGTCGATGGGGTCGCCGAAGCCTGGCTGCATCTCGTAGGCCGCCGGCGCACCCGGCATTTCCATTGGCTCGTCGCCGCCCTCGCCCCGGTTTCGGTTGCGGTTACGGCGACGCTTGCGACGACCTTCGCTCTCGCCCGCCTCGCCCGGCTGCTGGCCTGGAGCATTGCGATCGCCGAACGGTTGGCGCTCAGCCTGCCCATTCGTGGAGCCCGGCTGCGAGTTCGCGTTGCCGTTCGAACCGGCGCCGTTCGGCGCCTGACCGTTGCCATTCGGACCATGGCCGTTCTGGCCGTTCCGGTCGGGGAATCCGTTGCCCTGACGAGGACGCTCGGACCACGGCGGGATCGATGATGGCGTGGAGGCTACGACGGGACGGGCCGGAGCGGCCACGGCTGGCTCCTGTTCGTGGTCCTGCGCCGCCTCATTCTCGGGCGCATCGACGATTGGGCTGGCGTCTGCCATCTCCGACGGCGGCACGGCAGCTGCCACATCGGCTTTCATGGCACGTCCGCGCACGGCCCGAGCGGCCGGGGCATCGGCTGCGCCTGTGGTCGCGGCAGTGACCCCCGTCGTCTCCAGGATCTTGTCGATGATGTCGGACTTCTTGGCTCGTGCCGGCGTCTTCACACCGAGCGCGGACGCAATGGTGACCAACTGGTCCCGGTCTTTGTTCTCAAGCACCGAACGTTCGAGGGCTTCGCTCACAGCGAACCTGTCTTTCCCCAGCAAGTGGAGGTGGGGTCTCGGGGGCGAACTCGGCCCCCGCCGACGTCTAACTGCAACACGAGACTGTTGTCACGAAATTCGTGGGGCAACGTCATCCGCCGTGTTGCGCCCGGGAACCCGAGCGGAACGCACCATAGCGAGCGGCCCGACACCACGCAACTACTGGAGGGTGGCGGTCTGGATGGCTACGAAGGACACAGGGGTGCGGACCAGATGTTCGGTCGATCCGTCAGCCGCCAAGATAGCTGCTCTCCAGTAACTGCCGATGCGAGCGAAGGTAGGCAGCAGTCCCCTCGAACACGAGATCTCCGTGGTTGAGTAGGTACGCCCGATCAGCGATCTGTAAGACGAGATCGACGTGTTGCTCGACCAGTAGAACCCCAACGCCGGTATCGACCGCAATCTGGCGGAGCACCGGAAGGAGCCGGTCGACAACGATCGGTGCCAGGCCGAGGCTCATCTCATCCACCATCAACAACTTTGGTTTGGTCAACAGCGCCCGGGCGACAGCCAGCATCTGTTGTTCGCCTCCGGAGAGCAGGCCGGCTTTCCGATCCATCAGGGCTTCAAGGGCTGGGAAATAGGCAATGACGTCGTCGAAAACCTTGGCCCCCTTCGGAGCTGCGAGACGAAGGTTCTCGTGCGCGGTGAGTTGGAAGAACAGGCTGCGATCTTCGGGTACATGGGCAAGTCCATCACGAGCGATGAGGTGTGGCCGACGTTGCTTGATCGACTTCCCCAGCACGTTGATATCACCCTGCAAGATCGCGTTGAGCCCGGATGCGGCGAGGAGTGATGTGGTCTTGCCTGCCCCGTTCGGTCCGAGCAGCACCACGACTTCACCCTCACTAACGGAAAGGTTCAGGTCGCGAACGACGGCAACGCCGTGGTACCCGCTTGACATATCGATCATTTCGAGCAGCGTCACGGCGGGCCTGCCTGGTGGCCGCTGGCCGGGGTATGTCCCGCGACGCCAAGGTACGCCGCGATGACCACGGGATTCTTTTTGATCTCGGCCGGTGTCCCTTCGGCGATCTTGCGACCGAACTCCATGACATAGATGAAGTCGCAAACATTCAGCACAAGTCCCATGTCATGGTCGACCAAGAGAATGCTGATGTCGGCCTGGACGATGTCACGCAGCCGCTGGCCGAGTTGCGCGCTCTCGCGCGTGTCAAGCCCGGCGGCTGGCTCATCCATGCAGATCAGCTTCGGCCCAGCCGACAAAGCTCGCGCCGCCGACACCAACTTTCGCTGGCCGTGGCTCAGCTCACTGGGCATCTTCGCCGCGAGATCGCGTACGCCTAGGACATCACATGCCAAGTCGACTGCATCGGTCGATCGACGTCGGCGGGGAGCGATGAGGTCGAGCAGGAAGCCCGACGTGCTTTGTCTCTCGGCCGCAACCTGGAGGTTCTCTTGAACGGTGAGATCATCGAACAACTCCAGCGACTGCCAGGTACGGCCAAGGCCGAGCGCGGCCCGTTTGTGTGCTTGTTGCCCGCTGATCTCCTTTCCGTCGAACACCACACGACCGGTGGAGGGAACAAAGCCGGTGACGCCGTCGATGAACGACGTCTTGCCCGCCCCGTTCGGGCCGATCAGCCCGACGAGTGAACCGGGCGAGACCTCGATGTCCACCTCGTTGACCGCTCGCACGCCACCGAAGGCGACCGACATTTCGAAGGTCTGCAAGAGCGTCATCGGACCGGCACCTTGTCGGCATTCTTCCGGTTCGCGGCCGTGGCCCGAGCGTGCTCGACGCGGCTGCGGATCGCTCCTGCGATGCCTTCGGGGTTACGGATAGTCATCACGATGAGGAGGACCCCGCTGATGAGCGCCTCCCATTTCCCGAACGTGCCGACGATCTTTCCGGTGGCAAAGAACGCGACCCCTGACGCAGCCACGACGCCAGCGGTGACGGCCCCGCTGACGCTCGTCATGCCTCCGAGGTAGGCGACCGCCAACGCGGCGAGCGACGCCACGACCCCGTACGAAGCGTCCGAGACGTTGCCGAAACGGTACGCGACCAGGCAGCCACCGATACCGGCGATAAACGACGACACCGCGAACACCAACAACTTGGCGCGGGCGACATCGACCGCTAGCGCACTGGCTGCCCGCTCGTTCGAGCGGACCGCCAAGATCCGCCGACCCGTCGTGCTTCGACGGATGTTGCCGACGGCCAAGGCCAACAGCACCAACACTGCAACCGTGAAAATGCCGAACACCGGCCGCGACGACTTACTCCCGAGAACAAGCGCGAAGTCCCAAGTACCCAGCTTCGGATGAGGGATTTTCGCCCCGCCGGTGGACGCGTCGCCGACGAAGGCGGGGTTCTTAAAGATGAACTCCGAGAGAGCGACACCGCCAGCCACGGTGACAATCGCCAGGTTCGTACCTCTCACCCGGAGCGCAGGGAACCCCACCAGTACACCGAACACTGTGGCCAGCCCTGCGGCAAGCATGGGCGCAAGCGGAAACGGAATGTTCCACAGGACCGACAGTTTCGAAAGCGCGAAACCAGCGATACCGGCAAAGGCCATTTGCGCAAGCGATATCTGACCACCGAAACCGGTGAGTACGACCAGCGAGAGCGCGAACACGGCGGCGATCACGCTGGTCATGATCGCAGCGCGCCAGAGCGGCCCAAGGAACACCAGACCTGCGACTGCAACCGCGGCTGGCAGCAACACGGCCAGGGGGGTCATCCCGGACGGAGGCACCGTCGGCAGCTTCCCGCTGGCCACCGACGCACGATCGGGAATGCGCTCACCCAACAGCACCATCGCAACGATGATGACAAGGAACGGCAGACCTTCCCGGGCGCCGTATTTCGGGAACCAACTAACGTCGCCCTGGAGCTTGGTGAACGACGATTGCACCATCCCGATGGCCATTCCCGTGCCGACGGTTGGCCAGACGAAACGAAACGTGCCGAGCAGTGCCGCTCCCAGCGCTGGAATGAGAAAGCCGAACGAGTACACGCTCGAACTCAGCTGGATCATTGGCGAGGCCAGAATGGCGACGAGCCCGCCGACGAGGGAGGCCGCGACGAAACTGAGTCCGGCCAACAAGTCAGGCGAGAAGCCGAGTAACACCGCGCCCTTTTCGCTCTCGGCAGCAGCCCGGGTGATCAGCCCAATCCGGGTGAAACGAGATATCGCCCACAGTCCGGCAGCGAGAGCTAAGACGATGAACGCCAACCACAACCCATCACGGGGAACGGCCAGATCGCGGGCGAAGTTCACCGGATTGCTGGGCAGGATCGGGCCAACTCTGAGTGTCTTTCTGTCTGCGAATCGACGATCAACCAGCGACGTGAACACGATGACCAATCCGATGCTCGCCACCACGGTGGCCAAGGCTGGCGCTCGACGAAGCGGACGAAACACAAGCAGATACACCAGCAGCCCAAGCAGCATGGCGGTCAGCAACGAGAGCGCCATCGCCCATCGGAAGCCAACGTCGTGGTCGAAGTGGTAGCGGGCGGGAAGGCCGGGGATGGGGAACGGGTACGCCCCGGTGCGCAGATCGGCATAGACATAGGCCACCCACGTCGCCATGGCGCCGTAGGCGAAGTTAACCACGCCTGAACCCTGATGGGTGACCACCAGACCAAGCCCGAACGCAGCAATGACTGCCGCGGCACCACTGCCGAGCAGGAGGTAGAAGAGGTAGTCGGTCATCGGGCGATACAGGAGCCAGGCGGAGCGTCTATGGCAGGTACTCCCGACTGGACACCGCCGTCAGACCGGGGATCGTTCGGACCTCGCCCCCTGCCTTGTACTCGGCGAACGGAAACGTGAACGAGCAGATGGTGGGGTACTTTGGCGAACTTCCGCAGTCGATTGATCCTTGGCCCGGCCAAAGCTTCAGACCCTTCGTGCTGCCGAGAAAAGCAAAGACCGAGGCCCCCGTCACTGCCTTGCCGTCAGCCTGCAGCATGTTGGCATACACCGCGAGCGACATGATCTCGAAGAGGGCAAGTGCGCCAAGACCCAGGGCCGCTGAGTCAACCTTGTCCGCAGGCACCTTAAGAACGGGAGCAAGAATCTCCTTGAGTACGGCGAGTTCTGGCGTTTCTTGCTGCGTCTGCACACCGGTAAACACCCAACCAACGGCATCGTCGCCGACGACGTCGAGCACTTTTCTGCTGGAACAGATGCCCGTCGTCAGGACGGGAACCGTGATCCGCAATGCGGCCCGACCGCGAATGGCACCGATACATCCGGCGTCGGAGTACAGCGAGACGAGGAGGTCGGGATTGCCCTTGGCTGCCGACCGCATCAGCCCCTGGTAACCAGCATCGGTTTCGTTGTCGCCACCCTTCACGGTGGTGTGCGCAATGCCGGCGACGTCGAGTGCTGCGGTGAGTGAGGCCTCGGAGCTGTTGGAGCCAGGGTTGTCGCTGCTGATGATGGCGACGGTTTTCGCGTGGAAGTGATCCTTCGCCACGGCGGCCATCGCCCCGCCGAGCGTTGCGTTGCCTCCGGTCAGGAACAGGGCGTTGGCCTTGTAATCCGGCGGCAGGATGGGCAACACGCCGACAACAGGGACGTTGGCGGCGGTGTAGGTGGAGTAATCGGGGAAGAGGTCAAGGCCGAGCAGCGCCATTTCGACCTTCTTGCCGACGAGTTCCTGGGCGCAGGCCTGCGAGGTCTCTGGTGATCCCTTCGCCGTGCAGGTCTCCAGCTTGATCGGCCGCCCGCCAAAGCCACCGTGGAGGTTGAGGTAATCGACCGCGCCGGTGATGTTGAGTCGCATCTCCGGAAAGTCCAGCCCCGGAGTTCCTTCGGTATTGACGAGGCCAATCGTTATTCGTTCGCCCGTTGGCGGAGGAAGCGTCGGAAAGGCTTTTGCGAAGTCCGGCGGAGAAGCCGATGTCGCCGCGGTGGTCACGACCGATCCGGTGGCGACGGTAGTGACGGCCGCGGTGGCGAGGGTGGTTGAAACGGTGGATGCAGGGACCGTCGTGCCGGCGATGGTCGTGGCCGTTGACGAGTTCGTGCTCTTCGCACATCCGGTAGCCACAAGCGCGAGGGTGGTGATGATGGGGAACCAGAACCCTGACCTGACGAATCGATTCATGTTGCCCCCGGGAATGCGTTGTGAATCAGGCGATAATGCGGTCGGGTATCCACGTGCCATGTGCGCCGTACGGAACCCGTCTCGGCAGATGGATCGTAGCAACGGGCGCAGCGGAGAAATTCTGGGCATCGATGATGAGCAACCGAGACTCATCGGATGCGGTGTCATGCGACAAACTGATGACCCACCCTTCGTCCTCGCCCGCATCGGCCGTTGCAGGGGCGAGGACCGGCTCTGCTCCGCGGACGCCGTCACCCAGCTGATGCTCCCAACACGTACCCGTGCGAAGGTCGTACTTAAAGAGCTTCGACCCATAGACCGGCTCCTCGCTATTGCCTTCGCCGCCGAGCGCCATGAGATAGCCGTATCGGGCGTCGAGTCCGATCAGGCGGTCGTCGATGCGGCCGAAATCACCGGGGCGGTCATCAATCTGCTGTTCGGAAACCGATCCGCTGGTGAGGTCGATCGTCCAACGCCACAGTCGGCCAACCTCGGCGTAGTCATCGTTGTTGGCGGCGAATGCTTCCTTCTGACGCGACACGTGCAGGACAATCCTGTCGTCATCCTCATGGGCGTTGACCACGTGGAAAACAAAACACGGCTCGATCTCGAACCAGCGCACGTCGGCGTTTGTGCCGTTGCGGGGCATCACGCCAAGCCGTGCTCCCGCCGACCGATTGAAGCGAAACGGGAGCCCCGTAGGCAAAGCGTCAAGGTCGAAACAAAGAGGTAGATCCATAAAGATGGCGTAGTTCCGGGTGATGCTGAAGTCGTGCATCATCACCATGTTGGGCAGCTCGATACCCTCGATTTGCTGGAGGACACCATCAGCGCCGACTCGAATGTACTTCAGGTACGCGGGACCGGAATTGAGGTAGCTGAAGGCCAGAAGTTCGCCGGTGATCGGGCAGATCTTGGGGTGTGCCGTCATGGCACAGGTGAGCGCACCGTCGTAGTTCTGCACGCCGACCGTGTTGAGTTCGCTGTCGATTCGCCAAGGCCAATGGCCTTCTTCGAGACACAGAATGTCGCCGTTGTGAGCGTGCACACTGGTGTTGCCCGTGCCGCGGGTGAGGTCGCCCACAGCCTTCATCGGGTCCTCGAGTGGGTCGGCGATGTTCGGCGTTTGGATGAACCGGTTGCGGTACCACTCGGCTTTGCCGTTGGCGAGGCGGATGCCGTGGACCATGCCATCACCAAAGAACCAGTGCTTGGACGTGCCGGTGAACGGGTTGGGTCCGGTGCGGACGTACAGACCCGAAAGCTCAGGGGGAATCGCCCCTTCGACACGCAGGTTCGTCTCGGTGAGTTCGTCGAGGACCGGTGCCCAGTTGTTGCGCAGATGCCACTTCACAGGAGTGTCCACCGTCGTCATAACGGGACGATAACACAATTGGCCCCGGGAAACTACCGTTGGTAAATTAAAATCGAAAGGGCGGTTGTCCGACCGTTGGTAGGTTACGAGTCTCATGCCTAAGGCCCCACCACAGCGAGCGTCTCAATCAAGCCGTCGCTCGTCGAAAACCCTCGTTGCCCAGCCCACAAGTCCGATCACTCGACGTCCCGGCCGACCAGCAGGGCGACAGCTACTCGCCGACCGACAACAACTTCTCGCCGCCGCCGAACGGGTGATTCGTTCCGACGGACCTGATGTCTCGATGGAGGTCATTGCCGCAGCGGCCACCGTCACCAAACCAATCCTTTATCGCACGGTTGGCGACCGGGATGCGCTGGTTACCGCCCTCGCCGAAATTGTCATCGATCGCATTAACGAAGCTGCGACCGTGGCTATCGCTAAGGCACGCTCGCCACGCTCGCGTCTACGCGCCCTTATCTCCGCCTACACCGAGGTGGTCGAGAACAACCGCAACCTCTACCTCTTCGTGATTGCCGGCGGCGCAAGCGTTGATCGGGTCAGCCAACTGCTCCGTCTGGCCGACCGTTCGGCTCTGCCGCTCGCGCGCCAACTCTCCGCCCAGCGAACCGCCGTTGGAGCCGATCCCGACGTTGCTCTCCCGTGGGCCTTCGGTCTGATCGGAACGCTCCAGTTCGCGACCCTGTGGTGGCTCCGTGACGGCCAAATCAGCGCGGATCAACTTGTTGAGCACATCACCGAGCTGCTTTGGTCAGGGATCGGCGGCAAGGCTCGGCAAGACGATTAGCCACGCAGCCAGACGTGAGCGGTGCCGCTCACGATTGTTTCGGCGTCGCGTTTGAGCCAGACCGAACAGGTGGCCTCCCAACCTTCATCGGTCGCCGCCACAGCATCAACAGCGCCGCCGGCCACGACGTGGTCGCCGTCAAGGACGCGGGCGTGGAACTGCACGGTCAGTCGGCGAATCGAGTCGTCGCCGGCCCATGCCATCAACATGTTGGCGATGTAGCCGAGGTTCAGCGGCCCTTGATTGATCGTTCGATGGCCGAGCCCCATGGATGCCACGGCAGCACGGTCCCAGTGAATGGGGTAGGGATCGCGCAGAATCGCCGCCATGGTCTTCATGCGCTGCGGGTCGACCGACTCGATGACAAGCTGCGGAATGGCCTCACCCACCACAGGAACCACCGTCACCGCACGAACCGCCAGCGGTTGGTGACACGCGCTGCCAATTCGCCGTCGAGGTCGAACAACTCGATCTGGAATGCGATGTCGTCGTGAAGCACCGCTCCTGCGATGTCGGTGACACGTTCAGCGCTCACGACGCCGCCCTCTACGCGGTACCGGCACTCCTCGCGCAAGGGCTGCACGTACTCCCAGTCGTAACCGAGCAGGCTGACGGAGCCAGCCCTTCCGTCACCGCCACCGAGGCGGAACAATTCCGCGATTGATGTGCGCGCCCCTTGGATCGGCACGTGGAACAGGGCAATGGGGTGGACCAGGTCGGACGTCATTGGCTGGCGCGACGTGCAGTCCGTGAGGAGGAAATTCTCCCAGTGGGCGATGGTGTATTCCCCACCCGGAAACCGGTACCCGACGAGGCCTTCGACTTCGGCGTCAGTCAGCATGTGAGCCAACGCCCGCGTCTTGCCACCATGACACCGCAGACATCGGGTAGCGCTGTTGATAGTGCTCGGTGCGCGCTGCGAGTTCGGCGTCGTTAGGCGGTGACAGGTCGGGGCGCACGGCGGTAACCACGACCCCACCTACGGGCGCGAGGATCGAACAGCCCGGAATCGGGTCGATCCGCTCGAGGCGGATCTCAACGATCATGTCGCGCATGGCGCCGGCCAGCACATGGTGATGCTCGCTCGCCTGATGAGCGATGAAGTCCCGGTAGTCGTCGAATGCCATCATCGCCAGGAAGTGGTCGGGCTCCTCCCGACGGAAGTACTCGTACCGGCGCAGCCCGGCTTCACGGGTGACGCTCTCGTAGGCGAGCTGGCGAGCCAACTCTTCGAACCTTGCGGTAGTCCCACTGCGCAGCACGATGTGAGCCAAGAGAGCGAACACAGGAACATACTAGCCGTCTGGTATGTTCCTGACCGTGGATGTTGACTTGTTCAGTCCCGACACGCAGGAGAACTGGTACCCCACCTATCAGTACCTCCACGACGAGCAGCCGGTGTACCGCATCCCGGGCACGACCGAGTTCGTCGTCAGCCGGTACGACGACATCATGCACGTGCTCCGCCACCAAGCGATCTTCCCAACTGGTGCGAGCAAGCGCCGGTCCGCCGCAGCCCAGCAGGTCTACGAACGCGGTGGCTGGGAGCGGATGACTCCGCTTGGCACCAACCCGCCGATCCACCGCCACTACCGGGCGCTCGTTGATCAGTATCTCAACGGCCAGAGTCTCGACCAACTGAGGCCGTTCATCGAGCACGCGATCGACACGTTATTCGTTACGTTCGAAAACGACGGACGCGTCGAGTGGATCACCCAGTACGCGTCGCTGCTTCCCGGCATGGTGATCACCCACATGCTCGGACTTCCAGCCGACGACCTCGACCGGCTGCGGACGTGGAGTTCGGCGTGGATCCTGCCCTTCGTCCGCAAGCTTGAACCAAACGAAGACGTGTGGGTCGCCGAGCAGGTCGTCGAGTTCTACGACTACCTGAAGACAGCCATCGATGAGAAGCGCACGAACCCGGGCGACGACATCATCACCCACTTGACTCAAGCCTCATTCGCCGGCACGCGACCCCTCACGGATCAGGAGATCATCACGATCGTCGATCACCTGTTCATTGGTGGCAACGAGACGACGACGTTCGCGATGGCCTCCGGTCTATGGATCCTGTTGCGCGAGCCCGGGCTCTTCGACCGTATCGCCGCTGATCGGACCCGGATCCCCGATTTCGTCGAAGAGGTGCTCCGTCTTGAGTCACCCACGCAGGGGCTCTGGCGAGCCGTAAGCGAGGCGACCGTGCTCGCCGGCGTGCCGATCCCTGCCGGCTCCACCGTGCACCTGCGCTATGCCAGCGCAAACCGTGACGAACGAGTCTTCGCGTGTCCCGCCGAGCTCGATCTTGATCGGCCGAATTCGCGACGGCACATGGCATTCTCACTAGGGGAGCATCATTGCCCGGGCGCCGGGCTGACCCGCCTCGAACAATCGCTCACACTCAAGGCGGTCTTCGATCGACTCCCCAACCTGAGGTTGGCCGAGGGCCGCAACGACTTCACCCATGTGCCGATGTTCACCATGCGATCGCTCCGCGAGCTCCACCTCGAATTCGACCAGAAGGGCTCGGCGTGACGGTCCACGTCGCCGCTCGACCCCGCATCGGCCGCCCGCCCGACTCCGACGCAGCCGAGACCCGCCGACGCATCATCGATGCGGCTCGGCGAGCGTTCGCGACGGAAGGTTTCGCGGCTGCGACCAACCGTGAGATAGCGATGGCATCGGGCGTGACGACCGGCGCGGTGTACCACCACTTCGGGTCGAAAGACGCGCTGTATCTCGCCGTCTACACCGATGCCCATGATCAGGTCTACGACCGATTCCACGCCTCGGTCGCCGGACGGACCACGTTCGTCGATATGTTCGACGCGGTGCTCGATGAGGCGGCGAGGGTCAATCGCCGCGATCCCAGTTTGGCGGCCTTCATTGGTTCGGCCCGGGTCGATCGGCGCCGTCACCAAGAGCTCGCTGCGGTGATCCCCGACGACCGAGCTCGACGGTCGGCGTTCTTCGGCGGACTCGTCGACACGGGCGTGACGACCGGCGAGGTTGCACCAGATCGCGCCGCAGAGGTTGCCGTCGTCGTTGATACGTTGATCCTGGGGCTGAACGACGGGGCGATGGACAGTATGAAGCGACAGCTCGAGGCGATCGCGGCGATGAAGTCAGCGATCCGTAGTCTGGTCCGCACGAATCGAGACAATAGGAGGATCCCTTGACACCTATGGCACCGACGATCTTGAGCCCCGACCGAGCCACTGGTTGTGTCCAATGGAGTGAGCGATGAGTCCCGACGGCACCTGGTTCGATGACTCGACGCTCGGCGAGCGTTTTCCGGCCTGGACGCGCGGCAACGCGGCCGATGTGTTCCCCGAACCATTCAGCCCGCTGGGCCACAGCCTAGTGCTGAGCGCAGGCATGTGTGCTGGCCTGCGAGATGGTTACATTGCAATCGGAGCGCTCGACTTCGACGAGTTCGAGAACCCCGAGCACCCCGACCTGTTCAAGTTGTTCGGGGGATATCCCTTCAACCCGTTGACCATGACTCGGATCCTCGGCGCGCGCATGCCAGGCGCGACGCCCGAGATGATCGACCGAGCGTTCTTCGACGAGCGCGACGAGGTGCCGCCATATGAGCACCAGGACTGGCACGATTCACCCAAGCACGAGGCCAAGCTCGGCGCGTCGATGGCGTGGGCGATGTCGGCCGACGGGCTACCGAACCTCGATGCCGACAAGGCACTCGCCCGCCGACTGCGCGACGACCGCCCAGATCTGACGCAGCTCACTGATTCTGCGTTGCATGCTCGAGCGCGAGCGATGGTGCCGTATGTCCAGCAGACGTTCGAGAACACGATGATCGTTTCATCGCTGTCGGCGCTCGGTACGGGCGCGCTCGGAGCAATCTGCGCCGACTTGGGTGACACCACGCTGGCGATCCGGCTCCTGGCCGGGATCGAGGTCGATTCGGCCGCGCCGTCCCACGCGATGTGGGAGCTCGGCCGTCTCGCCCGGCAGTCGAGCGTCGTTACCGCCGCATTTAAGGCGGGGGCGGACCAGGTACTGGACCAGCTGCGAGCATCCCACGACCCCGACGCGGCCGCCTTCCTGGCACGCTTCGACCAGTTCCTGTTCGACCACGGCTCGCGAGCCCAGAACGAGTACGACCCGCGGTCATCATCGTGGGAGGTCAAGCCGGGCATCGCGCTGACGGCTATCGACCTCATGCGGAGGTCCGATGAGGCCTTGTCGCCCAAAGCCCGCAACGCAACGTCGATTGCCGAACGCGACCGCGTCGCCGCCGAGGTACGTCAGAGGGTCGCCACCGCAGCCGAGACGGCCGGTTTGTTCGAAGCCGCGCTCCAATCTGCCCAACTGTTCCTGGCCGGACGGGAGCGAGCCAAGACGAACGTGGTGCGAGTCATCAACGAGGTGCGGGTGGCCCTGCACGAGTATGGGCGACGTCTCGTCGAGCGTGGCGTCATTCGTGAGATCGAGCAGGTGTTCATGGTGACCAACGCCGAACTCGACCACCTTCGCGCCGACCCCGACTCATTCACGGGCATCATGAACGAACGCTGGGAGCAGTACAGGACGCTGTTCGACTACGAGCCCGTCTTCGTCGTCAACGGACGGGTGCCCTCGCTGGGCGAGATGACCCGCCGTCGTGGCACAGCCGTCACCAAGGCCGCTGCCGGCACCGTCCTCACCGGGACGCCCGGCTCGGGTGGCATCGCCAGCGGCCGCGCGCAGATCGTACTCGACGCCGCCCATCCTGATGGCTTCGAGCCAGGCGATGTCCTGGTCGCCCCGCAGACCGACCCGTCGTGGGTTCCGCTGATGGTCGCAGCCTCGGCGGTCGTCGTGAATGTCGGTGCCCAAGGCAGCCACGCCATGATCGTGTCGCCGCGAACTCGGCATCCCGTGCGTCGTTTCGGTCGCTGCCGGCACAGACCTCATCCCTGAAGGGGCGATCGTTACGGTTGACGGCACTGCAGGCACGGTGACGATCGATAGCGTGCCATCGCACTAGCTGCTCGTCCTCACGTAAGTTGGGCTGTCACGGTGATCTAGCGGACCTCGGGAAGCCTCGACGCGTCCTGCGGGCGCGGAACTGACTGGTCGGGCGGGAGCGGTGCAACGGGTAACGTGAGCGACTGGTTGGGCATGCGCAGTGCATGGACCTCGGCCGGGATGAAGTCGCGCACGACGGGATAGAACACATCGCCGGGACACACGGTGGCGGTCATTTCGCGGTGCCCGACGATGGTGGGCGTGGTGATCGTCACGCCCGCCGGCCACTTGTTGGACCCTCGCGACACGAACGTCACCCGAGCCGCTGGCGACGTGTCAATGTTGTCGCGGTCGGCCAGCCAAGCCAGCGTCAACCGTAGCGACGCTACCTGTTCGGCCGACGGAAGCACTGACGTGAAATCGCCGATGAGGCATACAAGCTGGGCGAAGCCTTGACTACCTCCGGTGGCGTCCGCCGTGACGGGTCCGGCGATGCTGCCGGTTCGGCCTTCCCATACGGTGCCGAAGCGGTCGATGAGGAAGTTGTAGCAGGTGTCGGGCCAACCCTTCTCGGTGGTATGGGAGGTGTAGACGCCGTGGATGATGTCGATCACCCCGTCGGCCGTGTAGGTGTTGCCGGTAGCCGTGTGATGCACCAGGAGGAACTTCACATCCTCCGGAGTGAGCGGCCCTAACGGCAGATAGCCGTCGCCAGCCCACGCAGCTCGCGGTCGGATCGCCAATCCGCGTGCGACCACGACGTCAGCCACGGCCGGTCGAGCCTGACGGCGGGCGCGGCCGAACAACGCGACCGGAATGGCGAACAGTCCGGCCAAAAACGGTCGCCGCCCAACCCGCCGCTCACTCGTCACACAGGACTCGCACACGGCTTCTACCCTAGGACCCGACCAGTGACGGATGCGCCGAGTGCTTCAGCCCGAATCCGGGGAAAACTGAACATGTCTCACCCAAATCAGCCAATCATGAATACCTTCGGCCAGAAAAGTGAACATGTTTGACTGGGGCCGAACCTGCTGGCCAATGGAAGACTGGTCGCCGAATGGGCATCCACCATCGCAAGCCGACCGAGCACGACCTGCGAAATCTCCTCACGCTTTCGAGTGCTGACGAACTCACCTATTCGCCCGAAGGCATCAGCGGTTTGCCGATCGCGCCCGACGGCTACCGACGCGACCGATGGGGCCAAGAACTCGGACGCGGAAGAGCCGTGTTTGAGCGCGGAACACTGGCACTGCAGAACTGGGCTGTCCACCGCAACGCGGGGCTCATCGTTGCCGCGCAAGGCGCACCCGCCGTTGGGGATACCGTCGCCATGGCCGCGCCGATCTGGCCGTTGTGGATCGACGTTGTGTGCCGAGTGGTGAGCGTCGAGGCTGAGGAGCACACCAGCGGGTTCAGTTACGGGACGTTGCCCGAACACCCCGAGCAAGGCGAGGAGTCCTTCACCGTTCACATCGATGACTGCGAATCGGTTCGGTTCGAGATTATTGCGGTGTCCCGCCCTCGCCATCCCCTCGCACGAGCAGCCCCTCTAATAGCCCGGCTCATGCAAGGCCACGCCACAAACCGCTACCTCCAAGCCATGCAAACCTACGTCCTGGAAACATGACCGACGAAGGCGGAGGGAACGACCCCGAACTCATTACGAAATTTTAGTTGCCTCATCTAACCCTCGGCCACTAGACGAAAGTGGTCTCGACGAAGTGTTGGACGGCGGAGAGGTCGTTGGGGAGCAGGGTGGTTTTTTCGGAGCGTTCGAAGAGGTCGGCGAGGTGGGCAGGCAGCGGCGGGTGGACGCCGGTGGCCTTTACGACAGCGTCGGGGAACTTGGCCGGATGCGCGGTCGCCAGGATGATCTCGGGCCCGCCGAGGCCCGATGATGCCAGCGCACGAGACGCACCGACACCGACCGCGGTGTGCGGATCGAGCAGCATGCCGCTCTCGCGGTACACGTCTTGCATGATGGCGAGCGTGCCGTCGTCATCCACCCGATGCGCGCTGAACCGACCGTTCAGCTCGTGCTGCTGATCGGCTTCGAGGCGCGTCGATCCGGACATGCGAAACTGGCGCATCTGGTCGGCGGTCATGCCACCGTCACGCCCGTTCAGTTCGAAGAGCAAACGTTCGAAGTTGGACGACACCTGGATGTCCATACTGGGGCTCAGCGTCGGCACCACACCGTTGGTCGACATGATGCCGGTGTGCAGGGTGCGGGTGAGGATGTCGTTGGTGTTCGACGCGATGATGAACTTCTCCACCGGCAAGCCCATCTCCTCTGCAATCCATCCGGCCAGCACATTGCCGAAGTTGCCCGTGGGTACGGTGAAGCGGGCGGGTCGGCTGCCCAAGGATTGAGACGCAGTCACGTAGTAGACGATCTGCGCCATTACGCGGGCCCAGTTGATGGAGTTCACGGCCGACAGGTGGGTACGGTCGCGGAACGCCGCGTCGGCGAAGGCAGCCTTCACCAGATCCTGGCAATCATCGAAGGTGCCCTCGATAGCGACCGTGCGCACGTTCGGCGCGTCGACCGTGGTCATCTGACGACGCTGCACATCACTCACACGACCGTGCGGATAGAGAATGACGATGTCGACGTTGGCACACGACTTCACGCCTTCAATCGCGGCCGTGCCGGTATCGCCGCTGGTGGCGCCAAGGATGGTGACCCGCTCATTTCGAGCCGAGAGCACGTGGTCGAACAGGCGGCCGACCAGCTGCAACGCGACATCCTTGAACGCCAGCGTCGGGCCGTGAAACAGCTCGAGCACCCACTCGTTCGCGCCCGTCTGCACCAACGGGCACACGGCTGGGTGACGGAACGTGGCGTAGGATTCATCGCACATCTCGCGCAATACCGCTGACGCGATGTCGGAGCCAACGAACGGCAACATCACGTCGGCCGCGGTGACCGCATAGGGCGCGCCCGTCGTGAGGGGCGGCAGCATCGGCACATACTGCGGCATGTAGAGGCCGCCGTCGGTGGCGAGACCGGCCAGCAGCACGTCGGCAAAGCCAAGCTCCGGAGCCTGGCCACGGGTGGACACGTAGCGCATGGACTATTCGCCAATCACGCGCAGCAGGCCGCTGGCCGACCCGACCACGTCGAGGTCGCGAAGCTCGCGTAGGGTGGCCTGCATGTCGGCTTCCTTGGCGACGTGGGTGATGAACACGAGACGAGCATCGGCTCCGAGGCCTTCCTGCTCGGCGGCACGAATGCTCACGCCGTGTCGAGCGAACACACCGGTGACGGCGTGCAACACACCGGGACGGTCAACGACTTCGAGTACAACGTAGAACTGCGAGCTGGTCTCGTCCATGCCCAGAATGGGCGAGCGGCTGAACGTGCCGAGCGGGGCATGGGTGCCCTTCCGCAGGTTGACCGCTGCGTCAATGAGGTCGCCCAGCACTGCGCTGGCCGTGGGTGAACCGCCGGCGCCACGACCGTAGAACATGAGCGAGCCGACCGCTTCACCCTCGATGAACACCGCGTTGTAGCTGTCACGGACCGACGCCAATGGATGCTGCACCGGCACCATGGCCGGGTGAACGCGCACCGCAATTTCCTTCGAGGACGCATCTTGTTCGCAGATGGCGAGCAGCTTGATGACGTAACCGAGCTTCTTGGCCATGGCGATGTCTTTGCCGGTGATCTGGCTGATCCCCTCGTGATACACGTCGCCCGCAACGACTCGCGACCCGAACGCTATCGACGCGATGATCGCGGCCTTCGCACCCGCGTCGAATCCTTCGACGTCGGCCGTTGGGTCTCGTTCTGCGTACCCGAGACGCTGCGCCTCGGAAAGGGCTACCGCGTAGTCGGTGCCTTCCTCGGCCATCTTGGTGAGGATGAAGTTGGTGGTGCCGTTGACAATGCCCATAATGCGTCGGATCGGCTCGCCCCGCAGGGACTCACGCAGCGGTCGGATGAGCGGAATACCGCCCGCGACGGCGGCTTCAAACAGCAGGTCGACTCCCTTGGCATCAGCCGCTGCGAACAGCTCGCCACCGAAATTCGCCAGGAGTTCCTTGTTGCCCGTGACGACGGGTTTGCCCTGCGCCATCGCCGAAAGGATCAGCTCTCGGGCCGGTTCGATGCCGCCCATCAGTTCCACGACGATGTCGATGTTCGGGTCATCCACGACGCCTGCGGCGTCTCGGGTCAGCACGCCATCGGCCAGAACCACATCGCGATCGCGCGACAGGGTCCGCACCGCAACCCGCGTCACCTCGAGACGTACCCCGGTCGAAGCTTCAATGGCCGGGGCCTGTTTGGCGATTAACTGCACGAGCGCGCCGCCCACGTTGCCGCAGCCAAGTACGCCGATACGAACCGTATTATCGAGTGTCACGGGCGAAGAAGCTATCGGCAACGCCGGCTTATCCGCTTTGCATTACCCTCAAAACTCGGCGGCCACCAGGTTCTGGGTGAGGATATCGACATAGTTCTGGTCGTTGAAGTGCTCCGCTACAAAGGCTCGGGCCTGGTCGGCCATGGCCGAAAGCCGGGTCGGGTCGGCCAGCGCCGCCTCGATCGTTTCGTGCATCGCCTCAGGGTTTTCGGGGGCGACTCCGATAATGAGCCCCCTCGCCGCATACTCGGCCAGGTCACCAGCGGTTGCTGTGGCAACGACGGGACAGCCGCAAGCCATAGCCTCCCAGACGACGGTGAGGCCTGAGCCGTGATTGTCGGCGATAAGCGGCACGACCGTGAGGCACGCGGCCCTATACATGTCGCGCAGTTCCTTCAGACTCTGGTGTCCGATGGTCATGTTGGCTGGCAGCCGCTTCGGGTAGACAGGCGAAGACAGGCCCGATGGCATCGACGACATCGCGCAGACATCGACGAGCACCGCGATGTCCTCGACGGCTTCGGCCAG
The DNA here is from genome assembly GCA_963791625.1 of uncultured Acidimicrobiales bacterium. GTDB lineage: Bacteria > Actinomycetota > Acidimicrobiia > Acidimicrobiales > Ilumatobacteraceae > JANMCE01. The sequence goes on from CAWBTA010000015.1 coordinate 372,652, forward strand.
GGTCACGTAGTCACGGTCGACCAGCCCCGCGCTGACTACGAGCGGCGGATCGTGGCGGTGGGCAGCGTCGATGGGCGAGAAGAACGTGAGGTCAATGACGGCAGGGAGCACCAGCACCGTCGGACACGAGGGGCCCCCAAGCTCGCGGAGATGACGCGCCTTATCGTCGGTGATGACCACGAAGGATGTCACGCAGCGCTTCACCGCCAACAGCAGCCTGGTGGAGCGGACGCGTTCGGGCCACATGACCGACACCACCAGCGCCGGTCGCTTGCGACGGAGCATGGTAAGGAGGGCAACGGCGAACCCCAGGTCTTCGCCGGTTGCATAGACCAGCTCGCCGGTCTTGACCCGACGGGCGACGCTGTGGGCGATCGACCAGACGCCGACGTTGGAGTAGAAGCGCGACGCAACGGAGAACAGCAGACGCCACGGCCGACTCGGCGCCACGCACGTCGACGGCGATACAACGGTTGCGCCGAGGCGGTCGCACACGTCACCCAGGATGTGCTTGGGGCTTTCGTCGTTTTCGGCTTGGCGTGCCATGGCCGCGAAATCAAAATCTCGGGCCAGCACTACGAATCGCGGCACTCGTCGTTCCCTTCCTGGGCTGTCCGGTGTCTCCCGTGACGGGGCTGCCCGGGTCACCTTACCGATGGACCCAAAATTCGGAATGGGCAAATCGACTGATTCGAGTTAAGGAATCGTCAGGTGACTTCCGGGGTGGCGACGTAACGCCAGCCGAGGTCGGCGAAACCAGCCGCTTCGGCCACCTTGGCCGACGCATGGTTGTCCAGCAGGTGCACATAGGTAGGGACCGCAGCGTCGGCCAGAATGCGACGCGCCGCGGTGGCGACCAGACGACGGGCGACGCCTCTGCCGCGAAGAGAGGGTTCGGTGACGACCGAAATCTCATGACCGAAGGCGTTGTGGATCTTTCGCCCGACGCCAGCACCGTAGTGACCCTGGTCGTCCCACTCGATCAACACATCGCCGTTGAACGGTTTCAGCCAGGCCGGAACACGCGTGTCGGTCGTTGCCACCCACTCGCCGATGTCGTCACCGGGCGGCGAAGTGAGGTTCCAGCGGAAGGCACCAACCATCAATCCGAGCGTGTCGGCAAGGTCAGCTGGGTCGACATGTTTCAACCGATCGGTCACGACCGATGCCTGACCGGGTGCGACGCTGAGCACCGCGAAATCGTCACGCGCGACCCCGACGACCGGCAGCAGGTTTCCGTCCCAGCCGGGCTTGGTTCGCAGGTCGGATTCGAGAACAACGATGCCCGACGCGGCCGTCGGCCAACCGCCGAACCATGCTTCAAGGTGGCGACGGACGGCATCGGGCAGTTGATTCATCTCCGAGGGTCTACCAGCTCGATCAGTTCGGGTTCACGTTGCACCAACCGACTGGCCGCCATTTTGGTGGCGACTGACCACAGCAGATACCCATAGGGAACCGCGACCAAACCCACGACGGCGCACGCCGCGGCATGATTCCGCCACACGAAGAGCGCGATGGCGAGGGGCGATAGCAGCAGCGCCATCGCCAGCAGCCCAAGCATACCGAGCAGCGGCGCAATGCAGCCCTGGCCGGAGTTCTTGACGGCGAAGGGGTTGGTGCCCTCAGGCACGCGCATTGGCGCAATAACCGAGATCAGACCGGCTGCGCCCATACCCGCAAGCGAAGACGCGCATCCAACGAGCAGCGCGGCCGGAAGATACGCCCAGCCTTTCGTGAGAGCCGCGAGGGTGGTCGATGTCACGAAGATCATGGGCAGCGCGAAGATGCCGGTGCCGAGACTTCGTCCCTTGACCAGGTCGGTAGGCGAGGCACCGGACATGAGGTCAAACCACAGCGCCCGACCATCCATGCCGAACAGGTTGATGCCCGACAGCACCAGCAACCAACTGGCACCGGCGCCGTAGAGCACCGCCGAGTTCGGTCCCTTGCCCGCATTGTTGAGGAACGGGAACACGACGCCGATTGCGATCGACATGATCATGCTGACCCGGCGTCGCGGTTCACGAAGGGTGAAGAGGACCTGCCGCGCCGCTACTGCGCCGGTTGCGGTGCGGGGCATCCAACGAATGGCAGGCGGGAAGAGAGGCGAGCTGGAGACCCGTACCTTTTGCGGGGTGTCGCTGGCAGGCGACTGCTCTCCCATCCGGGCCAATGCCCACAGGTACGCCGCCAGGAGCGCGGCAAAACCGACAAGACCGATCGCCAGTCCGCCGGTTGCGGCAGCAACGTGACCCCGCCCGCCATTGACCATTGCCCGGCCGAGCGCGCCGACCGGAGTCCAACTGGCGACGCGACCGAAGGTTCGCAGGCGAGCACCGTCGGCGTCGCTGAAGTAGCGCAGAATGACCTGCATCGCGATGCCCGAGAGGCCGGCGAGGCTAGCAAGCGCGATAGCCGCGTCTCGACCCTTGCGACTGTTCATGGCCCGGGCGAACAACGTCGGTAACAACCTCGCACTGACCAGCAGCGTGACAACCAGCACGGCCCCAGCGGTGGCCGCAAGCACGGCACCGACCACCGACCGGGATGCACCGATGACGGCTCCCAATGTCGCCACGCCGACTCCGAGCGGGACAGGCCCAATCATGCTGGCTGTCACCAGACCGACCGCCAGTGTGCGACGGGGAATGGGATACGGCGTGAGGTTGGCGAGGGGAAGCGAATCGTCGATGCCACCGGCGACAAGTGGACCGATGATGGCAAGTACCCACACGACCGCGGCTGCGATGGTGAGGCCGAGTCGGTGGTCGGCGAACGTGGCCGACCGAGCGGCGATGCCTCCCGCGAAACCGCCTACGCCAAGAGCCAGGGAGAACATGATGCTGAGCACCATGGCCGCGACCTGGCCGCCACCGCGCCGGAAACCGTTGCGCCACAACCGCCACTTCAAGCGAACCAGGCTGCTCGCTTTGACCGGTCGCGCCGCCATTGGCGCCGGAATCGAAGTCGCAATCATCGGACGGGTTGGTCGAGCCAGCCGAGCGAATCGCTGGCGACCGTCGAACCGCCGACCAAGTGGATGAACGCGTCTTCCAGTCGGCCGCCGTTGCGTAACGCGTCGATGGGGCCGTTGGCCACGATACGTCCGCCTGCGATGACGGCGACGTGATCGCACATGCGCTCGACGAGATCCATCACATGGCTCGACATGATGACGGTGCCACCTGAGGCGGTGTAGCGCTCGAGCACGTTGCGCATGTTGACGGCCGAGACCGGGTCGATACCTTCGAACGGCTCGTCGAGAACAAGCAAGGGGGGACGATGCAACAACGCGCACACGAGCGCGGTCTTCTTCCGCATGCCATGGCTGTAGTCGACAATGAGTTTGTCGGCGTCGTCCTTCAAGCCGAGCACCTCCAGCAGTTCACCGGAACGGGCCAGTACCTGGTCCTCGGGCATGCCGCGCAGCAGACCGGCGTAGAGGAGCATCTCGTTGGCAGAGAGTCGTTCGAAAAGCAACAATCCGTCCGGGACCAGACCGAGCCGAGCCTTGACGTTGGCCGGGTTGGGCCACACGTCGACACCGTCGATGCGCACCTGCCCGGCATCTGGCCGCAACAGGCCAGTAGCCATGCGCAGCGTGCTGGTCTTACCCGCCCCGTTCGGACCGACGAGCCCGAAGAAACTGCCGCGAGGAATGGCGAGGCTCAAGTTGTCGACCGCGGTTTTCTGGCCGAAGCGCTTCGCGAGCCCGAAGATGTCGAGTGCCCCGACCAACGGCGCCGCAAAGCTTGAGGGCGCGGATTGCAGGGAAGACGGGGCGGGGGGCGGCATCATCGACATGGCGGGCATCCTTTGGGTGACTGTCGTTATCGCATGGCGGCGGCATCCGAACCATCAACCTACGGGATGACCGGAATCTTCCGTGGTCCTGCTACATCCGTTCGGGAACGTTGATGCCGAGAAGCCCGAGACCAGTCGTTAGTACTCGAAGAGTCAACTCGCAAAGCGTGAGTCTGCTGCGCCGTACGTCGGTGGGCACGTCGTCCTTCATGACGGGGCAGGCGTCGTAGAACGATGTGAAGGTCTGCGCCAGATCAAACAGGTACGTGCACAGGCGGTGCGGGCCGAGCTTGTCGATGGTGTCGTGCACGGCGGCGTCGAAGGCGAGCAATGACATCGCGAGCGCCCGCTCCTGGGGTGCGTCAACGTTGATGGCCGTACCTGCGAGATCGGCCGCTTCATCACCAGCCCGGCGGACGATGGAAGCGATACGTGCACAGGCGTATTGGAGGTAGGGCGCGGTGTTGCCTTCGAAGGCAAGCATCCGATCCCAGTCGAACACGTAGTCCTTCACGCGGTCGTTGGAGAGGTCCGCGTACTTCACTGCGCCCAATCCGACGGCGCGGGCAACGGCAGCGCGTTCGTCGCCGATGATGTCGTTGGTGCGCTTGTCGAGTTCGGCGTTCGCACGCGAGACGGCCTCATCCAGTAGGTCGACGAGGCGGATGCTTTCGCCCGTTCGGGTGCGGTACATCTTCTTGTCGCTCCCAAGCACACTGCCGAAAGGAACGTGCACGGCGCGGGCGGGAGGCTGCAGCCAGCCGGCCATCTCGGCCACTTTCCAACACATGGCGAGGTGGACTGCTTGCGGGGCGCCGACGACGTAGATCAGCCATGTCGCGTTCAGCCGGCCGACTCGATCGCGCACGGTTGCGAGGTCGGTGGCGGCGTAGCCGAAGCCACCGTTGCGGTTCTTTACGATGAGCGGCTGCGGATTGCCTTCACGACCCACGTAACCGGGCGGAAACGCGCACCAAGCGCCGTCGTCGAGCACCAAGAGGTCGGCCGCTTTCAGGTCATCGACCACGTCGTTCAGGAGGGGGTTGTAGAAGCTCTCCCCCACGATGTCGTTTGGTGTCAGGAGCACACCGAGTTTGTCGTAGACCTCCTGGAAGTACGCCGCCGATTGGGCGACCAGAATGTCCCAGAGGCGAAGGGTTTCAACGTCACCTGACTGCAGCGAGACAACTCGGTTTCGGGACCGTTCCTTGAATTCGTCGGTGGCATCGAACTTGACGCGGGCGGCCTTGTAGAAATCACCCAGGTCGCCAATGCTCAGGTCCTCCACCCCTGCGGTCTGATGCATGTCAACAAGATGCTCAATCAGCATGCCGTACGACAAGCCCCAATCACCGACGTGGTTCTCACGGACGACGGTGTGGCCGACGAACTCGAGCAGGCGCACGATGGCGTCGCCGATGATGGTCGAACGCAAATGGCCGACGTGCATTTCCTTGGCGACGTTGGGCGCCGAGTAGTCGACGACCACGGTCTCGGGGTTGGCTGCGGTGCGCACGCCAAGTCGTTCATCGGTCGCAAGGTTGGTGACGAGTTGCGACACGAGGGGGTCGGCGAGGGTGATGTTGAGGAAGCCGGGCCCGGCGATTTCCACCTCGGCCACGTCGGCCAGATCGAGATGGGAAATGAGCTCGACAGCTACCTCACGCGGATTGCGGCCCAGCCGTTTGGCCAGCGGCAGGATGCCGTTCGACTGGTAGTCGGCCCGGTCGGACGGCCTTGTGACAGGGTCGGCACCGGGTTCGAAGTGGTCATACGCGGCCTGTAACGCGGCGTTGAGGAAGAGGATCGGGTCAGCCATAGGGGTTGCCTATTGTCGCACGCCAGGTCGTCAGCGGGCCGAGTGGTTCAGAGCACGTCGTTGCGGACGAGGTCGTCGAGCGTCTCGCGCCGCACCACCAGGCGGGCGTTGCCGTCGCGCACGAACACGATGGCGGGGCGAGTGAGCTTGTTGTAGTTGGAAGCCATGGAGTGGCCGTACGCACCGGTGACCGGAGTGCACAGAATGTCGCCAACCGCGGTGTCAACGGGAACATTCGCCTCGAAGATGAGTACGTCACCACTCTCACAATGCTTACCCACCAGGCGCGCCTCCAGTGGCCTCTCGGCGAGCGGGGCGCGGGGCAGAAATGCCTCGTAGCCCGAGCCGTACAGAACAGGGCGAGGGTTGTCGCTCATGCCGCCATCCACCGCGATGTAGCGGCGGATGCCAGGCAGTTTCTTCATCGTGCCAACGGTGTAGAGGGTCACCGCCGCACTCGCAACCAGTGCCCGACCGGGCTCAACGCTCACCGACGTGGTGACCCCGGCGGCTTCGGCTGCAGTGAGCACCGACCCGGCCCACGCCGAAATTGTTGGCGCGTGTTCATCCTCCACGTAGGCCACACCCAGCCCACCGCCGATGGTGAGGTGCGAGAGGCCGAGGGGGTTGGCGATGGCCGCCATGACGCCCATCGCCTCACCGAAGCTTTCGGCACGAAACACGTTGGACCCGATGTGGCAGTGCACGCCGATGAGCTCAACACTTCTCGCCTGGGTAGCACGTTCGATCGCCGCATCGGCAGCACCGCTCGACACGGTGAAACCGAACTTCGAATCGTCCTGCCCGGTGGAGATGAACTCATGGGTGTGAGCGTGCACACCCGGTGTCAGGCGGAGCTGGATTTTCACCTGCTCGCCGGTCTCCTCGTAGAGCGCGTCGAGCCGATCGAGTTCATCGAAACTGTCGACCACAATGTGATGCACGCCGGCCTTGATACCCATGCGCAACTCATAGAGCGACTTGTTGTTGCCGTGGAACACGCAGCGGTCAGCGGGCACCCCGGCGGTGAGCGCAACGTGCAGCTCGCCAATGGACGCAACGTCCAGCAAGAGACCTTCCTCGTGGGCGAGCCGCGCCATGGCGACACAAAGGAAGGCCTTCGTCGCGTACACCACGTTGTCCTGCCCAAACGCGGCGATCGCCTCGCGGCATCGGGCGCGGATGTGGTCCTCGTCGTACACGAAAAGGGGGGTGCCGAACTCGTTGGCCAGGTCGATCAGGCGGCATCCGCCGACCGTGAGTTGGCCCATATCGTCGATCGCCGCAGAGTCCGGGAGCAGATAGAACGGGATCGGGCTGGCAGACACGACCGGTGAGCCTATGGGAATCGGGGATGCGAATCCGAATGGTTTGCGGCTACCGTGTGTCGTCCCGCTCTCGTAGCTCAGGGGATAGAGCATTGGCCTCCGAAGCCATGAGCGCAGGTTCGAATCCTGCCGAGAGCGCTGCGTAAACGACCGGCATCACCGCCGAGAAAAGCTGGAAGCCGACGGTCCCTGCGGTTTTAGCCCACCGGGACGGGTCCGAATTGCTCGACGTCGATGATGACATCGGCCGGAATTCCGAGACGGGCGGCCGCCTCACGAATGGCTTCTGGGTTCGGCGCTTCGTACAGGCAGTACGTCTTTTTCTTGTCGGCCGAGAGGAATGAGTACAGCCAACGGACACCTTCGTCGTCATTAATGAGCTTGATTCGACCGTGGTCGAGGGACTCGATGTCGAGTTGTTCGGCGAAGTTTCGCTCGATGACAAACAGAGCCATGACTGCCCCTCCCGTTGGTGACCGTGCACACGTACTTCGAACTGCAGACTCAGCGTATACGGCTGGAGTGGAGAGTGTGCCGAATTTGCTGGCGCACGACGACCTACGGCGCGATAGTTAGGTCTGACTATCTCGCTCCTGCGAGAAGTCACCGAGCCGGGGGTGAAGTGAGCACTTCCACCTCAAGCATTGTCTTCACGGATGTTGTGGGTTCGACCGCGCTTCGTGCCCGCCTTGGCGAGGACGCCGCGGACCGGCTGTTTCGAGATCACGAACGGTTGCAGCGTGACGTCGTAACGGCTCACAACGGACGAGTCGTGAAGTCGGGCGGTGACGGGGTGATGGCATCCTTCGACTCGGCCACTGACGCTGTTCGAGCTGCCATCGGCCTCCAGCAGCGCAGCACACGTCGCTTCCCAGAGCTGAGGATTCGGGTTGGGATCGCCTCGGGCGATGTCAGCTGGGAGGACGACGACTGTTTTGGGATGCCGGTGGTAACGGCCGCCCGCTTGCAAGGGTCCGCCGAGGGCGGTCACATCGTCGCCAGCGCACTCGTGGTGTTGTTGGCTGGTGAACGGTCAGGGGCGCATTTCCGGTCGCTCGGGTTCCTGGATCTGGCTGGCTTGACCGAGCCCGCTGAAGCGTTCGAGGTGGAGTGGGAACCCCTCGAGGAGCTCCGCGACGCAGATGGGTCCGACGTCGCACTTCCCGGCCCGTTGAGTTCGATACCGGTGTCCGGTTTCGTCGGGCGCGACCGCGAGTGGAGCGAACTGTCGACAGCATGGCGGGCAGTCAGCGAAGGACAGCGTCGGGTGATACTGGTAGGTGGCGAGGCGGGAGCGGGGAAGACGAGATTGGCCTTCGAGTTCGCCCGCTGGTGTGCGACGAACGGTGCGACAGTGGTGCTCGGGGTGTGTGATGCCGAGTTGACCCTTCCGTGCCAACCATGGGTCCAGATACTCGACCAGCTGGTTCGTGCGATGCCTTCGGGCGTGCTCACCGACTTGAGCGACGACCTTGCTGAGATCTCGGTGCTCGTGCCGCAGCTGGAGCGTGCGATGTCTGCGCCGCGCCGGGCGCGCACCGATGATCCTCAGACCGAACGGTACCGACTGTTTCATTCAGTGACCGCATTCCTTGCCGCTGTGACTGCCGAGCGAGCACTGGTGGTAGTCATCGATGATCTGCACTGGGCCGACACCCAGACGCTGGCGTTGCTCAGACACGTCGCTGGTTCCGGTGAGCTGACGAATTTGCTCGTGATCGGTACGTTCAGAGACACCAGCGACGAGATCACCGAGCCACTGGCCGGTTGTCTGGCCGATCTCCGCCGGGTCGATACAGTGAACAGAGTCCGCGTCACGGCCCTCGACCGACCGAGCGTGTCGCAGCTCTTGGCGTCGGCGGTTGGACACGAGCTTGATGCCGATCTGGCTGCCTTGGCCAGCGTTCTGGCCGATCGCAGTGGGGGGAACGCCTTCTACGTCAGTGAGCTCTGGCGGCATCTCGTGGCCAATGAGACTGTGGTGCAGGTCGACGGTCGCTGGATCATCCGCAGCGGTGCCGGATCTCTCGATGATGTGCCCGACAGTGTCCGTGAGGTCGTTACCCAACGCCTCGCCAAACTGTCGGCAGGGGCGCTGTACCTTCTCGGACTGGCCGCGATCGCCGGGTTCCGCGTCGAGTTCCGGGTCTTGGTCGAAGCCGTCGATGGCACGCAGGATGAGATCAGCGACACACTCGACGAACTCATAAATTCCAAGTTCCTCGTCGAGATCGGCGGGCCCGGCGTTCCGAGCTACGAGTTCGTCCACGCCATCGTCCGCGAAACCGTGGAACGGACGGTGGCGTCGTCTTCGCGGGCTCGACTCCATCGAAGCCTGGGCGAAGCCATGGAGGCCGTCCATCAGCCCGATCTGGAACCGGTGCTTGCTGATCTCGCCCGCCACTTCGTGGCCTCGGCGCGGCTCGGTAGTGAGGCCAGGGCGCTTCACTACAGTCGCCGCGCCGCGGCCCAAGCGGTGCGATCGGGCACGTATGATGCCGCTGTCGCCCACCTCGAGGCCGCCCGTGAACTCGCAGGACACGGCACAACCGAGGCCATCGACGTTCTGCTCGAACTCGGCGACGCCCGAAGTCGGGCGGGCGACATTGCGAGCTCCGGTATCGACTTCGCCGCCGCCTTCAACGGCGCCAGTCGTGCCGGCAGCATCGAACAAGCTGGGAGAGCAGCGCTAGGGTTCGGCGAGAGCCAAGCTCTGTGGGGCGTTCACAGCGAACGGTCCGTGGATCTGACCCGCGCTTCACTCGCGCTGCTCGACGATAAGGACAACGAGCTGCGTATCCGACTTCAGGCGTCGCTGGCGCGGGCGTTGGCACTTGTCGGTGATCGGTCGGAAGAGGCCCGCCACGTTGCCGATGAGGCCGTAGCCGCCGCCCGCCGCCTAGGCGACGATCCGCTCTTGTTGTACTGCTTGATCTGCAAGAACCACACAATCGAGTCAGACGCTGTCGCCTACCTGGAGAACGCGGCCAAGTGCCGCGAGTTGGCGCTGCGCCTCGGAGATGCGTGGCGATACACGTACGCGCTGCACATCTACTCCCGGGGCACGCTGTATGTCGGGCGGATCGGCGACTCCGCTGCCGCGGCTCGTACCATGGCTCAGGTCGCGGGCCGGGAACGTTTCGTGCTGTTCGCCCATTATGCCGAGTGCCACGAGGTCCTGCTTGCCCTCCTGGCCGGACGCTTCGACGAAGCCGAACGGCGGGCAAACGAGACCTACGAACGCGGCCTGAGCATAGGCATCGAATCCGCCCAGGGCGTCTACGGCGTGCACATGTATGCCGTCCGACGCGAGCAAGGTCGCCTCCGCGAAGTCGCACCCATAATGCGGTCAGCCGCCAAGCTCGATCCGAACGAGCCGGTGTGGCGGCCCGGGCTCGCCGCTCTCTACGCAGAGATAGGCATGCTCGACGACGCCCGACACGAGTTCGCCTCAATGGCGCCGGGCAGGTTCGAGGCCGTTCCTCGCGACTCGATGTGGCCGTGCAGTCTCACGTTCCTTGCAGAAGTGTGCGTCGCCCTGGGCGATCTCGATCAAGCCCAAGTGTTGTACGACGAGCTCCAACCATTCCGGGGGCTCACGATGATGGCAGCGTTCACGATGAACTTCGGTCCAGCCGAACGACTGATGGGCGGCCTCGCCGTACTGCTCGGCCGACGAGCCGAAGCCGAACACCATTTCCAAGCAGCGTTGGAACTGGCCGATCTCAGCGGCTCACCCGTCTGGATCGCCCGAACGCAGCTTGAGTGGGCGACGGCACTCGGTGATCGAGAGGACCTGCGCGCGGCCGCCCACTCCATCGCCGTTGAACTCGGCATGGCCAGTCTCGCCGAACGAGCCAAGCCTGTCGCGACCCCAAAGGTTTCGTGCGCGGTCACCCTCCCCGACGGGCTCTCGGCACGCGAAGCCGAGGTGCTTGACCTAGTGGCCAAGGGGCTCTCGAACCGCGAGGTCGGCACTCGACTGTTCATCAGCTCCAACACAGTTGCCAATCACGTCCGGACGATCCTGCAAAAGACCGGTTGCACGAACCGGACCGAGGCTGCCGCGTACGCCGTACGAAACCGGATCGTTCGGAACCGGCCGGAAGGCAGTAGTCAGGTCTGACCAGTGGAGGTGCGAAAGGAAGCGAACAGCGCACCGTCACAACGGTCAGACCTGTCGATGACAGCCAGCGAACACGAGCGTACGGTCGACATATCCAATGGAAAGGAAGTTCGCCATGTCGACGATCACCAAAGCAGCCGTGTTGACCGATGAGATGCTCGCACACTTCGACGAACGGGCCCCTGAGTACGACCGCGACAACCGCTTCTTCACCGAAGACTTTGACGAGCTTGTCCGGTCCGGCTTCTTAAAGATCGCCGTACCCACCGAGCTCGGCGGAAGCGGGCTCGCGCTCGACGAAGTCTCCAAGCTGATCCGTCGCCTCGCCTACGTCGCGCCGGCAACGGCAATCGCTGTGAACATGCACGTGTACTGGACCGGGGTGGCCGCCGACCTGCTACGGGCCGGCGATGAATCGTGCCGCTGGATCCTTGAGAAAGCGGCTGACGGAGAGGTGTTCGCGGCGATCCATGGCGAAGCCGGAAACGACATCCCTCTGCTGCTTTCCAGTGCCAGTGCCGAACGATGCGACGGAGGATGGCGGATCAACGGGCACAAGATCTTCGGCAGCCTCTCGCCGGTGTGGACCTACGCCGGCTTTCACGCCATGGACACCTCAGACCCGGCCGCACCACGCATCGTCCACGGTTTCCTGCCACGCAACTCCGACGGCTACCACATCGTCGAAACGTGGGACACGTTGGGCATGCGCGCCACTCAAAGCCACGACACGATCCTCGATGGCGCCTTTGTACCCGACGCTCTGGTGCCGCTCGTGTGTCCGGCGGGCTTCGCCGGTGCAGGGCCATTCCAGGTTTCGGTGTTCGCCTGGGCCCTGACGGGCTTCGCGTCCGTCTATCTTGGCGCAGCACGCCGAGCGTTCGACATCACCCTCGAGCGGATGCCACAACGCACATCGATCGCGTTGACACGATCGATGGCCCACCACCCGGAAGTGCAACACAACGTTGCCGAGATGCGCATGGACTACGACGCCGCCGAGGCACTCCTGGAACGCACCACCACCGACTGGGCAACCGGCGTCGCCCACCAGGACTGGCCCGTGCGAATCGTCGGCACCAGGCACACCGTGATCAACAAGGCCTTCGAGATCGTCGACCGGGCCATGGATCTCTCCGGGGGCGCGGCAGCATTCAAACGAAACCGGTTGGAACAGATTTACCGTGACGTCCGGATGGGCCGCTTCCACCCCGGCAACACCTTCCTCGCCCACGAACTGATCGGCAAACTCTGCCTCGGCATCAACCCCGACGACCCGCATCGCTGGGGGTAATAGCCCAGGTTCCACCGGTTGAGCGCACGGCGGCCCGAATCCGAACCAGCCATCGACTCTGCAATGGAGGTAGCACCATGCCCAAGCACGCTGACCACTTCAACTGCTTCCACCCCCGTGTCATCCGATCGGTCTGCGCCCTCGGCGTGCTTGTTATCTTTACCGGCGGCGCACTTCAGGCAGAGGCTTCAGTGCCATCTACCGCGGACACCGTTTACAACGGTCCGGAACCAGGGTACGGCGGTGATCGCGTGCCCGGAGAGACCGAGGATTCGTACCTCGCCCGTACTGGTCACCGGCTGCCGGCGTCGAGTGCTTACGGCGGTGATCCCGTGCCCGGAGAGACCGACGAGTCGTACTTCGGTCGCACCGGCGACCACCTCCCGGGTCGATGCGTGACATCGCGTGCGTTCGCCCTACCTGCCCTGGACAGTCTGTGTTCGCGTACCGTCACGATGATCTACCAAAAGGCACAATGGGTCCTACATTTGTGGGATTGAGGGAGGCGGTCAGGTCTGGCCGGGGGTGACGAGTCCGGTCTCGTAGGCGACGACGACGAGTTGGGCGCGGTCGCGGGCGGCGAACTTGGTGAGGAGGTGGCTCACGTGCGTCTTCGCAGTGGCGTGGCTCATGAATAACGCGTCGGCGAGGTCGGCGTTGGACAGTCCTTTCGCCACGGCGGCGAGTACCTCGCGTTCGCGGCTGGTGAGCTGATCAAGCCGGGCGTCATCGACGGGCGCGATCGGTCGGCTCACGAAGTCTTCGATCAGCCGTCGGGTGATGCTTGGCGCGAGCAGGGCTTCGCCGGCGGCCACGACGCGCACGGCGGCCAGCAGCTCGGCGGGAAGGGTGTCCTTCAACAGGAAGCCGGAGGCTCCGGCTCGCAGCGCCTCGTGGACATAGGCGTCGAGATCGAAGGTGGTGAGCACGAGTATGCGAACCGCGGCCAATGCGCGGTCTGCGGTGATGAGTCTCGTGGCTTCCAGCCCATCCATCTCGGGCATCCGGATATCCATGAGGATCACGTCGGGTCGTGCAGCCTTCGCGATCTTCACCGCCTCGTACCCGTTGGCCGCTTCGCCGACGACTTCGACGCCGTCCTCCGAACGCAACAATGCGAGGAATCCGCTGCGGACGAGTGCCTGGTCGTCGGCGACAACGACTCGAATCGGCGAAGTCATCGTTGGTCTCCTGCTGCTACTACGTCAAAGGTCGGGGCGATCGGCGCGTAGATCGCTGGGTCATTCTCCGTTCGCATTCGTTTGAGGACGCGTCGTAGATCGTTCAACGAATCCCGACTGATCGTGGAAATCGCCTCCAGGGATCGACGCGCCGCGACCGGATCAAGATCTACCGGTTGCGATCCTTTGACGGACTCGCTTGCGATGGCGTCGATCGAACGGGTGAGAATAGTGCTGAGCTCGTCAGCGATGCGAAGTCGTTCGGTGGTTATCGCCAGTCGGGCGCGTCGGGCGTGAGCATCGGCGACGCTCGTGCGTTCCGCCAGATAGGTGTTGCGGCGCTCACGGTCCCGTCGGACGACGAAGCCGGCGACGGCCGATGCGGTAAGAATGACGCTGAGCCAAGCAGCCCCGGCGGCGGTGAGGTCCGGCGGCTTGGACCAGACAACCAGTGCAACGCCTGCGTACGTTCCGACAACTGCGCCGACGAGTCGTCGGATGCTGGCGTAGCTCGCGACCGTGTAGATACCAATCCAGAGCGCGAAGACTGCGACGCCCACCTGGTAGTCGCCGAACGTGAGGGCGAGACCGAACAGCCAGCTCGTGGCAAGTGCGATGGTCGGACATCGCCGCCGCAGCGCGAGCGCAAGACAGCATCCAATTCGGAGTAGCCATCCCCACGCGTCGGTAGCGGTGTACCGCGGCCCTCCGGCGGCCGGATCGGTCGCGACGATTTCCAGGGCCGCGAACCCGGCCATGATGATTGCCAGCGATAGGTCCCATGCCCATGTCGGGAGCCGACGCGGAGTCAGAACCGCGTCAAGCAGGCTGGTCGATCGCACGATCGGCTTCGTGACGAGTTCATGCGCAATCCACGGTTCGTCGAGATACCGCAGGGTCGCGTGAACCCGGAATCCTCCGCCCGGCTGAGGTCCGGAGCGCACATCCCCACCGTACATCTCGGCCCGTTCCCGCATCCCAATGAGCCCATGGCCGTCGGTAGCACTCCGCTCGAGTGCCGCGTCTGCTCCCACGCCCGTTGTCCACTATACGAATGTCGATCTGCTCATCGGACACGTGAACGGTGACGGTGGCCTCTGCTCGTCCAGCGTGGCGGACGACGTTTGTCAGCGCTTCCTGCACGATTCGATACGCCGCCAGGGAGACTCCTGGCGGAAGTCGATCGAAGTCGCCGGTCGCTGTGTAGGTAAGCGGTATTCCTGCGGCGCGGATGTGCTCGACGAGCTCGTGCAGATCGTTGAGCGTCGGCGCGGAGATTGCATCGTTTGATGCGCCGTCGCGAAGGATGGAGACGAGACGAGCGACCTCGGCCGCAGCGGTGGCACTCGTGGTTCGAATCGCACCGAGCGCCTGGGCCGCTTCGGCTGGTTGGCGGTCGATGAGGTGAGCACCGATGCCGGCCTGGACCGCTATGACGCTCAACGAATGGGCGACCACGTCGTGCAGTTCCTGAGCCAAGCGCACGCGGTCGTCCGCAGCTTGCAGGTCGGCGGACACGACGGCTTCGGCACCTCGTTCAATAGCCGCTGCGGCTTCGCGTTCCTGCCGTGCCCGGGCTCGTCGAATAATCCTTCCGAGCGCGAAACCTGTGGCGAGCAGGAGGTTGCCGACGAGGGGCGCGGCCGAAAGGGTCGTTTGCCCCACGAGTACCAACGTGGCGTAGAACCCACCAATCATCGCTATGCCACGCCATGCCAATCGAAGAGGTTCGTACGCGGCGACGCTGTACACCGCGATGACCAAGGCGAAGAAGGCGATGCTGTCGCGGTGGCCGCCGAGTTCGAGCGGCAGGATGAGCACAACGCCTGCGGCGAGCGTGTACAGGGGCCACCGGCGACGACCGACGAGGGTGGCGCAGACCGCGATCGTGACGACCCAGCTCCACCACGTGTCCGCGCTGAATTGGTAGCGATCGGCATCCTCGACGTCGATCCTGGTGATAAGTGCAACGATTGCGACGCCGATCATCGTGATGGCCACCGAGTAGTCCCACGCGTGCGAGCGGACATCACGCCGCAGAACTCGCAGGAATCTCACCACCAGACCGTAACCCTTCCTGTCGCTGGCCCACATCGGCCCACAGGATGAGATCGGCGTGCCTCTGCAGGGCGATACGTCGGGCCGAGTTTCCATCCCTGTCGACGCGAACGACGGACGCTAGCCCGATGCCTGATGACAACGGCAGGCGCATCGTGGTTGGCATGACAACTACCGCACTCCTCCAACCGCCACCCGTGACCCAACCGACGCACCGCCGCCTGGCCGCCGTCGCCACCGACGCCACGAAAACCTACGGAACCCGTGATGCCATAGTCCATGCGCTCGACGGTGTGAGCGTCGGCTTCGAAGCCGGACGGTTCACCGCAATGATGGGCCCGTCCGGTTCGGGGAAATCGACGCTGCTCCACTGCCTCGCCGGGCTCGACACACTGACATCGGGCTCGATTCGCATCGGCGACATCGATCTCTCCGGCCTGCGAGACAAGGAACTCACGCTGTTGCGACGCGATCGCATCGGGTTCGTGTTCCAGTCGTTCAACCTCATCCCGACGTTGAACGCCTTGGAGAACATCACCCTGCCGATGTCACTCGCCGGCCGAAAGCCCGATCAGGCCTGGCTGGACCACGTGGTCGACACCGTCGGGCTTCGCACCCGCTTGACGCATCGGCCGTCGGAACTCTCCGGTGGTCAGCAGCAGCGCGTCGCCGTGGCGCGTGCCCTTGCATCGCGGCCCGAGATCATCTTCGCCGACGAACCCACCGGCAATCTCGACTCGCGAGCCGGCTCTGAGATCTTGTCGTTCCTGCGCAACGCCGTTCGGGAACTCGACCAGACCGTCGTAATGGTCACCCACGACCCGACCGCCGCCGCGTACGCCGACCGAGCCGTCTTTCTCGCCGACGGACACATCGTCGGCGACCTCGCCGAACCAACCGCCGCCACCGTCCTCGACCACCTCAAGAACTTCGGAAGCTGAGCCCGTCATGATCGCCAAACTCACACTCAAGCAGCTCGCCGCCAACAAGATGCGGCTCTTCGCGACCGCCTTCGCGGTCATCCTCGGCGTCGCGTTCCTCGCCGGCACCCTCATCCTCACCGACACCATCAAGGGCACCTTCAACACGGTGCTGGCCAACGCCGACGCCGGCACCGATGCCTACATCCGAGGCGCCAGCCCGCTCGGCCTCGGCTACGGCCAGAGTGCACGTCCGATCGACGCCACGTTGCTCGACGCGGTTCGCGGTGTCGATGGTGTCGAGCAGGCCAGCATCGTCGTGTCGGGCTACGCCCAGATCCTCGACAACGCCGGTAAGGCCGTCGGCACTCCCAACACCGGAGTGCTCGGTATGAACTGGGTGACCGTTCCGGAACTCAACCCGTTCACGATCAGCTCCGGCCGCGCTCCGTCAGGTGCTGACGAAGTCGCGATCGACAAACACTCCGCCGATGTGGCCAAGCTGCATGTCGGTGATCGAACCACCGTGCTGTCGGCAGGTGAGCCTCGCCCGGCGACCATTGTCGGCGTCGTCCGTTTCGGCAATGTGGACACGCCCGGGGCACTTGCCATCGTGCTGTTCGACGACATCACGGCCCAGGCCGTGCTGAACGACGTCGGTCAGGTCGACGCGATTGCCGTCACCGCCCGGAACGCGGTTTCGCCACGATACATTGGTGACCCGTCTCGCGCCGATCGTCGGTGGATCGAACGAGGTGATCTCAGGCGCGACGCTCACCAAGGAGCACCAGGACGACATAAACAAGAACGTCAGCCAGTTCGGTGTGTTCTTGACGATGTTCGCCCTTATTGCCCTGTTCGTGGGTGCGTTCATCATCAACAACACGTTCTCGATCATCGTGTCGCAACGCACGAAGGAGATGGCGTTGCTCCGAGCAGTCGGCGCAAGTGGTCGCCAGGTTCGCCTGGCCGTCCTCGCCGAGGCCGCGGTCACGGGGCTTGTCGCCTCAGGTGTTGGCCTCATGGCCGGGATCGGCGTGGCGAAGGTTTTGCTCGTCGTTGTTCAGCTCGCTCGGTGTCGACATTCCCGTCGGCACCACGGTGATTACGACGACAACTGTCGTCACCTCAATTGCTGTCGGCTTCGCGATCACGCTCGCATCAGCAGTCATGCCCGCTCGCCGAGCGTCGAAGGTGGCACCCATCACAGCGCTGCGTGACGTGGCCCAAGATCGCTCTGCAATCTCGGTTCGAAGGATCGTGACTGGCGTCGTTGCCACCGCGCTCGCGGCGACAACGTTGCTTGTCGGGCTCAATGCCACGAGCGCCAAGATTGTCGGCGTTGGTGCTGTCGCGCTGTTCCTCGCCGTCTCGATACTCGGACCGGTGCTCGCTCGTCCCATCGCCGCCGCATTGGGCTCGCCGATCGCCAAACTGCGCGGCACCGCAGGCTCGATTGCCCAGCAGAACGCCATGCGAAACCCCACGCGCACCGCACGAACGGCGTCGTCGCTCATGATCGGTGTCGCCCTCGTGAGCTTCCTGACGATCTTCGCCGCATCGGTCAAGTCATCGGGCGCCGGAGAATTCCGCCGTGACTTCCGCGGAACGGCGGTCATCGACTCCGGAGCCGAAGACAGCAGCAGCGGATTGACGCCACAACTCGCGGCCGACCTCCGGACCCAGCCCGGAGTCCACGCGGTCGCCGAACAACGCAACAGCGCAGTCGAGATCAATGGCGCTCCCGGCTTCCTGAGTGCGTACGACACCGCAACGATCGCCACGCTGTTCGACCTCGGACACATCACCGGCGAACTCGGCCAACTTGGCGCCGACGGCATCGCCGTCAAGGCTGAAACCGGACCGGACGCCGTGAAGCTCGGCGACGTACGAACGATCACCTTCCCGACCGGGTCAGTGACGTTCAAGGTTCGGGCCATCTACGACCATGCTGTGCAGTTCTTCGGCAATCAGTTCGTCGACGTGGCCGCGTTCGACGCGAACCTTCCGACGCATATCGACGCTCGGATCTATGTCGATGCTGACGACGTCGCGGTGATCGATCGTGCCGCAGCGACCTATCCGACCGCGAAGGTCCTTACGACCAAAGCGTTCATCACACAGCAGAACGGCAACATCAACACGATCCTCACGCTGATGTACGCCCTCCTCGGGCTTGCCGTGCTCATCGCGTTGCTCGGCATCGCCAACACGTTGGCGTTGTCGATCCATGAGCGCAAGCGTGAACTCGGCTTGTTGCGTGCTGTAGGTATGAGTCGTGCTCAGGTGCGCTCGTCCGTCCGTTGGGAGTCGGTCATCATCGCGCTGTTCGGCGCCGGTCTCGGTCTCGCCATCGGCTCGTTCCTCGGCTGGGCGATGGTTCGCGCGATCGCCACGCAGGGCTTCGGACGACTCGTCGTTCCCCTCGGGTCGCTCGCCACCATCACCGCCATCGCCACGATCGCCGGCGTCGGGGCCGCTCTCATGCCCGCCCGCCGAGCGGCCCGTATCGACATCCTCAAAGCCGTCGCCACCGCCTGACCGACCGGCCACGTCTACGCCAGGCGGAGCGCGGTGAAGACCGCCATGCCGACCACCATCATGGCCAGCATGTTGCGGGTTTTGGCGAACACCGCGCCCGCCGCCAGCACTGCCCAGATGCGGTAGTTGTGCACGCTGAGCGCACTCACTCCGTGCTCGGTGAAAACTGCCGGCGCCACGATGGCCGCAAGCGCGCAGACCGGTGCGTGACGCAACGATCGCTGAACTCTGGGTGGCAGCTTCACTGACTCGGGCAGGAACGCGAAACTGGCTCTGCTCAGAAACGACACCGCCGCAACACAACCGATAGTTACGACGAGATAGGGCACGTCGTGCACGCCCGTCACAACGTCTCCACTGTGTGAACTACGGGCGAGGTTCGTCGATCGAGAACCGTTTCGACGGCCAAGGCCGCGGCCAGGCCGCAAACGATGGATGCGAGCAGACCCAACCGCAGTGGCACTCGAATCGTGAGCACCGCGAGCACGCTGGTCACGATCAGTCCAACGACGGCCGGTACGTTGGTGACCATCGGAATCAGCACGGCGGTGATGGCGAGCGCGGCTGCCAGATCAAGACCCCACGAGGTCGGGGCCAGGCTGCCAAGCAGGATGCCCGTCACTGCGGAGACGTGCCACACGACGAAACACGTGAGCGCGGCGCCGTAGTAGAAGCCCCAGTGCGTCTCGTTTCCGTCGTGGTCCACCGTACCGAAGCGTTTACTGAACAGCACGAAGGGCAGGTCACCCTGGAAATAGGCGCTGGCCAGTCGCTGACGAAGCGGAAGTCGAACGAACGCGCTACGGATACCGGCGGAGAAAATGACGAAGCGCAAGCTGATGAACGTGGCCGTCACCATCACCAGCGGCCACGGTGCATGCACGAGGATGAGCGGCAACGTAGCCAACTGCGCCGTACCTGCATACGCCACCAGACTGAACACCAGAGCTACACCAACGGGCAGCCCGCCCTTCACCATAGCCACGCCGGTCACGACTCCCCACGCCGCCAGCGCAAGCGTGGCGGGCGCCATCGAGCGGATGCCCTCTCTGACACTCCCCTGATCAAGAGGAGGAAACAGGCGCGTCACATGGTCATGGTACCGGGCATGATCCGCCGAGCGCGATCCGCGTGTTCCGGCGTCAAGAACGTGAGCACCGGAGTTCCCGTCGGCTGAGCCATACTACCCGAGAGACCGACGGGTAACATTGGGTATCGACGTGCGGAATGGAGTGGGTGTCTCGTGATCCTGTCGCTCGGAGCGGCAGTCCTAGCAGCCTTCGTCTATGGCGTTGGCGCAGTACTGCAGGCGGTGGGTGCCCGACGAGCCTCGTCCACCGTGCCCGGTCGAGCGAGCTTTCTCCTTGTCGCCCGCCAGATGCCTTACCTGGGTGGGCTCGGCTGCGATCTGGTGGCGTGGGCCATGACGGTCTTCTCGCTGCGGCGCCTCCCGTTGTTCGCAACCCAGACGATCGTGGCCAGTAGCCTGGCGGTCACCGTGGTGCTGGCCCATTTCGTGATGCACACGCGCCTTCATCGCATCGATCTGGTGGCCATAGCGCTGACGGTGTTTGGCATGGTGCTGATCGGTGCTTCGGCCGATCTGGACATCGCCGAGGTGCCCTCGAATCGCGTCAGTTTGGCCGTACTTCTCGCCGTCCCGATCGTCGCTGCCCTGAGTGCCTTGCTCGGTCGCACATCACCATTCGTGTCCGCCATTATCGCCGGACTGTCGTTCGCCAGCAGCTTGTTCGCGGCGCGCGCCACCCATTTCGATGAGGGCATACTGCACGTGGTTCGGTCTCCGCTTGCCTGGGCTGTCGTTGGATTCGGCACGATCGGACTCGTGTCGTACGCGCGGGCGCTGGAGGCAGGTCACGTCGGCTCGGTAACCGCCGTGCTGTGGGCCACCGAGATCGTGGTCGCCACCACGATTGGATGGCTGATACTCGGTGACAATGTGCGCCCGGGCTGGCGGCCGGCTGCCGGGTTGGGCGTGGTTCTTGCCCTGTCGTCCACGATCAGCCTGGCCCGATCCCAGACCAGGGCCTGAGATCGGGGCCTGTGCTTAGGGCCGATACCAGCCGGACAGATCGACGAGAAGGTGAGACGCGCTGTCCGTGAAGATGCAGACCTCGCTGCCAACGACGCTGGCAATGACAAGGTTTGGTCGGGTATCGCCGGGCACGAGATTCAGGTTGGACGCAGTAGGGATTGGTTCTCCGCAGGGGTACACGGTGAGGAAGCCGCCGTCAGCGTCGGTAGCCGTCACGTTCACCACCACTTGGCGGGTCCCGACCGGCGCCAAACCGGGGCCGACCACCTTGGCGTGGACTGTCCTCCCAGCCTCAGGACGCGGCCCGCTGTAGCCGAGTGGCGAGCCGGGTCTCGTATCAAGCACTCGAGTTGGCTGCGTGCTGGTGAATTCGTCCCCGCTTGGGTAGTAGCCGACCAAGTCTGCGAGCAGATGGGCCGGGTGCTCGGTGAACAGACAGACCTTTCCGGTTGCGGAGGCCTTCACGATCACCAGGTTCGGTCGAGTAGAGCCCGGCGTGAAATTCAAGTTCGACGCAGTTGGAACTGGCGAGTCGCACGGGTAAGCCGTGACGAACCCGGCGTCTGCCTCAGTGCCGGTCACGTTGAGGACCACGCCGTTGTTGTTCAACGGCACCCTGCCTCCCGAACCGGCGACGGTAATGGTGACGATCGCTCCATCACCGGGCTTGGCGCCGTCGTATCCGATGGGCGCTCCGGGGCGAGTATCGAGCAGACGTTCGGGCTGCAGCGCAACGTAGTGCGAGCCCTGGCGGTAGAACCCTTGCAGGTCGGCAATGAGATGGGTTCCCTGGTCTGTGTAGATACAGACCGTTCCGGTACGACTGAGTTTGCTCAGCACCAGATTCGCGGCAGTGAGCCCAGGCGTGAGGTTCAAACTGGACGCGGTTGGCAGCGGCTGATCGCACGGATAGACCGTCACAAACCCGCCGTTGGCATCGGTGGCCGTAATGTTCAATGCTGCCGCAATCGGACCGACGGCGGGGCTTGGCGCAGTACCGACGGCTAAGACGATGGTCGCTCCTGGGCCAGGCTTCGGACCGTTGTAGCCAATGAGCGAGGTCGGCCGCGTGTCGAGGAGTCGCGTCGGCGCCGTACCGGCGTAGCGGGTGACATCACTGCTCAACACGGTGGAGGCCAGCGTGCGACCTCGGACGTCGACCTGACCGCCGGGGTGGGCACCGTCGGGCTTGGTGATTGTCACGACCTCACCGGAGCGCGCCGTGGCCGCGACGACAACCAGCTGTCCCGACGCGTTGGGCAACGTCACTTCCACCCGATACGGGCCGCTGTCGGGCGTGCCGACCATCACCGGATACTCACTGCTTGTCAGATAACCCGATCCGCCGTCGATCATCCGGGAGATGACCGGCGGATTGGCTGCTCCAACCTTGGTCGCTCGAATGACACGGCCCTGCAGCGTGCGGTGGCCGGCGGCATCCTGCACGATGACGGAGAACGACGTGCCGATCGCAGGCGAACGGTTGAACCCGATCATCCGGCTGGCGTCAGGTGAGTTGACCGGTGCGCCGTAGACCGCCATGTCGGGGCGGCCGTCGGTGTCGAAGTCGGCGAAGGCAACGTGAAGCGGCCCGCCGTACACGCGGTTCGCAGCGAGCGCACCGGAGGGGAGTTGTTCACGGAACAACACGTCGTCGTTGGCGACCTGGAATCCGCCACCCTGACCCCGCTTGTTGAGCAGCACGCGCCACGGGTGAGCAGAGGCGCCGCACGTGCCGAGCGACGCGTCGGCGGTGCCGGACACGACCAGGTCTTCGTAGCCATCATTGTTGATGTCGTAACCCCACATCCCGTACGCCTCGCAAAGCACAAGCGGCACTCGGCCACCGACCGATGCGACCGACACGATGGGCGCGCCGTCGGGGCCGGTCGTGACTTCACTGAAGCACATCGCGACACCGGGAGCGCACGACGCCGCTTGCTCGTAGAGGTGGAGACGACCAAGGTTTTGGCTGCCGTTGACAACCCCGGCTCCGCGTTGGGCGTTGCTTACGATGTCGAGCCGCCCGTCGTTGTTCCAATCGATGAACTTGGCGCCTTCTTCGAAGTTCTTCCACGCCGGTCGCGGGAGTCCGGCGGCCGCGGTGTAGTCCTCGAACCGGAAGTTCCCGGTGTTTCGATAGAGACGTTGCCCGGCCAAGAAGTCGATGAGGCCGTCACCGTTGATATCGGCTGCCTGCGCGCCTTCGGCCGGCCCGATTGGCACCTGGCCATCGGCATCAAGTTCATTGAGCGGAACCGTTACACCCGAGCCGACCGTGACATCGGTGAACTTCAACGCGCCGGGGGTGGAGTCGTTTCGCAGGAGATGATTCGACGTTGCGGACGGGTTACTGGGGAAGGCCGAACACTTCGCC
This sequence comes from uncultured Acidimicrobiales bacterium, assembly GCA_963791625.1. Lineage (GTDB taxonomy): Bacteria > Actinomycetota > Acidimicrobiia > Acidimicrobiales > Ilumatobacteraceae > JANMCE01. Next base: position 396,159 of record CAWBTA010000015.1, read on the forward strand.
GGGTCGTCGGAACGGTTGTAGAACGGGATGAAGATGTCGAGGTTGCTGTCGTTGTTGAAGTCGGCCACGAGTACTGTCTCGCCTCGACCGCGTAGACCGAGGTTGGTGAACGCTGCGTCTTCGCGAAACGTTCCGATGCCGACGTTGAGGAAGACCCGTGTGCGATAGCGCGTATCGCCGGAGCACTCGCCGTACGGAATCTGAAGAATGTCATCGAGACCGTCCCCGTTCAGGTCGGCGATGCGGAAGGTCTTGGCGGGATCCTGCACCGGGAATTGATCGACCGCCCCGAGGCCGATGTTGGCACCCGCCAACGTGGTGAAGGTGCCATCGGCGTTTTGGATCGATGAGATGACCTCGGGCTTGCCGTCGTGGTTGAAGTCACCAATATCGGGAAAGTGCGACGACACCGACTCACCGTACGAGCGGATTGCTTCGAACTGGACAGGCGCAACGGAGATCTCTGCTCGGGCCCATTCCGACGCGGAGAGTGACAGGGCAAGAAGGCCAAGGACCGACAGCGCAGCCACACTTACTGTCCGTATACGAGTCATGCGAATCCACCTCTTGCTGCGCCCACAACGGATAGTTCTCTCCATAGAAGCAGGATTTGAGCAGGGACCAGACATTGCAGACCGTTCCTTAACCGGCTGCAGGCCTCCGCTTAACCGAATTGGGGGTCTCGTGGACGACCACGGAGAGAAGGAAGAATCACCTGCCTGCTATTGCGGCCAGAACGTCGTCGAGGTGGGCCAGGGAATGACCGCTGACGAAAGAATCGACGAACGGCAGGGCGGCGGCCATGCCACCGGTGAGCGGCTGAAACGTCGGGTTCTGGCGGCGCGGATTCACCCAGATGATGCGATCGGCCAGCCGGGCCAGGCGTTCCATTTCACGTCCTAGAATGGTGACATCGCCGGAGTCCCAGCCGTCGGACACGATGACAATTACCGCTCCCCTGGCGACACCGCGCCGACCCCAGCCGTCGTTGAATGCGGCGAGCGCTTCGCCGATCTTGGTTCCGCCCGACCAGTCCGACGCCGACGTCATCGCCTTGTTCAGAGCGAGCTGTGGATGCCGGTCGCCGAGCAGACGCGTCAGACGAGTGAGTCTTGTGGAGAAAACGAATGCCTCTGCTCCAACGGCGCGTACCGCACCGTGCAACAGATACAGGTAGGCGCGGGCGTAGTGCTCCATGGACCCGCTCACATCGGCAATCAACACGATGCGTCGAGGACGCAGGCGCGGCTGTCGGAGTTGGCGATGGATCGGGTCCCCGCCCGTGCGGTGGGCCTGGCGCAATGTGGCTCGCCAATGGATTTCGCCACGATGGTGGTGCGGCTTCAGTCGCCGCCCGCGGCGCAGCGGCGGCACGAGCGGGAGGCGGGCGATCAGGTGACCGAGTTGCTCCAACTCCGCAGGCGTGCAGACGCCGAAGGCCTTTGAGCGCAGGGCATCGTGTTCCGCTGCCATAGCCACCAGCGCTTCTCGACCGTCATCGTTGTCGTCGTCGTTGGTGTCGGTTGATGGTGTGGTGAGGCCGGGCGGCGAGTTGCCCTGGCTGGGGGCGGAGCTGCCTTGCCGCTCCTGCTTGTCCTCGCCCCTGGCCTGGGGCGGATTCTCTCGCTCCGGCGCGTTCGGATTGCGGACGATGTCGGCCACATCGACACGACCGCGAAACACCTCGGCGAACACCGCCTCAAACCGCTCCAGCATGACGAGATCGATCACGAACGCCAGTCTGGCCGTCCAGTACAACTGGTGATATGTGGTCGGGCCGATCAGGTCAAACATCTCGGCAAACCGGCCACTTCGCTCGGGTGTGGTGGACAGCCCCGCCTGGTGCAACCGATCGCCAAACGTCGCCGCAACCAGCGCGAGATCGCTCATCAGCCCTCGGCCACCCAGGCGTAGCCTTTCTCGGCAGCGACCTGGGCGTCTTCGCGGTACTTCAGAACAGAGCCGATGGTGAGCTCGGCTGCGGCGGCATCAAGGCGAACAATCCCGAGCACATCGAGCGCGGCGGCCCAGTTGATCGCCTCGGCGATGCCGGGCGGCTTTTGCACGTCGAGCGACCGCAGGCGTTTCACTGCCGCAGCGACGTGTTCGGCCAACGGTTGCATCGACGACGGCACCCGACGCCGGACGATGTCGACGGCTCGGGCGAGATCGGGATAGTCGATCCAGTGATAGATGCACCGACGCTTCAGCGCATCGTGCAGGTCACGGGTGCGGTTCGACGTGAGAATCACGATCGGCGGGTGGGTGGCCTTGATGGTGCCGAGCTCGGGAATAGTGACCGACGATTCGGCAAGGAGCTCCAGCAGGAATGCCTCGAACTCGTCATCGGCACGGTCGATTTCGTCAACCAGCAACACGGCAGGTCGCGGCCCGGGATGCTGCAAAGCGCGCAGCAACGGTCGGCCGACGAGGTATTCATCGGTGAAGAGATCCCCAGCCGAGGTTGGGGTCGAGGACGACGTTTCCGACAGCCGAATCGCGAGCAACTGACGCGGGTAATTCCACTCGTACAGCGCCTCGCCCGAGTCGATCCCCTCGTAGCACTGCAACCGCACGAGTGGCGTGTCGAGCATGGCTGCTAGCGCCTTGGCGGCCTCGGTCTTGCCAACACCTGCTTCGCCCTCAAGCAACAACGGCTGCGCCAACCGCGCGGCGCAAAACAGCGCGGTCGCAAGGCCCTCGTCGGCCACATAATCCATCGCGTCGAGCTGCTCGCGCAGCGCGGCGACGTTCGGAAGAAGGTCGGCGAGGTCGCTCACGAGATTGCGTATGCGCTTGGGTTCGATGCGAAGGCCCGAAGGCAGCCGCTGCCGCAGAACCAGACCAACTCGCCATCGTGATCGAGGTGCAGAGAGGACTCGACGGTGGCAACAGTCATGCCACAGACCGGGTCGAGTGCGGTGGCAGTGGAGGCGCCCTCGGTGGAGATTGGGCGGCCGCTCGGTTGCGGACGGCGGGCAACGATGTCAGCGAGGATCGAAAGCGCCACCTCCTCGGGTGAGCGAGCGCCGACGTCGAGGCCGGCGGGTGTAATGATGCGGCCCTTCATCGAGCCACACATGTCGAGTGAAGCAACGACGGCCTCACCGCGCTTGCGTGATGCGACCAGGCCGACGTACGGCACGCCTGCGCGAATCGCATCGGACAACACCTGCTCCTCGTCGCGACCATGCGATGCAACCACCACCGCGGCTGCGTCGGCAGGCAGTGCGCCGTCGTACACGTGCATGTCATACCGAAGCGGTCCACCGAGACTCACCAGCGCTCGCGCAACGGGCGAATCACCGAGCACTACCACGAGCGGCACGGGAATTTCGGGCGCGAGAAAGATCTCCAGAGTGCCTCCGGAGAGGCACGGGTTGTGCACCACGACTTTGCCCGGTTGATCGGGTTCGGGCGTGGGTGAAATGCGCAGCAGGACGGAATCGCCGGAGTCGAGCAGGGCGAGCGCTTGGGCTCGCACTGTCGACTCCGCGCAATTCCCTCCGACGAAACCAACGATCGTGCCATCGCCCAGAATGACTGCCTCGTCGCCCGGTTTGGCGCTGGTGGGACGTTCCGCCAGCACCACCCGAGCGTGCACGAACGGCACTCGTTGCGAGCGTAACTCTGTGGCCCGTTCGATGATTTCGGGTCTGCTCATTCGATTGCCATATCCATTCGCAGCGGCCGTCCCTGCACCGTACGCCACACCTGTGCCGGCGTGAACGGCATGTCGGCATGACGAATGCCGTAGGGCTTGAGCGCATCGATGACCGCATTCACGACTGCGGCCGGCGAACCAACCGTGGCCGATTCACCGATGCCCTTCATGCCGAGGGGATGGTGCGGCGACGGCGTGTACGTGGCACCCAACTCGAAGCTCGGGCACTCCATTGCGGTGGGCAACAGGTAATCCATGAACGACGCACCGAGGTTGTTGCCCTGCGGGTCGAACGCGATGACTTCCATGAGCGCCATACCGATGCCGTCGACCAGGCCACCGTGCACCTGACCATCGACGATCATCGGGTTGATACGAGGACCGCAGTCGTCCACGGCGATGAAGCGACGCACCTTCACCGCACCCGTGAGTGGGTCGACATCGACCACGCAGATGTAGGCGCCGTAGGGATAGGTGAGGTTCGGCGGGTTGTACACCGTGGTGCCATCGAGATGACCCTCGACACCTTCGGGCAACTCAAGGGTGGAGTGGGCGGCCATCGCAATTTCCTGGATGGTCTTGCCCTTCTCATGGTCACCCTTCACGAAGAAGCGACCGAGTTCCCACTCGAGGTCATCCACCGAGCATTCGAGCGCGGCCGCAGCCACGATCTTGGCCCGATCGCGAACCTTGCGAGCGACAACCGCCGCCGCCGCACCCGACACGGGTGTGGAGCGTGAGCCGTAGGTTCCGAGACCGAACGGTGTGTTGTCGGTGTCACCGTGGATGACTTCGACGTCCTCCGGTGGGATACCCAACTCGTGCGAAACGATCTGCGCAAACGTGGTCTCGTGACCCTGACCCTGGGTCTGCACCGAAAGGCGAAGCTGCGCCTTGCCGGTCGGGTGGATGCGCAGTTCGGCACCGTCGGCCATGCCGAGGCCAAGGATGTCCATGTGCTTACGCGGACCAGCGCCGACGCCTTCGGTGAAGAAGCTGAGGCCGATGCCCATGAACTCACCCTTGGCCCGCTTCTCGGCCTGCTCCTTGCGCAATTCGTCGTAGCCGGCGATCTCCATGGCCATCTTGAGCGTGGCCGGATAGTCGCCAGAGTCGTACTCCCACCCGGTGGGTGTGGTGTACGGGAACTGCTCGGGGCGCAACAGGTTCTGCATGCGCAACGCGGCCGGGTCCATCTTCAACTCGTCGGCCAAGCAGTCAACAATTCGTTCCACCAAGTACACCGCTTCGGTCACGCGGAACGAACAGGCATAGGCCACGCCGCCGGGTGCTTTGTTGGTGTAGACGCCGGTCACCTTGCAGTGCGCGGCGCCGTAGTCGTACGAGCCGGTGAAGATGTGGAAGAACCCAGCCGGGTAGTTGGTGGGCTGTGCGGTGGCGTTGAACGCACCGTGGTCGGCCAAAACGTTGACCCGGAGGCCGAGGATCTTGCCTTCCTTCGTGGCCGCGATCTCGCCCTGCATGTGATAGTCCCGGGCGAAGCCGGTGGACATAAGGTTCTCGCTTCGGTCCTCCATCCACTTCACGGGCTTGCCGGTCACGATGGAGCCAACAATCGACAACACGTAGCCCGGGTAGATCGGCACCTTGTTCCCGAAGCCGCCTCCGATGTCGGGCGCGATCACCTGGATCTTGTGCTCGGGCAGACCGGCCACCAACGCGTACACCGTGCGGTGGGCGTGGGGTGCTTGGGTGTTGCACCACAGGACGAGCTTGCCGGTGATCTTGTCCATATGGGCCACCGAGCCGCAGGTCTCCATCGGAGCCGGGTGGCAGCGTGGGTACAGCATGTCCTGCTTCACGACCACGTCGGCGCTGGCAAAGACGGCGTCGCACTTGGCCTGATCGCCGGCTTCCCAATCGAAGATGTGGTTGTCGGTCTTGCCCTCTTTGTCGTCACGGATGATGGGCGCACCAGCGTCCATCGCTCGTTGCGCGTCCATAACGGGTGGCAGTTCTTCGTACTCGACTTCGATCAGTTCGAGCGCGTCACGAGCCGAGTACTTGTCCTCGGCCACGACAAACGCCACCTCTTGGCCCTGGAAGCGCACCTTGTCGGTCGCCATCACGGCTTGCGTGTCGTAGGACATGGTGGGCATCCAGGCGAGGCCCAAGGACTCGAGGGTCTTGCCCGTGATGACGGCCTTCACCTTCGGATGCGCCTCGGCTGCACTGGTGTCGATAGAGAGGATCTTGGCGTGGGCAAAGGTGCTGCGCAGGAACGCACCGTAGAGCATGCCAGGCAGCTTCACGTCGTCGACGTAGTTGCCATGACCGCGCACGAAGCGGGCATCTTCCTTACGGATCATGCGGCCGAACCCGATCGGATTGCCCGCCTTGCTCATTGGTACTGCTGTTGGCTCTTCGATGATGGTCACGCCGAGGCTCCTTCGGTGGCGGGGTGGGCCGCAGCCCATTGGATCGACTTCACGATGCCGTCGTAACCGGTACAACGACAGATCTGCCCGGAGATCGCCTCACGGATTTCGGCTTCGCTTGGGTTGGGGTGGTGGTTCAGCAGCCAACGCGCCGTCATCATCATGCCTGGCGTACAGAAACCGCACTGCAGTCCGTGGCACTCCATGAAGCCCTGCTGCACCGGGTCCAGCACGCCGCCCTTCTCCAAACCTTCAACCGTGTCGACGGTGCGACCGTCGGCCATGACGCCGAGCACGGTGCAACTCTTCACCGGCTCGCCGTCCATCCACACCACGCACGTACCGCAGTTGGATGTGTCGCAACCCCAGTGGGTGCCGGTGAGGTCAAGCTCGTCACGCAACACGTGCACGAGCAGGTGACGCGCTTCGATGTCGGCCGAGCGCGCTTCGCCGTTGACAGTGAGATTTACCTTCATCCTGCGAGTCCTTTGCTTCGTGCGATGGCCGAGCGCAGGGCGCGCTTGGTGAGTTCTCCGGCGAGGTGCCGCTTGTAATCTTCAGGCCCACGCTGGTCGGCCTGCGGCGCACAGGTTGAGGACACCATGGCCCCAGCCGCTTCGATGAGTTCGGGGGTAACAACCTTGCCGCGCAAGATTTCCTCGGCCTCCGGCGAGCAGTGATGTTGCGCACCGACCGCTGTAATGCCGATGCCGAGGTCGGTGACGGTGTCGCCATCCATCCACACGCATGCACCGGCCGCGGCAACGGCCCAGTCACCAATGCGTCGCTCAACCTTGTGGTACGAGCTACCGACGCCAGGGCGGATCGGGATGCGCACCTCGGTGATCATCTCAGCCGGGCCACACACTGTCTCGTAGTACCCCGTAGAGAACGCTCGGGATGAAACCGAACGTGTTCCGGACGAGTTCGTGATCACCACGCTGGCATGCACTGCAGCGAACGCGGCCGAGAGATCTTCGGAGGGATCAGCCTGACCGAGAGAGCCGCCGACCGTTCCGCGATTACGCACGATGGGGTCGGCTACTACTCGTTCGGCGTCGTGGAGAATCATGAAGTGCTCACCGACGAGCGCTGAGTTCAACACGTCGGCGTGGCGGGCCATGGCCCCGATGCAGAGTTCATTGTTTTCAATGCGGATGTAGTTCAGTTCACCGACCAGATCGTTGATGTCGATCAAAACCTCTGGTCGAGCGATGCGCAGCTTCATCATCGGCAACATGCTGTGACCACCCGCCAGCAGGCGAGCTTCTGGTCCGTGATGTTCGAGTAGCTGCAAAGCATGAGACACGCTGGTTGCGCGCTCATACTCAAAAGGTGGTGGTGTCTGCATCAATCCCCTTGGTGGTTGCGAGGTTGCACGCCGATTCCCCCGGCGTGTCGATCGTCACTGTGACCGGGTTTCAGTAGTAAGTCAACCGGCGCATAAGCGAAGGGTTATCGCGACACGATTCCCCGGAAATTCACAGCTAGTCTCGGATTCGTGACGCTCACCCAGCTCAAGGTCTTTGTGCTGGTGGCCCGGCTCGGCAGCCTTCGTCAGGCCGCAACCGCGCTCGGTGTCAGCGAACCGGCAGTATCCCAAGCTCTGACCGCGCTGCGTCAAAGTTTGGGCGATCAACTGCTCACTCGCACGCCGACGGGCATGGAGCTGACCAGCGCCGGCCAGCGCGTCGTGAGTATCGCATCGCAGATGGTGCACCTCGCAGAAGACGCCGAAGCGGCCGTTCGCCAATCACAGGGCGCGCCCGATTTACTCAGAGTTGTTGCAACCAGCACGATCGGTCACGCGGTCGCGCCCGCGCTGTTGCAGTCGTTCACGGCTCGGGTGGGCCACGTGGAGGCGACGTTGGGCATCACCGCGACGCCAGAGATGACTGCTCTGCTCCAGGAGCGTCTGGCCGATGTTGCGCTCGGACCTGCAATTCCGAGTGCGGCTCGCGATGGCCTGAGTTGCGAGCCGCTGATGCGCTATCGAATCGCGTTCGTGGCCTCCGCCAAGCACCGCCTCGCCCGTTTCGCCGATATCCGAGTGCGCCAGCTGGCCGATGAGCGCTGGTTGGTCGACCCGGAAGGCAGCGACCCAAGCTCGCCCGTCGGCGAAGTGCTGACGCAACTCGGTATCGTGCCCGAGCGCATCACCGTCTTCGCAAACCAGTCGACTGCGTGTGCGGCCGCGGTGGAGGGCAGCGGCATCGTGCCGGTCGTCGAGCACCTGTGGCAACGCGCGTCATCGTCATCGCGCCTGATCCGCTTGAACGTGGTCGACTTCAGCGCCGAACGCTTGTGGTATGTCAGCGCTCTCGCCGGTGATCGCCGCCGGCCACTGGTCGCAAAGCTGCAGCGCTACCTCTCCACCCCCGACGCCATGCAAGCCATGCACCAAGCCGACGGCGGCATCCCCCGCAGCAAATTCAAACCTCCCGTCTACGTCACGCTCTGGAGCTAACGCGCAGCTGTCCCTGTTACACCCCGTTGCTACGCTGGACCTATGTCGATCGCACGCTGATTATCGCACTCGACCGGTGGCACGAATACGACGGGCATCGGCTTGGCGAGGCAACGACGCAGCAACTCGTAAAGGTCGAGAACGATCGCGGCTATCAGCCCGACCTCGCATGGTTCGCGGTTGAGCAGTGCTCCGGCCCGGGTGAACCAGCGGCGTTCACGGGGCTCCCTGCGATTGTTGTCGAGGTGTTGTCGCCCAGTACCCGGCGGTTCGATCTCGTGCGAAAGGCGAACGACTATCGAACACTTGGCATCCCCGAGTACTGGCTCATCGATCCCAACGCCCAGAGTGTGCTCATCCTTCGGGCCGGATCCGACTCGTCCATCGTCTCCGGCTCGGAAACCGAACATGACGGAACACTCCTCGTGTCGCCCATCCTTCCGGGCTTCAGCGTGAATGTGCCAGACCTCTTCGTCTGGTAGACGTCCACACGCCAACTGGCCAGAGCGGATGACCTTTCGCCGTTCAGCGACCCGAGTTGATCTGTCCGACGACAGAGGTCGGCGTGACCCTCGCCAGCAACCGGCCCTCGTCCACCATCGCCTGGCGGTACTCGTCCCAGTTCGGGTGCGGCTTGCCGGCCACCGCTTCGTAGTAGGCAACCAGCTGATCGTTCACGGCGTCATCGATCGCAGTGGTAAACGGTGTGAGTTCGACCCGACCGTCGAAGGACAGATACGACCACGAGGGCCGATCGGTCACATGCAAAACGACACGGGGTTCGCGCTGCATGTTCTTCGTTTTCGCCCGGTCGTGCGTCACCGAAATAAGCATCGACGGGCCGTCACTGAAATAGGAGATATCCGAGGACTGCGCTCGCCCGTCGGCGCGAAGCGTGATCAGTACGCCGTCGGTCCTTTTCGCTGCCCAGGCCAAAGCTATTGCCAGATCCATATCGGCTCCCATTCGTTGGTTGCCTCCAACGCTAGGCGTTAGCGGACGAGGGGCGGGTCACAGATCAGTTGATCCCGACCGGAACGCTTGGCCTCATACAGGGCGTGATCGGCCCGTGAAAGTGCGACGGTCGGATGCAAGGATGGCTCACCCGCGACGAGACCGGCCGAGATCGTGAGTGGCCCCACGCCGATGTCGAGGGCGTGCACCGCGGCACGGATACGCTCCACGATGCGGACGGCGCCGTGGTAGTCGACATCACGCAGCAGCACCGCGAACTCCTCACCGCCGATTCGGGCCAGGCAGTCCGATGCTCGAACTTCGGCATCGGCCGCAGCGGACAACGACACGAGCACCCGATCACCGGTTTGATGACCGAACTCATCATTGATCCGCTTGAAATAGTCGACGTCCAGTATCACGAGGTACCACGGACTGGACGCCGCGTCGGCGTGCTGCAAGTCGTCGAGGAGCTCCATGAAGTGACGCCGGTTGTGCAGTCCGGTGAGCGGGTCCCTTCGAGCGACATCGTGCAACTGCTCATTCATGGTGTGCAGCTCGGTGTTGGCCGATTCGGCCCGGGCCTTGGCGGACTCCAACTCGCGGGCCAGCGATTCATTGACGAGGCGCCCGGCAATCGCACCGCGTAGCTCTCCGCTGCTCACCTTCAATGCCTGCGCCGCAAAGATGTAAATGAGCACGACCCCGACACCTGAGGTGACGCCCCATCGTCCGCCGTGACTGAACGCCCAGATCCCCATGAGGAACAGGGCAGGGATCGTAAAGGCTCGGGCAATAGCGGGGATCGCGCATGCGGCCAACGAGGCCACCGTGCTGATGGCAACGACAGAGGTCGTGATCAGCACCAGATACTTCTCCTCCTTCACGTGGGCGATGAATGGCAGGCCGCCCCAGAGCAGTCCCTCGGCGAATTCGATGGCAAGATAGCGTCGGCGAGGCCACGGATTGGCGAGGTCCTCGTTGCGCACAAACGCCCGGCCGATCATGCGGATGCAGATGCGCACCACTGCCACTGCGAGCCACCAGATCGCACCCACCGCAAGACTCATCTGGCCGACCAGAGACACAACCAGCAGGGCCGCAGTGATCATGCCGGACACGGTGCGAAGCCATGTGGACATGACGGCCTGGCGGATGCACTCACGTTCGATGGCGAATCCATCAAGCAGGACAGCGCTGTTTGGCGGCCCAACTTGTGCGGTCATACTCCTCATATCGGCCCAGGACTTCGTTGAATGACACGAGCGTCGGATGAACCGAGCAAGCTTTTGTCAAGGTCCGGCCAGAGCTCAACGGTTGGGAGTGACGTGGCTGAGGTCGCCGCGCTTGAATCTTCGCCAGGTGACGCTCTGGGCGGCCAGCAGAATGACGCCAATCAGGCCGAAGACCGCGGCGCCGACCAGTCGCCCCGATACGGCGCAGAGCACGACCACTGCACCAATCACAGCTAACCGCTCGCGGGCGAGATAGCGGGCGATCTGCCACTGCATGCTCAGGTAGCCGCCGATCAGCGTGACGACGGAGCCGGCCAGCAACCATCGGTCGGCAGCTGGCAGCGTGTCGCCGGGGTGGGGCACCATGTGCTTGGCTGCGATAGCGAAGAACACGATGCCACTGATGAGCGGGAAGTGCCCGAACGTGAACAAGTTACGAGCAAGAGCGGCGCGCCGAGCCGGGGCAGCCTGACGCAACTGCTGCTCGACCACGTTGGGTATGTAGGCGAAATAGCTCCACCAAACGATGCACGCAAGGGCCGCAGCGACACCCAGTCCGACTGCGGTCGATGCGGTCAGCCCGGCCTCCGACGCGGATGCACCAATCGCAACAAGGGCCTCGCCGAGCGAGATGATGATGAACAGTGCGTGGCGCTCCGCGAAGTGCACCGGGTTGATGACCCACTCGCCCGACCCTCCCCGCAACGCACTCACCACGTTCAGCACGCCAGCCACAATCCACGCCGCAACACGAGCCCGCCCATCGAGGAAACCGCCGATCGCGACGACCATCGGCATGATGGCTGCGACGGATGCGTACTTGATGAACGACGAGCGCGTGGCCTGCTCGCGTAGTGCCATGCTGCCCTGCATGCCCAGCACGAGGAGCTGCACCACAAGAAACGCCACACCGAACCACGCCCCCTTTTCGGTGAACGCGCCGGGTATGGCAGTGGCTACCAGCAAGGTCGCAGGGATGGTGGACAACACCAGCACCCGAGTCCACGCCTCGCGTTGCAGATCTACCGCAGCACCGGCCCAGGTGTACTGCGACCACTGCCACCAAACCAGCCATGCGATGAGCAGCCCGCGGCCGAGCCCCGCCCAGGTGAGATCGTGCGAGATTGACGACGCGATCTGGGTAACGGCGAACACGAACACGAGGTCGAGAAACAACTCGAGATTCGTCGCATGCCGTTCGGCTTCCTCTTCCCTGTCACTCATGAAACGCGAGCGTAGAGGGGCGACCTAGCGACCGTGGTGACGGTGACGGTACTCGCCGGGGGTGCAGCCCGCGACGCGCGTGAACTGCCGAGTAAACGCGCTCTGGTCGTACCACCCGCAGGCGTGAGCGATATCGGCGAGCGGCTTCGTCGGTGGTGGCCAGCCGCCGCGTCGCTTCGTCCACTCGAGTCCGCAGCAGATACTGCCGAGGCGATAACCCAAGCGCTCGCCGCATCCGCCGCTCAAGCTGCGTGGCTGTTAGACCAGCGGCCGTAGCCAGTTCGGCGACCTCCACCGTGCGCGTCAGATGCTCTGAGGCCAGCGCCATCACCGCAGCGAACGCATCGACATCAACGCGATCCTCTTGACGTCGCCGGAGATCGACGGACAGGACCGCCACGCCCACGATGTCCCCCGACGCATTGCGGATCGCTTGCTTGTTGCTCACGAACCAGCCCGAGTGACCGTTGCGATCGGCAATGAGTTCCAACGCATCTCGTAACGGACGGCCCGACTCGATGACGGCTCGGTCCTGACTTTCGTACGGCTCGGCCAAGTGGGGCGGAAAGAGGTCGGTAGCTCGTCGGCCAACCACCTCACGACGATCGGACTTGCCCACCCGCTCGGCAAACGCGTGGTTGACCGCTACGTAGCGGCCATCAGCGCTCTTGACGCAATACATGATGCCGGGTGCGGTATCGAGCAGTTCGGCCATCTGCACAAAGGGGGCGAACGGGTCAGGCACCCTCTCATGGTACGGATGCGACGCTGCCGATGGCGAAGACGTGCAAGACCATCGGCGGATGATGAAAGGGTGGAACCCCTCTCGACCTCTACCGAACCGGACGCCGACGAAGTCAACATCGACATCGAGCGAACCGATAGCGCCCGGGCCGAAGCGGCCATCGCGCTCGCGGCACGTTGGTTGCAGGCGTCGCACGGCCGCCCGGCCGAACAGCGCCGACGCCGCCGGCTCAGTCGGGTGGTCACCAACGACAAGGCCATCGAGCTTTCGGTCGGTCTGGCCGATTCCGTGCTTCGCGTCGCACAGCCGCGGCGAGCGGCGCTGCTGTTCCAGTCGCTGCTTTCCCGCACCGGCATTCCGTCGTCGATGACCGCATTCGATCAGCTCGGGCTTCGGGTGGCCGAGCGGGTGGCGCCCCTTGTTCCCCAGATCGTGATGCCGCTCGTGCGTCGCCGGGTCCGCAAAGAGAGCGCAGGCGTGATCCTCCCAGCAGAGACGGCGCCCTTGGCCAAGCACCTGGCCATACGGGCCGAAGGCGGATTTCAGGTCAACGTGAACGTGCTGGGCGAAGCCATCCTCGGCGAGCGCGAGGCGACCCGGCGACTCGCCGCCGTGTCGGCCGTACTGGCCCGGCCCGACGTGAAGTACGTATCGGTGAAGGTCTCGGCCGTCACGACGCAACTCGACGCCATGGCGTTTGACGACAGCGTGGCTCGCATCCTGGCCCGTCTTCGGCCGTTGTTCGCCGCGGCGGCTTCGGTGACGCCGACCAAGTTCATCAACCTCGACATGGAGGAATACCGGGACCTCGAGCTGACCCTGGCGGCCTTCATGCAGATCCTGAACGAACCTGCGTTTGAGCACCTCGAAGCCGGCATCGTGCTGCAGGCGTATCTTCCCGATTCGCACGAGGCATTCGACCGGTTGGCCGCCTGGTCTCGCCAGCGCTTCGAACGCACCGGTGCCGGTATCAAGATACGCATCGTGAAGGGCGCCAACCTGGCGATGGAGCAAGTGGAAGCGGAGCTCCATGGCTGGCAGGCCGCGCCGTACGACAACAAACCCGATGTGGACGCCAGCTTCAAGCGCATGGTCGACCGCGCCTTTCATGTCGACTCGATGCAGTCGGTGCGTATCGGCATCGCCAGTCACAACCTGTTCGACGTTGCGTGGGCGCTGTTGCTGGCCAAGGAACGCGGGGTGCTCGAGCGTGTCGAATTCGAAATGCTGGAAGGCATGGCTCCGGGTGAGGCGGATCAGCTCCGCCAAGAAGTAGGCAACGTCCGCCTCTATACACCGATCACGCGCAAAGAGGAACGAACATCTGCGATTGCCTACCTCGTGCGCCGCCTTGATGAGAACACGACCAAGGGCAACTTCCTCCGCGAGGCGTTCGCTATCGAACCCGGATCGCCCGCCTTCATTGATCAGGCCGACCGCTTCCGCACCGCGGTCCGCACGCGCCATACCGTGTCGACCGATCGACGACGGCGCTCGCTACCAGTGGACGCCGGGGTGGGGTTCAAGAACGAACCGGATAGCGACCTGGTTCTGCCCGAGGTTCGACAGCAGGTCACCGAAGCCGTCGCCCGCTGGCACGAAACGGCCTGCGACGAAGTGCCGATCGTGATCAACGGGGTGCGGCACAGCGGCGCAACCCGCGAATGGTTTGACCCGAGCGACCCCGCTCGACTTCGCTTTCGCTACGCGGTCGCTACCTCCGACCTGGTCGATGAAGCAGTGCAGGTGTCCCACACCAGCCTGCGGACGTGGTCCAACACGGACGTGCACAAACGGGGAGAGATCCTCCGACGATGCGGTGAGGTGATAGCCGAGCAGCGGTTCCAGACCTTGGCCGCAATGGTTGTCGACACGGGAAAGACGGTCGCAGAGGCCGACCCCGAGGTCTCCGAGGCGATCGACTTCGCCCGCTACTACGCCCACAGCGCCGAGGCGACTCGCCGTTGACGTCACCCTGGTCACGGGCAGCCCGCTCGGCGTCATCCTGGTCACCCCTCCCTGGAACTTCCCCTACGCGATTGTGGCGGGCGGCGTGCTGGCCGCTCTCGCCGCAGGAAACACCGTGATACTCAAACCCGCCCCGGAAGCGGTACGCGTCAGTTGGTTGCTCATGCAACAACTGTGGGCCGCCGGCGTGCCGCACGATGTGCTCCAGTTTGTACCGAGCGATGACGATGAGGTTGGCCAAGGCCTGGTAACCCACCCGGGCGTCGCCGCCGTCATTTTGACCGGAGCGTTCGCGACCGCCGAGATGTTTACGCGCTGGAAGCCTGACCTTCATCTACTGGCTGAGACCAGCGGCAAGAACGCCATCGTCGTCACCGCCGCCGCCGACATCGACGCCGCTGTCCGGGACATCGTGAAGTCGGCCTTTGGTCACGCCGGGCAAAAGTGCTCGGCCGGGAGCCTGGCCATCGTGGAGGCCCCGGTGTACGACCACCCCTCGTTCCGCCAGCAACTCCAGGACGCCGTCACCAGCCTTCGAACGGGTCCGGCCTGGCAGCCCACCACTGGAGTGGCACCGGTCATCCGTCGACCCGATGGCCCGTTACTTCAGGCGCTCACCCAACTCGACGCCGGAGAGTCGTGGTTAGTGGCTCCTGCAGTCGACGCGAGCAACCCGAACCTGTGGTCACCGGGCGTCAAGCTCGGTGTGCAACCTGGTTCATGGAGCCATCGGACCGAATGGTTCGGGCCGGTCCTGGCCGTCATGCGGGCACCCGATCTGGCCACGGCTCTCGCTTGGCAGAACGGCACGGATTACGGACTTACCGCGGGCATTCAGTCTCTTGATCCCGCCGAGTGCGAGCAATTTCTCGAGACCGCCGAAGCCGGAAATCTGTACGTGAACCGCCACATCACCGGCGCGATCGTGCAGCGCCAACCGTTCGGCGGTTGGAAGCGCAGCAGCATCGGCGCCAGTGCGAAAGCTGGCGGTCCCCATTACGTCAGTGTTCTCCAGAAATGGACAGCGACAACCGACAATGTCGTTGCTGATGCAACGACATCGTACCGTCACTGGTGGAAGACACACTTCTCGCTCGACCACGATCCGTCCGCGCTTGCGTGCGAGCGCAACATCCTGCGCTATCGACCACTCCCCCGTGGCGTCCTGGTTCGCATCAGTCCAACGACGGACGCAGCCACAGTGGCTCTGGTTCGCGAGGCTGCCCGAATCCCTGGCACGCACATATCGTTCAGCGTGTCGGACCACACTGACGTGGCACCCGATGCGATCGTGGAGTCCGATCGAACGCTCGCCGCGCGATTGGGGCCAGAAGTATGCGATCGCCTCAGACTCCTCACAGCAGTCGAGCCCGAGGTTCGGCTCGCTGCACTGGCGGCTGGCGTGCAGATCAACCCGACCCCCATCGCCCCCGACGGACGCGTGGAACTGATCCACTGGGTGAGAGAGCAGGCGCTCTCGATCACCAACCACCGCTACGGACGTATCATGCCCTGACATGCCTCGGTTGGCTCGCTACCGCTCGCGCAACGCCCGGACTCGCTTCGCTCACACAATGCGGCGACATACCTCGCTGAGGCCATCCCGCAAGCGCGTAGGACACGCGCATAACTCTCGCTTGGCGGCGCTCACGCCGCCAAGCGAGAGCGTCCCTACTTAGTTCTCGAGAATGAGCTGGCCGAGGGCCAGGTTTCGCTCTTTGCGAGCGGTGGAGCGGCGCTTCCAGGCCTTGGATTTCCAATGGCGGAGGCCACTGGTAGAAGCCGCCTGTTTCTTGGCGACGTCAGCGGAATGATGATGGTCCGGTTTCCAGGCCGGCCCCGGCTCGATGGCATCATCGATGCCAGAACGGGTATCAACGTGTACTGCGACTGCGTGAAGTTCGGCGGCAATCCGGTGCCGCTCGCCTTTTGCGTGTGCTCTACGTTCCTCCCAAGCGGTCATTGGTACGTCTTCGCTGCGGTTCCTTCGGCTCATGGGTTCCTTTCGCCTTCCCTCGTGGCCAACGGCTTCCTGCACTCTTCATCTAAGCGCAACCTGTGTCGCTTCCGCGTGTCATCTGTGTTGTGATTGTGTAACAGGAATCTCACGCAATGTGTCAATTCTCAGTAAACACTCAAGGTCGCGCCGGAGCCCCAAATGCGCTATTTCCCGATCGAATCGGGTGAATCAGCCGGTGCGGCAGGCGCCGTCGGCCCTGTTGTAGAGCGCGGAGCCGATGTTGCGGGCACTTCTCACCCGGAACACCGTGCCGTTGGCCGAGATCGTGAAGGAACCGTCGGTTCCCGTGATGTCAACCGTGACGATCTCGGCGTCGGAGTCGGTGGGGGGAACGAAGCCGGCGAGATCGCCGAGGCCCTTTGGTGGCGAGCACCGCGTGGCCGTCTCGGCCGCCCGCACACTGGCGAACGGGTCAATGTTCTTGCCGATCGGATCGGCGATTTCGAAGTGCAGATGTGGATTGCCTACCGCATCACCGCTGTCACCCATGTACCCAACGAGCTGGCCTGCGACGACTTTCGAGCCCTCGGTCAGCCCCGGCGCGAGCCGCCATGAGACCGGATTGCTGTTGTCGGTCGTGCCCGGCGCGTCATTGTTCACGTGGTAGTAGCGGTACTCCCAACCAGCTTGATCCTTGATGACGAAACCCCATCCGGCCGTCGGGCTCTTGACGACGAGATGGCTGATGGTTCCGCTGACAGCTGCGACGAGCGGCTGGAGTCGAACGCCGAGCAGGTCGACGCCGACGTGGAAGTGACTTTCGATATCGGCTCGATAGTCGCCCCAGCTTTCGCTGTAGTCAACGGGGCCCAGCACCGGGAACACCATGGGCTTCACCGGCCAGCCCCCGATAGGGGCGGCGTGGGGATCGGGCACGGTCGTGGAGGTGGAAGGAACCGTGCTCGTTGAGGGCGTAGTGGTGGTCGGCCCTGTGCTGGAGGGGGTTGGAACAGTGGTGGTGCTGGCCCCGGGAACCGTGCTGGAGGTGGCACCGGCGACCGGCGTCGTAGTTGCGACCGGCGCTGACGTTGACGATGTGGTGGTGGCGTCCGTGGTCGGCGTGATCGTTGTGGTGTCACCGGCAACGGTCGTGGTGGTGTCACCGGCAACGGTCGTGGTAGTCGTTGTGTTGGCAACGGTCGTGGTAGTCGTTGTGTTGGCAACGGCCGTGGACGTGGAACTCTCTGGCACTGGCTCGGCCGAGTGCGCAGATGTTGAGGTGGAAGCAATCACGACGAACGCGACAAGCGGAGCGATTACTCCGACTGATCGAACCCGCGTACGGACAGTTGGAAACACGGCGGCACCTTAACCCAAATCAGACAAAGCCGGGGGGCGGCAACTACCGCGAGTGTTCAGCTGGGAGTGACCTGTGGTTCCTTCGGAAGCCCCAGTACTCGTTCGCCCACAATATTCCGTTGGATCTCCGCCGTGCCACCCCAGATTGTTTCGCTGCGACTGAAGAAGAAGGCAGACATCATCGGTGTGACCGGATATGTTGCTCGCCCGGTAGGACGAAGAACGCCCGGCCAGTTGCCGGTCTCGGGTCCGGTGGTGATCAGCATGGAGTCGGCGCCATAGATGGCGAGCGCAAGTTCCATGGCGTCGCGATGCATCTCCGACCAGAACATCTTGTTGGTCGCGCCGAGCACGGCGACCGCGGGATCTCTTGTCTTGTTGACGGTGGCCGACAGGCCGCGCAGCCCGTTGATGCGCAGCAGCTGAATCTTCGTGTAGTACTTCGTCAACCCTTGGCGCACGCCGGCATCGTTGATCGAGCCGTTGGCGCGCGCCGTCTCGGTCATGAGGCGCAGCTCTTCTTCGAAGCGGCGATAGCTCGTGGTGGCCGACATGCCGCGCTCGTGGGCAAGCGTGGTGTTGGTGACCGCCCAACCGTTGTTCACGCCGCCGACCACATTGTCTTTCGGGCAGCGGGCGTTATCGAAGAACACCTCGTTGAACTCGGCCGTGCCGTCGGGTTGTGTGATGGGTCGCACCTCGACACCGGGCTGCCGCATGGGTACGAGCAAGTAGCTGATGCCCTTGTGCTTGGAAGCGTGTGGATCGGTACGAGCCAGCAGGAACACATAGTCGGCGAACTGGCCCTGCGTGGTCCATACCTTTTGGCCGTTGATGACCCACTCATCGCCGTCGAGCACTGCGCTGCACTTGAGCGATGCGAGGTCCGAGCCCGAGTTCGGTTCGCTGAAGCCCTGACACCATCGCATGGACCCGTTCAGGATCTTCGGTAGGAAGAAGGTCTTTTGCTCCTCGGTTCCCCATTGCAGAATGGTCGGGCCGACCAGGGTGTCGCCGAAGAAGTCGGCGCGGAGTGGCGCTTTGGCCCTGGCGAACTCTTCGGCCAGCACCACGTTGTGCATCACGGGGAGGCCCTTGCCGCCGTACTCCTTTGGCCACGACGCGCAGATCCACCCACCGCCGTACAGCTTGGCCGGCCATGCCTCGTTGAACGCCTTCTTGGTTTCTGGCGACATTTCGAAACCGGGCGTGAACCAACCTTCTGGCAAGTTGTCCTCCAACCAGGCGCGAATTTCGGTGCGAAAGGCTTCGGCATCCGCGGGGTAGCTGAGATCCATTCTCCCATTCTGCCTCACGACTTGACCCGTGGGTCAAGTGGTAGATGGGTTCAGCTGCCAGCGGCCTTGGCGAGCTTGCGCACGCAGGTGACGAACCGAGTCTGTTCCTTGTCGGTCAGCACCTCGTAGGCACGGGCTTCGATCTGATCGGTGATGCGCTCGGCCTTGGCACGTAGAGCCTTGCGGGCCTTGGGAGCCTGATCGTCGGTGTAACCGAACAGCTTGAAATCGGCCAAACCGCGCGCGGTGAAATGCGCTTCTTCCGGGGTCATGCCGACCGCAACGACGGCGACAAGATTGGCGCAACCACGCAGTTCACGCAGCACGTTGAAAGCCATCGCGGCTCGCCCCGCGTCGTCGTCGCTCTCGCCCAACGACTCGGCCTTCCACCCGGCGAACAGTGACATACCTGCCGATGATGTTCGCCCGATGACCTTGGCCGCCAGGTCGGCAAACGCACCCGCCTCCTTCACGCCAGCGAACGCCGAACGACCCCATGCCCGACAGCATTCGGCGTACTCCCGGGATGCCTCACGAGCACCCATCGTCGCCAGCCCCTGACCCCACAGCTTGTGCATCAGCTTGGGCTCGAAGTAGGCGAACGCGGAGCCCACCACTTCGGCATCGACGTCACCGAGCACGCCGCCGCGGCCAACGACGTACCAGCAGTAGCCGTTCTTCATTCCCAGGTCTTTGCCACGTTGCAGCGTTTCCGGTGTGAAGTAGAACCGCGCTCCGAGATCGTTGATCGTGCCGGAGACGGCTTGGACGGTGGCGAGAGATTGGTCAGACATGCGTGGCACGGTAGCGGCGACGACGACGATCCGCGAACACCAGCGTGACACCTATGACCAGCGCACCGCATGCGATCAGGAGCAGTCGGATGCTGTCGGCGCCCGACACGGGGAGCTTGACCGGACTGGCCAATGCCGCTTCGACGGTCGCATCGGCTTTCAGGGTGCTTTGCGCGGGAAGCACATCAGTGCCGTGCGCGGTGACAACGTTGGTTATCGGACCTACCGACAAAACTTTGGCGGTGATCACCAGGTGAACCGTCTGACCGTTGATCATGCTGCCGACGTTCCACTGCTTGGCAGTACGGTCGAAGGAACCATCAGCCGTCGTTGCCGACTGCAATGCAAGCGCGGTCGCCATGGGCTCATCCACAACGATGTCGGTGGCCGGGTCGGGGCCATCGTTGGTGACTGAGATGTTGTAGGTGATGACGTCATTCACCCGGGCCTTGGCGACCGAAACCGTCTTGGTTACTCGCAGTCGGTTGGCCTTCGGCACGGCCACCACGGCAGTTGCGGTCGGCCGGTTGGCAATGCCAGACACCGATGCCGCAGCACTGGCGGTGTTGGTCAACGAGCCTGTCGCCACGACCTTGGCCAGCACGGTGACCACCAGGTTGTCCCCCACTGCGAGAGAGGGCGACACGCACGACACCGTGTGCGACACGGTGGCACAGGTGGCTCCCGGAGCGTTCACAGTCTGCACATCGAGCGAGGCGGGAAGCTCGTCGGTGACCGTTGCATTCGGGGCGACGGACGGGCCGGTATTGGTCAGGGTGACCGTGTAGGTGACCACGTCTCCGAAGATGGCGGCCGCAACGTTGGACACCTTGGTGAGCTCCAGGCTCGCATCCCCGGTTGTCTGCACG
Source organism: uncultured Acidimicrobiales bacterium (assembly GCA_963791625.1). Taxonomy (GTDB): domain Bacteria; phylum Actinomycetota; class Acidimicrobiia; order Acidimicrobiales; family Ilumatobacteraceae; genus JANMCE01. The sequence continues at coordinate 417,095 of CAWBTA010000015.1, forward strand.
GTTCCGGTTGCGGTGTTGTTGACGGTGTACAACTCCGTCGACGTCGTGGTGGCGGTTGCCGTGAGTGCCATCGACGACCCGAGGTAGCCGGCGCCGACGAGGCCGGTTACCAGGAAGGTTCGTGTGTCGCCCGGAATGATCGTGCCGGGAGCACACGTGGCGATACCTGAGGCAACGATGCAACCGGCGGCGTCGACCAGGGTAAAGCCGGCCGGCACGACGAAGGTGAGCACCGAGCCGGTGGCGTCAGAAACGCCGGCGTTGTGCACGGTAACCGTGAACGACAGCGCCTGACCGGCAACAACGTGAGCGGTGGATGGGGTGACCGCGACGTCAAGATCAGGGTCAGGTGTCGTGACGTTGCGAGCGCTGCTGCTGTTGTTCAACGGCGTCGAGTCATCGGGCGACGTCACCGTTGCGGTGTTGGTGATGGATGGATCAAGCAGGCTGGCCAGAACCACACCGGCGACGGTGATGGTGACGGACGTGTCGGGATCCAGCGAGCCCAGGTTGCACGTCACCGTTCCCGCCGTGATCCCGCAGGATCCGTCGGTGGCAGTCGCGGTGGCACCGGCCTGCAACGCGGCCGGCAGCACGTCGGTGACCTCGACGGACCGGGCCGACGACGGGCCGGCGTTACTCACAACAATGGTCCAGGACACCGCCGAGCCGGGCACCACACTGCCGGAGGGTCCGGTCTTGGTGATGGAGACATCGGCTTTCGGCGTCACGGGCGTGACCAGCGTGACGCTGTCGTCGGCAGTGTTGATGAGTGTGGTGGCCGACACAACAGCGGCGGTGTTCGACAACGCGGTGGCGAGGTTCGCATCAACGATTGAGCCGACGGTGACCACGGCGTCAACGCCGGGGCCAATGTCACCAAGATGGCACAGGCCGGTGACATCGCACGTGCCCTGGCCGGGGACCAGCACCACGTTGTGGATGCCGCTCGGCAAGGTCTCGGTAAGGTCGACCGTGCGGGCAACCGACGGCCCGGCGTTGTGCACCGTGACCACCCAGGTGAGTGGTGTGCCGGGAACAGCCGGTGACGGTGTTGCCACCTTCGTCACCCGAAGGTCGGCTTGGGCCTGTACGGTCGTGAGCTTCGATGCCACGTGGTCGCCCATCGTGAGATCGGGCGTCGTGGACGAGATGGTGGCCTGGTTCGTGATGCTTCCGCCGAGGAAGTTGGCATCGACCTTGCCGTTCACCGTGATGGTGACCGGTGACCCAGCATGAACAGTCGATAGTTCACAATGCAACGACCCGATACAGCTGCCCTGGTTGGTAGAGGCCGACACAAAGGTCACGCCGCCTGGCAGCGCATCATCGAGCGAAACATCCTGCGCGTCCGATGGCCCGGCGTTGGCCACGGTCAACGTCCAGGTGATGGCCGAACCCGCCACGGCACTGACAGGGCCGTCCTTGGTGACCGACAGGTCGGCCAGCGCCGAGGCCGAGGCCCGCACGGTGTCGGTGTTGTCAGGCGTCGGGTCAGGCGTAAGTGATGACGCGGTCGCCGTGTTGTCCAACGATCCGGCGACGTAATCGGCGAGCACATCAGCGGTTACGGCGACGTTCACGGTGGTTGATGGTGCAATGTCGGTGAGGTTGCAATCGATGGACGAGGTGAGTGTGCAGGTGCCCTGGGCGGGTGTGACCTGGACATTGGTGATGCCAGCCGGAAGCACATCGTTCACTTGGACGGAGCGCGCGACCGACGATCCGTTGTTGGTAACGGCGATGTTCCAGCTGACCGGCGATCCGGCGACCACGGCGGTGGGATTGACGGTCTTCACGACCGAAAGATCGGCACTGGTGCTCACCCGTACCTGAGCCGTGGCGGCATTGTCGGTCACGTCGGGGTCAAGGGTGGGGCTGGTCACCGAAGCGCTGTTCACGGCTGCGCTCAGCAGCGAGAAGGCAGGAACCTTGGTGACGAGCGTGACCGACGAGCTGGTGCCGGCCGGAATGATGCCGCGTGGGCACGCGTAGTTGTCCACACCGACACCAGACGTCGGTCCGGTGCAGGTCGATTGGTCGATCATCAGCAACGATGTCGGCAGGTTGTCGGTCACCACGACGCCAGCTGCATCGCTGGGTCCGTCGTTCCGAACGTCGATGGTCCAGGTGACGTTCTCGCCGGCGACGACAGGGTCGGGTGCGCCTCGCTTGGTGATGTGGAGATCGGCCTTCGGCACGACTGGCGTGGTGGCGGTGGCAGTCGGGTCGCTGCTATGCGGCGTGGTCGACTGAATGGTGACACTGTTCGCCAACGTGGCGGCCGTGACATCGGCGTTCATCAAGGCGGTGACCGCAACGGTGGCGGACGAGCCGGAGGTCAGGTCGCCGAGCAGACAGGTGCCGATGGCGTCACAGGTGCCTTGGCTGGGGATGAGCGCCACGCCGGACAGCTGGGTCTCGGGAAGCGCGTCGGCGAGCTCGACGAACCGTGCTGTGGACGGCCCGGTGTTGGTCACGGTGATGGTCCACGCCACGGCTTGACCCGGAACGAAGGGCGAGATGTCCGAGGTCTTGGTGACACCCAAGATGGCTTGCGCCGTGATCGGCGTGGCGACCTGTCCGACGTGATCGTTGGTGTCGGGATCATTGGTCGAGCTGGTCGTTGCGGCGCTATTCGTCACGAAGGTACTGGAGGTGTCACTGTCGAGTGTTCCGGTCACGGTGATCACCCGATCGGCGTTCGCAGCAATCGTGCCGAAGTCGCACACCAACGCGCCCGAGCAGGTACCCGCGGGAGCAGTGATCGAGCTGACGGCAACATTGGTCGGCAAGCTGTCCGTGACTCGAACGGCCTGAGCGTCGGACGGGCCGGCGTTGCTGACCGTGATCTGCCAGGAGATGGTCTGCCCGGCCACCACACTGGTCGGCAGCGCCGTCTTCACCAGCGACACGTCAGCGCTGGTCACCACGGGACTGGTGACCGTTGCCGCGGCCGGGATGGTGGGATTCGTTGGTGACGCGACCGTTGCGGTGTTGGCGATGTCGGAACCGGCGTAGCTGGCATCGATGACACCGGTGACGGTGATCGTTGCCGACTGACCGGCGTCCAACGACCCCAGCGTGCAGGTGGGCAGCGCGCAGGTGCCCTGGCTGGTCGTGGCGGTCCAGCCGGTCACGCCGGCGGGCGCCGCGTCGGTCACCACGACCGATGTCGCCTGGGAGGGGCCGTCGTTCGTGACCGTGAGTTTCCAGGTTGCGGGTGTTCCGGCAACGAAGGGCGGGTCAACCGCAGCCTTCTTGATCGAGAGATTCGATTGCCCGGTGACGGTCGTGGTCACGGACCCCGAGTTCGAGAAGCTTCCCGGATCTGTGGGTTCGGCCGTGTTCGAGGTGACCGACGCGGTGTTGGCGAGAGGTCCAAGGACCGCGGTGCTGATGACCGTGGCCGGGATCTGGACGGTGACGCTGGCGCCACTGGCCAACGACGCGACGTTGCAGGTCAGCAATCCGAGAACGATCGGCCCGCAGGTTCCCGTCGACGCGATAGGCGTGCCGGTCGCGAGGTCGGTCGAGAAGGTATCGGTGATAGTGAGGGCGCTGGCGGCCGATGGCCCGTGGTTGGTAACCGTGAGTGTGTAGACCACTGATTCGCCGGCGTTCACGCTCGACTTGTCGATGGTCTTCACCATCTCGAGATCGGCCTGGGTGTCCACCGTGGCGCTATCGCGACCGGAGTTGTCAGCGAGGCTGGGGTCCGGCGTTGCCGACGACACCGTCGCCGAGTTGTCCACCGAGCTTGCCGGTGCGAGATCGTCGTCATACCGCACCACGAGATCGACGAAGGCCCGGTCGGTCGGATTCATGACGCCGAGGTTGCAGGTCACTACCCCGGCCGCTTCCACACAGGCCGGGTCACTCGAAGAAACGAAGTGGGTACCGGCCGGAAGTACGTCGGAGACCACGACCCCTTCAGCCGTTGATGGACCGTTGTTGGTGACGATGAGACTCCAGGTGGAGGTTCCGCCTGCCACGATGAGGCCGGTCGCACTCGTCTTGACGAGTGACAGGTCAGTCGACCGAGTGACGGTCAAGGCTGCGGTGCCGGTGTTGTTGGAATTGGTGGAGTCCTCGGTCGTCGAAGTAACCGTTGCTGTGTTCAGTATCTGCCCCGCAGGCAAGGTCGGGTCGATGGTTGCCACCACGTCAACCCTGACGATGTCACCGACGTCTACGGTGCTGGTGGTGCAGGCCACCTGTTGGTCCGTGATGATGCATGTGCCCGCCGTCGGCGGCACGAAGTCGGCGCGGGACGGCACGATGCCGACGGGCAAGTCGTCGACGATGACTGCGTCCGAAGCCTTGGCCGGACCGTTGTTGACCACGTCGATCGCATAGGTAACATCGGACCCGGCGTCGGCGGATGCCGGTGACACTCGCTTGCTCAACGCCAGGTCGGCCTGGGTCAAGACGTTCGAGGTAACGGTGGCGGTCTTCTCACCGACCGGATCGGTTGGCGAGGTGACGCTGGCCTTGTTGTCGACCCGGGTCCCGCTCGGCAGTGCGCTATCAACCGAGGTCTTCACGTTGACGGTCTTGCCCGTACCGCTTGGGACCGCCGGCCACACACACGTGAGGTCCTGACCGGAGATCGAACAATCGGAATCGGACACGCTCGTCGGAGTCAGGAACGGATCGAATGCATCAGCCATCGTTACATCGACGGCGTCACTCGGGCCGTTGTTGAACACGGTGATGGTGTAGATGGCGGCGCTGCCAGCGGGGAGCGGATTGGCGTCAACCGTCTTCGAAATCGTCAGGTTCGCCATCGTTTCGATGGTCGCAGTGACTGTCGATTCGTCATTGGTGGTCGTTGACTCCGTGGTGGCGGTTGCTGCTGTGGCCGTGTTGGAAAGGGCGCCAACCGCCGACGAGGGCAGATCGGCGGAAATGAATATGTTGGACTCGACGCCCGGCGGAAGGTCGCCGAGCGCACAGCTGAGAACACCGCCGGATTCGGAACACGAACCAACACTGCTTGAGGCTGACCTGTAGACGAGCGGGCTCTCGATCGTGTCCGACAGATTGACCGACGCTGCCGTCGAGGGGCCGTCGTTACGCACCATGATCTGGAAGCGCACCGGCTGACCGGCGACGACGCTGCCGATGATCGACTTGGTGACCACGACATCGGCCAACGGCGCGACCGGCGTGACGATAGTGGCTGCGTTGTCCGATGGCGACGGATCGAACGTGCTTGACGACACCGTTGCCGTGTTCGAGATCGCTGACGTGGCGTCGGGGGTGATCGTGCCCGCGAGGGTCACGGTGACCGATGCGCCAGCAGTTATGTCGCCAACCGAGCACAGCAACGATGTCGTGCCGGTGCAGCTTGGGGGTGCGGTCAGCAATCGGAACTCCGACGGAACGTCGTCGGTGATCGACGTGAGTCGCGCCGTTGACGGGCCGTGGTTGGTGACCACGATCGTGTAGCTGGCAGGGCTGCCGGGCACCAGCGGCCAGGGCGAGACCGACTTCGTGATCGACAAGTCGGCGGCGGTGTCGACCGTACTGTTCGCCGTTGATGTGTTGTTGCCGGTGCTGGGGTCCGGCGTTGCCGCCGACACGGAGGCAGTGTTGGCCACGTTGCTGCCGAGCGCCAACGTCGGGTCGAAGGTGCCCACCAGCGCGAAGGTCAGGGTGGCGCCAACCGGCACCACTGCCACCGTGCATGACACGGTCGAGGCGACCTCGGTGCAGCCGCTGGGCAACGTAGCAAAACTGACGCCAACCGGAACGGGGTCACTGGCAACGACGGATTCAGCGGTCGATGGACCGGCGTTGGTCACGGCTAGCGTGTAGGTAACCGAGTCACCGGCGCGCACCGGCTCGGGCGTGGCCGTCTTCAGGATCGACAGGTCAGCGGCGCGACTCACGTCCGAGGTCACCGATCCGGTGTTGTTCGGCGCTACCGGATCCGCGGTGGAGGACGTGGCCGTTGCGCTGTTCACGATGGGACCGGCGGCAGCGGCCGAATCGATGAGACCGCGGACAATCACGGTGGCTGATGTGTTGGCTCGTATTGCTCCGAAGACACAGGACCCGCCGTTGCAGGTGCCCTGACTGGGAACGAGCGTGGCGGTGAAGACTTCCGAGGGCAGGGCTTCGACGAGCGATACGGCCTGGGCGTCGGACGGGCCGAGGTTGGCAACCGTTACGGTCCAGGCCGCTTGTTCACCAGCTCGCACGGGGTTCGGGGTCACCGTCTTGGTCACGCTCAGATCGGCACTCGACGTAACGGCGGTCGTGACGGTCGAGACGCGATCCGTCTCGTCCGGGTCGGGCGTCGGCGAAGCAACGTTCGCGGTGTTGACGAGCGGGCCGGTGGCTCCGCTGCCGACGGTGCCGTTCACCGTGATCGTCACGTCGGTGTTCGGGGCAATGTCGCCCAAGGCGCACGACACCTGACCCGCACACGTACCGGCCGTTGTGTTGGCAGTGAAGGCACTGAGTTCTTCGGGCACTGGATCACCAATGGTGACACCGCTCGCCACGGATGGACCGGCGTTGTGCACAGTAAGGGTCCATGTGATGGCCGTTCCCGCAACCACGGTCGTCGGTCCGGACTTCACGATGCTGATATCGGCGTTGGTCGCGACTGCGGTGGAAACGGCGGCGGCGTTGTTGGTGGTGTTGGCGTCGAGCGTGGTGCTGGTTACCGACGCCGAGTTGTCGATGGTGGCATTGGCGTAGTCGGCGATGATGGTGGCGGTAACGGTGATGGTTACCGTACCCGCAGCGGGAATGGTGCCGAGCGCACACGTCGAACCGGTGCAGGTACCCGCGGTGGTGGTCACCGTTGTGCCGGTGATACCCGTAGGCAAAAGGTCGGTCATCGAGACTGCCAGCGCATCGGAAGGCCCGTCGTTCGTCACGACGACCGTCCAGGTGATGGCTTCGCCGGCGACCGCGGAGGCGGGCGAGGCCGACTTGCTGACGCGGACGTCGGCCATGGTGGTGACCGCTACCGGCGAAGAGACACTGTTGTTGGCCGATGACGGATCGGGCGTGGTGGCCGACACCAACGCGCCGTTCGTGACGGAGGTTGCGGTGACACTGCTGTCCACTCTGCCGCTGATGATGACGGTAGCGGTACTTCCCGCCGACAAGGTCGGGAGCGTGCAGGTCGTGCCGACGCACGTGCCCAGCGAAGGCGTCAAGGAGGTGAGCGTGAAGCCCACCGGCAGCGCGTCAACCACCGAAACGGTTTGGGCGTCGGACGGTCCGAGGTTGAGGACGGACACGGTCCAGGTGAGCGGATCTCCGGCGCGCACGGTGGCGGAGCTCGGGGTCTTGGTCACCTTGAGATCGGCCGCGACGGCAACCGTTACCGGGGCCGAGGCCGTGTTGTTGACGGGCGTTGGATCGGGGGTTGCGCTGCTGGCGGTAACCGAGTTGGTAAGCACACCGGCCACCGTGTCGGCATCGACACGGGCGACAACAACGGCACTCAGCGTGCCACCTACTGACAGCGTTCCGGCGTCACAGGTGAGGGAGTTGCCTGAACTGTTGCACGTGCCTGCAGTCGGTGTGATCGAGAGGAGCGTCATGCCGACCGGAAGGGTGTCGGTCAGCTGGGTCGTGTCAGCCGTGGACGGACCGTTGTTCGTCACAGCCAGGGTGTAGGTCAGGGTGTTTCCGGCCAACAGGTTCGGCGTTGAGACTGTCTTGGCGGCCACCAGTTCGGCCGACCGGGTGACGGTGGAGACAAACGTGCTCGAGTTGTTGCTCGGCGAAGGATCGGCGGTGGGACTAGTGATCGTCGCCGTGTTCGTGGATGGACCAGCCGACAACCCAGTGCTCACTGCAGCAACGATTGTGACTACCACGTTGGCGCCATTGGTGACGGTGCCGATCGGGCAGGTGACAACCTGACCGACGATGGTGCACGTTCCGCCCGGCCACGTCGCCGAGCTGGGCACGATGCCGGCAGGAAGGGTGTCGGAAACAACAGCGGAGGCCGCGTCCGAAGGTCCGCTGTTGTGGACCGCGAGCTGGTAGGTAATGGTGTTGCCCGCAGTGACCGAATCAGGCGTGGCGGTCTTCACGATGCTCAGGTCGGCGGCTGATGCGAGGTTGCCCGTGGCTGACGATGAGTTGTTCCCGGCAGCCGGATCTGCGCTGCTGGCGGTCACGGTGGCGGTGTTGATCGAGGTGCCGGCCGTGGCGGCAGCGACTGACATTGGCAACAATGACAACCGTGGCCGTTGCCCCCGGCGCAAGTACGCCAACGGGACAGGTCACCGTGCCACCAAGCACGCAGCCTGCGACACCGGTGGCTGACGTCGGGGTGATGCCAGCCGGCATGGGATCGCTGAGCACAACCCCAGTCGCCGTCGACGGTCCGTTGTTCACGATAGAGATCGTGTAGGTCACGGGTTGGCCGGCCAGCAGCGTGCTCGGGTTCATCGTCTTCGAAACAGCGAGGTCGGCAGCCACCGACACCGTGACGGGAACGGTGCTCGAGTTGTTCGTCGCGGTCGGGTCCGGAGTGGTGGGCGAATCGGCGGTGGCGGTATTCGACAACACCCCAGCGATCTGCCCTGCGTCAACCACCGCAGTCACGGCAATGGCGACCGACGTGCCCGGCGCAATATCGCCGAGCTCACAGGTGCGCCCGGCGCCACTGACGGTGCAGGATCCAGCGGGCGTTGCTATACCGGTGATCGTGATGCCAGCCGAAGGTGAATCCACCGCTTTCACGGCAGTGGCCGTGGACGGTCCAGCGTTGGTGACAAGCAGCGTGTAGTTCAGCGGCTCACCCGCGTTGACCGAGGCGCGGTCGACGGTCTTCAGGATGCGGATATCGGCAGAGGGCGCGACCGGGGTCGTTGCCGTTGAAGTGTGATCCGAAGGCGTGGGGTCCGGCGTCGAAGTGGTGAGGGTCGCCGTGTTCACCATGGTCGCGGTCCGGGCGTCGGCCACATCTCCCGTCACCGTGATGGTCACCGTCTGACCGGCCGGGATGGTTCCAAGCACGCAACCAACCGTCGCTCCGCTGGTACAGGTTCCCGACGTTGCACTCACACCGGTGACGACGAAACCAGCGGGAAGCGGGTCACCGACCTGTACGTCAGTAGCCGCGGAAGGCCCGGCATTGGTGACGGTGATCGTGTAGGTGCCGGCGTTGCCCGGGACAAACGGCGACGGCGATGCTGTCTTGACGAGTGACAGTTCGGCGGACGTCGTGACCGGTGACGTGATGGTCGAGGTGTTGTTACTCAGCGCCGGATCGGTAGTTGCCGTTGCAACGTTCCCAGTGTTGGCCAACGATGAGCCCGCTGGTTGCACCGGGTCGATCGTTACGGTGATCGTGACAAAGGGTGTAGCGCCGGGAACGACCGAGCCGAGGGGGCAGGCAACCTCGCGACTAGCCGTGCTGTAGGTACAAGGGCCGCCCACCGAGGCGATGGCGGAACTGAAGGTCGCTCCCGATGGCAAGACGTCACGGGCAATCACCGCAGAGGCGGTGGACGGACCGGCGTTGGTGACGTCAAGGCGGTAGACCGCTGAGCTGCCAGCCACGAAGACCGACGGCGTCACCGACTTCGCGACGGCGATGTCGGCCTCCTTCACGACCGGGGTCGACGCGGTGGCGGCGTTGTTGGCCAGCGTGGAGTCGGGCGTCGACGAGCTCACCGTGGCCGTGTTGTCGATGCTCGATCCCGTAAAGCTCGGCGAGACGGTCGCCGCAACGGTGACCGTGGCACTGGCCAGCGGTTGGACGACACCGAGGGTGCAGGTCATCCCGACGCATGATCCCTGGGAGGCTGTGGCTGTTGCTCCGGCCACGCCGGCCGGGAGCGCGTCGGTGATGGTTGCCGCGTCGGCCGTGGAGGGCCCGTCGTTCACGACGGTGATGGTCCAGGTGATACCGCTGCCGGCCCGGACCGGGGTTGGGGTCGCGGTCTTGGTGAGGCGAAGGTTGGCGACGCGTTCCATCGGCACCGTCGCGACGGCGGTGTTGTTCAGCGCAGTGGGGTCCGGCGTGGTGGATGACACGCTCGCGGTGTTGGTCAGCGACCCAGCCGGAGAGGCCGGGTCGATCCGACCGCCGATCTTGATGGCAGCGACATCTCCGGGCGCAAGATCACCAATGGCACAGGTGACGGTGCCACCCGAGACGCTGCAGGAGCCGACCGACGTGGTGGCCGTCGCCGTGGAGGGGAAGATCACGCCCGGCAGCACGTCGGTCACCGTGACATTTCGTGCGGTGGATGGTCCGCTGTTGCTCACGCCAATCGTCCAACCGAATACATCGCCCACAAACGCCGGAGACGTGTCGGCTGCCTTGGCAATGGCGAGATCGGCCCGAGCCGTCACCGTGACGGAAGCGGTCGAGGTGTTGTCCCCCGGCACTGCTTCCGGAGTCACCGATGTGGCCGAGGCCGTGTTCGACAACGTGGCAGGCGACGAACGGCCCGACACGGTGCCGGTTATCGTGATGATGGTCGGCGCGCCAGGCGCGAGCGAGGCGTAGTTGCAGGTGAGCGTGCCATTGGCGATGGCGCATCCGGGAGAACTCGTGGCCGCTGAGATGACGTCGGCGGGGATGGCATCGGTAAGAACTACCGATGCTGCCTCCGATGGCCCGTTGTTGCTGAGGGTAATGGTGTACGTAATGGGGTCGCCGGCAACGACGGGATCGGGTGATGCCGTCTTGCTCACGCGGAGGTCGGCCAGTTTGGTGACGTTCGCAATGGCAACGCCGGTGTTGTTCGCGGTAGCCGGATCAGGTGTCGTGGTCGTGGCGGTCGCCGAGTTCGTAATCGTCGATGTCGAAAAGGACGCCGCGAGGGTGCCGGTCACCTGAATGGTCGCCGACGAACCAGCAGCCAGAACACCCACCGTGCAGGATGCTCCCGCAAGTACGCAGTTGCCAATGTTCGAAGAGATACCGGACACGGTGAACCCACTCGGTATGGCATCGGTGAGTGAGACGGCCTGGGCGTCGGACGGTCCGTTGTTGGTCACCACCACGGTCCACGTTGCCGCGCCACCTGCTTGCACGCTGGAGGGTGTGACGGATTTGCGAACCACGAGATCGGCCGAGGCGGTTGTCGTCACCGTGGCCGAGGCGACGTTCCCCGCAGCACTCGGGTCGGGTGTGGTGGACGAGACCGACGCGTTGTTCGTCCTCGTGCTTCCCGGCGGCGTCGAGGCGGCCAGCGTGGCCTTCACAACTACAACGACGGGTGGCGCGCCTGGTGCCAAGATGCCGAGAGAGCAGCTGACGACACCTCCGGTCTCCGAGCAGGTGACGCCGCTCGGGCCCGTGGCCGAAACAAACGTCATCCCGGTGGGAAGGGTGTCGAGGGCAACAGTGCTGTCAGCTGTTGATGGACCAGCGTTCGAGACGGCGACGTTCCAGGTCACCTCACTACCGGCCACCGCAGACTGGGTGGCGGGCGTCTTCGCAACACTCAGATCGGCGCTTCGGGTCACCGTGGAAACGAACGTCGCGGCGTTGTTGGACAGCGATGGATCGCCTGGTGTCGCCGCCGTGACCGTCGCGGTGTTCCCCACCGGGCCGGCGGCCAACGTGGCGTCCACCTTGGCCGTGATCGTGACGGTCTGCGTGGCGCCGGAGGCGAGCGTTGGATACGTACAGGTGACCTTGTATGGTCCGGTCGTGATGACGCAGGGCGCGTTCGCCGAGAGAGGAACGACACCGGGCGGAAGGATGTCTTCCACGACAACGCCAGCGGCATTCGATGGACCATCGTTCGTCACCAGCAGGGTGTAGGTGACGTTGGAGCCGGCCGTAACCGGGTCGGGCGCGGCGGTTTTGACGATGTGGAGATCAGCCTGAGGTGTGACCGAACTGGTGACCGTGGCTGTGTCGTTGGTGGTGTTTGGATCGCTCGTCGCGGACGCGACCAACGCAGTGTTCGAGAGCGTTGCGCCCACACCGGCGGAAAGGTTGCCGACCAGCGTGAAGCTCTGGGTCGCGCCGTTCGCCAGACTGGTGAGCGAGCAAGTAATCACACCAGCCGAAAGGCTGCAGCCGGGGTACGAGGTCAGCGTCACGTCGGCCGGAATGTTGTCGGTGACGACAACCGCTTGCGCGTCCGACGGTCCGCGGTTCTTCACCGTGAGGGTATAGGTGACACCGGCTCCGGGAATGAGGGTGCTGGGCGAGACCGACTTCAACATCTCGAGGTCAGCCTTCTGGTTCACCGTGGTGTTGACTGACGCCGAATTCGAATACACACCAGGATCGGCGGTCGGTGAGATGGCACTGGCTGTGTTGGAGAGCGACGTTCCGACGAAGGCGGCCGGAATCGATCCAACGATGGTGACGGTGGCGGTGCCGACACCGAGGTCGCCCAGTGAACACGATGCCGTGCCCAGGACGCATGTTCCTGCGGTCGACGAGATCGAGGAGGCCGTGAAACCGGCCGGCAAAGTGTCCGACACATTTACCGTTTGCGCGACGGACGGACCGAGGTTCTCGACCGTCACCGTGTACGTCAGCGGTGATCCTGCGGTGACCGTTGCCGCGCTCGAAGTCTTGGTCACTTTCAGTTCGGCCTTCGGTGCCAGGGCGGAGGTGACCGAACCAGTGTTGTTTCCGGCGACGGGGTCAGGTGTGGAGGACGATGCCGTTGCCGTGTTCGTCAACGAGCCAATCGCGGCGGCAGCGACGGTACCTACGACGGTCACGGTCGCTGCTCCGCCTGCTCCTACCGTGAGGTCACCGAGCGAACACGACTTTGTCGCCAGCACGCACGAACCGGCGCTCGTCGACATAGCTGTGGCTGTGAAGCCGACGGGCAGGGTGTCGGACAGTTGGACGGCTCGGGCGACCGAGGGCCCGGCGTTGGTCACGGTGATCGTGTAGGTCGCGGCTGAGCCGGGCACGGGTGATGATGGCACGACGGACTTGGCGACCGAAAGGTCGGCCGAGGTCGTTACCGACGTGGAGATCGCGGAGGAGTTGTTGGCGGTATTGAGGTCGAGAGTGGTCGACGAGATCGCGGCTGTGTTCGCCAGCGTCGCCCCGGCGGCCAGGGCGGGGTCCACCGTCGTGACGATCGTGAACGATGGCGTGGCACCCATCGCGAGGCTGCCGAGGGCGCAGGTAACGGTGGTGCCGCTCAACGTACAGGCCGGTGACGACGAGGCGGGGACGAAGGTGACGCCGACGGGCAGCTTGTCCGTGATCACGGTGGCGGCCGCCGCGTTCGGACCGGCGTTGGCCGCTGTCAGTGTGTAGGTAAGCGAGCCACCCGCCTGAACCGGGTTCGGGGAGCCGGTCTTGACCACGGAAATGTCGGCGACGTTTTCCACCGGGGTATCGGTGATATTGGTCTTGAACGAGAACGGCTTGTTGATGGTCTTGGCGGTGTAGTCGAGCCTGGCCTGGTTGTGCACCACAGTTCCGGCTGCCGGCGCGCCGACTGTGACGCGGAACTTGATGGTGAAGGACTCATTGGGATTCATCGTCCCCCCGGCAGCACTTGATGCTCCGGTACCCACATTGGCCGTGATGGTGTTGGTACCGGCGTTGTAGGTTCCGACCACCACGCCCGAGGGTGACGACAGCGATCCGGTGACGTAGGTGGTGTTCGGTGGAATGACGTCCGTGAAGACGGTATTGATAGCCGGGTCAAGACCGGTGTTGGTCATGGTGACCGAGTACTCGACAATGTCGCCCGGCACCGTCGTGCCACCGTTGAGGTCGACCGCCGTCTTCGTGATGGTGGGAAATGACGGCGTGTAGAGATCGACCGCGAACGTCACGACGCCGGGCAGGATCGTGTCACCAGCCGTCGTGAGTCGGATGGTTGCGTTGGTTGCACCGTTCGGCAGCAAACCGGGAATAGCAAGCTGGTCGATATCGACGCCGAGGTTGTTCACATCGTTCGGGAAGCGAGACGAGATGTTCACGCCGCTCTTGGTGATGGAGGAGTTGAAGAAATCGTTCGCTGTACTGGTTGCGTCAGCCAGAGTGATGAAGGCTGAGTTCGGCGTTCCGGCCGGCGCCGTCCCGTTCTTGAAGAGCGCTTTGTCACCGGTGATGGTGGCGTCACCCTCCCACGCCACAAAACCAACCGATGCATTCACGGTGCCGCTGGGCGGGGTGAGGAACGGTCCGATCGGAATATCGAGGGTGGAATCGGCAGTGGTGGCGGTAGAGACCTTGCCGAAGCCGTCGAAGACCGACAGGTTGCGCACGGGGTAGATGGAGTTCTGCAGCACGACCACCATCGACCATCCGGCGTAGGTGTTGCTGGTGGCGGTTGAGGCGATATCGCCAACCCAGTACGACCCGTTCCCTTTGGTCTGCACCAGTGTGGTGATGTCTTTGAAGCTCTGGTAGTAGATGCCGGTTGCTCCGGCCGCAGTCGGATTGTCGATGTCGGTCACAGTCGCGGTCTGCTGCACGTAGGCCGTGTCACCGGGGCCGAGCAACTTCACCTTGTCCTTGTTCGGATCATTGTTCGGCGCCGAGCCGCTCCAGTACAGGCCGGCGAAAAGAACAGTGGATCCGGCCGGCAGGTTGAGATCTGCTCTCGATGAGTTGAGCGTGGTCTGCGCTGCGGCCGACAACACGCCGTTGTCTGCGTCGAGCTGGGTGTAGCCATTCACGGTGCTGACGGGGGGACCGGTGATCGTCTGCGTCGGCATTGTCTGGTTGTGACCAACGCTGTTGCTTGCCAACAGCTGGGCACAGGTGACCGGCGCGGGAACGGGTGCGGGGGTGGCGATGGGGATGATCCCGCTCGTGTTGGAGCCGGGGTAGCAGGTCTGATTGTGGTTGCCGATCAGCTCGATCGCCCCGTTGTCGTTCGTCTGGTAGCGCACAGGAGTGAAGGACCGGTACGAAGCCGCAAAGGCTGAAGGCGAGACAGAAACCGACACCGACAGGAAGCTGGCCAGAACGGCAATGACTGCCACAACGCCACTCAACGGTCGCCGTACATGAGAGTGGGCCAGACGACGAAAGGTCAAAATAGTCCTTGATAAGTGAGAAACCCGCGCCGGACTATCGGCAGAGATTCAGCTGGCCTTACCTGGTTAAACGCAAATTTGCTTAAGATTGCTGAACTGCTCGTCCTTTCCGGCGACCTGCGGACTCAACCTCTCGTTCAGCATGAGGGTTGACGGGCCCGATGTCCGCATCAGGCCGCTGACTCTTCTACGCTCTCGCCCATGACGGTCACCGAGACTCCCCCGGCCAAGGCTGAGCGCTGGACCCACCAGTGGAAAGAACTGTTCGACGAAGTCATCAATGCCGGGTTGTGCACCGGATGCGCGGGATGTGTCATTGCCTGCCCGCACGAAGTGATCGGCTACAAACACGAAGAGAAGGGCTACAAGCCGTTCCACCTTGAAGAAGAACTTGGCCCCACCGACTGCGGCCACGGCCAGAAGGGCTGCACCTCATGCACCCGTGCTTGCCCTCGGTTCCGCGACTGGGAGCAACAGGCCAACGATCATCTCTTTGGCCGTGACCGGGAAGACAACGAGATGGCCGGCATCATTCAGCAGAACCTCCTGGTTCGAGCCACGGCCCCGGAGGTGGCCGCTGTCGGTCAGGACGGCGGCTTCGTGTCGGCCATGCTCATCTGGCTGCTCGAGCAGCAGTACATCGACGGCGCGCTCGGTTTCCTACCTTGAGGGTGACGGCACCTCATGGAAAGCCATTCCGGGTTTGGCCACCACCAAGGAAGAAATCCTCAAGGGAGCCGGCAGCCGCTACACCTACTCGGCCAACACGCTGGCGCTCAAGGAGGCAACCGACAAGGGACTGTCGAAGCTCGCTCTCGTCGGCATGAGTTGCCAGAGTTCGGTGCCCGCGGTGATGTGGCCCCGCAAGATCGGCAAGGTATCGAAGCCGATCATTTTCAACATCGGGCTGCTCTGCTCCAAGACGTTCGATGACGCCATTTTCGAAGAGCTCTTTCTCGCCAAGTACGGACTGCACAAGCAGGACATGGTGAAGATGAACATCAAGGGGGTGTTCCAGATCTGGATGCGCAACGGCGACTATCACGAGATCGATCTGAAGGAATGCCACCAGTGGACCCGGGAGGGCTGCAAGACCTGCCCCGACTTTGCGGCCGAACATGCCGATATCTCCACCGGCGGCATCGGCAAGGACAACGCCTGGACCCTGTGCGTGGTGCGCACCGATCTCGGTCGGGAGGTCATGACCCGCATGATCAAAGCAGGTGTGGTGGAAGCCAGGCCGGCCGAGGACGATGAGGTTGCCATGAAACTTCTTCGGCAACTTTCCATCGTCAGCCGCCGACGTTGGCCGGCGACGGCGGCAAACCGTGCGATCAGCGTGGGCGTGCCGCCGCCCAAGAAGAAGGCCGACGGCTCAGTACCCGCCGCGCACTGACGATTCTGTCTCAGACGCCCTTCGCTGCGTCGATGGCCCGGTTCACGATGGCGTCGACAACAGCATCGGAATGGGCCAGACCCGGGAACAAGATCTCGTAGGCACCGGGCGCCAGCGCAACCCCGCGCTGCAGCATGCCATGGAAGAAGCGCTTGTAAGCCTCGACGTCGGTGGTCTTGGCGCTGACGTAGTCGACGGCAGGCGTGTCGTTGAAGTGCAGGCCGATGAGTGAGCCGATCAACGGCACGGTAATCGGAAGGCCTGCTGCACTGATGGCTTCATGCAGTCCGGCCGCGAGTCGAGCGGCCGTGGATTGGAGTTGTTCGTAGGCGGCATCATCCAGTAGTGACAGCGCGGCGAGACCGGCCGCGGTGGCGAGCGGGTTGCCCGAGAGGGTGCCCGCTTGGAAGACGGGCCCGAGGGGGGCCAACGCCGACATGACATCGCGCCGACCACCGAACGCGCCGATGGGCAAGCCGCCGCCGATGACCTTGCCGAAGCACGACAGGTCGGGCGTGACGCCAAAGTGCGCTTGGGCACCGCCCCGAGCCAGACGAAAGCCAGTGATGACCTCGTCAAAAATCAGTAACGCGCCCGCCTTGTCGCAGGCCGCTCTCAAACCTTCAAGGAAACCCGGTTGCGGACCAACGAGGCCCATGTTCGCCGCGACCGGTTCCACCACGACGCAGGCCACGTCGTCACCAACGTCGGGCACGACGTTGAACGGGGCAACGATGGTGTCGGCGATCATGCGGTCGGTGACTCCCGCCGAGTCCGGTAGACCGAACACCGCGAACGCGCTACCGCTCTCGGCCAACAGCACATCACCATGACCGTGATAGTTGCCCGAGAACTTGATGACCTTGTTGCGACCGGTGAAGCCACGAGCAAGACGGATAACCGTCATGGTGGCTTCGGTTCCGCTGTTGACGAAGCGCACCATCTCGCAGCTCGGCACCCGATCGCGTACGGCCTCGGCCAGCAGAACCTCACGCGCAGTCGGCGCGCCGTAGGAGGTGCCGAGCGTGGCAGCCTGCTGGATCGCATCGGTCACTGCCGGGTGGGCATGACCGCCGATCACGGCGCCGTAGCTCTGCACCAGATCGAGGTACTCCTTGCCCTCCGTATCCCACACCCGCGGCCCTTCGGCACGAGCGACAAAGTAGGGCGTGCCGCCGACCGATCGGAACGATCGTATGGGCGAGTTCACGCCGCCGGGGATGACGTCACGCGCTCGCTCGTACCAGTTGGCATTGGTATCGCCGAGACCCTGGCAAAGATCCGTGCGGCAGCCAGCCGCCGAGCAGACCGCTTCGTTACACCAGGTCATCGGAGGACTTCCGCAACTTCGCGGGCAAGATAGGTGAGGATGATGTCGGCTCCGGCTCGTTTGATGGCGGTGAGTTGTTCCAGCGCGATGGCTTCGCCGTCGATCCACCCATTCGCGGCCGCAGCTTTGATCATGGCGTACTCACCACTGACGTGATACGCCGCCACCGGTACATCGACTTCGGCTCGTACGCGACTCAAGATATCGAGGTACGACATTGCCGGCTTCACCATCACCATGTCGGCACCCTGCTCAATATCGGCGCGCACTTCTTCCATAGCTTCACGGGCGTTGCGATAGTCCTGCTGGTAGCCCTTGCGGTCTCCGCCGCCGATGATCTTGCAGTCGACCGCGTCACGGAACGGGCCGTAGAACGCGGAAGCGTACTTAGCTGAGTAGGCAAGAATCGACGCGTCGACGTGGCCCGCCGCGTCGAGTGCGGCGCGGATGGCGCCGACCTGACCGTCCATCATGCCGCTCGGCGCAATCACATGGGCGCCGGCGTTGGCCTGAGCTACCGCGGCACGGGCATAAAGCACCAGCGTGACATCATTGAGCACATTGCCGTGTTCATCGAGCAGACCGCAATGACCGTGCGACGTGTACTCATCAAGACACGTGTCAGCCATCAGGACAAGGTCGTTGCCCATGTCGGCACGCAGGTCTTGGAGCGCGAGCTGCACGATGCCAGTGGGGTTCCACGCCTCACTGCCCTCGTCATCCTTGCGAGCGGGAACACCGAACAGAATGATGCCCGGAATGCCGAGCGATGCCAGCTCGTGGACCTCTTTCCGCAAACTCTCGCGAGTGTGCTGCATCACACCGGGCAGACTCGAAATGGGCTGCGGCTCGGCGATGTCCTCCCGCACGAACAGTGGCGCGATCAGGTCATCGACGCCGAGGCGGGTCTCGGCGGTGAGTCGGCGCATGGCCGGTGACGTGCGCAGACGACGGGGGCGACGAGCGGGAAATGTCATCGAGGCCCAGCTTAGGAGGAGCGGGTCTGAATCGCCCGATGAAGGTCGGCGAGGTGGACCGCTTCAAGAGATTCGTGTTGTTGATGCG
Organism: uncultured Acidimicrobiales bacterium; assembly: GCA_963791625.1. Taxonomy (GTDB): domain Bacteria; phylum Actinomycetota; class Acidimicrobiia; order Acidimicrobiales; family Ilumatobacteraceae; genus JANMCE01. Next base: position 435,865 of record CAWBTA010000015.1, read on the forward strand.
CGTGGGAAAGGCCGTGGTGGCGGGTGAGATGACTGGCCACACCCAGCGTGAACAGTCCGGCCGCTACCGCGGAGGTCACGCCGGGCAACGAATCTTCAATCGCGACCGACCAGCGGGGGTCGGCGTCAAGTAGGCGGCATGCGGTGGTGTACGGCTCAGGATGCGGTTTGGCGAAGGTGACCTCGTCTACCGGAACCACGATGGGGAAGTCAGCCAGCATTCCGAGGTTGGCCAGATGGTGTTCAACCCAATTGCGTGGAGCGCTGGTGGCGATGGCAATCGGCACATCGGCGGCCTGACATTCTTTGACGAGAGCCTCCACGCCCGGCCGGGGACGGGCCGACCGCAGCAGCTCTCTCACACGTGCTCGCGTCTCCACCATGACGAAGTTGATGTCGAGACCGACATCGTTCGCCAACCGGTCGATGGCGGCGTCGGTGGCGTCAACGGTGGTGCCGATCATGGTGGCCCACCACACGGGATCGAGCGCCCGATGGTGAGCGGCGTAGACATCGGCGACCGCGTCGTACGTCACCGTCTCGGTGTCGAAAATGGTGCCATCGAAATCGAACACGACCGCCTGCACTATCACGCTGGTTGAGGGTAGTGCTCGCCCGACCCGTTTGAGCAGCCAACCTCGGCAAGACCTCGCAGTCGCCATTCACTGCCTTAGGAGCTCTTAGCGATTGCATTATGCAATAATGGAATCGCTATGGATCCGGATGGCTTGTTTGGTCGACAGAGAGAGTGGTCGCGCCTCGTCGATTTCGTCGATAGTCCGCTCGAAAATTGCCTTCTTGGCTTGGTGTACGGGCGACGAAGGCAGGGCAAGACCACCCTGCTGCGCCACTTGTGCCGCGAACGGAACGGGTTCTACTGGCAGGCGGAGGAGACCGAGGCGGCCGAGAACCTGGAGAGTCTGTCGGCGGCGTGGAGCGCATGGGTTGGCGAGACCACCGGTCCGATCCGGTTTCGCTCGTGGGATGAGGCCTTCGACCATCTGACAAGACCGAAGCAACGGCCGACACCGGTTGTGTTGGATGAGATTGGCCGGGTAATTTCGAAGGTCCCGAATGTCCCGTCGCTGATCCAGCGGCACCTGGCTCCGGTCGGCGATCGAGAGACGGGGAATTGGTCTCGGCTCGTGCTCTGTGGATCGGCCTTCGGGCAGATGCGTCGTCTCCTCGATGGCTCGGCACCACTTCGTGGTCGTGCCACCCTGGAACTCGTTGTTCAACCGTTCGACTTCCGGACGGCGGCCGACTTTTGGCGAGTCAGTGGGAATCCGGGCGCGGCGTTCGAGATGTTCTCCTATGTCGGAGGCACCCCCGCCTATCCCGTCTTTGCTTCCGGCGACTATCCCAAAGGCAGCGCCGTCGGCGCGTGGGTTTGCCGGCGGCTTCTTGACCCGGCCTCTGCACTGTTTCGCGAGGGTCGCATCATCGTGGCCGAGGACACCGAGCTTGTGGATCAGCAGCTTTACTGGGGTCTCCTTGGCGCTGTGGCCGCAGGCAAGCGCCGGTGGTCCGATCTCGATGAAGCGCTCGGGGCCAAGCGGGGGTCGCTGTCACATGCGTTGCGAACCGTGATCGATGCGGGCTGGCTCGTCCGTCGTGACGACCCGCTTCGCCAGAACCGGTCGATCTACGAGCTTCGTGAGCCGCTGGTCCGCTTTCACCGACTCGTCGTCCAGCCGAACGAACACCGACTCGAGATCGGCGTTGAACCTGAGCGGATTTGGCGGGACGCCGAGCCGATTGTCGCATCGTTGATCCTGGCACCACAGCTTGAGCAGATGTCACTCGACTGGGCGTTGCGCTACGCCGCCCACGCTACCTTCGACGGAACCGTTTCCGCCGCCGGACCATCCACCATCGGCGCCGCTCAGCTCGACCTTGCCGCGGTCGAGCACACATCAACTGGAGCGACACGGGTACTCGCCCTCGGCGAGGTCAAAGCTCGCACGACACGCGTCGGTGTTGACATCGTTGAACGGCTCGATGACCTCATCGAGCAACTCATCCGATCCCGCCCAAAGAATCTGATCGTCGGACCCAGCATCAAACGTATCGTCGTCTCCCGATCCGGCTTCACCAACGACCTGCGCCGCCTGGCCGACCGCCGCCTCGAGGTCGAACTCATCGACCTCGACAGACTTTATTTTGGCGAGTAGCTCGAACCTCCTTCGTTACGAGCCCCATTTCGCGAGCCTCGGCGGTGTCGTATCGGCGGCAGAGGAACCAAATGTCCTTAGCGCAGACTTTCGACTGTGGCGGCAACCAGGCCGTCGATGGTGTGTTCCGATGCGGTCGAGGTCACGGTGATGCCGAACTCGGCACAGGCTTCGGTCGTCACCGGGCCAATCGAAATGACGTTGCCGGGCAGCCGATCGACGCCGTAGGCCGCCACGAAGGATCGGACAGTGGAACCCGACGTGAAGGTGATTGCGTCCGCTGAAGCAATGGCGTCGATGACCGTCGGCTCGGCGTCGACTGCGATGGTCCGGTATGCGGTCACCGCTGTCACGTCCCAGCCTTTCGCCCGCAGACCGTCCACCGCAACCGGACGAGCAATGTCGGCCTGCACCACCGCAACTCGACCCGGACCCGATGCAAAGGCCTCCACCAGGCTTTCGGCCATCGAGCGAGCCGGCACAAGTGAAACCGTGAAACCGGCTGCAACCGCCGCCTCAGCGGTGCCCGGGCCAACGACAGCCAGACGAGCGGTGCCAAGGTCGGTGAGCGCGGCGACGCCGTTGGGCGACGTGACGACGACCCAGTCGAGATCCTCGGGCAGCGCAAACGACACCAGCTCGAACCGGATAGTTGGAGCAAGCACGACTGTCGCGCCCAGCTGTCGCAGGCGATCGGCCAGCTTGCTCGCCTGATCGGCGGCCCGGGTCACCACGACCCGCCTCCCGTCAAGCACTCCCGTCACGACAGGTCGTAGAGATCGCGCAGGGCCGACGCATTGCGCTCGCCGCGCGGGGTGCCCGCATCGTCTTTCAACCGAACCGATGGTGCGTGCAGCAACTTGGCGACCAGGCCCCGCGTGATGGCCTCGACCGCGCCTCGCTGACGATCATCGAGACCGTCGAGGCGGCCAGCAAATCGCTGCAGTTCACCGAGACGAACCTGCTCGGCGTAGTCGTGCAACTGCGAAATCAGTGGAGCTACCTGACGGGCTTCCACCACGTCGGCGAAGCGCTGCACCTCGTCGCCGATAATCGACTGCACGGCCGCGACCTCGCCCTGACGTTCGGCTCGACCACGAGCAGCCCACTCACGGAGGTCATCGAGGTCGAGCAAAGTCACGTCGGGCATGAGCCCGACATCGGCGGCGACATCGCGGGGCACCGCGATGTCGATGACCATCAGCGGACGTCCGTCGCGGCTGGGAACCGTTTCCTCAGTGACGAGCAGGCCCGCGCCGGTGGAGGTGAGCACCACATCGGCGAACGGCAGCGCGGCGGCAACCGCGTCGAGGCTAATGGCTGAACCGCCGACGCGATCGGCCAGTTCTTCGGCCCGGGCGAGCGTGCGGTTGGCAACGAGCACTTCACCGGCCCCGGCAGCAGCAAGCGCCACGACGATGCCTTCGCCCATCTCGCCCGCACCGACAACAAGCACGGTACGGCCGGCAAGCGTGCCGAGCCGATCGCGTGCCATTTCGACGGCGGCGTGGGAGACCGACGCAGTGGAACGACCAATGGCAGTCTCGGTGCGAGCCCGCTTGCCAACTTCGACCGCGTGGCGGAACAGCAGATTCAGCGAGGCCCGCGACGCACCTTCGACCTGCGCCCGTTCCCACGCGGTGCGCACCTGGCCGAGGATTTCACTCTCGCCCAACACCGTGGATTCGAGACCGGCTGCAACGGAGAACAGGTGACGGACGGCGCCGTGGTCGTGGTCACTGTAGAGGTGCTCGGTGAGGTCTTCAGGCGCGAGTTGCGCGAGATCGCAGAGGAAATCGCGAATGTCGCCGTAGGCCGGGTGGAAGCGGTCGGCCACCGCATACACCTCTGTACGGTTGCAAGTGGACAGCACCACGGCCTCGGCGATATTGCTGCGACCGCACAGATCGTGCAGTGCCTTGCCGAGCGCGTCGGCAGAGACCGCGAACCGCTCAAGCAGTTCGATCGGGACCGTGCGATGGTTCAGGCCAATGACTACAACTGACACGTGGAGAACTCCTGGGAACCGTCCACAACGGTTCGCTCAACTTTACGCACCGGCCACCGCCGAAACAGCACCGGCTGCGCCGTTGCGGCCAAGTGTCACATCCGGACCGTCGGCCTCGACCTCCATGAGCACTCGTCGTTGCTGGTAGAAGCTGAGAATCTGAAGCTCGACGGCCAAGTCAACCTTGCGCACCGAGACACCTTCGGGAACCGTCAGCACTACCGGTGCAAAGTTCAAAATGCTGCGCACCCCGGCGCGAACCAGCCGATCAGCTGCGTCTTGGGCCGCGCCGGGCGGTGTAGCGATGACCCCGATCGAGGTGCCCTCGCCGTCGATCATGTGGACCAGATCGTCGATGTGGCGAATGGTGATGCCATGAAGCGTCTTGCCCACCTTTTCCGGGGCGATATCCACCAGACCGGCCACCGGATAGCCACGCTCATCGAAGCCGCCGTAGTTGGCCAACGCGGTACCGAGGTTGCCGGCGCCGACGATAATGATGGGCCACTGCTTGGTGAGACCCAGCTCGCGATTCATCTGGTAGAGGAGATACTCCACGTCGTAGCCGACACCGCGGGTGCCGTAGCTGCCCAGGTATGAGAGGTCTTTGCGGACTTTTGCCGCATTGACGCCTGCCATTTCGGCGAGCCGTTCACTGGAAACGTTGGAAATCTGCTCCCCCATGAGCTCATACAACGCCCGCAGGTAGACAGGCAGCCGGGCCACCGAGGCATCCGGGATACGCCGACGGCCAGGCGCGTTGACCTTGCCGTTCGTCTCGCCGTTCGTCATGGCGGCAACGTTACGGGGAGCCCAAGTGTGTTCACAAGTTCACAAGCGGTCGCTATTGCCTTTGGGCACGCGCTGTCTTCACCCGTAGAGTCACGGAATATGGCCGATTCGTCCACCGTTGCGCTCGCCGCCGGAGCCACCTTGGTTGCCGCCGCATTCACGGTGGCCATCGGCGACCGGTGGGCCACCCGCCGCCGCCCCCATGAGCTCGCCTGGACTGTTTCTCTCGCCCTTTTCACCTTCGCCAGCGCCGCGCTGTGGGTCGGTGTTGCCACCGGTTGGACGGCTGGCTCGTTCCGAGCTTTTTATCTGTTCGGCGCCATATTGAACGTACCTTGGCTAGCCCTCGGATCGGTGCTGCTCCTCAACGGCGGCAAGCGGGCCGCCGGACTGTTGCGGGGTTTGGCCTCGGGTCGGCATTCATCGCCGGGACTCATGATCTACGCGCCGCTCAAGGCCAAGGTGCCATCCGATGATCTGCCCGTCGGGAAAGACCTGTTCGGTGTGCTCCCCCGCGTGCTGGCGGCCGCCGGATCGGGCGTGGCGGCAACGGTCATCGTGGTGCTGGCGTTGTGGTCGGCGTGGCGTTTACGCCGTGGCCGGTCGCACGGGACTGGCCGTCGGGTCGGTGTCTGTCGCACGACTCGCGCTCGGCAACGTGCTGATCGCTCTCGGCACTGTCGTGCTTTCGGCCAGCGGCACCGTCGCCGGACGTCTCGGGAAAACCAACGCCTTCGCCATCACCCTCGCGCTCGGCATCGTCATGCTGTTCGCCGGCTTCGTCGTTGCCACCGGCAACCCCGGCATCGCCACCCGATCACCACGCCACGCTGCGATGCGATTGGCCTCAGCCGCGAGCTGAACGGCTTACTACTCCCGGATTGCGAGGCGTTCGATCTTGTTCTGGTGCACTGCGTAAATGAACGGACCCGGTTCGGTGCAAACATTCGTGATGGTTGGAGGTTGTCGAGAAAGCGGGCGGCCATCGCAGCTCTGCTGAGGTTCTGGCTCCAGAGGCAGAAGCAACGCGCCGCGTGTTGCTTGACGGCCTGATTCATCAAGAGAGTCTCCGGCCCAGAACCGGTGGAGGACATCTTTTACTCGTGCTCTTCCCGACTCAAAGATCGGTGACCCGAACGAGCGGAACGGGTCAGCGACCACCTGTGCGTGTTCATTGGTTGGCGCTCGAATCACACTGCCGCAAGCGAGCTCGAATCTGCTTGACGACAGAGCGCACGAGCAGCTCGCAGCAACCCGTCGGTGCCACGGGCGATCAACGCCGCTATCCAGACAGCACGATCTTGTTCCCCGGCACTCACCTGCTCGCGAGAATCGGCGAGGTCCAGATCAGCGATCGAACGGACCGTGGCATCGGTCGTGCCGAGCACCAGCGCTGCGATCGTGATCCAGTCGTCCACGCTCACGTAGACGACCCCGGTCATGTGTCAGCGAGACGATCCAGGAGGGTGCGGTGCCGCTCGATCGAACGGGTCACTCGTGTCACAAGATTCGGGTCGCGTCCGGCTAACTGATTCACAGCCTCGACAAGCACGTCACCAGCCGAGACACCCCGCTCGGCAGCGAGCCGAGCGACGAGGCTCGACACCTCGTCGGGAATCATCACCATGGCCATGCCTCCAAGTGTAGGACCGTGCACCACAACCGCGACACGCAATATCGCAACCTTCAACGACAACCGAGCCTGCGAAGGCGTCAGCAACAAACCCGACCTGTAAACAACTTGAGCTACTACACAGACATGCACCGCATTCCCTGCACAACCCACACCCGGCCGGTTGTAGGTCCCGAGCTTCGTCCTAATGTCGGTCCCGGCCGCCGGGCCGGTCGGGCTGGTTTTGCCGCCTCCACTTCTTGCCGGTTGCCCTGACGCCCTCGCATTCGCTCGGTTGTCCTCGAAGTAGTGGTCGTGCCGGTGACGGGTCCGGAGACGCACTCGTCCGCCTCCACACAACCCAGGGTGCCGTGTCCCAAACATCGGGTCACGACCCGCGACGAAGAACACGACGTCGACGACCCGAGCGGCAGGCATCTGATTTCTGTGTAGCAACTGCCCGACGCGCACATCGACGCCAGTGAGGTCAGCACGGCAGACCGGCGGCTTTGAGCGCACGGCGCAGGATCACGTGATGCTCGCCAAGCTGGTTGGCGATCAATCGGGCGTGGCGGTGGGGTGACGGGTGAACGGCCCACCGCCAGCAAACGCAGCGAGATCCGCGGCCGTGTCGTCAGAGGCGTGCAACAGCCAGTCCTCGAGCACACCGAGAAGCCAGGCGAGAACCTCAACGACGTGAGCCGGGATGCGGATTACCCCTCATCGGCAGGTCTCACCGCCGGTGTGCACTCGTCTGTGCTGCTTTCCGTGGGCTTGGTGGTCATTCGGGCGCGCCGCACGTCGGGCCGGTAGTCGGGCGGTTCTTAAGCCAAGCACGCAAAATCGCCAGCTAGAAACGTCACCAGCCGGCCAGTCCCGTCGACTCCTGCCATCGCCCATGAGCTGCTGGCGAACGATCACGACGACGCTAAGGCCGCAAAATATCGACCGGGATCAGCCGGAACGGCTCGCGACCGCTCAAACCGCGCACAACCTGCGGCACCTCAAACAACAGGCACATGCCCATACACGCCAGCAGCGGGGTCACCGATCCGGTAACCAACAACACCGTGGCGGCGATATGGAACGGAAGATAGACACATTGAAACGCGAACGCCTGCCGAGCATGGCGACGTGGCAGCGACTCAGGCCGAGCCGTCGACCAGACGATAAGAGGCAGCAACACACTCAGGAACGGCATTCCAAGGTGGCACAAACCGCTCCGGCGGAGATCCGAAACGCTCGCCGAATCAGTCATCTCATACTCGACAGCGTTGTCTGTACCGCTACCGCACACGACCGTCGCAAACCAAACAAGCGCGGCAAACGACCGACGACGATCACTTGCGTCTGCCGTCTTCATCCACCATTGCACAACCCGTAGAGCGAAGCAACCAAGAAGGATAGCGATCCCAATGGGGCTGGGACCTTCGACCCGGTTGATCCAGCGAGCAACATCAACCGAATCGCCACCAATGCATGAGTGAAGCTCCGAATGAGGCCTTCCCAACATCGAGGTCATTATTAGCTGGGGCTGACAGACCAAAGCTCTTACTCAAGCCAGCCTTGTTCTCCCCATCCTCAAAGCGATACGTCGCTGAAGCACCACCGAATGAGATAGGAGGCGTTGACGGTCAGTTCAGTTGACTGGCGAGGCTCGGCGGAGTTCGGCCTGTCAGTCAGAATCAGACCCGGGCTGGACATGCCCAGACCAAAGCCAAAGTTGAGCCACAAGCCGTTTTTGTCCATACCAGTCTGAAGGCATGCAGCAAACCAACAGCCGGCGTCAATACCAAGCTTCGGGACAGGAGCATCGTGCGGATCGTACGACGGGTCATTCACTCGCCGCCAGGCGTCCGTAAAGTCGCCCTTGGGGCCAGAGCGCCCATCCATCCATGTGACTTTCGTTACCGCCCTCGCACTGTCACGGAAGACACGGCCCTGCTGACCTCCGCTTCCAGGATCGATGTCGACGAGTTCGCTCGTACCGCTCCCATCAAGGCTGACGTGAGTTCCACCGCCGCACACCAGCTCGCCGTTCACAACCGTGCTACACAACCCGCTCGGGTCACTAAAGGTGATCGGGTTGTTGTTTCCGTAGCCGTAGGCGTCCCTCGTCATCGAGATTAAGGGGTCGACGCTGATGAATCGGCCGAAGGTGGGGTCTAGGTAGCGGTTGTTGAGGTAGTCCAGCCCGGTCGCTGCGTCTTCGGTTTGTCCGAGGAAGCCGCGATCGGTCGTAGCGATCGCGTCGTTGGCACGGAGTCCGCCGTAAGGAAAGTACCGGTTGATCGACACCGCACCGCCGGTGTCAACGGTCGCCGAGGTCGAGCCTTGTCGGTTCCCGACGATCAGCTTGACCGGGTCGCTGCAGTCCCGGTCGTGCCCTGGCGCAGAGCGACTGTCGTCCCCCAGAGCGAGTAGTAGCGGCTAAGAGTTTTGAGCCGGTTGGTGGGGGTCTTACTTCGATCGTCGAAGATGCCAACCTGACCGTTGCTGAAGCCAGCATTATCGCTCTTATTCCGCCCGTCGTGACGGTAGCTGCCGTTTAGGGCCATCTGGCGCTGGTTCGAGCGGTGCGGTGGGTGATCTACGGTTCGCGCCGCCCTCCGATCTCTGGCAAGCCGCCGGCCACTGTGCAGGCAGGACCAGGGCGGATCGCAAGTCAAGATCCGAGCACCTTAACCGGGTCGATACCAAGCGCGATCAGGTCGTCCTCGATTCTGCGGATGAACGACACAACCGCCCAGCGAACGACTGCCCACCCTAGGGGGGAACTCGAACTCGAAGGGGCAAAGACCGAGCTGACGACCCAACCGGGCAAGGAGTGCCGGATAGCAACCGATCCGACTTCTTCGAATGACATAGATTCAAATTCGAAATCGCCCCGGTCGGTGTCAATGAGCCAGCTTCTCAAGGACCGCGCAAGTTCAGCGACTGGGAAGGCCGGCTCCTCGTAGACGACGACTTCACCGGCCCACACACGCAATGTGGCCTCAAGCGAAACCAGGTAGTCAGCTGGCGTCGTGCCACGAAGGTCGCTTGACTTGAGCTCGTCGTAGGTGATCAGCACATCGTTCACCCCGCCACCACCGGGAATGCGTTGATCACGCGTCCATCGCCGGTGACGATGACGCGAATGAAGGTCTGCCCCTTCGTGCCGACAACCTGTCCGGCGGGAACGATCGCCCGGAAGGTGCCATCAAGTTAATTTGGGAGAAACTGCACTCCATCAGATCGAAGTCCTTTCGCCACCCACCCCTGCACCTCGCTAATACTTTCAGATGCGAACTTGGCGTGGTTACCGCCAGCCGATGCAAGGTGCTTGTTCTTGATGAAGATGGACGCCGGGTCTTCCGCTGCACGGAACGCAGCGGACGATGGGGTCTGCCCAGGGTTTGGTTGACGGGTTGGGTGTAGAGAGTGGTCAGGCCGCTTGAGAGGTCTTGTAGATGATCTCATAGGCGACGGGGGTGAGGTTGCCTCGGGCTCTTTGACGCCGGCGCCGGTGGTAGGTCCGCTCGATCCATGTCACGATCGCAACCCTCAGTTCTTCACGGGCGGCCCAGCGTTGCCGGTCCAGCACGTTCTTTTGGAGGAGAGCGAAGAACGATTCCATCGCCGCGTTATCCCGGCCGCTGCAACGCGGCCCATGGAGCCTTTCAGCCCGTGACGTTTCAACGCGGCGACGAAAACGGTGGAACGAAACTGGCTGCCCCTATCGGAGTGGACAATCGTGCCGACCGGGTCTCGTAACGCCACCGCGTTCGATAACGCTGAGGTTGCGAGTGCTGCGGTCATTCTCGTCGTTGATCGAGTAGCCGACGATCCGGTTGGACCACACGTCTTTGATAGCGCACATGTAGAGCTTGCCTTCGCCCGTTGCGTGCTCGGTGATATCGGTCAGCCAGACGGTGTTGGCTGCGGTGGCGGTGAACTGCCGGCCCACCAAGTCGTCATGCACGGGCGGGCCGGGTTTCTTGCCTGAGCCCGCGTTTCTTGGCGAACACCGACCAGATCTGCTGGAGCTGACACAGCCGCTGCACCCGGTTCTCGCTCGCGGTCACGCCGGCCTCGGCGAGCATGTCAGCAATGAACCGATACCCGAACGCCGGGTCATCACCATGGATCTCGAGGCCTGGTCGATCAGGTGGGCGTCGTCCCAGTCTCGTCTGCGAGAACGGGTTGGCCCGCCATTTGTAGAACGCCTGCTTGGAGAACCCGAGCACCCGACAGCGTCAACGGACCGGTATGCCATCGGCAGCCAGTTCGATCACGAGCGGGTACATCATTTTGGGAGCGACTCCCGAGCAAAGAACGCCGCCGCCCGCCGCAAGATCTCGTTCTCTTGCTCCAAGATCCGGTTGCGTTTACGGAGCTCACGGACCTCGACGTCTCGGCGGCCGCGACGCCGGGCCGCACGCCGTCTTCGATATCAGCCATCTTCAGCCAGCGGTGCAAACAGGCTTCGGAAATCCCGAAGTCCTTCGCTACCTGCGCAAGCGGTCGTGTCACCCTTGCGGGCGACACGCACAACATCATTACGGAACTCCAAAGGGAATGCCTTGGGCATCATGACTTCCTTCCAGCAAGGACCAAGTCCTCACAGATTAGAAGTCAACCAAACTGGGGGCAGTCCCCAACGCCAGCTAACACTCTGCTGCGGAAGGTCACAAACTGACCCGACGTACCGCCCGACAGAACGGCAACAATCGACGCGTGGTGGTGAAGTCGTCGGCCTATGCTGTCGTCTTATCCGTGCCAGATCACGACGACGGGCGGCACCAACCAGGACCAAATAGAGACTGACTCATCCAGCGATGTCCGCTAGCTCTGCGAGGACCAAGTCACACTTCGCCGCGCAGGGCTTCCTCGTCAAGGCCGCCAACACTCAGACGGACCTGCGGATCAGAGCAATAGTCGTCAACGTCAGCGAACAGCCCATCGAGAACACAGAAGAGGTCGGGGGGCCAATCGGTCGCGTCGTCCTTGTAGAGCCTGAGGAACACCACCTCGAACTCGTTTGCCGACATGGCTCCAGCTGTGAACAAGCGGAGAAGGATCGCATAGGGCGCAACGGCAGGAATCCACGAAGACCACCACAACTCAGCCACCTCCAAGACTAGCTTTCGTTATGACGTACTGAAGCTGGGCCGCGCTCATCCGCCACCCGCTCACAAACGCTCCGTCGGTCGCCTGCACAACGACCTGCGCCGTTGTCAGGTTGTAGTTCAGAATCGCCGGACTGCCCCGGTAGGTGCCCATGACGCGCACAGTACCCGAGTCTGCGACGAACAGAGTCAGCGCCTTGCCGAAGGCCTCGAACCCCGCTGCTCCACGCGACTCAACGACCCCGAAATCGGCAGCGGTGTTTGAACTTCGCCTCAAGTTGTGCCGCGCCGGCCTCAAACGCCACCGCCGGGATCGGGTTCGGATCCACGAGCGCCGGAAATCAAGGTACCTGCAGGGAGTACAGAGTCTGATGCACGTAGCAAACAGCGACGGTCCAGCCCCGAGAGCTGCGGCAGCGCCACCTGTCATCACTATCGTGAGCCCGGCTACGAGGTACATGCCATCGGTTCTGGGCACCCCATCAGGCCTCCGGGCTTGCATGATTCGTAGATCTGCGTCGGCTGCGTTGTCTGAGCACCCACCGTTACAGGCTGCGACCGCCGAATCGTACGCGGCTGTCACCTCCGCGGCGGAAGCCAAGGGGCGTGCTTTCTCCGACGCGGCGTACATGTTCGAGTCGTCATACCAAGAACCAGCCTCAAGCCCGCTCGGGTCCGAGTAGGCGATCGGGTTGTTGCTCGCATACCCGTAGGCGTCGCGTGTGGTGTTGACGAGGGGGTCGACTGAGATGAATCGGGCTAAGGTGGGGTCGAGGTATCTTGCGTTGAGGTAATCCAGCCCGGTCGCTGCGTCTTCGGTTTGGCCGAGGAACCCCCGGTCGGTGCGTAGCGATGGCGTCGTTACCGCGTAGGCCGCCGTAGGGGAGGTAACGGTTTCGGTTGGCGGTGGTACTTCCGGCGACCGTGGTGACCGAGGTTGAGGCTTGGTGGTTCCCGAACATCCACTGCAGGGTGTCGCTACCGCCGCCGCTGGTGCCTTGGCGCAGTGCCATGGTTTCGCCGGCGAAGGTGTAGTAGCGGGTGTAGGTAGTAGGTCCGGGGACTGCCAGTTGTCGCAACGCGAGCGTCGCCGTGGCGGAGATCGCCGCAGTTGTGCTCACGGTAACTTTCGTGCCGATGGCACCGGCGGCGGCTCGAGGGAAATCGGACGTCTCGACGGAAAGCGACCTTACGCCTGTTCCACCGGCTTGATCGGCTCGCTCGGTGGACCCGGCGGGCGGTGTCATCGTGGCGACGACGATGGGCGACGTGACCGTGATAGCGAGATCATTCGCAGCGGTCGTCACGACCGACGGCGCGATGTGCGAGGTGCCCGAGATATTCGAACCGGTAGCGGACACATCGATCGGTGTCAGCGGATCCACAGAGGTGTAGGCCGAGACGGCGGCGACGGCTTTGGTGGATTGGGACAGCCCGAAAGACCATGACGCCGGATCCCCGGCCGCGACCGCATGCGTCCATGTGGTGAGCTGTTCTCCAGCAACCCCACTCTTGGTAGCTGGTGTCCAGCCTGCGGGCGGGGTGATGGCCGTGAGGGTGCCCGTGCCGCCGGCGACAACGGTCACGTCGTCAAGGTACCAATCCGCAACGTCGGTGTTGTCCATCCATACCTGCACGAACCCTGTACCCGGTGGCGGCGTGTACGTGGTGGACCATTGTTGCCACGCTGTCGCGGAGAGCACTTTGCTGGGCACGGTGGCACTGCCGAGCCAACTCCATGTCGGGCTAAAGAACATCACTCGGGGAATCACGGTCCCGTTGCCTTTCATCCAACCCGACAGAGTGTTCGGCACCCCGGCGGTGAATGAGACGTTGCTACCAACCGATGAGCCAGCCGCGTTCGCTACCGCGATGAGGGAATTCGCACCTGCGTGAAATTGCGCACTGGTGGTGTACGTCGTGCCGATCCATACGTCGGCCTCGAACCCGGTCGTTGACAGGGTCGTGGCACCGCTCGTGACGACAACATCATCAAGGAAATACGGGTTGGTCGCGCCACCAAGGAATACCTTCACGAACGCGGTACCGGTCGGTGGCGTGTAGGTCGCGGTCCACTGTGTCCACGCCGTAGGCGACAGGGTGAGATTCGTCACGGTGGCCGACCCAAGCAATGACCACGTCGAGCTGAAATAGCGGACCGATGGCGTTATCGTGCCGGTGCCTTTCAACCAGCCCTTGAACGTGTTCGCCGTTCCTACGGTGAACGACACGTTGCTTTCCGTGTTGTACACGTTCACCGACAACGCGTTCGACCCGGTGTGGGCTTGGGCGGTTGTTGTTCGCGTGTACCCAGTCCACACGTCTTTCTCGTATGTCTTTGTCGACAGCGTCGTCACCGGGATAACCGGACCATCAGCAGCAGCGACGGAAGCGACCAGTACATCACCCGCCACGGCAACGACCGGTTTCGTCACCGTGACCGTGACTGCGCCTGCCGCGTTGTTGCCCGACGTGCTAGCCCGATGAGCCGGCAACAGGGGGAGCGCTGTTTTGAGCTCGATGTCGGGGAGGTACAGGTTTTTGGTGCCATCCGCATTAGTGCGGATGATTCGTTGGCCGTCCGCGTTGTACACGAACCCTGTCGACTGCCCGCTCGCGGTCACAGTCTTCAACCGGTTGTAACCGTCATACGCGAGAGTCTGAGCGACACCGTTCATCGTGCGGGTCGTCATTGACCCGTTGCAGTCATACCCATACGAGCCACCGTTCCCGCTGGTCGCAGTGACAGCGTGGGGTTTGGTGACGTTCGCGCCGTTGCACGCCACCGACGGTGCCGCGTACGTGTACGTGGCGGGTGCCGGCGTGGCGGTTCCCGACCCGGTGTTCGACGTGATGTTTCCGATGTTGTTGTACCCGAACGTAAGGTTGTACGGGGATGGTCCTGTCACTGTCGCGGTACCGCACGCAGCGTTCGTAGTCGTGTAGGCGCTCGTGAGCCGGTTCCGGGTGTCGTACCCGTAGCATTGGCGTTGGCCCGGCGTAACGGTGGGGTCGAGCACGGATGTAATGTTGCCGTTCGCGTCGTAGACGTACGTGTCGTTGAGGTACGAGGCAACCGTTGGGCGATCAACTCAAGCTGTAATGCGGCGTTGTAACAAGTCGTACCCGAAGGTTTCGTCAACGTACGCACCCGAGGCTGTCGTGCCGGCTCTAAGTGATATTCGTTGGCCGATATTGTCGTACACCGTGTTGGTCACGTAATCGACCGTGCCGCTCATCAAACTCGGCACCCCGAGCGCTGTCGACGCGGTCGTCACAGTCTCTGCGGGTTGCCCGTTCAGTGACGGGTAGGTGGTACTCGCGGCGCGCCGGTGGCGTCGTCGTAGGTGTAGTTGTACGTGAATTTCGACCACGAGGAATTGGCCGTGTCGGGGCTCCCGAACCCGTACCAGGCGGGCACTCGGGTGGTCGTGGATAGCGGTTTGCTGCGGGTGTTGTAGTTGTCAATCACCTGTTCGATCACGGGGGCGCTGCACACCGGGGCGCAGGAGCGGTAGAGCTGCCCGCTGCGGCTGGAGTCGTACTGCCATTCGGCAGTGATGTAGTAGTTGACGTCGGATTCCAGCGTCTTACGATCAGCATTGTCGTAGGAGTAGCGAACGATCTGACCCTTGCCATCGGTACGGTCAACCAACCGCGACGCCACATCGAAGGTGTACACCTGTCGACCCTGATCAGGATCGATACTCGCGATCGTTCTCGACAGATCGTCATAGGTGTTCGTCGTCAGGTTCCCGGCGCTATCGGAGACGGTGAGGAGGTCGTTGCGGGCGTTGTAGGTGTAGTTCATGGTTGCCCCACCGGTCTCCACCACATTGGTGAGACGGCCGAACACGTCCTCGGTCTGTACCGTTGACCCGGTTGGTGCAGGAGGTTGGGTTGTGGACATGAGACCGTCGTAGGAATAGGTGGTCGCCCATTGCGCTGCCCCACCGGACATCGTCGTCGCGGATATCGGGCGGGACAAGGCGTCGTACGCCGTGATGGTGGAACGGCCTGCGCCGGTCGCTGCTGCGCCGGTCACCATGGCGACGCCCGGGTTCGCAGCGGCAGCGAACGGTGCTGTCGTTTCTTTCACGCGACCGTTCCCGTCGTACAGCGTTGCGGTGACGTTGCTCAGCCCGGCAGCGCCGGACACTGCTGCGCTTTGGGTCTCACGGGTTCGCAGCAGCCCGTCAAGGTAGGTGTAACTGTCGATCCACGCGGCCGGTGTTGCGGGCGCGGTGGTGTTCCCGGCTTGTCGGATTGAGGACTTCACCACGATTGGCGCGGTTCGTTGTCTCGGGTACGGTCCCTTCGGCGCGGCGACCGGCGGGTAGACCGGGTCTCCCGGAATGGAATAGGTGTACAACGCGTCCCACACACCGCTCGTGCCCGGGTACTGCACCGCATCCCGGCGACCCAAGGGATCGTAATGGGCAGTAGTTGTTGCGTTCGATGGCCATGCGTACTCCGTTGCCTGGGTAACCACGCCGAATCTCGCGTCGAGTACTGCTTGCGTGGCTAGCCCAGGCGCGGGTGGGGTGATCGTCACGGTCGACGGGAAACCAGTCGCCGGCCAGTACACCGCGGTCGTTGCCCGCGAGAGCGGATCGATCGTTTTGGTTACACGCCCGTACGAGTCGTATTCAAAGTTGGAGACGGTGACCGCTCCCGTGGCGACGTTGCTCCACCGGGTGATCGTGATGACATTTCCATATCCGTTGTCGTAACCAAACGTCGTCTGATCCATCTGCGGGCCACCACACGCTGTATTGCTGGTGTCGTGGAGCGCTGTCCATGACACCAGGCTCGCTAACCATGTTGCTGCGGGTGTCCCGCCGATCGCTGTTTGCGCGACATACACGGTATCCCGGCATCGCGTGGTGACACCGGTGCCCGATTCCACGACCCGGTACGGCAACCCGAGCGACGTGTCGTACTGCGTAGCGGTCGTCTTTGTTTTCCAGAGCCCGGCTTGCAGCGTGCGCTCCGTGTGGTTGTCCCCAGCGACGAAGAACGCTTTGCGAATGCCGTTGTCTGCGTTCTGACCTGCCGTGTACGTGTCGGTCGAGCCAGCAAGTTCAGTACCGCCGACAGAGTTGAGTCGGCGAATCTGGTACGGGCGGCCGAGCCACATGATGGCGTCGGTCCCGATGAAACCACCCGTGATCGATCCTGCGAGCGTGCCGTCAGCTAGATAGGCGTTCATCGTTCGAAGCGTGGCGCACGGGTTCGAGCCGGTCGCGACGCAGTCCCCGTACTGTCCGGTGTAGTACCTGGTTTCTGTCCATTCATTCGGTGCGAACGTTCCCGGGTCGAGTTCGTTGAATCCCCACGCTGGACTCGTGAACGTGACCGGCCCTTTCGCAACACTGACCATGGGATAGCCGGACCACAACGACCACGTCCGACGATCAGCACCGACACCGGGGTAGCCGAGCAGGAACCGGTCGTCGTTGAAACGGAAACGTGACGGTCTGGTCTGGCCTCCCGCGGTATCGAAACTGTACGTGTACACGGTTCGCATGGTTGGCGAGTTACCCGTCGAGTCATGCACGTCGACTGCGGTGGCTAACCATTTGTTGAACCATCTGAAACCAGCGCTGGTGTTGTTCGCGGTCCATTGGGGGAAGCAGTCCCCGTTGTTCGAGCTCGACAAACCGACCGGCGACGCGCACGGGGTTGGTTGGCCGTAGTAGATGCGGATGTCGGAGCCGTACTCATCTTGGATTTCGTTGATGCGGTAGATCCGCACGAGCGGCGTCGCGGTGCCGGTCAGGTTGTTCATCAAGATGCTGTCGGTGCGCACGGCAGGCAGGTAGTACCACGCGGTACCGTCCCAGCCGGCTCGTTGCATCCACTGCAACATGTATTTCGAAATCTCACCCGTGACCGGTGGGAAGATGAGACCAAACGTGTGCTGCCACACCGGTGTCCACGCTCCCCCACCCGCACTTGTGGACGAGACGATCGAGCTCATCATTTTCCACGCGTAGAACGTCGGCGCCTGTTTGCAGTTCAACCCGGACACGAATGAGCACGACGCGTCAGACGGGTAGTCGGCAACGTCGCGGGAGTTGTAGGTGAAGTCGATTTTGGCGGGAGCCTGGACGTTCTCCGCGCCTGCCTTCTTTCCGTACTCGATCCGGCTGATATGGCTCGACCGGACGTACGGGTAGTAGTTCGTGGTCGGCGCTAGCGGGTCGCCGTACCAGTTCACCTCGGCGTCCCAGAAATATGTGGTGACGTTCCCGTTCCGATCGATCTTACGGTCCAGGTTCCAGCGGTACGCACGACCACAAATCGCGCCCGTGTTACACACCCCAGCCACTCCACCCGTTCGGACAGGGATCGCCTGCACCGAGCTCGTTTTCGGACTGTCTACAGGAGCCAAACCCGGGGTCGGTTCGTACCCGAGCCCGAAATAGTACGCGGTGCCGTCCGGCGTATAGACCACCCATGAATCGCCCTTATCGTCGACAAGGCCGTTCCCAACGACGGCGTTGTTCCACGGGTGCACCCCCGGTGAGCCCGGCGCACCCGAATTCCGGAAAACACGCCAGGCCGGATCGTCCTTCAACCGGTACTCGTTCGAGCCTGGCGTGACCGCGATCAGTTCGCTCGCGCGGCCACCAAAAGAGATCGTCCCGTTGTCACCCGCCCAACACATATCAGGCGTCGTTGAGCCAACTGCGTCGGCGCACGTCTTGTAACGACGCTCCACATAGCCGATGCCATCAAGCGACCAGCCCGGACCGAAATCGTCTCCCTGACCCGCGCCCGTCGCGCCGCCAATACCATCCAGGGACGCCGACGAATACGACACGGCTAACTCGGGTGCCGAAGCCGCAACCGCCGGGGGCACAGAGATCGGCCACGACCAATTGAACGACCCCGTGTTCCCCGAAACGTTCCACGCGCCCTTCGTCCAGGTACCCGTGCCGCCCCAGTTGCCGCTCGCACCGGCGATGCCGGCGTTGATTTGATACGCCCAGCCCGGGTCACCCGTGGCCGCCGGTAACAGTGATTTGCCGATCGCGCCGACCAGCGCAGGTGCGTCCTCGACGTCCACGTCGGCCGTCAACACTCGGGTGGCCGGGTCCACATCACCGGCCACAGGCTCGGCGGTACGGCAACCTTCAGCGTCAGGGGTGATGAGCGCGCAGGAAGGGATCCGCTGAACCTGCGCGCGGCTCAACCAGTCCTCCCCGTAGATCTTCACCCACGCCGACAGGTCAACCTCGATACCAACCCGTGACGCTCCATTCTTCCCATCCGATCGACTAACCCGGAACACGAAACCACTCGCGCCGGCCCTCGTCGCAGCCTTTACTTCGTCTGTCGTTCCTCCGTGGAACCTGACCCTTCCCGGCGAGTCTGCCCGCGCCGAGGGAGTCCCCTGCTTGTTCGAGTTCTTCTGAAGCGACACCGGGGAACCGCCCGCCTTGTTCTTCTTCCCGCCTGGATCGACAACGACATCGACATCGTCCGAGTTGAACGACGGGGGATCAACGCTCGGTTCCTGATCGCCCGTATGGAACGGCTCCCCGGTCGCCGGGATAACAACCGGAGGGAGCGCCTCACCGGCAGGCTGCGGCGATACCGGCTGCACCGGCGGATCCGTTACCGCTGGTGCCGGGATCACCGCAGGGGCGGCGACCGCAGCCGTACCGCCAACAGTCAGACTCACCGCCGAGCCAGAAAGGAACAGCAAAATAGAAAGAACAAGGCGCCGCAAAGCCATGAGAATCCCTAGTCGGCCCCAGATCGCCCGATCTGCCACTATCCGACACGCTGTGACCGCTTACCGTGCCGACACGCACAGTGTGGCGACAGTCACTGACAATGTCAAGAAGTAATATGGGGCGGGTGGTACCGAGGCTGCATCGAGGCTCGGCGGCCAGATTTCAATTCAGGCTGCCTCCGCGATGGTGCAGCGCTGCACGCGGTTGAACTGGATGAAATTGACGAGTCGTTACTAGCGCAACAGGCGGCGGAGCACTTTGCCGCTCGGGCCTTTGGGGAGTTCGGGGATGAACACGATTTCGCTCGGGCACTTGTAGCGAGCCACCTGAGTCTTGCAGTGCGCGGCGAGTTCCTCGGCGGTGACGGCCGCACCTGGTTCCAAGACCACGTACGCCTTGATTGCTTCACCTGTCGTCGGGTGAGGCACGCCGACCACCGCACACTCGTGCACGGAAGGGTGGCTGGTGATGGTGTCCTCCACCTCTGCGGGATACACGTTGAAACCCGACACGATGATGAGGTCCTTCGAACGGTCCACCAGGTAGAGGAAACCGTCGCCGTCCACAATCGCCACATCGCCGGTGTGCAGCCAGCCGTCACGCAAAACCTTGGCGGTCGCGTCCGGATCGTTCCAGTAGCCCAGGAAGACATTTGGACCCTTCACCCAAACCTCGCCCGTGTCGCCATCGAGCGCGTCCTCACCGTCTTCATCGACCAGCCGCAACGTGACGCCCGGCAGCACGCGGCCGATGGAACCGAGCCGCGGCGCGTCGCCCATCGACGTCGTGACCACGGGAGATGCTTCGGTGAGGCCATACCCCTCGCGGAGCGATACGCCGCTGCGTTCGGCGAACGCCTGGGCATCATCCTCAGGCATGCGCGCCGCACCGGTAAGCGCAAGCCGTACCTTGGCGAATGAGGTCGTCGTGACTTCAGGAGTGGTCGACCAGGCAATCCACATGGGTGGCGCACCCGGCACGATGGTGACGCTTTCGTCCACGATCATACGCACGGTTTCCACCGGGTCGAAGCGATTGGCGAGAACGACGCTGGCCCCGCCGATGAGGGCAAGACCGAGCGCCACATTCAGCCCGAAAATGTGGTGAAGCGGCAACACGTTCAAGACAACATCGCTCGGACGAATGGAATCGCCAACACCGAGGTTCTGCTGCAGGTTCGACAACAAATTGCCGTGGCTCAACATGGCCGCCCGAGACGCGCCCGCCGTGCCCGAGGTGAACATCAAGACCGCGAGCGTGTCGGGGGCGACATCGACCACATCGACCGGTTCGCCGATCAGATCGGAGATGGCCACCGCGTCAAGGCCCTCAGGGGCAACACCACCGCGACCGATGAGCGCCAAGGTGGCACCGACGGTCTCCATCTCGTGACGAATTGCCGGGAGCGGTGCCTGCGGGTTGAGCAAGACAGCGACGGCACCCATGCCGAGTAATGCCAAATAGGCAACGACTATCTCGGCGGAGTTCTCACCAAGCAACGCCACCCGATCCCCCGGCTGCACACCGATCACCTTCAGACCGCCACGAGCAACAGCGACACGCTGCCGAAGATCACCGTACGTCACTCGCCTCTGGTGGTCCACCAACGCCACTGCGTTGCTCGGGTGACCATCAATGATCGCAGCGAGATTCATAGCGCTGTGCAGGCTATCTCGGGTACGAAGCGCACAGTGACCCGATGGGCGTAGTCTCACCTGCCCATGGGGTCGTTTGCGAAGACGGAGGCGTGGTTCGAGCGACGAGGCTTGCCACACTTCGTGGAGTCGCACCGATCCGTCACCGAAATCTGGTCCCGAGCCATACCGCTGCTCGTCCTCTTCTATCTGGTCCAAGGCCTGAACGCGCTCAACCAGGAGTGGTCAGCAGCGCGAAATGCTCTCGTCGGCATCGGCGGTCTTTTCATCCTCCTCGGCGGTTGGATGGTCACGAATCGGTTGCGGGGTCAGCCGACGTTTGCCTACCCGAAGCGAGTAGGGCCGGTGGAACTGGGGCTGTTCGTCCTTACCCCTGCCTTCCCGCCGCTGCTGTTTGGCGCACAGTGGGGTGGCGTCGCCGTGGCGATTCTTACCGGCATGGTGGTGTTAGCCGTGCTGTACCTGGTGGCGAGCTACGGCCTGTTGTCGATTGTGAAATGGGCAGCCGGAAGGTTTCGGACCTTGGCACCAACATTTGCCAACCTGCTTATCCGTGCGCTGCCACTGCTCCTTCTGGTCATCACCGTGTTGTTCTTGACCACCGAAACGTGGCAGTTCGCCGGAACACTCAAGGGCATTCCCTACGTCATGGTGCTTGTCGCGTTCGTCCTGTTGGGCGGGCTCTTCCTGGTGTCCCGACTGCCCGGCGAATTCGCCCAGATCGGCCGGTTCGATGACTGGTCCGAAGTGCGCGAGCTCATACCAGTCGAGCTGGCCGACGAGTTCAGCCTCCCCGTTGCGGGTGACCCCGATGAACCGCCGATGAGCCGCCGCCAAATGCTGAATGTCGGCCTGGTCATGATCTTTAGTCAGGCGATACAGATTTCATTGGTCGCTCTCTCGATGTTCGTCGTACTTAACCTGTTCGGATTCTTGGCGATGCATTTCGACGTACAGCAGACCTGGATCGGCGACCTCGCACCGGTACGCGAGTACCTTCACGTCTACCTGGGGTCCGAGCGGCTGTCGCTGACCGAGCCGCTCCTGCGTGTGAGCGGTTTCCTCGGTGCGTTTACCGGGTTCTACTTCACCGTGTACCTCGTCACCGACGGTACGTACCGAGATGAGTTTCGCACCGATGTTGTCGACGAAGTCCGAGAAGCATTCGCGGTCCACGCCGCCTATGTGGAGTGCTACGAGCCGACGGCTGCCGACGGGTGATCTCCGCTCGTCGCCATGGTCAGCGCAAGCAAGCCGGTCAGACAGCCGGTGTGATGGTGGTGCCGTTGGGTCGTTGGATGTGCCAGTTGCCGTTGGTGTCTCGGTGGGTGTGGTAGCCGTGTTCTTTGTATCGGTTGTGTCGCCCGCAGAGGGGCGCGCCGTTACCGACGGAGGTGTCCCGGGTGGTCCGCCAGGGTGTGATGTGGTCGGCCTGACATCGATCGGATGGGATCTCGCATCCGGCCCAGACGCAGGTGGTGTCGAGTGTTTGGATCAAGCGTCGTAACGGTCCGGTGAACAGGCGGGTCTTTTGCGATATCGACGCGTCGGGCGCGCCGATCACGACACGGCGTATATGTCCGGCCATCGCTGCTGCGAGCGCTGCGCCGGGGGTGAGGGTGGTGCCACCGAGGGTTTCGCATTGCCACCGCCGATACCGTTTCGGATCGAACACGACGGGTTCACCGGTGATGTCGGCGAGACCAGCCTGGTAGGCGTCCTCGCTCATGATGATTGTCACCAACGGCTCAGGCTTTTGCGCACCGGCAGGGGTTGATGCCGCGTTCACAAAGATCGCATAGAACGCGTCTGCTCGACGTTGCGCTTCCGTACGCTCGAGGTCAGCGGGTGTGACGTTGTCACCGTGCTCAGCCTTGGCGGCAGCCCAGTCTGCAAGGCGTTCGGTTTCGGTGCAGCGGTCATGGATTTCTTTGATCGCCGCGCCCTGCTCGGGACCGAAGACGCCATCGATCTTGAACCCGCCATCGAACTGCGGAGTGATCCGCAGATCACGATGCTTATGGAGCGAATCATGCCGCTGCTTGATCCCCTCGGCATCCGCAACGGAGAGCCAGTGTTTGACGGCCATCTCGAACTGCTTCGCGGTGAGATCACGCTCGTGTTCAAGGAGAAGGCTTCGCTGTCGGCGAGCTGATGTCCACAGCGCGGGTTCCGGAACGCGCGGGACAGTTCGAACACCTGGTCCTGACCGATGTCACCGGCCCGATATCGGCATGCCGTCTCATCAAGCGTGCGGAACATTTTGGCGAACGCCAAACGACGGTGTGCTTCACGACCAGATGTGCGGCACGTGAACGCAACCCACGTCTTCGCGGACGCATGTCCATCTTCGGCATACAGGCCGTTACGGTCAACCGTGTCCACGATCGCGATCTTGAGCGCATCGAGTTTGCGGCTGGCGCGTTCCAACATTCCCGCCAGCAAACCGGCCTCTTGAGCGGTCAGGAACTCGTGATCGGCAGCGAGCATTTTGTCCAATGCCTCGTCCAACATGGCCGCCGTTTCCATAGGAGAATCATACCGGACCGAACGAGTGTTTGCCACTCATTCAGGGTCAAGAAAACATATCCTCACCAGGACTTATCGCACCCACAACACCACTACTAGCGACCCACAGCGAAGGGTCCGCAACCACCGAACCACACCAGGCAATCGGCTGGAAAGGATCGTCTAAAAGGGACCCTCATCGATGGCGACATTGAGCGTCATGGAAATGTCGTCGAGGGATCGGCCGTCGACGCGGAACCGGTCGGGGGTACGACCCAAGATGTGGAAGCCGTGGCGAAGATAGAGCGCTTGAGCGCCCGGGTTGTCGCTGAAGACGCCGAGGTCGATCCAGTCAATGATCGGTTGGGAACGAGCCCACGCGATCGCCGAGGAAAGGAGCAGACTTCCACCTCCCATCCGGCGGTGAGCTGACAGGACGCTCATCCCCATATTCACCCGGTGCGATTCTGTAGGAAGCGTTCCTCCCGCCAGATACAGGCTTCCGACGAGAAGGTCGCCGTCAAAGAGCCCCCACGCACGACGCCATCCGACATCCGCAAGATCGGTTGACCATCGCGTCACCTCTCGATCATGCCCAGCCACGGCATCAAACGTTTCAGAGCGACTGTACGGGTGGGAGTGCGCAGCGCCGTCAACGCCCGACTCCGCATCGACGTCGAGTAGATCGTGCAAATAGCGATCAACATCGGCGATGACCAGCTGTCTGACCATCAGGGGACCTGTTGCCGACATGACGAGATCGTAGTTCCTGTGTTCGACCGAGTTCGGCTCGGAGTCGCGGCCCAAGCAGATGCCGAGCCCTCGATCAGGGCGTCCGATTTCCGCTAGCCAACCTTGGCGGACAGGACGACAATGGGGGCATGGACGATGATGCTCGCTACCGGGCCGTGCTCGGGAAGGATGCCCGCTTCGATGGGTGGTTCTTCACCGCGGTGACATCGACCGGCATCTACTGTCGGCCAAGCTGTCCCGCAATCACGCCGAAGCGGGCCAACGTTCGCTTCCACCCGACAGCAGCGGCCGCCCAGCAGGTTGGTTTTCGAGCATGCAAACGGTGTCGGCCAGACGCCACGCCGGGCTCTCCGGAATGGAACAGCCGGGCCGACTTGGCGGGTCGAGCGATGCGGCTGATTGCCGACGGCACGGTCGACCGCGACGGCGTGAGTGGCCTGGCGGAGCGGCTCGCCTACAGCGAACGCCAGCTCAATCGGGTGCTGACCTCAGAGCTCGGCGCCGGGCCGCTTGCGCTCGCTCGGGCCCAACGGGCACAGACCGCCCGCATCCTGATAGAGACAACCGATCTGCCGTTCACCGAGGCGGCCTTCGCCTCGGGCTTCGCCAGTATCCGCCAGTTCAATGACACCATCCGCGAGGTGTACGCCGCGACGCCGACCGAGCTTCGGGCTAGGCGCAGCATTGCCGCAGCCACCCCAGGTCACATTCGTTTGCGCCTCGCCTTACGACCGCCGTTCGACGGCGATGGTCTGTTGCAGTTCCTGGGTGATCGCTGTATCGCCGGTGTGGAACAGGTCGTGGGCGGCACGTACCGACGCACGCTTCGCTTACCGCACGGCCACGGCCTCGTGGCCCTCACTCCATTGCCCGATCACGTTGATTGCGACCTTCAACTCGCCGACCCCCGAGACCTGGCCGCCGCGGTGCAACGGTGCCGGCGACTCTTCGATCTTGATGCCGACCCGGTGTCCATTGCTGAAGCACTGAGCGTCGATCCGTTGCTCGCGCCGCTCGTCATGAAGTACCCCGGCCGCCGCTCCCCGGGTCATGTCGACGGCACGGAGCTGGCGGTTCGAGCCGTGCTCGGTCAGCAAGTGAGCGTGGCCGGCGCCAGTACCCAACTGGGTCGCCTCGCGGCTCGACTCGGCGAGGCGCTGAGCATTGCCGACGATGCATTGACCCACGTCTTCCCCGACGCGTCACGCCATCGCCGAGAGCGATCCGGCGTTGCTCGGCATGCCTGCAGCCCGCCGTCATGCGCTGGTCGGTATGTGCGCCGCCATAGCGGAGGGCCGCGTCACCATCGACGCCGGTGTCGACCGCGACGCACTCGACGCCGCACTCGTTGCGTTGCCCGGCATAGGGTCATGGACCGCGGCGTACGTGCGTATGCGAGCCCTCAGCGACCCCGACGTGTTCATGCCATCAGACCTCGGGGTGCGTCACGCCCTCGAAAGGCTCGACCGGCCCGGCGACCCCAAGTCAGCCGCGGCGCTGTCCGAATCCTGGCGCCCGTGGCGCAGTTACGCACTTGCCCTGCTCTGGGCATCACTTTCCTGAAGCCTGAAAGGACAACACCCATGTACTCCGTACTGTTCCAATCCCCCGTCGGCCAGCTGACGCTCGTCGCATCTGATGCCGGACTACGCGCCATCCTCTGGCCCAGCGAAAAGCCCGGCCGCGTGAAACTGCCCGACGTCAGCCAAGGTGACCACCCGGTTCTTCACGCGACGATCACGCAGTTGACCGAGTACTTCGCAAGGAAGCGCCAGACGTTCGAAATCCCCCTCGATCTCCACGGCACCCCATTCCAGGTGAAAGCCTGGCGTTCGCTCGCCGACATCCCCTACGGGACGACCGCAAGCTACGCCGAACAGGCCGATCGCCTCGGGGCGCCCAGGGCCGTGCGAGCCGTCGGTTCGGCCAACGGTCGCAACCCCATCTCCATCGTCCTCCCCTGCCATCGCGTGGTCGCGAGCAACGGTTCGCTCGCCGGTTTCGCCGGGGGCCTCGACGCCAAGCGCTGGCTGTTGGACTTCGAGTCTGGCGGGTCTATTTGAAGAACAGCGAGAACGCAGCCGCGCCAAAGATGGCAGCGAGCAGTAAGACGATGACAAGAGTGGTGGCGGGACGCATCGTCAGTAAGCCTAGCGACGGGTCGGGAAGCCGACCGCAGTGGCGAAACCCTGCGGGCCATCGGACTTTGACAGGCGCACCTCGGTACCGGCGTTGAGACCCAGTTCCATCGCCGCCGAACCGCGGGCAAGGCACACCGTAATCATGCCGTAGCTGTCGACCACGAGGCCGATGCCTGCACCGACATGGTCGAAAGTGTGCGCAAGCGAAGCCGACCGCGGGTCGTTGTCACCGAAGCGAACTCGAACGGTGTCACCCCACTGTTCAATTTCCTCAGGCCCGATGTTGAGCTGCGCGTTGCCGAAGCGATCGACCCACATCACCTCAGTGACAAGGTCGTCACCATCAATACGTGACAGGGGCACGACGCCCGGCAACAGCGTGATGGGGTCGACCAGCTCACCCAACTCGGCCAGGTCGACACCGTTGCAGAGGTGCGCCGTGACCGGGGCAAAGATGTCTCGGGCCGAAAAGGTCGGACCGGCGGCTTGCGCATGGAATGTCGTGTTCGACAACACCACCGAGCGACCAGCTCCGCCGGCCATGGCTACTGCGGGGGCCAAGAGCCCGTTGTCAGGCCCGACCAGCACACCTTCACCGTCGGCCACTTCGATGGCGATAGCCCGGCGGTCGGTGCCAACGGCCGGGTCGACGACAGCGAGCACGACACCACTGGCCACGTACTGAATGGCCCGGGCCAGCGCCAACGACCCGGCCCGCACGTCAAACGGAGCAATGTCGTGGGTGAGGTCGATGATGGCGACATGGGGTGCCATCTCGCGGAAAACCGAACGCACCACGCCCACACCCTCGTCCACGGTTCCGAGGTCGGACAGGAAACTCACGGTTTGATAGCGACGGCCCACGACGCTCAGGCTAATGCAGGGCTGGTGGCGACCCCCCGGCGACACCAGCCCTGGACGCTGCCGTTGCCGGCGCGAACAACCGGTTAAGCCTGAAGGAGACCTTCAGAAGAACCCGGTAGGAGGACACTACGACAAATCCCTCAGCCGTGAAAAGTGTCACTTTGTCAAGATTCCTGAGAACTACCCAAATGGCCAATTATTGGCCTAATTCCTTGCTTCTGGCGGCCGCAGCGGCCACGGCCTCAATGAACGCCGAGCGTACTGCGCCCCGTTCAAGCTCTCGCAGACCGGCGGCGGTCGTCCCTCCGGGGGACGTCACCGCGGCTCTGAGGACGGCCGGTTCATCACCGGTTTCCTTCAGCATTGTGCCCGCCCCCAGCATGAGTTGAGCCACCAATGCCTTGGCGGTCGGACGGGTGAGGCCCGCCAGGACGCCGCCTTCGACGAGCGCTTCTGCGACCAAGAACAGGTACGCAGGGCCGCTGCCGGACAGTCCGGTGACGGCATCGAGGAGATGCTCGGGCACGGTGACCGACATGCCGACCGCGTCGAGAATGGAAGCGGCCCAGGCAAGGTCATCTTCACCGGCAAATGTCCCGGCGGAAATGGCTGCAGCCCCGGCCCCGACCAGAGCCGGCGTGTTTGGCATCGAGCGAATAACGGCGACCGAGCTACCGATGGCCGCCTCCATCGCGGCCGTCGTGATGCCAGCCGCAACCGACAACACGCGGCTCACACCGAGCGCTGCAAGTGAGGCACCCAAGTCGGCTACCTGGTACGGCTTCACCGCAATCAGTGCGGCGTCGGCACTTTCAATCTTTGTTGCAGAATCAACAATCGTGAGCGCTGGATGACGTTGCTGGAGAGCGTCGCGTGTTGGTTCATACACATCCACGACGACCAGTTCCTCCTGCGTGGCCCACCCATTCGCCAGCAGACCACCAATCAGTGCGCCACCCATGTTGCCGCCCCCAAATACCGCAAGCCGAAATCTCATACCGAGAGGATAGGAGAGTCAGATGAGTCCGGCTGTCGGTGGCTTGCTCGTCTTCCCCGAACGTTGGCTCCTACAGCCGGACTCGTACGAAGAGTGTGCCGCCTACCCAGCGAATCGGAAGTAAGGGCGGTGTGCTTCACCATCCGCGCGATTAGGCCGTTTTCATTCGCGGAGAAGCACCGGTTGCAGGTCGTGTGGACTCACTTCTTGTCGTTACGCGTGAACGAATCGGCGCAATGCGCGAATGCGACAGAGCCGTTACGGGAATGCGAGGCGCACGAGGGTGGGAAACGTGCGCTCGACTTCGGTGAAGAGGGTGCCGATGACGCGGTCGAGTGCGGCATCGGTTACGCCGCCCGAAGCAATCTCACCGCGGAGGAACAGAGCGTCCTCGATACCGATTGAGTAATGGCAGCCGACCAGGAGATCGTTGCGCCGCAGAACAAGTTCGAAGATTTCCGGCCCATGTTGTGGGGGCCATGGCAGTACGTAGGTTTCGTAACGGAGCGAGCGCTGGCCAAGCGTGAGCCACACCGTGGTGAACTCTTTCTGTTCGCCGCCCAGTCGTACGTACCAACGACGTTCACCCGGTCCGCAGTCGTCCGGTCCGCCGTGATCGACCGCAAGCATGGCGTCGTTGGTGACGAGGTAATGCGCCAGCCAACCATCGATATCGGACGCCAGGTCGGAGAATGCACTGGCGCCGAGGGCTTCATCCACAACGCGTCACATGCAGTCGACGAGGCGGTCAGCGGTGAGATCCATGTAGAGCCGCCGCAACCGTCCCGCGGCCGCGGTCCACGTGTACCGCTTTGCCCGCACTGCTGCGGCGCGGCTCATCTGCGTGGCGAGCGACGGGTAGTCGAGGATCTCAGCGGTGTACGCCGCGAACACGTTCGGGTCACGGCCCTGCACCAGGAAACCCGGTATGGCCGTGGTCGACCAGGGTGATCAAACCGCCCACGCCGGCGGCCACCACGGGGGTGCCGCAGGCGGCAGCTTCAAGAGCAACGAGCCCGAAGCTCTCGCTGCGGCTCGGCACCAGCACGACATCGGCGGCCCGGTAGTAGGTGGACAGCAGATGGTGAGGTTGCGGCGCGATGAACCGCACCTGATCGGTGACGCCAAGGTCGTTCACCAGTTTCACCAACGCGGCCACTTCGGTGTCGCCCTCGCGTCCGCTGGCGCCGCCCACGATCATCAGGATTGCATCCGGACGATGCAGTGCGGCGAGCGCGCGGACGGCCACATCGGCGCCCTTTAACGGTTGGATGCGACCGACAAACAGCAGGACGGGGTGATCACCTAGCCCGATCGCAGCACGGGCACCGCGCCGGTCGCCAGGCGCGAAGAAGGCGTGATCCACACCCGGTGCCACGATCTCGACGCGGCCGGGCGGACTGCCGTACAGACGACGGAACTGGCTCTCTTCTTCGGTGCAGCTGACGCAGATGGCGTCGGCGCAGCCGATGATGCCGGCCTCGGACTGTTCACGGCGCTTCGGTTCCGGGTCGCCGCCTTCGGCCTTGACTCGCGCGAGCGTGTGGAAGGTGGATACGAGCGGAATGTCACGCTCGTGCTTGATGCGGTGACCGGCCATGCCCGACAGCCAGTAGTTTGCGTGCACGACATCGGCGCCGCCGCGCCGGTCCATGTCGGCCATCACGCTGTCGGCAAACTCATTCACGAGAT
Source organism: uncultured Acidimicrobiales bacterium (assembly GCA_963791625.1). Taxonomy (GTDB): domain Bacteria; phylum Actinomycetota; class Acidimicrobiia; order Acidimicrobiales; family Ilumatobacteraceae; genus JANMCE01. The sequence continues at coordinate 465,919 of CAWBTA010000015.1, forward strand.
CGGGCAGGTGCTCCTTCGGCAGATCGAACGGGCCGGCATTGACGTGCACCACACGGAAGCCGGGCTCGACGTACATCTCGTCGGGAAGATCGGGACACCAGCGCCGTACATAGGTGGTGCAGTCGACCCCGCCCTGGGCCAGCGCCGATACGAGTTCGCGCACATAGACGTTCATGCCACCGGCATCGGCCGAACCGGCCTGAGCCAGCGGCGATGTGTGCATCGACAGCATGGCCACCCGTCGAACGGCTGGCTCGTTGTCCATCTCGTCCATCACGCCCCAAACCGTAGGCGAGGCGCGCCCGTGTGCGCTCCTCGAACGATCAGCCTAGGACTGATTCGACCGAAACCTCACCCTCGCGGAAGCGACGGATCACTTCGGCCGACAAGGCATCGAACGCCTCCAAAGCCCAGCGACGACGATCGGAGATCGTGCGCTCGAGCGCAACCAGGCGGTCGGTCACGGCACTGATATGAGCATCGGTCGATGCTGGGAGTGACACGAGCGACTGACCGTCGAGGATCGAGTCGAGCTCGGCTTCCAGCACGGGGTCGTCGTTTTCACCAATATCGCGCGAGCGGAAACCGGCGCTGCTCCCCTGCACCCGGCCGGACAGCATCTCGGGGAGAGCCGCTACGAGTTCGGCCAGATTGGACGCGGGTAACCCGGCGGCTCGACGGTCACGCTCGGCCTGAACGATGTCGAGGCGTCCCTGTACAAGCCGGCGGGCGAACGAGAGCTGGGCTTCGAGCTGCCCGCACGCCGAACGCATCTTGCGCACGTCATCGAGCGGCTTGACACCGAGGTCGCTCAGGAAATCGGGGGATGCGATGCGGGCGTGCCAGGACGGGTCCATGGCGGGAGGCTATGCCGCTCCGCAGCCGCCGGACACCGGGGGCAACACAGCGACCTCATCACGATCCGCCACCGCGGTCGAACCCTGCGCCGGTTCACCGTTCACCCAAATACGGCAGATAGCCAGAACGGCCCCGAACGAGGGGCCGAATTGAGCCGTGGCAGCACCCAGCACCTCGTCGACGGTGCCGCCGGCAATCTCGGCGCGGTTTACCCCGGCCGCTTCACGGGCACTGGCAAAAAGTCGAAGAACTGCCACAACCGGCCACCTTACCGAGGCTGGGACCGGTACCGTTATCCGCCATGGCCTCGACCCGCATTCTTCTCGTGCGCCATGGCCAATCCACCTGGAATGCCCTCGGAAAGTGGCAGGGTCGGGCCGATCCACCCCTCTCTCCTTTGGGTCAGCAGCAGGCGGCGTCGGCCGCAACCCGAATCGGCATCGTTGATGCGGTCATCAGCAGCCCACTGGTTCGGGCCCGTCAAACCGCCGAAATCATCGCAGAGGGCATCGGCGTCGGTCCGGTCGACACCGACAACCGCCTGATCGAAACCGACGCGGGCGACTGGACGGGGCTGACATTCCATGAGATCCGCACCGGCTGGCCGGGCTGGCTCGATCAGCACAAGTGGCCGGACAACTTCGAGAAGGAGATCGATATCGTGGCGCGCATGGCGGAGGCCCTCATCGATATCGCGGCTCGGCATCCGGGTGCAAGTGTCGTGGCCGTGACCCACAGCGGCGCCATGCGGAACCTCGACCGCTCGCTCGGCGACCACGACCCGAGCATCCCCAACCTCGCCGCTCGTTGGTACGACGTGAATGAGTTCAGCATCGCTGGCGGCGAGCGCCTGCTCCTGGCCGACCCCGAACACACGACGTTCACGGGCACTGCGCAGGTCTGAGACTGATGCGACGACATCGACCCTTTGGCGGGCCCGCCCTCCCCGGCTTCGAGACGTTCGAGCCGCCGGCACCCGCGCCCGAACCAGTCGACCCCGTTCCGGTCTCCTCGCCGATCACCGAGCTGCCGTTCGCAGTCACCGTCATACGCAGCGGTCGCCGCAAGACCACCGTCGGGGCACAGTTGGTTGGCAATACCCTGACCGTCACGGTGCCGTCATGGATGGCAGAGGTGGAAATCGAGCGCTGGACGGCCGAGATGAGCCGCCGTTTCGCCCGCAAGATGTCCACCGAGTCGATTGACCTTCGGGCCCGCGCCACCGCGCTGGCGCGCCGCTACGACCTTCCCCGCGCCCGTGAGATCAAGTGGGACGAGATGAAAACCCGATGGGGCAGCTGCACCATGGCCACCGCTTCCATTCGTGTGTCCTCTCGACTCGCCGCGTTCCCCGATTGGGTTCTCGATTACGTGATCGTGCACGAACTGGCGCACCTCGAGGTTCCCGATCATTCCCCTGCGTTCTGGAAAGTGGTCGACCGCTACCCGAAAGCCGAGCGGGCCAAGGGGTATCTGATGGCCAAGGCGGGCGACGACCAGGACGCAGACTGATGATCTGACCACGGCCCGCGCCGACTCTTGACGAGTTCCTGACAAGATATATGGGCCAAACGGCCTAGGCGGTCGCTACCTTGGAGGCCATGTCTTTCCCACCGATCGGTGGGCTCGCCGCGGGCATGTCCCGTCGCCGATACGCCGTGTTGGCCGAATCTGACCGAGAGCTCATCGCCAGACTCCGCCGAGAGTCTGCCCTCCCCGTTGCGGCGATTGCCGCCCTCTTGTGCACCACGGAAACCGCCGTGATCCGGGTCTGCAAGGAGGCCGGCGCCGTCTCGCAGTACTCGAGCCCGCCCTATCGGCGCCGGTCACCTCGCCGGGCCGTCGACGGCTCCGACACGAAGCCATAACGTTCGTTTCAACATCGCCGGTCAATTCGCGCCACAATGTGACGTCCCTCACACAACGGAGTGCGAAACCGTCATGGCCTTCCCCTCAGATCTCGAAATCGCCCGCAAGGCAACCCTCAAACCGCTCGGTGAAATCGCCGCTTCCATGGGTCTGCCCGCCGAGTTCATGCAGCCCTACGGCGATGATGTCGCCAAGATCAAGCTTGAAGCCATCGAGGCGCTGAAAGATCGCCCAAAGGCCAAGTACGTGGTCGTTACTGCAGTCACCCCGACGCCGCTCGGCGAAGGCAAGACCACCACCACGGTCGGTCTCGGTCAGGCCATGAGCCACATCGGCAAGAAGGCCACCATTGCCATCCGTCAGCCATCGATGGGCCCGACCTTTGGCATCAAGGGTGGCGCAGCGGGCGGCGGCTACAGCCAGGTCGTGCCGATGGAGACGCTCAACCTGCACCTCACTGGTGACATGCACGCGGTGACGGCGGCACACAACCTGCTGGCCGCCATGATCGACAACTCGCTCTTCCAGGGGAACCCGCTCGGCATCGATCTCTCCAACATCACCTGGCGTCGGGTTATCGACATCAACGACCGGGCTCTGCGCAACATCATCGTCGGCCTCGGTGCCAAGCTCGATGGCGTTCCCCGCCAGACCGGCTTCGACATCACCGCTGCATCCGAAGTGATGGCGGTACTTGCACTTGCAACTTCTCAGGCCGACCTGCGCGCCCGCCTCGGACGCATCGTGGTCGGCTACACCTCCACCGGAGTTCCGATCACGGCCGAGCAACTCTCGGGCGCCGGCTCGATGGCCGTCATCATGAAGGACGCCCTCAAGCCCAACCTCATGCAGACGCTGGAGAACACCCCGGTGCTGGTGCACGCCGGCCCGTTCGGCAACATCGCCCACGGCAACTCGTCCATCATTGCCGACCAGATCGGTATTCACTGCGGTGATTTCCTCATCACCGAGGCCGGCTTTGGTGCCGACATCGGCGCCGAGAAGTTCTTCAACATCAAGTGCCGCAACTCGGGCCTCGCCCCCGACGCTGCCGTGCTGGTCGCAACCGTGCGTGCGCTCAAGGCTCACTCGGGCAAATACAAGATCGTGGCCGGCAAGCCGCTGCCGCCTGAGTTGCTGATGGAGAACCCCGAGGACGTGCACATTGGTGGCGCGAACCTGCGCAAGCAGATCGAGAACGTGAAGATCCACGGCGTCTCCCCAGTCGTTGCCATCAACGCCTTCCCCACCGATCACCCGTCCGAGCACCAGGCCATCCGTGACATCGCCGAGTCGATGGGCGCACGCGTCGCGGTCTGTAACCATTTCGCCGAGGGTGGCGCCGGTGCCGTTGATCTTGCCCGCGCTGTGGTTGAGGCCGCCAACGAGCCGTCGACGTTCCAATTGCTTTACCCGAACGAGATGTCGCTCCGAGACAAGATCCACACCATCGCCACCAAGGTCTACGGCGCCGACGGCGTGAAGTACGACCCATCCGCCTCGAAGCAGATCGACTCGTACGAGAAGAACGGCTTCGGCCACCTGCCGATCTGCGTGGCCAAGACCCACCTGTCCATCTCTTCCGACGCCTCGTTGCGCGGTGCACCCACCGGCTGGACGTTGCCGGTGCGCGAGGTTCGGGCCTCGGTCGGCGCCGGCTTCATCTACCCCATCTGCGGTGAGATGCGCACCATGCCCGGCCTCGGCACCAACCCCGCCGCCGCCATCATCGACTTCGACGAAAACGGCGAAATCATCGGCCTCAGCTGACCCTTTGGTTCTGGCACCGCCCGACGTCCTGAGACAACGTCGGGCGGTGCCAGTTCGTTGGAGCATCCATGAAGACTGACCAACTCACGGCGGATGAAATTCGCGCCAACACTGCCGATCTCGCAGACATCCTCATCGACTGCGTTCACGCGGGCGCGTCTGTTGGCTTCCTGTCGCCCCTCTCTCGCGAGCGTGCGACCGAGTTCTGGCTCGGCGTTGCCAAGACCGTCGAGCAGGGCCGACGCGTCGTGTTCGTCGCCCGCCACCGTAGCGACCGCATCGACGGTACCGTGCAGCTCGTGTTGGCTGGCGCCGAGAATCAGCCGCACCGCGCCGATATCGCCAAGCTCCTCGTCCATACCCGCGCCCGTCGCCAGGGCATGGCCGACCAGTTGATGGAGGCAGCCGAGACCCACGCCCGCTCGATCGGCCGCGACCTGCTCGTGCTCGACACTGCCACTGACGAAGCCGCCCGCCTCTACGAGGCCCGCGGCTGGACCCGCTCGGGCATCGTCCCCGACTACGCCCTCAACCCCGATGGCAGTCGCACCCCAACGATCTTCTATTGGAAGCATCTCTAGTCAACGGGACGGAGATGCGGGTTGAGCGCACGCAGGTTCGCGACGAACATCGGGTCGTGGGATGAGGAGATTTCACCCGACACGACATCGAGGTAGCCCCACGCATTCCCGGTTGCGGCGGTACCGCACGTCATGCGCGTCACCGTTCCCGGCAACACGTCAGTGACGCGGTGATAGACGTCGGCCGGTACGACGTTGACGTCCCCTGCCCGGACCACGACCGTCTCGTGAGTGATCGTGCCATCGCATGTCAGCCGGTAGCGCTCGTCGGTATAGCCGCCGGCCATGATTTCGCTGGTGAACGGCCACGGGTGGTTGTGCGGCTCTGATCGTGGATCATCCGCATACCACCAGAGGATCTTCACCGTACGATCCGGCCCGCGCTCGATCACGAGTTCCGTCTTATACGCCCCACCCTTGCCGTCAGGTATGTGGATCGGCGGCGCAGCCAGCATGTCGTGCGTCAGCGCAAGACCGCCCGCTGTCGTCTCGCTCTTCGGATTCCCGGTCATCGCAGCAATTCCTATCACCGAGCCGAGCCTGGACTGGTCACGGCGTCACTCGATGGCAGCGCAGGCCAGGCGGTAAGTGCTCCCCCGGAACAGCAAATACCGCAAGTCGAGGACGCTCAGGTGGCGAAGCAGATGTCGATACCGGCGACGGTTTGCTTGTCGAGGCAAGCGGCACCCGCGGGCACGTAGTTCACGTAGGCCACCTTGTTCTTGGGCAGGGCCATCACGGCGTCGGTGGAGCGGGTGGAGCGGTCGGGGCCGGCGATCTCGGGTGGGACGTGCACGACGATACGGTCGTTGGAGAAGAACCCGATGCGGTACACCTCCCAGTACGCACCAACCACGCCCTGCACGCCGCGGGCGTCGAGGGCCTTGACGAGCGCAACTGACTGTCCGTTGCCGTCGGCTCGCACTCGGGCGTAGCGGTGCATCCACTTGCCGGTCGACAGAAGACCAAAGACCAGGACGAAGGCGCCGGCCCACAGGGCAGCCGAGCGACGACGACGCAACAGCAGGTCGACCCACACGCACAGCCCCATCATCCACGGCACCAGCACCACGATTGCGTAACGCGCATCGCTCGACCAGAACAAGGCAGGAAAAGCCGCAACCAGCGGGATCGCAAGGAGGCCAGACGCCGCCACCACAATGCCAGCGCGCGACCGACGTGCCAGTATCAGCAGCCCGACATGGATCAGGACGAGAAGCACTATGAACGCAGCGAGCCCAAGCCTGCGAGGGTAGAGCCAGTCTCCCGGTTGGCCTCGCAGACCGAAGGCCCGGGGAAAGAGTTGGGCGAACACGGTTTCAAGGCGCTCGCGATAGGTAGTTGCTACAAGCGGGGGCGGGTTGTGCAGGATGCTGGCCCAGCCGTTCATAGCGTTCCAGGCCAGGAACGGGCTAAGGCCAAGTACAGACCCGCCGGCGAGCGCCAGGAACCAACGGCGGATGTCGGAGCGCCGCATCACCATCAACGCCAGCATGGCCGGCATGAGCGGCACTACAAAAAGTGGATGTCCCCATACTGCGAGCCCGGCGGAGACACCGGCAGCAAAGAACGTCCAGGTCGAACCTTCGTCCGTCGCAAGCCGCATCAGCAGCCCGAGCGAGATCACCATGAAGAGCAAGCCCGAGTTGTAGCCGAGGTACATCGTCATCGACAGCAGCACGATGGCGCCGGACATCAGCCACAGCAGACCGCCGACCATCCAGCTGATCCGACGATCAAAGATCACCGCCGCTGCTTTCGCTGTTGCGACCGCAGCGAGCGCGAAGATTGCAGATGCAACTATTCGAAGGAGCCAGACATGCGCACCAAAAACCTTCAGCAGAGGGGCCAGCAAGAGCGCTTCGAGGGTGCCGCCGTAGTTGCTGGCACCGATCAGCAGGTGGGGTTGGCCGTGGAGGACATCGAACGCCGAGACGGCACTCATGCCTTCGTCTCCACTCACGAATCCTTGAGCTGAAGAACCAATCCACCAGCGGGCGAATACTCCAGCCGCGGCAACCAGCACGATGGCGAGCCATCGTTGGCCATGACCCGTGCTCGCGGATGGACGGTCGAGCGCAATCTCGATCGGTGCATCCTTGGTCATCACAGGTAGAGACGGTAGCGGACGGCACGTGGTCACTCCGAGCACAGGCCTCACCCCTAGAATCACCGCGTGTCCGAGGCCAAGCTCATTCCGTCCCTTGGCTATCGGCTTCTCATCGATATCCAGGGCGTGCAGGGTCCCTTTAATGACCGGGGTGTGGCCCGCACCGTCGCCCAGCTTTCCGCCGCCCTGATCCGTATCGGAGCGCCGGTTGCCGGGCTGCTCCTGAACCCGAATCTCCCGGCACCGCCGTCATGGTTTCCGGAGTTGTGCGGGCATCCGCTCCTCACCTGGGCAACGGCGGAGAACATCCGACAACTGCAGGCTGAAGGCCTAACGGTGTGTCTCCTTCCCTCGCCGATGGAAGGATCCGAACCCGTCGATGGCGTGTGGCCGCCTTTTCTGACCAACACACCATTTGTGCCGCTCATCCACGACGCCATCCCGTATGAAGATCCGGTGGCCTACGACATTCGTCACGCGGACCGTCGCTTGCACGCCACCCGGCCGCTTTGGCTCGAAGCCGCGGCTCACATTCTGGCAACCACCCGGTTCGCAGCCGAGCAGTGGCAGCGACTGGTCGATCCGGTTCCCAACGGCATCTCTGTTATCGGCATGGGCGTCTCTGACTTCTATCGACCATCACTTGATCGCCACGCAACCTTCACCGAACTGCGGGCCGACGTGCCCCGCATCGACAAGCCCTTCGTGCTCTACGTGGGCGGTGACGACGAGCGTAAGAACGTTGACGGCGCAATCCGTGCGTGGGCTGCCGTGGATGCCCAGGTCCGCGCCAAGTACCAGTTCGTGATCGCATGTTCGGCAAAACCTGACGTGCGAGCGGCATGGGAATCTCTTGCCGTGCAGGCTGGGTTGCACCACGATGAACTTGTGGTCACCGGCTTTGTCCGTGAGGCGACCCTGCGTTCGTTGTACCAAACGGCCGAGCTGCACTTCTTCGCGAGTTTGTCCGAAGGCTTCGGCATGCCGATCGTGGAAGCCATCGCGTGTGGCTGTCCGGTTATCAGTTCGAACACCACGTCGATGCCCGACGTGGTTGGCTGGGAACCGGGCCTCTTCGATCCAACCGATATCGACGCAATGGCTTCCCTCGTTACCAAGGCGCTCACCGACACCGCCTACCGAGCCGAACTGCAGGCGGCCTGCCAGGCTGCCCTCGGTCAGCACTCGTGGGACGCCGCCGCGCATCGTATTGTGCACGCCCTTTCGGCCAACGTCCCGACGCCATCGAGTCGGACCGGACCCAAACGGCTTGCCGTGATCGGCCCGCTCACCACCGGCGCGTGCGTAACACGCGACGCGCTTCTCGAAGAGCTTCGAGCAGCAGACCCCGGGCTTGAGATCGACTTCTTCGACGACCAACCCGCCACCGTCGAGGCTGCCCACTACCCCCTCGCCGCTTACGGGCGGACGCTTAGCCCGGGCGGCTACGACGAGCGTCTGTACGTCTTGACCGACACACCCGACGACGGTGCCGTCTACGACGCGGCTCGTAACTACCCCGCTACGGTCTGGCTGCTGGACGGCACGCTCTCGACGATGCTCCCCACCCATCTCGGGCCAAGGAGAATGCAGGCCCATCTGTCCCGCTGGTACGGCTCTCGCACGCCATCGGCGATCGGTCATGCCGACGTGGTCACGCCCGAACTTCTGATCTCACATCAGCTTCTCGCCACGGCCGAGATCGCTGCGTTGTCACAACGAATACTGGTGGCTGACGCACCGACCGCAACGAAGGTACGTGTCGATCTTGGGCCCTGGCGAGACGCGATCATCGACGTTGTCTCCGCCGACGCGTTTCCACGGTTGCGCCGATCATGAACGAACTGGATGCGTTGGCGCTGACCACGCTGAATCAGGACAGCGTTGTGCTCGATGTCGGTGCGGGCTCCGGTGAATTCACCCGAGCCGCACTCGCCCGCGGTGCCACGGTGATTGCCGTCGAGCCGTCCGGGGAACGCTGCCAGCAGTTCGGTAAGGCCGACAGACTGATGGTCGTCCATGCCGCTGCCGGGAGCGCCGACGGCACGGCGAAGTATGTGGCGCGGGTTCGTCGCAACCTGTCGACCAACGCAAAAGATGCCGTCGTGGTGCCAGTTACCCGACTGGACGACCTCATCGAGAACAATGGCGTCACCGCCGTCGACGTGTTGCGAATACGTGCCACGGGCAACCTCGCAGCCGTTGTCCTGGGCGCATCGCGTGTTGTCGCCAGCGCCAAGGTCATTCGTCTCGCGGGCGATGCAATTGTGGACGATGATGCCGTTGCTCTGTCGGGTCTTCTCGCTCGGCAACCTGTGTACGCCGACACCGTTGCGGGCGTGATGAAGTGGTCTGAAGATGACCCATTCCTGCCTTCAACCATCGATTGGCTGATTGGCGTCGAGCCCAAGGACCGAACGCCCTTCACGGAGGACGACCTCGCCGCCATTCTGCTCGCCGAGGGCCGATCACCCGACGCGGCAAGACGGACGCGTGTGGCCATCTTGCTGCAATCGAATCCGCAGTTGTACGAGTATCCCTACCCCCTGCCGCACGTCGCCGATCTGCTCGACGAGCTCGCGCTCGACCCCGACCCGGTGACATGGCGAGCCGCAGCCTGGTGGCGCGAGCGCATGGCCAGCTTCGACCATCGCACGCGGAACACTCGACGCCAGAACGCCTTCGAACGCCAGCTTGACCATCTCACCGGTCCCCGTCATCTACGCCCGGTCCCATTCCCCCACCTCACTTGACCACCTGTCGGCAGAATCGTCGTAGGCTCGATGCCAGGGTGTAGTGCGGATCGGTGAGGGAGAAGCTGATGAGCGACAGTTCACAAGGTCCGGGTTGGTGGCAGGCGTCTGACGGTCGCTGGTATCCCCCGCAGAGCCACCCCACTCAACCAGTGGCCCCGCCTCCCACATATGGCGCGCCGCCACCGGCCGCATACGGTGCTCCCGCGGCCAAGAAGTCCGGTATGCCCGGATGGGCCAAAGTCGTTCTCATCCTCGGTGGCATCCTGGTCGTGCTCGTCGGCGGATGCGCGGTGGCGGTCGGGGTGTTCGCCACCAAGGTCTCGAACGACCTCTCGAAAGGTTGCTCATTCCTGTCTACCGCCGAGGCCAAAAAGGCCTTCGGCACCGATGTGCAGACCCTGCAACTCGGGGGCATCACCAAACTCGCCAACGCCGCGCTCGACACCCGGGTCCTTCGGGACGCACCCAGCTGCATGGTCACTCCCCAAGGCACGAACAGCAAGATCGGTTTGAGCCGCATCGCCAAGCTCGATTCCGGAGACGCCAAGGCCACGTTCGCAAAAGAACTGACCAACGCCAAGGGTGTGTCGAGCGATCAGGGGAACGGCATTACCGTCTCCACCGACTCGTACCTGAGCGAAGAGACAGTGAAACTGGGCGACGAGGCCTTCTGCACAACATCGGTCCTGACGGGCTCGTCGGGTGTGCTCGTGCGGAACGGGAACAGCCTGGTCTATGTCTCCGTAGCGGCCACCACGGCCCAGGCCCAGGATGTGTCGAACACAGGCCTCGGCGAGATCGAGACCACCAATTGCACCGTCGCCCAAAAAGTCGCCAAGGCCATTCTCAACATCTGACCGCACTGCGGCGGTGCTACGGTCAACCACCGCATGTCCACACCCCTTCGATGTTTCGTATGCGGCGTCGATGCCACCGCTGCGAGCGTCGAGGTGCACAGCGACAACGGCTACGACCTTGTGCGATGTGCAGCGTGCCGCACGCTGTTCACGGATGCTCGAAACGCTCCACCAGCGAACGAGCTGTACCCGGCCTTCAGCCAGTCAGCCGACGGCGTCGCCGCGGCGAGCAACAAGGCTGCCGGCAGGTTTCTGGGCAAGCGCGTCTCGGTGGCTCAGTCCGTGAGCCGGACGGGACGCTCGTTGGACTTCGGGGCGGGCAACGGCGCTTTCGCGCGCGCCATGCAAGCCGCCGGATTCGAAAGCGTCGGGCTGGAACCGTTCAGTCTGGGCACGCCCACAACGGCACCCGGTCTCACACTCTTGCGGGCACCCCTGGCCGACGCTGCGCCATCGCTCGGACAGTTCGACGTCATCACGATGTGGCACGTCTTCGAACACCTTGAGAATCCGGTCGACGTGTTGCGTCAACTAGCCGGCCACCTCACGCCCACGGGCGCGTTGGTCATCAGCGTGCCGAACGAAGGCAGCTGGCAACGGCGAGTCTTTCGTCGATCGTGGTTCCATCTCGACCCGCCGCGCCATCTCATCCATTTCGATGCCACGACCCTCGCCGAGGTGCTGGGCCGCGCCGAACTTCAGGTCACGTCGAACCATCCGTTCCTGCCGGAGTACGGCACCAGCGGCTGGGTGCAAAGCGTGCTCAATCGGGTGCTGCCTCACCGCAACTTTCTCTACGAAGTCGTGAAGGATCGCGGCGCGCTGGCCACGATGCCACGAGCATCGTTCATCGGGCATCTCGCCGTGTCGCTGGTGATCGGCGCGCCGATCTTCGTGCTCGCATGGCCCGTCGAGTGGCTGGCGGCACGCTCGAACGCGGCGGCTGCACTTACGGTTGTTGCTCGTCCGAGGCCAGTCGAGGCTCGTACCGGTTGAGTTCCGGATATGCCTTCGCCGTTACCGCGATCGCAAGCAGCACGGCCAAGCCACCGCTCCATGCGGCGAACTGAAGGCCGCCCAATGATGAGGCGATACCGGACTCCAACTCGCCCACTCGCGGGCCGCCACGCACCACCGCGACGAAGATGGCGTTGAGCCGACCGCGGTACTCATCGGGCGTGGTGACCTGCACGATGGTGGATCGGAAGATGGCCGAAACCGCATCGGCTGCTCCGGCCAACGCCAAACAAACCAGCGCAAGCGGGAGCGACTTCGTGAAGCCGAATCCGGCGATGGCCAGGCCCCACACGACGATCGACCAGATGACCGCGCGGCCCTGCCGACGAATACGACGCGTCCAGCCATTCAGCGAGGCAGCGAGGAGCGCACCAACACCAGGCGCGGCCTGCAGGTAGCCGTACACCTTTGGGCCACCCTTGAACACGTTGCGAGCCATGGCCGGGAAGAGGGCGTCGGGCATGCCGAAGACCATGGCGCCGATGTCGGCGACAAAAGTCGACTGCAACAACCGGTCCTTCTTCAAATAGCGCAGCCCATCACCGATCGCGCCAAACCCGATCTTCACCGTTCCCGCCCGGGGCTGCGGATCAGCGCTGCCGATCATGGTGAGAAGCACGATGTAGCTGGCCGCGTCCAGCCAGAACGCAGTGGAGATCGAGCGCTGAACCACGAAGCCGGCGAGGATTGGCCCGACCACGGCCGCGAGGTTGTAGAGCACTGCGTTCAGGGCAATCGCCGATGGCAGGAGCTCGTCGCCGACCAAGCCGGGAACAAACGACGAACGAGTCGGCCAATCGATGCCGATGGCAAATGACGAAAGCGCTCCCAGTACGAAAAGGAGCCAGAGTTTCGGATGTGCCGACCTGGCGTTGAGAGCCAGCGCCACGCTGGTGAGGGCCAGCACTATTTGGGTGATGAGCAGAATGCGGCGGCGATCGAACACATCGGCCAACTGGCCGAAACCAATCGCCGCGATGAGCAGCGGTACCAGTTGCGCCATGGCGAGCAGTCCGACGACGATCGTCTTGTTCGAGATGTCGTAGGCCTGGTAGCGCAGGGCCACGATGGCCATCTGGCTGCCGTGCAGCGAGATGATCTGGCCGACGAAGAAGCGCCGGAAGCTGGGCGATTGTCGCAGCGGTGTGATGTCGGGCAGCAGCGATCGCATGAGCGCCCGACGTTACCGTTGCCTAGCTCTCGTAGTCGTACTCCTTCAGCCCGGGTTGTTGCTGGTGATAGTCGGCAATGTCAGCAGTCCACCACGACGTGGTCGTGCGTAATCCACTCGGTTGATCAATCGTGCCCGCTGCGATGGACAGCCACTCAGGCCGCTCGTCGGTCTTCCAAAACAACGACGACCCACACCGTTGACAGAACCCGTAGTACACGCTTTCGACCGGGCTGTACCACGCAAGCGTCTCATCCGTTTCGAACGTCAACGCGTCTATCGGCGCTCCCGTCGCCGGCAAATAGTGCCCGGTGAACTGGCGGCAGCGCACACAGTGGCAGTTCCACACGTCACGCAATTCTCCACGCACCTCGTACTGCACCCCGCCACACATGCATCTTCCGGTAGCCATTCTCGGAACGTAGCACTGGGTCACTCAAGCCGGCGCGTCGCCGTACACTCCGTGGATGGGCACCGTGATCCGTCGACTGGTTGGAGTGTATGACGCCGACCACACGCTCACGGGCGAGGTCGCCTACTGGGTTGGAGCACGACTGGGGCGACGGCACTGCTCGCTGTGCGACATCACCCACGGGCTGTTCTCTCAGAAGGCCGAGTGGAAGTCATGCAAGGCCGGGCTGCCAATTCCGTTCGAGACGTTCCACCGCGACGATCAGCCGGCATCGGTACGAGCGGCCACCGGCGGCCGAACTCCCATCGTGGTGGCCGACACCGCGGACGGCATCGTCGAGCTTCTGGAAGCGACCGACCTTGAGCACTGCCAGGGCAGCCCGCAAGCCTTGATCGACGCCGTCGAGAAAGCCGCCGTTCGCCTCGGGCTGCGTTGGTCTGCTGCGATCTAATGGGGCGTCAGATCACGGCCGGTACTTCGGACTCTGTTTCGTCGACGCTGGAAATTCCTTCGAGGGCTTCGCCGGTTAGGAACGGGCTGTTTGGTTCTCGGCGAGCTCAGCAAACACGGCTTCGACGAGTTGCTGGTTTTCGTCGGCGTGCTCGGTGGCGGCTTGGTAGCGCACAACGATGGTTGGCATCGGTTTCTCCTGTGGGTGTCGGTTGTTGGTCACTCGCTGGCGGTTTTGAGGCCGTGGGCGAACTGGCTCGCCATCACAAGGCTCTCATCCGGTTGTTGCGCGGGTTGTGTTCGACTTCGGCGATGCCGAGTGCTTCGAGCACTGGTGGGATGTAGTTCCCGAACCTGCCGCGCAGTCCCTTCTTGAGCCCGTACCAGCCGCCTACGGGGTTGTCGGCCGATCGACCCCACGCTTCGACCGTGTCAGGTGCGGCCGCCTTTTGCTCATCTGCGTTTCCGAGCGCCATCCAATCGCCTCGCGCCGTGAGCATCGTGTGCAAGTCGTCGATGCAGCGCAGGTCGTATCGCAGCTCGGTCGAGCCAACCTGTACAACGAGCACCGGTGGCGTTGCATCAAGGTCGCGGTAAGCCTCGAACTCGGACTTTCCTGGCGGAGTGGTCAGGATCCAGGGATCCTGCGGAGTTCCGGTGCCTTCGACATCAGGGGTGGTTGACATGGGGCTTCCTTTCGTTGAGAGACACCCTAGACACCAAAGAGTGACATCTCTTGTCGTGAATTTGGCGAGATCCTGCGAAACTGTGACTCATGCGAGCCGGGCGTCTTGTCACCTTGATGTTGATCCTCCAACGCCGTGGACGGGTCACGGCTGGAGACCTCGCCGTCGAGCTGGAAGTCAGCGAACGCACCGTGTTGCGTGACATCGAGGAACTCTCAGGCGCCGGTGTCCCGGTGTACGCCACTCGTGGCCCAGGTGGTGGGTTCCAGCTGTTGGAGAACAATCTGCCTGAGCTCACCGACCCGAACGAATGGCGGCCTGTCGCGCGTCGGCCGGGACGCCCACGCCGCGCCCACGTCCTCATCACCCTCGACGGCCTGCGCCTTGCCGCAGTGTTGCGACGTCTTCAACCACTACGCGTACGCCGCGACCAGGACCCGCCCGATGACGGTTGGCTCGCAGCATCCTTCCGGCTCGACACCATCGACACAGCCGTCATCGACGTGCTCTCCCTCGGCCCGACCATCCGCGTGACCGAACCCGTCGAACTACGCGACCGAGTCGCCGACAGCGCCCGGCAGATCACGTTGCTCTACTCCGATGAGTGACGATCCTCGGCGCTGGGGCCACGTCGATCCAGGACGACCGTGCGTGCACGCCGGCCATAGGCTCGCACGGGTGACCGCTGACCGACGACTGAGACCGCTTACGCCCGATCAACTCGACGATGAACAACTCGCGGTCTTCGACGCTGGTGACGATTGTCGGCCACTACAGCACGTTGGCGTTGCACCTCAGGGTGTTCAACGGCGAGTCGCCGGGGGCGACGACGCCCCGCCGTTGAACAGAGCAGTTACGGGGTGAGCGCCGCCGCAAGTACTTCGTCGATCCTGCTGGCGAAGGTGAACGTCATGGCATCCCGCACCCGTTCTGGCACTTCGTCGATGTCGTCCTCGTTGCGCTTGGGCAACACCACATGCGTGAGGCCGGCCCGGTGCGCTGCGAGCACCTTCTGCTTGACACCTCCAATGGGCAATACGTTGCCCTGCAGACTGATCTCGCCGGTCATGCCGACTTCTGGACGAACCGTGCGACCCGTCATCAAGCTGACAAGCGCCGTGGTCATGGTGACGCCAGCGGAGGGGCCGTCCTTGGGGATTGCTCCGGCCGGGAAGTGCACATGCACCTTCTTCGACAATTCTTCGGCCGAGACCCCGAGTTCTTCACGGTGGGCTTTCACGTATGACAGTGCTATCTGAGCTGACTCCTTCATCACGTCGCCCAGTTGGCCGGTCAGGATCAGACCGGGCTCGCCAACGGACGCCGACACCTCGACAAACAAGACGTCACCGCCAGCACCCGTCACAGCCAGACCGGTGGCCACACCAGGCACGCTGGTGCGTTCGGCCACTTCGTTGTGGACCTTCACCTTGCCCAAATACGGCTTGAGGTCATCAACCTTCACGGGCACGATGGAGGGATCAACGCCAACTTTCGCAGCAACTTTGCGTAGCAGTTTGCCGAGTTCGCGCTCCAGTGAGCGCACGCCGGCTTCACGGGTGTAGCCGCCAATGACGTTACGCATCGTGTCATCGGCAAGGTCGACTTCCTCGGGTCGCAGACCGTTGCGTTCGATTTGGCGCGGCAACAGGTGATTACGAGCGATGAAGACCTTTTCGTCCTCGGTGTAGCCGTCAAGGCGCACCAGTTCCATGCGATCAAGCAGCGGGCCGGGAATGGTGTCGGCAACGTTCGCGGTAGCGATGAAAACCACATCGGAGAGATCGAGTTCGATCTCCATGTAGTGATCCCGGAAGGTGTGGTTCTGGGCCGGGTCGAGCACTTCAAGCAGCGCGGCGGTCGGATCACCAGACCAACCCCCGGCCGAGATCTTGTCAACCTCGTCCAGCAACACGACGGGGTTCATGGAGCCCGACTCGGTAATCGCCCGGACGATGCGACCGGGCTGCGAACCAACGTAGGTACGGCGGTGACCGCGGATCTCGGCTTCGTCCCGCACACCACCGAGCGAGACACGGACGAACTCGCGGCCCATGGAGCGGGCCACCGATTCACCCAGCGAGGTCTTGCCCACGCCGGGAGGACCGACCAGCGTGATGACGGCACCGTCGCCGCGACCGCCGGCGTTTTCCAGTTCGCGTTCGCTACGAAGCTTGCGCACAGCCAGGTACTCGACGATGCGATCCTTCACATCATCGAGGCCATAGTGGTCAGCATCGAGCACCTCACGGGCATTCACCAGATCATGATTGTCATCGGTTGTCTTGCCCCACGGCAAGGCAAACACGCGGTCAAGCCAGGAACGGATCCAACCTTGTTCGGGGCTTTGGCCACTCGTTCGTTCGAGCCGTTCGATTTCGGTTTCCACCGCGGTCCGGACCTTGTCGGGCAAGGGCGTGTCGGCCAGTTTGGCGCGGTAGTCGGTAGAGGGATTGTCCTGATCCTCACCCAACTCCTTGCGGATCGCGGCCAGCTGTTGGCGAAGCACGAACTCGCGCTGGTGCTTCTCCATTCCCTCATTCACGTCGTGGCGAATCTGCTCGTTCACCTGCGTTTCGGCCAAGCAGTTGCTTAGCCCAGGTAAGCGCGAGGTCGACGCGTGCAGTGAGGTCAACCGTCTCCAAAATGGTGACCTTGAAGTCTTCGTTGCCATCGGCCCAACCGGCAAAGGCATCAGCCAATCCGCCCGGAGTAGTGACCGTGCGGAGGATCTCGGGCAGGCGACGGGAGTTGCGTAACGACGCCAGCTCTTGGATAACTACCCGCAGCTCGCGAGCCATGCCGTCAACCCGAACACTGGCCATGCCCTCGGTGATCGGCTCGGCCTGTACGAACAAACCAGCCCGGTCACTCACCACGCCGGCGCCAATACGAGCGCGCTGGATACCGCGCAGAATCGCGGCGCGCTGGCCGTTGGGGAGGTCACCAACGTTCTCAATCTTGGCGATCGTTCCGACGGTCGCATGGCGACCGTCGAGGTTGGGAACCAGCAGAACCTGACCGTCACCCTCGCTACCCGACGCGACAGAGGCACGGGCCTCGTCACTATCGAGTGCGATCGTGACGATGGCACCCGGGAAGACCACGCCACCGGGCAATGAAACAACCGGAAGATTCAAAAGCGTCGATGTACTGTCCATGCCCGTCAACATATCGACATCCATCAAAATACCAACCCGGGACTTTACGGCGTGAAGTAGGCCTGGGAGTCGATGAGGACGTCGGTGGAGGTGAAGCTGTAGATGCTCGTGATGGCAGCCCCGCCTGCTGTAAGCGCTTTGCCTTTGGTGATGGCGAGGGCGGCGCGGTTCTGGCCGGCTCGTTCGAAGTTGACGTTGGACGCGGTGGGCGGCGTCCCGGCCGAGAAGAAGGCGGTCAGGAATCCCCATCCACCGGTGTTCGCGGCGGTGAGGTTGTAGACGAAGTCTCCCTGCACCTGTCCGACCGGCCCGATGAGAGCGGTACGAATCTCGCCGGGGTTCCACGGCGTCTTGGTGTCGCGGGTGTCGACGACTCGCGTCGGGGTGAGCGTCTGTAAGAGACCGGAGCCGGACGCACCCGCCGACGCATCGGTGAACCACCCAGCGGCGTCAGCGAGCAGGTCGGTTTGGGACGAGGCAAACATGCTTACCTTGCCCGTTGCGCTCACGGGGACGATGACGAGGTTGGCCCGGACATCGTTCCCCATCGGGTTCAGTGACGAGGCTGTCGGGATGGGCTTGTCGCTCGGCCATACCGTGACGAATCCGGCCGCGGCAGGATTCACGGTGGTGACCACCATGGCCACCGCCGACACGCCATTCGCCGGGACACCGCCCCGACCCGTGACCTGCACGTCGATCTTGCCGCCCGCCGCCACCGCGCCTGCGGCTGCTACGCCGGTACCGTTACGGGTGTCGAGAAGTCGGCTCGGGTTGGTTGAGGTGAATCGGCCATCGGTTGCCGATGTTGACGGCAGCCAATAGCCCGTGACGTCCACGATGAGATGCGCGGCGGTGTCGAGGTAGATGTCCACACTGCCGCCAGGGCTTACCGGCAAGATGGCTGCGTTGGCCGATGTCTCGCCTGCGTAGGCGAAGTTGAGATTGGAGACGGCCGGTTGCGAATACCCGGTAGCCCACGCCGTCGCAAAGCCCGGCCCGGCCGGCGCCACGCCGGTGAGGTTGATGGCAATTGCCGTCGCGTCGGCAGGCACGACGGAAACGGGAAGCCGGAACGACGTGACCGACTTCGCCTTCGGCTTCCCAACCGACGCCCCCAGGTTTTCACGCGTGTCGAGCACGCGGGTGGGCGTGATCGGCACGAGATGACCGGTGCCCGGCTGGGCGACCACCGCGGCCGAACGAACGCGGTGCAACTCGCCGCCCGCCGCGAACGTTGTGTAGTACATCACCCAACCGGAGGCCTCCTGCACCATCAGCATGTCGGCTACGGGACCGACGCCGGTGGCAAAGGTCGTGACCGTGTTGCTCGCGCCGAGACCGCTCACTTCAAAGATCTGCTCGCAGCCGAAGTCGGCGTAGAGGTACGTGTTCCCGACCGTGCCTGTCCACCCCGTCGGCGGCAGCACGCCACCGGTGATGACGCCGCACTCCTTGCCGTTCGACGCGTTGGCATGGTTGTACGCGTGCAGCGGATTGGTGACTCCCGATGGCACGGTTGTGTCGCATGGGATCGTGGTTCCACGAGCGCAGAGACCCTCACGGGAGGGCCAGCCAAAGTTTGCCCCGGCCGCGAGCTCATCGATTTCTTCCTGCGTGTCAAGGCCGACATCGTTGGTGAGGAATCGAGTGGCAGCGGCGTTGTTGTCGGGAATCATGCGGAACGGATTCCGTAGCCCAAGTGCGTAGATTTCGGCACAATCTTGACCCGATGTCGTGTCACCGTTGATGCCGCACCGCACTCCGCCCGGAAACATGTTTCCAGCCGCGGGCGTGCCATCAGCCTTTACCCGCAGGATCTTTCCCGACATCGAGTTTGTCTTCTGAGCAGGGCTGCTCGAGGCTGCGCCACCGCCGTCGCCAACGGCGACGTAAAGGTTGCCGTCTTTGCCGAAGTGGATGTCGCCACCGTTGTGGTTCCCGTTCGGTGACCCGATGTTGCCGATCACCACAGACTCACTCGTAAGAGGCAACGTGGATCCGGACATCGTGAAACGAGAGACCATATTCTTGCAACCACCACCGACGTTTCGGGTGGCATAGATGTAGATGTAGTTGTTGCTTGCGAATCCGGGGTCGGCGACGACACCGAGCACCCCCCGCTCCGAGTCTTTGCAGATGTCGGAGAACGTGAGGATGGCCCCCGACGCTGCGACACCATTTGCACCAATGAGGTACACCCCGCCGTCCTTGCCCGTTACGACGATACGTCCGTCAGGGAGCGGGCCGATAGCCGTCGGCAGCGGAATCGGAGCGACCAGGCTGTCGGTGAGGCCCGAGGGCAAGGTCACGGCGCCGACGGTAACGCGGACCGTAGGCGGGGTCGTTGCGCACGAGGCGAGGAACGTTGTGGACAGGGCGAAGAGCGAAATGCCGACACGACGTAGGAGTGACACAGATTCCTCCGATGCAACAGGCGCCCGACCGTGGCCAACGTTAGTCCGAACGACTTCGTCACAGTGCGTCGGCACGGAGTTCACACGCCGTTCACAATTGAGCAACGGGACGGAAACTGGATTTTGGAAGCATTGGCGCGTCTGCTCAAGACTGGGCAACCAACTAAGACGCACTACCCGAGGAGAACCCGTGGCGTACCAAGCCGAGTACATCTGGATCGACGGCACCGAGCCGACCCCGTTGCTTCGCAACAAGACCAAGATCCTTGCTGATGATGCCACCCCTGGCATCTGGGGCTTTGATGGCTCATCCACCAACCAGGCGCCTGGCGACAAGAGCGACTGTGTGCTCAAGCCGGTCTTCCAGTGCCCAGATCCCATCCGCGGCGGCAAGAACATTCTGGTGCTCTGCGAGGTCATGCTCATCACGGGCGCCCCGCACCCCACCAACACCCGCGCTGCCTGCGTGAAGGCGGCCAAGAAGTACGCAAAGCACGACTCCTGGTTCGGCATCGAGCAGGAATACACCATGCTGAAGCTCAATGGCCGTCCGCTCGGCTTCCCGGAAGAGGGCTATCCCGCTGCCCAGGGTCCGTACTACTGCGGCGTCGGTGCTGGCCGTGTCGTTGGTCGTGACATCGTGGAGATGCACACCGAGGCGTGCATCGAAGCCGGTCTTGAGATCTCCGGCACCAACGCCGAAGTCATGCCTGGCCAGTGGGAGTTCCAGATCGGGCCGCTCGGCCCGGTGGAAGTTTCCGACCACCTCACCATTGCTCGTTGGCTGCTGGCCCGCATCGCCGAAGACTTCGATGTGGTCATCTCCATCGACGCCAAACCGGAAAAAGGTGACTGGAACGGCGCGGGTGCGCACACCAACTTCTCCACCATCGGCATGCGCAATGACGGCGGCATGAAGGTCATCGAGAAGGCCTGCGCTGCTCTCGGCAAGAAGATCGAACTGCACGTCAACAACTACGGCCACGACATCCAGAGCCGCCTCACGGGCAAGCACGAGACCGCCCCGTGGAACAAGTTCAGCTACGGCATCTCCGACCGTGGTTCGTCGGTCCGTATCCCCTGGCAGGTTGGTGTTGACGGCAAGGGCTACATGGAAGATCGTCGCCCCAATGCCAACATGGACCCGTACACGGTGTCGCGTCTCCTCGTTGAGACCATCTGCGCCGCGCTGTAATCCAACCGCTTCACGACACTGTCGGGTCTCTCATGAGGCCCGGCAGTTTCATTTTTGGCCGGAGGCCAGCGCGTGCCACAGGGCCCGGTAGCTGCGATACTCGATGTCGTCGGTGATGTAGCCGCTGGCGACGAGCTCACGGTGGAAGCGGGGCAAGTTGCGCATGGGGATGCCGCTGTCACAGTGGTGGGCGAGATGCCACCCAATCCAGTAAGGCACCACGGTGGTGCGAGCGAGCCAATGCTGACGCACCGTATGGGTCGTCTGCCGACGGTCCTTCGATCGTTGCATGCCTCCGTGCTCGGCGACGGAACGCAGGCGGTTGATCACCCGCCACACCGTCATGTACGGCACGAACCAGAGCAGCCAGTAGACCAGCGGATAGCCCGCCGCCGCGGACGCAACGGCCAGGAGCAACTGCACGCCATAGATCTTGAGCACCGTTCGCTTCGCCCGCACATCGCCATTCTTGAGTGTCGATAGTTGCTGTTTCAACAACTTCCACCCCGTCTGCCCAGTGGCATCCCGCACCAGCTTTCGGCGGAAGGATTCCTTCGGGATCGGGTACCCGGCGTAGAGCGGCATGTCGGGTTCCTCCGGACCGAACTCTTCGCGGTGATGCGCCATGTGGACACGTCGATAGCCGTCCGTGTTGGTGAAGCCGACGTAGCCAAGCAGCCAACGGCCGACAAGATCGTTAGCCTTGCGATTGCGGAACAACAGGCGGTGCGCTGCCTCGTGCATCAAGGCCGCAAGCTGCGCGTGGGAGCGACCCATCAGCAAGAACGCGCCGACCCACGCGAATGGGTTGTGCAACCAGATTGCGCCGCCGATCACGAGAGCCATCTGCGCGAAACAACTGACGACCGAGACGGCGTTGCGCAGTGACGGAATCCGGCGAAGGTCTTCACGCAGATCGGCAACGGCGCGGCCGCTCGGCAAGATCCGCCCGTCGGCTCGGGGCGTGGGCAATCGCTCGGAAGATGGCACCATGGTCACTGCCATGTCACCAGCCTATGGCCGAATGCCTCCGAAACCGGCGAGAATGTGCCGATGCGAAAACGGCTGGGCGGAATCATCGAGCCGTTGATCACGGCCGCCGCCGTTGGCGTCATCGCCGGCGCGGGCGCCGCGGCGTTCCTGCACAGCCTGGCGTGGGCGACCCGGTCACGAGAGCATCACCACTGGCTGCTCTGGCTGCTGCCAGTCGCCGGTTTCGCCATCGGACTCGCGTATCACTACGGCGCGGGCCGGGCATCGGGCGGAAACAATCTGGTGCTCGATGAGATCCACGCACCCAACGAGCACCTGCCTCGCCGGTTGGCGCCGCTCATCCTGATTGCAGCGGTTGTCACCCAGTTGTTCGGCGGGTCCGCCGGACGCGAGGGGGTGGCAGTGCAGGTCTCGGCCGGGCTGAGCGACCATCTCACGCGTCTTCGCAAGCGGGCGCCAGCTGATCGTCGTGGGCTGTTGGTGATCGCCATCGCGGCGGGTTTCGGCGCGGTGTTCGGCACTCCGATTGCCGGTGCGATCTTCGCCCTTGAAGTGCCCACTGTCGGTCGGTTGCGCGGCGGGCGGCTACTCCTGCCGTGCCTGTTGTCGGCGCTGATCGGAGATCGAGTCACCAGAGCGTTCGGCATCGTGCACGACGTCAATCCGACGTTCCCGACCTTCGCCATGACCGGGCGCCACGCTGCCCAAGTGGCGGGCCTGGCCGTCGGGTGCGGTGTCGTCGCGTTGGCGTTCATTGCAGCCGTTCGCGTCGTGAAGCAGGCCTCGTCCAACATCGGCTGGCCACCCTTGCGACCCGTGGCCGGTGGCCTCGTGATCATTGCGATGGTTGGCCTCGCCCACTCCCGCGCCTACCTCGGGTTGTCCGTCCCGCTCGGATCGCTCGCCTTGGCGGGCACGCAAGTGGGCGTCTCGATGTTTGCGTGGAAGCTCGGCTTCACGGCGGTCACACTCGGCAGCGGGTTCCAGGGCGGAGAGGTCACGCCGCTGTTTGTCATGGGCGCCACCATGGCTGCCGCCGTCGGCCCCCACCTTGGCCTACCGGTCGGCGCCGCCGCTTCAATTGGTTTCGTGGCCGTCTTCGCCGCGGCCTCGAACACCCCGCTCGCGTGCACGGTGCTGGCCGTCGAGCTGTTCGGCGGCAACATCCTGCCGGCCGCGGCAATTGCCTGCGCCGTCGCCACGTTGGTGTCCACCCGTCGCTCGATCTACAGCGCCCAGCGATTCACGACGGACGTTTCACACTCGGACGCTATGTAGACGGCGGCGGGCTTGGTGGCGAGAACGGTGCTGGCGGCGGCGGAGGTGGGACGGACAAACCGGCCGGACCCGGCGACGACGGGTTCACGACGGGAGTCCAGGGTTCATCGGGACGACGCACGAGGCGATGATGGCGATTGCCGCCCCGGAGGCCCATACGCGCCGCGACGAAGACCGAAATCCCCCAGAACCCTACGGAGATGGGATCTTCCTGGATGCCGATCTTGATCAGGCGCGCTGCTGAGGTGACGCCGAGCCAGACCGGGATCGAGGCCCCCCTGCCGCTCTTGGCGAACTCCGCCACTGCGAGCGAACGCACGATGAAGTACTCCGACATCAACACGGTCAGCACAGCAATGACTCCAGCGATCACCGCAGCGCTCTTGCCCGGGATACGTATTCCTTCGAGTACGCCGTACGCGATGAGCGCACCAATGCCAAGCGCGCCGTAGATGAACTGGATATGGGCGAAGAACACAATCGCCCACCAGATGCCGCCTCCGACGATGCCGGCAGCCACGCCGTACACAATCCCCATCGCGACGTTCGGTTTCTGTGCTTCGGCAAACGGCAAAGTCATCGGCGCAAGCTATAGCGGGCGAGGCGCTGGCAGTGCCGTTCTGAAAACAGAGAAACGGCCGTCCGCACCTCAACCAGAGTGAAGGTGCGGACGGCCGTTTGCAGTGATCCCACCACGGGGAACGGGCTAGCTCGCGGTGGCAACCTCAATGCGGGCCTGGGGCCATTCGGCCGCGGTGCCCAAGGCTTCCTCCGTTTTGGCCAGCAGTTCGGCCGAGTTGAAGGCATGCGCCGGGTAGCAGGCGATTCCCGCCCACTGCACCATGGTGGCGTCGACCTCGCCGAGACAGCGGCGAAGACGCTCGAGCGTCCAAACCGCACCGTCTTCGGGCGTGTCTTCGAGGATGAACGCGAACCGGCCGTCATCAAGGTGGCAGGCAATGTCGGAGTCACGCAGCGTCGTGCGAATGGCATGTGAGACCTTCACCATGTCGGCCGGAATGCTGCGGTCGGGGCCGGCCGAGACCGACACGAGCGCAACCGAAACCGGGCGAAGGTGACGCTTGGCCGCTAACACGCGAGTGTCGATAGTGGCCTTGAAATACTTCTCGTTGAAAAGACCGGTCACCGAATGGTTGATCGGCTCGTCGGACGGCATCACCGGCAGTGCACCGTGGGACGCGGCAACGGTGGCGGCCGATGGGGCGGAGACTGCGGGTTTGCGGGCGGCGACAAAACCGAGCGCAGCAGATGCGAGCGCAAACAGTCCGGCCGCAAGCGAGAAGGCCTTCTGGCCGTCAAGCATTCCTGCGAGACCCGCTACCAGACCGAGACCGCCGGCGAGAAGGGCGACCAGCTGTACCTTCTTCATGCCACACCTGCTCGATGAAGCTCCGCAATGCCCACAATGTCGTTCATGATCTTTCCTAGCTCGAAATCTTTCGGTGTGTAGACAGCTGCAACCCCGGCAGCAAGGAGTGCTTCCCGATCCGATTCAGGGATGATGCCACCAACGATCACAGGTGCATCAACTCCTTGCGCCCGCAAGCACTCGAGAACGGAGGGGACCAGCGACAAGTGGCTGCCCGACAGAATGGACAAACCAACGACATCGGGGTCTTCGTCCCGAGCCGTCGCGGCAATCTGCGCGGGCGTAGAACGAATACCCGAGTAGATCACTTCCATTCCTGCATCTCGTGCGGCCACAGCTATCTGTTCGGCACCGTTGCTATGTCCATCAAGGCCTGGCTTGGCAATTAAAAGACGAATTCTTCCGCCGGGCATCATTTCGACCCGTTTTTCCACATTTTTCCGCAAGTTTTGGCTCCTGCCGAGCGCGGCTGCGACACCGGTCGGCGCGCGGAACTCGCCGAACACCTCCCGCAGCACGTCGGCCCACTCCCCTGTCGTTCCTCCTGCCCGAGCCAAAGCAAGCGTCGCGTGCATGATGTTTTCGTCCGTTTTCGCAGCCCGACGCAGCTCGTGCAGCGCCTCGGCGACCCCCGTTGCATTGCGGTTGGCCCGCCAGGTGGCCAACTCGGCGACCTCCACGGCTTCGCGGGCTGGATCGACCGACAGGATCGAACTCTCGCCAGCCAAGGGGGACTGCGCCGTCTCGGTAAAGCGGTTCACGCCGACCACGACCTGCTCGCCGCTCTCAATTCTTCTGGTTCGATCAGCCAGGCTGGACACGAGGCGGCCCTTCATCACCTCAATCGCTTCGAACGCGCCGCCGAGTGCCAGCACGTCGTCCAGTTCGGTCTGAGCTGCAGCTTTGAGATCCGCGGTGCGAGCCTCGATCACGAGTGAGCCGTCGAAGATGTCCTCGTACTCGAGCAGATCGGTTTCGTACGCCAACACCTGCTGCATCCGCAACGCCCACTGCTGATCCCATGGCGTCGGCAAACCCAGCGCCTCGTTCCACGCCGGAAGTTGCACCGACCGCGCCCGTGCCGACTTTGACAGGGTGACCGCCAGCATCTCCAGCACGATGCGCTGCACGTTGTTTTCGGGCTGGGCCTCGGTGAGTCCGAGGCTGTTCACCTGAACCCCGTAGCGGAAGCGGCGGGCCTTGGCATCCGTAACCCCGTAGCGATCACGGCCGATCTCGTCCCACATCTCGGTCATGGCCCGCAGCTTGCAGACCTCCTCCACGAATCGAATACCCGCGTTCACGAAGAAGCTGATGGAGGCAAAAACGTCGCTGAACTTTTCGGGCGCGACCTGGCCCGAGTCGCGGACTGCGTCGAGTACGCCGATGGCGGTCGCCATCGAAAACGCGATCTCTTGCACCGGCGTCGCTCCCGCCTCCTGCAGGTGATACGAGCACACGTTCATCGGGTTCCAGTTGGGCGCGTAGTGCGCACACCAGGCGATCATGTCGACGATCAGCCGCCGACTCGCCGCCGGAGGAAAGATGTACGTACCCCGCGACAGGTACTCCTTCACGATGTCGTTCTGTGTCGTGCCTCGTAGCGCTTCCGGGGCGGCCCCCTGCTCCGTCGCGTTCGCGACATAAAGCCCGAACAGCCAGGCTGCGGTGGCATTGATGGTCATCGACGTGTTCATGGTGGCCGGCGCGATGCCATCCATCAACGTACGCATGTGGCCGAGGTGCGCCACCGGCACGCCAACTTTGCCCACCTCGCCAGCGGCCATAGGCGAGTCCGGGTCGTACCCCGTCTGGGTCGGCAGGTCGAAAGCGATCGACAACCCGGTCTGTCCCTTGGACAGATTGGTGCGGTACAACGCGTTGGAAGCCGACGCCGACGAATGCCCCGAATAGGTGCGCATAAGCCATGTCATGCCTCGTTCGGTCGCTACCGCTCCGTCTCTCTCGGACTCGCTTCGCTCGGACAACGCCATAACTATCTAGCTTTACAGGTGCCAGTGGGTGTCGGTATGAAGAGCGTGGTCGAGGCGGTGGAGGTACTCGGCGCGGGGGATGTCGATGACGCCGAGGGAGGCGAGGTGGTCCGTTTTCCACTGCACGTCCAGCAGCGTGAAGCCCCCCACTCTTAGACGTTCGACCAACGCCACCAGGGCCACCTTGGACGCATCGGTGGCGTCGTGGAACATGCTTTCGCCGGCGAACAGCCCGTTGATGGCCAGGCCGTAGAGGCCGCCGACGAGGCGGTCGTTGCGCCAGACCTCCACCGAATGGGCCCAGCCCAGATCATGCAGCGACGTGTAGGCCTCAATGAACGGACGGTCGATCCAGCCGTGAGGGCGGTTCGGGTCGGCGCACCGCTCCATAACGGCGCGAAACGACGTATCGACGGTCACGTCAAATCGGCCGCGGCTCTTGCGCAACGATCTGCTGACGATGAGCTGGTCCAGCGGCAGTATGCCGCGAGGATTCGGAGACCACCATCCGAGCCGACGGCGGGTGAGCGGCATCGGGAACAGCCCGATGCGATACGCCGACAGGATCGTGCCCGCTTCGAGGTCTCCGCCCCCGCACACCAGATCGTCCGGAGCATCGAGTGGAAACGGCAACTCCCAACGGCTCGGCGGCGGTTCAACGGGTTGGCGCGCCCCGCCACCCCGTCCGGACACGTGCTCCTCCACCGGACGAAGGGTAGCAGCCGCCCGATTTGTCAGGAATGCGTCTCGTTCTTGAGATTCGTTGACACCCGCCACGGGCAGTCCTTAGAGGATCTCCGAGCACATCCATAATTCTTGGGGTACTGACGACAGCAGCACCCGCTCATCGAATCGTTCTTCCGCTCCAGAAGATCTCAAATCCTTAACCGCCACGATACGCAGTCTTGACGAACCAGAAGGAGTCGCACGAACTAGGGCCAGACGACTCTCGACACCCCTGGTTTGAATCGGAAAAAGTCGATGCGACCTCGGAAAGACAGCCGAACAATCCGCAGGGTGAGGGAATAATGTGCACTGCCTGTAGCCAATCAATCGCTCACGATGGCGTCTGCGGCAATCCGGCGTGCCCGACCCGACTCGGTCATGGCGTGCTCACGCTCGGTGCACCCCTGCAGTCACCGGCCCCGACCACCTTTGCCCCCCCGCGTCCGACCATGCGCTTGGCTGCCCCGGCGCCCAGGACCCTTCCGCCGAACCTCAACGGTCCTCTGGTGCGCATCCCCGAAGGACGTGCCGCGGCAGTCAACGCGTTGCTTGAGGAGCGGGCGCGTCTGGCCCGGGAGCGGG
The DNA here is from genome assembly GCA_963791625.1 of uncultured Acidimicrobiales bacterium. GTDB lineage: Bacteria > Actinomycetota > Acidimicrobiia > Acidimicrobiales > Ilumatobacteraceae > JANMCE01. Next base: position 494,192 of record CAWBTA010000015.1, read on the forward strand.
CCGCCGTCGACGACGCCGACAAGCACCTCCTCCGAGCGGCGCAGAAGGCCGGCGGACGCACCGCGCCCCCCGGCGATCTACTCTTTCCGGCCGGGGATGACCCGAGCGTCGAATTGCAGGTGCTTCAGACCACGGTAAATGTCCACGTGCATCGACTCACCGACCTCAGCGGCGAAATCAGCGAAATCGAGCGTCAACTCGACACCGTCGGGCGTTTCAAGAACAAGCGACGCGTTGCCCTCCAGGTGGCGCTCGCCCGCCTGCACTCCGAGATGGACATCACCCGCCAGCGGATCCAACGCTGCGACCAGCAGGGCCAGGCAGCTGGTGCTGAGCTACGCACGCAACTCACCTCCGAACTGGCTCAGCGGGCCGAACAGATCTCTGCCCTCGACCGATCGTTCGGACACGAGAGCCAGCTGCCCTGGGAGCTCAACCGCTGGGACACCTGGCGGGCCAAGGGTGCGAGCTCGGTGGCCGAGATCCGCGTCGGCGCATTGCGCGAGGCGCTGGCCGGCGAACCACTCGACGTGCCCCTCACCATCCCCTTTATCGGTGGCGGCAAGAGCATCGTCATCAGCAGCGACACCGAGGAGCAGCACGCTCAGGCCAGCGCCCTCTTGCAGTCGCTCGTGCTCCGTACGGCAGCAATGTTTCCCCAACAGGCCAAGTACACCCTGCTCGATCCCGCCGGTAACGGCCTGGCATTCCCGATGGCTCGATCGCTCGCCCACCTCGCCTCCAGCTCCGGTGATGTTCGTCGGGACCTCGACGAAGTGAACGCCGAGATCCAACGGATCGTGCGCACCTACCTCGACCCCAGCCGCCCGTCGTTCGAGGACATTCCGGCCGAGATGCGGCTGGCCGAGCGCTACCACTTCGTGTTCGTCGCCAACTACCCGAACGGCTATGACCTTCGGGCCGCAGAGGCGTTGCAGACCATTGCTCGCACCGGCCCCCGAGCTGGCGTCTACGTCATTCAGCACGTCGCAAGGGGCAACAACCGACCGACCGCGAATGATCTCAGCCGTTTCGATATCGAGGACGCGTGGCGGCTCAACCTCTCCGACGTTGGCCTTCCGCAGGCCGACATCTTCGGCTCGCTCGTGCTCGACGATGCACCATCGGCATCGCTGCAGGAAGTCATCTTCGACCGACTCAGCGTTGCTCCGCCCCGTGATCAGCCCATTCGGTGGGACGACCTCAACGCGCTGCCGGAATCCGAGTGGTGGCAGGAGACCAGCACCGATCTCATCTCGGCGCCGATCGGTCGCTTCGGTGCCAGTGAGTCGATGCACATGTGGTTCGGTACCAACGACTGGGAAGAACGGGCCTGTGTCCACGGGGTGCTGGGCGCCATGCCTGGTGCCGGGAAGTCCACCCTGTTTCACAACCTCATTACCTCGCTCGCCATCCGCTATAGCCCGGAGGAACTGCGTTTTCACCTCATCGACGGCAAGTACGGCGTGGAGTTCCAGGCCTACCGCAACCTTCCTCATGCATCAGTCGTATCGCTGCGCACCTCACCGGCACTGTCGCGCAGCGTGCTCGCCGATCTCGTCGAGGAAATGGGCCGCCGCAACACGATGTTCGCCCGGTCAGGCGTTGCTGATCTGCCCAGCTACCGCCGCCGCGGCCAGCCGCACGGCAACCTACCCCGCGTGCTGCTCGTGGTGGACGAATACCAGCAACTCTTTGACGGCGACCGCGATGGTGAAGCCTCCGCCAACCTGCTGCGACTGTCGCAGCAGGGTCGAAGCGTCGGCATCCACATGCTGTTGGCGTCGCAGCGTTTCGATACCGCACGAATGCTGCACCGCGCCGACATCTTCGGCAACATGCACCTGCGCGTGTCGATGCAACTGGCACAGGCCGACTCGGCCACGCTCACCGATTTCGGCCTGAAGGGTCGGCGCCTTATCAGCGCCACCTGCGACCGTGTCGGCCGCTTGGTCATGAACGACCGCGCCGGCGACGACGAAGCCAATATCGCCGGCAAAGCTGCCCTGCTCGATGCCCGTCGACGCGACGAAATCATCGCCATGCTGGCGAGCAAGGCGGCACTGTTGTCGCGTGGTTCGTTCCAGGCCCGCACCGTGGTGTTCAACGGACCGGCCCAACCCGAACTGCTGAGCAACCCCCACGTGCAGGGACTCCTCCTTCCAGGAGTCTGGCTGGACAGTCATCGGATGGAGGCCCTGGCCCGGGCCGAACAGCCCGCGGGTGGCTTTGGTGTTCGTGACTGGCTGGCAGCTGAACGACCCGTCGCTCTCTTCGTCGGTCAGGAGTTCAACGTGCGTGGCCACGCCAACGTGGTGCTGCGCCGTCGCCGCACCGAGCATCTTGCCGTCGTTGGCGAACATCACGAGACGCGTCTCGCCGTTGTGGCCGCTGCGATGATGAGCGCCGCACTGATCGAGTATCCGACCAACCTCCATGTCTGGACGAACGACCGAAGCGTCGATCGCGCGCCATGGTCAGACGTCTTGGCCTCTACAACCGGGCACCTCGCCTCGCTCGGCGTTGACGCCCGCATCGGCCGCCGGACCGAAGAATGCACCAGCCTGCTGAATGCAGCCATCGTAGAACTCGACCGACGCGAAACGCTCTCAGAAGAAGAGCAAAGCGAAGAGCCGACGCTCATGGTCGTGCTGAACGAACCGGACCGGGTGCCAGCGCTCCAACGCACGACCGACGACTACGGCAGTCTTGAGTCGGACCTCGGTCGCACGCTGCGCGCACTGCTCAGTCGAGGCTCTGTGGTCGGCATCCACATGATCATTTCGGTGGCGTCGCTCGGCCTCCTACGAACCGTGCTGTCCGACAAAGCACTGCAGGACGACATCCGTCACCGCGTCGTGATGCAAATGCCTGAGGACGATTCGTTCATGCTCGTTCGATCGAGCGCGGCATCGAAGTTGCAGGCCGACGGTGATCGACCGCTCGCCGCTCTGGCGTTCGACACCCATCGCCAGGAAGCGGTGCGCTTCAAGCCCTACAGCATCGCAGCCACCAATACCGCGTTCGCAGACAGCACCGAGCACGGTGACTTCATGACGCAGATCGCGTCGATCACTCAGCAGTTGGCCAGGCGCTTTGTCTGATTTCGCCGCCCTTCCTAGCACGCCGATTGCCTCGCTCCCACCTGCGGACGCGGATGTGTCCCGACGTGTCACCGCGCTCACGGACCTCAGCGACGAATACCAGCGTTTCACCGCCTACGCCCAAGCTGCTCACATCCACGCCGCCTCGCAGGCTCGAGCCGTCGGCGAATTGGTGCACCGGGCGCAACGCAGCGCGGCATTCGCTGGGAACCTGGCCGAGCGAAACAGCGCAGATCTGTGTGGCGTGTCCCGTTCGGTCGAGGATGCTCGGACGCAGGTCGCAATCGCGGCCGTTCGCATTGGCGATCGACTTGAGAGTCTGGAGCGCTCGCTCGACATCGCAGAACGCGCCCTTCAGTCGTGGGGCATTGCCCGGTCAAGGTCGGTCGATGCACGTGAGCGGGCGACCACTCGCCTGGCGGCGGCCCTGATCAGTCAGCGCCGCTTGGCCGCGGTCGTTGCGTCGAGAGCCGAATCCAATTCAGTCGAGTTGCAGCGGGCTCAGCGAGACCTGAGCCACGCCTGCGATGACGTCGCCCAGTTCGCAGCCGAGATCGAAGCAGCCGACGAACTGATCGAGCGATACAACCGTGCCGTCGCTGCGTGCGAGACCGCAACGGAAATGGCGCAGGCCGCGGTTGACCGGCAGCGAGCATGTCGTCAACTGATCAGCCTGGCGCAGGACCACGTGGACACCGCGGCAGCGGTGACCCAACAGACCTCCGAGACGCTGCGCCGGCAACAAGACGGCGCCGGTGGCATGATGCAGCAAACCGTCCTGGCCGTGCGGGCTGACGAGCACGCCGGCCGTCTCATGACGACAGCCAACAGCGACTACGACGACGCCCAGCACCACGCCAGCGAAACGCGCCGACATCTGCTCAACGAGGTGGAGCTGTGTCGTTCGCAGGCATCGAGCGGTCGATACGGATTCCACTATGCCGAATGAGATGTACCTCCGACTCGGCCAGCAGAGCACGCTGCTTGCCGCGATGCGTGACGACAGGCCCGGTCTGTGGCGCGACGACACGATGCGCGACCTCGATCTGCGCCATGTTCGTCCTCACGACCTCGCTACGACATCATTGCTCGACCGCCTCGACCTTCATGCCGCCGTGTTGGACGAAGCTGGGGCCCTGGCGCGCTCCGTCGTTGGTGGAAACGACGTGGTCATCGAAACCGGCCAGGCGCTGAATAGCGACCTCGCCCAGATTGCCCGAAGCGTGAAGGCCGCGCACGATCACGTCGTACTGTCGTTTGCCGACGACGAATCCGCTCGAGCCGCCGAGTTGCTCGTGATGCAAAAAGTGCAGGAGGCGAACCTCATCGGCTTCGGCGGCACGGTCGCGTGATCAGAATCATCACCCCGCCGCGATGGTGGGCGCCGCTGCGCCTACGCGAGGTATGGGTATTCCTCATCGTCCAGCAAGGAGTGATCCAACATGCGCATCTTGCTCTTTAGCCCGCTCGCCCATCTCGACCCGCCGTCGGGCGACATCTCCTACACCGAGGCGCTGCTGGCCGAGCCACCGCCGGGCGTTGAGTACGTCACCTATGCGGATGCCATCGATCAGGGGCTGATAACGGTGCGCGGCCGTCGGCCGTCAAACGGGACGTTTGGCCTCACCGATGTGGCGCTGCTGGGCGTGCGCGCCGGCGAACGGGCCCTCCGACGGCGAGGCATGATGTTTCGTGAGCCCTGGTGGTTCGTTTCGATCAAACCGGGCGCCTTCGATCTTGTCCATCAGCACCTGTTCGCGGTGCGTCAGATCGGCACGAAAATTCCGGTGGTGTCGACGGCCGGGTATCCACTCTCGGTGCGCTACCGAGATGCCGAGCACTGGAGCCAGTGGCGCGTCCGTCGGGCGGTCATGCTGGAGAAGACCTTGAGCCGCCTGCTTCGGCTGCACAATCCGTGGCTGATCGGGCGACCGGGCAACGTGCTCTCGGGTTACAGCCTCAAGTTCTGGGCGTTCTTGGTTGGCCATGGCGCGGCACCCGCATCGACGCGAGTGATCGGCACGGGCCTGCAGGATCTGCATCTCCCGCCGAAGCAAACCAATGGGACCACCCTGGCGTTCATCGGACGGGACTTCGACCGCAAGGGCGGCACCGACGTGCTGCGCGCCTTTCGCATCCTGAAAAGCCGGCATGCGTCGCTTCGGTTGATCGTGGTGACCACCATCGAGAACGTTGCCGCCCACAGCATCGTCGGCGATGGCATCACGGTCCTGGCTGATCTTCCTCGGGAAGCACTGCTGCACGACTACCTGCCGCACATTGACGTGCTGGTGTCTCCCACGTCGTCGGACTGCGGCGCGCCTTACGCCATTCTGGAAGCGCTTCAGTCAGGCGCGTGTGTGGTGCTGTCGAAGAACGCCTGGCTCGATGACCGACTGGTGGAACCGGCCGTTCGTCGGGCCGGCGATGGCGTGAGCGAATTGGTTGCCGAGCTTGAGGATCTACTGCAACGCCGAAACCTCGAACGCGCTCAAGCGGCGGCAAGGCCGCTCTGGCACAAAGCCTTCTCGATGACAGCGCTCCACGGTGACCTGCTGGCGGCCTACGCGGCCGTCGCACCCATGCACCTCGTTGGCGAGACGAAGACGACATCGGCAATATCGCAGGTCGGTGGCCGCCCATGATCGATCGGCCCGCGGTACTTGAGACCTCAGTTTTCGATGATCTCGACGGATTCGATGTAGACCAGCTCCTTGGTCGGCGTGCCGCGCAACGAGCCGGCCGCGTCGAGGTCTTCGATGACCTGGTCCTGATCTGAGTCGACCTCGCCAAAGAGCGAGTACTTGGGTGGGAGTGCGGCGCCGTGATCGCCGGTGATGATGAAGAACTGGCTGCCGTTGGTATTGGTGTCGGGACCGTTGTTGGCCATGGCCACGGACCCAATGACGTAGTCGCCGTCGGCCGGAAGTTCGTCGGCAAAGGTGTAGCCCGGTCCGCCGGTGCCGGTGCCCGTCGGGTCGCCACACTGCACAACGAAGCCGGGCACGATGCGATGGCACACCGTGTTGTCGAAGAAGTGGTAGCGGGCGAGGACCACAAAGTTGTTGACCGTCGTTGGCGCGTACGTCGGATCAAGAGTGATACGCAGGACGCCCTTGTTGGTGGTGACGACTGCGCTGTACTCCTTGGCCGGGTCGATGCACATCGGTGGCGGTGCCACGAACGTCGTTACTCGCGCTTCGGTGCCATCCGCCTGCGGGCACGGCGTCGGCGCGCTCGAGAGCGCGACCGGGTTCGGTGGAAGGCGGGAACTCACTGATGCTCGACGGCGGCGTACCCGGCTTCGCGGTGCCAAAGCTCGGTGTTGGAAGGCGGGCAACTGAGGTGACCGCGCCACCACTGCCGCTTCGGACAATGGAGCGAGACGTGCCGCGTCGACCGCTGAACGCGAGGACGAACAACACAATGCCCAGCACGAGAAGTGAGGTTGAGACGATCCCGAGAATCCTTCCGGTGGTGTTGCGACTCGGTTCCGGCACGCCAGCGGCGCTTGTTTCTCGGCGGAGCTTGAACCCCAAGATGATCGCGGTTGGGCCGAGAATGAGGGCCACCGGCGCACAAAGGAAGAGCCCAACGAGGCTGAGGATACCGAGCGTCAAGACGGTGCTCGCCCGGTTCTCGAACACCATGGTGTTCGTCATCGAAACGCCCGGACCCATCGTCTGGCCGTACAGCGGCGGCGGCTGTGGCGGATAACCAATCTGCCCGCCGTACGGAGGCGGCGGTGGTGGTGGCGGCGGGATGAATTCGGGGTGATCGCCGGGTGGCCCGGGGAAGATACTCACCTACTCCACGCTAGGGGGAAACTGGTCGGTTCTGGTTTGCCACGGTGCTATCCCTCGACAATGACCACCGACTCGATCGTCACCAGTTCTGTGGTGGGGGTGCCCTGTTCGGTACCGGCCGCGCCAAGTGCGGTCAACACGGCATCCTGGCTCGGGTCCAGTTGACCGAAGAGCGAGTACTTCGCAGGGAGGGCCACACCATCGGAGCCGAGCACGACGAAGAACTGGCTGCCATTGGTGTCGGGCGACGACGTCGCCATGGCCACGGATCCGACCTTGTATTGGCCAGGTGCCGGTAGCTCGTCGGGGAAGGCGTAGCCCGGGCCGCCCGTACCCTTGCCGGTTGGATCACCGCACTGGAAAAGGTACCCGGGGATAATGCGAGGGCAAACGGTGTTGTCGAAGTAGTGGTAGCGAGCGAGGACCACAAAGTTGTTCACGGTCATCGGCGCGTTGACGGCGTCGAGCGTGAGGTTGAGGGCACCCTTGCTCGTCAGAATGGTGGCGCGGTAGCGCTTCGCGACATCGATGCACAGGGGCGGCGCCTTCTCAAACGACGTTGCCCGAGCCTCGGAACCATCGCTGCTGGGGCAGCGGGTGACGCCGGAGATGGACCGCCCCGGCTGCGTGGGTGGTGGCGCGTTCGGATCGGCTGATGTCGCCGCAACTGACGTTGCCGACGACGTGTCTTTGGCGTTGCGCCGATCGGCGATGGTTTTTCCGACGAGGGCAATGGCAAGAATGATGAGCAGAATCCCGATGGCGTCGATGAGCGCGACCGCCAGCCGCGAGCGTTTTCGTTTCGGCGGTCGCGACGGTTCAGCCACCGCGAGTTCGGGCGCCTCGGTGGAGGGCTCAACATTCTTGAGGAGGTCGACCGGACCCGGTTGCGGTGGCGAGGGAAGGCTTGGCGGAGCAAGCATCCGACTCGCATCGGGCGCAAGGAAAACCGCTTCCTGTTGCGCCGGCGAGGATCCGTCCTGGTCGTCATCGCGCGGCTGCGCGAGGGGTGGGAGCAGTGCACTGCCGGGTTGCGGTGGGTCCCATTGTCCTGGCTCGGGCCAGGCGGTGTCATCAGACGTACCGCTCGGGCCGGATGGAGCGCTCATACGGCGAAAGCTACGGGCAAATCCCCGGCACGACGAGAGCAGCACGCCCTTTCGTGGTGACTTTTTACCAATCTTGACAGTGCGGCGCGCCGGAGAATGATCAGCTCGTACTGCTGGTTCCGCCGGCAATCGCGCCGATGACGATGAGAAGCACAAAGCCGAGGACAAAGAGTCCGATGAGGCAGGTGCCGATGATGCCGCAGATACGCCCGGCCTTGTTGTTGCCCGGTTCGAGGCGGCCCATGGCGACTGCTTCGTCGCGCACTTTGTTGCCCATTACCCAGGCGATGGGCCCCAGAATTTGGCACAGCACGAGGCCAAGAATGCCGAGCACCAGCACCGTGGTCGACCGTCCCTCGAGCGCTGTATAGGCCGCCTGGTTGGGGTCATACGCGCCGTATTGTGGCGTGCCATAAGGCTGCTGGTACGACGGTGGAGGAGGCGGTACTTTGCCGTAGGGATCGTTCGGGGGTGGCGGCGGAATGTTACTCACGTCACAAAACCTAGGGCCTGGCCAGCGCTCTGCACAGGATCATCCGACCTGACCGTCGGGGATCAGCTTTCGGTGATGGTGACTTTCGTGATGGTGACCGGCTCGGTTGGCTTGCCGGGGTCATTGGCGACGCCGACTGATTCCAGTGCCTTCACTGTCGTGTCCATACCTTCTATGACCTTGCCGAAGATGGAGTACTGCGGGGGCAAACCCTCACGGAACATGGTGAAGAACTGGCTGCCGTTCGTGTTCGGCCCGGAGTTCGCCATCGCCAGAGTTCCTGGCTGGTACTCCTTGGTGTCCTTTGGAAGTTCGTCTTGGAACTTGTAGCCAGGATCTCCGTTGCCCTGACCGGTGGGATCACCACACTGCGCCATGAAGCCCTTCAGAATGCGATGGCAGGGGGTGGCGTCATAGAAGTGGTAACGAGCGAGCACCACAAAGTTGTTCACTGTCTTTGGCGCCTTGGTGGCGTCGAGGGCGGCCTTGTATGTGCCCTTCGTGGTTTCGACGGTGGCGGTATAGGTCTTGGCCACATCGATGCACATCGGCGGTTCCTGGGCGAACTTCACGACCTTCTCTTCGCTGCCGTCTGCCTTGGGGCACGGTGTGTCGCCCGTGATGGTTTTGCCCGTGGGCGCAACGGCGACGGTGGTCTGGGTGGCAGGCACCGTGGTTGCGGAACCTTCGATAGTGGTACTGGTCGCTGCCGTCGTGACCTTGGCGGGGTCCTTCTTGGTCGCCAGGGCGATGCCGATGATGGCGACGGCCGCGACGCCGATGATCGATCCCCACTTGATGATCTGACGTTTGCGAGTGGCTGCGGCTAGGGCCTTTTTGTCTTCGGCGACCTTTTGCAGCTTGTTGAGTTTTTGGCGTTCACGCTTCTCTGTTCCCACGAGGCGGAGAGTCTATTGGAGACAACCCAAAACTGTGATCTCGCATCTCGTTGGCCTCGTTACGGGTGTTTGCCATAGCGTTGTCCCCTCGTGGCCCTGATCGTGCAGAAATATGGCGGAACGTCGGTCTCCGACGCTGACCGCATTCGTGCTGTCGCCGAACACGTCGCCTACACGGCCCGCCAGGGCAACCAAGTCGTCGTAGTCGTTTCGGCCATGGGCAAGGAAACCGACAACCTGATTGCGCTCGCCAATCAGGTTTCGAAGACGCAACCCGGCCGTGAAATGGACATGCTGCTCACGGTGGGCGAACGCAAGTCGATGGCACTGCTGTGCATGGCGCTGGCCGACATCGGCGTGGAAGCCATGAGCTTCACCGGCAGCCAGGTCGGCATCATCACCGACACCAGTCACGGCAAGGCCAAGATCCTCGAGGTCAAAGGCGACCGCGTGCGCGGCGGCGTTGGCTGCCGGCAACGTCTGCGTGATCGCTGGCTTCCAGGGTGTGTCCACCGATAAGGAGATCACCACCCTTGGCCGCGGCGGCTCCGACCTCACTGCCGTTGCCGTCGCCGCCGGTCTCGGTGCCGATGCGTGTGAAATTTACACCGACGTCACGGGCGTGTACTCGGCCGACCCCCGTATCTGTCCGCAGGCCCGCAAGCTGAGCCGCGTCGGGTTCGACGAGATGCTCGAAATGGCGGCCTCCGGCGGTCGCGTCCTCAACCTGCGGTCCGCCGAGTTCGCCCGCAACCACAACGTCCCGCTGCATGTGCGTTCCAGTTTCACCTGGGAGCCGGGCACGTGGGTTATCGCCCAGGAGAATGTCATGGAAGAAGCCATTATTTCCGCCGTCACCCACGACGCGACCGAGTCGAAGGTCACGGTTGTGGGCGTGCCCGACAAACCCGGTATTTCGGCGACCCTGTTCGAAGAATTGGCCGATGCCAACATCGTCATCGACATGATCGTCCAGAACACCTCACACTCGGGCAAGACCGACATCTCCTTCACCGTGCCGAAGGCCGACATGGCTGTAGCCGAAGGCATCGTGGCCCGGGTTGCGAAAGAGATCGGTGCCGAGGGTGTCGAGCATCAGACCGACATCGCCAAGGTGTCGGTGGTAGGCGCAGGCATGAAGACATCGCCCGGTGTTGCTGCGAAGATGTTCCGGGTTCTGGCCGACAACGATGTCAACATCGAGATGATTTCAACATCAACTATTCGCATTTCATGCGTGGTGTCTGCGGGCAAGATGGAGGGCGCTGTTCGAGCGCTGCATACCGCGTTTGGTTTGGACAGTGGGCAGAACTACGCCGCTCCGCTGCCGACCCGCAAGTAGCCCGAACTGCTCCGCGTTTTCCTGGAGGTCATTCTCCCCGTCCTCGTGATGGCCGGACTCGGCGGCTTTATCGGCCGTCGCGTTGGTGTGCCCGTGCAACCGCTGTCGGGCCTCACGTTCCGGCTGTTCTCGCCAGCGCTGATCTTCCACTCGCTGCTGACGATTTCTCTCTCCCGGGATGTTGCAGTGCGGCTGGTGGGCGTCATCGCCGGCGTGTTCTTTTTGGTTGCAATCGCAAGTTTCCTGATCTCGAAGGTGCTGGGACACGATCGACCGACACTCGCGGCTGTTGCGTTGTGTTCGGCCGTGGCCAACTCGGGAAACATGGGCTTGCCGATCGCGAAACTCGCGTTCGGTGACGAGGGATTGAAAATCGCAGTGGTGATGTTTGTCGCTAACGCCCTGCTGACCTACAGCGTGGGCGTAACTATTGCGTCGCTCGGCACCAGCGGCACGATCAAACAGGCGTTCATCGCCCCGTTCAAGGTTCCGGCCATTTGGGCCGCTGCAATTGCTCTCACCATCAACTACAACGGCTGGCACTTACCGGCTGCGCTCGAGGCAGTGGCCTCAACGCTTGCAGGTGCATCGATTCCGGTGATGCTGGTGGTCCTCGGCTTACAGGTGATGGAACGGGTCACTCACACCGACGGTGTGCGTGATGTCGTGCTCGCCGTGGCCCTACGGCTCGTCGGAGCGCCACTCGCTGCGTGGGGCGCCACCGCTGCGCTCGGGCTGAGCGGCATCACCCAACGCACGTTGATCCTGACGGCCGGCATGCCCACCGCCGTCATGGCCTCCGTACTGGCCATGCAGTATCAGGCCAAGCCCGCCTTCGTCTCGCGCGTTGTCATCACCTCAACCCTCGTATCGATCGCTACCCTCACCGTGCTCGTCACCGTCCTCAAGTAACGCTTCACGCGACGCTGTCACGGTTGGCGGCCCGGACGGCCGCATATCGTGACAGCATCAGGTCATCAGCACGCGTTGGGCGGCGGTGAGGCCGGAGCGGAGGGCGCCTTCCATGAAGCCGGCGTGGCGATCGCAGTGTTCGCCGGCGAGAACCAGGCGGCCGTAGTCGGCGCGAAGCAGCGGAAGTACCCGGGTGAGTTCGCCGGGGGCGAACGCGGCGTAGGTGCCGAGGGAGTACTGGTCGTTGGTCCAGTCGGTCACGACTCGGGCGCCTGCGAAACCGACCAGGTCTGGGAACACCCGGGTCATGTCCCGGGCGACGCGATCGGCGGCATCGGGGAAGCTGAGAATGGCGGCACTGTCGTGACTGGAAAGCAACGCCGTCAGCACACCTTCGGGCGCTGGATGCCCTTGTGTCGTCTCCCAAAACTCGCCATACGCGCGATCGGACAACACGCTGCCGTCGTGCCCGGCATCGAGCCACGCACGACGATCAAACTGCACACTCACCTTGCCGCCGATGCCGTAACCAGCGTTCAGCCCGGAGGGCAGCATCGGCTCAACGAGGATCCGACCCAACACCGGCAGCGGCACGGCGAGAACGACCGCTTCGCCAACGAAGCTCTGCCCGCCGCCCGCCACCACAACTTCATCGTCGTGAACCAAGACCGAAGATACGGGTGTGGAAAGCCGGACGCGGTCACCGAGTTCAGCGGCAAGCCGGGCAGCGATCTGGTCATTGCCTCCGGCGATGCGATACGCGTGATGCCAGTCTCCCGACTCATGATTGAGCAGCTCCATCCACGCGAGATGCGCCAAGCTGATCTCGCTCGGTGAGACCATCATTTCGGTACGCAACCGACGCCCAATGATGAGGCGGGCGACCGGGTGCAACTCAAGCCTGCTCATGAGGTCGGTGGCCGTGTCTTCATCGAAACCAGCGGCCACCGCGCTGGCCGCAGGGTCATCGGGATCGAGTCGATGGGTCAGCGCCAAACACTCGTTGGACCAACGATCGAGGTCCGAGGAGATGCGACCCTTGGCAACCTGGTCCCAGTGAGCAAAGGTGCTCACTCGACCGCTGGTATCGAGCAAGCTGGCCTCAAGCGAGACGGTCGGCCGCGCTTTGAGCAGACCGAGTCCGAATCGGGTGGCGAGCGCCAGCACTGTCGAGTGGTTTGGTGCTACGAACTCGGCGCCTCCTTCTCCGTACTGCCCGGCCGTAAATCCGTTGTGACGAGTAAAGACCCGACCCCCCGCACGATTGCGGGCTTCAAGCACGACGACATCGCACCCGGCGGCAACCAGCGCATCGGCGGCCGACAGCCCGGCAAATCCGGCCCCGACCACAACGACGCGACGAGCGAAAGCCATCTTCGGAGGTTAGCGACCCCGCCCGGCGTTCGGGTTTCTGGCCCCGCGCTCAATTCATTACGCCAAATTTGGCGCGGCAACTAACCTACAAACCTATGAATATCGGCATTGTTGGCGCAACGGGCCAAGTGGGCGGCGTGATGCTGCAGCTGCTGGCCGACCGGAAGTTTCCCCTCACCAGTCTGCGGCTCTTCGCTTCGGAGCGATCGGCAGGTCGCATCATCGAGTGGCAGGGTCAGAAGATCACGGTCGAGAACTCCGAGACCGCAGATCTCGCCGGTCTCGACATTGCCCTCTTCTCAGCAGGTGGCGCCTCGTCAAAAGTGCTCGCGCCGCGCTTTGCCGCCGCCGGCTGCATCGTCATCGACAACTCGTCGGCCTGGCGTATGGACCCTGAGGTGCCCCTGGTGGTGCCCGAGGTGAATGCGCATGATCTGGATCATCTGCCCAAGGGCATCATCGCCAACCCCAACTGCACCACCATGGCCGCCATGCCCGTCATGAAGAAGCTGCACGAGGAAGCCGGCCTCATCAAGATGATCGGCTCGTCGTACCAGGCCGTGTCCGGTGCCGGCCTTGCCGGTGTTGAGGAACTCGCCAATCAGGTGGCCAAGGCCGGCGACGGTATCGCTGCGCTGACCTACAACGGTGACGCGGTCGACATGGGCCAGCCCACCAAGTTCGTGGCGCCGATAGCGTTCAACGTGGTGCCGTTCATCGGCAAAGCCAACGATGACGGCGAGACCGATGAAGAAGCCAAGTTCCGTTTCGAGAGCCGCAAAATCCTCGGCATCCCCAATCTGCTCGTGTCGGGTACCTGTGTACGGGTGCCCGTTTTCACCGGCCACTCGCTCGCCATCAATGCCGAGTTCGAGCGACCGATCACGCCCGCTCGCGCTCGGGAGGTTCTTGACGGTGCGCCGGGCGTCGTCTTGGCCGAGGTACCGACAGCACTCATGGCCGCTGGTCAGGACGTGTCGTATGTCGGTCGCATCCGCGTCGACTCAACCGTGCCTGAAGGTCGCGGCCTTTGCCTCTTCGTGAGCGGCGACAACCTGCGCAAGGGCGCGGCGCTCAACACCATCCAAATCGCAGAAGAACTGCTGCGACGACGCCAGTAGCTGCTCCCCCGGCGCTGGGGCGGCGCATCGCGAAGATCGCGGTGCCAGCCCTCGGTACGCTCGCGGCCGAGCCGCTCTACCTGCTCGCCGATTCGGCCATCGTCGGCCGACTTGGCGCAGCCGCACTGGCCTCGATCGGGCTCGCCTACGCTGTACTCACGCTCCCGTTCTGGATCACGTCGTTCATCCAGCGGGCGATCACCACGCAGGCCGCTCGGGCAGTCGGTGGAGGAACGCACGAGCAGTCTGCGGCGGCCGACATCCTCGCTGATGGTCTTGGCGTTGCTGCCATCCTGGGCATCGGGCTGGCGGCAGTGCTGTGGCTGTTCGCTCGACCATTTTCGTTTGCGCTGAACGGTCGCGGGGACGTGTTGGAAGGTGCCGTTCAGTACTTGCGCATCGGTGCATGGGGCATGCCCTTTTTGCTGCTGTCGTTCGTCGGGCACGGACTCCTTCAAGGCAGCGGTCGCACCAATCGATCCCTCGTTGTCGTGTTGGTAGCGAACGTCGTCAACGTTGTACTCGAACTCTGGTTCGTGCATGGCCTGCATTGGGGCCTACGCGGCTCAGCATGGGGAACGCTGGTGGCGCAGGCCATCACGGCGTCGTGGCTGATGTGGTTTGTCGTGCAGGAACGACGCCGGCGTCACGGCCACGCCGACCGGCGACGCATGATCCAGATGGTTGTCAACGGACTCCGCTTCGGTGTGCGCACGGCGTGCATCGCAGGTACGTTCATGTTCGCGACCGCTGCCGCGACGCGCATGGGCGCCGTAACCGCTGCCGCCCATCAAATCGTCTCGCAGTTGTTCTACCTCTCGGCGCTCATGCTCGACGCGCTTGCGTTGGCCGGGCAGGTGTTGGTGGCCGAACACCTCGGCGCAAATGACGGCGGAAGCCCGGCCACAATCCGGCGGCTGGTGTCGATCACGTTCTGGTTCGGTGTGCTCGTCGCCGCCGTCTTCGTCGCAACATCCGGCGTACTGCCCCGCTTGTTCTCCCCCGAGGGGCCAGTGCGTTCAGCTGCAATTCCCGCGCTGTTCCTACTCGGGCTGATGTCGATCCCCGGTGCCATCGCCTTCCTGTACGACGGTGTCTTCCTCGGCACCGGCAACATCACCCACATGGTCCGGAGCGCCATCACCGCCACGCTGTTGTTCATCCCGTTCGGCGTCGCGTGTATTGCCTGGCCGAACGCCGGACTTCCGCTGCTTTGGTCTGGCCTCTTCGCGTGGATGATCGCCCGCGCCTACCTCCACCACCGCAAAGCCCTCGCCCTCGGCTGGCTGCGCTCACCCTCGGCCGGCGTCACTTAGTTGGGGAGGCGCACGACGACTCGCACCGAAGGTACCGCCTGTGCGAGTCGAAGTATGTCCTCCGGATCCACCGTGATCACGAGCCCAGCACCGTGGATCGAACAGATCGCAACGACATGGGCATCGACAAGATCTTCAGTGCCGACGTTCCCCGAATAGAGAATTGAACCAACGAGACGCGCCAGCGTGAAGTCGGTGTCCACGATCGAGACGGCTGGTTGTGTTGACGGACTTTGGTGTCGGGATAGGCAGGCCTCGAGGGCCCGCGTTCTCGTTACTCCTCGGGCGAGCTCAGCGCACACAACTGCAGGGACGAGAACTTCACTGTCTCGTTTCCATGCTTCGCGCAGCACAGCGCGGAACGCGTCGGAAGGTCTCGCCTTCGCCAGCTCTTCCAGGCCTCCTGCGTCGAGGACGATCGGTTGGCTCACGCCGCGCTGCTCGACACCGATCCGGCATCAAGATCGTCGAACGCTGCCGCCGCTGCCTTTTCGGACTCAGCGGAGACAGGCCCGAACTCAACGTCCCAGTTGTCGAGCAACTGACCAAGCGAAGCTCTACGTGCCAGTCGATCAACATGCCGACCAAGCGCCTCGTTCACAACACTGGACAAGTTGAGGTTCCCCAAATCCTGCACGGTTTCGAGGAGCCCCTCATCCACCGTCACAGTTATCTTACGTTTCACCATACTTTTATCGTATCGCGTCGGTGGCCAGAAGTCACCCTGCGGCGAGTTCGCGGCCGTACATGAGGAAGCCGACGGCGTGGTCGAGGCTGGCGATGTCTTCGTAGGGGAGGCTGGCACCGAACGGTGCGTTCCAGAACTTCTCGCCGGCCGACGGCAACGGCCGCGCACGTGGGCCGACGTACAGATACGGCCGCGACAGGTAGCCGTCGCCGGGTGAGCCGCCGTAGTTCACCCCGTCGGAGCTGGTGGCCAGGTCGAAGTGCTCGGGCCACAACGTGGGTGCATCGAAGGTGCCACCCGTACGCTCGATCAGCTCGTTGAGCGCGACGGAGACAAACGAGAACCAGCTGCCGAGCGTGATCGCCGAGCGCTGGTCGATGACGAGCGGCGAGTCGAGCGACAGCGTGGTGGCGGGCTGCCACAGGCCGTCGGGGACACCCGGCGCGACGCCGACGAAGTCCGCGGCGTGGCGCACTGTGGTGATCGGCGCCCGACGCTCACCCTTCCTGCTACGAACGACGATCTCCGCCCCATCGACAGCGACCACGGTTTCGGATGCACCGAATGCAGGGGTCGCGACACCCGAAAGCTCACTACGCAAACCGACATGTCCGTCGATCTCGTAACGCGCCACGCAGAGCACATGCTCGGCGAGCATGTGGATGGCTTTTCTCGTGGAGACAAAGGATGCCGGTACCGGCTCAAGCGTCGAGGTCATAGGAATGCGCTCCCAAGCTATTCGACTGAACTCCAACGCGGTGGTACAGACGGGCACGAGTGCGTTGGAACTTGCATTCGACTGGTGGCTGCCACCCCCAACCGCTCCGAATGTCCGGGCGCTTGTGCGGGGTGATGACCAGCAGGCTGTCGGTGATTTCGGCGAGCGCTCGGCACACACCCGGCAGACGGGAGGTCTCCACGAGGTGAAGGGCGAAACTGCACACGACGGTCGACCACCTTCGTCCAGCCAGAGCCCCGGCTGCGATGTCTTCAAACCGAAGGGCCTCGGCCGGTTGACCAACTCGGGCCTGGTACGCGACACCCGTGAAGGGGTCGATGCCGTCGATGCGGTCGGCACCGAGCTCACGTAATGCCAGGGTTGCCTCTCCACTTCCGCATGCCAGGTCCAGTACATGGCTGAGGTCGAGGGTCCATGTGGCGACGGCCATGGTCAAAACGCCGCGTACGCCGTCCTCATGCGGGTTGCGGTAGGCGGCGCCATGGGCGAGGTAGTAGCCCTCGACACCCATCGCCTCGTAGGCGGGAGTAAGGGGATCGAGTTCAGCAGCCACAAGGAATACGGTCGCACTTCGGGCAGCCGTCCGCATAGATGGAGACCGCGTCAGTGAGATCGATACCAGCCTGATTGGCGAGTGACGCCACCCACGCCAGTACGTCGGCAAACTCATGGCGCTGCTGCGCCTGCGTCCCCTTGCGCAGCGCCTGCGCCAGCTCACCGACCTCCTCCGCAAGCCACGCAACGCTCGCCGGAATACCACGTGCAGTGTCCTGTTCACCGTACGTTGCGGCCATCAGCGTTTGGAAGGTGTGAAAGTCCATTGTCCGTTCACCCTACCGACTCGGCAAAGTCACCCAAACTGTGGATGAACCTGTGCACGACAGGTGCATAACCAAGCTATTTCTGGGGAGAACCAAGAAACTCAGTGGATAACCTGGGGACGACAAAAAACATACTTGACCTGGACTTTTGCAGGTGACACAGTGATGTCACCGCAAGGAACGCAGCGGAGAAAGCAAGCGAAAGATGGTCCGAGGGCGCAAGCCGGAAGGGCACCCCGAGCTTGTGGATTCCGAAGGCAACGAGCGGTAGGAGAGCAAACGCCAAACATTCGGGGAACGCAGGGCAACCTGCCGGAACCGGAAAACGGAACTTGCCCGCTGACCGCAAGGCCAACGGGCAAGTGGATTGATCGAGGCTAAGGGTAACACCGGACAATTCGATCGAGGTGGATGCACTCCGAACGAAGGCCCCGCAGCATGAGGAACAGGTCCGCCTGAGCCGATTGCGCGGGGCCTTCAACCGTTTTCGCACCCGTGCGGCCCGGCTGTAACGTCCAGCGACGGACAACAGGGGGAACACGTGAGCAATGAACAATCGGTCGCAGGGCCACTCGCCGGCCTGGTGATTGCCGACTTCTCACGCATCTTGGCCGGGCCGTACTGCACCATGCTGCTGGCCGACATGGGCGCCGATGTCATCAAGGTTGAGAGCCCTGAAGGTGACGACACCCGCACATGGTCGCCACCAACGCGTGATGGTGAGGCCACCTACTACCTGTCGATCAATCGCAACAAGCGCTCTATCACCCTGGACCTCAAGAACCCTTCGGATCGGGACGTCGCCCTCGCGTTGGCCAATCGGGCCGACATCTTCGTCGAGAACATGAAGCCCGGCGGCATGACCCGGTTCGGCCTCGACTACGAGACGGTACGGCAGACCAACCCATCACTCATCTACGCATCCATCACCGGGTTCGGCCCGGGCCGCGGCGCTGCCATGCCCGGCTATGACCTGATGGTGCAGGCCATCTCCGGCATGATGAGCCTGACCGGCAACGCTGACGGAGAACCCATGCGGGCGGGCATCGCGCTGTTCGACGTGATGAGCGGCATGCAGGCCGCCATCGGCATCCTGGCCGCGCTCAACCATCGCAACAACACCGGCGAGGGCCAAAACGTCGAGGTCAATCTGTTGGCCACGGCCTTGTCGGGTTTGGTGAATCATTCGGGTGGTTACGTGCTGAGCGGAAGCGTGCCGTACCGCATGGGCAATGCGCACATGAGTGTGTTTCCTTATGAGCCGATGCCGTGTGCCGACGGCGACCTGATCGTGGCCGTCGGCAACGATGGACAGTTCAAGAAGTTTTGCGCTGTTCTGGGCGTCCCCCGGCTTGCCGATGACCCGCGTTGGGCCCGCAACGAGGACCGCACGGCCAACCGGGAATCGGTGCGGCCCCTTCTCGTCGAACAGTTGCGGACGAAGCCGAAGATGGAATGGTTCCGCCTGCTGACCGCCGCGGGCGTGCCGTCAGGACCGATCAATACGGTGGACGGTGGCATCGCGTTCGCCGAGGAGTTGGGGTTCGATCCGGTCGTCACGATCGACGGTATGCCGAGCGTGCGCAACCCCATCACGTTCTCCGCCACGCCGCCGACGTATCGCCTGCCGCCACCGGGGCTCGGTCAGCACAGCGACGAGATTCGGGAGTGGCTGGCGTGAGCTACCAGACCGGGCTCGGAACATCGGATGCCACATCGATCCGGTTGATGGGCCTCGACCTCGCCGACGATCTGATGGGCAAGGTCGGCTTCGGTGAACTTGCGTATTGGCTGGTGATGCAACGACGGCCGTCCGCAGGCGAGCTTCGGGTGTTCGAGTCGGTGTTGGTGGCACTCGCGGACCACGGCTTCACACCCACGGCCATAGCGGCGCGGCTCACGTACCTGAGCGCGCCCGACTCGCTGCAGGGTGCGCTGGCCGCAGGGCTGCTCGGTGGAGGCTCACGCTTCCTTGGCGTCACGGAGGACTGCGGCCGTTTCCTGCACGATGCACTCGCTGCGCACGACGGTGACCTGCCGACCGATGATGCCGGCTGGGACTCGCTCGCCCGCATTGTTGTAGCTGCAACCAAAGATGCGAAGCGGCTCGTGCCCGGTCTCGGCCATCCTGTCCACAAAGACACCGACCCGCGCACCCCGCGGCTGTTCGCCATCGCGGAGGAGTCCGGCTGTCTTGGCCCCCACCTTTTACTCTTCGCGGCCGTCGGTCGGGTGCATCCCGAAATCCTCGGTCGTAGGCTGCCGCTCAATGGAGCAGGCGTGTGCGGCGCAGCGCTCGCCGATCTCGACCTTCCCGTTGAGCTGCTGCGAGGCTTTGCGTTGCTTGCCCGCGCGGCCGGTCTGCTCGGTCAAATCGCGGAAGAGATCCGCAACCCCATCGCCATGGACATCTACATGAACATCGACCGCAACACCCGCTACCTCCCTGACGAGGTCTAAACGGTCCCGGGAGTCACGACAGTTCCGAGACTTCCTCCGTCGCGTCAGCCGCAAGTTTCGGCTGCAGTTCGCCGGACCAGAGATCGCTGTGCTCGGCGTCCAAGGTTTGAATGGCAGCCAGTAACAGGGTGGCGTAGTCGGCTGCTTGCGGGTTGGTCGGCACGACCAACGAGTGCTCCGATTGCGGGTTCGGCTGCAGCCGCGCGTAGAACCCTTTACGCTCGGCGACCACGACCCAGTCGCGCTCTTGGAGCAGTCGAATCAGTTCGTGGCCGTCGGGCAGCTCGTCGTCACTCATCAGATGCGCCGACCTTGTTCAAGACGCTGGAACATCTCGATAAGACTAGGGCCATCAAAGAGGTTTGCGATAGGGACAGCCACCGTTGGCGTCTTCGGTGACGACGGTTTCTCACCTTCCAGATTCATCCAATAGCAGGCCTGTCGGATAGTCAGCTGATCATGGGCAACCTCCGTCCAGGCTGCCTGGACGGGCGAGGTAACCATGACGATGAGAATCGCTTTGATTGTCGCCCTCGGCTTGGCCAGTTGATCGAAATGGCGTCGATCTCGAAACCGGTAGCCAAACGTCGGTTTCGACGGATCAGGATCGATCGTGGTCGTGCACTTGAGCTGCGCGTAGATCGTGAGCTCCTCCAGGTAGTCGTCTCGCGGCAGCTTGAATTCGATATCAACGCCGTAGCGATCTCGATTCTTGCGCTCCACGATGCAACCGACTGTGGAGGCAACGCCGTAGACGTAAGCCTCCTGCAGCTGCTCCATGCAAGCGGTGAAGTTCCTTGCGATTACAGGCTGAATGGTCATGAGGTAGCCGAGATTCCGTTGCGCTAGTTCCGTCTCCTATGCAACCGGGCCCGCTCCTTCCCGTCCCGACCAGCTTGACACAATCAGGAAGATTCACGGCCGCGGGCAACCGATCGCGAGCGGGACCAAGGTCCATCGGGCGGACATCCACTGGCTCTTTCCGATGGGCCACTCGTAGGGCACGCTGAAGCAAAGCCTCCCCTGAACGGACGCCTTCATGCTCACCCGGCCCCACGTGTCGCAGCTCACTCGACTCGGCACCACATGCGTGCTGGTTGCTGCGCTCGTTCTCACCGGTTGCGGTAGTTCAACGGCGACTGAAACGTCCCAGACCTCAACCGTGACGACCGGCGGCGCGTCGTCCACCATTACTCCCCCGATCGAGGGCATTGTCGTGGCGCCGGCGAAGCCCATCGAGGGTTCGGGCGGCCGATTTATCGTCGGAGCCGGTGACCACTTCTTCTCCGCCCAGGTGGCGGCGGGCAAGCTCGCGATTGGCACAAGTACCGATGGCCTCACCTGGACGACCACCATATCGGTGACCTCGCTTTCGGTCGTGGGGGCTCTGGCTGCCGACGGCTCCACGCTGGTCATCGCTGGCCCCGGGACCGATCCCGGGGCCAAGCTCATGATCCTGCGGTCGGATGACGCCGGCGCGACATGGCGGCAAAGTCCCCTTGTCATGCCGACGGCGCCGACGTTCCGCTACGCCTCGTGGGAGGCAAATGTCGGTCGGGTCGCGATCTTCCACGGCATTGTCCTGGTGACCGGCGTGCTGTACATGAATGTCGACTGGAGCACCTACGCCAAAGACACCCTGGGTGCCGATCACGGGTCCGTCCACGGCGTGGGGTGGGACGGCACGACCATCACCGTCACCTTTGTGGACGGGTTCAAGATCGCACGGAATTCGGCAGATCTGGGCCTGGCGCCGACTGCCCTCGACCCGGTCGGCGCCGTCTGGCGTGGTGAGGGCGACGCTTGGGAGCGGGTTTCGCCGCTGGCCGATGCCTCGTTGCTCGGCCTGCCACCCACGATCGCAACCGGGCCAGATGGGTTTGGACTGGTGACACAAGCGCCGGCGGCGACTCCTTCGTTCGAGGTGCGCTATCAGTTGTTGAGGTCGGTTGACGGACGGTCGTGGTCGACAACGCCCCTGCCCGATGGTCTGGCCGGTAGCGGTAACGTCCGGCTGGCCGGTGGTGCCCACGGGTTCCTGGTCGTGGGCGAATCGATTTGGTTCCACTCCCCCGACGGCACCGTCTGGGGAGCGGTCAGCGGCGGCACCGGGCAAGGCCCAATCATCACGCCGGCCTCTCCCCCGGTCGGTGGAGGTCGAGGATACGCGGTGCCGGTGCTGCAGCCCGAGAGCAGCTCGGTACGGTGGTCGTTCGATGGGAAACTCTGGGCGTCGATGGCGTTGCCGTTAGAGACCCAGGATGTCGCGGTGGCCGTATCGTCCACCCTCATCCTGATCGAGCCTCGCGTGCCAGGCCCGGCGCCCGCACCCCAGCAGACCCTGCCCTCCGATCCCGTCGCGTTCGCGCAGGCTGTGGCGAGTGCCTTCTACCGATCAGACGTGCCGACCAATCCGGATGGCAGCACCTTTGTCTGGCGCCCAGCCGTGACCGAACCGGAGGCCAGTTGTATCGCTAGCGGCCTGATCACCAAACTCGGCGAAGCCCGAGTGCGGGAGTTGGGGATCGGCTCGTCGGTCTGGCATCTGCTCGGGTTCGCACTCAGCCACCAGCTGGCAAAGGATGAGGCGGCCGTGATCGTTGGCGTCTTCCGATCTTGCTCACCCACCTGGGAGTTGCTGATGATTCTCGGCGTCACCCAGGGGGCGAACTACATCAGCCAGAGTTCGGCCGAATGCACCAGCAAGAAGCTGAACGACTCCACCGCCCAAGACATCTTCATCAAGGAGTTGGAGCGAACGGCCCCCGACCTCGGCCACCTGCAACCGCTCCAAACCGCGCTGAAGAAGTGCCTCACGGACCAGGAGCTACAAGCGTTGGACTGGAACTGATGGGTCGAGCGGGCCTTCGCCTCGGCGGTCAAATAGTTGCTCATGCGAACCCACCCAAGTCTTCCCGCGTTCCCGCACGATACTCGTTGGGAGAATGTTGAGGAAGAGCGGGCCTACGTGGCAGGGCGGTCCTGTCGACTGGACACGTACTCATCGACCCAGGCCTTGGTACTTCGCCACTGGCCGTCAGCACCCTTTTGGGCACGGACTCGGCCGCGGTTGGCCGCAGCGCGCAGGGCACCTTCGGTGACATCGTGCCGTGTGAGCGCAGCGATCGGGACGAGGCGATTTGGGCCGGCCACCGCCGGAACGATGAATCTATAAAGATTGTCGAGCACAGCCCGCGCCAGCATCTCGCCCAGCGGGCCCGGGTCACCTGCATCAGCAGCACGCAGCGCCCGGAGGTATTTGGAGCGATCTCTCTTGTAGATGATCACGGGCGCGTACCCGAGTCGCACCAGGACGAGGTTGAGTAAGAGACGCCCGGTTCGACCGTTGCCGTCAAGAAAGGGATGCACCTTCTCAAACTGGTTATGGGCCACTGCGAGAGCCTCGATGGGATTCGGACCCAGCCCCGCTGCATTGAGTGAATCGACCCAGGCACGCATCGCATTGGGAACGTCAGGCCAGGATGGCGGCGTCATGCCACCAGGGAACGGCTGGATGTCGTGTTCGCGGAAGCTGCCAGGGCGCTCGCGATCAGTCGCGTTTGGGTGCGGAGCGACATCCCAAACGGGCCCAAGCGCCATGGCGTGGACTTCGCGAACTTCGGTTATCGTGAGTAATTCTCCGGTCGTCCACGCACCCGGCTCAAGCGCCTGGTTGTACACCCACTGCGCTGCGTTCGCGTAGCCCCGCACCTCCATGTACTCACCAAGCTCCTTGCCGCCAACCGCGCGGCCTTCGGCAAGAAGTCGCTCGACCTGCTTCAGTACGAGCGTGTTGCCCTCGATCGCTGTGGAATGATGCGCCTCCTCGAACCAGATTGTGGTCCAGATACCCTCGGCCTCGGCCGGATTCGGGAGACCACCCAGCCGCTCCCGGAGTTCGGCGAACGAAGCCTCGAGCCGCCGGTAGATTTCAGCACGACTCGGACGCCCAGCCATCCCACTCCAAAAGTTGTACGTTCGGCGAGATTTAATTGTACCGTACAACTTTGCCAGCCGGAAGCATGACCGAAATCAGAGCGAGCCGATGAGATCGCTCAGGGTGCCGAAACGAATTCCTTGGTCGGGTTGGAGGGATTCGAACCCTCGGCCTCCACGTCCCGAACGTGGCGCGCTAACCAAGCTGCGCTACAACCCGTTTGTTGCGTTGGCGACTCTAGCTTGCGGCGCCCTCGGCTGGCATTTCCGTTTCGGCGACGGCCGCCGGAACGCCCTCATGCACGGTACCGCCGGCGATGATGGTGGCGACCGCATTACGCAGGCGCAGCGGGTCGAGGGGCTTCACGAGCCAACCGTCGGCTTGGCTGCGGCGGGCGAGATGCACGTCGGCCGTACGGTCAAGCAGCATGAGGATAGGCACGTGGGGAAGGCGATCGCCGCTCTCCTCCAGGCGCAGGTCCATGCAGGTGGCGATGCCGCCCATGTTGCCGATCTGCAGATCGAGAATGGCGATGTCGGGTGCCTTGGCCAGCACCGACTTGCGAACGTTCTTGCCGTTGTCACACACATCAATGGTCGTGTCCGGCCCGCTGAGTGCGGCACGGATATCGTCACTTAACCAGGGGGCGTCAGTCGCCAGCAGCACGTACACGAGCGCCAAACCTAGCGGCCGACGAGATGCGCGGCCACATCTCCCAACCCCGACAGGTCGTGCACGTCGCGCACCAACAGCGGCACCCGCACGACGGGGGCGCCGCCGACGGCAGCAACCAAGGGTGTGATGAGTCGTTCTTCGCTCTCGGCCACTTCAGCCAATTGAGCCAAGTTCGTCCAGGCCGGGTCTCCCCCCAAGGCCTCGGCTCGGGCCTCTTCGGCTGACACACCGAAGTCGGGGTGGGCTCGGTTCACCACAATCGCGGCGGGTTTGATCTTGCGTTCGGCCAACTGCGTCGACAGCCATGCGGCTTCATCCAGCCGATCCTGGCGAGGCGCGGTGACGATCACGTAGGCGGTCTCGGGGGACGTGAGCAGCGCCAACACCAAGGTGGCGCGTTCACCAAAGCCGGCTTCCATTCCGTCGAATGCTTGGAAGAACGAAACGACATCGGCGATAGCGGCGCCCCCGACAATCTTCGCGATGGTCTTGAGCACGGCCTGAGCAGCGAAGTTCACCACACGCAGGCCCATGCGTGCGGGCGTGACGATGGCGCGGTAGAGACGGTGGTCCAGAAAGCGAGTGAGGCGTCGCGGCGCGTCGATCACATCAAGCGCGTGGCGGGTGGGCGGCGTGTCGATGATGACGAGGTCGAACCGGTCATCGTGATGCAGCTCGTAGAGCTTTTCGGCCGCCATGTATTCCTGCGTGCCCGACAATGCGCTCGACACGTTCTTGTAGAACGAGTTGTTGAGAATGCGATCAAGCTGCTCAGGGTCGTTTGCGTAGCGGCCGACCACATCGTCGAAGGTCTGCTTGGGGTCGAGCATCATCGCCCACAACTCGCCTGGGCCGATACCCGCGACATGCTGTGGCTGATTGGTGAGACCGGCCGTAAGCCCCAACGCATCAGCAAGCCGTCGGGCCGGGTCAATGGTGATGACGACAGCCCGACGGCCGCGCTTGGCCGCAGCCAGGGCCATTGCTGCGGCCGTGGTGGTCTTGCCGACGCCGCCGGGGCCGGCGCACACGATGATCGAACGTCCGTCGATCACATCGGCCAGGTTCGCCACGGCCTCGCTCACCATTGTCACCCAGTCAACCTATCGGTCATAACGCCCGAATCGCTTCGAGCATCACCTTGGCCAGCGTGTCGGTTGTCTCTGAGGTGAGCGACGCGTCGAACACGAACGGCAGCACGAGTTGCGGCAACGGAAGACCGACGGCCAGGCGATCACGGTGTTCCGCCTGCGCTTGCAGACGCGCGAGTCGGAACCGTGCAGCGGTGGCGATAGCCGTCCGGGCCCTGGGCGGCGCAACCAAATGGGTGACGGCTGGATAGAGCGCGTTGACCACGATCGGACCGAGCTTGACACCGATGTCCTCTTCGAGCGCAAACGCTGTTTCGATCGCTTCGTTGACGGGAGTCTCTTCGGCCAGGGCAACCAGGATCACCTGGCAGCGGGTGCTGTCAGCCAGCATCTCCCCCGCCTCTACGGCCTGGGTGTTCACTGGGCCGACCGTGATGATTTCGCGCAATGCTCGTGGCGCCCGCAGGAAGGGGATGGCGTGACCGGCCGCGGGCGCGTCAACGATCATGAGGTCGGCCACCTTCTGCTTGTCGAGCTGCTTGATCTTGGCCAACACCAAGATGTCGTCGATGCCCGGCGCGGCCGAGGCGACCACATCAAGGATGCCCAACCGAGCCAGCTGATGGGTAACGCCGCGCATCCCATGATCTCGCAGGTAGTCATCGAGCGCCTGCATGGGGGTGACCAGCTGCGCCGTGATCTGTGGTGTGACCTTTACCACTTTGGGGCCGAGTGGCTTGGGCAAACCAAGCAATCCGCCGAGGGGCGATTCTTCGTCAATAGCCACGACCCGCACGGTCAATCCGGACGCGGCGGCCGCTTTGGCGAGTACGGCGGTGACCGTCGTCTTGCCGACGCCGCCCTTTCCGGCCACGATCAGGACTCTCGAAGTGGTGAAAAATGCTTTCGGATCCACTCGTGCCCTTTCTCGTAGTTCCCGCTCCAGCCTCGGAGGCAGCGTGCGCAGGTTAGTCACCGCAACAAAACTCATCCTCACCCTAGGTGTGATTCTGGCCATCTTCGGAGTCGGTCGCGCCGCCACGGCCGCCGACGCGCCCGTGCCGGGGACCCCACCAGTCGACGTGCTGCAGGTCAGCGGCTACCTCGACCGCATTCTGGCCAACGAAATCCGCAACGCCGTCCAGCGAGCCGAGACCGACGGTGCCCAGGCACTCGTGCTCCAGATGAACTCGAAGGGCGCCGTCATTCCCGACAGCGAAGTCGCCGAGGTCGCCGACCTCATGAGGGCCTCGAAGGTGCCAGTCGTTATCTGGGTTGGGCCGTCGGGCGCAACGGCCTTTGGCAAGACGGGCCAGCTACTCGGCGCGGCGGCCATCACGGGCATGGCGCCCGGCAGCAAGATCGGACGCTTCGGCGACCTGTTGCAACCGAAGAGCGGGGCCCTCTCCTTCGGGCAGGCCGATGCCCGGCTCAAGACCGGCACGCTGAACGCGCAGGATGCGCGAGCTGCGGGTGCCCTCAAGCTCGGCAACGACAACGGCGGCACCGCGGTGCTGGGCGAAATGATCGTGGCGCTTGACGGCGTGAAGATCGGCGACAGGGAACTACACACGGCGCAGCCGTTGCCCGACGGTCGAGCGGGTCGAGGCACATCAGGCCCCACTCGCTTCACCAAACTCGGACTGGTCAGCCAACTGATGCACTCCTTCGCCAGCAAGCCCGTGGCGTACCTGCTGATGGCCATCGGTCTCGGCCTGCTCGTATTTGAGTTCTTCACCGCGGGCGTTGGCATTGCCGGTGTGATCGGCGCCGCGTGTCTCATCTTCGGTTGCTACGGGCTCAGCGCGCTGCCAACCAACGGTTGGGCCGTGGCACTCCTCATCGCCGCCTTTGTTGCATTGTCAATTGATGTGCAGACAGGCGTGCCCCGTGCCTGGACCGCTATCGGTATCGCTATGTTCGTGGTCGCGTCCGTCTTCCTGTACTCCGACGGACGGCTCGCATGGCCAGCACTCATCACCGGAATTGGCGGCATTCTGCTCACCTTCCTCAGCGGCATGCCCTCGATGGTGCGCACCCGATTTGCCACACCGACCATCGGGCGGGAGTGGATGATTGGCGAGCTGGGCGTGGCTGTGGCCGACATCAGCCCCGACGGTGTCGCCAAAGTCGGCCAGGGGCAATGGCGGGCCCGAACCAACCGGGCGACACCGATCGCGGCCGGTGATCGGCTCCGTGTCGTGGCCATCGACGGCGTAACGCTAGAGGTCGAACCCGAGTTCGGCGCAGCCAAGGATCACCGCGAACGCTCCAAAACCCCCGAATAACGGCCAGAACGACGTTATTTACGGCTCATTCTTGGCCCATTTTCGCTCCATTTTGCCGAGTCGTACGACACAGACCTAGCGTGGCGAACACGGAGGGGCATCGTGTCGAAGGTACAAAACATCACGCTCGAATGGCAGCGAGAAGCTGCGTGCAAAGGACCCCTGCAAGCGGTCTTCTTTCCCCCGTCTCACCTCGAGCCACGAGACGACAAAGCCCGCCGAGAAGCCAGGGCCAAGGCCATCTGCAAAGTGTGCCACGTCCAAAAACCTTGCCTCGACTACGCCATTGGTATCCGAGAAGCTCACGGCGTCTGGGGCGGCACCACCGAAGTCGAACGCCGCGTCCTCCTCGCCCGCCAGGTCTAGCCTTCGAGGCGGGGGCCGGCGATGCGGAAGTCTTCGCGGCGGCGGGTGATACCGCGCTTGTCGAGGAGGGCTACGAGGGGCAGCGCGTGCTTGCGGGTGGCGCCGACCGCGTCACGGAACTGGGCGACGGTGAAGCCGTCAGGGTTCTCTCGCAAGAGCTGTTTGGCAACCGAGGTGGCGGCCTCGATGACGTCGGGGTGAAACCACACGCCGTCGTGCTCGATCACGAGTCCACGTTGCACCAATGCGCGCAGCTCGGCCCGATCGACGCGCTCGGCCCCGGGCGGTGTAAACATGGCCGAGGCCAGCGATCCGACGAACGGGTGGTTCGCCAGCGGGTCAACCACGGCTGCGATACGCACACGACCCGCAACCAGTTCGAGACCATCGGCTTGGACAAGAGCGTCTCGTTCGCGTTCATCGAGCGACGCGACATCGAGGCCAAGCGAGCCGGCTTCTTCCACACGCGTTCGCACGTCGACGAGTAGCGCTTCGAGCTTGCCCGGCGCGGCGATCCATCGACCGATGGTTGCCGCTCGACGCTCGCCGGTGAGGAGTTCGAGTTCGTCAACGTCGACCCAGCCGCGCTCGGCGATGACGCGATCGACGCTGCGATCGGGCCTGGCCTTGTTGGCCGTCACAACGGGCGCGACGTCCAGGATCTCTCCTCCGCCAACGGTCTCGGAACGACCCGATTCACGCAGCACAAACCGATCACCGGGCAGGAGGGGCAGCGGCGTTGTCGTGCGCAGCCGCACGAGACCGACGGCGCCGGGATCGATACCCTCGGAGCCAAGAACGCGCATGCGAACGGGGAACTCACCGCTGCCGACATAGGCCACGTAGGCACCACGACGGCTCACCTGATGATCAAGCGCGGCGAGTACCTGAAGCCGAGCGTCGCACGACGTGGTGGTGTGCCAGCGGCCGGGAGGCACGACGGCGTCACCGCGCACGATGTCCTGGTGCTCGACACCATTGAGATTGAGCGCGACGCGGTTGCCCGGCCCGATCCGCTGATGTGACGAGCCCAACGACTGGATACCCCGGACGCGGGCGGGCAACTGTCGTGGTCCGACCACAACCTGATCACCGACGGCCACCTCGCCCCCGGCGAGCGTTCCGGTGACCACGGTGCCTGATCCCTTGGCCGCGAACACCCGATCGACCCACAACCTGGCTCGACCTCGATCGACAGCCGTGGGTGTCTCTGCGACGAGGTGATCGAGCGCGCCTCGGAGTTCGTCGAGGCCCCGCCCGAGTGTTGCGGCGGTGGCTACGACTGGGGCGTCCTCAAGGAAGGTTCCGGCCACCTGATCGGCCAGCAGCAGACGCGCCAGTTCAAGCTCGTCATCATCGACGAGGTCGGTCTTGGTCAGCGCGATGACGCCTCGCTCCACGCCGACCAGTTCGAGGATGCGAAGGTGCTCCTCGCTTTGCGGCTTCCATCCTTCCGTGGCCGCCACCACGAAAAGGCAGGCATCCACCGCTCCGATTCCGGCCAGCATGTTCTTCAGGAACTTCACGTGACCGGGCACGTCGATGAAGCTGATACCCGCCCCCGATGACAACGCGACGTGAGCAAACCCAAGGTCGATGGTGAGGCCGCGGCGCTTTTCCTCCTCGAACCGATCGGGATCTGTTCCGGTGAGCGCGAGCACCAACGAGCTCTTGCCGTGATCGACGTGACCGGCGGTCGCGACGACGTGCATGGTCATGTGACTGCCCGCAACGCAGCAATGATAGTTGCATCATCAACGACATCGACGGTGCGTAAATCAAGGTACGTTGCGTTGTCCCGCACGCGAGCAATGATCGGTGGCATCTCAGCACGCAGTGCCGCGCTCGAGGTCTCCGTGCAAGCGCAGGCCGTAGCTGGGCATGGTGACTCCGGGCAGTGAACCAGCGCCGGGAAGTGCCTCCATCGCCTCGGCCGTTGCCCCTTTCACGTCGGCGGCAATCGCATCGGCCCGATCCTTCAACGCCTTCACGGGTAGGCCGACCATGTGCCAGAACGGAATGGCATCACCGTCTCGTCTCAGGTACGCCATCGCCACGTCCTGCAGCGCGCCGAGGACGAGTCCGCCGGGACGCAAGGCCCGGGCCAGCGGATGGCGGGCGCACTGGGCAATGAGATCCTTGCGTCCGACAAGAATGCCTGCCTGCGGGCCGCCGAGCAGCTTGTCGGCGCTGAACATCACCAGGTCCGCCCCGGCTGCCAGGGTCTGTCTGGCGGCTGGCTCACCGCTGAGCCAGGTGGGTGGACGGTCCTTCAGCCACGGACAAGCGCTGTCGAGCAGACCCGAGCCGATATCGGCCAACACCGGCACACCGAGCGTGGCGAGCTGATCGACGGGCGTTGACTCCGTGAAGCCGTCCACCACGTAGTTGGAGGGATGGACCTTCAAGATGATGGCGACGTCGGCGGCCGGAGCCTTCATGGCCTTCGCATAATCACCCAGCCGGGTGCGATTCGTGGTGCCGACATCGACAAGCCGTACGCCCGATTGCGCCATCACATCGGGCACCCGAAAGCCACCACCGATCTCAACGGCCTCACCGCGACTGACCAGTGCCTGTCGGCCTTCGGCCAGCGCGGCCAGCGCAAGCAAGACCGCCGACGCCGTGTTGTTCACGATCAGCGCGGCATCGGCTCCGGTCAGCCGGGCGAACAGTCGACCGACATGATCGCTTCGATCACCGCGCTTGCCCGTGGCCAGATCAAGCTCGAGGTTCTGATAACGACCAGTGGCGACGTGGCGAATCGGTGCCCGCCCGAGATTGGTGTGCAACAACACGCCGGTCGCGTTGATGACCGGCTGCAGCATCATGATCTGCAACGCACGCGCTCTGCTCGCCGCCGACTCCGGCTCCCCCGCCGCAATCGCTTCCCGAGCAACGTCGACAAGGAGAGGATGGGGTAACCCCGTGTCGACCAACGACCGAGCCAGTGCATCAACCGAGGGAGGACGCGTGGCCGTCATGGTTGCATTCTGGTCTACGGCCGTGAACGAGCGCTGTTGATCAGCGCCACGATGCGCTTTGCCCACGGATCATCGCGCTTCGCTGCACCCATGATGAGCCAGCCCGCTGCAAGGAGGGCAACAAGAAACCCGATGACGGCGCTCGGCTGCCGCACCGTAATCGCATTCCCCAACGCGCCGACGAAAATGATCAGCGCCCCGATCACCGTCAACCGCGCACCCTTCATGCCAACCAGTCTGACCGAGCCGCACCCGCCCTTACAAGACCGACCACCGAGACGACTTTGCGACAAAACCGGTTGTGTGGCGACAGGTTTTGTCGCGAAGTCGACGGCTAGGTCGCGTCGGCGGCGTCGAGGGCGGCGGAGACCATGTCGAGCATGCGGGCCGAGCAGCCGGCCATGTCGACGGCGGGGGCGATGTCGGTGGCGATGCGTTCGGCGATCGCACGGAACACATCGGCGGCGGCACCGACGCCGTCGAGAGCGACGGGCGCCCCACTGTCGCCACCGGCGGCAACGGCGGCTTCGAGCGGCACTTGACCGAGGAGCGGTGCACCGATTTCGTCGGCCAGCACCTGGCCGCCGCCGCTGCCGAACAGCGCGTAGGTCGAGCCATGATCACACGTAAACGTGCTCATGTTTTCGATGACCCCAACAACGCGAAGGAACGATCGGCGGGCCATGTCCGCCGCACGAATCGCCACCTTCTGCGCCGAGGTTGCCGGCGTGGTGACGATGATCATGTCGGTGCGCGGCAACATGCGAGCCAGACCCATCTGCACATCACCAGTACCGGGCGGCATGTCGATGATGAGGTAGTCGATGTCGCCCCACGCCACCTGGTTGAGGAACTGCTCGACGGCCTTGGTGAGCATGAGCCCGCGCCACATGAGCGCAGTGCCTTCATCCTCGACCAGGTTGCCGGTGGAGACAACGCGCAAGGTGCCCTTGCCGACCTTGCGTTCATTGGGCTGGATCAATGCGGTGCCATTGGCGTCCTTCTCGGCCTCGAGCCGATCGGGGATGCCCAACATGCGCGGAATGGAGAAGCCCCAGATGTCGGCATCGAGCACGCCGACGGTATGACCGCGAGCCGCAAGCGCGGCGGCGATGTTGACGGTGACGCTGGACTTGCCGACGCCTCCCTTGCCCGACGCAATCGCCAGGATGCGGGTAGAGGTCGGCACCATGGTGGCGGTGGCCTTCTCCTTGGCGTTCCAGCGGGCCTTGGTCATGGCGTTGGTGCGTTCGTCTTTCGACATCTCGCCCCAATCGATCTTCACCTTGGTGACGCCGGGATGCACTTCGAGGCGACTCTCGACGTCCTTCTTGATCTGCACCCGCAACGGGCAACCGGCGATGGTGAGCTTCATTTTGACGTTGACGACGCCGGCGTCATCCACCTTCACATCACACGCCATACCGAGATCAACGATGTCGCTACCCAACTCGGGGTCGATCACGGCGCGCAGCAGTTGCGTGACTTCCTCAACAGTGGGCGGACGAATCGAAGTGGTCATGACCACATTCTAACGGTGCGCGCCGTGTAAATGAGTGGGCACGCCCGGTAGAATTGCTGCATGGAGGTGCCGAAGCTCGACTTATTGAAGACGCTCGGCGACAACACTCGCTACGCGATCTACCTCGAACTGGCTCGCTCTCCACGGCCGCTCAGCACCTCCGATGTGGCCGATTCACTGGCCTTGCATCCCAATACTGTCCGCCCGCACCTCGAACGCATGCGAGAGGTCGGCTTGCTCGATGTACGGATAGATGTGCCCTCCGGCGTCGGCCGTCCCCAGCATCGCTACTCCATCGCGCCCGATGCCCCCTCCATGGGCCTCGAACCACCCACCTTTCCCCTCCTCGCCAGCATGCTCGTCTCCCTGGCGCAGCGAACCGGCGCCGGTCCGGACGACGCCGAAGCGGTCGGCCATCAGCAGGGTCTGATCGATGCCGAGACGGCTCCCCCATCGTCCAGTTGCCTGGAAGCGCTCGTGGCCCGACTCGACACACTGGGGTTCGACCCAACCATCGACGGCTCCGAAGACGGCGACGAAGCCGTCATCGCCTTTGCTAACTGCCCATTCCGAGAACTGGCCGAAAAGTACCCTCGGCTGGTCTGTTCGCTTCATCGGGGCCTGGTGCAGGGCTTCGTGGAAACGATGCCCGACGGCGAAGTCGGCGAGTTTCACACGCTCGAACACCGACAACCTTGTCAGATGACCCTCATTTCCCGATAGCCTGTCGACAGAACTCAATCACCAGGAGGCGACAGCGTGATCACGCTTACCGACGTTGCAGCAAACAAGGTCAAAGAACTGCTCGATCAAGAAGGCGACGAGTCCTTGGCGTTGCGCGTGGCCGTTCGCCCCGGCGGCTGCTCCGGCTTCAGCTACGAGATGTTCTTCGACGGTGATCGCGCCGCCGACGATGAGACCATGGACTACCAGGGCGTGCGCGTGGTCGTCGACCCGTCCAGCGCTCAGCTGCTCACCGGTGCCACCCTTGACTATAAGGACGGCCTTCAGGGAGCTGGCTTCAACATCAACAACCCGAACGCCACCAAGACCTGCGGTTGCGGCTCCAGCTTCAGCTGACCAGAACGGGAACCTCGGCTTCGACCCGGCTCGCATTCGTGCAGCCGGGTCGTTGCGCTAGCCCTATTGCCTCGCTCGGCCGCTACCGCTTTCCCTCGTCGGACTCGCTCCGCTCGACAATGCTGCGAGCTGTGCACGGCTCGTTACGCCGATACCGTGCCGGTATGAACAGCATTTCGCGGCGCACCTTTCCTGGCCGGCGCCATCACGGTGCCTGCCGTGCTGTCGGCCTGCGGCAGTAGCGGCGCCAAGTCGGCCGCCGGCACCGCAGCGGGGGACGGCTCGCTTCCGAAGGGAAAGGTCGAGTTGATCCGCTTCAACACCGATGGCTACCTCTCCACCGGCAAGCAACGACTTCCCGTCGGCCTCGCCGATGCCAAGGGCGTCGTGGTTACCGCCGGCCCTCCCACGCTGACGGCCCGGGTGCTCGACAGCAGCGGCAAGGTCGTCGGCACCGACCTCACCGCCGGGCGACGCGGCGACGGTATGCCCCGCCCGTTCTGGCCCTTTCAGATGGCGATCACAACGCCGGGCGTCTACCAACTGCAGGTCGACACCAACGGCAAGGACAAAGCCGTGATGGCCTTCAGCGTGGTGGAGCCATCCAAGGTTCCGACACCCAAGGCTGGAGATCAACTGCGATTTATCGACACGCCGACGGTGAGTAAACCTCTCGGTGTCGACCCGATCTGCACCCGAAACCCCGACTGCCCGTTCCACTCGGTCTCGCTGAAAGACGCTCAGTCGATGGGCAAGCCGATCGTGTACCTGGTGTCCACCCCCGCCCACTGCCAGTTCGCGGTGTGCGGGCCGGTGCTCGATTTCCTCATCGAGGAACAAAAGCGTATCGGCGACAAGATCGTCGCCATTCACCAGGAGGTCTACAAGGACGACGGCGGCACCATTCCCACCGACGCCATGGACTCGTACGGCCTCACGTTCGAACCGGTGCTGTACCTGGCTGACGCCACCGGCAAGGTCGTTGAACGTTACGACGTCCTGTTCGATCAAAAAGAACTCGGTGCCGCGCTCGACGCATTGGTGGCAGCAAAGTGAAGCGTGTCTTTCGCCAGGTGGATGTGTTCACCAGCGTGCCGTACATGGGCAACCCGGTGGCGGTCGTGCTGGACGGCACAGGTCTCACCACCGCGCAGATGCAGCACTTCGCGCACTGGACGAACTTGTCGGAGACCACCTTCGTGCTCCCGCCGAGCACGCCCGGTGCCGACTATGCGGTACGCATCTTCACGCCAACCCTTGAGCTGCCGTTCGCCGGACATCCGACGCTGGGCACGTGCCACGCGTGGTTGGCGTCGGGCAATACCCCGGCGCGCCCGGACAGCATCGTGCAGGAATGTGCGGCTGGTCTCATCAATCTTCGCCAAACCGCCGACGGCTTCGCGTTTGCCGCACCTCCGCTCATCCGAAGCGGCCCGGTGGACGAAGCCGAAGTGCAACGGTTGGCCAAGATTCTGCAGATCGATCGCACGAAGATCATCGACGCGGCCTGGGCCGACAATGGCCCCGGCTGGGTTGCGGTCATGCTCGACAGCGTCGAAACGCTGCTGGCCGTGAAGCCGGCCTACAGCGACTACGACATCGGCCTCGTCGCCAAGGTCGGCGCCGACGCTCAACGGACCGAAGGAGACATCGCCATCGAAGTGCGGGCATTCTTTCCGAAGGATGGATCCGTCGCGGAGGATCCGGTTACGGGCAGCCTGAACGCCGCGCTGGCACAGTGGTTGCTCGGAACCGGACGCCTGCAGTCGCCGTACATCGCCGCCCAGGGCAGCGTGCTCGGCCGGGCCGGACGGATTCACATCAACCAGGACGCCGAAGGCACCATTTGGGTCGGCGGCGGCACCGTCACTTGCATCGAAGGCCGCGTAGAGGTGTGAGCATGACATGCCTCGCTTGCTCGCTACCGTTTGCTACGCAATGGCGGCTCTTCGAGCCTACTGAAGCCCGGCTTCGCCGCTCTCCATCGGCGCTCAGACTCACTTCGCTCAGACAATCCCTTAGGCCGCTCAAGTGACCGTTGCGTTTCGGGTGAATGGAGACGAGGTGGAGGTGGCTGATGACGGTGCTTCGCTGTTGGAGGCATTGCGGGATCGGTTGGGGCTGAAGGCGGCGAAGGACGGCTGCAGTCCGCAGGGGCAGTGTGGGTGTTGCACGGTGCTGGTGGATGGACAGCCGCGCGTCGCCTGCGTCACACCCGTCGTCCGGGTGCGGGGCCGCGAGATCACCACGCTCGAAGGCATGCCCGAGGCCGAGACGTGGGCCAAGGCCCTCTGCGCGACCGGCGGCAGCCAGTGTGGCTTTTGTACGCCGGGCATCATCGTGCGTTTGGCGGCCAGGCCGACCGATCCGAAGCAAGCGTTGCTCGCCCACCTCTGCCGCTGCACCGGTTGGCAAACCATTGTGGAAGCAGCCGAACTGGTTGCAAACGGAACGATCCCGATCGCCGACCGGTCGGGCGCCGATGCACGCGCCACGCTTGAGGGCCACACCCACCAAACGGTGAGCCCGGCTATTGCCCTCGGCAAGGGCGGGTTCGCCGATGACACCGCGCCATCCGATGCACTCATCGCCGTACGCGCAACCGACGGCACATGGATGGTGGGCGAAACACTGACGGCTGCCCGCAAGATGGCCGGCAAGGTGCAGGGTCGCCGCACGACCGTTGCCGTCGATTGGCCGATCGAGCTTCCCGAGGGCGATTGGGTCCGCACCCTGCAGACGACGTGGGTCGAGCCGGCCTACCTCGAACCCGATGCATCGTGGTGCGTACCGGGCGGCGAACCCACCTCGGCCCTGGCCAACGGTGGAGCGTTCGGTGGCAAGCTGCACACCGAGGCCAGCGAGGTGGCCCGACGGTTGGCCAACGAGTACGGCCGAGCGGTCAAGGTCGTCTACAGCCGTGAAGATGTCGTGAACCTCGGGCCCAAGCGCCCGCCGATCGCGGCCGGAATCCGGCCCGACGGCTCCGGCATCATCCGGATAGCGCGCACCACAGGCATCGTTGAAGCCATCATGAGCATCGCTCCGGGCCTCACCGTGGAAGAGGTCGACATCATCGGCCCAACGACATCCACCGACGTACGCGCCGCGGGCTGGGCCGAAGCGGCCGCACTGCTCGCGTCCCTACAAAACATCAACGAGGTCGTCTCGCCCGACGGTGCCCGCGCCAATGCCTTCATCAACGACGACGGTTCGGTGAGGGTGACAGTGAACGCCGGCGAAGTACTCGATGCAGTGACTCTGCGCAGCTACTGCATAGGTGCGGCCCACCAGGCTCTCGGGTGGGTGCGCACCGAGGCCATCGCCGTCGACGACGTTGGCCAGGCGCACGATCTCACCATTCGCAGCTTTGGCGTTCTGCGGGCCATCGACATGCCTCACGTCGAGGTTGTGATCCAACCGGACGATCGACCAGCGGTCAACGGCTCCGACGCGGTGTTCGCTGCGGTGGCGGCGGCGGCGTGGCGTCGCACCGGATGGTCGCCCGTCTGGCCAACGCAGCGGTAGACCAACCCACGGTAGAATGGCAGGCGCATGGAAATCGCTCCGCTGTCGATTGCCGCGTCGGCGCAACGCAACGGTCATCACACGTGGATGGCGCGTCGGTTGTTCGAGCTGATGGGCACCTCGGTGGCAACGACGCCCGAATACGGACCGAAACTGATGCTGGGGCGGCACTGCTACCACTGTGCCTGGCACGCCGACCTTTTCACCTCGCTCCTGCCGACACCCGCCGAGGTCCATCCGTACGCCGTCGTGGAGCCGCCCACCGCCGAGGTGGACACGATGTTCGCGAACGTCGAGCAGGTCACCGCCGCCGAAAGGCTGGTCGCCATCTACAGCGTCGCCGTACCCATGATGCTTGACCGCATCCGGGAGCATCGAGAGCAATGCAACCCGGTCACCGATGCGCCCACGATGCGAGTGCTGGACCTCGTGATGCACGACCTCACTGCAGACGTGCACGAGGCTCAGGGAGTGATGGCGAGACTTGTGTCTTCCGGCACATGGCAGCGATCAGAGCACCCGGGGGACCCCTTGTCAGAGCGCTCGTAACCCTCTAAGTTGCGTTCTGGTTCCGGCGGAACCACCACAAACCACACATTTTCGCCCTGTGTGGTCGTACAACTCTTCTGAGTGCTCGAAATGACGCTGAAATAGGTCGGTTGGAAGGCTTGACCGACCCCTTATCATGAGTAAACCCCGTATGTCGCGCATCCCCGCGCCGACGTGACCGCCACGGGGTTATCACGAGGAGTTTGTCTTGGCGAAGGAGCGCATCGAGCGCGATGAAGAGGACCTTGTCCGTCTTTATCTGACCGACATTGGCCAGTATCCCCTGCTGACCAAAGATGATGAAGTTCGATTGGCCAAAGCCATCGAGTCGGGTGCCACTGCAGCTGCGGCCCTCGAGAAGGGTGGCAAAGACATCACGGCGGCCAAGAAGCGCGAGCTTCGCCGGCAGGCTCGTGAAGGTGAAGACGCGGAGCGCACGTTCGTGCAGTCCAACCTTCGTCTCGTTGTGTCCATCGCGAAGAAGTACCAGGCGTCGGGTCTCCCGCTGCTCGACCTCATCCAGGAAGGAAACCTGGGTCTCATGCACGCGGTCGAGAAGTTCGATTGGCGCAAGGGCTTCAAGTTCTCCACGTACGCAACCTGGTGGATCCGCCAGGCCATCACCCGCGGTATCGCGAACACGGGCCGCACCATCCGCCTGCCCGTGCACGCCGGCGACACGCTCGCCCGTTTGCAGAAGGCTCGCGCCCGGCTCGAGCTGAAGTTGGGTCGCCCTGCCACGTTGTCGGAGCTGTCGGCCGAGGTCGAAATGCCCGAAGACAAGGTCACCGAGGCGCTTCGCTTCGCGGCCGAGCCGTTGTCGTTGAGCGAACCGCTTCGGGAAGATGGCGACGCCGAACTTGGCGACGTGGTCGAAGATCGTTCGGCCGAGAGCCCGTTCGAAGTGGCCGCCACTGCGCTGCTGCCCGACGAAATCAACCGTCTGCTGGCCCCGCTGGATGATCGTGAGCGTGAGATCCTCAAGCTCCGTTTCGGCCTCGATAGGGGCGAACCGCGCACACTCGAAGAGGTTGGCGAACACTTCAACCTCACCCGTGAGCGCATCCGCCAGATTGAGGCTCGTGCCATGAGCAAGCTGCGTCACCCGTCGTCCGACACGGGTGCCCGCGATCTGCTGGCCGTCTAAGACACTGTGAAAGAAGCCCCCGCCCACCTGGGCGGGGGCTTCTTGCTTTTTCGTACAGTGTCATCATGACGACCATTCCCGTGTCATCGCTGTGGGTCCAAACGGAGAGCTCGCTGCACCAGCACCTGGAGTTCAAGGATTTCGCCGAGGCGTGGGCTTACATGAACGCCGTTGCGATCGAAGCCGAAAAACAGGACCACCACCCCAACTGGTCGAACGTCTGGAATCAGGTCACCATCGACCTCACGTCGCACGACAAGGGCAACACGGTCACGGCTCGCGATCGCAAGCTTGCGGCCGCAGCCGATGAGGCGCTGCGCCACGTGCTCAAGCCGCGTGCCGCCGCATTCGCCCGAACCTTCACCGAGCACCTGGTAGCCGGTCGCTTCGCCGAAGCGCACGCCATGTTCGACCCGGGCCTCGTGATGACCGAGGCCGAGTTGCGTGAGCACTTCACGAAGATGGACGACGCGAGCGATCCGTTCACCGAATGGACTGTGGAGGATGAGTTCCTCATGACCGCGTGGCCCGACCGTGACGACGCGGACGTGCTGTGGGCCTATTGCAGCGTGTCGGGCAAGAGCCTGGTCGAGGCAGTCACCATCCGTGTCGCCACGCGACCGGGCGTACCCAAGCAGCTGAGCGTGAGGGGTATCGACTTCGGACGGCCGTAGCCTCCGACAATCCTTAACAAGATTTCGTGCTGTCCCGGTCGGCTCGGTCATCACGGTGGGCAATACTGTTCTCCTATGCGTGCCGCACGAAGTTTGGCGAGCTTTGTGGTGCTTCTTGGCGTTACCGCGTCCTGTGGATCAACCGCTCGGCCGAAGGCAGTTCTTCCGCCCGCTCCTCTCACGACGCAGAGCGTTGCGCCGACCGTTCTCGCAGCTACTTCGGTCCCGACGACGACGGCGACGACGACCGCTCCCGCCACGACGGTCACTACGTCGCCGTCGACACCCCCGACGACCACGGCCAGCCCGAATCCGTGCGCCGGGGTCGACTTCCGAAACTTCACCTATTACCTGCCCGACTACGAATTGGTCACGGTCCGAAACGGTGTGGGCGCCCGTGGCGCACCTGGCGACAAGTACTACGTCCGAGCCAAGGTGCGGGCCATCGCGGTCGGCGACATCGGCGGTAAGAATGCCGATGCCGAAACTGCCGTCTTCATCGACGCGGACACCGGCGGCGACGAGCGGCTGAGCGATGTACATGTCATGAGCTGCTCCCCCACGGCCGTAACCGTCATGACGTCGGCCGGTGGCGGCGACCGGGCCTACGGCGGTATTCGATCAATCGCCATTGAGAACAACAAGCTGCTCATCGATCGATACGCCGATGACAACGGCGTATGCTGCCCGGGAGCGGCCGCGCGCACCACGTATGTGCTCTCGGGAACGAAACTGTTGACCGAGGGTAAACCGGAGGTGCGCAAACTCACCGTCATGGGAGGCACCGTCGCTGTTCCGCTGGGCTTCTTCAACAACTCGTCCACGGCGCTCATCATGGGCGAAACCGGCAAGGCCCAGCCGGCCGGCTTCACCGCTTTCGCCGGCCAGACGGTGTCGCTCGCGGTCGAGCCAGCCGGACCGGATCAGAGCGCGGTCATCGTCGACGTCGTGGAGGGTGCGAAGGTGCTCGGCAGCGCAACTTCGGGCGGCTCGACCAAGGTGGAGTTGGTGGCCGACGGCTACTACGAATTGGTCGCGCGTGCCGCCACGGCCGGAGCCAACGCCCGGTTCGATGGTGACGTCACGATCAGCTGAGCGGCGATCCGAGGTACGTCATCCGCGCGTTACAGGAGCTTCGTTCGCGCATGAAGCCCTCGATTCGCACGA
The DNA here is from genome assembly GCA_963791625.1 of uncultured Acidimicrobiales bacterium. GTDB lineage: Bacteria > Actinomycetota > Acidimicrobiia > Acidimicrobiales > Ilumatobacteraceae > JANMCE01. The sequence goes on from CAWBTA010000015.1 coordinate 535,384, forward strand.
TTTGGCACCGTCCATGGGCGTAATGCGCGAATCAATCGACCGATTGCGCGAATACGCTTCGGCCGCCCGCCCGTCGCAGAATCATTTCGAGTGGCCCGAAGGCGAACCGAGAACGCCAGATCGCGCATGCGCCGAGACAAACCAGGAACGCCATGAACGTGAGGGCGGTCTCCTGTGCCTGCGTAAAGCCCCACGGCCAATGCTGGAGGGGCCATCGGTAGAGCGCGACCTGGAACACATACAGGCTCAATGCGAGTTGCCCGACTCGAGCGAGCGGCAGCACAACCCGGCGCGCACGATCACCGACAGCGAGTGAGCCGCCAACGACGGCCATGGCCAGACCACTCGAGCCGACCATCCACGCCGGCATCTCCGAGTGGCCGTGAGCGTCGAGCAGCTCCCACCAGAGTGATGGTTCGTCGGGCAACGGGTCGGTTTGCACAACCGAGCGGTCAACGGTGACGCGGTGCGATTGGGTGGACCAACCCGAGCCGTAACCGACGACGGCCATCGTCAGACCAACGACCACGAGGCCGGTTCGGAGCCGTCGCGAAGAGAGATCTTGGCGGCCGATCCACATGCCGATCAGCACGAACGCGAAGTTCGGGAAGAAGGCATAGATGCCCGTGAAGAACAGTTCCGACAACAACACGTGCGGTTGCCGCAGCAGTGGGATCGCACCCCATCCGGACGCGGTGTCACTCACCCTGGCGAAGGCGACCGGAAGATGATCGTTGAGGTGGAGCGTGGTGACGGCTCCGATGATCACGACGGCAACGACACCGACAAGCAACCACCGGTTCGGCAGCCGTCGGGCTACCAGCGCAACCACGAAGAACAGCGCGTAGAACTGGAGGATCACCGCTATCGGGGTGGTGTATTCGAACGTCAGACCGACGAGGAGAAGGACTACGGCCCGCCCGATCACCTCACGATTCGGTCGCGGCGACCTTCGCAACAAGAGCACGAATCCGGCACCGCTCAGCATGACAAACAGCGGCATCGCCCGGCCGTCAGTAAACCGGGCGATATGGGTGGTCCAGCCCGTTGCCTCATCGAGACCGCTCGTAGCGAAATGAGCAAAGAGCATGCCGAGGACGGCAAGGGCTCGGGCGACATCGAGACCGAGTTGTCTCGTAACGGCTGGGGCCACGGTGGCCGGAAGCGCCGGGCTCTGCACCAGATCCATCTCACCAAGCTAAACGTCGGCGGCCACCGCTTGGTCGCGCTCGTATTCATCGACAAGACCCCGTCCGATGGCCAACAGCGCGGCGCGGACCTCCGCGGGCGAATCGATCACCACGAAGCCACCCAGCCCGGCGAGATCCGCCGCCAACACGAGAGCCGACGGCCCGACGATCTCTACGAGTTGGAAGCCGGAGGGGCCGTGCGGTCCGAGGCGAAGTCGGTCACCGAAGATGGCGCGCAGGAGCGGCAACTTGTCGGGCAGTGCTCGACCGCTTGCGGACACCGTTTGCATCGTGTCTTGGATTGCGACGGTGACATCACGCCAGGCCGAGGCGAGATCGAAGTCAGTCGGCCGCACAACCGGATCGCCCGTGCCCTCGACCGAACGGACACGACTCAGCCGAAACGTTCGCAAGCCTGCCGCGGTATCAGCTACCAGATACCAGACCGAACCCTTCGACGCGAGCCCAAGGGGATGGATAGTGCGGGTGGTGGCGTGACCGGTGCGGTCGGCGTACCGCAGGTTGAGTTGTTCACCTTCGATGACCGCCTGCTCGATACGGTCAAGGAACGGAGGCCGAGCAACAGGCGTGGCGGCTGCACTGCTGTTGCGCCACGTCCCTGACTCGATCAGCACTGCATTGCTCGCCGCTTCAGCCTCGCGTCTCATTGGTTCGGGCATTGCCTGTAACAACTTGCGCACGGCGATCTTCACAGCGAGGCAACCCGCATGGTGGACCTGAACGGCAAGTCAACGCTGACCGAATGGTTTTCCCGCGCCGGCAAGGTGGCCGATGTGTGGAGCAACCCTGGGCTGCTTGGCAGCATTGTCACGCTGCCGTTCGCCAAGCTGCCCGGTGCGGCCGCCATGGCGATCTACTGCAGCGAACTCACGGTCCACAGCTGGGATCTCGCCCGAGCAACCCACCAGACGGTGCAGTGGGATGACGATGTGTGCCGGCTGAGCCTGGGTGCCATGCAGATGGCGCTACCTGCCGATCTTCCCCGAGATGCGGAACTGCCCTTCGGCACCCAGATTCACATCAGTGCCGATGCTCCCCTCATTGACCAGCTCGTTGCCTGGACCGGCCGTACGCCGTAGGCGTCAGCTCCAGTTGATGAACACCTGCCGGTCGAGCGAGCCGGTCAGGGAGTGACCGACAGGATCTGGTCGTCGTTAGGTTTCGGTTCGCCCCGGCCGTCGCGGTTGCTGGTGGAGATCCACAGCGATCCGTTCGGCGTGACGACGACGGCTCGGAGGCGGCCGAATGTGTCGTTGAAGAGGGCTTCAGGCTTTCCGGCACCCGCGGCGGTGACGGGTATGTGCCAGAGTCGCTTGCCCTTCAGCGCGGCCATGTACAGATCCCCGTTCCAAAAGGCCAGGCCGCTCGGTGACGCCTCAGAGGTTGGCCAGGTCGCCGCAGGGTTGGTCATGCCGTCCTTGTCGCAGATGCCTTCGCAGTCGGGCCAGCCGTAGTTGCGTCCCGGTTCGATCAGGTTGAGCTCGTCAGTGGTGTTCTGCCCGAACTCGCTGGCCCACAGTCGTCCCTGGTCGTCCCAGGTCAGGCCCTGCACATTGCGGTGACCTTTGGAGTACACCGCCGAAATCGAGTTCGGATTGCTGGTCGGAATGGTGCCATCAGGATTCAGCCGCAGGATCTTTCCGGCAAGGCTCTCGCCGTCCTGCGCGAGTTCCTTCTTGCCCGCATCTCCCGTCGTCGCGTACAGCAGACCATCCGGGCCGAAGGCGAGGCGCCCGCCGTCGTGATTGGAGGCCTTGGGGATACCGTCGAGCAGGACTTGTTCTGGGCTGTCGTCCATGCGAAAGCGGGTGATGCGATTGTCCGTCTCGGTGGTGTAGTAGGCGTAGATGTATCCGTCGCTTTCGTACTTCGGCGAGACCGCAATACCGAGCAAACCGCCCTCGCCTGTCGGACGGGCATCCGCAATCCTTCGACGCTCGATGGTCTGTCCGTCTGCCTTCAGCTCAAGAATGCGAGTCGAATCCCGCTCGGTCACCAGAGGCGTTCCATCGGGTAGGAACGCAATGCTCCACGGGACCTCCAGCCCTGAAGCCACAACCTCGGTGTTCTGCGGCGACGAGGGAGTCGACGTCGATTCGGTCGGCACAGACGTGGTCGCTGCGGCCACGGTGGACGAAGCGGAGTTCGAGGTTGCGATCGACGTTGACACCACCGGCTCTGCGGGGACGACCGACGGAGAGGCCGGTCCATCGGCCCCACAACTTGCGGCGAGAACGGCAACAACGACCGCCGAAGCAACCCGCCATGCGCGACGGATGAGTGCGGTTGCCGTGCGGTGGAGTGCGCTATCACCACGCATGGGCATCGACGCGACCGTAGCAAAAGCCATCCTTCGGCGTCGTTCGCGCCGACCAATGGCACTGGGCACGTGCATGCCCGGGAGAGATGGTGGAGATGAACCTTAAAGGAGTTCACCATGACGACAACAGCGAAGCACGGCATGCAGTACTCGGTAGCAACAGTCGCCGGAACCGCAGCGTTGCTTCTGACGGCAGCAGGATGCGGGAGCAGTTCATCGCAGACTACGAAGATCACCCAGTCGGAATGGGTTTTCACCGCCGATCCAACGACCGCGAAGGCGGGCAAGGTGACGATCTCAGCCAAGAACGTCGGTGGCTTCGAGCATGAGGTTGTCCTGGTGAAGGCAGCCGATCCGAAGGAACTCCCCACGAAGGCTGATGGCACCATTGATGAGGAGAAGATCACCGAGGCGCAAAAGGTCGGCGAGGTCGAGCACATCGCCCCGAACTCCACCAAGAAGAACACGTTCACGCTTGAGGCTGGCAAGTACGTGATGTTCTGCAACCTTGTGGAGAAAGACGGCACGAGCCATTTCGCCAAAGGAATGTCTGGCACCTTCACCGTCACGTGAGATTCTGCGCGACGCCGCCGGTTCACCTGGCGCACGTGACGCAGGTCGCCGTCGCCGGCAGTGCGTCCAGGCGCTCGGCTGCGATCTGGCGGCCGCAGTTCGTGCAGATTCCATACAGCCCGTCAGTGAGGCGTTGCTCAGCGGCCTCGATCTCGGCGAGGTTGGTTCTCGTTTCGTCGAGCAGTGCTGCGAACTGCTGGCGCTCCCAGGCGATTGTGTGTCCTTCTGGATCGTGTTCGTCATCGGTGGCAACGTCGCTTGCGGCCTCCACGATGTCATCGAAGCTGCTCGCGAGACTCGCCGCGCGTCGCATGGTTGCGGCGCGCAGTTCGTTCAGTCGAGATTGGGGATCGCCTGATCCGGCAAGGGGGGCCATTGGGTGACGAGTCTGTCAGTCGTCAGGTCAGTCGGCGGTCCCGACCGGTGCACGCCGAGTGCTCGACGTCGGGTGCGGTGATGGCCACCACCGCACACCAACCGCCAGGTCAAGACCATCGCTGGCCTCGTACTGCCGGCTGCCGTGTTCCACCGTCACATCTGGTGGCGGTCCTCGCTCATCTGGACGAAGCCGAGCGATGCCTCGATACGCGTAGTTCGCCGGCGAGGACCGGGACGGTGATCACGTTGCCCTCGATCGGGGAAGGGCAGGTGGCGTGGTCGGTGAAGGCGAACCACATGTTCAGCGTGCGGTTGAAGTCAAGAACAACTTCCCCATCGTCACCAGGCGTGGGTGGGGAGAAGTGAAGCTGGCGCCACTCTTCGGTGAGATCCTCGTTGGTCGGGTCTCGGGGTACGGCGTGAACCGGCCACTGAGCCGCCAGGCAGGGTCGTAGGGAAACGTGGGCACATGGGTGAACCCGTCCCGATCGGGCGAGGTCGCAGCCCGGAGGCGGACGGCGAGTCGCCCGCCGCGGCGCAGCAGCTCGACCCGAACATCTCTATAGTCGACCCAGGGCACCCGGCCGTACTCGGCGACATCGAGCGTGCTCGTACCATCGACCGGAGCGCCGTCGCACTAACCCGATCGAGAAGATCGCTTTTCCACGCTGACGGGGTATGACCAGAACGCCCTGGATGAACATCTCGACAGCCAGACGGACTTCGAAACGTTCTTCGCCGAGGCTCCTGGTCTGAATCCAGCGCAACGGATCACGGGCACAATCTGCGGCGTGCGAATCGAAGACATGGACGAACCGGTCATGCGGGAGATTCGGTACACGGACAAACTCATCGACGAACTCGCCAAAGGAAAAGCGAGGGCGAAGATCCTCCGAAGGAGTGATCTTCGCCCTCGGCAGTCAGGTCGATTTGGCGGGGGGCGGGTCGTCAGGCGTGCCGACGCGAGAACCGGTAGACGAGCAGCACGACGATGGCGCCGATCACCGACCCGACGACACCGGACGCCTGAAAGGCACCGTCCTGAACGTCCTTGCCTCGCAACGCATAGCCGAGGAACCCACCGACAAACGAGCCAACAATGCCCAGGACGATGGTGCCCCCGATACCCATGGAATCGTGGCCGGGAACAATCGCCCGTGCGAGTGCTCCTGCGATCAATCCCATCACCAGCAAAATCACAATGAACGTAACCATTGGTGTTCCTTTCGTCTTGCCCTTGCGGGCACCTGTTGCATTCACTACCCGTCGTACCCCAAGGTCAAACGTCGCGGGGCGACCGCCGTTTGGCTGCTACCGCTCGGGCAGCACCCACCTCGGTGGTTGCTCCAGCATTGGCCATCCCGCCGGCAAAGTCCTGAAGGTGGGAACGCACAAACCAGTGGTAGCGCTCGAGCACACCAGTCTGGCCAATGAGGAGGTCTTCGGAAATGTTGTCCAACTTGGCCACCCGATCGATCGCCGAACGATGGTCAGCAATCACACCTCGGTACACAAGGTCGAGCGCCCCAAGATGGGCGATAGCGTCGGCTCGATCAAGGTCATAGTCACTCCAGGACCGATCCCGCACAAGTCGGCCAGGTAGCCCACTCGGTACTCCGCCGAGGGTCGAAATGCGCTCGGCGAGATCGTCGATCATGGTGAGCACACCGGCGTAGTGGGGGTCGAGCATCTCGTGGACGCCGATGAAGTTGGGGCCAACGACATTCCAGTGAATGTGCTTCAGTGTGAGCGACAGATCGACCAGGCTCATAAGCCGCTCCTGCAGGGTGTCTGCAACAGCGTTCCCATCTTTCAGCGAGAGTGTTGGCACGGTGAACGACGCGCTTCGCGATGAACTCACCAGCTTTGGTTTGCCGTTCGTGGGCACTGTCTTCAGGGTCTTGACGGATTTCATGCGTACTCCTCGGCTAGTTAAAAACGTTCCGCCGAGTACTACCCATTGACCTGAAATCTCAAACACGACATGCGCCCTCGTCAGAGGACGGTAGGTGATTGATCGAGAAGCGCGCGTAACTCCAGAAGACTGGCCGAGATCAAACGGCCAACATGGACTTGGCTGGTGCCGATCTGCTTGGCGATCTCGGCCTGGCTCAACCCCTCGTAGTAGCGAAGATGAAGAATCTTTCGCTCGCGCGGACGCAGCTTGCCGAGCAACCCGACGATGACGTCTCGGTCCAACACTTCGTCAAAGTCGTTGTTTGACGCGTTGGCGTGGTCTGCCCCCGGCGTGTCGAGCGAAGCCGTTCGATAGGCGTGGTTCGCTTCAAGGGCCTCGAGAACGGCATCTTCAGAAATGTTGAGACGATCGGCGATCTGCGCGGCCGTCGGCGACTTCTCAAGGACGCGGCTCAGCTCGTCCGACGCAGCGTTCACCGATGGACGAATATCTTTGGCCCTTCGCGAGACATGCATGCTCCAGGTGTGGTCCCGGAAGTGCCTTCGCAACTCGCCCATGATCGTGGGGGTTGCATAGGCACCAAACTGAATCTCTCTCGATGGATCGAAACGATCGATTGCCTTCATAAGGCCAAGGCGGGCGACCTGCAGGAGGTCATCGAACGGTTCACCCCGGTCGGAGAACCGGCGCGCGCCGCGCACTGCCAGCCAATCGGTGCGAAGCGCTATCTCGCTTCGTGCCTTGGTATCGCGGGAGGTTGCGAACCTGGTGAGAAGGTCTTGGAGGAGCGCCTCGTCAGGTTCTGAATCGCGATACATCGGGCTAACCATCGACACCGCCACCAACTGCGGCCACGATCTCGGCATACCCGTCCGCCAGGTTGATGGTGTGATCCGCGCATACGCCAGCCAAGACCGTTCTGCAGAGCATCAAGTCGGGGTGATCGATATCGAACGAAACAACTTCGGTGCGCCCCGTGATCAAAAAGATCTCGTCCGAGAACGACAGCGTCACGACAATGGGACCACCCGCGCCGTGTTCGATCAACGCCAGAAACACTTCGCTCACGGCGATCTTGATGTCCTCGATGTCATCGACTGTTCGGTGCGCCAGAGAGGCGACCCCACTCGCTGCGAGTCGCAGCACCCGACTCAATTCGGCAACGGCGGGGACACGAATCTCGATGGGAGCGACAACGAGCCGGGTGAGCTCAGGCACGCGAGGTCTCGATCACGAACTGCCCTGTTGTTCCCGTGATTTCGAGCAGTCGGGCGACCTCGGGGCCGACCGACCGGAGGGCCACGTGCGAATCACTCGCCCTCGCCTTGCGGCTGGCGCCCAAGAGGCTGCGCAGACCCGAAGAGTCGATGAAGGAGACACCTTGCAGATCAATCACGATCGGGAAGGTCTGTTCGGGCCGCACTATTGCTGCGTCGAGCACCGGGCCGCCGGCGATATCAATGTCGCCACGCACCACGATCGCGCCGTCGTCGGAAATCGAGACGCTCAGCGCGTCGTCGTTCACGGGGTCTGACATCTGGGGACCTCCTATTGGTTGTGCCGTCCAAGTCTTACCGATTCGTTTCCAAGTTCACCACGTCAGTGGATGGCCTCGGAACGCACAGGCACTGCTACCCGGTTCGGGACGAAACGAAACGGTGGAACGAAAGAAAACTTCGGTGACATCGTGTTTGCCCGATGCTGGGAACGGGCACATTACCGTGCGTAGGCGTCGTCCCCCACCGATGCCCAGGTCCGTGCCCAGCCCGCCGCCGCCCGCCGGGCTGGGCACGTCGACACACCGGACACGACGCTCAGGCGACCTACAACAACCCCATGCGCCCGGCTTTTCGCTTGATCCGTTTGTTTCGGCGTTGCCCGGCATGGGTAAATACACCGGTGTCTCAACGCGCATCTGCTCAGGCGGTCATCGGCAAACAACCGAGTGAGCGGCGACGCGTCCTGACCGCCGGCGCCCTCGGGGTGCTGGTCGGCGGCATAACGGCGTTGGTGGGACCGTGGCAGTTGGCTGTGCTTGTCGGTTGGGATGTCGGCTCCAGTTTGCTGGTCGGATGGATTTGGGTGTCGATTGCGAGGCTTGACGCTCACACGACCCGACTCTTGGCCACCAGGGAAGACGACAGCCGCGCCGCCTCTCGCGGCGTGGTCGTCGTTGCGTGTGTCGCGAGCTTGGTCGGGGTCTTCGTCGGCATCTTGAAAGCCCGCGAAGTTGGTGACGGGGCTGGCGCCGTGCTCACGGTGGCCTCCGTCATCGCCGTGGTACTCGCATGGGGTGCCGTGCACACGATCTTCATGCTGCGGTACGCCCATAGCTACTACGACCGCGACGGAGGCATCGAATTTCCCCAGGACGACGACCCTTCCTATCTGGACTTTGCCTATGTGGCCTTCACCGTCGGGATGACGTTTCAGGTTTCCGACACCGACATCTCAAACCGTTCCATGCGCGCCCTGCTCCTCAAGCACGCCGCTCTGTCGTACCTGTTCGGCACGGTGATTGTCGGGCTCACCATCAACGTCGTCGGCGGCCTGCTGGGCTAACGGCTTGCCTGCAACGTGACGGAGATCGATTTGTACGATGGTGTGCCCGATTCCGTCGAACGGTCATCCAACCCGACGAGGACGTTCGCCTCCGGGTAGTACGCCGCGACGCAACCGGGCGGGGTGTCGTAGGGCACCAGGCGAAACCGGGGCGCAATTCGTTCACCAGCAACGATGTCGACCAGACCTCCGGCCTTCAGTCCAAGACGGGACAGGTCGAACGGACTGACGAACACAACACGCCGCCCGCCCGACACGCCTCGGTAGCGATCGTCGAGCCCATAGATGGTGGTGTTGAATTGGTCGTGCGACCGCAATGTCTGGAGCACCAGCCCACCGGTTCGGCCGTAGGGGGCGTGCAGTAGCTCAACCGAGAACTGCGCCTTGCCGGACGGTGTCGGAAACTCGCGTCGATCCCGCGGCGGATGAGGCAGGAGAAAGCCGCCCGGTTCCAGCACTCGTTCCTCGAATCTTTCGAAGCCGGGGACGATCGCCGCTACATCGGCACGGATGGCTCGATAGTCATCGGCGTACGCGTTCCACGGGATCCCACAATCGGGCACGAGGCGGCCGGCGATTCCCGCCACGATGGCTACTTCGGAGCGGACCTCGTGCGACGGCGGGTTGAGTTTGCCGACGGAACGATGGACCGTGCCGAACGAATCCTCAATCGTGACGAACTGCGGGCCACTCGCCTGAGCGTCAACCTCGGTCCGTCCCAAGGTAGGGAGAATCAATGAGATTTCGCCGGGCACGAGATGGGTGCGGTTGAGCTTGGTGGAAATGTGAACCGTGAGTCGGCACGACCGCAAGGCTCGTTCGGCCAACGCACTGTCGGGCAGCGATCGTGCCAGGTTCCCGCCGAGCGAAACGATGACAGAGGCCTTGCCGTCCCGCAGCGCCTCCAACGATGCAATTGCGTCCAACCCGTTGACGCGGGGTGGGTCAAAGCCGAACTGCTGCTGAATGGCGTCGAGCATCTCGGGCGAAGGTTTGTCCCACACGCCCATCGTGCGGTCGCCCTGCACGTTGGAGTGGCCACGAATCGGGCTGAGCCCGGCGCCTGGCCGACCGATGTTGCCGGTAAGGAGCATGAAGTTCACCATGTCGCCGATGGTGGCAACCGCGTCTCGGTGTTGGGTGATGCCCATGGCCCAGCAGACGATGATTCGCCTGGCCGACCGGACAAGTGACCACGTCGCATCGAGTTGGGTTGTCGACACGCCGATGTCAGCCGACAGGTCGTGGGGGTCGTGCAACAGCGCGGCCTGGACGGCTTCGAATCCTTCTGTGCAGGTCTCAACGAACTCGGTGTCGACTCTGTTTTCCTCCAGCACCCGTCGAGAGAGCCAACGAAAGAGCGCCTGATCTCCACCCAGACGCACGGGGAGATGAAGGTCGGCCAATTTCGTCCCGTGTCCGACCAGTCCGCGGAGTCGTTGCGGATTCTTGAAGCGGATCAGCCCTGCTTCGGGAAGCGGGTTTACGGCGATGATGTGAGCGCCGCGCCGTTTCACTTCTTCCAACGTCGTCAACATGCGGGGGTGGTTGGTACCGGGGTTTTGGCCGACCACAATGACGACGTCGGTTTGGTCGAAGTCCTCGAACGTGACAGAGCCTTTCCCGATGCCAATGGCCTTCTGCAGCGCGACGCTGGTGGGTTCGTGGCACATATTGGAGCAGTCGGGCAGATTGTTCGTACCGAAGGCGCGCGCCATCAGTTGATATGCGAACGCTGCCTCGTTACTCGTGCGGCCCGACGTGTAGAAGATCGCCGCGTCAGGCGAATCCAACGCGCCGAGTTCGCTCGCTACCAGGTCGAACGCTTCGGGCCAGCCGACCGGTTCGTAGTGGGTCGCCCCTGAACGTCGGATCATGGGATGGGTGAGCCGCCCTCGCTGACCAAGCCAGTAGTCGTCCTCAGCCGCCAGTTCTTGGATCGAGTGCTTGGCAAAGAACGCTGGCGTGCAGCGACTGTGATCGGCTTCATCGGCAACGGCTTTGGCACCGCTCTCGCAGAACTCGACGGTATGGCGGTTCTTGCGTTCGGGCCATGCGCAGCCCGGGCAGTCGAAACCTTCGGTCTGGTTGATGACCGAAAGCGTGCGCGCTGCGTCTACCGGGTCGAGCTCGCGAAGCGATCGAGCGACCGATGACGCAATGGCCGGCAGTCCCGTTGCGCTTCGTTTCGGATTTTTGATCCGCACGTTGACGCCGCCATCATGTTCTTGCTTCATCAACGATTCCTCGTTTTCTTCCACAGACAACGAAGGAGGGGAGGCGCCAACCCGACGCCTCCCCTCCTTCGAAGTTGATGTCGAGCTACTTGTCGTTCAACTTGTTCTTCACTGCGTCGACGGCGTCGCCGATCTTGTCCTTCAACTTCTCGGCCGCATCCTTCACCTTGGCACCGGCCTGATCGGCCTGGCCTTCGCGCTTCAAGTCGTCGTCATTGGTGAGGTCGCCGGCGGCTTCCTTGATACGGCCCTTCATGTCATCGGTACTTCCACTCATGGTGTACTCCTTTGGTTGGTTATGTCTTACGGTTGGTGAGAGATGGGCTACGTGAAAATGCTGACGCCGCCGGGGCCTACCGCCAGACCGAGCAGGATCAGCACGATGCCGAGAACCATCTGCTTTCGAGTGATCAGGACGATGCCGTAGATCACCAGCGCAACAGCGATGAGCCAGAGGATGGAGATCATTGCTGTGCCTCGGCCATCGACTTGGCCGGAGCGATCGCGTCTCGAAAACGCTGGGATGCCGATTGCCAGTCGGCCAGCTGCAGGAAGGCCTTCGCCCACTTTTCTTTCTCGTTGCGGTAGTCGAGGTAGTAGGCGTGTTCCCATGCGTCACCAACCAGGAGCGGGATCGTTCCGGCGACCTGCGTGCCGTGGTGATCCTGGACCTGGAAGGTAACCAGACGTCCTGCGAGCGGTTCCCAAACCAAAGCGGCCCAGCCGACCCCCTGCAACCCGGTCATCAAGCTGGAGAGGCGGCTCTCCAGCCGGTCGAACGATCCAAACGACTCGGTGATCGCCGCGGCCAGTTCTCCTTCCGGGGGCCCACCGCCGCCCGGTGTCATACTCTTCCAAAAGAGCGAGTGGAGTTGGTGTCCACCGAGATGGAAGGCCAGCGATCGCTCAAGTGAAGGGAGCTGCGCCGGTTCGGCGTCGGCAAGCTTTTCGAGGGCCTCATTGGCACCCTTCACGTAGGCCGCGTGGTGTTTTGAATGATGAAGCTCCAACAGCTCAGCCGAGAGATTCGGGGCGAGCGAGCCGTAGTCATACGGCAATTCTGGGAGTGTGTATGTCTTCATGGCCGTTTGGTACCCGACCACGACGTCGGTCAAACATGACAATCACTGTTTGACCGTTGAAGATCTGAGTAGAACGTGGCGAGTCATCTCGACCGACCCGAACGTCGGCCACGACCACACCTTCTTCATCGAACACAGTCGAGCAGTCTTCGCCGACTAACCCGCATGTTTGCGAAAGATGAACCGTGGGTAGTGCCAGTCACGACACGGGTCGTCGACCCACCGGACGGTGTCGATACGCCACAAGATGGAGCAAGGTTCAATGTCGGATCCCAACATCAATCCCAACGTGCAGATTTCCGAAGCGCTTCCCCCGCCCGTCACCACCCAACGCGTCGACCGCTACAGCCGAATCACTCCGGCTCAGGCAATCACCGCAGCTGGTGGTATTGCCCTGCTGGTTCTCGGATTGATCGCGCTGGCCAAGACGGGCCTGAGTGACGGGCTCAAACTTCCGATCGTGAAAGTGGTTGGAATGACGTACTCTCCGCTGCTGGCGTTGATCAGCGCCGGCGCTGGCCTGATCCTGCTTGGCGCGGCATTCACCTCGCGTAACTCGTCGGTGTTCTTCGGCGTACTTCTCGCCATCGGGGGCGTTGTCGGGTTGGCTGCGCCCGAGCGCTTCGCATCGATCTCGCTTCTGTCGGCTTATTGCTGGCTCATGATTGCCATCGGCGTTGTGGTGTCGCTGGCTAATCTGCTGATGCCCACCATCACCCGCCGCAAGGTGACCTATCGATGAAGGTCCTCATCGCTCTCGACGAGTGAGTCACTACGTGAACCCTGTTGCGCAGACGCTTCGATCAATCGACCGAATGCAGCAGCAATCAAAGCCCCTCGCATTCGTCGTCGGTGTGGTGAAGAAGTACGGCGATGATCGCGGCGGCCAGCTGGGTGCTCTCATCTCGTTCTACGCGTTCCTTTCGTTCTTTCCGCTCACACTCGTGGTGGTGACAATGACTGCATTTCTCGCTCACCGAAATCCTGCCCTTGCCGAGCGGCTCCGTGCTTCTAGTCTGGCGCAATTCCCGGTGGTGGGTACCGAACTGACAAGCGGAGAGAAGGCGCTGCACGGCAGCGGTCTTGGGCTCGCGGTCGGGCTCGCCGGTTTGTTGTGGGGCGGTTTCGGGGCAACCCAGACGCTGCAGTACGCGTTCCATGAGGTTTGGCATGTTCCTCACAAAGATCGACCTGCTTTCGCAATTCGCATCTGTCGTGGCATGGGTGTGTTTGCACTCCTTGGCGTGGGCGTGGTCGCCAGCACCATTCTTGGCGCACTGGGCTCGCTCATTTCCAACTCTCCCGCCGCAGGCACGCTTGGCTTAGTCGGATCGTTCGTCATCGTGTTCGCCCTGTTTCTGTCGCTGTTCTGGCTGATGAGTCCGCGCAACCTCCGCTTTGTCGATCTTCTCCCCGGCGTGACCTTTGCCGCGGTTGGCTGGGTGGCCCTGCAAACGATCGGTTTGCGACTCGTATCCCATCAGCTACGTCGTAGCTCGCAGCTGTACGGAACGATTGGAGCTGCGCTCGGCCTCATTGCCTTCTTCCTTCTCGCTTCCCAGGTGGTCATCTATGGCCTCGAGGTGACGGTGGTACGGGTCGAGCGCCTCTGGCCCCGATCGTTGCTTCAACCGCCGCTGACCGGTGCCGACAGGCAGATGTTGATAGCAATGGCGAAGCAGGAAGAGCGTCGCCCCGAGCAACGGATTTCCGTCGAGATCGATTCAGGTCCGCCGCAGGTTTGAGCCGCTCGCTGCTCGGGTAGTCCACCGGTGTGACCATGACCAGAACGATTGCTCGCTCGTCCATCGCCCCGATATTTCTTGCCGGAGGAATGGATGCCGTGCGGCACCCACAGTCGAAGGCAGCGAAGGCCGAATATGTTGCGGGTCCTCTTGCCAAAATGTTGGGGACGACAGACGACCCGGTAAAACTTGTTCGGATCAACGGTGGTGTTCAGCTCGCAGCCGGCACCCTTTTAATTTTGGGATGGGCTCCTCGGCTTGCTTCAACTGTTCTCGCTGCCAGTCTTGTTCCTACAACGCTCGCTGGGCACCGGTTCTGGGAGGAGACCGATCCTGCCGTGCGTGCGCAACAGCGCACCGCCTTCCTGAAAAACTGTGCGATGGTTGGCGGGCTTGTGCTCGCCGCAGTTGATAAGAACGGCGCGCCATCTCTGCGCTGGCGAACCGGCAAGGCCGCCCACCGGGCCGCGGCGAGTGCGAACGAGAACTTGAGCCGAGCCTCCACTGCAGTGATGGGCAAGAAGTCGAAATTGGAGAAGCTGGAAGCAGGAGCACTTGGCGCTGCGGCCCTCTTCGGACGGAGGGCGCGTAAGGCTGTGGAGCACGCGGCATCAGTGAGTGCTGACCAGACAAGCCGAATCGCAGGCATCGGCGCAGACCACCTCGCCAGCTTCAGCAAGCAAGCCACAAAGGCGGCGACAAACCTTGGTCATTCGCTCGTCGAGACGATGTCGGAAGCCGCCAGCTGATCAAAGCAAGTCTTGAACGGCAACCACCGCCAACGCCACGAGCATTGCCAGCATCCCGACGCGCACCGACGGGAACCTTGGTAGCTTCACGGTCATGGGGTCACTGGGATAATGGTGCAATCCACCGAACGATCATCCCTTAAGGCTCTGACCGAGTTTCTTGCGGCGACAACCGATCTCCCACCTGATCGTCTCGCTGAGCTTGGCCCGATGTTTGCAGGCATCGTGGGGGCAACGGCGGCGCGAATTCTCATTGTCGACTACGGCCATGAGCTGCTGATCCCTCTCGGTGAGCATGGGGCGCGTGAGGAGGGCCTCGGCCTGGAAGGTACGATCGCTGGTCGTGTCTTCTGCTTCGGCGAGGCAATCACAACCCAAGGTGAGCCGGCCATCACTCGCATCTGCCTGGCTGAAGGGTCCGAGAGATTTGGCGTTCTCGAAATCGAGCACGGACCAACGTTCAACGGTGACACGAGCAATCTCGACTCCGCCGTGCGGATCCTGGTTCTCACCATCGTCAGTAAGCGGCGTTACAGCGATGTCGTACTGAAAGCGCGCCGGGCTCGTCCTCTTTCCATTGCGGCAGAGATGCAGTGGGATCTGCTGCCTCCGCTGAGCTGCTCAACGCCCGCAGCGGCGATAAGCGGAACATTGGAACCCGCGTATTCAACCGGTGGTGACTCCTTTGACTACGCACTCAACGCAGACCGTCTCGACTTCGCCATAGTCGACGCGGTCGGACACGGCTTGCCCGCCGTTCTGAAGTCGACACTTGCGGTGAACACCATCCGGAACATACGACGTGAAGGCGCCGGGCTGGCTGATGCGTACCGCGAGGTTGATCAGGCGATGGAGCACCAGTTCGGCAACTGTTACTACGTCACCGGCATCATCGGTTCTATCGACCTACTCACCGCCGAGTTCGTGTGGATCAACGCCGGTCACCACCTTCCCCTCCTCGTCCGCAATGGAACGCTCTGTGGTGATCTTGTCTGCACGCCGTCGCTCCCGATGGGGTTGGGTGGCGATGTCATCCAGGTTATGAAAAATACGCTTCAGCCCGACGATCGCATCCTGTTCTTCACCGATGGCGTTATAGAAGGACGAGCCGCCGACCGATCGGTGTTCGGTGTCGAACGGCTCGGCGAGTTGTTCGTGCGTGCGTCACTCGACGGAATGTCGACGGCTGAAACGACGCGCCGACTCACACGTTCGCTGCTCGAGCATTGCAGCAATGATCTCCGCGACGACGCCACGCTCGTTGTCTTCCACTACAAGGGCGGGGGCTCCGCGTTCTAGGGCTTCCGGCCACGGCTTTCGACAAACATCAGCGCCGGTTACAGCCATTCCTTTCGCTTGAACACCGTGTACAAACCTCCTGACACGACGACGACCAGTGCAGCGGCAGCCCAGACGCCCCAGGCTTGGTCGAAGCCCGGGTACGGAACGTTCATGCCGTACCAGCCGGTGATTAGTGTGGGCACCGCAATGATGGCGGCCCAGCTGGTCACCTGCTTCGCGATCTGATTGGTGCGGTAGTCCCGCAAGCTCAAGTTGGTCTCCACAATGGTGGCGATCAGATCTCGCAGAGCATCGGTCGATTCGGTTACACGAAGGACATGGTCATAAACGTCCTGGTAATACGGGTACAGGGAGTCCGCAATGGCCGAGTGTTCTCGTCGCATGAGGGCGCTTACCGCTTCTCGCATGGGCACCACCAATCGATGGAACCGAATGAGAGCCTGACGGGTTTGGAACCAGTGCTTTTGCTCCGACGGCGGGATCGGCTTTTCGGAGAAGATTCCTTCGCTGATGGTGTCGTAGAACTCGTCAAAGCTCTGCACCGTGTCGAAGTAGCCATCAACGACCACGTCGAGCAAGCCATACAGGAGAAAGCCGACACCATGGATCGCAAGGTCACCGGATCGATCCCACCGGGCAAGTACGGGCTCAAGGTCAAAGTCCGCATTCCTTCTGACCGTCACCAACCACCGATCGTTGATGAACGCGTCGATTTCGGCGACGACGAGACCACCGTCATCGTCAAGCTGCACGGCATGGCAAACAAGGAACTTGTGGGTGGCATAGTGGTCGAGCTTCGGGCGTTGATGTGCTTCAAGAGCGTCCTCGATGGCGAGTTCGTGGAGGCCAAGTTCCTCGGCGAGTTCGTGAAGGTCTTCGGCGGATGGACCACAGAAGTCAACCCATACGATGGCGCCCTCGCGGGCGAGCTGCTCCGAAACGTTAGCGACGGGAAAGTCAGCCTCCTCGAGGATGCCATTGGAATAGACGCGGGTGCGGATCATGTCGCCCGTCGCGCCGCCCACGCGCCGGTTGACCAGAGGGACCAGATCACCAGCAGTGGCTGAAACACGAGGCGAGTCGCCCGCTTGGCATCGGTGTCGAGACCGAAGGAATCACTATGAGTCATCAACTGCGAGATGTTGCCCGGGAATATGGCGACGAAGAACCCTGCGACGACCCAGCCGACCGGAATCCGTTTCCTACGGAAAACGACCAGCGACAGGCCAAGCAAGATTTCTACGACGCCGGACGCGAGAACGACAGTATCCGCGTTCATCGGAACCCACCGTGGCACTTGGGTGAGGAACGCTTTTCGATTCCAGGTCAGGTGGCTCGTACCAGCAACGATGAGCATCCCGGCCAGTGCCCAACGCCATACATTTTGAGCGGTGGACGTACCGGCCGACCCGGCATGAAACCGGCGGAGTGACTCGTCGGCCTCAATCGTCTTCGGGCTCATCTTGCGGACGGTCTTCGATTCCTGCGCCACCTTCGCTCCTTCGTCTCTCACCGGTTGGTGCGGCTCTCGGTGTCGGCCGGGTATCGGTCACCCTCCACGGTGAACGCCGCGGCGGCCCGTTCGATTTCGGTTAGGTCATCGACGGTGAGGTGCACGTTGGGGGCACCGAGATTCTCCTCCAAACGAGCGATCTTGGTAGTACCGGGTATGGGCACGATCCACGAACGCTGAGCAAGCAACCAAGCCAGCGCGACCTGTGCCGGGGTAGCACCTTTCGCGTCGCCAATCGACCTCAGCAGATCGACCACAGTCTGATTCGCTCGGCGCGCCTCAGCCGTGAAACGCGGGAGCGTGTTGCGGTTGTCGTCGTCGTCGAACACGGTATTTTCGTCGATCGCGCCGGTGAGGAAACCTCGCCCAAGCGGACTGTAGGGCACGAACCCGATCCCGAGCTCCTCGCACGTCGCGAGGATGTCGTCTTCAGGGCGACGCCACCAGAGCGAGTACTCGCTTTGCACTGCCGTGACCGGGTGCACCGCGTGGGCCCGGCGAATGGTGCTGGCGGAAGCTTCGGACAGCCCGAAGTAGCGCACCTTGCCGTCGGCAACGAGGTCCTTGACCACCCCGGCAACGTCCTCAATCGGTACGTCAGGGTCGACACGGTGCTGGTACAACAGATCGATCGTGTCAATGCCGAGGCGTTGCAGCGACGCATTGGTGGTGGCCTTGACGAGGTCCGGGTGGCTCGAATGCTGCGGGTTGCCTTCGACATCGACCAGTCCAAATTTGGACGAGATCAACACCTGGTCACGCACGGGTGCGAGCGCTTCACCTACGAGACGTTCGTTGGTGAACGGCCCGTACACCTGAGCGGTATCGAACAGTGTTACCCCCAGGTCAACGGCGTGGCGGATGAGCGCGTTTGCCTCACTTGCGGACAGGGCGGTACTTCGGTGGTAGCTCATGCCCATGCACCCAAGTCCGAGTGCCGAGACATGCGGCCCGTTGGCACCCAATCGTCGCTGTTCCATAGGGTTCTCCTCACGGCCGTTACCGGTTGGCGTGGCGTTCCGTTACGACACTACGTCGTCGGCCGAGCGACCCCATCACGCTCGACGTAGGACGGACCGGCGCGCCATGGACGCTGAGCCAACTTGCTGCGGGAATGGTGAAATCACTCAACGTCCCGCAGCAAGCGACAAGTCAGACGGCGTTCACCGTCACGTAATCGGGTGGAGCAAGGCTTCGCTCCAGGGTGTCTCGAAATTCGCCGATTGAGGAATGGCGACGACGTGCCGGAACACATCGCCGAACGGGTTTAGCCACCGTTGACAACGGGTACTCGACTGGCACTGCGCAGCTAGGCGCACATCGGATGACCAGGAGAACGGTATGGCTATTTTAGCGGACCAGGACAGCAACAAGAAGAAGGGATCGGCCCCGGACACTGCCGCCAAGGGCACGGGTAAGGGCGAGGCCGACAAGGAAAAGAAGGCCGCAAGCAAGAAAACCGCAAGTCCCAGGAATTAGCCTTGCCAGCCCACCCGTGAGCGCATGCGGAGACGCGCGATTGCGTCTGCTACAAAACTGATTTGGCGGGCTCACCAGGATCGACAAGCAAAGGCAGGCGGATGAACGGTCGTCAATCCATCACCTTCCGCTCTGCAGTGTCAACAATGGTTCCATGACACTGGCTCCGAGAGCGCTGAGTTTGAGCCTGGCGGCCGACGCCCGCTCACTCGCGCCCATGCGCCGTGCGCTACGCGCGTGGCTTTCGGAAGTGGACGCCGACCACATTTCAGACGTTGTTCTTGCCGTCGACGAGGCCGTATCCAACGCCATCGAACACGCTGGCATCTCCGAAGCGGCGGTCATCACCGTTCAAGCATCAGTCCTCGGCACCACGCTGCATTTCGAAATCAGCGACGACGGCGTGTGGAAGGAGCCAACGTTCAGCGAAACGCGCGGGCGCGGGCTCGCCATCATGAACAGCCTGATGGATGTCGTAAAAGTCGAGCACGGCGACAACGACACGCGGGTTGTGATGTCCCGCCAGGTTCACGCGACGCGCTTGTAGCGAACGAGGCAGACAAGTTCGGTGGCGAGTGCTAGGAACTGTCTGGACCAAACGGCTTGGCCGAATGGAGAGGACGACTGCATGACCCCTTCGCGGCATGACGACGCAGGACATGAGCCCGATCGGTCTGACGGCCATGACTATCGCTTCCGTGAACTTTTCTCGGCCATTGATGAGGGCTATTGCCTCTGCGAGATCATTGTCGACGATGACGGACGCGCCGTCGACTACCGCTTCCTGGAGACCAACCGCGTGTTCGAGGAGATGACCGGCCTGGTTGATGCCGTCGGCCGCACGGCGTACGACCTTGTTCCCGATCTTGAGCCACATTGGGTAGCCACCTATGCGCGGGCCGCTCTCGGCGGCGAGCACATTCGGTTCGAGCAGGGCTCCGACGCCATGGGGCGTTGGTTCGATGTCTTCACGATGCCGGTACGACCGGCGGGAAGATTCGCAATCGTTTTCAAGGATGAGACGGAGCGGCTACGGGCGGCACTTGCGCTGGCCGAGAGCGACGAGCGTTACCGGAAGTTGGCTGAGCAGCAGCGCCGCATAGCCGTTCGACTCCAGCGTGCACTCTTGCCGGCCAGCCTCATTCAGCACCCGAGACTGGCAATCAGCGCTCACTATCAGGCCGACAGCGCAGTATTAGAGGTCGGCGGTGACTGGTACGACACCTTCCAGTGGCCCGATGGCCGCATCGGCGTGATGGTTGGCGACGTGGTCGGTCACGACTTAGAGGCAGCGGTGGCAATGGGTCACCTTCGTGCCGCCGTCGCCGCTCTGGCACCAGGAACAGACGGACAGCCAGCTGCGATGCTCGACGCACTTGACGCATCCGCAAGGGGACCCGATGGCACCGACTTCGTGACCGCGTGCTGCGTCGTTATCGACCCCGCAACTGGAGAATCGACGTACTCCTCAGCCGGCCATCCTCCGATGCTCATCGTTCCTCCAAACAGGCGATCGTTCTGGGCCGATGAAGCTGGTTCGCCACCACTCGGCACGCTCGAAGGACACGAGCATTGTGAACGGTCGTTTGTTCTTGAACCTGGTTCGTTCGTGGTGATCTACACGGACGGCCTCATTGAGCGCCGATCCGAATCACTCGATGTCGGGTTGGCTCGGCTTCAAGCGACCGCCCAGATCATCGTGCACGACAACGCATCCACGATGGCACAGGATCTCGTGGCGGCCATGACCGCACAATCGACACAAGATGACGACATCGTCGTAGTCGTTATCCACTACCTGCCTTGATGCCCGCTCGACGGCGAGAACGGGTACCAAGAAGTCTTGACGCCGGGGCGTTTGGAGGTCGTCTGCGACGGGTACAACCCTCTCATGCACGTAGCAATTGTTGGAACGTACCCGCCCACCCGCTGTGGCATCGCCACCTTTACCGCCGATGTCGAAGATGCACTGCGCTCCAACGGCGTCGACGTGACGATTGTCCCGGTATCGGACGACAGTGACGATTCGAGTTGGTCCGCGGCAGGAGAGTCAATCTGTCGCAACGACCGCTCGTCATATGTTCAAGCGGCCAGACGAGTCAACGATCTCGGATGCGACGTCGTGCTTATTCAGCACGAGTTCGGCATCTTCGGCGGCGTCGCCGGCGGCCACATCGCATCATTCACGGCGGCATTGACTATTCCGTACGCACTGACGCTGCACACCGTGCTGCCAAGCTTCGCCCGGCACGAGACGGCGACCCTGACAGAGCTCTGCGCAGGCGCGGTGGTCGTGACCGTTTTCACTGCCACGGCGCGGCGCCTCGTGCTTCAACAAGGAATTGCACCGGCACGAAAGCTGCAGATCATTCCGCACGGTGCCCCGGCAGAGCTCTACGCATCCGTCGACAGGGCTGCGATTCGGCAGAGGCTCTCGCTACCAGCGACGGGACCCGTTCTCTCAACGTTCGGCCTCCTCTCCGAAGGTAAAGGTATTGAACTCGCAATACGTGCATTGGCCGACATCGTCGTCGACCACCCAACGGTGCGCTACGTCGTAGCGGGTCGAACCCATCCGGGAGTACTGCGCACGCAAGGCGAGCAGTATCGGAACAGGCTTGTCGAACTCGTTCGCGATCTCGATTTGCAGAATCACGTCGTCTTCCTCAACAAGTTCCTTGGTATCGAGGAAATTGCCGATTTGCTTGCGGTTACCGACGTGTTCTGCACGCCGTATCTGGGCGAGGATCAGATCGTTTCTGGCGCCCTTACCTTCGCGCTTGCGGCCAGGTGCCCGGTGGTATCGACGCCTTACCGCTACGCCCAAGACGTGCTCGCCGACGGTGCCGGCATCCTCGTCGGCTCTGAAGACCCGACCGGGTTCGCCGACGCGATTCGTCGGCTTCTGTCGCCCGGACCGGACCGCGAGGCCGCCGTCCGCGCCGCAACGAGCGCATCCAAGACGCTCCGTTGGAGCACCGTTGGTGAAACCACCGCCATCGTGCTGGCAAACGCCATCCACAACAGGGCTCCGGCGTTACGCCCAATGGCGATTCCAGAGTTGGCACGAGCCGCACGGGCCTAGGTCAAAGGGACCGAAGCGCTGCTCGCTGTTTATTGAGACCGTCATCCGGGTACCTAGTAGCCATGGCGTGGCGCGACGAAACGGCAGATCGCGCCGACCTCACGACAGCGAGTGGCAACGGTGGCAGAGATTCACGATCGTTCGCGTGCACACCATGCAGCGCACGATCGGCGCGAACGTTCGTCTGCCAATCCCTGATGCGCCATGGTGCTCCCCGGCCGCTCACGGATGACTTCGAACTCGTCGTCAGCGAACTCACCGCGAACGCCATTGAGCACGGCATCGGCAGCGATATTTTTGTAACGGTTGACTTCACGGACTCACGATGGTGGGTCGTCGAAATCGCAGGCTCCTGCGACCACGTTGATGAGCATGTTCTCAACCCGGATGGATGGACCGTTGCGGGCCCCGATGCCAGGACGGGACGAGGTCTCGGCATTACGAGAGCCCTGATGGACGACGTTGCAACAAAGATCGAGTCGCGTTGGCTCACCGTTCGTTGCCGACGGAGTGCTGCGATTACACAGCGCGCGTAACGCAAGCGGGTCTGAGATGTGGCCGACCGATCTGATCGTGCTCGACGTGATGATGCCAGGGCCGCATCGAACTGTGGGAACTTGTTGGTTTGACTGTGGGAATATGTTGAAATGCCGCCGACGTTCCGCACCACCCACCCGCAGTCCGATTCGAGCCATTGCGATGCCAACCGGCTCGTCAGCGGCCGACCACCTCGCCAACCCTCGGCGATGGAGATGGCGCGATGACGACGACGCCACGCCAAGAAGTCGTGCTCATTACCGGAGCCGCAGGCGACATTGGATGGGCCGCCGCCAAACGGCTGGCCAACTCCAACCGATGCATTGTCCTTGCCGATCACCCAGCGGCCGCCGACCGACTCGCCGGTCGCGCAACCGACCTTCGCGCCCTTGGGTGCGCGACCTTGGAAGCTCCCTTCGACGTAACGGACCGCGATGACGTTCAGCGAGCAATCGATTTCATTGAGACGTCCGTGGGGATTGCGACCCTTGTTTTCAACAACGCGGGCTACCAGGGTGTGTTCAGCCGCGTCGACCAGATGCCCACATCCGATGTTGAGCGCGTCTTTGCCGTCAACGTGATTGGAGCGTTCAACGTCATTGCCGAGACCACGTCCCGAATGATTGCGGCAAGTGTTGGCGGAGTCATCGTGAACACTGCGTCAATGGCCGGGGTGAGCGGCGCGCCCAACATGGCGGGCTACTCGGCCTCGAAAGCCGCTGTCATCGCGCTGACGAAGAGCAGTGCCAAAGACTTGGCACCGTTCGATATCCGGGTGAACTCCATCTCTCCGGCCTTCATTGGGCCTGGAGCCATGTGGGACAAGCAGGTCGAGATGCAGGCTGCGGCCAACAGCCAATACTATTCGACCGACCCGACGGAGGTTGCGGCCCAGATGATTTCCATGGTGCCGATGCGGCGGTTCGGTTCGCTGGACGAGGTGGCCGAAGTGGTGAGCTTCTTGCTCTCGCCCGCCTCGTCGTACTTGACGGGCATCAACATCGAGATCGCCGGCGGCTCGGTGTAGCGATCGAAGCACGTTGCTCGACGTGGTTGTTGATGGCTATTTCGACACGGTCGAGTGCTTTGACGAGTTCTACGACACCATCAGCGAAGGCATCTTTTCCGACAAGCCGCCCGTTCGAAAGGCGGGCACGGTCGGGTTCCCCCCCGAGCGTGCTCGCCGCCCGGGAGCGGTAGCTTACGTGCGTGAGAGGCTCATGACGGTCCTGTGGGAGCAGGTGCTCGGCGCAGGGCATGCCATCGCGCATCGGGTGCGGCGCGACACCGTGATCAGGTTCGACGATTCAGAGGGCGACGCGTGCGTCCAGCTCCTGGCCTTCAATGCGCACGATCCGGGCGAGCGCTTCAACCCGGGGGACACGATGAAGATCCCCTGGCAGGCGTACATCGGTCAGGGAACGCTGCTGCTCTCCGACATGGGTCGCATCCTGCTCACCGTGATCGACGACACCAGCGGCCGTCATGACGCGCTGTGCGGAGGATCGAACCGGGCCGACAACGAACGCCGGTACGGTTCCGGCTCGCTCGGTTGTTCGACGCCGAACGCTCGCGACCTCATGGCGGTCGCGGGGGCGCGGCTCGGTCTCGTTCGGGCCGACATCGGTCCGTGCCTCAATCTGTTCAAGCAGGCCGTCGTGGCAAAGGACGGATCGATCAGCTTGATTGACGGCGGGCCGCCGGGCGGCTCGGTCTCACTGCGCGCTCGAGATGGATCTCGTGGTCGTTCTGGCCAACTCCCCGCATCGCTTGGACGACCGGTCGACGTACACGGCCGCGCCGGTTCGGGTCTCGGCGCACTCGATGTCGAGGCCGGCGCCCGATCCGTTCCGCGGCGGTTCCGCCGAGCGCGAGCGCCTCTTCGAGAACACCGAGGCAATGATTGCAGAGGTGTCGACATGAGCGGCGCGACCGATCGGATGCTCGACGTTGATGACATCGTGCCGCCCCGTTCATCGTGGACCGGCGTGGTCCGCGCCGGGCAGACGATGCGGGCGATCGATCTTGAGGGCAACCAGGCGATCGACTTCCTCCTCTACGACGCGCACGACTCCGTCCATCGCTATTCGGCTGCCGACACAATCACCGCCCAGCGCAACATGTATCTCGTGACGGGCACCCGGTTGATGTCGAACGAGGGTGTTTCGATGATGACGATCGTCGGTGGTACCTGCGAGTACCACGACACGATCGGTGGCACGTGTAGCAAGCCGGTGAACGGTGTCCGTTATGGCCGCCATACCGAGCAGCAGCACTCGTGCGCCGACAACTTTCTCGACGTCGCGTTACGGCTCGGCCTCTCGAAACGGGACATCGTGGCCAACGTCAACTTCTTCATGAACGTGACTTTCGAGGAGGACGGCACCACCGGCATCGTCGACGGCATCTCGGCGCCAGGCCTCTACATCGATCTGCGCGCCGACATGGACGTCCGCGTGATCATCTCGAACTGCCCACAGATCAACAACCCGTGCAACGGCTACAACCCAACGCCGATCAAGATCCAAGTGTGGTCGGGCTGAGCAGGGGTCTCGCCTGAACGTTGCCGCTGCCTCTGAGGCACCTTCCTGAACGGCCAGAAACCCGACGGCGGAGGTGGACGGGAATCGAACCCGGCGCACCTCGTGTTTCGCCGTGTCGGTTCGTGCTGTCAAGTGCGCGTCTGTCCTGTTCAGAGGCACTTTTTGTGTCGGCTCCATGTCGGCTTGTGTCGTCCAATATCGGGCAGTATCAAATTTTCTGTGACCAATCCGTGACCAACCCAAGCCTCGCTCTGCGCGGAGGCGGCTGAAATCCTTGCTCTATTTTCGGCCACACAAAGTGACGATGACTATCGAGCGGCCGGAGCCATAGTCGTGGTTTGCCCTCGTTCAACGGGTTGATTTGAGTCCGTCAATCGGCAGCCAGATCGTTGGCCCATGCCGTGAAGTACCCGCGTATCGATGCGGGATTGTCGGATGCTGGCGGGAAGGTTTCGTCGGTCAGCCGTTGAACGCGGTCGAACGCTTCGGCGATGTCGCTCTTGCGAAGCCCCGCGTCCATCGAGAGCGCGGCATCGATGCACGTCAACTGACCGACGAGAGCCGCGAGTGCATGAAGGTCGGTGTAGTCGCGGGCTTCGAGCCGATCAACGATCGCAAGAACTTTGCGAGCGGCGAGATCGAGGGGTGTGAGAACCGGGATGCCATCGACCTGCTGGGGTGCTTCGAGCGATGGGGAGTCGACTGCAAGGTCGACCTCCACGGTTTCGCCGTCGCAGTCAACGACGAACCGGCAGAACGTTGGGTGCCGACGCGCGGCTCGCACCTCCCAACCTTGTTGTCGGAGCGCTGCTGCAAGCGCGTCAGCGAGCTCGTCGACGGTTCCAGAGTCGGGTCCTGGACGGGCACCGATGAAGGCATCGAGATCGCGAGTGCTCCTGATGACGACCCTACGCAAGATGAGAGCCGCCCCACCGGCCAGCGCGTAGCCGTTGGCCTCGGGGAGTTCGAACAGCACGCGGGCGAGGCGAAGCTGAACGGGTGACAGTTCGTTCATGAGGCGTCTGCGAGTTCTGGTCGCGCCCGGTCGAGGACCGGTTGCCACGCTTGCCGAAGTTGGGTCGGAAGAACGAGATCGGGCCACGCGTCGATGAGCAGTGCACCATCGACGGTCGCACCGATGTCTTCGGGCGCTCCTTCTCGAAGGATCAATTCGTACGCTCGGATTCGGTCTGCACGGTTCGCTAGATCAAGCCGTAGTGCAGGCCCGCTCCACCACAAGTGAAGACCGGGGGTCAGCACCCTGAAGGAATCCCGCAGGTCAAGGCGCCACAAGCGAGAAGGGACCGCGTACGGTCGACGACCCGCCGTCCAGGTCCACGTGATCGGCTCGACGACCTCGACGACCGCACCGGCGGCTTCGAGTGTCCGGATCGCCGTGTCCCAACGCGGGTCACGGCGACCAGCTTCGAACGCTGCGATGTTCGGACGCGCAATGCCACTTCTCGTAGACAGCTCAGCCTGAGTAAGGCCAGCGGCCATACGTGCCTCAAACAGTGTCTCTGCGAACTTCACAACGGTATCGTATTCGATACATTGTTGTTCGGCAACCGTGATCCAATTCGGCGGTATCCAACTGTGTAAGTCCGCACCACTTCGCGTGGTCCGCGTCCGCTTCGGCGGATTGTCCGGGCCGGTGATCCGGCGCACTGCAATGGGGCCGTTATGCGTGTGATTGCGGGAGCCGTCGACCGGGATTCGGGGCGGTGTTATCGGACACGTAGCGGCAGGCCACGCTGAACTGCCCATGCCGATTCCCGCGGCGTGGTGATAGCATCCCTGCTATGGGTTGGGGTACGGTCGAAACCGAACCAGAGGTAACCGCATGGCTCAATTCGCTGACCGACGACGACTTCGGTCAGGCCGAGCGATACATAGATCTGCTCGCCGAACAAGGCGTGCACCTCACCGAACCGTTCTCCCGCCAGCTCGACGGCAAGCTTCGCGAGCTGCGCTTCTATCTCGACCGCCAACCAACACGCATCAGCTACTACATCGCAACCGGAAGGGTCATTGTGCTCCTGACTATCTTCACGAAAACGAAACCGAGAGAACGAGCCGAGATCGATCGAGCCCGCCGCGCGATGAAGCGCTGCGTCGATGACGGCCACATCACCGCGAACGAGGAGACTCCATGACTACGACCAGTTGGAATGACATCAAGGCACGGCGGGCCGAAAGCACCGAACGTCAGCACGGCTATGACCGTGCAGGTCGCGCAATTCGTCTCGCGTGCGAGCTCCGGGCCTTGCGTGAGAAGAAGGGTCTGAGCCAACGCGAACTCGCAGAGATGGTTGGCACGACGCAGTCGGCGATTGCCCGTCTCGAGGGTGGCCGGATCTCGCCGAGCCTCCCGACACTTGATCGCATCGCGGCGGCGCTCGGTGCCGAAGTCACCGTCACGTTCACGGACACCGGACTCGTTGGCGCGACGAGATAGCAAGGCCACGGTCCTTGCGGCGACTGACAAACGCAGGCCAAGCACCGATGCAACAGCCACTGGCGTGACGAGAACGAGAAGTAGCGAGAACCGGCCGTCCCGCACTCCTCCCGCTATGCGACACTTGAGCCGGTGGACCACCCGACGTGCGATGAGTGCCGCGATGCGGTTGATCTTGATTGCGATCTGGACACACATAACGCGAACACACGCGATGGCGGCTACGTGCCGAGCCGCAGGTCTGGCAGCGGTAGCCGCAGTACGGGAGACTCTACGGCGTGGCGATTCGCTTCACTCGACCGTCTGGAGCGGAACTGCACGCTCTCGCCGAGATCAGCGGGTCCGATTCTCTGACGTACGCGCCTGTTGGCATCTCGGCGACGGCAGTTCCACCTGCCGGCTATCGCCTCGATGTCTGGTCGCGATCGCTGGTCGGCGGGGACGATGTTTTCGACCGTGCCGTCGATGCGCTTCGTAACTGGCGGGTCCACAAGGGGGCCGGTCTCATCGTCGAAGCTGTTGGGCCGCCGACCGTCGGTGTGGTGGTCGCGATGGCGGCGCCGCTACCTGTCGGTTATGTCGAGGTGGTGTGCCGGGTCGTCGGCGTTGTTGACCAGCCCGACCGCTACGGCTTTACCTACGGAACGTTGTCAGTGCACCCAGAACAGGGCGAAGAATCATTCACCGTCGTTCGTGTGGCTGGCGGCGACATCAGTTTCGAGATCGTGGCGGCGTCTCGACCGCGGCACCTATTGGCTCGGACATTCCCGCCAGTAGCGCGACGACGTCTACAGACCGCAGCCACAAGCCGCTACCTCAACGCCATGCAGTCCGCAGTCACCAGTTGACCGCCGCATTGGGCTGAAACCCAATGTCGCCACGGTTCCGACGCCGGGGCACCAAACTCGAATCTGGAAGCACTCGATAACGCGGGGCCGCTGGCCATCCGACCCCGCACACTGCCGGCGCGATGCAGCGGGTCGGTCCCGTCAATGCGGAGCACATAACACGCTCACTGAAAGTGCCCGGCGTCGTGTGTTCGGGTCGTTCTGACGTCAGAGGCTGAGGCCGAAGTCGATTTCTGGGGTGTCGCGTTTGTACGCTTGGCGTTGGTAGGGCTGGATGATTTGTTTGATCTGGCGCAGCCGCGTCGTTTCGGCAGCGCGATCGATCGCGTCTGTGCCGATGCTGTCGTGTTGGTAGGCGTCGAGGTGTTGGTCGATTTGTCCGGCGACACGGTCCCATTCGAGCGCGGCGTTGCCTGGCGCTGGCCGTTCGCCGATGATGTTCACGATGTGGTCGGGTTGCTCAAGACTGACGATTCGTGTGCGGATGCGGAGGTCGTCGCCGAGTTGCTGGTCGATGTCGGCGAGCGTGTTGTCGTGTGGCGCCCGGTCAGCGAGTACAGCTCGCGCTTCGACGAGGTGAGTCTTGAGGGCCACGATTCGGTGGTCGGCTCGCTCGATCGCCTCCTCCGCGCGTTCGATCGCCACCTTTGCGTTGGAAATGGCGATGTTCGCGCTATGGATCTCGCTGATGTGCTTGCGCCGGTGCAAGGGCCGGTCGTATCGGTCGATCACCTTCTGTGCCGCCGCCGTCTCCCGCCGGCGCGCTCGATGTTGCTGATTGCGTTGGCGCGTTCGCCTTCGGCTTGTCTGATCCCACCGGGAACGGACAGCACCCGACCCTTCGCGCCTGCCAGGACGGTTTCGATACGCTGTCGGTGCTCGAACAGGTCGCGCAGTTGGCCGCCGTCGAGCACGCCAGGCCGGTGGGCTGGCTGGTTGTTCAGCTCGGCCTGTCGGGTGTGGGCCGGTAGGTCGACCCAGTCGAGCGCCAAACACTGCGCGAAGACGTCGACGGCGGTCTGCTCACCGGTGACAGTGATGAACGCCTCGTTCGTGTCGCGGCCACGCGTCATCGGCACATACAGGTTCCGGACATCGGTCGGCCCGTCCAAGACGGTGATCGCCGCGTCCACGGTGCGACCCTGCGCACCCATCCCCGTGGTCGCGTACGCGAGTTCGACATGCTCTCCGACATACGCGGCGGGAAGGTTCACGGTGCCGTGTTTGCCGGTGGCGGTGATCGCGCCGTCGGGGTGGATGGTGGTGATGGTCCAGGTGGCGCGGTTGCGGACCATCTCACCCCGATCCGTCACCAGGCCACGGTCATTGCGCCGGGTAGCGATCTCGTCTCCGGCGAACAGCTTGTAGACCCCGGCGGTGGTGTGCGGTCCGGTGGGGTTGAGTTCGCCGTGGCGGATGCGGTGGTTTTGGGCGCATTGGTTCAATCGTTCAACGGTCTCGTTCGTCGGTGCCATCAACAACACACTCCGACCCTCCGCACGGTGGGCGGCCCAGCGGTTGATAGCGGCGCGTTCCATGTGCACGCTCGTGCCTCCATGCAGCCGACCATGATCGCCGTAGATTTCGGCGATGTCGGGGTTGCCGTCGCGGAGTTGCAGACTCGCGTTGCGTTCCCACTCGTGGGTGAAGCGGTGGACACGGTCGAGTTCGATCGCGCCGAACGTGTCCGTCAACAACCCGTAGATGCCACCACGCCCGACCGAGGTGAACTGCATCGGATCACCAACCATCACCACCCGCCAACCACACACGTCCGCGAGGTCAGCGAGTTCCGCGAGACGAGCCGTCGGGATCATGCCCGCCTCATCCACGATGAGCGTGGTACCGACCGGCAACCGGAACCTTGGCAGCGGCGCACGGCGCAAACGATGTTCAATCAGTAGTTTGTCGACGGTGTCCGCAACCACGCCGGTCTCGAACGACAACACGTCCGCCGCAGTGGCTGACGGTGCGACACCAAACACCGCACGACCCTCCGCGTGGAGTTGCGCGACGGCCGGTGCGAGCGCGGTGGTTTTGCCGGTGCCAGCCGGACCGACAATGAACACGATGTCAGCATGCCCCGCCACCGCGCACGCCGCCCGCGCCTGAGCACTGTCCAACGGCCGGGTCGATTGGTTGAGGGCTTCGTAGTTGTCGAGCCCGTCAAACAACAACCTCCGGTCCACCCACTCGATCAGCGCCTGTTCCTGATCCAAAATCGCCTGCGTCGACAGGGCCCGATCGAGCACCGATTCAGTGATCGGACGCCCATCCTTGCGCACCCGCACATACCCCGGGACCGGTTTCGACAGCTCCACACACCGTGTCGCAACAATGTGGTCGGAGAGGTCGTCGAGCAGTTCGACGATGTCTGCGGCGGTGGTGGCCGTGTCGGTCGGGACGAGCGCGCCGAGTTCACGATGCAGCTCGGTCGGTCGCCACGACGACTGCTTCTCCCCCATCGCCGTGATCGCCTCATCGATCATCAGCGCACGTTCAGGCTCGTTCACATGTTGGCGTTCGATTGCCTGACCGATCACGTCAGCGACGAGGGTGGCGGGGTCATAGCCAAGCGCCCGAGTCTGTGACACCCAACTGTCGTGCAGGACCGTGGCGTCGACCTGGTCTACTTTCGCAGGGCGGGAATCGACCGCTGCCTCCCGTTCCAGTCTCCACCGCTCACGGACGGTGGGTCGTGCCCCTCGTCGTGTCCGGGCTCCTCCGCGTCGCCAGTGTCGCCTTCGGCTCGTGCTAATCACTCTCAGAGACCGCGGCCAGTGCGGCCCAGCATTTGCCCCTGGCAAAGCGATGAAGCGTTCGACGACGTCGTCGGCTGTTCGCCGGTGAGCCGAGACGGGTCGCGGCCGGCCGCTACGACCGATGTCGTGAACCGTTGCGATTCACCGTGGCGACATTTCGACTGCGGGAGACGCCCAGCTACCAGCGATATCGGACGGAACTCGAAGTCGCTACCCGTCGTCTTCGGCAACCGGGAACTTCTGGCCGGCGACTAACGTCAGAGTGTCGTGACCATTCAACGCTGGCCCCTCCGCCTTGCGCCTTGTATGGCCATCTCAGTTGTGTTCGCGTTGTCCGTGACGGCGTGCTCGTCTTCGTCATCATCGCTGTTGCCGGCGGTTCCGCCGGCGCTGCGCCGACCGAGCACTTCGGTAGTTCCTATTCGGGCCCTGGTGACGGAGGTCAACGTGCGGCCCTATCCGGAAGGCTCGGTGGTGCAGAGCCGCGCAACGCCACCGCCCGGCTACACGAGCCCTTACTACGGTGCGAGATTCACCCAGATGCTCGATGCAATCGGTCTGCCTCTTCCAGATCCCTTGCCACAACCAGAACGATGTGATCAACGGACACGAACGCTCGTAGTCGAATTCCTGTTTGACGATGGGAGCACCGTTTCGTACGGGCCCTGCGTACGGCCTCCCGCGATCGAGCGCGGACTCGACGTACTGTTCCCATAAGCGGCGGCGCGGCGATCCCGAGCGCCGGTTACCGCCCGGCACCCGCCGGTTCCGACTGCGCCGTCCACTGCGACGGCCGAGCGGACTAGTGCAACCGAGCGTCGAAGACGCCAAGCTCAACGGCCTTGACGGCGGCTGGGCGACGCCCAGAGTCGACGACAGTGCTCGTGTTGAGCCCGCGCTTACATCCGCCCGAGGAAGGCCCCCCAGATCGGGGCCCTAGAGCCGGACCCAGATCGACTGTGTCACTTTGAAGTCGCCCTTGCGTACGGCAGCGCGGAGCTCACTTGCCCGAGTCTCTGCGTCGTGTTGGCTGGCGAGGTACTGGCGGTACCGTGGGAACGACAGTCCTCGCTCGTACACGGTTACCACGTAGCCGCCTCGGCCACAGAGCAGATTCAGCCAACGCATCGGCGAGTTGTTCCAGAGTGTCGGCCTGGCAACCGGCGCCACGACTACATCCAACTGGTATAGCTCTCCGCTCACGGAGACCATCTTGGCCGACGTCGACGTACTGGGTCGTTCGCCCGCCTTGGCTTCCCTCGATTGAGCCCGGCTACGCGCAGAATCGTTCCGGATGCAACGGGACTGTCGCCGCAGTCAGCATTCGCGAAGTGTTCGGGGTATCTAGGGGACTATTGGCACCGTGTCCGCCGGTTCTGAGCTGGTCGAGGGGCGCTCGATCGTGAACGTTATGTGCTCGAGACGGTGCTGTCGTGCAGTCCTGAGTTGTTACAGCCGGTTCCATTCGTCGACGACGACCTGCACCTGATCCTCGTACACGACGCGGCCAGGATTCATGGATCGCAAGAGTCGCACTTCCACGCCGTGCTCCCGAAGCAGCGCCGCGAGATTCCACATCTTGGTGACAGGGTCACCAGCGTCGTGCTTGAACCATGCGACTACGTCACCTCTGATACGCCCAGTCGAGAACGGCGGGACAGGTACATGCTCGTTGAACCACTCGTACAGTTCAGCGAGACGACCTTCTTCCTCGTGGGTGAGCTCGCCCCGGTCACGAAGAAGCCTCGCCTCGGTGAAGATGCCGGTGAGCTGCTTGTGGTGTTGGCCTTCGGACCCAACGACGAAGCGGACGAACACCCGCCCAGCATTCCACCTGGGCAGCCACAACCAGTGGTTCGATCGAGTCAACCAATCCCGTGCGCTGTTCGCATCGGACCTCGCCGGACGTTGGGGCCGATCGGAGCGTTCTGCGTTGCGATTGGGAGCGGCCGTCTGACATCTGGTCGGCGATCGAAAGTGCGGTTGTGTTGCGGCCGGACGGCAGCCACGATGGGGGACGTGACTCAGTTGCACGAATTCGAAGCCATCGACTGGCACCTATTCCTCAACACGCCTGAAGTTCGCAAAGCGGACAGGATCATTGGTCGACTGGAGATGTTGATTGGGGTGGAGACGGAAACGCTCTCGCTCGATCGATACTGGAAGGACCCGACCTTGATCGACGCCCGTCTCCGTTCGCCGTTCGGGCCCACTGCTGATCCGGCCGAGGCCTTGTACACGTTCATGCTGACCGTCAAGCGTCTGGCGCACACGTTCTCGACGTCAGGACCGCAGATCTACGAAGGTGGTGCCGTGGAGTTCGTCGCGCTTACGGACGCGGGATTCGTCGAGCCAGGGGTGAGGTGGATGGAGGCGGCAATCCGCAACTTCGAGCCGCACCACTCGTAACCGGCAATCGCTCAGACGGTCGCGATCGCTGATGCCGCCCACATCGCAGCGCGGTAGCTCGAACTTCGAGGTCACAGGCCACGCGAGTTCGGCCCGAGCAGATGCGCTCATGGTCGTTTCAATGCAACGACCTGCCATCGCGGCCAGCGGTCCCAAAGTCCGCGACGAACTGAGCGATCGTGACACTGCTGTCCGGGCATGATGCAGTGGGATCGTCGGGCATTTGACGCGCTTTTTGCGAGCAGTGCACGGTCGTTGTGGCTCCGGTCAGGGGACCGGACGCTCTCAGACCGACCGATCGTCAGCCGACCCGTCCCGTCGGTGGCGGCGAGCAAGGTGAGGTCGGTCCAGGCCAACGAGCAACATTCAATCCCGCAGTACACCGCAACAGCTTCCAGAGTAGCCCTCTCGCTCTATCCTTTCGGACGTTGGATTTGATCCTTTGGCCACCCTTCGTTCGTGGCGACTCAGATCACGTTCAACAAACACAAAGGAATGACAGACCCAACTGCGGATCATGGACGAAAAACCTTTGAGCGAACACTCGTACGGTGGCCTAGCCTTCCTCGATGGACTCACGCATAAGGTCGCTTGCAACAGACGCTGGCGTTCCACAGGGTCTCTTTGTGCCGGTCCAATCGCGAAGCCCGGGGCGAGCCAGTTTGCGTGAAACGCTCCCACCCGGGCCAGCCCGAGAACGCATGGTTGCGGCGATGCGATCGGAGATGGGGAACCGAGCAGTAGCGCTTCCTGAGGCAATCACAAAACTCCGCGACCTCGTCCTTGAACACAATCCGATCGATCTCCTGGAGTCGATTGCCCTTCCCGCTTCAAGCGGCGTGCTGGGACCCGAGACCCAGGACGACGCTCCCGCGACGACAACTTGGGACGCCAAGATCGAATATCTGCAAGGTCTTGCACTGAGCGGTCCTGCGGGTACGTCTCCTGTCACCGAAGCCGTCACCAACGAGACGATCGTCGCTCTTGGACGAGTCTTCGACGCAGCGAACGCAGACCTATTCGTCCGCGCAAGCGAAGAAAGTCGATCGAATCGAGAAGAGCTTGACGCAACGAGCTTCCTCCTCCGGCTTGAAGCGATGTCTGACCGTATGGCTGGCTACGCAGTCCATCTTGAGCGCATCGACGCTGCAGTGTTCGATCCTCATCGCCACTACTACATCGAGCGAATCGGCTTCTGCCCGTCCGACATAGTTCGACTCGTGCGGCGGCACGTTCGAGCGATGAATGACCTGATGCAACGGGGCGTCACCGGAATGCACGACGCACGACGTCGCGGACCGCTACGAACTGACGACGAGCAAGCCGTCGAAGCCTTCGAGGCGATCCATACCGTGATGACGACGACCCATCGCTGGACGGCGGATGACATTGCCGACTCGGTACGTCTTCCACGAGACCAAGTGGCCGCGCTACTCGCAGCTGCGTCGGTCGAATTCGGCTGCCAGCCCGAGTTCAGATCCCCGTTCGGGGAGAACAAGGCATTTATCCGGCCAATCATCCGTCTCGATGACGAGCAGTACTTTGCTCCGTTGCCGTGGAGCCTGGCGCACAACGTGCACGAGCTGGTGCGAGCGCTCGCCGTGAACGACCCAGCGCTCGCTGCCGCGTATCAGCGCCACCGGGCAGACGCCACAGAGCGACTCATCACCGAATCGCTCACCTCGGTCTTCGGCGAGAACTTCGTACACCGCGGGCTGCACTTCGAGTCATCCATGGGTGCCGGCGAGGTCGATTGCCTTGTGAGCGGAACCCGGGCGTGGTGCATCGAAGGGAAATCGCAATCTTTGACCGAGCCCCTCAGACGCGGCCACCGACCACGGATCGAAAGAACCGCGAAAGATGTCGTCCGAACGGCCCTCGAACAGACCGAACGAGCCTCCACCTACATCCTGAAGGATGCTCGCCGCGACTTCGCAGCGCAGCAGGGCCGTGCAGCCGTGACGCTGCTACCCGAGGTCGTTACCGAATGCATCGAGACGGTTGTTTCATTGGAACGGATGGACCCGATCAAGGCCCACGGCCTTGCGCTCGCGGGCAGCAAGGGCCGAGCTGCCTGGCTGACCGGAGTGGCTGACTTCCTGATGGTCACCGACGTTCTTGATGACCCTGCGACGCTTCTTGACTTCGTGTCGCAACGTGCGCGGGCCGCAGCCGTCGGCATCATAATCACAAAGGAGTCAGACGCTCTTGAGGGCTACCTTGACGATCGGCTTGAGTCCATCATCGAAACCGCGACGGCAGCCGCCCGGAGACCACCTTGATGCTCGGCTACAGCAGTTCGAAACTGAATCGCTACTTCATGATGCTCGAAGCCGAGATCGAAACGGCCGAGAAGCCATCGCCTCGACCGCCACACCTAGTCCGGCGAGCCCTTCGGGAGTCCTACGACGGATCGGAGAGCTGGAACGAGGTCGCGACGGTCCTCACCTCCGTTGACCTCAAGGTCTGGAAGGCCTGGAAGAAGTTCATCCGCCGACGCGGACCCACACGACCATTCCTCGTTGCAGACAGACGAGTTTCGCTAACGGTCGATACCGCTGCCAACCAGGCCGAAATCGCATCGAGCGCACGAATCGACTTGGTCATTCCGTCGTCATGGATCGGCCGACCTTGAAGGAGTCGACCTCGTAACCTTCGACTCACGCTCACTCGGCAAACTGGCCAGTGACGAGATGTACTCACGCGCCGCCCGATAACGCTTGGAGTCCAACCCGCACACTCCAGCCAGAGTGCAACGCCGGCATCGGCGAGGTCGACCCGCCCGGTAACGGCCCTTATTCCGCGCGAGGTATCACCTGCATAACAATCGTTATTGCGCATCGGCAGCGCTCGGTGACCGCCTGCCAGGCCGAGGGAAGCCGCCCGGAATTTTTCTCACGGTACTTGACCGATCGACGGGCGTGCGACGTGCCGATTCGTGTCGGGCTGTGCCGGCTCGTGCTCTCTCGTTCGGAGCCGTCCATAAGCGATGCCCGTCGCTTCGCGGCAGCTCGACTTTCGAACGGAACACGAGTGCCGCAGCAGCAAACCAGACCGATAGCATTTCGCTCAGTCCGCGTGATTGGAGTGCCGCCATCGCAACGCAGGGGTCGATCAGGAAAGACGCGTCAGGCAAGTGGTTCTTTGTCGTCGATCTCGCCAGTCCAGACGGCAAACGCACGCAACTACGTCGTCGCGGCTTCGAGTCGAAGAAGGCGGCGCAGGCCGCTCTTACGGCGCTCCAATCCGACAGGCAGTGGGGCTTGTTCGTTCCACCTGCCAACGACACGCTCGGCGAGTTCCTCACACGAGAATGGCTTCCGGCCCGAAGCCTCACGATCCGCCCGTCGACTGCGCTGACGTATGAGCAGATGATCCGGAACTACGTGCTCCCGACCATCGGCAATTTCAAGCTCCAGGCCGTCGACGGGTCAACGCTGAACCGCCTCTACAGTCATCTCCTCACGAGCGGCCGTACCGGAAACCGCAAGCAGTCAGGTCCGGGCCTCTCGGTCAAGACGGTGCGCAACTTAAATGGCCTTCTCACTCGCGCGTTTCGTGACGCGGTTCGATGGGGCAAGCTCCAAAGGAATCCATGCGACGCGGCGGATCCGCCGAAGGGCGCAAGTCCTGAGATGCAGGCCTGGTCGGCGGAGCAGTTGCGGACTTTCTCTGTATCGGTGCAGTCCCATCGGTGGGCCGGCGTATGGGCGTTGATCGCAACGACCGGCATGCGGCGCGGCGAAGTTCTCGGTCTGCGCTGGTCCGACGTCGACCTCGACGCCAGGACGATACAGATCCGTTCGACTCGCATTCGCTACGGCACAACGATCGCAACGTCCACGCCCAAGACATCGCGCGGCAATCGGACAATCGCGATGGGTCCTGCGATGGTCACTACCATTCGCGCCTTAAAGCGGCAGCAAGCCGCAGAGCGGCTTCGGGCTGGCAGCGATTGGATAGACACCGGTGGGCTCGTCGTCACGAACGTCGATGGATCAGCCCCGAACCCCGAACGATTCTCGAACCTGTTCGCTCAGCTCGCGGTCGCGGCAGGCCTACCGGTTATCCGGCTGCACGATATGCGCCACAGCTACGCCACGGCCGCGCTTGCCACCGGCGTCCCGGTGAAAGTTGTGTCGCAGCGGATCGGCCACGCCGACGTTGGCGTCACGCTGAAGATCTACGCCCACGTAATGCCCGGCGACGACCAAGACGCGGCAGAACGCGCTGACTCGTTGATCACCTCGCCGGCCGAATAGTCGACGCGAGCGCCGTTCCAGTCGGCCAACTCGACCGCCACAATGAGTGACCGGGGCGAGGTCAGCCTGGGAACCTCTGCGAGCGAACCTCGGCGCGCCGAGAATTTTCTGTGACCAATCCGTGACCAAAATGGCCCAATTTGGGTTGTCCACAGCCCCTGACCAGGGCTTATTGGCGGAGGTGGACGGGAATCGAACCCGCCGGACGAGGTTCGCTCGTCCCAACCGCTTTGAAGGCGGCGGAGCCCACCAGGTACCCGGACACCTCCGTCGGCGAGCGTAGCGTCCATGGCCCAACTCGTTGGAGTCGGCGATCGCGAGCTATGGCACCCGCTGCAGCGTGGCCGACAGGTGGTGCTGAATGGTTCGCCCGACAGCGGCCATGGTCACCGAGTAGTGCATCGAATCGCCTTCTATGTCAAAGACCCGGGCGAGCGCCGTCACTTCCTTCGATGACTCGGTGCGGCCGATGGTTGTGGTGTGCAAGTAGAACCGTCCACCGCCGTCGGAGGCAACAAACTTGCCTTCTTCCACCTCGACGATGCCGGTCGGATGGGCGACGACAAACTCCGCCCGCTCACGTGAGGGGAAGCGCCAATAGCCGACCTCGGCGTGAAGCGGACGGCCGTCATCTTTCGCGGTGGTCTTTTGGCTGTAGGCCAGGAACGGCTTGCCGACATGACCGAACGTGATCGTCTCGAGGTAGTCGAACGATTCGATGGTCGGGTACTCCCCCGAGCCTTCGCCGGTCCACGTTCCGAGCAGGAAGGCAAAGGGTTCGACGTTGGGATGCAGCGGCACGGACATGCCACCATCGTGTCAGGTTCGCCGAACCGCTTCCGAAATTCCAACGGCTCGAATTTCGCCGACCGGCTGGCCGTGGCCGAGTGCGACCTCATGGGTACGCTCGGCCGCCCAGCGAAGGTCAACACCAAGAGCCTGCAGCGCTGCCGCGATGATGGTGGCCCGTGACCGCCAGGCACCGTCTTCCACCTTGAGGGCTACGGATCGCCCGTCGGAGGTAGCGGCTGCGTACACGCCTTCCGCGCCATCTTTCGCGATAAGGCCCGGTATCTCCTCGATGAAGATAGAGACATCACGACCAGTGCCGCCGAGCAGGTGCGGATGCTTGCGCATGGCCGTCGCCACCTGTCCTTCAGCCGTGTCGGGCGGCGCCAGGGCCAACGTTCGAAACGCTCGAGCAAGTCCAACCAAAGACGTGGCGTGCACCGGCGCCCCGCAACCGTCAATGCCGATGTGAGCGACCTTCTCACCCGTCAACCGTTCGACCGTCGCGGTGATGTGGTGTTGCAGCGGATGGTTCGGATCGAGATACCCGTCGAGCGGCCACCCTGAAATGAGGCAGGTCGCGAGCATGGACGCATGCTTGCCTGAGCAGTTCTGCTGCAGCGGCGTCTTCGGGACGCCGTCTCGGATGGCGGCGTTGCGGGACGCCTCGTCGAGCGGCCAGTCAGGGGTGTTGCGCAGGTCATCTTCCGTAAGTTGCGCTCTGTCCAGAATCTGGCGGACGCCAACGATGTGATCGCGCTCGCCCGAGTGCGATGATGCGGTCAGCACCAGAAGTTCAGGCGGCAGTACAAGGCCCGCGGTCAGCATGGCGACAGCCTGCAGCGGCTTGTTGGAGGATCGCCCAAAAACGGCCCGCTCGGGCGTACCGATCGACAAAACGCTGAAGCCACCAGCCGACAGACCAACCAACGAACCGTGATGGCGGCTCTCCACAACACCCGAGCGCGTTACTTCCGCCAAAACCGTCATGGCCTTATGTCTAGCCGAAAGGCACTCGGACCGAACGATGCCGGGCGGGTATCGTCAGGGGCATGACTTCCGGGATGCTGCGGCCGCCTTTGCGTACGCAGGCTGCCGTCGCGGTGGGCAAGCTCGCCAGTCGTACCAGCCAACTGCTCGGGCGTGGTCACGGCACGGTCATCGGCGGCAACATCACCCTCAAACTCGACCCTGGCGCGTTGCAGAACCTGGTCGGCACGCGTGCGGTAACCATCATCACCGGCACGAACGGAAAGTCGACCACCACTCGTCTCGTGCGAGAAGCGCTCGGCTCAACCCGCAAGACGGCCAGCAACCGGGGCGCCAACATGCCGCCCGGCCTCATCGAGGCCGCTGCCGACCAGAGCGCGCAAGAACTCGTCTTCGAAGTGGACGAGCTCTACGTGCCCAGGGTGGTCGAGTCCACCCGGGCCAGCATTCTGGTGCTGCTGAATCTGAGCCGCGACCAGCTCGATCGCATCACCGAGATCCGCCGCGTCGCCGAGTTGTGGCGATCGTTGTTGAGCAGGGTTGACTGGAAGCTCACCGTCATCGCCAACGCCGATGACCCGTTGCTCGTGTGGGCCGTTGGTGACTACGACAACGTGGTGTGGGTTTCGGCTGGATATCGCTGGAAGGAAGACGCCGCGCTCTGCCCAAGCTGCTCCCGCGTGCGAGCTATCAACAGTGACGGCTCATGGACCTGCGAGTGCGGTCTCAACCGGCCGACACCGGCGTGGGCGGTCGACACAACCGGAGCGAACGGGCCCACCGGCCGCACGCCGTTCACCCTGAGCTTGCCCGGAGATTTCAATCGCTCGAACGCGCTCATGGCCCTAGCGGTTGCCGCCGAACGCGGCATCGATCCATCCACAGCCATCGGGCCGATCGAGAAGGTTGTCGATGTCTCGGGCCGCTATGTCACCGCCGATGTGGACGGTCGCGCCGTGCGCCTGTTCCTGGCCAAAAACCCGGCATCGTGGACCGAGCTGTTACACCTCCTCTCGCACGAAAAGGCCTCGGTCGTGTTCGTATTGAACGCCCGCATTGCCGACGGCCAGGACACGTCATGGCTGTGGGATGTGCCCTTCGAACAAGCAGCGGGTCGAGCCGTGGTAGCGGCGGGTGATCGACGACTCGATCTTGCGTATCGACTGCAGCTCGCCAACGTCGAACACACCGTGGCCGACTCCCCGCTGGCCGCCATCAAGAACCTCCCACCCGGCCCCGTCGAACTGCTGGCGACGTACACCGCGTTCCACGATGTCTTGAAGGAACTCCATGTCGAATGGTGACCGCATCTCCATCGCATTGCTCTACCCGACCGTGCTCGGTCTCTACGGCGACCGAGGGAACGCGAGCGTGCTGGCCCACCGGGCCAGGGCCCGTGATATCGACGCCGAGATTCTCGTTATCGATCCGGGCATGCCGGTGCCGGAACACGCGGACATCTATCTGCTCGGCGGCGGCGAAGACATCGCCCAGACCACCGGATGCGAACTGCTTCGTGCCGACGGCGGTCTCGCCCGCGCGCACGCCCGTGACGCCGTCATCTTCGCAGTGTGCGCCGGCATGCAGATTCTGGGCACATCGTTCCCGGCCGAGGGGCGCATCGTTGACGGCCTCGGCCTCCTCGACATCGTCACCACGCCCGGCAGCCCGCGAGCCGTGGGTGAGTTGCTCACCGAAGCCGTCGGCGTCGATCTGCCGACCATGACCGGTTACGAAAACCACGGCGGACGCAGTCGTCTCGGCCCGGATCTCAAACCGCTCGGCCGCGTCATCGCCGGCATCGGCAACGGCACCGGTGACCACACCGAGGGCGCCGTGCAGGGCCACACGCTGGCCACCTACATGCATGGCCCTGCGCTGGTGCGCAATCCGGCCATGGCCGACCTCCTGCTCGCGTGGGCCATCGACAAGGGGCTCCCCCCAATGGAGGA
This sequence comes from uncultured Acidimicrobiales bacterium, assembly GCA_963791625.1. Taxonomy (GTDB): domain Bacteria; phylum Actinomycetota; class Acidimicrobiia; order Acidimicrobiales; family Ilumatobacteraceae; genus JANMCE01. The sequence goes on from CAWBTA010000015.1 coordinate 577,088, forward strand.
GCCCCTTGTCGATGCGCTACGTACAGAGCGCCTCAGCGCAGTACGGAAGTAACCCGATCAGATACCGCCGCTAAACGTGTCGCAGTCGTTCATGTTGCCGCGGGTGAGCCCGTTCTGGAACCAGTTCACGCGCTGCGCCGATGAACCGTGCGTCCACGATTCACGATTGACGCGTCCCTGGAACTTCTTCTGGATGTAATCGTCACCAACCTTGGTAGCGGCGTCGATACCATCAGCGATGTCGGCATCGGTGAGGTTCTTGATGAAGCCATCACCAACCGCGTGGTTGGCCCACACCCCGGCGTAGCAATCGGCCTGCAGCTCCAGGCGAACGCTGGCCGACTCGGGCCCGGTCTTGTTGCCGGCCCGCTCAACCTGAGCCGATGTGCCGAGCAGGTCTTGCACGTGATGACCGTACTCGTGGGCCAGCACGTAGGCCTGGGCAAAGGTTCCGGCCGACGCGTCGAACTTCGTTTTGAACTCATCGAAGAACCCAAGGTCGAGGTACACGTACTGATCGGCTGGGCAGTAGAAGGGACCCATCGCGGATTCGGCCGGACCGCAACCGGTGGACACCTGGTCACGAAAGAAGCGGGTCTTGGCCGGCTGGTACTGCAGGTTCTGGCGGGGGAACTCGGCGGTCCAGAACTTCTGCACCGAGTTGATGGAGGCCAGGAGCGCGCAGTCCTGCTTGGTGTTGGCATCGGCACCGGTCTTGCAGTTCTCGGCGAGGTTGGAGTTGTCACCGGCCGGCGCTTGAATCTGTCCACCACCGGGCGCTGCAGGCAGCGTCTGCAAGCTGGACGCACCGCCACCCGCGAACATCTTGAACAGCAGGATACCGATCGTAAGCAGCAGGCCGAGCCCGCCGCCAACGTGGGGAAGACCCATGCCTCCGCCGCCCATGCCCCCCATACCGCCGGTGCTGGCGCCGCTGTAGCTGGCACCTCCGCTTGATCGCAGGTCATCGACCTGTGAGGCATCAAGCTGGGCGTTGCTATCGAATTCCATCGGGTGAACCTTCCTTCAGCGGGCGGCGGGGACCGCCTGCGTGCATTCAGTGGGTAACCCTATCCTTCCCGATGCAGCATTCCGTTCAAAGCGTCGGCCACCGTTATGGACCGAGCGGCGGCCTGTGCCAATCTCTTTCACCATGAGCGTGCTGGCGGCTGCGACGAATGCGCCGCTCGGCCTGGTGCTCGCCCTGCTTTCTGCCCTCGTGTACGGCTGCGCAGATTTCGGCGGAGGGCGGGCCAGTCGGCTCGCCAGTGCCACGACGGTCACCTTCACCTCGCAGCTCGCCGGCCTGCTCTTCGTTCTGGTTGCGGCACCGTTCGTGCCGCATGACCCCATCACCAGTCGCATGCTGATCGCGGGATTCGTGGGTGGCATCGCAGGCGGCGGCGGGGTGATGCTGTTCTACTACCTGCTCGCGAACGGCACGATGAGCATCGTGTCCCCCGTTACCGCCGTGTCCGCGGCAGCGGTCCCCATCATCGGTGGCCTGCTGATTGGCGAGCGTCCCGGCTCCGTTGCACTTGTCGGCCTCGCACTGGCCATCGGCGCTATCGTGCTCGTCTCGATGGTGAAGGGGGAACACGATCCACATACGGCCAAGACTGTGGTCCTGTCCGTCGCGGCGGGCGTGCTCTTCGGTCTTTTCTACATCGCGCTCTCCCGGTCGGGACCAAAGCCCGGGGTCATCCCGTTCTTCGGTTCGCGCCTGTCGTCGTTATCGATTGCCGGTGCCTTCGCGTTGTCACGGAGGGAGCCCCTGTTCGTCACCCGCAAGGCGGTGCCGCTGGCTGCGGCGACAGGCATCCTGGACATGGCAGCCAACGTCCTATTCTTGTACGCCAGCCTGGTCGGCTTGCTCACCATCACGGGAGCGATCGCGGCGCTGTACCCGATATCCACGCTCCTCCTGGCCCGCTTCATCGACCACGAACGTCTGCGCCCAATTCAGTGGATGGGGTTGGTGGCCGCTCTGGTCGCCATCGTGCTGATCTCCATCAACTGAGCGAGTCGGCTCCGGTATCACCCGTTCGTTACCGCAGCCGACTCGTTCAGCCCAGCACCGCCACGACGTCGATTTCGACGCGGGCGCCAAGTGGCAGGCCGGCAACTTCGACCGTCGAGCGCACCGGCGCCGGGGTTGGCATGTACTGCGCATAGACCGCGTTCATAGCGGCGAAGTCGCCCAAATCTTTCAGGAACACGCTCACCTTGACGGCGTGATCCCATCCGCTACCGGCCGATTCGAGCACGGCCGCCAGATTGTCGAGGCAACGACGGGTCTGCACCGACACGTCTCCCTCCACCAGTTTGCCGGTGGCCGGGTCGACGGGCGTCTGTCCGGCGCAGAAGACGAACCCGTTGGCCACGATGGCCTGGCTATAGGGGCCAAGTGCCTTTGGCGCGTTGTCGGTGTGGCTGGCGGTGCGATCCATCGAGCCGTTCTAGCGCACTTCGAAGAGGCCCGTGCCGTCTCGCCGATCACGAAGTCCGAAAACGTCCAGTTATCTTGGTCTGGTCGTGGCAGGCTGCCTCACGTGTCCCGCCGAGATCTGCTGACCCTCGTCATCCTGTCCGCGATGTGGGGTGCGTCGTTTCTCTTCTATCGGATAGCCGCGCCGCTGGTCGGGCCGATCGTGCTGGCCGAGGCTCGAACGGTGATCGCGTTCATCGCACTCGCTCCGTTGTTGAAACAGGACCACTGGGCCGCCATACGCAAGCACTGGAGGCCGCTGGTGTTTCTCGGCATCGGCAACGGTGCCATTCCCTACTCGCTCATTGCCTACGCCGAGCTCACCCTCACCGCGCCCGTCGCGTCGATCCTCAATGCCGCCACCGTCATCTTTGCGGCAGTCATCGCGTGGGTGGTCGTGAAGGAAGCCATGCCGCCGGGGCGCATCGTCGGGCTTGCGCTCGGCTTGATCGGCGTGGCGGTGGTTGTCGGCCTTTCCGGATACGCCAGTACGCGTTTGTTCTGGCTGGCAGTCGCAGCGATGACCATCGCCTCGTTCTCGTACGCCGCGTCGTCGGTTCACACCCGCCGGTCGCTTGGCGGAAATCTTCCCCTGACGCTCGCGGCGGGCCAGCAATTGACCAGTTCGATCGTCCTGGCGCCGCTTGCGTTGGCGAAGCTCCCGGCGGCCAACTTCACCCTGCCAGGGGTGCTGGCGATGATCGCGCTCGGCACGATGAGCACGGCGGTCGCCTACATCCTCTACTTCCGGCTGATCGCCTCGGCGGGCCCGACGAACACATCCGCAGTCACGCTTGTCGTGCCCGTGTTCGGCACCCTGTGGTCATGGATGTTCCGCGGCGAGAGCCTCACCTGGGGCGCCGGATTCGGAGCGCTCATCATTGCGGCCGGCGTCGCCCTCGTCACCGGCATGCGACTGCCGGGTCGAGCCAGAGTGCCGGCCTAGGCGGCGACCTCGGCCGGTACTGCGAGGGGAAGGGTGAAGCCCGACTTCAACACGCGCACGCCCACCACGACCGCGGCAAAAATGATGCCCGCATACATCGTGGTTTGACCAAGACCGATGCGGTCACCAATGGCACCCTGCAACAGCGCGCCGAGCGGGTACACCAGCCCGAGAATGGTGGTGTTCACCGACACCGCCCGCCCTCGCAACGACGCCGGCGCGCGAGTCTGTGATGCCGACGAGAACGTGATGAGCGCCATCATGTAGAGCCCGCCGAGTACCCCAATGGCAATCGCCGTGGGCACGATGCCATAACGGGACAGACCGCCGTACGCGATCAGCGCAACGGGCATGGCCCCCATGACAAACCGCAGCATCCAGCGACCGCCGTAGCGCTTGGTCAGCGTGGAAACGGTCAGGGCACCGAGCACCGCACCAAGACCCTGGGATGCCACCAGAATTGGCAAGAAGCGCTTCTCGTTGTGCAGCACCTTGTTGGCCACAGCCGGCACCAGTCCAATGAAGGGCGCGGCCAGGAACGTGTTCAGCAACATGGCTCGGGTGGACACCCAAAGCCCCGGTTCGCGGCGCACGAACGAAAAACCACGCGCCATCGACTGCCACCAGCCGGTGTCGGCAACGTTGCGCACAGGTGTCGGTGGAATGGTGATGAGCAGCAGCGTGATCACCACGGCGAGAAAACTCACCGTGTTGATGAATAACGCCCAACCGATACTTCCCACCGCTATCACCAGGCCGGCAAGCGCAGGCCCGATCACTCGACCTAGGTTCCACTGCGCGGAGCCGAGCCCGATCGCCGCGGTCACTTCATCAGGCGGAACCAGGTCACGCACGATCGACTGGTAGGCCGGAAACGCCACCGCACCCGCGGCGCCACTCAGGAAGACAACGAACGCGATGACGCCGGGCCGCAGGTTCGACGCAAACGCCAACGCGCAGAGCAACCCGGCGCCGATGGTTTGGAACAGCGTCGACGCGATCAGCACCGGCTTGCGGGGGAACCGGTCGGCAATCACTCCCCCGACCGGCGACAAGAGGCCACTGGGCACAAACCCGGCCGCCGCGATGATGCCCGACCACACGGCCTTTCCCGTGCTCTCGGCCACGAACGCGCCGAGCGCAATCGTCTCCATCCACGTGCCAATATTGGAGATGAAGTTGCCCGTCCAATACAGCGTGTAGTCGCGATAGCGGAATGGACTGAACGCACCTTTAGCCATGACGTCCTGCAGGGTATCGGGCCGGGTGGCCCGAGGCTCAGGTGACGAACTGAACCCGGTCGGGCCACACGCGGGTGAGCGGCTGCTGCACATCGACCTGATCGCCGACCAACGGCAACGGACCGCCGAGAGGCACGACCAGCATCGAGGTATGCATGTGCGGCGGCTCGTGAAGGGCCACCCGTCGACGCTCGAAGTGGAACGGACTGCGGCCATCAGGCAGCGGCTGCACACCATGCGCGGTGCCGGCCGAGACCATCACGAGATGACCGTCCTCATCCACTGGCCAGCGCCGATAGCCGGCGCTCTGCCCGCTTTCCACCGGTCGTACCTCAAGAACGTCCGCCACCAGTTTGAGATACTCCTTGTCGCCGATCCAGAGTTCGGTACCGATACGAGGACGCAGACGCAGGCGCGGAAACGCTGGCTTCAAGGCCACGATCTCCGCAGCCGTGAGATGACTCACGTAGACGGTGGTGTCGCCCGGGATCGACTCAAGCAGACTCCGGGCTTCCATCACATTGCTGCCGGCCGGTTGCGGCAGCGGCAGGTGAATCGAGTAGCCATGCAAGAGGAGCCCCGCCGTCTCTGCTGCAGCCGCGACCCGGGAGAGCCCGTCGGAATTGGCTCCGTAGCGACGCATCGAACTGGCAATTTTGACGATGACGGGTTGTCTGCGACCAGCAAGCGCGGTCACGTCTGCCATCGAACCAACGGTGAGGATGGTCTTCGGTGACAGCTGCATCCCGACAAGATCCGACGGGAGGGCAGGCGTCAGCACGATCTGATGTGGTGCGCTCGGCGGAAGGTCGGTCAGCTCGTGCACCGTTCCAACAGCCAGCTCATCGGCACCAAATTGGGTGGCCAGACCAATGAGTCCCGGACGACCGAAGCCGTAACCGTTCCCTTTGACGACGGGCACGATGCCCGAGTGCATCGTCCACGTGTGCTGCACCCGCGCACGCCAGCCCGATTCCACCATCAGCGTGAATGCCACAGGTTCAGCCTATGCGGGCCGACAATTCCCGAGTTGTTTGATCGGCTTTGTCGGGTAGAGTGGAGATATGGCCGGTATCTTCGCTTTCCCGAAGCTTGTGAACGAAAAGCAGCCCGCAGCGCCGCCGCTGGCGTCGTCGTCCTGTGCGCCACGTACCTCGCCACCGGGTTCCGTTGGCTGCTGCCAACGCTGGCCATCGGGTTCCTTCTGCGGGTGGCGAGCGGCCCGCGTTTCTCCCCACTCGGTCGCTTGGCGGTGCATGTCATCGCTCCCCGCTTCGGCGAAGCCAAGATGGTTCCCGGCCCGCCCAAGCGTTTCGCTCAAGGTATCGGCGCCACGTTGTCCCTCAGTGCAGTGCTGGCCAGTTTCGGGTTCCATTCCAGCGGTGTCGCGTGGGTGCTCATCGCCATGATCGCGGTCGCTGCTTCGCTCGAAGCCTTCGCCGGCATCTGCCTCGGCTGCATCATCTTTGCTCAGCTGATGAAGTACGGGGTGATCCCGTCCGACGTGTGTGAATCCTGCAACGACATCACCGACCGCTTGATCGCCGCTCGAAACGCGAAGGTCGCGGCCAGCTCGTAAGGTCCGGCGTCAACGGTTCGGCCGTACGTGCCCGCCACGCCCCCTGCCAAAGTCCGAAGCCATAGGCGCCGTCGTCGAGCAAGCGCAGCGCAACGTACCGAGCCGGGTCGAGCTTTGGGCGATCCTTACACCAATCCATCAGCGCCGGAATGACGGCCGCGGCCAGCGCGACTCGACGAACCCGCTTCGAGAAGACCGAGGCGAGGAGCGCAAGCGGCCACCACGCGCGAGTAATTGCAGATGCAATTTGTTTGGCGGCACCGAGGTGACCGTACCGCACGAGATTGAGCGCCGCTTTCTTCGGCATGGTCGGCAACTTTTTGGTTAGCGCAGCGGCTGTTCCCACCGCGACCCCAACGGCCGCGATCGGATGACCAAGACTCAGCAAACCCCAGACACCCGCGCTCCATCCGCTCACGCCGAGCGGCGCCAGTGCACCCGGGTGACGGGTCGCCAAGGGTCCGGCCGACTGGCCGTAGCCCTGCCGCTGTTTGAGCCACGAAGTCAGCGATGGCCGGGTCTCGTGGTAAACAACGACGGACGGTTCATAGCGCACGATGTGACCGGCATCGACCAGTCGCCACATGAGGTCGACGTCTTCGCCGGTTCGCAAGCCCAGGTCGAATCCGCCGATGGCCCGCAGCACGTCGGTGCGCACGACGATCGCGGCGGTGGGCAGGTAACTCACCCGCGTCCTGGCCCGAACGCGCGCCGGCTCGGGTCCGAGGTCTATTGGCGACCGCACCGCCTCGAAACGCGCCAGCACACCGTCGCCCACCGTCGACATGACGCGGGGCGCGACCAGTGCGACGCGGTCATCGACGAAGTGAGGTAACAGTCCTTCGAGCCACCCGGGCGAGACCAGGACATCGGCGTCAACGAAAGCAACGAGCGGCGTGGTCACCTCGGTCAGGCCGGTTGTGCGGGCTGCGCCGGGGCCACCGTTCGTCTGTCGTCGCAGGTGGACCGTGTGGAGGGGAACGATCGGCCGACCGGCGGGCGACGCGTCGTCCACCACGACCATACGTGGGCCCAGATCGGCAACCCGCACCGGTCCGAAAGCGGGCACAACGAACGTGACATCGTCGGTCGTAAACGGGCCGGGTTTGCTCGGTTGGGGATGGATAACGCCCGCATCTGCGAGCCGGTCGATCAGCACATTGCGGGCCAGATCCTCACCATCTCGCAGCCGAGCCAGCATTTTGACGCCGCCCTCGGTCAAGGTGAACAGCCGCAGCGGCGAACCGCCCATGATCTGGCGACCATGGCCGAGTATCTGCAGCGAGCCGTCGATGATGTACTTCACGACCGGTCCACGATTGCGCCGAGGCTGGACACCAGGTCGGCCAGCAGTTCGCGACCATGTTCGGCCGTCGCACGGGTAGGGTCGCCCAGCACACCGTTTGGGCTGACCGCACGAACACCTCCGGCTCGTAGCGCTGGGAGGAGGACCGTGACCGGTTCGGTCGCGCCGACCTGGGCCTCATCCATCCGGACCAACTCGGGCGCGATGGCCAGCATCAGCGATGTCTCGGCGTGGCCGGCATGGGCATCACCGCCCGCAATGCTGGGCGACCAGACATCGAGCCTTCGACCTTCAGCCGTCAGCGTACGAATGGCCGACCGCAGACCATCGACGTTGCCGCCGTGTCCGTTGACCAGCACGACGCGCTCGGCCCAGTCGGCCGACCGCATCAACTCGATGATGACCATGGCCAGTACCTCAGAGCCAATCGATAACGTGCCGGCAAAAGCGGTGTGCTCCCCCGAAGCGCCGTAGGCGACGGCTGGTGCGACGCGTACGCCACGGCGGGTCGAGGCAACCCCGTTTGCAACTGCCACGGCGATCCGCGTATCCGTATCCAACGGCAAGTGCGGCCCGTGCTGCTCACACGAACCGAGCGGAATCAACAACACGCCGGGCTGCTCCATCACCTCGGGCCAACGCGTGTCACCTAGGTACATGCCCCCATCGTGGCAGCTTCGCCGGGTCGCCTGGCAAGCTGGTGACATGAGTGACGACGAGGGCTACACACGCACTGCGGCTCGGGCGATTCTGATCGACGATCAGGAGCGAGTGCTGCTGATCTGGGGTTGTGATCCGGCCAAGCCCGACGAGTGCTGGTGGTACACGCCGGGCGGCGGTGTGGAGCCCGGTGAGTCGTTCGCCGAAGCTCTCCGACGCGAACTCCAGGAGGAGATCGGTCTCGATACCGATCACGTCGGTGAGATCGTCTTCGAGTCAACCACCCGTTTCGCGTACGACGGCCGCCAGTTCCATCAGCGGAACCTGTTCTTCGATGTGCGGGTATCCGACTTCGAGGCCGATCTTTCGGCTCTCTCCGCCGAGGAACGCCTGGGCATCTTGTCGGTGCATTGGCTCACGCTTGACGAGATGCGAAGTACGCCGCACTTCATCTATCCACCGACGCTGCCCGACATCGTGGCCAACCTGCTGGCCAGCGACGGGGTTACTTGAAGCGGTAGGTGATGCGGGCCTTGGTGAGGTCGTAGGGGGAAAGTTCCACCTGCACACGGTCACCGGGCAACACGCGAATACGGTTCTTGCGCATCTTGCCACTCAAGTGGCCGAGTACGTCGTGACCGTTATCAAGCGTGATACGGAAATGGCCACCCTTCAGTGACTCACTTGCCAAACCTTCGAAGACAATCGCTTCTTCTTTCTCCTGCGCCAAAACTCAACACCTCTCGTTACATAGACCTGGAGTAACAAGGTTAGGTCACAACGACGCTAAAACACCTTTCTGCGGGGTAACGATTGGACGAACTTCGTGGAAAAGATCGGCGCGGAAGTGCCGCGTTCGACGCCAGTAGTCCCAGGTGAAGCCGGGCCAGAGCGTGTCGATGTGCCCGTCAGCAGACTGATACCAGCTCTTGCAACCACTCATCCACACGGTCTTTCGCATCTTGTTCTGAACGGAGCGGTAGGCCTTGGCCTGCACATCGGCCCGCAGATCGAGCGCCCGCACCTCGCCCTTGGACCAGCTCTCCCGCAGGTGTCTGACGGCTCCGACGACGTAGTTGAGCTGCGCTTCGATCATGAACACAATCGAGTTGTGGCCGAGCCCGGTGTTGGGTCCGACCATCAAGAACAGATTGGGGTAGCCAGCCACCGTGGTGCCCAGGTGGCTGCGGGCACCTGTGCGCCACGCCTCGCTGATCTCCACGCCGTCTCGGCCGAACACCTTCATGGGCGCGAGGAATCCGGTGGCAGCGAACCCGGTGCCGAAGATGAGGGTGTCGGCCTCATGCACCGTGCCGTCGACGGTGCGCACGCCGTTGAACACCACCGACTCGATGCCTTCGGTCACCAGGTCGACATTGGGTCGCGTCAACGCCGGAAACCAGTCGTTGGAGATCAGCAGTCGCTTGCACCCGGGCTTGATTGTGGGAGTGACTTTTCGACGGAGAACGGGGTCTTGAATCTGAGCAGCGATGAACTGGCGGCCACCTTTATCGACCTTGTCGAGAATGCCTTTGCCTTTGCCAAGAAACCCGATAGCAAGAAGCTCCTGACGGGCGTAGATCTTCCAACGCAGCAGCCGCTGCACAAGAGGTAGTCGTTTGAACCGACGCATCTCCTTGTCGGTGAAGGGGCGATCTTCGCGTGGCACGACCCAGGCCGCAGTGCGTTGAAACACAGAGAGATGCGCAACGTTCGGCGCGATCTCGGGCACGAACTGCACGGCGCTGGCGCCGGTGCCGACCACGGCCACTCGCTTGCCGGTCAGGTCGTGATTGTGGTTCCAGCGGGCCGAGTGGAACACGGTTCCCGCGAAGGTCTCGATGCCGGCAAGGGCGGGGAACGCCGGGCGGCTGAGCGGCCCGGTGCCGTTGACAACAACATCAAAGTGTTCCGGCTCGTGTCCCGCGCAGGTGATGGCCCACGTACAGGTGGCGTCGTCCCAGCGGGCTTCGGTGACCTCGGTGTTGAAGCGGATGAGCGGGCGAAGGTTGTACTTGTCGGTCACCCGTTTCAGATACGCCAGGATCTCGGGCTGCTGCGGATAGGCGCGTGTCCAGTTCGGGTTCGGCTCGAACGAAAACGAGTAAAGGTTCGACGGAATGTCACAGGCGCACCCCGGGTAGGTGTTGGCCCGCCATGTGCCGCCAACCTCGTCGGCCTGTTCGAAGATGACGATGTCGTTGCCGTCGTGAAGCTTGATGGCGGCGCCCAGTCCGGAAAACCCCGCTCCGATGATGGCGATCCGCAGTCGTGGCAGCATCCACCCGACGCTACCCCGCTTGAATGGTGGGGAAGAAGCGGGCCAAGCCAGATGTGAGGTGGGCGTACTGGCCGCTCAACAGCAAGACACCGAGGAAGCACAGCAGCACGCCAGCCACCCGCTCGATCGGTTTCGACGCCCTGCGCAGGCGCACGCCGATGCTGGGCCAACTGGCGATGAGCAACGACGCAGCAAGGAACGGCACGCCGATCCCGGCCGCATACGCAATCAGCAACGTCGCTCCGGTGACCGCGCTGGCCGACTTGGCGGCGACGACCAGCGCTGCGCCGAGCAGCGGCCCAACGCACGGTGTCCACGCCGCACCGAAGGCCAGACCGAGCACGAGCGGCCGAGCCGCCGAGGCCGCCGACGGCAGCTCCTTGATGGCGCGGAACTCGCGCATGGCCGGGCCGCGCACCACGCCGAGTAGCACCAGACCGAAGCCCAGAACGAGGAGCCCACCAATGCGCTGGACCCAGGTCTGCAACGCAGCCAACTTCGAGCCGGCCAGCCCCGCCAACATGCCGAACAGAGCGAACACGGTGGCGAAACCGGCGATGAAGACGAGCGTGGACGACACCATCTTGCCGGGCTTCGAGGCCGTGGCCGATCCTGTGATCATGCCAAGATACGCGGGCACGAGTGGCACCACACACGGAGCAAGGAACGAGGCGACACCGGCGCCGAAAAGGGCGATGTACGCTGCCGGAGTCATGAGACTTTTTCGGCCCGTGGTGACGCCGGGTCGACACCGAGCAGGGCTCGGATCGCGTCCTCCGTCTCGTCGTAGGAGCCCTCGCCGATGTGCTCGTAGCGGCGCTGACCCTGCTGGTCATGCAGGAACATGTTCGGCCAGTAGTGGTTGTCGAACGCTCGCCAGATTCTGCTGTCGGGGTCGAGCGCAATGGGGTAAGTGATCTTGTTCTCGGTGACGAACTTCTGGATGTTGTCGACCTTGCCCTCGTCGTCGAACTCGGGGGTGTGGATTGACAGCGTGATCAGGCCGTCCTTCTCATAACGTGCATGCCACGCCTTCACGTGGGGCAACACGTTCTTGCAGTTATAGCAACCGAACGTCCAGAACTCGTACAGCACCACCTTGTCCTTGAGGTCAGCAGGGGTGAGTCCGGGTGTGTTGATCCATCCGGTCGGCACGACGTCGGGTGCGCTGTCCTTCAGCACCGGAAACGTGACCTTGCGCTTGGGCGCGACCGTCGCGGCCGCGGTGACGATCTTCTGTGCGGAGGTGCGACGCGAGACCGCAATCGCACCGACCGACACCACGGCCAGCAGCAGCAAGCCGATCAGAAATTTCGGGGACTGCTTGTCGGACGCGACGTCGTTCATGGGGTCACCACCGGGAGTTGCAGGGTGAAGCGGCAACCGGAGTCGGCGTTCGCCACGTGAATAGAACCCGCGTGTGCCTCCACCAGTCCTCGGGCGATGGCGAGGCCGAGTCCACCACCGGCTCGATCGCGAGTGCGGGCGGCATCACCGCGAAAGGCCACCTCGAACACGCGGGGAAGATCGGCGGCCGGTATGCCGCCGCACTGATCGGAGACGCCGATCTCGATGTTTCCACCGAGCACGTTGGCGTCGATCTGTACCGTGCCGCCGCTGCCGGTATGACGCACCGCGTTGTCGAGCAGATTGTGCAGTACCCGCCGTAGATCTGAAGCCGGCACGAGCACATCGGGCAGGTCATTCATGGGCGCGACCACGGTGACGCCCTTTGCCGCTGCAGCTGGTTCGGCGGCACCGAGAACATCGAGCACCAGCTCGGCCAGCGGCACGAACGGCTGCTTGGCATCCACCACACCGGCGGATATGCGGGAGAGTTCGAAGAGGTCGTCGACCAGCAGGCCGAGGCGCTCGCTCTCCTGACGGATGGCCCGGTGATAGCGGGCAACGCTCAGGTCGTCATCGACCACGCCGTCTTCCAGCGCCTCGGACATGGCGCGGATCGACGCAATCGGGCTGCGCAGGTCGTGACTGACCCAGGCCACCAATTCCCGGCGAGCAGCGTCGAGCGAACGCTCACGCTGACGGGAGGCATCGAGTTCGGCGGCGACGTTCTGCAGGTCGCCCGCCAACGAGCGCAGTTCTTTCGTGACGAGATGTTTCGGCACTTCTTTAGGCACGTCCGGCTTCAGCAAGCCGACCGCCAGGTGACCAACGGCTTCCACCGAGCGAGAGAACGCACGCCCTAGGAACCACGACGCAAGAATTGCCGCCACGCTCGCCACCAAGAGCACTACTGCGAGCACCTGGCTGTCGTGGGTGGACACGAACATCTGATTCGCCGCCAACGAGATACCGACACATGAGGTCAATACCGTCGAGAGACCAATGACAACAAGTTGCATCCGCAACGACTTCTTGCGTGTAGCTCGCACCACTGCCCAGCCGACGGCTGCGGCTGACGCGGAACCGACAAGGGTGACCGAGGTGATCTCTAGTGACGTTCCCGGCGTCACGATTCCCACCGGTACCCGATGCCGCGCACCGTGGACAGGTAACGGGGCAGCGACGGGTCGTCTTCAATCTTTTCCCGCAGACGACGCACATGGACGGTGACAGTGGCGGTGTCTCCGAACGTGTAGCCCCAGACAGCCTCGAGGAGTTCTTCGCGTCGGAACGCGGTGCCTGGGTGACTCATCAGGTAGGCGAGCAAATCGAACTCTTTGACCGTAAGAAGGATCGGTTCACCGGCTCGCTTAGCTTCATGCGAGACAAGATCAAGGGTGATGTCCCCCGCGGCAAACGTTACGGCGACCGAATCGGACACGCCTCCACCGGCACGACGCAATACTGCCTTGACCCTGGCCGTGAGCTCGCGAGGTGAGAAAGGCTTCGCAACGTAGTCATCGGCACCAAGCTCAAGACCGGCCACTCGATCCTCCTCACTGCCACGGGCGGTCAGCATCACCACCGGAATAGGTGCCACCCGACGAAGACGACGGAACACTTCGAGACCGTCCAAGCCAGGCAGCATGAGGTCAAGCACGACCAGGTCAGGCAGCGTGGCCAACGCCCGTTCCAGACCGGTGCGGCCGTCGGTGGCCACTTCGACCTCGTAGCCCTCCTTCTGCAGATAGCGCGCCACGACCTCACCGAGGTTCGGGTCGTCATCCACCACCAGAATGCGACCGAGGGCAGCCGTCTGAGGCTCAGAGGTTCCGGGCTTGGGCTGCGAAGTTGTCACCCTTGAAGGGTACGACGCGTGAGCCGATACGTCATTCGTTCACTGCGGTTGTTTCGCGACGTGTAATGGTCAGTCGTCGAGCGCGGCCGCGAATGCTTCCGGAATGTGAGATGGCCCGGACACTGTTACGACGCGGGCACCCACGGCCAGGCCGAAGGTGAAGGCATCATCAGCGTCGCCGGCAGGCGCAATGATGACCAGTTCGTCCAGCCCCGCCGCGGCGGCGTGCATGTCGCCCTTGGCGGTACTGCGACAGTCGGAGAGCAGCACGGTGATCTTGCGGCTGGCGCGGCTGCGGCTCAACTGGATCTGCGCCGTGCGCAAGGCGAGAGCCACGTTGGTGGTGCCGAACCCGCGAAGTGTCAACACCTCGGTCACCACACGCTCGGCCGCTTTGTCGCTGTCCTGACTCTTGGCCACCACTGCATCTTCGGCGAACGCCACCACGCTGAAGTCCGTAGCTCGATGAGCAACGGCCGCCGCGGCGACTGCGGAGGTGGCGAGAGGCGTGCCGGTCATTGAGCCCGAGCGATCGACCAGCAGGCAGTAGGCGGTGGCCGGCCTCATCCAACCCGACACCCGGAGTTCGTCGACGTCCACCGCAGTTCGGGTCGCCCGTGCCGACACCAGGGCGCCCATCGAAGCGTCAAGGTCGAGGTCCCCACCGTCGGGTCGGAAGGGTTGACTCACCAACTTGCCGATGCCGCGTTGGCGGGTAGGCCCCCGCCGACCCAACTCGACCATGATCGACCCAGCCAGTCGCCGCGCCAACGCACGCAGCACTTCGTCGGTCGCACCGGTCATGTCGGCCAACATCGCCAACGCTGCGTCTGGGTCCTGCGCCATGGCGTCATCGAAGGCCACCTCGTCTATCTGGCCGACCTCAGGTGACACTTCGTCGAACCGGTCATGGCGAGCCAGTTCTCGGCGACTCTTGGTCTTCCTGTTGGCCTGTTGAATCGCCTCGTCTGCCGCGGCGCCCTCCTTGGCTTCACCGCTGTCGCCCCCCGGGGGGCTTACCCTTTTCCCGGGTCGGGCCCGTCGCTGTCAGGCGTCGAGAACACCGCGGCCCATATCTCCTGCACGATGTCTTCCGTGCTTCGCGTCACGCCCTCGCGCAGCCGAATGCGACCCGACAATGACACGAGCGCAGCATCCAGACCAATGGCGCGATCGGTTGCGGGGACACCGCGCAGCGACGCCAGGCTTGATGCCACCAACGTGGTGTCGATCGCGCCTCGGACCGAGGAACCGATGCGCAGATCGGGATGGGTACGGGTGCGGCGCACCACCTCTACGACTTTGGCAATCCAGTCGGCGTCGGCTTCGACACCGGCAGCCTCGACGGTGACGACTGTTCGTTCGTCAGCGGCGTCCTGATAACCGACCGCCAGCCGACACACCCGGTCGTAGACAGCGGAGGAGATGCGCGCGGTACCCACTGCGTCGAATGGATTCATGGCCGCCACCAACCGGAAACCGTGCGCTGCAGCCACCCGACCCAAGCGCGGAATATGCAGCTCTCGTTCACTCATCACCGTCACCAGCACGTTGAGCGTCTCTTCAGGGATGCGGTTGATTTCCTCGATGTACAGCAGGGCTCCATCACGCAATGCTGTGACGAGCGGACCGTCTACGAAGACATCGGGCGAGTAGCCCTCGGCCAGCACACGGGAAGGGTCGAAGTGACCAACGAGCCGGGCCGGTGTCAGCTCCGCGTTGCCTTCCACGAACTCGAACCCGAGGTGCATTTCGTCGGCGACGGCACGAAGCAGCGTGGACTTCCCCGTGCCGGGAGGCCCCTCCAGCAGCACGTGTCGACCGGCAGCGAGCGCAGCAAGTACCAGCTCGATTTCGCGTTGGCGGCCCACCACACGCGATTGCACCCGTTGTAACAGCGTCATGCCCCACCCCACGTCCCCATCGCCGTCACGCTAGCCCGAGGGGTCGTTCAAGACTGACTCAGGAATGGTCGGGATGTCCCAGAGCGAACGGCAGCGGGTCGTAAGGTCTCGGCGTGCCCAGTAGATCCGCGGACATCGCTTACCTCACGACCGGCTATCCCAGCCCATCGCACACGTTCATCCAACGCGAGCTCCACGAGCTCGAACGCCAGGGCATCGCCATCTTCCCCATCTCCGTCAACAAGGTCGGCGCTACCGAACTGCTCAGCGACCTTGACCGCAGCGACGCGGCTCGCACCTTCACCATCAAGCAGACCTCACCATTGCGGGCGGTGGTCGCCGCCGCTCGCTTCACCTTGTCGTCGCCCAAAGCCGTCATCGAGGTCTTGGGTCTGATCGTGAAACTCGGCGTGACCGACCTCAAAGGGTTGCTGTGGCATCTGTTCCAACTGGTCGAAGCGATGCTCGTCGTTCGCGAGTGCGAGCGGCGTGATGTCACCCACATCCACGCCCACTTCGGCGAAGTGCCCGCCACCATCGCGTGGTTCGCGGCCGAACTTGGTCGCAGACGTTCGGCTACCAGTGTGCAGACATGGAGTGTCACCGTGCACGGCTGGCGCGAATTCACCAACGAAAACGCGGCCATGCTTGGGCACAAGATGCGCAGCGCCACCTTCGTTGCCGCTATCAGCGACTTCACTCGGGCGCAGCTGATGCGGATCGCCGGAGTCGCCCATTCGGCTGACCACTTCAACGTGGTGCGTTGCGGCCTACCGATGGGTGACTATCCGTTCGAGCCTCGTGCCACGCTGGGCGACGTGCCGACCGTGCTGATGACGGCGCGCCTCGCCGATGAGAAAGGCCACCTCGTGCTGCTCGAAGCTCTGGCTGCGTTGCGCCGCGCCGGTACACCCCTGCGGGCGGTCTTCATCGGCAGCGGACCGATAGCCGAACTCCTTGCAGATGCAACGACCCAACTTGGTCTGTCGGATGTCGTCACATGGATGGGCGCCCAGCCGCCATCGGTCGTACACCAGCAATTGCAGGGGTGCGACATCTTTTGCCTACCGAGCTTTGCCGAGGGTCTGCCGGTCGTACTCATGGAGGCAATGGCCGTCGGCCGCCCGGTGGTCACGACCTTCATCAGCGGCATTCCCGAACTGGTGGAGAACAACGTCACCGGCCTCGTCCTGCCCGCCGGGCGCGCCGATCTGCTGGCGGACGCCCTGCTGCGGCTCGTCAACGACGGCGAGCTTCGAGCGCAGCTGGTGAAGGCCGGTCGCAGCCGAGTGGAAACGATGCACAACATCGGCCCCATCGCGACCCAACTCGGCGCCCTGTTCGCCGCCAACGTACCGGCGCTCAATCGGCGCGCATAGCCTCTCGCTATGGCTGTCGAGGAGCGCGATGTTTTCATCGACTTCATGCGTGCCATCAGCCTGTTGGTGGTGGTCTGTTGGCACTGGGTTTTTACCATCCTGCTGTGGAAGCCCGACGGCCCGCATGCCACCAACCCGATCGGCTTCACCCGCGGTTTGTTCTTGATCACATGGCTGTTCCAGGTCATGCCGCTGTTCTTCTTCATCGGCGGTCATGCTCACACCGTGGCGTGGAATCGTGCATCGTCCAAAAGTCCGACGGCGACCCTGTGGGGGTTTGCCTGGAGACGCGTTCGGCAGCTGTTGAAGCCGGCGTTGGTCGTGCTCGGAATCTGGATCGCGCTGGGCATCGCCGTCACCGCCATCTACGACGTGAAGTGGATGGGCAAGGCCGTCAAGCTCGTCGTCAGCCCGCTGTGGTTCCTTGCCGTGTACGCCCTGCTCGTCGTGCTTTTCCCCTTCGCCTACTGGCTACACCAACGCTTCGGTGCGCTGGTGATCGTGTGGTCGATCGGTCTCGCGGGCGTGGTCGACGTGCTGCGCTTCTCACGAGACATTCAGTGGGTCGGCTGGTTCAACATGATCCTGGTGTGGGGCGTTTGCCACCAGCTCGGCTTCTTCTACCGAGACCTGCGGGATAAGCCCCGGCGCTGGAGCGCCATGTTCCTCTGGTCGGGCCTGTTCGCGCTGTTCGGCCTGGTGGCCAGCGGCTTGTACCCCGGTTCGATGGTGGGCGTGCCCGGCGACAAGTTCTCCAACATGGCGCCTCCCACGCTGTGCATCGTGGCCCTCGTTGCGTTCCAAGCGGGTGTGGCGATGTGGATCCGCCCGTGGGTGCTGGAGCGGCTGCAAACGCGCCAGCGGTGGAAGACCGTAAATGAAGTGGTCAACCGATTCTCGCTGCCGCTCTACCTGTTCCACTCCACCGGCATGGCGCTGTCGAGGTCGGTCGGCTACCTGATCCTGCATCGCATCGGCTCACCGATTCCCGACCGGGGTTGGTGGGCAACTCGCCCCATCGCCTGGGTAGGTCCACTGCTCTGGACGCTGCCGATCATCTGGCTGTTTGGCCGGACTCCACTAGCAAAGAAACAGGCTCAGGCTGCGGCGTAACCAGCCGTTGTCGTCGGTGGATGAACCGGGCGATCAGGAAGGCCGGAACCAGTAATGCGCTGCCGACCACGCCGTCGAGCCACCAGTGATTGGCCGTATCGGTCACCACAAAAATGGTCAGCATCATGTGGCCGATTGCCACCCATCGCCAACGCGTCTTTTCCAACGTGAAGACCGCCACGCCTACCAGCACCGCCCATGCGACATGCAACGATGGCATGGCCGCCAGCTGCGTGGACACGCCAGCACCGAAGTTGCCGTAGACCGACTGGTTGTACTGGATAGCAGTGTCGATGAAACCGAGCTGCGGATACAACCGAGGCGGCGCGACCGGGGTGTAATGCATGAACAGACTGATCGCCGTCACACCCGCGAGCGTGGTCCGCACCACGCGGTAGTGATGGCGATGACGGAAGAACAGGAACACCAACATCGCGATCGCTCCCGGCACATGCGCGGCCGCGTAATAGATGTTCGAAGCCTGCACCAACCAGCCGTGCGGGAGGACCTGCTTTTGCAACCACACCTCGCTCGGCAGGTGCAGCCAACGCTCGACGTTCCACACCTGGAGTCCTCGCTCGAGCCCGCCCTTCACGCCGAACGGCTCGAACTCCCCCGCCCGAATCCACAGCGCATAGAGGGCCAAAATGATGGCCGCTTCCCGCGCGACCGGCTTGATCCTCCACGGCTGCGGCGCATAGCTGAGCCCGGCCAACCCGACCGCCAACCCAACCGCTATCTGCCAAGGAAGCCACACGCCGATAGTTTCTCAGCCGCCTCGCCTCACTACCAGCCAGGCGATGGCGAAGGCGAAGCTGTTGGTGGCGATGTGGAGCATGACGGGGGCAAGCAGGCTACGGGCGCGGATGCGGACCCAGCCCATGAACAGGCCGGCAACCCCGGTACTCATCACGGCCCCCAGCACTGCCAGCGGACGACTTACACCCGACGCGCGAAGCACCGGGTTGACCGTGTTGATCGCCCATGCGGGCAGCACATGCCACAGACCGAACAACAGTGACGACAGAAGCAGGCCGACCCGCCAGTGCAGGCGGGAGCCGAGCTGGCCAAGCAACACGCCGCGGAACGCGACCTCCTCCAGCAGCACCGTGCCGAAGGGGATACGGATGAATACTTCGTAGAGCATCGCCGCCACGCTGCGCTCCCCCACTCGACGATCGTTGAACAGTCCGTGGGTGGCTGGGATGGCCCATGCCAGCAGGTAGACACCCAGCACGGCCACCATCAGGACGGCGCCGACCTTCAGGCCGTGGCGGACGTTGGCGATACCGATGTCGATCCGCAGCAGATGATCTACTCGTCGAGCCAGGACAATCAGCAGCACTGCGATGGAAGCGTTCCATGGCACGTACGCCCAGCCGGGCAGGACACGGTTCGACACGACGTTGGAAACGACCAACACGCCCACCGTCATCGCCACCGGCCAAAACGATGACGGCGCTCGCCTCTCCGCAACAGTGGAGACACGAGCGCCGGACATTCGGTCAGGTTACGGCCGTCGACTGCAGATCAGTGGTTGTACACCATGACACCGCGGATGTTCTTGCCGTCGCGCATGTCCTGGTAGCCCTCATTGATCTGGTCGAGCGTGTAGGTCTTGGTGATGAGTTCATCGAGCTTGAGCTGACCCTCGCGGTACAGGCTGATCAAGGCCGGAATATCCGCACGCGGATTACCCGAACCAAACAGTGAGCCGACGATCTGCTTCTCGTACAGCGTCATGTCGAGGAAGCTGATCGCACCCATGCCGTCGGTGACCGCGTGCAGGTTGGTTACAACCGCGCGACCGCGCTTGCCGAGCAGCGCCATTGCCGCCGGCATCATCTCGGCGTGACCGACACCCATCGTCATGATGACCTGATTGGCCATGGTGCCCCACGTGAGGTCCGTCACCATCTGGTGCGCTTCCTCCATCGATGAGGCAGTGTGGGTGGCACCGAACTGCATTGCTGACTCACGCTTGAACTCCACCGGATCGATGGCGATGATGCGCTTGGCACCGGCGAGCCTGGCCCCCTGCACCGCGTTGGCGCCGATGCCACCGATGCCGACGACCACCACGGTGTCACCCGGTTTCACCTCGCCGCCGTACACCGACGAACCCCAGCCCGTCACGACGCCGCAACCGAGCAGGCAGGCCTTTTCGAGCGGCATGTCGTCATCGATCTTGATGCAGTTCGCCTCGTTCACCACCGTGTGATGAGCGAACGTACCGAGGTTGCACATCAGCGAGAGATCCTTGCCCTGGGCATGATGGCGAGAAGTGCTGTCGGCGATCTGCAAACCCATGCCGAGGTGGGCACCCATGTCGCACAGGTTGGAATGCCCGGTGGCGCAGCTGTGGCAGCGGCCGCACGCGGCGATGAATCCGAACACGACGTGATCACCCGGCTTCAACCAACTGACACCCGAACCGACCTTCTCAACAATGCCTGCACCCTCGTGTCCACCAATGGTGGGAACGGCGAACGGCAGGTCGCCGGTGAGCACGTGCTCGTCAGAGTGGCACATGCCCGACGCCGCCATCTTCACCAGTACTTCGCCGACCTTTGGCTCGTCGAGCTCGATTTCCTCGACGCTCCAGTCCTTCCCAACTTCCCAACAGATCGCGGCTTTGGTCTTCATGCAACATCCCCAGTTCGTCCAGCCCCTCGGGCGAGGGGACCCAGCGTGCACCCTATCCGGCTTCCCCGACGGCTGTTACCTCGGTCACATCACGGGCCCCACCGAGACAAAACCACGCCATCGCAACACAGCAGCGACCGGGCGTAGTATGCGAGGTATGGAACACGATGACGTTGTGGTTGCCGACCAGGCCGAGGAATTGATCGAGGACGAATTGCTGGTCGAGGAGATCTCCATCGACGGCATGTGCGGCGTCTACTGACACGCGGCTTTTGATGGCCATCGCCCTTGAGGCCGCCTACGAGATGCACCCGCAGGCCGCTCTGCGTCCTGAGCCCTTCGGCGCGCTCGTCTATCACTATGGCACCCGACGGCTGGTCTTCCTCCGCAAACCCGAGATGGTTTCCGTCGTGCAAGAGCTGAGCGAACACGACACCGTTGCCGACACGCTGACTTCTTGCGGCATTGCTGCGAAGCGTTGGCCCACCTTCCTCACCGCCCTGTCGGGCCTCGCAGAATCAGAGATCATCCGTGAGCGCTAACCATCTCGTCGGCCAGCTGAAGCAAGGGCTCGACGCGCCCATTTGTCTCACGTGGGAACTCACCTACGCGTGCAACCTGGCGTGCGTCCACTGCCTCTCTTCTTCCGGTCAGCGCGATGATCGAGAGTTGACGACCGTAGAAGCCAAAGCCGTCATTGATGAGCTGAACCGGCTGCAGGTTTTCTATATCAACATCGGCGGCGGCGAACCGATGATTCGCCGGGACTTCCTCGAGTTAGTTGATTATGCAATCAGCAAGAACGTGGGCGTGAAGTTCTCCACCAACGGAGCGTTCATCGATGCCGAGAAGGCCAAGCGTTTCGCCGCGATGGACTACCTCGACATTCAGATCTCGCTTGACGGCATCGACGCAGCAACCAATGACGCCGTGCGCGGCGTGGGTTCATATGACACCGCCATCCGCGCAATGGAGCACTTGAAGGCCGCCAACTTCGGGCCGTTCAAAATCTCCATCGTGGTTACCCGCCACAACGTCGATCAGCTCGATCAGTTCAAGGCGCTTGCCGACTACTACGGCGCACAGCTGCGCGTCACCCGCCTGCGGCCGTCAGGTCGCGGTGCCGAAAGCTGGCACGACCTTCATCCCACCAACGCACAGCAACGGCAGATCTACAACTGGCTGCTCGCCCATGGTGAGAACGTGCTGACGGGAGATTCGTTCTTCCACCTCAACGCACTCGGCGAATCCCTACCCGGTCTGAACATGTGCGGCGCCGGTCGCATCGTGTGCCTCATCGACCCCCTCGGTGATGTGTACGCCTGCCCGTTCGTGCTGCACGATCAGTTCAAGGCCGGCAGTGTGCGTGACGCTGGCGGCTTCGCCGGTGTGTGGAAAGAGAGCGATCTGTTCCTGTCGCTTCGCGAACCCGAGTCGGCCGGTGCCTGCACGGCCTGCGGTCAGTACGACGCCTGCCAGGGCGGCTGCATGGCGGCCAAGTTCTTTACCGGTCTCCCTCTCGATGGACCCGACCCCGAGTGCGTCAATGGGTATGGCCTTGAGACCCTCGCCGCCACCCCGGCCGACGCCCGACCGACACCGTCAAAAGACCACAGCAAGCCCGTTCAGCTCACCCGCAAACCGCTGCTCGCCCGCACCTAGGCCCAAACCCCTCGCACGCTGGCTCGTAGCTGTCGAGCAAGTCGGCTGCCATATCACGATGGCCGATATGAAAGCCGACTTTCTTAACTTCGCGGAGAGAGCACTCCCCAAAAGCGCAGAAGGCACCCGAGCCGGAGCCCGGGTGCCCTTGGTTGAGTCGGTTTTGGTTACGCCGGCGTCAGCACGGTGTCGATGATGTGGACGGTGGCGTTGCCTGTGGTCACGTTGCCACAGATGACCGAGGCGCCGCCGTTGATCTTGACCATGTCGCCATCCTTGGCGATCTTCAGATCGGCGCCGTTCAGCGACTTCACCGAACCGGCCTTTACGAGGGCGTCGGCGTCCATCTTGCCGGCGACGACGTGCAGGGTGAGGATCTTGGTGAGGTCACCCTTCGGGTCGGCCAGCAACTTGTCGAGCGTCTCCTTCGGGATCTTGGCGAAGGCGTCGTTCACCGGGGCAAAGATGGTGAACGGACCAGGACCGTTCAGCGTGTCGACCAGGCCAGCGGCCTTCACGGCGGCGACCAATGTCGAAAGCAAGGGGTTGTTGGATGCAGCGGTGGCAGCCGGGTCCTTGGCCATGCCGTCAAAGCTTCCCGAGCCCGTTGCGGGTACCGCCGAGCAGGCTGCCCCCATGGGCTTCATCATGGCGTCGGCCATGGCGGCTGCCGTGGTTGCGGTCGCCTTGGCCGTCGTGGCCGCAGGAGCGGCCGTCGTGGCGGCTGGGGCCGCGGTGGTAGCCGACTTGGCGCTGCTGCCACAGGCTGCGCCCACGATGGAGAGGCCGACGGCGAAGCTGATCAAAGAAACACGGTTTGACTTCATTGTTTGAATCCTTTGGGGGTTGGGTCATGTGGGAGGAACTGTTTGATAGGTGATGCTGGGAATGATTCGGTGCCACGGTGAAAGTGGATCTTCCCGACCGAAAGAAACTTTGTTGCACTTGCAACTATTCTTTGAAGACAACAATCGTGTGCCATCCGGAAGCACCGTCGGGAATGGGTTTGGCCCGGTCGGCTGTCTGCACTGTTCCGGTTCCGTCGGTAGCCCGGCACACGATGGTGTGGTTGCCGGGAGGGGCCTCCCAGTCGAGTTTCCACTGCACCCATGTATCCGCTGTCGGCGTTTGCCCGAGCGTTGCCTGCTGCCACTCGCCACCATCAATCTGGACCTCGACCTTGGTCACCGTCCGATGGATGGCCCAGGCGACGCCCGCAATGACCGCCTTGCCGCGTGCCGAGCGAGAGAGACCCTTTGGGGTGTCGATGCGGGCCATGGTCTTGATCGGCGCTTCTTTCGCCCAGCCGCGTTTGACCCAGTAGGCGTCGTACGCATCGAAGGTCGTCAGCTCGATATCGGTTACCCATTTCGTGGCCGAGACGAATCCGTACAGGCCCGGCACGACAAGTCGAGCGGGGAATCCGTGGGCAATCGGCAGCGGCTCGCCGTTCATGCCAACAACGATCATGGCGTCGCGGCCGTCCATCACGTCGCCGACAGGTGTCCCGCACGTCCAGCCATCCACAGAGCGGCTCACCATTTGGTTGGCCGGTGGCTTCACGCCCGCCTCCATCAGCACATCCATCAGCGGCACACCGAGCCAGCGAGCCGTGCCGGTGTACTCGCCGCCGACCTCGTTCGACACGCAGATCATGGTGATGTCCCGTTCTCGTAACGGGCGCTTCAAGAGGTCCGCGTACGAGAGCGTGATTTCCTTGTGGACGAGGCCGTGGATCCGGAGCCGCCAGGTGCCGGGGTCGACCTGCGGGGTGACCAACGTGGTGTCGATGCGATAGAAGTCGGCGTTCGGCGTGATGAAAGGTGCCACGCCGTCGATGCCGAGGGACGCGCCGACAGGCATCGGCGGGGCGGGTGATGCCGGAGTCGGCAGGGCAACGCCCGACCTGGCGCTCGACACTGCGAAACGCTTCCGGAGTTGTCGGCCCACGCCTCCGGTGGCGGCCGCTGCGACGCCCACGCCAGCGCTTGACAACAGGAAGGACCGACGATCAAGACCGACATTTGTTGGAGCCGTTGCCAAGCGAGGCCGAAGCAACCAGCCGAGCGCCAACATACCGACACCCGCACCGAGCACGCTCGGCAGCACGTCGAGTGCCCTTGATGACGGTCTGGTCAGTGCCGCGCCCACCCCGACCAGCCCAAACAGGGCGATGCCCGCGTAGCCCAACCATCGTCGGCGGCGCGCAACGACGCCTACACCGGCTGCAAACACCGCGAGCAATACAAGCGTGCCGATGATGAGGGCCAGCTTGTCGTTGGTACCGAATGTTCGCACGGCGTAGACCTTCAAGCTCGGTGGCACGTGATCGATCACGAAGCCGCCGACGGAGACAACCGGAGAGGTCGTCCCTCGAACGAGGCCACTGACGAGCTCGCCACCAGCGAGAGCGACTGCAGCAGCCAGGAGGCCAACAACGATTCCTTGGCGGCTGTTGCGTGGCGTATAGGCAATGGGGGTCATGATTCCGATTCGCCGCCCGGAGCAATGTCGGATTCGTCGGCAATCCGAATTGCCCGCAGCGCCGAACTGGAGACGTGGCTCCCCGGCGGCATTCCCTCGACATTCATACCGACAGCGGTGGCTACGTGCTGCACGCGATGAGCCAACCCGAGCACGTTGCGTTTGAGCGTCATCTCCGCGACTGCCGACCATGTGTCGTTGAGGTGGACGAGTTTCGTCGTACCATCTTGCACTTGGCCTCCGACGTCGTTCTTCCTCCCCCGGCCGGCCTTCGCGATCGCCTGCTCGCTCAGACCCCTCGCCGATCCACGTGGAAAATTTCCAGATCGGACCAATCCAAACGTGCGTGACCGACGAATGAGAGACGTGTCGGCGTCTCACTCCACCTCTCCTGAGCCACAGCCGCGCCTGCGGATTGTGCAAAGTGGTCTTGCCGACCGGAACGAACTCCTCCGCCGGGTGTCGCTGGGCGACCGGGAAGCCTTTGGCGCACTCTACGACGAGCTTTCCACTCAGGTGTACGGCCTGGTGCGTCGGGTGGTCTGCGACCCCGCCCAGTCCGAAGAGGTCACTCAGGAGGTTTTCGTCGAAGTCTGGCGAATTGCTCACCGTTTCGACCCGGACCGCGGCGCCGCAGCAACATGGGTGCTCACCATTGCGCACCGTCGAGCCGTCGACAGGGTGCGCAGCGAGCAAACCCAGCGCGACCGGGTGCAAGCCCTCGCTCAGGTACCTCTCGCTGGCCCGGCCGACGACATGGCAACGTCCCTTGACCGCCAGGTCGTGAGGGATGCCATGAATGGCCTTACTGAACTCCAGCGCCAATCGATTGAACTGGCGTACTTTCGTGGCCTTACCCAAGGCCAAATTGCTGAACTCCTCGACGTTCCCCTGGGAACTGTTAAGACCCGAATTCGCGATGGACTGATTCGTCTGCGCGACGCACTTGGAGAGGGATCATGACCGAAGACCTGCACACCTACGCTGGTCTGTACGCCCTTGACGCCATCGACGGCGAGGTCCTGACCGAATTCGAGGACCACCTTTCCACGTGCACGTCGTGCCAGCAGGAGGTGCGCGAGTTCCGCGCCACGGCTGGTCGACTTGGCTCCTCCATCGCCGTCGCTCCACCGCCCGCACTTCGCGATTCGGTGCTCGCTGCCATTGGCAACGTTCGCCAGGAAGCGCCGCCCATCGTTACGCCCATCCGCCGGCGCCCGGTGTGGTTCGCCCCCTTCGCCGTGGCCGCGGCGCTGGTTCTGGCCTTCGGTGTGTTGCGCACCGTGAACAATCGCCCTGACGTGATCACCGCACAAACCGTCATCAACGCCCGTGACGCACGCGCCATCACGTTGACTGCACCCGACGGCGTGCAGACAAAGGCCTACGTATCGGCCAAACTTGATCGGGTCGCCCTTACCGCCGACGGCATGACACCTGCTCCCGCCGGGAAGAGCTACCAGCTCTGGCTCATCGGGCCGAACGGCGCCGATTCAGCCGGCATCATGGACCCGCCGCCCGGTGGAATTCCTGCTGCGGTGCTGCTCGACGGCAAGCTCTCCGGACATCAAAAGATGGCCATTACGCTTGAGCCCGCCGGCGGCCTCCCGAAAGCAAGCGGCCCTATCCTCGTCGAGGGCTCGCTCATATAAGACTCTTTGTAGGCGCGTGAGGTTGTCTGACAACCTCGCGCGCCTACAAAGACTGCGGTCAGGCGAGGATGTGGACGGCTCGGGCACCGACTGCCGCGATTGACAGGTAACCATATGGTTTCCTATCATGGTCGGTGTGGAAACCGTGTTCAAAGCACTCGCCGACCCAACTCGTCGCGATCTACTCGACGCTCTCCACGTCGCTGACGGCCAGACCCTGCTCTCGCTCACCGCGGACCGTGGGATGACCCGGATCGCGGTGGCGAAACATCTGGCGATCCTGGAAGAAGCCGGACTCGTGGTCAGCCAACGGCATGGCCGTGAGAAACACCACTACCTCAACCCGGTACCCATCCGGATGGTCCATGACCGGTGGGTGAGCAAGTACACCGAACCCTGGGCCGCCGGACTTGTCGGCCTGAAACACGAACTGGAGGCAACACCAATGGAGAAGGTCTTCGAGATCTACATCCGCACCACCCCCGAACGACTCTGGGCCGCGATCACCGACCCGGCGACCCGCGCCCGATTCCACTTCGGAGCCACGGTCACCTCCGAATGGTCGCCGAACTCGGCCTACGCCGTTACACATCCGGGCAACCCCGACGGCCCCCTCGTCGACGGGGTCAACCTCGAAATCGACCCGCCACGCCGGCTCGTGCAGAGCTTTCATGCCCATTGGAGCGAGGCCGCCGATGCGGCCGGAACGTCACGGGTTATGTGGGAGATCGAACCGGTCGCCGATTCGTGCCGGCTCACCGTGATTCACGACCAACTCCCGGCCGACGCCGCCCCCGACCTGTACGGCGGCTGGCCGATGATCCTGTCCGGGCTGAAGACCTGGCTCGAGACAGGTACCGAGCTCACCACCCCGGGCTCGCTGATGTACAACCCAACCAACCACAAGGAGGCCCAACCATGACCACACTCACTGACGTCCGCAACATCGCCGTCAACGTCACCGATCAAGACGCAGCCCTGCGGTTCTACACCGAGAACCTCGGCTTCGACGTCCATGTCGACGGCGACACACCGGCCGGACGATGGATCATCATCGCCCCACGCGACGGCCACGTCGCCCTCTCGCTCGTGGCGAATGCTGACGGTGCGGGGACCGACACCGGCATCCGTTTCGGCACCACCGACGCGGCCGCATCACACCGCGATTTCACCGACCGCGGCGTCGCCGTCAGCGAACTGATCAGCTGGGACGACATGCCGCCCATGTTCAGCTTCGACGACCCCGACCACAACCGCTTCTCTGTCATCGAGGACCAGCCATGACCACCCGCGCAACAACTGTCGTGGGTGCGGTCGGAGCACTCGACCACACCTCCCCGTCACCAAAGCCAACCAAACCCGCATCGGCAAGACCGCCGGCGACACTGTCACCATCCACCTCACCGAACGCCACGCCCACAGCGTTGGCGACCTGCCCTCCAACATCGCCGTGTTCACCTTCCAACTTGCAGGATTTTGGCCTGCTTTGGCGGCAATCCTGCCGAGTTGGAAGGTGAAACGGTCAGGGTTGGAGGGTCTGGCGGCTACGGCGTGGCGGTGGTCGGAGCAAAGGCGGGGGCCATCGTCGTGGCCACAGGCACCGACGCATAACCGCCACCGGAGGAGCTCTCATCGCCGAAGCTGAACGGGAGGCTGGGATCGCCGGGGAGCGTTCCGGTGACGGTCGTTGCGTCCTTACCATCAGCGTCTACCGCCGTAACGGACACGAGGACATCGTTGAGGCCGATGCCGATCACGGCTACTCGGTCGCTACCTTTCACCGTTGGTACAACCTCCTCGACCCGGCCGTCCTTGAACGTCGCCTTCACCTTGGCCACGTCGGCAGCGGTGTTCGCAATCACGAAGGTGCGACGATCAAGGGCCACGATGACATTCATCTTCGGGTCAGCCGTACCACCGCAAGGCATCTGAACGCTGCCGGCGGCGAAGGAGAAGAACCAGCATGCCGGACCACCGGGCGAAAGGCCTTCGGGCTTGCGGAGTTCCCACGACCGGCCATCGAGCGTGCCCGTGGCAAACACCGGGAGCTTGGAGGGGTCAGTCGCTACCGGTACCGCTGGTTCGCCGGGGCCAGAGCCGACGCCCGGGAGACCCGATATGGGCGGGATTGCAGCGGGCACCGCGGTGGCTGGCGGCGGGACCGGAGACGACGGATCGCCATAGTTGCCAGGGTATTCAGCAACCGGTTTCGAGGTGGGAGTCCCGACGATGTCGCCCTTTTCATCGAGACCGACAAACATGAAATTCTTCACGTCCTTCGCCAGCGGCCTCATCGCTATGACATACGCACGGCGATCATCACCACCCGTTCCGGCAATGGTGTCGGCCGAGACAATGTCCTTGTTGGTGTCGGTATCACGCACCACGACTTTGCGGATCTTGTGGGAGACAATGCCGTAGGTGAAGGTTCCTCGGGCGTCCCCACTTGACGGGAGTTGGGTAAGCGAATCATCGGTCGGTCCGGAGCCGCAAACCCCTTCCCCAATGCCAGTACCATCAAGACTGAACTGCGTGCAGTTTGCGTCTGGAGCATCGGCTGCACCAGGAGGGGTGGCCTTCACGGTCCACGCCTGACCGTCGATGGTGCCGGTGAAGGTGATGACGCCGGGCACCGTGAAATCAGGGCCGGTGTATCCGCCGTTCGATTGCAGGCGGTCGCCGACCGCGGCCCGGAACGTGGCCTCGTCAACCGTGGCGACCGACTCGGCGAATGCCACGAGTTCCTCCTCGGAGAGGCCCTGCGAGTTCAGACTGATGATCACGCCGTCGGCGGTCTTCCACATCAGCGACATCGAGACGAAGGATGGCGATGAACCCACAACACCGAGCGCGCCGCTCGAGGCGAGGGCTCCCTGGTCGATTGTGGTCAGCGTCGCGTCGAGCCCACCGACCTTGACCGACTTTGATGTGGCTCCGGTCATTCCCATCGCCTGAAGAGCATCCAACTGCTCGTTACCTCCAGGCCTCACGTCGATCCCGATGTTGTCGTCGTACGGCTTGTCGAGATTTTCTCGCGAGTACTGGAGGTTGTAGCTCCATGCCGGCTGAGTATTGCCGTCACCGTCGTAACTCACGGTGTACCCAGCAGGTGCCGTTACGGCGAAGGAAGCTGACCCGGCGGCGGGCACCACGCTCTCGGCCAGCTTCACGACCTCGCTATCGGCGATCGTTGCCATGACGGCCACCGAATATTGCACTCCACCTTCGCTCCACATCAGGTTTTTCGAGGGCCCACTGTCGACCATCTGGGCGTCAACACCGTGGACCTTGAGTGTCTGACCTGCGCCAGGAGCCGTGGTGGCGACCATGATGTCGCCCGAGAACTTCGTTGCGCTCACCACTATCAGGTCCGTAGCGGTCGCACCCTTCAGGATCAGCAAATGACTGCTGAAACCGGGGGAAGTACCGTTGTTCGAACCCACCGGCATAGCCCACGCCCCCTGAAGGCGGTAGCTCTTGGGCAGATCCTTCGGGAGGACAAGCGTCATGCCAGTCAGCGACACCGGACCACCCGGCGCGCCGCCGATGAATCCGCCCGAGCCCGATGACGTGATCGCAGCCGGAGCCGGGGCCGGGGCCGGGGCCCACTTTCCGGCAGCGGACGATGCTTCGGCCTTCGAGGCGGCTGAACCTCCGGCCAGGACCCGGCCCTCATTGCTACTGCGGTGCGCGGCCAGGTACGACCCGCCGCCAATGAGGCCGACGACGGCGGCTGCGGCTCCCAGCATGAGTGGGGTGCGCCTGCGGCGAGCGACATCGAGGGATACGACGTTGTCGATGACTTCGCCGGTGACAACGTCGTTCATCGTGAGCGACCATTTCATGGATTCGGCTTCGGCGGCCAGCGCCTGGCGCAGTTCGTTTTCAGTGGTCATCGTTCCACTACCTTTCGCAATTCACTCAGTGCTCGGGACAGCATCGACTTCACGGTGCCGGGACGACACTCAAGTACAGATGCAATTTCTTTCTCGGATAAGTCGGACCAGTACCGCAACACCACTGCGGCACGTTGACGTTCGTTCAGCCGATTGAGCGCGACCAAGATCGACCGATCCGCATCGGGATACACGTCTTCACTGCCAAGGGCAGTTGGCCCAATTCTCGCGGCGCCTCGGCGGGCGACATCTTCACGTCGAAGATGATCTCGTGATCTATTGACCACAATCGCTCGCAGGTAACCCGTGGGTTCCTCCAAGGTCGACCACCGGTTGTAGATCGCCGAGAACGCGTCCTGCGCAATCTCTTCGCCGACGGCCAATGACCCAGTGATCAGACCGCCAAGGCGCACCATCGCACCAACGTTCGTCCGAAAGAAGGTCTCGAACGCCGGATCGACGATGGGTATCAGGTGCTGCGGGCCGAGGGAAGCTGAGCCGTCGGAAGGCGGAGGCCAAGTCGTCAAGGGAACCGTCACAATCTAAGAACGTGGACCGCGTCGAGTTGGTTCCTTCGACATCAGTGAGGCTTCGGCCGGGCGAGGAGATCGAGTTCACTATCGATGACGAACGGGGGCTCGATCAGCTCCGGAACCACGCCGGGCGGGCGGGCGAACCACGGCTCGCCGGGCCCAGCGTGGTGGTTCAGTTTCCACTTACCCGACTGCACGCTGCGGATGCCGATGGGGTACACCGTGAGGTGACCGTAGCGGTCAATGTGGAGTCGGGTGAAGCACTTGAACGATCGCAGACGCAGCGCCGAGAACGCCTCGTTGTCGTGCATGCGCAGGAAGGTGTTGGTGAGGAACAGGTAGATGCCGGTGAGCGTCGCAGCGAGGATTCCACCGAGCACGATGGTGAGCGCCGCGAACGAGAGTCCGAACCACACGCCTCGCCCGGGGGCGAAGTGGCTGGCTGCCAGCATGACCGGCACCGTCAGCATGACGTGAAGCGCGCCGTGCACTGCGCCAACAACGCGTGCCAGAGTTCTCCTGGCGGGAACGGAGTGTCGCGGGAACGCAATCCAGGCGATCAGCACCGTCGCCATCAGCAGGAGTGCGAGCGGACTGCGCACCAGGCCGTCGGTGGCCTCGCGCCACGACAGGGGTCGCATGGCATCGCGCACCGACATCTTCGGTGTGCGCACCGACGCCTGCGCCAACCACGCCAGAGCGAAGTGCACGATGCCGAGCGTGATGGAAAACACCGGGTTGAAGAAGGCCTGCAGCAACACGAGCGTGAGCCGCTTGCGCGACTCGGACGACGACGGAAACGTCACACCGCGATGGATCGTGGTGGACGGGCCCTTTCCGAAGCTCGGCACGATCGGGTCGGACGGAAGGTTGTGGGTGGGATGCAGAAATGCGCCACCGCCTCCAACCGTCAAGCGGTGGTCGGCCCCATCGGCCGTTTGATAGTGCGCATAGTGGTGCCAGTCGCCGCTGGCGAACAGTGGCACGGTGACATCCGCGGGCACGATCTTGTGGAGGAACCACGCCACCGTGGCATCCGCCGTGGGGATTTCGGTGTGAAGCCAGAACGGCACCGGCGTCACCAAAATCAACCGGTCGCCGGGCTTCATCAGTTGCGCTCGGGTGCGGAAATAGTCGAGCTGCGGCGCGTCGAGCCAACCACCGAGCTGAGTGTCGATAGCCCACAACCACCAGCCATGCGGGAGGGCCGCCGAGAAGTAGCTGCGCGTCTGCTGCGTTCGCCACCCGCCGATCGAGCGCCGCTGACAAAACTCACGCAGGAAGGCCGTAAGTCCGTCGTACCAGTCGTGATTACCGGGCAAGGCCAGCACGACCGGGGCCGAGTCCTCCACGTGACCGGCTGGCCAGGCCGCGTCGTACGGGCCGATGGTCTGGTTCTCGTAGCGGTCGATGGAGCCGGTTGGATACACCTCGTCACCCAGAAGCACAAGCAGTTCGGCTCTCGGCAGGGTGATGTCGTCGAAGGTCAGTGAGGGCTGCGCAAGGTGCCACGCAATGGCATAGGTCGGATCGAACGCCTCGCCCATGTCGCCCACCATGTCGAACCACAATTCGTCTCGGGTACCGAAGCCAGGATCGACCGGAACCGGCAGCCCCGCCTGCTGGTCTCGTTTGTCGGCGTAGGTGCCGAAGATAGCGGCGATGCCGTCTCGAAGAGCGATGCCGACCAGCGCCCGCGGGTCGTACCACGACACCATTCGTTTCCGAAGGGTGAACCCAAGGTCGGCCGGGCTGGTCGATTTCGGAACCGGCACCGGCGCCATCAGTGCGTCAGTTGTCGCCGCGAAGTCGTTTGCTGTGTGCCTTGAGTCGACGCTTCTCTTCGGCCGTCAAGCTGTCCATACCGCTCGCTGCGATCTTGTCGAGCAACCGATCCATCTCGGCCTGTGACGCCATGTCGTTCACCGGCAGGCCCGACTCGCCCCAGGGCCCTCGCACGACCGGCGAACCCTTGACAGGCTTGAACTTCTTGGCCTTCGTCGTCGTCGGTAACGCCAGCTTCGGAATCCACGCCTGGTCCGCCGCGAATCCGTAGGCCCGGGTAAGCAGGAGCGAGGTAGCGAGGATGAACAACAAAAGCAGCAGCGAGCCCCAGCCACGTTGGCCGAGGAGCTGTAACACCTCAATACCCACAAACACAGCCGCAATCACCCACGCCTTGATCCCGAAGAAGAACGGCGTATTGGGACGCTCGGCAACAAACGACACGAACACGCCGAGCTCTACCAGGCTCAGGCCGATTTTGAAGACTTCGAGCGAGGGCGAAGCAAAACTCAAGAGGGCTAAGAGCACAGCCGGGATGACGGCCACCGCTATGAGGAACCAGGTGAAGCGAACCCGACCGAACAACTCCTCCAGACTCCGACCGAAGTACCAGAACACCGCCAAGGTAATGACCGACGAAAAGCTCGGCGCGTTCGCAATTGGCCAGGTGACAACACGCCAAATCTCACCTTCCCGAACCAGCTTCGTGAACAGAACCAATGGCTCCAGCAGCGCAGGACTCACCGCGTACATGAACATCGACAGCACACCGAGCGCGACGACGAACACGGTGGTGGTGACCTCGACCTGGCCGACGCGGAACCATGGATCGCTTGGGCCACGGCGCTGTGGTGACGAGAAATTGAACTTCGGCCTCATGCACGATCCTTTTCGACGCACTGCGCGTGACAGAAAGGATACCCGCACGGCTCGACAAGCGAGGGTCCGACCTGGCCAATGTGGCCGGAGACCTTGCCTACTAGGGTAAACGGCGATCTGGAGGCCCTACCTATGTCTATTGATGCAGCCATTACCACCTCGACCGAATCGGTTGCGTACCGTGCGGCGCTCGACGTCATCGCGGGCAGCGAGCCCCGCGTGGCCGACGCGATTCGCGGTGAGCTGCACAATCAGCGCACCCAGCTCAAACTGATTGCCAGCGAGAATTACGCCTCCCCCGCCACGCTCCTGGCGATGGGCAACTGGTTCAGCGACAAATACGCCGAGGGCACGGTCGGCCACCGCTTCTACGCCGGGTGCCAGTACGTCGACGTGGTCGAGGCGCTGGCGGCCGAGCACGCCAAGGCCATCTTCGGGGCCGATCACGCCTATGTGCAACCCCACTCGGGCATCGATGCCAACCTGGTCGCCTTCTGGGCAATCCTGGCGCAGCGGATCGAGAAGCCATTCCTGGCGGACCTGAGCCTTGGCCACATCAACGATCTCAGCGAGGCCGACTGGATGAGGCTGCGTCGACACTTCGGTGATCAGCGCATGATCGGTATGTCGCTCGACGCCGGCGGCCATCTCACCCACGGATTCCGCCCGAACATCTCGGGCAAAATGTTCGATCAGCGCTCCTATGGAACCGATCCTGTCACCGGCATGCTCGACTACGACCACGTTCGGGCCCTGGCGCTCGACTACAAGCCCCTCATCATGGTGGCCGGTTACTCGGCGTATCCGCGGAAGGTGAACTTCGCCAAGATGCGCGAGATCGCCGATGAGGTCGGCGCCACGTTCATGGTGGACATGGCGCACTTCGCCGGTCTCGTGGCCGGCAAAGTCTTCACTGGAGATTTCGATCCGGTCCCCCACGCCCACATCGTCACCACGACCACCCACAAGTCGCTGCGAGGTCCGCGTGGCGGCATGGTGTTGTGCGGCAAAGAGTTGGCCGAGTTTGTCGACAAGGGTTGCCCCATGGTTCTTGGCGGACCGATGCCGCATGTGATGGCCGCCAAGGCTGTCGCCTTCGCTGAGGCCCGCCAGCCGTCGTTCCAGACCTATGCGCAACGCATCGTCGACAACGCTGCCGCGCTGGCCGACGGGTTGATGAAGCGCGGCGCGACCCTCGTCACCGGCGGCACCGACAACCATCTCAACCTGATCGACGTGCGCAACTTCGGCATCACCGGTCGCCAGGCCGAATCAGCGCTGCTCGATGCAGGCATCGTGACCAACCGCAACAGCGTGCCGCAGGACCCGAACGGGGCCTGGTACACCAGCGGCGTACGCATCGGCACCCCCGCGCTGACCACGCTCGGCATGAACACTGCCGAGATGGACGAAGTAGCCGATCTTCTGGTTTCCGTCTTCAAAAATACACGGCCAGATGGAAGTTCCAAGGCGAAATATGTCATTTCTGACGGTGTCGCAGAGAGCGTTCGCGCTCGCTGTGGTGAACTTTTGGGCCGTTTCCCGCTCTATGCGACCATCGACCTCGCCTGAGTCGTAATAACTGCGTAACCATTTTGTAACAAAACGCCTTTCAGGCTTCCAGAACCTTTCTTAACGGCCTACCGTGACCGATAAGAGATTTGTGGTCCGGGTTTTGACGGTGCTTTCCGAAATCTCGCCGGGCGGAAGCGAGAGCGTGACCCTCACCCGAGGGACACGGTTTGGAAAGGCAACCTCATCTTGTTACGAAAACGAATCTTCCTACCCCTGCTTGCGATCGTGTCCGTCGCCCTCGGCACCATCGCCCTGACCACCTCGGCGGCATCGGCTGCTGATGTCAGTCAACCCATGCCGGTGCTCGACGGCGAAGAGAAGGCGTTCGTCGGCATTATCAACAACTACCGGGCCCAGAACGGGCTCGGACCACTCCAGGTCTCGATCAAGCTCACCCAGTCGTCGGCATGGATGAGCGACGACCTGTCAAAGCGCCCGGCCTCCGGCTTCGGGCATACTGACACGCAGGGCCGTGACGCAACGCCTCGCATGAAGGCGTTCGGCTACGACTACAACACCTACACCGGCGAGAACATTGCGGCCGGCACCAACTCAGGTTCGGCCACGGCGATCTTCGAGCAGTGGCGCAACTCGCCCGGGCACAACGCCAACATGCTCGGCAAGAACTACGTCACCATGGGTATCGCCCGCGTGTTTCGCGCTGGGTCACCGTACAGCTGGTACTGGACGAACGATTTCGGTGGCTTCGATGATGCCCGGGTAAGCGACGCGGCCGCGGCACCAGCACCCCCGCCTGCGCCGCCACTGGTCATCCCGGCCGTGCGATCGGCCATGGTTGCCGTGGCGCCCACTCGCATCCTCGACACCCGAACGACGGGAGCCATCGGCGCCAATGGTTCCGTCACCATCCACATGCCGGGCCAGAAGGGTGTGGTACCCAGCTCGGGCGTTACGGCAGTGACGTTGACCGTCACCATCACCGATGCCAAAGGTGCTGGCTTCGTGACCGTGTATCCGGGTGGCGGCGGTCGACCAGAAGCATCCAACCTCAACGTGTCCGGTCCGGGTCGCACGGTCGCCAACCTTGTGACGGTTCCCCTCGGGCCTTCGGGTGATGTTGTGTTGTACACCAGCGGTGGCGGTCATCTCATCGCCGACGTTGCCGGTTACTACAACCAGGTCGGCAGCACCGCGACGGGCCGGTCGCTTCCAGCCCATCGCGCCGACGCGCCTGGCCGACACGCGTAATGGTCAGCCCGTCCCCCCGAAGGCCAGCGCCATCATCCATGTCACCGACCGCCCAGGTGTTCCCAAGAGTGGTGTTTCGGCCGTCTCGGTCAACCTGACGGTGACCGACGCCATCCGTAGCGGATTCCTCACCGCGTATCCTGCTGCGTCGGGTGTGCCGACCGTGTCGAACCTCAATATCAACAACGCCGGTGACACCGTTGCTGGCGCGGCCATCGTGCCGGTGGATGCCAATGGCAACATCGGCGTCTACCTGGATGGCGGCGGCGATTTGCTGGTCGACATCAACGGCTGGTTCACCGACGGAAACGCAGGCGCCAGCTCGGAGGGCCTGTTCGTAGCCCAGACGCCGGCCCGCGCCCTCGATAGCCGCAAGTCGGGGAGCATGGCCGGCAAATCGATGCTCGACCTTGGCGTACCGTCCGGCTCCATTGCGGTGAGTGCCAACCTGACGCTTACCGACACGTCAGGCGCTGGATACCTCAGCGCCTGGGCCGCCGCCGGGGCTGTACCCACGGTCTCTTCGGTCAACGCCGTTGGCTCGGGCCAGACCGTAGCCAACCACGCCATCATTCCGGCATCAGGTGGCGCTCGGTTCTTCGCCGACATGCGCACCAACCTGATCGTCGACTACGACGGCTACTACCTCCCGGCCAACGTCTAGCTACCTACCCCTACTCGAAGAGGTCGGGGTCGGTGTGGCAGATCTCTTCCCACAATGGCTGGAAGCTGAACCATCCAGCCAGTGGGAAGGCGGTCTGCTCACGGGTATACGTCGCAAGCTCGTGGGGGACGAGCTTGGGCGTTCCCGCTGCTTCCGCCAACAACTGGGCCTGGCAGGTGCGTTCCATCGTGACGAACCACCACACCGCTTCGTCCACCGTTTGACCTACGGTGATGTTGCCGTGGTTCTGATGGATGACGGCTTTGTGGCTGCCGAGTGCGTCGGCGATGGCTTTGCCCGAGTCGAGTTCGAAGGCAACCGCTCCCCCGCCCTCGGTGCACAGGCTGTGGTCCTGATAGAAGC
Source organism: uncultured Acidimicrobiales bacterium (assembly GCA_963791625.1). GTDB lineage: Bacteria > Actinomycetota > Acidimicrobiia > Acidimicrobiales > Ilumatobacteraceae > JANMCE01. Next base: position 614,538 of record CAWBTA010000015.1, read on the forward strand.
TGCAGGCGTCCTGCGTGATGGGGTCGAGCAGACGACCCAGTGACGACCACGCCTTACCGTTCACCGAATGGGCGTGCGCGGCGGCAACCACGTCGGGCCGGGCTGCGTGAATAGCAGCGTGGATCACGAAGGCAGCTCGGTTGAGCGGACGGGTTCCCTCCACCACATCGCCGGTGTGGTTGACGAGGATGAGGTCACTGACCTTGATGTGCCGGAAACTGCGACCGAACGGGTTCACCCAGAAGTGGTCGGGAAACTCGGGATCACGAGCGGTGATGTGACCGGCCACGCCCTCGCCGAACCCAAAACGGCCGAAGATCCGCAGCGCGCCGGCCAACCGCTCTTTGCGGTGGCGGCGCTCTTCTTCCACGGTGGCGAAGACAGGCGGCGTTGGAAACGTGATCACGGGCTTGTCGGTGGTAGTCATGCAGGCAGTTTCGCGCGTTTGAAGGCGTCCGTCCCCGTCACTCAGGGACCGAGCACCGCGATTCCGTTCTGGGCCTGCACATCGATCGGGCGCTGCGACGCGTCGGTGAGGTCATACCGAAGCGCTTTTTCTTGGCTGGCGATGACCAACGCAGTCCCGTCCTGGCTCCACTGCACGCCGAAGCCCACAAGGTCGGGAAGGGTCTGACCGGCGCCTCCCGTAATCGGTGCGATCAGCACGCCGCGCCCGGTGTAGGGCTCGGCGTTCTCGGATAACGCGACTGCGAGTTGCGAGCCGTCCGGTGAGAATGCGCCCGAGCCAAGGGTCTGCGCAGGGGCGGTGTCGGGAGATTTGCTGACAACGCTGACGTCCGCGGTCTGCACGTCGACGATATTGATGTCGCCACTTTGGGCTTGATAGGCGAGGTACTTCCCGTTGGCTGCGATGGGGCTCCCGACGCCACTGAGTCGCACGCCGCTCGGTTCTGCAATCAGGATCTCGAAGGTCTCCTTCACCAGAAGAGCAACGCCATCACCCGCAGGTCCGATCGGAAGCGTCTCCTGCGCCTTGGTCGCGATAGTCGGACCGATCGGTTGGCCGGACCAGTCATGCAGCTGCCACGTTGCGCCATTCTCGGCGGCTGCCCAGAACCCTCGCTCGGTGACGACGATGCCGAGGTTCGCATACTTCCCGGCATCGACGGGTGCGGCCCACGTCGCGGGGTCGTACACCGTGACCTGCCCAAGGTATGTCACCAGCACGTGGTCCTTGGTGCCGTACAAAACGGGAATCGCTCCGGGCACATCGAGCAGCTTCGCGACAACCTTGGTGGTGGCGGCTCCGTTACGACCGACGGTGGTTTCTTCGAGGTCACGATCGCGTCGGGTGATGAGTCGATAGGCGGCGATATCTCGGGGGGTCGGACGTGGCGATGGCAGCACTGGTGGGCGTGGCGGTTGTCGCTACAACCGTCGACGGCGACGTGATCGAGGTCGTCGGAGCCTCAGCAATCACAGTCGTCGTTGTACCAGCCGCCGTGCGACCTGTGGCAGACCGAACGGCAGCAACGGCTCCCCCGACGACGACCACGCCAGCAATGGCCACACCGATCCGGCGACGTCGGTACTTCCGTTTTCGGGCGCGACGAGCGAGTTCGCTTGGCGCGGCACGTCCAGACTCATCCATCGCTCCATGATCCCTCAAGCGAGGGTTCGAAATGGCGCACCGTCGGGTCGGCCTGGGCCAAGCCGACCCGAACGTGGTTTTACGCCATGCGGGTGGCGAGGCTCCTGTGACCGGAACCGGGGATGAACAGCCCGCCTGACGCAGCGAGTCGTTTCAGGTAGCCAGGGTCGGTTTGCATCTTTGCGCCGGCAGCGTCGACGGCAGCCATATCGGCAGCTGCTCCAATCCACGTGGCCTGACCGAAGGTGCCGTAGGAGTCGAGGAGGAACATCGAGGGGTCGCCGGTCACCGAAGTGACGTAGCTGGCCATCTCAACGCCCCATGCAACGGCATCGGCACCCTTGTCCGCAGACATGGTCGCCGTCGTCAAAAGGGCAACCGAACCGACCGGCCTACCGCCGGGCGTTGGTGCACCATGGACGACTTCCCGCAGCGTGTCGACCATCGGACTGGTGACGAACGCAGCACCTTTCTCGAGAAGGGCGTAGTAGCCATCATCCTCGCGAAGCCCGTCGAAAGCGGCTCGAAGGTCGGCGTGGGAATCGACGGGCAATGACCAGACCACGGTGCCTACCGGATAGCCAAAGCCCGCTGACCACAGCGCGAGTGGCCGCCCCGATTTCTTGCTGACGTAGGCATTCATTTCCACTGCCCATGCCATTGCTGCTCTCGGATGTCCTCCGAGTGTTGCCATACGACCGAAGAGAAGCACAATCCCTCCCAAACGTTGACGGGCTCACGCGTCTTTGCGTGCCATTCGTGAGCATGCGCCCGCGTGTCGGGCCGTGTCAATTGACACTAAGAAACGAAATTCAGACCAGTGCCGGCTCGTGGGTACTTGCATCTTCAACGACCCGCGAAGGCGGACGGATACGGAGTACCCCGAGTGCGGCGACGATACAGAAGATGCCGCCGAAGACGTAGCTCAACTGGAAGCTACCGGTGCTGTCGCGGGTGGTAGCTGAGAACCACGCTGCGAACGCGCCGCCTAGTTGGTGGGCTGCAAACAGCCAGCCGTACACCACACTGCCCTTGCCTGGCCCGAAGAATTGGTGCGCCAGCCTGATCGTGGGCGGCACTGTTGCTACCCAGTCGAGGCCGTAGAAGATCAGCACGACAAGAAGTCCTGGGTTCGTAGCACCCAGGTCGAGGACCTGGTTCAGCATCAGGAGCGAGAGGCCGCGCAGCCCGTAATAAGCAAACAGCAGCCGACGAGGGTCGACACGATCACAAAGCCAACCCGATGCCAACGACCCCATGAGGTCGAAGACGCCGATACCGACCAGCAACGTGCTAGCTGTCGCCTTCGCGATGTGGTGGTCACTGGTGGATTCGAACCAGTGCATTTGCACCAGGCCGCTGGTGGACACGCCACAGACGAAGAAGCTGCCACCGAGGATCCAGAAGATGCCCGAGCGGGATGCATCGCGCAGCCCCTGAAACGCGAGGCGGATCGGGTGGTCAGGTCGATCTGGAGTTCTCCAGCCAATGGGTGCACCGAGCGCGGTAAGCCCTTTGTCCTCCGGCCTATTGCGGATAAACAGCAGCACCAGCGGAACCGCAACGATGGTTGCAGATGCAATGACAAAGGCCGCGGCGCGCCACGTGAACGACTGCACGAGCAAACGGTTGATCGGAATGAACACCAATTGCCCAGCCGTGCCCGCGGCTACAAGCAGGCCCGTCACCATGCCCTGCTTCTCGACGAACCATGCGGCGGCAACCGTTGATGCCAGCACGGTAGCCATGCATCCCATACCCACACCAACGATGATTCCCCACGCAATCACGAGTTGCCACGGGTGGATTGATTGGGTCACCAGCAATGCGCCAGTCGCTACAGCCGCGAGCGCGCCGGTCACGACTTTACGCAGACCAAAACGGACGGTGAGTGCGGCCGCAAACGGGCCGGTAACGCCGTACACCAGGATGTTGACCGAGGCCGGCATGGTGGCAACGCTGCGACTCCAGCCGAACTCGCTCATGAGCGGCTGAATGAGCAGCGAGAACACACCCTGCACACTCGATGCGAACAGGATCACCACGAACGTCACTCCGGCGACCACCCACGCGTAGTGCGTTTTTCTGGGCGCGCTCATCCATGCACCGCGAGCATTCAGTGGTCCGCGTGATCCCACAGCATGATGCCGCCCAGAATGCCGGCGTTCGGATCGATCTTCACGGCCTTCGGGCCAAGATCGACCGTAAGTCTCTCGGCATTTCCGCCACCGATATAGACCTTGTCGAAGAACAGCAGCGCATCGAGGGTAGCGACGGCCTTGGCCACCCGCTTGTTCCACTTCTTATTACCGACCTTCTTGCGCGCCGCATCACCGACCTGCTCGTTGTACGTCTCGTTATCGCGGAATGGATGGTGCGAGAACTCCAACCGCGGCCCGAGTTTGCCGTCTTGAAAGACGGCCGTGCCGAGGCCAGTGCCAAGGGTGATGACCAGTTCGACTCCGTTGCCGCTCACCACCTCCAGTCCTTGCATGTCAGCATCATTGAGCACCCGTGTCGGCTTACCGAGAGCCGTGGCCAGGGCGCCACCGAGGTCGAAGTTGTTCCATGCCGCTTCGAGCTTTGGGTCGATCTTGGTGCCAGGTCCGGCGACGGTTACGAAATGAGGAGCCGAGAGGATGCAGTTCTTGCGCACCACACCCGGGAAGGCGACCGAAATGCGGTCATATGCGGGTAGGGGCTTCACAAGCGCAACCAGCGCTGCCACCATCGTGATCGGGTCGATCGGATACGTGGTCTCCACCCGTACCCGTTCGGTAAGCATGTTGCCTTTCGGGTCCAGCACGGACGCCTTGAGACCGGTACCGCCAATGTCGATCGACAACGTGTTCGGCGCGACCGCAGCTCTTCGGCGCGGCGCCGGGGGACGACGGGTGGGGCCCTTCTTCACAGCGGCCATGATGTTCTCCTCAAATGGGCTGGGCGCAGGTTAGCCAGTCGGATCAAGGCGCAGGCTTCGGCGCGTCCGTAGTGTCTCGGCCACCGACCACGCCTGAAAGGGACAGCCCGTCGCGTTGAACGGCGCATTGCCGTCGGCCGTCTCGGAGACCGAACCAATCCCCCAGATCGGAATGTGGTCCTCAAGGCCCTCGACCATGCCCGGTTTTTTGAGCCCCGCCACGCGCACGGCATCCACATAGGGACCGATCAGCCAGGGCCACGCGGTGCCCTGGTGGTACGCGCCGTCTCGCTCTGCAGGGTTCCCCCGATGCGTGCCCCGGTAGGCCGGGTCCGAGGGAGCAAGCGAGCGCAATCCGACGGGCGTCACCAGCGGTTGAACAGCCTCGACCACGGCCTTTGCGTTCGACCACGCCGGGAACGGGAGGCTGACCGCCAGCAGTTGATTGGGACGAAGCGAACGGTCATGTCCGGCGGGTCCGTCGAGCACGTCGGTGAGGCCGCCACCAATGGCGCCGAAGAGCGCAAACGACTGACGCGCTGTCATCTCCAGGCGGGTGTTGGGAACTGTCTTGCCGATGCGATGAGCGAGGTCATTGATGATGGCGAGCGCGCTGATCCAGAGCGCGTTGACCTCTACCGGTTTCCCGGTGCGGGGTGTGACCGGCAAACCATCAATGCGGGCATCCATCCATGTGAGCGCGACGCCGGCTGCGCCCTGGTGAACCAGGCCATCGACAGGATCGACGCCGATGCCAAAGCTGGTGCCGGCCACATAGGAGTTGATGATGCGAGCCAGCACCGGAACTGCCGTGCGGACAAAGTCGAGATCGTTCGTGGCCTCCACATGACGGTAGGCCGCTTGGAACAGCCAGAGCGGCGCGTCGACCGAGTTGAACTCCCGCTCACCGGTATCGGACGTGTTCGGCAACAGACCGTTTTCAACCTCACCCATGAGGCGCAACAGCAGGGTGCGACCTTCCTCGATTCGGCCCGTCTCCAGGAACAGACCGCGATACGAAATCAGCGAGTCGCGTGACCACTCGCCGAACCACGGATAGCCGGCCACGACGTGGGCACCAGCGGTGATGTGTTGGTCGGCAGAGAGCACGAGGCTTCGATCGAGGTCGTCATAGCAGCGTGCCGATCTGGCCAGTTCGCGTGATCGAAGTCGCGCGGCATGAATGATGTCGGAAGCACCCGGAGGCAAGATGGTCAGATCCCCGGACCAAGCCTCTATCTCGGTTTCCCCACCTGCGTTGAGTTCGACGACGAACTTGCCGGCCGACATGAGATCTTCTCGGCTGTTCAGGCCGCGGGCCGCTTCCTCCCGGTAGTGGATGTCGTAGTACCACGCACCGCCGGGCTGCCAGCCCGCGCCACGAATGCGGAAGGCGTCGTCGACAACAACTCCGGTTTCGGAGTGGGCCAGGCGCAGGGTCTCACCGGCGGCGGTACGTTCACCGTGCACGCTTCGCCACGTGACAAGCGGTTCGAGTTCGAGCGTGATCGGGCCATCGGACTGCTCCAGTCGATAGTGCAGGCCTACCACGTTGGTTCCGTGCTGCATGGCGAGCTGCGCCGACAGCACCGCACCGCCCACCGCCCAGTACCAGCGCGGCAAACCGTCAACGACTTCGAAGCGGGTCATGCTGCGATACCCGGGCGGCTCGATGGCACCGCTCTCCCACTCGTGCGTGCCAAGCCGGTAACGCATGTCGCCGATGACGACGACGGGGTCGATGCAGGCGAGGCCAAGCATCCGGTCAGCGGGTGGCTTCGTGGCCGTAACCAACAGTCCGTGGTAGCGACGGGTGCGCAGGCCACCCACGGTGCCCATCGCATAGCCGCCGAGCCCATCGGTCACCAACCACTCACGCTCGCTCGCGGCCTGCAGATTGCTACAGATCTGGGGCCCGAAGCGGTACATCATCGCCGGCGTCTCCTGATGAGGTCGATAACCAGGCCGGTCCATCCGGTCTGGTGGGACGCACCGAGCCCGGCCCCGGTGTCCCCGTGAAAGTACTCGTGGAAGGGTACGTGATCCCGCCACGCCTCCCCGAAATCGAACCGATCCTCGCTGCCAAAGACGGGACGACGGCCGTCGCCATTGCGGAGGAAGAGCTCCGTCAGTCGCTGCGATAGATCCTCGGCTGCGCCGTCCAGCGTGACGTTGTTGCCGAGCGCGAAATCATTCCCCAAACCGATGGCGAACTGACGAAGCGCTTGCACGATCAGCACGTTGACCGGCATCCAAACCGGCCCGCGCCAATTCGAGTTTCCGCCGAACAAACCAGTGGCCGATTCGCCCGGTTCGTAGGCGACAACCGACGACCGATCACCCGCTTCGAATCGGAAGGGATGCTCGGCGTGATAGCGCGACAGACCGCGCACGCCATGGGGCGAAAGGAACTCGGCAGGGTCGAGCATGCGGTCGAGAATGCGCTTCAGCTTGTCGGTGGATACCAGTGACAGCATGAGCGGCTCACCGGGTGTCATCGCCATCCCCTTCATATGGGCGACGGCTTTGCAGTACTCGGGGCGATTACTGATGAACCATTCGGCGCGGCGACGGAATTCAGGAAGATCGTTGAGCACGGAACTATCAATCACCATCACCGCGTAGAGCGGAATGAGCCCGACGATCGATCGCACCGGTAACGGTTGCACCAAGCCGTCGGGCAACTTGAGGGCGTCGTAGTAGAAGCCGTCGTTGTCGTCCCACATGCCGGAGTTGTTCATGGCGGTGGAGATGTAGGCGAAGTGCTCGAAAAACTTGGTGGCCACGTCCTCGTAGGCGCGGTCGTGCTGGGCGAGGATCAGCGCAATCTGCAGCAGATTGAGGCAGTACATCGCCATCCACGCCGTGCCGTCGCTCTGTTCAAGGTGACCCGGTACGGGAAGGGGTTGGGAGCGGTCGAACGGGCCGATGTTGTCGAGTCCGAGGAAGCCACCCTCGAACACGTTGTTGCCGTCGCGGTCGGTGCGGTTCACCCACCACGTGAAGTTGATGGTGAGCTTGTGGAAGATACGGGCGAGGAACTCAAAGTCGGTACCGCCGTCGATGGTGAACACCTGCAACGCGGCCCATGCGTGCACCGGCGGATTGACATCGCCAAACGCCCATTCGTAGGCCGGCAGCTGGCCGTTCGGGTGCATGAACCACTCACGGCACAGCAGGATCAGCTGATGCTTGGCGAAGGCGGGGTCGAGGTGGGCGAGGGCAACGGTGTGAAAGGCCAGGTCCCAGGCCGCGAACCACGGGTACTCCCACGGGTCGGGCATCGACATGACATCGGCCGAGTTCAGGTGACGCCAACCGCTGTTGCGACCGTGACGGTGGCCATCGGGCGGCGGCGGCTGACCAGGATCGCCATCCAGCCAGCGGGCCACATCGATGTGAAAGAACTGCTGCCCCCAAATCATTCCGGCTGATGCCTGACGCATGACCAGCGCCTCGTCCGGCGACGCGGTCGGCGGCGTGATGTCTGCGTAGAACTGGTCGGCCTCGGCTTCGCGAGCGGTCATGGTGGCGGTGAAATCGTCACCGAGATCGCCGTTGCCCGTGGCTGGCTGAAGACGCAAACGGAACTCGGTCTCACCGCCCGCAGCAACGGTGACCTGATAGTGGATCGCGGCTTTCGTACCGGTGCCGTCCGGGTTCGTCGTGTTCTGGCCGTGGATGACTGCGTCGTTGATGGCGTCCTTCGGGAACGGAGGAGACGGGGCGTCATCACCGAACAACCGACGAGCATTCGTCTCGTTGTCACAGACAAGCCACTCGCCATCTTGTTGCACATGCAACGACATTTTCAGCCGGCCGCGTTCGGCTGTCGCTGCCTTGTGATTGGTCGTGATCTTGGGCTTCGCGTGGTTCGCGCCCCACGACCACGTGTTGCGAAACCACAGTGTCGGCAGCACGTGCAGGGTGGCCTCGTCCGGCCCCATATTGCGTACGTGCACCCGCATGCAGATGTCATCAGGGGCAGCCTTCGCATAGTCGACGGTGACCTGCCAGAACCGATCTTCGCGAAAGACACCGGTATCGATCAGCTCGTATTCAGGTTCGGTTCTCGGCCGTGACCGATTGGTGTCGACCAGGTCGGCGTAGGGGAACTCTGCCTGCGGATAGTGATAGCGCCAACGGAGCCAAGAATGCGTGGGCGTGGCGTCGAGATACCACCAGTACTCCTTCGCGTCCTCACCGTGATTGCCCTCGTTGCCGGTGAGCCCGAAGATACGTTCCTTCAGCATCGGGTCCTTGCCGTTCCAGAGCGACAGGCTCAGGCACAGACGCTGGCCGATGTCGCACATGCCAGCAAGGCCGTCTTCGCTCCAGCGATACGCCCGGCTGCGAGCATGGTCGTGCGGCAGGTATTCCCACGCTTCACCCGTTGCGCTGTAGTCCTCCCGAACCGTGCCCCAGGCGCGCTCGCTCACGTAGGCGCCCCAACGCTTCCACGGCCCGGCATCGGCTTCCGTCGAGGTTGCCAGGCGGACCTGTTCCGGGTTGGGTGTCACACCGCGACCTTACGCATTGCCTCGCTTGCTGCGCTCCGGCTCGTTCCTCACCTCCCGCTCCGCTGCGTTCGGACTCGCTTCGCTCGGACAATCCTGAGAGCGCTTCCAAGCTCCTCGCTCTGTCAGACTGCCGCTATGCGAGCCCTTACTGTTCTGCCCGGACATGCCGATTCTGCTCAGCTGACCGAGATGCCGGAGCCGCCCGAGGCCGACGGGCCCATCCTGGTCCAGACGCTTGGGGTCGGGGTGTGCGGCACCGACATTGAGATCTGCCACGGTGACTACGGCACCGCGCCGGCCGGGTCCGAGCGGCTCGTCATCGGCCACGAGTCACTTGGCCGGGTGATGTCCGCCCCCGCTGGCAGCGGTTTCTCGGAGGGTGATCTCGTGGTTGGCATCGTGCGTCGCCCCGATTCGGAGCCCTGCGCGAACTGCGCGGTCGGCGAGTGGGACATGTGCCGCAACGGGAAGTACACCGAGCGGGGCATCAAGGGCCGACACGGCTACGCCAGCGAGCGCTATCGCATCCGCCCCGAGTTCGCGGTGAAGATCGACCCGAAGCTCGGTTCGGTGGGCATGCTGCTGGAGCCGACCAGCGTGGTGGCGAAGGCATGGGAACACGTGGAGCGCATCGGTAAGCGCGCGGTGTGGAAGCCGTCGGTCGTTGTCGTTACCGGCGCCGGTCCGATCGGGTTGTTGGCTGCGCTGCTCGGGCGCCAGCGTGGTCACGAAGTGCACGTGTTCGATCGGGTGACCGACGGACCCAAGCCGCAACTGGTCGCCGATCTGGGTGCGACCTATCACACCGACGACATCGCAACCGTTGTCGGTCGCGCCGACGTCGTCATCGAATGCACCGGCGCCTCTGCGCTGATCGCCGGGCTGCTGGGCACGACGCCCGCCGATGGCATCGTGTGCCTCACCGGCGTGTCGTCCGGGGGCCACAACATCTCGATCGATGCCGGGTGGGTCAACCGCGAGCTTGTGCTCGACAATGGCGTCATCTTCGGTTCGGTGAACGCCAACCGGCGACACTACGAAGCCGCCGCAGCGGCGCTGGCCGCCGCCGACCACTCCTGGCTCGAGCGCCTCATTACGCGCCGCGTGCCGATCGCCTCGTGGGCTGACGCGCTGGCACGCCAGCCCAACGACGTGAAGACAATCCTGGAGTTCGCCAAGGCCTAGCGTGATTCTCAAGATTCGTCGCCGCCCTTGCGGTCGCGACCGCGGGTCGGTACGGTCGGGACTCTTCCCCTTGTAGCTGGCTGCACTGCACCCTCGGGGGTTCTCATGATCATCACCTGCTGGTCCGTCAAGGGCGGCAGCGGTACCACTGTCGTTACCGCGTCGCTCGCCCTGTTGCTTGGTCGTAGGTCGGAACAGGGAGTCCTGTTGGTCGACCTCGCTGGCGACGCACCGGCCGTGCTGGGCATGGCCGAGCCGACCGGCCCCGGCGTGGGTGACTGGCTGGACGGTCCGAGTCGCGAGTTGGCGACCCTGTTGGAGCGCGAAGTGGAAGCCGCGCCGTTCGTACGACTGCTTCCCATGGGCACCCGCACGCTCTCCCCCGGGGGCCCACTCATGGAGGCCCTCGCCCAAGACGAACGCACCATCATCATCGACGCCGGCGTGCTGGCGCCCGGACCAACACTTGATGTGATTGCCAACGCAACGACATCGCTGCTGGTGTTGCGTCCCTGCTATCTCGCATTGCGACGGGCCTCGCTCGCTCCGGTGCGACCCTCCGGCGTCGTGCTGATCAACGAACCGGGCCGTGCGTTGGGGCGAAAGGACATCGAGTCGGTACTCGGCGTACCCGTCGTCGCCGATATACTGATCGATCCCAACGTGGCGCGGGCGGTCGATGCCGGGTTGCTGGCGGGTCGACTGCCACGCCCGCTCGCCCGGTCGCTGCGCAACGCGGCGTGAGCGCCCACCTTCTCGGTCCCCTCACTCCCTTTTTCACCGACCCGGCCATCACCGACGTGATGGTCAACGCCGGACGGGAGGTGTGGGTGGAACGACACGGGCAGATGGAACGAACGGCAGTAACCCTCGCGCCCGGTCAGATCGAACACGTGGTCGAACGGATCCTGGCGCCGCTTGGTGTTCGAGTGGATCTCGTGAGCCCCATCGCCGATGCACGCTTGGCCGACGGCTCCCGCCTGCACGTGGTGGTGCCGCCGGTCTCCCCCGACGGCATGTGCGTTTCGATTCGGCGCTTCCGGGCAACGCCGCTCGAACTCGACGCGTTCGCGCCGCCCGAGGTAGTGCGGCTGCTCGATGATGCGGTTCGCAAGCGGGCCAACATCGTGGTCAGCGGAGCAACTTCAGCGGGCAAGACAACACTTTTGAACGCGCTTGCCGGCCGGTGCGGGCGCACTGAACGGATCGTCTCGATCGAGGACGCGGCCGAGCTTCGCCTGCCCGGCGACCACATCGTGCGACTTGAAGCCCGACGCGCGTCCGCCGACGGATTGGGAGCCGTCAGCACGCCGCGATCTTGTGCGCGCCGCGCTCCGCATGCGACCAGACCGACTGGTGATCGGTGAAGTGCGAGGCTCAGAGGCGCTGGACATGTTGCAGGCGTTGAACACTGGCCACGATGGGTCCATGACCACATGTCATGCGAACAGTGCTTTTGACGCGCTGCATCGGATCGACACCATGGCGTTGCTGGCGGCGAGCGGGCTTCCGTTGGAAGCGGTACAGCATCAGGTGCAGCGTTCGATCGATCTCGTCGTGCATGTAGCCCGAGGCAGCCGCGGGCATCGGCAGATCACTGAGGTCGCCGCCAGTGTGATGGGACCGCCCCGGTTACGGCTGCTGGCCGATCTCAACGGTGTGCGGCCCGGTGTCAGCGCGGCATGGGAAGGGCGGGCATCATGACCGGCACCGTCGTTGCGTTGTTCGTGGTTGCAAGCGGTTGGTTGTGGCGTCGGGTTCGGCATCACGCCGGTCGCACCGCCGATGGGGAGGCCCTCACGCCCGAGGTGATCGCGGCTGCGCTGGAAGCGTGTAGTCGCAGCCTGCGGACCGGTTCGTCATTGCGCAGCGCCGTTCGAGCCACCGACCTTCCGATCAGCACGGCATTAACCGACGGTCACCCGCTCTCGGTCGTACTCGATGCCTGGGCGAAGCGAGCTCGCGAGCCGGCCGAGAGAATGGCTGCCACCGCGCTCGCTCTCGCAGCCGCAACCGGCGGCCCCCAAGCACAGGCGGTTGATGCTGCCGCAGGGGCGGTGCGAGATCGCATCAGCGCCACCGCCGAAGTGGCTGCCCATTCCGCACAAGCTCGACTCTCGGCGAGCGTTATCGCCAGCCTCCCGGTCGTGTTCGTCGCCTGGACGCTCCTGGCCGATCACCGAACCGCTGCCACCCTGGTCAGCACGCCCGTTGGGTGGCTCTGCCTCACCGTCGGCCTCGGTCTTGACGCCGTCGGGCTCGTCTGGGTTCGAGCGCTCGTTGGGGGCGCATCATGACCACGCTCGCATCAGTGTGGATGTTGACCGTCGTCGTGGGCGGGCTCGTCTTCCGACGCCGGACGCACCGGGGCACCGTGGGCATCGCGGTCCTGCTCGCTCTGCTTTGGCCCCCTCTCTTGCTCGTACCCATCGCATTGGCCGCGCTGCTGAAACGATGGCGACCGCTCGCCAAAGCCAGAGCCGACAAAGCAGCGGTAACCGCGTCGCTCCCCGACGCGACCGATCTCCTCCTCGTCGCCATTCATGCCGGGCTCACCCCCGAACTCGCGTTGAGGCGACTCCGCACCTACCTCGACGGTCCACTACGAGAATCAGTCGAACAGGTCTTCGAACGACTCGAGAACGGTGAACGGTTCGGTGATGCCCTCGACGCGTTGATCGACACGCTCGGCGAGCCGGCCCGCCCACTGGTCGCGGCGCTGACCGGAAGCGAACGGTACGGCCTGCCCCTCGGACCCGCACTTGATGTGGTGGCGGCCATCAGCCGAGATCAACGACGACGCGCCGCCGAGACCGCCGCACGAAAGCTGCCGGTGCGGCTCAGCTTTCCGTTGGTCCTGTGCATTCTTCCCGCGTTCATCGTGCTCACCGTCATACCAGCCATCTTCGGCGCCCTGCGCGCCCTCCCATAAGACAACGAACGGACATGCCACCATGATCATCACACCCGAAGTTGAAGACACCGTCGACCTGCACGATGACGCCGGCCAGGCCACCGTCGAGTACGCCCTCGTGCTCCTCGGCGCCGCCCTCATCGCCCTGCTCCTCATTGGCTGGGCCACCGTCGGCGGAGGCGCCGCCCGCATTGGCCAATTCCTCGGGCACGTCTTCGACGTCATCGAGAAGAAGGTCGTGTGAAACGCACCAACAATGACGCCGGCCAGGCCACCGTAGAGGTGGCCCTGGCCGTGCCCATTCTCGTCATCGTGATGCTGGTCGGCGTTCAAATAGCGCTCGTCATACGCGACCAGATCGCTACCATCGCCGCGGCACGCGAAGCCGCCCGCGCCGTCGTCGTGGCCGACGGCAAAACGGGTCTCGCCGACAGCGCCGTGGCACGAACCGCCGCACTTGACCCATCCCGCCGCTCCGTCGACGTCTCTATCAACGGCGGGCTCGTCACCGCCACCGTCACGTACCGCTCACCCACCGACCTCCCACTCGTCGGCATGTTCATCCCCGACATCACCGTCCAAAGCGCCGCAACGATGGCTCTCGAAACGTGACCCAGTAGATTTCGTCGGAACGAAACAGGCCGGGGGATTTCATGGGCATTCTTGATCGATTCCGTTTGGATGGCCGGGTGGCCATCGTGACCGGCGCTTCCTCCGGACTGGGTGTCGCGTTCGCCCAGGCTCTGGCCGAAGCCGGAGCCGATGTGGTACTCGGCGCCCGTCGGGTCGACAGACTCCACGACACGGCCGCGCTCGTGGAAGCACTCGGCCGCAAGGCTCTGGTTGTCGCCACCGATGTGGCCAAGCCCGAAGACTGTGATCGCCTCGTGGCACAGGCTATGGAGACCTTCGGCCGGGTGGACATCCTGGTCAATAACGCCGGCATCGGCACGGCTGTCCCCGCCACGAGAGAGACGCCAGACCAGTTTCGAACCGTGATCGACATCAACCTGAACGGGTCCTACTGGATGGCCCAGGCCTGCGGTCGCGTGATGCAACCGGGCAGCAGCATCGTCAACATCAGCAGCATCCTCGGCATCACGACCGCTGGCCTCCCCCAGGCGGCGTACGCATCGAGCAAGGCTGGCATTATTGGCCTGACAAGAGATCTGGCGCAGCAGTGGACTGGTCGCAAAGGCATCAGGGTCAACTGCCTGGCGCCCGGCTTTTTTGCCTCAGAGATGACCGACCAGTACCAACCCGAGTACATCGAGAGTCAGCTCCACCGGATCCCCTCCAAGCGCGTCGGCTTAGCCGAGGAGCTGTGCGCCGCACTGATCTTTCTGGCCAGCGACGCCGGGTCGTACGTCACCGGCGTCACCATACCGGTCGATGGTGGCCTGACGACCAGCTAGCCGAAAGGCGCCGCGCCATCGAAGCGGTAGTTTTCGCGTCTGTCGTATAGGTTCGCACCGCAATGGACCTGCACCTGGCCCAAACGACCGTCAGACGCGTGGGAGTTCTCAGCGCGACAGGCGAGATTGATGTGGGGACATCGATGCTTCTGCAACCAGCACTCTGGAAACTGGTCGATGACCATGCGGGTCAAGTCGTGCTGTTCGACGTGCGCGGCGTGACCAGCATTGACCATCTCGGCATCGGCGTGATCGTGGGCGCGCTCGCTCGTGCCACCCGGCACGGCGGTGACCTGGCACTGGTCTGCCAGCCGTCTCATCTCCTCGACATGCTCAAGCAGAGCCGCCTCGACCGAGCCTTCCAGATCTACCCGACTGTTCTCGACGCTGCGGAGGCGATCTCATGAGCATGAACCACGACACCTTGCCGCCCCTCCCAAAACCGAACGAACTCCTTGCGGTTCACGGGATCGCCATTGAGCTGTTCGCCACGATGAAGCGCTGGTTCGCTGTACCTGATCGGGTGTCGCTCGACCTGTCCGCCATCGACGCGGCGACGCGGGAAATGGCCGACCCGATCATGATCGCCGCGCTGGCACTACGAAAGCTGCAGGCCCTCTCGGTCATCGCAACACCAGGCGTGCAGACCACGACCGACGTCGTCATCAACCTCATTCAGGATCTCGATCGGGCGCTCATTCAGGCTCCATCCACCCGACTTCGGCTCGACGCTGAAACCGCCGATTGGGACGCAGAGCTGGAAGCAATGAGCGAGCATCCGTCTCGCCGCGTCCCGCCATCGCCGCTGCAAGATGACCCCGAGCGGGATCGGTTCAACGAGCTGCACCTTGCGCTGCGCGATGCGCTTCGAGCCGTTTATGACGCATCGGCCGGCGAGATCCGAGTCTTTGTTTGACCCTGCCGTGATCGATCCTCGACCAAGCTGGTACCGCTCCGGACGTTTCGTACCTCGAACTGTCGTACAACCGGTGTTGCGGTTCATCCAGCTCGAAGTCGCATCCGGCATCGTGCTACTGGTTGCCGCGTCCGCCGCGCTGATCTGGTCGAACTCACCCTGGAACGCCGCTTACGACTCGCTGTGGAACACCCCGTTGGTACTGAGGTTCGGCAACACCGACCTGCTCGATGGCCTGGCCTTGCGTCCCTTCGTGAACGAGGCATTGCTGGCCCTGTTTTTTCTGCTCGCCGGATTGGAAATCAAACGCCAGATCGTTGTTGGCGAGCTACGAGAGTGGCGCCAGGCAGCACTGCCCGTAGCGGGAGCAGCCGGCGGCATGATTGTTCCGGCACTAATCTATCTGGCCCTCAATGTCGGACGACCGGGAGCGCACGGCTGGGGTGCCACCATTGCCACCGACGTGGCTTTTGCGGTCGGTGCACTGGGGTTCGAGGATGGTGGCTGGTAGGTGCGATCGTTCCAGTAGCCATGGTCGTCGCGTTGCAACGCATCGATGTGCGATCCCATGTGCCGTACGTGGCTCTCGCAGCGGTCTGCTGGCTGGCGTGCCGCAAGGCTGGCATCGAGGCCGCCATTGTCGGTGTGGTGTTCGGCCTACTGACTCCGATACGCCCATTCCACGACCCGGCCGCCTTCGGCGCTCGCTCTCGTGCCCTCGTCGATCGGATCGAACACGCCAGGATCGACGAGGAGATGAGCGAGGCATCAGTGCAGGAGCGGGCGACCTTCGCTGCAGAGAGCGCCTCGCCACTGGAACGGCTGGAGAATCGGCTCGCACCATGGATCACCCTGGTCGTCATGCCGCTGCTCGCATTTGCCAACGCTGGGGTGCGTTTCACCGGAAGCAGCCTCGACGGTCGCATCGTTGCCGGTGTGATGGTTGGCCGCATTGTGGGCAAAGTGGTTGGCATCGCCGGTGCGGTGTGGTTGACCAGTCGGATCACGAGCGTTGCCTTTCCCGACGCATCGCTCGCCGGATCAGCCAAGGTCGGCGTGCTCCTGGCCGCCGCAGTCGCCGGGCTGATTGGCTGGATCGTGCTTCGCTGGCCGGCCTCGGGGGACGAGCGCAGCACGTCGTGACGACGCCCCGTCGAGTGCGCCGACCAACACGGCATCGGCGTTTCCTGAAACAATCGAAGGATGTCGAAAACCCCTCGCGGCGGGCGTCTCCTGGTCGCTTTTGCTTCTGTCTCTCTCCTGGCGACCTCCTGTGCGTCAACGGCGGTTAGCGGTTCTCCCGTAGTAAAGCCGCTCGGTACGACGGCCGAGGACACCAGCACCACCAGCGACGCTGTGCTCCCGCGGCCAGGCACGACCACCCCTCGAACATCCACGTCCGAGGTTCCTAACGGGTCGAACAGCACGTTGATCTGGAGGGCGTGTGGCGATGATGTCGTCGGCGACATCATCGCCAATCCCAACGGAGGCGTCCAAGCGTCGGACTTCGACTGCGCCACGATCTCGGTCCCGCTCGACTACAGCAAACCGACCGGACGCAAGATCGACATTGCCATGACACGTTGGCAGGCCGCCGACGGCGGCACCCGCATCGGTTCGCTGCTCTTGAACCCCGGGGGGCCCGGGGGGTCGGGCCAGGATCTACTCGTCGGCGTTGTCACTCAGAATGAGGCCAAGCTCATTGACTTGCACGACACGTTCGATCTGATTGGCTTTGACCCTCGCGGCGTGAACGGCTCGGAGGGGCTGAATTGCGTGGACGGCCCAACGCTGGACAAGCAGTTCAACCTCGATCAGTCACCTGATACTCCGGAAGAAGCGCAGGCCAAGAAGGACTACGAAGATCTGATCAACAACGCCTGTAAGGCCAAGTACAGCGAAGACTTTCTGAGGCAGATCAACACCGAAAACACGGCGCGCGACATGGACCAGATCCGCATCGCGGTCGGCGATGAAAAGCTGAGCTACCTGGGTATCTCGTACGGCACCTATCTCGGCTCGGTGTACGCCACCCTGTTCCCCGACAAGGTACGCGCCATGGTGCTCGACGGCGCGTTCGATCCAGCCGGTGAGGACGAAGTGGCCAGCAACGTGATTCAGCTCAAAGGTTTCGAAGGCGCATTCCAGAACTGGACCGCGTGGTGTGAAACAAGCGCCGTGTGCGCGTTCGGGCCCGGCGATATCGACAAGCGATGGTTGCAACTACGACAACAGCTCGACGACAAACCGATCAAGGGTGACGACACCCGCACCGTCAATCAGAGCACCTTTGTCGACGGGACGATCGCATCGCTCTACCAAAAGGCGCAGGGCTGGCCTGCCCTGGGCGCGGCGTTGAAGGCGGCCGAAACCGGTGACGGCTCGCTGCTGCTTCGTCTCGCCGATTCACAGGCCGGACGCCACGACGACGGGACCTACGACAGCATCGGCACGGCATTCGGGGTGATCTCCTGCACCTCAGGTCTCACCGGTACTCCACCCTCCGACAAGGAAGCGGCAGCCGCCGAGTTGCGGGCCGCGAGCCCACACTTCTCCGCGACGGCCACGGCCGAGGACTTCGGCCAATCGTGCGACGGCATTCCAACCGCCGCTGGTCCGACGCCGTTCGCTTATGCGGGAACGGGTCCGATACTCGTCATCGGCGGGAAGAACGATCCGGCCACCCCGTTCGTCTGGGCCGAAAAGATGGCCAAGGCGCTCGGACCGCAGGCGTCACTTCTGGCCTACGCAGGTGAGGGTCACTCCACCTGGCTCGAATCGGATTGCACCGACGCGTTCATCAACAGCACCCTGATCGACCTCAAGGCGGTTCCCCCGACCGAGTGCGCGGCGCAGGGAAAGAGCGACGCGGGCCTTCCACCCTGGCTCAGGGACCTGCCCGCTATTCCGGGCGCTGCGGCGTCGGATATCTCGGATTTGCTCCCCCTCCTTGGGTTGGAATCCGAAGGCCTGCAGGGCCGCGTGGTGCTGTCCTCACAGTCGAAGACGGACGCGGCCAAGTCAGTCCAGACAGCGCTCACTTCTGCTGGCTGGAAGTCCGAGGGCGGCCAGAACGGGGTCCGTACCTACAGCCGCTCGGTTGGCGGTCAGAACGTGCAGGTGACAGCGCTTCCGCTCGGCACGAAGGAACTGGCCGACTCACCGTTTACCAAAGTCATCAGCGAGCAGATGCTGGCCGGGGGAAAGTGCGTGCTGCTGTTCTTCACCGCAGGCGTGACCGAACTACTGGGCGCGAAAGTCGGCGTCCCAGCGCCGAAGCTCGCGACGGGCGATGGTCATCTTGTGTACTTCGTCGGGGCCATCGGCGAAGCGCAGCGCCCGCTGCCAGGCGTACATGCGTGCCAGTGGGAAGTCATCGGACATGCCGCCGGCACCGTGCACCTGCATGGCCCGGTCGACGATCTTGCCGGCCACGTTCGGGCCCGCAACCTTGATGGCCGAGATCTCGACGTTGGCTGATTTGTTGCCAACGGTGTCCATCAGCCACGCAGTCTTGAAGGTGAGTAGGCGGATCATCTCAAGATCGATACGGCTCTCGGCAATCCAGTCCTGAATGTTGGAGCGATCGGCAACGCGCTTGCCGAACGTGGTGCGGGTGAGCGCCCGCTTGCACATCAGCTCAAGCGCCCGTTCGCCCACGCCGATCGAGCGCATGCAGTGATGGATGCGTCCCGGCCCAAGGCGAGCCTGGCCGATGGCGAAGCCGTCACCCTCGTCCGCGATGATGTTGCTGGCCGGCACCCGAACGTTGTCGAACTCCAGCTCGCAATGGCCCTCCTGGTCCTGATAGCCGAACACCGGAAGTGCTCGCGTAATGGTGAGGCCCGGCGTGCCCATCGGCACCAGAATCTGGCTCTGACGACGATGCGGCGCGGCGTTCGGGTCGGTCTGGCCCATCACGATAAAGACCTTGCAGTTCGGGTGCATCGCTCCAGAGATCCACCACTTGCGTCCGTTCAGCACGTAGCTGTCACCGTCACGTTGAATCGACAAGCGGATGTTCGTGGCGTCCGACGACGCGACATCGGGCTCGGTCATGGCGAAGGCGGAGCGGATTTCGCCTTCAAGCAGTGGACGAAGCCACATGTCTTTTTGCTCATCGGTACCGAACATCGTCAACACTTCCATGTTGCCGGTGTCGGGCGCCGAGCAGTTCATGGTTTCAGCGGCAATGGAACTACGGCCCATGATTTCGCACAGCGGCGCGTACTCAAGGTTGGTGAGCCCCGGACCCCATTCCTTGTGCGGTTGGAACAGGTTCCAAAGCCCGCGTTTGCGTGCTTCAAGTTTCAGTTCCTCCATGATGGCGGGCTGATGGTGCTCGTTGCCCGACGCATGAATTTGGGCTTCGTAGACGGCCTCATTCGGGTAGATGCACTCATCCATGAAGGCGAGCAGCTTTTCGCGGTAGTCGACGCAACGATCTGAGAAGGCGAATTCCATGGATGCACAGTAGGCGTTTCCGACGGGTACCGGATTGACAGGGAATTCTCAGAATGGTCACAGCTGCACCTTGCACAGCCTGCACAGACTGACAGCATGAAGACCGTGGAGACACCCGACCTCGAACTGGTCCTTGTGGCCCGCAACCAGGCAGCCGATCTGGCGCAGATCGCTCGACGCGTGCACCAGTACGTCACCTATGCATATCCCGGCACCTGGCACATGACCATCGTTGACCATGCCTCAAGCGACGGCACGTGGGCTGAGGCCGAACGAGCGGCAAGCAGCCTGCGAGCAACGTCGGCTCGTCATCTACCCCAGCAGCTGAGCCGCAAGGCGCTTCACAATGAGTTCTCCTCAAGTGAGGCATCGACCGCCGCGTTCCTTGTTGCCGCACCCGACATGGACCTCGATGACATGCTGGCGCCGCTGTTGCGTGCTGCGGCCATCGTGACCCGAACCGGCTTCTCGCGCCGCCAACTGCTGAGCGGCGCGGGCGGAGTCGGCGCGCTGGCCTTGCTCGCCGCGTGCAGTTCGAAGGCGAGCACTGCGGCACCGACGTCGACAACGTCGGCGCAACCGGCCTCGACGGTCTCAGCGAACGCGCCGACGTCAGCTCCGGCATCGTCGGGTGCCACCACGGTGGGCTCGACCGCGGCCACCACCGTTCCCGTCGTTCCGACGACCGCGGCGACCGCCACCCCCGGCGTGGCCGTCCTGGCAGCCGAGATGACCGAGGGTCCCTACTGGCTCGACCTCAACGTCGTCCGAAGCGACATTCGTGAAGATCAACAAGGTGCGCCGCTCACCATGAAACTCGCCGTTGTCGACGTTGCCACTGGCAAGCCCATTGAGGGCGCCAACGTCGATATCTGGCATTGCAGCGCGGACGGCATCTACTCCGGCTTCACGGGTGCCAGTGCCGCCGCCAATCCTGGTGGCGGCAACCCGCCCCCCGGGGCGCCAGCAGGAGGCCAAGCGGGTGGCCCACCGCCCGGCGGCCGAGGCGGCCCCGGCGGCGGCGCACAGAAGGGGGACGACACGACCTTTCTCCGCGGTATCCAGCCAACCGACAAAGCGGGCATCGCAACGTTCATCACCGTGTACCCCGGCTGGTACAACGGCCGAACCGTGCACATCCACGTCAAGGTCAATGTAGGTGGCAGAACGATCCACACGGGCCAGCTCTTCTTCGACGACACCTACACCGACACCGTCTTCAAGGACAACGCTCCCTACAACGCCCGCTCAGCGCGCCAGATGCGGAACACCAACGACGGCATCTTCAATGGCGGAGGCGCAGCATCGATCTTCGCCATCACCAAGGACGACAAGGGATACGCCGGGTCAATGACGATGGGTGTGCAGACCTCGTAGCCTCGGGCGATGCGCCTCTGGCCGAAACACTGGCACCCCGAAACGTGGATCTGCTCTATGCAGGGTCATGCGGCACCGGCGGCGCACGCCGCGTTCGTCGGCGTTGATGACGCCCCGCTCGGGGCCGAACTTGCCGATGGTCGCCGGTTGGCTCGCTGTCTTCGCTGCGACTCCTGGATCGAACACGTTGCGCCGTCCGGCAAAGACATCAAGTACCAGACCATTCCCCCACTCGGTCAACTCGAGAAGCCACGCCGCGGCAAGCCCTTGCACGAGGCAATCGGCATGCGCCTCATCGCTATCAACAAAGGTACCCACGCGCTCGGTTTCACGCTGGTGGCCATTGGCCTCACGCTGACGCGCACCAACCTGTTTGCGCTGAAGAACTGGGCGCAGCGCGTGCTGGACTTTGTGCAGGGCCCGCTCAATGACGCCGGCCAGCAACACAGCCAATCCTGGGTGGGGCGTCAGCTCGAGCACGTCTTGGATCTCAAGACCGGCACCATCACCGTTCTGTTGTCACTGGCCGTGCTCTATGCGGCCGTGGAATGGGTGGAGGCGGTAGGCCTTTGGAAGGAAAAACGTTGGGCTGAGTATCTGACGGTGATTGCGACCGCCGGATTCATCCCGCTCGAAGTGAAAGAACTGCTCCACAAAGTCACATTCTTCCGAGTGTTCGCCCTCATTACGAACCTTGCCTTACTGATCTGGCTGATCTACAACAAGCGGCTGTTCGGAGCACGCGGAGGTCACCCCGCCATGCTTGCTCATGACGACGTCGATTGGAACGCCGTGCTCCACACGCCGACCCCAGCCAAGGGCAGACTCATCCGCGATGAAATCGAGCGAGTCGTTCCAACTGCAACTACTTCAGCGTAGGTTTCGGCTTCCGCCTGCCACGCTTGTCGCCTGCTTTGGTCTGGGCCTTCACTTCGTCTTCAAAGCGTTCGAGTTCGTCGATGAGATGAAGCAGGTGACGCAATCGATCCGGGTCGAGTTCGTTGTTGGCAATGGCCTCCTGGAGCGCACAGCCGGGCTCGGCGTTGTGCTTGCAGTCACGGAAACGGCAATGGTCCATCAGGTCGAAGATGTCGGCGAAGGCCCGCTCGATACCGTTGCCTTCACCCCAAAGGGCCACGGCACGTAGACCGGGCGTGTCGATGAGGAAGCCACCTTTCGGCAGATCGATCAACTGCGCAGCAACGGTGGTGTGTCGACCTCGCTGATCACCCTCACGAATCTCTCCGGTGTCCTGCACGTTGTGGCCAACGAGCGCATTCACCAGTGTCGACTTGCCGACGCCCGACGCACCGAGCAGGGCCACGGTCTTGCCGCCCGCGGTGTATTCCAACAACGCATCCATGCCGGTGTTCAGCACGGAACTCACGGCGTGGACCGGCGCACCGAGTGCGGTGACCGCGACTTCCATCACGTCGGACTCGACGTTGTCGGCAATGTCGGCCTTGGTCAGCACGACAACCGGTTGCGCTCCGGAGTCGTACGCCAGCACCAGTTCGCGTTCGAGTCGTCGCTGCTTGGGCGGCGAGGACAGCGCGTGCACCAGGAACACGACATCGACATTGGCCGCAAGCGTGTCGGTCTGCGCTCGTGATCCTTCGAACGACGCCCGCCGGATGAACGCCGAGATACGCGGCAGGACCTCGGCGACCCGCTCGCCGTCGGGCGAAATTACTACCCAATCACCCACGGCTACCGCGGCGCCGATATTGCGCACACGCAGCAACTCACCATCGCCCGTATCAATCGTGGACCAGCCTCGATCGAGCCGACGAACGCGGCCCACCGGCTCGGGACAACCGAGCTTTTTCCATGCGTCGTCGTAGGTGTCATTCCATCCCAAACGGGATCGACCGGCGGTCACGCCAGGCAACCTACAGCGGTTTTTCTCCCACGCTCCACGAGGTTGTTTTGCCGAGCGCCTTGACAAAGACCCTCTCTTGCCGATTGCCTACAGCAGTAATGGCCCGCGCACTCGTCATCGTCGAATCTCCAGCCAAGGCCAAGAAGGTCGCCGAGTTTCTTGGTGCCGGCTACGACGTGCGCGCCTCCATCGGGCACGTGGCTGACCTCCCTTCGAAGGGTCTGGCCGTCGATGTCAATGACAATTTCAAGCCGACCTACGAGCTGACGCTGCGCGGAAAAGACGTGATCAAAGAGTTGAAGGCCCTGTTAAAGGATGCCTCAGAGCTCTATCTGGCTACCGACGAGGATCGCGAAGGGGAATCGATCAGCTGGCACCTTTTGGAGCAGCTCAAGCCCAAGGTTCCGGTCAAACGCATGGTGTTCCACGAGATCACCAAGACCGCTATCGCGCACGCTGTCGCCAACCCGCGCTCGCTCGACTACGGCCTTGTCGACGCGGCCGAAACCCGTCGCATCCTCGATCGCCTGTACGGCTATGAGGTGTCGCCGGTGCTGTGGCGCCGCGTCAACCGCGGTCTATCGGCTGGCCGCGTGCAGTCGCCGACTATTCGCTTGGTCGTCGAGCGTGAGCGTGAGCGCATTGCGTTCGTTGCCGCCGGCTACTGGGACATCGAAGCAGCGATCGCGACGGCTCCAGCCTTCAACGCAACGTTGGTGGCACTCGACGGCGTGAAGGTGGCAACCGGCAAAGAGTTCGACAGTCACGGCAAGCCGAAGCCGAACGTGACGGTACTGAACGAAGCGCGAGCCCGATCGTTGGCCGATGGCCTCGATGGCAAGCCGTTCGACGTGCGATCGGTGGAAGAAAAGCCGTACCGCTCGTCACCCAAGGCTCCGTTCATGACATCGACCCTGCAGCAGGAGGGCGGGCGCAAGCTTCGCCTGTCGGCCAGCCAGGTGATGCGCGTTGCGCAAGGTCTGTACGAGCGGGGCTACATCACCTACATGCGTACCGACAACGTCGTGCTGTCGGAGGAAGCTCTGGGCGAAGCGCGCGGTGCGGTCACCAAGGCCTATGGCGAGAAGTTCCTCGCGGCCGGCATTCGCACCTACGCCACCAAGATCAAGAACGCGCAGGAGGCTCACGAGGCTATCCGTCCGACCACGCCGTTCCGTGCACCCGAAGTGGTCGCCGGCGAGTTGAACGGCCAGGAGCTGTCGCTCTATCGCCTGGTGTGGCAACGCACGCTTGCCAGCCAAATGGCCGATGCCGTCGGCACCACTGTCTCGGTCCGCCTCGGTGCGGTTGCCACTGATTCGACCGACTGCGAGTTTGCTGCGTCGGGCACCACCATTACGTTCCCCGGCTATCGTCAGGTGTACGTCGAATCCTCCGACGATGAGGCGGCTGATGAGAAGGAAGCACTGCTGCCCGTTCTCACCAAGGGCCAGTCGGTTGCGGTCAAGTCTTTGACCCCGAACGGACATGTCACGTCTCCGCCGGCCCGTTTCACTGAAGCGTCCATCATCAAGCGGTTAGAAGAACTCGGCATCGGCCGACCGTCCACATATGCATCCATCATCACCACCGTGCTTGATCGCGGATACGTGTGGAAGAAGGGCCAGGCGCTCGTTCCCACGTGGACTGCCTTTGCCGTGGTCGGGCTCATGGAGAAGCACTTCGACAACCTGGTCGACTACGAATTCACCGCTCGTATGGAAGAGGACCTCGACTCCATCGCACGTAACGAGACCGCCAAGGGTGCATGGCTGAAGCAGTTCTATTTCGGCAACGACGCCGAGTTGCATGGTCTGAAACGTCTGGTGGAGGAGAACCTCGACGAGATCGACGCGGCCGAAATCAACACTTTCCCTATCGGTCATGACGCCGACGGAAACGACGTTGTCGTGAAGCCCGGCAAGTACGGGCCCTACGTCAAGCGGCTGGAAGACACTGCGTCGGTCCCCGACGATCTGACACCCGACGAACTCACGGTGGAGAAGGCGCTCGAGCTGTTGGCCGCCCCCAAGAGTGACGTCGCCATCGGCGAGATCGACGGTCTACCCGTGTACGCCAAGAACGGTCGCTTCGGCCCGTACGTGCAGTGGGGCGACGCCGACAACTTCCCACCTGGCGAAGCCAAGCCGCGCATGTCATCACTTTTCAAGACGATGACGTTGGAACGCATCACACTCTCGGACGCGAAGGACCTGCTGTCACTCCCT
Source organism: uncultured Acidimicrobiales bacterium (assembly GCA_963791625.1). Lineage (GTDB taxonomy): Bacteria > Actinomycetota > Acidimicrobiia > Acidimicrobiales > Ilumatobacteraceae > JANMCE01. The sequence goes on from CAWBTA010000015.1 coordinate 639,971, forward strand.
CGCAAACTCGGCGAACACGACGGCGAGCCTGTCACTGCACAGAACGGCAAGTTCGGCCCGTACGTCGCCCGTGGTAAAGAGAGCCGCTCGATCGGCACCGAGGAGCAGCTGCTCACCATCACGCTTCCCGAGGCGCTCGAGTACCTGGCGCAGCCTCGCACCTACGGCGCCCGTGGTGCGCCCAAGCCGCCGCTGCGTGAGTTCGGGGTCGACCCCATCAGCTCGCGCCCAGTCGTTGCCAAGGAGGGCCGCTTCGGCATCTACGTGACCGATGGTGAGACCAACGCCAGCCTCACCAAAGGCGACCGCCTTGAGGCCATGACCGACGAACGAGCACACGAGTTGCTGGCGATTCGTCGCGAGGCCGGACCGTCCACCAAGAAGGCCGGCGCCCGCAAAGCGGCTGCGCCCAGGAAGGCAGCTGCCCCCAAGGCCGCCGGCGCGAAGAAGGCTCCGGCCAAGAAGGCTGCCGGAGCGAAGAAGGCCGCCGCCAAGAAGGCGACCGAGTCGTAGCCCTTTGCGAACCTGTGTGAATGCATCCTCGCGAGCCGATCACGTATCGTCTGCGCCGTGACGAGCGGACGCTACATCGCCTTGGAGGGTACGGAGGGCTGCGGGAAGTCGACCGCTTCAAAGCGATTGGCCGCCGAGCTCAATGCCGTCCTGACCCGGGAAACGGGCGGAACCCGCATTGGCCAGTTGGTGCGCAACATCGTGGCGGACCCGGCCTCGACCGAGCTGGACGACCATGCCGAGGCCTTGCTGATTGCCGGGGATCGCGCTCAGCACATGGCCGAGGTCGTGCTTCCAGCCCTGCTCGCCGGTCGGCACGTGGTCTCCGATCGGTCGGTGTACTCCTCCCTGGCCTATCAGGGCTACGGGCGGGGTCTGTCGGTGGACGAAGTCCGCAAGATCAATGACTGGGCCATACGAGGCCGCTGGCCCGATCTGGTGATCTTCCTTGATGTCTCCCCCGAGGTACAGGCGCGTCGGCTGCAGCACCGAGACCTCGACCGCTTCGAGCAGTCGGGCGATGACTTCTACGGTCAAGTCTTGGGCGGCTTTCGCACCATGGCCGCCGACGACCCCGAGCACTGGGTCACGCTCAATGCCGACGGCACCCCTGCCGAGGTGCATGCCGACATCATGGCTGTCGGTTCGCGAGAGGCTGGGGTTGTGAACGATCTCGTCTCCCCGGTGCTTGCGACCGTCGTTGGTCAGCCGAAGGTGCAGTCACTGCTGACCGCTGCAGCCGAGGCACCGGTCCACGCGTTCTTGTTCCTCGGACCGGCCGGCAGCGGGAAGCGTTCCGCCGCGATGTCGTTCGGCGCGGCGTTGCTGTGTCCGAACGGCGGGTGCGGCGAGTGCCGCGACTGTCGGCTCGCGCTTTTGGGTGAGCACCCAGATGTGCGCATCGTTGAACGCGTCGGTGCGGCCATCAGCACCGAGCAAGCCGATGACATCATCCGCATGGCCTCGCGTGCGCCGGTCGAAGGCAGCCGCAAAGTACTCGTCCTCGATGAGTTTCATCTCTTGCGTCCCGAGGCTGCAGCGAAGTTACTCAAGACGATCGAGGAGCCCGCCGCATCGACGGTATTTGTTGTCATCGCCGATGACGTCACGCCAGAATTGGTGACTATCGCGTCACGCTGTATGCGGGTGGAGTTCCGGCCGCTGAACGACGAAACCGTATTGGCCGCCCTAGTGGCGGAAGGGGTCACACCCATGCTTGCCGAGCCCGCCGCGCTCGCCGCAGGTGGAGATCTCGACCGCGCCCGATTGCTGGCCGCCGACCCCGGACTCTCCGCCCGCCGCCAGGCCTTCGCGAATGTACCCCGGCAGCTTGATGGCACGGGCACAGTCGTCATGAGCCAGGTGGCCTCGTTGATGTCGCTGATCGAAGCGGCTGCCGCTCCGCTCGCCGCTCGCCACCTCGTCGAGATTGCGGAGATGGACGAACGGATCAGGGCCATGGGCGAACGCGGATCGGGCAAGAAGCAGCTTGAAGAGCGCCACAAGCGCGAGCTCCGACGGCACCGCACCGATGAGATCCGCGCCGGACTCGTTGCCATTGCGTCCAGCTACCGCGACACACTGGTCGCCGGTGCTGGTCGACACGCGACCGCGTACCAGACCGCAGTCGCTACCGTGCACGCCGCGTTGGAAGCCACGGAGCGCAACCCCAACGACGCCCTGCAACTGCAATCGCTTCTGCTGCGCCTGCCGCCCATCGGTTCGTAACAGCGCCACGTTCGAAGACCTACTCCAACGCAGCCGTGCCTGCTTCGGGTCAAGCCCCAACCGGAACAAAGAGGCTCGGCGATTGCTCAACGGACTGTCTTCGCAACCACATGGCGGCCTCGGTACGGGAGTTTACCCCGATGCGTTGGAACGTCCGTGTGAGATACGACTTCACCGTCGGTTCACTGATGCCCAACTGACGAGCGATCTGCTTGTTCTGTAAACCGTCGGCCACCAGCTCGAGCACCGCTCGTTCGCGAGATGTGAGTGACGACACGCTCGATTCGTTGGAACGAACCGCTGACAGCAGCCGCAGTGTCAAGCGAGGATCGACCGGGCATTCCCCACGAGCCGCAGCAAAGAGGCCCGCGAACAAGAAACTCTCGTCGCTGTCGAGGAGAAGACACCCGGCGACCCCGGCTCGCAGCAGGAAGAAAGCCGCCGCGTCTCCCGCCGGGATCTGCGATCCCAGAATGGCGACCAAGGGACCGGCGGCAGCCGCCGCCGTGATGTTGGCGAGCTGACTGGGCACAGCGATGTCGGTGGCGGCCACAATGACCAGGTTCACGATGTCGAGATCGCTCGTCGTTTCCGCGATTTCTTCCAAGGCCGCGCAAGACTGCACGACGACTAGATCCGAGCGGCTCGCAAGGAGCTGTTCGAGTCCAATCCGAATGACTGATGGCCCAATCAATCGCACACCTAGACACCTTGCATTCGGCGGCATGTTCATCCTTCCCGTTCCTTCGTGAGACTTCCGCCGTGCTTCTTCGTTCACTCTGCAGGATCCGCTGCCCGTTTTCTATTGCCCAATAGGACTACGACCACTCCGGACGCGCGGTGATGCCGCCCCGTCCTGCCGGGTGGTGCAGGACGGGGCGGCATCTTGGGTGGAGAACGGGACCTCCTTTCCTAGCTGTCGACCATTTCTTCAATTGGCACAACGACGGGTCGGGACCAAGGCAGCTCTGGCGGTCGACGGCGTGCGAGTCGACGAGACAAACCAGCAGCGCCCGCCAGTGACAGCGCCACGAACAACGATGCACCAATGCCGAACAGCCATGTTGAAGCGGTGATCTTCGGGGCCGGGGGGCGGGCCAGGGGCGCTGCTTTCGCGGTCACCGGTAGAGCGAAGGCCTCCGACGGTGGCTGTCCGTCGACCGCTACGTCGACCGACCAATCACCGACCATCGGCGTGTAGAAACCACTCGCTCGGAACTGACCGCTGCCGAGCGCCTTGGCCGTGACGGTCCGCCTCGGTACGCCAAGCGCTGACGAAACGAAGCCCATCTCGACGTTCTTGGCCTCCACCCCGGAGACCGTGACGTCGTAGTTGGTCAGTCCGGGCTGCAGCCCCGACGGTGTGAACTTCACGATGGCTGCGCCCACCGTCTTCGTCTGCGAGATGTCCGCGACCTTCGTCTGGAAATCCTGGTTCCTGGCCGAGCCGGAAAGATACGGAACGACGAACAGCACACCAACACCAAGCAACACCTCCACGGCGACCACGCCACGGAAGTGACGGTCGACCAAGCTATTGATCCCCAAACCATCATGGGTGGCGTGCATGCCCTCGACCCGAGGTTTCAACCACAGGTGATTGAAACCGCCCAATGCCACAAGCACCGCGACCAGGATGAGTTTGACCGCAAGGGAACGGCCATACAGAGTGCTGCGCAACTGCGAGATCGCGCCGATGTGAGTCCAGTAGAGCCAGAGACCCGACAGCGTCACCACTCCGACACACGCCATGGCCGTCATGGAGAACCGACGAATCGCCGATGGCCAGAACCTTGAACGCTCAAGCGCTGGGACACCTTTGCGAACGGCCAGGGCGATCAGACCGACAAGACCACCGACCCACACGGCTGCACTCACGATGTGCGCCAGGGTGAAGAGACCGCCAAAGATGGTGCGCGGCTTGTTGGCTGGGATACCCGATGGCGCTACCCGAGCCACCATTTCCAGCAAACCAAGAACCATTCCGATCCGCATCGCCTTCACCATTCGCGACACCGGAGCCACCGCTCGCATCGCCGTCGGCACCACGACGATTGCGGCCAATAAGGTGAAAACGAGTCGGGCAAACCACAGGTGACCCGCTCCGTTTGCGGTGAGCACCGACCAGATCTTGTCGAATGCGAACCGGTTGCTTGCTCCCGCCGATAGTGCCAATTCGGCAAGGGTCGCAGGAACGAACACGGCGATTGCGACCGCGGCAACCCGCAGCAAACGTTTATCAGTCGAGGCCAGCACCCGGTCACTCTCGATGGTGTCGACCATGCCGCGTGCCCCAGGAGCCGTGACCAGGAAGCGGAGGAGCAACGCACCGACGAACGTCATGATGGCCAGCCACGGCAGCCAGGAAACGACGACGTTCTTGACCGGCTTGAGTGCAAAGGCGGCCTTGGGTGAGGTGACGGTTTTCGGTTTGGCGCCGGTCGGGTCGACATTGAATGCGAAGATGCCCGTCGCCGGTTCCGGCTTGGCGACCGACCACACCACCGAATAGGTCCCCGGCGTCATGTCGGGGACGGCCAAGACGAGCGAAGACGGGTTCGCTGGATCGACGGTCATCGGACCGGTCGCTGCCGGTTTGTGATCGTTGGTGAACACGGTGCCCACCGCGCCAGCCGGATCCGCCGGTCCTTCGAATGTGATGGTGACCTGACCCGGTGAGGCCACGGTCGAACTGTCGGCGGGACTCGTTGCGACCTCTGAGCCAGCGCCGAAGGCCGGCGAGCTACCGAACTGCGCGCCACCCATAGCAACGACCGCCAGCAGCACGAATGCGATGCATCGACTGCACGTTCGAGTTCGGACGCCGCCCTCAGGGCGGGGCGGCGGAGACGGGTCTACTCCACTCACTTTGGCTTCACGACGTTTCGTCATGATGGGACTCCAATCATGTGACCGCGAACCCATGCGCTCGCGTTGTCATTAGACCGCCGCAGCGGTCGCACGTTGTAGTGTCCAAAGGTCGTACGACGAATTGGAGGGTCGCCCATCGGCTAGCCTGCCACGTCGGCAAAACGGGGTCTGCGAGAAGTATTCAAGTTTCGTCTGTTTCTGCCGATTGCTAACCTTGCACCCTTCGCCCAGATAGCTCAGTAGGTAGAGCAACGCACTCGTAATGCGTAGGTCGCCGGTTCGACTCCGGCTCTGGGCTCCACCCTGGCACCCAGTTCCTACGACTATCGTTGAAAAAATGTGTGCGTCCGGCGTCCCGACTCAGTGAGGCAGCAAGAGCGCAAGTCCACCAGGCTGCCTCGGTCCTTCCGACTGCTCTGGACGGCGGCAGCAGCGTCAAATATCGGTGACGGTCTGCGGATTACGGCTCTGCCACTGCTCGCCACCACCGTGACCACCGACCCGCGCGCGATTGCCGGCGTCACGATCGCCGAGCGGATTCCGTGGCTCATTTTCATCCTTCCTGGTGGCGCGTGGGCCGACCGTTACGACCGCAGGATGTTGCAAGTCCGCCTCGACCTCGTGAGAGGCGCGGTTATGGCCGCGCTCGTTTACATCATTGCGGTCCACCAACTGACCATCGTGGCGATCTACGTCGTCACCACGCTGCTGGCATCGGCCGAAGCCATCGTCGACAGCTCGAGCGTCGCGTTGGTACCCGCCACCGTCGAGCCATACGACCTGGTTCGGGCTGGCTCGCGTCTGGCCTCCACCCAGGTACTGACCAACGAACTCATCGGTCCCCCGCTCGGAGGGCTGCTCTTCGGCCTTGCGATGATCGTCCCGTTCGGCATCGACGCGGCCAGCTTCTTCGCGGCCGCAGTCATCATGATGATGCTGCCCGGAAACTTTCATCCCGGAGCGATAAAAGCGGAACGTCCCCCGTTGCGACGCGAAAATCGGGGAGGGCTTTCGCTGGTTGTGGCAGCATCGTGCGCTTCGCAACCTTGCACTCATCTCGATGGTGCTCGGCGCAGCGACATTCGTCGGCAACTCGGTCTTCGTCCTGTTCGCTACCCAAACCCTCAAGCTCTCCGGCTTCGGCTTCGGTCTGTTGCTCGTCCCCGGAGCGGTGGGGGGCATCATCGGATCGATATTGGCTTCACGACTTCGTCGCTACCCGCTGCGGGTAGTGCTCTTCAGCACGATCATGGCGGCTGGAGTCGCTATCACACTGACCTCCATGGTTTCCTCGCCCCTGCTGGCAGGCTTGCTGTGGGGGTCGGGTTCGCTGACCAGCATGATCTGGATCGTGCTCACCATCGCCCTTCGACAGCGGGTCATCCCCCAACATCTGCTCGGCCGGGTTGGCGCTAGCTACCGATTTCTCGTCTACGTCGGAATGCCCGTCGGCGCCCTCCTCGGAGGCTTCCTCGCCAAGTTGTTCAGTGTCCGCACCGCGTTGGCGGTGGACGGACTGGCGTACCTCGCGTTTAGCCCCATCGTTCTGATCCTTCTTCGCGAGGTGGCCTCATTCGACGACGCAGGGGTTTGAGGTCGGACGCGAAGAGGGGCGACGCAGCGCGTCGCCCCTCTTGTGTGTTTCTCTTGCAACAGTGTTCAGGTCCAGGAAGCACCCACGTGAATCACCCCATTTTCATGAAAGCCAGAAGTTCGCTACCGATGTGTTGCTCGTCATGCGTGTTCGTTATGCCCACTTTGCGCCCATGCGAATCACCCCGTTTTTCATGAATTTCAGAACTTCGCCGCCGGTTTCTCTGCCTTTCAGCAAGGCAACCGCTTGATGTTCTTACTGTCCTCTAGAACCCGCAGGTCCGCAATGCCAAAATGTGGACATGTCCACAAGTGGACAAGCCAACACTGCAAAATGCTGGATTTGACCACTTCTAGACGCCGAGCAACTTCTCTCTGCAGTCAATCAGGATCTCCTCACGTGTCAACCGGGCATCCACCGCGATGACATCGAGCTCGTCGGACCCCGGAACTTCAAGCGCGGCGAACTGGCTATCCACCATCTGCGCCGTCATGAAGTGACATTTGCGGGCCACAATGCGGTCACGTGCCAGGCTGCGGTCAATAGCCAGGAAGACAAACCACACCGAGCCGGCCGAACGCAACACGTCACGGTACGACTTCTTGAGTGCGGAGCAGGTGACGACGACGCGATCATGCGACGCGAGCGCATGACTTATCGCCGACAGCCACGGCCATCGATCCTCGTCGGTCAACGGTATGCCGCGTGACATCTTGGCGATGTTGGCTTCCGAGTGAAAGGTGTCAGCCTCGAGATACGTGGCCTGCAATATTCCCGCCAGACCCTCAGCCACGGTCGTCTTTCCCGAAGCGGCGACGCCCATCACGACGACACGAAGCGGACCAGGGTTAGGCCTGTTCGTCACCATGAGCGGCACCCCAAGACGGTACTTGGTCTCGCCGCCGAAGTCGGTCACGAACAGCTCGAGATCGGTTGGAAAAGTGACGGTCACCAGACTGCTACTGTCCGCAAGTCCGGTATTCGCCGGGCATACGACATGGGGGGTCCATGAGCACCACGACGGTTGAAACAACATTTGATGTCGAAGACCGCTACCAGAACTGGGTGTATCGCCATCCAGTGGGCGGCGCAGCAGTAGCGGCGTTCATCGCCACGCAGGTTGGTACGATTTGGGGGTACTACGCGAAGGGAATCGGCTTGCCGTCACTTCCCTTTCCGAACTACAACGGTGCGCTTTTCGCACCGGCCTCCGTCGCCAAAGACTTCAGCAATTTCGGAAACACCGGCAGCTTCTTCGTCGGGCAGTCCCTTCACATGATCAACGGGATCGTGTTCGGCATGATGTTCGCCCTCGTCGCCTACAAGACGCTTCCAACATTCTTTCCGAAGATGAAGAGCGTGCAGAAGGGTCTGGTGTTCGGAGTCGTTCAGACCATCATCAGCATTGGATTTCTTTTTCCATACGTCTACGCCCCGAAGAGTGGATTCGGTATCTTCAGCTTCGGCGCTAATGCGCTCGGCACCAACCCCGATCACTGGAAGCTGCCCGTCGCCGTTCTCCTGTGGCATCTGATCTACGGCGCGCTGCTGGGTCTGCTGTACAACCCGAAGAAGCCAGCGGCCGCGTAGTTGTCGGTCGTCACCGATCGTCGTTGAGATCGGTCGGTGACGATCGTTCGCGATGAGGGTTGCCAGTCACGGCGTGCCGCCTGCAGCGAGTCGATCGCGCAGGGCGAATCGTTGGATTTTACCGGTGGCGGTCTTGGGGAGTTCGCTGACGATGAACAGTCGCCTCGGTCGCTTGAACGCCGCGATCAACAAACGACAGTGGGCCTCGAGTTCGACAGGATCGATGGTGCAGCCGGTTGCGGGCACCACAAAGGCCACGGTCTCTTCCAAACCTTGCGCGTTGTGGGAACCGACCACCGCAGCTTCAAGCACATCGGGATGTGAGATCAGCGCCGCTTCGACTTCTGCGGGAGACACCCAAATGCCACCGGCCTTGATCATGTCATTGTTTCGCCCCAGGAAGACGTAGCGGTCGTGGGCGTCACGGATGTAGACGTCACCGGTGCGGAGCCATCCGTCAACGAGCGTCGCCGCGGTTACCTCGGCACGATTCCAGTACCCGGACATGACCGTTGGTCCCTGCACGTGCAGGTAGCCAGGCGTGTCGGGCGCGGTGACCACGTTTCCATCGTCGTCGAGCAGCTTGGCCGAGTAGCCGGGAACGACCTGCCCACTACTGCCGGGGTGCTGTTCATCAAGCGTGTTGGAAATGAAGATGTGCAGTGCTTCGGTTGTGCCGATGCCGTCCAGGACCGGGTGGCCGCATCGCTCCGAAAGTCGTTGCTGGAGTGATGCTGGCAGCGCTTCGCCCGCGGTAACGGTTGCCCGAACCGTTGCGAACTGTTCGGCAGTCACACCCGCATCCAGGAGCCCAGCCACAAATCCGGGCGCCGCGAAGAAAAGGGTGGGCCTCTCGCGGGCGACGAGCTCGGCAAAGGCCGTCGGCGTCGGTCGGGTGGGTTCGAGGATAGCGGTAGCCCCCGCACCGAACGGAAAGGTCAGCGAGTTTCCCAAGCCGAATGCGAAGAAGAGTTTGGCGACGGACAGGAATCGATCGTCGGCGTTCACGCGCAGCACGTTCGTCGCGTAGGTGTCGAACGTCGATTGCAGATGGCCGTGGTTGTGAATGACTCCCTTCGGCAGTCCGGTCGTGCCCGAGCTGTAGAGCCAGAACGCCGGCGTGTCCCAAAAGGTCGCAGCAACCGCTGCCTCGTCCGCGGCCGAAGGTAACGACGACCACAGATGCGTCGGAACGCTCACGTCGATCTCTGCGTCGCCATCCACAATCACCGCGGTGATCGATGAAGCGCCAGCAACGATGGTGGGAATGCGGTCGGCGTAGTCGCCGGAAATCACCAGCAGCCGGGCAGCACAGTCTGCGGCGAGCGCGGCCACATCGCCGCCGAGCAGCATGGTGGACACCGGCACCGGCACGACGCCCGAACGCAGACATCCAATGAACCACGCAACGAACACCGGGCTGTCGTTGAGCACCATAAGCACACGTTCACCCTCGGCAATGCTCGCTCGCGAAAGTGCGGATTGCACCCGTTGCACCTCGGTCATCACGTCGGCGTAGGTGTGGCCGACGCCATTGCATCGCACGGCGACATGCGCTCCCCTGCCATTGCGAAGGTTGCGGTCGAGCAGCCATTCCCCTGCGTTGTACGGCGCCCCCGGTTGAACCATTGCGTCCCCTTTCGCACGAACTGAAAAGCGGTAGACAGCGTGATTGAACCATCGCTGTCCCTGCGCCCCCCAAGCCTGTCATCTTGCGAAGCCTCAGCACGCGAGCCTGCGCGTATTTCTGACGGTTAGTGGGCGGGGGCGAGGTCGAGGAAGATCCACATCTTGTCGGTGGCAAGTCCGGCCAACTCGCGCCCGCAGTTTTGGACGACGGCGGGTGAGGAGGTTACGTGCTGCGTGCCGGCGTGGACATCTCGGACCATGCGCTGGATCGTGCCTCGACGCAGCGCCGTGGTGCCACCCGCGAGGTACACGAAGTTGGCGACATCCGCCAGCGCGGCGGTCACATTGGTGAGAGCCAGTCGTGTCAGCGTGTGCTGCCTAACCGACGGATGACCGCCAGCGTCGAGAGTGGCCGTCACGTCTCGCCATGCCTCGTAGACGAACGCACGGGCCGCCCGGAGTTGCGCCTCGGCGCGAGCGAAACCTTCGAGGAAGGCGGCGTTGTCGGCCTGGGTACCAGGACGACCAGCCTTGTCCTGCACGAGGGCAGCCAGCTCATCGAGCAGTCGACGACCGAGGCCGAGCGCCCAACCCGAGTGACCGATCTGGGCGAAGCCGATGATGCCGATGTTGTAGAGACTGCCGCCCTGCTTCGCGTCGGCAACGACAGCGAAGTGGGAGTACTCCTCGGGCACAAAAACGTTGTCGATGGTGTAGTCGATGCTGCCCGTGCCACGAAGGCCGAGCACATCCCAGTTATCGATGAGGTTCACCTGCTCAACCGGCAGCACGAAGATGCGCGGTTCGCCCGTGGTCGTGATAATGGCAAGCGTATGAATGTGGGTGCCGTGCTTGATGCCTGAGGCGAAGCTCCACGAACCGCTGAGCAGGTAGCCGCCCTCGGTGGGCACGGCGGTGCCGGGTCGGGTGCCCTGACCGGCGATGACCGTCCGCTTGTCGTGACCGAACAATTCCTTAACCGCCGACTCACCCAGGTAGGCCGCACCGGTACCGACCGAAAGGCTGGCGGCCATCTGCACCCACCCCGCAGAAGCGTCGCCATAGGCCAGGTTCTCGACGACTTCGATCGAACTGACGGGGTCGAGTTCGGCGCCACCAAGAATGGCGGGTAGCCACATGTTGAAGAGCCCGTCTCGGTGCATTGCTTCGACCAGGTCGGGCGCGAGTTCGCCCTGCTCGTCGGCAAAGGCCGCACTCGCGTCAACCAACGGCACCAACGCCCTAGCCTTCTCGGCCAACGTGGACGAAGCCGTGAGATTGGAACCTAACGCCATGACATACCCCCGGAAGTTGAAGTCCTCGTGATACCGGCACGAGGCGGAACCGAAGGGTATCAGCTGTCCTGACAAGGTTCTTTGGCAGCGTAGAGTCGGTGCATGGCCCACTCATCACAGCGTCCTGCCGCCCAGCCCATCTTCAACGCGAAGCCCGTGACGTCGCGGACCGGACACTTCTGGGTGGGCGTCGAGCCTGACCCGTCGGTTGGAGCGGCGAGAGGTCCGATGTACGTGTACTGGGAAGCGCCTGTCGAGGTCACGAAGCCGTATCCGATCGTGCTCATCCATGGCGGCGGCGGTCAAGGGCTCGACTACATGACCACGCCCGACGGACGACCCGGTTTCTCGACGCTGCTGGTCGAGCAGGGCTGGGTGGTCTACGTCGTCGACCGGCCCGGTCATGGGCGTTCTCCGTTCATCCCTGAGCTGATGGGTGCGGCAGGGCCGCCTTTGCCTGCCGAGGTACTACGCACGATTTTCGCACCACCCGCCGATGGCCCGAACGCGTTGCCGTTTGCTTCGAAGCACACGCAGTGGCCCGGCGATCGCGACGATCTTGCCGATGCGGCGTGGTTGCAGTTCCAAGCCAGCGGCGGCCCGTTCGCGGCTGACGCGGTCGTTCGGCACACGATGGAGCGTGATCGTCTTGTTGAGTTGCTCGACAAGGTCGGCCCTGCGTTCGTCATGTCGAACTCGCTCGGCGGTCCATCAGGCTTCCTGCTCGCCGATGCCCGACCCGACTTGGTCGTCGCCCTCGCTCAGCTCGAACCGGTCGGACCCGCCTTTGCCCAGACCTTCGGACCCGACGTGTTGCAGTGGGGTGTGTCGGCCATCCCTGTTGCCTACGATCCGCCCGCAGGCGCGCCGAGCGACCTTGCGTTGGTCGAGCACTCCCCTGCACCAGGCGCGCCCGGCTACATGCTGCAGGCCGAACCGGCCCGACAACTTACGAACCTGTCGAAGATGCCGATCGCTGTCGTCACCAGCGAAGCATCCGTCTTCCAGTTCAGCGACGGCCCCCTGGTGGCGTTCCTTCAGCAGGCCGGCTGCAACGCGGTCCACATCGAACTGGCGAACGAAGGCGTGCATGGCAACAGCCACGGCGCAATGTTCGAAAAGAACAACGCCGACGTACTTGCCGTCATCACCAGGTGGATGGAAGCCCAACTCACGCCATAGGGCGTCAGCCCCCGAACGCTGCCTGAAGCCAGGCGACGACGAGGAGCCAGGCGAGTCCACCGCCGAAGAAACCGAGCGTCATGCCTCGTCGACCCATGTGACGGTGTCCCCAGATGCCGAAGCCGACACCAAGCACCGAACTTCCCACGAGGTCGAGCAACATGATGAGGATGCTATGAGCACCACCCCATGAGTTGCGCGTGCTTGAAATCAGGACCCTGGCTGGAACGAACCGCGATACGCGGCTCCCGGCTTCCGCTGGGCGGTTCAATTTCGAATCAGCCTGCGAGGCGGCGCCGCACTTCGGCGACATCGGCGGCAAGCCGATCAGCCAGCGCACGGGAGTCGAGCTGCGTCACCGATGCTCGGTGCGCGGTAGCCTCAGTCAGAAGTTCACGGACGAGGTGAGAGAGCTTCACGCCGCGTTCGGCCGCCATTGAGTCGAGCCCGGCCGCTAGTTCCTTGGTCAGGCGGACAGAGAGATGACGGTCCTGGCCGGGCTCGGACTGGTAATCGATGGTCTGCCCAATCTGCTCTTCGAGCCATTGAATAGCGTTCGGCTTGGTCATCACGATCCTTTCTCGTCGCGCTCGATCGCCTGAGCGATCGTCTGGGCAATGTCGACCGTGTATGCACGGTTGGGCTCTAGCGGGTCAGTACCAGAGATCAACGCTCGAAGGTTGACGAAGATGCGCCTGAGGTCGGTGGTGGTCAGAGCGACGCCGTCTTCGGGCGGCCATTCGAGATCGTCTGGTACGTGCGACATTGTAACACACTCTACGTTTGGGCGCTATTCCACGCTGAACATGCGCTGTGGGTTCGAAGCCTCAAGGGCGAAAGCGATCGAGGATAAGCGATACGACGGCAGGACCGTCGACGCCCGCACAGATGTCGACGAGGGGGCGGGACTGCCATGCGGGCAGGTGATTGTCGTCGGTACGGCCGACGTATGGCCAGGTCTTACCTCTGCTGAACGAGCCACCTGTTTCCACGCGCACCGGCGCCCGAACGACCGTGAACAGCTTGGGCGCAAGCAGGTAGGCGATAGCAGTCGAGTCGTGAATGACGATGCCCGCAGTGCCGAGTCGTTCAGCCAGGAACGCTCGGTAAAACGGATTGATCCGACCCATGTGCTGGCCCTGCGGGGTGTCGAACGAATGCAGCGTCGCCAGATCATCGTCGGTCATGAGCACTTCGTTGGTGACGTCGAGGCCGACCATAGTGATCGGCCACCCTGCGCCGAAGACCACATCGGCTGCCTCGGGATCGTTGCGGATGTTGGCTTCGGCGGCCGGGCTGGCATTGCCGGCGCAGAACGCGTTTCCGCCCATCAGTACGACACCGGCAACCAGCTTCGGCAGGTTGGGTTCCAGCCGCAGAGCAAGGGCGATGTTGGTGAGCGGCCCGATGGGCACCAACGTGATCTCACCGGGGTGCGCGCTGACTTGCTGGACGATGAACTCGGCCGCGCTGATGTCGAGCGGCTGACGGGTCGGTACCGGAAGAAACGCGTTGCCCTGCCCATCATCACCGTGCACGAACTCAACGGCACCAAGGAAGTCGGCGGCAATCGGTTTGGCCGCGCCTTCGGCGACGGGGATGTCAGAGCGGCCGGCGATCTCCAGCAGACGCAACGCATTGGTGGTGGCCAGGTCGACTTCGACGTTGCCCATGATGGTGGTGAGACCGACAACATCGAGCTCCGGTGATGCCAGCGCCAGAAAGATGGCCATGGCATCGTCAATGCCCGGATCGGTATCGATAATGATCTTTCGGACCGTCATGCCCTGATGTTCTCAGATCGCGCCGAGCCGCGCTCGATGGCTGAGTCGCCTATGTTGCGACCATGGATAGGCCGCACGATCTGACGCTGGAAGAAGCCGGGCTGGTTTTCATTAATGCCGGCGCGTACACCGACGAAGCGTTGTTCCACGCTGCGGCCACCATACTGCGCCACGAAGACCCTGTGCACTGGGTGGAGCACGAGCGAGTCAACCCGTTTTATGTCATCACCAAACATGCCGATGTGCTCGATATCGAGCTGCATCCGACCGAATTCCTGAACGCGCCCCGGGCCATTCTCGGCACGAAAGCGGCTGACGAACGCCGCAAGACCGAGGGGCACCTGGTGAAGTCGTTGGTACAGATGGATGACCCCGAGCATCGACTCCATCGGCAACTGACGGCCGAGTGGTTTCTGCCGAAGAACCTGGCCAAGCTGAACGACCGGCTCGACCAACTCGCCGCGCTCTCGGTGCAGCGGATGGTCGATCTCGGCGGCCGCTGCGACTTCGCCAGGGACATTGCTATGCCGTATCCGCTGCATGTGATTCTCGCCATACTCGGGTTGCCCGAGAGCGACTATCCGCGCATGTTGCAGCTCACCCAGGAGCTGTTCGGCGCTGACGATGCGGAGTTCAAACGCGACCCGGACACGCTGGCCAGCCTGATGCAGACGGTCGCCGATTTCGTGGCCTACTTCGACAGCATCACCGCTGATCGCCAGACCCATCCGACCGACGATCTCGCGTCGGTGATCGCCAACGGCATGATCGAAGGTGAGCCGATCGGTCACCGCGAGCAGCTCGGCTACTACATCATCACAGCAACGGCAGGGCACGACACGACGTCCAACGCAATGGCTGGTGGGTTCCACACGCTCATCGAGAACCCGTCCGAGATGGCCCGGCTCCAAGCTGACCCAACGCTGTTGACGAGCGCGGTCGACGAGATGATCCGCTGGACGTCACCGGTCAAACACTTCATGCGTACCGCCACGTGCGATTACCGAGTGAACGGCACCACGATCAAGGAAGGACAGGACGTGCTGCTGTCGTACTGGTCAGCTAATCGTGACGAGGATGTGTTTGCCGATCCGTTCCGTTTCGATGTTGGGCGAACCCCCAACAAGCACCTCGCGTTCGGTTTCGGCATCCACTACTGCCTTGGTGCGATGCTCGCTCGAATGGAACTAAAGGCGCTCTTCGAGCGCGCTGTTGCCTCGGCTTCGTAACGTCGAATTGGTCGGCACCCCCGAACTCACGCGGTCCACGTTCGTCAGCGGACTGAAGCGAATGGAGATCCACTATGACCTCACCTGACCAGGACATCTCTGCCGTTGTCGAGCGAGCACGAGATGCGTTCAACGCAGGCCGCACTCGCTCCATGCAGTGGCGGCGCTCGACGCTGCTCCTGCTCCGCGAATTGATAGCGGAGAGCGAAGATGAACTCATGCAGGCCGTCGCGTCCGACTTCGGCAAGCCGCGGATGGAAGCGTTTGCAACCGAGGTCGGGTTCATGTTGTTCGACATCGATCATGTTCTCGCTCACCTCGACAGCTGGATGCGACCCGAGAAGGTGCCTACGCCGGTGCTGTTCCAACCCGGTTCATCGAGCATTGTGCCCGAGCCGCTCGGTGTGGTCTGCGTGATTGCACCATGGAACTATCCGTTGCAGTTGCTGCTGGTCCCCATGATCGCTGCCATAGCGGCCGGCAATGCCGTCGTCGGCAAGCCAAGCGAGCTGACGCCCCATGCGAGTGCTGCGCTTGCGAAACTGGTGGGACGGCTCGGTGAACCGGCGGTCAGTGTGGTCGAGGGTGGCGTACCCGAGACGACCCAACTCCTCACCCACCGTTTCGACCACATCTTCTACACCGGAAACGGTCGGGTCGGACGCGTCGTTATGCAGGCCGCAGTCGAGCACCTCACGCCGGTCACGCTGGAACTGGGCGGCAAGAGCCCGGCAATCGTGAGTCGGCACGCCAAAATCGACATGGCAGCAAAGCGCATCGTGTGGGGAAAGTTCCTCAACGCCGGTCAGACCTGCATCGCCCCCGACTACGTGTTAGTCGAGCGGGCGGTGCATGACGACTTCGTTCGAGCGCTGAGCACCAGCATCACCGAGTTCTACGGCGCTGACCCACAGGGCAGCCCCGACCTCGCTCGCATCGTGAACGACGCCCACTTCAATCGTCTTGAGAAGTTGCTGCACGCGGGAACCATCGCCGCCGGCGGCCAGAGTGACCCGGCTACCCGCTACATCGCTCCGACGGTTCTCACCGGCATCACCCACGACGACGCGGTTATGCAGGGGGAAATCTTCGGACCGATCCTGCCGGTGATCGCCGTCGATTCGCTCGATGAGGCGATGCAGTTCGTCAACACTGACGACAAGCCGCTGGCGCTCTACACGTTCAGTGAGCACGACGAAGACAACGAGCTTGTCGTGACCGGCACCTCAAGCGGCGGCGTCTGCGTCAACGGCACCATCATGCACATCAGCAACCCGCACCTCCCGTTCGGTGGTATTGGTGCCAGCGGCATGGGCGCCTATCACGGCAAGTTCGGTTTCGACACGTTCAGCCACCGCCGCAGCGTCCACACGCGCAGCACTCGGATCGATCCACCCATTCTGTATCCGCCCTACACGGCCAAGAAGGAAGCACTTCTGCGCCGCGGCATGGGCATCCCCGACCCGCGAGACTTCGCCAGCAAGCTAACGGCCCGACTGCGCAACCTGCGCCGCTAGACGTTGCACGGGGCGGTGCCGCTGTCGAGAATCTGGCCCTTGTCGTTGATGAAGTCCCAGCTATAGCCATGGGCGAAAAGTTGAAATCGGCTGTAGCCAAACTCGGTTTCGATTCGAGCCACCGAACCGACTTTCGGGGTGCCGTTGGTGTAGTGACCAACGCCGCCGGTGCCGATGATGAACTCGCGCACGCCCTCGGCCGACGGTGCTCCCGCCGTATTCAACGGTTCGAACCGTTCGTAGGTGTGCACGTGCCCGTTCAGGACCGCGTCCACACCGTAGTCATTCATCGCCGACCACAGGGCCTGCATGTCGGTGTTGTTGCCATGGCTGGTGTCTGATGCGAACCGCGGGTGGTGCCAGTACGCGAGGGAACACACTCGCCCGGCAGCCTTGTCGGCGGCAAGCGTCGTCCGGACAAACTGTTCCTGCTCGCTTCCGACCGAGCAGCTGATCAACGTGCAACTGAGGTTGGTGTTGAGGGCGAGGAAGCGCCACGGACCCTGGGTGAACGTGTAGTACCCCTTCGTCGGATCGCCAGCTCGCGACCCAAAGTAGGCGAAGTAGCCCGCCGCGTTTGGCGTGCCGTACTCGTGGTTGCCGGGCACGGGTTTCACCTTCGCATTCAACTGGCCGTACGACGCGCTGTAGGCCGTGTTGAACTCCGCCAGCGCTCCCACCTGATACTGCAGGTCACCCAGTGACAAGAAGGTGGAAACCGACGGATCTGCCGCCAGCCGATCGGCAACCGCCTGTTGCTGACAGGTGCTCGTCGAGACGACCGCAGTTGATTCGCAGACCATGTCGCCCACCGCTGCAATCGTTTCGCCTGCGTCGGCGTTGTTGGCCACAACGATCAACTCGGGTGGAAAGGCGCTCTTCCGACTGGAGTAGTACACACCGTCGGTCGAATTCGACGTGAGCACAAACTCTACGATGCCGTCTGCTGGGACCACGGCGGGCGTGGCGTCAACCTCCACCCATTGGTTGGCAACCACGGAACCCAGCGTCGCAACGACATTCCTACCGATGGTTGGCCGATTGGCGAAAGTGATGGACAGCTCGTCCCACGCCAAGGGTGGCATGGATGACACCGTTCCACCGGAGACCGAGCCCGGATCCGGGATCGACAGAGTTGCCTCGGCAACGTGCAGTCGCAACTTGGCCGTGCGGATGGCACCGCGGGTGGCAAGTTCTGTCCCGAAGGAGAACCGCAGGACCGATTCTCGCAGTGGACTGGCATCGGCCACCAGGAAGGCTTCCTTGCCGGCGTTGTCGTTGGGGTTGGAACCATCGACGAAAGCGTCCGCGGTCGGCCCGAGTCGCTCAAAAGGCAAACCGTCCGATTCGAGAACCGCCACGATGTCAACGATGAGATGCGTCGACACCGAGCTGAAGACGCACACAACGGCCGGACGAAACACACCCACGAACGCGAGGTTGGCAACGGTCTGACCCTTCACAAAGTTCAGTAGTGAGGCTGTCGGTGCCGCCTGCTGACAGCCGGACCCATCTCCGGTGTAGATCGTGAGGAAGCCGTCGCTATGTGGATCGACGGCGGTGACGTTGAGTGCCACGGCCGCTGTCTCCGATGCCGCTGCGCCAGCCGGTACGCGCAGCAGAATCGACGTCTGGTCGACGAAACCGGAGCTCCGAGAGTCAAAAGCCCGTTGCGAGATATCCGCGCGAACGGTCGAGAAGGCAGTCTCGTAGCCCGTCACGTCGACAAGGAGATGCATCGACGCGGACGCGTAGAGACACGTGCCGTCTTCACCCACGAGAACGACGGTGGAGTTGGCCGCCACTCGTCCGGCAGAAACGTTCACCGTCGACACGTTCGGCACCGGCTGGCCACAACGGTAGACCGTGACAAAGCCGTCATCTCTGAGGCCGATCGCGGTAACCGTGATGTAGGCGCTTGACGCATCAACGCCCACACCACCTCGACCGCGCACGACAACCTTGGTGCTTGAGCGAGCAGCAACGGGGCCGGCGCCCGATTGCAAACCGTCCAGCGTTCCACCAGCGGTTCGAGTGTCGAGCAGGCGGGCGGGGGTCACGCCGACGTACGTGGAGTCCGCAGGTTGGTGACCCGCCACATCGACGATCAAATTGCCCCTGGTGGACAGTGCTGCACAGACGTTTCCATCGGGTCCAAGACCGATCATGGTCGTGGCGGCCACGATCTGACCCGACGCGAAGTTGCTCACCGACGCGGTCGGTTTCGGAGCGCCGCAGGGCCACACCGTGAGGAACCCGGGGTCCGCCGGGTCGGTAACCGTGAACGTGAGGGCCGCAGCCTCTGCCCCTCTGGGAACCGCGGCCCGACCAGCAACGACAACGTTGAGCACACGCCCTGGCTCAAGAAATCCGATGGCCTGATCAATACCGTCGATCGTCTCGCCACGCGGCCGAGTGTCGACCAGTCGTGTGGGCGTACCGGGTGCAAAACCGCCGCTGGGTGCGGCCGCAGCGCCGACCGCAACCGTCAACATCGCAACTGAACTTGCGAGCGCCAAGGCGACAGGAAGATGCCGACGCCCATCACGGCAACGTGTCATGCCGAGACGCTATCCCGAGCACCTGTGCCGCGGTGTTGACGGGTAGAACCGGCGGTGGCCGAACTCAGTCCCGAGCGACGCGACCCGACAGGAAGTCGATTGACTGTTGGACGGCGGATGCCACAAACCGGTCTTGCCGCGGCGCGTGCATGAATCGCCACGCTGCATCAAGAGGTACGACCGACCCGATGCGCACCGATTCCTCCCAGGCCGCACGACTGGTTTTGATCGCGTGCGCCTGGACGATGAACGCACCGGATGCATCGAGCATCGAAGCCCGAACCGCAGCTTCGCCGTAGCCGGCGGTCTCGGTACTGGGTCGGTCAACCTCGTGCTGAGGGCCGACCGTGGTGTGCCATTCGTGGCGGCCGGTGTAGTGGGCAAGAAAACAGGCGAACAACGCGAGACGCAACGTGTCGGGCCCGGGTTGCTGAGCAGCGTGCCATCTGGTTGCATTCGCGTAGGTAAGACCGTGGGTGATGTCGAGCCATCCGAAGTCGTCGGAGAGATCGCGCTCGCCAGCCGTGTCGTACCGCAGCATTCGTTTCGAGACAGCGATCACGACGGCGTCGAGCAGACCGTTCACGCCAGCCCGCTGTTGCAGTGCCAGCGCAGCGGCGGCGAGCGGGGCCCGTTTGTCGGCACCAAGAAGAGCGCCAACCAGCGCATCGCGACCGTCCCAGCCGGAGTCGGGCGAGATAGTTGCGAGTGCAACGAGATTAAGGTCGTCGAGTGCCCGCATGAACGGCTTCATATAGGGCAGCTTGTCCTCCCGCGTGCCGTAGACAAGTGTCGGGACGAGGTAGGGCAGCACGGTGGCTGCACGTTCCCAACCAATGTGGTCGAGGAGCTGGAAGGCCTTGTGGACATAGATCGCGCCGTGTCCGTACGACAGGTGGTGGTCGCACACAACGGTAGTGAACCAGGATCGCAGATCGCCTGCATCGGCTCCCGCCTCAATCGCTGCCAACAAGAGGGCTTGCGCGTCGTCCACTTTTTCGGCTTCAACCCGGGCACGAAACTCGGCCGCAGCATCCGCCGGCAGCTCAACCAGCGGCGCGGGCAACGGGTTGACGGGCCGATCGCGTTCAGTCTCGCTGATTCCCGCGATCGCCTGCACGATAGGCAGCGCCCGGTCGTCGCCCTCGAACAGATCGAGCGCGGTCAGGCAGTCGGTCGCCGAGGCCACCGCGTGGCCCCAACCGAACTCGGCTCGGGGCGCTCCCCACGCAACCGCCTCCCACACCAGCTCGCCCGGATTGGTATTCGACCGCAGCAGGCGGACTGTGTCGCGGGCAACCTGACCCACGTAGTCACGGTGAATGCCGCGGCGCAGACTGGCCAACAGCTCCGACCGACGCTCGTCGGCACTTCGCTCTCGTATCACGACGAACAGCGAACCGTCCGAACCAACGTGAACGTCGTGGGTCTGGACGTTTTCCTCACCGACAACGCAGGCGCCGTCGGTCACCCGGAACTTCCAGTTGTGCCACTCGCACGTCAGCAGGTCACCGGTCAGATCGCCCTGGATCAGGCCGTAACCTTGGTGCGGACAGGCGTTGTCTAGCGCGAAAGCACCTTCGGATGTGCGCACCAGGCAAATGCGATGGCCGTCGACCTTCACCATCCTCATCGACCCCACGGCAAGGTCGTCGAGATGAGCAACGGCTTCGGACGGAGGGCGGTCGGTTGTCGTCATAGAGACGAACGGTAAGACTTAAACCATGGTTGAAGTCAAGCGATTCTCTGTCGGCGAGGTGGCCGGGCGCGTGGGTGTGAACGCCTCGGCTCTGCGGTTCTACGAGGAACACGGTCTGATCCGCTCTGAACGTTCACCGAGCGGGCATCGCCGGTACCGCCCCGATGTTCTTCGGCGCGTCTCGTTCATCAAGGCTGCACAGCAGGTTGGCCTCAGTCTCGATGACATCGGCACGGCTCTCGGTTCTCTGCCGCACGCACGTACTCCGTCGCGACGTGACTGGGCCCGGCTGGCCTCCTCATGGCAGCCGATGCTCGATGCCCGCATCTCCCAGCTGCAGCGCATGCGGGACCAACTCGATTCGTGCATCGGGTGTGGCTGTCTGTCACTCGACTCGTGCGGGCTGTACAACCCCAATGATCGCGCCGGGTCGCTCGGGGCGGGCCCCCGTTATCTGCTCGGCGACATGCCGGCCGAAGGCGACACGGGGTGGACGTCGTGCGACGCCCACCCCGATAGGTACACCATGTGATGCGTTAGTGCGTGACCGCCTTCGACAAGGTCTTGGCGTGGTCGATCATCGCCTGCACCATCTTCTCGGACGGAGGACGACGCACCAGCTTGTTCTTGCCCTTGACGTTGGCATCGGCCATGGCCTTGGTGAGGTTGTCGGCGCGACGTTTCGACAGTTCGGTCGGGGAGTCGACGCCGGCCGCTTCCAGCAGGTCGGAATACTGCGTGCCAACGCCCTTCACACGGAACAGGTCGGCACGATTCACCCACTCCAGGATGCTTTCTTCCTTGATACCGGTCGCCGCCGCAAACGCCTTGCGATCCTTCTTTCCGCCGGCTGCCTTGAGCAACGCGCCCGTCGTTTTCACGCCGGCAGCCGTCAACTTCTTCTCGTTCGCCGGGCCGATTCCTTCAATGTCCACAATCTTCGCCATGAGGTGTGTCTTCCTTTGAGAGCGCCCCAGGATGGGCGACGACAAAACTGTAGAACGCACCGATTTTCCAGAAGGTGATACTCACCAAGGAATCCGATTCCGATTCTGTAACACCGCCGGACACGGCGGATGATGCTCGGAGCGGTCTAGCCGACTTCTCGTGTTGAGGCCTGCTCAGCGTTGATGAGATCGCGTCGGGCTCGAGCGACGCGTGATCGGATAGTGCCTACCGGACAGTCACAGATCTCGGCTGCTTCCTCATAAGACAGGCCGGCCAGTTGGGTGAGCACGAACGCTTCCCGTCGCTGATCGTCGATGTCGTCCAAGAGCACCGACACATGTGCCGGTTCGGGGGTGACGTCGCGTGGGTAAAGGGCGATTGCCCGGTTCTGTATGCGGCGCTGGCGTTGCCGATCACGTACGGCGTCGGCGCACACCCGGCGGCCGATCGTGAGGAGCCATGCAAACACGTTGCCGGCATCCGAGCGTGACGGGGCGGACCGGAATGCTCGCAGGTAGGTCTCCTGCACCAGGTCATCCACGTCGTAGACGGAACCCAGCGCCCGGCATAATCGTCGAACCGCCACCTGCGTCCGGGCGACGAACGTTTCGGCGGCATGGTTGTCACCTTCGCTCGCTGCTTCCAGCAGGAAGCCGAGGTCGGGGGTTGCCACCATGGTCATAGTATGGCGGTGTGCAGCGTCGTCGTCGCCTCGTTGAGCAACACCTGACCGTCGCCGGCTCCGATTTGAGCTGTTCCGACTATGAAGACGCACTTTCTGCGCTTGCCGATAATGAGCTTTCACCGATCGCGCCGGACATTATTCAGCGACACTTGGCCGGTTGTGTGTCGTGCCGTCAGTTTCAAACAGCAACACACGGGCCGGCCTTCACCCCTGCGCTCGCCCTAGTGGACGTGCCCGTTGATGAGGCCAGCCGGATCAGTCGACTCGTCGCCAAGGCCGACCGGGAGAGCACGCCGGAGTTCGTGCGCTATTTCCTTGGGGCCTTGGCCGCCAGCATCATCCTGCTTGCGCTCCCCGAACTTTTCGCCACAGATACAAATGGCGTTGCAGCGCACGCCGATCGACATCTCGGATCGTTCTCGGCCGCGTATGGTGTGCTGCTCTTCGTTACTGCAGTCCGACCAGCGCGGGCGCGGACGGCCCTGCCCGTCTCCGTCGTCCTCGCCGCGGCAATCGGTATCACGGCGCTCAGCGATCTGATTCGAGGGAAGATCCCTCTGGTCGGCGAAGCGTTGCACTTGCCCGAACTGCTCAGCTTGATCCTGGTGTGGCTTCTCGCCCGCCGCACCACTGCTCGTTCCTGACCAGTCACGGCAGCGTCATGGCCTGACCGAAATTTCGGGATTGCCGGGAACTTTTCGGGGTTGCGGTCCGACTCTCGAGGTGAGACCGACCTCGAAATCCACCGGAGACATTCACTATGGCGACGACGACCGAACCGCGCGAGCCCGAGAGCCCGACGGTCCCCGACACGGACCGGAGTGCAGCGAGTCGCCGTTGGCGGTCGCTCTTCCGGATTCACTTCTATGCAGGCATGTTCGCCATGCCGTTCATTCTGCTAATGGCCTTCTCTGGTCTTGTCATTCTCTATACGCAGCCGATACAGAACCTCTCGCAGCACGATCTGCGCCAAGTCCCGGCTTCGGCCGAACACGTTAGCTACGACGTGATGTCGAAGTCCGTCGAGTCGGCGTTTCCCGGGCAGGCGTTGCAATCGTTAACCGTGCCCAGCGAAACGGGACGATCGGCGGTCTTCGGTGTCGATGACGGCTCGGAAAAAGGCAGGCAGGTGTTCGTGAACCCGCACACCGGCAACGTTCTCGGCAGCCTGAAGACCGGCGGCGGCATCGTTGGGCTCGCCAACCGATGGCACGGCTACCTGAACAACAACGCGATCAAGATCTCGTTGCCGTCCGTCGGAGCCTTGTGGGATCACGGCAAAGTGATGCGCCCTTACGTCGTTGGTGACCTGCTCCTCGAAATGCTCGGTGTGTGGACACTCGTACTTGTTATGTCGGGCCTCTACCTGTGGTGGCCCCGAAGATCGGCCGCTGGCGGCACGAAACGAAACGGCCGAGGCCTGCTGCGGGTCCGTCTCAACAAGACCGGCCGGGCACGCTGGCGTGACCTGCACGGTGCGAGCGGTGTGCTGCTGTTCTCCATCATGTTGCTCACGGTGGTTTCCGGGTTGGTGTGGTCTGCCTATTGGGGACCGAACGCCGCCGCGCTAGCGAACAGAATCAGCCCCAATGTGGCGACTGAGGCTCCGCCAAGCGTGCTCGGCACACGCGGTGACCTGGATCGACTCGGCAACCAGATCCCGTGGAACACCGGGGCCATGCCGATCCCGGCCAGCTACGCGACAGCAACCGACGGCACCATGCCGGCTGCGCTCAGTCTCGACGCCATCGTCTCGATCGCCGAGAAAGAAGGCATGAAACCCGGATATACCGTGAACTTCCCGGCCAACGTCACCGATGAAGCCACCAAAGAACTCACCTACGGTTCGTTCACGGTCTCCAACTCATGGCCACGCAAAACCTATGAGGCCCACGACTTGTTCCTCGACCAATTCAGCGGAAAAACGCTCGCCGAGCAGAACGCCTACGGTTTCGGCACGGTGTCGTACGGCCTCGACACCATGGTCAGCCTGCACATGGGAACCCAACTTGGGCTCTTCACTCGCATCTTGATGACGGCGTTGTGCGTCTTGTCGATCTGGTCGATCTTCAGTGGGTTCGTTATGTTCTGGAAACGCCGCCGGCCCGGCACCCTCGGCGTACCCCGTCGCCCCGTTGACGTGCGACTCGCCCGACGCGTCGGGATCACCGCACTGGTCATGGCGGTGATGTTTCCCGTGTGGGGTGTCACCGCCGCGATCGTGATGGCATTCGACAAGTTCGTCATTCGCCGCACCCGCCCGCTCAGCGCAGCTTTCGGCCAGAGATGACTCGATGGCGGCGGGCCGTGCTCGGTGCCGCCGCCGCTTGTCTCGCCGGATGCGGCGGGTCAACGGCAGCGTGGCCGGGCGTCGTTGCGTTGAACGAGGCTCGGGCGGAACCCAGCACAACGGGAGACAATCCACGAGTCGTCGTGACCTTGACTATGACGTCGAGCACTGAGGACGAACTGATCGGTGCGGCCGTCCCAGCGACCGTGGCGGCGAAAGCAACCGTCGAGGGGATGGTAGCGGGCGCTGCCGGTCACTTCGGTCACCTGGACGCGCCGGGTTCACCACCCCATACGCACGCTACGACCGACCGGATCAAGCTGCCCAAAGGCGTCGCTGTGCAGCTCAAACCCGGTGTTGGTCGGATCCTGCTCGACCAGATCGCCAAACCAATCCGCACCGGCGACCACTTCCCACTCACCCTCACCTTCGCCAGCGGCGCTACGCAAACCGTCACCGTCACCGCAACGGTCCAGAGTTCGGCCGGCGGCACGCAACAGTTCACGGTCATAGTCGGAGGAACCGAGCCCGACACAGGCACCGTCACCAAAGGAACGCTCGTCTCCATCACGGTCGCGAACCCGACTACTGAGGACGAATTCCACCTCCACGGCTACGACCTCACTGAACGAGCAGCACGAGGAGAAACCGCGACGTTCACTTTCGTCGCCAGCGATCCGGGTACGTTCCCCGTCGAAAGCCACATCAGCAACCTCAACGTGTTCGTCCTTACTGTTCTGCCGACCTAGCGCGACGTCAACGGCTGCCGGACCCCCACGCGTGGCCCGCGGGGCAACCGGCTAGTGCGGACCTGGCTCTGTTCGTGGGCACGAAGCACAGCGGCCGGGCAGCGCAAAGTGGCCACTGTCGAGAAGGAAGCCGTAGTCACGCTCGATACGGCGTGAGAGCGAAGACAGCAGCGCCGCCGGGATCTGAATCGTATTACCGCACACTTCACAGACCAGGTGTCGCACCGACGCGAGTCGATCGGTCAACTCGTAGAGAGCAGCCCCGTGAGTGAGGTGCACGTGGCGAACATAGCCAAGTTCTTCGAGCACATTGAGCGAGCGGTACACCGAACTTGCGTTAACACCGGGCAAGAGTTCGATCACACCGTCGGCGGAAATTGGCCCGGGCTGCCCTGCGAGAACGTCGACCACTTGGCGACGGGCTTTGCCGATACGGCGATTTCCCGAGCGCAACATTTCCACGGTCTGCTCTTGCATACGGCTGCCTCCCTTACCGACATCAGCCTACCGGCATCGACCGGACGAGATTCGTTGCCGTAAACGTCATCCAAACAGCATCAGGCGGCGAAGTAATCACGACGGTCGCGTGCAGCGGTAGCTTGCCGCACGCTAAGGTCTTATTGCGAACGACTTGCAACAATGGAGGTGACGATGCACATTCCCGATGGCTACCTCAGTCCGGAGACGTGCGGCGTTTTGGGTACCGCTATGGTGCCGGTGTGGATCTCCGCGGGGCGTCGTGTTCGCACGATCGTGAAGAGTCGCTACGTGCCACTGGTCGCTCTCGGGGCGGCGTACTGCTTCCTGGTCATGATGTTCAATATCCCCATCCCCGATGGCACCACGGCTCATGCCGCGGGGCGGTCTTGGTGGCGGTGTTGCTTGGCCCGTGGGCTGCGGTGATTGCGATGAGTACAGCGCTCATCATCCAGGCGTTGTTTTTCGGCGATGGTGGCGTGCTGGCCATTGGTGCCAACTGCTTCAACATGGCCTTCGTCATGCCGTTCGTCGGCTATGCCGTTTACAAGGCGCTCACCCGCCGAACGTCGCTGACTGACCGACGTCGAGCCGTCGCCGCCGGCTTGGGTGGTTACCTGGGTTTGAACGCCGCAGCATTGTGTGCGGCAGTCGAATTCGGCCTCCAGCCCACACTGTTCAAATCCGCCAACGGCACGCCGCTCTACGCGCCCTTTCATCTCGCTCAGACCATCCCCGCCATGGCGCTCGCTCACTTCGTGGTAGCCGGCGTCGTTGAGTTCGCGTTGACGTTCGGGGTGATCTCGTATCTGCAGCGCGCCAACGTGCCAGTCATGCGCATCAATCACCCTGGTGTATCGGACGACACGGTTGATCGTGGCCGCTCGGTCAAGGGATGGCGATGGGCGCTTATCGGGCTCGGCGTCATGGTGGCGCTCACGCCGCTAGGGCTGCTCGCTCCAGGCAGTGCCTTCGGTGAAGACAGGCCCGAGAACCTCAAGCTCGGCACGTACGGGCTGCAGGCAGTACCCACGGGCCTGAACCGATGGGCGGGCTGGTGGAATCGTTCGGTGCTCGGCGGCTACGGCTTCAAGTCTGGTCAACACCCCACGGTCGCCTACCTCGTGTCTGCAGTCACCGGCATCCTTGTGATCGCTGCTGTGGTTGCCCTCGGCTACGCCTTGGCTCGCGCGCTTGGTCGACTGCGCCGGCCGCGTCTACAGCCGTCACCAACATGAGCGAGGTCACGGTGTCTGCCACGCCGTCGTGGTTGCTTCAGGAGCAGCTTGCGCTCTGTCCCTG
The DNA here is from genome assembly GCA_963791625.1 of uncultured Acidimicrobiales bacterium. Classification (GTDB taxonomy): domain Bacteria; phylum Actinomycetota; class Acidimicrobiia; order Acidimicrobiales; family Ilumatobacteraceae; genus JANMCE01. The sequence goes on from CAWBTA010000015.1 coordinate 667,614, forward strand.
TGGCTGCATCGGGAAACGGCAGAAGGCCAACTTCATCGACAAGACCATTGTCGGCGGATCGAAACTGCTCCGCCAATCGTTGTTTGCCGATGACACCGCTGCACTCCCGGGCGTGTTACAGGGGCTTGACCCGCGGGTGAAGTTGGTGAGCGCCGTTGCCCTTCTGGTGGCGACCTCAATTGTACGTCATGTGCCGATTCTGCTCGCAGTCTCCGCCCTCGCTGCTGTGGTCGCCGGGCTCTCGAAGATTTCCACCACGTTCTTCCTCAAACGGGTGTGGATGTTCATTCCCTTCTTTACCGGCATCGTTGTGCTGCCCGCCACGTTCAGTTTCATCACATCGGGCGACATCGTTGTGCCGCTCGGCCACTGGTTCGGCCACAGAGTTGGTCTTACCCGCCAGGGCCTCACTTCGGCCGCGCTGCTCGTGACCCGCGTTGCGGCATCGATCTCCATCGTGCTGCTGGTTGTACTGACCACATCCTGGACACGACTGGTTGCGTCTCTACGTTCCCTCGGTCTCCCACGCATGTTCGTGATGGTGCTGGGTATGGCCCACCGCTACGTGTTCTACTTGTTGAACACGGTCACCGACATGTACGAAGCTCGGAAGGCACGCACTGCCAAAGTGGGAGGCAGCGTGGCCAGCGGTCGCATGTTCGTGGCGGCAACTGCAGGCTCGCTCTTCGGCAAGGCTCACGCCATGTCCGACGAGGTTCATCAGGCAATGACCGCCCGCGGCTACACCGGACAAGCCCGCAGCATGAAGACCTCTCAGTTGCGAGTGGCCGACGGGATGTATGCGCTGGCGTGTATCGCCGCCTGCGTCGTTGCTCTGGGGGTGGACCGTGCCCTCGGACGCTGAGCCGCTGCTCGAAGTCTGCGATGTTTCCTTCCGTTATCTCGAACGTTTCCCTGCGCTCGACAACGTCTCACTCACCGTGCGAAGGGGCGAGAAGGTCGCCTTGCTCGGTGCGAACGGCTGCGGAAAGTCGACATTGCTCAAGGTGTTGGACGGGCTGGCGTTTCCCGAGTCGGGCACCTTCCACGCCTTCGGTGAACGGGTCACCGAAGACAACCTGGAGGACGAGCAATTCAACCTGGGCTTTCGATCTCGCGTCGGCTTCGTCTTTCAGAACTCCGACGCCCAGGTGTTCTCGCCCACTGTGCGGGACGAGATTGCCTTCGGGCCACTGAACATGGGGCTGCCCGTTGACGACGTTCGATCTCGGGTGGATGACACGTTGACCATGCTGGACATCCACCCTCTGGCAGACCGAGCGCCGTACCAGCTTTCAGGTGGCCAGAAGAAGCGCGTAGCCATTGCGTCGGTGCTGGTGATGAACCCGGAGGTCTTGTTGTTCGATGAGCCGACCGCCGCGCTTGATCCACGCACGCAGCAGTGGCTCATCGAACTGATCGTTGAATTGAACAGCGTGGGCAAAACCATCGTGCTTGCCACCCACGACCTTGAGACGCTCGATGTGCTGGCCGACCGTTGCGTGGTGTTCTCCGAAGAGCATCGCATCGTGGCCGATGACACGACTACGAATATTCTTCGTGACCGGGACCTGTTGTTGTCGGTCAACCTCATTCACGAGCGCACCCACTTCCATCACCCCCACGTTCACTAGCACCGTCACTGTCAGCGATCGCTGACAACCTGCACTTTGTTAGCGAACCTTGACACTGTCGTCTTTGTCGCCGTACGCTTACACTTGTGGTGGTAAATACTCCGAAGGACATCGGCGCTCTCGCTCGCCAGGCTCGTCAGCGGGCGCGCATGAGCCAAACGGAAGTAGCGACGCGCGTCGGTGTGAGTCGACAGTGGATCGGTGCACTCGAGGCCGGCCACCCGCGGGCTGAACTGGAGATCGTGCTGCAGACACTTGCAATTCTCGGTTTGGAAATCAGCGTCGACCCTGTGACTGCGGCTGACTAGGTGGCCGCCCCGGACGCCCGTGCGGACATGCTCGAGGTTCGCCATGACGATGGCGTCGTCGGCGACCTTCGACGCAATAGTGACCGCACCCTCACCTTCACGTATCGATCACTTGTTTGGTCTCCTGCGCCGTATCGGAGGTGACGTCGCAGGCGGGATGCGCTTCGTCGCACCAGATGACGTCGATCGAACCGAACACGATGAACCGCAGTCAATTAACGACATCGAGCAGCGCCTCCGTTCGATCCGTGCCGATGCAACGATGTGGCACCCCGTCGACCACAGTGAACGATGGAGCCTCGCCGGCGCACAGGCAAAGTTCGCCCTCCGTCTCGACTCGGCAAACAACACCTGGTCAGAGCCAACCGGCGACCGAGCGACGACACATATCTTCAAACCCGCCATCGCTGGTTTGGTCGACCACGATCTCAACGAACACCTTTGCCTCGCTGCCGCTCGCATGGTCGGACTGGAAACGGCGAGTTCACAGGTCCAGACGTTCGGTGCCGAACGCGCAATCGTCGTTGAGCGTTACGACCGGCGCTGGCAGAACGGGCACCTCGTCCGGGTGCATCAAGAGGACATGTGCCAGGCGCTCGGCATCCACCCGCAACGCAAGTATGAATCCGACGGCGGCCCAAGCGCCGACACCATCGCTGCGATGCTCCAGCATGAGCGACCAGCATCAGCTCACGACAACGTGCGCCGACTCGCGCTCGGTATCGCGTTCAACTGGCTGACCGTTGGTACCGACGCGCACGCAAAGAACTACTCACTCATGCTCGTCGGCAATACGGCCAGACTCGCTCCGCTCTACGACCTCGGCAGCGGACTGCTACTCGGTGTGCACGTTCGCAAACTGAAGCTGGCCAGAAGATGGGGCGAGTACTCACCCAGCAAGATCGGCCGAAGCAACTTCGCTCGGCTCGCCACCGCACTTCGTATCGACCCGACCAGTCTGATCGACGACGTCATCGACCTCGGTATGAACCTTCCCGCTGCCTTGGCGAGCGCAGCGAGCGAGCCCGACATTGCTTCGCTGCAGTCGCCAACACCGTCGCTCCTTACCGACGAACTGGCCGCCTGGTGCAGCGAATGTGTTCGACGGCTGCAGAGCGACGCGCCGTAGCGCAATCTTTCGCGCGCTAGAGATCCGTACACTTGGTGTGGTGGTGCTTCCAGGGAAACTCGATCGACTTTCCGACGACGCACTTCTTGCCGCGCTCGTCGTCGGCGACCGGGATGGCGCGGCGGTTTTCGTGCGTCGATTTCAACGCAAGGTCTACGGACTGGCGTGGGTAATCACCAACGACCGCTCGATGGCCGAAGATGTGGCCCAAACCGCGTTCGAGCGCGGCATGGCGGCACGGCGCCAACTTCGACCCGCGGCGTGCGTCGGTGACCACGTGGCTTTTGACCATCACACGAAACCTGGCGATCGATGCCGTCCGAGTGCGTCGGCCCGATGCAGTGGACCCGACCGACCTCTTGGCCATGCTCCCTCCCGTGATTGGTGACGACCCCGAGAAAGCGGCCGTACACGCCGACACGATGGGGCGTTTGCGACCAGCGTTGGATGCGCTGCCGGCTGAACAGCGGCGTGCAGTTTTGCTGGCGACTATCGGCGGGCGTACCACAACCGAGATCAGCGCGATTGAAGGCGTACCCATTCCTACGGCCAAGACCCGGTTGCGTACCGGATTGGCCAAACTCACAATGGCGATGATGCAACAAGAGGCGGACGGATGACCTGCGACGAGTTTCGAGAACAGCTGGCCGAACTGGCCGTCGGAGGCATCGACGCGTCCGAACGCAACGATCTGCTCAGCCATACCGCCGTCTGCGCGTCGTGCCAGATGGCGCTGGAGCAGATGACCACCGTCGCTGACCGCGTGCTGGACGAGACCCTCGAGATCGAGCCCCCTCCCGGGTTTGAGCAACGCGTGCTCAGCCACCTCTACGCCGCGCCGCTCGTGGCGGTCAGCGCGCCCCGAGCAAGAGTCCGCACGGCAGTCCTGGTTGCGTGCGCACTGGCCGCCGGGTCGATCGCGACGGTGTTGGTTGCCAACGCCGCACGAGACCGAGACCTAGCCCAAACCCGGCCGAGCGCGGCCGTGCACGCGGTGCGCCACGGCATACTCATCCGCAAAGACGGTCGACCCAACGGCCAAGTGGTGCTGGTGGACCAACCCCGAGCAATGGTCATCGTTACCATCGACCACCCCCGCCCGTTTACTGGCCGTGTCAGTTGCGAGCTCGAACTCCCGAACGGCCAGAAGTCGGTCGTCGGCAGCTGGTCCTACGACGACGTGGAAAGCGGTGCCTGGGCCGTCGGCATACCCGACGAAACCCTCACCGCTACCCGCATGAACGTCTTAGACACCACCGGCGCCGTCGCCGCCTCCTCCACCCTCAACTGACAGCCGCCGACGAAATCTTGGAGTCTTCCTTCGGTTCGACGCCCAGCGACCGCAATTGGGCCTTGAGTGTCTCGACTTCTGCTTTCGCTTCCGCTGCTTCGAGTTCGACTTGACTCACGAAGTCCTTGACCGATTCGTACGTCGAGCCGTCGGGCAGCGTGACCACGATGAGGTCGTCACGACAATCGATTCGTAAACCGCCGAGTTCGGACACCGGTCGACCGGTCCAGCGCGTGTAGTCGCTCTCGCCGCTAGCGAGGCGCCGAACACCAACCCCGCCGAGCTCACAGTTGATCACGTATACGCAGACCCCGAGTCGCTGATAACGGTCAAGCTTCGCCATGAACTTCGAGTACGAATCGCTGTCAGAGACAACTTCGATAGCGACGCCCGGTAGCGGTTCGCCGGATCGCTGCTTGTACGACTTCGCCCTACGCGCCATGGTGCCGGGCGGCAGAGTGAATGCATCGGGAGCGATGGCGTTTCCGCCGTCGAGCGGATACCAGTTCATGTCTCGGTAGATCGCCACGTCAGGCACGAGCCATTCCGCGGCTACAGCGATGAGTTCGATAATGCGACGGTGCTCAGGATTCTCCGGCACCTTTAGGTCGTCCGGATCAGCGACGAATTCCTCATCGAGGTCAACGGCGGGCATGGACACAACTGTAGTTCTCCTTCGCACGGGTTCCACCTGTGATCGTACAGAAGGGGTGTTACGAAGTTCCTTGGACCCGTGTTGTGCTGGGGCGCGACGGTTTGTTTCTGCTGGTTTCGCTTGTGTCGGGGGGTCAGGCGGCGGTGGCGAGGGTGACGGTGTAGCCGAGCTGTTCGAGTTGGTTGACGAGGAGCCGGCGTCGTCGTTCTGGCTGATCGTGGCCTGCGAGGTAATCGGTGCCGAGTTCGTCGAATGTTGTTTCGTCGTTTATCAGGTGCCAACAGATCACAAGGATCGTGTGCGCGATCGCGATGAACGCGCGTTGCTGGCCGCGTGTTTCGCTATCCGCCAGAAACGGACACCGAGGTAACAGCCCTTCGTTCTTGATGCCGACCATGCGGCCTCAACCAACGCGGACGTCAGCCACGGGTTTCCTGACCTGGTTGTCGTGGCACGGTGTTTCCCGGCGGACTCGTTGTTCCCCGGACAGAGCCCGGCCCACGACGCCAAATGGCCTGGGGTCGCGAACCGGGACATGTCGATACCGATTTCCGCGATGATGATTTCGGCGGTGCGTTTCGCGATGCCCGGGATCGTGTCGAGCCGATCACGGGCAGCCACGAAAGGGATCATCATCACATCGATCTGCTCATCCAACCTGTCGACCGAGGCCTGCAGGTAATCGATATGGGCCAACAGTTCTTTCACCATCAGAGCGTGATGCGCGTTGAACGGGCCCGGGACCGCTTGGCGAAGATCACCGATCTTTGCTCGTAACCGTCGCTGCGCCATCTCGGCGAGACGTTCAGGATCACGCTCACCGGCACATAACGCATCGATGATCAACCGACCGGTCACCGCGAGCACGTCGGACGCGACCGAGGACAGTTTCACGTTCGCGTCTTCCAATATCTTCTGCAACCGCTGCACCTCACGCGAGCGTTCCTCGATCACCTGACGCCGATAGCGCGTGACGTCACGCAGTTCACGGACCTCGACCGGTGGCACGAAACTCCCACGCAGCAAACCGCACTCAAGAAGCTGCCCGATCCAGGTTGCGTCGTTCACATCGGTTTGACGGCCCGGGACGTTCTTGATATGCGCCGGGTTCACCAACAACAGTTCCTCGAAACTGCCGTCCAACACATGCCACACCGGTTTCCAATACACACCAGTCGCTTCCATCGCCACATGCGTAACGCCGTGCTCGATGAGCCAGTCGCGTAACGCCCGGAGTTGCCCCTCGAACGTGGCGAACGTCTTGACCTCGCTACGACGTTTCGTTCGACCCTCCCAGGCGTCCGCACACACGCCACCACCGTCTTTTGATGCACATCGAGCCCAGCGACCCGATCCACCAGAACCTCCATCACTTACCTCCTCGCTCGTTGGGAAAGGCTCGGTCGGGGCCAGCAATCAAAGAAGGTGTTACACGTGCTCGAAGCACAATCGCAGGCACCTGCAGGACCCCGCCATCATGGTGTCACGCGGGCAGAAACAACCGCACCAATCCCCATATCGACGTCTACCGAACCCACGCACAAACTCACCCCGCAGGCGGGGGTGCAACCCCAGGTGTTACAACGTTGTTCCGCGCAGGGCTGGTGCGACCGAGGCTTCGAAGCGCGAAAGGCGGCATGGTTAACTCGGGCGTAACCATCGGGCCGCAATCTCCACTGACGCTGAAGATTGTGTTGGAAGCCGTGAGAAACGTTGACCCGGGACTGCGGTCATGATGGCATCTCGTCGCGCAGGAGTCAGAGTAGCCTCGATCCACCGTTTCATGAGCGGGTGAGGCGGGCGCGTCCACCAAAAAGGCCTCTGGGCTGGGAGTCTGTTGATGTCTGAAGTCAACGTATCTCGAACCACAGGAGGCACTTCTTGTGTCGACATCTTCGCGCATTCTGGACCGGTTGAAAGCGACCTTTGATCATGAGGGGCTGGTAGCGAACGCCGGGCTGATCGTGCCGGCCACGTTGATGACCCGACTCGGCTTGGAAGCTCTGATCGACGGTCTCGTGCGGACGGGGTCGTCACGGCCGGGTCGCAAGATTTTGACTGTGGTCGCCGCGATCATGGCTGGTGCGACACATATCGATCATGTCGACATGTTGCGTGCTGGAGCGACGCAGCGAGTGTTGCCGTTCAAAGCAATGTCCGCGTCCACGATCGGGACGTTCCTGCGCACGTTCACGTTCGGGCATGTCCGCCAGTTGGATGCCGTGTGCTCACGCGCGTTGCACGCCGCGTGGGCCGCTGGTGCCGGGCCCGGAAGCAGGCCGGTCGTGATCGATCTGGACTCCACGATCTGCGAGGTCCACGGCAAACAGAAACAAGGCACCGGCTATGGCTATACCGGTGTGCTCGGGTATCACCCGCTCCTGGCCACCATGGCCGGAACGGGTGAAGTGTTGTTCGCCCGGATGCGGCATGGGTCAGCGAACACCGCCCGCGGTGCGGTCCGGTTCGTTGATGAACTCGTCGCTGTCCTCCGACGTGCCGGCGCGACTGGACCGATCACGATGCGCGCCGATTCGGGGTTCTGGGCGTGGAAACTCATCGACCGTTTGAACGTCCACCAGATCGGCTGGTCGATCACGGTCAGGCTGCATAAACACATGAAACAAGCCATCGCAGCCATCGACGATGACGCCTGGCACGACATCGACTACACCATTGGCGGGTATGCCCAAGTCGCCGAAACCGTCTACACGACCGGCAAAGGCAAACACGCTCGCAGCGTTCGGCTGGTTGTGCGTCGCACTCGTCTCGCCGACCGAGCCCAACGACGATTGTGGCCTGATTGGCGACACCATGCGTTCATCACGAACCGCTCCGATCTCAACACGATCGAGGCCGACCAGTTCCATCGTGAACACGCCGTTGTTGAACTCGCCATCCGGGATTTGAAAGAAGGCGCCGGGCTCGAACACCTCCCCTCCGGGAACCACCATGCCAACAGCGCATGGCTCGCCTGTGCCGTGTTGGCTCACAACCTCGGCATCTGGACCACCACCATCAGCGACCTCCGCGGTCACGCACCGGACCCGACGAACCCGCATCATCAATCTCCCCGCGGTCATCGTGAACCACGCCGGCACCATGCTCCTGCGCTTCCCGACCCGATGGCCATGGGCCGACCAATTCAACAAGATGCTCAACGCTCTCCGAGCCCTCCCCGCACCCTCCGGCTGACCACTGGCCGGGACTGGCGCGACCCCACGACCGACCAGCGCCGACAACCCAAACCTGCACGACACCAGCTTCAACACGCCCCGACACGGCAACGAAGTCATCAACGACCGCCGACAACAACCCGCCCCACAGCTACTCCACCGATCCGATCAATTCGGTGGATCGAGGCTTAGGCGAGCCGTGGGCGATCGTGCGGCTCAGCGACGAGACAGGATCAGGAGATCGGTTCCCGGAGTTCTCGGAAGTAGTAGAACGCGCGCTCATTCGTGTCGGGCTCAATCGATGAGTAGCCATGCCTTTCGTAGAACCGTTGGGCATCGATATCACCCTCGTCCACATTGATCTCGATGACGTCGATACCGTTGGCTCGGGCGTGCCTGTGAAGAAGATCGAGAATGGCGGAGCCGATTCCCTGGCTACGAAAGTCTGGCGCGACGTACAACTCGTCGAGCAGGCCAACCTGTCCCTCGTACCAAACATTCGGCCGAACCGTGAAGAGTGCCACGGCGACCGCTGGCTCGTCGGCGAGGATCGCAAACATGGACCCTGCGCCAAGGAGTCTGCCGAGTCGGTTCGTCAAAACCGTGGCGCCCGGCGAAGGCGTGCCGAACTCGGTGTTGAAGTCGTGGAGGAGCCGACCGACTTCGGCGACTTCGTTGACCGTCGCCAGCCGCGGCCGAACGTCGAATCTGGCCATCTCCCGATCGTATCCGTGGATCCATCGGTCCCGAGGAAGCCGCCGCCGCAACAGCGTGGGCTGACCGCGTTCTCACCGTCACTCAGCCCGCTACTCGGAAGCGCCGACAGAGCGCGTGAACCTGGTACTCGACAGCGGCGGCGTCACCACACAACAGGTACCGGTAAACATTTCCGCCGAGTAGCCGTCACGAGCGATCGGAATCTCGTTGCCACCGAACTACAACGGCTGCATGCCACCTGTGATGACATCGAACAGCGCCCGGGCTGCGTGACCGTCACGGAACTCGGCCATGCGTATCGGAGTGTCGACGCCTGGAGCGCACCGGGGTCATTCCAGAAACCTGGGACAACCGGCCAATCCGGACCGGTGGCCGTGAGCCCGGTGGTACGGCCTCGCGGACAACGGGCTGGTCTCCTTCGAACCACTGGCGCAGTACGCCGTCGGCATCCACAACCTCATGATCGCCATGACCCGTGTTGCCAACGACTCGCCGGAAAACCTACGCGCCGTCTCTTGGTTCGACAACGGCCTCCGAATCCAGGTCTAAGCCGAAATGTCCCCTATCGGCTTGCGCGTAGCCAGAATCCGTCGAGGGGGATACACTGATGACCGGCTCTGAATTCTCAGGGGTTTGTGGAGGAGTCCGCCCTTCCCAGACACGGCACAGCGGACACCTTGCCTCGGCCGACGTTGTCGGGGCCGCGCGACGCAAGGGGCGTCGCATCACCAATGTCGAATGCAGTCTTGGACCTCGAAGCAGCAACCTGGGCCGTCGCGGAAGGCCGCGCCACCGCCTCCGAACTGGCCTTGTTCAAAGCCAATTCCATCGCGTCCCTGCGTGTACTCACGCGACTTCTTAATGACACCGAGGAGCAGATCGCCACCCTCCGGCGACTTCCGGGCGAAGAGCGTGATCAAGTCGTCGCAGACTTCGAGGGCGTCCTTGACGGCCTGCTGGCTATCGAAGATCTCCTACTGCCGTCCCGAGCGGGTGAAGCGGTACTGAGCGAACCGGTCGGCGAAGTGCGCCTCCAAGCATCATGGTCGAACGGACTGATCGTGGTGTGGGCCGCGGGGCCGCTGAGCCCGCCAGCCAGCAACGACGAATTGGCCGACCGTCTTGAAGCAATCGGCGGCCCCTCTCTCGGATGGGCGCTGCACCCCAACATCACCCTTCCGACCGGTGTACAAGCCGACGCGCTCGCCATCCCGGTGAAGGACGTTCTCGGATGGCTCGTGGCCATCGGCGGCGGCCTCGGACGCGACGGTGTCGGGCCAAGCGTCGTGTGGCTCAGCCGAGTAGCCGTGGAAGCAGTACGTCTCGTCGCGCAGGGCGCCGTGGTGCCCATGCTGGTCACCGAACGCTCGTCGACCGACAACCGCATGGTTGATGCCGCGGTGCGCTGGCAGCCGGCCTTGGTGAGCGACGAACTCATCCGGGATCTGTCAGCCTGGATGCCCGGGCCCGTCGTGGCCGTCACGCCGGCCGACGCCCGAGCCACCACACTTGCCGTGCTCGGCGCGGTGGTGGAGGCCATCGTGAGCGATGCGGCCGGACGCTTGCAGCTCCCGGCACCGCCGCCAACCACCAACAACGCGGCCGACGTGTCCGAGGCCATCATGACTCGGTTGAACGGCTCAAAATTTCCCGTGCCGTTCGGTCTGGCCGCCGACGTCACGCGTCGGTTGGAGCAGTGGTCCCGCACGGTCACCTCGCTCGGCCGACCCAAGCTGGTGGTGCAACTGGACCCGCCCGACGGTGGCGGCGCGTGGATGCTCAGCGTGCTCGGACCTGGACCGAAGAGCCGTTACCTGCCTATCGAAGTTGCGCTCGGCGCAACCTCGAACACGCGCCCGATCGCCGATGAACTGTCCCGTCTTGAGCGCATTTACCCCGTGCTCCATCGCCCAGGTCAGTTGCGACGCGGCCAGGTCGTTCTCAGCCAGCAAGAGGCGTGGGAACTGATGACCGACATCGGCGAGACGATTGAGGCGGCCGGTTTCGAAGTGCGAGTCCCCGCGCTGTCTCGCAAGAAGGCCTCACCGACGCTGCGCCTGTTCACCGAGATCTCAAGCGCCAACTCGGTGGTCGGCGCCCATCAGCTCAGCAACGTGCGGTGGTCGGTGGTGTTCGGCGACGTCGAACTCACCGCCGCCGAGATCACCCGCCTTGCCAATGAGGCTCGCCCGCTGGTGCAGTCACACGGCAAATGGATCGAGCTTGATCGCGTCGATCTGAAAGAAGCGGCAGCCGCACTGGCCGAACGCGCCGCGAAGAAGCAGATGACCGGTGCCGAAATTCTGCGTCACGGCATCGGCCTGGAAGGGTCGCCGTGGGGCGGTGGCGTGATGGTGGAAGGCAACAGCTGGGCCACGGACCTGCTCAACCGAGCCAAGGACGTCTCCCGCGAACCCATCACCTCGCCCGAAGGTTTCAAGGGGGAACTCCGTAGCTACCAGGCCCAGGCTCTGGCCTGGCTCGGCTTCCTCGACGCAGCCGGTCTCGGCGGCTGTCTGGCCCTCGATATGGGCCTCGGCAAAACCCCAACCACGCTCGCTCACCTTGCTCGCACTTCAGGCGGTGGCGCCGCGCTGGTCATCGCTCCCCCTGCCGTCGTGGGCAACTGGGCGGCGGAAGCGAAGAAGTTTGCACCCAAGCTGCGGGTCATCGTGCATCACGGTGGCACCCGCGCCGAGGACGACGAACTGCTCGCCAACATGGACAAGGTCGACGTGGTCATCACCACCTACGGCACGGCCGTGCGTGATATCGAGGTACTCGCCAGCCGCACGTGGGCGCGTGTTGTGCTCGACGAGGCCCAAGCCATCAAGAACCCGGCCAACCAGTCGGCCCAGCTGTTGCGTCGCATCAACGCCAACTCGCGAATCGCTCTCACCGGCACCCCGGTTGAGAACGGCCTCGGTGACCTGTGGGCCATCCTCGACTTCACCAACCCAGGCCTGGTGGGCACCCGTCCGGCGTTCATCAGCCAGATGGCGGGCGAAGGCGAAGCCGGACTACGCGCCCTCAACGGCATCCTCGTGTTCCGCCGCACCAAGTCCGAGCCCGAGGTGGCCGCCGAGCTTCCCGACAAGATCGACGAGCTCGACCACTGCACCATGACGCCCGAGCAGATCGGGCTCTATCAAGCCGTGCTCGACCGCTTGCTGGTCGATGGCAGCGAGGTCGGCTCCGAGCCGAAACAGGGTGCGATCCTCGCGGCCATCACCGCGCTCAAGCAGATCTGTAACCACCCGGCTGCCTACCAGGATGATGACCTGCCGCTCGATGGACGCTCCGGCAAACTGGCTCGTCTGGAAGAGATCATCGAGTCGGTCTTTGAGGCCAACGAACGCATCCTCATCTTCACCCACTTTGCATCGTGGGGGCGCAAGCTGGCCGAACATCTCACCAAGGTCACCAAGACCAAAGTGCAGTGTTACGACGGCAGCCTGGCCCGTGGCGCTCGGGACCACATGATCGATGACTTCCAAAGCCTCAAGGGCCCGGGCGCGCTCGTGCTCTCACTCAAGGCCGGTGGCACCGGGTTGAACCTCACCGCCGCCAGCCACGTCGTGTTGTACGACCGCTGGTGGAACCCAGCCGTAGAAGATCAGGCCCGTGACCGCGCCTGGCGCATCGGCCAGACCAAGACGGTCATCTCGCACCGTCTGGTATGCCCCGGCACCGTTGACGAACGAGTGGAAGAAGTGGTGGCCGGCAAACGCCACATCGCTGACCTTGTCCTGCCGAAGTCGAGTTCGCTGTCCGACCTCGACACCAACCAACTTCGTATGGCGCTTGGCCTGCGCCCCGACGCGTTACTCACGGAGGATTCCGTATGAGCCAGCAGCAACGCCGCAAAACAAACGTTCGCCGCGGTCAAGCCACCCCCAAAGCGTTCGACCTTTGGAAGCCCGTTCCGCAACCGCCGGACGTGGTCAAGATCCGCAACGTGCAACACCCAGACTCTCTGCTTGGCTCCATCGGAGATCCACCGCTCGGTATGAAGAGCGTGGTCGCCGGCCATTATCTGGCCACCGTGATCGAGCGTTCCGCCGGTGTGGCCCGAGCTCTCGCGCTCAGCGCCAACCTTCTGGAAGCCGAAGAAGACGACTGAAGTCACACCCCGATTCGGGGCGGCGACTCCCGAATCAGCGGTGCTCCCACTATCGTGGGTTTACTCATGCGACGTCGACCCTCACGACTGCTTCCGGCCCTCGGGCTTTTTGTCGCAACCGGTGCCAGCGTGGTGGTCGCGGGCAACTACTACGTGAACAGCGCACCCAACGCCGTCGCAACCGTGCCGGTTGGCAATGGCGTGCTCGACGTGCCCGTCGACGACGGATCCAGCAACGGACCGCCGGAGAACTACCTGCTGATCGGTACCGACAGTAGGGATAACGCCGACAAGAACGACGTCGATTACGGCGGCATCATCAGCGGGAAGACCAACGCGGCATCAAGTGGCGGTATCGCTCGCTCTGACACCATGTTGGTGCTGCGCTATGACCCGAAAGCCAAACACGGCACGCTCATGTCACTCCCCCGCGACCTTCGGGTGCAGATTGCCGATACGGGTAAGCGCACCAAGATCAACTCGGCGATGGAGCGTGAGGACCCGGTCAAAGCGGTGGAGAACCTGGTCAAGACGGTCCAGAATTTGGGCATCCCCATTCAGCATTTCATCATGGTCGATTTCAATGGTTTCAAAGAAGTGGTGGATGCCATCGGGGGCGTGAAGGTTCAGTTCATCCATCCCACCCAAGATCCCGCCACGGGGCTCGACGTCCCCCAGGCTGATTGCGTCACCATGAGCGGCGTGCAGTCGCGTGAGTACGTGCGCAGCCGATTCTTGAAGATCTTCGTGAACGGCAAGTGGCACACCGACGGTTCCTCCGACATCGGGCGCATGGCCCGACAGCAGGACTTTTTGCAGCGGGCACTCAACCAGTCGATCGTGAAGGTCGCATCTGACCCGCAGACCCTGAGCAGGCTTCTGGATGCCGCCACGCGGAACATGAAGACGGACCCTGAGTTGAAATTGACGAAGTTCGCGGGTGGCCTGCGATCGATGTCGAAGGGCGCGCTCGACACCTACACGCTGCCCAACACGCCGAGCGGTGAAGACCTCGTGGTGGTCGACAAGGAGGCTGCGCCGTTCTTTGCGTTCTTCCGTGGCGAAACACCAACGATCGAGCTGCCTGAGGCTCCCGCGGCTGCACCGGCTTCCACCGCCAAGGGCGCGAAGTCCTCCACCGCCCCTGCTGGTCCGGCCACAACGGCTGCGCCCGATCCGCTTGCCGAGCCGTTCATTCCGGTCACCGACTGCTGACATCGAGTCCCGTGTGCAGCCCGACTGGGCGTTCACAACCGGGTCACAGCAAACTGTTGGGGCAAGCACAGAATGACCGGGCAGAGTACACACTGCGAAACCGCTGGCGCACCCTTTCGAAAGAGACGTACTGGGCAATGACCACTGCTGAACACACTCCTGCCACCACCGCCGCATTGCTCGAAGACGCCCTTTTCCAGGTGAAGCGGGTCATCGTCGGCCAGGACCGCATGGTCGAGCGGGCCCTCCTGTGCCTCATCGCGCGTGGCCACTGTCTGATCGAAGGGGTACCCGGCCTGGCCAAGACCCTTACCGTTTCCACCTTGGCCCAGGTCACCGGCGGTTCGTTCGCCCGCATCCAGTTCACTCCCGACCTTGTGCCGGCAGACATTGTCGGCACCCGCATCTGGCGCCCGTCCACCGAGGCATTCGACATCGAATGGGGCCCCGTGTTCGCCAACATCGTGCTGGCCGACGAGATCAACCGGGCACCAGCCAAGGTGCAGTCCGCGCTCTTAGAAGTCATGGCCGAGCGCCAGGTATCCATTGCCGGAACCACCCGCAAACTACCGGCCCCGTTCCTCGTGATGGCCACCCAGAATCCGATCGAATCCGAAGGCGTGTACGCATTGCCCGAGGCGCAGCGCGACCGCTTCCTGATGCAGATCGTGGTGACGCAACCGTCGTACACCGAGGAGCTGGAAATCGCGCGACGCATGGGCGTGCGCCCCCCGACCCCCGAGATGGTGTTGAGCACCGAGCAGCTCATCGCACTGCAGACCCAGGCCGACGACATTTTCGTGCACCACGCGGTGCAGGAGTACGCCGTTCGCCTGGTCATGGCCACGCGTGATCCGAAGACCTGGTGGATGGACGACCTCACCCCCATCATCGCCCTTGGCGCCAGCCCGCGCGCCACGCTCGGTCTGCTGTCGGCCGGTCGGGCGCTGGCGGTACTACGCGGCCGTCGCTTCCTGTTGCCGCAGGACATCGCCGAAGTGGCGCCCGAGATTCTGCGCCACCGCATCATGCTTTCCTACGACGCGCTTGCCGATGGCATCAGGGTCGATGACGTCGTGCAGCGAATCATCACCGGTACCGAGGCACCGCGTGTCGCTCCCCAGCAGGACGCCAGTAACGCCATGCCGAGTTTCCCGCCGCCCTCGCAGTGGGCTGCCCGATGAGCGACGAAGCGTCGTCCCAGCGGGCGTGGTGGAAACGGTCGCAAACCGCGGTTGCTCCCCCGGCCGCCGACGTGCCCGATATCGCCACGCGTGCCGCCTATCTCCGCCGTCTCGATCTCACCATCAAGAAGCGACTCGACGGACTTCTGGCCGGTGAGTTTCTCGGAATCCTTCCGGGTCCGGGCACCGAGCGTTCGGGTGGTCGCATCTACGGTCCGGGTGACGATGCCCGTCGCATCGACTGGAGCCTCACGGCCCGTTCACTCGCACCGCACATTCGCACGACCGATGCCGACCGAGAGCTCGAAACGTGGCTCGTCGTTGACCGTTCCGCCAGCCTCGATTTCGGTACCACTGTTCGCGAAAAGCGTGAACTCGCGCTGTGTGCCGTGGCGGCGTTCGGCTCGTTGGCGCAGCGCGGTGCGAACCGCATCGGCATGATGGTGAGTGGCGGTTCCGAACTGGTGCGGTTCGATCCGAAAGGCGGACGAACATCACTGTTCGGCATGTTGTCTCGTCTTGATCGCATGCCACGCTCAACGCCATCACCCGGCGCGACAGCGTCGCTTACCGATGCGTTGAATCAACTGCAGCGGATCCAGATTCGGCGCGGCCAGATCATCGTGATCTCCGACTTCCTGGAAAGCGACGACTGGTCACGAGCCATTCGACGCCTTGCGCTGCATCACCAGGTCGTCGCCGTGCAGGTGATCGACCCGCGCGAGTTCGCACTGCCGGCGATGGGCATCCTCGGTCTCATCGACCCGGAAACGGGCCACACCATGCACGTGCAAACCAACTCACCCGGCCTTCGCGAACGGTTCGCGCAAGCAGCGCAGGACCGACACAACGCCATCGCCCACCAGCTCCAACATGCGGGCGCGGCGCACATCGTTCTTTCTACCGAGGACGACTGGCTGCGCGAGATCGTGCGGTTCGTGTCCATCCGACGTAGCCGCGGTGGCGGCGATGCCGTGGCCACCCAACATCATCGGCGGATAGCGCAATGAACTTTCTGTCCGGCAGTCGGCTCTGGCTGGTACTCGTTCCCCTCCTGCTGGCTGCCGCATACGTGGTGGTGCAACGTCGTCGAGGGAAGTACACCGTGCGCTTCACCAACCTCGATCTCTTGGCGTCGGTCGCACCCAAGGCGCCGGGCTGGCAACGTCACGTTCCGCCCATCCTGCTGCTGCTCTCGCTCGTTTCGTTGGTTGTCGGTTTTGCAAGACCCACCAAGACCATCAAGGTGGCCAAAGAGCGTGGCACCGTACTGCTCACCATCGACACATCAGCGTCGATGAATGCTGACGACGTCGACCCCAACCGTCTGAAGGCGGCCGAATCCGCGGCACGGTCGTTCGTGGAAGGCCTGCCACAGGGCCTGCTGGTCGGGCTCGTCACGTTCGACAAGAACGCCCGCTTACTCGTTCCCCCAACCACTGAGCATGGGCGGGTCCTTGACAGCCTCGGCTCGCTCAAGGTCGGCCCCGGTACCGCAACGGGTGACGCCATCGACCTGTCGGTGCAGGCCGTCGGTTCTGTACCGAAGACGGCCGACGGCAAGCCCGCTCCCGCCCTGATCGTGCTCATGAGTGACGGCGCTCCTACCGTGCCGGTCAACGACACGATCCCACCAGAGGAGATCGCGGTAGAGGCCGCCGCCAACGCCAAGGTGGCGGGTGTGGCCGTGGACACGATTGCGTTCGGCACTGCAAATGGCACCGTCACGATTCAAAACCAGCGCCACCGAGTGCCGTCCGACCCTGAGACCATGGCCCGTATTGCTGAAGCCAGCGGTGGTCAGACGTTTTCCGCGGAGACCGGTGGCCAGCTGGAGGCCATCTACGACCAGATCGGTCGGGCGGTCGGCTTCGACAACCAAAAGAGCGAAGTCACCGCCTGGTTCACCGGCCTCGGACTCTTGATCGCGTCACTGGCCGCGGCGGCCGCTCTCTTCTGGACACAGCGGATCCTCTAGGCCGACCGCCGAACCGGGCGAAGAGCAATCCGTACGGCCACGTCAACCACGAGACATAACACGCCGATCAGCAGGAGGCCGACGACACGTTGCGTGCGCGGGCCAGTAGCCCACGCGTCACGCACCATGAGACCAAGCCCACCGCGCAACATCTGACCGCCGACTGCGATGAGACCAACGGCAGCAACTGCCGCACTACGGACGCCGGAGCGAATGGCCAGAAGCGACATCGGGAACTCAACTCTTGTGAGTCGAGACCAACGGCTGTGGCCAAGAGTAATTGCTTCTGCAACTACCTCCGGATCAACCCGATCGAGACCGTGCATGGTGGCTCGATAGACGAGCGCGGTTACCGACAGGGCCACGGAGCCGATGATCACCGGACGCGACGTGACCGTCGGCATCATGCCGGAAACGATGCCAACGGCTGGCACCGCTCCAGCCACCAACGCAAACGCGCGCAGGGGCGGATCGACCGTTCGCCATCGTCGACCCATCATGACGAGCAACACGGCCAACCCGAACCCGATGGCGAAGGCCAGGGCCGCCCACAGCAGATGATCCCGCGCCGATCGCAGTGCATCACCCCAGTGGAGTTTCACCCACTCGAGGTCGAACCACGGCTGCGCCGAGGCGACCATCATATGGATCGCGCCTCGGGCAGGTAACGCAACAGGGTCGTCTGGGACAACAGACCGACCACCCGACCCTCGTCGTCGAGACGTGGCACCATCTGGGCCGGGGATGACACGATGCAATCGAGCGCCCGCTGCATGGTGTCATTGGACCGCACGCTGCCGCGCACGGAAACCAGCGGCACTTCGGTGACCGGACCAATGTCGGACAGCCGTTCGGTATCAGCCCAACCGAGTGGTCGGCGCTCCTCGTCGACCACAAGCACCCATGAGGTATCGGATGCTGCTCGGCGAGCCTGGCGCGCCGTGGCCGTCACCGGGATCACCGACCGATCGTCGACAGGAATGTCAACGACTGTGACGAACGCTAGGCCGCGCAAGCCGAGAGCGGAACCGAGCAGGGACTCGACCCCAGTGGACGGCCGGGACAAGATTTCCAGCGGAGTGCCGGACTGCACCAACACACCATCGAGGAGGACCAGTACCCGGTCACCCAGCTCGAGCGCATCTTCGACATCCCCGGTCGCGAGCACGACGGTAGTGCCGCTGTCACCCCGCAAGCTGCGCAGAAGATCGCGGAGAGCCGGACGCTCGACGGCGTCGACGCTGGCAAACGGATCATCCAGAACGACGAGGGACGGTCTGCGAACGAATGCCCGCGCCAAGCCCACGCGCACCTGCTCGGCCGCCGTCAAGACGTGAGGCCTCAGGTGTTGATCACCGATTCCGACGGCGTCGAGCATGGCTACCGCCGCCCGAGTCGAGTCCCGACGCGAGAGGCCCGAAAGCCGACCGGAACCGATCACATTGTCGAGCACGCTCAGGTGCGGGAACAGTCGTGGCGGACCACTCAGCCAACCAACGGAACGGCGGAACTTTGCACCGTCCACCCGACGAAGGTCGGCGCCGTTGACCCGCACCTGCCCTCGATCGGGCTGATCGAGTCGCATCAGGAGTCGAAGGAAAGCCTGCCGGGTCGCACGCGGCGTGCCCAGCAGAACTGAGGTGACATCG
This sequence comes from uncultured Acidimicrobiales bacterium, assembly GCA_963791625.1. Taxonomy (GTDB): domain Bacteria; phylum Actinomycetota; class Acidimicrobiia; order Acidimicrobiales; family Ilumatobacteraceae; genus JANMCE01. The sequence goes on from CAWBTA010000015.1 coordinate 686,673, forward strand.
GCCGCGAGTTCGGCGGTGACATTGTCGACCAGCACCACGCCAGCCGTTGACTGCAGGGTGACTGCATCGTAGGAAATCACGCGCCGCGCCCCCTCTCGTGCCCGACCACCAGGAGTCCATCTTGCCACAGCCCCGTCTGAGCGGGATCGGCCGTTCGGACCATAGCCGCTGCGGAAAAACAGTTCGAAATGCCCACGAATCAGCGAATCGGATGTCCACCGTGAGCGAGACGTGAGGCCGCAAGTGGGTCGAGCCGCTCGGCCAAGTACCGCTCCAGCGCCACGGTTAACCGAGGCACTGCACCGGTGGCAAGCAGATCCATCACCAGTCCGGTGAAAACCGCTTTGGTGATCGACGCCTCCACCTCGGCATCCTTCGGAGCAAGGCCGGCCTCCACCAGCCGGTCCTCGATACTCGATCGCCAGACGCCGATCTGCTCGGCCCGCAGATCGCCCGCCAGCCCGGTGACGGTTGCGTCCAGGCAGACCGCTTCGAAACCCAGTCGCACCAGGGCCAGGTTGGCTGGCTCGGCAATCATCCAGGCCCACCACCGGCGCAACAGATCCCCTTGGCTCAGGCCGGGCTCAGCGGAGAGCCATTCGCGGCGGACTTCTTCTTGCATGGCCAGGGCCCGACGCAGCGCCAGCTCCACCAGTTCGGCCTTGGAACCGAAGTGGTGCACGAGGCGATGCGTACTGACACCGAGGGCCAGCGCCATCGGCCGAAGCGAAGACACGCCCAGGCCCGTCGTTGCGAGATAGCCGACGACGTCGTCGAGCAGGGCCTGTTTCAGGAGGGGATCCGGCGTACGGGCCATCAGAACACGGTAGTGCCCTCAGCCGATACGAAATGCCTCGAGCGCATCGAAGTCGGGGGTGACGCCAAGGCCCGGCCCGTCCGGCGGCGCGATGGTGCCGTCAGCCGCAATCTCCACCGTGGCTGGTAACAGCCAGTCGCGGCGGGCAGTGGACAGCGCAGGCGGGTCGTAGGGCACCTCCACGTACGGACATCCGGAAAATGCGAGGGCCGCATGCAGGTTGCACACGAGGCCGTATCCGTTGGACCACGTGTGTGGCGTCCAGACGCGACCATGGAGATCGGCAAGAGCAGCGAGACGTTTGCATCCCCCGAGGCCGCCGGTGAGCACGACGTCTGGCTGCAGCACGTCCACGCCGCCGCGGGTGATGAGGTCACGGGCCTCATGCGCGTGACGCACCATCTCGCCTGCGGCGATACGTAATGATGTCCTGTGACGCAGAAGTGCGTAGCCGTCGACGTCCATGGTCGGCAGCGGTTCTTCAAGCCAGTACACGCCGAGCGGTTCCAAGGCACGGGCGACCTGCGTTGCGGTCGCAACGTCCCAGCGGGGGGTGGTATCGCCGGGCATGCGCCAGCCCTGGTTGGCGTCGATCATGAGATCGACGTCGTTGCCGACTGCGTCCCGCACATGCTCGACCACGGCAATGTCCCGACGCCAATCGGGATCATGGAAGCGAATTTTGAACGCCCGAATGCCAGCAGCCTTCTGCTGCGCAATGCGCACGGCACGCTCGGGCGCCGTAACCCGTTCAGCATTCGAGGCATACGCCATGAGCCGCTCGTTGCGACCGCCCATCAACTTCCACACCGGCTGATTGGTGGCGCGACCGACCACATCCCATACTGCGGCTTCGGCCGTCCATGGTCGACCGCCGTGGAAGTCGATCGTCTCGCAGATCTCGCGGATCAGTTCAGTGCGGAACGGATCGACGCCGGTGAACAGACGCGACACGGCTGCCTGGTCGGGCAGGAAGTCACCCGAGGCATACCCCGTAACACCGTCGTCGGTGTGCACGCTCACGATGCATGCGTCCTGATGAGTTCGTGGGTTCGGGTCCCATGCGGCATGCAGCGGCGGCTCGTACGGGAAACTATAGAGACGAGCTTCCACCCCGGTAATGCGCATTTGTGCGGTCCCCTTGAGTCGCTCGCCATTCATGAATCGTTCGTTTCAGAATAGACCGGTATCCGACCCTTGTCACCCTGCCGCGCGAGAGAGCGACTACGGCCGTTTGGTGAGCGAACTCCGGGGAGGTACAACCAACGTCGTGAGGATGCGATCGTTCTGGCGGAACACGATTGAGGTCTCGGTGGCTGTCGGGTTCACCGCTGCCAGCGTGGTGCGACCGTCCGGCGATCGGAAACCAACCCCGTACGGCGGCTCGCTGGCGATGCTGTTGTCGGGCCGGCCGGCACTCTTCAGGAGCCCAATCCAGGCGTTGGCAAAGGCGCGACTGTTGCCCTCTTCGATTGCAGGGGCTTTGGCTAGGACGTCGGCGGCCCTGTCGGGATCGGCGACGGCGAGGTCAAGACCGAGGAGATCCGACCAGTGATCGCCGCTGTCCTTACTGCCCTCGGCAAAGCGTTTAGCGGCGGCGTCGGGGTCCGAGCGGTACAGGCTCCCGAACGTGAACGGCAACAGTTGGATACCCACGGCGCTGACCGGGCGGGCGTCGAACCAGGTGGCGAAGTCGATCTTGCCGCCCCACACGATGCCAGCGGTCTGATAGTCATACCCGGCCTGCCGTTTGGACTGCTCGCCCAGCCAGTACCAGCGCGCCGTGTGGGCCTCGGTCGCATACAGCGCCATCGCCTGATCGGCCAGAGCAGTCTGCCCGGTGGCCAGCGCCCAGCGAGCCATCGACCACCATGCATGCACGGCCTCCGATGACGACTCCTGATTGTTGCCGTCCGTGAAGGGCGCGAAGCCTGACGCGTACGAGTGACCCTCATACGCGTTCATCACTCGAAATGGTGGAAAGCCCGGGTGACATTCGAGCACGCCGATGTCGGCCACGATGAGGTCGAGCATCGGTTTGAGTATGTCGGCGCGCGGGTCGCCGGCTTCGGCCAGGGTGGCCGCGGCTTGCAACAGATAGCCATTCTGGAAGTTGTGATCGTTGTAGTTCTCGGACCCGAACTGCGGTGGCATGGTCATGAAGCCGCCCCACTGCTCGTCGTACCCGGCCCAACGATCATCCCCCGTCTTGGAACGGGTAAGGATGTTCTCCATCTCCTTCCCGAGTTTGTCGATCATAGGAGGCGCTGCGGCGGGGTCCGCGGCGCGGGCAAGATCGACCTGGGTGGCCAGACGGCCGATGGCCTTCGGGCCGAAGTAGGCGCCAGCGGGAACCGGAGGTTGCTTGTCGGCGGCGAGGTCGTTCGCAATCGCCCCGTTGACCTCGTCGGACAACTGCGGAACGCCGAACAGCACACCCGGCAACGGAGCATCCCACTCCACGCGGGACGCGGCAACCACAGGCATGTCGCCGCGAGGCGAGGCGAACGTGCCGACCGACTTCGTCTTGTCGGTCGCCTGGTGGGGCAGGAGCGCGACGACACCGGGCTCACCGACCCACGTCAGTCGCTGTGTCACCGACCCTGGTTGACGACGCCAGGCGGCGAGCGTGCCGGTGACCGGATGCCGACCGGCGAACCGGGCCAGCGCGTTCCACTTCGACGTCGCCTCGTTCGGCCGTGCCACCAAACCAACCGTGTCACCAGCAGTCACGTCGACTTGCAGACGGATGCCGTCGCGGTTCCACGAGGTCTTCTTCCCCAGCACGACGGTCCAGGCCGACCCGTCCGGCGCAGCAATGCGCACTTCGTCCTCGGTCCACCTCGACGCGGTGATGGTCTTGCCTTTGGACGACGTAATCGTGGCCCGGTCAGGCAGTTGCAGCGAGAGTCCGCCCCCACCCACCTTCACCCAGGTAGCCGGACTGCCCTGGGCCACGGTGACCTCTGCCGCGGGCAACGTTGCCTTCATCGCTACCACCACATGGAAATCCCCGTAGGACGACAACTTGGGTACGGCGCCTGGCAAGAGAACGACAAGGGGTGCGGTCTGCCCGGCGAAAATGGTCTTGCTGACCGCTCTCGGCCGCGGCACGGAAAGTGCCATGCCCTCGGCCGTCCACGTGACGGTGATGGGCTGGGCCCACAATGCCTCGGGGTGGGGGGACAACAACGAACTCCACCACTGATTGGTGGGCAGCGCACCGAGCCCAGCGGGCGGACCGAACGCGGCGTGGGGCACGGGTTGGCGAGCAGCGGCCGATACGGCCTGGCGATCAACCGGGGTGCGCTGCTGGCACATCGCCATCCAACCCACCTCAGGAGCCGGACGACTGGTCTTGGTACAAGCACCAACCAGGCACATCACCCCGGCGAGGATGACGCACCTGGTTGGGGAGAAACGCCGTCGTCTCAGAACTTCGGATTCAGTACCGCGCGCACCGCATTCGCGTCACTGGAGTTCTCGATACGACCCTTGGCGGTCATACCCGGCACCACGGTCTTGAGCGCATTGACATCGTCGGGCTGGAACACCATGCGAGCCACTCGGACGTTCGACTGCTCGATATCGGTCTTGAAGTCAGAGCGCACACCCACCACCTTGGCGTTGACATCGCCAAGCCCGGGCACGTTGAACTTCGCCTTGCTGCCGATGCGGATGTTGGACGCCGTCTTGTACGGAACGGGCGCCTCAAACAGCATCTTGCTCGGCTGGTACAGCGTGATGAATTCAGTACCACTCGCCACCGTGCCATTGACCGGAGCGGCCACGCTGTGGACCAGACCGTCAACCGGGGCCACGATGTCGAGCTTGCCCGATTGGGCGTTCGCGGGAAGCACCTCAATAGTGGCCAAGATGTCGCCAGCTTTGACCTCGGTACCGACCACGGCGTTCAGCGCCGAAATGCGACCACTGGCTGCTGAGGTCAGCACGACCGGGTCGGTGGTGACGGTGACTCGGTCGAGCTGCACCCGGCCGCGTCCGACAATGCGGTTCTGGATCTGCACCGATGCAATCCACGCGCAACCGGCCAGAGCAGCCAGCACGAGGAGCAGGCTGGTCAGACGCCGAGGCGAATGGTGCGGGCGCTTCTTCCAGTCCTTCGACTGGGCGGATACGGCGAGTTCGCTCGGAAGCGCTCGCTGCTGAACTGGGGTGGGGCTAGAAGTTTTCACGCCGGTACGGCCTCTCTCGTAGAAACTCTTGTTGTCTTGTTCTTGTGTCGCAGGGAACGCCACCATTCACTGGTGGCTTTACGGATGACCACAAGCAACGACAGGGCGTACACGAGGCACAACACCAGCGAGATCGTCGTGGGCACCGTACTGCGGAGGGGGAACAGGCCAATCATGAAGGCGGTCAGTAGACCGAACACCATAAGGAGCTGGGTTGGCATCGACTCGAGCACCGACGGCACTCGACCTTCGCGGTTGGTCACTCTCCATCCGTACTTCCGCCGGAACAACGCTGTGAAGAAGGCCCGAATGTGCACGGGCACCGATGCGATCGCCATGCAGTAACTCCACACATGCAATCGACCCACCTGGTAGTAAATCGCCAACTGGGTGAGCACCCAGAACGGGGCGTACCGCAGCAACCAGCCGACACCGTTCACCCGAAGTGGCTGCACGTAGAACACCAGGAAGAGCGCGGGCAGCAGCATGAAGAACAGCATCGCCACGCTCTGCAGATAGTGCAGGCCGGGCTGGATGTACTGGATACGTTGATCTCGGGTGAGACCCTTCATGCGCCAGGGGCGGGCGTGCAACAGAATCTCGAATGCGCCTCGCGACCACCGATACTGCTGCTGGAGATAGGTGGCGACATCTTCCGGCGCGAGGCCTTCGGCGAGGATTTCAGGAACAAAGACCGATGCCCAACCAAGTTGGTGCAAACGCAACGATGTCCAAATATCCTCGGAGTTTGTCTCGCCGTAGAGACCGTTGACTTCGGCCAATGCATGACGGCGATAGACCACGTTGGTGCCCACGCTGAACACGCTGTTGTACGCATTCTTGCCGGGGCAGACCAAGTCGTAAAAGACTCGCTGCGACTCATGCGAAGCAGAAGCAACCGGGCTGGCGTCACGGTTGCGGTAGCTCTGCGGGCTCTGCACAAAGGCAACACGCGGATCCACGAAGTGCGCAAGCGTACGTTCGAGAAACGCTCGGACCGGCACGTGATCAGCATCAAGGATAGTGACGTAGTCAGCGGTGGTGGCTGCGAGCGCGGCATTGATGTTGCCAGCCTTGGCGTTGACGTTGTCTGCACGGGTGCGGTACTCGACACCGATGCTTGCGGCCATCTCAGCGACCTTGGGGTCACGAGCGTCGTCGCAGATGATGGTTCGATGGGCCAGCGACATGTCACGCGCCGCAGTGGCGGTCGTGCGGATGATCTCGAGCGGCTCCCCGTAAACGGGAATGAGCACATCGACCGTCGGCATCCACGCCCCCTGCAGCAGCTTGCGACGGGCTTCTTCAACGGCAGGGAGCTCGCTCGACTTGTCACCGGCCAGAATGGTCATGATCATGACACCGGCATTCGAGAGCAAGATGATCTCAGCCAGAATGAGCATGACGTAGGGGATGCGCTGCCCGGCGTTGTGCGGATTGAAGATGAAGATTGCGTACAGCACGCCAGCCATCACGGCGGCGACGTAGGCGATCATGGTCGTGCGTTGGAGTCGGGGTAGCTCGCGAGATTGGGTGGCAACCTCCTTCTGCAAATCATCCAGCGTGGGAAAGGCTGTTTGAATTTCGTTCGTCGATTCCGACATGCATGTCCTCCACCAGCGGTATGGCTCTAGCGATTACATAGGTCTGTTTAATACAGCGTTGCATGATTTGACAATATCGAGATGCATTGCGGCTCCAAGCTTGGCATCACGCCGCTTCAAATGACCATAACCTCAATGGGCCAAAAGGTTCATTATTAATTGAGCGTCCGCCCTATGAGTACTCGTTTCGCCACTTCAAGAGACTGTATGACCAGCCCAGGGCCATTGCGTGAATTCATGACCACTTTCGGTGTCCGTTATCCTCCTCGTCGAGTGATCAATCATCTTGAGTAGTTCGAAACAAACTTTTCAGAATATTCCCGATAATGCCGGACTCAGAGTTCCCCGACTTCGCCGAGCGACCATGATCCGCCTGAGACACGACGTGGCAACACAGAGGGTGAGCAGCGTGCTTCCACACTCGACCTCTGTTGGAGGGACGGACGCTGCGTCAGGTCGGTTCGGCCTGCAAGACGCGAAGGGTTTCCAGCGGGATATGGCACCGCATTGCGTGGCCGGGTGCGACTTCGAGCAAGGGAGGCTCGGTTACCTCACACACGCCCGGAATGGCGCGCGGGCAGCGAGGATGGAACACGCAACCCGCCGGCGGATGAGCCGGAGACGGAATCTCGCCGCCGAGGCGAATACGCTTGTTCGGTTCGCCGTCAACGCTGGGCACGGCCGAGAGCAACGCTTCGGTGTACGGATGATGCGGGCCCTTGAAGACGTCGTCGGTCGGCCCGACCTCCTGGATGCGACCGAGGTACATGACGGCGATGCGATCAGCGAGGTAGCGAACAACACCCATATCGTGGGTGATGAAGACGTAACTCGTGCGCTTCTCACTTTGCAGATCGGCCAGCAGGTTCAAGATGGCGGCCTGCACCGAGACATCGAGCGCGCTGGTTGGTTCGTCACACACCACGATCCGCGGATCACCAGCAAACGCTCGAGCGATAGCAACACGTTGCTTCAGACCTCCCGACAGCTGGCGCGGCCGAAGGTCAAGATGGCGCGGCGTGAGCCGCATTTGCGCAGCGAGCGTCTCGACGCGAAAGTCAGCCTCGGACCCGGTCATGGTCGTCAGCTTGGTGACGCTGCGAAGCAGGATGCGGCGAACCGACCAGCTGCGATTGAGCGCAGAGTCGGGGTTTTGGAACACCATTTGCATCGAGCGCTTCTCGTCGGTCGAGCGGCCGGCGCTCGCGGCGGAAACCTCATTGCCGGCCAGCTTCACCGTACCTCCGAGATCGGCCGATTCAATGCCGAGCATGGTCTTGGCCAGGGTTGACTTGCCGGACCCAGACTCGCCGACGATGCCGAGCGTTTCGCCCTCGAAGAGTTCGAGATTGACATCAACAAGGGCGGGGATGTTCTGGCCGCGCTGGCGGAACGTCTTGGACACGCTGGTGAGTTCGAGTACGTCGGGCTGGCCCTCACGCGGTGCCAGGATGCTGATCGGCACGTCCGGCTCGGCCTCCACCATCTGGTCGATTCGGTCCGCGTGATGGCACCGGGTAAAGCGGGACGGATCGGAACCAATGGTGACCACCGGCGGCACAACGGTGCGACACGTTTCGTCCGCGAGCGGGCAGCGGTCCACGAAGACACAAGTAGGCAGGCTGGTGCCGATAAGGGGCAGCAGGCCGGGAATGGTGGCCAGGGCGCGTTCGGTCTTACGTATACCGTGGCGGGGCAGCGATCGCAGCAGGCCGACGGTATAGGGATGCTGCGGGTTGTCGAACACCTCGCGGCTCGCTCCCTGCTCCACGACCTGGCCGGCGTACATGACACCGACGCGATCGCACAGCGCACGGATGATCCCGAGGTTATGGGCAATGAGCAGCACCGATGTGTCGCTCTCCTCGCGCAAGGCGCGTACTAAGTCAAGCACCTCGGCTTCCACCGTGGCGTCAAGACCGGTGGTGGGCTCGTCGAGCACGAGCAGCTTCGGGTTGCACGCCAGTGCCATGGCAATAACGACACGCTGTTGCATACCACCGGAAAGCTGGAACGGGTATCGATCCATGACGCTGGCTGGCGACGCGATGCGCACCCGACCCAGGGCTTCGATGGCCGAAGTCCTGGCCTCGTCCCTGGACTGGCCAAGCAGGGTGAAGCTCTCAATGAGCTGCTTGCCGACGCGAATGGACGGATTCATCGCCTGCGCCGGATCCTGATACACCATCGATGCTTCGGTCGCTCGGAACCGCTGCAGCTGCGCCGTGGACATCGCTGTCACATCTTCGTCGGCCACCAGCACGCGACCGCCGGTGATCTTGCCGTTATGCGGAAGGTACCGAAGCGCGGCGTACGCGGTGGTCGACTTTCCACATCCCGATTCGCCGACCAATCCGTACGCTTCGCCGGGCGCAATGGAGAACGTCACGCCGCGCAATACCTCGCGGTCGACGCCGCGCACCTTGTAGGCAACCCGCAGGTCCTCGACAGCAAGTGCCGCCTTCGTGGCAGTAATTGTGTTCATCAAGCGTCCAGTACTGACTGCACCGCGTCGGCGATGAGGTTAATCGCGATCACCAGGCTGGCAATGGCAAGGGCGGGGAACAACGTGCTCCACCAGATCCGCGATTGCAGAAGGACATAGTTGTCGCTCACCTGCGCACCCCAATCCGGCGATGGTGGTCTCGGTCCGGCACCGATGAAGGTGAGGGTGGCCACGGTGAATACTGCGTAGCCGATACGAATGGTGAGTTCAACGATGATCGGCCCCATGACGTTTGGCAGGATCTCGCGGAACATGATGAACAGCGGCCCCTCGCCTCGCAGTTTGGCCGACGTGACGTAGTCAAGATCACGCTCGGCCAGCACCGCCGAACGAACGGTTCGGGCCACGATGGGGGCAAACAGCATGGCGACGATGCCGATAATGACCGTGTTGGATCGGCCGAGCACGACGACGGCAACGAAGCCCAGCAAGATCACCGGAATGGCCAGGAACGCCTCGACGATACGTCCGAGCACCAGATCCACCCAGCCGCGGAAGTAGCCCATCACCATGCCGAGAATCACGCCGAGAATCACGCTGAGCACGGCTGCGAGTGGGGCAACCTTCAGGATGTCGCGCGAGCCCATCATGACGCGGGACAGCACGTCGCGGCCGGTCTTGTCGGTACCGAACAGGAACTGGGCGCTTGGTCGCTCGTGCACTTTGTAGAGCGGTTTAAACGGACTCCGGGGCGTAATGCGCTCACCGAGGATCGCGCACGCGGTCCAGAACAGCACGATGACCGAGCCGATGATGAACGATGGCCGACGACGAATGAGACGCCAGTTTTCCCGACGCGCCTGCTTTCGTTCACTCTGGGAAATGCCCGCGAGCGCAGTCGTCAGCCCGTCGGTATCTCTGGAAGTGGGCGGTGTAACAATCTGGCTCATCGGCTGCTCTCCAGACGGATGCGCGGGTTCAGGAAGGCGATGAGCAAGTCAGCCGCCAGCGTGGAGATCATGTACACGATCCCCACGGCGAGCACACCGCCGGACAAGATAGGGATGTCCTTGTTACCGACTGCGTCACGCAGCACCGAGCCGAGTCCGGCGTAGTTGAACACGATTTCGACGCCGACGATGCTGCCGAACAGGTACCCGATCTGCGCGCTGATGACCGTGATGGTCGGCGCGAGGGCGTTCCGTAGCAGATGGCGCCGCATGACCGTTCCCTGGGACAGACCCTTCATGGTGGCCGTACGGGCATAGTCCGTCTGTAGTGCGCTGATCACCCCGGCACGAGCCATGCGAACGATGTATCCGAGGTACACGACCGCCATCGCGGAGGCCGGCACGATGAGATAGTGCAATTGCGTCAGGATGGACGCTCCCGGCGGTGGATTGGCGAACACCTTCCCGACCTTCCATGTGACACAGAAGATCGATAGCAGGATCGCGGCGGTGACGAACTCCGGCGTTGATGATGTGGCGAGGCCAGCCACCACGACTGCTCGGTCGGCGAGCTTGTCCTGCCGCCGAGCCGTGTAGATACCCCCGGCGATGGCTAAGGGCACCGTGAGGAGGAGCGCGAGAAGCGCAAGCTTGCCTGATCGCACCATGGCCGGGCCGATGATCTTGCGCACGGCGACGCCGCTCTTATAGGAGTCACCGAAACTCAAGGTGCCGAGATTCTTCATCGCCTTGCCGTACTGCACCAGCAAAGGCTTGTCGGTTCCGAGCTTCTTGTTGTAGGCCTTGACCAATTCCTCCTTGGCCTGGCCACCGAGCACTTGGCGGCCGACGTTGGAGGGCAGCACGTTCACCAGCACGAACACGATGGTGGCCAATAGCCACAGCGTGACGATGGCGGAGAGCAACCGTTTGAGAAGAAATCGACCCACGTTTCGGCCCCCCGACCTTGTGACTACTGAGAATCTACGTTAGACGAAAAGCACGGCTGGGGCCCCCAGGCGGAAGCCCCAGCCGTCATCGATGAGCGATCGGTCGGCTTGTCGTCAGGCGACGAAGCCGGCCTTGCCGCAGTAGTAGTGACCCAGGCCTGTGGCGCGGATGCCACTGACCTTTGTGCTGTAGGCCATCTTGGCGTTGAGGAAGTACGGAATGGCGTACGGCACGTCTTCGGTGGCGATGGCCTGGATCTGGCTGATGGCCTTGGAACGACCAGCGTTATCCAGCGACGCCTGGTAGTCCTTGACCGCCTGGTTGAACGGCGCCGAAATGTAGTGCGCCGAGTTCCACTCACCGGTGGAGTAGGCCTTGGTGAGGTACACGTCGGGGGTGCCACGGTTGCCGTAGTCGACGATGCCGAATTCGGCGCCGCCGTCACAGCCTTCAGGAGCAACCTTGGAGTCGTACACCTTGCACCAGCGGTCGTAGTGCACCTTGTTCTCGACTTCATCGATCTGGGCATCGACGCCGATTTCGAGAAGCTGAGCCTGCACCAGGAGAGCCAGCTGCGGGATCTCTTGCAGCTTGCCCACATACATGGTGGTTTTCAGACCGGTCTTGCCCGCATCGGCCAGAAGCTGCTTGGCCTTCGCAAGGTCCCGGACACGCTGCGGCTGTGACTTGTCGAAGTAGGGATAGATCGGCGCAATCGGGTGGTCGTTGGCGAGGTCACCGGCACCGAGCAGTGCCTTTTCGATGAGCGCCGGGCGATCAAGTGCATAGGCGAACGCCTGACGCACGCGCTTGTCAGTGAAGGTGCCCTCACGGGTGTTGAACCACAACTGGCGGTGACCCGAGCCACGGATGGTCTCGACCGTGAACTTTTTGGTGTCGGCCAGCACCGCGGCACCGAGTGTCGGGTTGAACTGGATGAGTGCGTCGGCCGCGTCCCCCTGGAAGCCGCTCATCTGGGTGGCGATGTCATCGGAGAAGATGAACTGCAACTTGTCGAGGAACGGCTTGCCGCCCCACCAGTCGTCGTTGCGAACGAATGTCGCGCCCGTAACCGGGTCGTATGAATCGAGCTTGAACGGGCCGGTACCGACCTTGACCTTGTCGATCGTGGTGCCAAGGGCAAACGACTTCGGGGTTATGACCGACTGCGGGTTCCAGTGCGACACGAGGTAGGGGAACTGACCGTTCGCTGCCAACAGCGTGACGGTAACGGTGCCAGGGTCGGTTGCCTTGGCGCCACCGGCCGCGATCGAAGCCTTCAAGTTGCTGCCAGCCAAGCGGTCGAGCGAGGCCACAACGTCGTCGGCGGTGAACGGCGAACCGTCGTGCCACTTCACACCCTTGCGAAGGTTGAAGGTCCAGACAGTGCCGTCGGGATTCGACGACCACTTCTCGGCAAGCATGGGTGCAAGTTCGGCACCTTCGCCGGGGCCGCACAGGTACTCGCACGCCGTCGTGACAATCGTATAGCTGCCCAGATTTTCCATGGCCACCGGGTCAAGGGGGCCGCCGGGCGTCTGCGCGGCAATGCGAAGCGTGCCGCCAGCCTTGATGGCGCCAGCAGCCGCGGCTGCTGTTGTGGCTACACCGGCTGTGGTGGCCGCACCGGCCGTAGTAGCGGGGCCAGCAGTGGTGGCTGCGCCGGCTGTAGTGGCCGACGACGAACCCTTGCTGCTGCCGCATGCCGAGATGATTGCGCCCATGAACGGCACCGTTAGGCCGAGCACGGTTCCGCGGCGCACAAACTCACGACGATTGATGCGACCCTGCGCAAACGACTCTATGTGGTCCAACTCGATCGGACCCACACTGCGGCGGGCTTGGTCAAAGTCCTTGAAATTCATTCCTGAACATCCCCCTCGGATCGTCGTCGGACATTCGGCCGACGTCTACAGATTACGCCACCCAAGTGCGGCCAGGTAGCGCACGCACGAAGACGAAACGATTGTACCGCAAATTCACGGTGACACCCGACACAGCTTGCCCTGTCAAACGAGAGGCCGTTCACCGGACGGGATTTGGAGGAACATCCTGTCGAGCTTTTGCGATCAGTGTCGGGACACCGCTGTATGCGTGGCGATCGAGCGGGCTGAAACCGGTGATGGCTAAGCGACGCAACGCCGGTTGCAGCGACTCCATCTGCACCACCTCGTCGAGTGTTTCGCGTAAACGCGCACGATGTTCATCGTTGATCGCCACCAGGGGAAGACACGGCACGGTCGGACCCGACCCGACTCGGCGAACGGCGGCAACCACGTCGGGCGCCGTTCGGGACAAGATGTCGAACGTGACGGCGTCAATCGACGCAAGCGAGGCCAGACCAGAGGCAACCGCGGCCAAGCTGTAGCGATGGCCACCCGTGATCATGGTTGCAACAGGACCAGAATCCAGCACATCAGGGCGCTCGACGGCCAGAAAGTGGGCGAGGCTGACGTAGCCGGACAGGCTGTCCCAAGAGTTCATGGCCACGGGCCCCGATGACGACAGCTTCGGCTCGATAATCACGCTTTGATAGTGACTCCCTTCCCCCACACCGACTGCCGTCGTGAACACCCCGACGACGGTCACCTGATCCAGCGTTTCTACGAGTGGAAAGCCACAGGTCTGACTGAGGACGAACTCTCCTGAGCGCCAATGCCGGTGCAGATCATCCGGATGCAGGCGGACCGGGTCGACACCGCTTCGTTCGGCGATCGCAGCCCAGAGCGCATCGACATCGCGCTCGACTCCGGGTAGGTCGTACATGGGGAGCGAGCCACGACCGATCATATGTCCAGTCTGCTAGAGACTCGCCGCAGTCGTTTGATCACACGGCCGCACCGGTTGGCAGAACGGGCGGAACGCATAGCGGCGGACAACATCGCGATAGCCGTCGTAGACACCGGCACCGCTTCGAGCCAACTCGATTGCGCCCATGTCACGGCTGAGCGCCGGAAGGGCAAACCAGGGCACCCCGGGAGCAGCGTGATGTGCGAAGTGGAGATTGTTGTTGAGGAAAAGCAGCGACAGCGCGGGGTTGGTGAGCACCATGGCCGACTGCGGTCCCACGCCAACCGCACGGTGTTCGACGAAGCTGCGCAAGAGTGTTATCGAGGAGCCGCCGTACACGAAGCCGAGCACGTAGAGCCACAACGGCAGCCCGAGCGAGCGCACCACGACAACCACGGTCGCAACGCCTACGAGGTGTTTGACCCAAGCCGCGGCATGCCCGTTGCGTCGCAATCCGCGCAGGTCGTTTCCGATAAAGCGTCCGTTGAAGACAAGGGGCCCGAGCAACATACGTCCGAACAGCGTGCGCGTGCTCTGAAGGAAGAACCGATGCGTCGTACTGGCGGTCGCCCACTCCTCGGGAGTGACATAAAAGCTTTCGGGGTCGACGACCGGGTCGGTCAGCAGCTCGTTGCGGTGATGGTCGATGTGCGTGGTCCGATAGCGGCAAAACGGCACCAGCAGCCCAAGCGGCGCCCAGCCCACCCAGGTGGGCAGGTGCCCGTGAATCACCTCATGCTGCAGCGACCCGTACCACGCTCCCAGCAGCGCGAGCGCCAACAACAGCAAGGGTGTCGGGACGTAGGTATGACCCGCCACCATGCCAATCCAAAGCAAACCAATTGCAAGTGCAACCACAACAGTCGGCCATCGCGAAACCTTCACCACTCTTCACTGTTCGGCATATCAGTTGTCCAGACAAGTGGCTCTTCGGCACGTTGGCGTGACATTACGCACGTATACACCCCTACTGTGATGAATACACAACAGATGCGGTAGTTTCACGACATGATTGACCGTGCTGAGTTCCTGTCCGAGTTCCGCAATCGCCTCTCCGAGGTCATCGCCCATTCCGGTCTCAGCCGCCAGGACTTCGCGGCCGCCGCCCAGATCGATCGCTCAACCCTTTCCCAGTTGCTTTCTCCCACCAACCGTCGGCTCCCCCGATTGGAGACGATCACCGCCATTGCCCAGAGCCGTCAGGCATCCATCGATTGGCTGCTCGGCCTGAGCCAACAGGGCCCGCTGTCCGCCGAGGTGCTGCGTCAGGAGTTGACGCTGACCCCCAAGGATCTTGCGCCCGATGACGAGCAGTTGGTGGCCTGGTTCACCGAGGCTGCTGGTTACCGGGTTCGGCTGGTGCCCTCAACGTTGCCGGATCTGTTGAAGACGCAGGACGTCATCCGCCACGAGGTCGGTGACTTCACTACGGTGCACTCCGAGCAGCGCATCGAAACCGTGGCGACTCGCCTGGCCTGGACCCGCCAACCCGACACTGAGATGGAGTGCTGCTCCAGTCGACAATCACTCGAGCTGTTTGCTCGAGGAGAGGGCATCTGGCGCGATCTCGGGTTGCCGGCCCGGCTCGCTCAGTTGGATAAGATGATTGAGCTCACCGAAGAGTTGTACCCCGCGTTTCGCTGGTTCCTTTTCGATGGGCTCCAACGCTACGCGGCACCCATCACCATCTTCGGGCCGAAGCGAGTGTCGCTCTACCTCGGCCAGATGTATCTGGTGCTCACTTCTACCGAACACATTCGCGTCCTGAGCGCTCAGTTTGACGACCTCATTCGCGGTGCAGTCGTGCAGCCGAACGAGATTCCCAAACACCTGCGCGACCTGCACACCATGGCACGCAAACGCGGCCGCTGATTCAGTCAAGCACGTAGAGGCGTTGTTCGGTTCCGTAGCGACGAAGGTTGGATTCGGCGACGAAGCCAAGTTCTTCCAGCACCAGGCACGAACCCAGGTTGGCAGTACGGGAGAGCGACACGACCGGTCGTCGCCTCCGTCGACTGAGCGCCCCGGTGATGACTTCGGTAGCCATCTCGGCGGCCCAATGGTCGGGGTGGATCCAGTAGACCAATTCCGGCCGGCCGTCCGACCACTGCCAAAACCCAACCGAACCAATCGGCCCTCGCTCCCCGACGACAAAGATCGACCAGTTCCGACGGCCGAGGCAGCCGACCGACAGCCGTCGATACGCCGTCGGCAGCGAGCTTGAGCCGCGCCCTTGCGTCAGAGTTCGCGGGTCGCGGTAGATGTCAACGAGCCGCGGGACATGCCAGAGCCGCCGTCGCTTCAGCAGCAGGCGATCGGTGCCAATGCTCACCATGGGTGGTGACGAGGTTGGACAGTTCCGCTGAACAAACCCACATTTCAAACGCTAGTTGTGGTTATGCCCCTACAAGTAGTCGTGAGGGTCGCTCTGGGTGAAGAGGGTTCTTTTGACCTACTTCGGCTGCAGTCGAGCGGCCCCGTCGACCCGGACCGTCTCGCCATTCATATAGCTGTTGGTGATGAGTTCGGCCACCATCGAGGCCAGCTCCGACGCGTGGCCGAGCCGCTTCGGGAACACGACATCCTTCGACAGGCTGGCCTTGAACGCCTCCGACGCCTCACCCGTGCCGTAGATCGGGGTGTCGATCAAACCAGGCGCAATGGTGTTGACCCGAACGCCGATGGCGGCCAGGTCACGAGCGATCGGCAGCGTCATACCGACCACGCCGCCCTTTGAGGCCGAGTAGGCAGCCTGGCCGATCTGACCGTCGAACGCCGCAACCGACGCCATGTTCACAATGGCGCCACGCTCGTTGTTCTCCAGCGGTTCGGTCTGACCCATGGCCGTGGCCGCCAGGCGGATGCAGTTGAAGGTACCAATGAGATTGATGCCGACCACCTTGGTGAAGATGTCCAGCGGATGGGCCGACGCATACTGCCCGTCTTTTCCGACCGTACGGGTCGCCCAGCCGATGCCGGCCGAGTTCACCAACGCCCGCAGCGGTCCCATCTCCTTGGCGGTCTCGACCGCGGCAATAACATCGTCGGTGTTGGTGACATCAACGCGGCAGAACGCCCCGCCAATCTCAGCCGCGACGGCCTGACCTCGTTCTTCGTTGAGATCCGCGATCACCACCCGGGCACCGCGTGCCGCCAGCGCTCGCGCTGCCGCCTCGCCGATGCCCGAAGCCCCACCCGTAACAATTGCCGATGCCTGGTTGATGTCCATGCGTGCACGATAGGTGAGGACAACCGCCATAAGGGAACTTCTGCGGTCTCGTGCCGGAACGCTGGCAGCCTGGTTGTGCAACGCTGTGATGATGTTCGCCGCTGCTGGTTCCGATGCCGTCGTTCGATTCATCGAACGCTTCACTGGGCCCTGGCTCTATGTTGTGGCGTTCGTGCTCACCTTCGCCGAGACGGGCACCCTGTTCTTCCTTATCCCCGGGGAGATCGGGCTTCTCGTCACCGGTGCGGCCGCTGGTGCTGGCAGTCTCAACATCTACATCCTGGTCGTGGTCGCGTGTCTGGCGGCCCTGCTCGGTGACGCCACCGGCTTCTACATCGGAGACCGGTTCGGGCATCGGTTGCAGCACAGTTGGGTCGGGCGCAAACTCGGGGAGCAGAACTGGGTGCGCGCCCAGGATCTCATTCGTCGCCGCAAGGGTCCGGTGATCTTCATCGGACGATGGATCGGCTTTCTTCGCGCCATCATGCCCGCGACGGCGGGAATGTCAGAGATGACCTATCGGGAGTTTCTTCGGTGGGACGTGTTGGGAGCCATCAGTTGGGCAACGGTGTGTTCGGTCGGCGGCTACAAGTTGGGTGCGAACTGGCAGGACCTGGCCGACAAGCTCAGCCGCTACAGCACGTACGTCGCAGCGGTGTGTGCCGTCATCATCGCCGCGTACATCGTTGTGCGAAAAGTCCGCAATCGAACCGCGGTCTGACCAGGTGACGGGCCCGGTCAGACCACGGAGACCGAGGAGATCTAGACGCCGATGTAGCTGCCCTTCGTGGACGCGAACGCATCGAAGTACTCGGTGCCTGTCACCGTGCTTCTCAAGTTCTGCGGCCCGAGCCTGGCGTCTTCAAGCCGCTGGGTTCCGTTCGTCAGTGCAGCCACCGATTGCTTGAGCGTGCCGTCGATCCAGATTGAGGCAAGTCCGTTCTTTCCGGTACCGGTGGTGGCTGCCTGCCAGCTGACCTCAATGGTGTGGGCAGCGTTGGTTACGGCTGTCCACGCCGAGTACTTCACCGTGCCGCTGCTGTTGGCACCGAATCGTATCTCGTAACCTCCTGTTGCGGCCCGCACCTGGGCGACCACCAGTGTCCGGCCGCTGGCATCGAGTCCGGTGAAGATGTCGTGCCCGTTGGTGCCGCCAATAGTGGCACCGTTCGGTGAGTAGCGGAACCGGGCGTGATAGCCCGACAAGGCAGCCGGCGTGGAGTCTGTGACATACATCGACGTGGTACCGGCCATGACTGCCTGCATGCCGAAGGAGCCCACCAGGGCCGAAGCCGCCGACACCGAAAGCTTCCCGTTGTTCGTGGTCGACCTCGTCCAACCGGCCAGCGTCCCCGCCTCGAACCCGTTGCTGAACACCGCGTCGGGCGCAACTGGCGTCGTCGTAGTGGTTGGTGCCACCGTGGTCGTGGTGGTCGGCGCGACCGTCGTGGTCGTGGTGGTCGGCGCGACCGTCGTGGTCGTGGTCGGCGCGACCGTCGTCGTGGTTGGGGCCCCCGTGGTCGTGGTCGGTGCAACCGTCGTGGTCGTGGTCGGCGCGACCGTCGTTGTCGTGTCTGGCGGCGCGACCGTCGTGGTTGTCTCCGGCGGCGCGACCGTCGTTGTCGTGTCTGGCGGCGCGGTCGTTGTCGTTGTGTCTGGCGGCGCGACCGTCGTGGTTGTCTCCGGCGGCGCGGTCGTTGTGGTGGCCGGCGCAACCGTCGTGGTCGTGGTCGTCGTCGCAGGAACCAACTGGCGGAGGCGCTGGTATGCGGCGAGCGTATTGATGCGACCCCGGCCGTAGACGTTGTCAGGTCCGATGGCGCCGAGGTCGACGGCGGTGTCCAGCAGCGCCGCCTGCACGTCGGCGTCGGGCGACACCTGGGCGCTCATGAGTAGCGCCAGTGCGCCCGAGACGCTGGGGGCCGACATCGACGTGCCACTCCACGAGCCGTAGGTGGCGTACAAATCGGTGCTCACAACATTCATGCCCGGCGCAACCAGATCGGGATAGGTGGTAGCCGTCTCACCGCACGAGGACGGGCCGTTCGCACTCATGACGTCAACGATGTCCGTTACGTCGGTCACGCCGACCGCTAGGGCCTCGGGATAGTTGGCCGGGCTCACGCTGGTGTTCGCCCCTGGACCCGAGTTACCGGCAGCGAAAACCGGGATGATACCGGCCGAGCGCAACGCCTGAAGATCGGGCTGGAACTCGAGGTTGCAGCCCGGGTTTCCGAACGACCATGAGTTGTTGACGATCGCCGGAGCATCGGCGGTGGCCGGGTTGTTGTCGGGGTCGAGCGCCCACTGCAGAGCGAGGTGGATAGCCGTCGCCGTCGCCCGTCCGGTGTCGTTGAATACCCGAGCTGCAATCCACTTCGCGTCGGGAGCCGAACCGAGGGTGGCGCCACTGGCACCGCCGGCCAGAATCGTTCCGGTGGTCGCGGTGCCGTGACCGCTGAAGTCGGTGGGCACCGTCGGGTGCTGACCGTAGGGGTCGTACCAGGAGTTCGTTCCGCCTCTCCATTTGCTGGAGAGGTCAGGGTGGGAGATGTCGACGCCAGTATCGAGGTCGGCGACCACCACGCCCTGACCGGTGTAGCCGAGGTCCCACATCGAGGACGACTTGGTGATCTCCGCGCTCATCGTTCCCATGGCCGAGGTCAGTCCGGAGGTGGCGACGGTGACGATCGAGATGTCATCCGGCGTCATCGATTCCACGTCGGAGCGATTCGCAATCGCAGCCAAGACAGCGGGCGTGGCCGTCACCGAAATGGCGTTCAGCACCCACAGCGGCTGGATGTTGGTGATCCTGTTCTGGCGACCGAGGAGGTCAAGATTCAACCGGAGGTTGACCTGAGTGGCGGCTGCCTTCGTCCTGAGTTCGGTGATGACCTCCCTCTGACGCTGGGCGCGCGCGCCGGTGCGGCCTCTGCGCATGTCGGCCTTGTCCTTCAGGCGAATGAGGAAGGTGAGCTGCGCATCCGGCGGCGCAGCAGCCAGCGTGGCTTGCAGCACTGGGTCGGTCTGCAACAACGATGCCGTCTGCCTGGCGAAGGCCAGATCGGTCTGGGTGGCGATGCCCACACCGACCAGCACAACGGTCATCGCAGCCGCAGCTATACGACGAGAGAGTTTGGGCATGATCAGGCCTTTGCCGTCAGGTGCTCGAGCCGAATATCGCCAACGACCACCGAGATCTTGGAGCCCTCTTTCACGTGACCGCCGCGGTTGCCATAGAGGATGAAGTACGAGCCGCCGTTCACCATTTTCATCGAGTGCTTCATGCCCGACGGCGGCTCAAGCGTCTGGCCAACACCCTCCACCACCAGCCGCGGCATCTTCTCCGGATCGTGGAACAGCGCGTCAGCCTTCTTCACATCGAGCACCGTGAAGCGGAGCTCCACCATGCCGCCGAGCGCGGCGGTCGCGACGAGGTCAACACGGGCGCCGTACCGCTCTTCTAGCACCTTGGCGGAGACCGCGTTGGCGCCGCGCTTGGCCTTGCCCGCCGATGCCGCGTAGACCGCGGTGGAGCCGATGACGAGCAGCGCAACCACGAAAGCCACGCTGCGGAACGACCAGCGCTTGGCAGGAGTGGCGACGGTGGTCTCGTCTTCGGCTTCAAGGAGTTCGATGCTCATGTTGATCCTTTGCGTCGGTCCGCAGCCCCAAGAGGGCTGCGGACCAGGGTGAGTTGTGTTAGTTACCGATGACCGTCGTCTTGGTGGAGACGAAGGAGTCGATGCGGATCGTGCCGCCGATACCGGCCAGCGTTCCCTGCAGCCCGAGTTGTACCGAGCCAAGCGTGTTGGCGCTGGTGTCCAACCCGGTCAGGTTCTGGCGAACGGTGCCGCCCGTCGAGAGGCTCGACGTCGCTGATAAGCCAGAGGCCCAGGCCACTTCGAGCGAGGTGTAGGCGTTATCAGCGAGGTTGAACCAGTTGGTCGA
The DNA here is from genome assembly GCA_963791625.1 of uncultured Acidimicrobiales bacterium. Lineage (GTDB taxonomy): Bacteria > Actinomycetota > Acidimicrobiia > Acidimicrobiales > Ilumatobacteraceae > JANMCE01. Next base: position 707,607 of record CAWBTA010000015.1, read on the forward strand.
CGTCGTGCCGCCGTTACGGGTCACGTTCAGACGAACCTGCGCCCGATTATTGGCCGCACCGGTGACAGTGCTGCGGCGGTACTCCACGACGAACACCGTGTTGCCCGTACCGTCACCAGCCAGACCCTTAAAGAGGGTGATCGGCTGCGGGTTGGCTCCCCCGCCGGTGATGAGACTCTGCGGATTGATGTAGAACCGACCGTGGTAACTGGCCTCGGCCGTGGGCGAGTTGTCCTGCACGTAGCCCGACGTTGCCGCAGCACCACCTGCCACGTTCACATCGAGTCGTCGGGCCGAACCGCCCTGCGCTGCCCCGTTGTTCACGACCAGTCGAGCGGTGTTGCCGCCGAGAGCGCTCCAACCCCATCTCGTGGCGAGCGTGCCCGCATCGAACCCGTTGGTGAAGATGTTCGGGTAGACCACGTTCACGGTGACAGAGACCGGGGTGCTCCAGCTGCCCGCTGCGTCACGGCTTCGCACGAAGATCGTGTGATTGCCGGCCGTCCAACCGAGGGCCACGAAGTCAATCGTGGCTCGGATCGGCTCAACCGACGAGTTGAAGGTTCCGTCGGTAGCCACCATCGGGGTACCGGAGCCAGCGGCCGGAGCCGGGTTCTGGTACCACTCGGCGGCGGCGATGCCGGCCCCGATATCCGTTGCATTGGCGGACAGCAGGAACGACGTGTTCGTGCCGCCGCTCACGTTCGTTGGATTGGAAGCAGCCACGATGGCGTTGGTAGTCGGCGCTACTTTGTCGACGACCAACGTCGTGGAGGTAGTGGCTCCCCAGTTACCGGCGGCGTCCTTCGAGCGGACGTAGATGGTGTGGTTGCCGTTGCTCAGACCCTGCACCGCCGTCAGCTGGATGTCGTAGTACACCGACTCCGAGAACGAGTTGAACAGGCCGTCGGTCGGGAAGAAGACGAACCCGCTGCCCGGTGCGCCGACGGTATCGATGAAGCCTTCGGCAGCCACGGTGTTGGTCATCGCATCGCTCGCCGATGCCGATACCCGCACGGCGGGCGTGGACGAGTTCACACCGATGACACCGTTACTGATACTGGGCGAGGCACTGGCCAACGAGGTGACCGGGCCAACCGTATCCTTCGTAACGTTGATCGTTGCGAAGGCACCCCAGTTCCCGGCGCTGTCCTGGCTGTGCACCGAGATCACGTTTACACCGGGTGCCAACAAGTTGAACGGTATCGTCGCTCCGGCCGAAACCGTAGCGTCGATCGGAGGTGTGATTGCCAGTGCTGCACCCGATCCGTCGGCTGCGGTCGCACCGATGAAATATTCGATGGCATTGATACTTGAGCCGCCGGCTGTGGAGTCATCACCGGTTGCGTTGATTACCGGGTCAGCCCCGTTGGTCTGCGCCGGCGTGACAACAAGACCAGACGTGACTGGTGCTTGGGTGTCGGCCGGAGTAACCGTGAGAGCCGTCGAGACGGCCGTTCCCCAGTCGGTGCCGATCTTGCCGTGCAGGTAGATGCTGTGGTTCCCAGCCGCCAGTGACGCCAAGCCGCAAGGCGAGGTTCCACCGATGGTCGTAATGACCACGCTCACGGCCGTCGCCGGCGTTACTGCACAGCCGGTACCGCTGACACCAAGGGTATCGATGAAGTACTCGGCCGCCTCGGGTGCCGGCGTGATCGTGCCGGTCAGCGTGACGCTGCCCGTGGTCGTCAGCACCGGATTGGGCGAGACGGACACGTTGGTGGTGACCGGGGCGGTGTTGGCCGCACCTGCGCCCGTGGTGATGAAGGTCAGCATGCCACCCGTTCCGGTGGCGCCGGCATTGTGCAAGCTGGCGCTGGCGTCGTAGAACGCAAACTTGCTGCCCGCGGGCGCGCCGGCCGGGATGCTGACCACGGCGTCGGCCGACTGGCCGGGCCCGACGGTGTCAGCCACCACACTGTGGCTGTAGCGCAGTTCGCTGCCGTCGTTGGCAATCACCGTCTGACGGAGACCGAGCAGACCGAGCGAGTGCGGTTGCGATCCGCCATTGACCATGCGCAGCAACAGTTTGTGGCCGGCAACTGCAGGGATCGGATCGGTAGAGGGGCTGGCCTTGCCGTTGATCAAACCAAAGGTCGGCTTGAAGGTACGCATGTCGAACAAAGCCGGGTTGGCCGAAGAGTTCAGCGCCGGGTCGAGCTCGCTGACCACGACGACCGCTTCCTCGTCATAGGCACTTGTCGTCTGGGCGTAGGCCTGACCCGCAGTTGCGGACTTGACGACCAGCGCACCAACGAGGCCCATAGCCGATTGATACTGGGCGCCGGGCAGCAGCGCCGCCTCAAAGATCGACGTGCCGGTCTTCGCCGTGAAGGTGTAGGTCTTCATGCCGCCAGCAGCCACACCAACACGATCGGGCACCATTGTCTGGCCCTGGAAAAGAAGGCCGGTCGCTTCGGTCAAGTTGTTGTGAAGTGTCACCGTCACCATGTCGCCCTCGTTGGCCACGATGGTCGGTCCGCCCGGGGCGCCGACGCTGTTGGTGATCGTGCAGTCACCCAGCACGTACCCCAACACCGGCACCGTGACCGCGCCGGGAAGCGTGGTCGTGCCGGCGGTTGCGCACAGGTCGATACCGACCGGGACCCCAGCCCGCGGGAGGGCAAGAGCCGGCGCCGCGGCGGCAACTATTGGAGCCGCCTTTGAGGGAGCAGCCTGAGCCGGTGCGACACGCGCCCCGGCCTGGGTGGCCCCCGCAAGCGGGAGGGCGATGGAGGCCACGAGGGCCACCGGCAATCCCGTGCGGAGGAGTCGTGCTCGTGTCATATTCCGTGTCCGTTCCATGTGGCCGCTCATCAGTTCGGGCAGCTGTTGGGTAGAGGTGGATCGATGCGCATGTACGTGATAGGGCCGGTCATGGTGACGCCCCAGGAGGTGATTTGGTACAGGGCGTGGTTGTGGGCGATGACGTAGAACTCGCCGCACTGGTTGAGCGTGTTGGTACCGGGCGGCAGCGTGCCGTTGTTCCCGAGGTAGGGGCTACCGCTGTAGAACATGCCGAACACCTGGTTGTTCACACTGGGCACCACGACCGACACCGGGTTGGTGGCGGCGTTGTAGTGCTCAGCGTCATACCAGCGCACCAGCACGTCCCACGTCTGACCGGGTCCGACGTTGATCGAGAACTTCTCAAACGAGAGATCCGGGCTGCCAATGCTCTGCGGACCGGCGAGTGGCTCACCGTCTCGTCCAACCACGGCACCGTTGTTGCCGTGGGGGTGGAACGGGTAGTCCTCCGAGCCGACGTTGATGTAGCGAGCCAAACCGGGAAGCGGGTGGTAGTTCAGTCCGGCGGCCGGGTCTGGGTTGAACTCATGGATGCGGGCGAGCGAACCGTAAGGCTGGCTCGGCAACCATGATGCACCGTTGTCGGCCACGCTGTCGGGGAAGCCACGACCATTGATCAGCCAGTAGCGAGGCTTGTACTGGGTGAGATCGAACGTCTCACCGTTCTCCACCGCCTGATGCTGGTAGGGGTCAATTTCCGACAGCAGCACCAGGAACTCTTCGCTCAGCATGAACTGGCTGTCGGCCCGGTTGTACGCGTGGTCGGCACCCAGCGTCGGGCGCACGATGAGCGCTCCGAAGAGACCCATCCGGATCTGGTTCTCGGGGTCGGTGCCCGACTGGTAGATGTATGTGCCCGGCTTGCCGGCAACGAAGTCATAGGTGACTGCCCCACCATTCGCGGCTGCCGTGGTTGTCAGTGAGGTGACGTTGCCACTGCCGTCGATCTCCGGCTGGGCGTACGCGCCATTGGCCATCACATCGGTCTGGCCCGGGAACGCAATCGAGGCGGCCTTGGGCAGCGTGTTCTGCAGGTGAACGGTGACGTGATCACCCTCGTTCACGCACAGAACCGGTCCGGGATGCTGGAACGGTTTGCCGGCCTGCGAGTAGCCCCACATGAACATCGTGTTGCCATCAGGAAGGTCGATGTAACCGGTGGACGTGGTGAGATTGAACACCGGGGTGGGGCTGGCGTCTGAGGTACAGACGATGCCGACCTTGTTGGTGGTCGTCGTCGCCGCGCTCGCTGCGGTGTGCGTAGCGGTCACGCTGGCTGCAGCAACAGCCAACATCGGGACGATCATCAGGCCGCTCTTCATCGTGTGACGGAAGCGGTTTTTCTTCATGGGGATCCCTTTCGTCATCACGGTCACGTGTTCGGAATCGTCTGGGCGGGCCGGGCACCGGATGGGTACACCCGGATCTCGGTGGTCTGTCCGCCAAACCCACCCGTTGTCAGGTTGTTGACGTGGGTGTAGTTGCGGTTGTAGAGCATGTAGGTGTCGGGACCGACGCCACCGGAGTGGGCCGGAATATCGAGGATGACGTCGAAGCTTTCGCCGGGACCGATGTTGATGGTGTTGGTCTCATAGCTGGTGTCGGCGCCGGTCAACGGGTACTGACCTGTCAGCGGATCGATCGCAGACGCTCGGCCTCGCATCGGGGTGGCATCTCGACCGACGACCCGCATCTTGATGCCGGCCGTGGTCATGGCGCTTTCCTTGAAGCCCAGGTTGGCAAATCGCAGCAGCACCTTTTCATCGGCGTTGCATTCGATGAGTGACGACAGGGGCTGATACTTCAGGTGTGGTGCACCGGCCGGTGCGATGAGGTCACCGTCGGCATCCCGCACCGGGTTGAACGGATCGATGTCACCGTTTGGTGCAATGGTGTCGGGGTAGACCCGGCCGTTCAACAGGCTGAAGTCGGGGTGGTAATCGCTCCACTCCGGAAGCTGAATGTGCGCATCTGCCCAGTGCGCCTCGGCCCACACCTCGCTGAGGAACATCGAGTACTCACGGTCAAAACCGGTCGAGCCGTCTCCGTCGTTGTAGGCATACTTGCCACTTGGATACAGAGCGGTGTTGCCGTCCTGAATTGGGCGGACGAACACCAGCCCGGTCATGCCCATCTGGACGTGCTCGACGTCTTCGACGTGGCAGTGGTACATATACGTGCCTGGCTCCCGAGGGCGATAGATGTAGCTGAATACCGCGCCGGCAGGCACCGACACCGAGCCACTCGGCTCACCGTCAAAGAACGGGATGACGTTGCGGAATCCGTGCCAGTGCAGTGTGTGGGTGTCGAACAGGTCGGGCCGCTGCTGGAGACCGAGGTTGGTGATGTCCACCCGGAAATCCGCGGGAGCAGAGGGGTTGAACTGATTCACCCAGAACAGCGGCGCGTTGTGCTGCGCCTTGTTCTTCTGCTTGGTCCGTTGTACCGGGTCGAGTCCGGTGATGTTACGGAAGCCGAAGATGTACGTCGTGAACGGATTCGGAGCGTACGGATCCGGATGAAACGGCGAGAAGGCCGGTCCGATGACAGGTGTCGCGGGCAGGGCGATCCAGCCGTCGGTGCCGCCGAGCATCAGGTTGGGTACACCACCGGCGGCATCGGCGGGGGTGACCGAAATGGGCGACAGGGTCTTGCCCTTCCAGGGAGCCCCAAGGCCGACCGACAGCGCCGCAACGCCACCGGCCACCTTCAGGAACTGCCGCCGCCCGACGTGGTTTACGTTGGGTTCACTCATGCCACTGCCTCCTTTTGAGGACGTTGATGAAAGATCTACTGGCCGGTTCATGCGATGGTCCCGGCCCGGAAGTCGTCGACCCGCTGGCCGACAGGAATCTGCAGTCCGACTCGACCGCCACCGGTGGCTGGTGCCCACGCAGAGGCTCCGACGATCGGGATGGCAACCACACCGAGGTAGGTGTTGGTACCACTGCTGTTGGTGCGGAACAGGAACACGTTGCCGAGACCATCAGCCAGGGCCGTGAGCCGATCCCCATTCACCAGGGTGACCGTCTTGGTACCTCGACTGACCGGAGCACCGCTGGTCGTCACCGTGGACACCGTGACCACACCGGAGTTGTAGGTGACCGAGGCGTACGTCGCAGGGACGGCGAGTGTGCCGCCGCTGGCCTTCAGCACCAGGCCGGTTTGGTAGGCCGCACTGTTGACCGGCGCGTTTCGATAAGTGAACGCCGCCGCCTGCTTCGCACCGAACGGACTGTTGGCTCCGTTCCACACGATCTGGCTGTTAGTGAAGCCCTGCACCGCATCGCCGATGATGCGGGTGTTGGTACCGGTAACGCTCCAGTTCGCACCGATGGGCGGTCCGTCACGATCGAAGCTGTCTCGCAGCGGAACGGTCGGGAGCGTGGCGTTTCGCACCAGGTCCGTGTCGGTCGCCGCGTTGTTGGCAAGGTTGGGATCAAACGTGTTGTCACCGGCGCTGAAGCGGACACGTACCGTGTTGGAGACCGTGGTGAGCGGTGCGGTGGATGAGAGCGAGACCGTGGTGACATAGGTTGCCGATCCACCCGCCGGCAAAGTGACCGTGGTGTTGAGCGCCCCCGGTCCCGATGTTGTCCCGCAGGCCCCAGCCGTGCACTTCCAGGCCAGACCGGTCATGGTGACCGGCAGTGTGTCGACTACCGTTGCGTTGGTCACCGCACTCGGCCCGGCGTTGCTCACCACAATGGTGTACTGGTCGGTCTGACCCGGGGCGATGGTGGTGAAGCCGTCGTTCTTGGTGATCGACAGATCGGCCTTCGGGATGATGGTGTCCGTATCGGTGGCGCTGTTGTTGGCAGTGTTGACGTCATCGGTTCCGACGGGCGGAGCAATCGTTGCCGTGTTCACCAGGCTGCCCGTAGCTGCTGCCACGATCCGGCCCGTCACCGTAAAGGTGGCGGTCGAGCCGACCGGCAGGTTCACGAGTGCACCAGCGATCGAGCCCGTGCCACTGGCAGCAGTGCAGCCGGTACCGGTGCACGTCCAGGTGACGTTCTCCAGCGCCGCCGGCACCGTGTCGGTCACGATTGCGCCGAGGGCCCCGTTCGGACCGGCGTTGCCGACCATGATCGTGTAGGTGATCGTATCCAGCGGGTAGGGCCCGGTCGGCGAATTGTTCGCAATGCCGTCGGTCTTGGTGATCGACAGATCGGCCAGCGGCACGAGCGTGTGGCTGTCGGTTGCCGAGTTGTTGCCAGGAATGGGGTCGGTATTGCCGAGCGGAACAGCCACGGTTGCGGTGTTATCAACGTTGCCCGTTGCTGAGGCCGACACCACTGCGTTCATGGTGTACGTCGCCGTGCCCGCGGCCAGCAATGTCACGGTTGAACTGATCGCACCGCTTCCGCTCGCCGAGCCGCACGATGAACCAGCCGATGCCGCACAGGTCCACGTAACGGAACCGAGCGAAGCCGGCGGGTTGTCGATAACCGATGCGCCCGAGACGTTGCCGGGACCATTGTTGGTAACGACAATCGTGTACGCAATCGCATCGGTCGGATGAAGGGTCGGACGGTTGTCGGTGATGGCGACCGCCAGGTCAAGGGCCGTCTCCTCAATCTCGTCGGCCCCGCTGTCGAATCCGCCGATCGCCGGGCGGCCCTGTCCGTCGAAGTCGACGCTCGGGGCACTGATCGCACCCTTCAACGCGGCGCCCTGGTTGATAGCGGGCGAGCCGGGAAGGATGTGGTAGTCACCCATGAGGTTCGGCGGAAGCTCGACCGCAACCAGCGTGGCACCTACGAAGGCGGGGTTGTTCCGCCACACATTGAAGGTGACCGACGCGTCGTACGCACTGACCACATTCGGGTCGACACCAGCCGTATTCGTTGCACTTGCAACTGTTCCGAAGGTTGTCTGCAGCACCGTGTTGGTCGGTGACAGCAGACCCGAGCCATCAGCCAGGCCGAGGTCCCAGTTGTTGATCGGCAAGACGTCTCCGGCAATGCCGAGACCAGTGACCTTGTCGCCAGCACGAGTTCCGGCTCGGTTGTCCCAGAAGATGTTGTTGAAGTTGACCGGATCACTGAAGATCGGCGATCCAATGGGCAGAGTGACCTGCAACAGATCGCTGTTCTGCGAGGTTGAAAGACCGGCTGGTGCCGGCAGACCATTACTGGTCAGAGCCGTGGCCGTAGTCAGGTTCTTCATGATGGTGTTGTTCACGACGCGCACCGCGGGTGCGTCGTTGAGCGCAATGCCGCCACCTTCGTGGGTGGAGACGTTGTTCACAATCATGTTGTTCACGACGTTCATCGGATAGTTGCCCGCCATCAAGAAGCGCAGGCCGCCACCGTCGTCGTTCGACAGGTTGGCCTGGATCAGGTTGCCCGTGATGTCCATCGGGCCAGAGCCCGGCGACAGTTGCGTCGTGTTCGCCGGCAGGGTGCCGGCGATCATCACACCGCCACCTTCGTCGTAGGACTTGTTGAAGTAGATGCGGTTGTTGCGGATCTTGCCAACCACAGCCGGGTTGAATGCTCCGCCCGTCGTACGGCCGTAGACGGTGATACCACCGCCGTACTCGGCCGAGAAGTTGCCGCAAATATCGTTGCCCACGATGTCGAAGCCGTCGCTACCGGAGAACATCCCGATACCACCGGCCAGGTTGGTTCCGGCGTTGTGGATGATGCGGTTGTTGGCGATGACGATGCCCTGGTTGTTGCTGTTGCCAGCGCCCGTCAGATCGGGGGTGCCAATGCGGATGGTGCCGTAGGCGCCGCCATTGTTCTGCACCACGTTGTTGGTGATGTGCAGGTTCTTGGCGTAGGCGTTGGCAAAGATCGCACCGCCCTGGGTCACCACACCGGCAGGCACGCCCGTCGGGGTACCGCCGATGACGTTGATGTTGTTCGGGAAGCCGGTCTGGTTACCGCCACGAAGATCGAAACCGTCGATAGAAGCGGTGAAGGCCGACCCGAAACGTCCGTTGATCGTGTAGATCGAGATGACAGCACCGTCATTGACGTTCTGGTTGCCCTGCCAGGTCGTGGCCGTGATGCGGTCGAGCCAGTCGGCTGCGACGGGACCGTCGCCACCGAAGGCCGAGCCGTCGATGATGGCGCCGCGCACCGTCGTGTTGTCGGGGTAGATGCCACCGGGTCCCGTGCCCTGCAGCTTCACGCCGGTGGTGACGATGAGGTTCTCGTAGTAGGCACCCCGTGGGTTGTTGCGGGGATTCGCCGGGTCTTCCAGGCCCGGGTACACGATGACCAAGTCGTTACCGGCGCTCGCAGCGGCTGCGTCGAGCGCATTCTGGATGGCGTGGTCGGCCACGTCGGGCAGCGAGTTCACCGGAGCGAACGGCTTACCCGGACCGACCTCGTAGATGTTCGGGGTGTATCCGGCACCGATCACATGCAGTGTTATGCCGTCCACGGTCGATTGGCCGTTGCTGGCCGTGATCGACAACTGATGCGGGCCCGGCAGCGTGGCAGCCGGAACCGAGAAGGTGATCGCACGATCACCCCACGCATCACCGGCGGCTGGGCCAACCGGGACGTTGTCGAGCTTGACTTGCCCAGCAGCGGTTCCGAAGCCGAGGCCCGTGATGGTGAAGGTGTCGCCGGCGACGCCGTGCACTTTGTCCATGGCGAAGAGCTGCGGCGTGGCACCGTCTTGGGCGCACTTCACCCGGTTGGTCTGACCACCGGGAAGCTGCACCGACACACCCACCTGCGAGGGGGCAAGGTCGGCCGGCACGATGAGGCCCGGTAGTGCTTCGAACTCGGCGGCGATGGTGCGGAACTCAGGGTGATAGTTGAGGTTCAACTGGCCCGGTACGCCCGGGTCGTTGCCGACGAACCGGTAGAGGTTGCCGCAGACACCCGACGGTGTCGGGCAGTTGATGCGATTGGTTGACGGCATGAGCACGTCGAACAGGCCGTTGTAATCCGACTCGGTCGTGTGGACCAGCTTGTTCGTGTAGTCGTAGATACCGACCGGAGCGAACGCAACGCCAGCCTTCTCGCCGTAGAGCAGTGACTGCGGGTCACCCGAGAAGTTGAGGTCGTCAACAACGAGACCCCAGAAGCGACCCGGGATCGGAACCTGGGTGAACACGTTGAACGTGGGCACGATTGACTTGCCCTGGTTCAGCTGCACCAGCTTGGTTGAGCACAGTGGCTTGGCCTGACCCTCGTAGGGCGAACCGCCAGCAGGGAACACTGCGTTGGACGTTGGCGTTGAGGCTGGCACGATGACTCCGTTGGCCAGGGTCACCGACGGGTAGTTGTTCGGGCCTGAGTCGGCCGGGTCTTCTGTGTCAATCACATCGACGATGTGCAGGGGGCCAGCGCATGCGGGCGGCGGTACCTGCGGGATGAAGTCGTCACCCTCACCAACGTTGATGTCCTCTTCCCGGGTGACCTTGTACATATCACGGCCGAGTTCATCCTTCGGGATCTCGACGTCGACGATGTAGTCCTTGCCACCGAGGAGCACAGCGTTCGTAGCCTCGGTCGGCACCGGCTGGCCGGTCACGACCGCCGCGACACGGCACACGGGATTGGCAGGATCGGCGTCATCGAGCACGTTCGGGGCGAAGCAGCCATCGGTGAAGCCGTAGTTGCCGTCAACGGCCGAGAATCCGTTCTGGAACTGCACTCCCATGAGCGGGCCTTCGAGGCAGGGTTCTTGACCGTGCACGGGGTCGCCGGGGTTGGCCGCGACCGCCGGATAGTCGGGCAGCACGTGGTGATCGGCCGGGTAATTGAGGGCGACGCCATCAACGTTGCGAGCCACGCAACCGGTGGGCTGCTCCCACGTTTCGGTCACGGACGTGTTGAGATGCTGACCCTTGGTGTAGGCGCCGTTCTCATCCACCCGATAGCGACGTCCGGCATCACAACGGGTGTCCGTCGCGAGGCACTTCATGGGTTCGTAGAGGCGCACATTTACGCCCGACACGCCCGGCTGCCAATCTTCAACCGCGGCGTACTGCGGGTTGAGTTCGTTGCGAGTGGTGTCATAGCTGACCGTACCGACGATGCCGCCGTTGCGGGGGTCGATACCGTTCGTTGCGCCGGTCGCGTCATAGGAGTGCACGCCCCAGTCGAGGCGACCGGACAGACCAATGATGGGAAGCGTGCTGACATCCACGCCGGTGCCGACGAACTTGCCGGCCGCATCACGATCGGCCTTGATCGTGGTCGGTGTCGGCTGGTTGTCGGCCTGGAACGTTGCTCCGGTCGTATAGAACCGGTCGTTGTACGCCTCGATGACCAGCCACTGGGTCATCGGGTAGGCACTCTCAAACTTGTAGTACCCGGTCGGGTCGGTGGTGACAGCGGTGGTACCGCGGTCCATCAGCGAGTTCTCCCGCTTGCGCAGGGTGAGAGTGAAGTCGGGAACGCCCGGCTCGCCCGGGTCTTTCACACCGTTGCGGTTCGTGTCGGTGAAGATGTAGCCGTCGATGAAGGTCCACCAGCCGTTGATTGGCACCACGCCCAGATCGACGGTTTCGCCGTTGCGAACGGTGACGTTCTGGAGGTCCAGGATGTAGTTCTGCGGTTCGTCCCACCAGGTGAGCGTGTAGTTGCCATCGGGCACGTTGGGGATGTCGAACGAGCCGTCCGCGTTACCTTTGCCGATCCATACGGCGGTGTCGCCGTTGGTCAGGTCGGTGAGCGCCAGCCACGGGTAGGCAATGGCATGGTCGATCTTGGTGCCGCCGAGGCCGCCGAAGATCTGGCCGGTGGTCTGCGTGGCGCCGCCGGTGGCGGGAACGTAGACGTGCACGCCGTCAACGACGCCCTTGATGTGGCCGGCGGCGGGAGCGGCAAGGGTGTTGGTGGTCTTCACGAAACCGAAGACGATGCCGGGGAAGGGCTCGCCGCCCTGCACGAACTCAGTGTCGAGGCCGGTGGAGCCTTCCATCACCCAGGCGTCCCAGTCGTGGTTGCCTTCGAGCGTCGTGGTCTGGATCCAGGTCTGGCCGGCGGGTGAAATGGCCTGCAGCGTGTAGCGGTTCGGTCCGAGGTTGGGGATGGTGAGCACACCGTAGAAGTCGCTGAGACACTCGCCGCCACTACCGACAATCGGGGTCGGTGCGTTGTCGAGATCGAGGTCGATCGGCAACGCAAGGAAGCGGTCGTGGGCCAAAGGCTGAAGCGGGGTCGTGTGGCCGATGTCCGCCGGGTCGTAATTCTCCGTGAAGCTTGCGGGTGTCTGCCCGCCGCCACGCAGGTAGTCGGTGCACATGGGGTTGCCGAAGACGTCGGTGATGACCTGGCCGAGATAGTCGGCGATCTGACCGCGGAACCCGGCAAGGCCATGTTCGGCCGGAAGGTCGGGGGCACCGTTGGTGGGCGAGATGTCTTCGAAGATCTGCGCCTTGATGGTGGCCGTCGGCAGTGGCGTGGGCTGAAGCTCAACCCGCAGCGGCGCGTTCGTGGCGAGCGGCATGGTGAAGTGGATGCCGTCGAGTTTGAAGCCGTCGGCCAGAACCGAGATCAGGTAGCGACCGGCTGGCATATTGTCGATGCCGGCCACGAAGTCGGACTCGTCGCCCTGGGTGTAGATCGGGCTCGATGATTTCGTGCTGACCGATGTCCATGTACAACTGGCCGGGTAGTCGATGCCGCCTGCTGGCGAGCAACCGTCAGCGGGTGTTCGCTGCGTTGTCTGACCGGTGTTGTCAACATTGATGATGTACTTAAACGCCGTGATCGGGTCGTCTTTCAGCACACCGGCGCCGCCGAGCGCACGGGGCTCGGTGCGGGCGCTGAACACGTTGATCTTCAGCGTGTTCGTCGCGGCCGATGCTCCGGGCGAGACCACGTTCTGTACGACAGTCAAAATCATGGCCAGCGACCCAACCAGCGCGGCAGCCCTGCGCCACAGTCCTGGTCGCCCTTGGGTGAAATCGGTATCGCTCACGTTGTCTCCTCATCGAATGGGCGCGTCGATAGAGGGGTTTTCCGGTCGTGCTACGCCCGATTTCTCCCGTCATGCGCCCGTTGGTCACGGTTACTACTTCACTGCTCGTGAGCAACCTCAGATCGAGGATTCCTCACGAAGATTCGTGAGGCTCATCTGAACGTGACGACCTTTGAAAAAGGTTTCAAAGGGAAACACCCGGTTAATAATGAGCCAATGGAACCACCCAGTGAATTAGTTCAGTGGTGGGGGCTCTACGCTGAGTGGCGCAACGACTGCAAGGAGGTCTCAGCCCATCGGGGCGACGTACCGCCGAACGTGGTGAAGAACCGCCGGGTTACGGCGTCTCCGAACGAGTAGCGGCCCGACCCATGTGGCCAAAGAACACCGCTATCCAGCAATCGAGTAACAACAACACCACAGAGAGTAGGCGAGACTCCGATGCTTCGGGCAGCATCGAGCGCTGCGAACGGTTGCTCCAGCGCTGCCGCCGCCCGCAGGAAAAGTGTGGCCGATGGCCCGGCTGCCTCGCAACGGGCCAGAAGTCCGCCGATCGCCGTGCTTGACAGAAAGCCCGAGCCGACACACGCCTCGAATACGGCTGCGACCGTGCCCGGATGCCCGCCGGTTTCCTCGAGCGCATGCGACAGGCCGAGCTGGCCGAGCTCGTGGCCGCTCAGTGGTTGCAAGGGTGGCCAGACGCAGGGGTGGAAGCCTCGTATGCCGGGAATCTCACGGCCACGGTTCACCGTGGCGACGATGGCGAACGACTTCGCCATTCCCGGCTCGGCAAGTGCAGCAAGGATCGACACCGATTCCGGGTCAGCCCAGTGCAGATCATCGATGAAAACAATCATGGGGCCGGCGTCGTTTACGAGGGCCACGAGTCGCTCAAGCAGTTCGGCCGCCGTTTCGTCACCTTCGGACAGCAGCCGGGCGTGTCTGCGGCCTGCGCTGTTCTCGAGGAGGGCGTAGAGGCGTACGGCCGAAAAGCGCGAGAACCGCTGCGAGCTTTCGGCGCAGGAAAAGATATGGGTCTGCACCGTGCCGCAGGACTGGGCGAGTTGGCTGAGGAGTGCACTCCTGCCCATCCCGACTGATCCAACGATTACGGCAAATGCACTTCCACCGTTCATCACCTTGTCCACCAGGTCACTAAAACGTTCCCGCTCTTCTGCTCGGCCCACAAAGGCGAGGTTCCCGGCCATCTCTGGTGTCACCGAAACGGCGGTATCGATCGGCAGCACCACGTTGCGGAAGTCAGGCGGCGGCGGCGAACTGATGTCGGCTCGAACGGCCAGCGTCTCCCGGGAAAGTCCGATGCCGTACGCGGCGTAGACCTGCTGCTCAAGCCTGTTCAGTAACGCCAGGGCTTCGGTGCGACGTTCGAGTTCGGCCAGGGCGGACGCCATGAGGCGACAGGCGACTTCATTCGGGAGGGCCGATCGACGCTGGGCCTGCTCACCGAACTGCAGTACTTCCGCGGGGCGGTCGGTGGCAAGGGCCAGCTTGGCGGCTTCGAGGAGGTAGTCGTTGTAGCGACGCTCGTAATACTCCCGTACATTCGAGGACCACTCGGCATACTGCTCGTCTTCCAGAACGACACCATTCGCGATGGCCAGTGCGTCCTTCAGCAGTTGCAGGGCCTGCTCGGCTGAACTGTTGGCGGCCGCGAGGGCGAGCTGATCGAAGCGATCAAGATCGATGTCGACCACGGAACTGTTGAGGGCGTAGCCGCCCGATGAGGTGAGCACGATCGGATCGGGACAGAGTTTGGCCAAGAACGATCGGAGCACCGACACCGTCTGTTCAACGGTGGCTACGGGGTCTTTCGGGAGCTTGGCGCCCCAGAGCGAGTCGATGAGGTGATCCACCGACACCCGCTTGCCGCGGGCGAGGGCAAGCATGGCGAGAACCTGCTTGGCTTTCTTGCTGGGAAAATCGCCGACGCCAACGGTGCGGTCATGAAAAACGACGCGGAAAGACCCAAAGGTGTGGATCTCCGCCGTACTCATTCGCTGGTTATTTCTGGTTTTCCATAGGAACGCAATAGTCCTATCGGCAGTATCCAACGTATTTGGAGCAGAATTGGCCTGCTCTGAACGATCACTGAATGCAGACCAGACAAAGTGCGCGCAGGCGCCAGGAAGTAGGTTCTCCGGGCGATGAACCAGATCAAGACGCAACTTGCCGCCGCTGCCCTGCTCGACCGTGCCCTCAATGCCGTCACCGACGACGAACTCCGTGTTCTGCTCGACAAGGTGCCCGACGATGCGGCCGCCGCGGTGAGTAGCGAGATCGGCGTGGAATCCCTAGCTGATGCCAAGGCCGGTCTGGCGCTGCGCCTGGCCGCAAGCAAGGGCCGAGTGAACGGCGTGCTCGGTCAGTTGGGCATGGTGCTGAGTGAGGCCTGCCTGAACGACTGCGTCGAGGCCCTCGGCGAGTCGGCCGAGAATCCCAGCGAGGACGAGCTGCGCACAGTGTCGTACCAGCTGGTCGCCAGCCATGGCGTCGGCGCCGTTCGGCTGATGCTGGCTTCAGCGGTCGTGGGTGAGGCACCCGCCTCGGTCGCGTGCATCCACCTACTGAAGTCCGACGAGATACTGGCCCTTCCCGCCGTTGCAGCCGTCGAGGCTGTTGCTCCCACGCCACTCACGGCGGCCGAGTTGGCCGAGCGGGAGGCCGTTCGGCAGCGCCGTAAGGAAGACCGCTCCCGCAAGCAAGCCGAGGCCCAGGCCCGGCGCGACCAGATCGCGCAGTCCCGCCGGAAGAAGAAGTAGGTCGCTACTCGGCCGACATGTCGGCCGAGCCGTTACCGTTGACCACGACCACGCTCGGACCACCGCCGGGTGGTGCAGAAAGTTCACCGCGCTGCACGGCATGGACTAGGGCGGCCCGAAGCGCTCGCCGAACGGCGGACTGCTCGCCCGGGCTGCAGCGAACCGAGATCCGCAGCTCGTAGCGATCATCGGCGAGCGAGTGCACACCGAGCACGGTGGGGCGAGCCAGCAGCTCGTCGTGTTCGAAATTGTCGAGCGTGGTTTGCAGCGCGTGCGTGACTTCACCCAGAGGAGAGGTGAGCGCAAACGCGACGTCGAGCACGGCATTGGCGTACTCCTGCGACAGGTTGGCGACCCGAACGATCTGCCCGTTCGGCACAAACCACACCCGGCCTTCGCCGTCCCGAACCCTGGTGGCGCGCAGGGTGATCTGCTCGACCGTGCCTGCCGCGTGGCCGAGATCGACCACGTCGCCGACGCCATACTGATCCTCGGCGATCATGAAGAACCCGGCGATCACATCCCGCACAAGGGTCTGTGCGCCGAACGCCAACGCACCACCGATAATAGTTGCGGTTGCAACGAACGCGCCCAGGTTGACGCCAACTTCGCCGAGTACGGTGATGGCAACAATCAACCAGATGGTGGCCACCAGGGTTGAGCGCAGCACGGTCGTCAACGTGCGTCCGCGCTGATCGGCGCGGACTCGGTCGTGCATCATCGGGATGCGCTTTACGAAACGGCTTACCAGTAGCCGGACTATCACCGTCGCCACAACGGCTGCAAGCAGCATGAGCGCGATGCGAAGCGGGGTGAGGAGATGGAGGCGGTCGAGGCGGCTGACCCAGAGGGCCCGGGTGGCGAAAATCATCGAACCCGACCGTAGTTGCCACCATCATGCATGGATGGTCTCACGGCCCGACACACCCGCTTGATACGGAACATATACTGTTTGCCCACCATGTCAGCGCGGGTAGATGACAAGGACGTCTCTCATGGGCGTTTTTAGACGGCATCGCCTCCGGCGGACCTGGCCTCAGCGATTGTCGCTGGCTGCCTCCTCGGCCACCGGGGTCGCCTGCCTGAGCCTGGCCGCTGGGCTCGGCTACGCCAACCACCAACTCGGCCAACTCCAGCGCGTCGACATTCGCCAAGCCCCGTCGGTCAACACGGCGATCGCTCCCGTCATCACGATTCCCGGTGAAACCACCACAAGTACCGAAGCTCCTCTCCCGGTCATCGATATCAAGGCGCAGAACTACCTGATCGTCGGTTCGGATAAACGCGGTTGCCTCTCCCCTGACTCGCCCTACTACGGCGGTCTGTACAACGGACGCGACACGGGCGAGAACTCCGACACCATCATGCTTATTCGTGCCGACCCGGATGCCAGCCAGGCGGCCATCTTGTCGTTCCCTCGCGACTTGTGGGTCAAGCTGGCCGGGTCGAACAGCAGCGGCAAGATCAACTCCGTGTTCCAGAACGCCAACCCATCACGGCTTGTCGCGACGATCAAGCAGAACTTCCAGGTGGAAGTCGATCACTACATCAACGTCGACTTCTGCGCCTTCAAAGACATCGTCGACGCGGTGGGTGGCGTGAGCGTGCCGTTCGAATTCCCAGCCCGCGATCTTCATACCGGTCTCGACATCACAGTCGCGGGTTGCCACACTTTTGCTGGCGACGAAGCGCTCGCCTACACCCGCTCGCGCTACTACGAATACTTCAAGGATGGTCGGTGGGTGGATGACGGATTGTCTGACTTTGGCCGCATCGCCCGCCAGCAGGACTTCGTGAAGCGTGCGATCGCGAAGGCTATCGACAAGGGTGTGACCCGGCCTTCGGTCGCACAAAAGCTCATCGACGCGGCGATCAAGCAGGTGAAAGTCGACAAGGATTTCACCATCAACGACATGCTGAACCTGGCCGGCAAGTTGCGCGGTTTCGATCCCGCCAAGATTCGCAGCTACCGCATCGAGAGTTCCACCGACAGTGATCCGCTCTACTTCGATGCCAACTCTTCATACAACAAGAAGATCCTGACCGTCTTCCGTGGCCAGGCCCGTCTGGCCGACGCCCCGCTCAACTCCGATCTCGTCAGCGGAACCACCAGCACGGCGACAACCGTCGAGAAGAGCACAACCACGAGCGGCTCGTCATCCAACACCTCCGCACCCTCGACAACTGCCGTGATCGATGTGAAGGAAAACACACTCGGTGTGGCCCCCACCAAAGACCTCACCTGCCGATAGTCCCTAGCCGATAACCCGACGCCGACTTCGGGCGTGTTCGAGGCCGGGTACTACTGTTGGTCAAGGGGGGTGGGTACGACGTTGGGCGAAGAGAAGCAAGGACAACAGCCGCTGGAATGGATCCTGTCGGCCGAGGCCGCACAGGCCTATCAGGATCTGCTGGCCGAGAAATCGGTCGACGGGCGCGGCGACGCGGCCGACGAGCTCTTGGCGGCGGGTTTCGTGGTACTCGACCCGGTAACCGACCTGCTGGTGGCACTTCCGCCTGAGGTGCCCATCGTGCGTTCCTTGGCCTCCATGACGCACCTGTGGCTGAGCCAACGCCCCGACACCGCTGCGGTCGAACGCGACCTGGCCCTGCTGGCCCGCCAGGATCGTCGCTTCGCTCAGCGCACCGGCACGTCGGACGTGGTTGAGGAGTTCAGCACCCGCGAGCAACGGTCGATGAAGATCAACGCCACTTTCACCGGGGCCCGCAGCGAGCTGAGCATCATGCAACCCGACAGCAGCCCCGAGGTCGACAATGACAACCCCGAGCAGCTCACCTTCGCACCCGAGGATCTGGTGAAGCGGGGCGTCACCATCCGTTTTCTCTACGAGCGATCGGTGCTCGACGACGAGTTGTTCCTGCGCGCCGCGCTGGAGGAATCCGCGATCGGTGTGCTGGCGCGGGTGACCGCCACCATTCCGTCCCAAGCGGTACTCATTGACCGCTCGGCGCTGTTGATTATGAATTGCGACATCCAGGCCACTGCCGTCTACACGACAGCCGAGCCGATGGTAAACACCTACCTGCATCTGTTCGAGACGATGTGGACCACGGCTATTCCGATCGGCATCACCAACCTCTCGCCCGGTGACGACCTCAGTGAGTCGCACAAGATGGTGTTGTCGAACGTGATGGCCGGGCGCCCGAACGATGTCATCGCCCGCATCCTCAAGATGAACCCCCGCACCGTGCGCCGTCGGGTGGACGAGCTCTGCGAGGTGTTCGGGGTCGACAACCGCGCTGCCCTCATCAGCGCCGCCCTCCACCGCCTTCGCGATTGACAGGAAAACCACGAATCCCGCCTGCGTTTGGGTGGCCGCGGGCGGGATTCGAGATTGTGTTACCGAGCGAAGTTGGCTCGGCGAGAGCGTTCAGAAGTGCTTCATTTTCTGAGGAAACCTTTCAGTATCCGCTGTTTCGCTTGCGGCGAACCAGCACGTTCTTGATGTTTCTCATCTTCGGCTCTTGTTCCCGCAGGCGCAATGCCAAAATGTGGACATGTCCACAAGTGGACACGAAGCTGTTCGTTTCCTGAAGAAACGACAACCCCCACGAGGAGGCCCCGGATGCTCAAACCCGGCCGTCTTTGGCCGACAGATCACCGATGACGCTCCCGCCGCCGGATCCGTGGGCTCCCCCGACGTGGGCGCCGCCGTCGAGGCACCCACTGCCCCCGCCCCCACCTCCCGGCTGGGTGCCGACGGGCTTACCGCCCGCGCCGCCGAAGAGGCCCAACTGGCTGCCTCTCGTCGCCATCCTGATTGTTTGCGGGTTTCTGTGGGTCGTCATCAACCCTCTCGGTGGCACCCGCCAGGCCGCCGCCCCCAAGGCGTGGGACCCCCGGGTGACCCAACTGGCGACGTTCGTGGAGAACGAACGCGGTCTGAAGTTCAAGCATCCGGTGCCGTTTGAATTCATGACCGAGGAGCAGTTCGTGGCCGCCATCATCGGCATCCGTCCGAAAGCCGACCCGGACCGCGACAAGGTGCATGAGGCGGTGCTGCGGGCCCGCGGATATGTCGGGCCCGATTACAACAGCGTGAAGGCCGAAGAGGACTTCGTGAGCAACGTCACCGGCTATTACGACAATGCCGACAAGAAGATGCGCGTACGCGGAACCGAGCTGACGCCCTACGCAAAGGTGACCATCGTGCATGAGCTCACCCACGCGCTGCAGGACCAGCAGTTCTCCATCAAGAAGGTACGTAACGGCATCGAGAGCGACGAGCAGGACTTCGCCATCAGGTCCTTGATCGAGGGCGACGCCCGCGACATTGAGAACGCCTACATTCATTCGTTGTCCGAGACCGAGCAGCGGGCCGTCTACGACGCCGAGAATCCGGCCGGTTCAAACGCATTGGACAACACGCCCGAAGCGCTGCAGGTTCAGTTCGGCGCCCCCTACGAGCTGGGCGCGCTGATGGTGGGCACACTGCGCCACATCGGCGGCGTCGACGGTCTCAACGACGCCTTTCGAAACCCACCGAGCGACGAGGCCGCGGTGGTTCTGCCGTTCGTTCCCGAGACTCATTCCAACGTTCCACTTGCGCAGTTCGGCAAACGATGCCGCGGCGAAGGAACTGCCGCCAGCGGACCTCTTCGGCTACCAGTCGGTCGGCACACTGTCGACGTTCCTCACGCTCTCAAGCCGACTCGACCCGATCGACGCGTGGCGGGCCGCGAGCGGGTGGGGCGACGAAATCATCCGTGTCGTTCGACGAAACGACCAGATCTGCGTAGACACCCGAGTTGGCGGCAAGACCACCGCCGACACGGCGCTGCTCAGCCGCGCCTACCAGGAGTGGGCCCAGCTCGGCTCACAGACCAAGGTCACTGCCGAGAATGACTCGGTACTGGTGGAATCCTGTGACCCGGGTTCAGCCGCACCGATTCCCAAGTCCGGCATCTTTGAAGCCATCTACCGGTTGAGCGAGACCGATCAGGTGCTCTACCGCCACGCCGAACGTGACGGCCTCACGGATCAGAAGCGGGCGTCGTGCGCGGTACTCGGCGGCCATCTCGTCATCGATGGCACCACGCTTGACGACGAGGTGTTCCGCACCGGCGACCTGCCGCCGGAACTGGCAGCCCAGGCGACGGAAGCAGCCAAGGTTTGCTGAGCCCGGCCCGACGAGAGCAACGCGAAATCACCTAGGCTCCCTGTGTGTCGTGCGGCACATCCTTTCCATTCGGCCGGAGCGTAGGGGACAAGATCATATGGACATCAACATCGGTAGCCTGCTCACCAAGCGGGCCTATCTGAGCCCACAGCTGGAAGCCATCGTCGAGCCCATGAACGGTCGACGGCTCACGTACCGCCAGCTCAACGCGGCCACGAACCGCGTCGCGAACGCACTACTGGGCCTGGGCATCCGCAAGGGCGACAGGGTGGCACTGCTGCTGATGAACGGCGCAGAATTCGTCGAGACATTCTTCGGTGCGGCCAAGATCGGTGCCGTCGTCGTGCCGCTCAACTGGCGCCTCGTACCCGACGAGCTTGAGTTCATCCTGGCCGACTCCGGCGCCAAGGTTTTGGTCTACTCCGAAGAGTTCGCGGCCGTGGCGGCCGAGCTCAACAGCCGCGGTGACCGCACCGGCGTCGAGAGCTGGGTACAGGCCGGGGGGGCGGCCGGTGACTTCGCCGCCAACTTCGACGCGTGGACCGCTATGGCGTCCGACGACGAGCCGCCTGTTCGCGGGTCCGATGACGACCTGCTCTTCATCATGTACACCTCTGGCACCACTGGCCTGCCCAAGGGTGTCATGCACTCCCACAACACGGTGATGTGGTCGATGCTCACGATCGCCGCCACGGCCGACGTTCACTACGCCGATCGGTACCTCATCTCACTGCCGATGTTTCATGTCGGTGCCTTGTCACCGGTGCTTGGCTCGCTCTACCGCGGGGTCACGCTCGTGGTGTTGAAGGCGTTCGACCCGAAGCTCTCGTGGGAACTCGTGGGCAGCGAGAAGATCACCACCACGCTTATGGTGCCGGCCATGCTGCAGTTCATGCTGGCCGTCTACGACCCCGAAAAACACGACTGTTCCTCATTGCGTTGGGTAATGAGCGGTGCCGCGCCCGTACCGGTCAGCTTGATCAATACCTACCAGGCCATGGGCATCGAAATTCATCAGGTCTACGGCCTCACCGAAACCTGCGGACCCGGCTGCCTCATCATCGGAGATGACGCGGTAGAGCGCGCCGGCTCGTGCGGAAAGGCCTTCTTCCACACCGAGGTCCGCGTGGTGGATGAGAACGGCAAGGACGTTGCGCCGGGCGAAACCGGCGAAGTGCTTTTCAAGGCCCCGCACGTCATGCTCGGTTACTGGAATCGCCCTGAAGCAACCGAGGAAACCATTGTTGACGGCTGGCTCCACACCGGCGATGTCGCCACTATGGACGCCGACGGCTTCGTGACCATCATGGACCGGGTGAAGGACATGCTGATCTCCGGTGGAGAAAACGTCTATCCCGCCGAGATCGAAAACGTGGTGCTCTCGCACCCGGGTGTAGCCGATGTGGGCGTCATTGGTGTGCCGTCCGCGAAATGGGGCGAGTCCCCACTGGCCGTCGTGGTGAAGAAGGATGACTCGCTCACCGAGGCCGAAGTCATCGAGTGGTGCAAAGGCAAGTTGGCACCCTTCAAACTGGTGAAAGCCGTCGTGTTCGCCACCGACATCCCCCGTAATCCGAGCGGCAAGATTCTCAAGCGCCTCCTCCGCGATCAATACAAGGTCACTGCCAACGAATAGTGTTGCGGGCCATGCGTGTTGCGCGGTTGTTCGCCATCGATCTGCTCGTGGTTGTCGTGTTCGTATTGATCGGGCGACGTAACCATGGTGAGGACGGCACGGTTGACGGATTCTTCCGCGTCGCCGCGCCATTCCTGCTTGCGCTGGCGGGGGCCTGGGTGTCAGGTCGCAAGCGATGGGCCAGTGCCGCCCACTGGCGCTACGGGATCGTCATCTGGGTTTTCACGGTTGCGATGGGCCTGCTCTTACGACGGGTCGTGTTTCACAATGGCACCGCGATTGCCTTCGTGATTGTCGCCACGCTCTTCCTCGGCCTCGGCCTGGTTGGATGGCGACTTGTGTGCGGCGTCATTCCAGCAAGCGGGTCGCCTCATCGTGAAGGCGTGGCGGCCCACGCTCGTCGCAGCCGCGCTGCTTACTCTCGCCGGATGTGCGGCTCGTCGGCGACCGCGGCGGACAAGACATTCGTAGCCGACATGACGCCCCATCATGCGCTCGGTGTGCGCATGGCCGACATGGCGTTGGAGAAGGCTGACGACGTTCGGGTGCGCGAGTTCGGGTTCACTATGGGTCGTTACCAACAGGCCGAGTTCGATCAACTCAGCGCCATGGCCACCTCATGGAAAGCAACCGCGTCGGGCCATGCCCACGGCATGCTCACGCCGGCGGAGGAGGAGCGCGCTCGCAGCCCTGGACGGTCGGGCGTTCGACAGGGCGTGGCTCGAGCAGATGATCATCCATCACGAAGGTGCAGTCGCCATGGCAACGTCGGAGGTTGCGAGCGGCTCCGATGCCAAGGCCAAAGCCATTGCGGCCAACGTGGCCACAGTGCAGACGAAAGAGATCACCCAGATGAAGGCCGTGCTCGCCGCGCTGTCTAGGTGAAGATCGCCGACACGTCGATGAGAAGATCGACCGGTTTGGACGACGTCACGTTGATCTCGCCGTCGCTTCCGTTGCCTATCAGGAGTGCGTTGGCGAACGCCTCCCCCAGGTTCGGGTCGGGGTTGGCGACCGAGGTGTTGGGCGCAGCTTCACCCGATGGCCACACCGTGATGAACCCGATGCCCTGGGGAAACAACCAGGTGAGGTTGCCAACGAACCCGGAACCTTCGCCGATGGTGACGGCGGTGCGACCCGATACGAGTCGGTTGGCCCCGACCGACGAACGGGAATCGACGATGCGTACCGGAGCTGCGAGAGGAGCGAGCAGCCCGTCGATGCCCGCCGCGTCGGATTCGCCGGTATACCAACCCACCACATCGACGATGACGTGCCCGCCCGACTGGCTGTAGATCTCGATGTTTCCGTCCGCGCCAGGGGTGACGATTGACGTGTTGGCAATGGTGTCGTTGCGACGCACGTTGACGTTCGACGTTTCGGGCCTGGGTGAGTCCGAACCCCACACCGTCCAGTAGCCGTCGGCGGTTGCGTCCGTAACCGTTACCGACACCGCAACACCGGTCACTCCCGTCGGCACGCCACCAACGCCGGCGACCTTGACCGACTGTGTGGCATCGGCATTCACGGGGGACGAGGTCGAGCGGGTGTCGATCACGCGGGCAGGAGTGATAGGTCGGAAGCGACCGGCCGAAACCGGCTGACCATCAAGGGGCATCCATCGTCCGACCAAGTCGATGATGATGTCGGTGCGTCCGAAGGTGTACACCGACACCTTGCCGTCCGCGCTCACCGGCGTGACAGCGAAGTTGGCCACGGTGCGCTTCGGGGTGACGTTGAGGTTCGAGGTCTGCGGACGCGACACGCCGGTCGGGAAGACGGTGAGGAAGCCGGCATCGACAGGATCGACCGCAGTGATGTTGAGGGCTACGGCGGCCGGCACTACATCGCCGAGGGCAACGTCGAGCACGATGACCGAACCGCTGGCGACGCCACGCACGGGACGATCACGGGTATCGACGAGGCGTACCGGCTTCATTGGTTCCAGAGCCGCCCGCACGTCCGTGGGGGTCGGTACCGAAACGGTCGAGACGGCACGGTACGGCAGCACGACATTGGCAATGTGCTGCGCCAACTCGTCAATCAACTCGGTGTCGGATTGTGCTCTCCACTCGTTGCCAAGAATGGCAACCGACCAGGCCCGTCCGTCAGCCGATTCGATAAGCCCAACCGAATTCAATCGCCACGCGTAGGCAACCCCGTTGTCGCCCGGCTCGTTGTACCACCAACCGTTCTTCACCAGTGCCGAAACGCCGTCGCCGGACACCGAGCCGACGCCCCAGCGCTGATCGTCCTGTACGCCATTCAGGTATGACCGCGCGATCGTGCGTGAGGCGGAAGAAAGTGGCCCACCCCGCACCAGCAGTTCGGTCATGAGCTTCGTTTGATCGGTGGCGGTGGTAAGGGTGGAGCCCCAGTCACCGGCCCAGAGGTTGTCGGTGTCAGCAAGATCGAACCGTTCACCGATCACCTGGAGCTGACCGAGACCGCCCAGCCAGGCCACTAGGTCATCCGAGGCCACATTGTCGGAGGCGCCGATCATGTTGTTCAGCCGCCCATCGAGGTAGTAGCTGACGGGCTGGTCCGCGTCCTGCAGTGTCAGCAGCACGCCGGCCATGATCTGCAGCTTCACGACCGAGGCAGTGAGGAATGGTTCATTCGTCAACGAACCGAACGTGCAACCACTGTCCACATCCACGACCGAGATGCCGACGCCGATACCTCCGGCCAGCTCCGTCCACGGGGCCAGGAACGACGGAGCGAGTGGTGACGGGCCGCAGCCGGACACCGCTTCCGGGTCAGGGGTTGCCGCCGAGGCAGCGAGTATCCCGAATGCGCCGCCGAGCATGAGAAGAAGCGCCACACCGAGGGCGCTACAGAGCCCTTTCTGCCACGAGGATTTCCGCACTTCTTGAAGGTAGGTGCTCGATCGGGCAATCGGCTCGGACAGAACCCGTTGTTTACGCAATCCTCACCGACTTCTTGCGAAGCCCTCCCATGAATTAGTGCGTTGGACCTATCAACTCTGCGTTGTCCACTTTTGGTGGACGAATTGGGGATAACTCAGGCGCTTACGCCGCGCCGAGCGTGGCGGTGACGGTCTTCTGCTGTCCGCCACGGTCGTAGGTGACCTGGATGGTGTCGCCCGGCTTGTGGGCGCGGATGGCCGCACCCAGTTCGTCTTGGGTGGTGATCGGCTTGCCGTCGACGGCGATGATCAGGTCGCCGTCCTGGATGCCCGCGGCCTCAGCCCCGGAGTTGGCGTTGATACCGCTGACGACCACACCATCGACCGACGGGGTGGTCGTGACGCCAAGTACCGGCCGGGCCGCTGCCGGCGTGCCCGTCTTCAACTGCTCGATGAGCGGCTGGAAGGTCTTCGAGGCAATGGCGAAGCCAAGGTTCTGCGCATCGGGAATGCCGGCTGAATTGATGCCGATCACCTGACCGCCGGCGTTCACCAACGCGCCGCCCGAGTTGCCGTGATTGATGGCGGCATCGGTCTGCAGCAGGCCATGGAGGGTGAGGTTGGCGTCGACCTCAAGATCGCGATCCTTGGCTGAAATGATGCCCTTGGTAACGGTAGGTGTGCTTCCAAGGTCGAGGGCATTTCCAATCGCGACCACGTCATCGCCAACCTGCAACGCATCCGAGTCACCGATCTCAGCAGCCTTGAGGCCCGCGGTGTCATCAACCTTCACGAGCGCGATGTCGTTTTCGGGTTGACTACCAAGAATCTTGGCCGTGCGTTCCGCTCCGTCCGAGAGCCGGATCTTGACTGATGGGTTGCGAAGGGTGCGGCCGAACTGGTCCGTGAGGCTGACCACGTGAGCGTTGGTGACGATCAGGCCGTCATCGGAAACGACCACACCCGAACCTGCGGCCACACGATTGGCGCCCTGGAAGATTTCGATGGACACGACGGAGGGGCCGACCTTCGCGATAAGGGCGTGGATGTCGAGCGGCGGGCCGGACTGGGCCAACTTCCCGGCACCCGGTGTGGTCACCGGCGGCGCGGTGGCGACGGCACCCTTCACGGTGGTGGCGGGCGTCGACTTCACCGGTGCCAGGGTCGTTGGCGTTGTCGCAGTCGTTGCAGGAGTCACCGTCGTCGAGGTCGCCTTGGTGGCGGTGGATTTCGAGTCCTTGCTGACGTTGTAGGCCAGCAGGCCTCCGGCAAACGCGGCTACTACAAACGCCACGATGGCCCAAGGCACCAGGCTCTTGTGCTTCTTCGGCTCGGGCTCGGGGGACGCCATTGGATTGGGCGCATGATTCGGTGATGGCCACGCCGACGCCGGATAGGGCGCCTCGGGCGGAACGAAGTCGATGGGATGCTGTTCATCTACCGTCATGCGACCCATTCAAGCGCCTCAACCCCCAAAGTTGGCTGATTGGCGCCTGGGAACTTCCTGTGAACGCCGCCCCGTGGTTGGCTGCCACTAATCTCGCCGTCATGCCCGACAATCCCGAACACCTCTTCGAGGTCGACGGTCGCACGGTTCGTTTGTCCAACCCCGACAAGGTGATGTTTCCTACCAATGGCGAAACGAAACGGGATCTGGCCGAGTTCTATCTGGCTATTGCCGACCCCTTTCTGCGGGCCATGCAGGGCCGCCCCACCATGATGGAGCGCTACCCCGACGGCGCCGCTGGCAAGTCGTTCTTCCAAAAACGAGTACCCGCGGGTGCGCCCGAGTGGTTGCAAACCACCGAGGTGATGACGCCGAACGGCACGCCGTCGAACGCGCTGGTGCTACTCGATATGGCGCACGTCGTGTGGGCTGTGAACCTCGGCTGTCTCGGCTTCCATCCGTGGCCCTTTCAGTGGGATACGCCCGAGTTGTGTGACGAGTTGCGCATCGATCTTGACCCCACCCCCGGCACCACGTTCGATCAGGTCCGCGAGTCTGCGCTTCACACCAAGGCGCTGCTCGATGAACTCGGTGTGCGTAGCTTCGTGAAGACCACTGGTAGCAAGGGCCTGCACATTTACGTGCGCCTTATGCCCGGCTTCGATTCGTATCAGGTGCGTTCGTGCGCTGTGGCGATTGCTCGCGAGTTGGAGCGACGCCATCCCGACCTGATGACGGCGGCCTGGTGGAAGGAGGAGCGGGGCAAGCGCATCTTCATCGACTTCAATCAGAACGCTCCACACAAGACCGTATTCGGCCCGTGGTGCGTGCGACCTCGCGTCGGTGGCCAGGTCTCCACTCCGCTCTTTTGGGAGGAAGTCGAGACCGTCGACCCTGCTGCGCTCACGTTGTCGAACGTGCCCGCCCGCGTGACGGCGTTGGGTGACCCGTGGTTGGAGATGAATGATGACCCGCAGTCGCTGCTGACGCTGCTGGCCATGCACGAGCGCGATCGTGACAGTGGTCTACAGGACGCGCCGTGGCCGCCCGTTTACCCGAAGATGCCCGATGAACCAATGCGGGTGGCACCCAGCCGGGCCAAGAAGGTGCCCGAGGCTTAGGCCTGCAGCGCGTGCAAAAGGGCTTGCTCGATCTCGGCCACGTCGTCGATGTCGGTGATCTTGTGGCCGTGGGCATCGCGAACGTAGAAGGCGTCCACCACGTCGCTGCCCATGGTGACCACCTTGGCGCGACCGATGTCCACCTCGAGTTCGGCCAGCGCTTTGGTCAGTCGGTACAGCAGGCCGATGCTGTCGGGGCCGGTCGCTTCGATCACGGTCGCATCGTCGGACGCCTCGTTGAGCACCCGCACGCGGGGTCGCAGGTGGTGGGCCTGCACTGCGGGTTTGGCGTAGGTGCGGGCGCGGTGCGCAAGCCGGGCGTCGAGCGCTATGCGTCCGGTCAACGCCTTGAGCAGGGTGCGTTCGACCTTGGGCCAGGCGATGTCGCCGCCAAACGATGACGTGACTCGGAAGCGGTCGATCACAAAGCCGTCCGCGCCGGTGGCCGATGCCTCGGCCACGTCGAGGCCACAGGTGGCCAGCACGCCAGCGATACGGCTGAAGAGCCCGGGGCGGTCGGCGCACACCACGATCAGCTCGTTGGCCCGAGCCACGACGAGCGGTCCGTCATGCGCTCGTGCTTTGCCGAGCAACCTTTCCTGCTCGGCGCGCTGCTCTGGTGAGTCGGTCATCTCCGCTACGTTGCCGCCCGCGAGATCGTGCTCGGTGCGTTCCACCAACGTGGCGACCAGACCGGCCTTCCATGTGCCCCACGCTGACGTTCCGGTCGCGATCGAATCAGCCTCGGTAAGCGCATGGAGGAGATGCAACCGTTCGTTGGTTCCCGCGCACGCGGCGACCCAGCGGATGGTTGCCGGGTCATCGAGGTCGCGGCGGGTCGCGCTGTCGGGCAGCAGCAGATGATGCTCCACCATCAGCACGATGGTCTCGACATCGTCGTCGTCGAAACCGAAGCGGCGGGCGATGGTGTCGGCCAGCACCATGCCGACCTCGGTGTGATCGCCGGGGTAGCCCTTACCGATGTCGTGCAGGAGCGCGCCCACCAGCAGCAGATCGGGCCGCTTCACTCGGCCGACCAGGTCACAGGCGCGGGCGACGGCTTCCAGCAGGTGACGGTCGACCGTGAAACGGTGGTAGGCGTTGCGCTGTGGCTTGCAACGGTTCGGCGTCCACTCGGGAATAAGCCGGGACCACAGCCCGGCCTCATCGAGCGACTCTATGACCGAGACTGCCCGATCACCCTCGCCAAGTAGTTGCACCAGCAACGATTGAGCTTCGGGTGGCCACGGGTCGGAGAGCTCGGGCGCTTCGAGCAGCGCTGCCATCGTGGCCCGGTCGATGCGCGCCTCGTTCGTTGTTGCCGCCACCGCGACCCGCAGCACGGTCGCACCGTCGAGCACCGCTTGTTGCGGCAGCGCGACGCGACCAGCGGCCAGTTCAAGGTTGCCGTCCAGCGACTTCTTGCGTTCACGTCGACTCCAACGACCAACGCCCAATTCGCGTCGAACGTCGAACCAGTATTCGTCGGATGCCAACCCGATGGCCTTGGCCGCGGTGGCGACCCGACCCATGAGTTGGTCGGCGCCGGGGTCATCGAGACGCGCGGCCACGTCGTCTTGTTGTTGGAGAAGTAAGCGATCGCCGGGCCGTCCGGTGGAGCGGTGGAGCTCCACCCTCGCCTCCATAAGCACCTGCGCAGGCTGAACCAGCGGATCGAGTTCGGGCGGACGGCCGAACCCTGCCGCGCTCGCCCACCGCAGGGCCTGGGCGTCACGGAGGCCGCCGCGGCCCTCCTTCAGATCCGGTTCGAGCGCGTAGGCCACATCGCCAAACTGTCGATGGCGCTCGTTGATTGATTCGGACAGCTCGGCCAGGTAGCGCGTGGCGTCGGTCCGCCACTGACGTCTGCCCTCCGTTCGCAACGTCGTCGCTAGCGTCACCTCGCCGGCGAGCGGGCGAGCAGTGAGCAGCGACGTAGCGGTGGGCAGATCGGTGCGAGCGACGTCAAGCGCCTCGGCCACGGAGCGCACCGAGTGACCGAGCTTTAGGCCCGCGTCCCAGACCGGATACCAGAAACTGCCGGCGTCGTCGGCCGACAGGGTGCCGTCATGCAAAAGGGTGAGATCAAGGTCACTAGCCGGTGCCAGCATTCCCGCCCCATGTCCGCCGGTTGCAACCAGCGCCACGCCCGCTGTGTTGCCGAACGTTGCTTCGAAGAGCCCGGCCAGCCAACGGTCAACGAGCGCGCCGTATGCGAGAGCGAACGACTCGCCCCGCAGCGACCGATCCGCGAGAAGCGCGGAACGATCGAAAGGCGCGCTAGATGGCGTCGCTGTCACGTTCCCCGGTGCGGATGCGAACGACACTTTCCACCGAGGTCACCCACACCTTGCCGTCACCGATCTTCTCGGTACGCGCCGCCGCGACAATGGCGTCGACGACGGGCCCGACATCGTCGGTGGCGACCACCATTTCCAGTTTGATCTTCGGCACGAAATCCACCTTGTACTCGGCGCCGCGGTACACCTCGGTGTGACCGGCCTGACGACCGAAACCCTGCACTTCCGAAACGGTCATGCCTTCCACGTTGATCGCCTTGAGCGCGTTCTTCACGTCGTCGAGCTTGAAGGGCTTGATGATGGCAGTGATGAGTTTCACGACAGTCTCCCCATGGAGCGCTCGGTCTGGTGGTAGGCAGTCTCGCTGTGTTGGGTGATGTCGAGACCTTCGCTTTCGTCGTCGGCCGTTACCCGCAGCCCAATAGTTCGGTGCAGCACTGTAGCGATGATGAACGTGATGATGAACGAGTATGCCAACGTGACGCCGTTGGCGAGCAACTGTTCGCCCAGCAGGCGGAGCCCACCACCGTTGAAGAGACCGGCGCGGAAGTCGACCTTGAATGCCTTGGGGTCGGCGAACAGGCCGATGAGCAGCGAACCGACGAGCCCGCCCACGAGGTGCACACCGATGACGTCGAGGGCGTCATCGAAGCCAAACTTCACCTTCAGGCTCAACGCCGATTGGCACACTACGCCGGCCACCAGACCAATCGCTATGGCCGACATGGAGGTCACGTACCCGCACCCTGGCGTGATCGCAACCAGTCCGGCGACGACACCGGATGCGACACCGAGGTTGGTGAAGTGGCCGTGCCGCAATCGTTCCACCAGACACCACGCCAAACCGGCCGCAGCGGACGCGAGGAACGTGTTGATGAAGGCCTGCACGGCGCGACCGTCGGCGGCCAACGCGGAGCCGGCGTTGAAGCCGAACCAGCCGAACCACAAGATGCCGGTGCCGATCATGACCAGCGGCATGGAGTGCGGTGGTGATCCTTCGCCCGGCCAACCCTTGCGCTTGCCGAGCACCAGAATGACGGCCAGCGCGGCGATGCCGGCGTTGACGTGAATGGCGGTGCCACCGGCAAAGTCGAGCGAGCCCCGCTTCAGCAGCCAGCCATTCGGTGAGAACACCCAGTACGTGACGGGCACGTACACGAGCAGGCTCCAGATCGGCACGAAGATGGCCCATGCTGCGAACTTCATGCGGTCGGCAACGGCACCGGCGATGAGCGCCGGCGTGATGGCCGCAAACGTTGCGAGGAAGATCATGACCGCTGGTTCCATGGTACCGATCGGCAAGCCACGTCCGAACGCCTTGTCGAAGTTCCCGATCAGTGGACCCTTGCCGCTGAAGGCCAGGGAATAACCGGCGACAGCCCACAGCAGCGGCACCACCAGAAGGCACCAGAAGTTCATCATCAACATGTTGAGCATGTTCTTCGAACGGACCATGCCGCCGTAGAAAAACGCCAGCCCCGGCGTCATGAACAGCACCAGCGCGCCGCTCACCAAAACCCATGCAACATTGCCCGACTCCACAGCACTCCCCTTCGGTCGAGCACACTGGCTCGAAATACTCCCGATACGTTAGGGAGGGAGTGTTTCGGCAGTGTTTCGTACCTGTATCGCCTCGGTTATTCTCGGCCGATCAGATACGGAGTGCGGCTTGCCTGCGACGTTGAAGGAAGAGACCGCCGACGGCCAGCGCCACGCAGACCACCAGAATGAGGGTGCCGAACACATTCAGCTGCGGCGGGATGGACGAACGGCGCACGTTCCAGATGCGCACCGGGAACGTCTCAACCCGACCCGAGTTGAAGTAGGTGATGATGAAGTCGTCGAGGCTCAATGCAAACGTAAGCAGTGCCGCGGCCGCGATACCGGGCGCAATCAACGGCAACGTCACCTTCGTGAAGGTGCGGGCCGGCGTGGCGCCGAGATCGGCTGCAGCCTCTTCGAGACCCCAGTCAAAACCTCGGATGCGGGCTTTAACCGTGGTGGTGATGTAGCTCACGCAGAACATCACGTGGGCGATGATGATGGTGACAAAGCCGCGCTCGACGTTGGCGCTGGCGAACAGCGTGAGCAGCGAGAAACCGAGCACCAGTTCGGGCATCGTGAGCGGTAACACGAGCAGGGTGTTCACAATGCCCTTGGCCCTGAAGTCATACTTCACCAAGGCCAGCGACATCATCGTGCCCAATACGACCGAGATGGCGACAACCACCAACGCGATCAGAATGGAACGGACGAATGCTCGGGTGAGATCGGGGTATTGATTCCAGTTGAGCCACGGATCGAACGAGAACTTGTCCCACTGGTAATTGTACCGACCTTGGCTCCATGCACCGGAGGCAGTCTTCGATCCGTTGAAGGAAAAAAGTACGACGACGAGAATCGGCGTGAACATGTACGCGAACACGACTGCCGACCACACACCAAGGACCTTCCCGCTCTTCTTCATCAGGTGAGTTCTTCCGTGCCGAGCAGCCGGGCATAGATCAGGACACCGGCCAGGATCAGCACCATCAGCACGAACGAGATGGCCGACATCTGCGGGCGCAGTGCTTCTTTGAGGAAGTTCTTTTCGATCAGGTTGCCGATCATGCGCTGCTTGTCAGCACCCAGCAGTTCGGCGTTGATGAAATCGCCGCAGGCCGGGATGAACGTGAGCAGCGAACCAGCGAACACGCCGGGCATGCTGAGGGGCAGTGTGACCTTGCGGAATGTGGCCCGCCCGTTGGCATACAGATCGGGAGCGGCTTCGAGCAGGCGGCGATCGACCTTGTCAAGGCTGACGAAGATCGGCAGGATCATGAACGGCAAGAAGTTGTAGAGCAACGCCCCGATCACTGCCGCATGCGTATTGAGGATCTCACCATCCTTCGACAGCAAACCCAGGCCGCGAAGCGCACCGGCCACCGGACCGCCGCCGAACAACAGGATCTTCCACGCCAGGGTGCGGATGAGGTACGTGACGAAGAACGGCAGCACCACGCCCGCCAGGAGCACCGGCTTCCACCGGCCTGCCTTCATCGAAATGAAGTAGGCCAGCGGATAGCCGATGAGAACGGCCAGCACCGTGACGACGAGCGCATACACAAACGTGCGCCCGATCACCTCGCTGTTGTTCTTGAAGACGTTGCTGAAGTTCGACAGCCCGCCATTTTTCAGCGAGGTGCGGCCCAGATCGAACAGCGGGATCACGAAGAAGACGGTGAGCCAAAGCAGGCCGGGCATCAGCAGCACCCAGGGCACCCACGGGCGCGATGGACGCATACCACCACCCGACTTTTCTTTGACGGCGACTCCTCCGGCCACGATCGTTCCTACTGCTGGGTCGCGGCCGAGAACGCGGTTTCGACCGTGGCCGCCTCGTCTTCGGTGAGGGAGCGGAACTCGTGAATGTCGGCCGTGGCGGGCGGGTTGACGAGCGGGCTGTTCTTGCCCTTGTCGGTCATGGCGTCACCCGCGCCCTGCACGGGCGAGGCGTAGCTGATGGCTTCGAACAGCGGGCCGGACACCTTCGGGTCATACAGATAGTTGATCCACGCGGCGCCTGCGTCGACGTTGCCGCCCTTGGGGATCATGAAGGTGTCGACGAAACTCATCGCCCCTTCCTTGGGCAGCACCCACTTGAGCTCAGGCTTCTTTTCCTGAATGGCCGCCACGTCACCGGACCACGCAATGGCCGCCCACGTGTCACCCAGGTCGAGGTCTTCGGTGTAGCTGTTGCCGGTGATCTTCTTGAAGTGGCCCTGGTCCCGGTACTTCTTGATCTCGTCGATGGCCTTCATGATCTGATCAACGGTTGCCGTCTCGGGCTTCACGCCCTGCATCAGCAGAAACAGTCCGGTGGAGTCACGCATCTCGGACAGGATGGTGGTCTTGCCTTTGAGTTCGGGCTTCAGGAAGTCGGCCATCGACGTTATCTCGAACCCGATCTTGTCGGGGTAGTAGGCAATGCCGACCTGGCCGAGCGCGTAGGGCAGCGTGAACTTGCGGGTGGCGTCGAAGTCGGGCTTGGCGAGGCGCTCAAGCAAGTTCTTCTTGTTCGGCACCTTGGCCGCCGGGATCTCGGCAGCCCATCCGTTTCGGATCCAGTTGGCGCACTCCCACGAGGTGAGCACGACGACATCGAAGCCGATGCTCTTGTTGTTCTTCAGGTCGGGTGCGTACTTCTCGGTGAAGCTGACGTTGTCCTCGACAGCAATCTGGTAGTCGACGTCGTAGCCGGTGGCCGCAGTGAAGCCCTTGATGGTCGCGCCGCTCTTCGGGTCCTGGTCGTTTTCGATGTAGAACGGCCAGGAGGCAATGCTGACCTTCTTGCCCTTGCCGGACGCAGCCCCACCTGCCGTGGTGGTGGACTTGGATGAGCCGCAGGCGGCCAGCAGTGCCGGTCCGCTGAGGCCGAGCAGGCCGGCCTTGAGGAGGAAGTCGCGGCGGCCGAGTGATTCGAGGGTCATGGTGTACTCCGGGGTCTTTGGGTTGAGGTGTTCATACGGATCGGCAGGCGTTGCCAACCAGGTGGATCTACAACTGTGCTTCGACTTGATCGACGTTGGTTGCGGTTGCGCCAAGTTGATCGGTGACTTCCGGCAGGATCCAGGCGCTGCCCGACGCCCAGCTCAGCCAAAGTCGCTCGCCCACCTTGCACGAAAGCCCGTCGTCGGCTTCGAGGTCGGCGACAAGTTCGGTGCCATCTTCGGTACGAACCAGCACATCGGATGACGGTCCGTGGAAGATGCGATCGGTCACCGTTGTCCAAATACCGACGCGGCCTTCGCGCTCGTGATCATCAAGCGCTATGCGTTCCGGGCGAAGCATGACGGTGACCTTCTGTCCAACCGTGAACTCGCGACCGGCCCGTAGCGAACTGACCGTGGCGCCGCCGATTATCTGCGCGCTGACGTGGTCATCATCGATCCCCGACACGGTAGCGCCGAGAAGGTTGGCCGAGCCGATGAAGCCGGCAACGAAAACGGTGGCGGGTTGGTTGTAGATCTCTTCGGGTGTGCCGATCTGCTCGACGCGGCCCTGGCTCATCACCGCAATGCGATCGCTCATGGTGAGCGCTTCTTCCTGATCGTGGGTGACGAAAATGAACGTGATACCGACCTCGCGCTGAATGCGCTTCAGTTCAAGCTGCATGGCCTTGCGTAGCTTGAGGTCGAGCGCGGCAAGCGGTTCGTCGAGCAACAAGGCGCTGGGGCGATTGACGAGCGCCCGGGCCAACGCGACGCGCTGCTGCTGACCGCCGGACATCTGCTGCGGCTTGCGGGAACCGAAGTCGCCGAGCCGGACGATGTCGAGCATGTCCTGGGCCTGCTTGTTGGCGGTGGCTTTGTCGAGGCCCTTATTGCGAGGTCCGAACGCCACGTTCTCCAGCACGGTCATATGCGGAAACAGGCCGTAGTTCTGGAACACCGTGTTGACGTCGCGCTTGTAGGCCGGTTCGTTCCCTGTCGCCTGGCCCGAGATGAACACCTCACCCTCGTCGGGCTGTTCGAAGCCGGCGATCATGCGAAGACACGTGGTCTTGCCGCAGCCCGATGGGCCGAGCAACGCCAGGAATTCACCCGCAGCAACGTCGATGGTGACGTTGTCGACCGCTGTCATCGAGCCGAACCGCTTGGTGATGTTGGCGAGGCGAACCGATCCCTTCGCGCTCGCGCTCATCCGGGCTTCCCGGATCGACAAGGAGGAGATGAAGAATCGCTAACGCGGCACATTGCGACAACCATGATCGACCAGCTTGGCATACGTCACACCTCGCCGACAGATCGAGGTCGACAAGATGCAACAGTCTGGAAGGCTGGGGCGTCAGAGACGATGTGATGACAAAAGGCCAGGACTATCTTTCCGTGACCGACCCACCGGGCACCGTGGCGGAGTTATACCAACGTGAACTGGTCGAGCATCGACAACCCTGGCGGCTACCTGCGCGCTGCGGTCGTCCTCCGCCATCTCCACCGGCAACGTTCACCTGCGGAGACCATGATTCGGCGGCGCCACAGGGTCAGCGGATTGCGCCCTGCTCGGATCGCTATCGTCCGCGGCTCTGGCCCATCTGGGTGCCGGATGGCTTCGCTCTTCGAGGCCACGATGCCTTGATCGTCTCGGACCCGACCGGTCAAAACCACAGCGTCGGCATTGCATGGATGGAGACGCCGTCGCAGTTCGTAGAGCTCGAAAGCTCACGGGTGTCCGTGTACCAGCTGAGGCAGATGGCAGAGCGTCTTGGTCCGTTCTCAACTGATGACTGGAATACAAACGTCGCCCATAACCAACTGCTTCTCGACAGCGCCACAACTACGCCGGCGAGTGGAGCTGCCGACACCGTGTCGACCTCCACGACGACACGTTAGCGGCCGCTCGGCGCGGCCCCGCCGGAGCCGTCGCCGATGACGCTTCTGGTGGTCGGAAATGTGCTGTGAGCAGGTATTTCTTGACGAAATGAACGACCATATCGATAGTCGTCGCCATGCGAACAGGTGTATGCTTGCCGCATGGCGACGGCGGATCTGGAGACACGCATAGCGGACGTGTGCGGCGTACTGAACGCCGCGCACGCGCAGCTCGTCAACCTGGTCGCCGAAGCGCTCGACACCGGGGCATGGGACGTTGCTGGGGTCCGCGGTCCGCAACACTGGGTCGCCTGGAAAACCGGGTTCTCCCCCGCCCGATCCAAGCAAGTCGTCCACATCGCCTCGCGGTCTGGTGACCTGCCGGTCACGATGGACGCGTTCACCGCTGGCGAGTTGGCGATCGATCAGGTCGCGGTCGTCGCCAAATACGTCCCGGCGCATAACGATGGCGAGGCAGCGGAACTCGCGAAACACGCCACCGTCATGCAACTCTCCCGCTCGCTCGCGTCATATTGGAAAGGCGCACCCACCCTCGTTGCTGACACCGATACCACCTGCGGCCGATCCGGTGCCCGAGGACACCGTCACCGCGTTCTTTGATGATGACGCCCGCTACAAGATCCACGCCAACCTGGCGACCGAACGCGGTGCCATCATCGAGAGCGCGTTCGAAGAAGCACGCGACGCCCTGTTCCAGTCCGGACGTAAAGACGTCACCTGGGCCGACGCGCTCGAAGAAATCTGTCTCCGATCACTCAGCACCATCACATCAGCGAGTCGGTCCGACCGCTACCGCGTTGTCGTGCACGTCGATGAGCACGGCGGCTGGCTCAACGCCGGAGCCCGCCTCCCCGACGGCGTGCTGAAAGACATCTTGTCGAACCCCATCATCCAACCCCTCTTCGAACGCAACGGTCGCCCCATCGCGCTCGGCCGCACCGCACGCGTCGTCCCGTACCGGCTCGCCGAACTTATCCGTGACCGCGACCGCACGTGTCGGAACCCGGCCTGCCACTCCACCCGAGGACTCGAAGTCCACCACCTCATCCACTGGACCAACGGCGGACCCACCAACCCGACCAACCTCGGCTGCCTCTGCCGCGCCTGCCACCACGACCACCACAAAGGAAAGTTCGGGATCACCGGGAACGCCGAACACCCCGGCGGACTCACCTTCACCAAACCCAACGGCGACACCATCGAACCCTGCGGCAAACCGACCCCGCCACCCGCCGACCTCCCCGCGTCGACCAAGCCCTACCAACACCCCCTCGGCGAACCCTTCAACCACCACGACCTCACCTTCAACCCACCACCCAGCAACACCCCACGCGTCACACCCCAACCCCGAAGCGAACCCGCCCCCAAACCATGGACCGAGCCACGCTTCACGCCCCCAGCAGTCGACGTGTACGAACCCACCCCCGCCGACATCGCCCGCTACGCCCAAGAACGCGACCAAGTCTTCCGCGACAGCCTCCGCCAACAATACGAACTACTCGCACGAGACGGCTACGACATCACCCAACTCGCCAGCTACCACGACCTCTTCGAAACCGCTTCGACGTAGTCCGGATCAGTGGCTTTCCAGGGCGGCGGCGAGGGCGCTTATGCCGATGGAGTGCATCATCGGATTGTCGGCGGAGCCCACCAGGTAGGCCAGCGAGAGCGCTATCGCCCATGCTCGGCTGCGTGCCCACACGGCTTCATCGAGCGCGTCGGCCGCTTCCCGAAACACCAACCTCGCCTCAGCGGGAAAGAGCATCCAGGCGACGGCGAGGTCGGTGGCACGATCGCCGGAGGTGATATCGCCGAAATCGATCACCCCGGAGAGCTTCCCTTCGTCCACCAGGATGTTGGCTGGATGAAGATCGCCGTGGATCCACACTGTTGTCGTGCTGGCAGGGGCGGTGACGAGCTCGGCCCACAGCGCCAGCACCGCCGGTCCATCGATAATCCCGCCCAATGTCTCTACCGCTGCGTGCAACCGATCGGTGCGCTGATCAAGCGGAATGCCGCGAAAGGAATTGACCGGCGCGTTGCTCGGGGCAGCGACATGAAGCGCAGCGAGGAATCCGCCAAGTGAGCGGGCCGCATCCAGCAGGTCCGTGGGAGGACACACGGCCGCCGTTTCACCAGGCAGCCACGGGCACAGACTCCACTTCCACGGATAGTTGCAACCGGGACGACCTGACCACACGGGTGCCGAGATCGGGAGCGGCAGCCGTTCGGCCAGCATCGCCAGCCAGTTCTGCTCATTCTCAATCAGTTCGGCGGCGGCGACGCGTCGGGGCATGCGGACGGTGAGATCTGTTCCAAGTCGGTACACGACGTTGTCCCAGCCGTTGGCCAACTCCACCAAGGGCAGATCGGCAAGATCCGGTCGTTGCTCTTGCAACAATGCGCGAACCAACGACGAGTCGATGCTCACTTCGGCTTCGGGCATATTCATCGACGTCATCGTCAAGCTCCAGCATGTCTACGCCACGCGAGTCGGGCAGAGTTATGGTCGGAGAAGTGCCCGAGATTCTCAACCTTGCCGTCAGGACAGATACATTCGCAACTCACCCCCGGCAGCAGCAGAGCGTCGGAGATGACGACCTTGTGCAAGATGGGTTTGGCCCGAACGATCACCCAGTGCGCATCGTTCCAATCGGCCAGCGCGTCATCCTTCAGGAGATGCAGATAGTCAGACTTCCACTTGCCGCAAAGGCAGCCAACGCGCCAATGAAACGGCACCAGTGAACGCGCCAACTCTGGTTCGTGTCCCTCAGGCATCCCCGACCTCTTCCCGCACGGAAGTCAACAAACGAACGATAGGACCCCAACCCCGCCGCCGCAACGGTCGGCACCCGGGTCGCCGATGGGCGCGGCTACGCGCGCGTCGGTTCAGCCGCAACACTGTTGGCGAACCGCGATGCCGTTCCAGGGATACGCGTTGATGAGTAGCCAGCGACCGTCGTTGGTTGAACGCATGGCGAACTTCCACCGGAACGGTGTCGTGACCGGTTCAGTTTGCGCGCCGGCGGGACCTCAAAAGGTGTCCGTGTACGTGCCGATGCCGTCGAATGCGAGCCGAGATTCGCTGCCACTCCCCTGCCCACTGGTTCGCTCCACAATCAGGCGGAGCGACGTGAAGGTGTACGAGCGAAACGCGACCTCACCGTGGTGGATCGGTAACGCATCCGTCCAGGAGGGAGCGTCGGGCCGACTCGGCTGCGATACCAGACGACTCCGCTGGGTCATCTGCGAGAGCCGGATCCCGTGGTCCACCGCCGCGTACAACCTGGAGTCACCCCGCACGGCAATTGCCGATTCGACCGCGAGATCCCAGGCGAGCTGATCGGCTACTCGTTGCGCGCCATCACCACGCACCCGTTCATCGAGCGCGAGCGCGTCGGCGGTAACGATCACGCGGGGAAGCGTCGGCATGTCGGAAGCAGCGACCAGTCCACTCACGGAAGGGAGACCAGCCGCGCTTACGACAGCCTCGCCATGGGTGTTTCGCGACAGCAAAAGAACGAGCAAGACGAATGTCACGGCGGTGACAGCAGCGTACCAGCCCGAGTGCGGTGCTCTGGATGACTGGGGGCCGAGGTGAGGAGAGCCGGCGGAAGGGGTCAAGGTCGACCGCACCATTCCAAAACAGCCGCGCCGCGAAGAGCCGCAGCACGGAGCACAGCGTCAACCCTGCGAGCAACGCCACCTTGGTGCCAAATTCCGTACTCTGTGGCGCCATGAATATGCCGCACATCAGGCCCACGAAGGGGTATCGACCACGGAGTGGATATGCAATGCCCGGTGCCGGCCATGACAGCGAGCCCAGCGGTCAACGTCAGCCAGAAGCCTGCGAGCAAGCCGAGCATCCGCATTCGATGGCCGACCCGCAAACCACCGACCACGATGAGGACGTAGGCCAACACAGTGCCCACGCTGGGGCCGCCCCACCAGAAGCTGAGCGGATCGACCCGACTCCGCCCGAGGATGACGAATGCGCCGACGAGACCGACATTGGAGGGATTGAAAACCTGGAGGCCTCGCCATCGGATGACGTACTTGGTGGCCAACGAGAGGGCCGCTACCGCTGCGAAAATCTCGAGGTGGTTGAACGACCAGTGCGCTCCCGCTTTCGTACTCGGCACCCGCAAGATGAGCGCCACGCCGCTACCCGTCAGCATGGCGCTGGCTGGCCACACGAATCGTCGCTCACGAGCGAAGACCACCATGACCTCTACGACGAAACACGTACCGATGGCGGTCAGGATCTGGGGCACCGACACCCGAAACCCGAGCGCCACCTGACCCAGCACGTGGATCGACATCACGACCGCGGCGACGTGCAGCCGTACATCACGTGGATTTGGCAACACCAGCGGATACGTCCGACGGCCGACAGAGATCGAGCGCGTCGGAAGAGCGACCACCGCCGGAGCATCATCTACATCAACTACTCCTGCCACCTCAGGGGCCGCCATCGCTGCAGGCTACCGATGCATTCACGGTCTGTGGCGTCGACCTCGATAACCACGGCGGACCACCGCGTCGCCGCCTGGCGTGTCCCCGTATCGACCCGCCAAAGGGGGTCATCCTCGGTCGTGACCCACATCGATCCAAACCCAACGGCCAGCGACGGCGTCTTGGAACCGGCGGCGGTGGCAACAGTTCCAGCAACTCGCCCGTCTCGGCGTGCCGACGGGTTCCAAATGGCCGCTGGGTGCCGAATGCAGCGCCGCTCCGCAGGTTGAACGCCGTGTCTGTTGCCGTTGGACATGCGGCGGCGGGGACGTTCGGCCCTGTCAAGCCGACGACCGGGAG
Organism: uncultured Acidimicrobiales bacterium; assembly: GCA_963791625.1. GTDB lineage: Bacteria > Actinomycetota > Acidimicrobiia > Acidimicrobiales > Ilumatobacteraceae > JANMCE01. The sequence continues at coordinate 748,795 of CAWBTA010000015.1, forward strand.
AATGAGACTACCCTCACCGGCCCGTCGCTCCAGAGGCAATGTGCACGGTCATCGATTCGAGGTTCAAGCAGTATGTCCCTTGAGAATTTCCCGACTCTCCCCACGCCGAAGCTTCGTAAGAAAAGCCTGGGCAACCTGCTCCGCATGGGCCACTGTGCGCCCACGGTCATGCAAACGATGCTGGATGCATCCGACGCAGAGTCCACGTGGCTGGTGACCTTGACGGCGGGACTGCCGGGCGGCATTGGTAACACGGGAGGCGAATGTGGAGGCCTGACGGCACCCCTGGTTCTCATGGGCCTCAGACGTGGCCGACACGACATGGTCGACGGGCTGCCCGTGGTGGTGGACCAGGGCCACGACTTGCTGCGTCGTTTCACCTCGGCGCACGGCACCACCGACTGTCGGGCCATCCGCGGCGACTCACGGGTGCCACTCGCATGCATCGGCGTGGTGCGACAATCACCCGAGCTGTGCGCCCAGAGCCTGGCCTTCAGTGGCACCGAAGGCATCCCGAGCGAGACGCGGCAGGCATTCCGCGAGCTCTACGCCCATTGGGTCGACCAGGAGTTCCACTGCGCAGACGCCGTCTTTGAGCACCTGGGCCGCACGATCCCCATTCCCCCCGAGCTGCCGGATGCCGTGACTGCGTTCATGGGAGGCACACTCTTCACCGGCCAGACATGCAGCGCCCTGACCGCAGGAGTGATGGCGCTTGGCGTGGCCGTGGATCAGATCGAGGGCAGCCGGATCCGCGTGCTGCGAATGATCGCGACCATGGCCGCTGGCGGTAACGCGTTCGCCGACGACATGAACGCATTCAACAGAGTCATGAACCTGGGGCACGAGTTGGCCCGATGGTTCGGGGCCGAGTTCGGAAGCACCCAATGCCGGGCTCTCACAGGTTGCGACTTCGCCACAACCGATGGCGTACGCGACTACATCGCACGCGACGGTGTCTCTGCCTGCACCGCGATGGCCCGACAAGTCTCATCACGTGTTACCAAGATGCTTGCCGATCAACCTCCGCGCTCTGAGCCAGCAACCTCGGTACACGCTCGACCGCCGGGTTCCTAGCAAGGCTTGCAGTGTTGCGCCTGCGACGTCGAGTTCTCATCGAAAGTCGAATACGATCCGCGCATCGACAGTGCCGGCGAACACGCGGAGCATCCATTCGTTCACCGTCTCAAGCTGCTTCTGGGACTCGCGAACACTGGTCTTCGGCCGTCGGCGTGAAGATCGAGAGTCTCAGCCAGATCGACACGTGTTCCCACCGAGAGCCTGAATCGCCTCAGCCGGATCCTCCGTTGCGCCGTTGGTCTGGTAACTCGACCGGACACGCTTAGCGACCCCGGCGGCGTGAAGGCGATCGGGTCGCGGTCCCGTGGCTTGGGTGGCCTGTGGAGCATGCTGCTCTGCGCTGGTCCTCCAGCGCAGTCGTTGCAGCAACCTAGGCCTTTTCGCTACGTGGGCAGCTTGGCCTGTTGGCTTGGTGGTTCAGGGGTGTCCTTGGCAGCGTTCGGCTTTGGGGACATGGCCGAGAACTTGTTCGATGTGGCTCCGCAACACCCGAACCCGGGTGGGCAGAGCCATTGGTCCTGCCAACGGGAGGGATAGGTCCCTACCCTCCGAAGGGTAGAGGGGGCAGAATGCAAGCGTGAGTTGATGGTCGTCCTCATCAACGGACCGATTCACAGAAATGGCGTCCTGTGCGAATCAATAAACGAGCGGGTGCTCCTCGTGCCGTCGCCGCACAGGCGCAAGCGCAGGGGCCGAGGCGGTGGATGCATCCGGGCGTCAAGCTGCTCACGGGGGTCGTCGTCGGTGCGGCGGCTGCGTGGCTGGTCGTGTCGACCGCCGGCGGTCTGGGTGACGCCGTGGCCGCCGTCGGACGGATGCGGCTCGTGTTTGTCGCTGTCGCGGTGGTGTTCGCTGTGCTTCGCCTGGCGCTGTTCGGGCTGCAGTTCTTGTGGCTCGGCCGCCGCACCGACCGAAGACCCATCGGCACCGCGATGGGCCTCTCGCTCGTTGTGTACGGGTTTGGCGCGGTCACGCCCGCCGCGCCGGTGGAGGGTTTGGCGATTGCTAGTGGAGAGCTGCGACGGCGCGGACATTCCAAGCAGGAGGCTCGAATGATATGTGGGTTCTCTGAGTGGTTTTCGCAGCGCACATTCTATGGGCTCGCAGCGCTCGACCTACTTCTGGTGGTGGTGCTGGGCCACCTGGCTTTGTCGGAGTCGTGGCCGTTCATGATCGTGGCCGCAGTCGTGATCATCGCGCTCGCCGGCACCGCCATGTTGGCCCGGCGCCCGGCGAGCGCAGCATGGGTCTCGGGTTTGCTCGGCGCGGTTCGTGCGCGACGTCCCCAGCCAGCATCGGAAGTTCAACGCGAGACGGCCCTCGCGTGGCACGCGAAGGCGATGGAGGTCGTCGGGTCGCCACGGAACCGTGTCCGGTTGGCCGCAGTGTCAGCCGGTGCAGTGCTGGCCGACTCAGGAACGCTCTGGGCGACCTGCCATGCAGCCGGGTTCCACCTTCACCCCGAGTTGGTGCTCTTGGCCAGCACCGTTGGCACGGTCGTGAGTTGGGTGCCGTTGTTGCCAGGCGGCCTGGGTCTCGTCGAAGCTGTGATTCCGACAGTGCTCCACCGCTTCGGTGCACCACTCGATGACGCACTTGCGGCCGCGCTGGTCTACCGCACAGTCGGCACTCTGCTCCCAGCGCTGGCCGGCGGGGTTGCGATCTTGGTGTTCCGTTCGTACCGGTCGATCCCCACTCCGACGGTCAGTCGGCGCGGAGTCTGAGATGGACGACGGGCGCCGCGCTCTCAACGTTTCCTCGTGGGGAGTCGAGATAAGTCTGCTGTTAGACGACCTTTGGCCCTAGCCGATGTGACCAAACCGACGTTTGCTGGACCTACCAGTAGAAGAACGGCTTGCCGCTGTTCGCAACCCAAGGAGCATCTCATGTCCTTTGCCAGATTTATGGCTCAACCCGTCGGGCGTGCCATCCGCGTCATCACCGGCGTCGTGCTGATCAGCGTCGGGCTGTCGATGTCCTCGACCGGCGGCTACATCGTGGCCGCGCTCGGCGCCGTCGCATTCCTGGCCGGTGCGCTCAACGTGTGTTTGATCGCCCCGCTACTCAAAGCTCCATTCAGCGGCAAGCGTTTGACCGCGCGACGTTGAGATCCAGCCTGGGCTTCCGTCCTCCGCCAGGCCAACAAAGACGAGATTGAGGGTCGAAAGGAATTGTTCGAGCACGGCGGGCGGTAGTCATCCGACGTGACCGGGTGATCTCGGGCGCACCACCGCCTTTGTCCGCTCGGCGGCTGCCCGGACCCGTCGGCATCTGCGTCGACTGTGTCCAGGACGTCGGCTCACCGACTTTCGACCCTACCTAGCGTTCTGCGACTGCTCCATGCTGAACTCATGAACACCGAGATCACGTCGCGTGAAGCCACGGCGCGTCGGAGCGATCATGCTCTTCAGGCTCCTCGGCGCCGACAGTATCCAGCGCGAACGACGCGCTTGGTCAACATGGGACGCTTGCGGCGGCGAAGGCGCTGCTCGTCGCGGGTGTCTTGGCGGCAGTGTCGGTTGTTGGCGCCACAGTGAGCTACCGGCACATCGACCGGTAGGCATCGCAACTTGTGCTGGACTGGTGCGGTGGACGTCTGCCGCGTTGCTGCTCGAGCTCTACGGCCGGATCCCCCCGCTAGCACGCGATGCCGTGGAAGGACTTGGTGTCGATCGACTCACCGAGCGGCCTGCGCCCGGAGCGAACACGATCGCGTGGCTCGTGTGGCACCTCACCCGGGTCCAGGACGATCACATGTCCGAGATCCTCGATGTCGAGCAGATCTGGGTCACGGGCGAGTGGGCCGCCCGTTTCGGCCTGGAAGCAGACCCTTCGAACACCGGCTACGGCCACTCAGCCGCCGAGGTCGCGGCGGTCCGGCCCGTCGGGACCGACGTGCTGATGGGCTACCTCGTCGCTGTCGACAAGCGGACGCGAGCGGCGTTAGAACAGCTGACCGCCGCGGAGCTTGATCGCATCGTCGACCAGAGTTGGGAACCTCCGGTGACGCTCGGCGTACGACTGGTCAGCATCGCCGACGACTGCCTGCAGCACGTCGGCCAGGCCGCGTTCGCCCGCGGTCTGCTCATTGACGGGTAGGAGAACCCTCAACCGTGTTTGGCCTGCGAGTCTCCGAGGGTGATGAGGCCGTGGTGGCCGTCGTAGCGCTGGTACACGATGTTGCCGCGGCCGGTGTCCGCGTTCGCGAAGAACACGAAGCGCTCGCCGTCGGCGTCGAGGCGCTCGATGGCCTCGTCGATAGTCAACCGGGGCGCGGCGACATCGGAGACCTCGAGTTTCACCGCCGTTGGTTGGCGGTCGACCGTTGCGGGACGAAGCAGTGACAAGACCAAGCTCCCGCCGGGTCCGTGCTGGATCATCGCATCCTCGCCGGTGGCCAAGTCTCGGAAGAGGTAAAAGTCGTAGTCGAGTTGTTCGAGGTCGAACGCGGCCTCGTCCAATGTAAGTTCGTCAACGGCAAACGACTTGTGGCTGACGAGTTCGCGCTCGCCGGCGGGACGATCGAAGTAGTCCGGCCGGTGAGCTCCGCGGTCGCCGTGTCGCCACTCTCCCGGAGGTTGCTCACCGATCCGTGAGCGAAGCCATGAGCGCCGTTGAGCGCGGTGACGGAGCTTGTCCTGCAGCCGATCATGCACAATCGCCGTGGCCTCGCGCAACGATCGCGCTGCGGCGTGTACTCGGACGAGGTCACCGTTGATGTCGAGTGTCACTTCGGCCGACGCCGGCCGTTCGCGGGCAGGGTCGGGCGCGATGCGCAGCTTGACCTTCGCGAACAGGACCTTGTCATCGATGTCCTCCACCACGGTCGCAACATGGGCAATGGCGCGCTCCCATTCACGTTCGGTGATTTTGCCGTCGGTCACGACGGTGGCCTCAAGCGGACCGGCGGACGCGGCGAATTTTACGGAGCGGGTTGCGTTTGACATATGAACCACCTCCGACCTCACGATGGCATCGGTCTGGCCTCGTTCCAAGAGTCGAAGGTCCCCGCCTCGCGGCCCGCGTGCCTCCAGACGTGTCGACGCGACGCTCACATGGTGGGGTGGAGTTCCGAGGGTTCACCAACCCGACGAGTGAAGGCGTTCGTTTCACGCCACGGACGGCTGCTGGTTCGATGACGGTTCGGCCGGTGGTTGACCCATTCGGCGAAGCCAGCGAGCGTGTGAACGAACCGCTTCGGTCACCGTGGGGTGCACGCGATAGGTCACGCCGCGCTCGATGCACGCCGCTTCGAGTCGCGGCGCGATGCGAGCGTAGGTGGTATGCGGAAGCTTCGGTGCGAGGTGGTGCTCGATCTGGCAGTCAAGACCGCCCATCAGCCATCGCACGAAATGCTTCAAGATTGGAACGGGGCAGCGGATGTCGACTGTGGTTCGAAGTTGGTGCAGTTCGAACGCAGCTCCCCGCCGTGGTGCATCAGGTGTGAGGAACTCGGCACGGTCGACGCAGTGGGCGAGCTGGAAGATGTTGGCAAGGAGAAAGCCGACCGACCACGAAGACGCGAGGTAGAACGCGAGCACGCCCCACCAGGGGTGAAACGCCAGGGGAATCAGGATCGCCCACCCGAGATGGAGTGCCTTACCGAACGTGATGAGCACGATGTCGCGCTTGCGGGGCGGGATGCGTAACGGGTGGTCGCCTACCGTGCCCCGCCGCAGGGTGGCGAAGTCCGACATCAAAAACCACTGAAGGGTCAGAAACCCGTAGAGAATCCACATGTAGATGTGCTGATAGCGGTGCCACGCTCGCCACGGTTGCTGGGGAGCAAGTCGAGCGAACGGCATCTGGTCGATGTCGGTGTCGTATCCGACCACGTTTGTGTTGCCGTGATGCAGCGTGTTGTGTTTGAAGCGCCAGAGGAATGAGCTGGCCCCAAGAAGGTCTGAACTCCAACCGGCGAGCCGATTGATTCGAGTCGAACGACTGTAGGCACCGTGGTTGCCGTCGTGCATCACACTGGTGGCGGTGGCCACTGCTGCGATCACGAGGAGAGCAGCGAACGCCACGCGACCAACGAGGTTGACCTTGGCGAATACCAACCCGGTGTAGCTGGCTGCGAAGAGGAGAGCGATCGTCGCAGTCTTGCGGTGCAGGCACCTACGGCCGGCGGCGATTTCTTCGCCGGTTGGCATCATGACTTGTGTCAGGCTCGGAGCTGAGGCCTGCGGTCGTGTCTCTGTCATTTGCTTATGCTCATCCTCCCGACGGTCGGCAGGCTCGGCCGGTCGTGAGCCTGATCGTGCCCCGTTTCCGCGCTGGTCTTCGTGCCTCTAGTCAGGGTGGCCTGGCGCGTCCACGACGCCATCGTGCTCGAGCGCAAGCCGGTCAAGTATTCGGTCGATGTCGTCGGGCTCGAGTCCGCGTGTTCCCAAAGTCGCCAGGAGGTGTTCGACGAACCGCTGGTAGTGCTTGTCGGCAATACCGCGACCACCGTGTGCCTCCTTCAGTGACATTGTGCTGCTCGTCGACGGCCCCCCGGAGGCGATCGTGAAGAACTCCACCTGCATCAGGCGCAGATGATCCATCGAAGTGTTGTGAAAGAACGGAACGAGAACGGGATCGTTCAGCACGCGTTCGTAGAACTCCACAACCAGGTCCGAGATACCACTCGATCCTCCGAGCCGTTCGTACAGCGAGATGGTCTTCGTCATGATTCAAACATGCGCCGGACCGCTCGCACGCTCAAGGGAGCTTGGTCACGATGGTGTGTGTCCTTCGGCCCTCCCCGTTGGCCCAGCTGGAGATTGTCACTCCACCTTGAGTAAGACCTTGTCGGCCTTCTTCGACGCGAAGGCGTGGACGAAACCGGCAATCGAGAGCAGGAAGAGGACGAGCGCGGCGGCGTAACAGACCAGGGCCGCTTGACCAGCACGCTCGCCGAACACACTGAACCCGAATGACGTTAGGAGCAAGCCTCGCAGCGTCTCCGCGCGCAAGAGCGTGTCGACTCGCTTCGTTTGGAGCCCTGTCGCGGTGACTTGCAGCTTGTCGATCTCGGTCTGGGGTTTGCCAGCGGTCTTGGCATCGGTTACGGCCTTGTTCGCTGCAGTGACGAGTGGTCCGATACTTGCGTAGGTGTAGCTCTTCCCGTCGACGACGCTGGCCTCAAGGGCGTGCAGCCGGATGAAGTCCTCGGCGTAGCACTCGGCCTGTTTGCCAGTCAGCATCTGCTTGCCCGCGTACTTCTTGAGGCACTTCGACGAAGCTTCTGACGTGAGGTGCTTGTCGGCAACGAATCCGTCAACAGCCGCCTGCGTGCCAAATGCCTTCAAAAGGGTGGCTTGGAAGTCGGCGTCGGACACGAGCGTGTCCGCTGACTTGAACGAGATCTCCTGTGCCGCGAGTTGATCTCGTACGTAGTTCTTGGCGAAGTTCTTCTGGTTGGTCAGGATCAGGCCAACGATGAGAAGCAACGCGCTGAAGACGATGCCTCCGATGCTGAACGCGATATCGAGCGTGCGACGTTTCACAATATTGTCCTTCTCTGCAGTCGGCATGGAGCGGTTTGATGGGTAGCTGCAAAGTACGCATCCGCGACGGACCGCCGCCGTGGCCGAGAGTCACATCCCGATGGGCCGAAAACCCGGGAACAAGGGCCGAACGTCCCATCGTCACTCTTGGCGACACGCGAGCTGCTGCGAGAAAGGGGGCACGGTCGTCGCTCTCGCCGTAATCGAAGTTGAAGGTGTCGGCGACCTGAACGGCATCCGGTGCTGGTGTTCAGAACGTGATCGTCTTGTCGGCCCAGAGCGCCCAGTCGGTTACCTCGTCGAGGCTGGACCGGTGGGCGTCCGGGATGAGCATCTCCGGGGATGACCAGGACATTCATGACGTGATCTCCTAAGTAGCGGTGGACTCGATCGAAAGGTGGGCATTCCGCCATTCGGGGAAGCCGTCCTCGAGACGGCGGGCATGGCGCCCACGACGGCGCAGGAGCTGGACGGCTTCGTCGGCAAACACGCAGTATGGGCCGCGGCAGTAGGCGACGATTTCGACACCCTCGGGCAGGTTGCGAAGACGGCGAGCGAGTTGCTTGATCGGGATGGACACCGCGCCAGCGATGTGCCCGGCGGCGTACTCAGCACCGGGACGGACATCGATGACGATCACGTCGCCATCGATGAGACGCTGGGCAAGATCCGCGCGGCGAATCTGTTCGAGGTCGTCGCGGTGCCCGAGATAGGCGCTGGCGAGATCATCGAGGGCGTCATGGTGGGTGACAGCGACCGAGCGAAGCGATGCCCACAACGCAGTGACCTGTTCTGAGGCGAGCCGGTAGTAGATGCGATTGCCATCTCGCCGGGTGGTGACGAGACCCACGGTGGCGAGGGTGCGGAGGTGGAACGACGTGTTGGCGACGCTTTGGCCGATCTCGCTGGCGAGCTCGTCGACGTGGCGTTCACCTTGGGCGAGTACGTCGATCAATTCGGTCCGGCGACCGTTGCCGAGCGCCCTGGCGACTTCTGCGAACCCGTCGAAAAGTGCGTCCTTTTTGCTTCGGTTCCCCACTGCTACCTCCGTGTTCAAAGATCCACTTGACAAGGTAGCGTCCGTGTCGCGACTATTCAAGTTGTTCTTTGAGGAGGAACCGTGCGCGTTCATGGGTTCGTCGATGAGGGCCTCGGTCACTCGTCGTATGTGATTGACCTCGGCGACGGCACTGCGGCGATGGTCGATCCGCCCCGGTTCCCCACCGCCCAGCAGCGCCTGGTTACGACCTTGGGCCTTCGGCTCGCGTGGATGTTGGATACGCATTCACACGCTGATTACGTGACGGGCAGTCCGGCGCTGGCCGCCCGGTCCGGAGCGACGTTCATCGCTCCCGCTGCATCGCATCTCGAGTCACCGCATCGACCGGTTCGCGATCGAGAGCACGTAGCCCTCGCCGCCGACGTCGAAATAGTCGCGCTGGCGACCCCGGGTCACACACCGGACCATCACGCCTACCTCCTTGTCGACCGCGGCACACCGGTCGCGTTGTTCTCCGGTGGTTCACTCATGGTTGGCACCGTTGGGAGAACAGACCTATGCGGACCGGACCTGGCCGTGCCGCTGGCCCACAAGATGTTCGTCGCATTGCGCCGGTTCGATGAGTTGCCCGATGCGCTCGCGGTGTACCCAACACATGGGGCCGGATCGTTTTGCTCGGCACCGGGCGCGTCGCAGCGCACCTCCACCCTCGGGCACGAACGCCGCGCCAATGCATTGTTCTCGATCACCGACGAGAACGAGTTCGTAGATCGCTTGGTCGCCGGGTTCGGCAGCTTTCCCTCGTACTTCGCTCGATTGCCGGAGCTGAACCGGCTCGGTCCCGTCCGCTACGACTCGCTGCCTCTCCTGTCCGCCCTCAGCGCTGACGATGTCGATCGGCACGTCGCCGCTGGGGGCGTCGTCGTCGATGCGCGACCTGTTTCTGCGTTCTCGGCGGCGCATGTGCCGGGTGCATTGTCGATCACTCTGCGCCCGGTGTTCGCGAGTTGGTTCGGCTGGCTTGTCGAAGCGAACCGGCCTGTCGCGTTCGTTCTCGACGAGGGTCAGGACCGCGACGATCTCGTCCGACAGTGCCTCGATGTCGGCCATGAGCACCTCCTCGGCGAGCTCGCAGGTGGCATCGACGCGTGGACTGCCTCTGGCCGCACGGTGGGCACGATTCCACTCGTCGACCCTGCCGGAATGATTGGTCAAGTGATCGATGTCCGTCAGAGCAACGAGTACACCACCGGGCACGTCCCCGGCAGTATCAACATCGAGCTCGGCGCTTTGCCTGAGGCGAATCTCACCGCCGGACCAATGGCGGTGATGTGTGGCCATGGTGAACGCGCGATGACCGGGGCCAGCATCCTCTCCGCTCGCATACGACGATCACCTGGTGGTGCTTGACGGTGGACCCGATACCTGGTCCGCAGCGACCGGTCGATCGTTGGAGACAGATTGATGAGCGTTCCCAAGACTGAGGCACCGTTGCGGCTGGGCCTTCGCCAGAACATCGCTCAATTCGCTTTACTTGTTGGCGTCAACGCGCTCGTCGGCGGCATGATCGGCCAGGAACGCACCGTGCTCCCGCTCCTCGCCAAGCAGGAGTTCGGACTCACTGCCTTCACGGCCACGCTCACCTTCATCGTCGCGTTCGGCGCCGTGAAGGCCGCGACGAACTTCATCGCGGGCACGCTGTCCGACCGGTACGGCCGCAAGCCGGTGCTGGTGGCCGGGTGGATCATCGCCCTGCCGATCCCATTGATGCTGATCTGGGCACCGAGTTGGGGATGGGTGATTTTCGCCAACGTCCTGCTCGGCGTCAACCAAGGCCTCACATGGTCGACCACGGTGGTCATGAAGATCGACCTCGTCGGGCCTGCCCGTCGCGGATTCGCGATGGGCTTCAACGAAGCAGCCGGCTACGGCGCCGTTGCCATCACGGCGCTCGCCACGGGCTACATCGCGCAGCGCTGGGGACTTCGCCCTGAGCCGTTCTTCCTCGGCATCGCCTACGCCGCGCTCGGCCTCGGCCTGTCAGTGTTCTTCGTCCGCGAGACCCGCGGCCACGCCCGCCACGAAGCGGCCAACCACGTCGCCACGAGCGGTGCACACCACCAAGACCTCACCACCGGACAGATCTTCAAGCTCACATCATTCACCGACAGAGCACTGTCATCGTGCTCGCAGGCCGGTCTTGTCAACAACCTCAACGACGGGCTCGCCTGGGGTCTGTTCCCGATCTTCTTCGCCGCCAGCGGCATGTCCATCGGACGAATCGGCGTCCTTGCCGCGCTCTACCCCGCAGTGTGGGGTGCCGGCCAGCTCTACACCGGAGCCCTCTCAGACCGCGTCGGCCGTAAACCACTGATCGTCGGGGGGATGCTCACCCAAGCAGTCGCCATCGCCTGGATCGCCGCCACTGGCAGCTTCGCTTCATGGGCGGTTGGGGCGATGGTCCTCGGCGCCGGCACTGCAATGGTGTATCCAACCCTTCTCGCCGCGATCGGCGATGTCGCCCACCCTGCCTGGAGGGCGCGATCGGTCGGCATCTACCGGCTCTGGCGTGACGGCGGCTTTGCCGTCGGCGCCCTCCTCGCCGGCATCCTCGCCGACCTGATCTCGATCCCCGCCGCCATCTACGCCGTCGCCGCACTCACCGCTCTCTCCGGCCTGGTGGTCGCGTTCCGCATGTACGAGACGCACCCCCAATGAACAGCGAAGGCGGCGACCGGCGGTCGATCGAGCGGATTCTCGCCGAAGCCCGCGCCGCACTCGATCGGGTAGAGCCCGCACAGCTCGCCGACGAACACGCCGGCGGCGCGTTGATCATCGACATCCGCCCGGTCGAGCAACGATCACGCGACGGTGCGCTGCCAGGGGCGGTTGTCATCGATCGCAACGTGCTCGAGTGGCGACTCGATCCATCCTGCGAGCACCGCATTGAGGGAGCCGCCAGCTACCACACGCGCGTCGTAATCGTCTGCAACGAGGGGTACCAGTCGAGCCTCGCCGCCGCGCAGCTTCGAGCCCTCGGGCTGTGCCGAGCCACCGACCTCATCGGCGGCTTCCAAGCGTGGCGCGCGCTCACAGCCGACGAGACGCGCTGACCAGCCAAGCGCCAGTCCGTTGGCTGTCCCGTGTCGGTCATCGCTGGCTTCCTCGGCTGCGCACGACACCGACTCGGAGCGCGTCCACGAGATCGTCGAGGCCAGCGCCGCCGGGCATCTTCGCGCGTGCCCGGAGCTCGACGCCGACCTCGTGCACGACCAAGGATGCCACGGCCTGCGTGAGTTGCAGCCTGGCTCGCCGTCCCATCGAGACGAGTTCCGCCGATGCATCTTGATGCCACAACTCGCCGACGACCATGTCGGCAAATGCCTTCGCCTGCACGCGCGCGCCGGAGGCAAGACCGGCGGCCATACGGATCGCCGCGGCCGGTTCGGCGCCGCCGGCAATCGCGTCACCGACGAGGGCGAGCAACGCCGGCGCGCGGACGTGCCATCTCGTGCCATAGGCATCATCGCCGACCTGGATCAGCCCGGCCTGGATCGCCGCCGCCCGGATGCCCTCGTCCGCCATCGCCGGAACGGCCTCCACCAGCTCGTTGGGCGTATACGAGACGGCCCCCTCGTCGATTACTGCTGCACTCGACCCACCGAGGACATCATCGAGCGAGCGGCCCGACACCGACGCAGCGCACAGGTCGCGGATCGCCGCCAACGAGTAGCCGCGCTCCTGTAGGCGGGAGATCAACTCGAGCCGCTGGCGATGGGATTCGTCGTAGCGGCCCACCCTTCCTTGCTTGCGCGGCGGGTCGAGCAGGCCGAGGGTTCGGTACTCGCGCACCGTCCGCGTCGGGACACCGACCATCGCAGCCAACTCATCGATCGACCACGATTGTGGGAGATCTCTAGACATTGCCGGTATTTACCGTTACGGTCATTGACGTGAGTATTGCCGATGAAGTCCCACCCGTCAATCATCCACCCGAACTCGACACCGTCCTCGATCAACTTCGTCGTCAGTTCCACCTCCCTCACCTGCTCCTCGGCGCGCCGCCACAGAGGCTGGGCGGCGGGTTCTGGGCCGAGATGTGGATCCTTACCCTCAACGGGTCGGCCGGCAGCGACCTCCCCGGCCGGGTCGTGCTCCGCCTCGCACCCGACGCCGACCTCGCCGCCTGGGAAACCACCCTCCAGACCTCCGTCGCGCAACAGCGCTATCCAACCCCTGTCGTACGTGCTTCGGACCTCACACCATCTGCCGGTCGCGCCTGGTGCGTCATGGACCACGCCGAAGGGGCACCACTGCTCGGCGGGCTCAGCGGCTTGCGTGCGCTCACCGCTCTCCCACGCTTAGCGACCGGGCTCCCGGACACCCTTGCTCGCGCCGCAGCCGACCTCCACCGACTCGATCCCGCGCCCATCGAAGCCGCACTCGCGAAGGCAACCGCCCGAACCATCGGCGTCGACGGTCTCCTCGGCCACTACCAGACACGAGCCCGCGAACTCGACGACGCACCGTTACAGCGAGCGCTGCAGCGACTCGCCGGATCCCGGCCTGATCCCAAACTGCGCGTGGTCTGCCATGGTGACCTTCACCCATTCAACATTCTCACCAACGGCAACCAGATGACCGTGCTCGATTGGACTGCCGGCCAGATCGCCCACCCCGCGTACGACCTCGCCTTCACACACCTGCTCCTCGCCAACCCACCGCTCGACACCCCCTCGCCGCTGCGTCCGGTCATCAACGCCGCAGCACGCCGCATCGCCAACCGATTCATCGCCACCTATCGAAAGATCGGGCCACACCCCGTGGAGAGCGACACCCTCGACTGGTACCGCAACCTCCAAGGATGTCGGATTCTGATTGACCTCGCCGGATGGCGGGCCGCGGGCGAACTCAACGCCCACCGGGGCCACCCATGGCTCGCCATGGAGCCAGCCCTGCGGCCCCTGCTCGCAGCATGACATCCAACACTCCTGCTTGCCCTGGATCTATTCAAGGCGTACTTTGAACATATTGATGGTGGATCACGGAGCAGGGGGCTGATTATGTCTGACGAGCCTGTTGTAGATGTCGACACGCTGCGCTCACAAGTGCGCGAGAAGTACCGCGACGTCGCCAACGACCCGCATGGCACCCACCACTTCCACACGGGCCGCCCACTTGCGACCCGTCTCGGATACGACGACACCATCGTCGATGCGCTGCCGGATCGGGCCGTCGAATCCTTCGCCGGTGTCGGCAACCCGTTCTCGTTGCGGACTATCGCACCCGGCTCACGAGTCGTCGACGTGGGCGCAGGCGCGGGGTTCGATTCGTTCATCGCTGCCACCCAGGTCGGCCCGACGGGTCGTGTGATCGGGATCGACATGACGCCGGAGATGCTTGCCAAGTCACGGGCGACGGCTGAGTACCTGGAATTCGATCACGTCGAGTTCCGCGAAGGACTCGCCGAGAGCATCCCCGTCGACGACGGGTGGGCCGACGTGGTCATCTCCAACGGCGTCATTAACCTCTGCGCCGAAAAACAGGCCGTATTTGCCGAGATCTTCCGTGTGCTGCGTCCCGGCGGCATACTGCAATTCGCTGACATCGCCAACGGCCGCCCCGTACCAATCGAAGCGATGCGCGACGTCGATCTCTGGACCGGTTGAATCGCAGGCGGGCTGCCCCGTGCGGGCTGGCAAAAGATGCTGCAGGACAGCGGCTTCGAACGTGTCACCATTGGTCCGCCCGTCGACACCTTCGGTGGCGCCCACGGCGAAGCGAATGCGCGTTCCTTCGATGTCTACGGCTACGCCTTCCTCGCTCACCGCGCCACCACTTCATAGAAGCCGAGACAACCGGCAGGTTGGCCCCGATAGTTGCTCCTACAACCACCATGCAAGGCTCCGACCAGGGATGCTGCTCTCGACGTCGAGCCCCAGATCGGAGTACTACTTCCGTGCAATGTGGTCGTCCGTGAAGTGGATAATGGCGTGCTCGTCGAGGCCATGGACCCCGGTTTGATGAGCACGATCATCGGGCGGGACGAGATCGTTCCGATCGCAGCGGAGGCCCGTCGCCTCGTGGGCAACGCGATGGCGAGCTTGCTCGAATCCAGCGGCGGGTGAGCATCCGTGGTGCGAAACACCAAACACGAGCAATGGGTCTCCTCGACTGCCACGTGCCTTCTCACGGAGCATCAGAACGGTTGGGATGCCCTAAACACCGAAGGCCTGCGAAACGTCGGGGGCCAGATCGACGTTCACCTTCACGACCTTGAGCCGGCCGGCGCGAGACCGGGCTGGCCGGGGCGCGAGGTCGCCGAGTTCCTTCACGGCCATGGGACCGGACTCACGTTGACGTTCGGGCAACAGGACTGCCGATTACTCGGGCGATTGGTCACCGTCGAGGAAGTCAGCGGGCTCGGCTGACGCCAGGAAGCGTTGGAAATCGGCGACGATCTCCTCCACTTCCTCGTCGGCGAACGGTTCACCAACGTTGTGGTCGACTGGAACGGCAGCGTCGTCTAGCACCTGATCGGCGACACTGATCCTCGCCGCGCATCGGACGGCGAGTGCGATACCGTCACTCGGTCTCGCTGAGATGCGCTGTTCGCCGTCGGCGGACGATACGACAAGATCCGCCAGGAAGGTACCCTGTCGGAGTTCGGTCACCTCGACTGCATCAAGCGTGGAGCGACTCGTTCGCAGAACATCGAGAAGCAGGTCGTGGGTCAGCGGCCGGGACGGGACCACACCGCTGAGGCCAACAGCGATCGCCGACGCCTCGGCCGGTCCGATGAAGATCGGAAGGACCCGTTTCACCTCGCCGAGCTCACCGAGCAGCACGACCGACACGCCGGAGGCCGGATCGACGTGCAGACCGACGATCTGTACTGGAACCATTCGCACACCTCCATCATCATCGTGCGGTGTGCGGACATCTAAAACTAGGGCACGAGGTCCCGCGATTACCCAGCACAGCGACCCTGTTGAATCGTGCCCGACGCGCCGGACGATAACAACAGTTCACACAAAGGATGGTCAGCGATGCGACGACTCTCGACGGCAGTTGCCGGACTTGCGACTGTCGCCCTGATCGCATGCGGAGGACGCACCACCGCACCGCCGGCGACGACAACCACCGCGCCGACCACCCCATCCACGACCGCACCACCCGCCACCGCGCCAGCTACAACCAGCACTACAACATCGACCGCCACCACAACACCGTCGACCACCACCACGACGACGACATCGGTGCCGACCTCGACGATCCCGGCGGGCAGCCAGCTTGTTCGGGTCTGGTTCCTCCTCGAAGAACGCATGGTTCCGGTGTATCGGTACGCAGCGTCAGAGACGGAGGCCATCGCGGCGTTACTGGAGCCGCCTCGCCCCGACGACATCGGCCGGATTGACGGCCTCGTCACGGCCATTCCCCACGGCTCCTCCGTTCGGTCCGTGTCCCTCGCGGACGGTACGGCGACGGTCGACCTGTCGCGCCAATTCGAGTCGGGCGGCGGCAGCCTCTCCATGACCGCTCGATTGGCCCAACTCGTGTACACGGCCACCGACATCCCCGGAGTCGATGGCGTTCGTCTGCGACTTGACGGAGCCGATGTCGACTCCTTCGGCGGTGAAGGCATCATCGTCTCGACAGAGCTGCGCCGCCGCGACTTCCCGGAATTCAAACCGAGGGTCATCATCGATGACCCGACTCCGGACGCAACGGTGACCTCGCCGTTTCGCATCGCCGGGTCGAACACGACGTTCGAGAACACCGTTGCGCTGAAGGTAATCGATAACTCGGGTCGTGTGCTTCTGTCGACGTTCACCACCGGACGGGGGCCCATCTACGACACCCAGGGGAACCCGCTGTGGGGACCCTTCGAAGCGAGCGTTGCGCTCGACTCGATCGGCACCGGATCGGGGATCGTGGTTGCCTACGACACCTCCGCCGAGGACGGCCATATCGTCAGCTGGTTCGCGGTTGCTGTCCGGTTCAGCCTGGCGCTGCCATCCGGTCTTACCGGCTTCGCAACGAAATCTGTCTCAACGCCCGACACACCGGGCGGGCCCGGCATCACTTCTGCACTGGTCGACGTGCGTACCGGACGCCATCCCGGGTTCGAGCGGGTGGTGTTCGAGTTTGCGAACTACCTGCCGGGCTACTTCGTGCACTACGTCCCTCCCCCGATCACCGCCGACCCGTCCGACCTCCCCGTTGATCTGCTGGCCGACGGGGTGCTGATGGTGCGCATGTCGTCGGCGTCGGGTGTCGATCTCGCCGGCGAGGTGTTCCGCGAGACGTACACGGGTCCGGCACGCGTCGGAGCCGGCTACCCGGCCGTGCACGAGGTGGTTCGCGTCGGCGATTACGAAGGTGTGCTGCAGTGGGCGATAAGCACATGGACAAGACCACCATTCCGCGTGATGACGCTCAACAACCCACCCCGCCTCATCATCGACGTGGCATCGGCCGCCGTCATCTAGTCGACGCCACGAGCGCTCGGGTGTATCGAGAAACGATTGTGACGCCACCTCCCGATCGGGCACCCATCTGTCCCGATGGTCGGAAGGCGCCGATTGATCGGGCGGACATGACCTTGTGCCCTGGCGCGCTCGGTCCGGCCTGTATGGGGTGATAGCGATGTACGAGCGGTACAACACGCGCGCCAACGGATTCCTGGTCGGCTGGTCCGAGACGTACCCACCATTCGAGTTCACCACCGAACCCGCCGACAACAACAGCTACCCAGCCGTGCGGTTGAACCTGCCCGCAGTGCCGGAGTCGGTGCCCCGGTCTGCGGCACTCAATGTCCTCAAGGCCATTCCTCACTACATCGTGCTGCTGATCTTCTTCATCGGTGCCGCAGCGGTGGCCCTGATTGGCTGGTTCGCCGTGCTGTTCACGGGCGTCTGGCCCAAGGGCATGCGCGACTTCCTGGTACGGGTCAGCCACTACCAGTACCGCGTCTGGACGTACGTCACGATGGTCGAGAACGACTACCCGAAGTTCGGTCTGCCGTCGGCGTGACCGCGCCCGAGTGGCCCCAGGCTCGAACGAGCAGCGAACGATCGACGCAAATCGGTCGCCTCGACTACCCGGCGCCTTCTCGCAGAAGTGGCACCGTTGCCGTCGGTGCCCTACGTTCGAGCGCTCGATAGAACTTCCTCGATCCAGCTCTGCAGCGCATGCCCAGGGAGGGCGCCAACTTTTCGGGAGACCTCCTGGCCATCGCGGAGCATCAGAAGGGTTGGGATGCCCTGTACACCGAAGGCCTGCGAAACGTCGGGGGCCAGATCGACGTTCACCTTCACGACCTTGAGCCGGCCGGCCCGGTCTCGCGCTGCCTGCTCAATCAGCGGACTGATGGTGCGGCACGGCCCGCACCAAGGAGCCCACAGATCGACCAGCACCGGAACCGGTGCTTGGGTAACGGCCGCAAAATCGTCCGTGCCGGCGTGGACCACCCACGGGAGCGGCCGATGGCACGACGCGCACCTCGGTGTCCCCATGGCGACCGTCGGCACCCTGTTCTTCCTCCGGCAGGCCGGACATGCGACCACACTTGTGTCCCCGACACCGACCATCATCCCTCCGGTCTTCGAACGACGTTCACCGGCGAGCGTGTCATGTCGTGATCGGTTGTCGCAGCACGGTTCGTATCCTGCCCCGTGCCGCTCGCCGCGCGCGATGGAGCCATCGCCCAATTATGAGGCGTTGGATCGACGCCGCCTAGGGACCTCGGTCCATTCCTGACCGGCTTCACAGTAGGCCGACGCCAAGCCTTCTGAGGACCTCCGACCCTGTCGTGGCCACGTACCTCCGGCGAACGTTGATGCATGGAGGCTCCGCCGATGTGCGAGTCGGCCCACGGACCGAGGGCGATGGCAGCGGTTCAAGATCATCAAATGGCCGACCACGTGACTGATTTGGAGGTCGAGAGATGTCGGGGGTACGCGAGAATGCAACACCAGGATCGTTCCCGAGGTGGACGGCGGCGACCACTTTCTTTGGTGCTGGTCACGGCACTCGTCCTCGGTGCGAGCGGAAACCACGGCCCACCCTTCTTCCGCGCCTGAACGGCCGACGTCGGACGGGGAGGCCAGCAGAGATACAAGAAAAGCGACGTGAGCACGGCGAAGACCACCGACAAACCGACCAAGACCACCAAAGCGTCGTACGGGGCATGGCCCGTCAACAAGCACCCCTCAGCCACCCACCGTTGGAACTCGCTCCGCTGCCCCGAGAACAGCAACGGCGGAATCAAACCACGGCACTCCAGCGGGCGAGCCCACGGCGCGCCTGACCAGGCGTAAGCAACAGCGCCCACGGCCACCACCATCGACCCCAACAGGGCCAGACCGCGACCCAACGTCAGCTGCTGCGGTGAACTCGACGAAGAAGTCACGGCAGCAACCCCTGCCCCATCATCGATCGAGCCTCCATCTCGCTCTCGCTCCGATAATGATCGCACAGCGCCTCATGCGCTTGGCGGGCGTGACGCAGACGTCGCTTGAGGAGCGCAACTCCGATGGCCGAGCGCGGTTCGCTGGTCCCGCTCAGCCACCTGTTGAGGTCAGGTGAGTTCTCGTCAATCTCCTCGATCCTCTCCTGATAGGGGCTGAATTGTGCCCAGTAGAGGCCGAGATCATCAGCGCTCAACGCGAGGCGGGAGAAATGACCCTGATCGCGCACCTGTCCTGTCCCCAGATCGCATGCAGGTGCCTCTTCGTAGACGGTCCCAGTCTTACCCTCAATAGCAGTGAGGATGTTCGCAATCGGGCGCTGAAGGTGACGGTAGTCCTTCGAAGTCCGACGATGAGCGGCAGCGCGATCCCCAGGATTGAGCGCAACGTTCAACGCAGTAACGACCGCAGTAACAACCGAAAACACAACACTCCACGTGCCTCGATCGGCAAAGTAGGTGAGCACGCTCAGAGACGCGGTGAGAGCGGCAATAAGCTTCGCACTGGAGTCAAGCATCGCCCACATTCCTGAAAGGCGTTGATACGCCTCGCTATTGCGACTCACCCATGCGAGATCTGACTGGACGCGCTGCAAGAGATCCCAATCCGTTGTCGGCGGCGGACTTCCATGCCGCGCTCGGTCCCGAGACCTCGTGACCGTGAGACGAGTGATGCTCCGCGATTCGATCGACTCAGGCGTGCCTGGCCCTGAGGGGGACTGAGCCTGACTGGTCGGTGGCACGGGGGCTCCTTTGCAGATCCAGTTGCGTTCGACGTCGCTATACGCCTGATCTTGCGCTCGATCGAATCGCCTATGTAGGGGACTTCGGCCTCACTACGTCCGCCGACCGGCGAGTCGCCGTCGCAACATTGTGCGATTCAACCCGGTCCGCACGCCGGCTTTTAGTCGAACGCCATCTTCGGTACGGGGCTTGTAGCTGACCGATTGCCGGTTGGGCCAGGGGTTTGCTGGCCGCACCAGCGTGCGACGTGTGGCGGGGCGCGTCGGGCGAGCGCCGGCATGGTTGATGGTCTGTTTGTGTCGGCTACAGCTTCGGGAGCCTCCTCATCCATGACGCCGCCTTCCCGCACCCGACGTCCCTGAAGCGCTCCGAACCGTTCGACCGGGTCGCGTCGGTGGTGACCGTGGGGTGCCCGATCGACCTCGTGCGCCTCTACTACCCGCGGTACACCGAGGGACGCCAACCACGGAGAACTCATCTGACGTGGAAAGAAGGTGCTCGACCTCTGGTGCCCGCTCTAACTCGTGGTGTTGTTAGCAATCGCCGCCCGAGCGCTCCCGCGGTGTGCAAGACACAAATGCCCAAAGGCTGAACGCTGTCTGCGTACCCGATCCACGACGCCGTCGAACCAGTTTGTCGGCTATCGCAGACCTCGACGAGATGCGCTGCAAGGCGCGAAGGTGGGCCGTCTGGGGCTCGAACCCAGCACCTTAGGATTAAAAGTCCCCTGCTCTACCAGATGAGCTAACGGCCCTGACTTGCTGACTGCGGGCGAGAGTCTAGGCAAGCGGCTCCGCGAGTTGCATTTGGGATGTTTTCGGCGTGCGGATCGTGGCCCAGGCGAGGGCGCCACCGACCACGCACAACACGCCGCAAATGCTCATGGCGTTGCGGAAGCCGGGGCCGAGTTCGCCACCGACCGAGACCCCCGCCAACGCCGGTAACGTCGCTATCGACAGCAACGCGGCGACGCGGGACACGGCGTTGTTGATGGCCGACGCGACGCCCGCCCTGCTGTCGGTGATGGCTGACAACACCGCTGTTGTCAGCGGCGACACCGTGATGACCAGACCGAGTCCCATGACGACGACCGCGGGCAGCACAACGGGAACGTAGCGGGAGCCGGGAGCGACACGACGGAAGAGCACGAACGCCAACGACAGCACAACCGGACCGATCGTCATCGGCAGCCGTGGGCCGATCCGCTGTGCCAGCGCGCCCGAGCGAGAGGACAACAGCAGCATCATCACGGTGATGGGCAAGGTGGACGCCCCGGCCTCCAACGCTGAGTACCCGAGATCTTGTTGCAGATGCAACGTCAGAAGAAACAGCACTGCGCCTAGCGCGGCGTACACAACGAAGGTCACGGCGTTGCCCCCGGCAAATTGGCGATTGCGAAACACAGACAGCGGCACCATCGGCTGCGGATGCCGCGACTCGATCCACGCGAACGCAAGCAGGGCAAAGACACCGACAATTGCAGCGACGACAACGACCGGCGTCCAACCGCGACGCGGCTGTTCAATCAGCGCGTAGACAACGCCGGCCAATCCCAAGGACAAAGAAGCGGCGCCTCCGAAATCCAGGCGGCCGACCACCGCAGCACCACGCGTTTCGGGAATGAAGCGGACCGCAAGAAACACGGCAGCAGCAGCGAGCGGGACGTTGATGAGGAAGACCAACCGCCACGACACCGCATCGATCAGCCAGCCACCGACGAACGGGCCGATCGCGCTGGCGACACCGGTGGCACCCGTCCAGCGGCCGATCGCCGCGCCGCGATCGGCGGGGTCGATAGTGGCGGAGATCAACGCCAGGCTGCCGGGCACCAACAGCGCGGCAGCAACACCCTGAACCAGACGTGCCGCGACGAGCAACGTCAACGTTGGTGCCAGTCCGCAACCAAGCGACGCGATCGAGAACCCGATCACGCCGATCACGAAAATCCTGCGACGCCCGAGACGATCTCCGAGTGACCCACCCAAAACCAGCAGCGATCCAACCGCCAGTAGGTAGCTGGTGACGACCCACTGCAGCCCAGACATCGACGCGTGAAAGTCCCGACCAATGGCCGGCAGCGCCGCGTTCACGACGGTGCCGTCCAGAAAGGCGATGCCCGACCCGAGCGCAGTGGCGACGATAAGTCGTCGGCCCTGAGGTGTCGCCAGCCGGATCGTGGTCACGCCGAGCACGGTAGCGTCCGGCCTGACTCGGCATCACGACCCACAGAGAGGCACACTGTGGTGATGGATCTGCGGGACACCATCGCCGAAGCCATCCGGTCACGCGTGGTCGGCGGTCAGGACGGCCGCACACGATCGGTCGAACTGTTCACTGCGCCCGGGCCGCGATGGTTCGCCAAGGATCGACCCATCCGCATCGTGCATTCCGACACCAGCATGTTCGTCGGCGGTTTACGGGCCATCCTCCTGCAGAGTCTGCACCCGGTGGCGATGGCCGGTGTGGCCCAACACAGCGACTATAAGAACGACCCATGGGGCCGCCTGCAGCGTACCGCCGACTTCATGGCCGCCACCACGTTCGGCCCCGCGTCGGAATCGCAACGGGCCGTCGATGTCGTGCATCGGGTGCATAAGCATGTTGTTGGCACCACGACCGACGGGGTGCCCTACGAGGCCAATGATCCGCACCTGTTGACGTGGGTGCACATCGCCGAGGTTGAGAGTTTTCTTGTCGCCTACGACCGTTACGGGAAGGGCCGTCTCACCGCTGAGCAACGTGACGGCTATGTGGAGGATATGGCCGTCATCGCCGATGCCCTCGGAGCCGAGAACCCGCCGCGCACGGTCGCCGAGATCAAGGCATCACTGAAGCGTTACCAGCGCGAGCTGCGCACCATCCCTGAGGCGCGGGAGGCCGCTCGCTTCCTGCTGTTCCCACCGATGTCGCCACTGGCGCTCCCGGTCTACAGCGCCCTTACCGCGGCGGCGACATCGCTGCTGCCCTGGTGGGCTCGCCTCTCGCTTCGACTGCCGCTCACGCCTGTTGCCGATGCAGTGCTGGTGCGTCCGGCCAGCCAGGCCGTCATCGGGATGATGCGCTGGGCGCTGGCCCCGGGGTCACCCGCAGCAGCTAGTGCCCTGACCACCTAGGTGCTGAGATGCACTGGCGTTGCGGGTTCATCGAGGCCGTGCGGGAACAGCATTTGAGCGGTCACGCCCCGCGTGACCTCGCCGAACTGCTGGCTCAGGGCGACGATGACGTCGTCGAACGTGAGCATTCCGACGATCCGTCCTGAGGTCATCACGGGAAGACGTCGCACGGCATGGTGGCTGAAGGCGAGCATGGCGTCTCGGATGTCGGACGATCCCTCGACCGCCACGATGTTCATGCTCATGACCGAGTCGATCCGGCCGTCATTGGGAACGTGTTTTGCGAGCGCTCGGATGACGAGGTCACGATCGGTGACGATGCCGAGAGGGTGTTCGCTCTCGGCGACAACGAGAGCGCCGACTCCGGCGCTCGCCATGAGCCGCGCGGCTTCGGCGATCGTGGCCTCGGGACGGATCGTTACTGGCGGGCGCAGGACGACATCGGCAACGTTCATGACTTCGCTCCTTCGTTGCTCGCGGCCTTGGCGAGATGTTCGACTGTGCAATCGGTGCCGGGGAAGAAGAGTGTCGTGTGACCGTTGTCGTCCCAACAGACGACGAACGGCTCGGTGTGGTCCGGGCCGCGCGCTTCGAGTACCTCGCCCTTGCGATCATGCGCCCCGACGTGTGTGCCACGTATCAAGAGTTGATCGCCTGGATGTGCTTGCATGTCGAAAACCTCCTGTTGATCTTCTCTCATGCTTCGAACTCGTTCGTGCAGAGCCTTTGGTCCCGTAGAGCGCGACCTACTGGCCTCAGCTGTGTTCCTTTCGCGAACGTTCGTGGTCAGGGCACTAGCTCTTCGGCTTCATAGGCCGGGTCCGCGGAACCAGCGGCGCTCCCTGCACATTCGTGAGATGGGACTCAACGATTTCATGGCGACGGCCGTACATCGTCAGAAAGCTCTGCACACTGGCCGCCAGCGGCAGCGCCAGAACCGCGCCGACCGGACCCAGTATCGCGCCACCGGCAATGGCAGCGCCGAACGCGATGGCAGCGTGGAGTTCCATCGTGCGAGCCGTGACACGTGGGAGCAGCACGTAGTTTTCGAACTGTTGGTAGAGCACGATGAAAACCAGCAGCCAGACCGCCCGCGACGGATGATCGGCCAATGCAACCAACACCGGCAGTGCGCCTGCCAGGTAGGTGCCGATCACCGGGAGGAACTGCGACACCAGGCCGACCCACACCGCCAACGCCAGGTTGTACGGCACGCCTAAAACGATCATCACTACCCAGTGACACGAGGCGGAAAAGAACCCGAGCAGCGCGCGGGAGTAGATGTAACCGCCTGTCTTATCCATCGCTACTTCCCACGCTTCCAGCACGCGCTCCTGCACGCCGGGACGCAACCGTGAGCACACAACTCGTCGCATCTTGGGCCCTTCGGCCACCATGTAGAAGGTGAACAGCGCAACACCGAGCAACTGGAAGATGACGCTGAGCACGGTGGTGGACCACCCGAGAATGCTGCCCGCAATACCCTTGAACGGCCCGTCGGTGGCCGTGATCCGGTTGCGAACGGCCTGGGTGTCGATCTTGGCCCCGAAGGACTTATTCACCCAGGTTTCAAGCTTGGTCACATAGTCGGGTGCCCGATCCACCAGGCTGGTTATCTGCTTGGCCAACAGCGCACCGATGGCTACAAGAAACGCGACGGTCAGCAGCGTGAGACCGACGAGCAGCAATCCGGTCGCCAGACCGCGTTTCATCCCACGACGTTCCAACGTGTTCACCGCAGGCTCAATGGCGAGCGACAGGAACAGCGAGACGAGCAGCATGATGAGCAAGTCTTTAAGACTGGCCGCCACGCTTTGGCCGAGCGTGAGGGCAGCGTAGGTGCCCCAGAACATGAGGATGGCCCGGAAAATCCACGGGGGCATCCGACGGTCGGGGTTGTCGCTGGCCGCATCGCTCACGAAGAAAGCGTAGAGGGTCGTGACCGTTCGCGGTCGGCTCTGCGCCGTAGTCTGGCGGGTATGTCGCCATCAGCGTGCAGGCGCTGCCTTTGCGACAGAACCCTTCGTGTGACGGCCGGATTTGTCGCAAAGTCACGAGCCAGGGACTTCCGCAGCAGGTCGGCGAGGTCTCCGCTCGCGGCCGACTTCTACCCGCTCGAGTCCCAGCCACGCGGCCATCGACAACAGCTCCGCCCCTCAGCGCCTCAACGGTTTCGAGCGGGTCGCTTCCGGGCTCACTGAAGACGCCGTGCGCCATCAGCGCCCCCGCGTGACGGTCGGCCTTGAGATCAACACGGGCAACGATGCGATCATCCAACAGAAACGGCAGCACGTAGTACCCGTAGATGCGCTTTGGCGCGGGCGTATAGATCTCGATGCGGTAGTGGAAGTCGAACAATCGCTCGGCCCGATCCCGGTACCAAACGACCGGGTCGAACGGCGACAGCAACGCGCTGGTCTGCATACGGCGCGGCGTTTTGGCATCGGGATGTAGATAAGCCTGATCCTTCCAACCTTCGACGGTCGCCGGCAGCAGGCGGCCCTCCTCCACCAGTTCGGCGATGAGCGGACGGCTCTTGGTGAAGTTCAGTCGGTAGTAGTCGCACAGGTCCTTCGCAGTGCCGATGCCGTGATGGCGGGCTGCCAACGAGAGCAGTTCCTTCCACGCATCGTGCTCAGATGGCGCGGGCCGGGCCAGTTCTGCTGCGGGTATGAACACCTCTGGCAGCGCATACTCGCGTTCGAAGTTGTGCGGCCGACGGCGCGAGGTGATCTGCCCACTCCAAAAGAGGTACTCCAGCGCGACCTTGCCCTTGCTCCAATCCCACCACGAACCCTTCTTCGGTCCACCCGAATCGCTCAACTCGCCGGCGGCCAATGGTCCCCGATCGGCAACCTCAGCCAGCACCGACTCGACGTAACCCGGATGGTCCCTTCCGAGTTGCTGGACCGATTGCCACTTCCGCGAATCAGGCGTCATCTTCCATCGGAAGAGGTGGTGCATTCCGACCGGAAGCAGGCTTGCTTCGTGCGCCCAGTACTCGAACAATTCGTCGGCGCCGATCATCGACGGCAACAGGTTTCGGTTGTGCGGGCCGAGCCGGGCAAAGATCGGAAGCTCCTGGCTGCGCACTAACACGTTCACCGAATCAACCTGGATGAGGCCGATCTGATCGAACAGCTTTCGGGCGTGGCGCTTGTCGATCTTTCCGGTCGGCTTCGTCCCGCCGAAACCCTGCGCACTCAGTGCAACACGACGGGCTGAGGCCGCCGAGATCTTTTCCCCCATCGTCCCACCGTAGATCGTGGGGCTAGCGTGCGGCTGATGCGCCGGCGGATCATTTCAACCCTGATGGCCACCGCGGCGTTGGGTGGGCTGGGACAGTTGGTTGGTCTCACGGTGGGCGGGCTGTTGGTGCAGGACATCCTGCACGGCAAGAAGTGGGTGGGCACCGCGAATGCGGCGTCATCGATTGGTACGGCCATCGGCGCGCTCACGTTGGCCAAGTACATGCAACGATCCGGACGACGTCGGGGACTCACGCTTGGTTATGTGATTGGCGCGTTGGGCGCACTGCTCGCCGTCGTGGCATCTCGCCAGTCGAACTACTGGCTATTGATGGTTGCGCTCGTGCTGTACGGCGTTGCCAACACCTCGAACCAGCAGAGTCGCTTTGCCGCCGCCGACGTCACCACGGCCGGATCTCGGGCGCGCGTCGTTGGTTTGGTGGTGTGGGCCTCCACGATTGGTGTGGTGATCGGGCCGAAGCTGGCCGAGCCAGCGGGAAGGCGATTCGAGAGCCTCGGACACAACCAGTGGGGTGGTGCCTTTGTCGTGGCAGCCCTCGCGTTCGTCATCGCCGCGGTCGCGCTAGCGGTGTTGTTGCGACCTGATCCACTGGACATCGCCCGGTCGATCAATCCGCCCCGCACTGCGGCGGAGGAAGCGGCGCCGGTTGATGTGCGAGCATGCTTGCGAAGGCCATCAGTCACGCTGCCGGTGATCACGCTGATGGTCAACCAGATCGTGATGGTGTCCATCATGTCGGTCACCAACGTGCATCTGCGCGACAACGGGTATACGACGGGTGCCATCGGCACGGTGATTTCCGGCCACGTGTTCGGCATGTTCGCGCCATCCCCCATTTCGGGTTGGTTGTGCGATCGCATCGGTCGGGTCCCGATGATCATTTCGTCCTGCTTTGTCATGGTTACCGGTGCGCTTTTGGCGGCGCTGGCGAACCCGGTGAATCACGGAGCGATGATCGTCGCGCTGTTCGTACTTGGCCTCGGATGGAACGGCAATTTCGTCGCTGGCAGTACCTTGGTTACCGACGCGGTCACCCAACACGAGCGCACTCGTTTGCAGGGTGTGACCGACATGATCACCTACTTCGCCTCGGCCGCGGCGGCCATCGGCGCAGGCTTGTTGGTCGGCACAACGGGTTACCCGAAGATGGCCATCATCGGCGGCAGCATCGCCGCCCTGCTCGGCATCCTGGTGATCGCCTTCCGATCCAGCGTCGTGATGCCTGATAGGGAACCTGTACTGGTGTGAAACGAAGATGCCCGGCGCTGTCGCGCCGGGCATCCGGTGATGGTGACTCCTTCGAACTAGTGGACGAGGGCCGAACGGCGCCTCCGACCAACGAGTGCCAGGGCTGCCCCGACGGCAGCAAAGACGGTAGCGATGCCCAACAAGTTCCGCACATCGGTGCCCGTGACAGGAAGCGATCGGGCGGTAACGGGGACGATGCTGTTGTTGTTGGTGGTCACCGTTTCGAAGCCGTCGGCTGTTGTGTGGAAGTCAAGCACGAACGGAGCGGTTTGCCGTTGCGTCGCCTTGAAGGTGAGCCGGAAGTGAGCCCGGGCGCTCGGGCCCAGATCACCGTACTGGCAGGTGACAACTCGAGCGATCTCCGAGCACACCGACGGATCATTGAAAGCAACCCTTTGACTCAGCCGACTGACACCGGTCGACTTGGTGACCAGGTCGCTGCCCAAGATCACGCCGGACACGAAGTCCAAGCCCGCCGGTACCGTGAACGAGAAGCTCGTGTTCGGCGCCGTCATACCACCGATGTTGAGCACATCGATATCAACGGTGGACGGTTGGTTCACGCCTGCCTGGACCTGGCTCACCACTTTGATGGTCAGGTCGAACAGCGGGGTCGGGTCAAGGAAGTCGGGGATGCCGTCGCCGTCGCCATCCTGGAACACGCCGTTGATCTTGGCGCTCTCGTTGATGTCGAGCACGCCGTCACCGTCGGAATCGGTGTCACGGAAGTCGGCGATGCCATCGCCATCGGTGTCCCGCGGCGTGGCCTCGGTCCCCTTCTCCAGGGAGTCGGGAAGACCGTCACCGTCGTCGTCGGAGTTGAGATCCCGGTAGTCCGCAACGCCATCGGCATCCGTGTCGTCCACGACACGGTCATCGTTGGTGTCGAACTCCAGCGCATCGATGATGCCGTCACCGTCGGTGTCGTGGCTGAGGTCCTGCAGCGGGTTCGCCGCAGTCGGACCGTTGTTGGCCAGATCCGGATCCAACGTGGTCAGATTACCGAGGCTGATCGCCCCACCCACGAACGGTCCCACGGCCATCGGGGAACTGATCACCGGGATGGTCAACATTGGCGTTGCGCCCGGCGTCAGGGGTCCTGGCACGGTGCAGGTCACGACACCGGTGGAGACCACGCAGTGAGCGCCGTCCCAACTCGGGCTCGTCGTGTCGGCCGAAATGCCGGTCGGCAGGGTGTACACGACATCGAAACTCTCCGCGATCGACGGACCGTGGGCCAGCAGGTCGATGACGACATCGCCGGCGCCGCCGGGAACCAGATTCGGCACCGTCACCTTCGTGATCTCCACGTCGGAGATCGCCGGGCTGACCAGTTGCGAAACCGCCGCCGTGTTGTTGCCCGTGGCCGGGTCGGCCGTGGACGACGTGGCGGAGATGGTCCCGCCGGTCAAGGTGGTGTTCGGTACGGCAGCGACGGGGAGACGCACCGGGATGTCGATCACAAACGTGCCCGATACCGCAAGGGGATCGGTCACGACGCATGAGATCGGGCCAGCCGGAACCACTCCAGTACAACCAGCCGGCAGACCGACGATCTCCACGCCGACCGGCGGCGCGTAGGTCACCGTAAAGGGCCCGGCAGCATCGGACGGCCCGGCGTTCGAAACGGTCACCGTCGCCGTACCCGACGTTCCCGGAGCAACCAGAGCATCGGTCATTGCAACCGATACATCGGCCGATCCAGCCGTGATTTCGACCGTCGTGGGACCCGTGTTGTTTCCGGCGACGGGATCATTTCCCAGCCAGGACACCGAATCCGATCCGCCGATGAGGGTGGAGTTCGGTACGACGTTCGCTGGCACCGAAACGGGCACATCGACCGAGGCCGTTGCGCCGTTGGCCAACGGACCAGCGATGATGCACGTGATCGGGCCGGCAGGAATCGAGCCGGTGCACCCGGTCGGCAGACTGTCAACATGTGCGCCTGCCGGCGGGGCGTACGTCACCGTGATGGGACCGGTGGCGTCGGACGGACCCGCGTTCGAGACCGTCACCGTGGCCAGGCCAGACGTTCCCGGCGTGAGAGCCGGCGTTGATGAGGCCACGGAAAGATCCGCTACTCCGGGCCCGACGGGCACGCTTGCAGCCACCGTGTTGTCGGTGGTGTTCGGGTCGGCCGTGGTGGAAGCCGCCGACGCCGAACCTCCGGTCAAGGTGGTTGAAGCCACTGCGTTCGCAGGCAGCGCGATCGGGACGGCAATGGTCACCGAAGCACCATTCGCGATGGGAGCGGACAGGATGCAGGTGATGGGACCAGCCGGAAGCGTTCCGGTGCAGCCCGCCGGCAGCGAAGTGATGCTCACTCCGCTTGGTGGCGAGTACGTGATCGTGATGGCACCTTCCGCATCCGACGGGCCGTTGTCCAGAACCGTGATGGTCGCGGTTCCCGACGTGCCGGGGGTGATGGCCGGAGTTGTCACAGTTGTGTGCAGGTCGGCAGAACCGAGCTCGGTGACAACCGTCGAAGGTCCGCTGTTATTGATTGTTGCCGGGTCCGAGACGTTGGCCGATGTCACCGTGGCCAAACCGTTCCTGAACGGCAGCGTCGGCGGGGCCGACGACGGAACCGACAGCACGATGTCCAAGGTCACCTGGCCAGCGACCGGGATGGGGCCGGCGACGGAGCAGGAGATCGGACCGGCCGGAACGGCGCCAGTACAACCAGCCGGAAGCGGACCGACGATGCTGACACCGAGCGGCGGGGTGTAATCCACCGTTACCGAACCGGGGTCCTCAGAGGGACCGGCGTTGGCAACCGTGATGGTCGCGATTCCGCTCGTTCCCGGCGTGATGACCGGTGTTGCCACCGAGATCGATTCGTCGGCAACACGAGGGCCTGCTGTTACTTCTGATGACGCCGTGTTGTTCAACGCCGCCGGGTCAACGGTCGGCGATGTCGATGTGGCCGAGCCGCCGGTGAACGACGTTGTCGGTACCGTGTCGGCGGGAATGAAGAGTGCGACATCGATCGTCGCGCTCGGTTCCCGGAGCCAACGGCCCCGCCAACGTGCACGACAACGGACCAGCCGGCAACGCACCGGTACAACCAGCCGGAAGCACCGAGATATCGACACCAACCGGAGGCGAATACGACACCGTGATCGGACCCGCAGCATTCGACGGACCCGCGTTCGACACCGTGATCACCGCAGAACCCGTAGTCACCCGGCGTAATCGAAGGCGTCGACACCAACGTCGACACATCAGCCGACGGGGCCAACGCGGTCACGATCGACGGCACCGTGTTGTTCAGTGCCACCGGATCAGCCGTGGGCGAACTCGCACCGGCCGAACCACCCGACAACGAACCAGCCAGCGTCGAAGCCGGCACCGACAACAACACACCGATCGTCGCGCTGGTTCCTGGAGCCAACGGCCCAGCCAACGTGCACGACAACGGGCCAGCCGGCAACGTACCGGTACAACCGATCCGCAGCGCCGAGATATCGACACCAACCGGAGGCGAATACGACACCGTGATCGGACCCGCAGCATTCGACGGACCCGCGTTCGACACCGTGATCACCGCAGAACCCGTAGTCACCCGGCGTAATCGAAGGCGTCGACACCAACGTCGACACATCAGCCGACGGGGCCAACGCGGTCACGATCGACGGCACCGTGTTGTTCAGTGCCACCGGATCAGCCGTGGGCGAACTCGCACCGGCCGAACCACCCGACAACGAACCAGCCAGCGTCGAAGCCGGCACCAACAACAACACACCGATCGTCGCGCTGGTTCCCGGAGCCAACGGCCCCGCCAACGTGCACGACAACGGACCAGCCGGCAACGCACCGGTACAACCAGCCGGAAGCACCGAGATATCGACACCAACCGGAGGCGAATACGACACCGTGATCGGACCCGCAGCATTCGACGGACCCGCGTTCGAAACCGTGATCACCGCGTTGCCAGTCTCGCCCGGCGTAATCGAAGGCGTCGACACCAACGTCGACACATCCGCCGACGCAGGACCGACCAGTACAGAAGGGACAGAAGCATTGTTGGTCGGAACCGGATCGGCGGTGGACGACGATGCGTCCGCCGAGCCGTCGGCCAGCAATGTGCCGGGTACTGCGCTTACCGAAAGAGCAAGCGGCACAGTGATGATGACCGGTGCTGAGGGGGTCAGCGGACCGCTGACGATGCACGACAGCGGACCAGCCGGCAACGTACCGGTGCAGCCGCTGGGAAGGGCGGTGATGGCAACGCCAGTCGGCGCCGAGTACGACACCGTGATCGGACCGGCAGCATTCGACGGACCCGCGTTCGACACCGTGATCACTGCGTTACCCGTATCGCCGGGAGCAATCGTCGGGTTCGCAACTGTGGTTGCCACATCGGCTGAGCCGGCACCGATCGGCACCGTCACAGGACCGGCGTTGTTGGTTGTGGTCGGATCCGAGACGGTGGACGTCACCGATGCGGAACCCGTCAAGGTTGCGAGGGGTGTGGCACTTGCCGGAACCGAAAGCAGCACCGGGAAGCTCAGCGGTACGCCTGGTTGGATCGGGCCTGTCACTGTGCATGACAGGGGGCCCGTCGGGATGACGCCTGTGCAGTTCGACGGCAAGCTGACGATGGCAACGCCGAGCGGCGGGGTGAAGGTCACCGTAGCCGAAGGAGCGTCGGAGGGGCCGACGTTCGACACGGTGACCGTGGCAGTGACGGTGGTGCCAGGCGTGATCGACGGAACCACTGTGACGATGCTCAGGTCAGCCGAGGCCGCCCCGACCGTCGCCGATGAGGGTGCCGAGTCGTTCGTGCTGTTCGGGTCGGTGTTCGGCGTCGAGACGCCGGCAGTCCCACCCGTGAGCGTTCCCGGCGTGGCGTTGGCCGGCATCGACAGCACGACCGGAATGGTGGCGACGTCGCCGGCTGCGATGGGCCCGGCGATGGTACAGGTGAGCGGGCCGGAAGGAATGGCCCCGGTGCAGCTCGCCGGAAGCGACACGATGGACACTCCGGTGGGCGGGCTGTACGTCACGGTCGCCGACGGTGCATCGGAGGGACCGATGTTCGACATGGTGATGACGGCCGTGCCGGTCGTGCCCGGCGTGATCGTCGGGGTCGAGACGGTCACCGAGACGTCCGAGGACGGCGGGCCGACAAGCAGGCTTGATGGTGCGGTGTTGTTCACAGGGGTCGGGTCGCCGGCGGCCGATGTTGCGGTCGCCGATCCGCCCGCGAGGGTGTCGCCCGGCGTGGCGTTCGCCGGCAGCGAGATCGGAACCGTGACGGTTGCCGCAGCTGCGTTTGCGATCGGGCCCGCGATGGTGCAAGTGATCGGACCGGTCAAGGGCCCGGTGCAACCGGCGGGCAGGCTGGTGATGGTGGTACCCGCGGGCGGCGAGTAGCTCACCGTGACGGGCCCCGGATTGTCGGACGGTCCGTTGTTCGTGACGGTGATGACCGCATTGCCCGCGCCGCCGGGCGACACCGTGGGTGTGGTTATCCCGACCGCAAGGTCGCTCTGTGGTGCAGTCGTGGTGATGGTGGACGGAGCGGTGTTGTTCGCTGTGGCCGGGTCGACAGCCGAAGAAGCGATAGTCACGCTACCCCCGACCAGCGTGGACGAGGCACTCGCGGAGGAGGCGACCGCAACCTCGATGTCGAGCGACGGCGTCGCTCCGACGATGAAGGGGCCGGTGATGGTGCAGGTGATGGGACCCGCGGCCGCTCCGGTACACCCGGCCGGCAGTGAGGTGACAACGACCGTGCTTCCGGTCGGCGGGTTGTAGGTGACCGTGGCCGACACAACGTCCGACGGGCCGTTGTTCTGGGCCGTCACGGTGACGATGCCGGTGGTGCCAGGAGTGATGGCCGGGGTGGTGGCGCTGATCACAAGGTCAGCCGATCGGGGTCCGATAAGGGCCTCCGAGGTTGCGGTGTCGTTGCCTGGCGTCGGGTCGGCCGTCGGCGAAGTGGCCGAAGCGGTCCCACCCGTCAGCGAAACGCCGGGGATGGCATCGGCCGGAGCCGCCAGCAGAATGTCGATCGTGCCCGACGTGCCAGCCGCGAGGGGTCCCGCAATCGTGCATGAGAGTGGTCCGTCCAGAGGTCCGGTGCATCCCAGTGGAAGGGCAACAATCGTTGCGCCGACCGGCGGGGAATAGCCGACCGTCAGCGGCCCGTCTGCGTCGGAGGGGCCGGCATTGCTGACCGTGATGGTCGCAGTAGCGGTGTCCCCCGGGGTGATCGTGGGCGTTGAAACGACGGTGGAAACGTCGGCCGAGCCCGGGCCGACGTTGACGGCTGCCGAGTCGGTGTTGTTGGAAGGAGTCGGATCCCCCGATGCCGAGGTCGCGCCGGTGGCGCCTCCAAAGAGGCTGACCAATGGCGTGGCACCGGCTGCGACCACCAGCGGAATGACAACGGACGTTGCCGCTCCGCTTGCGAGAGTTCCGAGCGAGCACGAGATGGGACCAGCGGTGGGGCCGGCGCAACCGGCCGGCAGGAGCGCGACATTGACCGTCGCCCCAACAGGCGGAGTGTACGTGCCAATGGCGAGCGCGGCATCGGAGGGACCGGCGTTGGAGACGGTCATTGTGGCCGACCCCGAAGCGCCCGGTGCGATGGTGGGAGTGGTGGCCGATGAGGTCAGGTCGGAGCTTCTGGCCGATGTCGTGATGGTCGAAGACTGGGTGTCGTTCGCCGATACTGGATCAGCAGTGGTTGCTGATGCAACAACAGTGCCTCCGACGAGAGAGCTTGGTCCAGCGGCTGCCGCCGACACGAGCACGGGGATGGCGAACGATGCGGAGTCACCGGCAGCCAGCGCACCAACGGTGCAGGTGATGGGACCGGTTGCAACGGTTCCCGTGCATCCAGCGGGGAGGGCGAGCAGGTCGACGGTCGCGCCGGTCGGCGGGTTGTACTCAACCTGAGCGTCTTCTGCGTCGGACGGGCCGCCGTTGGTAACCCCGACCGTGACGATACCGCTCGTTCCGGGCGTGACTGTCGGCGTGGTGGTCGTGGCGGAAAGGTCGGCCGAGAACGGGCCGGCGGTCACGGACATTGCTGTCGTGTTGTTACCGGCGACCGGATCGGTCATGGTCGACGAGACCGCTGCGCTGCCATCGGTGAACGACGTTGCCGGCACCGTGGACGCCGGAATCGTGAGCGCGATATTCAAAATGTTGCTTGCCGCAACACCTAGGTCGGCAAGGACGCAGGTGATCGGACCAGCGGCCGTGCCGGTACATCCGACTGGCAGGGACGAGACCACGACCGTCGTTCCGGTCGGTGGCGTGAAGGTAACCGTCGGAGCAGGTGCGATGCTCGCTCCCGCGTTCGAGATCGTGAGTGCCGTTGTGCCCGTTCCGCCGGGAGCGATGGTCGGGCTGGTGGCGGTGACCGACAGGTCGGCGGAGGGCGGAACGACAGACAGCGTCTGCGCCGTGACCGAACTGGCCAGGTTGGTGGTGCTGACGACGGTGATGTTGCTCTGACTGTTGACGTAGGTACCGACCGAAGGCGCGGTGACAGCAACGGTAACGACGCAGCTCGACGTCGTTCCCGCCGGTATCGCGGCGCCCGCGATCTTGATGACCGTGTCGGCGGCGCCGAGCGTGCCGCCCGAACCGTCGGTGGCCGTGCCACCACAGGTATTCGAAACGACGCCGGCGGCAGCGACGGTGAGCCCGGCTGGCAGCGTGTCGTTGAAGGCCAGGCCCGTGCGGGCGACGCCGTCAGGCGCGTTGGTCACCGTGAGGGCAACGTTGGCGGTTGCGCCCGCCACCATGGATGCGGCCGAGAAGGTCTTGGTCAGCTGCGCCTTCAGTTCTCGGAACACCCAGTCGTCCTGCATCGTGGTGGTTCCGGCAGTGGTACCAAGGTTGTAGTTGATGCCGTAGCCCGAGTCGGTCGTTGGCGAGGGGTCAACGGTGTTCGGGTAGTTCCCGGCGCTGTTGACGAATCCGGTGTAGCCACAGCCGCCCTGGAACTGGCAGTAGTAGGTGGACTCGACGTAGCTCGTCCAGGCAGGACCCGAGCGGTAGCGGAAGGCCTCAAGGGCCGGACCGACGGCGCCGGGTGCACTGAACGTGCCAACCATGGTCGTCGGCGACGACTGGTAGAAACCGGGGCCGGCGTCGCTTCCACCAAGGAACGCGTCGACCGCGTGATAGAGCTTCACGGTCGCTGTGTTCCCGGTGGGGATGGTCACCGCGTAGGTGTTGGTGAAGTAGTCGTTCGGATAGGTGTAATCGACCGTGAGGTTGACGGTGTACGTAAGGCCACCGACCAGCTTCGACAGGGTGGACGTCACCGTGCCGCTGCCACCCGCGGCCGGGGTACCGGCGGTCGTGATGGTGTCCCACTGCAGGTTCGCCGCGATGTTGGTACCCACACCGGTGACCTTGGGTCCGATGACCGTCGAGCCGACGGTAAGGAAGATTCCGTTGAAGATGCTGGCGCTGGTTGTGGCACCCGGGTTGGCCGTGTTCCCGTAGACCTGGCCGCCGCCCGCCCGGTACACCTGGAACTGGCCTGAGCCGTAGTGGATCTTCAGCCCGTTGGCCGTGGTCGTGCCACCGGTGGAGTTGATGATCAGAGCCGGGCTGAACGCTGCCGCCGGGGTCGCCGAAGTGACGACGAGACCAAGCGTGGCCGCCGCCGTGGCCGCCAGACTCACCGCCGCCCGGGCGAGGGCGTGGAGTCGATGTCCACGCCGGGGGCTTCGAGATGAGAAACCTACTAGCGACATAAGGCCGATCCGATCTGATGAAGGTGTGCCTGCCTCCATCGGCCCTGACCGGGGCCAGTCGCGTAAACCACCGTAAACTCTCACCAGGAGTGGTATATTCTTTGTAAAGAGCTGATTCTTGCCACGCAACGTACTCAGCGTATCTTCAGGATCAAGGAGTCCAACCCTCTTGTTGAGGTTGAGACTGAACCCTCAACCTCGGGATTACTCGTAGATATCCAGAGCCAGTTCGGCCTTGTGGATGGATCCGCCGGCGTTGAACTCGAAAAAGAGCTTGTAGACGCCATCTTTCGGGAGCTGTGCCTGAAAGACCACATCGGGACCGACAAGAACACCGGGCGTGGCGTCGCGGCCCGGATGCAGATGGGTATACGTCAGGGTCTTGGTGTCGAGCGCGACCAGGTGCCCGTATGCACCCAGGTACTCCCCCAGATCGGTCACTGGCTTGCCAGCCTTCGAAACGGAGACGGTGAAGTTGTGGGCATGACCCACACCAATGTCACCGATAGCCGTCACGGTATAGCCATCTACCGATGTCGTTCGCCCAAGCACGAGCGGCGGTGCCGGAGCCGCCTCACCCAGTATGACCACTTCTGTCGCCAGCGTCATCTGCATCGACATAGTGCCGGGGATGATGGGCAGGGAGTCGGCGATGAATCGCCACGTTCCAGGCGTGAGCTTGGCCGTGGTTGACCACGTTCCGTCCGGCGCGAGGGTTGGGTGAATGTGCTGGTAGCCAGAGAGGTCCTTGTTCACCGCGATGAAGTGAAGCAACTTGGTGTGCGTCTCGGAGAACCCGGTGATAGCCGTCGCTCCGTTCATGATCTTGAACGTGATGGGTGACGCGTCACCAGCTACAGGTGCTGCCAGCAGCTTCAGCTCCAGGCCATTCACCATGCCGGGCGTTCCGTCGCCGGTAGCCATGCCGTGGTTCATCCCTGCCATTCCAGCATCGGCGGTGTGCTCGTGGGGCTGGCTTTCCGCTGATGACTTTTGGAAGCGCAGGGCGATACCGCCGAAGGTCGCCGCCAAACCAACGAGCAAAAGCCACTTACGCCACATGGCCCGCAAGCCTAGGGGTGAACCTTGAAAGGGGTCGGGGCAGGCCTTATTCAGCAATAGTGATGGTGACCGATGTCATCACCACGTCGTCGAATGGCTTGTCATCCGGATCGGTCTTTACGTTCTGCATCGCATCCACCACGTCGAGGCCCTTGATCACCTGACCGAACAACGAGTAGTCGGGCGGCAGCCCCACGCCGCTCTTGCCGCTGATAATAAAGAACTGCGACCCGTTGGTGTGCGGACCGGCATTGGCCATGGCCACCGACCCGATCTCGTACTGGCCGCGCTTGGGCAGCTCATCTGCAAACTCGTAGCCGGGGCCGCCCATGCCGGTGCCGGTGGGGTCGCCGCCCTGGCACATGAACCCTTTGATGATGCGATGAAAGATCACGCCGTCGTAGAACCCGGCCTGTGCCAGCGTCACGAAGTTGTTCACCGTTTTGGGCGCCTTGAGCGGATTCAACGCGATCACAATGCGACCAAGCCGGGTCTCGATGGTTGCCGTGTAACGCTTGTCGGGGTCGATGGTCATCTCGGGTGGGTTAGTACGGGCCATGTCCGTATCTTCCCATGGTGCGGGTGCTCGCTGTTAGCCTCCTACACCCATGACCAACCCCTCCGTTTATTTCGACATCACCATCGGCGGCGCACCGGCCGGACGCATCACGTTCGAACTGTTCGCCGACGTGGTTCCCAAGACCGCCGCCAACTTCCTGGCCCTGTGCAACGGGTCGGAAGGATTCGGCTACGCCGGGTCGGGCTTCCACCGGATCATCACCGATTTCATGTGCCAGGGTGGCGACTTCACCAACCACAACGGCACCGGTGGCAAGTCGATCTACGGCAACAAGTTCGCCGATGAAAACTTCCAGCTGAAGCACACCGAGCCCGGCTTGTTGTCCATGGCCAACGCGGGTCCGAACACCAACGGCTCACAGTTCTTCATCACCACCGTGATCACGTCGTGGCTCGACGGCAAGCACGTCGTGTTCGGCAAAGTCACCGACGGCATGGATGTCGTTCGCGCTATGGAAGCCGTCGGCAGCGGCAGCGGCAAAACCAGCGCCGAAGTCAAAATCGCCTCCTGCGGCGAAGTCGTCCCGGCCTGATCAGCTGGGTTCGAGCTTTGTGATTCTGGTGTTGTCCTACAACATCAGAATCACAGAAGTGCTTGTGCCCGGTGTCTGTAGGCGCCCATGGTTGTCCTGCAACCTCACGTGCCTACAGAACGTGTTTCAACGGTCGACATGTACGGGATCATCTCGCGGTCGAGGCATTCCCGATACTTAGGGCGGCGTCGCCTGCGTAACCCAGCGCGTCCAGCTTGGGACTCACAGGCGGGTTGCCAGCACTCGAAACGTACTCATCCAGCGAGACAACCGTTTCCACGTCGTAGCCGTTCGTGCGTAGACAGTCGTTGAATGCGACCAAATGGGGATAGAACGCCGCGAGCTGTTCCGGAGTGGGTGGTTTAACGATGCCAAGAGCCAAAAATCTATCCGTGCAGATAACCCAAACGGTTGCACCCAAACCGAAGAAATCACCGGTTCGAGCGCAAAGGTCCGAGGAGATCCCAACGGTTGCCGGCGATATCGACGAACACTGCGACGGCGCCGTACGACTCCTGACGTGGCGGGGAGACAAACTCGACGTTCGCTGCCTGCATCCGGGCGTAGACCCTGTCGAAGTCATCGACGCGAAGGAACAGACCGACACGACCGGCGAACTGATCGCCGACGGTGGCGTGCTGTCGTTCGCCGTCGGCCTTTGCCAGCAGGACGCCCGTTTCCGCACCGGGCGGGCGGACGACGACCCAGCGCTTCGGTCGGCCATCATTGGTGAGCGACGGTGTGTCCTCCACAAGTTCGAAGCCGAGCACGTCGACGAAGAACCCAATCGCCGGGTCGTAATCGTCGACGATGATTGAAACCAGCGAAACGAACTCCATCTTGCCCATTCTGGCGCAACGAACGGCGCGACGAGCAGGCCCGGGTGGGCCTGCTCGGTGGTGCTTCATGCTGCCCGGTTCCGGTGGTTACGGCCGGGGTCGGAAGGGTTGGGTTCGGGGTGGGCCGCGTAGTTGGCGGCCGTCGGGATTGGTCACGATGAGGTGTTGGCCGGGGTCCATTTTGGCGGTCCAGCCGGTTTGTGGACGATTTTGTGATGCTTGCTACAGAGGAGGGCCATGTTGTCGATATCGGTGGGCCCGTGGTCTCGGTCGTACTCAAGAATGTGGTGCGCTTCGCATATTCCTGGTTTGCGGTGGCAGCCGGGGAACGCGCAGTGCCGGTCTCGTGCGATAAGCGCCCGCCACTGGGCAGGGGTGGCAGTGCGGACTTTGCGTGACATCCATAGCGGTTCGCCGTGTTCCCCGGTGATGATGATGTTGAGTTCCGCGTCGCACAGGAGGCGGCGGACGCGGTCGGGTGCGATGGTGGTGCCATCGGCGTATCTGGCGATGCCCGCCGTTCACATAGTCCTGCCAATCGATCAGCACGGTCATATCGACCGATCGCCGGGCGGGGACGGGGACGTTTTGTAGGGCGCGTCGGGCCATCTCAACGAGCGCTTCGGCGTAGCGTTGTGACGCCGGCGCGACCGGCTCACCCTCCACCAACGGTGGGAGGCAGGCGTCAAGTCCGGCTTCAACGGTTTTGGCGTTGTCACCGGTGAGGGTCCCATCGAGCCGGAACCGGTTATCGAGCATCGGTGAGAAATGCAGATGATCTTGCTCGGGTTCGGGGTCGCGCTCGTCATCGAGCTCAGCTTGGGCGTGCGCGGCGAAGGTGCGCATCACCATGACCGTGCCGTTCACATCCAACTCGGCGAGTAACGGCACACGTTCGGTCTCGGTCTCCGCGAACTTTCCAACGGTTCGCGAGGTGAGGTTCGCGGCGATCACCGATACCTGTCCGGCCGACAAGGTCCCGTCCCGGAACGCGGTAGCGGTAACCGGGAGTTGTTGCAGGAGGCGTGAGGTTTTGACGAGCCGGTTCGCTTCACCCCGGGTACAGCGACCGTGATCAGCCACCCATGCGTTCACCGACGCGTACCCCTCGATAGCCCACATCGCGGACGCCTCGAACACTGCGAGGTCAGTGATGATCGAGGCGCGGAGCCGGTCCATCAAGGCCATGCGGGTGCGTAGACCGTGACCGGTCGGGTCGGCGGTGAGCACCCAGTTTTCGAGTTCCAACAGGTCCGCCGACATGACACCAGCATACACCTGTTCGTATAGGAATGCTATAGAAAGTTTCGAGAGTTTTGTCAAGAAAACTGTTCTCAGCCAGTCCTTATTCGCCCTCTGAGCGATCCGCACCCCCATCACGCAGCCCCGGACCCGACAACGTCTGGCCTGCGGTCCAACCAGGCCTGCCCGCTACGCTGCTGGGCGTGAGTACGGATGCCGATATTGAACGGACGCGTTTGTTTGACGCTATCGAGGGTGACCTTGCGGGCGTGAGCACCGCGATGGAACGGCTCGATGGCGGCACCTACTTCACGTGTGCCACCTGCGCGAACCCGTTGGCCGATGAGGCGTTGGCGGAGAACCCCACGTTAAGCCTTTGCCCCAGCTGCCAGAACGCGTAACCCGCACCCTGCGGCTCGGCCGCCTCGGCGCGCGGCAGAGCACGTCGTATGCGCTTCACCGAGCGAGGCGGGCAACGACCCGCGCCAAGGATCGCGAAGCGCTCGACGCGCAGTTCGCCATCCGTTCCACCGAAGACGTGGTGAAAGAACTCGGGCAGATGAAGGGCGTGATGATGAAGGCCGGGCAGATGATGAGCTGGGTAGCTGAGGGTCTGCCGCCCGAGGCCGCGGTCGCGCTCGCAAGTCTGCAGGCCGACGGGCCGCCGATGGCACCGTCGCTCGCGGCCAAAGTGATCGAGCAGGAACTCGGCAAGCCACCCGAGAAGATCTTCCGCACATGGAACCCCGTGCCGATCGCAGCGGCCAGCATCGGTCAGGTGCACCAGGCCACGCTGAAAGACGGCCGCAAGGTTGCCGTCAAGGTGCAGTACCCGGGCATTGCCGACGCCATGACCGCCGACCTCGGCAACGCCGAAGTGCTGTACCGATTGTTCGGCGCCTTCGCGTTGAAAGGCTTCGACGCGAAAGGTGTCGTAGACGAGTTGCGAGATCGCGTGGCCGACGAACTGGACTACACGATCGAGGCAAAGAATCAGACTGCGTTCGTTGAGCGCTATCGCGGCCATCCGTTCATCCGCATCCCTGCCGTCGTGCCCGAGTTTTCGACCAGCAAGGTACTGGTGTCGGAATGGGTCGACGGCATGTCGTTCGACACCTTCCTCGCCACCGCCGACGAGCCGACGAAACAGAAGGCGGCCGAGGTCGTGTTTCGGTTCGCGCAGCAGTCGGTGCACCGCTACTTGCTCGCCAATGGCGACCCGCATGCCGGGAACTACCGATTCCACGAAGACGGCACGGTCACGTTCCTCGACTTCGGCATGGTGAAGCGGTTCGACCCCGATGAGTGGGCGCGCCTTGCGCCATCGCTCGACGCGATGGTCTTCGCCCAAGACCCCGAACTGACCGTGAAGATCATGGAGGACACCGGCTTCCTGAACCCGGGACACGGCCTCGACCCCCAAGACGTGTGGGCGTATGTCAGCCAACCGTACGTACCGTTCCTGCTCGACTCGTTCACCTACGAGCCTGGTTGGGTCGGTGAAACGTTGCGGGCGTTACTTGACCGCAACGGGCCCTACGCCGACGTGATGAAAACGGTCAACATGCCGCCGAGCTTCGTGGTTCTCGACCGCGTGGTGTGGGGCGTGAGTTCGCTGATGGGTCGCCTCCACGCCACCGCACCCTGGCGGAGCATCCTGTCCGAGTATCGCCACAACACCCCCTCCCAAACCGACCTTGGCAAAGCCGAAGAAGCCTGGCGCTCCCAACACTCCTGAGTAAATCTTGTGAGGGCGGTAGTCCAGAGGTGATAGCGCACGCCGATAGGGAGGGGTCATGTCCGCCTCCCTGCCCCAACCGACTGCCGCGCATTCCCGAGCGTCGGGTTCGCTGCGTCCGACCACGAGTGTTTCCGACTCGGTTCGGATCACGCGTTCGTGGGTGAATGAGAACGGGTGGCGCACCATCGGGGCGCTGCTTATCGTGCCCACGCTGATGTATCTCCCACTGGCCCGAGCGCGCTGGACGATGATCGCCCTGGCGCCGCTCGTGGTGACGTTCAACCTGGTGGTCAACCGCCTGGTGAACAGGGGAAAGCGCGGTGCCGCATGGTTCTCGCTGGTGGGATTCGCAACGATGGTTTTTGCCTCACTGTTGGCACCAAATCTGCTCGTGCCGACCATGGTTTTACTGACCGCGGACATCGCGTTCGTTGCCCGTTGGCTCGGGCGGAAGTACGCCATCGCGGCAATGGTGTTGACCTTGGCCCTCATGGGCGGGATTGCGTTCGCACACCACGATCCAAGCGCCACGGGAGGCATCTTCCTGTGGGCATTTTCGGCCGCCTGCACCATCGGCATCATTGGTGACGCCAACGAAGCAGGCGCCAAACTGGCGACGCAGTACACCCGCGTGATCGACGGCCTGGGCCTCGTGGTGTGGGAGGGCGATGTCGACCTCGTGACCTCGATCAACATCCACGTCGAGGGCCTCCTCGGCATCCCAGCCGCGGCCATTTCCACCACGGCTGACCTGCGACGGCCGATGCATCCCGACGATCGTCACGTGCTCGACTTCCATCGCGAACAGGTCGCGGCCAACCACGATCACGAGCTGCAGTATCGAGCGGTGCACGCCGACGGCTCCACGCGCTGGCTGCTCGAACTCATTCGAGTAAAGCAGGCCGGACAGGAAGACAATCCGGCCCAGGTACAGGGCGTCATCATTGATGTCACCGAACGCATGGAAGCGGAGAATCGCGTCGCCATGTACGCCAACCTTGTCGAGTCCGTCGGGCTCGGCATGGTCATCATCGGTCATGACGAAGACCGCGTGCTACGGGTCAGTGCAGCGAACCCGGCCATGCGTAGTTTCAGCACCCGTGACCCCGAGCAGTTGGTGAACCTCACGCTCGCCGACGCCTTCTCGGAGTTGTTCGACGAGAGCATGATTCGCTCGTTGAGCGCGGTGGCTGATGGCGGCGACATCGTCGAGCTAGGGCCGACACGGGTACAGGCTGAGGGCGTTCGCTACGTGCGCCTGCGGGCCTTCCCACTCGCCGGGCGAGCGGCCGCGATCACCATGGAAGACGCCACCGCTTTCCAGCTCGCCAGCGCCGCGCTGAGCTACCAGACCAACCACGACGCACTCACCGGCCTACCCAACCGACCCAACGTGGTGCAGCGCCTGAACGAGGCTCTCGAAGCGGTTCCGAACGATCGTCACGAAGTGTCATTGGTGATGATCGACCTCGACCACTTCCGACAGGTCAACGACACCTTCGGCCACCACGAGGGCGATAGGCTTTTGATTGAACTCGGTCGTCGTTTGAAGCGCGCCGGGCGGTCCGACGTGGTCGCCCGACTGGGTGGCGACGAGTTCGCCGTCGTCGTCTCCGGCGTCAACGCGGCCATCCGCGCCGATGCGCTGGCCGAGACAGTGCTGGAAGTCTTCCTCGAGTCCATTGTCATCCAAGACATCAACGTGCAGACCACCGCAGCCATCGGCATTGCCACGTTTCCGACCGATGCAACCGACGCAACCACGCTCATGCAGCGGGCGGAACTGGCGATGTACCAGGCGAAAAATCCGCCGACCGCATCATGCATTACGTCGCCAGCGAGGATGACTCCTCACCGTCGCGCATCGCTCTGCTCGCCGACTTTCAGCACGCCGTCAACGCTGGGGAACTGACGAACCACTACCAGCCGATCTTCGATCTGGCCACCGGACAGCTGGTCGGCGGCGAGACGCTCGTGCGCTGGCAACACCCGGACCACGGCCTGCTTGCACCGGCCCAGTTCCTCGCACTGGCCGAACAGTCGGGCATGGTCGGTTCACTCACCGAGGCCGTCGCCGCGGCCGCCATTGCCGATGCCGCTCGGTGGCATCGGCAGGGCACCCCGATGCCCGTCACGATCAACCTGTCCGGCCGCAGCCTGCAGGACCACCGCACCACCTCACAGCTACTCCATCTGCTCGACCTTGCCGATCTGCCCGCCACCGCACTGCGGGTGGAGATCACCGAGCAGGCGCTGCTTGATGACCCGATCACGGCCACCAAGGTGCTGTCCCAACTGCGAGCGCAGGGGGCGGAGGTGTCGATCGACGACTTCGGTACCGGCTACTCATCACTGTCGCTGCTGCGGCAGTTGCCGATCGATGAGTTGAAGATCGACGGGATGTTCGTCGCCGGACTGTGCAACCAAGACGCCATGCTGGTGCGCTCGATCATCGACCTCGGCCACGCCCTCGGACTTCGGGTTGTCGCCGAACGGATCGAGACCCAGGAGGAACTCGATGTACTGATCGGGCTCGGTTGCGACCGCGGGCAGGGTTTCCTGTTCGGCCAGCCCGTACCGGCCGATGAGTTTGCCAACCTGCTGACGTCGCCCACGACGCTTCGGCCCCGTCCAATACTGCGGACGACCGACGGCGCCACCGTGACACAACTCGCGTCTCGGCGCACGGTCGCCCCCCGCTAGGTCGGTCGTCTCCGCTACATTGCCAGTGTGCTCGGAGCTGCCATCATCATCGTTGTCCTGCTGCTTCTCCCCGTCGTCGTTC
Source organism: uncultured Acidimicrobiales bacterium (assembly GCA_963791625.1). Taxonomy (GTDB): domain Bacteria; phylum Actinomycetota; class Acidimicrobiia; order Acidimicrobiales; family Ilumatobacteraceae; genus JANMCE01. Next base: position 793,722 of record CAWBTA010000015.1, read on the forward strand.
TGATGTCGGGTGCAGTTGGCGCAGCCATTCTCGGCGGCGCGCTGACGAAGGATGCCGAAGACCGCCATGAGGGCAGCGAACTCATCGACCTGAATCGCTGATCGCCATGCATATGCAGGACCCTTCTATCGAGGTCCTTACCCAGGCGGTGTTGCGCTACGCGGTCCAACGCATGCGTCTCGATCCGCCGCCGCTCGACGGGCCCCGTACCGAAGCAGAGCTGCGGGCGATGGCCGGCTCATCGGTGACCAAGCATGGCCTCGGGGGCCTCGAAGCGCTTCGCATCTTTACTGATGTACTCGCGCCGGCGTGTATCTCCACGGACCATCCGAGGTACCTCGCGTTCGTACCGAACGCGCCGACAGAGGTGTCCATCCTGTTCGATCTGGTCGTCGGTGCAAGCTCGATCTATGGCGGCAGTTGGCTGGAAGGTGCCGGCGCCGTGTTCGCCGAGAACGAGGCGCTCCGGTGGATCTGTGACCTCGTCGGCTTCCCCAAAACGTCCGGCGGCGTCTTCGTCACGGGCGGTACGGCCGGCAACTTGAGCGCACTGGTAGCGGCTCGTCAGACCTGGCGCACGTGGCACCCCGATGCGGGCAACCTACGAGGCCTTGTTATCGCCGGCGGCGGCGCTCACTCGTCAATCGCTATGGCGGCTCGGGTCATGGACGTCGACGTGGTGAAGGTGCCCACCGATGCTCGGGGTGCACTGACGCGAGCTGCGCTCGATGAGACTGTCGCCGCCCTCTCCGGGTATGACCGGGGCCGCGTGTTCGCCGTCGTTGCAACGGGTGGCACCACCAACGTCGGCGTGGTTGATGACCTCGCTGCTGCCGCCGATGTTGCCCACGCCCTGGGCGCCTGGTTCCACGTTGATGGGGCCTACGGTGGCGCGGCGTTGGCGGCACCCAAGGTGCGGCATCTGTTCAACGGTATCGAGCAGGCCGACAGCTTCCTGGTTGATCCGCACAAGTGGCTGTTCGCTCCCTATGACTGCTGCGCGCTGGTGTACCGACAACCCGAACTGGCCAAGGGCACCCACACCCAGGAGGCCGAGTACCTCGATGTGTTGGCCGATGATGAAGACTGGAATCCGAGCGATTACGCGGTGCATCTCACCCGTCGCGCCCGCGGTCTTCCGTTCTGGTTTTCACTTGCTACCCACGGCACCGATGCCTACCGCGTAGCGATCGAGCAATCGCTGGAACTCACGCAACAAACAGCCGACCTCATTCGCCGGACGCCCGGTCTCGAACTGGTGCTCGAACCCGAACTCTCGGTCGTGGTGTTCCGCCGGGTCGGTTGGGATCAGGCCCGTTACGACGCCTGGAGCGACGAGGCGCTCGCAGCCGATCTCACCCTCACCGTCGCCACCAAATGGCAGGGCGAACATGTGCTGAGATTCTGCTTCATCAACCCGCGCACCACGCTGGCCGATGTCGAGATGATCCTCGATTCGTTGATCGGATCAGACAGCCAGTAACCCTCGGATAATGCCGAGGCGAACGGCGTCGGTCAGGTCGCTTGAGCCGGCAATGATGCCGGCCGCGAAGGCCCGACGGGTGGCCATCGAGTGCGGGTCGATGTCGGCGCCGCGCATCAGGTCCGAGGCGCCGGCCTGGGCCTGGTCGAGTGCTGCGATGTCCTCGGCCTTCAGATCGGCAATGAAGCGGAGTCGCCCGGAGATGAGAGCCCCGAACATGCGGGATTCAACTGCGGAATCGGCCGATCTCTCAATCATGTACGAAGAATCGGCAGGTCGCCTTCAGGTGTGAGCGGTTGAGGACAATTTAGGCTGTCAAGATCATGACCGATCTTCTCATTTCGGGCGCAACGCTCGTGGCAACGATGGACCACGAGCGACGGGAAATTGCCGACGGTTGGATCGCCATCACGAATGGTCGGGTGGAGGCCCTTGGCGGCCCGCGTGATGAGCGTCCGTCGGCCGTGCAGATCCTGGCTGCCAACGACTGCCTGGTGACGCCCGGGCTCATCAACACCCACCATCACCTCTTCCAGAATCTCACCCGCGCGTGGCCAACGATGACCGACAAGCCACTGTTCGGTTGGCTGCAGTCGCTGTACCCGATCTGGCGCCGCATCGACGAGGAAGCCGCGCACGTGTCGGCCTGGATCGGCCTGGCCGAGCTGGCGCTGTCGGGCTGCACCACCAGTACCGATCACCTCTATCTTCATCCGCAAGGCGCCGGCGATCTGCTGTCGGCATCCATTGCGGCGGCGGTCGACCTCGGCGTGCGTTTTCATCCGACACGCGGGTCGATGTCGCTGAGCGAGAAGGACGGCGGGCTGCCACCGGATTCGGTCGTGCAGGACGACGAGACGATTTTGGCCGAATGCGAAACGCAGGTCGCTCGCCACCACGATCGCTCGTTCGGCGCCATGGTTCGCATTGCGCTCGCGCCATGCTCGCCGTTCAGCGTGACCACCGAACTCATGGAGCGCAGCGCCGTGTTGGCCGAGCGACTCGACGTGCGTCTCCACACGCATGCCGCGGAAAACGCCGAGGACGACGCCTTCTCCCTTGCGACGTACGGCTGTCGGCCGATCGAATATCTCGAGCGAACGGGTTGGTGCAACGACCGCACATGGGTTGCCCACTGCGTGATGCCGAACTCCGACGAGATTCGCCGCCTTGGCGCAGCCGGTGTCGGCGTAGCGCACTGCCCGAGCAGCAACATGATCCTTTCATCGGGCATTGCACCCATCGTCGAGCTTCGGGCCGCGGGTGTTGCCGTCGGACTTGGCGTCGACGGGTCGTCTTCGGCCGACAGCGCCTCGCTGTGGATGGAAGCCCGCCAGGCCATGCTGCTGACCAAGCTACGCAACGGGGCCGACGCAGGCACCGCCCGCACGTCGTTGGAAATGGCGACGCGAGGCGGCGCAGCGTGTCTGGGGCGGCTGGGCGAACTGGGCGAGCTATCGGTCGGGTCCGTGGCTGATGTGGCGGTCTGGCCGCTCGGTGGCCCGGCCTACGCGGGTGCGATCGCCGACCCGATCGAGGCCTGGTTGCGCTGCGGGCCGACCGCGGCACGACACACGGTCATCAACGGTCGGGTCGTGGTGGAAGACGGTCAGCTGCGCCACAACGGACTGAACGAGATGTTGCGCACCCATCGCCGGATCAGCGCCGATTTGCAGCAGATCGCCTTGTAAGCGCTTCAACTTTGGCAATCCGCGTTCGTAACGGGGGATGGCTGCCGAAGACCCGCTCGCCCCACGACCGGCCGGTGACTGTTGGTTCGTCGAGCGCAGTACGCCGCATGGCTGCTGCCAGTTCGACACCGAAGCCGGCGTTGACGGCCCAGGCATCGGCGCGGAACTCGGCCTGACGACTCACGATGCCGCCAATCGATTGCCACACCAGAATGCCCACCTGAAACACCCAGGCCAACCCGCGCAGCAAGACCGCGGCGGCACCGCCAAGGATCTTCGCGGCGGCCGTGTCGGCAAAGGCGCGGGTCGCTGCAGTGGCAACGTTGTCGAGGAAGAATCCGACACGAGCCAACGCCATCACCGGCAACGCCAACCAGTAGCCGAGCACGAGAACTGTGCTCACCAAACCCTGCTGATGACCGATCTCATGCGCCATCACACCCTGGAGTTCGGCCGCGGGCAATGAGTGAAACGCGCCGGTCGTCACGATGACGAGGTGCCCTCCGCTGGCAAACACGTTGAGGTCGTCGGAATCGGTGACAGCCAGAACGAAGTGACGACGACCCATCCGCGTGTTCGCCAGCACGCCCTGCCACAACGGTTCGAGGTGACGCCGCTCGTCAGGTGTGGGGATGCGTGCGCCGAGGAGGCGCATGAGGAACCGTTGTTGAATCGGCCGGTACAGCAGCGTGAGCCCGAGGCCAAGGTGAATCAGTACCGCCGCCCAGTAAGGAAGATGCAACAGCAACTTCAACGGCAGCCAGAACACCGCCACCGCAATCAGCCAAATGGGGGCGAGCCCAATGATCGGCACAAAGGCGCCGAACGACGGCGCATCCCACCGCCTAACGCGTCGACCCGCTCCCATGCCGCTTAGTTTGGCCGATCTTGCGACCAAAACCTCACATAAGTCATGCGACCCGCTCTAGGAACCGGAACCCCAGCGGCTTTGGCCGAAGCGGTAGCCGACGCTGCGGACCGTTTCGATGAGGTTGGCGTGTTCTTCGCCGAGTTTGGCGCGCAGACGACGAATGTGGACGTCGACCGTGCGGGCGCCCCCGTAGTACTCATATCCCCACACCCGGCTCAGCAGGATCTCGCGGGTGAACACCTTGCCCGGATGTTGAGCCAGGAACTTCAGCAGCTCGTACTCCATAAACGTGAGGTCAAGGGGGCGACCGGCGATGGTGGCCTGGTAGGTCTCGGTGTTGAGGGCGAGCAGGCTGTACTCCACCACTTCGCTGGCCGCGGTCTCACCCCGGCGCCACACCAGATGGCGAATGCGCGCCTCAAGCTCACGGGGGTGAAACGGAGACAAGCAGAAGTCTTCGAACAAATCGTCGCGCATGGCGAGGTCGGCGAGCTGCGCACCGCCGACCATCACCAGAACGGGGGCTACCGGATTGTCGCTCTTGCGGATGGAACGGAGAAACGCCCACCCCGCGTCGGGATCCTTGTCGATTATGACGATCGCGCCGGTCCACCCGTCGTCGGGCTCGAGCGCCGCTGCGGCGTCGGCCGACTCGGCGGCGCGCCACGAATAGCCGGCCAGATCAAGCGTCTGGGCCAACTCTGGTGGTGGAGGATCGGGGTAGATCAGCAGCGGTCCCATCACACCATCCGCAGATAGCGATCGAGCTCGAACTGTGTGACCTGACTCTTGTACTGCTGCCATTCCTTACGCTTGTTTTTGAGGAACCACTCGAAGATGTGCTCGCCGAGCGCTTCCTTCACTAACTCGCTCTGCTCCATCAGGTTGAGCGCTTCGGACAGCGATTGCGGCAGGGCCGACATACCTTCGGCTGCCCGCTCCTCGTCGGTCATCATCCCGACATTACCGGCCGCTTCACCCGGCAATTCATAACCCTCTTCGATGCCCTTCAAACCGGCCGCAAGCATGACCGAGAATGCGAGGTAGGGGTTGCACACGGGGTCGGGTGATCGGTACTCGACCCGGGTGGCCGTGGCCTTGTTCTTCGATGTGGGAACTCGCACCAGGGCCGAGCGGTTGTTGCGGGCCCAGCTCACCACGACGGGCGCTTCGAAGCCGGGGATGAGCCGCTTGTAGCTGTTGATGGTCTGGTTGGTGATGGCCGTGATCTCGGGCGCGTGACGAAGCAGACCGGCGATGAAACCCTTGCCGATCTGGGACAGGTGGTACTTGTCGTCGGGGTCGTGGAAGGCGTTTTCCTCACCCTTGTACAGGCTCATGTGGGTGTGCATGCCCGAGCCCTGCACTCCCTCGAGCGGCTTGGGCATGAAGGTCGCGTACAAGCCATCGGTGGCCGCGACTTCACGCACAACCAGGCGGAACGTCATGACCGAGTCGGCCATGCTGAGCGCGTCGGTGTGGCGCAGGTCGATCTCATGCTGGCTGGGCGAATCCTCGTGGAAGCTGTACTCGACAGGGATGCCCATCGTCTCCAACGTTTGGATGGTTCGCTTGCGCAGCGTTCCGGCCACGTCGGCCGTGGTGAGGTCGAAGTAGGAACCCTGATCGAGCGGGATCGGCGTGGGGTCCTTCGGGTCGAAGTAGAAGAACTCGATCTCGGGCGCCACGTAGAAACTGAACCCGAGCTTGCGGGCCCTCTCCATGTTGCGCATGAGCACCTGACGAGGGTCACCTTCAAACGGCGAGCCGTCGAGGTCGCGCGATGTTGCAGAACACTCGGGCCTCGGGCGAGCTGCCTTGCGTCCACGGGAGGATTTCAAACGTGTTGGCATCGGGCATGGCGAGCACGTCGGATTCGAACACGCGACTGAACCCGTCGATGGACGAACCATCGAAGGTCATGCCCTCTTCCAGTGCGTTCTCCAGCTCGGCAGGGCTGATGGCAAAACTCTTCAATTGACCGAGCACGTCGGTGAACCACAGGCGCACCAAGCGCACCTTGCGCTCCTCCACCGATCGCAGCACGAAGTCAATCTGGTTATCCATCCGCCAAGTATCGGCCGAATGGGGCATCGCGTGCGAGCGACCGCACCCGTAGTTCACACGGCGTTTACAAACGCGCCCTTGCCTTTCGGGGCATACGGTGGTGACCATGGATCTGTCTGCGGTCGAACTTCGCGTCGTTGGTGCCCTCATGGAGAAGCAGGTGACCACGCCGGATCTGTACCCGCTTACGGTGAACAGCCTGCGTTCGGCGTGCAACCAAACCACCAACCGGTACCCCGTCATGGAGCTGACCGAGACCGATATCAACGCGGCGCTGTTGTCGCTTCGCGACCGCAAGCTGACCCGCATCGTGTACAGCACGTCGAACCGGGCGGCGAAGCATCGCCACACCGTGGACGAGGCATTGCGGCTCGAGCCGAGTGACCAAGCGGTGCTGACCGTGCTGGCGCTGCGCGGTGCGCAGACCGTCGGCGAGATCAAGACGCGAACCGAGCGGATGCATCCCTTCGCCGATCTGCGCTCCGTCGAGGCAACGTTGGACGAGCTTGCTGCTCGTTCGGAACCGCTCGTCATTCGGTTGTCCCGGCGGCCGGGTCAGAAGGAGGAGCGTTACATGCATCTCCTCTCGGGCCCCATCGATGAATCCGCGTATGAAGACGAACCCGTCTCCTCCCCCCGCATGGACCGCACCGCCGAACTCCAGTCCCACGTCGACGCGCTGGAGGCGCGCGTCACCGAATTGGAGTCGGTGGTCGATCAGCTACGCACGCTGCTCGACTAACGCGCCCTTCGTCGTACGAGTCAGACGTAGTAACCGGTGACGTCGATGATGAAGTGCGTCGACCCAGGTTGATCGCCGTTGAACACCTTGACCTGACGGTTCGAATCCAGCTTGACGACACCACCGTTGGCGCGATCGTCACTCACCGGGAAGTTGATGTTCGATGTTGAGAGTGATCCGACATCGCCAGGACCAACCGATAAGAAGTTCGGTCCGGTCGCTCCTGTGACGGTCAGGTTGAACGTGATGGCAGTCGCTCCGGCCGGGACGACGTCCGGCGTCGTCACCGCACCGCTTGAGTTGCGTGCGTCTTTCACCGAGACCAATCGACTGGAGGTTCGACTGAGTACCCCGTCACCCGAGCGCGAGTCGTAGACACGAGCAGGCGTAATCGGCACGAATGTCGGCGGGGCGACATACCCGATCCGGCATGCCCAGATCGACTGTGAGGCTCCTCCGATCAAGTCCGCAGCCAAGAGCCCAAAACGTGTCCGCTTCGACAACGATGTCCAAAGGCGACGAGGACTGCTGCGTAGCTCGGAGAGGACGGCGCCGGGACCGTGATGGTCGTGGCAAAGGGGAAGCTGCTGAGATCGTCCGCGTTCAGAAAGAGACTCACGTCGAAACTTGCGGCTGATGAGTTGGTCGCCCAGAGCGAGAACTCCTTGACCACTGCCCCGACCGGCACGGCAACGGTGGCGAAAAGAAAGCCAGCCGATGTGGGATAGGCGCCCCCGTTAATGGTTCGGCCGTTCGCTCGGAGAGCTCGGGAGGAAATCGGTGCACGGTACCTGTAGGTACGTCAGACCCGGGCGTTGGTGCCGAGATCGACTTTGTGGTGTTTGTTCCGGCGATACTTCGCGCACCGAGCGGATCATCCGGCGTCGTTGCCGCGGTTGCCGCACCGCCGCCGAGCAGCAACTCACCGGCCGCTCCGACTGCGCCGAGGCCCAAAGCCGCGCCGATTCCGAGGACGCCTCGACGTGTCATGTGTGTGGACTGTTCCATGGTGTCTCCCTTGCCTTGGATGTAGTCCGCAGGGTAGTTCGCTTTGATACCACTCCTTTCCAAAGGTGCTTGACGCTTAGTTACTCAGTATGCATACTGAGTACATGGGAATTCGAGAAGGACTTTTGGCGCTTATCGCCAGTGAGCCGAAGTACGGGTATCAACTCAAGAGCGAGTTCGAGGAACACACCGGTGGTGTGTGGCCACTGAACGTTGGCCAGGTGTACACGACGCTTGATCGGCTGGCTCGGGACGAGTGCGTGACGCCCGGTGTGCCCGACATGGAGGGCCGCACGCCGTACACCATCACCAAGACCGGCCGTAAAGAACTGGCTGCGTGGTTCGATACCGCAACGGCCGACGCCGCTCCCCCACGGGACGATCTGATGATCAAGGTCTTGCTGGCCATCGTGACGCCCGACGTCGATGCGGCCGTTGTCATTGATGCGCAGCGAGCCGGCTTGCTGTCGGTCGTGCGAGCGCATCGTCGCCGTCAACAGGCCGCAACTGATCTGCTGACCACCCTCTTGTTCGACGCGCTGCTGGCCCGTGTGGAGTCCGATCTCCGCTGGCTCGACATTTGTGAGCAACGAATTTCCGTTTCCAAGAAAGGCCCTGCCCGATGAATCCGATCCTTGAGTTCCGCAGCGTTGAGCGTCGCTTCAAAGATGGCGACGATCTTGTGTACGGGTTGCGTGACGCGTCGTTCTCCATCGACGCCGGCGAGTTTGTGGCGGTGATGGGGCCGTCGGGTAGCGGCAAGTCCACACTGCTGAATCTGGCTGGCGGGCTCGATGTGCCGACGGCCGGTCACGTGTCGGTTGACGGCGTCGACCTCGCTTCACTCGACGTGCGTGGCCTTGCCACCGTTCGACGCCAGACGGTCGGGTACATCTTCCAGAAGCTCAATCTGCTTCCCACTCTCACGGTGGTGGAGAACGTCATGCTGCCCCTCGAGCTTGACGGCACATCCGCTCGGGCTGCCCGTGCAGCAGCCCGAGCGGCGCTGGGCGAAATGGACATCGCCGCACTGGCCGACCGCTACCCCGACGACATCTCGGGCGGTCAGCAACAACGCGTCGCCATCGCCCGCGCGATCGTCGGCAACCGTCGCCTGCTCCTCGCCGACGAACCAACCGGCGCGCTGGACACGGTCACGGGCGAGTCGGTCATGGAGTTGTTGACCAAACAGGTCGTCGCCGGCCGCACCGTCGTACTCGTCACCCACGAACCACGCTTCGCCAGCTTCGCCGACCGAGTGCTCATGGTCCGCGACGGCAACGTGGTCGAGAACACCGGCGTGGTCGCCGCCCTCCGCCCCGCGCCCCTCAGCGACCTCTGGCCCTCCGACGAAGCCGACGAGGCCGCATCATGATCACCATCCGTTTTCCGATTCATTTCACCCCCCTGAAATCCACGAGGAATCAGACCGATGAGGGGACCCACGGATGAGCGCCGGGACGATGGGCTGGCGGCCGCTCGGGCGGCTGGCCTGGCGCGAGGTAGTCCGCCGCAAGGGACGCACCGCGCTGGTCGTGACCATGGTTGCCGTACCCATGATGATGCTCACGGCGCTGTCCGTCTGGATTCGAACCGACACGGTGCAAGGAGCTCGTGCCAACCAACTCCTCCTCGGTCCCACCGTGGACGCCAGAGTCACGCCAGGGCCTGGTCTGGGCCTTGGCGCTCAAGCGATGCCGTTCAATCCAACGGCCGCCGAATCGTTGGGGCCAATCCTTCCGGCCGGCGCCACATCGGTTGTCGTCAAGACCTGGTACCAAGGTCTGTTTGTCTCCCCGCAGGCCAAGCTCGGCTTACAAATCAGTCAGAGCGACTGGGCGAACCCACTCCTCGCCCACACCTTCCTGCTGCGATCGGGTGTCTGGCCGAGGTCACCGGGCGAGGTGGCCGTGACCACGGAGTTTTCTACCAAGGCCAAGGTGAATGTTGGCGACTCCATCACCCTGCGGGTCCCGAAAATGACGTTGAAGGTCACGGGTGTGTTTGAGCGTCGCGATCAGCTGAGGAATACGGAGCTGGCCCTTGCGCCGACCGAAGCGTTCAACGCTCTTGCAGGCGCACAGGCTGAGGCCTTCGTCGATGTAGGACCGGCTGGAACCCAAGTCGACGTGGCGAACTTCCTGCTCGCCCAGACTGCATGGAGGTCAAGTCGTCCGTACTACGACCAAGTGAGCGTCGACAACGGGGTCGCCCGCCTGACTCGTTATCAGCAGCCATCGACCAGCCCGCTCACAATCATGAACGTTGGCTTCTCTGTCCTGCTGTTCCTGCTCGGCATCATCGTGGCCGCGGTGTTCGCGGTGGGTGCTCGCCGACAGCTGCGACAACTGGGTCTGGTTGCGGCCAATGGCGGGGACCCTCGCCAAGTCGGTCGGGTCATCACCTTGCAGGGAACGGCGGCGGCGCTGATCGGTTCGATCGTCGGCGTCGCGGCGGCGTATTGCTCGTGACAGCGACGGCGAGCCATTGGAATACGTGGCAGCACAGGATCATTCCCGGTCTCGTCGCGCAACCTTTCGACTGGCTGCTCGGCGGATCAATCGCGCTGCTCGCTGGCACCATCGCGGCGGGTCTGGCAGCACGCCAGGCTCGCCGCGTGCCAACGCTTTCGGCCCTCGCCGGGCGGCGGCCACTCCCCGCGATCACAGCTCGCTTCCCAATCGCGGGGGCCTTTATCGTTGGCCTCGGCCTGATCATTCTCGCCGTGGGCATCAGCTACCGGCAGTCCCAATCCGGCGGAAACAACCCTTCCGACCCGTGGGTCTGGTTGTCGCTCGGATCAGTGCTCATCATCTTCGGCGGCGTGCTGTGCGCGCCGTATCTGGTCGGTCGCCTCGACCCTCTGGCTGGGCGCATGTCGGGTGCCCTGCGACTCGCCGCCCGTCGTACAGCTCGACACCGAGCCCGCAGCGGACCCCTCGTCGGTGCCATCATGGCGGCCGGGGCAGCAGCGATTGCGTTCTCGGCTATTTCATTGTCAACCTCCGAAGGAAACCGCCAGCGCTACGTGCCCCAATTCGCGAACAATCACGTTGAGGTGAACGGCTTGAAGTCAGGGGACTTCGAAAAAGCAGGGCCGGCAGCCGAGGCCATCCAGCAGACCGTGAAACGAGTGCAGGCCGTGGTGCCGAACGCCAAGACCGTCCAGTATCAGGGCACGTCTCAAAGCGGTGTAGTCAACAAAACGCAGCGATGGCTGACGCTGGCCACCAACGGTCCGGACTGGTACGGGTTGCAACCAAGGACCATCGTCGCCTCCCCGGAAACGTTGCGCACCGTCGGTGTGCCAGAGGGTGTCATCAGCAAACTACAGGGCGGTAGTCTTCTTGTTTCGGGCGATGACGGGAGCCTCGCACTTCCGCTTCGTGTCGAGATGAACTCGCTTACTTTCGATGCGAACGGTCCGACCAGCACCTCACCAAACGCGGAGCGCCTCAACATCGACACCCTGCGGTGGGGGGCCGTCGAACTCGCCCAACGTTCCGTAGGTTGTGTCGGCGACGGTGCGGGCTCGTGCAAACCCGTCAGAGCCCCTGTGATCTTCCTGTCAGCCGATCGGGCTGCCGGGTTGGGCTTGGCCCTCGCCGAAACGACGACCGTGATCATTGCGCCTGAGCCGCTCACCCTTGCCCAAAAGCAGTCGCTGCGCGATCTCAACGGCGACCTCTTTCGAGAGACCGAGGATGCCGCTGCTGCCGAAGGAAAGGTAGTCGACTACGCCACGATGCCTCAGCTCGGGTTCGAGTACTACAAACCATTCCCGCCATCGCTCACGCAGCTAATCGTGGGTGGTGCTGCTCTCCTTCTTGCATTGTTGGTAACCGCACTCGCGCTTGGGCTTACCGCAGTCGACAATCGGGGTGACGATGCCATGCTCGTTGCGCTTGGTGCAGCGCCGTCGGTGCGCCGAAAGGTACGGGCATGGGAGGGAACGCTGCTCTCCGGCATGGGCGTCGCACTGGCGATACCCATCGGCTTCCTGCCCTCGCTCGTCGTCGGCCGCGCTCGCTACGCCCGCAATCCAATCGTGTTTCCGTGGATCACGGTTGGCATCCTGCTGATCATCGTTCCAGCCCTCGCATGGCTCATTGGGTACGCATCAGCCCGCACACCGAGGCGAATCGACGACCTCAACCTGCAGGTAGCGGACTAAACCCGACGCGTGAATATTCTCTGAGAATATTCACTACCTGGTAGCCAAGCCTGACGAGGCCGGATATCCTCAGCACATGGCTTCGACAGCGTTGGCGCAGAGCTTTCAGTGGTCCGACCTTGCACGGCGATCGGGTGAGGTTGGCCATGCGTTAGATGCACACGGCGAGGTCAGCGTCACCCGTGGGGCCCAAACGTTGCGGCTCGGTCCGGCCGAGGCCCACCCGATCCTCGATACCACTCGCGATCTGTGTCGCGTACTCACTGCTCTGGTCGAACTCGACGAACCCGCGCAGGTACGCCGAGTATTGAACGCGGCGTGGCCATGGACGCGTGCGTTGCTGGCAGAAGATCAGGTTGAGCTCGCACGCGAGGTCGGCGATGTTGGCGAGATGTGTGAATCGTTAAACACCTGGGGCCCACTCATTGAGTCGCTCAACGACTGGAGACGCACCGCACACGCCTGGGCGGAGGGGGCACGACCGGTCGCAATCGACGACGTGCTTGAACGTGTGGCAGCACGCCCTGCATGAGCAAGCGTGGAGAGCCAGCACCTCGGCCAGCGAAGACCGATGAATGGCGGATCATGTTGGCGACAAGTGACGCTGCATCCGGATGGGACGACCTCAGCCGTCATGCTCCGGGGCCACTCGCCAATCTGTATGACCAACTGACGCTCGACCCACGGCGCGTCCAGAATCCGGAACGCCAGGGACGCCTCAAGGGTCAGTTGGCGACCGTACAGGTGAAGGGCAAAACACTCACGCAATGGCAGTTCGAGATCACCGGATCCGGAAGAGTTTGGTACGCCCCTGATGACGACGGGAGGACGGTGTGGATTATCGCAGCGTCCACCGGTCATCCGAAGCAGACCGAGTAGACAAGCGCTAAGGCTTCACCGTCGTGCGTGGGATGGTGACGATGACGGTGATGGTGACGATGCTGGTTTGAGGTGAGGAGCCGTCGTCAATCGTGGTCGGGGTTGTGGGCGCGGGGGCTTGCGTGACGGGAGCAACGGTGACGGCCTGCGGGAAGGTGCCGGTTACGCCGACCGGCGGCAACGTGGTGGCAGCAGCGGGAGCGATAGGGACTTTGATCTTCTGACCGATACGCACAAGGTTCGGATCGGTGAGGTTGTTGGCCAACAGCAAGGCCTGCATAGTGACGCCGAACTTCTTGGCGATGCCGGACATGGTGTCGCCCGACGCGATGACGTACTCGGCCATCGGCACTGTCGTCGGGGGCGCGGTCGGTGGCGAGGTTGGGGTGGGCGCGGTGGTTGCACCGGGCTTGGCGGTGCTGCCGCTCGGCTTGGCGGTGGTGGAGGATGGCTTCTTGGCCGTCGAGGTTGAGCCGGTGCCATCAAGTAGTCGTCGGTCTTTGCAACCGGCTGACGCAACCGACAGCGCGACAACCGCAGCCACGAGCCAGAGTCCCCAATGGCGCGACTTGGCAGCCGGAGCCGGGGGCGTCGGTGGGGCTGGAGGTGGTGGGGCTGGTTTCGAGCGGAACAACCGATGTCCTTTCGCGACTCTTGGCCGACGCGCGGCGACCAATCCTCCACCTGGACGAGCGTATAGCCTCAGAGCGTGCCGCTGGTGATTGTTGTTCTCGCCTTCGTCGTGATGGAGCCCATCACGTACCTGACGCATCGCTACGTGATGCACGGATTCGGCGCGTTCCTGCATCGCAGCCATCACCGCCGCAACTCGACCGGGTGGGAGGCCAACGACCTCTACCCCGTGCTGTTCGGTAGCGCCGTGTGCATTGCGCTGGCGATCGGGTTCAACGTTGCCGGGTTCTCAGCCATCATCCCGGTGTGCATCGGCATCACGTTGTACGGCGTCACCTACGCACTCGTGCATGATGTCTACATCCACCGCCGCCTGCGCCTGTTTCGCAAGCCCGTCGCTCGGTTGGATGTGTTGGCCGAGCGCCATGAGCTGCATCACCGATTCAACGGCGAGCCGTACGGCATGCTGCTACCGATAGTTCCGAAGGCGCTGCTTCAGCGGGCAGCCAAAGGATCTTCGCCGTCCCACGAGCCGGTTGACGCGTAAGGCTGGAAGCGGGCGAACAACTCCTCGGAGTACCAGCCTTCCTGTCGGGTTCGCCGCATGACTTCGATATGGCCACGACTGCGGTAGGCGAAAGCTTTCAGCGCAGCTTCGTCTTGCCACACCGACACGGTGGCTTGCTTTCCGACGGGTGCCTCGCCCACGCCAACGACCCGAAGCAGACCGTCTGCCGCGGCTACCTCAATGTTGGTGGCTCGCGAGACGCTCGGGCAAACGTTCGCCAGTGTTTCGCTCGAACGTTCGCACGAGTAAGAGTGACGATGGGACCGGGCGCGTCGGTGGCGACTTTCATGTCGCGCAAGATCTCCCGACCGCGCCACTTGCCATCACCACTGATAAGTCGAAGTCGCACATGCCACGACTCTTCCGCCTCGCGCCAAGCGGTCGCAACGGGAGACGAGCGAAGGAACTGGTCAAGCGCCATGTCGTCGTCCCACACGGCCAGGACGGCACGACGGCGAAGGTCGACCGACGGGCCCGTGTTACGGCCATTGCCGGTGCCCATCAACCGCCAGAACTGCAGGCCATTCGTATGCTGAAGCGTGCGGCGGTCCCGTCCGAGTCGCGCGAGGTTGGAGAACACGGCATGATCGCGAATGAGATGAAACGACGCGATCGAGGCCACGGCTGACATGGTACGACTCGCGCTCGTCATTCTCGCTGGCTACCTGCTCGGCTCCATCCCCGTCGCCGTGTTGATCGGGCGCCTGCATCGGGTCGACCCGCGAGAAACAGGCGACCGCAACCCCGGCTACTGGAACATGAAGGCAACGCTCGGACGCCGCGCAGCGGTGCCCGTGTTCATCGGGGATGCGCTCAAGGGCGCTCTCGCCGGTTTGGTTGGTCGGCTTGCAGGCGGGCCATGGTGGATCGCGTACGTTGCGGTCGGTGCGGCCATGGTCGGGCACGCCTGGCCGGTCTTCGCTCACTTCCGCGGCGGACGTTCAATCCTGGCCTTCGGTGGTGGTGTCGTCGTGATCGCTCCACTCGCCGCAGCGATCGCCATCGGCGCACTGTTGGTCGTCACGTTGTTGACCCGCAAGTTCGCCTACGGAGCACGGGTCGGCGTGTTCGGCTTCCCCGTCGTCCAGGCCTTCTTGGAGCCCCGCGCCCACGTCGCAACGACCGGTCTTTTGCTGTCGATCATCGGCCTTCGTTTCGCCCTTGCCGCCCGCTCCGCACGACTCGCCAGGCAGACCTGAAACTCGTCGCTTTGAGTGCCCGGAAATGTGCTGTGAGCAGGTATTTCTTGACGAAATGAACGACAGATATCGATAGTCGTCGCCATGCGAACAGGTGTATGCTTGCCGCATGGCGACGGCGGATCTGGAGACACGCATAGCGGACGTGTGCGGCGTACTGAACGCCGCGCACGCGCAGCTCGTCAACCTGGTCGCCGAAGCGCTCGACACCGGGGCATGGGACGTTGCTGGGGTCCGCGGTCCGCAACACTGGGTCGCCTGGAAAACCGGGTTCTCCCCCGCCCGATCCAAGCAAGTCGTCCACATGGCCTCGCGGTCTGGTGACCTGCCGGTCACGATGGACGCGTTCACCGCTGGCGAGTTGGCGATCGATCAGGTCGCGGTCGTCGCCAAATATGTCCCGGCGCATAACGATGGCGAGGCAGCGGAACTCGCGAAACACGCCACCGTCATGCAACTCTCCCGCTCGCTCGCGTCATATTGGAAAGGCGCACCCACCCCCGTTGCTGACACCGATACCGAGCCTGCGGCCGATCCGGTGCCCGACGACACCGTCACCGCGTTCTTTGATGATGACGCCCGCTACAAGATCCACGCCAACCTGGCGACCGAACGCGGTGCCATCATCGAGAGCGCGTTCGAAGAAGCACGCGACGCCCTGTTCCAGTCCGGACGTAAAGACGTCACCTGGGCCGACGCCCTCGAAGAAATCTGTCTCCGATCACTCAGCACCATCACATCAGCGAGTCGGTCCGACCGCTACCGCGTTGTCGTGCACGTCGATGAGCACGGCGGCTGGCTCAACGCCGGAGCCCGCTTGCCCGACGGCGTGCTGAAAGACATCTTGTCGAACCCGATCATCCAACCCCTCTTCGAACGCAACGGTCGCCCCGTTGCGCTCGGCCGCACCGCACGCGTCGTCCCGTATCGGCTCGCCGAACTTATCCGTGACCGTGACCGCACGTGTCGGAACCCGGCCTGCCACTCCACCCGAGGACTCGAAGTCCACCACCTCATCCACTGGACCAACGGCGGACCCACCAACCCGACCAACCTCGGCTGCCTCTGCCGCGCCTGCCACCGCGACCACCACAAAGGAAAGTTCGGGATCACCGGGAACGCCGAACACCCCGGCGGACTCACCTTCACCAAACCCAACGGCGACACCATCGAACCCTGCGGCAAACCGACCCCGCCACCCGCCGACCTCCCCGCGTCGACCAAGCCCTACCAACACCCCCTCGGCGAACCCTTCAACCACCACGACCTCACCTTCAACCCACCACCCAGCAACACCCCACGCGTCACACCCCAACCCCGAAGCGAACCCGCCCCCAAACCATGGACCGAGCCACGCTTCACGCCCCCAGCAGTCGACGTGTACGAACCCACCCCGGCCGACATCGCTCGATTCGCCCAAGAACGCCAAGCGTTCTTCGACGAACAACGTCGCCTCGTCCGGGCAGAACTCCAAGAGATCGAACGTCTCGAGCACGCCATCTCGACGAGCGCAACACCCCATCCCTGACGTCACGATCGCTCTCGCGTTGGCCCAAGCCAACGCGGAGACTCACTGGGTGCGATTCCGGACGTGGTGGGTCTGGTGCATGAGCGCCAATGCGATCGCGTTTGCGGCTTCGATGGCCATGTCGCTGCTGACGACGCCCAGGAACGCCGACATCCTGCATAGCTCATTCCCGATGCCTGCAGCTTTCTTGCCCTCGGCGGTGCCGGACTCGGCCTTCTCGCCGCAGTGGTCTCGCACCGAGGAGCACCGGCGGTGCCCGCGGGGTGACCGAGTGCTGACGCTGCGGCCAGTTTGTTAAGAGAGGCTCAATATGGGCCAGATGAACTAGACGACAAGTAGTCCGATAGGACCAAATAGACGGGTTCGTCGAAGGCTCCTGTGCGTTTATCGAAGGAGGGCCTATGCGCCTCACCCCAAACCATGCCCGTTTCCGTTCACGACTTACCTCGATTCTTGCCCTCGCCGGGCTGAGTTTCGCGGCACTTGCCGTTGTGTCGCCGACCCCTGCTCACGCTGCAGGGGCGAACTTCACCGTGGTGAACGGCGAGATCCTCGATCCGGCCGGCAACTCGTTTGTGCCGGTCGGACTTCACCTCACCGGGCGTCACGGCGCCAGCCCACAAGCCAGCGTCGGCGCGGTGAACGCCATGAAGGCCTGGGGCATGAACACGGCCCGCATCGTCACGTGCCTCGACCCGGCCTGCGATGGTGCTCCCCCAGGCGCCATTGGTTACGTGACCAACTCCGACACCGATGCCATCGTGCGGGACCTCACCGCGCGCAAGGCCGTTGCGATGATCGAGTCCTACCACATCTCGGCCGGCACCTTCCCCACCGATGCCCAGGCCGTTCAGGTTGGCGACTGGTGGGCCGACGTGGCCGCCCGCTACAAGGACAACCCGTACGTGTGGTTCAACCTCATGAACGAGCCGGGCGAGAACGCCAACTACGGCGTTGGCGCAGTCGACCCACGTTGGCTGTCGTGGAACGCGTACCTTGCGGGACGTATCCGCGGGGCTGGCGCAGAGAACCCCATCGTCATCGACGGATCGAACAACGGCCAGGACATTCAGTACAACACTGAAGGCGGCCAGTTGGCTCGCACCGACGCTTCGGCCATTCTCACCTACGGACCCGAGATCATGAAGCAGTACAAGAACGTGATCTTCTCCCTCCATGTCTACGACGTGTGGGGCAAGGGAACCGACGCCCAGAATGACGCTCGCCTCATCGACTATGTGAGTCGTGTTCGTGCCACCGGCGCGGCGTTGATTGTGGGTGAGGCTGGCTTCTCCGAGAACGGACTCGAGCCGCGCGGTGTGCTGAGTACGTTTGGGGTGCAGGCGGTCTATCGCAACGCTGCAGCGCTCAGGCTCGGCGTCATCGCGTTCGCTATTCCGAACTCGAACTTCCCCGAGCAATTGGCCGACAACAACAAACCGTACGTGCTCACGCTCGGGACGATTGGCGACGTCAACCAGTTGAACTCCGACACCAATCCCACCAACTTGTCGAAGCTCGGCACCTACGTCTGGAACTATACGAAGGGGATGCAGGCAGCTCTTCCGGCCAACGGTCAGATCAGCGACCCCATCGTTGGATCGCTCGTTCTGAATGAGACGTTCGACGGTGGCGTTCCCAGCAGCATCTCCTCGAACGGAGGTAGTGCCGTCGGCAGCGTTGCCGGCAACAGTGGCACCGCGCTCAGCGTGATCGGAGCCAGCCCCGGACGCACACCCGGATTCATCTGGAACGCGGCCGGTGTGCTGACGCCGGGCAAGACCTACGCGATCTCGGTGCAGGCCAAGTCACTCGGCACTCCGGATCCCATCCATGTCGAGTTCATTGGTGGCGATAACAGCAACTGGAACAGCACCACCAGCAATCTCGGTTGGGCTTGGGCCAATGTCAACAACAACTCCACCACGGGCTGGACGCAGACCGACTTCGTGGTCAACATCCCGCCGGGCAACATCGGTCAGGTGAACTTCACGGCGAACGGCAACAACAGCTTCGCCATCGACAACCTCATCATCACCGACGTCACCGCCGGCTTCACCATCCCGGCACCCGCACCCGCACCCGCACCCGCACCAGCACCAGCACCGGCCCTCGGCCCGGCACCCGATCCGACACCGGCACCGGCACCGGGTCCCGACCCAACACCGTCACCGGGTCCTGGCCCCACGCCGCCGGATCCATCCGGCCCCCAACCAATTCCGGCACCGGGTCCAGCACCCATCCCACCGCTGGATCCATCAGGCCCGCAACCAATTCCCACGCCCGTACCGGTCCCGGATCCGACTCCCGCACCGGCACCCGCGCCGAACCCCGCTCCTGCGCCGGTTCCAGCACCGGCTCCCACACCGTCGATCTCTCGCACGGTGGTCTACGGCGACAGCCTTGTGTGGGATGACTGGTCGTGGGGTTCGACGATTGATCTCGCCGCCACGCAGCAGGTCCAGTCCGGTGCTGCATCGATGGGAGTCACCTACAGCAGCGCCGGTGGCGCCGCGTCCTTCCGGGTCGGTGCACCGGTCGCACCAGCCGGTGTCGGCATCACGTTCTGGGCCTATGGCTCGGCCGGCGGCAACATCATCGATGTCCGCACCATGGGCTCCGATGGGGGTGACGCCGGTCTGGCCAAACGCATCAGCATTCCTGCTGGCGTGTGGACGCAGGTGACGGTGTCGTGGGCCGACCTCGGCAACCCGACAACGGTCGCCCGAGTCAACATCGAGGACGGCACCAACGCACCGCAGACCACCTTCTACATCGATGACCTGCAGGTGACCTGACGAACGCCAACGGCTATCTACCCGCGTAGCCAAGCCGTGCGCCAGCACCTTGCATCACGGGGTGACCACCAGGGGCGTCCGAGGTAAAGAACTCGGCAAGTCCTGATGCCAGACCTGACAGGTCAGCGTCTATCCGTACGGAATATGGACAATTACCGTCCATCCTCTCGGTCTCGTCTGGAAAGAATCTTCACGAACATGCGTCTCTCCCTTGGTCTGCGGTCGCTGCGCTCACTCCGCAGCGTCCGCCTCATGGCGGTCGTCACGGTCATTGCCGGCCTGCTCACGATCGCCAACAATCTGCCGAACGGTGCCGGGGCGGCCGCACCCGGCTTCACCGTTTCCGGCGGTCAGATTCTCGATCCGTCGGGCGCACCGTTCATCCCGGTTGGCATGCACGTGTCGGGCCGTCACGGGCCGAGCCCGCAGGCCACGGTCGGCATCGCCAACACGATGAAGGCGTGGGGTTTCAACACCGCTCGTGTCGTCACCTGCCTCGACCCGCAGTGCGTTGGCGCGAGTGGTGTCGGCTACCAGGAGAACTCCGACACCGATGCCATCGTGCGTGACCTCACGGCCCGCAAGGCCGTCGCGATGATCGAGTCGTACCACATCCCGCCGGGCACCTTCCCGACCGAGGCGCAAAAGGTGGAACTCGGTAACTGGTGGGAATCGGTAGCCACGAAGTACAAGGACAACCCGTACGTATGGTTCAACGTGATCAATGAACCGGGCGAGAACGCCAGCTACGGCATTGGAGTAGTCGACCCTCAGTGGCTGTCGTGGAACAGCTATCTGGCCGGACGAATCCGGGCCACCGGCGCGACCAACCCGATCGTGGTTGACGGGTCGAATAACGGGCAAGACATTCAGTACAACACCGACAACGGTGCACTGGCCCGCCAGGACGCATCGGCCATCCTCACCTACGGCCCGCAACTGCTCGCCAGCTACACCAACATCATCTTCTCGCTTCACGTCTACGACGTGTGGGGCAAAGGCACCGACGCGCAGAACCAGGCCCGCCTCAACGACTACATCGCACGCGTCAAAGCATTCGGCGGAACACTCATCATCGGCGAAGCAGGCTTCAGTGAAAACGGGCTCGAACGGACCGGTGCGCTCATCAACGCCGGTGTCAACGCCGCGTTCATCGTGGCCACGCAGCAGAGACTCGGCGTCATCACCTTCGCCATTCCCAATAGCAACAACCCGGCCACCATCCCCGACACGCAGAAGCCCTACCAGCTGACCTACGGCACCATCGGCGACGCCAACCAGATCAACTCCCCCACCGCACCCACCAACCTGTCGAAACTCGGCACCGTCGTATGGAACTACTCCAAAGCAATACGGACCGCTGCTCCCGCCAACCTCCAGATGACGACGCCTCCCGTCGGCACACCGGTGCTGACCGAAGCCTTCACCAACATCCCCGGCACGATGACAGCCAACAGCGGATCAACGCTGTCGCTCGTTGCGGGCGCCACTGGTCAGGCCCTTGGCGTGTCGGGACCAACCACGCCGAGCTTCAACTGGAACGCGAACGGCGTCCTGATACCGGGCAAGACCTACGCCATCTCTGTGCAAGCGAAATCCCTGGCGACACCCGATCCGATTCATGTGCAGTTCATCGGCGGCAACAATGCCAACTGGGCGGCGAGTGACGCAACGACCAACGGCTGGGCGTGGGCCAACGTCAACAACGCCTCCTCCACCGGATGGACTCAGACGGACTTTGTCGTGACGATCCCCGCCGGCAACACCGGCAACGTCGGCTTCACTTCCAACGGCAACAACAACTTCGCCATCGACAACCTTGTCATCACGGACGTCACGGCCACCACCCCGGTGCTCGTCACGACAGTTGCAACAACAACTACCACGCTAGCGCCGAGCACGGTCACGGGATTCACGGTGGCGGGAGGTCAGATTCTTGATCCGGCGGGCGCACCGTTCATTCCGGTTGGCATGCACCTTTCCGGTCGTCACGGGCCGAGCCCACAGGCGTCGGTCGGTATCGCCAACACCATGAAGACCTGGGGGTTCAACACGGCGCGCATCGTCACGTGCCTCGACCCGCAGTGCTTCGGATCCAGCGGCAACGGTTACTTCGAGAACTCCGACACCGATGCCATCGTCCGCGACCTCACGGCCCGCAAAGCGGTCGCCATGATCGAGAGCTACCACATTCCGCCGGGCACCTTCCCGACGGAGGCACAGAAGGTAGAGCTCGGTAACTGGTGGGAAGGCGTTGCGCTCAAGTACAAGGACAACCCGTACGTCTGGTTCAACCTCATCAATGAACCGGGTGAGAACGCCAACTACGGCATTGGCGTGGTCGATCCGCAGTGGCTCTCATGGAACAGTTACCTCGCCACCCGCATTCGCAACACGGGCGCGCTCAACCCGATCGTGGTTGATGGGTCCAACAACGGGCAGGACATTCAGTACAACACCGAAGGCGGCGCGCTGGCCCGCCAGGATGCATCGGCCATCCTCACCTACGGCCCGCAGATGTTGGCCAACTTCTCCAACATCATTTTCTCGCTTCACGTGTACGACGTGTGGGGCAAAGGCACCGATCCACAGAACCAGGCCCGTCTCAACGACTACATCGCACGAGTAAAAGCATTCGGCGGAACACTCATCATCGGCGAGGCCGGCTTCAGCGAGAACGGGCTTGAGCGCACCGGCGCCCTCATCAACGCCGGCGTGAACGCCGCGTTCGTGGTGGCCGCGCAGCAAAAGGTTGGCGTGGTTGCGTTCGCGATTCCGAACAGCAACAACCCCGCCACAATCCCCGATACGCAGAAGCCCTACCAGCTCACGTACGGCACCATCGGCGACGCCAACCAGATCGACGCCTCCAACCCGCCGACCAACCTGTCGAAACTGGGCAAGGTGGTGTGGAACTATTCGAAGGCGATTGCAGCCGCCGCGCCGGCAAATGGCCAGCTCACGGCCCCCATCTCCGGCACGCCGGTGTCCACCGAAGGGTTCGCCGCAATTCCGTCGTCGATGGCGGGATACGGAGGGTCAGCCCTTGCCCTCGTGCCCGGGGTCAGCGGGCAGGCGCTCTCCGTTTCCGGTGGAGCCCCGACACCCAGCTTCACGTGGCTCACGAATGGCGTCCTCACACCGGGCAAAACCTATGCCATCTCGATGCAGGCGAAGTCCCTCGGATCGCCTGACCCGATCCATCTGCAGCTCATCGGCGCCAACAACGCGAACTGGGCCACCACGCCATCGAACCTCGGATGGGCGTTCGCCAACATCAACAACTCGTCGGCCTCGGCCTGGACCCAGACCGATTTCGTGATGACGGTTCCGGTCGGTTACACGGGCACGGCCGGCTTCATTTCCAATGGACCGAGCGGCTTCGCTATCGACAACATCACCATCACCGACGTGTCATCCGGCTTCGTGATCAACCCGACCACGACCACCACGGCTGCGGCCACGACAACGGCAGCGGTGACGACAACGGCCGCGGTCACCACCACGGCTGCCGTCACCACCACTGCGGCGGTGACAACCACGGCCGCAGCGACAACCACGACGACCGCCCCGCCAGCACCGACCGGAGCGGTCATCTACGGCGACAGCATCGGGTGGGACAACTGGTCGTGGAACTCCACCCTGAACCCGGCGACTACGAACCCGGTGAAGAACGGGGCGAATTCCCTCGCCATCACGTACACGGCGGCGGGCGGCGCAGCCTCGTTCCGCAAGGCGACGCCGATCGTGCCTATCGCAGGTCAGGGCATCACGTTCTGGGCCTACGGCGCAGCGGGTGGCAACACCATCGACGTGCTCGCCATGACGAGTGATATCGCCGGGGCCACCGTCGCCAAACGGCTGCAGGTTCCTGCCGGTGTCTGGACGCAACTCTCCGTGTTGTGGTCCGACCTTGGCAACCCGGCCACGGTCGCTCGCGTCAACATCGTCGACGGGAAGAACGCCGCGCAGCCGACGTTCTACCTCGATGACATCGTGATCACCGGTGGCGCCGTGCCTCCAACAACAACGACCACCGGCGCGGCGACCACCACCACCACGATCCCCGCTGTCACAACAACGGCGCCTGCGGTCACCACCACAGCGCCGGCGGCAACCGGCACGTTGATCTACGGCGACTCGCTGGTGTGGACGAACTGGTCGTGGAACACCACCCGCAACGACGCCGTCACGTCACCGGTCAAGGTGGGCACCAACGCCATGAGCATCACGTTCACCGCGGCGTGGGCCGGCGCGTCGTTCCGCACAGCCACACCCGTGATCCTGACCGCCGGTCAGGCGATACGGTTCTGGGCCTACGGCGCGGTCGGCGGCAACGTGCTTGATGTGCGGATTCAGACGACCGACATCAACGGTGCTTCCATCGCCAAACGGGTCACCATCCCCGCCGGTGTGTGGACCCAGGTGGTCGTGCCGTTGGCCGATCTCGGCAACCCGACGCAGATCGCTCGCGTCAACCTCACCGACGGCACCGGCGCAGCGCAACCCACCTACTTCATCGATGACCTTCGCATCTCGTAACCAAACCGTCGCAAGTGGCACGATGAGTGCATGGAACTGTCGGACTATCTGTCGTCGCCGTATCCACTGAGTCGAGCGCCCATGATCGGGCACAACGGCGCCGTCGCCACGTCACAGCCGTTGGCCGCTCAGGCCGGCATGGCGATGTTGCAGCGAGGCGGTAACGCAGTGGATGCCGCTATCGCAACGGCTGTCGCGTTGACGGTGGTGGAGCCGACCTCGAACGGCATCGGCTCCGATGCGTTCGCGCTGGTGTGGGCCGATGGCGAGCTGCACGGCATGAACGCGTCGGGGCGGGCACCGGCTGGGCTCACCATCGACCTCTGCCGGTCGGCCGGTCACACGACTGTGCCCGACCTCGGTTGGCTACCGGTCACCGTACCGGGAGCGGTGTCGTCGTGGGCGGAGGTGCACGGTCGTTTCGGCCGGCTGCCCTTCGCGACGTTGTTCGAGCCCGCCATCCACATGGCCGAGCGTGGGTTCGCGGTGAGTCCGGTCGTGGCCCGGTTCTGGCGATTCGCGGCCGCTGCCTACCGCCGAGCCTCACTCTCCGAACTCGCGCCGTGGTTCGACACGTTCACCAACGACGGGACCACACCTCGAGTCGGCGAGATCGTCCGGTTCCCGGACCACGCCACAACGTTGCGGTCGATCGCAGCGTCGGGCGGCCGATCTTTCTATGAGGGTGACCTTGCCGAGGCTATCGACGCGCACTCGCGGGCCACCGGCGGCGTCCTGCGCGGCGCCGACCTGGCGTCGCACCGCTGTGACTGGGTCGATCCGATTTCCACCAACTACCGCGGCTTCGACGTTTGGGAGATACCACCCAACGGTTCGGGAATCACCGCGCTGCTGGCGTTGACCATTCTCGAAGGCTTCGACCTGGCCGGACCGGAGAGCGGCGGCTCGTGGCACCGCCAGATAGAAGCGATCAAGTTGGCGTTTTCTGATGCCGCGGCCTACATCGCCGATCCGAGCGTCGTGGAGGTGCCGATGGCCGGCATGCTCGACAAGGCATACGCGGCAAGCCGTCGCGCATTGATCACCGAACAAGCCAGTGACCCGATGCCAGGGGATCCGCCGCGGGGAGGAACCGTGTACCTCTGCACAGCTGATGGCGATGGGCAGATGGTGAGCTTCATCCAGAGCAACTACGAAGGGTTCGGATCGGGTGTCGTGGTACCCGGAACCGGCATTGCGCTGCAGAATCGGGGTGCGAATTTCTCACTGACAGAAGGTCACCCGAACGCACTGGCGCCAGGCAAGCGGCCTTATCACACCATCATTCCTGGCTTCCTCAGCCGTGACGGTGAGGCGGTCGGACCTTTCGGAGTGATGGGTGGCTTCATGCAACCGCAGGGCCACGTTCAAGTGATCGTTCGTACGGTTGATCAGTTGTTGCATCCGCAAGCAACCCTCGACGCGCCGAGGTGGCGGTGGCACGCGGGTCGGAAGGTCACGGTGGAGCCACGCACACCGGCACACGTCATCGAAGATCTCCGCGTCCGTGGCCACGATGTCCACATCGAGGCCGAAGCATCAGCGTTCGGCCGAGGCCAGATCATCTGGAAGATCGGCCAGGCGTTGGTGGCCGCCAGCGAGAGTCGAGCCGACGGCCAAGCCCTCGTCTGCTAGTGCGCTGGCCACGACGGTTGCGCCAGCCGACTACCGTTTCTCTGTTGGCCCGAAACTCGGGACACCCCGAGAAACCGAAAGGATCGACATGGCGAAGAACACGATTTGCCTGTGGTTCGACAAAGACGCCGAAGAAGCGGCGCTGTTCTACAGCAAGACCTTTCCCGACAGTGCTGTCGGCGCGGTGCACTTTGCGCCGAGCGACTTTCCCGACGGCAAGGAGGGTGATCCGTTACTCGTCGAGTTCACCGTCGTCGGCATCCCCTGTGTCGGCCTCAATGGCGGTCCCGCGTTCAAGCACACCGAGGCGTTCTCATTCCAGATTTCAACAGTCGATCAGGACGAAACCGACCGCTACTGGAACGCGATCGTCGGCAACGGCGGCGAGGAAAGCCAGTGCGGCTGGTGTCGCGACAAGTGGGGAATTTCGTGGCAGATCACTCCCACCATCTTGACCGACGCAATCAGTGCCGGAGGCGACAAGGCCAAGCGTGCCTTTGACGCGATGATGCCTATGACCAAGATCGACGTTGCCACCATCGAACGAGCCCTGCGCAGTTGACTACGCCACGTCAGCTCTGACGGACCTGCGAGGTCAGCTGACGGTCTCACCGAAGTGGTCGAACACGCTCGAGGTCCCTGATGGTTCTCCAAGCGTCGCTCCCGCTGCCAACGGGAACTCCAACGCCGAGGCCACCTAGTTCGTCGCGGTCGAGCAGCGCGTCCTGCATTCGGGCAGACTTCGTAGATGACGACTACTCCGGTGCTTTCGAAGTCCGGCGATGTGTTCGTGCTGCGGCTCGGTGACGCCGAGAATGCGTTCAATCGCGTCTGGATCGACGCCTTCCTTGCGGCTCTCGTCGAGGTTGACTCGCTTGAGGGCCCGCGTTCGCTGGTGCTTGTCGGGGAGGGAAAGTTCTTCTCCAACGGCATGGATCTTGCGTACCTGTTCAGCGGTGCCGAAGATGCGTCAGCTTTCGTAGGTGACGTGTACCGAATGTTCGCCAAAGTCCTCGCTGCTCCGTACCCGACCGTCGCTGCAATCAACGGCCATGCATTTGCTGGTGGGGCAATGCTGGCACTGGCTTGCGATCGCCGACTTCTTCGAGAAGACCGGGGATTCGTATGCATCAACGAGGTAGCCATCGGCCTGACGCTCGCCGATGGGCCGTGGGCGTTGATTCGCTCAAAACTCGCACCGCAGACGGCACACATTGCCGTCACATCTGCACACCGGTTCGGCGGTACCGCGGCCGTCGATGCGGGCCTTGTGGACGGGGTTGCGATGGCGGAGGAACTTGAGGCTGCGGCTGTGGCGCTGGCAGCATCACTAGCGACCACCGCTGGACCGGTTCTCGCACGTCTGAAGGCAACGATGTACGCAGACGCACTCGACTTGTTGGGCCGCGGAGAGATGCCACCACAGCCATAAGCAGCAACCCACCTGATACCGCGAATCCACCAACGCTCCAGCTCCAGACCTCAGATCTCTCGAAAAGTCGCAAAGAAGCGGAACAGACCAAACCACTCCGGGGGCTGCTGCTCGCTCGCATAGTCAACGTTGCGCATTCACACCCTTCGTGTCACCACCTGGACCGAGGCCTACGGCGGGTAGGTGCGGCCGCGCCAGGTGCGTTCGGGTCGCAGGGTGGACTGGGTGAGGCGCGACGCCACAGGAATGTCGGCCAGCGGCGACAGCCAGTACGCCAGCGACGCGTGGTCGTAGGCCCGCCTGGTACCAACCAACGTTCCGAGGCGGGCGACTGCCATGATGCCGTCCAGAAGATCACCACGACCGCTCAGCACACGGACCAGGGGCAGCGCCTGGGCCAGCCAGACAACGCCGAGGCCGGAAGACTGTTCCCGCTTTGACGCCACGCCGCCGAGGGGCAGGGATCGCCCCCAGCCACGCCACGCATCCTTCGCATCGGCGTGCATCGCGACGGTGAGCGCAGGACCGGCGTCAAGGAATCCGACCGACCAACCCTTGATCGACAGCGAGCGAGCGAGAGCCACGTCCTCCACAAGGCTGGCCGCGACCGGATGAAATCCGCCAGCCTCAAGAAACTCGACGCGGCGCAGCACCATGCACTGACCGTTCGCCATCATCCGTTCTGGCTCGACCGACGATGTCGCACCGGGCGGGCCGTAGCGGTAGACGAGGGTGGTCAGCAACGACGGGTGCAGCATCTGCAACAGCCATGTCGGACAGCGGAACCGGCCGGCAACGGTGAGAAATCCGAAGCCGTCGTTGGTTGCTCTTGCAACTAGTGCAGCGGGCAGGCCGGGGGTTGGTTCTGTATCGGCGTCGAGCGTGACCACCCACTCGGTTGTCGACGCTTCGATGCCCTGCTGGAGGGCCCAGCACTTACCCGCCCAACCGCTCGGCAACACCGAGACCGAAATGACGCGGGCACCGAGCGAACGGGCAACATCGGCCGTCCCGTCATCGGAATGGTCATCGACCACGATGACCTCGTGGATGGCCGAGTCGGCACGCAGGCGATCAAGGCACGGCGTGATCCGACTTGCCTCGTTGCGCGCCGGAATCACGACGGTGACGCCACCGGACGGCGCCGGCGCGTTCGGTGCGGCCTCAATGGGCGCAACCGTGCGGCCGGCCCGGACGAGCTGGCGCAGCGCACCGACTGCGGCCGCCAAGCGCAGCGCGAGGAACAGCCAACGGGCGAGACGCCTCACTGATCAGCGCCAATCATGTCGGCAACGATGCGTGCACTCATCGCCACCAGCGGCAGACCACCGCCGGGGTGGCTGGTACCACCGACCAGATAGAGCCCCTTCACCGGACCGCGGTTTGCGGGGCGGGCGAACGCGGCTCTCCGGCCAT
The DNA here is from genome assembly GCA_963791625.1 of uncultured Acidimicrobiales bacterium. Classification (GTDB taxonomy): domain Bacteria; phylum Actinomycetota; class Acidimicrobiia; order Acidimicrobiales; family Ilumatobacteraceae; genus JANMCE01. The sequence goes on from CAWBTA010000015.1 coordinate 822,388, forward strand.
TGGAGGACGTTCCGTAGATGGACCCGTGGGCGGCCCGGTAGCGACTGGCAATGTCGGCCGGGCTCATCGTCTCGGTAAACACGATTCGGTCACGGATATCGGTTCCACATCTCGCCAGCCGGTCAAGCATCACCTGGGCGTAGCCGTCCATCGCTCCGGCATCAGCGGGTGCGTTGGCGAGAAGAAACCAGCTCTCATGGCCCTCGGGCGCCTGGCAGGGGTCTGTCACCGACGACACGCATGCGTAGACGGTGGGCATCGCCGCGGGGCTACCGGCATCAAGATCGGCGTACTCCTGCGCGTAACTCGGTGAGAACCAGATCGAATGATGCTGCACGGCCGGCGTGCGGCCCCGCACCGCTGCCATGACCACGAAACCCGAACCCGATGGCGTCGCCCGTTCCAAGCGGCGCACGGCGGCGGGCCGAGGGAGCAGGTCCCGGTAGAGGTGCTCGGCGTCGACGTTGGCAATCACGATCGAAGCCGCGTGCGTCGAGCCGTCCGCGCTGCGAATGCCGGTGACCCGATCGGCCGATGCTGTCACCGCGGTGACTTCCGTCGATGGATGCAGGCCGATACCGAAGGACTCACAGGCCCGCACGAGCGCGTCCCGCAGACGCCCGAGGCCACCCATCACGTACCAGGCACCGTGGCGTTGTTCGATGGCCGGAATGCAGCCGAGCGTGGCAGGAGCTTGGAACGGCGAGCTACCCGAGTACGTCGCGTAACGACAGGCCCACTGCTGTAGTCGCGGGTCGGTGAACGCATCGGCCGCAGCTTTGGCCAACGTGCGCATGGCGTCGATGGCGGCGAGGTCGCGAGGCGACCGCATTCGTCGAAGGAGCGCGAGTGGCGACGACATCGGGCCGGCGAAAAGGAGCGTTCGCTGACGGTCCAGATGCGCTGAGACCGCTCCATGAACGAGCGCCACGCCTCGCCACTGCCGGGCGAGAACGCTTCGACCGCCCGCACGGCAGCGGCCGGATCGTTCGGGATGTCGAGCATGCTGCCGTCGGGCCAGTGATAGCGGAACTGCGGGTCGAGGCGCACCAGCTCAACCTGCTCGGCCAACGTCGTGCCGGTCAGTCGCAGCACATCGTCGAACTGATTCGGCAGGGTGAGGAGCGACGGGCCGATGTCGAACGAGAAGCCGTCACGCTCACGCACAGCAAGCTTTCCGCCCATCACATCGTTGCGTTCGAACACGTCCACCCGATGGCCGACCGATCGCAGTCGGATTGCGGCGCAAAGGCCACCGACGCCTCCGCCGATGACGGCGACGTCAGCCACGGGTGAGCACCTTGCGCAGCGCCAAGATGGCTGGCGGCAGCATGGCCGACCCGCCGACCGCGGCGACAAGCGGGTCATTGAAGAACGCGGCGAATCCCAGGGTCTGCATGGCCGCCATCCACGAGTACTCCCCCACCAACGCCGGGTCAGCGGTGTCCGCTGCTGGCAGCGTGGCTTCAAGCATGGCCATGACCGCGAGCGAGGTGACCAGCCAACCCATGTAGTTGGAGAGTGGGATGCCTCGGTAGCGGCCGTTGCGGGCCCACGTCCAATAGCCCTCACCCACCATCTGCGGGTCGAGGAACAGATCCCACGCGGTCAGGAGCGCGGCGCCAAGCGGAATGCGCCAGGGCCGGTTGAGGGCAACCGCGGTCTCGCGAGCGGGCACAGCCATGGCGAACCATGCGATCGGCACAATGGCCGGCACGCCCGCGATCTTGGGCTTCAGAATCGGCGAGTAGTGGTACTCACCAAAGAGTTTGCCCGTCTGCGTACCGAATCGCTCAATGCCAAGCGTGGACATCGCGATAGTTCCGAATGCAACTACTGTCCGCTTCACTCCCCATCGTCGAGACGCCGCCACGAACGTGGTGGCCGCAAGTCCGGTTACCACAATCGAGGCCAGAACCGATCGCCGACCCCGTGCTCGCAGCGGCGTCGCAATCATCGCCGCCGCCGACACCGCGAACGGCACCCAGCCCCTCTTCACCTCCGCGCCATGAGCTTGCCGACGAGGGCCAGCTTCCTCCATGTCGGCACGCGCACCCGCGCTGCGAACACGTCGTAGTTGGCCTCGACGATTTTGTCGAGAATGCCGGAGTACAACACGCGGGCCGACGTGATGCAGCGCCGCGACACGGGCGGCAGCAGGGCAAGGCCGATGTCAGCCGACCGGTACAGCTCATCGCAACGTTCGATTTCGAACTTCATCAGCGCCACAAACTCAGGCGTGCAACGCCGCAAGGTCAGATCGACGCCGAACTTCCGAAGGTCCTCCTGCGGGATGTACTGGCGGTTACGGTCGAGGTCTTCGTTGATGTCACGCAAGAAGTTGGTGAGCTGAAAGGCGTTGCCAAGGTCACGAGCATGACCGAGCGCTTCGGGCGATACGGGCTCCAGCACCGGCAACATCATCTCGCCAATAACCGCGGCCGAGCCATCCATGTAGAGCTCAAGATCGGCGTAGGTGTCGTACTTCTCCACCGACAGATCCATGGTCATCGAGCGGAGAAACCGCCGGAAACACTCGGGGTCGATGTTGTTGTGCTTCACGGTGTCGACGACGGCAGCCAGCACGAGATGGTCGCTCTGCCTGCGTGAAAGATCACGGAAGAACTGGTCGCCGAACGATGCCAGTTGCGCGGCCTTCTCGTCGATGGTGGCCGTCGATGAGAGGTCATCGACGATCTCGTCCGCGTAGCGACAGAATCCGTAGAGTGCGTGCACGTAGGGCTGCTTGGCCTTCGGGAGCACGAGAGTGGACCAGTAGTAGGTGGTGCCGTGCTTCCGGTTGAGGCGCTTACATTCTGCGTAGCTGGCGGCGAGCGAAACGGTCATCGGCGAGCTTGTGGCAGCTCATTGACCCGCGCCGCGGCGAGTTTGCCCGAGATCAGGACCATCGGTACGCCAACGCCCGGCACGGTGGACGAGCCGACGAATACCAGACCCGGCACGCGCTTGTCGATGTTGTTCGGTCGGAACGGGCCGGTCTGACGGAACGTATGCGACAGCGCGAACGGTGTGCCGCGCTCCATACCCTGACGCTCCCAGTCGAGCGGATCGAGAATCTGCTCCACCTCGACATCGACGGGGTAGCCGAGCGAACCGACCCGCTGACGAAGATCGGCCATGATGCGATCCCGTTCACGGCTCCAGTCGATCTTGCCGTCAAGGTTGGGCGTCGGCTCGAGCACGTAGATGGTGGACGAATCGGGTGGTGCCAATTGCGGTGCGTCGAGCGAGTGCAGCGTGACGAGGATGGAGGGGTCGGGCATGCGCACGCCGTCTTTGATGAGTGCTTTGAACGCCCCGTCCCAGTCGTGACCGAAGTGGATGTTGTGGTGCGCCGCATCCGCGGGCGGGAGGCCTTTGACACCTGCGACCCACAGCAGACAGCTGGGCGAGTAGGCGCCGCGACGAGCAACACGGGGCGCATCCAGCCCGCCCAAGAGCGTCCGGTAAGCAACAGGAAGGTCAGGGTTGCAGACGACGGCGTCAGCCATGACCCGGTCGCCGCTGGCAAGTTCCACGCCGACGACCGCGCCGGTGGTGCCGCTGGCTCGCAGGATCGAAGCAACCTCAGCGTCATACTTGATGGCCACCCCTGCCTGCTCAACCGCAGCAGCCAAACCGGTTGCCATCGCGTGCATGCCTTCGACGGGAACGTACACGCCCGCTACGGAGTCCATGTAGGTGATGACGCCGTAGAGGGCCAGCGCATCGTAGGGAGCGAGGCCCGCGTACATGGCCTGGAAACTGAAAATGCGGCGCAGTCGTTCGTCTTTGAAGAAGGTAGCCACCTTGGGTCCGAGCTTGCCGAAGCCCCCAAGTTTGATGAGTTCGAGCCCGGCCTTCCACGGCTTGAGGACATCGAGTACCGAGTCGAAGTTGGTGTCGATGAAGCTGTCGAGTTGGGCGTGGTAGAGCTTCTCGAGCCACACGCAGAATCGACCGAATGCCTCGGCGTCCTCATCACCGGAGAACGCAGCGATCTGGGCTGCCATGTTGTCCCGGCCGTGCACGATGCGGAGCTGTGATCCGTCGGCGTACACCGCCCGGTACATCGGGTCGACCTTCTTGATCGGGCACAAGGTGTCCATGTCGGCGCCGACAGCCGTAAAGGCCTCCCGCAGCAGCTCTGGCATGGTGAGCACTGTCGGGCCATTGTCGATGCGGTAGCCATGTGACTCGACGAGACCGGCCCGGCCACCCGGACGATCACCGCGTTCGAGGATGGTGACATCGTGGCCCGAGCCGCGCAAATGCGCAGCGGCCGAGAGGCCACCGAGTCCGGCGCCGATAACGAGAACCTTCATGGGTTAACTCTCTCGGGAACCGACGTAGTACGCCAAGTCAGTCAGCGCAGCCCGTGCACTGGCCTCGATCGGCGCCTTCTCCAGCGAGTCGACTGCCTCGCCCACCAACGCCGCAATGACGCTGTTGAGTTCGTCGTACGCGCCCGTCGCCATCAGCACGTCTTGGATGGCGGCCACGTCATCGACGCCGAGACCGGGGCGGCCAACATCGGCCAGAATGCGTTGCTGTGCCGGCGTGGCTCGCTCGGTGGCCACCGCGAGAAGTGGGGTGGGTTTTCCCTCGACAAGATCGTCGCCAACGGGCTTGCCCGTCATTTCCTGCTTGCCGAACGCGCCGAGCATGTCGTCGCGTAGCTGGAAGGCGTCGCCCAGCGGCAGACCGTACGCGGACAGGGCGGGCAGGAGCTCCTCCACCCGATCGGGCGCGGCCAGAGCGGCACCGAGATGAAGCGGGCGTTCAACGGTGTACTTGCCGGACTTGTAGCGCGAGATGCGCTCGGCCCCGGAGCGGTTCCGCTCACTGGCTGCCGTGCCGACGATGTCGAGATACTGGCCGATGTTCAGTTCGATCCGTAGCTCGTTCCAGATGCGCCAGGCCGCGGCCGGCGCGTCGGCCAGCAACTGGTCGGCGTACACGAAGGCCAGATCGCCTACGAGAATGGCGACCCCTTCGCCGAAGCGCCGGGCCTCGCCGAGCCAACCATTCTCGCGATGCCGGTCGGCGTAAGCCAGGTGGGCCGTGCGAGCGCCTCGTCGGGTGGCTGAACCATCCATGACGTCGTCGTGGAAGAGCGCAAAACCGTGCAAAAGTTCGAATGCGGCACCGGCGGCAACAACCCCGCGATCATCGGGATCGCCACCGGCACCGATGAAACCCCAGTAGCAAAAAGCCGGACGCAGGCGCTTTCCCCCGGCCTGGATCAGCTGGGCGAGCGACTGCAAAGGAGCGCTCAGTTCGGGTTCAATGCGTACCCAACGCTCCTCTTCCGACGAGAGAAGTTCAGCGAGACGCAGTTCGACCTGGGCGCCAATTGCGGCAAGTGACGGGGGTGCTGCGGACATGACGCTCGTAAGGGTAGAGCACCTAGCGGTAATTTCGTTCAGTCGGAGGTCAAGGCTCACCGAGCCAGCTTGACGGAATCCCCCGAATTCCCGCCCGTAGGTTGCGGCATCCCGAAGAGGAACCCCTGGCCGAGGACGCACCCGAGTCGCACGACTTCGTTCCGTTGTTGCTCGGTCTCGATGCCTTCGGCGACCACGTCGAGCCGCATGCGGCTCGCAACACCGGCGATCATGCGTATGACCTCACCGTCGGCCGAATCGGTGCCCAACCCGGCAATGAACGCCCGGTCGATCTTCACGGCGTCGAAAGGGAGTCGACTCAGATACGACAGCGACGAGTAGCCGACGCCGAAGTCATCGATGGCCAACCGCACGCCGATGGCCTTCAGCGCATCAAGCGCCTCTTTCGTGCGATCGGTGTCATCGATGACCACGCTCTCGGTGAGTTCAAGGGTCAGCATGCTTGCGTCGAGTTCTCGCTGCGCCAGGATGCTGCGCACGGTGGCCGGGAAGGTGAGATCTTCGAGCTGGCGAGCCGACACGTTGACATGCATTTTCGGAGGGTTCTCCGACTCGTTGGCCAGCGCAACCATGCGGTCGCAGGCCTGTTCAAGCACCCAGCGCCCGATGCTGACAATGGCGCGACTCTCCTCCGCAATCGGAATGAAGTCATTCGGCGCAACGAGCCCAAGTTCGCCATGGTGCCAGCGCACGAGGGCTTCCTCACCAACGACCTCACCGGTAACCAGATCGTTGATCGTCTGGTACACGACGCGAAGTTCCTGGCGGGCGGCGGCCAAGCCAACGCCACTGGTCATCTGCAAACGCCGTCCTGCCTCAACCGCCAGCTCCGCCGTATAGATCGCTACCTGGCCCAGGCCGAAGCGTCGCGCCTCCCGACAGGCCAGGACTGCGTGATCGATACCGGCGTCGACATCGTCATAGTCGGCCTGCGCCACGCCGGCCACCGCGTGCATGACGATCTCGCGATCGAAAACGGTGCGGGGCTGACTGGTGAGCTCCACCAGGCGATTCGCGAGTTCGGCCATGGCCACCACGTCGCTGGTACCCGGCATGAGGATGCCGAACTGCCCGTCACCGAAGCCCACGACGAGATCAGACTCGCCGACAGCCTTGCGAAGGGTCTGACCGATACCCGACAACACCAGCGCCCGGCCGGGAGAGCCGAGCGCTTCGGAGATCTCGGCCACCCCGACACAGTGCAGCAGGATCACACCACAGCGGGGCACGATGCCGAGCTGGTGACGGAGCGCGTCGCAGAGGCCTTCACGGCCGAATGGCATTGCAGTCGCGTGAGACGAGCGCGCCGCAGCGCGACCTCTCCGATTCGACCTCGTCTTCCTCGCCCAAAAACGCACCAAACCGGCCCGTCGCACTCGTTCTCTGCCTCTCGTCCGCTCCGAGAGGGCACCAAAGGGAATACTGGTACCCAAGCCATACCTTCGCACCCGCGTCGTTGAGGGTGCAGACTGCACAGTAAGTGAATAGACGCCTTCTGTCAGCGTTAGTTTCAACATATGTGTCGTTGTGACCACATTTCATCGAAGGAAATAGCCGAATGACCTATCCCCGTGAATTAGCAAGAAACAGCCGCACCCAGGTGACGCGGGTGGGCTTGCTGATCGCGCTGGTCGCGGTCGTCATCTCTTGTACCAGTGAGGCCAGCGGTCCCCGGCCGCCGATCCGGGTGCCGCAAGACCGCCCGACGATCCAGGCGGCGGTGGAGGCGGCCCAAAAAGGCGACCTGGTCCTGGTCGCCCCTGGCACCTATCACGAGGCCGTGGTTGTCCAAAAGGCTGGCATCACCCTGCGCGGTATGGATCGCAACACGGTCATCCTCGACGGCGAGAACAAAAAGCAGAACGGGATCATCGTCGCCGCCGACGGCGTCGTGGTCGAGAATCTCACCGTTCACGGCTACAACGGGTCGGGCGTGTATGTGTACGGCGGTTACAGCCCCGACGGCGTGGATCCCACCAAAACCTTCGGCCTTGGTAACGACGTGATCAAGGGCTACCGCGTCTCGTACGTCACCACCTACAACAACGGGCTCTACGGCATCTACGCGTTTGGTAGTCGCGGCGGGCAGATCGATCACTCGTATGCGAGCGGACACCCCGACAGCGGCATTTACGTCGGGCAGTGCAGGCCGTGCAACGCCATCGTCACCGATGTGCTCGCTGAGGGGAACGCGATTGGTTACGAAGGCACCAACGCATCCGGCGGCGTGTACATCGTGAACTCGACGTTTCGCCGCAACCGCATCGGCATGACACCGAACTCGCAGAAGATGGAGAAACTCACGCCGCAGACCGAGACGTTTATTGCCGGCAATGTCGTAACGGACAACTCAAATCCCACCTCACCAGAGCAGGCCAAGGGCGGCTTCGGCGAAGGCATCATTATCGGCGGCGGCACGAAGAACGTGGTGGTGCGAAACCGGGTGAGCGGCAACAAAGTCGCCGGCATACTGGTGAACAGCTTCGGTGACTTTCCACCCGAGAACAACCGGGTGGAAGGCAATCTGCTCAGCGACAATGGCGTCGACCTCCACTACGACATCCCGGCATCGGGCACGGCCGCTGGTAACTGCTTTATGGCGAACACGTTCACCACGTCGATGCCCGTGTCTATCGAAACGGCGATGGCGTGCCCCGGTGGCACCGCAGCGGTGAAAGGCAATCCGCTTCGCCTGCCGAACCCGCCGCCGAACGTTCCCTACAAAACCCTCCCTGCGCCGGGGCCCCAGCCGTCGATGCCAGACGCAGCCACCGCGCAAGCCGCGGCCATGCCCGAGACCACACCGAAGATCGATCTGGCCACCATCAAGGTGCCGGCCTGATCAGCCCAGGCGACTGCGTGACGGCTTGGCGCCTTTGACGCGGTACATCGTCTCATCCGCGTAGCGCATCAACGTGTCGACGTCGGGGAACGGGCCGGGGCCGAGCGCAGCGCCGAGCGAAATGCCAACTTCGGCCACACCGTTCGGAATGAGGATGGGCTGGCAGATCGTTTCCTGGATGCGGTGGGACACCGCTTCGCTTTCCGCGGCGTCGGTGTTAGGGCACACGATGACGAACTCGTCACCGCCGTAGCGCACCACAATGTCATGGCCCCGCACGGCGTCGCGTAGACGCAGGCTGACTTCACGAAGCACTTCGTCGCCGGCCTCGTGACCGAAGCGGTCGTTCACGGCTTTGAAGCCGTCAAGGTCACCGAACAGGACCGCGAATGTCTTGCCCCGTCGAACGTGATCAGACCATTGCACCTTCAGAACCTCGTCGAGGCGGCTGCGATTCAGCAGTCCGGTAAGTGCGTCGGAGCCGGCCTGGTGCTCGAGCAGGTGCTCATACTTTCGACGATCGGTGATGTCGGCGAGGTGCAGCACGATGCCGCCCACCGACAGGTCGTGCACCAGATTGGACAGTCGGGCTTCGATCACCTTGGTCATACCGTTGGGCTGGGTGAGCTGGAACTCGGTCGAGGCGACCAGGCCCGGCAGGCCGGCCACCGAACGGAGCTGTTCCAGGACTTTCGGCGCACCGGTGCCCAAGAGAACGTCGACAGGCCGACCGAGAGCGGCGTCCGGTTGTACGCCGAAGAAGCCGGTGGCCGACGGGCTGATGTACACGCATGTACCGCTGGGCGTGAGAATCAGCACGACATCTGCGGCATGGCGAAGCAGGGCATCGAACCGGCCCGACATCAACGTGAGTGCGGTGGAGGCTTCGTTCAGCGCGATGGTGTTCTGGCGAGCCACGTAGTGTTGTCGAACCGACAAAGCGGCCACCACGACGCCCACAAACGAGCCGGCAATGCCGAGCTTCACGCCAAGGTCGGTGCGCTTGGTCAGGTAGGCCGCGACAACGACGCCGAACCAGGCGAGCACGGTGACGAACACGGCGAGCGCGCCGGAGTTTGTCGGTACCTCCCGCTGTTTCGTCTGCACGCTGCCGTCCCTTCTCAATCCGTCTTTTCTCTATCGGACGGTCGCACTCGGCGGGGAGCAGCCAGCGGAAAAAGTGATCCACCCTTGAGGATCCAGTCACTGCGGTGGGAAGACGCCAAGGCCGTCGGCGTGCACCGACTTGCCGTCAAACAGAACTTCGATCGGCGCCGGGAGCCCGGCCCGCCAGGCCCAGAGCTGGTTGTCGTTCAGAAAGAAGAGCCATCGGCCATCGGTCGACCACGCCAGAGGTATACCGCCATTCGCGAACGAACGGTTCAACAGATGAACGCGCTCGCGGGTGGCCACATTGATCACGTCGAACGAGACGGCCAGCGGCGAGTACGTGGTGAGCAGTACGTTCTCACCGCCGGGTGCCAGCGATGCCGCAGCGTTCCCGGAGAAGTCGGCCAGTTCGGTGATTTCCCCCTCGCGGATGCCATCTCGTGGTCCGTGCAGCACGAAATGGCACGCAAGATGATCGTCACACCTCAGCTCGATTCGACGCTCGCCGTCGGAGTGAATCACGGCCGTGGAGGAGACCAGGTCGAACTGCTTGGTGTCGATGTCGAATGCGTATGTGGCCGCCACGGCGTTTGCGTGCACCATCGGCCGACCCGTTTCGTCCTGGCCGACAAGAAAGGTTCCGAACGGCATGTCGACCCACGTCACCGCCTCGCCGGTTTGCAGATCGATACTGGCCAGGCGTTCGGTACGGCCGTCGGCTTCGATCTGGGTGGTCCAGAGCACGTCGGCAATCACCACACCGGTGCCCGAGCTGCCCAGACCGGGTCGCCGATGCTGGAGGTGCCCGCCATCAGCGGTGAAGAACTGCACGTTGAAGCCGCCGCTGCCGTTGAGTACCAGCCCCGTTGCAGTAGTGAGGAGCGGCGACGAGCTGTCGACCAGCGTCGCCGAGTCGAGTCGGGTCAGTGCGCCCGAGTCGAGGTCGATAATGGTGTCCTTCGAGTCACCGTCCGCGTACAGCCCGAGGAGCAGCAGCTTGGCCCCGGTCTTTTCGCCGGGTAAGGGCGGCGCACCGAGTTGTCCGCCACTGGACACGGGCGCCGGCGCATCACTGCCGCGTACCGCCGTCAGCGACGATGGAAGCGTGGGAATGACCGGCCGCGGATCAGCCGAACGTTGCTGTGTGCTCTCGGGCTTGATCGTGATGGTGGTGGTCGTGCTCGAGGTGGTCGATGTTGTCGGCGCAGTAGTTGTGGTGGTGGCTTTCGGCGCAGTGGAGGTCCTGCCCGCTCCTGAAAACGCAGCGACGGCTACCAGTGCCGCCAGCACCACGCCGATGGCCAGCATCGATCGGCCGCGCGGGGCACCTGACGAGAGCACCACGTCAGTTCCAGCGTCGCTCGTTGTGTCGCCTGCGATCAGTTCGACGTCAGGTGCGTCGAGCGGTCTGCCGCACGCGCTACAGAACGCGCCAACACCTGTCTGCACCACACCACACGAAAAACACGATCGCCGTCGACCCACGAATGCGACCCTACCCAGATCGCGCCAGGTCAGCCGGTCGGGAACACGCCAACCGCGGTGGCGAGTATCGGCGCGCCATCGAAGGTGAGATGCTGCGTCTCGGCGGAGCCCGCCTTCCAGGCCACCAGTTCCTGATCGGCTAACCCGAAAAGCCATTGACTGTCCGGTGACCAGGTGAGGGACCGGATCTGGCTGCTGCCGCCCACGAGTGGTTGTCGCGCGCCGGTCGTCAGATCGACGAGCTGAATAATCTGGCCGGAATTGCTGGTATTGCTGTAGACGGTTTGCAACGTGTAGTGGCCGTCGGGCGACAGGAGGAACGGCCCGCCGAAGAAGTTGAGGTCGGGAAGCACCGTCACCTGGTCGCCGGTCACCATGACGGTGTCGCACACCAAATGGTCATCGCACGAACGCTCGATGCGCCGATCCCCTTGCGCGACGATGGTTAGGTTGTGGGTGAGCCGAGTGAACAACTCCGTGGCTGGATCAAATGAGTAGGTACCGGAGCCGATTTCCGAAACGATCGCACGGTCGGCTCCGTCTACGCCCATCAGGCCAGCGGACTGCGGCAGGGCAATTGAAACCACTTCGTGACCGTCGCGCAGATCATGGGCGACCAGCTTGCCGAGTCCGCTCGCTCCACCGTCTTCCTGCGACCAGACGAGATCGTGTCCGACCTTCGCCGACCCACCAGGCAGGCGACCGTTCAAACGACGTGTCGTGCCGTCGGGCTCCCAGACCGCCGGAGTTCCGGCACTGTCGGTGACCAAGAGGCCCGTACCGACCGGATCAGTGAAAATCTCCTGGCTTGAATATCCATCGAACGCGGCATTTACCGGAGTGATCGTGCCCGAGTCGACATCGACGATGGCGTTTCTTCCGGTGTACGAGCCGACCCGCACGCCAAGCAGCAAGAGCTTGAGGCCGGTCTTTTCGACCATGATCGGGGTAGTTGACCTCCGACCGGTCAGGTCGGCGATCTCGAAGATGTCGGCCGAAATGGTCGGGGTGCCCGGCACCGCTGATGTTGTCGTAGGCGCAGTCGATGTTGTCGTAGGCGCAGTCGACGTTGTGGTTGCTCGCGAGATTGTCGTGGGCGCGGTCGACGTAGTGGTTGCTCGCGAGATTGTCGTGGTCGTGGCCTTCGACGGACCCTTGCCGCTGATCGCGGCGACGCCCCCGAGTACGGCCAGCACGCCCACGATGGCGAGGGCCGACCGTCCTTTGTTGGCGCCCGAGGCAAACACGACATCAGCCCCATCGCTCGCCACCGTTTCGCTGGAGAGCAGTTCGAGGTCGGGGGCTTCGAGCGACTTTCCGCAGGCGTTGCAGAACCGGCCGGAGCCCGATTGCGGTTGGCCGCAGGAAATGCAGGAGCGCCGACGGGCCACACAGTGACCTTATCGATCAAGCCGAACCGAGCCACATCGCTACGAGGGAAAGATACCGAAGGCCTCGACGCGCACTGGGTCACCATCAAAGGCGAGTTGCCGGGTCTCGGCGGTGCCAACCTTCCAGGCCGACAGCACGCCGTTGGTAAGACCGAACAACCACATGCCGTCGGCTGACCACGACAGCGTGATGGGATAGGTGTCCGCATTCATGTCGAGCTTTTGTCGAGTTCCCGCGATGAGATCAACGGCCTCCAACGTGGGGGTGGAGCCGTCTCCGTCCGAGACCTGCACCACTGTCTGGCCGTTGGGCGAAAGGGACATTGGCCCATAGAAAAAGTTGTTGAGGTCGGGAATCGGGCGAGGTGGATCGGTGCCGTGTCGCAGGATGGACCCGCAGACGAGTTGCTCGGTGCATGCTCGCTCGACCCGCCAGTCGCCACGAATCGCCGAGGCCATGTTGCTGGTCATACGCATGAACTGTTTTGCGGCCGGATCGAAGGAGTAGGTGCCGCTCCCATAGTCGACGACTACGGGATGGTTCGCGGCGTCGGAACCGAGCAGCTGGGCCGACTCGGGCATCGCAACGTCGGCGACCTTGTGTCCATCGCGAACGTCGTATCCCACCAAACTCATGACGTTGCCCTGCGGCACGAGCGGGTTGCGACGCATCGACCAGAAGACATCATCCGTGAGGACGCTTGCGAAGCTGAAGCCCTCGGCGCTGTCGACTGGGACGCTCACGGACTGCGTTGGGCCCGTTGGTTGCCAGGTGTCGAATCGGAGTCCGCCAGAGTTCGTGGTGATGAACAGCAGGCCCCCTCCCTCGATCGGCACGATCGAACCGCCGCTGTAGGTCTGTACGACCGACTCGCCTTCAACAATGCCGACCGGGTACGGCGTGACGAGGCCGGAGTCGAGGTCAACAATGGCGTTGCCGCTCTGACCGGTGGCCACCATGGAGAGCCCGATCAGTAGCAGTTTCGTGCCGGTCTTTTCAGGCAGGATCGGTGTGGAAAGGGTGCGGGGTTGCGTGAGGGCGAGTTCACGAGCACGAGCTGCCGCCGCGTCGGTCGTGGTGGTTGTGTTGGCATCGGGCGGCACGGTCGAGGTGGTCGTGCTGGTAGCTTTGGCGACCGTCGTCGTGGTGGATTTCGCGGTCGTTGACGTGGGCGTCGCGCTGGGGGTGCTCTTGCCGGAGAACGCGGCGACAGCTCCCAATGCAGCCAACACCGCCACTATCGCCACCGCAGAGCGACCCTTTGCTCCGCCCGTCGCCATGACGACGTCGTTGCCGGTTGTGGCCGTGCTGTCGACAGAGAGGAATTCAAGGTCGGGCGCGTCAAGCGGCTTTCCGCACACGTTACAGAACGCGCTCAAGCCCCCCTGCACCTCGCCACACGAGAAACACGAACGACGACGAACCACAGATCGACTCTATCGGCGCAGCGTGTGAGCGTGGTCTCGGCTGTCGCCTCAGCTCAGGGTTCAATTCGGGAACAGGCCGAAAGCGAACGATTCGATTGGTTTGCCATCGAGCTGCAGGACGATTGGTGCAGTCAGGCCTTGTCGCCAGGCTGCGAGTCCGGTGGTGAGCTCCAAAAGAGCCAGCGACTATCACTGGTCCAGACGGGAAAACTGGCTGGGAACTGGCCCTGACCGAACCGTCCCAGACGAACGACCTCGCCAGTAGAGGTGTCGGCGACGTCGATGGTGAATTGGCTGCCACCAAACTCGTAGGTCTGCTTCACGACGTGCTTCCCGTCGGGTGAGAGTGACACATTGCCCCGGCTACCCTTGGGAAACTCCAGAGGCGTGGACGTTCCGTCGCCGCCACGAAACACATCGGTGCAGCTCAGTGATTCGGTGCAATCGATCTCGACTCGTCCGGCCGCCGAGACGGCCTCCACGGTCGCGCTGCTGAGCCGACCAAACGTTCGCGTCAATGGGTCGAACGTGTACGCCCCTCCATCCGGGCCGTTCACGACTGGACGGCCTTTTGCATCGACGCCAACGAGCGAAAGGTCATTTGCGTCCTGTAACCACACCACACGCTCGCCGTTTCGAAACGAAAAACTGGTGAGACTCTGACCACCAGGTCCCCCAGGATTGAACTCAGTGGCCCACAACGTGTCCCCGGCAAAAACGGCTTGACCACCGAAAAACACTCCGTCGCTGCTGCTTGCCGCCGCAACGGGCCGCACCGAGCCGTCACGTTGCCATACTTCGATGGATCCGGTGCCGTACATCGGCGCCGAGACCAGTCCCTTCGAGGTAGGCACGAAAGTGATCTGACTTCCGTCGAAGGATCGAGTGTCGTCCAGGGTCGTGAGCACACCACGGTCAACGTCAAGGATGCGACTACGGCTGAGGCTGACGTCTGCGACGGAGCCGCCGAGCAGGAGGAGTGTGGCGCCGGTCGTCTCGCCCGGCAGCGGAAGGGCCTCAAGCTTCCTCGGCACCAACGGTGCCACAGTTGTGGTCGTCACTTCCGTAGTTGACGTTGTTGACTCTGTTGTTGACGTGATCGAAGTTGAAGGCTGCGGCGTCGTGGAGGCACTGCTCGGTTTCGAAGTGTTACCCGTGAACACGGCCGCGCTGCCGATCGCGGCAACGACTGCGCCGATCACCAGTACGGAACGAACGCGTGAGCCACCGCGAGCCAAGGTGATGTCGGTTCCCTCGGCGGCGGACGGGTCGCCAGACAGCATTTCGAGGTCGAGGGCGTCAACTGGCTTGCCGCACGAATTGCAGAACGGGCCGCTTCCGGCCTGGGCCTGACCACACGAGAAACACGTCCGCCGGCGACCCACGACGGCGAGCCTAACGGTCAGCTATGGGGATGGGGTGTCGGTGAGGCGGTCGAGATCGGCGACGACGGATTCGATCTCAAGTCGGGCCGACGAGATACGACCACGGCACAGCGCGATCAGTTCTGCGGCCCGCTTGACTCGGGTGCCGAGGTGGTCGACGTCGACGGCGTCACCCTCGAGTTCGGCCAAAATCTCATCGAGCTCGGCGAGCGCGTCGTTGTAGCTGATCTGTTCTTCGTTGTTGGGCGTCTTCGGGGCCATCATTCCTCCACTCGGCTGGTGACCTCGCCCGTGGCGAGAGTGGTCACCAAGGCATCACCAGGATGCAGTCCGGCAGCATCGCGCACCAGAGTGCCGTCGGCACGTCTGGTGATACTCCACCCTCGGGCGAGGGTTCGCACCGGGTCAAGCGCGTCAACGCGTGCTGCAAGCGCGTGGAGCGTACGGTCGGCTTCGAGCGGCAGCCTGGGCGCCCGGCGGGCCAGGCGGGCCGCGTCAACCTGCAGATGGCGCTGGGCGGCGTGCAGGTGCGCTCGGGTGGAGCCACTGATACGGGCCGAGGTGCGTTGCAGATCGGCGGTCTGCATGTTGAGAGCTTGGGACGCCTGGCGACCAATCCGGTCGGCTTGGTGGAGTACGCGTTGGTCGGCCACCACCAGGCTGCGTCGGGTGCGGTCGACGGCACGGACCGCTCGCTCGCGGACCTGCCGTTCGGCGTGGGCTACGTGCTCGGTGCTCAGACGAAGAATGCGGGCGTACACCTCGTCAACGTCGGCAGCATGAGAGCGAACCCGCTCAACCAGATGGGCGGCACACGCGGTCGGCGTCTTGAAGGCCGTGTGGGCGACTTCGTCGGCGATGGCCCGGTCGATCTCATGGCCAACACCGGTGAAGACCGGAATGGGACACGACGCGATGGTGCGAGCAATGCGTTCATCATCGAAGGTGGCCAGGTCGGTGCGGGAGCCACCGCCGCGAACGACCACCAGTACATCAAGGCCGTAGTACGAGTCGGCCAGCGTGGCAATGGCGGCCGCTACCCGTTCGGCGGCGCCGATGCCCTGCACTCGCACGTCGCACGCCAGCAGTTGGAAGCCGATACCGCTGGCTTCGAGCTCATGGGTGAAGTCATGCCAGGCAGCGCTACCCACACTGGTCACCACACCGATGCGCAGCGGTACGTTGGGCACGGGACGGCGGCCGTTTCGGTCGAGCAGGCCTTCGGAGAGGAGCTTGCGGATGAGTTGATCCCGGTCGGCCGCGAGTTGTCCGAGGGTGAATCGGGCATCGAGCCCATCCATGATGAGGCTCATCTTGCCGGTCGGTGCGTAGACGTTCATCTGACCGTGAATACGCACGACCAGGCCGTTCTCCAAGCGCAACCGATGCTTGCTGAGCGCGGGCCGCACCGTACGCATCCAGGTGTTTGCGAAGCAGGCCACCGCCATGGACGCCTGGCCCTCCGCCGAACGCTCACTGATGGTGAAGTACACATGGCCGTTGCGGTTGGTGGTCATGCCTTCGATCTCGCCGCGAACCCACACCCCGTCGGTGAAGGCACGGCGGAACATGCCGTTGATGACGTCGGTCAGTTCTTTGACACTGAAGGTGGGGTCGCCACCATCGTCAAAGTCGAGATCGAACGAGGACTGACTCACCGCCATGATTGTGTCAGGCCTTGTCGGCCGGGTCAGGCCCCGAGGCTGCGGATGTCATCGAAATCGAGAATCTCGCCCAAGTCTCCAAGGTCAAGGGCGCCTTCTTCGGGCAACCCGCGATCGCGCCGAATGGCATCGAGCCGGGTCATGGGCCGCTCGAGCGCTCGACGGCGGGTGCCGTTCAGATCCTCAAAGGCCTTGCGGGCGCTTTCAAGCCGCTTGTCGACCACGTCGAGCTGGCCGGTGAACTTGTGCCACTGCTGCTCAAACGAGCCGAGCACCTTCAGGATCTCGTCGGAGGTTTTTTCGATCATGAAGTTGTCGAATGCCTGGCGGATCACGCCGAGCATGGCGAACAGGGTGAGCGGCGAACACAGCACGACCTTTTGGCGCATCGCATCATCCATCAGCTGCGGATCGGCCTCAAAAATGAACCCGGAGATCGATTCGTTGGGCAGGAACATGAGCACGTAGTCGACCGTGGTGGCGGTGCCGACCCTGGTGTAATCGCGTCCGGCCAACTCCTTCACCCGGAGGCGAACGTCGCGCAGAAAGGCGTCACGATGCTGAATGCGTTCGGCATCGGTCCGGGCCTCAAGTGTGCGCAGATAGGACGTGACCGGGAACTTCACGTCCATATAGAGCGAGTGCCCTTTCGGAAGGTCGAACGTGAAGTCGGGCATTCCTCGGGCACCCTCGATGGCGACCTGCTTGCGATAGTTGACGTTCTCGACAAAGCCTGCGAGCCGCAGCACGTCTTCGGCCATGCGCTCGCCCCACTGGCCACGGGCCTTGGTGCTGGCCAAGGCCTCCCGTAAACCGGCGGTGGTGGACGACAGGGTTGCCGTGGTCTCGGCATGGGCCTGCAGGGCTGCCGTGACGGCGCCGAAGCTGCGTTGATTGTTGGAGCCCAGCTGGCGCACCAGTTCGGACACTCGTTCCAGTTCTTCACGAACTTCGGCCTGCACCTTGTTCATCTGGCCGTCGATTTGCTCTTTCTTGGCCAACAACTCCTGCTGGCCCATGGCCATCTGCTGGCCAACCACATCTCGGTTGAGCACGCTGGCCTGTTCAACGGCGGCCTTGATGGACGCCTCACGGTCGCTGGCGGCATGGTGGCGCAGTTCGGCCACGGCTGCGCTGAGGGCCTGCTGCATGGCGAGAGCGGGGTCAATGGCCGGGGGAGGGAGTTCGACCGGCAGGGGGGCGTTGCGCCGAGCAAAGAGCAGACCGACCGCCACACCGATGCCGGCCACGGCAAGCATCAGAACGAGGACGAGGAGCAATGTCATGCCCCCACTATGAACAGGGGGTGTTACAGAGTTCGCGGATACACCCAGAAAGCCCTAAAACGTCCAGGTTTCCGACCTGAACACCACGCTGCGCGTTGCCCCACTAGCCTCATCCCCCGTGCGTAAGACCCTCACCTTTTCCTTTGTAGCCCTGCTCGCCGTGAGCTGCGGCAGTTCCAAGATCACATCCACCGCCGCAACCACGAAGCCAGCCGCGGCCAGTGCCACCACCAAGGTCCCGGCCGGCAACGCCGCCCCCGAGGCGATGGGCGACCTCCCAAAGGTCACCGGTGACGCCAAGTCCAAGCCGGTCATCGAGATGCCCAAGAGTGCGGCACCCACCAAGCTGGTGGCAAAAGTCCTCACCCCCGGAACCGGGGCCGACGTGAAGTCGGGTCAGCAGATCAAGGTGCAGTACGTCGGCCAGATCTGGGCGACGGGCACGCAGTTCGATGCGTCGTGGGATCGCGGCCAGCCCATCGAGTTCGGCATCGGCACCGGCAACGTCATCGAGGGTTGGGATGAGGGTCTCGTCGGTCAGAAGATCGGCAGCCGCGTGCTGCTCGTCATTCCGCCGGACAAGGGTTACGGCGCCGGTGGACGCCCGCCCAAGATCCAGGGCACCGACACGATGGTCTTCGTGGTCGACATCGTCGACTCGAAGTAGCCGATCAGGCCGAGAGTTCGGCCTGCAGCGCGGCCGGTAACGACGAGAACACGGGTGGCTGCGCGCCCGCGACTGCGCAGGTGCGCCCCGCCACGTACGCCGCAAACGAAGCACCCCGGCGAAGCAACGCAGCATCACTGAGTTCGGCACGGCCATAACCCCGGGCGATCCACCAGGCCAGGAAGCCGCCACCGAGGGAATCGCCCGCGCCGATCGTGTCCATCACATCGACCTTCGCTGCTGGTACCAGGAACGAGCCGGAACCGGTGAACACCCGCACGCCTTCGGCCCCTGCGCTTAACAGCACCACGAGCGCGCCGTCATCGATGAACTGTTGCGCGGCCTGCGCGGCCGGTATGCCGGGCCGCAGAAACTCGAGGTCTTCGTCGCTGACCTTCACGATGTCGGCCTGCCGGCACAGCTTGCGAATTCGTTCCCGGTACGCAGCCGGATCTTCGATCACTCTTGGCCGACAGTTCGGGTCGATGAAGACCAGCGTCGAGGACTCCAACGCGGCCAGAACGGCCTCGGCTGCGGTAGCCATCGGTTCAAGCACCAGGCCGAGCGTGCCGACATGAAACGCACGAAGCCCGGCGGGGAGAACAGCCAGGGCTGCAGCGGGCTCGAGTGCTGGAGCAGCAGTACCCTCGAAATAGAAGTGGTAGTTGGCTGCGCCGTCGTCATCGAGTTCGGCTGCAGCCAGGGTCGTTGGTCGATCGGTCGCCACGACAGCGGACAGATCAACGCCATCGGTCTGCAGATGACGCAGGAGCCCCTGGCCGAAACGGTCAGTAGAAATCGTCGCCATGAACATTGAGGGTTGACCAAGTCGGCCGATGGTACGCGCCGCGTTATAGGGCCCGCCGCCCTCGATGGCGTTTACCTCGCCGGTCGGGTGAAGCACGAGATCGATAAGAGCTTCACCCAGCACCAGAATCACGGGCGACAAACTAGCAATCCTGCGTTCATGGCTCGTCTTCCCAGGCCGGTCGACCGTGGGAGTAGTTTTGGGTCATGCGCGTTGATCTGAATTTCTTCGGAACTGTTCCCATGCCCGACGCAGGCGATCCGGCCATCGCGCCCACGTCGCGCCGCTATGGCAACGACGACGCCATTGCGTGTTACGACAACATGCTGCACTGGGCCACCACTGCCGACAAGCTCGGTTTCGACACCATGTGGTTCACCGAACACCACTTCCAGCATGAGGGTTACGAGGTGCTGCCGAACCTCATCATGTTCGGCCTGTACGCGGCCACCAAGACGCAGGATCTGCGACTGGGCCAGATGTTCAACGTGGTGCCGCAGTGGCACCCTTTACGCCTCGCGGAAGACTTCGCGCTGGCCGATATTCTCACCGGCGGGCGGATGGAGTTCGGCGTCGGCCGCGGCACCGTGCCGCGTGAGGCATGGGCGTTCGGTACGGTCGTTGCCAGCGGTGACAATGCCATGTCGGCCGAGCACGATCGCATCAACCGCGAGGTGTTCGAAGAGTCGATGGAGGTCATCAAGGCCGCCTGGTACAACGAGCGCTTCTCGCATCGAGGCAAGCACTTCGTGTTCCCGGCCGATGATATTCCCGACCGCGGCAGCTACGTGAACGATCTGTCGCTCTTTCCCCGTCCGCTACGCAAGGTCGACATCTACCAACCGGTCACGTCACCCGAGACGATCGAGTACGTCCCTCGGGCCGGGCACAAGGCCATCTATTGGTTACAGAACGCAGAGTCGCAGCTCTCGAAGTGGACTCGCTACGCCGAGATTCGAGAGGAGATGGGCAGCCCCGTCGGACCGGGTGAGGATCGTTGTCTCGTCGTGAACATTCACGTTGCGAAGACCCGAGAGGAAGCCGTTCGCCGGGGCGGGCCGGGGCACGATGAGTTCTGCAAGTTCTTGGCCCCGTACGGTCGGTTCAGCAGCTACCGCAACCCCGATGGGTCAAAGGTGCCGTTCGACTACTGCCCCACCATCGAGTCATCCACCCAGAACAAGATCCAGATCATCGGCTCGATAGATGACGCCGTTGACATGCTCGGTTTTTGGCGTGACCTGCTCGACCTCAAGCATGTGTGCTTCTTCTTCGACCTTCCCGGCCTCACCCGAGAGGAGATTGACGAGCAGATGCACCTCGTGATGGAAGAGGTGTTGCCGCGCCTGGGCGAGAAGGCGCAACGACGTCCGCTGGCCAATCTCCCCCGTCGCTGACGGACCTCGCGAGAAACGGCGGCAGTCGGATGCGATAGAAAGTTGTCCGTGCGATCGGTTACAACGTTCACGCAACTCCCCCTGCATGAGGCCTCCCCTGGATTCGTCCACGGTTCGGTTGCGCACGGCGGCGCCCAGAACTTGAGCCCGTTCCTGTCGATAACCGACTTCCACATGAGTCAACCCACGTTCGCTCCCCACCCGCACGCCGGGTTCTCGGCCGTGACCTACATGTTCCTCGACTCGGAAGGCTCGTTCACCAACCGGGATAGCTCGGGTGATGAGCGCACCATTTTTCCGGGCAGTCTGCACTGGACGCAGGCCGCCGCCGGCATGATGCACGAAGAAGTTCCGTCTGACCCAGGCGTCGATTGCCACGGCCTGCAGCTGTTCGTCAACCTGCACTCGAGCGACAAGCATGCGACGCCCGCTGCGTTTCATCTTGATGTGGACGACATCCCCGAGCTCGAACCGTCCGACGGCGTGTTTGTGCGAGTAGTCGTTGGTTCCTGCGACAACGTGAAGTCACCGCTCGATGGCTTGTTGACGCCGATCAACTTCCTCGACATTCATCTCGCGCCCCGCACATCGTTCACGGCCAATATCCCGAGCGAGCACCGCGCCGTTGTCCTGGTGGTGCGGGGCAGTGTGACCATCAGCGACACGGTGTTCCGCGTGAACACTGCGGCCACATTGGAAGGACCTGATACCGGCATCGAGTTCCAGGGTGGACCGAAGGGCACCAACGTTGTGTTGCTGTCGGGTGAGCCGATCCGCGAACCGGTCGTGTTAGCCGGCCCCTACGCCATGACGACCGACGACGAGATCCTCGAGGCGCAACAACGTTTCCGCCGCGGCGAGATGGGCCACCTCGCACCGTCATTTTAAGTGGATTGAGCGAGGGGCACGAGGGCGAGTTGGCGGCCTTGGGCGACGAGTCCGCGTTCGTCCCAGATTTCGGCATCTTCTTCCAGGCCGCCGCCAAAGATGTAGCGCGACGTGAACTGGCACTGAAGCCACTCACTCACCGGTCGACGACGGATGTGCGCAGTCAGTTCGACCGTCGGGGTCCAGCCCGCGGCGAGGCCGGTGTTGAAGATGGTGGGTGGGTAGCAGTCAACGCCGAGCAGCAGGGCGAAGACGTCGATCGGTTCGTTGTCCAGCAGGCGGAACCAGCCACGCATGGTTGCCACACCGTGCGGCTCGCCGCGACTGAACCCGGTGTCGTCGGGTACGAGTCGGATATCGATCTGGCTCATGAGAGCCGGCGAGAATCCACTTCCGGTCGAGAGGCATTCATCGGGTGGTGGGTACTCGGGACGAGCTCCGGTGATGAGGTCGGGGCCCACCATGGCGGTGAGATCGCCGAAGGCACCGACCAGCTGTACCGCGGCTCGATCACCCTGGCTGACGCGCGCCGTCACCGTTGACAAGCGCCGACCGGCCTTCACGACCTGGGTGTCGATCGAGAACGCCCCAGCGACCCCGGGCGACAGGTAGTGGGCGGTGATGGTCAACGGATCCGGTCGGTCTGCGGCCGCGGCCATCGCTCGAGCGGCAACCGTCATCAGCACGCCGCCATTGGCGTTCCCGAAGATGTCCCACCCCTCGGGGATGTTGGCCGCCCAACGGCCGTCGCCGTTGGGCGTGACCGCTGTTGCGTCAACGAACCTCATGCACCAGCCACCGGCGTGGACTCCCCGGTGAGGGTGCGGTAGAGCTCGGAGTAGAGGCCGCCGGTAGCCAGCAGGCCGTCGTGGGTGCCTCGCTCGACGACCCGACCATCATCGATCACACAGATCATGTCGGCCGCCCTCACCGTCGAAAGGCGGTGTGCGATGACCACCGACGTGCGGTTGGTGAGCGCATGTTCGAGCGCCGCCTGCACCAGGGACTCGTTCTCACTGTCGAGATGGCTGGTGGCCTCATCGAGGATGACGACGGCCGGGTTCTTCAGCAACATGCGGGCGATGGCCAGCCGTTGCTTCTCACCGCCCGACAGTCGGTAGCCACGCTCACCCACCACGGTGTCGTACCCATCGGGTAACGCGTCGATGACGTGATGGATCTGCGCGGCCTTGCAGGCCTCCTCCATCTCATGCAGCGTCGCGTCAGACTTGGCGTAGCGCAGGTTCTCGGCGATGGATTCGTGAAACAGGTGCGGGTCCTGCGACACCACACCGATCGCGTCGGCAACCGACTGCATGGTGAGGTCCCGTACGTCGTGGCCATCAAGTTTGATCGAGCCGCCGGTCACGTCGTAGAGCCGTGGGATGAGCGACGCGATGGTCGACTTGCCGGCACCCGACGGGCCAACCAAGGCAACCATCTGCCCCGGTTCGATGGAGATGGTGATGTCGTGCAGCACGTCAACGTTCTGGTCGGTAGAAAGCTCGGTGGAACCGGGCCGTTCAAGAGAGGCAACCGAGACGGCATCGGCCGACGGATAGCGGAACGTGACATGGTCCAGCTCGACGCGACCGGTGGGCTTCACCAGGTCAATCGCGCCGGGGCGGTCGGCGATGTTGACCGGGGCATCGAGCAGTTCGAACACCCGCTCGAACGACACCATGGCCGTCATGATGTCGATGCGGGCACTGGTCAGTTCGGTGAGCGGGTTGTAGATCTTCAGGACCAGCCCCGCCATCGCGACGAGCGTGCCGATGAGCAGTGTCTTGGAGATCACCAGGTTGGCGCCGACCACGTAGATCGCGGCGACACCCACTGCTTGGGCCAGGTCGAGACCGACCGCAAACGTACGCCCGTACATCGCGCCTTTCACGCCCGTGTCCCGCACCGCCGCAGCCCTGGCCGAGAAGCGTTGAAGCTCGTCGGTGGACCGGCCGTACAGCTTCACCAGCTGCGCACCCGACACGTTGAACCGCTCGGTCATCTGGGTATTCATCTGCGCGTTGAGGTCCATCTGCAGGCGGAAGATGACCGACAGTTGCTTGCCGACCCGCTTGGCCGGAATGACAAAGATGGGAAGGATGACGAGGGACAGCAGCGTCAGCTTCCAGCTGAGAAAGAGCATGGTGCCCGCGCTGATGACCAGCGTGATGGTGTTCGATACCACTTGGCCAAGGGTGCCCGTCACGGCTCGTTGGGCACCGACCACGTCGTTGTTCAATCGGCTGATCAGGGCGCCGGTCTGGGTGCGGGTAAAGAACGCAATCGGCATGCGCTGCACCTTGTCGAACAGTGCGGTTCGAAGCTCGTAGATGAGACCTTCGCCGACGCGTGACGAGCACCATCGGGAGATGAGCGTGAGCGCTCCGCTCACGAGCGCGGCCAGGACCATGAACGCCGCAATCACCCAAACCATGCCGCGATTGCCGTGCGGGATCGCATTGTCGATGATCTTCTTGAACAGCAGGAAAGGGACGACGCTGAGCATCGAACCGGCGATCATGGTGACGAGGAACCAAAAGATCATCTTCTTGAACGGCCGCGCAAAGCCGGCCGCCCGACGCAAGAGCCCTTTGTCGAGCTTCTTGCCTTTGACCGCGTCCGCGTCGTTCATGTGCCACATCACGGCCATCAGGCTAAAGGACCGATCACCATTTCGTCCCATGACGCCGTAACATCAAGGCCGTCATGCGGCTGTTTCCGGCTCTTGGAGCCCTCCTTCTTGTTGCCGGTTGTACCTCTACCGCGGCCGACGGCGTGTCGGTGAAACCGGCAGAGGTGACCACCGCGGCCCCGCCGACGTCGACCTCGACCACAGGAGCGGCCCGCAGTGTTCCCGCAACCACGGCATTCAGCACCGTGCCTCCGCCCGCCACCGATACACCAACGACAGCTCCTAGCCCAGCTCCGTCACCGTTCCAGTGGAAGAAGTGCGGGCAGCGAATCGACTGTGCAACCCTCGCTGTGCCCCTTGACTACGCCAATCCAGGCAACGGCGAGGTCATCAACCTCAAGGTGAAGCGGCGCACCGCGAGCGGTTCTACTCTCGGTCCTCTGCTGGTGAACCCCGGTGGCCCGGGCGTGCCCGGCACCGTCATGGTCGACCAGGCTCAGGACTACTTCGACCCGAAACTTCTCGACCGGTTCGACCTTATTGCCTGGGATCCGAGAGGCACTGGCGACAGCGAAGGCATGAAGTGTCTCGACGACGTCGATTCGTTCTTGGCGCTCGACCCCACACCCGACGATCAAGCTGAGCGAGATGCGATCACAGCCGCGGACCAGGCCTTCGCCGATGGTTGCAAACGCAACAATGCGCGGGTGCTTCCCTTCATCGGCACCGAGTCGTCGGCCCGGGACATCGACCAGATCCGCCTCGCGCTCGGCGTCGAAAAGATCACGTTCCTCGGGTTCAGCTACGGCAGCGAGCTGGGCGCCACGTACGCCACCTTGTTTCCGACCAGCCTTCGCACCATGGTGATCGACGGAGCCACCGATCCAACAGCAACTTCCGAAGACAGCAACCTGCAACAAATTGTCGGCTTCGAGAACGCGTTCAACTCCTTCCTTGAGAAGTGCGCCGAGAACAAGAAGTGCGCCTACTACCACGATGGCGATCCCGGCACGGCGTTTGAGGCGCTCATGGTGCAACTCGACAAGAATCCGCTCACCGTCAGCCCGAAGCGGGCCAAGGTGAACCAGGGTGTCGCCATCAATGCTGTCGCCGAAGTGCTCTACGTGGAGGGTCGGTGGTCGGCTCTTACCACCGCACTCGCGAGCGCCGAAAAAGGTGATGGCGCTGCACTCCTCGCTCTGTACGACAGCTTCACCCGACGCAACTCGGCCGGCGAGTCGCACCTCTTCGATGCGTTCATCACCATTAGCTGTCTCGACAACCCCGGTCCGACCGACGCAGCCGGTGTTGAAGCGTTCATTGCGAAAGCAACCGCCGCTGCTCCCCGACTGGGCAAGTACCTCACTTCGCCATCCAACGTGTGTCCGGCGATAGCGCCCCGCCCACAGCAGTTCCCGATCACCGGCAAGGGCGCCGGCAAGATCCTGGTCGTCGGTACGACCGGCGATCCGGCCACTCCCTATGACGGCACGGTCATCATGGCGAAGACCCTTGAGAACGGCGTACTGCTGACCGTTGAAGCCAACCAGCACACCGGTTACAGCGCCAACCAATGTGCGACCGACGCCGTGGACGATGTGCTCATCGACCTCAAGTTCCCCGCCCCCGACACCGTCTGCTGAACGCTGGCTCGCTATGACGGCGCGAGGTGGCCGGAGAGGTGGGATACGAGGGGCTCAAGCCCCTCGGGCACCGCGTCCTCTACAAAGCGATACGTCCGTGTTCGCTTGGGTCCGACAGGAATGGTGAGCTCGAAACTGAAGCGATCGACCCCCGCGGCCGGACGGGCCCGTGACGCGGGTGGAGCATCGGCCAGAGCGGCCTGAGCCACGGGCGGGAGATCCGCCACCGGCGCGACGGCAGACATGGTGAGGCCCGCGAACCCGCCCGTGCGAACCAGTCGCACCAGCTGTTCGCCAACGGTCACAGCACCTTCACCGTCTGCCACGCGGTCTTCACCGCGGTGCTCTGCGCGCTCGTTGGCCCGAATAGGAGGCCCGCCTGTTTCACGGTGGAGTTGGCGAACTGTTTGAACGTTGCGGTCGGCTTGACCGCTGGGTCCCGCAGGGTCGCCCACCAGATGCGTCCGGCGCCCTCCCATGAGTTCCCGCCGATGGCCAGCGAGGTCAACGCGAACGCACGGTTCGGGATGCCCGAGTTGGTGTGCACTCCTCCGTTGTCGCTGCGAGTCTTGACGTAGCCACTCATATCGGCGGGCTGGTCGTCGTACTTATTGGCGGTGCCCGGTGCCTTCATGTTGCGCAGGGCCGGCGCCAACTCGGGGCCGACGATGTCGTTGCCGATGAGCCAATCGGCGGTCGCTGCAGTCTGCTTCTTTGCGTACTGCTTGACCATCGAGCCGAACACGTCCGAGACCGACTCGTTCAGCGCGCCGGATTGACCGCTGTAGTTCAGCCCAAGGGTGTGCTCGGTCACGCCGTGGGTCAACTCATGAGCGATGACGTCAATGGACTTGGTGAAGCGCAGGAACAACTTTCCGTCGCCGTCGCCAAACACCATGGAGCGACCATTCCAGAATGCGTTGTCATACTCCGCGCCGTAGTGCACCAGTCCGGTCAATGGAAGGCCCGCACCATCGATGGAGTCCCATCCGAACAACTTGTAAAAGAAGTCGAACGTGGCACCAAAACCGTCGTACGCCTCATTGACCGCGGGATCCTTTGTTGCTGGCGCGCCTTCCTTGCGCACCAGTTTGGCCGGGGCGTCGGACGCAACGTTGCCCTGGTCGTAGATGGCGCGTTTCGGTTTGCCGGTACCTTTGCCCGCGACGGCGGCAGAGGGCCGCAGCGACATGGCGGCCATCTTGCGTGCCTGCCGCACGGCACGGTCCTGGCGCAGCGTGGCAAGCAGCGAGCGTTTCTCTTCCGCCGTCGCATCAGCAGCCAGTTTCTGCAACAAATCGGGTGGGACGATACACGCAATGGATCGACACATACGTCTGGTTTACCACCATGAGCGTTCGATGGGAAGAGGGAAACCCCTCAACGTCACAAGCCCGACCCTTTCTGGGCCGGGCTCGCGCACTGGCGGACAGGGTGGGATTTGAACCCACGGTACCTTGCAGTACAACGGTGTTCGAGACCGTCCCATTCGGCCGCTCTGGCACCTGTCCGTCTACCAACCTAGCAGGACAAGGCGTGGGCGGTTAGGTGCGTTTCGCGGCGAAGAAGGCCTTGAGGATCTGCGAGCACTCTTCCTTCATGATGCCGCCCAGGACCGCAGGGTTGTGGTTGAGCCTTGTGTCGGCCAAGACGTTGGTCAGCGAGCCCGCCGCGCCCGCCTTGGGGTCGGCGGCACCGAAGACGACGCGCCCGATCCGGGAGTTCACCAGCGCACCCGCACACATGAAGCACGGTTCGAGCGTGACGTAGAGGGTGCAGTCCATGAGCCGCCAATGGCCGATCACCACGGCCGCGTCGCGGATGGCCAGCACCTCCGCATGCGCGGTCGGGTCACCGGTGAGTTCACGTTCGTTGTGTCGGCGCGCGATTACCTGACCGTCGCGCACAACGACCGCTCCGACGGGCACGTCGTCGTGTTGGGTTGCGGCTTGCGCCTCGACGAGCGCCAACTCCATCGCCTCGTCGTCGGTCATTGCGTCGAGCGTAGTCAGACGAGCGCGCTGCCATTCGCCAGCAGCAACATCACCGCGAGCAGAGCGGTCGCCAGCGTCATATACCAAGCCGCCTTTGGATGACCGCGCCGAGCAGCGGCAATCAAGCCCACGACGAGAAGCATGGCGAGAACGAGCAGACCGAGAGCCGCCAGACTTGGAGGCCCCGGCGGGGCAAGCGCCAACGTGAGCGCCGCGGCGTCCAGCAGAAGCGCGCCAATGCGGAGCGAGGCAGTAGCGCCCAGTCGTTGCGGTAACCCGCGTATACCGAACCGCAGATCATCGTCCAGATCGGACAACGTATTGACGAAGTGGGCGCCGCAGCCAAGCAGCGCGGCTCCGACGAACGCCCACGTCGGCGGGAGTGGATGCCCGACCTTGCCGAGGGTGACGAACGCCGGGAGCAGTCCGAACGCAACGATGTAGGGAACCGGACTGAGCACGGTCGCCTTCAGCCCAAGGTTGTACATCCACGCCGCTCCGACTGCGACCAAATGAACCGCACCCGCCCGCCAACCCGACGCAAGCGACAATGGCACGCACACGATGAGCGCGGCCAGTGCTGCTCGCCGGACGGCCGCCGCGCTGACGTCACCGGTTGCGATCGGTTTGTCATCGCGTTCAACATCACGGTGGCGGTCGATGTAGTCGTTGCTCCACCCGACCGAAAGCTGACCGGTGACAACCGCCGCAGCAACCACAGCCGCGCCCGCACCCCGGCCGACCGACAACGCCAACGACGTGGCTATCGCCGTCACCGCCAACGTGGGCTGCCAATGGCACGCACGCACCAGCCCAATCACCTGCGCAATCTACCTCCGCCAGCTCCAGGCATCGCCTTCGGCGTCACAGCTCGGGCGACGGACGGCTGCGATTGATCCAGCATCACCGCCACCGGAATTTTTGAGGCAGACTTTGTGCCGTGACGGTGGATCGGACCAGGTCGAGACAGCTCCTGCAAGAAGTCATCGAACTTGGCGGAAACGGCTGGCCAGCACAGCCCGAGTTGTGGCACGAAGCGGCTCGCGTTGCACTGGTCGTTTCGGTCGGCGAGAACCACTCCACTGTTCAACGCTTTGATCAGATCAACTTCAGCCACGACCACTCCACCGCCGTGAGACAGGCCCTGGCACTCTTGTCCGGGGTCGCCATCCGTCAGAACTATGACGAAGCGTGGGATCCAGTCGGGCAGTCACCCGCACTCCACCCGTGGTTCGGTGGGATCGCTGCACCACTCATCAATACTGGCCGTTTCCGGCAGGCAATCGCGGAGGGTACCAGAGCCGTCGAGATCCAACTCAAGGCCAAGCTCCTCCTCACCGAGGGTTCGGCGGCCCAGGTCATCGCTTCCGCCTTTTCTGTGAGTGACCCGGCGGTTGGGCAACCGCGACTTCGCTTTCGTCACTACCTCAGTGGCTCAAATGACTGGCGGAATGCTCATGAGGGAGCACTCCATCTCGGTTACGGCTGTTTCCTCATGTGCGACATCTATGCGCGGCTTCATGAACCCACCAAACGTCAGACCGAGGAACTACTTGCCTCACTCAGTCTCCTTGCCCATTGGATCGACGAGGCGAACGCCGTCTCCATCTGAACGCGGCGGCCTGACCAGCGGCACCAGAGACACAGCGGAGGAGGTGGGATTCGAACCCACGGACAGTTTCCCGTCACACGCTTTCCAAGCGTGCCGATTCGGCCGCTCTCGCACCCCTCCCCTACATGCTTTCTCCGAAGAGGAAGCGGGCAGTGCGGAATATGCTAGCGCACGCTAGACTTATCCCGCCTAGTGAAACCGCAAGGTGGCGCTCGGTGAGGTGATGGTCGGGTCCTGTGCAACGTTCGTCTGTGAACCAGGTCAGGTCAGGAATGAAGCAGCCTTCAGCGGAAACGGCCGTGTGCCGCAGATCGCCTGGCCATCACCTCACTCAGCACCACCGGTCGGGCCGGGTCAGTCGATAATGTCGGCCATCGCCAACACAATCCCCACGATGAACACCACCCAGGCGGCAGTCGTGACGTAGCCAGCGATCTGGTGATCCTTGGTCAGCATGTTCCAACGGCCGAGCAACTGCCACCAGTCGTGTGAGTCTGGATCATCGGTCAACAGGGGTAGGTCACGCGCTGATGCATCGGCAATGTAAACCGAAACGTTCGCCATGCTCTCGGCCCCCCACAGCAACACCATGCTCGCGCCAAACCGTTCCTTGCGGCGGAACTCGGATTCGACCGCTATGCCGATGGGCATAAGCACCTGCATGAGCGAGCCACCCAGAATCGTCATCACCTCACCGAACGGCGAAAAGAACAGGTGCCCGCCCTCGTGCAGAGCGAGGTTGGCGTAGTCGAGCAGTACGTAGAGGCTCGGGTTCAACAACGACCGAAGCACATACCCGGCGAACGCCAGCAGCACGATGGCCTTCACCAAGCGAGAGTTCGATGATGTCGTCGCCGCCGACTGCATCGTTCGAGGCTATGAGGCGCTCGCGCGTTTCGCTCCGCAACGTCTTCTTCCGTCGCAAGAGTGAGAAATCTTGGGGCCATGGGCGGTGGCGGAGGCGTGGCGGGTATCCTCGGCGGCATGGCTTATCAATCGCTCTACCGGCGTTATCGCCCACGCCGTTTTGCCGATATGCGGGGCCAGGAGCACGTTGTTTTAGCGCTCCGCAACGCAGTTCGGGATGATCGGCTCGGCCACGCCCACCTGTTCAGCGGGCCCCGGGGCACGGGCAAAACCACCTCGGCCCGCATCCTGGCCAAGGTGCTCAACTGCACCAACGTGCAAGACGGTGAACCATGCTGCGAGTGCGTGAGCTGTAAGGCGGTCGAGGCCGGGACCAGCTACGACGTGCACGAGCTGGACGCGGCCAGCAACAACGGCGTCGACTCCATGCGGGATCTCATTGAAAAGACCATGCTCGGCACGCCGGGCCGGTTCAAGGTGTACATCCTCGACGAAGTCCACATGCTCTCAAAAGCGGCCGAGGCAGCGTTGTTAAAGACGCTGGAGGAGCCGCCGCCGCACGTCATTTTCGTACTCGCCACCACCGACCCGCAGAAGGTCTCCGAGACCATCCGCAGCCGCTGCCAGAAGCTGCAGTTCAACCTCATCAGCGCCGATGTGCTCGCCGATCACGTCCGCTGGATCATCAAGGACGCAGGGCTCACGGTCGGCGACGACGCCATCGACACCGTGGTCCGCCAGGGCGGAGGCTCGGCGCGCGACACGCTCTCCGCGCTCGAACAGGTCGTGGCTGCCGGTGGCGTTGCGCCCGATGCCGAACCGCTTGACGAACTGATCGAAGCTCTGATCGACGCTGACAGCTGCCGCGCTATAGTTGCAGTTGCAACTGCTGTCCGAGATGGTCGCGATGCCCGCACGCTCACCGAGAATCTGGTTGCCCACCTGCGTGACTGTTTCCTGTCGCTGATGTCCCCCGAGCTCGTTCAACTGCCCGACCGCAGCGCGCAACGCGTGCTCGATCAGGGCAAGCGACTCGGGGTGGCGTCCACCGTGCGTGCGATGGAGGTGCTGGGCGAGATGTTGGTGGAGTTGCGCCACGCGCCCGACCCACGCCTACTGCTCGACGTCGCCATCGTTCGCCTCACCAATGTCGCATCCGACACCAGTCCAGCCGCCCTCCTAGCCCGGCTGGAGCGTCTGGAGCAGGCGGTGTCCTCGGGCGGGACTATCGCTGCCGCGCCGGCCGCAACCGGCGCAGCGGTCCCCGCCGCCGCCGCTCGCCCAACCGGCGCAGCGCCGGGCTCGACCCAAGCCAAGATCGATCGACTCGCCGGAAACGCGCCAAGCGCAGTGGAACCCGACCAGACCGATTCGGTCCCAGACACCCGCCCTGCAGCCGCCGCTCCGAGTACTCTCGAGCGGGCCAAGTTGGGCCAGCGAGTCGGCCGCGCTGCAGCAGCACCCACCCCGGCCACCCCGAGCGCGCCTTCTCCCGCCGCCGCAGCTGCCGCCCGACTCAGCGCCAGTGACCAGCCGACGGTTGTTGCCACAACCGGTGCTCCGCCTACTCGTGACGAGTTGGTGTTGCAGTGGGCCGACAACGTGCTACCGAAGCTGAAGGGTCTGGCCAAGGCCTACTACTCCCCCGGCCGCTTCATTGACAGCGAGGGTGGCGTGGCCGTTTTCCGCGCTGCCGTCCACCATGCCGGTCGCAAAGTGCGAGCAGTATCGGGCCGAAGTTGAAGCTGCTCTCGCCCGGCATTTCGGTCGCCCGGTACCGATGCGTCTCGTCGGCGACAAGGAGCCCGAGCGCAAGCCCGTGGCCACCGACTACCCGGCGTTCGAGGATGAGGTCTACGACCCGTCCGAGCTGGTCGACGCACCCCCGGGGGATGCTCCGGCCAGCGGCGTCGATCGATTGGTCGAGGCCTTTCCCGGTGCGGAGCTGCTCGAAGAGCGAGACTAGAGGGGTCCATGGCCTCCAACTACGCCCTCCCCGTTCAAACACTCATTGACGAACTCGGCCGCCTTCCCGGCATCGGTCCGAAGTCGGCGCAACGCATCGCGTTCCATCTCCTCAAATTGCCCGCCGAAGATGCCCGCCGCCTTGCCCATTCCATTACCGACGCCAAGGCTCGAGTCGCGTTCTGTAGCCGCTGCTGGAACATATCCGAAGGCGACCTGTGTGGCATCTGCATGGACGATCGCCGGGACACCTCCGTCGTGTGCGTGGTGGAAGAAGCTCGTGACGTCGTCGCCATTGAACGCACGGGGGACTTCAAGGGTCGCTACCACGTGTTGCTCGGTGCCGTGAGTCCCATCGACGGGATAGGGCCCGATCAGTTGAAGATCCGCGAACTACTCATTCGCATTCAGCCCGAGGGCATCGAAGAAGTTGTGCTTGCAACCAATCCAAATCACGAGGGCGAAGTCACGGCCATGTACCTCGCCAAACTGTTGAAGCCGTTGGAGCTGAAAGTCACCCGTCTCGCCAGCGGCCTGCCCGTCGGCGGTGACCTTGAGTACGCCGACGAAGTCACCCTCAGCCGCGCCCTCGAAGGCCGCCGCGTCCTCGAAGCCTGAGCAGACTTCTCGTCACGCCAGATTTCAGCGGGTGAAATCTGACGTGACTGAAACGGCCCGAGCGAACGAGTTACGCCAGGGCTGCGTGGGGCACGATGCGGTCGAGCCAGTGAGGGAACCACCAGTTGCGGTTGCCGAGGAGTTCCATGGTGGCCGGCACCACGATCATGCGCACGATAGTGGCGTCGATGAACACCGCCGCCGCCAGGCCGAACCCGATCAAGCGGATGCCGCGGTCGTTACCGAGCACAAACGGCGCGAACACGCAGATCATGATCGCAGCAGCGGCCGTGATGATGCGGGCGGTCGACGCCAGCCCTTCGACGACGGCTTCGGTATTGTTGCCCGAGCGGTCATAGCGCTCGCGGATGCTGGAAAGCAGGAACACCTCGTAGTCCATCGAGAGGCCGAACATGATGGCAAACAGCATCATCGGCGCCCACGGTTCGATCGGCGCACCGCTCGACACGTTGAACAACGAACCGAGCCATCCCCATTGGAACACGGCCACCATCAGACCGTAGGCCGCACTGATCGACAGCAGGTTCATGAGCACGGCTTTGAGCGGGACCAGGATCGAACGGAACACCACCATCAGCAACACAAAGCTCAGCACCAGCACAACACCAATGAAGATCGGCAGGCGGCTCGACATCAGCTGAGCGAAGTCGACGTTCGATGCCGTGGCACCGCCGACGTGACCAATCAGCCCATCGGTGTGGAACGGCGGCAGCACATCGGTGCGCAGGTGATGCACGAGCGACTCGGTGGCACGGCTCTGCGGTGACGTTGTAGGGATGATCGAGATAACCGCAGCCTTCCCCGAGGGCGACGGCTGCACCTCTGAAGCGAACGCAACGCCGGGCGTTGCCCGCAGGGTGTCAGCGAGCGCTGTCGCTCGTGTCGCCGCAGCCTCGTTCGGCGTTTCCAGGGCAACGACCAACGGTCCGTTGAAGCCCGGCCCGAAACCTTCGCTCAACAGGTCATAGGCAACACGGGTCGTGGAGCCTTTCGGGTCATTGCCGGCGTCGGCCGTTGCTTGACGCATGGCCAGCAGCGGGACGGAGAGCGTGATCAGCAATGCCAGTCCGCCGATGGTGAAGCCCTTCGAATGGCGCTGCACGAATCGACTCCAGCGATGCCAGAACGTCTCCTTGAGCGAAGCGACCTTGCGCTTGCGATGGATCGACAGGAACTCGACCCGACGACCGACAACCCCCAGCAACGCGGGCAGCAACGTGGACGCAGCCAGCACAGCAACGAGCACCGCGGTAGAGGAACCAAAGGCCAGTCCATTGAAGAACTTCACGCCCATCAAGATCATGCCGAGCAGCGACACCATAACCGTGCCACCGGCGAACACCACGGCGCGTCCTGCGGTGTTGGCTGCTTCAATCACAGCGTTGTGCGGCGTTGCTCCTGCCTTCAGCGCCTCGCGGTAACGGGTGACGATGAACAACGCGTAGTCGATGCCGACGCCGATACCGATCATCGACGCGACCTGCACAGTGAAGTCGGGAGTCGGCACGGCGGCCGACCACAACCCGACACCGGCCAATGCGATCACCAAGCCAACCAGTGCGGTGATGATCGGCAAGCCCATGGCCACCACCGACCCGAAGGCAACCAGCAGAATCACCATCGCGGCAGCGAGCCCGTACATCTCGGAGTCGGGCACCGAACCCTGGTTGAACTGGTAGCCGGCGAAGGCCAACTTCAGTGAGCTCTGGTTGAGTTGCTCGGCTGTGGCCTGCATGCTGGCCGTGCTGTCTTGAACGACGCCGGTGCCGGTAGGAGTGAACGCAACCTTGGCAAAGCCGATCTTGCCGTCAGCCGAAATCTGCTCAGGCGATTCGAAGGGTGAAACCACCTCCGCGACGCGGGGCAACGCCCTGACCGTGGCGAGATAGGTGTCGATGGTTCCTCGGTCGTTCGCGATACCCTGCGGATCCTGCAGCACAATGGCAACCTCCTCGCCACCGGCGGACGGGAACTCGGTCTTCAACAGCCGGTATGCCTGGGCCGAATCAGAATTGCTGGAGTCACCTCCACCGCCGAACGTGCCGCCGGCCGCGCTGTTGGCGAAGGTGAAGCCGACCGCGGCGACCAGCCAGATCGCCAACACCAGCCATTTCTTTCGGAATGAGAATGAAGCAATGTTCGTGAGCATGAACGTGTCCTTTGATCGTTATCAGGGGCACTCTCAGCCTGAAGGAAGCCGATTGAGGTTCCCATCCGGCAGCCCCGCCAAACCGTGGTGGGGTTAGCCCCCGCGCAGACACCCGCCCGCCCCGCTGTACCGCACGACGAAACGAGGCAGGATTGAGGACGTGAGCACCGATCTCCGCGTCCATCTCAATCGCCGCCAGCTGTTCCGCCTCCATGCAACGATCAGCGGCGGCCTGGCGGTGGTGCTCCTCATCATCTGGGTCGTCACCAGCGGGGCGTTCTCCTATCCGTGGCCCGAATGGCCGATTCTTGTCTTCGCCGTCACACTCGCCATCCACCGTCTCTTCCTCATCGTCTTCGACAACCCTGGTCGCTGGATGAACCGACGGATGACCACGGGCTTCGCGCTCCATCTCGGCGTCTCGCTGATCCTCTCCGCCATGATCACCGCGATATGGGCGTTCACCGGCAGCGGCTACTTTTGGCCGATCTGGCCGATCCTCGCGTTCGCCATCGCGCTGGCTCTCCACTGGCTGTACGTGTTGTCGCAGCGCATCGAGCATCTCGAAGTACGGCGCACCGACGCCGTCGAAATGCAACAGAGCGATCTCAGTCGTATCGAGCGAGACTTACACGACGGCGCTCAGGCCCGGCTGGTTGCGCTCGGCATGAACCTCGGGATGGCTGAGCAGAAATTCGCCAACGATCCCGAGGGAGCTCGGCTGCTTGTGAGCGAGGCACGAGAGGGCGTGGGTGACGCGTTGAAGGAACTCCGTGATCTTGTGCGCGGCATCCGCCCACCTGTACTCGCCGATCGCGGCCTTGAAGCTGCCATCTCGTCTCTCGTTGATCGCTCACCCATCACCGTGCACGTCGCGTCGCACATCACGAGCCGACCGACCGAGCCGGTGGAAACGGCCGCGTACTACGTGGTGGCCGAGGCGCTCACCAATGCAGCCAAACATGCTCGGGCCAGCCGCATCGATGTGCGGCTCAATCGCACCGACAACACCCTGCAGGTCGAAGTAACCGACGACGGTCGCGGCGGCGCCGATGTCGCCGGCCACGGCCTCCGTGGGTTGCGTCGACGGGTAGAGGCTCTCGATGGTCATCTCTTCGTGGTCAGTCCCGTGGGTGGGCCGACCGTGATTCGGGCGGAGCTTCCATGCGAGCAGTAATCGCTGAAGACCTCGCATTGCTGCGCGACGGGCTCACCCGCTTGCTGCGAGACAACGGCATCGACGTCATCGCCGCGGTTGACAACCCCAGCGATCTGATCGCGGCAGTTGAGCGCAAGCAGCCCGACATCGCCATCGTGGACATCCGTCTCCCACCAACGTTTCGCGACGAGGGCCTGCGAGCCGCCATCGAGCTGCGGCTGTCGTCGCCCAAGACATCAATCCTGGTCGTCTCCCAGTACGTCGAGCGTTCGTACGCGGCCGAGCTTTTGGCTGATGGTCGCGGCGGTATCGGCTACCTGTTGAAGGATCGCATCTTCGACGTCGCCGCGTTCGTCGATTCCGTTCGCCGCG
Organism: uncultured Acidimicrobiales bacterium; assembly: GCA_963791625.1. Lineage (GTDB taxonomy): Bacteria > Actinomycetota > Acidimicrobiia > Acidimicrobiales > Ilumatobacteraceae > JANMCE01. Next base: position 859,182 of record CAWBTA010000015.1, read on the forward strand.
TTGCTGCCGGCGGAACCGCGCTCGACCCCGAGGTGGTGGCGCAACTCGTATCACGTCGGCGGCCGGGCGGCGCACTGGATCGACTCACGCCGCGCGAGCAGGAAGTGCTCGCGCTGATGGCCGAAGGAAAGTCGAACGCAGGCCTCGCCGAGAAGCTTGTGCTGTCAACGGGCGCCATCGAAAAGCACATCGCCAATATCTTCACCAAGCTCGACCTGGTCGCATCCTCCAACGAACATCGTCGGGTGCTGGCCGTGCTTGCTCATCTCAACAATCAGGCAAGCGACATCTGACCGGTCGTAAAAATGCACCGAGGTACCGGTCCTTGAGTCAGAAGCGGGCGGTCTTCATGTGACTCAAGGGCCGATACCCCAGATTGTTGAGAGCATGTTGCTCTGTGTCAGTAACATTACAAACATTACGAATGCATGACAAGCATTTGGACCGTTGATGAGCCAAAAGGCCTAGCCAATGACCGGTTTCAACGGATAATCGTACGATGCACGGCGTGCGAGTGATCATCTTCGGAGCAGGTGCCGTCGGCAGCATTCTGGGCGGACGGTTACACCAAGGCGGAGCCGCTGTCGTGTTAGTGGCAAGACCCGCTCACGTCGATGCCATCCGTACCGATGGGCTTCGCCTGCGCATGGCGTCGCACACCGACATCATCGACGTACCGGCGGTTACGTCCGTCCATCACCTACGTCCGGTTGACGACGACGTGGTCATCATCACCGCCAAGACACAGGACACACCAGCGATCCACGACGCGCTACTTGCGTGGAATCCGAACCTCGCGGTCGTGTGCGGCACGAACGGCGTTGAGCACGAGCGCATGGCGCTGCGCCGTTTCGAACGGGTCTACGGCATGGTCATACAAATGCCGTCCCAGTTCGAACGGCCCGGTGAGGTGACAGCGCTGTTCAGCCCGAACAACGCGCTGGTCGATGTCGGTCGCTATCCGTCCGGCATCGACGACACGACCTCAACCCTCGCCGCGATGATCGAGGCATCACCACGACTGTCGTGCGAGCCCGACGCCGACGTGATGGTGCAGAAGTACGCCAAACTCTTGGTCAACCTCGGCAACGCCGCCGACGCTGCATGCGGGCGAGAGGGCCGGAACGCGCAGGTGGTGGCCGTCGCCATCGAAGAAGGTCGACGCGCCCTAGACGCTGCGGGTATTCGCTATCGGCTACCCGACGAAATGAAGGAGCAGATGCGCGACCGCATGGCGACAATGCAGTTCGACATTCCGGTCGGTGACACGTTTCTCGGTGGCTCAACCTGGCAGTCGCTCGCAAAGGGCGCAACCGCACTGGAGACCGACTACTTCAACGGCGAGATCAACCTGCTCGGGCGAATGCACGGCATCGCCACACCGGCCAACCTCTTCCTCCAGCAACTCGCCACGACGATGCTCCACCAAAAGACCCAACCGGGCAAGCGCAGCACAGCCGACCTCGACGCCGAATACTTCGGGTCCTACGGTGCCAGGGCGACTTCGACAAGGGTGTCGGAGTAGGCGACGCCGCCGCCCCAGTCGGTGCCGGTGTCGCTGGTGAGGGCATTCGCGGTGGCGCGCTCGCCGTGCTGGTCGGCCCACCACCCGAACGGCACCGCGACCACTCCGGGTCGCAACCGACCGGACACGCGGGCTTCCAAGCAGAGTGCGCCGCGGTCGTTGCGGACCACGACCTGATCGCCGTTCGCAATGCCACGCGCTGCTGCATCGGCGGCGTCCAGTTCGAGGAATGGCGCGCCTTCCAACGGACCGTGCTTGGGCAGGTGCGAGTACGACGTGTTGAGGAAGCGGTGATGCTGCTTCGGCGTCAAGAGCACCAGCGGGAAACGGGCGACCAGCGCCGGGTCGCCCTTTGGGCCCTCGTTGGCCGCATGGTAGGTGGGTAGCCCGTCGCCGCCGAGTGCTTCGGCCCGTTCGCTCCACAACTCGGCCTTGCCACTTGCGGTTGCGAACCCACCGTTCGCGTACGGTCGGAAGTCCTCGGGCAGATCCAGGCGGATGAACGCGTCGCTCTTCAGCCGGTCCATGTCGACGTTCTTCATCGCTGACTGAAGGAGCGACTCATCCGATTCGAAGAGTTCCGGCTCGGTGTAACCCATGGCGCGAGCAAGCCGCCGCCAAAGCTCGGTGTTCGGCACCGACTCGCCCAGCGGGGCGATGGCGGCGTGGTTGTAGCCAAGGTAGAGATGGCCCCACGCGGTGACCACGTCGGTCTGTTCGATCTGCGTTGTGGCCGGGAAGATCACGTCCGCGTACAGCGCGGTGTCGGTCATGAAGTGCTCGCTGACGACACAGAGCAGATCCTCGCGCTCGAGACCTTTCCGGGTGAGTTGCGCGTTCGGCACCGTCACCAACGGATTGCAATTCCACACGAACAGCGCATGCACGCCAACGGCTGGATCGGTAAGCCAGCGGCTGAGGTGCACGGCGTTAAGGCCACGTCGTTCCTTACCGTCGGCCAGATGCGGCGCGGCGAACACCGAGTCATCCACATTGACGTCTGACCATGCGCCAACGCTGCGAGCCAGGCCGCCACCCTTCTGTTTCCACGACCCTGTCAGGGCGGGCAGACAGGCAAGGGTGCGGAAGAACATGGCGCCATGTTCGTGATGTTCGGCACCGATGAGCGTGCGAATCATGGCGGGCTGCGCGGTGCCGTATGCGAGACCGAGCCGTTCGATTTCATCAACGGTCAGACCACATACCTCGGCCGCCCGAGCGGGCGTCCAGTCGGCCACATGAGCGGTCAGCTTTTCGAGGCCCACGGTGTGTTGCTCCACGTAGTCGTGGTCGACAAGGCCGTCGCGAATGAGGATGTGCATCATGGCCAACATGAGCGCTACGTCGGTTCCGGGCAGCGGCTGGATGAACCAATCGGCGTCCTCGGCGGTGGCGGTGCGAATTGGATCGATGACGACGATCGGCGCGCCATTGGCGCGGGCTTCCTCGATGAAGGGCCACAGGTGCCGATTGGTCACCTTGGTATTGGTGCCCCACAGGATGACGAACTTCGAGTGACGCACGTTGGTCGCATCCGCTGCCTTCGATGTTCCGTTTGTGCTGGCTACTCCCGCACCAGCAGTCGCACCACAGATTGAACCTGTCTGGCGGGTTGACCCGACCTTGGTGAAGAAGCGCTGGTCGAGAGACGACATCTGCAAGAGCCCCTGCGTACCGGCTGAACCGTATGGCAGCACCGCCTCACCGCCGAACTGTTCGATCACCGCATGCAGCCGCGAGGCCACCAGCGCGAGGGCGTCATCCCATGATGCCGGCTCAAACTGGCCGGAGCCCTTTGGGCCAACCCGAACCAAGGGGGTGAGGATGCGATCGGGGCTGTAGACCCGATCAAGCATGCGGTTCACTTTCGGGCATAACTCGCCCTTCGAGTACGGATGCTCCGGATTACCGCGCAGCTTCACCGCCACACCGTCCTCCACCGTCACAACCCACCCGCATGAGTCCGGGCAATCGTGATGGCACGTACCCTTCACCGTCTTTGTCATACGCAAAGCGTAGGACAAAGACGACAACGAGGTTTCGTTAGATGAGCTTTTTGCGGCGGCTGTCGATGAAGAGGAACAGGGCGCCGATTTCGGCGAGGAGGCCAGCGGCGACCACGCTGCGGTAGGTGCTGGAGCCGGTGCGGGGAAGGTTGCCGGCCGAGACGGCGGTGACGTCAGCAACCGTCGTGGGAGTGGTTCCCGGCTTGACGGCGGACTTTAGGAAGACGCCAGCGTCCACGATCGGATCGACCTGGCCGCCGACGAGTGTGACGGCGGGAGTGCGGCCTGTATTCACGTCGGCGTTCGAGTCGGTTTCGGGTGATCCGACGCCCGGCTCGGTGAACTGCATCGTTGCGGGCGGCACAAACTGCACCACGTAGCAACCGGGGAGCAATTCGCCAAAGCCATAGCTACCGGCGGTGTCAGTTGTGGTGGTGCCGAGCTGTAGGCCGTCGCAATCGAAGAGGTTGACCACAATACCGGCCACGCCCTTCTCGCCGACGTCCTGCACACCGTTTTCGTTGACATCGAGCCACACCCGGTCCCCGAGACTCGCCAGCTCGGGCACGAAGCCGGCATCAAGCGTGAGGTCCTGCTGGCCGGCCGCCAGATTGGCACTGGTGGCGAGCGGGCCGTTCGAGTCGAGGGCGGGATCTTCACCCTTCGTTTCCTGCGTGGCCTCATACCCAACGGGAGCCGTGAACCGCACCTGGTAGATGCCGGGGCGAAGGTTGCCGAACAGATAGCGACCATCCGTTCCGGTGACCTGCGGCGCAATGGCCTTGCCGTTGGCGTCGGTTGCGACCGGCTGTCCGACCTTGTCGAGCAGCGTCACGGTGACTCCAGCAAGCAGCGCTTCGCCCGAGTCGTAGACACCGTTCTTGTTCGTGTCAAGCCACGTGAAATCGCCCACCGCGGTAGGGGCGAACAGGCCAAGGTCGAGCGTGAGGTTGTCATCACCCGTGGCCAAGGTCACCGGTGCGGTCATGGCGCCGTCGCTGTCCAGAGAGCGGTCGGTGCCAGCCGCGGTAACCGTCGGCGCGAAGCCAGCGGGCAGCGTGGTGAAGGTGACCTTGTACGTGCCGGGAGCAAGGTTGGTGACGTGGTAATAGCCGGGCGCGCCGCCGTCAGGATTGTTGGCGGTGAGGGCGGAGCCGACAACTCTGCCGGTGTCATCGGTGACCGTGACGGTCACGCCGTTGACGCCGTTTTCGGCTGGCTCATTCTGCACACCATCGTGATTGGTGTCGATCCACACGTAGTTGCCGAGGGCCACCGCACCGTAGAAACCAAAGTCGATCAAAAGGTTGTTGCGGTTGTCCGGTGTCCCGACGCAGGCGTCCTTGCCATCAACTTCGGCCAGCGGTTCGTCGCCGCCAAGCACAATCACACCGGAGTTGATCGCACCGGCAGCCTCGATGCCGTTGTCGTTGCTGTCGACATCGAGATTCGGGTCAGCTTCCTGACCAGGGCCGGTCGAGCTCGTCAGGCCCGCTAGTGGACCGCTGAAGTTCGCGGTCGCAACGCTGGCCACGTACTGGCCGGCACCGACGTTGTTGAAGCAGTAGTAACCGTTGACGTCGGTCTTGGTCGACGCAACCGGATCGGTCACGCCCGACCGAAACAACTCGACGGTCACATTGCCGATACCGGGCTTCGCGCCGTCGGCCGCGGTGAGCGTGCCGGAGTTGTCGGTGTCCTTGAACACCCGGTTACCGAGCGCGTAGGTCGAGCGGAAACCGAAGTCGAGCGTGTGATCGTTCATGCCGGCGCGGCCGGTCGTGTACGTGATGGTGGCAACGGTGCCGACGTATACACCGTCGGAGTCAATGCCGCGGTTGGCGCCAACCTTCGCGTCCGTAAGCGAGATGCCGTTGAGTGGACCCCTGGCGGCCGTGTCAGCCGCGTTGTCGAGACGGATCGTGTAGTCGGTCAACGTCTTCACGCCGCCGGGGACATCCGACGCGTTGAACATGTACGTGCCATCGGCAGCGGTCTTGGTGGTACCAGCCGACGTAGGCCCTTCGAAGAGGCTAACGGTCACGCCACCGATGCCCGCCTCATTGGCGTCCTGCACGCCGTTGCTGTTGGTATCGAGCCAGACACGGTTGCCGAATTCGATCGGAGCCTTGTCGCACATTGCTTCCAGTTCACCCAGGCTGTTGGCCTTGCCGAACGTGCCCGTGGCGGCACGGCCCGCGGGGCAGCTGAAGCCCGACGAGTCGCACTTGTCGAACACTTGGAACCATCCGGCCGCGGCACCGTCGAGGTTCGCATCGGTGTGGACACCGCCGGCGCGCCAGTCGCCACCGTTGGTACGCGATGGGTCGAACACCGTGTAAATCACGTTGGGCGAGCCGGGCAGTTGCACGATGGAACCAAGCGACACTTCCTGATGGGCGGTGAAGAAGTTGTCGTTGCCGTAGAACTCGCCGCCGGCCGGGCCCTGCTCGTTGTCGACACCGCTACCGGAGGCACCGCCACAGGAGCCATTGGACTCGAGCTTCCAACCCGCTGACAAGGAACCGCAGGCACGAAGCAGGTCGCCGGCTGAAACGCCTTCGCCGCCAACCGGGTGATCTTCGCCAGCCTGGTCACCGAAACGGTCTCGGATGCCGAGTACAAGGTTGCCTCGGTCGAACACAATACCGGTCAACCATGGCTGCGGATAAGAACACAGACTACCGGACTTGGCGTTGAACACGTCCGTCGGGGTCCATGCGTTCCATGCGCCGCTGCCACCGTTCGGGCCACAGCCATTGCCAGCCCTGCCGTGTGTCGGGTCAAGCTTCGACTCGAAGACAGGTGCGGCGGCGAACGTCTTTGCAACCGGATCAAACCCATAGATCCACATGGCGAGATTGCCAGCGGCCTTGGTCGACTCAGCCGAGCAGGTCTCGCCCACGTACAGCTTGCCGTCGTGGTTGGCGAGTGCCATCGGGCGAACGTCGTTCGCGTCGCAGGTGATCGTTCCGCCGGTCGCCAGCGGAATGGCTACGGGTGCGCCGACCGAGCCGTCAGCAACGTTGACTGGGTAGAGGGATCGGTCGTTCAAGTTGACGACCCACGCAGTGGTCTCGTCGTCGGTGAGCGCCAGCCCGCCAAGTGAAATCTTGCCGACCTTGTCCCACGTCGGGTCGTTCAGCCAGTCGGCATTCGGACCGGCGGTGTTGGGTGCGAATGCGGCACGAGGATTATCGCCAGCGTTCGGAATGGTGGCGAGCAAGGTTGGAGTGCCATTGGCCACAACCTTGTAAATCGCGCCAGGACCACCCGGGCCGTATCCGGCGTACACGCGGTGGAAGGCCGATGCGTAGATGTCCTTGCTCGTACGGTTGAACGCCACGCCGAAGGTGGTACCGAGATCCCTGTTCTTCACGATGTTCGCGGCCGTGGTCGAGTTCGTCTTGTCGAACGGTGAACCCTTCGCATCGGCCGGGAAGGTCTTCAGCGCACCATTCACACTGCTGCTGCCGTTCACCGCATCGCCGAATGTGTGACAGGCGAGCACGAGTGTGGGGTTGGCCTGGCAGTACTCGGTTGGGTTCCACACACCGAAGTTGGCCTTGGCGCCAGCAGTAGTGAATTGCACGCTTGTACCCGATGACGTACCCACCGGGCCGCTCTGTAGGAAGTTGTAGGCCGCTGGGATAGCGAACTCGACACGGACGGCTGTGCCGTCGCCCACCGAGACCGCAAGGTGGTAGCGGCCATCAACCGCGCTCGTCGCGCCTACGCCGACCGGTGCCCCGGCGCCGTCGAAGGCGCGAATCTCGATGCCTTCCTGACCCGGCTCAAGGCCATCCTTGGCGCCGTTACCGTTGTAGTCGCGAAACACGATGCCGGTGACGGCACCGGATGTGCCGGCTGCGCCAGCTCCCGTTGTGGCCGGGCCGACGAGTCCCATGCCGATCAGTCCGACGCCCATCGCGCCGAGGAGGATCGACATATGTCGGGAACGGTGACGCGAAAGCGGGTGAAAACGATTGAGCACAGGGTGAGTGAACGGCTATGACGCGCCAAAATCACCCCGAAAGACAAACCCTTGACGGACTTGCTGCGGCCTCTTGACGGAGTGAACACAGCCACACCCTGCGTGAACAATGCCTGCGGAGTGTCAAGCACTCCGAGCGGTTATCTAAGCACTATGCGTTCCGAGGTTGGCGGAGCCGGATCGGTGTGACAGACGGTCAAGGGGCCTGGTGGAACGCTTTGGACTACCGGCCCACTCGCCGAGCGTACGTTGATGGCCGGCCGCGGCCGCCGACCACCTCCACCAGACCCTTCTCGCGAAGGGTGTGGAGCCGCTTGTGCGCGGCAGCAGTCGTGATTCCGAGCTTTACGCCGAGCACGGCCGCAGACAACGGACTCGTCAGGATTTCCAGGACAGCCTGCTCGGCCGCAGTCGGCGACGTGTGGGTCGCCGTCGAGGCGGCAGTCGCAGGTGCCGTGGTTCGACGCACGATTGCGGTGAACGACAACCCTTGGTCGAAGAACTCGGGTGGCGGCATACCTGCTTCCCCCAACGACTCGAAGACTGAAGGAATACCCGTTGCGAGCGCCTCGACGACCTTGCCGTCTGCTGTCCGGACGAACTTGCAGACGTCGATGAGAAGTCGATTTCGGGCTGACGTGAGCGGATGTATGCCGAGACGATCAACGGCGATACCGAAGAGTCCGCCCGGGTTGGTGAGGCGAAACTCTAAAGGGGACATACGTAGCTCGATCGCACGCGATGTCGCCCACTCGGCGAGATCACGGTGCACGAGCGAGTTCGAGATCAACTCGCGCACTGCGACGACCGGTGGATCGGCTTGATCGCGGACGTGGCCGGTACTCGTGTCGACGCGGACTTGAACGCGACTATTCTTGTGAATCCAGGCGACGGCGTCTTCGAGCATTGCCCCGACCGGACCGGTAAAGGTAGCGCTGTCGAGGGCGCGAGTTGACGGCCTCGCGTCGGCCGGCAGTAGCGCAGCTCGAATGGTGAAGTAGCGAAGAAACTGTTGAGGGTATGTGCCGAGCGCGAGTAGGCCGGCAACCGTAGGTACGTGCGATCGAGAGATGACACCGGTCTTGATGAGGAGTTCGGTGTCGTTCCGGATTGGTGCGAGTCTCCGATCAAGGTTGCGCGCCGTTACTAGGAAATCGGCCAGCCTTTCTCGGTCGAGATCTTCGAGCGATGCTTCCGGAACCTCTGCCTCGTCGAACTTTGGTCTGGTGCGATTGGCGATGAAACCGTCGATTTCGAGTTGGGAGAGCGTGTAGTCGCCATCGGCGAATCGCAAGTAGGCCTTTCCCGATCGCTTGACCCGGCATGGTTTGGCCGATGCGTCAACTTCGTGGACCTCGGCGACAACAACGTCGGCTCTCATCCCGGGCATAGTCGGGTATTATCGGGTATTTACCGGGATAGTTCGGGTATCTATCGGGCTGAACTTACCCGTGCCGAGCACTCCAAGCGGTTAGTTAAGCACTAAGCGTTTCGGGGTTGGCGAAGGCGGACGGGCTTGTCCAGCGATTTCGCCAACCGTCGTCGCAGCCGGAAGAACCCGTAGACCACGAGCGCCGCCGCGAGCACTGCCAGGATCGGTAGCAGGAACGCCAGTGCGGTAAGCACGCCCGAACTGACGTCCTCCGCCGCGGAAACGAAGGGCGTGGCAATACCGGCCGTTGTCATGGTGGACACCGGGCGAACCGACGAGCGGGCGACGTGCAGCGAGCCGCCCGTGACAGCTCCGATGATCAGAGCGACAGTCGGATTGACGTGCTGCACCGCGCCCGTCGTGCTGGCAAAGGCCAATGCGCCCGCAATCGGATGGATCACCATACCGACCATGTGGAAAATGTGGTCCACCGCCGGCACCTTGTCACCCACGAGGTCGATGATCAGCAGGACGGCAAGCACAGCCAAGATCGGCCAGGACGACAAGCCGTGAAACCCGTCGCCCAGCTTCACCGCACCGGTGCGATCAAGAACGCCGGCGACGAGCAGCGGCAGATAGGCGTTGAGGCCGGTAGCGCTCGAAAGCCCAAAGGCGGTCAGTAACCCGCCCACCGAAAGAAGATTGATCAAGAAACAGCCCTCCAAGACATGCCCTACCCCCAACCCTCCCACGCCACCCGCGTATTCCAGCGGACCTCACGTTTGGGGGACTACAGGGTTTTGACGATGAGGGCGTCGCCTTGGCCACCACCGCCGCAGAGCGCGGCTGCACCCATGCCGCCACCACGGCGCTGCAACTCGAGCAACAGGGTGAGCGCCAAGCGGTTGCCGCTCATGCCGACGGGGTGACCGAGGGCGATGGCGCCGCCGTTCACGTTGGTGATCTCGGATGTGATGCCAAGGTCGGCCATGGACGCGATACCCACCGCGGCGAAGGCTTCATTCAACTCGAACAGGTCGATGTCGGTCGGCGACTTCCCGATCTTGGCCAGCGCGTTGTAGATCGCTTTGCTCGGTTGCTGCAACAGGCTGACATTATCGGGGCCGGCGACTTGACCGTACGAAACAACCTGGCCGAGCGGCACCGACCCGAAGACTTCGACGGCCTTTTCCGACATCATGATGAGCGCCGAGCCGCCGTCGGAGATCTGCGACGCGTTGCCAGCGGTGATAGTTCCGTTCTTGTCGAACGCCGGCCTCAGGCCCGCCAGACTTTCCATGGTGGTGTTGGCGCGCACGCCTTCATCTTCGGTAACCATGACAGCATCGCCCTTGCGCTGCGGCACGGCCACCGAGACGATCTCATCGTCGAACAGGCCGTTCTTCATCGCGTGCGCAGCGCGTACGTTGGAGTCGACTGCAAACGCGTCCTGCGCCTCGCGAGAGATCGTTCCGGCGCTGTATCGCTCGGTACCGAGACCCATCAGGCAGGCGTCGAACGAACACCACAACGCGTCCTGCACGATGGAGTCCTGCAGTTCGGTGTTGCCGTAGCGAGCGCCCGACCGACCGCTCGGCAACAGATAGGGAGCGTTGGTCATCGACTCCATGCCACCGGCCACGACCACATCGGCTTCTCCGGCCTGGATCATGAGGTCGGCGAGGTAGATGGTGTTCAGGCCCGACAGGCACACCTTGTTCACGAGCGACGAGGGCACGCTCAACGGAATGCCGCCTCGGAAGCCGGCCTGGCGAGCGGGCATCTGTCCGGCACCGGCCTGGATGACCTGGCCCATGAAGACGTAGTCGACCTGCTCGGGCGGCACACCGGCACGCTCGAGCGCGGCCTTGATGGCAAAGCCGCCCAGGTCCATAGCACTGAACGACGACAGCGCGCCGCTCATCTTGCCGATCGGGGTACGAGCCCCCGCAACGATGTACGAACCAGCCATGCCAACGCCTCCCAAGTCCCGGTTAGGAGAAGCTTACGGCCTTGCAACGCTGACGCCTCAAACGTCGCTGGTCAGATGACGATGTCGAGGGCGACGTCGAGGTTGGGGCTGGAATGGGTGAGCCAACCGAGGCTGAGGAGGTCGACGCCGGTCGCTGCGATGGCTTCGGCGGTGTCGGGACGGATACCGCCGGAGGCTTCGATGATGGCCTTCCCCTTTGCTCGTTTGACTCCTTCGCGCATGAGCTCTAGAGAGAAGTTGTCGAGCATCACAACATCGACACCAAGCGCGAGCGCTTCATCGAGCTGAGCGAGGCCGTCAACTTCGACCTCAATCTTCACGAGGTGCCCGGCGTGAGCCCGGGCCGCGTTGACGGCGGCCGCTATGCCTCCGGCAACCGCGACATGATTGTCTTTGATGAGCACGGCATCATCGAGGCCGAAGCGGTGATTGCCACCGCCACCGCACTTCACGGCGTACTTCTCCAGCGCTCGCAGACCGGGCGTGGTCTTACGGGTATCAACGACCGTGGCACCGTGAGGGGCCACCAGATCGACCACCGAGCGCGTGGTAGATGCAATGCCCGACAGGTGACCGAGCAGGTTGAGGCAGGTGCGCTCGGCCGTCAACAACGAACGAGCTGCACCCGTGACGGTGGCGATACGATCCCCCTTCTTCACCCGATCACCATCAGCAACATGCGCCTCGCAGACGACCGTCGCATCGAACATCGTGAAGGCGGCCATGCTCATGTCGAGTCCGGCAATCACGCCATCAGCTCGGGCCATCACGGCCGCGGTGGCCTGACGATCGACGGGGATGGTGGCGTCGCTCGTGACATCGCCAGCGCGTCCGAGGTCTTCGAGCAACGCGTTGCGCACGAGGGGTTCCCACAACAGTCGGTTCATGCCACGGTCTCCTTGGTCTCGGCAACAATGTGCCCATCTTCGAGATGCACGTCCATGTGCCGCGCCCATGCCGGTTCGGTCTCGGGGAAGTCACTGCGGTAGTGGGCACCTCGACTCTCCTGCCGCAAATAGGCAGCGCGGGAGATCATGCGGGACACAAGCAGCATGTTGGCAGCTTCAGGGTGTAGCCCGTCGGTGCGTAGACCGTCGAGCGTCTCGATGGCGGCCGACAAACCAGTAGCGTCACGCGACAGCCCAACGTGCTCCCACATGGTGCGGCGAAGGGTGGGAACGACCGCGCGCCGCTCTCCCGTTTTAGCTTCCGGCAGCTGCACCTTGTGCGTGCCAGCCGGCCCCTCGGCGGCTGCGTCAGCACCGGCTCGCGCCCCAAACACAAGACCTTCGAGCAAGCTGTTTGAGGCCAGACGGTTGGCGCCGTGCACGCCCGTTGCGGAAACTTCACCGCAGGTCCACAGGCCGGTCATACTCGACCGACCATCGACATCGGAAGCCACGCCACCCATGTGATAGTGAGCCGCCGGGCTGACGGGAATCACGTCGGTGCGCGGGTCGATGCCGTGCATCTGACACGACGCGAACACGGTCGGGAACCGTGTCGGAAACCGATCTCCCACGGCTCCACGGGTATCGAGAAAGGTCTGATGGCCCGCAATGCGATGACGGGCGATCGCCCGGGCGACGACATCACGCGGGGCCAATTCGCCGTCGGGGTGATGATCGAAAGCGAAGCGATGCCCGTTCTCATCGACAAGGATCGATCCCTCCCCTCGCAACGCTTCGGTGACAAGCGGAAGCGGGTCAACACCGGGTGCCGCCAGCGCGGTGGGGTGGAATTGCACAAACTCCAGATCTCGCAAGATCGCTCCGGCACGCGCCGCCAGTGCCAAGCCGTCGGCGGTCGCCTCCGACGGATTGGTGGTCGCCGCGTACAGCTGCCCACTACCGCCGGTTGCAAGAATCACCGAGCCGGCCCGGTGGAACACGAGGCCACGATCGGCGTGCATCGCGATGGCACCAACGACCTGTCCGTCGACGACGACCAGGTCGAGTACCAGGGCTCGTTCTTCGACCGTGATGGCCTTGTTGGCCAGAGCGGCTACCCGCAGCGTGCGCACGATCTCGGCGCCGGTGGCGTCGGCCGCATGCAGGATGCGGCGGACCGAGTGCGCCGCTTCTCGCGCCAGTTCGAGTTGGCCTTCGGCGTTGCGGTCGAATGCAGCACCCAGTCCGACCAGTTGCCGGGCCCGATCGGCACCTTCGACCGTGAGCACGCGCACGGCTTCGTCGTTGTTGAGGCCGACACCAACCGACACGGTGTCGTCGGCGTGGCGCGCCGGCGAGTCATCGGAGCCGACCGCCGCCGCCAGACCGCCTTGGGCCCAGGTGGAGTTGCCGTCGCCGAACGCGGTCTTGGTGAGCACTGTCACCCGTGACGGCGCCGCGGCGAGCGCGGCGGACAGACCGGCGACGCCGGAACCGATGATGACGACGTCGGTCGTTTCGGTCTTCATCACTTGCTCATTTCCAGCATGCGGTCGAGCGCTCGTTTCGCATCGACTCGTACCGCCGCCGGAACGTCCACTTCGAACTGGTTCAACAGCAACGCGTCGCGGATGTTGGCGAGTGTGATGCGCTTCATGTGGGGACACAGATTGCAGGGCCGCACCCACTCGACATCGGGAAACTCAACGGCGAGGTTGTCGGCCATCGAGCACTCGGTGATGAGCGCAATGCGCTTCTTCCCGCTGGTGGCGATGTACTTCGCCATGGCGTTGGTTGAGCCGACAAAATCAGCCGAGGCCGTCACCTCTGTCGGGCATTCCGGGTGGGCCAGGATGGCGATGTCTTGGCCGTAGTCGGTGCGGATCTCGCGCATTTCGGCCGAGGTGAACCGCTCGTGCACTTCGCAGGAACCCGGTGCCCACGTAAGAATTTCGACCTTGGTCTGCAGGGCGACGTTGCGAGCGAGGAACCGATCGGGCAGCAGCAGCACCCGTGGCGCACCGAGACTCTCCACGACGGCAACCACGTTGGCCGAGGTGCAGCACACATCGCTTACTGCTTTCACGGCGGCGCTTGTGTTCACGTAGGTCACCACTGGCACGCCAGGGAACGCCCGCTTCAGCGACAAGATCTCGTCGGCCGTAATCGACTCGGCCAACGAGCAACCGGCAGCCAAATCAGGGATCAGCACGGTCTTTTCCGGCGAGAGAATCTTGGCGGTCTCGGCCATGAAGTGAACGCCCGCGAGCACGATGACGTCGGCGTCGGTGGCTGCGCCGTCGCGAGCCATGTTGAGGGAGTCACCCACGATGTCGGCCACCGAATGGTAGATGTCAGGCGTCATGTAGTTGTGGGCGATGACCACCGCATTGCGCTGCCGCTTGAGCTCCTCAATCTCCTCTATAAGGGGCGCCAGCATTGCCCATTCCTCGGCCGGAATCCGGTCAGTCAACCGGTCCTGTGCCCGGGTCATTCGCTCTTTCACTGTTGTTGTCGCCACGACAGCCTCCTCAGGGAACGCACTCAGTGTTACATATACTCATTTAGAGTACAAGTCGCGACCCCTGACGCTTGGCCGCGGTGGGTCGGCTATCGGCGACCGGGCAGGCCGAGGCCGGGAGCGGGCCGCTCACGCAAGACCTCGCGCCGGAAGCGGAAGAGTTCAGCCGGACGCCCGCTCGAGGTTTCAGCTCGCTGCCCGGTGCCTTCAACCAATCCCCCACCTTCAACGAGACGTCGGAAGTTCTGCTTGTGGAGCGGTTCGCCGACGAGCGATTCCACTACTCGTTGCAGCTGCAACAAGGTAAAGGTCGACGGCAAGAGTTCGAACACCACCGGTCGGTAGGTCAGCTTGCCGCGCACCCGGCCGAGCGCGCTGGCGAGGATGCGCCGATGGTCAAGCGTGGCCGTCGTGCCAAGTTCGGCCGCAGCTGACATGCCCGCCTCACCAACAAGGCCAACTTCGAACAGAAGCTCGTAACGTTCGAGGACTCGCACCGGATCCCACGCGGCGCCGGCCAGCCCCCAGCTGAGGTCGGCTCGCAGCGCTCGGCCATCGAGCTGATCGCGATCGAGCGCGGCGTCCACCCACGATGCCAGGGCGGGGGCGATCTGCTGGCTGACCAACGCCGGTTCGCCGAGACGACGGTCTTCCCACGGCAAGAGGTCGTAGGCGTTGGTCCACATCGCATCCAGCTCAGGCAACGGCTCACCGTCTCGAACGAACGCCAGGTAGGCAAGCGAGATGCGCCGTTCGCCTTGGCGGGCCGCCACCGGATCACGCCCGAAATCGCCGAAGGTGTAGAGCTGCTCGACGAACCCGAGCTTCAGACCCGTCCGCTCGTTTGCCCAACGGCGCATGGCCTGATCGAGACTGCGGTCGGCGTCCGGGTCGAACACGCCCGACGGCAAGCCGGGCGTTTCTCCCGACTGCACGGTCAGCACATACGGCACGTCGTCGCGCACGGCCACGATCACTGCGCTGAGTTCCAAAACCACGTCCACGCCTCCATCGTGCCAGCCAACGACCACTCGGGCCGCAACCAGGTGGCGATCTTCCGATCGAGTCCTGCCTTCGCACACTCTTCGGCCGGGATCGACACTCAGGAGGTAGCCATGCGATTCGACGTCACACCCGACGCGCTCGACACCGCGGCACAACAGATACGCCAACAGTCCGACGCGCTGGGTCGGCCGCCGAGTGCCGCTTCCCTACGCACGGTTCCTGCCGTGAACGGCGCGCTTGAGTTGGTCGATGATCTGCTGCGCGCCGACATGAACAGCACGCGACGCAACCTGAGCGCCATCGCCGCAGCGCTTACGACCGCAGCGAACACCTATCGCTCCAACGAAGCCGCCCTCGCGCTAGCCACCCAGGTTGCGCCATGACGATCTACCAACCCCTCACCAGCGATGACCCGTTTATCGGCGACGCGGGTGCGCTGCGGGACTACACCCACGAACTCCGAAAGACGCAGGACGCCTCGGCCAAGGTAGCTGCGGCCGTCAAAGCGGTTGCGGCATCGTCACAAGCAAGTTGGGTGGGCGAGGCTGCTGATGGTTTCCGCGCCCGCGCCGAGGACGGGGCGGCACCGCTCAAGACCCTCGGCGAGAGGCTGAATGACACCGCCAAAATCGTCGACGACTACGCAACGTCGCTCGGTCTGGCCCAGTACTGCGGACGAGCATTCGCCAGCCAGGCCCATGGCACACTCGTTGCTCGACGGTGGATTCAGCAGCAGCTGGATGCTGCGATCTGGTCGGCCGTACCTGACCCGTTCGCCGTAACCAACCTGCGCATGCAGCTCAACGACCAGGACAACGAATTCACCCGACTGCGGCGTCGATTTGATGACCTTCGGGCCGACTTCGAGGAAAGCGTCGGCAGCACCCGTGCGGCACTCTTCAAGATCTGGAGCCTTGACAGCCCCCTCGACCTTTCCGGCAAGAGCGGGGAGCTCATCAAGAAGCCAAAGCCGAAACTGCAGACCCACCCCGGTCTCGGCCACGGCAAGGACGTGCGCAAGGAGGCGCTCAAGGGCACCGATGACCACGGCAATCGCGTCGAACAGGTCACCGACACCACCACCGGTCTCGGCGGTCTCGGAAAAGGCAAGACACGAACCGTCACGACGACTACGGAGCCCGGCCCGGGCTCCCGCGGACTTTCCGAACGCGAGGTCACGAAGAAGATCACCTACTCGCATGACGGCAAGATCCCGCCGTCCGAACCGAAGAAGTCGGCGGCCAGGAAGGTCGCCGGAAGTACCAAGGTCACCGTTGCCTCAGCCTCCACCAGTGCTTCGTCATCCAGCCGAGCTGCGGTCGAGAAGCAGGGAAAGAACTTCGGTGGTGAAGCGCACGCTGGTGTCAATGCGAAAGCAAAGGCCAACGCTTCATCGTCGATCGGTGCCGACGGGATCACAGCAACGGCCGGCGTCAGTGCCAGCGCCAAGCTCGAGGTTGGGGCGAGTGGCAGTGTGACCAGTAAGTACGTCAACGGGGACGCCTCCGTGCATGCCAGTGTCGGGTCCGAGGCCGAGGCCAAAGCAACCCTCGGTATTGGCAAGGATGGCCTCAACGCCGGCATCGACGGCAAGGTCTTTGTCGGAGGTGAAGTAGGCGCCGATGGCAACATCGACATAGGCGGGATCGGTGCCGGAGGCCATGCAGGGGTCACCTATGGCATCGGTGCTGAATTCGACGTCAAGGCCAAGGTGTCCCTCGACAACGTGAGTGTCAAGGCTGACCTCGGCGCCACCCTCGGCCTCGGTCTCCACGCCTCTGTCAGCATCGACATCCATCCAAAAGAACTCATCCACAACGTCACCGACTTCTTCGGCTTCTAGGAGAAAACCATGACCACCATTTCCTACCCAAGTGAAGCGTTCCCCGCCCCGGCTGCGTTCACGATCGATGTGCCGTTTCACTGGCGGAATATCGAAACGCCCGATGCCTTGGTCGCCGCTATCGATCCGACCGGACCCATCTTTCAATCCAACCTCACCGTTGCCGCCGAGCGCTTTGCGGTGACGATGAGCCTGCAGCAGATCGCCGCCAAAGTGATCAGCGATCGCAACGAGCGGCTCACTCAGCACCACGCCGAAAGCCCAACCGAGGCAATCCATCCGGCGGGCCCGTCGGTGCGGTGGTCGTCAACTTTTGTAGTCGCGCTCAACGGCGAGCCAATGGTCCTAAGGCAGTGGACACTGCTGGTCGACCTGCCAACAACGACGACCCTGCGCTGTGTCATGGTCGCCACCCTCACGGTGTTGTCCACCACTGCCGATTCGGTGAACGCGGCGCAGATCTTGGACTCCCTCACCATGGCGTGACGGCTCGGGCGGAGGCAGTGGCTCGACATCGTGGTGAGGCACCGGTCGCACGGGTAGGTGATTGGCTTCTACAGTCGCGCTCATGCGCGCTGCTCGAATTCACACCATCGCCGGAACCCTCCAATTGGACCTCGATGTGCCCGATCCGATTCCGGCCGAAGGCGAGTCACTGGTCGAGCTGGCCTATGCCTCGGTCAACCCGCTCGATATCTGGGTCAGTCGCGGCGCACCCGGCACGGCCGCTGACAACCTGCCCTGGACACCGGGCACCGAGGCCACCGGACATCTCAACGGCAAACCGGTCCTGGTCCGCGGCAGCGGATTCGGCGTGATGCGACAGGGGCTCTACGCAGAAAAGGCAGCGGTTCCGGCTACATCGATCATGACGCTGGCCGAAGGCACCGACCTCGCCCAGGCTGCGGCGTTGGGCGTCGCTGGTATCACTGCTTGGCATGCCGTACACACGAAAGGCGAGGTGAAAGCAAGCGATCGCGTGCTGGTTCTCGGTGCCAGTGGCGGTGTCGGAGCGATGGCCGTGCAGCTTGCTGCCGCTTCGGGAGCAACCGTGTGCGGCCAGACCAGCAACCAAGCCAAGACGGCCGGCATCCTTGCCAACGGTGCCGCGTCGGCCGTGGTGTGCCACGCCGATTCGCTGGCGGAGTCACTCGACGGCTTCGTGCCCACGGTCGTGCTCGACGCACTGGGCGGACCGTGGACCGATGCGTGTGTCGCCGCGCTCGACTTCGAAGGACGCCTCATCAGCTACGGCACCAGCGCGGACGAAATGGTCACGCTCAACATGCGCGGCCTGTATCGCAAGGGGGTCACGGTGAAGGGCTACACGGGTCTACGTGAAACCGCAGCCGAGCAGGCCGACATCCTGCGACACCTCCTCGCGGAGATCGGGGCGGGGCGGCTACGCGTACCTATCGATGCAATCCTCCCCCTCGGTGACGCGGCCGAGGCCCACGCCCGCCTCTTGGCCAAAAAGGTCGAGGGCAAACTCGTCCTCGACTGCCGCGCCTGACCGCTGGCACCAGCCGGCTTTGGTATCACCCGTTGGAGTGGGGAGCCGACTCGTCCGCCGCTGAGAGGCCGAACCAGGGTTCGCCGGCCAGATCAGACTCGACGAGTTCGCGGTCTTCGTTGTCGGCAACAGGTACCGCTTTCGCCAGTAGGAGCGCCACGGCGGCTTCATCGTGACGACCGAGACAGGCAAGCGCACGGGCACGGGCTTCGTAGGCGTACGCAAGATCAAAGTCGACGAGGCCGTGTTCGACACACGTGGTCAAACATCGGTCGGCCGCTTGAAGCGCCAGTTCGCCGTTGCGTTGGACGACCCAGACTCGTGAGAGCAGCCAATCAGCTCGCGCTGCGTTGGCCGGAATTCGCCCCGTCGCACGATCCCAGTGGTACGCGGACGCATACGCGCGCCTGGTCATCTCCCCGTTGTCCTCGGGCGTGCGCGTTTCGGCGCCGAGGAGTTCCCACGTGGCGTTGAACGCCGCGATGCCTTGCGCACGATGCCAGTCACCGTTTAGGTCGAGAACGGACTCTGTCTCCATTGCGAAAGTGTATCCACGGGATGTCGGCCGATGACCAGGGTCAGGGCCTTGTCACTCGCGACCGACCGGAGTAAGTTCATCTAGTGAACTGACGACGTTGGAGGGCTGATGACCGAGACCGCCACGTGGGCCAAGACGGCCTGCATCCTGTGTGAGTGCAACTGCGGCATTGAGGTGCGCCTCGGGCCGCCGGCCGTTGGACGCCACAGCGCCAGCTTCGAGCGCATTCGGGGCGACAAGGACCATCCCGGTTCAAAGGGTTACACGTGTGAAAAGGCCTTGCGCCTCGACCACTATCAAAATGGCGGGCGTCGTCTCGCCAGTCCATTGCGAAAACGGGCCGACGGCACGTTCGAGGAGATCGACTGGGACACCGCCATCAGCGAGGTCGCTGCCAAGTTCGCTCACGTGCGGGACACCTACGGCGGGCCGTCGATCTTTTATTACGGGGGTGGCGGGCAGGGCAATCATCTCGGCGGTTCATACTCCGGCGCCACATTGCGAGCGCTTGGTTCGCGCTACAAGGCCAGCGCGTTGTCCCAGGAGAAGACCGGTGAGTTCTGGGTGAACGGCAAGATGCTGGGCGCTGGCGTGCGGGCCGATTTCGAGCACTGTGAAGTGGCCGTGTTCGTGGGTAAAAACCCGTGGCAGTCGCACGGCATCCCTCACGCCCGCACCACGTTGAAGGAGATCGCCAACGACCCCGCCCGCTCGATGGTGGTAATTGATCCTCGCCGATCGGAGACGGCCGAGCTCGCTGACTTCCACCTTCGGGTCAAGCCAGGCACCGACGCGTGGTGTCTGGCTGCACTCGGTGCAATAGTCGTGCAGGACGGACTGGTTGACCACGCATTCGTGACGGAGCACACCACCGGTTTCGATGACGTGGCGGCCGAACTGAAGAACATCGACGTCGCCGCGTTTGCCCGCCGCTGTGACGTCCCCGAAGAACTCCTGCGTGCCGCGGCCAAGCGCATCGCGACGGCAAGCAGCGTGGCGTTCTTTGAAGACCTCGGAATTCAGATGGGGCTCCATTCGACGCTTTGCAGCTACCTTGAGAAGCTGGTGTGGATGCTTACCGGCAACTTCGGCAAGCCCGGCACCCAGTTTGCGCCGTCGAGTGTCATCTCTCTCATCGGTCGAGGAACGAGCCAGGGCAGCAAGGTTTCGCCCGTCGCCGGGGCGCGTATCATCTCCGGGCTGGTTCCCTGCAACGTGATTCCCGAGGAGATCCTCACCGATCATCCCGACCGCTACCGCGCCATGCTGGTCGAGTCCGGCAACCCGGCACACTCCCTCGCCGATTCGCAGCGCATGCGAGACGCCCTGCAGTCGCTCGAGTTATTGGTCGTCATTGATGTCGCCTTGACCGAGACGGCCCGCCTCGCCGACTACGTGCTGCCGGCGCAGTCGCAGTATGAGAAGTACGAAGCGACGTTCTTCAACTTCGAGTTCCCGAACAACGTGTTCCATTTACGGCGACCCATTGTCGACCCGCTGCCGAACACGTTGCCCGAGCCCGAGATTCACGCTCGCCTCGTTGAGGCGTTAGGTGAGCTGACCGAAGATGATTACGCCCCGCTGCGTGAGGCCGCTGCGAAGGGTCGCGCCGAGTTTGCCGCCGCCTTTTTCGAGACCACCACCAATAATCGCAAGCTCGGCCTGCTGGCACCCGTGCTGCTTTACCGCACGCTTGGGCCCACGCTGCCAAACGGTGCGGCGAGCGCAGCGTTGCTGTGGGGTGCGGCGCATCGTTGCGTGATGACCTTCCCCGACAGCGTTGGACGGGCGGGTTTCACCGGTGAAGGTTTGGAGGCAGGCGAGCAGCTGTTCGAAGCCATCCTCAACAGCCCAAGCGGCTTGACCTTCACGGTGGACGATTACGACGAGTCATGGAAGCGACTCAAGACCGACGACGGTCGTATCCATCTGGCCATTCCCGAGATGCTGGAGATGTTCGACAGCCTGCGAGCGCCTGCCGCCGACCCGGCCGAGTTTCCATTTGTGCTTTCGGCAGGTGAGCGACGCTCGTTTACCGCCAACACCATCTTCCGTGACAACTCGTGGCGGAAGAAGGACGTCGACGGAGCCCTTCGGGTCTCCGCCATGGATGCCGAGCGGCTTGGCCTGACCGACGGAGGCAGGGCGCGAGTCACCACCAATCGCGCGTCGGTTGAGGTGACCGTCGAGATCAGTCCGATGATGCGGAGTGGTCACATCAGCCTGCCCAATGGTCTCGGTGTAGGCACGTCGGACGATCGCCGTGGCACCGCTCCCAACGAGTTGACCGATAGCCAGCACCGCGATCCCATTGCCGGCACTCCGTTCCACAAGCACGTACCGGCCAAGCTCGAAGCGGTGGCAGTATGAGGCATGCGCCGCACCCGGTTTGACGACTCGCCGTGCCCGATTGCGCGCACGACCGACGTGATGGGTGACTGGTGGACGCCGATGGTGATGCGCGAGGCGTTCTACGGCGCACGCCGGTTCGAGGAGTTCCAGGAACACCTCGGCGTCAGTCGCGCCACGCTCACCCAACGATTGACCAGGTTGGTGGACGAAGACTTCCTCACCCGCGTGGAGTATCAGGCCAATCCGTCACGGCATGAGTACCGGCTAACCGACAAGGGTCGGGCGTTTTTCAACGTGCTCGCCGCCATGTGGCGCTTCGGTGAGGACTGGCTGTTCGACCCCGACAACCCGCTCCCCGTCACCCTTGCCCAAAGGGACACCGGTGAGTACATCTACCCCGTCGTCATCGACAAAAACACCGGCGAAGAAATCAACATCCGCAACGTTCGCCTCCGCCGGAAGCATTCCTAACGCCCGCCTGAGTTAGGCGTTGACGAGCTTCTCGTTTGCGACTGTCTCGCTCGATTTCACCCGGGGTTTGCGGAGGAACGCGCTCAGGGTGGCCGCCAGGTAAGTCACGTATGTGGCCGCGCCGAGCCAGGTCATCGACGGCGTGAGGCTAAGGGTGCCCTTCAGCAGGCTGCCGAACCACCCCTCCTCGCTGAACGAGAAGTTGTACGCCAGCACGTCTTCACCGGGCAGCCATCCGACCTCCTGGAACTCGTGCAGGGCATGGGCCAGCACACCGGCCGCGATCACGATCAAAGCAACACTCGTGTAGCGAAAGAACTTCTGCAGGTTCAATTTCACGGATCGCTTGTAGACGAGCACCCCCAGCACGACGGCAAGGGCAAGACCGACGAACGCGCCAACTACCGGACCGGCGCCGTTGCCCGCGGCACGAACCGTGGGCCAAAGGAACAGCGCCGTCTCCAGTCCTTCACGGGCGACGGCAAGAAACGAAGCAGCTGCCAGCGCGAATGCACCGCCCGAAAGGGCGCTACCAACGGAGCCCTGCACATCACTGGTGAGGTGGCGGGCGTGGCTGCGCATCCAGAACACCATCCATGTGACGAACCCAACGGCACACACCGACGTGATGCCAGCGAAGATGGCCTCGCCGTTGCCTGGTAGTTCTTGGGCAGTGAAGCTGAGGAACCCGGCAAAGCCAAGGCTGGCCACGACGGCTGCGCCGACGCCGGCCCATACCCAGCGCATTTGGGTGGGGTGTCCGGAGCGTCGTACGAACGCCACGATGATGCCGACAATGAGGGCGGCCTCTAGACCCTCGCGAAGACCTGTTAGGAACGTCTGAACCATACTGTTAGGTAACCCTAACAAGGGCCCACTCGTCAAGTGGTAGTCGTCGTTTTTTTCCGCAGGCGCCGGGAAAACCGTAAGGATGTTGCGATGTTGCTGACCGAGATCGATCACATCGCTATTGCTGTCCGGGACCTGGAAGCGGCAATCGACTACTACCAACGGGCCTTCGGGGCCACCGTCGTTCATCGTGAAATCGTCGAGACCGACGGCGTCGAGGAAGCACTGCTCAAGGTGGCTGAGAGCTACATCCAACTCCTCACCCCTACCCGCGATGACTCCCCCGTCGCCAAAGCCATCGACAAACGCGGAGAGGGTTTGCACCACGTGGGCTATCGCGTGAACGACGCCGCCGTCGCGCTGGCGAGCATGGTCGCGGCTGGGGCGACGCCCATCGACAAAGCACCGCGGCCGGGCAGCCGCGGCACGACGGTGGCGTTCATTCACCCGAAGGGCAGCTTCGGCACCCTCATCGAGTTGGTACAGGAGTAGCGATGGAAGTCTCCCTGGTCGACGGCACCTACGAGCTTTTCCGTCAGCATTTCGGTCGGCCCGAACCCGGTCCGTACGGCGCGACGGTCGGCGTATTGTCGTCGGTGTTGATGATGTTGAACGATGGCGTGACCCACATTGGTGTTGCCTCCGACACCGTCATCGAGAGCTTCCGCAACGAGCTCTACGCCGGCTACAAAACTTCGGCGGGGATGCCGCCCGAACTGCTCGCGCAGATTCCCATGCTGGAGCGGGCGCTCACAGCGATGGGCGTCACGGTGTGGTCGATGGTTCAATGGGAAGCCGACGATGCCATGGCCGCGGCCGCAGCAGTCGCGGCCGATGACGACCGCGTGACCC
The DNA here is from genome assembly GCA_963791625.1 of uncultured Acidimicrobiales bacterium. Lineage (GTDB taxonomy): Bacteria > Actinomycetota > Acidimicrobiia > Acidimicrobiales > Ilumatobacteraceae > JANMCE01. The sequence continues at coordinate 882,906 of CAWBTA010000015.1, forward strand.
GAGTTTTGATTTGCACCCCCGACAAGGACCTCGGCCAGTGCGTCGGGGGAAAGGTGTTCCAGTTCGACCGTCGCAAGAACGAGATATACGACGCGCAAGGTGTACGCGAACGCTTCGGGGTCTTGCCTGAGTCGATCCCCGATTACCTCGGCCTAGTGGGCGACACGGCTGACGGCTTCCCCGGCCTGGCCGGATGGGGGGCCAAGAGCGCGGCGGCTGTACTCGCTCGCTATGTGCACCTTGAGCAGATTCCGTCCTCGGCCGGGCAGTGGGATGTGCCCGGCTTGCGCGGTGCTGCCAAGTTGTCGGCAACGCTGCAGGACAACCTGGCCGACGCGTACCTGTTCCGTCAGATCGCCACGGTCGAGCGCGACGTTCCGGTCGGCACCGTGGATGAGTGGCGGTGGACCGGCCCGACCGCCGAGTTTGCCGCCGTGTGCGAGGAGATCGGCAGCAGAAGCCTCCCCTCCAGAGTTGAGGCCTTGGCGAAGAAACGCCGCACTCTTTAGAAAGAGACATTTGAATCATTCACTCTTGAGAAATTCCGGCCGATCAAGAGACTATGAGCATCGACGCCACCCAGCCGAAGACTGGAGATGTCATCGAAGTAGACATCTCTGGCACCATCGAGACCGCCCTCGTTCTTCTCGCCAGCGACGACATGGTCATCCTTGACCTGTGCGACGGTGAAGTTCCGCTGGTGTTCGAGCTGAAAGATCTGCACACGGTTCGCGTCTTCCACGACGCCGCTGCCTAATTCCGATCGTCGACCGTCAGCCAGAGGGCTGAGATGGTGCTGAAAACACGCCCATGACCATCGCCGCCCAGCACGTCGCGCAGCCTGAGCAGTCCATGCGTGTCGAAGTCGGAGGGATGTCGCCAGCGACGATGACCGCCGACGAGCGTCGTGAAGATTTGTTCCGTCGGGTCGAGTCGATCGCAGACACGCTGCGATCCTCCGAGGCCGAGGGTTCCCGCCTTGGTCGGTTGGCCGACGCCACCGTGGCGGCGCTGCGGTCTTCTGGCCTGGTGGCGCTCAAGTGCCCGCTCGAAGTCGGCGGATTCGAGGCCGAGCCCGCGCTGCAGTACGAGGTGTTCGAGCGAGTGGCGCTCGTCAACCCAAGTGCCGCGTGGTGCCTTTTCATCCACGCCGACGTACTGGGGATGGTCACGAGCGGCTGGCCCGACGACGTGCTCGACGCGGTGTTTGCCGACGACCCGATGCCGCTCATTTGCGGAGGCGGCGGGCTCAAGATGCTGCCGCTCACCAAAGCAGACGGCGGCTACCGCATCAGCGGGTCGAGCCGCTACGGCAGCGGCATGACCCAGGCCAAGTGGGTACTGCTTTTGGGTGCGGTGAAGGACAGCTCCGAACCGCCGTTCGGCTGCTTGCTACCGAAGAACCACGTGCAGGTGTTCGAGGACACGTGGGATATGTCTGGCATGCGGGCCACCGGCAGTGTCGATTATCGGGTCGATGATGTCTTGGTGCCGGAGGCGTTCGCGAAATCGGCGGCCCGACCACCGCTGAGGGGAGGCCGCATGTACCGCACTGGCCAGATGGGCTACGTCGGCCACAGCATTCCCGCAGTTGCGTGGGGCATCGTCGGGAGGGCACTCGACGCCATCGCCGAGGACGCTGCCGGCCTCTCGCGCGGCTACCGATCATCGTCCCGGCTGTGCGACCGGCAGGTGTTCACCCGCTTCATTGGCGAAGCAGCCCAGAAGCGCCGCGCCGCGCGGGCGTTAATGACCGCCGACGGCGAAGAGCTGATGGCTGCTGTGGATGCTGGTGTCGATCTGCTGCCCCGAGAGGCCGCCACACGATCGGCCGGAGCGTGGGCAACGCGACTGGCCGTCGAAGTGATGACCGATCTGGTCCGCCACGCCGGCGGCTCGGTCCTTCGGACCGGCTCGCTGTACGAGCAGGCGCTGCGCGACATCAGCGTCGTGGCCAGCCACATCGTCGTCGACGAGTCCGCCCACGAAAACCTGGCCGCCGCGCTACTGGGTCATGCCGACGCCAACCTCATGGCTTAGCTCAGGCGAAGAGCTCATCCAGGCGTACGGGCGCGGCAACTTCGAGTTGGTCATAGCGACACGACGCCGGGTCACGATCTGGCCGCCATCTCACGAAGTGCGCACCGTGGCGCAGGCGTGAACCCTGCAGCTGACTGAACGCGATTTCTACGACGCGTTCGGGTCGCACCGCCACCCAACTCAAGTCCTTCTTGGCGTTCCAACGGCTCTGCGCACCCGGCAACCGCGTGCCCTCCATGTGCGCTTCGGCCTCGGCCCATTCCCGCCACGGATGACCCTCAAGCGCGTTCTCCGTTAACGGGGCGAGTTCCTCCAGAAAGATCTTGCGCTGCTTCACCGAAAAGGCCGAACATACGCCGACGTTATTCAGTCTGCCGGCATCATCGAAAAGACCGAGCAGGAACGAGCCAACCCCCTGGCCGTCTTTGTGCACGCGATACCCGCCCACCACGCATTCGGTGGTGCGCTGATGTTTCACCTTCACCAGTGACCGCACATCGGGCGTGTACACACCGTCGAGGCCCTTGGCGATAATGCCGTCGAGACCGGCGCCCTCAAACCGGGTGAACCAGTCCTCGGCCTCCGCTCGATCCGTGGTGGTCGGTCCGAGGTAGACGGGGTGCGTCACGCGGGCCATCGCGGTATCGAGCATCGCCCGGCGTTCCCGCAGGGTGACATCGAGCAGGCCGCGATCGTCGAGCGCAAGCAGGTCGAACGCAACGAACGCCGCGGGCGTCTCCGCGGCCAGCCGCTTGACCCGACTCTCGGCGGGGTGGATGCGCTGCAGGAGCGCGTCGAAGTCGAGCCCGAGGCCATCGGCACTCGGCAGAATGATTTCGCCGTCGACGACGCAGCGATCGGGTAACTGTTCGCGCAGCGCCGTGACCACTTCGGGGAAGTAACGGGTGAAGGGCCGTTCGTTACGACTGGTGAGTTCCACCGAATCACCGTCACGAAAAACGATGCAGCGAAACCCGTCCCACTTCGGCTCGAACAGCCAACCCTCGCCCTGCGGCAAAACGTCGGCGGCCTTGCACAGCATCGGCGACAACGGCGGATTCAACGGCAACGTCATCCCGCCACGTTAACGGTCAGTCAGTGGCCAAGTCTGGAGCTATGTACGCTGCGAGCGCTTGCTGGATATGGACAGACAGAGTCGTCACATCAACCCCGTCCTCGACAAAGACTGGCCCAGACTCGAACCAGAACCCATCGGCCGAACGGTTCATCGCCGTGACGTAGCACGTGCCCTTGCGGACATGAAGCGCCGCAAGCCGTCCGCTCATATCGGCATTCCTAATGCCATTTTATGTGCCAAAATGGCATTATGTTTGCCAGACTGTTAGAACCGCCGAGCGGGAGCTGTCTGCTGCTCGGGCCCCGCGGAACGGGCAAGTCAACTTGGCTGCGCGCTCGATTCCCGGACGCCCTTGTGCTTGATCTCCTCGACTTTGCAACGTACACCGAACTTCTGACCCGACCTGATCGCTTGGGTCAAATCGTCGCCGGCGCATCCGAAGCAACGATAGTGATCGACGAGGTACAACGGGTGCCGGCGCTTCTTAACGAGGTGCACCGACTGATCGAGGAGCGCGGAACCCAGTTCATCTTGACCGGCTCGAGCGCTCGCAAACTCCGACGAGGCGGAGCCAACCTGCTCGCGGGAAGAGCACGAACGATGTCGATGCACCCGCTTACTGCGGTCGAGTTGGGAGCTACCTTTGACCTCCAGCGATCGATCGCACACGGCCATCTCCCGACGGTGCACGTCGTTGAAGATCCAGTGCGCTACCTCGCCGGATACTTCGGAACGTATCTCCGCGAGGAAGTGATGGCCGAAGCCCTCATCCGCAACCTTGACGCGTTCACTCGATTTCTCACTGCCGCCAGCTTTTCGCAGGCGGGAGTCCTATCGACGACCACCGTCGCGCGCGAATGCGGCGTCAATCGCAAGACGGTCGAGAGTTACTTCGACCTCCTCGAAGATCTGCTCATCGCATTCCGCCTGCCCGTGTTCCAGCGTCGTGCCAAACGCGCGCTCACCGCCCACCCGAAGTTCTACTACTTCGACACCGGGGTCTATCGAGCCATCCGCCCGAGAGGCCCGCTAGACCCCGTTGAAGAGATCGACGGAGCCGCCATCGAGACGCTCGTCGCACAAGAACTCAGAGCCATCAACGACGGGATGGAGCTCGGCTATGCGATGTCGTTCTGGCGCACCAGCGCCGGCCAAGAAGTTGACTTCGTGATGTACGGCGAACGAGGTCTGGTTGCTATCGAAGTGAAGCGCTCATCTCGATACAACGAACGCGACCTCGCCAGCCTCCGCACGTTCGGTGAGGACTACCCGATGGCCGAACGCTACCTACTGTACGGCGGAGAGCGCACCTACGAAACCGACGGGATGCGTGTCCTTCCGCTTGCCGAGGCACTCCCAATGCTCCCCACTCTCCTGCACGCCGACCCCTCCGAGTGACCATCGTCAGTGGTTGATGGACGCTCGTTGCTGCCAGAGTTCGACGGCCGTCCAGTCGAGATGTTGGAAGACGTCGAGGGCGTACACGCGGGTGTACTGACGCTGCGCCAAGGTGCCGGTCATGCGGACGCGAATCACGAGCTGGCCGGAGCGAAAGACACAGACAGGAGACCCGGTGTGATCGAGACCGGTGAAGCGGGCTGCGCCCAGTTGGTCGAAGTCCTCATGGCGCCGATCCTTGTACTGACCACCCAGGCGAGTCCAGTGCTCCTGGGAAGAGCAAAAGCCGCGGAGCGCTACGACCTGCAGCGTGGTGTCATCCTCATCGAGTCGTCGCGAGGCGTCGAGCACGAACTCGGTCGCCCGCCGGAACTCCCAGCCCGACGCGTCCGCTTGTTCGCAACGAACGCGCACGGGGTACCCCAGCAGCGACTGCTCCTGACCCCACAGTTCGGTCAGTTCCGACAACACGTCAAAACGCGGTGGATCCGACGGCGCGGGTCCGATCAGCACCAGTTCTGGCCCCGCCCGTCGGCCCGCGAGAAGATCCGGCACGACCGCGAGCGGTGGGGCCTCCTGCTTCATTACTTCGGGTTGGTGACGGCGGAATCTTGACATGGCTCCAAACTTTCTCTTCGCCTATCGGTCGAAAGTGACGCGAATGAAGCACCCAGCTGGGTCTTTCCGATCTTTTCTTCCGGAGCAACTACGTTGGTTGGGGTGAGCGATGCCGGAAACGCAATGCAAGCCAAGCTTGACGACCTCAACACGAGAAAGCAGGCGGCCTACGCTGCCGGTTCCCCTCGGTCGGTCGAGCGCCAACACGCCAAGGGAAAGATGCTGGCCCGCGAGCGAATCGACGTGCTGCTCGACAAGGGGTCGTTCCAAGAACTCGACCTGCTCGCCCGCCACCGCGCCGGCAGCGCCCTTGAAGAACGACCGTACACCGACGGCGTGGTCACCGGATGGGGAACAATCGACGGGCGCAAGGTGATGATTTTCAGCCAAGACTTCACCGTGTTCGGTGGAGCGCTGGGCGAAGTGTTCGCCGAGAAAATCCACAAGCTGATGGACCTCGCGCTCAAGGTCGGTGCTCCGGTCATCGGTCTAAATGACGGTGCCGGCGCTCGCATCCAGGAGGGCGTGGTGTCCCTCGCCAGCTACGGCGGCATTTTTTATCGCAACGTGCAGTCGTCCGGCGTGGTGCCACAGATCTCGGTCATTCTCGGGCCGTCCGCGGGCGGTGCGGTGTACAGCCCGGCCATGACCGACTTCATTTTCATGGTCCGCGAGTCGTCACACATGTTCATCACCGGCCCCGACGTGGTGAAGACCGTGACCGGTGAAGAAGTCACACTCGAAGAACTCGGCGGCGCGATGAGCCACGCCTCAAAGTCCGGCGTCGCCACGTTCGTGTCCGATGATGAGCACGCCTGTCTTGAAGACGTGCGCTACCTGCTGTCGTTCCTGCCGACCAACAACCTCGAGCAGCCACCACGCGTTGAGCCCACCGATGCGCCCGACCGCTTATGCCCGATGCTTCGCGACATCCTGCCGCCGAACGCCAACCAGCCCTACGACATGCGCAACGTGATTCGCGAGGTAATGGACGACGGCGAGTTCTTCGAGTACTTCCCGCACTGGGCCCGGAACATCGTGTGTGGCTTCTCACGGGTGAACGGTGAGAGCGTCGGCGTGGTGGGTAACCAACCCATGATGCTGGCAGGCGTTCTCGACATCGAGTCAGCCGAGAAGGCGGCCCGCTTCGTGCGTACGTGCGATGCGTTCAACATTCCGCTGATCACCTTTGTCGACGTACCGGGCTTTCTTCCCGGCGTCGATCAGGAGTACGGCGGCATCATCCGCCACGGCGCCAAGCTGCTCTACGCCTACTGCGAAGCTACGGTGCCACGTATTTCCATCATCACTCGTAAGGCCTACGGTGGCGCTTACGTCGTGATGGATTCGAAGTCGATCGGCTCCGATCTTTCCTACGCGTGGCCGACGGCCGAACTGGCCGTCATGGGTCCTCAGGGCGCGGTTGAGATCGTGTACCGACGCGAGCTGCAGCAGGCTGCCGACCCGGCCGCCCGGCGCACCGAACTCATTGCCGAGTACACCGAGAAGTACGCCAACCCGTTCAACGCGGCCGAGCGAGGCTACGTGGATGACGTGATCGATCCGGCCGAGACCCGACAAAAGATCGTCGCCGGACTCGACATGCTACGAACCAAACGGGAGGAGTTGCCGAAGCGCAAGCACGGCAACGTCCCGCTGTGATCGGAACCGCACTCCCGCAGATTTCGCCAACGCCGACCGATGAGGAGGCCGTCGCTCTTGCGGCCGCCATCGAGTTCGCCTGGCCTCGTGCGGTGATCATCGAGTCCGTGATCGCGCCCGCTCCGCCAGGCGCCTGGCGTTACAGCGGTCGCTGGTGGAACGACCGTGACCCCCTGCGACGTCGGCGCCCATGATCGATGTTGATGCGGTGCGGCGAGAGACTCCCGGTTGCCAGGGGGTTGCCCATCTCAACAACGCCGGCGCCGGTCTACCGACCCAGGCCACCCTCGATGTGGTCAATGGCTATCTCAAACTGGAGGCCGCACTCGGAGGCTACGAAGCGCACGAGGCGGCCATGGCCGCGTTCGGTTCAGTGCGTTCATCGGCGGCGCGCCTTGTCAATGCGACTCCCGAAGAAATAGCGCTGACCACCAGCGACAGTCACGCGTTCACCAAAGCCTTTTGGGGACTGGTGCTCGACGGTTGGTTCTCATCCGGCGATCTTGTCGTCGTTGATCGTCTCTCGTACAACAGCCACCACTACGCGTTGCTGCAAGCGGCCAAAATGGTCGGCATACGGCTGGAAGTGCTCGATGATCTCACCACCGTTCCGGTCAACGCCCGAATGGTGGCCTTCACCTTGATCGGCACCCACTCCGGCCGGGTGCACGATCTGTCCGGGGTGGGTGACCAGACCCGCACGCTTGGCATCCCTTTCTTTGTCGATGCCTGCCAGGCAGTGGGTCAGCGCGTGGTAGATGTGCAGACGCTCGGTTGCGACGTACTCACCACGACCGGACGCAAATGGCTGCGCGGCCCACGTGGCACCGGGTTCCTTTTTGTGCGATCGCCGTGGATCACGCGCATGCAACCACCCGGCATCGACGGCATCGCAGCCACATGGACGTCGGTCGAGTCTTTTGCCCTCATGCCCGATGCTCGTCGGTTCGAGGAATTTGAAACGAGCTTTGCCGCCCGTCTTGGTCTCGGCTCCGCCATCGATCAGGCGCTCGAGTTGGGCATCGACACCATCGCAGATCGAGTCGATCATTTGGCCTCCCTGTTGCGGAGTGAACTTGATGCGCTCGGCACCGTCGCGCTGCTTGACGGAGACGGTGATCGGTCCGGCATCGTGACGTTCACCGTGGCCGGGCGGATGCCTGAGACGGTGCAGGAGAAGGCTGCGTCTGCGGGCATCAACGTGAGTGTGTCCAACGGACCGTGGATCGAACCCTCGTCAAACGACCAATTCCTCAAGGCGGTCGTGCGAGCGTCACCGCACTACTACAACACCGAAGACGAACTCGATCGGTTCGTCGACGTGATAGCCGGACTGCGCTGACCGTCCAAACGACCAGCAGCTGGCGGCTCATCGATGGTCTCGACACGCCGCCAGCTGCTCAGGCCGAAGCTACGGGGCCTTGGTCGTCGTCGCGCCAGCCGTCGTGGTGTCCGAAGTCTTGACGGTGCTGTCGCTGCTGGGGGTATCGGACTTTGTGCTGGATCCGCACGCTGCGAGTCCGAGGGTAAGAACAACGGAAACAGCTACGGCACTACGTCGGGCGGAGAATCGGGTCATGTGACACCTTTCTTCTTTCTTTTAGGCGGTTATCCCCTCGCGCTCCTTTCGTGCCTGGACAGATCGAAAAGTTCCGAGTGCGAGGCGATGAAGCACCCTAGGACAGCCCCGCCGAAATGTATCGGCGGCCAGCGCCAAGGACGGATCCGCCTAGCTGAGCAGCTCGCGAATGCGATCCTTCGGGCGCCCGATGATGGCCCTGTCACCCCGCACCACAACCGGTCGTTGCATCAGCATCTTGTGCTTCAGCAACAACTCGATAACCGCGTCGGGTGTGGTGTAGTCATCCGCGTTCAGCCCAAGTTTTGTGAACTGAGAGTCCTTGCGGACCAGGTCAGCGACCGGATCCTCCAAGTGCTCGACCAACCACGTCAACGCCGCACGATCAGGCGGCGTCTTCTGGTACACGATGATCTCAGGTTCAAGACCCAACTCTGAGGCAATGCTCACGGCACTGCTCGAAGAGTTTCAATGAGGGTTATGAAAGATGGTGAGCTTGTCGGCCATCTGCCATGTCTAGCGCATGCGGGCAGGTCGGCCGCCACCCGACCTGCGCCATTCGCTACTTCCCGTCGGCGTCCTTGTCTCCTGGAATGAAGCCTTCAACCTTGTCCTTCACCAACTCCACTTTTTCCTTCACAGAATCAGGCAGCTTGTCCATCAGCTCGCCCGCCTTGTCCTTGGCCTGGCCGACCTTGTCCTTCACCGAATCGGGGAGCTTGTCGGCCAGCTCCTCAACTTTGTCCTTCAGATCGTTGGCGATCTCGGTTGCCTTATTCATGAAATCACTCATGGCGTTCCTCCTTCGTTGCCCCGGACGGGGCATTCACACGATAGGCCTCCCAACGGCCGTCCCAACCCCAAAACGCGAGCGTGGGAAGCAGGAGGACATGCCTGCTTCCCACGCGTTCCTCGAGTACGGGAGTTAGCTCGAGGCGACTGGTACGAGGGTGGTGGCCGGTGCGGCCGTGGTTGCAACCGGGATGGCCTGCTTGTCGAGCGTGAAGGCCTTGGCCTCCGGAGCGGAGAACAGCGGGGTGAGCTGCTTGAGGCCACCCTTGACCTCGGCGTCAGGGCTGGCGACAATCACTTCACACGCCGGGGGCTGACCCGGGTTCGAGTAGTCGATCGGGCTGAGGATGCCGCCGGTGTCGATGGCCTTCATTTGGGTGAACGCCGTGGCCAGACCATCACGGCTCATGTCACCGAGGTCGCAGGCCTTCTTCATAATCTGGAAGAAGATATTGGCCTGGCCGTAGCCGAAGGTCACCGAGTTCTGCGGCTCGACTGTCGGGTACTTCTTGGTGAAGAGCTCGCGCACCTTGGACGGTCCGGCTCCGGCGTCGTTGAACGTTGACGCGGACTGGGCGACGTAGAAGTTCGAGACCAACGCGTCCTTCGCCGGGCCCTTCAGGAACTCCGGGTCCCACGTGGGGTTCGAGCCGAGGAACGGCACGTTCAATCCGTTGGCCACGGCCCACGGCAGCACCGAGGCAGTCATCTTCGGGCTGTGCGTCAGCAGCACAGCCTTCACGCCGGCATCCTTGAACTTGCTCATCTGCGCAGTAGCTTCGCCAGCCTTCGAGTCAACGGCCTCTCCAAGCAGTTCGAAGCCACGGGCCTTGGCCATGAGGGTCGCGCCAAGCAAGCCGTTCTTTCCGTACTCGGAGTTGGCATAGATCATGCCGACCTTGTCGCCGGCCTTCAGACCCTTTTCCTTCATGAGGAAGTCAATGCCGTCGATCATCTCGACCGAGTAGGGCGTACCCGCCATCACGATGTACTTCGACGCCAACAGGTTCGACGCCCACGACACGGGCGAGGTCATCATCTTGTCGGCATCGATCTGCGGGAGCAACGCCGTGGTCATAGGGGAACCGAGCTGCTGCTGCAGCGCCAGCACCTGATCTTTGATTTCGTTGTAGGCGGCGACGGCCTTCTGCACGTCGTAGCCGGCATCGCGCTTCACAAAGGTGACCTTGCGGCCGCATACCCCTCCGGCTGCGTTCTGCTCATCCCAGAACAAGTTGAGCCCTTGCACGGTGCCCTTGCCAAGGGCAGCGTAGGTACCGGTTTCGTCGGTGATGACGCCGAGTTTGATTTCGGTCGCCGTCATGCCGGGGCCCATCTTGAGGTCGGCCTTCGGCGCTGCCGCCGCAGTCGTCGCTGTCGTTGCGGCCGCAGCAGTGGTTCCTGTTCCGGCGGTTGCAGTTGTGGCGGGTGCCGCTGCGGCCGTGGTGGCGGCTGGTGCAGTCACAGTTTTTTCGGTGCCGCAGCCGGCGAGGCCGACGGCGAGGGTGGTGAGCAGGGCAAAGCCTGCTCGTGAGGTGGTTCGGGTCATGGGTAATACCTTCCTGGGTCGGAGGTTCTTGGGTTGGTTAGGCGCGCTTGAAGGCACGCGGAATGCGTCGAAACAGCGCGGCGAGACCGCCCGGTTCGAACAGAAGAAGCAGCACGATGGAGCCGCCGAAGATGAGGGCAGAAAGCTGACCGGGGGTGGCAAAACCACTGGTGCTTGAGCCCGTTATCACGCCGGGAATGTGTTCGCCGTAGCGGTTCATTATGAACGGCAGGAACGTCACAAAGATCGCACCGAGGATCGATCCGCTCACCGAGCCCAGACCACCGATCACGACCATGGCCAGATAGCTCACGGCCAAGTCGAAGTCCCAGTTGTCGGGAACAAGATGACCGAAGAACTGTGACAGCAGGACGCCCGCGACCGCCGCGATCATCGCGGAGGTCATAAAGGCCATCGCCTTGTACCGACGCACATCCACGCCCATGACGGAGGCCGATGTCTGGTTGTCACGCAACGCTTGCAGGGCTCGACCGGGACGACCGTGAATGACGTTGTTGGTGAACCAGGCGACGCCAACCAGCAACAGCAGCGCAATCAGATACAGCCGCTCGGATTTGCCGAGCGTGTGGCCAAGAAATGTCGGGTTCGGCGTTTCGTCCTTGGCCACAAAGCCGAAGATGTTCAGCGGCGGAACGTCTCGTCCGGTGAATCCACCGGTCATATTCTTTGCGGATTTGATGAAGTGCTGGCCGATCTCCACCAGCGCCAGCGAGGCAACGCCGAGGTAGATCCCGCGGAGTCGACTGGAGATCGGGCTGAACGCCAGCCCGAGTATTCCAGCGATGATCACCGCGACGATGGCCGCCACTAACGGGGGAAGATGGAATCCGAGTGAACCGTCGCTCTGCCCTGCGATGGCGTTCACCGGTTGTGAGGCAAACAACGTATAGCCGTAGGCGCCGACGACGAGGAAGAACGGTTGCGCCAACGACAACTGGCCCGTGGTGCCGACGAGCAGGTTCAGCGCAATGGCACCAATGGCAGCGGTCAATGCCAGCACGCAGACGCTCGTCCATGACCGTCCGGCCACGAACGGAAGGAGTGCCGCGAGCGCGACCAACACTATCTTGGCCACCAGCGGCCCTCGGCGCACGGGGCGCGGCCCGGATGCAACGCGGGTAACGGTGACTGTGGCAGCTGGGCGTTCGGCCACGATCTCAGACACGCCCGACCTCCTTGGTGCCGAACAGACCGGACGGTCGGATGAGTAGCACAATCAGCATCACGAAGAAGGGCACGACGGCGGACACGCCATCGCCAAGGAACGTGAGATCCTTCTGATAGCCATTGGCCAGTTGGTCGGCCAGACCCACGATGAGACCGCCCGCCAACGCACCGCCAGCCGAATCCAAACCGCCCAGGATGGCTGCCGGGAACGCCGCCAAGGCGAGTCGGCTGGCGTTGGCGTCAAAGCCCGGCGTTGGGTAGGAGCAGAGGAACAACCCGGCAATGGCCGCGAGCACTCCGGCGATAACCCACGCCACGGCCGAGACCCGGCTGAGGCGGATGCCCATGAGCGCCGTGGCCTGGGCGTCTTCGGCGGCGGCCCGCATGGCGACACCCCAATTCGAGAACTTGAACCAGGTGAAGAACGCACCCAGGATCAGACCGCCGAGCACGAGTGCAGCGACCCGCGTTTGCGGCACGATGATCGAACCTATCTTCACGGATCTCGCGCCCCACGGGTCGCCCATGCTCATGACCTTGGTACCGAGTCGTCGGTTTACTTCGGTGCGCATGAGGATCTCCACGCCGATGGTCATGATGCCAATGGCAATGACATCGGCGCGTCGGGCTCGCATGGTGCTTACGAGGAGACGTTCGATGATCAGGCCCATCAGCGCCGCGGCCAAAATGCCAGCCGTCATCGCAAGTGGAAAGCTCCAGTTGTAGAGTTCCCGCGATCGAGCTGCGATGTAGACGCCGGCGATCAGCAGCGCCCCGTGTGCGAAATTCACCACCTCGGTTGCTTTGAAGATGATGACGAAGCCAAGGGCCAGCAGCGCGATGACCGCGCCGAGGCCAAGGCCGCTAAGGAAGAACTGCAAAAACTGACTCATGGCGCTCCGGTCTGAGGTACTGAGGCTTCGGTTCCGAGGTAGGCCCGAATGACTTCGGGGTCGTTCTGCACTGCGGCAGGTGTGCCGTCTGCGATGACGCGGCCGAAGTCCAACACCGTCACGTGATCGGCGAGCGCCATCACCATGCCCATGTCGTGCTCCACCAGCATCACGGTGATGTCGAGGGCTCGACGGATCTCAAGAATGGCAACAGCCATGCGTCGGGTCTCGTCGTGGTTCATGCCGGCGACCGGCTCATCCAGCAGCAGGAGCCGCGGTTCCGTACACACTGCACGACCCACTTCGAGCCGCTTGCGATCGCCGTAACTGAGACCTCCGGCGGGGGTGTCCATCAAGGCACCAAGTTCCAAGAACTCGCCGATCTCACGCACACGATCACGGTGAATGCGGTCTTCCTTGCGAGCGCTCGGCAGGCGCAATCCGGCGGAGAGAAATCCGGCCCTGGTGAGGTGATGACGGCCCAACATCATGTTGTCCTCCACACTGAGGTGGGGGAAGATCGCGATGTTCTGAAAGGCCCGCGCCACGCCAATGCCGGCGATCTTGTGCGGCTGCATCTTGTTCAGTTCGTAGCCGTCGTACATCACGCGACCCTCTGCTGGCCGGTACACGCCCGACAGCACGTTGAACATCGTGGACTTGCCCGCGCCGTTCGGTCCGATGATGGCGTGGATCGTGCCCGGCTTCACTTCGAAGCTGACGTCGTTGAGTGCGACGAGACCAGCAAAGCGAACCGTCACGCTCTGCACGCTGGCCAGCGACGCCACGGTGGTGTCGATGCTCATGCCGACCACCTCGATAGATGCCGACCCGACTCGGCTGCTGCGATCAGGGCGGGTCGCCGATCTTCCTTTGAGTCCGAACCCAGGTAAAGGCTTCGCACTTCATCACTTGCGGCCAACTGGGCGGCAGGACCCTGCAGCGAGATCAATCCAAGTTCCATCACAAACGCATGGGTGGCAACTGACAGGGCCATCGCCGCGTTCTGCTCGACCAGCATCACCGCGGTTCCCCGTTCGTGGATGTCGCTGATGATCCGTCCGATCTGGGCAACCACCATTGGCGCCAGCCCGAGAGATGGTTCGTCGAGCAGGAGAACCTTGGGGCTCGACATCAACGCTCGGCCAATTGCGAGCATCTGTTGTTGTCCGCCGGACAGCAACACACCTCGTTTGGTTTTGAATTCGGCAAGCACGGGGAACAGGTCGTACACGTTGGCCATCGCCTCGGCCCGCGCCGAGCGGCTACGCACGGTCGCCGCGCCGGCCTTCAGGTTTTCCTCCACCGACAACCGACCGAAGATGCGACGACCTTCGGGAACTTGCACGATGCCCTTCGACACGATGGCGGCCGCGTTGGCATCGGTAACGTCCTGGCCATCGAACAGAATGCGTCCAGCGGTGACGCGGCCGTCCTGCAATTTGAGGGTGCCGGAGATGGCGCGTAGCAGTGTGCTCTTTCCTGCACCGTTGCTGCCGAGTACGGCAACCACGCCATCATTGGCCACCTTGAGCGTGACCCCGCGCAGCGCCTCGACGGTGCCGGCGTACGTCACGGTCAAGCCATCGATTTCAAGCATGGATACCTCTCATCGGTTCGTCGTCGATCACGTCACCCCTCGACGCCGCTGACGTGTCAGCGGTCACATAATGGGTCACCCGCTCGCACTGAGCGCTTCCAAATCGGGCCCTTTCGGTCGACGGTCGAACATCTCCGACGAAACGACCTTCCGTGTCGTTCACCGGCTTGGAGTGACGAACGTCACCGCTCGTCGCACCCGATCGACCGCCTGTCGCTCCATCGTCCACGCCCGCCCGCAGGGGGATACCGGCAACGGGACCGGCATCTACGCTGCGACCATGGGGTTGTGGATCGCTGGGGTCGGCGTCATCGTCATCGCGGCCCTGTTGTTCTCCTTCCGGTACGCAACGCAGTCCAAGCACGCGTTCGGTTCCTCTGACGAGCGCAACACCTACTTCGTCCTGGAGACGGCGGAAGAAGCCGCCCGCGCTTTCCAGGGTGGCTTCACGAACTCAGCGGCCGAGAAAGGCATCGGCCCGCTTCGGGAACTCCTTGGTGTTCCCGTACTGGCCATTCATGACGCCACCGAGTGCCTGGCCGTTGATGGCGACGCTCACAGTCATCTGGAGCGGCTTCGAGCGCCGATCAATGCGGTGCTGGCCAGTGGTCGCTCACGCGTCGTCACGCCACCGGACGTGTCGTGTGGCAAAAGTGATTGCAATCTCCACAGTGTGGTGATCGCTCCGGTCAGCGTCGGCGACGCGGTCGTCGGCGCTATCGTCGCCCTTACCAGCGAAACCACGCCCGCGCTCTTACGGGCCACCGAGTCCGTGGCCCGATGGGTTTCGGTGCAGGTCGAGTTGAACGAGTTGCACCAGTCAAAGGCACGATTGGCCGAGTCTGAGTTGCGCTTCCTTCGGGCGCAGATTTCGCCGCACTTCATCTACAACGCGCTTACCGCCATCGCATCGTTCGTTCGCTCAGATCCGCCCCGCGCCCGCGAGCTGTTGCTCGACTTTGCCGACTTCACCCGATACAGCTTTGCCAGCCATGGGCAGTTCACTACCCTGTCCGATGAGTTGTTGAGTATCGAACGGTACCTGCGGCTGGAGCACGCTCGCTTCGGCGATCGCCTCACCCTCACGCTACGGGTGGAGCCTGAGGTACTGCCGGTTGCGGTGCCGTTCCTGGTGCTCCAACCCTTGGTGGAGAACGCCATCCGCCACGGCATCGAACGCAAGGTCGGGCAGGGTCACATAACCATTACCGCCGAGGACCAGGCCAGCCACTGTGTTTTGTCGATAGAGGATGACGGCGTCGGTATGGACCCGGAGCGGCTGCGCGAGCAGTTCGCAGGAAACAATGAGACTGACCGCGTAGGTCTAGCCAATGTCGATGAGCGGTTACGTTCCATCTACGGCCAGGAATACGGTCTCACGGTCGAGACCGCGCCCGAAGCGGGAACAAAGATCACCGTTCGCATTCCCAAATTCCGCCCCGGAGTTCGACCATCATGACCCTGCTTCGCGTCCTCGCCATCGATGATGAGCCACCCGCTCTTGACGAGTTGGTGTTTTCGTTACGGCAACACGAACGGATCGGGTGCGTGACGGCGGCCAGTGATGCAACCGAAGCACTTCGTCTTTTGCAGTCAGAAGACTTCGACGCCGTCTTCCTCGACATCCATATGCCGGGCTTGAACGGTATGGAACTGGCGCACCTCCTGCAACGCTTTGCTCGGCAACCGGCCGTTGTCTTCGTGACGGCATTCGATGACCATGCGGTCGAAGCCTTCGAGGTGAAAGCGGCTGACTATCTGCTCAAGCCGCTCCGCGCCGAGCGGCTCAACGAGGCACTCGCCAAAGTCGACCAGGCGCTCCGTCGGGCGACGGTCACTGCTCCGAGTGTCCCAGCGCCGCCATCGGCTGTGGCACCCGGCAACGACCGGGTGATTCCCGTCGAAGTCGGCAACCGGACGGTGCTCGTCAAGCTCTCGACCATCAGCTTCGTCGAGGCGTCCGGCGACTACGTCCGTCTCTACGCCGACGGCGCTTCGTACCTGTTGCGGGCCTCGCTGTCGGCTCTGGAGGACGAATGGTCCAATGCCGGGTTCGTCCGCATCCACCGCGGCTATCTGGTCGACCTCGCTCGCGTCCAGGAGCTGCGCACCGACAGCGACGGTGGCTGCCACGTGAAGCTCGGCGACCAGGAGCTTCCGGTGAGCCGACGCCACACCAGGGAAGTCAAGGATCGATTCAGCCGCCATCGGGCCCGGCCCGGTCGAGAGGCCTGAGGTGCCCATCCGCCGCGAGGTCGTTCGCCATCCCCGAGCCGATGCTGCCCGGCCTTCTCGCCAGGACCGCCCGGCCATTCGAGAAATGGATGAGCAGAGCGTCGCCGGTGACGTGCTGGTCCAGTCACTGATTCGCGCCCAACTCGGTCTGGCCTTCGCCGTCATGGCGCTGTTCGCCATTGTGTTCGGCATCCTTGGTCTCTCACTCGCGCTCACGGGCGGGTTCCACGGTGCCCAAGTGCTCGGGGTTCCCGTCACGTGGATTCTGCTGGGGCCACCAAGCTTCGCCGTCATCGCTGGGCTGGGGTGGCTCTACCGCCGCCAAGCCGACCGGAACGAGCAGGACTTCATCGACGTCGTGGAGCGCAGCTGATGGAACTGGCCGGCATCATGATTGTTGTCATTGCAACATTCGCGATCGGAACCTACGGCGTGCGCGTCGCCCGCACAACGTCAGATTTCTTCGTGGCTTCCCGCCAGGTAGGCGCCACCATGAACGCCTCGGCCATCTGCGGCGAATACATATCGGCGGCCTCGTTTCTCGGTGCAGCCGGACTCATCATGCGCTACGGGTCCGGGATGTTGTGGCTTCCCTTGGCCTACGCCGCCGGATACCTCTTCCTGCTGCTGTTCGTCGCCGCT
This sequence comes from uncultured Acidimicrobiales bacterium, assembly GCA_963791625.1. GTDB lineage: Bacteria > Actinomycetota > Acidimicrobiia > Acidimicrobiales > Ilumatobacteraceae > JANMCE01. Next base: position 900,180 of record CAWBTA010000015.1, read on the forward strand.
CCCCTGCGCCGCTTCGGTGCGTACACGGTTCCCGATTTCGCCGAGGGCCGACTTGATTCCCTCCTCAATCGACGCATCGCCACGATCTTCGTGCTCGCCATCGGCTGGTTCTATCTGCTGCCGCAGATGAAAGGGGCCGGCCTCACCCTGACGGTCATCACTGGTTCGCCCTACTGGGTTGGCGTCGTGGTGGTGGGCACCGTCATTACGGTCAACGTGGCGATCGGTGGAATGCGCGGCATCACCTTCGTGCAGGCGTTCCAGTACTGGGTGAAAGTGGTCGCTATCGGGGTGCCGGCGCTGATCTTCATCACGTTCATTCATCACCCCAATCAGGCGTCACTCACCCAACCGGTACCCCCAAGGTTCGCCAATGAGACGTCGGTGAAGTTTGACCGTTCGGTCACCGTCGAGGTTTCGGAACAGGTCAGGCTGACCGGCACGGGCGTTGTCGACGGCTCGCCGCTGTCGGGTCCAGTCGAGCTGCTGCCCGGCATTCACACCATCAGTAAAGGCTCCCGGCTCACGCTTCCCCGTGGGGCGGCCGTCCCGCTTGTGAAGGGAACGAGCGTGAACAACAACGAACGGTGGGCGCTGCCATACAGCCTGTCGGGCAACGACCGCCCCCATCCGCTGTACTCCAACGGTTCACTGCTGGTCGCGCAGTTGCTTGGGGTGATGGGACTGCCCCACATTCTCGTTCGGTTCTACACCAACTCCGACGGTCACACCGCTCGGCGAACCACACTGTTCGTGCTGTGCCTGCTTGGGTTGTTCTACATCTTTCCTGCCGTTCACGGCGCGCTCGGGCGACTCTACGCACCCAGGTTGTTGATGACCGGTTCCGCTGATGCCGTGGTGTTGGTGCTGCCGCGACTCATCGTGGGCGGCGTCGCCGGAGGTATCCTGGCCGGCCTGGTCGCGGCCGGGGCAATGGCTGCGTTTCTTTCCACTGCCTCGGGCTTGTTGATCGCGGTCAGTGGTGCGCTCTCGCAAGACCTGTTGTCGGGCAGCGTGCGCGATTTCCGGCGCATGGCGGTGGTGGCCGGATCGATCGCCATTCTGTTCGGACTGCAGGTTCGCGACATCGATCTGAACGTGCTGGTCGGCTGGGCCTTCGGTGTCGCCGCGTCGTCCTTGTGTCCGTTGCTGGTGCTCGGCATCTGGTGGCGCGGCCTGTCCCGTCGAGGCGCAGCAGCCGGGATGCTCACCGGCGGAAGTCTGGCCACTATCTCGGTGCTGCTCACCATGATCGGCGTGCGTCCGGGCGGTTGGCTCGGTGCCATTTTGTCCCAGCCGGCGGCCATCACCGCGCCGTTGGGCTTCCTGGTGATGGTGCTCGTTTCGCGGGCAACAACGGCGTCGGTACCCGGCGCGGTCAGCGCCAAGATGGTTCACCTCCACCTCCCCGAAGCCATCGGCCTCGGCCGCAACTGGCGGGACTGAGTTAGGCGTTTTTGGCGGCTTGCCAAGCGGCTTCGATGTGTTCGACGGTCAGGCCACAGCAGCCGCCGAGGATGCGGGCGCCATGGCCGATCCACTCGTTGAAGTAGTCGTGAAGGCGGGCCGGTGAGATGGTGTCGACAAAGCGCCAGTCGGGCATCTCGAAGTGACCCGAGTCGGGGTAGGCCATGAGCGGGCCATCGAAGTTCGAACGCACCAGATCGAGCGCATCGCTGACGGTTTCCGACGTGGTGTGCATGACTCCGGCTGCGTCGATCCCCGCCGCCGGGATGAGGTCGACGATGGTCTGCAACGAGATGTCTTCAAGCTGGTCGAAGCTCAGGAGCGAGCCGCCGGCACCGCGACGAGCACTGAGACCGAACCAGACCGGAAGACCGGTGCTGAGCGCTGCCTCCACGACGAGTGGGATGCGCACGGGGTTGTACATCATCTCCAGCATCAGATGATCAACGCCAGCATCCTTCAAGATGTGCGCCAGCTCGTGAAACGCGTCGGACATTTGAGCTTCGGACAACCCAAAGTGCGCGTCGACAGCTGCCGTTCCAGCCGCAATCGGGATCATGTGCGAGAGCGATCCGGCAACTGCGACATGCTCGACAGAATCAACCAATTCCCGAGCCCGCAACGCCGCAGCCACGGCCCGCTCGTTGATCTCCACCAGCTGGCTGGCATAGCCAGCGGGCATGAGCATCAGGCGCGACGAGGCGTACGTGTTGGCGGTGATGACATCGGCACCGGCGACGATGTAGTCAAGGTGAATCTGTGTAAGTAGTTCGTCGTTGTCGAGCGTGGCCGGGCCACACCAGGCGGCCGGGTCCATAGAAACGCCGCGTCGCTGCAGCTCGGTGCCGGTACCGCCATCGAGCACAATGAACTGCTTGTCATCAAGGGCCGTCTTTACCCTCCGATAGGCCGCCGACCAACGTGGCCGATCACTCACGAACGAGGCAATCCGATGGGACAGGAGACACCGGTGCCACCGATGCCGCAGTAGCCGTCGGGGTTCTTGGCGAGGTACTGCTGGTGATATTCCTCGGCGTAGTAGAAGGCGCCGAGCGGCGCGATCTCGGTGGTGATTTCGCCGTGTCTCGCTGCGATCAATTCCTTCTGGAAGATTTCCCGGGTGTGTTCGGCAACAGCCCTCTGCTCGTCGTTGGCGTAGTAGATACCGCTGCGATACTGGGTGCCTGTGTCGTTGCCCTGACGCATGCCTTGGGTGGGGTTGTGCGATTCCCAGAACACTTTGCACAACGACTCAAAACTGATGACGGCAGGATCGAACGCAACGAGCACCACTTCGTTGTGTCCGGTCTTGCCGGTACAGGTCTCCTGATACGTCGGATTCGGCGTGAAGCCACCCGAGTAGCCAACGGCGGTGGAGTACACGCCCGGTGTCTGCCAGAAGATCCGCTCGGCGCCCCAGAAGCAGCCGAGGCCGAAGACGGCAGTTTCGATGCCGTCAGGCCACGGCCCCATAATCGGGTTTCCGTTGACGTAATGCTTTGCAGGCACGGGCATGGTGGCGGTGCGACCAGGCAGTGCTTCATCGGGGGTGGGCATCGTGGATTTTGTGAACCAGGCCATGTCCTCAGGATACGACAGCAACAAGCCGCTGCATACGGCGGGCAACGAGTTCTCGGACTTGTAAGAATCAGACCATCGGGAGTCGCTGGGTCAAGCGGAGGCTGTTGCCTGATGGGTCACGGAACCCGGCATCGATGCCGTACGGCCGCCGCTCGGGCGTTTCGGTGAACTCGACCCCGCGTCCGCTCAGCTCCTTGTACGACGCTTCACAGTCTGTCCTTTCGGGGCTACGGTCAACCACCGAAAGTTTCCCATCTCAGCCAGCGTGACGTCCTCGTGAATCTCCATACCGACCTGGTCGGTATAGAACCGCAGTGCCGCTTCCTGATCGTGTACCCATACCTGTGCCGTTGCGATTCTCATCATCGTCTCCTGTTCGGATCGGGTCGTCAGCCGACGACCACATCGTTCACAGTACGGGTCCGGATGCGACGAGGTCTTCTCGAAAAGTGCGGTTCTGCGGTCGTCCGTAGAACCGCACAACACACGACGGCACCACCACCCGGCTTGATGCCGGTGGGAACGAACGGCGGTACTGCGTTGGTGACATACCGAACATGCGCCGGAAACTCGTTGTGAACGACCCGACGCTGCCGAGGCCGACAAGGAAGCACACATCAGCGACGCGTCGGTCGGTGGTGCGAAGCAGTGACGCCGCGCGTTCGAGCCGCCGAGTGAGCAAGTAGCGGTGCGGTGTTTCGCCGAACGTTCCTTTGAATTCTCGACTGAAATGCGCCACTGAAAGCCCGGCGGCTCGAGCCATGTCATCGACCGTGACAGCCTCCCCGAAGCGCACGTCCGCGAGGTCGCGGGCCCGCAACAGATAGCGCTCCGGAGGTAACGCCGTCACGTCAGCCCAACCAAATCTCGACCGGGTGGTTCGAACGTTTGGACGCCATGCCACCAACCTAACGCGGACACGTTCATTGACTCCCCGCATGGAACGAATCAGCAGTGGCGACGGATCCTGCCAACCTTGCGGAAGGAGGTGCCCATCACCGCTGCCGTCATTCAGTTATGCGGCGCAGGTCTGCACCTTGCGGGGTCGGCCGGGCCCGATGAATCCTTCGCTGATCTGGCCATCTCGGAAGAGGTGGCCGCCCCAGACGCCTTCTACCTCGGCTCGCTCGACTGCTCCGGCGAAGCAGACATCGGCGTACTCGCACGATGCGCACAGCGCCTTCGCCCGGCCGACAAGCGCGTTTCGCTCATCAGCCTTCAATGACGGGCTGGGGAAGAAGACATCGATCAAGCCGGAGCAAGGAGCGCCGGTAATCGTCGGGAGCTCGAACACGAGCGGGTTGGTCTGGATAAGGGTCATTTGGGTCACCTCCTTGTTTCGGTGTTTTGTACGACAAGGGAGATGACCCGAAAAACAATTCGAGCCGCCTCCCGGAGATCCGAGGGCGGCTCGCTCGTAAGCGGCTGAGTGCGTTTGGCAATCAACCAGGTACAAGCGCCTCCTCGGAAACAGGGGCCTGCGGGCGGGATTCTTTGCCCCACGACCGCGCGCAATCGAGCAAGCCGACGGGCGTGCCGCCGAAAATGCTCAGTTGGGAGGTGTGGAGATTCATCACGAGGAAGACTCTGCACCATCTCTCGAAATCGTGCAAGGAGATATTCGGAATTCGGTGGAATTGATGCACGTTTGTCATCGTTTCGCCCACTTCGGCGTGGGGAGCGGAAGTGGAGATAACAGCAGGTCAACGACCTCTTTTGGCTCGGCGGCCGACCGGAGAAGGTCGGCGTGAATTTCCTTCATGAATCCGCTGGCTGCCGCATGTTTTGTCTGTAGTAACAGGCCGTCCCAGTAGCCGTTGGTGTTCAACACGGCTGCTGGTTTCGAGTGGATGCCGAGCTGGGTCCAGGTGATGACTTCAAACAGTTCGTCCCATGTGCCAAAGCCGCCCGGCAACGCGAGAAATGCATCGGCGAGGTCGGCCATACGCAGCTTGCGGTCATGCATTGAGCCGACCACCTCGAGGCTCGTGAGCCCGATGTGACCCACCTCCGCGTCGAGGAGCGCGGTTGTGATGATGCCGTGCACGACGCCGCCCTCAGCCAGAACCGCGTCGGCGACAGCGCCCATCAGTCCGACGCGGCCACCGCCGTACACCAGCTCCAGCCCACGCCGGGCCAGCTCCTTACCGGTCTCGACCGCTGCCTCGACAAATGCTGGATCGTTGCCCGGCGACGACCCGCAGTAGACCGCCACCCGCCTCATCTTCTGCCCTGTCACAGCCCACCGCCTCAGCGCTTGTGCTTTTGGACTCGTTTCATCCACTTCTCGATGTCGCCGACCTTTTTCGGGATGGCCGATGACAGCACCCTTGGAAGCCCGTTGGTGATGACGATGTCGTCTTCGATCCGCACGCCGATGCCGCGCAATTCCTCGGGCACGGTGAGGTCATCTTTCTGGAAGTAACAACCCGGCTCAACGGTAAGCACCATGCCCTCTGCCAGGATGCCGCCGCGGTAGAACTCGTTGCGGGCCTTGGCACAATCGTGCACGTCCATGCCGAGCATGTGGCTGGTGCCGTGCAACGTGTACCGACGATAAACCTGGGTACGCAGCAGCTCCTCGATGTCACCGGACAGCAACCCCCACGAGACCAGATCGGTGGTGAGCGAACGCATGGCCGCGTCGTGCGGTGCAAGAAAAGATGCGCCGGCCACGGCCGCTTCGATGCCGGCTTCCTGGGCGCGCAGCACGGCCCGGTAGACCTTCTTTTGAGCCTTGGAGAACGAGCCGGAGAGCGGGATGGTGCGGGTGACGTCTGCGGTGTACAGGTTGTGACCTTCGACGCCCATGTCGAGCAGACCGAGTTCGCCCGGGCGGACCGGGCCGTCATTGTCGGTCCAGTGCAGGATGCACGCATGATGGCCGCATGCGACGATCGAGCCGTAGCCGACGTCGTTCCCATCGGTACGGGCCCGACGATGAAACGTGCCCTCCAGCCATCGTTCGCTGTCGGTCGCCGGTATCTCGCGCACGACGTCTTCGAAGCCTTTCAACGTCGCATCGACCGCGGCCTGCAGTTCACCAATCTCCCAGTCGTCTTTGATGAGCCGAGCCTCTGAGAGATAGCGATCCAGTTCGATGTCGGCCTTCTTGCGGGCGGTACCGGCAGTCGCGTCGACATCGGGGTCGAGACCGCGTAGGCAGCGGACCGGCTTCGCACGTTGGGCGTGGAGAACCTTGGCCAGCTCGGTGAGCGGCTTACACGCGATGTCGAGTTCAGCCGCGGTTTCCACGACGCCCGGGCGAGGGCCGACCCATAGTTCGCCGTAGTTGCGGTCACGGTAGAACGCCTCCGTGTTGTGATCATTGCGAGCCCGCACGAACAGCGTCGCAACGTGGCTGCGACCGCGCGGCACCATCACCAGCACGCTGCCTTCCACCTGGCTGCCGGTGCACCAGACGAAGGCCGAGTATGGACGAAAGGCGTAGGGCGAATCATTCGATCGGAACTTCAACCGGCCAGCCGGGATCACCAAGACCTCACCCGGGAACGCGGCGGACAGGGCCTTGCGACGCTTGGCGGCATAGGCCGCCACGGGTGCGACCGCAGGCGTTGTGTCGGGTGCCTGTGCCCACGATTTGGCCATGAAGGCCCGCAACTCGCTCGTGACATCAGCATCGTGGCTGGCGGTGGATGCAGGGACGGCCTTTGCGGCTGGGCTCATGACTCCATATTCGCGCGTCGACCCTCCAGCATGTTCGTAGACTCGTCACAGGCAAATCTCAGGTCTTCGGCCGAAGATAGAGACATCCCCACCGACGGAACATTCAGGAGAATGCCTCATGCGTAAACATCTCGCCGCAGCCACCGTGGCTGTTGCATCCGTAGCCGGCCTTGGTGCCGGCTTCGCCCTGGGCTCCCCCCACCTTGTGGGCGCCCAGACCGCAAGCTCGACGACCACCGCCACCACAGCTGCTCCCGCTACGTCCGACCCGGCGAAACCTGCCGCCCGCGTCAACCCTGTCGACGACGCCCTCGCGAAACTGGTGAAAGACGGCACCATTACCCAGACTCAGGCCGACGCCGTGAAGAAGGCCATCCAGGACGCCCGACCCACTGGCGGTTCGGGCGGCCGTGGTCATGGTCCCCGCGGAGGCATGGGCGGGTTCGGTTTGGCCGAAGGTAAGAGTGTCGTGGACGCTGCGGCCAAGGCCCTTGGCATCACCAGTGACGACCTCATGCAGCAGGTCATGAACGGCACCACCGTCGCCAAGATCGCCGAGTCGAAGAACGTCCCGCTGAACACCGTTGTCGACGCGGCCGTGAAAGAGATCACCGCCAAGATCGACGCTGCAGTCAGCGCTGGCAACATGACCCAGGCGGAAGCCGACAAGATCAAGGCGAACCTCACACAGACGGTCACCGACTTCGCCAACGGCAAGATGCCGTTCGGCCTGGGTGGTATGCGCGGCGGCAAGGGTGGCCCCGGCTGGCACCACAATGATGGTGACGATCAGCCCGGTGCACCGGCTGCTCCGACCACGCCGCCAACCACGGCGTAAACCCTTCCGCACCCCACCAACCGTGGCCCGTCCCTCTCCGCGGGGACGGGCCACGCTTCGTTTTGTCAAGCCTTCGCTCTGGCACGCCGGCGTTCGATTGCCTTCATGCCCTCCCGTTTCGACAACGGGCGCAGGTCGGTGGTGGCGATGAACTCCTCGACCGCGTCGGGGTCGGTGTAGCTGTAGTCGCGCAGGGCCCAACCGATGCCTTTCGCGATGAAGAACTCCGTCTGATGTGCATGCATCCGACAGAGATCGAAGAGAAGGTCGACATCAGTGTGCTCGTGATACCCGAGCTGATGGATGATGGCGGATCGCACCAGCCAGCGGTTGTTGGTGGCCGCCCAGCGGTGGATCACCGACAGCAAGGACGGGTAACTCGTCACCAATGGCCCGACCGCTTCCGAGCGGAGGGAATCGACCGTGTCCCACCAACTTTTGGTGAGGATAAGCGGCTCGACCACGTCGACCAGGAACGCCTCGTCCGTGACCTTCTTGTTGCGACCAAGAAGGTCGAGGGCGCCATAGGCAAACTCGCGCTCGTCGCGGTCGAAGAGCTCGGTCGCGGCGTCCCCCAGATCATGCGCCGACGGAGCCTTTCCGACCGTCTTCCACACTGGGCGCAACGCGGCGGCACGCAATGGTGACGAGATACCCAGGAACGGCGCTATGCCCTTCATGTAGGCGCTCATGGCTGGAGCCTTCGCAGGGTCGGCGCGTGGCGTCAGGGCGGCAACGACCTCCTGCACGACCAGGTCGCTCCAACGGCCAGGAGACTTCGACATGGAGTTCAGTCTGCCTGACCTCACGTAGCATCTCGTTCCATGAGCACGACCTCGCAGGAAAACACGGAACTGCTCGCTGAGTCTGAAGCCATGCTGGACGAAACGGTGAAGCTCCGCCGTCATCTGCATACGATCCCTGAGCTGGGTCTGGAGCTACCGCGAACACAAGAGGCCGTGCTCGATGCCATCGACGGACTCGGACTCACGCTGAGGACCGGCACCACGTCCACCAGCGTGGTGGCCGTCCTGGAAGGTGACGAGCCGGGCCCGACGATGTTGTTGCGTGGTGATATGGACGCATTGCCCATGCCCGAAGACACCGGCCTCGATTTCGCCAGTCGTACCGACGGCATGATGCACGCGTGCGGCCACGACATGCACACCGCCATGCTCGCCGGTTCGGCCCGTCTCCTGGCCGCCCGCCGGGGTACGTTGAAGGGTCGCGTCGTGTTCATGTTTCAGCCCGGCGAGGAGGGCTACGCCGGGGCCGAACACATGCTGAACGAGGGTCTGCTTGAAGGAGTCGGCGACGTGACCGGCGCGTTCGCTCTACACGTCACCACGTTCGCGCCGTCGGGTCTGGTTACGTTGAAGGGCGGCTCGCTTATGGCGTCATCCGACGTGTTGCGCATCCGCATCACAGGCGCAGGCGGGCATGCTTCTGCGCCGCATCTCACGATCGATCCGATTCCGATTGCGTGCGAGATCGTTCAGGCGTTTCAGACCATGATCACCCGGCGCGTCGACGCCTTCGACCCGGCCGTTGTCACGGTCAGCCAGATCATGGCGGGCACGGTCAACAACGTGATCCCCGAGTACGCCGACGTTGTCGGCACCATCCGGACCGTGTCGGAGAAGAACCGGGAAATGGTGCACGCCCGATTGCAGAAACTGGCCGAGGGAATCGCGGCCGCGCACGATGCGACCGCCGTGGTCGATATCGAGCGGGTTTACCCGGTGACGATCAATGACGCTCCATTCGCACAGAAGGTCACGGGCATCGCCACCGACCTGTTCGGCGGCCATCGAGTCCACCAGCTGACCAACCCGATTATGGGCTCGGAGGACTTCAGCTTCATACTGCAACGAGTGCCGGGCGCGATGGCGTTCCTCGGTGCCACGCCGCCCGGCGTCGACCCGCGCACGGCCGCGCCGAACCATTCCAACCGCGCCATGTTTGACGAAGCAACCATGTCCACCGGTGTCGGGCTCTACGCCGCCATGGCGCTCAACCACCTGCGCTGACTGAGAGGGCCGCTTGCTGTTTGGCGCGAATGCCGAGCAGCCGGAGTGCTCCGGCGTAGACCGATACAGCGAGCAGGCCGAGGGTGAGCGCCTTGTACGCGGTGGTCGATCGGTCGCTTCCGGAGATGTAACCGTGGAGGCCGGCGAAGAGCACGCCGGGCACCGAGATGAGGTGGACGATGTGCCACACCTTGCGCGGAATGCGACGCTTGAACCGAGCGAGTCCGGTCACGGCCGGAATGACCATGGCGTAGGTGGCGAGCACGCCCCATGTGATGCCGGCCGTGCCGTCCTTGGCCGCATTTGGAACGAACAGTGCCACCAGGCTGAGCGCCATGTCGGAGTCGGCGAAAAGCGTGAACATGTGGGCGGCGGTGAAGGCCACCGCGAGGCCACCGAGCCAGTTGTGCAGGTCGAGCCACCATGCCGGCCGCTTCTTACTGCCGGTTTCGCGTCCGGAGAAAAGCAGGCCGAAGAGCAGCGAGATGGCCGCCAGGATCATGGCGACGATGCCGGTGGCCCGGCCGATGTACCAGAGCAGGTTGTTCATCGAGACTTACCTTTCGAAGTCTGAAAGTGATCCTCGTAGCGCTGCGGTCCGCTGCTGCCGACGACGCTTCTCGAACAGCGCGATTGCGGCGATGATTGTGGCCTGTGGTACGACCGATTGGGCCGAGCCTACGATGCCCACGGGATTGAAGGACGCGTTGCGGCCTCCCGGTCCGCCCTTGTCACGCGGTGGCCCTCCGGGGCGATCACCACGACCGCCGCCATCACTCAACAAACTCGACGCCGGGGTGGCCTTCAGTGCGAAGGCGAGCAGCGTCGCGACCGCAAGCACGGCCACCGCCGCAAGTGTCTGGCGGACGTACTTCATGATGTCGCTCGCGTTCGACCGAACGTGCGGCGGGCCACACTGCTCACCCATGACCAGCTCAACGCGATGTGCACCGCCACGGCGACCACGCTGGCATCAGCACCGAACGAGTGCAGGTTTCGGAAGAACGAGTCCTTCGATCCGGTGAAACCGAGCGCCGGCAGCATATGAACAGAGATCACGACGCCGGAGACGACCGTCCACGTCATCAGTCCCATCACGCCGAGGTCAACGACCCACTTGATTCGTTCCTTCGTCGGGTGTTTGCCGAACACCTTCTTCGTGGTCTTCACCACCCAGTCCCAGTGGGACACCAGATGCACGACCAGCGCTATGCCGAACGCCGCACCCAACCATTCGTGCACCGGAATGCCGGTGAATTCAAGGTTGAAGTCGAGTGTGAAGGCCACAAAGAGCACGATGTCGAGCCAGAAGTCGAAGCGGGTGTGCCGCGGTACCCGGGCGCGAGGTGCAGCCAGTTGTTCAGATGCAACGGAGGTAGCCATGAGGTCCTTCAGAGTATGCGTACGACCCGTACTGTCGACGCCGTGCGTAAGTCGGGTCCAAGGATCCCGCAAGAAGATCGTAAGAACCCCACCACTGAACCCACTTCTTACAGAGTTCTCGCGGACGCGTTCGTATGATTGAGGCATGACTGAAGGCGGCGGAGCCCGCATCCTCGTGGCCGAAGATGACCGTGGCATCCGCGAATCGCTTGAACGCGCCCTTCGCTTCGACGGGTACCAGGTCACTGCCGTCAGCGACGGTGCTCAGGCGCTTGAAGCCGTTACGACCCTTGAGCCCGACCTGGTGATTCTCGATGTGATGATGCCGTTCATCGACGGCCTCACGGTCTGCCGGCAGCTCCGCGATCGTTACCGCACCATGCCGATCTTGATGTTGACGGCTCGGCACGAGGTGTCCGATCGAGTTGCCGGCCTCGATGCCGGTGCGGATGACTATCTGGTGAAGCCCTACGCCATGTCGGAGTTGTCGGCTCGGCTCCGTGCGTTGCTCCGTCGCACAAGCGTGTCGGGTACCGACGATGTCTTGACGGTCGGTGACGTCACCCTCGACCCAAAGGCCCGCATCGCTCGTCGAAATGGTGACGAGCTGGACCTCACCAAAACCGAGTTCGACCTCTTGGAACTGTTGATGTTCAACGCTGGTGTGGTGCTGTCGAGAGAGACGATCTACGAACGCATCTGGGGCTACGACTTCGAGACCAACTCGCGGTCGCTCGATGTCTACGTCGGGTACCTGCGCACCAAGACGGAAGCGAATGGCTCGCCACGGGTACTCCACACTGTGCGCGGTATCGGGTACGTGCTGCGACCATGAGTTTGCGCTGGCGTATCGCCATTTCTCTTGCCACGGTCGCCGCTGTCGTTGGCGTGCTCGCCACCGGTGGCGCCTACTTTGCAACGGCCAAGCAGATCGAAAAGAGCATCGACAGCTCGCTGCGTACGAAGGGTATCGAGCTGGCCGGTCTGGGCCGCGGTGGACCAAGCCGGCAGCAAGGAGGTCGCGGCCAACAGCAAGACGACCGCCACGGCTGTCCGCAACCAGCCATCTTCGAAGGCGCCGTCGGCGCCCAGATCGCCGAAACCAACGGCACGAAAACCTCCTGCTATCTCGGCGCCAAGAACGACCTTCCATTCACGCCGGTCGATGCAAGATCAACGGTCACCAATCCAGTGTTGCGCACGGTGAAGATCGACGGGAGCGAGTACCGCATGGTCACCGTGCCGTGGCATGAGGGTGGCTACATCCAAATGATCCGTCCGCTCAACGAGGGCCACGAAGTACTCGAGTCCCTGATCGGCAGGTTGCTCGCGCTCGCGCTCGCCGGTGTGTTCCTGGCCGCAGTGCTGGGGTGGTTCCTGGCCAAGCGGGTGGTGGGTCCTATCATCCACCTGCGCGATACCGCGGAAACCATCGCCACCACCCAGGACCTCGCGACGCCCATTCCCACCAACGCAACGGGCGAAGTCGGCAGCCTCGCTCAGAGCTTCACGACCATGGTGAGTGCGCTCGCTGGTTCGCGCGAACAGCAGAAGCGTCTCATCACCGACGCCAGTCATGAGATGCGTACACCGCTCACCAGCCTGCGGACCAACATCGAGCTGATGGAACACTTCGAACGGCTCGGGCCGTCCGATCGCCACGACGTACTCGCTGCAGTGCAAGTCGATGCCGGCGAACTCACCCATCTCCTCACCGAGCTCGTCGAGCTGGCCACCGACCAGACCTCCAACAACGAGGAACCCGAACCGGTGCGACTTGCCGACCTCGCCACCGACGTGATCGCCCGGGCGAGCCGTCGGAGTGGGCGCCAGATCGAGCTCCATGCGCAGGACTCCGATCTGGTCGTCTCCGGTCGTCCGGCCATGCTCGAACGGGCCATCTCCAACCTGGTGGAGAACGCGGTCAAGTACAGCCCGGCAGGCACGCCCATCGATGTCAGCGTCCATGGCGGCAGACTCGATGTTCGCGACCACGGTCCAGGGATTCCGGTCGATGATCAGCCGTATGTCTTCGACCGCTTCTACCGGGCAACGATCACACGCACCGAGCCGGGGTCCGGATTAGGTCTGGCCATCGTGAAACAGATCGTTGAGCGTCACCGGGGCCGGGTGTGGGCACAGAACCACCCCGACGGCGGCGCGGTGGTCGGTTTCGCCCTTCCCTGAATCTGGGCGATGGGCCATTTCGCCCGAATCAACCGATCCTGGATCTTTTCTGAACGCCGGAAAGTAACGTCAGCAGCATGGAAAGGGCCACCACCCCGAAACGGTGGACCGTTAGCTCCGAAGCGGGAAAAGCAGCTGGCGTGCCACTGGCACTCTTCGTCGCGCTCGCGGCCAGCGCATGGCACCTCACCAAGCCAACCGATCTTGATCAGAGCATCTACGACCGCATCGGTGCCGATGGCAACGGAGCGGTGTTCAACGTCGCCAAGGTCATCTCGTACACGGCCTCACCACTCGGCGGCACGCTCCTCGTGATCGCCGCCGCTGCGTTCGTGTGGTGGAAGAAGCGAGATGCCGTCGCCACGTTCGCGACTCTGATCGCTCCGGGTATCGCGGCCGTAATGCAGCGAGTCGCCAAGGACCTCATCAAGCGGCCGCGGCCGCCTTTCACGGCACGCCTTACCGGGCAGTCCGGCTTTGGGTTTCCGTCCGGCCACGCCGCTGGCATCGGCGCGCTGGTAACGGTGTTGTCGCTACTGATTCTCGCCAAGCGCATCTCGGTGAAGCAAGCGACCGCAACCATCACCGTACTCGCCCTGTTCGGCGTGTTGGTGGCGTTCACACGGCTGCTGGTCGGTGCGCACTATTTCACCGATGCCGCTGCGGGCCTGGCCCTCGGTTCGGCCATTGCCTGTCTGGTGACGGCCGCCATCCCCCGACTCGACCGCATCTACCGCCGCTTCGACCGTCGTTCCCCCGACGCGATGCGACCGGCCGATCACCCAGCGGTCCGCAGCAAGCAGACCATGCCGTAGTCACCCCAAAAGTGGACGCATAGGCCGACCGGCACTACTCACAGTGAAACAGGTCGTTCGGCTCTGGCGTCCGCAACCACCCCGCGTGTGTGCTTAGGGTCAAGAAACACAATTGCGGAGAAGTTAAGCACGTGAAGAAGAAGACCACCCATGGCTGGTACGCGGACCCAGCCGGATCAACCTATGTCCGCTATTTCGATGGCCACGGCTGGACCAGTCATCTGGCCATTGCCGTCGCAGCCGAGACGCGACCGGTCTGGCGCCGCCCGGCGATCATCACCGCGCTGATCGTGCTGGTGCTCCTCGCCGCCCAGCGGACGAGTCATTCCCAACCGCGCGCTGCCGCGGTGATGCCGACCACATCGTCAACGGCCGTCGTCACCAGCGCGCCAACGGCAATGGCCGTCGTGTTAGCCACCACGGTGACAGCCGAGTCAACGACAACGACGACGACGGCAGGCACCACGACAACCGCCGTCACTGTCCCTGCGCCGACCGTGGCGAAGGCCACGCCGATTGTCCTCGTTCCGACCACTCGAACCACAGCAGCACCCGCTACCCCGGAAGCGCCGCCAACCTCCACGCCGATCTTCACCTCCGGCGTCACCGTTCCAGCCAGTGATGTACCGACGACGACAACCACGACGACGCCTCCGACAACTGTCGGACCCGCATCGTCTGGGCCGACAACCGTCGGAACGCGGCCTGCGACGACTACACCGACACCGACCACGATCAACGCCGTTCCTCCACCCAAAGGTGTCTCACCCGGCCAAATCTGCGGACCGCCGGGATCGGTGGGCTACACCGCGTCGGGCCAGCAACTGATCTGTTCGATCATGGACAAGGTCGGTCGCTTCTTCTGGTCAACACCGACCGTCTGAGCACACGCTCTCTGCGTTATTGCGTGCTAACCCCACCTGCTACGTTTCGCGCAAGGGGGCAGCACACATCCAGAGGAGAGAGCAATCATGAGCAACCGCATGCGGTTTGGCATCTTCATGGCGCCATTCCACCCGGCCGGTGAAAACCCGACCTTGCTGATCGACGGGGACATGGCCCTGGTCGAGCACCTCGATCGACTCGGCTTTGATGAGGCCTGGATCGGCGAGCATCACTCGGCGGGCAGCGAGATCATTGCATCACCCGAGATCTTTATTGCGGCTGTTGCACAGCGAACCCGCACGATCAAACTCGGCACTGGCGTCACCAGCGCCAGCTATCACAACCCGCTCTGGGTAGCCGAGCGAGCGGTACAACTCGACCACATGACTCGCGGTCGATTCCTGCTCGGGCTCGGCCCCGGCGCCCTGCCATCAGACGCGGCCATGATCGGTCTCGACATGCCCCAGACGCGTGAGTTACTGGAGGACGCGGTCGACATCATCACCCACCTGCTCTCCAGCGAGGAGCCCATCAGCTTCGACAACGGCCGTTGGACATTGAAGGACGCGCGCCTCCATTTGCGTCCGTACTCCAACCTGGCCGACACCATAACCATTGCGGCCGTCGCATCACCGGCCGGACCACGTTTGGCGGGTCGCTATGGTCACGGTCTCTTGTCCGTTGGCGCAACGACGGCTGCCGGATTCGATCTGCTCGGTTTGCACTGGGATGTGATGGAGGAGCGGGCGGCAAACTACGGCGTGCGAGTCGACCGCAACAAGTGGCGTCTGGTCGGCCTCATGCATCTCGCACCCACCCGCGAGCAGGCGTACCGTGAGGTCGAACACGGCATCGCTCAGTGGTTCGACTACTTCCAGCACACGGCCGCGTTCCCGCAGATGGCGGTCGGTGACGGCACGAGCGTGAAGGAGTTCATCGACTTCGTCAACGAGAGCGGGCTCGGCACCATCGGCACGCCCGACGATGCCTGCGACCAGATCGAGCGGCTGGTCAAACAGTCGAACGGTGGCTTCGGCGCGTACCTACAACTTGCTCACGACTGGGCCGACCAAGAGGCGAAGTTCCGCAGCTACGAGTTGTTCGCACGTCATGTCGCACCTCGCTTCCAAGGCCAGCGGCACGCGACGGTCGATGCCAAGCACCGCGCCGCCGCCGCTCGCCCCGAGTTGGCTGCCAGCAACCTGAAGGCTGTCGAGACGGCAACGGCGAAATACCAGGCCGAGCTCGATGCGAAGAAGAAGCCAGCAGCCAAGCCGAAGGCCAAAGCCAAGAGGTAGAAACGCGATCCTCGGCCGAGGAGTGGCCTTAGCCGAGGACCACGCGTAGGGCGTCGAGCCGGGCGGGCACAACGCGGTACCACACCCACAGACCGCGCTTTTCACGTGTGACGAGCCCGGCTTCAATGAGGATCTTCATGTGGTGACTGACGGTCGGCTGCGAACGACCCGACGGTTCCAGCAAGTCGCATGCGCACACTTCGTCGGCGTTGGCCGAAGCGATGAACGATAGGAGGCGCAGTCGAATCGGGTCGGCCAGCGCGGCGAAGGCTTGCGCCAGGACGTCGGCCTGCACTTCATCGGGCATAGTGGCCCGCACGGGTGAGCAGCACGCGACCGGATCACGGGTGACGGGGGTGCGAGCGACCATGGGACGAATGGTAGCGAAGAAGTTGGGAGAAGTACATTGACAAATGTCGAAGTAGTCGCGAGGATAGCTACATCGACAAACGTCAATCTATTGACGGTCACTCAGGAGGAATCCCATGTCCCGTGTCCAACTCGCCCTCAACGTTGGTGATCTCGAAGCGTCCATCGACTTCTACACCAAACTGTTCAAGACACCGCCGAACAAGATTCGCGAGAACTATGCCAACTTCGCAATCACCGAACCGCCGCTCAAGCTGGTTCTCATCGCCGGTGAAGGCACGCCAGGAACGATGAATCACGTCGGCGTCGAGGTGGCTTCTACCGAAGAAGTTGCAGAAGCAACCACTCGCATGCAGGCCGAGGGGGCGGTGTGCGATATCGAAGAAGGAACAACGTGTTGCTTCGCCGTACAGGACAAGGTGTGGGTGAACGGCCCCGAAATCCCGTGGGAGATCTACACCGTTCTGGCCGACGCTGATGTCATGCACCCCGCCGAGGGCGAATGCTGCACTCCCGCCGACGGCGAGCCGGTTGCCGTCGGCGCTCCGGCCGCCAAAGCGTGTTGCTGAGCGCCTTGGTGACCACGCAACAACCCCTTCGCTATCAGCTGGCACGTCGACTGGTAGCGGAGGCGCTCGGCACCGCGTTGTTGATTATTGCCGTGGTTGGTTCGGGCATCATGGCCCAGAACCTCTCTGCCGACGTTGGGCTACAACTGTTGGAGAACGCATCGGCCACGGCGGGCGCGCTGATCGGTCTCATCCTCATGTTCGGGTCGATTTCTGGTGCTCACTTCAACCCGGTCGTCACAGTGGTTGATCGACTCCTGGGCGACATCAGCACCCGTGACCTCTTGCTCTACGCAGTGGTGCAAACGATCGGTGGCTGCATCGGCACCGTCATCGCCAACCTCATGTTCAAACTGCCGGCCATCAACCTGTCCACCAAAGTTCGCTCCGGCGGCAACCTTTGGCTCTCGGAGACGGTCGCCACCATTGGCCTGCTACTCGTCATTCATGGATGCGTTCGCGCTGGTCGCAAGAGTGTGGTGCCGTTTGCGGTCGGCGTTTGGATCGGTGGCGCCTACTGGTTCACCTCGTCCACCAGTTTCGCCAACCCGGCCGTGACCGTCGCCCGCATGTTGTCCAATAGCTTCGCCGGTATCAAACCATCATCGGCCCCCATGTTCATCGGCATGCAGTTCGTCGGCGCATTCCTGGCCTACGGCCTCATCCGCTTCCTCTACCCGAAAGTGACCAGCGATGACTGATACTCGACCCGAAGTGCTGTTCGTCTGCGTCCACAACGCCGGGCGTTCGCAGATGGCCGCCGCGCTGCTCGCCCGCTACGGGGGCGACCAGGTCGTCGTTCGCTCGGCGGGCACTGCGCCGGCCCACACGATTAATCCTGCTGTTGTGGAAGTGATGGCCGAGATCGGCATCGACCTTCACGCCAACGGCGCAACGCCGAAGAAGCTCACCGATGCTGCCGTCAAAGCATCTGACGTCGTCATCACGATGGGCTGTGGCGATGAATGCCCGTACTACCCGGGTAAGCGCTACCTCGACTGGAAGCTCGACGATCCCGCCGGGCAAGGGGTAGACGCCGTGCGCCCCATCCGTGACGACATCGACCGGCGGGTCCGCGACCTGTTGGCAGAGCTGGGCGTGGCAGGCTCTATCGAATGATCGATCTTGATAGCGCCCGCTACGTTGCGCTCACCACGTTCAAAAAGGACGGCACGCCGGTCGCCACGCCGGTATGGATTACCGGCAGCAACGGCACCTACGCGTTCACCACCGGCGATAACGCCTGGAAGAGCAAACGTCTGAACAACAACCCGAAGGTCGCGGTGCAGGTCAGCGATTTTCGCGGCCGCGTGAGGCCGAATACCCGCGTGTACTCCGGCACGGGTCGGGTAGATCTGAGCGCCGAAGGCATCGCCGCGGTCGAACAGGAACTGACCAAGAAATACTCGTGGCAGTTCAAACTCACCCAACTCACCGACGTCATAAAGGACAAGCTGGGCAAGACGGTGAAACAGCGCGTAGCCGCTATCCACCTCACCGTCGACATCACCTGACGAAGCGGGGCAGCCGTGGCCGACTACTGCTGGATCAAAGGCGTGTTGCGACCGTAGAAGAGTTTCTGGGTCAACGGGCTCAGTGTCATATCCGGTCGCTCACCGTAGGTGAGCACGGTGTTGATGCGCGGCCGACTCCCCTGAACGGTGGTGACGCGATGCATTGCGTGATGGCCGTGGAAGAGCGCGAGCGTGCCGGGCGCAGTGGCCAAGGTTTCGACCGCTCGATGATCGCCCTGCAGCACGGCGAGAACACCTTGGTCATTGGCGTCGTGGTCGGATCGAAGTGCCCGGATGAACTGGAACACACCGCCGCTGTCGGGCATTTGCAACATGATGGTGATCGAGAACTCACTGTTATCGAAATGCCATCCAAGCTCCTCCCCCGGCTCGAACACAGCGATCTCCAACGCGTCGAGCGGATCTGCGCTGCGATACAACGCAGGCTTGCCCAGTACTCGCCGCACGAACTCAGTCAACACCGCCGATTCGTAGACAACTCGGAGCGGGAGTTCAGCCGGAAGCAGGTCATAGGCGATCGCACGCTTGGCCGACCGCTGCAGCATGCCGGCAGAGCTGTCAGGCGAGGCCTCGGCCAGCGGCGTGAAGTAGACGTTATGGGTGCTGTCGCTCGCCCATCCCTGCGGCGAGAGTTGCCGAGCCGTCGACAGGATCTCCTCGACAGCCACCGGCGTAAGAAAGCCGGGAAGTTGGCTCACGCCGCGTGCGGCCATGTCGGTTTGGCAGCGCGCAACCAGCGCCTGACTCTCGGGCGAGTCAAGGTGGTCGATGGGATAGCGCTTGAGGTCGACGCCGTGCATACCCTGAGTCTCGCGCGAGGATGAGGCATGGCTGCTCTTCAGTTTCTGCGTACTTCCACCATGCGGTTGCACCCCGATGACGACGTGGTGATCGCCGTGCGCGAACTGTCGGAAGGCAGCCGCATCGACAGCGAAAGCGTCACCGTGACTGAGCGCATTCCTGCTGGCCACAAGGTTGCGGTACGAGCCCGAGGCGTTGGTGATCCGGTCCACCGATACGCGCAGATCATTGGGTTTGCATCGACAGCGATTGAGCCCGGTCAACATGTGCATACGCACAACACCGAGATGGGCGCGTTCGTTCGAGATCACGCGTTCGGGATCGACTACGTGCCAACCGTTCCCGCAGCGGCGTCCGCAACGTTCATGGGCATCCGTCGCGCCGATGGTCGGGTCGCGACGCGCAACTATCTGGCCGTCATCTCCACCGTGAACTGCTCGGCAACGGTGTCGAAAGCCATCGCCGATCACTGGCGTGATCGTCGTGGTCTTGAAGAGTTCCCCAACGTCGACGGCATCGTGTCGCTCACCCACGGCAGCGGTTGCGGCATGGATGCCAAGGGCATCGGCATGGACGTGTTGCGGCGCACCATCGCCGGGTACGCCACCCATCCGAACATCGCAGGCGTGCTGCTCGTCGGCCTCGGCTGTGAGGCGAACGGACTTGGCGCGTTGATCACGGCCAAGCGTCTGCAGGAAGGCAGCCGACTCGCCGCGCTGAACATCCAAGACATCGGCGGCACCCGACACTGTGTTGAGGAAGGCATTGCCCGCATCACCGAAATGTTGCCGTGGGCCAACGAGGTGAAGCGCGAACCGGTGGGGGCCGAGCACCTCATCATTGGTCTGCAGTGCGGTGGATCTGACGGTTATTCGGGCATCACGGCAAACCCAGCGCTCGGCGCCGCGGTGGATGAGTTGGTGCGCAACGGTGGCACCGCCATTCTTTCGGAGACGCCCGAGATCTACGGCGCAGAACACCTCCTCACTCGACGCGCCGTCACGCCAGAAGTTGGCGCCAAGATCGTGAAGCAGATCGCCTGGTGGGAGGACTACACCGCACGCAATCACGGCGAGATGAACAACAACCCCACCCCCGGCAACAAGGCCGGCGGCCTCACCACCATTCTCGAAAAGTCGTTAGGCGCGGTAGCCAAGGGAGGCACCACCGGTCTAATGGAGGTGTACGACTATGCGGAGGCCGTCACCACGCGCGGTTTCGTCTACATGGACACACCCGGGTACGACCCGGTGTCCGTGACGGGCCAGGTAGCGGGGGGCGCGAATCTCGTGTGCTTCACCACCGGACGCGGGTCAGCCTACGGGTGCATCCCTTCACCGTCGATCAAGCTCTCAACCAACAGCCAACTGTGGGAACGCCAGAGCGAAGACATCGACATCAACTGCGGTGACCTGCTTGACGGCGACATCTCCATGGCCCAAAAGGGCCGTCAGATTTTCGAGCACATGCTGCGCGTCGCGTCAGGCGAAGAGACCAAGAGCGAAGCCTTCGGTTACGGCCAAAACGAGTTCGCCCCCTGGATCATCGGCGCCACGATGTAGCCCTTCGCGCTGCTCAGCCGATGCGGACGGGGACCGACCGGGGGCCGCGGACCTGACCGCCGGCCCAGGTCACTGCGTCGGGGTTGGCGAGCGAGAACACGGGGAAGTGCTCGAGCCAGACTTGCAACGCGACGCGTAGTTCCATGCGGGCGATGTTGGAACCAGCGCAGCGGTGGATGCCGGAGCCGAACGCCACGTGACGATTCAGCTCACGATCGAGGATGACGTCATTGGGTCGATCGAAAACGGCTGGGTCACGGTTGGCTGCCGGGAACGCAAGCAGCACACGCCGACCTTCAGTCACCGGGCAGCCGGCGACTTCTGTGTCGGACGTGGCGATGCGGCCCATGGTGACCGGGGCGAACGCTCGCAGAAACTCTTCGATCGCGGTCGGCCACAACTCTGGCTCGGCGCGAAGCCGAGCTACATCGTCAGGGTGCTGCGAGAGATGCCAGATGGATGAACCAATGGCCGACCACGTGGTGTCGATGCCCGCCACCAGCAGGAGCACACAATTGCCCACGATGTTGCGATCGGGTACCGGCTCACCATTGTCGAGTCGAGCGTTCACCAGGCTGGTGATGAGATCCTCCCGGGGAGCGCGGCGTCGCTCGGCAATCTCCTCGGCGAAGTAATCGCCCATATCTTGGAACGCTTGCTTGCGTTTTTCGGGCTCGGCGATTCCGGTTTCAAGAATGGCGCGCACCCATTCGATGAATTCATCAGTTCGCGACTCGGGGATACCGAGAATGCGGCCGATCACCCGTGCCGGAATCTGTTGCGAATACTCGACGGCGGCGTCGGCGAGACCAACGCCCTCGTCCAAACGCGCCGTGATCTTGTCGGCCAATGACTCGCACAGCGCACGAGTGGTCGGCTCGTAGCCGGCGACGGCCTGTGGTGCGAACGTCGGGAGGATGGTGCGACGGATCGGGGTGTGCTCGGGCGGGTCGAGGTTGATGATGGACTGCGGCCGGTTCGGGTCACGATGGTCTTCGAGCGTCGGCGCTGCCGAGGTGCCAAGCGTGGACGTCAGCGCGGCTGTATTGGCTGCCGCTTGCACTACTGCGTCGTAGCCGACAACGAGGTGCACCCCACCCCAACGCTCGGTGGTAAGAACTGGACAACCGCGAACCTTGTCCCACACCGGGAACGGGTCGCGCACATAACCCGGATCGAACACGTCGAAGTCATGGAGCCAATCCTCAACTGGTTCCGTCTGTGCAACAGTCGGTGCTTCGTACCCCATGATGACTCCCTTCGCGCCGTGCGAGCCTAGGCCCAGATCGCCGTCGAACGACCGCGACTTCTCGGGAACGTGCGCCTTACGAGCTGTCTATCATGTGACGACCGTCATACCCAACGAGTGGCGAAAACAGAGGAGATATCGGTGAGCGAAAAGATCTGGGTTGTCGACGACGAGCCAAGCCCGGACTATCCCGTTTGGACGCGGGCCAACGTTGGCGAGGTGTTCCCCGACATCGTCACGCCGATCAGTTGGACGATGTGGGGCTTCGAGGGCGCTGAGTTGGGATGGCGAGATGCGCTCGTTCGCACAGGGGCGTTCAGCCCTGATGAGTTCGACCCCGTACGCAAAGAGATCGTCGGCAGCTTCGGTGGTTACTGCTACCTCAACGTTTCCGTGTCACGAGTGTTCGCCATCCGGGTTCCGGGCTTTACGTGGCAGATGATGGACCAGACATTCTTTGGCGACCAGCCTGCCCCGCCCTACGAGGCTCGACCGCAGGACGAAGACGAAGCGAAGGCTGCGGCCGCCATGGGCTGGCTCGGCTACGTGCTCTCGACCGAGGAACTGCCCGAGCTGGCCAAGGACAAGGCCGACGTCGTCAAGATCGCGGCTGATCGACCCGACCTCACGAAGCTGTCGAATACCGAATTGGTCGAGCGCTGCCGTTCGTTCGTGCCGATGTTCCGCCACCTCTTCGGACAGCACCTCTTCCAGCTCTACTGCTCGACGGTGGCCACCGGATTGGTGGCGGCGGTAAGTGCCGCCGTTGGCCAGCCGGCAGCGGCAAATGCACTCATCAGCGGTCTTGGTGGCGTCGACTCCGCCGAGCAGAGTCTGGCCCTCTGGGACCTTTCCCGACTCATCAAGGAATCTCCCGCGTTGACCCGCGAGTTCAACAATGGCGTGGCTGGGCTGTGGCATCGGCTTAGGGCCTCGGACGATAAGGACATCGCCTGTTTCGTGGCCGGCTTTGAGAACTTCCTGGCCGAGCATGGATCACGGGGACCGAACGAGTGGGATCTCAGTTCGCCCACATGGGAAACCCATCCCGAGATGCCGCTGACACAGCTGGAGCGGATGCGCTTCGCCGATGACAGCGCCGACCCAAAGCCCAAGGCTGCCGTCATGGCCGCCGAGCGCCTGGCAACCGCCGCCGCTCTCGGCGAGGCCTTGGCCGGTGACCCAGACACGCAGGGGCAGTTTCTGGGTGGCGTGCGGGCGTGCAGTGTCTTCTTGCCCGGTCGCGAGCGCACGAAGACGAACTGCATCAAGTTGAATCACGAAATCCGACTCGCAGTGCGGGAGATCGGACGCCGTATGGTTGCCGATGCTTACCTCGATCGTATAGAGGATGTCGTTTGGGTGGCCGACGACGAGCTGGCCAGTTTCCTGGCTGATCCGGCTTCGATGAAAGCAACGATCGCCTCACGCAAAGCCAAGGCCGCCGAGCTTCGTGCCCTTGAGCCGCCCTTTGTGTTCGATGGAGCCGCACCCGGGCGCGACGCGTACAAGCCGCGCCTCGCGTTCGGTTCCGACATTGCGCCGTCGGGTACGGTGCTCACCGGCCTTGCCGGTTGCGCCGGCACGCACACCGGTCGAGCCCGCGTGCTCACGGAGCCTGGTGATCCGGGTGAGCTTGAGCCGGGCGATGTTTTAGTTGCAGTTACAACTGACAGCTCGTGGGGGCCGTTGTTCCTCACCGCTGGTGCGGTCGTGGTCGATACCGGCGCGGCCGTCAGCCACGCCGTGATCGTTTCGCGCGAACTGGGCATTCCCTGTGCAGTGTCGGTCGTAGGGGCAACCCAACGCATCGCCAACGGGGCGATGGTGACCGTCGACGGCACCACGGGCACCGTGACCATTCTCTAATCCCCACGAGATACGGCTCCAATGGGCCCGCGCTCGTTTTCTTACGAAGCTCTCACACAGGGCCGAGCAGCATGTGATGAAATGTACGGATGTTTGGCAGTAGTAGGGGCGCCGACGGGGGCGCTGTATCCCTCTATGGAACCGGCGGTCACGCCGATGTCGTTGCCGATACCTTGCACGCGTGCGAGCGAGAAATCTATGACGTCTTCGATGACTGTCGGGCCGAACACTTCTTCGGCGGGCGCGTCGTGCAGCCCGGAATTCGTTCTCGTGGGGCCACAGCCCACATTCCTGTCGACCAACCAATCATTATTTGCATCGGCGACAATCGAGCCCGGGCCGACATTGCCGGACTACTCCCGGCCACCTTCGGGATTGCGATCCATCCGACCGCCCTCATAGGTACCGGGGTTTCCGTCAACGAGGGCACCGTGGTGTTTCATCGGGCCGCCATTCAAGCCGGGACCTGGGTAGGCCGACACGTCATCATCAATACCGCGGCCACGGTCGAAGAGAACTGCGTGATCAACGACTTTTCGCACATCTCCCCCCGGGCCCACGTCGGCGCGAACGTCCGCATCGGTGAAGGGGCCCATATCGGTGCGGCGGCCATCATTACGCCTGGCGTTCGGCTCGGGGCCTGGTGCGTGGTCGGGGCCGGCACGGTCGTCACCACCGATGTCCCTGCCTACGCGACCATTGTTGGCAATCCCCCGCGCATTCTCGCCGGACCAAGCCCGCACGCGGAGGAATGAGGGCACTCCGGCGCCATGGCCCGCCGAAAGTCTTTGCCCTCTTCACCGTCTCCACCCAGCTCGGTAGTACGTTCACGGGATGGCAACGTTGGATGAGGCGATCGCTCTTGCGGCGTCGTTACCCGAGACGGTCGAAGGTGTTCGGCACGGTTACCGCAATTGGTCGGTGCGGGGGAAGGGTTTCGCTTGGGTGCGACCCTTCAGCAAGGCCGACATCAAGCGGTTCGGCAAGGAAGCGCCACCAGACGGACCGATCCTCGCGGTCTCCACGGAAGACCTCGGTGAGAAGGAAGCGATCCTTGCCGCAGGCACGCCCGGCATCTTCACGATCGAGCACTTCAACAAATACCCCGCAATATTGATCCAGCTGGACGTGATTACGACCGAGGCCCTTCAAGAAGCCATCACCGACGCCTGGCTGGCCTGCGCACCGCCTGCCCTCGCCGAACAGTTCACCCTCGACAAGCCACTATGACGGGGATGAAAACAACGGTGGTGATTGTAGGGGCGGGGCCGGCAGGCTTGGTGCTCGGCCTGATGTTGCAACGGGCTGGTATTCCGTTCGTGGTGATCGAGCGACGGAGTCGCTCCGAGGTTGGCGGGCCGCCCAAGGCCGGATCGATCGACTATCGCACCGTGCAAATGTTGAAGCGCGTCGGCATCGCCGATGATCTCGTCCGATTCGATGTGGAGAACGGACGTTGCGAGTTCCGCACGCCGTCCGACTCGGTGATCGTGAACTACGGCGAGCTCACGGGCGGGCGACCGCATTACGTCTATCCGCAACATCTGCTCGTGGAAACGTTGTGTGCCGCGCTGCTCAAGCTGGGTGGCGAGGTGCGGTTCGACTGCAGCGTGACCGACGTGGCACACCACGCGGGCGGTGGCCGGGTGACCTGGCAAACCCGCGATGGTCAGCTGCACGAAGTCACCGCCGACGCTGTGGTTGGCTGTGACGGTGCTCGCAGCACGGTCGCGCCACTGCTCACCAACTCGACTGTTGCCGAGCGTTCGCTTCCAGTGCGCTGGCTGGCGGTGATTGCGGACGCGCCGGCGCTGGTGCGGCATACGATTTACGGCGCCCACCCGCGCGGTTTCGCGGGGCAGATGCTGCGCGGGCCGGAGCAAACGCGTTACTACCTCGAAGTACCGGTGACCGACACGGAGGCCGACTGGCCGCAGGAGCGGGTGCGGGCCGAACTGTCGGATCGGCTCGGAGTGCACGGCAAGCTCGACAGCACGCTGTTCGGGCAGATGTCGTTCGTTGACCTGCAGATGCGAGTGACCGAGCCGATGCAGCAGGACGGCATCTTTCTGTGCGGCGACGCAGCTCACTTGATCACGCCGTCGGGCGGCAAGGGCATGAATCTCGCCATGGCCGACGCGGTGGAGCTGGCCGAGGGTTTCATCGACCACTTCGGTCCGGCCGCCAACGGCACGCGCCTGGCGGCCTATTCCGCAACACGACTCGAGGTCATCTGGCGCATCCAGGCGTTTTCGTTCTGGCTGCTGCAGATCCTGCAGGCCAACAAGACCGGCAACGAAACGGGGGCAGCAGAAACGTTCGGCCGCGGCCTGCGCGGTGGCTGGGTTGCGTCACTGCAGCGAGACCCGCTTCTGGCCGCCTGGTTCGCTCACGCTTACGCCGGCGTCGATCCGGTCTGACGGCCGGATGAACACGCGCCGAGCGCGCATGAGCCGAAGGCAAAGGGAAGGCAAAATCCTGCCGGCATCCAGTTCAGAAGCTCTTAACCTGGGTCATGTCACGCTGGGATGATGCAGACCATTGGGCACCACCGTGCGGTCCCTTCGAGCCTCGAAGCGCCATCATCCCAACGGGTGGCCGCAGGCGGGCTTGTGCTCCTGTTGATCAGCCTCGGTGGACTCGCCTGGCATGGCCACGTCACCGCACTTGATCGAACGCTCACCGCCGACGTGGTGCTCCCAGCCGACCGAACCCGCACCCAGCCGGGACGGTGTTGGCATTGGGCTCGACCTGGCGACGACTCTGGTGGAGGCCGAGGGCGGGCGACTCATCCGCCCACACAAGGGCCAGCCGAGCACGTTCGTCATCATGCTCGCAACGTCAGCCTCCGGCCGCGCCTGACCGAACGCTGCCATGTCGGGCTCGCCATCTCCATCGCATGCCGAACGAGGACCGTCCGCGCATAATTCCAGGACCTTGGACCCTCGTACCCTCGGCGGAGCACGGGCACAGTAGTGGTATGGAGATCCGAACGCGTTCGTCGCAGCTGCAGGCCAAGCCACGACTTCCTCCTCGTTGGTTCATCCGGTTCTTCTGGTTCAGCCACCGGCGCGTGTACCGCTGGACGGGTGGCCGTCTGGGTTTGTGGCGGCCGAAAGGGAACCGCTACGGCGTGATGTGTGTCAAAACAGTCGGACGCCGGACGGGTGCCGAACACAACGTCATGGTCGGCTACTTCGAGGACGGGCCGAACCTTGTCACCATGGCCATGAACGGCTGGGGCGAGGGCGAGCCGGCGTGGTGGCTGAACCTGCAAGCCCATCCCGACGTTCAGGTCGATGTGGCCGACGGACCCAGACTCGTTACCGGTCGGGCCGCGCAAGGCGAGGAGCGGGATCGTCTGTGGGCCCGTTGGGGTGAGATCGACAAGAACCTGGAGGCCTACGCCGCCCGCCGTCCGACCGGGACCGCCGTCGTCATCTTCGAACCGCGTCAAACCTAAACCGCGGGATCGCTGCCTTCAGAGCCCGAGGCGGGTGACCGCTTGTTGATACTCGACGATCTCGATTCGTTGGCCGTTCACGACATAGGCGGCGAAGTCTCGGATGGCCTTCCTGCTCGCTGACGTGGATGCGCTGGCGGCCATCTCGATGCCGCCCTTGTGGTGATCGGTCATCATCTGAAAGAAGAGGCGATCGGCATCCGGGCCCCGGAGCTTTTCAAGTTCCTGGACACGAGACAACGGCTGCATGCCGGGCATCTGACTGACGGGCACACCCGTGGCCGGCATGACTACTCCAGCGTGTTCCATGGCGCCCATCCAGGTCATCGCAATTCGGTCGGGAGCGCCGCGTTGCTGGTCGGCTTCACGCAAGAAGCGGTCCATTCTCTTGAGATCACGCTCCTGGTACAGGATCACTTCTGACGCGTACGGCCCAGCACCCCCGTTGGGATTGTTCGCCAGGTAGGCGTGCGCGATGACCAATGCTTGCTCGTGATGATCGATCATGTCCTGAAGAAAGCCGAGATCGACAACGGTAAGCGGCGACGGTGAGATGAGCTTCGAGGCCGCCCACCGCACACCCCCGATTGCACCTCCGAGGCCGACCAAGCCGGCCAGCCCAATGAGAACCCACCGCAGCAAGCGGTTCAAAGTCTCGTCGGAGATGTCACCTCGCTCGGTCACCGGGGTCACCGATTAGCACCCTGTTCCGATTCGATCATCGCGTCAATCATGGCGCGAGCCTTGATCATTGCGGCGTCGTGCACAATCGCGATCGGTTCGAGAGGCATCCCGAGCTTCAGCGCAGCTTGCTGGGCCTCGATGATGACCTTGTCCTCCATAAACGCTTTGTGGACGCCGCCGAAGACGACATCGATGACGTTCGGATCGTCGAGTTTGAAGTTTGCCGCGTGCGAGAAGAAATAGAACGTCGTGTCTTCGGTCTCGGGTGTCTGCACCGAGCAGTGCTTGTACTGCATGGTCTCAGGCACAAAGTTCCCCTCCGGCGCGCCGGTTCCCGCCGGGGCCGAGCCGGTGTAGAGATGAAGAAATGAGGGCGCATGCCATTCGTAAATTTGCCAACGATCGGCCGCACCGGTGAACGTAACGATGCTGGCACGATTGGCTTGGACCTGATCATTGAGATACCACCGGGTGATCTTCAGGCCGCCCTCGATCGGTTCGACCGACGCCCGAGTGGTGGCGTTGCTTGGTGTGCCGATGGTGTTGGCATGGACGTACGACAGGTGGGAGAAGTCGAGCAGGTTGTCGACGATCAGCGTGTACGGCGCGTTGTAGTGCAACGTCGCGGTCTTCTTTCGCCAGCCCGGATCGGCGTGCCACCAATACGACAGGATCTTCGACTCGTCAGCCAACGCCGGGTCGCCCATCCAGATCCACACAAACTCGTCGCGTTCCACAACCGGATACGGACGAATCACAGCTTTCGGGGGAACTCTGTCCTGTCCGGGCACCTCGACACAGGCCCCGGTCTGGTCGAACCTCATGCCGTGGTAGCCACAGCGGACACAGTCGTCCTCGCGGGAGCCAAGGTGAAGTGGCGCGCCACGGTGACAGCACCTGTTCTCCATCGCGGTAAGCGACCCAGCTGAGGTTCGATAGATCAGCACCGACTCGTTGAGCAGTGTGCGGTGGAACAGGCCGTCGTCGGGAATCTCGCTTACCCACGCTGCGACATACCAGCAGTTCCGAACGAACGTGTCCACCCTTGTTTCGATCACAGCCCCGAGACTATTGGTCGATCATGTAACCGGCCAACGGGGGCCTCGTGAGCGGGGCGAGCCGTGAACCCCGTCGCCACGGAGCCACAAAATGAAACGAACCGAACCCCGATCAGGGTTCGGTTCGATCGTAGATGTCTTGCGACATCAAACAGCGCGCTGGGAGGGACTCGAACCCCCAACCTTCTGATCCGTAGTCAGATGCTCTATCCATTGGGCGACCAGCGCGTACTGGTGAAGATGTTAGCGGGCGACGCTGCGGAACCGAAAGCTGATTAGGCGGTGGTCCAAGGCGACCAGCCCTGTTCGTTGAAAATTTCAAGGGCAATCTCGATATTCACGCGAGCGTCGAAGAGGGCCTCGCGACCCAAACCACGGGCAGCCAGACGACGCTTGTGCGATGAGTAGTTGATCTGGAAAACGCCCAGGCAGCAGATTCCGTTGTCGGCTCTGGCCAGGTAGTTCGACTCTTTCCACGCCACGTCGAGGGCCTTGTCGACCGAGGCGGCGGGCCACATCTGGCGGACGAGCGACTTCACTTCTTCGGTCGAGTATTGGCGATTCGGCTTCGCAGTCGTCGTCGGAGCGGGCTTAGCCGTGGTGGGTGTGGGCTTAGCCGTCGGGGCGGTCGACTTCGGGGCGGGCCTCGCGGTTGTCGCTACCGGTCTGGCCGTTGTAACCGCAGGTTTCGCTGTCGTCGCAACGGGTTTCGCGGCCGCGGTAGCGGCAGGCTGCTGGTTGACGGGAACTGCATCGGGGAGCGACTGAATGTCGAAGGTCGTTGTGGTCTTCTTCGAGACCTGGGCGGGAGCGACCGCAGCAGTCCGCGGTATGACTGCATCAGGGAGCGCCTCGATCGCCACGGCAGGAACCGTCGTGGCAGCGGTGGGCACCGGAGCGGGAAGTGTTGCGATCTCGGTAATGACCACGGTGGGGGGCAGGGTGCTGGGAGGTTGGGTGACAATGGGGGTCATGACCGCCACATCTTCTAAGCCCGTGGTTTGGACCTTTACCGCCTTTCCACCAGAGAAGACGCGCAAAATCGGCACCAGAAGCGCGAAAAAGCCCACCAAGACGACGATGCGACCACCCAGAGGGTGGCGCTGCAGCAGGGTTTGCGGCCGCCGCCGTGAGTATTCGTAACTGTCGTAGTCCATAGCAATCGCCCTATGGTCTATACGGTTCGTAACGAGAATGCAACACAGTACGGGTCAAGATACCCAGACGCGACCGTAGGGAGACAAGCGCCGCTCGTCTCCCATGCTCCGTCCTAGCAGGGGAAAGTCTCGCGCATTCCGGCTCACCGCGGGCGGATATCGACCCGAAAGTTTCCCGGTCGGCACAGGTTCGAAAACGAAGCAACCGGACCCTTTCGGACCCGGTCATTCGTAATTGGCGGAGACGGTGGGATTTGAACCCACGGTCCACTTGCGCAGACAACACCTTAGCAGGGTGCCCCATTCGGCCGCTCTGGCACGTCTCCGCTGAAAAGCCTATCGGACTCGCCCCTCGCGCGGGAAAGACGTTTCTCCAGGGCCGAAAACCGGCCCCATCCACTAGAGTTGACGCCTCGTGGGTGCCATTCAAGTTAGTCATGTGTCGTGGCATCTGCCCGGCGGTCGTCAACTCCTCGACGATGTCAGTTTCCAGATCAACAACGGTGATCACACCGCGCTCATCGGCGCGAATGGCGCGGGCAAGACCTCGCTCATGCGTCTCATCAGTGGTGACGCCGACGGCTATGAAGGCACCATCGCCATCGATGGCCGGCTTGGAGTCATGCGCCAGTTGGTCGGATCTATCCGTGATGAGACGACCGTGCGCGACCTGTTCATCAGCCTGTCCACCTCTCGTGTCATCGACGCGGCGCGGTTCTTGGCCAAGGCCGAGGCGAACATGCACGACGACCCCATGGCCTACGCCGAAGCACTCGGCGAATGGGGTGAGGCTGGCGGTTACGACGCCGAGGTCTACTGGGATGCCACCGCGCAGCGCGTG
The DNA here is from genome assembly GCA_963791625.1 of uncultured Acidimicrobiales bacterium. Lineage (GTDB taxonomy): Bacteria > Actinomycetota > Acidimicrobiia > Acidimicrobiales > Ilumatobacteraceae > JANMCE01. The sequence goes on from CAWBTA010000015.1 coordinate 931,508, forward strand.
ATGGACCAGGACATGAGCGAGTTGGGCGGCCGCAAGCTGGCCACGTTCTCGGGTGGTGAACAAAAGCGGCTGGCGCTCGAATGTCTGCTGCGCGGCACGCATGACGTGTTGATGCTCGACGAACCCGACAACTTCCTCGACATTCCCGGCAAGCGGTGGCTCGAGGCCGAGATCGCGGCGTCACCCAAGACCATCCTGTTCGTCAGCCATGATCGCGAGCTGTTAGCGGCTGCCGCCACCAAACTGGTGACGGTCGAGCCTTCGGGCACCTGGACGCACCACGGCAACTTCGCCGGCTACCACGAGGCCCGCGAAGCCCGCATGATCAAGATGGAAAAGGACCGCTCGCTTTACGACGAAGAGCTCGAGCGTCTCACCGAATATGTGAAGCTGATGCGCATCCGTTCCAAGCAGTCGATGTCGTTTGCGCCGAAGTTGGCCGCCGCCGAATCGAAGCTGCGCCAGTTTGTGGAACGCACGCCAGAACCACCTGAGGAGATTCGCGAGCATCAGGTGAAGATGCAGCTGCGTGGCGCCCGCACCGGCAAGAAGGCCGTCATGATCGAAGGCCTCGAGTTAGCCGGTCTCACTGATGCGTTCTCCACCGAGTTCTGGTTAGGTGACCGCGTTGCGGTGCTCGGAGCCAACGGAGCGGGCAAGAGTCACTTCCTACGCCTCATGGCCGGTGACCAGTCCGTGGTGCACGAAGGCTCCGTTCGCCTCGGAGCGTCAGTCATCGCCGGTCACTTCAACCAGACCCACGATCAGCCCGAGTTGCGCGGCAAGATCCTCATTGACATTCTGGCCGAGTACAATCAGATCCGTGCGGCCGCAATGGGCCGGCTTCGTCGCTACGGTCTGTCGAAGCAGGCCGAGCAGGAGTTCGAAACGCTGTCCGGCGGACAGCAGGCCCGCTTCCAGATCCTGTTACTGGAACTGGAAGGGGCCACGCTGTTGTTGCTCGATGAGCCGACCGACAACCTCGACATCATGTCGGCCGAAGCCCTGGAAGATGCCCTTACCGAATTCGAAGGCACCATCGTCACCGTCACTCACGACCGGTGGTTCCTGAAGAACTTCGACCGCTTCATCGTCTTCAACGAAGACTGCAGCGTCAGCGACCTCCTCGAAGCTCCGCCGCTGTATCGCTAGGGCTTCCCGCCCGGGCTGCTTCGACCTGTTTGGTCTTGCGTTCGCTCGCCACAACAGCGACCACGAGGATGGCGAGAATCAGGCCCAGCGACACGTACGTGTTGACGTGGATCCAGTGGCTGGCGGTCATCTTGATGCCGACCAGGACCAGGATGCCGCCGAGCGCGTGGGACAGATAGTGGAAGCGCTGGCGAGCATTCGCCAGCAGGAAGTACATCGCTCGTAGACCAAGAATCGCGAAAGCGTTGGCGGAGAAGACGATAAACGGCTCCTTCGAGACGGCGAGTACGGCAGGAACCGAATCGACCGCGAAGAGCAGGTCGGTCATCTCCACCACAACGAGCGCGGCGAGCAACGGAGTGGCCGCACGACGACCGTTGAGGCGGGTGAAGAAGTTGTGGTTCTCGATGGTGTCAGTGACGGGCATGAAGCGTCGAAGCAACCCGAGCCCAGTGGTCTTTACCTCGGTCTCCTCGTCGTCACGGTGGCGGATAATCTTCAGGCCGGTGTAAACGAGGAACAGACCAAAGATCAGCAACAACCACCAGAACCGATCAATCAACGTTGTTCCGACGAGGATGAAGACGAAACGCATCGCGAGCGCACCGAAGATGCCCCAGAACAGCACGCGGTGCTGGTACTTCAACGGGATCGCGAGCGACGAAAAGACGATCGACCAGACGAACACGTTGTCAACACTGAGCGACTTCTCGATCAGATAGCCGGAAAGGTATTCGCTGAACGCTGCACCACCGAACTGCCACGCGATGAGGCCAGAGAATGCGAGCCCACACGCTATCCAGACGGCGGTCTCGGCGAGTGCCTCTTTGGGCGACGTTTCGTGATCGTCGCGATGACGCATGAGGTCTATAGCCAACATGACGGCGATGAGCGCGGCGAGACCGATCCACATCCAGGGCTGAATGTCGAGGTTTACGAAGGACGATGCGGCAACAAGCATTGGGGATCTCCGGTGACGTTGGGTGCGTACCGAAGGTCTCTCCCACTCGCCGTAGCGAGCTACCCGACCCGGGCCCAGGGGCCGTGTTGACGAATCGGACTGGCACGAATGCCCGGGATACTCCCCTTCATGTTCCGCTAAGTGTACCTTCAAAACCGCCAATTTCAAGCGGTTTCATGGCCTACGGCCCAAAGCCCGCAGAAACGCAGGTCAATCACGACCGTTCTCGACGCAAGCCCCTGCTATCTATGTCGTAAGGTACCAAACGAACATCATTCCCCGTGAGGAAGGATCGATATGACTATCGCCGCGCCCGGTCCGTCCGACGCCAACATCGTTGACCATGACACGTTTGTGGGTGGCTTCCCACACGCCACGTTCGAGCGCCTCCGCAAGCAGGACCCGGTGTCGTGGTGGGACGAACCCGACGGCTCCGGCTTCTGGGCGGTCACGCGCTACCACGACCTGCTCGCCGTCAGCCGTGACACCAAAACGTTCTCCAGCGCGCAGGGCATCACGCTGGAGGAGATGGAGCCAGCGGACTTCGAGGCGCGTCGCAACATGATGGAATACGACTCCCCCGAACACACGCGGTATCGCCGACTCGTCTCCAAGCCGTTCAGTCGGCGCGAAGTGATGGCCTATGAAAACGGCATCCGCTTGTTGGCTCGCGCCGTGGTGGATGAAACCCTCCCTCCGAACGCCACCACCTCGCTCGACTTTACCGAGGCCATCGCCAAGCAATTACCGATGCGCATGTTGGGACGCCTGCTCGGTGTACCCGATGAGGATGGCCCGTGGTTGGTGGAGCGCGGCGACGCACTGCTCGGAAACTTCGACCCCGACATGACCGAGCACCCGGTCGGACTGGTGGACACCGAAGAGTTTTCGGCCATGCCGTTCCGCTCCCCCGCCGGTATCGACCTGTACCGCTATGCCGAGCAGCAGGCCATCATGCGCCGCGAACATCCGACTGATGACGTCATCACCGATCTGCTGGCGCCGACCATCGATGGCGAGCAACTCAGCGAGCGGGACTTCAAGAACTTCTTCGTGCTCCTGGTCGGAGCCGGCAACGACACCACTCGCTACACGATGGCGCACGGCATGCAGGCGCTGGCTGAACATCCCGATCAGATGCAAAGGCTCACCAACGCCATCGGCAACGGCGACACCGAAACCGTGAGCCGTGCCGTCGAGGAGATCCTGCGCTGGGGCACCGTCACCATGCACTTCCGGCGAACGGCAACCGTCGACACCGAGCTGCATGGCCGCCACATCAAAGCTGGCGACAAGGTCGTCATCTGGTTCACTTCGGCCAACTACGACGACGAGGTGTTCGACGATCCGTACGCGTTCAACATCGATCGCACCCCCAATGATCACGTCGCCTTCGGGCTGAAGAGCCCGCACCTCTGCCTCGGCTCACACCTGGCCCGACTCGAAATACGCGTGCTGCTCGAAGAGTTGCTGCCCCGCGTCCAATCGGCCGAGCTAACCGGCCCGGTCGATCGCCTGCGGTCGAACTTCATCAGGGGCATCAAACATCTGCCCATGACATTCACCACCCGTTAGCGGTTAGAGAGCTCTACCGAGAGACAAACGGCCCGACCGGGCATAGCCTTGGCCGTATGCAAAGTCGCCGGCGGTTGATTCTCGGGGTTGGATTGATCGGCATTCTGGCGGCGTGTTCGACCGGTGCCACCAAGACTTCAGCGCCACAAGCCCCGGCAACGAAGGCTGCACTCGCAAGCAGCCTCCTGCCGGGTTCGTCAGCTCCAACCACGCTGCCGACGACCAAGATGGAAGTGACCACGTCCACGGCTGCAACGCCGGCGACAACGACCACGACGGTGGCCGCCAGTACCGATGACGCGCCGATCGCCGGTGCAACCAGATACACCTTCACGTACGGACCGATCGAGGTGAAGTCCGGCCAGAACAACATTGCGTTCAGCTCCGGTGCGGTTCCGAAACCGCCGGTCGACGGATTCATCGTGCGGATGAAGCCCGACATCCAACGCGCCGACAAGACGATTCCGCGGGTCGATGAAATCCATCTCCATCATGGTGTGTGGGTAAATGCATCGGGCAAAACAGCTGGCGGTGGGCGCGCGCTTGATCTGTTCATGGCGGCGGGTGAAGAAAAGACCATCACCACCATGCCTGCCGGATATGGCTATCCGTATACCACCGGCGATCAATGGATCATCAACTACATGATCCATAACCTCAACCAGGAACCCGAACCGATTTGGATCACCTACGACCTTGATGTCATCCCCGCATCGTCGGCGCCGTCCACCATAAAGGCGGTACGACCCATCTGGATGGACGTGCAGGCGGGCAACCGTTACCCCGTATTCGACGTGATGAAGGACTCTGGCACGGCCGGGGTCTTCACCTATCCGAACGACGCCACCGAGCCCTATAACGGCGGAGCGAAGCTCAACGAGTGGACCGCTGATCGTGACATCACCTTGGTCAGTACCGCCGGACACCTGCATCCCGGCGGCCTCTACACCGAGCTCAACGTGAAGCGAGGCGACGCCACCGTGCCGCTCTTCCGTTCCGAAGCGAAATACTTCGAGCCGGCCGGGCCGGTGTCGTGGGACTTGGCCATGACCGCTACGCCACCTACGTGGCGGGCCACCATCAAGGCTGGCGACACCTTGAACGTCTCAGCCACGTATGAGACCAAGCTGGCGTCGTGGTACGAGTCGATGGGGATCATGGTGGTGTGGGCGGTGGAAGGCAGTGATGGGCCCGATCCCTTCACGACCACGGTGGCCGTACCTGGTGCCCTCACCCACGGGCAGCTTGCGGAGAACCGGAACCATGGTGGCGAGGCCACTGACCTTCCCGACGCCACGACCTACGCGTCGCAGCCGGCGCTACCCACTGTTCCGATCGCCAGTTGGATCTATGCCCAGGGCGATCTGCACGTTGGCCAAAACGTGGTGCCGACTGTGAAGCCCGGCCAGACCATTACGTTCGACAATCTCGATGCACCACTCGACAACGGGCAGTGGCACACCATCACGTCCTGCAAGGCGCCGTGCAACAAAACGACCGGCATTGCTTACCCGCTCGCCGATGGTCCGGTGATCTTCGATAGCGGCCAACTCGGAACCGCTGGGGTGCCGACTGCAAACCGCACCACCTGGACCACTCCGGCCGATCTTCCGTCAGGTACGTACACCTACTTCTGTCGCATTCACCCCAAGATGCGCGGCGCGTTCCGCGTGGACTCCATCAGCTGAGCACTTGCGCATCACGTCTGACCACGATTGGATCGTGCGATGTCTTCCCACGCAGCCGTCGGGCTGCAACCGCACCACGACGGCTCCGTTTTGTACCTTCCCGAGCCTGCTCCTGCGCTTGGTTCGACCTTTGACGTGTTGGTCCACGTCCCGGCCGCAGCTTGGTGCGAACAGCTTTGGGTGCGCACACTTTGGGACGGTGAACCCATCCATCACGAAGCGGTCATTGATCGAACCGACGACACGGGAACCTGGTGGCGGGCAGCACTCATGGTGCGTCATGAGATCACTCCATACCGGTTTACGTTGGTGGGCGGCGCAGCTCCGTATCGGGTGCTGAACGGCGTTGGAGTGCATCACCGTGATGTGGTCGATGCCTTCGATTTTCGAGTGTCCAGCGCGACTCTCGCGCCCACGTGGCTTCGCGATGCAGTGGTGTATCAGATCTTTCCTGATCGCTTTGCCCGGGCCGGTGGTGAATGGGAGGCGCCGTCGTGGGCCGTGAAGTGTGCGTGGTCCGACGAGGTGGAGGCCGACGGTTCGATGGCTGTGCGGCAGGTGTTCGGCGGCGATCTCGACGGCATCGTCGCACGGCTCGATCATCTGGCGCAGCTCGGTGTGAATGTGATCTACCTCACGCCGTTCTTTCCGGCCGAGTCATCCCATCGGTACAACGCATCGAGCTTCGATCATGTCGACCCGCTGCTTGGCGGGGACGCGGCACTGGCGCGGCTCACGGCCGCCGCGCATCAGCGTGGCATTCGGCTCGTCGCCGACCTGACTACGAATCACACCGGCGATACGCACGAGTGGTTCGTTCGAGCGCTCAACGACGCCGCTTCGGATGAACGCAGCTTCTACCTTTTCGACGAAGGCACGACGGAGACCTACGAGTGTTGGAATGGCTATCCGACGCTTCCGAAGCTCGATCATCAGTCCCCCGCATTGCGCGAACGTCTGGTGACCGGATCCGACTCGGTAATGGCCAAGTGGTTGCGGCCACCATTCAATATCGACGGTTGGCGGGTGGATGCAGCCAACACGACGGGCCGCGTGCGTACGGTCGATATCTGCCACGACGTGGCCCGCGCCATGCGCGCCGCGACAACCGCAATCAACCCCGATGCCTACCTTGTGGCCGAGCACTGCTACGACGCCGGCCACGACCTCAATGGTGATGGCTGGCACGGCACCATGAACTACAGCGGGTTCACCCGGCCGGTGTGGTCATGGCTGGCTTCGGGCCAGGGCGCACCGCAACCCATGAGCGGCACACCAGCACCCACACCCCGCATCGATGCCGCTGCAGCAGCGATGATGATGCGAGAGCAGATGGCCCGGGCGCCGTGGCGCTCGTGGGCGGCCAGCTTCACCCTGCTCGGCTCGCACGACACGGCTCGCATAGCATCCGTCGCGGCCTCGCCCGCCGAGCAGATCGTGGCCGTCGGGCTGCTCATGACGTACCCGGGTGTGCCCATGATCTTTTCTGGCGATGAGGTTGGCGTGCATGGCGAGGACGGCAACACATGCCGCCAACCGTTCCCGTGGGATACGACCTCGTGGGACCACGAGTTGTACGGCGCCTATCGAGATCTCATCGCCCTGCGCCGATCGTGCGACGCACTACAAGAAGGTGGCCTGCGTTGGCTAGTCGCCGACGGCGACGCGCTGGTCTTCCTGCGCGAGACCAACACCGAGCGGGTACTGGTGCATGCGGCCCGCGCCGCACACGGTGTCGTTTCGATCGATGCCGTTGCCCTCGGCGCTAGGTTGCTCGATCCCCTGCTCACCCACGATGCCCTCGACGGCGAGCGCGGGGTGGTCGAGCTGACCGCCAACGGTCCATCGTTGCGGGTCTGGCGACTTCGACCGTAGAGACGGACGGGCGCGTGAACGCTTGCGTGGAATGTGAGTACCTTGGTCGCCATGGAATCACGGCGGCGTTTGTCTCGCAGACCCATCCTCCTTTGCATCGGACTGCTCCTCACCGCGATACCCGTCGTGGCCACCGCGCAGCCCGCGGCCGCGGTCACCTGCGAGACGCCGATCGCCTCGCCTCTCACGGCGGAAGTGTCGGGCCTCTTCCACGGCATCGCGCCGCTGCGTGTGGCCGACAGCCGAAGCGCACTCGCTATCGACGGAAAGCTCACACCCGGGTGCTCGGTGTCGGTGCCAATGACCGCCGTTCCGCCGCAAGCTCGCGCCGTGTCGATCAATGTCACGGCCGTTGACTCCGAGCGGCCGGGCTACCTCGTCGTCTACCCGTGCGGCAACCCGGTGCCGTCTACCTCGAATATCAACTCCCAGGTCGGCGCCGCTGTGCCAAATCTCGTGGTGGTGCCGCTGCCCGAGTCACGTCGTATCTGCTTCATTGCCGATCATCCCACCCACGTCGTGGTTGATGTCACTGGTTGGTTCGGCAGTGGCGGGAGCGGTTTCGTGCTGGGAGGCACACCGGCCGGCACCGCTTCGGCCCGCCTCCTCGACACGCGCAGCGGGCCTCGACCTGATACGGCGAAGGATCGGTGGCCCGTCGGCACCGAGCTACAACTTCAGGTGGGCCCGGCGGATGGAAGTTGGGATGCGGTGTCGGCCAACATCACGGCCACCGATCCGGTGCAGACCGGCTTCGTCACGGCATACCCGTGCGGTCAACCGGTACCGGCGACGTCAACAGTGAACATGCTGGCGCGTGGCACACGGGCGAACCAGACCCTCGTGGCCCTCGATCCGGTCGGGCGCCTGTGTTTGTGGAGCAACGTGCCGACCCACCTCATCGTCGACATCGTCGGACGATTCGTGCGCGGCGTTGGTGCACCGCTGTCTGTTTCGACAGCACAGCGCGTCGTAGATTCGCGCAACAAGGTGGGCGGCTGGACCGAACCGTTCAAGGCCGGCCTCAGGCTGGCCGTCGACCCATCGGGTGGAGCGCCGCAGACCTCGGGCATTGCTCTCTTGAACGTTGTTGCGACCGGCGTGACCGAGCCTGGGTTCCTCACGTTCTACCCCTGTGGCGGCGCCGTGCCCGTGACGTCATCGCTCAACTTCGCGAGAGGCCACGACAGCAGCAACCTGGTCACCGTTGATGCCAACACCTGTGTCACCGGCACTGGTGCAACCCACGTCGTGATCGACCGGCTCGGCTGGTTCGGACGACCGGGTGGCTTGATCGGCTTGTCGGCCGGTCAGCCCGGCCGACTGCAGCCCGAGTTCGAGCCGGATGGTCATGACTACTCGCTGCCATGCACGGCCGGAACCAACACCATCCCCGTTGTCTTCGACGCGGCGCCCGGGCGCACGTTGACCGTTGACGGCATCGCCAGGGGTACATCGTTCGCCGGTTCCGTCGCCGTTGCTGCTGGCGGGTTGATCACCGTCGGCGTCACCGGACCGGCGGGCGCGACCGAGACGTACGCCGTGCGCTGTCTGCCGGCCGACTTCCCGCCGATCCTGGCCAGCGTGCCCGGCTCGCCGGCGCCCGGCTGGTATCTCACCACGCTCGGCTACGGCACTCCGAGCGTCGGGATGTACGCGACGATTCTCGACGAGCACGGTGCGGTCGTGTGGTATCGCAAGGCGACCGGCACCATCTTCGACATCAAACGCACCCGATCCGGCAACGTGGTCTGGACCAATGTCACCGGATTCGGTCCGTTCGGAACCGACCCCAACAACAGCTACGAGGAGCACCGACTCGACGGCTCACTCGCTGCCAATTATCGCTCGGTCGGATCAGCCACCGACCATCACGACTTCCGCGAACTGCCGAACGGCCATGTGCTGGTGCTTACCTATGTTCCCCGCACGGGTGTGGACGTGAGAGCACTCGGGGTCGGGTACGGCGCGTCGGAAACTGTGGTGGACGCGGTCATTCAAGAGATCGATCCGTCGCTGCCGGCCGGCAGTGCGCCGGTGTGGACGTGGAACAGCAAGGATCATTTCAACGTCAACGAGACGACCTTTCCGCAACGATTCGATGTCGATGGCAACAACTCGAACGAAACAGTCGACCTGATGCACATCAACTCGATTGAGCCACAAGCCAACGGTGACATCGTTGCGTCGTTCCGCCACTTGGACGCTGTTGCCCGCATCAGCCGCGCGACCGGCAACATCGTGTGGAAGGTGGGCGGCACCACAACGACGAAGGACACCGCGGTGGGTGCCAAGGTCCTCGCCGTCACCAACGATCCGCGCGGTGGTCCGGCTCGTCAGCATTCGGCCACCATGACCTCCACCGGCAACCTTGTCCTCTTCGACAACCGCACCCCGTTCACCGCTCCGGGGTCACCGTCGATCGGCGCTGCGCGCGCCGTGGAGTATGCGCTTGACCTTGTGGCCGGGACCGCAACGTTGGTGTGGCGCCTCGACAACCCGACCGGACGCGATGCCTTCGGCCTCGGCAGTGTGCAACGTCTTGTCGATGGTGACACCCTGCTCAATTGGGGGCCGATACAGCCCGTCATGGTGCAGTACGACGCCGCCAACGCCGTGCAATGGCAGATCACCCAACCCACCGGTGGCATCGGCTACCGCGTCGTGAAGGAACCGCCGGCCTCGTTCGACCGCACTACTTTGCGAGCGCTGGCCGGCTGAGCACGCCGGCCACGCGACTAGGCGATCGGTTCGAGGAGGTCGTCGATTACTTCGACGTGCTGCTCGACTGCCACAAGGCGGGCCAGGATGCGGCGAGCGCGCAGTGGACCCGAGTCGATGGAGAGCATGACGGGGCGAAGGTTCTCAAGGCCGCCGGCGCGGTCGTAGGCCTTTTGCTGAGCTTCGAGCACCGGCTTGTCCTGATCCTCAAACGCGATGCGACGGAGCTTCGACATGGTGTCGGCGATGGCATCATCGTGGTCGGCGGGAGTGACGCCAGCGCCATCCATTCGCACCGCAGCGATGTGGTAGTAGCAGCGACCCTTCGTCGACGGTGTCAGCAGGTGCGTGCCAATGATCGTGATTCCGGTTGCTTGCGATTCACCGGGAGGGAAGATCGCCGACTCATGTCGCAGGTTGCTCGGCGCGTTCCAGCGCATGATCGAGATGCCGTCACAGGGCTGCCCGTCATTGCGAAACATCATGTTGAACATCGGCCCAGGCGGCTCGCTGAAACGGCGGCGGGTGATGGTGAGCGTGTCGCCGTCTTCCTCCATGGTCACCTCGATCTCGGGGATCTCGCCATCGTTGGCCAGCGTGCCGCGGTGGAGATACTGGACGTGGCTGAGGTCCAAGAGATTGTCGGCCACCAGTTGATAGTCGGCTTCCATCATCAGCCACTCCCGTCGGCTGACCACGCCGGGGGCGCCTTCGTCGAGATAGGAGAAGTCGGGAATCAGGGTGAGGTCCGGCTCCTGCTCGCCCATCCAGAGCCACACCAGCGTGTGCCTCTCGACAACGTCGTAAGACTTGACGTCGAGCGAGCGCGGGATGCGTCCGGTGCCGTGCGGGTTCTTCACGCAGGCACCGGAGGCGTCGAACTGCAGCCCGTGGTAGGTGCATTCGATGGCGTCTCCGTCGTTGCACTTGTTGCCCATGCTGAGCGGAACGAAGCGATGCGAGCACTGGTCGGCGAGCGCGGCGGGTTGTCCGTTGGCCTTGCGATAGAGCACAACGGGCTCGTCGCAGATGGTGCGCGTCTCCAGGGCGTCGGGGCCGAGGTCCTTGGCCCACATGGCGACGTACCAGGCGTTGCGCAGATATTCCATGTATCCCACAATGCAGCACCGTGGCCATCAGGGTACATGCCCACGTTTCGCTCTGAAGAACGCTAGCTCCCGTGGATGGCCACACTTTCGAGCAATTCAACGTAGTGATCCAGCGGAGGAATTTTTAGCCCGGCAGTCTTGCTGGAGTCATCCCAGCGACGAATCCTCACGGCATCTTGCGCCCACGCATTACTTGCAAATGCAACCACATCATTCGGCGGAAGCGAGCCTCCCTGCAACTGAAGACTCAGGCGGGAGGCCGGTGAAAGGACCATCAGATAACCCATCTCGGTTGCACAGAGATAACGCTTGGCTTCCACGTGCAGTCGAATCGGTTCCGTGACGGCCGAGCCGAACAGCCGACTGAGCCAACCGGCGGCAACGTCTTCGTGTCGGGTATCGACGCCGTGCTCCGCAGCGTTCTCGCGCCCGTCGTGGACAAGATGTCCGAAGTCGTGCAGCAGAGCTGCAGCAACCAGGCTTGGAGAGGCACCGTTGCACTGGGCAAGGTGGGCAGTCTGCAGCATGTGCTCGGCAATCGAAACCGCCTCACCCAAGTACGCCTGGTTGCCGCGTTCTTCGATGATGCCAAGCACCTCGGCGACCGAGGTCATTGTGCTCGCCCGAGGACCGAGATCGTGCTGCGCAGCCCGTCGATGTCGGCATAGCAACCCTGCAGGTGCCTCGACCCGGCGCAGGCTTCGTAGGCCGACCGGCCGTGCAAGACGCGCCGATTGTTGACGATGAACAAGTCTCCGGGCTCAAGCCGGAATTGCACCTGATATGCCGGGTCGGCGAGAAGGCGGGCAAACAACAGGTATGCGTCGAACCACGCCACCATCTCTTGAGTCGGCAAGCTCGGTGGTTGCATCGATCGTGCGTTGAATCGAACGCCACATACACTTCCGGCGGTATCAAGCTCAATCAGTGGTGCGGTCGTTGAGAGGTCGGTAGTTTCGTCACGATAGGAAAATGACACGCCGCGGTTGGCAAGCAACTCGAACCCGTCCGGTTGCTGGCGGCGTACCTCGTCTGCGATCCGAAAGCCGTCAACTACGGTGTTCTCCCCGCCCGATGCGCTCGACGCCAGGCAATGCAGGAGTTGCAAGGTGGGCACCGGGTCGCGGTACGGGTTGTCGGTGTGGGCGGCGAGCCCGAGCGAGGTGTTGGCGAGATTGGTTGGGTCCACCACCGACCGAACGTCGAAGTAGCGGCCGTAGTTCGTCTCCCGCACGAACCCGAACAGTTCGGCCACGCGGGTGACCTCGCCGTCGATGATCGGGACGCCCCGCAGCAGACCGAACCCGAAGTGGTCGACCTCTCGCAACCATGCGAGCAACGCGTCGGTATCAGACGCGATGGCCTGATGAGTGGCGGCCGGTGGTGCGGTGACAGTGGACCGATCCCACCTTTCTACGACGGGTGACGCCGGCGACACGAGAAGGCTCTTGGTCGAGTAGACGCTCTCGTGATCGTCCGGCGTCCACCAGACGTGAAGCGAATCCTCCCGCTGTTCGCAGCGCACGGCCTGCAGGTCGGTGGAAATCGTTGCAGGATCAAGCAGTCGTTGTCCGCTGGGGTGCAGACACAACGAGCACGCGCACTGGGTCCGCAACCATGCTGACGACACTGCCGTCACACCGTTGGGCATGTCCACACTGACAGTGTGACGAGCAACAACCATGCGTCCAGCGTAACGACTATCGAGGAACTGGCAAGAGCGCCCGAACTGCATCGATCGTGTCGGCATCGGCTGGCGTCTTGTCCGGGCGATAGCGTTTGACCCGGGCGAAACGCAGGGCGACACCGCCCGGGTAGCGCGTGGACTTCTGCACCCCGTCCACCGCGATTTCTACGACGAGTTCGGGGCGGACGTGCACCTCGATCCCGCGCTCCTCCACCTTGCGCTCCAAGAACTGCTCGGTCTGCCAGGTAAGCAGCGCGTCGGTCATCCCCTTGAACGTTTTGCCCACCATCACCGGCCCGTCCTGGCCCCTGGCACCGAGGTGCAGATTGGACAGCCATCCCTGACGACGACCGTGTCCCCATTCGGCGGCCAGCACAACCAGATCAAGGGTGCGGACGGGCTTCACCTTTCGCCATGACTTTCCTCGACGGCCGGCCTCGTACAGCGAGTCGAGTGCCTTCACCATCACACCCTCATGACCGGCCGCAAGTGCCTCGTCAGAAAACGCAGACCGCGACATCACCGTCGGTCGTTTCCAAGGTCGGGATGCGCATGGCCCCGGTGACGTGGGCCAACGTCGCCTGCCGTTCGATGAGGGGCACATCGATCAGATCGACACCATCCGCGTGCAGGCAGTCGAAGAAGAACGGCTGGAGTGTGATGCCGGAACCACCCTCGCTGCCAAAGCTCCCCGCGGTCTCTTGGAAGAGGCGGGGTACGTCATCTTCGTGCAGGCCGATAAGTTCGCCGTCGAGGATTACCCGTGTCGCCGGGAGTGAGCGGATGATCTCGACGACGCCCGGGAAGCGATGGGTGACGTCGTTCAGATTGCGGGTGAAGATGCGCACGTGATCGCCGTCCCTATGGACCTGAATGCGAATACCGTCGAGCTTCCACTCAATAGAGGACCGGCCGATCTGTTCCACCGCTTCGGACACGCTCGCCGCGGTCGAAGCCAACATCGGCTGCACCGGTTGCAGCACCTGCAGACCGATACCAGTGAGGCCTTCGAGGCCGGCGGTACCGGCAACCACCGCAGTGCGACCGATGTCTCCCCTAAGCATCGCGGCGCGGCGAACCACGTCGAGCGGAACACCGGCCGCCTTTGCGACGGCATCGGTCACCACACCCTCGAGGGCGCCCTGGCGCATCTCACCCACGATCAAACGACGAAGGTAGTCCTGCTCATCATCGGTGGCTCGGCCGAAGAGCTGGGTGATCAATGCCGTACGCGCCGTTTGCGATCCGGTGCCGCTGGCATCGGCCAGCTGTTGAAAGCACTGATCGACATCGAGCAACGTGACAGTCGGCTCGGCAGCGGCAGGCGTCGTGTCCTTCCACGCCGTGGCCCAACCAACGTTCAGTCGACGCTGGCGCGGTTCTCCGATGAGGAAGCCGACGCCGATCTCGATTTCATCGGGCCCGAATCGAGTGATCAGCGCCGCAAGAAGCGCTACCTTCGCCGACCTCGAACGCGTAGCAGCGACCGACATCGATGTCGTCACCAGCTCGTTCAACAGCACAACCCGACGTTACCCACCCCGCGCGACCTGCGAGGCGCCACTGATTCGCGCGTACGGCTGTATCCATTCGCGCATAACGACGTTTCGAACCGTTGCGGCGGCCGGCACCAGGGCTAATGCGCGGAGGGAATCGTCGAATTGCGCGATTGGGAGGTTGTCCAGCCGAAGGCGGGACGTTCTAGCGTTGGAACGCAGCGATCACATCGGCGAATCGTTCGATGCTTGCGAGGTCGGCGATGTCGGGGAGGCTCACAACGGCCGTTTGCACGCCGGCGTCGGCCAGGCTGCGGAATCGACCGATGTGATCGTCAATCTTTGCGGCGTGCACCTGCGTGGCGAAGCGAGATGCGCCCATTCGTTTCGGCCGATGGCGCTCGATCAGGTCGGACAGTTCCTCCGTGTCTCGTCCGATGAGCGTGGTCGACAGTTGGGTCACCTCGATCTCAGACGGATCACGACCCGCGTCGTGACAATGACGTTCAAGCACCTCACGCTTTCGTCGTACCACGTCGGCCTCACCAATGATGTTGCAGGCATCGGCGTAGCGCGCCACCAGCGACAGGGTGCGACGCTCGCCTGAACCACCGACCAGGATCGGCACATGATCTTGCAGAGGTCGCGGGTAACACAACGCTTCGGGTACCCGCAGCACCTTGCCCCCGAAGGCTGGAGATCCGGGACCCCACAGCAGCGGCAGCAGTTGTAGCGCGTCTTCCAACAGCGCGTACCGATCCCGCAACGGTGGGAAGGGAACGCCGTAGGCGTCATGCTCTTCGCGAAACCACGCCGCGCCGAGTCCACACATCGCCCGGCCGCCCGAAAGCACATCGACCGTTGCCACAATCTTTCCGAGGTGAGCCACGTTTCGATAGGTAATGCCGGTAACCATCGTGCCGATGCGGATGCGATCCGTCACGGCAGCCAGATGCGACAGTGTCGTCCAGCTCTCCATCATGTCGAGCCACTTGGCACCGAACATCGGGATCTGCCGCAGGTGATCCATCACCCACAGACTGTGAAAGCCGGCCTCCTCCGCGGCACGGCCTATGGCGCGGAGGTGTGGGCCGATGTCGGCCGTTCCGCCGGGCCACGTGAAGGACGGGATCTGCAGTCCGAATCGCAAGCCGACGGGTTCGACGGCCTGCACTGCGGCGAGAGGCGCAACCGATGCAACCCGGGCAGGCACGACGCGAACGTCTGACGAGGCGCTGACGACGAGGTCGAACCCTTCGGTCTCCAGACCGGGGCGAATCGATGCGAACGTCTTGATCTGCTGGTCCAGCACCTTTGCCGGCACTGTTCTTGCTCGCCGGCGGTTCTGTTCCCGGCAGCGCGCCGCTGGTGTATCGAAGGCCACGCAGACACATGGCAGACCATGCTGGCGGGCCAGTTCTCGCAGCGCGGCGCGGCGGTCGCCTTCGAACCCAAGTGTATCGACAACGGTGGTGAGGCGGCGAGCGACTCGCCGCCTCACGGCATCATCGAGCAACGCAAATGCATCAGCGCTCGCAGCGAGATCATCCTCCCCTTCGCCTACAAGCGCTCGCAGTCGATCGCTCGACACCACGTGCGCAGCGCCCACGTGGGCTTCAGCCCAGGTTGACTTTCCCGAACCGGATGGCCCTACCAACACAATGAGAGCAGGTGCCGGGATGATCGTCACCCGCTCATCTTGGCAGCCCCGCACGAAGCGCTCCCGACCCAATCGATTCGCGCAGAACGGCGTTTCTGTTCGCGCATAACGAACCTCTGGCCGCCTGACGGTGCAATAAACGGGTCTTATGCGCGAATGGAAAGTCGTAGTGCGCGAATTCGGTGAGAACGTCCTCTCTTGTGTGGCGGAAGATGAGGGCTATGTGTCATTGACGCCACGACGGGCTCGGCCCCATGATGGTCGAGTGGCTCCCCACCGGATTGCGTTTCTGATCTTTCCCGACTTTCAGTCGCTCGATCTGACCGGCCCGTTCGAGGTCTTCGCCAGCGCTAATCAGAGGCTCGGCCGCGCCGCATACGAGTTGTCGACCGTGGCCACGACTGCGGGTCCGGTGCGCAGCAACAGCGGACTGACCGTTGCGGCCGACCGGTCAATCAACGACATAAATCCGGGCGATGTCGACACCCTCATCGTGGCGGGCGGTAGCGGAGTGCTCCTGGCGAGAGACGATGAACAACTCATCTCATGGATCGCAAAAATGTCCAAGCGCTGTAAGCGGGTCGTGTCGGTCTGCACCGGAACGTTCTTGCTCGCAGCAGCAGGTGTCGTGGTTGACGAGAGAGTCACGACACACTGGGCGTACGCCAACAAACTCGGCCGCGAGTACCCAGCGCTCACCGTTGATCCCGACCCGATCTTCATACGCAACGGCAAGGTGTGGACCTCCGCCGGAGTGACCGCCGGAATTGATCTCGCGCTGGCGATGGTCGAGCAAGATCACGGACCAGAGATCGCGCAGACCGCAGCCCGGTGGCTGGTGATGTTCCTTCGGCGACCAGGCGGGCAGAGCCAGTTCGCGGCGTCGGTGTGGGCCGAGCTAGCGGTGCCCGGGCCAATTCGCGTGGCACAGGACCACATCCACACCGACCCCTGCGCTGACCTTTCCGTACCCCGCCTGGCTGAGCGGGCGGCGATGAGCGAGCGACACTTCCTGCGCGTCTTTTCCAAACAGCTGGGCTGCACGCCGAGCGACTATGTCGAACGTGTCCGCGTCGACGCGGCCCGGCGATTGTTGGAGGAGAGCAACGACGGCGTCGAGGTCGTCGCTCGATCGGCCGGCTTCGGCACTGCCGAGACCATGCGGCGCGTGTTCGTGCGCCGCGTCGGCGTTTCACCATCGGACTATCGCCGTCGATTCGCGACGGCCGCACCAGACAGGACCAGCGCATGACCACCTATGGCATTCTCGCCTTTCCCAATCTTGAAGAGCTCGACGCGGTCGGACCGTGGGAGGTCTTCGGCGCCAGCAAGATGGTTCACGAAAGAGACGGCCGACTCGGCGACGACGTGTTCCTCATTGCAGAAACCGCAACGCCCATCCGCTGTAACAAGGGCCTCCATGTCGTGCCCGACTACATGTTCGACAGTCATCCGCATCTCGATGTCGTGGTGGTCCCCGGCGGTTTCGGAACTCGTGTCGAAGTAGACAATCCGGTGCTCATCGAGTGGCTGCAGACCGTCGCCGCGAAGGCCACGTGGGTCACCAGCGTGTGCACTGGTTCGCTGCTGCTTCACGAAGCAGGCATTGCAAAGGACAAGCGCGTCGCAACCCATCACGGCTTCGAGGACCAACTCGAAGCGCGTGGCAACATCACCGTCGTTCGCGACGAGCGATGGGTTGTGGATGGCAACGTCGTGAGCAGCCAAGGCGTCTCCGCCGGTATCGACATGGCATTGTGGCTGATCGGTCAAATTGATTCCGTCGAGCACGCCCTTGCCGTGCAGCATTACATCCAATATGACCCCGCTCCCCCCTATCAGGATCTCATCGGCGCATAGCTCGACACCTGCAGATGACGCGTGGTTAGTCTGCGCAGATGCAGAAGATCGATAGGGCACTCATCGAGCAACGCGAGCAGGAACTGGCCAAAGCAAGGGCCGATCTGCAGGAGGCGTTCGTTGGTATCGATGATGTGATCGACGAACTTATCGACGGCATTCGCGTGTGGTACTTGATGCCCGAAGTCCTCAGTCGGCCAGTTATTTTGAACTTGTGGGGCATGACTGGTGTCGGCAAAACCGATCTTGTGCGCAAGCTCATTAAGAGCTTGGGTCAGCAGGAACGATTCATCGAAGTAGAGCTGTCGAATGGCGACACGACCAACTACTACAGCTCGGTCGGCGCGGTACTCGACCGCAACGGCATGAACGACGACAAGCCGAAGATCGTGCTGTTCGACGAGATTCAACGTTTCAACACGCTCGATGGCGATGGTAAGCCGTTGGTGAACACCAAGTTCACCGACTTCTGGGAGCTGCTCTCCGATGGCCGGCTCTCCAAGCGTGAGCGCAGCAACCTCGACTCGGCCATGTCCGACATGATCTACTACGACCGCGACGCCCGCCGTCGCAAAGAGAAGGGCGAGGAGGTCAATGTCGACGAAGGCATTGGTGTGTGGGAGGCCCGCAATCTCAAGGAGACCTGGGGCCTGGAAGGTGAGCTGGATGAGGTGTCCGACTGGACCCGCACCAAGGCGCTCGACTTCCTGAAGACGGTGAAGTCTCGCAAGGTCGTCTACGAGCCGGTCAACCACTCAAAGACCCTGATCATCATCTCGGGCAACCTCGACGACGCGTTCTCCATGTCCACCATGACGGGCGAGGCCGATATCGACGCCGATATCTTCCGGGCCTTCACCGAGAAGATCACCGTGGTCGACGTCAAGCAGTCACTCACCCGTCGGTTCAAGCCCGAGCAGGTGGCCCGGTTCGGCAACGTGCACCTCATCTACCGTGCGCTCGGCAAGGCCTCGTACGAGGAACTGATCGCCCGTGAAGTGGCACGCGTGATCACCGCGACCAAAGAACACTTCGGCATCACGCTCACGGTCGACAAGTCGATGAACAAACTCATCTACCGCAACGGCGTCTTCGCAGTGCAGGGCGTACGACCCGTGTTCTCCAGTGTGTCCGACATCCTCGAAGGCAACCTGTCGAAGATGATCTTTGAAGCCATCATGAGTGGCGACAAGAAGATCGCCATCACCTACGACGAAAAGGCCAAGCAGATCGTTGCGTCGCTGGGGAAGCGGGTGACGATCAACATTCCGTACGCGGGGCGCCTCGACAAAGTCCGCGACCGCAATATCGTGGATGTCGTGGCCAACGTCAGCGTGCATGAAGCCGGTCACGCCGTGGTTTACGGCGCGCTGTTCGGCCTCGCTCCCTTGCAGCTCACATCACGAGTGGCATCGAGCTACGCCAGCGGTTTCACCTTCCCGCATGACATCCACTCCACCCGCGAGAGCATGCTCAATCAGATCAAGGTGTACCTGGCGGGTGGGCTTGCGGAGGAGCTCGTATTCGGTCGCGGTCAGGCCACCATCGGCCGCGCCAGCGATCGGGAGACTGCCACGACCATGCTGCTCGATTTCGTGCGCCGCTACGGCTTCGATGATGAGTACCAGGCCACCTACACGCTCGACATGGCCCACGCCATGGACAAGTCGGTCACCGATATCGACGCCGAGAAGATGATGAGCACACTGGTGGCCGAAACGCGCCAGATGCTCAACACCCACGAGGCGCTCCTGCGCGACTTGTCGCTCCAGCTCTTGGCGGCGGGGAAGTTGGCCGGCGAGGTTGTGGCTGCGACAGCCGGCAAGCACGGTATGAAGATCGCCGTGATGGCCGAGGGCCACCTCCACATCGCGCCCTACAACGCAGAACTCACCGCGTAACCCGTAGCAGACATCGATGTTTGTTACGTCGATGTACGTTACCGGTCGAGCGTCAAGGCAGCTGATGCACGACGAGCGGGAGCACCGCGGTTGCGCCGGCCGAACGAAGTAACGCCGCCGCCATCGTCATGGTCCAACCACTGCGATAGGTGTCGTCGACCAACAACACCGGACCGCGGGGAATTTCGACGTCATCTCGCAACCTGAGGCCACTCGCAATCGCGGTGACGCGTGCTCCGGAGGCGGTGTCAGTGGGAGGAGCGGCTCCCGTTGCGACGAGCGCGTCGAGCAGGGGCAACTTTCCGACCTGCGCGATGTGTTCAGCGATGGAACCCACTCGCAACGGGTGCCGCCGGGAGGGAATGGGTACGACGGCGACGGGGCGAGCGGGCCACTGTTTTCGCCAGCGGCTCAGCATGGCGACCAGTCCATCGGCGACGACCTTTTCGATCGGGGCATCTCCGAGGGCCAGCTGTCGCAGTTCATCGATCCAGCCCGGGTCATCGGCGAACGCGAGGGCGCGGCCTTCCTCACAGCCGACTATGCGGCCTTTGCGCCCGGGAATGCCCGCTGGCCACAGCTTGCGTGGTTCGAGCACGACCGTGGCGGTACGGGCGAACTGCTTGGCCGCGGCCATCGACGCGTCGGTCGGTCGAGCGCCTGGCGCCGGCAGCGTGCCCGTACAGACCGAACAACGTCCGCACGGCGCGGGATCAGGATCATCGAGGGCGATCTGCAGGAACTGCATGAGGCAGCCTTCGCCCGATGCGTAGGCGCGCATGACGTTCGCTTCCTTGTTCCGCATGGCGCGCAGGGCCGACCACTTCGCATGATCGTGCACGTAGGTCTCCCCCGTGGCACACCACTCGGTGCCCTGCTTTTCGACCACCTCGTAGGTGGCGAGCAGCTTGAGCAGCGCATCGATCCGGTTGCGGCGCAGGCCCGTCACGTTCTCGAGCGTGGCGACGGATGCTGGGCCGTTGTTCAACACGCCCATGACGCGGTCGACGTTGTCTGGCTCGGGAATGGAGGCGGTGGCGAAATACTCCCAGATCGGCTCGTCGCTCTCAGAAGGCAACAACACCCCGAGCGCGTTGTCGAGGGCACGGCCGGCACGGCCGATCTGCTGGTAGTACGCGACCGGTGACGCCGGAGAACCCACATGAATGCAGAACGCCAAGTCTGGCTTGTCGTATCCCATTCCCAAGGCTGAGGTAGCCACGACGGCCTTCAGGTCGTTGGACCGCAGGCGGTCTTCAATCTCGATGCGATCGCTGGCTTCCAACCGGCCGGAGTAGGCGACAACCGCGTGACCGGTGGACGACAGGAACGCAGCCAGGCGTTCGGTCTCGGCAACGGTGAGGGTGTAGACGATGCCCGACCCATCCGTCTGAGCCAACGCGTCAGCAACCCACGCCCACCGCTCAAGCGAACCCAGGCCGGGCACGACCGACAGCTGCAACGACGTTCTGGCCAGGCTGCCGCGAAACGTGACCGTGCTGTCGCCCAACTGATGGGCAACATCGTCGGTGACGCGGGCATTCGCGGTGGCGGTGGTAGCGAGCACGGGCGTGCCTGGCGCGAGGGTGAGGAGATGCCGGGCGAGCCGCTGATAGTCGGGACGGAAGTCGAACCCCCAGTCGGAGATGCAGTGCGCCTCGTCGATCACCACCATGCCCGTATTGGCCAGCAACGTTGGCAAGCGTGAAGCGAAGCGAGGATTGGCCAACCGCTCGGGCGACACCAGCAGAACATCGAGGGTGTTGCCGTCAACCGCCGCCAGCACTCCATCCCACTCTTCGATGTTGGTGGAGTTGATGGTTGCCGCCGTGAGGCCCGCCCGCTCCGCCGCCGCCACCTGATCCCTCATCAAGGCGAGGAGCGGCGACACGACCAGGGTCAGGCCCGAACCGGCCGCCCGCAGCGCTGCCGTTGCGGCCCAATACACCGCCGACTTCCCCCAACCGGTGGCTTGCACCACCAGCACGCGTGAACCGTCGACCACAAGCGACCGCACCGCCTGCGCCTGATCGTCACGCGCCTTCGCATCCGGCCCCGCCAGTGCCGCGAGCACCTTGCCAAGGTGGCGATCGGCTTCAGTGGCGGTGGTCAACATGGACGGGACTCTACGGGAGGGGTGTGGCAGAGATTCCTGACCTGTCGAAAAGCGAACCGGGTGAGCGTCCTTGTCGAAAGCTACGGCTTCGCTGACCGGACGCGAGCGGCCGACAGAAGACCTACACCGAGGGCGACGCTGATGGCGGCCACCGCGCTTATCGCTTGAGTGCTGCGGCCACCTGTCTGCGGCAGCGTCGAGTTGGCCGCGGCGGGCGTGGTCACGGTAGACCCGAGCACGCTGGGCTTGCGCGCAACGGTGGTGTTCGCAGCGGAGGTGGGCGCGATTGGTTGCGGTATGGACGTGGGTACCGTGGTGGCGTTCGGAACATTCGTTGCTTGAGGTGGCGGTGCGGTCGTCGTGCTTGTTGTCGTGGTCGTTGTCGTTTCGACCGCGACGCCGCAATCGGCAGGTCGGTTGACCGCCATGGTTCGCGACACCGAGCTGCCTCCGGGCACGGCGAGGGTGATCGTCACCGTGAACGAAGCCAGTGACATTGGCAGACCGGTTGCGGTGCCCTCGATAGTGCCCTGTTCAAAGGAACCAATCACCTGTCCAACAGTGATGTTGGACAGCGTGACCCCGTTCGTGACCGTGAGCCCGGTGACGGTGGCAGGCCCCGGGTAGTCGTTGTTCAAGCCCGCGAGCCCGCTCCACGTGGACGAGGGCCCACACCAGTTGTTGGTCCATGTGCTCACGCCGTTGGCCCGAGCAGCAGCCGGGGACAGCACGACAAAACTGAGCAACAGGAATCCGCCGACAATCACACGCTTGGCAGTATCCACGGCAGGCCTCCCTTTGAACCCGGCATCCCCACGGGTGACTACAGAAATGCTCCGGATCACTACGCAAGGTAACCGTTCGCAAGGATGTAGATAGGGATCGAATGGAATATTGACGAAATCCAAACACACGGTCCTTCCTTTCTCGCCTTGAAAGGGGCCGAACTTCCCCGATGATCGAAGTACCGTTCGTTCGTGCACACACGGCGAAGGGCGCGAGCGGAATCGGGTCAGGTGTATCGATTGAGGCAACGACTGGCCGCGGCATGCGCCATCGTTGTCCTGGTGCTCAGCGGTTCCACTGCCGCGTTCGCGCGAGACGGCCTCGATACTTCCAGCGACACTACCTACGACATCGGCACTGACGGAACGGTGCACGTCGAAGCGGTCTACACACTCACGAACACCAAAGGGTCAACGACATCGGGTCGGGTAATCACCGACTATTACTTCTACGCCCACACCAGCGCGATACCCCACTCGGCCGTCAACGTCACGGCGACAAGCAATGGCGGCCCGTTGCAGGTCGAGATCTCAGCCATCGATGACATACCCGACCTGCAGCAGCTAAAGGTGAACTTTCCCAATCTCTACAACGGTCAGACACGGGTGATCACCGTCGCCTATGACATTGCGGGCGAAGCACCCCGCACAACGAAGAGTGATGAACGGGTGAACGCCGCATACGCGTCGTTCTACGCGATCGGCCAAGGCGATGAGGGCGACGTGTCGGTGCACGTGGTCGCCCCAACCACATTGGACATGGAGTTCTTCGGCGCCAAGCTGAAGGCTGGTTCAAGCTCGGGCGGGAAGATCAGCTACAACGAGGAGAACATCGCCGATCCATTCAAGTGGTTCGCGTTCGTATCGGCACGGAACGATGAGGCGTTGGTGCGAACCCCGGTGGAGACGGCCGGCGTGTCGGTAGGGGTTCGATCATGGCCGGGCGACACGGCCTGGGCCGAGTTCGCCACCAAGGACGTTCGAGACGGTGTTCCGGCGCTTGCGACCTTGATCGACGAACCACTCCCGATCAAAGGCCTCGAAGTCATCCAGGCCACCACGCCCTACCTCTACGGCGCGGCCGGTTGGTTTCAACCGAAGAACAGCGTTATCGAGGTCGGCGAGGAACTCAACGACCATGTCGTGCTCCATGAGTTGGCTCATTCGTGGTTCAACCGCACCTACTTCACCGACCGGTGGATGAGTGAGGGCCTGGCCGAGGAGTACTCCAGCCGCGCCCAGGCGCTCCTCAAACAGTCACCGAAGGAACCGGAGGCAGTCCTGGTCGAGGGTGAGGGCTCGCAGCCGCTGACCTCTTGGAGCAATCCGAACGGCCGCAAGACGAAGGCAGACGAGTTGCAGGAGAAGTACGGCTACAACACCTCGTTCTACGTCTTCCACGAGCTGCTCAAGGAGATCGACACACCGAAGATGGCCGCCGTCTATGACTCGGTCGTAAAGGAACTCAACCCGTATCAAGGGCCGGGCGAACCGGTCCACAGCACCCAGAAGACCGACTGGAAGCGCCTGCTCGATCTGGTGCAGGAAGTCGGCGGTTCCACCAAGGCCGAGGATCTGTTCAAGACCTATGTGCTGACACCAAGTCAGGCCGATGGTTTGAGCGTGCGAGCCGCGGCGCGCTCGGCGTACTCGGATTTCAAACAGGCCATCGGAAGTTGGGCGATGCCAGGGGTGGTCCCTGCATGGATGAGCGATTGGAAGTTCGCCGACGTCACCGAGTTCATGACCCGAGCCAAGACGACCCTCACTCGACGCGATGCCCTCGATGCGGAGGCCGCGGCCAACAACCTGACAGTGACCTCTGACCTGCAGAAGATGTTCGAGTCAGCCGCCGCCCTTACGTCGTTCGATGAGATGGACAAGGTGATCGAGGCTCAGCTTGCCGCGATCCATCGACTGGCCCAGGTGCAAGCAATCGTGGCCGCGCCACGGAACTTCTACCAGCGGGTTGGCCTCCGTGGGCAGCATCCCGACATCGACTTCGATGCCGCTCGCGCCGCGTTCAACGATGGCCGCCTGGACGACGCAACCGCCAAAGCCGACGGGGTCGCGACGCTGCTCGGTGGTGCCGGAAAAAGTTGGCCGGACGAAAGTTCGCCAAACGGCCACTCGCATCGGCGTCGGCTTGTTGGTTCTGCTGCTGGCGCTCGTACTGCTGCTTCGCCGTCGTCGGAAGCGCCGACGCCTCCTGGCCGGATCCGTTGAATCGGCGCCGCCGGAACTCGTCCTTGCCATCGGCTTACCGTCGCCACCGCCCGCCAGCCTTCAACCACCATCGTGGGATCCGCCTGCCTGGCCCAACCCTCCACCGGCAGAGTAAGAAATCTGCGCGAGGGTTTGCGTATGAGAACTCATGGATTGCGATTTCATGTGTTGTTGTTGCCCAACGTGCAGTGGGCCGAACTGAAGGCGCGGGCAACGCGGCTCGAACAGCTCGGGCTGGAGGCGGTGGCGTTGGCTGACCACTTCGTTGACTGGACGAATCCGGTCGTGCCGTGGTTCGAAACGTGGACGGCGCTCGCCGCGATCGCAGAGGCGACCAGCACGATTCGGCTGACGACGGTCGTTACGCAGATACCGCTTCGCAATCCGGCGATGCTTGCCCGACAGGTGCTGACCCTCGATCACATCTCGAACGGTCGGATCGAACTGGGGCTGGGCACGGGCCTCACCATTGACCCGTCCTACGTCATGGCCGGCCTCCCGAACTGGACGCCCGGGGAGCGTGTCGAGCGGTTCGAGGAGTACGTCGACATTGTCGGTCAACTGCTCTCACAAGAAGTCACGACGTTTGCCGGTCGCTTCTACAACGTTGACGGAGCAGTCATGAACCCGCGCCCGCTGCAGACGCCAAGACCGCCGCTGATGGTCGCCGCGCTCGGTCATCGCATGATGCGACACGCCACCCGCTTCGCCGATATCTGGAACAGCATGTCGTTCCTTCCCACGTTTGACGAGCAGCTGGCCGAGACTCGGGCGCGCTGCGCGGTGATGTCGGGCTACTGCGATGCCATCGGTCGTGACCCTTCGACGCTTCAACGGTCGTACTTGATGTTCGATGCTCAGGCGCGCCCGAAAGGCGGAACGATCAGCTACTACGAATCTGTCGACCGCTTCGTCGATCAGGTCAGCCGCGTCGCAGAACTTGGCATCGGCGACATCGGCCTCTACTACCCGCTCGACCCAGCGCAGCTTCCTACGTTCGAACGCATCGCCGCCGATGTCCTGCCCAACCTCCGAGCGCGCTTTTCGACTTCTTAGTCAGGCAGCCCGATTGCTTTGGAGTGTTGACAGACTTCGCGTGCGAGTACAGCCGTGCCTTGGTTGCTGATCTCGGCGCGCACCGCCGGGTCACCGAGGAGGCACCAGATGTCCTAGTAGTGCCGTGCGGTCTTGGCGATCCGTTGCTCGCGTGATGGGCCGTGCGTTCTTTGGTGGGCCTCGTGAACGGGGCGAGCGTTGGGGCATCACCTATTTCGGCATCCGGACGCTTGACGAGTTCGGTCCGGTCATCGCCGCGTTACGAGCCCGCGAGGCCGCAAGGACCGATCTAACGTGACGAGATGGTGCCGCCTTCTGTTCCCACCGTCGACCTGCGCAGCGGTCGTGCGGCCGAGCAGATTGCCGAAGCCGCCTCCGCCATCGGGTTCCTGATCGTGTCCGGTCACGACGTTTCACCGACGTTGATCGATCAGCAGTGGGCGGTGACCCGATCGTTCTTCGACCTGCCGCTTGAACAGAAGATATCGGTTGCCATGCCGACTCGCGGCTACCCGTATGGCTATGCGCCCTTCGCCTATGAGCAGCTCTCCGCCAGTGTCGGCGACACGAATCCGCCGGACCTCAAAGAGACCTTCACCGTCGGTCCGATTGCGGCTCCGACGCACGCCTTCACCGACCCCGACGAAGGCTCGGCATGGTCACCGAATCTGTGGCCGAACCTGCCGCACTTCCGCTCGGTCAGTGAGCAGTACTTCACGGCGATGGCTGACTTGTGCGCCCGGTTGCTGTCGTTGATGGCATCCGCGCTGGATCTTCCCGCAAACCACTTCGAGCCTTTGATTGACCGCCATACGAGTGCGCTCCGCATGATCAACTATCCCGAGCTTGCCGGGCCGCACGCTGAAGATCAGCAGCGAGCGTCGGCGCACACCGATTACGGCACGTTGACCGTGTTGTTGGCTGATCCGAAGCAGCCCGGTCTCCAGGTGCAGTGCAGCAACGGATCGTGGGCTGATGTCACCGTCGAATCCGGATCGTTCGTAGTGAACCTTGGTGATGCCATGGCTCGGTGGACCAACGATCAGTGGCGTTCGACCATGCACCGGGTTGTCCCGAGTCAAGGGCGTCGTCAGTCGATTGCGTTCTTCCACAACGCCAACTGGGACGCCCGGATCGAATGCATCCCATCGTGTCTTGTCGCCGGTGAGCTCCCCCGCTTCGAACCAATCCAAGCCGGCCCGCACCTCATGCAAAAGTTTCGGTCAACCATCGTGTAACGCAAACTCGTTCCGTGAATTCTCGCCGACGACAAACGTGCGAACGCACGCTCGACCCGATGCCTTTGCGAGATACATGGCGCGATCGGCCGTTGCAACGAGGTCCTTTGGTTCACAGCCGGGGAGAACAGTGGCAACCCCGATCGAGCATGTCCGACCGGTGTCGGCGAGGAGAGTGGAAAGCACCGCATTGGCGAGGCGAACCGCACTTGCTTGATCACAGCCAGGAAGAACAACAGCGAATTCATCGCCACCGAGACGAGCTAAACCGTCCGACTTCCGGAGCACCCGCGTGGAGGCTTCAACCATGTCGACCAGGAGTTGATCGCCAGCGTCATGGCCGCCCGAATCGTTCACGTCTTTAAACGAGTCGATGTCGGCCACAAGGACGGACAGGGGTGCGTTGGCGCGTGGAAAGTCTTCCTCGGCCACCTTGAGCGTCATGTCCCAGCCGCGTCGATTCAATGCTCCCGTGAGCGAATCGCGGTACGACAGCTTTCGCATCCGTCCAACGACTCTCGTCATGAAGAGCGCTATTGAGGTGAGCCCGATCATCGTCTGCGTCCATGTGAAGAAGGCAACACCGGAGAAGCTGGGCGGAAGCAAGCCGATAGCGCTGGCGACACCAACCACGAGCAGTGTCTCGTAAACCTCCCGTGGATTGAAGAACGATGCGGCGAAGAGGATGACAAGAGCGAAGAAGAACCCCGCAGCGCCTGCGACCGGCGTTGACCGCCAAGTGATCTCCATTTCGACAACCGGAATACACGACAGAATCAGCATCGTGCGACCCGTCGCAAACGACGCACGCGGAGCGAGCCGCGGACCGACCCTCCATGCAACAAACCCGAGAAGGACGGGAGGTATCACGCTCAGGTAGACGGCAGTTCGGCGAGATGGCGCGCAAACCGCTGCTTCGAAGATGCTGATCACGGTGGCGACCAGAAAGATGAGGGCGGCGAGCCGCCACATCAACGACCGATCGGTGACCTGTGGTGCAGGAAGGGCGCGCCGTGTCACCCTGCACGTATCGGCCAACAACCGCAACGGTGGATGCCCAAGACACATCCTTCCCAAAACATGACACTGGATCTCGTGGCTACGAGAGCGAGCTAGCGGGACTTCCACTCTGTTTGAGACAAATCCGATTGCCCGTACCCCACCGTCGGAGGCACGCTGTCAGGATGTCCGCTGTTTCCGTGTACGAGTCGTGGGAGCGATGCGGCGCGCCTGTGCCTGGCCCGGCCTCCGCAACGGCGCGACTCTTGATTGCCGGCGATACGCACGGGAATCTCGATTGGATCGGAACGCTGGCCAAGCTGGCCGCTCGATTTGGGTGTGACGGAATTGTGCAGTTGGGCGACTTCGGTTTCTGGCCCGATATGAAGATCCTTCGCAACGAAGGCCGACCGACAATCAACAACTGGGCCGACCGCGGCGCGGTTTGGGAATGGTGTGGCCTCCGATTCGGGGCGATGGGCGGAGCGATCTCTATTGATCGGCAGTTTCGCAGCGCGGGCAGATCATGCTGGTCAACGGAGCAAATCACCGACGCCGATGTCGAGGCGTTGACCGATCGTGTAGGGGACGAGCGCCTCGACGTACTGTTCACGCACGACTCGCCAGTTTTGCCGCCAGGCTTTCGACCGCTGAATGACCCACACCTGCGGTTGGACGTCGAGCACAATCAGCGACAGGTCATGCGCTGCGTCGACGTCGCTCGGCCGCGCCTGTTGATGCACGGCCATTTCCATCACCGCTACGCGGACGTTGTTGACCGACCGTGGGGATCATTCCGCATCGAAGGACTCGCCTCCGACGGCGAAGCTCACACCGTCGGCGTCTCCTGGTGTCTCCTCGACCTACCTACCCTTGAAGTCTCAGCTTCGTAAAGACTCTGAGCGCCTCGGCGGGAGCGGCGGCCGTATCGGCGAAATTGTCCGACAGCGCCGCCGACAACGCGGCAAGAGTGAAGTCATGCATGACTACGAAGTGTTGCGAATTTCCCGTGATCTCACTGCGGGAAAGACAATCGATCCGAACGACGTGCGATCGCTTGTCGACAACGTCACCGCGCTTCGCCGGGCAGCACAACTGCCGAGCGAGCTTCTTGTCCGAGTGCACCGTGGCGGCGGAAGTGACCCGCTGGCATGGACGGCCGAGCATCCGCTCCTCGCCGGACATCGGACGAGCCGACATCCGGCTGACGCGCTGGTCCACGCTGCGATCGAGCTCCGTCGCGTGCTCGATTCGCACGACTGGCCGGAACGGGAGCGCTTCGACGGGCGGGGTGTCGATGAGGAGGAGGCCGAGGTGTTGGCGAACTCCGACGAGAGCGACATTGGCCAGGCGCTGCGCTGGGCGCTTGACACGTTGCGCACCGCCACCGATGAGAACCGCCAACTGCGATACGGCCGCGACCTTCTTGATCGGTTCGAGCGACAGGAGCCCGGGGCCGTTGATGAGCGGCGCGCTCTTGCCGTCGCCGGCCTGCAGCAAAGCGGCGTGCAAAACGTCGCTACCCGGTGGGGTGACGACGGATTCGGCGCTGCGTCGGAAGTGGCCCTGTCCCTTCCCAGTCTTCTGCTCGCGTCGAAGGTTTCCTCTCGGCAAGCACGAATCGAACCCGACACGCTGGAGGGGTTGCAGTTCTCAGCTGACCGTTCATGGCACGCGCTCAGCCACCGATACATTCCTCGACCGATGTCCGAATATGTCACCGCAATCGTCACGCCGTTGCGCGTTGCGCCTGGCGTCGAATTGGCGCTCCGCAAACTTGGTGAACTTGCCCCCGAAGGACGCGACGTGGCCGCCTTCTCGAAGTATCGGGAGCTGCTCACCGTGCTGTTGCCAGAGGTCTCAGCCGACCACAACACCGAAACGGTCAGCCCAGGCTGGTGCCCATTCGACCTCGACGCCCTAGGCACGCTTCTCAAGGGTGGCCCCGACGAGGGCCTTGACCTAGACAGCCTTGCGGTGGCGAACGACAACCCACCACACTTCCTCTCCATCGGCCCTCGCTGGCACCTCGCCTGGGCAACCGACGCCGCCGAACACGGCGCCTGGTGACCCGCCAGGGCCGTCGCTCTAGACAACGTTCGGATCAATTGCGCAAACTGGCCACGATCGCCGGGATCTCATCGACGAACGCCTCCAGCATGCGTCCGACGATTGACCGATGATCGACCTCGGCAGCAAAGGGGCCTTCGTGCGTTTGAGTTCCCCCGCGATTCATAGACCAGGTGACTGAGCCATCGCCGAGCTGTTTTCCCTCGACGGTAAGGACGTAGTCATGACCCGCCGATCCGCGCGCCGTCAGCCTTGTGTAACGGCTCCAACTCACGTGCGCCGATTTTGTCGGACCTTCCGCCGATGCCGATACCGATGGGGTTCCGTCGATCGCTACCTCGATGCCCACGCGCTTGAGTTCTTCGCCGAACTGTTCGATCCAACCGGCGATGTCTTCGAACACTTCGTCCATGCTCGCCGCCCGCCGCCGGGTGGCCTCGGGGCTGATCAACGGATCGATTCGGATCGTGGATATCTGGTTGCGGAATCGATCGACGATCGACGACGGCGCAGGGGCTTGACCGATGTGATCCCCGATGGACCAAAGGGCGCTGAAGGGCAGGGCCCAAAGGTCGTCTTCGACACGACTGACGTGGTCACCGGAGTGAATCACAAAGCCCCGTAGAAATCGGGTTGGATAGCGTTTGCGGAACTCACGCAGCCCGGAGAAATGGTCGGCCTTCGCCACTCGTGCCGCCTTCACCTCGATACCGATAAGCGAACCATCACGCCTCTCGATGACGAGGTCGACCTCGCTGGTGTTGCTGTCCCGCCAGTGAAACAGCTTTGCACTAACTGACGACCAGGTAAGCAGGCGGATGACCTCGGTCGCAACGAAGGTCTCCAAGAGCGATGAGAAGCCATCTGTATTGCGCATCAACCCATCGGCATCGGTGGGCAGCATTGCCGCGACGAACGCCGGGTCGGCGACGAAGAGTCGCTCTTTGTCGGTCTCGCGTTTGTCGAGGCCGGGACGGTACCCCGGGACCTGTTCCAGAAGGTGGACGTCGAACAGGGCGCCAAGATAACCGGACAGCGTGTCTCGATGCATCTCCATTTCGTTCGCAAAGAGTTGATAGTTGCGGGTGCTGCCGCTTCGGGCGGTGATCCATCGGAACGTGCGAGCGATTCGTTCCGAGTCCCGTCCAGTCTGGTAAACGTCGCCTCCGAACAGCTGCGCCACGTAGTTGTCCAGTGCGAGCGACCGATCACGGCCATCGAGCGGCGCCGCGTCAGGCTGATGGAACAAGGGGAAGCCGCCAAGTGACGCCCGGCCGATGATATCGAGATGGGTACACGCGGGAACGGCCCACGACCTCGGATCGCCCTCAAAGAGCGCCTTCACGACATCGAGTGGTCGGGACGCCAGCTCACACTGGGCAAATGGGTGCAGGCGCAGCCTTGTTACACGACCAGCGAGCGGATCGGAACCCCCTAACTCGTTCGTACTCAGGCGCGATGAGCCAGTGAGCAAGAACTGGCCGGCGTGCGCACCTCGGCGGTCGATGATGTCCTTCAGTGACAGCTGCAGGAGCGGCACGAGCTGGGCCTCGTCAATGACGGTGCCCTCGGGCAGCGCCTCCACCCACCCGGCCGTGTCGTCGGTTGCCCGGTCTCGTTCGTTCTGCTCGTTGAACGTACGAAAGTTCTCGGGGTTCACAAGCTGCTTGGCGAGGGTCGTTTTTCCTGTCGCCCGAAGGCCCTCGAGCACGACAACGGCCGATCGCGTCCAGGCGCGCTGTGCGACTCCGTAGAGCCCTCGGGGCAGCGCATCCTTCATCGGAATAATGTACACTCATATGACTAGATTATGTACAGTTCAGATCGTAGATTCTGTACACCCGTCGGCCAACCTGGGAACAACCCCGGAAGATCGTGATTTATCGCCGTCCAGGTTCGGCTTCGTGACGCACATGCTTCCAGATTTCGGTGAAATCGCTGCCTGGCATTGCTTCGTCGGCCGCGTGCCACGTGTCGCTGACCGCGCCGGCCACCGCGTGGGCGGTGCCAATGGCCTGAGCCCCATCGACGAACAGGCCGACGTCCTTGGTCATGTGTGATGTGGAAAACCCGGCGTCGAACGTGCCGGACATGATGCGGTTCGGGAACTTGTCGACGCTGGCCGAGTTGCGTCCGGTCGATACGTTGATGACGTCGACCATGGTCGTCATGTCGAGCCCATGCGCCATGCCGAACACGATCGCTTCCGACGTTGCCGCGAGCGCGGTGGCTGACAGATAGTTGTTGGCGAGCTTCATGGCTTGCCCTTGGCCGGCCCGCTCCCCGACGTGGAACACGTTGCCGGTAAACGCATCAAGCAACCATCGATGTTCATCGAGAACCGCGGTCGGTCCACTGAACATAAGTGAGATCGTGGCCGCTCGGGCACCCGCCGCGCCGCCCGACACCGGGCCATCGCAGTAGTCGATACCGTAGGCGCGAAGCATGGTGGCTGCGGCTGTAGCAGCGTTCGGTCCGATTGTTGAAAGGTCGATCACGGTCGTCGTTCGTCGATCCGACGCTTCGGCTATCTCGGCGGCGACCGCAAGTGTCGCGTCGCCGTTCGGCACACTCAGAAAAACCGTGTCGCATTGACGGGCGACATCGGCAACCGATGTGGCAGCAGTCGCGCCGACGGGTGCGCGCTCGGCCGTTCCCATCAGGTCGTAGCAGACGAATCGGTCGCACGCCGCTGCCAAGTTCGTGGCCATGGGCGCTCCCATCTTGCCCAGCCCGATGAACCCGACTGATTTCATGCGCCGGGAATGTCTGGCATTGGTTTGTCGGTCGGCGGAGGCGTGATGCCTTCGGCGTCGAGTACCTCGCGAGCAAGGCGGAACGACTCGACACCGGCCGGAACGCCGGCGTACACCATGATCTGGATAAGGGTGTCGCGCAGTTCGTCGAGCGTGCATCCGTTCTTGAGTGCCCCCTTGAAATGGAGTTTGAATTCATGTCCTCGGTTCAATGACGCCAGGATGCAGAGGTTGTTCAAGCTGCGCTGGCGATCGGTGAGCGCGTCACGACCCCACACCCCGCCCCAGCAGTACTCGGTGACCATCTCCTGAAACTCGCGGCTGAAGGTGTCGGCAGCCGAAAAGGCCCGGGTGACGTACTCGGGCCCGATGACACGACTGCGTGCCTCGATACCGGTTTCGAAGAGTGATTCGTCCATGTTCGGTACCCTACGTCGGTGGCCATCCCGCTCGCATACGACGTGTTCGCGATCAAGTATGCCGAACGCGACGCTCGTCGACCCGACCACTTCATAGGTGGTGATCCGCACGACACACCCATGCCGATGGACTATTTCGTCTGGGCGATCGTGAGCGACGGTCAGACGTGGGTGGTTGACACCGGCTTCGGCCAGGAAGATGCCGATCGACGGCAGCGCCGATTGTTGCGAAGTGCAGCGGAAGGACTCGCGCTCATCGGCGTAGACGCGGCCACGGCACCGAGTGTGATCCTCACGCACCTTCACTACGACCATGTCGGTGGGTTCGATCAGTTTCCGAACGCGCGCTTCCATCTGCAGGATCGCGAGATGGCGTTCGCCACCGGACGTCACATGACCACGCATGCGCAGAGCCATTCGTTCACTGCTCGGCACGTGGCCGAAATGGTGACGGCGGTGCACGACGGGCGAGTCGGCTTTCACGACGGCGACGCGGAACTCGCTCCGGGGTTGTCGGTGCACTTGCTCGGTGGTCACACCGACGGCCTGCAAGTCGTCCGCGTGCACACGCGTTCGGGTTGGTTGGTTCTGGCTTCTGATGCCACGCACTACTACGAGAACATGAGCGCAAGGCGACCGTTCCCGATCGTGTTCGATGTCGATGCGATGGTTGCGGGCTACGACCGCCTACTGCAACTCGCCGGACGCCACGGAACGATCGTTCCCGGGCATGATCCGATGGTGTTCGAACGCCACGCCGCACGCCGACCCGGCGCTCAGCGGCATCGTCGCCCGCCTGGGATGACCGGGCCTATGAGGCGTAGGTAACGAATTCGACCACGTTGCCGTCGGGGTCTTCCACCATCCCTATGGTTACGCCGGGCCGCACCTCACGAACCGGAGTCAAGATCTTCACGCCGGCGGCTTCACACTCGGCCATCATCTCGCTGAGGTTGGAAGCGTGAATCGTGAGATAGCGGAAACCCGTCGCGGCACCAAGACCGCCGCCGGGGTTCGAGGCCTCGGGAACGTCGTCGAATCGCACCAGTTTCACCAGGCTGTCGCCGCACCACAGCCGATGCATGACGCCCTTGCCGACCGGCATCGGAATAGTGGCGTCGAATCGCATACCCAAGAGGTCGCGGTAGAACGCGAGCGAGGTGTCGCTGTCACGGATCACGATTCCGATATCAACGGCACCCTTGGACAATTCGAGAGGCATGGAACACGACCCTACCGGTCGCACAGAACGTTCGTGATCGGCTCTCGCTGTTGGGCATGGACAACGTCGAGGTAGTCGAGAAGGAGTCGCAACGCGAAGGTGGTCCAAGCCTCTCACGCGACAGCGAGCAGGTCATGTGGATGGTCCGATGGGGTGGGTCAGGTTGCCGCCCCGTCAGTTCTGGTGAGGCGACGGTCGATCTCGTCGTTCATGATTCGACATTCGTCGAGGGGATGATCGAAGCGGCAGAGCAACGCAGCGGCAAGGAGGTCCCTGGAGTGCTGGAGACCGGCGATCTCTTCGTCGAGGTGTACGAGGCGCTCGCGAGCGATCTGTTTCCACGAGTCGTTGTCGTCGGCATCGAGTACTCCCTGGATGTCGTCGAGCGAAAGGCCAGCGTCTTGCAGCATCTGCACGAACGCCACACGACGCACCGTCGACCGCCCGTAGCGGCGTTGCCCCGACACCCGCGCATCCGCTACCGCCAGTCGTCGGCGCTCGTAGTACCGCAGCGTCGACGTGGCAACACCGACCATCTCTGCGACCTGACCGATCGGGATCCCGTCATCTGGTTCCATCCAGCAATAATGGCTTGACTTAAACCCAGGTTCAACCGCCAAGGTAGCAACATGGACACTCAATCAACGGACTCCACCCACCATGAAATCGGCGTCGACCCCGCACCGAATCACCACTCCACCCATCCTGGCTTCTCCGGTCCGAGCGGACTTCTCGCAGGCCTGTCGTTTCTCTTCGGACGTAACCGAGCGGCGCAGTTGGCGATCGAACTCTCCGAACTGCAAGCATGCGAACGACTCGTTGACATCGGATGCGGGCCCGGGATCGCCGTCAGCTACGCACGCGCAAAAGGTGCCGAGGTGATTGGTGTCGACCCTGCCCCGGTCATGTTGCGCCTTGCTCGTCTCCGATGGCGCGCCAAACCTGACGTGAGTTGGCGGATCGGTACCGCCGAGTCACTCCCCGTCGGCGACAACTGGGCACAGGTCGTGTGGTCGCTGGCCACAGTTCACCATTGGCACGACATCGACGCCGGCCTCGCTGAGGCACGGCGCGTTCTCGCACCCGCTGGCCGGCTCCTGGCCGTGGAACGTCGCATCCACGACACCAACGCCGCCGGCACAGCCAGCCACGGCTGGACGCACGAGCAGGCCGAATCGTTCGCCGAACACTGCCGCCGCCACGGATTCGCCAATGTCGCCGTCGCACCGCACACCGGACAGAGCACGCTTCTGTCCGTCGTCGCTCACCTCCCACCAGACCGCGGGTCGAGTTCGGCGTCGTGACGCAATCCTTGGCGCACAGACAGAACGCGCGCATCGTGGCCATGAACACCGGCGGCACCACAGAATTCTCGTACACGATCGCCGTTCATATCGTGTCAGCGCGAGCCCACGTTGAGGACTTCCACAGACGTCCGCAAATCAAAGCGCGGAACGGGAGAGATTTGAACTCTCGGTACCTCTCGGTACGTCCGCTTTCAAGGCGGGTGCATTCGGCCACTCTGCCACCGTTCCGTCGACCATCTTAGGCACACCCGCCCTCCAACTCGGCCAGAGTTACCCCCCAACCTCGGCCTGAACGTGCCGCTGGAAGCAAAACAGGGTCGGGTTGGAGGGTAAAGGGCGGCGAGTTGGAGGGTTACGGCGTGATGCGGCGGCGGAGGTCGTTGATCCAGTCATCGGCGCGTTGCCAGGTGGCATCGGCGTGGGCGCGGATGTCGTGAGCGTCTCGGCCGGCAGCGGGGTAGGAGCCGAGGAACTTCACTCCGCCCTGTTTGGCGTGCAGATCACGTAACGCGTCGGCCAGCACTTCATCTTCGATGTGGCCTTCGGCGTCAATGACAAAACAGTAGTCACCGAGCCCGCCGGCCTTGGTGGGGCGGCTCTCCAACTTGTTCAGGTTGATACGGCGAGCGGCGAACTCGGCCAGGATGGAAATGAGCGAACCGGGCTCATCGGCGCGCTGGTACACAACGATGGACGTCTTGTCGTGACCGGTTGCGCGCGGAATGCCCGAACGGGCAACGACCACGAAACGCGTCTGATTTCCTGGATGGTCGGCGATGTTGCCGGCCACGACGTCGAGGCCGTACATCGCAGCAGAAACGCGGGGTGCAATGGCAGCCACGCCCACCAGCTTTTCTTCGGCAATCGTTTGCGCGGCACCTGCGGTGGAGTCGGCGGCGCGACGGTCGGCCAACGGCAGATTCGTCTTCACCCACTCGTGGCACTGGGCGGTGGCGACCAAAATCGACAGCACGACCTTCACGTCTTCCAGCTTCGTGCCGGGCAAGGCAAGCAAACAGTGCTCGATGTCGAGCACGACTTCGCGCTGGATGAGGAGGTCGTGGTTGAACACCAGCTCGTCCTGGGAGATATTGACGGTGCCCTCTATTGAGTTCTCGATGGCGATGAAGCCCAGATCAACCTCACCCGCTTCCACCGCCGACAGCACATCGGGCATGGAGCGCATCGGCATCAGGACACCGGCCGCAAGGTCGGGCTGGCTCAAGAGGGCCTGCTCGGTAAAGGTGCCACGCGGTCCGAGGAAACCGATCCGGCGCTGGGTCACATCAACAGTTGGCACGACGGAAAGGTTAGGTCACCAAGGCTGAATGTGGCCCCGAGTTGTCCCACCCGCCACACTGGAGCGGTGGACGTCGACGATCTCGCCCGCATCATGGCGGCTGTTGCGAACGGTTCTGTCGCGCCCGATGACGCTGTGGCGCTGCTGCGCAGGCTGCCGTTTGCCGACCTGGGTTACGCACGCGTCGACCACCACCGTGCGCTGCGCCAGGGTCAGCCCGAAGCCGTGTACGGGCCGGGCAAGACACCCGAGCAGGTCGTTGGCATCGTCGCGAACTGCTCGCCAACGGCAGCGGGCCCGGTCATTGTCACCCGCACGACCGATGATCAGGCCAAAGCCGCCCTGGCCGAACATTCCGACGGCCAACTGCTCGGAGCCACCCTGGTCTGGCGGGCGACACCCGCCAGCCACACGCAGCAGATCATGATTGCTGCCGCAGGCACGGCCGACCTCAGCGTGGC
Organism: uncultured Acidimicrobiales bacterium; assembly: GCA_963791625.1. Classification (GTDB taxonomy): domain Bacteria; phylum Actinomycetota; class Acidimicrobiia; order Acidimicrobiales; family Ilumatobacteraceae; genus JANMCE01. The sequence goes on from CAWBTA010000015.1 coordinate 969,148, forward strand.
CGATGAGTGCGCCACCATCCTCACCGCCTACGGCTACACGCCGACGCGACTGACCGACGTTGGTGTCGCCGGCCTTCATCGCCTCCTCCCCCACGTCGACACCCTCGCGGCCGCCGACGCGATCGTTGCGGTCGCAGGTATGGAAGGTGCGCTCGCCAGTGTGATCGGTGGTCTCACCGCCGCGCCGGTCATCGCAGTGCCCACCAGCGTTGGTTACGGATCATCGTTCGACGGCGTCACGGCACTGCTTGCGATGCTGTCGAGCTGTGCGAGTGGCGTCACCGTCGTTGGCATCGACAATGGCTTCGGCGCGGCCTGCGCGGTCGCACGCCTCTTCAGCGGGCGCACCGCATGACGACTGTGGCGTGGTTCCACTGTTTCTCGGGTGTGGCCGGTGACATGGCACTCGGCGCCCTCCTCGACGCCGGTGCCGACATCGATGCCGTCAACGCTTCGCTCAGGCATCTCCCCATCGCCGGGTGGTCACTTGGCGAAGGAACGTACGCAACGCAACGGCATTGGTGCCACGAGAGCATTGGTGGAGGTAGAGGACACCACCCACGAGCGCTCGTTCGCCGACATCCGCACCCTCCTCGCCGACGCCCAACTGCCCCCCGCGTCCACGCCCGAGCCCTCGCCGCCTTCACCGCGCTGGCCGAGGTGGAGGCCGCCATTCACAACACGTCGGTGGACGATATCCACTTCCACGAGGTCGGCAGTTTGGACGCAATCGTGGACGTCATCGGGGTTTGCGCCGCCTTGGAAGACTTGGGTGTGGACGCTGTGTATTGTTCGCCTATCGCGCAGGGCCTTGGCACGGTGCGGGCTGACCACGGCATCCTCCCCAACCCGGTGCCGGCGGTTGTCGGCCTGCTTGCCCGAGCGAACGCACCCACTTATGGCCTGGAGCTTCCTATGGAACTCACCACCCCAACCGGCGCGGCGCTCATGACAACTCTGGCCGCCGCGTTCGGCCCGATCCCGTCCATGACCGTCCAGCACATCGGCTACGGCGCAGGCGGCCGCACCATGGCAGAGCGACCCAACCTCGTGCAAGTGATCATCGGGCAGAAGGCTCCGGCGAATAACTCGGGTGTAGCCGCGGTGGAGCTGGCCGCCAATGTCGATGACGTAACGGGCGAAGTACTTGCATATGCAATTACATCGCTGCTTGAAGCCGGAGCGCACGATGCATGGGCTACACCGATCGTGATGAAGAAGGGCCGCCCCGCGCACACGTTGCACGCGCTCTGTGATCCCGCAAAGGCAGCCGAGATTCGTGAGGTGCTGATCAGGGAATCCGGCACGCTCGGGGTACGGGCAACGACTGCCGAACGGTGGCCGCAGGAGCGCGAAGAGGGCACGGTTGCCGTTGACGGCCACGTCATCCGCATCAAGCGCAGCGCCAACCGCGTCAAAGTCGAGCAAGACGACGCCTTGGCGGCGGCGGTAGCTACGGGGAGATCCTTGAGGGATGTCCTATCCGAGGCGGAAGTAGCCGGACGAGCACCAAGGTGAGTCAGAGACGTATCCACCAGAATCGGGCCCTCACGGGAGGTGTCTGTTGACGGCATTCGATGCGGTCATCGTTGGCGCGGGTCCAAACGGCCTCACGGCGCGGCGCACGCCTCGCAACCCTGGGCTGGTCGGTCTGCGTGCTGGAGGCGGCCGACACCATCGGCGGAGGATGCCGCACGACGGAACTCGACGTGCCCGGCGTGCGACACGACATCTGCGCAGCCGCTCATCCACTCGGCATCGCGTCGCCCGCATTCGCTGCGTTGCAGCTTGAGCGCTACGGCGTCACGTGGCGGCACAGCGAAACGGTGGCTGCCCACCCGCTCGACCATGGTGACGCGGCCATTCTGTATCGCGACCTGGCCACCACAACGGCTCAGTTCGACAACGATCGTTGGGCAACGCTCTTCGGTCCGCTGCTCGAACGCTGGCCCAAGGTGGTCACTACCCTGCTCAGTCCGCTGCTGCAGTTCCCTCGCCACCCCGTCACCTTGGCCCGACTCGCGCCAAGCGCGCTCCCGGCCAAACAGGTCGGAAAGTGGCTGAACGACGAGCGGGCCGCAGCACTGTTCGCCGGCATGGCCGGACACGCCATCCAACCCCTCGACCGGCCGCTGACCACCGGCGTCGGCCTGTTCCTCGGAGCCGCTGGACACCGGGTCGGTTGGCCGGTCGCCGAGGGCGGTTCGCAAACAATCATGAACGCCCTGGCCCAGGTGATCGTCGAACACGGCGGTGTCATCCGCACGGACCATCCGGTGCGGTCCCGCCTCGACCTTCCCACCTCGAAGGCCACGCTGCTCGACACCAATCCTGGACAGTTCGCCACTATCACCGGGTACTCGGGTCGGGCCTACCGCAACTTCAAGCACGGACCCGGCAGCTGCAAGGTTGACTACGTGTTGAGCGCACCGATGCCCTGGACGAACCCCTCGGTCGGCACCGCAGCCACCGTCCACCTCGGCGGCACGATGACCGAGATACTCACGGCCCAACGGCAGGTGGCAGCCGGCCATGAAGCCGATCGGCCCTATGTGTTGGTCACGCAACCCGCCGTCGCCGACCCGACCAGGCGAACGGGTGCGGGCGAGCCGCTGTGGGCCGTATTGCCACGTGCCGAACGGCTCGACGGTCGACGCGAGCGCCGCCATCGAGACCCAGTTCGATCGGTTTGCTCCCGGCTGGCGGGACATCGTTCGGGCCAAGAAGGTAATCACGGCATCGGGCTTTGCCACGTACAACCAGAATTACGTCGGGGGTGACGTTGCCGGGGGCAGCCTCGCCGGGTTGCGATCGATCGCTCGACCGAGCATCACCTTTTCTCCCTACCGGACACCCGTCGAAGGGTTCTGGCTCTGCTCGTCCTCAACACCGCCCGGCGCCGGCGTGCACGGCATGTCCGGTTGGCACGCCGTGACCGACATCCTTGCCGCCGCCAGGCACCACCGGAGCGGGTCCCTCAAGATCGAGTGATGGGCTGCCAGGTGAAGGTTCCGTCGGCGTTCAACTCGTAGAGATTGGCACCGACCAAACCGGCCTTGGCCTCGACCCACGTGCTGCCTGCGTGCGCGATTGCATACCAGGCTGACGGACAGCCGATGTACGACGCATGATCAATCTGCACGGCGAACGCTTGATGTAGGTGACCGCTCACCACAGCCTTGACGTTGCGATGCTCCGTAACGAGCCGCACCATGTCGCTGGCACCGTCGAGCTGGAACCAACGGTGGGTACTGAGCGTGATAGGTGGATGATGCATAGCGATCAACGTCGGTCGACCTTCGGTCTGCGCTAGCTGTTCTGCCAGCATCTCAATGTCGACCCGGCCATGTTCCGTTTCCGGGATGACCGTATTGACGACCACGATGTCCCACCCCGGCACGGTCACGCTATTGCCGCCAAAGACCTGCTCCACCTGAGCCGTGACGTCATGATTTCCCGGCGTGGCAATGATGGGAACACCAAGCAGCTCAACGATCGTTCGGACTCGGCTCGTCGCTTCGAACGACGCGTCATCGGCGATATCACCGGTCAACAGCACCGCGTCGGGCGAGTGGGCTCGTAGCGCGTCAACCGTTCGTTCGAGACAGGCGTCGGGGCCCAGAAAATCAGCGAGGTCGGCGGGCTGCTGGCGCAGATGAGTATCGCTGATCTGCGCAATCCGGAAGGAGCTCATGGGAAGAACTCAGACCGCGATCTTGGCGATGAGTGCCTGGATCTCTGCGAGTTCCTTCTCACCACTGTCGCGAGCGACAACCTTGCCCGCACCGTCCACCAGGGCAAAGAACGGAAACCCGGTCAGGCCATAGGCGAGGGCTGCTTGAGATTTCGTGTCGTCCGCCACGATCGCTCCCGGCCAGTTCTCTTTCACTAGCCACGCCGACGGCGGAAAGTTGTTCTGGTCCGACTTCACACCCGTTGAGACCGCGACCACTTCAATTGATTTCGGGATGGACCCGTCGTTCGCCCACTTCACAATGCGGGGCACTTCACGCTGACAGTGTGGGCACCAGTGCGCCACGAACAGAACCAGCTTCGCCTTGCCGTCGCCCGGCTTGATACTGACGGCCTTTCCCGTGAAGTCGTGACCATCGATCGTCGGCGCCGTGGCACCAACCGCCGGATCTGGCCCCTTCTCAGGAAGTGGTACGAGCGCATTGCCCACGATGGTGACGGGCTGGTTCTCCGCCGGTCCGGCCGACGCCGCAGCTGAGCCCGCAACGGTGGTCGCCCCCGTCTTGCCCGGAACGCTGGTGGCTACCGTGGTGACCTTCTTGTCGTTCTTATTGCTCGTAATGAACGTCAACGCCAGCGCGCCCAGCAGAACCGCTGCGCCGATCGCAAGGATCTTACCGGTGCCCGATTTCTTGGGCGCGACGTTCGCCTCGTTGGAGGGCGGTAGGGGTGGCGGGGGCAAGGGTTGGGAATTCATTTGGATTCTCCGGGGAGCGTGAAGAGCGTGAAGATGAAGGTGAAGCCGGTCAGGGCCATGAACGCCAGGGACATGAAGCCGAACTGACGGAAGTACACGAACGTACAGGGAACACTTACCGCGCACGCGCCAGTGTCGAGGCTGTGAATCCATTCGAGCAGATAGTGATACGTCGAGACGAGCGCACCAATGCCCGCCAACGCAAGCGCGTAGGGACGCACCTTGTCATCCCGCCGAATCGCCGCGACCGTCAACACAATGGCGAGCGGATACATGAGACAGCGCTGATACCAGCAGAACAGGCAGGGTGTGAGGTGGCCCACTTCACTGAAATAGAGACTGCCACCCATAGCCGTCACCGCCACGACCGCAGCCACCGTTACGCGGTTGGCGCGAAGCGTCGCAACCGAGCCCGATAACGATGGAACGAACCGGCCTACGGTAGCGACCAACACCCCCACCAAAGCGGCGATAGTGAGGAAGGCGAAGAAACGCTCGGCCGATTCAATGCTCATGGGATCCCCATTCTGGTCGGTCGGCCGGTTCGGTGTCGGTGCAGGTGGGTCCTACGATGGGTCACATGTCTGCCGATTGCCCGATCCTGGTCGATGAAACCTGGGTCGCTTCGCACCCCGATGCCATCCTGGCCGACGTCCGCTGGTACCTCGACGGCCGCGATGGCCGCGAGGCATTCGAGACAAAACACATCGCCGGGGCGATCTTTGTCGACCTGAATAGCGATCTGTCCGGCCATGGTCGTGCCACTGATGGGCGCCATCCCCTTCCATCGCCCGAAGGGTTTGCCGCCAATCTCGGACGACTCGGTATCGGCGAACACGACACGGTCGTGGCCTATGACGACTCCGGCGGTGGCACCGCGGGACGGCTGGTGTGGATGTTGCGCGCCATCGGCCGAAACGCTGCCCTGCTGGATGGTGGCCTTCATTCGTGGTCTGGCGCGACGGCGAGCGGACCATCGATTCCACGGGAACAAACCAAGGTCGCCTCTGTTCGATGGCCAGCCGACAAGATCGTCAGCGTGGACGATGTCGCCGCGCATGCCGGGGCTTCCCTGACGGTGCTCGATGCGCGCTCGGCCGAGCGCTACCGGGGCGAGAACGAGCCCGTCGAAGCACGAGCCGGCCACATTCCTGGTGCCGTGAGCGCCCCGTGGAATCAGAACCTGGACCCCGCCACCGGTCGCTTTCTCCCGCCAGCGCAACTGCGTGCCCGTTTTGAAGCACTCGGCATTTACGACAACGGCGATGTGGCAGGATCGTGCGGTTCGGGCGTGTCGACCTGCGCCAACCTGATCGCGTTGGAACTGGCTGGAATCACCAACGCCAAGCTGTTCGTGCCATCGTTCTCCGGCTGGGCCGCTGATCCTGCTCGTCCGGTTGCAACCGGCGCCCACTAGGGTTTCTTCGTGTCTTCTACTGGTCTGGCCGCGCTTCCAGAGCTTCGCGCGCAACGTCGCAAGAATCGCATCGCCAAACTCGACTGGTTTGAGGCCGCCTACCGCGCCTACCTGACCGGATTTGTCGGCATCCTCGTCATCTTGTGGGTTTCAGGTCTCATTGGTGGCAACAAGGTGACCGAAAGCGAATTGATTTCGGTCCGACAACACGGTCCGGCGGCGCTCGGCATCGTGGCCGCACTCGCCATTGCTGTTGGACTGCGGTCTGGCAGCCGCGGCGGCCCGTTGGCGCTCGAACCCGCCGAGGTACGTCATGTACTTTTGGCCCCGATCAACCGCCGCACCGTGCTCATGTCCTCAGCGATCAAGTCGGTCCGCCACACCGCCTTCGGTGGACTTGCCTTCGGCGCGGCGTTCGGTGTGATGGCCGCCCGCCGTCTCCCCGGCAATCGGTGGAGTTGGGCGGCATCGGGCGCCGGTTTCGGTCTGGTGGCCGGGCTAGCCATGGTGGCTTTCGCCTTCGTTGCGTCCGGCATCCGGTTGAAGCGGGCCCTTGCGACCGCGCTCGCCGGCATCGTGCTGGCTGGTGCAATCGCCGATCTGCTGGGCAAGCTGGCGTGGCCGACGACAGCTATTGGCAGCATCGGACTGTGGGCACTTCGGGTGCGACCCCTCGACGCCCTCGCTCTCGTCGTCATCGCCGCCGCCATCGCGTTCGGACTCAGCCGCCTTGATCGGCTGTCGTTGGAGAACGCCGAGAGGCGCACCGCGCTCGTCGGCCAGCTTCGCTTCGCCGTCACCATGCAGGACCTCCGCACCGTCACGGTGCTGCGCCGTCAACTCACCGCGGAAGCACCACGCACCAACCCGTGGTTCGGGTTGCGCAAGCGCAAGCCCAAACGGAAGTTCCCGGTGTGGGGTCGCTCATGGCAGGGCTTGCTGCGCACGCCGGTTGGTCGAGTCGTACGCATGGTTGGGCTCGCTGCCATCGTCGGCCTGATAATTCCGGCTACCTACAACGGTAACGGCGCGCTGATCTTCGTGTCGGGCATCTGCAGCTATCTCATCGGACTCGACATCCTCGAGCCGCTGGCCCAGGCCGTCGACCACGTCGACCGCACCGACGCCACGCCAATCGATCGAGGCTTGTTCTTCCTCCGCCACCTTCCTGCGTCGGCGGTGGCGTCGGTGCTGCTTTCGATCGTCACTGCCGGCGTTGCGTTTCTGTCGGTGCACAACAACCTCGACCGCAAGATCGTCGCACTCGCAGCTCCCGTCGCGTTGCTGACCGGGCTTGCCGGCGCGGTGATCTCGGTCATGATGGGTGCGCCCGAGCAGACTGCGTCAGCCCAGGTGCTGCCCCCCGAAATGATGGGCGCGAAGATCGCGGCACGGGCCGCTTGGCCGTTCATCATCGCCATGCTCGGCGGCGTGCCACTCCTCATGGCCGAGCGGGCCAAGGCCGCCAATTTCGACCCGCTCGCTTCGCTTCTCCGCACCACCATTCTTGTTGCCTTCGTTGTTGCGTTTGTGGCCGTCTGGGTGCGACATCGTGATGCGGCCCGCGCGTGGTGGAAGCAGACCATGAAGGACTCTCAGGAGCAGGCCGCGGCCCGCCGGAAGCAAGCATGAAAAAGGACACTCGATGATCGCCCTCGGCCTTAAGGGCCTTACCCGAACCTACGGCGACCTTGTTGCACTCGAACCGCTCGACCTCACGATCAAAGATGGTGAAGCGGTCGTGCTCATCGGTCACAACGGATCCGGCAAAACCACCATGATGCGAATGGTGGCCGGCTTACTCGACAAGACCGACGGCGAGGTCACCATCGGCGGCCACACCGGCGGTTCGCTTGAAGCGCGGGCCAAGCTGGCGTACCTGTCGGATCAGCCGACGTTCTACGACGATCTGTCGGTGTGGGAACACCTCGAGTTGATTGCCCGACTTCACGGCAACGGCGACTGGGAACAGCAGGGCGCGGACCTTTTGGGCGAACTGGGGCTCTACGAGCGGGCTGATGATCTGCCCACCACGTTCAGTCGCGGCCTCAAGCAGAAGGCTGCCATCGCTATGGCCTTCGTGCGGCCGTTCGATCTGCTTCTGGTCGACGAACCCTTCGTAGGTTTGGACGCGACCGGTAAAACCGCGCTGCTCAAACTGCTCGACGAAGCCCACGATCGCGGCGCGGCGCTCGTGGTCGCCACCCACGAGTTGGCCTTCGTACAACGAGTGTCACGCTGTATTGCGTTACGTGATGGCGAGCTTGTTTACGACGGCACCACCAAAGACCTCGACGTCCTGTCCTTAGTCTGAATCTGCATGGCCGGCGCTCCCTCGCTGTTACAAAAAGTGGAGAGGATCCTTGATGCGCTCGCCGCCGACGGCAGCACCATGGGCCTGTCGGAACTGGCGCGTACCTCGGGCGTTGCGAAATCGAGCGTCCATCGCATCTGCATCGAGCTGATCGAGTGGGGTGTCGTCGAACGCAACGGTGATGGCTTCCGTCTGGGACCACGCCTGTTCGACCTCGGCGCACGGGTGCCGACTCGTCGCCGCTTTCGCGACACGGCCCTGCCATTCATGGAAGAACTGCTCTCCGCGACCGGGCACAGCATCCACCTGGCGGTTCCACTTCCCGACATGGTGCTCTACGTCGACAAACTGGTGGCCCGTTCATCCACGCCGACACCGTCGAGTGTCACGAGTAACGCACCGTTTCATGCCTCCGCAACAGGCAAGGCCATGTTGGCGTTCGGTGATCCGGAATGGACGCGTCGAATCTTGAGCGGATCACTGCCAGCGATCACGTCAAAGACTCTGATCAACCCCCTTGAACTTGCGCAAGATCTGGCCCGCGCCCGGAGTCTCGGGTACGCAGTCGAGCACGAAGAGATGGTGGAGGGGTTTGCATCCATGGCCGCACCGCTCATCGGTCTCGGCGGCGCCGTCGTCGGTGCCATCTCGGTGACGACATCACTTGACCGTCTCGACCCGGCAACATCGAGCCTGGTCTGCACGACCGCAGCATCGATCAGCCAACGACTTGGGGCGCCCGCACCCAGCGGCACTCATCACAAAGGCGGCGGGGCGTGAACGCATCGCCTGATCCACTCTTCCTACCGTGGCGGGTCGCAGTGTGGGGCGCGCCCGACGGGTTTGCGAACGTTATTACGAGGTGATGCGGTACAGTTCGATCAGAAGGTGGTCGCCGTTGCGAGTTCCCTTGCCGATGGCGAAGGCGTCATTTAGCCACGCGAGCCGCTCGGACGCGGTTTCGAAGATCACGCCTTCTCGCACTCCGATGGCGGTGCTGCGGCCGTTGCCGCGATAGGTGATCACCTCGTCGTCGCCCGAGATGATGACATGCACGTCGATGCGCGATGTGCCGGTGGTGCTCAACGTGATGTGGTCGATGCCGTAGACCTCCCGCTCGCCCTCCCACAGCTCCGAGGTGGCCATGCCCTCGAAGGGAACTTCCACCCGCGTGCCATACGGCGTGGTGCCGATTGGCAGCCTGCGCAGCATCAGATTCAGGGTCATGAATGGTTCGTGCTCAACGTCAGGTGCGCCCATTTGTGAAATGGTACGCGGCGCAGGTGAGTCCGATGGCCACCCGGCGTCGGGCAGGGTGGGCGGGCACTCCTGTGCGAGACCGACCCGCGCAGCACATGCTCAAGGAACTTCGTAACACCCCCTGGCCATGATGCGTGACATGAACACACAGACCGAACGATCGCCGACCCTCTCGACCAGCATCAATCGCGCCAATGCGGTCCAGCGGCTGGTTGCTCTTTACCGGCTTGCGGACGTCCTTCGGGCCGTCGGTGACTCCGAGCTTGCCGCCGGTTGGGAAGAGATGCTCCGAGAAACGGAGCGTTGCATGAGCGGAGGCTGGAAGAACCGCCACGGTCGACCCATTAGCCGATTCGACGTAACCGTCGATATCGCGCCGGGCCCAACCATGTGGACATTTCACGCCACCATGCTGCCCGTCCTCAGATGAGTTGCTGGCGAGTTTTGATTCGCTCACAATAGAGGTAGGCACCGTGATCGCTATGCTCACATGAGCCGAACCGCAGCATCGGAGCTTTGGATAGACGAGAGCGCCCGATCGTCGGTCAACGGAGTCGTCTACGTCGTCGCAGCCGTACGCGCCCAGATTGACTCCCGTCGAATTGATCGGCTCGACGACCTTCGATTCCCCGACCAGCGATATCTGCACTGGCGAGACGAGCCGGCCAATCGTCGTCGAGAATTCATCGGCGTCACGAATGAGCTGACACTTGACGTGACCGTAGCGGTCGCTCAAGGCGTGCCGAGTCGACAGCAGGAACGTGCACGAGCAGCGTGCCTGTCGTCGGTTGTCTGCGAGGCGCTCCACCAGCCGACGCCTGTCGCCTGCTTTCGGATTGAGGGCCGCGGTCAACACCTCGACAAGCGCGACGAGTTCACGGTTACTGACCTCGTCCGCCGAATGCGACACCAGCCGAGCCCGAGGGTCGACTTCGTCTCGAAGTCAGCGTCTCCGATTCTGTGGGTCGCTGATGCCGTAGCATGGATGGCGTCCACCCATTTCAGTGACACGCCGGGTTCGGACCATTGGTGGCGATCGTTGAGACCGGCGAGACTGACAATTCTGCATGTCGAGCCCTAAAAATGCGTCAGCCCCGGCTCCAGTCATTCCGGCTGGGCACCGAGGCCTCCGACTTCTCTAGGGCGTCCCTAAGGCTCTCTCAGTATGCACCCGGCCGGTCGCTTCTGCAACCACTTCATCCCGGTTGGCTTGAGATGGAGTGGAGAAGGAGGTCGCGAATTACAACAAGTCCATTCAGAATGGGCTTGCGAGATTTGGCGGCAGTTCGCCGATGGGTGACGGCATGTTCAGGTCGTGGCTCGATAGTCACCGGGGCGTGGTGAGGGCCGGGAGCACGACGGTGCGGCCCGAGGCGACCGCTCCGATGACGAACAACAATCGACCTGCTCGGGCGAACTCGGCCATCATCGCCGAGGCGTCGGGCTCGGCTATTCTATCGACCAAACGAACCATGTCGTTTGCGTCCGCATCTCTCGACGTGCCGTGCTGCTCGAACGTGACCTCGAGCGGTAGCTGTTCGAGTCGGCTGCTCGCAGTGAGGCTCGACCAAGGTTTGAGCGAGCGCGTCTCAGCGCGTAGCCTGCAACTGTGGACGGCACGCAGAATGAGGTGAGGAACTGGTCATCGCTCGTATCGTCGCCGTTGTCGGAGGCTTAGCGCAGCGGATCGACGATGGCTCAGCCGACGGCCAGCACGACTATGAGATCGTCCTCAAAGATGGCCAGGTCTTGGCTGCCGAAGTGACCGGTGGTGTCGACGCGGCAATGCTGAAAACCGTATCAGCGGCGCACACGTATCCTCTCGACCCCGCCGGGCTCCGACTTGGTTGGGACGTTGGTCTGGCCAAAAGAATCCCAAATACTGAGAGCTCAGAAAGAAGCTGCCAGCGATTCTTATCGAGTACGAGGGTAAGGGTCAGCATTGGTGTTGCGCGGAGGAAGACGTACGGCTCGGATCGCTTGGCATCGCAAGCGTTCAGGCGGAAGACAACGGCGCAGGCATATGCCTGAGCTACATCGGCACCGGATACTGGGTGGATTCGATCGACGTAGTTAACATCGTCGCCGACCACGGCACCCGCACCGACAATGTCCAAAAGCTGAGCTGCGCTGATGTGGGCGAGCGGCACCTCGCCATGTGGATCGATACTTCCGCCCGTAATGCCCACACGGCTCTCAATGGCCTTCTACCCATCCAAGACCCGGCCGTACACGATGCAATCGACACCGTTTGGGCAATGCGCGTCAATGAAGCGAGCTCTGGGCCCTACATCGACATCGTCTGGCAATGGACTCGCGGGGCCGTCTGGAAGTCTCGCGGCGGAGGCCCGACTGGCTTGCATGGATGAAGCGTGGCTTGGATCGAGACGCGTTACGGTGCGCTTTCGAACGGGTCAGAACTCTGCTGCTCGGCGCAGAGGCAACCCGAGCCAAACGTGTCGTCACCACCGCAGAACTCGCCGAACAAGAACCAGCGGGCCAACCAATGGCGAGGACGGCGGTAACGCTTAACGGATGCCGAGTCGCTTTGCGACGCGATCGGCCGCGGCGGCGCCAGCGACTTGGCGCAGGAGAAGAAGACCGTCCAAGAGGGCAATGGCGGTCTCGGCTTCGGTGCGCCGCTGCTTAGGTGTTCCGGGGACGAACTCGGCGGCCCAGGAAATCCATAGGTCGACAAGTTGCGGCACCAGGCTTCGGTAGGGATCACGCCCGATCGCCGCGAGGCCGCTGGCTTCGAAGAAAAGGGCAAAGATTGGGTCGGCATCGGCGTGGGCCAGGATCGGCCATGCTGCTCGCATGAGAGCGATGTGGTCGGCGCATGATGCGGCGAACGCTGGGGCCAGCGTCTGTTGGAGTTGCATACCCATGGACACCAGTACGTCGCCGACGAGATCGTCTTTGGTGGGGAAGTAGTAGACGATGATGCGGTCGTTGACGCCGAGGTGTTTGGCGACGCGACCGTAAGTGAGTTGGCTTAAGCCGCCATCGAATGCGCTCGCCAATGCGCCCGCGAGGATTTCGTCTTTCGTGTACTTATGCCCCACGACTTGATTGTAGTGATCACTGCAACTACGGTTTCGCAGTAGTCACTACAAAGTGTTGACGTACCTACTGCTTGGAGGATTCGATGCCCACCCTTACCGCCTCAGCTTCCGCCGACCTCTTCCGCCAAGAGCCCGAAAGGTTCCTCGATGTAGGAGCCGGTGAGGTCGCCTACCGCCGCATCGGAAGCGGACCTGACGTGTTGTTCGTCCATGGCTGGCCGGTCAGCGGGGCGACATTCCGCACCCTGCTCCCCCACCTCACCGATCACGTGACCTGCCACGTGATCGATCTCCCGGGTGCCGGATCAAGCCGCTTTACCACCGACACCACGCTGACCATTGATCAGCACATTCGCACCGTCCGACGGGTGCTGGACATTCTCGAACTCGATGATGTCGCCGTCGTTGGTCACGACAGCGGGGGTTTGATCGCGCGACACGCCTTAGTGGGAGATTCACGTCTGCGGTCGATGGGTCTGATCAATACCGAGCAACCCCAGGGATTGACCTGGCGCTTCAAGGCATTCCTGGTGGCCCGTCACGTGCCCGGCATCGCACCCGCTCTCGGGTGGATACTCGGCCAGCCCCGCCTACGACGCAATGGCCTCGTGCTCGGCAACGCGTTCGCCGATAGTGCGCTGCTCGACGGCGAGTTCGACGAGTTCTTCCTTCAACCAATCCACAAGATCCGGGCCCGACCGCGACGCGGCGGTCCGAATGCTGCACGGCTTCGACGTGGAACGCATTCACCAACTCGCCGATGTGCATCGTCGCATCACGGTGCCGGTGCAACTCGTGTGGGGTGACCAGGACCCGTTCTTCCCGCTCAAGTGGGCCGAGGAAATGGTCACCACGTTCCCCAACGCGCAACTCACCGTGATCAAAGGCGCAGGGCTCTTCTCACACGAAGAACGCCCCGCCGAAGTCGCCCAAGCCCTGCTCCCGACTCTGCTCGGAGTTCGCTGAACGCCTCAGTCTCGCCAGCGTCGCGGCGTGATCGACAGGAGCACGATCGCAGCGAAAGCCTTGGCGGCGTATTCGAGTGGCACCATGCCGTTCGCAATGACGGCGACGTGGGCATCGGGCAACGCGGCCGACCAGCGGGCGATGTGAGGATGGGCGAAGGGGTCGGCCTGATGGTCGATGAGCGTCACGGGAAGCTGCCCGAGCGCAGGGAGAATGCCTTCCATGCGCCAGCGGCCGACGGCGCGATGCCCCGTTGTTGGGTCGGCGACGAGGAGCGCGTCGTCGACGAAGCGTTGTAGTAGGTCCGGGCGGTCGGTCGGATAGAAGGCGGCCCGGCCAGCCGAAAGTCTTTGGGCATAGGAGCTGTCATCGGTGCGCTCGACCTGATCGATACCGGGACCAACTCGCTCGGCGCGCACAGCTCTCGCTTCGGCGTCCATCCAGGGAGGCGAGCTGAGGATCAGTGAGGCGATCAGATCCGGCCGACTCGCCGCCACCTCCGCTGCCACCGCGGCCCCTGTGTGGTGACCGATCAGATGACATCGTTCAATACCATCCGCCGCACAGGCAGCGACGATGGCTTCGGCGTAGGTCGTGATCTCGGCGCCGTCGGGGTGCGGTGTTGAGCGACCCATGCCGGGTAGATCCATCGCCAACACTCGATGCGAGGGACTGAGCAGTTCCATGACTTCGCGGAACTCGTCACCCGATCGCGGCGTCTGGTGCAGGCAGACGATCGGCACATGGCCGACGCCCGCTTCTCTCACATGCACGACGCCCCACGGCACGGGAATCGATCGGTGGCGAACGGTCATCGATTGTGTTTGTCGAGAAACTCGATGGACAGCGCGTTGTAGCGGTCGGCGTGCTCGTGTTGGGGCCAGTGGCCGCAGTCGTCGAAGAGCACCAGTTCGGAACCGGGAATGTCGTCATGCATCTTGTGGGCTTCGGGCACGTCGCCGAAAGGGTTGTTTCTTCCCCAGATGATGAGCGTGGGAATGCCGGCAAGCTTGGCGAGGGTGTCGGGTCGCAGCAGATTGCGCTGGCGCACTTCCATCTCCTGCAGGCAGAGCAGATGGTCGATGTTCCGGACAAAGTCGGGTTGGTGATAGATCCGATGCCGCACGTCAACGAGTTCCTCTGACACATCCTCGGCCGGATTGTGCATGAGCAGGTTGAGTCGCTTGTGGGTGAGTTCGCGATCGTCGGTGAGCACCGCCTGACGCGTGGAGGTTTTTATGCGTTCCATGATCTCGGGGTCGGCCTTGGTGCCACCCGCGGCAATCAGCTGAATGGTCTTCACGCGCTCCGGTGACTCTGCGGCAAACGCAGCAGCAACCCATCCACCAAGGGACTCCCCCGCCAAGTTGACCTGCGTGATGCCGGTCGCATCAAGGAAGTTATGAAGATGCTCCACGTAGCGTGGGATCTCATAGTCGTAGTCGGGTTTGCCGGTATACCCATGGCCGAGCATATCCATGGCGTGGCAGCGATAGCCGGCCCGCACGTGGGCCGCCATGTTGCGTGTGAAGGCTTCGAGATGCCCGCTGGTGCCGTGCAGAAACACCACGTCGGGCCCGTCGCCGGCAAACAGTCGGCGAGTCGGGATTCCGCCTGCGTCGACGGTGTCGACGGCGAAGTCGATGCCGGTGAGATCGAGCCATGCACTCATGCTGTTCCTCCGGGAGTCTGTGGTGTATCGATAACCGCAACGGCCATACCAGTGAGCCATTCGGGCATGGCCGAGTACGCAACGGTGCGGCTCGGCGCCCAGCCGCAGGCCGCCGCGCACGCGATCCAGTTGCGTAGTTCGTTGGCGCCATTGCCCGCCGTTTGGACGAGATCGTTCTGGTGGTGCAGCAGCGAGCGACCATCGCCTGCGGCCAGTGTTGCGAGCACCTCTCGGTCGAACGATTCGTTGATGACTGACGGTGCGGCCAGAACGATGCTGCGGCGACGATCCTCGAAGCTCGCCCAGTTGTTGCGACCGTCGAGCCACGACTGAACGAGATAGTCGTCATCGTCCGATGTCGGCGCGCGCCAGTCGGGAAACGGCAGCGTGTGACTGAGCCCGCCGGAGCCGATCACCGCCACTCGTCGTCCGGAGCCATCGTTGGACACCGCGACCGCGAGCGCCTCGCCAAGCGCGGCGCATCGAGCAAGCGTTGGAAGCGGTGGTGCAAAACTGTTGATGACGACCGGCACGATGGGCGTGCCATCGGGAACGAGATACTGCACCGCGTGGGTGATGCCGTGATCGATGGTGAGTCGCAGCGAGAAGGCAGGGTCAAAATCGTTGGTGTTCAGATGCTCGACCAGGTGGCGAGCCAGCGGCCCGTCGCTGAGAAGCGGACCTGATGGCGTGCCGTGTTCTCCAGCGCCAATCACCTCATCGGCACCGATCGTGAACGTTGGCATCAGATCAAGCCAGAGGCCACGGAAGTGGTTCGGCCCGATCACGATGACGACGTCCACTGCGGCGTCGATCAACGACTGCTTGGCGGCCGCGAGTCCATCGCGAAACTGATGGGCTCGCGCCAGATTGTCGACCGCGTCCCACTTCGTGTTCATCAGCGTGGTGTGCGACGCCATCACACCACAAACGACCGTGCTCACAGATCACCTCGATCACGATTACAGACGTCCACGACGGTGCGGACGAGCAGCTCAGCGAGCGTGGTCATACTGGCCGCGTCGACGGTGTTCATACCCTCGGCGAACCCCAGCTCTTGGCCTTCGACCAGCACTTTGGGTAGACCGATGCGCACGGTGGGGATGCCGCGGTTGCGCAGGATGTTGGCGTCGGTTGCACCACTCTGACCAGTCGGTTCGACGTGCGGTCGTTGCTCGATGACTTCCCAGGCGCGGCGGCCGGCCGCGCAGATCCAGTGATCGGGGGCGGTCGTGCTGCCGGGTATCGCTAACACCAACTCGGCGGAACAATCGATGTCGGTCAACGTGTTCAGCTCGGCCAGAAGCGCTCGGTGTGCGTCCAATGGCGACGTGTTGGGAAGCAGCCGCTGGTCGACCCTGAGCGTTGCCACCGCAGGAAGGAATGCTGCCGTCCGTTCCCAGCCGCTGTGAAGCGACGCGACCATCGCTTGGGGTTCCAGGCTGCCGGTCTGCTCGGGGCGTTTGGCAAACCATTCTTCGAGATGCAGCGCGACCCGGGCGGCATCGGCAATCGGGTTGCGATACGGGATGCGATGCCTCGCGCCAACGTAGGTGTGCGTGCCAGGCACATGAATGTCAGACCACGCGATACCAACCTCTTCGTGCTGCACGAACCAACCCGACTTCGCAATGATGGCGGCATCGGCCCACACGCCCTGTTCGAGCAAGAAGCTGGCACCGACGCCATGGCCGGTGTGCCGGCGATGCAACGGATCGGTGTGGTCACGCCGTGCGTTGGTAGGCATGCCGCCAGCCCCAAACGCCACGATGACGTCACCAGCAAGATCGGTTTCGGCTAGGGCAAAGGCCGCCTCGATCACGGCCGCTGCATGACCCTTCGGGTTCTGCGCACCAAGGCCGACGACCCGCTCACCATCCACCCTCGCGTGGGCACGGAGATGGCCGTCGATAGCGTCGGCCACCCAAGGCACGTCGTCGTCGTCACCGCTCGTGACGGTGTCGAGCGGCGAGTACAGCATCACGGTTGGACCGCGTGAGGCGTGCGGGCCGCTGGCCGGAAGACGAGCCCATGCATTGGCCATACGGTCATCGATCGCCATGAGTCGACCCTCAAGTCCGGCGTTCTGCAGCAACCCGACGATGTGCTCCGCGAGCGGTCGTTCATCACCGGTCGGCGACGCGATGTTCACCAAGGCCGCGCAGGTTTCCAGCACGCGTTGCCGGGAGATGCTGGCGAGCGCAGTGTGAAGGGTCATCGCTTCTGATTGGGCGCCCCGACCCAGGTCCCAGTGGTCTTGGTAAGGAGGGCCACCAGTTGTTTGCGACCAAAGACCGCGGCGAGGACCGCCGCGATCAGGAGGAGGATTCTCACAATGTCACCGCGGACTGGTTCGAGTTCAAGAACGCGCTGACCATGGCGTGGTAATCGGCGGGACGTTCTTCCTGGAGGTGATGCGACGCATGATCCATGACGTAGAGCTGACCGCGAGGCACCATTCGAGCCAGCATCAGCGGATAGTCGGGCGTGAGAAACGCGTCGTACATACCCCATGCGAACAGCGTCGGGCACGCAATGGTGCGCAGATGATTCTCAAGGTCCTGCCAGTCACCACGCAGGTCATCGGAGTGCGCCGCCAACGACATTTCCTCCCGATCGAGACTCTGCTCGTAGCGCCTCTGCACGGTGGCGTCAGGGATGAGTGACGCGTCGTACCACTCGAGCTCGGCCATGAGTCGCCGCATCTTGTCCACCGTCGGGCCTTCCCCGCCGAAGTAGGCGTCACGCACGTTGCGACCACGACGAGCGCCGTCCGGCAACGGTGCGAGCGGTCCGTAGAAGACCGGCATCGAACCCGTGATCACCATCGACCGCACACGCTCGGGATACTCCGAAGCCAACGCAATGGCGATGGTTCCACCCCACGAGTTGCAGACGATGTCGACCCGCTCGTTCAATTCCAGCGCGTCGAACAACGCGACCATCGACGCTGCCAGCCAACTCCAGCGCGGCCCCGAGATCGCCGGCTTCGACGACTTGCCGTACTGCACGAGATCGACAAACACACATTGTCGATCGGCCGCAAACATCGGAGCGACGCACCCGAAATCGGTCCAACTCGAACAACCCGGACCGCCACCGTGCAAGAACACCGCGACCGGTCTCGTCGAGTCCGCCGGACCGTCGTATTCGATGACGTGATAGTCAACGCCGTCGGTCGCCGTCACCGTACGGCCCAACGGTTCGGGCCCAGGATCAAGCGGATGCATCATGGCGCGGCATCCCAACTCATACCAACAGTCTCGGCCAAAACCAGTTCGGGCAACCACGCCCCTGGTCCGGCTAGTAGACCGACCTTTCCTGCGGCGACTCAGGACTCGAGGTGCCAGAGCTCGCGGTAGTAGCGGATGCGGTCATGGTCGGGTTTGATGCCGTAGGCCTCGAAAAACTCGGCTTGATGGCCCTCACCGAAATTCCAATCGAGGCTCATCGACGCGACGGCCAGATCGGCCCAGCGGTCGCCGATTGCGAGGTCACCGAAGTCGACGTTCCCGGTCCATTTGCCCGCGAGTGAGATGAGGGTGTTCGGGGCACATGCGTCGCCATGGACAAGTACCGGGTCATCAGTCGAGGGACGTGGCCCGATGGACTTCGGCTCGCGGCCCACCCACACCTGCGATGTCCACTCGGCGGGGAAGTCATGGACCGGGATCGCATGAATAACTCTTAGCCCTGTAGCGATTGCCCGGATCGCCTCTGGCCGTCGAGCGCGCCAGGTATCGCCGACCGCATAGTCGCCGGGAAGCGCCAAAGAGACGATCCACTGTGCGGCGGTGTCCGATCCTGCCGCGATGACGCGAGGAGCAGGATGCCGCGACGAGATCCAGTCGAGACGAACCCGCTCGCGTTCAAGATCGATGCCGTTGTCTCGAGGGTTCCATTTCACAAAGCGATCGTCGATACGAAACGTCAACCCACCAAGTTCATTTCGCCACACAAGCTCTACGACGCTGTTGCCTGCCAGCTCGCTCACGATGGCGGGGATGCCCTCCTCTCCCAGCTTGTGCAACTCGGCGAGATCGAAGATGTCGTCGGCCATCCCGCCGAGGATAGGCCCCCACAACTCAGTCGAGGAGTGGCGGTCCGAGAATGGTTGCTCCGTAAGGTCCGATCGCTGCGACGAGGCGTTCGATATCGGGCGCACACGCCGGCGGGATCTCGGCGACAAGAGCTGGGTCGGACGCGTCGACGTGGTACTGCTCGAAGCCGCCGGGTAACACAAGTTCGAAGAAGTGAGCACCGTCGCTCTCCACCCGGAACGTGTGCGGGACGGACCGTGGCATGAAGGCCATCTCACCCGACTTCAGCAGCCGACGCACTCCACTGCACTCCGTTACTACCTCACCCTCGAGCACGTATAAGGCCGAGTCTTCCAGCTCGTGTTGGTGGAGCGGCGGCGAGAACCCGAGGTGGGCCCACTGCTCCATCAGACCGAACGCGCCATTGGTCTGCGCGCTGGTCGCGACGATTCGGTTGAGCGTGCCAGTGAACCAGCGGAGCCGGTCGTCCACCGGTGCGGAAATGGGTCCCACGATGCCTCCTGGTGATGCGAAGGGAATGATTGTAGTAAGACTACAATCACAGTGAACCACTACTGTCAAGTAAGTGGCCGACCCCGAGCGATATCCCCGCCGGGCCGAGCAGGCCCGTGCCACCAAGCGACGAGTGGTTGCTGCCGCAACCGCGTTGTTTCTCGATCGCGGCTACGCGTCCACGTCGATGGCCGCTATCGCCGCCGCAGCCGACGTGGCTGACCAAACGGTGTACGCCGCCTTCGGCACGAAACGGGCGATCCTGTCGGCCGCAATCGACCAGGCCGTTGCAGGTGATGACCGACCCATCGTGGTGAACGACCGTGACTGGATGCGAGTAGTGCTCGAGAGCACCGACGCCCGCGTACGACTGGAGGGGTACGCAAAGGCTGTGCGGCGCATCCACGACGGCGCGGCAGGCATGTTCGAAGTCCTTGCGTCGTCGGCCACCATCGAGCCCGAACTCGCAGTCATGTGGGCCGAAGCGCAGCGACGGCGACACGTCGGCGTCACCGGCGTAATAGCGCCACTCGCTGACTGGGGGGCCCTTCGCGTCGGCCTCGATGCGGAAGCGGCGATCGACATTGTCTGGTCGCTCAATGGCCACGAGCTCTACCGGAACCTCGTCGTGCACCTCCACTGGGCACCCGAGCGTTACGAAACGTGGCTCGGAGCTACGTTGGTCGAACTGCTGCTGGGTACCCGGCGCCAAAAGCGCCAGGCGAGTGACGAGGTTAGGCCGTAGGGGGTTGCTCGTCGCCTGGACGGATCGCCACTGGAGTGCCGGGGTCGAAGGGGTTGCCGTCTTCGACGAGGCGGCGCCATTCCAACAGTGATGCATCGGGGCGATAGAGGCGCTCGGGTGGGGCGTTCGTTTCGGAAACCATCCAATGGTCTTGCGCGGAGAAACCTCCGTGGAAGAGCCAGCGGATACCGCCGAGATACTTGGCGTAGAACCACGACCGGGCGAGACCCGTTTTGAATTGCACCATCACACCGACGTACTTGGTCTGCTTGGCGTCGATGGGGACATAGAACTCGTAGTGAATGAAGTTCGGATAGGCGATGCGTAGAACGCCCGGCAACGACAGCGACGCGAAACCGGGGAACTTCTGCCCGGCAATGTACGGGTCGGGGGCGTTGCTGCCACCGGTGTTACCAAGATTGCTCACACCACTGGTGCTCTGCTGTTTGGGCTTTTGTTTCCACCAACGCTGGTTGGTCCAGGTGCCGAGGCCCGGGAAGACAGCGTCCCAGTGGCGCTCGTCTTCCACCCGGTAGATCCAGCGGCCTTCACGCTCGATGTGAATCTTGTTCCAGGTCGGCATCGTCTTGAACGTGCGCCATTTCGAGTTGCGATGGAGATACTTGGCGTGACCCTCATCGAATCCGTTCTCGGCATACAGCCGCCAGTTGCCGGAACGATCCTCGATGCGACCGCCGACTGCGAACGACGGTGGGTCTTTCAGTTCGACTGGTAGTTGCTCTTGCAACGAATGCGGCTCTCGGTCACCGATGAACACCCACACCAGGCCAATCGCTTCCTCACACGGAAACGTTTGGACCGCGACCTTGCCCTTCATGGGCGAGTCAGGTCCGTCAGTAATCACGGCTGCCAGTTCGCCGTCGCTGAGGCGGAAGGTCCACCCGTGATACGGGCACGAGATGTGATTGGGGAACTCCTCGGTGCCGAGTGACAGCTTCACCCCACGATGCAGACAGCGATCGTGCAACGCGTGCACAATGCCAGACGTATCGCGCTGCAACACGACAGGGGTCTCAACGATGGTGGTGCCGAACGGCTTGCGACCGATCTGCGATGACCACGCCACCGGGTACCAGAAGTTCCGCATCCCGCTCGCTGCCGCGTCGTAGTCGGGCCACGCCGTCCAGTCCGTCCGTCCGACCGACTGCTTGGCCTGAGTGGCATCACCACTTCGCTGGCGACGCTGTCGAAGACGTTCCGAAAGCACATCGGTCATGCTCTCAGTCTGTGTCGCCGGCGAGCCACGAACCACTCCGTCGGTCCGCCTACCGGACCATCAGCCGCGATACGTCAGCCCGAGCCGGTAGCGTCCAGGGGAGCGAACGGAGGTTGATCAATGGATTCAGCCGAGGGAGCTGCGACATTTCACGTCGCAGGTGCTGCGTATGACGGCTACATGGGTCGGTACTCGCGACCGCTTGCGGTCCGATTTGCGGACATGGCTGGCATCACGGAAGGTCAGTCTGCGCTCGACGTCGGGTGCGGGCCGGGCGCGCTGACGGGTGTCCTGGTCGATCGGCTCGGTCCGACGGCGGTGTCGGCGTGCGATCCTTCGGAACCGTTCGTGGCAGAGTGTGCGCGGCGCCATCCCGGTGTGGACGTCCGGCACGGACGGGCCGAAGCCATACCGTTTGGCGACGATCAGTTCGATGCAGCGCTTGCGCAGCTGGTGCTGCACTTCGTGTCCGACCCGAACCAGGCTGCGGCCGAACTCAAACGCGTGGTCCGCCCGGGAGGCACCGTCGCGGCGTGTGTGTGGGACTTCGATCACGGGATGGAGATGCTCCGTCGGTTCTGGGACGCGGCATTGGCGATTGATCCACATGCGCCCGACGAGGCTCGAACGATGCGGTTCGGCCGCGCTGGTGAAATCGCCGAGTTGTTTGCCTCTGCCGGTATGAATGTCGTGGAGGAGACGACCCTCGATGTCGCGACGACCTACTCGGGTTTCGATGAGTTGTGGTCGGGGTTCTTGGCCGGCGTCGGTCCGGCTGGTTCGTTCTGCACGTCGCTATCGGGCGACAAGCGTGCAGCGCTGCGCGATGAGTTGTTCCGCGGACTCGGGTCGCCGGCTGGACCATTCACGCTCGCAGCGATGGCACGCGGAGCTCGAGCTCGGGTTTAGACGACTGGACCGGTAGACGTTTAGCTGAGGCGATCGGGACCTGTTCCCTACTCTCGATCACGGCCACGTGGTCTGGAGAAAGCAGCATGAGGGACCGCTCGAAGGAGGCATGCCGTGAGGACAGACATCAAGGCCACCCATCCGTCGTCGAAGCTGGAGGCCACGCCGGTTGCGTTGCGGTCGAACGAGGTCCGGTCACCGCGCCGTTCGCAAGTACCGTTGAGGCGGTGACGGAGATGTCCTTCGTGATCTGGCTTCTCGTCAAAGGAGCGCACGAGTGAAGCTGGCTGCACCCCCAGTGCCGCCGTCCGTATCACCTACCTCGTCGGCGAGATCAGGCATCGGCAATAGTTGAGTTTCATGTCCGAACGACGACTTGGGCCTGCGGGGCCCGTCCCTCCTGAGGCAGTGCTCGATCACCTCGCGCCCGGTGCCGACATCATCGTGCCCTTGGCCAACGGCGAACCCGTTTCGGTACTCGATGCGATTGAAGCGGCGAACGAATCGCTCCAAGGCGTTCGCGTCCATCAGATGCACGCGCTCCACGATCGCCGATATCTGCACGGAGATTTCGGAGACCGGTTGCGGCATGTGTCGTATTTCTTGTCGCACATCACGCGTCCCCATTTTCACTCGGGGGCGCTCGATCTCGTCCCGAACAACTTCTCCGAGATGCGACTGATTCTGCAGGAGGTGACGACGGACCCATTGGTCATCGCGGCGGCGTCTCCACCGGACCGCCATGGCTACTTCTCGCTCGGTGTGTCCGCCGATTACGTCTCCAGTCTGATCGGCCGAGCGCGGTTCTTTCTCGAGGCGAACGATCGCATGCCACGCACCTTTGGGCGCAACCAGATCCATATCAGCCAGATCGTCGGCTACTGCGAATCGGATCGTCCACTCATCGAGGTTCCGCCTCCACCGATGACTGCGGCGGACGAAGCGATCGCCGCCCTCGTCGCCGAACGCATTCCGCATCGGGCAACGATTCAAACCGGCATCGGGTCGATACCGAATGCCATCATGTCCGCCTTACGCGATCACCAGGACTTGGGCGTGCACACTGAGCTGCTGTCCGATGGCGTGATCGATCTCATCGAGGCCGGCGTGGTGAACGGCGTCGCCAAGACCATCAACCGTACGAAGACGATTGGCACGTTCGCTCTCGGCACCGAGCGGCTGTACGACTTTCTCCATGACAACGCGGCCGTGGAACTGTGGCCGGTGCGGTACGTCAACGATCCGCGCGTCATCGCCCAACTCGACAACTTCGTGTCCGTTAATGCCACGGTGGCC
This sequence comes from uncultured Acidimicrobiales bacterium, assembly GCA_963791625.1. Lineage (GTDB taxonomy): Bacteria > Actinomycetota > Acidimicrobiia > Acidimicrobiales > Ilumatobacteraceae > JANMCE01. Next base: position 993,032 of record CAWBTA010000015.1, read on the forward strand.
GTGGACTTCCTCGGACAGTGCGCATCGGAGACGATCAACGGGAAGTACTTCTCGTCCTCGGGCGGGCAGGCGGATTTCGCCCGCGGCGCGCTTTACTCCCGCGGCGGCCAGGGTTTCATCACGTTGCATTCCACGACGGCGCAGGGGACGATCTCCAAGATCGTTCCTCGGCTCGCGTCCGGCGACGTGGTGACCACCATCAAGAACACAGTCGACCACGTCGTCACCGAACACGGCATCGCAAAGCTGCGCGGTCGTTCCATACGCGACCGCACCCGGGCCCTTATCGACATCGCCGACCCGGCCCATCGCGACGCGCTCCGCTTCGAAGCAACCCAAATGGGATACCTCGACTAACCCGAGAACGCCTCGTACCCTTCACTCATCGGCTTTGCCCGGCACGACGAGAACGGGGCAGTGCGCGTGTCGCACGAGCGTGGTCGCGGTTGATCCGACGAGCGGAGCGAGAGCCCGACCAAGGCCACTGCGGCCAATAGCAATAACGTCCGCATTCGCCGATTGTTCGATCAGTACCTCGTTGGCCAGGCCCAGGACGGCGACCGACGTGTAGGCAGCCGAGGGTGGAAGGAGCCGACCGGCGGCGGCGGCGACATACGCCTCGGCGTCATCGCCATGGAACCTCGGGTTGAACGGTGCCGGTTGGGTGAGAAGGTCCCACGCCAACACGACGCGCACTATCGCGTTGGCCCGGGCCGCAAGTGCACCGGCGGCGCGAACCGCGGCTTCTGACTCCTCGGAGCCATCCCAGCCAACAACGATCGTGTAGTCGTCCATGCCGCTGATGGTTACCGAAGGGCTGCTCCATGCACAGGGTCTTTGGTCCCGTACCGCTCGGCGAGTAGCGACGGGGGCCTGATCAACGGACCTTCATGGTCGACCTGTGCGAGCCCGACGACCACAACGACGGTGCGACCACGACGGCTCGACTCGGGACGTTAGAAAGTTGGCGACGGCCGATAGCGTGGCTCTATGAGTTCGCATGTGTTGCAGACCGTTCCGCTTGGTGCCGGGCCCTGGCCGACCGTTGATCCATTCCTATTCTGTGTGCACCACCACGACGACTACCCCGTCGGCAACGAGCAGCTCGGGCCGACCACTTCGCTGGAAGGACGCGAGATCGGTTCGGACTTCAGCGGCAAGGATGGCTGGAGCATGTACCACGGCGATGTCGTGCCCGGCTTTCCGCAGCATCCTCACCGCGGCTTCGAGACGGTCACGTTCGTACTCAACGGCCTCATCGATCACTCGGACTCGATGGGTGCCGCGGCCCGGTTCGGTCGAGGCGATGTGCAATGGATGACGGCTGGCAGCGGCATCGTGCATTCCGAAATGTTTCCTCTGCTAGAGACCGACCAGCCCAACCCTGCCGAACTGTTTCAGATCTGGGTCAACCTGCCGAAGCGCGACAAAATGGTTGACCCCTATTTCACGATGCTGTGGGATCACGACATTCCGCGCCATCACACGATCGACGCGCATGGCCTTGCCTCTGAGATCACCGTCGTTGCGGGACAGCTCGCCGGCCTGACCCCACCAGCGCCACCGCCAAACTCCTGGGCCAGCAACGCCGATGCCGACCTCGCCATCTGGAAGATCCGCCTCGATGCGGGCGCGACCACCACGCTGCCTGCGGCCAAAGGCCACGAAACGTCCCGACTGCTGTATATCTATCAGGGCACGGGCGTGAAGGTCGGCGATGAACTCGTCGACGGGATGCACGTTGCGGTCGTGCAGTCCGACATCGAGCTGACGATCACGGCCACCGCCGACGACCCGGTGGAGATACTGGTGCTCCAGGCTCGTCCGATCGGCGAACCGGTAGCGCAATACGGTCCATTCGTCATGAACGACCGAGCCGAAATCGAGCAGGCGTTTCGTGATTACGAACAGACGAAGTTCGGAGGATGGCCCTGGAAAAGTGACGCTCCGACGCATGCTCGCAACCAAGAGCGGTTCGCCCGTCACGTGGACGGGCGGGTTGAAACACCCTCAGTGGCTGCCGGTTCTTGAGGTTCTTGAAAGGGATCCATAGCTGATCAGCACATTTGGGTCAGATTCCCCACTAGTCTTTCCACCTATGCTCGAGTACGCATCCGTTACCGCCTCCGCCTACGACGTCGATTCGCTCGTCGGAAAGCTCAATGCCCACGCTTCCCAAGGTTGGGAAGTCACCTCAGTTGTCGCTGCGGGAGGTGATGTCGTCGCAATTATGCAACGTGTTCGTTCAACCGATGCCATAGCACCGACTGAGGCCGCTGTCGCCGAAGAAGCGCCCGCATTTGCCGCGGTTGCCGAAGAGGCTGCACCGGTTGTCGAAGAAGCTCCGGCCTTCTCTGAGGCTGCGTCCTCGGTAGCCGAAGTCGCCGCCCCCGCTGTTGAGGCCTCCCCGATCATTGAGTCGGTCGCCGAAGCTGCGCCGGCCGGTGTGGCTGAGGCCGCCAGCTCGGTTGCCGACCACGCCAGTGATACCTTCGGTGACGCAGGCGCCGGTATTGCCGGAGCCGCTGCTGGTGTCGGCCTCGGTTCAATCTTCGGCAATGATGCGCCTGCTGCCGAGGTGGCTGTTCCCGCGGTTGAAGAAGTGACACCGGCGGTTGAGGCTGTCACACCGGTTATCGAAACCGTCGCCCCGGCCGTGGCTGAAGTGCCCGCTGCCGTCGAGCCCACGGGTTGGGGCTCCGCCCAGACCACGGTCGGCACGCCAGTGGTTCCGGCCCCCGCTCCGGCCCCCGTCGTCACCACGCCCGCCGGCTGGTACCCGGATCCCTCTGGTCGCTTCGAAATGCGCTACTGGGACGGTTCGGCCTGGACCGAGCACGTGTCCCGGCAGGGCCAGCAGTTCACCGACCCGCCCGTCGCCTAACCAACTCCGAGAATTTCGAACGAAGGCGCGGGGCAACCCGTGCCTTCGTCGCGTGTGCTCGTAACATGACCGTCGATGCGCGCTACTTCGTTGGGTCATGCTGGGATTCTGATCGAGAGTGAGCACGGCTCGATTGTGTGCGACCCGTGGTTCGTTCCGGCATTCTTCGGGTCATGGTTCGTGTTCCCGCGAAACGATCGCCTCCCGCTTGATCTGATGGCGCGGATCACCAAGCCGGATTACCTCTACATCTCGCATCTGCACGCCGACCATCTCGATGAACCGTGGCTGCGCGAGCATATGGACAAAGACGTCACCGTGCTGCTGCCGGGCTATCCCACCGACGAACTCCGCCGCACCCTGCAACACATCGGCTTCACAAAGTTCCTGCCGACCGAGAACGGTGTCACGACCAAGCTCGCCGGCAACCTCACCGTCACTATTCACGTCGAGACATCCATCTCCGACGGGCCCGGCGGCGACTCCGCCATCGTGGTCGCGGACCACACCGGGCGGGTGCTTGACCAGAACGACTGTCGGCCCCACGACCCTGCTGTGTTTCTGGCCGACGGTCCAGTCGATGTGCAGTGGCTGCAGTTTTCAGGTGCGATCTGGTACCCGATGGTGTACGAGATGGATTCGGAAACAAAGGTGGCTCAGGCACGAGCCAAGGTGGAAGCCCAGTTCTCCCGCGCCATCCAGTACGTGCGTGCGATTGACGCAACGGCGGTCGCACCCTCGGCCGGGCCGCCATGTTTCCTTGACCCCGCACTCGCTCCTCTCAACGTGGTGACCGGTAACGAGGTTTCGATCTTTGCCGATCAAACCGACTTCCTCCGGCGACTCGGTGCACAGGGCATCAACGCGGGGCAGTTCACGGTTCCGGGCACGTGCTTCGTGATCGACAACGGTACGGTCACCGTCGTGCAGCCTGCGGCAACCGACGAACTCTGTCGCCCCTACGATCACAAGGCCCAGTACCTGGCCGAGTACGCCGCCGACTGGACCGACTGGCTGGCCGCCCACAAGGCAACCTGGCACCCGCCGACCGCCACTCTCGTCAACGACCTTGCGGCATGGTGGGAGCCACTGATGGCCCAGGCTCCTGTCCTGTGCGCTGCGATCGGGAGCATTGCCCACTTCGATGTTGGTGACCTCGTGATCGCGGCCGACTTTCCGCAGGGCCGGGTCCGTCTCGCCACGCCCGACGATGTACCTCGCTTTCGGTTCACCATCGATCGGCGCCTGGTAGAGACGGTAGTGGCTCGCCGCGCCGTCGACTGGTCGAACGCCCTGTTCCTGTCGCTGCGGTTCACCGCCTGGCGCGATGGCGGGTTCAACGAGTATCTCTACAACTTCTTGAAGTCACTTTCCGACGAACGGATTGAGCGGACCGAAGCCGAGGTGCGGGCCAAGCGCACACCCGGGCCCGAGACGGGTGAGGTCATCTTCGGGCCGTACGCGGTGCAGAAGTTCTGTCCGCACCGTCGGGCCGATCTGGCTCGCTTCGGTGAACTTGACGGTGATGTCCTCACCTGCCACCTGCACGGCTGGACCTTCGATCTGGCCCACAACGGCGTGTGTCTTACTTCGGACGACAGCCGCATTCGCGTCCGACGGGTCTGACCGTCGCGCTGGTCGTATGGCACCAAACGGTCTGAGTCGACCGGCTCATTTACCGTGGTTTACAGGCGGGAGTCCATTCGCATTATGGACAAGAAGTCCTCTGGTCCCCATCATGGGAGTCAAGTACACGTCTCGGCGGAGACTATTGGGAGTCGACGGATGTATCGAATGGGCCACCGACGCAGGTCGGCGGCAACACAACATGACGAGCGCACGGTGTCGGGCCCCCGCAGGGGTTCCGACCCCACCTCTCTGAATGACGCCCTCTTTCAAAGTCTCGATGCCGATGCGCTGACGGGGTTGGCGTCACTGGGCATGCTCAGCCTTCGCCTCGAAGAGATCTACGGACACTGTGAAGCCCTCGGCATGCGGCCCAGCACGTCCTTTGCGCTGCTCCTCATCGAGCCAGACCTCGGTGAACGAACCCCGTTGGTTCGCGATGCGGTTCGAGTACTTGTAGCCGACGAGGCGACCAGAACCTTCTCGCACGGTGAGACGATTGCCGTGTCCGGTTCGCGGCTCATCGTGCTCGCCGCGAACACGGCCGGGCTGCCCCGCGATGGTGTCGGTATGGTCGAGCGATTGAAGCAATTGGCCGTACTGAAGGAAACACAGATCATGTCCTGGATCGAACAACTACCCGATGAGCACGTCGATACCAACCGCTTCGTGCTCGAGTTGGCCTTCTAACGTCGAACGTCAGGGGTGAACAATGACCTCGGTGCCCTGGGGCATCATGTCGTTGGTCCAGATCCAGTCCATCGCCGTGGTTGTAAGACGCACGCATCCGTGGGACGCCGGGTACTCGGGGATGCTGTTGGAACCGTGTACGGCGACGCCACCTTTGAAGTACTTCGGGCGGTACAACTCGCCGAGCTGACCCTTTTCCCATCCGTTGGAGTACTCGTTGTAGACCTTGAATTCACCCTCAGGCGTAACGGCGTCGCCCTGGATGGTGCCGCCCTGCTTTTGGTTTACCTCGGTGTAGGGCTTCTCTGAGCCGGTGGACGTATTGAAGACCCACAGTGTCTTGCCGCCGCGAATGATGAACAGCACCTGGCGGCCCTTGTCGACCTCGATGAGATCGCCTGCGGTGATGGTTCCCTGGGCGCGGGTGTCGATGAGCGTCATGGCGGCAACAGTCTTGTCGTCGGCATTGCCGGTGCTCTTCAGCTCGAACACGCCGCCGTAGGTCTTCTGGAACGCCATGACGGCCTGGGAGGTCAGCCATCCGTACTCGCCGTCGGCAGCATCGAGCCAGAAACCCAGGTCGAGCAGGCGATTCTGCAAAACCTTGACTTCCTCACCGACCGCACCTCCGCGCAAGGGTGTGAGCTCAGTGGTGAGCGCAGGTATCTTCGCAACGGTTGTGGTGGTGGGCGCAACCGTCGTTGTGGTGGTCGGTGCAACCGTCGTTGTGGTGGTCGGTGCGACCGTGGTCGTGGTTGTCGGTGCGACCGTGGTCGTGGTTGTCGGTGCCGCCGTGGTCGTGGCTCGAAGCGTGGTGGTGACGACTAGCGTGGAAGCAGTAGTGGCAGCCGCGACCGTCGTCGGTGCCGGCGGCCCGACCGCGACAGCAGCGCCGGCCGACTTGGCCGGGACGGCGCGCACGGAATGATCGACACTGGCGCACCCGGACGCGATCGCAGACGCGGCAAAGACGCACGTCAGCGTCACTCCGGAAAAGCGAACGTTCATGCCGTATCGCTGCCTTTCATTCTTGGTCACCGTGCCACGAAGTAATCGCGCGAAGACTCCGCGCCGCTAGAGGATACTGAGCGCGTCGGGTTCTTGTGTGGCAAGTCACCAAATTGTCACTCAGGAGAACGGTCGAACGACGCGAGGTCAGAAGCCGTAAGTTTCCACGCGGCAACCGGGAGACGCTCGAACGAAAATCGGGACACCAACGACGCAGCCGTGACGACTTCTTCTGGCGCTGCCAGACCGAGGCGTTGGGCGAGAAGTTGCAGCACACCGGCTGCCGTCCATCCCCGTTGGAGGAGATCGTCGAGACTCACGGCACCATGTCGCTTGGCGAGACGGTCGCCGTCGGGCCCGAGGACAAGTGGCACATGGGCGTACGCCAGCTTGGGGAGGCCGAGTTGTCGACCAAGCCACATCTGCCGTGGCGTGGACAGCAGGAGGTCATCGGCCCGCACCACCTGCTGGATACCTTGGGCGGCATCATCGACGACAACAGCCAGATTATAGGCGAAAACACCGTCATTTCGAACCAAAACCAGGTCGTCCACGACCGCTTCCACTTTGCCGCAGATCGTGTCGACAAATCCCACGACGGTCGCGTCGGCCCGAACCCGCAGCGCCGGACGTCGACCAGCATCCCGTAAACGCTGCTGCTCGTGCTGGCTGAGTTCACGACATGTACCGGGGTAGGCGCCATCGGGAAGCGGCGGACCATTGGGGGCCGCTGCGGCCTCTCGGATCTCGCGGCGAGTACAGAAACACGGATAGGTACGACCGAGTTTCTTCAGTGTCTCTACCGCTTCGACGTAGTGGTCCGTTCGGTCGGATTGAAAGACCACGGGACCATCCCAGTCGAGCCCGAGCTCAGCAAGGTCGTGCAACTGTCGATCAGCGAGATCACGACGCGACACCGCCGGGTCCAGATCTTCCATGCGCACCACAAACCGCCCACCCGTTGCGCGCGCCGCAAGCCAACCGACCAGCGCAGTGCGAAGGTTGCCGAGATGCAGCGCTCCTGTAGGGCTGGGCGCGAAACGACCGTTCAGCCCGGCACGGGCGCCGACGCCTGAGCGCGTCGACTCTTGCGCGGTGACAGCAGGCGGAACACGGTGAGGAACAGCACGATCGTCACTCCGGTGAACGCTGCCCATTGGACCATGATGTTGCCACGATCAGCACCGGCGTAGAAGGTATGGATGGTTGCGAACACAAACAGCAGGAACGAGGTGAGGTGGATGGTGTGCCACACCTTGCGGGGCATCTTGCGCATCAGCCACGAAGTGATCTGCACTGCCACCATCAGATAGAAGGCAACAATGCCCCACGCAACTGCGCCCGGACGATAGGTGCTTTTCATCGGGACGAACAGTTTGACCACACCGAACTTGGTGTACGTGTCAACGAAGAGACCGAACAGATGCACGAAGGTGAAGATGATGCTGAGCGTGCCGAGGAAGCGGTGCATGTCGAGCAACCAGGCCGGCGCACCACGCTTCTTGATGAGGCGGGTGGACAGCGCAAGACCCCACATGATGCTGGCCGTGGCCAGCACCCAGGCGATCATGCCGCCGGAGCGGGCGATGTACCAGCTTGTTTTCCCGTTCAGCGCCAACGCCATCATGCGAGAGTCTCCAAATCCTTTTCGACGGCTGTTGTAGCCGTCACTTCACCATTGTCGTGAAGCAACCATCCGTCCAGCCCCGAGCGTATGAGCAAGGTTAAACCAGCGGTGGAGCCCAGCAGGATCGCCGACTTGGCAACCACCTCGGCCAACCATGCGTTGACGCCGGTGACGACAGCACCGACGAGGTCGGTTTCGGACGGCTGACCGGTGCGGGGATCGATGAGGTGATGCACGGAGCGACCGCTGCGTTCCCATCGTCGAAACAGCGTGGTGGACTGCACCAGGGCTTCGTCGATCAGCGGGAACGAGCCGAGGACGCGATCATCGACGGGGTGCTGAATCTGAATGTTCCATGCGGCATCGGCATCGGGGCCCGGTCCGCGCACCCGAACGTCGCCACCAAGACCGAGGCACACGCTGGTAGCACCCTTCGCGATGGCGAACGCCGTCACGAGATCGGCGGCCAGGCCCTTGCCGATACCGCCGAGATCGATAGCGCGATCGTTTGGTAGTTGAACGGCGCGCGCCTTGTCATCGAAGACGACCGCACCGAAACCGATGGGAGCCATCGACGCTGACAGCTCCTCGGTTCCGGTTGCGGCCATGTCCCGGAAGGTTCGGTCGTAACCGAGATCAACCAGGCGATCGTGCACCGTCGGGTCGAAAAGACCTTCGGTGGCGCGGAAGGCCCAGCGGGCTTTGTCGAGGGCATCCCACAGGGTCGGTGATACGGGGAACCACCTACCTTGGGAACGGTTCAGCTCGCTGAGTTCACTCTCGGGTCGGAAACGTGACCAGCACGCTTCAAGCCGTTCGATCTCAGCGACGGCCTCGTCGGCGACCGCTTCCGCGTTGTCGCCATAGACCAACAACTCGCTTGGGGAGCCGAGTGCCCGCCACTGGCGGCTCGCCCAAGTAGACATCAGCACGTACTCCCGGTGCACGGAGCGGGGGCCGGCGCAGGTGCCGGCGCAGGTGCCGGAGCGGGGGCAGGGGCAGGGGCGGGCTTCGGGGCAGGCGCGGGGGCGGGCGCGGGAGCCGGTGCGGGAGCGGGGGCCGGCGCAGGTGCCGGAGCGGGGGCAGGTGCCGGAGCGGGGGCAGGTGCCGGAGCGGGGGCCGGAGCGGGGGCAGGTGCCGGGGCGGGGGCGTTCGCCGGTGCCGGAGCGGGAGCAGGAGCGGCCGCCGGAGTGGATTGTTTGGCCGCTGGAGCCTTCGCCGCAGGCTGACTGGCTTGCGGAGCGGGCGTGGCCTCCGCAGCGGCGGGGTCGGCCGCTGCGGCAGCCGGATCGGCGGCAGCGGTACCAGCGGGCACCGCGGCTGGGTCGACCGTTGTCGTCGGCGCCGCTGGGTCAAGCGTGGTTGCTGGCGCAGCCGCATCGTCGGCCGCGGGAGCACCGGCGAGAAGGGTGGCCGCAACGGGCGCGGGAATCTCATTGCCGTCTTCGTCGACATAGACGTCTCGCTCCACGATGACCGGCGCGGCCGTGGTGACCGGCGCCTTTGACGCCGACGACGACGGCGCCGTAGTCGCCGAGGCGAGGGCGGTGACTCCGATCAAGAACGTACTGGCCGACAGTCCCCCAGCGAGAACGCGACCAGCGCCAGCCACATGACTTCGCTTGCGCTTGCCGGCGGTGGTGCGGCTGGTCTTGTTTGCTTGGTTGGCGCGACGCAGGTCACCAATGGGGTCGGTCGAACCGATCGCCATGCCGGGATCGATCCGCGTAGTCGGGTCGGGCGACGCAAAACCGGGGACAGACGTTGTCGTGGCTGCGGCCGAGCGGGCGCCTCCACGGGCGGCAGTGAGTCGAGCAAGGCGATCCTGCTGGTCGTTGTTCATAAGGTGTTCCTTCAATTCTGTCGCGTGGGTGAGCTTTCGGTGCGGTGACCGAGAACGACGACCGTTGCCGGTCTTGTGCTCTGCAACGAAGGTACCGAGGTCGTTGTTAGCACTCGGCCAACGGAGGGAAAACGAACTTCCGCATCGAGGCAAGAGTTCACGCCCCGATAGCGGGCAGGCTTAATAGTTGGATTACCAGGTCAGGAAACGCGCAACAGCCCAAAGGTTCCGGGCGGAGAACCTCTGGGCTGTTGATGGGGTGAGGCGAAGTCTGAACTTCTCTAGCACTTACTCCCGCTGCACGCAGGGGCCGGAGCAGGCGCAGGTGCGGGAGCCGGGGCAGGCGCGGGGGCAGGCTTCGGGGCGGCTGTGGGAGCCGGAGCAGGAGCCGGAGCAGGCGCCGGAGCAGGCGCCGGGGCAGGCGCAGGCGCAGGAGCCGGGGCAGGCGCAGGAGCCGGCGCGGGAGCAGCCGGGGCCGGCGCGGGCGCTGGGGCTGCTGCCTGAGCCGGCGCGGGGGCGGGCGCCGGGGCAGGCGCATTGGGCTTCGGTGAAGCCGGTGCCGGGCCGGGAGCGGGAACGGGTGACGGGGCCGCGCCGGCCGCCTTCGGGGCCGCGCCGCCGGCGGGCGTAGCAGGTTGTGTGCCGGGCGCCTGGTCGGCGGCACCGGCAAGCACCGACGGATCGGCACCCGGATCGCCTGCAGCGCTCAGGGTCGCCAACGCGTTCGGGTCGATGGTGGTGGTGGCAAGGGGGTCCACCGTGGTGGGCACAGTGGAGGAAGCGTCGACCTCGGCGTCGGCGGGCGCGAGTGTGGTCCCGGCCGGGGCCGCAATCTCGTTGCCGTCTTCGTCCACGTAGACATCGCGCTCAATGATGACAGGGGCGACCGTGGTGACCGGCGTAGCGGCCGCATTCTTCTTGGCGTAGGCCGAGGCCGACGGGGCCGTTGCCGCCAACGCCGCGATACCGGCGAAGAAGGCCGATGTGGAGAGGCCGGCAGACAGGATGCGTCCGGCTGCGGCAACGTGACGACGCTTGCCCGAAGTGGTGCGACGGGTCTTGTTCTCCTTGTTGGCTCGGCGCAGGTCGCCGAGCGGATCATTGTGCCCAATCGCCATGTTGGGGTCAATAAGGCTGGCTGGATCGGGCGGTGCAAACGCCGAGAGCATCGGCGCCGTTGCTGCGGGCTGAGTAGCGAAGGCAGCTGCGTCGAACTCGTGGATGGTCAAGCCGTCGCTTGGTGTCGTACCGCGGGCGGCTGCGGCCCTACGGGCGGCCAGTCGATTGAGGCGGTCTTGCTGTTCATTGCTCATGTCGGTTCCTTAGCCACAGTTCCATACGCCGTTGTCTTCAAGTTGACCGTTCCGACACGACACCGGATACGGAGGGATCGGCTTGCCTGATTTCAGGAAGCTCGACGAGAGTTGCCACGACGTGGGGATGACCTGGCCCGATGAGGTGGTCTTGGCTGGTTTCGCAATGGTCGTGGTGGTGGTCACTGCGGGTGCAGCTGTCGTGGTCGTTGTGGTGACGATCGGTGCAGCCGTGGTCGTCGTGATCGTCGCAGCAGGCGCGGCGGTCGTGGAGGTGGTGACCGTCGCGGGCTTTGGGGTCGTAACAGTCGTCGGCTTCGGGCTGGTCGTCGCCACGGTTGGCACAGGGGACGGGCTTGCGGGCGACACGCCGGAGCTACCGGCCGCGGGCGACGCCGGAGTAGCGGAGGCGGCATCGGAGCTCGGCTGTGAGACCGCAGGCGGGGACGTCGTGTCGTCGGGGGCACCTGGGGCATCGGCAGCCCGCACGACGAGGGGAACGCCGCTGCCGGGGTCGGCCACAGTCGCCGGGGCGGCTGGCACCGTGTCCTCCACGAGAATGGTGGTGTCGGGCTGACCGGCCGCACCCTTCTTCGTGATGACGTGCTTCTTGTTCACGATCAGGACCGACGCAGGGCCGCCAGTTACTGCGGGAACCGCACTGGCGGTCGACGAAGCATTAAAACCCAGGATGCGAACGCCCGAGAGTGCCGCTACGGAAATCGCGCCAGTGGCGAGCACGAGTACCCCCGCCGTTGCGGCCGCCAGAGCCTTTTTTCTCAACATGGGGGAAACCGTAACGATTGGTGGGTTAGCAGTTGGCTAAGCCTGAGGAAAGACGAAGGACAGAAGGCCGCAAGTGTCCAGGTGAAATGTCTAGAACTCATTTGTTTCGGCGGTCGGCCGAAAGGCGTCTTCCCACCGAGTCGCAATTGCGGCATAGATGACGGCGTCATGGCACGCGCACGGGCAGTGCAGATGGTCATCACAACGCATGTGGCTGGCATGGACACAGGAAAGGCTGACCTTCATGCCGGCACGGAATGTGCGGAACTGCTTGGGGATGCGGACGCGGGCCATGAACATCGAAACAACCGCCGCTCCAAGAGCGGAGCCTCCAACAACAACCGGCACGATCAGCATGACAATCCTCCTAGAGCTGCGGCGCCGGGGTGACGGCGACACCAGTTGGATCGGCAGAATGGTGCCGGATGTAAGCGGGGTGAAACCGCAAGTGGGGCTTTCGTCGGTAAGCTTTCGTTAAGAACCCGCAGTGCTGTCCCGGTGGAGGAAATTCGAGTGCCGTCGCGGCCAAAACTGCAGTTGCCGCAAGGCCCCGTCACTCGAACCGTCCTGGCGGCGGTCATCGTTGCGTTCGCGATGTTCTCGTGGTCTTTCGGCTCGTTCGTGCTCCGAGACAACGGCGACACTGCGGCCCAGCGCGCCGTCACCTGGGCCCGGAATCACCGGTTGGGATCGGTTGTCGATTTCGCCGAACGGGCCAAGTACGGCAAGGCGCCGTCCAAGACGGCAGCCGGTGAGCTGAAGCTCTCCACGCGCTCGGTTGTCCCCACCAGCACTGTGGCCGTGACTACCACGACCCTGCCCGCCACCACCACGACCATCGCCGCAGCGACAACGACGGTGGGTGCCGCTACCACCGTTGCCACCACAGTGCCCCCGACCACAGTGCCGCCAACCACCACCATTCCCGCCTGGCAGATCGCGCCCGCCAACAAGGCGCCCTTCGTGGAGCCTGCACTCGAAAACGAGGGCGTCTGGCATCCGTTGGTCAGCGCAGGCGGCCACGACGTGATCTGGGCCACTGCCATACGGCCGCTAGCCGACTCTCCCTCCGTGGTCGGCTCGTTCGCCGTCATCGATCAGACCACCACGATGGCCGCAATGTTCAACGGCTCCGACATCCCCGGTGGCAAGGACTGGCAACTCGGCAACAAGGTGCCCAAGGACCTGCAAGCCATGCTCCTCGGCGCGTTCAACGGCGGCTTCCGTTTCGAGCACATCAAGGGTGGCTATAAGAACGAGGGGCGCTCGGTCAAGGAGCTTATGGACGGCCAAGGCACGGTCGCCATCAGCAAGACCGGCAAGATCACTATTGGTGAGTTCGGCCGCGACGTCAAAGATGACGGCTCATGGATCTCGTTCCGCCAGAACCTTCCGCTGCTGGTCGATGGCGGCAAGTCGATGGTCGACTCCCATAGCGACACGTGGTGGGGCGCCGACTACGGCAACGTGTTGTTCGTGTTGCGATCGTCCATCTGCCAGTTGGCCGACGGTCGTTTGATGTACGGCGCGATCGGCAAGGTAGACGCCAAGACGCTGGCGCAATCGCTCGTGAACATGGGCTGCCAGCGGGCGATGCAAATGGACATCAACGGTACCTGGCCCACCTTCCACACCTTCCCGGTAGAGGCCGACGGCGCACAGCACGGAAACGCCCTCGACAAGCGCATGGGTGGCAGCAGAGACCGTTACCTCACTGGCTCCACCCGAGAGTTCTTCGCGTTCTTCGACGCCAGCGCGCTTCCTCCGGACAACGTGCTTGTCCGCATCGCCGCTTCGTAGCGGAACGTCGCATGTAGTTGCAACTGCAACGATAGGTCAATGTGGGGTGAGATCGGGAAGGCCGGCCAGCCGAGCTCGGCTGAGCGAGGCGGCGTCCAACCCTCGTTCAAGGAGTCCGGCGGGAAGGTCACCCGTTCGGACAAGTGCCGCACCGGCCTCGGCTAACGCCGGCGCGATTTGGATGCCGTAGCCGCCTTGGCCGGCAAACCAGAAGAAGCTCTCCACGTCATCGTCAAAACCGACGACGGGCGTGCGGTCGGCCACAAAGCTGCGTAGACCGGCCCAGGACGACCGAACGTGACGAACATCGAACGTGGTGGCGTTGTTGATGGTGTCGATCGCCATTGCGATGTCAATCTCTTCCGGTTTCGCATCGCATGGCTCAGAGGGAACCTCATCGGCAGGTGATACGAGAATCTGCGCGCCTTCGGGTTTGAAGTAGAAGGTGCCGTTGACGTCCCCCACGAGCGGTAGACGGTGCGGATCAACCTCGGACGGCGGTGCAAAGGTGAAAACCGTGCGACGCAGCGGACGAATGTTCACCGGCTTCACCCCTGCGAGTCCGGCGACGACGTCAGCCCACGCGCCGGACGCGTTGACCACGACTGCGGCATCGTGGGTAGTGCCCGCATGGTCGGCAACATGCCATCGGTTGCCGACGCGCTCCATCGTCGCAACACCTGCGGAGGTGTGGATCTCCCCGCCTCGACGTCGTAGGCCGGTGGCGTACAGATCATGCAACGCCGCAACATCGACCTCGCTGCCACCCGGCTCGAGTAAGCCCAGCTCCACCCAACCCGGCCGGAAGACCGGGGCGAGTTCATCGACATCATCGGGTGTGAGCAGCTGCACCGGCACGAACTCGCTCACGGCGTCGGCCATAGCTCGGATGTCATCTGCCTCACCCTGCGGCGCGACCCACAGAACGCTGATCGGTGTGAGCAACGAGCGATCCAGACCGTTCGGCGGTTCTTCCATGAACGAGCGGCTCGCCGTCGTGAGCAGTCGGATGGTGCGACCGCCGTAGCTTTCGAGGAACGTTGCGACCGACCGACCCGTCGTGTGGAAACGACAGCGTCGGCTCCATCTCGACCAGGCCGACGGATCGGTCGGCGGCCAGCTCGTAGCCGATGGAGACACCCGCCATGCCCCCACCGATAACCAGAACGTCGTAACTCCCCATTCCGCCAACCTTAGGCAAGCGGCAGATGGCCTCACACGGTCCAGTTGAGGACACCGGCGGCGTGGAGTGGGTCTTTGATGAGTTGGCGCAGGGGGAGGCCCAGGCCGTACGTAAGAAGGCGGCGTGACGGCGTGACGCGGACGAAACAGATTTCAGCCATGTCCAATTCACCGTGACCCGTGATGGTTTTCATTTGGCCGGCTTGTACGAGCGCAACAACGTCGGGGTCACGTGCGTTGAGCAGTTCTGCGGTGGCCGCGAACTGAACAGTGGACGGTGGGCCGACCGGAGCACGGCGAATGGGTATGCAGATGAACACGTTCGGGTTCGCGGCGATGTTGCGAGCCTTGCGACTGGTCCGGGAAGTAGTGATGTAGAGGCGGTCGTTGGCCATGGCGTACATGACGCCGGCGACGTGGGGTTGATTGGTGGGCGACGAGGTGCCGAGTGTGCAGAAGGACCGCTTTCCGATTGCTCGCAAAACCTCGGTCAGGACAGGGTTGGTGGGATACGTGGTTGTTGTCATGTCTCCAGTCAACGCTTCCGAGGTGAGACTATCCATAGCGTGGGGGATCATTTCCATACGCAGTCGTCTAAACTCAGGGCATGGACATGATTTCAGGATTGTTGGACGGCCCTCGGGCCCACGGAGCGTTCTTGCTGCGCTCGCTGCTGGAACCACCGTGGTCGTTGCGTATTCAGGACGAGGCGCCACTCACGCTCGTGGCGCTGGTTCGCGGTCATGCGTGGGTGATGTTCGATGGCGCAGAGCCCATCCGACTGGATGCGGGCAGCGTGGCAATCACCAGTGGTACCGATCACTACTCCGTGGCTGACTCGCCGGAGACGAAGCCACAGCTGATCATTCATCCCGGTCAGCGGTGCACCACGCCCGACGGTTTCGATCTCCATGAAGCCATGAGCCTGGGCGTCCGTTCGTGGGGCAACAGTCGCACCGGTTCTACCGTCATGCTCACCGGTACGTATCAGTTCGAAGGCGAAGTCAGTCGGCGTCTCTTGGCTGCGCTCCCCGCTCGACTGGCGCTGGATGCGGCAGCCTTGGACAGTCCGCTGGTGGAGATCTTGGCCGGTGAGATTGTGCGTGACGCTCCGGGCCAACCGGCCGTACTCGACCGGCTGCTCGACTTGTTGTTGATCACCACCTTGCGTACCTGGTTCAACCGTCCAGAAGCCAACGCTCCAGCCTGGTATCGATCTCACGGTGACCCCATCGTCGGCCCCGCCGTTCGATTGCTACAGCACAATCCCACCCACGCATGGACCATCGCGTCACTCGCTTCGCAGGTAGGCGTGTCTCGGGCAACGTTGCTCGACGATTCAGCGAGGTGATGGGCGAACCACCCATGACGTATCTCAGTTCGTGGCGTCTCACGCTTGCCGCCGATCTTCTGAAGGAGCCCTCCGCCACCGTCACCAGCGTCGCCCGTGCCCTCGGCTACGCCAGCCCCTACGCACTGAGCACAGCGTTTAAGCGAACCCGGGGGATCAGCCCCATCGAACACCGGCGGCTGTCCACCAGCGCCTAATTGAGTGGAGCGAGAAGGGACGGACCAAGCGCCCCAATGATCACGCAAACCCCACCCTTGCTCTAGACGATCCGGCTCGGGATGTCCCGGTCGCTATTCCACGCACACGTCATTCGAGTCCCGACGCAGCCCAAGATGTAAGTACACCTCGTTAGACGCGAAGATGTCCGGTATCCTGAGGTACGCCCGACCCAAAAGCTGGTCGCTGCGAACGACCGCCTGGGAAGGCTCCCTGTCGATCATGATGATCCCTGCAGGATCGTGCTTTATGAACAGCGGAGACCAGCGGCCACACCCTGGACAGTCGACGGCTTGAGACGAGTTCAGTGACGTGATGACAGTCTTTTCCATCGCCGGGAGATCAAAGGTCCACACACCCGGTCCCGCACGGTACGTGAGTGACTCGGCGAACACCCAGCGTTCGATCAGCCGGGCACGAACGCCATCACCGAAAACGGCAAACCCGTCGTTCGCGGTCACGATATGGGCGGCGCGAACCGAGTCTGCGATGTCGTCGAGATGATCGCCGGTCGGCCGGTAACCGAAAATGACCTCGTCAGGATAGGTATTACACACTTTGCATCTCAGCGCCGCCATCGCCGGTGTGTCCTTGATCCATCTCCAACCCGGCAACTCTCCGCCGAAGGTATGCCCCCAGACTTTCATATGAAATACGGTGCCGGCATCGGCTGGTATGCCGGGATTCCGGGCATTGCAGGCATTGGTGTTGGCCCGAGCGGCGCGCCAGGCATGAGCGGCCCGACAACACCTGGCGCTGACGCTCCCTGACCGCCCGGATGCCAAATCGGCCCGCAGGCGCACAAGCCACCGGGGTTGGAATACTCCATCTTAGGAAAGTCGGTGTCAAAGTTTTTGCGCACCTGGTCAGCTTCCGTTGATCCGATCGCGTCAGCGAAACCGTCTTCGTTTATCACATCACGAACCCATTCTTGCCGTTCGACTTCCGGGTCCTCCCTACCATGGAACAGTGACTCGTTCAGCCGAGTACCTTTACGATGGCGAGCACCAGAAAGACCACGGAAGATCCCAGGGAAACAACAAAGCTGCCCCATCGCTGCGCTTCAAGGTAATCACGCGGAGAATGCCATAAGCCCTTCGCAAACCACCAAGCCAAAGCGCCAGCGACGGCAGCGATCGCCAACAACACCAGGGGCGATGCGCCCGGCAGAACCGGACTACCCGTTCGAGTAAGCAAAGAAGAAGTCAAGGTGCGTGTCCCCCGGTCGATACGAAGCAGGAAAGACCCGATCCACCCCTGTAACGTGAAGAATAGCTGCGGCCGAGACCTCAGCCTGCCACAAGGAAATCCCTGCCATACGTCTGAGGTCGCTGGCTGGCCCTAGTGTGATGTTGACGAGGGGGTCGACTGAGATGAATCTGCCTAACGCGGGGTCCTGGTAGCGGTTGTTAAGGTAGTCACCGCCAGCTGCCGTGAAGGCGCATTGCCAACGTAGTACTTGCAGCGACTCCGGCAGCTGCCGCGTGCAGCCCTAAGTGTTCACGCAGCAGGAGTCACTGCTCCGCTGGCGAGGAGCGTGTGCCGAACACGGCGACTCCGGTCTGGAAGTCGCGGGGGCTGGACTCGACGAGGAACTCTGCAACATCGCGACGCCACAGAAACTTCCGAAACGACTGTTTCCCGTCACCGAACCACTCTTTGCTGACGATGACTGCAGGCTCTCCCTCTATCAGAACTAACGGTGGAGCAGGAAGCACGTCCATCCCTACCGGCAACCACCGAACCACCCCACACTCGTCACACGTGTTCGATGCAGCACCGTGAATCGGTTCGATGATCCGCTCCAGATCGTTTGGATCAAACCAAGCAACCGCCGCAGACGGAATGACTACCTGGCACGCAGAACCACCGGGCGTGCCACGCCACTCGATGTCACGTAACCCGATCCCGAAACGTTGAGCAGCATCTTTGGCAATGCCAGCCTCAAGACAGTACGCATCGAATTGCCAGTTCGGAACCCAGCAACCCGCCACCCGGGCAAAGCTCTTAGCGCGCAAAACGATCGACCCGTGTCTGGTCACCCCGCGGCACACCGCACGAGCGACACCAGCCCTCCGAGCCATACATCGGTGTTAGACCCCAACTGTCGTCCGGCCATGGATATCCACGGAACCGTCGGGTCACAATCTCAACGTAATCAATCATTACAACCCCAAGGCCTGGATGAACTCCGGATAGTCAGCGTAGATCTGCCCAGCAGCAGCATGGACCTGGGCCACAGTCACGTTCGTCGAACCCCTGGGGATCGCCTTAGCCCAAGCGTTCGTAAACTGTACGTGTTCGGCGTGCGTGAGCACGACAGATGCCATGTCACCAGGGGCTTGTCCGACAATCCGAGCGAACCGCTGCTCGATCAGATGGTGTGCCTGAATGACCGATTTGTGACCCCTCGTCACAAGCTGTTGATCGTGTCGATGCCCTCGCCGAGGATCGGAACGAATCCACCAAAGAAGCTAAACGCCTCCCAGTCAGACATCATCTCAGGATCGGTCGCCAACGCCGCCGTAAGCAGCGCATTGACATAACTGGCGGTGTAGTCGAAGTCGTCGGTGTTTGAGTTCCGAACGTCTTTCCACGTGACCTTGTCCACCCACCCGTCCGAGTCATACGCCACCCTGGCCGGCGTGCCGCCAATATCGACCAGCTCACTCGAACCAGACCCATCCAGATTGACCGTCTGACCGCCACCACACACCAGTTGCCCGTTAACCACGGTGCCACACAGCCCCGTAGGGTCCATGTACGAAATGGGGTTGTTGTTGCCGTACCCGTACGCGTCTCTCGTCATGTCTACCAGAGGGTCGACGGAGATGAATCTGCCTAACGCGGGGTCCATATATCGGTTGTTGAGGTAGGTGAGGCCGGTGGTGTCTTCGATTTGGCCGAGGAAGCCGTGGTCGGTGGTGGTGATTGTGTCGCCACCGCGTTGTTGACCGTATGGCTTGTATCGCTGGTAGGTGATCCCTGCGGTCCCGCCCGCGTCCGGGACGTCGAGGCTGGTGGTGCCTTGGGTATCGCCAGCAAGCCAGTGATAGCCGATATTGGCCGCGTCGATCACCGCGACAGGGACTGTGCCAGCCATGTAATAGCGTTTCGTTGCGAACGAGAACGGTTCGTAAAACCCGTTCCCGGCGACGAACCCGGTCGTGTTGTTCGACAAACGGACTTGAATGTTGGTGGTGTTCGACCCGCCAATGACATCGTTCCCACCGGTCCCGTCGATGTTGCCGAATATCGCACCCTGCGGCCCCGTCAAGCCAGTGGCCGCACATACGGTCCCAGCGCTAAAGGTTCCGGTACCAGCGATACGAACGGTGGTGGTGGTCGGGTCGACCAGGTCGGCTTTTCCGTCACCGGTCACATCGATAGCGCGCAAGTTGCTGCCGGTCGCTGCACCCCAACTCGTCCCGACACCAGCAGCGAACGTCGTCCCGGACGAGAGACGCACATAAATGTTGTTGGGTGCACCCGGACTGGTTATGAGATCGGCGCGACCGTCGTTGTTCATATCGGCCACACCATTAGTCCCAACGATACTGTCGGTTGACCAGGTAGTGTTCGCCCCGAACCCCGTGGCGTTTGATGCTCGAACGGTCACGGTCGGCAAACCGGTTGTCGCGGCCGTACCGATAAAGACCAGGTCGGCGGTCGGTTTGGCTGGCAAGACGGGAACGGTGTCAACGTTCGCGAGATAGATCTGTTGCCAGCCTGCGGGTTGTGCCCCGTTAAACCAGGCGACCGGTGCCCCAAACGCCGTGCCGGTGGACAGGTTCACAAGCACCGTTGAACCCAAGACCACGACAAGATCAGCTTTCCCGTCACCGTTCACGTCACCAACCAGATACACGCTCACCCCCGTATACGACCCGTTATAGAACGTAGACGCTGCGGTGAAGTAGGTGCCCTTTGACCTTGATACGAACGGTGATGTCGTTGTCGTTGATCTCGATCAGGTCAGCTTTCCCGTCACCATTCACGTCACCCGTGAACGTTCCTTTCGACCCGAAATCGCGTTTGCGTGACTTGATCTCCAACAAACCGTCCAAATACACGGTCGTGTACACCGGTGTGATCGTCGCGATCCGTTGCCCGCCTGCGTCATACCGATATGACGTCGTCGAGGTGGTGGTGACGCTTTGCAACCGGTTCTCCGGTGTCCACGCCAACGACGACGCAACACCACCCACGTTGCGTGTCGCGGTTGAACCGTTCGCGTTATACGTGAACGTGTCCGCGCCTGAGGAGGTGACCGCATGCTTATGAGCAACATCATTAAACGTCTGGGTTTTCGTGGTCCCAGCAACCGCGTCGGTCATCGATTTCAAAGCGAAATCGGTGTCATAGCTATACGCCATCGAATACGGTGCAAGACCGGCGTTCACATAGTTCGGGGTGACCGGAATGTTCCCGGTGGTGGTAGCGCACGCCGCCGTCGTGGTCCACGCTTTACTCAACCGGTTCCCCTCGTCATAGCTGTAACACTGACGTTGCCCCGCGTTCGGGCCGGCGCCTTCCAACATGGAAGTGATACTCGAGCGGGAGTCATAGGCCATGGTGTCGTCTTGCACGACCACGTTCTGCCACGTCGTTTTCAGGTTCTGTACCCGACCGAGCCCATCATATTTGTAGGTGCGATCCAGTCCGCCGCTAAACGCTGCGATCGCCCGTTTCGCGAGGCGTCCTTCGCTGGTGTAGGTGGTGTCGGAAACATAGTTCCGGATCGCGCCCGACACGGTCTGCACGCCTTGCACTGTCTTTAAACGTCCCGCAGTGTCATATCCCGATGTGAGTGTTTCCGCGGGTGACACGCTCAGGCCGGCATCGGTGATGGCCGGGTACACGACTTTGGTGCGTTCGTTCAGAATGTTGTAGCTATACCCGAACGTGAACGACCCCGCCGTTGCGCTCGTGAGATACGTGGCCGGGATCCCGAACGTTTTGCTGGCGGGACGGCCGCGAAGGTCATAGGAACCAATCGTGGTCGTGATCGGGTTCCCGCAACCCGCCAGGGTCGGGTCACATGACGTTGAGGTATCGGGCAGGTTCAGCCCGGCACCGGCCGCGGTTTTGTACGTGTACGTTTCCAACTGGCCGATCGATGTTCCCCCGACGGCGTTCAAGCGTTCGGTCACGGTGGCGCGACCGAGGGTGTCTACAGAGGTTCGAACGATATTGCCGACCGCGTCGACCGTTGTGGTCGAGCTGAGCCCCACACTGTCTACGTTGTAGTAGGTAGCGGTGTTGCCTTTGTCGGGGTCGCTGCTGTTGGTGCGACGCCCGTAGATGTCGTTCGTGAACGATGTCGTGAATCCTTTGGGGTCGACGATACTCACGACCGATCCGTTCACGTCATTGGTGTAGCTGGTGATGCGGTCTGCCACTGCACCATTCGGTCCGGTGGTTTGCGGCTCGGTGACGCTGTTGAGGTTCCCGTCCCAATCGGTCTTGGTGGAGTTCAGGGTTTGCTGCGCTCCAGCTGGGGCCGGTGTCAACACCCGGCTGTCGAGCAAATTGTGGTAGTAAGTTGTCGATGACAGGCTCGACACGACACCGGAGACCGGATCTGTCCCTGTCGTGGCGGTGCCGGTCGGTCGAGCCAGTTCATCAAACGTGGTGACGGTCTGCTTAGTGCCTGCTGGTGCGGTCACCAGATCGGGTGTGGCGGTGGTGACGCTGCCGAACGGGCCGACCTGTTTCACTGCGAGGCCACGCGAATCGTAGAACGTTTGGGACACGACCCGGTTCTGTGGGGTGACGGTTTGGGTGTCACGGACACGACCCAGACCATCAACGAAACTATCGGTCCGGATGTAGGTGGCGTTCGCTCCTGCGAGACCGTTGTTGTTCTGGAACGCGGACACGACGACTCCGCCGGCGGCTTCGTCCACGTTGGCTCCCGACGTGTTATACGGAATCGAGTACGAATACCGATAAGAATCGGCGTTCGGGTCACTCGTCGGGTCGACACTCACGACCGACGACGCAGGCGATTGATCCACGTTGGGGTTCCCCGACGCAGATCACTGAACCTTCCGGTGCTGTCCTGACCGCTCGATTCTTTCGCTTGACCTTCATGTTGGCTTGAAGGTTTACGCTGATCGTATGAAAACGGGATATCGGATTGCTGAGGTGGCATCGCTGGCGGGCGTATCTGCCGCAACCCTGCGTTACTACGAGCAGATCGGGCTGCTGCCCGCAGTCTCTCGCACAAGCAGCGGCTATCGAATGTACGACGACTCCGCCGTTGATCGGCTGGCGTTCATCTCGCGGGCCAAGCAGCTGGGATGTTCGTTGGAGGAGATTGCCGACCTGACGCTTGCGTGGGACGGTGCTGAGTGCGGTCCGATCCAAGATCGCCTTCGTCGGCTCGTGGCTACGAAACTCGACGAGGCGACGGCCGAGATTTCCTCGCTCGGCACGTTGCGGAACGAATTGCGAACCGCGGCGGCAGCGTTAGAACGACACCGCCCTGTCGGAGCGTGCGACGACGCATGCGGCTGTCTTCCGGATGTTGTTGCAGAATCAACCACATCTCCAGTGGCGTTCGGTCGAAAGCCAACGAAGGAGGTACCAGTCGCGTGCACTCTCAGCGCTGACGACATGAAGCAGCGAGTAGCCGACTGGCATCGTGTCCTTGACGAAAAGGTGGAGCGGACACCTCTCGACGGTGGCGTGCGCCTTGCGTTCGCTGCGACGATTGACGTGCAGGAACTCACGCGATTGGTTGTCGCCGAGCAGGACTGTTGCCGCTTCTTCTCTTTCGCCATCACCGTTGATCATCGCGGTATTGGTCTTGACGTGTTCGGACCCACCGAAGCCCTCGAACCCGTTTTTGGAGTTGTCCCATGAAGAAGCAAGACAAGACCATGACCGCTGTTGCCGTCGCCGCCTGCGGTGTGTGCTGCGCTGCACCGATCCTCGGCTTCCTCAGTGCAATCGGCTTGGGCACCGCCTTCGGCGTCCTGCGCTTCGGCTTGGTCGGCGTCCTCGTTGTTGTGTTGGCAATCCCGCTGTTTGTGCGTCGTCGTCGGCAACGGCGGGCCCCGTGTGTTCAGGCCGAGTCAGTTCCCGTCGAGATGCCGAGGGTGCGGTCATCATCGTGACCTTGCGACGGCTACTCAGTTGGCGATGTCTTTCTTGGCGACGATCTTGGTGGGGGTAACGCGGATGACCATTTCGGGTGGCACCGCGTTGCGTTCGCCGTAAGCGACAGCGTTCTCGGCCCCCATGTAGCGACCACCGATACGAGTGCCCCAGTACAGCAGTCGTTCCGGATCGGTGTCGGTGGTGGCTGTGCCAGCGATGGTGAGGAACGAGAATGGCGGCCGCTCGTCGTCAAAGCACAAACTTACCCGGGCGTCGCGCAGAATCGCCTTGCCTTTGATGGTGTCAGAGCTGGTCATGAAGACGATGTCTTCCCCATCGAGGTCGACCCATACCGGTGCCACGTGCGCGCTCCCGTCGGCTCGCACGATGCCAAGCTTCGCCGTTCGAGCTGGCATCTCCTGGATGAACGCCTTCCACCAGCCGTCGGGTGCGTCGTTGTATCCCATCCCGTCTCAAACGCCCATGCAGCCCAGGATATTCCATACCCGCTGCGGTCCGGCGAGGTAGCACCTGTCCCCGGCTGCCGCAACCAACACACAGTCTGTGTATCTCCCGCGCTACACAGAACACGGGAATACTACACAGAGCACCCACAAAGATACACAGAAACACATCTGTGTATCGTTCTGTGTATGAGGGCTACGCGACAACCTGGCACCACGGTCTGATCGCCGTCGATGTAGCCGAGCGTTCCGTGACTCGCGAATTGCAGGCCTGGCATGGCAGCACGACGAGCTCGTGAGGCTGCTCGCATCAGTCGGCTTCACCGACGTGAAGGTGATCAAGTGGACACCACGACGGCGCACCAACGGAGCTTGACGGGTTCCACGACTTCGTCGCGACCGCCACCGACTGGCCGCTGCTTCCACAGCGGTGTCGAACGGGAATGCCTTCCACAGGCCCAGCTCGTCCGGAAGCGCTGGTACGGTCCGGGGATGGATTTGGTGGCGTGGCTTGATGACTACATCAACGAGATTTACCTGGCACGCAATGCTGAGGCGGCGCGGCGGTTCGTTGCTGACCCGTGTCTGCGGCATGAGCATGGTGCGTTGGTGACGATGTCGATCGAGCAGAACATCGCACGGATCACGGAGTTCCTCCACAAGTACCCAGACGTGACGTTTGTAAATCGTTGTGTGGTGGCCAATGACGATCACGTCGTCACCTGCTTTGACGCCACGCTTGAGAACGGCGGCGTGATGTCGGGCGTCGAAGTGTTCAAGGTGGTGGACGGCAAGGTGACCGAAACGTGGAACAGCCTGCCCGGCTCCGGTGCTTGGGGTTAGCGATCGTTACTCGAGGTCGCGCACGAAATCTCGGGCGTCAGGATGTTGCTCCGCGATGTCGCCAATGACTTTCACCTTGCCGTCCTCACCACGCAGGTACGCCAACGGGTCCTGTTGGTCTCCCACGTATCCGAGTGCGAACGCGCCCTGCTGATACCCCATGAGGCGAAGCAGATCATCGTCGAGCGTGCGGGCGATCTCAGAGGCACAGGCCAGGAACTGGTTTTCCTCCTGTCGAACCCATCCAACCGAGTAGGTGATGTTCACGCCTCGGCGCACGCCGGTGGAACGATTCGCGCCACCGCCGTGCAGCACTTTGCCGTCGTAGAACAGCACGCTGCCGCGACGCATTTCGGCCTGGTAGGTGGGGAGGCTCGCTGCGGCAGCGTCGCTCATAGATGAGGTACCCGACACAATGTGAGTGGCCCCGTTCTCGGCGGTGAAATCGGTGAGGGCCCACATGGTGTTGCACTGCACGTGATAGTCGGATGGGAACGGGTAGAAGTCGAACGCCATCTGATCCCGGTGCAGCTTCTGCGCAGTCTCACCCGGTTCAATCGAGATGAGCTGCGTGAGATGCAACTGCACCGCAGTCACATGGGAAAGAAACGCCCCGTACCGCACCGAGCACAACCCGGTTCATCACCAGTTCGCGAGCGGCACGGGAACGAGCGATCAACGCACCGGTGCGGCGCGTGTGTTGACCGTCGTAGACGTCGCGACCGTGAGCAGATGCGGCTACGAACGGCTCCACCTCGCGGTCAAGCCGATCGAGCAGATCTGCATCAACCACGTCGTCGACAATGGCGTAGCCGTGCTTTTGAATGTGCGCGGCGATGTCGGCGGCAGGAGTGTTCGGCGAAAGATGGTGGAGGCCCACGGTTCCGATACTAGAAAGTGTGGATGACCCGTCTTGTTATCCACGCCGATGATGTCGGTATGTGCCACGGTGCCAATCGAGCGTTTGTCGAACTGTCGCACGCCGGCACGATCACAAGCGGGTCCGTGATGGTGCCGTGCCCGTGGTTTCCCGAACTCGCCGAAGTGGCCGCAGCCGACGCCAGTCTCGACGTAGGTGTTCACCTCACGTTGAACGCCGAGAAGGCTCATTACCGATGGCGACCCGTCAGCAACGCTTCGGCCGCGTCGGGTCTTGTGGATGACGACGGCTATCTCTGGCACCGCGTTGCGCAGGTCCGACAGGCTGCACACCCAGACGCGGTCGAGGAGGAATGGCGAGCTCAGATCGATCAAGCGCTACTGGCCGGGATCGACGTTACGCACCTGGACACACACATGGGCTCCGCGCTCGCGCCGGAATGGTGCGAGCGATATGTGGCCATTGGTGTCGAGTACCGACTGCCCGTGCTGATCACGTCAACGCTTGCGCTTACGCGCCGAACAACCACTTGGCCGGGGTTTCGGAGGAGGAATTCTCGCATTTCGTTAAGCAGGCGCACGCGGCCGGGCTGCCGGTTTTCGACATGGTGCTGGAGACAGACTTCCGCCGCCCAAAACAACATCCGGTCGATTATCGAGCTCTTCTCAACACGGCCGCTGGGGACTTGGCGTTCTGTGCGTTTCACCCGAATGCCCCTGGCGAGATCGAAGTCATCGAACCGGCCTCGTGCCACGTGCGCACCGACGAGTACGAACTGTTCGGCAGTAGCGATTGGCACGCGTGGCTGCAGGAGCAATCCTTCGAGCTGTGCGACATGCGCTCGTTACGCGACGCCTACCGTTCGGACGCAGCCGCATGAGCGCTTGGCGGTCAGTATGCGTAGCGCAAACGACGCTCGGACTAAACTGGAGTCGTTGTAAAGTAACACCTTGCGTTGCCTCGTCGCCGGGCTCTACGGTGGATGCCATACTCTGGTGATTGGGGGACGTTGTGGAACGGTTTGATGTGGTGGTGCTTGGCACCGGGGCCGCTGGACTGACGGCGGCCATCGCAGCGCATGAGAGCGGTGCATCGGTCGCCGTGTTCGAGAAGGCCGATCTGGTTGGTGGCACAACCGCGTGGTCGGGTGGGCAGGTGTGGATCCCGAACAACCCGCACATGGCCGAGGTCGGCGTGGCCGACAGCCGACGAGAAGTCGATCGAGTACATCATGTCGCTGTCGCGCGACATGCTCGAGCAGCGAGCTGGTCGAGGCCTACGTCGACGCCGGGCCCGAGATGGTCGAGCTGCTGGAAGCGAAGACGCCGGTGCAGTTCTACGCCGTCGCCGGCATGCCCGACTATCACCCGGAGTTTCCCGGCGGCAGCCCCGGCGGTGGCCGCACGCTGGAGTGCCCGATCTTCCCGTTCGACGAGTTGGGCGACTGGGCGGCGCGGGTCACGCCATCGCCGTACTTCCACGACCCCCGCATCACCATGAGCGAGACCTCGCTCGGCAAGGCCGTGCCCGAGCCGCCGTCGGACGAAGAGCTCGCCCGACGCAGCATCCGCAACGAGCGCGGCAGTGGACAGGCGCTGGCCGGCCGGTTGTTGAGAGGCCTGTCTCGACCGAGGCATCGAGCCGCGCACGTCGTGCGCTGGGCAGTCGTTGGTTATCGAGGAGGGCGCCGTCGTCGGCGTCATGGTCGACACACCCGACGGTCCGCTGGAGGTGCGGGCCACCAAAGGCGTCATCCTGGCCTCGGGCGGGTTCGAGTGGAATGAGCAGCTGCGACGCGCGTTTCTACGCGGCCCGATGTCGCATCCGGTGTCGATCGAAACCAACACCGGCGACGGCTTGCTGATGGCCATGAAGGCCGGCGCAATGCTGTCGAACATGCGCGAGGCCTGGTGGATACCCGTCGGCGAGGTGCCGGTGGAATCCAACCCGATGGGCAAGGTGTTGGTGAACGGCCAACGCACCTTGCCGCACTCCATCATGGTGAACAAGCGGGGTCGTCGATTCACCAACGAGGCCGCCAACTACAACGCGTTCGGTGCCGCGTTTCATGTCGAGGACGTGTCCCGATTCGAGTACGCCAACCTGCCGTGCTGGTTGGTGTTCGACCAGACTTACGTGGACACATACGGCTTCCGAGTAACGGCCGGGGGTGTCGGCGGCGAGCCACCGTCGTGGGTGCCTCGGGGCGATACTGCCGCCGAGTTGGCCGAAGTGTTGGGGATCGATGGCGACGCGTTGGAGGAGACCATCGAGCGCTGGAACGAGCTGTGTTTGGAGGGTCACGACCCCGACTTCGGACGCGGCAACAGCGCGTTCGACTGCTGGTGGGGGGACCCGCATCGCAAGGGTCGTCGCGACGCCACGCTCGGACCGCTCACTCGCGGGCCGTTCTACGCCTACCAGATCCATAGCGGAGCACTCGGGCACGAAAGGTGGCCCTCGCGTCGACACATCGGCGCGGGTGCTCGACCTGTCGGGCTCGCCGATCCCGGGCCTCTACGCGGCGGGCAACGTCATGGGTTCACCCTTCGGTATGACCTATGGCGGACCCGGCGGCACAATCGGCCCCGCCATGGTGTTCGGCTACCTCGCTGGACAACACGCCGCAGGTCGCTAGGCGTCAACCCGCTAGATTCCGTCGGATGACATCGCATCTCGAGCGGCTCCGGCGCGTGATTCCAGCTGACCGAAAGGTGCTCATCATCCCGATGGACCACGGTCTGGCATTCGGCAACATCGCCGGGTTGGAGCGGCCATCCGAACTCCTGACCACGCTGATCGCGGCCGGTGTGGATGGCACGCTGATCTCGGTTGGTCTGGCGCGGGCACTCGGCTCATTGCTGTCCGAGGCGCCGTTGTCAAAGACGGTGCCGGTCGATCATCAGTACTTCGGACCGGTGCCGGGCGCGATGGAACGCATCCAAGGGATCGCCCCCATCGTCGGGATCGAGCAAGCCCTTGCCGTGGGTGCCGACGCAGTGAAGGCGTTGTTCGTGTGGGGCCTGGACGATGACGTTGTGCGGTCGAGCATCCTGACCGCGGCTGCGTTGGCGAAAGAAGCGCAAACACTTGGCGTGCCGTTCATGCTGGAGCCGTTGTGGCTCGGTGAACCAATGCCCGCGGCCGAGCAGGACGCGATCATCGTTCACGCCTCCCGTATCGCGCTGGAGCTTGGTGCCGACATCTTGAAGATCCCCGCCGTAGGTGCCGACGCGCTGGCCAAGATTCTGGCATGGGGTGTGCCCACGGTGTTCCTCGGCGGAGCCAAGCAGGATGACCCGACTGCATTGTTCACGGCAATCCGCAACGGACTCGCGGCTGGCGCCTCGGGAGTGGTCGTGGGTCGCAACGTGTGGCAACGACCAGACGTCGCGGCGGCGATCGAGCAGATCCGGGCGCTGCTCTAAGCCGTGCCCAGGATCGCAGTCGTCGGGCACGTCTGCGTGGACGTTCGCGTCCGCCCGACGACCGAGTTTCCCGAGCGCGGGCACCTTGTCATGACCGACGAGGTGAACTTCGTTGTTGCGGGCATGGTGGGCAATATCGGTCGCGTCCTCGGGCCGCTCGGAGAACCGGCCTTTGCGGTTTGCCGCGTCGGGTCCGATGCCACCGGAGACCTGGTCGCGGCTGAACTCGCCACCTGGGCCGACACCCGTTGGATCAGCCAGAGCCCAACGGCAGCAACATCAGCCACGATTGTGTTCGTTCTGCCCGATGGCGAGCGCTCGTTCATCCACGCCAAGGGAGCCAACACGGAGTTTTCCGCATCGCATGTTCCTCTGGCTGATTTGGCGGCCGCCGGCGTGCGCTACCTGCATCTCGGCTATGCGTTGCTTCTCCCTGCATTGGATGGCGTGCCAATGACCGCCGTGCTGCGCGAGGCACGGGCTCTTGGCATGACGACCTCGCTCGACATGACCTGGGATCCGACCGGTCGCTGGATGCAGGACATCGGTCCGCTGCTTCCCCACGTGGACATCTTCTGTCCGAACAATGTCGAAGCCACCGCGCTCACGGGATGCGCCGATCCCACCCTGGCCGCGTTGGCGCTGATCGAAGCCGGCGTGCAGCGACTTGCCATCGTCACCCGCGGCGCCCAGGGCGTAACGGCCGCGTGGGCCGACGGTCGTACCCGATCGTTCCCTGCGTCGCCCGCCGCGATCGTCGACAGCACCGGGGCAGGCGACTGCTTCTACGGTGGACTACTCGCCGGCCTCGCCCAAGGTGCCGACGACGACACTGCCATTGCCTTCGGCGTGCGCGCCGCAACCGACGCGATCAGCGGCAGCGCGGAGGTCGAGAGGTGATGAAACGACACTTCTTTGACGACGTGCACGACACCTTCGAAGGAGCCCTGGGCGGCTCCGGAAGGGTTCCCAACGTGAAGACTCACGAACGCGGCTGCAAGGTGTGGTTTGGAGCTGAGACGAAGGAGCACTACGAGGCTCAACTCGTCCGGGTCGGTGGGGACATCGTTCTGGAGGTCGGCTTCCATTGCGAGCATCGAGATCGTGCAACCAACCTTGAGACCATCAACCGCCTCACCGCCGCCACCACGTGGCGCGACGAACTCGGCGACGAGCCTGTCGCCGGGGACTTCATCGGCAACAAGACCTGGCAGCGCATCTCCGAGGTGTGGACCTTCAACGACGACCCCGATCTTGCCATTGACGTCGGTCTACGTCTGGCCGAGTACGTCGTCGTGATCGAGGCGCTGCGCCAGCGCCCGACCAGCCTCTGAGCAGAAAGCGGGGCGAACGAACGACGACCTCGACTCGCACGAAGAGCATCAAGGTCAAGCGGGAATGGAGACAGTCGCAAGGCCCTGGGAGACCGGGCACTGGTGCCCTTTGCGTACCGTCAGTAGGGCGCGATCGTGAGGATATGCAGACTGAGAGGTCCAGCGTTACGTCGTCGCCCCTCGCGTCCCGGCCCTTGATGGAGGATCATCATCCGGGTCATCGGGAGGGGGCCAAGACGCTGGTGGAGCTTCGCGGTGTCGCTCGCCGGTATCGGGTGGGTTCCTCAGTGGTGACGGCGCTTGAGGATGTTGACCTGGAAATCGATGAGGGTGAGTTGGTGGTGGTGTTGGGCCCGTCAGGCAGCGGGAAGACGACACTGTTGAACTTGATCGGAGCGTTGGATACCCCATCCGACGGCAGCGTGCAGCTCGACGGTCGAGACATCGCCGGGTTGGGTCGCACCGAGTTGGGCGAGATCCGACGAGGGTTGGTCGGTTTCGTGTTCCAGAGCTTTAACCTGTTCCCAACGTTGACCGCGTTGGAGAACGTACAGCTGGGAGCGGAGACGGCCGGGCGTACCGACGCGTTCGATTGCGCCGTCGAGATGTTGGGCCGGGTCGGGCTGGAGGAACGGTTGGACCATTTCCCCCACGAGCTGTCCGGTGGCGAGCAGCAGCGCGTCGCGGTAGCTCGGGCGTTGGCGAGCGGGAACCCGGTGCTGCTGGCTGACGAACCCACTGGCGAGTTGGACTTCCGGACCGGTGTGCAGATCCTCGGGCTGTTGGCCGACGCGGTCGGGCCGGGACGCGCCGCGATCATCGTCACCCACAACCGTGAGATTGCCCGTACCGCCGATCGGGTGGTGGAGCTGTCGAGCGGACGGATCGTGTCCGACGGGCCGCCAGCGGGTGGGCGCGCTCCGATCGCCGATCTGCGTTGGTGACCCCGATGCCCGGCCGGTCCACACACCGTCGACGAGGCTTGTGGGCGCGCTGGACGTTGCGCGACGGGCGCCGACGTTGGGTCGTGTTGGTCGTCCTCGGTGTGATCATCGGGGCAGGAACGGGCACCTACGCGGCGTTGTCATCAATGAGCACATGGCGGCGCGTGTCCTACAACGCGAGCTATGCCTTGTTGCACGCGCATGACCTGCACGTCGAGGTCCAAGACGCCACTGTGGATGCCGGTCGGCTCGTCGCCGTCGTCGACGGACTCGCGACGCGAGATGTCATCGCAGCGCGGGCCGAACGTCTCCTGGTCCCCACGACCGTCGATGCGTCCACGTCGACGCGGGCGGTCCTGGTGGAGGGTCGGATCATTGGGGCCGAC
The DNA here is from genome assembly GCA_963791625.1 of uncultured Acidimicrobiales bacterium. Taxonomy (GTDB): domain Bacteria; phylum Actinomycetota; class Acidimicrobiia; order Acidimicrobiales; family Ilumatobacteraceae; genus JANMCE01. The sequence goes on from CAWBTA010000015.1 coordinate 1,024,744, forward strand.
GTCACCATCGACGCACCGGTCGACGCAGTCCACGTTGATCATGGACGCTGGCTCACGCCGGCCGAGAACGGCACGTCAACAGCGGTGTTGGAGTCGAAGTTCGCGCACTTCTACAAACTGGCCTCGACGGGCACCCTGCGCGTCGCCGGTGGAGGCTCAATCGACTACGTCGGGACCGGCGTCGCACCCGACCAGTTCGTCATCACCGGCGGCCAGGGCGGCCTTCAGAGCGAGGCGACGTTCGCCACCCTCTACACCTCACTCGCAACCGCGCAACAGTTGAGCGGACAGGTTGGCAAGGTCAACGATCTCGTCGTACACGTCCAGGCTGGCGCCGATGTCACAACGGTGCGTGAGGCGTTGACACAAGCGCTGACGATGTCGCTGCCGGGTGTCGCAGTGCATGTCAGCGCGCTCTCCGACGAGGACACCCACCGCTTCCTTTACCGCGACATTGACAACGATCAACGGTTCTTCAACGTGTTCGCCGTCATCATCCTCGCGGGAGTCGCTCTCGCCGCGTTCAACCTGTCCAACCGGATCGTGGAAGCGCAACGCCGTGAGATCGGTATCGGTCAAGCCCTCGGTATGCGGGCCGCCACCCTCGCCCGGCGACCCCTGCTGATCGGCGTCCAGATCGCAGTGGCCGGGATCATTGCCGGGTTCGGGATCGGACTCGTCCTCAACATGGCGTTGCGTGGCTTCCTCACCGGCTTCCTGCCAATGCCCGTGTGGCGCACTCCGTTCCAAACCGGCCTGTTCCTCCGCACCTCGCTCCTCGCCGCCTTGTTGCCGATCGGGGCCGTTGTATACCCCGTGTGGCGAGCGATCCGAGTCCCGCCGATCGAGGCCTTGCGTTCCGGTGCACTCACGGCACGTCGCGGTGGGCTGCTTCGCTTGTTGCGACCCCGCCGTCACGGTCGGCTGCTGACGGTGCTCCCGGTCCGCTCTGTGCTGCGTACGCCGCGGCGCAGCTTGTTCACGGCCGTCGGGATCGCCGCCTCACTCACGACGGTCGTGGCCGTGTTGGGGATGATCGACACTTTTCGCCGAACGATCGAACGCAGCGAGATCGAGATCTACGGCACCAGTCGCGACCGGCTTACGGTGCAACTGGACCAGTTCTTCCCAGTCGACGCGCCGACTGTTGGTGAACTGACCACGCGGGCAAGCGTTGCTCGCGCCCATACCGGCGTCACCCTGTCGGTGCAACTCATCGGGGCGAGCGGGCACCAGTCGATCGACGCCATCGCCGACAGCTACCGTCCCAACACCGTTTGGCAGCCGACCATCGATCGGGCCACACCAAGCGGTGACCGGCCCGGCATCGTTGTTACGACCAGCGCTGCGTCAGACCTCGGCGTCGAGCCCGGCGACCCCATCGTGGTTCGTCACCCTCAACGCACCGCCACTGGCTACACGCTGACCGATACAACCATGGTCGTGGTCGGCCTCAACCCCAACCCGCTGCGCGGCTTCGCGTACCTCGATGAGCGTGCCGTCGCCGCCACCGGCCTGACCGGCCTGGTCAACACTCTCGCCCTCGTCCCTACCGGCAGCAGTGATGAACTCGCCCGCGACATGTTCGGCCAAACGGGCGTCGCCGTCGTGCGACCAGTCACCGCGACAACCCGCATCCTGCGCGACTGGGTCGGGAACTTCAGCGAGTTCCTCCGCATCATCGAGATCATCGTGCTGCCCCTTGCGCTACTCATCGCCTACAACGCCGCCAGCGTCGCCCGCGAAGAACGCGCCCGCGAGCACGCCACCATGCTGGCCATAGGCATGCGCGTCCGCACCATCATTGGTACCGCGGTCGCCGAGAGCACCCTCATCGGAATCGCCGGCACCATCCTCGGGCTCGTCGGCGGCTGGTTCGCGCTCGGCTGGGTCATCCACACCGCCAGCCAAACCCTGCCCGACCTCGACCTCACCCGCACCATCCACCCCGGCACCCTCATACTTGTGACGATCATTGGTGTCATCGCCGTCGGCCTCGCCCCCACGCTGCTTACCCGCCGGATTGCGCGCATCAACATTCCCGCCACCATCCGCACCGTCGAATAGACACGCGAGGTGTACCGGGGACTCAAGCGAGCGACAGTGCCCGCCCTGCGTCGGGCGGGCACTGTCCGCACATCGAGCGTCAGGCGGCGATCGGCGTGAAGTAGCCCTCGAGGTCGGCGATGAGTTGGGTGCCAACTGCAGTGAAGAAGCACACATCACCATCGGCGCCGATCTTGGCCTTCACGAGGTTGGCCCGATCGATGCCCCTCACATAGTTGAGGTTCGAGATCTTCGGGAACGGCTGACCACATGGATACACCGACACGAAGCCAGTGCCGTTCGCCCCGGTCACAGTAACGTTCAGGAGCACCGCACGAGCATCGGTCGGCACGCCACCAACCCCCGCGATGTGAAGACGCAACTGCTCGGCCTTGCCCATCGGACCAACCTTCGAACCCGCGACACCGGTACCGTCACGGGTGTCGAGCACACGCAGCGGGGAAACCGACGTGAACACCGAGCCAGGACCCGGAGCAAAGTAGCCCTGCACATCAGCAATCACCTGCACCGGCGCACTGGCGTAGATGCAGATCTGGCCGCTCTCTGGGATGCGAACCGTCACCAGGTTGGCCACGGCCGAGACCGCGGAATCAAAGTTGAGGTTCGACACACCGGGCCTCGGGCGATCACACGGAAACACCGTCAGATAGCCAGCACCTGTCGCATCCGCTGTGGTCACGTTCATGGTGATGGCGCGGGCACCATCGGCCGGAACACCGCCGACGCCGGTGACGTCGAGAGCCAGAACTTCATTAGCAACCAGCATTCCCGGAGCACGGCCGTTCACCAAGCCGGTGCCATCGCGCGTGTCGAGCAGACGAGTCGGCTCAACTTCGTGATAGCGGTACCCGGGAACCGCAGCGAAGTCATCCGCGTAGTAGCCCGACGCATCGGCGATCAGTTGCGTTTCCTTCGCCGCGAAGATACAAACATCGCCGTTCGTGCCGAGCTTCACCGTGACCAGGTTCGGCGTGTCAACACCTTTTGCGAAGTTGAGGCTTGACGCGTTCGGCCGCGGCAGACCGCACGGGAAGGCAACGATGTACCCCGCTTCGGGCGCGGCGGTGGCGGTGATGTTCAACACCACTGCACCGGCACCCGTTTCCGGCACACCGGCCACGCCGGCCATGTGCAGTTTCGTTATCTGGCCTTCGCCCAGCGGACCCGGGTGCTGACCAGCGACGCCGGTTCCGTCACGCGTGTCAAGCACCCGGACCGGGTCAAGCGGGGTAAAGGTGCCGCGAACGGGCACTGCGGCTGATGCTGACGACGCGGTGGCCGAGATGGCCGCCGTTCCCAGCAGAGCGGATAGTAGGACTCCTGCGGTCAAACGTGAACGGTTCATGGCATGCGGCTCCTTGGTTGGGGGTACGTCAACCATGAGCGCCAGGTGTGTTCATCTCGTGGGCAAGATGTGAGCAAACCGTGAGCGCTTCTCCGCGTTAGGCCGGTTTGCCGACCCGCCGGACGCTATCGGGGGCTCAGGATGCAGAACTCGTTGCCGTCGGGATCGGCCATGACCACCCAGTCGACGTCGCCTTGACCGATATCGATCGGGGTCGCACCGAGGGAGACAAGACGATCGACCTCGGCTCGTTGATCAACGTGCATAGGTGGGGCGATGTCGAGGTGAAGTCGGTTCTTACCGGGCTTTGCCATGAGCGGCGGGCCGCTCCAAGTGATCAGCGGACCGGTGCCGTCTGAAGCGCGGATCGCCGTCTCCTCGTTCTGATCCCACACCAGCGGCCACCCAAGAACCTCGCTCCAGAAATGCCCGACCTCTTTCGTGCCGTCGCAGTTGATCGCACCGAGCCGTTCGCAGCCGGCAAGAAAATTGTTTCCTGGTGCGATGATGCACAACTCGTTGCCCTCCGGGTCAGCGAGAACAACGTGCGTTTCGTCGGGGCTTTGGCCGATGTCGATGTGGCGCGCCCCGAGCTTGATCAATCGGGCAACCGTGTCGTTCTGGTGATCCAGGGACGTGGTCGTCAGGTCGAGATGCAGACGGTTCTGGACGACTTTCTTGTCTGAGACACGGTCGAACCGAACGCTGAAGCGCGTGCTATCGGTGGGCACAAGTTCGATCTCATCGCCGGCTTCGTCACCGACCTCCCATCCCAACGCTGCCGCCCAAAAACGCGCCAGACGAAGCGGATCGTTTGCGTCGAACACCAACGAAATCAGCCGAGACATCGCCACCGGCTCCGTCACCGGACCTGCGGGTCCGAGTCGACGACGGGTGGAAGAGACGCCACGAACGCGGCGATGATTTCGGCAACCTCGGTGGCGTGCGACGCCTCGTGCATAGCGTGTTCGCCACCCTCCACCACCACGAGCCGAGCGTGAGCCATCTTGCGTTCGATGTACTGCCCGGATGCCGTGTACTCGGGCCGGTCAGCGCCGCCCGCGAGCACGAGGGTGGGAATGGTGATTTCGGCGAGGCGATCCATCACCACGCTGTCGTGCTGCAGGTTCAGTTCTGCTGCTTGAACCGGCACGCCGAAACGGTGTGCGTTTCGGCGCGAGCGCTCATTCCACTGCTCGCGCTTCTCGGGGTCGCGGAAGCCTGGCCCGGTGTTGAGCACGATGATCCCGCGAGCGACATTCGGGCGAGTAGCCGCGTGCGCCATGGCCAGGTAGCCACCGAGCGAATGACCAACCAGAACCGCGGGCGGAAGCGTGGCGAGGAGTTCATCGATGTCCGCGAGCGCAGCGTCACGCGTGTATTCAGCCGGGTCCTCGGGCACGGGTGAGGCACCGTGGCCGAGCAGGTCAAGGGCGACAACGCGGTGGGTCGGAGCGAGAAGCTTCATGCAAGTGGCCCATGTGGCCGACGACGAGCCCATGCCGTGCAAGAACACCACGGTTGGCCCTGTTCCTTGTTCCACCACGTTCAATCGCATCGGCCGCACGCTACTGGCCGAGTCGGGTTGCGAGCTCAACCGCTGGTGACGTCGGAGCTTTCGACGACGAATCGGGCGGTGTGCCGCAAATGCTGCTGCAGTAGTTCGACGCATCGCTCCACGTCTCGCGACAACGCGGTGGCGAGCAACTCGGCGTGCTCGGCACCGATGTTCCGTTGTGACCCGGGGCCTCGGGCTGACCAGTGTCGGTACAATTCAGCCTCGTCGAACAGACGCTGCCGAATCCCGACGAGGGTGGCGTTCGGGCAGCCCGCGGCGAGCACCGTATGGAACCGCCGATGGGCAACCATCCATGCCGGGTTCAGCGCCTGCTCAAGGCGGGGCGACGTCACACTGAGTACATGATGGGCGGCCAACAACGACGCCTCCCATTCGGTGTCGCCGTGGACGACTGATTCATGCACGGTGAGTCCCTCGATCTCGCATCGTGCCCACGTCAGATCCGAGAGGTGTTCCGGCGACAAGGTTCGTGCCCGAAAGCCGGTTTGCGGTGTCGATTCAAGCAATCCCTCGCTCGCCAGACGGGTAACCGCTTCACGGACCACGCCCAGGCTCACCTCGTTGGCCGCGGCCAACTCACCGAGGTGCAGCCGGGTGCCGGGAGCAATCTGACCGTGAAGAACGGCCTGCCGAAGCTCCGTGTACACATCCTCGGTGAGCGATCGTCCCTGCCGCTGGCGCATGTCGCGAAAGCTATCCCAGATTCGGCCGAGGGTCTGATATTCCCCACCAAATCGATTCTGGGCACCTCGTGTCCCTTAACAATCGATGACTGGTTGACAAATCGATTTCAATGTCCGAAACTCAGCGTGTTCGCAACGTCAAAGGGGTTTGAGCATGCGCCTAGGAAACCTGAACGATCGGGCTGTTCTGATTCTCGATGCCGGAGCAGTAGATGTAGCAGAGGCATCGGGCGGGCGGTTTGGGCCGTCGATTGCCGCGTGCTACCACGACTGGGAAGCGTTCACCGCGTGGGCGAGTTCCGCTGACCAATCGATGGATCTTGCAAAGCCTTACGACGCAGCTGACCTGAAGTCACCGTCACCCACGCCGCTGCAGTCGTTCGGCATCGGTATGAACTACGCCGGCCACGCCGCCGAGGTCGGGGTACCAAACCCTGAATATCCACCGACGTTCACGAAGTTTCCGAGTTGCATTACCGGCCCATACGCCACGGTGACTCTCCCGAGCGACGGGATCGACTGGGAGGTCGAGCTCGTTGTCGTCATCGGCCGCACCGCTCACAATGTGGCCGAGGCGGACGCGTGGTCGCACATCGCCGGGCTTACCATCGGGCAAGACCTGTCGAACCGCGCGGTGCAGCTGCGCCCACCGGTGCCCCAGTTCAGCCTTGGAAAATCCTTCCCCGGATTCGGACCGATGGGGCCGTGGCTGGTCACCCCCGACGAGTTCGACAACCCCGACGACCTTGCGCTGTCGTGCACCATCGACGGGGAAGTCATGCAGTCATCCCGCACCAGCGACTTGATCTTTTCGGTGCCTGCCCTCATCGAGCAACTCTCCGCGATCGTCACCTTGGTACCGGGTGACGTGATCTTCACCGGCACGCCCGCGGGTGTTGGCGCCGCTCGCAAACCGCCTCGCTTCCTGAAGCCGGGCGAGGTTCTCATTTCAATGATCGAGGGCATCGGCTCTATCACCACCAACTTCGTCGGAGCGTGACATGAACATCGAACTTGCCTATCTTGCCGTCGAAGTAGCCGATGTCGAAGGTGTCGCTGCCGTCCTTGGAGGCGTCGCCGGCATGATCCCGGGCGCTTCCACCGACAGCGCTACGACGTGGCGCAATGACGACCGAGCCCACCGCATCATTGTTTCCGAAGGCCCAGCCGACGACGCAACAGCTATCGGCTTCGCGCTCCCGTCCGGGGCCGCGGCGTCTGAAGTTGCCGACCGTTTGGCGTCGCTCGGGTACCCCATTGAGATCGGTTCGCAGGCCGACTGCGAGGCCCGCCGAGTAGATGGGCTGTGGCGCACGGTCGCCCCGTGGGGTGTCCCTGTCGAGATCGTTTACGGCCTGGCGCAGCACCCTGAGCCGTTCGTGTCGGCCTTGATGCCGGGCGGTTTCAAAACCGATGGTGTCGGGTTCGGGCACTGCGTGTTCATGGTGCCCAATGCCGACGACGCCCACGCGTTCGTCGTTGACGGCCTCGGGATGCGGCAGACCGATTGGCTCGATCTAACCGTCGCCCCCGGCGTGACGGTCTCCGGCCGCTTTTATCACGGGAATTCGCGCCACCACACCCTGGCGTTGATCTGCCCTCCCGGACCACCAGCACCCAAGAAACTGCACCACGTCATGGTCGAGACGAACACATCCGATGACGTCGGCGCCGCGTTCGACCGAGCGTTCGCCGCCGGCCATCCGATACCGAACGGGCTTGGTAAACACGACAACGACAAGATGTTCAGCTTCTACACAATGACCCCGGCCGGGTTCCAAGTTGAGGTCGGCTTTGGCGCTCGCGAGGTAGGGCCGGAGTGGGCCGAGAACCGGGCCTACGACTCCATCAGTCTGTGGGGCCACCAGCCCGTCACCCGGCCAGCCTGACATGACCACCGAGGAGGAGACTACGACGTCGCTATCGTCGGCTACGGCCCCGTCGGCCAAGTACTCGCCGCTCTGCTCGGTCACCAAGGCCACCGCGTCGTGGTACTCGAACGACACCACGGCATCTACCCGCTCCCCCGTGCCGTACGCATGGACGGCGAAGTCCAGCGGATCCTGCAGCACATCGGCTTGATGGATGACATCGCGCACGAACTCTTGCCTGTTTCGAACTACACCTGGTTCGGTGCCGATGGCGACCCCATCTTGGAGATCAAGATCCCGCCCCACCCGTCCGGCTGGGCGGACGTTCTGTTTCACCAGCCAACCGTCGAGACCGCGCTACGAGCCAACGTCGCCGGCATCGCGAATGTTGATGTGCGGTTGGGCTGGATGGTCGACGGCGTTTCCCAGACGGCGAGCGAAGTGGCAATCTCGGCGACATCCGATCGCGGCGATGCGGCAACGATCCGGGCTCGCTATGTCGTTGGCGCCGATGGCGCGAACTCGGTTGTTCGCCAAGCTGCCGGCATCGGTCAGGTCGACCTTGGCTTCTCGGAATTCTGGCTCGTGGTCGATATTCGGCCGTTCGACATGGCCGACTTCGACCACCTCCCGACCGCGTGCCAGCTGTGCGATCCGAAACGACCGGTGACCATCGTTGGCAATGGAACGCATCATCGACGCTGGGAGTTCATGTTGCTCCCCGGCGAAACCCCGGAAGACTTCGCCGACCCGGCGCGCGTCTGGGAACTGCTCGGCGACGTCACCGGCCCCGATCGGGCCGAGTTGGTGCGACACGCCGTCTACAACTTCCGCTCGCAGATCGCCGAGACCCTGCAGGCCGACCGAATCTTTCTGGCCGGCGACGCCGCCCACGTGATGCCTCCGTTCATGGGTGAAGGCATGTGCACCGGTATCCGTGACGCCAACAATTTGGCCTGGAAGCTCGACCTTGTCCTCCGCGACCTCGCCTCACACGACGTCCTTCAGTCCTACGCGCCCGAACGCCTGCCGTTCGTGCACCACTCGGTCCACGTGTCGGTCGAAATGGGCAAGGTCTCGTGTCTGCTTGATCCGATGGCCGCCGCAGGCCGGGACGCGGCGATGCGGTCCGGCGTGGCACCGCCCCCTCCGCCACCGCCCCGTATGTCGGGCCCGGTCATCAACGCTGACGCGTCGGATGCCCTCGCTGGATCACTGTCGGTGCAGGGCACGCTCACCGGCTCCGATGGCGTGGATCGGCGAGCCGATGAGGTGCTCGGCGCTGGCTTCAGCCTTATCGCTCGAACGGGCGACCCATTCACCGCGATCGATGCCGAAACGTTGACGTGGTTCGGGTGGATCGGCGGCACGACCGCAACCCTCGACCCGACGGTCGACGGGTGCATTCGCGATGCTGACGGTCGGCTGACCGGGTGGCTCGAAAGCCACGACGCGGCCGTGGTGCTGTCGCGACCCGACCAATATGTGTACGGATCAAGCCCCCGCATCGAAGGCGCATCGGTACTTCTCGATCAACTCCGACGTTCGCTGCGATGACTCTTGTGGCGTCAGACGCCATGAGCGCCTGACGCTAGCGTCAGAGTCGTGGGCCGACCCAACGGCGACTGGCACGACGACCTCCCATAGGCCCGCTGGTGCCTTCCATCACCACGAGCCAGTTCGTGGCGGCACACGAAGAAGCCGTCACCGCGACTGGGCGGCGACGGCTTCTGATGCGTTCGCTACGACGAACTACTTGCCTTTGCCACCACCGTGGCCGCTGTTGTCATCGCCCCCATGGTCATCGCCACCACCGTGGTTGTCGTCGCCACCGTGGTTATCGTCGCCACCGTGGTTATCGTCGCCACGGCCGCCGTGGTCATCGCTCGTGACAGAGGAAGAACCACTGGTGACCGACGACGTTGTCGGAGCGGAATTCCCTGGCGCACTGACCGACGAGTGGCTGTCGTCGTTACCGCGACCGCCATGGTCGTCGCCATTACCGTCGTCGTTACCGCGACCGCCATGGTCGTCGCCATTGTCGTTGTCTCCATCATCAATGGAGGTGGATGGGGAGGTCGAGGCACCGCCGACAGCAGCGCAGCGCGAATCGTTGGCGTGCTCTGGCTCGCGGCATCGATCACCATGGTCATCGATGCTGGTTACGGGACTCGACACGTTGGTTGTTTGCGAAGAGGTGGGAACCGAAACAGGCACGGAAGCGGCGCTGCTCCCCGGTGTCGATACGGCCGAGGTGGAAGGATTGACCGAAACCGATGGTGCGCTGACCGAGCTACTCGACGGGCTGCTGACGGAACTGCTCGCCGGGATGCTCGCTGAGCTACTCGACGGGCTGCTGGATGGGGTGGTGAGTTCAACTCGTGGTCGGTCGTTAAAGCGTGGTGCTTGCGTCTGGACTGCGGCATATGCCGGCCCAACGATGCCGACGATGCCGGCAGTTATCGCGAAGGCTGCGACTGATCGTTTCATTTTGAATCTCCTTGATGGGGGTGAGTGGCTGCCCCTTCATGGAACTCCCCACCGCGGGCGCGCCGGTAGTGGACCTTGGTAGTACGACCATTGGGTCGGGGGTTCAGGTCGGGCGAATGAAGTTGCCGTGCTCGTCGAAGACGAGGTCGGCGAGTTCGCCTTCGTGTACCTCGGCATCGGTGCGCAGAGCGACCGAAATCTTTTGGTAGTTCCACTTCATGACGTCGAGTGTGAGTTCGATGAGCTGCTCGCGTGTGAACTCCGCCTGGAGTTGCGCGACCAGTTCATCGGACAGCACGCCGGGCATCGTCATCATGGAGTCAGCGAGCCGCAGCGCAATCTTGTGGCGTTCACTGAGGTCGCTCGATTCGTACGCCTGGACCTTCGCGATGGTTGGTTCGTCGAGACCTTGCTGCCTGGCGACCGCCAGGCGAAGCGAGAGTCACGTTCGACAGTTGTGATAGCCCGCGCAGCGCAGGCGCATGAGTTCGGTCGTGACCGGGTCGACCGTGTCGAGTAGCACGACCGCAGCTGAAAACCTCATGAGAGCGCTACGAAGCGGTGTGCGCATCAGTTCGCTCCGTCAAATAGGCGATCCCACGTGAGAGTAAGCCGTTGCCGTTGCTCGATGACCAGCAGGGCCTGGGTGAAGTCGATCAGCCCACTCTCTCCCACCTCACGCTTGAGGCTGTCGACGAGATGATCAGGCATCGAAGCGACGTCAATGACGAACTGTTCGGTGTACGCCAAGCATGCTCGATCACGAGCCGTGAACGATGGCGATGACGGCCACGACGGAAGGGTCGCGGCCAAGCCGGTCGGGTCGTCGGCGAGTTCATGTTCGCAGGCAAGCAACATCGCCACGCGTAGTCGAACCTTGTCGAAGAGGTCACCGTCGAGCGCTTCCCGAGCCGCGTCGTATGCAGCCACGAGGTCGCGCTGGACGACGACCTGATCAGCCAAGACCGAAGCGATTGCCGATGCCGTCGCGCTCACCGATTCCACCCTACCGCTCCCTGGTGAAAGCGGTGCGTGCCGGTCTCGATCCCGCTACCTTCCCCTGGACAGGGGGAAAGGTCTTCCACGTGAGCTAACGCACCTTGTTGTTGCAGCTGTAACGAGTTGGCAGGGCGCAGGGGAATCGAACCCCTGACTGCTGTTTTGGAGACAGCCGTGATACCACTTCACCAGCACCCATCGGCGCCCGCCGAGAGAATCGAACTCTCAATCTCCTGATTCGTAATCAGGTGCCTTCTTCCATTTGGCCAGACGAGCCCAAGGCGATTCGGGATGATTCCTGGACAGCAGAAGGCCACCCTTTCGTATCGATTGCAGCTGCCTACGCCATGCCGCTCAACGTACCCGCAGCCGCCACGATCGCGTGGAGCCATTCTGTTGGGGATGATCGCTAACGTCAGAGTCGTGGATGGCGAACGCTTACATGGCGACAAGGTGATGCTCCGTCGTGCGGTGCTGGCCGACAGGGACGCAATGGTTGCGATCCGCGCGATGCCTGAAGTGCGACAACGGTGGCGCGGGGACGATCTCGCCGCAGAGTTCATCGACGACATCAACTCGACGGATCTCCACCTGCTCGCCATCGTGATCGATGGTGAGATCGTCGGTGGGAAAGACGACCTCACATAGCCCGCCGGACCAGCGAACCCACTCCACCCGGATGTTCCTTCATGTTACATTTTTACCTTCATGTTACATCTCATGTTACATACGTCGTGTAACATGAATGTCGGTGAACATCGATCTTCCAGCGCTGATAGCGAGGTTACGGGCACTCGGCACTGATGATTCGAGCGTGGAAGCCAAGCGTGCAGCGGGTGGCTTGCCCGAGAGTCTGGCGGCCACGATGTGCGGCTTCGCCAACCGGCCTGGCGGCGGGATCATTCTGCTTGGCATCGATGAGACCAACGGCTTCAGGGCCGTGGCCATTGATGCACCAGCGTTGAGCCGACAGGCCGCCGACCTGGGCAGGCAGATCTTTGATCCACCGGCCCAGCTCAACGTCAGGATTTCCTCATTCGAAGGGCTTGCCATCGTAGTGATCGATGTCTCGGAGACTCCAGCCGGAGCTAAGCCGTGCCGGGTCCATTCCGGTCGGTACCAAGGCGTTTGGATCAGATCGTTCGACGGGGACTACAAGGCATCAGCGATTGAGGAGCAGGCGCTCTACGCCGGCAGGGTGGCACCGACCCACGATCAGCAACCGGTTGACGGGTCGTCCATTAGCGATCTGGATAGCGGCCAGGTGGAGCGATACCTCCAGTCACGACGGCTTGCAGCGGCGCGCACGAGCCAGCTCAAACGCATGGGCGATGACGAGTTGCTGCTTGCCTCCGGCGTCCTCGTGGGCGGGGTACCTTCCCTTGCCGCTCTTCTGGTCTTGGGTGTCTTTCCGCAGCAGCGCTTTCCCGGCATTCACGTTCGAGCCCAGCACCAGAGCAGTGATCCGTCACTTCGAGCGCTTGACGCTCCTCGCATCGACGGTTCAATCCCAGAGATGATCGAGGCGACGGTCGACTGGGTCACCAGTCGCTCCGGCACCGCAATCCACGGTTCCCGAACCGGCCGCGTGGTCGATGAACTCGAATGGCCACCCGAGGCTGTTCGAGAACTCATCGGCAACGCCTTGTTGCACCGCGATCTGTCCTGGTCAGTCAACGAACCAGTCGTCGTCACACTTCGCCCCGGATTGCTCATCGTTCGAAGCCCGGGCGGGCTCTACGGCATAACCGTTTCTGAACTCGGCCGCCGAGGAATCACCCCGGCAAAGAACGCCACGCTTGTTTCGATAGCTACCCATGTCACTTTGCCTGGTGGGGAGCGAACGGTTGAGCAGCTCGCAACCGGCATCCCTACCATCCTCGACGCGTTCGACGAGCGGAAGTACCCAAGGCCGCTCTTCGTTGATGATGCCGTTCGCTTCACGGTTGTCTGCCGGTCGGTTCCGGCCGTCGCTGCGAGGTCCGGCGGTGTTGCCGGCGCCATACTCAATGAGCTTGGTGACGAAACACTCAAAGTGGACGAGCTCTCAAATCGACTGGGGCGAAGCGAGGCCGTAGTCCGACGATCCCTGCGGGAACTGGCCGAGTCCGGCGCTGTCGCCGTCGTCGGCAAGGAAGGCAAACAAAGGCTCTACCGCCGAACAACTAAGGAGCGCACCTAAGCTAAGGCGAGCCAAGCGCCGCAGTGCGCGTGGCGGTGCGTGCGAGTCTTGATCCCGCTACCTTTCCCTGGATCGGGGGATGTTCTTCCACGTGAGCTAACGCACCTTTGTTGTTGCAACTGCAACGAGTTGGCAGGGCGAAGTCATCGCGAGTCGCGTCAATCAGATTTCGATCGGCGCGACAACGCCAGGACAGTGCCCGGTCGTTGCGCTCGTTCGTATCGATTGCAGCTACGTATGCCATGCCGATCAACGTACCCGCACTCGTCACGATGTTGTCGAGCAATTTCACGCCGACACTCCGAGGGCAGCATGCATGGCACACTTTCGACGTGCGCGAGCGGGTCATGTACGTCGAACTGAAGGCCGGTGCGGGTATCGCTTCAATCGGGCACGTTCAGTTTTCTAAGACGGGCCGAACCGTCTACTACCGGGGACGCAAGCTTGAACGAATCCGCGGTGGTGGAATCAGCGGCAACCACATCGACACCGAAACCGGTGAAGAGTTCTGGATCTCAGGTGTGAAAAGAACGGGCAGGACCGTCACTGGGCCGAAGGCGGTCCAGTGGAAGTCGACGCAGATGCCCTCGACGAATACAACCGCCTCATAGGCAATTGAGGGATGACGATCGTTGCGCTGCGGACTCGTTCGTTGAGCCGGGCCTTAGGTCTGGTTTCGCTTGTGGCTTCCACGACTCTGGTGCTGGGCTGCTCTTCTCGATCTGGGCAGGGTCGAGTGTCCACCCTCGATCCGGGCGCGACGGGCACCTCAGCGGAACAACTGTGGGGGCAGTGTCCTGTGGACGCGCCCATTCGGCCGCTGGTGTTCCCGACGGGCTCGGCCCTGGCACGCAGCCGCGTCGCGGAGACACCCCTACGACGGCCTGGGGGAATTGCCTGATAGACGGGTATGCCGAGAATTGGGACGATTGGCCGCATGATGACAGCGACCGATATCGCCCCGTGGCCCGCCCCGACCACTCTCGAGCCGAGGGTCGAGCCGGCCAAGAGGCGCCGGCACTACTGGATCGACGTGGTGCTCGGCCTCGGCCTGGCCGGTGCATGCGCTGCTTTCGTGTGTTTCACCGCAATGGCACTTCTCACGTCGAACTCATGCGGCCTGTTCGCCGATGGTTGCGATACGTACGGCCAACCGGGTCCCAGGTACGAGCACTACGTCCTGGCGACACTTCTCGCTCTCGCCGCGGTTCCGGCCTTCTTTCTCGCTCTCATCGGCCGCGCCATCTTCCATGCCCGTGTACGCGGTCGTTGAGCCTCCCGCGTCATCACATGGTGAGCGTGTCGGAGGCGTAACGGTACCAACCACCCGCAAGCAGAGGAGCAGCTGTGATCGGTTCCTCCGCGTGATCCGGGCCAATGTCACGCGGCAGGGGTAGAAGTCGGTCGTTTTCACGACTCCCGCACCCCCTTCTACCAGGGGAAACTCGGTGGGCGAGGGGGGACTTGAACCCCCACACAGTTACCTGTACTAGCACCTGAAGCTAGCGCGTCTGCCATTCCGCCACTCGCCCGAGCGACGGGTAGACGTTAGCGCACCGTGCAGCGAGTCCCAACTGGATTGCCGGTAGCCTGGAAGATCTTATGGGTTTGCAGGGTTTCGAACGTCGAATGGAGCGTACGGTAGAGGACGTGTTCGCCCGCGCTTTCAAGTCAAAGATCAAACCAATCGAGCTCGGTCGTCGTCTCATCAAAGATATGGACGCAAACCGCACGCTCGACGTTCGTGGGCGCACCGTCGTTCCCAACGCATTCACCTTCGGCTTGGCCGAGGACGACCACGCCCCGTTCGTCGAAATTCATGATGCGCTGGTGCGCGAACTGGTGGAGGCTGCCCATCACCACGCCAGCGATGAGAGCTACTCGTTCATGGGTCCGGTCACCATTGATGTCACGGTTGACCACGAACTACGGCCGGGCCGTTTCACCTGTACGTCGCGCATGATCGACGGCAAGTCCATGCCGGTGAAGGGCACCATCGTGATGACCGACGGCCGTCGCATCGCTATCGGCAGCGCGCCGGCCATCATCGGGCGCCTGCCCGATTGCGAGGTGCCCTTGGAGGACCCGAACATCTCGCGCCGGCACGCCGAAATTCGCACGGTCGACGGAGCCCACCAGATCACCGACCTCGGTTCCACCAACGGCACACGGGTCAATGGCATCCCCATCGGCCATCACAAGCTCGAGGTCGGCGACGTCATCACCCTTGGCGCCACCACCCTTCGCTACGAGGCGTCGTAGTCCGACGAACGGACGACCCAACGACGTGCCCGAAAGTCTTCTTTCCCTTCTCAAGCTCTGCCTTCTGGCATTGCTCTACCTGTTCTTCTTCCGCGTCCTGTGGGCGGTATGGAACGAGGTCCGCGGCCCCAAGCTCGAGGGTGCCGTTTCCACCACACCTAGCCGCCGCGAAAGCAAGAAGGCTGTCGTCGCGGCCAGCCGTCTCGTGATGAAATCGCCGGCCGAACAGAAGGGCAAGAGCTTCGCGCTCGGCCGCGAACTCACGGTCGGACGCGCCGGCGGGTGCCAAGTGGCGCTGCCCGACGACACCTTTGTTTCGCAGCTCCACGCCCGCGTGTACGAGCAGGACGGCCAGCCGTTTGTGGAAGATCTCGGTTCCACCAACGGCACCTACCTCAACGGGCGCCGTCTCAGCGCGCCCAGCCCGATGCGCAAGGGTGACCAGTTGCAGGTCGGCTCGTCGGTGATGGAGGTGATCTGACATGGTCGCCTTGCGATGGGGAGCACTGACCGATGTCGGACGCTCGCGCAGCCTGAACGAAGACGCCATCGTGGCCACCTTCCCCGTGTTCGCGGTGGCCGACGGCATGGGCGGGCACGCCGCAGGTGAAGTCGCCAGCCAACTCACGGCCGACCACCTCACAGGCCTGTCCGCCAACGGTGACCCCACGGGTGAGCGACTGGTGTCGGCCATCCAAGCCGCGAACCGAGCCATCTTCAACCGCTCACTGGCCGAACCACTGCTGCGCGGCATGGGCACAACGGTGTGCGCGCTCACCATCATCGATGATCGCATCGCCATTGCCAACGTCGGCGATTCGCGGGTCTATACGGTGCGCGGCGGCGTACTCAGCCAAGTGAGCCAGGACCACAGCTACGTGGCCGAATTGGTGAACGCCGGCGAGATCACCTGGACCCAGGCCCGTTCGCATCCCCATCGCAACATCGTCACCCGCGCCCTCGGTATCGAGCCCGACGTCGCCGTAGATCTGTGGGAATTTCCGGCGGTCGTCGGCGAGCGCTTCCTCCTGTGCAGCGATGGCCTCGTCGACGAAGTGGTCGACGACCAGATCGCGCAGCTCCTCCAGTCCAATCCCGACCCGCAGGCCGCAGCCGCCGAGCTGGTGAACATCGCCAACAGCAACGGCGGGCACGACAACATCAGCGTCGTCGTGATCGATGTCATCGAGGGCGAAAACCAACAAGCACCAGTCCAACTGGTCATCGCCCCGTATGAGCAACCAACGGTGCGCGAAGACGAGCCGATCGCCGCTTTCGTTGACGAAACACCCCGAGCCAGCAAGCCCGGCAAGGCGCTCAAGGCCCCGAAAGCCAAGCCACCCAAGTCGCTCGCCAATCGCATTCGTGCCGTCGTGTTCGCGCTGGTGTTGTTCGGCATTATCGGCACGGTCATCGGCGGCGTGCAGTACTACGGAGGAGCCGGCACGCACGTTGGCTTCTCGGGTGATCAGGTCACCGTGTTCAAGGGTCGCAACGGCGGCGTGTTGTGGGTGAAACCATCCGTGCTGCACAAGAGTGCGCTCACCAAGGCCAAGCTCTCGCCCGAGGCGCAAAAGCAGGTGGCCGCCACCGTCTCGTTCACTGACCAGAAGGCTGCCGACGCGTGGATCGACGCGCTGGCGAAGAACCCCAACCTCGCGCCCGGAAACGTGCCGCCAACCACCACCACGGTTGCGCCCACGACCACCACCACCGTGCCGCCGACAACGACCACCATCGCTCCGACGACCACAACGTTGGCGGGCCCATGATCGGCATCTCGCGGCGCGGCACGGAGTTGACGCTCGTGCTTCTCGCTGCGGTGATTACCGGCGGCGCGTACACACTGGTTGCGTTGGGGAAGAACTCCACGCTGCCGGCCAACATCGGCCCGTTCCTTGGCGTCATCATGGCGTTGCTGCTCACCCCTCACCTGGCCAACCGAGTGTTGGCCCGCGGTGCCGACGCCGTGCTGCTTCCCTTGGCCGCCATGCTGAACGGCATCGGGTACGTCGTTATCGCCCGGCTCAAGCCGAGCCTGGCGTCGAAGCAATCGGGCTGGACCATCCTGGGCGTCGCCGCGTACGTCATCACGTTGCTCATCGTGAAGAACGCCAACGACCTCATGAAGTACAAGTGGACGTTTGCCACCGCCGGCGTCGGCATGCTGCTCCTGCCGTTCCTTCCCGTTATCGGTCGCACCATCAACAGCAGTCGCATCTGGATTCACGTCGGCCCGTTCAGCTTCCAACCGGGGGAAATGGCCAAGGTGCTGCTGGCCTGCTTCTTTGCCGGCTACCTCGTGGAGCAACGCGAACTGCTCGCGCAGGCCACCTGGAAGGTCGGGCCGCTGTATCTTCCCGAGCCTCGACACTTCGGCCCGGTGCTGGTTGCGTGGTTCATGGCCATCGGCATCATGACGCTCCAAAAGGATCTCGGATCGTCGCTGTTGTTCTTCACGCTGTTCATCGTGATGGTCTGGATCGCCACCGAACGCACGAGCTACCTGGTGGTCGGCTGGATGATGTTCGCCATTGGTGCGTACATCGCCTGGACCCAGTTCGCGCACGTTCGTTTGCGCGTCAACATCTGGCTGGACCCGTGGGCCAGATCGCAGAAGCGACGGCTATCAAATCATCCAAGGTCTCTATGCCATGGCCGGCGGCGGCACCACCGGAACCGGCCTCGGGCTGGGCGACCCGACCCGCATTCCGTTGGCCCAGAACGACTTCATCTTCGCCGCCATCGGCGAGGAACTGGGGCTGGTCGGAACGACCGCCATTCTCATCGCGTACCTGCTCATCATCGGCTCGGGGTTGCGCATCGCGTTCCGCACCGACAAGCCGTTTGAAAAGCTGCTCGCCGCGGGCCTCACTGCCATCATGGGCGTGCAGGCGTTCATCATCATCGCCGGCGTTACCCGGGTACTCCCGCTCACGGGTGTGGCCCTCCCGTTCGTCAGTTACGGCGGCAGTTCGTTGCTGGCCAACTACATCTTGCTCGCGCTCCTCATGCGCATCAGCGACAGCACGCGCGAAACGCATGGGCGAGGTGAAACCGGCCACGAAGAAAGAGGCGCGTGCCCGAGGTCGATCTGACCCAGATGATCCCGCTGGTCGATCAGTGAGCGGCGCGGCATGAACAAGCAGATCCGCCGTCTCGGCCTCGCGCTCATCGTCATCTATGTGATCCTTTTCGTGCAGCTGAACTGGCTGCAGGTCGCCAAAGCCAAGGCCTACAACACCGACCCCGCCAACACTCGCGGCGTCATCCGTGACTTCAACCGCGCCCGCGGCGCCATCTTCACCGCCGACAACCAGACCGTGGCCGAAAGCCTGCCGTCAACCGATCGATTCGCCTACAAGCGCAACTACCCACTGGGCGATCTGTTCGGTCACCCGGTCGGCTACTTCTCGCTGAAGTACGGCACGACCGAGGTCGAGTCGGCCTACAACGACGTGCTCACCGGCAAGACCGCACAACAGGAACTCAAAGGCATCGGCAGCATGTTCTCGGGCAAGGTCAACACCGGCGACGTGTACCTCAGCCTGCGCGCCGATCTCCAACAAGAAGCCCGCGACGCGCTCGGCGACAAGGAAGGTTCCGTCGTGCTGCTCGATCCGCGTAGTGGCGCTGTCCGGGCCATGTGGTCGAACCCGAGTTACGACCCGAACCAGATCGCCGACCACGACTTCGCCAAGGCCGACGAAGCCCGCTCGTTGTACCTATTGAATCCCGAGAAGCCACTGCTGGCCAACGCCTACCAAGAGCGCTACATGCCGGGCTCCACCTTCAAGGTCATCACCGCCACGGCCGGGTTCGAGAACGGCGCACTCAAGCTCGATTCGTCGTTCGACGTCAGCAAGGAATGGCTGCCGCCGAACACCCAGATTCCCATCCAGAACTACGGCGGCGAGTTGTGCGGGGGCCAGATGCAGCGGGTGTTCGAGATCAGCTGCAACATCCCGTTCGCGCAGACTTCGCTGGCTCTCGGCGCCGACAAGATGGTGGCCGCAGTCAACAACTTCGGCTTCAACGAAAAGGCTCCACTCGACCTGCCGGATGTCGCGGCCTCGTTCTTCGGCCAGGTGAAGGACTTCGACCAGGACGCCCCCAAGCTGGCCCAGTCGGGCTTTGGTCAGAACGCGGTCCAGGGCACGCCGCTGGAGATGGCGCTCGTCGCCTCGGCAGTCGCCAACAAGGGCAAGATCATGGCGCCCTATGTGGTGGAGGAAACGCGTGATTCCGGCGGCGGCGTATTGGCCAAGGCCAAGCCGAAGGAGTGGAAGACCGCCATGTCGCCGCAGACCGCCGCCACGCTCAACAGCTTCATGATCGGCGTGGTCAACAACGGCACGGCGCGCTGCTGCATGAAGCTCGACAACGGCATCCAGGCCGCGGCCAAGACCGGCACCGCTCAGCTCCGTGGACCGACCGAACCGGGTGGCCAGTCGTCGCACGCGTGGATCATTGGTTTCGCTCCGGCGGAGAATCCGGTTGTTGCTTTTGCGGTGTTCGTGAAAGCCTCGCCTGAGGTCACCGCAGGCGTCGGCGGCACCATCGCCGGCCCCATCGCCAGGCAACTCCTCAATAAAGCTCTCACGGTTCTTCAGTGACCCGCGCCCCGACCCCCTCCGAAATGACATACCCTCCAACCCTTGCGACGCTGGCCGTGCTCATCGCAAGCCCTCTCCCTGGCCTAACCTCTTCCTGACATGTCCGACACCGACCACCCCGTATTCAACGACCGCTACGAAGTGCATTCGCGCATCGGACGAGGCGGCATGGCCGACGTGTTCTTGGCCCGCGACCGGTTGCTCGACCGCCCCGTGGCCGTCAAGGTGCTGTTCCCCGAGTACGCCACCGACCCCAGCTTCGTTGAACGGTTCCGCCGTGAGGCGCAGTCGGCCGCCAATCTGACCCACCCGAACATCGTCGGTGTGTACGACTGGGGCCGTCAGGGCTCCACCTATTTCATCGTGATGGAATACGTGAACGGCCGCTCGCTGGCCGACATTCTCCGCGCCGATGGCGTCATCCTCCCCCAGCGTGCCGCCGACGTTGCGTTCGATGTTGCTGGCGCGCTCGGCTTCGCGCACGCATCCAACGTGGTGCACCGTGATGTGAAGCCCGGCAACATTTTGGTGAACCCGGCCGGCGCGGTGAAGGTGGCCGACTTCGGCATCGCCCGCGCCCTCAACTCGGCCCACGAGCAGGATCTCACCCAAGCCGGCGCCGTCATGGGCACCGCCACCTACTTCTCACCCGAGCAGGCCCAAGGCGCCACGCCCGACCCGCGCAGCGATCTGTATTCGCTCGGCATCGTCATGTACGAAATGGTGTGCGGCAAGCCACCGTTCACCGGTGACAACCCCGTCGCAATTGCATACAAGCAGGTGCACGAGATGCCGCGTCGCCTGCGCGACGTGGCGCCCGAGGTTCCGGCCGATTACGAAGCCATCGTCATGAAGCTGCTCTCGAAGAGTCCCGCCAACCGCTACGCCGACGGTGACGAACTACGCGCCGACCTCAAGCGCTTCCGCGATGGTCTTCCCGTGGCGGCCACGCCCCGCCCGGCTGCAACCGTTGCGCCGGTCGCTCCCACCACGATCAACGCACCGGTCACGCCCGCTCGTGGAACCGAGATCGTCCGCCCGGCAGCAGCCACCACTGTGCAACCGCGTCAGCAGCCCCAGCCGGTTCCGAGCCAGCCCGCCCGGGTCAGCAACGACCCCATGATCGCCCAACAGCAACGCCCCGCCGCCCGACCGGCGCCCACTGGGCCCGCGTACGATGACGAGCCCAAGCGCACCGCCTGGTACGTCGCCGCCGGCGTCCTGGTGCTTGTCCTGGCCGGTCTGCTCACCTGGTTCCTCACCAACTCCAACAAGACCAGCAAGCCACCGGCCGACGCGCAGGTCATCATTCCCAGCGACCTCATCAATCAGCCGCTTGAGATCGTGCAGCAGAAGCTGCGCGATCTCAAACTCAATCCAATTCCTGAGCCCAGAGTCACCGACCAGGCTGTGCTCGGCAATGTCTTCCTGCTGGATCCGGCCGGTGGCGCTTCGGTACCAGCCCTCTCCAATGTGAAGGTCATCTACAGCGCTGCGCCCAACAAGAAGACCATCATCAACTTCGTTGGCGGTACCGACGTCGCGGCCAAGACGAACCTGACGGCGCTCGGCCTGCCGTTCGTCATTAACGGTGTCGAGTCGGCCGACAAGCCGGCTGGCACCGTCATAGCGCAGGATCCGCTGCCCGGCGACTATCCGCCCGGCACTAAGGTTACCCTCACCATTTCCAACGGGGTCACCCAGGTCGCGCTGCCCAACATCACCGGTCTCGGCCGCGATGCTGCCATTAGCCAACTCACGGCGCTCGGCCTGAAACCCAGCTCTGAGCTGGCCGCCAGCGATACCGTCGAGAAGGACAAGGTCATCGGTTATAAGCCCGACCAGGTACCCACCGTTCCGAAGGACTCGCCGATCGTGATCCTGGTATCCAGCGGCATCGGCGATCAGGTCGTGCCCGGCCTCGCCGGCCTCACGCAGGATGAAGCCTTCGCCAAGATCCAGGAAGCTGGCTTCCTCGTCGGCAACCCTGCTATCAAAGGACGTGTTGCTCGGCGGACCCGAAGACGGCAAGGTTGTCGGCCCAGGATCCGCCCGCGAACGCCAAGGCCGCCAAGAAGTCCAAAATCACCGTCACCATCGGTCGCGGCGTCGCCCCCGCCACCACCACGACCCTCGCCCCGACCACCACCACGACTATCGCTGCTACCACCACAACCGTCGCCCCGGCACCGTCGTTCGGTGTTGCCGTGACGGTAAAGAAGACCGGTGCCGCCGACTCCACCTACGGCGAGACAGCCACCGCTGGGGCGACCGCGAGCTACACGTGGCGCATCGTCGTCACCAACACGGGCAACACAACGCTGACTGGGTTCAGCATCACCTCCACCGTGCCGGCCTGCATCTTCACGCCCGATGCGTTCGACGTCGCGGCCGGAGCTGGCAAGACGTTCGAGTGCACGACGGCGGGAATCTCCACGGTCGGGGCGCTCACCAACACGGCCACGGTGAAGCCGACCGCATCATCGGCAGGGGCTGTTCCTGGCCCGAAGTCTGACGGCGCCATCGCCACCACCACCGCCCCCTGAGGTTTGACTGCAGGAACGCTCGTCGGGCTCAGACCGCAGCGGCCTGGCGGAGGAAGTTGCGCAGGAGGTCGTGGCCGGCGGCGGTGAGGATGGACTCGGGGTGGAACTGCACGCCTTCGATCGGGAAGTCGCGATGACGCAGGCCCATGATGGTGCCGTCGTCGGTGGTGGCCGTTACCTCAAGGCAGTCGGGCACGGTGGACGGCTCAACCACGAGTGAGTGGTAGCGGGTCGCCACCAGCGGGTTGGGCAGGCCGGCGAACACGCCGACATCGTGGTGGTTCACCATCGATGTCTTGCCGTGCATCAACTCGCGTGCCCGAACCACGTCGCCGCCGAAGACCTGACCGATTGCCTGATGCCCGAGGCACACCCCGAAGATCGGCTTCACGCCGGCGCCGGCGCGGATCAGATCAAGCATGATGCCCGCATCCTCAGGGCGACCAGGGCCGGGCGACAGAAGGATGCAGTCCACATCGAGCGCAAGCGCCTCGGTGACCGTGAGCTCATCATTGCGGTAGACGATTGGTTCGGCTCCGAGTTCACCGAGATACTGCACCAGGTTGTAGACGAAGCTGTCGTAGTTGTCGATCACCAGAACACGGGGGGCCATGGCGTAAGCCTGCCCGTTCGGAGCACCACTGTCGAACGCGTTGTTCCACTAGAGTGTCTGGTCTTATGGCACCTCCGAAGCGCAAGACTGGCGGCCGCATCACCCCGAAGGGCACCCGCCCCGGCGACCTGCCCACCGCGGCGGCTCCAACCGCAGGTGGTACGACTGACACCGCTGAGTCGGCCCACCGCACCCCGACCGCGTCCAAGCGCTACACCCCGCCAGCCGTCAACGTGAAGCAGCCGAGTCCGACGTGGGTCCCTGTGCTGATGTTCGCCCTGTGGATTATCGGGGCGCTGGTCATCATGCTGAACTACATCCAGCACGTTCTGCCCGGTGTTCCGAACAATTGGTACCTCATGGTGGGTCTGGCGCTCATCCTCTTAGGTCTCTTTGTCGCCACACAGTACCGCTGACGAGGGCATTTCTCACCGACAGCGGTCAGACGTCAACTTTCCGTCAAGGCAAACTCTGTGGGTGGTCACTGTGAACAGGGTTGTCCACAGATAGTGGATAACCCAACCTCTAGTCGAACGATGGGGCGTAGAGGTCCATGTCTTCCATACAGTGACGTGGAGGTTCAGGTTCCTCGTTCGGCGCAGCGGTCAGGCGGGCCTCGGCGCCACAGATCGAACACCTATAGCGCAGGTTGACCTTACGAAGCTCACCCTCTGGCGGAGGTGCGGGTAGTGGCGTACCCATCGAGCGCAACAAGCCGACACCGATCTTCAAGATGATCGCCGCGGCGGCAATCGCGACGAAGAAACCGAAGAGCGAACCGAGCGATGGCATAGCTGAATCGTACGCCGCGGCCGAGCGATAGCAGGGCAGACTGGGTGGAATGAGAGGTCGGCTTCGGGTCTACTTGGGCGCAGCGCCGGGGGTCGGCAAGACGCACGCCATGTTGGATGAAGGGGCGCGGCGGGCAGCGCGGGGGCGCGATGTCGTCATTGGCGTGTTGACTGATAGCGGCCGACCGAGGCTGGCGAGCGCCGCAGAGCGGCTGGAACGAGTGGCAGCTGACCCGGTGGCACCAGGTGAGATGGACGTGGCGGCAGTACTGGCTCGTGGTCCGCAGTTGGTGCTGGTGGATGACCTGGCCCACGCGTTGCCCGATGGGCGCAGTCGAGCAGACCAAGTTCAGACCCTGCTTGATGCCGGCATCGACGTGGTCACGACCATCAACATCACGAATGTCGCGTCGTTGCGTGACACCGTCGCTGGGATCGTCGGGACAGCCCCGACGGAGACGGTGCCGGACGCGCTCATCCGGTCGGACCAGATTGAGTTGGTGGATATCAGCCCGGTCGCGTTGCGGCGACGGTTGGCTCACGGCCACATCTATCCGCCGGAGGCGGTCGATAGCGCCGTCGCAAACCTCTTTCGGCCGCAGGTCCTGGGCGCGCTACGACAACTCGCCCTGCTGTGGCTGGCCGATCGGGTCGAAGAACAACTCGACCCCGCAGCGCCAACCAGACTCGCCGATGAGACGGCGGACGTGCGGGAACGGATCGTGGTGGCTCTGGGAGGCGAAGGCGGAGACCTGCTCGTTCGTCGGGCCGCCCGCATTGCCGGCCGGACCGGCGCACAGTTGCTCGGTATCCACGTCGCGGCAGGCGGCCGGACACCAGGCCCCGACCTTGAGCAGCAGCGGGCGCTCCTGATCGGCCTTGGGGGCGTATACCGCGAAGTAGTAGGGGACGATGTCGCCGCTGCGCTCGCCGCGGTCGCCCGGGCCGAACAAGCCACCCAGGTCGTGCTCGGCGCCCGCGCCAAACCCCGTGGCACCCGACGGAACCAATCGGTCGTCCATGACCTCATCGGCAAGCTCGGTCAAGCCGACATTCACGTCGTCACGACCGCCCAAACCGACCTCCGGCCACTTCCGCTGGCGCTGTTGCGGGGGCGGCCTCGCCGAGGTCGGCGCAACTCGATGCTTGGCTGGCTGCTGTGTTTCGTCGGTCTACCGCTGTTGACTATCGCTCTCTCCGCTGCACATCGCCACGTCTCGGTGAGTTCAGCCCTTCTGCTCGACCTTTGCCTCGTCCTCGCAGTTGCAGCGTTGGCGGGCCTTCGAGCCGGGTTTACCGCGTCGGTGCTGGCCTTCGGGTTGACCAACTGGTTCCTGACACCGCCGTTGCACACCCTGTCGGTGGGGGATGCCGAGCACTCGGTGGCGCTCGGCGTATTCGTCTTCGTGACCGTCGTCGTCAGCTTGCTCGTCGACCGAGCGGCGCGCCGATCAATCGATGCGCAGGGAGCGCGGGCCGACGCCGAGGCGTTGGCTCGATCGGCGGCCACGCTCGTCGGGTCAGCCGAGCCGTTGCCGCTCCTGCTGGAACAGATCCGATCCACCTTCGGACTCGCGTCGGCATCAGTTCTGGAACGCAACGGCGACAGCTGGTGGCCGACCGAGATGACTGGCACACCACAGCTGTCGGATCCCTCACAGGGCACCTCGATTTCGCTCGCCACGAACGGCTCGCTCCAACTGGTGATCTCCGCCAACGCGCTGCGACCAGAGCAACTCGAAGTCTTGCGAGCGTTCGCCGACCAACTCGCCGTAGCCGTCGAATCCCGACGTCTTCGAGCCGACGCCGCGAACGCCGACCTGCTCGCCGAAGCCGACGCGATGCGATCGTCGTTGCTGCAGGCCGTGTCCCACGACTTTCGAACCCCGCTCGCCACTATCAAATCCTCCGCGTCGGGCCTCCTTGCCAGCGGCGCGGCCATTTCCCCCTCAGATCGCAACGTGTTGCTCACCGACATCGACAACGCGGCCGACCGGCTCGACCGGATGGTGCGCAACCTGCTCGACCTGAGCCGATTGCAGGCGGGCGCAGTGCAGCTCAGCTTGCAGGCCGTGGCGCTCGAAGACGTGGTGGCCGCCGGGCTCAACGGTCTGCCTGCCGACGGTCACCGTCTCGTGGTCGATGTCTCTGAGGAGCTTCCCTTGGTGCTGGCCGACGCCGCGCTACTGGAACGTGCCATCGCCAACTTGGCATCCAACGCGTTGGCATGGTCGCCGACCGAGACCTCGGTGCGGGTCGTGGCAGGACGGGTCGGAGATGTTGTCGACCTGCGCATCGTGGACCGCGGTCCGGGTATCGCGCTCGAAGATCGCGCCCGGGCGACCGTGCCATTCCAACGTCTCGGTGACCGATCAAGCGACGCCGGTGCGGGCCTCGGCCTGGCCATCGCCAAGGGATTCATAGAGGCCATGGGTGCCGAACTCGAAATGGACGACACGCCCGGTGGCGGGCTTACCGTTACCATCCTCATCCCGACCGCCGATCTGGAGGAACGCTGAGTATGCGCATCCTTGTCGTAGACGATGAGCCCCAGATCCGCCGCTCGCTCGACATCAACCTGCGCGCCCATGGTTACAGCGTCGACCTCGCGGCCGACGGCGAGGAAGCGTTACGGAAAGCCACTACTGGCCTACCCGACCTGGTGCTGCTCGACCTCGGGCTTCCCGGCCTCGACGGACTTGATGTGATCCGGGGCCTGCGCGGTTGGACAAGCGTGCCGATCATCGTGCTGTCGGCACGCGATGGCGACGGCAGCAAGGTGCTGGCGCTGGACGCAGGGGCGGATGACTATGTGACGAAGCCATTCAGTATCAACGAGCTCTTGGCCCGTGTACGGGCCGGGTTGCGGCGACACCACCCGCAGGACCAGGAGAACGCGCTCATTCAAGTCGGCACCCTCACCATCGACCTCGCCGCCAAACGGTTGACCCGACGCGGCGAAGTGGTCCATCTCACACCGCTGGAATGGTCGATCGTAGAACAACTCGTGCGGCATCCTGGGCGGCTCGTCACCCAACGACAGCTACTCCAAGCCGTCTGGGGCCCGGCGTATGAGACCGAAACCAACTACCTCCGGGTGCACCTCGCCGCCATCCGACGCAAGCTCGAAGACAACCCCAGCCAACCCCGCTTCTTCATCACCGAACCCGGCATCGGCTACCGCTTCGAGGCTTCTTAACGCGGTCTTAGCGCTCAGCCGGGAATCTTGGCGGCGGCTATACGCCACCGGTCGGGAGCGAGGGGTTGCATTGAAGGCATGCTCATCGATCACGATGCTCCACCACGGCCATCGGCCAAGCCACGCCCGCCGACGCCTACGGCGACACAAGCGACGTTGACGGAACCGACGTCGTATCGACTGAAGCGGCGGTTGCTCGGCAAGCCGTTACATTCCGAGCAACTGCAACACGAGACGCTCGGCAAGCCGACGGCCCTTGCAGTGTTTGCGTCCGACAACTTGTCGTCGTGCGCGTACGCGACCGAGGAAATCTTGCGGGTCCTCGTGCCCTACATCGGCCTCGCTGCGTTCAGTCTGGTGACACCGATCACCGTTGCGCTGTTGGTGGTCTTGGGGTTCCTGATCCTGTCCTACCGGCAGACGATCAAGGCGTACCCGTCCGCTGGTGGCGCCTACATCGTGACTCGCGACAACTTCGGACTCATGCCTGCCCAGGTCGCCGGCGTGGCGCTTCTCACCGACTACATTCTCACCGTTGCAGTGTCGGTCGCGGCCGGTAGCGATGCGTTGGCCTCGGCCTTCCCCATGTTCGAACCGGCCAAACATTGGATCGCCATCGGCTTCGTCGTGCTCATCGCCTACGGCAACCTGCGCGGCACCAAGGAGTCGGGCAAGCTGTTCGCGGCGCCGACGTACTTCTTTGTGGTCAACATGTTCGTGCTGATCGGGGCCGGTATCTACCGAGTGGTCTCGGCCACGTTGGTGCCGAGCCCCACCAACCTTGCCGGTATGGAGAAACTCGGGAGACACAGCGGCAACAGCGTGCTGATGGGCGCGTCGATCTTTATCGCCCTCAAGGCATTCGGGTCCGGCGGCGCCGCGGTCACTGGCGTGGAAGCGATCTCGAACGGCGTCCCAGCGTTCCGCGCTCCGGCCTGGAAGAACGCCCGCGACACCCTTATGGTGATGGGTGGCCTGCTCGGGTTCATGTTCCTCGGCCTCTCCATGCTGGCTGCCCGCACCCACGCCATGCCGTATGACAACGGCGTGCCGTC
This sequence comes from uncultured Acidimicrobiales bacterium, assembly GCA_963791625.1. GTDB lineage: Bacteria > Actinomycetota > Acidimicrobiia > Acidimicrobiales > Ilumatobacteraceae > JANMCE01. The sequence continues at coordinate 1,053,042 of CAWBTA010000015.1, forward strand.
GGTGATCTCCCAGGTCGGCAAATCGATCTATGGCACTTCGGCGGTCGGCAATTTGCTCTTCTACTGCCTGCAGGCCGGCACCATGCTGATTCTGGTCCTGGCCGCCAACACCAGCTTCGCCGACTTCCCCCGGCTGGCGTCGTTCCACGCCGGAGATAACTTCATGCCCCGCCAGTTCATGGTGCGCGGCCATCGCCTTGTCTTCTCCAACGGCATCATCTTCCTCGCCGGAGCCGCCATCGCCACGCTGCTGGCCACGGGAGGCGAAGTCAGCCGCCTGATCCCGCTGTATGCGATCGGCGTGTTCACCAGCTTCACGCTCAGCCAATCCGGTATGGCCAAGCATCACATCACCCACAAGGAAGAGGGCTGGAAGACCGGTCTGGTTATCAACGCCATCGGGGCGCTGCTGTCACTACTCGTGCTTGCGATCGTGGCGACCGTGAAGTTCAAGCAGGGTGCATGGGTCATCATCCTGCTCGTACCGATCATGGTCTACGGCTTGATGCGACTCAACAAGGCCTACGTCACAGAGGACGCCGAACTCCACGAGGACGTCAAGCAACTCGCCGAAGCCACCACGCTGCGCACACACGCCGTTGTCGTACTCGTTGACAAGCTTGACGCGGCCGCGGCCCGGGCCCTGCAGTATGCCCGCACGCTCTCGGCCGACGATGTCCGCGCCGTACACTTCGACCTCGACGCCTGGGCCACCTCGGTGCTCGTAAAAACGTGGAGTGACTTGGGGATCTCCAGGTTCCCACTCGACATCATCGAATGCCCCGACCGCCGGATCCCCCGCTCCGCCCTGGAATTGGTCGATGACCTGACCGGCCGGCGGGATACCGAGCTGACCATCCTGATCCCCCGCCGTGAGTACACCAAGGTATGGCACCGTCTGCTGCACGACCGGTCCTCCAACGGCATCGTGGCCGCCCTGCGCGACATCCCGCACTGCAACGTCACGATCATTCCCTACCATCTCGGTACCAGCGAATCGGCGAAGGCCGACCTCGCCCTCACCGCCGCACCGGCACCCTCGGCCGAGGCCATCCCTGGTGTCACCGCCGCACCTCGCACCGGGCCGGCCGTCTCCTACATGTCGGCGGCCGACCTACCGAGCGACCGCACACCCATCGCCTCGGTTGAGATGCGACAACGCCTCACCATCGCCGGTCGGGTCCGGGCGATTCGAGTGCAACCGTGGGGTGGCAGCCCTGCCCTCGAACTGTCCCTGGCCGACGAGACCGGTAGCGTGACCGTCGTGTTCCTCGGCCGCCGGGAGATCGGCGGTGTACGCCTCGGCACCATCATGAAGATCACCGGTACTACGGGCCAACACCACGGCATCAAAGCCATCCTCAACCCCGACTTCCAGCTGATCTCCACCCCCGCCGAACCCATCAACCCCGACCACCACTAGCGCAGCGGGTTAGCGGGTGAAGAGGTCGGCGACGTCGAGGATGAAGCCGGCCGGTTCGGATGCGGCGGAGTTGATGGCGTCGCCGGCACCTGGACCGTAGGTAGCGAAGGGCAAGGGCACGACGGTCCGCTTCACCCTGTCGCGCTCAGCGGTACGACGCTGTTCGAATCAGTGCTCGAAAGCACGCCAGTCCACGACCCTATTGGTAGTGCCACGTTCGGGCGGTGCAGCGACATTACGCTGCACCTATGCCTGAGAGTGATGTCTCCCCTCAATTTGCACAGCTCTTCCGCGACAAGGTGGCCGAGGGTGATCTTGCCTGGGTGCGCGACCACTTCCAAAGCGGCCGACTGAACTTCTTGCGCGACCACATCACCACCGAAGAGCGCGGCCAGTTCGCCAGCCGGTTGGCCAAGGGTGACATGCCGTGGCTGCGTCAGGTGCTGGCGCGGGTGGAAGTCCCGGGCGTTGGCCCCCTCAGTATGGCCGTCGGGTCGGCACCCGCGGTGCCTCCGTTGACGACACCGCCAGACCCGTCTACAGCCACCAGTTTTGCACCGCCAACCGGCGAGATGCCGGCGTCCATGGCCCAGCCCCCCGTCGTGCAATCACTCGGCTCGAGTGCGCCGGTTCCTCCGATCATCGAGGTGCCGACTGCTCCAGCAGCACCGGTCATCGTTCCACCCGCCGAGGTTGCCCCGACGGTGGTGCAGTCCATTGTGCCGCCGGTCGGTCAGGCCGAACCCACCGCCGAGTTCGAGGCCGACGCCGATCACGTCCTGACCACCACCACCAAGCGCAAGCGGCCACTGCTGCCGGTTCTCATCGCGCTCGCGGTCGTCGGCGGCGGTCTCTACTGGCTGCTGAACCGCAACGACGATTCTGCGACCACGTCGGCTACCACCGTGAAGACGGCTACCGTCACCACCAAGCCGGTTGGCAGTGCCGGGGCCACCACCGCTGCCGTGGCCACAACTGCAGCACCCCCGACCACGGCGCCGGTCGCACCGGCTGCACCGGTGATCGAGACCTTGCAGGCGGACGGGAACCACAAGACGCTACTGGCCGCGTTGCAGACGGCTGGTCTCACCGACACGTTGAAAAACGGCGGGCCATACACCGTCTTCGCTCCTACCGACGCGGCCTTCGCCCAGTTGCCGACCGGCACGCTCGACACGTTGCTCGGCAACAAGGACGCCCTGACCAAGGTGCTGCTGTTCCACGTGGCATCAGGCAACCTCGGGCCCGCGGATCTGAAGAGCGGGCCGCTGCCGTCGCTGGAAGGTGACCCACTCACCATTCAGGTTGAGGGAACCAACGTGATCGTCAACGGTGTTGCCGCCACGTCCAGTCCGCAGGCTGCCTCGATCTTCTCCATCGACAAGGTGCTGCTCCCACCGAACGCCCTCCCGGCCGACACCACCGCACCGGCCGTTACGACCGCGGCGCCGACGCCCGAAACCACGGCACCAGCCACCACCCTGGCGCCCGCGGGAGTAACGACCGCTGCGCCAACTACCGCGCCGCCCAAGGCCGGAGTGGAGAAGGTCTCGGTGTTCTTCAACGCAAGCAGCTCCAGCCTCACCCAGGAAGCAACAGTCATCCTGAAAGATGTCGCGAAGAAGATCAAAGCGGCCGGACCCAAGGCCTCGGTGACGATCACGGGCTACGCCGATAACCGGGGCACGCCCGCCAACATCGCCCTCGTCTCCAAGGAACGGGCACAGCGGGTGGCCGACTATCTCACCAGCCTCGGCGCGCAGGCCGCCTACAAGATCGTGGCCGGCGGGGCGCTGCCGGGCACCGACTACGACCAGGCCCGTCGTACCGAGATCGAACTGGGCTGATGATTCTGGCCCGGCCGCGCGAGGGCGCGCCGGGCCAAGCCGCGAGGCCTACGGGACGAGCTTGGTCAACGCTCGCTGGACGTTCGCCACATCGGCGTCGGCCAGCGCGGCGCCGAAGTGGCGTTGGATGGCGCGTAGATAGACGGGTTTCACGCTGCGGTAGCGCTCACGACCGACTTTGGTGAGCGCGGCAAGCGTGCCGCGACCGTCGGCAGGGTCGGCCTCCCGGGAAATGAGGCCGTCGGCTTCGATGCGGTCAACCAGCCGAGTAAGGCTGCTCTTGTTCATGAACAACGTGGCGGCAAGATCTTGCATCCGGAGACGACCGCCCGCTTCGCTGAGTACGTGGAGCACGTCGAACCAGGCAAGTTGCATCTCCCGTTCGTTGTCGAGGTCGGCGGAGATTGCTGCCTTTACCTGCGCATGGGACGAACGGAACACGTCCCATGCCTGGACACGATCATCAGAAGGTAGAGAGGCCACGACTCCAATGATACGCGCGCTTGAGCGAGCCGCTACCGGTCGCCCATGAGCGAAACGATCGTTCCGACGAACAGACTCAGCATCAGTACAAGGGCGCTACCAGCAACAAAGTTCAGTGCAATGGTCATTTGTGGCTCCCGTCAGGTAGTTGTTGATGAAACAGATTCCCAAACCCGATGTTCAGCTTGGCGTTGAGCCTTGGCGGCCGCGTCGCGGTCACGTGACGATCGCGCGCGACTCGGGTGGTCAGATGTCACATCACCCCGTGGTCCATCGGAGTCATGTCGAAAAACGAGGCTGATGCGAGGCCCGGCCTTGGATACTTTGGGCACCGAGTGTTCCCACCCTTCGTTGGCTAGGCCACCCATGGTGAGCAAATCACCGTGGCCGACAAGGAACGCACGCGACGCCCCGCCGCCTCGGGGGCGAAGGAGGAACGGCCGGGGAGCGCCGGTGCTGACGATGGAGACGGCGGCATCGCCGGACACGCCGAGGCGGTCGCGATGCCACGCGACGCTGTCGCGCCCGTCTCGGTAGAAGTTGGCGCCGATGGAGTCGAAGATCTTGCCGTATCGGATCGACAACAGCATGCGCATGTCGGTGAGAAAGGGCGACGGCAGGCGGGAGCCGCTTCCCGCCTGCCACCACCACACCAGTCGTGGCTCAATGACCATGCGGTCGTACATCCGCACAGTTCTCTGTTGCCACGACAGGGAATTGGCCAATTCGTCAAACAGACGATCGGCGCCGGTGAGCCACCGGGGCACCACCTCGACCCACGAGTCATCGTCCAACCAGGTACGCTCCGACCCGGTAAACCGGACGTCGACCGCCGGCTCATCCAATCCGTTGAAGGTCGGTTGCAGTGTTGGTCGGTCGGTCACTACGAACATGTGTTCGATAGTCGCGCACCTGTCGGCCGGCGTCAAGGGGGAATCAACCTATGGCCAATGTCGTCGAAGTCACCGATCCGCAGGACGCCCGCCTGGCCCTGTATGGCCGCCTAAACGAGCCAGAGGCCCGAGAACGCCACGAAAAGGCGGCTGGCGTCTTCATCGTGGAGGGCCAGACCGCCATTGAACGCCTGCTGGAAAGCAAGCACGAAGTCATCTCCGTGTTGCTTACCGCCACCCGCTACGAGAACCTGGCCGACCGCCTGGCCCTGTTGGACATCGACGTCTTTCTGGCCTCGCGCGAGATCCTGCGAGCAACGGTCGGGTTTGATCTGCACCGCGGTGCCGTGGCGCTCGTACGCCGTCCCGACCCGCTCGCGCTGGCTGATGTGCTGGCGACGTCACGCACATTGGCCATCTTGGAAGGCTTGAACGATCACGAGAACCTCGGCGCAATTGCGCGCACGGCGCGGGCCTTCGGGATCGATGCCTTTGTGCTCGACCCGACCTGCGCCGACCCGTACTACCGTCGCGCCATCCGCGTATCGATGGGCGAGATGTTGTTCCTACCCATCACCGTCGCCGCCAACTGGCCGGTCGATCTTCAGCAGATTCGTGCCGCCGGTTTTCGCACGCTCGCGCTGACGCCTGCCCTTGATGCCAAACCGTTGCGAAGTGTCAGTCGTCGCGCCGGTGAGCGTCTCGCCATCATGCTCGGTGCAGAGGGCCCCGGTCTGACCCAACGCGCCCAGAACGCGGCCGACGAACGTGTGCGCATAGAGATCTCGCCCGACGTCGATTCCGTCAACGTCGGCCACGCCGCCGCCGTCGCCTTCCACGCCCTCTCAGCCTAGGGTCGATCTCGCGCTCAGCGAGCGCGTTCGATGCCGCGGGCGATGAGGTTCTCGAGCTGTTCCTGACGACCCGACACCCGCGTGGGTTCGCCGGCCCCGGTCGCATGGTCACGCAGATCGGCGAGCGACTTCTTACCGCCGAGAATGTCGGCGCCGAGGTTCCCGTCCCAGCCGGCGTAACGGGCAGCGAGACGCTCATCGAGTTCACCTTCGGTCAGAATGGTTGCAGCTGCAAGTAATGAGCGAGCCATGGTGTCCATGCCGCCGATGTGACCTATGAAAAGGTCATTGCGGTCGATGGACTGTCGGCGAAGCTTGGTGTCGAAGTTCAACCCGCCCGTGGTGAAGCCGCCGCCACGCAGGATTTCCAGCATGCCGAGCGTCATCACTTCAACCGACATCGGGAAGCGATCGAGGTCCCAGCCCAAACGGTCGTCACCGCTGTTGGCGTCGATGGAACCGAAGATGCCGGCGTTGACGGCAGTGGCAATCTCATGCGGGAAGTCGTGGCCCGACAGCGTCGCATGATTGACCTCGATGTTGGTCTTGATCTCATCGGCAAGGTCGTACTTCTGCAGGAAGGCGTGCACCGTCGCCACATCGAAGTCGTACTGATGCTTCGTCGGCTCACAGGGCTTGGGCTCAATGAGCAGGGTGCCGGTGAAGCCGATCTTGCGCTTGTGTTCGACCACAAGGTGGAGGAAGCGGGCGAGTTGGTCGAGCTCACGCCCGAGGTTGGTGTTGAGCAGCGTGTCGTATCCCTCGCGGCCACCCCACAGCACGTAGTTGTCCCCACCGAGTCGATGCGTAGCGTCGAGCGCCAACGAAACCTGACCGGCGGCGTAGGCGAACACTTCGGGGTCAGGGTTGGTGGCGGCACCGGCCTGATAGCGGGCGTTGGAGAACAGGTTGGCGGTGCCCCACAACAGCTTCACCCCCGTTGATTCCTGGTAGTCGGCCGCCAATTCCACCATCGTGTGCAGGCGGTCGGCCGACTCGGCAAACGACTGACCTTCCGGCGCAATGTCACGGTCGTGGAAGGCGTAGAACGGCGCGCCCAGCTTCGACACGAACTCGAACGCGGCGGCCATCTTCTGCTTGGCTGCTTCCATCGGATCGACGTTCGGGTGAAGGTTCGGATGCCACGGGCGGTCCATGGTTCCGGCACCGAAAATGTCGAGACCGTCCCAGGCGAACGAGTGCCAGTAACACACCGCGAACCGCAGGTGTTCCTTCATCGACTTACCGAGCACGACCCGGTTTTCGTCGTACCAACGAAATGCCAAGGGATTGTCGCTGTCGGGACCTTCATACGGAATGCGAGCAGTGACGTCTGGGAAGAAGGGATCCACGGCGAGTTCTCCTAGAAAGTGAACGATTTCGGCGTCACAACATTGCCAGATCGCCCCAGCCGGCGCTCTCCGCTCGCGCGTTACCCGCCTTCCGTTCGCGCGTTAGGTCAGAAACCGGTCGATTCCGCTGACTCAAGGGTCTTACGCGTGGATGTGGGCGGGCTAACGCGCGAATCAGGCAGCCAAAGCCAGATCCCATCCAGCTCGCCGAAATGCGCCCACCAGTGAACGCCGCACCATGGCCGGTTCGTGTTCGATCTGGTTCGGCGTGACGGTTATCCAGTGGTACCCAAGTTCGTTGTAGACCGCGCCGCGACGATGGTCTCGTTCGAACTGGCCTTCATGGAACTCTCGGCTGTCTACCTCAACCAGAAGTCCCATCGACGTTCGGATCGTTTCAGGGCGACGTTGCCGGCCAAACGGGATCATGAAGTCGGCACGGAACTCAATGCGGCCACGGCGAAGAACCGGGATCTGGCGCCACGGAACAACTCCCCACGTTCGCAGAAGTTGGACCGCCCGAGTCTCCGCGTAGCTCTCGGTGGGCGGCACGTTTCCCCGGCGCTGCAAAACTGCCTGCAGCATCCGGTCGCCCGGGGCTCCTCCTCGGGCCGCTCGCACCTTGGCCCCATCCCGAAGGGCATGCTCGACGGCCAGCTCAACTCGGTCAATCGGGGAGATCCGATCAGCCAGCCGCAAGAGGTCGACCGGTATGGCGTTGAGGTGCCGCACGACTGTCTCGACTGGACAGAGTCGTACGTCGTCGATTTCGACGGGCGTGTCCCACCGCCGCGTTCGCACGACACGTTCGCCGGACTCACCTCCGATCGGGGCGCACCAGAGTTCCGGCCAGTCACTACCTTTGAAGCCGTCCAGTCCGTAGACGCCCGCAGCATAGGGACCGGTCATGGCAATACGACGATGGGTCATTTACCCCTCCAAACAACCGAAATGCTCAGGAAGGGGAAGGTTCATAGCTTTGATCGCCGGGTGCCTGCGCGTCAAGACCCTCAAGGCCCGCGTGTTAGGCCCTTTCCATTCGCGCGTTAGGACGAATGTGAGCCGGTTTGGGGCCCCGATTTGGACCAACGCGCGAATGGAAAAGGGCCAACGCGGCGAAAACCGGCTACCAGCCTCGGCGTTGGAGGGTGAGGCCGGCTTGCATGCTGGCTTTGGCGGCGGTGACTTCTTTGCGGTTGGACACTTCAGGCACGCCGACTTCCCAGAAGGCGCCGCCTTCGGTCCACACGTAGGGGTCGGTATCGATGACGATGACTGTCGTGCGGTCGTTCTTGCGGGCTCGCTTCAAGGCATCTTCGAGTTCGGTGATGGTTTTCACTTTCTCGCTGATGCAACCCATCGACGCGGCGTGGGCGGCGAAGTCGACACCGACCGGGTTCGCCACGCGGCAGTCGGCCAGCAGGTTGTTGAACGGCTTGCCACCCTGGTTGATCTGTAGGCGATTGATGACTGCAAAGCCACCGTTGTCGCACACGATGGCGGTGACCTTGTGGCCGGACAGCACCGATGAGTACAGGTCAGAGTTCATCATCAGGTACGAACCGTCACCGACGAACGCGTACACCTCGCCCTTGGGTCGGGCCATACGTGCCCCCCAGGCTCCCGACAGTTCGTAGCCCATGCAGCTGAAGCCATACTCGGTGTCGAAGCTGGCAATCGCTCGACCTTCCCAGCCGTTGATCAACTCGCCGGGAAATCCGCCCGCTGCGGTCAGGGCGAAGTCGTCCTTGGTCGCCTGACGTGACACCGCGCCGACCACTTGCGCGTAGGTGGGCGTGGTGGCCGCATCGTGCTTCTGGATGTTGGCGAGATAGCTGAAGAAACCCTTGGCTTCCTTCACGGCTCGCTTCTGCCATGACGTTGCCGTGGCGTACTTCCCGAGGGCCTTGCTCATCTCGATCAGCGCTTCGCGTGCGTCACCGACAACGGGCAGAGCGAGGTGCTTGTAGGCGTCGAGGCGGGCGGCATTGATGGCGACGATCTTCACTTTCTCGTTCTTGAATACGGTCCACGAACCAGTAGTGAAATCCTGCAACCGTGTACCGACAGCCAGCACGACATCGGCCTCGGCGATCATGTTGTTGGCCGCTTCACAGCCAGTGGTTCCGACCGGACCGACGAGCAGCGGATTGGATCGCAATAGGCTGGTGCGACCGGCGACCGTCTCCACGACGGGGATGCCATGCTTGGCCGCGAACGCGGCCAACGCAACCTCGGCCTGCGAGTAGTGGACGCCGCCGCCAGCGATAATGATGGGCTTCTTGGCCGCCGCGATCGCGGCGACAGCTTCGGCCAGCTTGGCAACATCGGGACGCGGCCGGGGCGCGACGTGGACAGCGCGTTTCGAAGAACGCGAACCGGGTAGTCGTACGCCATCGCCTGCACGTCTTGGGGCAGGCCGATGAACGCCGGACCGCGTGAAGAGGGATCGAGCATGGTGGCCAACGCCTGCGGCAACGAGGCCAAGATCTGCGCGGGACTGGTGATGCGATCCCAGTAGCGGGTGACGGCGCGGAAGGAATCGTTCACGGTGGTGGAGGGGTGACCGTCATGCTCTACCTGCTGCAGCACGGGGTCGGGGATGCGCGACTGGAACGTGTCACCGGAAATCAGCAGCACCGGCAAGCGGTTCGCCATCGCCACACCCGCTGCCGTCACCATGTTGGTCGCGCCGGGCCCGACCGACGACGTGGCCACCATGATCTGCTGGGCTCGCACGGCCTTCGCGTAGGCAACGGCGGCCAGTGCCATGCCCTGCTCGTTCTGACCGCGCCATGTCGGCATCTGATCCTGCACCGCTTCGAGCTCAAGCCCAAGACACGTGACGTTGCCGTGGCCGAAGATGGCGTACACGCCGGGAAACATGGGCACTTCGACGTTGTCGACAATGGTGCGCTGCGCCACGAGCCAACGAACGATGGCACCCGACGTGGTGAGACGAATGGTCTTCACGATGATCCTCCTAGGAATCGATGCGGAGCGACTGAACTGTTTCCCACTTTTCGCTGGCGGCAGACCGCAGCACGGTGTCCTGCACGCTGACGAAGTCGAGGGCTTCTTTGAAGCCGGGTGCATGCTGACGGCCGGCGGCCACCGAGGTCAAGAAGGCGTAGTCCTCGATAGTAATGAGGTCATCGAATCCAATCGAGTTGGCCGACCCGGGCACGAAGTTGCCGTGATACGGAAAGCGGTCACCGGCGAACACGGTGGTGTAGCCGGTGTGCTTCACATCGTCACGCTTGATGTACACCTGCATCTCGTTCATCTTCTCGAAGTTCCACGAGAGAGAGCCCTCGGTGCCGTACACCTCGAACGCCATCTGGCTCTCGGGCCCGATGATGGCTCGGCTGGTTTCGAACGCGCCGCGCACACCGTTGGTGAACGTACAGAGCATGCCGGCATAGTCCTCGTTGGTGACGGTGCCGGTTGGGTCGCCGGGCTGGCCGCGGTCGTAGTGCGTGCCACCGGCCTTCGGTAGCGGACGCTCTTTGATCTGCGTGTTGATGGTGGCGACGAGCCGATCCACCTGGGCGTCGAGCAGGAAGTGGGAGAGGTCGACCGCGTGGCTCAAGATGTCGGTAGTGACACCGTGTCCGGCTTGGTCAACCAGAAAACGCCACGACAACAGACCCATGGGGTCGGCGCCGTACATGGAGAAGAACCGGCCGCGGTAGTTGGTGATCTCACCAAGATCGCCGTTCGCGATCATCTGGCGGGCGTACTGCACCAGCGGAGCCCACCGGTAGTTGTAGCCAACGCCGCTGACGATGCCCGCCTTGCGCGCGGCCAGCTCCGCGCGGGCCGTCTGATCGGGCGTTCCGCCGACCGGCTTTTCGCACAGGATGGCCTTGCCTGCCGCGGCAGCGGCTTCGACGATTTCGAGGTGCAGCATGTTGGGCGCGGTGCACACCACGACGTCGACATCCGGGGCGTCAATCACGGCGTGCCAGCTGTCGGTGGTCCGCTCGAAGCCGTAGTCACCCGTTGCCTTGTCACGCTGACCTTCGAGGGTGTCGGACAACACCACAAGTCGGGCGTCGAAGGTTCGGTCGGAGAAGTGCATGGGGATCTTCACCATGGCGCGGCTGTGAGCGGTGCCCATCCAACCAAATCCGATCACGCCAACACCAAGTTGTTTTCGAGCAGTCATGTCACGCCTTCGTCATAGGGATACGGGGGTCTACGGGCATGTCGGCCCACGTGTCACGGACCCAGTGGTGAGCAGGATCATCGCAGAACGCCATCGAGCGTGCTTCGCCCGGCCCGGCCAACACGTTGAGGTAGTACATCGGATAGCCCGGTGCCGCAATGCACGGCCCGTGATAGCCACGGGGCACAACGAACACGTCGCCATCCTGCACCATCACGTTTTCATCGATGATGTGATCGGCGGTATAGGTGCGATGCATGCCGAAGCCGGCGGGTGCGTAGTCGGTTCGGCCGGTGACGCCGATGCGGAAGTAGTAGATCTCCTCGTTGGCGACCGTGCAGACCGAGCCGTCGCCGACATCTTCACCGTCGTGTCGATGGGGCGGGTAGCTCGACCAGTTGCCGTCGGGCGTCAGCACCTCGCAGCAGACCAATTTGTCGCACGCGTCGAAGAACCCGGGCGCCAGAAAGTTGGTGACCTGTCGGCTGGATTGACCGGCGCCGCGCGACTCAACCGGAATGGAGTCCGCCGCGATGTAGGCCGGGTCGAAACGACGTGTGGCGCGTGCCGATGGCAACGCGATCTCGCAGCCGTGGGTGGTGCTGATGCGAACTTCGGTGTCGATGGGCACGTAGACGCAGTCGGTCACACGGGCGAACACGCTGGTGCGACCGTGCACGTCGAAACGGTGGTTCTCCATCTCGACGGTGAGCGAGCCCCCCGAAAGCGGTAGCACGCACATCTCCTCGCCGCGGGTGGGGAACGTCTTGGACTCCCCTGCGGCCAGCGTGATCACCCGGAGACCCGAGTACGTCCAGCCGGCCTCCTCCGGTGACAACTTCACCGACAGGCCAGGGTGGGTCAAGGTTCCCGATGGATGGTGCAGCGTCATAGCGAACCTTGGGCGGGTACTTCGTGGTGGGTCATCAGATAGTCGACCTCATTGGTGGTGGGCATGGCGTCGGAGCAAAGCAGGCGAGCGGTCACAATGGCGCCAGCGGCGTTGGCGTAACGGACGATGGAGAGATTGTCCCACCCCATGAGGAGGCCATGACACAGCGCGCCACCGAACGCATCACCGGCGCCAAGGCCGCAGAACGGCTTGATGCGCTCGGGAGCCACAACGTCCATGCCGTCCTGGGTGGCAACCAGCACCCCCTCGGCACCTTGCTTCACGATGGCGAGCTCGACACCACGGTCCAACAGACGCTTCGCGGCTTCACGCGGCACCGCGGTGCCGACCGCAATCTCGCACTCGCTCCGGTTCCCGACTGCGACTGTTGCAAAATCAAGTAACTGCGAAATGCCCTCATGCGCCGCCTCCTCGGAAGGCCAGAACATCGCTCGGTAGTCAAGGTCGACCACCGTGTGGGTGCGACGACCGCGTTCACGCAGCATGGCCAACGTGGTGGCCCGGGTTGGTTCGCCCGACATGGCCGTGCCCGTCACCCAGAAGATTGGTACGTTCCGCACGACGTCGAGGTCGATCTCCGACAACTCCAATGTCATGTCGGGGGCCGTGGGGGTGCGGCCGACAAAGTAGAGCGTCGGATCCTCGGGTGGGTTCAGAGCGGCAAATGCGAGCGGCGTTGGCAAGGTCGGGTGCGTGCCCACATACGAGGTGGATACGCCGAACCACGCCAGCTTCTGGCGCACGTACGAGGCGAACGGGTCGGCCCCGATCTTGGTGAACACTGCAGCGCGATGACCCAACCGAGACGCGGCGACGGCGACGTTGGTGGCGGTGCCGCCGAGGGATTTCACGAAGTGGGTGATCTCGTTCCAGTCGAGGCCAAGCTCCTCGGAGTAAAGATCGACGCTAATGCGACCGGTGGTGAGCACCTCCAGGTCGCTCATGTCAGACGCCGATGTGGTGCGTGATGAACGCGATGCTCTCCCGGATACCCACTATTGGGCCTTCACCGATGGCCGGCAACGGTCCGGCGAGTGCCATGTCCTGCTCGAGCACGTACCAGCCGTCGTATCCGCCCTCGACCATCACGTCGATGATCTCGCCCATCGGGATCATGCCGGCACCGGCCGACGGGAAGATCCCCTGTTGCGTGGCGTTGTAGAGCGACAATTCCTTGTTGTTGAGCGGGTCGACCAGATCGGCCTTCACGTCCTTCAGGTGCACGTGGGCGATGCGGTCGAAGTTCTCGATGGCGAAGTTCACCGGGTCGGTACCTCCGATGGCAAGGTGGCCGGTGTCGAGGCACCACAGCACGTCGCTGCCTGCGAGCACGCGCTCGACATCGTCAGCCGTTTCCACCAACGTGTTGACGTGCGGGTGGAGCACTTGGGTGAGGCCGAACTCGTCGCAGATCTCATCCACAATGGCGAAGCCCGCGAACATGTTCTCCCACTGGTCGTCGCTCAGCGGCACACGGGGTGACCACGCCGCATCAACGACCACCGCAGTGACGAACATTTCGGCACCGACACCCGACAGGACGAAGGCTGCTTCGCGAGCCTGTTCGATCATCTGCACCCGAGCCTCCTGCGTGTGCAACACCAAAGGTACAAAGCCGCCGATGACCTGGAGTCCGTGCGCCGATGTCATCTCGAGCACCTCTTCGGGAGTGGTGCCGAGATAACCCGCCGCGCCGAGTTCGGTAGCAGCCAGGCCGACCTCGGCCATCTCGGCCAGAACTCGCTCGGCCGGGATCTGCACACCCCAGTCGGGGACCTCGCAGATGCCCCAAGAAATGGGCGCACTGGCCAGGTTCGTGAGCACCGAAGACTTGTCGATCACGACGTCACCACTTCCGCGTCAGCAGGACGCTTTGAGAGCATTAGAGCGCTCCAACCATAGCGACGCGGAGCGGGGAGAACCCAAAGTTACCAACGGCGCTCGAAGGACCGAATACCATCGCGCTCCGAAGGATTGGGCCGAGGTCGTGGCAGACTCCGGAGATGCAACGGCTCTTGGGGCGTACGGCGGTCATTACTGGTGCAGCATCGGGGATCGGGCTGGCAATGGCCGTCCGATTTGCCCAGGCTGGCATGAATGTCGTCCTTGGCGACATCGAGGAACCGGCGTTGTCCGAAGCGTTGGCCACAGTCCGAGCCACCGGTGCAGAGGCGATTTCGCAACGGGTGGACGTGACGAAGTTGGCCGAGGTCGAGGCGTTGCGGGATGCCGCGTTAGCTCGATTCGGGGCGGTGCATCTGGTCTGCAACAACGCCGGCATAGCGGGCCCGTTCGGCAAGGCTTCCTGGGAGTTGTCGGACAAGGACTGGCAATGGGTGATCGGTGTGGACCTGTGGGGCCCGATCCACGGGGTGCGGGTTTTTACGCCGCTTCTCATCGCCCAGGGTGAGGGCCATATCGTCAACACTGCGTCGCTGGCGGGTCTTACCACGGGCACTACGGTGCCCACCTCCTACCACGTAGCCAAGCACGGGGTTGTTGCGCTCTCGGAGTGCCTGTTTGGTGACCTGGCCAAGCGGGCTCCGGGTGTTGGTGTGACGGTGTTGTGCCCCGGATTTGTAAAGACTCGGATCAACGAGAACAACCGCAACCGCCCCGAAGAGTTCGCCCCGATCCTGGGTGCTGGCGAAGCGGCGACTGCCGGTCAGGTCCGGGACGTGATGAAGGAACTCACTGCAGTCAATGGGCTCGAACCGGCGCAGGTCGCCGACATGGTGCACGACGCGGTCATCAACCGGCAGTTCTACATTCACACCGACCCCGACGCGATGCCGTTCATCCGAGACCGCCATCAAGCCATCGTGGACGTCACCAACCCGCCGCTCGGCGAGCTGGGCTAACCGAGTCAGCTCAGATCGACCACCTTGGCCACCATGACTTCGGTGGCCTTGACGATCAGGACGACGCTGTCACCGACGGCGATATCAAGATCGTTGGTTGCTTCCTGCGTGATGGTCGCCGTAAGAGTCTGCCCGTCGCCCAGCACCGCTTTCACGCTCGCCATGAGTTCACCGCGCTGCACACTGACCACGGTTGCTCGAATCTGATTGCGGGCACTGAGACGCATCTCCGGCCGCACGGGTGGGGTTGGGGTCGTGGGATGCAGCGTTTGGTTGAGAAAGCGTCGGACGGCCCGAGCGTGCTCGCGGCGCCAGATGTCCACGGCATCGGCATCGGTGCGCGAGGTCAGTACCTCGATCGCCGGGGCGAATTCGGCCTGCTGCTGTTGGATGAGGAGCGAGTTGTCCATGCCGGCTCGAGTGCGCAAGGTGAGCTTCACCAGGAGTTCGGTGCGGACATCACGCAAGTGCTTCACGGGCGCGTCGAGCCAGCGGCGAGACGCCTTTCGCCCTGCCGGGGTGGGCGACAACAACAGACGATCCCGACCTTTGCCGCTCGTGGGTGCCTTGCGGACGATCAGGTCTTTCTCGCTCAGTGCATCGAGCGCTCGATAGGTCAATGGGCGGCTCAGCGCCCAGACGCGCCCGATGTCACCGTCGGGCGCAAGCACGGCGCCGAGCGCCCATCCGTGTGAATCACCCTGCACTACCAAGGCGAGGCAGACGTTTTCCGCGAGCGACAACTCGATCGGCGAAATCTTTGGAGGCACACCGGCCACGTTAGCTGTCGCGAACCGGGTAGACAGCTTGTTAGTACATAGAAATCAGTCTCTGACTACTATGTCACCCGTGAACGTCTCGTCCCGTCGTAGCGTCCCGGTCGTCGCGGCGATGGCCCTCCTCGCGGCTTGCGGAAGCACCACCGCCAAGTCGGCCGTCAACGTCGGCCGCGCCAACGACCGTGGCACCAGCGACATCGGTGGCGGCGCCGACCCTGAAGGGCCAGATAACGGTGTTCGCAGCATCGTCGCTCACGGCGGCGTTCAAGGATCTCGGGTCGGCGTTCACGAAGGCGCATCCCGAGGTGACCGTGACGTTCAGTTTCGACGCTTCTTCAGCGCTGGTTACGCAGATCACCCAGGGCGCGCCGGCCGATGTGTTCGCGTCGGCCGATACCGCCAACATGGACAAACTCACCACCGCCACGTTGACGGCGTCGACGCCGGTCGTCTTTGCCACCAACGTGCTCTCCATCATCGTTCCGACCGGCAACCCGAAGGGCATCAAAGGACCGGCTGACCTCGCCGACGCGAAACTGAAGGTCGTGCTGTGCGACCCGACGGTTCCGTGTGGCAAGTACGCGAAGCAAAGCCTTGACGCCGCCAAGGTCGCGGTCACGCCGGTCAGTTTTGAGCAGAACGTCAAGGGGGTCGTGACCAAGGTGAGCACCGGTGAGGCCGATGCCGGCATTGTGTACGCAACGGACGTGAAGGCGGCGGGGGACAAGGCATCCGGTGTGGCTATCCCGGCTGCCGTCAACGTCGTTGCGAAGTATCCAATCACAAGCATCAAACTCTCCACCCATCAGGACATCAACGCGGCGTTCATTGCCTTTGTCACCAGCCCAGAGGGCCAGGCGATCCTGGCAACATCGGGTTTCGGCAAGCCATGATGGGGCCGACGATGCTGCGCCAGAACCGGCGGCGTCGACCGATCAGTCAACGGCCACCGTGGCCGGCGGTCGTCATCGCAGCTGTGGGGATTGCCTTCTTCGCCCTCGCGTTCATCGGCTTGCTGTGGAAGGTGCCGTGGTCCAGTGCGTGGCACGTACTGTCGGCCGCTGGATCACGAAAAGCACTTCGACTCTCGCTGGTTTGCTCCGTGTGGGCCACGGTACTTGCGATGTTCTTCGGCGTCCCGATCGCATGGTTGCTCGCCCGGATCGATTTCCCCGGACGCGGCATCGCCCGAGCGCTGTGCACACTTTCGATGGTGCTCCCACCAGTCGTTGCCGGCATCGCACTGTTCTACGCCCTCGGTCGTCGGGGCATCCTCGGGACAGTACCTTGACCGCTGGTTCGGCATCACCCTCCCGTTCACGACAGCCGGGGTCGTCGTGGCGCAAACGTTTGTCGCCATGCCATTTCTGATCCTGACCGTGGAGGCAGCGTTTCGCCAACAGGATCTTCAGTACGAGGACGCGGCTCGCACACTGGGCGCCTCACGTTGGTATCTGTTTCGGCGGGTCACCCTGCCCGCTATCCGGCCGGGCCTCATTGCGGGCGGCGTGTTGGCGTGGGCACGTGCCCTGGGAGAATTCGGCGCCACCATTACGTTCGCCGGCAACTTTCCCGGACGCACCCAGACCATGCCGCTCGCCATCTATCTGGCCGCAGAGACCAACCCCAACGAAGCCCTGGTGCTCTCTCTCGTACTCGTGGCCGTCTCGTTCGGCGTACTCGTCGCGCTCCGTGACCGGTACCTGAATATCCGATCGACTCCCGCCCTATGAGCCTTGATGCCCGTGTCGTGTGCTCACGCGGCTCGCTGGCGGTGGATGTCGCGCTGACCGCGGATCCTGGCGAGGTGATTGCCATCCTCGGACCGAACGGCGCGGGCAAGAGCACGATCCTGCGTTGTCTCGCCGGGCTCCTGCCCCTCGACGACGGTCACGTCCGGCTTGATGGTGTCGATCTCGACCGGCCGTCGGCCGATGTGTTCGTCCCGCCCGAGCATCGATCGATCGGATTCGTCTTCCAGAACTATCTGCTGTTCCCCTCCATGACTGCGCTGGAGAACGTCGCGTTCGGTCTTCGCGCTCGCGGCATGTCGAGTCGGCAGGCTCGTTCGCAAGCGGCGGAGTGGATCGAACGCGTCGGCCTGACGGACCACGCGGCCCATCTGCCGTCCGCACTGTCGGGCGGACAAGCGCAACGTATTGCCCTCGCACGCGCCATGGCCACCGAGCCGCGGCTGCTGTTGTTGGATGAACCCCTCGCAGCCCTGGACGCCGGCGCGAGATCAGAGGTCCGGCGGGAACTGCAACACCACCTTCGCACGTTTCATGGCGTGCGGATCCTGGTTACCCACGACCCCTTGGACGCCTACGCCCTCGCAGACCGGGTTGTTGTTCTCCAGGACGGGGAGGTAGTGCAGCAAGGCACGCTGACCGACGTCACGGCCCGACCCAAGTCCCGCTACGTCGCCGACCTTGTGGGCGTGAACCTGGTGAAAGGCACAGCATCATCCGGTGTGCTGACGACGCCCTCGGGCGCCACCGTACAAACCAGCGACGATGTGCACGGTGCCGCGTTTGCGCTCATCGAACCACGCTCGATTGCGCTGTACCGCACACCACCCGACGGCAGCCCGCGCAACGTCTGGGCCACGACCGTGACCTCTATCGACCCCCGCAGCCACCGCGTGCGTCTCGATGGTCCGATCCCCCTGATCGCCGAGGTCACCCTTGCGGCGCTCGACGCCCTTGCGCTGCAACCGGGCGACCAACTCTGGGCCTCGGTGAAAGCAAGCGAAATCACCATTTACCCGGCCTGACCCGTGGCGCGCCCGCCGTCTGGCGCTACGGGCGGCCGGGAGCATGGCGAGCGAGATCACCATCGCTGCAGCCAGGTAGCCGAATGCTGACCGTGGACACGCGATCATCCTCAACGAAATCCGTACAGGAAACAGTACGGTTTCCGCTCACGCGGGCGACGGCGAGTCAGTTGTCGATGTCGTCGGTGAGCGCCGGGGGGATGTCTCTGCGCTCGTGCAGGATTCGCCATACGTCCACAACCCCGTCGCCGGCGATGTAGAACACCTGATACGGGAACCGTGCCACAGCGCGGACGCGCAGATCGGGAATCTCGAGTTCGTAGGAATATCGTGGGCTGCCCGATTGTGGTGCCCGACTGACCTGGTTCACGGCACGTTCAACGGCGTCGAGAAATCGCATTGCCACCTGTGACCCTGCCTCGCGAAGGTAGTAGTCGGCTGCTTGGTCGATGTCGGTCGCCGCGCGTTCGCGTAGCCGGACGGGCCATAGAGCCACGGCGGTCAGTCGCTGGTTCGGATGCGGTTACGCAAGGCTGTGAAGTACGCCGCGTCGGCGATTGGACCGGGATTCGACGAGGCTCCATCTAAGAGCGCCTGTCGAAGTTGTTGACGGGCTTTGTCACGGCGGATGAGGTCGCGGACATACTCGCTCGTGGATCCGTACGTGCCACCACCGACTTGCTCATCGACGTACAACTTGAGTTCGTCGGGGAGCGACACGTTCATCGTGGACACCCCGTCAGAATATCACCCCATGGCAAACCTTGCCATCCATTGGGTCGAACGCTCGAACACGAAGGGGCAGCCGCCGCGCTTCAGCGACCCAGACTACTTATCGCGACTTCTCGTGCCGAAGCCACCAGTCCCTCGCAGGCGTCGACCGAGCAGGCCAACATTCGGCGGTTTCACTTTCTCGGCCGGATTCTTGAGGATGAGGTCTCTGTGGACCGCTTTCCCGCGCGACACTTCTTCCAGCAAACGCTGACAACCGCTAGAGGACGAAACCCCAACTTTTCTGGACTTTCACACACGTTGGCGGACACCCAGAAGCGTGATAGTGGAGACGATGGGGTTCGAACCCACGACCCCCGCGTTGCAAACGCGGTGCTCTAGCCAACTGAGCTACGTCCCCGGAAATCCGGTAGGGCTCTATTCTGCCATCCCGGACGCCGTTCGGCACATGGATAGCTCGCGCCGTACCATCACGGTATGACTGAAGGCGTGCAAACGGCTGTGACAACCCCCGAGTTCGAGGCGTTTGCGGCGTTGGCGAAGGATCGACGGACCAACCTGCGTATCGACGCCGAGCGGCCCGTTGACCCGGCAACCATCACCGAGTTGTGCGTCTTGGCCACCTGGGCGCCCAATCACCGCCTGACCGAGCCGTGGCGGTTCACCGTCATCACTGGTGACCATCGGGTCGAGCTCGGTGCCCGCACCGCGGCCTATCAGGCGTCGCTGGGTGAGACCGTGGAGGCCCGACTCAACAAGACCCGCACCAAGTACACCCGCTCCCCCGTCGTGTTGGCGGTCGGTTGCGCCTACGACGAAGACCCCGAAGTCCACCAGGAGAACCGGGATGCCGTGTCGGCCGGCATCCAGAATCTGCTCCTCGGCGCCACCGCGCTCGGACTCGCCAGCTACTGGGGATCCGGTCTGGTGAACCAGGCTCCGGCCGTCAAAGAGCTGTGCGGACTGGCCCCCGAGGACGAACTGCTCGGCGTGATCTACCTCGGGTGGCCGACATCGATGATGCCAAGCCCCGGCCGTTCGGCCCCCGTCATTCGCTGGCTGTGACAGCGCAAGCGCCACCAGCGCGCACCGGCATCAAGGAATCGACAAGATGACAATAATCACTCCACGAAACCGGGGGACGTCCGATAAAAAGGTACACAACCCCTCGCAGAGCCTCCGGGCTCGCAAACCTCGTCTCGTGCCGCCGGTGGCCCGCAACACCGGCTGGCACGAGGCGTTTCACTTTTTGACGAGGCTCATTGTGAAAAGGAAACGATGCTGGCTGAAGGCGATGTAGGCGTTGTGATCATCGGCCGCAACGAAGGTACGCGTCTGGTCCGCAGCCTCGAATCACTGACCCCGCAGTCGAATGCCATCGTCTACGTCGACTCCGGCTCCACCGACGACAGCGTTGAGCAGGCACGCTCACGCGGCGTGCATGTGGTGGAGATGGATCTGTCCAAACCGTTCACTGCGTCCCGCGCCCGCAACGCCGGGTTCGATGCGCTCATGGAGAATTGGCCGCAGGTGAGCAAGGTCCAGTTCGTTGATGGTGACTGCCAGATTCTGCCCGGCTGGTTGGCTGACGCATCGGCCGCGCTCGATGCCGATCCGAACCGGGTGGCGGCGTGCGGATGGGGTCGCGAGATCCACCCTGAACACAGCATCTTCAACCGCATCTGCCAGGTGGAGTGGCGCATGGGTTCGGCTGGCGAGGTAGCCGCGTTCGGCGGCCTCGTGATGATTCGTGCCGACGCGTTCAAGGCTGTCGGCGGCTTCGATGCCGATGTCGTTGCGGCAGAAGACGACGAACTTGCGTTTCGGTTGCGAGGCAACGGCGGCGTCATCGTGAAACTCGACCGTGACTGTTTCGCCCACGACGCCAACATCTTGCGGGTCAGCCAGTGGTGGAAACGGGCACAACGCGGCGGCTACGCGTACGCGCAGGTATCGAGCATGCACGGATCGGGGCCCGAGAAGAAGTTCGTGAAGGAACTGCAGCGCACCAACCGGTGGGGCTTCGTCGCTCCCGCGGTGGCCATCGTCGGCGCACCATTCACGCGTGGTCTTTCGCTCGGTGTGCTCGCCCGCTACCCGATCGCGATGGCACGAGCGGCTCAGACCGCCCGGCGTCGCGGCAACACCTGGCCCGACAGCGTGGCGTGGGGCGTCTCATGCGGCCTTGCCGTCTTTCCCCAAGCCGTCGGTGCCCGACAGTTCGCCCGGAACCAGCGCCGCGGCCAGACCCACCAGATGATCGAGTACAAGTCCTCTCCCGCTGTTGCATCAACGAACAGGTAACCCCATGACAACCCTCGCCACGCGCGTCGCCATCCTTGGCGCGGGCTACATTTCCGAGTTCCACATCGCCGCCATCCGCCGCATGCCCGACGCCGAGTTGGTGGCCATTTGCGACCTGAATGAAGCGCTCGCGCAGCAGACGGCCACATCGTTCGGCATCCCCAAGGTGTACGCCTCGCTGGAGGTGATGTTGGCCGACGAGAAGCTTGACGTGGTGCACGTGCTCACGCCACCACAGACCCACGCGGTCACGGCGAAGCTGATCGCCGCCGCCGGTGTCGACGTGTTCATCGAAAAGCCCATGTGCCACACCGTTGCCGCGTGCCAGGATCTGCGTGCTGTCGCTGACGCATCGGGCGCGGCGGTCGGTGTCGGCCACAACTTTCTTTACTACCCGATCTATGAGCGATTGGTCGAGGACATGCGCAGCGGTCGTCTCGGTCAGATCGACCAGGTGGAGATCGTATGGAACAAGTACCTCGGTCAGGTCCGAGGCGGCCCGTTCGGCGCGTTCATGCTCACGGCACCCACCAACATCTTGTTCGAAGTCGCGCCACACTCGTTTGCTCACGCGTTGCACCTGGTCGGCATGCCCGACCGCATCACGGTCGATGTTCGAGACAAGGTTGTGCTGCCGACGGGTAAGGACTTCTACCGCAAGTGGGACGTGAACGGAACCGTTGGCGAGGTGAGTATTCGCTTGCGCTTTTCGTTCATCGACGGCTACCCCGAGCACTACATCCACGTGCGTGGCACCAACGCAGTAGCCCATGTGGATTTCGAGCACAACACCTACGTGGTGCAGGAGCACTCGCCCTACTTGTTGGATGCCGATCACCTCATCAACGTGCTCAAGCCCGCCAAGGATTCCACCAAACAGGCGGTGCGTTCGGTCAGCACGTTCGTTGCATCAAAGATGAAGCTCACCCAGGAAGTACAACCCTACGGCGAGAGCATCTTCCGCGTGGTCGAGAGCTTCTATACGACCCGCAAGTCGTCAATCGATGATCGCGTGTCCGCGTCGCTTGGCGAGCGAAGCGTGCAGTTTGCCGAACTTGTCGCGCTTGGTTCGGGATTGATTGCATCTACAACTACTGCACCGACGACGGTCGCTGAGGCTGACCCAGTCATTCCGCCGTCGACCGTGTTGGTCATCGGCGGAACCGGCTTTATCGGACAGGCCCTCGTTTGCAAGCTGCGCGAGGCGGGCCACGGCGTGCGGATGCTCTCGCGAAACCCCAACAGCTGCCCACCGTCGCTGCGTGCCCTCGGCGTCGACGTGGTGAAGGGTGATCTGATCGACGCCGATTCGGTGGACGCCGCGCTCAACGGCATCGACTACGTGTACCACCTCGGCAAAGGCAGCGGAAAGACCTGGGCCGAGATGCTGACGACCGACGTGGAGCCAACCGTTCGGCTCGGCGAACTCTGCGTGAAACATGGTGTGAAGCGCCTGCTCTACACATCTTCGATCGCCATCTACGCGGCCGGGGAGCGCAACGGCACCATCACCGAATCGACGCCCCCGTCGGACGGGATGGCCCGCGTGGCGCCGTACAGCCGCTCCAAGGTCGAGAACGAAAAGCGCCTGATGGAACTGCACCGCTCGCAGAAGCTACCGGTCGTCATCTTCCGCCCCGGCGTGGTACTCGGTGCCGGCGGCAGCCCGTATCACTGGGGCATCGCGGCCTGGCCGTACACCTCGGTGTGCAACCTGTGGGGTGATGGTGAGAACAAGCTGCCCATCGTGCTGGTCGACGACGTTGCCGACGCTCTTGTAATGGCGATCGACAAGCCCGGCATCGACGGCCAGTCGTACAACCTGGTGAGCGATCCGTGCATTTCGGCCAACGACTATCTCGATGAAATGGAACGGGCGGCCGGCATCAAACTGCGCCGCTTCCCCGTGGCCGCGTGGCGCCTTTTCGCGGCGTCAACCGGCAAATGGGCCGTCAAGAAAGTCGGGCGCGATCCTGAGGCCTTCTTCCCCAGCTACGACGACTGCGACGGCCGCAGCCTGGCCGCCACCTTCGATGCTTCGAAGGCGCGAGCGCAGCTCGGCTGGAAGCCGGAGTCTGACCCAGCCGTCATTCTCGCCAAAGGCGTCACCGAACCCGTCAGGGCCTACATCCGCTAGCAGGGCTCCGGCTACCGCCCTCGCTGCGGTTCGATGCCGCGGCGCGGAGCCGAGCTTCCAGTTCGGCAACCCGCTGCTCATCCTCAGTCGTTCGCTGCTCGGCCGAGTTAGTGATCACCGAGTGCAGCACACGCCGAGCCGCTGATAGCGCGCCGCCTTCTGCGAGAAATCGGTGACCAGGTGTCACAGAGTCGAAAGAGCGTCGGCCCGACTACTGGAGGCGCTGACGGTAGGCAACGTAGGCGGTTCGAAGAGCCTGATCGACCGTCACCGACACCTGGGGCGCTTCAGACCGACCGGCGGAGTCGTTGCAGGAACGTCGGCTTCTTGGGCGCGCTGGTGGTGGGGTTCGTTGGGCTGGCGGGTCGGGTGTGGCCTTGGCAGCGTTCGCTCTTCGGGATATGGCCGAGGACGTTTTCGATGTGGGCGCCGCATCCGGCCCAGGTCGGTCGCTGGCAGGTGCGGCAGGTTGTTTGACGGCACATGGTGGATTCCTTTGGTTCAGTGGTTGAGGGCGAGTCCGGCTCGAAGTGCGGTGTAGATGGCGACCGCAACGAGCAGCGTCGCGAAGGCCCGTAGGCTCCGACGGGGGTCGAGTCGGTCGGCGACGCGTGCGCCGGTCAGTACGCCACCGATCGAAGCGATGACGAACGGCAGGGTGACGTTCCAGTCGATGCTGGTGGTGGCGAGTCGGGTGGTGAGCGCGACGGCGGCGTTCATGGTGATGACGAGTAACGAGGTGCCGATGGCTTTGGGCATCGGGAGTTTTAAGGCGAGGGTGAGGGCGGGGACGATCACGAACCCGCCGCCGACGCCGAAAAGGCCGGTGAGGAACCCGACCGCAGTACCTGCGGCGAGCACGGTGGCCACCGTAGCCAGGCTGATTTCCAGCCGCCTCGTGGCGGGTGCCTGGCCAGCGTTGATCGCAGCGAGTTCACCGACCCGGGTGCAGGTGGGGCAGCCCGTGACCATACGCCAGGCGGCGATGACAACGAGCCCGGCGAACGCCAGGAGGAGCACGTTCGCGTCGAGTCGGTGATTGAGGGCGGAACCGGCGAGCGATCCGCCGATACCGGTGAGCCCGAACGCAAGACCCGTGGTGACGGCAACGCGCCCGGAACGAAGGTGGCCGACCATTCCGACCGCGGATGCAATGCCGACCAGGAGCAAACTCGTCGTGGTCGCAGCCTTCGGGTTCTGGCCAGCCGCATAGACGAGCACCGGGACGGCGAGGATTGATCCTCCACCGCCGAGCGCGCCAAGCGAAAGTCCGATCAGGAACCCAAGGGGCGAGGCGAGCAGGGCACGCATCAGGTGGGCGTGTTCAACGCGCGCCATGCGCCGTAGCCGCCGATGATGTCGGCGACCAGCACGAAACCGTGAGCGCGCAGCGTGGACGCAGCGATCGAGGAGCGGTAGCCACCGGCGCAGTACACGACGGTCGGTCGGCTGGGGTCGAGTTCGGCGAGCCGCGAAACGAGTTGAGCGACGGGAACGTTGATCGCTCCGGGGACGGAGCCCGCCTCGGTTTCGCTGGGGCTGCGGACGTCGATGATTTGCACGTTGGAGGGACCATCGCCCGAGTCCGTCCACCGCGCGACTTCGACGGCAGAAAGTCGGCTCGCCGCTGCCGCCTGGTCCGGGCGGGTGACGAGGACGAAGTCGATGTCGGTGATGGCACCGATCACGTCGTCGAACCCGATGCGGGCGAGGCGGATGCGAGCCTCGTGCGCGTCGGGCTCGTTGGCGACCAGCACGATCGGCTGTCCGTGGCTGATCACGTCACCGGCGTATTCGGCGAAGCGGCCTGCGAGCCCGACATTGATTGAGCCGATCAGATGCCCGGACGCGAACGTTTCCGGTGTGCGGACATCGAGTAGCACAGCTCCAGCCGCGACCGCGTCGAGCGCTGCCTCGGTGCCGAGAGATGGCACGACGTGGTCTTCGTCGAGCAGGTCTTGGTCGCCGGAACGGTTGGCGTGCACGGCGTGAGCGAAATACGGCGGTGTTGCCGGTTGACCGGCAGTGACCACGGCAACGAATGCGTCGATGTTCATGGGCTGAAGCGCGTAGTTGGTCGCCCGTTGCTCGCCGATCGTTGATGACGTTGCGCTCGACATGTGTTTCCCACACGCGGAGCCGGCCCCGTGCGCCGGGTAAACGCTGGTCTCGTCGGGCAGCGTGAGCAGTCTGTCGTGGAGCGACCGGTAAAGGTCATGGGCCATGTCGCTGGCTGACACGCCCGACGCGGCCAGTAGATCGGGACGGCCGACGTCACCAATGAACAGGGTGTCGCCGGTCAACACAGCGGCGGGAGCCGCGTCAGCTGTCGCTCGAAGAACGATCGAAATACCTTCGGGGGTGTGGCCCGGCGTGTGGCGAATCTCCAAAGTCACCTCGCCCAGCGACAGCGTTTGGCCGTCGACGAGAGGTTCGAAGTCGAATCCGAGTTTGGCGCGCGAACCATAGGAAATGGGTGCTCCGGTGGCGACTGCGAGTTCGCGGTGCCCGGACAGGAAGTCGGCATGCACATGGGTTTCGATCACCCGACTGATCGTCAGGCCGTGCTCGGCAGCATCGGCAAGGTAGCCACTGATGTCGCGTTGCGGATCGACCACGACCGCCTGCCCGGTCGTGAGGTCACCAATGAGATAGCTGAACAGCGAGAGACAGGCGAGGTCGTATTGGCGGAAGAACATCAGGGTCACTCCTTTCGAAAGAGGGTCGATGGGGTCGGCGGGGTTAGTGGTCGAAGTTCACGCGGGGAAGGATGCGGTCGAGCCAGCGTGGGAGTGCCCACGCTCGTTCGCCGAGCATCCCGAGCAGCGAGGGGACAAGCATCATGCGGATAACGGTGGCGTCAAGGAGCACGGCGAGCGCGAGGGTCACGCCCAGTTCCGTGGGTGGGATCGGGCCGGTCACACCAAACGCGATGAACACCACGATCATGATCAGCGCCGCGTTGGTGATTGGCCGACCGGTGCGGGCGATACCTTCCGTGACCGCTCGGCGGGCGTCGCCGGTGGCGTCGCGGCGTTCCTTGATCGCGGCGAGGAGGAACAACTGATAGTCCATCGACAGCCCGAACAGCAGAGCGAAGAAGAACAGGGGTGCCCACGCGTCGACGAACCCTTGATGCTCGATCCCCAGCAGCGATGCGCCGATGCCGTGTTGGAACACGATCGTGGCGAACCCAAACGCTGCAGCAACACCGATCAGGTTGAGCACAATCGAGGCCAACGCGATGATCGGGCTGCGGAACACGATCAGCACGAGCAGGAACGCGACGATCATGATCACCCCGACCGCCAACGGTGTTGCGCCGGTCAGAGCGTCGGTCAGGTCATGATTCTGCGCACCCGGACCACCCACCGCAGCGCCCGGCGCCACAGCTCGACAACGCGGTGCGGAGACGATCGACGGTCTTACCGGTCGCCGGATCATCAACCTGCGTGCCCGGGATTGCCCGCACCACGGAACGACCAGTCGTTTCGTTATGTGCGACAACCTGCGTGGCGACCACGCCAGCCTCCGCGGACGCAGCCGTGGTGACCGCGGCGATTTGGCCGTCAGGGGCGGTGATGAACAGCGGGGCCACCGCTCCCGGTCCGAATGACTCGATCACCATGTCGTAGCCGTCACGGCTCTGGGCACCACGATCGACCACACCGGCGCTGGGCATGCCAAGCCGCATCCCGAGCGCCGGAGCCGCGAGGCCGAGCAGAATGACCAATCCGGCAATCATCGTCAGGGCAGGCCGGCGCATGGCCGCTGCCATCCACCGGGTCCAGCGGCCCTGCGACTCGCGTTCGCTGCTCGCCGCGCTGCGGCGGGTCGCCCGAGTTGATAGCACTCGATCACCGAGCAGCACGAGCAGTGCTGGCAGCAGTGTGAGTGAAGCTGCGGCTGTGGCGACGACCGACAAGATCATGCCGAGTGCCATCGAGCGGAACACCATCACCGGCACCAGGAACACTGCGGCGAGCGACAGTACGACGGTCAGAGCTGAGAGGAACACGGCCTTCCCCGAGGTCGCGAGTGTTCCTGCGATCGCGTCGAGCGGGTCACGTCCGGCGGCGCGCTCTTCCCGGTAGCGGGACACGATAAACAAGCTGTAGTCGATTCCGACTGCGAGGCCGATCATCATCGAGAAGTTCATCGACCACACCGACATCGGAGTCACCCCGGTGGCGAGGTGCAACGTGGCGAACCCGGCCGCGATTCCCGCCAACGCAAGAATCAACGGCACACCAGCAGCCAGCGCCGACCCGAACGCGAGAAACAGCAGGATCATCGTCGGCAGCCCGGACAGCAGTTCGGCCTTATGGAGTGCCTGCTCGTTCGACTTGTTGAAGTCGTGCCAGACCGCCCACTCGCCCGTGGCATTCGCGACCGCACCCGCGGGCAGCCGGATCGCAGCAACCGTGTGCATCAATTGCCCTGCGGCCTCTGGACGAGCACCGTCAGAAGTGGCCTGGAGTCCGACAGGAATCATCACCGTACGACCATCGGGCGCGACCAAACCTGCTTCGGCGGGCTGGGTCAACGGATCGACGACCTGCGCCGTTCCCGGGCTACCGGTCAACCCGGCAACGAGCGCCCGCAAGCCTGACGAGTCCTGCGAGATCGGCTGCGACTGGCGATAGACCACGACGGCCGACTCTGCCCCCAGCTGAGGGAAATCGCGCCGCAACTCGTCGCGCACCTGCTGCGCCGTCGAGCCCTGCGCCTCCCATCCGGCGCCCGACAACGCTGAGGTCAACGTCAACGCCAACGGGGCCGACACGACCACGATCAGCAGCCACAACACGATCGCCCGCCACGGATGACGGCCAGAATGCCGCCCAGCACGGGCCAGCAAGCCTTCTTTCGCAGGACGCGCCGCCGGCGGCGCACCGATTGTTCGATTGTCGGATTCAGTTACTGCAGTCAAGGTCATCTCGTTTCAGGGCGCGCCAAACCAGGAGTATTGGCGTTTCGTTTCGATGCGGGTAAGGCACCGTTGGCGGTGCCGGGTTGATCAGGCCAGCTTGGTGAACATCTTCTGCACGTCGGCCAGTTCGTAGCCTTCCGCCGAAGACCGCTCGGGATTCGACAGACACCACGTCAGCCCGGCAGCCACCAACGTGAAGCCGGTCTGCTCCAACGCCTTGTTCGCTGCCGATAGCTGGGTGACGATGTCCCGGCAATCCCGACCGTCCGTCAACATTTGCTGGATACCACGAACCTGACCCTCAACCCGCCGCAGGCGACGAATCAGATCGGCAACAGTGTCCTCGGAAAGTTCCACGCCATCACTCTATACATACCCCCAGGGGTATGCAACCTGCACGGCACCTATCTACACGACGGGTTTGCGGTAGGCGACGTAGGGCGGTTCGAAGAGGAGCTTCTGCCGCTCGGTGAGGCGGGTCTCGAGGCCGGGTGGGCAGCGCTCGTCTTTGCCCCATGAGGAGCTGCCCGGCGAGTACTTGTTGAGCAGGGTTCGGCGTTGATACGGCGCGGTCCACGGGTGGGTGCCGTGGGTGAGTGCTTCGGTGAACAGCACCACATCGCCGGCGCGGAGCTCGACTTCGATCACGGCGTCGTCGGTCATCTGAATCGATCCGGGCAGTCCGAATGCGGCCTTGTGCGATCCGGGTACGCAGGCGAAACCGCCGCCGCCTTTGAGGTGATCGACCAAGGCCCACTGCACGGCGATCAGGCCGGTATGGATGCCCCTTGCATCGGTCACGTAGTACTGGGCCGGATCGAACGGGACGTTGCCGCCGTGCAGGCCTAGACCGGCGGTGCCGGGTGACATGACGATGCCATAGGCATGATCGAGTCGCACTCCGTCACCGCACAGTTCACGCACGATTTCGAAGATGGCGTGGTGGTCCAGCAGGCGCACGAAGGCAGCGTCACACTGCAGATGATTGTTGAACCGCTGCTTGGCAATGGTGTGATCCGGCGTGGGCAGGTTCAGTCGATCGACCGCAGTGTTGAGCGCATCGATTTCGTGGTCGGTGAGGGCTCCTCGTCGCACGAGAAAACCCTGCACATCGAACCGCCAGCGTTCTTCATCGGTCAATGGTCCGCTCACGATGACCAGATTACGCGTGCAGCGCCTTTCGCAGCGCGGCAGCCAGGTCGGTCTGCATCTGCCAGGATGCGGGAATGATGTCGTCCATGCCAAAGGCAGCGTGAATCAGCCCGGGGTAGGTGATCTGTTCGCAGGGAACACCTGCGGCCGTGAGCGCCTTGGCGTAGGCGACTCCTTCATCGAGCAGCGGGTCGAATTCGCACGTGAGCACGATGGCCGGCGGCATGCCTGCCAGTGAGGTCGGCTCGCAGCGGCGCGAAGTACGGGTTGTAGGTATCGTCTTTGGAGTTCATGTAGTGCGTGGTAAACCACAGCATGGCCTCATGGGTGAGGAAGTAGCCCTCGCCGTTCGTCTTGTACGACGCCCGGTCCTCCCAAGGGGAACTCGTGGCGGGATAGACGAGGCCTTGGAATGAGATGGCCGGGCCTCCCTCATCACGGATGCGCATGGCGACGACCGTGGCGAGATTGCCACCCGCGGAATCACCGGCCACGGCTAGCCGAGCGGCGTCTCCACCAAAACTTGCGGCGTTGGCCGCGGTCCACGTGGTGGCGGCCAGGCAGTCATCGACCGGAATCGGGAACTTGTGCTCGGGAGCCATGCGGTAGTCGACCGACACCACAATGGCGTTGACCAGGAAGGCAAGGTCTCGGCACACGCTGTCGTGGGTATCGAGATCGCAGATCACCCAACCACCGCCGTGGAAGTACATCACGACCGGCAGCGGAGCGGTGCTCTTGGGGCGATAGATACGCACGGGAATGTCGCCATGCGGACCGGGGATGGTGCGCTCTTCGATGTGATCAATCGAGGTGACGAACCGCTCCCGGGGACGGGACTTCGCTACCACCCTGGCTTCGGGCGCGGTGGGCATTTCCCACGGCGAGGGCAACGAGGCAGCAACATCGCACACAAACTTGGCAGCAGGATCGAGAGGCATGGGCACAGTGTCGCGTATCGCCGCTGCCTTCGTTGGCAAGCAACAGCAGCGTGTGTTCCGTCTACGTTTGAGGGTTGGCGGGGCGGAGTTCGCTGAGCAGGGACACGACGTCGGCGACGGTTGCTTTCATGACCGGCAGTCGACTCATACCGATCATGCGCACCACGATGGGTACGAGTCTGGCGGCGAGGAGTCGGGTGCGCTCGTTGTTCGGGGATGTGTCGTGCACCCAGAACAACACCACGCCAAGAAACGCCAACCACATCACCTCGGGCAACTCTTCCTTGAGTGCCTTCGGAACCTTCTGGTCCGACTCGTTGATGACGTAGGCCCACAGGCCGAGGGCCGCCTGCCGAGCCGGAGCCGAATCAGCGCTGAAGGGGCTGAGCGGACTGTTGGGTTCAGCCGCGAATTTGAAGAACTTTCCGGCGAAGGACCGGTACGGCTCCATAATCACGATCCAGGTCTCGATGACGATCATCATGCGTTTGGTCAGGTCCGGCTCACCCACCAGCCTCGGCAACGTAGCCATGGCCTGGTCGACTGCGATGCGATCATAGAAACCCTGGACCAGATGTTCCTTCGACGCGAAGTAGTAGTAGGCGTTGCCGATGGACACCCCGGCCTCGGCCGCAATCGCCCGCATGGTGGTGGCCTCAAAACCCTGCTTACGGAAGAGCCGCATCGCGGCATCGACGATGGCGGCCTTGGTGACATCACCCTTGGCCGAACCACCGTCGTTTGCTGCCTTGTCGACCCGCATCATGGTCACGTTAGATCAGACCGTTTCAGCTCACTCGGTCCGGGTAGCCGTGGCCCGGATACGGCGCAGGGAGTGGCTTCGTGCTGCGTGCCTGGGCGGGCCGGCGGGACTCAATGGCGCGACGGCGCATGGCGTGAAACACCCACACGTTGGTGAGATGTACGAGGCCGAGCAGGATGGAGATGGTACCGACTTTGCTGCCAAGGACGGAGATCATTTCCGCCGCTGTCAGGATCTCACCGGTCGTCGTCAGGCGGAGAACCACGTAGCCGAGGCTGAGCAGATAGAAGCCGATGACGAGCAGGGTGTTCACCGATTGGGCGAGTTCCTCGTTGCCCTCGAAGACGTCGACCAGGAATCGCTTGCCGTGTCGATTGAGCACTCGGGCGACCCAGATGGTGAGGGGCACCGCCAGGGCCAGATAGATCAACTGGGTAACCACCGTGTAGCTCATTGTCTTACTCCCTTTTGAATGTGTTCAACTTGAACATGTTCAACATAGGCCGGAACCGTTCCGAAAGTCAAGGACATTTTTGAACATGTTCAGGACTTGTGATTGGCCGAGGCCTTCCGACGGCGAGCCGAGCGTTCTGACGGCTATCCTTGCGGCCATGACGAACGCCGTTCGCTCGGGGAGACACCTGTGGCTGGTGGTTGTCGGTCTGCTCGGTGTCGGGGGTGGTGCACAGGCTTCGGCAACGGTGGCGCGCGCCACGGTTCCGGCAAGGGTGAACGCCGATTCGCGGTTCGTGGAAGTGGCGGGGACAAGCCGTTCCACGTTGGGCGCGCATGCCTTCACCCAGGCCGCGTGTTCGACATCGATCACTGATCGAAACCAGGTCACCAAGTCGCTCGCGAGGGCGCGACCGGGAGCCACCGTCTGCATGGCGGGAAGCGGCTTCGGTGCAACCGATCTGGTGATCACGCGCTCGGGAACGCGCGATGCGCCCGTTCGCGTGCAGGGTGACAACACCGGGGTGCACTCGATTCGGGTCACGGCCGACCATGTCATCATCGAAGGATTCAACACCTTCGGTGGAGATGGCATTGACGCCGAGGGTACCGACATCACCATACGAAACAACGTCGTCGTTGACGCCGACCTCGACGGCATCACGTGTGGTGACTGCACCGATTCGCTCATCCAGTCGAACACCGTCGATCACGCCGACGGGACCGGCATTCGCGTCAGCGGAGCCAACATCACCATCGACGCCAACGTCGTACGGGATTCGGTTCGTATCAATTCCGGCGATGCCGATGGTGTGCGCTTTTTTGGCTACGGACACCGGATCACCGGCAACTTCATCGCCGATATCAAAGACGACGGCTACGCCTCGGCGCCGCCGCACACCGATTGCTTCCAAACGTTTGACAACGGCAACAAACTGGCGACCTACGACGTGCTGATTCGAGGAAACACCTGCACGAACGTCGACCACCAATGCCTCATTGCGACAGCACAAGAAGCCGGCCTTGCCGGCGAAGTCGGCCGTTCCACCCACATTTCGTTCGTCGACAACACCTGCGATGTCGAGGGCTCGCAGGCGGTCCTGGTGCGTTGGTTTCCCAACGTCGAGGTCCGGCGCAACTCGTTCAAGGGCTCGAACATGTTCAACGCAATCGTTGTTCAGAACGAATCGACCGGAGCGTGGATCACGGACAATTCAGTCGAGCAAGACATTCCAACCTTCGAGGTCGACCCGTCATCGGCCGATGGTTTCGCCGGACCGTAGCGAGCCTCAGTTGCGAAAACGGGCAACCAGTTTCGCCGCTCGCGAACTGGCGAGGAGATGGTCGGTGAAGGCAGCCATGGACCGGCCAAGAACCGGTGTCAGCACCTTGAAGCGGGCAAAGGGGAACAGGACGATCTGACCGCCGTAGGTTGCCTTGTTGGCACTCGAAGACTTGGCGAAGCTCTCGGGCAGCGGCTCTCCAGCCAGGAGGCGTTCGGCAGCTAGGCGGTCGAAACCACCGAGGTCGAACGTGTGGGCACCGCTGGACCGCGCCCACTGATAGGTCTCCCAGTTGAGCGCATCGTTGACATAGCGCGGTTGCCCCGAGATGTTGTCCCAACCCACCAATTTTCCCGTCACGGTGCCGCCGAACGACGACAGCCATGCACCCGCAATCGGCCGGCCGTCATGACAGGCGAACATCATGGAAAGGTGACCTGCCGGTCCCAGGTGTCGCCACTGCGCTTCGAGGGTGGAGAGCTGAAGGGGGACGAAACCAACCCGGGCTGCTGAGGCACCGTACAGTCGAGCGAACAGCGCAACGTCAGGGTCCGTCGAGAACGTGAAACCCTGCTCCCTGCCGAGCCTGAGATGCCTGCGCCGCGTCTTTCCGGCCGCAGCCATCAGTTGCGCGTTGGGCTTGCGCAGGTCGAGCAGCGACGTGGCCGTAGGAGCCAGCGCAGGAAAGCCGAGGCGGTAGCCACGGGCGTCGAGCTCGTGCTCCAACGCATCATGCCCGAGCGGTGCTTGGATCGCCAGCAGTTGCGCCGACAACGTCCCGGCGAGCCTCTCAAGCGAGTCAATGGCACACTCCCGCAGCGCGACATCGTCGGTGCGGCCAAGCGGACCACGAACCACGAGGGCCACACGCATGCCCGGCGCAACCCGTCGGACATGCAGAACGGCGCCACCCACGATCTCATGGTTGCGGCGAATCTCGACCAGGTGCGTGGTCGCCCCCAGTTCGCGCTTGAAACCGGCCCATGCCGACGACTGCACCAGATCTCCGCCGGGTGATGCCGCGACAAAACGATCCCACTCGGGCGAGGGTCCGAGGAGGTCGGTGGATGAAACCGTGAAGCCGCTCAGGCACGGCCGGGAATCTACGACGACACGCATGTGGCCTCAGCAAAAGTATCGATACAGCAGAGCACCGGCTTCCTCCGTCACATCGTCAGGCACGCGGGCATCCGTGAAGAGCTGGGTGATGGCATGCAACAGCTGACCGACGTCTTTTTGTTCAGTGCTCGGCAGCGTTGCCGTGCGATAGGTGTGAATGCGCCGTTCTTCGGTCGCCCACTTTCGCTTGTAGGCGACGAGACCGGGCTGGTCGAGATCGCTCAGACCCCAATCGAGCGCACTGAGCCCTCGCTCGAGGCCGAACTGCATTGCCGACCACGTAACCAGTTCGTTGGGTCGCAGCAGGAGATGTTCGGAGAGCGACGCTCCGAACTTGTAGTAGAGCACCCCGTTCCAGATGAGGTAGACGCCGCCGGCAATCGGTACGACCATCGGGTGAGAACGCCATCAATACCCGTACATCGTCGGTTGGGGAGAATGCTTCCCAGATGCGTTCAAACAGCTCGATCGGTTGAGCAAGAAGCGCATACTTTCGCTTGCGCAGCAGCGTATGGAGCCGATGAAATTCGCGGATTGCCTCGAGGTCGTCACGGACCTCCACCTTCACGCCATTGCGTAGGCCGGCGTTGACGTTGTGTTTGGCATTGGAACTCAGCCGCTTCCACAGCTCATCGGCCGACGGGCCGAGCGGCGTCTGGTGCCAGGCGGCCTCACCCGAGCGCTCGAAACGGTTGTCTTGGGCGAGCGGCGAGCCGTCAAGGGTTCGCACCGTGAAGGGTACCGTTGGATCGACAACGTCATCGGTGAGGCGTTGCCACGATGTCAGGTCACTCACCAGGGGATCGCCTCGATCACTGAACGGAAGCGTCAGCCGCCGCCGGCCACGCAGGTCATTGACCTCAACCCAGGCGACGCCAGCGGTGGCCTCGCCGTCGGCGGTGATGAGTACACGCGCCTCGGGAACGAAGTTGTAGGTCGCGCACACGGCGGTGAGCCAAGGCGGCGATGTGAACAGGCTCCCCGAACTCCCGTCCACCAGCGCTCGCCACCGCGGATCGACACGCGGATCGACCGAAACAACCGTCGTGTTCATGAGCACAGCTCGAACTGAGGAGGGGTGGCGAGCGCTCGCACCCCTCGCAGCAGTGCGGTCATCAGATCGTCCACGCCAATTTCGGATACGTGGACATCGGCGGCGAGACCGCGGCCGGACAGTTCCATGGCGAGTTGACGTTGATGATCATCACCTGCCTCACCGAAATGCTGTTCCCTTGATACCAGGATCGGTTGATGGCCTGCGGCGAGTGCCGCCAACGCGGAGCCGGTCCCCGCGTGCGACACGACCACGTCGGCCCGTTCCAGAACCGCGGTGAGTTCTTTGGCCGGCATGAAGGCGTTGGCCGTGATCGGCAGGTCGTGCACGGGGGTGCAGCCCGTCTGCCAGACGACCTCAACCGGCCGACCGACTTCGCGTTCGAAATGGCCCTTGTTACCAAGAAGGGGAAGCAGACTGTCGACCAAGTCGACGGAACGGGAATTCGGCCGCCGTGCCGACGGTGACCACCACACGGATCGCGTCGCTGCCCGGCTGGCGCACCGTTGGCTCGAACCCGTCAAACAGACTGCCTCGGTAGAGCCAGTGGCGATTGGACCAATGGCGGTACTGCGAGTACGTCACCACCCGCGGCGCGCGACGCATCAGCGTGCCCGTGATGGACGGGCCCTCGACGCGCGCTGCACTCTCGATGTAGTGACAAGCCACACCGCGAGCGGCAAGGAACGGCAGGTAGCCCAATGCGATGCCCGACCCCGTGGAGATAGCCCGCGTGATCTTGCGCTGCTGCAACAATCGTCGGGCGTGGGGAACACACCGCATCACATCGGGAACGTTGCGGACCCGCACGTAGGGCACGAACTCGACGTCAACGTCAGCAAGAAGCGAGCGGCTCTGCTCGTTGTCGTGCGTCACCCACACCACATCGTCGTCGGATGCCCCCAGTCGCCCGGCCAACGTGTGCAGCTGGGTGAGGTGACCGCCGGTCGTAGCCAACATGAGCGTGGTCATCGGGTTGCGCCGTCCAAGAGCAGGGTGGGCACGGTCTGCAACACGATGGCAACATCACCAAAGAAGCTGCGTAATGAAACATAGGTCATGTCGATCGACAGCATGTCGAGCGTGCTCAAGTTGCTGCGGCCGTTCGTCTGCCACAGACCAGTAATGCCGGGCTTCACCGCAAAGCGCGCGGCGTACTTGTGCGGGAAGAGATCGGCCTCCCAGACGAGGCATGGCCGTGGTCCGACCAGCGCCATGTCACCTTTCAACACGTTCACGAACTGCGGGATCTCGTCCATGCTGGTGCGTCGCAGCCAGTGCCCGATGCCCGTGACGCGACTGTCAACCGGCTTGAAGCTGCCACCCACCGACGTATCCTCGCCGGCGAGTTCTCGGGCGATCATGTCGCGGAGCGTGTCGTCGGTGGCGCCCGCCTGCATGGTTCGGAACTTGAACATGGTGAACACCTCACCGTCGAGCCCCACCCGGTCCTGCTGGAAGATGACGGGCCCGCGACTGGTCATTCGAATGGCCAGCGCAATCACCAAAATCAGTGGCGAGAGGATGATCAGCGCAACCGTCGCGACGACGATATCGAAGGTGCGACCGGCGACAACCTCCCATCCCCAAAGCCGGCGAATGCCTTCATACGTGGGCGTCATTGGTGACCAGCCTTCCTGTGACGAGAGCAATGAGAACCGCCAGCAAATCCCCAAATCCGCGCAGCACCAGGTGCACGTCAATCAGTGAGAGCACCAACACCATCCACCAGACGCCCTGCATCGCGGCGGCGACCGCGCCGACGGCGTCACGCCGCAGCGCCACCGTGTCGAATAAGCGAAACAGTTCGTTGGAAAGCCAGATGAACCCGAGGAGCAAGGGGATTCCACCGATCCAGAGGAACGACAGGTAGCCACTTTCGAGGAAGATCTGCGTGCGCCACAGCTCGGGTGCGGGCAGCACCGTCTGAGGCGAGACGCCGAGCAGGAATCGGAAGTTGCCGAGGCCCGGGAGATAGAAGTGCGTCAGGTTGTCGTACCGTCCGAGCCAACTTCGGGGCACACCGAAGCCGTCAAAGAATCCGCTGATGCGACCAATGAATGCGGGGGCACCAACCAGCGCCACGATGGGCAGGGCCGGTAAATAGCCAACCGCTCGACGACGAAGGATCGGCTCATACACGCCGAGCACGATCGCAACCACGGCTGTTGCGACCCACGTGGAGAACTGGCCCGACGCGAGGATGCCGATCACCAGGACGAATGCGGCGGCGAAGC
Source organism: uncultured Acidimicrobiales bacterium (assembly GCA_963791625.1). Taxonomy (GTDB): domain Bacteria; phylum Actinomycetota; class Acidimicrobiia; order Acidimicrobiales; family Ilumatobacteraceae; genus JANMCE01. The sequence continues at coordinate 1,090,502 of CAWBTA010000015.1, forward strand.
GCTCGACCCGCGGAAGCAGATCACGCACGCCCAGCATCACGACCAGCGCCAGGGCGACGACCAGGTAGTCACCGGTCGCGATGGACGATGCGAGCGTGGTGGAGCCGCGTTCGGTGATGCCGGCGATGCTGGTGTCAGCCGTCCAGCCGGCCGAGAGCACCGACACCACCGGTCCGACGTGGAGGGTCTGGCCCACGGCAATTACGGCCAACGCCACCGCGGGCCAGACGATAAGGCGGATGCAACGAACCAACTCGTCGGTCGTGCGGACGGCGACGCGGACCAGCACGAAGAGTCCGGCCAACTTCGCCATCGGGAAGAGCGCCATGAGTTCCGTGAAGGACGGCACCTTGCCCCGCAACAGCAGCGAACAGACCGGCCACACAATGGACAACGCGACGAAGGCCGCCAGCACAACATCGAGTCGGCTGAACTGGAACTTCACATCGTGACCGGCGACGTAGCGGACGTAACAGCCGATGAGCACCCCGGCGATCACGGCCGCAAGGAGCGCTTCATTCGGCCGCACGAGGGGTACGAGCTTGCCCCGCCCGATTCCGGCGATGAAGGGGAGCGTCACGACATAGATGTAGACGGCCAAAATCGGACGCCATGCCGTGGCGGCGAGCACGGTCAGGCCGATGAACGCGGCCGGGACCATAGGGCCGAGCAGCGCGCTGGCTCCGGCCGTCGTTGCAACAGCAACGATCGCGCCAACGACGACGGGCCAGTCCCGGCTGGGTAACTCGATCCGAGCGTTCATGCAACGCTCCTCTGCGCCGCTCGTTGGGACCGCATCATGAGAACGAGTGCGGCCAGCCATGCGGATCCGCCCAGGGCGATGACGCCCAGGTCGGCTGCACGGTTCAATTCGAGGCGATACAGCAGGAGGCCGATCAGCCCGCTGGCCGCGAGTAAACCGCCGCACAAGATGGCAGTCGCCAAGAAGCCCCGGGCGCCAACCAGCACCTGGTTGGGCAGGCCTTTGCGCAGCTCAAGGAGCACGGTTGTGGCGGCCACGGCATCAGACGCGAGGAGACCGCCGCACACGAGCGCCATACGGACGTTGCCCGCGGGAAAAGAGAGCGCAATGAGGCACATCGTGAGAGTGGCCAACAGCCCCCGGCTGCTCGCTCGGCGGGGACCACGGATGTCGAGGCGGGCAAACAATCCCTGACGGCCGATCTCGTGAAGGCTGGACGCGAACTGCGCGAGACCCACGACGACGGTGCAGATCGCGAGTCGGGTGATGAGCTGGGTGGTGCGCAACGCACCATTCGCCAGCAGGTTGGCGAGCGGGTACGCCAACCCGACGAGCACGCACGAAGCGCCCACCGCGGCGACCGTGGTGTAGGTCAGCCCTCGGCGCAGCTCCGCAACAAAGAGCTCTGTCTGACCCTTCACCGCGGCTTCGGACAGAGCAGGTAGGACGGCGGTCGAAATCGCCCGCGCGCCGAGGGCGACGGGAACGTTGTAGAGCGCCAGCACGGTTTGAAAGACCACCACGCCGCCACGAACAGTGGACGACGCGACGATCATCGACAAGAAACCGAGCGCCGGAAAGGCGGCGATGCGCACCGAGTGCAGAAGGCGGGTGATGATCTCTCGTACTTCGGGGTCTGATCGTCCGCCCAGGCTCGGTCGCATTCCCATTCCCGTGCGACGGGCCGCGGCAACCTGAATGGCGGCATGGGCGGCAACGGCAAGCGTGCTCCCACTCGCCACGATGATGACGAGACCGAACGGAACGTTTCCGATCTCCAGGCCCCGTCGATACCGCTGGTTGACAATCAGCATCGTGATGATCAGGCCGATGTTCTCCATAGCGGGTGCGGCGGCGGCCACCGCGAACCGGCCATGTACCTGCTGCACCGCTGCGCCGAGCGCAGCCGCGAGGTAAAACACGATCTGCGGGGCGAGCAGCGCGATCAGGACGACGACGAACGTGCGGGCACGAGCGCGGTCGGCCCGATCGACCCCGGAGGTGAGCAGGTAAGCCAACAGTGGCGAGATGGAGATGAGCCCCACCGTCAAGAGCACGCCGACTTCCAGGATGATCCCCGACAGGCGCTGCACGATCTGGCGCGCCCGTTTGATCCCGCTCAGTTCGAGCTCATGGACACAGATCGGAACAACCACCATCGCCAGTACCGAACCGGCCACCAACGTGTACGCAATGTTGGGCAGCGAATTCGTTGACTGGAACGTGTTGGCGAAGAACGTCGGGCCGAGTACCGCGCCGATAACGACGACACGAAGGAGCCCCGTGACGCGGCTGAGCAGGGTCCAGATGGCAACGGTGGCCGAACGCCGTTCTATGGAGGAGGGCACCGCTGTCTTGTGGAACTTCGCCTCAGCGCGAAGCACGGCGTCGCCCCAGAAACGCCACCACGAACGCTGCGATCAGCGCTGCGGTCAATCCGGCACCCGCCGTTGCGAGGAGTGGCCGTGGACCAACAGGGTCCGCCAGTGCGTAGGCGGGCACAAGGACCTCGATGCGTTGCTGCGTGCGTTGCCCTACGGTGAGTTTGTCGATGTCGGTTGAGAGCGAGTCCGAACGCGACAGGAGGCTGGAGAGTTCGGCTTGGGCCGCAGTCAGTCTGGGGTCGGCGGCGGTGCCCGTACTCGCAACGGCAAACTGGTTGATCTCACTACGTTTGCCGGCGATATCTGCCGCGACACGGTCCCGGGCCTCCTGCAGATAGGTGAGCGCGTCCTTCGTGCCCTGCTCCCTGGTGACGGTGAGGTAGCGATCAATGACGGCCGTCACGATCGCCAACGCTTTCGCCGACGACGGATCGTGCGCTTCAACGCGGATGATCTCGCTGCTTCCGCCGACCAACTCAACGGTCAGCGAAGCCTCGATGTCTTCGACCCGCATGCCCGTCGCCGTCGCGACAGAGTTGAGTACCGATCGGCTGCGCATCAACGCCAGCTGCGTTGTCAGGCTGCGATCTTCGCGGAGGAATCCGGTGGGGCGTTCTTGGGAAATCTCGTAGAGCACCTCGGAACGCGCCGCATACACCTTCGCCCCCGAGCTCCCGACGACGTAACCGATGAGCAGACCGAGAAACGTGATGGCGAGACCGATGCCGACAAGGCGGAGCAGCTTGTGTTGCCGGCGCGAGGTGGCAGCTTCCGATCGGCGGGCGGGGCCTCTCACGACGCCACCGCCCGGCACATCACATCACACACCCGGTTGACGTCGGCTTCTGACAGCGTCGGCGACATCGGCAGTGAGAGAATGCGAGACGCCGTGGTCTCCGAGACCGGAAGCGATCCGGTGGAATACTGGGCGAACGCCGGTTGCTGGTGGCAGGGAATCGGATAGTGCAGACCCCACCCGATTCCGGCGGCAGTCAGTTCGTCGGTCACCGCCGCACGATCATCAACCTGTACAACCGCGAGGTGGTGCACCGCGTCGGCTCTTGGGTCGACCTCTGTGAGCGGCGAACCGACTGGCAACAGCTCGCGATACTGCCGGTACACCCGTTGACGCTCGGCGTTGTGCTGATCGAGTCGTGCGAGTTTGCAGTGAAGTATTCCCGCTTGCAACGAATCGAGCCGACTGTTGCGACCGGAGACGTCGTGTCGATAGCGATCATCGGCCGTACGCCCATGGTCGGCCAGGCGACGAATGGCCTTCGTGAGCGGCACATCGTTGGTAACGACCGCACCGCCGTCTCCGAAGGCACCAAGATTCTTGCCCGGGTAGAAACTGAACGCAGCGGCCACCCCGACGGAGCCGGCCCGGCGACCGTTGAAGCTGGCACCGTGCGCCTGAGCTGCGTCTTCGATCAGCAGCAAGCCGTGGCGCCGGGTGATGATCTCCAGCGCGTCCACGTCGGCCATCTGACCGTAGAGATGTACGGCGATGACGGCCGCTGTTTTGCGGGTGAGCGCACTCTCGACCGACGCCGCGTCGATGAGTAGCGTGTGCGGATCGACATCCACGAAGCGAGGCCTGGCACCGACGTTACAAATGGCCTCAACCGTCGCGACAAAGGTGTTGGCGGGAACGATGACTTCGGCCCCGGCACCAATGCCCAGACCGGCCAGAATGAGTTCAAGCGCATCGGTGCCATTGGCGACACCTATGCACGACGTGGCGCCGCAGTAGTCGGCAAACTCGTGCTCGAACACCTCGACCCGGCGGCCACCGATGAAGCCGCCATCATCAACGACTTCGAGCCAGACTGCGTCGAGTTCGTCCCGCATTGATCCGTGCAGGGCCGGTAGGTCGAGGAAGGGCACCTGAGCCATGAGTTGTCTCATCGCACGGCCTCACCGTTGAACCGGTGAGATTGTACGAGGCGGTCGTCATGGCGAAGCGAGACCCGCACGCCGTCACCGAGTGCGAGTGATTCATCGGTGGCGGCGAGCACCCGCACGATCTCGGCGCCACGACGACCGGGCGTGTTCGGTGTGACGTCCCTGCGCACACAATCGACGAAGTGACTGTCCTGCACGGTCAGCGGCTCACGGAACTGCACGTACGGCGAGACGATGTCACCCGTGCGGTACGAAACAGGGCGCTCATGACTGCCCGGCTCCTGCTCCAGTTCCTCGACGCCCACGTCGTACACCCGGATGCGCTCGGTATCGGACATGTCGTTGTACACGACCATCTTGCGTTCACCTGCCACGGTCACACGCCGCACCTTGCACGGATCGAGCCAACTGGTGTGGATGACAGCGTGCGTATCCACATCGGGGAACTCGAGACGGACGTGGGCGACATCGACGTGGCGGTGGCCGATGTGGCGCTGGCCCCACACCGACACCGCGCTTGGCAGCTCATCGAGCAGGTACGACACGATGGACAAGTCGTGCGGGGCCAGGTCCCAGATGACGTTGACGTCGCGCTGGTAGAGGCCGAGGCTGAGTCGCGCCGTGTCGATGTAACGCACACGGCCCAGCTCGCCCGAGTCGATGATCTCCTTCAGCTTGTGCACGGCCGCGTTGTATTCGAACGTGTGGCCCACCATGAGCTGCACGCCCATGTTGTCGGCCGCATGCACCAGGATCTCCGCTTCGGCTACAGAGGTCGTGAGGGGCTTTTCAACCAGAACGTGCTTGCCCGCCGAGATCGCTTCCAACGCCACTTCGAAATGAGAACCCGGTGGCGTCGCCACTACCACGGCGTCGATCGAGTCGAGCGCCTGATCGAGCCTGGCCACGCCCCGCACGTTCGAAAAGTGCTTGATCGCCTCATCGCAACGGGTCTGGTTGCTCTCGACCACGGTGACATCAACCCCGGGGATGGCCGACAGCACGCGCACGTGCTTCGAGCCCCAGTAGCCATAGCCAACGACCGCAATTCTGGTCGGTTGTACCCGTTCCATAATTCTCTCCCTCTGCCGGTTAATCCCGTCAACACCGGTTCGGACAGTAATCCTTTTGATTTCTGGCGGTAGGGACTTTAGTCCTATGGCTCTCGGCCCCAGAACTTCCGAAAAGAGGCAACGAACGCTCTGCGAATCATAAAGTCAGGTAAAGTTCCATCAAATGCCTTCTGCCTGTGGTTTTCCGTCAAGGCTGATGTCTCGGTGCGTCGTTGTTAAATCACATGACGTGAGGCATTCTCAAGGCGGTTAGAGACAATCTTGAGGAGTTCGCCCCTCAGGATTCCAATAAGGCATTCGCCATTTCCTTGCATCTTTGCTGCAAATGAACTAGGGCATCGAACGACTTCGACGGCAGATGCCGCAACCTGCGCGGAACCATCACTACCATCGCCTCGGTTTCGAGCGCCGCGCCGGCATCAACCTCAAAGAGCGCTAAGCGCCGACGTCGTCATGACTGGAAGGCCCGTGCGGCCATCGAGTGAGGCAGCAGAGCGGGTGACGGTGGCAGTTGACCGGTATCGAGGAGGGATTGACTGGCGTCAACGAAGGCGCCCATCGCGACTCGGGATAGAAGGCTTCCAGTGGAGATGCGACGCACGCCGACAGCGCCGAGTTCGGCGACGGTCGGGCCGCCCGGAAGGAGCAATACGTTGACCGGGAGGCCGATCGCAACCGCTCGCGCGATGGAGGCCATGTCCGGCAGCAGGGGGGCGTACAGCGCGTGGGCACCCGCCTCTCGGTAGGCCCGGAGGCGCTCGATGGTGTCGTCAACATCGGCGATGCCGTGCAGATGGTTCTCGCACCGAGCAGTGAGCAGCAAGTTGTGTTGGCGAGCGGTTTCGGCCGCGGCGGCCACTCGCTCGGCGGCGGTGTCGATCGGGTCGATCTGATCGGTGTCGGGGTTCCAGTCTTCGATCGAGAATCCGGCAGCACCCGCATCGGCCAGAAGTTGCACCGTGTGTTGCACCCCGGCCAAATCGTTGGCGTAGCACCGTTCGGCATCGACGTTGAGAGGGAGATCAGTAGCGCCCGCCATCACCCGGGTGTGGGCGACCAGTTCGTCACGCGTGATCTGCATGTCGAGCCGGCCGAGGGTGGCGGCAAACCCGGCGCTGGTCGTCGCCAATGCCTCGAAGCCTTGGATGGCGAGCAATCGGGCGGTGCCTATGTCGTAGGGATTCGGGAGCACGAATACGCCCGACTGGTGCAGCATAACGAAGCGGTCACGACGTTCGGCGGGGGTGGAAGCCATGGCACTATCCTTCACCGAATCCGCTCAGCCTGAAAGCGGAAATCAGACATCGACAATCGTTACGCCGGATCCCACTCGACGTACAGCGAGTTGGGCCCGCGGAAGGTGATGTTGGGGAAGCTGGTAATGGTTTGGTCTGCCACCAGGCGCAACGACGGCAAGCGTTCGGTGAGCACTTCGAGGATGATCTGGGTTTCGAACTTGGCCAGGTTCACACCAAGGCAATAGTGAATCCCCTTGCCGAACGGCAGGTGCGCGCTTGCATTGGCGCGATGGATGTCGAACGTGTCCGGGTCATCGAAGATGTCGGGCTGCCGGCTGGCCGAGGCCAGGTTCATGAAGATACGGGTGCCGGACGGCAATTCGACACCGGCGAGCGTGGTTGGCTCGGTGGTGATGCGCCGCCAGGAAATCTGGCTGGATTCGAAGCGCAACACTTCCTCGATGGCGTTGGCGATGAGGGACGGGTCGGCGCACAACTCGGCCCATTGATCACGACGCGGCAGCAGGCATAGCAGCGCGTTGCAGAACAGTGAGGTGACTGCTTCGTGCCCCGCAAACGACAGGCCGTAGATGACCGACTCGACCTCGCGGTAGGAAAGGTCCTCGGGATTGGCGTCGTGATCGTTCAGCAACTCGGACGCGAAGTCGTCACCGCGGTGGTCGCGTTTGTCGGCGGTGAACTCGCGGCAATAGCGCCAGTACGCCAGCATCTTTTCTGCGATGTCGGCTTGTTCTTCCGGCGTCGGCTTGCCCCACGAGAACGCCTTGCGATCACTGCACCAGTTCTTCAATCGTTCGTCATCGGCCTCGGGGAACCCGATGAACCGGAACACGGTCTCCCCTGGGAGCGGAAAAGCGAACGCTTCGATGAACTCGGCGGTCGTTCCGTTTGCAACCATCTCATCGACAAGCTCATGGCTGCGGCGACGCACGTACGCTTCCAGTGTCTTCAGTCGCTTTCGGCTGAAGCCCTCGCGGGTGTACTTGCGGATCCGACCATGATCCGGGTCGGGCAGATTCGACATGACCGCGACCGGGTTGAAATCAGGCGCAGCCAGCACGGCCTTTGCAGCATCGCTGAGCGGAAACACGGGGTCCTGCACGTTGGTGGAGGCATAGGTATCAGGATGGCGGAAGACGTAGTCGATGTCTTCCATGCGGGTGATCACCACGTAGCCGAGTGACTCGGCGTAGAAGATCGGCGTGTCCTCCCGCAGCTGCGATGCGATCGGGTACGGATTAGCCAGGTAGTCGTCGTTAAGCGGACTCCACGAATGATTTACCGGGCAACCCGCAGGGGGCGGCGGCGTTTCGCCCGGCAGCTGGTGATACCCACGTTCGGTCATACGCTCAGCTTGCCAGACGATCACCTCGATGGTGTACGTCCTGCGGTCGACTTCCGTACAGCAGCCCGATCGCGATGGGCAGCAGAAGGGTGATTTGTGCGATGGGCGGACCGTGCACAAGGGAGCGCACTGCGAGGTACAGCGCCATCATCCGGCTGCGGTGCTGTAGGTCACCCTCACATTGCCCGCCGAACTTCGCACCCGAATCTTGCGGGCGGACGATGTTGATGTGTCGACAGTGACGGTGCTGCTGCCAGCGCTGGTCGAAGCATCGACGTCATAGCTGTCCGACGTTCGAGGGAGTTCCAGAGTGGTGGAACCCGCGCTCGATGAAAGGTCGACGTTGGTGGGTGGTGCGAGCAAGCTGACCTTCACGCTGCCGGCGCTGGAGCGAGCGTTGATCTCGGTGCTGCGGGACTCGCTCACCTTCACGCCGCCGGCGCTGGAGGACAACTTCAATCGACCGGTTGCACCGGTCACCGACACGGAACCGGCCGACGAACTGAGCGTCAGATCACCTGCGACATCAGATGCGGTCAGCGATCCGCCCGACGACTTTGCCTCCACTGTCACGTTGGCCGGAACGTTGAGGTCGTAGCTCACGCTGCAGAAGGTGTTCACGAACGATGGGCAACGCGACTTCACCGTCAGCGTGTCGCCGGTCAGAGTCTCGCTGAAGGTGGGGCCGCGAAAGGTTCGTACCACCGTTCGAGTACCGGTAACGGACGTTGTCACTCCACCGTGAAGCGTCATGCCGCCGGCATCGAGGTCGACAATGACGTGGCGGACGGAACCATCGACCGAAACGGGGGCACTGGTCTTCTCACGGGCGATCAGTCCGACGACGGTGAAAGCTCCCCAGCCGATGCCAAGAGCAGCGAGCAGGGCGCCACCCAGGATGGCGGCACGCCGAACAGGGTTGAATGATGCGGTGTTCATTGGGATGCCTCCAGGTAGCGCAGCACGGCGAGGACGCGGCGATGGTCGGTATCGGCCGGAGCAAGATCGAGCTTGGTGAAGATCGAGGTGATGTGCTTTTCGACGGCGCCTTCGCCGACCACCAGTTGGGCTGCGATGGCGGTGTTGGATCGGCCTTCGGCCATGAGGCGCATGACTTCGAGTTCACGCGGTGTGAGTGATTCCAACGGTCGACCTCGTCGTACGCGGGCCAGCAGTTCACTGACCACTTCGGCATCAAGCGCGGTACCTCCGCCCGCAACGTGCTTGACCGCAGCGACGAACTCGCGCACGTCAGCGACTCGGTCCTTCAGGAGATAGCCGACACCGGCATTGTCTCCGGCCAGAAGCTCGCTGGCGTAGTACTGCTCGACATACTGCGAAAGCACCAGCACGGAGATCTGCGGGAAGCGACGGCGGATCGTAAGCGCGGCTCGGATACCTTCGTCGGTATGAGTAGGAGGCATGCGCACATCCATCACCACGATGTCAGGCTGGTGCAGCTCGACCGCAGCGAGCGCCGCGTCGGCATCATCGGCTTCGGCCACGATGGTCATGCCGGCGTCGGTGAGGAGGCGGGCAATTCCGGCGCGTAGCAGCACCGAGTCCTCGGCCAGGATGACGTTCATGCGCCGCCGCCCGGAGCGGGCCAGGACGACGGGGTGGCGCGGCACGGGAGTATAGCGGTCACGGTGGTGGAGCCGGCCGGAGCACTGAAGACCGAGAGCGTTCCGTCAACCGAGGCAACCCGATCCTGCAGGCCACTCAGTCCGCCACCGGTCTTCACGACCGCACCACCGGTGCCGTTGTCCCGGATCTCGACCACAAGTCGGTCACCCACCCGCTTCGCGCTCACCCAACCTTTGGTGGCATTGGCATGTTTCACCATGTTGGTCAAACACTCGGACACGACGAAATACGCGATGCCTTCGATAGCCGGCAGGGGACGATCATTGATGTCGATACTCACCTCCACCGGTACCGGACAACGGGCGGCAAGGCCCGGCAAGGCGCCCGCAAGGCCACGGTCGCTCAATGACACGGGGTGGATACCACGGGCGAGATCACGCAGCTCGGCGACGGCCTTCTTGGCCTCCTGATGCGCGTCGGCAACCATGAGCTTGGCCGCCGCCGGATCGGAATCCAGCTTGTCGGATGCCATGCCCAGACTCATTGCAAGTGCAACTAAACGTTGCTGCGCGCCGTCGTGCAGATCGCGCTCGATTCGGCGACGTTCTGCCTCGGCGGCGTCGACCGTGGCCGCTCGGGTGACGGTGAGATTCTCCACCCGAGACTGCAGGGCCGCAGTCTTGGCGTTGGGGCCCAGCATGAAACGAGCCATGGTGGCGTCCAGCGCCGTCCAGCCCCGTGCGATCCATGGCACAAGGATGAGTCCGAGCAGCCCGACGACCGCCACTGCGATCGAGGATCCCTGGTGGATCTTGAGTCGTCCGAAACTGGCTGTGTCGTTCGGGAGGCGGCCGATATAGGCCGGCAGGGCAACCATGGCCACTGACCAGGAGGCCAGGCTGATCACGATGACGAACGCGGCAAGGGTGAGGGGCCAGGTCAGCAGGAACCAAAGCACCTCCTTCCAGGCCGCGCCGGAGAGGGCTCGCTTCCGGAACCACACCCACGCGTTGCCCTTGACCCGCACGTGCGGCGACGCGATTTCTTCTCCCAGAAAGAGGCGGTACCGCGCCCGATCGAATGCACCGAGGCCCTGGGTCATCAACAACGTGAGTCCGAGAAGCGGGATACCGATCAACAACGCGAACAAGAGCCCGACCGACACCGACACCGCAGTCACGACCAACGTGAACGTCGCCGTCGTAACGATCATCCCGACCGTCACGTGCGCAAGCGACGCCCAGGTACGAGGGTGCAGCCACGCGCCGAGCACGGTCGTCACGCCCGGTCGGGGCACCTCTGGTGACATCGGGCTGTTCTGCATGGGAACCACAGTACGGAACCGCCAGCGCATCCACCATGAGGTGCACCCACGATTTCCACCGGGGGTTAGCCCTACCCTGCGCCGTCCGTCGCCATGCCAACCGTGCGCGAGGGGACGGGACCTGCATTAGGCGCCGACGTCGTGGAGGTGGTGAATCGGATCGTGGATGAGGTAGCGGGCAAAACTGTCGATCGTGAAATGGGCTGCGTCGCTGCGAATGCCGGTGCGCTGCCACTGATCGGCTCTTACATCGCGAAATGACGCGGCCAGCCGCTCGTTAACGGACAACGTACGTCGCAGCAGCAATCCATTTCCCCCTCGATAGGGTGTGACGCATGTCATCCACCCAGAGTGTGTTGAGCCCAAAAGCCCAGACATATGCGGTTGTCTTCTTCGCCGTGACGCTGCTGATGTCTATCGCCATCAGTGGCTACGCGCCGCTGGTGTGGTTCGTGGTGTTCGTAGCCACCATCGTGACGTGCGTCGTCATCGGACGGCAGCGAGCGCGAGCCGGTCAAGTGGCTGTCGATGCTGACGATCTGAACGCGCTCATGGCTGACGGCCGCCAGCCCGAGGTCATTCGCGACGAAGCGATGGCCGAGGCTCGCAGCAACGTGGCACGGTGCGAAACCACGGTGCTCAGGGTGCGTTTCGACGGTATGGCACCAATGTTGGTGAACGACTTGCGCGCCATGGTCGGCGACTTCAAGCAAACGGACGATCCGGTGCACGACGCCATGCTGGCGCGCCGCATTCAGAACCAGTCGCGCAACGTGCTGAACCATCTGGTCGCGAAGCAGAACGGAAACTTCATTCGCACCGTCGGCACGGTGGTCGGTATGTTCAGCTCGAAGAACTAGACCGCCATCGGAGGCGAGTGGAAGATGGCAGCCTCACCTGGCTGATCGCTAGGAGAGTCATCGAGGAGGAGTCGCTCAGCCTCCATGCGGTCGTCCTCGGTGAGGGCACGCACGTTGTAGGTCCATTCGACGAACGTTCCGTCGGGGTCGTTGGTGTAGATGGAGCGCACAAACTCGTGATCAACCTCGATGACGGTGCGGCCGTAGGCCAGCCAACGCTGCTTTCGTACTTCCATGTCATCCGCGCCATCGCAGGTGAACGCGATGTGATTGACCCACACGGGCAGACCAGCGCCGGTTGACAGGCCACCGCGCCAAGCGTCATCGGGCAGCACATCTTTCATGCCACGCATGTCCCAGATGGCGAACAACGAACCGTCACCAATGTCGTAGAAGAGGTGCTTGGTCCACCCACCTGCAGGCGACAAGTTTTTCACGACCTTGGCCAGGGTGAAACCCATGCCCTTGGTGTAGAAGTCGTGCGCGGCGTCAACGTCCTTCACCGCTACCGCCACATGATGAACCGGCATGTCGTGCCCCTTTCCCTCGTCGAAATCGTACGGCAGCTTCAGCCTCAACGCGGCGGCAGCATCCGACGACGTGCCAGAGTTGACGGGTCTGGATAGTGGAGGGAACAGGTATGTCGAATCGAATTCGGGTTGCGCTCATTGGTGCGGGGTTCATGGGCGATGTGCACACCCGTGCCATCCAGCGGGCGGGTGGCGTCCTGAAGGTGGTGGCGACATCGACTCCGGCCAAGTCGGTTGAGGCTGCAGGGCGGTACATGGCCGAGCGGTCGGCGACTCCCGAGGAAGCAGCCACTGCCGACGACGTTGATGTGGTGCATATCTGCACGCCGAACAGCGCACACCAGGCCATGGCCGAGTTGGCGTTACGGGCCGGCAAGCACGTGGTGTGTGAGAAGCCGCTCGCCACCAACGTTGCCTCGGCCCAGTCGATGACCGCATTGGCAGCGGACACCGGACTCGTTGCGTCCGTGCCATTCGTGTACCGCTTCTACCCGACTGTTCGTGAGGCCCGGGGTCGCATCGCATCGGGTCAGCTCGGTGACTTGCATGTACTGCACGGGTCGTACTTGCAGGACTGGTTGTCTCGCCCGTCGGATGACAACTGGCGCGTCGACCCGGCCGTCGGTGGGCCGTCACGTGCCTTCGCCGATATTGGCGTGCACTGGTGTGACATGGCCGAATTCGTTTCGGGCCATCGCATCATCCGACTCACCGCTCGCATGAAGACCGCCTACGAGACCCGTATCAAGAACGGAAAGGCGAATGAGGACGTGGCCAGCGTCTTGTTCGAAACCGATCGTGGAGCGCTCGGGTCGGCCGTCATCTCGCAGGTCTCTCCCGGACGGAAGAACCGGTTGTGGTTTTCGCTCGATGGTGCCGATGGTGCCGTGTCGTTCGATCAGGAGTTGCCCGACACGTTGTGGGTGGGCGGTCGGGACGTGAACCAGATCGTGAACCGCGGCGGCGAGACCAACACCTACGGCGCCCGCTACAACCGTACGCCCGTGGGCCATTCGCAGGGATACCAGGACTGCTTCGACCTCTTCGTCAACGACACCTACGCCGCCATCAACGGCGAGGACGTCGACGGTCTTCCCACCTTCGCCGACGGCCTACGAGCCGCCCACCTCACCGACGCCGTCATTGCATCGGCCACATTCCAAACCTGGGTCGACGTCCCGGCCTAAGGCTTCACCCTCCAACTCGCGGGTGTTCGCCCTCCAACCCGCCAATTCTGGTCCGCCACCGGGCCACGAATGGGCGAGTTGGAGGGCGATGAGAGCAGGGTTGGAGGGTGGGGCCTCGGTAGAGTCCGAGAATGGCTCGCACTGCGAAACGAACTGCTGTTGACTTTGCCCCCAAGCTGATGCCGGTCGGGATCCTTACCGCCGCGCTGCAGGAACTGACGCCGCGGTCGTTGCGCGATGCTGATCCCGATCTGGCGGTGGAGGAATGGCTGGCGTACGCCGCATCGCTTGGCGCGGATTGCATCGAGTTGTCGGCGGCATTGCATCCGTCGGTCAGCGACGTTCCAGCCGTTGCGCTACTCGACCCCGTCGCCAACACGCTCGATCTGCGCAAGCCCTTCACCAAGGCCCGGGCCCGTCGCGTGCAAGCCGCGGTGAAGGCGAGCGGCGTTGCCATTGCCGACATTGGCTACTTCGACAACATGCTCCATGATGATCCCGCGATTCGAGCGACGAAGCATGACTTCATGGTTCGAGCGATGGACGCAGCCGTGCTGCTCGGCGTCCCCGCTGTCACCGGGTTTGTCGGGCGGAACCAGACGCTGTCGATGGACCAGAATCTGATCGACTTCGAACAGTCATTCATTCCCCTGTTACAGGCCGCCAAGGACCGCGAGTTACAGGTGCGGATCGAGCAGTGCCCGATGCCGGGCTGGACCGTGGGCGACAACTTCCACAATAATATCGCCTATGCACCGGGCATGTGGATGGCTCTGCATCGCATTGCCGACAACCACGGCGTGGGTGATCAGTTCCGCATTCACTACGACCCGTCACACGCCATTCTGATGGGTCAGGACACCCGATCGATCTTCCAACACTTGAAGGACTCCGGGTACGCGTTTCTCATCGCCGGATTGCACGTGAAGGGCCAGGTGGTCGATGCACGTGGCACCGCGGCGTGGGGGTACGGCGGGCAGACCGTGGAGCGGGGCGATTGGCGCAAAGGCAAGCCACTCGCCAAGGGAGCGGGCAACGCGTGGAAGAAGCAGACCGTGCTGTGCGAGCACGAGCTGCCCGGCACCGCTCGCCACGACCCTTTGGCCTACCTGCAGAACCGCACGGTCGACTGGCTCGACCATCAGCTGGCGGTACGCGAATTGCTCGACCTCGACCCGACCACCACACCGCTCATCGTTGAGCACGAGTACGGCCCGGCGCGCATTCAGGACCGGGATCTCCTACGACCGATTCTCACCGGCTCCCTTGCTTTCACCCGTGCCATCGACCAGGCCGCGGCCGCGATGTACTCCCTTCAACACGAAGTCCTCGCCGCCCAAAACATTCCCACCCAAGGGTGGGGCCGCCACCCCTTCCGCAGCTGATCAAGCGGCGTGGGTGATAAGGTCGGCAACGGCCGCGAGGCGGCGGTTGAGGATGGTGCGGGGGCTGACGCCGTAGCTCGCGGCGAGTTCGCTTACGGAGCGCCCGGCCACTGCGAGTTCTCCCAGGAGACGGAGGCCGTCAGGGTTGGCGCCGGTGTTGCGAGCGGCGGCCAAGACACTGATCACGTCTTCGCCCGCGTTGGTGTGGCGAGGGGCTGACCGCTCGGGCAGGTCGGCCACCGCGTCGGTGGCGACCCGGCGCAGACGGCTCTGCTGGGTGAAGGTGTTGTACTCAATGTCTCGCACGAGGTTGGCGGCGATCTTCCGGGGGCGGCGGTCGAGAGGGTAGGTGCAGACCGCGATCCAGGCGTTGGCGACGAGGTCGTGAAGGATCTCGCGGAACGTGCCGGGGGCCAGATTGGCGCGTCGCTTGGCAACCGACAACAAGCCGGGCATCACTCGCTGAAGAACGAGGCGGGCCATCGTGGGATCGGTCGCCGCTCGTGAAACCAACGCCGCAAGGTTCTGATCGGCCTCGTCATTATTGCCCTGCGTGGAGGCCAGCAGCGCCTCCAGCTCGGCAGCGATTGTGGCCGGCTGGGCGGAGCAGAACTGCTCCCAGTCGGTGCGATAGTTCGTGAGAGGAAGAGAAGTCATGGGAGTCACGATGCGCTTTGACCCTCACCGCACTGCTCACCGCAAACCTCACATCGGAACCTCACAGGCCAGAAACTGGGCGAAATGAGCCCTGTGATCCCTTCACAGGGCTACTCACAGCCCTGTTCCACGGCGGCAACGGTAGGTTGAGCCCATGTTCGTTCGGGTGCTGACCGTCTGCGGAAGTCTGCAGCGAGCGTCTTCGAATCGAGCAGCCCTTGATGTCGCCACGGCCTCGTTGCGAGCAACGGGTGCCGAGGTAGATGACTACCGGGATCTCGCCGCGGTCCCTCCGTTCAACCCCAAGGCCGATCCCGGTCCGGTCGTCACCAACCTCCGCAGCCGGATCACAGCGGCGGACGTTGTGCTTATCGCCGCACCCGAATATGCGGGTGCGTTGGCGGGAGTCATCAAGAACGCTCTGGACTGGATCGTCGGTTCCGGCGAGCTCTATCTGAAGCCGGTCGCGGTCATGAGCGCCGGGTCAACCGGTGGCCACCATGCCCGGCAGCATCTGATCCAGACCCTTACGTGGCAAGGTGCCCACGTGGTGGCCCAGCTCGACATCAGCCATCCGAGGACGAAGTCCGATGCCGACGGTCACCTTACCGACCCGGCCACCCTGGTCGAGATCGAAGGCTTGGCTCTCGCGTTGGCTACTGCTCCGACCCTGCCGTCCGAAGCGCGGTTGACGCTTGTTCGGGCCATCATCGACGAGATGGGGATCGACCCGAATCACATCGCCGCGGTGTTCTGAGTAGGACTGGACCACATGCGACAGCAGGTCCGGTGCTGCGCTAAGACTACAGACATGACCGCTGAAAGAGCATCGATTGGATGGGTGGCTGAGGTTCCGCCGAACGGTTTCCGGAACCGGCCGTCAGCAGATGTCTACGCGAGCAACGACAATCCGCTTGGCCTGGCCACCCCGGACAACGAGTTGGAGACCACGCCGGAGCATCGCAACCTGGCGGCCGGTGACCCTGCTTGCGTCACCTGGACGCGCCGCTACGACGACCCGTCGGTCGTCGCCTACCGCGAGCGACTGGCCCGGGAGAACGGCATCCGGGGCCTGGCCATCGTTGACCCCCACGAGGTCGAGCGGGCCGCGCAACTGTTTCATCGCGACGGCTTTGTCGTCGTGCGGGATGCCCTCACCCCGACGCAGACCGCGCGACTACGAGCGGCAACCGATCGTCAGCTCGATCGGATCCTGGCCGTCGATCCGCAGGCCGCCGTCGGAGGTGGCGCGGGTGGCCTGCCCCATCGCTATTCCTTTGGTTCATCATCAGGCTCGCGGCACATGCTCCACGAGGAGGAATGGTGTGAAGTGATCGATCTTCCGACGACAACACCACTGCTCACCGAGATCTTCGGGTCGACCGAGTATCTCGTGCTGGGCGGTGGGGGTGACGTCGCCCTTCCCGGAGCGATCGAGTACCAGGGTCTCCACTCGGACAACCTCTGGAAGGAACTACCCGACCCCGTCGGCCAGGTGTCCATGCGTGACCTACCGGTGCCGGTGCTCACCATTAACTTCACCGTGTGCGACCTCACCACCGAGAACGGACCCATCCGGCAGATTCCTGGTTCGCAACGGTCGCGTCAACCGATCCCAACCCTGGCCGACGAACCGGAGTGGATGAAGTTTTCCACCATCTGCCCGGTGCCGGCTGGCAGCGCAATCTTTCGCGACAACCGTTGCTGGCATGGCGGCACGCCGAACCTCTCACGTGAGACTCGGGCCATTCCGAACATCGAGTACTTCGCGCCGTGGTTCCGTAGCGAGGCACTCATCAAATCGATGCCCTATGAGCGCTGGGCCGAACTCTCACCCCACGCCAAACGCATCTCTCGCTATGTCGCCGGCTACCCGGGCGAGCCGATCCTGGGCGCCGGTTTCGTCGATCCACGCTCGGCCGAGCGAACGCGTTTCACGGCCGAACAACTTGCGGCGATGGACCCCGCCGTCGCAGCCGATTTCATCGCTCGCCGGTAAGTCTTTCGCCGCGCATCAGAAGCGAACGCGCGCTTCACGCGCCGTTCACGGAACGGCCACATCGCCGACTCGTTGGCTTGCGATGATGACCTCAGCAACTTTCGCTCCCCCCGAAAGAAGCTGCCGTTCCGATAGGAGCGAACTCCCCGGCTCCGCCTGCTGTCATTCTGGGAATGGCAGGCGGAGCCGGTTCAAGTTTTCGGCCGGGCAACCTGCCGCTCAGCCGCCTTGCGGCGTGAGGTGGTGGGTCATCGCGAGCCACCCGAGAGCGTTGACAACAAGAAGCCACCACGCCAAACCCAGTGCCGCCGCCACGAGGTGACGCGGCGCCACGTCCTGCCAGGAGGGGCCTGCGCCTCGCAGAGAACGGAACGGATCGAGTTCGGGTGCCCCGCTCCAAAACACCCGAGGCATGAAAAGACGGGCAACGGAGCACACCGCCAGGCCACCGAGAAGTGCGACCTTGGTTCGGAATTCGTTCGTCTGAGGCGCCATCAGCAACGCGCACACCGCTCCCACAAAGATGCCATAGCGGACTCGAGCTTGCCTCGACGTCGGTACCGTCTTGGGGTCGCTGAGCATGAAGAAAGCAAAGATCAACAGTTCGGGAGACGCAGCAACGAACCACCAGAACTGGGCTCCGCAAACGGGGGTCACCGACTGCGGTGTAAGCATGCAATGACCGCCGGACGCGAGCGATGTCAGGCCAACGACCAGGGTCAGCCAGAAGGCGGTGAGCAGACTAAGCATGCGGAGGCGATAGGTGATGATGACGCCACCGACCAGGATAATGCCGTACGCCAGCAACATGACGGCGTCGAGCCGACGCCACCACAAATGAAGCGGTTCGATACGGCCGCTCCCGAGAAGGACGAACGCAACCACCAGCCCGACATTGGACGGATTGAATACCTGCCGGCCTTGCGAACGGATCGTGTACTTGGTGAGGAGCGACAGCACAGCCACACCGGCGAAGAGGTACCAACGGTCGAATGACCAATGGGACCCGGCCTTCATGCCGACGACACGCAGGATCAGCCCGACACTACTTCCGGTTAGCATGGCGCTTGCCGGCCACACCAAACGGCGATCTCGAACGAAGACGATGACAACCTCCACGACAAAACACGAGCCGATCGCGGCCATGATCTGGGGCACCGACACGCGGAAGCCCAGCACGGCCTGACCCAGGATGTGGATGGAAATGACGACCGCCGCCACGTGCAAGCGGCTGTCTCGAGGGTTGGGCAGCACGACTGGATACGTCCGCTGCCCGACCCGGATTTTGTGGGCGAACGCGTCTGTGGTCGCAATCACCGCTTCATCCGAAACATCCTCCGCCTGAGGAGCCACCATCCGGCGAGGTTATCGAACGCCAGCGACACAATCCGCTCCAGGCGATGCCCCCATCGACTTCGACTCAGCCGGCGAGTCGCTGTAAGCCCGACGCGATCCAATCGAGGTCGCGGTGCTCCGAGGCGATCGCGATGACAAAGTCGTACACATCGTCATTGCTCGCGGCTGCGATGTTCACGCCGTTGATGTCGAGGAACACGGCGGTGGAGAGCCAACCGAGTCGCTTGTTGCCATCCACCAACGCGTGGTTGTTCACGATCGATTGGAGAAGAGCGGCGGCCTTCATCCAGAGATCGGGATAGGCATCCTGTCCGAACACGGTCGTCTGCGGGCGTGCAACCGCCGAACCTAAGAGCCCAACATCGCGGACAGGTGGAGGATCACCAAAGAGTTGCCTTGTCAGTTCGAGGACGTCATCGAGATCGAGAAACTGGACCTCTGCGGTCACTCTCCCAGTCGCTTCAGGGCGTCGGCGTGCACCGTCATGATCCGTTTCGCGGCATCGGCGACACGGTCACGATGCGTCCCGGCGGCGACGTACGCCCGCACGGCCTGACGGGCCGCGTCCTGAAGCGAAATGCCTTCGAGTTCTGCTCGTTCACGGAGTGCATTCTGTTCGTCATCGGTCAGTCGAAGCGTCATAGCCATGAGGCAAATGGTATCAAAGTGATACCGCCAGCGGCACGGGTATTTCTTGCACATGCGTTCGAATGGCTAGGCGGTGACGGCGCTGACGGCGGCGGCGAGGTCATTGAGGGTGCGGACCTCGAACACGGCGTTGCACCACAGCGCGAACTGGCTGACTTCGGAGTCCTTGTCGTCCCACTCGGCTCGGGGTTCAGGGTTGAGCCAGAACACGCGCTTGGCCCGGGCGGCCAGCGTGGCGAAGTCGTCGAAGCCAGCGGCCCGGTAGTTCGTACGGGCGTCACCCGTGATGATGACCGTCGTTGCCGGCGTCACTGTCGTGAGGTGTTCACGCACAAAGGTCGCCAGCACGCCGCCGTAGTCACTGTGGCCGTCACCAACGACCACTCCCGGTTGGTGGATGAGGTACCGCGGGTCGAAGTCGTCGACTGCGTCGGTCAGCGTGTCGGTGACATCGGCGATGCCGTCGACGAACGCGAACGTACGCAGTCTGGCCATCTCATTGTGCATTGCGTGCATAAGCATGAGCGTGAAGTTGGCAAACTCGGCGACCGAGCCCGACACATCACACAGCATCACGATGTCAGGTTTCGTCGATCGCTGCGCACGGAACCTGACGTCGACGGGCACGCCACCGGTGTTGAGCGAGTGCCGCAATGTGCGACGCATATCGAGCCGGCCTTGGCGATGATGACGGCGACGCTGCGACAACTTGCTCGCCAGCTTTCGAGCGAGCGGTCGCACGACCTCGCGCATCTGGCGCAGGTCAGTGGTGCTGGCATCGAACATATCCAGCTCCTCCAACCGACGATTCTTGGTTGGCGCTCTCTGTGCGGCGAGCAGTTCATCAAGGTGGTCGCGGATCTGCTCGGCAATCATGCGACGGAAGAGGTCGACCTGCTGTGCCTGCTCCGACAACTCCATGCGAGCGACAAATGCATCCGCCATCACCTCCGGGGACTCCGTCCGAATCTCGCGCATCACCGTGGTCAGGAGGTTGGAAAGGTCGGCAGCACGAAGCACTCGGTAGTAGTGCGACCGTTCGCTTCCGACCTGCCCGGCGAGGCCGGCGTACGCGTCAACGTAGCGACCCGCGAGCTGCTGCAGCTCAGCGGTATCGCCCCGTTTCAGAGCGTCGATGAGCTCGGCCAACAGTTGTTGATCGACCGACTCTTCGCCTGCCGCTCCTCCGGTAGGAGCGACGTTCGTCGCGATCTCGCCACCATTGGGTCCGGTGAGTTCACTCAGATCTTGCTCCCGCGTCGCTTCGGTTGCCGTGTCACCAGACGTCGAAAACGAAGCGGAGCTCAGCGGGAATGCACGATCAAAGAGTCGGTCAAAGACCGCCTGGTCCTCGACCCGCTTGATCATGGCCGAACGCAGAGCGGCACGCAGGAGGGGCCGGTCATCGAGGGGCAACAGGCCGAGGGCACGGGTGGCATCCACCTTTTCGGTCAGTGCCACCGGAACCCCGGCGCGCTGCAATCGGGCGCAGAGATCAAGCAGCATCCCCAGCACGGCAACACCGCTCCCCACTGGCTCGGCCGATGCGTCTGTCACCCTGGGGAATGGGCGCATTGGGCTATCGCTTGGCGAGGCGGTCGGAAATTTCGGCAGCGGCTTCCGACAAAAGGGGAAGGAAGTCGCCGCGCAGCTGTTTCATGGGCACCCGGCCAACCTGGGTGCCAATGTTGAGTGCGGCCACCACGCGACCAGCCCGATCGCGAATCGGAACGGCCAAGGATCGCACGCCATCTTCCAGTTCCTCGTCAACGATCGCGTAGCCCAATCGTGCGGTTTCCGAGAGCCGCTCAGCCAGAGCGTCGAGGCTGGTGATGGTCCGCTCAGTGCGAGCGGTCAACTCGACCGACTGAAGAAACTTCGACAGCTCAGCGGGCGGCAGTCCGGCCAACAACACCCGTCCGAGCGAGGTGCAGTGTGCAGGCAGGCGCGATCCGAGCGCGAGTGAGATGGACATGATGCGCGAGGTAGGTACGCGCGCGACATACACAATTTCGTGGCCGTCGAGCACGCCGAGTGACACCGATTCATGCACCTTTTCCGACAGCGCCTCCATCGAAGGCAACGCTATGTCGCCCACCTGCAGCGACGACAGATAGGCGTAACCGAGGTCAAGCATCTTCGGCGTGGGCTCGAAGTTCTTGCCATCGGTCCGCACATAGCCGAGGGCCACGAACGTGTGCAGAATTCGCCTGGCCGTTGCCCGAGACAACCCAGTCAAGACAGCGGCCTCGCTCAGGGTGAGACTGGGGTTCTCGGCGCCGAACACGCTCAACACCGCAAGGCCGCGTTCGAGCGATTGGATGAACTCGCCGGAGTCTGCTGTGGCGTTTGACACTGCGGACCCTGCTCTTTCTGCTTCGCTGACTCGCTACCACTCGCTTTAGCGCTCAGATTGTCTAGAATGTTCGCAGGTCGCACAATAGTTCGCATAGCGAACACAGGCAAGTGTCGAGATCATTCACGGATAGGGGATTTGCGTGGAGTACACCACCAAGTTTGGCTCACTCGCCGACTATGAAAAGGGGGGCATCGAGATCGTCGATGACAACCCGAAGAACTACGTGTTCTCCAACATCTTCGAGGTCGCCTCGGGCGCCAAACCGTGGGAGAAAATCGCGGTCGGCAAGAACATGGAGTACGTACTCGAAACCATCCGAGCCGAAGGCGTGTCCGAATGGCGCACCTGTGATCACGACGAGTACGCCCTCATCATGGACGGCACCGTGGTCACCGATCTGGTCAAGCTCGACACCCCACTCGCGCCCGCTGATCACCCCGGCTCTATTGCCGTGCCGGGTGAGCCGGTCGGCAAGAAGATGGGCAAGGTCACCGCCGGCAAGGGCCACATGGTGCTGTTGCCCAAGGGTTCCGCCTACCGTTTTTCGGCCGCTGCGCCGAGCGTCATTCTCCTCCAAACCATTCTCGGCGACGACACCATTCAGCGGTGGGCCGAGATCTGTCTCTCGTAGATTCACCGGACCTAAGGAACTGAACTGATATGACCGACATCATCAACGTCCAATCCACCGAGCCCGGCAAAGAGGGCTACCGCGAATTCAGCCTCGGCGGCTTCAACTTCCGGCGCGACGAGTTCTTCGTCCACGTCAACTGGCCCACCGGCAGCCATGTCATGAGCGCCGACACCTTCCTTCGTGCATTGCAGCGCGACATCGCTTGGGACTTCTTCTACGGCACCGTGAACTTCGACGCCGTTGTCGGCACCGTCAATCACTACGGCACCGTCGACTTGTTCGGTGGGCGCTTCAATGAGAGCTACCGCAAAGCCGAACTCGATCACCTCGAGAACTTCCCGAGCGATGTCATCCGTGAGACCTTCAAGGCCATCATCGATGACTGGACCAACTCGGCGTTCGACCCGTTCGCATCCCCCGCCGAGACGGGCAACCCATTCGGTGTGAAAGACGGCTCGAACACCAACGCCGTCACGCGTCGTCGTGTGGCTGCTAACCGTTTGGTAAGCCTGCCGGGCGACGAACAGATCCGCACCGATGCCACCCATCCCGTCAACCGCATGTTTGCCGACGTGCCCCAGGACGAGCCGATCGTCGAGGTTGAGCCCGGCTTCGAGAACGAGGTGGGCGCCTTCAACCTTTTCGCCTACATCAGTCGATCCGACGTGACGTGGAACCCGTCGGTGGTGTCGCAATGCAAGGCCAGCCTCTACTGCCCCACCTCGGAGGAGTACATCCTTCCCGTCATCCACGGCAACGATCGCGTCGAGTGGTTCATGCAGATGTCCGACGAGATCGTCTGGGATGTGCAGGACCGCGACACCGGCGCCAAGCGGGCCACCGTCACCATGAAGGCGGGTGACATTGCGGCTATGCCGGGCGATATCCGCCATCAGGGCTACTCCCCCAAGCGGTCGATGTTGCTCGTGTGGGAGAACGCGTCGCCAGAGCTTCCCGAACTCATCCGTACGGGTAAGGCGCCCATGACGCCAGTGCAGTTCTAAGGCATGACCCGAGCTGTCCTGTGTTCCCTTCGTGACGCCATTGCGGCGAACGTTCACGACGGGGACACCATCGCCCTTGAGGGTTTCACCCACCTCATTCCGCATGCTGCCGCGCAAGAAATCATTCGCCAGGGTCGACGAGATCTGACCTTGGTTCGCATGACACCAGACATGGCCTACGACTGGCTCATCGGTGCGGGCTGCGCGCGCAAGCTGGTCTTCTCCTGGGGTGGAAACCCCGGTGTCGGCTCACTCCAACGCTTCCGCGATGCGGTTGAAAAGGGCTGGCCGCATCCGCTGGAAATCGAGGAGCACAGCCACGCTGGCATGGCCGCCCGCTACTCGGCGGGCGCATCGGGGCTGCCCTTCGGCGTGCTGCGCGGTTATGTCGGCACCGATCTCATGGAGCACACCAAACAGTCCATCAGCATGATCACCTGCCCCTTCACTGGCGAGGAACTGTGCGCGGTGCCTGCTTTGAATCCCGACGTGACGATCATCCACGCGCAACGCGCCGACAAGGCGGGCAACGTGCAGATTTGCGGACTGATCGGGATTCAGAAAGAGGCTGTGTTGGCTGCTCGCCGCTCGATCGTAACGGTAGAAGAAATCGTCGACACGTTGCCACCTACCCCTGGCGCTGTCGTGCTGCCCAGCTGGGTGGTGTCAGCGGTCTGCCACGTTCCGGGCGGCGCTCACCCGTCGTTCGCCATGGGCTTCAGCAATCGGGACAACGCTTTTTACAAAGCATGGGATGCCATCTCCGCCGACCGCGACGCCTTCACGTCATGGATCGACAAACACATCCTAGGCACCGCCGACTTCGCCGAATATCTCGCAGGTGTAAAGCATGGCTGAGTACACGACCGACGACATGATGATCATCAACGCGGCGCGGGCGATGAGTAATGACACGGTGTGTTTCGTGGGCATCGGTCTTCCGTCCACGGCGGCCAACCTTGCGCGTCGGCTGCACGCGCCCGACTGTGTGCTCATTTACGAGTCGGGTTGTATCGGGTCGAAGCCCACCAAACTGCCGTTGTCGATCGGCGATGGCGAGCTGGCAGAAACGTCCGATGCGGTCGTGAGCGTGCCCGAAATCTTCGCCTACTGGCTGCAAGCCGGCCGGGTGAACGTTGGCTTCCTTGGCGGCGCGCAGCTCGACGTCTACGGCAACATCAACTCAACCGTGATCGGCCCCTACGACAAGCCCAAGACCCGCTTACCCGGCGCCGGCGGCGCGCCGGAAATCGCCGCGTCGGCCGGCGCGGTGTACGTCATCATGCGTCAATCAAAGCGAGCATTCGTACCGAAGGTCGACTTCCGTTCGTCGATGGGTTTCGGTGACGGTCCCGGCCATCGCGAGCGGCTCGGGCTGCGTGGCGGTGGTGTGCAGCTGGTCGTCACCGACCTCGGCATCATGCGCCCCGACCCGGTGACATGCGAGCTGGTAATGACTGCGCTGCACCCCGGCGTCACCCGTGAACAAGCGGTCGAGGCCACCGGTTGGGCCCTGCAGTTCTCGGCCGATTGCGCCGAGACCGAGGCACCGACCGACCACGAGATGGCCACCCTCAACGCGCTGCGGGCTGCCTGATGCTCGGCCGGGCATGAAGTTCTCCTACGAGGCGCTGCCGGGGCGAGTGGTATCCGCTCCTGGCGCCCTCGGAGACGTCGACGATGAGGTAACCCGGCTCGGGGGGGTCAGGGTTTTCCTCATCGTCGACAATGCCGCTCAGGCCTACGGCGACACCGTCGAGCAGCAGCTCGGCGACCGCTTAGCCGCCCGTTGGAACGAAGCCATCCAACACGTCCCGACCGAGCTCGCCGAGCGAGCACTGGCCGCCGCGCTGGAGGCACGGGCCGACATCCTCGTCAGCATCGGCGGCGGCTCGGCCACTGGCTTGGCCAAGATCATTGCGTTGGATACAAAGCTGCCGATCATCGCGGTGCCCACCACCTATGCCGGTAGCGAGATGACCCCGATCTACGGCTCCACCGGTGAACGCCATAAGCGCGTCGGCAAGAGCATGGACGTGTTGCCGAAGACCGTCATCTATGACCCCAACCTCACCGTCGGCCTGCCTACCAGCGTGACCGGGCCGTCGGCCTTCAATGCCATCGCCCATTCCGTCGAAGCGTTATGGATGCCCCAGGCCAACCCCATCACATCGGCCATCGCCATCGAGGGCGTGCGCGCTATCGCCGCCAGTCTCGCCACCGTGATGCACGAGCCGACCAACGTTGATGCCCGTAGCGAGCTGCAGTACGGCGCGTGCCTGTCGGGCATGTCTTTGGCCCAGACCGGCACCGGTCTGCACCACAAGTTGTGTCACGTGTTGGGGGGAACCTTCAACCTGGTGCACGCCGACACCCATTCGGTCATCCTCCCACACGCCCTTGCGTTCAACGCTCGAGCCATACCCAACGAACTGCCACGTCTGGCCGCCGCGCTCGGAGTGGCGGCCAACGATGCGGCCGGCGGCCTATGGGATCTGGCAAAGGCCAGCGGTGTTCCGACGAGCCTGGCCGAACTTGGTTTACAACGCAACGATCTGGGTGAAGCGGCCGACCGCGCCGCCGCCGAGATCACGGCCAACCCGGTGCCGGTCGACCGCGACAAACTCCTCAAGCTCCTCGAAAACGCCTTCGACGCCGCCCGCCCATAATCGCACCCCACCGATTCCTGCAGTACCCGATGTCGTGAATCAACACCGGCTACTGCCGAAACGGTTTACCGCCGAGACGCCGGCATGAGGAATCGCCACGGTGACGCGGTGGCATCGAGGGGCATATCCACTTCGATGACGGCCGGCACATTGGCATTGATTGCATTCGCAACTTCTCGCTCCAGATCGAGCGGGTTGCGCACGTGGGTCCCTTTGGCGCCGAAGGCACGGGCAATATCGACGAAGCTCGGGTTCTTCAGTTCGCTGCCTAGTGAGCGGCCGAAGAGGCGACGCTGATCGTTCAGCACGTTGCCGTAGGAGTGGTTGTTGAACACAACAGCAACCACACCTAAGTTGTACTCGACGGCGGTTGCCAGCTCCTGGATGCCGAACATGAAGCCGCCGTCGCCGTTGATGCTGACCACCGCTTTGTTGGGATGCGCGGCCTTGACGCCAAGCGATGTGGGGTAGCCGAAACCGAGCGTGCCTTGATGTCCGCACGTGACGAATTTGCGAGGCTCGTACACCGGGAAACCGAAGTACGACGCGAAACCGACCTGGCAGATCTCTTCTACCAGAAACCCGTCCCTGGGAAGTGCTCGTCGTAGCGCGTGCAAGTAGTCGACATGTGGTTGCAGTTGCAACAACTCACTCTGCTTGGCCGCTTTCAGAAGGGTGAACTCCTCTGCCCTCGACATCGCGGCAGGCATGGATGCCTGGAGTGCGGCGAGCAGTGCAACGGCCGAGTGAGCTGCGTCACCGAGGATGCCAACGGTGGCTTCAAGGCGGACGAATTGTTGCGGGTCGATGTCCAACAGAATGACGGGCAGATCTTTCGGGCGGTCGGGCCAGCGCGACCACGTGAGCTCGAGCCGACAGCCGATGCCGATCAGCGCGTCGCACTCACCCCAGCGCTCGAAGCCTTCGGCACAGGTGAAACCCAGCGGATGCTCATCGCTCACCACTCCCCTTCCGCCGCGGAATGACACGACGGGCGCCTGCAGGAATTCGGCCAGGGCCAGCACCTCGGAAGTCGCGTGGCGAGCACCACCGCCGACCATGATCATCGGGTTCTTCGCACCGCTGAGTCGGGCCACCGCTCGCTCCACCCGAACAGGGTCAATCGGCGCGGCTACCGAAGGTCGGGGTACGCACGGAACGGTCGGAGACGTATGCGCCAACACGTCCCACGGTGCCGCAATCATGGTGGGACGAGGTCGACCAGTCGTGGCCTGATGGAACGCCTCAGCAATCACCGCCGACGCCTCAGCAGGATGGGAGATGTTGGATGCCCATTTGGTGAACGTGCGCATGGCGGCCAGCTGATCGGGCATCTCATGGAGATGACCGAGCCCGCGGCCCATGAACGCCGAAGGGATCTCGCTGGTCAGCCCGACCATCGGCGCGCTGGCACCGTAGGCCGACAGTACCGCTGCGGAAGCGTTCAGCACACCGGGCCCGGGCACCACCGAGAACACGCCGGGCCGACCGGTCGACTGCGCGTAGCCGAACGCCATATACGCTGCGGTCTGTTCGTGGCGCGGGCCGTAGACCGTAATCTCAGGAGTACGGGCGAGGGCGTCGTAGAGCGGATAGGTCTGCACTCCGGGGATACCGAAAACGGTGTCCACATCGTGCGCGAGTAGACCGTCAACAATGGCCTCACCGGTGGTGCGTTGCTCGGTCATCTGCTCGTCTCCTGCGCTGTGGGGTTGTGGGTGACCAGCTCGCTGAGCTCGGGTGCGAAGCGTCGCACTATCTCGCGTACTCGCGCCTCGGCCCGGGGGCCGAGCTGGTCGTAGAGGTCCACGAAGATGTCACGAGCCTTGTTGCGGGGCCAATCGTGGGGGAGAAGTTCCGCTGGAAGGTCGGGGTCAACTGTGGCGATGACAAACCACCGATAGGCGACCTGGATGCGGGCGACGAGTGCGTCTCGATCCGACATCGAACCGGAACGCATCCGCGTTGCGGTCGGAGCGAAGGTGGAGATGAACCGGTCATAGAGCGCCCGCAGCGGTACGAGATCCCACGCGTAAGCAGGAGAGACGCACGCATCGACCGACCCGACGATAACGGTGCAGGACACCTCTGGAAAGGAGTTCAATGTTGCGTGCAACCGATCGTCAGGCGGATACGGCGAGACCCACACCCCGTCATACAGCGCAGCGTAACCGAGCAGCTCAAGGGCCGATCGAAGTTGCAGTCGAACGCGGCGAGTGTCATCGGCGATGGAAAACGCGACCATGGTCCACTGGCCGTTCCATCCGGGTCGGCTGTAGCCGAACGATTGCGTATGCAGCGATCCGTAGGGAAGGAGTTCCACCAGCCGATCAGCGACGCGGTAGCTGGTGTTACGACCTTGTCGAACAACATCGAGATTGCCGCGCTTGGCCAACCTGCCGATCGCGGCGCGAGCACCGGCCTCGTTCACGTCGAACTCGGACAACCATGCCACCAACGCAGCCGACGGAAGCGGCTCGCGGCGACCCGTCCAGAAGTCACCGAGGAGGGTGAGCAGCAGATGTTGCGGAGGGAACCCGGTCTGGAACCGAGGGAGGTCAACCTCGAAGAACTCAATGCGCTTCGCCTCGAGCTCGCGCAGTACGTTCGGGTCAGCTCCGTCCATCAGGGATTGATGATGCCATCCTGCTCGTTGATCATGAAACCCATCCCCCGACGCAGGAAGTCGCTCACGGTTTCCGCGAACGCCTCCGGCCGGTCGCCTTGGATGTCGTGGGCCGCGTCGTAGACCAGCTGCAAGGTGGAGTTCTTCATTAGTCGACGATAGGTGCGACCGTTGATCGGATTTATGACGCCGTCGTCGGTGCCGAACAGAACGAGGGTGCGGGTCGGCAGCGCTTCTAGCCGGGCGGCAAAGGCGGGCTCAACCGAGCCGTCTCCCATCAAACGCTCAACCGTGGGCCAGACCCTGGCCATGAACGCCGGATCAGGTGGCGTCATGTGCGGCTCGCGTTCGGGGTGGCTGCGGAACGCCTTCACGAACGCCTCGGGCGCCAGGGTTGAAGGATTCGCCGAAGTCTCACGGAACTTGGCCGGCGCTTCGAGCACGAGCGACGTGACGCGCTCGGGGAACAGCGTGGTGAGATGCAGCGCGCATGCACCCCCGAGCGAGGTGCCCATGAGATGGAAGGCATCGAGTCCTAAAGAAGTTGCAATCGCAACAACTTGTGTGGCGAGCCCGTCGAAATCAGCCACATCGTTGACCTGCTCACCCCAACCCGGCAGCTCGATTGCGAGCACTCGATTGTTACGGGCCACGAAGTCAAGGCCGAAACGAGGCTGGTAGCCACCGGCGCCGTGGAGATAGATAACGGTGTCACCGGCGCCAGCCTCCCAGTAGCGAACGTTGAAGTCGGCCACGTGAACGGACTTCTGGGTGAACACATCGCCAGCCACGGCGTTCGACACCGACATCACCAGGACTCCTTATGCAGCACGTCGATGACTTCTTGGCCAATGAGCTTGAGCGAACGCATCGTGACCTCATGGGGCAGCGGATTGATGGCGCCGATGGACACTTCGAGACGACCGTTGCCAAGAACGTCGTGGATCTCTTTTGCTCGGGCAATAGCCTGGTCGGGCGTACCGACGACTGCGGGTGATACCACCATCGGCGGCGGGGCCTTGGTCGGATCGAGCGGCACATGCTTCGGAAGGCCACCGAGGGCCGCGCCGATGGTCATCATGTTCTTCATCATGTCGGGGGTGGCCCCGTTGAAGATACTGAGCAGACCCCGACCCTCTGAGTACTTGTACGTCTCGAAGGCTTCTTCGGCGTTCTCGGCCACGTACATGAAATGGCGGTAGGTGATGTTGTCGGCCGTTGGTGCCCAACCCGCCTCGGCCGCGGCGGCCTTGTAGGCGTTGAGGTTCGGCAGGCAGAGCTCGGGTGCCATGTAGCTGAAGCCGATGTCGAAGCCGTGCTTTCCGGCAAAGATGGCCGAACCCATCGAGTTACCCGACATCAAGATTCTCGGATGCGGATGCTGCACGACCCGAGGCCATACTGCGATGTTGCGATACCGGTAGTAGCGGCCTTCCCATCCAAACGGTTCGGGCTCCACGAAGCACGCCTTCATGAGTAGCGCTGCTTCGTCGAAACGGGCGCGTGACTCCCACGGGTTTGAGCCGTAGGTGATGTACTCATTGGGCGTGCCTCGCAGGAGCCCGAACCGCAGGCGGTTCCCACCGAGCATGTTGTCGAGCATCGAGTATTCCTCGGCGATACGCACCGGGTTGTTCAGCGGCAGGTCAGTGCCAAACACACCGATGTTGGCGCCCGGGTAACGACGCCCACACACCCCCGCGTACACAATCGGGTTCGGCGTGAGCTGCTTGGGCGAATAGTGATGCTCGGCAAAGTTGAGCGAATCAAAGCCGACGTCATGGGCCTGGCCGCACTGGTCCATGCAGTTGGCCATGGTGGCCTCGGTATGGGCAGGATCCGAGAGCCGAGGTGGTGCCGGCCAGGAGTCACCGTGGTCCGGACCGCTATAGATCATGGTCTGGTAAAACTCGAGCTTCACGAAA
Organism: uncultured Acidimicrobiales bacterium; assembly: GCA_963791625.1. Taxonomy (GTDB): domain Bacteria; phylum Actinomycetota; class Acidimicrobiia; order Acidimicrobiales; family Ilumatobacteraceae; genus JANMCE01. The sequence goes on from CAWBTA010000015.1 coordinate 1,121,201, forward strand.
ACCCACCCCTCAGAAGATGACGGGCGTCACAATAGTCGGCACTTTGTCGCACTGTCGACAGACAAGTGCAGATGATTGGTTCGGGCTACTTCGCTCCACCCCAACGAGCCATGTCCGGAAGGAGCTCGGCGAACTGCTGCATTGATTTTCGGACGGCATGGGTGGGCATGGCGCCGTGATGGAACTGGATGGTGAGTTCGTCTACCGGCGCGTGCTCGTAGCGGGCCCGCAGCTGCTCAGCCACCTGGGCCTGCGTGCCAACCGCGAACGGCATACTCGCGAATCCGAAGTTGGGCAAGTGACGCATCGCGCCCGGTTCGGGCACGAAGGGCACAAACGGAGCGCCCCGACGATTGTAGAACCGCAGCCATTCACGCAGACCCTGGTCAGCCTCAGCCCACGCCTGGTCGGCCGAATCGGCGATATGGACGCCGACCGGACTCGACACGAAGTCGAGAGCATTTGGATCCTTGCCGGCGGACCGAAGAGCGTTGACGAATTGCTCGTGTGACGGTCCGAGCGCAAGGCAGAACTGGTACCCCCGCTCTACCGTCTGAGCGACTCTTTTCGGACCGGTTGCCGCCATGTAGATCCGCGGTCCGCCGGGCTGTACCGGCTTGGGCATGTTGGCCACTTCGTTGAAACGGAAGTGCTCACCGGAATGCACAAAGGGCTCACCGGCCCAGCATCGCTTGATAATCTCGAGCGCCTCAAAGGTCCGGATGGCGGCCTGTTTGCGGTCGATGCCGAACACCGCACATTCGCCGGACATCGGGCCGGCACCGACTCCCAGATCGAATCGTCCGCCACTCACCATGTCGAGAGTCGCCGCATCCTCGGCCACAATCAGCGGGTTCTGAAACGCCAGAGTGACGAGGTAGTTCGCGATGCGAATGCGCTCAGTATGCCGGGCGACTGCGGTCAAAAAGGCGAAGGAAGACGCGTTCTGAGCATCTTCGGCGTGCTGGTGTTCCGCCAGCCACACACGGTCGAAGCCGAGGTGATCGGCCATCACGAACTCGTCGATGAGGTCGCCATAGTGATCGGCCAGGGTGCCGCGGCGATCTCGATTGGTTTGGATAGTTCCTGCAATGGCGACGCGCACCCGAGCTCCCGACTCTGTCTTGTAGGCCAAAAGACGCATACGGACGGACGGAGGTCGCGCGAATCGGTTGTGACGTTGGCCTCGGCGCTATTCGCCTCGGGCCGCGTTGTCGAAGCGGGTGTAATTGCCGAGAAACACCAGCTTGCGAGTACCGATGGGGCCGGAACGATGCTTGGACACGATGATCTCGGCCATACCCCGGTCGGGTGACTCGGCGTTGTAGACCTCGTCGCGATAGAGAAACATCACGACGTCGGCGTCCTGCTCGATGGAACCGGATTCACGAAGGTCCGAGAGCATCGGCCTTTTGTCGGCACGCGACTCGAGCGTTCGGGACAGCTGCGACAGGGCCACCACGGGCACTTCGAGTTCTCGGGCCAGGATCTTGAGGCCACGGCTCATTTCCGACACCTCTACCTGGCGGTTCTCAGCCGAACCACGCCCGGTCATGAGCTGGAGGTAGTCGATCAGGATCATGCCCAGGCTGCCATGCCGGGCCAGCAGCCGACGGGCCTTGGCTCGGATCTCCATGACGGTGACATTCGGGTTGTCGTCGATGAACAACGGAGCTTCTAGTCGACCCACTGCTCGGCCGATTTTGGACCAATCGGCGGCGGTCAGTTGGCCTTTGCGCAGCTTGGAGGAATCGACCCGAGCCTCGGAGCACAAAATACGCTGCGTCAGCTCGCGGTGTCCCATTTCGAGGGAGAAGAACAGGACGGGTTTTTGGGTCACGACGGCAACGTTTACGGCCATGCCGAGCGCGAACGCTGTCTTTCCCATAGACGGTCGGGCACCCACCACGTTGAGGGTGGACGGCTGCATGCCCGACAGCAATTCGTCGAGATCGTTGTAGCCGCTGGGCACCCCGGTGATGCTGTGACCCTGTTCCTGCAGGCGTTCGATGTCATCGATGACGCCGCCGAGCAGTTCGGTAATCGGCTTGGTTGAATCGGTGACGCGATGCTCAGCGATCTCGAAGACCTTCGCTTCGGCTTCATCGAGCGCGGTGGCGACATCGTCGGGTTCGTTGTACCCCAGTTCGGCAATTTCGCCGGCCACGGAGATGAGCCGGCGAAGTAGTGCAGTGTCCTGCACGATGCGGGCGTATCGGGTGGCGTTGGAGATTGCGGGGGTGGCCGCAGTCAGTTCGAGCAGCAGCGACGTGCCGCCGATGTCATCGAGAATGCCCGATCGACGGAGTTCCTCGGCGACGGTGATGGGGTCAACCGGCTGCCCGGTGGCCAACAGCAACCTGATGGCTTCGTAGATGTGCTGGTGGGCGGGCTTGTAGAAATCGCCCGAGTTGAGGCCCATTTCGGCAACCCCACCCATGGCGTCCCGTGAGAGCAAAAGGGCGCCCAACAGGGACTCTTCAGCCGACAGGTTGTGCGGCGCAACCCGACCGTTTCCCGACGGTCGGGGCGGTTTTCGATCGTCTGACTTACCGGCCACGGCCCTGACCCCCACCGAACGACCACCGTGTCGGGTTTTGCACCGTCGGTGGACAACATTGCGTAACTGTGGATAACTCCGTGGACAACCCTTCTCGGATCGCCCACGGAGTGTGGAAAAGATCAAGCATTACTACGGAGTGCATTCAATCCACGACTAGTCGTGGGCCAAACGACTCAGCTGGGGACGACGGTGATCGTAACGGGGAATTGCACATCGCTATGCAACTTCACCGTCACGCTGTGCGAACCCGTGGTCTTGATGGCCTCACCGATGTGAATGTGGCGACGCTCAAGGTGCGCACCGGTCTGAGCCTTGACGGCCTCGACAATGTCAGCAGCGGTGATCGAGCCGAAGAGACGTCCTTCGGTGCCGGCGCGAGCCTTGAGTTGGACCGGGGTGGAGACCAATTTGCTGGCGATGGTCTCGGCAGCCGAGCGATCGGCTGCGTCTTTGAGGTCACGGGCACGACGCATGGACTTGGCCTGACCAATGGCACCCTCGGTGGCCACAAACGCCAGACCCTTCGGCATGAGGAAGTTTCGGGCAAAGCCGTCAGTCACTTCACAGATGTCGCCACGCTTACCGACATTGGCCAGGTCAGAACGAAGAATCACTTTCATGACATGTCCTCGGCATCTTCGGTCTCAATGCCGTCGACCTCGACGTCGTCGATCTCTTCGACGACGTCAGCCGCGGCCTCATCCCGACGGGGACCACGCTCGCCCCGCTCACCGCGGTCGGGACGACCGGTGCGCTGGGTGGTGACCCGCTTGGCGTACGGCAGCAAGGCCATCTCGCGGCTCAGCTTGATGGCCTGCGCAATGTCACGCTGCTGCTGGACATCGTTGCCCGACACGCGGCGAGCGCGGATCTTGGAGCGGTCGGAGACAAAGCGGGCCAATAGGTTGGCGTCTTTGTAGTCGACATAGTCGACCTTCTCCTGGATCAAGATGGAGGTCTTCTTCTTGATCTTCTTGTTGGGATTCTCGCGACCCTTGGGGCCACGGGAAGATGTGGACTTGCTGTTACTCGGCTTCATTAGAACGGCTCCTCGTCGCCATACACAGGATCATTTGAGGCGGGACGGCCGCCGGCGTTTCCGCCGCCTGAGCCCCCACCAGTGGGTGCGTCGCCACCGCGACGGTCATTGCGGTCAACCGCAGCGGTCGCCCAGCGCAGGCTGGGCCCGATCTCATCGGCGACGATTTCGACAACGCTGCGCTTCTCGCCCTCAGACGTGTCGTAGCTGCGCTGTTCCAGACGGCCAGTAACCATTACCCGCATGCCCTTGGTAAGTGACGCTGCGGCGTTCTCGCCAAGTTGGGCCCAGGCAACGGCGTTGAAGAACGACGTTTGCTCTTGCCATTCGTTGTTGACCTGGTAGCGGCGGGACACGGCAAGGCCAAGCGTGCAGATGGCACGGCCGCCCTGGGTGAAACGAAGTTCCGGATCCCGCGTCAGGTTGCCGACGACGGTGACAGTTGAATCAGCCATGGTTGTACTCCTCTCGCAACGCGGCGATTACGCCGCGCTCGTTGCGGACATGCCGCGACGAGCCGCTTCCCGATCGGGAAGACGGATGAGCTTGTGGCGGACAACGTCGTCCGCGAGGCGCATGGAGCGCTCAACCTCGTCGAGAGCAGCGCCCTCGGCAAGAACGTTGAAGAAGACGTAGTAACCCTCGGTCTTCTTGTTGATCTCATAAGCGAAACGACGACGACCCCACCACTCAGGCTGGCCAACAACCGTGCCGCCATTGGCGGCGATGTTGGTGCCGATGGTCTTGACCCAAATCTGGGCCGCCTGATCATCGATGTCGCCGCTCAAAATGACGGCCAGTTCGTATGCGCGCATAAACCTTTACCTCCCTCTGGACCCGACGAGCAACGCCGGGGCCCCCTCGGATAGGGGGCAGGGCCTTCTGTGTGAAGCGCCAAAGTGTAGGCGCGCCAACTGGCGAAACAAAAGCTGGGATGTCATAGACCCAGTGTGACAGGCGGGTGTTACAAGGTTGCCCTTCATGCCTCGTTCGGTCGCTACCGCGCGAGGCATGACGCGTAAAGGGACCGGCTCGAGCTTCCGAGCCGGTCCCTTCACGTCATCGGACTATTCGCGACCGGCGGTCAACGCGTCGGTCATGGCCTTCAATTCGGCCCACTTCCCGTCAGCGGCGAGTGCCGACTGGCGTGGCCAGGTGGCGGGGTTGTGGATCTGGTAGCGAGGACCTGCAGCATCGAGGATCTCTTTGAGGCGGGCCGGATCGGTGTTGGCGAGCTGACGCCACGTCATGATCCCGGCGCTGTGGAACAACTCCTCAATCTTGGGTCCGATGCCCTCGACGACCTTCAGGTCATCCTGCTTGATCGCGGAACCGAACGCGGCCCTGGCAGCGGCCGCATCGAACGCCGGCTCGGCCGGCTTCACGTTGCGGATCCGCACGAGTTCGCCCTCAAGCTCCTTGATGCGTGCAAGGTGAACCGGATTGTCGATCTGCTTCTCAACGGTGACGACCTTCTCCACCGTCTTGGCCGGAGCTGCCTCGAAGGACTGAATACGGGAGCGAAGACCGGCGATCTGACCAACCTCGGCCTCGAGTTCGCGGATGCGAGCCATGTTCGCCGGATTGTCGACCTGCTTCTCGACGACCTTCTCGACGGTCACGATCTTCTCAACCGGACGATCGACGATCTTCTCCACGATCTTCTCGACCGGGCGATCAACAATCTTCTCCACGGTCACGATCTTCTCCACCGGACGATCAACAATCTTCTCGACGGTCACGATCTTCTCCACCGGACGATCAACAATGCGCTCGACGATCTTCTCGACGGGCCGATCAACAATCTTCTCCACCGTGACGATCTTCTCGACGGGCCGATCGACAATCTTCTCGACCGTGACGATCTTCTCCACCGGACGATCAACAATCTTCTCCACGATCTTTTCCACCGTGACGATCTTCTCAACCGGACGATCAACAATCTTCTCGACGGTCACGATCTTCTCAACCGGACGATCAACAATCTTCTCCACCGTGACGATCTTTTCCACCGGACGATCAACAATCTTCTCGACGGTCACGATCTTTTCCACCGGACGATCAACGATCTTCTCGACGGTCACGATCTTTTCCACCGGACGATCAACAATCTTCTCGACGGTCACGATCTTTTCCACCGGGCGATCAACAATCTTCTCCACGATCTTTTCCACCGTGACGATCTTCTCAACCGGCTTCTCAACGATCTTTTCGACCGTGACGATCTTTTCAACCGTCTTGGGCGGAGCGTCGGCGAAGGTCTTGATCTGCGAGCGCAGGCCCGCGATCTGGCCGACCTCGGCCTCAAGCTCGGCGACACGGCGCAGGTGGACCGGATTGTCGACGAGCTTCTCGACGATCTTCTCAACCGGACGGTCGACGACCTTCTCCACAACCTTTTCAACCGTGACGATCTTCTCAACCGGCTTCTCGACGACCTTCTCAACCGTCACGAGCTTCTCCACCGTCTTGGGCGGAGCAGACTCGAGCGAGGTGATCTTGGAGCGAAGAGCGGCGATGCCGGCAACCTCGGCCTCAAGGGCACCGATGCGGGTGAGGTGGGCCGGGTTGTCAACCAGCTTTTCGACCGTCTTGGCCGGAGCTGCTTCAAGGGCCGACACCTTGCCGCGAAGAGAGGCGATCAGGTCGGTGTCCTTCGTGTGGGCGGCCTGCAGCTCACCAATGCGAGCCTCATGTTTGCCCACCAGCGAGCGGGACGACGCCAACTCCTGGGTGTGCGTGGCCGAAACGGCACCGGATCCCTTCATGCAGGACCGGATGAACCAGCCGAGCAGGAACCCGACGATGGCCGGGATGGCCATCCAAGCCGCCAGCTTCGCGGCGGTGTACCAGAATGTTGCTAATACGGACATTTGTTAGCTCCCAAGATTCGTTGGCTTGAATTCGATACGACGGTTGACCGCGAGGCCGGCGTCGGTGTTCTGATCGCTGCCGGCAACGGGTTCGCTTTCGCCCTTGCCCAGCGAGGTGAGGTTGGCCGCAGGTATGCCCTGCGAAACCAGGTAGTCGACAACCGAGGCCGCACGGGCTTCGGAAAGTGACTGGTTGGCGGCATCGGTGCCGCGATTGTCGGTATGACCAATCACGGTGATCTTGCAACCAGGAGCTGCCTTGAGTGCAGCAACGACATTGGCCAGGACATTTGGCGCGTCCCCAGCCAACGTGGCCGAGTTCGTTTCAAAGTTGACGCCGGTCAGGGCCGGCAGTGACGGACACGCCTTCGGTGCAACCGTGGTCGGAGCCGGCGCAGCCGTGGTGGCCGGAGCAGCAGTGGTGGCCGGGGCCGCAGTCGTCGTGGGTGCAGGGGCTGCGGTGGTGGGCGCGGCGGTCGTGACCGGGGCCGCTGTCGTGACGGGCGCAGCGGTCGTGGCCGGAGCGACGGTGGTGGCCGGGGCCGGGGCCGATGGTTCGGCGGTGACCGTGTAGAACACGGCATCCTCGCCGTCGCCGTAGCCCTTCACCGCGGCTCGGGCGCTTGCCTCAAGCGACGCAGGGCCGCTCAAATACACGTCCTGGCCGTCAAGCTTGTTGACGGTCACGCCTGCGAGTGCGGTGTCGGCGCCGAGCTTGGCTTTCATCGCCGATTTCAGGTTGCTCGACAACGGGCCGCTCAAAATCGCCGAGAGCGCCAGCCAGGCCACTGCACCCCCAATCAGCCACGGCAGAAACTTTCTAAAACACTTATTCACTTGCCCTCCGTTCTTGTTCACGATGTCGGGCGTCGGAGCCGACATCGTTCAATCCCCAGCAGCACGACGACGCCCCGAAACCCCAAGAAGTCGCGTACGCCTATGGAATCGGACCGAACTTCTCGCGGTGTGGTCTCCCAAACACGCCATAAGCCGTCGGACCTATCCCGTGACACATTAGACAGGAAAAAAGTTGGCAAAATCCACCGGTGCTCAAATCTTGAGTTTTCGCAGGTCTCCTGCGATTCAGGTCAGCAATTCGAGCGGTAGTCCACGGTCGATCCGACCGAGAATCCGAGCGAGGCGGCCTTGCCTTTCGGAACTTCGACGGCCGTTTGGTAGGGCGCCGAAGCCCGATAGCGCGGGCACTTCGAGGCGTCAATCTCCGGACACGGTTCCATGTCGATGATGTCGGACACCCTTCCGGCCGCTGACACGAACACGACGCTCAAGGGCAGGATCGTCTTGTACATATAGAAGGCAACGTCGGTCGGTTCGTTGAAGCGAAAGACCATGGCGTCTGCCTGACCTATTGAGCCGACGTCCATGAGGCCACGGTCTCGAAGCGCATCGGTGTCAGCCAGCCAAGCGCACGACGGTCGGTTGGCGACCGTGAGCCCGATCCGAGCGAAACCCTGCGGTGTGGCGGGCTTCGAACCACAAGCGGCGGCCAGCAGAACGACGAAAGGCCCGAGCCGTTGCTTCCTAGTCGGCAACGGCAGCCTTGATCCGACGCTTCTTCCCGCCGATCGGCACCACACGCAGCAGGTGATGCCAACGACAGTCGGGGCACACCTCGACGAAGTACGCCGTGAGGTCGTCACTCCGTCGATTCAGTTCGACCATTTCCCGTTTGGAGGAGATACATCGACCAAACGATGGCAACCGCGGGCCGAACACGTAGGTGACGAGCACGACTTTGGCGTCTTCGCAAATAGGGCAGGCAACAGAACCTGGTTCACCCAGGGCGCGGGCGGCTCGGATCAACTCGGGATGGGCATCACAGACCTGGTGCTGCGCTAAGCGGCCGCGGCGAAATTCGTTGATGAGATGCTGGCGCGACAAACGATGGTCAACTACCCCGTTCGGTCCACCTCGCAGGTGCCCGGCCGCGAAACCTGCGCCTTTGGCCATCGAGAGAAGGCTAACGCGTGAAACCACAATGCGGGCCCGGCCGGACGACCTCGGTGCCTACAGAGTCATCCTCTGGAGAAGGGTGGCGCGTTGTGAGGCGAACGTCGGCCAGGAGCGATCCTTGTCGGACACCACCGTGGGGATGACAGGCCACTGGACCGCCACCACGGGGTCGTCCCAATTCAGCCCGACTTCGTCGCCGGGAACGTGGAAGTCGCTGACGGTGTACATGGCGCGAGTGTCATCGACGAGCGTCAGGAAACCGTGCGCGCAGCGATCGGGTACCACCAACGAACGGCCGGTCTCCGCGGTCAGCTCGACCGACAGGCACCGCCCGAACGTGGCCGACTCGGGACGCAAATCAACCAGCACATCCAGCAACGCGCCGCTCATGCAACGGATGATCTTGGTCTCAACTGCGGGCGGACACTGAGCGTGCAAGCCACGGAACGTTCCGGCCCGAAACCCGACCGAGATGTTGGCCTGGCGGATGTCGGCGGCGATGCCGTGCTCGATGTACTCGCGTTGGCAGATGGCGCGGGCGAAGAATCCACGTTCGTCGGCCTTGCGGTCAAGGTCGATGATCCAGGCGCCGTCGATGGCGGTCGGGGTGAACAGCAACGCGGGTTACTCCCAGCATCTCCACGGCGGGTTGCCGGACTCCCAAAGGGACTCAAGGAACATCTTGTCGCGGATCATGTCCATGCACTGCCAGAAACCCTCATGCTGATAGGCGGCCAACTCTCCGGCGCACGCCAAGCTCTCCATCGGGGCCTTGGCCCAGTCGACATCTCCAGAGATGTGATCGAAGACGCCCGGGTTGAGCACGAAGTAGCCGCCGTTGATCCAGCCTTCGGACATCTGGGGCTTCTCGGCGAAGTTGACGACCATGTCTCCATCAAGGGTCATCGCTCCGAAGCGGGCCACCGGATGCACACCCGTCACGGTCGCGAGACGGCCATGGTTGGCGTGGAACTTCTGCAGCAGATCGAGATCGACATCGGCCACGCCGTCGCCATAGGTCATCATGAACGGCTCGTTGCCCAGGTGGCTGCGGATCTTGAGCAAACGGCCGGCTGTCTCGGTGGTGGCTCCCGTGTCGACCAGCGTGACCCGCCAGTCATCCTTCGGTCCGGCGTGGGTCTCGATGGAGCCGTTGGCAAAGTCGATGGTGAGGTCAGCGGCCAGCGACAGGGAATCGGAGAAGTACTTCTTGATGTACTCGCCCTTGTAGCCGAGGCAAATGACGAAATCGTTCAGGCCATAGTGGGCGTAGTGCTTCATGATGTGCCACAGAATCGGGCGCCCACCGATCTCGACCATCGGCTTTGGGCGAATTTCGGTTTCCTCGCTCAGGCGGCTTCCGACGCCGCCCGCCAAAATGACGACCTTCATGGTGACCCTTCGCGGCAAAGCGAGGTTCGGGGGATCCTCGCGTTGGTTTCAGGCTAAAGGGACGATTTGGCCACGAATAGAGAAACCGCCCGATCTTGCGGGCATCTTGCCGTAACAGCCATCCACCGCACGGGGGCTGGGTGGAGCGACACTTGGGGGGTGGACGACATGACCCTTTCCTACGGCGACCACCTACCGGACGAGTCCGATTTGCGGCTTTGCGGTGATGTGAACGGCAAACGGGTGATTGAGCTCGGGGTGACATCGGCGGTGAATGCCATCGGTCTCGCTCGTCGCGGCGCGCGCACCATGGTTGTTGATCCGTCCGTTGAGAACATTGCGTTGGTTCGCCGCCACGCCGAAGCCAACGAGGTAGCCATCGAATGCCATCTCGCTGACTTGGCCGATCTCGGGTTTGCTACCAGCGCGTCGGTCGATGTGGTGGTGTGTGTTGGTGGTCTTGATCGGGTGGATGACACCAATCGACTCTTCCGCCAGGTGCATCGGGTGTTGAAGACGGGCGCGTCATTCGTGCTTGCCCTCCCCCATCCATTCGCCAACATGATCCACAACAACACGGTGCAGCACTCGTATTGGGGACTCCTTCAGCCGCACACGGTCAGCAGCCTTTTCACCACGCTCAGCCGAGCCAATTTCCAGGTCGACGTGTTGCTTGAGCCCGAACCCCGCACACCGAACGCCATGGTGCCACCCATGCTGCTCCTACGGGCTCGCAAACTCGGGGTCTGACGCGGCTGGCGGCCCACCTCCTAGGCGGAGAGGCTGATCTGCGGGGCCGGAAGTCGAAGCGTGAACAGGGCGCCGATTCCCGAGGGCGCATCGTCACAGGTGAGGCGGCCGCCGTGTTCGGTGGCGATGGCTCGGCTGATGGCAAGACCGAGGCCGAGACCGTCGTTGTCGCTCAGCCTGGTCGTGTCGAGACGCACAAACCGGTCGAAGATGCGTTCCCGATCAGCAGGAGCTACACCAGGTCCCTGATCTTGCACCTTGGCCAGAATCTCGTGGACGGCGACCTCGATCGTGACGGTCACTTCACCACCCGTCGGGGAGTTGCGGACGGCGTTGTCGACCACGTTTCCCAGCAGCACACCAAGCCGGGCCTGATCACCAAGAACCGGGGCGATGGTGAGCCCGAGTCGATTCAGTTTCACCGAACGATCCGGGGGGACGGTGGCCAGAAGGCTGTCGACGACCTTGACCAAATCGACCGGGCCGAACTCATGCTCAGGGAGCAGTTGATTGGTCCGGTCACGCTCAAGAAGATCGTGCACGAGGTCGCTCAGCCGGTGCGTGCCGGACGCCAGCTCCTGGAATTCGCGTTCACGTGGTCCGGCCAGAGCCGCCACGACGCTGTCAACGGACTCCTCCGCGGGCGGTGGGTCGAGCCGATAGCCGACACCTCGAACCGTGCGGATAAACCGCGGCCCGTGGGCGTCAACCTTGCGACGCAACGCGCTCATATGCACTTCGACCAGGTTGGGATCGTACATGTCCGATGCCCAGACGTGGTTGAGCAACTGCGATTTCGCCACCACCCGCCCGGCGTGACGTGCAAGATAGGTGAGCAGTTTGAACTCGGTACCGGTCAGTTCGATGACGTGGCGGCCACGCTTCACAACCGCGGCTTCGAGGTCGATGACCACGTCGCCCACGGTGATCGTCTCGTGCGCCGAGGCAATCGAGCGTCGCAGAATCACCCGGACGCGGGCCATCAGCTCGGGCAACGCGACCGGCTTGGTCACGTAGTCCTCGGCGCCAAGATCGAATCCGGCGAGTCGGTCGTGCACATCGGCCAGCGATGAGAGAAAAATCAGCTTGGTTTCACCCGACGACCCGAGCGTTCGTGCGATGGACAGCCCGTCGCAACGCCCCGGCTCGATAGCCAGTAGCGCCAGCACTGGCTGAAACGCGACCATACCCGGCAGGTCGGTCTCGGTGGAGAACTCCGCCACGTCGAAGCCTTCCCGACGAAGCTCGGCACCCAAGGCGCTTCGCAACGTTTCATCGGGCTCGGCGATAAGCACTCGTACGTCGGCCATAGTCACCAAAATCCATTCCTGTCTTGACGATTTGTTAAGGAATCATCAAGAAACCCGCCCGCGAATTCTACGTTGTCCCGTGAGTTGGACGAAGGCCGTGGGGTAAAAGTCGCGTAAGAGTGTGAAAACGATGGATGGCCCGCCTCGAGAAGGCGGGCCATCCGATCAATGACGTGGATCAGTCAGGTCAGGTTTCGCTGGGTGAAACCTGACGTGACTGAAATCAGCGGGCGGTCCTGCGGCGGCTCACGCCGAGCAAACCGAGACCAGCAACCAGCGCCGCCGCGGCTAGGCCGAGCAGCATGCCGGCGTCGCCACCCGTCACCGGCAGCCGACCACTGGCGGGGCGAGCCGGGGCAGCGGGTGCGGCCGGAGCGGCCGGAGCGGCCGGTGAAGCCGCGGCAGCCAGAACGTTGACCGAAACGGTGCGGCTGTACGAGCCGCCATGGCCGTCGCTCACCCGGTAGGTGAACGAGTCAGCACCCGAGAAACCAGCGTTTGCCGTGTAGACCACACGCACGCCGTTCACACCGATCGCCGCAGCCCGAAGGCCGGCGCGCTGCGGCGTGGCATCCTCAATGCTGACCGTGCCGTGGGCCGGCTGCGTCGTGATGTCAAGCGACAGCGTGTCGCCATCGGCGTCGGTCACGCCCTCAATAACGAGGCTGAGATCGTCATCGGCCTCACCTGTAATTTCCGGGGTTGGGTCATCATTGGCCGGGGGGGTCGGTGCGCTGTTCAATGGGCGCACGGTGACACCAACCACAGCGTCGCCCGACGTCAGGTAGTCGGAGAAGCTGAACGCAATCTCGTCCGGGCCGGTATAGCCGGCTACCGGGGTGTAGACCAGGTTCGATCCGTCGATCACCACGCCACCGTGATCAGCCTCAGCCGCAACGAGTTCGACGACATTGTCATCGGCGTCGGCGAGTGTGACAGGAATCGTTACGGACGATCCGGTCTCCACTACAGCCGCGGATGCCGAAGCGGTCGGGGCGGTGTTCGCCTCCACGGTTACGGTTGCCGACGTACGAATGAACGACGGATACATGTTGTCCGGCTGCCCGATGTCATCGAGCACCCAGAAGTGGATGGTGTCTTCACCGACGAACGACTCGTTCGGTGTGTACACCACGTTGCTTCCCTCAACCACGACGGAACCGTTGTCGGCCCAAGGAGCATCTTCGCCGTCAGCAAGCGTCACCGAGTGACCGGACGCCGGATCCGAGAGGGTGAACGGGATGGTCGAGCTCTTGCCTTCCTGAACCGTTGGCGCCGTCAGGGTAACGGTCGGTCCAAGCACCTCGACGTCGAACTGGTAGTCGACGTAGTCGGCACCGTCAGAGATGGTGAAGTACACCGTGTCCGTCCCGGCAAAAGTCCCGTCACAGGTTGGGTCATAGATGAGCCCCGTTTCGGTCGTGTCGACGCAGGTGTCCGAATCGGTCCACCAGTCATCGACGAACACCTCATCACCATCAGGATCAGAGAAGGTAAGCGGGATCTCGACAGTGCTGCCGTGGTTGATGCTCACGGGCGCCGTAAAGGTGGCGGTGGGCGCTTCGTTGGTTACTTCGATATCGAACTGGTAGTCGACGTAGTAGTTGCCGTCAGAGATGGTGAAGTACACCGTGTCCGTCCCGGTAAAGCCGTACCAATCCCCATTACAAGTTGTGTCGTAGGTAAGTACCGTGCCGTTCAGGTTCACGCAGGCTTGTTCGGTATCCCATCCATCGACGAACACCTCATCACCATCAGTATCGGCAAGCGTCAGCGGGATATCGATGCTGGAGCCATGCTGAACGCTCGATGGCGCGATAAATGTCGCGGTCGGCTTCGCGTTGTCGAGAACGGAGATCTCAGCCGAGTAGCCCGTGGCCAGGACCTGTCCGTTACGAAAGGAAATGGCGATCGCGTCGGACCCGACATAGTCGGTCTCGGGTGTGTAGAGCAAAGACGCGCCATCAGTCGACGCGGTCACTGTGCCATGCAGGGCCGAGAGAGAGTCGATTGACCAACCCGACGCCGACTCGCCGAAGTTAAGCTGCAGAACTTCGTCCTCGGAGTTCATCGGGACCGCATCAGACGAAATGTAGACATACGGGTACGTCAGTTGAAGTTGCTCGGTCCACCGATGGGCGGGGTCGCTCGACGAAGAGGCCGCCAAGGTCACGGCGTCACCGGAGTTGGCGGGGACCCATTGGGTCACGGTGATGTGGCTACCGCCAGGGAGGGAGAAGCCGGTTATCGGTCCGGTCGTCTCGGCCTCGCATATCGCCGGGGCAGCCGCAACGCAGGTCCACGTGGAATCGGGCTGGGCGACACCGTTGTTCGAAATCTGAAGCCCCGCGTCCTCTATTGCGTCCTGACCCACGTTGGTCACCTCTGCGCTGACTAGAAATCCTCCGTCACCGTCCTGGTACGTGGCCGAAGGAGCAACACGCAGCACGTCGGACTGCTGGAAGAGTGACACATTGCGAATCTGATGCTGCGCAGTTACACCACCGGTCGCTCCCGCGAAACCGAGCTTGACGGAGGAGGGAACCCCAGCCTGGCCAACGATGGTCGTGAGATCGACATGGTCGAACAACCGCACGCCGCCGACGTCAACCGTGATGACACCGTGGTCGAACACAACATGGACCTTCGCGGGCGTGCCGAAGGTCAGCACCGGAAGATAGGTCGGAGAATACGCGTTCCTGTCAGAGATGACGCCGTAACCCTGCGTTCCCGACCCTGACCCCGTCAGGAGATACCTGCCGTGGTACTCATCGAATCCGACGCTGACGTAGCCGCCGGTCGCACCAGGGTTCGTGCCGTCGGTGGCATAGCCGAGGAAACCACCGCCGGCACCCGGAGCCGGAGAGGCCTCGGCCCCGTCCAACAAGAACATCGACAAGCCATCAGCAGCCTGGTAACCGTCGTAGGTGATGTCGTAGTCGAAGTCGACCGTGAAGGCCTCCGAGGTATCAATCGGTGTATCCAGAATGGCGCTACCAACCGGGCCGCCGGCGGTCGTGGTCAGCCGCATCATGCCGGGTGTGCCGGGTGTGCCGGTCAGCGTGGCCGGGCCCGCCACCAACCAGTTCGGGTCGTCAAGAGTCGGGCCAGTCATCGACTCGACGAAGGGAAAGGACAGAGTGGGAGTGGGGAGGGCCGATGCTGGTGATGAAACAACCAAACCGATGGCAGAGGCACTCGCGCCGAGCCCCACAAGGGCCCGTACCACTTTCGTGCGGAAGGAAACTGTTTGTGTAGTCACCTTCCGTATTTCGGTTCGAGCTCACCAATTCTTAAGATTTACTGCAGGATCAGTTCTCAAGATAATCACAGCCGGAACGGGGGAGAATCACAGGAGTCGCGGCTTGCACCTCAGCTTCCGCGACGTGTCCCCCACCACTCGTCGAGGCGATGGCGGATCTCTTCATCACCGACTAAGCCCTCCTCCATACGGATTTCAAGGAGGAACGCAAGAGCCTGGCCGATCTCGCGACCAGGTGGAATATCCAGGTGATCCATCACGGCCTGGCCATCCATCTCTGGGCGGATGGAGGCCAGCTCTTCAGCTTCGTTCAGTTCCACGATGCGAGCTTCCAGCTCGTCCATACGCCCGCCGAGCATGGCCGCCTTCTTCTCGTTACGGGTGGTGCAGTCACATCGGGTCAGCACGTTCAGCTCGGTGAGCAGCGGACCGGCGTCACGCACGTAGCGGCGTACGGCCGCATCGGTCCAGCCCATCTTGTACGTGTGAAAACGCAGATGCAGGTCGACCAACTGCGACACGGCTTCCACATCGGCCGATGAGTACTTCAGGGCCTGCATGCGGTCCTTCGTCATGCGCGCACCGACAACATCGTGATGATGAAACGTGACGCCGGTGCCCTTCTTGAATGACCGGGTCTTCGGCTTGCCGACATCGTGGAACAACGCGGCCAGGCGGGTGATGCGAAAGTCGAGCCCGGGGCGGGCCTCGGGCTGAACGTTTTCCACCACGGCAATGGTGTGGGCAAGGACGTCTTTGTGCCGATGGATCGGATCCTGCTCCAACTTCATCTGGGGCAATTCGGGCAAGAAGTGATCGGCCAGACCGGTGCCTACAAGGAACCGCAACCCATCGCCCGGCTTGGGCAACGTGAGCAGCTTGTCGAGCTCGTCACGCATGCGTTCGGCCGACACGATCTCAAGACGCGGCGCCATTTCTCGACATGCGGCGATCAGCTCGGGCATGGGCGTGAGGTTGAACCGGGGGATGAAGCGAGCAGCCCGCAACATACGCAGCGGATCATCGGTGAAGCTGATCTCAGGGGACAGCGGCGTGCGCAGCACTTTGCCGACCAGGTCGGAAATGCCGCCATACGGGTCGATCAGTTCGGGCTTATCACCCAGGCGCAGCGCCATGGCGTTGATCGTGAAATCACGTCGAGCGAGATCCTCTTCAATCGAGTCACCAAACGAAACGATCGGCTTGCGCGTATCGGGCTCATAGCTGTCGGCCCGGTGCGTGGTGATCTCAAAGGCCACGCCGTCCTTGCGGGCGCCGATGGTGCCGAACTTCTCACCCTGGGTCCACACATCGTCGGCCCATCCGGCCACCAGCCGCTTGATTTCATCGGGCCGAGCGGGCGTCGTGAGATCAAGGTCAACCGAGTCCACTCCCCCGACCAGCAAGTCCCGAACGGCGCCTCCGACCAGGTAGATCTCATGCCCGGCCGCCCGAAACCGATCCGAGAGCGGAGCGATCTCAGCCAGCACGGGCGCAAAACGATCAGGTGTCACGTAAAGGAGGTTACCGGTCGGGCTCACGCCCAGCCCGACCGGTTTCCTCAACCGTGATGACGCACAGACTGCGTCAAGAGTTTCCGACTTCTAGCGAGCGAAGAAGCCGAGCGCCCGACGACGACGGGTGTAGGTGTCGTGGATAACCATGACGGCACCCAGCGTTGCCAACAGATCGGCGATGACCGCCGCCTTTTTCCAGGTGTCAGAACCGGTGCGAGGCAGTTTTCCGACCAACACCTTGGTAAGCACCGCAGCACTCACCTGATCGGCGTCGTTGGCGGTGAAGACATCGGGTCCGCCAGGGTTGCTGACCGTTGCGCTGTTCAGGATGCTGCCATTCGAGATCAGCACTTCGCCGCTTACCTCAAAGCTGCTCTCCGCTCCAGCTGCCAGCGGGCCGGCGTGGACGCAGGTCAACTCCTGACCGGCGAAGGCGCAGGACCATCCGTCGCCGCTGGCCTTGCCCGGCTTCACACTGATCGGAAGCAGGTCAACCACCTTGGCGCCGTCAACGGCCACGCTGCCGTTGTTGTCAACGGCAATCTTCCAGGTGATGGTGCTGCCTTTGCCGAGTTCCTTCGAAACCAGCGTCTTGGTGATGCCAAGGTCGACGACGACCGTGAAACCGAAGTCCACCGTCATGTTGGCCTGAGCATCACTGGCACCTTGACCACCGGGGCCGAGGTCAAGCTCACCTGTCGGTTCCGAGGCGCCGGGGCCGAGCGTGATGACACCCGACGTGACCGGGTTCGGACCGCCGAGCTCACCGATACCGTTGTCGTTCAGGTCCTTGTCATCGTTTGGATTTGTCTCATCGACGAATGAGCTGAGGAAGCCAACCAGGTGACCTCCATCGGCGAAGTTCACTGCTTCGACTCGCACCACGTAGTTGCCGGCGGCAAGACCGGTGAACCGGTAGAAACCGTTGGTGTCCGTCTCTTGACCGGCGATGAAATCACCGGTGCCTCCGTCGGCCGCCGCCGTGTAGAGGCGAACGACGACTGCAGCGATGCCGTACTCGCCCGAGTCGACGACGCCGTTGTCGTTCTCGTCGAACCAGACGCGGTTGCCAATGCTGTACGACGGGGCGACCAGTCCGGCGTCCACCGTCTTATCGATAAACGTCGCGGTCAAGGCGCCGTCAGCCGGCGTGGTCAACACGAGGGCCCCGCCCGCTGCGGGCAGGACGACCGTGGCCGATCCCGTAGCCGGGTCGACGTCGGAGTCGTTCGAGGCGTTCGAGTTGGGTGCCTTGGGGGCGACGAACGGCAGGCTGGAGGGTGTGTCGGTGAACGTCACCACGTAGGTGCCGGGGAGCAGATTGTCGAAGTGATAGCTCCCGTCGGCGGCCGTGACGACCGGCGCAACGGGTGCGCCGTTGGCATCCTTTGCCGCGGCACCGTCGCTGGTCAGGGTGACTTTCACGCCCGCCACACCCGGCTCGCCGGCGTTCTGGATGCCGTCGCCGTTGGTGTCAGACCACACCACATCACCAATCGCCAGCGGCACGTAGAGGCCGGCGTCGATGGTGGCGTTGATGTAGCTACCGACGGAACCCTGCGGGACCTGGGTGGTCATGTTGAGGGCCTGCGGGTTGCTCGGGGCGTCCAGCACGAACGCTGCGGTGGTGCCATCAGCAGTGGCGTCGGAGTTGACGTCGGTGGCAACGCCAGCGGCGTTGGGCGTGGTAAGGCGGTAGCCGGCAGGCGTCGCGAACTTCAGGGTGTAGCTGCCCTTGGCCAGGTTGTCGAAGATGTAGAAGCCATCGGTGTTGGTGGCCTTCTCCCACAGCGGGGTGGTGCTACCGGACGCGAACAGCGTGACCGAAACGTTGCCAACCGGGCTCTCACCGATGTCTTGGCGACCGTTGTGATTCACATCGAGCCACACCTTGTCGCCGACGGCGAAGCGTGGTTCAACGGGCGCCTTCAGACCGGCGTCGATCGTGCGGATGATCTTGTCCCCCACGAAGGCACCGAGCTCGGCTCGGTCGGCCGCTGTGGCGGCCGGAGCAGTGGCATCGAGCGTGACAACACGAGTCACGCCAGTTGCCAATGCATCCGAGTTCTTGTCGTCAGCCACTCCTGCGGCGGTTGGCGTGGTGAAGGAATAGCCAGCAGGCAGGCGACAGGTGAAGGCCAGGGTGTAGTCGCCCTCCGCGAGTCCGCCGATGACGTAGTAGCCATCCGCATTGGTGAGCACCTCGGCGCCCACCTTTGTGGTGCCGATGAAGGCCTGCACGCAGACGTCCTTAAGACCCTTTTCGGTGTCGTCGAACGCACCGTTGCCGTTGGCGTCCACCCACACTCGATCGCCAACCGCGTAGGTCACCTCAGGGAGGGGCTTCACACCGATGTCGTAGGTGTTGTTCACATCTTCACGGCTGGCCTTGGCCACCGTGACACATCCGGTGCCGAGGTCGGCCTTGGAATTGTTGGTGCCGTCGCCAGCGACCTGCTGGGTGTAGGTGTGATCGACCAACGCTCCGCCAGTGGCGAAGTTTGTTGCATCAGCAACGACTGTGTACGCCTCAAACGGTTTCACGTAGAACGAGTAGTGGCCCTGAGCGTCAGTGGTAACCGACTTCAGCGTGGCCGAGGTGCACGTGCTCTTCAGATTGAGCTTCACGCCGGCGATGCCATTCTCACCACTGGTCTGCAGGCCGTCGCCGTTGGAGTCGAGCCACACCCGGTCACCGAAGGCACGCCAGGTTGCCAGCAGTTCGAGGTCGCCGAGGCCGGAGGCCTTGGCGAAGTTACTGACGCGGTTGGCCTCTTCACCAGCGGCAATCGCCAGCGGGCCCGCATTGGTAACGTCGAACCAGAGAGCGCCCTGAGCGCTCCAGCTGAACACGTCGCGCTGACTCGCCGCGATCTCCGAACCGGGCAGACCGGCGTGGGTGAAGGGCACGCTGACAACGGCTCCCAGTGCGCTTGAGCCGGTTTCGAACGTGCGGGGCGCAACGAGTGGCGCATCCGGCGCGGCGTTGACGTTGGCGACGTTGGGATCGACCTCGATGAAGCTCTTCCATCCGCCTGCGCCGTTCGGCGGTGTGATGGAAACGGCGCCACTGCCGTCGATCTGCTTGTAGGTAGCGCTGGTGGTGCCGATGTCGCCGGCGCGGTTGCGCAGGCCGAGCACCATCGATCCACTCGGATCAATGTCGATACCGGTGAGCATCGCGCCCCGGTTGCCGACAACATCACCCGAGATGTCGTCACTCCATGGCGTGAAGCCGCCGAAGGAACCGTTGACCGGGACGGCGTGCATGACTGGCGTTGCGGCCCAGGTCTTGGTGGCCGTGTTGTAGGCCCACACGTCGGCGCCGAGCTTGGCCGGATCCTTGCTGGTCTCGGCCGAACACACCGTGCCGAGGTAGACCGTGGAACCCTTCACCTTCAGACCGAAGGGGTGTTGGTCGGCCGCGTCAGCGCAATTGTTGGGCGACTTCGCCAAGGCGACGGCCGCGGTGTTGCTCCAGGTGTCCACCTGGTAGACGAGGCCGTCAAAGAGATTGGTGACGTAGAGGAAGTGCTCCTCGGCGTCGATCTCCAGGTCACCGAGGCTGGCCTTGCCAACCTTGGTTGTGATGTCGGTACCGGTTTCGGCGTGCAGGCCACCGAGTTTTGTCTCAGGGCCGCCGGCGTTGGGGATGGTGACGTACGGGGTCACCGTGTTGCCGCTGCGAACGTAGATGCCACCGGGGCCGCTGTCGCCGAAACGGGTTTGCGACTTCAGGTACGCGCCGTAGAACGAGCGAGGCGCCTTTGCGGCAGCCGACGTGGCGTCCGGGTTGCCTTCGCTGTGCGCGATGCCGTACACCGCGCCGATTTGTCCGACGGTGGCGTGCGCCGCGTGGCTCGGCTGCGGCGCCACCGTCTGGGGGATGGGATAGGGGCCATTCGGGTCGGGCTTTTCATCCCCGAAGGAAACAACCGCATCAACGTTCGGTACCGGAAGGGTGTCTTCCTGGTAGCCGAACACCGTGGTCTCAAACCTCGGTCCCTCGCCGGTCTTGTCCAGGCCGCTCACAATGGAGGCCACCGACGCGGGGTCAACCCCAGCTGCGGAGGCCCGACCGGTTTGAGATCCGCCGACGAGGTTGGCACCGGACAAGCCGAATGCCACCAACGAGAGCACGCCGACCGCTGCTGCGCGCCGCCGAGGAAGATAAGTAAAGAACGCCATAACAACTCCGCCTTCGTTCGAGAAGTGAAACTGTTATCGCTCGCAACCGCGCACCGTGACAATGGCTAGAGCGGCATCTTGAGCTTCGCTAGCAGAACATCGAACAAACCAGACACGCAATCGTTACGGACCAGAGTCAAACATCACGAAATCATCTGGTTTCACCCCTTGCCCGATGTGGTCGAGCGGGTCAGGGTTTGGTCGTCACCACAACGGGCGGTTTGGCGGCCGGTGGAATGGTGTTTCCGGTCAAGGATTTCATCACATCGGGAATCTCGGAGGCGAAAACAACTTCGCTGGCTTTGGGCCCGGGAATGCTGATGGGTTTGTGTTCGAGGAAGTCGATCACCGTGACACCCGGAGCAATGGCCAGGGTGGCTTCAAAGCGCATAAGCACGCCGTCGTCGTGGCCCACCCAGTAGGTGGTCTTGTTGCCAAACCGGTAGACGTCGACGGGCGTGTTGCGCAGGGTGTCGGTGCGCAGAAACGCACTGTCACCCTGGGCCGTTCCCTGCTGGATGAGCGCCGGGTTCTCGCGCTGCTGCGACGCGGTGCCGAGCAGCAGATTGAGCACGACATCCTGCGGAGAGGAGGTGGTGAGGGGTCGGGATACAAAGTTCACGCCGGGCCGACCTTTCGCGGCCACGGCCTCTGTGAGGCCCGGGATCTGCTCGAGGACCTCCTGCTTCGTCCACAGCAGTTCACTCTCGACCGGATCCTTACCAGGGGATGTGATGCGCAGCGTCGACTGGGCGGTGCCCTTGGTGTAGTCGATCGAACCGTTCAGCGAGTAGGTCGTCTGGGCGCTGTAGGGAACGGTCACGGTGAACACCGCACCGCCCTCGTCAAAGTTCTTGGTGAGCACCGACGCCAGCACCTCAGCCTGAGCGAGTGTGAGCGGCTTGCCAACCGGGCCAGACGATGCGTCCTTGGGCGTGGAGGAACCGCAGCTCACGACACTGAGCAGCACGAGGACGCAGCCGACAACGGCGCGGAATCGGATCGGTTTCACCCCCTTGTTCTATGCGCGAACGGGTGGTGGTGGTCGGATCGGGCGTAGCGCCACTACCGTTCACCTCCAGTGAAACTTGCGCCGCGCTCTTTTTCATCGAGCGGCCACCGTGGCACGCGGGTCTCGGCGCCGCTTGTGCTTCGGGCCGGTTGGCGCGCCGTCAAAGTCGTTCCGCCGGTCAATACCGAGCGTCCCGCCACCCTTGCGCTGCTCGCTGACCGGGACGCGCCTGGGCCCGACCTCATGCAACGCGCCCTCGATGTGTGTCACGCCCGAGGTATTCCATCGGTCATCAGCCAGGCCCTGAGGCCCTGCGACTATGCCCCGTTCCTCTCCGTCGGCGGCACGCTGGTGCAGGAACTCCTCCTGTTGAGCCTCCACGACCCGGCACCGCGCCATATCTGGCACCGTGGTGCGGGCATGGTGCAGCGGCATCGCCCCGACCACCGCATCGCGCACCTCGACTACCGGGCGTTCGGCGGATTCTGGCATTTCGACACCGTGGCGTTGGCCGATGCAATGGCCGCCACCAGCATCAGTCGACTCCGCGCGGTGATGGTCGACGACCAACCAGTCGGCTACCTCATCAGTGGCGCCAACGGCACGCGCGGGTTCATCCAGCGCCTCGCCGTTGATCCGGTCCATCAAGGTCGCGGCTACGCAGGCGCGCTGCTGCGCGACAGCCTCGGTTGGCTCGGTCGCCGAGGCGCGACCAGCGTCACCATCAATACCCAAACCGACAATCACCGCGCCCGCGCGCTGTACGAGCGCCACGGCTTTGCCATCCAACCCGAGCGGCTCGGCGTCATCGGCTGGAATGTCTGATGAGAGGGTCCCTAATCGACAGATCCATCGACGGCGCTGGCAGGATCGTCCGAGGGAAGCGAGTCCGAGAGAGACGGAGCGGTAGCGACCGAACGAGGCATGTCATAGTTGCGATCGCAACTATCTTTGTTGGGCTTGTTCCCGCGGAGCGGGCTGCGGCTGCTGACACAGTCATCAAACTGATTGGTGAGTCGGCGACGGTACCGCCGGATGGGTCGGCGACGTTCAGCGTCGAGGTCAACGACGCGCCGCCCGACGCCGTGATTGCGCTCGATGTGTACCTACCCGTGGATGGTGATCGAGCCGCAGTAGCCGCAGCGATGCAGGGGAAGGTACGTGGTCAACAGTTCTTTCCCGGGCTGCGACTTCCGACCGACACCGCACTCGGGCCCGACCACCGGGTGACGCTGACCGTGCCCACGAGCAGCGACGGGCACGATGGCACCTTTCGCCTCAAGACCGCCGGGCTCTACCCGGTCCTGATCAGCGTGCAGAAGGGCTCGGTCACCCTCGCCCGCCTGACAACGTTTCTCGTTCGGGTCGACCCCACCAGCCGGCCGGTTGAGGTCGCCATGGTGTTCCCCGTGGATCGGGCTCCGGTGTTGCAGCCCGACGGTTCCCGGATACTGGATGAGGCCACGCGCAATCGTCTCAACGCCATCGACCGTATAGGGGCAACCGCACCGACCGTGCCACTCACCCTCGCCATCCGGCCCGACATCATCGACACCCTTCTGCATTCCACCGCGGAGGACCGCGCCCTTGCGTCGCGGCTGGCAACCATCGCCAAACGCGGTGAGGTCGTCGTCGACACTGCCGTCACCATCGACCCGTCGCTGGCTGCGCGCAGCGGTTTGAGCGACATCTACCAGCAGCAGCTGGCAGACGGAAAGCGCATCCTGTCCGACTGGCTTGGGGCCGACGTCGCTGATTCCGGCACCCGATTCTCTTCGGTAACTGTCGATCGCGATGGCCTGAAACTGGCCCGAGCCGGTGGTTTGACCACGCTGGTGACGCTGCCTACCGCGCTCGCCAGCGTTGGCAGCGATGACGTCGGACCACTCGGGCCGGTGTCGATCACGATCCCGCCCAACGCGGGAACCGATGCGCTCCCGGCCATGGTCGGTGCCAACGACTTCGCAACCCTGATCGGCACCCGAAGCGATCCCCTGAACGCGGTGAACGGTTTTGTTGCCCAACTCCAAGCGCTCAGTCCGACGCCCGGCGCAACCCTTCCCGGCGTCGTGCTCGTGGCTCCTCTCGACTGGTCGGCCGAAGCTGGCGGTCCACTCGACACGCTGGTGGCCCGCCTGAGTAGCAGTGGTGGCCTACGCCCGGTGACGGTGCAGCAATTCCGGCGCGACGTGCCAACGGTGAAGACACCACGAACATTTCGCGAGGTTCCACCGGTCAAAACCGTCGATGTCGGCGGACAGTTGGCACTGGTCAACCTCGGCATCGGCGCGCTGACATCGATGATGACCACGCCACCTGCTGAAACAACGGCTCTGCTCAACGTCGCATCATCAACAGCGCTCACCGACATCCAACGAGCTGCCTACATCGCGGCGGCCAAGGCGCCCACCGAGGCCATGCAAACTGCCATCGACCCTCTCGAAAAGCAGACCTTCAGCGTGGCAGCCGGAAAGGGCGCCATCCCCATCCGCATCACCAGCAAACTGTC
The DNA here is from genome assembly GCA_963791625.1 of uncultured Acidimicrobiales bacterium. Taxonomy (GTDB): domain Bacteria; phylum Actinomycetota; class Acidimicrobiia; order Acidimicrobiales; family Ilumatobacteraceae; genus JANMCE01. Next base: position 1,145,590 of record CAWBTA010000015.1, read on the forward strand.
GGCTCCGATCAAGGTGAAACTTCACTTCAGTAGTGCCCGGGCCGACTTTGTGCCCAACGACCAGATCGTCACCATCGTCGACGGCCTGTTCCAGAAAGACGACATGCCGATCGAGACCCGTGACGGTCTCTATCCAATCACGCTCGAAGTGCTCACTCCCGTCGGTGATCAGTTGCTCGCAACCGGGGTTTACGACGTGCAGGCCATCGCCTACGGAGGCCTCGGCCTCGCACTCTCGGTCGGGGCAGGCCTGGTGCTGGTCACATGGTGGATATCGCACGCCCGCCGCACGCGACGGCGAAAACGAGCGGTAGCAGATGCATTGCGGCACCCTTCGCGCGCTGCGACCGGTTAGTTTTCGTGTGTGGCCGTCCGCATCGTTACCGATTCCGCGTGTGATCTTCCCCAAGCGTTAGCCGACGAACTCGGCATCGTTATCGTGCCGCTCTCCATTCGTTTTGGGGCGGAGGAGTTTGTCGATCGCCAAGATCTCAGCGTTGCGGAATTCTGGCGGCGCTCGAAAGCGTCAGCCGTTCTGCCGTCCACCGCGGCACCGTCCCCCGGCGCGTTCGAGGTCGCCTACCGCACGCTGAAAGACCAGGGCGCCACGGGTGTCGTGGTCGTTTCCCTCTCGGGCGAACTGTCGGCCACCATTCAGTCGGCGCAACTTGCCGCTCGAGCCGTCGCCGATGACATCAGCGTCACCGTCGTTGATTCGCGGTCGGTCACCATTGGCCAGGGCATGATCGCGGTTGCTGCGGCGCGCCACGCCGCGCAGGGAGCATCCGAAGCCGAGGTTGCCGCCCTGGTCACGTCGTTGGCCGAACGCACCCAGGTCTGGGGCGCGCTCGACACCCTCGAGAATCTGAAGAAGGGTGGCCGTATCGGCAACGCCAAAGCGCTGCTCGCCTCGGTGCTGTCCATCAAGCCGATCATCGAGATCCGTCACGGCAAGGTGGAAGAAGGCGGCAAGCAGCGCACGCGCAGCAAGGCCATGGCGTTCCTTGTGGAGAAAGTGCGCAGCGAGATCGCCACACGCGGATCCATCGAGAACCTGGCCGTCGTGCATGCCGCCACCACCGATGTCGACACGCTGGTGTCGCAGTTGCAGGCGATCTACCCCCATCCCATCGTGATCGGCGACATCGGTCCGGTTATCGGAAGTCACGCCGGCACCGGCACGATCGCGGTCGTCTTCCAGGTCCCGGCTTCCTAGTGTTCTGCCCGATTGGCGGTTCGGTGTGAACGAGGACCCGACTGTCGTCTCACGCGTCCTTGGTGGCCGCTATCGGCTCGAGCGGCCACTCGCGTTTGGTGGCGTGGCCGAGGTGTGGACCGCCACCGACATCGTGCTCGATCGCAAGGTTGCCGTGAAGCTGCTGCGCGCCGAATTCGCCGCCGATCCGCTGGTGGTCGAACGCTTCCGTCGCGAAGCCGTTGCTGCGGCGCGTCTCAATCATCCGAACATCGTGAACGTGTTCGACTCGGTGAACGACCGCGGGCTCGAAGCCGTCATCATGGAGCTCGTACCCGGTCGCACACTGCGCCAGCTTCTCGACGACGAGGGTCGCCTCTCCATCGCCGACACCGTGCACATCGGTATCGCGCTGTCGGACGCGCTCGACGCGGCTCACCGTGGTGGGTTGGTGCACCGTGATGTGAAGCCGGCCAATATCTTGATCACGCCAGCGCACCGCGTGCTGCTCACCGACTTCGGCATCGCCACCGCGGTGGGCCGCACCGACGACATCACGCTCGACAACGTCATGGTCGGCACCGCGAAGTACCTCTCTCCCGAACAGGTTCTGGGCGTGCCCACCGAACCGCGTAGCGACCTGTACTCGCTCGGCATCGTGTTGTACGAATGCCTCACCGGCCAGGTGCCGTTCGACGCCGAAACCGACGCGGCCACCGCTCTCGCCCGTCTACAGAAAAACGTTCGACCGGTGCGCACCCTTCGCCCCGGTGTACCGCGCGGTACTCGACGATCTCATCGCCAGCTGTCTCACCCGCAGCCCCGACGGTCGGCCTGCGTCGGCCGCGGCGGTTCGCGACACGCTGGTGCGATTAGAGGGCACCGTGACCGACGACGGCAAAGTCATCGTGTCTCGTGACCCCACGCCGTCGAACACGCCGCGGCCCGGGGCCCCTGTCGCCGCCGAACCGATCGGTACGTCCACGTCGTACGGGCGCGGCGCTACACCGGGGCGCTGGTTTGTGCTGGTTGGGCTGGTGGTCCTGCTCGGTATTGCCGGAGTCATCGCTGGCGCACTCCTGCGGGGGCCGGCCAACGCTCTCCCCCGCGTGGCGCGGGGTTCCGCCGAGACCACCACAGCGCCCGACGGGCCACCCGTCGCCAACACGTCACCCGAAATCACGCTCGCGGGCGGCTCTGTCGTCGGCACGACTGCGATCACCACCGGACCCAACCGGGTCACGGCCAAGGGCGTGTTCGATCCTCCCCCCGGTGACGGCATCGAGAACCCAGCCCAACTGAACTTTCTCACCGACAACGACTCGTCCTCCGAATGGACGACGGTCTGCTACGACAACGACCAGATGCGGCCCAAGATCGGTGTCGGGCTGGTGTTCGAACTGGTCAATCCGTCGGCAGGCAACGACATCGAAGTGTTTTCCAAAACCAACGGATGGGCAGCCACGGTCTACGTTGCGCCCAACGTCGGAACGGCGCTCGCTGACTGGGGTGAACCCGTCTCGGTCGGCAGCGCTATTCCGGCCGGCAGCGCCAGCTTCTCGCTCGGCAACAATCCCGGTCGCTACGTGCTGGTGTGGTTCACCCATCTCGGCCGCTCGGGCACCTGCAAGCTGCCATTCCAGATGCGCGTCTCGGAGGTGCGCGTCGTGAAGCGGGCTGCTAAGTAACCTCTGGCCATCGACGGCCGCGATCCCGACCTTCTCCTGGCCGCCGCACAACGCGGGGACAACGGAGCCATGGACGCCTTTTTGCGCGTCCATTTCGATCGTGTCTTCGTGATCTGTCGACGGATCACCGGCAACGACACCGATGCGGCTGACGCCGCCCAGGAGGCCCTGCTCGCCATCGTGCGGGGTCTCCCCCGCTTCGATGGTCGATCCTCGATCACCACCTGGCTGTACCGGGTCACCACCAACGCTTGTCTCGATGAACTCCGACGCCGGAAACGACGGCCGGCCGTCGGCCTCCCCGATCTCGTTCGATTCGAGGTCGGGGACGGTCCAGCCGCTGATGACGCGCTGGCTGATCGTCTCCGGCTCGACGCCGCCCTCGCAGCCCTGCCCGAGGAATTTCGCGTACCGGTCGTGCTGCGCGATGTTGGAGACCTGGACTACGCCGAAATCGCTACCGTTCTAGGGATTCCCCCTGGCACCGTGCGGTCGCGTATCGCTCGCGGCCGTATGGCGCTGGCGCGCGCTCTTGGCGACAGTCCTGGTGGCGTTTCAGGCGAGGGTGACACACGCCACGGGAACCAGTTGCCGCCGCCCGAACGTCAGACGGACGGATCATGAACGAGTTCCTTGCTTTTGACGATGCCGACTGGGAGTTGGCCAGCGCGTACCTCGACAACGAGGTCACCTCCGCTGAGCGCGCCCAGGTAGAGGCGTCGCCGGCCTTAATGGGGCTCGTTGCCGGTCTACGTTCGATGCAATCGTCCGTGGTCGCACAGCCTCCCGCCACGATCGATCGCGACACCATGATCACGACCGCGCTCGCCGGTATGGTCGACAGTGGCGTCGCCGGCCGGGTCGCCGGTAGCGGAGGACTGGGTGGTGAGTGGGCACCGCCGCAGGCCGCTGCACCCATCACGTCGATCTCTGCCGGGCGCAAGCGTCGCGCCGAGATCTGGAAGGCTCCGATGCTGCTGGCAGCCGCGCTCCTCACGGTGATGGGCATCGGCTTCGCCCTGCGCTCCGGCTCGCGCAACGACAGCCAAAAGACAACATCGGGTGCACCGGCTGCGGCAACCAGCGCAGCCGGTGCGGCAACCACCGCCGCGGGTGCGACGAAGGTGACGCCGGATCAATCGACCGAACTCAATGCCGTGCCAACCGCCGAGGGCGCCGCACCGGCCACGACCGCAGCAGCCGCAGCGACCACGGCGGCAGCCGCGGCAACCACCGCCGCGCCCGCTGCCACCCCTGCGGCTGCAGCAACCACCGCCGCAGCAGCAACCACGGCCGCAGCGTCGAGCGCGACGACTGCAGCGGCAGCCGATGCCACCACCACGGTCCCACCGGCAACGGGTGCCTCGGCAACAACCGCGGCCAGTCCCCCGCGGCCGGCGCTCACCTTGCAGGAGTTGAGAGACCTCGTGGTGGCCTCCGCGGCGAACCCGGCAGCCCAATCCACCCTGGTCTGCCCTGACCCTCGGGGCGTGCCACGCCTGTCGGTGCAAATCCTGTGGAACGGTCAGCCGGCCATTGTCTTCATCGACCAGATCAGCCAAACGCTGGTCGTACTCGCCGTGAACGGTTGCACCCCCGTCGCGAACATCCCGATAAAGGATTTGGCGCAAAGCTGAGCGGGGTTGTCAGCACCGGTAAGGTGGGGCATATGTCTGACGAGTCAACCACCGACGACTGGATTACCGCGCTCACGGCCAAATTGGAGCAGGGCGTAGGCCTCGTTCGTGATACCGCAACCAACCGCGTGATCACGGTTATGCGCACTGTCGTGTTCGGCCTGATGGCCGCCATCATCGCCCTGTTCGCGCTCGCTCTCCTGGCCGTCATGGCGGTCCGGCTGATCGTGGTCGCCACCGGTCACCGAGTCTGGATTGCTCACGGCATCACGGGCCTGCTGTTTCTCATCATCGGGTTGGTGCTGCTCCGCATGCGGCACGCGAAAGAAGCCGTCTGACCATGTCGCACCATCACGTCCTCATCATTGGTTCGGGTCCCGCCGGCCTCACGGCCGCCATCTACACGGCCCGTGCCAACCTGGCGCCGCTCGTCATCGAAGGCGAGCCGTCATCAACATCCGATCAGCCGGGCGGGCAGCTCATGCTCACCACCGAAGTCGAGAACTTCCCCGGCTTCCCCGACGGCATCATGGGCCCTGAGCTCATGATGAAATTCCGCGAGCAGGCCGCCCGCTTCGGTGCCACGTACGTCACCACCAAGGTCACCAAGATCGAAACCGGCCAACGCCCCTTCGTCGTGCACACCCACGACGAGGTGTACACCGCCGATGCCATCATCGTTGCTACCGGCGCGCAATCGCTGATGCTAGGCCTTGAGGCCGAATCGCGCCTGCTCGGGCACGGTTTATCCACCTGCGCCACGTGTGACGGGTTCTTCTTTCGTGGCCAGGACATCGCCGTGGTCGGTGGCGGCGATTCCGCGCTTGAAGAGGCCCTGTTCCTCACCAAGTTCGCCAGCACCGTCACCCTCGTGGTGCGCCGCGACGTCCTTCGGGCCTCAAAAATCATGCAGGACCGTGCCATGGCCAATCCAAAGATGAAGTTCCTGTGGAACCATCAGGTGGTTGACCTCAAAGGCCAGGACAAGCTTGCGGGCGCCGTGGTTCAGAACACCAAGACGGGCGAGCAGTCCAACCTCGACATCACCGGCATTTTCATTGCTATTGGCCACGTTCCGAACACGGGCCTTTTCAGCGGCATTCTCGATATGGAGGACAGCGGCTACCTCATCACGCGGCCCGGCTCCACGTACACCAACATCGACGGTATCTTCGCCTGTGGCGACGTGCAGGATCACACCTACCGTCAGGCCATCACCGCGGCCGGTTCGGGCTGCATGGCCGCCATTGACACCGAACGTTGGTTGGAAGCGCATCACTGAGGCATTCCGCCGGTACGCTATGTCTCCATCTCGAAAGGACCCCACCGTGGCCGCAGGAATTGTGAACCTCACCGACGCAACGTTCGACGAAACGATCCAGGCTTCCGATAAGCCGATCATCGTCGACTTTTGGGCCGACTGGTGTGGACCCTGCAAAATGATCGCCCCCATCCTGGGTGAAATTGCGGTCGAGCACGCCGACAGCATCACCGTCGCCAAGCTCAACGTGGATGAGAACCCCGAAATGGGCATGCGTTTCGGGGTCCAAAGCATTCCTACGCTTTTGGTGTTCCAGAACGGCACGCTGGCCAAGCGCATGGTCGGTGCAAAAGGCAAGGGCCAAATGCTTCAGGAGCTTTCGGAATTCTTGGGCACCTCCCACTGATCCCTGGCACGACTGGCGAGGCCGTCCGAGACCTGCAACGAAGGCTCGGAGCCGCCGGATTTCAACCAGCAGGAACTGATCCAGGTGTGTATGGCGTGTCGACCCAGGCAGCGGTCTGCGCCTTCCAACAGGCGCGGGGTCTCATATCTCACGGTATTTGTGATGAGATGACCTGGACCGTGCTGGTCGAAGCCAGCTGGCGCCTAGGTGACCGGCACCTGTATTTGCGCGCGCCGAATCTTCGGGGCGACGACGTGGCCGAACTCCAGCGGCGGCTCGGCCAGCTTGGCTTTGATGCCGGTCGGGTTGACGGCATCTTCGGCACCGAGACGGCCCAGGCCGTCAAAGACTTCCAGCTCAATGTCGGACTCACGCCTATGGATGGCATTTGTGGCCACGCTACGTACCGGGCCCTGCGCCGTCTGTCAGCAAAACGCCATGACGGCCCCTCGATCACCGAGATCCGCGAGGACGAAGCCTCCCGTAGCGCGGGCTTCACCTCACTCGACGGGCACCGTCTTGCCATTGGTAACCTCGGCTCGTTCCACCAGTTGGCGAGGGCCGTCAGTCGCACCCTGCGCCAGACTGGCGCTGAAGTGCTCACCCTCGACCTTCCCGATGCGTCCGAGCAAGCCCGCGAGGCCAACCGCTTCGGAGCGGTCGCGTACCTCGGCCTCATCGGCGGTACTCCCCCGATGATCTCCTACTACGCAACCGTCGGCTTCGAGTCGATCCGCGGTCGCAACCTGGCCGAACGGGTACAGACGGCACTTCGCGAGGCACCCATGCTGACGTGTGGCGACCGACGGGGCATGCGGCTGCCTATCCTGCGCGAGACCCGCATGCCCGCCGTGGTGTACCAGCTTGATGAGCTCGACCAACGCATGGTGCCCAGCGCAGCCTCGGCGCTGGCGATGGGCCTGTGTTCGTGGCTGCTCCAAACCCTCACCTGAGGGTTTGTCAACAGCGATATCCACAGCCTGTGAGGACGCTCAACCTGAGCGTTGGGCTCCATCGGAGGCCTGTGGTTCGGTCATAACTCTGTAGATGCGCTCCAGGTCTTCCAGGGTTGCGAACTCAATGACCATCTTTCCGCGCTTTCCGCCCATGGAAACACTCACGCGCGTGTCGAGGTGCTCGCTCAGCAGCTCCTCGAGCTCGAGCAGCCCCGGTGGCCGTAACTGTCGCGTCGGCCCGTCATGGGACCGAGAACGGTGCTCCGCATCGGGGGGCTCGATGGGTTGTTGAGGGCGGCGGATGAGCTCCTCGACCAATCGAACCGACAGGCCTTCCTCCACGATCCGATGCGCCAGGGCCTCCTGGAACGTTCGGTCCGGTGTTCCGAGCAAGGCACGAGCGTGTCCCGCACTGATCCGACCATCCGACAGCAGGTGCTGAATCGATGCGGGCAGTTGCAGCAGACGCAGCGTGTTCGAAATGGCGGCGCGACTCTTGGCCACCTTCTTCGCCAGTTCCTCATGGGTGAGGTGAAACTCCTCGATGAGTTGCAGGTAGGCCGCGGCTTCCTCCAGCGCGGTCAGGTCCTGGCGGTGCAGGTTCTCCACCAGCGCCTGCTCCACCGAAGCAACATCGTCGGTGGTACGCACGACGCACGGGATGCTGTCGAGGCCACAACGTTTCGCGGCACGCCATCGGCGCTCCCCTGCAATCAGTTGGAACTGACCGTCCGGCATCGGCCGCACAAGGATCGGCTGCAACACACCAAACTCCCGAATCGAGTGGGCGAGTTCCACCAGACCTTCCTCGTCAAAACGGCCGCGAGGCTGGTTCGGGTTGGGCGAGATGTTCCCGACCGGTACTTCGCGGAGGTAGGCGCCGGTCGTCGGGCCCTCCCCCACCGTGTGCACATTCTCGGTTGGCAGCAGTGCCGCCAAACCTTTGCCTAGTCCACTACGCCGCTGCTCCACCGCTTACCTCCACTGCTAGTGCCTGATATGCCTGTGCGCCCCTCGACAGGGGGTCAAACACGATGATGGGTTGGCCGAACGAGGGAGCCTCCGACAGCCGGACGTTGCGCGGCACGATCTGACGACACACCTTGTTCCCAAAGTGGGCCTGCACCTCGTCGACTACCTGATCAGCCAACTTGGTCCGGGCGTCATACATGGTCAAGATCAACGTGGTGAGTTCAAGGGCGGGATTGAGGCTCTTGCGCACCAACTCCACGTTCCGAATGAGCTGCCCCAGCCCTTCGAGTGCATAGTATTCACACTGAATCGGAACCAGCACCTCGGTGGCCGCAGCGAAAGCGTTGATCGTCAGTAGGCCCAGGGATGGCGGGCAGTCAATCAGAACGAAGTCGTAATCGGCCTGAACCGAATCAATGGCCCGTTTGAGCCGCATCTCACGGCTGAACGCGGCGACGAGTTCGATCTCGGCCCCGGCAAGATCGAGGTTGGCCGGGGCAACAAACAGATTCTTCAGCGATGTGGGCTCGATGGTGTCCTCCATTGAGGCGTCGTTCAGGAGCACGTCATAAATCGAGCTGGCGACGTCGCGGGCGTTGATGCCGAGACCCGTACTGGCATTGCCTTGAGGATCCAGGTCTACGACCAGGGTCCGGAAACCGAGGTCCGCCAGGCTGGCCCCCAGATTCACGGCCGTGGTGGTCTTCCCCACGCCACCTTTCTGGTTCGCGACGGCGAGCACCCTCGGGACGGGGCGACCGGATGCATATTGGGGTGCCCCAAACGGCTGAAGGGCATCCGGATCGGATGGATCTGTGGATGAACTCCCGTCACCGGATGCCACCGCCTGGTCGGGCAAGGCATCCATGACGCCAGACACGCGCTCATGCTGCTGCTCAGCGGGGGTTTGGTGAACGATAGGTTCCACAATTCCATCGTCAGACGGGACGTGTGGAGAAGACATGAGACTCCTTACGCCGGAAAGGTGGGGTCCAATACTCCAACGACCTTCGGCAACCTGCCCATAGTGACGCGGTGACGAACCAAGGTCAAGCATTGTCGGCCTCGGCCTCGGCAAGTTGTTTCACGTGGAACAAGACATCGACAGTTTTGGACGCCTTTGCGGCGCTTCGGGGCGACTCTGAGCGATTTCGACACGTTCGGGACCGTTGTACTCGATGCGGTTTCACGTGGAACTGGCCATGGCGTACGGCCGTGGGGTCGCATCAACCGTTCAGACGCCGCAACACCTGTAAACCGTCCGGGCTGTCGCCGGTGACGAAACCATCTTTACCAAGCTCATCGGATATCCATCGTTCGGGGGAGTCTGGTGGTTCACTCACGATCAAGAGCCCCCCGTTCCGCAGGAAGGGTCCCGCCATGCGGGTTGTCACTGCGGGCGTGCCGAAGCTTCGACAGACCACCGCATCAAACGCACCTCGATACTGCGCCTGTCGTCCAAAGACCGCAGCCTCGCCGGTAAGCACCGTCACGCGATCACTGACACCTAGGCGGTGAACCAGCCGGCGGAGCAGGTCGGTGCGGGCCGACCGACGATCCAAGAGCGCGATGGAAAGGTCTGGTCGCCGTATAGCCAGGACTAGTCCAGGAATACCGCCACCCGAACCGAGGTCCAAAACGGAACTGGCCGCCCCAAGGGCGGCCAGAAAGCGTTCCGAATGCTGTATCGCAACCTCAGGAGTCTCACCCAGCGCACCGAAGCGGTGGCTTTCCTGCAAGACCTCGATCAGGAGGGTGTCGTCAGCCATTGTCGGGATCGAGCACGACCCGACGCTGGGGATCCTCACCCTCGGATCGACTGGTGACACCATTGATGGTGGCGGCCGTGTCATGGACAACTTTGCGATCAGGAGCGCTCATCGGTTCCAGCATGCGACTCTGTCCAGTCGTTCGCACCTCATCGGCCACCTGGGTCGTGAAACGAGCCAGCGCTTCCCGGCGCCGCTCACGATAACCACCGATATCAACATGCAAACGGCCTTGGCGCTCGCGGCCATACGGCTGGGCCACCAAACGAGTCAGCTCCTGCACCGCCTGCAGAGTCTGCCCACGGGGCCCGATCAGCGGTCCGAGTTCTGCTCCCTGCAGACGCACTTCGACGTCACCGCCCTCACCGTTGACGGTTTCGGTTGTGCTGTCGTAGCCGAAGGCCGTAGCCAATCCGGACAGGAACGCTGCGGCTGAGTCGGCCTCTGTGCCTTCCGCGGGTGCAGTGCCGTTCATGGCGGGTTCCTTCGGAGCTTTCGGGGCGCGAGGGGCGCGAGGAGCTTTGGTTGGGGCGGGAGCGACAGCGACGGGTTCCGTAGCAGGCGCGTCTTCTTTGGCGCCCTTTGGACGGCGGTCACGGCGTTCGGCCTTCTGCCGGGGCTGTACCGGGCGAACCCGCGCCCGCACACGGGCCTCGCCACGCATACGACCGAACAGACCTGCCTTCGGTTCGTCCAGAATCTCAAATTCGGCTTCATCCTCCCCGACGCCGAGCTGGTCGAGTGCGAGGCTCTTGGCCTCATCGATGGTGCGGCCGGTAGTTTCTACCCATTCCATGAGCGAGTCTCTTTCATTGGTGGAGTTACTTCTTTTTTGGCAGCGGGCGCGGCGGGCGAGATCCTTGGTCCTTCGCCGGCGGCTTGGGGCGAGCGCCAGGTGCGGAGGCGGCCGGTTTCTGCTTGGTCACCGGTGTCGGCTTCGCCTTCGGCGGCGTTACCGCTTTGGCCGGCGTCGTATTGTTCACCTTTGGCTTCGGTCGCGCCGAGGTGGTCTCGGAGGTGTCGATGACGCCCTTCGGCTTTGGCTTGCGCAGCGCCTCGGGGGCACCCTGCTCGCCATCATCACTTTCGCCATAGAACTTGCGGGTGATGTAGGCGTTCTGGGCGATGCGGAAGATGTTTTGGACCAGGAAGTAGATGATGAGGCCGGAGGCGAATGTCAGCGAGATGAACCCGAAGAAGATGGGCATCAGGTTCATGATCATCTGCTGTTGCGGATTGACCGAAGCGCTGCTCTGACGAGCCGTCATTTGGCGCTGCTGGTAGTAGCTCAGCAGACCGACGATGATGACGAGCGCCAAGTAGGGGAGGCCGCGCACCACGTTCTGCTGGATGATGCGGTAGGCCTTCTCGGAAAGATCGAGGCCGACGGAGAGCATTTGCTTCTTGCCGAGCAGGGACGTGTACAGCTCGGAGGACTGGTCGAGATACTTTGGAATAAAGGTCTTCGGGGTGCAGGCCACACCGTTGTTCAGCCCGTCCGCACCACATTCACGAGTCAGGCCGAACAGCACCCGCCACATGGTCATGAAGAACGGCATTTGGAGCAGCATCGGCAGGCAACCGCCGGCAGGATTGATCTTGTGCTCCTTGTAGAGCGCCATCATGGCTTCGTTGCGCCCGGCAACATCGTTCTTGAAGTCCTGCTGGATCTGCTTGATCAACGGCTGAACTTTTTGCATCTCGAGCATCGACTTGGTGCTCTTGAGGGTGAGGGGAAGCAGGGCCATCATCATCACCATGGTGACGATCGCGATGGAGACGGCGTAACTATGCGTATAGCCGTACAGAAGCGACAGAATCCAGGCCACTCCCTGGATGAACGGGGCGAGGGCTTTGTCGATAAAGGAGGTTGCGATCATGGCGTTGCTTTCTTCGGGGGAACAGGATCCCAGCCACGTCCTCCAAGCGGACGGCACCGGCTGAGACGACGAGCCGCAAGGACGAGTCCTACGACCGCACCACGGGTCTGCAGGGCTTCAATGGTGTAACTCGAACACGACGGCGTAAAGCGACAGGGGGAGGGGCGTCCCTCTCTTGCCTTTTGGTACCAGCGCACCAGCGCCACCAGCGCATTCGTCATGCGGAAGGCCCGCCAATTCGCATCGTTATCTTGGAAATGGTGTTGTGCAACTCGAGGAAGCTGAGTGATGCCGCGGCTGGCGTTGCCCCGAACAGGTAAAAGCCGCCCGGGAGGTCAGCATCACGCAGGATCGCACGAAGCCGGCGGCGAAGCCGATTGCGAACCACAGCCGGACCTACCGCCACACCGATCGCAAATGCCACTCTAGGTGGTATTTGCGACGAATCAGCCACCCAGCGCACCCAGATGGGTCCGATGCGTGCCTTCGATGTCGAGGCGGACAGCCGAGCGAACGCACTGCGATCCTGAATTGACCAGATCAGGCCGACAGCCGGAGACGACCCTTGGCCCGACGAGCCTTCAGAATGGCGCGACCGGCGCGGGTGGACATCCGGTGACGGAACCCGTGCTTCTTCGAGCGCTTGCGATTATTTGGTTGAAAAGTTCGTTTCATCCCGTGCCTCCTCGACGCAGGTGCGGCGACGAGCCCGCCCCGTTTGGACTGGCCGCGCCTGCACAACAAGTTGATTACCCAGGGACACGTCGAAAGACGTCCCCGAGGGAAACGGAGAAAGGCTAGGCCGCGCGCGCCGCGAATCACAACTGGAGCACCTTTTTGCCGCGATATCCACAGGGGAACTGCTACGGTTCGCCTTCCGCAAACGAGCACGGGACGCCGTGCCCCGAGTGAAGTTATCCACAGCGTGTGGATGTAAGTGTGGATGGGATCGAGCAAAATGTGCAGCGTGCCTGGTGAGTGAGGTCGAAGACCTGTGGACAGCGGCGAGCGTCCATTTGCGCGAGCAGGTATCAGAGGCCGTCTGGCTCTCCACGTTCCAGGACGTGCGGGCCATTGGTTTCGATGACGACGTTCTCGTCGTGGCCGTACCCAGCGCCCATGTCCGTGATCGTATCGAAAGCCGCTATCTCGCCCTCGTCCGAGATGCGCTCGGCGAAGCGGGAGCCGACGACATCGATCTCCGCTTCCTTGTCACCGCTGATCGCAGCGCGTCGGTGGCCAGCCACGAGACTCACGTCGCGCCTGAGGGCGTAGCGAGCCCGGTGGTGGATACCGGTCGAAACCAGGCTGCTGGCCTGAATCCCCGCTACACGTTCGAGACCTTTGTAAAGGGCGCGAGTAACCAGTTCGCCCTGGCCGCAGCCCTGCGGGTGGCCGAAACACCGGCACGCAGCTACAACCCGTTGTTTATCTACGGAGCCGCTGGTCTTGGCAAAACCCACCTTCTCCACGCCATTGGCCACTACGTCAATCAGAACTATGTGCACCACCAGGTGCTCTACGTGTCCACCGAGACGTTCCTCAACGAGTACGTCGACGCCATTCGCACCAACTCCACCGCCGACTTCAAACGTCGCTACCGCGATGTTGATGTGCTGCTGATCGACGACATCCAGTTCATGGAAGGCAAAGAAGGCCTCCAGGAGGAGTTCTTCCACACCTTCAACTCCCTGCACGGGGCCAACAAGCAGATCGTCATCTCGTCTGACCGGGTGCCCGACGCCATTCCAACGCTCGAAGATCGGTTGCGTGGCCGGTTCAAGTGGGGACTCATCACCGATATTCAGGCGCCCGACCTTGAAACCCGCCTCGCCATCTTGCGGAACAAGGCCGAGCAGGACGCCGCTCCGGTCGCGCCCGACGTGCTCGAGTTCATCGCCACCCACATCACCAACAACATCCGCGAACTCGAAGGCGCCCTCATTCGCGTCACCGCATACGCCAGCCTCAACCGGGTCGCGATCTCGGTGAACCTGGCCGAGCGCCTTCTCGGTGACATTGTTGCCGGTCATCAACCACGAGCCATGACACCTGAAGCCATGCTCGAAACGATTGCCAAGTTCTTCGGGTTCTCCATCGAGGCGTTATGCGGTAAGAGCCGTCAGCGCCCACTGGTGATCGCTCGGCAGATCGGCATGTATGTGTTCCGCGAGCTCACCGACCTGTCCTTCCCTGCGATTGCCCGTCACTTCGGTGGTCGCGATCACACGACGGTGATTCATGCCGTCGACAAGGTACAAAAGCTGATGAAAGAACGTCACCAGGTCTACGACCAGGTCACCGACCTCATCCAAGTCATCAAAGGACCGGCATAACAGTGTGTACAAGGTTGTGGACTCGTGGGGACGAGGCCGTGGACAACTACGGTTTGTCCACCGACCCACCGTTACAGATCTGAAGGGTGTGGGGATTGGGGATGACCGTGTGCACAGCCAAGTAGGCGGTGACCAGGGGAAACGCCACGTCATCCCCAATCCACAGGTCTTATTACCATTATTAGATTGATAGACAACCAATGTTGCGAAACGGGGCTGGGGCTCCGGGACCCGACAAGTAAAGGATGAGACGGTCGTGAAGTTCCGTTGCGAACGAGATGTACTTGCTGAAGCACTAGGTACTGCCGGACGAGCCGCTACCGGCCGTACCGGCGCCCTTCCCGTTTTGTCGGGCGTGCGTTTGGACCTCGATGGTGACCAGCTCACCGTCACCGGCACCGACCTGGAGCTCACCATCCAGGTCGTGCTCACGGTGGCGGGGGAGACCAGTGGATCGTGTGTCGTTCCGGCTCGTCTCGCCGGCGACATCGTGCGCTCGTTACCCGCGGGTGCCGTTGGGTTCGACGCCACCACCGAGGAAGCACGCATCAGTGCGGGCCGTTCGGCGTTCGGCGTGCGCACCATGGCCGTCGACGACTTCCCCCGCTTGGCCGCTCCGGCCGAGAACGCGGTGCAACTTCCCGCAGCTGCGCTCGCCGAAGCCGTCAAGCAGGTCGTGCGCGCCGCCAGCAAGGACGAAAGCCGCCCGCTTCTGACCGGCGTGTTACTCGCGGCCGAAGCCGGCGGTCTACGACTGGTGGCCACCGACTCCTATCGCCTGGCCGTGCGCGACCTCCCCGATGCCGCAGTCCTCGGCGCGGACCAAAAAGTTCTCGTGCCATCTCGTGCGCTGCATGAGTTCGCCCGGGTCGTCGGCGGAAGTGACCAGGTCACGCTGAGGCTTGGCGATCGCGATGCCACCTTTGAAGCCGGTGGCGTACGTCTGACCACCCGGCTGATTGAGGGCGAGTTCCCGAACTACCGCCAGCTCATCCCGAATACCCACCCCAATCGTCTGACCGTGAATCGTGAGGCGTTGCTCGCCGCTATCAAGCGTGTCAAGTTGCTGGCTCGTGACGCCACCCCGATTCGTATGTCGTTTACCGCCGATCGACTCGACCTCGCCGCCACCACCCAAGATGTTGGTCAGGCCACCGAGTCAATGGATGCATCATTCGACGGCAGTGACATGACGGTGGCGTTCAACCCCGATTACCTGTCGGACGGCATCGACGCGGTCGGCGGCGACGATGTGGTGCTCGAAACCCTCGACGCCCTCAAGCCCGCAGTCGTGAAGGGTTCCGACGGCAGCGCGTTCCTGTATCTCCTGATGCCGGTCCGCGTTCCGTAGCGATCGTGCTCGTTCGTACCCTCGCGCTGACCGACTTCCGTAACTACGTCCAGGCTGACCTGGAGTTTGCGGCCGGTTGTACAGCCATTGTCGGTGCGAACGGGCAGGGCAAAACCAATATTGCCGAGGCGTTGTCGTATCTCGCCAGTCTTGTGTCGTTTCGCGGTGCGCCCTCCGACGCGTTGGTACGCACCGGCGCGACCGAAGCGTTCGTGCGGGCAACGGTGGTGCACGACGACGGTCGCGAAATGTTGATCGAAGCGCAGATTGTCACCAGCGGTCGCAGTCGGGTCCAGGTGAACCGACAGCGTTTGGCCCGCACCCGCGATCTGCTTGGCGTCATGCGGGTCAGTGTATTTTCGCCGGATGATCTGGTGATGGTGAAAGGCGGCCCGTCGGAGCGTCGCGGTTACCTGGATGACACCCTTGTGGCGTTGTCGGCTCGGCATGACCGATTGTGTAGTGACCTCGATCGCGTGTTGAAACAACGGGCCAGTCTGTTGAAGCAGGCTGGCGGTCGCCTGTCGAGCGAGGTGGCGTTCACGCTCGATGTGTGGGACACCAAGCTGGCCGAAATTGCCGACGTACTCGGTCGCGAACGCGCTGCGCTGGTTGTGCAACTTGAGCCGCTTGTCGCGAAGGCCTACGCCGCGCTGGCCGGCGAGGTCCAACCGGTGTCGATGTCATACGCGCCAGCCTGGTTGGTGGACGGCCTCGCGCCTGCTCTCGTCGCCAGTCGCGCCGACGATGTGCGTCGCATGTCCACTACCGTCGGACCTCATCGCGACGACCTTGATGTCATGCTGAATGGCTTGGCCACCCGCACCCACTCAAGTCAAGGTGAGCAACGCACCATGGCGTTGGCGTTGCGGTTGGCCGCCCACCAGTTGGTGACCGAGCATCACAACGAAGCACCGGTGCTGGTGCTCGACGACGTCTTCAGTGAGCTCGACCCCGACCGGAGCCGGGCGCTGTTGGCCAATCTGCCCAATGGCCAGGTGGTGATCACGACCGCCTCGGTGCTTCCCGAGGGGGCCACGCCCGACAAGATCATGCGCATCGTCGACGGAGCAGTCCGATGAGCGACGATGCAACACCGCTCTCGGAAAGCCTCGACGCCGTCATCCGCTCCCTCAAAGGCGACGGCGCCTCCGCGGTGGCCGGCGTGTTCGGACACTGGGAAGAGGCCGTCGGCGAAGTCATCGCCGCGCACGCGAAACCGGTCTTGCTCGACAATGGCCGCCTTTTGGTCGAAGTCGACCAACCCGGCTGGGCCACGCAGCTCCGCTACTTGGAGAAAGAGCTGTTGGAACGCCTCCGCCCCCACCTCGGCGGCGCTGACCTCCACACCATAGAAGTCCGCGTCGCCCGCCGCTAATGGCTGGCAGCCACATTGGCGCTGCTGTATTTCATTCCAGTGCTACTCATGAGGCCCGACGATGAGCGCAAACCCCGTCCGCGGAGGGGAATAGCCGAACGCCGGAAGCGAACGTTGTAACACCCCTCCTGGTAGACTGTCCTACAGATATCGCGGGTCGGTCGAGGGGTTCCTTGGCGCCGCCTCCCCGACGCAGCACCAACGAGACGGAGACGCGCCGTGACGGCGACGAACGACAGCGACAACGAAAACATGCAGACCAGCGCGAGCAGCGATGCGACCGCAAGCAACACCAGCGGCAGCGAAAACTACAGCGCGAAGGACATTCAGGTCCTCGAAGGTCTCGCTCACGTCCGCAAACGGCCCGGTATGTACATCGGCTCCACCGGCCTCAACGGATTGCACCACCTGATCTGGGAAGTGGTGGATAACTCTGTCGACGAAGCTATGGCCGGTTTTTGTGACGCCATCAAGGTGGTTCTCCTGGCTGACGGTGGTTGCCGGGTCGAAGACAACGGCCGCGGCATCCCGGTCGACCCGTATCCGTCGGGTCAACACAAGGGCAAAAGCGCGGCAGAAGTGGTGCTCACGGTGCTCGGCGCCGGCGGCAAGTTCGGTGGGGGAGACGGCTACAAGGTGTCGGGCGGACTCCACGGTGTTGGAGTTTCGGTGGTCAACGCGCTGTCCGAACGCCTGATCCTTGAGGTCGATAAGAACGGCAACCACTACATCCAGGAGTACAAGGGAGGCGGCCTGCCGGTTGGTGGCCTCGAAATCGACGGGAAGGCCCCGGCCGGCCGCCACGGAACCTCCATCACCTTCTGGCCCGACACCACCATCTTCACGGTCGAAGGCACGGAGTTTCTTTCCCGCACCGTCCTCGAACGGCTCCAGATCATGGCCTTCCTCAACAAGGGCCTCCAGATCAACTTCGTGGATGAGCGCCCCGGTCACGAGCAGACCCAAACGTTCCAGTACGCGAACGGCATTGCCGACTATGTACGCCACCTGAATTCTTCGAAGGAAGCGCTGTTCCGCAAGGTCGCGCAGATCGAAGCGCAAGAAGACGACATGGCGGTCGAGGTCGCCATGCAATGGAACACCGGTTACTACGAGGGCATCTTCGGGTACGCCAACGGCATCTCCACGACAGAAGGTGGCATGCACATCGAGGGTTTCAAAACCGCCCTCACCGCCCTCATCAACAAGTACGCCAAGGGCCGCAACCTACTGAAGGAAAAAGACGACAACCTGCTCGGCGAAGACATCCGCGAGGGCCTCACCGCCATCGTGGCCATCAAGCTGCGCGAGCCTCAGTTCGAGGGCCAGACCAAGGGCAAGCTCGGCAACGTGCCCGCCCGCTCCATGGTGCAAAAGGCAGTGAACGAAAAGTTTGCTGAATGGCTGGAAGAAAATCCCGCCGAAGCCGCGGCCATCGTGAAGAAGGGCATCGCGGCGGCCCGCGCTCGCCTCGCCGCCAAAGAGGCGCGCAACGCTATTCGCCGAAAGTCCTCGCTCGAAGGCGCGGGCATGCCCGACAAGTTGAAGGACTGCAACTCGCGTGACCCACGCGAGAGCGAACTGTTCATCGTCGAGGGTGACTCCGCCGGTGGCTCAGCGGTGTCGGCGCGTAACCCGCTCACGCAGGCGATCCTGCCGATCCGCGGAAAAATTTTGAATGTCGAGCGAGCTCGACTGGACAAGATGTTGAAGAACACCGAAGTGCAGGCGCTCATCTCGGCCATCGGCGGGGGAGTGGGCGAGGAGTTCGACATTTCCAAGGCCCGCTACCACAAGGTCATTGCGCTCTGCGACGCCGACGTTGACGGCAGCCATATCCGCACGCTGCTCATGACGTTCTTCTTCCGTCAGATGAAGCCGCTGGTGGAGCAGGGTTACTGCTACATCGCCCAGCCGCCGCTGTACTCCACCGAGATCGGCAAAGAGAAGATCTACCTGAAAGACGACAACGCCAAAACCGCGTTCTTGGAGAAGCATCCGAACCACAAGAAGGAGTTCCAACGCCTGAAAGGCCTCGGCGAGATGGACTGGCAGGAACTCAAAGAGACCACCATGCAAGCCTCGCGTCGCACCTTGCTGCAGGTTACCGTCGAGCAAGCCGCGCTCGCCGATGAGGTCACCAGTGTGCTCATGGGTGACGACGTCGAACAGCGTAAGAACTTCATAACCAAGAACGCCAAAGACGTCCGTTTCCTCGACATCTGAGAATTAGGGAAAATCTGTGAGCAATACCACGACGCCACCGCCGGAAGAACCGACGACGGGCAGTATCGAACCGATTGAGATTCAAGATGAGATGGAGCGCTCGTTCCTCGAGTACTCCATGTCGGTCATCGTGTCTCGCGCGCTCCCCGACGTGCGTGACGGTTTGAAGCCGGTGCACCGCCGCATTCTCTGGGACATGGAGCAGCAAAACTTCCGTCCCGACCGACCGTTCGTGAAGTGCGCCCGTGTCAGCGGTGACACGTCGGCGAAGTATCACCCGCACGGTGACTCCTCCATCTACGACGCGCTGGTGCGCATGGCTCAACCGTTCTCGCTGCGCCATCCGCTCGTTGACTTCCATGGCAACTATGGCTCCCCCGACTTTGGTGCTGCGGCCAGCCGATACACCGAGTGTCGGCTCAGCCCGTTGGCCATGGCGCTGCTCGACGGGATCGATGAAGAGACCGTCGAAATGCAGGCCAACTACGACGGCACCCTCGAAGAACCAAAGGTCTTGCCGGCCCGTTTCCCGAACCTGTTGGTGAACGGCGTGCAAGGTATTGCGGTCGGTATGGCCACCAACATTCCGCCCCACAACCTGGGCGAAATCTGCGACGCCACCATCCACCTCATCGCGCACCCCGACGCCACCCCCGATGACCTCATGGAGTTCGTAAAGGGGCCAGACTTCCCCACCGGCGGTTTCATCCTCGGTCGAGCCGGCATCATCGAGGCGTATCGCACCGGCAAGGGTTCGGTGAAGATGCGCGCGGCAGCCGGCATTGAAGAAACAGCCAAGGGTGGCCTGCAGATCGTGGTCACCGAACTGCCGTACCAAACGTCGTGTTCCTCTATCGCCAGCCGCGTGAAGGAACTGGCCGATTCGAAAGAACTCGAAGGCATACGCGACATCAACGACGAATCAGCCGAAGACTTCACGCGGCTGGTCATTTCGCTCAAGCGGGACGCCAACGCCAGCGTCATTCTGAACAACCTTTACAAGTACACGCCGATGCAAACCAGTTTCAGTTGCAACATTGTGGCCCTGGTTGATGGTGTGCCGCGCCAGCTCAATCTGCGTGACTGCCTGCACTATTACGTCGAGCACCAGATCGAAGTCATCACCAAGCGCTCAGAGTTCCGCCGCCGCAAGGCCGCCGCTCGTGCCCACGTGATCGAGGGTCTGGTCAAGGCCCTGAACGTGATCGATGAGGTCATCGCACTCATCCGTGCCAGCGAAGACAAGCAGGCTGCTCGCGAAGGCCTCATGGCCACCTTCGGGTTCTCCGAAATCCAGGCCGAGTCGATCCTTGACATGACGTTGGCTCGCCTCACCCGGTTGTCCCGTATCGACCTCGACACCGAGCTGGAAACGCTTCGCAAGACCATCGAAGAACTCGACGCCATCCTCGAGTCCGACGCGCGTAAGCGTGAGGTCATCACGGCCGAACTGACCGCCATCCGGGACAAGTTCGCCGAGCCCCGCAAGGCCAAACTCACCCACGACCCCGGCGACATGTCCACCGAGGATCTCATCGACGACAAAGAACTGGTCGTCGTCATGACCCAAGCCGGCTACATCAAGACGGTGGAGGGCGCCGCGTTCCGCACCCAGGCCCGTGGCGGCCGCGGCAAGGCCGGCAGCACGCTGAAGCAGGACGACATCGTGCGTCACGTCATCTATTCAAGTGCTCACGCGTTCCTGCTGTTCTTTTCCAATCGCGGCAAGGTGTATCGCCTGAAAGCGCACGAGATTCCTGAGCGTGAGCGCACCGCCAAGGGCATCCCGATTATCAACTTGTTGCCGTTGCAACCAGACGAGCACATTCAGACCATCATCGACACCCGCTCGTATGATGCGGATCGGTTTCTGTTCTTCGCCACGAAGAAGGGCACGGTAAAGAAGACCGAGTTCCATGCCTACGACTCCAGCCGTCGTGACGGACTTATCGCAATCAATCTGAACGACGGTGACGAGTTGGTGAAGGTCATCGAAACCAGTGGCTCCGACGACGTGTTCATGGTGAGTCGCAAGGGCATGAACATCCGGTTCAACGAAGACGATGTTCGCCCTATGGGTCGCGCCGCAGCCGGCGTGCGAGGCATGAAACTTCGGGCCGAAGACGAACTGGTGTCGTGCGACGTTGCCCGCGATGACGTGTCGATTCTGATCATGACCGACTCCGGGTACGGCAAGCGCACACAATTGTCCAAGTTCAACCAGCAAGGCCGAGGCGGCCAGGGTGTGATCGGTATGAAACTCACCGGAAACCGCGGTTACGTGGTTGCTGCCTTCATGGTGGGCGAAGACGACGAAATCGTCGCGATCTCGTCGGGCGGTGTCACGCTGCGTGTCCCGGTGGCCGAGATCTCCGAGCAAGGCCGCGATGCCACCGGTGTGCGCATCATGAGCCTCGATGCCGGCACCGTCGTGGCATCGGTTGCTCCCATCCTGGGCAGCAGTGACGGCGAGGACGACGCCGAATAAGGCGACGCAATTCGACAAACGCCCGGACCGATGGTCCGGGTGTTTTCGTTTGTCAGATGGTCAGATGTTCGGGCGGGGGCCGAAGGTGGGGCCGATGGTGCGGGTGCGCTTGATTTCGTAGACCCCCTCGATCGAGGCCAAGGTGACGTACGCGTCCCACAGGCGCAGTGCGTCATCACCGGTCGGCGCTGGCGACATGACGGGCCCGAAGTAGACCATGGGCAGGTTCTCCACCGAAATGATCGGTACACCGACATCGGCGCCCGTCAGGGCCACCCCGGCGGCGGTTGATGCGTGAATACCGGCATCGAGCGAGGCGTCCTCGGAGGCCGTCAGCACCGACACATCGACGCCAGCGGCCTTCACGCATTCCCCCAACGTTTCCAGCATGTTGTCGCCGTCGTGGTGAATGGCGGTACCGAACGAGCGATACAGCGCCGAAACCGCATCGTTGCCGTAGTCGAGGCGGGCCTGCTCAATGACTCGCAGACTTGGCCACTGTGCCTCGAGGGGGATGCGGTACTGGTCCGACATGCCGGCACCGTTCTTCACGAACAGGCTGTAGGTCTTCCAGGTGACGTCAAGATCACGGTGTGGCGCGACCTCCCGCACCCATTCAGCTGTGATCCAGGTCCACGGGCAGGCGGGGTCGAAGTAGAAGTCGATAGCAGTCACGGGCGAGGACGCTATCGCCGCATGCCGAATTTCCGTTAACGTAGGGCGCTTCGGAGATCCGCTCTCCCTCCCGCCGCATGACCGTGGAGGAGAGATTGATGCACTCAAACAACGAACAAGGTCACGCGCTTGCACTGGTTGTGGTGGTGCTGGCCGTGCTCATGGTGATCTCCGTTGGACTGGCTCAATTGGGCGTTCGCGCTGCAGACCAGTCGCGGGCACGCACGGCCGCGGACGCCGTAGCACTGGCAGCTGCGTCGGGCGGATTCGAGGCCGGTCGACGTCTGGCTGCCGCCAATCACGCCACGCTGACTGCGCTGACTTCCGATGGACACGTGGTGCGGGCCACGGTCCGGGTCGGCTCGATGACCGCGACGGCGGCTGCCACGCTGGTCGACGCCGATGACCAGTGAACGCCATTCGTCGGACAGGGCCAACTACAGTGCATTGCGTGAAGTCGCTTGATCCCTTCGAGGAGACATCCTCGCGGACTCCGAAGGGTGCCGTCGTGTCTGATGACATCGACGTTGCACCATCGCTGTCGCGTCGGCGTCCCGCGCAGGATCCGCCCGTTGGACAGTCATGGACGGCGATGGAAGCGGCTGGCTTGCTGCCAAAACGTCCGTCGGACCCCGTCGCTGACGAAACGGCAGTGACCCCTGACGGTTGGCCGAGCGACGACCTCCCGCCGTCGGGTTCGGTCGAGGTCGTGTCGCGTCCGATTCCACCGCCACCGCCCATGATGCCGAACCCATCGGCCCTGGCGGCGGCCACCGCGGCCATTGTGTTGAACCCGGTGACGCCACCGCCGGGGCTCCTGCCGGCAGCTCGCGAAGTTGCGCCAGCGGAGCCCTCCGACGCCCCCGTTGTCTCCCCCACCGAACTGGTTCCCGCCACGGTCGAGCCGACTGAGCCAGCCACCGAACCCTCCACCGAAACACCGACCGAGGCCGTCCCTGCGGTCGAGGCACGGTCGGTGCCGGTCACTCCGGCGCCCAGTTCGCCGGCCAAGCCGTTCAACGATGAGCCGGAGCATACGGCCCGAGTCCTCACCAAGACCGTAGGTCGCCGCCGTATCTTCGGGCGCCGGCCCCGTGTCCGCAAGGTCTCCCGGGTGGTGCGTCGCATCGACGGCTGGACCGTGTTCAAGATATCGCTCGTGTTGTACATGCTGCTGTATGTGGTTCTGCTCATAGCCGGCGTCCTGCTCTGGCATCTCGCCTACACCACCGGCACCGTCGACAACATCCAGGGCTTCATCAAAGAACTCTTCGGGCTGAAGACCTTCACCATCAACGGCAAGAAGCTGTTCAATGCATCGCGTGGCCTGGGTCTTTTCCTGGCCATCGCCGGAACTGGTCTGCATGTCACGCTGGCCGTACTGTTCAACCTCATTGCCGACCTGGTCGGCGGCGTACGGGTCACGGTGTTGGAAGAGGAAGTCATCCTCCGCGAACGACTGCGCGGCGGGCCGGTTGCAGAATCGATTGACGCGGACAGCGATGCAAGCGATAACCTGACAGCTTCCTAGCGCGCCTTGGCGCGTGAAGGGGCTATAGCTCAGTTGGTTAGAGCGCTGCACTGATAATGCAGAGGTCACAGGTCCGACTCCTGTTAGCCCCACTTGGCACGACGATCTGTCTTCCTCGCTGTGCGTCGCCTCGGCCTTGCCCTCCTTGTGGCCGGGCTCGTTGCGGCGGTTCTACGGGTGCGGGGCAAAGGCGGCGCTCCCGCCCAGCAGGGTGGCTGGGAAGAGTTGTCGTTCGATCAGAAGCCGTGACCGATCTCCGTATCGGTATCGTTGGCACTGGTGCCGTCGGCGGCCGAGTCGCACGGCAGCTGGCCGGAACCCCCGGGGTACACGTGCTGCTGGCCGACTATCCCGGCGGAACATCGGCTCAGGTGGCTACCAGCATCGGCGCGTCGGTGACCGTGGTTGACGCCATGCACGAAGAACTCGGCCTCGACGCCGTGGTGCTCGCCACGCCCGTTCCCCATGTAGCACTGGCTGAACGGTTCGTGCTGGCCGGGACCTCCGTCGTGTCCACGTCGGATGATCGCGACGACGTGTGGCGTCTTTGGGGGCTCGACGACCTGGCCAAGGAACGTGGTGTGACGGTTGTGGTCGGTGCCGGTTTCGCCCCGGGCCTCTCGTGCCTTCTTGCCCGTCACGCGGCCTCATCGTTCGCGTCGGTGGACGAGTTGCACGTGTACAAACACGGCACCGGTGGCCCGGCGTGCGCCCGCCAGCACCACAAGGCGCTGCGATCGACGGCGCAGATCTGGCGTGACGGGGACTGGCGTAGCCGTGCCGGCGGATCAGGGCGTGAGCTCGGCTGGTTTCCTGACCCGATCGGCGCGCACGACTGCTACAACGCGGAACTCCCTGACCCGTTCTTGCTGCTGCGAGCGTTTCCTGACGTCGGCCGCATCTCGGCCCGCCTCAGCGCCACCCGTCGCGACCGTCTCACTTCGCGCCTGCCGATGCTGCGAAAGCCGCACGTCGAGGGCGCGTTGGGTGCCCTCCGGGTAGAAATCCGCGGCATGCGTGACGGCCAGCGCCAAGCCGAAGTGCTCGGCGCCATCGACCGTCCCGCTGTGGCCGCCGGCGCTGTGGCCGCGGTGGCAGCCCTCCGCCTGGCCGTGCCGAACACGCACCCGGGCACGGTGGTCCTGGGCGATGAGCGCCTCGATACCGCCGCCTTCCTTGCCGACCTCGCGCAGCGCGGTGTACGAGCCGCCCGGTTCACCGGCAACCACCGCTGACGGGACCGTGTCCATGGGTGAGCAATGATCGCGTCTTTGACATCAATGGCCTGGCATTCGTGGGACGCTGAAAGCGTTTCTCGTTGCATGAATGCTCTGTAGTATTTCTACTTCTTCCTATGGGTCGAAGGCAGCGAAGCGAGCCAACCGAGATCGTGTTCAGCCGGATCGCCGAGCAGCGCGAACGCGCGGGGTTGACCCGCCAGGAGCTCGCCGACCGCGTCGGGGTGCACTACCAGACGGCGGGCTATCTGGAGCGGGGTGAATACAGCCCCAGCCTGGTACTTGCCTTGCGGATCGCGAATGTCTTGGCCATGCCGGTCGAGGCACTCTTTTCGCTCACGCCCTTCGAACCACAAACCAAAAGCGACCACAACCGCCAAGGAGTTGCTCGATGAATACCGACTCGCCGTCAAAGTGGGATGAAGCCATCGAACGGAAAGAAGCAATCGTGCGACGCCGAGCCAAAGTGCTGCTCGACGACTCATCGCATGACTGGTTGCGCACGCAGCGGGCCCGCCGCACACTGGTTGTGCTGTACGTCACCGTGACCATCGCGATGGGTGTGTTATGGGTGGTGTCGTGGGACATCCCCGCGCTCCTTACGATGGGCGCGTGGGTCGATCAGGCTCGACTTCGGTGACATGAGCGCGCTGTTCTGGGGAACAGCGTCGCTCCTCTTCGGCGCACCGAGCCTCGTCCTCGCCTGGAAACAGTCGAGCAGGTTTTCAGAACCCTACGAGTAGACCCGGGTGTCGCCTGGCTCGTTAGAGCGAACGGGTGCGGACGACTCGCTGCTGGCGGGTGTTCATGCGGTTGCGCTCCTGGTGGTCGGGGTTCGTGTGAGCCGATGGGCAACAAGGCCGGCGCCGAGCGCTGCGACCACGATGGCCAGCGTGCTGAGAGAGGCTACGGATCGGCTCGTGAGCGCCTGTGCGACAAGCGCCACGCACATGATGGTGATGGCGGCTGCGCCGGCGGTGATTGTCTTGATGGCTCGATCAGTCGGCCAGTTCTGTCGACGGGCCAGCCATGCGATCACGATGAGCGCCTGAAGGGCGTGGAGGCCAACGAAGTGAGCCGGGCGCAGGTCACCTATGTCCCGGTTCCAGCCAACGAGCGGCAGAATCGGACCACCATCGGCACCGCCGATGGAGTGCTTTCCCGCGGCTACGAGGAGGAACCCGACTGAGGCACCGAGCAGTACCAGCCACGTTCCGGCGATCGTGACTCGCCGCAGAATCCGGTCCTGAATTGGGCGTCTTGTGACGGTGATGGCCATCGCTAGGGTTGCCAGCCAAACGATGCCGACGAAGTTGCCCATCATGCCGAAAACAGTTGCGTCGAACCCGGTGTCCATGTTGAAGTGCGACCGCACACCGCGTGCCGCTTGCATTGTGATGAGCACCTGCTCGGCCGCGAGACCGATGCCTGCTGCCCAAGCTGCCACCGTGCGAAGTCGCGAACGGTCAATGCGCCGCAGCAGCCAGACGAACGTGGCGCCGTTGAGCCCGATCGAGATCGAGAACTTCAGTGGCTTCACCCACACCGATTCACCCAGCAGTGTCTTGTTATCGACGATCATGGCCAGGATGAGTGCGACCGATATCGGGACGTAGATCCACACGAGCACACGCAAGAGTCGGTCGACGAACGGCTGGCGGTCGTAACCGCGCCTGGTGTTCAAGAAACCGAACGGCGCTTGACGAGCACCGTTCCCATGGCGGCAAGCCAGGCAAACCACACGACGTTGGCGGGGCCGTTGAGATCTCCGAGGATGCGAAGGCTCGTCGCTACTTGTTCCCCGGCAGTGATCGCGATGAAGACTCCGGCGAAGTAGCCGAGCGGGGTGATCCAAGGAGCACCGAGGTCGGCTTTTCGCCAGGCGATAGAGGCGAAGATGGCGAAGGCTCCCATAGTGAGGAAGCCGAGATGCTCTCCGACGGCCATACCGGCGTACCGGTTCAGGACTTGGTGCATTGTGTCCAGGGCGTCTGATGTTGGGTCCTTGGCGTAGCGGGTTGCGAGGTAGGGGACGGTGACGGCCCATCGGATGAATCCGAGTGCCCAGAAGATCCCGGTGAGGACACCGAAGGTGCCAGCGAGGTCTGAAGCGCCTCCGCCGCGGTGTGCGAATGATCGTCGGAAGGCTGCGGCGGTACCGGCGAAGATGAGGCCGGACATCGCAAGAATCCAGTAGGCAGCTCGGATCGCCGCCTCGTTTTCGAGATACAGCGGCAAGGTATCTGCGGTAGTAGCGCGTAGTACCTCGGGAAAGTTAAAGCTGGCTGACAGGGTGCCGATACCGATGCCTGCCAACAGGAAAATGATGATCATGCCCCAGCCGAGTGCTCGGGCTGGCCGGACAACGCTGAGCGCTGTCGGATTCCAGTGCTCGGCGAGTGCGGGGGTGGTTTGGGTTGTCATGATGTCTCTTTCTGGCCGCACACGCGGACCGGTTTGGAAGGTGATCTGCAGACGTGGGACGGGTGATGACGGTCATCGTTTCGCTGCCGACATCGTGGCGTCCGACGAACGGAGCGACGCGATGGTTGCGGCGATGGCCTGGTCATGTGGCGTTGTGGTGGTGGTGCCGAAGGTTCTGGTGAAGGCGCTGAACTCGGCCACGAACGGAGCGGTCCACTGGTACATGCATTCGACGGTCTCTTTGGCTTCTTTGGAAAACAGCCCGCCGATCTTCATCGAGGCCGAGCTGATGGTTTTGGCCTTGACGGGAGCTGGGAGGGTTGCGTTCACGGCCGACATGAGTGCCGCACCGGTGACGGCCGGAGCGCTCGGTAGGTGCCAAGCCTCTCCGTCGGCCTGCGCGTTGTCGCCGAGTACGACCAGCGACCGGGCGATGTCGGGTAGGTAGTGCAATGTGTGGGCGACGTCGAGGGAGCCCGGCCAGCGCATTGCTTTGCCCGCGGCGGCTGGCTCCAGAACCAGCGCCGATACCGTGCTGTTCTTTCCGTTCGGACCGTAGTAATCCGACAGTCGACCATGACGAGTTTGGCCCCTGCTGCTGCGCAAGCGTTGATGACGTTGACCGTCATGGCCGGAAACAACGCGGCCCACTTGTCATACGGCGGTTGAGCTGCGAAGAAGACGACTGTTGCGCCCTCACACGCTCGAAGCGCCTGCTTGGCGTCGGACAGGTCCGCCGCGACATGCGTTGCCCCGCCAGCCGGTCGTGCCGGGATGGTGCGGCTCACGACGCGCAGCGGGCGGCCAAGGCTCCGGAGTTCGTTCGCGAGGGCGTGACCGACCCCGCCCGTACCGCCGAGTACCACATGGGTTCCAAAGAGGTGAACATCGTTCGTAATGGGATGCATGTTCGCACTATATGTGAACAGTGTTCGCAATGCAAGCAGGTTTCGCAACATGAGGGGGAGCGATACAGTGGGAATCGTGAGCGGACGGCGGGAACACCTCAGAACATCACTGATGGCTTCGATTCGCGATGCTTCTCTGGCGGAACTTCGGCACGTCGGACCGACCGAGATGTCGCTGCGCGAGGTCGCCAATGTCGCCGGCATCAGCCCGTCGGGCCTCTACCGATACGTCGAAGGACGTGATGGCCTCCTCGAACTCCTTATCGCGGATGGCTTCGAACGCTTCGGTAGCGCCATCGGTGCCGCAATCGACGCCGCCCCACCCGATTTCGCCGCAAGGGTCGACGCGCTCGCTACGGCCTATAGGCACTGGGCTCTCACGAACCCCGAGCAGTTTTCCCTTATTCTCGGCAGCCCGATCGCGGGCTTCCGATCCGATCCGGACGGTCCCACCGATCTCGCCGCGCGCCGGTTCGGCATGCCAATGCTTGCCGTGTTCGCGAACGCATCCAAGGCGGGGCAACTCGTGGGTCTCGACGCAAACGCGGTGACTCACATCGATCTCACCGCGTTCGACCCCTCGATCGGCCAGGTGCCGACCACGGTCGTCGATGCGGCGATGCGCAGCTGGGCTCGCATCCACGGACTTGTCATTCTGGAGGCCTACGGTCATCTGACGTGGACTGGCCGAGACATCACGACGCTCCTCCGTGCCGAGACCGCCTCGATCGCCCGCACATTCTTCCGATCAGGGTCCGGCGTCTAACGACCCAGATTGACTTCCCTGAACGACCGGACGCGCCATGTCACTCACGTTTGAAGGGCCAGCGGGGGGTTACCCATCGAACGCGAGTGGCAGGCGCGGCTGTTATTTGCTGAATCCGTTTCGGTGGAAACCGAGGGGAACGCGCTGCGGGAGGGCAATGGTTGCTACCGGTCCGGCTTTCACGTCTTTGGCGTCGAGAACGATGAGTTCGCTGCCGTCGGTTGCGGCGTCGTAGACGAAGGCCATGAGCCAGCCAGCGTCTTCATCGGCACCGCGGGATGAATCGGGGTATAAACGTCGCCTCTGCGGCGGATCGGCCTTTTCTTGTGACCACGTCGTGGTCGAGGCCTTCTTGTGGTCGTGTTTCACGACAAGATTTCCTGCTGCGAAGACGCCGAACAGTGTTGGTTCACTGCTGGAGGCAATGGTATAGGTGTACTCACCGTCGAACCCTGAGGCTCAACGGTCGTTGATGGGGATGTTGCGGTGGTGGCCACGGCAGTTGACACATGTTCACATTGTGACGTGCGTTCACATACACGCAGAGGATGTGAACCGTGTCAACATGGAGCGAATGTCAGTATCGGGGAATCGGCCCTACCACCACGGCAACTTGAAAAGGGCGCTCGTTGACGCCGCCGTAGCCCGGGCGCGGCTCGATGGACCAGACGGCCTCGGGCTGCGTGACATTGCGGCCGACGTCGGCGTAGCCCCGTCAGCCGCGTACCGCCACGTGCGCGACCGCGACCACCTCGTGACCCTCGTTGCGCAGGCGGCGCGTGAGGAACTGGCCCGAAAGATGCGAGCCGCAATCAACCTGGTCGTAGCGACCGGAGACGAACAATACGATGCCGTTGCCCGCTTGATGGCGTGTGGCCGAGGTTATGTCGGCTTCGCAACGGAATCACCACTGCTCTTTCGGACCGCGTTCCTCCACAGCGGTCGTCTTCCCGACCGCGAGGACGACCCAAGCGGCGAGGCCGAACTCGGCGCATGTCTCGATGACCTGGTCGCCGCCGGACTGCTCGAGCCGGAAAATCAACGCGATGCGGCCACCCTGGCCTGGAGCGCAGTTCACGGCCTCGGCGCACTCCTCGCCGATCAGGCCATGGCCGTCTCGTTCGCCCTCGCCGCAACTGACGCCATCGAGGCCGTACTCACCGGCGTCGTACGGGCAATCGTGACTATCGATTCGGCCTGGCCAGCCCAAGAACGAAACCGGCTTGATCGGGATTTTTAGACCCGAACCACCCGACATAGGTTTCTTTGGCGGCAATCGGCAGAGATTTTGAGGGCCCGGCTCAATGTCGAGCGTTCCGCATCATCGTCGCGAGGGTGATCTCGGCGGGTCCGCCGAGTGCAAGGTCGGCGATAGCCCCTTGAGCATCGCCCTCGGTCTTGTTCTGACTGAGCTTGGCCTTGGCCTCGACGCGATCGATCACAACCTCGACACCCACGATCGCCTTCAGCATCGTGTCGATGTAGTGGGCCGGGGCATCATCGACCGACCACGGTTTGGCCGTTCGACCAACGGCGTGTCGCGCTTCATGGATATCGGTGAGGCGCCGGACCAGTTGCAGTGTCCAGGCCGGGTCGTCGTGCACGAGAAGGCGTCCGTGGATGTTGAGCGTTACGTAGTTCCAGGTGGGCACGACCTTGCCACTTTCGGCCTTCGACGGATAGCCGTTCGGCGAGATGTAACCATCCGCGACGTGCGCGATCACGAGCACCTGGGTGCCGTTGGCGGTCGTCCATTGCCGGTTCGGTCGCGCGAGGTGGCCTTGCAACGATCCGTGGTTTCCGTCAGGCACGAAGACGAACGGAATGAACGAGCTCGTGAGACCGTCGTCGCTATTCGTCACGAGATCGGCCGCGCCGAGTTCGGAAAGCAGCCGAGCGATCTCGGTAGCGTCGGTAATGGCGAAGTGCTTCGGAAGGAACATCGCTGCCGTTCAGCCCTCGGCGAGCGTGACGCTCATCCCTCGAAGCCATCGAGCCTGGCGGCGAAGACCGAACGGCGCGATCAGCCAACTCAAGACGAACACCGCACCGGTCGTGAGGGCGATGGTGCCACCGGCCGCAAGGTGGTATCGGTCCGAGACTGTCAGCCCAAGCAGACCCGACCCCGCCCCGAACAGTCCGGCAAGAAGAAACGTGACCCCGATGCGGTCAGTCCAGAGGCGCGCGGTGATGGCGGGCACGATCATGAGTGCCACCGACAAGATGGTGCCCATGGCCGGAACCGTGGTGATGATGACCGCCTCCACTGCCAGGAGCAAAAGCAGGTCAAGCCAGCGCGGGTATCCCTGCGCCTCGGCCGCCAGGGGATCGAAGGCACCGAAGACCAACTCCTTGTGCAGTGAGGCAAGTACGGCCAACACCAGCACGGCGACCACGATGGAGGTCGCAACATCGGCCGACGAGGTGGCCACCACGTGGCCCGTGAGGATCGAAGTGAGGTCCAGCGCCGGCCGAGGTTGGAGACCCTGCAGCAGTACCCCCAACCCGAAGCTGCCAGCCAGCAACACGCCAACCAGCGAAGAGCCATCCACCTGCTCGAGTCGAGTCAGCACGACCAGCAGCCCAACCACGAGCCAACCGAAACCGAGTGCGCCGAGCAGTGGCGCGATGCCCAGCCAGTACGCCACGACAACGCCCGGAAACGTGGCGTGCGCGAGCGCGACCGTGAAGAACTGCAGGCGGCGCAGCACGACGTGCACCCCAATGACCCCGGCCGCGAAGCCGGCAACCATCACCTCAATCAGCGCCCGTGCGTAGATGCTCATGCGGCGATCCGACGACGGTGGCGTGACAGCAACGTCGCGGTGGCGAACACGCCGAACACCAACGTGAGAATGACGGTGATCGCGGCGCCCGGTTCCACCCGCACGTCGTGATCGACAGAAGCGACCCAGCTCAGCGCCAGCCCAGCGGCACCACACGCCGCTGTTATTCCCACCGACACCAGCCCGATGATCGGGATGCGGTCGCTCACCAATCGCGCCGTTGCGGCGGGGGTCACCAACAGCGCGACGACCAGCGCCGTGCCAATGGCCCGCGCCGCCGCCACGATCACCAGCGCCACCAACGCATTGGCCACGGCGTCGAGCAACAACACGCGATAGCCGAGGGCCCGAAACGCTTCCGGGTCAAAGGAGCGGAACACCAACTCTTTACCGATCAGCGCCACGACCGCAACCACGAAGACGGTGACCAGCGTGCTCTGCACAATCGTTGAACGATCAACGGTGAGCAGATGCCCGAACAGCAATGCGGTGAGATCAGACGTGAAGCTCGCTCGTCGACTGACGACCACAACCCCGGCGGCGAAAAACGTTGCGACCAACAGCGCGAGCACCGAGTCGTCATCCACCCGTCGAACTGAGGTGAGCAGCGTCAGTAACACCGTGGATACGACTGCAGCAACCAATGCGCCGACGAAGAGGGATTGCCCAGCGAAGAAGGCGATGGCCACGCCAGGGAACATGGTGTGGGTGAGCGCATCAGCCACGAAGGCGTGACGGCGCACCAACACCAACGTCCCGACACATCCCGACACGACCGCGAGGACCAGAACTTCCAGCAGTGCGCGTTGCATGAACGGCTCGGAGAACATCAGTGGGTGTGTGCGGCGATCACGGTCGTGCCGTTGTCGAGCGAGTGAATCGCCGGGCCGTATGCCTGAGCGAGATGCTCGGGACGCAATACCTCGGCAGGCGTACCGAAGCCCACCATGTGTCCGTTGATGAGGCACGCCTCGCTGCACGCAAGATGGGCAAAAGCCAGGTCATGGGTGGAGATAACGATGGCCACACCGTTGGCGCGCAGGCGATCCATCACGTCGATGAGCAGTTGCTGGCTGGTGACGTCCACCCCGTTGAATGGCTCGTCGAGCAACAGCAGCCGGGCGTTCTGCGCAATGGCCCGGGCCAGCAGCACCCGTTGTCGTTGCCCTCCCGACAGCGTGCCGAAACGCGATCTGGCCCGATCGGTGAGACCGACTTCAGCCAGCGCGGCATGGGCAGCCGCGCGGTCGGGGCGCCCCGGTCGTCGGAACCACCCAACCTGTCGGTAGCGACCCTGCAGCACCACGCCGAATGCGTCAATCGGAAACTCAGGGTCGAGCGTGTCGGCCTGCGGTACGTAGGCGACGTGTCGGCGCGCGGCAACGGGGTCGAGACCCAGCACTGACACGCTGCCGTGGACGACCGGCACCAGGCCGAGGATGGCGCGCAAGAGCGTCGACTTGCCGGCGCCATTCGGACCGACGACCGCCAACGACGAGCCAGGGGAGAGGTCGAACGAGACGCCGTGTAACACCGGGTCACGGTCATAGGCGACGGCCAGCGAATCGATGCAGAGTGGCTGAGCGTCGGTCATGTCTTCACGCTAACGCCGTCACGATCGTTCCCACATTGTGGCGCATCATCTTCAGATACGTATCACCATCAGAGCCCGCCGGTCCCAGGCTGTCACCGTAAAGCGCATCGTCGCCGGTGATGACCTTGACACCCGCTTCGATCGCGACGGCCTGTGCGGTCTTCGGGGGAAGCGACGATTCCGAAAAGATGGCCTTCACACCAAGCGCCCGGATCTTCTTCACCAGTACCTGCACGTCGGCGGTGGACAACTCGGTGGCCGTGTCGAAACTGGGGATGACCGACCCGACGAACTCGAACCCGTACCGGTCGATGAGGTAGCCGAACGCGTCGTGGTTGGTCACCAGCTTGCGGTTGGTCAGCGAGGCAACCTGGGCGGTGATGTCGGCATCCAGCTGATCAAGTTGGGCGACGTACGCCGTCAGGTTGGCCGTGAAGGTCGCGCTCTTGCCGGGCAGGGCCTTGCCGAGCGCCGAGGCGATTGATGTCACCATGATCTTGGCGTTGGCCGGGTCGTGCCAGATGTGCGGATCACCGGGGCGGAGTACCACGCCGTCACTGGCGACCACGACGGCGCCTGTGGGTGGGCTGGCCGCCTTCACCTTCGCGAACCAGGGCTCCAAGCCGACACCGTTGGTCACCACGACGACAGCGGTGCGGATGGTGGTGAGATCCGCTGGCGTCGGTTCGTACTCATGGGGATCGACGCCCGGCTTCACCACGCTGTAGACCTTCACGGCATTTCCACCGATGACCCGAGCGAAATCGGCGGTCTGGCTGCTGGTCGCCACGACAACAGGGAGACCCGTCCCCCGTTTCGTCGCCGGACTGCAGGCTGCCGCGCCGAGGACAAGCACGGCGCCTAGGGCAGCAATGTTGCGAACCATGGCGAAATGATACTGATTCTCAGAACGAGTACCAACACCAGCGCGCTTCTCAGCCATTCTCAAAACGGGGTAGGCTACCCACATGGCCGGCAGTGAGCTCGACACCATTGCCACCACCCGGCTGCGGCGCGACAGTCAGCGCTACACGGCCAACCGGCGCGAGCTGGTCCGCCTGTTCGCCGATACCCCTGACCCACTGACCATCCCTGAGATCCTTGAGCAACGCCCTGATCTGGCGAGCAGTTCGGTGTACCGCAACCTTGCCGTGTTGGAGCGCGCGGGCGTTGTGCGGCGTATCGTCACATCCGACGAGTGGGCTCGTTACGAACTGGCCGAGGAGTTCACGGAACATCATCATCACCTGATCTGCTCGCAGTGCGGTGTCGTGCGTGACTTCACCGTGTCTCGGTCGCTCGAACGATCGATCGACAAGGCGCTCGAGTCGATTGCCGAGCGCGCCGGTTTTCGCCTGCAGCATCACACGCTCGACCTCGTCGGCCTCTGCCTGAAGTGCAGCGCTTAGCCCTGTACCACCCGGTCAAGCGACCAAACGGCAAGCAGTGCGAACACGACCGCGGCGCCCGTGTGGAGTAACCGAATTGGCAACTTGGTGAGCAGTCGGCGTCCAACCAATACCGCCAGCACGGCAACGGTGCACACGGCAGACAATCCACCGAGGAAAACCAAGAACGGACTTGGCTGCGTGGCCGCCAGTCCGGCAACCGTGAGCTGGGTGAGGTCGCCGAGTTCAGCGACGAGGATAGTGCCGAAGGCTAGCAACAGAACCCGCAGAAAGCTTCGTGTCGGCGCCGCATTGTCGAGCGAGGCCTCGGCCTTCTCGCCCCGGCTGCGCCACAGCACTACCGACCCGGCAGCGAACAGAAGCACAGCCGCCACCGCAACCCCACGCTTGGGCAAAAGGTGCAACAACCCGCCCGCCAACGTGGCCACCGACATGTGAACGGTGAACGCGCTGGCCACGCCAAGCCATACCGCCAGAGGTCGGCGATGGGTGCCGGTAAGCACGAGTGTGGCCACCATGCTCTTGTCCGGAAGTTCGGCCAGAAACACCGGCACGAACGCTGCGAAAAAGGAGGACCACTGCACGGTCAGCGGATCTTGACCGGCGTGGAGAAGCGAACGGTCTCGCCGCCATAGGTAGCCAGAACTTCGAGCCTCCACTCGCCGGTCACGGGGACGACCACGTTTTCGAAACTGGCGTGGTTGGCGAGCCGCTGTGTCGGTTGCGCCGCAATGGCCGGGATGCCAGCCGCGTCGTTGCTGAAGCGAATGGTGATGGCACTCGGGTTCTTGATACTGCCGTCGTTGTTCTGCACGGTCACGTGCACCGTGTTGACGCCCTGGGCAGCCGGCTCCACGATGATGTCGGCAATGCGGCTCCCCACCACCAGGGTGGTGGTGAACGGTTTCGGCGCAGCCGGTGCGGGCGGAGGCGCCGCCATGAGCGACATGGTGAGGGCCAGAACGCCCGTGGCGAACACCACTTCGAGTCCGACGAGGTCGCGCAGCTTGATGGGGCCGTTGCCGTCGGGGCGGCGTCGGGTGAGTTGGCGCGATGTCCCGCCGATCACGATGAGCACGGCAACTACGATGAGCTTGCTGCGCAGCGTGTGCCCGTAGCCCGCGTCCCATCCGTCCCATCCCCGCAACTGCCGGACGCTTTGCACCACACCCGAACCGACCACGCCGATCACGCTGACGAGGGCCACGTTGGAAAACCGTTTCACACTGTCGATGCTTCCCGCGCCGGCAAGAGCCAGCAGGCCGATCGACAGGCCTCCGACCCACACGCTGGCCGCCACGAGATGCACGAGCGTCATGGCCACGCCGACCAGCGGCCATCGCCCGCTGGTGCCGTGACCACCTTTGGCCATGCCGACAAAAACGACTGCTGCCGTCGCGGCCAGCCCAAGCCCCCACCGTCGCTTACCGATGCCGGCGGCGCCCCAAGCGACGACCACCAGCAACAGGGTGCCAACGGTGCGGAGCACCCACCACTTGCCCGCCTCGCTCGAAAGGACGGCGCGCCACCCGGTGGTGTCGGCAAAGCCGCCGACTCCCCGACCCGATGCCTGCGCGGCGGCCAATCCGATCAGCGCCGTCGACGCCACCACCGCCACGAGCGAAGCGATCTGGATGACCCGCCGGGCCCGACCGTCGTCGTGCCCCGTCGGGCCAGCAGCGTCGGAGGAAGAACAGACCTCCCAAGGCAACCATGACCCCGGCGTACAGCAGCAGACGAGCCAACGCCGTGACGACGGGAAGCGCGCCCCGTTCACTCGTGGTCGCCAATTTGGTGACGAGGTTGGCTGGCACCGGCGCGCTGGCCCTTCCGATCTGGAACGTGAATGCGCCTCGGGTCAGATGTCCGTCGGAGGCAATGACCTGGTACACCGCTACGTAGCCGCCGTCGGCCAGATTGGAAACGCTGGCCGCCACCGCATTTACTTCACCGCCCGGATGCTCCGGCGCGCCAATGGCGACGTTGGCCCCCTTTTCGTCAACGAGTCGAAGCGCGCCAAGTGAGATCTCAACGGGAGCCCCGAATCGCACCAGGACGCGTTGCGGACTGGCCTCCACCGTGCTGCCCGACGCAGGCTCTGTGCCAAGCGCGGCGACGTGGGCGTGGGCGGGTGACGCCGTTGCGACCGTGCCGAGCAGGAGGGCCATCAGGGTGCCCGCCAGGGCGCAGAGCCATCGTCGTGCGAGCATTCCCGGCCGGTGCATCCTCCTAGGTTGCCACCTCGCGGCTACCTTGGGACAGGTGACTCCTCCGCTGCCGCCCGGATACGTACGTACGGTGCCCGGACGCGGCGAAATGTTTTACCGCCATCACCAGGGTGGCGAGCCGGGCGCGCCCACCTTGCTGCTCCTGCATGGCTGGACCGCCAGCGCCGATCTCCAGTGGTTCACCGCGTATCAACAGCTCGGTGAGAAGTATCCATTCATCGCCGTCGACCATCGGGGTCATGGTCGCGGCATCCGTTCGGTAACGCCCTTTTCGCTGGAGGACTGCGCCGATGACGCCATGGCGCTCGCCGCTGAACTCGGGGTCAACAAGGTCATTCCGGTCGGCTACTCGATGGGTGGCCCGATCAGCCTCTTGGCGTGGCAACGACATCGCGAGCATGTCGCTGGTCTGGTGCTGGCCGCCACTGCGCTCGAATGGCATTCCACCTGGCGTGACCGCTGGGACTGGGCGTTTCTCCCGTTCACGGAGTCAATTTTTCGTTCGCGGTTTGCGTCGGTCGGCGCGGCCGTGTGGGCTCGGCTGGTTGGGCGCGATGAGCCACTTCCGCATCGCGAGTGGTTTCTCAGCGAGCTACGTCGCAGTGACCCACGAGCCCTGGCGGAAGCCGGACGTTGCCTCAAGCATTTCGACGCCCGCGGCTTCGCTCCCCGGGTGGACGTGCCGACCGCCATGGTCGTCACCACCAGGGATCGGCTGGTGAAGCCGTTCAAGCAGCACGCTCTCGCGGACGCGGTGCAAGCTGCGGTGGTGGACATGCCCGGTGATCACCTTTGCACGGTGACCCACGGAGCTGATTTTGCCGACCGCCTCCGCCAGGCGGTCGACAAGGTTTCCCACCAGGTTTGGGCTCTTTAGTTCTTTGTCACCGCACGCTGGGCCGTCGGGCGACCCATGAAGCTCAAGGTGACGAGCGTGATGCCGAGCGCCGTGACGAGTGCTGCCAGCACGAGGACGCGGCCTGACGAATGCGACCCGGTGACCGGGAGGCTGGTGACCGCACCCGGAGCGAGTGACACCGTGGAACCCAGAACGGTTGGCTGGAGCGGTACCGCGACACGAGTGGTGGGTGGCACCTGCGTTACCGGCGGGCCGACCAATACCGTCGGGGCGCTGGTTGTGGGGTCAGGGACGGTGGTTGGGGTAGGTGCGGCCGTGGTGCTGGTCGGGACGGCTGTGGTGCTCGGGATTGTCGTGGTCGTGGGCACTCCGACATCGGCAGCGCAGGTCTTTGGCTGCTCAACCAGGATTGCCCTGGTGCCGGTAACGGTGGCGCCGGCCGCGTCCTTCCAGGACAGCGTGATAGTGACGGTGAAGCTGGCCACGCTGGTGGAGATGCCGGTAGCGGTGCCTTCCAGGTTTCCGGCCGAGCCGAACGAGCCGAGTTGGGTGCCTACGGCCATGCCCTGCACCTGAACGCCGTTCGTGACGCTTAAGGCAGTGACGGTGGCGGGCACCGGATTGTCGTTGTTGATACCGGGGTACCCGTTCCAGGTCGGCCCAACCGCGGCGCACTGGGCCCGTGACCAGGTGGGCAGAACGGTGGCCGTGGCTGCGGTGGCCGAAAACAGGGAAATGGCCAGTGCCGCCAGGCTTGCCACGGTGAGTCGTTTGGTGAGAGCCATGGACTTTGGCTTCCTTTCGTCGAAGCACTCGTTGCGGCGCCCGGTGGGGACCTGACGTTCCAGAGGAATCCTGGAGAATCGCCTACGAAACTAATCCTTCGTTCTCCTGTTTATAAAGACATCGTCTGTGAACTTAACGAAGAAAAGAGATTACTCCGATGTGCTTTGCTCAGGAGTCCATGGTTTCTACACGCTCCGTGAGCTTGGCAACCGCATTCGTGAGTTCGGTCAAATCGTTGCCCGTCACCATGTCGGACAATGCCAACCGCACGCTCGCCAATTCACGAGCCAAATATTCCGTATCCGCCTGGGTTCGCTCGGTAATGGCCCGGTCCCGCTCGGTCGTCGAACGATCCCGAGACTCCTGCCGGTTCTGGGCGAGCAGGATCAGTGGCGCGGCATAGGCAGCCTGGAGCGAGAGCAGCAGCGTCAGGAGCTGAAGTTGCTTACCGTCAAATGCCCTGACGAACTTGTTGACGAAGAGCCAGATGATGATGAACATCGTTTGCCAGACGAGAAAACGGGCCGTGCCAATGAAACGGGCGATGGCTTCGGAAAACTGGCCGAAGGCCTCTGGGTCGTAGTGAATGCCAAAGCTGCGCCCTGGCCGGCGCGGAGCGGTGAGATCTTCTCGGCGCTTCATGTGCGGACCGCTCGTCGTCGTTGGCGCCAGCCTGCGGGTAGCACTCGGTCGAGCACGTCGTCGACGGTAATGCCGCCGAGCAATCGGTTTTGCTCATCGCAGACAGCGATCGAGAGCAGGTTGTACTCCGCCAGTCGTTCGGCCACTTCACGGTCAGGCGTGGAGGGCAGAATGGTCGGTTCTTCTTCTAAACACCGCCCCAGGGTCATCGAGGGTTGCTCGCGCAGCAGTCGCTGGAAGTGGACCACGCCCAGGTAGTTCCCGGTTGGCGCCACCCACGGCGGTTGGGTGACGAAGACCTGTGCCGCGATCGAAACCAGCCACTCCGGGTCACGGATGTGAGCGAGCGCCTCGGCGACGGTTGCGTTTGGGCCGAGCACGATGACCTCGGGTGTCATCAAACCGCCGGCCGTTCCCTCGTCGTAGGTGAGGAGGCGTCGCATGAT
This sequence comes from uncultured Acidimicrobiales bacterium, assembly GCA_963791625.1. Classification (GTDB taxonomy): domain Bacteria; phylum Actinomycetota; class Acidimicrobiia; order Acidimicrobiales; family Ilumatobacteraceae; genus JANMCE01. Next base: position 1,185,425 of record CAWBTA010000015.1, read on the forward strand.
GTCGGCCTCTTCGGGCTCCATCGCATCGAGGATGCGGGTGCGCTGCTCCCCGGGCATCTCGGCCAAAAGGTCGGCGAGGTCGTCGTATTCCATCTCGTCCAGCACGCTCATGATGCGATCGATGCCGAGGCCTTCGATCATGCGGAGCTGCTCGGCCTCCGGCAACTCTTCGAGTAGGTCGGCGAGGCGATCGTCGTCAAACATTTCGGCCAACTGCTTGCGCCGTTCGAGCGGCATGAGGCGGATGGCGTGAGCGACGTCAGCGGGGTGCATGTCGCGCATGCGCGCCACTTCAGCCGCCATTTCGGTGGTGGCGAAGAGTGCGGCCACCTGCTCCCAGTCAACGACGCGTTCGCTCTGCCGACGACGCAGCGGGCTTGACCCCTTGCGCAGGCGGACGGTCGCCACTTCCCAGGGGCTGGTGCGTGCGGTGGTGGCGCGCAGGGCAATGTCGGACACCGTCTCATCACCGATCTTGCGGTCGATCAGATCCTTGCCCACCAGGATCTCGGTGCTCTTCGGCTTGAACGGATTGAGGTCAAGGTCCCAGCTGCGAAGCCGAGCGCCGTCGTTGTCCAAGCTCGCCACCCGACTGGCGTTGACGAAGATACGTCGCTTCTGGCTGAGCGCGACGAACCCGAGCACGCGGGGTGCCTGTGGGCCGGTGGTGGGGGCGATAACAATGTCTTCGAATCGGCCGATGGCGGCTCCGTCGGCGTCGAGTAATGGCAGGCGCATCACCCTGAATGCGTAGATAAGGTCGGCTGCCATACCAAAAGGGTATACGCCACGGCTCCCCAGCGACGTGTGGTTGGGATTCAGGGGAACATGTTGGAGGGCGTGTAGACAGTGACATCGGGGAATGCCGCGGCATCAGAGGTGACCCCGCTACGACTCCATACGGCGAAGTCGATTGACGAAGTTGTGCTCTCCAACAGCGTCGCCGCGGCGCGCAGTTGAGAAATCTGACCGACAGTCACGGGCCGAGACTGCCACTTCGCCTCGCCAACGAGGACGGGCTTACTCTCGCCGTCGAGTCCGAGCACGTCAATCTCGACTGTTTCGTCCTTCCACCACCGCCCGATAACGGATGGCGGCAAGCGTCCGGCAGTCACCTCTCGAATGGCGTGAAGTCTGGCGATCTCTTCAAAGACTGACTGCACGTGAGCCTGCCATTGCGGCACAACTCGGCGAAGCACGCTTTCACCCTGGCCTCCATCGATAAGTTCAGCATCGGCCCGCAGAACAGCGAACCAAAATCTCAGGTAAGGATCGACGAGGCGGTAGAGAGGATCGGCCGTGATACGAGCACCGAGTGGCCGTTCGGAAACGACGTAGCCAGAGCGCTGCAGTTGCTTCAAGGTTTGGTCGATTCGCTGTTGCGCTCGACTGGCAATCTTCGAGCGCCGAACCGGGCCGCTGCCCATGGTGCCAAGGACGCGCTCGTAGCCGGAGCGAAAATCGAGGTCCTCAAACATGATGTCCAGAGCATCTCGCAACAGCAGGCCGCCGGGTGAGCCCGCTAGGGCGAGGAGATTCTTCTCAACAGTCAGCTCTGGGTTCCAGGCAGCCAGGTGGAGCGGGTAGCCACCGCACGCGGCATAGGCCTGCACCAACGCGTCGCCAGAGATTTGCCTCCCGACTAACTCGGCTGCTTCCCACGGGTCGAGCGGGTCGATGCGCAATTCAGGATCAGCCCGTCGGTACAGTCCGCCCTCCGGACCAATGAGGTCGCGCATGGCTGCGACGGCGGACCCGCAGATGATGAGCAGGAGCCGAGCGTTCAGTGGTCGTTGATCCCAGACTGCCGCGAGCACGTCACCGAAGTCGGCCCTTGCCGAACCCAAGCGAGGTGCCTCATCGAGCACGACGACGAGCGGGTGATCGATAGATATCTGGAGGAAGAAGCGCAGGGCCGACTCGAGGTCTCGGAATCCGCCACCGGCGAGAGCCGATCGATCACCAAGGCCGCGCTGGGTGGCTTCAAAGAGTCGGTTCAACTGGTCGGCTTCGGAAAAGTTTCGGGTTGCGGTGAAAAAGACGGTGGGAAGCTCGGCCGTGAACTCTGAGAGGAGATAGGTCTTTCCGACTCGACGTCTGCCCCAAACGAGGGCAAGCTGCGGGGATCCTTCCCGCGCTCGCTCCCATGCGGCCTGCAAGGCCTCGCGCTCTGGCTTTCTGCCCACAAACATGGCGCCACCCTACCACTAACTGTTTGTAGTACAAACTGTTTGTAGTACAAACTGTTTGCAGTTTCGGAAGCCGATCGGTCAGAGCCAATGTGACGAGTGGTCATAGGCTTCGCCGGGTGTCGATTGATGTGAAGGAACTGGACCTGCCGGAGTTCGATCTTACGGTGTTCACACTGACCAGGTCCGAGATGGTGGCTCGGATTCGTGAGGCCCGCATGGAGCATCCGTGGTTGGCCCGCAATCCACTCGGCTTCAACATCACGTCGTACGAGCACGTTGTTGGTGTGTTGCGGGACCGGCGCTTTCATTCGGCTATCTCGCTCATCCCGCAGATGCAGGGTCTCGATATGAAGTTGATGAACGATCGGCCTTCGATCCTTTCAACTGAGGGTGATGTACATGATCGCCTCCGTCGTTTGGTCGCCCCGGCGTTCACGCCGAAGGCCGCTGATCGCCTGCGGCCGTACATGCGCCAGGTGATTACCGAGTTGGCCGCTGCTGCACTGGCCAGCGGGAGGGTCGACATGATTGCGGACGTGTGCGAGCCGTACCCGATCCCCGTGATCTGCGAATTGCTCGGTGCCCCGAAGCAAGATTGGCGCCTGTTCTCCGCATGGGCAACGGACCTTCTTCGCATCTTCAACAACAACCTGGCCGTTGATCTGCCGGTCATCTTGGCGGCCCGAAATGAGCTGACGCCCTACATCCAACACCTGGTGGAAGAACATCGCCGGTCGCCGCGTGAGGATCTGTTGTCCGACATGATCGCCATCGAGGAAGCGGGCGACCGACTCTCCACGATGGAACTGGTGACTATGGCCGAAGCGGTATTGGTGGCCGGTACCGACACCACCCGTAATCAACTTGCCTGCATCATGGCGCTGTTTGCCGAACATCCCGATCAGTGGGAACTGCTCGTCAACGATCCCGGGCTCGCGCCCCGTGCGGTGGAAGAGGGCATGCGCTATTTGGGGGCCATCCGTGGCACGGTGCGGGTTGCGTCAGAGGACATCGTGTACAACGACGTGTTCTTCGCGAAGGGCACGATTGTGTTTCCGAGCTTTCTCGGAGCCAATTTCGAGGCGGATCGGTTCCCCAACCCCGACACCTTCGACATCACGAAAGTTCCAGCTCGTAGCCCGCACCTCACGTTCGGGTCAGGCATCCACCATTGCCTCGGTGCGTGGCTGGCGCGAGCCGAACTGCAGGAGGCGTTGCCCGTGTTGGCCGCCCGTCTCCCTCGCCTTGAGTTAGTGGACCCCGTCGGGTGGAAGTCGGTGCTGATCGGCATCTGGGGCCCGGAACATTTGGTGTTCCGAACCCCGTAGCGGGTTACAGGTACTGCGGGAGATCAGCCGCGATTTCCTCTGGCGTGGTCTTGGGTGAATAGCGAGCCACGACCGTACCGTCACGACCGACGAGGAACTTCTCGAAGTTCCAGGTGATGGCGTCGGTGTCGCCGGCTCCGGGCTGTTCGTGGCGTAGCCACTTGTACAGATCGCATGCGCCGTCACCGTTTACCTCGATCTTGGCGAACATGGGGAACGTGGCGTCGTACTTTCTTGTTGCAAATGCAAGTATATCCGCGTTCGTGCCGGGTTCTTGCGCACCGAATTGGTTGCACGGAAAGGCCAGCACTTTGAAGCCGGCCGCCTTGTTGTCTTCATAGAGCGCACGCAGACCTGCGTACTGAGGGGTAAGGCCTCAAGCGCTCGCGACGTTGACGATCAGGCTGACCTGATCCTTGTACCGATCAAAGCTGACGGATTCCCCGGTAATGGAATCCATCGTGAAGTCAGTGAATCCTGACAATGGTTTCTCCTTTGGTGTCGTGACTCGGCGAGAACCTAGCGCGACGCTCTACGGCGTGGGACACGGGGTCGTCGGTGCGGGCTTTCCGGCGAGACGATCGGCGAGGTAGCTCTTGATGTCGGGCATGGCCTTGGCGATAACCGAGACGTGGGTCTGATCGGGATAGGTCTGGCGTTGGATAGTGAAGCCCCCGGTCTTGCAGGCCCGGTTGAACATCAGCAGGGTTCGGCGTTCGACACGGTCTTGAATTTCGTGAGATTCCGGGCCGCGACGGTCGTGTTGGACGCCGCCGTTGTGGCTGGCACTGTCGTTGTCGTCAGCGCTGTCGATGGAGTAGTTGCGGATGCAACCATTGCGGATGCAACCGTTGAGGATGCAACCGTTGCCGCCGCAACCGTCACAGCCGACGTGGTCGTCTTGGGCGCAATCGCTGAGGTGTCAGATGCACCTCTCGTCGTACTGGCGCACGCAGACACAACCAACGCGAGGGCTACGACAACTCGTCGACGCATGAGCGAACCGTACTCCTGTCCTCGCCGTCCTTGGTGGCGCGCAGGTACTTGACCCGCCGAGGTCAGTCCAGGTTGGCAAAGCTCTCGTCTACCGACAGGGTCACTCGCGGGCAGGTCAACTCGAGGAGCTCGCCGGCCACGTACGTGGTTGTTCGCCAGCGATCTTCAATCCGCGAGTGAGCCTGAATGGTGCGTGCCGCTGGATCCACGATGAGATACGTGACAAGGCTTGCGAGGGAGAGATAGGCACCCAACTTTTCGCGTCGATCGAGGTCGGCCGTGGAGGGCGAGAGCACCTCAACCACCAGACAGGGCGCGATCTCATAGAGGTCGTGCACCGGGGGTCCGCACGCCACCATCAGGTCGGGGTAGTAGACGATGGTGTCGATGATCTTGAGCTTCACGGTCTCGACCGATAGTCGACAGCCTTTCGCCTGGGCTGCATCGTCCAGGCGGCGTACCAGGTTGAGGATGATCCGGTTGTGGGCACGGGTTGCGCCGGCCATGGCGTACACCTGCCCCCCAACCAGTTCGTGGCGGACAATGGTTGTGCTCTCACTCGCGAGGTACTCGTCAAACGTGACGTGAGGCATGTCGCGGCCGGGCGAGGTCATTGCGTGCATTGTACGTCCTGTCGGTGCGGAGTCGCTCCGCTGTTGCTGCCGTGAAGGGTGCGCGCAAAGTGCACGAGACGATGTTGCAGTTTCGCGTTAGCTGGTGACGTGGCCCCCGATGAGCTCGATGATGGCGTCGCCGTAACGCTCCCGTTTGGCGGGCCCGATACCGGGGATGCGTTTGAGTTCGTCCAGAGAGGTAGGGGCGATGTCGGCGAGCGCATCGAGCGTGACATTGGTGAACACCACATAGGCCGGCACCGAGTCGGCCTTGGCTCGGTCGGATCGCCACGTGCGTAATCGATCCCGCAACGCCTCGTCACCCTTGAAGGACGTGGCCGCCGCGGGTGCCGGTGACGATGAACGAGAACGTATGATGCGCTCGGGTTCGGGGCCGGCCTCGTGACCCATCTCGTCGAGAAAACGACTGGAACATGCCGCGTCGGACAGCACGGTGACCGATTGCGAACAGCGCGTAAGGGCCACGTGAAAGACCCGTCGCTCCTCCTGCGGATCGTCGGCTAACCGATGAGGAGTGACACCGTCACGAACGTCATAGATGATGATGTGGGGCCACTCCCGACCTTTCACCCGGTGGATGCTCGATAGCGTGACGCCGTTGGGGTTGCCAGGCGCGCTCAGCTCTTCTCTGAGCCAATCGGCGAACGTGGTGTGATCGGGATGCAGACGGGCAAGCGCCGTGAGGGCATCAAGGTCGTCGAGGTGGGTGGACTGCGCGTCGGCTCGACTGCGGTCGAGTTTGGAGAGGGCGTCGTCGAGGCCGACCCGATCACGCACGAACGCCAACAGCTCCATGGTGGTGGCACCCTTGTTGGCCTTGGCCGCGACCTGGGTGATGTCGTGGGCGTAGGCCGACACCTTGTCACTGTCTCGCTCGCTGGTGATGCGCCCGGCCAACTTCACGAGTGACGCCTGGTCCTTGCACTCGGTCATCCAACTGACGACGCGCGGCGAGATACCCCGCGATGGTCGACGAGCGGTGGCATCGATATCGGACGCGAACAGCCGGTCGGTGTTCGACGCAATATGCAACCAGGCCAAGGCCGTGCGGACGCCGCTGCGTTCGAGGTAGCGGGCGTCGATGGCGGCCTGCGTGGGTACGCCGGCGTGACGAAGCGCGACCTGCACCGGTGCCAGCGATGCCGTCACGCGGGTCAGTACCGCAATGTCGCTTGGCTGCGCACCTCCGTCGATCAGCCGACGCACGGCGGCGACGCTGCTGGAAACCTGATCGTCGTCGGCCACGATACGGAGCGCGTCGGTATCAACGGTGCGCTCCGGTCGTGGCCGGATGGTTTTCGAAACTCGACGCCGGTTGTGGCTGAGCAAGGTGGCTGCCGCCTGCACAACGGTGGGTGGGCACCGGTAGTTCACCTCAAGGGGATGATCACCGGCGCCCGGGAACAATCGATCGAACGAGATGAGCCACTCGGGCGTAGCACCGGCATAGCCGTAGATGGTCTGGTCATCGTCGCCCACCCCGAACACCGCGAGCTCGGGTGATGCCAACAGTCGCAGCAACAAAAGGTGCGCAGGCGCAAGGTCCTGGAACTCGTCTACCAGCATCACTCGTGCGACCTCTTGGGCCTGAATGCGGGTAGCTGGTTCGGTCAGTAGCGCAATGATGGCTGCCGTGATCTGCTCATCGAAGTCGAGCGATTTTCGCTCGGCCAGGACGGCGCGGAACTTGGGGAACACCTCGGTAAATCCGGGCACGTCGCCGTCAAACATGGCCTCGACACTGGCGGGCGTTCGTAAACCGAGCCGCACCTGCGCTAACGCGTCGATCCATGCCTGCGCCGGGTCGGTGTTGGCTTTGCGGGGGAAGGTGACCAGTGAGTCGAGGATGCGACGAACTTCGCGTTCGTCAACGGTACCGAGCTTGGCCCCACGGTTGCGGAAGCGCCCGCTGCCGTTCACGATCGCCAACGCCAAGGCGTTGAGCGTGCGTATCTGCAGGTCGGCCAGGTCTTCGGTGCGCTCGCGAATCTCCTGTGCAGCGCGCACGTTGAACGCCACAAGCGTGAGCGCGTCAGCAGGCAATCGCCAGTCCTTCAACAGATGCCGCGCCCGCTCGGTAAGCACGCGTGTCTTGCCCGACCCGGCTGGCGCGATGATGCGCGCCGCTGCACCGTCGTGCATCACTGCAGCAAGTTGATCGGGCGCAAGATCGGCGGTGCATGGCGTGTTCGAGAGCGGCGTGATGATGCGCCGTTCGATCGACACCCGATGAATGGTGGACAGCCCCTCGGTGGGCAGTGAGATCGGCCCGCCGTCGTACCAGTGGGGATCACCGTCGGGCCCGCCGCCACGCTTGGCCCCCGCTTCGGCCCACGACCAGCGAGGCTCGCCGTCGGTACCGTCCACACTGTTGGCCCACACGATAAACCACAGCTGTTCGAGCGCGAACGTGAACGACGGATCGATGTCCCACGGCATGGCCTGCTCGACCTCGGTCGGACGATCAAAGAACGGCACGTCGAGCTGCACGACCGTGCGCTGCCGGCTGATCCAACGAGGAAGGAGCTGTTCCAACCGTTCGCTCGGGTCGGCCAGCACGCTCGCATCAATCACAAACCGGTCAGCCTCAGCCCATGCTGGCGGCACGTGCCCGTCGGGAAGGATGACAAACCATCGGCCCAGCGCCTCCGGCCCCGCCCACGCGTCCACGGGCGCGCGTCGAGTCGAACCCGATCAAGCCCCGGCACCGGCGCCGACGACTCGTGATAGGGCTGCGGATAGGGGTGGGCCGCCTCGGCCACGTCGAACAGATTCTGCGGCCCAGCAGAATGGCACTGGCGAACTTCGGCCACGCTGTTATGCGCGCCCCCGCAGTTCCCACACGTGATCTGTGCCATCCCCCAGTTCTACCAGGGGGGTGTTACGAAGTTCCTTGGACCCGTGTTGTGCTGGGGCGCGACGGTTTGTTTCTGCTGGTTTCGCTTGTGTCGGGGGGTCAGGCGGCGGTGGCGAGGGTGACGGTGTAGCCGAGCTGTTCGAGTTGGTTGACGAGGAGCCGGCGTCGTCGTTCTGGCTGATCGTGGCCTGCGAGGTAATCGGTGCCGAGTTCGTCGAATGTTGTTTCGTCGTTTATCAGGTGCCAACAGATCACAAGGATCGTGTGCGCGATCGCGATCAACGCGCGTTGCTGGCCGCGTCGTTTCGCTATCCGCCAGAAACGGACACCGAGGTAACAGCCCTTCGTTCTTGATGCCGACCATGCGGCCTCAACCAACGCGGACGTCAGCCACGGGTTTCCTGACCTGGTTGTCGTGGCACGGTGTTTCCCGGCGGACTCGTTGTTCCCCGGACAGAGCCCGGCCCACGACGCCAAATGGCCTGGGGTCGCGAACCGGGACATGTCGATACCGATTTCCGCGATGATGATTTCGGCGGTGCGTTTCGCGATGCCCGGGATCGTGTCGAGCCGATCACGGGCAGCCACGAAAGGGATCATCATCACATCGATCTGCTCATCCAACCTGTCGACCGAGGCCTGCAGGTAATCGATATGGGCCAACAGTTCTTTCACCATCAGAGCGTGATGCGCGTTGAACCGGCCCGGGACCGCTTGGCGAAGATCACCGATCTTTGCTCGTAACCGTCGCTGCGCCATCTCGGCGAGACGTTCAGGATCACGCTCACCGGCACATAACGCATCGATGATCAACCGACCGGTCACCCCGAGCACGTCGGACGCGACCGAGGACAGTTTCACGTTCGCGTCTTCCAATATCTTCTGCAACCGCTGCACCTCACGCGAGCGTTCCTCGATCACCTGACGCCGATAGCGCGTGACGTCACGCAGTTCACGGACCTCGACCGGTGGCACGAAACTCCCACGCAGCAAACCGCACTCAAGAAGCTGCCCGATCCAGGTTGCGTCGTTCACATCGGTTTTACGGCCCGGGACGTTCTTGATATGCGCCGGGTTCACCAACAACAGTTCCTCGAAACTGCCGTCCAACACATGCCACACCGGTTTCCAATACACACCAGTCGCTTCCATCGCCACATGCGTAACGCCGTGCTCGATGAGCCAGTCGCGTAACGCCCGGAGTTGCCCCTCGAACGTGGCGAACGTCTTGACCTCGCTACGACGTTTCGTTCGACCCTCCCCAGGCGTCCGCACACACGCCACCACCGTCTTTTGATGCACATCGAGCCCAGCGACCCGATCCACCAGAACCTCCATCACTTACCTCCTCGCTCGTTGGGAAAGGCTCGGTCGGGGCCAGCAATCAAAGAAGGTGTTACACGTGCTCGAAGCACAATCGCAGGCACCTGCAGGACCCCGCCATCATGGTGTCACACGGGCAGAAACAACCGCACCAATCCCCATATCGACGTCTACCGAACCCACGCACAAACTTCATCCCCGCAGGCGGGGGTGTCAACCCCCATCGTCGGTGTCACAACGATACGAGACCGGCCAGCTACATTCACCACATGGCAACCACCCTTTCGTCCGTATCGATCTCGTTGGAGGGCGCCCGCCGGGTCATGGACGCCGCCATCGCGAAGGCGACGGAGATGGGAATCGACGCGTGCATCTCTGTCTGCGACCCGGCCGGTCATGCGGTGATCACGGTGCGGATGGATGGAGCGCCGTTGCTCTCGGTGGGCATTGCGTCGGACAAGGCCTACACCTGCATCGCTTTCAAGGGGATGGCCACGCATCTGTGGTGGGGCGCGTTGAAAGACGACCCGTCACTCGTGCACGGCATTATCAAAACCGATCGCTTCATCGTCTTCGGCGGAGGGGTACCACTGAAGGTGAAGAAGAAGCTGGTCGGTTCCATCGGTGTGTCCGGCGGCTCGGCCGAACAAGATCAAGCGATCGCCGAGGCTGGGGCGAAGGCGCTCTAGCGCATCGCCCAGATCAGCACTTCAGTACCGCCTGCGCCTGCGGTCAACAGGGGAGTGCCCGCTCCGGTCAAGCGGACGGAATCACCCGACCAAAGCTCACCGGCACCTTCCAACGACGCGGCACCTTTGGCGATGAACACGTGCACGTAGTGATCGTCGGGGATGCGAACCTGCTCGCCCGGCGTCAGTCGTCCGCCCCACAGGACCGCGCCTTCCTGACGGATGGAGATGGCCGCGTCGTGGCCACGGCCTGACGCGATCGGCACGAGGCCGCCCTTGGCCAGTTCGCCGTTGATGTCGAGTTGCTCGTAGCCGGGGTTGATCCGCTCGGTATCGGGATAGACCCACATCTGCACGAAGTGAACACCCTTGTCACCCTGCGGATTCATCTCCGAATGCCAGATTCCCGTGCCCGCCGACATGCGTTGCGCCAGGCCAGGGTAGAGCATGCCGCGATTGCCTTCGGAGTCCTTGTGCTCAAGCTCACCGTCGAGCACCCACGTGATGATTTCCATGTCCTGATGCGGATGGGTGTCGAAGCCCGACCCGGCCGCCACGATGTCATCGTTGTTCACAAGCAGCAGGCCGTGGCCAGTGTTGTTGGGGTCGCGATGCGAACCAAAGCTAAATGAGTGTTTGGAATCGAGCCAACCGATCTTCGTCTTAAACCGATCATCGGCACGTCGCACATCCAGTATCGGAGTCATACCGTCCACGCTACCCAGGTACACAACCTCTGAAACCGGGGGTTTACAGGTTGCGAAACCTTCCCGATGACGAACCGCACCGACGACCACCGCCGATATAGTTTCGCTGTGTTCGCCGAACTGCAGTCCTGGACGACTCGACGTTGGACCACCGCTGCCATTGCGACCGTCATCGTCACGCTGGTCATTGGCCTGCCAACAGACATTGTGCCGAACCCAGTGTTCGGTCGCTCTATCGGGATTACCTGGTGGTCCTACCCCGTACTCGTGGTCACAGCGTTGCTCGGTGGGCTACTCGCAGCAACCTACGTGCGAGAGACAAGGCCAGAACTCGTTGCCGATGACAAACCCGCTCGACACGGCGGCATTGGCGGACTGTTGTCGTTCTTCGCGGTTGGTTGCCCGGTCTGCAACAAACTTGTCATCATCGCCCTCGGCTCCGTCGGCGCCCGCCGCTGGTTCGAACCCATCCAACCGTACCTAGCCGTCGTGTCCGTCGTGCTGCTCGCCATGTCCCTCCGCGCCCGTCTCCGCAGCGCCAACGCCTGCCCCCTCCCTTACCGCGCCTAGCCATCCGCGGGCTTCGCCCGGGGGTTGCCTATTTTGCAATCGTGATCAACGTGAGGCCTGACTGCCCGCCCGGTAGCGGCAATTGAGACCAAGACTCGGTCGATCGGTTGCTGCGTCGCGCGTTCGAAGTTTATGGGTGTGATCTCGCCAGCGGACGACCTCCCTCTACTTGCCGAGGAGGCCGAGTGGGATGATGGCGATGCCGTCAGCTCGTCGGTAGGCCTCGGGGCCGGTTGTGACTACTGCCGCATCGAGGAGTTGGCCGCCGAGTTTCGCTTTGAGCCAGCGGATGTGTCGGACGTCGTGATCATCGATGTCGGCGGAGAGCTTGACCTCAAGAGCGACAATGCCGTCGCCGGTGTCGAGGATGAAGTCGACTTCGTGCCGCCCGTTGTCGATTCGCAGGTGTGATACCTCGACATTGCAGCGTTGCGCGTACGTGCGGACGGAAAGAGCGACAAGTGATTCGAAAAGGTTGCCGAGCAACGATCCGTCTGCGGGTACGGGTAGCTGGTCTTCGTTGCCGGTGAGGAGATGTTGGCGAGTGCGGCGTAGAAGCCGGACAGCGAGTGCGGGGTCAGAAAGATGATGCTTCGGGGCACCGGATAGCCGTGAGAAATGGTTCTGGGAGGGTATCCACGCCTCGATCGGATCGAGGATCCGTAACGCTTTCAACAGCTCCGTATACATGACGGTGGTGGTCTTGGCCGGCTTGTCCACGGTTCCGCCAGTAGCCGCGCGTCTGATCGATTCCCATGACGCAGTCGTCGATGTTGCTGCTGCGTACGCGCGTAACCAGGCGAGCACGGTTGCTGGCCGACGGACGTTGTGTCCGGCTTCGGGTAGGTCGTGGTCCACGATGCGTTGCAGGTAGCCGTCGATCTGTCGAGCGAGTGACGGGCCCGTGAGGTGGCGCAACCCGGGGAATCCGCCAGCCATGATCTCATCGACGTAGTCAGCCAACCCGAGCTTGCACCGGCCATTTATTCGCGGCCGCTCGCCTGTGATGAGCTTTTGGAAGGACACGGTTGGTTCGGCAATGGCCCGTTCCTCCAGACAGAGTGGTCGCATTCGGATCGTGGCGATCCGTCCCGCGCCGGAGTGAGTCGAGGTGGTGGGAGCGGACCCGGTCATGAGGAAGTGGGTTGGGGTGGCGTCGTCGTCGACGAGTCGGCGTACGGCGTCCCAGACCTCGGGAATTCGATGCCATTCGTCGATCAACACCGGTGGGGAATCGAGGGCAATCACCGACGGATCAGCGGAGACCACCCTGCGTTCAGCGACTCTGTCTAGCCGCCGCACCGTGACGCATCTTTGTTCGGCGGTCGCCGTTTTCCCGACGCTTTTGGGGCCATCCAAGAGAACAGCGGCGAGATCTGCGAAGGCCACGTCCAGTTCGTCGTCAACGACCCGCCGCACGTAGCCGCTCTGGAATCGTCCTTCAGTCATGGACATACACTACCATTTACGCATCCTCTACACTACCATTCACGCACTTTCTAGACTACCGTTCACGCACCTTCTACACCCGCAGATGGGGCGCTCCTAGGAGCCCTCTTCTCAGGAGGATGAGGCTTCGCGCAGCCCACATGCGACTACGGTCGTGGCGTGAGCGACGATGTCGACGTTTACTACAAGGAACAACCAGAGCCGCAGCGCACGACGTTGCTGGTAGTTCGAGGATCGATTCAGCGGATTCTGCCGGGTGCCCAGGAGTCGATCAGTTATGGCATGCCGACGTTCAAAGTCGATGGCACCGCCGTTGCGGGCATTGCTGGATTCAAGCAGCACTGTTCGTACTTCCCGTACGCGGGTGAGGTGCTCGAAGCCCATGCCGACGTGTTGCGTTCCTACGACCAGAACAAGGGAACGTTGCGGTTTCCGGTCGACGCACCTCTACCGTTGTCGCTCCTCCGTAAGATGTTGGCGACCCGACTTGCGTGCGAACGCATACCGGTCGAGACCGGCAAGGTTCGCAGTTTCTATGCGAACGGATTCGTGCAGTCGAAGGGCGCTATGCGCAACGGCGAGATGCACGGTGCATGGTCGTGGTTTCGCAAAGACGGCACCCTCATGCGCACTGGTCACTTCAAGCTCGGCGCGCAGGTCGGTACCTGGCAAACCTGGGACAGCAACGGCAATCTGGTAAAGAGCACATCGTTTGACGCCTAGAGGCTTGTCGAGTTTGCGCTGCTTCGGTCACTGCGTCACCGGCATTACGCAAGGGCGAAAAAGCGAATGCAGACCTGAGCGCCGTCGGCGCGCGCCATGCCCACAAAGACCGTGTTGGTGAGCCAGCGATGTTGCGGTGCGTCGGTGCGGAACATCGCAGACGTGCGGTAGTAGTACTCCTGTTCGGGCACGGGTTCCCCCGCTACGAGCCGTGCCATCTGCTCGGGCGACTCGGCTCGGTGGAAGCCGCGGTTCACGATGTCGATGACGGCTCCGTCGTCAGCCCTGATGAGATAGCGCGCTTCGAGTTCGGTGACGAGTTCGCTGCGCGATGTTGCCCAATCGCCCCCGCCGGGCAGCACTGTCCCATTCAGGCTCGGGCCCATCACTGAACCTCCGACGATAGGGAAGAACAAGAGGGCGTCCGATCCGCTGCCGCCAACCGGAACCATCGGGGCGACGTCGACGCGAGCTTCAAACACGAAGGCCAGTTGTGGATCGGGCAGGTCGGGAGCGGGCGCCATGATCTGCCTATGGTAGGACGTGCTGGCTGGCTGGGCTGGCGACTTCTTACGAGAGGCACCTCATGATGAACGAACTCTGCAACCGATCGGCCATCGAACTGGCCGCGATGATTCGTGCCCGGAAGGTGTCGTGCCGCGAAGTCATTGACGCCCACCTGGATCGCATCACTGAGATCAACCCCATCGTTAATGCGCTCACCGTTGTGCTCGCTGATCAAGCCCGTGCTGCTGCCGATGCCGCCGACCTCGTCGAACCATCCAGGCCACTTCATGGTGTGCCGATCACGGTGAAGGAGAACATCGATCTGCTCGGCACGCCGACCACGAGCGGGCTGCACGTTCTTGCCGACGCCTATCCAACAGCCAATGCGCCAGTTGTCGAAAGGATGCTTGCCGCCGGTGCGATTCCGATCGGGCGGACCAACCTTCCCGAGCTCGGTCTGCGCATCGACACGAGCAACCCCTTGCGTGGGCGCACCGCCAACGCTTGGAACCACGCACTCACGCCCGGCGGGTCAAGTGGAGGCGAGGGTGCAGCGCTCGGCAGTCGCATGTCGCCGCTCGGCCTCGGCAACGACATCGGGGGGTCGCTGCGCGCGCCGGCGTTCTGTAACGGTGTGGTTGGCATGCGGCCAACCATGCGTCGTGTGCCCGATGCCACCACGATCGAACCGTCTGACGGTGCACTGTGTGGGCAACTGATGGCCACCGACGGCCCAATGGCCCGCACTGTCGCCGACGTGCGGCTTGCACTTGGTCTGCTCAACGGTGCCGACCCGCGTGACCCGTTGTCGGTTGATGTCGCGCTCGAACGGCCACCAATGGGTCGTCGCATCGCAGGCATCGTGACAACCGGCCTCAATCGACCGCTTGCCCCATCGGTGCTGGCCGGGGTACGCCTCGCCGCCGAGGCGCTTACGCAAGCCGGGTGGGAAGTGGTGGAGGTTGAGCTGCCCGAGTTCCAACACGTGTTCGAAGTGTGGAACCGAATCATGTGCGACGACATACCCGGCCTGCTTGGGGCGCTCGCGCCAGTGCTTGACCCGCGGCTCGTGGCGGCGCTCGAAGGTCACATGGCGTACGACTACCAGACCGATCTCCCGCGCATGGCCGTGTATCCCGAACGGGTCCGCCTCATGAAGGTGTACCGGGCGATGTTCGCGGCGACACCCGTGGTCGTCACACCGGTATGGCCCGAACCGCAGTTTCCGGGCGATGACGACCTCAACCGCGGCATCGACTTCATCACCCACATGCTGCAGTTCGCCACACCGGCGCCGCTGCTCAGTCTTCCATCGCTCGCCCTGCCAACCGGCGTGATCGACGGCCTGCCAACCGGCGTCCAGATTCACGCCGACCAGTGGAATGACGTGTACTGCCTCGAGGCCGGTGCCGCTATCGAATCCGTCATCGGGATGTTGCCGGCACCCTAACGGACCGACTCAGCTCCCCGTTGCTCGTCTAGGGCTCGACCACTCAAGCAGGGTCGATGAAGGCCTGCAGCGCGTTGCCGTAGAGGCGGGCGGCCGTGGTGCGATTGGCGTCTACCAGGCTGCGCTGTTCGAGAACGGCCAAGGAGAGGGTAAGGCCGTTCAGAATGCTGACGATGGCTCCAGCCCGAAGCAGCGCATCTCGACCACCAAGCCATTTCGCCATCGGAGCGACGAATTGATCGTGCATCTCTGATTCGCATCTGGCCGATACACCAGCAACACCAAGGCTACGCAACACCGTTTCAATGCCTGACCGGTCCTTCTTGTTCAGCACAAGCAGTGCGAGGCGATACCCGAGGGTGCCGCGGTCGCCTCCCACCATCTCGACGAACGACACGTCGGTCAAGGTGATCTCGGCAAACAAGCCTTCCTTCGTACCGAAGTACCGCATCACCAGGGCCGGATCAACTCCGACGTCACTGGCGATTTCTCGCACCGTCGTAGCGTCGAAGCCCTGATCTTGAAAGCGAATTCTGGCCGCATCAAGGAGCCGGGACCGAGTCGCCTCACGAGATCGCTGTGATGGAGTCATCGCGCGTTGACTTTAGTGGAAGTCGTTCGATAGCTTCATGTCAACAAGTGTTGACTTGTCGAAAGGATTTCTCATGTCTGCTTCCTGGTCCACCGCACAAATGCCTGCCCTGCAGGGCAGGGTGGCGCTCGTTACCGGGGCCAACTCCGGCCTCGGCCTCGAGATTACGAAGAGCCTCGCCCTGGCCGGATCGGCGGTCGTGCTCGCCTGTCGGAACGTCGACAAGGCGAACCGAGCGGCCGACGACATTCGCACGTCTGGTGCGCAAGGTGACGTGTCGGTGTTGCGCCTTGACTTGGCTGATCTCACCTCTGTTGCCGAGGCTGCCGGCGAGTTCCGTGAGTCGGGGAAATCGCTCGATCTCCTCATCAACAATGCCGGGCTGATGGCGGTTGACCAAGCCCAGACGGCGGACGGTTTTGAGATGCAGTTTGGTGTGAATCACCTGGGTCACTTCGCGCTCACGGCCGAACTTCTTCCCACACTGCTGGCAACGCCGGGCTCCCGCGTCGTGACCATGGCCAGCATGGGTCACCGCATGGGAAAGATGAACTTCGAAGACCTGATGCACACCAAGTACAAGCGATGGCCACCCTACTTCCAAAGCAAGTTGGCCAACCTCTTGTTCACGGCCGAACTGCACCGTCGGCTGCAGGGAAAGGGTGCCAGCACCATCGCGTTGACCGCCCACCCGGGCGCTTCCAATACCGACCTCGGTACCGAGGGCAAAGGCATCTCCAACTACGCCATGAGAATTGTTCCGTTCCTCACGCAGTCAGCATCACGTGGGGCCGAACCGGCCCTGCGTGCCGCAACGGATCCATCCGCGGTCGGTGGGCAGTTCTACGGTCCGAGGTTCATCGTGCAGGGTCCGGCCGTGGTCGAAACGCCCAGCAGTCGCGCTCGCAATGCGGACGACGCCAAACGACTCTGGAAGATGTCGGAAGAACTGACCAATCGCACCGTGCTGTCCGACTAGATAGGGCTGCCGTTGCCAGCCAGTCACGGCAGATTTCAGTGGGTGAAATCTGCCGTGACGGAAACGGTCTGAGCTACACGCGCTCCAGCACGCAGGCGATGCCTTGGCCGACACCGATGCACATGGTGGCCAGGCCGTAGCGGCCGCCGGTGCGGGCGAGGTGGTGGACGAGTGTGGTCAGGATGCGGGCGCCTGATGCACCGAGGGGATGGCCGATGGCGATGGCGCCGCCCTGCGGGTTCACGATGGTTGAGTCGAGCTCGGGCATTTCGCCAAGGCAGGCCAGGCTCTGAGCTGCGAATGCCTCGTTGAGCTCGACCGCCGACAGGTCACCAAAGCCGATGCCCGAACGCTGCAACGCAAGGCGAGACGCCGACACGGGCCCGATGCCAAAGAATTGTGGCTCAACCCCCGACGTACCCCGTCCGGCAATGCGGGCCATGGGAGTGGCACCGGTGCGGCGCAGGCCTTCTTCGCTCATGATGAGTAACGCGGCTGATCCGTCGTTGAGTGGTGACGCGTTGCCGGGGGTGATGGTGCCGTCCCTGCGGAAGCTCGGCTTCAACTTGGCCAGCGACTCGACCGACGATTCAGGCCGGATGCACTCATCCCGAGTCAACGCCAGGTCGGGGTATGGGATCGACTCGGCGTCGAAGTGCCCGGCTTCCCAGGCCGCGTGAGCTTTCTGGTGAGACGCCGCCGCGAACGCGTCTTGTGCGTCACGAGACACCGAGTACTTGTCGGCCAGCTGCTCGGTGCCTTCACCCAGCGACACGGCCCATTCGGCGGGCATGCGTGGGTTGGTCATGCGCCAACCGAGCGAGGTGTTCCACATCGTCTCCGTTGTGGTGGTGTAGCCCTTGGCCGGCTTCAACACAACCCACGGCGCACGCGTCATCGACTCGACACCACCAGCGATGCACACATCCGCGTCTCCCGTGAGAACGGTGCGCGCCGCCGAGATGACGGCTTCCATACCCGACCCGCAGAGGCGGTTGACGGTGGCCCCGGGAATGGAAATCGGCAGGCCGGCGAGCAGTGTGGCCATGCGAGCCACGTTGCGGTTGTCTTCACCGGCACCATTGGCCGCGCCGAAGTAGACCTCCTCCACCAATGCAGGATCAACCGAGGCATTTCGCGCCATCAAGGACCGCAATGCATGGGCGGCAAGATCGTCGGGACGCACGCCGGCGAGCGCGCCGCCGTGTCGGCCAATCGGGGTACGCACTGCGTCGACAATGAACGCATCGGTCATGCCGAAACCTTCTCTTCCGTAGGCACCGAGAGCCGGCGACGAAGGGGGAACAGCTGAAGATCGAAGCGGCGTCGAACAATGCCCCACACACCTCTTTGCAGGAACAGTGCAACGCCGACGGCCAACAGGCCGAGGCCCATGGCGTAATACTCGGGGGAGTTGCCGAAACGCTCACGGAAGAACCAGTAGGCAATGGCACCGATGATCGGTCCTTCAATCGACCCGATACCGCCGATGACGACCATGAAGATGATGGGCGCCGTCCACGACACGACGCTGAACGACTGGTCGGGTTGGACTCGCAGGCTCTTGGTGTAGAACGTCGCGCCGGCCAGCGCCGTCCAGAACGCAACCACAACCCACAGGAGAAATCGGGTGCGATACACGTTGGCCCCGAGGCCACGAGCACCACCTTCGTTATCGCGGATCGCTTGCAGCTGCAGACCCAGTCCGGAGCGCAGCAGGCCATAGGTGAGGGCCACGGCGCCGACGCCGACAATCAAAGCGATCCAGTAGACGTTCTGGCTTCGGCTGGCCGCTGAGTAGCCGGCCACTTTGATGCTGGCTCCGCTGCCGCCGCCGACCGAGTTGTTGGCCTTCGCCGCCAGTCGCACGACTTCGGCCAGTACCCAACTACCGATGGCGAAATACGAACCTCGCAACCGGAACGCGATGAGACCCATCGGGATGGAGATGAGCGCAGCCACTACGGCGGAGATCAAAATCGAGGTATAGAGACCAAAGCCCTGGTTGTTGACGAAGACAACCATGCCGTACGCGCCGATGCCGACAAAGGCCTGCTGACCGACCGACACGACACCCGCGAACCCGGCCAGCAGGTTCCACATTTGCGCCAGCGCAATCAGGATCAACAGGTCGACCAGTTTGCGCACGGTGGACACGTCGGCCCACTTGGGCACGGTGGCCAAGACGAGAACGACGAGCAACGCGACAACGGCAAAGACGCGGCTGGCGGTAGTGGAACGAATGACCTTCGACGATGTGGCCATCAGCGGTTGTCCAACTTTCCGAACATGCCGCGGGGTCGAGTGGCCAGCACACCCAGGAACAGCGCATGGCCTGCTAGTTCGCCGTAGCCAGCGTTGATTTTCAACCCGATGGCTTGGGCGACGCCGAGGGCGATGCCGCCGGCAAGCGTGCCCCACAACGAGCCCAGCCCACCGATGATGACGGCCTCGAACGCGAAGATGAGCGTGGCCGGTCCGATGAAGGGATCGAACGACGACTTGGCCCCGTAGAGCACACCTGCCAACGCCACGGTGAGCATGGTGATACCCGTGGCGACGGCATACACCCTGCGCTTGTCGACGCCCATCAGTTGCGCCGTGTCGGGGTCATCGGAGGTGGCTCGAAAGGCTCGACCCATCTTGGTTCGGCTGAGAAACAGCGCCAGCAAGACCAGCACGCCCACGCCGCACAGGAACGTGATGAGCGGCAGCACGCCAACGGTGAGGCCCTCGGTGATGCGGATCGAACGAGTGGCCAGCTTGCCGAGATTCAAACCCCGGGTGTCGGCGGTGTACTTCTTCTTCAACCCGTTCTGGATCACGATCGATAACCCGAACGTGGCCACGATCTGCAGGGACGGATCTCCGCCGATGAGTCGATCGAACACGAACCGTTGGAGCAACAAGCCGAAGACGAACGCGCCCGGCAGGATGACCAGCAACGCAACCAACGGCGAGATTTTGAACGTGGTCGACGTGGAGAAAGCCATAAACGCGGCCAGGATCGCCATGTCACCGTGGGCGAGGTTGGTAAGGCGCATCACACCGAAACCGAGCGACAAACCAGTGGCCAGCACCGCGTACAGCCCGCCCAGCAAGATGCCCTGCACGATGGCATTCACCCAAGCCATTTAGTGATCCTTCTTTACGGTGGACATGCCGAAGTACGCGTCGGTTACCGCGTCTCGATTGGCACTTGCGGCATCGCCCGAAAGCGAGATACGGCCTTCCAGGAGGCAGGCGAAACGGGTGGCGACAGCGAGGGCCTGATTGACATCCTGCTCCACCACCAACAACGTGGTGCCCTGCTCCATGATGGTTGGCAACGCGGCGTACACCTGCTTGACCACGATGGGGGCAAGACCGAGCGAAACTTCGTCGAGCAGCAACAGCCGTGGGTTCGACATAAGGGCCCGGCCGATGGCCAACGCCTGCTGTTCGCCACCCGACAAGCGGGCTCCCGAGCGCTTCGCCAACGGCTGCAACAACGGGAACGCTTCGTAGATGCGCTCCTTCGTCCAGGGTCCCTTGCGGCCCGAGTGGGCGCCGATGATCAGGTTCTCATCCACGGACAACGATGGGAAGATACGACGACCCTCAGGTACCAGCGAGACGCCAAGTGCGAGGCGCGCGTTCGGGGGTAGGCCGACCAATGATTTTCCGTCGAAACGGATGTCACCAGCAGCGGGTGGCAACACTCCGGCGATGCTCTTGAGCAGGGTGGACTTGCCCGCGCCGTTGGCCCCGATGATGGACTCGGTGACGCTTTCCTCCACCGACAGGTTGATGCCGAACAGCGCCTGGAAGTCTCCGTAACGAGCGTCAAGGCCCTCCACTTCAAGCAGGCTCATGCGTCACTTCCGAGGTACACGGATTTCACTTCGTTTGACGCCATGACCTCGTCGGGTTTTCCTTCGATGAGCTTGCGTCCGTAGTTGATGGCCATCATGCGGTTTACGACTCGTAGCAAGGCGTGCACGATGTGTTCGATCCATACGATGGACACGCCAGCGGCACGAATGTCATTGATGGTGTCAACCAGCGAGAGCACTTCGGCTTCGGTGAGTCCACCGGCGATCTCGTCGAGCAGCAGCACCCGCGGTTTGGTTGCCAGCGCCCGCGCCAACTCCAGTCGCTTGCGTTCGAGCAAGGTGAGACCGGAGCCCAACGTGTTGGCTCGGTGCATCATGCCCGCCTGCTCGATGGCAGCGACGGCCACCTCGTTGCGGGCCGCTCCGGTTACACGGCCGCCGGCACCAAAGGTGGCTCCGACGAGCACATTCTCAAACACGGTTAAGCCTTCGAACGGGCGAGGAATCTGCGACGTTCTCCCGATGCCTCGATGGCAACGGACATGGGCCGACAACGACGTGATGTCGTTGCCTTCGAACGTGATGCGACCGGCGTCGGGTTTGATGTCGCCGGCGATCAGATTGAGCAGCGTGGTCTTGCCAGCGCCGTTCGGTCCGACGATGCCGAGGGCGTCACCCTCGTGCAGCTCGAACGACATGTCTTCCGTGACCGAGAGCGCGCCGAATCGCTTCGACACGCCCTCGACCATGAGGAGTGCCATACCTAGGCGAGTGGCTTCAGCGTGCCACCGAGCGGAATGTTCGGGGCCTGCTTGTTTTCCACAATGACCAGTTCGAATTTGTTGGGTCCGGTGGACTTCTGCCACTGGCCGCCGACGAGAGGGGTGGGGCAGACGTTCTTCGGCAGTTCCTTCTGACCGAAGCTGATCGGCCCGACCATGGTGTCGAGCTTGGTAGCCGCAATGGCCTCCACGATCTTCTTCTTGTCGGTGGAACCGGCGCGAGAAACCGAGTCGAGCATGACTTCCATCAGCGCGTGCACGAAGCCCACGAACTGCGTCCACTGCTTACCGGTGTTCTTCGAGTACTCGTCGCCGAGTGCCTTGGCCGTTGCTCCCGTGAGCGAGCTCTTGAACGGATGGCTCGGCGTCCACCACACCTCGGTGCAGATACCGTCGCCGTCATCACCCAACGCCTCAACGGCGAGCGGGAACAAGAGAGCTTTGGCGACGGTGACGATCTTGGGCTTGAGGCCCTGCTGCTTGGCCTGCTTCCAGAACGTGGCGAAGTCGGGCGGAATCGGAATACCGACGATCACATCGGCATCCTTGAACTGACCAATGATGGTGTTGAAGTCGGGTGACAACGTGGCGTAGCGCCCACCGTCGACAACCTTGTAGCCATTCGCAACGGCGCCGCCGGGGAAGCCGGTCTTGGCGTCGGACAGGGCGAGGCCGTCCGGGTCATTCGGCGCGAACAGGCCGACGGTCTTGTTGTTGGGAACGGCGTTCCACATTTCGGTGAACACGCCAACCATCTGACCGGCGCCCCAGAAGAAGTGGTACGTCCAGTCGAAGCCTTTTGCCGGGTCACCCTTGCGACCGAAGAAGTACGGCTGCCACGGGGCAAGCGTGGAGAGGCACGGCACGCCGTTGGCCTCGCACTGGTCGGCTACCGGGTTGATCATTTCGGGGGTGGCGATAGCGATCATCATGTCGATCTTGTCGTCGGTGATGAGCTTGAGTGCCTCCGCTGCCGCGGTGTCTGAGTTGGACTGCGTGTCCTTCACGATGATGTCGACGGCGTAGCTCTTGCCGCCGAGCATGAGGCCGTCCTTGAACAGCGCGCCGACGGCCTTCAGCGTGAACTCGTTGGCTTCGCCGAACCCGCCAAGAGCGCCGGTGAGGGGTGCCGTGAAACCGATCTTGATCTTGCCGTCCTTGCCACCGCCACCAAACTTGGCGGCGTTGGCACCGCCGGACGCGGCGGCTGCGGGTGCTGCGGTGGTGTCTCCGCCGGCCTTGGCGGTTGTTGCCGTTGCGGCTGCTGCCGTGGTGGCTGCTCCTGCAGCGGTCGTGGCTGGAGCATCGGCCTTCTTGCTGCTGCCACACGCGGCGAGCACGGCCGCGGCGACTGCGCTTCCGCCGAGGCCGAGCATGCGACGTCGGGTCATGGCGGATTGCATGGCGCGGATTGCGCCGTCTTCATTTGGATGCATCGTGTTCCCCCTAGGTGTTGGCTAACGACCGGAACGGTCGCCAGGTATTGTTCGTTCTGCGAACAACTGTGCGCCAGTCGAACAAACTGTAGGAATGCGGGAGAGCCGCGTCAAGCACGACTCACCCGCATCAGGAGCGGCATCCAGCAGGAGCCGCGCCGTTTCCACCAGATGTGCAACCAGCAAGGATGTTGCGGTGTTTCGATCTCGATCGAGCGTGGCCTCACAGATGGCCCGGTGCTCGTCGGCGATACTTCGTGCGGTTCCGTAGCTTGTCGACCATGAGCGATAGATCTCGGCGTTGGCCCGCAACGACGCAGCCAGCGATTTCAGCCGCACGTTCGGACCACCGGCGATGAGAGCCTCATGAAAGCGCTCATGCGCGTTCGTCCACGCCGGAGCGAGACCTGGGTGCGCTCCGTCGCGTGAATCGGTTCGGGTCAACGCATGGTGCGCGGCCAGGAGATTCGCCTCCCACTCCACCGTGCCGTGTTCGATCGCCAGCGCCAATGCCTGCGTCTCGACGTGGCAGCGGGTCTCGGTGAGATCGAGCAGGTCGGCAGCCGAGAGCGACACCACCCGGAAGCCCAACTGTGGCTCGGACGTCACGAAGCCCTGCTCGGCCAGTCGGGAAAGTGCTTCCCGAGTGACGCCCATGCTGGCCCCGTAGCGTTCGTTGAGTTCGGCGAACCGCAGCTTGAAGCCAGGGGGCAACGTGCCGGTGACGATGTCATCGCGCAACCGGTCGTAGACGACCTCGGTACGGGTGGGCTGGCGGGTCACTGCTGTCATACAACCACGTTCGACACTCAATGTAAATGTCGAAATTGTCTTGACGGTCGGGCCTGGCGTGGTCAGAATCGCCTCAGACACAAACGGGAGGCTCTCGATGGCACTACATGGGCTTGGCAGCATGACGCTCGGCGTACCGAAGGTGGATGACGCTCGCCACTTCTATCGAGAGTTCGGCCTCACCGAAACGACCGAGAGCACGTTCGCGTCGGCCGAAGGTGGTGACCAACTGCATATCGTGAACCGTCCGTACCGTCAGTTGGTTGCCGTCACCATCGCCGCTGACGATGCCGATGACATTGCGCGCATCCGGTCCGCAGCCGTTCATCGTGGCGCGCCGGTTGTGTCCCACCCCGACGGATCGATTTCGCTGACCGAGCCGCTGACCGGACTTCGCCTCGACATCGCCGAGCGGGCTCGCGTCAGCCCTGAGCCTTTCATGCCCGTTCCCGTGAACGGCCCGGGTGCAACCGTGCGCGATGGTCAGCGCGCCCCGGCCATCTTCAACGAAGGTCCGGCCGCACCCCGTCGTCTCGGCCATGTGCTCTACACAACACCCGACATCAAGGCGTCGATGGCGTTTCTCTCCGACGTGGTCGGCTTCAAGCTGAGTGACTCGACGCCTGGCGTCATTGCGTTCATGCGATGCTCCACCGATCATCACAACATCGGCCTCATCTCGGCCCCCGTTCCCGTCTTCCACCATTCCTCGTGGCAGGTGAACGACGTGGATGAAATCGGTCGGGGCGCGCAACACCTGCTCACCGAGGACGCCGACCGTTCGGTGTGGGGGCTCGGCCGTCACTTTCTCGGCAGCAACTACTTCTGGTACTTCCGGGATCCTGCCGGAAACTACGCCGAGTACTTTGCCGACCTCGACCAGATCGGCGAGGACGTGGCCTGGGAGCCCGGCGAATGGGAGGGCCCCAAGTCCCTGTATGCGTGGGGTCCACCAGTGCCGCCCGACTTCGTCCAGCCTCGCGATATGGGCGAGATCATCGATGCCATGAAAGCGGCAGGCTGATGAAGATCGCTCGTTTCACCTATAACGGTTCCACCCGCCTCGGCCTTGTCGATGGCGATGACGTCATCGACGTGGGTGGCGCAGATGCGTCGCTGCCCACCGATGTGGGTGCGCTCATCGCCGCCGACGGCGTCGGTCGTCTTCGCGGCGCGTCAGGTGCCCGCATTGCGCTGGCCGACGTGCGACTCGAAGCTCCCATCGTGCAGCCGCCGGTGTTCTTCGCTATTGGCTTGAACTACGCCGCCCACATCGAGGAGTCCGGCATGGCGAAGCCCGCTGCTCCCGTCGTGTTCAACAAGCAGATCACCTGCGTGACCGGGCCGTTCGACCCGATCGAAGTCCCGACGGTCGCACCCGACTGGGTTGACTACGAAGGCGAACTCGGCGTCGTCATCGGCACCCGCTGTCGCAGCGTCTCGGTGGACGATGCACCCAGCGTTGTGGCCGGCTATCTCGTGGTGAACGACGTATCGGTGCGTGACTGGCAACGGGCCACACCCACCATGACTATGGGCAAGTCGTGGGACACCCACGGCCCGATCGGCCCGTACTTTGTTACCGCCGATGAAGTTGGTGACCCGCACAACCTGCGCCTACGCACCTGGGTAGATGGCGAGCTTCGTCAAGACGCCAACACCGGCATGATGATCACCAACGTGTGGGAACAGATCGCGCACATTTCCACCGCCTGCACCCTGTTGCCCGGCACCATCATCGCAACGGGAACGCCAGCCGGCGTCGGCTTCGTCATGGAGCCGCCCGGGTGCTTGAAGGCGGGAAGCGTCGTGCGCATCGAAATCGAAAAACTGGGTGCCATCGAGAACCCCGTCGTCGCCCAGGGGTAACGCTCGTTGCATGTGCAACGACGTGTAAGAACAGGTTGACGAGCTTCTTGAACGGTTCTTACACCGTCCACAGTGTGCTCTCAGTGCCGACGTCCAGAGTGGTGTTCAGCGGCCAACACGGGTCGCCACCCCCAACCTGAAAGAAGCACGCACATGAAGAATCGTCTTGCAGTGGCTGGCGTCCTCGCCGGTCTTGTCGGCGGCGGCGCCCTCGGTGTCATCCTCGGCGTTCCCGGTGTCTCCACCGCCCAAACGTCCCCGGACACGACCGTTGCGGCCACCACCGGCGCCTCGGCCACGCCCGTCGATAACAGCAACAAAGACGCCGCTCACGAAGCGGCTGAAACGCCGGAGCAGGAAGCGGCCGAAAAGGCCGGTAAGGTCGGCGGCCAACCGTCGGGTCCTCACCAGGCGAACGGCAAGACCGAGACTCCGCTGACAGGTGACGAGCTGGCGAAGGCCACTGCTGCTGCGGCCACCGCTGCACCCGGATCGACGGTGGATCGCGCCGAGACCGATGCCGATGGCGACGCATTCGAAGTGCACGTGAAGAACGCCGACGGCACGCAGTCGACCGTGAAGCTCAACGCCGACTTCAGCGTGAGGACGGTCGAAGCCGGTCACCAGGGCCCGGGTCAGGGCGGCCACGGAAGAGGTGGCCATGGTCCGAAGGATGCCCCGGCTTCCGCTCCGGCGACCCCTCCGACCACCACCGCCTGATCTCACCCGTTCCCATTTCCCCCGCTGGTGGCGCCGCTCGAAAGGGCGGTGCCACTGGCGTTTTCGCGGTTGTCCCTGTCCTGGCTCAGGAGCCTCTTATGTGAGGTCGCCGACTTCGAAGGAGTAGTCGATGGCGAGTACGGGGGCGGGCGGGAGGGCCGTGGTGCAGGCAGCGTGGGCGGCCTCGTGGGAGACGCCCATGACGCGCAGGATGGCCTCGCAGGCAACGCGCTCGTACGACGGGGGATGCACGCGGCGCACGATGTCGCAACCGGCTGACGCCATGAGCCACACGAGTTGGCTCCAGGCGAACGACGGACCACCATCGATCAACGAATAGCTACCCGTCGCGACGGCGCGGTCGATGTCACGCAGACCGAACGGACCGAAACCGACGCGCATGCGATCGACCAAAACATCCATGCGATCGACCCACCAGCGAAACACCGGGTCGGTCGTCATCTCACGCATGACGAAGCGCACCGAGTTGGCGACGATCCGGACCGGATCGGTCTCTCCCAGCAGCTGGGTGACGAGGTCGTTGCGCCGACCCAACTGGTGGATGATGCAGTCGAGCACGTCCTGCGCCAAGGCTTCTTTGCTCGGCGCGTAGTTGTAGAAGGTGCCGAAGCCGATATCGGCGCCGTCGGTGATTTGCTGGATGGTGGTGGCGTCCACACCGTTGGCTTCCATGAGCTCGTAGGCCACCTCGCGCAGCCGCAGCTTGGTCTGCTGCTGGCGCACTTCGGTGCGAGTGAGCTTGACGTCCGACATCGTGGTCAGGTTACCCAAACGGGCAAGACATTGACATCTCATCGAAAATGATTCATCATCACTTTCAGCCAAGGAGGTGTGTCACATGACACTCATTGAGGAAAATCCGCTTGCACAGCAGGTCGTGGCCCGAAGCGAGGCCATCATCCCGATTCTGAAGGCTCGCGCCGAGCAGACCAACAAGGATCGGCGTCTCCCCAAAGAGACCATCGCCACGCTGCGCGAGGCCGGGTCCTTCAAGACCATTCAGGCCACCCGCAATGGCGGCTACGGCCTCGGTATCCGCTCCCACGTCGACGTACTTCGCGCCCTCGGCCGCGGTTGCGGTTCGGCGGCGTGGGTTGCTGGTGTGGTGCAGGCCCACTCGTGGCTCGTGTCCCATTTCCCGGTGCAGGCCCAGGACGAGATCTATAGCGATCCTGATGCGATGGTTTCCGCCGTCATTGGCCCCCGAGGTCAGGCCATCAAGACCGCGGACGGCTTCCAGCTCACGGGTGTGTGGCCGTTTGGTTCCGGCTGCGAAAACGCCGACTGGTTGTTGCTCGGTGCCGTCGTTCTGGGTGAGGACGGCAACCCGATCGACGCGGGCGACTTCGCCGTACGTCAGAGTGCAGTGACCATTGCGGATGACTGGTTTGTGAGCGGCCTGAAGGGCTCCGGCTCATGCACCATGCCGCGTCACCGACCTTCACGTTCCGGAGCACATGTTCGTGTCGTTGCCCGGCGTCATTGCCCGCCAATCTCCCGGCGCGTCGCTGCACAACGACAACGATTGGGTGCAGAACTGCGCCGCCGTTCCGGTGCTGGCTATTGCCCTTTGCGCCGGAGCACTCGGTATCGCCGAGCAGGCATTCGACGACTTCCCGGCGCTCGTCAAGGGCAAGACCATTGCCTATACCGATGACCGCCAAGACACCCACCCCATGACACAGGTGCGCTACGCGGAAGCGGCGATGCTCATCCACGAAGCCAACAAGCTCCTGTACGGCTGCGCGGATGAACTTGATGCGCACGGTCGCATCGGTATCGAGATCGACTTCCTGCAGCGGGCCCGCCACCGTGTCGACTGTGCCCTTGCGGTTCGACGGTGCCTTGAAGCCGTCGAGATTCTGTTCCGTGAATCCGGTGCATCGGGTGTGCGACTCAGCAGCCCGCTGTGTCGTGCCTACGACGACCTCCAGGCCATCAACCAGCACGGCCTGTTAAAGCTCGAAACCAACCTCGAGATGTACGGACGTCTGCTGCTCGGTCAAGAGCCGAACACGCCACTGATCTAGTGGCGGGGTTTCGTTCACGAATTCTCTGGAGGTAAAAACCAAACGTCGTCGGGCGGCGAAGCGTTGTCATGAGACCACGGTCATGGGCTGCGCCCGTACTCCTTGTCGTCCTCGCGGCGGCGGGATGTAGCAAACAGTCTTCGACCGTCCAGAACGTACCGACCATTCCGGCGCCGGTCGGGTCGAATACCTTGACCAAGACCGAGGCCGCTCCACCGGGAGCGACCGGTGCTACCCCGCGCGCGGCAGTGGAGCTGTTTGTAACGGGGTTGATGAATGGGGACGCGAACGCGACGTATGCACTACTGGCCGACAAGGAGCGGACCTCCACGTCGCTTGGGTCGTGGAGTGAAACCATGGCCCGTCTGCCGGCCTACCGCGACTTCACGGTCGTTCGGGATGACCCAGTGGATCTCGACGCCACGTTCTCACCCCGAGTCGATGAGGAAGCCGGCGTCGTACCAGGCAAGGCAGTCGTTCACTTTGCAACGACTTCCGAGGGCGGTGGATGGCGCGTGTCGCTCGCGAAGACGACGATCGAACCCCGCTATCCAACCGACGACACCGCGGCGGCAACGGTGGCGCTCAACTGGGCGAAGGCGAATCAGTGGTGTGATTCGGGTGCAGTGGAGTCGTTGCAATATCAAGGATCACTCCTCGGACAACCTTCGGTCGTCGGCGATCTCTGCCACTGGAACGGCACGCTGGAGGCGAACGGAACATCGGGTTTGAACACCACACGGTCAGCTAGCGCGGTGCGGAACGCCTTCGGCCCAACCGCCGATGAATGGGCCAAGGTCATCCACATCGACGGGCCGCAGCCGCTCGATGTCGTAACTGCTCCACTGGGGGACTCATGGGTTGTCGTTGCCGTCAGTCGCCGTTGAGCTGATGCCGGGCCGTAGCGGGGGATGGGTCCAGCGCTGACCCGTCCCTCGGTGCCGCTCGGCACCATCACACCAAACAGAAAAGGACTTCCTATGGTTTCTCTTCGTACGCTTTCCAGAGCGTTCCCGGTGATTGGACTCAGTGGCCTGCTTGCGGTGGGACTCCTCAGTCCGGCCAATGCCTCCAGTCACCGTGAAGCTCCCCTGATCACCGAGGATCCGGTGGCCGACCTCACCGATGTCTACGCGTTCGTGAGTCCGGACAAGCCCGACACCGTTACCCTCGTCGGCAACGTCATCCCCTTCGAGCGTCCAGCGGGGGGCCCGAACTTCTACAAGTTCGGTGATGATGTTCTCTACACCTTCCACGTCGATTCCGACGGAGATGCGAAGCCCGATCGGGACTTCGAGTTTCGTTTCACGACCGAGGTCGGCAACCCGAATACCTTCCTCTACAACGTCGGTCCGGTTGGCAGTCTGAGTGATCCGAACCTCAACGTCCGTCAGAGTTACTCGGTGACGGAAGTTACCTTCACATCGGAGGGGAAGGGCGAGCACACCCACGGCAAGAAAGAGGAACGAGGTGCGGTGCGCCATGTGCTGGGGAAGAACATCCCGGTTGCTCCAAACAACGTCGGACCTCGGTCGACGCCCGACTACGACAAGAACCTGGCCCAGCCCGCAGTTGCTTCACTGGAAGATGGCGTCACGTCGTTCGCCGGACCGCGGGATGATCCGTTCTTCGCCGACCTCGGATCGATCTTCGACCTGGGTGGTCTGCGTCCCTTCAATCAGAACCATCTCATCAAGCTGCCCAACGAACCGGGTGAGGATTATGTGGCGGGTTCCAACCTGCACACCTTCGCGCTTCAGGTTCCGACCAACCTGGTGGCCAACAACGGTGATCCGGTGATCGGCGTGTGGGCAACCACCAGCCGTCGGGCCACTCGCGTACTGGATGGGGAAGGCGGGCTGAAGCACAAAGGTCCGTGGGTGCAGGTGTCCCGACTCGGTATGCCGCTGGTGAACGAGGTGGTCATTCCGCTTGGTCAGAAGGATCACTTCAACGCGTCCAAGCCGGTCGACGACCTTCAGTTTGCGGGGTCGGTGCTGAAGCCGGAACTCGCGGGACTCATCCCGGTGCTCTACCCGGGTGTGAACGTGCCGACCGACGTCAATGCCGGCCTCGGGCTTGGTGGTCGCGAGGACATCGCCACCATCTTCCTCACGGGCATCCCCGGCGTGAACCAACCGAAGCAGGTCACCCCATCGGAGATGATCCGGTTGAACACCGCGACAAAGAGCGGGTTCCCGAACGGGCGCCTCCTGACCGACGATGTGGTTGACACCGAGATTCGAGCCCTGGCTGGCGCAACCGCGTTCACGCCTGACTTCAACAAGGCGCCGAACAACCTGCTGGGTGACGGTGTCGATGGCAACGACGTGCCCTTGCTGACGTCGTTCCCGTACCTCGGCATTCCGAAGGCGGGGTACGACTAGTCATGGCGATTGCGATCAACCCGAGACGATACTGGCGGGTAGGCCTCATTGGTCCGCTGGTGTGCCTGCTGGTGGCAGCCGGGGCGATCGCGCGCTTTGCCACCGCGGGTCACGGCAGAGCCACTCGCTCCGCCGTGACCCGCTCGGCTGACCCGGCGACGAGTGCGGTGACCGAGGCCGCCACCGCGCTCCGCGATGCCATCGAGACGGGTGACCCAGCTCGTTACGCCGCGGTCGATGCCGCCCTGTCGCGGGCGGGCGACGCGCCAGGGTCGGCAGGCATACACGCGGCGTTGTTGCTGTCCCGCCATGAGTTCGCCGCGGCCCGAACCTTCGTGACGGCCGAGCTTCAAACAACGCCCAGCGACCGAGCGCTGCTCGCTGCCTCGGTAGATGCGGCCGTCGAAACGGGGGACTACGACGCGGCCGAGGAGACCCTGCAGCAGTTGGCCGATCTTCGTCCCGATGCCCGAGCCCTGTCGCGTGTCAGCTACCTGCGCGAACTGCACGGTGACATCCCTGGCGCCATCACGGCGATGCGACAGGCCGAGCAGGCATCTCTCGAACCGAGTGAACACGCAACGGTGGCCACCTTTCTTGGTGACCTCTGTCTGTCGGTGAACGATTTCTCGTGCGCGCAAACGGCATACGACACGGCTCTGCAACTTCGACCCAACGCGGTGAGCGTATCGCTTGGGCGGGCCCGCCTTTTGGCCGCGAAAGGGTCCGCCTCGGAAGCGATTTCGCTGATGGCATCACTCATCGAACGGTCGCCGCAACCGACCGCGGCATCGTTGCTCGGGGAGATGCAAACGTTGGCAGGCGATCACGAAGGTGCAGCCAACTCCTTCGCCATAGTGGCGGCCAATACCAAACTGCTCACCGCGGCCGGTGTGGTGGCCGACCTGGAGGCGGCGGTGTTTGAGACCGACCATGGCGACGCCAACCGAGCCGTCGAGTTGTCTCGAGCTGCCTACGCCAATCGTCAGACAGTCTTCACCGCGGATGCACTCGGTTGGGCCTTGACTCGAGCCGGTCGGGCTACCGAGGCTATTCCCTATGTGCGAGAAGCGACCTCGCTCAGTACGGCGTCGATAGCGGTGCAGACCCACGCCGCGGCGGCGTTGGCGGCAACCGGAGACCCGGTCGCCGCTCGTCGGCTGCTCCAAGGAGTCCTCGATCGTAATCCTTGGACCACCCCATCGGTATATACCACCGCCGTCGGTCTGGCCCGTTCGCTCAGCTTGGACCTGCCGGAACGCTGGCGTTTGTAGCCCTGTGCCGACCGAAAACGCTCCACGTGACCAACGTCACCACCATTCGACCAGTCCCTTCCGTACTCTGTTACGAACAACCTGTAGCTCACCATTGGGTATTGAATCCCAAGGGCTTACAAAAGGGAGACGACATGGCTCGGCGTTTGAGAGATGTACTTCGATCGATTTTCTTCCCTGCCCGTCCGCAACTCATTCCGTTGCGCGTGCGCACGCGGGGGCGATGACCGTGGCCCTCCTCGATCGCATCGGCGATTCCGGCATCGAGCATGCCGACCTGTCCTGGATGTCCAAGGGCCACTGCCAGGGCCAAGCCGCCCTCTTCTTTCCTCCCCTTGCGGAGCGCCCTGATTCCCGCCATCGCCGTGAGGCTGCCGCGAAATCGATCTGTGCCGAATGTCCGGTTCAGGTGCCGTGCCGCGCCTTTGGCCGCACCCACCACGAGTACGGCGTGTGGGGTGGCGAAAACGAAGAAGAGCGAGTGCAGGCGGGCTATCGACTGAACGCGCCCGTCGGAGTGCGAAAGCGTATTTCGGTCACGTCAGCTTGACCTTCGACCAGCCCTCCGATTGCATGAGGCCATGTCTGACGCGCCACAATGGCGAAAACTTGGTCTCGTCATCGGCGGCTGCGCTGCGCTCGTTGTTGTCGCGCTCGCCTTCTTCCTGATCGGCAGATCGTCAGGCTCATCGTCGGGCTCGTCGGTCACCACGACGGAGTCCGCCAGCACGCAGGCCGCTCCGAAGTCCTCGTCGAAGACATCGACTCCCGACGGTATTTCCTCCAACTCGAACCCGCCGAAGAGTGCCACGTCCGTTGCGGTGGCGCCGGCCGAGGGCGCCAACGCCGGCAAGAGTGGACTCGAGATCGTCAAGGCCGCCTCGCTGCCGCCCGAGGCGCGCACGACGCTCAAACTGATCGAGGCCAACGGCCCGTTTCCGTACTCCCGCGACGGCGTGGTCTACAACAACCTCGAAAAGATCTTGCCGAAACAGGCGAAGGGCTACTACCACGAGTACACCGTGGTGACGCCCGGCTCCAAGGACCGCGGTGCCCGCCGCATCATCGCTGGTGGAAAAGGTGAGCGATTTTACACGGATGATCACTACGCCAGCTTCAAAGAAGTCGTCGGATGACCACACTCACCGAGGTGTTGCATGATGCGCGTCCCGACGATCAACAACGCGATGGCGTGTACCAGTGGCCCGGTCGAACGGTGCCAGCATCGGAGTTACAGCGCGCTCGCGATGGCGGGTGGACCGTGGGAGTGGTGCAACTCGGTCAGGCCGCGTCGGCCAAGGCAATGTTCAAGGCGTTCCAACGCGACCTCGACTTCCCGGACTGGTTCGGTCACAACTGGGATGCGCTCGTTGATGCGCTGTCTGACTGGGCCGACGATTCCCCCCGACTCCTTGTGCTTGAAGATGTGCACGGTGATTCCGATGCTGTCGACGCCCTTCTTGGCGTGATGGATCTGTTCTCGATCGAGATGTCGGCCTCGCATGGTTGCGTCGTTGTTCTGACCGCATCGCGTCGCCTTGACGGCCCGGTCCCGCTGTCGCTCACGTAGCCGCACGCCACTACGGTTGAGCACGTGGCGCTCGCTGAATCGATCCTTTTTCTCGGCAACAACCTGTTGCCGTTCCTGGTTCTCGCCATGGGTGGCGCGATGTTCGTCGGCAACGTGCTCGCCATCATCCGCCCCCCGGCAGCCCTGAAGGAAGGCGACCTCCCGCGAGCCCCCGTGCGCCGCAGCCTGTTTATGGCTGTCATCGGCCTCATAGCGTCCGTCTGGGCCATCGCCTCTCTCCTGAACTGACCTCCAGCTGCCACTACTTGAAGTAAGCCTGACGCGACCGATCTAGTTGTTGTGGCACACATAGGCATGCAACACGTCATTACGGTCACCGCTTCGAGCGTGGACACGCTGTACGGCGCCTTGGCGCCGGGGCTGGTGCGGTGGGCCTTCGTGCTGACCGGATCACCAGAACTCGCAGAGGAAATCGTGCAGGAGGCCTTCCTCGCGTTGCATGCCAACCAGGAGCGAGTGGAAGACCCGACCGCCTACGTTAAGCAGGTCGTTGTCAATCAGGCCCGACGCATGCATCGGCGCGATCGTGTCCCGCTGGTTCTCCCTGCCCCGTTCTCTGTCCTGCCCGAGACCGGCTTTGATCCCGCGGTATGGAAGGCGGTGCAGGCCTTGCCGATGGAGCAGCGCTTGGCCGTGGTGCTGAAGCACCGTGACGATCTGAGTAACGAGCAGATCGCGGAGTACCTCGACAAGCCGGTGACGACCGTGAAGTCCATCTTGCATCGTGCCCACAAGAAGCTGCGTAAGGAACTGTCATGACCCTTGATCTCGAAAGTCGTCTCCGCACCACACTGACCTCGGCCGAAGCCATCGTCGACGGCAGCTATGTCGTCGAACCTGTTCGCTCGCACCGTGGCCTCGGACGGGCTGCCGGGGCCATGGCCGCGGTGGTTGGGTTGATCGCGGGTGGCTACGCGTGGAAGACCCACAACGAAGGTCCGATCACCATTCACTTCGCCGAAGGTAACTGGACCACGCCCGCCGACAACGTGCTGGCTATCGACTGGAACCGCCAACCGTTCGACGCCGAGATTGGTGCGGTCTACGGGGGATTAACGAACGTGATGAGCTACTACCGAGAGGGCTGTCCCCGCTCAAATGTCTTCCTCTCCCTCGAAGTGATGGCGAGCCCGGAAGGCAGATCTGCGACACAGCGAGAACTCGTTGAGAAGTACGGCCAGTTCATGTTCACGGATCCGCTTCTTTTGCGTCGCTCGGCCGACGTGCCACCCTGTGTGCCCCACGGTCCGATTCCCGAGGATGTATTGCAGCTCGGTAGAGACCGAGCCAGCTTGGTTGCCGACTTCATGAGAATCAACGCCACGGTCGGGCCGGAAGTGCAGGCCTGCTTCGACCAGCATCCGGAACTCACCACCGGCCAGGAGACGTTGGGCAACGTGTTCGACGCGAACCAGGAGGCGATAAAAAACGGAACGTTCGAAGATCTACCGGCGATGCAGGCGCTCGAACGTCAAGTAGCTCTCGGCAGCTACCGATGTGAAGCTGAGCCATACGCTCGACGTCGAGCGGCACAGAAGGTCATCGTTGACGCGTATCTGGCCGTGCCGGAGAACAAGGCACGAATTGAACGGGTGAAAGTCATCCTGAAAGAGATCGGCCTCAGCATCGACTCGGCTTCGTAACTCGACCGGCGGGTCAGCTGCCATCGATGGTGAGGACAATCTTGCCGATGTGTTGTTTGGTGAGGAACAGTTCTTGGGCGGCGATGATGTCGCTCACTGCGAATGACGCGGCGACGACCGGCTTTACCTGACCCCGTTCGATGCGGGCGACCAGACCGGCGAAGACGCCTTCGTCGAGAACAGTGCAACCGAAGAGGCGCAGGTCCTTCAAGTACAGCGTGCGGAGGTCGAGCGGCACGATTGGTCCACCAATGGCGCCGCAGGTGGCATAGCGACCGCCGGGTCGAAGCAGTTCCAAGAGACGGGGCCACTGCGGTCCTCCGACGACATCGACCACGACGTCGAAGCTGTTCGCCCCGAACTCGGCAAGGAGATCAGCATCGCGATCCACCATCTGACGCGCACCGAGCTGGGTGAGCTCTGAATGTTTGTTTGTTGCAGCAACCCCGGTGACGATGGCGCCCCGTGCCGCGGCGAGTTGCACAGCTGCGGAACCGACGCCGCCGGATGCGCCGGTGATGAGCACTCGTTCTCCCGTCTGCGGGTCGACGCGAACCAGCATGTTCTCGGCGGCAGAATACGAGCAGGGAAACGATGCCAGTTCCTCGTCACTCAGATCCGACGTGGCCTCGTGCGCGTGGCGGGATGGAACGACGGCGTACTCGGCGAAGCCACCATCTACTTCGGAACCGAAGTACTTCGCGTCAGACAGTGGGCTGCCAGCAGCGCGGAAGACCGGCTCGATCAGCACCCGCTGTCCGATGCGAGTCGGGTTCACCGCCGCGCCCACCGCAACGATGGACCCGCACGCGTCGGCGCCCTGAATGCGTGGGAAGTGGAACGGTTTCCCCGACCAGCCGAGATCCGGCTCGGTGGCGGCAGCATTCGCGTACCAGCCCACTCGAGTGTTGATATCGGTGTTGTTCACGGCTGAGGCTCGCACTTGGACCAGTACGTCGTCGGCACCTGGCGTCGGGACGGGTACGTCGTCTCGCACCGACAGTTGATCGAATCCGCCGTGACCTTGCAGAACGACAGCTCGCATCGAGCCTCCCTTGTCCAACCGAAGTCTTGCCCAGTCGAGCAACGCTCGCGCTAGTTGCGGGTGTCGAGCAGCCGTGCGGGTGAGACGGCTGCGTAGGTGCCGGTTGATGAAAACGAGCCGGTGAGATCAACGATGTAGTCGGATGTCTTGTCCGAGAAGATGCACACACGGCCGTTCGACCCGACTCGGGAGACCACCGCGTTGGCGACATCCCGACGGGTCTGGAAGTTGAGGTTGCTTGCGTTGGGTTGCGGTTCACCGCAGGGCCACACAGTTGCGTAACCGTCGGCCGCGCTACGGGTCGAAGTGATGTTCAATACGACGGCGACTGCACCGGGCGGAGCAACCACCTCGAGCACCTGACCGGCTGAAACGGATCGTCCGTTTCTTGTGTCGAGCATTCGCTGAGGTGCCAGTGGTCGAAATGTTGAGCCTTGCGGGAAGTAGCCGGTGACGTCAGCGACCAGATGAGACGAGGCGCTCGACTGCAGGCAAACCTGGCCAGCGCTGCCGACCTTCGCAATCGCAAGGTTGGCGCGATCATGGCCGCCGCGGAAGTTCAAGTTGGATGCGATTGGTTGCGATTCGCCGCATGGCCAGGCCGTAACAAAACCGTCACCGCCGGTACCCGTTGCGGTGAGGTTGACCACAACGGCCGTAGCGTCGGCAGGGATTGCACCGCCGGTAACGGTTGCCTGTGTCGTGGCGCCCGCCCTCGGCTTGCTGCCTGAACGGGTATCGAGCTTGCGGATTGGATCGATACCGGTGAAGTTGGCGTCAGCGGGAAAGTAGCCATTGACATCGACGAGCACGTCGACTTCGTTGCTCGTTTGGACGCAGACCCTTCCGCCCGTACCGAGTTTGGAGATCACCAGGTTTGGGGCGTCTTCATCCGCGCTGTAGTTCACGTTCGAAACATTCGGCATGGGGGAGCCGCAGGGCCACGCGGTCAGGAAGCCAGCGCTGCTGGCGCCGACAGCCGTGATGTTGAGCACCACCGCAGAGGCGCTCGACGACACGCCGCCTTGGCCACCAACGATCACCTCGATCGGAGCGGCTTGTGGCTGTGGTGTGCTGGCAGGGCCGACCGGCGCGGGGGCAGGTGCGGAGCCACCGATCATGTTCGCCTTGATCCAGTCGGTGAAGGCTGGCACTTCCGCGTAGACATCAGGTGACTGGGCGCATACCACGCCCCAGCTCACGATACCGACGAGGCGAGGGCTGCCATCGGCAATGGTGATCACCAGGGGACCACCGCTGTCGCCGTAGCACGACCCGGTGCCGTTGCCGTCAGCGCACAGTTCTCGGGTCGGTTCGATCGACGCGTCGTCAGCCGCGAGGCGGGCTGAGCATGCGCCGTCGCTGAGGAGAGGCAGTTCGACACCCTTGAGCTCGGTGGAGCTGTCACCGGTTTCGCTCACCGATCCCCAACCGGATACAAACGCGCGTTGCGCCTGGACAAGCTGGTCCGGCGTCGCAAGCAGTATCGGTCGAACTGCGTTGCTGAAGGTGAGGGGTTGGGCGAGTCCAAGAATGGACAGGTCACCGGCACTGTCGACGCCCAGCGGATTCTCGGTGATCGTTGACACGGCGCGATCCTGGCCCGACGTGTCCTCCACGTTCGTTACGCCAGCGCGCACGGTCAGATCAGCAGGCGTCGCATCGGTCGTGCAGTGCGCAGCGGTAAGCACCGTGCGTTCATTGAGTATGACGCCGCCGCACAGCAATCCGTTGGCGTCTTGAAGAGATACTTGCCAAGGAGTCCGCGTGATCGAAATGGTGCTGCCGCCGACAATGGCATCGGCGTGTTGAGTAACGCCCATGATGCCGAGGGTCATGGCGACAATGACCGCAATGGGTCCGAACCGTCGGAGACGGCTGCGCCCGGCAGGGGGAGTAGTTGGGATGGTGTCCATGATGAGATCCGCCTTGTGTTGTGGAGTGTGGAACATCACGCACTCTGACGGGGTCTCTCTGAGAGATCGCGAAGAGTCGAGAAGAGAATGCTGAGAGCCGCTATTCAGCGATGCAGCGGCACCCTGACAAGAAACGCCGCGCCACCGAGTGGACTCTGACTGATGCTCACCGAACCGCCATGGGCCGCTACCAGTTCGCGCACGATGGCCAGTCCCAGACCGGTGCCTCCATGATGGCGTGTACGCGCTTCGTCCAGGCGGGCGAATCGATCGAATACGCGCGCTCGATCAGCCTCGGCGATGCCCGGTCCGTCGTCTTCCACCGTAAGCGTCCAAACCGGTCCTGGTTCCTCCCGGAGAGCGACGCGCACCCGAGACGACGCGTGGGTCGCCGCATTGTCCAGCAGGTTTCGGACGACGCGTGCGACGCTTTCGCCGTGGGCAGGCGCCTGCACAGGCCATACCGCGCTGCGGTCGATCTGTCGGTCGCTACGACGTATAAGAAGGTTGCGTACCTCGGTGTTCACGATGTCGTCGAGGTCGACGGACCGCATGGGCAGCGGCTCGGGTGATCCCTCACGGCGAGCCAACACGAGGAGATCCTCCAGCAGATCAGCGGCGCGGTCGAGTTCGACGAGCGAGGAATCGATCGCCACATCGGCCACGTCTGGTTTCCCTCGGGCGACTTCAAGGGTTGCCCGCACGCCAGCGAGCGGGCTGCGAAGTTCGTGCGCGGCGTCGGATGCGAATCGACGCTGGGCGTCCACGCTTCCTGCCAGTCGAGCGAGCGTCTGGTTGAAACTCTCGCCGAGCGTTTCGAGTTCGTCACCGCTGTCAGGCACACCGACCCGCCGGTGCAGATCGGTGGTGGCAATCTCATCCAGCTCACGCCGCATACGATCGACGGGCCGAAGTGACCGACCCACCACCCATCGAGCTGCAAGCGCGGTGAGGCCGGTCAGGAGCACAGCGCAAAGCGCGATCCACCCGAGACGGGCCAGCAGATACGATCCGAAGGGGGTTTGGGTACGACCGATCGCGAAGAATGCGCACACCTTTGATCGTTCGCATGGCACCGCCACGGCCGTCCACGAGCGACCGTCGTCAAGATCGGGGCTTGCTGATGCGGTGGCATCCGGCGTGAGTGTGCCGGCGTCGAGCTGGTCGGTGACGAGCGCTACGTCGGATGCGGAGATACTGCCTACTGCGGCCAGTGATCGACCACCGCTATCCAAGGCGATTGCGAAGCGTTGCCCCGTCCGAGTCCCCAAACTGAGGGTACCGGTTTCGTCAAAAGCCAGTTCAGCGTCGCTCTCTTCCAACTCAGCCTGCAGTGCCATGTCGTCGGCCAGCGTTGCCTTTGACCGTTGCCAACTCTGCTGGACGATCGCGAGACCTGATATCGATGACAGCAGCATCGTGGCCGCCCCCACCGTGACTGCGAGCTGTGTTCGTAGCGATCTCATTGCGGTGCTGCTACTCGGTAGCCGATGCCGCGGACAGTTTCGATGGTGGTTGTGGCGAAGGGTTCGTCGACCTTTCGGCGCAGATAGCCGACGTAGACCTGCACAACATTGGGGTCGAGTTGATCATCTCCCCAGACCCGCTCGATGAGCTCGGTCTTCGAAACTACTCTTCCGGCGTTGTGCATGAGGTAGTGCAGCAACGTGAACTCTCGCGGCGTGAGGTCAATAGCAACGCCACCGCGCTCGCACTTTCGCGTATTGGGGTCGACGGTGAGCCCCTCGACGGCCAGCACCGTTCCCCGCTCAGCAGGACCACGACGTAGCAGCGCGCGCAGCCGGGCAAGGAGTACCACGAACGAGAAAGGCTTGATGACGTAGTCGTCGGCGCCGGTATCGAGGCCTTCAGCCTGGTCGTATTCGCCGTCTTTCGCCGTCAGCATGAGGATGGGGGTGGTGATCCCACGCTCCCGCGCCGCTCGACACACTGCGTACCCGTTCATTCCGGGCAGCATCACGTCGAGCAGCACTGCGTCGAACCGTTCTTCGGTCATTGACCACAGCCCATCATCGCCCCGGGCCGCATGCTCGACGGCGTAGCCCTCACCTCGCAGGCCGTCGAGCAGTGCTTGAGCAATAAGGGGGTCGTCCTCCACGACCAATACACGCATTGATTCATCATCGCATCCCGCTGGCGTCGTCGGGTGTGAGTGCTGGTCTGCCGCCTCGTCCTAGACGGCGGCGGGCGGTGCCGGTGGGGTTGGTGGGGTGGTGCGTCGGCGGGTGACGGACACGACGATGGCCCCGAGCAGGACACCGCCGAGACCAACGGCGACGTAGCGAGCCGGATCGTCCCTCTGGGTCGTCGTCTGGGCGACGGGATCGTTCTGCGGCGCCTGCGGGGCTACTGCCGCTTTCGTGACGAGGTCACGTTTCATATCACCGGCCTTGGCCTTGATGGCGACATGAGTGAGGTAGCCAGCCTGTGGAACCCAGTGAGAGTTTTTGTCGTTCCGAAGATCGTTCAACAACAGGCTTGTTGCCCTCGCCGACCTCTCCACCGTCACGCCCTTGTCGAGCGTGCCCAGATTCGGTTTGGTCGGCGTAAGTAGAAACACGTCGGCCTCTACCAGCTCGGACGCAGGTCTGGCCGCGGCCAGAATCTGCAATGGCACCCAGGGACGATCAAGCGGCATTTCGATGTGGATCGGGATGCCGTCGCCGGTACGGAAGCGGCTGGCGTTGGCCCGGTCCGCGTCGAAGCGGGCGGCCATGAAGTACGGCGATGTGGCGCTGTAGTGCTCGAGCGTGCGGGTGACGTCATCGCCGAGATCGAAGCCGTTGTTGTTGGCCCACGCGACAACTTCTTTGCCGCCGCCCTTCAACACGGTGATGTTCAATGCATCGATCTGCACTTCGCGGATCACCTCTGCCGAAGCGGGTGCTGCCGTCGTAGCCGCCGCCGCGACAGTTGCCACCGTGGTCTCGCCGGGGATCTCGCGGCGGAGACGTTGCAGCGTCCAGTCGCCGCCGCGTTCCACGTTGGTCGGCTCGGACGGCAGCGGGATGATGGAGCCGAAGCTTGGTTCTTCGGATGCGAATTCGAAGCTCGTGACGTAGTGCTCCACGCCGTCGCTCCACGACGCCAGCGTCGTGGTGCGTATGAGATCAACCGCACCGTTCGGCGCGACCAGGAAACCGCATGCGGCCGCCGGTCCGGCACCGAGTCCTACTGCCAGTACGGCCGCGGCCGTACCCATCAACCATCGTGCAACTCTCATCGTCTGCCTCCATCGGGTCAGCAGTACGACGTTGCGAGCGCCGTCACCAGTTCCCGACCCTTCGGAGAAATCTGTCGTTGCGCGGTTCGTCGACTTCGCGGCAGGCTTGGCGTCGTGCAGCGGGTCTCGGTCGTCGGCAACTCCGGCTCGGGCAAATCGTGGCACGGTCGCCGCCTTGCCGAGAGCACCGGCGCGCCTTATGTGTGCGACGCACTCTCGGCACGATCAGCCGGTGTGATCAATCCATCGGCGATGCGGTGCCCGACTTTCCAGCACCGGCTGCCCCGAGTTGCTCTGTTCCGCCTTGCAGTGACTTTTCGTAAGGACGTTGGATGGCTGTCGACATCATGCTGATGGCGACGAGTCTGGCGCGGGTAGCGGGTGGTGCGTGGAAGGTAGCCGAGCCGGTACTTGCCCCACGCAACGCGCTCCACCCGACCTCGGGTTCGCTCGGCACGAAGGAGGTTCGAGACGGACTTGCTTGGTAGCGGGCCAAGGTCCACGCCAAGCGCCCGCAGATGGTCGACCAACTCCGAAACCCTATGGATGGAACCCTGCGGTTCGAGGGCGACCAGGAGGACATAGCGCAACTTCAACGATTCCATAGTCGAATCCTACGGAGGGGGTGTGATGAGGTTGCCGGGGATGAAAAGTCACTGCAAGGCGGAACAGAACAAACACCTGGGCTCCGGCTGAACGTCGCTCGGCGCTGATGGACGCACCTCACCGGCTCTCG
This sequence comes from uncultured Acidimicrobiales bacterium, assembly GCA_963791625.1. Lineage (GTDB taxonomy): Bacteria > Actinomycetota > Acidimicrobiia > Acidimicrobiales > Ilumatobacteraceae > JANMCE01. Next base: position 1,227,723 of record CAWBTA010000015.1, read on the forward strand.
CCTCGGCCGTCGGTGAAGCTCCCGAGATTCACGGTGGGGAGTTTGGCGGCGAAGTCGCGTGCAGCATTGAGAAAGCCGTCGTCGGTGCCACAATCGACCCGCACGCGGAGCGGCGACAGCGCGGCGGTGTTGGCAAACACGTTGTGGGCGGCGTAGTCATCGGCCGAATCGAAACGCACCGTCCGCTGACTCCCTCGCCGTGTCACCATCGCAGCAGTGGCAGCTCCGTGGTCCTACGCGTGAACGTGACGGAATACCCGGCGCGAGCGGACCTCGTGGCCCTGGATGGAAGACCGGCCGGAGCACATGATCGAGTCAGGGCGGTAAAGGAGGGTTCTGATGGCCTCGTCTACAAAGACAGCTTCATCGTGAAATCAACTCGGAAGATTGAGATCACAACAGGAGCGCTGTTCATCGTCGCCACCACCGCATCGCTCACGGCGGCTGCACTGTTGCCCGCCCTCACGGGTGCGGACTACCTGACGGGCGTGGCCAACCACTCCAACCGACTTACCACCGCCGCGCTCCTCTACCTGGTCGCAGCCGGCGGCAGTGTCGGCATCGCGGTTGCCCTCTACCCTATGTTGTGGAAGTTCAACGTCGGCCTTGCGGTCGGGTCAGTCGTATTCAGGGCCATTGAGGCGGTCTTCTACACGGTTGGGGTCGTGAACTTGTTGTCGATCCTGACCCTTGGCCAGAAGTTCGCTACGGCACCGGCCGCTGAGCAAGCGACGTATCGGACACTTGGCGATTCGTTGGTAGCCGCGCGTGACCAAGCGGCGTTGGCAGGGGTGTTCGCGTTCGGTCTAGGTGCCTTGATGTACTACGTCGTCTTCCACCAGTCGCGGCTTGTGCCGCGATGGCTGTCGGCCTGGGGCATCGCGGCGGTGGTCGCCATGATGACCGCCTGCCTGCTGGCACTGTTCCACAACACTGCGGTGACGGGGTATGTCGTGCTAGCCGCGCCCATCTTCATCCAGGAGATGGTGTTCGCCGTGTGGTTGCTGGTCAAAGGTTTCAGCCCGCTACCGATTCGATCAACGATGTCGTCGGACAGTGGACCGGCCCACACGATGGTGCTCGAGAAATGATGACGCCGTAGGCCCCGCGGATCCAGCTCCGCCTGCGGTCAGAGTGGGAGAATTGGGTGTGGCCCGCTTATCGAGTCGATCTCACCATCCGCATCGGGCTTCGCTTCGTGGGCACGGCTATTTCAAGCGGCTAGGCCCAGGAATCGTCACCGGCGCAGCTGACGACGACCCGTCGGGTATCGGTACCTATTCACAGGTGGGGGCGGCGCAGGGCCTGTCGTTGTTGTGGATGGCTCCATTCATGTTGCCGCTTGCAATCGCTGTGCAGGAATCGACCGCGCGGCTCGGTCTGGTTACCGGGAAGGGGTTGGGCACGCTGATCCGCGAGCGTTTCCCACGTTGGGTTCTGGTCGGCGCGGTCGTCCTCTTGGCCTCGGCAAATACGTTGAACATCGCCGCAGATCTCGCGTCGATGGGCGCCGCGCTCAAGCTTCTGGTTCCCATCCCCACCGCCGTTGGTGTCGTCGCGTTTGCGGCGGCAATGGCCGTGGCCGAAGTTGCCGTTCCGTATCACCGCTACTCGCGGGTGCTTCGATGGTTTGCGTTGTCACTGGTTTCCTACGCTCTTGTTCTGGCCATTGTGAAGGTGAACTGGGCGGCGGTTGCTGCTCGAACGTTTCTCCCGAGGTTCTCGTTCGATTCAACGAACCTCGTCGCGTTGACTGCCATCGCCGGCACGACGATCTCGCCGTACTTGTTCTTCTGGCAGACGTCGGAGGAGGTCGAAGAACGCTTGGACGGGCCTGCCACACCGATCGATCGACCGCACATCGTCGCGATGCGCGTCGATGTGTGCACCGGCATGCTGTCGGGCGTCGCGGCGATGTTCGCGATCATGTGTACCGCTGCGGTCACCATCGGTGCGTCCGGTTCGGTCAACATTGGTTCCGCCGAGCAGGCTGCAGCAGCGCTCGAGCCGCTGGCGGGCAGTTTCGCCAAAGTCCTCTTCTCAATCGGCATCATCGGAATCGGTTTACTTGCCGTTCCCGTCCTGGCCGGGTCGACCGCGTACGCGGTAGCTGAAGCATTTCATTGGAATGAGGGCTTGAGCCGACGGTTCCGTGACGCCCCCGGGTTCTATGCGGTCATTGTTGGGTCGCTGGCCGTTGCGCTCGCGCTCGTCGGACTCGGACTCAACCCAATCAGGGCGTTGTACTTCGCCGCGATCTTCAACGGGGTCACAGCACCGCCGTTGATCGCGCTCATTGTTGTGCTCGCACGCTCGAAGGCTGTACTTGGCGAGTTCAGATCCGGCCGGGTGTCCCTCTTTGTTACCGCCGCGACCGGAGTGATTATGACGTTCTTCCCCATCGCCGCACTCATCATCCGGTAGGACAGTGAGCGGAATGAACGCTCACACCAAAGCCCGGTATCGGAGTGAACCTCGACTTCGCGGACACGAAGGACCATCGGGGGCGAGCCACGCGGCATCTTGGCCCTGGTAGTCGGGGGCAAGCGTTGTTCATGCTGAAGTGGTGACCTCGTTGACGGGCACCCGGACCGTTCCATTCTCGATCGCGGTGATTGCATCGCCGTTGCACGAGCGTTCTGCACTTGAGCGATCGCTTTCACCGTTTACCGAGGCTCTCGCGACGATCGGTGGCTCCCTGGGCGACGCCGAAACAGCGACTGTCAACACGCAGCCAATGGTCGTTCTTGTAGCGACCGGTGGAACCGAAGCGATGGTTCTCGACCTGCACGGTCGACGTCAGGCCTTCGCTCCGGGTGAGCCCCTCGTTCTGGTAACGATGCCGTTCCACAACTCTCTGCCCGCCGCTCTCGAGGCGCTCGCCCGACTTCAGCAGGACGGTGCCCGCGGTCGAGTCATCCACGTCCGTTCCGGCAACGATCCGGCAGCGATCGGTCGAGTTCGCGAAGCAGTCGAGGACCTCGAGGTCCGTCAACGACTGTTCGCCACGCGGATCGGCCAGGTCGGTGTCCCGTCGGACTGGCTGGTGGCGAGTGCGCAGACTGCCGGGACGGTTCGCGAGTCATGGGGACCGACGCTGGTGCCAGTGGACATCGGTGCGGCCGTCCAGCGCTTTCATGCGGTTTCCACGACCGACGCAACCCCTCTCGCCCACGACCTAGCGCGTCGAGCGCTCCGACTGGTTGAGCCTTCGTCCGAGCACGTGTTGACCGCCGCTCGCCTACTCCCCGCGCTGCGCCGGTTGATCGATGAGGAACGCCTCGACGCGATCACGGTTCGCTGCTTCGACCTGCTCACAACCATTCACACATCGGGGTGCGTCGCACTCGCCGAGCTCAACGATTCCGGCATCGTTGCCGGGTGCGAAGGCGACGTGCCGAGCGCCATCACGATGCTGTGGGTCCGCTACCTTCTCGACTCGGCTGCGTGGATGGCGAACCCCAGCGACATCGACGCCGAGGCTGGCTCGATACGTTTGGCCCACTGCACGATCGCAAGGTCACTCACCAACGGATTCGAACTGCGTTCACACTTCGAGTCGGGTATCGGCGTTGGTATCGCAGCCCAAATCGATCCCGGCCCCGTCACGCTTGTTCGTATCGGCGGTCGGACACTGCGCGAGCTGTTTGTCACGAATGGGCAAGCGGAGTCGACCCAAGCGCACCAAGACGCCTGCCGCACGCAGGTCTCGGTCAAGGTCGAACCGGCGTGCGCCGCTCGCGTGTTGTTACACCCGCTGGGCAACCATCTGATACTGACACCAGGTCATCATGCGGAGCGCCTGCTGTCGTGGTGGAAGTTCCTGATCGAGCCAACGGCGTGAGCACGGCAGCGATCGAAGTCGTCGATCTCCGGAAACACTACGGAGACCTCCAGGCCGTCGCGGGGGTGACGTTCACGGTCGAACTCGGAGAGGTGTTCGCGCTGCTCGGTCCGAACGGCGCAGGCAAATCCACCATCGTGGAGATACTGGAAGGTCATCGTGAGCGAACCGGCGGATCGGTTCGCGTGCTTGGCGAAGATCCTGAGACGGGTGGCCGACGGTTTCGTGAGCGAATTGGCATCGTGTTGCAGGATGCCGGCCTCGACGGTGAACTCACCGTGCGGGAGACGCTCTCGTTGTTTGCTGGGTTCTACCCGCGACCAATGGTCGTCGGCGACGTCATCGATCTCGTCCAGCTCGGCGGGAAGCGCCGCGCCCGAGTTCGCACGTTGTCCGGCGGGCAGCGCCGTCGGTTGGATCTCGCGCTCGGCCTCGATCGGTGACCCGGAGCTGATCTTCCTCGACGAGCCAACCACAGGATTCGATCCCGAGGCACGGCGCCACGCCTGGGAGATCCTCGACCAGCTCCGGGCGCTGGGCAAGACGATCGTTCTCACCAGTCACTACATGGACGAAGTGCAACGACTGGCCGACCGTGTCGCCGTGATGGCCAAGGGCTGCGTCGTCGCCATCGCCGACCCTCAGTCGCTGGGCGGTCGAGACCTCGGCGAAGCGGAGATCTGCTTTCGGGTGGCTGATCGAGCCTCATTGGACGACCTGCCCTTGGACATTCGCGCCGAGGCCGAAGTCGATGATGATCGTGTCGTCTTCCGCACGAGCAAACCGACGCGCCTGCTCGCGAAACTGACCAGCTGGGCCGACGATCGTGGCGAGGAACTCGAAGCGTTGACGGTGACGCGACCCTCACTTGAGGACAGCTACCTAGCACTCATCGCGCAACGGGAAGAGTCCGAATCGTGAACGCCAACGGTCACACCAACCGTCGTCAGAACATCGTGGTGCTCAGCGCTCGCCAGGTGCTGTACCAGTGCCTGCTGATGGTGCGGAGTCTGAGCGGACCGTTCTTCACGTTTGTGATCCCGCTCATGCTGCTGTTCGTCTTAAGCCTCGTGTACGGAAACAATGTGATGCCGACCCGGCCGATTCGGTTCCCTCAGTTCTACACGCCGTCGATGGTGGTCTTCTCGGTTGCGAACGCGTGTTACGTGAACCTGATCAACGGTGCGACCATCGCGCGTCAGCAGGGAATCCTGAAGCGCATACGTGGCACGCCGTTGCCGGGTTGGGCTTATCTGCTCGGGCGCGCCGGATCTACGGGAGTCGTTGCCGGGCTGTCGGCAACAGCGGTGGTGATCGTGGGCGAGACCCTGTTTGATGCCCAACTCGCCTGGTCGACGCTGCCCGGATCGATCGTCATGGTCGTGATCGGCGTGCTGACCTTCTCGATGCTGGCTCTCGCCATGACGCGGCTCGTCACCTCGACCGACTCCGCACTACCCGTTGCCTACGGCACGTTCCTGCCTGTCGCGTTCGTGTCCGACGTTTTCTTCCCGTCCGACAGCAGTCCGGCATGGTTGCGAGACGCGGCGCAGGCGCTGCCGTTGCGACCAATGGCGCGGACTCTCGAAGCCAACATGCTCACGGGTGCTCGCGGACTTGGGTTCCGCTGGCCTGAACTGGGCATCGTGGCAGCGTGGGCCTGTGGCGCGGCGATCGCAGTAGGACTGACATTCCGTTGGGAACCGTCGAGACCCCGAACCCGCCGTGTTCGAGGTCCCCGGAAGGCGGACCGTCGGAGGGCTCGAAACACCTAGCGGCCGGAATTTCACGGACATACACCTGCGACAACTCACCGCTCGTCAGGGCCGCTTGAGGAGCCCGGCAATCTTGTCACCGGCACCCCTGACGATGGTCACGTAGTTGGGTGCAGTCGCCTCAGGTCCGGTACTCGGGATGGCTCCGGCCTGCAGCACCATTACTACGTTGCCGAACCGACCGGCCGTTTGGTCGGTGATTGACATCGCCGGGGTTTGGCCGATCAATTGGATGGTCACCCTCCAACTGATCGAGTCGTCGCCGATCTTGGGCACAGTGGCTGATGGCTGCAGCGTGTAGACGTTCCCGCCGTCGTCTTTCCACGTGACGCCGGAGCACGCGGCGACGGCCAACTTCACCGAAGTGAGGTACTTCTGGACATCGGCGTTGCTCCACGCCTGTTGCCGAACCATGTAGGGGGAATCACGGGTCCCGATGGTTAACTCAACGTCCGCACCCTGTTGGCCTGCGAGCGTTACCAACGTCTCGCCTTTGCCAGCTGGGCACCACAACGACGGGTCAATCGATGGGTTCTCGGGCTCGCGTGGTTGCGAACACATCACGCTGTGTCTCGGTGAACCCGGTGCCGAGATCGCTCGTCGTCAGCAATGCTTCGCCCAACTGCTGTGGAGTGATCGTGGCGGTTTTGTTCGTACTCCCGCCGCTCCCGCATGCTCCCAGCGTCAATGACATCAACGGAGACAGGGTCCTGCAATTCGCCATTTCATCGATGGTCCTCCTTGAACTTCTTCGTCGAGCTAGATGTATCGCAGCGCGTCACCCGCGTTGATGCGTGTCGCTCGGCGCACCGGGCCAACGACGATGAAGGCCGCGAGCACGACCGTGGCTGCGAGGACGATGAGAGCGGTGCCGATATCGAACACGGTGGCGATCTCAAGCTCCATGATTGTCAACGTCAATCTCGCGAGGCCCCACGACAGCACGAACCCGAGTGGGATACCGAGGACCCATCCGACCACGGCCTGGACGACGCTCTCGGCCGCGAATGAGCGGCGGATGTCGCGAGCACGTGCGCCGACGCAGCGCAGGATGCCGATCTCACGGGTGCGTTCGATGACGTTCATCGTGATCGCGTTGACGAGGCCGACCAGTCCGATCGCCACTACGACGCCGCCGACCACGACGATCATGTTGAGGATGGCGTCGTTGGCCGCCTTGTTCTCGGCCTTGAGCGAGTGAAGCGTCTGGGGTGCGACCCGATAACCCGCGGTAACGAGTGCGTCCTCCACCGTGTTCGTCGTGCGGTCCACCTGGCTGTTGTCGGTGTGAGGCACCGACAGCCAGACCATATTCGTGGCGTCACCCCACCCGGTGGCCTGTTGCAGCCACCTGAGGGGCACGAAAAACGCTCGACCACTCTGTTGCTGGGTCCGGTCGATCCCGACAATCTGGACGGTCATCGCACCCCCGGCCGTCGTGACGGACACCGTGTCGCCCGGTTTGAGGTTGTGCTCGCGCGCCACGTTCGGACCCACCACCGCGACCGCCGCGCCTTCGGCTGCCTCGTCGGCCCCGTACCAGCGCCCGCTACGGAGCACAGGATGGTAGAGCGTCGTGCTTGTCAGCCCGAACACGGGGAACGTCTCGTCGCCGTACCCGATCGAGTTCTGCAGGACCGGCTCGACGCGCTCGACCCCGGCCGTGGCGGCAGCGATCGCACGGGCTGCGGCATCGAGCCGAGGCGTGCCGGCGGGGGCGTACATGCTGGCGTCCCACGCGACGACGCGGTAGTCCCGTTCCAGCTCCCGCCCGAACGAAGTTGCCATGTTGAGGAACCCCAGAGCCGTCGCGACGGCGAGGGCGATCTGCAGCGTCGTCGCAGCTGTCCGACGCTTGTTGCGCACCAGATTCCGGACACCGGACCTGATGGTGAGCGGCAGCCGACGACCGTGCATGAGGAGTCGGTCCACGCGCGACGAGCCGAAAGTGACCGCCGCGCCCTTGCTCTGAAGGGCCTCGCGGACGGGGATGCGCAGCGCACGCCGGAGCGCCGGCACCGATGCGCCGACTGTGAGGATCACGGCGAACACGGCACTGAAGCCGACCACCTGGATGCTCACGCCGAAGCGGCCGGGGACACCGAGGACGCTGCTTGTCACGAAGGCCGCGATGAAATGCGCTATCGCAATCCCGATCGGGATGCCGATCAACACGCCGAAGATGGCGAGATACAACGCGGCGCGGACGAAGACCGCCGCGATCTGGCGACGCCGACCGCCGATCGCCTTCATCACGCCGATCTCTCCGGTCTGCTCGGCCATGAGGGTGTTCATCGTGTTTGCGATCAGGAATACCGCGGTGACCAGAGCGAGCGCAGCGAGCACGTACACGAACGTCGTCATTTGGTGGGCGAACGACCGACCCGGCCAGTCGCCGTGGTCACGGGTGATGGGTAAGTCGGTGAGGGCGCCAGACCCGACGTTGGTGTCGAGCCAGGTGCGCAGGCTGGTCACCGTTGCGTCGACAGCTTGTGGCGTGGTGTCGCGGAGTTGGAACGCGAGGCTGTTCACGCCGGTGACGCCGGCGAGCGCACGCACCGTGTCGGTCGTTGCGTACAGGATGAGTTGCTTGGGGTACGTCCCCGGCGCCTGCTGGAAGGCGAGGCTGCGGGCCCTGCCGGACACCTCTTGCGACACGACCGATCCGTCGGCAGCGACAATGCGAACAACATCGCCAGCGTGCAGGGAGACGTTGACGGCGTCGGCATTGCCATCGTCGGAAAGCACCTGACCATGGCCCGGGGCGGCGCCACTCATGGTGCTCACGACATCGATTGACTGGTGGGTGAAGTCGTCGACACCCCATACCGTCACCGGGACGCGACGGTCGCCGATCAGCGCACGAGTTGAGTACGTCACCCGCGCGCTCACCGCGTCGACGTTGGCGATGGTGGCGAGTTCGCCTGCGGTCGTGGCATCGAAGGTCATGTCGCGCACCGGCAGCGTCACATCGTACAAACGGGTCTCGCTGACCTCGGCATTCATGGTGCGGTCGATCAGGCTCGGGACGGCGAGCATCCCGATCCCCGCCACCGCCAGCCCGATCGTGGCGGCGGTGAGGATCGAGCGGGCGCGTCGGCGCCCGAGATCGCGCCATGCCTTGTGGGTGAGCGTTTTCGAGCCCACTACGTGCTCTTGGTGTCGCCCACGACGAGGCCGTCGCGGATCGTGACCACTCGTGGCGAGCGGGCGGCGAGTCCGTTGTCATGGGTGACGTACACGATCGTGGTCCCGGCGTCGTTGAGTCGAGTGAGCAGGTTGAACATCTCGTTCGCGGTGTCACTGTCGAGGTTTCCGGTGAGCTCGTCGCCCATCAGAATCGGCGGGTCACTCGCGAGGGCGCGGGCGATGGCCACCCGCTGCTGCTCACCGCCCGACAGCTCGACGGGCAGGTGCTGAGCCTTGTCCGCCAGACCCACCAGGTCAAGATTGTGGAACGCCCGCGCCTCCCGGTCAGTCGCCGTCCAGAGCCGGGCGAACTCCATCGGAAGCAGGGTGTTCTCGAGTGCGGTCAGAGTCGGGAGGAGCTGGAAGAACTGAAACACGATGCCGACGTGCCGGCCACGCCAGGTCGCGAGCTCATCCTCATCGAGTAAGTCGATGCGCTGCCCGGTAACCGTCACCGTGCCAGAAGTGGGCCGGTCGATCCCACACGCGAGATTCAAAATCGTGGTCTTGCCGCTGCCCGACGGTCCGACGATCGCCACCATCTCGCCGGATTCGATGGAGAGATCGACGCCGCGTAACGCTCGGTAGGAAAGCTTGCCGGTGCGGTACTCCTTCTCAACACCGGTCAACTGGATGATTGACGTGTCGGTCTGCGACGCGACTCCCCAATCTGCGGCCGCGCCGATCCCAACTGTCATGACTCCAATGTCCCGAACCGCCGCCGAACCCGGCAGGGCCACAAGACCCCTATCTGTTGGGACCCCGGACGAGAATCGCGACCGAAGGCCGTTCGGCCCTACGGCTCTGCGGGGCGAACGAGTTCACTGGACATCAATCGCTGACAAGCTAGAGGAACATCGGGAGAATCCGCTATGGGGGCTGCAATCGAGCTGCAGCGACTGACGAAGAGCTACGGCTCGGTTCGTGGCGTGCTCGATCTTGATCTGGAGGTGATGCCCGGCGAGGTTTTTGGTTTCCTTGGCCCGAACGGCGCGGGCAAGACGACGACCATCAGTGTCCTGATGGACTTCCTGCGGCCGACCTCCGGCCGTGCGCGTGTCCTGGGGCTGGACTGCCGCGCCGACAGTCTCGAAATCCACGCCCGGGTCGGGTACGTGCCGGGCCAGAGCGCGTTCCACGAACGGCTGACGGCCGGTGAGCAAATCGCCTGGTTGAGCGCCATGCGAGGCGGAGTCGGGACGGGGACAGCGCAGCAGCTCGCCGAGCGCCTGGAACTCGATGTCACCCGACCAATACGGTCGTTGTCGCGAGGGAACCGCCAGAAGGTGGCTCTGGTGCAGGCGTTCATGCATCGGCCCGAGGTGTTACTTCTCGATGAGCCCACGTCCGGTCTCGATCCGCTCGTACAGGAAACGTTTCACGAATTGGTGCGGGAGGCGGTCACCGATGGCCGAACCGTCTTCCTGTCGTCGCATGTTCTGGACGAAGTCGACCACCTCTGCCACCGAGTTGGAATCATCCGAGAGGGCCGTCTTGTCACCGTCGAGAACGTCGCCGACCTCCGCGGTCGAGCGGGCCGGATCGTGATTCTTCGATTTGCCGACGACATCGATGTCACACCGTTCCGGCGCCTCGACGGTGTGCGCGAGGTCAAGGTGGACGGACGGGCCCTTACGTTGCGCATCGCCGGCGAACTCGACTCGCTCGTGAAGCTGGCCGCCTTGCATCATGTCGTCGATCTGATCAGTAGCCCACCGGACTTGGAGGAGATCTTCCTCGGCTACTACCGCAACGCCGGAGGTGAAGATGACAGCGACAGGTGTTGACCTCGGGCGGCGCCCCATGGCCCTGAAGTCCAGGCGAAAGAAGCTGTTCGTCGCCCAGCGATCGCTCCGCGATCGGCGTCGCAATCTGGTCGTGTGGGCCCTCTCGATTGGCGCGTACGTCGGTGCGATCGTCGCCGTATGGCCGTCGATTCGTGGTTCCAGCTCGATGTCGGAGGCCATAGCCAACTACCCCGAGGCGATGAAAGAACTCTTCGGTGGGGCCGAGAACTTCGACTATTCGACGCCCAGCGGCTACCTGAACGTGCAGCTGTTTTCACTCATGGCGCCGCTACTGCTGAGCGCGTTTGCGATTGGGTACGGAGCTTCCACCCTGGCCGGCGAGGAGGAAGGCGGGCAGCTCGCATTGACGTTGAGCACCCCCGTGTCGCGTCGGCGGGTAGTCCTCGAGAAAGCCGGTGGGGTCTTCGCAGCGGTGATCGGACTGTCGCTTTGTGCCTTCGTCACGATTGTCGCGATCGGCGCGGCGGTGGATCTGAACGTCGGTGTTCGGAGGGTAGTTGCCGCATGTACCGGTGCCACTCTCGTCGCTCTCGTCCACGGCTCGCTCACGTTGGCTGTCGGTGCCGCCACCGGAAAACGCGCTCTGGCAATCGGTGCCGGTTCGGCCGTCTTCGTGGTGGGCTACCTCCTCCAGGCGCTCAGCGCCCTTGTCGACGGGCTCAGACCGGTCCGGGCGGCATCCGCCCTGTACTGGGCCAACGGTTCGGTGCCGATCCGGCACGGCTTCCCGGTGCTCGCGGATCTGATTCTCACTGCTGTCGCCCTCGGACTTGTCGCCGCAGGAATGACGCTGTTCGAGCGGCGCGAT
>CAWBTA010000016.1:0-454344 GCA_963791625.1 uncultured Acidimicrobiales bacterium
AATGAAACAGCGGTTCCTGCTGTAAGTAAACGCCCACTTCAAGTGGGCGTTTTTTTTTGTGACGAGGTTTGTGACGAGGTCTGTGTCGTCACAAGATTTATTAGTTTCATTGCATGACCATTGGGAATGTGACTAGATTTTCACTTTAGTGATGTCATAACCAGTATCAGTCAGTTAGCGGTCTTGCCTTAGAAATTGCATAGGAGGAGGCCATAGAGGTCGTACGCATCAACTGCAACGTCATTGGCACTATTGGCGGACCTTATAGTAAGTACATAAAGTGATTAACGTGGATACAGAATGAAATCTTGCAAATACACTCACTGGATGCAAGGATGATTTTGTTTGCGAGCTTTTATTCCAAGCAATTAAAGTCATAAACAAGTTATTAAAGTCGTAAACGCATCACTACTATCCATGCGGTTTTTCAAGTAGATTGATTTTGAATTAAATTTTTTTAAAGTCGTAAACAAATGACGGTAAATCAGTCTTGACGCTCAACTTAGCCTTAAGATAATCGAAAGTCCCCAGAAAATTCTATTGAAAGCTGATGCCAAGCGCATGTGAAACATGGGCATTTTCAATCAGCAGCTCCCATGTTAAAAATACTTGGCTGCAATCCAGCTCTGGCGGAAAATCTGACGCCTTGAATCCATGCTCTTCGGTAGCTCTACGTTGAATCACCCCATGGGTTAATGCTGTATCAAAGATAACTGCAGTGCCTCTAACCAAAGGAATGCGCAGCCCTATCGCCGGAAAATGTAAGTCCAAGCCCTTGTCTTCACTCAAAAAGAGATTGCAAAAAGCCGATCCGCCATACAGTTCAGCGTCATGGTGGTAGCGTGCGCCTCGGCATGCCATTAGTGCGACTTCGCTAGATGCCAACACATCTGCCAAGCCAAGCGTACGTGTCCATTCGACCGCTGACAGCACGCAGGCCGAGTAATCCGGCCAACGCATACGTGCTCGCGCTAGAGGTAAAGCTACAACGTCGCCGGGTTCTAAATTGAGCTGTTGAGTCATCTCTCGCTCCCAATCAACCAAAAGCCTTGTTGGAGGTGCGTCTACATTGATTGTGCCAGTGAGGACAAGATCGTTTACGCTGCGGTAGCGCAAATGGTTATGAGTGCCATCATCGAACCAATAATGGGCTGTTAAAGAGTTATGCATGAATAGCTCAAAGCTGATTTAAATTAAAAATATAGCATTTAATTTTTGCAGCATTTAAATCAACCTAACTCAATTCACAGTTTTCGACGGGTATGACGCGGAATTAGACATCTTGCTAACGGCGAATTTTCCGGTTCATCTGGCAGCACAGCAGGCTCATCAACCGGGAACTCGCGAGCACTTGAACGCGCGCAGCATCTTGTCGGGCATCATCACGCTTATTTAGCGTGGAGAATTGTCGCACTTACCTTTTGATGTGCCCCAGCATATTTGGTGCCAGAGCCCGATCACCCTCCTGCCCAGCTTTGGTTTTCAACTATGTCCACACTGCATCAAAGCAGTTCAGCCGATATTCAAACCTAGCCATTCATTGGCGGTGCGTTCGGTATCCGCTGGCACGTTCGCGACCTTGATACTGTATTGTTTTACAGCAGTCTTCGGCAGATTCTCTGCTGACACTTCGATGACCATCTGACCGCTTGATGGCTGGGACTGAACGTTCATACCAACTCTGAATGAAAACTCTTGAGGCGGCACACCATGGCGCATGTTCTCGCATTCCCAAACCCATTCGGTGTCTATGTCTTTCCCAGCCTTTAGATAGAACTCGTCCCTGTTGGGACGTATTGGTCTTTGGAGCTGATACGGCTGAGTAAACCTGTTAATCGCATGCAAGTTGCTCGAGCTATCCAAACTAGTTTGGTGCGGTTGCGGTGGACTCGGTGCTTCAGGCCGTGTGAGTAGTTTTTTCATCAGCTTGTTGTGATGTTCAGGATCGACGTTCAGCAATCCTTCGCTAACTCTGAGAGCGATGTGTACATGCTCACTAGGAACCGTCCCATTGTTGGCTATCAGTAGGCGTATATCGGCCGTTGCGTCTCTAATGCGGAGGTAGTAGTGGAGCTGTTCGAGATGACCGCGAAGGCTTCGTTCCCAATTGGGATACTTCTCGTTCTGATATTTCGCAATCTCCCAGTCCGCAGGTGGACGCAACCCAAACATACCGATTCCCCCGACCGATAGCAACCGTTCGGTCGAAGTTAGGGAGAAATCCGTCTTCATCGGAAACTTCGCAGTCATCGCTTTCACTAGGCGCTCTACCGTGTCGGGTGTCAGCGGTTCGTAACTGGGGACAATGAGTCCAATCTCTTGGTTTCCGTCCAGCGTGATTTCGATGATTGGTGTCTGTCTCTTGAGAAGCGCAACCTCCTCTTCCAATTGCCTCACGCGATTGTCACGCTTATCTGGCTCCGGCGCCAATAACCATTCGTCCGGCAAGGGAAAGAATCGCAGGCCTTTGCGCTTGGCCTTGACCTTCAGGTTTGTGTCGTGGGTTACCAAGCCGACGGTCTGATTACCGTGTGTGCGCGTCATCTCGGCGACTTCGAACAAGATGGAGTCGTCGTTTGACGTACTCTGATCCCCAGAAACTTCTGGAGCGAATTGAGCGATCACTTTGGTGGGTGTAGTGCGGACGATCACCGTGTCGTCAGGTGATTCCAGAAGGGAATTGAGAAACTGCAGAGCACGTCTTGCTCTTTGTGCGCGGCGGCTGTTCCCGTCGGACTTGTGCTTGTCGAGCTCCGCCAGTACCGCGCTTGGCACTAGGATGGTCACTTCCTCCCGTCCGACAAGACGATCCCAATCGAGATCTTGCAGCGGACGGCACTGGAGGAATAGGTTGCTGTCTACGAAAAGGAATTGCATCTCGCAAGTGTATGCGCTTTGAGTTTGCAGGTTGGCAGGTAAGTCACCATTTCAGTACTGACCGTCTGTGGTCATATTTTTTCCTTCGATTCCCCCGTTGGATTGAGGAAAGCGCGCTCGCCGCCATTTGAAGTCATGCAAGTGAGTTTGATAGGGGGACTTTCATACTTGATGGCTGACGATAGCAGAGACTGGTTTGGATATATCGTAAGGACTGCTATGGGCGCGAAAGCAGTCAGCTGTGAAGGGCTGCTATCTGGTAATTGATGATTTTCCGAAAGCAGTCATCAAAATTGTCCGCTTCTGCAAAGCTGATATATGACAAATTAAATTTTCAAACCCTATAATTTGCGTTAACTTCGTCATCATTATTTTAGATAAACATAAGAGAAAACTGAATGCCACGGATCAATTTCCCCCACCCTGACGCAATGAGTCCTGAGCAGCGCGTGGTCTACGACAAGATTGTCTCAGGGCCGCGTGGAAAAATTGAAGGCCCGTTGCGCGCCGCGCTTTACAACGCGGAATTGGCGGATCGCTGGCAGGCGCTTGGGGCGCTCTTGCGCTACAAAACCACACTTTCACCACGCTTGTCCGAAATTGCAATTTTGGTGACCGGCAGGTCTTGCAACTCTCCGTTTGAATGGTTTGCACATCGACGGGAATCTGAAAAAATTGGCATTGAAAAGGGCATTTTGGAGTCTCTGCTCGCGCAGATCGAACCGAAATTTGAAACACAGGAAGAGCAACTCGTTTATCAATTTGCGTTGGAACTAAACCAGTACAAATCCGTCTCGGATGCTACGTACAGCAAGGCTTTGGCGCAGTTTGGTGCAAAAACATTGGTTGAGCTAACGGCCTTGGTCGGCTACTACACCATGGTTGCGATGACCTTGAATGCACACGAGATCCCGTTGCCAGAAGGTGTGCAGGCCGCATTCCCATTGCCGCAACAGGCAGGCATGGCATGACGGGCTGGGATTGCCACGCCCATCTGTTCGGTCCTTACGCAACCTATCCACTGGCCGACAACCGCAGCTATACACCACCCGAAGCACCCTTGGAAGCTTACCTCGCAGTGCTGGCGCGGCTAGGCCTCGCGCACGGTGTGTTGGTGCAGGCGACGGCTTATGGCGCGGATCATTCTTTGTTGTTTGATGCGCTGGAACAAGCGCCACAGTTACGCGGCGTGATGGTTGCGCATCCGCATGAATTGGCAGGACTATTGGCGCGCAAGCCAGGCGGGGCAGGGCTTCCAGCAGGTCTGAAAGCCGCGCGCTTTAGCCATCGCAGCGGCGCGGGCGGTAACTTTACGGGCAGCGCATCTTTTGACGATTTGCAGTCAATGGCAGCGTCGCTGGCGGATGCGGGCTTGCATGCCGAGCTTTGGACAGATTGCGCGGCGCTCCCATGCTATTGCACCGCTGATTGCCAAACTGCCTGTGTCTGTAGTGATTGACCATATGGGGATGTTTGATGCAAGCAAAGGCATACAGGATCAGGGCTTCCAAACCTTGCTCCGGTTGCTGGGAGACGGCAAAGTGTGGGTCAAGTTGTGCGCTTATCGCAATCTAGGCAATGCGATTACCAGCCGAAGGTTTTGAGCTGGCGCTGCCCTTCCATGCCGCTTTATTAGCGGCGAATCCCGATCAATTGGTCTGGGGTAGCGACTGGCCTCATCTGCGTGTGAGTCCTCTGCCGGACGCGGCGAATTGCTGTTCGCTTTTAAGCGCTGGACGAATGATGAGCGGCTCGCGCAAAAAATACTTGGTGAGTAATCCTGCCCGTCTTTACGGGTAATTTATGGGCTAATCAAACTCTGGGCTGGTCGCACGCAGCGAATCACGGGCGCAAATGACGACAAACCAGGCGGCCAGCCTGGGGGCATGGTCGCGCCAGTTCAAAGCATCAAACCTAAAATCGAGATACCCCAGCGCACAAGCAATCGTGATATGACCAATCGCAAAGCGGCTTGCATTTATGGCATCGATCTCCAGCTCAAGTTGGGCAAGGCTTGCCCGTGTTTTTGTCTGGAAGGCCTCTATTAACGCTGCCAGCGGCTCTGCACGCTCACGCTCGTTGCGCCAAAGAATCAAGGCATCCAGCAAGCCATCACCAAAGGCCTGCCAGCGCAATGCCTGCCACTTGGCTAGCGGCTTCTTTTGGAAACAAAGCGCCCGCATATTTTTCATTGAGATAGTCACAAATCACGCGTGAATCAAAAAGCGTAGTTCCGTTATCCAGCACCAGCGTGGGAATTTTGTTCAGCGGGTTATCCGCCATGATGGCGGGATTGGGCTTGAGCATAGCGGCCACCGAGCGCACGAGTGTGAGCTGGTCTGTGCAGCCCAGTTCGTGCGCGCAAATCATGACTTTGCGAACGTATGGCGATTTGGGTGACCAATGAAGTTTCATTCAGATGGCGTTATTTTTCTTGAGTGCCTCAATCGCCGCTACGTTATAGCCTAGTTCTGCTAGGATGGATTCGCTGTCTGCTCCCAGCAATGGCGGCGCGGTTTGCGTTTGCAGGGCGTTGACTGCAAAACGCATGGGACTTGCGACTTGCGGTACATCTACGCCGCTAGGATGCGGCGCATAGCGCAACATCTCTCGGGCTTTCACTTGCGGCTCTTCAAACACATCGGCAACGGAGTTGATGGCGCCCGCAGGCACGCCGACCTTGTCCAGCGCGGCAATCAAGTCGCTTCGCGCCCATGTCGAAAATCGCTCGCACAGGAGTGCAGACAGGATGGGCAGATTGCGAACCCGGGCTGGATTGGTTGCGAAGCGTTCTTCCATCGCCCAATCGGCTGCGCCTAGCACCTCGCACAACTTCACAAATTGCGAGTCGTTGCCAACCACCAGAATGAAGTCACCGTCTTTGCATGGAAAGACATCTTGCGGTTGGATATTGGGATGCGCATTGCCATTTCGTCTGGGCGTTTTGCCCGAGACCAGAAAGTTCATGGCTTGATTGGCCAGTGTGGCCACTTGCACATCCAGCATGGCGATGTCGATGCTGTCGCCCGCGCCTGTGATGTTGCGTTTCTCTAGCGCCGCCAGCACGGCAACTGCGGTGTACATGCCGGTCATCAAATCGACAATCGGCACTCCCACTTTTTGCGGACCCCCGCCCAGCTTGTCATCGCGCTCGCCTGTCACGCTCATCAAACCGCCCATCGCTTGAATGAGAAAATCGTAGGCGCTTTGGTCACGCCGTGGCCCCGTCTGCCCAAAACCCGTGACAGAAGCATAAATTAAACGTGGATTCAGCTTGCGCAGTGACGCCTCGTCCAGTCCGTAGCGAGCCAAAGCACCCACTTTGTAGTTTTCCAAGACGATGTCACAGTTCATGGCGAGTTCACGCACGATGCGCTGTCCGTCTGGACTCTCAAGATTGACCGTGATCGATCGTTTGCCACGATTAACGGCCAGGAAATAGCCCGCTTCTTTGGTGTCATTTCCTTGGGCATCTTTTAAAAATGGAGGTCCCCAAGAGCGTGTGTCGTCACCCATTTTTGGACGCTCAACCTTGATGACATCGGCACCCAAATCCGCCAAAATTTGACCGGACCATGGAGCCGCCAGAATACGGCTGAGATCTAAAACTTTGATATGCGATAGCGGGCCTGTTTTCATTTTTAATGTACAACCTTGATGATCTGCTTTATCGACCCGTAAAGATGGGCGAACGCTTTTCTTTGAACGCCAATTGCGCTTCACGCGCGTCGTCCGTTTTACCGATAATGGCCGTCATGTCTTGCTCGTAACGGTAGCCGTCTCGCAGGCTCATGTCTTCAATCACGTTGAGTGTGTGCTTGCCCATGCGCGTGGAGACAGGACTTTTAGACGCAATTTGCGTTGCAATTGCCAGTGCCGTAGGTAGCAATTCTTCACTTGTTGTACAAGCCTCGACAATACCCAATCTGTACAACTCGGTGCCGCTCACGCGCATTCCTGTCAGCGCCATTCGACGCAGGGTGGAATGGCTAAAAAGTCGCATGGCGTGTCGCGCGCCGCCCAACAAACCCACGTCAACTTCAGGCAGTCCGACAGACGTTCTATCGCATGCGACCAAGATATCGGCAGAGGCAATCATGGCCATACCAGAACCCAGTGCCGCGCCATTGATGGCGACCACGACGGGTTTAGCGCATTCACGGATAGCATGAAAACATTCGCGTGTGCGGCGCGAATGTGCAGGCAGATCACCGGGGCCTTTGATATTCTCGGCACGCCCTTTTAAATCTGCACCTGCACAAAATATCTTGCCTGCACCTGTGAGAACGACAGCTCGCACTTCATCCATTTCACTAATGCGGTCTAAAGCTATAGTGAGCTCGTCGTTCAAGGTACGTGTGAGCGCATTGACGGGTGGTGCATCCATGGTGAGGACTGCAACATAGTTATCGATGGTGACATGGAGCTGGGTTAAATCATTCATAGCATTGTTCCTGTTTGTTTTAATCGGTTAGTCGACACGCACGCCCAGTGCTCTTGCCAGCGGCGTCCATTTGGCTGTTTGAGCCTGCAATAATTTTTCTAGATCTTCGGATGTGCTGCCGACAGCTTGCATACCCGATTTTTCAAATTGTGTGCGCAACTCTGGCGTTGCCAATGCCGTTGTAACTGCTTTTTGAATCTTGGCAACGATGTCGCGCGGTGTTTTTGCGGGTGCAAACAAACAGTAGGCGTTGACCGCGACAAGGCTGGGATAACCTGCTTCCACGACCGATGGAACATGGGGCAGTTCTTTGGCCCGCTTGGTGTCCGTCACAGCCAGTCCCACGATTTTTCCGCCTTGAATTTGCGGAATGACCGCAGCCACATCGGCCATCAAGAGATCGACGTCTCCGGCCATCAATGCCTGTACCGCGGGCGCGCCGCCGCGAAACGGCACATCAACCACTTTAAGCGATTGCTCGCGTTTGTAGAGCTCCCCGACCAGACTGGTGATCGTTCCCGCGCCCACCGATCCCATGTTCAACTTTCCGGCATTGGTCTGTGCGTAGGCTGTCAACGCTTTCAAATTGGTCACACCCTTGGCCACCAACTGTGGACTGGCGACAAAAATTTGTGGCGAAGACACCACCAGACTGACAGCTTGCAAATCACGTTCGGGGTCGTAGGGTAATTTCGTAATTGCTGGCAAGATCGAGCGGGCACCAGAGCCGACCAAGAGCAAACTGTAGCCATCAGGCGCAGATTTGACAACGTTATCTGTACCTATGATGGTGGATGCACCGCCCTTGTTATCCACGATGACCGCTTGTCCGATAAGCGGCGCGAGCCGGGCACCCAGCGAGCGGGCAATGATGTCCACAGGGCCACCGGCATTGAAGGGTACAACAATGCGAATCGTTTTGTTGGGATAGTCAGCAGCAGAGTTTTGTGCAAAAGCAGACGGAATAAGGCTTGCGATGGGGATGCCGCCAGCAATGGAGGTGAAGATTCGCCGAGTTAACATAGTTGTTCCTTTTTACTATTTGAGCGTTTTTATCCAAGCTACAACCGCATCAGCAACCGCTTGTGGTTGTTCGACCACCAATGCATGGCTGGCGTTAGCAATTGTTTGCACAGTTACTTTTTCTTTCAGTAAATCTTTGAGTTCATTCCTTGTGCTCGGATGCCGCCACGGGTCTTGTTCGGCAGACAAATCTAAAACCGGGGCATTCGCTTGGTTAAACCAAAGGTCTTTGGCGGGTGAGAGCGCTGCACTGCGGTATGCAGCACGCCACTGCGGATACCAGCCCGTTAGCCAACTGCGGGCATCGTTTCCTGGTGCAAACATGATTTTTTCCAAAGCGGTAAGACGTTCGACGTCAGGTTTACTGGTGTCAGATGCGATGTTCAAAGTTTCACCCAACCATGCAGGGTAGATCTTGGACGATGCTCCCGCAACGACAATGCCGCGTACTAGTTTTGGATGTTCCATGTCCAGCACACGTGCCACCCAATGTCCATAGGCATGACCGACCACAACAGCTTGGTCGCCGCCTAAACGCTCGATGGTCAGGGCCACATCGCTCGCCAAAGTGGACAAGGTCATGCCCGCAGGTGGCGGGCTACTGCGCCCCATGCCGCGCGGCTGCGGGCGCAGGACTTTAAAACCTTTTGCAGCAATCAGCTCTGCAACTTCGTCGTAGTCCAGCGAGTCGCGCAAAGAGGAGGGCAAAAGCACGACCGTTGGCCCAACGCCATCCACAATGACATCAATCGCGATCTCGTCTACCCCGACTGTCTCGATCAGCAATTCGCAGTGGCGTTTTGTAGTCAGCATGTCACAGCGCAGCTTCATTCACAACGGAAGCTGGTTGCAGCATCCACGTTACCACCCACGTATCGGGCCGTTTGGGGGTAGGCGCACAGCGGTCGCGCACGACCGGGGAAGGCATTACCTGTCGCGGTTAGATGGTCGGGTGGCTTCCCCTTTTCCACCCAGGCAACCAATGCACCAAAGGGATCAAAGTTATCCAGCGCAGGCCCGCCGCTGCAATGACCCATGCCGGGCACAGGATAATACCGCGCAAATTCACGTGTTGCCGACAGTCCACCGTTGGCATCGGCCAGTCGTTCATACCAGCGGCGCACACCATTGGCATTGACCAAGCCGTCACCAATACCCATGTAGACGATGGCCTTGCCGCCCCGTGACTTGAAAGTGCGGTAGTCCACCGATGTGGTCGCGGTGTATTCACCCGAGGCCAGCAGACGCACGGGATCGGTGTCAAAGTTGAAGTGCAGGTAGTCGAATTCGGGAGCTGGAGGTGTCATAAAGACGTATTTGATGGATGTGTTGGTGGCGCGTGCGGCATTGGGCACGGCAGTGATTGACGTGCCCAGCATCGGGCCGCGCCAGTTAATCACGCCTGCGTCGATGGGGTACGGTTCATACAGGGCCTTGCCAAGTGAATTGCGCGGGCCAGTCAAGACGCGGGTAAGCGCCCCAACTTGGGCAGAGGTCAGGCAACTGTCATTTTTTGACCCCGTGCATTGCAAGGCCGCTGGGCTGTACTTGCAGGCCGCCGTGTTTTGAATGATGCCATCGACCACGCCGTCCAGTGCATCGCAGCGGGCGAGCACATCACGCTGAAGCAGCTTCAGGTCAGTATCGGAAAAGGCGCGACTCAGCACGGGCTTGCCATCCACCCCAGTTGGTGCAATGGCCGTGAATTCCTGCAAAATTTGCATTGAGCCCGTTTGCGCTACATGTTGTTCCAAAATGGGTGCCCCCGCCACCACACCGTCAAATTCACTAGCAAAGCGTTGCGATGCCATCAGTGCTTGACGGCCCCCGCCTGAGCAGCCCACGAAATAGGAGTACTGCGCATCACGACCGTAATACGCCCGAATCAGCGTTTTGGCGCGGGAGGTGACCTGATCCAGCGCGTTGTAACCCCAATCAACACGCGCTTGCTGATCCAGTCCAAAAGAGGCGTCGCGCGGATCAGTAGCCTGGTGCCCAAAGTCACTACTCACCACAGCATAGCCATCGGCCAGCGCTGGACGCGAACCGTTGTTGCTCGCTCCGAAAGCTGGGCGGACATTGCCGTCCGTGCCGCCACCGCCCATGAACTGGAAGCGTCCATTCCACTGCTGTGGCAGACGCAACTCGAATCGCGTGGCATACCGTACGCCATTAAAGCCCTGGCGAGCTGCCACTTCAGCGGTCACCAAGCAATGCGCAGGCAGGGGCGGCACTTGTGCTTGGGCGCTACTGGCGGGTACGAGTACCGCAGACTGGATCACACTGGCGGGCAAAGTGATTTGTTGCAATGCAGCGCAATCAGGTAACACAGCCTTTGTCTGAGGAGTGCCATCATTGAAGCTACAGCTGGCAACCATAAGCGCTGCGGTGAGTGCCACAGCAAACGCGAGGGGAGACAAGCTGCGTGTCGTCATCATGATTAATCGACTGTCGCACCAGACTTTTTCACGATTGCGGCCCATTTGACCATTTCAGACCGAATCAAAAGTACGAAGCTCTCAGGGGAACCTATCGTTGGTTCAATACCTACTGCTTTTAACTGTTGGCGCAGCTCTGGCGTTGCCATTGCTCTACTTAGCGCCACATGCAAGGTGTTCACGATTTCTTTTGAGGTTGCTGCAGGTGCAAAAATCCCCAGCCAATTGGAAACGTCATATCCCGTTAGGCCAGCCTCGGCAATGCTGGGTAAATGGGGTGCAGCACTCATGCGCTCTTTGGACGTTACGCCTAAAGCTCTTACCTTTCCAGATTTAATATGCTCTTCATACACCGAATAGGAGTCGAATGTCATGTCAATTCGTCCCGCGAGGACATCGATCAGCAAGGGTGCACTGCCTTTGTAGGGTACGTGCACCATATCCACACCCGCAATGGATTCAAACATTGCGCCCGATAGATGACTAGAGCTGCCGTTGCCAGCCGAGCCATAAGTCAACACCGCAGGTCTGCTTTTTGCAAAGGTAACCAATTCGGTGATATTTTTGGCGGGCACGGAGGCAGAGACCACAAGGACACGCGGCGTAATGTGCGTCAGGCTAATCGGGGCAAAGTCTTTTATCGGGTCGTAGCGTAATTTTGGGTACAAGGCTGGATTAATGGCGTGTGTCCCCATCGTGCCAAAAAACAAGGTATAGCCATCGGGCGCGGCCTTCGCCACCGCTTCGGCAGCGGGCGTGCCGCCTGCACCTCCTCGATTATCAACAATGACCTGCTGATTTAACTCTTGCCCGAGCCGCAATGCCATGCCACGAGCCATCATGTCGGCTGCACCTCCAGCAGGGAACGGTACGATTAAACGTACAGGCTTATCGGGAAACGCAGCGATAGCGAAGGCTTGAAATCCCGTCATGCTGGTAATGAGCACCCATTGGACGGCTTTAATAACGATCTTTTTAGGGATGTGCATGGTTTACTTTCACAGATGTGGTGCAAACAAAATTTGCTGCCTCGTTGATATCTCCTGATCCTTTGTATTGACTGAACTTGGGATGCGGACATAGCGGGCGACTGCGAGCTTGCACGTTAAAAACCGCAGGCGTGCTTGCTTGCGCAACGACATGATCTGGCGCCATGCCTTTTTCGACCCAATCCACCACTGGCTTTAGCATGTCAAATTTATCGGTGGCAGGGCCGCCACGGCAATGGTTCATGCCAGGAACGACAAACATGCGCGCAAAGTTGGTTGCCTTGCCATTCATTTTTTTGTTCACACTGTCGTACCAACGTAGCGTGTCATTGACGGAAATGGCTGAATCTGCGCCGCCGTGATACACCATCAACTTGCCGCCTCTGCTCTGCAGGGCGGACAGATCGGCATTGTCCGTAAAGTACATCTGAGCCGCCGATGGCGTGTAGTTTGATGATGTGTTGTAAATTTTTTCTACGTCAGTATCGAAGTCATAACCCAGTGAAAACGACAGTGTATCGGCGGCGGTGAACGGCAGCTTGGGGTTGGATGTATACAACACCGCAATCGCAGAGACGAAATTCAGCTTGATGGCATTGTTGGCACTGGCGTTGTCTGAGCCTAGCCACCAGGAACGCCACGCCGTGCTATTTACACCCGGATCCCATGCCCAGTCCGAATACAGACGTTTCCCCATGGAATTGGTTGCCCCTGCGTAAGCCGTTTGTAGTGTTTCGATTTGATCTGCGCTTAAACACGCAGGCATTTTCGCGCCCTGGCACTGTTTGGCAAGTAGCGCTGGTCTTACGCGCGCCGTTGTGCAGGCCGCCAAGTTGTCCACCATGCCATCCACCAATCCATCAAAACCGTCACAAGCAGACAAAATAGATTCCCGTACCAACCCGAGATCCCCATCGCTCATGCTTTGTCCTATAGCTGGTTGACCGTTTGGCAACTTCAAATTCGCACGGTTGGCAAGCCCTGCAAAAAGCTGGGTGGTGTGAATGCCTGCCATTGGCCCCAAAGGTAGGTGCAGTGTGGGTGCCCCAGCAACGATGCCATCGTAGTGCTGCGGGAAGCGCTGCGCCATCAAAAGTGCTTCACGCCCCCCTTCTGAGCAACCTTCAAAGTAGCTGTATTTTGCAGGCGCAGCATAAAACGCTTCGGTCAAGGCTTTGCCAGCGCGCGTCACCTGGTCGTAGGCATTGAAAGCGAAGTCAATACGTGCTTGCGGGTCAATACCAAATGAAGCCGTGCCGCCAGCTTGGGGGTCGTTGTGCATCCTGTTGTCGTGGCCAGAATCCGTACCAATCGTGGCAAAACCTAGTTTTAATTGAGCAATGGGGTCAATCAAAACACCGTTGATGCCGCCGCCGCCGCTCATATAAAAACGGCTGTTCCACAGGCTGGGCAAACGCAAGCGAAAGTTGATGGCGTAGGGCTTGCCATCAATCCCTGTGCGTGGATTGATTTTGCCGTCCACCTGACAATGTTCAGGCAGTACATTTGTTGCCGCATTGAATTTTGCCAATATTAATGGCGCATTTATCATTGCCAGGCAGTGTTCCTCTGGCTTAGCATGCTGGAGAGACTGCGCTGTACCAACGACACAGCAGAATAAACAACTTAGCAACACCATGCATTTGATAGCGGACAAGCGGATGGGGGAATCTGGATTCATCAAAGCAAGCATAATCAGCCCAGCTATATTCTGATAGACTCATAACTGAGATATCAGATATTTCTTAAAGTATATGAATCAACTCTCTCCAAAATCGCGCATGTTCGCAGCAGCCAATATCACTGATTTGCCTAGGCTCAAACGTTTTTTGGTCGTGGCTGAAACAGGCAGTTTGACCAAGGCGGCGGTAGCCCAGGGCACGACTCAATCAGCCTTGAGTTTGCAGATGGCCGCACTGGAGCGTGATTGCGGCGCTCGCTTATTTGACCGAACGGGGCGGGGCGTCGCGCTGACCGAATTGGGTACGCGTTTGGCTCAACGTGCGCAAGAATTGCTCCGCTGTGCGGAGCAATTGTCACAAGAAATTCGTGCCGCCGCAGGCGTACCTGTTGGTGAAGTGACCGTGGGGCTTCTGCCCTCGCTAGCCACTAGCCTTGCGCCACGACTACTGGGTGAAGTTTTGACCAAATTCCCTCAGCTCAAGTTGCGAATTTTTGAGGGCTCGAACGGGCAAATCGATGATTGGTTGAGCAGTGGACGTCTGGATGTGGCACTGCTCTATCGATATGCAACGACCAAAGCATTCAACGAAGAAACGTTGGGGGTCATTGATTCTTGGCTGGTGGGTTGCGTAGGCGACCCATTGACAGTAAAAGATACGGTTGCTTTTGCCAAATTGCATGCGCAGCCTTTGATTTTGCCAAGTATGCCAAATGGACTGCGCGCGACACTGAATCAGCTAGCTATGCGCAAGAAAATCGAACTCAATGTATTGGTGGAGGTGGACTCAATTCCTACGCAAAAAAACTTGGTGGCTAGCGGTTATGGTTATGCGATTTTGGGGCAACACGCTATCACGAATGAAATGCAAGCAGGCACACTACAAGCAGCACGTCTGGTGCAACCTAGCATGTCGCGAGCTATAACCTTGGCGACCAGCAATCGGCATCCGCCAACTTTGGCTACAAAAGCAGTGACGCATTTACTGCGATCTTTAACTGTATTTTAGGTTGCAAGCATTAACTCTGCGCCAATTCTTACTCAACAAAGAACTGATCTTATAAATTTATTTAGTAATTTACGCATTTACTGGACTTCCCATGATCTTATAGGCAGTTCGGGGCTATGGTGAGTCGACTTGCAAGGTCGAATCCTCAAATTCGAACAACAAGATTGGGTGCGGAAACGGACATTTGCCAACGATTGGTATCAAGAATTACGTCAAAAGTAAAAACTTAAACTTCTCTACAAACAGTTTATTTGGGGGCCGAAGAAAGACTTATCACGGCAAGTCAGATAGCTTTTGGTTGCTAAGTTGTTAATTTTAGAGATTTACTATCTGAAATGGATTATTAGCTTACGATGCCAAGATGCCAAGGAACAAACTCATGATCGCCCAAACCTAGAGCTTCGCTTTTGGTAGGCTCGCCAGAGGCATGGCGGAGTAGGGCTTCAAAAATGCGTTGCCCCATTTGTGTCATATCAAGTTCTCCGTCAAGAATGACGCCGCAATTGATGTCCATATCTTCTTCTAAACGCTTGAACATGGGCGTATTGCTGGCAAGTTTGATGGTCGGTGCTGGTTTTGAGCCGAACATTGAGCCGCGACCCGTGGTGAAACAAATCAGATTTGCACCACTGGCAATTTGCCCCGTGCATGCGACAGGATCATACCCAGGTGAGTCCATGAAGACAAAGCCATGCTTGTCTATCGGTTCGGCATACTCATAAACCGCTTGCAGTGGTGTTGTGCCACCTTTCATGGCTGAGCCCAAAGATTTTTCAAAAATATTAGCCAAACCACCAGCTTGGTTGCCATGACCCACGACACCATTGAACTGTGCGTTGTGTCCCGCCGTGTAGTGCTCCCACCACGTTAAGCGATCTAACAATTTTTGACCCACCTCGGGTGTCACTGCACGCCTTGTCAGCATGTATTCAACACCATGTATCTCAGGTGTTTCTGACAAAATGGCCGTTCCGCCGTGACGTACCAAAATGTCCATCGCCGCACCAAGCGCTGGGTTGGCTGTGATGCCTGAGAAACCGTCTGAACCACCGCATTCCAAGCCAATTTTTAAATGACTGGCAGATACGGTTTGCCGTTTGGCTGCATTAGCTTGTGGCAACATGTCCTTGACCGCAGCAATGCCTGCTTCAATCGTGACGCGCGTGCCACCAACCTCTTGCATCACCAGCGTGCGCATGAGTTTGCTTGTTGGCAAGCCTTGTGATTCGACTAACGAAGCCACTTGATTGCGTTCACAGCCCAAACCAACAATCAAAACGCCAGCTAGGTTGGGATGGCGAGCATATCCCGCCAAGGTTCGACGCAAAACATCGAAGTGTTCACTGGGCGACGACATGCCACAACCACTGGTTTGTGCAAAAGCCGCAACGCCGTCTACGTTAGGAAACTCTGCTAAACGCTCAGGTGTGAAATAGGCTGCAACGCTTTTAATGACAGACGATGAGCAATTGACCGAGGACAAAATCCCGATGAAGTTGCGAGTGCCTACCCGCCCATCTGTACGCAAAAACCCTTTGAAAGTAGCGCGGTCAGCCTCGGCTACATAGTCGACTGGTTTAACATCCCTGCAAAAATCTGGATCACGTGCAAAGTCGATCAGCTTCATATTATGGGCATGGACGTAGTCGCCAACCTCAATATCGCGGTTAGCCATGCCAATGACAGTGTTGTACTTCAGAATGCGCTCACCCTCGTTGATTCGGCAGGCTGCAATTTTGTGACCAGCAGGTACTTGCGCTCGTGCGCGTCCGCCAATCTCGGCTAAGTTTTGCCCTATTGATAATGCAGTTTTGGCAACCAATACATTGTCATTGGCATGCAGGCGGATACATGCAGAGCTGTTTTGAGAACTCATTTTTTGTCGTCAATTTGTTCAATCATTAGCTTTTCATCAGTTCCTTCAACTTGAGTTTGTCAATCAAAACAGTTTCTTTTTGGTACATGGATGCAACATACTTTTCGTAATCTGGTCCATCCAAATAAAGAATAGGTGCATCAATCTTGTCTGTGACTTGTTTGAATTCCGCGCTAGCTACAGCCATTCGGAAAGCATCGCGTAACTTCTTGGTAATGGCTGGATCCATTCCTTTCGGTGCGCCAATGCCGTTCGGGGCATCTACAACGACGTTATAGCCCAGCTCTTTGAGCGTTGGCGCATCTTTAAAGCGAGCAGTTCGCTGCTCGCCCCATGTAGCCAGTAGCTTGAGTTTCCCCGCCTCTACGTGGGGAGCCCAAGAGCTTGAATCCGCCAACAAGTCAACATGGCCTCCTAGCACGGCTTGCAGTGCATCTGCACCGCCTTTGAAGGGAACATTGTTGAATTGAATACCTGCAGCGATAGCAAATTCTTCCATCCCCACGTGTGTTGCACCCCCTACACCTGCATGCGCATACGTCACTTTGCCTGGGTTTGCTTTGGCAAAAGAAACCAAGTCTTGCAGGGATTTAAAGTTTGATGCGGCCGGTGCCGCAATACCAAAGGTTTGCCCAGATGTACGTGCTAAGTAGGTGAAGTCTTTGAGTGGATCCAGTTGCAACGTGCCTAGCTGAGAGAAACGTGTCACTGAAATTGGAATTTGACCGATGGTATAGCCATCTGGTTTGGCTGAGGCCATGGCTTTTGTACCTATCATTCCTGAAGCACCTGCTTTGTTTTCCACGGTTATGGATTGGCCTAACACGCGAGATGCCGCTAGGCACAAAGCACGCATAGATTGGTCAGCCGTCCCGCCAGCTGGCCAAGGGCAAATGAAGGTGATAGGTCGCTCAGGATAGCTTTGAGCAAATGCTTTCAGGGGTTTCAGGACTGCAACTGCACCCATAGCACTGGCTCCCATCATCAGATGGCGGCGATTTAGATCAAAGTTGTTGGTGCGTGTAGGCATATTCGTCATCCCCTTTGTTAGATTGGTTTTCAACTAGTTTTGAATCGATCCATTCTTTCAACTCTTTGTATAACAATCAAATCGAATTATGGAATATTTTCATAGCCTATAAGTTATGATTGGAAATGGCTTTTCTAGACCGCGTCTTACGCTCAAATATCAAATTGCGTCATCTTCAGCTTGTTGTGGCGTTGGATGAGTTTAGGCATTTGGGTCGAACGGCAGAATTTTTATCCGTTAGTCAGCCTGCTGTTTCCAAAATGTTGGCTGAGGTCGAAAATATGCTTGGGTTGACATTGTTTGACCGGTCAACGCGGGGTACAGAGCCTACAAACAGTGGTCAAGCTATGGTGAGGTTTGCCCGCTCGGTATTGGCAGACTATGAACGTACACGCGATGAGATAGCCGCTGAAGCCAGCGGTGCGGCAGGACGCACGCGTGTGGGATCTATGGTCGTCGCTTTACCGGTGCTTTTGGCAGGAGCCGTAAAATTAATGAAGCAAAAATCAGTGCTGGCCACAGTGATGGTTGAAGAAGGTGATTTAACCCATTTGCTGCCTAAGCTACGTCTTGGTGAGCTTGATCTTTTTGTGGGGCGATTAGAGCCTGGATACTCAGCGCCTGACTTGGTAACCGAAGCCTTGTTCAATGAACCGATGGTGGTTGTGGTCAAGCCCGGTCATGCACTCACAGCAAAAAAAAAGCCCGACTGGAACGATATTGCCAACATGCCCTGCGTGCTACCTCCACCTTGGGCTTCGTTACGCGTCAAAATTGAGCAAACTTTTTATAAATTTGGCTTAAATCCGCCCGTGGACATCATTGAGACGTCATCTTTTTTGGCACTGAACACTTTTGTGCAACAACGGGATGCCGCAGGGTTTTTAGCACGCTCGGTGGGGATGCACTTTCAGAAAGAAGGTTTGCTGAAGGTTTTACCTATCACCGTTCCCATTGAGCTTCCGCCTATAGGCATGATTGTTGTGAGGGAGCGACGTCTGACATCAAGTACCGAGCAATTAATGGGCTGTTTGAGAGAAACGGCAGAATTAATTTAGTGTTGCAAATTTATGGCAATAACAAATGAATGTAAATCTGAACATATATTTTGTTCATATTGATGAAGCCTAATACTGTAAAAGGTTGGGCAAAAGCTAGGCAGAGGCTGTATTGGATGCAGAAGTGGGCTTCGAAAAATTCAATTGAAAGACAACTTTGAGCCAAATTTTGGTATTGAAGAACGACCGAAATTATTGTTGGAGTTTTGTGAAAATGAAACCAGTCAGAAATTTAAGTTATTGGGTTTGAAATTTCAAACAGGTCCATATCGGCGCATGACATGTGAAAAGTGTTCTGCTGCAGGCGTCAATGGAAAATCTGGTCGTTGAATCAACACAATAGCTGGTGCAGGTAGGGGTTCGCGCACCCGAATCACTTGCAGCGCATCACGCGTCAGCGGAAACTCTTCCCACTGCACGGGCAGCATCGCCAACAAGTCGCTGTGCGCCAAACTTACCATGATGGACATGGCTGAGCTCCCTTTGCGGCAAACCACGGTGCGGCGGTTTTCAAACAGTTTTTGCATGGCTAGGCCGGGTGCTGGCATGGCTCGGGGTGCTGCGCCCAAGTAAAAATCCACAATGCCTTCGGTGTACTTTCCACATCAGGAAACAGGCCTTCAATGATTTGAAGTTTGATGTTTGGGTAGCGTTGCCGAAAAGTTTTGAGTGCAAAATGGAGCGGCTGTTCCACCGACGGCAGTGCCTCGATCGAGCCGATCGTCGGGCGCCCGGTCGGCACGCCCTGCCACATCGCGAGGCCGGCGAAGACGACGATGGTCAAGAGGAAATTAAAGAACGGTCCCGCCAGCACCGCCAGCATCCGCCGTCCCACGGAGGCGCCGTGGAAGCTGTGCCGGCGCTCCTCGGGGCGGAGCCGCTCCAGCGCCTTGGCATCCGTGCGGCTGGCACCGTCGGCGTCGCCGAGATACTTGACGTAGCCGCCGAGCGGCAGCGCCGCGATCTGCCAGAGCGTGCCCCGCCGGTCGCGGCGCGACCAGAGCACCGGCCCGAAGCCGATCGAGAACACCTCGGAGGCGGATGCCGCACCAGCGCGCGACGATGTAGTGGCCGAACTCGTGCACGAAGACCACGATCCCGAGCACGACCACGAAGGGAACAGCACCGACGCGACACGAAGCCGCCGATCAGGGGAATACTGGCGATTGCGTCCATTTTCACTCGCTACTTTCCGCCGGAGGTTTCGACCCAGGCCTCGCCCATCCGCCGCGCCGCGCCATCCAGCGCCGTCACCGCGTCGAGGTCGTAGCCGGTGGGCCGCGCCCCCGCCTCGGCACCGAGTTTGTCCAGCACATGTTGCACCAGGTCCGCCATGTCAAGAAAGCCGATCCGGCCCGCCAGAAAGGCATCCAGCGCCGCCTCCTTCGCGGCATTGAAGACCGCGCCCGCCAGCCCGCCGAGCGCCAGGACCTCCGCCGCGAGCCGCAGCGCCGGGAACCGCACCGGGTCTGCCGGCGCGAAGTCCAGCCGCCCGAGCGCCGCGAAGTCCAGCCGCTCGACCGGCAGCGGCCGCCGCTCCGGCCAGTTGCTCGGTGAGGTCGAGGTCGCAGATGAAGACTGAGTACTGCATCGACCAGCCGAAGGCCTTCACTGTCTTGTGTACTTGCCGCAGCCTTTTGCTGTCTCGGATGTCGTAGGCAACCAGATACCTCCTTCGACCGCGTGACACATCATCACCTCGTTGTGAACGGCACGTAGTCGGGGATTTCGCGCAAGAGGTACGCACCCAATATTCGGGCCTGAACTTCGAGGACCCGTCGGTACGTCACCTTGTAACCGAAGACCGGGTGCGTTACTTCGGTGTCCAGCCTCCGTTCGTAACCGGCGATCACCGCCTTGCGGCCATCATTCGTGAGCCCCACTCCCCCGGCGCGGATGTTGAAGTCGGTCATCTTGATCTCGCCGTTGTTGAGCAGGTTGATCGCTACGGAGTCGGCGATGAGTGGGCGAAATTCCTCGGCAAGATCAAGTGCAAGAGCTGGTCGACCGAAGCGCGGTCGATGGTAGAAACCGAGATACGGATCGAAGCCGACGCCGTGGGTGACGGCGGTCAGATCCTTCACCAGCAGCGAGTAGAGGTATGACAGCAAACAGTTCACCGGATCCTTCGGCGGCCGCCGATTGCGACCGTTGAAATCGAAATCGAAATCGGTGCGGAGCATGGTGGAAAATTGGCCGAAATAGAGCCGTGCAGCGGCACCCTCGGTGCCCAAAAGGGACGCGGTTGACGGCGACACCAACGCATCGGCGGCGAGCTGCTTCAGGCTGGCAAAGACGTCGTCATTTCGATCGCGCTCGTTGCGCCGCAGCAACGTGCGACAGTTCAAGATCTTGCCCTCCACAACTCGCCGTGCGATCGGAAGGCCTGCTTGTGCGGCAACACCGAACTGGCGTCTCCGCAACTCGATGTGCTTCGAGGGAAGCCCCTCGGCCATGCCGCTGAACCAGCCGCCGTAGCTGAACCACAACACTGGAATCTCACGCTTGAAGCATTCGCGCAAGAGTTGCGTTGACACCTGTCCGTTGCCGATGACATTGATCTGCGAAACGTCGATGATCCGGGCAGCGACGACCGGTTCGCCTTTGCGCCGGACATCCACCCGGCCCTCACGGAACCCGGCGGTCACGCCATTCTCCGAGATGTACATCGGCCGGGCTTCGCTATCGCGTGGAGTGAGCCGGCGCGCCGGTCGCTCTGATCGCTTGCCGAGCAGGTTCGTCTCATCGGGAAGACACAGGCCGACCAATGAGCAGCGCGGACACTTCGGACTATCGATGAGTGGCGGTGGAGGTTCCTCCGCAAGCGCGACGACCTTCAACTCGTCGATCAGCTGCATGGTGCGGGCAACGAGTGCATCGTCGAACACGACTAGCCGGCGCTCGCGCGTTTCCTGAAACGAGAGATACCCCTCGTTACAGTCATACCCGTGCTCACGGAGCAAGATGCCCTGCACGCAGAGTTGCACCATCTCCGGTTCCCACGCGGGGCCGTGTGCGGGCGGGCGACCCTTCTTCACGTCGATGGGCGTGACCTTTCCGTCTGCGCCCTCAAGCACATCGATAACGGCGACCAGCCCGAGGCGCTCTGAGCCGAGCATCAGTGAAGTAGCGCGTTTCAGCTCCCCTTCCTCCTCGGGCAACGGCGCTTTCCCCGTCGGCCGATCGACCGCCCGATGACGCCATGACCCCTCGGCCGTGTCATCGTTGTGCTCAAACCGCGACTGCACCCACTCCATATGAAACAACCGAGGGCAGTACGAAAACTCGTTCACCATCCGCGCCGGCACCAACGCCGGAAGATCCTCAACAAGCGGCGCAATGTCAGTCATCGGTACTCGGCCTCCCAAATCGGTTTCGGCGGGGCGAAGGTTCCATACCCACCCTGGTCTGATCGGCGGATGGCTGACCGATACAAGCGGAACACGGACCAAGCCTCAAGGCCATCCGGTTTCGTGCCGTCTACCGCGCCGATCAGGGACGACGCTGCACGGTGGCTCAACGGTGTCTCCCAATTTGGCCAGGAAAATGCTCCGTTCTTCCAACTGCCAGCGCAACCGGTCGTCTGTAACTTCGTACCTGAGGCAAATACCGGGAGCGTCGTAAGCCCCAGGAAGGCAAGCCATTCAGCACCTGGGTTCGTGAGTTTCTTTGTTGTCGCCGGATTGGTTGCGCTCAGCGCATAGACCCGATCGTCGGCAAGATCCCACATCAATGACGGCAGCGGGCTCTCGTACCGCCAACCCGTTTCCAATGCTTCGCTAACGTGCCCTGCGGAGAGGTCATCACGTATGCGCCGGGCCATCTCGACAAACCGTTGCTGGCCCGCTGTGAAATAGAGGTCTGTGGGCTTCGCCTTCCCGGTTCCGTCCACTGCCCCTTCGGCAACAATGCCCGCGACGAGAGCGACGCTTCGGTTGTCATCATTCTCGCCGACGCAGGTCATGAGATACCTCCGAAGGTCGCCCTGACTCATCTTCACGTCGTCAGCCGGGTGCTCGAGTACTTTCGCTGTTCTCCACTCGTCACGGTCAGCCAGCACAGCCGAGACGACTTCATCAACAGACGAAATGCCGTGAAGGATCGGCGTGGCAACAACCCGTCTCCTCCAACTCAACCGCCATGCACCCGCCCCGACCATTCGGTCGCCAACGGTGAGAAGGCCAAGGGCGGCGAGGAAGCCCAACGGGTTGGCACCGTCTAACGCGGGTAGTTGCAAGGTGTCAGTCACGCGTGGCCTCCAACTTCGACTCGTGTTCGCTCTGACGGTGATCCGCTAACCGAAAGATGCTTTCGAACCAGGCCAGGCCGAACCATCCGTAGCGACGCACGAGCACCCAGAAACGCTCAGTCATGTCCAAGCCTGGATCTGCCGCGCTGCCCGTCGTCGCCACCAGCTCGCACCCTTCGGCTGCGTGGGTGACCGATTGAGGATCGGTATCGGTAACGAACGGTGGAAGTGGCCGACAGTAGCCGTGGTGGGTGGAAACCAAATGCTGCACGAGATCCCAATCGTTGGCCTTGGACCGTAGCGCCGCAACGTCGTCGATCATCGCCAGGCTGAGTAACTCGTGTCGCATACCGTCGGGGTACTTGCTCGCTACCCGGGCGCGCTGGCGCTCGACGCTGGAAGTGTTGACCAGAGACTTTGCTAGCGGCTCCTCATTCATCGCTATGCCCAGGTCGGTTCCCAACAGCCATTGCTGAAAGCGAGGGTCAACCTTGCCGAGGTCGTGGAGCCGGCCAGCAAGCCCAAAGTCCTCAACGATCGTGTCGGCCAAGCCAAGGTTGCTCGCAAACAGTCCGGCCATCTTGCCCACACCCGAAAGATGGTCGTCCAAAAGAACCTTGGTTCCAGTAAACGAGTTCAGTGCGTCCGAACCGTCAAAGGAAGCTGCGCTCAACCTTGGCTTCCGAGGACGCAACATCAAATAGTCCCGATACGTGGTGCCATCCCAGCCCGGCACCACCGAGTGAAGCCATTTGCCGTTGGTGACCGACAGGAACGTACCTACCAAGGGTGCATCGGCGTTGGCGCCCAACCAATCGCTGATCGTTGTCTTGTCCGATTGATCCTCGTTGGGTTGAAACGGTGTGAGCCCACTCTCGAGTGCTGGGTGCAACCTTAGGACCGCGACTCGGCCCGCCCGTTCCTGAGCGGTGTCGCCCCTGTCGATGACCGGGGCGATGCTCGTTGGATCCCAGTTCCCGTCGTTTGCATCGTGGGCCCGGTGCATACCGCCGTAGCTTGTTGGCACAACAACAACGTCCCCGGGTCGGATGCGCTTCACATCGTCGGTAGACGGCAAGACTTCGCCCCCACGCCATAGAGCGAAATACTTCTTTGGCTTTCCCAGCTTCAGATCCGCATCACTCGAAACACCTTCAACGTCGGCCACCTCGACTTCGCCCCCACCTGTAAGCCATCGGCGAATCGCCGCAAGTGGAACGGGCATCATCTCGCCCGGCGCGGGAGGACATGCGACCAACATCTTCTTCACTGCGTCGTCATGACCAGCCAAATCCCCTAGGTCGCCCCGCCACACAAGTGACACATCGGTCTCGGTCTCCTGCTGGCCGTGAAGAAACTGGCTGATCGTTGGCTGCACAAGCGGAGTCGGATTCGTTTGAACCAACACATCAAGGTGACTCGGAAGGAGGATCGGCGCATCCGTCTTTTCGGCAATCAGGTTCCCGGGAAGACGACCGAGGTCTGGCGAGATCGGGCCAACGTCGAAAACTCTCTCTCCGAATGCCTGAGTCAATGCCACCCACGTCTCGTTGAGCTTGGCGCCATAGACGGGGTCGTCCAACCGTAGAACGGCGCTTTCCACACCAACAACGATGGCCTCCGCTGGTTCACCCCGATCACTGGCCGTACCCCGGCGGTCGAGGCGACCAAACCGCTGCCTCAGGGCATCGAGTGGTGCCACCTCGGTGATCAGCGCATCGAAGCTGAGATCCGCGCCCACCTCAATGCACTGGGTTGCCACAACAACAAGCCCGTTGCCCTTCTCACTTCGGCTTGGGTCGGCGGCTTGCTCGACTTCCGCCATCGTGTCGTCACGGTCTAAGGGGCGCATGCGCCCGGTGACGAGGCGAGTTCGAATCCCGTCTTTAGCCAAAGCTGCGGCCACGGCCCGGGCGCTGGCCACCCGGTTCAGCACAACCCCAATGACGGCTTCGTTCCCGGCGCTCTTTTTCAGGCGCTCCACGAGCGAGGGGATCTTCGCGGCCAGGACCATCTCAGAGGCTTCGTTTTTCTTGCCGATTGGGACGAGTGTTGCGTGCTTTGTTGCAGTAACCCTGCGCCGTAACTCGGCATTCTGATCACCATCGATGTGTCGCTGCGGATCAAGCCGAAACGGTTTGACATCGCTTGCGCCAGGAGTGGCAGACATCTCCACGACTTTCCAGCGACGCGGCACAACTTCTGGTGACGCAAACCGTTCGTTAATGGCGGTGAGCGTTTGACGGAATGGTTCGGCGAGGTGCACCTCATCGAGAAGAATCAGGCAGTCGTTTCCGGCCAGACCTGCGTGAATCGGCCACATGCCAGGGCTCACGCCATATCCACGGAACAGCAAGCGGGAACCGAACTGGTCGACGGTCGAAACGATGACCGATGCTTGGTCCGGCCATTTCGCCCAATCGTTTGATCGCCGCACTCCTCCCCGTAGCGTCCCGAGCTTCAATGCATCATCTCCACCGCCTAATGCCGTCAGGGCTTGGGCCACGAGCAACAACGCACCGCTCGAAGCTGTTCCCAGCGCCTTTTCTAGAACTTCCGCCCGTCGCGCCACTTGGTCGACGATGATGCGCCGGTCAATGACGAACACGATCCGCCGTGGGAAAACTGTTGGTCGCGCCGCCAGACAGAACAGGGCAATGTCGAGCGCCGCCGTTTTTCCGGAGCCTGTTGGAAGGTCGATGACATCGGGCCAGCAGCTGTCCGCAAGCACCTGGGTGCAAAGGTCCTGTTGCCAAAGGAATGGTCGGTGCCCCCAGACTGCCTCGAAGAACTCTGAGAACTGTGCCCCGTCTAGCGCCGTCATGAACGCGACTGCGTCTCACGAATTGGGTACATCAACCCAAGCCCGAAATACCGGCCAGAACCGAGAAGCAGCGGGCCCTTCACCGGCTGCTCGAACGTGACCGAGGCGTGCACCAACGCCCGGGCCAGGTCTCGACCCTGCCGCCGATCAAACTGAAAGTACGCGGGATACTTGTCGGCGGGAAGCACGCCGGCGAGAAGCGGTGCCCGGCTCACTGAAACGTTTGCAGGCTCAGGCAATCCAACGTGCTTGCACGCAGCGATCACGCTCTGCTCGGCGGCCTCCCAGGCTTTTGCAGACCGCTCCGTGCCGTTCCTCTGCAGCTTTCCTGGGTTTGACGAAAGCGCAATCGGCGTCACCGAAACCCAGGTCTTGGAGGGACCAGTCCACCAGTGTTCCGACGATGTTTTTAAGTCTGGGTCATTCGTGAAGTCACCAACAAGAATTCCCTTTGAACCGAGCCGGATCTTTTTTGTGTCACCCTCGGCATCATTCCATGCCTTGATAACTCGGCCTAATGCCCGGCGCGCCTCGACCGCTAGATCGGGGTCACTCGGCAGTAGTGCCGCTATCGCCATAAGCGTTCCGGTCGCGTGGCGCTGGCCCACGAACGGAAGAGGCACGAAGGAGACGTGCGGCAGCCTGCTCGGAGAGTTGTCAGCCATGTGGCCACAAAGGACTTCCGGATGAGAACTTCCCGGATAGGAGAGCACCGCCGCTCGAAACGCTCGTGCGACCGAGAGCGTTGTTGCCGCAGATAGTCGTCGCGAGCTAGGAGCGAATTCGAAGGCCAGCCAACCCCCAGCCATATCGGGCACCAATGGCTCAGGGTCCGGCACCACAAGCTGGCGGACATCTTGATAGCGCACCCCACGGGACGGAAGCGTCCGGGGGCGCACCTCTAGGTGGCCGTCGTAGGCGCGCTCGAGCGCTTCCAACTGGCCTTCCCCGACCCAGCGCAACAGGTGATCACCCCTTCGCTCGGGTACAAGCGTCGGTTCTGCCTCGTCAACGAGCCGGCAGGCAACGAACGACGAAGAGTGCCCAACACGCACGACACGGCCAAGTAGCTCGTCGAGGCTGCTGCGTTCTTCCGCTTCGAGTTCGACACTCGGCCAGGAGTAGACAACCCGCGGGGCGGTCGGAGTCACGGACGGGTATGTACGGGCTTGCTTGCCTCTTCCTGATGGAAGAAGGGCGAGTGCGTTTGCCACCGGTGCCTTCGAATCGGGGGCAACATAGGTTTCTACATCGCGAGCCTTCGCAATTGCGGTCTCGGCCTTCAGAATGCCGGCAGGCTTCAAATCGCCCGACGCCAACGTGGCGAACGCAACCTCCATGTCAGCAACTCGCTTGTCGTACGTCCGGACTACCGCAGCATCATTCACTGGGACAAAATGAGTCACGACCGCACGACGTGCCGCGTCACTGGCCGTGATCAGCGGTGCGGCCAGCGACTCAAGCCGCTCCAACATGGAGCGCTCAGACGCAGCGGGTTCATCCGTCTCTGCCCAGGTCGCAACCAGAGCCGAGAAGAGTCGAGCTGGGTGCGGCGGCCACTCATGTTCGTTTCGGTCGTCGTGAGCCGTAGCGACATAGCGACCGGTGAGGAATTCCACCTCGATCGCGAGCACGACTACTCCTCGCCTGAGGCGGCGGTGTTCTGACGGCTACGCCGAATGAGCTCTGCCAGCTTTGGCGCCGGCTCGAGGCGAATCTCGCCGGACTCCCAAGCCATCCCATGTTCTGCTAGGGCTTTCGCAGCCTCGGCCACGATCCGGGCAGCACCTTCACGGGAAAGGTCGACCATGGTCGGTTCCGACCCATCGCGGGCGAGAAGTTCAAAACGCTGCGGACCGGTTGGCACAAGAAGGCACCGGGACCGAAGGTCATAGTCCATTTCAACCTGGTATGCGAGGGCTGCAACGCCCAGTGCAGCGACAGCCGAGCGGGCCGCTATCTCGGCCGCTCGACGTTTCGAAGGCTCGACCCGCTGGCCATTTGCATCGGTTGGAAACCGCAGCTTGCGCAGTGCTGCGAACGAGAGGACGGCCAGCTGCGAGGCACTATCGATTGTTACCCCGCCAGACTTGGGATCAATCGTCGGCGTCACATTTCCGTGGTTCACCTTCGATGGTTTGCCGGGAGTGCCCGAAGCACCCTTGCGATCGAAGGGCTTCGGTTTGCCCTTCTCCAGCACCGCCTCGTTCTCGTCCAGCGTCCAGCCCTCATCTGCGTTCTTGCTCTCGTAAATCACGACGCTACTTTCGATACCAAGTACATCGATGCGGCTTCCAACCTTCCGCCCAACCGCAGCACCGAGACCGACGATCTCCGACACGATTGCCCGCTGAAACTTCGAGCCAAGCCCACCCTTCGGACCGGTCGAATCCCATATTCCAAACAGCAGGGCGGTTGGGCAATAGCGCAGCATTGCCGTGGCGCAGTCAGGACGTGCTTCCGTGATCGCACGTCCGATATCACTGAGCCGAAACAGCGTCCCATCAAGCAGACTGTCACGAAAGAGCGCGTCTGCAACTCGATGCGACGCCTCCAATGTGCTTATCCGATCGAGGTCAGCCAAGCCCTCCTGTCCGCTGAAATCAACATATGGGTTGGGGAACGTCAGCTCACCCATCTCGAGCGCCTCACGAAGAGCGAAGCCAAGGCGCTTGGCCTCTGAGGCCACCGAGTTGAGGAGGACCGCCGTCGTCGTGATTGCACTGCCGTCCGGATTCAAACCAATGGTTCGCTTCTCGTCTGCGTACTTATGATCGGCACTGTCGGCCACGCCGTAGGTGGGCGGGAAAACCTTGTCTCCCGCACCTCCAGCTGGCGCTAGCTGTACCCGGCTCCGCAGCGCCACGTGAGCACCGGCCACCGAATCCCGCAATTGCTCGTAGGTCAATTCGTTCATTTCAAGCCTTTCGTTGGTCCAGCTATGGAGATTTGTGGGGACGGCAAGCCAGTGATCCACGACCGGGTGGTGGCGAGTAGCTCCGTGAGCGCAGGGGCGTCGGGGACGAGGTCGTAGGCGTGGTAGTGGGCGTGGTCACTCCACGTTCGCCAGAGGAGATAGCCGTGGCGGGCGTCCGTTCGCTTCAGTTCGGTTTCCATCAAAAGGAAGCGAGACCGCCAATTGATCCGTGGTTGGTCGATTGAGCCCAAGACCTCACGAACTGCGGCCTCGACCGCCTGGCGAGCAACGACTGCCGAGGCCCGTCGAAATGCGACCGAAGCCGGCGACGATGCCAAAATTTGAGTGGCCCCATCGTGAAGCCGGAGCGGAACTTCAGCGACGCTCGGCATCATTTCTTCCAGTCCATGAGGTCGGTGAGCGCTCGCTCGGTGTCCCTCAAGAGATCATTTGGGTTCCAGCGAATGAGGTCGTGCCCGGCGTTGTTGAGCGCCCCGAACAGATCGGCATGACGGGCGTTGGTGGCCGACTGCTTGCGGAGGCGATCGGATGCGCGAGGTTCAACCTCGCCCCATAGACCTAGGCTGACTCGCGGCCAGAACTGTTCCTCATCGCCAAGCACTTCATCGACCTGCTCCAATGAAAAGTGTTTATCGAGCGAACGGCGGCGGTACCGACGAACTGCGCATTCCTCAACAGCAATGCGGCAGACCGCACCGACGGCCCGGCACGCAACGTCATGTGAGATCCCGGCGTCCTTCATCAGCGCGTATGCATCATCGAGAGCCCGGGTAACAGGATCGGAACAACGGTCGACATTCACTTCCGAACCGTCCAGACGGGTGACACGCAGCACGTCAGCCTTAAGGGCAAGACGTTCCACTGCGTCCACCAAGCGGTCGTCGTGAGTGAACACAACAACCTGTCGCACTAAGGCCGCGTCGGCCAAGACTTCAGCGAGCCCGTCAACCTTTCGTCGGTCCAAGGCCTGCACCGGGTCATCAATGATCAAGAAGCCGAAGGGACTCTCAGCCTGCAGTGCTCGCGGTAAGAACAGCGACAGGGCGAGCGCGTGTAGCTCACCTTGACTTAATACCGAACGGGCGTTGGCCTCCACCCCATCCACCTGGCACGAGAGTGCCAGTTTGCGATTTGGGCGATCTGCGACACCGGTCAGTTGGAGCGCACCCATCGTGACACTGCTCGTCTGCCTAAGTTTCTGCCACGTTCCCAGCACGCTGTCGCTGATCGCCTCGATCCGCGCATCCCGTTCGGATTTGATCGTTGTCGTCATCCACTTCCGGGCTTCGGTGAGCGCCTTCTTGTCGGATTTTGCGCCAACCGCAGCCTCCTCCGCACGTCCCCATTCGGTGAAGCTGGCAATCACCGGCGCAAGTAGCGTTCGACGGTCATCTCGCCGATGCTGTGCCTGAAGTCGAGCCTGCGATACGAACGGACCAAGTTCGGCAAGCAGTCCCAACGCCACCGCTGTTTCAATCGAAGAAGCCTCGCTCAGGGCCAAGCGAAGGTCCGTTGAACATCGACGAAGATCTTCCAGTTCGGTAAAGGACTCGACCGTTGACGGAACACGAGGGACTTGTGCCAGGAGGCGCCCGAGTACCGCCGCACGCTCGCGACGGAATCCGTCGACGTTCGCCATCGCAGACTTCTGCGCCTCGAGCGCAGCAACGAGTTCCGTCTGCCGCTCATCCGTAACGGTTCCTGAGAGACACACAGGGCACGGCTCCTCGCTACCGCGCTGATGAAACGCGATCGACGCCTCAAGCAGTGCAGCCAACTGCTCGGCACGTTCGAATTCGGGGGTCATCCGCTCGGCGAGTTCACGATCCAGCGATTCAATACGCACCATTTCGGCAGTGGC
This sequence comes from uncultured Acidimicrobiales bacterium, assembly GCA_963791625.1. GTDB lineage: Bacteria > Actinomycetota > Acidimicrobiia > Acidimicrobiales > Ilumatobacteraceae > JANMCE01. The sequence continues at coordinate 30,298 of CAWBTA010000016.1, forward strand.
CGCGGCCTCGTCAAAATCGCGGAGAGACGCGATCTCACGCAACGCTGCTTGATCTTCATCGATACCATCACTAGCGAGAAGTGCAGCCGTATCCGACGGCGATCGGACCGAGGCATCAATTTCGTCCAGCAGTTGCAGCACCTCGGCCAGCCCCGACTGGGCCGCAACTTGGTGTGCCGATTTGGCGGCGGCGTCTGCGGTCTTTGCCAGCGCGTCTGCCGCACTGAGCTTGCCGGCTAGTACGCGCTCGATTCGTTCCATCTCGCCGAGGCCCAGGAGCGGATTAAATGCATCAAACAGTTCGAATTGCTTTCCCCGAATGGCCGCCCCCAACCGTTCGTAGGGAAGCAGCGGTGGAAACGAATCCATTGCGTCAGCGATCGTGGAGGGTGACCAGTACTCGGGCGTTACGCCTTTCCGAACCACCATCGTTGTACCCGCGCCGATATCGTCGGTCTCCGCCCACCTGTGGGTGAGCGTGGTCTCCGTCTTGTCGACGGTGCCTTGCAGCACAACCCTGACACGAGCGTTGCCTTTGTGATGCAGGTTCCGCCAATTGAGCAACTCATCCGCGGCCGCCTTTTCGGACCGAGCAATCGACCCCCTCAGCAGCCGTTCGACAGCCTCAGCGAAAGACGATTTACCGCTGCCGTTGGCACCAACCACGACGGTGAGACCCACACCCGGATTCAGCGGCAGCTTCGCTTCGCGACCAATCCCACGGAAACCCTCGACGGTGATCGAACGGAGGTAGGCCGGGCCCGCCGTCAGTTGGTCTGCCGTTGCGACCGCCACATCGGACGACTCGTTGAGGATGAGGTTGATGGCCTTCTCGGTTAAACCTCCACCCGCCAGGGTGTCTACAAAGCTGAATGGCCGCGCACCGTTCATGTAAAACCTCTCGCACTCTGCCCCACATTTGGCCCCGCCTGGGCAGTTCGACCGCAGAGCTTTGTAGTCTCCCGGTGACTGGCTGCGAAGGTCAAGGGATCCTAAAGTTTGTCACTAAAACGACATATATCAGTGCGTTGAGCAGTAACTGCTCCGAGTACCTCCAGTTGACCCTCATCATGCTATGCTTTGTGGCATGAGTCGTGTGCGAATCTCTACCACGGTTGATAGCGATCTGCTTGCGCGAGCCCGGGCGAGTGTCCCCGACACGAACGATGCTGCGCTGATAGATCGAGCACTGGCAGAACTCACGCGACAGGTCGAGCAGCAGCACGAGCGAGAGGTTCTCGCTCGCCTGCCGTACGACCTTGACCCCGAGTTGGACCTTCCTCAAGCAGCGCTTCCAGACGGCCTTCCCTACGACGGTCCTATTCCTGCTGACGTCCAACAGCTTGCCGCGGCGCGACGGCGGCAGCGTCGATGATGAGCCTCGGCCACGGGCAGATCTGGTGGGCCGATATTCCCGACGAAAAGGTGAGGCCGGTGCTTGTCCTTACGCGTGCCAACATCGCGCCGAAACTTCGTCAGGTTCTTGTCGCCCCAATCACATCCACGGTGCGAGGACTCGCAACCGAGGTTCCGCTTGACGAACACGACGGAGTCACAGCGGGCAGCGTTGCCTCCATCGATAACGCTCGCCAGATTCTGGTGAGCGACCTGTTGCGGCAGGTCGGAGAAATCGACAGCGACCGATGGCCCGAAGTCTGTACCGCGATGGCTGCAGTACTGGATTGCTAAAGGGCGGGTTCCATGGCGCCTAGCAGGGCCATGGTTTCGGCCATGGGAAGGCCGACCACACCGCTGATGCTGCCGTTGATGGCCGACACGAAACGGGCAGCCCCGCCCTGCACGGCATAGGCGCCGGCCTTGTCGCTCGGCTCGCCGGTGCTGATGTACCAGTCGACGTCCGCAGCGGTGAGCTCGATGAAGGTGACTTCGGTACTGACCGACAGGCTGGCCACCTCGGCGCCACGCCGTACAGCCACACCGGTGTGCACGAAATGGCTCCTGCCCGACAATGAGTGCAACATCGACCGAACATCGTCATCGTCGGTCGGCTTGCCAAGGATGACGCCATCACACTCCACTGTCGTGTCGGCGGCGATCACGAACGTACCCTCCACTGCGGCAGCCTTCTCCCGCGCCAACCGCTCGACGTAGAACACCGCCCGCTCGCCATCAAGCGGAGACTCGTCAATGTCGGGTGAAGCAACCGAAAACTCCACACCAGCGGCGGCGAGAAGTTGATGGCGACGCGGTGAACTGGACGCGAGGATCAGCACGCGTCAGCCGCCACCGGACGCACACATCTCGGCGACCGAACTCGGTGGCGACGCGTCATCGCGGTCATCGAGGTAGCCGTCGGGAAGCGCTACCTTGATCGGCCCGTTCGCGTGGCCGCGCACGATGCGCTGGCCACCCGGAGGCAGTTCGGCCGAGGGGTCAAGCTCGGCAAGAAGATCATCGAGCTCATCAAGTGAGGACACCATACCGAGACGACGACGCATCTCGCCCCCGACGGGAAAGCCGGTGACGTACCAGCTGGCGTGCTTGCGAAACTCGATGATGCCGTGGTCACTCCCGTTCCACTCGCGCAGCATGCGGGCGTGCTCGGCCATCACTTCGGCTACCTCGCCGAGGCGAGGCGGAGGTGGTGGTTCCTTCCCGGCGAACACGGCAGCCAGATCGCCGAAGAGCCACGGCTTACCCAGGCATCCGCGGCCGATAACGACGCCGTCGCAGCCGGTCTCGTCCATCATGCGAACCGCGTCGGAGGCTTCCCAAATGTCACCATTCCCCAAAACGGGAATCGACGAAACGTGCGCCTTCAATTCGCCGACGGCGTTCCAGTCAGCCGAGCCGGCGTAGTGCTGCTCGGCCGTGCGGGCGTGCAACGCAATGGCAGCGACGCCTTCTTCGGCGGCGATCTGACCGGTCTCCAAAAACGTGAGCAGGTCATCGGAAATCCCCTTGCGGAACTTCACCGTGATCGGCACGTTGTACGACTCGGCCGCCTTCACCGAGGCTCGCAAAATGTTGCGCATCAGGTTCCGCTTGACCGGCACCGCGGCGCCTCCGCCCTGACGGGTGACCTTGCGGGCCGGGCAACCGAAGTTGAGATCGACATGATCGACGCGGCCCTCTGCGCACACGCGGCGGATGGCTTCCCCGATCACCTCGGGGTTGGTGCCGTAGATCTGAATGGAGCGCGGTGTCTCATCTTCAGCGAACGACATCATCTTGTCGGTCTTGGGGTTCTTGTGGACGATGGCGAGCGCCATCACCATTTCACTCACGTACAGACCGGCGCCATAGCGACGGCATAGCGATCGGAAGGGCGCGTTGGTGACGCCCGCCATGGGGGCGAGTACAACCGGTGGTGAGATGGTGAGGGGACCAAACGCGAGCGTCACTCTTTCCATTCTCGCCGGATTGGCTACGTTCGCGCCATGTCGATTCCTTCGGTGTTCCTTGACTGTGACCCCGGCCATGACGATTTCATGGCCATTCTGCTGGCGTCGCGGCACTGCAATCTGCTCGGCATCACCACGGTGGCCGGCAACTCACCGCTCGCCAACACCACCAAGAACGCGCTCATCGCCACCCAGCTTTTCGACCTTGACGTACCGGTCCATTCGGGCGCGGCGAGACCACTGTTGGAGCCGGCAGTGTTCGCGCCCGACATCCACGGTGAGAGCGGCCTGGCGGGACCGACGCTTCCAACGCTCACCCGTTCGGTCGACGGGACCGATGCCGTCGGCTATCTGCTGTCAGCTACCCGTGAGCACACGGGCGCATGGCTGGTACCAACCGGCCCGCTCACCAACATCGCCCTCGCGCTACGAGCCGACGCAACGTTGGTCGATCGCATCGCCGGGATCTCGCTCATGGGCGGTGGCACCACGTTCGGCAACCGCACCGCCACGGCCGAGTTCAACATCTACGCCGACCCCGAGGCTGCGGCCATGGTGTTCGAGTGTGGCGCGCCCATCGTGATGTGCGGGCTGAACGTCACCCATCAGTTCCTTTGGGGCACCGAGGACGAAGACCACGTGCGAGCACGCGATGGCGAACGGGCCGAGTTTGTAGCCGATCTCATCCACCATTTCGCGACCGCCTACAACTCGGTCTACTTCGGCATGGAGCGGGGCGGCCCGCTGCATGATCCCTGCGCGGTGCTGGCCCTGACCCATCCCGAACTGTTCACGTTCAGTGATCGTCATGTCGTGGTCGAGACCCGCGGGCAGCACACCCGCGGTATGACGGTGGTGGACCAACGCTCGACCACATGGGTCAAACCGCCCAACACCCGCGTGGCTGAAACGATCGACGCCGACGCCGCCCGCGCGGTCATGCACGAGGTCATCGCAGCCCTCTGCTGATTCGGGCACGAGCAGGACCGCCAAGACTCGACGAGAAGTGTCGGTGGCGAGTCCAGACGACTTCTCGTCTTCCTCAAGATCCGGCAGAACGGTATCGGAGGGTAGGCCCGAACCGCTCCAATAGGGTTTGATGGAAACCACCGACCCGAGGGAACCTGCCGCAGCCTCCTCGACAACGTTGGCGACGCAGGACAGCCCGAACACCCCAGAGAATAGACACGGGCCGAATTCCAACGAGCGATGGAACTGGTGGATCCTCAACCACGGTCTGCTCATTGGCAGTGCGCTCATCACGATTGCGTTCGTAACGCTGGGTCTGCGGTTCGTCTCCGACCATCGAGGCGTCCAGACCAAGTCGGCCACGACAACCAGTCGGCCAGCCGCGACCACCGTCCGGCTTCCGATACCGACCACAGCTGAGCCATCAACGATAAGCAGCCAAGTGTTGGCCCAGACCGTGGCTCCTCCCGAGACGAGCACGGCGCCACCCCTATCGACGACGAGCCCCAGCTCGACCTTGGCCGCCACGACGACACCCGCGACCACGCTCGCAACGACGACCACCCAGGCAGCGACCACGACGATCGCGGACACAACCACGCAGGCAGCAACCACCACGCAGGCCACAACAACGACCGAGACGCCGGTCAGCGTCGCCGATGCGTCGAAACAGCTCCCGCATCTGCAACTCGGAAAGATCCCGGTTACCTGGGTGCAGGTAAGCCGCCACATCACCTCCCGACCCGAGAGTCGTCCGCCCGAACCAGCCCTGTCGTTCCGTTGGGTGGGTCCCCAAAGCGACACGGGTGTCCTCTTGCAGATCGCGGCGTCCTCCACCATTGCGTCCTCGGCCAAGACACAGACCATTCGTGGCCATGAGGCCGCGGTGATCACCAACGGAAGCGACACCTCGATTCAGTGGATGGAGTGGCCAGGCGTCGTAGTAGGCCTCACGGTGCACGGCTTCGCCGAATCCGACGCCGTCACCTTCGGCAACAACCTCATGGCCGTAAGCGACGCCGAATGGGTCCGCCTAATCGAACGATCCAAGCTCGTCAGTCCGCCGTCATGGGATCGGGTCCTCCTTGAGGATTGGTAGCCGCTCGTCGGCATCACATCGCATCACCTTCCGAACCGGCGTGTCGGAACCACTACATCAGGAGAAGAGCATGTCGTACACCAAGTTGACGTCGTACCAATTCGAGCGGGGCAAGGGCTTCACCGAGGAGTCGGTGCTGGCGTTTCGCTCGCTCGCCTTCGCTGCCATCGATGAGCTCATTCGCAGCCAGCCGTCGTCCACCGCGACCTTCCCGCTGAGTGACGACGAGTTGCGGCTCGTCCTCAATCACCGCGCCGCAGCAGCCGACAACGCGCTGCCCGTGGTGTCGGAGCCGATGTCGTCTTACCTGTCCCATGAGGTCTCGGCACCCCTCACCCCCGACCGATCCGAGACGGCGCACGTGTCCGACGCCGCGCCCGCCGATGACCTCGGAAGTCCCCCAGATGATGATTTTGCCGCAGCCGCCCGATGGCTCGCCCTGGCGACCCGGAACGAGACCGAGCCCTACCAGCCATCACTCGTACGCCAGCGCGGCTGAATCGGTCGGCTGGCGTTGGGCCGCGGGACCCCGACAACGCGGCGAGGCAGCTGCTAACCCTTCGGTGCGTCGACCAACGCCGGATCAACGATGATCGAGCGCTGCATCACTCCTGTGCCGTCGACCAGTTCGATCGAAACGCGCCTCGTCGGTTTCGGCACGGTGACTTCAAAGTGATGATGTGACGAGAGGTCAACGGTGGCCATGGTCCGGCGGGCAGTGCCGTCGATGCTGACGAGCGAAAGATCGGTGCGATTCGACGGCCCATCAACCAAGAGTTTGATCTCGTTCGCACCGTCGGCCACCACCGACAACGTCAGGGGCGTGGCTCGTTCTGAGGCCGATGCCTGCCAGGTCACACCTATCGCTGCGCTGAGCACGACCAGAGACGCCGCTACCCATCGTATGAGCGGTCCGTCAACGACCCGACGGAAACGGATGACCTGAGCACCGTCGTCAAGCGCTGCGACCGCAAGCACAACAAGACCCCACGCGACCGCCCAGCTGCGACGCGTGAGCCCCCATGGACTCAGATGCAGCAGGAAGCCAAGCGCCATGAGCGCAAGGACCGCAGCGAGGGCGCCCGCGAGCACGCGGTCAAGCGCCGTCTGGAGCGGAGCGGTCGCCACATAGCAAACCAGGACCAGCGAAACCAGGAAAGCTATGCCTTGAAGAAGCCATCCGGCCGGAGCCGCTGCGCCAACCAGGACGAGCACACCGAGCGCAGCCAGAGCCTTACGCGCGTTCATCGCGACATCTCGCGAATGTCGTAGATGGCGACCTGCCCGTTGTCATAGATGCGAGAGACGCCAACGACCGAATCGAACTTGGCCAGCGCCTGCGGATCAACCGGCACAAGGTGTTTGTAGGAATTCTCCTCGCCTTGCTCAAGGTAGACACCAACGCGCGGCAGCTGCTGACTGATGCGACGGTCGATCATTATGTACACGGCCGCACCCTTTCGAAGGGCGGCCGTGACGCTCGGAGTGACCTCGTTCTCAAAGAAGACCGGTGACGCGTCGACACCGTCACCGAGGTTGGTCACGCTGTACTGCTTTCCAATTGATGAAGCAACCAGCCGCCCGATTCGGTCGGCCATAACGTGATTGTCCGGGGACAAGTGGCTCGCCATCCATCGAGCCGTGGAGACGTTGTACTGGTCAACGGAGCGGTTATCGGCAGCGGCGTGATACGGCCCCGGCAAGGCTAGCCAGTCGGGGGAGCCAACGATGGCTCCGCCCAGGAAGAGCACGACCAAGCCGGCCACCAGTGCATAGCGAGTAGCAGCGCGCAATGCCACTGCCCTTTCAACCACCCACCAGGCGAACAAGAAGCCCAGGCCGATGAACAAGAAGCCGGAGGACCGGTCGGAGATCTCCGAGGTTGCCCGGGTGAGATGTCCGCCCGGGATGATGGGATACGCAAGGCCGACCGCAACCAACAAGATAGGGAGCGATCTCCTCTTCTTCAACCACGAACGGGACGCCAGAGCGGCTGGCACCAACGCAAGCATGATGAGCCCAACCGACGAGAGCGATACCACGCGTTCCCAGACCGGGGTCCGGAAGCCGCCGTAGTCGGTAAACAGCTCACGTCGGTCCTGACCGCGAAAGAACTGAATCAGCGAGTGCAGGGAGTCATCACCAATGGCAGTGACGTAACGGATGATTGCGCTGCTCACCGTTGCAGTCCAAGCCACAATGAAGAGCGCCAACACCCCAGCGACCGAACCGACGACTCTGGCCAGCAACGACTCGCCTCGTTTTCTCCGTTCGATGATCCACCAGATCGTGAGGGCAGCCAACAGCGCTACCGAGGTCAGGTGATGCGTAACCGCAACGGCCATCGCGATGACCGAGGCGGCCGTCACCGACCAGCGCCGAGACTTGTTCGTGGCCGACAACGCGACATAGATCGCCGCCAGCGTGAGGGGCAAGGCGAGAGACTGATAGGCGAACAGGGCGTTGAACAACAGGTACTGGGGATTCGTGGTGTACACCAGCGCGGCGAGGCAACCCGTGCGAACCGAGCCGGTGATGCGTTGGCCGATGCCGATCAGCGACAGGGTCATGATCAATCTGGACATCGCAAGCACCAGCATCCCCGCCACGTGAAGCGACAGACCAGTGAGGCTATGGATTCCAGCGGCAACCACCTCGAGGCCAGGGTAAATGGACGACACCGGTAGCAGGCTGTTCGGTACGAAGACGTGGTGCTGGTCCACGATCAATCGCAACGTGTTCACATGCAGAAGCTCATCGTGGTACGTGAAGAAGTTTGGGTACAGCACAAAGCGAGCAGCCATGATGCCTACGGCCAGAGCGACCGACACGACGATGCGATCGCGATCCGATGCCGTCTTCGAGATGACCACCATCGCGCAGGGGGTGAACATCAGGAGAAGGCTCGCCCAGTACACCCATGACACCCATGATGCGTCCGCTCGGCTTCCGCTTGCCGCGACAGCCTGCAAGAGCACGCCAACGGCAAGAGCGAAGATCACCGGCCCAACACGAGAAGGTGCACCCGGCTCGACGCGCCTCGGCGGTTCCGGCATTGTTGTCGGCTCAGTAAAGACGGCACGTGCTGCTCGCACCTTGGGTACATGGCCCAGACGTACTCGCAGATCCGGCAGCACAACGATCGCGCCGATGGTGTTGACGACGAGCACCGCGCCGGCCACACCGACGATGCCGAACAGTCCAACAGCGATCCAACTGAACGATACGACCGTGGTGACCAACGCCAGTTGCAGCACCGCCGAGCGATGAGTGGCATGTTCGACCCGGCAGATCGCCTGGTAGATCAGGATCGCTGCTCGAGGAATGGAAGCCAGCGCGAGAAGCCGAAGCGTGTTCACCGACGCCTGACCGAAGGAGCCGTAGATCCGCATGATCCACGGCGCCAAGACGACCACACCAAGAACTGCCACCGGTACCAGCGCCACAACACGACGGATGGTCGTGCGTAACAGTCCCGTCATGGCGTCGGGGCTGTGGGCGGCCTCGACGGTGAGCGCTGACGTGAGATTGGAAACGAGCAGATCAAGCGTCATGGACGTGATCAACGCCAAATAAAATCCGGCGTTCGTCCGCGAGCCAAGTCGGTGCGTGACAAGGAGCGGCAGCAACCACACCGCGGCCTGCTGCAAGAGCCCGGTTGAGGCATCACCCACGAGGAAGCGTTTGATGACACCCAGGTCAAGGGCGTGAGTATCGGTGACACCGCGAGCGGGAAGGAACCGACGGAACACCAGCCAGTTGATGACCGGTATCAACGCCAGAAGCGGCAGCGCCCACGACAGCACCAGCGACGTGCTGGTTCGGTCGACGAAGCCGACAAGAAGCACAATCTTGGCGATACCGAAGACGATGTTTTCAATCGGCACCAGTGGCGCTCGGCGCAAGCCAACCAGCACGCTGTCCTGCAGACTGAACAACGCCCACGCCGCAGCAGCAACCACGACCTGGAGCGCCGACAACTTCCCATTCGCCAGATCCGAGTTGCGCAACACGATCATGGCCAGAATCGACAACAGCGAGGTAAGGCCAATGGCGAGTGCGTAGGCCGAGCCGATGAGTCGCACCGCTGAACGTCGCCCGGCACCGGGTAGGAACCGCATGAGGGTGCCCGAAAGGTTGAGCTGTCCGACCGCCGACACAAGTGTCAGCGCCGAGATGATGGCACCGGCCTCGCCAACCGCCTCGGCGCTGTAGCGCCGCCCGGCGATAACCCAGTAGGCGAATCCGGCCGCGGCCGTGAGGCCCGAGTTCAAGATGAGCGAGTATGCCGTCTTGGAAAGTGGGTTGGACAGGTGATGACGTGCCCGAAGCCCAAAACCCGCCCTTGGCTGGACCTGCAACGTTGGCGCCTGTTCGGGGGCGTCAACGGTCATAGCAACCCCACTGACTCCAGTAATCGCTGTGCCTCGGCCAACACGTAACCGCCGGCCGTCGCTATGCCAACGACCACGAGTGAGGCGGCATTGTGAACGGCCGCCTTATCGCGACGGATCAGTGCCGTCTTGAGGTATCGAAACAGCCCGGGGAGCAGCACCTGAGAAGCGTATGATCGATCGTCGGCCATGGTGTGCTGCCCGAATCGAGCGCTGATACCGGCTTTGGAACGACCTTCGACCCAGCTCCGACGAATGACGTATCGCCAGCGTGTGCGAACCGCAGGAACGAAGTGGTCGACAATGGCGCTCGGCACATACCAAATGCAGTCGTCGCCGTAGGTTCTACGCAGCTGGGAACAAAGAGCGATCTCTTCGTTCGAGTTCACGCGTTTGGTACCGACCACGCCGAAGTCCGGGTCGAAGCCGCCAAGCTCGGTCAGTACGTGACGGCGGAATGCCATGTTGGCGCCAATCGGGCGCGAGATGTAACCCGGCGTCTCGCGGTGCCCCTGATAGGTGGAACCGACGATCCACAACAGCTCGGCCGGCACCGGCCGGGCGCCGAAGGCGTAGTTGGGGCAGATACGGCCACCAATACCGACGACTTCGGGACGTTGATCGAAGGAGGCGACGATCTCGTGGAGCCACCCGATGGATGCGGTGGCATCGTCGTCAAGAAAAGCGACGATGTCACAGCCCGTGTGGTTCAGAGCCCTGTTCCGAGCGTGAGAAAGGCCGCGTCCCTCGTTTTCCAGAACGATGACCGAGGTCGGCAGCAGCCCAGCGAGGGCGACCGCGAGGCTGGGGTTGTTGTCAACGACCAGCACAAGCTGATCTGGTTGCAGGTCGCCTTCAAGAACCGATGCCACGGAATCTTTGATCTGTTCGAGACGATCAAAGGTGTGGGCCGCAATTGCCACGCACGCTGTGGTCATCGGATCGACACCACATTCGATCGCGGCATGACTCTGCGATAGACGGCTTCGATCTCCTCGACAACCACCGGGACGGTAAACGCCTTCACTTGAACCTCTGCCTCGGCTGCGAGCTTTTCGGCGAGGGCGCAATCATCGAGCAACGTCGCCATGGCAGCCGCAAGGGCTTCAACGTCCGACGGTGGCACGAGCAGGCCAGTAACACCGGGATTGATCATGTCCGGAATGCCTCCGGTACGGCTGCCAATCACCGCTGTTCCCGCGGCCATTGCCTCAAGGACGACGGTGGGGCACGCGTCTGCGCACAGGGACGGGACCACGACGAATCGGGCAGCGGCCATGGCCGCCAGTACGAGGTCATGGTCGTGCGCACCAGCCAAAATCACACCAGGTTGAGCGATAGCAAGACCATGCGTGCGGCCCAGGAACACCAGCGAACAATCAGGCGACAGCGACTTCCACGCCGCGAGCAGCACTTCGACCCCTTTGTCCGTCGTGACATCGCCGACAAACAACACGAACTCGCCTTCGGGCAGGAAGTTGGGCCGAGGCGTTGCGTCGATCACTGAACGGATCTCCTCGACGGACGGTATGAAGTTCGGGATCACCACGTCATGGTCCGAGCCACGGCCGTGTTGAGCAACGGATTGGCTTACTGAGATGAAGGCTGCCGTTCGGTGCTGTCGTAGAGGAGCGGTGAGTCGGTGGGCACCGACGATGGCTGGCCCGGTGACGCGGCCGTAGTGGTTGGCGGAGCATTTCAGGCACTTCAGCAACGATGGGCCGTCGCATGGGTCGGTGTCCTGGTGCATCATCCGATGACTGACGCACTTGTGGCCGTAGTTGTGCAGGGTGGAGACGATTGGAATCGACCGACCCTCGAGCGGGTAGGCCGAGTTGATGAGCCAGTTGTGCCCGTGGATGACATCGGGCTGGAACTCGCGCACAATCTGGCGCAGTCGCAACATGACACCCGGATCGGGCACGGGCGGCGCGTACGGGCGCTCAGACCCCCGGTGACGCCCCATGAGGCGTTGACTCCAGCCGCGGACGCGCCACACCGTGAGGCCGTCTTCGTTTTGGATGCTCTCGTCGCCGTCGGTGGCGAGCGTGACGACCGCGACCGTGTGCCCTCGCGCAGCGAGCCCGCGCGACAGGTTGTAGACGTGACGTTCTTCGCCGCCCATGATCGGCGGATAGAACTGCGACACCATCAGAATTCTCATGACGTCCTGGCAGCCTTTGCTAGAACCTCGTCGAGGCGGGCGGCGCATTGATCCCAAGTCGGGAGCGCAATGGCAGGGCACCCGCGACTTGCCGCGTCAAGGTAGGCGTCGGCCACAGCAGCCGGGGACGCGTCAATCGGCGTTGAGGTAACCCACCCATAGCGAGCCAGCTCCACCAGACCGGATGTGGCGGCAACCACAACGGGTCGACCAAGGCCCAGCGCTTCCATCACCGCCACTGGATGTGCCTCGTATTCGCTCATCAGCGTCATCACATCGGCTCGTGCGATGAGAGCCGCCAGTTCACCGCGCCGGTCCTGCGCGAAGTGGGTGAAGGTAACGACGTCTTCCAGACCACGTTGCTTCACCAAAGATCGCAGCTCGTCCTCATAAGGCCCCTGGCCCACAACGAACAGTTGCACGTGCCGGCGTTTGACCAGTTCTGCCACCGCTTCGATGACGAGATGATGCCCTTTGTAGCGTTCGAGTCGGGCGATGGAAACAACAACGAAGGTGCCCTCGGGCACCGGTGCGGGCGTGTCGGGCCGTGGCGGCAGTTCAGCACCGTTTCGAATGAGGGTGAATCGGTCTGGGCTGATCTTCAACAGCTTGGAGAACACGTCGATCTCGTACTCGCACACGGCGATCAGCTCGGTGGCTCGGCGCAAGAGCGGCCCGAGAACCGTCCACTGTGCAGTCCGGATACGACCCCGCATCTCGGAGGAATGTCCTCCCGTGTGGAACGTCACCACGTACGGGCGACGACGGATGAGCGCAGCGAGCATGGCCATGGGAGCGGTGAACGTGTGCACCCCCTGGCAATGAACGACATCCCAGTCACCGCGCAGCGTTTCCCAAAATACTCCCGGGGCAAGGCACCAGTCGGTGGAGCGCATCAACAACCCGTGTCGGTGCACCGGAATGCCGTCGACCCGCTCGGATGATGCTGAGTCAGCGGCCTTCGTCGTCAAAATCGTGAAGTCGAGACCCGAGCCGTTGAGGCGAGTGGCAACCTCGCGAACATGGGTTTCGATACCACCCATGTGCGGCAAATAGTGTGCGGACACCGAGGCAACTCGCACGGGCCCGCCGTCCACGTTTCGAAGCTTCCGAACCTGTCGGCTGGCTGCGGGTCGAGCCAACACAAAGGCTGCTCCCGCGGAAAGAACCGAGCCGGTCAAGGCGACGAATCGACGCAGCGAGTGCGGGCGCATCCGCGCGATACCAACTGCGTTGGACGCAAGGGCCAATGGAATCTGCCGCATCACGTAGCTCCGTTCGGCGGTCAGGACTCCCTCGCCGTGGTGCAGGGCCGCCATGGTGGCTTTCGAGCGACCTTCAAACCAGGATCGGTTCAGGACATAACGCACTGTGGCGCGGCTTGCCGGAACGCGGTGATGAATGACAGCTTCTGGATCGAACTTGAAATAGCCGCCCGGGATCTGCGCCGCAGCGCGTAGGCAGAGATCAGTCTCTTCGGCCCCTCCCGCTCCGGTCGCCATGCGTCCGAGCGAGGAACTGAAGCCGCCAAGGTCCTGCAGCACGGCGGTGCGAAAACACGCACATCCGCCAAAGACGTTGCGCAGGCGGCTGGTCTCCGATGCCTGCCCCGGGTAGCTGCAACCGACCGCCCACAGCAACTCCGGCGGGAACCAGTCCCCATCGGGCGAGCCCCATGCCGGCACGGAACGTCCACCGACGCCGAGCACCGCAGGGTCGTCGAAATGAGCGGCGAGGTTTGCCACCCAGTCCTTGTCAGCGGTGGCGTCATCATCGAGAAAGGCAACGAATTCCGTAGTGACGTCAGCCAGACCGGTGTTTCTCGCATGCGACAACCCAGATCGATCTTGGAGAAGGCGCAACGTTACGGGCAAGTCTTGCTCAACAAGAAAGCGGTGCAGTTCATGGTCTCCGTCAACAACCACAACGATCTGTTCCGGACGATGCGTTTGCTCAAGGCAGGACATGATGGCCGCCACCGCTTGATCACGCCGTTCAAAGAGGTGCGTGCAAATAACGACCGAGACGCCCTTGGCGTGGTCGGCGTTTGTGCTGGGTACCGCGGTCATCGAATGCCTACCTTGTCGGCGCCGGTGCGTATGAGTTGAGCGGACTGGCGCGCCAACCGCCACCCGGGGTAGGCCAGTTGCTTGGCCCAAGATTCGGGGCTACGTCGGGCCGACGGATCGAGAGCGCGCTCCAACCAGTCGACTCCATTGCGAGCGTGATAGCGGGGAATCGAAAAGACGTCACCGTCCGATGCGAAACGATCATGACGAATGACGCACGCCGATCGGTAACCAGCTGCCTCCAACCATCCGCGGGTGCGTCGATCGTGATATCCGAAGGGATAGGCGAACGAGGTCACCGTGGCACCAATCTCACCTTCGATGACGCGCTTGCTTTCGGCGACCTCGGCGGCCCCTGGTTGTGCGGTGCAGGTGTCAAGAGCCACGTGGCTGACGCTATGCGAGCCACACTCGAAACCGGCTTGGCTGAGTTCGGCCAGTTCGGCCCAGGTCATGATGGCGTTCGAGGAGCGGCCGTCACGGATCCAGGTGGCGCTGCTACCCACGAACTTCGTCGGCACGTAGACCGTTGCCGTAAAGCCGTGGGCAATGAGATCGTCGGCCACGGCTGGCAGGCCCGCCCGAAACGCGTCATCAAAGGTGATGCCCACCAAGCCTGCCCGATCGCGGGAGGCCACGAGTTCAGCAAGCGAGCAGCCGCGAAGCCCCCGCTCGGCGAGGAGTTCAAGTTGATCGTGAAAGCTCCGCGCCGACACGGCCAGATCTCCGCCGTCGGCACCGCCGATGAGGTGATACATCAACACCGAACTTGGAACTTTTTTGTTTTCCGCCGCAGGATTGCTCACGAGACCGGAACCGTTGGTCTGGTCGGTGTTGCTCCGATCAGCTCGGTCAGCTGAGTCGTCAATAGATCAGCACCCCGCTCCAAATCGGACGGTGTGGGATACCGGTACTTTCGGGCGAGGTTGGCCCGCTCAATAGCCGCGAGGAGGCTAGCCGGATCTCGATTGCTCATCGCCGCCCCGCAGTACGCGTCGATAGGTCCGGACTGGCTTGACGCGCCGACAATCACCACCGGCAGTCCGAGGTGACTCGCAGCGTCAAGAGCCCGCGATTCGCTGTTAGGGTCGAACACGACCACGACGCCGCTGGTGCTCAAACGACGATCAAGCTGCGAATCAGTGAACCAATCGGTGAGCACGTCCACCCGGTTCGAGTGATGAATTGAACTCACGAGAGGGCGGATCCGCGACGACTGATCGTCCTCTCGCTGAAGAAGATGCAGTCGATAACTCGTAACTCGTTCGGCGCTGATTCCGTCGAACGCTCTGAGAAGCGCCTCGGCTGCCGAAGAGTCGCCCGACGGCAAGAACGCGACGACGTCGACGCTGCCTGCATCGACCTGACGCTCCTCGGTTTTCCACTCAGGCAGATCCCAGGTGGGACGACCGCACGACTCCACCCAGCGCGGCACGTAGCCCTGCGTGATCACCAGATCGACCCGCGCCAGTGAACGACGGATAGACGCGCCGCGGAGATACCCGAGCGAATCGTCGAGTCGACCGCAGAGACGCAACACGACCTTCGCACCGACCGATGCCGCCGCCCGCGACAGCACCGGGAGCATCGAGAGTTGGCTCAGCCCCCAAACATCGACCAGTACGACGTCGGGGCGTTCGCGGAGGAAGTGTCGGCGAAGTCGACGCGAGCGGCTGAGGCCGGAGCTTGTTCCGGATTCGGTCAGACTGGGGATCGACGCCAGTGTCGGGGTGCGGAAACCGATGAGGGTTGAATCGAACGGGTCATCGCGCACGGCGACATAGACGCTGCTCATGGTCCATCGTTGCTGGAGCATGACCATCACGTGCTCAGAAACGATGCCGAGCACCGGGGAGTGATTGCCGGGCGCGACGAGGCAGAGACGATGCGGGTTCAGGGGTGATGTTGGCATGTTTTTAGGGGAGGCTTCTCTTAGGCTGATAGGGCTGCGGGTTCCGGAGCCGCTGCTCGAGCCGGCTGCTTTACGGCCCCGAGGTCACGCTGCTTCCAGACTTCGAGAATGATGGTGCGCAGCACGCGAAGACCATCCCGAAGCGCGTTCAAGTTGGAAACTCCGTGGATGCGGTTCGATTCGTACGAGGGCACCTCGGCGATCCGCAGACCCGAACGCACGGCCCGGATGTTGAGCAGCGTTTCCACCTCGAAACCGTCGCAGTCGACATTCAGATAGGGCAGGCAGTCACGCCAGAAGGCGTTGTAGCCGTAGCAGAGGTCGGTGAATTGGGCGCCGAACGTGGCGCTGACCAGCTTGCTGAGAAACGAGTTGCCGGTCTGGCGGATCAGCGTGATGTCCGCGCTTCCGCCGCCCGCGATGAAGCGGCTTCCCTTAGCGAAATCGGCCCCACGGCGCAGCGCATCGACAAAGGCCGGGATCTCACGACCGTCGGCAGAACCATCGGAGTCGAGCATCACAATGATGTCACCAGTGGCAGCGGCAAATCCGGCTTGGAGGGCGGCGCCTTTGCCTCTGCGGATCTCATGCACCACGACGACGTCCTCGCGCAGAGCCTTGGCCACGCGCACCGTGTCGTCGGAGGACCTCCCGTCGACCACGATGACTTCAGCATCGATCGAAGCAATGGTCGAAAACACGAAGGGCAGGTTGGAGGCCTCATTCAGCGTGGGAATAACGATGCTGATACGAGGGTCGAATGGTCGGGTCTCAGGCGTTGAAGATGGACCGAAATGGGCAGCTGTTCGAGAGCCAATGAATGCCTCCAAACTTGCTTTGCTGCGTCGAATGCCATCAAGCGAGGTCAAGCTCATAGTTTCGGTCTTTCGTAGGCTGGGGAAGCGGCGAGATAACCTTGGCGTCGGCTGATCAGGCGCCACAGCGAGCCCGTTCCTGGACGTTCCTTGAGACATAGTGCGGTAATTCACCTCCCCAGTATGGCAGGCTGTGAAATACACCAAATGTGCAAAGTGTTAAGGCGCAGTGAATATTAGCCTTTATGGATTGCGTGCACGTAGTCTCTTTGAATTATCAATCGGCCAAGTTGTTCTGGGAATTGTCAATTCTATGTTTGGGAACTGTATAGTCATCCACAGTCGATCCGTTGAGACTCGCAAAAAGCCATTTCAAATATGTGCCAAACGTCTCATGTGCGTGCCGTCACTACGCTGCGACCCCAGACGGATAGCGACTGTCTCGACGGGGAGAGCGCGCACCCTTTCTGACATGCGGCGCAGTGTGAGAACGACAGGGACGGCCCGCGTCGGCCAGAATGGCGGCGAACAACCAACGCAGGAGGATTGATGTCGCACGAAGTACGGGCAATCGTGAGCCGCAGCGTCAAAGCACCCGTCACCCTTGAAACCATCGTGGTACCCGATCCGGGCCCCGGCGAAGCTCTGGTAAAGGTGCAGGCCTGCGGCGTCTGCCATACCGACCTCCACTACCGAGAGGGTGGGATTAACAACGACTTCCCCTTCCTGCTCGGCCATGAGGCTGCCGGCGTCGTGGAGTCGGTTGGCGCCGGCGTCACCAACGTGAAACCCGGCGACTTCGTGGTATTGAACTGGCGGGCCGTGTGCGGCACCTGCCGTAGCTGCCTCAAGGGCAAGCCGTGGTACTGCTTCTCCACCTTCAACGCCACGCAGAAGATGACGCTCGACGGCGTCGCCCTCTCACCCGCTTTGGGCATCGGCGCGTTCGCCGAAAAGACCCTCGTCCACTCGGGCCAATGCACGCCGGTCAATCCGGCTGCACCGGCCGCCACCGCCGGGTTGCTCGGCTGCGGCGTGATGGCCGGCATCGGTGCCGCCATTCATACCGGCCAGGTATCTCGCGTGGCTCATCAGTCGCGGTGTTCGGTTGCGGCGGTGTCGGTGACGCAGCCATCGCCGGCGCTCGCCTTGCTGGCGCCACCACGATCGTTGCGGTCGATCTCGATGATCGCAAGCTCGCGATCGCCCGCGAGTTCGGCGCCACCCACACCGTCAACGCATCCACCGGCGACCCTGTTGAAGGCGTCAAGGCCGCCACCGGTGGGCTTGGTGCCGATGTGTGTATCGAAGCCGTTGGCAACCCCAAGGTGCTCGAGCAGGCGTTCTACGCTCGTGACCTCGCCGGCACGGTGGTGCAGGTTGGCGTGCCGAACCCCACCATGAAGATGCCCGACATTCCGATGATTGAGTTCTTTGGCCGCGGCGGGGCGCTCAAGCCCAGCTGGTATGGGGACTGCCTCCCCAGCAAGGATTTCCCGATGTTGATTGACCTGTACCTGCAAGGACGCCTCGATCTCGATCGTTTCGTCACCGAAACCATCTCCCTTGAGGGCGTGGAAGAGGCCTTCCACCGGATGGAACGCGGCGAAGTGCTTCGATCGGTCGTGGTGTTCTGATGCCCTTCGAACTGGTCACCACCAACGGCATCTTCGCCATCGACGGCAACGAGTGGGAAGTCACCAACAACATCTGGATCGTCGGCAACGACCGTGAGGTGGCCGTCATCGACGCCGCTCACGACGCCGAAGCCATCCTCGACGCGGTGCACGGTCGTCGGGTCAAAGCCATCCTGCTCACCCACGGCCACAACGATCACATCAACGCCGCCATCGCGGTGCAGGACGTGGTGGATGCACCCATCTATCTGCATCCGGCCGACGACTTGCTGTTCGACGCGGTCTACCCCGGCATGCTGCCGGACAAGCCGTTGGTTGAGGGTGACAAGTTCCTGGTCGGCGGCGAGCAGCTCCGGGTCGTGCACACCCCCGGCCACTCCCCCGGCTGCTGCTGCTTCGCCACCACCGGCCGAGTGTTCTCAGGCGACACGTTGTTCTGTGGTGGGCCAGGTGCCACGGCCACCAGCACGGGCAACTTCACCGACATCATCGAGAGCATCCGCACCAAGCTCTTCATCCTGCCGCCCCACACCATCGTCCACACCGGCCACGGCGAGAGCACCACCATCGGCGCCGAGCTGCCCCAGCTAGAAGAGTGGATCGCCCGCGGCTCCTAGCTTCCGACACATCGATTGTACGGCATCGTACATTACTGTACAATCGGGGTCATGATCATCACCGCGTCGGATGCACGTGCCACCTTGCCGGATCTTCTTGATCGTGTGGCCAACGGCGAGGAGATCACCATTACCCGTCACGGTCAACCAACGGCCGTGCTGGTACGCCCCGACGTCCTTCGTCATCGTCGCGCGACAGAACTGTTCAAGAAGACGGACGAACTGCACGATCTGCTTGAGTCTGCCCGCCATATCGAACTCTCGTCCCTGCCGGGGCTCTCGAACGAGCGCGCCGACGAACTGGTCGCCTCTGTTCGCGCCAGCCGCGCCGCCCGCTAACTCCAATGGACGCGTTCGACGCCGACGTTCTGATCTACGCGGCTAATCCACAACATCCTGTTGGCGCTGCAGTTCTCGCCAACCTTCCACCGCTCCGCGACGGCAAGCCGACAGGAATCGGCTCGGTTCTCCTGCTCGCCGAGGTTCTTACCAGGCCGACCCGAGGTGGCCAAACCGATGAGATTCTCGTCCTGGCTGTCATTCTGAGTCGCCTTGAGTTGAAGCCGGTGGATCGTGCGACGGCCGAGCTCGCAGTCACCATTGGCGCGACCTATGGCCTGCGTGCTGCTGACGCGATCCACCTGGCCTCCGCCGTGAACGCCGGCGCCGATCGATTCATCACCAACAACAAGAAGGACTTCCCGAAGTCCATCGCCGAGATAGACATCACTTACCCCGAGGACCTTTCGGCGTAACGAACCTGCTTGACTTTGCGACAAAATCCCTCGTCTCACACCCGGTTTTGTCGCAAAGTCTCATCGCATGTATCGCGGCTCGGCCGTCCAGTCCTTATCGTAAGTCCCATTTGGCCATTCTTGACCACGCGGCCCAGCCCAGTCCGTACAACATGCTTCGTCGGTCGCATCGACGGCATCATCAATCGAGCCGCACCAGAGGGTCAAGGTGGCTACAACTTGGGGGCGAACGGTGCGATACCAGTGCTCGAACTCAGCGTTCGTGAGGTACGTCGGGTTCATCGGCACCGATCCGATCATCTCTTGCGCTATCACATCCCTCCAAGTCACCACCGCCTCGAAATGACGGCAACGACACCGACCCTTAGACGCTGACCATGATGCTGACCGAGAGGCCACCGTTTTCTAGTGTCGCGACTTCTACCGGGTTGGCGATCACGCGGGTGACGAGGGCTCGATCGGCCGCGATCATGGCGATGCGCCAGCCGGACGCACGTTCGCGCACCACTCGGCCGAAGGTGTCGTAGAGATTGCGCAGGTCGTTACCAGCGCTGACCCGCACGCCGTAGGGCGGGTTGGTGGCGAGCAGGCCTGTACCAGCGGGAAGTACGAGGTTGCTGATGGATGACTGGCGGAACTCGATATCTCGATCGACACCGGCTCGCTCGGCGTTATCGATCGCGGCTTCGATGGCTCCGGGATCGCGGTCGCAGGCAACGATGGGCTGCGTCGCTCGGTCAACCTGCCCGTCGATAGCTTTGGCTCGAACACGCTCCCAGGTGGCGGCGTCGAACGATGGCCAGGTTTCGAACGCGAACGAGCGCGACCAGCCGGACGGAATATTGCGGGCGGCGAGTGCGGCCTCGATCGCGATCGTGCCCGAGCCACACATCGGGTCGACAAACGCGTCAATGGCTCCGTCGTATCGTGCAGCCATCAACAACGACGCGGCAAGCGTCTCGCGGAGCGGCGCTTTGGCGGTGGCCTCACGCCAGCCGCGGCGATGAAGGTGATCGCCGCTGGCATCCACGCTAACGGTGACCGTGTCGTGGTCCAGTCGCACCCGAACCGTTGGCCCGCCGCGAGCGCCGAGCAGCTCGCGCACCAGCGCTTCGATCATGCCGGTGTGCTGCAGTTTCGATGCGACGCTGTCGACCCGCACGACCAACTCGGAGCCCACCGTGAGATAGCGGTCGAACGAGAGCTTGCGAAAGCCAGCGAAGAACTCGCTCTTGTTCACCGCCTGAAACCGACCCACTCGCAGCAGGACTCGCGAAGCAGTGCGCAACTGCAGGTTGGCGGCGTACAACTCGGCCGTCGTCATGTTGACCGAGAAGCCGCCGTGACCCACCCGCGGCACCTTGCACCCCAACCGCCGTACTTCGGCGGCTGTGAACGCCTCCAAGCCGGGAGGAGCAACGACGTAAACATCATGCGGCCGAGTAGGCATCAGTTCCCAGCCAAAGGCGCAGCGCCCAACGGCATGGTTTTCTGACCGAAACAAAGCACGTTAGGGGCCGGTAGTTGCAACGCTGGAATGTGCGCAGGTCCACGGATTGTCAGAGCGAAGCGAGTCCGAGCGCAGTGGAGCGGGAGGCGAGGAACGAGCCGGAGCGCAACAAACGAGGCATCTCGCGT
This sequence comes from uncultured Acidimicrobiales bacterium, assembly GCA_963791625.1. Classification (GTDB taxonomy): domain Bacteria; phylum Actinomycetota; class Acidimicrobiia; order Acidimicrobiales; family Ilumatobacteraceae; genus JANMCE01. The sequence goes on from CAWBTA010000016.1 coordinate 51,732, forward strand.
TGTCATAGAAACTGCAGGCGGAGGTTGGGGTCGGCGGCGGCGTTGAGTGAGGTGGGGCCGTCGCTGCGAAGGCGGTGCCAGCCGGCCGATGCGATCATGGCGGCGTTGTCGGTGCACATCGATCGGCTGGGCAGAAAGCCCTGCAGCCCGTCTTCGGTACAGGCGTCGAGGAACTGTTCGCGCAACGCGCTGTTCGCTGCCACTCCCCCGCCCAACGCGAGCGCCTTGGCGCCGACCTGCTTCGCAGCTCGGCGAGCTTTCTCTACCAGCACGTCGACGACTGCTTGCTGGAAGCTGGCCGATACGTCTTCAGCGGACACGTCGGGGTTCTTGCGCACGTAGTTGACGACCGATGTCTTCAGGCCGGAGAAGGAGAAATCGAGACCGTCGTGCAGCATCGAGCGCGGGAAGTTAATGGCCTCCGGGTCGCCGTCCATCGCCGCAAGATCGATAGCGGGCCCACCCGGGTAGCCGAGGCCGAGGAAACGGGCCACCTTGTCGAATGCCTCGCCCGCGGCGTCATCGATGGTCTGGCCGAGCAGGCGGTAGCGCCCGTGGCCTTCCATGCACACGAGCATGGTGTGCCCGCCCGAAACCAACAGAACGACGAGCGGCAGCTCCAACGTCGGGTCTTCCAGGAAGGAGGCATACAGATGCGCCTCCATGTGGTTCACACCGATGAACGGCACATCCCATGCCAAAGCCAGCGCTTTGGCGGCCGACACACCGACCAACAGCGCGCCAATCAGTCCAGGCCCCACGGTGGCGGCCACAGCATTGATGCGGGAATCCTCTATGCCCGCTTCCACGATGGCCTGCGCCATGACGGGCACCACTAGCTCGAGGTGAGCACGACTGGCGATTTCGGGTACGACACCGCCGTAGCGAGCGTGCAGATCGATCTGCGTGGACACCACGCTGGACAGCACATCGAAACCGCCCATCACGCAGGCCGCAGCTGTCTCATCACAACTCGTCTCTAAGCCCAGGACAACAGTTGCATCGTCAACAATCAGGTCATGCGTCGCCATCGAAGATCCCTTCGCTCACGGTCAGACCGGGGACTTCGGCCGCGAGGTCGGCCATGCGCTCGGTGTACGCAGGTTGATGAATGCCGCTGGCCCACAGGACCAGCGCGTCATCGGTGTTTTCGTAGTAGCGCTTGCGTACGCCTTCCTGGAGGAAACCGAAGCGATGGTACAAACGTTGCGCCGCAATGTTGGTGTGCCGCACTTCCAGCGTGAGGCTCACGGCGCCGTGTTCCCGAGCTATACGAGCAACCGTCAGCATGAGGCGAGTGCCGAGCTTGTGGCGGTGCCAGGCGGGGTCTACAGCAATGTTGGTGATGTGAGCGGATGGTGAACCGTCACGTGCATCTTCGGCGAACATCACGCCGGCATACCCCACCACGCGATTGTCGATGCGCGCCACGATGTAGCGGCGCTGATGCTTTGGTGCACCGATCTCATTCGTGAACACGGTCGGCGCCCACGGACGGGGATACACCTGTTTTTCGATCTTCATGATTTGTCGCAGGTGCCGACGTTTCATGGGGCTCATCACCACGGTCGCGCTTGCTGTCACCGCCGGTTGGGTCTTCATCGGTGCCGACCTTCGCGCGTGATCCAGTTGATCTCGGCATCGGGCTGTCGCAAATACAGCGCGTCGAGCTCCCACGGGTTCACGAACTGTTCGCGCAACGCCTGAGCGTGGGCCAATTGTACGAGCGGAGCCGCCGATGGATGGGCCAGCCACGCGTCGGCGAAGGCAGCTTTTGGCAGCTCGGCGGCAAACTGATCGTGATAACGAAAGGCACCGTCGCCGACAAAGAGCAGATCATCACGAACGATGAGCAGTTCACCAATGAGGTCTTCGGCGGTTCCTACCTTTGGCTCGGTGAGTCGCTGCATACCACCGGGTGCTTGTCGGTAGAGCGAGTAATAGACCTCACCACGACGGGCGTCGATGACGGCAACAATTGTGCGATCGGTGTGCCGCAGGGGAAAGGCCAACAGGTCGAGGCTTGCGATGCCAACCATTGGTATGCGCAGTGCGTGGGCCAGAGCCTTCGCCGTCGCGATGCCCACGCGCATGCCGGTGAACAAGCCCGGACCGATATCGACAGCGATACAGCCCAGCTCGGACAGCGTGACATCGGCCTGCTGACAGATGAACTCAATTGCCGGGGCAAGCGTTTCCGCGTGGCGTCGACCACCGGTGACTTCGTGGAGGGCAATGACACCCTCGTGCCCGCCAATGGCGCAGCCCACGCGATCGGTTGCCGATTCAATGCCCAGGATCAGCACTATGCCCAGGCCTCCCACGTATCGGACATACGTGCCAGCCGTGGTGCCCAAGATGATCCGACCGCTTCAATCGCCACGACCCGATCGTCCGTTCGGTCACCAAAGGAAAGAGTGATTTCCAGGCGATCTTTCGGCAGCGCCTCGGCCACCGCGTCTCCCCACTCAATGAGCGTCACGCTGCGGTCATCCATGAGTTCACCAATGGCAAGGTCGGCTACTTCGTTCATTCGGTCGAGCCGGTACACGTCGAGGTGATGTAGCACACGTGGGCGGCCCGGGTGCGGTGGAACCGGGTACGAGCGCACCAGGGTAAAGGTGGGGCTCGTGACCGGCTCGGTGATGTCAAGGCCCGCCGCAAAGCCCTGCGCGAAAGCGGTCTTTCCCACGCCCATCTCTCCCGCCAGCACGATGAGATCCCCCGACTTCGCCGTCCGCGCCAGCGCAGCAGCGACGGCCTTGGTGGCCGTCGCTTCGCTGGTCCGCAACACAATCACGCTCGCCCCCTTGGGGATCGGAGTTGAGGCAGGGAAAGCACCGAAAGAATCTACCGCCTTGACGATCGCCCGGCTGCGGTCAGTACATGGCCGAGACGAGTTCCTGCTCTTCCTCACTCGACTCGATGAAGGCCTCCTCGGCCCGGGAAGGCAGGAACGCTGCTGCGACGATCATGCCCAGCACGGCCACGCCAGCCGTGATCAACGTGTCCACTCGCAGCCCGTCGGTAAAGGCCTTGCGGGCCACGACAGTGAGCGCCGGCCCCTGTTCTCCTGCCTGTTGCGCGACAGCCAGGGCGCCGCCCAGTGAGTCCTTTGCTGCCTTCAACGCAGCAGCCGGAATTTGCTGACCGGCTAGTGCGGCGCCGATGCGCCCGGAATACACCGAAGCAATGGCACTGCCGCCGATGGCCACGCCGAGTGTGCTTCCAAGCTCCCGGGTCGTGTCATTCACCGCCGAACCAACACCCGCAGCTTCTCGAGGGAGCGAACCCATGATGCTTTCGGTGGCAGGCGCCATCGCCAGGCCCATGCCCGATCCCATCACCAGCATGGCAACCATCACCAGTGAGTACGGCGAGTCGACCTTCATGGTGGACGCAATCAGCAGGCCAACGGCAAAGGTGCCCAATCCACCAGCCACCAACGCCTTGGTGCCCACACGGTCCACCAGCTTCGGCGACATGGGAGCGAAGACCATCACAGCCGCAGCAAACGGCAGCGTTCGCACACCGGCCGAGAGTGCACTGTAGCCAAGGACGCCCTGCAGATACTGGGCCACCCCAAAGATGAAGCCGGTCAGCGCGAAGAACAGCAACGTGATCGACAAACTGGCTGCGGTGAAGCGCATATTCTTGAAGAAGCGCACGTTCAACATCGGGTCGGCGAGACGAGCTTCCAACATGGCGAAAGCCACAAGCACTACAGCTCCAACCGCGAACGCCGCGAGGATTGGCGTGCTCGTCCACCCTTTCGACGGAGCTTCGATGACGGCCCAAACCAAGGCACCGAGACCGATGATCGAGAGGGCAGCTCCCTTCAGATCAAGTTTGGCCGTGCTGCCGTCCCTCGACGTCGGAATCATGATGGCGCCAGCGACAAGGGCGATGAGAACGATGGGTACGTTCACCAGAAAGATGGAGCCCCACCAGAAATGCTCGAGGAGGAACCCGCCTGAAACCGGACCAAGCGCGATCGCCAAGCCAGATACCGCGGACCATATGCCAATGGCAGCGGCTCGCTCTTTCGGGTTGGTGAACACGTTGGTCAGGATCGACAGCGTGGCCGGCATGATCATGGCTGCGCCGATGCCCATGACGGCGCGTGCTGCGATGACCTGTCCGGTGCTGGAGCCAAGTGCGGCTGCCAGCGATGCGGCGCCGAACACGATGAGGCCGAGGGTCAACATACCCTTTCGCCCTCGTCGATCGCCCAGCGCTCCGGCGGTCAGAAGGAGGCAGGCAAAGAACAGAGTGTAGGCATCGACAATCCACTGCAGCTGACTGGTCGTAGCATGGAGGTCGCGCACGAACGTGGGCAACGCCACGTTCACGATGGTGTTATCGACCACAATGAGCAGCAACGACAAACACAGCACGCCCAGAATGGCCCAGCGGCGAGGATTCGCTTCGGGGTGAATATCAATGTTATCCATGCCAGCAAGATAACTCTGTTATCCAAGAAGGTCAAGTGACGCTCGACGCGCAACGCCGAAAACTCGATGAAACCGGCAAGTTGCTGGTGCAGGCCGCCAGCACACTTCTGGCCGAAGAGGGCCCGAGCGCGCTCACCGTGCGCCGCATCAGCGCCGCCGCGGGCGTGTCCACGATGAGCCTGTACGACCGCTTCGGCGACAAGAACGGTGTCATCGATGAGTTGTTCATCGGGGGGTTTGAAGAACTGTCGAAGTCGATCACACGAGCCACGCAGAAGGTCGACAACCCTCTTGAAAGTCTGGCCGCTGGCCTCAAGACGTACCGTAAGTGGGCGCTGGCCAACCGCACTCACTGCACGGTGATGTTCAGCAAGGTTTTCGCCGACTACGAGGCCTCAGATCTTGCCCACATCACCGCTGGACGAACCTTCGAGATCCTGATCGAGGGCGTGCGCATCGCCATGGAAGCAGGTGCGCTCCGCAAGGACGTTCCCCGCGACGTGGCCGGGTCGTTGTGGGCCTCCACCCACGGACACGTCACGCTCGAACTGGCCGGCGTCGCCGATCATGTCGGCCTCACCGGCAAACACTTCGATCTGACCGTCGCCACCCTGCTCCGAGGCTTCGCGGTCTAACCGTTCACGTACACGCGCGGTACGCGTTTGCTGATGCCGCACACGATCTCGTACGCGATCGTGTCCAGCCTCTTTGCCCATTCGGTGGCGGTGATCTCCTCGTTGCGCTGTCGACCGATCAGCACCACCTCGTCACCCGCATCGACCTGGTCGTCACCGCAGTCGACCATGAGTTGATCCATGGTCACCGCACCTACGATCATGCGTCGCTTGCCGCCGATCAACACTGCCCCGCCGACTGCGAAGAGCCGACGCGGGACGCCATCAGCGTAGCCAAGCGGCACGGTCGCGACATTGGCAGCCGACGAGAACGTATGGCGAAGGCCGTAGGAGATTGCGTCCCCGGCGCCGAGACGCTTTACGAAACTCACCTTCGCCATCAACGACAGCGCTGGTCGGAGATCCGACGCCAGATCGTCCACTCCTGGGCCGGGAGAGATTCCGTAGATCGCAATTCCGGCGCGGACCATGTCTCTCCGCGCTGCGTGGTGTGCCAAAAGCCCCGCAGAGTTCGCAGCGTGGGTGCGCCACTCCGGTTTGATCAGCGAGGAGAAGCGCTCAAGCTGTCGCAGGTTGTAGGCGTTGGCCGGATCGTCGGCGACAGCGAGGTGGGTGAAGATACCGTCCACCCGAAGCACGTGGGAGACCTGATCAAGTTGATGCAGGAGGGTGTCAAGATCGCCCGAGGCCACGCCGACGCGGTGCATACCGGTGTCGACCTTCACGTGCACCGGGTAGGGCCTGGACGCCGTTGAGGCTCCGACCGCGTCGGCCAGCGCTCGCACGGCGGCCACCGTGTAGACGGTCGGCGTGAGGTTGTTGGCGACGATGGCCGCCGCGTTGTCGGTTGGCTGCTCCGACAGCACCAGGACCGGAGCGGTGATACCTGCTTGACGCAGTTCGATCCCTTCCTGCGTAAGGGCCACGCACAATCCCGCGGCGCCGGCGGCGAGGGCGGCCCGACCCACGCGAACGGCGCCGTGGCCATAGCCGTCCGCCTTTACCACGGCCCACAGTTCACTCGGCGCGGCCACCGATCGCAGAACGCTCACGTTGTGGGCGATAGCGGCGAGGTCGACCTCCGCCCACGCCCAACGGAGGGGCGTGGTCACAGGCGGGCGAGCACGTCGGGAATGCAGTCGGGAATGTCGCCGGCTACGAGCCCCCGAGCGGGACCCAGCCGGGCCGCTTGGCCGTGCAACCAGGCGCCGGCCGCGGCCGCTTCGAAGGCTGGTACCCGCTGAGCGAGAAGCGCTCCGATGATGCCCGAGAGCACGTCGCCCGTTCCCGCCGTCGCCAAGCGTTCGTCGCCTGCGGTAACGAGCAGCACCTCTCCACCAGGCTCGGCGATGACGGTGGTCGATCCCTTCAGCAGCACGACAACCCGGAGGTCGACAGCAAGGCGGCGGGCCTCCACGATGCGGTCGCCAGAGACACGCCCGCCACGGAGCAGGGCGAACTCGCCATCGTGCGGCGTGATGACCGTGGCCTCTGTGCGGGACGCCAGCACAGCGGCAGGGCCTCGATCATTCCATGCGAGCGCGAAGAGGCCATCGGCGTCGATCACCAGCGGGATCGGAGCCTTGGCCACAAACTCCCGAACACTTGCAGTCGCGCCGTCCGAACGACCGAGCCCTGGCCCGACAACGGCAGCGTGGAAACGATCGATTTCGGAGAGTGCCTCAACCGACCACTGCGACGCGGGCAGATGGGCTCGCACCGCTTCGGTGGGAGCCAACGGATCGGCACCGACGCCCGGAGACGACAGTCGAATCATGCCAGCGCCGGTCCGTTGAGCGCCTCGCGCAGCCAGGTGGGCAGCGCCCAGCATGCCACTGCTTCCCGCGATGATCCAGAGCGCCGAGCGCCACTTGTGCATGTCGGCGCGTCGATAGGGAAGCCACGAGGCCACGTCGGATGATTGCACGAGGTGGGCATGAGCCGAGCGGACGTCGAGGCCGATATCGGCAACTTCCACCTTGCCGGCCAACTCGCTGCCGGGCGGGAAGAGCAGACCTGGTTTGAGCGCCGCAAAGGTCACGGTGCGGTCGGCACGAAGCACCCGCTCGCCCGCTCGACCGGTACTACCGTCCACGCCAGAGGGTATGTCGACAGCCAACACCGGAGCCTGCACCTCGGGCGCCTGCCAGGTGCCGTGGAATCCGGTTCCGAAGGCGGCGTCGATCACCAGATCGCATGGGGGGATGACGGGCGGGCGGGTGACGGCGTCGAACACCGTGACGTGAGCGCCTTTCGCCGCCAACCGACGCCCTGCGACCCGACCATCGGCGCCGTTGTTGCCTGGACCGGCCAGAACGACAACGCGCCGACCATAGGTACCACCCATCATTCGCTCGGCCGTGCGCGCTACTGCTGCCCCTGCCCGCTCGACGAGTACGTCGGTGGCCTCGGGCGCGGCAAAATCAATCGCCTGCATCTCCTCCGGTGTCACGACCGGAATCACAACATCCCCAACTTCCGCATCCGTGCAGCGTATCGGCCACAACCGTACTTCTGCTTCGCTGGTCCGTATTGCTGCTTCGCTGGTCGCTACCGCTCCTGGCGCTCATTCTGGCTTCGCTCGGCAATCGTGAAAGCTTGCGAGTGCGATGTGGATTGGGCCAACACCATTGCTTGGGCGATCGTTTCGGTGTGGGTGAGCGACACGAAAAACTCGGTCACCCCACGCTGCGCGGCCAGTTCTGCGGCCGGACCGCGAAGCACGAGGCGAGGCGGCCCGGACGGGTTGTCGCCGGGGTCGACCACCACCTCGACATCATGGAAACTGAACGCACCGAGGCCGACCGACAACGCCTTCATCGTCGCCTCTTTGGCGGCGAACCGCGCCGCCAACCGCTCGGTCGGATCATGCTTGAGATCAGCGTACGTAAGCTCGGCCACCGTGAAGCAGCGTTCGCGCATCGACGGCGTGCGCTCGAGGACGGCGCGAAAGCGCGGGACATCGACGGCATCGATGCCGATGCCGATGACCCGCGCTCCGGGTGAACTCAAGCGGTCCGCCAGCGCTCGGACAAGTCGGCGATGGGCACCGTGAGCAGGTCGACAACGGGCACGGTGGCGAGAATGTCGTCACGGAACACCGGCTCGGTTTCGACCACGGTGTCGTTCAGACGTGAGTAACGGTCGTCGAAGCCCTGGAGTACGCCTCGGGCGACATTGGCGGCGAGGCGGTCATGCAGCCGCACCTGCAGCAACGTGAGCCCGGTGGTCTGGCCTCCCTTGATCTCGGGGACCAGCAGCACCGTTCGTTTGTCGCTGCGACCGAGGGCTACACCGACCCGACGATCAACGGCCGCACGCCGCTTGGTGCCCTTTAGCTCCGAGTTCTTTTCGACGCGTGAGGGCACATTGCGCGAGATGCCACCACGATCGACAATCACGATCGTGGCGTTGCCGGAGGCCGGATCGCCCTCAATTGCGTAACGGGTGTAGCCGGTGACCTCCGCGACCGCGGCATCGAGCGAGGCAATCTGCTTCATGGCGCTGTAGCTCACCCGGTCGCGTCCGGCCCCGGCGTTGAGCACCTCGCGAACGAGGCGATTGGCGAGCACGCCTTCGTCGCTACGAGAGATGCCGACAGTAACGGTCTTGGCCTGGTGCTTGATGGCGTCGATCGGACGGGTGAGTTCTTCGATGGCCCGAGTGAGCGCAGTGGTGAGATCATCCACCAGCACGACAGGGGTACCGACTTTGCCCTGCGTTTCCTGGTATGAATCGAGTGCATGTAGCGACGTGGCATCGCGCAGCAGCGAGATGAGACGCACGGCGGTAGAGGCCTCGAGGTTGCCGTCGTAGACGCCCGAGCGGAGGCTGTCCTGGAAGCGCTGGTTGACCGGACGTAGTCGGTTGCGCAGATCGGCGAGCAGCGCATCATCGGTGTCGGTGTTGGTGGTGCTCAGCTCGACGGCCTCGCGTGCTTCACGCAGCGGACGGGCGAGCGCATCGATGGCGAGAGCCGCTTCGTAGCCGAAGAGATGCCCGACCATGGCTGACAGCACGAAGTCGAGGCGGGTGTCAACGACGGGCACGCTGATGACCTGTAGCGCGGCGGTGAAACGCTCTTCACCCTCGGATGCAACCACGATGGGCGCCGCCTTGTGGGCTCGATAGATGGCGACTTCTTTGGCCACATCATCCGCGGTCGAACCGACCAGGCCAGCCGCGCAGACGAGGATCATCGGCTCGCACGAAAGGTCGATGTGCTTCTTGTCCTCGGTGACATCGCACGCAATCGACTTGTAGCAAAGCTCGGAAAGCTTGATGCGAACTTCCTCGGCCGCGACCGTGTTGGGCCCGTTGCCCACAACCGCCCAGTAACGGCGATAGGGCGCAAATGCTTGCGCGGCCTTGGCAATCTCGGGGCGAAGTGTGAGCACTTGGGTAAGCGCATCGGGGATCCGACGCAGTGCCCACAGGATCTGGTGACGATCGCGAGCGTCACCGGCATTCATGGCTTCGGCAATGGCGCAGGCGAGCAAGACGCCGGCCGCGACCTGGGCGTAGAAGGCCTTGGTGGACGCAACCGACATCTCGACGTCGCGGCCGTCAGAGGTATAGAGGACGCCGTCGGCCTTGTCGGTGAGGTCGCTGTTGCGACGGTTCACAATGGCCAGCACGGTCGCACCACGACCGCGGGCGAGGTCGACGGTGCGATTGGTATCGGTCGTGGTGCCCGACTGGCTGACGGCGACAATGAGGGTGTCGCTCAAATCGTGCGCCATGCCGAAGCCGGAGAACTCGGTGGCCGTAATGGCTCGCACGAACACCGTGTTGCGGGTCTCACCACCCTGCAGCAGTGACGACAGCACAACGGCCATCGACTGTCCGGCGACGGCAGCGGTGCCCTGCCCGATCACGTACACGTGGCGGTACTCGCCCGCCTGCAACTTGGCCGCAACCGTTACTGGAATGGTCTTTTCGCCAAGCGTGGCAACGAGACGGCCGTCGACCTCCTTGATGTGGCCGCGCAGCGTCTTGCGGAAACTGATGGGTGCCTCGGTGATTTCCTTCAGCAGGAAGTGAGGTGAGGCCCCACGATCGATATCCCGAGTGGTGACCTCGGCGCGGGTCACTTCTTTGGCGGCCAGCGGCAAGTCGGTGGCGTCGTAGGCGAGGCGACGAATGCCGTCGATCGTTCCTGCGAACGCAGCGTTTAGTGCCATGATCTGACCACGGCTTGAGGGCTGATCGGCTTGAGCCGGGGTCTCGCCATCCATGCGGACAAAGTTGCGAGTTTCTTCCACCAGACCATAGGGCTCGCTGGCAACGATGTAGGCGTCCTCGGCGAGACCGATGTAGAGCGCCTGGCCTGAACCCCGCAGGGCGAGCAGCAGCGTGTCAGGGTCGTCGGCGGAGGCAGCACCAATAGCCACGGATCCGTCGAAGGTGGACACGGCACGCCGGAAGGCCTCGACCACGTCGCCGGTCTGCACTGTGTAGCGCGATACCAGCGTGGGGATGACTTTGGCGTCGGTGGTGATGGGCGCGTGGACAGCCAGGTGGTGCTCGGCCTTCAGGTCGGCGTAGTTGTCGACGTCACCGTTGAGCGCGCCGACCACGTACGGACCGACCAGATCGGTCATCTCTTCGCTGTTGAGCGGATGTGCATTTGGCTCGGACACGATGCCGACTGACGCCCAACGCGTGTGCGCAAGAACCGCAATTTTCGAGCCGGCGTTGGCCAGCGCCAGGTGCAGCAGTGTGTCGTCTCGCATGGCGCCGCGCAGCACGCGGGTGTTGTCACCGAGCTCGCCGATCTCGGCGGCGGCTTTATATACGAACGACAGTGCATCACCCGCGACACGAACCGAACCGGAGGTGAACAGCGGATCGGACTGGCGGGTGGACAGCAGCTGCACGATGGTCGGGTCCTTGAGATCAAGACCGTGTCCGGTAACGAAAAGGTGGATACCGGCCGAGTCACGGCCGCGTACTTCGAGCCGGTCGAGCGACGACAGTGCCATCTGCACGAGTGTGAGAGCGTTCAGCGCCGACACAGTGGCGTCTCGTCCAGCGAGCGCGATGACGGCCGCGCCGGTACGCAGCCGATCCCGACGCAACGACCACAGCACGTCGCGCAGTTGGATCAGAGCGGCGTTGGTTTCCTCCACGTGATCACCATCGACATCGCGTTCGAGGTATTCCTCGATCTCCACGACCCACGCATCGAGCTGATCGAGCCGTGCCGTGACCGCGGCGGTGAGTTCGGGGTTGGTGGCCATGGCCTGAACGCCTGGGCGTCCGTACAGCAGCACGTTGCTTTGTTCTGCGGCAGACACAGCCGCAAGTACGTGACCTACGGCGACACTTCCGAGAAACGTGCAGGCCTTATCGAGCGGGGCCAGAACTTCGGCGCTCGTTGGAGCTGGACGACCAACAGGACCACCAAGAACTGCAACGATGCCACACATAGCGGTAAAGGATACCGGGTGGCCTACACCTTGGTCTGTCGGCCAAAAGCCTCAATGTGATCGACGAGTCCCTGTGCGATTTCTTGGGCCTCACCTGCGTCTTCGGCCTCAACCATCACACGCACAAGTGACTCCGTCCCGCTGGCACGCACGAGGATGCGACCGCGGTCACCGAGCTGGGCAACGGCCGCCTCAACATGAGGCTGCATCTTGGTCACCATCTGCGGGTCACGATTGGCGAGCCGCACGTTCAGCAACACCTGTGGCAGGCGGGTCATGGCCTCAGCGGCCAGGTCGGCCAGCGGACGGCGCTTGCGACGCACGACGTCAGCCAGCATGAGGCCGGTGAGCATGCCGTCGCCAGTGGAGGCAATGTTGCGGAAGATCACATGGCCGCTCTGCTCCCCGCCGAGTGAGTGGCCACCCTCGTCCAGCGCCTGAAGCACGTAGCGGTCGCCGACACCGGTTTCCACCACGTTGATACCTGCGGCAGTCATGGCCCGACGAAACCCGAGGTTGGTCATGACCGTCACGACCACGGTGTTGTGCTTCAGTACCCTTCGCTGCTTCATGTCGAGCGCCAGGATGGCCATGACGTGGTCGCCGTCAACGATGTTGCCGGTGTGATCAACGGCGATCAGACGGTCGGCGTCGCCGTCAAACGCCAGACCGAGATCGGCGCCCCTCTTCACCACGACGCGTTGGAGTTCTTCGGGATGGGTTGCCCCACAGTTGGCGTTGATGTTGCTGCCGTTGGGTTTGTCGTTGATGGTGTGCGTTGTGGCAGCCAGCTTGCCGAACACGCCGTCCGCCAGTGCGTAGGAGGCGCCGTTACCGGTGTCGAGGACGATCGACAGGCCAAGCAACGACGCCGGCTCAAGTGAGGCAATCAGGTGCTGGCGGTAGAACGTGGCTAACCGTTGGGCATCACCAATGTGACCGACATCGGCGCCAGATCGCAGGGGGCTGCCGAGACCCCCGAGTTCGACTTCGATGCGGGCTTCGACCTCGTCGGGCAGCTTGGTGCCACCTGCGGCGAACAGCTTGATGCCGTTGTCAGCGAACGGGTTGTGCGACGCTGAAATGACCGCGCCCGCCCAACCGTTGCGCGCCGCGACGTGGGCGACGCCCGGCGTGGGCAGCACACCGAGCAGATGTACGTTCACACCTTCACTGGCGAGGCCTGCTGCGAAGGCCGCTTCCAGCATCGGTCCCGACTGGCGGGTGTCTCGTCCGATGACGATGTCCGAGACGCGCAACACCCTCGCCGCCGCCCGCCCGAGGCGGATGGCAAACGAGGGTGTCAGTTCGGTATTGGCAACGCCACGTACCCCATCGGTACCAAAACGCGGAGCCAAGGTCGGATTAGCGCTTCGAGTACTGCGGAGCCTTGCGGGCCTTCTTGAGGCCGTACTTCTTCGATTCCTTGGCGCGGCTGTCGCGGGTGAGCAGGCCAGCCTTCTTGAGTGCGCCACGCAGCTCGGGGTCGAGCGCAATCAGCGCACGGGCTATGCCCATGCGCATGGCGCCGGCCTGGCCGGTGATGCCGCCGCCGTGCATGGTGGCATCGATGTCGTAGGTCTCTTCGTGGTTCGTCAACGTGAGGGCTGCGGTAACGACCATGCGCTGGGTAGCCATCGGGAAGTAGTTCTCGATAGCGCGCTTGTTGATGGTGACGACGCCGGTGCCGGGGCGCAGGCGCACGCGAGCGACGGCTTCCTTACGACGACCGGTGGACTGCACGAGGGGCTTGGTTGCCATGATTTAGCGGGCCTTTGCGTGATCGAGGTGCAGAGCGACGGGCGCTTGCGCGTGGTGCGGGTGCTCTGACCCGACGTATACCTTGAGCTTCTTGATCTGCTGACGACCGAGCGGGCCGTGGGGAAGCATGCCGCGCACCGAGTTCCGGAGCGCCTCTTCGGGCTTGCGGGCCTTGAAGTGGGCGTATGTCTCCCGCTTCAAACCACCCGGATAACCGGAGTAGCTGAAGACTTCCTTCTTGTCGGCCTTGTCGGAGGTCATGACGATCTTGTCGGCGTTGACGATAATGACGTGATCACCTGAGTCGATGTGGGGAGCGAACGTGGGCTTGTGCTTGCCACGAAGGATGCGAGCAACCTCGGTGCACACACGACCAAGGACCAGGCCTTCGGCATCGAGAACGTGCCAGGCTTTGGTGATTTCACTCGCTTTGGGGGAATACGTACGCATAACAGCTCAGTCCTCTTGGGGCGGCGTGAGCCGCTACAGCAACCGATAAAGATTAGGCGCGAAGGCCCCCCAGCGGCAAACGGGGCCTTCTAATCTTGGGGCATGGCAAGCGGCGTCGCGACAATCACTGACCTCTCCTCCACCCATTTCGGCCTTTTCGTCACGTTCGACGGTGCCAGCCAGCCCGAAATGTTCACCTGGTTCTGGCTGCGCGACCACAGCGAGGACGCCGCCAGCATCAACCAATCAACGCGGCAGCGCCAGGTCGACACCTTTGCCCTTCCCGACCGCCCTGGCACTGGTTCGGCCCGGCTCGACGAGTCCGGAAATGTGGTGGTGGCCTGGCCCGACGGATCGCCCGACGGATACTTCTCGGCGGCACGACTGGCGGCCACGGCCGGGCACGGAGGCCACGGCCCGGCGCCGCACCTGTGGTCGTCCGAAACGCTCACCGCGCCCACGCCGCTGCCCCATGGCGCCGTCATGACAAATGACGCCGCCCTGCGCGATCTTCTGGTGCGGGTGCGTGATGTCGGCTTCGGGTTGGTGTCGGGCGTGCCATCGAATGCCGACGCTGCCGCCGCATTTGCCGGTCGGATCGGGCCGGTTCGTAGCAGCATCTTCGGGTCGATGTGGCCGCTGAGCTCGTCGGTGAAAGCGCATGATGACACGGCGTATACCAACAGCTATCTCGAGCCGCACACCGACAGCACCTACTGCGTCGACGCGCCGGGCCTGCAGCTCTTCGTCTGTCTGGAACGAGATGGCATCGGCGGCGACAGCGTGTTGGTGGATGGTTTCGCCATCGCCGCAGCACTGAAGCAGGAAGACCCGAAGGCATTCGAGACGCTCACGACTGTCAACGTCCCCGGTCACTACCTTGAACCCGGCGTCCATCTCACCGCATCGCGCCCGCCGATCCGACTCGATGCCGACGGCAATGTCCTCCAGGTTAGTTTCAACAATTACGACCGGGCGCCGTTCCGACTTCCCGAGCCGCAGATGACCGAGTTCTACCGTGCCTACCGCGAGCTGCATCGTCGTGTCATCGATCGCGACAACTGGTTCATCGTGCGGCTCGAGCCCGGAGACGCGTTGGTGTTCGACAACTGGCGATGCCTCCACGGACGCCTGGAGTACACCGGCACCCGCGTGTTCGAAGGCTGCTATCACAATCGCGAAGACTTCGAGAGCAAACTCCGGGTTCTTGGCGAGAAGGTCTAAGCAGGGCTGGTTGCGACCTGGCGCCGTTTCAGCCGAGCGAGTCGCGCACCTTGCGGGGCAGTGACTCGCGGACGATCGAGTAGGAATCGATGATGAGTTCGCGGACGACCTTCGGCGCGATCTCGTCGACGAAGGAGACAGTGACCCAGTGGCGCTTGTTGAGGTGGTAGCCCTCGATCACGCAGTCGTATTGCGTGCGAAGCGCCACACCGTCGTCGGGGTCGACCTTCACCGAAATGCGGCCAGGAACTTCGTTGAGCGACAGCAGAGCGAACACCTTCCCCGCGACCTTGTACACGGCCGGCACGGGCCCGAACGGAAACTCCAGGACCGCTCCGGGCAACTCGGCACACCACGCGCCGGCCTGCTTGATCGTCACCAACTTGCCCATAGCGCGGACCGTATCAGTAGCCGACCTCCCAGAGGCAGAGTCCTTCAGGTGGAGCCACCTTGCCGGCGAAGGCGCGGTCTTTGCTGCGGATGATGGCGAGCATGTCGCCAGCTGACTTCTTGCCAAGGCCGACTTCCACCATGGTGCCGACGATGGAGCGCACCATGTTGTGGCAGAACGCGGTGGCGCAGATCTCGAACACCAACTCGCCACCCGATTCACCGGTCCACTCTGCGTTGAGTATGCGGCGCACAAGCGAGACCGGCGGCTCGACCTTTGGTCGTTTGCAAAACGCGCTGAAGTCATGTTCGCCGAGGAAGGCGTCGCAGGACAGCTGCATGGCATCGACATTCAAGGGCTGCGGAACATGCCACACCGTCGGCGCACGGAACGGGTTGGGCACGTCGGTGTTCAACACCGTGTAGCGGTAGCGGCGCCACTTGGCCGAAAACCGAGCGTCGAAATCCGGAGCAGCCCAGTTGATCGAGCGGACGACCAGCGCAGGCGAACACTGGCGATTGACAGATCGTTGCAAACGCAATAAATCTGCCTCAGCTGTGACGTCGCACGACACGACCTGACCCCAGGCGTGCACGCCGGCGTCAGTGCGGCCGGCGCCAGTCAGCACAACCGGGTGACGCAGGACGGTCTCCATGGCGGTGCGCAGGGTCTCGGCGACGGTGACGACATCGGCGTTCTCGGCGAAGCCGTGGAACGAGGGGCCGAAGTACGCGATATCAAGCCGGACGCGACAGAGCGGCGCCACTGGCGCCGCTCCTTGCGGGTCCACCGTCATGCTTGGGGTGGAATGGTAAAGACTTAAACGAGCTCGATGCGAGCCATTGGGGCGTTGTCCCCGTGGCGCGGTCCGAGCTTCAAGATACGAGTGTAGCCACCGGGGCGGCCCTCATAGCGAGGTGCAACCTGATCGACCAGCTTCGCCGTCATTTCGCGATCGCCCAGGTAGGCCTGGATTTCGCGAATGTAGGCGAGGCGCTGGGGCGAATCTGCCGTGGCCTTGCGGGCCTTGGTGATCAGCTTCTCGGCGATCGGCCGGATGGCCTTGGCCTTGGTCTCGGTGGTGGTGATGCCTTCGGCGGCAAACAGTGACGCGCACATGTTGGCCAAAAGGAGGCGCTGGTGGGCAGCGGAGCCGCCGAAGCGCTTATGACGTTTTGGGGTTGCGGGCATGGCAGTTTCTCTCTATCAGCCGCGAAGGGTGAGGCCGCGCTCGTCGAGCTTGACCTTCACTTCGTCGAGCGACTTTTGGCCGAAGTTGGTGATGTTGAGCAGATCTTCTTCGGTCTTCACCAGCAGCTCGCCGATGGTGTTGACCTGAGCCCGCTTCAGGCAGTTGCGGGGACGCTCGGACAGATCGAGATCTTCGATGGGGAGATCGAGATCGGGGGACGTGCCACCGACACCAATCACTTCGCCGAGCTCAAGACCCTGGGGGCTCTCGCTCATGTTGGCAACCAGATCGACCAGCGAGCGCAGTGTTGCACCAGCCGAGGCCAAGGCTTCCTTCGGCTCGATGGAGCCGTCGGTCTCGATCTCAAGGATCAAGCGGTCGTAGTTGGTGCTCTGCTCGACACGGGTGGGCTCGACCGAGAACGTCACGCGGCGAACCGGGGCGAAGATGGCATCGATCGGGATGACGCCGATGGTGCGGCTCTGAGTCTCACGGTCTGCCGAGATGTAACCGCGTCCACGCTCAACGGTGAGGTCAAGCGCCAGGCGGCCCTTGGCGTTCAGCGTGGCGATGGGCTGTTCGGGGTTCAGGATCTCAATGTCGGCGGGGAGACGAATGTCGCCAGCCTTCACTTCGGCTGGGCCACGAACGTCGAGGCGGAGCACGACAGCTTCGTCGGACTCGGACGTGATGACGATGTCTTTGATGTTGAGGATGATGTCGGTGACGTCTTCGGTGATACCGGCAATGGTGTCGAACTCATGGAGTGCGTCATCAAAGCGAACGGTGGTGACGGCTGCCCCCGGGATGGACGACAGCAGCGTGCGACGAAGCGAGTTACCAATGGTGTAACCGAAACCGGGTTCGAGCGGGCCGATGGCGAACCGCTGACGGTTGGCTTCCGGATCGCCAAGGGCTTCGACGGTGGGACGTTGAATAACGAGCATGTGGTGGGGACCCCTCGATTACTTGGAGTAGAGCTCGACGATGAGCTGCTCGCGGACAGGAATATCGATCTGGGCGCGGATCGGGTGCTCGCGCACCGTGACCTGCTTGCCGTTGTCGGCCGAATCGAGCCAAGCCGGCGTGGAGCGGTCGAGGGTGTCGATGTTCTGCTGAACAACGATAAACGCCTTGGCCTTGTCGGACAACGTGACCACGTCGCCCTTCTTGGTCTGGTAGCTCGGGATGTTCAGACGCTTGCCGTTTACCTTGACATGGCCGTGGCGAACGAGCTGACGGGCCTGTGAACGGCTGGCTCCCCAACCGGCGCGGAACGCCACGTTGTCGAGGCGGATCTCGAGCAGGCGAAGCAGGTTCTCACCGGTAACGCCGGTCTGGCGGACAGCCTCGGCGTAGGTGTTACGGAACTGCTTTTCCATGATGCCGTAGATACGGCGGGCCTTCTGCTTTTCGCGCAGCTGGGTGAGGTATTCCGAACCCTGCTGGCGACGGCTACGACCATGATCGCCCGGCGGATAGGGACGACGCTCGATCGGGCACTTCATGGTGTCGCACTTGGTGCCCTTCAACCACAGCTTGGTGCGCTCGCGGCGGCACAACTTACAAACGGGACCTGTATAACGAGCCATGACTAGACCCTCCGTCGCTTCGGCTCGCGGCAACCGTTATGCGGCACCGGGGTGACATCTTTGATTCCTGAAACTTCGATACCGCAGGCCTGGATGGACCGGATGGCGGTCTCTCGGCCAGAGCCGGGACCCTTCACCAGGACCTCGACCTTGCGCAGGCCGTGCTCCATTGCGGCGCGGGTGGCCTTCTCGGCCGCCATCTGCGCGGCGAACGGCGTGGACTTACGCGAACCCTTGAAGCCGACGTTGCCGGCCGAGGCCCAAGCAATGACGTTGCCCTCAGAGTCAGCGATCGACACGATGGTGTTGTTGAACGAGCTCTTGATGTGAGCAACGCCATAGGCGACGTTCTTGCGTTCCTTCTTACGGGGGCGACGGCCACCCGGCTTCGGCTTAGCCACGCTACTTCCTCACTGCCTTCTTCTTATTGGCAACGGTCTTCTTGGGACCCTTACGCGTACGGGCGTTGGTGTGGGTGCGCTGGCCGCGAACAGGCAATCCCTTACGGTGACGGATGCCCTGATAGCAACCGATTTCGATCTTGCGCTTGATGTCCTGCTGCACGTCTCGGCGCAGGTCACCTTCGACGGTGGCGTTGGTGTCGATCCAACGGCGGATCTTGTCAACTTCTTCTTCGGTCAGATTGCGAACTCGAGTGTTGATATCGAGACCGAGGTCTGCACAGATCTTCTGGGCGGTCGGACGACCGATGCCGAAGATGTAGGTAAGGCTAATTTCCAGCCGCTTTTCGCGGGGAATGTCAACGCCAGCAATACGTGCCATAAGTAGTGTTTTCTCCTCAGCCCTGGCGCTGCTTGTGCTTGGGGGTCTCGCAAATGACCATGACTCGGCCATGGCGACGGATCACCTTGCACTTGTCACAAATCGGCTTCACGCTCGGTTTTACTTTCATTTCTCAATCTCTACTTGCTGTGCTTTGAGGTCTACCCGACCCTCAGGAAGAGAGGGTGAATGGACGATTGGAGGGCGGTGGAGGCAGGACTAGGCACAACGGCCTCTCAACCGACGGACAATCCTAACGCGAAGGGGCTGAACCACCAAGTTCCCGAGAGGAAGCCGAAACAACCATCGTATCAGTGCCGATCATCACTTCGGCGTTTGGCCCGGTCAATAGTCGTAACGACACGGCTGAACACGGCATCGGGGTGACCGACCCCGTTCACCACCGCTAGCAGACCTTTGGCCGAATAGTGTTCGATCAGGGGCGAGGTCTGGCTCTCATACAGGTCGAGGCGGGTGTTGATGGCTTCCGGGGTGTCGTCGTAGCGCTGGACGATGTCTCCGCCGCAGTTGTCGCACAGCCACGGCTGAGACTCTCGTCCGGTCGCAGCGAAGTTCTTTTGGCAGTCACGACAAAACCTGCGAGCCGCGAGGCGCTCGAGCACCAGCTCCCGCGGGACGTCTAGGTCGATGGCCAGATCGAGGGGACGGTCGACGGTGATCTCGCTGAGCGCTTCGGCCTGCGCGACCGTCCGCGGAAATCCATCCAGAAGGTAGCCACGGCCGCGGGCGTCGGGACGCTCGAGCCGTTCCTTGACGATGCCGATCATGATGTCGTCGCCGACGAGGCCCCCCTCGTTGATGATGGCTTTGGCCTTCTTGCCCAGTTCGGTACCTTCTTGCACGTTGGCACGAAGGATGTCGCCGGTGGAGATATGGGGCACGACGTAGTGCCGGGACAGGCGGGTGCACTGAGTGCCTTTACCAGCGCCTTGCCGTCCGAGGATGATCAGGCGGGCACCGGGAATCACGGGCGCCCCGGCATCACTTCAGGAAGCCCTCGTAGTTTCGGAGCATGAGCTGGCTGTCGACCTGCTTCATCGTTTCCAGCGCCACACCAACCGCGATCAGCACGGTGGTGCCACCAAAGGGGAAGTTGTTGACCTTGGCGATGGCCAGCACGATGGACGGAAGCAAAGCAATGGCCGCGATGAAAAGTGCGCCCGGCAGCGTGATGCGGTTGAGGATCTTTGACAGGTGCGACTCGGTCTGACGACCGGGGCGAATACCCGGGATGAAGCCGCCTTGCTTGCGGATCTGATCGGCCTGCTTGATTGGGTCGAACGCAATGGCGTTATAGAAGTAGGCGAACGCCACGATCATGAAGCCGTAGATGATGAGGTGCAGCCAGTTCTGGTTGTCGAGCACGTAGGTGTCGATAACCTTCTGTAGCCAGTCGGCGTGGATCAGGTTGGTGAGCAACGCCGGGAGCAACAGCACCGATGAGGCAAAGATGATGGGCACGACGCCGGCCTGGTTGACCTTCAACGGGATGTATGTGCTCTGACCGCCGTACATCCGGCGACCCTGCACTCGCTTGGCGAACTGCACCGGGATACGACGCTGTCCGTTTTCGATGAACACGATGGCCACCAGCGTGGCGAGAGAAATGGCAATCAGAATCGCAAAGAGGATGAACTTCTCCTCTTTGAGGATCCGGTAATAGTCGTAGGGCAGACTCGACACGACCGATGCGAAGATCAGAATGGACATGCCGTTGCCGATACCGCGCTGCGTGATGAGCTCGCCAATCCACATCAATACGGCGGTTCCGGCGGTCAGCGTGAACACGACCAGCAGCACACGAAGCAGCGGGAAGCCCGGGATGAGCACCACGTTGATGCCGCGACCACGACCGCCCAGCAGTGTGGCGCCGCCGCCCTTACCGAACAGGAAGGTGAGGCCGGTGGCCTGCAGCAACGCAATGGCCATCGCGATGTAGCGGGTCCACTGCGTGATCTTGCGTTGACCAACGGCGCCCTGGTTCTGCCATTCCTCGAGCTTCGGAATCACCACACCGAGAATCTGCACGATGATGGACGCCGTGATGTACGGCATGATGCCCAGCGCAAAAATGGCGAACTGGCTAAGCGCACCACCCGAGAACAGGTTCAGGAAGCCGATGGTGCCCTGCTGCTCGGCAGACTTCTGGAACTGCTTGACCTGCAGATGGTCGATACCGGGCACCTGAAGGTGGGCGCCGAGCCGATACAAGACAACCATGGCCAAGGTAAACGCAATCTTCTTGCGAAGCTCGGGAACCTTGAAGATGTTGGTAACGCTTGAAAGCACGGCGCCGCTCCGAAATTTCTCTGCTGGGGTGGTGAAACCCTATGTCAGCGGTTGGTGAACTGGTTGCCTTTGACGGGCGGACGACCGGCCGGACCGAAGGGAAGAGGAAGCTTGGTTACGGTACCACCGGCAGCGGTGATCGCCTCGACAGCCGACGCCGAAAAGCGTGAGCGGTGACATGCACGGCGCGAGTGATCTCACCACGGCCGAGCACCTTCAACAACGCGCCCTTGTGCGACAGACCGTTGGCGAACAGCACGCCGGGATCGACCTCGTTCAAGCCGAGTTCGTCGATGACGTCAAGGTTGATGCCCTGGTATTCGATGCGGAACGGGTTGTTGAAGCCCTTCAGCTTGGGGATGCGCTGCTTGAGTGGCATCTGGCCACCTTCGAAGCCGCGAGCAACCTTGCCACGACCGCGGGACTGCTGACCCTTGGTACCGCGACCGGCGGTCTTACCTTTGCTGCCGATACCGCGACCGACGCGCATCTTGCGCTTGTTGGAGCCGGGAGCCGGCTGCAGTTCGTCTACGCGCATGGTTACTTCTCCTCAACCGTTTCGACACGCACGAGGTGCGGCACGCGACGAAGCATGCCGTGGATCTCGGGGCGGTCGGGAAGGATGTTGGTATTGCCGATGGTGCCAAGTCCGAGGGCACGAAGCGTGCCGACCGTCTTGGGCTTCTCACCGATCTTGGACTTGAACTGGGTGACTTTCAGAGCCATTAGTGGACCTCAGCCATCGGAGTGACGGGTCCGCGCTGGCTCTCGTTGTAAGCCGCCAGCAGACCCTTCGGGACGAATTCTTCAGCGGACAGGCCGCGGCGCTTGGCCACAACATCGGGGCGCTGCAGGTTCTTCAGACCATGGATAGTTGCACGGGCAACGTTGATGGCGTTCGAGGAACCGAGGGACTTGCAGAGCACGTCGTGCACGCCGGCCTCTTCGAGGATGATGCGGGCGGCGCCACCGGCGATAACACCGGTACCCGGAGCAGCCGGCTTCAGCAGAACCCGGCCGGCACCCTGGATGCCGTAGATCGGGTGGGTGATGGTGCTGCCGGCACGAGCGACGGCGAAGAGGTTCTTCTTGGCCTCTTCGGTGCCCTTCTGGATAGCGAGGGGCACTTCTTTGGCCTTGCCGTAACCCAGGCCGACCTTGCCGTTGCCGTCACCGACGACGACGAGTGCGGTGAAGCTGAAGCGACGACCACCCTTGACGACCTTGGCCACACGGTTGATGTGGATGACGCGTGACTCGCGCAGACCGTTCGGGTCCGGGGCGCGCTCGGCGTTGCGATCAAAGTTGCTCATCAGAACTCCAGTCCTGCGTCACGGGCAGCCTGGGCGGCGGCTGCCACCCGGCCGTGATACTGAAAGCCACCGCGGTCGAACACGACCTTGTCGATACCGGCAGCCTTGGCCCGCTCGGCGATTGCCGAACCAACCCGCTGCGCAGCGGCGATAGAACCGGTGGAACCAGCGGCCTTGATGCCGGCTTCGAGCGTGGACGCCGAAGCAATGGTGTGGCCCTTGTTGTCATCGATGAGCTGCAAGACAAAGTGCCGGGACGAACGGAACACGGCAAGACGCGGACGCGATGCCGTGCCTTCGATCTTCTTGCGCACACGGAAGTGGCGGCGCTTGCGGCTGGTGAGCCGGACTTTCGACGTATTCGCCATGACTTACTTCTTCCCGGTCTTGCCGGCTTTGCGCAGAATGCGCTCTCCGGCGTACTTGACGCCCTTGCCCTTGTAGGGCTCGGGCTTGCGGAGCGAGCGGATGTTGGCGGCAACCTGGCCGACAGCTTCCTTATCGATGCCCTGCACGATGATCTTGGTGGGGGCCGGCACGGTGAAGGTGATGCCCTCGGGGGCATTCACCACAACCGGGTGGCTGAAACCGAGCGCCAGCTTCAGGCCCGAGGGGCCTTGGGCTTCGGCACGGTAGCCAACGCCGACAATGTCGAGTTCCTTGGTGAAACCAGCGGTGACGCCGGTGACCATGTTCGAGACCAACGTGCGGGTGAGGCCGTGGAGTGCACGGTTCATGCGTTCGTCATTCGGGCGCTCAACATAGAGGTGACCCTCGTCTTCACGCACACTGATTTCGCCGGCGAGCGCACGGGACAGGGTGCCCTTCGGGCCCTTGACCATAACGACACCGTCAATGATGGAGACGTTGACGCCACTGGGAACAGCGATAGGAGCTTTACCAATTCGGGACATCAGAGCCTCACCACACGAAGCACAGGAGCTCGCCGCCGACTTTGCGCTTGCGCGCTTCGCGGTCGGTCAGGAGGCCCTGGCTGGTTGATAGGACGGCGACGCCGAGGCCACCGAGAACGCGGGGCACGGTGTCGGACTGGACGTACTGGCGCAGACCCGGCTTGGACACGCGGCGCAGCCCTGAGATGGTACGGACCCGGTCGGGCGTGTACTTCATCTTGATGGAAAGCACGTTGCCCGGACCCTTGGTGGAGGGAGCAACATCGAAACCCTCGATGTAACCCTCCTTCAAGAGCACGCCGGCAAGCGCGACCTTCTGCTTGGAGCTCGGCATGGACACGTCATCGTGCATCGCCACATTGGCGTTGCGGATGCGAGTGAGCATGTCGGCGATGGGATCAGTCATGGTCATGTCAGACGCCCCTTACCAGCTGGCCTTCGTAACGCCGGGAACTTCGCCGGCGTGCACCATCTCCCGCAAGCAAATGCGGCAGAGGCTGAACTTACGGAATACCGCACGCGGTCGGCCGCAACGCTTACAACGCGTGTACGCCCGCACCTTGTACTTCGGCTTGCGGTTGGACTTCTCAATGAGTGCTTTTTTCGCCATTTATTTTCACAGGCCTTTCAGCGCACTACTTCTTCTTCGCCTTGGGGGCGGCGGCGGGACGAGCGGACTTGCCACCACGCGCCGGACCTCGGCGCTTGACGGTCTTCTTCGGAGGCGGGCCGGCATCGGCACCCTTCTTGAACGGGAATCCGTAAGCATCAAGAAGAGCCTTGCCAGCGGCATCGGTCGTTGCGGTGGTGACAATCGTGATGTCCATGCCACGGGCCACGTCGACCTTGTCGTAGTCGATCTCCGGGAACATGAGCTGGTCGGACACACCAAAGGTGTAGTTGCCCCGACCATCCCAGCTGTACGGATTGAGACCACGAAAGTCACGGATGCGAGGGATGGAGACGGCGACCAGGCGGTCGAAGAACTCCCACATGCGGTCGCCTCGAAGGGTGACCTTGCAACCAATGGACTGACCTTCGCGAAGCTTGAACGCTGCGATGGACTTGCCGGCCTTGGTGATCATCGGCTTTTGGCCGCTGATGGTGGTGAGGTCGGCGACCGCAACATCAAGCAGCGACGGCTGGCCAACGGCCCGACCGACGCCCATGTTGAGGACGATCTTTTCCATGCGGGGTACTTCCATGATGTTGGAAACACCCAGCGTCTCTTTGAGCTGCACACGAATCTCTTCGTTGTACTTCTTCTTCAAACGGGGAAGTTCAGCGGTGCTCATGCCAGTACCTCTCCGGTGCGCTTGGCGATACGAACTTTGGTGCCATCGGCCTGCACCTTGTAGCCAACGCGGGACGGCTTGCCGCCGACCACGATGGCCACATTGCTGGCATCCATCGGCATGTTCTTGTCGATGATGCCGGCCTGGATGGTGGCGCTGGTTGACTTCTGGTGCTTGCGGGCGACGTTGATGCCCTGGATGATCACCTTGTTCTTGGCAGGCATGACGGTCTGGATGACGCCTTCCTTGCCGCGGTCCTTGCCCGAGAGCACGACCACACGGTCACCTTTTTGAGCTTCATGTCAGATCACCTCCGGGGCGAGTGAAACGATGCGCATGAACTTCTTGTCGCGCAGTTCACGGCCGACCGGGCCGAAGATGCGCGTGCCACGCGGGGAATGGTCATCTTTGATGAGGACGGCTGCGTTCTCATCAAAGCGGATGTAGCTGCCATCGGGACGGCGGCGTTCTTTGCTCGTGCGAACGACGACGCACTTGACGACATCGCCCTTCTTCACGGCCGCGCCGGGAATGGCATCTTTCACGGTGGCTACGAAGATGTCACCAATCGCCGCATAGCGACGACGGGTGCCTCCGAGCACCTTGATACAGAGGACCTCTTTGGCGCCGCTGTTGTCAGCGACCCGGAGGCGGGATTCTTGCTGGATCATGGCTTACTTGGCCCTCTCCAAGACGTCGACGAGACGCCAGCGCTTGAGCTTGGACAACGGACGGGTCTCCATGACCCGCACGCGGTCGCCAACCTTGGCATCGCCGGTTTCGTCGTGGGCGTACAGTTTCTTCGTGCGCTGGATGAACTTGGCGTACTTCGGGTGGCGAACTTTTTCGACAATGGCAACGACGATGGTCTTGTCCATAGACGACGACACGACGATGCCTTCACGAACCTTGCGGTCGTTACGCTCTTCGGTTTCAGCAGCGGCGATTACTTCAGCCATTACTTGGTTCCCTTCTCGGCCGCTTCGATCTCACGCTGGCGCAGGACCGTGTTGATTCGTGCAATCTGCTTCTTGGCCTTCTGCAGCTGCGCCGGGTTGTCGAGCTGACCCGTGGCGTTGCGGAAGCGGAGCTTGAACGCTTCGTCCTTGGAGGACGCGAGCGCCTCGGACAAACCGGTGATGTCCATGCCGGACAGGTCAACCATTTGCTTGTTGGCCATGATCAGATCGCCTCTTCTCGGGTGACGACGCGAGCCTTGATCGGAAGCTTTTGGATGGCACGCTCAAGTGCCTGCTTCGCGATGTCGGATGTCGGGTAGGAGAGTTCGAACATGATGCGGCCAGGCTTCACAACGGCCACGTAGTGCTCGGGGTTGCCCTTGCCGGAACCCATGCGGGTCTCGGCCGGCTTCTCGGTGACGGGCTTGTCGGGGAACACATTGATCCAAACCTTGCCGCCACGCTTGATGTGGCGGGTCATGGCGATACGTGCAGCCTCGATCTGGCGGGCGGTGATCCAGCCTGGCTCAAGAGCCATGATGCCGTACTCACCAAAGTGCAGCGCTGAGCTGCCTTTGACCTCACCCTTCATGCGACCGCGGTGATGCTTGCGGTGCTTCATTCTGCGGGGCATCAACATGATTTAGTCCTCCGCCCGGAAGTGCAGGGGCTCGTTCGTGGTGGTGCGGGTGCGGCGTTCGATTTCTTCTTCTTCGGCCAGCAACTTCTCGATGTCCGGGTCGGCTTCTTTCACCAACGGGACCATCTCGACAATGTCGTCACCCTGCACCTTGCGGCCAGCGGAGGACACAACGCGACGAGCACCAGCGCCGGCGGGGGCACCCATGGTGTCGCCGACTGCGAGGGTGTCAATGGCGAGGGGCTTGGCTTCAACCTGGGGACGGTACGGCAGGATGTCACCCTTGTAGATCCACACCTTCACACCGATGCGGCCGTAGGTGGTCTTGGCCTCACGGAAGCCGTAGTCGATGTCAGCACGCAGCGTGTGTAGCGGAACCCGACCTTCGCGGTACCACTCGGTACGGCTCATTTCGGCGCCACCGAGGCGACCCGAGCACTGCACGCGGATGCCGAGAGCGCCAGCCTTCTGGGCGTTCTGAACCGCACGCTTCATGGCCCGACGGAAGGCGATGCGGCCGGCAAGCTGGTCGGCCACGCCCTGCGCAATGAGGGCGGCGTCAAGCTCGGGGCTCTTGATCTCAACGATGTTGAGCTGCACCTTGTTGTTGCCGGTGATCTTGGTGAGACCGGTACGGAGTTCATCGGCCTGGGCGCCACGGCGACCAATGACAATGCCCGGACGAGCGGTATGCACGTCGACCCGCAGCTTGTCGCTGGTGCGCTCGACCTCAATGCGGCTGATGGCGGCTTGCGGCAGCAGCTTCATGATGAAAGAGCGGATCTTCCAATCTTCAAGGAGGAACTCCTTGTACTTGCGATCGGAGAACCAGCGGGACTTCCACTCGGTGGTGATACCGAGGCGGAAGCCGTAGGGATTAACTTTCTGACCCATTAGGCCTTGCCCTCCTCATCGGCGGCGTCGTCATCTTTTTGCTGCCACCAGGAGCAACGAAGCCAGCGGCCTCGGCAGCCTCTGCGGTAGCGAACCAAACCTCGGCAATGGTTGCGGCGTAGTACCGCGTGCCGGGTAGGTGATACTTCATGGAATCCGCGTTGCCCTTGATCTCGAAGCCTTCCGGCATCGCATCATCGGGAAGCGGGGCGTGTGAGCCTTCGCCGTAGGGCGCATCGGCAACGGCCGAGGTGTCGACCAACGTTGCCGGGGCATCGTCGTGCGCATGATCGGCGTGGTCGTGGTCATGGCCGTCGTGGTCATGATCGTGGCCGTCATGATCGTGATCGTGGGTGTCGGCGGTCTTGGCCTTCGACTTGGCGACGCGGTCACGGCGGCTGGTGGCCTGCTGAGCAGCGGCACCACGACGTGAGGTTGCGGCAGCCGGGTTGGCAGCCTCAATCTGACGGCGGCGAGCGAGAGCCGAGTCGGGCATCCGGGCGACGAGCACGGTGATGTGGCAGGTGCGCTTGCGGATTGCACCGGCGCGGCCACGAGCACGGGGGCGCATACGCTTGAGCGTGGGGCCTTCGTCGGAGAAACACGCCGAGACGTACAGCTCGTCGGGGTCCTGACCGTCATTGTTCTGCGCGTTGGCGACGGCCGAAGCCAGCGCCTTGCGGATCACGTGCGCAATGTCGCGCTCGACGAACTGCAGCACCTGATCGGCGTGGGTGACATCGAGGCCACGGATGAGGTCGAGCACTTCGCGGGCCTTGTAGGCCGACGAGCGCACGTACTTGACGACTGCACGGGTACCCGTGTTCTCGCCAACCTTGGTTGCGCCTTCGTTGGTCTTCGGTCCGGTCATCGCTTGCCCTTCGTGTTCTTTTCCTGGCCGGCGTGGTACTTGAAGGTCCGGGTAGGAGCGAACTCGCCGAGCTTGTGTCCGACCATCGATTCCGTCACGTACACGGGCACGTGCTTGCGGCCGTCATGGACGGCAATGGTGTGACCGACCATTTCCGGGATGATGGTGGAGCGACGCGACCATGTCTTGATGACGCTCTTTTGGGCGGCGCTGTTGAGCACGTCGACCTTCTTGAGCAGATGGTCGTCGACAAACGGGCCCTTTTTAAGACTGCGGGGCATAACGAATTACCTCCGGCCCTTGCCGCTGCGGCGGCGGCGGACGATGAGTTTCTGTGATGGCTTCTTCTTCGAGCGGGTGCGACCTTCGGGCTTGCCCCAAGGGGAGACCGGGTGACGACCACCAGAGGTCTTGCCTTCGCCACCACCGTGCGGGTGGTCGACCGGGTTCATAACAACACCACGGGTCTGGGGCTTGACGCCCTTCCAGCGATTACGGCCGGCCTTACCGATCTTGATGAGCTCGTGCTCGGAGTTGCCAACTTCACCAATGGTGCCGCGGCAATCGATCGGGACACGGCGCATTTCCGAGGACGGAAGACGCAGGGTTGCGTAGTCGCCTTCCTTGGCAACGAGCTGGATGACGGAACCGGCGGAACGACCCATACGGCCACCCTGGCCCGGACGAAGCTCCACATTGTGGACCGTCGTACCGACCGGGATGTAGCGAAGCGGCATGGCGTTGCCCGGCTTGATGTCGGCGCCCTGGCCGGCAATCACGTGATCGCCAACGCTGAGGTTCTTCGGCGCCAAGATGTACGCCTTCTCGCCGTCCACGTAGTGGAGAAGCGCGATGCGGCAGGTGCGGTTCGGGTCGTACTCGATAGCGGCAACCTTGGCGTCAACGCCATCTTTGCTGTTCCGCTTGAAGTCGATGATGCGGTACTGCTGCTTGTGTCCGCCGCCCTTGTGACGAGCAGTCTTGCGGCCGTACGAGTTCCGACCACCGGTGTTGTGCTTGGAATCAAGCAGCGACTTTTCCGGCGTGGACTTGGTGACGTCCGCGAAGTCGGAGACGGTCTGGAACCGGCGGCCGGCGCTGGTCGGCTTGCGTTTGCGAAGAGCCATGACGATCCTCTCAGCTCTCGAACAGCTCGATACGCTCGCCGGCGGCGAGGGTAACGAGTGCCCGCTTGGTGTCAGGGCGCTTGCCCATCTTGTTGGACTTGCGGGCACGCAGCTTCTTGCCCTTGCGATTCATGGTGTTCACGCTGAGCACCTTCACACCGAAGATGGCCTCGATGGCGTCGTGGATCTCGGGCTTGCGAGCATCAGGGTGCACCACAAAGGTGTAGACGTTCTGCTCGATCAGGCCGTAGCTCTTCTCGCTCACGACGGGAGCGAGAATGATGTCACGAGGGTCTTTCACTTGTTCTCCTCGGTCTCAGAGTGCTCGGTGTGCGACACAACCTTGCCGTCCACGATGGTCTGCGTCGTGGTGGTGGTGTGGGTATCGATGGTGTCGGGGTTGTGATCGACGATGGTGTCAGCGTCGACCATTTCGACTTCTTCTTCGAGTTCCTCGACCGTTTCGACACCGTCAACAATGGTGCGGATGGTGACCTTGCGGGTGACCTTCGCCTGCTCGGCGGTGGCAGATGAGGTGTCGCCGAGAGCGACCGGAGCCGCAGCCTCTACAACCGGTGCAGCCTTCGGTGCGGCGGCGGCGAGCTTGGCCTTCGGAGCGAGCTTGGCCTTCGGAGCGGCCTTGGCCTTCGGCGCCGATGCAGCAGCGGTGTCGGTATCCATCGGGGTCAAGGCACCGAGGCGAGCGAGGCGAACCGTGCGCACCTTCGGAGCGGTGGACTCTTCGCCCGGAAGGGTTGCCGATGAGAACACGACGAAGTCGTTGCACAGCACGTCGTAGGCGTTCAGCTCAGCCCGCTCGACGAGTTGCACGTTCTGCAGGTTGCGGAAGCTCTTGATGACGTTCTCATCATCACGATCGACAACCACGAGGGCCGAGCCGGTGACGTTGAGATCCTTCAGGGACTTGACGGCAGCTTTGGTGCTGGGCGCCGACCAGTTCCACGAATCGACAACCAGGACTTTGCCGTTCATCGCACGGTCACTGAGGGCCGAGCGAAGGGCAAGCTGCACCATCTTCTTGGGGGTGCGCTGGGCGTACTTGCGCGGCTTCGGTCCGAGGGCGATACCACCACCGGGCCATTGCGGCGCACGGGTGGAACCCTGACGGGCGTTACCGGTGCCCTTCTGCTTGAAAGGCTTCTTGCCGCCACCGGATACCTCGGCGCGGGTCTTGGTGCTCTGCGTGCCAGCACGGCGCTTGGCCAGCTGCGCCGTCACGACCTGGTGCATGACCGGGACGTTGGGCTGCACACCGAAGACGGATTCGGCCAGTTCAACCGTGCCGTTGGATGCGCCGGAGGGAGAAAGAAGTGAAACGTGCGCCATTACTTGCTCGCCTTCTTCGGTGCCTTGACGGCGTTGCGGACGATGACGACGCCACCGTTGGGGCCGGGCACAGCGCCCTTGACCAGCAACAGGTTGCGCTCAAGATCAGCCGACACCACTTCGAGGTTCAGGGTCGTGACGGACTCATGGCCGGAGCGGCCAGCCATCTTGATGCCCTTGAAGACACGACCGGGGAACGAGCAGGAACCAACAGAGCCCGGCGAGCGGTGCATCTTGTGGTTACCGTGGCTGGCGCCCTGGCCCTTGAAGTTGTGACGCTTCATGGCGCCAGTCCAGCCCTTACCGCGGCTGGTGGAGGTCACATCGACCTTTTCGCCCTTGAGTAGCGTTTCGACCGTGATCTCTTGGCCGACGGCAAACCCGTCGACGCTCTCGAGGCGAAGCTCGATGAGATTGGTCCCGGCGGCAACACCCGCTGCTGCGAAGTGTCCGGCCTCAGGCTTGGTGAGCTTCTTGGCGTCTTTTTGACCGTAGGTGACCTGAAGGGCCGTATATCCGTCTCGCTCAGTCGTCTTGACCTGGACAATGCGGAGGGGAGCGACCTTCAGAACCGTGACTGGGATGACTTTGTTGTCATCACCCCAGACCTGGGTCATACCAAGTTTCTCGCCGACGATGGCTTTCGTCGCCATGGGAGCATCCTTGTCGTTTCCGGTGGTGGCGAACTTGAGGGATGCCCCAAGCCCGTTTCATGCGAAAGCTCCACTGGGCGCAAGCCAAGCGGAGCCTTTGACTACTTCTGCCGAGCGGTCCCCGGTTACCCAGGCACGCACGGACGTCGATTGGTCTCCAGCAACTCTTCCCCGGAGGGAGTTATTGCAAGCCGGTCAACTATAGCTGGCGGGAATGTGGTGCGCCAACTGGCCCATTCGGGTCGTCCTCGGCGGTTGGGCGAGCAGGTTTGTGATTCTGATGTTGCTCTACGACAGCAAAATCACTATCCGGTCAGGAACCGCGTGGCAGTCTGCGGACATGAGGGGTGGTGTGATCAAAGAATCTGAGCGCCCTCCGGTGACGGATTGGCTGTCGACCGACGGATTCACGGCTATCTACCGTGACAGCGCCGAGCGGGTGTACAACTTCTTCCTGCGCCACGGCTGTTTAGCGGCCGAAGCGGAGGAATTGACCGCCTCCACGTTCGTGGCTGCCTGGCGGGCCCGGCACCGCATTGCCGACATTGACGTGACGCCGATCGCCTACTTGTATGGCATCGCCAACAACGTACTGCGGACTGCCTGGCGATCCGAACGGCGGCGAACCTCGGCCATGGGCCGTATGGCGCCTGATTTCGCCGAGCCGGATGAAGGTGCGCTGGTCGACCAGCGCCTCGCCGATCAGGCCGAAGCTCGTCGGCTCATCCCCCGCATCAACGCCCTGCCCGATGAGCAACGCGAGGTCGTGTCGCTCTGCCTCGTGGGCGGCCTCAGCCAGTCCGAGGCAGCGGCAGTGCTCGACCTTCCCGTTGGCACGGTGAAGTCCCGCCTGTCCCGCGCCACCGCCCGCCTTCGCTCCTCCCACAACCTCCCGACGGATCGGAACGACCAATGAACACTTTCCCCCTCCTCGAAACCGAACCCCTCTCCCCCGAAGCCAACCACCGCATCTTCACCGCCCTCGCCCGCGAGATGACCCTCGACGCGCCCGCCGTCGCCGTCGATGGAGCGGAACTCGTTGAGGATGCAACCATCAGCTATCTGCAGCCCGACGAGCCAGCCCGGCGTTACCGCCGCAGGCCATGGCTAGTCGGGCTGGTCGCCGTCGCCGCTGGCCTCCTCGCCGCCGGCATCATGGTCCGCGACAACGCGGCCCGCACCCGAACCGGCAACCTCACTCCCGAGACGATGCCGATCTATCTACCGACCTGGCTACCGGACGGGTTCGCGTTCGTCGGAG
This sequence comes from uncultured Acidimicrobiales bacterium, assembly GCA_963791625.1. Taxonomy (GTDB): domain Bacteria; phylum Actinomycetota; class Acidimicrobiia; order Acidimicrobiales; family Ilumatobacteraceae; genus JANMCE01. Next base: position 84,229 of record CAWBTA010000016.1, read on the forward strand.
CCAATGACTACACCGTATCGCAATGGCCAGCCGTTCAGGGATCAGGTGTACCGGGATCCCTCAAGCCGATCGGCGCAAGAGCCGTACAAATCACGACCTCGCCGACGAAAGTTTGGGAAGGTCACATTCCCGGCCACCCGATCGTGCTTCAAGGTCGGCAGGCATTCGACGCAAGTGCCGCAGGGCTGCCTGCGATCTGGCTGACTGACGGCCCGGTCACGATTCGCATCGCCGGTCTCGGGGTGACATATGCGGAAATCGAACGGATTGCCGGGTCGGCCAGGGCAGTGTCACCGAATCCGGCTGACGGAGCGAACGTCGTCCTTTCTACCCGAGGGACTCAAAATTGTTGTCGATCAAAGCATCGATGCCGCCGACTCGGAACATCAGGCCACCTTCTCGATGGACGATAGCGGGCGTCACCAAATAATGTCCAAGATCTGGCCAGCATCATCGAGGAATCTCGACCAATGGGACGGTCGGCCAATCTGGCAAACTCACGGCAACGAAAGTACGTGACCACGATGGGCTCAGTGCGTCGGCGACGAGCAAGAGGTCAGCCTTGTGTGGCCGGAGACCGCTGATTTGTTGATCCAAGTTACTCGGGTTTGGCGTCGCCGCCGAACAGGTCCGCCGAGCCGCCGAAAGTCTGCGACGAGTCAGCTCGAACCGAATGGGCGAAGTTGCTGAAGTCGAAGGACATCGGCATCCAAGACGACGGCGCAACCGGATCCCCTTCGACGATCGCTCAAGCTACTACCGCAGCGGCCAGTCCCATTGGCCGCGTCGAAGTCCTGGACGATGCCCCTGCTCGTCCCTCAGGCCACAGGCGACTTTGGCCAACTCAGCGCAGCGAACGATCGAACGTATCGAGGCGAACTTCGACGTTCCTGTTGCCTTCTCGCAGCAACTGATCTACCGAGAGGCAGGCACGGCACCCGGGTCACGAGCGGTCGAGATCGAGTTGTTCCGCTCGAGGCCTATCGAGCCAAACCCTTCGACAGTTACTGTCCAGGGGCAAGCGCCACTCACCGAGCGTGTGCTCGACTGAGTCGATACTACGGATGAACGGGATCGATCCAAATGGCCTCTACTTCCGACTGTCAGGACGTGGCTTTACCCAAGACCGAACTTGAGACCATCGCCAAATCGCTCACGGCGACTTGGACAGCGGACCGCACCAACGTTGCGTCGCTTGTGCCCGGATTCGTTGAAGTCGAAAGTCATCGCGACACAGCATCGAGCAGTATCGATCGACAATGCTCGATTACGGGTCGGTCAAGATCTGCGATGAACCCGATCGACAGCGGGACGATCGAGTCGTACGCCATCGAGACCCCCGGTTCGTTCACTGCCACCAAGGTGCGAGGACATGATGGCTACATCGTGACTGACCCCACGACGAACACGTCGCGATTGGTCTGGGCCGAGTCACCCGGCCTGCTCGTTGAAGTCAAGGGAATCGGCAGCGACGTCGCTACGTTGCAACGCCTCGCCGAAAGCCTCCAGCCCGTCAGCACAGACGCATGGACCAAGCTCCTCGCCACCGTCGGCGCCAAACCCGAAACCGTGAAAGCTCCCTAGCGAGCGTCGAACTCGGTCGAGTAGGCCGGCCTTGCGAAGTGGACGGAGGCTGGAGAGTCGTGTCACGTGTTTGGTAAGAGGGACAATGGCGTGCGCCGCCCGTAACCAAGTAACGTGCTTCGTCAATCCGCTGTAGACGGGTGAGGCAGCACGCAATGTTCACTGCCACGTGCGCCTCATGCACATGGGCGAATCGGGCTTTCAAAAGCGCCATCGAGTCGTCATATCTACGGGCGTAAATGAACCTCACGGCAATGAGGGAAATCAGTTGAGAGTCTACCCGCCCGAGGGCATCTATCATCGGCCAAATCTGACCGCGAACGTACAAGGCGTGGAACTGATGCCGGCTGCGGAGACCGTTCCTTGCGAAAAACACGATCACCTGGACGCCTCGCCACTGTTCAAACGCAAGGACAATTAGCAGCAATACCCCTTCGACAGCACCGAGCACGACACAGGCCCGGATCGCAAGTGCGGGTGCGACTGCAAGGCCGAGAAGGGTGGCAACGATGATCCACCAAAGCGTCCGAACCACGGGTTTCCAGCTCGCTCGCATCGGCACCTTGGGCAACGCGAACGGCCGTTCACCAGCGACCGGCTTCGCAACGTTGCGAATCAGTTTCGGCAGAACGGACAGTGACGTGTAGGCGAATATGAGTGGAGCGAGATAGATGCACACCGCCAGAATGGCCAGGGTCACCTCGAACTTGGGTGCCTTCGAAAAGATTGCCTCCAAATACGGCTTCCTTCGCCCCGGCGACACAACCGAAATGACAAGTGCGCTCGAGCGCGTATCCCGCAGTCGCCACGGTCAAACGTTGAAGCCAAGGCCTCGTCCCCGCTCCTTGGTAACCCTGCTGAATGCCGCCGGCCTTGACCGCGTAGACAAGTAGATCCTCGGTTGGTGTGAACGAACCGTCGGGGATGTTCGGCGCCATTGGGCGGTTCAGCTCAGGGTGGCTAGGTGGTCGATGATGAGGTGCGTTCCAGCATCTGTGTACAGACGGATGTTGCCATCTGCTCCCACCGGAACAATGACGAGGTTGGGGATGGTTTGCCCGGCGGTGACGATATTGAGGTTGGAAGCGTTCGGCCGACCGTTGTCAGGCCAGACGGTCACGAAGCCAGGCCCTGTCGCGGCAGTGGCAGTGACATTGACTACGACCGGTGTGCCGGCGGGGACGCCAACGGGCACCGTGATGGTTTCGCCGGGATTCGGCTTCGTCGTGTTTCGGGTGTCGAGGATCCGGTTGGGTGCGATGACGCTGACGCCACTGGTAAAGACGGCGGTGAGGTCCGCAATGAGGTGAGTGCCGTTGTCGGTGTAGAGGTGAACGTCTCCATTGGCGTCAATCGGGACGATGACGAGATTGGCGGCTGTATGGTCGACACGAGTGGCGTTGAGATTGGACGTGGCCGGTCGGTCGCCGGGTCCCCACACGGTCACAAATCCAGCTGCCGTCGAGGCAGTGAGCGTCACGTTCAGCACGGCCACCATCGGTCCTGCGGCGAGTGCCCCGCCACGCCCGGCGACATGCAAGTTCGTGACACTACCCGGCGCCGGTTTCGCGCCTGATCGGGTGTCCAACAAACGCGATGGCGTCAGCGGCGTGAGCCCGGAATCGTCGCCCCACCATGCAGCGACATCGGCGAGGAGGTGTCCACCGTGATCGGTGAAGATACGCACCTTCCCATCGGCGCCGACAGGAACGATGACCATGTTCGGGACGGTTTGCCCAACGGTCTGGACGTTGAGATTCGACGTCTCGGGCCGATCGCCATCACCCCACACCGTCACGAATCCTGGCGCGGTCGCGTCGGTGATCGTCACGTTCAAAGCAACCGCCCGCACCCCACTCACCGGCAGACCACCCTGGCCAGCGATCTGCACTTCAAGGGTTTGCCCGGCGCCCGGCTTCGCGCCGGTGTAGCCGACCTGCCCACCCGGCCGGGTATCCAACAATCGCGCCGGTGTCACGAACCCGAGTGAGGGAATCCGGCTAACGAGGTAGTACCCGTAGTCGAAGAAACCGATAGTTCCATTCCCGTTTAGATCTCGCCCCTCGTCCTCCTCGCGCACCCGGGTGTAGATCGAATCCGATCCGGCAGGCTGGAAGTAAGCCCCACCGAAGTTGCCGTCATGCGACTCCGCCAAACCGAGATTGATGACGGTTGCGCCGTCCACGACGTGAGCAACTGCGTCAAGGGTGTCGCCATCACCATTCAGATCCGCACCCAACTCATCCTCGATTACCGAAATGAAGATCGGACCGTTGGGCCGCGTCACCGAGCCGAGCAAATCGCCCGTAGTAGGAGACTGGATCGGCCGTGACGCGAAGGTTGGCCATAGCTCCGTCGGCGTAGAGAAACGTCACGTCGTCGCCCAGGCGTCCGTTGCCGTTCAGGTCCTCAGCATAGAGATTCGGAGAGCCGTCCATAAGCAACGCAAATCCCTCACCAATGGTCACCAGGGCGCGTCCGTCGCCGAGCGATGCGATGAATGGGGGTTGTGTCACCATTCGCTGCGACCACACGGGCGCACTCACCACGCCGCCGCGCACGATGCGGACAGCCGCTCCCCAATAGGGATCTGCGCCAATCGGTTTCGTTCGCTCAACAAAGGCGTACGAGCCGTCCCCGAGGCGGTTGGCGTACTGACTTTCGTACGAAGCGATGAGGCCCGATGGTCCCAAAAGGTGAAGCTTGAAACCGGTCAAGGCAGGTACCGGTGAGTTCCCGTAGAACATCAGATATCCGGGGCCGGTGGAGAAGCTACGGGTTGGCTGGCCGTATTGCACCACGGCAGAGCACGTCTTCGTGAAGTCCGCCACGACGCGGCAAGTTGCGAAGGTCGTCGGATCGATGGTTCCATCGCCACTCACGTCTCGACCGGCCGCAACCTCGGATTGCTCCAACCACACCGAGCTCTCGTCCTGAGCAACAACTCGTCCGCCAACTTCGACCGCAGCAGTCCCCGGGCGGTCCAGCAGCAGCGGTCCCAACTGCCACACGTAACTCGAGCACCACATTGCGATACACCGCATCGCCAATGTGGCCGACGACCCGAGCGTCGGGGTTATAGGTTCGCATGGAGCCATCAGTACCCACGAATAGCGAACCACCGACCGAGCCATCATGCAGATGTGTTAGCGATGGATCGGCAATGGTCTGCACATGAGCCACCGTGGCTGTGCCGCCGGCGTGGAGATTGATGATGTCGAAGTGGCCCACGTCGACGGTACCGTTTCCGTCGAGGTCAGCATTTCGGTCAGTCTCGCTCTCAGCCACCACCACGCCAGCCCCTTGCCCGTACATCGCCCCGATGCTGATGGAGGAGTAAAGAGGCAGGTAGGGCTTTCCGGCTCGAACAAACCGGGCTATCCCGCTCCCCGATGCCCAGAAATAGCCGGTGTGGTTGGCTGCTCCATCCCCATCAAGGTCGATGCCGGGGCGCTCGGCGGCCCAGATAAACAGACCCCCTCGAACGGACTCGCCGAGATCGACATAGTCGACGAACTGATGTGAAGCTCCACTGGCAGGATCGAAGTTGGCGAAATCGAGCACGGCTCCAACAAACGGAATGCTGATTCCTGTCGAGGGGTCAACACGTTCGAGCCCGAAGTCGTTCGTATCCCCGTCCCCATTTAGATCGACCTTGAGTTGATATTCGCTCACCGCTGTGAAGCCCACGCCCGGCGCAGCATTCGGAATCTGGATCACGTCGGCTGGTATGGCGGCGACAGGCGCGACCTGCCACGGTGTGGCCGGAACAATAGGCGCAGCGGCGGCGGGGCGAGCCCCCGCCGTCGCTATTGTCAGCCCACCGGTTATCAAGGCGACGACTGCCGCTATTTTCAAACACCTACGCATCTCACGCTCCGCCACTAGTTCTGCGCGAAACGTAGCAGCGATACGAATCACGCGTAAGAGCCAATCGCCCCGCGCCTGACGTTACTTCTGTGATTCTGATGTTGCTCTACAACATCAAAATCACAAAGCTCGTGCGAGCTGCGCGGCTACCGTCGAAGGGCATGACGTTCGTTGCGATGGTTGGGGATCTGAATCTGGCTTATGAGTCGCATCGGGCGATTGAGGCGACGGTGGCGCTGTTGTCCAATGACGTCGACATGCGGTGGGTGGGCACGGACGAACCGGACTTCGAGCGCATCGTTAAAGGCGCTGACGGGGTCTGGGCGCTGCCGGGAACGCCGTACGTGACTGACGATGCCGTGTACGCAGCGATCACGCACGCTCGGACAACCGGGCAGCCGTTCCTCGGCACGTGTGGCGAATTCCAATACGCAATGGTTGAGTACGCCCGCAACGTGGCCGGATGGAAGGGCGCTAGTCATGCCGAGACGTATCCGGATGCCGAGGAGTTGGTCGTCGATCGTCTCGTCTGCAGCTTGTTTGGCGAACAGCGAACCGTCACGACCGTGCCTGGCACCCGGCTGGCGAACATCTGCGGCAGCGAGCCCTTCGTCGGCTTTCACTTCTGCAACTTCGGCGTACCCGACGCACAGTTGGCTCGCTTGGTCGAGCACGGCGTGATCGTGTCCGCCCATGCCGAGGACGCCGGCGTGGAAGGCATCGAGCTCCCCGATCATCCGTTCTTCGTGGCCACGCTGTTCCAGCCGCAGATGGCTGCCGCCCACGACGAGGGTGTCCACCCGCTGATCCAAGCGCTCATCGATTCGGCCGCCTAACGCCGTGTCTCTTTTCCGCTAGTCAAGACTTGGCGTCGGGCGTACGCTCGCGACATGGATACTTTTCGACTCGTCGCGATCGATGCCAACACAGCGGATGAACTTCGTCGGGCGGGTGGGCCGACTTACGTCGCTGACGAGAAGCCCGGGTACCCGTGTCGCCAGTGCCTGCGAGACGCAGAGATTGGCGAGGAGCTTGTGCTGGTCTCGCACGATCCGTTCGATCAAGACTCGCCGTACCGTTCGGCCAGCCCGATCTTTCTGCACCTTCACCCGTGCGAACCAGCCACGCCCAGCGCAGAACTTCCAAGCCAGCTGACCGGCCGCCAGCTATCGGTACGGGCCTTCGACAACGACGCCATGATGATCGACGCTGCCATCATCGACGGCACCGATCTCGCCACCAACCTCGACCGACTGTTCAGCAACGAAGACACCGACCGCATTCACATCCATAACGCCAGCCGCGGCTGCTGGGCAGTGACGGCCGAGCGACCGTAACTCTCGGCTATGCGGGTGTCGGCACTCCCGTGGGTGGGCGGGACGATCAGCTCAGGGCGGCGAGGTGGTCCATGATCAGGTGGGTGCTTGCATCGATCAAGAGCCGCAGGTTCGCTTCCGCGCCGACCGAGTCGATGACGAGGTTCCCATGTGTCTTCCTCTGGCGCACCTTTATGTGATTCTGATGCTGTCCTACGACACCAGATTCACAATCCTGTAGCGCCCTGATCAGCGACGCTCCAGGGCACGGCGCGGCTCGCGACGGTTTGGTGCGACGCAGACCAAAAACGGCCAAGGGGGCGCCATCCGAAGATGACGCCCCCTCCCCCAACAGATTCAGGAGTTCTGGATCTTGATTTCGATGTCGACACCGGCCGGGAGCTCGATGCGCTGGAGCGAATCGATGGTCTTGGCGGTGGGATTCACGATGTCGATGAGGCGCTTATGAATGCGCATCTCGAAGTGCTCACGTGAGTCCTTGTACTTGTGAGGCGAACGAATGACCGTGTAGCGGTGCTTCGTGGTCGGAAGCGGGATGGGCCCACGAACCGTTGCCTGGGTGCGGACGACTGTCTCCACGATCTTCTTGGTGGAGGTGTCGATGATCTCGTGATCGTATGCCTTCAGGCGAATACGGATGCTCTGTGCCATGAAGGAATCCCTTACTTGTTGATCTTGACGACGCGGCCGGCACCAACGGTACGGCCACCTTCACGAATAGCGAACCGCAGACCTTCGTCCATCGCGATCGGCTTACCCAACTGCACCGTCATCGCAACGTTGTCACCCGGCATCACCATCTCGGTACCCTCCGGCAACTGAATCGTCCCGGTCACGTCAGTCGTACGGAAAAAGAACTGCGGACGATAGTTATTGAAGAACGGCTTATGACGACCACCCTCCTCCTTCGACAAGACGTACACCTGACCCTCGAAATCGGTATGAGGAGTAATCGAGCCCGGCTTACACAACACCTGACCACGCTCCACATCTTCCTTCTTCGTGCCACGAAGAAGTGCACCAATGTTGTCGCCAGCCTGACCCTCATCAAGCAGTTTGCGGAACATCTCCACACCCGTGCACGTCGTCTTCTGGGTGTTGCGCAAACCGACGATCTCGATCTCATCACCCGTGTGAACCTTGCCCTGCTCCACCTTGCCGGTAACGACCGTGCCACGACCCGTGATCGTGAACACATCCTCAATCGGCATCAAGAACGGCTTATCCAACTCGCGCACCGGCTCCGGCACACTGTTGTCACACACGTCCATGAGTTCCATGATCTTTTCCTGCCACGCCGCGTCACCCTCCAACGCCTTCAACGCCGAAACGCGGACGACCGGACAGTTATCACCATCAAACTCGAACGACGAGAGCAGTTCGCGCACTTCAAGCTCCACCAACTCAAGGAGTTCTTCGTCCTCAACCATGTCGGCCTTGTTCAACGCCACAACGATGTACGGCACACCAACCTGACGGGCAAGGAGCACATGCTCACGCGTCTGGGGCATCGGACCATCCGTGGCCGCAACCACCAGGATCGCACCATCAATCTGCGCCGCGCCGGTGATCATGTTCTTGATGTAGTCAGCGTGACCCGGCATATCCACATGGGCGTAATGGCGCTTCAACGTCTCGTACTCGATATGCGCGATCGAGATCGTGATACCACGAGCCTTCTCCTCCGGCGCCTTATCAATCTGATCAAAAGCAGTGAAATTAGCAAGACCCTTACCAGCAAGCGTCTTCGAGATCGCAGCGGTGAGGGTGGTCTTGCCGTGGTCGATGTGACCCATGGTGCCGATATTGACGTGCGGCTTGTTACGTTCGAACTTGGCCTTGCTCATGGCGGATCTTTCTTTCTATCGAGTACGAGTTGTCAAAGAACGGTGATGCGGAGGGAAACAGAGAGGGGCTATTCGCCCCGGACTCGCTTGACGATGTCGTCCGCGATGGCGGCCGGAACCTGCTGGTACGAGTTGAATTCCATGCTGTAAGTCGCACGGCCCTGGGTACGGGAACGGAGGTCGGTACTGTAGCCGAACATCTCGGACAACGGAACCTGAGCACGGACGACCTGGTTGTTGCCTTCGGCCTCCATGCCTTCAATCTTGCCGCGGCGGCTGGACAAGTCACCCATGACGTCGCCCATGTAGTCGTCGGGGGTAACGCACACGACCGACATGATCGGTTCGAGCAATACCGGTGAAGCCTTGCGGGCACCTTCCTTGAAGGCCATGGATCCGGCGATCTTGAACGCCATTTCCGAGGAGTCGACGTCGTGGTAGCTACCGTCAACAAGTGTGGCCTTCACGTCAACCGTGGGGTACCCGGCGAGCACGCCAGCGTCGAGCGCCTGCTGGATACCCTGATCAACGGCGGGGATGTATTCACGAGGAATACGGCCACCCGTGACCTTGTCGACGAACTGGTAACCGCCACCAGGGCCGGTGGGCTCAAGCGTGATGACGACGTGCGCGAACTGGCCCGTACCACCGGTCTGCTTGATGTGCTTATAGACGATGTTCGGAACTTCTTTGGTGATCGTCTCGCGGTAGGCCACCTGCGGCTTACCAACGGTGGCGTCAACGTTGAACTCACGCAGCATGCGGTCAACAAGCACTTCGAGGTGAAGCTCGCCCATTCCGGAGATGACGGTCTGGCCGGTCTCTTCGTCGGTGCGCACGCGGAAGGTGGGGTCTTCTTCCGACAGGGAGTAGAGGGCCTTGCCCAGCTTCTCCTGGTCGTTCTTCGTCTTCGGCTCCACGGCCACGTGGATAACGGGCTCGGGAATCTCAATACGCTCGAGGACGATCGGGTGGGCGCGGTCGCACAGCGTGTCACCGGTGGTGACCTGCTGGAAGCCGAGACCGGCAACGATGTCGCCGGCACGGGCGATTTCGAGGTCTTCACGCTGGTTGGCGTGCATGAGCAGAATGCGGCCGAGACGCTCGCGCTTTTCCTTGGTGGAGTTGTAGACCTCATCACCCTTGGAGATGCTGCCCGAGTACACGCGGAAGTAGGTGAGCTTGCCGAAGCGGTCGGCCACGATCTTGAACGCGAGCGCCGAGAACGGCGCCTCTTCGGAGGCCGGCCGTGTGATGGGCTGGTCCTTCGGGTCAAGACCCGTTGCGTCGGGGATATCGAGCGGGGACGGCATGAAGTCGATAACGGCGTCGAGCATGGGCTGCACGCCCTTGTTCTTGAATGCCGAGCCGCACAGCACCGGCACGAAATCGAACGCCAGGGTGCCCTTACGGATAGCAGCCTTCAGCTCGGCCTCGGTGAGCTCCTCATCGTTGAGGTACTTCTCCATGAGGTTGTCGTCAACGCCGCAGATGGTGTCGAGCATCTTGGTGCGCCACTCGTTGCACTCGGCGACCATGTCGGCGGGAATGTCGACGATGTCGTAGTGCTCGCCCTTGTCCTTGTTTTCGTCCCAGACGAGAGCCTTCATCTTCACCAGATCGACAAGACCCTTGTAGTTACCCTCTGAGCCAATCGGCAGCTGGATGACGGCGGGGGTCGAGTTGAGGCGGGCGATGATCATGTCGACCGTGCGGTAGAAGTTGGCGCCGGTGCGGTCCATCTTGTTGATGAAGCACATGCGCGGCACCTTGTACTTGTTGGCCTGGCGCCACACCGTCTCGGTCTGGGGCTCTACACCGGCGACGGAGTCGAACACGGCAACTGCGCCGTCGAGCACACGGAGCGAACGCTCGACTTCGATGGTGAAGTCGACGTGGCCGGGCGTGTCGATGATGTTGATGCGATGGTTCTCCCACACGCACGTGGTGGCGGCGGACGTGATGGTGATGCCACGCTCCTGCTCCTGCACCATGTGGTCCATGACCGCTGCGCCCTCGTGAACTTCACCGATCTTGTAGGTCTTGCCGGTGTAATAGAGGATGCGCTCGGTCGTGGTGGTCTTGCCGGCGTCAATATGGGCCATGATGCCGATATTGCGGGTTCGTTCGAGGGGGAATTCACGCTTGGCCATGGGGCTCACTCTTCAAGTCGGGGGGATGCAACGGTGTCAAAGGGCGGTTACGCAACGGTGACCGGGTAAGAAAACCCGGCCACCATTCAATCGTCAGTTCTTGGAAAAACTTGAGGCTTTGTAAACTACTACCAGCGGTAGTGGGCGAAGGCCTTGTTGGACTCGGCCATCTTCTGCAGGTCGTCGCGCTTCTTGATGGAAGCACCAACACCGTTGCTGGCGTCGAGCAATTCCATTGCCAGGCGCTGGGCCATGGTCTTTTCACGACGGTTACGAGAGAAACCAACCAGCCAGCGGATGGCAAGCGTGTTGGCGCGGCGGGGGCGAACCTCAACCGGAACCTGATAGGTGGCGCCACCAACGCGGCGGCTGCGAACCTCGAGCGGCGGCTTGACGTTGTCGATGGCGCGCTTGAGGGCGGCGATCGGCTCGGCGCCGGTCTTGGCTTCGATTTCCTTCAGCGCGTCGTACACAATGCGCTCGGCAACGGAACGCTTGCCCGACAGCAGGATCTTGTTTACAAGCTGGGTAACGAGCAGCGAGCGGTAGACCGGGTCGGGGGTCAGTTCGCGGCGGGGGGCAGGACCTTTACGGGGCATGGCTCAAATACCTTTACTTGCTCTTCTTGGCGCCGTAGCGGCTGCGGGCCTGCTTGCGGTTCTTGACACCGCTGGAGTCGAGGGTGCCGCGGATGATCTTGTAGCGCACACCTGGGAGGTCCTTCACACGACCGCCGCGTACGAGCACGATGGAGTGTTCCTGCAGGTTGTGTCCCTCACCCGGGATGTAAGCGGTGATTTCCATGCCGCTGGTGAGGCGAACACGGGCGACCTTGCGGAGAGCCGAGTTCGGCTTCTTGGGGGTGTTGGTGTACACGCGGGTGCACACGCCACGGCGCTGCGGAGCGCCCTTCAGCGCCGGTGTGTTGGTCTTCGTCGTCTTCGTTGACCGGCCATACCGGACCAGCTGCTGAATAGTGGGCACGCGTTACCTCAAACTCTTTCCAAATGAACCATGCGATGCTAGGGCTTGCGTGCTACCACGAGCAAACCCGACCCAACGTTTTCGGGCCTCACGTGATGTGAACGATGGCTCGCCTGATCTTCACCATCGCAGGAAACGAGGCTCGGCCTCTTTGCTCGAGCAGTCGCTCGGTGGGGATGCTGCGCAGCAGATCTACCGCAAAGATGCCGTCCTCAACGTCGATACGCCACGGAAGGGGGACTTCTTCGATCGGGCCGACGATTTCCGGGATCACCACAGCCCGACCCGAGGCGTTCGCGAAGCGAGCGTTCGAGACGACCAACACTCTTCGTCGCACCTCTTCGTTGAGGTCAGCGAGATAGATATCGCCCGGCTGAATCACCCGACACCGTCGAACGCAGCGTCAACATCGGCTTCTTGTTGCTTCAATTCGGCAAGATGCTCGGCGGATAGACCTTTGCGCCATGCCAGCGCTGCGTCCGCCTGCGCCCAGAACCGATCGGCTTCCAAGGCATCGATGGCCTCGACGATCGTCTCCTCCGCTGTGGCCCCACCGAGAGCACGGATCCGCTCCCGAGTTTCAACGCTGATCTTCACCGTCGTCGCCTTCATATAGCCAGAGTATACCGCCGAGCGGGAGCCCTTGCTGCCTCGGCAAGACCTGCTTGTTCGTAAAACGACGAAGGCCCGCCGCACCCGAGGTGGGTGGGGCGGGCCTGGTACTGGCGGCGGGGTTAGGCGCCGACGGTGTCGTCGTTGTAGGTGGTACCGGTCATTGACGCAAGCCATTCAGCCGGATCGGCCTCATCACTTGTGTAGAACGCCATCGGCTCATACTCCGGGGCCGTGAGATCAAACTCACGACACCGAGGCATACCCGTACCGGCCGGGATGAGCTTGCCGATGATGATGTTTTCCTTCAGACCCAACAGGCCATCTCCGCGACCATCAATGGCCGCTTCAGTGAGCACGCGGGTGGTCTCCTGGAATGACGCTGCCGACGACCACGACTCGGTAGCCAACGACGCCTTGGTAATACCCATCAGTCCGAACTGCGTTCGACACCGATCCGACCGGTCTGGCCACCGGATGCGAAACGCCAAGCTCGGAGCGTTGTCAGGTAAGCGCATAGTTGTTCAAGATCTTTCGGCCGTAGAGACTGCTCGCCAGGCCAAAGACGCACGTCACGAGTTTGAACACGTGGGCAAACGGCGCGCCCACGAAGCCCCGGCGACCTTAGAGAGAAACCGTGAAGCTGAAATTGTGGCCGCATCCCTTGCCATTGGTGTTGATTTCCAAACCCTTTACGTCCTTGTCGAAATGTATGGTTTCCCCGGTGGGGTCCACGTAGTCGATCCGGATTCGAGCGACCGGCTTGCCTAGTTTGCCAGCGGCATCGCCAAACACCCCCAAATCGACGGGCGCACCTCCGCCTCCGACTTCGGTTGCCGGACCCGGTGAGCAGGTTTTCACCAAACACACTTGCGTGACTTTCACCGGCACCGCAGTAGTGATTGCGACGCGATCGACGAAGCCAACTTGCGCGCATGTCTTGCTGCAACCGACAGCTGCCAGTAGCGCCAGGAGCGCGCCCGCCGGCCCTGACGGACCCTTACACATCAGGTTGTCCACACCTGATAACCAGTTGACGCTTCCACGTCCCAAATCGGCGTGAAGCAGTTGAAGTTTGACCCGAGAGACGACCACGAACCCGAGACGATACCAGTCGGCTCGGCGTTCCCGTTCGGCCAGCGCCAATAGACGGGACCACCACTATCGCCTGCGTAGTTCTGTCCGTAGTTGCAGTAGAGATGTTTCGCAACACCGTCAGGAAAGTTCAGCTGAACTTCCGAAAGTCTCACAGTTCCACACCGTTCACCTACGCCGGCATTTTTCTGCAAACCAAAACCCGACCAACAGACAGAAACTCCGAAGATCAAATCCGGCTTCAGGGTTTTGCCCCTGGCAGTTCTCCAACCCACCCCACTCACATTGACGCGAGGTGTTGCAGCCGGGAGGGAATCGAGTAACCAAAACCCCAACACGTCAGGACCACCCGAGCCATAGGTGTTCGTACCGACACCTGGAGTGATTCGCTGTCCAGTGGATGCCTGCGACAAGTTTGCGAAATACATGCCATTGTCCAAACATGCGCACGTGGTAACACCCGGACCGTAGCAATGCCCCGCAGTGGCTCCAGCGAAACCACCTGGGCGCACAAGAACCCAACCGAACGTGCATACTCCTGTCCAAGGCTTTCCATTGATGTTCTTCGAGATTATCCAATCGCCACTATCCGTTGGAGCGCTGTCACGGAGTTCGGTTTGGCCGACCTCACCTTCACCAAAAACCACCAAGGCCTGTAACAAAGGTGCATCGGTGGAGATCTTCACCTGTCCAAGAGCCGAGAGCACATGCGACCGAACGCTCTCGAGCCGACCCTTAGCTGCTGTCACGCTCAAGCGCAGCTGGCCAGAGGAGCTATCGGTCCCAAAAGCCAACACGCCTTGTGCAAGCGTGGCGACCTTCGAAGCCTCAAGGGCGCTGCGCAACCGCTCGATGTCACCCTGGGAGACATCAGCCTTCGCAACCCGAAAGTTCTTGATTCGGTGCAGCTGCGCCTTCTTGTCTACATCGGTCCCCCGGGCCGACGCTCGTGCCGTGACCGAGACGACGATCGTTCCGTTGTCGAGCCAAACGGAGCCGACCTCATCGCTCGAAAGGCCCGACCGAATGTCCCGAACAAATTCACGTGCGTCCGTCGGGTCATCGTCACCCTGTAATTCGCCTGATCCAGTGTCAGAGCCGATTTCAGAGTCATGGCAGTGGGCCCGTGATCGGTCGATGGGAGCGCTGAGACCTTCTTAGCGACTACCGGGCTGGTTAACGCGATGCAAAGGAAAGGAACACCAAACATAATCAGTTTCCGCCGCACTTAACTTTCCTGCCTTTCGACTGCTGCCGGGTGAGTTCAATCAACCGAAGTACCCTCTCTCTCTGTCTGTCAATCGATTGTCAAGAAATCGTTCGATGAGAAACGACGAAGGCGTGCGCCTACCCAGGTGGGACACAAAAAGCCAAGCTTGGCGCGTTGTCAGGTAAGCGCATAGTTGTTCAAGATCTGTCGGCCGTAGAGACTGCTCGTCGCGCTGGGTGAGCTGGGCAGAGGCGACGACGTCTTGCCATTGCGTTCGGATGATGTCGACCTGCCGGTCGACATGTCGCCCGCGGCCGCTGGAGTCAACCCATAGTCGTGCGCAGCTGGCACGATGGTCAGGCGGTTGCTCGACCGGGTCGGGAAGTTCCAACGGTCGGTGCTCGGCCGACGTCCAGGCCTGGTTCGCCTCGCCCGTGCGAAGCTGAGGGCACAGATCGTACGCTGGGGCGAGCTGGACGTGCTGGCCGTCCCAGAACACTGCATGGTTGGGGGAGTGGTCATCGGTGTTGCCAATTAAGATGTAGAGGACGATCCACCCGAGCATTGCCGGGCCGAGGCCGCCAGTGCCCGGTGAAGCTAATTGGCGAGGGTTATCGAGGACCTTCGGGGTAGCTCGACCAGCGAGCGCCGAGGAAGTCCGTAAAGCCGAGCAGAGTCAGCGCCGACACGAGCAAGCGACGCGTCTTGGTGCCCGGGGCGGTCGAACCGGTCGACGAGCAGAACATCACGGCCCACCGATCGAACCACCTCGGTGTGTGGCACTGGCACCCCGACACGGCGAGCGAGATCAATGCCTGCAGCCTCGGCTCTTACGACCGGGAAGGGGTCGGTCGACAGCGACAGCTTGGCGAGGTACTCGCGGCCGTCGTCGCCGGCCACCTGTCCGTCGGAAGGAAGCTTCCAACCGGGCGTGAGGGGCACTTCGGGTGCGTACAGGCTGATCGCGTCCGCACGATCGAGATCGGTGGGGCCGGACGCGAACCGAAAGTGCCCGCGCTGCGCTGACCGGGAACGCTTCCGCGGACGCGGCATCGGCTCGATAGCGCCTGCGAACACTGGCTCGGTCAGCCCGGGAAGCCACACCCAGACAAAGGGCGGCACTGTCGTCGAAGTCGTCAAGCCTGAGGTCGCAACCGTCGCAGTCGTCTTCCCACAACCACAAAGCAATCCGGCCAGCACCATCAAGGCTGCGAGGGGCGCGTTCTTCGTTTTCATCGCGAGGTTCCAGACTGCCGTGGGACAACCAGGGGAGCCAGAGCAAGGTTCGATCGATTATGTTCATATGACGTTAGGGAGCGATCCGTTGGTTCCTGTCGCTCCTCTTCAGTCGAGGTGATTGCCTGGCCACGGCTGTCACATCGTGCGCGTTGCGACTCGTCCAGCGAGGGTCAACGCACACGACGGCCTACGAAAACGACGAAGGCCCGCCGCACCCGGGTGGGTGGGGCGGGCCTGGTACTGCCGGCGGGGTTAGGCGCCGACGGTGTCGTCGTTGTAGGTGGTGCCGGTCATGGACGCAAGCCACTCGGCCGGGTCGGCTTCGTCGCTCGTGTAGAACGCCATCGGCTCATACTCGGGGGCGGTGAGATCGAACTCACGGTACCGAGGCATACCCGTACCGGCCGGGATGAGCTTGCCGATGATGATGTTTTCCTTCAGACCCAGCAGGTTGTCGCCACGGCCGTCGATGGCCGCTTCGGTGAGTACACGGGTGGTCTCCTGGAACGACGCTGCCGACAGCCACGACTCGGTGGCCAACGACGCCTTGGTGATACCCATCAGCTCGGGACGACCCTCGGCCGGCTTGGAGCCAGCCTCGACCGTGGAACGGTTGCGCTCACGGAACACTCGCTGATCAACACGCTCGCCCGGAAGGAACGTGGTGTCACCCGGCTCCTGCACGCCGATACGACGCGTCATCTGACGCACGATCAGCTCGATGTGCTTGTCGTGAATCGACACGCCCTGGTCGCGGTAGACCTTCTGGACTTCCTCCACCAAGTACAGCTGCGTCTCGCGGACACCCTTGATGTCGATGATTTCCTTCGGATCGAACGGGCCCTTCACAACGGGCTCGCCAGCCTTGATCTCCTGACCGTCGGTCACGATGATCTGGCTCTGGATGAACGGTCCGTAGCTCTCCTCGGTGCCATCGTCACCGATGACGACGACCGGAATACCCTTGCCTTCGTCCTCAGCAATACGGACGATGCCGGACGCACGAGCCAGACGGGCCGCACCACGTGGAGTGCGAGCCTCGAACAGCTCGACCACTCGGGGCAGACCGCCTGCGATGTCGGTACCGGCCACACCACCGGTGTGGAAGGTACGCATGGTGAGCTGCGTACCGGGCTCACCAATGGACTGGGCTGCGATGACGCCGACAGCCTCGCCCATCTCGATGGCGTTACCGGTAGCAAGCGACTTGCCGTAGCACATGGCGCAGATGCCCAACTCGGCATCGCACGTCAAGACCGAACGAACGCGGATGCGCTCGTGGGCCGGGTCGTCTCGCAGGGCTTCCATCTCGATGTCGCCGATGATGGAGTTGGCCTTGATGACCTCACCGTTGGACAGCTTGGTGTCATTGAGAATGGCACGGCCGTACAGCTTGGTCTCAAGGTAGTTGCGCTGGTTGCCGGTGTCCTTCTTCACGTTCTCAACCCACACACCAAGGCTGGTGCCACAGTCGATTTCGCGAATGATGAGCTCCTGGGCAACGTCGACCAGACGACGGGTGAGATACCCGGAGTCTGCGGTACGAAGCGCGGTGTCGACCAGACCCTTACGAGCACCAGGGGTCTGAATGAAGTACTCGAGCATGGCGAGGCCTTCACGGAAGTTCGACTTGATGGGGCGAGGAATCATGTCACCACGGGGGTTGGCCACGAGACCGCGCATACCGGCGATCTGACGGACCTGCATCATGTTTCCTCGGGCGCCCGAACCGACCATCATTTCGATCGGGTTGAACGCCTCGGCCCGAAGCACGGCTTCCATCGCTTCACGGATCTTGTCGGTGGCTTCGGTCCAGATACGGACTTCCTGCACACGACGCTCGCCGTCGGTGATGATGCCGCGACGGAACTGCGTCTCGACCTTCTCGGCTTCCTTCTCGTACTTCTCGAGCAGCGGCTTCTTCTCGGCCGGCGTCTTGACGTCATCGATGGAAATGGTGAGACCGGACTGCGCGGCGTACCGGTAGCAGATGTTCTTCATCGCATCGAGGGACTCGGCAACTTCGTGCCTTGTGGAAGCCTTCGGCGAGACGCTCGACGAGGACGCCCATGTCCTTCTTCTTGATGATGGACGGTGACGTGACCGTAGCGTCTCGGTGTAGCCCACTGGCAGCGTCGCTTCGAACAGCAGGCGGCCAACCGTGGACTCCAGATCAGCGCGGGTGCCGTCAGCATGACGTGTACCGATGATCTTGATGGGCGCGTGCAGATGCACGTCACCCTGATCGTTGGCTTTGTAGGCCTCCCACCGGTGGCGGAACACACGACCGGCGCCCTTGGCCGACGGTCGACCATTTCGGTGAGGTAGTACGCACCGATGACAAGGTCCTGCGTAGGCGTAACGATCGGTCGACCTGACGCCGGCGACAAAATGTTGTTGGCGCTGAGCATCAGCACGCGGCTCTCGGCCTGCGCCTCAGCCGACAGCGGCAGGTGGACGGCCATCTGATCGCCGTCGAAGTCGGCGTTGAACGCCGTGCAGACGAGCGGGTGGATCTGGATGGCCTTGCCCTCGACCAGCACGGGCTCGAAGGCCTGGATGCCGAGACGGTGCAGCGTTGGGGCACGGTTCAGCAGAACCGGGTGCTCCTTGATGACGTCTTCGAGCACGTCCCACACCTGCGGACGGCGACGCTCGACCATGCGCTTGGCCGACTTGATGTTCTGCGCCAGTTCGGAATCGACCAGGCGCTTCATCACGAACGGCTTGAACAACTCAAGCGCCATCAGCTTGGGTAGACCGCACTGGTGCAGTTTGAGCTGTCGGACCGACGACGATGACGGACCGGCCGGAGTAGTCGACGCGCTTGCCGAGCAGGTTCTGACGGAACCGGCCCTGCTTGCCCTTCAACATGTCCGACAGTGACTTGAGCGCACGGTTGCCCGGGCCCGTCACCGGACGGCCACGACGGCCATTGTCGAACAGGGCGTCAACGGCTTCCTGGAGCATGCGCTTTTCGTTGTTCACGATGATCTCGGGCGCACCAAGATCGAGCAGACGCTTGAGGCGGTTGTTGCGGTTGATGACGCGGCGATACAGATCGTTCAAGTCGGAGGTGGCAAAGCGGCCACCGTCGAGCTGGACCATCGGGCGAAGCTCCGGCGGGATCACCGGGAACGACATCGAGGATCATGGCCTTCGGGTCATTGACCCGGCGACCATTTTCGTCACGACGATTGAACGACGACACAATCTTCAGGCGCTTGATGGCCTTCTGCTTGCGCTGGGTTGAGAGCGGCTTCTTGCCGTTCTGCGGGTCGATGGCGTCACGGAGCTTGATTTCTTCCTCATCGAAATCGATGCGGTCGATCAAGCTCTTGATCGCGTCGGCACCCATGCCGCCTTCGAAGTAATCGCCGTAGCGTTCGCGAAGTTCGCGCCACAGCAGTTCGTCATCGATGATCTTGCGGGAGTGGATGTCCTTGAACTCTTCGAAGGTGCGCTTGACCAGTTCGAGCTCCTGCTCGTACCGGTCACGCAGCCGCGCGACGTCCTTCTCGACGGCGCGCTGGCGAGCCTTCACGTCGGAGTCTTTGGCGCCGTCCTTCTCAAGCTTGGCGACTTCGTCTTCGGCATCCTTGAAGCGGCGGTCAATGGTGACCTCCATCTCCTTGCGGATGGCGTCGAGCTCTTCGAGCAACTCGTTTTCGAGGTTCTACTGATCCTCGTGACGCTTGTCGACATCAACCCAGGTGACCAGGTTGGCCGCGAAGTAGATGACCTTTTCCAGCTGCTTGGCCTTCAACTCTTCACGTGGCTCGATGCCGGCGAGGAGGTAGGCCAGCCACGAACGGGTACCGCGGAGGTACCAGATGTGCACGACGGGAGCGGCGAGCTCAATGTGGCCCATGCGCTCACGACGCACCTTGCGAGCGAGTGACTTCAACGCCGCAGCGCTCACAAACGATGCCCTTGAAACGGACGCGCTTGTACTTGCCGCAGTAGCACTCCCAGTCCTTGGTCGGACCGAAGATCTTCTCGCAGAACAGGCCGTCCTTTTCCGGCTTGAGCGTGCGGTAGTTGATGGTCTCTGGCTTCTTCACTTCGCCGGCCGACCACGTGCGGATGTGATCCGCTGTGGCCAGACCGATGCGAAGCTGATCGAACATGTTGACGTCAAGCATGATGTCTCCTCAAACCCTTCAGAATGACGAGCGCGAACGGCGCCGGTCGTCTTCTTCGTCGCTACCGCGCTCAGGGCGGCTGATATCAATGCCAAGTTCTTCGGCAGTGCGGAACACGTCTTCGTCCAGCTCACGCATTTCGATTTCCGAGCCGTCGTCGGCCAGAACCTCAACGTTGAGGCAGAGCGCCTGCATTTCCTTGATGAGCACCTTGAACGACTCGGGGATGCCCGGCTCGGGAATGTTCTCGCCCTTGACGATGGCCTCGTACACCTTCACGCGGCCAAGCACGTCGTCGGACTTGATGGTGAGCAGCTCCTGCAAGCAGTAGGCCGATCCGTAGGCCTCGAGGGCCCACACTTCCATTTCGCCGAAACGCTGACCGCCGAACTGTGCCTTACCACCGAGCGGCTGCTGGGTGATCATGCGAGTACGGGCCGGTGGAACGGGCGTGAATCTTGTCGTCGACCAAGTGGGCGAGCTTCAAGATGTACATGTAGCCAACGGTGACGTGGCGGTCATACGCCTCACCGGTGCGGCCGTTGTACAACTGCAGCTTGCCGGTGGTGTTGATCAGGCGGGTACCGTCGGCAGCCTCTGGCTCGAGGTTGGCGAGGATGTGCTGGATGGTCGGGTGCTTGCCGGCCTGCTCCTCTTCGTCCCAGTGAGCGCCGTCGAAGACGGGCGTGGCGATGAAGGTAGCGGGCTTGGTGGTGGGCCGGGTCTTGGTCTTGGTGTTGCGAACCGGAGCGTCACCGACCTTGTCACCCTTGTAGGTCCAACCCCATCGAGCGGCGTAACCGAGGTGAGCTTCGAGGACCTGGCCGACGTTCATTCGGCTGGGCACACCAAGCGGGTTCAAGATGATGTCGACGGCGGTACCGTCGGCCATGAACGGCATGTCTTCGGTGGGGAGAATCTTGGAGATAACACCCTTGTTGCCGTGACGTCCGGCCAGCTTGTCGCCCACAGAAATCTTGCGCTTCTGGGCGACGTACACGCGCACCAACTGGTTGACGCCGGGCGGCAACTCGTGATGCTCGTCGCGGCTGAACACCTTAACGTCGATGACCTTGCCCGACTCGCCGTGCGGCACCTTCAACGAGGTGTCGCGGACCTCGCGGGCCTTCTCACCGAAGATGGCGCGCAGCAGGCGCTCTTCGGGCGTGAGCTCGGTTTCACCCTTGGGCGTGACCTTGCCGACCAGCACGTCGCCGGGGCCGACTTCGGCACCGACACGGATGATGCCGCGCTCGTCGAGGTCCTTGAGGATGTCCTCGCTGAGGTTCGGGATGTCCCGAGTGATTTCCTCGGGCCCGAGCTTGGTGTCACGGGCGTCAACTTCGTGCTCGTGAATGTGGATGGAGGTGAGCACGTCGTCACGAACGATGCGCTCGTTGAGGATGATGGCGTCCTCGAAGTTGTAGCCCTCCCACGGCATAAGCGCCACGAGCAGGTTCTTGCCGAGGGCAAGTTCACCAGCGTCGGTCGACGGGCCGTCTGCCAGCACGTCGCCCTTGGCCAACTTCTGGCCTTCCTTCACGCGGGGCTTCTGGTTGATGCACGTGTCCTGGTTGGAACGACGGAACTTCGCGAGGCGGTACACCTTGCGGCCGAGCTTGTCGTACTCGACCACGATCTGATCGCCGTTGACTTCGAGCACGGTGCCCGACTCGAGCGCCTGGATCATGTCGGCCGCGTCACGAGCCGCACGGGCCTCGATACCGGTGCCAATGTACGGAGCTTCCGACCGAAGCAACGGGACAGCCTGGCGCTGCATGTTCGCACCCATGAGGGCGCGGTTGGCGTCGTCGTGTTCGAGGAACGGGATGAGTGCGGTTGCAACCGAAACGATCTGCTTTGGCGACACGTCCATGAAGTCGACTTCTTCCGGCTTCACGAACGCGATGTCGGTCGTGGCACCGAAGAACACGTCTCGCTCAAGCTGAAGCTTGAGGTCGGCCAAGCTGGCGGCCTGTGGCGAACGGCGTACGAGGACCTTTTCGTCCTTGAATGAGCCGTCGGCGTTGACCGGCGTGTTGGCCTGGGCGACGACGTATTCCTCTTCTTCGTCGGCAGCCATGTACTTGATGTCGTCGGTGACCTTGCCGTTGGTGACACGGCGATACGGCGTCTCGATGAAGCCGAACTCGTTCACACGGGCATAGGTGGACAACGCACCGATCAGACCGATGTTCGGGCCTTCTGGCGTTTCGATGGGGCACATGCGGCCGTAGTGGCTGAAGTGAACGTCTCGAACTTCGAAGCCGGCGCGCTCACGGGACAGACCGCCAGGCCCGAGAGCTGAAAGACGGCGGCGGTGGGTGAGGCCCGACAGCGGGTTCACCTGGTCCATGAACTGCGACAGCTGGGAGGTTCCGAAGAACTCCTTGATGGCCGCAACAACCGGGCGGATGTTGATGAGCGTCTGGGGCGTAATGGCCTCGACGTCCTGGGTGGTCATGCGCTCGCGAACCACACGCTCCATACGGCTGAGGCCGATACGAACCTGGTTCTGGATGAGCTCACCGACCGAGCGGATACGACGGTTGGCGAAGTGGTCCTGATCGTCGAGGCGGTAGCCGGGCTCATGCTTGGCGAGGTGCAGCATGTAGCAGACAGCGGCGAGCACTTCGCAGCGGCTCAACACATCCTGATCGTCGGTGGGCAGGTCGAGCAGTTCGTCGTCCAGACCGAACATGTCCTTGAGCTTGGCGACTTCGGCGCCGAGCTTGCGGTTCAGCTTGTAACGGCCGACTCGGCTGAGGTCGTAGCGACGGTTCTCGAAGAACGCGGTGCGGAAGTAGTTGCGGGCCGACTCAACCGTTGGCGGCTCGCCCGGACGGGCACGCTTGTAGATCTCGACCAGCGCTTCATCCTGCGTGGGCGCGATGTGGCGATCCTTGTCGTACTGACCTTCGAGGAAGTCGAAGTGAGCGACGAAGCGATCGAGGAAACCAGGTGCGTGCTCCTCGTCGTAGCCGAGAGCGCGCAGCAGCGTGAAGATGCTCATGCGACGCTTGCGGGCCACGCGGGTTCCAGCGGTGACGTCCTTGCCGGGCTTCTGCTCGACGTCGAACTCCATCCACTCACCACGGTACGGGTGGACCGTGCCCTTCACGAGCTGGTGCTTGGAGAGGTTACGCAGGCGGAAACGCTCGCCGGGCTCGAAGATGACGCCGGGGCTACGGACGAGCTGGCTCACGACGACACGCTCGGTGCCGTTGATGATGAACGTGCCCTTCTCGGTCATCATGGGGAAGTCGCCCATGAAGACGGTCTGCTCCTTGATTTCGCCGGTGTTGCGGTTCATGAACCGGGCCCGCACGAAGATGGGAGCCGAGAAGGTCATGTCCTTCTCTTTGCACTCCTCTACCGTGAACTTGGGCGGCGGACGCAGATCTTCATCATCGGGATCGAACTCCAGCTCAAGCTGGAGCGACTCGGTGAAATCCTTGATCGGCGAAATGTCGCGGAAGGTTTCAGCCAAACCTTGATGCAGGAACCACTCGAAACTCTCTCGCTGTACGGCGATGAGATCGGGCAGCGCAAGCGGCTCGGCAAGGTTCGCGAACGAATAACGTTCACGCTGGGGGATTGGTGTAGGCACCTAGCTACTCCTCGGTTTGCAGCGGCGGGCGAGGCAGAGTCCGGGCGCGTCAAGACCCTCAGTACTGCTGGAGAGAGCAAGGAAACTACGACGCACGGCAGGGATGGATGCTAGAGCGTCAAAAGAGCGTAGTCAAACACACCGGCGAGAACCGGCTCTGGTGCGCGTCTTGTTAACGCGCACGATAAGCCCAAACCCGAAATCCGTCAAGCACCCCGCCACTCAAATAGGCCGAATCTCCCGTTTCGAGCAGACAAACGTACTCGGAGGACCCGGCAACCGCCGGGCCCTCCGAGTTACTGCTCGAGGGGCGAGCAACTCAGGGCAACGTGTCCCAGAACGCCTTGTTGGCGATGGCCCGGGCATTCTTGCTGTCCGCCGACGTCCCCGGGGTGAAGGAAGCGCTGTCACCGCTGTTGTTGAACGAGGCAGCCCCTTGCAACGCATTTTGCATGGCCGACTGATTCGTCCCGCAGTACGCTGCCTCCCAAACGGCGAACTGCCCGGACCCGCCCGCCGGCACGCTGCCGAAGGCTGACGCGTTCAGCTCCGCTGCCAGCAACTGCTGCAGCAGTTGCATCCTGGCCTGGTCGAGCGACGACCGTTTCCCGCTCGTGGACTTCTTCGCTATGTCGCTCCAGAAGCCGCCCATCAGCTTTCCGAGCGTATCGATCGATCGGCCGCAAAGCAGGGTGTCACCTATACCCGCAGTGCCAGCAACGCCGGGGAACGTGTGCCCGAATGCCGTTCCGCCGAACCAGGCGACTGTTGGCAAGCGGGCTGTGCGTCGCCCAGAAGCCCTGGGTGCGGGTCACGCCCTGACCGGTGTTCTCAAACGTGCAGGTCACCGTATCGCCGTTCTTCAGCGAGATGGTGGCGGTCTGCGTGTTGAGGTCACCGACGCCCGTGCTGCCCCCGGTTCCCGTGACGACACAGTTGTATGGCGTGTTCGGGTCGGTCGACCCGCCGATGCCGGTCAGGATCCAGCCGAGCTGCGTTGCTTCCTTCACCGTGTAGCTGCCGGCATTCAACGTCTGCGTGTTGGCGTTCCCTCCGTTCGTCGTCGCGCCGGTCAACGTGAACCCGTTGTATCCCGTTCCGGTCGTCGTGAAGGCGAAGCTGCCCTGGGCGGGCTTCGCGTTCTTGATGATGACGATTTTGCCAGGCTGGTCATCGTTGGTGATGGTGCAGGTGGCCTCGCCTCCAAGAGCGACAGTGACATTCGCGCCGCTCAACGTCCCGCCGACACAGACCCATGCGCTTGCCGTGTAGCCGTACACGCCGGTTTCCGACAATGCCCAGGTATCAGCTTTCAGGCCGGGGCCCGAGTCCACCGGGCTGGCACCGGACAGATCGTTCGTCCCAGTACCGTTCGCCGTCAGCGTGAAATCAGCTGTGGTCCTGGTGCCACCGTTGTCATTCACTACGACCTTGCGCATCGACTACAACATGGTCCGCCCCACACCGCACACGGCGAGCTCACCCCCAACGAGTTCGCCGCCAAGTGGACCACCATCAACCAACCAAAAGCCGCATAACACCTGGACCACCAACCGGGTCCCCCTCAGGACTATTTTGTTTCGAATTACTCTCCGACCGAGTCCAATATCGCCTTGAGAAATAGTCCGAGCGCAGAGCGTGCTTTTCTTCGGACGTTGGGCCGTCCCGAAAATGGCAGTACCCCATGTCGTTGAGCGACATGGGGTACTGCCAGAACGGTAGGGCTGAAAAAGCTGGTGTTACTTGACTTCGACGGTGGCGCCGGACTCTTCGAGAGCGGCCTTTGCCTTGTCGGCATCTGCCTTGTTGGCCTTCTCGAGCACTGCCTTGGGGGCGGCGTCGACCAGGTCCTTGGCTTCCTTCAGGCCCAGGCTGGTGAGCTCACGCACAACCTTGATGACCTGGATCTTCTTCTCGCCGGCCGAGATGAGAACGACGTCAAACTCGTCCTTCTCCTCCTCAGCGGGGGCAGCAGCGCCGCCACCGGCCGGGCCAGCCATCATCATCGCGGCCGGGGCCGCAGCGGTGACGTCAAACTTCTCTTCAAACTTCTTCTTCAGGTCCGACAGCTCAAGCACGGTCATGCCGGCAATGGCGTCGAGGATGTCGTCTACGGAAAGTGCCATGTTGTTATTTCTCCTTGAAACAAAGTGTGGTTAAGAACAGGTCAGGCCGCTTCCGCGACGCCGCCCTGCTTGTCGATGAGTGCTTGAACGCCATAGGCGAACGAACGCGGAACGGCCTCGAGAAGCGACGCGAACTGAGCCGCGGGTGCTTCGAAGAGTCCGGCAATCTGGCTGAGCAGAACATCGCGGGAAGGCAGATCTGCCAACGCGCTGATATCGGCTGCACTGAGCACCTTGGTGCCCATGATTCCGCCCTTGATAATCAAGTTTGGGTTGGTCTTCGCCAGTTCACGAAGTGACTTTGCTGCAGCAGCGATGTCACCTTTCACAAATGCAATTGCTGTCGGACCGGTGAGCATCTCATCGGCTCCGTCAACGCCGGCATCGCGTGCAGCGAAGCGAACCAGGGTGTTCTTGTACACCTTGAACTCGCCGCCCGCTGCCCGGAGCTGCTTGCGCAGACCGTGTAAGTCCTTGGCAACCATGCCGCGGTACTCCGTGAGGACTGCGGCGTCGGATGCCTGCAAGCGCTCTCGCACATCGGCAACCACCGCGATCTTTTCCGGGTCTCGGATTCTCCATCGATACCTCCTTTCGTGCATAACTCGGGCTCGCATGAAAACGAACACCGAGAAGCACGGGGCTTCGAGGAGTCCGCCTCGTCTGGCGGGGATGGAATCCCCATTGTTCGGCGGACCGAACCAGGTGTCTTGGGCGAGCGATTTTTGGTTGGGTACTACAGGTGTTGCGGATACTGCTTGGTGCTACTCCCCCGGCGAAACCGGGAAACCTTGTGGACTACGCCTCAGGCTTGAGACGGCCGGTGTCGACCTTGACGCCGGGGCCCATCGTGGACGAGATGGTGATCTTGCGCAGATACTTGCCCTTGGACGCAGAGGGCTTGGCCCGCTGCAACTCGTCGAGCACGGCGGTGACGTTGGCGAGCAGTGCTTCGGGAGCAAAGCTGGCCTTGCCGACGGGCACATGCACGTTGCCGTAGCGGTCGGTGCGGTACTCGACCTTGCCGCCCTTGAATTCGGCGACGGCCTTGGCGACGTCCATGGTGACGGTACCGGTCTTGGGGTTCGGCATGAGGCCACGGGGGCCGAGCACACGACCGAGCTTGCCGACCATCGGCATGAGGTCGGGGGTGGCAATCGCGACATCGAAGGCCATGTTGCCCTTCTCGACCTCGGCAGCCAGATCTTCGGCGCCAACCAGATCAGCGCCGGCGTCACGGGCAGCTTGCGCGGCCGGACCCTGGGCGAACACGGCAACGCGGACGTCCTTACCGGTACCGGACGGAAGCGCCACGGTGCCGCGAACCATCTGGTCGGCCTTACGGGGATCAACGCCGAGACGAACGGCGATCTCGACGGACTCGTCGAACTTGGCCGCAGCCAGGCTCTTCACGAGACCGAGAGCCTCGGTGGGGGTGAACAGCTGATCGCGGTCGTAACGCTTGAGTGCGTCGATGTACTTCTTGCCTTGCGCCATGATGGCTCCCTCATTGGTAGGCCGGCCGGGTGAGGTGTTCCCGGTCGCGGCAGGTGAGTACTACAGATCCCCGAAGGGAGTTACTTAATGACGAGACCCATCGAGCGGACGGTGCCACGAACCTGCTCTTTGGCCTGCTCCATGTCATAGGCATTGAGGTCGGGCATCTTGATCTTGGCGATCTCTTCGATCTGCGCCTCGGAAATGGAGCCGGCAACGGTCTTACCCGGGGTGCTGGAGCCCTTTGGCAGGCCGGCCTTTTCGCGGATAAGAACCGGCGTAGGCGGCGTCTTCAGGATGAAGGTGAAGGTGCGGTCTTCGAAGACGGTGATCTCAACGGGCACGACGGTGCCGATCTGCGATTCGGTGGCAGCGTTGTACTGCTTCACGAATTCCATGATGGGCACACCGTGCGGTCCGAGAGCCGTGCCGACGGGCGGGGCCGGGGTGGCCTTGCCTGCGGGGATCTGGATCTTCACGATGGCTGCGATCTTTTTCTTAGCCATGATGACGTTTCCTTCGGGAACTACCTAGAGAGGGCGAGCCGATAGAGAACTATCAGCGAACAGCGAGCATCCATTGTGGACGACGCGAGGGGGTTTCTACAACTTGGCGACTTGGCTGAAGTCCATCTCGACGAGGGTTTCCCGTCCGAAGATGTTGACCAGCACCTTGAGCTTGAGGTGATCGAGGTTGATTTCGGCCACCGATCCCGTGAAGTCGGCGAACGGGCCTTCCTTCACGCGGACACTTTCGCCCACTTCGTATTCCATCTTCGGCTTGCGCTTGGAGACCTGCGCTTCGCCGTCGCCCTTGGCCGACAGGAACGTTTCGACTTCCTTGCGAGACAGCGGCGTGGGCTTCTGGCCGAGACGACCCTGACCTACGAATCCGGTGACACCAGGGGTGTTACGGATGACGTACCAGCTGTCATCGCTCATCTCACAGCGAACGAGGAGGTAGCCAGGAAAGACCTTCTTTTGCACGACGATTTTGCGGCCGTTCTTGAACTCCTGCACGTCTTCCATGGGGATGACGACTTCGAAGATCTTGTCTTCCATGTTCATCGAGGCCGTACGGGCTTCGAGGTTGGACTTGACCTTCTTTTCGTACCCGGACTGCGAATGCACGACGTACCACTTGCCCGGACGAAGGTGCGGGTTGTCGTAGGGAACTTCTTCCTCTTCGACTGCGTCGTCCGACGCAACGGCTTCATCGACGGCATCTTCAGCGACCGCATCTTCAGCCGCAACCGCAACAGGTTCAGCCTCAACCGTTTCGGTGGGCTCTTCTACCTCGGGCAGTACTTGGTCAGACATGCCTTCTTCAATCATTTCGGTGTCACTCATCCGTTGAACAGCCAGAGGGAAAGCTTGCCGAAGCCGAAGTCCAGCGAGGCAACAAAAGCGGTGAAAATCACGACGGTGGTGAGCACGATGATGGAGTAGTTCTTGACTTCTTCCTTGCTCGGCCAGGCGACCTTGCGCAGTTCGCCACGAACCTCACGGATGAACTGGCGGGGAGGGGTGCGCTCCTCCTTCACCCGGGCGGCAGGCGCCTGACGATCGACGCGGACGGGCGCGTCGTTCTCATTGATGGCGCCCATCTTGCGCATCTGGCGCTTTTGTTCGCGATTCATATTCATCGACATGGTGATGGAGTCCTGTCCACGGGGTGCAGATTCACCCCGCTAGCAGGGCAGGAGGGGCTCGAACCCCCGACCCTCGGTTTTGGAGACCGATGCTCTTCCAGCTGAGCTACTGCCCTTGGTTGTCCACCACGCTTCCGATGAAGCGTGGTGGTAATGCTACCTACAGCTACCCCGCCAGAGTCAGCGGGTTTCCTTATGTACCGTATGCGAGCGCTCGGTTTTGCAGTACTTCTTCATTTCGAGGCGCTCACGATCGTTGATCTTGTTCTTCATCGTGATGTAGTTGCGGTTCTTGCAACTGGTGCATTCGAGGGTGATCTTCACCCTCTTGTCGTTCCTGGCCATGACAGAGTCCCTTAGTTACTTGTTGATCTTGACGACGCGGCCGGCACCAACGGTACGGCCACCTTCACGAATAGCGAACCGCAGACCCTCGTCCATCGCGATCGGCTTACCCAACTGCACCGTCATCGCAACGTTGTCACCCGGCATCACCATCTCGGTACCCTCCGGCAACTGAATCGTCCCGGTCACGTCAGTCGTACGGAAAAAGAACTGCGGACGATAGTTATTGAAGAACGGCTTATGACGACCACCCTCCTCCTTCGACAACACATACACCTGACCCTCGAAATCGGTATGAGGAGTAATCGAGCCCGGCTTACACAACACCTGACCACGCTCCACATCTTCCTTCTTCGTGCCACGAAGAAGCGCACCAATGTTGTCGCCAGCCTGACCCTCATCAAGCAGCTTGCGGAACATCTCCACACCCGTACACGTCGTCTTCTGCGTGTTCCGCAAACCAACGATCTCGATCTCATCACCCGTGTGAACCTTGCCCTGCTCCACCTTGCCGGTAACGACCGTGCCACGACCCGTGATCGTGAACACATCCTCAATCGGCATCAAGAACGGCTTATCCAACTCACGCACCGGCTCCGGAACCCAGTTATCACACGCGTCCATGAACTCCATGATCTTTTCCTGCCACGCCGCGTCACCCTCAAGAGCCTTCAACGCCGAACACGCGGACGACCGGACAGTTATCACCATCAAACTCGAACGACGAGAGCAATTCGCGCACTTCAAGCTCCACCAGCTCAAGGAGTTCTTCGTCCTCAACCATGTCGGCCTTGTTCAACGCCACAACGATGTACGGCACACCAACCTGACGAGCCAAGCAACACATGCTCACGCGTCTGGGGCATCGGACCATCCGTGGCCGCGACCACCAGGATCGCACCATCAATCTGCGCCGCGCCGGTGATCATGTTCTTGATGTAGTCAGCGTGACCCGGCATATCCACATGGGCGTAATGGCGCTTCAACGTCTCGTACTCGATATGCGCGATCGAGATCGTGATACCACGAGCCTTCTCCTCCGGCGCCTTATCAATCTGATCAAAAGCAGTGAAATTAGCAAGACCCTTACCAGCAAGCGTCTTCGAGATCGCAGCAGTCAACGTCGTCTTGCCATGGTCGATGTGACCCATGGTGCCGATATTGACGTGCGGCTTGTTACGTTCGAACTTGGCCTTGCTCATGATGTACTCCTAGGGACGGGCGATGCTGGTACGGGAAGATTGGTAGCGGCGATCGGATTCGAACCGATGACCACACGATTATGAGCCGTGTGCTCTAACCAACTGAGCTACGCCGCCAGGGCGCCCGGCGGACCGGTGCTCGAGCCCTCTGTCGGAGTCGAACCGACGACCTACGCCTTACCATGGCGTTGCTCTACCTACTGAGCTAAGAGGGCGGGCGCGGCGGTGCCGCGTCACAAGGGATAAACAGTAGCAAGGAACCGGGCGATTTGCCCAAGTGGTTTGCGCGTGGTGCTGGGTGAACCTATACGGTGGGCGTTCATGCGAGTGCGGCCAGCGATCCTTGCCGACGCTGATGCCATCCGCTCCATCTACAACTACGAGGTTTTGCACACCACGGCCACCTTCGACCTCGTGCCGCGATCACTTGAGGATCAACAAGCCTGGCTGACCGCCCGCTCCGGGGCGTTCAGCGCGCTGGTCGCCGAGGACGACGACGGCATCGTGCTCGGCTTCGCGTCGTTGTCCCCCTATAAGGAGCGCGCCGCGTACCGCACCAGCGTGGAGGATTCGGTCTATGTAAGCCGCAGCGCCCACGGGCGCGGCATCGGTCGGCTCCTCGTAGCTGAGGTGCTGAACGTCGCCGAGGCCCACGGCTTCCATGCCGTCATGGCTCGCATCGAGGCATCGAGCGCAGCGTCACGAGGGCTGCATGCTGCCTGCGGCTTCGAGCTGGTTGGCATCGAGCGCGAGATTGGTAGAAAATTCGGCCGATGGCTCGACGTAGCGGTTATGCAATGCGTCCTCCACGAACGAACCGCGACCTCCCGCTAGCTGGCCGCTTGGGTGACCGCGGGTGCGGGAAGACTTGCCGGCGGATGAGCTGCCCATGCCTGGGCAGGAAGAGCCCTGGGACGACGACGCAGCGGCGGCACATAGGTCGGGTTGGGGACGGCCAGAACGGGCGATCGAAGTGCTGCTGGAGCCGGGCGATTGGTGGGAAGGCGGCGACGCTGTGCTTCTAGCCAGGCCTGCAGGTCAGGGTTCGAAAGCGGGCGGCTGACCAAGTAGCCCTGTGCCACGTCGCAGTCGAGCAGCTGCAGTTCGCGCCAGGCGTCGGCGGACTCGACGCCTTCAGCAACAAGACTGAGGCCAAGTGCATGGGCGAGGCCGACAGCGGCACGGACCAGAGCCTTCTGACGGCTCGAGGTGTCCACCTCGTCGACCAGTGACTTGTCGAGCTTCAACTCGTCGAGATCGAGTTCACGCAGCAACGAAAGGGATGCGTAACCGGCGCCGAAATCATCGATCGAGACCTTGGTACCGAGCTGTCGCAATCGAGCAACGATCTGCGCGGTGCGAACGGGATCTTCGATGACGGAGTCCTCGGTGATTTCGATGGTCAACAACGCGGCCGGAAGGTGATTGCGAGCAAGCACTTCTTCGACAAAATTCGGGAACGTCGCGTCCACGACGTCGACGGTACCGACATTCACCGAGATACCGAGCGACTCCCCTTGTGCGTGCCAGCGACCCGCCTGCTCGACCGCTATTGCCAGCACCTTGCGGGTCAACTTCGGCAACAGGCCACCCTCGGTTGCGAGGGGCAGGAAGTCCGCCGGACTCAACAAACCCCTGGTCGGGTGCTCCCAACGGACCAGCGCTTCAACACCAGTCAAGGTGCCGTCGACGAAACGAACCTTTGGTTGGTAGTAGAGCACGAGTTGGTCGAGATCGATGGCGTTGCGGAGTTCTTCAAGATGCTCCAACTGCTCGCGACTGTTGCGGTCGAAACTCTGGCTGTAGAACCGCACGCCGCCACCATTGCGTTTGGCCTCGTACATAGCCACGTCGGCTCGTTGCAACAGCAACGACGGCGTGTCGCCGTGATCGGGATAGAGCGACGCACCGACGCTGGCGCGCACTTGGATAGGCACGCCATCGAGTTCCATCCGGTCCTGCAGCGACTCGACCAGACGGTTCGCCGCAGCGAGCGCCCAGCCTGGTTCCTCGCGTGGTTGGACCACGATGCCGAACTCGTCGCCACCGAGGCGGGCCAGCATGTCGCCGGGCGCCAACGTGGCCGTGAAGCGCCGGGCGACCTCGCGGAGCAGCTCGTCACCGGTGTGGTGTCCAAGCGTGTCGTTGATGACTTTGAAGCCGTCGAGGTCGACCATCAACACCGCAACGGGAGATCGATCGAACGTAGGGGCCACCGTTCGCCCGATCATCTCGGAGAACGAGCGTCGGTTCGGGAGCTGCGTGAGTTCATCGGTGCGGGCTTCACGACGAGTTTGCGTGAGCGTCCGGAGTTCCTGGAATGCCATCGATGCGCGTACTGCGGCCGCCGCGAGCGTGGTACCGCTCAGCACGAGTGCGATCGGATGCACGGACCGGAATCGATCAAGAATGAGAAGCGTCACTGAGGTCATGGCGAATGCGAAGGGCACGCCGAGCGAGACGTTGGCTCCGGTCCGCTCCGTTGACGGCGTGGGCTCCACTGCGATCAGCGCAAGAAGCGCGGCCGAGACCAGCCACAAATAGGTGATCCGATCGGCGAACATGTTGCTGTTGTCGGTGTTGAAGAAGAGATTGGCCGTATTGGATACGAAGCTGCAGCCCACCGCGGCGACCAGATACTTGCCCGATCGACTATGCCGCCATGCCTGAAGGCCGCCCATGACCAGGACCAGCAGGAAGACGTCACAAACCGGATAGATGAGCGGAAAAACGTTCGTCAGCTTGCCCCCGCGCATACTGGCCGTTGCTGGATCAAGCGCCAGAAAACTGATGAGTGCAAGCGCACCAATCCCACACACCACCGCGTCCGCCCAGCCGTTACTTGCGCCTTCGGAGCGTTCTGCTCGAATGAACCGAGCGAGGGCCAGTCCGGCCAAGGGGTAAAAGGACAGCCCGAGAATGTCGGCAAATGGTATTGACCCGGCCGAGAACAGCCCGACATCGACTCCACCCGACAGAAACGGGAACGCGCCGGATGCCAGAACCCCTCGAACAACCAGTGCGGAAGCGGCGGCAACGATGGCGGCGCTCAGCAGGTGCCAACTGATCCGGTGTTCGGCGTCCCGCTTGGCTCGACGCTGACACAAAAGAATGGACAGCATCGGCAAGGTGCACAACGAGGCCACGAAGATCCATGTCGGAGCAGCGCTGCCGGCGCGGCTGACTTGATCGTTTCCGATCAGACTGAGGATGAAGGTGACCGCGATCAGCAGCGTGACTGGGCGTACGGAATGACGGCGTGGGGTCCGCATTCGTTTGCCCTGCTCTCGCCGTCGTGACACGCCGGACTCCTCATCGGGTTGGATAAGGCCAAGGTAACGCTCAAAGTGATGGTCCCCCTTCAGTGAGCGTCAAGACTCTCTCCACGTCACGTGAAGAACGCCGAAAGTGAGCGAACGGTCAAGATGCCGCAACGACGGGAACGGCCCGGCAAACGTGACGTTCGCCGGGCCGATCTGCAGTTGTGGGCCGAGAAGGATTTGAACCTCCGTAGGCGTAAGCCGGCGGGTTTACAGCCCGCTCCCATTGGCCACTCGGGCACCGACCCATATGTTGCGTGTCGCATCATATCCACCGACGACGCCATCCGCCCAAGCAATACCAGCGGAACTCGCAGCATTGTCTGAGCGAAGCTGTGAGTTGATGGTGGTGGCTTGAGCATCCCTGTTGGGTGCTGGGCGTTGGGCTTGGCTGGTGTTGGTGACCGTCGTGACTCGGAGCGAAGCTGACCTCCTGTGTTTTTGGGGTGTCTTGGACTCGAACTGTTCGAGGGTCGCCGACACCGGCCCGGTGTCTTCGTATGGCCTGATTAGGAGCATGTCCACCGTTAGCGCGGTGTGACCCGTCACAGCCTTGCCTGAAGAAACCGAACCGGCGTCGACCCATTTAGACAACCCGGAGGTTAGCGAATGAAGTTGCAAGAACTGGTGTCACACGTCGTTGGCGTGGACACGCACAAAGACACCCACACCGCTGCGGTAGTGACATCGATCACCGGCGGTGAGGAAGCGAGCGAGACCGTGCCCGCAAATCGCGACGGTTATGAATCGTTGATCGAGCTGGCCGACAGCTATGCCGATCCGTCGGATCGGGCGTGGGCGATCGAGGGGACCGGCAGCTATGGTGCTGGCCTGGCCGAGTTCCTATCGGCTCGTGGCGAGTGGGTCATTGAGATCGATCGCCCGTCTCGACCGGCGCAACGTAACGGTGCCAAGTCCGATTCGCTCGACGCGGTCCGCGCTGCTCGTGAAGCCCTCGGACGCGAGAAATGGGCGGCGCCGCGTGCCCGGAACGAGCGAGAAGCCATGCGCGTACTGGTCACGACCAGGCAAGGCGCGGTCAGAGACCGCACCAGGGCGATCAACCAGCTCAAAGCCATGATCGTGTCAGCACCCGACACGCTTCGAGACCGGCTTCGCAGTCATGACGGCCACGACCTCGTCGATCGCTGCGCCCGTCTACGCCAAACCACCGATCGACCCACCGACGTCGAAGCGACCGTGGCCGCGTTGCGACGCCTCGCGAAACGGATCCAACACCTCGATACCGAGATCAAAGAACACGACCGTGACCTCAAGCGACTCACGACCGAGCACTGCCCCCAACTCGTCGCCGAGCTCGGAGTCGGACCCATCGTGGCCGCCCACACCTATATCGCCTGGTCCCACCCCGGCCGCTGCCGCAACGAAGCAGCATTCGCGAACCTCGCCGGCACTGCGCCGATCGAGGCGTCCAGCGGCCAAGTCGTACGCCACCGACTCAACCGCGGCGGCGACCGCCAACTCAACCGGGCCCTTCACACCGTCGTGCTCACCCGAGCCCGATCCGACAACGCGACCAAGACCTACATCAACCGGCGGCTCGCAGAAGGCAAGACCACCAGAGAAGCCCGACGCTGCCTAAAACGCTACCTCGCCCGCCACTTCTACCGACTCCTCGAAAACCCCGACCTCACCCCCTTGACAACATAGGAGGTTCGAGTCCGAGCGCCGGGAGCGGTAGCGAGCCAGCGAGGTATGTTACGTCTATGCCGACCTTTGACATTGTTTCCGAAGTCGATAAGCAAGAACTGCGTAACGCGCTCGACCAGGCCCGCCGCGAGCTTGAGACCCGCTACGACTTCAAGGGCACCAATTCCTCCATCGAGGACAAGGACCTGGTACTCACCATCCGCACCGCATCGGAGGATCGCGCCCGCGCCATCAGAGTGCTGCTGGAGGAGCGCTTCGTGAAGCGGGGCATGTCGCTCAAGGGCATCGACTGGGGCAAGTTCGAAGAGGCCAGTGGCGCGTCCGTGCGCCAGGTCGTGACGGTGAATGTCGGCATTGGAGCGGACAAAGCGCGTGAGATCAACCGACTGATCAAGGAAAAGGGTCCGAAGGGCGTGTCGTCGTCAACGCAGGGCGATCAGATCCGCGTGACCAGCAAGAAGCGTGACGATCTGCAAGCCGTCATGACCCTCCTAAAGAACACCGACCTCGAAATCCCCCTCCAGTTCGAAAACATGCGGGACTAGCGGCGCGCGGTTCGGTTGATCAGTTCGCGCACATCGCTCGCCGTCGCACCGACGGGTACTCGACGCGTGATCCACGTCGCACCGGCGGCCACCATGGCAGGTTCGGTCGCGTCGGGACCGATGCCCTGAGTGTCGGACACAACCACATCGAAACCGTTAATCGAGCCGCGTCGCTCGCCGATCATCTCCAGCAGCCGCTTGATCGCGTCGAGGTCCATCTCGATGGGGATCAAGCCTTCGTAGTTCGCGGCCCGACCGGCAGGACGTTGTGCGGTGCCGCGGATGGCGAACCAGTAGGGCGGCCGCGGTTGTTGCACCGGTCGCGGTCCGAAGATCACATCGTCCACCTGGAAATGTTCGCCGTGGAAGTCTGCGTGCCCGGTCACCATGAGCTGGTCGAGGACGGTCAGACCCTCATCGAGCCGGTCGGCGCGAACGCGTTGATCAGCGATTTCACCGAAGCGGGTGAGCTCTCCCCCGGATCCGCAATATCGATCACTTCTTCCCGCCGCCGCAGCACGTGATCCCACAAGAAGATGCCGTCCCACCCCGCAGCTTCCGCCTCGGCCGCAAGATCAGCCAACAGCCGCGGATCACACAACGGCCCAAACGGCGGCAGATACAACAACTGCTTGAGTTCTCCCGTAGTCACCACCCGACCATAGCCAGCCACCGTCGGAATAGATTTCGCGTGCGAAGACGGAGGGAACGATTTGCTCACCTGGGGTGTCAAAGAGACGTGACCGAACCGCTGGCCGTCGAAGTTGCCGAGGAGGTCAATGCATGCAGCAACGAACGCAGACGCCTCGGCACGGCTCGTCGGATTGCGCCCCGCCTTGCCCATCAGTCGGTCACGACGGAGGAGCCGATGCCCGAGCTGATGGCGTCGCTACAACGACTACCCGATCGACAACGTGCGGTCGTGGTGTTGCGCTTCTACCTGGACTTACCGGAAGCCGAGATCGCTGAGGTGCTCGGCATACGACCAGGCACGGTCAAGTCGTCATTACATCGAGCACTCGCTCGTCTACAAACGGAGGTCGAACGATGAACGATCTACACGAGTTCCTCTCCCGCGAAGCCGACCGGGTACAACCCAAAGGCGACCTCGACGACGTGTTCCGCCGCGCTGATCGACAACGACGACGCGCTAGGACCCGCAACCTCGCATTCTCAGCAGCGGCTGTATTGCTCTTCGTTGGCGGCGCGCTCACCGTCAGTTCGAGCAACGGCTCCAAGGTTCGAACGAGTCCGCAGTCAGTACTGACCGAAACCTCACTCGGCGGCATGGTGATCGGCGGCGCTAGTGGTCCTGCGTCTTACAAAGCCTCCACCCTCGATCGAAGAGATCCCAATGCATCAGAGGGTCCGTACTCAATCGTCGTTCGGGCGAAGAATGGCTCGATCATCGGACGGACGGCTGTGGCCACCTACCAGCCGGATGTTGTGGGCACGGTTCCAGTGAGGGCTGTGACCATCGCTGCATCCGGCGCAACCGAACTCTCGATTGCACAAGAGCGCGGCACACTGCGGGTGCGAGCGGTCGGACTCACCGAGGCAGAGGTCAGCGCTATCGGCAACGCTACCCAAGTTGTCGATGGTCGCCCGGAAATTACACTGTCTTCGTTGCCGGACTTCTCCGTGGTGGCATCGGGGAGCTCGTCACCATCGACAATCCGCCAGGCGCGTTACGGCTGCGATGTGGTCGGCGAAATCGACACGCAGGGCTTGTGTTACGCCGCCGTCACCTTCAGCCCCGGCTTCGAGGATGCTCTCTTCGAGGCGGGATTCCGGCCGGGTCCATTGGTCGACGGTCGGCCATCAGCAGTATCCACAATCGGCGGTGGTAGCGGCAGCCTGGCATGGGAAACTCAGCCAGGAATGATCGCATACATCGGCTACTCCGCGAATCCGTTGGTCTCAGAATCGAGCACCGTGGACGCTATGGCTCGCCTCGCCGAGCGGGTCCAGCTCATCTCCCCCGCTGAGTGGTCAGCAACCAATCCTCTGGTCGTAACTCAAACCAACCGCTGGATTGACAGATAACTTCGAACAATACGACCGCACTTATCAATTCGCTACCAGGGTCGATGGATCTCGATGAGGTCGCTGCTGACATCGGACGACGCAGTGAGGAGCGGAAGGTCGAGCTGCTCGGCGAGCAGGACCGCCGACCACGAATCCAGTGCGTCGATCGCATCGAGGCCGGCGCGCTCAAGGGTCGCAGCAACCAACGTCCTAACAGGGAACCACTCATCGACGGCAGCGAGCGCGAGCCCGATCTCGACCGATGCCCGAGCGGAGTTTCCCTCGTGTCGCATGGACAAGAATCGCCCGACCCTCATCGCCGTCCAATCCAACGCCAAGACCTCTACACCGGTCGGGACGTTGCCTTCCAACACCCCGGTCATCGCCAGAATGCCGCCAGCGTCGCAGACGACGCTACGCGGCATCGATGTTGCGAAGTCGAGCGCGCACGGTCTCAAACTCCGAGCGGCTCATCGGCTCCAGCCCTGCAGCGAACTCGGCAGGGGACTTTCGCGCCGCTATTCGCGTGAGTTCATTTCGCAGGTACTGCTGAACAGACAAACCCGCAGCCGCTGCTTGCTCGCGGAGCCGCTCGCCAACGGCATCATCGAGATCTTTCAGATTCAAGTCCACTTTCTAGTTATACCAATCTGGTAGAAGATCGGCAACTACTCTCAACCATGAACGGCAACGGGCGACGGAAGCGCGCGGCCAGACCGGGCAAAGGGCGGGCTGGCGATTCGATCATCGCTTCCCAGCGCTCGATGCCGACGCGTTATTTTCGTTAGTCCTCGCTGGGCGCTTCGGCGGCTCGGCGTTGCAGCTCGTTGACGACGGATGCGTCGGCGAGGGTGGTGGTGTCACCAAGGTTGCGGCCTTCGGCGACGTCACGCAACAGGCGGCGCATGATCTTGCCGGAGCGGGTCTTGGGCAACTCTTGGGTGTAGTAGATCGCCTTGGGTTTGGCGATGGCGCCAATCTCTTTGGCGACGTGATCACGCAACACCGACTCGGGCACCTCCATACCGCCGCGCAACGTCACGTACGCGATGATCGCCTGGCCGGTGGTGGCATCGTTCGCGCCGACCACTGCAGCCTCGGCCACCGACGGGTGTGACACCAGCGCTGACTCGACTTCCGTCGTGGAGATGCGGTGGCCCGACACGTTCATCACGTCATCGACACGGCCCAGCAACCAGAGGTAGCCGTCGTCGTCGAGTTTGGCGCCGTCACCCGCGAAGTAGCGGCCGGGGAAACGGCTCCAGTACGCGTCGTGGAAGCGCTCGGGGTCTTGCCAGATGCCGCGCAGCATGCCGGGCCACGGTTGGGTCAGCGTGAGATAGCCGCCGCCACGAGCAACCGGCAGGCCGGCATCGTCGACCAACTCCGCTCCGATGCCCGGCAAAGGAAAGGTTGCAGAACCAGGTTTGGTGGTGGTGGCGCCGGGCAGCGGGCTGATCATGATGCCACCCGTTTCGGTCTGCCACCACGTGTCGACGATCGGACAACGATCACCGCCGATGTGCTCCTGGTACCACATCCATGCTTCGGGATTGATGGGCTCCCCGACTGAACCGAGCAGGCGCAACGACGAAAGATCATGCTTGGCCGGCTCGTCATTCCCCCACTTCATGAAGGTTCGAATGGCGGTGGGTGCGGTGTAGAAGAGCGACACCTTGTACTTCTCGACAATCGACCACAGACGATCATTGGCCGGGTAGTTCGGCACGCCCTCGTACATCACCTGGGTGGCGCCGTTGGCGAGCGGACCGTACACGATGTAACTGTGGCCGGTGATCCAGCCGACATCGGCGGTACACCAGTACACGTCGGTCTCCGGGTGAAGGTCGAACACGTACTTGTGGGTGAAGGCCACCTGCGTCAAGTAGCCGCCAGTGGTGTGCATAATGCCCTTGGGCTTGCCGGTGGTGCCCGAGGTGTAGAGGAGGAACAGCAGCTGCTCCGCGTCCATCGGCTCAGCCACACACTCGGCATCGGCTGCGGCCATCAGCTCGTCGTACCAGTGGTCACGACCGGCCTGCATCTCGACCGCGTTGCCGCCGCGCTTCACGACGACAACTGCGGTGATCGTCGGCGTCGTTGCCAGAGCCTCGTCGGCCGCTGCCTTCAGCGGAAAGACTTCGCCCCGGCGATAGCCGCCGTCGGCCGTAATCAAGACCTTTGCGGCGGCATCATTGATGCGGTCGGACAGCGACTGCGCACTGAAGCCACCGAACACCACACTGTGGGCCGCGCCGATACGGGCGCAGGCCAGCATGGCGACTGCCGCCTCGGGGATCATCGGCAGGTAGATGTTGACGCGATCGCCCCGTTCGACGCCGAGGCCCTTCAGCACATTCGCGAACTTCTGCACCTCGGCCAACAACTCGGCGTAGGTGATGACTCGACTGTCACCTGGTTCACCTTCCCAGTAGATCGCCACCTTGTCGCCCTTGCCAGCCAGCACATGACGGTCGACGCAGTTGTGACTCACGTTCAGCTGGCCGCCGGTGAACCACTTTGCGTAGGGCAGCTCCCATTCGCAAATGGTGTCCCACGGTTTCGCCCAGTCGAGCAGATCCTCGGCCTGACCGGCCCAGAACGCTTCGTAGTCCTGCGCTCCCTCGTCGTACATGGCGGTGTCGACGACGAGCGCGTGCTTCTTGAACGCAGCCGACGGCGGAAAGGTTCGGTTCTCCCACTGCAGCGCGTCGATAGCGTGATCAGCCTGATCGGCCATGTTTTCCCCTTGGCTCAGAACGTCAACAAGGTACCGGGCCTGCGCTGGCGAAGGAAAACGAACCTCGCCACCGTTTTCAACAGACGCATGATCTTCTCCGAAAACACCGCTCCTGAATCTTTCGGACTAAAATCCGTGCAAAGCTAAGGACACCTACCCCAGCTTCTCGACCTTGGAGTCCATCTGATGTCAGCACGGCGCATTTTTGCAGCCGAATTCATCGGCACCGCAGTTCTCATGCTGGGCGGACCGGGCAGTGCCGTTCTGGCCGCAACCGGTATCGGAGGCGCACTCGGCGTGTCGCTTGCGTTCGGCTTCACGCTCTTGATCCTGGCGTACGCCATCGGTCCGGTCTCGGGCTGTCACGTCAATCCGGCGGTCACCATTGCCATGTGGGCCGCCAAGAAGATCGACTCAGCGCTGCTGCTCCCGTATCTGCTCGCGCAGTTCCTCGGCGCGGCGTTCGGCGGCCTGTTGATCTATGGGATCGCCAAGGGTCAGAAGGGTTTCTCGTCCAGCCACAACTTCGCAGCGAACGGCTACGGTCGCTTCTCACCCGGGCGATTCGATCTGTCCGCTGCAGTGCTCGTTGAGATCGTGTTCACCGCCCTCTTGGTCTTTGTCGTGCTCTCCACCACCAAGAAGACGTTTCCTCGGGCGGCCAGCGGGCTGGCCGTTGGCATCACGCTTGCGCTCATTCATCTCGTCACGATTCCGGTGGACAACACGTCGGTCAACCCGGCTCGCAGCTTCGGTGCTGCGATCTTTTCGGGCACCGATGCGTTGAAGCAACTCTGGGTCTTCATTGTCTTCCCAATCATCGGCGCGTTCGTTGGTCTGCTCGCCTGGTTGGCTGTAGACGATGCCCGCTTGGAGGACACCCGGCTGGATACACACGTTGCCGAGGCAGCGCGTGACCTCGTGACCTGAGGCGCGGTAGACAAGCACTCGTGATGCCCGGCACCACTCGAGATCGTCAGGCCGGACACCCGCGCCTGATCGAGCTTGTGCGCGTCGCCCAGGCCATCACCCGTGGGCAGGCCGAAATCGTCACGGTTGTTGGTGACCACGCCGTGGTTATGGCATCGCTCGGACGAAATATTCTGCAACCGCGATCGTTCCTCGAGAGTGAGCGGCGACTCCTTCGGGCCGACAGCGACTACATCCCGGCCGAACAGTCGTCGAGTTTCGCGGCGCGCTCCGGGAACGGCGAGCTGGTCGCAATGCTCACGCTTGTCCCCGAGCCAGCACCCGAAACAGTCGAGGGGCTTCAATCGGTTACCCGGCTGATTGCCGACTTCTTCGATCGAGACGACGCCCCGCCGACCGTTGAGCACGACACCGCGCTGTTGGAAGCCTTACGAGATCCGGTCCTGGTCGTTGATGGTTCATTTGTCATTCGTTACGCCAGCTCCGGAGTAGCGGCGCTGCTCGGTCGCACGCCGAAAGAGCTCAAGGACCGAAGTGCCGGCGACTTTGTGCACGAGGATGACCTGCACCGAGCCATTGACGCCTTTGACCGGTTAGCGGGTGGACGAGAGGCCTACCGGTCCGTACTACGGCTGCGGCATGGGTCCGGCGAGTACGTGCGTATCGAGATCACGGGCAGCGACCGACTGGCCGACCATCGCATCCAAGGCATCGTGCTCTCGCTGCGAAGCGGCGACCATGACCTCGAGCTCGAAGACTCCCTCGAGCGAGAGCGGAGCCTGTTGGCCGCCATTCTCGATCAGCTCCAAGAGGGCGTGATCGCCACCGATCCGCTCGGCAAGCCCACGGTGGTGAATCAGGCAGCCAAGTACCTCCACGGCCTGCCCCGATCCACCAACGCAAGCGGGCTGAGCGCGCATGATCTGGCATTGTTCGATGCCGATCATCGACCCGTTCACCCGAACGACCACCCCATCACGCGGGTGCGCGCCGGTGAGCACATCAGCGCCCATCACTTCACGTTGCATGCCGCGGACGGATCGCTTCGACATGTGCTCGTGAGCGGTCGGCCGGTGATCAATGCGCAGGGCGAACAGGTTGCCTCGGCCTTGGCCTATCACGACGCAACCGAGGCACAACTCACCGAGGGCAGCCTTCGGGACCGGGCGATGCATGACCCGCTGACCGGCCTCGCCAATCGCCAACAGCTTCGCGAGCGAATGGTGAAACTGGCGACGGGTCCGACCGAGACGCAACTCGGGGTGTGCTTCATTGACCTTGACGGTTTCAAGCTGGTGAACGACACCTACGGTCACGCCGTCGGTGACGAAGTGTTACGAACGGCCGCTCGTCGACTCGCCGCCGAACTGCGGCCGTCGGACCTGCTCGCCCGCTTCGGAGGCGACGAATTCGTGGCCCTGCTCACCGGTGCCCCCGACACCTTCACCGCCCTCGCCATCGCGGAGCGGCTCCGCCGCACCATCGCCCGGCCATTCGTCGTCGATGGAAACATTGTCACCCTCTCGGCATCGATGGGACTGGCGATGGCCCCTTCCAGAGGCATGAACGAAGACGCTCTCCTCCGCTCCGCCGACGTGGCGCTCTACACGGCCAAGGCCGCCGGGAAGAACCGCGTCGAATTGTTCGACGACCATCTCGCCAGCGCGGCGCGGGATCAGCAACGCCAGTGGGAATTCCTCAAAGGCATGCTCGACAACGGCGGATTGTCCTTGCATTTTCAACCTGCATTCGAGATCGCTAGCGGACGGATTCTCGGTATCGAAGCGCTCGCTCGCTGCCGTGGTACCGACGGTAAGTTGATCGGTCCGTCGTCCTACATGAAGGCGGCCATCGCTTCGGGTCTGGTGTGCGAACTTGATCGACAGGCATTCGTGTTGGCGTGCAAGGCAGCAGCGCTGCTTCGCGACGAGTTCCCGGCTCGCGTCGTACCGATCGCGTGCAACTTCGCCAGTCTCAGCGTGGCGCAACCGGGCTTCGCTGAGGAGCTACTCGACGTCATTCAGCGTTTCGGGCTGACCACAAACCGCGTGTGCGTTGAGATTGCCGAGAGTACTGCGTTTGAGCTGTCTGCCTCGGCCAACAGCGCACTGCGTCGGCTGACCGATCAGGGTGTGAGCCTTATTCTTGATGACTTCGGCACCGGCTACGGCTCGCTGGTACACCTTCGTGAGCTCCCGCTGATTGCCGTGAAACTCGATCGCTCGTTTCTTAACCAACTCGGTGAACATAGCGCCGAACAGGTAGTGGCCGAGGCCGTCGTGAAGCTCGCACAAACGCTCACCCAGATCGTCGTGGCCGAAGGCATCGAGACCGAGGAACACCTGCAGCAGGCGCAGGCGGTGGGCTTCCAGGTAGCCCAGGGTTACCACTTCACACCTCCTGTGGCGCTGCCCGAGCTGCTCGACCTTCTCCATTCGTCACCCTGACGACCAGGTTCTACGCCAGCCATTCAGCCACGGTGAACGCACCCAGGCCGTCTGGGTCGCTCAGCGCTTCGGCCTCCCGGACGCGGCTGCGAGCCTTAAGCGCAGCGAGGTCGCCAATGGCGCTGCGCTCGGCCCAGATAGCCCGGCCCTCGGCGACGAAGTCGTCGATGCCGTGCAGCGCCAGCCATTGTGCTTGGGTGCGCACGGCATCGGGCAAGGGCAGTTGATCGAGCG
This sequence comes from uncultured Acidimicrobiales bacterium, assembly GCA_963791625.1. Classification (GTDB taxonomy): domain Bacteria; phylum Actinomycetota; class Acidimicrobiia; order Acidimicrobiales; family Ilumatobacteraceae; genus JANMCE01. The sequence continues at coordinate 128,651 of CAWBTA010000016.1, forward strand.
CGACCTCGCAGGTGATGTCCTGCTCGCCAACTGCTTTCAGATAGTGCTCACCGCGCTCATGCTGGCGATACGTACGTAGCCATTCACGCCAGGGTCGCGTCGACATCGACGCGGTGGTGGAGCAGTAGTCGAACACGACCACGCGACCTCCCGATATCAACCGGCGCCGGGCATCCTGCAGCCAGGCCGCGGCTTGTCCCTGTCGTGGGGCACGGGCGCCGTGGGTGGGTCGCTTCACAAGCGCCGCGGGAAGCTGATCGGTCGAGCGGAGCGTTTCGGTGAACCGGCCGTCAGGTTCCTGCGTGATCCACGCTTCGCGCCATGCGCCGTCGTACACGAGAAGGTCAAACGCGATGTTGTCCAGCAACTCGTTGGCGAGCACAATCGACACCGGTTCATCAGGCATCTCGGCCGATGACCGGAGTGCCGGGCCAGCCGGATGGTTCTCGCGTTGCACGGTCGATCGCTCCACCATCAGGAACGTGAGCGCGTCGAGACAACGTGGTTGCGCGGCGATAACGGCACGTCCGAGTGTGCCCGGCCCGGCACCAGCCTCCACGACTCGGTACGCGGCGGGCCGACCCAATTCGTCCCACCACGTATCGAGGGCGCGGGCGACAACGGTTCCGAACAAGGGGCCAACCTCTGGTGAGGTAAGAAAGTCGCCGCGGCGACCGGCGCGCCCGCCGGTTGCGTAGAAGCCGCGCTCGCCGTAGAGGGCCGCTTCGAGAAAAGTCGAGAAGGGGACCGGCTCAGCCGGTCCGGGGGTCACGGCTTGACGGACCCGACGAGACGGGAAAGGTCACCGAAGCGAAGCACCACGTTGGGGATGATGCCGAGGGCAAGTGTGGCCAGCACCGTGATGCCGAGAGCCGCAGTGAGCGCCTGAGGCACCTTGATGGGGAGGGTGTCGCCGTCGGGCGCAGGGTTCATCCACATCTCACGCATGAGCTTGCCGTAGTACGCGAACGCAATGACCGAGTTGACGGCACCGATGCCGGCCAGCACGGCCCCCCATGCGCCACCGGCGGAGAGCACAGCTTTGAACACACCGAGCTTGGCAAAGAAGCCACCGGTGGGCGGAATTCCGGCCAGCGAGGCGAGGAAGATCGTCATGGCAACGGCCAGGCCGGGGGCGTAGCTGAACAGCCCGCCGAAGCCGGCCATGTCGCCGCGACGGGTCTTGCGGGTGACGGCCAGGATCACGCCGAACGCGCCGAGGTTGGTGGCGGCGTAAAAGGCGAGGTAGCTCACCATTGAGGTGATGACTTCGGTGCCAGCGTTGTGGCCCAGGGCGAGCGGCATGAGGATAAAGCCACCCTGGGCAACCGACGAATAGGCGAACATGCGCACCACGTTGGTTTGGCGCAGCGCCACCAGGTTGCCGAGCGTCATGGTGAGGGCGGCCAGAACCCAGAACAGCGGTTGCCAGATGCGCCACGCACCGGGGAAGCCAAGCAGCACCAGTTCCATGAGAGCTACGAAACCGGCAGCCTTGGAGGCAACCGACAAGAACGCCGTGACGGGCGTGGGTGCACCTTCGTAGACATCGGGGGCCCACGTATGGAACGGCACGGCCGAAACCTTGAAGGCGAACCCGACCACGATGAAAACGACGGCCAGGGCGATGAGCGCCGTGTCTCCGGCGTCGTTGACCTTGGCCGAAATGTCGGTGAGCAGAGTTGAACCGGCCAGGCCGTAGAGCAGCGACATGCCGTAGAGCATCACAGCAGAGGCGAACACGCCGAGCAGGAAGTACTTGAGGCCGGCCTCGTTGCTCTTGAGGTCACGCTTCTTCCACGCGGCCAGCATGTAGGCGGGGATGGACAGGAACTCGAGCGCCACGAAGATGCTGATGAGGTCGCGAGACGACGCCATCATCATCATGCCGAGGATGGAGCTAAGCAGCAGCACCCAGTACTCACCCTGGTAGTAGCCACCTTCATCGAGGTACGTCGAAGACAGAAGCACGACGACGTATCCGGCGATGACGAAAAGTGCTTTCAGAATCAACGAAAAGTTGTCGACCACATAAGCGCCGCCGAACATGGTGCGATCGGCACCGTTCACGGCGAGCGTGATGATGGGCAACATGGTGGCGAGCAAGCCGATACCGGCCAGCGACGAGGTGACCCACTTGCGATGTTCGGGGATGAAAAGGTCAGCCAGCAGCACGCCGCAGATCACGACGGCCAGCACGATCTCGGGCGCCAGGGCGTGGTAGTCGAGAACCGGTCGAACCCAGTTGGCGGCAGCGGCGAGCAGCATCGGTCAGCCTCCGACCGAGTCTTTGACGATCTTGGCGATGTTCACGATGGACGGGTCGATCACCTTGAACATCAAACTCGGCAGCACACCGAGCACGATGATGCCGATGATGAGCGGCGTCCATGCCAGATACTCGGGCATGTGCATGTCGCTAATTGCGTGGCCGTGATAGCCGTCCTTGAACTCTTCGGTGGGCTCACCAAACGCCACTCGCTGCAGGAGCCACAGAAGATACGCAGCGGCCAGCACCGTGCCGATAGCCGCGATCACCATGAGGGTGCGGAACAACGGCACCGAGAGCCCTTCGGCCGGCTGGTATGCAGAGAGAATGGCGGGGAACTCACCCCAGAACCCAGCCAACCCAGGCAGGCCAAGCGAGGCCATGGCGCACAGGCCGAGCAGCCAGCCCATGTGCGGCGCTTGCGTGAGCAGGCCACTGAGCCGCTTGATTTCGAGGGTGTGGTAGCGGTCCTTGACCGAACCAGCGATGAAGAACAACATGCCGGTGATCAGGCCGTGAGCGACCATGCCGAACATGGCGGCCGAGATGCCGAAGTTGGTGAGCGTTGCGATGCCGAGCATCACAAAGCCCATGTGCGCAACCGACGAGAACGCGATGAGGCGCTTCATGTCGGTTTGGGCCAAGCAGCCAAGCGCGCCGTAGATGATGCCGATGACCGCCAGGATGGCGATGACCGGTGCCCACCACTTGGCGGCCTCGGGCAGAATCGGGATGGCGAAACGCACAAAACCGAACGTACCGAGCTTCAGCAGGATGGCGGCCAGAATGACCGAACCCTGCGTTGGCGCCTGCGTGTGGGCATCGGGCAGCCAGGTGTGGAACGGGAACATCGGCACCTTCACGGCAAGGCCAAGCGCCATGGCGCCGAAGATCCAGAGTTGCACGTTGTGATCGATAGCCCCGGCGTGCGCCATGAGGTATTCGATGGAGAAGCTCTCGGCACCGGTCTTGAAGAACAGGGCGAGGAAACCAAGCAGCATGAACGCTGAACCGAACAGTGTGAACAAGAAGAACTTCAGCGACGCGTACTGGCGGTTCTCGCCACCCCACACGCCGATCATGAAGTACATCGGGAGCAGCACGATTTCGAAGAACACGAAGAATAAGATGAGATCCTGCGCCACGAACACGCCGTTCATGCCGACCTCGAGCACGAGCATCAGGATGAGGAACGCTTTGGGGTTGCCCGGGTCGGGGATGTGGTTCCACGAGTAGATCATCACCAAAACCGTGATGACCATCGACAGCAGGAACAGCGGCAGACCGAGTCCATCGAGGCCGATGATGTAACGGGCCTTAATGACCGGGATCCAGCTGGTGTCAACGTGGAACTGCTGCAGCCCGGCCTTGCTGTAGTCGAACTTGAACGCAATGACTATGCCGACCACGAGGGTCGCCACTGACGTCGCAAGCGCGACCGCCTTCTGAAAGTACTCATCCTTCTTCGGAATGAAGATCATGAGAAGTACTCCGAGCAGCGGCAGGAAGATCCCGACGTTGAGGAGGGTGTTGTTGCTGGTGAGGTGCTCCATGGTCTTTCCGCTGGCTCCCTGGGTTAGGCCTGGACGAAGATAACGAGTGCGAGTGCGCCGAGAGCGGCAGCACCGAAGAGGATGGCGGCGTACTGCTGAATCTTGCCGTTCTGGATGAAGCGCAGGCCGCCACCGGCGCCACTGGCACCACGGCCGGCGCCGTTGACCGATGCGTCGATGACGCCCTGGTCGACGTACTTGTAGGTCCACTTGCCGAACGCTGCGAAGAACTTGCCAACCAGGTCGACGAACCCGTCGATGATGTTCATGTGAACCCAGTACGCCCCCTTGGCAATCGGCCCAATGAGGCCGGCCACGATGATCTTGTCGTAGAAGTCATCGAGGTAGTACTTGTTCCACAGGAACGTGTAGCCCGCTCGCAGGGGTGCTGACCGTTGGGTGAGTCCGTAGAAGGGCGCCCGCCTCTCGGCGTAGATCGCTTTACACACGAACAACGCCGCGACGAATCCGAGGGCGACGAGCACGATGGAGGGTAACGCGCCTACCCAGGTGAATTTCTCGGGTGCAACGAGTTCGGGGAAGAACTTGCCTGCGCCCGGCTCGACCCACTCGGTGAACTTCTCCCAGTGGAACGGCGCGGCGTTGAGGTACCCGGCGAAGATCGCACCGATCGACAGCAAGATGAGCGGCACCGTAATGAGCAACGGCGACTCATGCGGCCCGTGCCCGTTATCGGTGTGAGCGTCACCGTGCCCGTCATCGTGCGCTGCTGATGCGTGGGCGAGCACCGGTGCGTGATCGTCCGCATGCGCATCGTGCGAGTCGTGGCCGACCGCCGCGTGGGCCATGGCTGGGGCATGCGCGTCAGGGTGGGCGTCGTGCTCGTCGTGGTGAACGCCCGCAGCAGCGCCGCGAGCCTCACCGAAGAACGTGAGATACACGCAGCGGGTCATGTACGCGGTCGTCATGAACGCACCGGCCAGACCGATGTACATGAATGTCTTGTAGCCATTGTGCCCGGCGCTGGCAATGATCTCGTCCTTCGAGAAGAAGCCGGCCAGCAACGGCACACCGGCCAACGCCATGGTCGAGATCACGAACGTGGCGAACGTGATGGGCATCTTCTTGCGCAGGCCACCCATGTCCTTCTTCATGTCGAAGGAGTGATGTGAACCGGAGTGGGCAACAGAGCCGGCGCCCAGGAACAGGCACGCCTTGAAGAACGCGTGGGTGAAGATGTGGAAGACGGCCGGGGTCCACGCGCCCACGCCGAGGCCCATCAGCATGTAGCCGAGCTGCGAGACGGTGGAGTAGGCCAGCACCTTCTTGATGTCGACCTGCACAAAGGCGAGCAGCGCCGCGATCACGATGGTGATGCCACCGATAATGGCCATGGGGTTGGCGCCACCGTCGTGGATGCTGAAGCCTTCCCAGAACACCGGGTACAGGCGAGCACCCAGGAAGATGCCGGCCACGACCATGGTGGATGAGTGCAGCAGTGACGACACGGGCGTGGGGCCGGCCATGGCGTCGGGCAACCAGGTGTGCAGCGGGAACTGGCCCGACTTACCAATGATGGCCACGAGCAGCGCTATGGAGGCCATGAGCAGAACCAGGTGCGACGGCTGACCCGACAAGGCCCACTCGCTGATGCCCTGAATGCTGAACGTGCCCGATTGGAAGTACAGGATGGCGATACCGATCAGCAGCCCAACATCGCCGGTGCGAACAGTGAAGAACGCTTTGAGCGCAGAGCGGCTGTTGTAGCCGTCCTCCCACCAATGGCCGATGAGCATGAACGAGCAGAGGCCCATGATTTCCCAGCCCAGCAGGAACTGCACCAGCCCTTCGGCCAGCACCATGGTGAGCATGCCGGCGGAGAAAAGGGTGAGTGCCGCGAAGAAGTGGGTGTAGCGACGATCGCCCCGGAGGTATTCGAGCGAGTAGATCTGTACCAGCGTGGAGATGAATGCCACGACCACAAGCAGCGTGACCGACAAACCATCGATGTGCATGCCGATGGTGAACTTGGTGCCGCCACTCTGCCACCAGTTCCACGTCTTGATGAACGGCTCTACATAGGCACGGGCTTCGTGTCCGCCTGCGCCCTCTTCGGCCCGGGGCAAAACTGAGCGACCAAGAACACCGATGAGTCGAGCAGCGCTGTGTTCACCTTCCGGGTGTTCATCAACGCGTTGGATCCACTGGTACGCAGTGCCGCCGGCGACAACGAGCGAGGTCAGCATGGATGCGATGCCGAACTCGGAGCCCTTCATGGGCATCTTCTTGCCGAACAGGATGATGAGGAAGAACCCGACTGCGGGAACGACCGGGATCAGCCAGGAATGTTCTAAGAACCACATGGTCGATCAGCCCTTCATCTCGGACATCTCGTCCAGCGAAATGGAACGACGGTTCCGGTAAATGAGCAACACGATGGCCAGGCCAACGGCCACTTCGGCTGCAGCAACGGCGATGACGTAAAGCGAGAACACCTGACCAGCGACATCGCCCCCGTGGCGCAGTGAGAACGCCAGCAGGTTGATGTTGACCGAGTTCAAGATGAGCTCGATGGACATCAAGACCATCACGCCGTTCTTGCGGGCGATGACCCCGTACACACCGATGCAGAACAGGGCCGCGCCGAGGAGAAGAAACTCATTGAGCAGCATGGGTCAGTCCCTTCGAGCCAGAACGATGGCGCCAACGGCTGCGGCGGTGAGCACGAGTGAGAGCGCCCAGAACGGAAGAGCGTACTGACCGAAGATGGCGTCGGCGACGCGCTCGGTTGATACCGGCGTGACGTCTGGGAGTTGCTCTGCGTGGAAGCTGTTGATGAGCACGTAGCCAAGGGTTCCGGCCATGATGAGCGCCACGATTGCGGCCGAGGCGCGGCTCTTGTTGTCGGTGTCGGCACCTTTGCCGATTTGGGAGCGGGTGAGCATGGTTCCGAACAGAAACAGCACCATGACCGCGCCGATGTACACCAGCACCTGGGTGACGGCCACGAACTCGGCCGCCAGCATGATGTACTGCGCAGCAGCACCAGCCAGCACAATGACCAGCCACAGCGCAGCGTGCACCACGTTCTTGGTGGTGACCACGCGCACCGCAGCGACCAGCATCAAGAGCGCAAGGATGCCGAAGCTGACCTGCTGACCGATGTTGTAGGAGATCGCCAGCATCACTTCTTGGCCTTCATGGCGTTGCCGACTTCATACTCGGGCGCTTCGGGAACGGTTTCCATCCACTCGCCAAGCTTGGTCTTGTCGTGCAGTAGATCGGCGATGCGGGGCTCGGAGTACTCGTACTCCGGACTCCAGAAGAGGGCGTCGAACGGGCACACTTCTACACAGATACCGCAGTACATGCAGAGCGCGTAGTCGATGTCGAACCGGTCGAGCTTGGCGACGGTTCGGGGCTTGCCACCGGCCCGTCGGGGCGGTGCCTTTTCCTTGTGACCTTCGATGTAGATGCACCAATCGGGACAGCTACGCACGCACAGCATGCACACGGTGCAGTTGTCTTCGCGTAGCGCAATGACACCGCGGGAACGAAGCGGCGGCTGTTCTTTGACGTGCGGGTACTGCACCGTGTCGGCACCCTTCACGGTGGTCCGCACGGTTTCCTTGAGCGTTACGCCAAGGCCCTTGATGACGCCGGGGACAATTCCCATTTAGAACATCACTTTCAGGACGGCGGTGACCGCGATGTTGAGGAGCGACAGCGGGATAAGCACCTTCCAGGCGAATTTTTGCAGCTGGTCTTCCCGGAATCGGGGATAGGTGAAACGGACCCAGAAGATCACGAAGCCGAGCAGCATGATCTTGGAGAACAGAATCAGAGGGCCGGCGAAGTTCATCCAACCGCCAACCGAGTTGAGGCGGTCGACCAGTTCACCCGAAGTAGCCCAACCGAACCACGCATGCGGTAAGCCCCAGCCACCGAGGAACAGGGTGGAGGCAATAGCGGCAAACGCGCCAGCGGTGGCGAATTCGGCGATGAAGAAGGTGAGGAACCGGAAGCCTGAGTACTCGGTCATGTATCCGGCGACCAGTTCGGACTCGGCCACGGGCATGTCGAAGGGGGTCTGGGTAAGTTCGGCCTGCACCGAAATCATGAAGATGAGGAAGCCGACGCCCTGAGTCAGGATGTAGGGGTTACCAATCCAGTTGAGCCCGAAAATGCTGCCCGAGTTCTGAGCGACCACGATCTTGTTCATGTCGAGCGTGCCGGCCTGGATGACCACACCAAGCACCGAAAGCACCATCGGCAACTCGTAGGCAATGAGCTGACCGGCTGCTCGCAGCCCGCCCATGAGGGAGTACTTGTTGGCGCTTGACCAACCAGCCATGAGAATGCCGAGCACGCTGATACTGGACAGGGCCAGGGCTAGGAACACGCCGGACGTGATGCCGTTTTCGCCGCCGGTGAACACCGCATCGGGACCGAAGGGAACCACCACGAACATGAGGAACGTGGACATCAACACGATGATCGGCGCCCATGCGAAGATGCGCTTGTCGGCCCGATCAGGGATGAGGTCTTCCTTCTGCAGCCACTTGCCGACCTCGGCAACGAGCTGGAGCGAGCCGTAAGGTCCGGCTTCCATGGGGCCGAGTCGGCTTTGCATGAAGCTGACCATCTTGAACAAGTACAGGTAAACGAACGCTGGCGCGATCAGCAGCACCGCAGCGAGAACGCCGATGATGCGGAAGATGGACGACTGCCAGTACGACGGTGACAGAGCAAGAATCATCGGTCGATGTCTCCGAGGATGAAGTAGAGCGACGCCAAAATGGTGATGACGTCCGGGATGAGAACACCCTTCAGTACCCACGACGCAATGGAGACGTTGTTGAAGCTGGCCGAGCGGATCTTCACGCGGAACGGGCCCGTGTCACCCTTTGACACCACGTAGTAACCCATCTCGCCCAACGGGTTCTCGGTGGAGACCCACGCCTCACCCTCGGGCACCTTGATGATACGGGGCACCTTGGCCATGATGGGACCGCTTGGGATGGAGTCAAGCAGACGATCGACAATGAGCGTTGACTCACGCGTTTCCTGCAGGCGCACCCAGTAGCGGGCGAAAGAGTCACCGTCGGGGTGGGTCCACACTTTCCAGTCGACCTTGTCCCACGCCATGGGAAGCTTCTGGTCACGACGCAAGTCCCAGTCGACGCCACTTGCCCGCAGGTTGGCACCCGACAGTCCGTAGGAAAGGGCGATGTCCTTGGGGATGACGCCAATGCCGCGGCAGCGCTGCTGGAAGATCTCGTTACCGAGCAACACGTCTTCCATCAGCGTGCAGAAGGAGCGCATCTTCTTCATAACGGCGCGGGTCTCGTCGATGAACCCGGCCGGCAGATCGTCCTTCAAGCCGCCGATTCGATCGAAGTTCGGGTGGAAGCGTCCGCCGGTCGCTGCCTCGATGAGGTTCAGCACATATTCGCGGTCGCGGAACGCGTAGAACACCGGCGTAAGGGCACCAAGCTGCGCTGCCATGTCACCGAGGAACAGGGTGACGTTGGCGATGCGGGAAAGCTCGAACAGGATGGTGCGGATGTACTGGGCGCGAGGCGGTGCCTCGATCTCCATGAGCTTTTCGGCGGCGAGGATGAACGGCACTTCGTTGGCGAAGCTGCCGAGCCAGTCGATGCGGTTGACAAGGGTGGTGACCTGGGGAAACGAGCGAACTTCGGTGAGTTTCTCGTAGCCGCGATGCATGTAGCCGGCGGCCGGTTCCGCCCACACGACCTGCTCGCCGTCAACCTTGGCGATGATGCGCAATGTGCCGTGCGTGGCTGGGTGCTGCGGACCGATATTGAGGGTCATGCCCTCGGTTTCGATCTCGACGTTTACACGGGCATCGGCGGCCTGCGATGCGATGTAGTTGAGCTGCTGACGATCGCTCGATGTGAGGGTCATTCCGCGTCTCCTCCATCGGTATCAAACTGAGCCGGGATGGGCTCGACGTCAACGATGCCGGGCCACGGCTTCACCATGCGGGCCAGCAGCGGGAAGTCCTTGCGCAGTGGGTAGCCCTCGAAGTCGACGGGAAGGTAGAGCTTGCGAAGATCGGGGTGGCCCGCGAAGCCAATGCCGAACATTTCGGCACACTCGCGCTCGTGCCAGTTGGCCCCGCGGTACACCGGAATCCACGAATCGATGACCGGGTTGGTGTCGTCGACATCAGCTTTCAAGGTGAGGCCGATGTGACGGGTGGAGGACACGACGCGGGCCATGATCTGGAAGCGGGTAGCTCCCCCGGCGTAGCCCTGCTTCACCTCAGTAGAGCGCTCGACCGGCTCGGCCGTCGGGTCATCTTCACCCCGGCCATAAGGCGAGGGCATCCAGTCCATAGCCGAGAGAAAGTCGAAGTAGTCCATGGCCAGCACGTCACGGACGGCTTTCCCGGCGGCAACCCACGCGTCGGTACGGACCCGAATCCACAGATCGTCATTGGGCTTGATGTGGTATTCGAGCAGCGCATCGCCAATCACCCCACGAAGCTGACTAACCAACGCCTCGCGGGCTTCATCGATAACGACGGGAACGACCGGGGTTTCGACCACTGTCGCGGTGTCGGCCACGGGGGCGGCATCATCCGTTGACGACAATGGGCTCACCTCGTCTCACATCGTCGAAGTTTTCGTTGCGCCACTTGGCACCCATATCTTCGTTCTTGATACGGGCCTGCAGCAGCACGATGCCTTCGAGCAAAGCCTCGGGACGGGGCGGGCAACCGGGCACGTACACATCCACCGGGATGATCTGGTCGACGCCCTTCGTGACCGAGTAGCTGTCCCAGTACGGACCGCCGCAGTTGGCGCACGAACCCATGGAAATGACGTACTTGGGCTCGGCCATCTGCTCGTACAACCGCTTGATCGACGGTGCCATCTTGTCGGTGACGGTGCCCGAGATGATGACCACGTCGGCTTGACGAGGCGATGCCGGCAGGGGGATGACGCCAAGGCGCATGACGTCGTAGCGCGGGGAACCGAACGCCGCGCCCATCTCAATGGCGCAGCAGGCGAGACCCCACTGGTAGGCCCACAGTGAATACGAGCGGCCCATGCCAAACAGCTTGGAAAGCGGTTTGGGCATACGGCCCTTTTCGACTAAACCCACCGAAGTACTCCCTTACGCCAGGCGTACACCAGGCCGAGCAGCAACACGAATACGAAGATACCCATCTCCACCAGGCCGAACCCGCCATAGGTTTCCAGCCGGATAGCCCAAGGGAAAATGAACACGGCCTCAACGTCGAAGATGACGAACAGCACGGCAAACACGTAGTAGCGGATCTGGCTCTGCGACCAGCCGTCGCCCACCGGATCGACGCCCGACTCGTAGGGGAGGATCTTTTCGCGGGTGGGGTTCTTCGGCCGGATCAGGCTGCTGATGCCGAGAAGGGCCGAAGCCAACGCCACCGCTACAACCCCGAAGATGGCAATCGTGAGAAAGCTGCGCAGGAGCAAAGACATCGCAGCCGACTTTATATGAAGTGGGCGAACCTACCCCTAAACGGACGACAACGGCGGTCGCGGGCCTGACGGGTCCAATTCGTCGTCCTGCTGCGAGGACGGCACCCGATAGGCCAGAATCATGGCCACATGTCACTGCCCGATTCCCTTCCCCTCGACGACAAAGACCACGCCCTCGACGAGGACATCCGCCTTCTCGGCGCCGTGTTGGGCGACGTGGTGCGCGAAGACGCGGGCGAGCACGCCTTCGCGCTGGTGGAACGGGCCCGGCAGGCAGCAGTCGCTCATCGCCGCGATGGCGCTGCCGATGGCGCGCTCACGGAGGTGCTCCGTGGAGCAACGATTGACGATTCCCTCCACGTCATCAGGGCGTTTTCATGGTTTTCACTCCTCGCCAATATTGCCGAAGACGTGCATCACAACCGCCGTCGCCGCTACCACCGCGCCATCGGCTCTCCGCCGCAGCCGGGCAGCCTGGCCTTCACGCTCGACAAGATCGCCGAGGCCGGCATCACTGCCGCCGAAATGGACACGGTCATTCGCAAGCTGTTCGTCAGCCCCGTGATCACCGCCCATCCCACCGAGGTGCGGCGGCGTACGGTCCTCGACAACCAGCGTGAGATTGCCCGGCTGCTGGCCGCCAGCAAGCACGACTCTCCCGACGCAACCGAACGGCAGGAGTGGGACAGCAGCATCCGCCAGGCGGTCGTGACCCTCTGGCAGACGGCCATTCTCCGTTTGTCGAAGTTACGGGTGACTGACGAGATCAACGAGGCCCTGCTCTACTACGACCTGACCCTTTTCGACGGCATCGTGCAGTTGCACGAGGATCTGCGTCGCGGCGTCGGTGAGCGGTGGGGCATCACCGATCTGCCCACCGTGTTGAAGATGGGTTCGTGGATCGGCGGCGACCGCGACGGCAATCCGTTCGTCACCGCCGAGGTGCTGAAGGGCGCTATCGATCGTCATGTCCGTCTCGCCCTCATGCATCACCTGGCCGGGCTCGATCGGTTGAGCTTTTCACTATCGATGTCGGACCGTCTGGTCACCGTCACCGAGCCGTTGCGCGCCTTGGCGCTGGCCTCGGGCGACACGTCGGCCTTCCGCCAAGACGAGCCATACCGGCAGGCGTTGCGCGGTATGCGCGACCGATTGATTGCAACCGCAACTACTTTGCTCGGCGGTAGTTACGACGGTCCGAACGCGTACACCACTCAACCCGCCTATGCGGTACCGGCCGAGTTGGTTGCGGACCTGCAAACGGTGTGTGACTCCCTCTCCAGCCACGGTGCCGGACTGCTCGCTGCCACCCGCGTCACGCCGGTACTGCGAGCGGTAGAGATCTTCGGGTTTCATCTCTGCGGTCTCGATATTCGCCAGAACTCTGCCGTGCATGATCAAGTCGTGGGCGAGTTGCTTGCTACGGCCGGAGAGGCCGCTGATTATCTCGCGTTGAACGAACCCGATCGGGTCGAGGTTCTCCTCAAGACGCTTGCATCACCCCGTCCACTGAGGAATCCGTATCTGCCGACCAGTGAGCTGGCGTCGGGCGAGTTGGCCATTGTGGGCGCCGCTGCCGACGCTGTTGCCGCTGTGGGTCGACAAGGCATTCCCCACTACATCATCTCGAAGTGCGAATCGGTAAGTGACGTACTCGAAGTAGCCGTGCTGTTGCAGGAAAGCGGGCTGCTGCTAGGCGACGATCTGGCCGTCGACATCGTCCCGTTGTTCGAAACCATCGGCGATCTGCAACGAGCCGCTGGCACCATGGGCGCGCTGTGGTCGGTGCCCGCCTACCGACGTTGGCTGGATGTCCGCGGCGGCGTGCAGGAAGTGATGATCGGCTACTCCGACAGCAACAAGGACGGTGGCTATCTCGCTGCCAACTGGGCGCTGTACAAAGCCGAGGCCGAGTTGGTGCGCGTGGCCAATGAGCACGGCATCCAGCTTCGATTGTTCCATGGCCGCGGCGGAACGGTCGGTCGTGGTGGCGGACCCAGCTACGACGCCATCCTGGCCCAACCCCCCGGAAGCGTGAACGGCTCACTGCGCCTCACCGAACAGGGCGAAGTGGTGGCCGCCAAGTTCGCCGACGAAGAACTGGCTCGCCGCAACCTGGAAACGCTGGTCGCGGCCACGATCGAGGCGAGCCTCATCGACAACGAGAACCTCGGCAACGACCGAGCCGCGTTCTCCGCCGTGATGGACGAGCTGGCCGCAGCATCGCAAGCCGCGTACGTCGATCTGGTGTACGGCAACGACACCTTCGTCACGTTCTTCCGGTCGATGACACCGGTGAATGAGATCGCCAAGCTGAACATCGGCAGCCGTCCCGCCTCTCGCACGGCTTCGCAACGCATCGAGGACCTGCGGGCCATCCCGTGGGTGTTCAGCTGGAGCCAGTGCCGCGTCATGCTGCCCGGCTGGTACGGGGTGGGCTCCGCGTTCCAGGCCTGGGCCGGCAACGACGCCGACCGCATCGCCACGCTGCAGAGCATGCATCGCCGGTGGCCCTTCTTCCGGTCGGTGCTTTCCAACATGGGCATGGTGCTGGCCAAGACCGACCTCGGCATCGCGGCCCGCTACGCCGAGCTGGTCGTCGACCCCGTGTTGCGGAACGAGACCTTCGGTCGCATCGCCGATGAGCACGCACTGTCCATCCGTTGGTTCAAAACCATCACCGGCCATGCCGAACTGCTCTACGACAACCCGTCGCTCACGCGATCGATCCGTAACCGCTTCCCCTACCTCGACCCGTTGAACGAACTCCAGATCAGCTTGCTACGGCAGTACCGCAGCGGCGACGAAGACCCCCTCGTCCAACGTGGCATCCAACTGACGCTGAATGGCCTCGCTACCGGCCTGCGCAACTCCGGCTAGACGGTCTGTTGTCTCCCGAGGTTGTCCAGCAACCTCAGGAGACAACAGAGTGACGCAATTCAGCCCAGCTCGCCCAGCTCCCGCTCGATGGCCAAGAGCTCTTCCTTGGTGCCCTGCACCTTTGGACCCGTGAACCACTTGCGGCCGGACAACTGCCAGTACAGCCAGAAGACGACCGCCGAGCCGATGATCAGTGGTCCGGTGAAGTTCACGTTGTTCTGTTTGAAGAAACCCGGCGGTGCATTCGTTGGAGCTGTCCCAGAACTTGCCAGAACGGACGGAAGATCGGCGCAAAGAACAGCAGCGTGATCAAGCCGATCCATGTCAAGCGCGGTCCAACCGACAAGCTTGTGCCTGCCCTTCAGGTGCCACGGACCGACCTGGAAGTCCGGGTTCGTGATTCGCAGGTAGATCGGGATGCCGTAGGCGATGTACAAACCGATAACACAGATGCCGGTCATGGCGAAGAAGGCCGTGGAGTAGCCACCCTTCTGGTAGAGCGACAGCACGACCCACAATGGCCGACAGCACCACACCAAGCCAGATCGAGTTCGTTGGCGTGCGGGTCTCGCTTGTTGATCTTGTGCCAGTGCTTCGAGCCCGGGAGCGCACCGTCACGGCTGAAGGCGTAGATCATGCGGCTGTTGGCCGTCACCGACGCCATGCCGCAGAAGAACTGGGCCACAATCGAGATGAAGACCAGGAATTTCGCCAGCCCGATTCCGACAGCGATGTGCAATCAAGCGAGGCGCGGCGTTCACAAGGAACGCGTCATCGGTCGGGTACTTGTTGGTGTCGCCTGCGGTGCCAAACGCGATGTCGTAGAACCGGTCTTTGGGGATGGCAAGCCGTCATTGCAAGGTTGAGGAAGAATGCGGCGATCGCGGACACATAAATCGCCCGCACGATAGCCTTCGGTGCCTCGGTGCGAGCGCCGACCGTTTCCTCGCGACACGTGGGCTGAGGCATCAAACCCGGTGATCGTGTATTGCGCAAGCAGCATGCCGAGCACCGAACATGTAGAGGATGGTGAAGAAACCCTTGCTCGGCCAGCCGGCCAGCTTCAGGTCGGGCGCCTTGTCGAGCAGGCCGACCCGCTTGCCGTCGGCGCGCTGAGGGCAGGAGGACAGCGAAGATGATGAGCGACACCAACCACATGCCACCACACACTGATATCACCGAGCAGCTTGACGAGCTTCACGCCGAAGGTGTTCAGCAAGCCGTGGGCGATCAGCACCATCAAGATAGATGACGAAGACCTTCCGCGCGGTGAGGGTGAAAGTCGTCGTTGTAACATCCGGATAAAGTAGCCGATGAAAATCGACAGGGCGTAGTCGACCGAGGCGATAACGCCGATCTGGCCGAGCAGATTGAACCAACCGGTGAACCAGGCCCACCTCGGCGCCGTTTCGTTTCGGTCCGGCCAGCTTCGCCGACCAGAAGTACAGACCGCCGGCCGTCGGATACGCCGAGCAAATCTCGCCCATCGCCATGCCGACAAGCAGGGAGAAGAATCCGACGATGATCCAGCCGAGGGTGATAACCCTCGGCCCACCGGTGACCATGCCGAGCCAATAGCTCGTCATGCCACCGGCGAGGATGGAGATGATGGAGAAGCTGATGGCGAAGTTGCTAAAGCCGCCGAGGCCTCGTTTTAACTCTTGGGCGTAGCCGAGTGCGTGTAGATCGTCACGATCGGTGTCGATGGTTGCCAATCCGGGGTCCCCTTTTGTCGTGGATATGACCCGGCGTGTCGTTGCCCCCGCAACGGCCAAACAACCGGGATCAGTCCATTTCTAGCAGGTAGCCGGAACGACCCTCACCATCATGCCCTGAGGAGAGTCACCGACCTGCCGTCAGGTGGGAGGATTGGTCTTGGCTGCGCCCACGTTGTTGTGCATGTCGACGGTGCCGGCGGCACCGGTTCTCCCGGAAATCACTGCTCTTCGTTGCCGTTTGGGTCGCGTGGGAGTTCAGCAAGGGATCGGCGCCCGCGTTGGCAGGGGACACGAAGTAGCCGTCGAGCGTACCGACGCCCGGTTCGAGAGATACCTCCAGCCGGTAGTTTTCGTTCGGCGTCAGCCCGGCCAGTTCGTAGACACCGTTGCTGTCGGTGTACACGGTTGTCACGATGACACCAGCGCTGTCGAACACCGCAACACCGATTCCTGCAAGGTTGCTGGCAGGGCCCTCGTCGCGGATCCCGTTGGCGTCGAAGTCTTTCCACACCACGCCACCGATGCTGGCGGTGTACGCCGGGTCGGCGAATCGCACACCGACCTTCAGTGGTTCGCCGGTGAGCAACGTGAAGGGCCCGTTCAGACCGACGAGCGTTGCCGTGTACGCAATGCTGTTCCATGATTCGAGCGGCGTGGCCTTCGGGGCCGGAACCGATCCGTTGAGCCGGGTCCGTACGGAAATGTGAAGTTTCTCACCCGGTGCGAGAGGTACAGTCGGTTCGTAGACGAGGCCGAAAGAAAGAGCCGGGGTGGCCGTCGACGTCGCCCACGTATCGGGCACACATCCCGCCGGCCCGTTTACGGTACCGACCGCCGCGAACACGCCACCGGAGGCCCGGACCTGATCGCCAGCGCTGCTGTCCCAGCGGCATGGATTACGCGAGCTGCTCAGGCCAACGATGTACTGGCCGGCAGGCACGGGCGTCATCACGCCGAACGCATCCTTACGTTGCACACTGTCGATGGCGATCAGCTCAGCATCCCATTCCGATAGGCGCGGTTCGCCAGGTGCCGCTACCGTCACGTCGCCAACTGACGGAAGAATGTCCACCAGATCGAGGCGGCTCAGTGGCGACGAGCCGCTATTGGCGAGCTCGAAGTTGTACGAGACCGTGCCCGAAAGGTCCGTCGTCGCCGTCGCCGGATAGAACGTGGGCACGGTGTCGCTGGCACCTTGCACGGTGGCTGTTGCGCTCAAGGCTTCGGCACCCTGGGGCATCGTCCATGACGCCTGGTTGCCCACGCAGAGCCGGTCGGTCTTGACTCCGTCACCGTCGAAGTCACCGGTGTCGGGGAGATCGTCATTGCACCACACCGTGTTGTAACCCGACACGCCTGAAGTCGGGTCAACAGGCGACGAGTTCGAATTCGATGTCACCGTGATACCGGGGATCACGGTGGACTTCATGCGTGCCGACACGTACACCCCGACTGCGGATACTCCAGACCATCCACCGTGGAGGGAGCATCCCTTGAAGGTCCAACGCAGCAAGGTGCGTATACCGGATGCATTCGGGATCACTTCGAACATGGGGGTTTTGCAGCCGGGCTGCTGGGTCGGGTCAAACGCCACGGGGGCGCCGCCTTCCACACTGACGGCGGCGTAGGAGGTCCACCAGTTGCCTGCGGCACCGAAGGTGTAGTCGAGGTTTTCGTCCAGAAGTTGGGTGATGACTGGGTCGACCAGGTCGCCGCCCGCCTGCTCGTTGTTGACGACTCGGATTGAATAGGCGAGATCACGCGACCCGAGCTTGGTGGTGCCCGCGTCGCTTACAGGACCGGGGTTCAACCAGTCGGGAGGCGGGCCGAGAGGGATGTTCGGTGCGCCAATCACGAAGCTCTGCGTATCGGGCAGCGCAGATGGCGGGTACACGTTGACTGTGCTGCAGCTGGTACCGACGGCAGGGGCCACCTTCGTCGCGCAGTTCTGGACGGAGGTGCCCGACGCGAGGGGCGAGTCGGTAAAGGTCCGAAGCCACAGGCTGCCGGAGGCGTTCGCAGCAACGTCGATGCGGATCTTGGTGAGATTCTGGTATCGGTACTGGCTGAGGTCCTGGCCCGGCAACGCGCAACCGGCCGGTTGCGGATCCATCCACAAGAGGTCATCCGTTAGCGGCACGTACCCGACGCCGCAATCGACCGAGATGGACAGGCCGCTGTCGGCACCGAGGTTGTGCACGACGAGCCCAGTGGGAAGCACATCCTCGATCGAATACGCCACGGTTTGGGCGGGCGCATAGATGCTCCAGTAGTTGAGGCCGCCGACCGCAGCGTCGCTGCCCCACTTCGAGAACGGACGGATGTAGGTTGACGCAACACAGTCGGGCAGCGAGGTAATGGTGACGTTGGCCGCGGTGGCCATGCCGGTGACGCCGCTCGCCGACATCCGGGCGGTGGGCGCGACAGGTCCGGGATCGGGACTCCCGGCCGTCTTGCACGACGGCACCTGAACCTGAATCACGACCGATCCGCTTGAGCCCGGAGAGAGGGGGTCAGCCAGTTTGAAGTGGACCGTGTTTCCCGTCACCGAGCTGCTCGAAACAAAGCCACCCGCCGGGGGGTTCCCCACGATCGATAGTGGCGCCGGAATATCAACGTCCAGCAGTCCGCCCGTGCAGTCGGCAACGGAGGAAGAGCAACCGAATCGAGCGGTGTAGGTGAGCACCCCGTCGGCGGCAACGGTCGTTACTGATGGTTCCAGGGAGACCTGCACGTTGGCGCTGCCGGCCGCGAAGGCAAGCCCCGTTGCGGCAAGCAGGGCAACGGTCAGAAGGCCGCCGGTTACCAACTTTCGATTCATGTCGACTAAATCGGCGGCCGACCGTTCGCACTGAACCGCTCTGCACCTTTTCAGACGGCGTCTTGACCACCTGCGGAAACCCCGCCGCTCGGTGCTCTTGGTGGGGTGTGGGCTAGGTCAAGAAACCCTTCAGAAGTGCACCGGTGCCGGCCACGTGGCTCTCCATCGCGTGACGCGCTCGCCGGGCATCGCCATTCAGAATGGCGGTCACCACCGCTCGGTGCTGACTGTCGGAGTGCTCAATGTTGCGGGAAAGCACCGGGATTGCGGCGAGCAGTTCATCGAGCCGAACCTGAACTTCGGCCACCGCTGTGGCTATGGACGAGGAGCCGCTGAGCTCGCCGATGGCCAGATGCAGCCGACTGTCAGCGATGCGACGACGGTCGGGAGATGCCCGATCAACCTCGTGCAGCCGAGAAGCGAGCGTGGCGCGTTCGTCGTTGTTGAGGTCGCGGTTGGCGGCCAGTTCGGCTGCACCGGGTTCAACGATGGAGCGAAACGCCAGCGCGTCATGCAACTCGCTGCCCATAATCCTGGCCGCCAGTTTCGGATCGACCGTCTGGCGGTTGCAGGTGTCGTACAGCACGAAGGTACCGCCCAACCGACCGCGGCGACTCTCGACAAAGCCAGCGTCCTGCAGCGCTTTGATGGCCTCGCGCAACGTGACCCGGCTGACGTTGAGGAACTCGGCCAGCTCGCGTTCGGCTGGTAGTCGTTCACCCTGGCTCACCATGCCGAGCTTGACCGCCTGCATCAATCGCTCGACGGTCTGCTCAAAGGCGTTGCCATTCTTCACCGGTCGAAACGCTGCTCCGGGAGGCCGTCCGAGCAGCATGTCGGTCACTGCGCTATCACCTTCAAGAACCGGTCGAACAGATCGGCCGCCCGTTTCTCCGCATCGTCGGTCGTGCGGAGGGTCTGTTCAAGCATCGCGTCAACGTCGAGGCCCCGCTCGCTCATGATGGCCGCCCCGCCGCCGGCCAGCCAGCTTCGGAGCATCTTTTCATTGAGCTCCGGGTGGAATTGGGTGGCGAAACTCCGACCGATGCGGAACGCCTGATTGGCGTTGGCGTTCTTGGCGAGGAGGGTGGCGGCCGGCGGCAGCGTCCAGTGATCGTCGTGCCATTGGAACCACGGCCCTCTGGCCAAGATGTCCTGTCCGATACCGGTGGACTCCACCTCGTACCAGCCGATCTCCGGCGTGGCCGATTTGGTGACCGTTCCGCCATGCGCGGCGGCGAGCAGTTGGCTACCGAAGCAGATGCCGAAAACGGGTAGGTCGCGATCGGCCGCGTCACGCAGGAGCGCGAGTTCGGGCTGCACCTGGGGTTGTACGTGATCCCAGTACACGGACCATTCCGACCCGAGCGAAATCACCAAATCGAACCCGTCAAGCATCGGCCATGACTCCGGCTGCTCGCGGACAACTGTGGTCAGCGCATACCCGTGATGTTCGGCCCGCGCCCCTATGAACCCAGCGTCCGAGTCCCCGTCATTCCCCAAAACCAAAGCACGCATTGCTCGCAGCTTAGTGACGAAAATCAGCCCACGCGACTCGCCGCATTGACCGAGCGAAGCGAGACTGAACGCCGGGAGCGGTAGCGAGCAAGTGAGGCATCTAGCAACGCTTAGACCCTCTCGAAGTAGCGGCGGAGTTCCCAGTCGCTGACGTGGCGATTGAAGGCAGCCCACTCTTCTTCGGCGGCATGCAGGATGTGGAAGTGCACGTCCTCACCGAAGCACTCTTTTGCGATCGTCGAGTTGCGCCACAGTTCGATGGCGTCGACGATGTTCCACGGGATGCGCGGCAGATCTTTGGCTTCATAACCGTTGGCCATATAGGGCTCGCCCGGGTCGATCTTGTTGGCGATGCCGTATAGTCCGCCGGCGAGTTGCCCCGCAAAGGCGTGATAGCCGTTGGCATCGGCACCGGGCACACGACATTCGACGCGCATGCCTTTGCCGTGACCGACCACGCGGAACCCAAGCGTGCGATTGTCCACTCCCCAGCCGACACCCGTGGGCGCCCATGAACCGGGCTGAAAACGTTTGTAACTGTTGATGGTGGGTGCGTACAGCAGCGAAAATTCGCGTGCCGTTTGGATCAGCCCGCCGAGGTACCAGCGGAAGGTCTGGCTCATGTGGTGCGCTTCGTGACCCGCCATCAGTGACTCGTTTCCATCGGCCGACCAGAGGCTGGAATGGATGTGATAGCTGCTGCCGGTATCGCCCATGTCGTACTTGGCCATGAAGCTGATCGACCGGTCGTTGAGCGCGGCGATTTCCTTGATGGCGTTCTTGAAGAAGGCGTTGGCATCGGCCATGGCCAGCGCGTCCATATAGGTGAGGTTCATCTCGTGCTGACCCATACCAGCCTCACCCTTGCTGGTCTCCACCGGTAGGCCGGCGGCCTTCAGCTGTCGGCGGATCTGCCCAATGATGTACTCGTCCTTGGTGGTCTGCAGGACGTGGTAGTCCTCCAGGAACGGCGAGTGATTTTCGAGGTTCCTGTAGCCCTTGGCGTGGGCCTCTCGGTAGGTCTCGTAGAAGAGGAAGAACTCGATCTCGCTCCCCAGCATGGGAGTGAAACCCATGCCCTTGGCTTTCGCGATCTGATCTTTCAGAATCTGCCGGGGCGACACGTCGATGGGCTTTCCGGTGTCAACATCCTCGAGGTCGCACATGACCAGTGCAGTCTTTTCGATCCACGGACAGAGCCGGATCGTGTCGGGGTCGGGCACGCTGCGCATGTCTCCGTAGCCCTTGTCGTAGTTGGCAAAGCGGTAGCCCGGTACTGCGTTGTTGTCCATGTCGGTGGCGATGAGGTAGTTGCAGTTTTCGGCACCTTCGCTGAGCACTACATCAAGGTAGAACTCGCCATCACAGCGCTTGCCGACCAGCCGTCCTTGATGGTCGGCAAAGCACACAACGACTGTGTCGACGTGACCTTCGTTGATCAGGGTGGCCAGATGCTCGGGGGTGAGTGTGCGGTTCTTCCCTTTGTCCATGGTGGCTACTCCGGTGTGGTGTAGGCGGCGGTGATGCCGCCGTCGATGAGCAGGCTTTGACCGGTCATGAATGAACTCTCGTCGCTGGCGAGGAACAGCGCGCCGTTGGCGATTTCGATGGCTTCGCCGAAGCGGCCCATCGGCACGTGGACGAGCCGACGTTGACGTTTGGCGTCGTCGGACAAGAACTTGGCGAGCAGCGGCGTGAGCACCGGCCCGGGGCACAACGCGTTGGCCCGTATGCCCTGACGGGCGTAGATGACGGCAATCTCGCGGGTCATCGAGAGCACCGCGCCCTTCGATGCGGTGTAGGCAATCTGTGGCGTGGCGGCGCCGAGGTGAGCAACGAACGATGCGACGTTGATGATGGAACCACCGCCGCTGTCGAGCATGGCCGGGATGCCGTGACGGCAGCAGCGGGCCAACCCGGTGACGTTGATGTCGAGCGTACGAGTCCAGGTCTCGTCCGAGGTGTTGGTGGGACCGTCGTCATCGGCCGGACTGATGCCCGCGTTGTTGTACAGCACGTGCAGCCCACCGAACTCTTCGACGGCGAAGTCGACGGCCGCCTTCACGCTCTGATCATCGGCAACGTCACAGCGGGCGTAGGCGGCTTCGCCCCCAGCCTCCGCAATGGCCTCAACGACTTCGTCACCGTCGACGAAATCAGCGATGACCACCTTGGCCCCTTCACGAGCAAACAGCTCGGCAGCGACACGACCAAGACCGGCGGCCGCACCCGTAATCAGTGCGACCTTGCCATCTAAACGACCCATGATTCTCCCCTACTGCGGAATGGACTGAACCCAGACACTATCGGCCGCAGGAGAGACGCAACTCGGGCGGCGTCCTACACTTCTGAACTTGCGCATCCATCGGCTCAGTACGCAGCTCATCTCGATCGGTCTGTTGGCTGTGGGGGGCGTGCCCATGCTGCCCACGGCTGCGCACGCTGCCGCGACAACAGCCGCGTATCGAGCGGTCGGTCCACGACGACTGGCAGACACACGCCCAACCTCGAGCAGCGGCTTCACCCGAATCGATGCGCACACCATTCGGGTTGTCGTCGATACCGAAGCAGTCGCGGCGACACTGACGGTAACGGCCGTCGATACACGCGGAGCGGGATTCGTCACGGTCTGGCCGACCGACACATCGCGCCCCGAGGCATCAAACCTCAACGTCACCCGAGCGGGCGAGGTCCGAGCTAACACCGTCACGGTTCGCCTGGGCACGGCCGGCTCGGTGGATCTCTATGTCCAAACACCGACCCAGCTGATTGTCGATCTTGTCGGCCTTTTCATTCAGGTGGCCGATGCAACGGCCGGCCGCTATCAGCCCTCCAACGCAGGCCGTGTTCTCGACACGCGCGAGCCGACCTTCGGCGCGACCCCGTTGAAGCCTGGCCGCCAGCGCGATGTTCCGCTGCCCGCCGACGTGCCAACCGATGCCATCGCGGTTGCCGCCAACCTCACCTTCACCGGAACCCTGGGCGCGGGATTCTTCACGGCATGGCCGGCCGGGTCTCGGCTGCCTCAGGCATCGACCGGCAACGCCGACGGCGCAGCCCAGACCCGCGCGATCTTCACGGTGGTGCCCGTTTCTGCGTCGGGTTTCTCGGTGTACACACAGGGCGGCGCCCACGTCGTGGTGGATATCGTCGGCTACTTCACCGGTCCGTCAGCGCCCCTGTCTAGCGAGGGGCTTTTCGCGCCGCAGGACCCGGCAAGACTGCTGGATACGCGGTCGGGCAGTCCGGGGTTTGTGTGGCCGGACGGCACCATCGAGTTGCCCGTCAACGCCGCCGGCCACGCGGCAGCGTGGCTGAACTACACCAGCACCGATGCCTTCGCCGCTGGCTTCATGACGGCATGGCCGGCGCGTACTCCGAGGCCTTCGATGTCATCGCTGAATGCGCCCGCTGCCGGTGTCGCCATCGCCAACGCGGCCATCACGAACCTGTCGTCGGCTGGCATCGCGCTGTCGTCGGCCGCGGGCGAAAACCTCATCGCCGATCTCGCCGGCTACTTCACCGGAACGCCGGAGGCGGCGACCACTACTGCAATGTCCAACCAGCCCCCGGCCACGTTCACGTTCGGGTCATCGGCCGACGGCCGCGCTCTGGCGGCAACCCACCGACAAGGCTCCGACAACCCGAGCCGAAATGTGCTGGTCATCGGCAGCATGCACGGCGAGGAACCGGCAGGCACCCGGGTCGCTGACGCGTTGGCGACCTCCGCTTTGCCGCCGGATCTGGAGCTGTGGACACTGCGCACGATGAATCCCGACGGACTTGCCACCGGAACACGACGCAATGGCAATGACGTCGATCTGAATCGAAATTGGCCCGGTTCCCTGTACCCCTCCGTTGCGACCGCAGGGTCGGGCCCCTATCCGATGAGCGAGCCAGAGAACCAGGCGATGCTGCGGCTGGTGAATGCGATCGAAAGTCGCCAGCCACTCGACTGGGCCATCAGTTACCACCAGCCACTGTCCACGATCGACTGTGATCCCGCTCGCGGCCAAAGGCTTCTGAGCGCCTGCTCGGCATTTTCGAAAACGACAGGGACGCCGATGCAAACATTTCTTCGTATACCCGGCACCATGACCGACACCATGAACGGAACGGGTAAAGGCCAGTGGTTCACCGTCGAGTTCGGCATTGCACAACCAGCCGACACCGAAGTGTCCCGCCATGTCACCGCGATTAGCCTGATCGGCCGATGAACGAACCAATGTTGGGCCGCCAGGTTGCGGTAGAGGAATATGGCGGGCTTGACACGTTCCCGGTCGACCGACCAGTGCGGGTGAAATTCACCACCAATGAGCTGCAGTCGCTCTGCCCGGCCGTACCCGGCATCCAGCCCGACATCTATGAGGCGTCCATCGAGTACACAGCGGTCACCCACGCCATTGAGTCAAAGTCCTTCAAGCTCTG
This sequence comes from uncultured Acidimicrobiales bacterium, assembly GCA_963791625.1. Classification (GTDB taxonomy): domain Bacteria; phylum Actinomycetota; class Acidimicrobiia; order Acidimicrobiales; family Ilumatobacteraceae; genus JANMCE01. The sequence goes on from CAWBTA010000016.1 coordinate 153,292, forward strand.
GTTGGTCACCTTCCGAGATCGGCGCATTTTCGCCGAGCACCTCGCCATCGAGATGCACGACACCATCGCCGCGCTCGCACCCCAGGTCCGCTACGTGCGTGTGTCGCTCAAGCAGAACACACGCGGGGGCATTGTCACCGAAGTGAACTTTCCGGCCTGACGGCTTCTACGGCGAGCGAGTGAGCGATGGGTCGGTACTGACCACATCGCCCAGGACGGCATCGATCTTGGCCATGATCTCGGCGCCCAGTTTGTGACCGAGGGCACCTACGTTGTCGACAACCTGTTCAGGTCGAGTCGCACCGATAATTGCAGATGCAACATTGTCGTTCTGCAGCACCCATGCGACGGCGAGCTGCGCCATCGAAAGCCCCACTTCGGCCGCAATAGGTCGCAGGTTCTGGACGGCCACAAGAACCTCGTCACGGAGCCAGTCGGCAATCATGTTGCCGCCACCATTGGCGTCGGTAGCCCGCGAGCCCGCTGGCGCCGGCTGGCCCGGTAGGTACTTGCCGGTAAGTACGCCTTGCGCAATCGGTGACCACACGATCTGGCTGAGCCCTAGCTCCTTCGACGCCGGAATGACCTCGGCTTCTATCACCCTCCACAGCATGGAGTACTGAGGCTGGTTGGATACCAGCGGGTACAGGCCCATCTCTCGGCAGATTCTCTGACCTTCTCGAATCTGCTCGGCATTCCATTCCGACACGCCGATGTAAAGCACCTTGCCCTGGCGGACGAGATCGTCGAACGCTCGCAGGGTCTCTTCCAGCGGAGTTTTCCGGTCAAACCGATGGGCTTGATAGAGATCGACGTAGTCGGTTTGCAGGCGACGAAGGGAGGCCTCGCAGCTCTCCATGATGTGTTTGCGAGACAGGCCACGACCGTTCGGACCCTTTCCGGTGGGCCAGTACACCTTGGTGAAGATCTCAAGCTCGCTTCGGGTCTGTCCCTTCAGTGCCTCGCCAAGCACCGATTCGGCGCGAGTCGCGGCGTAGACATCGGCAGTGTCGAACGTGGTGATACCAGCGTCGAGTGCCGCTCGCACACATGCGTTGGCCGCCTCCACTTCCACCTGCGACCCATGAGTAATCCAGTTGCCATAGCTGATGGCCGAAACGCTGAGACCAGTGTTACCGAGCTTGCGAAATTCCATCCCCGTTGCCTATCAGAGCAGGGCGATTCTTGCCCTACCCACCCTTCACCCGAGCGCTGGTTGGGTCGTAGAACGGGCGCAGGCTGGCGGTGGCGGCGTAGGTGGTACCGGCCACTTCGATCGACCAGGAGCCTTCATTGATCCAGTCGGGGGTGACGACATCGCCGTCGGCTCGCTTCACGTAGCCGAGTCCGATTGGCGCACCGAGGAAGTGACCGAAACCGCCCGACGTGATCCAACCCACCGGGTCGCCGTTCCGCAGGATCGGCTCGTGGTGGTGCAGCTGTACGTGGCCGTCGTTGATGGCGTCGGACACCGGATCGATCATGAACTGCACCAGACGGCGGCGCAGGCCATCGGCCTTGATCCTTTCAAGTGCCTCGCGGCCGCGGAAGTCCTTCGTGGACGACACGGCGAAACCGAGACCGGCTGACAACGGGTCGTCGTCGGGCCCGATGTCGTGACCGAAGTGGCGGTAGCCCTTCTCGATGCGACACGAAAACAGCGCGCCGTACCCGCAATGCCTCAGCCCCACGGCCGCTCCCTCTCGGACCAGTTCGTCGAAGACATGGGTGGAGAACTCTGTGGGCACGTACAACTCCCAGCCCATTTCTCCCACGTAGGTGACACGGGTGGCGCGCACCAGCGCGTAGCCGACCTCGATTTCCTGGGAGGTGCCAAAGGGGAACGCCTCATCGGAAAGATCGGCAGGCGAGACGCGGTTGAGCAGGACTCGCGAGTTCGGGCCCATGACGGCGTAAACCGAATACCCCGAGGTCACGTCGGTGACGGTCGCACGACTCTCGCCGATCGACTTCTCGAGCCAGGTCTGATCGCGCACCCGCGTGCCAGCGCCAGTGACCACCAGGTAGCGGTCGGTTGCGATTCGGGTGACGGTGAGGTCGGCTTCGATGCCAGCTTCATCGTTGAGCCACTGCGTGTAGACAACCTTGCCCGGTGCAACGTCCATGGCGCCAGCGCTCACGCGATCAAGCAGCTTGCACGCGTCGGGGCCCTGCACCATAAGCTTGCCGAAACTGCTCTGGTCGAAGAGGCCGACGGCGGTGCGCACGGCTTGGTGTTCCTCGGCGGTGCGGTCGAACCAGCCGGGTCGACCATAGGCGTCGATATTCTCCTCCGGCGTACCGAACCACATCGGCCGTTCCCAGCCGGACAGCTCACCGAATTGGGCGCCAAGCGCCGCGAGGCGATCATGCGCAGCGGTTCGACGCACCCCGCGTGATGTTGCGTACTGGCGGGTGGGCCAGTGCATCGCATAGAGCAGGCCAAGCGTTTCGGTGGTGCGTTCGCGCAGGTAACGGGTGTTTCGCTGGAACGGTTCGAAGCGCCGCACGTCGACATCGTGCAGGTCCATCGGCGCCTGACCGTTGGTCATCCAGTCGGCGAGCACCCAACCAACGCCTCCCGCCGATTGAATGCCGATGGAGTTGAAGCCGCTAGCCACGTAGAGATCCTTTATCTCGGGCGTTTCACCAATGACGTAACGGTCATCGGGTGTGAATGACTCTGGCCCGTTGAACATGAGTCGCAGGCCGGTTTCGTGCAGCACCGGCACCCGGTTGAACGCCGTGTTGAGGAGCGGCATGAGGTGGTCCATGTCTGGGTCGAGCGTGATGAAACCGTCACCATCAAGATGCGCTTTCACGCCAGCAGCGGGCCACGGATTGGCAAACTCCTCGAACAGACCAACGAGCAGCTGGGACGTCTCAGGCTTGTAGTACGCACACGAATCGGGGTCACGCAGGATGGGCAGTTCGGGCGTGATCCCGTCCATCTCGACCGTGATGGCGTAGTAGTGCTCGGCCGCGTGCAGTGGCACCGTCACGCCGTGCGTGGCGGCAAAGTCGCGGCTCCACAGTCCGGCCGCGAGCACCACCTGATTGCAGCGGATGGCACCTTTGCTGGTCTCCACGCCGGTGACCTTGCCGTGCTCAACGATCAACGAACGCGCTTCGATGTCCTCCACGACGATCGCACCGCGTTCGCGTGCTGCGGTGGCGAGCGCCATGGTGGCATCGGTCGGTGACACCGATGCGTCTCGGGGCATGTGCACGCCGCCGACCAGATCATCGGTGCGGGCCAGCGGCCACATCTCGCCAATCTGGTCGGGCGTGACTTCGTGCACTTCCACACCGACGTTGCGCGCCATCGCTGCGGTGCGGCGCAGCTCTTCCAAACGGGCGGAAGAGGTCGCGACCGAAATGGCGCCAGGGGCACGAAAGCCGGTGCCGTACTGCTCGTCCATGGCGGCGTACAACTCAAGGCTGTAACGGGCCAGCTTGGTGGCGTTCTCGGTGGCACGGAGCTGAGCGACCAAACCAGCGGCATGCCACGTCGTGCCTGAGGTGAGCCGGTGTCGTTCGAGCACCACCGATGCCCGGCCGTGCTTCTCGGCGAGGTGATAGGCAATACTTGCCCCAACGATTCCCCCACCAATGACGACAACATCCGTTGCTTGCGGTAGCTCAGCCATCCTGCGACTGTACTCACCCGCTGATGAGAGGTGCGCGTCCAGCTGTTCCAATTCCCAGCGCAGTTCACCGTTTCGCGGCGCTCGTGGGCACTGCTTCGACCATCAACTCCTGACCCAGACGTTGAGCGGCGAGACCGTCACGTCAACGCCCGGTGTGACTCGTCGGCAGTTGTTCGACCAGTCGTCGAGGAGCGAGGAGGCGATAGCTGTCTTCAATGAGTTCGGCGACCTCGGACCAGTCGACGGGATCATCGATCCGAAGGCCGATCAGGTCGGGAAACCAGCCCGGCCAGAAGAATCCGTCGACGGCTCCCCCAGCTCTGTAGAACTCGGGCTCCGACGAGCGGAAGGTGAACACGTTTGTCGGACCTGTCGTGCCGGCGGCCCGAACATACGCGGGTGGCCAACCATCGACAATCGGGACAACATGCGCAAACGTACGCTTTCGCACGCACCATCGAGTACCCACCCACGCCCGTTCTTCATAGACCTCTGGCATCGCCAGGCAGATATGTCGAAACCGTGCGAGCAGTTCAGGCGGTGCGTCAGCATGGCCCCTCATTGGGCCGACACTACATCCGGTTGCGCGGACATCGCCCCCACGGCGCCGCGCAACCAAATGTGAGTGTTGCTACTTGACCTTGCGGCCGGCCACCAGTGCGTCGGTGAGCTTGCGGAAGCCTTCTTCGTTTCCGGCGGCGAGAAGGCGGGCTTGCTCGCCCCAAGTGGCGACACTGGGCGCCAACCGAATGCCGGCGAAGCTGAGCGAGGCGCGAAGTTCGGTCTCACCCGCCGTGCTGAGCCGTTCGAAGGTCGTAATGCCGGATGCACGAAGAGCGGCGCCGATTTTGGGGCCGATACCTTCGATGCGCTCAAGCTCGTCGCCTTCGTCGCTTGCGGCCGGTGCGACCTCATCGGCGGAGATGCTCACCACAAGCACGCTGTGGGTCTCACCCATGCCATTGTGCGCCAGGTAGTTGGCGTCGGTGTCATCGAAGAAGTCACCACCTTCGGCCAGGTAGCGGAAGGTGTAGGTGCCGGGCGTCAACTCGATGGTGCGGGTACGCAGTCCGCCGGCCAGCGGGGTGAGCGGATCGCTCAGCGGATTCCAGTCGTTGAAATCGCCAACGACCGAAACGGGCCGGTCGATATCGAGATGAAAGGTAACGGCAACGCGGTCTACGAGGGGTTCACGGGTGATCATGGGGGCCTTTCAGGGGAGAGCCACGGGTTGGTTCGGGCCGAACTGTACGGCACGACGAAAAACATACGGTCACGGGTCTGTAAACGCCACGTAAACACCCACCGTTCCGACGGTGGTATCCGTCACAGCCTGACGCAAGAACGCCGTCCGGCCGAGCCTGGTGTTAGCGGCCGAGTGCGATGGGCAGGGCGTGACGGGCAAGGTCGAGCAGCCAGCCCGGCAGGATGCCGGCCAGGATGGTGAAGCCCAACGCCGCGGCCAGGCCGACCGACGCCGACAGTGGCACCCGGACCTTCTCGCGATCGTCGTCGCCCGCTTCGGCGTCGCTCATGAACATCGACACGACAATGCGCAGGTAGAGGAACGCCGACACAACGGCGCACAACATAGCCGTGACCGCCAAGGTGTAGCTGTGGTTCTCGGCCGCAGCGCGGATGACGCTGAGCTTGGCGATAAAGCCCGATGTGAGGGGCGTGCCGGCTTGGGCCAACAGGAAGATGGCGAAGACCAGGCCGAGCATGGGCCGTTCTTTCGCCAGGCCGCGGTAGGCAGACAGCCGGTGGTCGGCATCGCCGGTGCGGCCGATGAGCGTGACGCAACCGAACGAGCCGAGCACAACAACGGCGTACGCGAACAGATAGAAGAGCGTGCCCGACGTTCCGGTGGGGCTGGCGGCGTGCAAGCCGACCAGCATGAACCCGGCGTGGCTCACCGATGAATAGGCCAACATGCGCTTGACGTTGGTCTGCACGACAGCCAGGAACGACCCGACGACCAGCGTGAGGATGGTGAGCACCAGCACGGCCGGACGCCAGTCGCGGACGTGGGTGGCGAAGGTGATGACGAACACCCGCAGCATGGCCGCGAACGCCGCAGCCTTGGCGGCCGAGGCCATGAAGCCGGTGACCGGGGATGGCGCGCCCTGGTACACGTCGGGTGTCCAGGAGTGGAACGGCGCCGCGGCGATCTTGAACGCGAAACCAACAAGCAGCAGGGCCATGCCGGCCATGAGCAAACCGTTCTCCAACACCACGTTGGTAGTGAGAAAGGCCACGATCTTGCGGTAACTGGTGGAACCCGTGGCTCCGTAGATCAGAGCAATGCCGTAGAGCATGAAGGCCGACGAGAAGCCACCGAGCACGAAGTATTTGATGCCCGACTCCTGGCTGTCGATCCGCTTGAGATGGCTGGCCGCCATCACGTACAGGGCGATCGACAGGATTTCGAGACCGAGGAAAAGAACCACCATGTCGGTGGCCATTGCCATGATGACGCCACCAACGGCCGACATGAGCATAAGTGCGTACAGTTCGACGCCGTCGAGGTCCTCACGACGAAGGTAGTCATCCATGAACAGCGCGGTCAGCAGCACGGCGGCGCAGATCAGCAGCGTGACGAACAGGCTGAAACCGTCGAGCGCGAGTGCACCCTTGGCCAGGTTGCGAGGACCGCCGTCGTTCACCTTGTGCCACAGAATGATGGCCATGGTGCCAGCCGCACCAGCGATCGACGCGGTGACGAACGCGAAGGCACCCTTCACCCACTTCCCGTAGGTGAGTGCAGATGCAACCATCAGCAGAAGGCCGCCGCCGAGAAGAATGAGCAGTGGCGACAGCGCAAACCAGTCGATCTTGGGGCCGACGAACTTCGCAGCGTCATCGGCAGCTTGGGCGAGAATCACTTCTTGACCTCCCCAGCAGCTTCGATGACTTTGCCGTCATCGGTGGTCTCCTGCGCATCGGGGTTCTGCGGCGAAACCAACTGCTTGTCGAGGGCGGTCAGGATGCGTTGCACGCTCGGCTCAATGCGATCGAGCATGGGTTTGGGGTAGACACCGCCGAACACGATCAGTCCGATCAGGGGAAGAAGCACGAGGCCTTCGGAAAGATTGAGCTCGCGGAACGACTTGTTGTCGTCGTTCGGCTCACCGTGGAACACCCGTTGGTAGGCCCACAGCAGATAAAGCGCGGCCAAAATCACGCCCGCGGCCGCCACGGTGACATACCAGCGAGCCGTGCGGAACGAACCGATCAGCACCATGAACTCACCCACGAAACCGTTGAGGCCAGGCACGCCAACCGACGACAGCATCACGACGGTGAACGCCGCCGCAAAGATCGGAGCAACCTTCTGGATACCGCCGAGCTCCGCTATCTGTCGGGTATGACGCCGCTCGTAGATCATGCCCACGAGGAGGAACAGTGCGCCGGTGGATACGCCGTGGTTGATCATCTGCGAGACCGAGCCGGTGACCGAGGTCGTGGTCAGTGCAAAAGTTCCGAGCACGATGAAGCCGAGGTGAGCCACCGATGAATAGGCCACAAGTCGCTTCAGGTCTTTTTGCATGGTGGCGCAGATGGCGCCGTAGATGATGCCGACAACCGCCATGATGATGAGCACGTGGCGGTAGTGATGGGAGGCCTCGGGGAACAATTCGAGACCGAAGCGGATGAAGCCGTACGTACCGAGCTTCAGCATGACACCGGCCAGAATGACCGAACCGGCCGTGGGCGCCTGCGTATGGGCGTCGGGCAGCCAGGTGTGCAGCGGGAAGAGCGGCACTTTCACCGCGAACGCAATGGCAAACGACATGAACAGAATGCGGGCCGACTTCACGCCGATGACCTGACTCTTGGAGATTTCGATCAGGTCGAAGGTCCAGTGGCCCGTTGCCTTGTGATAGAGCGCCACCGTGGCGAGAATGCCGACGAACATGAAGGCCGAGCCGGCCATGGTGAAGATGAAGAACTTCAGCGCCGCGTAGACCCGCTTGTCGTAGCCCCATCCGCCGATGAGGAAGTACATCGGTACCAGCACGATTTCGAAGAACAGGAAGAACAGCAAAAGGTCGAGTGACAGGAAGCTGCCCATCACGCCGGCTTCGAGCAGCAAGAGCCACGCCGTGTACGGCTTGTGGTCGTGGTGCGGGTCGGCACCCAGAATGGCGATGGGGAACAGAATGCCGGTGAGCACCACGAGGAACAGCGAGATGCCGTCAATGCCGAGGTGCCAGCTGGAACCCCAGTCCTTGATCCAGGTGTGGTTCGAGATCATCTGGTAGCCGGCTTCATGGGTCTTGAAGCTGGCGAGCGCGTAGATGCTGAGTGCGCCTGTCCCGACTGCGAAGAGCAGCCCGACGATGCGTACCGTTTCGGGACGTGAGTTCGGCAGCACGGCCACGACGAGCGCGCCGATGAGCGGCAGCAAGATCAGCGAGGTAAGGATGGGAAACGACATGATCAGAACATTCCTCGGCTGACGAACCAGGCGACCAGTGCAATGGCACCGACGCTGATCCCGATGGCATAGCGGCGCACAAATCCGGTCTGCAGTTTCCGCAAGACCGTGCCGAAATTGCGGGCTTCGGCGGCGATGCCGTTAACGGCACCGTCCACGCCGCGGGCATCGGCGAGCGTGATGAGGTCAAACATCTTGCGGCCCGGTCCACCCATGAACGCGGCGTAGGTTTTCATCAACCCGCCAGGCATCGGCGAGGATGGCGGGCTCGATGGCCTTGGCCCGCTTCTTTTGGTACACCGCAATCGCGCCAGCGATGCCAACCAGGCCGGCCAGTACTGCAACGACTGCGAGCGTCACCTTGAAGCTCGGGCTGGAAGCCCACTTCGTTTCTGCCTCGCCAACGACCGGCTCAAGCCACAGTTCCAGCCGCTTGAGCGTGTGGGAGAAGGGCAGATTGATGGCGCCGCCAACGATGGAAAGCCCGGCGAGCACCACCAGTGGCAGCAGCATGATGGGTGAAGATTCGTGCGGCTTGAACTCACCATGCGCACCGTGTTCCTCAGCATGCGACTCCCACCGGGCATCGGAGAAGAACACCATGATCACCTGGCGAGTCATGTAGTAGGCCGTGAGCAAGGCGGTAACCAGACCGACCGCCCAGAGGGCCGGACTCTTGTGCCAGGCGTTCAGCAGGATTTCGTCCTTCGACCAGAACCCAGCAAAGGGGGGTACGCCAGCAATGGCGAGCCAACCGATGATGAACGTGATGGCGGTGACGGGCATGAACTTGCGCAACATGCCCATCCGGCGCATGTCCTGCTCTTCGTGCATCCCGTGGATGACCGAGCCGGAGCCAAGGAACATCAGCGCCTTGAAGAACGCGTGGGTAACCATATGGAAGATGGCGGCCACATAAGCGCCCGAGCCGACGGCCAGGAACATGTAGCCGAGCTGACTGACGGTGGAGTAGGCCAGCACTTTCTTGATGTCGTTCTGCGCCACAGCGACGGTGGCCGCGAAGAGCGCGGTGGCCGCACCAACGATGGCGATGACGGTTCCGGCCTGGGGCACTTCGTGGAGCACCGGCGCCATGCGCACCATCAGGAACACCCCGGCGGTGACCATCGTGGCGGCGTGAATCAGCGCGGAGACCGGCGTGGGGCCCTCCATGGCATCGGGCAGCCAAACGTAGAGCGGGAGCTGCGCACTCTTGCCGCAGGCTCCCACGAAGGCGAACAACGCAATAGCCAGCGCGGTGGAGTGCGACAACGTTGCAGCGTGTTCCTTCAGGGCGAGGAAGTCGAGCGAGCCGATTGCCTTGAAGGCAAAGAACATCGCCATCATGAAGCCCCAGTCACCAATGCGGTTGGTGACGAAGGCCTTCTTGCCGGCGACGGCGGCCGAGTTGCGGGTGTGCCAGAAGCTGATGAGGAAGTACGAGCACGTGCCCACGCCTTCCCACCCGAGGAAGGTGACCAGCATGTTGGAGCCGAGCACCAACATGAGCATGGAGAACACAAACAGATTCAGGTACAGGAAGAACTTGGAGAACTTCTCATCTCCGTGCATGTAGCCGATGGCGAACATATGGATGAGCGTGCCGATACCGGTAACGAACAACGCCATGGTGATGGACAACGGATCGGCCAGGAATGCCAGATCGACATGGAACCGACCGGCCGCCATCCAGGTGAACAGGGTGCGGATGTGCTCTCGTTCTTCAACTGGCTTGGAGATGAGCTCGAAGAACACCGCCACGGTGACGGCGAAGGCAGCGCCGGTCATGAGCGTGGCCAGCCAACCGGCCACCGGTTCGCCGAGGCGACGACCGAACAGCAGGATCAGCGCAAAGCCGAGCAGGGGTAATGCTGGGATGAGCCAGACAAGGTTCAACAACGATTTAGCCCTTCAGCATGGCGACATCATCGGCGGTCGCACCCGGCTTGCGCCGCAACAGAGCCACGACAATGCCGAGGCCGACAACGACCTCGGCCGCAGCCACAACGAGTACAAAGAACACGACGGTCTGCCCGCCGATGTCGCCCAGCTTGCGGCTGAGCGCAACGAAGGTGAGGTTCACGGCGTTGAGCATCAGCTCGACGCACATGAACATGATGAGCGGATTGCGCCGCAGCATCACACCGGCCGCACCGATGGCGAACAGGAACGCGGCCAACGCCAGATACCACGACGGCGTGGTGTGGAGAACGGCGATCACGACAATGCCTCCACGTCGATCTGCTTCGGTGGCCGCCGGGCCAGGATCACCGTGCCGAGCACGGCAATGACCAGCAGAACGCTGGTGGCTTCGAACGCGAACACGTAGTCGGAGAAAAGGGAGAGGGCGAGCGCCTTCACATTCTGCTCGCCGCCCTGCGCCGCGCCACCGGCGGCCAGCGCTCCGGTGATCTGCACACCACGGACCTTGCCACCGTGCACGAAGAACGCAGCCAGCACCACCACGAGCGTGCCGATGCCGAGGCTGATCGCAACTGGGCGTTGACCCTTGAGCGGCTCGATGGCGAGGGACTCGGCTTTGTCAACGCCCATGAGCATGATGACGAAGAGGAACAGCACCACGATGGCCCCGGCGTAGACGATGATCTGCACGGCGGCGAGGAATTGGGCGTCCATGGCCAGGAACAGCACGGCAATGCCGAAAAGCGTGAGCACCATCGACAGCGCGCAGTGCACCGGATGCTTACGTACCACCACCCCGACGGCTCCGAACAGCACCATGGCCGCGGCAACGATGAAGACAACAACTTCAACCATTTAGTGATGCCCTCCATGATCGTGGTGCGTCTCGGCTACCGGCGCGGCTGCGACTTCGGCCGATTGGCCAAGCTCAGCGGCGCGCACACCGTAGCCAAGCTCACCTGACCATCCAACAATCCCTTCGAATGACGCGTCACCGCCGGGTGCGGTAGCCCGCATCCAACCTGAGGTCATGTCGTCGTCACCCGGGCGCCAGTCTTCCCACGGCAGGTGCTTGGGGCGGCCGTCGTCACCGACCACCAAATCTTCTTTGGTGTAGATGGCGTCCTTGCGATTGGTGAAGGAGAACTCGAACAACTTGGTTTCGGTGATGGCCTCGGTGGGGCAGGCCTCCACACAGAGATCGCAGTGGATGCACCGCAGATAGTTGATTTCGTAGACATACCCGAAGCGCTCGCCCGGTGAGGTGGGGTTGTCGGGGTCATTGTCGGCGCCGCGCACGTAGATGCACTTGGCCGGGCACACACCGGCGCACAGTTCGCAGCCAATGCACTTCTCCATGCCGTCTTCGTAACGGTTCAACACGTGACGGCCGTGTAAACGTTCGGGCTTGGCGATCTTTTCGTCGTGCACGCCGTGCTTGCCGTAGCCACCGGAGTATTCGGTGGTGACCTTCTGCTTGCGGCCGATCTGCTTGACCGTGACGAGGAAGCCTCCGAGGTAACCCATCAGAATGCCGACCCTTCCATCTCGCGCCGTTTCGCAGAAACTGATTGCGCCCGCAGGAGCAGCGCCGCGCTGATACCGAACACAACGAGGTCAGCCGCAACGAGGCCGGCCTTGCGCTGGAAGTTCCAGCCTTTGCTCTGGGCGAGTTGCAGGGAGGCAAGCAGCAGCAGCCACGCCAGTGCAACCGGGATGAGCAGCTTCCAGCCGAGGTCCATCAGTTGGTCGTACCGCACGCGAGGAAGCGTGGCGCGGAACCAGACGTACATGAACAGGAACAGGAACAGCTTGGCGAAAAACCACACCACGCCGTACAGCCACTGCGGACCAGGGATGTTGCGCAGGAATGCGAACGGCGGCTGCGGGCCCCCGAGGAACAACGTGACGATGATGGCCGACATCGTGATGGTGTTCATGAACTCGGCCAGGAAGAACAGGGCGAAGCGGATGGAGGAGTATTCGGTGTTGAAGCCACCGACCAGCTCCTGCTCGGCTTCCACCAAGTCGAATGGCGGCCGGTTCAGCTCAGCGGTGGCGGCGATAACGAACACAATGAACGGCACGAACGCCGTCGCGATCAGATTCCACCGCAGGATGGTGTCCTGCGCCTTCACGATGCCGCTGGTCTGCAGCGCGCCGGTGACCAGCACCACGGCCAACACCGACAGGCCGAGCGCGGCCTCGTAGCTCACCATTTGGGCAGACGCCCGCACCGAGCCGAGCAACGGGTATTTCGAGCCCGACGCCCAACCGGCCAGCATGATGCCGTACACCGCTATGGACGAAAGGGCGAGCACCAGCAGAATGCCGATGGGCGGATCGGCCAACTGGAGGGTGGTCCAGTGCCCGAACATCGAGATCTGCCCGGGATGAGCCGTGTTGCTGAAATCGCCACCGACCGGGATGGCGGTAAACACGAGGAACGCAGGAACGAGCGACAGGAACGGTGCCAGCTTGAACACGAACGAGTCGGCCTGTTCGGGGATGAGGTCTTCCTTGAAGAACAGCTTGATGCCGTCGGCCAGCGTCTGCAGCAGACCGAAAGGACCGGCCTTGTTGGGGCCGACGCGGTTCTGCATACCGGCAATGACCTTGCGCTCGAACCACACCATGAACATGGTGGCAACCATGAGGAAGGCGAAGGACACGAGCACCTTGAGGCACACGATGAGGAAGACCGCCAGGCCAACGCGGCCCGACAGCATGGGATCGGCAGCAAACATCATGCGGTCTCCACCGTGACGTCGGTGACCAAGGCGGCGGCATCGATCAAGGTGCCTGCCGAGATACCGGGCTGATTGAAAGCAAGACGAGCCACACCCTTCGGCACTCCGGCATCGACCGCGGCCGGCACCGTGAGGGTGCCCTTGGCGTTGGACACTTTGAGGTGCGTTCCGGTGGTGGCGCCAAGACGATTGGCGTCGGTCTCGTTGAGATGCAACACCGCTCCAGAGGCGAGCTTGGCGAGGTGATCACTGGTGCGCAGCGCGACGCCGTCGTCGTACAACTTGCGGGTGACCTGAAGTCGAAGCTGATAGCCGTTGAGAGCAGGCGGTGCGACGTTGGCTGCGGCCACGACATGGCTGCCAGCGTCGTTGACCGAGAAGAGTCTGGCCGCGTCTTCAAGTGATGCAATGTTGATGTCACCGCCGAGGCGCTTGGCCAGGTCGGCAGCAATCATCCAGTCGGGACGAGCGGTACCGACGACGTTGACCTTCTTGTTCGTCTCGAGCACCCGGTGTTCGATGTTGGTGACCGTGCCGTCCTTCTCGCTGAAGGCAGCGGCCGGAAGGATCACCGAGGCGTACGACGCCGACTCGGTCAGGAACGTGTCGATGGCAATCACCGACGTGGCGTTGGCGAGAGCTTGGCGGGCCAACTCGGTATCCGGGAAGTCGCTCAGTGGATCGGCACCGAGCAGGATGAGGCAGCCCGTCTTACCGTCGCGAGCGTCCTGAAGAATGCCCAGTGCGTCCTTACCGTCGGCACCCGGTCGTAGGCCTGCCTCAAGGGCACCGATCACGTTGCCACGGCGCAGCGCTGGCAGCACCCTCAGCCCATCTACGCCAGCCTGGAGCGCGGCCAACCCATCCATGGTGAACCGCGCGGACTCAGACAGCGACGCCCGTCCGACGACAGCAACGACGTTGCCCTTGGCGAGCTGCGCCGCTTCGTCGGCCAGGACCTGGCGCACCGCGGCAGCCTGCTCGCCCGGCGCGAACCGCACGCTCTTCGCGCAGTAGCGCGTCATGCCGGTGTCGGTGGCCGAGATCTCAATAATGCGGATCTTCTTCTTCTCGGCCGCGCCCTTCAGACGCAGATACAGCACGGGCAACTCTTCCTTCAGATCCGGTCCGAGAAGGATGACGGTCGTGGCAGAGCAGGCGTCGTTGATGGTGGCACGAGGTGTTTGGAGCAACTCGTACGGAAGCCCGTCACCCAGCTGTGCATCGAGGTTCTGCGTTCCGATCACACGGGTGGCCAGACGGGCCCATGCCACGGCGTCTTCGTTGGTGAGTCGGGCCCCACCAAGAATGGAAACGTTGGCTGGCCCGCCCTGCGCGATGGCCGCCTTGATGGCCGTAGCCGCGCTGGTGAGGGCGTCATCCCACGACGTGGTGACGAAGCCATCAGCCTGCTTCACGATGGGCTCACCGATACGGTCGGTTGAGTTCAGCGACTCGAAACCGAAGCGGCCCTTGTCGCACAACCAGCCGTGGTTGATGCCATCGTCGTCGAAGCCTTGGTAACGCAACAGGTCGTCACGGCTGGACTGCACCACGATCTGGCAGCCGACCGAGCAGCCGGTGCAGGTTGACATGGCCTGATCAAGATCCCAGGGGCGAGCCTTGAAGCGATACGGCGACGCGGTGAGCGCGCCGACCGGGCAGATCTGCACGGTGTTGCCGCTGAAGTACGACGAGAACGGCTCATCGGGAAAGGTCTGCACCTGAGTGTTGTTACCGCGGTGGGTGAAGGCGATAAGCGGATCACCGGCCACCTCATCGGCAAAGCGGGTGCAGCGATCACAAAGAATGCAACGCTCGCGATCGAGGAACACGAGATCGCTGATGGGGATCGGCTTTTCGTAGTGGCGCTTTTCTTCCACGTAGCGGCTTTCGCCCGGGCCGTGACTGAAGGCCTGATCCTGCAGCGGGCACTCGCCGCCCTTGTCGCACACCGGGCAGTCGAGCGGGTGGTTGGCCAGCAGCAGTTCGATGATGCCTTCCTGCACCCGCTTGGTGGTCTCCGACTCGGTGAACACCTTCATGCCAGGAGCCACCGTCACCATGCAGGTGGGGGTGAGCGCCGGGCCACGGCCGGTGTCGACCTCGCACACGCACATACGGCACATGCCGACCGAACTCATCCGGTCGTGGTAGCAAAACCGCGGGATGTAAACGTCGGCGTTCTCGGCCGCCTTGATGATCAGGTCACCCTTGCGAGCAACCACATCCTTGCCGTTGATCTGAATAGCAACCGCATTCGGATCAACCGGCGGCGCGTCAGTGGGCGTTGATTCTGTCGTGCTCATCAGTGCGACCCTCCGGACGCGATTGCTGTGAGGCTCGCGGCATTGTCCGAGCGAAGCGAGTCCGAGCGGCCCTGAGCGGTAGCGAAGGGTTCCGAGGCTATGAGGGGTATTCGTTTTCCTTTTACGATTTTGGCCTCGAACTCGCCGCGGAACAGCGTGAGCGCCGAGTGGACCGGCGCAAAAGCCGACGGCCCGACAAAGCAGATGGTGGTCATCTTGTAGGGGAACGGCACGGCCTCGAGGCCGAGCGCCGCGGACGATGCATGCGGGAAGGCGCCGGGGCAGATCGACTCGCCGACTTCGAGAAGTTGCTCGAGGTCGCCCTCGGTACCTTGCCCGGCGACGATGCGGGTCATGATGCGCTCGAGCCAGGTGCCGCCTTCGCGGCACGGCACACACTTGCCGCACGACTCGTGGGCGTAAAAGCGGGTGAGCGTAAGCGCGGCGTGCGGAATGTCGGTGGTGGAATCCATCACCATGATGGCGCCGGAACCAAGCATCGACCCGGCCGCACCGACGAGCTTGCCTTCGAACGGCAAGTCGAGCTGTTCGGGCGTGAACCACGGGGCGGAGCCGCCACCGGGCACAAAAGCCTTTAACTCGTTGTCGTTGCGAATGCCACCGCAGAACTCCTCGTTGTAGAGCAGGTCGCGAAACGTGGTGGTGCCGTTGATGATCTCGTACACGCCCGGGCGCTTCACGTGACCGGACACGGCCACCATGCGGGTACCCGGCGACGTAGCGGTGCCGATGGCCTGGTAGGCGGCCACGCCGTTGACGGCCAGCCACGGCAGGTTGGCCAGCGTCTCGACGTTGTTCACGATGGTGGGCTTGCCGTACAGGCCGATGGCTGCGGGGAAGAACGGTGGCTTCAACCGGGGCATGCCACGGTTGCCTTCGAGCGACTCGATGAGCGCAGTCTCCTCGCCGACGACGTAGGCGCCTGCGCCCCAGTGGAGCACAATGTCGACCGAGAAGTTGGAGCCGAGAATGTTCTTGCCGATGTACCCGGCGGCGTAGGCATCGTTGAGCGCGGTTGCGACACGCTCCTGCGCCAGCGCCATTTCGCCACGGATGTAAAGGAAGCACTGGCTGAGACCGGCCGCGTAGCACGCGATGAGGCAGCCTTCGATGAGCTGATGCGGATCGAGCTCCATGAGCAGGCGGTCCTTGTAGGTACCGGGCTCGGACTCATCACCGTTCACCACCAGGTAACGCGGGAACACACCCTGCGGGGTGAGGCCCCACTTCACACCAGCGGGAAAGCCGGCACCACCGCGCCCGAGCACGGTTGCGCTCTTGACCTCTTCGTGCACCTCTGGCGGCGACTTGGCCAGTGTTGCCTTCAGGCCCTCATAGCCACCGGTGGCGAGGTAGCGCGCCAACGTGTGGGAATCCTCGTACTCGAAGCGCGAGGTGACGATCTTCGGACGATCACCAGCGACAAAACCGGGTGCATGGGGGTACGTGGTCACTTGGTGGCCTCCGCCGGTGCGGGCATCCAAATGGGTGGAGTAGTGACACTCTCGGGCGGGACGGCACCAACGGCACGATCTGCGGGAATGTGCTGGCGGACGCGGGCCACGGTGCCGTGCGGCGGGATCTCGTCGGTGAGCTTGCCCGCTTGGAGATCGTCGATGAGGTTGTCCATGTCGGCGGTGGTCATGCGGTAGCGGTAGCGGTAGTTCACTTGCGCGCAGGGCGCTTCGGTACATGCCGCCTGGCACTCGGCATGCTCAAGCGTGATAAGGCCGTCGGGCGTCGTGGAACCGGCCTTGATGCCCAGGCGGTGCTCGGCATGATGGATGAGTTCTTCGGCACCCATCAGCGCGCACGACATGGTGCCGCAGATGTTGATGACGTACTTGCCGACCGGTTCCATCTTGAACATTTCGTAGAACGTGCAGGTGCCATACACCTCGGCCGAGGTGGCGCCGACCAGTTCTCCGATGTGGGCCATTGCGTCATTGGTGATGTAGCCGTCCTGCTCCTGCGCAAGGTGCAGCAGCGGGATAGTTGCCGAACGCGCTTTGGGGTAGCGGCCGATGATTTCCTTCGCCAGCGCGACGTTGGCGTCGTTGAGTCGCGCCATTACGCGACTTGCTTGTTCTTGATCAGACCGAAGCGCTTGGCCGAGGTGTACAGGCCGTAGGCGAACAGGCCGAGCGAAATGATTTTGCGGAGCTGGTTCAACTTCTTCATCAACGATCAACCTCTCCCAGAACGGGATCAACACTCGAAATGACCGCAACGGCGTCGGCAACCAGGCCGCCACGCATCATGTGGGGCAGGCACTGGATGTTCACGAAGCTCGGTGCCCGCATGTGTATGCGGTACGGCTTGGGGCCACCATCGGATGCGATGTAGCAACCGATCTCGCCACGCGGGGATTCAATGCCCACGTAGACCTCGCCCTCGGGCACTTTGAAGCCCTCGGTGAAGATCTTGAAGTGATGGATGAGCGCTTCCATCGACTCATCGATACGGGCTCGCGGTGGCGGCGTGACCTTCTTGTCCTGAATGCGATAGTCACCCGAGGGCATGTGGTCGAGCACTTGACGCACGATCTTCATCGACTCGCGAATCTCGTTGAGGCGAATGGCAAACCGGTCGAACGCGTCGCCGTACGAACCGACGATGACATCAAAATCCATCATGTCGTAGTGCAGGTACGGCATATCCCGACGCAGGTCGAACGCAACCCCGGTTGAACGCAGAATAGGTCCGCTGGCACCGAGCGCCATTGCTTCGTCTGGCGTGATGACGCCGACACCCTGCAGACGCTCGCGCCACAGCGGCTGGCCGGTCATGAGTACGTCGTACTCCTCAAGGCGGGCGGGCAGCATGTCGAGAATGGCGAGCACGTCGTCGCGCCAGCCTTCGGGCAGATCAGCTGCCACACCGCCGGGACGGATGAAGTTGTGATTCATACGAAGGCCGGTGACCTTCTGGAAGAACCGCAGCACTTCCTCGCGCTCGCGCCAGCCGTAAATCATCATGGAAACCGCACCGAGGTCCATGCCGTTGGTGGCCATGAACAACAGATGGCTGGCCATGCGGTTCAACTCGGAGAGCAGCATACGCATCCACACAGCGCGCTCGGGGATGTCGCCGTCGATGCCGAGCAGCTTTTCGGTGGCGAGAGAAAAGACGAGCTCGTTGTTGAGCGGGCTCAGGTAGTCCATGCGGGTAACGTTGGTGCCACCCTGCAGGAACGACAGATCCTCGCCCTGCTTCTCCATGCCGGTGTGCAGATAGCCAATGATGGGCTTGCAGCGCAGTACGACTTCGCCCTGCAGCTCCAGCATGAGTCGCAACACCCCATGCGTTGACGGGTGCTGCGGACCCATGTTGATGATCATGGTCTGATCTTCGGTGGGGTCGACCGCGTTGATGTCCATGGCCGCCGCTTCGGTCTCCGACATGCGGAGCACGGCGCCTACGTTGCGCATGAGTTCGGTAGCAGTCAGCTCATGACGGGGCCGCATTTCCTGGCCACCCTCATTCGTACGAAACGCCTCTTCAGTTGTGGTCATGACATGGCACCTACTGGCACGATGCTCATGCCTCGGAACCCTTCGCTACCGCTACGGGCCGCTCGGTCTCGCTTCGCTCAATCAATCCCGCAAGTCGTTTGTTTCTCATCGGGTGCCTTTGAATTGAACGGGGATACGACCGGCGTCGTAGTCCTTGCGGAGAGGGTGGCCGTCCCAGTCCTCGGGCATGAGGATGCGGGTGAGGTCGGGATGTCCGCTGAACGCGATGCCGAACATGTCGAACGCTTCGCGCTCCATGGCCTCGCAGCCGGGCCACACGTCGTAGGCCGACGGCAGCGTGCAATCGCTCTCTGGCACCTGTACCCGAACGCGAATTCGTTCACGGTTGGCGATGCTGAGCAGGTTGAGCACGATCTCGAATCGCGCGGGCGAAATGCTGTCGGGCAAGGGACGACCCGGATGGGTGAGATAGTCGACGCCACAGAGGTCGGCGCACATGGTGAAGCCGTCGGCGACCAGGTTGCGGAGCACTTTGATGTAGTCGGCACGGCTGACATGCACGACTTTCTGGTCACGGCTGTAAGTGACCAGGCATCCGTGCAGGCGCTCGGGTTCCGGCGTCGGCTCTGGCTCGACGGCGGGTGACTCGGTGGTTGTCATCGGCTACCTCCGGGAGAGTGCGACGGTGACGGGACGGCCGGTGGCCGCTTGTTCTTCCACATGAATCTGCGCACCAGCACCGGTGTCGTCGCGACGGCGCAGGATCTCGCCGTTCTGGATGAGTTGGTGCAGCGTGGTGATGGCATGAATGAGTGTCTCGGGTGTGGGCGGGCAACCCGGCGCATACACGTCGACGGGCACGATCTGATCAACACCCTGCACGATGGCGTAGTTGTTGAACATGCCACCGCTACTCGCGCACACGCCCATGGAGATGACCCACTTGGGTTCCATCATCTGGTCGTACACCTGCCGCAGAACCGGTGCCATCTTCTGGCTGACGCGGCCGGCCACGATCATGATGTCGGCCTGTCGGGGCGAGGCGCGAAACACTTCCATACCGAAGCGGCTGATGTCGTAGTGGGCGGCGCCGGTGGCCATCATTTCGATGGCGCAACACGCCAGCCCAAACGATGCCGGCCAGCTGGAACGAGCCCGCGACCAGTTCACTAGGTCCTCCACCTTGCCGGTGAGGAAGTTGTGGTTCAGGCCACCGAGACCGTCGGTGAGCACGTCGGCGACGCCCATCAGGCGGCCTCGTCGATTCGGCCTTCGAGTCCGACGCGCTTGATGGTGCTGGTCATGGTGCGCTCGGCTGAAACAAGGCTCGACGACGAGCGCATCATCTTCTTGACCGGACCCCAGTCGAGCGCGCCCTTGGCCACGATGTACACGAACGAGAAGAAGAAGATCACCGAGAAGGTGACGATTTCCCAGAAGCCGTAGGAGCCGAGCGCTTCGTGGGCGACGGCATACGGGTAGAGGAAGATGACTTCGATGTCGAACATGATGAAGAGCATGGCGACCAGGTAGAAGCTCACCGGGAAGCGGTCCGGTGGTTCACGGGTCGGCACGATGCCGCACTCATACGGAGCGATCTTGGCCGAGGTCTCGCGCTTGGGGTTCAGCAGCCCCGATGCCACGAAGGACCCGGCGGCAAAGAGCACACCAAGTACCAGCAGCACGAGAATCGGAAGGTACTGACCCATCAGACCGACACCGTCTCCCGCGTTTCGGCGTCGACCTTCACGACAGCGCGGCTCTCATCACGGTTCTCATCCACGAGCAGGTCGCGGCGGTGCAGCATGCGGCAAAGGAGAGCGAACAACAGCGCGGAACCGATGGTGATGAACGTCGCCGGCTGACGCTTGGCGCCGCGGTCACGCTGCATCAGCACGAACCAGTGCGGCTGCGCCGGATCGGCCTCGGCCTTCGGCGGCGCCTTGCCCGGTTCGGTCTTCACCTTGATGACCGGAGCAACTTCGACCATGGCGTAGTGATCGTTGTGGAAGAAGGCGATGTAGTCGATGTTGACCTTGCCGAACTTCCAGAAGTCGAACGAAAGGTTCGGCCAACGCTCGCCGCCTTTGTCGTAGACGGCAACAGGGATGTAATCGCCCGCCTTCAGCGCCTTTGACTCCACCTGCAAAATCTCATCGGCCGCAGCGATGGCCTGACCACGGCCGCCGTTGTCTTCCGGAAGGAGCAGCCAACCATTCACCCTGGTACCGGGCGCGCGATTATCGGGAATGGTGGCGTCACGAGCGACCGACTCTTTGGACTCGACCAGTTTCTCTTTACCGACAATGGTGTCGCTGGCCTTCCAGGATGGTTCCTTGCCCTTGAGGCCGATGCCGTAGACGATCCAGATCGCGCCCATCAGCATCATCCAGCCGAACAGACCGGCAAGCGCCACCAGCATGCCGAGGCGGGCGCCCAGGTTGGTGCCGAGGATGAGGTAGGTGCTGCCGCACAACACGGCGAAGGAAATGAGAACCACCGTGATGCCACGGAGGCCCGGTTGCCAGGAGATAGCCAACAGCGCGTTGACGGATGCGGTCATGTTTTACAAACCCCGGATGTATTCGACGACAGCCTTGCGCTGATCTTCCGTAAGCAAACCACAGTAGCCGGGCATACGACCCGACCCCTGCCCTTGGGCGCCGTACTTCTTACCCAACTCCGAGCCCGAGCAGATGAACGCTTCGTTATCGATCACGTTGGGGAACTGCCGCGTCTCGCTGCCGCCGGTGAGATTCGGGCCGAGGGCACCGCCACCCATCTGCTGTGGATCGCCGTAGCTCCAGCCTTTGGTGTGGCAGCGTGCGCACGAGTATGCGCCGGCCACTGCGCTCATCTGGAACAGCGCTTCACCCTGAGTCACCACATGACCCTTGGCCGCCTCGTCCTTGATGAACTGTGCCACCTGATCGGCATAATCCTTCTGTGCCGCGGCGTTCAGCACACCGTCCTTGCCCTTGCACATCGGGTTATCGGTGGTGCAGCCCTCCTGCGGAAGCTGGATGCGCCTCAGGTACGCAATGAGCGTATCGATCTGCTGGAAGTTCATGGGGCCGCCGCCCTCAACTCCCCAGGGCGACATGGGGCTGAATTGTCGGCCGTACACGAGGATGAAGCGAACCTCGTCTTCACTGAATCGGTAGAGCACGGTGTTGAGTGCGGGAGCGTTCCACGTCACGGCCTTCACTTCGCCGGTGTTCGGGTCGGTGATGGTGTACTCGGCATTGCCACCACTGGCCTTCATGCCGCCGTGGCAGCCAGCGCAGTTAAAGCCGCCATTGCCGGTAACGTCGAAATACGCCGATCCCCAGTTGGCCAGCTTCTTCTCGGCACCACTGCTGGCGCCGTTTTGCCGGGTGGGTTCTAAAATCCAGTAGGCCGGTAGTCCGACGGCGCAGACCACGAGCATGGCCAAACCGAACACCTGCATCTTTTCGAGGCGATGGCCTTCCATGCCTTCGTCGTCGAAATACTCCTTGCGGTTTGGTGCCAGCTCCACCTCGGACCCGGCCTCTGAACGACCCCAGCGAAGGTTGAACAACACGTAGAGCAGCCAGCCCACCAACAAGATGATGGCGACGGTTGCCGCAACGGCTTGGGGAACGGCAGCGATGATCATGCTTTGTGCTCTCCTCCACCCACACAGTGGGGTCCTTCTGCTTCTTGACCGGTGGTGTTGGTGCCGATGGCGGGGCCGAGCGTGATGGCGCCGGTATTGATGATGACGTTGTTGTTCACGATCTCAACCGCAAAGCGATCCATACCGCGAGGGGCCGGGCCGCCCTTCTTTTCGCCAACACGGTTGTACTGGGAGCCATGGCAGGGGCACTCAAACCATTGGGAGGTCTTGCACTCCGGAACTCGACAGCCGAGGTGTGGGCACTTTTGGTAGAGGGCCACGACGCCCGATTCCATGCCCTTCAAAACAAGACCACTGTAGATACCAGCGGTTTTGGTGAGCGATTCCTTCGGGTACTCGGTGATCCAGGCCCGACCCTCGGCCAGGTAATAGAAGCCTTTGTTGCCCTTGATGTTGGCCTGCACTTCTTCGAGCTTGCCGGCGTTGATCTTGCTGCCAAAGCCGCCGCCCAGTTTGGGCCAGAGGAAGGCGATGCACGCTGCACCGAAACCACCAAGGCCAACGCCCATGAGCGAGATGAGGCCGAGGTTGAAGAAGTGACGACGGGTGACGCCGAGCTCTTCCGCGTCGGGCGGCGTCCATGCCACCGGGGCTTGGGCGCCGACTTTGACCAGATCGGTCGAACCAGCCGGGGAGTCAACGACAACGAGAGCGCTGCCACCGGCAACGGCGCTGCGCTCGTAGGCCTTGCCCGACAGTGATCCATCGACGGCTTCGGTCCGATCGCGCTTGAGCGTCTCACGGGAAAGTGCGCCTTCACCGCGTCGGGTGTCCTGTTTGCGTGCAGTCACGATGACCACCAGAACGGCCAGGACGATGAGTGCTGCTGCTCCGATTGCGTAGTACATGAGTTCCGCCTTTCTACAGATCGAAGAACATGCCGTCACGCCACGGGAGCGTGAAGTTGAATCCGGGTCCTCGGAAGAAGGAACCGATGATGACCAGCACCGCCCAGAACATCATGAAGATGGTGAACAGCGAGATGGCGAACTTGCGATCTTCGGGCTTATTGCTGGGGTTCTTGTCGATGTACGGCGCCAGCATGAGGGCGAACATGCCCATGCCCGGAATGGTCACCCCGGCCACCATCGGGTGGAACATGGTGAGCAGTTCCTGCAGGCCGAGGAAGTACCACGGGGCCTTCGACGGGTTCGGCGTACGGTTCGGGTTCGCGAGCTGCAGCAGTGGTGCGTTCACGAAGATCGAGAACACGAGCAGGAACGCCGTGCACGCCAGCGCGGAAGCGAACTCTGCGATGAGGAGGTGCGGCCAGGTGTGGACCTTGTCGACCGGTGCCGACTTCACATCCTGGATGGAACCCGACTTCACCACCGTCAACAGGCGTTGCGTGTGTCCACCGGGGCCAGCGCCGACGGGCAGTCCACCAGTTGCGGGCGTGGCCGTGATGACGGCGCCCGGCTTGTCCGCGACGGCAACGCCACCACCGGTGGGGGCCGCAGCCGCGTCGCCGCCGGCCTTACGAGCCTTGGCCGCTTGCGACCGAGCCAGAAGGTCGGCCGGGATACGGGAATCAGTGGGCGCCTCGGCTGCCGCCGGGGTTTCGGCGGCGGCGGGAGCAGCCGCGCCAGCGGCTTCGGCCTCGGCCTTTTGCCGCGCTGCCTCGGCCCGCTTCCGAAGGTGTTCGGGAATCTCAGTCATCTGAACAAACCTCTCTTACAACGGGCCCGAGATGCCGCCGTCTTTACGGACCCGCCAGAAGTGGATGGCCATAAAGATGACGATGATGAACGGGAACATGAGCACGTGCAGTACATACCATCGAAGCAGCGTTTCCGAGCCGATCTCCACGCCACCAAGCAGTACGAATCTAACGTTGGAACCGAACACCGGCGTGTAGCCCATCATGTTGGTACCCACCGCAACGGCCCACATGGCCAGCTGATCCCAGGGGAGCAGGTAGCCGGTGAAGGAGAGCAGCAGGGTGAGGGTGAGGAGGATGACGCCGATAACCCAGTTGAACTCACGCGGGGGCTTGTAGGCACCGTGGTAGAACACGCGGGCCATGTGCAAGAAGACGGAGAGCACCATGAGGTGCGCTGCCCATCTGTGCATGTTGCGCACAAGCAGCCCGAACGTGACAGAGGTCTGCAGGGTCTGAATGTCGTTCCAGGCGTTGGCGACCGTGGGTCGGTAGAAGAACATCAGGAAGATGCCGGTAACCGTGAGCAGGATGAACAGGAAGAACGACAGGCCACCGAGGCACAATGTGTAACTCACCTTGACCGCGTGCCGCTTCACCTTCACCGGATGCAGGTGATAGAGCACCGAGTTCATAATCACGTACGAGCGGTTACGGGGGCTGTCGGTATAGCCCTTACGGAAGATGGAGCCCGGTCGGAAGATCGACTGCCACGCCTGTGAACCCTGGGTGGCATCGACGAGCTTGGTCGCTCGTTCCTTCGCCGATGGTTTGGGTGCGTCGTCAAGAATTCTGGCCACGAATGCTCCTTCTAGAACCGCATGCCGTAGGCATAGCCGTGGTTTGCAGTACGTGAGTGGCTGTCGCCACCCGCCGCCGGGTCACTTACTTTGCCGAGGATGATGACCCCGGTGGGGCAACGATCAACGCAAAGTGCACAGCGCGTGCACACGTCGTCGTCGATGATGAAAATTACGTTGTCGCTCGGGTCGACACCGGGGCGGTCGACGTTGTCGGCCTCGGCGATGGCATCGGGCTGCACCATGTGGATGCACTTCCACGGGCAGATGTCGACACAGCCCTCGCACATGATGCACTCGGACTGATCGATGTGGATGAACTGCTTGGGCTTGACCGCCTTCGCGAGATACGCCGCGTCGACTTCGACCAGCTCATACTCGGTGGACCATTCGGGCATGGGTGGGTTTGCATCAGTTTTGGCCATAGGTCATCCCTTCCGCACGAGGGGTCGGCCGAAGCTGGAAACGCTGATGGCCTTGGCGGCCTTGGGCTTGTTGCGGTTCTGCCACCAGATCCACATGTAGATCTGGATGCCGAGGAAGATGATGTAGATGCCCGCCGCCAACACGTCCTGCAGCGCCTCATAGCTGATCTGGAACGGGAACCATCCGCCGAGACTCTTGGGCTTCAGTATGGCGCCCGGGCCGAACAGCAGCTTGTCCTTGCGCCAGCCGAGTTCGTTACCGGCGTGGGTGAGGAACTGGTGGGGCACCACGCCGTAGGCAAGGAACAGCACGAAGTAGACATACGCCGAGCCGACCATGGCCTCGCCCCAGGTGAACTTCTTACCGGCCGGACGGCGCTTGGCCATGGGGATGATGGCGAGGGTGAGCACGATGGTCACCAGCAGCGAGAACAGGAACGCCACGTTCATGAAGGGGATGTAGTAGCGGGCCAAGATCATGATGCGTCTGGATCCCTTCTTAAGTAGGCGTGGATGGGCTCGTGAATCCGCTCACAACATTAGTCATGACCGGGCGACCTCGGACCATTCAGAGGTGACGCCATCTTGCCAGAGCGCCAAGTGTCACGCAGGGTCTGAGTTCGGACGCGGAGCGTTTGGCTGTCTACAATCGCCAAGGCGCAGTGCGTCGGGTCGGTCTGAAAGGAACGCGCGTGACTGAAATTCCAGAGCATCTCCTCAAACGGTCGCAGGAACGCCGCGCCGCGGCCGGTCTGTCGACCCCCGGAGACGCCACGCCGGCCACCCCCTCCGCCAACACTCCCGCCGTACCGGCCACGGCCGTTCCCGCCAAGGCCCCGACCCCTTCGGCTCCTGCTCCGGCGCCGCTCAAGCCGGTGCCTGCGGTTGTCATGGCCGCCCAGTCCCGCCGCAAGATTCCCATCTGGGCCATGCCCGTCGTCGTGTTCCTCCCGCTCTGGCTGTGGATGTACGTCCTCGCCACCCAGAAGCCCCCGGTCGTCGTGACCGGCCCGCTGAAGGAAGGCGCTGTCGTCTACAACAAGTGCGCCTCGTGCCACGCGGCCGACGGTGGCGGCGGCGTGGGTTATCAGTTGTCGGGCGGTTCGCTGGTGAAGACGTTCCCCAAGATCGAAGACCAGATCAACTACGTCTACAACGGGTCCAGCAGCACCAAGGGCTACCAAGGCAAGCCGTACGGCGACGCTGCTCGCGGCCGCATCGGAGGAGCGAAGGGCAAAATGCCCGCATGGGGCAACAAAGTTGGTGGTGAACTCACCGACGCCGAGCTCGTGGCCGCCATCTGCCACGAGCGTTACGGCTTGGGCGGCGTCGACCCAGCCACTGCAGCAAAGGCCGACTACGTGAAGGAAGCAGCCGACTGGTGTTCCGCCGACGGAGCGAAGTGGCTCCAGGTTGAGGAAAAGGGCATCGCCGGCGCCGGCGTCAAACTCGACGTCGGACCGCAGGCGTAAGGCTGTTCACTCCCTCACCCGAGTCGGCCTGACAACGGGCAGACTAGGGGGATGGATCTGACCCACACCTACGACGTGCTCGTCGTGGGTGGAGGGCCCGCTGGCGCCGCGGCGGCCTATGCCCTAGCGATACACGGACACGACGTGCTCGTGGTTGAACGTAAGTGGTTTCCGCGTGACAAGACCTGCGGAGATGCGCTCACGCCCCGCGCCGTTCATGCATTGCACCAGATGGGGCTTGCGCCGCAGCTCGAGCCCTTCCATCGCTACACCGGGTTGCGTACGTTGGCGCACGGTCGTCAGGTAGCGCTCACCTGGCCCGAACATCGCACCTTTCCCGATCACGGGTATGTCATCAAGCGGCACACCCTCGACAAGCTGGTGCTCGACCACGCCGTCGGCGTCGGCGCAACCGTCCGAGACGGCACTGAGGCGGTGAGCGCGATCATCGAGCGGGGCTTCGTACGCGGTGCGATGCTGCGTGGGGCAGAGACTGACGCAACGTCGGGTGTGCGGGCCCGTTATGTCGTGGTGGCCGACGGCGCCAATAGCCGCTTCGGTCGATCGCTCGGCACCACCAGGGCGAAAGGATGGCCGTTCGCTACAGCCATTCGTGGCTACTGGGAGAGCCCGCTTCACGCCGAGCCGTGGATCGAATCAACACTCGGTGTAAGCGACCGCGATGGTCGACCTCTTCCGGGTTATGGCTGGGTCTTTCCGCTCGGCGACGGAACGGTGAACCTCGGGGTTGGCCTGCTGTCGACGTATCGTGATTTCAAAAGTGTCAACACCACCCAGCTACTCGGCGAGTTCGTGGCGAGTGCGTCGCAACGATGGGAACTGACATGTGAGTCCCCCACCGATGAGCCGCGTGCCGCTCGTCTGCCGATGGGCGGGAGTGTGGGGCCGAAGTCGGGCCCCACGTACCTCGTTGTCGGCGATGCCGCAGGCACCGTCAATCCCTTCACCGGTGAGGGCATCGCCTACGCCTACGAGACCGGTCGCATGGCGGCCGACGTACTGCACGAGGCGCTCTCTACCAACGACCCGCGAGCGCTCACGCAATACGCCCGGCGACTCGATGACGTCTACGGGCTCTACTTCAAGGTCGGTCGCCTCTTCGCCCACGTGGTCGGTCGTCCGCTGGTGCTGCGCAAACTCAGTTGGGTGACGATCCACAGTCGCACGTTGATGGAGTGGTTGATCCGCATCATGTCGAACACGCTCCAACCCGACGAGGCCGGTCCGGCTGAAGCGGCCTACAACGCCATGGCGCGTATCGCCCGTCTCTTCCCCGACGCGTAGGGGTCGAAAAGAAGCAGCCCGGCGAGGGTGGGATCGCCGGGCTGCTCGGATGTGACCACTGGCGTGGGGTCAGCCGGCTGGCGCCACCGTGGTGTCAACTGCGGGTGCCACCGTGGTGGTGTCCGGTGTTGCTGCAACCGTCGTGGACGGGGTGGTGGCAACCGTTGTGGTCGGTTCCGGGAGCTCCACGTGCGGGAGGCTCTTACGGACGTCTCGCATGAGCTGCCAGGCCGCCTTGAGTTCGGCGGTAGTTGTGGCCGCCGCTACCTTCGCCCGGGCGTCAACGAGCTTGACGTTGGCATCGGCAATGAGAGCCTCATTGCCCGGGGTAGCGGCAGCCTTGTCGATGGCGGCCTGTACCCGGTCGGCTGCGCCGGCCAGGCGCGTCTGCATCTTGGCGAACTTGTCGGCCCGCTGCTTTTCGAGCGTGTCGTGCACTTCCTTCGCTACGTCGACCACGTCAACATGGCTGGCCACGTTCTGCTGGGCCTGCGTCAGCGCAGCGACAACCTTCGCCTTCACGTCATCGGGAAGGTTCGACGCGTTGACCTTGTCGATCTCCGCCTGAAGCACTTCGGCTGCCCGAGCGCGAACGGCCTTGCCCTTCTCCTTCTTGCGCTCTCTAGCGGCGTCGTCATCGTCATCCTTTTCGGGCGGGGTCGATGAAGTGGAGCCAGCGGGCACGCCCTCCTCGTTCTCAGATGTCCCGAGCGCAGCGCGGACTTCGTCGGAAAGCGCGTGGAATGTGGACGGGTTGCCCAACTGTCCGGCGGCAAACGATGCCTTCATCTCCAAAAGACGGGTGACGAGCCCGTCACGAACAGCAGGGTCAACCTTGGAGGCCTTCAGTCGACGGATCAGATTGTCGATGACTTCAATCGAGCCGCGAGCGGCCTTGGCTTTGTCATCGCTCTTACGAACGGTCGTTGCCGTCGTGCCGGCTGCCCCAGCCGCTGACACCGACGACTTCGGCACCGATGATTCCGGCTCCGACTCGTGCGCCTTTGCGCTGGTGGATGTGCGCTCGCGAACCGACGACGGTGGGGTCGACGCTGGTGGCTCCGACTTGGCAGGAGCAGATGTCGAAGAGGAGGAGTCACCGCCACCGCTGAGGCCATCCTTCGCGTTGGCAGGCATGGCCATACCGGAGATGCTGATCGTGGTGGCCACGGTGAGCGCAAGGGCTCGGCGGGACATCTTCATCGGGGTCTTTGGATTGCGGGGGATCACTTCGTCACTTCCTGGGTAGCGGCGGCGGCATTGCTGAGGCCGTCGGATTCTTTTTCGAACGCAGCAAGATCGGTACCGACAGCGTCGATGACGGGGTCACCCGAGCTGATAGTGGTGGCGACGGCCGGCGCGGCGGTAGTAGCCGGGGCGACAGCCTTGGCCGCAGTCGTGGCCACGGCCGCTGTCTTGGCTGGCACCGACGAGGCAGGCACAACGGCACTCGGCGCTTTCGAGGAGCAAGAGGCCGCAGTCACGAGGGTGAAGACGACAGCGGCCAGCACCGCGGCCGGTCGACGCATGCGAGAAGTAGTCACGGGTTTCAGTTTCGGCCCTGAACAGGCGCAACTGAACTCGCAAGACGAAGGGTTAACGAAACGCTTACCCGCGGGAAACCCTACTTACCGTCCCATGGTCTTAGCCGCCAGCCAGTTGGACTGCGGTTGAGAAAACGGCGTCGAGCATGGGCTCGGTCAAACGTCCGGTGAAGGTGTTTTGCTGGCTGGGATGGAAGGAACACAGCAGCGTTATGGCCCCCGCATTTGCCTGCACCCCGTGCCCGAACTTCGGGGGCTTGGCGACACCAAAGTGCTTCCATGCCACCTCGTACGCGAACCCTCCGAGGCACACCATCACCTTGGCTCGTGTCAGTAACGCAAGCTCTCGGTCAAGAAAGGGGCGACATGCGTCGCGCTCGGCCGGGAGCGGCTTGTTGCCCGGCGGCGCGCATCTCACTGCCGCGGTCACGAATGCGTCGGTCAGTTCCAGGCCGTCGTTACGCGCGATCGATTCGGCCTGGTTCGCCAATCCGGCGCGAAACATCGCCCGATAGAGCCAGTCCCCTGAGCGATCACCGGTGAACACACGACCCGTGCGGTTGGCACCATGGGCCGCCGGCGCCAGACCAAGCACAACGATCCGCGCGTCCGGGTCGCCGAAGCCGCCGATGGGCCGACCCCAATAGACGTCATCCCGATACGACGCTCGTTTGGTGACCGCAACCTCTTCCCGCCAGGCCACCAGGCGAGGGCACGCTCGGCAGGACTCTATCTCGGTGCGGAGTTCGCCAAGCGCGTTCACGCTTAGGGACAGTAGGTTGGTCAATCGATCATGACTGCATCCAAGACCGCCAAACAGCCGCCGAGCTCAACGCTGATCCTCATGGTCCGCCATGGGCAGACACCCACGACCGGCACGAGCCTGCCCGGCCGAGCGCCCGGGCTGCACCTGGCCGAGACCGGACAGCAACAGGCACAAGCAGTCGCAGCGCGTATGGCCGAGCTTGATCGGGTGGACGCGATCTACGCCAGCCCTTTGGAGCGCGCCCGCGAAACAGCTGCGCCCATCGGCAAGGCACGTGGCCTCAAAGTTGGCATCGACAAAGGCCTGTTGGAATGCGACTTCGGTGACTGGACCGGCAGCCTTTTGAAGGATCTCATGAAGCTGCCCGAGTGGCAGACGGTGCAGAAGTTCCCGAGCGGCTTTCGCTTTCCGAACGGTGAGAGTTTCACCGACATGCAGGGCCGCATGGTGAACACGCTCGATCGTCTGCGGGCCATGCATCCTGGCGGTGTCGTGGTGGTCGTGAGCCACGCCGACCCCATCAAGGCGGCCGTCGCGCAGGCCATGGGTACCCATCTCGACCTGTTTCAGCGCATCGTCATTTCCACGTGTTCGGTGTCCGCGGTGGCCTACGGCACGACCGGTCCGGTCGTCCTCACCGTAAACTCGACAGGTGGATCTCTGAAGGAGTTGCGACCATCGTGAGTGAGCAGTTCGAGTTTGAAGAAGTCCAGGCGTTCGCTTCGGGTGCCCTCGGGCAGCCGGGGCAGCGCACGTTCTTCATTCAGACGCGAGGCAACGGACTCATCGTCACGCTCAAGTGCGAGAAGCAGCAGGTCGAAGGCCTCGCCCACTACCTCGAGCGACTGCTTGAGGACTTGCCCGACCCCGACGACATCGTGCACCCGAGCCAACTCGAATTGGCCGACCCTGTGCTGCCCAGTTGGGTGCTCGGCTCCATCGGCGTCGCCTATGACGGCGATCGTGATCGCGTTGTGCTGTTCTTCGAGGAAGTGGTAATGGCCGATGAGGACGGCAACGTCGACCCAGCCGAAGACGAAGACAAGGGCACCCTCCGCGTGCGTCTCACACGTGGCCAGGCGCGGTCGTTCTGTGACTTGTCCTCATCCATCGTGTCGGCGGGGCGGCCGCCATGTCGGTTCTGTGGCATGCCGCTTGACCCGCGGGGCCACCCCTGCGTGCGCATGAACTAGATGGACGCGCTGCAGCTCTTGGCGGAAGCCGAGATTGATATCGAAGGCCGTATGCCATGGAGTTCCAACGCCACGTTCCTGTGCAACCTTTTGGTTGAAGGTGAGCTGACGGCGCAGGCCATCTACAAGCCCCACAAGGGCGAGCGACCGCTGTGGGATTTCCCGTCGGGTCTCTATCAGCGCGAAGTCGCTGCTTACCGGCTCACGTCGTTCCTCGGTTGGGGTGGCGTGCCGCCCACCATCATTCGTGAGGGCAAGTTCGGTGTTGGTTCGCTGCAGCTATTCATGCCGTCGGACTTTGAAGAGCACTACTTCACCATCTACGAAAAGCGCGGAGACCTCCACGATCAGTTGCGTGCCATCTGCGCGTTCGATGTGCTGAGCAACAACACCGACCGCAAGGCCGGGCACTGTTTGATGGGCCTCGACGGCAACGTTTGGGCCATCGATCAGGGCCTGTGTTTTGCCGCCGACTTCAAGCTACGCACCGTCATCTGGGACTTCGGTAACGAAGAACTCCCCGAGTCATTGATTCCCGCGATCGAGAAGTTGTTGGTAGAGGTGCCCGAAGACATCGCCGAGCTCCTGCACGACGACGAAGTCATCGCCCTGAAGGAACGGGCCGAAGAACTACTCCTCGAAGGCCTCTTCCCCACCGACCCCACCGGCCGTCGCCACCCCTGGCCCCTCGTCTAAGCCAGCCACCAAACGGACCGACTCATGTCGAACCGGGCGCGAACGGCTCCACGGTCGTTCGCGGAAAAGGGGTGTTCGGTTCGCGCATAAGGCCCGTTCTTGGCACCGAAACGCGCCCCACAGGCTGTTATGCGCGAATGAACCACGCGTTATGCGCGACGGTGTCGTCACACGCGCCGGTGCGGTGGCACTGGCCTTCCCCTTTGTCTTTGTCTCGGGACGCCGTCAGGCGAGGTCGAATCGATCGAGGTTCATGACTTTGGCCCAGGCCGCTACGAAGTCGGTGACGAACTTTTGCTGGGAGTCAGAGGAGCCGTAGACCTCGGAAATAGCTCGGAGCTGCGAGTTCGAGCCGAAGGTGAGATCGCACCGGGTCGCAGTCCACTTCACGTGACCAGAGGAGCGGTCTCGACCCTCGAACAGATTCTCCGAATCTGCTTCTGGATGCCACTCGGTGCTTATGTCGAGCAGGTTGACGAAGAAGTCGTTCGTCAGCGTCTCGGGCCGATTTGTGAACACACCGCGGGCATTGCGGCCAGTGTTGGCATTCAGCACGCGCAGACCGCCCACCAGCACCGTCATCTCCGGGGCGCTCAACGTGAGAAGCTGAGAACGGTCAACCAACAGCTCTTCGGCCGATCGCGTCTGACCCTTGCCGAGATAATTGCGGAACCCGTCCGCGGTCGGTTCGAGCACCGCGAACGATTCGACGTCGGTCTGCTCCTGGGATGCGTCCGTGCGGCCCGGCGTGAACGGAACGGTGACCTCGTGTCCGGCCTTCATTGCGGCAGCTTCGACCGCCGCGCAACCGGCAAGCACGATGAGGTCGGCCAACGAAACCGTCTTACCAGTCGCGTTGAACTCGGTATGAATGTCCACGAGCGTGCCGAGGATCCGGCGCACCTCGGCGGGGTTGTTCACATCCCAATCGTTCTGGGGAGCCAGCCGAAGGCGGGCACCATTCGCGCCGCCCCGCTTGTCGCTGTTGCGGAACGTGGACGCCGACGCCCACGCGGTGGATACCATCTCGCCAATAGTCAGACCCGAGTTGAGGAGCTTCACCTTGAGCGCCGCTATGTCGCCCTGTCCGATCAGTTCATGGCTCACGGCCGGGACCGGGTCCTGCCAGATCAATTCCTCAGCGGGAACCTCAGGGCCGAGGTAGCGCACCACCGGGCCCATGTCGCGATGGGTCAATTTGAACCAAGCGCGAGCAAACACGTCAGCGAACTCGGCCGGGTTCTGATGGAAGCGGCGTGAGATCGGCTCGTACACCGGGTCCATCCGCATCGCCATGTCGGCCGTGGTCATCATGGGTGCGTGCGTGATCGAACCATCGTGAGCATCGGGCACGGTTGTCTTGGCGGCGGGGTCGGTTGGGGTCCATTGCTGGGCGCCCGCCGGGCTATGGGTAAGTTCCCACTCATAGCCGAACAGCGTGTCGAAGTAGGCGTTGTCCCACGTGATCGGCGTGCGCGTCCACGCTCCCTCGATACCGCTCGTGGTTGCATGGACACCCTTGCCGCTGCCAAAAGCGTTCTTCCAGCCGAGGCCCATCTGCTGGATGGGGGCACCCTCAGGTTCGGGCCCGACGAGGTCCGGGTCACCGGCTCCGTGAGCCTTGCCGAACGTGTGACCACCGGCCACGAGTGCCACCGTTTCCTCGTCGTTCATCGCCATACGAGCGAATGTTTCGCGAATATCGCGGGCCGACGCGAGCGGATCCGGCACGCCATTCGGGCCTTCGGGGTTCACGTAGATGAGACCCATCTGCACAGCACCGAGCGGGTTGTCGAGTTCGCGATCACCGCGATAGCGCTCGTCGCCCAGCCAGGTCGTTTCCGGACCCCAGTAGATGTCCTCCTCCGGTGCCCAGACATCCTCGCGACCGCCGCCGAAACCGAACGTCGCAAACCCCATCGACTCCAGTGCGACGTTGCCGGCGAGAATCATGAGGTCGGCCCACGACAGCTTGCGGCCGTACTTTTGCTTGATCGGTAGCAGCAGTTGTCGGGCCTTGTCGAGGTTGCCGTTGTCGGGCCAGCTGTTGAGCGGTGCGAAACGCTGCGTTCCGTTGCCCGCACCGCCCCGTCCGTCGGCGATGCGATACGTGCCGGCGCTATGCCACGCCATCCGGATGAAGAATGGGCCGTAGTGGCCGTAATCGGCCGGCCACCAGTCCTGCGAGTCGGTCATCAGCACCGTAAGGTCTCGTTTCACCGCAGCGAGGTCGAGGCTGTTGAACGCGTCGGCATAGCTGAAATCGTCACCGAGCGGATTCGAGCGAGACGAGTTCTGATCGAGCATTCTCAGGTTCAACTGATTCGGCCACCAATGCTGGTTTGCCGTGCTTCCAACCGCCGTTTGGGTGGCGTGAGGCCCGTGCATGACGGGACACTTGGCGACACCATCGTTCAGATCTACCGCTGCGTGTTCAGACATTGCTGCTCCTTTGCCCTGCATTGTTGACGTGAGGAAACTCGAACATCCTTCTGCCGACTGTTGGCGGCGAAGCTCCACTCTGTGCCTCCGACCGTTGCGATGTCAACGCGAGAGCACATTGAAACTCGATAACCCGCACTATCGCGCCGGGTAGCGTCCTAGGCATGATTGAACGGCACCTCGATATACCCACTGCGAACGGCATGATGAATACCTTCATCACCCACCCTGAGGAGGGCGGCCCGCATCCGGTGGTGTTCTTCTACATGGACGCGCCGGGTAAGCGTGAGGAGCTCCACGACATGGCGCGCCGCCTGGGTACGGCTGGCTACTACGTGATCCTGCCCAACCTGTATTACCGGCGGACTCGCGAGTTCAACATTTTCGGCGACGACCCGACGCAGACGCGCGAGGTGATGTTTGAGCACATGGCCAGCCTCACTGACGCCATGGTTGCGAGCGACACCCTGTCACTCTTCGCCCATGTCGACGCCGACCCTGCCGCCGACGCACGTCGCATCGGCTGCATGGGGTATTGCATGAGCGGACCGTTCTCGTTCGCAATGGCCGGAACCTACCCCGAGCGCATCAAGGCCGCCGCGTCCCTGTACGGCGTGCGATTGTTCGGGGAAAAGTCACCGGCCCATCTCGCTGCTCAGGTGAAAGGCGAGCTTTATTTCGCTTGTGCCGAACACGACATTCACGCACCGACCGAAATGATCAACTCGCTCGTCGCCCACTTGGAAGCCGTCGGTGCCAATGCCAGAGTCGAGTGGTATCCGGGGGCCCACCACGGCTTCGCGTTCCCGACCCGTGAGTCGGCCTACTCGAAACCGGACGCGGAACGTCACTGGGAACGATTGCACGACCTCTTCCGCCGCAACCTCGGCTAGGGGCGAGCGAAGCGCTTCTCCAGCGCATCAACCGCGAGACCGAGTACCAAGGCCCAGAACGGTGCGCCGACATGGAAGAGACTGAAGCCACTCGCCGCGCACAACAGTGCCACGACGACGCCGTCACGGCCAGCGGTGTCGGCCATCGCACCCGCCAATGATCCGCTGATGGCACCAAACAGGGCGAGGCCGGTGATGGCGGCCACGAACTCTTTCGGCACGACAGAAAAAACACTCAACAGGCTGGCACCAAAGATGGCGGCCACGATGTAGAACACTCCAGCCGACACGCCAGCGATGTAGCGCTTGGAGGGATCGTGGTGAGCATCGTCGCCGGTCGCAATACCGGCGGTTATGGCCGCCAAGTGCGCGCCCGGACTGCCGAAAGGTGCCAGCACCAGCGACACCCCTCCGGTCACCGCAAGAATGCGATCCATATCGGGTCGGTAGCCGGACTGGCGAAGCACGGCGTAGCCCGGCGCGTACTGGGACGACAGCGCCAGCGCCAGCAGCGGGAGGCCGAGTCCGACAAGGGCCCCAACGTGGAACGTCGGCGTCACCATCGCCAGGTGCACAACGTGGAGGCTCGGCCTGGTGGTCGTCGTTATGCGAAGGACAACCGCAGCCAACCCGCCGGCCAGTGCCGTCCAGACAATGCCCAGGCGAGACCCACGTACCCGCGCCAGGAAGAACGCCGTGCCCATCAGCAGCACCAGCATCGTGACCTGCCAACGCGGCGGACTACCCGGCAGCGCGGCGAAGTAGCCGGTGCCAAAGTTGAAGAGCACGCCGGCCAACATGGCCGACACGATGCCCTTCGGTACTCGGGCCATGAGCCGTGAGAAGGTCTTGGTGACGCCGATAACGATGATGCCGACTGCCACCAGAAGGTAGGCGCCCACCGCATCGGCGAAGGTGTAGTTCTGCAGTGACGTCACCAGCAGGACTGCACCGCCGCTGCTGAACGCACAGATGATCGGTTGTCGCAGCCATACGGACAACACGATGGCGCAGACGCCGCTGGCCACCGACACGGCCGAGATCCATCCGTTCGTTTGGCCGGCGGTAAGCCCAGCATTCCTCGCCGCCAACTGCACGACGAGAAAGGGACCCGAGTAGCTAACGAGTACCACCAGGAAGCCCGCAACAATGGCAGGCATCGAACGCCTGAGACCACTGGAAGGCGGGGCCATGACCAGCGGATCAGTCACGGACGGCTGATCTTCCGGAGAGCTATGTTCACTGGTCGAAGCTAGCAAAGGAATGCGGCATGAGTGATTTCATCATCGATGCGCGTGACGTGCACAAAGCATACGGCGCCACCAAAGCCCTCGACGGGGTCGACCTGCAAGTTGCACCGGGTACCGTGCTCGGTCTCCTTGGGCCCAATGGTGCAGGCAAGACAACCCTGGTGCGAGTGCTCGCCACGCTGCTGAAGCCCGACTCGGGCAGTGCCACTGTTGCGGGCCTGGACGTCGTCACGCAGGCGCACGAGGTTCGCGAAGTGATCGGCCTGGCCGGGCAGTACGCCGCCGTCGATGAGACCCTTACCGGACGGGAGAACCTCGTGATGGTCGGGCGGCTCTACGGCCTGTCGAAGAAAGATGCCAAGGCGGCAGCCGTCGGTGCGCTCGATCGACTGAATCTCTCCGACGCCGCCGACCGCACGGTGCGCACCTACTCGGGCGGCATGCGCCGACGCCTCGACCTGGGAGCGTCGTTGGTCGGTCGTCCCAAGGTGCTGATCCTCGATGAGCCGACCACCGGTCTCGACCCGCGCACGCGCATCGACATGTGGGACTTCATGCGCGATCTGGTCAAGGAGGGCACCACCGTGCTGCTCACCACCCAGTACCTCGATGAGGCCGACGAACTGGCCGACAAAGTTGTGGTCATCGACCGCGGCAAGGTCATCGCCAAGGGAACGGCCGACGAACTCAAAACCCAACTCGGCGGCGACGTGTTGGACGTGAAGGTCCACCATGCCGGCGATCTTGCTCGAACGTCGGAACTGCTTGCTGGTCTTGGCATCGGCAAACCGCAGTCCGACCACGGCAACGGCCGCGTTCGTCTCGCCGTCGGCGACGCTCAGGCGGTCGATGTGCTGCTCGCGGCAGTGCGGGCACTCGACGAATCAGGCATCGTTCTCGATGACATCGGCATTCACAAGCCGTCACTCGACGACGTGTTCCTTTCGCTTACCGGACGCGACACTCACGTCGACGAATCCGATCCCAACGCCAAACCAACCGGACGCCGCGCGCGGTCCGGCAAGTAAGGATTCCGCCATGGCTCTCTCCACCAGCGTCGCCGCCGCTCATCGATCTCCGGGCCACTTCATCACGGACACCATCGTCATCGCGAAACGAAATCTGACAAAGGTGATGCGGACACCGCAGCTCATTTTCTTCAACTCTGTTCAGCCCATCATGTTTACGCTGCTGTTCCGGTACGTGTTCGGTGGCTCCATACCGCTACCGGGCATGCGGTACGTCGACTACCTCATTCCCGGCATCATCGTGCAGACCAGCCTGTTCGGCGGTGCCGGCACCGCCATCGCCATGGCCGACGACATCAAGGGCGGCATCATCGATCGATTCCGGTCATTGCCGATGTCGCGTGCAGCCGTTCTGGCCGGACGGACCTTTGCCGACGTCGTGCGCCTCCTCTTCGTCATCGCGCTGCTGTTCATCGTTGGCATGGCCGTGGGCTTCCGCTTCCACAATGGCTTTGGTCCGGCAGTTGTAGCTGTTGTGCTCTGCCTGATCTTCGGGTTCGCTTTTCTGTGGTTCTTTGCCTTCATCGGCATGACCGTGAAGGACACCGAGACCGCCCAGGTCGCCGCGTTCCTCCCCGTGTTTCCGCTGGCCTTCGCGTCATCGATCTTCACCCAGATCAAGAACATGCCCGGGTGGCTGCAGGTGTTCGCACGCAATCAACCGGTCACCAAGTGCGTCAATGCCGTACGAGCACTCACACAGGGCCACGACCGCATGGTGAAACTCGGCTACCCCGAATCCACCGCCAAGCTCGTGGTGCAGGCGCTCATCTGGTGCGTGATCATCGTCGCTGCGTTCGCACCCCTGGCCATCAACCGCTACCGCAAGGGCTGATCCACCCATCCCCCACCGGCGGGCGCGAAACCCGCATCATTGGTTACATGCGCTCTTCCCCGGATGATCACCTCCGGACCATCGACGCGCTGTGCGCGGCACGGGACTGGGACGGACTCCTACACTTCCGCGACGAGACGCGCGCCGAAGTTGGTCGGCGGTCGCTGACCTCGATCGCGGCGCTCTGCGAATATCGTCTGGCGCTTCAAGCTCCGGCGAGGTTTGCTGCCGGCGTGGTCAATGACAACACCGGATTTGCCAGTGTAGGACCGCTCACTGAGGTGCTTGCCCAGCAGCACCCGTGGGCGGACATCGTGACGTATCTCGACCACGGACGCGTTGCCTCGTCCGTCGCGCACGAACGGGTCATCCGGGGTGAGGATCTTCGATCGGCAGCGGACGTCTACCGATCAGAACTCGACATGCCGATGGTGCTGCAGCCATGGGAATCGTCGTACGCTTCGGCGATCTATCAGCCTGAGCAGGCCGAGTTTCCGCAGCCAGCACCGCCGAGTTTCTCGCCGGTATCACGACTTCCTCGTCCCGGTGAGGCCATAGGCGATCCGCATGTCGTGGACGCGTTCAAGGATCTCGTTCGCCCGTGGACAACGCAGTCCAACGGCAACGTCAACGTCGTCACCGCTGAGGGCCACCACCTCAATGCCATCGCCAGTCTCGGCGTCTCCCGTGCCCGCATAGCTGAGATCTCCTTCGAACAAGCAATGGCGTGGATGGTGTGGGCCGGCGCCAGCGGTGGAGCCAGGGGCGACCGCCGTGGGAACGCCATCGGCCGTTTCTACGCGTGGCACTGCGTGGCCGCACTCGCTGGCGTCAGTGAGGAGTGGCCGATCGATCCCATCGAGATGGGCGAGATCGGTGAAGGCCTGCACTGGTATCTGTGGGATGTCGATGAGCGCGACGTCGGTTGGCAGTTGCGGCTTGCGGTCTATGACGACGTGGAAGAGCTCGGTCTCGCCATCTCGGCCACGGATAGGGTTTAGGCCTGGCTGGCCCGTACCGCATCGATGAACGTCTGCGGTACGGGGGTGAATGGCCAGCCGGTCCCTCGCCAGTCGAACTGCTCGGTGTAGAACCACAGGTAGCGGTCGGTTGCCTGACGTGCGTTGGTCAAGAGGGTCTGCAACTGCGCGGCCGAGAAGTTGCTGTAGCTGTTGGTCATGTCCCTGTCGAACACCTGGTTCGCCACAGTGACGGTCGCGTTGTAGGTCGCGGCCGACACGTTCCCGAACGGCACGATCGGCCCGCCCGAATTGCCCAGGCGCGTCTTCATCCACGTGTACGCATTCTGAAAATCAGCGACAGATCGCTGGTAGTAGCTCTCGCCGCCATCGACCACGGTGGCCGATGTGCCTGCCGCCGATTCGATGGCGCCCACGAAGAAGGGGCCACCGAGCTCGTTGGCCCAGGCCGTGTTGTTGCCGCCCATGTTGCCTGCATTGAAGGTGTTCTTGTCCGACATTTCCGCGCCGCGGAAATGGAGCGCCACCACACTCGGCCACGCCGAACGGATCGCATCCATGGTCTGCTTCCCGCGGAGCTGCGATCTCGCCTGGGCGTCGGCCGGCAGGGTCCACGGGCGGGAGAAGTCGACATACACCCACGGGATCGGGATCGTGTCGTAGTCCCACGGGTTCGGGCCAGTGCCGTAGTACTCGGTGTCCATGATGATGCCGTC
Organism: uncultured Acidimicrobiales bacterium; assembly: GCA_963791625.1. GTDB lineage: Bacteria > Actinomycetota > Acidimicrobiia > Acidimicrobiales > Ilumatobacteraceae > JANMCE01. Next base: position 193,528 of record CAWBTA010000016.1, read on the forward strand.
AAACATGCCCGTTGCCTTGGCCGCCTGGGCATAGATGGCCAGGTTGGCAGAGATGGTGTTCCACTTCGCGTCGTTGAAGACGTCGTAGGCACTGACCACACTGCCCGCGGGAGCGTTGTCGAGAAATCGGCACAGCACGAAGTTGTGGGTGACGTGGGTCAGCTTGGGCATGGCATTCAGATCCGCCTGGGCCTGGGCCAACGTGACCGGTGTCGAGCTGCAGGGGTTGTAGGCGGGTGCGATCGACACGCCGTCAAAGGGCAACGCATCGATTCGCTTCGCGTTCTGAGCAGCCACAGCGGCCACGCTGGCGTCCCAGCCATGTTGGATGAGAAGCGGTCTCGATCCGGCCGGCGCCGTGGTTGTGGTCGTGGGCGCGAGGGTGGTGGTCGTGGGAGCAAGCGTCGTCGTGGGAGCAAGCGTCGTCGTGGGAGCAAGCGTCGTCGTGCGGGCAATCGTGGTGGTCGTAGCCGCTGCGGTCGTTGGAGTTGGAGCAATCGTCGTTGTCGATGCGACCGTTGTCGGTGCAGCGGTGGTTGTCCTCGCCAACGTCGTGGTGGGCGCGACGGTGGTGGTGGTGCGGGCCACCGTTGTGGTCGTCTGCGTGGTGGTCGTGGTCGTGGTCGGCCGCGGCCGCTGGCGCTCGATCGAGACGGGTGCAGCCGAGACTTGCGACTCGATGAACCGAAACGTTCTCGCGATTGCGACACCTGGCGATGCGATGGAAAGGACCCCTAACGCCAGCTGCCCAACCGACAACGAACTCGAAGAGGACGGCAAGAACGCTGATCTGATCGGGGGGCTGCTGATGGTCGCAGCGAACGCGAACCTGCTGTCTTGGGCAGCGGCAGCCACCAGACTAATGACGCAAACAGCGGTGATGCTCGTGACTTTCTGCTTCCTCGACATGACACTCCTTCAGAAGCCAATGCCCGCGGAAGGCATGGTCCGAAAGACCTATCGGCGCGATTTTGGCGCGCTGAAGTGAGCCCCGGTCAAGGTCATGTCTGGAGACATGTCCCGGTTCTAAGCCCGGTTCTGGTTCGGTCCGAGCGCTGTAAACGTGAGGTCTACGAGCCGCAGATCAAGCGGTCTCCTACGCTCCCAATACCCGATCAAGGTAGGCGTTCGAGAAGCGGCGGTCGGGGTCAAGCTGGTTGCGAACCTGCTGAAATCGCGACCATTGCGGATACCGGCCGCCCAGTGTTTCAGCCGTCTGAAAATGCAGTTTGCCCCAGTGTGGGCGACCCGCGTAGTCGTCCATGATCCGCTCCACACCTTCAAAGTAGGGGCGGAATTCCATGCCCTTGAAGATGTGCACCGCGACGTAGCAGCGGGGTTCGGCGGTTCCGGTCGACAGCGGTATGTCGTCGGGCGCCGTGAAGCGAACCTCGACCGGGAAGTTCAAAAGTAGCCCGGCGCTCGTCACGAAATCGCGGACCCGGTGCAGCGCCTCACTGCAGGCCGCAGCCGGGATCGAGTACTCCATCTCATAGAACTTCACGAGCCGTGGGCTGGCGAAGACCTTGTAGCTCTCATCGACAAAGGTGGTACGACCCGAACTCGGCAGCGCTTTGGCCAGTTTGGGAATACGGTTGGGAAAGCGGCGGCCGATGTGGCAGAGGGCGCCGAAGGCGTAGTTCTCCATCAGCACGCCGTCGAACCAGGCCTTGACCTTTTTGGGCGGGGCGATGGGATCGGTGGTGCGGTTGTTCGTCTTCGTCAACGCCCAACCAGTGTGTGGCACCCAGAAGAACTCGAAGTGATCATTGGACCCGACATGAGCATCAATGTCCCGCAGCACGTCATCGACGCGCAGCGGCTGGTTGACGACCGACAGGTTGAACGCCGGGCACACCTGCAACGTGATCGTCGAGACGATGCCGAGGGCACCAAGCCCGACACGAGCGCAGTGGAAGACCTCAGCGTTGTGTTCGGCATCGCATTCCAGCACCGAGCCATTCGCCGTTATCAGCCGCATGCCCACGATAAACCCGGCCAGTCCGGTCAGTCCGGCACCCGTCCCGTGAGTACCGGTCGAGGTGGCCCCAGCGAGGGTCTGGTACGCGATATCGCCCAGATTCGGCATGGCAAGCCCGCGGCGGCTCAGCGCCTCGTTCAGTTCGCTGAGCACCACTCCGGCCTGCGCAGTGACCCGATACGTGGTGGTGTCGATCTGCAGAATGTCGCGGTAGTTATCGAGCATCACAAGATGGCCGTCGGTCAGCGCAATGTCGGTGAAGCTGTGACCGGAGCCGACGACCTTGACCTTGCGGCCGTGCTCACCGGCGGTCCGTACCACCGCAAGCAGTTCGTCCTCGCTTCTCGGGTGCTCGATCGATGCTGGCGTCCCTGTCTGGTTTCCCGCCCAGTTCGTCCATGTACCCACGGCCAGCTTGGTCATGGGGACACACTACGACCCCTCAGAACGAACCGGCCCGTCGCCGCAACACCGGATGCGTACCCCGAAACCGGGCACGCACGCGCTCCGTGTATTCCGAGGACGACGACTCCGGCGCGGCCATCCAGATGAGGATCAACCAGAAGATCGGGTGACGACCCTGATAGCCGAACAGCATAAAGGTAGCCAGCCACACGACCATGCCCAGGCGGATGGGGTCACCGGCTTGCCAGTGCTTACGAACCAGATAGATCAGCAGCGCAACCATCGTGAACGTGGCCAGAATGCCGCCACCCGTTGCGATGTCGAGATAGCTGTTGTGACATTCATCCTGCTTGCCAAGGTCATAGATCGGCGTAGTGGGACCAACGCCGAAGAGCGGGTAGCGCAGGAACACGGCGGTGCACTTGGTCCAGAGGCGCAATCGCTCGCCACCCTGGTTGTTCTGCCCGCTACTCAACCGGTCGGCACGAGCCAAGATCGCGTTGACCGAGGCCATCGACGCGACGACCACAAGCCAGGCACCGATGAGGCGAAGCGCGCCCCACACGGTTCGGCGCTTCTCGAAGAAGACAAGGCCCATCACCGCGCCACCGGCAGCAATGAACGATACGCGCCAGCCATCGCTCTGAGAGAGATAGCCCATGGCCGTGCTGAGCAGGACCATGACGAATGTCCACGGCCGATAGTGCAACCGTTTCGCCGTCGCCAAGCTGAGAAAGAACGCGCAGGCCGACAACATTGCCAGTTGGTTGGCGTTGGTGGTGACACCCTGGAAACGGAAGTTCGTGGCATAGCTGCCGTCGAGGAAAGTCAGGCCGGCCAAGGTCGGGTGCGACCGACTGATGACATAAGCGGCCAGGTTCGGTGCCATAGCAAGCGCTGGCCACCACTTCACCCACGACTGAATGAGCGCGGCGCGATCGACGTGATAAGTCAGCGCCAACGTAAACAGCCCTACCAACAGCAGCGCACTCACAAATCGCGCAGCCGTAGCCGGCGCGTTCATGCCGCCAAGCAACCCGAACGGCGTACCAAGCAATCCGAGAAGGATATAGAGACCAAGGACCCGGGTCGGCCATAGCCCCGCCGAGGCTCGCACCCTCCATGAAGGCGACAACATCGTCATGACCGACCATCCGAAGATCATGAACTCGCCGATACCGAACGGGCCGGCGATGCGCAGCTGCGAGGCCGTCACCGCGGATGTGCCGAGCACGAAAACGGTGCGCGTGACCCAACCGCGAGGGATACCCAGCGGGCGTGCCGGTGGTATCCAGTCCATGTCCGGACGGGGCGCGTAGAGATCAGTCATAACGGGTGTACTTCGCCCGAGAAATCCTTGTCTGGTTGAGCACGGCACCGATGATCTTGGCGTCGACCTGACGCAGGTTGCGGACGGCCTGCACTACTTCGCTACGAATCGAGAGTTTGGCGTTGGTGACGAGCAGCACGCCGTCGACCTTGCCCGCAAGAGCCAGCACATCGGACACCGGACGGACCGGCGGACAGTCAACGATGACGATGTCGTAGTCGACCAGCGCGGCCTTGATGAGGTCGCCCATGGCCTCGGAGGCCAGCAGCTCGAACGGGTTGGGCGGAATGGGGCCCGATGTGAGCGCGAAGAGCCCGGTGTAATGCGGTACGGCCTGCACAAACTTCTTGTAGCGCTGGCCCGTGGAGAGCACGATGCTGAGACCCTTTTCGTTCTCGAGCCCAAGGCGGCTGTGCACATCGGGGCGACGAAGGTCGGCGTCGATCAGCAGTACCGACGAGCCCGAGAGCGCATAGGTGGCAGCGGTGCTCATGGCCACCGTCGACTTGCCCTCGCCGGGCAGGGCACTGGTGACGAGCATGGAGCGGATCTCGCCCTCGATGGCGAGGAACGCCATGCTGGCCCGCATGCCGTTGAACGATTCAGCCTGCGTGGTCTGACGGTCGTTCATACCAATTGGGTCTTCGGGGGACGTAAGGAAGGTCTCAACCTCGGCCAGGACCGGGCTGTGTGACATCTGCTCAACGTCGGCCCGGCCCTGCAAGCGATCGTTCAGGGTCTCGCGGAGAAGGGCAAGCGCCAGACCGAGCGCAAGACCGAGGATGAGGGCGGCTCCCAGGATCGGCCCCGTCTTTGGCGACACCGGAGCGTCGCTCGCGACGCCCTTTGAGACAAGCTGTGCGCCGCCGCCTCGCAAGGCGATGTCGGTTTCGAGCTGCAGGAGACGGGCTCGCTGCGTGAGCAGCTCGGCGGCGATAGCGGACTTGCGGGGGTTCGGCAGCGTGGTTGCTGTGGAAGAGCTCGATGATCCGGAGGTTTCCGCCACGGTCGTCTTCAACTGCTCGTCCTCAGCGACCAGCCGGTCAATCACTTGCTGAGCCTGGTCCCTGGACGTCTTGAGGTCGGTGAGCGCCTGCGTCTTGCGGTAGTCGGTGTATGCCTCGAAGTACGTATCGACCGCCTCGACAGCCTTCTTGGGGTCCGGCGACTCTGCGCTCAACACGATGATGTCGGCACCGGTATCAGCCGTAGCGACCACCTTGGGTGTATCCACCCCTGCGGTTGCCTCGACGAGGCCTCGAACCTCACGACCCTGGATCACACCGACCTCGGTCAGGAGGCGACGATTTGGATCTCGGTTGATGCTGGGATCATTGGGGCTGATGATGGTGCCCGCTTTTTGCTCGATGACCAGCTTCGCATCGGCGCTGTAGATGCGGGTCGCGGTCACCGAGTACAGCAGCGCCAGGCCGACGAGGACAGCAACCGGAAGCGCCACGGCTTTCCAACGGCGCTTGAAGACAGCAAGGAGTGCTTTCAGGTCAAACGATCGCTCGTCACCGTCGGATTCACGCCGGTCCATCGGGTAAGTAAAGCTCATGCGTCTGACCTTTGCGGTGGGGCGGGCTCGGGTAATTCGAGACCGTAAAGAGTGGGTGAGAGAAAACCGAACACAGCCGGTGATCGATTGTGATGGCCGGATCAACGCCGCCGCGCCGTCCAAACCGGCCCTGCGGCCACATGCAGCCTACGTGACCTGGCTTGATACGTTCCTGAGGCTTTTGATCCATCGAGTGGTCAAGCCTAAATCCAAGACCCCTCAGAGCGACGGCGCGCCTGCTGAAACGCCCAGAAATAGGCCAGCAACGGGAGGCAGCCTTCCAACCAAACCATCAGCTCGTTGCCGACCGAGGTGAAGCGAACCTGGGCCACAACTCCCGATGTCAGCAGGAAAAGCACGGGCAGCCACGTGAGCACAAGTCGCAAGTCCATGCTGAGGTCGCGCCACGTTGCGAGGAAGGAAAGGTCACGGACCGAGGCAATCAGCCATGCTGCGCTACACGTGAGGCCAACGAGGATCACCGAATGGAAAGCGATGCCGAGGAGTACGCCGACGAGTTGGAGGGCCGTCGCAATTGCGGTGGTCTCGAAGGCCCGTCGTTCATGACCGAGCGCCTGCTGGTACCGGCTCAGCGCGTGATGCAGCGCAAACGAGATCGAGCCAATCGTGATGCAGGCGGTAAGCGGCAACAGAGTCGGAAGGTCGAACTTGGTGATCGGACCAAGGGGCCAGTGCCGATGCTCGGCAAACGCCAGCATGCGTAGACCCACGACCACAGCCTGGGCAATGCCCAGCGCCAGCAGGATCAGCACCGACACGCTCTGCACCACCACCGCGCCATTGGACCGGGTCTGGTCCTTGTCGTGGGAACCGGAGATGAGTCGGAATCCGAGCGGGACAGCGTATGAAATCGGCATCGTGACCGTGAGTCGGCGGGCCATGATCACGAGCGAGGCTACGCCCCCCGGAAAGAAACTCAACAGAAGCGACTCGAGGGCGGGGCCGCCGAACCACATCAACTCGCGCCCCGACACTTCCCATGGCACATGGTATTCGTCGAGATTGCCATGGCTCTTGCCGCGTAGCCCCGGCGCCCAGCGACGAAGGTGAAAGGCTTGTGCCGCAAACCCAAGGGCAACACCGGCAACCACAATGGAAAGCATTTGGATACCGGCCATCCAACACCCGATGGCCGCCGCGATGATCAGCACGTTCTGCCAGATCACGGCCAGCGACGCAGTATTGAGATCCTCGGAAATGGCGATGTACGCGCGGAACTCGGCTTGGCCGCGTGTTATCAGAACGGCCGCGCTGAGCACGGCAATCACGACGGCGCTCACCAAACTCTGGTCGTACCGAAACTTCATGATGGGCACGACGACAACAATGCTGACGGCGGCCATGAGGCGCAACCGTGGCGCGAACTTCCGATAGAAGAAGTCGGTGCGAACCTTTCGACCAAGTGTGGCGATCTTGCCAAGCGTGATGAGATGTCCTCCCACCGCCACGGTGTAGAGGAACTGGGTGACGAGGAACAGCGCGAAGAAGCCATCCGACTTTCGGGTTCGGCCCAGTGCAAAGAAGATCGAAACATCCCGAAGACCACCGGTGAGTGCGCTGGCGACGGTCAGCCCGGCCGCCTTGGTCAGTCGTTCCTCCGGTGGGGTGCTCTCCGCCGTCGGAACCGTCACGTCGGTCTTGGAAGCGGCCGCCCCAACGTCAAGAGACGCCATGGGAACTCAGCCACGTACTGGCGACGACGAGGTTCCAGACCTTGGCTCCGAGGTCTTCGGTACCGGTGAGGTGCTGTTGCCACAAGGTCTGGATGCTGCTCTGGTCAAGCAGATCGGCGGGTGCGCTCGCGAGCGCATCGCCGGCCCACGACTTGAGGGGGCCGCGGAGCCAGTCGCCGAGTGGGATGCCGAAACCGGTCTTAGGGCGCTCAAACATTTCCCGAGGGATATGCCGGGCGAGCACATCACGCAGCACAACTTTGCCGAGGCCGCCGGATCCGACCCGAGCCGAGTCGGGCAGCGTCCAGGCGAAGGCAAAGATACGTGGGTCAAGGAACGGTACGCGTGTCTCTAGGCTGGTGCTCATGGCGGCGCGATCGACCTTCACCAAGATGTCGTCGGGCATGTATTCGAGCGTGTCATTGAACATCGCCGCGTTTGGAGGCGACAGCCGATCCGAACCTGGCGCCAACGTACGCGCAATTTCTGCGCTTCCGCCGACCACGTATGAATAGCCATCAGGGAAGACCTGGGTGAGCGACCGATAGGCATCATTGACCGAAGCCGAGCGCAGCATGGTTGCGGTCTTGCGCAACTTCTGGGCCGGTTGTCGGGTGACGCCACCGGGAACCAGCTTGCCGAGGTGGCGGATCTGGTTGAGCCGCTCGTCGCTGGACCGGTCGATGAAGTTCGCCGCTGCGGTGCGCGCACCTTGGGGAATCTTGTTCATCCTCGGCCATTGACGCTCAAAGAACGCGTGCCGGTTGTAGCCGCCGAACAGCTCGTCACCAGCGTCGCCCGAGAGGGCGACGGTGACATCGCGGCGGGCGATGCGCGACACGAGCAGCGTGGGCAACTGGGACGAGTCGGCAAACGGCTCGTCGTACAGATTGGGAAGATCAGGCACGATGGCCAACACATCGGCCGGCGTCATGATGGCCGTTGTGTGATCGGTTCCGAGGTACTTGGCCACCCGTTCGGCGTGACCCGATTCGTCGTAGTTCGGGTCGTCGGAACCAATGGTGAAGGTCTTGGCTTTCGGTCCGCCCGACTTCTGCATAAGCGCCACGATGGTGGACGAATCGATACCACCCGACAAGAACGCACCGAGGGGAACATCGGAAATCTGCTGCTCGGAAATGACATCGGTCAGGAGTGCCTCGAGCTGGTCGGCCTGCTCCTGCGAGGAGGCCGTGTTCTGCGGCACGCCGAGCACGCTGGCCGGATCGAAGTACACGTGCTCCTCAGCCTGCGGCTGCCCGTGACCGTTGAGATCGAACGTGAGGAACGTTCCTGGCCGAACCTTCGAGGCTGCCTCGTAGATCGATGACGGCGACGGCACGTACGAGTACTGCAGGAACAGCGAAAGGGCCGCACGGTTCACGGCCGTCGGCCACTTCGGATGGCAGCTAAGACTGCGCAGCTCCGAGCCGAACAGCAGCAATCCGTCAGCGAATCCGTAATAGAGCGGCTTCTCGCCGAAGCGGTCCCGGGCGAGGTGGAGCATGCCGTTGTGACGATCATGCACAGCAATGGCGAACATCCCCCTTGCCTTGCGCAGCGTCGCCATGATGCCCCAACGCTCGATGCCCTCAAGCAGCACTTCGGTATCGCCGGTGCCCCGGAATACGTGGCCGGTTGCCGTGATCTCGGCCCGCAATTCGTTTTGGTTATAGATCTCACCGTTGAACACGATGCTGTGACGGCGGCTGGCCGACTCCATGGGCTGTGCGCCGGTTGGCGTCAAATCCTGAATAGCAAGACGGCGGAATCCGAATGCGACGCCTGACGCAGCGTCGATGTTGTAGCCGACATCGTCGGGTCCGCGATGAATGACGGCATCGGTCATGGTCGTCAGCCACCCGGTGTACTGCTCTTCACGAGTCTGTTTGGAGGGGTCAACAATTCCGGTAATGCCGCACATGATTTACATGCTTCCTTTCGAGGACAACGACTCGGACCGTCCGCCGACGTGTCCGACCAGATGGTCTACGTGACGCAGGACGACTTTTTCGCGTTCAAACATTTCCGCACAGCGCTCGCGGGCAGCGTCACCCAGGCGACGACGTTGTGCCCCGTCCTCGGCCAGTTCTGCAATTGCCTTCGTGAGTTCCGAGACGTTTCCCGTTTTGACCATGATGCCAGTGACGTTCGGCACCACCGAATCGACGGCGCCCGTGGCGTCGGTCGTGATAACGGCAAGGCCCGCCGAGCCCGCTTCGAGGACGACGTTGGGGAAGCCCTCGCGATAGGTGGCCAGGACGAACATGTCGAAGGCGTGATAGTACGACGCGGTATCGGTCACGAAGGTCTGCCAGTGCACATGGTCGCCGCCATTGAGCAACTCTACGGCCTGCTTCGTCAACGGTTCGCCCGGCTCTAGATCACCGACGACGAGCAGGTCTACTGGGTGCTCCTTGCGCACTTCGGCAAAGGCCATCAACAGGTCTTCGACGCCTTTCGAGGCGTTGATTCGGCCAACGTATCCAATGACGATGCGTTCATCCGTGATCCCGTAACCGTGCCGGATGGTGCGGCCCGCCTCAGAACGTTCGACACTGGGAGCAAAGCGTTTCGTGATGACGCCGCAGCTACTGCCTTCGCCAAGCACCTTGATCTTGCGTGAGGACGCCAGGTGCAGTTCGGTCGTCCGCTTCGCAACACTATGGCTGACGCACACGATCTCGGTTGCCAGGAAACCGGTCAACCACTCGAGCAGCCAGAGCAGCACAAACGATGGCCCTGAAGCGGTCTCGAGCCGCAACCCTCGAATCATGTAGACCCGCCTCGGCACGCGACACCATGCGGCGGCCATCATGCCGAGCAGAGCTGCCTTTGGTGTCGAGAGGTGCACCGCGGTTGGGTGTTCACGTTTCACTAGGGCAACAAGGGTGCGGAGCGCGACGAGGTCGTCTTTGACCGAGATGTTGCGCACCAACGATGGCACAAGCACGAAGGTCCCTGCGAGCGAGGGTACCGGTGCCGAGACGCCACCGGCGAACCATCGCACGTGAGCACCACGGGACTGGGTGTCCGCGACGAACTCTTTCAAGAAGGTGTTGGCCGAGAGCACATCGGATACCCCAAAGAGCACCCGGTCTTCTCTCGTCACGCGGGAACCGATGCCAGATACTCATCACGCATCCAAGCCACGGTGTGGCCGATACCGAACTCAAGTGGAACGGCCGTGATGTTCGGAAACAGGGAGTGCAGCAGCGAGCCGTCGGCCTGGGAATCACGAACGTCGCCGGCGCGCACGCCGCTATGTTCGAAGGTGACCTCGGTACCGATGCAGGCCGCGATCTTTTGCGCTGCGTCCAGCACCGACGTACGGGTGCCGAACGCCAGGTTCATGGGTGAGTCGCACGAGATACCGCCGGCAACCGCTTGGGCAATGAGCTCCGTCACGGTCTCCACGTAGGTGAAGTCACGCGTCTGCAGGCCGTCGCCGTGAATGGGAAGGGGCAGTCCGAGAAGCGCTGCGTGCGTGAGTTGCGGGATGACGGCTGCATACGCCGAGCCTGGTTGCTGGCGGGGGCCGAACACGTTGAAGAAGCGCAAGGCCAGCGATCGCAGGCCGAAGGAGTGCTTGTATGCGAGCACGAACTGCTCGCCCGAAAGCTTTGCCGCGGCGTAGGGGCTGAGCGGTGCGGGCGCCAGATCCTCGCGCTTTGGCATCGTCTTGTTCCCGCCGTACACCGACGATGACGATGCAAAGATAAACGGAAGGGGCTGGCCCGTGGCCCGGGCGGCCTCAAGCATGTTGAACGTGCCTTCGACGTTGGCCGTGTAGCTTGCCACCGGGTCGGCGATGGAGCGCGGCACCGACGGTCGAGCAGCCAGGTGGACCACGGCATCACAGTCGGCGACCACTTTGGCGCAGAGCTCTCGATCAACGATGGTGCCCTCCACCAGATCCACGTAGTCAAGACCGTCGAGGTTGGACACCAGACCTGACGACAGATCGTCAAGCACGGTCACGGTGACTCCTTCGATACTTGCGTGAAGAGCACGGACAACCGATGATCCGATGAACCCTGCGCCACCTGTTACACAAACACGCATTTTTGCGCTCTCCTAAACTTCCCATGAAGCCGAGTTCAGCTCGACACTGTTGACGATCAGAGGTGCATACTTGCTACTGAATCGCCTGCCGGCGAACCCTGCTGGATCATGTGTGAAGACCACTTGAAGGTACCGCAAGCAGTCCCTTCGCCATAGCCCACTCGGAGCAAATGAGCGATATGACCCACGGTTTCTGGGGGATTCATGCACGATACGAGTAAGGATTCGTACGGCCTAATTCAACGGAAGCAACGGGGTAATAGCCTGCCGTGGTCGCCTTGATTCTAAGGCCTGCGGCAGCCCGCTGAAAGGGCGCGGCGATACCCAAGGAGATTCTTTTGCCCGGTGCAGCTACCCCCTCGATTCTCGATCTCGATCGTTTCAAGACTGTTGTGGTGACGGGCGGCGCCGGCTTCATCGGAAGTCGGGTTTGCGAGATGCTGCTTGATGCCGGACATCAGGTTCGCGTCATCGACTGCTTCACCAACTACTACGACCGCGCCGTCAAGGAACGCAACCTCGCGGCCATCCGGGACCACGCCAACTTCCAGCTGCACGAACTTGACCTCGCTACGGCCGATCTTTCGGCTGCGATTGACGGTGCGTCGGTGGTGCTCCATCTCGCCGCTATGCCCGGCCTGGTGCGCAGCTGGACCGACGTTGCCGCGTACAGCCATTGCAACGTGGTGGCCACGGCCAACCTGCTGCAGGCCGTGACTGATCATGCTCCCGCTGCTCGCTTCGTGCAGGTGTCGACATCATCCGTCTATGGCCTCGACGCCACCGGTGATGAGACCACGCCGCTCAAGCCCGCATCGCCCTACGGCGTCACCAAACTGGCGGCCGAGAATCTCGTTCGGGCCTATGAGTCCCAGTCCGGACTCGACGCCATAGTGCTGCGCTACTTCAGCGTCTATGGCCCCCGCCAGCGCCCCGACATGGCCTACAACATTTTCTGCAAAGCCCTGCTTGAGGATCGCGAAATCCAGATCTTTGGTGACGGCAGCGCCGTGCGGTCCAACACCTTCGTGGACGACTGCGCCCGCGGCACGCTGCAGGCCATCGCCAACGCCCCCACTGGTTCGCTCTACAACCTTGGCGGTGGCGTCGCCATCACCGTCAATGAAGCCCTCGAGATTCTCGGCAACGTGTCAGGCCGCACGCCGAAGGTCGTCTACAAGGAGAAGCGCCGTGGCGACCAGCTCGTCACCATCGCCAACTTTGACAAGGCCACCGCCGAGATCGACTACCACCCGACGATCACCCCGGTAGAAGGCCTCGCCAAACAATGGGAATGGCATCAGAGCCTGTCGAGCTGAGGCCGCCGGCGCCCTGGGCGGCGGGCCTGGCGGGTCTTACAAGCTTCGGTAGAGCTCGGCGTACTGGGCGGCGATGAGGCGGACGTCGAAGATGTCTTCGATGAGTTTGCGGCTGCAGTTGCCCATGCGGGTCTGTTCGTGGGTGTCATTCATGATGCGCACCAGGCTCTTGGCCAGCAAGTCGACGTTGCCGGGCGGAAGAAGTGCGCCGTTCTCTCCATCGACCACGATCTCACGACAGCCGGGAACATCGTTCGCAATGATCGGACGGCGCATGGCGGCGCCCTCGAGCAGTACGCGTGGGATGCCTTCGCGATAGGTCGTGGGCAGCACAACGACGGTTGATGCAGCGAACAGCGCCGGCATGTCTTTCCAGCTCTCGCAGAGTTTGAACTCGATCGTGCCGTAGGTGCCGTTGGTGGAAATGGACGCGAGGCCTGCGTTCGTTTCGGTAGGGCCGACAACGGCGAACAGCATCGACGTGTCGGTCATCTTGGAGGCGAGTTCGGCAGCCGCACACAGATCGTCAACGCCTTTCGTCTTCATGTGACGGCCGACGAGCACCGCCGTTGGCCGGCCATTGGTGCCGAGGAACGCTTGGGCCTTCTGCACACGATCGAGAGGGACGGTCAGGTCATCGAAATCCTGCAGATCGACGCCTGAGCCGAGAATCACCTGACGGCGACGCTTGCGCAGGATCGGCACGCTGCCGAACCAGTTGGCATCATCGTTGTTCTGGAAGACGGCACAACGCACGCGGTGATCGACCACGATGAGCGAGCCGGTGTACAGCGCCCGCATGATGGCCCCACGAGGTCCGTCGGTGGAGAACGAGCGACCCAGTCCGTTGACTGTACGCACGTAAATGCCAGACCGATCGAGCCAGGCAGCGAGGGACGACACCATGGCCGGACCCGTACTGAATGCGTGCACAATGTCGCTGTTGGTCGAGCGTCGCAGCTGCACCAACGCTTTGGCCGTGCGGAGCGGATGCTTCGGTTCGAACGGGTAGCTGACGACGCCGATTTCCGGCGTACCCGTAACCAGTGTCGTGCCGGTCGGCACTGCGATGGTGACCTGAATGCCGAGTAAGGCGAGTTCGCGGGCGAACTGAAGCCGCAAGCCAACCTGGCGGTCCCCCACCAGCATCATTCCGACCGATTGCTTCGATTCCACGCGTGCCCCGCTCTGGTACTCGTCCAACGTTGAGGAGCCCAGCGCACCTCGCCGCCGAGGACGCTAACAGCGCTGGCCGCCCCAGTCTTGAGGACGTTGGCCCAGATTCGAGGGCAGAACGACCGCCGCGCGGTTGCTCTAACATGACTGTGCCCAACGACCCCAGGAGGCCCTCGTGCCCATTGCAACACCAGAGATTTACGGCGAAATGCTCGACCGGGCCAAGGCTGGTCGCTTCGCCTATCCCGCCATCAATATCTCATCCACCGAGACCCTGAACGCGGCTCTGCGCGGGTTCGCCGATGCCGGATCCGATGGCATCATCCAGGTCTCTACTGGTGGTGGTGAATTCCTTTCCGGTACGTCGGTGAAGAACATGGCGGAAGGAGCTCACGCGTTGGCTGAGTTCGCTCACGTCGTCGCCAAGAAGTACAGCGTCAACATCGCGCTGCACACCGATCACTGCCAGGCCGACAAGCTCGACAAGTTGGTCAACCCACTCCTCGCCATCTCAGAAGCCCGGAAGGCTGCCGGGCAGGGACCGTTGTTCCAGAGCCATATGTTCGATGGCTCGGCGCTGCCGTTGGCCGAGAATCTCGCGCTCGCAGCGCCGCTGCTGGAACGGTGCCGGGCGCTCGGCATCATCCTGGAGGTAGAAGCCGGTGTTGTCGGTGGTGAGGAAGACGGCGTCGAGAACGAACTGAACGAACATCTCTTCACCACTCCCGAAGATGTCGCTGCCGTCGCAGAAGCATTGGGCACCGGTGAGCGGGGTCGCTATCTCTTGGCGGCCACGTTCGGCAATGTGCACGGCTCGTACAAGCCGGGCGCGGTGAAGCTGCGCCCGGACATTTTGAGGACCAGCCAAGAGCACGTCGGCGCCTTAGTCGGCAAGGTGCAGCCGTTCGATCTCGTGTTCCACGGCGGATCCGGTTCACTCATCGAAGAGATCCACGAGACGCTTGAGTACGGCGTCGTGAAAATGAACGTCGACACCGACTGCCAGTACGCCTACACGCGAGCGGTTGCCGACCACATGTTCGCGAACTACTCGGGCGTGTTGAAGATCGATGGCGAAGTCGGCAACAAGAAGGTGTACGACCCGCGCAGCTGGGGCAAGACCGCCGAGGCCGCTATGGCCGTGCGAGTCACCCAAGCCTGCGCCGACCTTCGGTCCACAGGGACCTCGCTGGGCAAGTAGTCCCCGAGCCAACTCGCACTGCGATGGTTGGACCCTTCTCGTAAGTACACCAAGGCGACGCTGTCACGCTTGGCGGCCGGAGCGGCCCTTGGTCGTGACAGCGTCAGACTCTCAGGGCACGAGACCACTCGCCGGGAGCAGTTCTCAAAACGCGAAAGGCCCCCGCCCGGTCGTGCCGGGCGGGGGCCTTCTCGCTTTTAGCCGCGGGCTTGCAACGCCTCGATGAGCTTCGGGAGCACCTTGTGGACGTCGCCGACGATGCCGAGATCGGCGATGCCGAAGATGGGGGCTTCCTTGTCCTTGTTGATGGCGATGATGTTCTTGGAACCCTTCATGCCGACCATGTGCTGCGTGGCACCGGAGATGCCGCAGGCGATGTACACCGTGGGCTTCACGACCTTGCCGGTCTGACCGACCTGGTAGCTGTAGGGCACCCAACCCGCGTCAACGATGGCGCGCGACGCTCCGGGCGCGGCCTTCAGCAGTTTGGCCAGACCCTCAACCATTTCGTACTTGCCGGCCTCACCGAGGCCACGCCCACCCGAAACCACAATGGCGGCTTCGTCGAGTTTGGGCCCGGTGGTTGCTTCGACATGCGTGGCGGTGACGCGGGCCGCGCCGGACGCGCCGGTGTCGGGAACGCGCACGGGAATGACGTCGGCTGCAGCACCGCTTCCGGCCTCGGCAGCGAAGCTCTTCGGGCGGAACATGGCGATGTGGGGGACGGGACCGGAGAACTTGGTATTCACCAGCGTGGCGCCACCGAAGACGGGCGTCTGCACGACGACGTCGTCGCCCGACAACATGATCTCGGTGTTATTGGTAAGCACAGTGCGGTCGAGCTTGACCGACAGTCGTGAGGCAACGTCACGCGCGCCATAGGTCATGGGCAGCAGAATGAGATCGGGTACGTCACCCTGATCGAGCGCCTTCTTCATAACCGCCGAGATGGCCGGCCCGGGAAGCGCGCCGTCGAGATCGACGGCGTAAACCTTGTTGGCACCGTAGGCACCGAGGTCGGCGGCCGCGGCCGCGGCGTCGCCGGCGATGACAACAAAGATGTTGGCCGGGTTGAGCGAGCGGGCCTTGGTGAGCAGCTCAAGCGTGCCGGTGGTGGGGGCGCCGCTCGCGAGTTCGCCGTACACCCAGATCGTGTTGAGAGCCATCAGATCACCTTCAAATTCTCGAGGAACGAAACGACCCTGGCGAAGCCTTCGCCGTCATCTTCAATCACTTCGCCGGCAGCACGAGCCGCGGCTGCTTCGACCGACACGATGGTCTGTCCGGCGCCCGCCCACCCGGTAGGCGTAACGCCCAGGTCGGCGACGGTAACGGTCTCAACCGGCTTGGACTTCGCGGCCATGATGCCTTTGAAGCTCGGGTAGCGGGGCTCGACCACGCCGGCAGTCACCGACACAAGGGCGGGGAGCGGGCACTCAACCTCGTCGTAGCCAGCCTCCGTCTGACGATTCACTTTCAGCGTGCTACCGGCGACCTCGACATGTTTGGCGAACGTTACCGACGGCAGCCCAAGCACTTCGGCGATCTGCTCGGGCACGGTGCCGGTGTAGCCGTCGCTGGATTCGGTGCCCGCGATAATGAGGTCCGCGCCACCGAGCCGGGTGATTGCAGCTGCAAGCACCTTGGCGGTGGTGAGTGCATCGGAACCTTGCAAGGCCGGGTCGGAGACGAGGATGCCACGAGCGGCGCCCATGGCCAAGGCGGTGCGAAGACCCGACACCTCGCCATTCGGAGCCATCGACACGAGCGACACTTCGCCGGAGCCGGCGGTGGCAACGAGCTGCAGCGCCATCTCGACGCCGTAGCTGTCGGACTCATCAAGAATGAGCTTGCTGTCCCGCTTCAAGGTGTTGGTGGCCGGATCGAGGGCGCCGGGCGAACTCGGGTCGGGAATCTGTTTGACACAGACGACGATATTCATGCCGTGCAGTCTGCCTGACTGATAGGTCAAGCGAAAAGCTGAGAAAGGCTGCGACCCGCCGGAGGGGCCGAAGGACCCCCGCTGCGGGTGACGTCAGATGCGCTCAGACCCGGTCAGCTCGGGGGCGTTACGGGTGTCGAACACCTTGCCCTTCGCGTTGGCCAACATGCCAAGGTCGATGCTGTCGTGATCGGTGAGCAGCACAATGACATCGGCACCGTCGATTTCGGCGTGGGTCAGCTCGACGCGCTCGATGAACGACGGCACCTGCCACACCTCGACCAACGGATCGACCGCACGCACCTTGCCACCGAGGGCGGCCAGCTGCTGCGCGACGTGGATGGCTGGTGACTCGCGGGCGTCGCCGGTGTTCTTCTTGTACGCCAGGCCCAGCAGCAGGAACGTGCTGCCTTTGATGGAGCGTTCCTTGTCGTTCAGGTGCGAGGTGAGGCGGCGAACGACGTACTCGGGCATGTGCTCATTGACATCGTTGGCCAACTCGACGAAGCGGAAGTTGTAGCCGAGTGAATTCTTCACATGCCACGACAGATAGGACGGGTCGATGGGCAGGCAATGCCCGCCGACGCCCGGGCCCGGGTTGAAGCGCATATACCCGAACGGCTTGGTGTCGCACGCATCGAGCACTGACCACAGATCGATTCCAAGGTCGTGGGCGAAAATGGCGAGTTCGTTGACCAGCGCAATGTTGACGTGGCGGAACGTGTTCTCGACCACCTTGGCCAGCTCAGCCTCACGAGTACCGGGCACCATGACAGTGCGGTGCACAAGCGTGTTGTAGAACTCCTGCACGATCTGCGCCGAACGGTCGTCCATGCCGGATACGATCTTTGGTGTGGTGACGAAGTCGAACTTCTTGTTGCCCGGGTCGATGCGCTCGGGGCTGTAGCCGACATGGAAGTCAGCTCCGGCCTTGAGGCCGCTGAGCTGCTCGAGCAGCGGGGCGACGATCTCGTCGGTGGTGCCCGGGTACGTGGTCGACTCAAGGATCGTGCATGAGCCGGGACGCACGTGCGGTCCGATCATGCCCGTGGCCGAGCGCACGAAGGCCAGGTCGGGAGCGTGGTCCAGAAGTGGCGTCGGCACCGAGATGACGGCCACATCAAACAGGGCGATCTCGGCCGGATCGTTGGTGGCGATGTAGCGGCCCGACGCGAGTGCGTGCTGCAGCGTGTCACTGCCGACGTCCTCCACATAGGAGGTGCCAGCTTTCAACGAAGCGAGACGATTGCGGTCGGGTTCAAACCCGACAACGGTGTGCCCGACTTCTACGGCTCGCATGGCCATCGGTAACCCAACGTAGCCCTGTCCCATTACGACAACTCTGCTCACGTGCGTACTCCTCAACGTTCTCGTTCGGCACCGCAGCCAAATCTGCAGCGCCTATCCTCTGCCAAGTTGGGGCACGTTGCAACTAGCCTTTCGGCCTTATGCGGCTCCTGCTGGTGGTGAATTCCTTCGCATCTTCAGTAACCGCTCGCAACAAGGTGTTGATCGAGGAAATTCTCATGGACGGCGGTCATGCGGTCACCCTTAAGGAAACAAACAGACGAGGTCATGCCACTCGCTTCGCGCAGGACGCCGCCAGCCGCGATTGGGATGTTGTGGTCGCGCTCGGCGGCGACGGCACACTGAACGAAGTCGCCAACGGACTGGCGGGCAGTGCCACCGCGTTAGGAGTGTTGCCGGGCGGCTCCACCAACGTGTTCGCCCGCACGATCGGTATGGAGAACGACCCCGTCGTTGCAGCGCGTCAGTTGGCGGCCGGACTTGCCGCCGAGACGATCAAACCGGTCGGGCTCGGCAACGTGAATGGTCGCTACTTCTGTTTCCACACCGGCGTCGGCTTCGATGCGGCAGTTGTGGCCGACGTGGAGAAGCGTTCGTCCATCAAACGATGGCTCGGTCATCCGCTCTTCATTTACGCCGGTTTGAAGACGTTCTTTCGCACCTACGATCGCAAGCACCCGCACTTCACGGTGAACACCGTTGGGCGGACGTATCCGGCGTCGTTCACCGTGGTGCTCAACACCAACCCATACACGTACCTCGGCAATCGTCCCCTCGATCTCGCACCGGCCGCTTCGCTGGAGTCAGCATTGAGTACGGTGACCTTTACCCGGATGACTGTGCTCGGGGTGCTCACCGCTCTCGGACACACCCTGTTCGGAGGTGGCGTCCGAGGCAAGGCGGTCATCATCGAGGACGGGCTGTCGGCACTCACTATTGAGTCCGCGACCCCATTCCCGTATCAGCTCGACGGGGACTACCTCGGCGAGACGCTGCGCCTGGTATTCCGATGGGAACCCGACGCCGTTCGACTTGTGTTACCCGGCTGACGCGACGACCTTGAGGGCGATGTCGGGGGTGTTGGTGCAAATGCCATCGATGCCCCAGGAGATGAGCTCGACCATGCGAGCAGGGTCATCGCAGGTCCAGGTGTTCACCTCAACCCCCCGAGCGTGACAATCAGCGACGAGCTGACGCGTCACCTTTTTCACCCACGGATGCAACACGCGGTGGCCATGGCCGATGAGCTCATCGAGCGTAGAGGCCGCCACGGATTCCACCAGCCAAGCGGTGGGAATCTGGGCATTCAGCTCGCGTACGCGGTCGATCGTGGGCAGGTGAAAGCTGGAGATCAGCACCCGATCGCGGCCGTCCCGCTCGGCAAGTTGCGCCACAACCGCCGCCGCCATCGTCTCATCGCCGTCAAAATCGGGCTCGCCCTCCTCGTTCTTGATTTCGATGTTCACACCCATGCCCTCGCACGCATCCAATGCGGCAGCTAGGTGGGGCACGGAAGCGGGCAAATCGGCCGCTGCGGTATCGCAAATGACCCGGCCATCAGGCAAATAGGGGTCGTGATGGATGGCCATGGCACCGTCCTGGGTGCGACGGACATCAAGCTCGACCCAGCCAGCGCCAAGCGTGCGGGCCAAGCGAAAAGCGGCCAGCGTGTTCTCACGAGCCTGCTTACTGGCCCCCCGGTGGGCGATTACCTGTGTCATTTGTTAAGACTGCTAGCACAGAAGTGACAGACGCAACGAAATTGCCCCTTGATATAGGTCTTTTGACCACCTAGGCTGCTTCAGCACCGCAACACGCTCCAGGCGCCCACGTTGATGCCCTGAGCATGTGAATCAAGTCACGAACTCATATCGCCGCGTTCTACCCAGGAGAACTCCATTGTCCGCGCTCGCCACCAACCTCGCTCTGTCCAACGCTCAGTACAACTGGCGTGATCAGTCCCTTTGCCGTGACACCGATCCGGAATTGTTTTTCCCGGTCGGCACCACCGGCCAGGCTCTGGTGCAGATTGATATGGCCAAGCGCGTGTGCGGCGAATGTCCGGTCAGCGAAGATTGCCTCGAGTTTGCCCTCGCCACCAACCAGGATTCCGGTATCTGGGGCGGCACATCAGAAGAAGAGCGCCGCAAGCTGCGCCGGGCCTGGGTTGCCGAGCGCAAGGCTGCTGCTGCTGCCGCCAGCTGATCATGGTGCGGCGCCCTGCGCCACCGTTTTTGATTGGGTCGGTTTCTTCGGAAACCGGCCTGAGCTGTTTTTCAGGTCATTTCGCTGGTGGTGGGCACCCGTAGCTCGACCACGGTGCCCGGCCCGGCATCATCGGAAAGCCCTGCGGCGGCCAGGTCGGCCGGGTTGGCGGTGCGCATCGAAAGGGTGCCACCGAGTTCGGTGGTCACCAGGGTACGCACGATGGACAGGCCGAGGCCGGTGGCGTTCTCCAGCGAGAAGTCATCAGGAAGACCGTCGCCGTCGTCGACCACCGTGATGGTGAGGTGACTACCGGTATTCACCATGCTGACCACCACCACGCCAGCCCGCTTCTCAAAGGCATGATCGACGGCGTTCTGCAGCAGTTCGGTCAGCACCACCGACAGCGGGGTAGCGATGATCGCGGGTAGGCGGCCACCGTCGCCCTGCACCACGAACCGCACCGGACGATCCGGCGACTGCAGTCCGTCCTCAGCCAGCCGGGCCAAGGGCCGGACAATGTCGGAGAAGCTGACGTCCTCACCTGTTTCCCTGGACAACGTCTCATGCACAAGCGCGATGGTGCGGATGCGACGCACGCTCTCGGCGATTGCCATTTTGGCTTCGGCCGATTCAAGTCGGCGGGCCTGCAACCGCAGGAGCGACGAGATCGTCTGCAGGTTGTTCTTCACTCGATGGTGGATCTCTTGGATGGTGGCGTCACGCGACAGGATCATGCGATCCCGCCGACGCAGCTCGCTGACATCTCGTAACAACAGCACGCCGCCGGTGACTGTTTCCTGGGCAACGATGGGGATGGATCGCACGGTGAAGGCGATCTCGGGTGTCTGATCGAATTCGTCAATGACGGGTTTGGCCGTATCGAACGCCTGGCGCACCGGCTTGTCGTTGAAGCCCAGTTCGGCCAGCCGCAGCCCAATGGCGTTGGTCGTAATGCCGACCCGATGCAGTGCCGACACTGCGTTGGGCGACGCGTATTGCACCCGCGCTTCACTGTCCAGCACCATGACTCCGTCGCCGACGCGCGGCGCCGAGCTGGAAGCGGCACCGTTGGGGGCTCCCTTGGAGTCGAACGGGAATGTTCCTTCGGCAATCATCGCCGCGAAACGCTCGAAGAGGCCGAGGTAGGTGCGCTCGAGCTCACCAAGCTGTCGGCCGACCCGCTCGCTCCACTCACGGGTGAGTACGGCAATGATCTTGTCCTTGTGCCGCACGGGAATGGCCCGCATACGGCTGGCGTTCGGAATGCCTTCGATCACCACTTCGCTCTCGGCTTCAAGACCAGACGCCAGCACCTGGTCGAGCACGAGGTCTTCGGTATCGTTCGCCGTCGCGCCTACCCAGTCGGCGAGGTACAGGGTCTGGGCGGTGGCGGGTCGAACCTGGCCGAGCACCACCCAGGAGCTGTCCGGACTCTGCGTGTAGAGCAGGAGATCGGCAAAGCAGAGATCGGCCAGCATCCCCCACTCGCCAACAAGACGCTGCAGATGAGCAACATCGTCGGCATCGAGTTCGGTGTGTGTGCGTGCGAGTTCAGCGAGCGTTGCCACGCCGTGAAGTCTTGCAGGTCACAACCCCTAGCGGCTTGAGGCAGGTGGACGGAGCAAGGCATGCTTCCGCGCTTGCGGCATTGTTTGAGCGAAGCGAGTCCGAGCGTCGAGGGAGCGGCACCCGAGTGCAAGGAGCGGTAGCGACCAGCGAGGGCAATCGTCTCAGCGAGCCGACCGAGGCATGTCCTAGCTACCGAAGCCGACTTTGCGTTTCTCGTCATCGGCGCCGAGGTCGACGTATGCGAGCTTCTTGACGGGGACGGCAACGGTGCGGCCCTTCTTGTCGGTGAGCCACAGGGTGCGATCTTCGTCGCCGAGCACCGCTTCGATCTCGGCCTGAACGGCGGCGCGCTCGGTGTTGTCGGCCATCTCAAGCACGATTTCCTTGGCGGTCTGAATGACACCGATACGAATTTCCACTGCAGGTCTCCTCGATGTTGGGGCATGGATACTCTAGGCGGCTGATGCCAAGATGGCGCAGACGCCGTTCGCGACCGTAGGAGGAACACCGTGTCCATCCGACCATCAAGCTCATTCACAACAAGCTGAAGGCGAAGCAGATGATCGCCTACGGCCGAGACGGATCACTCGCCGACTACGAGGCCCTCCTCAACGATTGGACAACAGCCCTTTCATCACTTGGACTATGACCATCGCGGGTCAGACGATTTTGAGTTCTTTGTTGAAGACCTTCTTGGGGCGAAGATCAACCGCTATGCGCTCGGCCATTGCTCTGAATGCCGTTGCCAACTCACTTGAGGGATCGGCCGCTGTGATCGGGTTGCCGTTGTCGCCACCTTCGCGCAGCGCCGATACGAGGGGCAGCTGACCAAGCAGCGGCACGCCCAGCTCCTCGGCCAACTCGGCGCCGCCACCGGATCCGAAGATCTCGTAGCGCTTGCCGTCGTCACCGGTGAAGTAGCTCATATTTTCAATGACACCCTTCACTTCCAGATTCACCTTCGCCGCCATCGCAGCCGACAGCCGAGCGACTTTCTGCGCGGCGGGTTGCGGAGTCGTGACCACGTACACCTCGCCGCGGGGGAGGTACTGGCTGAGCGACAACGCGATGTCACCGGTGCCGGGCGGCATGTCGACCAGCAAGAAGTCGGGCTCATCCCAGAACACATCGGTGAGGAACTGCTCCAGCGCCTTATGGAGCATGGGGCCGCGCCACACAACCGCCTGGCCTTCAGGCACGAAATAGCCAATGGAGATGCAGCGAACGCCATGCGACTCGGGTGGCAGTAACATCTGATCGATAACGACCGGGTCACGATCGGCACCCAACATACGCGGGATGGAGAAGCCGTAGATATCGGCATCGACAATGCCCACGCTGTGGCCGCGCTGAGCCAGCGCAACCGCGAGATTGGTCGTAACGCTTGACTTGCCGACGCCACCCTTGCCGGAGGAAATAAGGAGCGGCCGGGTCTTACAACCCGGCTCGTTGAAGGGGCTGATCTTGCCTTCGGCATGACCGTGGCCGCCGCCGGCATGGGTGTGTCCACCGCCGCCTTGGGATCCCTGCAGTACACCGCGAAGCGCTTCGCGTTCCTGGTCGGTCATGACGGTGAAATCCAGGCCGGTGGTAGCGACGCCCGGCAATGCCGCAACGGCGCTGGTGACGCGATTGGTGATCTCCGCCCGAAGCGGGCAGCCAACAACCGTAAGGGCGACCAGAACCTGCACGTGTCCACCGTCAATCTTCACGTCTCGGACCATGCCGAGGTCAACGATGGAGCGGTGCAGTTCGGGGTCTTCGACGGGACGCAGCGCGTCGATTACCTGGTCATTCGTGACGGTCATGCGGGCAGCTCCGGGGGGTTCGGGCCATTTCTCCTACGGCGATAGGTAGAATACCGGCGTGGACGGCACTTCCCCTAGCCCGGCAACACTCACGCCTGGTGCCTTCAGCGCGGCTGTGTCCGCCATCACCAATGCATTTGGCGATCCCACCCGGCGCCAGGTGTATCTGTTCATCCACGAACATGCCGAAGGCGTGACTGCCGCGCAGGTGGCCGACCGCTTCGGATTGCATCCCAATGTCGCTCGCCATCACCTCGACAAACTGGCGATTGCCGGCCACGTCGAAGTCACCGCCGGTCGAGCGGGTGGTGGCGCTGGACGTCCGTCCAAGCAGTACCGAGCCGCGGCCGAACAGGTGACGCTCGATGTGCCGGTGAAGACCGACGACCTCGTGCTGTCACTGCTCGGTCGGGCGTTGGCCCTTCTGCCTCACGACCAGGCCGAGAAGATGGCCGAAGAGGTCGGCGCCGAATACGGCAAAGCCATCGCCGCCGGCATGGGCGACGCAGCCAACGGCCAACGCTCGTTGCGCAACGCACTTCATGCCGTTGCCGATGCATTGACCGCACACGGTTTCGCCGCTCACACCGAAAAGCGCGGTAACCAATTGCAGATCGTGAACAACCACTGCCCGTTCGGCGACACCGCCATCGAGCACCCGGTCATCTGCGCCGTCGACCGCGGCATGGTGAAGGGCATGCTGAGCGCCCTCTACGGCCCCAGCGAGCCCAACATGACCGCCTCACTCCCCCAAGGCGACACCATGTGTGTGACTACTGTTTGAGCGATACAGCAGAAACGTGCCGGCGAGGGTTACTTTCCTCGCAGAAGGTTCGAGACAGCGCCTTCGCAGAAGTCCCAGAGTTCTTGTTCTCGTTCCCTCTTGTCCGACTCGTGGCTGGCGCGGGAGAGCTTTTCGATCTCGATGTAGGCACCGCGCGCGTCAGGGTAACGCCGACCCAAACTAAACGCAGTGAGCTGCTCGGCGCTGTTCTTCGTCGAGGTCACGCCAGGAAGAACCGTGAGGACAGGCATGATGCGATTCCACGCCAGCTGCCGATAGGCCGGGCCGGTACGCACAAGGCCCGTTCCCGGCATGAGTCCGGGGTCGTACACGTTGAAACGAGCGCTACCCTGCTGCCTCGCTTGCCATGCTTGTATGAGATAGTTCACCCCGAGTTTCGACGTGGAGTACGCGCATTGGCCGGCACGACCTGAGGCCGCTTCGAATGGCGACCCGCCCGTTCCGAGCCCTGCAAATACCTCTGGTGGTGCCCATACCGGGCCAGCCACGAGACGGGAGTTGCCGAAGTGGGTGCCGCTTCCGACGACGACAAAATGGGCATTTGGCGCGGTGCTCGAGAGTAACGAGCGGATCAGAACATGATTGGCGAGCACATTGACGGCAAACGTCAGCTCATAGCCATCCGCCGAAGTCGAGAGCCGATCGTTCATTTGCAGGCCAGCGTTTCCTACCACCACGTCGAGCGGTGCCAGCTCTCCTGCGACGACGCGGGAGGCGATGTCTGCACTGGCCTCCTGCACGCTGGTGAGGGACGAGAAGTCGCAGAGCACCAACGCAACCTGCGGCGCACCGGCAGTGCGCACGGCTTGCGCAACGACCTCAAGCCGATGCGGGTCGCGGCCCATCAAGACGAGGCGCGTTCCGGCGCGGATACCCCGGCACGATTCGCGTAACTTTCTGAGTCGACCTCTTGACTCTTCCGTAGCGGAGGGTGAAACAAAGGGTGGGTCATGTTTGCGATTGGTTCGTTTGCTCAAGTTGCCAAGGTGTCGGTTCGAACGCTTCGTCACTACGACGACGTCGGTCTGCTTCGACCTGCCCGGGTCGATCCGTCCACCGGCTACCGATTCTACGAAGCCGCGCAGCTGCCGCGACTGAACCGCATCATCGTGCTGAAGGAACTCGGCTTCACGCTGGCCGAGATCACTCGCATGATCGAAGCGGGGATCAGCCCCGATGAGCTGCTCGGCATGTTGAAACTCCGTCGAACCGAGGCCGAACGAAGCCTGGCCATCGAGCGACAGCGCCTCGCTGACATGACAACCCGTATTCGACTCTTACAAGGAGAAACAGTCATGAGTACTTCCGTTGTTGTGAAGCCCGTTAACGCGATGCGCGTCGCGCGGGTGAGCGAGCCTGCGGACGGCTTCAACGTCGATTTTCCGACCATCTTCGAGCGCCTCTACGGCACGCTGTACGGCGAGCTCGGTCGAGCCGGTGTCGCCCCGATCGGGCCTCCGCTGGCACTCTACGGTGAGCGAGCCGATGGCCGAGTCGACGTGATCGGTGCCGTGCAGATCGCCGGAGACGCCGATTTCACCTCGGACGCCGTCGTCATCAGAGATCTACCAGCCGGTCGAGCCGCAACCCTCATTCACGAGGGCAACATGAACTCCGTTTCAAGCAGCTATCAGGCGCTGCAGCACTGGATGGAAGCCGCCGGCGAGGAGCCGGATGGCTACAGCCGTGAGATCTACCTCGACTGCGACGGCCCTCGCGACCGCTGGGTGACGGAGTTGCAGTTCGTGCTCAAGTAGGCCGGGCGCAGCAACGGGGGCTCAGAGCGAGTGAGCGAAGCCGCTGATGTCCCTGACGGTGGACAGGGACACCTCTGGCATGGCGACCCGAAAGATCATGTCGCCGGCGTGGCAGGTGCCATTGACGGTGCGGCTTGAGGCGGTGACACCCGCTGCGAGCAGCTTGTGGAAGTAGGCCAAGCCTTCGTCTCGCAGCGGGTCCAGCTCATTCACGGAGATCACATGCGGTGGCAGGCCAGCGAGATCGTCTGGCGATGCGTGGTACGGCCAGGCCAACGGGTTCATCACATTCTGGTCGAGCGGGTCGTAGACCTTGGCCATGGCACCCATTTGGGCGCAGCTGAGAAAGTAACCGTCATTCTCGTAGAGAGACGCCAACTCGACCGGTTTACACGCCCATTCGCCGGAGATATACGGACACTGGGCGTACACGCCGTCGATCATGGCGAGGTGGCCGTCTCGGTTGGCCTTGAGCGTGGTGGCGAGGGTGAGATTTCCGCCGCCGGACTCGCCGGAGACGACGAGCTTCGAGATGCCAAGCGCGGCTTTGTTGGCAGCCACCCAGTGGAGCGCAGACGAACAGTCGTTGAGGCCCGCCGGGAACGGATGGGGGCCGTGCTTGCCGCCGCCATTGCGGAATTCGACGCCGACGATCACCATCCCAGATGCGGCGAGTTCGTCGCGCCAGTGTCGGTAGGCGGCTCCGGCCGCTTCCAAGAGCACCATGCCACCCCCGTGTATGTGAAGCACGCCCGGCACCGGACCCGCTACACCAGTCGGGCGATGAATGAAGAGCGTGATGTCGTTGCCGTCCACACCTTTGATCACCTCGACCGAACGGGTGACACCTTCGACCTCGGGCAGCGGAGAGAACAGCACGCCGAACAGTCCCTCGAAACCCTCTTCCGCCGCGGCGATGTAGCCATCCAGAAGTTCCGCCAACGAGGTGCTGTCGACCGGGGACGGTGTGTTGCTCGCGAGGCCGAACGGGGCCATGGCGGCAAGCCCCGATTGTTGAGACCTCCTCAGGGAACCGCAGCAATCTCAGTTCACTCCCCGCTTTGCCGACAGTGAGGCATGGACCAGCGAGGAATCGAGGCAGACGCGCCCTGCCAACGGCGTTTGCCGTCTCGCATCCCAACCTTCGTCGGGATACTGCTCGTTCTTGGTCTTCTGTCATGGCTGCACCCCCCGGCCACCAGTCCGTACGTGCTCGGCCGATCTGGCCCCTTGATCCTCGCTGCCCTCGTCGCCCTCTTCGCAGCTGCTGAGATCTTTCCCGTCCACCTGCACTTCGACGGCAACACACACTCGTTCTCGCTGTTCGAAATCCCACTTGCGCTCGGCTTGTTCTTCGTCTCCGGTCCCCACCTCATCATCGTGCGCATCGTCGGTGGAGGCGGTGCGCTGCGCTTCCACCGTAAACAGCCAGCCACCAAGCTGCTGTTCAACATTGCCTGTTTCATGCTCGAGGATCGCCTGGCCGTTGCGGTGTTTCGCTTCGTAAGCGGCCAACACGGACGATTTACGATCATGTCGATCGCGGGAGCGGCCGCCGGGGCACTCGCTGCGTCGACGCTGTCGACCACACTGGTCACAGCCGTGATCTGTCTGGCAGAAAGCAAACGGCCCGACCGTCGGATTGTGGCGTCGCTCGGCTTCGGTGCGGTCAGCGCGTTGGTGACGATCAGCGTCGGCTTGGTCGCGGTGGCCGTCATCACGGCCTACCCGGAAGCATCCTGGCTGCTGGTCATTCCGACCATCGGCTTGCAGGCGGCAAACCACGCCTACGCCAAAGAGCGCCGACGCCACCGAGGCCTCGTATTTCTGCACGATGCCACCAAATCACTCCACCAGTCGGCCGAACTCGGCACAGCACTCACCCTCCTGGTGCGCAAGGCGAGGGACGAGTTTCGCGCTGCCCATGTTGAACTGGCGTACCTCGCATCCGGGAGTGACACGGTCATGCATGTCTCGGCCTGCGACGGCGAGACGAATACGGAAATGGTCCCCCTTGGTCAAAACAGCCTGGCACCGCTGATGGCCGAAGTCTCCTTCGCTGTGGCTCCGCGTGTGGTTCGGTCGTCCACGGCCCAGCCGATGCTCGCCGCCGTCCTGGCCGAGCGCCAACTGAACGACGCCATCGTGGCGCCATTGCGAGCCGACGGTCGGGCCTGCGGGCTTCTGCTCATCGGCCATCGACCAGGAGACATTGCTCGGTTCGATCGCGATGATGTGGTGCTGCTTGAGACCCTCGCAGAAAACGTCGCGGCGGCGCTCGAGAACGGCCGCCTCGAGCAACTCCTCGACCAGCTCCGGCGGATGGAACAGCGCCTCACCCACCAGACCAATCACGACGAACTCACGGGTCTCGCCAACCGGACGATGTTTGCTCGCATCGTGACGGACTCCCTGAAACAGGCAGACACCGGCCAGTGCGCAGCCGTGTTGTTCGTCGATCTCGATGATTTCAAAACGGTCAACGACAGTTTGGGCCACGCAGCCGGCGACGAACTTCTGGTGGCGCTCGGCCGTCGCCTTGGAAGCGCCATCCCACCGTACGCAACAGCGGCGCGGCTGGGCGGCGATGAGTTCGCCGTCGTGCTGCCGGGTGTACGCGACATCACGCATGTCACCGCTATCGCTGAGCAACTCCTGACCACCATTGGGGCGCCGGTGTCGACCGCGGGGCGGGTCGTTCCCGTTCACGCCAGCATCGGTGCGGCCCTTTCCATGCCAGGTCAGTCAACAGCAGATCTTCTCCGCAACGCAGACACCGCCATGTACGCCGCCAAGAACCTTGGCAAGGATCGCGTCGCGGTGTTCGAACCAGCGCTGCACGATGCTGCCGTACAGCGTTACAACCTGACCTTCGATCTCCATCGAGCAGTCAAGGAGCACGAGTTCGTCACCTACTACCAGCCGATCATCGACCTTACGTCTGGCGAGGTCGTTGCGGCCGAAGCGCTGATCCGCTGGCAGCATCCAACACTCGGCTTGCTCACACCGGGCGACTTCATCGGCATTGCGGAAGAATCCGACACGATCATCCACATCGGACGAACCGTGCTTCACGAGGTGGGCCGCATGCTCAACGAACAGGCATTGCTGAGTCGCGCCGGTTCGCCGCTGCACTTCGCCATAAACCTCTCGGCGCGCAACCTCTTCTCAGACGATATGTTCTCCGACGTAACGAGCACGCTGCACGAGTATCGAATCGATCCGAGCCTTTTGGTTTTCGAGATCACCGAAGGCACGATGATTACCGATCCCAACGAAGCCGCAGCGCGCTTGCTCGCGCTGAAGAACCTCGGGGCGCGCATCGCGCTTGATGACTTCGGCACCGGGTACTCATCGCTTAGCCAACTCGGACGGCTGCCCGTCGACATCATCAAGATCGCCCAGCCATTCATCGACGACATGGATACAACGGGCCAGCCGCTCGTCGAAGCAATCATCCTCATGAGCCAGTCGCTCGGTCTCACCATCGTGGCCGAGGGGATCGAAAACTCCAGCCAGGCCGCGAAGCTGCGCCAACTCGGCTGCCACCTCGGACAGGGCTACCACTTCGGCCGCCCGATGCCCGAAGTCGAGTTCCTCGACGCAGTTAGGACGCTACCCGTGGTCACGCCCGGTCGAGCGACCTCTCGCTTCTAAGGTTTGCGACCTAACCTCAAGGCCATGGTCTCGCGACGATGTCTCCCGGTCATGTTCGCCGCCTGTTTAACCGTGGCGAGCTGTAGCTCATCGTCGACGTCAACCGCACCGGTCACTACCGTGACGGCCCCCACGACTGCCTTTCTTGCAACCACCGCAGCGACGCCCACGACCCTTGCCGCGGCCACATCGTCAACCGCGGCAGCCGCCACGACCGCAGCGCCACCGACCACCTCGCCGACCACTACCGCCGTCACACCGAAGCCAAAGACCCTGAAAGAATTGCTGGCGTTGAAGCGGCCAGTCGTTCTTGCCCACGCAGGCGGCGAGGATCAATTCCCCCACTCCACCCTTTTCGCGTTCAGCGAGAGCATGAAGGCGAACGTCGACATGCTCGATCTCGATGTGCATCTCACCAAGGACAACGTTTTGATCGTGCAGCACGACGATGATGTGAAGCGCCAGACCGAGTCAACCGCGAAGGTCGCCGATCTGACCTTTGACCAAATCAACGCTCTGGACAACGCCTACTGGTTCACTGCCGATTGTGTGTGCACCGACAAGCCCGACGCGTCGTACATCTATCGAGGGATCCGTTCGGGTGCCAAGCCCGCGCCGGCTGGCTACGCCGCCGGTGACTTCGCGATTCCCCGTTTCTCTGATCTGGTCAAGAAGTATCCGAACACGCCGCTCAACATCGAAATCAAGGGCAGCGGCGAAGCCGCATTTCCCGCCGCAGCTGAACTCGCCAAAGAACTGACCGAGCTTGGTCGGCTGGATGGGGCCGTGGTCACATCCTTCGACGACAAAGTGGTCGATGAGTTCCGCCGGATTGCACCGACCGTCGAACTCACTCCTGGCCTCGGTGCGTCGTCGGCATGGATTCTGGGGCGCACCCCGCTCCCAAATGGCATGCGTATCCTGCAGCTGCCGCCCGAGTTCAGCGGCATCGCGGTTCTTACCCCCGACAACATCAAAGCCTCGACCGCTGCGGGCTATCCGATCTGGGTTTGGCCCAACAAGCGCGAACTCGAGAACAAAGACAGCTACCTGAAGTTCCTCGAAGACGGCATCACCGGGCTCAACGCCAACTTTCCCTCGCAAGGCGTCGAGGCCGTCGCAATCTTCGCTAAGAGTTAGGTCTCATCCTTCCGGTTGACCGACAGCCAACTCCGGGCGGAGGACGTTTTCGGTGCGGTGCTGCCACAATGTCCGGGTGACCGTGGCCCCCGACACGACCGACATGACTGTGCACGGCCTCAGCAGCGCCGAGGTGGCCGAGCGTGTCGCCGCGGGCAAGGTAAACGTGGTCGAAGAAACCACCAGCCGTCCGCTCAAGCTGATCATTACGTCCAACGTCTTCACCCGCTTCAATGCCATCCTCGGCACGCTCGCGGTGTTGATCTTGGTGACCGGGTCGTGGAAGGACGCCACCTTCGGTCTGTTGATGGTGGTCAATGCGCTGATCGGCATCGTGCAGGAGCTGCGGGCAAAGAAGAAACTCGACAGCCTGGCGGTACTCAACGCGCCACTGGCACGGGTCCGTCGTGACAACGCGTTGGCCGAGATCGCGGTCGGTGGTGTCGTGGTCGACGATCTTGTCGAACTGCGCGCCGGTGATCAGGTTCCTACCGACGGTTCGGTGCGGGCGTCGGTCGGCTTGGAGATCGACGAGTCGCTGCTCACGGGTGAGTCCGACCCGGTCGGCAAGCATCGGGGCGACGAGGTGCTGTCGGGCTCGATCGTGGTAGCCGGTCAAGGTTCGTACGTCGCCACGCGGGTCGGCGCCGATGCCTACGCCCGCAAGCTGGCGGCCGATGCCCGAGTATTCACGGTCACTCGATCAGAGTTGATGGAGGGCATCAACAAGCTGCTGCTTTACATTTCGTGGGCGCTGGTGGTGATCGGCCCGATCCTTTTCTGGAGTGAGCGAAGGTCGACCAACAACTGGCGCGAAGCCATCACCGGCGCCACCGCCGGGCTGGTCGGCATGGTGCCCGAAGGCCTCGTGCTGCTCACCAGCGTCGCCTTCCTGCTCGCTGCGCTGACCCTCGCCCGCAAGAACGTTCTGGTGCAGGAGCTTCCCGCGGTGGAGGGCCTGGCGCGGGTCGATGTGGTGTGCCTCGACAAGACCGGCACGCTGACCGAGGGCGAAATCGACTTCGCGTCACTCGTTGAACTGGACGGGCGACCCGACGGTATGCCGCCGATCGAGGAGATGCTCGGCGCGCTGGCCGACGACCCGAATCCGAATGGCACCCTCGGTGCGATCTCCCGGGCCTTTCGGCCACCGACCGGCTGGGAGCGGCAGGGAGCCGTCGCCTTCTCGTCGGCCCGCAAATGGAGCGGCGTCACCTTCACCGACTACGGCAGCTGGGTGATCGGCGCACCCGAAATCCTCTTGAGTGATACTGCTCATCACGACGCTCGCAAGCAATCAGATGAGATCGCCAGTACCGGTCAACGCGTGCTCGTCCTCGCCCACGCGGAGGGCGATATCAGCGAAGACGGAGACCTCCCAACCTTGCGCCCGGCGGCACTCTTGATGTTCAAAGAACGGATTCGTACCGACGCGGCCGAGACACTGGCCTACTTCACCGAGCAGGGAGTGACGCTCAAAGTCATCTCGGGCGATAACACCCGCACCGTCGGCGCCGTAGCGGCCTCCGTCGGCCTACCAAACGCCGATCGAATCTTCGACGCCCGCGACCTGCCGGAAGATGCCGAACAGCTGGCCGACATCGTTGACACCCACGCCGTCTTCGGACGGGTTACCCCGCAACAGAAGCGCGCCATCGTTCGGGCGCTTCAATCTCGCGGCCACGTGGTGGCGATGACCGGTGACGGCGTCAATGACGCGCTGGCATTGAAGGACGCCGACATCGGTGTCGCAATGGGTTCCGGCGCCCCCGCCACCCGCTCTGTCGCACAGCTGGTCCTGATGGACGGCAAGTTCTCACACATGCCACGGGTGGTGGCCGAGGGTCGTCGCGTTATCGCCAACATTGAGCGGGTTGCCAGCCTGTTCATCATCAAGAACATCTACTCCGCCATGCTGGCGCTTGCAGTTTCGATTGCGCGTGTTCCCTACCCGTTCCTCCCCCGCCACCTCACGCTCATCTCCAGTTTCACCATCGGTATCCCGGCTTTCTTCCTTGCGCTGACTCCCAACAGCACCCGCTATCAACCGGGCTTCTTGAAAAGGGTGCTGCGCTTCTCGATCCCAACCGGGCTGGTGACATCGGCCGCGATCTACATATCCTACGAGGGCGCCCGAGCTCTTAACATCGAGGGCAACCAGGCTCGAACGGCGGCGTGCGTCACGACCGTGGTCGTGGGCTTGGTGGTGATCGGGCTGCTCGCCCGCCCCCTGACACAACTCAAGCTGGCGCTGATCGGAGCGATGGGCGTGTTCTTTTCGCTTGCGCTCGTCATCAGGCCCGTGCGCGATTTCTTCGCCCTGAAAATCCCAGTCGAAGCGCTCATCGAGTCGGTCGGCATCGGCGCCGCGGCCGGCACCGTGCTGTGGTTCGCGCACCGCCAAGCCGGCCGCCGATTCGCCAAGCACCCCTAGCGAACCAGGCCGAGTGGGTGCGAGAGGGGTCTGACAGAGTGCCTTGCCCGATGCTGGCCTGCGGGTTACTTCGTCCGAGTGCGTCAGGCATAAAGAATTTCCCGGGCCGCGGAGTGCGACGCAACCTACCCTCGTCAGCGCGCCGATAGTCCGGCCGATGCTGGCCTGGACAGCGCCTGCAGTCCGAAACCCTCGGCGGCGATTCGACTACGGTGGCTACTCTGGCGGCGTGATTGATCTGCATCGGGTTGCGGCGTTTGCGCTGGCCGCCTTCATCATCATTGTGGTGCCGGGTCCGAGCGTGATGTTCGTGGTCAGCCGTGGCGTGGCTCTCGGCCGCAGAGCAGCGTTGGCGACGGTTGTCGGCAACAGCTTGGGCGCGTTCAGCCAGGGTCTCTTGGTGGTGTTCGGCCTTGGCACCCTCGTGGCGAAATCAGTGGCGGCGTACAACATCGTGAAGTTCGTTGGGGCGCTCTATCTCGTCTGGCTCGGCCTTCAGGCGTTCCGCCACCGTCGCCAACTCTCGACCGAACTCGATGCTGCAGCCGAACCCAAGAGCGCGCGCCGCATCGTACGCGAGGGGTTCGTTGTCGGGGTAACGAATCCGAAAGTCGTGGTGTTCTTCTCCGCCGTGCTACCACAGTTCGTCAACCGATCCCGTGGCAACGTCACTGGCCAGATGCTGGTTTTGCTCGTGGTCTTCGCCGCCATCACCATCGTGAGCGATGGAACCTGGGGTCTCATCGCCGGGTCGGTCCGATCGTGGTTTCGCCGGTCACCCAAGCGCCTCGAGCAGATGGTAGGGCTCGGCGGCTTGAGCATCATGGGACTCGGCGTGCGGCTCGCCATCTCCCGCCGCCACGACTGACCTATTGAAAGCGAGCTGTCTTCATTCGCTCGATGCTTTCGAGCTTGTGGATGCGTTCGTCATACCCGATCTGACGGAAGAGGTCGGCCAGCGTTTCGAACGACCCGTACTCGGTGGAGAACTCCCCGTGGTAGGGCTGGTCATGCAGCCACGGCGTCTCTTCCACCAGCAGCGCGTACTCGTGCTCGGCGTGATCCTCGAAGTCGGCGTTGAGCCGGTAGCTCCAGTCGGGACGAACCGCGTAGAGCAGCCATGAGAGTTGGTAGTAGCCGAACGCCAGCAACTGCGGAAAGACGACGGTTCGCAGGAAACCGTACTGGCGTGCTCGCGCCTGCGTGAGTTCCTCAAGAATGAGCAGATGCCACTGCTCGTTGTCCTGCTCACGACGACTGGAGCGAATCTGGGTAAAGATCCGTCCCGCGAAATCGGGCTCGCTCGCCTTATGGGTCACGGCCACGTACGCTACGTGCTCCCACGCCTGATACGGCACCCGCGCAGCCAGTTCGAGGACCCGGAACTTCTCAAGGTTGCGGCCCTTGCCGTACACAAGATCAAGGGTGGCGAAGAGGCCTTTCGCACTCCACGAATAGTGCCGTCGCGGTGCCGCCAGCGTGGCCTGTTGCTCGGTGATCAATTGATCCTTCGAGAGCTGCGCCATCGCCCCAAACGGCGGAGTCGCAATGACGCCAGCAGTAATCGGACCATCCATACAGGCCAGGCTAAGCCGGGCTTCGGGCAAAGGTACCGCGGACCGGCGTGACAGGTGGCGCTCCGGTCCGTTAACGGTCGATCAAGGAACTGACGCGATGTTCACAGTCGCCGGATTTCTGCCGATGCACGTGGGGTGTTGACGACGACTGAGGTAGCGACGCCACTGGTAGCCGAGGTTGGTGGCGCTCTCGTCACCAACATCGAACGGATCATGCGAGGTACGCCCGACGCCGTGCGCCTCGCCGTGGTCACGCTGCTCGCCGGTGGTCACCTGTTGATTGAGGACCTCCCCGGACAGGGCAAGACCACGTTGGCCAAGGCGCTTGCGCGATCGATCGGCGGCCAGTTTCGACGGGTGCAGGGTACCGCCGACCTCTTGCCGTCTGAGCTCACTGGCGTCGCCGTATTCGAACCCTCGACGGGTGCCTGGACCTTTCGGCCCGGACCGCTGTTCGCCAACGTCGTGCTCATTGACGAACTGAACCGATCCACGCCACGCACCCAGTCGGCGTTACTTGAGGCCATGGCCGAGTCACAGATCACCGTCGATGGCAAGACCTATGCGCTGCCCAATCCGTTCTTCGTGATCGCCACCCAAAACCCGTTCGACCATGCCGGCACCTTTCCCCTGGTGGAAGGGCAGCGGGACCGTTTCGCGACGGTGCTTGAACTCGGTCATCCCGGCGCGGTCGCCGAGCGCGATCTGCTGCTCGGCCGCGGCGGCAGCGATCACCTCGATGATCTTGGCGCTGTCGTCACCATGGCGCAGCTCGTGGACGCACAGCGTGCCGTTCGCGCCGTACAGGCCGTGGAGAAGGTGGTCGACTACGTCGTCGCCATCGGTGCCAAGACGCGTGCACATCCCAACGTCCGCCTCGGCCAGAGCCCCCGAGGCAGCCAGGCGCTGCTACATGCCGCCAAGGCGTGGGCCGGGCTGCAGGGCCGCTACTTCGTCACTCCCGATGACGTTCAAGCCATGGCGCCTTCGGTGTTGGCGCACCGCTTGGTGATGCGCAGTGGTCCCGGTCTGGAGATCAGCCGCACCACTATCACCGAAATCCTGGCCGACGTTCCCGTCCCGCGGGGCTGACATGCTGCGCCCCAGCCGAGTGAAGGCACCAGCGCTCATCATGACCGCGCTCGCGCTCGCCTTCTTCGGCATCAGCCGCACCAGCGGCAGCGGTTGGGCCACCGTACTGGTGGCCACTCTGCTGGGCTCGGTGCTCGCCGGCGCCTTCCTGCCCATGGTGCGACTGGCTCGCGCCGGTATCAGTGTTCATGCGCCGACGGACGGCACTGTCTCGCTTGCCGTGCCATTGGACATCGATGCGAAATCCGGTTTGGTTGCCGATATCCCCGCCCTTGGCACCGGACAGTTTCACGCCACCAAGGGCACGTTCTTCACCCGGCCCGCCAAGCGGGGCGTGTTCGCACGGCTTGCCGTGGAGGTACGGACCTCGTCACCGCTCGGCATGGTGGAGTGGAGGAAGACCTGTGAGGTCACCCTTGCCGCACCACTTGAAATCGGACCGTTTCCCACCGACGTCGAACTGGTCGACGCAGCCCCTACACCCGATGTCGGTGAGGAAGACCTGCGCGGCATCCGCGCCTACGTGCCCGGCGACAGCAGCCGCAAACTGCACTGGCCGGCAACGGCGCGAACCGGTGAGATGATGATCCGGGAAACCGATGGCGTGACGGTCGCACCGGTTGTCATCGTGGTTGACCTCGTCGGCCCCGAGGTCGCCGTCGAACCGACGGTGTCGCGTGCGGCTGGTCTCGCTCTCGCCGCACTGAAGCGTGGCGCGGCCGTCGTACTGATCACCGCCGAACCGAGCGGACCGGTGACCGGTCCCGTTACCAACCCACTCGACGTGAGCCGCCGTCTTGCCCGCGCTGTGGTCGGCCCGGTGTACCCGCCGAAGGGAGTCGCGCCATGAGCATCGTCTCGCTCGCCCGATCGGTGAAGTCGGCTAACGCCAAGGGCACGCCAGAGGCCAGCGTAGCGGTGCGCGTCGCAACGCTGTCTGCCGTGTTGATCGCAGCCAACGCCACCCTGCAGCAAGACGTCGGCACACCGTCCATTCGCTACGCGCTTCCAGGCGGACTCATCATCGCGTTCGCGTTCTCGTACTACGCGCGATTCCGGCCGGGGTTTGTCGTGAAGATGTTCCTCGCTGTTGGAATGCTGGCGGCATCCGCGCACTTCGTGAGCCAACTCGGCGGCATCGGCCAGAACGCAGCGGCGGCCCAGCGGCCCCTCGCCGAGCTGTTCTTGTGGACACAGCTCCTGCACTCCTTCGACGTGCCGGCCCGACGCGATCTGCGGTTCTCACTTGCCGCGTCCACGGTGCTGATCGGCGTCGGCGGCGTGCTGTCCATCGCCAGTGATTACGCCATCAGCCTCGGCCTATGGAGCGCTGCGGCCGTGTTCGCTCTGGCTCTTATGCACCGCAGCGAACTCGCCGAGCTACCCCGACCCACCCAAACGGCCGCGCCATCGGCACGGTCGCGGCGGGTGTCCAGCCGAGCCCTCGCAACGTCGCTTGGGCTCACGCTCGCCAGTTCGTTTGCGGTGGCCGGCCTGCTCTTCCTCTTCCTTCCGGCGTCCGGCACGGCGCGGGCGTTCACGTTCCCCGCCAGCCTTCCCAACGTCGATCGCATCCCCGGCGGCGGGTTGGTGAATCCGTCCCTCGGCGGCAACGGAAACGAAAACGGCAACGGAAACGGCAACGACCCGACCTCCACCGGCAAGGGCGGCGACACGCCGCGGGCCAGCTTTGGATACGTCGGTTTCTCCACCGAGATGGACACCGCCGCCCGTGGACGGCCCGATGACACGATCGTGATGAAGGTGCGCGCAAGCAAGCCCGGCTTCTGGCGAGGGCAAAGCTTCGACCACTGGGACGGCAGACGATGGACCGCCAGCACCGACAAAACCAAAGCAGTCAGCGGCGACGGCGCCATCGATCTCCCGGTCTTCGAGGGAGCCGTTCAGATGGACGACTCGAACGATTTCATCCAGACGATCTACGTGGAGAAGCCCGGTCCAAATCTCGTGTTCGGCGCTGCATCGGCGAGCAAGCTCTATTTCCCCGACAAGTCCGTCCTGGTGCTACCTGATGGCACCATTCGAGCGGGTGTCGCCCTCGGAACCGGAGCGGTCTACACCGTGGTCAGCAAGCGGCCGCCCGCCGACCCAGTCGCGCTGGCGGCCGAGCCCTTCAACCCGTTGCTTGCGGGCCAGGGGCTCGGGCAACCGGCCCGAAGGGTTTACACGCAGCTGCCCGCCGAGATGCCCGCACGCGTCGCGGACCTCGCCGCGTCCATCACCTCATCGTCACCGTCGTTGCTCGGCAAGGTGCAAGCGATCGAGGACTGGTTGGGGAACAATACGACTTACTCGATCGACATCCCGTCGCTGCCCGCCAACACCGACGCGGTCGACCACTTCCTGTTCACTGAGAGGGTCGGGTTCTGCGAACAGATCGCCAGCTCGCTGGTCGTCATGATGCGCAGCCTGGGCGTGCCGGCACGACTCGGAGTCGGGTATGCGTCAGGGGAACGCAACCCATTCACGGGACTCTACGAAGTGAAGGCCAGCGACGCGCATGCGTGGGCGGAGATCTACTTCCCTGGCGTCGGATGGCTCACCTTTGACCCCACCGCCGACGTGCCCTTCGCCGATGACGGCCAGGTACCGCTAGCCCGCAACGGCCTCACCGACTTCCTTGCCAATCGACTCGGCCCGGTCTTCTCGGTCGTCGGTCGCGTGGTGTTGGGTGCCGGGTTCCTGGCGGGTATTGGCTTCATCGGCTGGTTTGTTCGCCGTCTGTACCGACGCCGCCAGGCTCTCGCAGCTCGCAGCTGGCCAATGGTGTGGAACGACCGACTCGACCACATCGGACGCAAGGCCGGGCACCATCGAGCGGCCGGACAAACGGCACGTTCGTTTGCCGAGGCGGTCGGCTTCGTCGGCCACGACTGGGACGTCGCGTTCGCGGCGCTTGACCAGGCTGCCTACTCCGACACCGCGGTACCCGACCCGACCCGAGCGTTCGCCGACGAACTGCTGCGGCGCGCAAGCGAAACGGTGTCAGCCAGCCGCAAGTAGCTCGGCAGCGCCCGCCGCCAGCAGTGACGCAGCAAGCTTGGCGCCGATCGCCACGTCGTCACCGGACATCGTTTCGCGAAAGAGCTGTCGTCCATCGAGCGACGCGATCACGCCGGTAATGGTGATGACCCCGTGCGCGTCGACAGCGGCATGGGCGCCCACCGGCAACTCGCAACCGCCGCCCAGATGAGCGAGAAAGGCGCGCTCGCAATCGACAGCGCGACGGCTGACCGCGTGCTCAAGCAACGCAAGCGCCTCTCGTGTCCCGTGATCGAGTACGCGGCATTCGATGGCCATCGCGCCCTGGCCGATTTGCGGGACCATTTCGTCCACGGTGAAAAGGTACGCGAGGCGATGCTCCAGCCCGACCCAGCGGGCGCCGGTCACCGCAACCAGCGATGCGTCGATGCCTGCTTGGTCGGCCTTGGCGACCCGGGTTGGGATGTTGCCACGTAGCCCAACGAACGCGAGATCGGGGCGCATGTGAGCGAGTTGCGACTGGCGGCGTTGCGACCCCGTGGCAACCACACCACCTTTCGGGAGGGATGCGAGCGTGTGTCCGACCAGCGCATCACGGGCGTCGCCGCGTTCCGGAACGCAGGCCAACATGAGCCCCTCGGTGTGGAATGACGACGGCAGATCTTTGGCGGAGTGAACGGCGATATCGGCATGTCCATCGAGTACGGCGCGCTGCACTTCCTTCACGAAAACGCCGCGACCACCGATCTCAGCAATAGACCGGTCGCGCACGAGATCGCCCATGGTTTCCACAAAAGCCAGCTCGACCCGTGCTCCGGTGATGGCAGCAAGTTGGGCTGCAACGGCCTCGGACTGGGCTTTGGCTTGCTCGCTTCCACGCGTAGCGAGTCGCAACGAACGCACCCGGAGAGCCTACGCGACATGTCTGCACAATCCCTGATCCGCCACAGAAGCGCTTGTGCATCACTTGAGCCAAGCCCTCTCACTCAGAGACGCAGCGTCGCCTAAGGTCGGAGTTGATGGCGTTGTTTCTCGTTCGACATGCAAAAGCTGGACACCGTGAGTTCGGGCCCGTTGACCGGGAACGATCCCTCTCGGCCGACGGCCATGCCCAGGCCAAGGCACTGGTGAAGTACCTGGCCGACATCACGGTGACCCGGCTTTTGACCAGTCCCTTCGCCCGCTGCCGCCAGACCCTGGCTCCACTGGCCGAGGCGACCGGACTGAGCCTCGAAGACACCGCTCTGTTGTCCGAGGGTGCCCCATTCGAGCCCGTGCTCCAGCTGCTGGCGGAGCTACCCGACGGCTCGGTGTTGTGCAGCCACGGAGACCTCATACCCGATGTGATGCAGGCCCTCGTTCGGCGGGGTCTCACCATCAACGGTGACGAAAACTGGAGTAAGGGCTCGGTCTGGGTACTCGAACGCAACGACGGCCAAATGGCAAACGGCCATTCCTTCCGACTCTAACGACCGTCAGATAAAGCCGAAGAGGTATGCGCCCGCCGCAACCGACAGGATCGGGCAGGAGACGTTGAGGGCGAAGCCAAGCAGCACGACCAACCGACCTCGAAAATGACTCGGCGCAGCATCGATCATGGATCCGGCTCGACGGGCACGGACGAAACCGAGGAAGGCCAACGGAAACAGCAGAAGGCTACAGAGTCCGAACAGCAGGCCGTACACGGCTTCACTCGGCAGCTCTTTTGGACCGTGGTAGGCCGCCTGCTCGGGAAGCCTTGCCAATCCAAAGGGGTCAAGGTCAGTTTCCGACGTGCCGGGTGGTAAGTAGCGAGGAGCATCGTCGCTGACGTGCCAGGCTCTCTTCTCACCGAGGTCGTCAGCCGAGCGCAGGAGTGCCCTTGGCGGTTGCTCGCTGTAACCCGGCATAAACGGCGGTTGTACGGTGAACCTCTCCGTCGTCTGGGCCGACTGGGCGGCGTGCGCAGGGTAGCTGGGCTGCATGGCATAGCCGGCTGGCGACGGGTGCCCATATTGTTGCATATGCAACGACTGGGTGCCGTCGGCATGGGGCGGTGACGGGTGACCGTACGGTTGCCCGGCAACCTGCACCGGCATGTGACCGTACCCGGGCGTAGGCCCGTACGGCTGCGGCGGATACGGCGGGGGTGCGGGGTGCCCGTATGCCGGGGGCTGACCCTGGATCGGCTGTCCAGGATACGGCTGTGCCATGTGGGGCTGCCCGCCGTACGGCGAACCGTGGGGATAGTGCTGGGCCGCGGGTAGTTGCTCGGCATAGCCGAACGGCTGTGGCGGATACGGGTGGGGTGCCGGCTGCGAAACATAGGGCTGGGCAATATAGGGCTGGGCGGGCCCTTGATGCGGCTGCGGTTGAAGGGCAGGTTGGGCCTGAACAGCCTGCCCAGAGTAGGGCGGCTGCGGAGGTACAGTCAGCGTGTCATCGGGC
Organism: uncultured Acidimicrobiales bacterium; assembly: GCA_963791625.1. GTDB lineage: Bacteria > Actinomycetota > Acidimicrobiia > Acidimicrobiales > Ilumatobacteraceae > JANMCE01. The sequence continues at coordinate 234,987 of CAWBTA010000016.1, forward strand.
ATGATCGGGGGCACGTATCCGGATTGGAGTCCATGCAGATGGGCAAATGCGGCGAGGGCGGGGCCGACCGATGACTCCGCTGCAGGTTTTGTTTCAGGACTCGGCCACTCAGAACTCACTCGCGGAGGCTATGAAAGAACGCTCCGCCGCGGTGCTGCTCGCATCAAAAATCACGAAACACTCAAGTGTTGCGAGGCAACTACGGAGCGCTGGTGACGGTGGGCGTACCGATGCTGCTCAACGCGGCGTCCCGAATCTCCGGTGAGGCCAGGCCGACCCGGCAGGTCGGCACTGCGGCTTGGGCCGCAGTGGTGTCATCGCGATTGAGCGCGAACACCACTTTGGCGCAGGCGGCATCGGCGAACGTCGGCGACGCAGAGCGCACCGTATCGATGGTTGCCTCGGCTTTTGCGAGTTTGTCCTTGCCGAAATCGGCCGAGATCTGTCCGGACTGCAACGCGGTCGAAATGAGGCGGGCCTGCAGCCACGCCGACCACGTGATGGCCGAGGCGTTTGCAGGATCGATCTTCACGACACTGTCGTAGCGCTTCAGCGACCCAACGATGTCTCCGGCCGCCAGCGCGACTCGAGCCTGCGCCATGCCGGCGGCGACGGGGTCGGAGTTGGTGGCCAGCGCGGCGTCGATCTCCGGCCCGATTTTGCTGACAAGCCCAAGCACCGTTTGGTTCGGGTTCGTAGAAAGGCATGCCTCATAGGCCTGCCTTGATCTCATGGGGTCGTCGAGGTCACGAAAACGCAGGACGGCTTGGAAGCAACGCGGATCCGCCAGTGCCGGCTGTGAAGTTGCGGCCTGGTCGAACTCGGCGTCGACGCCTTCGAAGATGGGGCGGGCCTTGGCCGCGTCGAGCGTGCCCGCCGTGACGGCGTCACGGGTGTCGAGTCGGGTGATCCATGCTGCGTAGGTGCGAGCCTCCGCGTTGTCGGGCTGGGTTTCGAGAACCTGCCGAAATCGCTTCAGCGCGCCGGGGCGGTCGGTGCCGAGCGCCGAGCGCGCTTCGACGAGGAGTTGGTTGGTGTCGCGCACGTTGCCACCGGTCACTCCGTCAGACGGCAGCCGCAGCCCGGCCGATCGGGCCACGAAGAGCCCGGCGCCGACGGCCACCGCCGCTACCAGTCCGATGCGGGCGAGTGAGCGAGAAAGCCGACGAGGCTTGGCGGTAGGCAGTGCTTGCTTCCCTTCGGCGACCTGATCGGTGAGAGCGGCCAGGCGGGCGTCGTACCGGGCGCGCAGATCGGCGTAGTCGTCCTCAGTCAAATCACCGGCTGCTCGTTCGGCATCGAGATCCGCGAGTGAGCGACGCACGAACGCTAGGTCGTCCTCTCGACGAGCAAGGTCATCACGATTCATGGACCGGTCCGCCGAAACACGCTGATGGCCACGGCGCCGAGTAGCACGAGCAGCATCACGGGTAGGACCCACACCAGACTTGCCGCACCGGTCGCTGGTGGCGTCAGCTGTACAGCGCCGGAGTATTTGGAAGCGATGAAGACGCGGATCTCGGTATCGCTCTTGCCCGCCGCGACCTGGTTGGCGATCTCCTTCTTGATGATCACCGATGCCGGCGCGTTTGACTGACCCACGCTCTCACCGACGCACACCGGGCACTTGGTAGTGGCCGAAATCTCACGGACGCGTTCGAGAGTACTGGCCGCGCCACGATCTCGGGCGCCACCGATGACGAGCAGCACGATGGTCACGGCAAGGATGGCGAACCATCCGATACGTCGCCTCAAGGGTTCGGCACTCCTGCACGTAGTTGCGAAATCAACAATTCAAGTCGTTCGGCCGTGAGGGTCTGAATGACGTGCTTACGCACGACGCCGTTTGGATCGATGATCCAGGTCTCCGGCACCTTGGCGATGCTGTAGGCGAGGGCGGCGGCGTTGTTCGGGTCAAACACCACGGGCCAGCCTCCGCCCTGTTCGGCGAAGAACTTCCGCACGGGTGCTTCGTCTTGAGCGAAAACGCTTGTCACCAATTCCACCCGGGATTCCGGCGGCTTTGCGGCCTGGGCGTCGTGAAACTCGACGAGCGCTGGGTGCTCCTGTCGGCACGGCGTGCACGTACTGGAGAAGAAGTTGAGCACCACCCAACTCCCTCGTCGACTAGCCAGGTCGAACGTGTCGCCTTTCATGGTTTTGCCGGTCAGGTTTGGAGCAGCGGCGTTCAAGAGCGGTGTTGCCGCGCTCTCGGGTGCCTCGCCTTTCGGAGCGCGGGCGAGCAGAACCACGAACGCTGCAATCAACAAAGCCAGGCCCAGCGCCAGGTACGGCGCGAGTGGCCGACGTGTCGCCATGGTCGGCATGTCATTCGGGGTGTCACTCGGGGTCATGTCTGCGAGCTGATCGGTCATGCGAGCACCGGGTCCGGTTGGGCGTGCGGCTGCGGCTCGGGGATCGGAGCGGACGCAGCGTCAGTGGCGAGGCGGCGTTTGCGGCCGGGGAACATAGCGAGCACGGTACCGAAGCCCATGACGAGCCCACCGATCCACAGCCACATGATGAGCGGGTTGAGCACAATCTGAAGGTTGGCGGTGCCATCGGCCGCGACGGGCTTGGCGAGCGACAGATAGACATCGCCCCACGGCCTGGTGCGGACCGAGGGGCGGGGCACGATCTGGCCGTTCGAGTTGAACAGCACCTGCGCGGGCGCGTACTCGACGCCATCGATGGTGACCCGGGCCCGCTCGGCCCTGGACTGCTTGGTCTCCACCACGTCTTTGCCGACGTAGACGATGGTGTGGCCGCCGAACACGGTGCTCTCGCCCGGCTTGAGTGACACGTCCGATGTGCGGGCGTAACTCTGCGAGGCGGCCAGACCGACGGCTACCAGGATCACGCCAATGTGCACGACCATGCCGCCGTTGGCGCGACCGACCAAACCACGCAGACCCTGCCGACGGGTAGCCAGCACCAGTTGGCGTCCGGCGGCACCGGCGGCGAATCCGCCGAGCGCAAAGGCGACGAGTGCCGCCACACCCGACCCGCCGAGCACGACCGACAGAGCCAACGCACCGACGCCGCACCAGGCCGGCCAGAACAGGCGATCACGCAGCAACTCGGTGGAGGCCTTGCGCCACGGCAGCACCGGCGCAATTGCCATCATGGTCAGCAGAGCCAAACCAATGGGCATCGTCATCGCATCAAAGAACGGGCGACCGACCGCTACCCGCTTGTTCTGCGTGGCTTCGATGATGAGCGGAAACACCGTGCCCAGCAGCACCACGAACGCGAACAACGCGAACAACAAATTGTTGATGAGGAACGCTCCCTCCCGAGACAGTGGGGAGTCAAACGCGCCGGGCGAACGAAGCCTGTCGCCGCGCCATGCCATCAGGCCGAGCGCCACCGCGACGGTGATACCGAAGAAGGTAAGTAGCCAAGGGCCGATGCTGCCCTCGCTGAAGGCATGCACCGATTCCACCACGCCCGAGCGAGTGAGGAAGGTGCCGAGAATAGTGAGCGAGAACGTGGCGCACAGCAGTGAAAGGTTCCACACCCGCAGCATGCCGCGCCGTTCCTGCACGAGTACCGAATGGATGAACGCGGTGGCGGTGAGCCATGGGAGGAAGCTGGCGTTCTCCACCGCGTCCCAACCCCAATAGCCGCTCCAGCCAAGGACCTCGTAACTCCACCACGCGCCAAGCACGATGCCGAGTGTGAGCAGCCCCCACGCAAACAGTGTCCAACGGCGGGTTTCGAGCAGCCAGCCCTCTCCGACGCGACCGGTGATCAGCGCGGCGATGGCAAACGCGAACGGCACGGTGAAACCGACGTAACCGAGGTAGAGGATGGGCGGATGGAAGGCGACCAGGATGTGGTTCTGCAGGAGTGGGTTCGGGCCGGTGCCTTCAGCGGCGGGCACCGCCAAACGCAGGAACGGGTTGGCCGGCCCAGCCATCAGCAGGAAGAAGAACGTGCACACGCCGAGCATGACCGTGAGCGCCCACGCCACCAACGGGTCGCCGAGCCGTTTGCGGAACCGACGCACGACCGCGACGGTGTAGCCCGCCAGCACAAGTCCCCACAGCAGAATCGACCCCTGCAGCGCCGACCACATGGCTGCGAAGTTATACAGCGGTGGCGTTTTGGAGGAGCCGACCTTGGCCACGTAAGCCAGCGAGAAATCGCGAGTGATGATGGCTCGCTCCATCGCGATCACGGCGATGATCGCACCGACCAGAACCATCATGGCGAACACCGGCCCGAAGCGGACCAGTTGTGGCCGACGGCGCAGCAGGCCGATGGCTGACGTGACAAAACCAGCGAGAGACGCCGTCACCGCGAGCGTGACGCCCAGGTTCCCAAATGTGGCGTTCATATCTTGCAGTCGCGAACGCGATCCTTGTTGGCGGCTATGTAGTTCTCGGTGTGCTTTGTGAGGATGCGGTCGCCCTGGAACGACCCGGCGCTATACACGCCTTCGACCACCACGGGCACCCCTTCGCAGAACACGCCGCCCGGGTCGCCGCCGCCGTAGACAACCGGCACGATCACGTTGTTGTAGCTCACCTTGAACGTGAGGCCTGCGCCCTGCTTGTTCACACTGCCGCTCTCGACTGTGCCCTGCAGCCGGATGTGTTTCGACGCAGCGCAGTCGGCCTTCACCCCGATCTCATCGGCATTGCAAAAGAACGTGGTACTTGCCGTCAGGAACTTGAACACCACGAAGCTGCCGGCAATCAGCATGACGGCCAACACCACTGACGGCATCAACTTGCGCTTGCGACGCGGCGTTATCGTGACCGGCCGCGGCGAAAGATCGGTGCCGGCAAGGTCACGTTCAACATCGACCGAGTCTCGGTCTACGTCCATGGCTTGTCCTTGTCGGGCAGCTGTCCGGCCAGCTTGCGGGCACGCCCCAGCATGCGCCACGTGAACAACGCAAGGCTGCCGAGCACGAGCACATAGCCACCGACGATGTTGACCACGTGATGTTGGATGACCGACGAAAGCATCATCCGATCACCTCGGCGTGACGTTCGGCAATCGCCATCTGCAGGCCGTGGTCATCCATTGCCTGCTCCATCATGGCCAGACGATTACGATGCATCATCAGCCAGATGTAGACGAGTGCGAACGCCACGAACGACACGAAGAAGCTCAGCAGCATCGGACCGTCGAAGGTGGTCTTGCTCGGACCAATCGATTGGGGCTGGTGAAGCGTCCGCCACCAATCCACGCTGAAGTGGATAAGCGGAACGTCGAGGAACGCGATAATGCCGACGATGGCGCAGCGGCGGGCGCGGACTTCGGGCGAAGCTTCGAGGCCACGCAGGGCGAGGTAGCCGACGAACATGACGAGCAGCAGCGCGGTGCTGGTGAGCAGCGCGTCCCAACGCCAGTAAACCCCCCAGCTCAACTTGCCCCACAACATGCCCGTCGCCAGGGTCACGGCCGTCAGTACTACGCCGATTTCGGCTGAGCAACCGGCGATGCGGTCCCAGGTGAGTGAGCGGGTCCGCCTCCACAGATAGAGGATGGACGACACGGCCGTGACGCCGAACGCCGTGAAGGTGAGGAACGCGGCGGGCACATGGAGATACAGGTAGCGGACGTTGTCGCCCTGCACTTCGTCGGGAGGCGAGATCAACAGGCCGAAGATGACCATCCAGGCGAGGCCGATGAGGGCGAGGATGCCGATAATGCGGGAGCCACGGGTGCCGGTGTGCAACACGTTCGACTCGTTCATGCATCCTCCAAAAGAGCTCCGAAGGCCAACAGACCAGCGGCGACGTACACCAGCGCAAACACGGTAAGAAGCCCGGCCCACGGCCAACCTTCCGATACCTTCACAACTACCGAACCATCCACGCCACGACGGGTACCGAGGGCGGCCTCAAACGCTCGGGACGCACCGATGAGCAGCGGAGCCACCACCGGACCGATAAGGAGCGGGAGAAGGGTCTCACGCACCGTCGTGCCAGCAGACAGAACACCGTACAGAGTACCTGTGGCCACCAGTCCGACACTTGTCGCGACGGCGGTCGTGACCAATAACACCACGCCGGATGCCGGAACCGATACATCGTAGAACACCAAAACACCCGCCAGCAGTACAACTTCGAGCAGCAGCAGTTCGAGCAGCAGGGCCACGGCCTTGCCAAGAAAGATGCCCGCCGGGTCGAGCGATGACAGACGAAGAGCGTCCAGCGCGCCGTCGGCGGTCTCAATGCTGAACATGCGACCGACCGAAAGAAACAGCGAAAGCAGGACAGCGATCCAGAACAGTCCGGGTGCGGCCGGGATGAGCACCTTTGCATCGGCATCAAACGCAAACGCGAACAGTACGACGAGCAAGACGGCGAACGGAAGCACCTGGAACGCGGTGACGCGACTGTTGAGTTCGAGGCGCAGATCCTTGGCCGCAATCAGGCGAGCGGTTCTCAGCATGTCGGTTGCACCACGCGTCCGGCGTCGATGCGGACCACGCGCGTCGCCAGCGGTTCAGCCCGGTCGAGTTCGTGGCTGGCGAACAGGATCGTCGCCCCGGCAGCTGCGGCGCGGCGCAGCACGTCGTCGATGAGGTCGCGACCGTCGGCGTCGAGGCCGGCATGAGGTTCGTCGAGCAGCCACAGTTCGGGTCGTCGGGCCAGCACGGTGGCCAGCGCGGTACGACGGCGTTGCCCTGCCGAAAGCTTGACTACCTTTACCGCGGCCAGCCGTCCGCTGAGGCCGAGCTCTGCGAGCGCGGCATCGACCTCCGCATCGGATGCACCAGCGGTCTGCCCCCAGAACCGGACGTTCTCGGTGACGGTCAAATCGTCGTAGAGGCCGTTGGCGTGACTCAGCAAACCCACCCGTGACCGCACGGCCCGGCGGTCGAGAGTGAGATCCACTCCAAGCACGTTGGCGGTGCCCTGCACCACGGGTAACAGACCGGCGCAGGCCCGCAACAGGCTTGTCTTGCCGGCCCCGTTTGGTCCACGCAACAGCACAATTTCGCAGGGATTGACGGTGAGCGAAGCGCCGGTGAGCACCGGGAATCGACCGTGGACGGCGACGGCCTCAGAAAAGTAAACAACCGGCTCCATCGTTGATCGAAACGCTATCGGACCCGGCCCAATGGAACCCAACGCGGCTGCGCACCCTCTATCGTGATCAGACTGTGCCCCGTCCGCCCGTCGATGTTGTTGGCAAGACCAACCAGGAGTTGGGTCTGCCGCGCATCGAATTCGATTGGCCTCCGAAGCAGCAAGCACAGCCTGAGCGGCCCCCCAAAGAGCCCCTCCTCCGCTACGGTTGGCGCTCTGTGATCGGTGCCATCGGACGACTCTTCATTTCCCTCGGCATGCTCCTTTTCGGCTTCGTCGGCTACCAGTTGTGGGGCACCGGCCTGCAGACCGCAGCCGCGCAGAAAGCCCTCGCGAAAGAATTCGCCAGCAAGCAGCGCGCTCCGCTGCCACGGCCCACGACGACGGTCACCGTTGCGCCCGCCACCACCGTGGCCCCCGTCGGCGGCTCCGCGGCTCCTACAACGGCCGCCACTACGACCACGCTGCCAAAGCCCGAGCCGCTCGCGATTCCCGAGGCTGACGAGGTCTTTGCTCAGCTGGCCATCCCCCGCATCAACATGAAGGCCAACAACATCCTCTCGGGGGTCGGCGTCGACGACCTTCGCAAGGGCGTCGGCCACTTCCGCAACACTCCGTTGCCCGGCCAGAAGGGCAACGTGGCGCTCGCGGGCCATCGCACAACCTACGGCGGCCCGTTCCTTCATCTCGATCAAATGCAGACCGGTGACCCGATCACCTTCACCAACCTGCTGGGCGAGCTCTACGTGTACAAGGTCACCAGTCAAACCGTGGTTGCTCCCGATGACACGAGCGTGCTGCAACCCACTGATACGCCCACGCTCACGCTGGTGACCTGCACGCCGGTTGGCACCTCTACCGACCGCCTCATCATCAGGGCCGAGCTCGATATCGCCGCCTCCGGTCCGCTGCGCGATCCCACGCCGCCTGCCGCGGGCAAGACGGAGCCGCTGCCCGCCGAGGAGCCCACCACCGTGGCGACGGTACCGGTAACCACGCTGCCGGGTTCTCCTTCCACGCTCGCGCCCTCCACCACCGCTGCGGCGCCGACCACCGTCGCCGTGCCCGCCTCCGAGGGCGACGAGGATCTGACGGGGGCGTTCACCAAGGGCTGGTTCAGCGACAAGCACGCCATTCCGCAGATGGCCCTGTGGGGCGCAGCATGCGGGCTCATTGGCCTCGGCGCGTGGCTTCTCTCGCGGCGGCTGCATCGCAACATGATCGGCTTCCTGATCGGCATCCTCCCGTTCCTGGTGGCCCTCTATTTCTTCTACGAGAACGCGAACCTGCTGCTGCCGCCTGGTCTCTAGCGCTCAGTGGTCAAAGGACCCCTGCCGAAAGGACTACGTTACGGACTGGGACCACACCCGGTCCCCACCACGCAGGTGCGCCGCACAGGAGTTCCACCAACATGCTCAATCTCTTGGGTTTTCTTATCGTCGCAGTCATCGCCGGGTTTCTTGCCCGAGCGCTTGTGCCAGGACGCGATGCCATGTCCATCACCCAGACCTTGCTTCTGGGCGTTGTCGGTTCCTTCGTCGGCGGGCTCCTCGCCGTCCTTCTCACGAGGAAGACGTTCAAGGACTTCTCCGCATCGGGCCTCATCGGCTCCGTCATCGGTGCCATCGTCGCCCTCCTCCTCTACCGCAAGTTCGGCAAGAGCTTGAAGCGCTAGTTCTTGCGAAAGATGAGGCGGGGGCCGCGGTCCCAGGTGACGTAGTTCCACGCCCAGTTCAAGATGACCGATGCGCGGTTGCGGAACCCGAGCATGGTGAGGATGTGGAGCCCCAACCACGACAACCAACCAATGAAGCCGCGTAGTTGCAGCCCGTTCGGAAACTCAGCTACGGCCGCGTTTCGACCGATAGTGGCCATCGATCCCTTGTCCTTGTACGCAAACGGCGTGGTCGCGCGGCCAGCGGTGACAGCGAGGATGGTTTCGGCAGCGTGGCGGCCTGACTGGATGGCAACCTGAGCAACCTGTGGAGCGAGTCGGCCGTTGTAGTCGATGGCCGCGATGTCGCCGATGGCCAACATGTGGTCGTGCTCAAGGAGCCGGAGGTCGGGTCGAATGGGAATGCGCCCGCCCCGGCCCAGTTCTACGCCAAGCAGCGCGCCGACCGGATTGGCCTTCACGCCTGCTGCCCACACTACGGTGCGGGTCAGCAAGCTGGTGCCGTCGCCGAAGACGACATGATCGGCGGCCACGCCGCTGAGTGGCGTGTTGAGCCGAACGTCGACGCCGCGGTTGCGTAACGTCTCGACCGCGTGACTGCTCAGTTTCGGCGCAAAGGGACCAAGCAGCCGATCCTGACCCTCCACCAGCACGATCTTCACCCGAGACACATCAAGGTCAGGAAAGTCCTTCCGCAACACCTTGTCGACCAGTTCGGCCAGGGCGCCAGCGATCTCCACACCGGTCGCTCCCCCACCCACAATGACGAACGTCAACGCGCCATCGTCGTTGGTGCCGGAAGCCGACTCTTCGAAGCGGGTGAGCACGTGATTGCGCAGCGCCGTCGCATCTTCGAGCGTGTACAGCGACAGCCCGAACTCGGCGGCTCCCGGCACCCCGAAGTGGTTGGTAGTTGCTCCCGCCGCGACGACCAGCCAGTCCCAAGCCAGTACGGCTCCGTTATCGAGCGTGAGGTTCCTGGCGGCGGCATCAACCGCGGTGACCGAGCCGAGCTGGAATTTGGCTCGTCGCGATCGTCGCAGGATCCCTCGTACCGGGTAGGCGACATCGGCCGCGTTCAGACCTGCGGTGGCCACCTGATAAAGCAGTGGTTGGAAGGTGTGAAAGTTGTGTCGGTCGATCAGAGTCACGTCGACATTCGAGTCACGGAATGCCCGCACACAGGCCAGACCACCGAATCCGGCTCCGATCACAACCACGTGCGGCGCTGGTAACGACGCCATCTCAGCTGTCGACATGCCGACAGTCAATCACGACCATCGGTGATCATTCCCGGTCATATGGACCCATCAGAAGTTGTCGGTTTCCTGATTCCTCGTTGTCTATTCTGTGGCCTGCCATTGACCAAGCCGACGGTACCGTCGAACCCATGGAGACAAAGAAGTCCGCCGCCGCGATGGCGGCTCTCACGCTGGTGATCCTGAGCGGTGCGGCCACGGTGGCAGCGCTTGCTGGTTTCTCGCTGCCCACCCGGCACGGGAGCACACCACCACCAACGACCACGAAGCCCCTTGCGGTTGTCATCGTGAACAAAAAGCATGTCATTCCCACACCCACCACGGTTCCGGAACCCGACCCCGAGGCAGAGGCAGAGACGCCGCCGACAGACGACACCATGGCCGGATGATCGAGGCGTAAAAGCGTCGAAGGAGGACCGAGCGGACGGCCCTCCTTCGAACTGCGGCCGGCGGGTCAGGCCGCAGGCTTGGGGCACTTCTCGGCGACTTTGGCCTCGATCTTGGCGAGGCGAGCGGCAGCCTTCTCGCCGCGGGCCTTCACCTTCGCGATGCGGGCTTCGATCTTGGCGACCCTGTCGGTCTTGCCGGCCGCCGTCGCCTTGGCTTCGGCGTCTTGCAGCTTGGCTACGGCCGCATCCCGCTTCTCCTGGTTCGTCTTGATGCGAGCAATCACCTCCGGAGCCTTCGCGCATTTGGCTTCCAGCGCAGCCGCTGCAGCAGCCGGATCTTTCGGCGGGTTCGTAGTGGCAGCAAAGGCACCTGAGCCAGCACTAACTATGACGGTTCCGGCGAGGGCGACAGTAGCTATGAACTTGCGGATCATTTCGGGGTGGGTCTCCTTGTGAGGTGGGGTGATGTCCACCACTCTGAAGATCTCGTATGAGCGAAGTGTGAGCGATCAGTCCGCGAAGTATGAAGCGGTGCGCCGATCCTGCCCGAACCGGAATCGCGCTCGCGCCGCAACGACAACTGCGGGGTCCACTTCAGCGACGAGTACGGCCTCGGTCTTGGCTCCGGTTGCGAGCAGTTCGCCGAGCGGATCAACGATACGGCTGTCCCCGGCGTAGCTCAGCGTCGGATCGCTGCCCACCCGGTTCACGCCGATGACATAGGCCTGGTTCTCGATCGCCCGCGCCTGCAGCAATGACTGCCACGGCAACCGCCTTGCTTCTGGCCAGCTGGCGGGCACCACGTAGCAGTCCGTGACGGGTGCCAACTGCCAGAACTCATCCGCGAAGCGAAGGTCATAGCAAACGAAGAAGCTGGTCTTCAGACCTTCGATGTCGACGGTAAGAAACTGCGTGCCAGCTTCGTAGTGCTCGTCCTCACCGCCGTAGGAGAACGGGTGGATCTTGTCGTAGTGGTGCATGGTGCCGTCGGGGGCGAACAGGAACAGCCGGTTCACGGGCCGAGATTTCGTGGGGTCAATGGTGGGGACGGACGCGCACATCCACACGCCGTGGCGGGTGGCCTGCTCGTGCAACCAGGCCGACGAGGGACCTTCCAGCGGCTCCGCCACCCGATCGGGCGCAAGAGTGAAGCCCGTGGAAAACATCTCGGTCAGCACCACGAGTCGCGCTCCGCTGGCGGCTGCTCCGGCGATCGTGGGATCGAGATGACGGCAGGTGGCGGCGGCGTCTTCCCAGACGATGTCGTGTTGAATGGCGGCGACCTTCATGAGCGCAATCCTTCCAGGCGGCGGCACGCTTCATCGAGCACGTCCAGCTTCTTGCAAAAGGCGAACCGCACCAGCCGACGACCGGCCTCGACGTTGTCGTAGAACACCTGAGTGGGCACGGCCACCACCCCGCAGCGATGCGGCAGTTCGCGGCAGAATTCAAGCCCGTCGGTGCCACCGAGCGGCGTGATATCGGCCGTTAGAAAGAATGTGCCCTGGGTCGGCATCACATCGAACCCGGCCTTCTCCAGACCAGCGCTCAGCATGTCGCGCCGCAGCCGAAGGTTCTCGGTGAACGCACTGAAGTACGAATCGGGCAACCCGAGGCCAACCGCGATGGCGTACTGGAACGGCCCACTCGAAACGTAGGTGAGGAACTGTTTGGAGCAACGCACCGCGCTCACCAACTCGGGAGTCGACGTGATCCAGCCGACCTTCCAGCCCGTGACCGAGAACGTCTTCCCGCCGGAGCCGACCGTAATAGTGCGTTCGCGCATACCGGGCATCGTGACGATGGGAATGTGCTCTCCTTCAAACACGAGATGCTCGTAGCACTCGTCAGCCATCACCAGCAGGTCGTGCTCCACTGCAAGCGCGGCGATCGCTTCGAGTTCGGCGCGGGTGAACACCTTGCCCGTCGGGTTGTGCGGTGTGTTGAGCAGCAGCATGCGGGTGCGCGGGGTGATTGCCTTGCGCAGCGCGGCAAGGTCCAGCGCGTAGTCGGGCGCATACAGCGTGACCCCCACCCGCTTTGCGCCGGCCATTGAGATGCAGGCGGCGTAGCTGTCGTAGAACGGCTCGAACGCGACCACTTCATCACCATTCGACAGCAGGCTGAGCAGCACGCTGGCGATGGCCTCGGTGGCACCACAGGTGACGAGCACCTCGGTGTCAGCGTCAAAGGTCAGGTCGTAGAAGCGCTTCTGGTGGGCGACGATAGCGTGGCGAAGTTCGGGCACGCCGATGGCTGGTGGATACTGGTTGCCCCTCCCCTCTCGAATGGCCGAAACTGCGGCTTCGAGCACCTCGGTCGGACCGTCGGTGTCGGGGAAACCTTGGCCGAGGTTGACGCTGCCGGTCGCCAACGCCAGAGCCGACATTTCGCCGAAGATGGTGTTGCCGAACCCCTGCAGCCGGTCCGTGAGAAATGGTTGGCCCATGCCCTCATTTCATCACGTCCGGCGCCGGCCTCTACCCTCCTGGGAATGAACAGCCCTGTTGACCCCGTTCGTGAGCGTCGGGCCAAGATCGCGAAGTGGTCTCTGCTCGCCAACCGCGTCGGCTATTTGTTCATTGCGGTCGCCATCGCGGTGTTCGTCCTCGGCTTCGTTTTCACGCTCAACGGGGTCATTGTCGCCATCGTGGTCACGTGCATGGCCATTGGCTCGATCCTGCTGGCCCCGTCCATCGTGCTCGGCTATGCGGTGAAGGCGGCCGAACGAGACGATCGCCAGCGCGGCCTCTAACTTTCGGCGGCTTTCAGCACTAGCTCGCCCGATTTGTTCCAGAAATCCCTTGTGACTGGGTCAGGTCTCACCGGTTACTCTTTGGTAGCTATGTCGTCCCGTCTTCCTGCCGCTGAGCGTCGCGAACAGTTACTTACTGTCGCGTTGTCAGTCTTTTCGGAGAAGGGATTCCACGGTGCGTCAATGAACGACGTGGCCGTTGCAGCCGGGGTGACCAAGCCGGTGCTCTATCAGCACTTCGAATCAAAGCGCGAACTGTACATGGCGCTCCTCGACGAAGCCGGCGAGCGGCTCCTCCTTCTGATTGTTGCATCTGCAAGCGAAGCGACGAGCCCACACGACCAGGTCTCTCGCGGCGTACGCGCCTACTTCACCTGGGTGGCCGAGCATCGCGAGTCATTCCTTTTGCTTTTCGGCGATGGAGGGCGACGCGATGAAGAGTTCACCGAAGCCGTCCGGCTTCTAGAAGCCCGCATGGCTACCGCTATCGCGCCGATGATCCGGGCCGAGATCGACGCCGAGCATCAGACCACGCTGGCCCACGGCATCATTGGCTTGGCCGAATCAACCAGCCGCCGCCTGGTGCAATCGGGCAAGCCGTTCGATCCCGATATTGTCGCCCACCAGATCGGCGAAATGTTGTGGGCCGGCCTCCGCGCCGTCCACCGTTAGCGGTTACGGGGCCGGAGGGGCGGGCAGCGGTGGCGTGATCGGCGCCGGTTCGGTCGGCCCGAAATGATGGGCCACGGCACGGAACGCGTCCATGACCTCGGACGGGATGGGGAATACCAGCGTGGAGTTCTTCTCGACGGCAACCTCGGCCAACGTCTGCAACGTGCGTAGGTGCATGGCGCCCGGCGCGGTGGCCATGGTCTTGGCCGCATTGGCCAACATCTGGCTGGCCTGCAGTTCACCTTCGGCCGCAATGATCTTCGATCGACGTTCACGCTCGGCTTCGGCTTGCTTGGCCATGGCGCGCTGCATGTTCTCCGGCAGCTGCACGTCGCGGATCTCAACACGGTGGACTTTGATGCCCCACTGCTCGGTCTGGGCGTCCAGAGCGTCCCGCAACTCACCGTCGATACGGTCACGTTCCGACAGCAGCTGATCGAGCTCGTGGCGGCCGATGATGGCGCGCAACGTTGTTTGCGCCACCAGTTGGCTGGCGCCGTACCAGCCGTTCACCTTGATGACCGAGGCAACCGGGTCGACCACCTGGAAGTAGGCCACGGCATCGACCACCACGGTGACGTTGTCCTTGGTGATGACCTGCTGCGGCTGCACCGGCACCGCCATGGTCTGCAGGTTGACGCGGATGATCTTGTCGATCACCGGCACGATGAAGAAGATGCCCGGCCCCTTCGCCCCCACGCACCGACCGAGACGGAAGATCACGCCCCGCTCGTACTCCTGCACGATCCGGATCGACTTCGCGATGATCACGATCAGCAAGAACAGGACAACGGCAAGAACGGGAAGCACGGCCATGGTTCATGCTCGCACATTGAACACGCCGAGATGACTGAGTCAGTTCTTGAGATCCTGGCTGCGTAACTCGCGAATGCGCTCCTGCAGGAACGAGAACGCAGTACGACCTTCGGCCAGCACGACATCGTTGGCCGGGTGCAAGAACAGCGGAACCGACACGCGGTGGCGCGTGGCTGATGCACCGCTCGGGTTCGTGACCCGATGCGTGGTAGACGGGTAGTAGCCGCCGCTCGCAAGCTGCAACATGTCACCGGCGTTGATGGCGAGGCTCCCGAAGTCACACGGCACGTCATGCCACGAGCCATGAATATCGCGCACCTGCAAACCAGGTTCGTTCGATGCCGGCAGCACCGTGATGAGGTTGATGTCCTCATGGGCCGCAGCTCGAATCGCCCCCGGCGGTTCTTGGCCCGTCAGCGGCGGATAGCGAAGGATGCGCAGGAGCGTGTTCTTACTGCCGTCGAGCATCTTGGAGAGTGGCACGCTGAACTTGGCCGCAACCTCAGGTGGGGTTTCGGCTTCAACCCAGTCGAGCAGCTCCTTGGCAAGGTCGGTTGCCTGGTCGTAGAAACGGCGGGCCGCGTCGGTGACCTCCGTTGGATACTTCCCCCACGGATAGACATGAAAGAACTCTTTGATGTCCTTGATGTCGTTCCCCTTGGCCGTCTCGCTCACTGCGGACGAGAAGTAGCCGTCCTGGCTGTCGGGGCTGAACGGATAGTTGAACTTGGCGTCGGTGGCGAAGAACGCGAGCCAGTCGTCGTACACCTTCTGCACCAAATCAGCCTCCAACGGATGATTGGTGAGGACGGCAAAGCCGGTGTGTTTCAACGACCGCGTGAAGTCAGCCGCAGCGGTTGGGGATCGATAGTCAACAACGGCAACCTGCATGCCTCCATCTTCGCGCGCTAGACAGTCCGGGTCAGCGCGTAGAGTGCGACCGCAGCGGCAGCCGAGACGTTGAGCGAGTCGACACCCGAGGAGATCGGGATGCGAACGCGGCGATCGGCGGCGGCCATGGCGTCGTCGGACAGCCCGGGGCCTTCGGTGCCGAGGATGATGGCGACCTTGTCGGTGCGGGCGAAAGTGACGTTGTCGAGGGATTCCGCGTCATCATCGGGCGTCAGTGCCAGCGTCACGAAACCCGCCTCCCGCAACACCGAGAGCCCCTCGGGCAATCGGGGAATGGTGGCATGGGGGAAGCCGTACACCGTCCCCATCGACACGCGACTGGCCCGGCGGTAGAGCGGGTCCGTGGAGTCGACGTCGAGCAGGATCGCATCGAAGCCGAACGCAGCTGCTGTGCGAAAGATCACGCCGAGATTCGTGGGGTTCATAACGCCGCCCAACACCACCACCCGGCGAGCACCGTGAAGCGCATCAGCGACCGACATCTCCGGTCGGCGTTCGAACAGGCCGAGGCTGCCACGATGCACCGCCAGACCCGTGATGCGCCGAAGCAACTCCGGACTCGCGCCGAACACGGGAACGGCGTCGGCCAGCACCGCGGGTAGTGGCTCGGTGCGCGTCGCATCGACCATGACGGCGAGCGGACGGTAGCCGGCGAGCACAGCGCGGTCGATCAGGATGTCGCTCTCGGCCACGAACTTCTTGTCGATCGCCCGAAGCTCACGGTCACGCAGACCGACGAACGCGGCGATGCGAGGATCAGCCGGGTCATCGACCCAGATGATGTTGCTGCTCACTGAGTCAGGCAGAAGGGGCAGGTGCAGCCGCAGCGGCCTTGGCAACTGCGGCGACAGCGCGCGTGACCGGCGTGCCAGCGGCAACGAGGGCTATGACTGGGTCGTCGATGCCGGCGTCTTGTGCAGCGATAGCGGTGGCCTTGGCCGACTCGACGACACGAAGCAGCACATTTCGGCCCTTCGACCAGTCACCGAAACTGACCCCGTCCGCGGGCTCCATACGCTCGAGAATGGCAGCAGCCGTTTTCTTCACCATCATCTGCGACGCACCCGCGAGAGTTCCGTTGATAATGGGGGGAAGGTTGCGCAGCTTCTCAGCATCCGCGCTCTCCCCGATGCGATCCAGCGCCAAAGGGCAGCAGTAGCGGATAGCCCAATCGAGGGTCCGCAGCTTGGAATCGGTATCGGGAAGTGTGTACGTCACTTACCTAGTTTGGCCTGTCTGACCCGCCGAGTACACCTGACCACCACGGAAACTCTTGAAGTTGTCTAAACTTGACAGCTGAGCGAGCGCTACCGGCCGGTAGTGAGGACGGGTTTCCGTCGATCTGCCCTCTCCGCAGATTGCCCCCTGATGTCAGCGGAAGGCCCCACCGTGACTGAAAATGCTGTCTACCACCACCAGCGAGCCGGAATTGTCAGCGTGTCTGCCGTTGACGCCCCAGAGGAAGTCACGTCGGTGTGGATCGACGAACAGTTGAAGGGCGCGTACGACCGCAACGGTCTGCGTCCGGGTCTCCTCGCCGAACTCGCCGGAATTCACGCACGCCGGTGGTGGCCGGAGTCGACGACGTTCGATGACGCAGCAGCGCAAGCAGGCGAGGTTGCCATCCAGCAGGCCGGTATCGACCGCAGTCAGATCGGCATGCTGATCTCCACGTCGGTCTGCAAACACCATCTTGAGCCGTCCGTCGCCTGCGCCGTTCACGACCGTCTCGGACTGCCAACCTCGTGTATCAACTTCGACCTTGCGAATGCCTGCCTCGGCTTCGTGAACGCCATGCATCTCGCCGCCACCGCTATCGACGCCGGGCATGTTGACTACGTGTTGATTGTCGATGGAGAAGGCAGCCGTCAAACCCAACTCGCCACCATCGCGCGGTTGCAGCGAGAGACATCCTCGGCCGCCGACATCTTCGACGAGTTCGCCTCCCTCACCCTGGGTTCGGGCGCCGCGGCGATGGTCATGGGCAACATGGACAAGCACCCCGACGCACATCGCTTCCTCGGTGGCGTGGCCCGGGCCGGCACGCAGCATCACAAACTCTGCATCGGTGACCTCGACAAGATGAAGACCGACACGCGGGCACTGCTCGAGGCCGGCCTCGAGCTGGCCGAAAGCGCGTGGAAAGCCGCCGGTGAGAACTTTGACTGGCAAGAAGGCATGGACTGGTACATCGTCCACCAAGTGTCGTCTGTCCACACTCGCCTCATGTGCGAGCGGCTCGGCATCGACCGCGAGAAAGTCCCGCTCACCTATCCAAAGTTCGGCAACGTCGGCCCAGCGGCCATTCCGATCACACTGGCCAAGCAGGTCGATCTGATCGTGCCCGGCCAACGGGTCCTGTGCATGGGGATTGGTTCGGGCCTCAACATCAGCTTCACCGAGATCGTATGGTGAACGCGGTCGGGGTCACTCCGGCCATGCCCACAGCGGCGACATTCGAGCGGTGGGGCATCGACCCGACCTGGTCGCGTCTTGTCTCGGTGCCGAGCCACGACGGGTCCGCCCACACCTGGCACGTGCTCGACACGACGCCCGCCGATCCGATCGGCACCATCGTGTGCATCCACGGCAACCCAACCTGGTCATATTTGTGGAGGAGTTTTCTCGCCCGTTTGGGTGATCGCTACCGGGTCATCGCCGTCGATCAGCTGGGCATGGGTTACTCCGAGCGAACGGAGCCACGCCGCTATGCAACCCGCGTGCAGGACATTTCCGACGTACTCGCCGCTCTCGACGTGTCGGGTCCGGTCATCCTGGCCGCTCATGATTGGGGCGGTGCCATCGCGATGGGCTGGGCTGTTGCCAACCCATCACGAGTGCGGGCGATGGTGCTCACCAACACCGGTATCGCCGTTCCCCCAGGTACTCGCGGCCCGACGCTGATCCGCTTCGCGGCGGCAGCCGGTGTCACCGACTTCGCGTGCCGACGCACTCCCGTCTTTGTGGGCGGCACCGCACTGCTGTCCGGTCGTCTGATGAAGAAGACGGCGCGCGAGGCGTACCTTGCTCCGTACCGGGCCGCGTCAGCGCGGACTTCGATCAAGTCGTTTGTGGCCGACGTTCCGTTCTCGCCGAAACATCCATCGTTCACCGCGCTCGATGAGGTTGCGTCGAAACTGCACACGCTCGACGTTCCGGTGTTGTTGGCGTGGGGTGGTAGAGACCCGGTGTTTTCCGACACGTTCGCCGACGACCTGGCCCAGCGATTTCGCCACGTCGATCGGCACCGCTTCGCCAAAGCCGGTCACCTCGTGGTCGAGGAGGTTGATGTTGCGAGCGTGGTCGATACCTGGCTCACCCAACGGTCTCGCACGGCTGAAGAGGTTACCGAAGTCGCACCGGTCAGCGATCGGCGACCCTTGTGGGCCGCGCTCGAATCCCGTTCGACGGACACCTCCGTCGCTTTCCTTGACGGCGCCACCGGCACGAGCACATCGTGGGCCGAACTCAACGAACGAGTGCGAGCAATTGCGGTTGGACTTCGGGCGACAGGGCTCGAACCCGGTGATCGGGTTGCCCTACTCATCCCACCCGGTCCTGACCTCGTGGCGGTGCTCTACGGATGCTGGCGTGCAGGTCTGGTAACGGTCATGGCCGACAAGGGCCTCGGCCTACGCGGGCTCGGGCGAGCCATCCGCGGTGCGAGACCAAGCTGGATTATCGGCCCTTCGAAGGCCCTTGCGGCGGCACGCACGATGCGTTGGGCACCCGGCGCGCAGGCCATACAGGTCGGCGGACGTGCCGTCCCCAGCCTTGCCGTCCACAGCACGCTCGAAAGCGTCATTGCCCGAGGCTCCGCCGCACCACCCGCGCCGCCGGCCCCGAACGACCTAGCTGCTGTGCTCTTTACATCGGGTGCCACCGGTCCGGCCAAGGGTGTGCGCTATTTGCACCGCCAGCTGGAAGCGCAACGGGACGCACTGACTCGCACCTACAACATCACCTCTGACGATCGTTTGGTCGCCGCCTTCGCCCCCTTCGCGCTGTACGGACCCGCTCTCGGCATCACGTCAGCCATTCCCGATGTCGATGTCACCAAGCCGGCCGAACTGACCGCGAACGCTCTCAGCGACGCTTGCACGGCTATCAACGCCACCCTTGCGTTCGCATCACCAGCCGCACTCACGAATGTTGTTGCAACTGCAACCACTTCATTCGTCGGGCTGGCGCGGCTCCGTCTCGTGATGTCGGCCGGGGCTCCGGTGCCGGCATCGCTGCTCCGCTCGGTCGCTGGGCTCTGTCCATCGGCCGAACTCCATACGCCGTACGGCATGACCGAGGCTCTGCCCGTTGCAGACGTCGATCTCGACACGATCGATCGTGTCGGCCCGGGTCGGGGCGTCAACGTCGGTCACCCCGTCGACGGTGCTCAAGTGCGTATCGACGCACTCAACGACTCCATGGGTCGGGTTCTCGTATCAGCGCCTTGGCTATCAGACGGCTATGACGGATTGTGGGCCACGCAAGCATCGGCCCGCTCGGTCGACGGCCACTCGGTCTGGCATGACTCCGGTGATGTCGGACATCTTGATGCCGATGGTGCGCTTTGGATAGAGGGTCGCGGTGTCCACATCATCTCTACCGTGAATGGTCTGGTGACACCGGTCCCCATAGAGATCGAGGCCGAATCGGTTCAGTCCGTCGGTCGTGCTGCGGCCGTCGGTGTAGGTCCGAAAGGGGTACAGCAGCTGGTGATTGTGGTGGAGGGTGACCACGACGGCCTGGCACCGCCATCCCTCGGCGACGCCGTGCGACATGCAGTCACTGCGCCGGTCGCGGCGGTGCTGAGCCGGAAGAAGTTGCCCGTAGATATTCGCCACAACGCCAAGATCGATCGAGCTGCGCTGGCCGCATGGGCGACGGACGTGCTCGATGGAAGGCGGGCCAGAACGTGAGAGTTCTGGTGACCGGGGCGACCAGCCTGTTGGCCCGCACCACCGCCGAGATTCTGCTGGCGCGGGGTGACGATGTGGTGTGCCTGCAACGAGGCCAGGCGACGTTGGAAGCCGAGCAAGTGTCCGCCGATATCCGAGACGCCACGGCCGTCGCACGCGCGGCGGCTGGGTGTGACGCCATCGTGCACGCTGCCGCCAAGGTGGGCGTGGTCGGCTCGTGGGACGACTACCGGGGCATCAACGTGGACGGCACCAACAACGTCGCTGGCTGCGGCCCGAGCCGCGGGCATCGGCCGCATCGTGTACGTCTCTTCTCCGTCGGTCGCCCACGAGGGTGACGCCATAGCCGGACTCGGTGCCGAGCCGCCGGTACTCGGGCGCAAGGACGCCTTCTATGCCGAATCCAAGGCCATGGCCGAACAGGTGGCGCTTGCCGCGAACGCCGGCGATCTTGCCGTGGTCGCCATTCGTCCGCATCTGGTGTGGGGGCCAGGTGATACGCAGCTGGTCGGCCGCATCGTTGACCGAGCCAAAAGCGGACGGCTGGCCCTGGTGGGAGGGGGTGCCGCTCTCATCGACACGACGTACATCACGAACGCAGCCGAGTCGCTGGTGGCCGCGCTCGACCGGGTTCGTCCTCATGCCTCGTGTGCTGGTCGCGCTTACGTCATTGCCAACGGCGAACCGCGACCAATCCGCGATCTGGTGGCCGGCATCTGTGCGGCTGCAGGTGTTCCGTTCGCTCCCAAAGACGTGCCGCTCCCGATCGCTCGGGTCGCCGGTTCGCTCGTTGAACGAGTCTGGAAGGCCACCCGACGAACCACCGAACCGCCACTCACCCGCTTCCTGGCCGAGCAACTCGGCACCGCGCACTGGTTCGATCCCCGCCCGGCCAGAGACGACCTCGGATGGACTCCCCGGATCACCATCGACGAAGGCCTTGAAGCCCTAGCCGCATGGTTCAGCCATCCAATGACCTAATACCGGGAGCCGAGTCGCCCAGGCCCCCACTCGTCCGATGAACGTTGGCTACACGACCGTTCGGACGTAAGCCGTGTCCATGTATTCCTGCACGTGGCCGACCAGACCGTCGTTCATCTCGATGATCCAGGCGTACCTGTTGCGATAGGGGCGGCCATTGCGCAGCTGGCCGGTACCGACCGTCTCCGCCGCGACCATGTTGCCGGCTAAGGGTGGCGAAGAACCGCCTGATGAACTCGCAAGTTCGCCCGTCCGCATCGTCCATTTCCCTACCCTACGCGCCCGCGCTTGCCGTTCCGTGCGCTTCGCAAGGGACGCTCATAGGTTGGATGCGTGCCGGCCACCGAAGCAGAGATCGTGGAGCTGGCGGACCGGATTGTGCGGGCCGGATTCGCCACCCGCGATGAAGCGGTGAGCGAGATCATCGAGGTGATTGGCCACGGCGACCCGACGCCTGAACTCACGCAATGCTCGGCCGACGCGGTAGACCGGGCGCTCGTCGCTCACGACCACGAAGAGCGGATGTGGGGCACCACCGACAACGATCGGCTCGGTCACGCAGCGATGGCGCTGGAAGCAAACGGCATTCTCTTTCGCCAGAACTTTGCGTGCTGCCAGAACTGCGGATTCGCAGCAGTCATGAGCGAAGTGGACGCCGCTGTTTCGCTTGGCCAAGCGGTGCGCGGCCTCGTGTTCTTCCACTGGAACGATACCGAGCGCGCCGTTGATGGGCACGGCCTCGGTCTGTCGTACACCGCGGTTGGCGACATCGAACCGGACGCCTACCCTGCGGCCACGCTTTCGATTGCGTCCGAATTGGTCGAAGCGCTCCGCCATGAGGGCCTGTCACCAAAGTGGTCGGGCAAACTCAACCAACGCGTCAAGGTTCCTATGCGTTGGCAGCGTCGCCGATTTACTGCTCCACCGGAGTAGTCGAGGCCACTGGCTCCCGGGCCTTTCGAGCCGAGAAGAACGCGCCGACGAGGAGCGCGAGCAACGCTGGTCCGGCAAAAAGCACCATGACCCCTGCACCGATGTTGGCGCCAATCACTGCTGCGGTTGCGACGCGGTAGAACCCCCCAACAAGAATCCCGCAGATCACCAGACACACCACCACGCGTTTCCACGCGGCATGGAGCGAACCTTCATTCCAGCGAGGAACCAGCACGCCGAGCCCGACAAGCGCGAGTACCGTGGCGATCAACGCAGCGGTCGTTACCGTCGACGGTGAAATGGATGGCGGATGGAGGAAGTAGTCGGGGTTCGGATCCTTCGTGGAGGACTGATCCCCGATGAAGCGCGTAGGTGATGATGGGCGATGCGAGCACCGGAGCCAGTCCCGCCAGGACCTTCACCAAAGTGGGAACAGGCCGGGTCATGCCGAGAGGCTAACGCTGGGAGTCCACTCGTAAGGAGCTGTTTAGGTATCCGGCGTTTCGAACCGCTACAAGCGGTGCGAGAATATCCGCATGCCCGAAATCGAAAAGACTGAAGAAGAGTGGCGCAAGATTCTGACGCCCGAGCAGTACCACGTGTTGCGCCAGGCTGGCACCGAACGAGCCTGGGCCGGCAAGTACGTCGACTGCCACGACGATGGTGTCTACCGTTGCGCTGCCTGTAAGGCCGAGCTGTTCTCGTCCGACACAAAGTTCGAGTCCGGCAGTGGCTGGCCAAGTTTCTACGACCCAATGGACAGCGACGCCGTCGAAGTGAAGATCGATCGCAGCCACGGCATGGTCCGCGAGGAAGTGGTGTGCAAGAAGTGCAGTTCGCACCTGGGTCATCGCTTCCCCGACGGCCCGAATCCCACCGGCCAGCGCTATTGCATGAACAGCTTGTCGCTGGAACTGGACCCGAAATAGCTCTCGACCCTGCTCGTCGGGCAGCGCTCATCGCGCAGACCACGCAGGCGTGGGCGCCGTCCGACGTTGTCGACTTCGGCATCGGTCATCCGCAGGACGCGATCTTGCCGACCGAACTCTTTCGCGCGGCGATGGCGAAGGGTATCGAGCCGTACGCACTCCAATACGGCACCGAGTTGGGTGACGGCTACCTGCGTCTCGCCCTCGCCGAATTTCTCACCGACACCTACGGGGTCACGTGTGACCCGGAGCCGATGTTCATAACCAACGGCAACTCACAAGCCATCGATCAGGTGTGCAGCGTGTTCGCCCAACCGGGCGATGTCGTGTTCGTCGAGGAGCCGAGCTACTTCCTGGCGCTCGACATCTTCCGCCAGCATCAGCTTCGTATCGTGGGTATCCCGGTTGATGAAGACGGTATTCGCATCGACGCGCTCGAAGCTGCGCTGGCTGTCGGGCGACCGGCGTTCATCTACATCATTCCTACGTTTCAGAATCCGACCGGCTACACCCTGCCGCTCGATCGGCGAGAACGACTGGTGGCACTCGCCAAGGAGCACGAGTTTCTGATCGTGGCAGACGAGGTGTACCACCTGCTCAGCTACACCGCATCGGTGCCGCCACCGATGGCGGCGTGGACCGACAGCGGCGTGGTGCTGTCGTTGGGAACGTTCACCAAGATCCTGGCCCCCGGTCTGCGACTCGGCTGGATCCAAGCGGCCACGCCACTGATCCAGCAGCTAGCCAACGCAGGATTTATCGTGAGCGGAGGCGGCCTCAATCCGTTCACTTCAGCCATAGTCAAGACCCTTGTCGAAGATGGTTCACTTCGCAACTATCTCGACTTCCTTCGCACCACCTATCGCGAACGTGTGATGGTTATGGACGCGGCCCTCATGTCGCTGTTTCCGAAGTCCGTCAGCTACTACGTGCCCGACGGTGGCTACTTCTTCTGGCTCCGTTTCCCCGACGGTACCGACACCACAACCTTCCTTCCGAAAGCAGCCGAACACAAGGTCGGTTTCCGTAGCGGCAGCAAGTTCACCGTCGACGGCAGCCACGCCAACTACATGCGCCTGAGCTTCGCCTATTACGACAGTCCAACGATCGAGCGGGGCATTGCGTCGTTGGCAAAGGCCATCACCTGATCGACATCAGGCCAGTCGCTCGGCCACGCGTTGCAAGGTGGTCTCCATGCTCGTCTTGTTGAACGCAGAGCGGTCGGCTACTCCGGAAACGGCTTTGCCAAAAAGGATCTGCAGGAGCTTCGGGCGGCGTTCTGTCCATGTCTCGGTGACGGTGCAGCCGTCGCCTTTCGGTTCGATGGCGTATGCCCAACGCGCCACTTTCACTGGGCCGACGTTCACCTCAAACGCGAACGCCTCGTGCGGACGGAACTCGGCGACCGTCGCTTCAGTCGTCCACGTCTTCGAGCCCTTACCGTTGGTCCCCTTGAACTTCGCACCCACGGCCGGACCCGTGGCGCCGGCAAGCCACTTTCCTCCGGTGTTCTCCGGCGACAGCTCACCCATTTTCGGCAGGTCGGTTACCAGCGCGAAGACTCGCTCGGAGGAAGCGGGGATGTCGCGGGAGACGGAAATCGTCGGCTTAGCCATGGGCCCGACATTACTTGTCGAACAGGACAGGCTCACGTCTCGTGGTCAGCGGTGCAGACGCTCACCCGGGCGCGATTCGGGGCTCACTCCAGCGGCTTCTCCGCGGGCGTACGCAGCTGGGGGCGCGCCATACGCCGCGCGGACCGCGCTGGTGAGATGGGCCTGGTCGGCGTAGCCGAGTTGATGGGCGACATCGGCCCATGACGTGATCGGGGCCTGTGCCGCGGCCGCTGCGGCTTGGACGCGCAGGCGGTTCAGAACCTGCTTTGGTCCGATGCCGACCTGCTCGATGAATGAGCGCTGCAGCGTTCGTTGAGATACGCCGGCCTGCAACGCAAGATCCGTCACCGACGTGACGGGCGGGTTGCTGAAAACGGCCCACTCGACCAGATCGGAAATGTCCTCGCCGACAGTTCGCTCCGTCGGGGCTCTCGCCGCGAGAAACGTACTGAAGACGGCGAGCCGCTCCTCGTCGTCAGTCGAATCGACGATACGCCGGGCCAACTCCAATCCCTCTTGACCGAAGAGTTGCGCCATCGGCACCCGTTGGTCCACGAGTAGGCCCATCGGAGCCGTCACGAACGGACGAAAGCCACCCGACCGAAACAGCGCACCCAAGGCCCAACCACAACCGCGCAGTTCGCGTTGGTCATTCCTCCGCTGCACTCCGCTCACCACCGCCGAGCCGTCAGCCTGCACCACAACGTTCACCGCCGGGTACGTCACGATCGGCTGAACGAACGGTTCAGGGAGATCCCACGCCGTCTTCCAGTATCGGGTGACGAACCGGTCGATCGGAGGATCAGGAGCCCACTGCTGCATCGTGAAGTGATCGAACGCAACCGATGGACGAACGATCGCCCTCGGGTCGTTGGCTATCGACTTCACCACAACCAGATACTAACGGCTGTCGGCTTTTTCAAAGACGGGGCACACCCGAGTTCGTAGGGTGTGAGCCATGGACAACCGCATCGACATCCTCGACCACATGTTCACCAAGACGACGACCGTCCTTCGCGGCGTGGCGAGCGACCACCATGGCCGAGCGACACCCTGCGGGAAGTTCGATGTGGCGGACGTACTCAGCCATGTCGCCGTCTGGGTCCAGGTCTTCGACAGCTCCATCAATGACGCTTCGCTGCCCTTCGACCCTATGACGCACACGGTCACCTCGGACTGGGCCGACACCTTCGCAGCGTCTTCCGTCCGCATCATTGACGGATTGCGGACCAAGGGCTTTGACCGACCAATGACCATGACATCGTCACCACTGCCGGGCGAGTTTGTGGTCAACATGCTGCTGATGGAGTACATCGGCCACGGCTGGGATCTGTGCCGAGCCACCGCCCAGGCATCGCCCTACTCCGACCATGAGGCCGACGCGGCCCTAACTGCGTCGCAGGCCATCCTGCAGCCGCAGTACCGCGGCACCGGCATGTTCGAGGCGGAGGTCATCGTCCCCGACGATGCCGCGCCAATGGACCGCTTTGTCGCCTTCCTCGGCCGCAACCCGGGCTGGACGACTTAGCCCTTCGCGTCCGACCAGCGTTCGATGATGCTGGTGTCGGTGACGAAACGGACGGGCCCACCGTTGGTCCAGCGACGCGCAGCCTCCTGCAGACAGTTGTCGAGCAGTAGGACTGTTTCATCAGCGCGTTCGATCGGTACGTGCACGAGTAGTTCGTCGTGCAGACACAGCACAATGCGGGCGCCGATCGACACGCCACGGGCTCGCACGGTTACCGCCCATACTTTGAACAGCTCGGCTGCCGCTCCTTGCACCACGGCGTTGCGGGCGTAGCGACCACGCGACGCCGCCACTGCTCGTTCATCGCGATCGCTCAGGCCATAAGGCGTCTCGCCCATGCGGACAAGGCGGCCGCCGAAGGTACGAATGTCGGTACCCGCCTCGCCCGTGGCCGCTGCGTCGTGCAGATAGCGCATCGCTACGGGATAGGCAGACTCCAAACCGCGCAACGCCTGCCCAGCCGTGCCTGAGGTCTGGCCGTACATGGCGGCGAGCACGGCGACTTTGGCGACCGCCCGTTCGACACCAAGCCGTTGAGCGACCGGCGCGTACAGGTCATCGGCCGTCGTTGCCCTCGCGAGCGATTGGTCGCCTGACACGGCCGCGAGTACTCGCGGTTCGATCTGTCCCAGATCAGCGCGAACAAAAACGTGACCCTGTTCGGCGACGACAGCGACGCGCATGTCAGCGGGCATGTTGTGCAGACCGGCCTGCGCCGTCATGCGCCCCGCTGCCCCGTCACTGCTGCTCCACGCACCACGCAAACGACCATCGGAACCAATGTTGTTATCGAGCCAGCCATACCCGTAGGTGGTGAGCACGCGCTCGGCCTTGCGCCAGATGAGCAGCGCATCGATCAACGGATTGGCCGTCCGCATCTCCTCCAAACGCCAGGCCCGAGTGTCGGGCACATCAATGCCGAGCCGCATAAGTAACGACTTCACCTGACCGGGATTGCGCAGGTCGGTCGTGTCCCCATCGGGTGCATGCTGGAGCACCGCGTCATCGCGGACTCGGCGCAGTTCGGCGGCTTCCCGTTCCGACGACGGGCGCGGCCCGACAAACGAAGCCGATCACATCCTCTGCCG
Organism: uncultured Acidimicrobiales bacterium; assembly: GCA_963791625.1. Classification (GTDB taxonomy): domain Bacteria; phylum Actinomycetota; class Acidimicrobiia; order Acidimicrobiales; family Ilumatobacteraceae; genus JANMCE01. The sequence continues at coordinate 262,511 of CAWBTA010000016.1, forward strand.
CAGCGCTATCGACGGGCAGCCCATCGAACGTCAACTCCGCACAGAGCAATTCAGCCGCCGACTCGGCCCGCGCCGTCGCCAGTGGATTACCACCGACCGACAACGCGGCCAAGCGTTCCTGCTGCAGTCCGCACGCCGTGAGTGCGGTCGCAGCCCAGCGAGCCAACCGGTCGAGAGACCGTGACCAGGCACCGGCCACCCACTCGGGCCGAAGGTGACCATCTGGCCGAGTCGGATTCTCGTCATCACCATCATCGGCATGCGTAGCGTGAAAGTCGAACTGCCCAACCGTGGGGATCGAGTCCATCGACAGGTTCTGCAACGCCGCCCATGATCGGGCCGGGTCCACCCGCCAGCCGCCAAACAGCAGATCGGTGAACGGCCGCTACGTCCCAACAGATCCCGACCCGAACACCAGCTGCGGTGAGTTGCGTTGCGGTCTCCTGGGACCACATCACCCAACGCGGATGAAGCTCTTGGTCGATCCGAGCAATGACCAGAGCACTCGCATCGACCGACCAGGAGTGATCCCCCACAGCCAAACCAAACCCGGACGAGTGGCCAAGGGCAAGACCAACGAGCGACCCGCGCTGCACCCCCGCGTCGCGCAGCCGCGTGATCACCTCGCCGTCGTCCATCATCCGCCCAGTCTCACTCAGTTGCCGACGCGCCTCACCATGTGGACTTTGCGACAAAACCCGTCGCCACACAAACGGTTCTGTCGCAAGGTCCTACCCCGAGATCGATTATGACCGACTGGGACATGATTCGAGCGGATAACGGTCGTGGACTCGGCGACGGCGGCAGGAGACACTGGTCACATGAAGATGATGTGGTTCCACCTCATGCCCTATCCGGACCTGCCGGAAAACTTCAACAAGGAGAATCGCAGCGTATGGGTCGACATCGACCCCGCCCTGTTTGACGCCGAAGTCATGGCCGACACCTACGACAAGTACATCGGCCAATTGGTCTTCGCCGAGGACTGCGGCTTTGACGGTATCTGCGTGAACGAACACCACAACAATGGCTACGGCCTTATGCCCTCGCCCAACCTCATCGCCTCCATCCTGGCGTCCAAGACGAGCCGCGCTGCCATCACCGTGCTCGGTAACTCGGTGGCGTTGTACAACCCCCCGGTGCGTATCGCCGAAGAGTTCGCCATGCTCGACGTGATATCGCGTGGCCGACTCGTGGCCGGCTTCCCCGTCGGCACGTCAATGGACACCTGCTACTCGTACAGCGAGAACCCCGGCACGCTGCGTCAGAAGTACGCCGAAGGCATTGACCTCATTCGACAAGCGTGGTCGGCCGAGAAGGTGTTCGCGTTCAACGGCAAGTTCACCCAACTGCGCACCGTCAACCCGGTGCCACGGCCGATGCAGAAGCCCGGCCCACCCATCTGGATTCCCGGTGGCGGCTCGGTGGAAACGTGGGACTACTGCGCGCAGAACGACTTTGTCTACGGCGCGCTCACCTACTACGGCTACAAGCAGGTGCGTGAGACGGTTGGCGGCTACTGGGATCGTGTTGACGCCAACGGCAAGGACCGCAACCCGCACCGCCTCGCGCTCACCCAGTTCATCGGAGTGGCCGACACCGACGCTGAGGCCGAGAAGCTCTACCGCGAGCCGGCCGAGTACTTCTTCAACCGGTCACTGCACGTCTACCCCGGCTACACCGACGCTCCTGGTTACACCACAGAGGCGTCCACTCGGGCCAAGTACAAGTCACAGGTCCGAGCCACGGTTCGAGCCAAGCAGGCCAACCACGACCTCACCTGGGCGGAAATGCTGGACAACGGCTACGTCGTCATCGGTAGCCCCGACACGGTGCGCGAAACGCTTGAATCAGCTTGCACCGAACTCAACGTCGGCCACCTTTGCACGATGCTGCAGTTTGGCAACATGAGTGACGAGCTCACCCGTTACAACACACAAATGTTCGGTGACAAGGTAGCGCCAGCCCTCAAGACGCTGCACGCTGAGTGGGACGATCCGTGGTGGCCGCAGTACGCCGTCGGCGGCACCCGTTACGACAAGGCCCGCGGCTGATGACCGACGTTCTCTACCTGTTCGGCATCTACGGCCACCCCGAACTCTCCCCCGCCATGAAGGCGGTCGAGGCTGCTGGCCACAACGTCGTTGTGCCGTCCGTTCCTGGGTTCGATGGCAAAGCCGGCTTCACCGCACCGGAGCAGTACCTCGACTGGTACACCATCTGGTGGGACGCCATCGACGCGCTCGGCTCGGGTCCGTATCACGTTGTCGGTGCGTCGCTTGGTGGCATGGTCGCAGCCGAACTGGCAATCCTTCGGCCCGAGATCGTGACGTCCGTTTCGTTGCTCGCGCCGTTTGGGATTTTCGATGCGTCGAACCCGGGGCACGACATCTACGCCGAGGTTTCCGCAAAGCGCCCGCCATACCTGTTCGCCAAAGATGTGCCCGACGCGTTTGTCAATCGCTTCGCCGAACTCGGTCCCGAAGAGTTCCCAGTGTCGCGCTATCTGTGCGATACCGCAGCGGCCAACATGCTGTGGCCGTTCGGTGAACGAGGGTTGGGCAAACGTCTCCACCGCATCACCCAGCCACGTCTCACCCTGTGGGGCGAGCTTGATGTCGTGTCGCCGGTCGGCCTAGCCCAGAAGTGGGGCGGTGCCGACATCATCGCCGGTGCCGGGCACCTCATGGAGTGGGATGCTCCGGAAGAGGTCGGCGGCAAACTGATCGAGTTCCTCAACGCGCACGGCTAAACGACCTTGCGGCTCTGCTTCGGTTTCAGGAGGCGAACCACTGCAGCTCGGGATCGATGAGGTACACATTGGTCTCGATGATCTGAGACGCAATTCTCATGATGAGGTCGGCATCGCCTTGGCCTCGACGACCGATGAGACGCGCGGCGCGAAGCACTCGTCGTTCTTTCCAGCGCCGCTGCGACATACCGAAGAACGCGTCGGGCAGAAGCTCGACGTGACCTTCGAGGTTGTACGCCAAGAGGGCGCCGTGGAGCTCAATGAGGTGGCCTTGGGCACCCAGCGGCACCAGATTCAGGAGGTTCTCGAGTTCGGAAACTAACGACTCGAGTACCCGGCGCGGATCGAGGTCAGGGACACCGCTTTCGTTCTTGGTCATGTGAGCATCCTCGACCACCGATGTAAACGCCGGGTTACGCGGGCCAGCTGTCACACGAGTCATCCGTCACAAGGCTGAGTCGTACGTCCGTCCGAGGTCGAGAATCACATCGGCCTGAGCGAGAGCTACAGGGCGAGTTGAGGCCGCCAGCACGGTGACGCCATTGGCTCGAAGTCGTTCCCATAGCAGCAGCTCGGTCTCGACGTCGAGGGCACTGGTGAGGTCATCAAGTACAACCAGTTCGGTGTGCCTCACGAACGCCCGAGCCGCAGCGGCACGTTGGAGCTGGCCACCTGACAGGCGGATACCGCGGCTGCCTATGCGAGTCGCAAGTCCATCAGCGAAGCCAGCGACGTCGTCATCGAAGGCCGACTGGCGAAGGGCTGCCGCAAGGGTGTCGCCCTCGATGTCTTCGCCCAACCGCAGATTCTCCACGAGCGACTCAGCGAACAGGGTTGGCGTTTGGGGCACGAACGCACAGTGCGGAGGGATGAAGAACGCGGCCCTGTCCAGAACGGTCTCGTCGTTCCAGCGCACCTGGCCGGCGTCGATTGGGATGAGCCCAAGCACGGCCTGCAGTAACGATGATTTCCCGGCCCCAACCGGACCGGTGACGATGGCAATCTGCCCTCGTCGTATCACCAGATTCACGCCATCCAGGCCGCGCTCGAGATTGGAGATGCCGATCAGCTCAAGTCGATCGAGCGGATTTCGAACGGCGACGACGGGTCGGGCGACCGGGCCGCCGCCAAGAATCGGTGCGACGCGATGCGCGATCAGCGGATCGACCGATGCTGTTCGCTCCGGCAGCAACTTTTCCATCCGCCCGGCCGACACTTCGAACCGTCGATGGCCGACGAAGAGCATCGCGAGGCGACGAGGGAGCCAAACGAGGTTGCCGAGATAGGAAGCAAAGAGGGCCACGCCGCCTGCATCGAGTCGTCCGGCTCTGGCACCGAGAGCGGCGACGAGAAGCGACAGACCCAGGCACAGGTCGGCCACCGTGTCGGTCACGGTGAACATGCTCTCGGTGATGACCTGATCTTTCACGTTGGCCTTGGCGCGGTGGTCACTCAACTGGTCGAGCCGACGCAACACCGCAGGACCCGCGCCGAACACCTTGACGGTGGTGGCCGCTCCTAGTGCCGCACCCAGAAAGCCGGTGACCTCGGATGTTGACTGGCGAGCGATAGCCCGAGCGCGTCGACTGCGATGGCCGGCCGAGTGATTGAAGAACGTGAGCGCCACCATAGGCAGTACGCCAACAATGGTGGCGAGCGCGTTGATGCGGAACATCACGGTGATCGCCACTGCCGCAAAGATGCCGGCACCCGCGATGTCAACCAGCGTGTCCACGAAGAGCATGATGTCGCGAGGGTCATCACGGAAGCGGCTGACCGCCTCCGACGGGGCGCGGGTGCGAGGCCCGGCATCAGGACCGCCGGAGACGACCTGAGCATGCACCATGTTGATCTGAAGCAGACCAAGCCCTGCCTCGTACCCGCGCGCGTAGACGGTGGCCCCAACGATGTGGCCCACTGTAAAGAGCCCCTGGCTGACCACAAGGGCGACAGCCAGCAGGTAGAAGCGCCCGGTCGAGCCGTGGCGCTGGAGTTCTCGGAATGCCGCGCCCGTCAACAGCCCGGGCAGAACCGGAAAGGCGAAGAGCCCCAACCACGCCAGCGAACCCAACCAGAAGTGCTTTCCGCGGTAGTTGGCGAGTCGTACGCCGCGGCCGATATCGCTCCACATGCTCATACGATCCACTCCTCACTGCCCGCCCGCGTGAGACGGGCAAAGGCCGAGTTCGGGTCAGCCAGGAGATCGCGACGCGAGCCGAACTCGATCACCCGCCCAGCATCCAAAACGGCAATGTCATCGCACCGGTCAAGGGTGGCCAATCGGTGAGCGATGATGACAGCTGTTCGCCCCACGAGGAGTCGTTCGGTTGCTGCTTCAAGCTGCGCTTGGGTCTCTGGATCGATCCGCGAGGTGGCCTCGTCAAGCACGATGACAGAAGGCTGGCGACAGAAAAGTCGAGCCAAGGCCAGCAGCTGTGCCTCGCCGGCCGACAGTCCGGCGCCGCCATCAGTTGTAGCAAGTTGTGTTTGGAGCCCGTTGCTTTGGGCCTGTAGCCAGTCGGCCAGACCCACCTCGCCCAACGCTTCTTCGACGTCGGCGTCGCTCACCTCATCGTCAAAGAGCGCAACGTTGTCACGCACCGTTCCCGGGAATAGCTGCACCTCCTGGGGCACCGCCGCGATGCGGTTGCGGAACTCGATCTCCGACACGGTGTGACATGGAACGCCTCCGAATCGCACCTCGCCCGACGTGACCGGCACGATGCGTAGGAGGAGTCGAGCGATGGACGTTTTCCCCGATCCGGTGCGACCGACCAGGCCAAGGCGACGACCCGCGGCCACGCGCAGCGACACGTCGGACAACACTTCGGTATCGCCGTCGTCGTAGGTGAGACCGACGGTATCCATGTGCACGTCAAGGCCGCCTGCGGGAAAGGAGCTCTCGCCAACTTCGGCAACGGGGCGGGCGATCAAGGTGGCTATACGTCGAGCCGACCCTCCGGCCCCGGCCAACTCCCGCAGTCGCCAGCCAATCCCTTCGATTGGACCGCTTACCGCGGCCACCATGCGAAAACCGACGAACACCGTCCCGAGAGTGACAATCCCACGCGAGAGCAGCAACGCCCCGACCACCATCATGGCGACTTGGCTGGCCGCGACCAACGTGCGAAGTTTGCCGATGACCTTCACCTGCTCATGCATAGTGGCGCTGCCGGTAAGCAACATCACTTGCGCCGCGTCAGCTACCCGGGCAACCGCGACGTGACCGGCACCGAGCGTCGCGAGGTCGTCGGCACCACTCAACCGTTCCTCCACCACACTGAGCAGCTCACCTTCGGCGTCACGCGCCGCCTCGGCTTCGGTTAGCACGGCCGAGCGGTGGGCCCACATGAACCATGCGAGTACGAGCATGTTGACCAGGAACACCGGTGCCAAAATCGGGGCGAGGATCGCAAGCACGATGACCCCGCCAAGAGCGACGAACACCACCGACAACACACGAGCAACGAACATGGCCAGCATGTCGGTAAGGGCACTGACATCGCCGTCGATGCGGCTGACGAGTTCGCCCGTCGGATGGTCCCGCAGGAACGCTCGGTCGGCATCGAGCACCCGCCGAGCAAGGTCGGTGCGAAGGGTGTTGGTGATCTTCCAGGCCAGGGTGGTCGACCGCCACGTCACCAACACGTTGATACCTGTCGCTGCCAGGCCACCTACCACGTACGCAATGCCGATGGGGAGAAGTTCGCTCACTCCCTTGCCGGACTTCAGGCGGTCGACGAACAGCCCTAAGAGCACCGGCCCTGCCAACGCCACCGCAGTCGACGCGGTGAGTGCTGCGGCGAAACCGAGCGTGGCTTTGCGGTGTGGTCGAGCAAGACGCGCCAAAAGAGGCCAGGGCGAGACCGTCGACATCGCATCAGTCTTGTCGGCGAATGCCATCGTGCGCCGACCCATTACGCGTCACCCGCGTGGCCTACCATCAGCGAGAATCGTTTACCGCTCCGGGGAGATCGCCATGGCAGATATGCCGCACGAGGTTCGCCACTGCATTGTTGGAGCCGGCCCGGGGGGCCTGGCTGCATTGCGAGCGATGTTGCATGTCGGTCTGAAGGTCGACGTGTTCGAGAAACATTCGGCGGTCGGCGGCATCTGGGATCGCACCAACGTCGGCACCCCGATGTACGAATCTGCCCACTTCATCTCTTCGCGGGATGAGTCGGCCTATCTCGGGCTGCCGATGCCGAAGTCGTATCCCGACTACCCGCGCCACGATCAGATCCTGGACTACCTGCGCTCCTTCGCCGACATGTATGGCTTGAACAAACACATCCAGTTCAACACGTCCGTAGAGCACGCATCGTGGGACGGCCAAGCCTGGGTAGTGCAGACTTCCGATGGCTCGACCCGCCGGTATCGAACCCTTACCTGCGCCAACGGCACCCAGTGGCATGCGTCCATGCCGTCGCTTCCAGGTCAGGAAGGCTTTGCCGGCGACATCATCCACTCGCAGAAGTATCAGACCGGCTCACAGTTCGCCGGCAAGAGGGTGCTTGTGGTCGGTGCCGGGAACTCGGGCGTTGACATTGCCTGTGACGCGGCTCGGTTTGCCGCCTCCGCCGCCATCAGTCTGCGGCGCGGCTATCACCTGATCCCCAAGCACATCTTCGGCATGCCGGCCGACGTGTTCGCCAACTCGGGCCCGCACCTTCCGATGAAGGTCGCCCAGCGCGTCTTCCCGCCACTGTTGAAACTCATCATGGGTGACCCGTCCAAGCACGGTTGGCCCAAGCCCGATCACAAACTGTTCGAGACCCACCCCATCTTGAACGACCAGATCCTGCACCACTTGCGTCATGGTGATCTCTCCGTGCGCGGTGACATCAAGAGCTTCGACGGGGCCGACGTGGTGTTCGTTGACGGAACGCGTGAGGCATTCGATTTGGTTGTCTTTGCAACCGGTTACGCCACCACGGTGCCGTACCTCGATACGTCTATGTTCCGTTGGAAGGGCGGCCGACCCTCGCTCTACATGCGGCTGTTCTCGGCGGATCAAGACGGCCTCGCTGCCATTGGTTTCACCGAAGGCGACGGTGGCGCGTACACATTGTTCGACAACATGAGTGACCTCATCGCCCGCAGCGCCTGGGCGGCCGAACACGACCCTGCCCTATACGCCCGTCTGCGCACCCGGTTCGCCGGTCCCGATCCCGACGTGTCCGGCGGCGTCCGCCACCAAGCCACCGACCGCCACGCGGCATACGTCAACCTGCAGGCGTACCAACACGCGGTGGACGCGATGCGCAAAGAGTTCGGCTGGCCCGCCATCGACGGCACCACCTTCGAACACCTCCGCTCAAGTCGCGCCGCCGCAGTGTAGGGCGCTTGCCAGGGGGTGCTCGAAGGGTGCGTTCCGCCGCCGCAACCGGGAAACGGTTTTCCCTCGTCGGACTTATCGCTGCATCCGAGTGCACCACGAAAGTCAATCCCCCCTGGGGCGACGACGGCGACAACCCCTTGTTCGATGAGTCGTTCGAGGAACTGCAGCATCCGCTCCTGATCGGCCAGCCGGTCCCGCTCTCGCTCGCCGTCGACAAAGCTCTCGTGCTTGATGTCGGATGTGGCGTCGGGCGTGTCACGTCCTATCCGCACGATCGCGGACTCGACGTCCGGGGCATCGACCACTCAGCTGAAATGATCGCCACGGCGCGCTCGCTCACCCCCACTTGGTGTTCGAGGTGGGGTCGATGACAGAGCTGCCGAACGGCCGCGTGCTCCTCGTCGTGCAAGCCCGGATCTGGCGCACCGCCGAACTTGCACACGAGACAGCGTTCCTCACTTCTCAGCGTGATTGCCCGGCAACCTCTTTGGCGTCCGCGAACTTGAGCCTTGCCTGTCCGGATGCCGGCGGCCTCGCCCCAACAGCAATTGCCGCATGTTACTGATGGCGACGCGTCGAACAGACTGGTGCCAAGCTTGATCTGTGCCTGCGTGGATTTGTGATCGATGCCAGCGACAGTTTGGACGCAAGGGGCAGTCGCATGAGTGTGCTCCAGCACTGTCGTTGGAGGAGTACTTCTCGACCGGACCATCGCACGAGCGACCGATCTACGAAGTGGTCGCCGCGTTCGCCGATACCCTCGGACCATTCGTGGTGGAACCAGTGGCCGTCGGCATCTTCCTGAAGCGATCACGCACCTTCGTTGAGCTTCGCCCGATGCAGAAATGGGTGGCGCTGTGTCTTACCCTGCCCAGCCGAGTCACGCATCCGCGTATGACGCGCAAGCCGATCTCCTACAGTGGCAAGTTCTACAGCGTGTTCAACCTTCGCACGCCCGCCGACTTCGATGATCGCATTCAGAAGTGGATGGCTCTCGCCTACGAACAATCGCCGTGTTAGCGATGCGTGAGGGCGGCTTGGACTGCAAGGCCGGGACTGCTCAGCAGTGGAACAGTCATGTCGCAGTATTCGCTCACTCTCGCCATGGACGCCTGGGCCAGTAAAAAGACATCGACGGCGTCGGGGAAGTCGGTGACGTGACGGGCGATCGACTGAAGGTAGGCGCGGGTGTCACCCCGTTCGAAGTGTGACCACGCGTCGAGACAACGAACGATCGACAACTCAAGCTCAACGCCTTGATGAAGAGCGACCTCGTGGAGAAGGCTCGACGTTGGCGCCACGGTGCTTTCAACCGCAGCCACAACGGCGACACGTCGGCCGATCGAGACGGCGGCCTGGGCCGATGGCCGATCGATGCGGATAATCGGCACCGCGACCTGAGACGCGAGACGTTCCGCCTCGCCGCCGATGGTGGAACAGGTGCAGACCACAACGCCACTGCCGTCGGCCGCTTCTCGCAGCCGGGCGACGAGTCGATCACGCAGCGCATCATCGACTCCGTGAGCGCGTGCATCGGCAAGAAGTGACTCATCGACAATGTGGCGGGTGTGAGCTTGTGATCCGACCAGCTCGGTGAACGTGTCGACGTGAACCGAGGCCGTGTGCAGGAAGCCGATGGTGAACGCCACACACGCAGGCTACGTGCGCACTGCGGCAAACCGGCTGCGATTTCCGTCAGACCTCGGAGGGCCGAGCGCGGCTGAGCATGTCGTCGACCAGGGCGTAGGCCCGGGTGCGATTCATATAGAGCATGTGGGCACCGACGCGGCTGGTCTTGGCCGAGCCCAGGTAGTTGCGCTCGTACAGGTTGTTGCGGGCACCGAGACCCGAACCGATGAAGTCCCACGCTAGGCGGTACACCGCGGCCCGATCTTCCGCTGACGCTCCGTTTGCGCCGCACAGATACTGGTCGAGCAGCGGGCGCAAACGGTCATCGTCAAGCATGGCGCGGGTGGGGGTGGCTAGCAGATTATGACTGCCGATCAGGGCGATGATCTCGTTCGCGGCGGGAACCACGTGGCCAGCAAGGCCCGCATCGGATGAAGGGCGCGGCCTTCGGGGTAGAACACTCCGTTGCCGTTGTCGTACGCATGATCCTCGGCACACAAGATGGCGTTGCGAGTGACCTCGACGTATCCGGCCAGCTCACCCAGCATGTCGAGGGTGCCCTCGTTCATGTCGTTCACGGACTCAGCCATACGAGTTGCGAGACCGTAGAGGAACTCCATCTTGGTCAGCGCTCGAATGGTGGTCTGCTGCATGATGTTGGGCCACCAGTTGGTGGCCATAGCCGTGTTGTACGTCGCCACGTCGCCCCCGATAAAGACACGGTCACGCGGCACGACAACATCGTCGAAAATCACGAAGGCGTCCTGCTCGTCGAATCCACCGGAAAACGGCTTGTCGAAGGGATCGACACCAGCGACGCTCATGCTGTCACGACACAGCAGCACCATGCCGGGTGTGTCCATCGGGATCGCGAAACTGATGGCGTACTCGTCACCGGCACCGTCGGGCAGCGGATGGCCCGGATACACCGCCATCTCGTCCGCGAACGGCGCAAGCGTAGCCAAGATGCGGGCCCCACGAACCACGATGCCGTCCGACGTCTCGCCAACCTTGTGCAAGGGCACATGACGATTGTCGGTGAAGGTCTTGTCGTGCATACGGTCGATGGTGGGGTGCACGATGGTGTGCGTGAGCGAGATGTCGTCACGTCGCAGGCGCTTCTGAAACTCAATCAGGTTCTCGCAGCCTTGCGCGTTACTGCCATCAGGTCCGCTCCACGCGGCAGGGTCACCGGCAAACCCGGCGTAGGTGACGTTCATGTAGTCGGGTGTGCGACCCATCAAACCCATCGTCGCTTCAGAGATCCGAGACAGACCGATATGGCGCCTCTTCAAATCGGCTACCGATCGCGGGATCATGTGGCTGACGTTGATCATCTCACCGGTTTCGTCGTCCGGCATGAGGCACTCGTCCGCATAGTGATGCTGACGGTCGAACACCGCGGCCATCTGTTTGGCCGCTCCCGCGAACGAGGGATGCTCGGTGACGTCTCCAACTTTTTCGTTACCCACCCACAGGTCGTTCTGTCGGGCGGCCAGGCCCTTCAAGAACTGCTCCCCCGTGCGGGCGGCCATCAGCCGAACACCGGTGAGGGCGGGTCAAGTAACGCCTCGGGCCCCGTGCCAGGCAGCAGATCGAAGTGGTTGAGGGCGGCCTCCACATCGTTTTCCCACTGTTCCCTGGCAACGTCGTACACAATTTCCAGGCCGTTGCCGTCGGGGTCGGATATGTATGCGCTGTGGGTCATGCCGTGATTGCCGCGTACGACAAAGTCGACGCCGATGGTCTGCATGTGCTCGATCTGGGCTAGCCACGAATCTCGCGATGGGTAACCAATGGCGATGTGGTTGATGCCGAGTTCGGTCTTGGGCGCGAAGCCCACCCACGAGTCACGGCCGACAGCGTGCTCCGGATCGCTGACCTGTACCAGTGCGATGTCGTGATGGTGATCAGCACTACCTCGATAGAAGTACATGTCGAGGTTGTGGCGCTCCCTGTCGAGGATGGCACAGCGTTGGAAACCGAGAACCTCGGTGTAGAACTTGTGTGATGTGGCGAGATCTCTCACCGACAGCACCAAGTGATTGATCCGCGCCCCGCTCGATGGCGTTGACGGTTTGGTCGTCATCCCACACTCCCCTCGGTTGTCCCCGGACCCGATTGTAAGGTTGCCTGCGATCTCGCGCAATGGCTAGGCGGGAAGAACCGAGCGAGCCTTCTGGGCCTGGGTGACGTGGGTGGAGATAGCGCCGACAATCTGCGGCCAGAGCTGCCACGGGAGGTCGTGGCCCATGTCGTTGAACACCATCAGCGACGCACCCGGCACCAGCTCGGCCGTGCGTTCGCCACCCTTGAGCAAGATGAGCTGGTCGACTCGGCCGTGGATGACGAGCGTGGGCACCGAGAGCGCCCGTAACCCATCCGCGCGATCGCCGGACGCCTCCACCGCGGCAAACTGCCGGGTGGCGCCCTCGGGGTAGAACATCCGGTCGAAATGCATTCCGGCATAACGGCGAGCGGCGTCATCGTCCTTGAAGCGGTGCGGCGAGAACGTGCGAGCGGTAACGGTTGAACTCTCCACGTACTCGTCCCGATTGGCGGGGGGCGGGGCAAGCATTCTGGCGATGGCCTCTGGCGCAGACTCGAAGTAGTCGCGCTCGCCCGTCGTTGACATGATCGAGGTCATCGAAAGCACCCGCTCGGGATGCTCGATCGCCATGGTCTGCACAATCATGCCGCCCATCGAAGCGCCAACGATGTGCGCCCGGTCGAGGCCAAGGTGATCGAGCAGACCGAACGCATCTTCGGAGAACGCCGAAAGGTTGTACGGCACGTCGGGCACCGGTCCGCCGAAGCGGATCATCATCGCCGCCTGCATGTCGACCGCGACACCGTCGAGCTTGGTGGACAAACCACAGTCACGGTTGTCGAAACGGATGACGTAATGGCCGTCAGTCGCGAGCATCTTGCAGAAGTTCTCGTCCCACGCAATGCACTGTGCGGTGAGGCCCATCACCAGGAGCAACGGCGTGTCCTCGGGCGACCCGAACGTCTCGAAGTAGATCTCAATTCCGTTGGAAGACGCAATGGGCATCTCCACATCTTGTCACTCATATGTGAGCAATGTGTTGCCGCAGTACCATCGCCTCCATGACGGGGAGCTATCCATTCGAAGGCGTGCTGTATCGGCGAGGCGACGAGGGCTACGAAGCAGCGAGAGTCGACCCGATCTTCAACGGACGCAAGCCCGATCGCTTTCCCGTCGCCATTCTTGAAGCGGCCAGCGCCGATGACGTCGTGGCGGGGGTCCGGTTGGCAATCGCCAACGGGTGGAAGATATCGGTTCGTGCCGGTGGTCATTCGTGGGCGGCCTGGAGCGTGCGCGATGAGGCGCTGCTGATCGACCTTGGCCGCATGCGTGAGCTTCGTATCGATGTCGAAAATAACCTTGCGATCGTGAGCCCATCGTTGCAGGGTGGTCAGCACCTAGCTCCCTTTCTGGCCGAGCACGGCTTCCAGTTCACCGGCGGTCACTGCTCGACGGTTGGCCTCGGCGGCTTCGTGCTGCAAGGCGGCCAAGGCTGGAACAGTCGCACCTGGGGCTGGGGCTGCGAGAACCTGATGGCCATCGATGTCGTGACCGCAGACGGCAATCTGGTCCACGCCAGCGAAACCGAGAACCCCGACCTGCTCTGGGCCGCTCGCGGTGCCGGTCCAGGCTTCTTTGGCGTGGTCACCCGCATGTATCTGCGGGTGTATCCCGTGCCAGGCGTGATGGCGCAGACAACGTATGTGTTCCCCATGACTGCGTTCGACGGGCTGATGGCGTGGGCACACGAGATCCTGCCGGCGCTGCGAACCGAAGTGGAGCCGGTCATCGTCGGAGCGCGAACACCCATCCCGTTTCCGCCGGGCGTCGAACCGCCAGCAAACGCGCCGAAGCCCGGAGAGGCGTATCTCGTCATGCACACCACCTGCATGTGCGACTCGATAGAGCAGGCATCTGAGTACATGGCCCCGTTGGAAACGTGCCCGGTGCTGGACCAGGCCATCGTGCGCGACTTCTGCCTCCCGACGTCGATAGCGGACGAGAACCCGATGATGGACGCACAAAACCCGAAGGGCCTGCGCTATCACACCGACTGCCTGTGGACCGACGCGTCGGCCGAGGATCTGCTGCCGCGCCTGCAGCCGCTGTTTGCGACCCTGCCGACCGAGCCGTCATTCTGCCTGTGGTACGGCTGGGCCCCCCAGCGGCCGCTCAAGGACATGGCATTCTCGATGGAAGGCAACGTCTACATCGCCGTGTACGCGATGTGCGACACCGCAGAAGAGGATGATGGCGTGAAGGACTGGTTGCAGCAGCGCATGACTGCCCTCGCTCCGGTCGCCAAAGGCCTCTACCTGGGCGACTCGGACTTCACGCGGCGTTCGGCCAAGTTCATGGCCGACGCCAACTTCTCCAAGCTCGAAGCGTTGCGCGCCGCATACGACCCCACGCACGTGTTCGCGTCGTATCTGATCAGTCCCACCTTCTCTCTCAATACGTAAGGGCGATCATCAGGTAACCTGACGACAGTTCGATGCGGCTGGGGGGCCATTTATGCAGGTCGGAATCGTTTTCTCGCAGGCCGATAGCGGCACGGACCCGGTCGCTATCCGCCAATTCGCCATTGACGCCGAGGCCGCTGGCTTCGGTCACTTGATGGCGTATGACCACATCCTCGGTGCGTCGGCCGATTGTTTTGAGGGCCCGATCGGCTCGTTTCCTGCGGCCCCGTACACCGACAAGCACAGCTTCCATGAAATCCTCACGCTGTTCAGCCACCTCTCGGGGGTCACCACCGCGCTTGAGTTCGCGACCAGTGTGCTGGTACTTCCCCAGCGTCAGACCGCGGTGGCGGCCAAGCAGATCGCTACGGTCAATCTGCTGAGCGGTGATCGTCTGCATGTGGCCGTCGGCGTCGGATGGAACTGGGTCGAGTACTCAGCTCTGGGCACCGCGTTTGAGACGCGCAGCAAGCGCCTGTCCGAACAGATGACCGTCATGCGTCGGCTGTGGACCGAACCGCTCGTTACGTTCAACGGCGAGTTCCACTCGATGGACCGCGTCGGCATCAACCCCTTACCCGGTAGGGCATTCCCCCTCTGGATGGGCACGGGCGCGTCCGACACTGCGCTTCGGCGGGTGGTCGCCGACGCCGATGGGTGGATGCCGTTAGTGATCCCCGGCCTCGACCCGATCGATGTGGCAAGCGGCGTGCGGCGGCTCCGACAACTCGCCGAGGAAGCCGGGCGGGATCCGGCGTCGGTGCCCGTGTGGGGACGCGTGTACCTCGGTCCGGGGTGGCAGGCAGCCGTCGAAGAAGGAGTAGCGCTCGGGTACAGCCACCTGAGCATCGGCTTCAACCGCATGGCCAAACCCGGCGTACCTCACGCCAAGCAACTGGAAGAAATCATCGAAGCCAAGGCGGAGGTCGATCGCATTGTCGGATGACGGCGCAGCAACCGGTCCTACTCTCAGCTATGCCATTGGTCGGCTCGATCGAGTAGTGCGTTCCGCTATTGCGGACGCCGTTCGCGAGCACGGGCTGTCGGTCGCTCAGTACACCGTTCTCAGCGTGCTGGGCAATCGAGGCTCGCTGTCGAACGCCCAGTTGGCTCGACGTTCGTACGTGTCACCGCAGTCGATGAATGAGGTGCTGCTCACCTTGGAGGAGCGCGGGTTTGTGATTCGGCAGGACGACCCGAACCACGGTCGTATCCGGCAAACCGCCTTGACTCACAAGGGGCGCCAAGCGCTTGCCTCCTGCGGCGAGCGAGTGTCAACGGTCGAAGACGAAATGACCTCGGCCCTGTCGGCTTCGGAACGAGCAGAGCTGCATCAGCTGATCGTGAAGTGCGTGCGTAGTCTGCACGGCGGCTTTCCCAGCACGTGAATCTCGGCTGCCATGCTGACCATCGCCGACACCATCGATCATGCTCGCCGCAATTTTCCTGAGCGCGAAGCGTTGGTCTGCGGCGACCTCCGACTGACCTACGCCTCGTTCTACGATCGGTGCCGCCGGTTGGTGGGCGCGATGCAGGACATCGGCATGCAGCCCGGTGACCGCATTGCGGTGCTGGGCTCGAACTGCCATCGGTTCGTGGAAGCATTCGCCGCGCTTCCGTCGGGCGGGTTCGTCATCGTGCCGCTCAACTACCGGTTGGCAGAGGCTGAGCTGGCCGCCATCATTGGTGACAGCGGTGCCCGCGTGCTGATCACCGATCGCGATCCCGGACGTCTGCAAGGTGCAGTCGAACAGGTGCTGCGCTGGCCTGCGGGACTCGAAGGGGCTCTGGCCGCAGCAACACCTGCGGTACTCGGGGCTGGCGTGCAGCCCTCAGACCTGGCGGCGCTGTTCTACACCGGCGGCACCACGGGCAAGCCCAAGGGCGTCATGCTCAGCCATGCCAACATCGTGTGCAATTCATTCCATAAGACCATCGCGGTTGGGCTGCGATCCGACGAGGTGTTTCTGGCTGCGCCCGCCATGTTTCATGTGGCCGGTATTGCGCCGCTCCTCAGCCTGATGACGCTCGGGGCCCGCACGGTGGTGACCGGGGCGTTTGAGCCCGACGTGTGCCTCGACCTGATCGAGCAAGAGCACTGCACCATGATGATGCCGGTGCCCACCATGTTGGCGGCCATGGTGCAAGCCCAGGTCGCTCGACCCCGTGATCTCCGTTCCTTGCGACTGCTGGGGCACGCCGCCTCGCCCATCTCTACCGAGCTTCTACGGCAGGCGGCCGCCACCTTCCCAGGGGTCGACCTGGCCGAGTTCTACGGCGCCACCGAGACCACCGCCATCGTCACCTGCCAACATCACGAGGAACTCATGGTGGAATCCCCGCTGGTGCGATCATGCGGTCAACCCGTCCCGGGCGTGTCGGTGCGAGTACTCGACGGTAACGGCGCGGAAGCCACCCCCGGCGCAGTGGGCGAGGTCATCGTGCAGAGCCGGGCGGTCATGATGGGCTACTGGCAGAACCCCGAAGCCACCGCGCAGGCGCTCAAGGGCGGCTGGTTCCACACGGGCGACCTCGGATACGTCGATGACGAGTCGAACCTCTTCCTGGTCGATCGGGCCAAGGACATGATCGTCACTGGTGGTGAGAACGTCTACTCCATCGAAGTGGAAAACGCGCTTGCTTCACATCCTGCGGTGATCGAGGTCGCGGTGTTCGGCATTCCGCACGAGCGCTGGGGTGAAGCTGTTCACGCGATTGTTGTATCTGCAAGTACATCGACGTCGTTGGCCGACGAGCTCATCGCTCACTGTCGCGATTTGATCGCCGGGTTCAAGGTTCCCAAGACCATCGACATTCAGACCGAACCACTGCCCAAGTCCGGGCCGGGCAAGGTCCTGAAGCGGTCACTGCGGGACAGGTTCTGGGAAGGACATGGCGGACAAATTGTCTAGCGGGCGCATTGGCATCGTGATGGCCAACCAGGGAGCCACGGCTGACGGCATCATCGAACAGCTGTTACGCATCGAACGGCTTGGCTTCGATAGTGCCTGGATGCCCGGTATTCCCAACGGGCCCGACATTCTCACGCTGCTCGCCATCGCCGGCCGCAATACCGAGCGCATCGAAATCGGTACAGCGATCGTGCCGACCTACCCTCGCCACCCCGTCGCCATGGCAGCCCAGGCGCTGACGGTCAACGACGCTATCGGCGGGCGGCTCACGCTCGGTATCGGCGTGTCTCATCAGCCGGTCATCGAGCGCCAGTACGGTCTCAACTACAGCCATCCAGTCGCACACATGCGGGAGTACCTGCAGGTGTTGCGATCGCTGCTTGAGCGTCAGTCGGTGGACTTCAGTGGCGATCACTTCAAGGTCCGTACCCGGTTGGCCATTTCCACCAATGGTCATGCGCCGCCGTCGGTACTCATTGCGGCGTTGGCCCCTCGCATGTTGGGCGTCGCCGGCGAACTTGCCGACGGAACGGTCACGTTCATGACCGGTATCACCACCACGACCCAAGCGATCGTCCCGGGCATCATCGCTGCTGCCGTCAACGCGAACCGACCCGCGCCGCGTGTAATTCTCGGTATACCTGTCATGTGTACCGATGATGTCGAGGCCGGTCGCGCCCTGGCGAATCAGGAGTTCGCCCTCTATGGGAAGCTACCTGCGTATCAGGCGATGATGGCCAGCGAGGGAGCGGCATCGCCCGCCGACGTTGTGGTCATCGGCAACGAAGATGCCATTGCCGCGGCGGTGGCACGATCGTTCGCCGGCGGCATCACCGACTTTCAGGCCACACCATTCGGAACGCCAGAAGACATCGAGCGTACGATCACGTGTCTGGCCACCATTCGACGTTCGTACTAGGAGAATCGCATGTCATACACATGTGGGTTGCACGAGGTCGGCGATGGTGCGTTCGCGTATCTCCAACCCGACGGAAGTTGGGGATGGAGCAATGCCGGCCTGCTCGTCGGTGACAAGTCATCTCTCCTCGTCGACACTCTGTTCTCCCTCACGCTGACCCAGACGATGTTGGATCAGATGAAACCACACACGTCGCGCGCTCCGATCGGCACGCTCGTGAACACGCACGCCAACGGTGATCATTGCTTCGGCAACCAGTTGGTCGACGGCGCCCACGTTGTGATGTCGGCAGCCACGGCCAACGAGTTGCAACATGTACCGGCATCTCTCCTCCAGGCGATGAAACTCGACCCGGGCCCACTCGGTGACGTGTTCCGCCATATGTTTGGCCCGTTCGATTTCGCCGGCATCGACGTACCGCCGCCTGATGAGACGTTCGAAGGTCATCTCTCCCTCGACATCGAGGGGCGTGCGGTCGAGCTCATCCAGCTCGGGCCGGCTCATACCGATGGGGATCTCATCGTGCACGTTCCTGACGCCGGCGTGGTCTACACCGGCGACCTTCTCTTCATCGAGGGAACACCTATTGCGTGGACGGGAACGCTGACCAATTGGATCGATGCGATCGATGCGATCATCGCTCTTGCTCCGGTCGCTATCGTGCCCGGTCACGGGCCGCTCACCGACGTTGCTGGCGCGAGGCGAGTAGCCGACTACCTGCAGCTCATCGACCACGAAGGCCGCGCCCGGCATGCTGCAGGCATGACAAGTGACGAAGCCGCCCGAGACATCGCTCTCGGCGACTACAAGGGTTGGCTCGACTCGGAGCGGGTGGCCGTCAACGTCGCGACCCTCTATCGGGAACTCGATCCAGCCGGATTGCCCACGAGCGTGCCCGAACTCTTTCTCAGGATGGGCCGCATGGCGGGCATCATCGAGTGAAGCGGCTCAGGCTTCGTCGATGACGTGGTTGCGAAGAGTGCCGAGGCCGGTGATGGTCACTTCCACAACGTCGCCCGGCACGAGGAGCACCTGAGGGTCACGGGCGTAGCCGACTCCGGAGGGCGTGCCTGTCGCAATGACGTCGCCCGGTTCCAGCGTGGTCCACTGTGAGCAGTAGGCGATGATGGCGGCGGTGGAGTGGATCATGTCGCTGATGGGCGCGTCCTGCCGTACGACTCCGCTGACCGTGGTGGTGAGCTGCGCAGTGGTTGCATCGAACTCGTCGGGCGTCACGATGGCGGGACCAAACCCACCACTCTGCTCGAACGACTTGCCCGGAGTGAACTGGCTGGTGTGCCGTTGGTAGTCCCGCAGGGTGCCGTCCATGAACAGCGAATAGCCGGCAACGTAGTTGAGGGCGTCCGCTTCGCTGACGTAGCGACATGCCTTGCCGATGACAACCGCCAACTCACCTTCGTAGTCGAACGCGGTGCTGACATGCGGTCGAACGATGGGTTGCTCGTGGCCGCAGAGTGACGACGGGAAGCGCACAAAGATGGCCGGGTTCTCGGTGGCCGACACCGGCGCGCTCGACTCGGCCCGGTGCGCCGCGTAGTTCAAACCAACGCACAAGATCCGCCGCGGATTAGGAATCGGCAGCGCGTAGGTGGCGCCCGCGAGGTCAACCGAGGGTGCGGAAGCGGCGGCCTTCGCAATGGCGTCCGTGCCATCGGCGAGCGCCGATGCGAGGTCCGGCCACCGACCGCTGATGTCGTGGAGCACCGCTCCGTTGATCGGCCCGAAGGCGATGTGACCGGCAACGTGAACGGTAGAAAGGCGCATCGGATGATCCTACGTTTCGGCAGCCTCGCCCGGGAAAATCAGACGGGCGGCGGACCCGGATCGCGCAAGGGGCCGCCCGCCCACCACCGTTCGAACCGCGGCTTGGCAGCAATCGAAACCGGTTCGACGAGAAAACCCGTTGGCGAGCGAAGGTAGGTGAAACGACCAAAGCCGTTCTCTGGCGACGTACCGGCCAACTCCAGAGTCCAGCCATCGTCGAGCAAGCGTTGGGTGTCTCCGGCAACATCGTTCGACCACACACCGAAGTGGTGCGCGCCTTGCCGATCGTTGCCATCCCAGATACTGCCGGGCGCGCCCTGCAACAACTCAAGATGTACCGGACCTTCGACGGAGTACGTCAGCTTGCACGGAATGTCGATCTGGCCCTCACCTGGCACCCAGGCCGACCGGGGCTCATCCTGCACCGACGCCCACGTGACACCCATCGTGCGAGTGAGTTCCTCCATCGAGGCTTCGATATCAGGAGTGCGGATGCCGATGTGGAACAGATTGGCGAGGTCGAACATTCGCTCAGTCTTGCAGACGCCAATCGATCGGTGAACGGCCGGCTCGCACCAGTGCCGCGTTGGTTTTGCTGAACGGTTTGCTGCCAAGAAACCCGTTGTGGGCCGACAGCGGCGACGGGTGTGCGCCCTCGATGATGACATGGCGAGAGACGTCGATCAGGGCCTTTTTCTTGCGGGCGTAGCTCCCCCACAGGATGAAGACGACCGGCTCGGTCTTCGCGCTCACGGCCCGGATCACCTGATCGGTGAAGGTCTCCCATCCCTTGTTGGCGTGGCTGGCGGCGGCGTGTGCTCGCACCGTGAGCACCGCGTTCAACAGCAGAACGCCCTGATCGGCCCACGCACTGAGATCGCCATGATTGGGCGGATCGATGTCGAGGTCGGCCTTGAGTTCTTTGAAGATGTTGCCGAGACTCGGCGGCGGCGGAACTGGTCGCTTCACCGAGAAACACAGACCGTGCGCCTGCCCGGGACCATGGTACGGATCCTGTCCGAGGATGAGCACTTTCACATCGGCGAACGCGGTGCGATGCAGCGCCGCGAACACTTCATCGTGCGGAGGGAAAACCTGATGCTTGCTGCGCTCGTCGCGCACGAACGACTGCAGCTCGGCCCAATACGGCTGCGCCAGCTCCGGCTTCAAAACGGGATTCCAGTCGGTCGTGGACATCACGCCCGGGGGAAGCGGCGGGAGGATTCGACGTCGTTGAGGTCGAGGTGGTTGCGCATGAAGCGTTGGGAAGCGTCGGTGAACGGTTGGAAGTCCCATGCGGTGTAGCGGCCCTGACGTAAGGCTTTGTCAACCGTGCGACGGGCGCGTTGGCTGGCCAGTACCTCGTCGTTCATTGTCCTGGTGTCACCGTGGGCCACGATCATCTTGGCGAACGTCGCAACGGCGTCGACATGCGCTGCGTCAGAGGCGAGATTGGTGAGTTCCTGGGGGTCGGTGACCAGGTCGTAGAGCTGTGGAGGGTCGGCATCGCAGTGGACGTACTTCCAGTTGTCCTTGCGGATCATGATGATCGGCGCAATCGCGCCTTCGCCCAGGTACTCCCCCGTCACCGTCCGGGTCGGGTCACGGTGACCAGCGAGCAGCGGCACCAGGCTCGCGCCATCGGCCTCTACAGGGGTTTCGATACCGGCGACGTCGAGCATGGTCGGCAGCAGATCGAGCAGCGACACGTGCTCAGGCGCACGGCCCGACACGACGCCAGGGCCGCTCACGATCAACGGCACGCGTGCAGCCCCCTCGAAGAAGTTCATCTTGTACCAGAGGCCGCGCTCACCGAGCATGTCACCATGGTCGGCGGTAAAGATCACCACCGTGTTATCCGCCATGCCACCGGTCCTGAGCGTGCTGAGCAGAGTGCCCACCCAGTCATCCACGTAGGAGATATTGGCGTAGTGGGCGTGTCGAGCATTGCGGATCTGGTCGTCGGTGAGCTCCACCGCATCCATGGCCGAGACGTTGCGCAACCGCCGGCTATGCGGGTCGAGTGTGTTGACCGCTAACGCGCCGACCGCGGGCATGTCGATGGCGTCGTGGTCGTAGCGATCCCAGTACTGCTGACGGGCCACGTACGGGTCGTGCGGATGGGTGAACGACGCGGTCAACATCCATGGCCTGGGGTCACTCGTACGGGCCAGATCACGGAGTTTGCGCACCGCCTGGAAGCCGACCTCGTCGTCGTAGTCGAGCTGGTTGCTGCTATCGGCCACACCCGCGAACCGAACGCTATCCATGTTGTGGAACCACCAGTCGAAGCGGCCCTCGGCGTCCTCCCAGTTCGGTGTCCAGCCGAAGTCGGCCGGATAGATGTCGGTCGTGAGCCGTTCCTCATAACCGTGCAGTTGATCGGCACCGACGAAGTGCATCTTGCCCGCCAAGCACGTCTGATAGCCCGCAGCGCGCAGGTAGTGAGCAAAGGTAGGTGTCGACGAAGCGAACTCGGCCGCGTTGTCGTAGGCGCCGATCTTCGAGTTGTACTGCCCGGACAACATCGAAAATCGTGCCGGAGCGCACAACGGACTGTTCGTGTACGCCGACTCGAACACGGTGCCGTTTGCTGCCAACGCATCGAGTGCCGGCGCTTGCACTACCGGATGCCCATATGCGGGCAGAAAGGGTGCAGCCAGCTGGTCGGCCATGATGAGCAAGATGTTCGGACGAGACGCCATCGGGCGACAGTAGCAATCCTTCTGGTGAAGCGCCGATGGCCCGGTACACTGACTACTGCAGCACGCGCCTGTGGCCTAATGGATAGGGCAACTGACTTCGGATCAGTCGATTGGGGGTTCGAGTCCCTCCGGGCGCGCTGGGTTGAGAGCGGCACTAGCGTGAGTGTCGATGTCGCTGCTCATTGATCGATCAGCAACCGTTGCGCGCCTGCCGCTGGGCGACGGCACGTCGTGGGTGGATGTGGTGCGAGGCTTCATTCCTGCCCACCAGGATCTGTTCACCCTGTTGCACGACGAGAGCCGTTGGCAGCAGTCCGAGGTGCTGCGCTACGACAAGTACGTGCCCGAGAAGCGCCTTGGTGCGATGGTGCGAGCCGACACGGTGACGGCGGTGCGCCAGACCGGGCTCCATCTCGAGTCGAAGTACCGCGTGAAGTTCGACGGCGTGGGCGCACTGCTCTATCGAAACGGTCAGGACTTTCAGGGCCTCCACAGCGATCGTGAAATGAAGTGGCTCGATGACACGCTCATCGGCATTCTCGTGCTCGGTCAGCGTCGGCCGTTTGTGCTGAGAGAGCGCAAGGGATCGGCCAATGATCGCGACCGAACGCCCGCCGGGCAGGCACCCGATGACATCGATCTGCAGCCAGGCGAAGGTGACCTCATCGTGATGGGCGGGCGATGCCAGCGGGACTGGCTTCACGGCGTACCTGCGGCCGACACCGACCAGCCGCGTATCTCCCTTACCTGGCGTTGGACGTCCCGGCGCGGTTCGCCCGACACGAATCCCGGCTATTTCGACGGCCGCCAGTTCAGCGACCGCCCCACCCAGCCCGGCTATCGCTCACGCCCTTCTTAAACCTTCGCGCAATACCTCCATCGCGTTCGCGCATAAGCCCTCAATCTGCTCGGTTTGCTCTCGCAAATGGGCGTTATGCGCGAATCAAATCGACCGATTGCGCGAATTCTGTCCCCGGTGCGTTGTGTCAAGACATGTTTCGATATATCGTGATGGTACTTACGAAAGAAGGAGATCCCTCATGAGAGGACCACGAGAAGGCCGGGGACCCCGGCCACACAACGAAAATGACGAACACTTCGGCGGACCGGGCCACTTCGGTGGACCAGGGCACGGCCACGGACCTTTCCGCGGCCGAGGCGGCGGACCAGGCCGCCCACGCGGTGGACGCAATAAGCGCGGCGACATCCGCACGGCACTGCTCACGGTGCTGATGGAAGGGCCGGGACACGGCTACGACATCATGCAACGCGTCGAGGAAAAGACGGGCGGCGCCTGGCGCCCCAGCCCAGGCTCGGTCTATCCGACACTGCAACTTCTGGGTGACGAAGGCTTCGTCACCGCCGTCGAACGCGATGGCAAGCGGGTCTTCGAAATCACCGAGGCCGGCACCGCCGAAGCAACACGCCGGCTCGAGGAGGCCGGGGGCGCACCGTGGGATCTGACCGACGACGGCGTCGGCCCGTGGCAAGTGAAAGAGAGTATGGGCCTGCTGTTCCTGGCCGCCAAGCAGGTGTCGATGGCCGGTACCACCGAGCAGCTTCAGCAGGCCGTAGCGATTCTCGCCGAAGCCCGCAAGAAGCTCTACCTCCTCCTCAGCCAGGACTAGGTTTCGCGGCTCGGGCCGGCCACGAGGTGGAAGAATCTGGGAACCGTTTGCGGCCGCGCGGTGTCAGGTTTCGTGGAGGCCAGGTTGGGCACAGACGAAGGGCTGGTTGAGCGAGCGACATCGGGTGACGCGGATGCGTTTGCCGAGCTGGTCGCGCCCCATCTCGCGCTCGCTCGTCGGATCGCGGCGTCCGCAGGTCAGGCCAGCGACGCCGAAGACGCGGTTCAGAACGCGCTCGATCAAGGCCCACCGATCACTCGCCAGTCTCGACGCCGGCAGGGACTTTGCGCCGTGGTTCCTCACGATCGTTCGCAATGAGGCACTGAACCAGGGACGCACCGCTCGCCGGCATGAGGCCGCGGTCGGACGCTTCATCGATCAGCCGCAGCAATTCGCCTCCGCACCGGCCGAAGACATCGCCATCACCGATGTGCATCGGGCTGATATCCGGGCCGCAGTTGATCGGCTCAACCCGACGGATCGCGCCGTCATAGAGACCCGGTTCCTGCATGAACACACCGAAGCGGAAACGGCCGCTGAACTCGGGCTGCCGATCGGCACCGTCAAGTCCCGCACGAGCCGCGCTCTGCGTCGATTGCGGGTGGCCATGGTCGCATTGGCAGTCATGGTGGCGGTGCTCGCTATCGCTCCGGTTCGACGGGCGGTGGCCGGCTGGCTCGGCCTGCGCGGCGTCCGCATCGAGCAACCCATCCCGCCGCCCACCGGCGGACCATCGCCAACCGTTCTGTCGTCCACTGCAACCTCAGTCGAACCGACGACGACAGCTGCGCCAACGGCTGGATTCGGCGAGCCGACCACGCTCACCGAAGCACGCAAAGCGGTCACGTTTGCGCTGGGTTTCCCGAACGACTCTCGATTAGGCGACCCTGATCTCGTCACGCTCGAACGCGACGTGGCCAAGGGTCTGGTCACGTTGTGGTGGAAACCGAACGACCGCCTGCCCCTTCCGGCCAGCCCCACAAACGGCATCTGGGGGATGGCGTTCAGCGCGTTCCATGGTTCGGTCGAGGACTGGTCGTTCTCGAAGATGCTCGGACCTGATTCCACGGTCCAGCTCGTGACGGTTCAGGGAGCATCCGGTCGCTGGATAGAAGGCGAACCGCATCAACTGGCGATTGCCACTGATGGCCAAAGCGCCATGGTGACAAACCGGCTGGCGACCAACACGCTGCTGTGGGAGCGCGACGGCATCACCTATCGGCTCGAAGCCAAGATCAGCCGAGACCTCGCCCTGTCGATTGCCGAAACGGTGAAGTAGGGAACCGAGTTGCGCTCGGCGGTGTAACCGAACCGTCCACCCCGTTCGGAGGTCCCCATGCGTCGCTGTCTCGTCGTGACTGTCCCTGTTCTCCTGCTCGCTCCCAGCTGCGGTCACGCGCCAAACAGGGTGGCCGCTACTACCTCAACTCTTGCGGAGCCGGCCGGTGTGGTGTCGAGCACTGCGCCCGCCGTCACCACCGCCTCGGGCGCATCGGCCCCGACCGGACTCGGGATGTCCGTGGCCGTGATGGGCAAGAGCGCGTACGTGTCGTACGACCCAACCGGTGCGATTCGATTCACTGCGGCTGCAGGAATGCTCAGTGGCGATCGTCATCAGTTGATCTCTACCGTGGTGGAGGGCGGCCAGACTTTTGTCGACTGGACCGATCCCTCTACCGGCGAAAGGCGCACCCGCAAAACGGTGCCGGGCACATTCTCGCTCGCCGCGGTGTCCTTCTTCGGGGATAGGGTCGCCCTGGCCGACGCCTCCTACCAGTCACCACGCTCGGGTGAGCTGGCCACCGGTCGGACCAAGAGCCACGTGGTTGTCGTCGGCGAAGGCGACACTCCGCTCATCACCCACACGCTCGACGGCAACCTCGTGCCCGAGGCCTTCACCCAAGGTCCCGACTTCCTTGCCATGATCGAGTTCTTGCCGGCCGACCACCCGACAAAGTACAGGGTGCGCCAACTGGAGCTATCCGCTGGTGGGCTCATCGCACCGTGGAAATGGAACACAAAGGAGCCGCTCGACGAAACCATGGCGGGACTACGCGGCAGCAACGTCGTGACCGAAGGAGGCCGGTTCCTGTACACGCTCTACCGCGCCGAGAACGGTACAGCCTTCGTACATGCCCTCGGCCTGGACATCGGAACGCAGCACTGCATCGACCTGCCCGCCGATGTCGGTCTGGGCACAGGCACTGGATCCATCGCGGCCAGTGTCGACGGTCGCCAGCTCTACGTGCTCACCTCGACGGGCAAGCTGGTCACGATCGATACGAACACCCGGTCGGATCAGCCGACCGACCCGGCCGTCGTCAAGGTCACCGACCTCGGACAGATCTCCACAACCGGACGACCGGCGCTCGCCGTCAACGCCCGGATGCTCTACGCCGGTCTTGACGATCACCTGGTCACCGTCGATCTCACCGGTGGCACGATCTCACCGTCATCCATCGGCCAGGTGGCCACGGCGCTGGCCATCAGCCCCACCGCGAACGCGGTGCTCGCCGCCAACGACACGTCGATCTGGCGTCTCAACAGCAGTAACGCGCCGGTTCGTCTGCCCGGCACGCTCGGCGCGGTCGAGATGGTGATGCCAGCCTGAGCGAGCTGGCCGGCGGCGGTGGCAGAGTAGGCGGATGACTCCCGAGCCAGCTCTCGATGCCGGCGATTTCTCGACGTGGTTGGCCGAGATAGAGGGTGCGCTGCGAGGTGCCCATGGGTCGGATGTGCCGTGCGGAAGGTGTACGGCGTGCTGCACCTCGTCACAGTTCATCCACATCGGTCCGGACGAAACCGACGCGCTGTCCCACATCCCTCGCCAGTTGACCTTCCCCGCACCCCGACTGCCGAAAGGTCACGTGCTGATGGGTTACAACAAGCATGGGCACTGCCCGATGCTCATCGATCATGCGTGCTCCATTTACGAACACCGGCCCCGCACCTGCCGCACCTACGACTGTCGAGTATTCCCTGCCGCTGGTTTGGATGTTGACGACGAGAGCAAGTCCGGCATCGAGCACCAGGCGAAACGGTGGCGGTTCCGCCATGCCTCTGCTGACGATGAAGCACGCCATGAAGCCGTGCGAGCCGCTGCGCGGTTTCTGAATGAACGGGCGGCCGATATATCGCCGGTGACCAACACCCAACGGGCCGTCCTGGCGATCGAACTACATGACGCGTTCATGGCCGAGGACGGCTCTCTGGTCGATCCCGATCCGCAGACCGTTCGCGTGGAGATCACCCGCCGCCGATCTCGGTGACGTTCACGCGAAAAGCGCTCGGAACGTGTCGTAAACGCGCTGATCGTGGCTGAACTCGACGATATTGCCGTCGGGATCACGAAGCATGCACACGTAACCGACCGGCTGGGGAAGATCCACCGGCTCCCGCTCAAGACAACCAGCGGCGGCCGCCTTGGCCGCGATCCCATCGACATCGGCGCGCTCGGGCATCTCCATTCCGAGGTGCGCGAACGGAAAGAGCTTCGGTTGCCTACTGCCGTGGTGTTCATTGAAGTCCACGAGCACCAGCACGAACGGATGCTCCGTTGTTGCTGCGTGTCCGAGCCACGCCGATTGACCTTCATCATCGGCTCGACGCTGAATCAACCGCAATGGTGTGAACTGCTCGTACCAGACAATGGACGCGTCAAGGTCACCGACCGGGAGGGCTACATGGGTCCAGCGAGGGAAGACAGGTCCGGCCATATCGGAAACGTAGTACGCCCTAGCCGGTGAGATCTCGGGAGAGGTGGGGGGCGAACACAGCGGGCATGCCACCCGTGTGCCAGAACACGATGGGGCCCTCGCCGACCAGGCTGGCGGGTGCGTCGATCACGGCGTGCATCGCTTTGGCGGTATATACCGGGTCGAGCAGGATGCCCTCGGTGCGAAACAGCAGACGTAGCGCATCGAGTGCACCTTCGGTCGGTTCGGCGTAGGCCCGGCCGAGATAGCCGGGCACGACGGTGATGTCCGGAGCACCATCATGGGCACCGAGCAGGTTGAGACAACCCTCAGTAATTTCGACGATCTCAGCATGAAGGTCGCCAGCCGTCTTAGCCACACCGATGCCGAAGATCTTCACGTCATCGTGCAGGAGGTGGGTGCCAATGACCAGCCCAGCTTGCGTGCCGCCTGACGACGTCGCGTGCACGATGGATGAAGGCTTCACCCCCACGATCCCAAGCTGCTCGCGAAGTTCGAGGTAGGCGTCAACGAAACCGAGCGCGCCCATTGGGGTGGAGCCTCCGATTGGCATCACGTATGGGCGTTTACCATCGGACCACAGCTGGTCGGCGACCCGCTGCGACACCCGCTCCAGTTCTTCCCAGTTGTCGGTGCCCGGGAACTGCACGCGTGCACCGAGCATGTGATCGAGCAGCAGGTTCCCGACGATGGGCGTATCGGCATCGCCACCAAGCACGAGGTCGCAGGCCATACCTTCCAGCGCGGCGACAGCCGCGACGCAGCGGGCATGGTTTGACTGCTCGGCACCGACCGACACCAGATGATCGGCACCATGAGAAAGCGCGTCGGCGACGAGGTAGCCGAGCTTGCGGATCTTGTTGCCGCCGACGCCAACGCTGATGAGATCATCACGCTTGATCCAGACCTCGCGACCAATCGCCGACGAGAACCGATCAAGACGATGCAACGGCGTGGGATATATGCCGTAGCGCCGCGGTGACCGAGCGGCGAGCAGCGACTTCAGCGAATCGACGGAGAAGGCCATGTCGTCAGCCTGTCACCGAACAAGTGCCGCGCCGGACTGCAGCGACGCCTGATCGGCGGCTACGCGTCCAGCATTCCAGCCGGCGGCGTTGCTTACCCGGCTGCGCACCTGCCGCATGCGAGGGAATGCAGCGGCAACTGCTTCGTCGACATCGGCTTCACGTTGGGCAAGAACCGGTAGCAGCGATCCACCAAAGTCGACCTCGGCCTCCTTGGTGGACGCTGACGAAGCTTCCTGCAGGCGTTCGCCGATGCGATGGGCAAACGAGATGAGGAAGGATTGCCGGAACGACCGGGTTCGGGACACGCCGGCCTGGTTCACCACTCGACCGGCCACCACCATGGCCGTGGTGGCTTGAGCGAGCAACGATGTGAACAGCACATCGACGACGGCAAGATCGGTGGAGAAGCCGAAGACGGTGATAAACCCGAACTCGGACAGCAGTACCGAACGGCAACGGTTTGCTGACGCCACCGCATGCACCAGTGACGCCTTGGCATCGATGTAGGGCGGATCGAGATGGATGCGGCGCCCCTCCGGCCCACCGACGGCTGCACCCGATGTGGCCGCAACCATGGCGACATCAATGGAGTACCGCGTCATCAACTCCTGCGCCTTTTCGGTGAACGAATCGGCTTCCTCCGGGAATTCTGTGGACTCGGCCTTCGCCAGCAGCGCTCGAACCCGACCCAACATCTTCGGGTCGAGCGCAGCATCGCTCGGCAGCGTCCGGCGGGCCGCTGCCAAGGCTGCCCCCGGACCGGGCGGCGGGATGAGCGTTGGCAGTTTCGGGAATCGCTGCAGACGAGCGATCAGCACGACGGCGTGTTCAATCGCATCGCGGAGGCGGAACCCGATGGCTCCGATCAGGCGCTGCATCCACGGTTCGCTTACTGTTTCGCGGGCAGACCACCACGGCTGCATGTCCACGAGCTGCGCGGCCCATTGCGGGTGCATCGGCTGACCAGCATCATGGCGAGCATCGTCAATGACGGCGGATGCCATCGCATCGGCATGCACCGCCGATTCGAGACGGCGCACCACCGACACCACGTCAACGGGTTGCCACCCATGCTGCCAGCAGAACCGCA
This sequence comes from uncultured Acidimicrobiales bacterium, assembly GCA_963791625.1. Classification (GTDB taxonomy): domain Bacteria; phylum Actinomycetota; class Acidimicrobiia; order Acidimicrobiales; family Ilumatobacteraceae; genus JANMCE01. The sequence continues at coordinate 292,528 of CAWBTA010000016.1, forward strand.
ACAGCCGAGAGACTTCGGTGCCCAAGGCCTCAGAGACCGCGGCCGGTTCGTCCGCAGCAAGGGCCGAGAGACGGTCGACCGAAGCGTCATACAACCGGTGATCCTCGGTGAGGTGACCCTGCACCGCACCCTGGACGAGCATGGCGATGGTGGGTGGAGCGCCAGAGCCGTAAGCCGTAGGTCCGGCGGCGCGGCGGGCCGCGAGGCGCTGTTGTTCAGCACGGCGTTTTTCGTTGTCTCGCTTGCGATTGTTCTTGGCCATGCCTATCCCTTCGTCTTGCTGCACACCGTACAGAGGGGGTGCCACAAGGTTCCTCCCGCCGAACCGATCACACTCGGGTGAGGTGGAGGAGCAGACCGTTTTCGGGATCGAGCGACGGCATCTGTAAACCGTGAACGGCGAGTTGTGCGCCGGTCAGTTCGATGCCGTCGGTCAGCCATGCTGGCTGGCGGCGACCCGGGCCGAGCCGCTCTTGGCCTGGCAAGAGGATCGCTTCCACTTGGTAGGTCGCGTCGGCCGACAGGCCCGGCAACCGCAGCGGTGGCGGCGTGAGCGACAGAGCCGTACGCATTTGGATGAAGGCGACGAGCGCCTCGGTCTGGTCGGCGGCATAGACACCGTGTGCTTGCGTCGCGCCGCCGGGCACGTCGAAGCGCACCACATCACCGCCGTGCAACAGAGGACGAAATCGCTTGTGCAACGCAATCACCGTGGCGAGGTCAGCCCGTTCCGATTGGGTGAGCCCGAGTAGGTTCCACTCCACGCCCAGATGGCCAAACAGAGCAGTGATCGAACGAAATGCGAGAGAGTGATTTCGCGCCGTGGTGTGCGAATGCACCGGGCCGATATGCGCGCCCATCAGTTCGGGTGGCAGCAGCATGGAAGTACCCCGCTGAATGGTTTGACGCTCAAGGGCGTCGTTGCAGTCCGACGTCCACACCCGTGCGGTGCGCTTCAGGATCTCCAGGTCAATGCGACCGCCGCCCGATGCGCAACTTTCGATCTCAACGTTCGGATGACGAACGGCAAGCTCATCCAGCAACGCGTAGAGCGCAACGGTCTGCGCGCTCGACCCGGCCCGACCATCGCGACCGCTGCCCTGCACATGGTCGCGGTTCATGTCCCACTTCACGTAGGCAATGTCGTGGTCACGCAGCAGCGCGTCGAGCTGACCGAGGATGTAGGCATACGCGTCGGGGTGCGCAATATTGAGCACCAACTGTTGACGCCCGTACACCGGCGGATAGCCGTGCGTGGTGAGCGCCCAGTCGGGGTGAGCACGGAACAGGTCGGAGTCGGGGTTCACCATCTCCGGCTCGACCCAGATCCCGAATTCCATACCGAGCGAACGCACGTGATCGATCAGCGGCTTCAAACCGTTGGCATACATCTGCGGTGACACCCACCAGTCACCCAGACCCATCCGATCGTTACGACGTCCACCGAACCAGCCGTCATCCAACACGAACCGTTCGGCACCGACCGCGGCCGCAGCTTCCGCCAGACCCTTCAGCACCTCGGTGTCGTGATTGAAGTAGACCGCTTCCCACGTGTTCAACAGCACGGGCCGGGGCTTGCTGAGCGGCGGATGATTCGGCCGCGAGCGCACGTATCGATGCAAGCGTTGGCTGGCCTTCGTGAGGCCGACGCCGTAGGTCGCCACCACCTCAGGCGTCTCGTAGCTCTCGCCCGGTTCCAGTTCAATCTCACCCGGGTGCAGGAGTTCGCCGAGTTGCAGATATCGACGGCCATCGGCCATGACTTCGGCCAGCATGGTGTTGTTGCCGCTCCACGCCAGGTGCACGCCCCAGGTTTCCCCGGTCCATTCGCCGAAGTTCTTGGTACCAGCGAAGAGCAACGGGATGTGATCGTGGGAGGTACGACCGCGACGATTTTCCACCAGGAGCGCGCCGGTCTCGAACGGCAACCGAGTGGGATGAAGTTCGCGGCACCAACGACCCGGGAACGTCAGCAACTCCTCGGCCTGCGCGGGCAGCGGCAGGGTGAAGCTGAGGTCTTCGAGTTGATAGCTCTCGGTGCCGTTGTTGGTCACCTGGTTGCGGGCCAGCAACACGCCATTGGCTTCTAACGTGAGGTCACAGGTCAACGTCAGCTGCGCAACCGTGTCCGTCGCAGTCACTCGAACGGACTGGCCGACGTGCTCGACGTGTGCTGGTTGGAAGCGGGGCGCCCACGCCGAACCACCGGGCCAGTGCCCGCCCAGGCCCGGGCGTCCGGCGAACGCGGAGCCGTGCTCAGGCACGACTGCAATCGGTGCAATCACGTCCATATCGCCGTGCAGAATGGGGCGAGCGAGGGCATTGCGCAGTGAGGCCAGTGAAGTGTTGGCCGGGAGTGCTTCCCCCCAGTGCGCGATGACCGGGGCTCCGAACGAGGTGTCAACGATGACGCTCACCCCGGCTGCCGTGAGATGGATCAGATCGTTGGAGACATCGTTACGCACGGTCTCGAAAGTTAGCCGCTGCGCTCCGGTCTGTATTGTGCCTATCGGAGGTCACGACATGAAATACCGCAAACTTGGGAACACCGGCATGGACGTCTCACCGATCTGCCTCGGCTGTATGAGCTTTGGCGAACCGTTGCGCGGCGGCCACCCGTGGACCATGACCGAGGAGGCCAGCCGCCCCTTCCTGCGTGATGCTGTCGAAAAAGGAATCAACTTCTTCGACACCGCCAACGTGTACTCCGACGGGTCGAGCGAGGAGATCGTCGGACGAGCTCTGGCCGACTTCGCGATACGGGACGAGATCGTCGTGGCGACCAAGGTCCACGGCCAGATGGGAACCGGACCCAACCAACGTGGACTCTCGCGCAAGGCGATTTTCATGGAGTTGGACAACAGCCTGCGCCGTCTTGGCATGGACTACATCGATCTCTACCAAATCCACCGTTGGGATAATCGGGTGCCGATCGAAGAAACCATGGAAGCTCTGCACGACGTGGTGAAGTCGGGCAAGGTTCGCTACATCGGAGCGTCATCCATGTTCGCCTGGCAGTTCGCGAAGGCCCAACACGTCGCCGAAATGAATGGCTGGACGAAGTTCGTCACTATGCAGAACCACCTCAACCTGCTCTACCGAGAGGAGGAGCGAGAGATGATGCCGCTGTGTCGTGATCAAGGGGTCGGCGTCATCCCCTGGAGCCCGCTGGCCCGCGGTCGCCTCACCCGTCCATGGGGCGTCGACACCGAGCGCATGTCCTCGGACATCTTCGGTGGCACGTTGTATGTCGATGGCAGCGAGGCGGTCGTTACTCGCGTCGGTGAGATCGCGGCTGCCCGCGGCATACCGATGACTCACGTCGCGCTCGCCTGGGTCAGTCAGGTACCGGGTGTGACCTCACCCATCGTCGGCGTCACTCGCCTCGGCCACCTCGACGACGCCCTCGCCTCCCTCGACGTCAAGCTGACTGCCGAGGAAGTTGCCTCACTGGAAGCGCCCTACGTCACCCAACCCGTCGCCGGCCACGCCTAGGAGACCGCTCGCGTCGATCGAACGACCTCGCTTGCGGTCGATGCCAACCTGCTCCACAGGGCGGCTGAGACGATTATGGTTCAGGTAATGATGAGGTCACTTCGGCTTGAGGTAGCGCACGCGGTGTTGTACGTGCACGATGTTGAGCAGATGGTCGCGTTCTACTGCGACACGCTCGGTTTCGAGGTGACCGATCGCGGGCCGCTTCGCACGGAGGAGATCGTGTTTCTCTCGCAGACCGCGCACGCGCATCATCAACTCGCGTTGGTGACTGGGCGTCAGGCCCCGGCGGCGTCGGACAACCTGCATCACGTCGCGTTCCGGTCTGGCGGCACGCTTGATGATCTGCGTGGTTTGAAGGGCGCGCTTGAGTCTGACCATCGGGTCACCCAGCTCACGCCGCTGACGCACGGCAACGCCTGGTCGGTGTATTTCCGCGATCCGGAGTTCAACGGTGTTGAGGTGTTCATCGATACGCCCTGGCACGTGCGCCAGCCGCAGGGGGAACCGCTTGACCTCGCTCGGTCCGACGACGAAATCGTCGAGTGGACTCGCTCGCACTACGCGAACGAGCCCGGGTTCGGACCGATGGAGGAGTTTTTCCGGCGCCGAGCCGAGCACCTTGATCGGCGGTTCGCGGACATTCTGCGAGATTCGGGCATCGAGGAGATAACGCGTGCCCGCGATAAACAGTACCGCGACCCCTATCTGCGCCCGAGCGACACCTGAGCCGCGCCGTCACCCAGTGGCCGAGCCCGGCTACGCCCGAGGTGCCGCGACCAGATAGGTGGCATCCACCTTGGCGAGCAACCGGCCCGTGTCGTTGACGACTTCGGTAGTCGTGACGATCAATCGGCGCCCCGCACTCACGAGCGTCGACCGGCTGACGGCGCTGCCGGTGTTCGTGTTCGAGACCAGCAAGATCGACGATTGAACGGCCAGCGGGAACATCTCGGCAGGCGCGTGATACCGGGCCAGCGTCGTACCGGAGACGTCCGCCAGGCCGAAGAGGGAAGCAGCCGAGAACATCCCGGCCGGCTGACGGATCGCTGGCGTGAGCGCCATCCGAACCCGCACAAGGGAAGGGTCACCAGACAGCGGCTCAAGGCCGAGTGTCAGCGCCATGTCCTCCCCGGCGACGAGAACAGCGTTCCAATGGGCGAGAAATTCCTCGCCCGGCCCTCGGTCATCGCTCGTTGGGTTCGTCATGGCGACCTCCCTCGACGGGCTCCGTGTTGGGGTCGGCTACGGGCGTTGTGCCCCACCACGCGCCGCGTGCCTTGGCGGCAGCGCCGCTCATGTGGAGTTCGTAGGTGTAGCTTGCCTCGGCGCGGTACTTGCCGACGAGGTCGCGCTCGGCCGACCGGTTGATTGCACCCTTCATCGCTCGAACAACGGCGGGGACCTTCGCGGCAATCGACAGCGCGAGCGCATCCACTTCCTCGATCAGGCGATCAGCGGCCGGCACACTGTGGATGCTGCCGTAGGCATACATTTCATCGGCCCGCAACGGAGCACCGGTGAACAGTGCAGCTCGCATTCGCTTCTCCGGTAGCAAGCCGAGCGCCTGAATCGAGCCACTCGCCGCGCCGTTGTCGATCTCGTTGAGGTAGAACAGCGTGCCCTCGGCAGCGACCACGATGTCGCATACTCCGACGACGAGCACCCCGATCCCGTAGCAGTAGCCGTGCACTGCGGCAATGACAGGCACCGGGCACTGTTCGATCGCTACGCAGCAGGCGAGGCCTTCTCGGATCTGACCGATGATGCCGTCGAACCCGGTGAGACGTTCCATCTCCTTGATGTCACCGCCAGCGGAGAATCCGCTGTGCTCGGCGCGCAGGATGACGACCCGAGCCTCCTCGGGCAGGTCGCCGAGCAGACGAGTCAACTCGCGCAGGAGCACGATCGAGAACGCATTGACGGGTGGCGCATCGACCACGATCTCGTAGAGGCCCTGGTCCCTTATGGTTCCGCGTACGGTCACCTTCTCCTCCGATCTCGCATCACGAACTCCGGCCACTCAGTATCGCGATCGTTCCGACACTTTGACATCGGACCCTGCTGTTGGCATTCGGTCGAGCCACCGGCCAACGCGGTCCGACTTCGGGGCGACCAGGCTCGCCAGGCGCAGCTTCGCGCGCCGCCACCACGATCTCGCCTCCATCTGGGTCAGCGCCGAGGACGCTGCCTCACGGTTCGCCAGGCCCGCAAGCCTACGCTCCTCTGCGACGGCAACGATGTAGGCACGTGCCTTCGCCGGGTCGGTTTCCCGCAGGGCATCGGCGATAGCGCCCGCCGAGAAGACCGCGTCGGGAATGCCGGAGTTCAGTCCTCGGGCACCGCCGAACGGTGGGAACAGGTGCGCTGCTTCGCCGGCGAGCAGCACCCGGGCATTCGCATCGGTGTACGACGTAGCCACCGAACGGTTGAATCGGTACGTGGTCACCCACAGCGGAGGGAAATCGAAACCCGGGCCGGCCACGGCGCGGACCCACTCGCTGAGTTTCGGATCGCGCTGCAATGCTTCGACGTCGTCGTCGTCGGAACACTGCAGATCCACGCGTAGGCCGCCGCCGAACGGCACGACGAGCACGTTGCGGCCATCAACCGCGGGATGCTGGTAGTGGAAGGCCCGTTCGTTGTAGCTGGGATCGTCCATGTTGGCGGCGAGGTCGACGATGACGAAGGCGGTGTTCGATCGGGTGCCTTCGAGCTCGATACCGAGCCCGCTCCGGACCGCGGATCGAGCACCATCGGAAGCGATTACGTACTGCGCTCGCACCGGCCTAGCGCCACCGATTTCGAGCGTCACACCGTCGGCGTCGGTCGACGCCCCTGTCACCGGGTGGTTCCACCGGAACTCGACGCCTTCGCGTTTACAGCGCTCGAACAGAACCTTCTCCTGTGCCGGCTGTGCAACCGAGATCCCGAACTTCCCCGGTTGTGCCGGCGGGAATTTCCGAACGTAGACGTCCTTGGCACGAAACGTGGTGCGAACTTGTGTCCAGGAACGGCTCTGCTCGATCAGCGGTTCGGTCACGCCTGGCGCGATGCGTTCGAGGAGATTGAGCGAATCACGATAGAGGAACACCGCTCGGCTCCCAGGGCGAAGTCGGTCCTCCGGCTCCGCCTCGAGGACAACGACCGGCAGGCCGTGGTGCCGAGCGGCGAGCGCTGCCACCAACCCGACCGGGCCAGCCCCGACCACGACAATGGGCAATACTCCCGACACGGCTGTCTCGGCGGTCATCTCACCAACCTTCAGTCCCCAGCAACAATCTTGGCGACACTAGCTGCCGCTGTTCGCTATTGAAGATCCCGGTCGAGACAGCGAGGCTCCCCACCAGTTGGGGCGGACCTCCCGCGGAGAACGTTCTCCCCGGTGCGACTCACTAGATTTCGGGGGATGTACACCTTCGTCCATCCGATCCGGCGGGCCGAGCGGATAGCTCGCGAGCGGCTGGCGCTTGTCTGCGGCGAGAAACGACTCTCCTACGGCGAATTCACGGATCGGCTCCGTCGGCTGCACACGATCGTGAACGATCTCGCTCCCGAACGTGGCGATCGGGTGGCGGTGCTGGCCTTCAACTCCATCGCGTTCATCGAGTTGTACTGCGGCGTGTCAGCGGCGGGCCGCGTGCAAGTGCCGTTGAACTTTCGATGGGCGCAGCCCGAGCTCGCGTATGCACTCGTGGATTCGGGTGCCCGAATTTTGTTCACCGATCGAGATCCGGGCACGCTTGCCGATCTCGTCGACCGGGTGATCCGGATCGACCTCGGCGAGTACGAGGCGCTGCTGGCGGCGGCCGAACCGACGCCGTTCGATGAACGCTCATTGGCTGAGGATGACCTCGCTGGAATCTTCTATACCGGTGGCACAACGGGCGCAAGTAAGGGCGTGATGCTGACGCACCGGAATCTGATCGCCAACACAATGCACGTCCAGATGCTGAACCCACGAGTCGACGGCGACGTTGACCTCGTGATGGCACCGCTGTTCCACGCGGCCGGATCGGCCTCGGTCCTCCAGTGCATATTCGCCGGAATCCCTCAGATCATCGTTCCGGTCTTCGATCCAGGCCTCGTGCTGGACGTGATCGCGGCGGAAGGTGTTACCCACACGCTCGGCGTTCCGACGATGGTCGCGGCAACGGTCGAGGAACAGCTGACACGACCACGCGCCATTCCCTGCTTCCGGAACTACGCCCACGGAGGCTCCCCCATGGCCCTCGAAGTGCTCCGACGAGGCAAGATCGCGTTTGAGGGGGTCGAGTTCGTGCACCTGTACGGCGCCACCGAAACCGCCCCGCTCGTCACCGGCATGCGTCACGAAGAGCAACTCCTCGGCACGCCAGGCGAGAAGTCCGCCGGGCAAGCAGCGATCGGCGTGGAGATCGTCATCCGAAGTGTCGAAGGCTTGCCGCTCGCCGACGGTGAACCGGGCGAGGTGACCATACGAGGCAACAACATCATGGTCGGTTACTGGAACAAGCCCGAGCAAACCGCTGCTGCCCTGCGTGACGGCTGGTATTGGTCGGGCGATCTCGGCAAGGTCGATACCAACGGATACCTCTACCTGCTTGATCGGTCAAAGGACATGATCATTTCTGGTGGGGAAAACGTCTACTGCACCGAGGTCGAAGATGCCCTGTACACCCACCCCGCCGTACTCGAAGCAACGGTGTTCGGCATTCCTCATACCCGGTGGGGCGAAGCCGTCCACGCCGTCGTCGTCCCCCGAGCCCCAGTCGACGCTGCCACCCTGATCGCCCATTGCAAAGCGCTGATCGCCGGCTACAAAGTGCCCCGGTCCATCGCATTCCAGACCGATCCCCTCCCCAAATCCGGCCCCGGCAAGGTCCTCAAACGCGAGCTCCGCGCCCCCTACTGGGCCGCCCACGACACCGCCATCGGATAACGCAGCGGCCGCCGAGCGACGAGACAGCAGCCTGTGTACCAAGCAAGCGCTTGTTGCGAGCGGACCGATGTCGTGTCACAATGGGTTGGGTCCTTTGTGGCCGCCCGAAACGTTCAAGAGGGAGAAACTCCATGTCGTCCACGCGTCCGTCGCGACCGTCGGTGAACCATCTGGTGCTGGCCGTTCGTGACATCGAGGCCTCGCATCGGTTCTATTGCGATGTGCTCGGGTTCGAGCAGTGCGGCACGTTCTCCTCGTCGTTCGAGCCGAACCCGGTGATGCGCTTTTATCGCGGCCACCCCGACCACCATCACGACATCGCGCTGCAGGAGATTCCCGATCCGGCGACTGCTCCGCCGATCGCGCGCTGGGGCATCTTCGCCAAGACCCCCGGACTCGCCCATCTTGCGCTCGATTACGGGTCTCGCGAGGAGTGGCTCGCTCAACTGGAACACATCCAGGCGATGGGCGTCCCGATCGTGTTGCGCGGCAATCACGGCATGACGCACAGCGCCTACATCCTGGACCCCGACGGCCACGGCATCGAGGTTGTCTACGACGTTCCAGCCGAGGCGTGGGAAGGCGATGTCAATGCCGCCCTCAGCCATTTCGAGCCGCTTCCCACCACGGGACCGGAAGCGCTGCAGGACTCCACCAACTACGTGCGCTTCAACGCGCCCGCCTAACGAATCGAACGAGGAGCACAGCATGCCTGCACGTACCGGACAGGACTATCTCAACGGGTTGAAGGCCACGACACGCGAGATGTGGTTGGGTGGCGAACGGGTCGACAGTGTGACCGATCACCCGTTGCTTGCACCTGGTGCTCAAGCGATCGCCGCGTACTACGACCTGCAACATCAACATCCCGACGACCTGCTCATCCCGGATCCCGAGACGGGTGAGGCGATCAACATCACCCACATGCAGCCTCGCTCGGTCGATGATCTCCACCGACGTCACGTCGGGTTGAAGCGGATCTCCGAACTGAGCATGGGCGTCATGGGCCGCACGCCCGACTACATGAACGTCACCTTTGCCGGGTTTGCCGATGACCGCACCCGATGGTCGGGGCCCGACGGCAGCAATGCGGAGGGCTACGAGAACCTCGTGGCGTTCCAGAAGCGCCTTCGCCGCGACGACCTGTCGCTGACCCACACGATCATTCACCCGACAGTCGACAAGGTGAGGGATGCAAGCTTTGTCGACAATCCGGTGCCGCTGCACAAGGTTGGTGAGACCGCGGATTCGATCATCGTGCGCGGCTGTCGCCTTCTGGCCACGCTCGCGCCGTACGCCGACGAACAAACCGTCTACCCGGCCGCCCCGCTGCCACCCGACGCCGGCAACTATGCGCTCTCGTTCACCGTTCCGATGGACGCCCCTGGGCTGGTCTTCGTTTGTCGAGACAGCGCGATACGGCCGAATGCCGACCCGGTCGACGCACCGTTCTCCACCCGCTTCGACGAGCAAGACGCCCTGTGCATCTTCGACAACGTCGAGATTCCTAAGCGCGACCTGTTCATCGACGGCAACCTCGACGTGTACAACAAGGTAATGGGCCGCTCGATGTGGTCGCCGAACATCATGCAACAAACGACCATACGTGCGCTCACCAAGTTGGAGTTTGCCTACGGTCTGCTCGTGCGTATGGCCGAAGCAGTCAACGATAACTCCGAACGCACCATGGAAATGCTTGGTGAGGTTGTCGGTTACATCGAGGTCACTCGCAACGCCATCCTGCTGGCCGAACTCAATGCGCATACCTGGGAAGATGGCGGGGTCTACCCCGAAGCGCGTGCCATACATCCGATGCGCGCCCTGCTTCCCGACTGGTTCACCCGGGTCAACGACATCATCAAGACGGTCGGTAGCCATAACCTGCTCGCCGCGGCCAGCCGTGGCGCGTTCGAGAACCCACGCATCAGCTCCTTGATGAACGAGTTCCAGCCCGGAGCGAACGGGATCAGCGCGGACGCCCGCTCGCAGGTGTACCGAGTCGCGTGGGATTTCACCGGATCACTGCTCGGCAGCCGCAACGAGCTCTACGAACGCAACTACCTCACGTCGGCCAAGACCAACCGGATGCAAGCCCAGCGGAGCTACTCGGATGCAAACCGCCAACGCGGTAACGAACTCGTCGACAAGCTCCTCGCCGACGCACGCGGCCGCTGACCGACCCTCACTGACACGACACACTTTCTAAGCGAGAGATCATGAACACACAAGACATCCCGACCATCGACATGCTCGACGCGACATGGTTCACGAACACGCTTCGTGCTGGCGGACACCTCGGCGCGGGCAACACCGTGTCGGGTGCAATACCAACTCGGATGGGCGCCGGCGAGGGCATGGCGAGCCTCTTGTGGCGCATAGCGCTGACGTACGAGCGGCCGAGCGACGCACCCATGTCGGTCATCGTCAAGCTGGCGACCGACGACCCACATCGGCTGTTCATCATGCAATCGGCGAAGTTCTATGCCCGTGAGGTCCGCTTCTACGAGGAGCTTGCGGCCGATGCGCCGGTCCGAGTGCCGCGCTGCCTGCACGCCGCGATCGACCCGGAGACGTCACTGTTCATCCTCGTGCTCGAAGACGTCGGCCCGCTGCGCCACGTCGACCAAGTGGCCGGCTGCGGCTTCGACGATGCGATGCAGGCGCTGCGCACGCTCGCGAGGTTTCAGGCCCGCTGGTGGGGTCAAGGACCACAACGACCTCGCAACGACGTTCATCCCGATGGACGACGGCTTCAACCAGTTCGTCGTCCCGATCCTCCACGAGCAGGGATGGCCAGCGGCACGCAACGCCCGCCCCGATCTGTGGCCAGACGACGTTTCGTCATTCCTCGACGGCTTCGTGGCCAAGGTCCCTGCGATCCTGGACGGGCTGATGGGCCCAAACACGCTCATTCACAACGACTACCGCGTCGACAACCTGTTGTGGGACGGCGATGAGATCGTGGTGCTCGACTTCCAGATGAGTTCGATTGCATCGGGCCTGCTCGACTTCGCCTACTTCGTCGCCCAATCGATCCCGAAGGATGTTCGTAAGGAACGGTTCGACGACCTCCTCGATGCCTACCTGTCCGAGTTGGCTGCGAACGGCGTCGTGCTCGATCGCGATGTCGCCCTCGACAAGTACCGCCGAGCACTCGTGTTCGGATTCATGTGGCCGCTCGGCCTCATGGGCACCTACGAAACGCTTGACCCCAGAGGCCGCGACCTGGCGTGTGCGATGCTCGATCGCCACCTTTCGGCGGTCTCTGATTGCGACGCGTTGTCGTTGTATCCATGAGCCGCGCCGCCACCACGACAACGGGTTCGACCCGAGCCAACACCTCCGCGCGCCGCCAGGAGATCCTCGACACCGCAGCCACCGTGTTCGCGGAGAAGGGCATCCTTGCTGCAACAGTGCGAGATATCAGCGAGCGGGCCGGAATCCTCTCCGGGAGTCTGTACCACCACTTCGCCTCCAAAGAGGAGATGATCGCCGACATCCTGGCGCCCGTCATTCGGTCACAAATCGACGAGTTCGACCGCATCGTCGCCGAACACGACGACCCCGCCGAGATCATCCGGCTTGTCATCGAAGCCGAGGTCGCCCAGTCGTCCCGTACTCCCCTGGTGGCCCGCATCCTTCGCCAGGATGAACACCACATCCGAGCGCTCGGCGGACTCGACGAGGTCGTGCGCCAACAGCGAGCGATCCGCGCTCGCGTCGAATCCGTCATAACCGCCGGCATCGTCGCTGGCCGCTTCAGGCCGGACTGCGACCCTGCAGTGACCTCGCTCGCACTCTTCGACCTCACCCTCGGCGCCTACCGCCACCTGGAACCGCTTGGCCGCTACCGAACGGAAGATCTCACGAGTCACATCACTACCCTCCTGCTGCGCGGCCTCATAGCAACCGATGGCGACGGCACGCCGCCCACCGAGTCGTAAAGCCTGAGCGCCGCTCCGCCCTGGTAGACGTTCCAGTGGGCAGCTACCCGGCTGGCTGATAGATCCCGGCGAGGAAATCGGCGAGTTCCTCGAACGCGTTGAGTGGCAACACGTGGGCGACATACTGGTCGGGGCGCACCACCACCATGCAGCCGTGCTCGGTGTCGATCCCGCGCATGTCAAAGATGTTCCCGTGGCCCTTGTGATCGATGCAGAACACCTTCTCTCGGTCCATCAGCCCGAGCTTGCCTTTGAGCGGTGTGAGTAGCGATGGCATGTCTTCGTAGGCGAGCGCATCGAAGGTCTGTTGGAACACCGCGCGCACGTCGATCAGGGCATCAATGTCCTCGTCGTTGCGGGTGTACCGAACCACGGGGGAGTTCGGCGCGTGCTGCAGCCAGTCGGCGAGCTGGTGAATGGCCGAGCCGGGGGCCGAGCTATCGCTTCTACCGGCGAATGCGTAGATCCGCCAGCGCCCGTCCGCCTCAGCGACATGGCCGAGCTGCATCTGCATAGCGTCGGCTACCCGCACCACCGGCGCCGAGTGGAAGCGCCGGCCGATCTTCAGCCCGGTCGCCAAGGCCTGGTGGGTGGGTGGACCGATCAGCCGAGATTGGTCGTACTGCACGGCAAGGCCCCCGGTGAACTCGAGGTTCTCCTTGAACAGCCGAACGAATCGCGGTTCATCGTACGCATCCAGGTCGGACTGACCGGGCGAGGCCGACATGATCCGGGCCCATTCGTGGTCGGTGTCGATCAGCCGTTTGGCCTCTACCCAGCGCTCGGCTGAATAGGTGTGCAACAGGCTGGCATTCGGCACGGCCTTGGAGCACGTGGGCAAGTTTCCAGCCGAGGTTGAACGTGTCCTGCATCGACACGTTCATGCCCTGCCCGGCTTTCGGACTGTGGGTGTGGCAGGCATCGCCCGCGGTGAAGACTCGTGGATTTCGGGTCGCGACTTCACCGGAGGGCACGTCGTCGAAGCGGTCGGTCATGCGGTGCCCGATCTCATAGATCGACCACCACACCACCTCCTTCACGTCGATCGCATAGGGCCGCATGATCCGATTCGCGGCGGCAATGATGTGATCGACGGTGAGGTCGCGATCGGCAACACGCTCATCGGGATTGAGTTTGTCCAGCTCCACATACAGGCGAAACAAGTAGCCGCCCTCACGCGGCAGAACCAGCACGCTGCCCTCGCGTGCCGACTGGATAAGGCACTTCTGACGGACATCGGGGAAGTCAGTGTTGGCCAGGATGTCCATCACTCCCCACGCCTGGTGTGCGGAATCGCCGTGCAACGTCGCCGCCGATGGCCTCACGCACTTGCGATCGCGCACCGTCACAACCGACGACATAGTTCGCCCGCACTGTGGCCAAGTCACCTGCGTTCACACCAGTGTGCTTGCAGCGTCACGGTCACAGGGTGGTCGTCGGTCGAGGTATCAACGGTGAGACCCTGGACGGCCCACGAGTAGTCCGGCGCCAGACGAGACGGCGAGTTCGCCATCACATCTAGGAACAATTCATGGACACGCGCCTGGTTGATCAGCACATGCGGCATCTCGGAACTGTCGTCGGAGACGTCCTGCACTCGGCCGATGCGCGTAATGTTCACCGGATTCTGAGGGTCCGGCACCCAGAAGCTGGTCTGGTTCACCCAGCACGACTCCCGCTTCACCGTCTCGGCGAACCCGAACGCTTGGAACATCTCCATCGTGCGGGTATTGATGCCGTCGGCTTTGCCCTTCTCGATGTTTCGCGGGCTGGCGTCCACGATCATCGTGTCGATCTCGGGGAACTGCGCAAGTTGTGCAGCAAGGCAGAGCCCCGCCGGGCCAGTGCCCACAATGAGCACATCCACCTGCTGCGGCAACGGCGCAAACGCGCTTCGATCGCGGCGAGCGGGGGCCGCCTGCTTGATATCGGGATCGCCTCCACGGAAGCCGTTCACATAGAACTGCATTCGCTAACCAGTGCCTTTCTGAGTAACCAAGAACGAGACGACGAAGCGGCGCCCGGCGCTAGGCCGTGGCGAACGGGAGCACGAGACGCGAAAGGTGGATTGCGTCACGATAGATGGTGTGCGTGACGGGCCGACCGACGGGCAGGTGATAGGCATCGGGTGGCAGGAGCGAGTTGTGCTCATCGGCCAGCGGCTCGTCGTTCATCAACTCGAGCACGAGCTTGTGCCCGACCCGGAAGGTGTTCGCAAACGGGTAGAGCCGGATCGCGTACTCCACAATCGCGCCGGGTTCGACCGGCACGCTGCGCGTGTGCGGGTGGTACGGGTTGCCTTCGTGGGTGCGTTCGTCCAGTTCGCGCTGCGAGGCCTTGAGGAACCCGGTCGTCACCAGTTGGCGTTTGCCCGTGGGTGCTTCATCCCACAATCGCAAGATGAAGTTGGTGTCGTCTTGATCGATCGAGGCGAAGATGTGGGCCGCTCCGGCACCGTGCATCTCGGTCGGCGCAACGAAGGGCGCGGTCGACCATGACAGCATCTCGACACGATCAGTGACAGTGAGCGGCGCCTGGAAGAACCCGTCGGGGTGCGCCTGGTCCGGTCCCATCGGCTCGGGTTCGGGAGTGAGCCTGCGGCGGGTGCGAAGATAGAGGGGTCGGTACTCCACATCCTTCACCGGCCACTGGTTGCCGGTGGCCCACTGCTTTATGCCCTCGACGTGCACCTTGACCGCCGGCTCGTCCATGACGCCGTTCTCGATGCCCTTGAGCCAGTAGTCGAACCAGCGGAACATGGTGTCGTGCTCTTCGACCCATGGGCGCGACTGCATGGGTGGGTAGGGCCCGATCTCTAGTCGCTTCGGGCCCTTGAGCACGTCGAAAAGTTCGATGGTGCCGTCGACCGTCCAGCCGCGACCTTGGTTGATCTGCAGGTAGACGGGGATGTCGATGTTCTCCGCCAACCGGATCGGGTTCTGCTCCTCGTACCATTCGCCGTCGAACTGGTTCGTGACGATGTCGAACCAGGCTTCGTGGTGCTTCGGATAGTGCAGCAGGTGCACGAGGTTCGGCCACGCGGCCACATCGGGATCAGCGAGCCGTTCGGCAACGCGCGCCTTGATCTCCTCGGCGGAGTAGGTCTCGAGCATCCGCGACTTGATGCGGTCGGTGAAGGCCCAGCCAGAATCCCCACCGCGGCCCTCACGGGCGGCACGAGGCATGAACCACATGACCCCGCCGTGATACGTCGTCTCGTAGAAGTCGAAATGGCCACCGCTGACAAAGATCGCCTTGAGGTGTGGCGGTCGTTCGGCGGCCGCATAGATCTGCATGGACCCGAAGTACGAGATGCCGATCATGCCGACCACGCCGTTGCACCACGGCTGCGCCGCGACCCACTCGATGACGTCGTAGGCGTCCTGGCCAAGGGGCACACCGCCCGCGTTGTAGTTGCCGATGTGGTCGCCTTCGGAACCGCCCGAGCCGCGCACATCGCCGATGACATGCACGTAGCCTTCCTGCACGACGCGGGCGATGTCGCCGGCCTCGATGCAGCCGTCCCACATTGGCGATGGACGGCGCTGCGGCGGCATGGTGAGGGCCAGTGCCTGCAGCTCTTTGCCGTAGGGGCTTAGCGCCACGAGCGCTGGACGAGGCTCGTCACCAGTGCCGTGGTAGGCGTCGGCAACCAGATCGATCCCGTCGCGCATCGGGATGCGCAGGTCCTTTCGGGCCACGATGGTCTGGGTCCCGGCGGTGATGGTGACCTGGCGGGTCATGGGTGCCACCCGCAGCCGGGGTAGCCGTGCAGCGTGGTGAAGAACGGTGATGGCTCGAGCGTCGGATCGCCGTCGTAGCCGAGGTGTTGGGCGATGCAACCGAACGGGGAGTGCCGCGTGCTGGGCTCGTCAGCTCCGTCCGGCCCGGGGTCGAGGGAAGCCGCCCGGACCTTTGCCTCGACGTCGAGGCTTTCCTGAATCTTGGCGGCCGCCTGGTGGCGGTCGAGCACGACGCCGGGCGACTCGGCGCCCTGACTCCGGTACGGGTGGCCGAGGAACAGTCGCTGCGGTTTCACGTCGTCGCGCAGGTGCAGGAGGCTGGATCGGTAGGCATCGGGATCGACGTAGCTCGGGAACCCGTTAGCGGCACCGTGGATCTGCACCGCGTCACCGGCGAACACATCTCGCTGACCCTCCACGACGTAGGCGACCGAGCCCGCAGTGTGACCGGGCACCGAGTGCACGGTGACCTTCACGTTCGGGCCAAGCGACAGTTCGTCGCCATGGCGGACGACGAGGTCGGGCTCCATCTCGCCCGAGATCGCGGCGAGCCCTGCCGCGGTCAGCTTCGCCTCCCCGTCAGGATCGTTGAGGTATCGACCACGAGCGGCCAGGTACTCCTCTACGTGCGTGCGGCGCGAACGCAGGAACGGCGCGTCGGCCTCATGGATGACCACCTTTGCCCTGCGACCGGTCAACTCCCACAGCGCATGGGCGCCACCGATGTGGTCGATGTGGCCGTGGGTGAGCAGGATCCATCGAACGTCTTCAACGCGGCTACCCAACGCCTCGAGCGCCGGGGCGATGCCCACCGTCGGGGACGAGGCGATCCCGGTGTCGATGATTGCGGGCTCTGGTCCATCGATGAAGAAGCTGTACAGGCCGAACCGCCCCCACTGCGAGAACAACGGGTGGACGGTGACGTCACCCATGATGTTCCCCCTTCAGGAATGCCGCCGTCTCGGCGAACACGCCGTGGAACTCGGGCAACCACGAGAAGTGCTGCACGAACCCGTGACCGGCACCGTCATAACGACGCACTATCACGGTGACGCCCGCGTCTGCCAGGTTGCGCGCCGTACAGCTCGCCCTCGTCTACGCAGCGGATCGAACTCGGCGGTAACGATCAGCGCCGCCGGGAGACCCGTCAGATCGGCCCGCTTGATCGGGGAGACGAGTGGATCGTCGGGGTCGGCGCCGCCGTCGAGGTAGAACGCGTTGAACGGCTTGAGGCCAGCGGTTTCCAGCCCATACCCGACGGCGTTCGTGCGAAGCGACTCGTAGCGCTCAACGTCGAAATCGAGGTCGAGTGAGGGGTAATACAGCATCTGATGGGTGATGCCGTTGAAGCCGTCATCTTTGGCCATTCCGGCCACCGCGGCCACGAAGTTGCCGCCCGAACTGTCACCCGCGATCGCCAGGGTCTGGCCGTCCCATCCGAACTCTGCGGGGTGGTCGGCGACCCAGCGGACCACGACGTAGCAGTCGGTAAGGCCGGCCGGAAATGCGTGCTCGGGGGCAAGCCGGTACCCGACGGACACCACCTTGCAGCCGGTGGCGTTCGCCAACTCACGGGCAATGTGATCGTGCGTGTTCAGGCTGCCGAGGAAGAACGCTCCCCGTGGAAGTACACCAGCGCCGGGTGCGAGTCGGCCTCGCTCGGCGTGTAGACCCGAACCGGCACCGGGCCGGCTGACGTGGCAAGGGTCATTTCGGCGACGGCGTGTACCGGGATACGTTCGTCAACTGGCGCAAGGTGGGACTCTTCGCCAGCGCGCATCGCGACCGGGTTGAGTGGGCCGGGCGGCGGGTGAGGCAGCGTAGCGATGAAGGCAGCGACTGTCGGATGCAATGGCATTGGTCAGCTCCTTGCGCCGATTTCGCCCCGGTGCTGGTTGGGGAACACCGTCGCGACCTCGTCCTCGCTCCAACCCTCGCGGGACAGTCGCTGCAGCTCGTCGGTCACTGGCTTCCGATTGGCCTGGAACAGCGCCAGAGCCTCGGCAACGGAACCGGCCTCAACCAGCGCGTCAGCGATTGCTCCGGCGTCGAGTATGCCGGAGTTCGCACCCTGCCCTTGGTGGTGGCACATGGCATGCGCTGCATCGCCGACGAGCACGACGGAATCGGAATGCCAGGAGGCAATCGGGTCGATGTCGTACACCGAGCGAAGGTTGACGTCGGCCATATCGAGCCCGGCCGTGATCGCCACTATGCGCTCGTCGAACCCCTGAACGACCTTGAGTAGCTGCTCCTTGGTAGACGTCGGGGCCGGCGTGGAGTCCGCGTTCAAGCAGGTCACGTCGTAGGAAACCTCACCGCGATGCAACAGCGGCAGCACGTACACCTTGGTGCCGTGGCCCATGAACATGCGGAAGTTTCCGTCATCGACCAGACCGAAGGTCTCCGACATGGGGATCACAACGCGGTACGCGTGCTCGCCGGCGAACACGGGCCGTTTGTCGCTGAAGAGCTGGGCGCGGACCTGCGAACGGATGCCGTCGGCCCCGATCACCAGATCGGCGGTGACGGTCGCACCGTTGGTAAAGGTGGCGGTCGCGCGGTTGCCATGATCTTCGATGTTCGAGAGCCGGTGCCCGAGCTTGACCATGCCCGTGGGGAGCGCAGCGAGCAGGGTGTCGATGAAGTCGCCGCGGTGCACGAAACGGGTCGTCGAGTGGAAGACCTCCTTCTCCGGCCACTCCTCCATCGCAATCCGGTGCCCGGTAGCGGTGAGGATTTCGAAGTAGTCGCTCGGCGAGGTGACGGCCGCGATGGCATCAAACAGGCCCAGCTTGCGGAACTGGTCCACGGTGGACGGGCGCAGGCCGATGCCGGCGCCCACCTCCTTGATCGCCTGCGCCTGCTCGTAGACGGTGACGTTGGCACCGAGCAGGCTGATGGCCCGGGCCGTTGTGGCGCCGGCGTAGCCGGCACCGATGATGGCGACGTCGAGGTTCTTCAAGTCCATGGTCGTGTCTCCTCAGATCAGTGGTTGGAGGGTCAGGAATTCAGCAGCGTTCTCAACGAAAATCCGGTCGATGACGGCATCACCAATGCCCGCCGCCTTCAGATCCGGCAGCAGCTGCTCAAAGAGGTAGTTCACGGTGTGGCCCTTCACGCCGGGCCAGCCAAGAGGCGAGCAGTTGGCGTCCGCGGACGCCAACACCGAATCGACGAGGCCGTTGTTGATGAACGTGAGCAGGTGGTCGAGCCGTTCGTTACGATGACGACCCCAGAATGGAGGGTCAGGCAATTCGAGGTCGTAGCCGAACGTGTCGAACCCGATGCGACCACCCTTGGCGATGATCGCCTTCTCGTTCACCAGACCCTGACTGACGCCATCATCGGCATGGCCGAACAGCACACGCTTGAGCGGCAGGCCTTCGTCATCGAAGATGGCGAGCGCTGGCTCCACGTCAACCGCGAGGTGCGTGAAGATCGGCGCACCGGTCGCCTTCGAGGCTCGGGCCGCGGCACGGTAGATGCGCTTGTCGAGCTCCTTCATCCGAAAACCGCGGCTGACCCCAACCTTGATGATGCCAGCCTTCGCGCCAGACCTGCCGATGCCCACGGTGATCTCGTGGACGAACTGCTCGGCGAGATACTCGATGCTTGCTCGCTCGAAAAACGGGAGTGCGGTGTCGCCGCCGACGAACCCGGTGGAGGCGATGATGTGCACGCCCGTCTTGGCCGACAGCGACTTGTAGTAGTCGAGGTCACGACCGTTACAGATGCCAGTGGCATCAACGAACGTTGCCGCCCCAAAGGGCGCGGCGTTCTCGTGGAAAAGTCGCAGCTTGGGGACGGTCTCCTCGTAACGCTGCTCAGGGGTCTTCCACCATTTGGTGTCCAACTCGCAGCCGGGCATGCCGTATCCGATGTGCTCGTGAATCGCCACGAAGCCGAGCTCAGCCGGCGATACGGCTCCCAGGACGGTGTTCACACGGGCCATGCCGGTCACTTCCTCACGCTCAAAAGGTTGGCAGGGTTCGTCGTCAGGATCTGCTGGATCGTTACGTCGGGAAGTCCTGCTGCTCGCAGCTTTGGTACGAAGCCAGTGAGCACGGCGCTGAACGCGAGGTCGTTGCCCAGCTCACCGAAGCAGACGCCCGTGGCGCTGGAGGAGATCAGGATCCGGTCGGCGTGGCCGTCCTTGACCAGCGAGACGATGAGCGCAACCCGGTCGGCGTCGGAGCTGTACTGCGGGTCGGTCGAGCCGGCGTGATCGATGGCGACCCACACGCCACGGCGGGCGACCTCGGCTGGCCATCCGGCCGCGACTGCGTCGTTGCGGTCAAGGTCGGCAATGACCACTCGATCGGCGGCGAGGCCTTCGTTGAGCGCAACCGCGAGGTTGGCCAGCGCGTCAGACCCGCATCGGATGAGCGTCGCGACGCCGGTATCTCGAGCAGTTCGTGCCGCGCCTCGCACCAGACTCTCGTCGGTCGGCGTCATACCTTCGACCGTCACAGCCGTGGCTACCAGACCGGCCGCCGCTCGCCGTTCCAGCCGGGGCACGACCATGCCGTCGGTGACTTCACGGCTGAACATTTCGGCGAAGCGGTCCGCCGGCCAGGGTGTGGGTGGGTTGGTCTGCGGCGTGAGGAAATAGCCGCCCAGCATCGCCTCGGGTCCCTGCCCGGTTGATGCCACGATGTGCACGCCGGTGGCTCGCGACAGTGCCTCGTAGAGCATGAGGTCTCGCCCCTCGAACATGCCCGTGGCGTCCACAATGGTGCCACCACCGTTTGCCTTGAAGTCGCCGAGCTTGGCCTTGATGGCCTCGAACAGGTCGGCACGGTCGATGTGGATGTCGTACGCGTACTGCGCACCCGGCACGACGTAGAGCAGTGACTCTCGCACCAAGGTGACGCCAAGGTCACCCGCGTCGACAGGCCCGAGCACCGTGTTCACCAATGCCATCTGGAATGTCCCCCTTCGTTACGAGGTCCCCCTCACCGACTACATTGACAGTGACTGTACACACTGTCAACTTAGTTTTCATAGCGTTCCGACAATGTCTTGACAGCCTGTTGTCTGAGTGAACATACTGTACACAGCCTGTGCTGTTCGTCACACTCAAGGAGCGCCATGACAACGGAAACCGTGCCGACATCGGACATCGATCTGTTCTCGGATGAGGTGCTGCTCAGTCCGTATGAGCCATTGCGCGCGCTACAGGAAACAGCGGCTGTCGTGCGGATACCGGCCAATGATGTGTGGGCGATCACCCGCTACGAGCCGATCCGGGCCGCGTTCTTGAACTACGACACGTTTTCCTCCAACAAGGTGGCGTTCAATGACGCCATGAACCAGGCGCTCACCGGCACGACGCTGGCTACCGATCCGCCCGATCACCATCAGCTGCGAGTGGCCCTGATGGAGAATCTGACGCCTCGCGCCCTGCGCAAGATCAAGGACGACATCGACGCGAAGGCCGATACGATTGTCGGCGAACTCGTCGATTCCGGCTCGTTCGATGCGATCGACGGCATCGCTCGAGCCATCCCCCTCAACGTTGTTGCCGACATGATCGGCGTGAACGGTGCGATCCGAGACAACATGCTGCGCTGGGGGGACGCCGCATTCAACGTGCTTGGCCCCATGAACCAGCGCACGATCGAAAGCTTCCCGATTGCCGGCGAACTGTTCGGCTGGGCGACCAACGTCAAGGCAGACGAACTCACCGAAGGCAGCATGGGTCGCGCCATCTTTGCGGCTGCTGAGGCAGGCAAGATCCCAGCCGAAAGTTGCGGTCACATCATTCACCAGTACGTCGCCGCGGGCATGGACACCACCATTGCCTCGATCGGCAACGTCTTGTGGCTGCTCGGCGAGAACCCCGACCAGTACGACACTCTGCGCGCCGATCCAACGCTGGTCACCGCTGCGTTCAACGAAGCCTTGCGTATGGAACCGCCGGCCCCCACCTTCGGTCGTCTCGTCAAGCAGGACGTCACCATCGACGGTGTCACGATTCCGGCTGGCGCGCAGGCCGCGCTTCTGCTCTTCGCCGGCAACCGCGACCCTCGCCACTACGACTCCCCCGACGCCTTTCGCCTCACGCGCAATCCTGCGGACAACCTGGCCTTCGGGTACGGCGCCCACAGCTGCGCTGGTCAAGCTCTCGCCCGCCTACAAGCCAACGCCGCGCTCGAAGCCTTCATCCGCCGCGTCAAGCGCTTCACCATAGGCACCCCCGTTCGCCGCCTCAACAACTCCACCCGCGGCCTCGACTCCCTTCCCATCGTCGCTCTCGAACGCGCCTGACGCCTTCGTCGTCCCGGTTTCGCCCCGGGACTGTCAACTAAGCTGACAACGTGTCAAGTCTTCGCGCAGCGCAAAAGCAACTCACACGTCGGCTGCTGTTGGAGTCCGGGCTCGATGTGTTCGAGTCGAAGGGGTACGCCTCGACGACGGTCGACGACATCGCCTCGGGTGCGGGGACCACGCGTACGACGTTCTACTTGCACTTCCCGTCCAAGGCCGAGCTCATGAAGTCCTTGATCGTCGACCTCAACAAGATGCTTGTGTCGTCCGACGATCCGCCCCTCGCCGGGGTGGTCGCCTCGGGGCAGCCGGCGCAGATCCAAGCGTGGATCCAGCGCAAGGTCGACCAATGGCCCGAGATCAAGCGATGCGCGTCTGCAGCCCACCACGCCGCGGCCTCCGACACTGAGATCTCAGTCGCCGTGAACCGGTGGTTCGAAGGTGTAATCGATGACATCCGCACCGGACTCGACCTCGCCGACCGCTTCGACCCGGCCTCTCGCCACGTTCGGGGCACGCTGGCCTTCGGTCAACTCGAATTCCTGAGCCGCCGCTGGTTCGACACGAACTGGACCGAATCGATGCCACGCGACGCATCAGTCCGCCTGCTCGTCGACAGCTGGTGCTGGCTCCTCACCGCCGAGGCGAGAAGCCCCGGCTAGCTCCACTCCGTCCGTTAGGGTTCGGGAGTCGCTCTGGGGAGAGCGGATGCTGAAGTCCGAGAGAGATGGATCGCGATCCACGGGAAGTTGGCGATGACCGTTCTAGATGCTGATACGAGGGCGGACATTTTCGTCCGTCACGACCTTCCTGAGCAGCAGGTGGACCTCGGCGAAATTCGGATGAACTACGCCACCGCTGGTGACTCGGGTCTGCCACCGCTTCTCCTGATCCCTGGCCAAACAGAATCGTGGTGGGGGTACGAGCGGGCCATGCCGTTGCTCGCCGAGCACTTCCAGGTCTTCGCCGTGGACCTCCGAGGCCAAGGCCGCTCGTCATGGACACCAGGGCGGTACACGCTCGACAACTTTGGCAACGACCTCGTGCGCTTCATTGATCTGGCGATTGGTCGGCCGACCTACGTCAGCGGCTTGTCATCGGGTGGCGTGCTGTCAGCCTGGTTGTCTGCGTATGCGAAACCGGGACAGGTCCTGGCTGCGGTCTACGAAGATCCGCCCTTGTTCTCATCCGAGACGAACCCGGCATTCGGGCAGTCGATCCGCCAGAGCCTTGGACCGCTGTTTGCGATGTTCAACAAATGGCTCGGCAACCAGTGGTCGATTGGGAATTGGTCGGGAATGCAAGCGGCGGCAGCCACCGAGGTTCCGCCGTGGGTCAGCGCCGTCATCCCGTTCCCGGACGAGGTCCCGCAGAACCTACGCGAGTACGACCCCGAGTGGGGCCGGGCGTTCTGGACCGGCACCGCGGCCGCAAGCTGCGACCACGCCACCATGCTCGCAAACGTGAAAGTCCCCGTGCTCCTGACCCACCATTTCCGCATGGAAGACCCAAGCGGCACGCTCATGGGAGCGCTCTCTGACCTGTGCGCAGCCAAGGCCCAGGAATTGATCAGTGCTGCGGGTCAGCCGATCACCTACCAGTCGTTCCCGGCTATGGGCCACTTCATGCACGCCATCGACCCACCCCTGTTCGCCAAAACCATCACCGACTGGGTCGCCACCCTTGCCTGAATGACCCTTCGCTGCAGTTTGACGTGGATACGCAACGTCAAACTGCAGGAGAGCGCGAGCCGAACTCTTGGATCCCTATCGGCCGGCGGACCGGCCGAAGATGTCGTCAGGCGAGAGCGCCGCTGCACCCAGCGAGGCGCGCCACGAGACGTGCTGGTCGGGTCGCACCAAGAGCATCGACGAACCGAGGAGCGACCCACACTGCTCGACCGAAAGCCCCACGTCGAGGAGCCGGACGACGCTCAGGGGGATACCGAGTCGACCGGCGGCCGCTACCACAGGAGCAGGATCGGCCGGAAGATCCGTTACGAGCAGCGTGAAGTCATCTCCCAGGAGGTCGTAGAGCGAGCGGCCGTCGGGAAGCCAGGCGTGTGGGAGTCGGGAACCGGGTCGCGCCGTTGGGGTATAGACGGTGGTTTCCTGTGGCGGCTCGGGCGTGCCGTCGGGCACGGTGAGCGGCGAGGTGCCGTAGTGGTAGCCGAGCACGAGACCAAGGCTGTGGAATTCGCCGTATTTGTGGGTTTGGATGTCGGCGGCAACCGCCGCACGGCACGCGTCACCGGCAGGTCCTTCTCCGCTGAGGAGCGGGTCGGCGAAGTTGGTCGATAGCTTGCTCATGTTGAGCGTGGCGAGATCGATGGTTTGCTGGGCGATCGGCTTACGCTCCGCCTCATAGCTGTCGAGCAGACCGGGTCCACCCCAGCCGGTCAGCACGGCCGCCAGCTTCCAGCCGATGTTCACCGCGTCGCCAACAGCAGTGTTGAAGCCGTGGCCACCCCACGGTGGATTGAGGTGCGCGGCGTCGCCGACGAGGAACACCCGTCCGTCTCGATAGGTGGAGGCATTCAACATGCGCGCCGTCCACGGATCGGTCGAAATCAGCTCGATGTCAACACTGGCAGCTTCCGGTCCGTCGCCAATAAGTGAGCGGATAAGGCGGATCGGATCGGCGTTACCGACCTCCGGACTCACCCCATTCGCCATTGCCCACCAGGTGTCCTGCAAGTTCATCCGACCGACCAACCCTGGCGTCTCCGGGTTGAGCACCCAGTGATGAATCGCTGGCGCGTGTGGCACCAACGCGGCTAGTCCAGCGGAGCGGAACACCATGCTGAAGTTCGGTCGACCGTCGGTGGCCCCCTCGAAGACAACATCAATCGCGTGGCGGGTCGGGCTCGTTGCCCCATCACAACCGAGCACGTAGTCAGCCACGATTTCGTGGCGGGCACCATCGGCATCGAGAGCTACGACGGTGACGTGCCGCTCATCCTGTTGCAGCTCGGCAAGCGACCATCCGATCGCAAACGTGACAGTCGGACACGCCGAAACGCCCTCGCGTAATACCAACTCCACCAGAGGCTGAGGCACCTGCTGGCCCGCTTCGGCGTACTCGTCGCAACGGTACGGCGTCAGCCCGAGGCACCCCTCAATACGGGTGATCTCACGCCCGAGCAGCGACGTGCAGAACATCGCCGCCTGCGACCAGGCGACCGGCAACGGTGCTACTTCCCGCAGCCGGTCAGCAAGCCCCCACCGGCGCAGGTGCTCCATCGTGCGGATACTGGTCGTTTTTGCCCGCGGCCGATCCATCGACACCACGGCTCGCGGCTCAAGCAAAAGCACCCGAACCCCACGCCGACCCAGCTCAAGAGCTGCCGCCAACCCGGACGGGCCGCCGCCAGCGATCACGACCTGAGCGTGCCCGTATTCCACCTACGTCCGCAGTAAGTAAGCGGAATGCAGAAGCTCGGGCTTGTCCTTCAGTTCTTGGGCGGTGCCGTCATAGCGGATGCGGCTGCCTTCCATCATGTAGGCCTTCGTGGCCTCGGCCAGCGCGACGTTTGCGAACTGCTCGATGAGCAGCACCGCGACACCACGGCTGGCGACCTCGACCAAGGTCGGAACGAGGCGTTTCACAATGATCGGTGCAAGGCCGAGCGACAGTTCGTCAACCAGCAACACCTTCGGGTTCGACACCAGGGCCTGAGCGAGCACGAGCATCTGCTGTTCGCCACCGGACAAGGCCGAGGCAGGCTGATCCAAACGCTTCTCAAGCTCGGGGAACAACTGCAGAGTGCTGGCCATGGCTTCGCCACTGGAGCCCTTGCTCCCGAACGTCGCGACCTTCAGGTTGTCGGCAACTGAAAGGGATCGCAACAAGCGACGGCCCTCTGGCACAACCGAGATACCGGCGGCACGTACCTGTTCGGGTTTGCGCCCCAAAACCTCGACACCGTTCAGACGGATCGAGCCGGTAGCCGAGCGAAGAAGGCCGGAGATGGCTAGCGCGAGGCTTGACTTTCCGGCACCGTTCGGCCCAAGCAGCGCCGTAATCTCACCAGCGGGAGCGGACAGGGTGACTTCCCGCGCGACCTCTCGGCCAGCGCGTAGCACCGTCACATTTTCGATCTCGAGCGTGTCGGTCATAGCATTTCCTCTCCGCCGAGATAGGCGCTGAGCACCATCGGGCTTCGCAGCACCTCGCCGGTTGGGCCGTTCGCGATCATCCGACCGAAGTCGAGCACCGCAGTGGTGGTGCAGCAGGCTTGCACCAGGCTCATGTCGTGCTCCACCACGATGACCGTGGCCCCAATGGCGTCAGGGATCTGTTTAATGGTGTAGGCAAGGCGTTCGGTCTCGCCTTCGGGAAGGCCCGCTGCCGGTTCATCCAACAGAATCAGCTTTGGCGATCCGACCATTGCTCGAGCCACTTCAACCATGCGCCGATCGCTCGCCGGCAGGGTTCCCACGGCAACCCTCGCCTTGTCCTTGAGACCGGCCAAGTCGATCGCTTGAGACACGTCGGCGGCAGCCGCGGCCCGGCCCAGCTTCGATGTGTGTTCGCTGACAATCAGAACGTTGTCGTACACGGACATGTTTTCGATGGCTTGCTCGGTCTGAAAGGTGCGGCGGAGCCCCCATCGGGCTCGCTGGAAGTCTGGCATGGCCAGCAGGTCGACACCGTCAACGCTCACTGTGCCTGACGCCGGGGTGACGAAGCCTGACAGCACGTTGAAGAACGTGGTCTTGCCCGCACCGTTCGGCCCGATCAGCCCGCAGGTTCCGCCAGGAAACGTGACACTCATGTCATCGATCGAAACGACGCCACCGAAGCGGACGGTCAGGTCCTCAATCTCGAATCACGAGATGAGACCCTTCTTCTTCATGGCCTTCGTGCTCCCGCTGAGGTTAGCCAGCAAACCAATGCCGAACATGATGAGGCCGATCGTGGCCGATACACCCTTCCAGTCGCCGTAAAAGCGTTGGATAATCCAGCCGATCACGCTGTCGTCGTTCTTGAGCAACTCGGGCAAGAGACGGGCCAGCAACGCGGCGACCACACCGCCCCAGAGCGAGTGGTAGCCCGCCATCAGCACGACGGCCATAAGGATAAGCGACTCCTGGGGCGGAAAGTTGGCCGCCGAGAGCGAGCCGACATCGCAGGCAAGCAGCCCGCCGGCGACACCGGTCGCGAACGACACCAAAACGAACGACCAGAGCTTGTACACCGTGATGTTCACGCCGGCGGCAAGTGCCGAAGCCTCACTCTGCGCGATCGATGCCCATGCCCGGCCCGGCTTGGTCACGAGGTGCAGTACGTACAGGCCGAACATCAGCGCCGACACGACGATGCAGAAGCGGAAGAAGGCGGTATCGCCGATTGCCATCGATGGGCGGCCGATCTGCTTTCGCTCGCTCTGGTCCTTCACGATGCCGGAGAAACCAGGGCCACCGTTTGGAAACTTGAGTACCGAAATGAAGATGCCGACGGCAGCGGCCATCATCAGCGTGGCGAGCGACAGGTAAAGACCAGACAATCGAAGCGCAGGCAACCCGAGACCCAAACCAACGACGGCTGCGACAAGACCAGCCAGGAGCAGCAGGACCGGAGTTGGTAGGTGCGTGGCGTAGTAGAGCCGGGCGAACACCCAGGCACCGACGCCCGATAGCGCGACCTGGCCGAGCGAAGCTAGCCCGACGCGGCCATACAGCAGTACCAGCCCGCCGGCGATGATCGAGTAGTACGTCGCCTGGGTGAGCACCTTTACCCAGAACGGTGCCAGAAACCCAGGAATGACGAACAGAGCGAGGGCCACAACGATCACGACCGGCAATGCCTTGCGGATCGTGATCCCCCTCAGAATGGAGCTCATTGCCGCACCTCCGGTGCCACGGCCTTCGGCCTGCATATGCCATTCGCTGCGCTCATTGCCGCACCTCCGGTGCCACGGCCTTCGGCCTGCATATGCCATTCGCTGCGCTCATTGCCGCACTACGTGCCACGGCCTTCGGCCTGCATATGCCATTCGCTGCGCTCATTGCATTGCCCTTCCGCTTAGGACGATTGTTCGTTTGCGGGCTTGCCAAATGAGGGCGCCGATGCCGATGAGAAAGGGGACCATGGAGCGGTAATCGGACACGAGTTTTGTAGAAAAGCCGCTGGCCTCGACCTCGACAACACCGATGGCGAGCCCGCCAGCGAAGGTGGCCCAGAGGCCGACCAGTCGACCGACGACGGCGGCGGCAATAGCGGGAATCACGAAGAACGTGAGGCCGGTGGCCACCATGTTGTTCTGCAGGTCGGAGATAAACAACCCGACGACGCCGCAGATCACGCCGTTAAAGAGCCATGCCAGCGATTCGACCCGTCGCACCGGAATGCCCAGGAGCGCAGCGACATCTCGATCGTTGGCGACGGCACGCATTGCGGTGCCCATGGACGACTTGCGCAGATAGGTCGCAACACCCACCGTCATCAAGACGCCGAACAGCAACGCCGCAAGCTGCGTGCCGTTGACCCTGAAGTCACCTAGTTGGTGCTTCCACGACTTCATCGGAAGCGTGATCGAGCGAGCGTCTTGCGTTCGCCAGCGCCACGTCATAATCCCGAGACAGATCAAAAGAATGCCGAGCGTGCCGAGCGCCCGCGTCAGCGGATCACGCTGGGCGAAAACCGGGGCCAGGAACCGTCCGTAGAACACCGAAATCGCCGCGCAGAAGATGATGCCGATGAGATAGGCGAGCCATGGGCCGGTCTTCACGCCGAGCAGGCCAGGCCCGACGCTCAATTGCCATGCGATATGCACACCGAAGGCACCAATGGCCCCTAGGGCAAAGTTCAGAACACCAGTGGTCCGGTACAGCACAACAAGTGCTGTACCGGACACTGCGTAAAGCGCTCCGAGAGCCAAGCCTGGAATCAGGAACTGCAAAATATTGTCAAAGCCAGGCACAGTCCCTCCAAGGACTAACTACTCGAAGCGGAAAGGTTGACCGGCTCTAACCCTTGTTGAGGTTCTTGGCGGCCTCGTCGGCGCGGACTTGGGTCAGAACAGGATCCGTTGGGGTGATGGCGAAGCACTTCTCCTTGACCACCATGGCGCCACCCTGCGGCGTGACGGTGAGGTCCCAGTTGTTCGGGACGTGGGCCTTGCCGTCGCCGTAGTACCACGGCTTGCACAAGATGTCGGTCTTGAAGTTGGTGATGGCCTTGATCGCCGCGTTGACCTTGACCTTGTCGTCCACGTCGGCCGCAGGCATCTTGTTCAGCGTGTCAACGATGATGCGTCCAATGAGGAAGCCCATCTGCGAGAAGGAGCCGAGCGGCGTCTTCTCGGTGTCGTACTTGGCCAGAACGTCACGGATCAGCTTCATGTCGGGACCGTTCGAGTCGAGCGGGGCGAGTTCGGCGTTGATCAACAACTTGCCATCGAACGACTTGGGTGCAGCCTTGGCGACCGATACGTCGTTGGCGGGCGTAGCCGACCCCCAGATGACATCTCCAACCAGGCCCTGGTCCTCGGCGGCCTTTAGGATTTGCAGGGTCGCCGGTGGCACAGCGGTGATGATCACGCCGCCGCCCTTGCCAGCCTTCTTGACGGCGTTGAGGGTGACCGTTACCGGGTCAGCGAACGTGGCGCCGTCGGGCTGCGATGACCGCATGTCCTCGAACTCCATGCCGTTCGCCTTCGCGATGGCGGCAACGTACGTGCCGTTGTACTCCGACCCTGGACCGTCACCCGTGATGTGGACGAGCTTGCCCTTTGCACCGGCACGAATGACAGCCTCGGCCGCACCCTGGGCCGAATAGGCCGGGCCCATGTTCGTTGCCGCAATGTTCGGCGAGCCGAAGCACTCGGCCGGAACACCGGCGACGATGATGTTGTAGCCCTTGTCTGCGTAGGTCTTCTGGTTCACGGCGCAGTCGAGCAGCGAGAAGCCGCCGGTGATCGCGACAACCTTTTCGGTGTCAATGAGTTTGGATGCTGCCGCCGTGGTCTTGGCCGGGTCAACTTCGCCGTCGAGGCTGATGTATTCCAGCGGACGGCCGTGGATGCCACCGTTCTCGTTGACGCACTTGACGTAGGCGTTCATCGCATTCGGGCCGTCTTTGAAAGCGACAAAGAAGCTCACCGAGCCAATCTTGACCGGCGTGCCTTCGGCCTTCTTGCCGTTGCCGAGGCCACACTTGTCGCCTGCGGTCGCCTCAGCGACGCCGCCCCACGTGGGATCGGTCTTGTAGCTGCCAGCGGCCGCGGGAGCTGCCGTGGTAACCGCGGGAGCTGCAGTCGTTGCGCCGGCAGCAGTCGTCGCGGCAGCAGCGGTTGTTGCGGGTGCCGCAGCGGTTGTTGCTGGTGCGGCAGTGGTGGCACCTGCAGCCGTGGTGGCTGGCGTTTCAGCTTTTTAGCGCTGCTACCGCATGCCGACAAGGCGAGGAGCCCAGTCGCTGCGAGAACAGCAGAAGTTCGACGAATCATGGTGAAAGTTTCCCCCTTCATGGTTGCAGCGAACACCGACGATCTCGGTGCGCTGGTACTAAAACTGCCCCTCATTTCCGAGCCCCGCCCGGATTCCCCAGCGATGCCGGTATCCGGCACCCTGACACTAACCTAGTGGCGCCAGTCACAGAGGACAAGCGACGCGTTCCGAAAGTCGCTACACCTCGTGGGCCAGTTACTTCAGAATTCATTCAACTAGGCAACCGAGTGTCACGTGTGCCGGTCGAATGGTCAAACTGGCGGTGGTGCGGCGCTGATCCATACCGCCCCGTACCGTCCGAGTGAGTATGGGGGAGTCGAAGGTCAGCTGTACAAACGGCTCGATGCGGCACCCTTCCCGGGCTCGGCGAGAAGTTCGAGCCGGACAGCCCGGGCATGCACACGACCGACTCCGTCGACTACAACCTCGTCCTAGACGGTGAAATCGTGCTCGGACTCGACGACGGCCAAACGGTTGCATTGAAGCAGCACAATGTCGTTGTTCAGCACGGCACCCGTCATGCGTGGCGCAATGCCAGCGATCGTCCAGTCACAATGCTGTTCGTGCTCGTCGGCGCGAAGCGATCGGGCTGACGTCAGCCCGCATTAGATTCATGGCACGGGAATCTCAAGGAGGCGTTGGCATGACTTCGAAACCACTTGGTGGTCCACGCATTGGTCACTTGGTGCTAAACGTGCGCGACATTGAGGCGTCGCATCGCTTCTACACCGATGTCGTCGGCATGGAGCAGTGCGGCGAGTTAGGCGACGGAAATCGCATCGGGAAGATGCGCTTCTATCGGGGCGACCGTAACTACCACCATCACCTCGCGCTCGTGCAGACCAAACTTGAGGCTGCCGAGGTTCGACCGTGGACCATCCTGGACACCCACGTCGGCGTAAACCACGTCGCCCTCGCCTACCCCGATCGGGACACCTGGTTGGCGCGGCTCAAGCACGTGCAGGAAACCGGTTGGCAGTTCCTGGTGCGCGGGAACCACGGCATGACCCACAGCCTGTATTTGCAGGACCCCGATGGCAACGGCGTGGAGTTGGTCTACGACCTGCCGAACGAAGTGTGGGAAGGCGACGTCAATGCCGCGCTCAACTACTTCGACTACATGCCAAACGAAGGCGACGACGCGTTGGAAGACCCCACCGACTACAAGGTCTTCACCGCGTCCGACACCTGACGGTCAGGTGCAGGTCCCGGAGAAGAGTCCTCCCGCAGGCTTGGCCACGTTGGTGCACGTCGTGATTCCCGCACTCGAGTCCTGGACCGGGAACTGACTGCGAATACTCCCACCCTGGACGTCGATGCGTGAGGCCGGACCCGGGATAGGGCCATTAACCGCCCAGATGCCAACGACCGCCGAGTAGACCGTGACGTTAGTCAGAAGGATTTGACCTCCCTTATAGGCAGTCACACCCGAGATCGGTGACGCCGTAGACAGGCCGATGTAGGAATCCCTTACGGAGATGCTGCCGCCTGTCGCGTTCTGGACGACGCCATCAATATCGGACGATCCTTGGATGAGGATCGTGCCAGTCTCTGGGCCGTTCGTGGATCCGTTATTGACACCGAAGCCACTTCGTGTCTTCACGTTGGTCATCACCAAGTTTCCCGACCCGCCGTTGAACACCGACCCGTTGGTAGCCGACACGCTAATGATGACGTTGGTGATTCTGGCAGTGGCACCGGGGGAGGTGTTGGCCTGGACGCCTGCACCGGCGCCGCTACCGGAGACACCGAGCCCGGTCACAGTCGCATCAGCAGACAGGATCACAATCGGCAGGAACTGGTCTAGGCCGGTCGTCGGATTCGTGAGTGGGCTGTTGCCGATGATGTCGGTGGTGTACTGCGACACGCCTTGTAAGACAATGCCGGGTGGGACCGTGAGCGGCTGGTCACCGATGTTGTAGGGGGCCGGCGCAAGGCTCACTGTCCGGTTGCTCTTACCGACCAGAAACGAACGCAAATTGTTGCCGTTGATAACGGCGTTGCCGGTGGCGGGCACGTCGTAGGTCGGGGCGGTCGTCGTAGTCGTGGGCGGCAGCGTCGTCGGGGGCACTGTGGTCGGCGGCAGCGTCGTCGGCGCCACGGTGGTGGGAACAACTGAGGTGCCGAGGACGGTGCCCTTGGGCTTGTAGGCGTCGGGGTGGTTGTGGTCTTCGAAGAAGCCGACGACGTCGGCTATCACATTGAGCGATACGGATGAGCTCGCGAACTTGATGGCGCCTTGGCTGTCGATCTTGACGGTGACAGCGTTGGCGACGGGTGCTTGGCCGTTGGAGAAGTTGAGGTTCGACGTAATCGGCAGCGGATTCTCGGCAGGCCAAACGGTGAGGAATCCGTCGCCCTTGGCATCAAGCGCGGTGACATTGAGAACGACGGCAGTGGCGCCAGACGAGACGTTGCAATTGCCTTGGGGCCCGCTAACGGACACCTGGAACTGCTCATCCTTCAGAATGGGGGTGCTGCGGCCACCAACGGTGGAGGGCGCCGGCCGCGTATCGAACAGACGACACGGCACGACAGGCACGAAGACATTCCGCACACCAGTCGCAACGGTGGCACTGGCAAAGTCCAAACCACCGAGACCGAAGGTGACGGCCACGGCCGCGCCAACAGCCGCGCAACGAGTCTTCACCAACCAGAGCGGAGTTTGCTCACGAGTCATCCGAGACTCACTTCGCGACGTAAGCGTCGTTGTGGTTGTGATCTTCGTAGTAGCCAACGATGTCGACAATCACGTTCACCGACGCGGCCGATGAGTACACCTTGATGGCGCCTTGGCTATCGACCTTCACCGTGACGGCGTTCGGCGTGGGGGCTTGCCCGTTCGAGAAGTTGAGGTTGGACGTATCGGGTTTGAGATTCTCCGCTGGCCACACCGTGAGGAAGCCGTCGCCCCTCGGATCGACGGCGGTGACATTGAGCACGACGGCGGTCGCACCGGCGGAAACGTCACAGTTGCCGTTCTTGCCCCGGACCTGAACGCGGAACTCATCGTCCTTCAACAGCGGCAGGGCTCTTGAGCCAATAGTGGAGGGCGCGGGGCGGGTGTCCGCCACTCGACAGGGAACGATGGGAACGAACACGTTGCGCTCGCCCGCCGCGATTGTGGCGTTGGCGAGTCGCACGCCGCCGAAACCGAGTGTTACCGCTACGGCCGCACCAATTGCCACCCAACGTGATCGAAGAAGAAGCATCGATGTTTGTTCCCGCATAGCCAAAAGAGCCTTCCGCCTGCCGCCCTACCGATTTGGTATCAACCGTAGATTGTTGATCCCACGCGCCGGGTGAGGCTTTTGACCCAAACTTGACCTTTAGGGGTAAAGACCGCGTTAAGAAATGGCAAGCAGCTCCCTAAGCGAACTCGGCGTACCGGGCGAACTCCCACTCCGTAACCAATTCGCTGCTACCCGTGGCGTGCTCGGCGTAGAGAGCAACTTCGTTGTCGACGAGCGCCAGAAAGTTGGTGGAGAACGCAGCGCCAAGCGCAGCCGCAAGTGCGCTGTCACGGAACGCTTCAACTCCTTCGGCAAAAGTGGCAGGCAGGGCCGGGTGATCGCCAGGGTCGTCATACTGATCACCGAACGCGGGGGCGCCGGGGTCGAGTGAGCGTTCAAGACCGTCGGCACCGGCCGCCAGGACCGCAGCCAAGACGAGGTAGGGATTGGCATCGGCTCCAGCCGCCCGATACTCCACGCGGTTGGCCTGACCCTGATCGAGAGTGCAGCGGCACAGCACGCTGCGATTCTCTGGCCCCCAGTGCACGTGGGTGGGGCAGAACGAGTACTTCAGCACGCGCTTATACCCATTGCCGTTGCAGATGCCGGTCAGGCTCATGGCCGGAGCGTTGGCGATGAGACCGCCGATCCAGTGACGCATGACGTCGTTCAAGAGATGCCCGTCACCGGCGCCGAACACGTTCTTGCCATCGATGTTCAGACTGGTGTGAACGTGCATACCTGAACCCGACTGATCACCGAATGGCTTGGGCATGAAGGTGGCGCGCATGCCGTGGTTACGAGCGACCTCCTTGATGGTGGCCTTATACAGCTGTGTGTGATCGGCCGTGACCATCGGGTCACCGGCACCGAAGTTGATCTCCAACTGACCGGGCCCGTACTCGGGATTCGAAGACTCCAACGGAATGCCAAGGTCAACCAGCGCTTGACGCATGTCGGCCACACAACGTTCGAGCGGAAAGTTGTCGATGAGCGACGAGTACTGCACGTTCGACTGCACGGGCTTCCAATCGACATCACAGATGTAGCACTCCAACTCCACCGCTGCGATGGGGTCGTAACCAAGACCACGTACCCGTTCAATTTGACGGGCAAGGACGTTGCGGGGATCCAGTGCGTGGGGCTGGTGATGAGTGTCGATGCACTCGGCCATTACCGTGGCATAGCCAGGACGGTGTTTCAGTAGTCGAAACGTGTCGAGCGCGGGCACCATGTGCATGTCGAGGAAACCGGTGCCCATATTGATGAACGGACTATCGACAATGTCACACTGCACATCCATCACGTAGATGGCGTCCGCGATGTGGGCACCCTTCAACGCAACCGTGTCGATGAAACGTTGCGCTGGAAAGCGTTTCCCACGGGGATGCCCGAGCGTGTCGGTAACCATGAGTTCGACGGTGTGAACGCCGTGCTCGCGTATGAGCGTGGCGATATCGTCCAAACGGGAATCAGACATCGGCTTCCTTTAGCGAGATGGAACAAGGGCGATACGTCCGGCGACATCACCGGAGCGCAGACGTTGGTGGGCAATTTCCGCATCTTCCAGCGCCATTGACTCGACGGTGTACTGCAGCGGATGCTGTTGCGCGAACGCGATGAGCTCACCCATCTCGGGAATGGAACCCCAGATGCTGGACATGAACTGGGCCTCGTGCGGCACGGCGCCGATACCGAACGGAACCCGCCCGCCGTACAGCCCGCAGACGACCACAATGCCCCGACGATGTACCCGCTCGACCGTGAGCGGAACGGTCTCGGGTGCGCCGACGAAATCGATGATGGCGTCGAATTTGCCGTCGAGATCATCGGCGGAAACCGCACGGTCAGCGCCGAGTTCAAGCGCCCTCGTCTGCTTGCCGGTGGCAGGATCGAGTACCCAGATTTCGGCATCGGTGCGAAGACGGAAAAATTGGATACCGAACTGCCCGAGGCCACCGGCGCCAATGACCAACACCCGTGACTTCGCGCCCTTACGACGTACAACATCGAGCGTGTGTTTCACGGCGCGAAACGCAGTAAGCCCACCGCACGCGAGCGGCGCCGAATGCACCGGATCGAGGTCGCCAAGCGGATGCAGATATTCGCGGTGAGTCACGCGCATCTGCTCGGCGTAGCCACCGTCTTTGAACAGGCCAGCCTCGGCACCGTCGGGGCACATCGCCTCGAGGCCTTCGTCGCACAGCCAACACTGGCGGCATCCCCATGGCGCGTACACCATCACGGGACCGAGCTGTTTGTGCACGCCCGTCACCTCATGGCCGAGGATGAGCGGCAGCGGACTTCCCCACGCGCCATCGACCACGTGAATGTCGGAATGGCACACGCCGCACGCGGTTACGTCGATTACTTCCTGGCCAACCCCCAGCACAGGAGCGGGCCGTTCGGTAAGCACTAAAGGCTCACCGAACGCACGGAGTTCGATCGCTTTCATATGGTCAAGGACCCCCTTTTCCTGGTGCTAAGTTATCACTCGTTAGGTACCATACGAACCGGTGCTTGACGGCATATTCCATCGAGGTCCGGGGGGACCATGACTACTACCGATTCCGTTGGTGCCGCCAACGAACTTCGCCGGGGACATCTCAGTCTCAGCGATGTCATTGCCCAATCCGTCTCCGTCATCGCACCAGCAATGTCGGGCGGTTTCCTCACCTATCTCGCAGCAACCAAAGCTGGTGGGGCCACACCGCTTGCGTACGTGCTCGCCGCCATCGGCGCGCTCTTCCTCGGTCGAGTTGTGTCCGAGTTCTCCAAGTCGATGTCGTCAGCCGGCTCGCTCTACACCTACGTCGCAAACGGCTGGAACAACACCGCCGGCTTCGTGCTCGGCTGGGTGTACACCATCGCCCTCACCATCCTCGGCGCCGCCGTGTTAGCCGGTTTCGGGTTCTTCGCCTCATCGTTCCTGCAGTCCGTCACCAACTCCTCAAAGGCCATTCCGTGGTGGGTGTTCTTCCTGCTCAGCCTCGTCTTCGTCGCGGTGATGAGTCTGTTCAACATCCGCATCTCAACGCGTGCGCAGTTGGTCTTGGCTGGTCTCAGCGTCGTGGTGATGGTGATAGCAGCGATCGTCGCCATCTCCGACGGCGGACCGAACAGCAAGTCCATTGACTTCGCCGCATTCTGGCCGTCATCGGCGGGGGTGCCGTGGAGCGGTATCGGGCTCGGGTTCGCCTTTGGCATTCTTTCTTTCACCGGCTTCGAGGCAGGCGCGGTATTGGCTGAAGAGACCTCCAACCCGAAGCACAACATTCCCAGAGCTATCGTCGGATCGGTTCTGGTCGCTGCGGTCTTCTATATCCTCGTCACGTACGCAACGTCGGTCGGTTTCGGCGTAAAGGAAGCCGCTGTCGCATGGCCAACCTCTGCGGCTGGCCTGGTCGCCGTGCTCAGCCAGCACAAAGGGCTGAGTGACCTCGTCCTCCTTGCTGTGGCGGCGTCCTCCCTGATCTGCGGTCTTGGAATCAGCACCGTGACGTCCCGGTTTCTGTACGCAATGGGCCGCGAGAAGGTGTTGCCCGCTGCACTCGGCAAAACCAACGCAAAGTGGAAGACCCCGTGGAACGCCATCTTCGTGTACATCGGGCTCAGCATCGTTTTGATCTTCGGGCTGCTGGCCGTGACATCGAAAGGCACCCAGATTGCCTTGGGCGGCGGAGCTACAGACGGTGTGCCGAACGTCGCGTCGGAGCTCCGCGGCGGCCTCTACGTCTTTGGTGAGTGGGCCACGTTGGCGACACCCATGGTGATGTTCAGTTACCTGTTGCTCGGGATATCCGCGATTTTGAAGGGCCGCCGAGAGAAGTTGAGCAGCCTCATGACCTCGGGTGTTCTGGCCGCGCTGGTCGGGCTCGTCGCGGTCTTCGGCAGCCTCTACTACTCGTTCGTCGAAGGTGCACCAGGCGCAGGCGTGCCCTATGCATGGAAAGTAATCCCGTGGGTCTGCCTAGCAGTCCTCGTGGCCGGCGTCGCCATTGCGGGTTACCTCAAGTCGAAGAAGCCAGCCGCGTGGGCCGACATGGGCGCCGTGTTCGATGAGGAAATGCTTTAGCCCACGAGCGCTACCTGACACGCATCTTTCCGGTTTCCTCCAACCAACACGCACGTCCTTTGGTATCATGTAACCATGACCAGGAATGTGACTATCAGGTTTGAGCCGTCGGTCGCCGCGCTTGTGAACGAACGCGCTCAAAAGACGGGTGTCTCGTTCAACCAAGCCGTGCAAGACGCAGTTGTGTTGGCCGAGGCCATCGACCAGGGCACCGTCACCGACATCGCAGCCCAGCACATCGCGAAGTACAAAACGGTCTTGGACCGCCTCGCGTGATTTCGCGGCGCCTCAGTCTCGACGAGGTCGTCTCCATCAATGCACTCATAGTCGGGATCGACCGAGCGATCGTTGCATCGTCAGTAAAGATCGGGCTGCTGGATTCCGCTCTACAAGCACCCTTTGCCGGATTCGGCGATACCGACATCTATCCGGAGGACGCACAGCGCCTCGGCATTCTTTGCTCGCGGATAGTGTTGAACCACCCATTCCTCGACGGCAACAAACGCACCGGCCTCATCGCTATGTTGACCATGGCTTCGATGAACGGGCTCACGCTCGATCTGCCCGTCAGCACAGAGACTGACAGCATCATTCTTCGCCTGGCTGCTGGCGAGACCGACGAAGAAGCGTTTTGTGGGTGGGTGGGTCGGTACTTTTCGCACTGACGACTCGTGTGTTCAGGCACGTCAGACACCGGGTGCAATCTGACGTGACGAGAATGCAGGAGCTACCGGACCCGAAGCGGCAGTGAACCGATGCTGTGCCAGGGGGCGGGTTCGGCGAGCTCGAACGTCGGATAGCGGTCGATGAACTCGGTGATGGCCACGACAACCTCGCGGCGGGCGAGGTTGCTGCCGAGGCAGCGGTGGGCGCCGATACCGAACGCGGCGTGCGGGTTGTCGACACGGTCGAGGCGTATCTCGTCGGGTGCTTCGAAGCGGGCCGGGTCACGATTGGCCGCACCGAACACAAGGGCCACCCGCTCCCCCGCTTTCAGCGGCACCCCACCAACGACGGTGTCTTGCTTGAGCGTGCGAGCCATCGCCTGCACCGGCGAAAGAGTCCGCAGGAACTCTTCGGCCGCCGCCGGCACGCCAGATGGATCGGCGACGAGACGAGCCAGATCGTCGGGATGCTGCGCGAGATACCACAGGCCGGCGCGGATCGTTCCGGCCGTTGTCTCCAAGCCGGCGAGGAACAGCAGGTAGCAGATGTCGAGCATCTCATCGTCGGTGAGGCCCCGGCCCTGGAAGTCGGCCGTGAGCAACCCTGAGATCACGTCGGGGCCCGGCTCTTCCCGGCGCCGCCGGGCGATGAGGTCGGTGAAGTAGGCGTACACGTCATCGGCGGCCTTGAGCGCAACACTGAGGTCTTCGGTACGGGCGAAAACGATGTCCTCCACCCACACGTCGAACTGCTCGGCATCCTCCAGCGGGAAGCCGGCGTATTCACTGAACAACATCGTCGGCAGCATTCGGGCGAAGCGCGTGGCATCGAGGGTGGCGGCCGAGCCGTAATCATCAAGCAACCGCTTCGCCAGTTCGTGTGCTCGGGGCGTGAGCGTATTGACCCGTTGCGGCGTGAAGAACGGCAGCAGGATCTGACGGTAGGCAGTGAGCGCGGGCGGGTCAATGTCGAGCGGAATCATCGGACGCTCGGTCGCGAATGACGGCAGGATCATGGACGGCGCTACCGAATAGGTGTCCCAGTCGTGCTCGGCCCGTTGAATGTCGTCGTAGGACGTAATCGACCAGAATCCGCCGTAGTGCTGGCTCCACGACACGGGACATTTCTCACGCATCTGCTTGTAGTCATCGAAGATGCGGTTCAGCGCGTCGCCGTGGAAATCGAAGTCGTACTCGGGCCGACCGTCCATGACCCGATCCTGCCACAGGTACACGGTCGTTTGGTACAGAACGCTCGCGATCTTTGCTAGACAACAGGAGAACAAGGGGGTTCGTCGTGATCGACATCGCCAGTCCGGAAATCTACGAACAGGGCGGCATTCCCCACGAACGCTTTGCTCGTTTGCGACGCGAAGAACCGGTCGCCTGGCAGGAATGGAACTGCAGCCGCGGCGGCTTCTGGGCCATTACCAAGAAGGAAGACGTCACCGCGGTCACGAAAGACTGGCGAACCTTTTCCAGTGCTCAGTTCACCAATCTGTTCGAGCTCAGCCCCGAAGCGATGGAAGCCCGCAAATCACTCATCGACAGTGACGCTCCCGAGCACACCCGGCTGCGACGGCTGGTGACGCCGCCGTTTACGCTGCCCCGCATGGCCGACTACGAGGCAACCACCCGGGCCATCACCAACGATCTGCTCGATGGTCTGGTCGCCGCCGGTTCTGAGGATGCGATCGTTGACGTTGTTCCACTGTTGTCGGAGCCTTTGCCGATCCGGGTGATCGTGTCGATCCTGGGTGTGCCGGCCAGTGACGCCGACTACATGGTGGAGTTGTCGAGCCAACTGGTAGAGGGCACATCGAGTCATGTGCTCGATCCGAATGCGTACGGCAACACCACACCCTTGGAGTTGTTGCCATTCAACAGCCCCGCCTCGCACGCGCTGTTCGAGTACGGCCGCAAGCTGCGCATCGAACGCAAGGGCTGCCCGGCCGGCGATCTGGTGACCCGATTGGTGGAGGCTGAGTACGAGGGCGACCATCTGAGCGACCAGGAGTTCTGCAACTTCTTCCAACTCCTCGTGTTCGCTGGAAACGAAACGACGCGCACGGCCATCTCGCAAGCGGTGCATCAGCTGACGCTGAACCCCGATCAGCAGGAACGGCTGCACGCCGACCCCTCGCTCATCCCCCGCGCCGTCGAAGAGATCATCCGGGTTGCCACGCCGGTACTCCACATGCGCCGGACGGCCACCGCCGATACCGAAGTGCGGGGGGTGCCGATCAAGAAAGGTGACTGGGCCGTGCTCTGGTACGCGTCGTCAAACTTCGATGAAGAGGTCTGGGCCGACCCGTTGCAGTTCGATGTTGGCCGGGACCCGAAACCCGATCACACCTCGTTCGGCACGTTCGGCCGACACCACTGCCTGGGCGCGCCCCTCGCTCGCCTGGAGATCCGCCTGCTGCTGGAAGAACTCGTCCGGCGCGGTATCCGCTTTCACGAGGCTGGCGCACCGACACGCGTGGCGAGCAATTTCGTCAACGGTATCCTCAAACTGCCGGCCGGTGTCAGCGGTCGTTGAGGTAGCCGTCTCTCGTTTGGGGCAGGCGCATGTCGAGCTCCCGTGACGCGACCAGGGTGCGAAGTACCTGGGCAGTGCCGCCGCCGAGGGTGAACATGCGCACATCGCGATACATGCGCTCGAGGGGATAATTGCGGGAGTAGCCAAGGCCACCGAAGATCTGGAGCGCGTCACTGACGACGGAGATCGACTGTTCGGACGCAAAGATCTTCGCCTGCGCAGCCAGCGTG
Source organism: uncultured Acidimicrobiales bacterium (assembly GCA_963791625.1). Classification (GTDB taxonomy): domain Bacteria; phylum Actinomycetota; class Acidimicrobiia; order Acidimicrobiales; family Ilumatobacteraceae; genus JANMCE01. The sequence continues at coordinate 334,099 of CAWBTA010000016.1, forward strand.
GGGTCGGGGAAGGAGCTGCCCACCCCTCGCGAAGCGGCGGCGCGGTACGACAGGCTGCGAGCGGCTTCGAGCTTGGTGGACATGTCGGCGAGCATCCACTGCAGGCCTTGGAACTCAGCAATGGGACGGTCGAACTGCTCGCGCTTTTTGGCATAGTCGAGTGCAAGTTCGTAGGCGCCCCCAGCAAGGCCGAGTGCGACGGTACCGGCGCCGCAACGCTGGGAGTTGTAGGCGTTCATCAGGTCGGCGAAACCACGTTTGAAACCCGATGGAGGAATCAGCGCCATGTCGGCGCCGACTTCCATGTTGTCGAAGATGACCTGCGTCTCGGGGATACCACGCAGACCCATCGTCGGCTCGCGGGTACCGATGACCAGGCCGGGTGTTTCGTCTCGAACGGCGATGAAGCCTCCGATACCCAACTCGACACCTGCTTCGTCGAACACTCTGGCGAAGATGAGGTGAAGTTTGGAGACGCCGCCACCGGTGATCCAGTGCTTCAAGCCGTTGATGACGTAGCGGTCGCCTCGCCGGTCGGCGCGCGTTGTCATGGACGTTGCCGCTGAACCGGCGCCCGGTTCGGTGATGCAGATAGCCGGCTTGTCTCCAGCGAGCACCAGTGATGCTGCGAGGGACTTTTGTTGGTCGGTGCCGTATTCCATGATGGCCGACACGGCGCCCATGTTGGCCTCCACCGTGATGCGACCGGTAACGCCGCACACCTGCGCCATCTGCTCCACCACCAGCACGGCATCGAGGAAGCTGTGCCCGGGCCCGCCGTACTCCTTCGGGATCGTCATCCCGGTGAAGCCGGCCGTCTGCAAGGCGGCCACGTTGTCCCACGGGTATTGCTCGCTGCGATCCACTTCGGCAGCGCGAGGTGCAATCACCGTGCGGGCCAACTCCCGGGCACGGGCCTGCAGGTCAAGCTGCTCGGGCGTGAGTCCCCACATGTTCATGTTCCTTTCGCAGTGCAATGCACCGCTAGCGATTCGATGCCGTTGACAAAATTGGACCGTACATACTCGACCGGTCCGGCGAGTTCGAGCGTGAGGTCACGCTGCAGCATCTCGTCGATGAGGATGCCGACCTCGAGTCGGGCGAGTGCGGCGCCCAGGCAGAAGTGGACGCCTCCCCCACCGAAGGCCGCGTGGCTCGGCAGGCGCGGCCGACCAACGTCAAAGCGAAGCGGGTCAAGGAACACGGACTCATCGAAGTTGGCGGCGGCGTACCACATGACTACTTTTTCGCCTGCTGCGATGTGGGTGCCCGACAGCACCGTGTCGCATGTGGTGGTTCGGCGGAAGTACAGAATCGGCGACGAGTAGCGGATGACTTCATCCACCGCGTTGTCGAGCAAAGTCGGCTCGACCCGCAGCCGGTTGAACTGGTCGCCGAACTCCATCAGGTGGAGCGCCAGGTGTGCCATCGACGAGCGAGTCGTTTCGTTCCCGGCAAAGATCATGAGCTGGAAGAACCGGCCGTAGTCGTTCTCACTCAATCGCTCGCCGTCGATCTCCACCGTCGCCAGTGTGGTGAGCAGATCGTCAGTCGGGTGCCGCAGTCGCTTGGCTCGCGCCTTGCATGCGTAGTCGAAGATCCCGAACGCGGCCGGACTGTTGAACGGCAGTTCGCGTAACGGCGTGACGTTGCCGTAGGCGTGCGGATCAAGCTCGTGATCACCGGTGCCAGCGACGAGATAGTCCGACATCTCGATCATCAGGCCGTGGTCTTCGGCTGGCACACCCATGATGTCGCAGATCACGCTGATCGGAATAGGTGCCGCAACCTCATGTACCCAGTCACCACCGCCCTTTGCGATCAGCCCGTTGAGCTGCGTGACGACGCGCTGGCGGATGGCGGCCTCGTAGCTCTGCGTGTGCCGGGGCGTGAACACCGAACTCACGAGACGGCGCAGGCGGGTGTGAATCGGCGGATCAAGATCGATCATCGACGCCCGTTTGCGACGCACGTCCTCGTCGATGTCGTAGATCTGGATCTGCCCCAACTCGGATGAGTACGTCGCGTGATCGCGGGACACGGCCATGAGGTCGGCCATGCGGGTGACCGACCAAAAGCCTTTGGTGGATGAGGTGTCGGGGGTCCACGTCAGGTCTGACTGCGCCCGCATGCCAGCGAAGACATCCTGTGGGATACCACGGGCGTACAGATCGGGATCGGTCAGGTCGCACGACGCGAGAAGACGCCCGGTCACGAGACGACCCCGAGGAGGTCATGAGCATGTTCGGCCGTTCGCGTGACGACATCACGTTGGACGACGCTTCCACCGAGACGTCGAAGTGAAGAGCCGACGGATTCGATCGTGTCACGCGCACCTACATGGTCAGCTGCTCGAAACTTTCGGAGACTGGCGGCTATCGGCTTCACCACCTCGCGAAACGTTCGATCATTGAAGGTGCCCCCGTCGGCGTGGCTCGCCTCGAGGCCCTCCCAGAATCGTTCCGCTTGTGGCCCGGGGGACGTGCAGAATGCCATCGCTGCATGCATATCAAGAAAGCCGCAGGTGTGCCGCTCGGCGACATTGGCCCAATGCTCCACCAGGGACTCCCAGCGCAGGCTTGGCGCGCTCGGCGCAGAGGCGAGTTCGATGCGCCAGAGCAGCGATGTCGAGTCGGCCAGGCCGAACGCGGTACGCGAAACCAACTCGCGGTCGAACACATCGACCGCTTCAACGATGGAGCCGTGGTTCAACAACCGCAGACCGACATGCCACCAGATGTGATTCGCGAGCAGTGTCTGCGAGGACCACTGACTGCTCGTCGGCACGAGAAGCTTGAGCGCATCCTCGTGACGCCTGGTCGCCTCGTACACATGCGCCAACGCGTGACGAGCCCACAGATCCGTCGGTTCTGCGGCGAGCGCCGCTCGACCCCAGTGCTCAGCCTCTTCGTACTGGCCCACTTCTTCGAGGGCGAAGGCAAGGTTGGCGTTCACGACGGCAGTAGCCCGCTCGTCGCCTTCGAAAGCACCAGAGTCAACGACACGGCGGGCTGATGGCAAACGAATGTCGTCATCACCGATATGCAGGCAGACATCGTGGGCAAGTTTGATAGCGACGAGATCACTCGGATGGGCAATCGCGATCGTGTCCCACTTGCGTGCGGCATCCTCGAACTCTCCTTCGACCAGTGATCGGACCGCAGCGATGTGGGCCTTCTCCCGCTCGGTCGCGTGGTCGCCCCGCTCGTCCAACGACGCGAGACCGTCGGCCACTTGGGACCCGGTCGGCTGAGCCCCACCCAGTATGCGGTACGCCGTGGTGAAGACCGTGCCCATGACGAAAGCCGGGTCACCGCTTACCTGATCGAGCGTAGCGATCGGGTCGCCAGTGAAATCCAACAGCTCGTGAACTGCCCGCCGCCACGCAGCACTCGTGTCGTCCGAACGCGCGCTCATCTCGTTCCCGAACTCGTCGACGCGCATCCCCCGATCCACAGTGATCACCGTATCGCGCCGCGCGAGCACCTAAGCCTGGACAAGTGCTCTGTCCGCTCACTGCTGACAGACCGCCGTGCCAGGACCGTTCAGTGCGAGACCGATTGTTTGCAACCAACAAATGTGAAGCCACTCAGGGCACCGTATGCTGAGGAACATGAGCGTCGGCGTTGGACTTCGGGATGATACGGACCCGGTGGTCGCAGCGATGATCCTGGAGAAGCTTCGAGGAATGACGCCTGGCGAGAGGGCCAACATGGTTCGAGCGATGAACCGGAGCTGCGAGGCCCTGGCGCTCGCCGGCATCCGTCAACGCCACCCAGATGCCGACGCTGAGGAAATCCGCATGCGACTTGGTGTGCTGCGAATCGGTCCGGAACTCATGCGGGAAGTGTTCGGCTGGGACGTCGACACCCACGGCTACTAACGCATGGATCCGCTCGACCTCGTTGACGAGATAGGTCACCTCTTCGACGAGGTCGGCATCCTTTGGGTTCTCGGCGGTTCTCTGGCCAGCTCTGTCTCCGGCCAGCCGAGAGCGACCATGGATGTCGACATGGCTGTCCGTATGGACCTCGATCACGTCGCAAAGCTTTGCACCGCCGTCACGCCCGCCTATTACGCGAGCGAGCACATGATCCGAGACGCAGTTGCCCATCGATCCTCGTTCAACCTCATCCGGCTCGACGGCGTCATGCGCGTCGACGTGTTCGTCCTCGGTGACGATCTTCTCGACCGGCGCCAGATGGAGCGACGGCGTGAGATCCACGCCGAGGGCACCACCGGACTACTGCACATCTGGGTGGGCTCACCGGAAGACCAGGTGCTGCGCAAACTCCGCTGGTTCCGCCTCGGCGGCGAAGTTTCCGACCGCCAATGGCACGACGTGCTCGGCCTACTCACCGTCCAAGCGGCAAGCATCGACCTCGCCGACATTGTTCGCACCGCAACCCAACTCAGCATCGGCGACCTCGCCGTGCGCGCCATAGCCGAAGCAGGCCTCGGCTGACCACCGTAGCGCGCCACCCCGACACCTTCGGAAGGTGGGATTCGGCGCGACCTACAGCGTATGGCGGCGCAGGGACAGAACGATGGCCGAGGCGGCCAGGAGGGCGCCGGCGGCCGCGAACCAGCTGGTGATCTCGCGGTCCTGCTTCTGGAGCTCGACCTGTTGCGGGAGATCGCGGAACACCTTCTGGAGCTGACCGGAATCCTCGGCCTTGTGGTACGTGCCACCGGTCAAAGAGGCCACCGTCTGCAACGTCGGTTCGTCGATGATGAGGAAGCGGCCGCGACGCCCTCCGCCGCCCCCACCACCACCGCCACCACCACCGAACTGGCCGTCGTCGAGAGCCCGACCGCCGAGCTGCTCGGCACTGCACGCCATCCCCGCCGGGTTCGTGGTGCCGAAGCCGATCGTGTACACCCGCACCCGACGATCAACGGCGAACGGCACGGCGTCGAGAGGAGCGATGCCACGGGTGTTCGCCCCGTCGGTGAGCACGACGATGATGTCGGGGATGTAGCCGGCCGTGGCAGACCCCCCGGGTGCGGCACCGACGGGTGTGTAGCAACGGGCGCAGTCCCACCGGGTGCCGCATCACCGGAGCCAGGAAGGGACGCATCGACTCGCGAGACGTCGGGGTTGATCTCGGCGATCGCGTTGATCGACTGGATGATTGCGGCGCCGATGGCGGTGCCACGCGATGTCGTGAGGGTATCGATCGCTTGGAGCAGCTCGTCGCGGTCGGTTGTCGGAGCCACCAGCGTCTGCGCCGAGCTGGAGAATGCGACGATGCCGATCCGGGTTCCTGTCGGCTGACCCTTGACGAAGTCCCGGGCTGCCTGCTGGGCGACAGTCAGCCGGTTCGGCGCAACATCCGTGGCGCACATCGAGCCGGAGACGTCGAGTGCGAGCATGATCGTCGTGCGCCCGAGGGGCACCGTCACCTGGGCCTGCGGTCGAGCGGTTGCCAGCCCCAGTACACCGAAACCGGCGAGAAGCACAGCGACAGGGAGGTGTCGTCGCCACATCGAGCGGCCGCCGACCGCGTCGCGGAGCATCGTGACGCTGGAGAAGCGCACCGCGTTGCGGCGGCGGCGGCGCAGTTGCCAGGCGTAGCACGCAAGCAGCAGTGGCACGGCCAGCAAGGACAACAATGCGTACGGCCAGGCAAACCTCATCAGCTCACCCGACCAAACCACGCCAGTGATAGCCCGGCGCCGATGAGCAGGCTGAGCAGGCCGAGACCGGCGAACGCGGCCGACACCTCGCGCTGCTCGCTGCGGTTGACAAATTCGAGGTTGATCGAGTCGTACACCTTGGCCAACGCCTCGCGGTCGGCGGCCACGGAATAGTTGCCGTTGGTCGTCTTGGCGATCTCGGTGAGCAGCGTTTCATCGAGCTTGGTCGCCACCGTGAACCCGTCGATGTTGATCGTCGTGCCTTCCGGACTGCCAACGCCGATCGTGTTGATCCGCACGCCGGCCGACGAGGCGACGTCGGCCAGCTTGAGCGGATCGGGGCCACCGGTGTCCTCCCCATCCGACAGCAACACGATTGCCGAGGAACCGAAGTAACCGATGTTCACCTCGCCGCCGTCGCTATCGAGGGCGGCGGTGTCGACCACGATCGGCTTACCCGCGATTGCCGAGAGCGAACTGAAGATCCCCTGCCCAACAGACGTGCCTCCGGCCGGGCTCAACCGGTCGATCGCCGCGTCGACATCGGCACGCACGTCGGTCGGTCGCTGGGACACGAACCCGCCCTCGCCGAACGCAACGATCCCGATGCGGATCGAGGACGGTTGCTTGGCGACGAACTGTTTCGCAGCAGCCTTGGCCGCGTCCATCCGGGTCGGCTCGAGATCGGTGGCAAGCATGCTGTTCGAAACGTCGAACGCGAGGATCACCGTACCCTCACGCCGAGGGATCCCGAAAGCCATCTGCGGGCGGGCGACGCTGATCAGCAGCGAGGCGAGGGCGAAGACGAACATGACGAATGGAAGGTGCTGGCGCCAGGCGGCGCGACGACTGCGAGTGGTCAGGACGAGGCCTTCGTGGGCGAGCCGCTCGCGCCGTGCCGCTCGGTCGGCAAGCAGGCGCCGATAGCCGAATAAGCGCCAGTGGCACGAGGGCCAGCAGCCAGAGCAACGTGGCGGACTTGAACGTCATCGCCGCCTCCGACGCTTGCGTCGGCCGACAAGTCGGGTAAGAGCGTCGACGAGATCGTCGTCAGTGGACACCTCGTGCAGGTCGACGCCCGCCCGCCGCGCGGCTGCGGTGATCGACCCCCGTCGGGCGGCCGCTATCTCTGCGAGACGGCGCCGGAACTGTGGATCTGAGGTGTCGACGGCGAGGTGCTCACCCGTCTCGGGGTCCTCGACGACGATGGCGCCGACATCGGGAAGTTCGAACTCGCGCGGATCGACCAGTCGGATCGCCAACACCTCGTGGCGTTGGCTCAGCAGCGCCAGCGGCCGTTCCCACCCGGGCTCGCTGATGAAGTCGGAGATCAGCACCACCAGCGATCGGCGACGGATCGAGTTCGAGGCGATCCTCAACAGATCAGTGAGGTCCGTCGTCGATCCTTTCAGCGATGGGTTGGTTGAACGACGAAGGCGGCCCCGAAGACCACGACTCGGCCGAGCCGCCAACGCCTCGGCAGGCGGAGGACGGAGGAGCTCGCGTGTCAGGCGAAGTACCTGATTACGACCGCCGCGAGCGGGCAGGGAGACGTCGACGGCCGAGCTGTACACGATTGCCCCGACCCGGTTGCCACTGCGGGTGAGCAGACGTGCGATTGTCGTCGCCAACTCGACGAGGACGAGTTCTTTGGGGCGGTCGACGGGCCCGAAACTCATCGAGCGGGAGCGGTCGAGGAGGAGCCAGGCGGTCAACTCCCGATCCTCGGTGTGCTCCCGGACGAACGGGCTGTCGAGACGGGCGGTGACGTTCCAGTCGATGTGGCGCACGTCGTCGCCGTATTCGTAATCCCGCACATCGCGCACGTCGATTCCGGCGCCTCGGAACGCTGTTCTGAAGTCGCCCTGCGCCCGCCCGTCAAGCCGGCGGATCACGGTCCATTCCAGACGGCGCAACACCGCCTCGGGCGCGACCGCAGCCGCAATGGGTTTGCCCAGCTGCGAGCCTTCGGCCTCGACCGCGGACTGGTCGCGCTGCCGATCAGCGCTCAGCTGCCTCGGGGCGCCCACAGGCTGTCGTCCGATCCGCTCGAAGCACGGCGCACGTGGTTCGGGGTGAGTCCATCACGCAGCGCCACCTCGGGCACCGGTAGCGCGCCGACGATCCGGGTGAGCAGAGCGTCGGGAGTGACGTTGTCGGCGAGCGCTTCGAACGAGAGCACCAGTCGGTGACGCAGCACGTCGAAAGCGATGTCGCGCACGTCCTGGGGCAGGGCATAGTTGCGACCACGAACGAACGCCAGGGCACGGCCGGCGAGGATCATGTTGATCGAGGCTCGCGGACTCGCCCCGAAGGTGAGAAAGGGGGCAACCTCCGGGACCCCGACCGCAGCCGGGTCACGGGTCGCCGCGGTGAGGCGCACGGCATAGTCGATAAGTGCAGGGTCGACGTAGACGGCAGCCGCCGCTGCCTGGAGGGCCGAAAGCTGCCCGGTGTCGATCACCCGTTGGGCTGTTTGGATGGCGCCGATCATCCGCTCGACGATGACGAACTCCTCCGTCGCCGTTGGATAGCCGATGAGCACCTTGAGCATGAACCGGTCGACCTGGGCCTCGGGCAGTTCATAGGTGCCGTCCGATTCGATCGGGTTCTGCGTGGCCATCACCAGGAACGGATCGGGCACCCGATGGGTCTCGCGGCCAATGGTGACCTGGCGTTCCTGCATCACTTCGAGCAGCGCGCTCTGCACCTTTGCCGGCGCCCGGTTGATCTCATCGGCCAGGACGAGATTGGCGAAAACGGGCCCGAGCGATACTTGGAACTCGCCGAGCTTCTGATTGTAGATCCGCGTGCCGACGATGTCGGCGGGAACGAGGTCGGGGGTGAACTGGATCCGATGGAACTCGCCACCGATTGTGTCGGCGAGGGTCTTGATTGCCATCGTCTTCGCCAAGCCCGGCACGCCTTCGACGAGCAGATGGCCGCGGGCGAGAAGCGCGACGATCATCCGTTCGAGCAGGACGTCTTGACCCACGATGACTCGCTTGACTTGGAAGAGCACCTGTTCGAGCGAGCGTTCGGGATCGATATCGCGGTCGTTGTTCATCGCAGCCATTTCATTGTCGTGGAGTTCCGGCCGCACCGCCGGCGGTGGCAATCGGCACGGCAAAACCTATGCCGACAAAGAATCCTTCTTCGGACGGGTTGGCCAGGCCCGTAACGATGCCGATCACCTCAGCGTTGCGATTGAGCAGCGGCCCGCCCGAGTTGCCCGGGTTGACCGCCGCATCGAACTGGATAAGCCCGCTCAGTTCACCGGAGCCACCCTCGGGAACAGGCACGGTGCGATCGAGGCCGGAGACGACGCCGGCGCTGAGCGAGCCGACGAGACCCAAGGGGTTGCCGACGGCGAACACCTCGGCGCCGACCCTCGTGCTACCACCGAGGACCGCCGGCACGAGCACCTCCGGAGCGGTTTCGGCGAGTAGGACGGCGGTGTCGTTGGCGGGGTCCTGGGCGGTGACGGTGGCTTTGCCCTTGGTGCCGTCCATGAAGGTCACCTCGATCGATGACGCGCCCTTGATCACGTGGAATGCGGTGAGAATCGAGCCGTCAGCGTTGACGATGACCCCGGTGCCGAGGCCGTCGTCCTCCCCGTCGCCGGACGCCCCCGTGGTTCGGATGACGACGAGCGAGGCGATGATCTTGTCGTACACCTGCGCCGCTCGGGCCGGCTGCCCCTGCAGATCGCCAATCGCTTTGGCGGCGACACTCGACGCGGTCGCGGCGACCTCGGCCCGGGTCGGACCCGACGGTGGAGCGTTGTTGAGCGTGAATCCCCCGAGCAGTCCGGCACCGACGCACACTAAGGCGACGAGCCACGGTGTTCGACGCGGCCGTGGTTCCGCCGGAGGCGGCGCCGTCGCCGGCGAGGGCGTGGAGAGGAGCACGATCGCGCCTGTCTAGCTCCCGTGCATTGGCATGTCAACGCGCGCGACGAACGCGGAGATCCGCTCTACAAACGCGGCTCGGTGGAAGCGTTCGAATTGTTCCCACGTCGTGAACGTGGTCGGGTCGGTGACGCGGTCCAAGAAAAGGATGCCGTTCAGGTGATCGCATTCGTGTTGAAACGTGCCGGCCGTGAGCCCTCGCTTCACCTCGTCATGGGCGAGACCATCGCGATCGAGGTAGCGGACCCGCACGTTCACAAACCGTGTGACCGTGCCCCGCAGGTTCGGCACCGACAGGCATCCCTCGTTGATGTCAACGGTCTCGTCATCCAGCGGCTCGATAATCGGGTTGACCACCACCGTCAACGGGATGCGCGGCTTGTACGGATAACGCGGGTTGTCGCCCACCTCGATGGCGGCGATCTGGATCGGCTTCCCGACCTGATTGGCGGCCAGACCTGCACCATTGGCGTGACGCATGGTGGCGATCAAGTCGTCGATGAAGGCCTGAGTTTCTGGCAAGACCAACTCCTCACGCGTGAGCTCCCGAGCTCGCTCGCGCAAGACCGGATGGCCAACCGTGAGGATGTCGAGGACGGTCACTGGCCCGAACCCTCTCGCATCGGAATGCGCACGCCCCGCTCGGCCGCAACATCAATCGCCCGCTGGTATCCGGCATCGGCGTGGCGGATCACGCCCATTCCCGGGTCACTGACGAGCACGCGGCTGAGCTTCTCGGCAGCCATGGCCGTGCCGTCGGCGACGACCACCATGCCGGCGTGGATGGAGCGCCCGATGCCGACACCGCCGCCGTGGTGGATACTCACCCACGTTGCGCCGCTGGAGGTGTTGACCAGAGCGTTCAGCAGCGGCCAATCGGCAATGGCGTCCGACCCGTCCATCATCGACTCGGTCTCCCGGTAGGGCGACGCTACCGAGCCCGAGTCGAGATGATCACGGCCAATCACGATCGGGGCCGTCAGCTCGCCGGTGCGCACCATCTCGTTGAACCGCAGACCTAGACGGTGTCGTTCCCCGTAGCCGAGCCAGCAGATACGCGCGGGCAGCCCTTGGAAGGCCACCCGCTCCCCCGCAAGTTTGATCCAGCGGTGCAACGCCTCGTCGTCGGGGAACTCTTCAAGCACCGCCCGATCGGTCGCGGCGATATCAGCCGGATCACCCGAGAGCGCCACCCAGCGGAACGGCCCCTTGCCCTCGCAGAACAGCGGCCTGATATAAGCCGGAAGAAAACCGGGGTAGTCGAAGGCTCGTTCAAATCCTCCAAGTTTCGCCTCGGTACGCAAGCTGTTGCCGTAGTCGAATACTTCACTGCCAGCGTCCATGAACCCGACCATTGCCCGGCAATGGTCGGCCATCGACAGGCGGGACCGACGGATCAATTCCTTCGGATCGCTGGCCGCCATCGCTGCCGTGGCCTCTGGCGTGAGGTCGGCCGGCACATAGCTGAGTGGGTCATGTGCGCTGGTCTGGTCGGTGACGATGTCGGCGGGGAAGCCCATCTCGAGCAACCGCGGCAGCAGCACAGCGGCGTTGCCAACCAGTCCAACTGACAGGCCGCGTCGTTCATCGCGAGCCTGCAGGCAGCGGGCGACGGCGTCCTCTAACGAGTCGGCGACCTCATCCAGATAGCGGGTCTCTACCCGACGCTGGACCCGCCAGGCATCAACGTCGATGCACAACGCAACGCCATCGTTCATGGTGACCGACAACGGTTGTGCGCCGCCCATGCCACCGAGACCGGCGGTGAGGGTGATGGTGCCGGCCAGGGTGCCGTTGAACTTACGGCGGGCGATTTCGGCGAAACACTCATAGGTGCCCTGCAGGATGCCTTGCGTGCCGATGTAGATCCACGAGCCGGCCGTCATCTGCCCATACATGGTGAGGCCCATGGCTTCGAGGCGGCGGAATTCCTCCCAATTACCCCACTCGGGCACGAGGTTCGAGTTGGCGAGCAGCACGCGCGGCGCCCACGGACTCGTACGGAACACGCCCACCGGCTTGCCCGATTGGACCAGCATCGTCTCGTCATCGGCCAGGGTCGTGAGGGTGCGGACAATGGCGTCGAACGCTTCCCACGATCGGGCGGCGCGACCGGTGCCGCCGTAGACCACCAGATCGTCGGGACGTTCGGCAACGTCTGGGTCGAGGTTGTTCATCAGCATGCGCAGAGCGGCTTCTTGCTGCCACCCGCGGCAGGTGAGGGTGGTTCCACGAGCGGCCCGGACGGGACGTGCTCCGATCATGTCGTGCTCCTTCTTGGTGTCGTTCGGGTCCTGCCGTTCGGAGTCATATCAGTGCAGTGGACCGGTGATCGCTTCGACGGCCGCCACCAGGTCGCCGCTCATCACCAGTCGCTCGGCCAGACCAAGTTCCGGCGCCAACCAACGGTCCGGACCCTGTCCACCGATACCGGCATTTCGCACCGCGGCCACCGCGGCAGCGACCGGAGCTGAGGGGTGTAGCGGTTGACGAAGATCGACGCCTCGGGCCGCGCACACAACCTCCGCGGCCAGGATGCGGCCGAGGTTCGCCACCGATTGGCGTAACTTCCGAGCCGCCCCCCAGCCCATCGAGACGTGATCCTCTTGCATTGCCGAAGTGGGTAGGGAGTCAACGCTGGCCGGTGCCGCTAGTCGCCGGTTTTCTGCGACCATCGCCGCCTGCGTGTAGTGGGCGATCATCATCCCGGAGTTCACGCCAGGATCCTCGGCGAGGAACGGCGGCAACCCGTGCGAGCGGTTCTTGTCGAGCAGACGGTCGGTGCGGCGCTCGGCAATCGCCCCCATCTCGGCGGTTGCGATGGCGAGGAAGTCGCACGCGAATCCAACAGGCGCACCGTGGAAGTGGCCGCATGATTCGACTCGTCCGTCGGGCATCACACTTGGATTGTCGATCGCAGAGATCAGTTCAATCTCGGCGACTCGGCGAGCATGGGCAATGGTGTCCCGAGCGGCGCCGTGTACCTGCGGCGTACAACGCAACGAGTAGGCATCCTGCACCCGGACGTCGTCGGTTCGGTGGCTGGCCATGATCTCGCTGTCGGCGAGAAGCCTCCGCAGATTCTCTGCCGATCGGGTCTGACCCTCGTGCGGGCGTAGGGCCATCACGTCGGCGGCGAACGCCCGATCAGTAGCCATCAACGCTTCGATACTCATGGCCGCGGCGATGTCGGCAACCTTGGCCAGCATGTCGAGATCAGCGAGGGCCAGCACCAACATGCCGAGCATGCCGTCGGTTCCATTGATAAGCGCAAGGCCTTCCTTCGCCCGAAGCGTGACCGGTTCGATGCCCGCCGCTCGCATCGCCGGTTCGCACTCGCCTTCCCCGATCAAGGCCAACGCAACCGCTGCCAAAGGGGCGAGGTCACCGCTCGCGCCGAGCGAGCCGTGCTCGTGAACGGCCGGAACAATGTCGGCATTCAAGAGCGCAAGGATTGTGTCGACAACAACTTGGCGGACACCCGAGTACCCCATCGAAAGCGTGCGCGCCCGCAGCAGCATCATGGCCCGCACCACTTCGTTCTCGACCAGCGGGCCCATGCCAGCTGCGTGCGACCGGATCAGCGCTCGCTGCAATTCCTCGCGCCGTGCCGCCGGGATAACCGTGGTGGCGAGCGAGCCGAAGCCGGTGGAGACGCCGTACACCGCATGTTCACCGGCGGCCATCGCGTCCACGATGGCCGCGCTCGTGGCGATGGCCTCGACCGCCTCTGGCTTCAATGCCACCCGCGCTCCATTGCGAGCGACACGCACCACATCGGCGGCGCTAATTCCGGAGTTCCCGAGATGCACACTGCTTGAGCCAATTTCCATCAGTCGGTAAGCTATGCCGTCTAATGGAAACCGCGCAACAGGACTCCCCGGAATCATCGATCCGTTCGGTGGAGCGGGCCCTTCGCCTGATCACCGCGGCTGCCGAAGCCCCCGACGGCATCGGCCTTGTCGACGCGGCGCGCCTCACCGACCTGGCGCCGTCGACGGCTACCCGCATTCTGCGTACCCTCGAAACTGCAAGGTTCGTCGCTCGCCGCGACGATGGCGCGTATGTCGCAGGCGTCGAACTGGTCCGACTGGGTGCATTGCAGGCGTCCGAATCGCCGTTACTCGGCGCCGCGCAGCCGCACCTCGATGCGCTCGCCGCCGTCACCGGGGAGTCGTGCTATCTCGCTATCGCCGTCGATCACACCTGGGCCACCTATGTCCGCATGACGCAGAGCAGCCGATCAGTCCGCCACGTCAGCTGGCTGGGCCGACGCATCCCCCGAGCTTCCTCAGCCGTGGGCGCGGCACTCGCCGGCAGCCTCGACGCGCGAGGTGTAGCCATCGTGAAGGACGGCGTCGAGCCCGACACTACGGCCATCGCCATTCCCATTCGCGACCGCCACAACATCGTCGCTGCGATCAACGTCGTCGGCCCCAGCTTCCGCATGGCAAAGGCGGTTCACCAATCCATTATTGACGCCGCCCACACCGCCGCGGAAGCCATCCAATCCGCGGCCACATCAAACAGCCGGGTCATGTCCGAGTCGCAGGGAAGGCAGCAATGAGCAGCTGGCAGATTGAGGGAGACTTCGACCGCGACGGCGCGGTCTGTGTTCGCCAGGCATTCACGGCCGAACAGGTCGGGTGGGCACGTGATGCCATCGGTGCGAACCTGGCCGACCTGTCACCGCGTGCCAAGCGGGCCAGTGCCGCCGACGATGGAGCGTTCATTGAGGACTTCTGCAACTGGGCTCGACTCCCGGCCATGGAGCGCTTCATCCGAGACGCACCCGGCGCGGCGATAGCGGCCGAGCTCACCAAGTCGACGTCCATTCGCCTTTATCACGACCACGTGCTGGTGAAGGAGCCCGGCACCAAGCAACGCACGCCGTGGCATCAGGACCAGCCGTATTACAACATCGAGGGCTCGCAGAACGCCAGCATGTGGTTCCCCGTCGACCCGGTCGACCGCTCGGCAACGCTTGAGTTCATTGCCGGCACCCACCGTGGGCCGTGGTTTATCCCGCGTACCTTCCTCGATACCCAGGCGAAGTGGTTTCCCGAGGGAAGCCTCATCGAGTCTCCCGACTTCGCCGCCGACCCACAACGGTGGCAGGTCATTGGTTGGGCACTCGAACCAGGCGACGCCGTGTTCTTCAACATGCTTACCGTTCACGGTTCGGGCGGCGTGTCGGGCCCACACCGCCGACGGGTGCTGTCGGTACGATTCCTCGGCGACGATATGGTGCACGCCCCGCGCCGCTGGACCACCTCGCCACCATTCGATGGCCTCGAAGCCGAGCTGCCTGCTGGCGCCCCGATGAACCACGAGCTGTTCCCCGAACTCTGGCGGCAATGAGCGGACATTCAGCGGACCCGTACGCCCTCCTTCGGGCGGCCGATCATCAGAAGATGCGGTGGCTCAACGGCAGCGGTTGGACGAGCGAGATCCTCGCATGGCCCGATCCCCAGAATTGGGAGTGGCGCCTCAGCGTTGCCGACATTGAACAGGGCGGCCCCTTCTCGGTCTTTGCCGGCGTCGACCGCACGATCGCTCTGCTGCAGGGCAGCGGCTTCGTGCTCACGGTGGAAGATCTGCCGCCGGTAACGATCGAGCGACCCTACGAGCCGTTCGACTTTCGGGGCGACCGGCCCACCACGTGTTCGCTGCTCGATGGCCCGGTACAAGACCTCAACCTCATGGTCCGCCGGACGAGCACACCGCGTCATCTGCGCTTCGTCGAGATCATCGACACCATCGAACTCGCCGACATGGAACTGGCCATCGTGGTGTCCGGCCGCCTACGCGTCGACGGCCACTCCCTTTCGCGCCTCGACGCAATCCGCCCCCTTGCCGATTCGCCCAACGTCGTTATGTCGGCCCCCTCCCAAGAGCCCACAATCGTCGCCGTCGTGACCTGACGTCATTGGTTCTGAGATCACATTAGGCGTGGAAGACTTGCGCCACCCACCATGACGTTCTGTTGTCACCCGCAGCGGGGAAGGACAGAGGGAGGACTGCCGATGTCAGGAAGCCACTGGATTGTGGAGGGCAAGGTTGACGAGCGTTGGCCTATCAACACCCGGGGCAACGTCGGCGAGGTGATGCCTGAGGTCATCGCTCCGTTGCAGAACGACTTGATCGTGGCCGCGACCGACCTCGGTTTCCGGGATGCGCTCGCTCGCATCGGCCTCCTTCAGTCCCGCGACATTGCCTCCGAAGAACCGGTGCTACTCAATGTGCTCGGCGGCTATGCCTACTTGAACTTGTCGCTGCTTCGATTGCTGGGCGTCCGCACGCCTGGTTCATCGCCCGAAGCGATCGATTTCACGTTCGTGGGCGAAGGAGAGCCGCCGCCGTATCAGCTGAAGCCGGGCGACAAGAACCTGCGGGCCACGCTTCGCCTCGTGGGGTCGGCGCTGGTCGCTCTTCGCCAGCGGGAGCTGCCGAAGGTCGTCGCAGAGAACACGACCACGGCCGCTAGCTTCGAGCAGACGCGTCCGGCGCTCGACAGCTCCGACGAAGACCTCTTGGCATTCCTCCGGTCGACTCCAGACGCGTTTCGCCCGGTGTTCGCCAACCACATCTACGCCTCGGCGATGTCAGCGATCCCCGCAGGCGTGCTCAGTGACGCTGCCGTCGCTGCCGGCGAACCGGCCTCGGTCGCAACACTGATCGGAGCGGTTGGTGACGTTCGATCAGCCGAATACGCCCGCGACCTGGCCCAGGTCGCGGGCCACGTCCGAGCATCGGAGGCGCTTAGACGCCATTTCGACCAGGGCGCCGACGACCTGATGGAGCGGCTCCGTTCAGATCCCCAAGCCGAAGCTTTCACGGCCGCGTTCGACCGGTTTCTCGCGCAGCACGGACACCGCGGTCCCAACGACTGGGATATCGCCGGACGAACCTGGGCGAACACGCCATCGCTCACCCTCGCGGCGATCGAGCGTCTCCGAGTCGACGTGCCCTCCGCCGATACGAACTCGTCGGAAACCGCCGCATCGGTTCGCACCGAGACCATCGCCCGTGTCCGTAACAGCCTGAAGCCCTTCCAACGCAAGCCGTTCGACCTGGCGCTCGCCTCAATCGGCAGTTGGACCCGCGCTCGCGAGGGCACACGAGATCGGGCCGTGCGGCTGCTGCAACCAGCCAAACAAGTCTTCCGCGAACTGGCTCGACGTTGCGGCGAGCGAGGCGGCATGGGCGACCCCGCCACCCTCGCGCTGCTCTCGCTCGACGAACTCAGCCAGTACCTCGATGGTCACGACATGGCTGCAACTCTTGCGACTCGCCAAGCCCTCTACCAACGCTTCGCGGACGCGACGCCACGATTCTTCATTACCTCCCCAGCCACCGTGCCTTCTCTGGAAGAACTCGAAGCCGAACGACCGGCGGCCGCAGCCAAGGCGATAACAGGTGAGGTCCTGACCGGCACCGCCGGCTCCGGCGGGACTGCCGTCGGACCGGCGCGCATCGTGCTCGACCCCGGGGAGTGTGCCGATCTGGAGCCCGGCGAAATCCTGATATGTCCCATAACGGACCCTGGCTGGACGCCGCTGTTCTTGCCCGCCGCCGCGGTCGTCGTGGAAACGGGCGCCCTCATGAGTCATGCCGTCATCGTCTCCCGAGAGCTCGGTCTGCCGTGTGTCGTCGCCGTCCCCAACGCCACCACTCGCCTTACGAATGGCCAACGCATCGAAGTCAACGGCACCAATGGCACCGTCACCGTTCTGTCGTGAGTCGTCGCTCCCTCATCCCGAGGCTGACCTCGCTGACCCCGGTCGATTCGCCGGTTGCACAAACGCACACGATTCTCGGGTGGTCGGTCGAGATGCAGATCACCGACTTGGCCAAACGACGGTGACGCCCTTGTCACGAGCAGTCGCCGAGAACCGTCCGCTATGACCCCAAGATTCCCGCAATGGCATCTCGATAGAGCTGAGTTCGAGGTGGCTACTAGCGACCAGCGGAACCATCCGGACGACTGAGGATCCGGTGGTCGCCGCGATGGTCCTGGACCGATTGCGGAACATGACGCCCGGAGAGCGGGCCGACATGGTCCGGGCAATGAATGAACGAGAGTTGCGAGGCGCTGGCATCCGTCAGCGTCACCCTGACGCCGACGCAGAAGAGATCCGGATGCGACATGGCGTGCTGCGTATCGGACCGCAACTCATGCGGACGTGTTCGGCTGGGACGTCGACACGCACGGCTACTAACTGATGGATCCGCTCGATCTGGTCGGAGAAATCGGCCGCCTTTTCGATGAAGTCGGTATCGCTTGGGTTCTCGGCGGGTCGATAGCAAGTTCGGCCTCCACCGGTCTTCGTTCAACCTCATCCGACTCGATGGCGTCATGCGCGTCGATGTTTTCGTCCTCGGCGACGATCTCTTGGACCGGCGGCAAATGGATCGCCGACGGCAGATCGACATTCCCAGAACCGATGGACCGATTCTCATTTTGGGTGGGGCCCCCAGAGGACCAGGTCTTACGAAAACTCCGCTGGCTCCAACTTGGCGGCGAAGTCCCTGACCGGCAGTGGAACGACGTTCTCGGCATCCTGACTGTTCAGGCTCGCCGTCCGTGCCATCGCCGAAGTTGGCCTCGGCTGAACACTCCGCGCACGAATTGCAACTCGCTCGTGGCGAGGGCAACCCTGAACATCTCACAGGGTGTGTTGCTACTTTGGCACCAACATCACGGCTTCCCGTTGACCGCGTCATGTCGGGCCAACTCAGACTGGCATTCTCACTTGTGCGGCTCGACGGCATGAAGCCGTCGGCACGGCCCCGGCGACGGTAGTCAGAACACCTTTTGGCAAGCACCCATCGCTGATGCTGTTCGCGTTGGAGTGGACCGTCGAGCTCCGATTAGCGCCACCTGCCACCTGCCATCGGTAGCGACAGCGGCTAGGCCCCAAATTCCAAGGCGAACGGTGCTATTGGACGCTGTAGAAGCGGCGGTGTGGATCGTTTGGTGCTGAACCGATAACAACGGCGACGCCTTTACGGACGAGGCTGGCGAGCAGACTTCGTGCCGTGCGATCTGAGACGCCGATCGTCTTGGCCAACTCTGCCGATGACATCCCACGTTCGGACGTCATGTGGCTCATCGCCTGCCGCTCGCGTGGCGTCAATCTTGATGGATCCGATGGCGTCATCGAGAAGGTGACACGGACACGTCCCGGGCGCTCTTCGATGACAGGTGGCGGCAACCCAGCGTCTCGGCAAGCGGCGGCCATACGACGCACCCCGCTGCCCCACTGTTCGATATAGCCGCGTTCCGCGAAGACACGCCCGATCACACGGTTTCGCAGCCGGGACACCCCCTGGAAAAGATCGTCGACGGTGAGTCCCGGTAACAGATATCCAGGATTCTCGACCTCAACACGATCGAGGTAGACCGCCACCCGCATCGGGCCACCCTGTTGGTGGTAGTCAGCATGCACGACGGCGTTAATGACGGCTTCACGCAGGGCCACCATCGGCACCGAACGGCTGGCCTCATGCGCCGGACCTCGTCCATTGATGACAAGCGCTTTGTCGAGCGCTCGGTCGAGGTACTCCAGCGACTGATCAACGAGCTCGAACAGCCGCCCGTCAATCCGTCGCGAGTCCGCAATGTTCGTTCGATCGACTCCGGAAAACCGCCCGCAGTGCACCCAGGCATCGGGCATACGCAGCGGTTCCGCTCCGTTTCGAAACAGGAGATAGCCACCAATTGTCAGACGCAGCCCATTAGGGGTTCGATCCAACGCATGAATTGCAACCAACTCCTGCTCAGTGAGGGAGTCGGTGCGCCCGAGAGCGACGCCCGCGTAGGCAGCGTCAAGCTCCTCCGATTCCGCATCAGTCAGAAGCGTCTCATCAAAAGTTGGCGCCATGCCCCGGCCTAGTTCGGTTCGAAGCGACTCATCGGCCAAGCGATTCGTGGATCCGACGCGGACAAAACAGCCCTGCTCAATACCGAGCTGCCTCACGAAGTGTGGCCGGCGCGGACTCGGAAAAACCTCGACCATCACAACATACGTCGATCGCCACGGCACCACCGAGATCTCGGCGAGGAGCGAGGGAGCAATACGATCTGCGACCAAGTTCGAGAGCCGTTCCTCGACCTTCGTCGGATCGCTGAGGCCAACAACCGCGCGCGTGCCGTCCTCGATACCCAACACGACCATTCCGCCCGCAGAATTCGCGAACGCAACCAACGTGGCGACAACCCGATCGGGCGACGACAAGTCCTGCTTGAACTCGAGCGTCTTGTCCTCGTGTCTGCGCAAAACAGATTCCAACGTCGCCGTCATACTCAGAAATCTACTCGGAAGCCCGCTCAGATTTTCTACTTCCGAGTAAATTTCCGAGTAGCGACCGGAGGACGCCATTCGTCTGAGCAGGGACGACCTTGCTCGATCGCAATTGTTGAGGAAGCGGAGCCAGCTCTGTTTCCATCGAGCCACGTTCACGGTTGAGCGCCCGCATCGGGTCACCGAGGCAACTACTCGGAAATCTACTCGGAAGTTCCCCCCGCTTCCGGGCTTCCGAGTAGCCGACCAACCCTGTTTCTGTAAAACCTGCCGGCAAATCGATAGATGTCTACTCACCCCAGCTGCGTTACGAGCCGTGATTCGGGGGCAGATCTGGGACCAACGCTTCGGCCTCGCTCGAAGATGACGGCTGCATCATGGCCAGGGCAGACGCAGCGGAGCAAAACCTCGATCAGTTTAAGGGGACCCGAGAATCAGCGGTGCTTTCACAAGTATGCGCCATAGCCCGACCAAAGAAACCACCCCAGCGTCACCGCCGACCCCAAATAGTAGGGATAAAAGTAGGGATACGATCCACCTGACACACCGCCGAACGCAGGTGTCGCTGACACCCGATTCACTCGATGCGGAGGCCCGAGATGGCTCGTGAGATCACCATGCGTTGGATCTCGGAGGTGCCTTCGAAGATGGTGAAGATCTTGGCGTCACGGTGCCAGCGCTCGACGGGGTACTCGCGGGTGTAGCCGTAGCCGCCGAGGATTTGGATGGCTTGCTCGGTGACCCACACGGCGGTCTCGCTGGCCTTCAGCTTCGACATCGAGCCTTCGCCTGCGGTGAACTGCTTGCCGTTGCGGGCCATCCAGGCAGCTCGGTGAACAAGGAGGCGTGAGGCGTCAATCTCCATCTTCATGTTGGCCAGCGTGAAGGCAATCGCCTGGTTCATGATGATCGGCTTGCCGAACGCCTTGCGCTCCTTGGCGTAGTCGAGCGCGTATTCGTACGCGGCCCGAGCGACGCCGACCGCCATCGCACCGACAGCGGGGCGGGTGGCTTCGAACGTGGCCATGGCGGGCTGACGCTCGCCGGTGTGCAGCTGCTCGCGCGCCTTCGCGAGCTTGGCGTCGAGCTTGTCTTTGCCACCAAGCAACAGCGAGCCGGGCAGGCGGACATCATCGAGCACGACCTCAGAGGTGTGCGAGGCACGGATGCCGTGCTTCTTGTACTTCTGCCCCATGCTGAGACCCTTGGTTCCGGAGGGAACGACAAAGGATGCCTGGCCTTTGGCCTTCAACGTCGGGTCGACGGTAGCAACCACAACGTGCACGTCGGCGATGCCGCCATTGGTGATCCATGCCTTGGTGCCGTTCAACACCCACTCGTCGGTGGCAGCGTCGTAGACGGCGCGGGTGCGCAGCGATGACACATCGGAGCCGGCGTCGGGCTCGCTTACACAGAACGCGCCGAGCTTGATGTCATCGGCCGTGCCGTAGCACTGGGGCACCCACTCCATGACCTGCTCGGGCGTGCCGTTGCCGACGATGCCAGCAGCTGCGAGGCCGGAGCCGAAGATCGACAGGCCGATGCCAGCGTCACCCCAGAACAGTTCCTCCATGGCAACGACCATGGTGAGACCGGTCGGGTCGGCCATGGCGTTGGCCATGAAGTCGAACGAGTACAGGCCGTTCTTGGCAGCCTCCTTCACGACCGGCCAGGGGAACTCTTCCTTCTCATCCCACTCAGACGCAACCGGGCGAACGACGTTCTCGGAGAAGTCGTGCACCCACTTTTGGATCTGCAGGACGTCTTCGGATAGATCCATCGAAAAGTCAGCCACGGTTGCCACCTTGGTCATAGAAGGTCCTTATATGTTACTGGACGGTAACCGAGGAGACAACCGGGCTATTCGAATCAAGACACCTTGAGGAAGGATGCTCCGAGACCCAATGCCACGAGGATTGCGCCGACGAAGTAGGGCAGGCCGACGCCACGATCAAAAAGCCAGCCGGCGCAGAGTGGCCCGACGACTCGGGCTGCAGCACCCGCGGACTGCTGGAATCCGAGTGCTTCACCACGCGAGCGGTCGCCTGCTGACTCGGCGACGAGAGCAGAGAGATTGGGTCCGGCTAGTCCTTGACCTAATCCCAAAAGCCCGAGTGCCGGTACGAGCGTGGCCCATGTCCTGGTCACGGAGATCAGCACCAAACCGGCCATAAGCAACACGAGTCCAACGTGCAGTGATCTTCGAGAACCGATGCGCTCGGTGACCTTTCCGACAAGGCCTCCCTGCACCACTACGAGCCACAGCCCGACGCCAACGAAGACCACCGACACCGAGCCCTCAGTCAGACGGAAGCGCGCCGAACCGAAGCGCGAGAACATCGCCTCAAACGCGCCGAAGGCCGCGATCGAAAGAAAGCCGATCGCCGCCAAGCGGACCAGATCCGGTCGGCGGGAGAGGTACATCCTGCGACATGGCCCTCGGCGGACACCCGGCGCGTTTCGGGCAGACGCCATAGCGCGACCACGCCGTTTACGCCCGAGATTGCTGCGGCCACGAAGAACGGCAGGCGACGATTGCCGAGCGAGGCCAGCCCGCCAATCGCGGGGCCGAGTACGAAGCCGACGCCAAAGGCTGCGCTCAACATCCCGAGCAGTTTGGCCCGACGCGCAACCGGGCTGATGTCGACGACCGCGCCCTGTGCCACGCTCACGCTGGCGCCCGACGCGCCGTCGATGAGCCGACCCACGAACAGCATCGGTAGCGATCCGGCCAGACCGGTGAGCAGGCTTCCGATCATCGTTCCGAAGAGCGACATGATGATGACCGGTTTGCGGCCGATGCGGTCTGACAACCGACCGAGCAACGGGGCACAGATCATTTGCGCCAGACTGAAACTGGCGAAGAGCGCGCCCGTCGCAAAGCCGGAGGCGCCGAACCGCTTTGCGTACAGCGGCAGCAACGGAGCGACGATGCCAAAACCGATGAGGTCGATCGCGACGGTCGTCCAAATCGTCCAGTACCCGCGAGGCAGCGGCTCTCGGGCGGGCTTGGCGTTCGACACGGTCTGACAGCCTCACCGGTTGACGAACCACCTAGCAAGTCCAGTGCATCGACCTGCCGCAAGCCGTTAGTTGGGGCGGACTCTTGTGCCTTCCTTCGTGGTTTCCACCACATACCCGGCGCCCTGCAGTTCGGCCCGCAGGCGGTCGGCGGCAGCAAAGTCCTTGGCCGCTCGGGCCGCGTCGAGCGCAACCGCTTTGGCCTCTATATCGGCGGGAACGTCATCGCCGCCGGCATTCAGCACCAGGCCGACGGCGCTGCAGATCTGTGAGACCGCCGCCCAAAGCGACGCGGCCTGATCGGTGCGGCCTTCGTTCAGCGCCACGTTTACACGCGTCACCGTCTCGAATAACAGCGCCGTCGCGGCCGGCGTGTCGAGGTCGTCATCCATGCGCGTGCGAAAGGAGGTGAGCACCTGAGCGTCCGCTTCGGCGGAGGGAAGATCGCTCGCCGCGCGGGCCAGCGCGTCGAGTCGAGCCAGCGCCTTTTCGGCGGCGGTGATGTTGTCGAGCGTGACCTGTACGGGCGAGCGGTAGTGACCCTGCAACAGCACCATGCGATACGCGCGCTGGTCGTACTGCTCAACCAGGTCAAGCAGGTTCGACACGTTGCCGAGGCTCTTCGACATCTTCTCGTTCTCACTGTCGACCACGAAATTGTGATGCATCCAGTGATTCGCAAACCGCTTGCCGAGCGCCACCGCTTGAGCCCGCTCGTTCTCATGGTGCGGGAACTTGAGGTCCATGCCGCCGCAGTGCAGATCGAATCCTTCGCCGAGCAACTCAAGTGACATGACCACACATTCGCTGTGCCAGCCGGGTCGACCCTCGCCCCACGGCGACGGCCACGATGGCTCACCAGGCTTCGACAACTTCCACAACACGAAGTCGGCCGGGTGACGTTTGTTGTCGGCGCCAAAGACCTCACGATCGCCGCCACCAGCCATCATGTCACTCAGATGTTGGTGGGTGAGCAGCCCATAGTCACCAACGGATTCGACAGAGAGATACACGCCGTCATCCACCACATACGCGCTGCCATTGTCGACAAGCGTGCCGATCATGTCCACCATCTGATCGACATAGGCGGTGGCGTGCGGGATGTCGTTGGGTCGCTTGACGTTCACGGCCTCCATGGCCTTGAACCACATCTCTTCGCACTTCACTGCGATCTCGGAAGCGCTTCGGCCTTCCTTGTTCGCCCGGTTGATGATGGCGTCATCGATGTCGGTGATGTTCGACACGAGCCGCACCTCGAGTCCGGTCCATTCGAGGTAGCGGCGCAGCACGTCGTACACGATGGTGGCGCGTCCGTGACCGATGTGGGCCGGACCGTAAACCGTCGGTCCGCAGAGATAAATGCCGACCTTGCCGGGCTCGCGCAGCGCTAGCTCACGTACCGATCCGGTTGCAGTGTCGTGCAAATTCAGCATCTGTCCATGGTAGCGACGGCCATTACTGATCAGGTGGGAGGTTTCACTGCGAAACGCCGGGTTTCTTGTCACAACGAGGTCATCGAGCCCGAGGGCGGGTCGAAAAACGGGATCGGTTGATTATGGACCAAAGTGGAATCGCTCAAGCCGACTAGTTTTTATGGCTTATGGCGACGGTCCCTGAAAAACCCACCCTCGACAATATCGAGGCCCCCCTGATGGCTCGGTGGGAGGCCGAAGGCACCTATCGGTTCGACCGGTCGAAGGTCCGCGCCGACGTCTTTTCGATCGACACTCCCCCGCCAACGGTCTCGGGCTCGCTGCACGTTGGCCACATATTCAGCTACACCCACACCGACACGATCGCCCGCTACCAACGCATGACCGGCAAGAGCGTGTTCTACCCGATGGGCTGGGACGACAACGGCCTCGCCACCGAGCGCCGCGTGCAGAACTACTTCGGCGTGCGTTGCGACCCGTCACTGCCGTACGAAGCTTCGTTTACGCCACCGTTCGACGGAGACGTACCAAAGGGTACGCCGCAGGTGTCGATCAGTCGGCCGAACTTCGTGGAGTTGTGCAGCAAGCTCACCCATATCGATGAAGCTGTGTTCGAAGCGGTGTGGCGTCGACTCGGTCTCTCGGTCGACTGGTCACTGCTCTATACGACCATCGCGCCCAGCTCCATTCGGGCCAGTCAGCGTGCCTTTCTTCGAAACCTTGCTCGTGGCGAGGCGTACCAGCAAGAAGCACCAACCATGTGGGATGTCGACTTCCGTACGGCAGTGGCACAGGCCGAGATGGAAGACCGCGAGACGCCCGGCGCCTATCACCAAATCGCGTTTCATCGCACCGACGGTGAAGGCGATGTGGTGATCGATACCACGCGGCCCGAGTTGCTCGCGGCGTGCGTGGCCATGGTCGCGCACCCCGATGACGCTCGCTATAAGCCGCTGTTCGGTACCACGGTGAAGACGCCCCTCTTCGAGGTGGAAGTGCCGATCCTGGCTCATCATCTGGCCGACCCCGAAAAGGGCACGGGCATCGCGATGATCTGCACGTTCGGTGACACCAACGACGTGACGTGGTGGCGTGAACTGAACTTGCCGGCGCGCCCAACCATTGGTTGGGACGGCCGCATCATCGCCGACAACCCGTCGTGGATCACGACCGATGGAGGCATGGCCACCTACGCCGAGTTGGCGGGCAAGAACACCAAACAGGCTCAGAAGCGATTAGTTGAGTTGCTGCAAGAGTCGGGCGAAATGCTGGGCGACCCGCGCCCCATCAAGCACCCGGTCAAGTACTACGAAAAAGGTGATCGGCCCCTTGAGATCGTCACCACCCGCCAGTGGTACATCCGTAACGGCGGCCGTGACGCCGAGCGCCGCGAAGCATTGCTGGCTCGCAGCGGCGATATGACATGGCACCCCGACTACATGCGTCATCGCTACGACAACTGGGTGGGTGGCTTGAACGGTGACTGGCTCATCAGCCGTCAGCGTTTCTTCGGCGTGCCATTCCCGGTTTGGTACGCGCTCGACGCCGACGGTCTGCCGATCCACGACAAGCCGCTGCTGGCCACCGAGGCCGACCTGCCCGTTGACCCGTCGAGCGAAGCACCGGCCGGCTACACCGCTGATCAGCGCGGCAAGCCGAACGGTTTCATGGGCGACCCTGACGTGATGGACACGTGGGCCACGTCGTCACTCACCCCCCAGATCGCCGGGCGTTGGGAAGACGACCCCGATCTGTTCGAGCGAGTGTTCCCCATGGACGTTCGCCCGCAGGGCCACGACATCATCCGAACCTGGCTGTTTTCCACCATGGTGCGCAGCCACTACGAACATGGCACTCCCCCGTGGAAAAACGCGGCGCTGTCTGGTTGGATCCTCGACCCCGACCGCAAGAAGATGTCGAAGTCGATCGGCAACGTCGTTACACCACTGCCGCTTCTGGAGCAGTACGGCACTGACGCTGTGCGTTACTGGGCTTCGTGCGCTCGACCCGGCACGGACACCACCTTCGACGAAGGCCAGATGAAGGTCGGCCGCAAGCTGGCCAACAAACTGCTGAACGCCTCCAAGTTCGTGCTTTCGATGCCCGAACCAACCAACGACGAAGCCATGACCGCCATCGACGCGGCCATGATGGCGCGCCTCGACGCGGTAGTTGCAGATGCAACAGAAGCGTTCGAGGCGTTCGATTATGCCCGGGCGCTGGAGCGGACCGAGTCGTTCTTCTGGTGGTTCTGCGATGACTACGTCGAACTGGTGAAGACCCGCGCCTATCAGGATGTGGTCGGCTCCACCTCCGCACGAGCGAGTCTGCGAAAGTCCATCCGAACGCTGCACCTGTTGTTCGCCCCCTTCCTGCCCTTCACCACCGACACCGTGTGGGAGTGGTACGAGCAAGGTTCGGTTCACGCTGCCGCCTGGCCGAAGCCAACCGGTGCCGTCGGTGATGACTCGGTACTCGACGCGACGTTCGAGGTGCTCTCACGAGTGCGCCGCGCCAAGACCGAGGGCCAGGTCAGCCAGCGTCACAGCGTGGAAAAGTGCCTGGTCCAGGCACCTCAGGTGTTTCTCGATTCACTCGAAGCCGGCAAGCCCGACCTCATCGCCGCCGGCTCGCTCGACTTCCTCATCACCACCGAGGCCCCAGAACTGACCGTCGACGTGACGCTCGCGCCGAAACCCGTCGCCGACTAACCTTCAGCAGGCTCAGGCAGCGGCACGTGCTCGTTCCAGCTTTTCGGTGGTGAGCTTGGAGCGACCGACCAGGAACAACACGAGATAGATCGCGGCGTACACGAACCACACCGCACGCAATGCCCAGTTCCGAGTCGTGAGGTGACCGCCGATGACCACCACTAGGCCTCCGAGCGCGGCACCGATCGGCATCATTCCCCAAGCGAAGAACCGGTAAACACTGTTGACTCGACCGAGCAGATGCGACGGGATGATGGTCTGACGCAAACTCACCGTGATCACATTCCACAACGTGCCGACCAGGGTCTCAAGCCCGAAGGCGACGACCACGACCGGCCATAGCGGAACCAGTCCGATGACCGTGGAAAGGACAACGGGTACACCTAGGGCGATGGCCAGGCACGTACCGCTACCGAGACGTTTCGACGTCGCCGACGCGAACGCACCGCCCACCACTGCGCCAAGCGCCCCGCCGAAACCAATGATGCTGAACAGGAATGGGCCGCCCTTCATCACTTCCTGGACGAAGAGCACCATGGTGGCGCCGCCCACCATGCTGGCGAGATTCATGAAGCCGAGAATGATGGCCATCGGGCGCAGTAGTTCGTGACGCCACAACCAGCCGAAGCCTTCCTTCAGTTCCTGACGCCAGGGCGCAGCCACATGATCCTCGGGCCGGTCGGCGCGGAACGTGCCAGGGATGGCAGCCACCAAGGCGGCCGCGGCGAAGAACGATGCGGCATCCACGAAGAACGGAAGCGCGAATGCACCCAGCAACAGCAGCGAGCCGAGGGGCGGACCGGCAAAGGTGTTGGCCACGCTTTCGGCCGACCACATGCGACCGTTGGCCTTCTCCAAATCGTCACTCAGCACTAACGCCGGCAGGATGGTCTGACCGGAGTTGTCACGGAGCACCTCAGCCATACCGAGCAGCAACGTGGCCATGAGGACAACGAGATACAGCCCCGTACGCGTCCCGACCACGTTCTGCACCGCTTTCGGGCCGGGTAGATGTTTCTGTTGGCCGAGCACCGCCGCGGCGACAACCACGGTGAAGAGGAAGCGAAGACCATCCATCAACACCATCGCCCTGCGCCGATCGACCCGATCGGTGATTACTCCGGCTGGAAGGGTGAAGACCAACCACGGCAACCGTTGCGCCACCGCGATGAGCGCTACCAGCAACGGGCTACGGGTAACGGCCGATGCCAGCCACGGATACGCCACCGACGAAACGCCGTCGCCAAGATTGGAGATAGCCGTCGCCGCGAACAGCTTCCGATAGCTCGAGCCCAGTGGGCGGCGTGTTTCAGTCACGACGAGCGCCGGACCGTTTACGACTCACCTTCGGCGCCGGGTCACCAGGCAAGCGATTGGTGGGGAAGACCCCCGCCAACACGGCAAACTCTCGCTTACCCGAGTGCGGCAGCTGCGTGAATTCGAGCGTGAGCGCCATCAAACGTTCGGTAAAAGCTTTGGCGTGTTCGGGTGAGATGCGAGCATGACGCAAGGTGAAGCCACCCGCGTCATCGAGGTGGGAGGCGGCACGGTCGAATTCGACGCGAGCATCGGCAAAGAACGGTAGGTCGTTGTCGTCCGGCAGTGTCGGCCAATACAACGTGCGACCGGTGCGGCCATAGAACCGTTCTTCAATGGCCCGCACTTTTCGCGTCCGCACAATCTGGAGCAAGCCGGCGGTCACGAGCACATCCACGTGATGGGCAACCGTGCCTTTGGGCCTGGCGGACAGTTCAGCGAGGTCGGAGACGGTCATCGCTCGCTCCATCACGAGGTCAAGGATGAGCGCACGCAGCGGATGGCCCGCGGCCTTGAGGCGGGCAGGCGTGTCGACCGATACGAGTTCGGCCAGCTCATAGTCCAACCCGCTCGTTTCCCTAATATCCGACATATGTCGAACATTAAGCAATTCCCGATCATAAGACAAGACCCACCTACTATTCGGCTGAGGGCACAGCCCAAACGCGGCAGTGCCGACCGAGCAGGACTCGGTCGGCACTGCACTCTCCCGTGGCGGGGAGCTACACCGAGGCAGGCACCTTGCTCTCGGACTTCTTGGCGAGGTCGTCTTTGACCAGGTCAAATTCTGGGTAGGCAAGTACGCCCATCTCGGGTAGGTCGAGGCCGACCATTTCGTCGAGCTCGTCACTGCGGATGCCGCCCTTGGTCAGCTTGTTCTGGATGAAGAAGAACGCAAAGGCCATTCCGAACATCACGGTTACGAGCGTCAGGCAACCAATGACTTGGGCACCAAGTTGGCCCCAGTCACCCTTGATGATGCCCTGGACACCGTGTCCGACCGGATCGGCTACAGCGTTGCCGGTGCCGTTCCAACCCGAGCCGTAGGTGCCATCGGCAAAGATGCCGACACACAGCACACCGAAGAGGCCGCCGACACCGTGCACCGAGATGGCACCGACCGGATCGTCGATCCCTCGTCGCTCAAAGAAGCCAACCGACTCGTAGATGAGGATGGCGGCGAGGATGCCGATCAGGGCCGCGGCCCAGGGCTTCACGAACGCACACGGGGCCGTGATAGCGACAAGCCCGGCGAGCATACCGTTGGCCATCATGCCGGGGTCGGGCTTGCCCATCTTCTTCTTCCGCATCGCCCACATCATGGCCGCAATGGCACCGAACGCCGCCGCGATAGCGGTGTTTACGGCCACGACAACCAGCCGGGGATCGGTAGCAGCGAACGTGGATGCTGCGTTGAAGCCGAACCATCCGAACAGCAGGATGAAGGTGCCAAGCATCGCCATCGGGATGTGATGACCGGCAATGGTGCGAGCCTTGCCGTCAGGGCCGAACTTGCCAAGGCGGGGCCCAAGCACGATCGCACCGGCCAGTGCAGCCATGCCACCCATGGCGTGAACAACACCTGAGCCAGCGAAGTCGACGTAGCCGAGACCAAGTCCGTGGCTGTTGCCGAGTTGCGCCAGCCAACCGCCACCCCACGTCATCGCACCGAACAGCGGGTAGTAGATGGCACCGCAGAAGATTCCCCACATGCAGAAGCTCTTCCACTTCCAACGCTCGGCCATGGAGCCGGTCGGGATAGTGGCGGTGGTGTCCATGAAAGCAACCATGTAGAGGAAGAACGCCATGACGCCAACGTCCAGCGACTTGCCGCTCAGTGCCGGTGGGCCCCAGGCCAGAATGCCCGTGTGGCCGCTACCGATGAGCCAATGCCCAACGGGTTCGAGGTACGTGCCGATCACAGGTACGGCGTCGGCGCCGATTGTGGCGGAGTACGCGCCGAACATGAACCCGTAGCCAACAACGAAGAACGCAATAAAGCCCAGGCCAAAGATGGCGAAGTTCGTGGTAACGACGTGAGCCGCGTGTTTGGCTCGACAGAATCCGGTTTCAACCAAGGCGAAGCCGGCCTGCATGAAGATGACGAGCACCGCACCGATAATGATCCACAGAATATTCATCGCAACGTTGGTGCCTTTCAGGTCACCTACGTCTTTGATGATGTCTGAGCCAGTTGAATCTGCGAAGGCAAAGCCGGTGGTCGCCACGAGGGTTGCCACCGTCGCCAACACAGTTGTAGCAGCGAGCTTGAGAGAGCTGCGCAACGGGTACTCCTTTGTGTGTAGGGAAGGTGTGGATTGGCCGCCGCGCCATTGAGGCAACCTTCCAACCACCAACGTAGAAGGCTCGTGTTTCGTAGCGAGGGCTACTTTGTTTCCATCGCGTGAGCGCTTTGCGCGGCGCGAATTTCTGCGCCAAGTGCCTTTACCAATGCGGCGCGATCCGCATCAGTGAGCTTCGATCCGTCGCGGGACGTCAGCTCGAACTCATCGAACGCGGACCCGTCGTCAGTACGAATGCGAGCCGAATGGACCGACACACCGACACTCGCAAACGCCGCGGTCAGATCAGCAAGCAGGCCCGCTCGGTCAGGAGCCTCAATTGAGCAACGGGTGTGCCACGGCGATGCCTCATCATCAAACCCGAGCACATGCCCCACGGACGCTGAAACCTTGCTCGGGCGGCGAAGAGCTTGCTCGATAGCAGCCCGAACCCGCTCAGCCGATGGTGCCGACCCGTGCCGGACAATGAAGGAATCGACCACGCCACCATCACCCCACGTCGCGATCGTTGCATCAACAACATCCAGGTTCTCGACAGCTAGCGCTCGAGCTATGGCCGCCAGAAAGCCCTTGTGATCGCGGCCGGCGACATCGACCACCGAGGTAACGTCGTCGACCGAATGGATCTTCAGTCGCACCTCTCCGCGTCGCGGCAGTGGATCGACCAATTGCGCCTGGCGTGCAACCGAAGCCGCATCAACCGCCAGGATGTACGCACGAGGGGCGTGATCGACCCGCTCCTGCGCGTCACGCGTCTGACAGAGACGCCTGGCCACCTGCCGGCGCTGCTCCACCACGTCGCCCGACACCAGGTACAGGAGTCGATCGAGCAGCGCATCGAGCGCCTCTCGTTCCCACTGCTCCATCGGGCCGAGTGCAACCCCGAGCACATAGGACGCTCGGGCCGACTCCTCGCTGCCGAGGTGGGATGCCAATTGCAGCACATGATTCTGTCCGAGCTGCGTTGGTCGAGTGGCCGCAGCGCGTAGCAGTTCGGGTTTCGAGACGAGGTCGCTGATCGCTGCATCGCCGTCGGGACTGACTCCGAGCCGAACGCACAGTCCCATTGCGATCGATGACGAATCGACGCCCTGGTCGGTGGCATCCAGGGCCAACGCTGCCAACAGGACGCGCTCGGGGTGGTCAAGCCGCTTGTACTCGGTGGCGAGGCGCGTGTCATTGTCGGGCTGCACCAGACGCTCAACCAGTGGCCAGCGCAGGTTGCCCGCTGGATCAAGCTGGGTGGCATCGTGACGGCGACGCTCAAGCGCTTCACTCATCTCCGGCAGGGCATCGGCTAACACACCGGTGACTTCCAAGAACCGCCACGAACGCGGGTCACCGTCGCGAAACAATCGCCACAGCCCGCGACGCGTCGTGTCGTCAAAGACAAGGCGCTGCTCGGGCCGCGTTGCAAACCAATCAAGCAGTCCGGGTGACGGAGCGACATCGGTGACGAGGTCCGCGACCCTCAGGGCGAGGGGCAGTGTCTGTTCGTACGGTGGGCGACCACGCAACACGATCTCGCCCTCGTCCACGCCAATCCAACCGCCGGGCGGTGCTTGCTCGTCCGCGGTGAGTACGGACGCCCTACGTCGGAGGCTTTCCATTCGTAACCGCAGTATCGGCGGCGTCACGACGGTGGTGGCCAAGACCACGAGGAGAATGGCTGCGTAGAGATCCGATTCGAAGACGCCCAGACGCAGGCCGATGCTGGCAAAGATGAGCCCGACTTCACCTCGCGGAATCATGCCGATGCCGATCAAAAGACGATCAGTCGAGCGGGGTGCAACCCAACCGGCCACCACCTTGCCCACGACGCCGATCGCGCCCAGTACCGCGGCCAAACCGAGCACCGACGGTCGCAACATGGCTTTGAGGTCGGCTTCGATACCGATCTGCAAGAAGAACACCGGAACGAACACGTGCGTGAGCGGCAGCAACTCGCGCCCGATCCGATCCGACTGATGGGTGCGGCCGAGCGCAACCCCGGCCACGAATGCCCCGACAATGGGAGCCAATTTGGCGGCACTGGCCAGCTCTGCGAAGCCGAGCGCGAACGCAAGTGCCAACGCCAGCATCGTGCCGCTCGATCGGGACAACCGATGCAGTATGCGGAACAGTCTTGGCGCGGCGAGCGTGCCGGCGAGGCTTGATAGCACAAGAAAGCCAACCGCCACGGCCACCACACCGAGAACGGCAGCCATGGAGACCGAGCCCTCGGTTGCGATGCGGCTCACAACTGTCAGGATCACAAGGCCGAGCACGTCGTCGGCCACCGCTGCGCCCAGCACGATGCGAGCCTCGGTGGTGGCCAACGCTCGGAGATCGCCGAACACGCGAGCGGTGATCCCCACGCTGGTGGCGGTCAGCGCCGCGCCGACAAACACCGCGGCGGTGCCCGGATGGCCGAGCGCCGTCGCCCCGGCCCAGCCGCCGAAGAACGGGATGACAACACCGACCACGGCGACGGACAGCGAGGACTTACCGACGCGGCCCAGCTCACGCAGGTCGGTCTCCATACCGACCTGAACAAGGAGCAGAATGACGCCCAACTCACCAAGCACCGCCAGTACTTCGCTGGGTTTCACCAACCCCAGCGCGCTCGGCCCAATGACAACACCGGCAATGATTTCGCCCAGCACCGCCGGGAGGCGCACCCGTTCGGCCAGTTCAGCGGCCACCTTCGCTGCTACCAGCAGAACGAGGATGTCGAGAAGGACGCGTCCGGTGTTCATCGAACGGGCGAGGGCAACCCGGCGAAGCGCCAGCCCCGTGCCCGTACCGTTACGATCGCGTCGGTTCCGATGTGCCGACGAAGTCCGACGAGTATGGAATCAACCCGTCGCGCCGACAGACCGCTGAGCCCGGATCGCTCCGCCAATTCCGCTCGGCTGACAACTCGCCCACCGACGGACAGCAAGGCATCCAGCACTGCCCGCTCGGCATGAGAGAGCGGACCATTCGGGGCGAGAAGCTGATCGAGGGACTCCACCATGGATTTCACGGTAAGCAATGGCTGTTTCCCAACCATTCCCTCAATGTGAACGGACGGTAACAGCTTGGTGCGCTGATTAGATGCCGACGGGTCGCACACCTTGTTCGGTCGCGAGATGAGTCATCCGCACATCGTGCTCGTCGGTTGGAAGCTCATCGACAAGTCGACCTTCGGTGGTTATGCCGATGAGAATCGCATCAGCAGACAGGCGCGGCAGAAGGCGGTCGTAATAGCCGGCGCCATGCCCCAGTCGTCCGCCGCTCCGGTCGAACAGCACACCGGGAACCAATACGGCACCGATCTCATCGAGCGGGAACTCCGGCGCGTTGGCGACCGGCTGCTGATAGCCCCATCGGTGTCGCTCCATCTCGACATCGGCTCGATGCACGGTCAGTCGCCCGTGCGGCCATGTGCGGGTAACCGCGCACCGGTACTCGTCAAGAAGCGGGTCGAGGTCGATCTCCCCCGCCATTGGTCGGAAGGTGAGCACGTAGGCGGTGTTTGATCGCTCCGAGAGGAAGACCCGAAGTGCGTCGACGACCGCGCTGCTTTCTCCAATCGATGGAAGCGTCTGGGCCCACGCACGCCACGCGGCCTTTCCCTCCCAGACCGACGGTTGCACCGCTTCAGTGTACGAAACTCGGTGGACCAAACGGTTGGCAGTGACGATGATGGTTCCCATGTCAACGAAACACTGGCCGCTGTTCGATCTTCGCATCATGACCGAGAGCCTCGTCTTGCGACCCCTCGTCGACGACGATTTTGACGCGTTGATCGAGGCCATCGACGCAGGCATCCATGATCCGGATCGGTCACCCTTTCTCTTCCAGTGGGCCGACGAGGAACCGGTCCAGCGCGCCCGTAACGCCCTGCAATTCTGGTGGGGACGTCGCGCCAGTTGGATGCCAACGGACTGGGCCCTCGGCTTCGGGGTATGGCTCGAAGGACGCCTCGTCGGCGTCCAGGAGATAGAGGCCAAGCAGTTTCCCGTGCTCCGCGAGGTCAGCACCGGCTCATGGCTGACACAGTCGGTACAGGGCCAGGGCCTCGGCAAAGAGATGCGAGCCGCCGTGTTGTCGTTTGCGTTCGGAAGCCTCGGTGCCGAGTTTGCCCGCACTGCGGCGTTCACTGACAACGCCGCATCCCTTGGCGTCACGCGCCACATCGGCTACCGCGAAAACGGGCGAGCCCGCCACGTGAACCGCGGTGAGGCCGCTGAGACGATCCGCTTCTCCATCTCCAAGGCCGAGTTCGCGGCGCGGGCTTTTCCGCCCGTCAGGGTAGAGAACCTCGCACCGTGTCTGGCGATGTTTGGGCGCTAAGGCTGCTGAACTGTCACGAACGACAGCGACGGCGGGAGGCCCGGAAGCCTCCCGCCCGTCGCCCAAAGGAACTATTTGACGGTGGTCGGGGGCGTTTGGTTGCGGCTGTCCACGATGACGGATGTCGCCGGGTTGGTGCCATTGGCCCCGCTGGCGGACCCGGCACAAACGTTCACGACTTGAGCCTGGGTCTTGCCGATGGCCTCAGCACACGCCTTGGTCTTTTCGAGGTCGAGCAGTTCAGGGGTGAGGGACTTGGCGATCTTTGAGTTCGCTTCGGCCTGAGCCGTTGCAGCCAGTGCCACGGCGGCCGCCTCGGCCTCGGCCTTGGTGACCGCAGCTTCCTTATCGAGCGACGCGACCTGCTTGCGGGTCTCGGCTTCGGTGGTCTGCTTCTTCTGATCCTCCAGTGCCTTGGCCGCTTCGTTGCGGCTCTGCAGGATGGCGTTGATAGCGGCGAGCTGCTGCGTATCGGGAGCGACGTCGCGGACGTTCACGGAGTCGACCAGAATGCCGCGGGCAGCGAGGCGGGGCTTGAGTTCATCGGTGATCTTCACCGCGATCTCGGCGCGCTTGATGCTGTAGCCCTCTTCGGCCGTGTACTGACCAAAGACGTTCCGCACCACTTCACGGGCATCCGGTCGCACAAAGCGATCCTTCACCAGCTGCAATGACCCGGCCTGCTTGAACAGCTCACCAGCCTTGTCGAGCTCAAGGGCAAAACGCACCGTCACATCGACGGCCATAGAACCGCCGCCCTTTGCGATAATCGCCACGCTGTCGTCTTTGGTCTTGTCACCTTCGTCGGCCGCCCGAAGCATTGACAATTCCTGGGTACGAGTGGAGAACTCGGTGATCTCGGTCCAGGGTGCCGTTATATGCAAGCCGGCTGACAGCGGCGAACCGACCTTGCCAAGCGTGGTCGGCACGCCGACCGTGTTGGCGGGCACCACCCGGATGAGCGAAGAACCGATGAGAAACAAGGCAACCGCCAACGCTGCGAAGCTCAAAAGCACGCCGGCTCGAGGAGCCGCCGCAGCGGCAGCGCGCTGGGCGGCGGTCGCGTTAGCGGGAAGGTTGAAGCCTCCGGCTGCTTTGGCCCTTGAAGCGCGGGCAGCCAGGAAGATGGCCGCGGCAATGACGGCAAGAACGATGCCGGCGACGAACTGGGACATGGGGTGTTGCTCCTTAGTGGGTCGAACCATCGACCCGAGATATGACATTACGTACCAATGCCGTAACGCCCACTATGGCGGAGTTCATTCCCGCCAGCACCAAACCGCCAAACGACGCAGTTAAAGGTAGCTCGACGCAAAACGCCGGTGGCCCGGATCTCTCGATCCGGGCCACCTCGGTTCAGGTTACGAATCCGCGGACGGATTAGTAGTCGTCCATGCCTCCGCCCATGCCGCCGGCACCAGCGCCAGCGGGCTCGGGCTTGTCGACAATGACGGCTTCGGTGGTGAGGAACAGCGCCGCAATAGACGCTGCGTTCTGCAGAGCCGAGCGGGTGACCTTGGCGGCGTCGATGACACCGAGCTTCACCAGGTCGGTGTATTCACCGGTTGCGGCGTTCAGGCCTTCGTTACCGGTGAGATTGCGGACACGGTCAACGACCACGCCACCTTCCATACCGGCATTCTCGGCGATCTGCTTCAGCGGTGCTTCGAGGCACTTGGCAACCAGGCGAGCACCCGTGGCCTCGTCGCCCGACAGGCTGGCGGCGACCGCCAGAACGGCAGCCTGGCTACGGAGCAGGGCAACGCCACCGCCGGGGACAACGCCCTCTTCGATGGCAGCCTTGGTGGTGGAGACCGCGTCTTCGATGCGGTGCTTCTTTTCCTTCAGCTCGACCTCGGTAGCGGCGCCGACCTTGAGGACGGCAACGCCGCCGGACAGCTTGGCGAGACGCTCTTGCAGCTTCTCACGGTCGTAGTCGGAATCGGTGTTGTCGATCTCGGCCTTGATCTGGCTGATGCGACCCTTGATGTCGGTCTCATCACCCGAACCCTCGACGATGGTGGTCTCTTCCTTGGTGACGATGATCTTCTTCGCACGGCCAAGCAGGTCGAGGGTGACGTTCTCAAGCTTGAGGCCGACTTCCTCGGTGATGACCTGGCCACCGGTGAGAATGGCCATGTCCTGCAGCATTGCCTTGCGACGCTCGCCGAAGCCCGGGGCCTTCACGGCGACGGACTTGAACGTGCCACGGATCTTGTTGACAACCAGTGTGGCCAGAGCCTCGCCGTCGACATCTTCGGCGATGATGAGCAGCGACTTGCCGGTCTGCATGACCTTCTCAAGCACCGGAACCATGTCACGGACGGAGGAGATCTTGGAAGCGCAGAACAGGATGTACGGATCGTCGATGACGGCTTCCATACGCTCCATATCGGTGGAGAAGTACGGGCTGATGTAGCCCTTGTCGAAGCGCATGCCCTCAACGAGGTCCATGTCCATACCAAAGGTCTGGCTCTCTTCGACGGTGATGACGCCGTCCTTGCCGACCTTGTCGATGGCCTCGGAGATCATCTGACCGATCTCTTCGTCAGCAGCCGAGATGGAAGCGACCTGAGCGATCTGTTCCTTGGAATCGACTTCCTTCGACTGCTCCTTGATGGAGGCAACCGCGGCAACGACAGCTGCCTCGATACCCTTCTTCAGGGACATGGGGTTGGCGCCGGCGGCAACGTTGCGCAGGCCTTCGTGCACCATCGACCATGCGAGCACGGTGGCGGTGGTGGTGCCGTCACCGGCAACGTCATCGGTCTTCTTGGCGACTTCTTTTACCAGTTCGGCGCCGATGCGCTCGTAGGGGTCATCGAGCTCGATGTCCTTCGCGATGGACACACCGTCATTGGTGATCGTGGGGGCGCCCCACTTCTTGTCGAGCACGACGTTGCGGCCCTTTGGCCCCAACGTGACGCGCACGGCGTCGGCGAGCTGGTTCATACCCCGCTCAAGCGCTCGGCGCGCTTCTTCATCAAAAGCAATCATCTTGGCCATAGAAATTGTCCTCCATTGGACGGCAAGCACTCACACAGTTCGAGTGCTAGCACTCTACCCAGGAGACTGCTAACCGAACAACCCGCGTATCCATCCTTCATGCCTCGTTCGGTCGCTACCGCTCCGTCTCTCTCGGACTCGCTTCGCTCAAACAATGCGGCGGCAGGCGAAAATCACCAGAAAAGGCGAGCTAGTTGCTGGAAGAATCGGCCCTTTTCCTGGGTCGGGAGATGATGACGAGGGCGGAGCCCATGAGGGAGAGGCTGACGGCGAGGGCCAAAGGCATACGGGTGCGGGAGCCGGTCTCCGGGAGTTTGTCGGGGACGGTGGCCGGTGGGCGCACCGTGCTGGGCAAGACCGATGGCACGGTCGGCAGCGGTGTTGGCGGGATCGCGGGCACGAAGCCCGCATCGAAGGTGTAGTTGCGGGTGCCGGGCGTGAAAGACTGCCCGCCCGCGGCCAGGAGGCACTTCGTCTCCAAGTCGCCATTCGAATCGATGGATACGTCGGTGCCAACGAGCGGGTTGGTGAGCACGTAGCCGGGGTTCGAACCACCGACGCCGAAGACGCCACCTGCTGCGTAGTTGGACGACGCGATGCACACCTGCACCTTCACACCGGCATCGACCACGATGGTGTAGCGGCCGCTGGCGTCGGTGATGACAACAGCGGGCGCGCCGGTGGCCGGATCGATGACGGGCGCACCGTTGCCGTCGAGCACTTCGAGGGCGACGCCCGGAAGGCTGGGCTCGCCCGCGTCCTGCAACCCATTGCGGTCGGTGTCGAGCCAGGTGCGGTCACCGATCTCGGCGTAGTTCGCCATGTCGGAAAGCTGGCCCAGACCGGTTCCCTTGCCGAAGGCGTAGGGGTCGGCCGGGTTGGCGGCCTGGACGGAACCAATCCACAAATTGTCGTTCGCATCCGCCACGCCTCCGCGGGCGGTCAGCACTTGGCTGGTGCCGGAGTCGGGTTTCGCGTCAGGCAACCAGGCAAGGCCAGAGGCGTTGTACGCGCCGGGGTCGCCGGTGCCGAGCACGGACTTGTTGGAGATGGGCGAGCGGACGATGTGACCGAAGGACGGAACTTTGCTGTTGTCCAATGCCAGGGTGCCGACATCGAGGACCGGAGCCGTCTTCAGGTCGTTGGACCAGTGGTCGACACCATCGGCCGCCAGGGTGAGGACCGGCGTGGAACCGACGCCGACGGACGGTGGTCGTGATGCCTGCACGATGTTGAGGAACGTGATCTGTAATGCACCGGACGAGTCGATGGAAACGCCCGACAGAATTGAGTTGCGCAACGGAACAGACTGGTTCGCCACCGTTGTGGCCGAGGGATTCACAATGACGACACCGGCCGCAGACGTCGGCTCCATGACCGTCTTCCAGGCATCATGCACCGAGTCGTAACTGGCGACGGCATACTGCAGCGGATCGAGTGCACCGGGCGCACCAAGCTGGGTGAACGCAACCAGGGTTTGGCCGTTGTGGTTTGCCAGGCCATAGGGCCGCCATGCCGCCGAGGTAGCGAAGACGGGCAGCGACGCGATCTTGGTCAGCTCACCGGAGCCGAGGACGGGACCGGTATAAAGGTGGCCGTCGTTGGCGTTGGCCGCGACGATGCTCTTGCCGTCATCGGTCAGCACAACATCACCAATGCCCACGACCGACGTCGCATCCACGACGTTGTCGCCGGGGGCAACCGATTCGCCCACCTGGCCAATAGGCGTCGAGCAGTCAGACACCGCGGTGTCAGGAATGATGTAGGAAACCATGGCCGTCTTGTATGACGTGGCCGTGCCATCGCCCCAGTTATGGACGCATCCGGCGGGCCCGGGTAGCACGTGCGGGACGTATTGTGTTGCCACCGCTTGACCGGCAGCGTTCACCGTGGTGATCGCGCCAGGACCGTTGGGGGATTGACGGGTGAGCGGCGCCGTCTTTGGCGCGGTCACGAACAACTCGGCACCGGTCGGCGAGATCGAGGCCGCGACGTACGCAACACCGCTGATGGAGCCGGTGACGTCGTCATAGGCAATGACATTGTCACTGGCACCTTCGGCACTGGTCTTTAAGGAAATAGCCTTGGTGGTGCGAAAGGGCGTGATCGACGCGGTCACCGTGCCGTCTTGGAGACCCGCCGCGACGGTGGGAGTCTTCTGCGTGGCCAGGCTGATATGCCCAACCGTTCCCGCCGGGGCGGCAGCAGCGCTACCGGCGCCGTTGGCTCCAATCGCCATCGTGACGACACCGAAACTGGTAAGCAAAAGGCCTAGCCGATGAGATACTCGTGACATCATTCCTCCGTGTGATCAACGGGTCCGCGCACAATCCCACGCATACCTTTACACAATCGACAGATTCACAGGTACCACTTGACGAAAATGGGGTCGATTAACCCACAAATCGACCAAAAGCGTGCAGCCAAACTGATGTCTGCTGCGGCAACTTCCAGTCCCAGTAAATACGGCCGTAGAGGATAAGAAACACCAGCGCGTTCATCATGGCGTGCGCGAAAATGCCCGGCCAAATACGCTTGAACGTGCCTGCGGCAAAGCCGAGCGCCGTTCCGACCCATGACAAGAGCATCACGAGGCCAACGTTGCCCCACCCGAACCCTGGTTGCATGTGGATCAGTCCGAACATGACGCCCTGTGCGAGTGCTGCCCATGCCAGCGAGAGGCGGGAACGAAAAGCGGCCAAGATGACTCCACGAAAGACCAGTTCCTCCGCGAGCGGCGCGATGACGACGCCGAGGATCGTGTACAGCACGAACGCCGACTTGTTGTGCGGCAGGTCGTTGTTGACCGTCGGTACGTTGGAACTCAAGGGGATATGCGCCAGCCGGATGATGAGTGCCAGGAAGATCTGGCCGGAAATCATGCAGAGCCACGTGAGCGGACCCCAGCCGAAGTCAGGTGCGCGGAGACGTCCGCC
The DNA here is from genome assembly GCA_963791625.1 of uncultured Acidimicrobiales bacterium. Classification (GTDB taxonomy): domain Bacteria; phylum Actinomycetota; class Acidimicrobiia; order Acidimicrobiales; family Ilumatobacteraceae; genus JANMCE01. Next base: position 375,004 of record CAWBTA010000016.1, read on the forward strand.
GAGGGAACCGACCAGGCCCCGCTGACCCCATCGACGAGCGGCATAGACACAAAACGCGGTGGATGGCCCGTAGCCCATCACGACGGCAAACGCCACCAGGAGGTACGTGGAGGTGAGCTTGAGTCCGTCACCAACCGCGTAGGCGACGCCCCGTTGCAGAACGAGCGAGCCGACAAGTACCGCCGCCGCGATCACGCCGATCCGGAACGGGAACATACGCTCGGGCTCCGCGACTGGCAGCGCTGGGGGAACGTGGGCGTGATACGTCCACGTCTGCCCGTTCCACCATCGTTGACCGCCAATGAGCCACGGGTCGGCATACCACCCGGGTGGGACAGGCGGCGGAAGAAGCATCACCCGCAGGCTAAGGGGTCGTCCGGAGTTTCGGTCGCGCGGACGACTCCTTGCTCAAATCTTTCAGCCGCCGGCAACGGCCGGGATGATGGACACGGTTTCGCCCGATGGCACCTTGGTATCGAGGCCCTCAAGGAAGCGGACGTCATCATCGGCGACGAAGAGGTTGACGAACTTGCGCAGGTTGCCGGTGTCATCAAACAGCCGGTCATGAAAACCGGGATGGGCCGCATCAAGGCCAGCCAGCACGTCGCGCAACGTGCCTTCCTCAACCTCCACCAAGCTCTTGCCTCCGGAGAGAGGACGAAGGGTGGTGGGGATACGAACTTTTGCGGCCATGCACCAACTCTAGCGAGTCCCTCCCGAAACCTGACAAGTCCACTCATGTTTCCGTGCGACGAACTCAAGGCAGCGCTACAGCATTGTTTGAGCGAAGCGAGTCCGAGAGAGACGGAGCGGCAGCGACCGAATGAGGCATGTCATAGTCGTAGTTTGTAGGTGTGCGAGTTCTGGCTGCGGTTGACCACTTTGGGCCGGGCACGAGCGCGACCGATGTGGCGCGGGCCGTTGCGCTCGGGGTGAGCCGCGCCAGGTCTCGCTGCGAGGAACTTCCCCTTTCGACTGGAGGAAGCGGGTTCCTTGCCGCGTTCGGCGGGGCCAACCGACGGACCCTGGTGATGGGTCCACTCGGTGATGCGGTCGAGGCGCCATGGCGACTGAAGGGATCGACGGCCGTCATCGAGTCGGGTCTGGCCTCAGGGCTGCACCTCGTCGGCGGACCGGAAGGCAACGACCCGATCGCCGCCGGCACCCACGGTACCGGCGAACTCATCGTGGCCGCGGCCGAAAGCGGCGCGAAACGCATCATCATCGGCGTCGGCGGCAACGCGGCGACCGACGGGGGGCTGGGGGCCATCCGCGCCGTGTTTCCGCCCAGCCGGCTCCGTGGCGTGCGCATGATCGTGGCCTGCGACGTCGACATTTTCTTCTTGGATGCTGCCCATGCTTTTGCCGAAGCCAAAGGGGCAACCCGCGCGCAAATCAGGCTGCTCAGCAGACGACTTGAGCGATTGGTGCAGGTCTACCACGACCAGTACGAGGTGGACATCCGGGAGCGCCCGGGCTCAGGAGCCGGCGGTGGACTGGCCGGCGGGCTCGCCGCGCTTGGAGCGGTGCTCCTGCCGGGCGCGGGAGTCGTGGCCGACGAGCTCGATCTGGCCTGGCACATTGAGCAAGCCGATCTGGTGATCACCGCCGAAGCATTCCTCGATGAGCACAGCTTCGACCGGGGCGTGGTGGGCATCGTGCAGGATCAGGCCGAAAAGCTCAGGGTGCCCTGCCTGGCGCTCACCATCCAAACCTTCGACAACGTCGATGGGCGAATGCCAATCGTGATTGTGCCACCAGCCGCCACGGCCGACATTCTGCTGACAAATGTGACCCACTCCGTGGAGCGCTACGTGGCCGATCTGTCTGACTGACGAAGCGCGGTAGTTACGGCTTCTTGGTCGTAGCCGGATTGGTGACCGCAGCGGCCGGCTTGGCCGTGGTGACCGCAGGCGCGGCTGTCGCAGCCGTAATGCCGGGAGCCGCAGCGGTGGCCGGAGCCCCGCCCGCAGCCTGTAGCGCACTTGCGGGAGGTACGTCGGTCTTCTTGAAGTTCTTCCCGATGACCACGACGATTGCTGCGCTACCGAGATCTTTGAGTCCCGGCGGCGTGGTGCTCAATGCCGCCACGGTCGGGATATTGAGATCCTTGGAGACAAGCGCTGCGAGTTTGTCGTTGCCGGGCGTGAAGTAAATGGTGCTGGTGTCGACGGGTGTGGCGTTGGTGGCCTTGGCGAGCTGGTAGCCCTTCTTCTGAAGCACTGTGCTCATCTCGCCGGCGATACCCTGAATCTCAGCCGCGTTGGCGACGAGTACATCGACCTTGGCGTTCACCGCAACTTGCGCCGTGGTGGCCACGATGGACGGCACCGTGGTGGCACCAGCGACCGTGGTGGCCACCGTGGTGGCACCGGGCTTGGACGTGGTGACAGACGCACCGTTCGTGGAGAGTGTGTCGGGCTTGCTGAGCCCCTTGTAAACGACGTAGCCACCGAGCGCGAGCACCGCAACCGTCACCGCAACCGTGCGCGACGACATGCTGCGAGCCGCAGAGTCTTTGGGCTGCGAGCGGGGCGGTGTAGCCATTAGTGATCCGTTCCGGAATCTACGGCGACCGCGGTCGAATCGACCCGGGCGCGGCGTCGGCGATCACGCAGGCGACGCAGGCGACGGACCACCAAAGGGTCGTAATCGAGGGCGTCTTGGCGATCGAGGAGTTCGTTCAGTGTTTGGTAATACGCCGCCAGTTCCACCTGAAAAAGCTCACGAACCATGGCGTCCTTCAGGCCGTCACGTGTCCACCACGTCCGCTCGAAATCCAAGATGGCCTGCTCGCGATCAATCAATGGCACGGCCATAGATTGCCCGCCCGGGCCCCGCGTTACAAGCACCCTCGCTTTGCACCAACGCGCTCCTCGCGCTGAAAGCGCGGACGGTTCTGGCCGATGTCGTACATGAAGATCGAGCTAACGGAGTGAACAATGAGTGAGACCCGGGCAACCCGCGGGACCCAATACGGGCAGGAACAGGACGACGACAAGCTGCCCGAACCCGGCGAACAAATCGGATGGCTCGACATCAAGACTGGAACGCTGCCCGCACCGTCGCGGCCAAGTTGGGCAGCCCCCGTCGGACTGCCGATTCCCCTGCCGCCTCCTGTCACACCTCCATCCGGGTCGGAACTTTCGCCCACGAGCCTCGCCGGAGAACTCACTTCGCTGCCGCTGGGCTGGCACACGTTGCACTCGGAGCAATTCGGGATGGGAGGTTCTGGTTTCGACCACATCGTCATCGGACCGGCGGGCGTCTTCACTGTCACCACGACCGGTCACCCGGAAGGACGCATCAGTATCGGCCAGCACATACGGAACTCGCAGTTCCAAGCGGCCAGAGCCACACGTCTCCTCGACCAGGCCGGCCTCGTCGACATTTCCGTGCATCCCGCGATCGTTTTTGTCGGCGCGGAACTCACGCTTCACGACGATTCCTCCGTGATCCTGACAGCGGTGGACAACATTTGCCGCACGGTCTTGTCGCTGCCGACAACGCTGACGCCGTTGCAAGTGCAGTCGGTCTACAACATCGCCGAACGCCGCGAAACGTGGATCGAGCGCGTCCAACCAAAAGGGTAGAACCGCAAACGGCCGAGTCCTCTACAATGAATGCCAACCCCGCCGGGTTAGCTCAGTTGGCAGAGCACCTGTCTTGTAAACAGGATGTCGTCAGTTCGATTCTGACACTCGGCTCCCTACTGAACGTCGCTCGCTCGCTACCGCTCGTTGTCGCTCCTTTCTCGCTGTCGCTCGGCAATCCTGCCCGCCGGGCACATCGCGACAGTTACTGCCTCCGCAGAGCGGTAACTGTCCCAAGTTTGCTAGGGCTCGGCGAGGCGTTGGCGGCGGACTTCGTAGAGGGCGAGGGCGCCCGCGGTGGAGACGTTCAGGGACGACAGGCGTCCGGCCATGGGGATCGACACGATCATGTCGCAACGTTCGCGAACCAGCCGGGACAGGCCGGTTCCTTCGGCACCGAGTACGACGATGATCGGTTCGGTGGCAAGGTCGCCGAGATCGAACAACGTCTTGTCCGCTGCGTCGTCGAGACCAATGACCCACACCTTCTTCTTCTGCGCCTTGGCCAGCGCGGCGGGCAGACCGGGAACCACGGCAATCTCGAGGTGCTCAATCGCGCCGGCCGCCGACTTGGCGACCGTGGGGGTGATGTGGACGCTGCGATGCTTTGGCAGCACAACACCGGTCACGCCCGCGCCTTCGGCCGTACGCAGGAGGGCACCCAGGTTGCCCGGGTCGGTCACACCATCGACCGCAAGCAGGAAGGGCGGCTGACCGTTGCGCGTCTTCAACAGTTCGTCGAAGTCGGCTTCTTCCAACTCAACGGCGCGAGCCAAGACACCCTGTGGTGCTTCGCTGCGAGCCGACGCGTCGAGGCGGCGACGATTCACTTCGGTGATCTGCACGCGGTTGGCCGCGGCGAGGTCGGCGATCTCGGAGATGATGCCGGCGTCTTCCATGTCGGACGCGATCCACAGCTCGCGCACCTTGCGCTTGTTGGCGATCAACAACTCACGGACGGCCTGACGGCCCTCGATCTGATCGCCGCCGAGTCCGCGCTCGCGACCGGGAACCGGACGGCCGGTCGGCGTGAATTCGCGCGGTCCATCCTGGCGGGCAAAGCCGGGACCGCGACTGGCGAACGTTCCGGAGCGGGCTCCGCCCGCGCTGCGAGGACCGCCGGCGCGAGCCGAGGCTGAACGGCGACGACCCTCATCGGACTTCTCCGCCTGCTTTTCGTAGCGGCCTGCGATGGCCTTCTTGGCCGAGCCGGACAGCGGCTTGGACGACTTTCGCGCCTCCCGCGAAACGGCTTTGGCCGCGCCTGGGGAGGGGGGTTTGATTCGTCGACTGGCACCTCGTGCGCCCATTTACTGTTCTTCTTTCGTTACGAGAGCGACGGCCCAGCAGGCAATTCCTTCTTGCCGACCAAGGGCACCCAGGCCCTCCGCCCGCCGGCCCGACACCGTTACCGGTGCGCCGAGGGCGGTGCTTAACCGCTGCTCCATCTCGTTCTTTCGGGGTGCAAGCTTGGGCGACTCGCACACCACCTTGCAATCTACGTTGCTGATTTCCCATCCGGCTGACCGAATCATGCTGCCGACAGCAGCAAGAATTTTGAGCGAATCGACGCCCTTCCACCGCGGATCGGTGTCGGGGAAATGCTGGCCGATGTCCCCCAGACCAAGGGCGCCGAGCAGCGCGTCGGCCGCGCCGTGGGCGACCGCGTCGGCGTCACTGTGACCGTGTAACCCAGGGTGATCGGGGAACGTGACCCCGCCAAGCACGAGCGCCCGGGCCGGGTCATCGGTGAAGCGGTGGATGTCGAATCCCTGACCGACGCGGATTTTCATGCCGACGCCACTTTCTGCTGCGCCCACTCAAGATCGGCAGGCGTCGTAATCTTGCGATTCTCGGGGTCACCCTCCACGACAACGACACGGCCGCCAGACGCCTCGACGACTGCGGCGTCGTCGGTGGCGTCGCTTCCGCCGATGTACGCGTCCCGGAGCGCACCCGAACGGAAGGCCTGCGGAGTTTGGACGGCGCGCAGATCGGCGCGGTCAACGGTGCCGGTGATCGTTCCATCGGCACTCACCCGCTTGATGGTGTCGGTGACAGCCACGCCGGGTATCGCTCCGTCGGCGCCGGCACGAACCGCATCGATGACTCGCTCGAACAGATCCAGGCTCGCGAACGGCCGAGCGCCATCGTGCACCAAAATCACGCTGGCGTCTTCGGGAACCGCCTCCAGCCCATTGCGCACCGAGGCCGACCGCGTCGCTCCACCGACGACCGAACGGATATCACCTGATGCGAGCGGCGTGACGTCGGCGGGGAGCACGACCACAACCCCATCGGAAGCTCGAAGGGCAGTCTTGATCCCCCAGTCAACGACCCGTCGGGAACCGAGTTGTTCGAACTGTTTGAGGCCGCCAAATCGGGTGCCTGATCCTGCTGCTACCACGATGGTCCAGACCGACACGGCCACCCTCTTCTTGCCAGGTTGCCCTCCCGTTGAGGGGACAACGTATTTCTCTACCGAGGGTAGTACCGTTCTGTGACATATGGCCCATGAAGAGGTGCTTGCCCGTTCCGACTTTTTCGCCGATGTTCCCCTCGAGCGACTGGGATCACTGACCGATCAGGCGGCGACCCGGTCACTTACCCGGGGCGATGTGCTGTTTGCCCAGGGCAGCGACTCCAACGAACTCTTCGTGGTGCTGAGTGGTCGAGTTGCCATGACGAATCGTTCAGCCGACGGTCGCGAAAGCGTGGTCGCGCTGATGGAGGCCGGCGATCTGTTCGGCGAGATGCCGCTGCTCGACAGTGGCCCTCGGTCAGCCGAAGCCCGTGCCCTCGAGCCGAGCAAGGTGCTGTCAATCCCCTACGAGCCCGTGCGGTCGTTGTTCGATGACCAACCGCTGCTGCTGTGGGGTGTCGTTCGCCTGCTGTCGCATCGCTTGCGCTCCACCGACGAAGCCCTCGCCGATGCAATGTTCCTCGATGTCACCGGCCGCACCGCGAAGCGCCTGCTCGAGCTCGCCGGCGGCGCCGACGAGTTCACCTTGCCCATCACGCAGGAAGAACTGGCCGGCATGGTCGGCGCGTCCCGCGAGCGCGTCAACAAGGCCATCGCCAGCTTCATCCGCCTCGGCTGGCTTGACCAGCAGGAACGCCGCTACCGCATCCTGAAGCGCGACCGCCTCGAGTTGCGCTCGCGCTAGCGCCGGTCAGGCGTCGCGGCGCTTCAGCAGGTAGGCGCCGAGGGCAAGCAAGGCCGCGACCCAAGCCGCGAAGTAGAGCCCGCCGGTCCAGCGGCCGAGCAGCAACGTGTCGTCGTTGAAGCTGGTCATGCGGCCGCCAGCCGTGAAGGGCAGCCATCTCAGCATCCAACTGAAGTAGTTGCGCGAGAGCGCTCCGAGAATCGGTTCGACCAGCAGGGGCAACAGGAGGAGCAGCACAATCGCTCCGGCAGAATGCCTGAGGAGGAGCCCGATGGCGAGGCCCGCCAGGCTGAACAGAATCAGGTAGAGCAACGACCCGATGATGGTCGACCATCCGTCGTCTTTGAAGCTCAGGGACATGCTGCGGCTCTTGAAGATGAGACTGCCGATACCGACCGCAAGGGCAATCATCACTGCGCCGATGATGGTGCTGGCGAGTGTGACCACCATGGCTTTGGCCGCCATGACCCGCAGACGACGGGGTTCGGCTGCCAAGGTCTGGCGAATAGTGAAGCGAAAATCGCCCGTGGCGAGCAGTACCGAGACCACCCCGACGAGCAGGGTCGCAATCGCGAAGCCCACGAGTATCGTTTCCACGGTCGGCTCGGGTCCACCGTCACCGCGTTGTCCCCCGCCCCCCCGTTCGGCAACGAAACCGAGCAGGACGGCGAAGCCGACGGTGAGTACAATCGAAACGATCAGCAGCACCCATGTGGAGCGAATAGTGCGCAGCTTGATCCACTCGGCCCGTACGGCGTTCATCATGATGAGGCTCCCGGCGTGGACGAGGGCGGCGGCGGGGGCGGCATCGTGGCCGAAGGCGGCGGAGGGGGCGGTGGTATCGCGTCGCGCACCGGTGGCGGCGGCACGACCGACGGCGAGAACCCGGGCGGTGGCGTGAACGAGGCGTGGGCGGCAGCGTGTGAAACCGGATGCGTGACGGGGGCGCCGGCGAACTCGGCAGCCCGGTACTCGACCGACGTGCGGGTGGCTTCCATGAACGCCTCTTCGAGCGACGCCTGCTTCGAGGTCAGTTCGTGGAGCGTGATTGCGTTCCGAGCCGCCAGCTCGCCGACCTGGTCGGTGGACCAACCCGTAACCGACAGACTGCCGTCGGCCACCTCGGTAACACCGATACCAGCCGATCGCAGCGCACCCGCCAGCGCGGTCGCCTGGGGTGAGCGGACCGACACCCAGGCGGTAACGTTCTGGGCAACAAAGTCGGTCACCGAGCCCGACGAGATCAGTCGGCCCTGGCCGATCACCACAAGCCGGTCGGCCGTCTGCGCCATCTCCGACAGCAGATGGCTGGAGACCAAAACTGTGCGACCCTGCGACGCAAGAAAGCGCAGGAAATTACGCACCCACAAGATACCTTCGGGGTCGAGTCCGTTAACCGGCTCGTCGAAGAGCATGGTGTGCGGATCGCCGAGAAGCGCAACGGCGATACCGAGACGCTGGTGCATGCCGAGTGAATACTTGCCCACTCTCTGATCGGCCACCGAGGTCATGCCGACCATGTCCAGCACCTCATCGACCCGACCCTTGGCCAGACCGTTCGACGCCGCCAGATAGCGCAGATGGTTGCGAGCGGAACGACTTGGGTGAACGTACTTGGCATCGAGCAGCGCACCTACCTCACGAAGCGGGTGCTTCAGTTCGTGGAATTCCTTGCCGTTGAACAGCGTTCGCCCTGCTCTCGCTCGGTCGAGCGCGAGCATGCAACGCATCGTTGTGGACTTCCCCGCGCCGTTCGGGCCGAGGAAGCCGGTGACGCTCCCGTCGCCGACTTGAAAGCTGAGATTGTCCACCACCGTTTTGCTGCCGAAGGTCTTGGTAAGTCCTTGAACTTCAATCACGGCGCAGACGTTAGAGGACGACGCACCGCGTTAGGTGTGCGCCTGCCATCCACTTCGAAGATCAGTTGCCGAGTCGACCGCCGCAAACGCCTGGAGGAACAGATCGTTTTCCTCCGCCGATCCAATAGTGACACGCACACCTTCGCCCGGGAACGGACGCGTCACGACCCCACGCGACTCGAGACCAAGCGCGAGGGCGGCCGCAGCCTCACCGGCGGGCAACCACACGAAGTTTGCCTGCGGATCGGGGAACACGAAACCCATGGACCGGATTTCCTTGGCGACACGATCACGCTCGGCCAGGGTCTGAGTCACGCGGTCGGCCAACTCGTCGTTGGCCGCGAGGCTGGCGAGCGCAGCGGCCTGTCCGAGGCCGTTCACCGCGAAGGGGATGAGCGTGCGGTCGACGGATCCGACCACATCTGGATCGGCCAGCAGGTAGCCGACGCGCAACGTAGCGAGCCCGTATGCCTTACTGAACGTACGCAGCACGACAAGGTTCGGATACTGCGCCAACAGGTTGAGCGCCTTCGGCACGTTGGGGTTCGTGATGTACTCGCAGTAGGCCTCATCGAGCACGACCAAACATCCGTCGGGAACCGCTTCGAGCAACGTGACCATCTCGTCGTGTCGTACCACCGTGCCCGTTGGATTGTTGGGTGAGGTGATGAAGACCACGCGGGTGCGCTCGGTGACAGCGGCGGTGATGGCGGCCATGTCGAAGTGGGAAGCTCGCAAAGGAACCTGTACCGAGACGCCACCGACTGTCGACACATAGATCGGGTAGGCCTCGAAACTGCGCCAGGCGTACAGCACTTCCTGGCCAGGATCGACGAAACTCAACAGCAGCTGTTGCAACAGGCCGACCGAGCCGCATCCCACGGCGACATGATCGACCGACAACCCGAACCGAGCGCCGAGCGCCTCTCGCAACGCCGTGGCCCGATGGTCGGGGTAACGGTTGAGCAACACGGTGGCGTCGGCAATGGCGTGGCGCACCGATGGCAACGGGCTGAACGGGTTTTCGTTGGAGGCCAGTTTGATGGCCGACACCAGGCTGTGTTCGGCCATGGCCACCTCTGCTGATTTCCCGGGCTTGTAGAGCGGAAGCGCGGCCAGGGCAGGACGTGGAGCGGGAGCAGAACGCATAGGTTCATTCTGCCCGAGCGCGCCGAGTTGCGCTCCTTTAAGCTCACGTCGTCCGTCAACGGAGACGGACTCATGAAAAGCAGAAGGACTCTCGCATGGCGCTGGCCGAACGGCTTCACAACCTCGGAACCGAGACGGCGTTCGCCGTCTCGCTCGCCGCCGCCGACTGGGCTTCCAAGGGCAACCGGGTTTTTCCTTTTCATCTGGGTGACATCAACCTGCCCACACCCGCCAACATTGCGGTCGCCATGAACGAAGCCATCGCTCAGGGCAAGACCGGCTACTGCCCGGCGGCCGGCATCATGCCGCTGCGTGAGGCCTTGGCCGAAGACGTCGGGCATCGTCGCGGCCTCAACTTCAGCGCAGCCAACGTGGTGGTCCAGCCGGGCGGTAAGCCGGTGATCACCAAGTTCATCCAGACAGTGATGAATCCGGGCGACAGCGTGCTGTATCCGAACCCCGGCTACCCGATCTACGAGAGCCAGATCGAGTACTTCGGCGGCAAGAGTCTCCCCTACCGATACATCCAGACCGCGACTGGTTTCGCCATCGATCTCGATCATCTTCGGTCGATGATCACGCCCACCACCAAAGCCATTATCTACAACGACCTCCAGAACCCGCTCGGTTGCGAGAGCAGCAGCGATGAGATGGAGGCGATCGCCGACATCGCCCGCACCCATAACCTGTGGGTGCTGTCGGATGAGGCGTACTTCGAGATGCGCTACGCCGGTTCATCCACCTCGATTGCGTCGTTGCCGGGCATGGCCGAGCGCACCGTCATCCTCTATACGTTCTCGAAGAAGTTCGCCATGACCGGTTGGCGTCTCGGCGCTGCGATCGGGCCGACCGCAATTGCCGAGGCCATCGCCAAGCTGAACACCAACGACGAGAGCTGTACCACCCACTTCGTGCAGGCTGCAGGTGTCGAAGCCGTGACTGGTTCGCAAGACGGCACGGCCAAGATCCTGACCGAATTGAAGCTTCGCCGTGACGCTGCATCGTCGGCACTCGATTCGATTCCGGGCGTCGTGTGCCCGCGACCTGACGCCACCTTCTACCTGTTCCCCAACGTCACCGAGGTCATGGAACACATGGGGTTCACCGACGTGACCGCCTTCGCCACGGCGGCTTTGCACAACACCGGCGTTTCGTTCTGTACCCGTAAACACTTCGGACGACCGCAGCCGGGTGAGACCGATCACTACGTGCGCTTTGCCTACTCCGGCATCGAAGTGTCCGACATCAACGATGGCCTGACCGGCCTGAAGCAGTGGATCGAGTCGACGTGAGCCAACCCCTGATCGTTGTCACGGGTCGCATCCCCGAGCCGGGCCTCGAACTCCTGCGATCCGCGGGCGAAGTTGTCGCCTGGTCGTCGGACACGCCGGCCACGGTCGAGGAAGTGCACGCCGCGGTGGCTGGAGCCGACGCCGCCGTCACGCTCCTCACAACCAAGGTCGACGCAGCGTTTCTCGACGCCGCAGGGCCACAGTTGCGCATCGTCGCCAACGTAGCGGTTGGCTATAACAACATCGACGTACCGGCCTGCACCGATCGGGGCATCATCGTCACCAACACCCCCGGCGTGCTCACCGACGCAACGGCCGACATCGCCATGTCACTTGTGCTCATGACCACGCGTCGTCTCGGTGAAGGCGAGCGTGTCATCCGTTCCGGCCAGCCCTGGCAGTGGGGCATGTTCTACATGCTGGGCACCGGCATTCAGGGCCGCCAGCTCGGCATCATCGGCATGGGCGACATCGGCCAGGCCATGGCCCGCCGAGCCAAGGCGTTCGGGATGAACATCGCCTACTCCAACCGAAATCCGGTCGCTCCCGAGGTCGAAGCCGAACTCGGTGCCATGTACATGTCGATGGACGAGCTGCTCGCCACCTCAGACATCGTGTCGCTGAATTGCCCGTACTCGCCCGCCACCCATCACCTGATCGATGAAGCGACGCTCGCCAAGATGCAGCCTCACGCCATCTTGATCAACACCGCCCGCGGGCCAATAGTCGACGAGGCTGCGCTGGCCGCAGCGCTGCACGCTGGGGTCATCGGAGGTGCCGGGCTCGACGTGTTCGAGCTGGAGCCAACGGTGCACGCCGACCTGCTCACGTGTCACAACGCCGTGCTCATTCCGCATCTCGGTTCGGCCACCGTCGAGACCCGCAACGCTATGGCCACTCTCGCGGCCAAGAACGTCCAGAACGTTCTCGGCGGCCATGGCCCCCTCACCCCGGTCGGCTGACTACCAGCCCCAGCTGTCCGGCATGATCGGCTTGGTTCGACCGAGCCTCAGTCGAATGAGTTGTGCAACGCAAGCAAAAGTGAAGCGAGCGACGCGCTGACCTCATCCGACACGTTGCCCGTCTCGACATCGAGGTGATCCTTGATCGAACCGAGGGCGAGCTCGTCGCCAATCAGTTTGGCTCCCAGCGAAGGAAGCACGTCGCGCAGATAGTCGACGGCCAACTTCGCCCCCGTCGAGCCGGGCGACACCCCAAAGACCGCGACGGGCTTTTCCACCAGAGGATGTTTGCCGTACGGACGGCTGGCCCAGTCGAGCCAGTTCTTCAGTGGCGACGGAAGGTGATGGTTGTACTCGGGTGTCGCGATGAGGACGCCATCGGCTGCCCTGATCTCGGCGCGCATGGCATCGCCAGCACCGGCATCGGCGAGATCCTCATCGTAGAGGGGCAAATGGCGAACGGTATCGACGACGGTGATCTGCAGTCCGGAGGGCGCCTGCGCAACGGCGGCGCGCAACACAGCGGACGTAAAACTTCCCGACCGCAGGCTGCCGGACAGGGCGATGATGTTGCGGGCAGACACGAGTGGACTCCAGAACTGGATCAGGCGGGACGACGAAGGACCCGGAGGAGAAATCTCCAGAAGCCGATGCGTTCCAGAGCAGGGTTGAGTATGCCCCACGTGATGCAGTAGTTCGAATCGAAAGGAGCGGTGTGATGTACCTGATGGTGCTGAACCGACAACACCAGACGTGCCCGTTGCAGCCATGTCACAAAGAGTGGGCAGCACTCCATATGCGCCCATTTGTGTAGCTGATTGGTAAGCATGGTGAAAAACAACACTGCAACAAGGAACATGCCGAAGTACGGGTGTTGCGCGATGTCGAGCAGGAAGAACACCGGCACCAGCACGGGCAGGCAAGCCAGACAGTTGTCGGCGTTCACCGCTACGGCATCCCCATGCGTCATGGCCGCCGGGTCGTCGTGGTGGTCCCGAAACGGTTTGATGAACTTCTGGCCCAATATCGGCGTGTCGGGTGATCCGAAGTTGTCGAACAGGAAGTGCACCAGACCGGACAGAAAGTCGGCGACGGCGTATCCGACGAAGAAGGCTCCGAGCACCGCTAGCAGCGTGAGCCAGGAGATCCGCTCGATCACCTCGGCACCGGCACGGCGGGCGAAGAGGGTGCTCAGTACCGCGAAGGCGCCCAATGCAACGATCTCCAACACGCGATGGCTTGTCGGGTAATCGTAGGTACCCAACCATGTGCGCTTGGTTCCGGCGGCGGGATGCGTTGACATCAGTCCTAACGACATTACGACTTCAGCGAGGAGGTTGGAAAAATTGGCCTTGTCCTAACGTTTCGGCCCCCTGGTCTTAATCGGATCACCGACACAATGGGAACCGGAAAAGCCGGACGGGCGGCTTCATCAAGGAGCATCAACCAAACATGTCAGCACCATCACAGACCAAGCGTCTTATCGCAGCGGCAGCCATTACCGGGGCAGTCCTCGGAACGGCCGGTATTGCCGGAGCAGCTACGGGTCGCTTCACGCCCAACCGCTCAAATCAACCAGCGGTGGTCGTCAAGCCGTTCGCTGCGGTTCAGGCCGGTGCATTGGCCGGTCAGTCGAGAGTGAAAGCAGCACCGGTCGCAACCTCCACGGCCGCAATCGACCCGGCTACGGGCGTCACCGCCGTGGTTCCGGCAGTCGATCCCACCACGACGACGACCAGCACCACCGTGGTTGACCCTGCCATGACTACCACCACCGTTCCTGAAGCTGATGACGTCAATGAGGCCGACGAGGCGAACGAGCGCCCGAGGACCACGACCACGGCGGTCGCCGGCGGCGCGGCGACTACCACGGCCACCACCGTCAAGTCCGACGATGACGATGACGATGACGAGGACGACGAGACGACGACGACGACGCGGCTGAGGAAGCGGCCGAAGCTGCCGCCAAAGCGGCCAGAGCTGCAGCCAAGGTTGCCGCAGCATCGGGCCAACCCGTCACCACTGTCAGGCCTCCGACGCACAGCGACGACCATGATGAGTCAGACGACGAGGATCATGGCAAAGGTAGTGGTGGACACGGAGACAACGATTAGGCCGTACGGCCGCATGGTCTGATCCGCTGACCCTCCGCCCGGGGTCAGCGGATCAGCACAAGGCAGAACGGGTGCCCAACCGGGTCGAGGAAAACACGAAACGTGCTCCCCGGTTGGAACTCCGCCTTACGGGCGCCGAGCGCCAACACCTGCTGCTCACCGATGTCGAGATCGACGACGTCGAAGTCGAGATGGGCCTGCTGCGGGTGCCCGCCGGTCGGCCATGTCGGCGGCTCGAATGTGTCGACACGCTGGAAGGCCAGCGTGGCTCCCCCATCGCTTGCGAGCGTTATCCAGTCGCCGCCCTCCTCGAGGTCCTCGTCCTCGACGTGCCAGCCGGTGATGGCGGCGTAGAACCGAGCGAGGGCGTGAGGGTCGGGACAGTCGAGAGCGAACAAACTCAAACGAGCGATAGCTGTCATGGGCACAGATTAGCGGCGACCGTTAGCATCGCTGGCGTGTCTACCATTCAGCCTCTTCCTCTTGCTGGCGAGCAGTACGTCGGCCCGGGCGCAGTCATCGACGTGCGCTCGCCCTACGACAATTCATTGATCGGTCAGGTGCCGGCGTGCACACCCGCTGATGTCGACCGTGCGGTCGCTATGGCCAAGGCCGCGCATCACGCCGGCGCCCTGCCCGCCTGGAAACGCGCCGAGATACTCGACCTTGCCGCAGTGCACCTCAAGGCCCGGGTGGAAGAGTTTGCGCTAGCGATTGCCCGTGAAGCCGCCAAGCCGATCAAGACCGCACGCGTCGAGGCCCAGCGCGCCGTAGGCACGTTCATCTTTTCTGCGGTCGAGGCGCGCAAGCTGGCCGGCGAGATGGTGCCTATGGACGCCAATGCACCGGGCGAAGGCAAGATCGGGTTCACGCTGCGCCTACCAATCGGCGTGGTTGGCGCCATTGCGCCGTTCAACTTTCCGCTGAATCTGGTCGTACACAAGGTTGGTCCGGCTATCGCGGCGGGCTGCCCGGTGGTGTTGAAGCCCGCCAGCCAGACGCCGTTCTCGGCCATCCTGCTTGCCAACATGTTGATCGATGAATGCGGCCTTCCTCCCGAGATGCTGCATGTGGTCACGGGTGGCGGCGGCACCGTCGGCAACGCACTGGTTGATCATCCCGACGTTGCGTTGATCACGTTCACCGGTTCGCCCGAGGTTGGCTGGGGAATACGTTCCCGGGCGCCACGCAAGCGCGTCGGTTTGGAGTTGGGCAACAACGCGCCGGTCATCATCGAGGCCGACGCCGACTGGCAGACGGCAGCCGCCAAGATCAAGGTGGCCGGGTTCAGCCATGCCGGCCAGAGCTGCATCTCCACCCAACGCATCTACGTGCACCGGTCGCTCGTCTCTTCGTTCACCGAGTCGCTGGCATCACACGTCTCGTCGCTGGTCGTCGGCGATCCGCTTGATGAGGCCACCGACGTGTCGGCGCTGATCTCCCTCGGTGAGCGGGACCGCGTGAAGTCGTGGGTGGATGAAGCGGTTGCCGGTGGCGCGAAGATAGTTGCAGGTGGAACGATCTCCGCTGAGGGGGTGCTTGCGCCGACCATCATCGCCGATGTGTCCCCCGACATGAAGGTATGTGCCGGCGAGGTCTTCGGCCCCGTCGTCACCATTCAGGCCTACGACACCCTCGACGAAGCTCTCAAGTTGGCCAACGACTCGGCCTACGGCCTTCAGGCAGCCATTTTCACCCAGTCGCTGGCTGCTGCTACCAAGGCCTTCCGCACGTTGGACTACGGCGGCGTACTGGTGAACGAAGTGCCGACGTTCCGCACCGACCAGCAGCCCTACGGCGGCTTGCGAGACAGCGGCAACACCCGCGAGGGGCCCGCCTACTCTGTGCGCGAGATGACCGAAGACCGTCTCGTCATCATCAACCTCTAGCGATGAGCCGAGTGGGGTTTATCGGATTGGGAAATCTCGGCGTGCACCTGGCCGGAAGCCTGTTGCGAGCTGGCCACGACGTCACCGTGAACGATCTGAACCCGTCAGCCGCAGTCGAGCTGATCGAACGAGGGGCGACATGGGCCGACTCGGTCGCTGACGTGTCGAGCGCGAGTGAAGTGGTGTTCACCTGCCTGCCGTCCCCGGCGGTCGTTGGGCGGGTGGCTGATGGGTTGCTGCAACACCTCGCCCCCGGCAGCACGTGGATCGATATGAGCACCAACGACCGCGAGACCGTGCTGCGCTCGGGCGAGCGAGCGGCCTCTGCCGGTATCCGGATGTTGGAAGCGCCGGTTACCGGCGGTGTACACAAGGCGGCGGAAGGCGACATCACCGTGCTCGTTGGGGGCGACGAGGCGCTCTATCTCGAACATCGTGATCTGTTGTCCGCAGTCGGCAGCCCAGTGCTCTACATGGGTCCCCTTGGCAGCGCGGCGGTCATCAAGGTCATCACGAACATGCTGGCGTTCATCCATCTCGTCGCCGCGGGTGAGGCGCTCATGTTGGCCAAGCGAGGCGGGCTCGATCTCACCAAATCGTTCGAGGCCATCTTGAACAGCTCGGGCAACAGCTTCGTACACGAGACCGAGAGCCAGGTGATTCTGAATGGCAGCTACGACATTGGTTTCACCATGGACCTCGCGTTGAAGGACCTCGGTTTCGCCACCGGTTTCGGCCGCGAGTTCGGGGTACCCCTCGACTTGGCCAGCATGGTAGAGCAGACCTTCATTCGTGCAAAGGCGCAGTACGGCGGCGACGCCTGGTCATCCCAGGTGGTCAAGCTGCTGGAGGATGCGTTGGGCACCGATCTTCGAGCGCCCGGCTTCCCGGGGAAGCTGCAGTGAAAATCGTTGACATCCGCACGTTCGTGGTTGGCAATCCGCCGCCCCGGTTCGGTGGCCGGTACTTCATCTTTCTGAAGCTCACGACCGACAGCGGCATCACCGGCGTGGGCGAGGTCTACACCGCTACGTTCTCACCGCATCTTGTTGCAAGGATGATCGAGGACGTGGCGGCGCGACACCTGATTGGTGCCGACCCGTTCAAGATCGAAACGTTGTGGCGTCAGATGTACGGTCGTGGCTATGCGTTGCGTCCCGATCTGACGCTCGGCGGCATCATGAGCGGGCTCGAGATGGCGTGCTGGGACATCGTTGGCAAAGAAGTGGGCAAACCCGTCTACGAGCTGCTGGGCGGTCAGGTCCACGAAAAGTTGCGCACCTACACGTACCTGTATCCGCCGCGCGGGGTTTGATGCGTACGCCGATCACCCGGTGTACTCCGACCCGGCCGCGGCTGCAACAGCTGCCGTTGAAGCGGTAGCCCGTGGGTTCACGGCCGTGAAGTTCGACCCGGCGGGACCGTACGGCGTGTTCGATCCGCGACAACCGTCGCTCGAAGACCTCGACCGATCAGAGGCCATGGTGCGAGCGGTGCGAGAGGCGGTCGGCACGAAGGCCGACATCCTGTTCGGTACCCATGGTCAGTTCACGACCACAGGCGCGATTCGGCTGGCCCGCCGCTTGGAACAATATGACCCTCTGTGGTTCGAGGAACCAACGCCGCCCGAAATGCCCGAAGAGATGGCGAAAGTTGCAGCTGCAACGACTATTCCCATCTCGACCGGGGAGCGGTTGACGACCAAGTACGAGTTCGCTCGCGTGTTGTCGACGGGTGCGGCCTCGATTCTGCAGCTCAACCTCGGTCGCTGCGGCGGGCTGCTCGAAGCGAAGAAAATCGCAGGCATGGCCGAGACCCACTACGCCCAAATCGCGCCACATCTGTACTGCGGGCCGATTGTCGGTGCGGCCAACATTCAGATCTCCACCTGCTCGCCAAACTTCCTTATCCTTGAGAGCATCCAAGATTGGTCCGGCTTCCACGCCGACATCCTGGTCAAGCCCATCCAGTGGGAAGACGGCTACGTCATCCCGCCCACCGAACCCGGCCTCGGCGTCGAACTCAACGAAACCGTCGCCCTCGCCAACCCCTATGACGGCGAGGAGCTCCACCTGGAACCGAGGCGAACACCGTGACACCGCGGAAGGCAGTCGACGCAGCGCAGGCCTGGTTTTGGTCTCCACGGGAGACAAGCGTCGCCTCCTGACACTGATCGCCCGCATATCAATGTGGCGCTCACCTGACCTTGGCGAGCGAGCTCAACAAGTGGCCGACGGGGGATCACCCCGCTTCACGGGTCAGGTGGGACAATCGAATTCTGCCCCGCCCTCGCGACCTCTGGTCTTCGCGATGAGCAATGTCGATCAGCTGCAATGCTGGGGTGATGACCGATCTCCAGTACATCCAGCCCGCTGGGCACTTTGTGATTCCGAGCTACACGCATGTCGTGGTGAGCGAGCGTCGGAGGACGGTATACGTCTCCGGCCAGGTTGCCGCAGACGGCGATGGAGCCATCGTGGGACTAGGCGACTACGCCGCCCAGACCGAGCGCGCCTATGAGAACCTCCGCACCGCGCTCGCTGCCGCTGGAGCGACGTTCGCCGATGTCACCAAAATGACGGTCTACGTGGTCGGACTCACCCCCGACGTACGGGCGTCTATCGGTCCCGTCCGCGCCAGGTTCCTTACAACAACACCTCCAGCGAGCACGCTGGTTGGCGTCAGCGCCTTAGCCGATCCCGGTTGGTTGATCGAAGTGGAAGCCATCGCCGCGCTCGACTGACCCGCGTCACGCATGCCTCACGCAGGTTTACCCCTTACCAGCCGCTCTGGCTCGGACGAAGTGCACGCACCGCCTCCAACGCACAGTGGCGTGCACTGGTCGCCCGCGATCGCTGCTGCGCTTACCCCGGCTGCCACACAAAGGCACAATGGTGTGAGGCCCACCATGTGAGGGAATACGACCGGGACAGAGGACCGACGGACATCGACAATATGGCGCTCTTGTGCAGCCGCCATCACCATCTGGTGCACAGTGTCGGTTGGTCAGCCTGCATGCTCGAAAACCAAACCCTCGAAGTGTGCGACCGCCATGGCCGCCGCATCAACGCCCCGCCGCCAACCGCCCTGCTCCAACCCGTTCTCGCCTGACCGGGTCAGCCTCCAAACCACACGGTGCAGGCCCACTCGGGCCTGCACCGTCGCGCCCCTCGTTAGATTGTCGTGATGGACGGGACTGTTGCGTTTGCGAAGGCGGCGTAGCTCGGCCGCCCAGGGTTTAGGACAACGTGGCGAGCGACCGTCTTCGATTCATCCATTGTCCCCCGTCGGTGCTCGTCGCTGGAGCACTTCGCGAGCACCCGCAGGCTGGGCGGAAGTAACATCCGACCAACTTCAAGCGCACGGGGGTGCAGCGGATGAACCAGCACAAGATCCTGCTCGACGAATCGGAAATGCCGACGCGTTGGTACAACATCGTTCCCGATCTGCCGTCGCCGCCGCCCCCAGCGTTGCATCCGGGCACGCGTGAGCCGGCCGGACCCGAGGATTTCGCTCCTTTGTTTCCGATGGCGATCATCATGCAAGAGGTCAGCCAAGAGCGATACATCGACATCCCAGAGGCAGTACAGGACGTCTATCGCCTGTGGCGTCCGAGCCCGCTCTTCCGTGCCCACCGCCTGGAGAAGCTGCTCGATACCCCTGCCCGCATCTACTACAAGTACGAAGGCGTGAGCCCGGCCGGGTCGCACAAGCCGAACACCGCCGTGCCGCAGGCGTACTACAACGCCATGGAAGGCATCACCAAGCTCACCACCGAAACCGGCGCGGGTCAGTGGGGCACGGCACTTGCGTTCGCCACCGCCCAGTTCGGGTTGGAATGTGAGGTGTGGCAGGTCGCGGCGTCGTACCGGTCGAAGCCCTATCGCAAGACCATGATGGAGATCTACGGCGCCACGCTGCACTCCTCGCCATCCGAGCTGACCGACTACGGCCGCTCATTGTTGGCAAAAGATCCGATGCACCCGGGTAGCCTTGGCATCGCCATCTCCGAAGCCGTCGCGATGGCTGTGGCCGACCCGAAGACGCGGTACTCACTCGGCAGCGTGCTCAACCACGTACTGATGCACCAGACCATCATCGGCGAAGAAGCGCTGTTGCAGCTGGCCAAGGTAGGCGAGACGCCCGACGTGCTGGTCGGATGCACCGGTGGCGGCTCCAACTTCGGTGGTCTCGCGTTCCCGTTCCTTCGGGAGAAGATGGCCGGCAAGATGAACCCAACCATCCGTTGTGTGGAACCCGCTGCTTGCCCCACCCTGACCCAGGGCGAGTACCGCTACGACTTCGGCGACTCGGCAGGCATGACGCCGCTCATGAAGATGCACACGCTGGGTCACGGTTTCATCCCCGATTCCATCCATGCGGGTGGTCTTCGCTACCACGGCATGGCGCCACTGGTGTCGCACCTGTACGAATTGGGCTTGGTGGAAGCCATCGCAATCCCCCAGTTGGAGTGCTTCGCCGGTGCCCTCAAGTTTGCTCGCACCGAAGGCATCGTCCCCGCCCCCGAGCCGACCCACGCCATCGCCGCCGCTATCCGCGAAGCACTGGCGTGCAAGGAGTCGGGCGAGGAAAAGGTCATCCTCACGGCTTTGTGCGGTCACGGTCACTTCGACATGGCTGCGTACGAGTCATACATGACCGGAGCCATGGTCGACCTCGAACTGTCGCAGTCCGACATCGCGGCCGCCATGGCCGACGTCCCCGTCATGTAACCCTCCAACTTGGACCTATCTACCCTCCAACTCGCCGATAGAGCGTCCGAAACGGCGGCCTACGGGGCGGGTTGGAGGGTCAAAGGTGCATAGTTGGAGGGCCTGCCGGGGTGGGCGGAGGTCCAACGGCTAATATCGAACGCATGTTCGACACACTGAATGCGGAGCAGCAGGCTGCGGTCAATCACGACGGGCGGAACCTGTTGATTGTGGCCGGCGCCGGCACCGGAAAGACGACGACGCTCGCGGCACGGCTCGCGCACCTGGTTGATTCCGGCGTCCCCCCGGAGCGGATTTTGCTGCTGACATTCAGTCGACGAGCCGCGTCCGAGTTGCTGCATCGGGCCGAGATTGCCTCGGGCCAGTCGGTATCGGCCGCAGTGTGGGGTGGCACGTTCCACGCCGTGGCCAACCGGCTGCTGCGGCGCTTCGGCATGGCGCTCGGGTTGGAGCCGTCGTTCACCGTGCTCGACCCCGGTGATGCGGCAGACCTCATGGCCATGGTGCGGGACGAACTCGTACCCGGCGATGGCACGAATCGGCGGCGGGCCCGTAAGGAAACACTTGTCGATGTGATGAGCCGCTGCGTGAACGCACGAGAACCACTGAACGATGTGTTGCAGTGGTCGTTTCCGTGGTGCATCGAAGAGCGCGACGACATGCGGGTCATCTTCCCCGGCTACATCGAACGTAAGCGGGCTCGACAATTGCTCGACTATGACGACCTGCTCCTGTGCTGGTGGGCGCTGCTGCAGGATGCCGACACGGCCCGAGCACTCCAGGGCATGTTCGACCACATCTTGGTCGACGAGTACCAGGATACCAATGCGCTGCAGGCCGACATCCTCGAAGGCATGACCGCCGGCGGAGCAAGGTTGACGGTGGTGGGCGATGATGCGCAGTCGATCTATTCGTTCCGGGCCGCCAGCGCACGCCAACATCATGAACTTCGACGCCCGGTTCGATGCCGACATCCTGACGCTGGTGCGCAATCACCGTTCTACTCCCCCGATCCTCGAAACCACCAACGCCGTTATCGCTCACGCTCGCGACCGTCATCCGAAAGAACTCGTGGCCGTTCGAGCGGGAACGAAACGACCGATCTTGGTGCGCTGTCACGACGAAGCGATGCAGGCCACTGCGGTGTGCGAGCGCATCCTGTGGCACAAGGAACGGGGCACCTCGCTGCGTCAGCAAGCGGTACTGGTCCGCTCGGGTCACCACTCTGATCTGCTTGAGTTGGAGCTGACCGCTCGCCATATTCCGTTCGTGAAGTACGGCGGGTTGAAGTTTCTTGAAGCAGCCCACGTGAAGGACCTCGTCAGCATGTTGCGTCTGGTCGAGAACCCGTTGGACGAACTGGCGTGGACCCGCGTGCTCCAACTTATCGACGGCGTTGGCCGAGTGACGGCGCGACGTATCACCGAGGAAGCGATGCTGGCCGATGATCCGACCAAGGCCGTGGCCGCGCATGAGAGCTGCCAAGAGCTGGTGCTCACTCTGCTGGACGCACGGTCGATGCCAGAAGAAGTCGTGCTCCCCAAGCTCGAACGCGTGCGAGCCTTTCTCGAACCACTCGTCGCGAATCGTTACGACAACTGGGCTGCCCGCGTGGCCGACTACGAGCAGTTGCAGATAGCGGCAACGCTCGCCCCCACGTTGAGTCGGTTCCTCGTTGAACTCACGCTCGACCCACCGGCCGCCACTGGCGACCTGGCCGGTCCGCCATCGCTCGATGACGATGTGCTCACCCTGTCCACCATCCACTCAGCCAAAGGCGGCGAGTGGGACGTTGTGCACGTCATGCACGTGGTCGATGGCAATATCCCCTCCGACATGTCCACCGGCAACGCGGAAAGTATCGAGGAAGAACGACGCTTGCTGTACGTGGCGCTCACACGTGCCCGCAACGAGCTCTATACATACGCTCCGCTGCGCTATCACCACCAACATCGCGGTAAGAAGGACAAGCACGGCTACGCGCAACTGAGCCGCTTCTTCACCCCGACCGTCCTCGCCACCATGGACGAAGACCTCGCCGCTCCGATCCACGCCCCCGACACCATTGAGCCCATCGTCGCCCGTGGCCGAGAGCGCCTCGACAAACTCGACGCGCTCGTATCTGGACTCTGGAGCTAGCGCGTCACTTCTCTAGGCTGTGGTCGATGTCGCAATTCCTTCGCCGAGGTGTGGCCGGACTGTTCGCGGTTACCGGCATGTTCGTCGGGTTGACGGCGCTCGGTTCAAACCCTGCGTCGGCGCATCAGCCCGTTCTCTTGGACGAGAACGACAACAGCCCCGAGCGCGGTCCCGAGCTTGTGGATGGCACGGTGTCGTTCGCGGTGTACGGCTCGATTACCAAACCGGGCCAGTTGCGCGGGCTGTCGTTCAATCTCAAAGCGGGCGACCGCATCGTGGTCGATCTGCTCATCCCCAATTTGGAGCCGGAGCTCTCGAGCCCGTTACCGAGCATCACCGTGCTCGACCCCGAGGGCAATCCCACCGATCCGCCGGTCGAGATGGGCGAGACCTTCAACGAGCCGTTCTCCGGAACGAGCTATCGCTACCTGGCCAAGCTGCGCTCGTCCGCTACGAAAGCGGGCAAGTACGGCGTGGTCGTCGGCAGCGTGGCAACCGGACGATTCGTGATCGGCATCGGCGACCGCGAAGTCCGCGGCGAAGTGAAGCAGGATGATGCCAAAGGCTCGCTCGCCAGCTGGTACTCCAGCCCTGTTCCCGCCAGCGCGGCAACGACTGCGGTCGCAATGACAACCGCATCAGCGACAACGGCCGCTCCACCTCCGTCCACGGTCCCGACCCTCGCCCCTACCGGGCAGGCAACCACGGCCGGAGCCTCACAGGCACCAGCCAAAGCACGTTCCGACTCGGGCCGATCTTGGCTCATCGCCATCCCCATCGCCGCGCTGTTGTCGCTGTTTCTCGTCGCACAGCGCCGAAGTCGGCGGGCCGAGCAGTCGAAGGTGGACGTACGCCGGTAGCCTTCGCTGGTCAATCCGATGAGAGGAGCCGATCATGGCAAAGGCAACGTGGAACGGTGCAGTTATTGCGGAGAGCGACAGCACGGTCATGGTGGAAGGCAACCACTACTTCCCGATCGAGTCGGTCAACGGCGATCTTCTCGAGCCAAGCACAAAGCACACCTCGTGCCCGTGGAAGGGTGAGGCCAGCTACTACTCACTGAACGTCGATGGCAAGGTGAACGCCGACGCAGCCTGGTTCTACCCCACACCGAAAGATGCCGCCAAGGAAATCAAAGACCACGTCGCGTTCTGGCGCGGCGTTACCGTCGAGGCCTGACCCCGCGCCGGATGCACGCCACACGCGCCACGAAGCTTGCCTCCGCGCTCATGCTGACGCTCGGCGCGTGCACGACATCGTCCCAGGGCGCCAAGGATGTGGTCACCGTGCCGAAGAGCAGCCCGTCCACCACTGCGTCGGCCGAAGTTACCGTGGCAGCGCCGACGACGGTGGCCGGTCCCACAATGGGTGCGCCAACAACGGCGCCGGTCGCCACGACAGTCAAATCAGTGACCGCTGCACCAACCACTGCACCGGCGACCACCGCCGCACCGAAGCCGCCTGCGCCCAATCCGTGCAGCGGTGTCGACTTCCGGAACTTCACGTTCGATCTGCCCGACTTCGGCAAGGTCACGGTCACGAATGGCCAGGGCGAGCGCGGCACACGTGACTCGGCCGACTATGCCGCGCTGCAGGTGCGCGGTGTCGTGGCGGGTGACTTCGGTGGGGTGGACGGAAACGCAGAGACCGCCGTGTTCACCAACGTCAACACCGGTGGCACCGGACAGCTCTCCGACGTGCACATCTACTCATGCTCCGGCACGACAGCGACGAGGCTCACCTCCGCCGGTGTCGGTGATCGGGCAGATGAGGGCGTGCGCGGCATCAGCATAAAGGATGACACCCTCGCAATCGATCGCTTCACCGATGCTCAGGGTGCCTGCTGCCCGACGGCCGTCGTACGGCAAAGTTTCAGGTTGAACGGCGGCGCGCTCACACCTTTTGGCTCCCCGGCGAAACGCAAGTACCTCAGCCTCGAGGCCGAGAAGACCGAAGTACCGATCTCGTTTCTTCCGGGCACGACTGGCGCTGTGTTCTTCGGCGATACCGCGCTGGGCTCGACCGGTGGTTTCGACGCGGCAGCAGGGCAAAAGCTCACGCTCAGCCTGGAACCCCCGTACCCGAACAACGGCAAGGTCATCATCGACGTACTCATTGGCGACAAGGTGCTCGGCAGCGTGGAATCGGGCGGAACGAAGACCATCGACCTGCCGACCAAAGCCCACTACGTAATGAAGCCTCGACCTGCCGCCGGAGGAGCTGACGCTGGATACGACGGCGAAATGACCATCGCCTAGCCGCTACTCCGGTGGGAGGTGGACCACTGCCGTGTCGCCCTGTTCGGTGACGAGGAAGGACGCGACCGGAAGCGACCGCGGGCGGGCCTTGCTGCTGACCGTCGCACACATTGAACTGAGCACCGTGTAGTGGGCAGGTGATGAGTGCACCTCGAAGTCGCCCTTCTGACAGGCGGGCGTCGCGGTGTGAGCAGTTGTCTTCCAGTGCATGCAATTGGCCTGCGACGCGGCACACGATGATGCCGTTGTTGCCGATGTCGGGGAAGACGCGCATCTGACCGTCACGCAGATCACTCATGTCACCCAGCTCGATTGGTGTTCCCGACATCGTGCAATCGTAGAGGGACTGCCGCCGAGCCGCTAGCGTCGCCGAAATGACCGAGCTCGAAAGTCGTGCCCGAATCCAAGATGCGCTGCATAGCTACTGCCGTGGCATCGATCGCTTGCACGCCCCGTCGATCGAGGCCGCCTTCCATCCGGGTGCGGTGCTGGTCGACTACGGCGCCGAGCAGTTTACGATCGAGGCGTTCGTGCCGTACGTCCTGGCATCGCTCGCCCGAAGGTTCGTCGCAACCCAGCACCGGTTGAGTAACACGACCGCGAAGCTCGATGGCGACGTGGCGTTGGTGGAGTCATACGTGCTGGCCACCCACGTGGCCCAGCACGATGCCGGACGGACCATGTACACCTTCACCGGCCGCTACATCGACCGGTTCGAATGTCGGGAGGGTGGCTGGCGCATCGTGCATCGCTCACTCCGCAACGACTGGTCGAGTATCGAGCCGATGGGTGAGCCGATGTCTGGCCCCTACATACCGAGCGGCCGTGCCGGCACGCCCGATCCTTTCTCCGACTGAACCCTTCTAGTCCTCGGGCGTGTAGCCACCGGCGAGCAGGTGCTCACGCACGCGCTGCTGCAGATGACGAGCGTGGACCTCCTGGTAGTTGCCGAGCGTCTGACCACGCTTGCGACTCGACCGAAACCCGCGCGTCTGGGCCGCCATGTTGGCCGTGTCCTGGTCGTATACGCGACCCAATCCGCCGAGACCAACGGCGAGGGAATAGCTGTCATCGATATCCAGTTCGATCACCGTGGGTGGAAGGGGTGCGTCACCATCGCCCGGTCGTGGTCGCAAGATGAGCAGGTCGAAAAAGCTGACGTTGTGATCAACCGGGTCGGGACGAAACCGGTACACCATCGACAGCGACAGACCCGGAAACAGACATGCGTTCGGGAAACAGAAATACTCGATCGAATCGATTGTGATCGACTGGCTCAGGTGTGAGAAATCCTGGCCGTACGCTTTGCCCATCTCTTGTTGCACATATGTCGCGTAAAGTCTCGGGCGCGGGCGCCCTCGGGCAGCACGAGTGGCTCCATCCCGTGGCGAAGGTTGCGCGTAAGGTGGGCAAGCATCTGCTGCTCGGTGCGAGGCGTCGGTCGTTGCGGACTGTCGAGTCCGCTGGTGTGAATGAAGCGGCTGATGTTTGGCGGGAAGATGTCGTACTGCGTGGTGACCTCATCACCCAGCTGACCAGAGGCGTGGGTCTCACGCACGTGATAGGCCTCAAGGAACGCCTCGACTGCGGCCTTCCAGTTGCACGGCAAGCGCTTGCGAACGTGCGTCTCGATGTAGCGCTGCTCAATGTCGAACTCGGCAAAGTGCGCGGGAAGAACGCCGAGATACTCCGACAAAGGTGCCGCCTGCTGATCGAAGTTCACCCACACGAACCCGGCGAACACCTCGACGGGCAGTTGCGGAAGACGATGCGATTCATCACCGACATGAGGGAAGTCCCATCGGTCGGGGACCTCCACGAGATCGCCGTCGAGTGACCACGTCCACCCGTGGAACGGACACTTGAGCTGATTGGCAAAACCGCAGGTGCCGGGGGTGCGCAGTTGCGTGCCGCGGTGCATGCACGCGTTGTAATAGGCCTTGATTGAACCGTCGGCCGTGCGCACGATGAGCGCCGAATGGGGGCCGACCTCATAGACGTAGTAGTCGCCCTGCTCGGCAATGTGATCCAGGTGGCACGCCCACTGCCACGTCTTCGACCACAGGTGATCAATCTCGGCCTGCGCGTACGCGGCCGACGTGTAGTTCGTGAACGGCACATCTTCATCACCAAGATACGCCGGTGATTCTTCCAAAAGCGGCCACGGCGGAGTGACGGGATCGGCAAGGAGCTGCTCACGCAACGTTGGACCCGGCGCACGGGCCGGTTGGTGCAGGGTTGGATCATCATCGACTTTCTTCACACTGTGCACACTAAGTCGCCACCACCCGCGAGTCGAGCGACGGACGCTCTCGTGCGGTGTACTGCCCTTCGGTAACAGTGTTATTCTGCGTTCACGACAGGGGAGGCCGCTATGACGAACCGCTATCTGCAGGACAACTACGGGCCAGTCGCTCAAGAGGTGACAGCGCCCGATCTCCAGGTGATCGGCACGCTGCCGCCGGAGTTGAACGGGCGCTATCTGCGCAACGGGCCAAACCCGATTGCCGAAGTGGATCAACTCACCCATCACTGGTTCATGGGTGATGGCATGGTGCATGGCGTTCGGCTGAATGATGGCAAGGCCGACTGGTACCGCAACCGCTATGTCGGCTCGAAGAACGTCCAGACAGCTCGTGGACTCGACGACATCCCCGGACCATCGTCTCGATCGTCCGGTCTCGGCGCCAACACCAACGTCGGCGGCTTCAACGGCACCACGTGGGCCATGGTGGAAGCCGGCATCAGCCAGGTGGAGATGACCTACGACCTCGACACGGTTTGCCGCAACGACTTCTACGGCACGCTGCCCGGCGCGTTCAGCGCCCATCCAAAGGTTGATCCGGACACGGGCGAGATGCACGCGATGACGTACTCGTGGGCGGAGTGGATGGACCACGTGCAGTACGTCGTCGTCGGCACGGATGGTCGGGTTCGTCGTACCCTCGACATCCCGGTTCCGGGCATGACCATGATTCACGACATGTCGCTCACCAAGCGTTATGCCGTGGTGTTCGATCAGCCGGTCATCGTCGATTTCGACCTGGCCTTCGCAGGACGCTTCCCGTTTCGCTGGCAGCCCGATTACGGCAACCGTGTTGGCCTGCTCCCCCGCGAGGGCGAGGCCAAAGACATCGTGTGGGTTGATGTGCCGCTGTGTGGGTTGTTTCATCCGATGAACGCCTATGACACCCCCGACGGCAAGGTCGTCATTGATATCTGCACCTACGAAAAGCTGTTCGACGGCGACATCCTCGGCCCCTTCGGTGATTCGTTGCCGCGGCTCGAACGTTGGGTGATCGATCCAGTCGGCCGCACGTCGAGCACCACCGTCATCGATGACACGGCCAACGAATTCCCACGCCATAGAGGCAGCCTGAGCGGTAAGCCCTATCGATACGGCTACTGCACTTCGCCGGTGTTCGACGATCCGAAAGCCGGGTGGACCACACTGAAGCACGACCTGCAGACGGGCGCGAGAGAGGTTTTCGACCACGGCATCGGCCGAGCTGCCGGCGAGGCCGTGTTCATCGGACGTCCCGGAAGCACCGACGAAGACGACGGCTGGCTGATGACCTTTGTGCACGACCTTGTGCACGACAAGGCCGAACTTGCGGTGTGGGACGCGCAAGATTTCGGTCGTGGTTACGTCGCTCAGGTGATGCTTCCACAACGGGTACCGTTCGGCTTTCATGGCAACTGGGTAAACGACAAGGCCGTTCCTCCACCCAGATAAATCGGCGCCCAGCCGGTACGTTGAGCACCCCATGATTGAAACGCCTCCGCAGCCTGGCCTTCTCCACAAGCTGCGGCACCTGCCGTACGAGTGGATCGTCGCTGCGGCATTCGTGCTGGCGGTCTTCATGGACATTCTCGATGTCACGATCGTGAACGTCTCGTTGTTCAAGATCTCGAAGGACCTCAACGCGTCGCTGCCATCAACCACGTGGATCGTGCTTGGCTACTCGCTCAGCTTGGCCATTTGGATTCCGATTTCGGGCTGGGTTGGCGACCGCTTCGGCACTCGACGCACATTCATTTTCGCGCTCTTCATGTTCGTCCTGGCGTCGTACCTGTGCAGTGAAGCAACATCAATCAGCCAGCTCGTCACCTACCGCCTGTTGCAAGGCGTTGGGGGCGGCATGCTCACCCCGACCGGCATCACGCTGCTCTTTCGAGCGTTCCCGCCCGAGCGACGAGCGCGGGCCTCTTCGATCCTGGCGATACCTACGGTGTTGGCGCCCGCATCGGGCCCGGTGCTCGGCGGCTGGCTCACCGACACCGTCGGGTGGCGCTGGATCTTTCGCGTCAACATTCCGATTGGGATGATTGCGCTTGCGGTCGCCGTGTTCGGTTTAAAGAAAGATGACGACAGCACCCGACGGCCACTCGACCTTCCCGGCGTCGTTCTCGCTGCCCTTGGCTTTCCAGCCGTGGTCTACTTCTTCGAACGCGGTGCGGAAGAGGGCTGGCTCAGCACCCGCATCTTCACCGTTGGCATCGTCGGCGCGTTGAGTCTGGTGGGACTGTGGTGGTGGTCATACCGCACGCCGAAACCGATGCTTGACTTACGTCTCTTGCGGGACCGTCTTTTCGCCGTTACCAATGCGGTGAGCTTCGTCTACACCATGGCGTTCTTGGGTACGGTGTTCGTTCTTCCGCAGTTCCTCCAACGCGTCGGCGGCTACTCGGCGCTGGAAAGCGGCCTCACCACGTTCCCACAGGCGATCGGCATCCTGCTCACCTCCCGGCTCGCGGGCAGGTGGTACCCGAGGTTCGGGCCGCGCAAGATGCTGGTGATGGCCTTCATCGGTCTCGGCACCTTTTCGATCGGGTTCATGTTCATAACGGTCGGTACCAACCACTGGGCGATCCGCGGGTTGATGCTCGTCCGCGGCCTCTGCATTGCCTTTGCGTTCATCCCGCTGCAAGCCGCCTCCTACGCGAAGATCTCGCCGGAGGCCACCGGTCGGGCCAGCGCGATCTTCTCCACCCAGCGACAATTGGCCGGAGCGGTCGGTGTTGCCGTCTTGTCGACGGTGTTGGCGTCCACCATTCCCCAGAAGTTCGGGCGCTCGGTCGTGGCGCCGGAGTTGGTGCACAAGTACACCACGGCATTTCATTGGACGTTCTTCGCCGCCACCCTGCTCACCTTCTCCGCCGCCGGGCTGTCGCTCCTCGTTCGGGACGAAGACGCCAAAGCCACCATGGTTCGCAACTAGCGCGCTTGCTGTCAGAGGGCCTCGGGAGATTGGGTTGTTTGGATTGCGCGATGCCGACAATAGTCACGGCCACGGCGACTGCGAACATCCAGAACGCCAGGGTGAGGGGGTGATGGGTGTCGAGCGCGTTCTTGCCGATCATCAAGAACGCGGCCAGGCACGCCGAGGCACCGAACCCGGCGGCGACGCCGATCGGGTCGAGGCCCGTGTCGGTCCACACCTTGGCCACCAGGGCCAGCCCGCCGAGCCCGAGTGCGATCGCGATGGCGCTGCGCCGATTGCTTTGGGTGCCGTCCCCGCTCAGCCGCTGTGAGTGTCGTCCTGCTCAACTCGGGCGACGCTCTCGAACAGGTCGACGTAGGCATCGTATCGGTAGATTCGATTGCGTTTGTTGCCGGTCACCTCGCGCAAGATCCCGAGCTCGCACAGCCGCTCGAGTGCTTTGTTCGCCGTCGGTGACGTGACCTCAAGGTGTTGCTGCACCCAGCTGCTGTTGACCAGCGGCTGACGAAACAAGACGTCAAGGAGAGCAACGTCATACTTCCCACCACCTGACGACAGCGTGCGGGTGCGGTCGTCCTCACGGAGTTGATGGATCGATGTTGCCGTCTCGGTTGCACCCCGAGCCGACTCGGCTACTCCTTCGAAGAAGAACGCAAGCCACTGCTCCCATGCCCCAGCGCTGCGCACGGCCGTGAGATGCTCGAAGTAGCGGGTCTGATGGCGCTTCAAAAACGTGCTGAGATACAGCACGGGCTTGGACAGGACCTGGCGCTCGTGAAGCAACAAGGAGATGAACATGCGCCCGGCGCGCCCATTGCCATCGAGGAACGGGTGGATGGTCTCGAACTGGGCATGCGCCAGTCCGGCAGTGACCAACACGGGCAACCTCGAGTCGTGGACGAAGGACTCCAGCGCCGTCATCGCTCTTTCCATCACATGACGGGGCGGCGGCACGAAGCTCGCCGTGGCGAGCGTGCACCCGGCTGGCCCTATCCAGTTTTGGGTACGCCGGAACTCCCCTGGCGACTTGTCGGCCCCACGACCCGAGCGCAAAAGCACACCGTGCATCTCACGAAGCAGCCGGTTGCACAGCGGTAGCTCGGTCAATAAGGCGACACCGTGCTGCAGCGCAGCGACATAGCTGACAACCTCGCCGACGTCGAGTGTCGGCCCGCCGTGGTGAAGCAACTCGAACGCGAGGATGTCGTCCATCGTGCACTCGGTGCCCTCGATCTGGGAGCTGAGTAGCGCCTCTTGGCGGACATACATCGCCAAGAACAGATCGGCATCGGGCAGAGTCCGCGCCAGCCCGTCAAGGCGGCCCACGGCAACATCGGCGGCCGAGAGCAGCCCCCAAAGTTCGTGGTCGAGCGTGACTGGCGGGTCTGGCGGCAGATCGACCGGTTCGAAGGCGCGGTATCCTTCCAGCTGCTGTACGAGGTGGCCGGCACGGGGGTGCGACTTCATGTAGACCTCCAGTGGTCCTGTCCGTGGGAAACGGAACGGGCGATTGGTTGCACGAGCGCTGCGTCGCCTCGGCGAAGGAAAGGTTGCTTTCCCAGCGACCCGGCCGCCGTCTTCATAGATTAGCAAATCTATATTTGCTTTCCTACCTTCTCTGGAAATGGGAGATTCTCTCCGAGGTGTAGAACATCTCGTCAGCTCCCGATACGGACAAGCAGAATTCGCCCCGATTCGCTGAATCGATGTGGTTGGATCGCAGCGTGCAGAGTGACTTTGTCGGCGAACGGGGTGTGCTCGCTGCAGTCGACGCCGTCATCGTGGCTCGACCCCCGGCCTCAGACATCGATGTCGAGCGCACTTCGTCAGAGCGGCAAGCCATCGCGCCGCGCAACGCAACACTGCGATCGAGACCGTTCACCGATGCAAACCTGACGCTGTCGTGTGTATCGGTCCGCCATTTGGACACACCAGGCCGCAGTGGATCGTGCCCTGCGGCGGCACCATGATCCTCGACGGAACCAGCCACAAGATCTGGGCCGACTACACCTGATACTCCCCGAGTCGAGACTATTCCTATCAAGGGCAATTGCGAGCTGCGGTACGCGGGCTCTCCGATCGGCACCCACCGACTACCGCTGACCGCTCCAGAGTCGAGATGTACCAACTCCTATAGCCACTAGTCCCAAGGCCGCCAGGGCAATCGGCACGACCCAACGGCTGAGGACTCTGCTGAAACGGTGATTCCAGTACCGGAAGCGCGATGGGCCCGACTCGTATGCCTCTCGATCGATCCGCGATGCCCAGTGTTCGTGCGCGCTCATCCACCAACCCATGCAGACCAGATACGCACCAAGAACGAGAAACACCAACCCGCCCATGATCCAGATCAGCCCGCACGAGCAGTGTCAAGGATGGCGGAACGGATGGTGCGGGGGCTTTCGATCATCATGGAGTGGCCGACGTTGGGAAGCTCAATGATGGTCGCTAATGGTAGGGCTGCGGCCAATGCGTGGCCGCCTTTGGGCGGGGTCATCTTGTCGCCAAGACCAATCACAACGGTTGCCGGGCAGCTCACTTTTCCGGCGGCGGTGAGTGCATTGGAATAGTTCATGCAGGCCCGAAAGTCGGAGGCGAGCACGCCCGGACGCGAGTTCTCTACAAGCGCTCGCGCGCCTCCGAGCATCCAAAGCCCCGGCGTCGGGTTGAGGCCCACATGCGCTGGCTTGGCGTGGCCCCACGCAGCCATTAATGCTGCCGCAGCGGGCAGGTTGTCGGTGGCGTCGGCGAGCAGTTGGGGGTGGACCGGCATGGCGGTGGAGGTTCCGCACAGGGTGATCGATCGCGTGACCGCGGCGTGTCGGCTGGCGAGTTCGAGTGCGATGAACGACCCCATAGAATGTCCGACAACGTGCGCGGCGCCCAACCCGGCCGCGGTGAGGAAGCGCGCTACCCAGTCGGCCATTTCCTCGACCGTGGACAGCGTTTCGCCAGCACTCTGTCCGTGACCAGGCAGATCAACCGCCAGAGCGCATACGCCCCGATGGGCAAGGTAGCGGGTCTGCAATTGCCACACCGTGCCGTCCATTCCTGCGCCGTGGATGAGCACCACAACGGGGCCATCGCCCGTCGGTGGGACCCCGCCGGTGGAGGCGTGCGCATCACGGCCGTCGACCACAACGATCATCGCTGGCTGGCCTTTAGGGCGCGTTCGAGGTCCTCAACGATGTCCTGCGGATCTTCAAGACCGACCGACAGTCGGATGAGGTCCTCACTGATGCCAGACAGTTCCAGTTGTGCCGGCGTCAACTGCCCGTGCGTGGTCGACCCAGGGTGAATCACCAACGTTTTGGCGTCGCCCACATTGGCAAGGTGGGTGGCCAATTGCACCGCCTCGATGAACTTGCGACCTGCGCTGCGACCACCCCTCACGCCGAAGCTGAGAATGGAACCGGCTCCCTTCGGGTACAACCGCTTCGCCAACTCGAAATCAGGATGCGTCGGAACCCTCGGATGTTTGACCCACGTGACCGCATCGTTGGCCTGCAGCATCTCAAGCACCCGTTCGGTGTTGTCGACATGGCGGGCCATGCGCAGAGGAAGCGTCTCGATGCCCTGCAGCAGCGCGAACGCGTTATGCGGACTCATGCACGCGCCAAAGTCACGCAGCCCCTCGGCGCGGGCTCGCATGCCAAGCGCGGCGGGTCCGAACTCTTCGGCAAACACAATGCCGTGGTAGCCGGCATACGGCTCGGTCATGGTCGGGAACTTGTCCGATGCAAGCCAGTCGAAACGGCCACCATCCACAATCACGCCGCCCAACGCGGTGCCGTGGCCGCCGAGAAACTTGGTGACGGAGTGCATGACGATGTCGGCACCGTGCTCGATCGGGCGAATGAGGTACGGGGTGGAAAACGTCGCGTCGACCATGAGCGGAAGTCCATTCGCATGCGCTGCGTTGGCGATGGCCTCGATGTCCAACACTTCGATACCGGGGTTGCCAAGCGTCTCGCCGTAGAAGAGCTTGGTGTTCGGTTGGATCGCAGCAAGAAAGGCCGCCGGATCCCTCGGGTCGACAAACGTCGTGGTGATACCGAAGCGGGGCAGCGTGAGATTCATCATGTTGTACGACCCGCCGTACAGGTTCTTCGAGGCAACGATGTGGTCACCCGCGCTCAGCAACGAGGCAATGGCCAAGTGCAGCGCGGCGGTGCCGCTGGCCGCGCATACCGCTCCCACGCCACCCTCGAGGGCAGCAAGGCGTTCCTCCAATACGGCCACGGTCGGGTTGGAAATTCGACTGTAGATGTGGCCGGGCGTTTCAAGGTTGAACATGGCGGCGGCTTCATCGGTATCGGGGAACGCGTACGAGGTGGTGAAGTAGATCGGTACCGCCCTCGCCCCGGTGACCGGATCAGGACGCTGACCGGCGTGCAGACTGAGCGTGTCGAAGCGAAGAGAGTCCGGTTCAATCATGGTGGGATGGTACCGCCGTTGATTGAAGATTGGCCGACGTGGGTCGCGTACAGTCGCTGAGGTGGAGATCTACGAGGCACTTGACCCGCGCAGTGACGAGCCGACACGCGAGCTCATCGCCTTGGCTACTCGGCCGACCACGCTAGACGGGTCGCGGATCTGCGTGGTGCAGACGATGCCACCTGGCTCCGGGCTCGAACCCATCGTCGACGGGTTCCTCCAACTCATGTCGCAGCGCTACCCGACGGCGACAGCCACGCACTTCATGCGAGCCAACTTCATGATGACCGACGTTGCCGAGATCGAGTTCGTAGCGACCAACTTCGATGCCGCCGTGCTCGTCAGCGGACCGGCCGCCACGATGGTGCACCTCGCCGTAGTGTTCGCTTCGGAGTTGGAGCGACGCGGCGTGCCGGCGCCCTTGATCCACTTCGAGGCATTGGCAGCTACCGCGCATCACTCGATCACCACGGTCGGCGCACCGGTGCGGGTGTGGCCGGTCGGTAACCCACCTCGGACCGACGCAGCCACCGATACCGCGATCAATGCCGTCATTGACGACCTCACCACGCCCACCTCGCCCGACGAGCGACGCACCGGACTCAGTGTGCCGTCGCCGCGACCGCGTGTCGCCGTGCGCGGCACCCTAGCCGACGTGCTCGACCACTTTCATGCCGAGGGTTGGACCGACGGGTTGCCCATCGTCCCGCCGACCGAAGCGAACGTCGCCGCGATGCTGCGCGGGACGACCCGGGCGGCCGATGAGGTTGTGACCGAGTCGTTTCGGCCGGAGGGTCGTCGAGTTACGGTGGAGATGGTGGCCATCAACGCAGTCATGGCCGGGGCCAAGCCCTCGTATCTCCCGGTGATCTTGGCCAGCGCCTCGGTGTTCGGTGACATCCAGTTCGAATCGATGACCCGCTCAGTCAACTCTTTTGCGTTCGCCCAATTGGTCAACGGACCGATTGCAACTGAGATTGGTATGACCGGCGGCTTGGGTGCCCTGGGGCCCGGCAACCAGGCCAACGCCACCATCGGGCGGGTCCTCAACCTCCTGTTTCGAACCGTCGGCGGCGCTCGCAACGGTGTGAACACCACGCCCACACAGGGCAGCGCGGTGGCCTACGCCTTGGCGTTCGCCGAAAACGAGGCCGCCGGCCCGTGGGACCCCTTCCACGTATCGCTTGGCTATGGCGCCGAGGAATCTACTGTCTCGATCTTGCTCGGAGGCTGGGCCCACAACGGCAACTTCTACTACGGCACCCTCGACGATGTCGTCACCACCCTCAACAGTTTCGAGATGCCCCAGACCGGCGCCTTCGTTCTTATGTCGGAGAAGCGAGCGCACCTCATGGCCGATGCCGGCGAGACCAAAGCGTCCATCGAGAGCTACCTCCACGAGCACGCCACGATGCGGCTGAAGGACTTCCGGGCGAGCGGTTTCTATCCGATGTGCCGCAGCCAGATCGAGGGTAAGGGTCCGTCAACGGCCCGGGTATGGCCAGCGGACTACCTCACCCGACCCGACGACGACATCGTGCCCGCCTATCCAGCCGACAGCATCAAGGTGGTCGTGGTTGGCAGCGATGTGTCATCCACCATGCAAGCGTGGAAACTGCAGCTCCATCGCACCGTTTCCATCGACGCGTGGCGGTAAGGTAACGCTCGTTCACCCATCAACTATCGGAGCACGAATGGCGCGCAAGTCGATTGATATCGCAGGTCTTTCCCATGAGAACCCGATCCCGGTTGCCAGTCGCATAGGGCCGTTGTTGGTGACGAGCGTGATCTCGCCGTTCAACCCCGGTACCCGCGACATGCCTGACTCGCTTGAGGACAAGGTCGCCAACCTGTTCACACATATGGGCGCAATCCTTGATGCCGCCGGAGGCACCTGGGACGACATTGCCAAGGTCGAATTCTTCGTAAAGGACATCGCGTATCGCAGCGCGCTGAATGCGCCGTGGGAAGAGAAGTTCCCCAATCCAGAATCACGGCCCGCCCGTCATACCCAGGTTTCGGGTGGCTCCATCTCCTGCGTCTTCACCGCCTACATCGAGTCATGATTTCACCATGGGTATTTGAGTTCTTCCACGAGCTCACCGACCCCGAACCGTCAACCGATCGCCATGCCATACGCGCCCATTTCGAGTGGTACCTCGACCTGTGGGCGAAGATGGAACCGCGCGGTTTTGAAGGCATTTTCTTCAGCGAGCATCATTTCGGCGCAGGCTACAGTCCGTCACCGAACCTTGCGATCGCGGCGATGGCCGGACGCACGACGACGTTGCGGCTCGGGTCGCTGGGCGCAGTCAGCACCCACGCCACGCCGTGGCGAGTGGCCGAGGAGTTCGCCATGCTCGATCACCTCACGGGCGGTCGCTTGGAGATGGGCGTAGTCGCCGGAATCC
Source organism: uncultured Acidimicrobiales bacterium (assembly GCA_963791625.1). Taxonomy (GTDB): domain Bacteria; phylum Actinomycetota; class Acidimicrobiia; order Acidimicrobiales; family Ilumatobacteraceae; genus JANMCE01. The sequence continues at coordinate 412,232 of CAWBTA010000016.1, forward strand.
CACCCGAGCAGATCGCCATCGGGCTGTCGCCAGCCGACGCGTCTGCTCGCCATGAGGAAGTGTGCGAGGTACTCGAAAAATCGCTACGCAACCCTGTCGTCTCCCACCACGGCACCAATTGGAACATCGACAACCTGCGCCTCACACCCACGTATTTCCAAGAATCCCCGTCGGTGTGGACGGCGGTGCGTTCGGCTGAATCTTCGGAACGGGCAGCACGACGAGGATGGAAAGCTGTCGCCGGATTCGCATCCACCGGAGACGTCACCGGTTTCTTCGACCGCTATCGAGCTGCGGCCGCAGACGCCGGGCATTCGACGGAGCCGTCGCAACTGGGTATTCGCCGCTTGGTCACGTTCGTGGATGACCCGAACGATCAGGCCGCGGGTGTTCAGGCGGGCAAGCGCCACCTGCTCGACAAGCTCAAGCAAAGCATCGGGTCGCTGCCGCCGTTCGCCGCGGTGCTCGACAAACCGTCCGACCCGATGGATGGCCCGCTCAGCAATGACGAGTTCATCTCCGGTACACCCGAACAGGTCGCCGAGCAGCTCATCTACCAGTGCCGCACCATCGGTGCCGCCAACGCCATCGTGATGTTCGGCGTGACCGATCACGACGGCACCGAGCGACACCATCAGCTGTTCAGCGAGCACGTCATCCCCGCGCTGCGAAAGGCGTAGAACGATGCAGGTTGTTGCCACCCCAACGCATCTGCTCCATGACGTTGCCACAAGCGTTGAGTGGGGAATTGCTCAAGGCCACTGGGAAGCACCCGTGCGGGCCGAAGTGATCGAGTCCGCGCTGCGACGCCATCCCGACGCGTTCACGTTCAGCGAACCAATCGATCACGGGCGCACCGCGATCGACGCGGTGCACGATCCGCGCATGGTCGACTTTCTGGCGAGCGCATGGCACGACTTTCAGAAGGTGCGCGAGCAGCGCGAGGTCTTTCCCGATACGTTCCTGCACCCAGCCTTGCGGGAGGACATGACGCCAGCGCCCACACCTACCAACGTGGTCGGTGCACTCGGCTACTGGTGCTTCGAGATGATGACGCCGCTGGTTGAAGGCACCTACGCAGCGGCTCGCGCTGCGGTCGACGTTGCCTTGACCACAACCGACTTGGTGCTCGGCGGCGAGAGGTCGGCGTTCGGTCTGTGCCGTCCGCCCGGCCATCACGCGCCCCGTGCCGCGTACGGCGGCTACTGCTATTTCAACAACGCGGCCATCGCGGCGCAGGACATCGTGGCGCAGACGGGCAGCCGCGTAACGGTGCTCGATGTCGACTACCACCATGGCAATGGCACACAGCAGATCTTCTACGGCCGCGACGATGTGCAGTACGTGTCACTGCACGGTGACCCTTCGCGTGCATACCCTTATCTGATCGGATACGCAGAGGAGACGGGTACCGGTAGAGGGCTCGGCTACACCCTCAATCTCCCGCTGGCCCGCCATACCTCCGACGATGACTTCATAGCGGCGCTGCGCCAAGCCGTGGACGCCATCGACGCGTTCGACCCTGGTGTCATCGTCGTTTCCCTCGGCGTCGATACCCACGAGCGCGACCCCATCGGCGACTTCAAGGTAACCACCGAGGCCTACGAAGTCCACGGCGCCATGATCGCCGCCCTCGGCCGTCCAACGGTCGTACTGCAGGAAGGCGGCTACCACGTGCCATCCCTCGGCGAAAACGTCCGCCGCTGGCTGACGGGCATCGCCACGATCTAAGTCGAAACAGGGCCGCCGGAGACTTGTTGACAACCACCGGGATTGTTCGCAGAGTGGTGTCATGGATGTCACCCTGCAACCGTCGGCAACATCGCCTGGAGAACCGCTGCGGCTGCGTGTTCCGGCCCCTGCCTCGCGCCCGGGCGACGCCCCGAAGTTCACCGATCTGCAGCTCAGCCGCGCCGGCGAGATGCGCCGCCCGACCGTCGATGAGCGCGAGGACGACATGCTCGACCTGGCCTACGGCTTGGTGCGCGTGCTCGACATCGATGGTAACGCGGTCGGTCCGTGGAGCGGCCTCCTGAACGTCGAACAACTCAAGCTTGGTCTGCGAGACATGCTGACTGTGCGGTCCTTTGATCAGCGCATGCAGCGCGCCCATCGGCAGGGCAAGACATCGTTCTATATCCAGGCGCTCGGAGAAGAGGCCATTGCCTGCGCGCACCAGCGGGCGCTGTCAAAGGGCGACATGAACTTCCCCACCTACCGACAGCAAGGGCTGCTGATCTCAAGTGGCTACCCGCTCGTGGAGATGATGAACCAGATCTACTCCAACACCCACGACCCCATGAAGGGCCGCCAGCTGCCGGTGATGTACTCATCGAAGGAGTACGGCTTCTTCACCATCTCGGGCAACCTCGGCACCCAAACGATCCAAGCCGTCGGGTGGGCGATGGCCTCCGCGTTGGCCGGCGAGACCAAGATTGCATCGTCGTGGATCGGTGACGGCGCAACGGCCGAATCCGACTTCCATGCTGCGTTGGTTTTCGCGTCCACCTATCAGGCGCCGGTGGTGTTGAACATCGTGAACAATCAGTGGGCCATCTCAACGTTTCAGGGTTTCGCTCGTGGTGGTTCGGCCACCTTTGCGGCACGGGGACACGGCTTTGGCATCCCTGCGCTGCGGGTTGACGGCAACGACTACCTGGCCGTCTACGCGGCATCCGCATGGGCCATCGAACGGGCGCGCCGCAACCTCGGCCCAACCCTGATCGAGTGGGTCACGTATCGCGCCGGAGCCCATTCCACGTCCGATGACCCGGCCGTGTATCGCCCCAGGGACGAGCCGAGTCAATGGCCCATGGGCGACCCGATCGAGCGACTCAAGAAGCACCTCATCCATATCGAGGCCTGGGGCGAGCAGGACTACGACGAACTGGTCACCGATGTCGACGCCAGCGTCCGCCTCGCTTCGGAGGAAGCCGAATCGTTCGGCACGCTGCACAGCGAAGCAGTATCGAGTCCCAGCACCATGTTCGATGATGTGTACGCAACGATGCCGCCGCACCTTGTGCGTCAGCGCGAACAGGCCGGACTCTGACATGGCATCACTGACGATGATCGAAGCCATCCGCGACGCCCACGCGGTGGCGATGGAACGCGACGAGCGGGTGATCGTCTTCGGTGAGGACGTCGGTTTCTTCGGTGGCGTCTTTCGCTGCACCCAGGGTCTGCAGGAACGTTTCGGCGATCATCGCTGCTTCGACGCACCCATCAGCGAAAACGGCATCGTGGGCGCTGCCATCGGCATGGGCGCCTACGGACTACGGCCATGTGTGGAGATCCAGTTCGCCGACTATGTGTATCCGGCCTACGACCAGATCGTGTCCGAGGCCGCCCGCATTCGCTATCGATCAGCGGGAGACTTCACTGCGCCCATCGTGATTCGCATGCCAACTGGCGGCGGCATCTTTGGCGGCCAAACCCACTCGCAAAGCCCCGAGGCGTTGTTCACGCATGTGTCTGGGTTAAAGACGGTCATCCCGTCGAATCCGTATGATGCGAAAGGGCTGTTGATCGCGGCCATCGAGGATGACGACCCGGTCATCTTCCTTGAACCGAAGCGGCTCTACAACGGTCCCTTCGATGGACACCATGATCGACCGATCGTGCCATGGTCGGGCCATGAACTCAGCGAGGTTCCCGACGGTCACTACACCGTGCCCCTCGGCAAAGCCCGCGTCCACCGACCCGGCAACGACCTCACCGTGCTTACCTACGGCACGATGGTTCATGTCGCAACGACCGCAGCGACCGAGACCGGTATCGACGCGGAGATCATCGATCTGCGAACACTGGTGCCTCTCGATCTCGAGACCATCGCTGCGTCCGTTGCGAAGACGGGTCGGTGTGTGGTGGCCCACGAGGCCACCCTCACCTCTGGTTTCGGCGCCGAGCTGTGCGCGATCCTGCAAGAGACGCTCCTGTACGCGCTCGAAGCGCCAATCGCTCGGGTGGCTGGTTGGGACACGCCGTATCCGCACGCGCACGAGTGGCGCTACTTCCCCGGACCGGCCCGCCTCGGGGCGGCCATGATCGCCACCATGGAGGCATGACATGACGCTTCGCATCGTAAAACTGCCTGATGTTGGCGAGGGCGTCGCCGAGGCCGAGTTGGTCGAATGGCATGTCTCGGTTGGCGACACAGTTACCACCGAAACCGTGTTGGCCGCCGTGATGACCGACAAGGCCACCGTGGAGATTTCTGCCCCCGTCGCCGGTGTCATCACATTCCTTGCGGGCGCACCCGGTGACATCTTGGCCATCGGCTCGGACTTTGCTGCCATCGAAATGGACGATGACGTGACGTCACCAGAATCCAACGGTGTCGTGCCACCAGCCGATGTCGTTGCCAACGCTGCACAGACGCGAACCGCTCCGCTTCCTCCCCCGATGACCCCGACGGCTCCCGCGCCGTCGACCGTCGCCACCACGACCCGGCCTCTTGCGGCCCCCGCGGTTCGCCAGCGGGCGAAGGATCTTGGCATCAACCTCTCCACGGTTCGCGGCTCGGGACCCGACGGGCGTGTCACCCATGCCGATCTTGACCGGTCAGGCCGCCACCGGACCACGTCGGACGCCACCCATCCTGCCCAGCTCATCGGCATGCGACGAAAGATCGCGGAGCGCCTCACGGTGGCAGCGGCCATCCCCACCATCACCTATGTGGAAGAGATCGATCTCACGTCCCTGGAGGAACTGCGCAGCACCCTCAATGCGCGCAACACGCCCAAGCTCACGGTGCTGCCCTTCCTGGTGCGCGCCATGGTCGAAGCCGTTGTCGATCAGCCCCAGATCAATGCCACGTTCAACGAGGCCGACGGGCAACTCATCACCTACGACGCCGTCCACATCGGCATAGCGACGCAAACACCGAACGGCCTCGTCGTGCCGGTGCTGCATCACGCCGGATCGCTCGACCTTTGGGGCTGCGCCACCGAGATCACACGCGTCAGTGAGGCGGCTCGCTCAGGTACTGCCACCCGTCAAGAACTGAGTGGCTCCACCATCACCATCACCTCACTCGGTGCGCTCGGCGGCCTGGCCACGACTCCCATCATCAATCATCCCGAGGTCGCCATTGTCGGCGTGAACAAGATGCAGATACGGCCCATGTGGGACGGCCAGCGATTCGTGCCGCGCACGATGATAAATCTGTCATCGAGTTTTGATCACCGCATCGTGGACGGCTGGGACGCCGCCAGCTTCATCCAGCGCATCAAGACGCTCCTCGAAACGCCCGCTCTGATGTTCATTGAGACCCCCGGTCGCTGACGCTTCCCGCGTGCTAGGAGCGATGCTCCGTCCATGACGCGCCGTCCCAGTAACGCTGACGACCTGGTCGTTCCGTGTCGGGATACCAACCCGGAGCGGGGCCGCTCGGCACCGATGGCGCGGGTTGATAGGTGGGGTAGGTCGACTTCGGCGGCAGATAGGTCGGCGCGCCGGTGGGATAGCCGGCCGTGGGCGGGTAGCCGAACGGGGCACCCGGATACGGCCCGGCCAGTGCAGCCTTGTTCTTGCCTCGTCGACGAAGCGCCACGATCAACCAGATCAGGCCGATCACGAACGCTAGGCCGCCGATCCCGACGCCCAAAAGCCAACCAAGGTGCTTGCCGACCGCGTCCGCAAGGCTCCGGCCGACCACAGCCGTGCCATTGCCGGACGACACGTTGACGTCGTACTGACCCGGCGTCACGACCGTGAATTTCACCGCACCGGTAAAGATCGACCCATTCCGGTTCAAGGTCTCGTTCGAGAACATTTCCCGCGTGGTGATCGTGGATCCGTTGGGGCCGGTGACCTGCACATCCTCGGGCCCAATCGTGACAGCGTTGTTTCGCGAGATGGTCACATTGCCCGACGAGGAACTCTCGCCCGTGCGCTCGAACACGACGTAAACGCCCTTGTCGAGCGTGCGCGTCGTGGACCCAGGTATGTCGAAGGTCGGGGCCGTCAACGTACTGACGGCTCCCGCCACCAGACCCACGATGCTCGCTACCGCGACCACCGGCCCGAGTACCATCAGCAAAATGGGCGGCCAGATACGGGGACGTTTGTCGGACATTGGGAGAGCCTATGGGGAGGAGGGGACCGACGGACTGTCTCACCAGCTGTGACGACCGTATCAGCCGACGAACTGCGCGTCTCGGGGTCGGTGCTGGCAGGCTAGAGACGTGACACAACGAGACCTGCTGATCATCGGCGGAGGACCAGCCGGATCGGCAGCAGCTATACGGGCAGCTCGCGCTGGTCTCAAGGTAACGGTGTTCGAAAAGGGCCCGCACGGCCGAGACAAGGTGTGCGGCGACGGGCTCACGCCTCGCGCCGTTGCCGCGTTGCAAGCGTTGGACATCGACATCAGCTCGGCCCATCGCATCGACGGTCTCCGCATGATCGCGGGATCCAAAAGCCGTGAGCTGTTGTGGCCGGCCACTGATCGCTTTCCCAATTACGGCGCAGTGTGGCCGCGCCGCACCTTCGACACGTACCTCATCAATCTCGCCATGGCCTACGGAGCCGAGGTGCGGTTCGACACCGAGGCTCTTCCGGTCATGGACCGTGACCGGGTGACGGGTGTGATCGCCGGTGGCGAAACCTTCACGGCTCCGCTCACCATTTTGGCGGCGGGAGCGCAAGGCGCGGCGGGCAAGATACTTGGCTGCGTCCGTGATCCCAACGAGACATTCGGTCTGGCTATTCGCGCCTACGTTCCCTCACCCCGGCACACGGACCGACACCTTGAGGCATGCCTGTCGTTGCAGGACGAACACGGCGTTGCCGTTCCCGGGTACGGCTGGATGTTTCCTGCCGGCGACGGCACGGTCAACATCGGCTGCGGCGCACTCAGCACCATGAAGGGCTTCAAAAAACTCAACCTCAACACCCTGCTCGATCAGTACGCGGCGGTGGTGAAGGACTCGTGGTCGATCGGTGACTACATCGAAAAGCCGCGAGCTTGGCGGTTACCGATGAGTTGCGTGAAGCGCCACGGCCCGGGATGGGTGGCTGTTGGGGATGCCGCTGGTTTCGTGAACCCGATGAACGGTGAAGGCATTGACTACGGTCTCGAAAGCGGAACGCTGGCAGTCGACCAGTTCGTGGCAGACCCGACCCATGCCCCCGAAAATTACGACCGTCTGGTGGGCGAACGATTCGACAGTTTTCTGCGCACCGGACGCCGCTTCAGCTTCATTATCGGCCACCCGTGGCTGCTCAAGCCGGGCTTGCGCCTGGCAGTCGGCACGCAGGCCGCGGCCGACATCACGCTGAAGGTCATGGGCAACCTGGTGGATGGTCAGACTCCCGGGGCGGCCGGCCGTGTGATGCGCATTGCCGACAAAACCTTGCAGCTGGCCGACCCACTTTTGCGTCGCACTCGCGCCGCCGCATAACGCACTAATCGGCGGCACGAAACAGGGAAAACCCTGGGCCTGAGCAGCGCTAACGTGCGGTTACCTACTCGGGGAGGTCGCGGTGAGTTCCATCAGTGCGGTGCTCGGTGTTGTCGTCGGAGTCGCATCACTCTTTCTGCTGCTCAGCCTGATTGCATCGGCAGCAGCCGAGGTCATCTCCACCGTGTTTCGGCTGCGCGCCGCCATGCTCGAACGGACCGTGCGCGCCCTGCTCACCGGCATGTGGACGAAGGTGCCCGACCCTACCAACGCGCACGAAGATGCCACGGCCAATCTGCTGGGCGACCCGCGATGCCGAACCGGTTTCCCAGGTATGAAACAGAAGCGGGCCCAACCGGCATACCTCGCGACACCCACGTTCGTTGACCTGTTGTTCGCCCACTTCATTGAACCTGGAAAGCCCGACGGCGCACGTACCGCCGAGAAGGTAGCCGGACTGCCCGATGGCGGCGCGGGTGAGGTCTTGCGTCGACTGTGGGAAGACGCAGATCACGACGTCGAGCTATTTCGGGAGAAGGTTGGCCACTGGTACGACGATGCGATGAGTCGCCTGTCAGCCTGGTACAAGCGGCGACTACGGCTCATCCTGTTCGGTCTGGGAGCGCTGCTGGCGCTCGGTTTGAACATAAGCCTGCTGTCGGTCGGCAAGACGCTCTGGGTCGACCCCGTCACCCGTGAAGCGGTCATGGCCCAAGCCCGCGCTGCACAACCTGCAACCGGCACCGGGTCAACCGGTCAGTCGGCGTCCGAGCTGCTCGCCACCTATCGCGACCTCACCGACAAACGCCTTCCCCTCGGGTGGCGCACGGGCGCGATGCCGCGCACGCCGTGGGGCTGGATCGCCGCGATCGTCGGCTGGCTGATCGTTGCGCTTGGCGTATCAATGGGCGCGCCGTTCTGGTTCGACGTGTTGATGAAATTCTCCAACCTTCGCCTCTCGCCCGATCCACCTGGCACGAAACGGCGCCGGGACGGACCCGAACCGACCGGCCCGACCGAGCCGACGACCGTGGTCGTTCATCAGCAAGCGACGCCTCAAGCGCAGCCGACGGGCATGCGGCCGGCACCGCTCAACACCGTTGCGGCTTCCGGGCGAACCGGTTTCGATCCGAAGGTGCATGGCTTCCATTTCGACAACGACTTTCAGAATCGATACGAGGTTCCGTTCACCGTCGGCAAGAGCATCACCACGTTTGGGCGATGTGGCGGTATGGCCTACAGCTCGCTCGATCTCTTCAACGCGAAGCGCCCCGTACCCGACCTGGTCGAACCACCAACGGACGCTACGCCGCTTGCCCGCTATTTGATGCGCCGCCTGATCGACAGCTGGATCAATCCGAGCGCGACACGATTCGTCACCTGGTCGACGCGTGATGACCAAACGATTCACGCGCTTACCGGTCATGAGATCGATGTGCTCACGGCCGCGCTCGACCGTGGCGAGCCCGTGCCACTGGGCATGATTGCGGCATCGTCGTTGTCGGGTGTCAGTCACAACCATCAGATCCTGGCGACGGGATATGACCGCCACGCCGACGGCTCCATCGACATTCATGTCTATGACAACAACCATCACGACGAGGACGGTGTGCTGACGTGGCGACCCGATCAACTCGGTGTTACGGCCGCCAATCACAACGGCTGGCGCGGCTTCTTCGTCCACAGCTACCACGCCCAGGAGCCGCCCGACCTGGGCTGAGCGTCAGCGGATTTCGGTACCCATTTGTTGTTCGACCCAGCGGGCGATTTCGCTAATACTCTCGCCGCGATTCGGCTGTGCAACCGCGGCTCGGTAGAGCTCTTCGCCCAGACCGGAAAGCATCATCGGCACCTGCTGCTCCTTGGCGAGCGCGGTGGCGATGCCGACGTCTTTCAACATGAGTTCGAGCCGGAACGGATCATCAAAGGAGCGGCTCAGAATGCGCTGCTCGATGTGGTTGCGGGTGATCCATGACATGCCGGTTGACTCGTTGAGCACGCTGTTCATGGCCGTGCCATCGAGCCCACAGCGCATCCCCAACGCCAGACCCTCTGCCGTCGCCAGGAACGTCATGGCGGTGATGGTGTTGTTGATGCACTTCATGACGTGGCCGGAGCTGAGCGGCCCGACGTGGAACTGGGCCCGCCCGAGAATCGACAGGACTGGCGCGACCCGGGCGACCGATTCGGGCGAGCCGCCGACCATGAAGACCAGATCGGCTTCCTGCGCGCCCCACTGCGCTCCCGACACCGCCGCGTCCACCATGTCGACACCACTCGCCGCCAGGTCCGTCGCGGTTTGCCGCGTGAGCCATGGTTGCGATGACGACGTGTCAAGCAACAGCGAACCGGCGCGAAACCCATCGGCCAGGCCATCGGCGCCGAAGGTCACCTCACGCACCGAGTTGCCGTCGGGCAGCATCGTGATGACCACGTCCGCGTTGGCGGCGACCTCAGCCGCGCTCCTTGCGACCATAACCTTGTCGAAGGAACCCTTGACCCGTCGTGCCGCCCCAGGGTCAAGGTCGTAGACCGCCAGTTCGTAACCCGCGGCCGCCAGATGGCTGGCCATTGGCTCTCCCATGATGCCGAGGCCGACGAATCCCAAACGTTCCCGTGATGACATCGGGCCAGAGTAGAGGGCCGGGGCCTGCGCCGGGTTCTGGCAGTAGCCGCTGTCGAGAATCAACACCGCGGACTGCCGGACCGACCATCACTCGTTGGCCACGGGCGCTACTGTGCCCCACGTGCGTTCACCAGCCTCCCGATGGCGAGTGGCCGCGGCGGTGGCGGTGGCGGTCGCGCTGTTCTCCATCCTGACCGCGGTCCTTTTCGTGTTTCCCGCCAAGGGGTCGGCCACCCATGCCGACGCCGTCGTTGTTCTGGATGACGCCGTCGGCGTGCGGCGGGCCAAGGCCATCCAGGCCGTAGCCGCGGGGGTTGCACCCAACCTCGTCATCTCGCACCACGCCGATCGCCCGCAGGACTGCCCGGCCAACATCGCCAACGTCACGGTCGTGTGTTTTTCACCGACCGCCGACTCGACCAAGGGCGAAGCGTCAGGGTTCGCCCGCATCGCCAAAGAACACGGGTGGACGTCACTGATCTTCGTGACCGACCCGCCGCATGTGCCCCGCAGCAGGTGGCTGATCAGCCGATGTTTTCCGGGAAAAATCGGTGCTATCACCACCAAAGTGAGCAACGTCGACTGGCCCATCCGCGTGGTCTACGAATGGGCCGCACTGTCGAAAGCAGTCCTCACCCAACGCTCCTGCTGAGATCGCTAGACAGCCTCCGCAAGGCGCCGCCGCGAGTCGACCACGTTCAGTTCGATCTTGCGGATCCGTCCACTCGCTTCCAACAGCGGGACAACGCCAGCGGTTCCAACGAGTTCGTGGGCCAGGATCTCGGCCGGTCGCCCCTTGACGACCGCGGAGAGTTCGCCGCCACGGGCGACGACGCTTCGAGCCTCGGCGATCCGCAGCGTCCGACGAGCGGCATAGTCCCGAAGGAAGCTGCCGATTGCGACGAAGCCAGCAGCGCTGCCCGCCGCCTGAATCCACACATCCAATGGATTGCGGTATTCCAGCCGCACCGTCGGCCACGACTTCGTCGCGCCCAGCAGAATTCGCGACAGTCGAGTGACGTCATCGAGCCCTCCCAGTAGGGCTCCCACATCGTGAAGCGAGGCCTTCGCCCCAAGGTCGAACTGCACATGAACAACGTCTTTTGACGGCATCTGCGTCACCTCTCCTCCAAAGAATCGCGCGCCTCGTGGTCGAATGAACGCGACAGATGCCCGTCCGGGGCAATAGCATGGGAACCAAGCGGATTCGCGAGTACCCCGCACTCGCGGACAGGAGATGACGTGACCCACGCAATGGCGTTAACCGAGACCGATTCCCACGGCCGAGAGCTCTGGGAGTGCGACGAATGTGGTCGCAAGATGCTGCTCGTCTGGGAACCGTTCCAGCGAGACATCATTATCCGCGGTGACGACGAGGCCATCCACACGGGCGGCAAGGGCGGCTTGTCGATGACCGCCGCGCCAACGGTCACAACGGCTCCCTGACCAGGACCGGATTCGACCGGAGTCGGGCCGCATACTGCGGTTCGTCGGCATCTCGCGGTGCCACAATCACGTCCGCCCGGAGCCGGTAAAGGCCGGCCGGCGGATTCCAGATAGGAAGGCGGACGAGAAATTCGCCGTCCCCGAACTGACCGTCGCTCTCGGTCTCGGCCACGATGGCCCGATGGTCGCCATCAATCTCCAACGCGAACACGGTGATGTTGTAGCGAACGGGATGCAACGGTTCTGGCATGACACCATGAAGCGAAAAGCCCAGTTCTACTTCTGCTGAGCTTTCGCTACCGATAATCCGAGAGGCGGCGCTTGTCTCGCCTTGGTGCAGCTTCAGATCGAAGTCGAACGGTTCGACCCAGGCATGGTCGTGCTGCGTGAGCGGCGCACGCTCAGCGGGAACGATCACTTTGGCCACGCGGTCGTCGGGCGTCTCGAAGTTGGCTGCTCGCCGAACGAAGTCGGCCAAACGGGCGACATCCCAGCCACTCCAGATCTCCCGGACAACTTCGTTCTGCAGATACATCACATCGGTGTGGTGTACCCGACCGTCAGGCTCGACGGTCAGTTCAAGTCGGAACGTCGCAACGCGATGCGACGGGTCGAGAGGAGGAGCCACCACGATGTCGGCTCGCTTGGGCGCTTGTCCGCTCAGCCGACGAGCCTGGCCGATCCAGTCCTCTCGCACAATGCGGTCGACGGGATACCCGCACGCTGCGGCCAGTTCGGCTGGTGATCTCTCAGCGAGAGCTTTCAGCGTGCTCAGTCCAGCCTGTTCGAACGCGGCAATCGTTCCCGGCCCGAGCTGGCGGATCAGGGAGAGGCCATCGCTCTTCGGGCTCAGCGTTGTTTGGGCCACGTCATCTCCTCGATGTCAACACCATGCCTGCAGCATGACCGGATGCACGGTACCGAGACGCGCTTAGCCAGCACTGAGCGGCCGCGAAATCTGGGCAAGTTCTCGGATATCGCGATCTTTCGCGCGAGCTTCGCAACAGAACAGCGCTTCGCACGTGCCTGCTAAGCGACCTTCCGTACGGTGAGGTCAACGCAATCACCGGGACCCTCCGGAGCGCGTCGGACGCCAGCGTCGCTTCGGTCGTCCCCTCACACGAAAGGAAACACCAATGGCTAAAGACAATGCATTCGAGATGGACTACGCCGGCTTCGTCGGCCAGATGTCCATTTTGGTCGTCGATCCGCAAGATCCGCTTACCCCCAACAACGTGATCGAACTGAACGACCCCTGGCAGATCAACGTGGACTGGAACGTCAACGGACTGAACGCTCCCCTCTTGGGTGGCGACTGGTTCGTGACGGCCTACCTCGATGCCCGGGATGGCGTTGCGACCTCTTCCGGGCCGATTGCACCGACAGTCTCGATTCCGGTGAGTTCCGCGCCGGCGTGGCCGTTGCCCCGCAACTACAACACCGTCATCAACGTGCCCGCTGGGCAGATCACCGAGGGACTGTACGAACTGACCGTCGCTATCCTCTACGAGAACACCGGTATCAAGTTCTCGGTTGCCGGCTTCTCCGACGGCCCGATCCTCCAGTTCTACAACCAGGGGCCGTAAGTCCCTGCAAGAGACAAGGCCCGCCGTCTCCCCCACGGGAGTCGGCGGGTCACTTCGCGTTCTCACACCAAGCGATGTTGGCGGATGTCTTCGTAGAGGGTGACGGTTTCGGCGGACGGGTCGACGGCAAGTTCGGAACGCAACGACGAGACGCACGCGTGATACTGACGGAGGGCGAGATGGGGGCGGCCCTGTCGGCCGTAGCAGCGCATCAGGCGACGGTGAGTGTCCTCGCGGCAGGAGTCGTCGGCGAGGATCTTGCGACCAACGTCGATGCACATGTCGTAGTTCCCCTGGGTGAACGCGATGTCACCGAGTCGGTCGAGCAGTTCCAGGAACAGCACACGCAGGCGTTCACGAGGTGGGCTCATCCATTCCTCGAAGAGGTCGTCCTCAACGAACGAGCCCCGGTAGAGATCCACGGCATCCCGCAATGCCAACGACGCCGCAGTGACATCACCAGCACGATGGAGTTTGACGCCAACGGCTGCTCGTTGCTCGAACGCTTCGACATCGATCCAGATGCTGAGTGCCGGGTTCAGTCGATAAGTGCCCTCATGATGAAGCACCACCGGCATGTCGCCAACGACGGGACGCAACGAACGTCGCAGACTGGACAACGCAACGTTGAGACGGTTGCGCGACGCATCAGGATCGGCGCCGGGCCAAAACGTCTCCATCAACGTCTCCTTTCGCACCGGGCGCCCACGGTGGACGAGCAGATATTTGAGCACCGAGCGCCCCCGGGACCCGGCCCAATCGGTGACGGCGACGCCGTCGATGCTGAACTCGAACGAACCGAGCAGTCGCACGACGCACCGGGCGTCACCCGACGGCACGGCAACCTCCGAGGACGGGACCGCCTCGACCGAGCGTTCGAGTTTGGGGTCGGCCCCAACATGTTGGGGCGATGCTTCAGGCGGCGAGGTTGGTGACGGCAGAACGAAGGTAGGCAGGAACAGGGCCGGTGTGGATGGGCGCCGGCAGAGCAGTCGTTGGATCCACCTCCACGAGCGGGCGAGTGTTCGACCGGTGCGGTCATCGATACGGCGACAGCCGCCCGGTGCATCGGCGCGGGGCGGCAACAGCCCATGGCCGCGAATTGCCCATCGTCGTTCCGCGTCCGGTCTCTCGGCGAACAATTCGAGCGCGTGAGACAGTCCGCGAAGGTCGTTCGCATCCCAGAACAGTGAGAGGGCCAGCTCGGGCGCTCCCTCGACCACGAGTTGGCCGCCAAGCCGACCGAGCGCGTCTCGGTCGAGCCCGCCGCTCTGGCCGAGCACCGTCGAAAGAGCCCGCCGCCAGAGCGGGTCGGCGAGGCCCCAGTCCTCCTCCAAGTCGAGCAGCCACGCTGCGCCGATGGTGGAAGGCCGACCGACCGTTGCCTCGATGAGACGGGGATGCGTAATGCCCAGACGACCCACGATCGCAAGGGTCGCGACGACTTCTGGGCGAGCATCGCGCAGCGACATCGTCACCAGCGATTGCAGCAGGTCATCGAGCGAGGACGCACGTGCCAAGATTCCCCCAAAGATGTCTGGACCGAGCAGGGAGCCGGTGAGCAGAACCTGGGTAAAGGTCGCTCCGCGGCCATTCACCAACTTGGCCGCGCGACGAACGGTGGCAGGCGCTAGCTCGGGAGCCAGGCTGCGGCCCAGCGCTCCGACCTGGGCTGGGGTGAGTCGGAGTTCTTGCTGGCCGACCGTGCCGGAAGCGAGGCCCCAGGCCAGTGGACTCTCGCCGGTGGCCAACACCACCCGCGATTCGCCCATCGTCGGGAACAAGCCGTTGAGTACGGTGTCGAGCGCCGTCGAACGAAGACGCTCTCCCCCGCTGCACAGCACCAGCGGCCGACCACAGAGCGCGTCGGCCAGTTCGGCACCGAAGAGGCCGAGCCGTTCGCGCCAAGCTTCGGCCGAGTCGAGCGAGTCGGCCACCCAACCGTTTCGCGCGATGATGTCGCTTCCGGCTCCCAAACGAAGCCTGACGCCAGCGTCGATCGAACCGAGGAGCGACAGGGGGTCGTTGTCGAACTCGTCGAGCCAGATCCATAGGGCGTCACCACCGAGTTCGTGGGCCACATCGGGCAAATGTAGGAAGCCCGGTGGTGTCGCAATGCAGGTGACGGATGGAGCGAGCAGCGACCGTGTCGTATCGAAATCGGCCCAGGCAGGCGTGGACCGGGGCGAGGCGTACTTCGCGGAGAATACTGCGGTCGAGTGCAAGACGGGCCTTCCCATCGAGGTCTTTCCGCCGAGTCGAAGAACCACAAACCTGCATTGCTTCGTCAAGAAATGATCTGACTTCTTGTCAGAATACAGACGATAGACGGTACCCGCAACGAGGGATTTCCCTAGGCGAAGCCGACGATCTTAGGGCTAATCAGAACCGGACGTTGGCATGTATTTGTAGCCCAAGCCTCGAATGGTGACGATGCGTTGTGGGTTCGCCGGATCGGGTTCGATCCGCTGGCGAAGCCGTTTGATATGCACGTCGAGCGTCTTGGTGTCACCGTAATAATCCGAGCCCCAAACACGGTCCAGGATGACGTCGCGGGGGAGAACACGGCCGCCGTTGGCCACCAGGAGCTCGAGCAGATCGAACTCCTTGAGCGGGAGCTGCACCAATTGCCCGCGCACCGTCACCTCGTGGCGCTCGACGTCAACCTCGACATCACCGGCGCCGGCACCGGGTCGCACCTCAACCGCCGCCACCTCCGTAGCCGAGCCTTCGTCACGCGCTCCACGCCGCAGCACGGCACGCATTCGCGCGACCAGTTCCCGCAAACGGTACGGCTTGGTGACGTAATCATCGGCCCCCACTTCGAGGGCAACGACGGTATCGATCTCTCCGGCGCGCGCCGTCACCATGATGATGGGGACATTGCTCTTTTTGCGCAGGGCTCGGCACACGTCGAGACCCGACATCTTCGGGAGCATCACGTCGAGGAGCACAAGGTCGGGAGCGACCTCATCAAAGCAAGCCAACGCTTCGGCCCCGTCACGAGCGACGACCACCTGAAAGCCCTCGCGAGTGAGGCCGACCGTGAGCGCGTCGATAAAGGACTCTTCGTCCTCCACCAGCAGGAGAGTTGCTTCGGTGCTCATACCGAGCCTTTCGTAAGAACATCGGCGGACACCAGGCTGGGAAGACGCAGGCGGAACGTCGAGCCGACGCCCTCCGTTGACTCAACGGTCACGTCGCCGTTGTGATTGCTGGCAACGTGACGGACGATGGCCAGGCCGAGGCCGGTGCCACCGGTGTTTCGACTGCGGGCCGGATCAACCCGATAGAAACGTTCGAAGATGCGGCCTACTTCCTTGGCTGGAATGCCGACACCCGTATCGGTAACGCGAATCGTGATGTCGTCCCCGACGCGCTCGGCTGCAATAGCGACCACGCCGCCCACCTCGGAATATTTCGTTGCATTCTCAACTAAATGAGATACGGCCGAAACCAGTTGACGACGTTCGCACGGCACGAACAGGTCGGCTTCAACTCCGCTGGTATCGAGCGCTATGCCGCGCGATTCAGCGAGGGTGCGAACTCGCTCCAGTGCGTCAGAGACCATATCGTGGACGTTCTCTTCGTTTCGATGCTTGGCCGCTCCACCCTCCAGAACCGACAACTCGAGGAGGTCGTCGATGATGTGGGCTACCCGGTGGGATTCGTCGACCAGCTTGCCGGCGAAACGGGACACCACCTCAGGGTCGGTTTCGTCCTGCAGCGTCTCGGCCAATAACGCCAGCGCGCCGACGGGTGTGCGCAGCTCATGGCTGATGTTGGCGACGAAGTCTTTGCGAACCGCTTCGAGATGGGCGCGAGCGGTGATGTCTTCGATGATGACCACGCCGCTTGCACCCTTTTCGGAGCGGTTGATAGGCACCGCCGAGATCACCAGCACACGGTTGGGTGGGCCCTGTACTTCGATCGTCTCGGTGGAGGTACGGCCAACGAGGGCCTCTGCGCGCTGACGCTTGACCGCTTCATCGATCACCAGACCGGTGCGGGTCGGGCCGAGCAGATTGCGGGCGACCAGATTCCGCCAATCGACCGTGGCGCCCTGTTCCATCACCACGACACCGAACGGCAGCGCGTCCATCGATCCACGGATCAGGGCGAGGGATTCCTTGCTGGCGAGCGCGTCCTCGCGAGCGGTGGCCGAGGCGGACTCGAGACCCGACAGCGCATCGGGAAGCGTGTTCCCGCGCCGCACCTTTGTGGCGGGGTACAACGACGCCGTTACGGAACGAACTCGCCGTCCGGCCCACCCTGCACCCAGGATGACTCCGCCGATGAGGCCGAAGATGAGAACAGCGGAAGTAAGAAACAGCGTCACGATCCCTGGGGCACCTGAGCCTCTGCCGTCGCCGCTGCACCACGAGCCCGGAACTTTGCCGCGCCGGCGTGCTCCGGCAACCAGCCGGTGACGATGTAGCGAACCCGGTCGCCGATGTTCACCGCGTGATCACCAATGCGCTCGTAGAAGCGGGCAACGACGGCAAGCTGCACAGCCACTTGGAGGTCAATGCGCCCGGCGTTGTGGCTCTCGAAAATCGTCTGGATGAGTTCGACCTGCAGGCGGTCGAGCAGGTCATCCATGTCGTCAAGTGCGGATGCGATGGCCACATCGCTCTCGGCGTACGAATCAATGGCAAGTGAAAACAGATGCTGGGCCTGCTCGGCCATGCGACTCACGACGCCACGTATCTTCGGGTCGAGTGGATGGCCGAAGATGCGCCGGGAGCCCTTACAGATATTGACGACAAGATCGGCTGAACGTTCGATCTCACCAATCAGTTTGAGCGCCGCAACCACGCCACGTAGGTCACTGGCCATCGGCTGCTGCAGCGCGAGCAGCTTGTAGCAGCGTTCCTCGAGATCGATCGAGCGGGCGTCGAGTTCGTCGTCGGCCTGGATGAGGTAGTCGGCCCCTTCGAGGTCGCTGTCGAGCAGCACATTGGTTGCCCGTGGGATGGCCTCGATAACCGACTGGCCGAGACGAACGATGTCGGCACGGACATCATCGAGCTCGAGGTGATAGCTCCGGCGAAGTTCTTCGGCCATCAGCCGACACGACCTGTCACGTAGTTCTCGGTGCGCGGGTCACCGGGGTTCGAAAAGATGGTCTGCGTTGGGGCGTATTCGACGAGCACACCCGTGCGGCGATCACCACTGGGGTTGACCTCGGCGGTGAAGAATGCGGTGCGGTCGCTGACGCGAGCGGCCTGCTGCATGTTGTGCGTGACGATAACGATCGTGAACTGTGACTTCATTTCCTGCATGAGGTCCTCGACGCGCGCCGTCGCAATCGGGTCGAGAGCCGAGCACGGCTCATCCATAAGCACGACATCGGGCTCCACCGCAATGGTGCGAGCAATGCAAAGCCGCTGCTGTTGACCGCCTGACATACCGAGCGCTGATGTGTTCATACGGTCCTTCACCTCGTCCCACAGAGCAGCGCCACGGAGTGACTTTTCCGACAATCGCGTCGAGCTCACTCTTCTTCTTTACACCATGGACTCGCGGCCCGAACGCCACGTTGTCGTAAATGCTCTTGGGGAAGGGGTTCGGCTTTTGAAAGACCATGCCGATGTGGTGGCGCACCTGCGTAGCGGACACACCTTCGGCGTAGAGGTCGATGCCCCGGTACCTGACGGTGCCTTCGACACGAGCCCCCGGAATGAGGTCGTTCATACGGTTCAGGCTGCGAAGCACGGTGGTCTTGCCACAACCTGACGGCCCGATGAACGCGGTGATTTCGTTCTTGGCGATCGTGAGATTGACGTCTCGCACAGCCTTGAAATCGGTATAGAACACCGCGACATCCTCCAACGCGAACACACTGGAGTCTGCGGTGGCCGCAGGGCTGGACGACGCCCGTTCGGGAACGTCGAACTTCATGGCTGAGGTCTCCTTGGTTGTGCTTGCGTCAAGCATGGGATCACCTTTTCGTTGCGAATCGGGCACTGACCAGCCTCGCTATGAGAGTAAAGAGGAAAGAGAGGAGCAGCAACGTCAGCGCCGCTCCCCATCCTCGCGCCTGCGCGGCGGGAAAGGAACTGCTGGCGTTGCCGTAAATCTGCAGCGGTAACGCGGTCATCGCCTCGTCGGCGAAGGGGTTGATCTGCAGCGACTTGGCAGCACCAATGGTGAACAACAGCGGCGCGGTCTCACCGGCAGCGCGAGCGACCGCGAGCAACGCACCGCTGATGATGCCGGGCAGCGCGGCCGGCAGCACCACGGTGACGATGGTGCGGGCTTTACTGGTGCCGAGCGCCAGCGACGCTTCACGCAGGTAGTTCGGTACGAGCTTGAGCATTTCCTCGGTGGTGCGGATGATGATGGGCAGCATCAGGCACGCCAGCGCCAGTGAACCGCCCACGCCGCGTTGCTTGAACGTGAGGGTGAAGATCACGTAGATGAACAAGCCCATGACGACCGACGGTACGCCCGTCATGACGTTGGCCATGAACCGCACGACGCGACCGAAGATGCCTTTGGCGCTGTACTCGTTCAAGAACACGGCACCCATAATGCCGAGCGGGGTCGCCAACATTGTTGCGAGGCCGGTTATGACAAGCGTGCCCATGATGGCCGGGCCGACACCGCCGCCGGGCCGACGTTCGATGGGCGCAATGTCCTTGGTGAGAAACGACCAGCCCATGACTTTGGCGCCGCGACTCACTACTGCCGCGAGCACGAACAAGAGCGGAATCATTACCACGAGGAACGACAGAAAAAGTAGGCCGCTCATCAGACGGTTCTTGAGAGAGCGCCAGCCGCCCTGAGCGGCCAGATCAAGTGGCGCCGAAGACTCACGCAGGCTGAGTGAGGTGGTGGCCATCAGCGGCCTCCCGCTGACCTGAGTTGTGAACGGGCGACAGTACGCGTTGCAACAATGTTGACGAGCAGGGTGATCAAGAACAGCGTGACCGCCAACGCAATCAAGGCCGACTTGGTCGGCGTGTCGGCTTCTCCCCACTGACTGGCGATAAATGCCGGCATAGAGTTACCGGACCCGAAGAGGTTGGCGGTGATCTGCGGCGAAGAACCAATGACCAGGGTGGCCGCAATGGTTTCGCCCATGGCTCGACCCAGGCCCAGCATGATCGCACCAACCAGGCCGCCTTTGGAGTGGGGGATCACTACACCGCGGATCATTTCCCACTGGGTGGCGCCGAGCGCCAAGGCACCCTCGCGCTCGCCCGGCGGGCAGGTGTCGACGATTTCGCGCGACAGTGACGAGATGATCGGCGTGATCATGAGCGCCAAGATGATGCCAGCCGTAAAGAACGATTTGCCGCCGGCCGAAGGTCCGAACAACTTGTTCAGTAGCGGAATTCCGTCAAAGGTTCGGTTCAGTAGTTTGTAGAACCCGTCCATCTTCGGTGCGAGTACGTTGATACCCCAAAGCCCGAACACGACAGACGGAATGACGGCAAGCAGGTCAACTGCGTAGATGACCGGTTTGCGGAACTTCGCCGGCACGATCTGCGTGGTGAACAGGGCGATGCCGATGCTTACCGGTACGGCCAAGATCAGCGCAATGATCGAGCTGACGATGGTGCCGAAGATGAACGCGGTGGCACCGTAGATACGATCCGTAGCACTCCACCGTTTGGTGGTGAAGAAATCGAGGCCCATCAACCGGAACGTCGGCCAGGCCTTCGATGTAGTTACGAACGCAATGGCGCCGAGGATGACCAGCACGAACGCGCCAGCAGCGAGGGCGAGACCGCGGAATCCGGTCTCACCCCCGCTCTTGGATGCTCGAAGATCGAGCGCAGGACTACTCACGTCAGGCAGGAATCTCGATCATGGCCAGCTGCGCAATCGCCTTGTCGGCGAGTGCCTTCGGCAGCGGTGCGAAATCGATGTCTGCGGCTGTCTTTTGCCCATCGGTGAGAACGTAGTTGATGAACGCCTTGGTTGCTTCACCCTTGGCCTTGTCGGTCTGCTTCTTGTACACAATGATCCAGGTCTGCGCAGCAATCGGGTACGCCTTGTCACCCTTGGCCCAACCGGCGAAGTAGGTCAGGTCAGGCTTGATCTCTGCACCTTCGGCCGCGGCCGAAGCACCTTCGAGCGTGGGGGCGATGAATGCCTTGGCCTGGTTCTGGATGGAGGCGAACTTCAGGCCAGTGGCCTTGGCGTCGGAAAGATCGACGTAGCCAATGGCACCCTTGGTGTCCTTGATGGCCTTGGCCACGCCGCCGTTGCCTTCGGCTGCCGTGGTGGCGGTCGGCCACTCAACGGTGGAGCCGCTCTTTAACTTCCACGTGCCGTCGCCCTTCGAGCCAACTGCTGCATCGAGGAACTTGGTGAAGTTCTCGGTGGTGCCAGAGCCATCTGAGCGGTGCACAACCACGATGGCGGCGTCGGGAAGCTTCACTCCGGCGTTGTCGGCAGCGATGGCCGGGTCGTTCCACTTGGTGATCTCGGCCTGGAAAATCTTGGCGAGGACCGTAGGTGTGAGGTTCAGCTTCTCAACGCCATCGGCATTGTAGGAAACCGTGATGGGCGCCACGACGGTCGGGAAGTACAGGAACTCGCCACCCTTGAACTTGGCCTTGTCCTCCTCCTTCACCGTGCCATCCGAGCCGGCCCAGTCGGTGATCTGGTCGGCGAGGTCGGTGCGGCCCTTACCGGAACCGCCGCCGCCGTAGTTGATCTTGACGTCCTTGTTGGCTTTGGTGAAATCCGCGATAGCTGCTTCATAGAACGCCTTCGGGAAGGTGGCACCCGAGGCATTGAGGGTGGCCGCCTTGAGCGAGCCGGTGGCGGCGGCGGCCTTCGCCGTCGTGGCGGTGGGGGCAGCCGTCGTGTCGGCCGGCTTGGCCGTGGTGACCGCGGGGGCTGCGGTCGTTGCCGCTCCGGTGGCCGTAGTCACCGAGGTGGTCGCCGCCGTTGTCGTCTTCTTGCTGCTGCTGCACGCACCGGCAACAAGCGCCAGAGCGACAAGGCCGAGCACCGGAACAGAACGCTTCGTGAGAATCACGCAAAATCTCCTTGAAAATGTTTGGGTCGACTTCAACGTAAGAGGGCTGCGTGTCTGATACCTCGACGCAAGGTGAACGGAAGGTAAACAAAAGTCGAAATGTGACCCGAAATGGCACCCATGTGACGCCCGTCTAAAGACTGGGCGAACACTCTCCGTCACCCCTTTTCTCCATGGGTCAAACGGCTTATGTTCAGGCGAGGACCCGACCATGGAGGCCTGTATGAGTACGAACGACGACCACGCCAACCAATCATGATGCAGCTCTTGCCGGCGGTCGTCGTCGGTATCGACGCCGGCCACACCAGCCAGGATGACTGCGAGCAGTTTGCGCTCGATGTTGCCTCTCGGCTGCTTGAGGTCGCCATCGTGTCCATTCACGTCGTCCGCGAACCGTCACTGCACTATGCAGTGGCCATCTCAACCGGATGCCGGTCCTCGGCCGACGTGCTTGAGACTGTGGGCGGGGATCTGGCCGTCATTGATCGAGACGAGTATCTGGTCGGAGATCACCCCGGCGCCCGCGCCGCGGCGCTTGCGCTGTGGTTACGAGCAAAGGGACGAGTCATTCGATTTCCTGGGCAGCAGTATCTCCGGGGCGTCATGTCGTTGGCGGACGTCACCACCTTGAGCGCCATCAGCCATGTGATCTGCGTCGGAGTTGAGTCCCCGACCCAAACCAAGCTCGTCACGCACGATTTCGTCCGACCTTGCTTTCAGGCCGGGCACCTCTCGCTACTTGTGGCACCACTCGATGATAATTGTCTTATGCCTGTGGAACAGCCGCTCGTCCGTCCGGAGTTGCCACCCGTCCATGCGGTGGGCATTCCGATGCGTATGCGCTAGCGGGCGATCAGTTCGCTTACCGTCCAATCCCACGAGCTTGGGGCTTCGACCGGGGTGAAGACATTGACCATGTGGTGGGTGAACCAGCCTTGCCGTTCGCCGCGGTCCCGGAATCCGGCGCGGGTCACGCAGGCGAAGACCGACCGGGGATCAGCCAGACGTTGCTCGTCCAGACAACTCTGCAGCACGGAGAAATCAAGGTCCGGCCAGGTCATATTCAGCCAGACTGGTCGAACGGCGACCACCAGTCGGCCATTCGGACCGATCATCGACAGGGCGTGGCGCGCCCATGCGAATGCATCGTCGTCACTGAGCAGGTCGATCGAACCTCTCGCAATGATGACATCGAAGCAGTCACCGTCGAGGCTCGGGTCAAAGATCGAGTCGGCTGATCTGCTCGTCGCAACGTGATTACGGCTGGCGGCGAAGAAACGCTTGGGTGCATCGCCGACGTAGAGCACTCGATCACCGGGGTCTACGGACCGAGCCAGCAGGCGTTGCACGCGCATGTGATCATCCGAGTTCACCTTCGTGACAACCAGTTGAGCGGTAGGCGACATCGCTGAGAACTCTTGATGAATTTACGGAACCGCCGTGACTACAACCGGTCTTGAGCGCTGCAACCCGTGGAGGTGCCAATCGAGGTCCAGGCGCCGTCGGAGCCGAGGGACCAGACGTAGCGATCGTCGTCCAGACAGGCCTGAAGAATGCCGCGAACCCGACGACGAGACTCGTCCGACGTGATCGGAACCAACACCTCCACCCGCCGATCCAGGTTTCGTTCCATCAGGTCAGCCGAACCCATGAGCAGAGCCTCCCGACCGACGCCCTCGCCGTTGGCGAAACTGTAGATGCGCGAGTGCTCCAAGAAGCGGCCGAGAATCGAACGGACGCGAATGCCTTTCGACAGCCCCTCCACTCCTGGCCGCAGGCAACACGCACCCCGCACGATGAGATCGATGGCGACGCCCTCCTGCGACGCGCGGTAGAGCGCTTGGATCATTTGCTCGTCGACGACGGCGTTGGACTTGATGACGATACGCCCGGCGGGGCCGTAGCTGGCCTCCAACGCGATGAGCCGGAGGAGTTCTTTGCGGAGGTGTTCGGGTGCGACCACCAGCGATCGGTAGGACTCAACTGCGCTGAACCCCGTGAGATGGTTGAACAGCTCCCCGACATCGCGTCCGATGTCGGGGTCGGCGGTGAACAATCCACCGTCTTCGTAGATAGCAGCGGTGGTGGCGTTGTAGTTGCCGGTGCCGATATGGGCGTAGCGGCGCATGCGGTTGCCTTCGCGTCGGACCACGAGCACGCACTTGGCATGCGTCTTCAAACCCACGAGCCCGTACACCACGTGCACGCCGGCGTCCTCAAGCTGTCGGGCCCACGCAATGTTGGCTCCCTCATCAAACCGGGCGAAAAGCTCAACAAGCGCCACCACCTGTACACCAGCCCGCGCTGCACCGATGAGAGCCTCAATCACGGCACCGTCGCGTGACGTGCGATACAACGCCATCTTGATCGCTTCTGTTGCCGGGTCGGCCGCGGCGGCGCGGACAAACTCCACCACCGTGGCATCGAACGCCTCGTACGGATGGTGCACGAAACGATCACCGTCACGGAGCACTTCGAAGATCGAGCCGCCGCTCGGACCCGGTAACCAGTTCGGAACGCGTGGCACACGCGTAGGGAAGTGATGCTCGGGAAGGTCGATGTTGGCGAGCTGGTGCAGACTGGACATGCCGAGCGGTCCACGGTGTGTGACGGCTGCGGCCGGCGAGAGATGCAGCTCGCGCATGAGCAGTTCGGCGATGCGAGGGTCAGCAGCCGGACCGAACTCGATGCGCACGGCCTTGCCGAAACGGCGACGGCGAAGTTCAAGCTCGACCGCTTCGAGGAGATCATCAGCCTCATCACTGTCGACGGACAAATCGCTCTTGCGGGTGACACGGAACATGGCGTGGCCGGTGATCATGACATCGCCGAAGAGACGACCAAGGTGGGCGCCGATGAGGTGCTCGAGCAGCATGAACCGACCAGTGCTGTGCAAGCGCACGAAACGTGGCAGCACGTCAGGTACCTTGACCCGGGCGAACCGTTCGGACGAACCAGCCGAGATCAATACGCCGATGTTGAGCGACAGGTTTGAGATGGCAGGGAACGGATGGGCCGGGTCAACCGCTAGGGGCGTGAGCACCGGATGGAGCAGCCGGTCGTAAAGGCTCGACGCTTCCGCACGCTCCTCTTCGGTGGTAGTCATCCAGTGCACGACTTCGATGCCGCAGTGAGCTAATTCTGGCAGGAGGACGTCCAGCACCAGCTTGTCGTGACGTTCCGCGAAACCCGCCGTCCGATCGAGCACTGAACGGAGCACGTCGGTCGGGTGCATGCCGTCGGCACCCGGGCCGTGCAGGCCGTTCGTGACCCGATCCTGGACACCCGCCACTCGAACTTCAAAAAACTCATCCATGTTGCCGGCGCAGATGGCCGCAAACCGCACCCGTTCGAGAAGCGGCACCGAGGCGTCGAACGCGAGCGACATGACCCGATCATTGAAATCGAGCCACGACAGCTCCCTATTGAAGGAGCGGAAATCTGCGATCGGGGCGGGAAGCATCACAGGGAAATCAGATCGTCGCAGAGGCTCACCAATGCGATCCAGCCTTATGGGTCATATTTCCGCCTTTGTTCACTTTCCGTTCACCTTGGTCATTCGTCACACGCGAGCTGTTCTTTCCACGTTGGACACCGCCCGTTCACACTCGCTTGATAGGAAGGCAGACATGTTCATCACCACGGAAACCCCTGACGCCGCGGCGCCGAACCGAATCCTTGACCTGGACGGCCCCCTCAACTTCCGCGACATCGGCGGCTACCCGGTCGGCAGTGACCGTTTCGTGCGCACCGGGCTGCTGTTTCGCAGCGACGGTCTGGATACCCTCTCACCCGCCGACGCCCTGCTCCTCATAGACGTTGTCGAGCTGTCGACCGTCGTCGACCTGCGGTCCGAGGAGGAGCTGGCTCGCACCGGTCCGAGCCTGCTTGAGCAGGGTGGCGTGGCGGTGCACCACCTGCCTATCGTCGATCGCACGCAGCAGTTCTTCGGTGACGGAGAGCCGCGCATAAGTGTCGCCTACCTCAAGATCATCGGCGAGGCTGAGGAGCGATTCGCCGCAGCCGTACAACTGCTGGCCGACCTCGATGGACCGGCGGTATTCCACTGTGCCGCAGGCAAGGATCGCACCGGTCTGCTGGCCGCCTTCGTGCTCGAACTGCTCGGCGTCGATGACGACCTCATCGCCGAGGACTACGCCCTCACCGCCGCCATCATGCCCGGGTTTCGGCAGCGCATGGAACGGCGCATGGAGAACGAACCTGAGTTGCGCAAACGAATGGAAGAGTCGGGCCGTACACCCGAGATGCTCGACGAAATGCTGTCGGCCAGGGCCAGCACGATTCACCTGGTCTTTACGGCGCTTCGGGCCGAGTACGGCTCCATCGAAAGCTGGCTGCTGCAGAAGGGACTCCGTTCTTCAGCACCCGATCAGCTGCGTAATCGTCTGATCGGTTGACCTCAAGTCATTCAGGAAGAATTCCCACTTCGTTCATAGTGCCGTTGCCATAACAACCCGTACCGGTTCACTCTCGGGTGGAAGAGTCGACATTGTTCGAATTGACGCAAGTTAAGGAATGGCGGCAGTGGTGGGAGTAGCAACCGTGGCGAGAGACCAGCAAAGCTGGACCAGTTCGTCGGCGTTCAAGATTCTGCTGGCCGAGGCCGACGACGAGCACGCGAAGAAGCTCAGCAAAATCTTCACCATCGAAGGCTTCTCCGTTGTTGTCGCCCGAGATGGCCGGGAAGCCATCGAGTTGTTCGATTCAATCCGCCCGGGTGTCGTGCTCACCGATGTTTCCCTTCCTCGGCTATCGGGCATGGATCTTTGCCGCCACATCCGCCTGACGTCATCGGTTCCGGTGATCTTCTTGAGTTCCCGCTTCAGCGAAATGGATGTCGTGCTCGGCTTCGAGATGGGCGCCGACGACTATGTGGCCAAACCGTTCCGGGTGCGTGAATTGGTGGCGCGTGTGCGAGCCGCCCATCGTCGCGAGCTTGAGCGCAAGGGTCCCGACCAGGTGTTGGCCACCGGCGTTTACGAGTACGGCGACCTGCGCATGGATCTGGCCAAACACGAAGTAACCGTCCATGGCACCCCCGTCATCTTGGCCCGCAAAGAGTTCAAGGTGCTCTCCATTCTGCTGACCAATCCCGGGCGTGCCATCTCACGGGAGACGCTGATTTCGAGTGTCTGGGGCAGTGACTACTACGGGGACACCAAGACGCTCGACGTGCATGTGAAGCGCATCCGCCGAAAGATCGAAGCTGGGGGCGAGGCAACTCGTCGCATCCTGACTATCAGAGGACACGGCTATCAGTTCAAGCCGACACCCGACGAGTAACGGTGTGAACCAGCCGACGAAGGCTGGCTTGCCGCTGTCGGGCTTTCGCGTGCAGTTCGGTGTTGTCGCGCTTGCAACCGCGATCCTGGTCGTGGGCTTCGGCATCGTTCTGCTGACCTCGCCGCGCGACATTCGAACGAAGACATCAAACGTAGCGGTGAGTCCGGTTGGCCCGCCGGGCGTCGCGACGGCGCTCGACCCTTCCACCGTCCCTACGAACCTGGCGCCGGTCACCACACATGGGGCGCCAACTACGACTGAATCGCCACGAAAGTCGTTGACCGAGCTGTCGGCCGCGGTCGTTCAGATCCGGCGGTTCGCCGCGTCGGGTGAGGCGTGCACCAACAGTACCGGTGTTGTTCTCACCGCAGACGGCCTTATCCTCACCAGCTATCAGGGTGTTGCGGCGACGCCCGGCTGCGACAACCCCGACCTGCTTCTTGCGTTCGTGGAGGGCACCGATTCCGCTCCCAAGGTTCGCTTCCGCGGTCACGTCGCGGGCGAGAATGCCGCGGTCGATTTGGCGGTGGTGCAGATCGACCGCGACTCACAGGGCCGCCGCGTGCCGTTGCCTGCCTTGACCCCGGTCGAACTGTCGCACGCAGTCATTCCAGGCGATGGTGTAGCTGTTCGCACCCTGGCCTTTTCGCAGGCCGAGTCAGCCACACTTTCGGTCCTGTCGGGCACAGCTGCTCTGCCGTCGGCCGACGCCGACTGGTTGAACCTCACGTCGCCGATTCCGTCGGGTGGCGTGGGTGCGGGCGTGTTCGATATCAGCGGCCATCTGCTCGGTATTGTCACCCAGGCCGGCTGGAACGACACGTTGACGCAGGCTCGACCGATCGCGCTGGCTGGTTCTCTCCTGCAGCGGGTTGGTGTCGACTACATCGCTGCTGCCGGTACGCCAGTCGCAGACACGACGATACCGCAGTCGGTGGCCTCGGTTGCGACGGGTTCGGTCAAGGTGAGCGGTGTGCAGCTCACGGCCGGAAAGGTTGCGGGATCGGCCGCGCCGCTTCCTGCCGTGAAATCGCTTCCGGGCGGTTCACCCACCGCCTGCATTTTCTGGACGATCGAAGGAGTGCGGCCGGGTATGAAACATGGTGGGGTGTGGCTCGTGAACGGCTTACCGGCTACGAGCGCAACCGACCTGAGGTGGAACCAATCGACCAAGGAGCGCACCAACTGGTGCTGGCCGACGAAGAGCGGCCCGTTGCCCAGCGGCACCCATACGTTCCGGTACTCGGTTGAGGGCAAACAGGTGCTCGACTTCTCCTTCACCGTCGGCCCGTAGGCCAGGGGAAACGGCTAGCCAACCCGCCCGGGGGTTCGCCGCCGCGGCAGGGCTGCAAGGGTGATGCCGACGATAAGGAATGCGCCAGCGGTAGCCAGTAACGAACGGACATCGCCACCGGTGCGTGGCAGCGATTTCGGCTTTGCCGTCACCGCGAGCACGGCGACGGTCGAGCCGGGTGACACCGCTCCCGGCAAGACGATCGCGGTCGCGATCGACGTCGATGAAGTCGATGCCGCGGACGTCGTCGAGGTTGTCGATGTCGTCGTGGCGGCCGGGTCCTTTACCGTCACGACCGGGGTACATGAGCAGGCCGTAGACGAGATGGTAGTCGTGGTCGTTGCAATACTGGCCGACGTAGTGCATGGACTGGTGAACGTGGTTGCCAACGGGTTAGTGGGAACGAGCTTGCCGTCTCGCGCCGCCGTGTCGCTGACCAACAGGTCGTAGGTGACGGTTTGGGTGACGGCATCTTTCCCGAAGTAGGTGCCCGAGCCGGTGAAGCTGATTGTGCGCGACGGAGCAGTGGGGAAGATCGCCTTTTGGGCCTGGGACGTCAGTATGAGGCCGCCGGCTGAGGCGCTCTTCGCCGTGACGCTGAAGCCGTTGATGGCGCTGGTGACCGAGAAGTTCCAGGCCACCGCCCACTCGCCCGTGGTTGCATTCAGACACTTGGTGGGAAGGCCAACAAGGCTGGCGTCAATTGCGAATCCGTCAACGGGTGGCAAAGCGGCGGCCGAAGCGGCACGCGTCGGCACCAGTGAAAGAGCAATGGTGGCGGCCGCTGCGAGCCACCGAGCATTCCGCGTGCGCATCATCGACTCGCTCCTTCCACGGGGACGGAGACTGTGGCGAGACGACGACGACGCATGGCGAACCAGCCGATGCCAAGTCCACCAAGAGCAGATGCGAGCAGTGAGGGGACGAAGCTCGCCTCAGGCACCACGGCCGGAACGGCGCCTTCGGAGCACACGGAGGGCGAGATCGCTTGGATCCATGAGCCGGACTCGATACCGGTCTGGTTGGTGATCGTGCCCGTGAGCCCGGCGAAGTTCACACCCGCAGCGACGTCGCAAACCGTTCGACCCGCCGCATTCGGCACCGTGAGTGTGAAGTCGACCGTCCGCCTGCTGCCGGTGCCCTGGACGGTCGCCTTGTCGCCCTCATAGGCGCGCATCGATTCACCCTGATCGAACAGTCCGTTGCCGTTCACGTCGATCCACACGCAGTCAAGCACGTCAATGGAGGTGACGGCCGCCGGGATCGGACCGGTGAGGGTGACGGAGAAGGTGGCCGTGCCGTCGTTGTTATCCACCCGGGTGATCGACTTGGTGACCGCGACAGCTGCGGACGGAACGGTGATGGGGTTCCCCGTAACCGGGTTCACCTTGTCGGGTGCTACCGAGCGCGATGCAGACCGGGTTGATGCGGGGAGGCACGGTGGGGTCGATACCGGGGATGTCACCCACATAGATGGCAGGGCACGTGCATTCGACGGCGCCGACCCCGGGCGCGGCAACGAACACCGCCATGGCGACCAATACGGCGCAGCATCGCTTCGCTTTCGAACTTCGCATCAAAAATGCCGCCTAACCCAGAAAAACCCGCACTTGAGTTTGCCGGACGAAACCGACGCCAAGATGGACAAATCGAGAACGAGAACGGAACTCTCAGCCTACGAGCACGCGGTCGCGGTAAGACCGGAGCACTCCCGGCGGGTCTTTGCGGCGCTGGAAGACGTAGAGGTTGTTGAGACCGAACTGAAAGCGACGGTGTGCTTTCAGGAAGAGGCCCGCACCGGTCATGGCGGCCAACGCATGCTGCGGGTCGGCAATGCTGTCAATCTCGCTCTGGAGCGCTGACGCAACGAACCGTGAAGGCACCGTGGCGATGAAGCGGCCGCCCGGTTCAAGCAGATAGGCAATAGTGCTGGCCCAGCGCGACAGCTGCGCCGAGGACGTGTGGTGCAGCGCCGACATCATGACGATGGCGTCGAAGCGCCCCAGACCCTCGACGGCTTCGGGAAACTCGCCGCGGGTGAGCGCGAACGTTGATGTCCAGCACGGGGTAAGGCAGGGGTCGAGACCGATGCTGGCTTCGCCGTGGTCGGCGAAGGCTTCAAGGAACTCGCCGTGCCGGGTGCCGACCTCCAGCACCCGATCTCCCGGCCACACAAACGGCACCGCGTGTCGGATACTGCTTCGTTCGAAGTACCGATTCAGCCACGTCATGTCTGTCGTCTGCCCCATGCCGATATTCCAGTCCAGACGACCCACCCGCCGCATGCCCAAACGCGAGGTTTCCACTGCCATTCACCGAGCTGTAACGCTGACGTTGTTCTGCATCCAAGCGGCCACCAACTGACCGGATGTCACACTACGAATACTTACTCTGATATTGTAGACAGCATGACTTCCCTTACGCTCATGAAGGTCACACAGGGCGGACAGATCTCGATTCCGGCCGACGTGCGGCGGCGTTGGAACACCGATCGCGTGGTAGTGATCGACACTCCCGACGGCCTTATTGTGCGACCGTTCGACCCCAATGCTGCTGATCGCATCATGGGGAAGTACGCCCGTCCAGGTGCCATGACAAGTGACGAGATGCGACGAACCGCTCGCGACGAAGATGCGGAGCGCGAGGCTCGGTTTGATCGTCCTTGATGCTCAGGCGTTCATTGCCTACACAACCAACGAGCCGGGCGCCGCGGTCGTACGAGATCAGATCAAGACCAGGCAGCAGGTACTTTTGTCTACGGCGAACCTCACCGAGGTCACCTACTTCCTCGGGCGCACCCGAGGAGCGACGCCAGCCTCGGTCTATGCCGACATCATCGAGTTAGAAATTCACGTCACCAGGCTCGATGAAGGCTGCGCCCTTGAAGCGGCGAGCCTTCGCCTGCGTCATTACCACCGGGTCCGTCGGCCGGTCAGCCTGGCCGACTGCTGTGCGGCTGCGCTCGCTCTCGATCGCGGGGCTGCGCTCGTGACGAGCGATGGCCCGCTTCTCGACCTGATGATCGAGGAACAGGGTGATGTCTTGCCGATACCCGCCAGTGACGGCTCACTCTGGTCGCCCGGTTAGCTTGCGTGACCCTCAGCGTTGGTAGGTCAACATGGTGGGGCCGACGTTGTTGTCGAGCCAGTCGGTGAGGGGCTCGCTATCCTTCCAAAACTTCATCGCCACCGCCCGGACCTGGGGCGAGGTGACGACGGCCACGTCGCTGATAGCGACCGACGCAATGAGCCCCTTCCAACGCAGCAGCTCAATGCGAGGATGGTCGGCCGCATAGCCCTTGGGCGCGGTCTTGAGTGGAGGGTTTCCGCCCGGTCCGATCTCGTAACCCTTCTTGCGAAGCGCGGCGATGATCTTGAGAAGTTGGGCGCCGCGAACGTCGTCGTCGATTGCCGCGCGTTGGCGGGCAATCTGGTCGTTCTGCATCATGTATTGGCCTGCCGCCACCAACAGCCCGGTTGCGGCCAAGTGGGTATAGCGAATGGAGCCGCCTTCAGTTTCGCTGGTCGCGCCGTGCATGGTTTTGTAGGGCGACTTGTCCTTGGCGAAACGCACGTCACGGTTCGGTCGAAAGACGTGGAACGGCTGGAAGTCCGCTGGCAACGACGCAAGGAACGACTCCATCGCGCCCTTCACCTGGAGGTCGTACACCGCCTTGTGCGCCGTCCAGTAGGCCTTGGAGTTGTCGTCCTCGAGGCCTTCGTAGAACGCCAGTGCCTCTGCTGAAAAACCTTCAAACGTCGCAGCCATGTGCGTAGCTTGCCACGCCGGCGGGACCGGCCTAGGACACGTGGAATTCGGGGGCGAGGAGTGTGAGCGTTAGCAGGTGAGGCTCGGTCCAGCCGTTGTGTCCGGCGCGGGTTTGGGTGACGAATTCGGTGAGTGCGGCTCGGGTGCCGACGGTCATTTCGACGTCGATGATCGTGGCGGCCAGATCGACGAGGGCCGCGGGCGTGAGGTCGTAGCGGTTGACCAGCGGATGGGCGTTGCGGGCGGCCAGGGTCCAGTTGATGCGCTCCACCAACTGGGCACGTGCCCCCATCGCTGTAGTGGTGAGCCAGTACTGACCGCTCCCCCAGCCTTGGACCGTGGGTGGGTTGAACAGGCTCTGACCCATCCGTTCGGCGTACCACTCGGCGTGGAGTTCGTCGGCCGACATGCCCGTTCCCCGCAGCACCGCCACGACGTACTCGGTCGGTGTGCGCACCAGTGCTCGTAGCGCGTGAGGGCCGTAGAACTCGTCTCGAAGAAACAGGGCGCGCAGCACGGTTGCGACGTTGAAGCCGGAGGTGATGAATACCACGCTGAGATCGCGGACGATCGAATCTTCGGGCTCGGCGTAGGCGAAGAATGACCAGAGTTTGGTGACGATGAAGCGTGCGACGGCGGCTCGTTTCCACGGGCTGGTGAAGATCTCGTTGATGACGTCGGGCCCATTCCAGTTCTTGGTGATCCCGAAGATCGTCTTGGGTTCATCGTCATGCCACTCGGGTTTGAACTCGTACGCCATAGTCGTGTCGTTCACAGTGTGACCAGTCCACGAGCGACTGACCTCAATGACGTCGCTCTCGGTGTAATAGCCGGGGCCGATGGTGAAGAGTTCCATCAGTTCACGTGCAAAATTGTTTTGGGCGCCTCCCTTCACGTTCGACCGATTGTTGAGGTACGTGAGCATGGCCGGTTGCACAGCCATCCCTTGCGTGAGGACGCGCAGATCGCCCAGCGCGTGGGTCCGGAAGAGCGCGTTCTGTTCGTAGGTCCACCGAGCGTTCTGCGTGTTGAAGTGGTTGTTCGTGAAGTGGCCGTGCCAGAACAGGGTCAACTTCTCAACGATCGGCGTCGGCGAGGTCGCCATGCGCGTGTACCACCAGTTGCACAGATCGACATACCGATCCCAGCCGCTGAGCGAAGGATTGCCGACGCTCGCCGGAGGCGCGTCGACCGGCGCATTCGTCAGGTCGAGCACATGGTCGACCAGCGCGACTCGGTCGAGCGCGGCGAGCTCTTCAATCTGCGTTCGGGTGCCACCAAAGCCAGCGCGCCGAAGCAGGTGTGCGACTTCTGTCGGCGGCGTGGGCAACGGGGGCGGAACCTTTCGTTCAGCGGACCCACTCCTCGTCGGTCAATCAACGCACCGAACTAAACGAAACCCTGAAAAGTTCCCGAAGACGTCTTCAAGGTTCCGCTCGGGCCGTGGGGCCCGAGCATTACCTTGGTTACGTCGGTCAGATGAGCGAGGGGCGGTTGCGGCGGCTGCTGAGGTACAGCATGCCGGCAGCCATGGCTCCAGCCGAGCCGAGCAGCATCGGTACAATCGGTGCTTCTGGTACCACCGGGTCGGGGGTGGCGGGGCTGCAGACGTTAGTCGAATAGAACGCAGCCCAGGAACCGCTCGCAAGGCCCGACATGTTGGTCAAGCTGCTTGTGACGCTCGCTATCGAACCAGCGAAGGCTCGATCACACACCTGCTTGCCAGCTGCACCCGGAACATTGACCTGGAAGATCATGGTGCGAGAGGTGCCGCTTCCACCAATAACGATCGGTGAGAAGACGGAACTCACGTACACCGATGCCGCTTCAGACCCATCAATGGTGCCGCTGGAATTCGTGTCGATCCAAACACAGTCGAGCGCCAGCCCGCTCGTGAACGTTGAAGGGATAGCTCCGGTCAGCGTGATCTTGAAGTCGGAACTGCCATTCGCATTGTCGGAGCGTTGCACGGTCTTGGAGATCGGCCCTGCACCTCCCGGCAAGCTGAACGTGCTGCTCGTCAATGCCGTGCAGGCCGGAGTTGCCAAGGAGGCACCGAGACCGGAGTTTGGCAACACCGGGGTGCTGGGGAACTCGGCAGCGGAGGCCGAGCCGCTGAAACCAACAAGCGCCGCTACCGCAAGGGCGCTTGAGAGAAGAGGCCGTCGGAAGGATTTGAGATTCATGATGTACCCGCCTTCTTGGAATTACTTTGTGTGTCAAATAGTGACGAGGGCACAAGAACTCGAAGTAGCGGAAAAGAGAACGAATCAAGAACTTTCGACCGAACGAGACCGAGTGTTACGCCAGCTAGTGAGGACGCTCGGCTATGACAAGAACGCTTAGCCCGAACGGCGGGCGAACAATCTTCTCAAATCGGCTCGTAACCGGCACGACAACGCGGTCGTAGATGTCCGTGAGTCGTCCACCACCTGCACCAACGCTCGATGCTCGCATCGTGAGCCACCATGCGAAGAACCCAGGGAAATTGACGTAGCGGGCGCTGCGCACAGTGAATCCCGCGGCGGACACGACTTGTACAAGTTGCGGTTTGCGATAGCGACGGAAATGGCCGACCCTCTTGTCGAAGTCGCTGTAGAGGAACTCGAAAGCCGGCACCCAGATGCTGACGGTGCCACCGGGGGCAAGGCGCTCACGCACTTCGGCCAGCACCGCAGCCTCGTCCTCGATGTGCTCCAGAACATTGAGCATCACGGCCGCGTCAAACCCCGGTCGGTGACGTCTGACAACACGCCCTCAACGACAGTGACGTCAGGAACCTGCATGACGCGTTCGCGCAGATGCTGGCCCAGCCTCACCGAAGGCTCTACCGAGGTGAGCGACGAGCCCAGTGCCCGTAGCTGAGCAGAA
The DNA here is from genome assembly GCA_963791625.1 of uncultured Acidimicrobiales bacterium. Taxonomy (GTDB): domain Bacteria; phylum Actinomycetota; class Acidimicrobiia; order Acidimicrobiales; family Ilumatobacteraceae; genus JANMCE01. The sequence goes on from CAWBTA010000016.1 coordinate 447,534, forward strand.
AAGTTGCCGGTACCGGCACCGATTTCGAGAATCTTGCCTCGAATGCCGGGGCGAATCAGATCGAGGATCCAACGGTTGTACCGTTCGGTTGTGCCCTCTGCGTCGGCATAGGCGTCCTCTTGCTTTGCGTCGATGAGATCCCGTTCGGCGTCTGTTACGCCTGGGAGTTCACGAGCACGACTAGAGCTGGAAGCCGGAGGCACTGGCATCTCCATGGAACATGAGCACCGTCTCGAGGGAGAACTGGTGGAGGTCTTTGCCGAGGCCGGACAGTTTGCCGAGCAGGTCGTGGGTGACGGTGATGACGTCGCAGCCAATGTCGTTGGCCTGCACAATGTTGAGCAGCTCGCGCGGGCTGGCCCAAATGAGCTCGATTTGCGGTTCACTTGCGATGATCGACAGCACTTCTTTCATCATCGGGATCGGGTCCACGCCGGTGTCGGCCACGCGCCCTGCGAACAGGCTCACGTACGAAGCGGGGCCACCTTCGAGTGACGGAAGCACTTCCTCGACCTGCTGCACGGTCATCATGGCGGTGATGTTCAGTTGCACGCCCTGCGAGGCGAGGCGGCCGGCGAGCGCCGCGGTGGACACGCCGTTGGTGGTCATGACCGGGATCTTGACGTAGATGTTCTCGCCCCACGAGGCGATCTTCAGTGCCTGCCGTTCGATCTCGGCGTCATCATCTGCGAAGACTTCGAACGAGATCGGGCGACCCTCAATGACGTCGAGTACTTCTTTGCTGAACGCTTCGTAGTCGGTGATACCAACCTTGCGCATGAGCGTGGGGTTGGTGGTGAAACCTTTGATGAGCGGGTCGGCTGCCAGCTTGCGGATGCCGGCGATGTCGGCGCCGTCAGCGAAGATCTTTACGGTGAAGTCGTTGGCGTTCATGGGTACCTACCTGGTGAGTTGAAGGATGAGTTGAAGGATGAGCGGAAGAGCTTCTTGCAATGAGTCGGCGTGGCCATCGGCGGTGACATCGTCTTCGTCCAGGTAACCGTTCCCGACGCGAATGGTCATGCAGCCCGCCGCCGTTCCGGCCTTGATGTCCGAGGCCCGATCACCCACCATGACGCTGCGGGAAAGATCGAAGTTGTGGCGTTGCGCGGCGTCAAGGATCATGCCGGCCAGTGGCTTGCGGCAGGTGCACATGTCGTTGTTGTCGTGAGGACAAACGATGACTTCGGTGACGGGCAAGCGCCGCCACAACTCGGCGTGCATGTCGTCGAGTGCGTCCATGGAAAGCCGTCCGCGGGCAACCTCGGGCTGGTTGGTCACTACCACTATTGGCAGGCCGGCGGCGGCGAGTCGATCACATGTTTCGATGACGCCAGGCAGGAGACGAAACTCAGAGAGCTGCATCGGTGAGAACGGCTTGCCGTCGCGCACGATGGCCCGATTCAGCACACCATCGCGATCAAGAAAGACTGCGGGTCGAGCGTCCATCACATGCGATTCGCTTGGAAGTCGCCCAGCATGGATTCCATGGCGGCGGTGAGTGCTTCGCCGGACATGAGCTTGTTGTTCCAGCCAAGTGCACGGATGCGGTCGGTGTTGATGCGCACGACCGGTACGTCACCTTTCCAGCCGCGATCGCCGCCGGTGTAGGCGAAGTGCACGTCGTTCAGGCTCAGCCCCACGACCTGCATGGCGAGGTGCGCAATCTCGGTGACGGTGACGTAGTCACCGGTAGCCACGTTGTACACGGCGAAGGGAGCGTCACCGGCGGTCTCGGCCGTGAAGACGGCGTCGAGCACATCGAAGACGTGGATGTAACTCTTCGACTGACTGCCGTTGCCAAGGATGGCAAGTTGTGTCGGGTCATCGATGAGTCGACGCACGAAGTCGAACCCGACACCGTGCGTTTGACGAGGGCCGACCACGTTGCCGAATCGGAACGCCCGACCCCGCAGACCGAACATGTGGCAGTACGCCGCGATCAATACCTCGCCCGAAAGTTTGCTGGCGCCGTAGGTGGAAACCGGTTCAAGCGGCGCGTGATCTTCCATTGCTTCCACCGAGCCAATGTCGCCGTACACACCGCTTCCCGAGGCATAGAGCAGCGTCGGCACTTCGGCGCGACGCATCGCTTCGACGACTTGGTTGGTGAGGAACGTGCCTTCCCAGAAGTCGATGTCGGGCTCGGTGGCGGCCCGGGCGATGTCGGGGTTTGAAGCCAGGTGAATCACCGTGTGATGACCTTGCAGCGCGAACGTCAGGGTGTCGAGATCTTTCACATCACCGCGCACGACGACCAGTCGCTCGTCGTCGGAATGATCAGCGTGATGCCACTCACGACCGGACGAGAAGTTGTCGTAAATCGTCACCCGTTCCACCTCGGGGCGAGCCAGCAGTCGGTCGGCTGCGTGGCCACCAATGAAGCCGGCGCCGCCCACGACCGCATAGCGAGTGGCCATCACTTCAGGGACTCCCATTTCGTCTCCACCTGCGCCATGGCGGGGTGGGTCACGAGCAGGTGCCACACCACTGCGGCCAGACCTTCGGTATGGGGCGTGACGTGCTTCGGGTAGGTGGGCGGGATGATGACGCAGGCGTCGGAGACGGTGGCGGTGTAGCCGCCATCGCGACCGACGATGCCGTAGATGGAGGCGCCTACTTCCACCGCCAATTCGAGGGCCGCAACGAGGTTGGCCGACACATTCTTTTCGCGATTGCCACCACCGACCGAGAACACCAAGATGCCGTCCTCAGCCCGAAGACGCGAGCCAGACAGCCAGGCACGGAACACCGTGTCCCAGCCTTCGTCGTTGGTCCTTGCCGTGAGTTCGGAGACGTTGTCGGTCGGCGCGTAGGCCTCGAAGCCGCAGATCTTGCGAAAGTCATTGACGGCGTGTCCGGCGTGACCCGCCGAACCGCCAACACCGAGGATGAAAAGCCGGCCGCCGCGGTCACGGACGTCAGCCAAACCAAGCGCCATCTCTTCGATGACATCGGCGTCGATAGCCTCGATCAGCGCGGTGGTTTCGGCTAGGAAATCTGCGGCAAAACTCACTTGGAGTCCTCTCGGTAGGGTTGGGCAACACGGCACACTGCAAGGGTGTTGAGGCCGAACTTGTGGCGGCGGCAACGGATGCCGTGCGGTACGAAACCGGCTTCAACCAGCAGCGGCCAGAGGTCACGCGGGTCGTAGTAGCGCTTGTGGTCGTCCATCTCTTCGGCCGGGCTGAGCCGCAACCGGAACGCCGAGAATTCGAGCGCCGCCTTGCCCCACCACGACGGAACGTTGACGACCATGGTGCCGTCGTCGGTAAGCACCCGGCGGAACTCTTTGAGCGCCAGCCGATCATCGGCGAGATGCTCCAAGACGGAGATGCAGAACAGCGTGTCGATCGACGCGTCGGGGATGCGCGCCATGGCGTTTTCGAACGGGCCAACCAGCGCGGTCACCTTGTCGTTGGTGAGCAAATCGGGCGCCACCGAAAGGTCGAGCAGGGTGACGTGGGACGCCTTGGGCATGAGTGACCGGGCGAGTGTCGCCTGGAAGCCGCAGCCGATGTCGGCGATGCGCGCCCCGGTCAGGTCGCCGGTATGGCGGGTGATGCTTCGCCGTGACAACCACACGCCGAATCGGTCGACGATGGTTGGCTTGGTGTGCTCGGCGAAGCTGCCGGAACGGGCCACTTCAGGATTGAGCACGTCGAACACCCGGTTGCGTTGCTGCGTGCAACACCAGCACGAACGTGAACGTGGAAAAGCCGCCCAGGATGAACATCAGGCCCGTGACCGCAAGGTGCGCTTGTAGGGCATCGGCCACCAACGAGAGGTGACCCTGGAAGTAGCGGATGATGAGCGGCACCGTGCATCCAATGCCGAGCGCCATCGCTGCGAAGGCGAGGCTGACCGTCTTCGTGTACCGGAACTCATGCAGCCGCGGTTGGGTCTTTCGATTGCGGTAGTCGTAGAAGACCTCGGCCAATATCCCGAGGTACATGGCCTGCAAGCCAACGATGGCGAACGTCAGCCCAAGCAACATCCAGAACAACGAGTAAGTGACGCCAGCGACATGGACCGGACCAAAGCTAAGCGGCAGCGTGAGGATCAGCCCGAGTAACAAGAAGAAGCCACCGGGTCGGATCAGGAAGAAGTCGGCGCCGTAGATGAACATCGCCTTCAAGTTGATCCACGCCGCTTGGAACGGACTGAACCAACCCATGCGCCGATGGTGGCTGACGCGGCCTTCCTGGTCCTTCAGGAATGTCACCGGCACCTCGGTGGTGCGCAGCCCAAGGTGGACCGACTTCAACACCATTTCCGACGCGTATTCCCACGACTGTGAGCTGAGAGACATGCGCTCAAGACCGTCTTTGGTGATGCCACGCATGCCGCAATGGATGTCGGAGAACGTGCTGCCGTAGAGCCGGTTCAAGATCCAGGTAGTGATGGGCGTGCCGAGCTTCTGGTGGAGCCACGGCATGGAACCCTCTTCGATGGTGCCCTTCCATCGTGAGCCCATGACGTACTCAAAGTGGGCACGGAACTCCTCAACGAACGGCGCCAGATTGCGGAAGTCGTACGTGCAGTCGGCGTCGCCCATCACGATCCACTTCCCGCGAATGACGGGGAGGGCGTCGATGTAGGCGCGGCCAAGGCCGCGCTTGGGAGTGCAGATGACGCGGGCCCCGAGACCCACCGCTATCTCGGGGGTTGCGTCGGTGGAGCTGTCGACGATGACAATCTCACCGCGCACACCGGCCCTCGCCAGGCCCTCATGGCACCATGCCACGAACTCGGCGATGGTGATCGCTTCATTCATGGCCGGAACGACCAGAGAGATCTCCGGGTCGAGCACGTCGTTTTCGGGGATCAAGACGGTGATCTCCGGGTCGAACGGATGGGGCTCCGTTCGACGCCCGCGTGTGATTCCTAAGGTGGTGCTCATGTGGCCGAGGTCCTTCCCGCCGTGAGTCTTTCTTCGAGTTCTGCGAGCGCTGCTGGGGTACCGATTTCGTAAAATCGGTTGGTTGCTTCGAAGCCCGCCAATTGGCCTCGGAGAGAAAGTTCAAAGAGCACGTCGCTCAGGTCGACCACGCAGTTGGGTTCGATCTCGCCGATCACCGGTCGCGACAGCAGCATGAGGCCGTAGTCGATCCAGCGCATGTCCGGGTGTGGTTGGCGCTTGTCGTACAACACCGTGCGGCCGTCGAAGGACGCGTTGCTTTTGTCGAAGTGGCCGTCATTGCGAAACACCGTCATGAGAGCGAGGCACCGTGATGCCTGATAGCGCTCGTTCACCGCTTCAAGGTCAATGGTAAGCAGCGAGTCTCCGTAGAGCACGAAGAAGTTGTTGTGCAGCACGCCTTCATCGAACGCGAGGCGCAACGCGCCGCCGGTGCCTCGCAGTTGGCTACCTTCGTCGACGTATTGGATGCGCAGGCCGAAACGTGAGCCGTCGGCGAGATGATCCCTGATCTGCGAACCTCCGTGGCCGATGCAATACACCACGTCGGTCACGCCGTTGTCGGCGAGCCATTCCAGTTGGTACTCGGCGAACGGCCGCCCGCCGACCGGCATGAGCGTTTTGGGGACGTTGCCGGCGACGCTGGAGAGCCGCGTGCCAAGTCCACCCGCGAGGACCACACATTGCATGACTCAGCTCCGGGCCAGCACGACGGAACCGTCGAGATCGAAGCGGAACGGCACTTCCTGAAGCCCCACACCCGACATGGCAGCGCGCACTCGCTGCGGGTCAGCGGTGTAGAGCAACAGGAAGCCACCAGCTCCCGCGCCGACGAGCTTGCCGCCGGTTGCGCCGTTGTCCATCGCAAGGTCGTAGAACGAATCGATCTCGGGGTTGCTCATGCCAGCGGAGCGTTTGCGCTTGGTCTCCCAGTGCTGGTGCATCATCTTGCCGAAGTCTTCGCAGTAGCCGCCTTCGAGGGCGTCTCGGATCTCGTAGCCGAGTTCCTTGGTGCGGTCGAGGTTGTCGAGCATCACAGCATCGTTGGTCTGTGAACGGGTCTTCTGGTCGGCCAACATGCCCGAGGCCGAGCGGCTGTAACCGGTGAAGAACAGCAGCAGATGTGTTTCGAGATCGTTGAGCGTGTCGGTGGAAATTCGCAGCGGTGAGACCTTCACTTCGCCGCTCTTGTGAAACTCGAAACAGGTGAGCCCACCGAACGCTGCGATGTACTGGTCTTGCTTGCCGCACGGCTCGTTGAGCAAGTCCATCTCGATGTGGCACGCCTCTTCGGCCAGGTCGTGCGTGACAACCGGGCTGCGGCCGTAGGCGTGGAGCGCCTTGAGCAGGCCGACCGTGAACGTGCCCGACGAGCCCAGCCCGGTTCCGGCCGGGATGTCGGCCGTGCTGCCGAATTCGAGCGACGAACCAACGCCATGCGAGCGGAACGCTTCGCGGATTATGGGGTGCTCGATCTCGTCAATCGACGAGGTCCGTTCGAGCTTGGAGTACTTCAAGAAGTAGTCGGACGTAAAGGTGCGATTGAGCGAAATGAAGATGTACTTGTCGATGGCCGCCGAGATACAAAACCCGCCGCGCTGCTCGTAGTACGACGGCAGATCCGTGCCGCCGCCACCGATCGAGATACGCAACGGTGTCCGTGTGATGATCATCTTCGAACGCGCCTTTCGCTGATCAAACAGCCTCGAACTGGAGTGAACTACTGACCTGCGCGCTACTCCGGAACCCGCCCAAATGCCCGCGCTTTCGACAGCTCCTAGTTCAGTTCAGGAAGCAGCAAGATTGCACCTGAAGTCGCATGGCTTCCAGGTATGTTCACCTCGCCGTCACCCACCGGCCATCACGTTTCGTCCAGCAAAACGTGGGGAT